>OZ244837.1:0-4115000 GCA_965220675.1 Longimicrobiales bacterium
CGACCTCAACCGTGAACTCCTGCTCCGCGTAGAGGTCGCCCGGGTCCGTCGCCCTCACGGTCACTTTCGCGCTCCCCGCCTTCAGTCCCTCGTATATCACCTTGCTGCCGACGACGCTCACCTCCACCACGCTGGACCTCGACGAGGTCGCGGTGTAGGTCAACACATCGCCGTTCGGGTCTTTGAAGTACGGCGACGCGCCCACCGAGCCGCTCTCGCCCACTTCGATGGTCGCATCCGGGATCGTGCCGACGGGGTCCGGCGGGTCGTTGGGAGGCACGACCTCAACCGTGAACTCCTGCTCCGCGTAGAGGTCGCCCGGGTCCGTCGCCCTCACGGTCACTTTCGCGCTCCCCGCCTTCAGTCCCTCGTATATCACCTTGCTGCCGACGACGCTCACCTCCACCACGCTGGACCTCGACGAGGTCGCGGTGTAGGTCAACACATCGCCGTTCGGGTCTTTGAAGTACGGCGACGCGCCCACCGAGCCGCTCTCGCCCACTTCGATGGTCGCATCCGGGATCGTGCCGACGGGGTCCGGCGGGTCGTTGGGAGGCACGACCTCAACCGTGAACTCCTGCTCCGCGTAGAGGTCGCCCGGGTCCGTCGCCCTCACGGTCACTTTCGCGCTCCCCGCCTTCAGTCCCTCGTATATCACCTTGCTGCCGACGACGCTCACCTCCACCACGCTGGACCTCGACGAGGTCGCGGTGTAGGTCAACACATCGCCGTTCGGGTCTTTGAAGTACGGCGACGCGCCCACCGAGCCGCTCTCGCCCACTTCGATGGTCGCATCCGGGATCGTGCCGACGGGGTCCGGCGGGTCGTTGGGAGGCACGACCTCAACCGTGAACTCCTGCTCCGCGTAGAGGTCGCCCGGGTCCGTCGCCCTCACGGTCACTTTCGCGCTCCCCGCCTTCAGTCCCTCGTAAGTCACCTTGCTGCCGACAACGCTCACCTCCACCACGCTGGACCTCGACGAGGTCGCGGTGTAGGTCAGCACATCGTCGTCCGGGTCGTCAAACTTCAACGACACGTCCACCAAGCGCTCCTGCCCTTCCTCCAGCGTGTCGTCCGGTATCGTTCCCTTTGGCTCCGGTGCGCGGTTCGGCTGCTTGACCGTCACCTCGAAGCTCTGCGTCGCCGAAAGGCCGTCCGGATCCTCCGCCGTGACTGTCACCGTCGCGCTGCCCTCGGCCTTGCCGGTGTACGTCACCTCGCTGCCGGAAACGTTGACCTTCAGCACCGTGGCATCCGATGACTCGGCCGTGTACGTCAGCACGTCACCATCGGGATCGCTGAAGTGCTTCGAGGCATCCACCGACCCGCTCTCGTCCACGTCGACCGTATCTGGCAGTATGGCTTTAGTCGCCGTGGGCACCCGGTTCGGCTGCTTGACGAGGACGCTCACATCGACGCTGGCCATCGCTCCGCATTCGTCGTGGACCGTCACTTCCAAGTCGTACAGATCCGCAGCCAGGGCGACCGCCGCCGTGATCTCCGCCGTCAGCGAGTTGATCGAGAACTTGTTCTTGTCCGCACCACCCAGCTCGTAGTACGGGATGCCGTCCGTCGTATTGGCGGATACCGTGCCGATCACCGTGCCGGCCTTCACCGGGATGAACTTTCCCTTCTCCTCCTTGAGCGTCAGCATGAACACCCTCGGGTCGGGCGGCGAGAAGTCCACGCTGCATTCGATGAACGCGGACTGCGCGCCCGCGAAGTTGAAGCCGCCGCTCGCGCCGCTCAGCCCGCCGGGCGGACCCACCGAGACCTGGAACGTCTCCACGGGCTCCGCATTGTCGTCCTGAAGCGTCCGCACCTCGACCGGCTTCGTCGTCTCCCCCGGCTGGAACGAGACGACCTCATCCGCCGCCACGTAGTCCCGTCCGGCCACCGCCGTCCCGTCGCTCGTCCACCAGCGAATCGACACACGATTCGCCACCGGGGTCGACATCGTGACCGCGGAACGCCAAGCGGATCCCTCGCCGATCGTGTCCGACACCGCCGCGAGCGCGATCGTCACCGTCCCCTCGTCGGCGATCATGGCCGTCGCCGCCGTCCCGTCCACGACCACCGTGCCGGGACCCGTCGCGCCGGTGAGCGCGAGCACCACGGTCTCGCCCTTGTCCAGGATCCCGTCATTGAGCGCCTCGAGCGCGATCCGGGCAGTGTTTTCGCCCTTCGCCACCGTCGCCTCACCGGACAACGCCTTATAGTCCTCGCCGGACACGGCCGTGCCGGAGACGGAGTACTTGACCTTCACGGCGCCGTCGGCGGTGCTGCCCTCCACCGACACCTCGAAATGGCCGGTCGCGCCCTCGGCCACCGTGCCTCCGGGCGGCGCGGAGAGCGACACCTTGAGCGTGTCGGACGCCGCCGGGGCGTGGGGTCCGGCCGCCTTTGCGGAGCCGGCGTCCACCGTCAGAGCGAACGAGGCGGCCAGAATCGGGAGGATCCGGGCAACCGTGCCCGGCCGTGCTGAGTTGCGTGTGATTGGGATACGAGTATGGGCAGGACGGAGAGGTCCGAAAAAAGTCATTGCGCAGGGGTGCCCCTTTCACGGGGAGATGACGGGGGGAGTCGTGGCCCGAAGCGACCGGTAGAAGGCGCAGCAAGCTACCGCAAACCCGCGCTAACGCAAGGGCTGGACTTGGGAGACGGATCGAGCTTAGCGCCGGATGATCCGCACCACCTTGCCGTCCTTGTCCACCACCACCACGGGACCTCCGATCACGTCGTCGGCCGGCATCGCCGCCTCCGCGCCTTCCGCGTCCGCGCCGGCAACGCCAACGTCGGCATGCGCCTGGCTCGGCAGCGTGTAGGGATCCGCCTTGCTCAGGTCCACCTCGTGGCCAATGTCCGCCAGCGCTTGAAGCGTGATGGCCGTCAGCAGGGTGCCCCCCGGTGCCATGATGTCGCCGGGAATCACGCGTTTCCGCCAGTGGATGCCCAAGACGGGTATCCTGTCCTCAAGCGGAACCTTGCCGCCGGAATACGCCTCACCTCCCGCCGCATCGAACGCCGCCACCGCCAGCGGACCCGCGAAATGCAGGTCCCCGCCCCGGCCGCGGAAGAGTTCCTTCCAGGGCTGAGGACTTGGACCGAAGATCCAGTCGCCGAAGCCCAACACGTGCCCGATCTCGTGCATCGCACTTCGATACAGATCCTCAACCTCGGCATGGGGACCCCGAACATACCAAAGGGCAAAGGAGTTCATGGCGATGAAATCGAATCCGGACTCCCGTGCAGCGCAGTAGCCGGCGGTTGCCACGTTGCCGTCAAGGTGGCTCGCGAGCCGCATGCGGATCAGCACATCGTCGACAACGCCGACCAACCGAAGGTTCGGAGGCTCCCGGTGACAGTAATCGGCCATCGGCCCTTGGACCGGCACGTCCGGGAGGTCGCCCGTAACCGCCTCCATCCACCGGTCGGCCGCCCGGCGAACCGTGGCCTCCTCCTCGGGCGTGAATCCCGGGTCGAAATACAACTCGATGTCGAACGCGTCCGGGTCCGGCTCCGGGACCACCCATGCGCGGAACCGCTGCGTGGCCCGCAATCCCCCCGGATCGGTCGCCGTCAACTCGACCTCCGTCGTGTCTACCGTTAGCGGATCCAGCCGCAACACGCCGTCTTCTACCCCCGCCCCGACCACGCCCGAGTCGATCACCTCCACGCTGTAGGCCAGCGGGTCCCCTTCGGGATCGCCGAAGTATTCGTCGAGCGCCAACTCCGCCGACGGACCCCCGGCCTGCATCCGGTGCGCCGGCACCGGCGACCGCGCGAACGGGCTCCGGTTGTTGGTCTTCGCGAACAGCACCAATTCCTCTCCCCGCTCGACCGCCAGTCCCGTGTGCCCTGCCGCTGTGGCCTCCGGCGCCGGGCCGAATCCGACATGCGCGGCCAAGCCCGCGCCCGCGCCCGACACCGTGAACGGGGCGCTGGCCGTGTCGCCGGGCAGCAGCGACAAGAGGTTACGGGAGATCGTCCCCTGCTGGACCGACACGGGAACGTCGAACGCGAACGGCGCACCGACCGGCACGCGCGCCACCAACATGGCCGGCCCCGCAGCCAGCAGGTCTTCGTCGTCGACCCGCACAAACTCCGGCCGCACCGGAAACGGCGCGCCGGGGTTGCTGCCCAGCGTCGCCCAATCCAGTTCCGACAAACCCGCAAACGCACCCTGCGGAAGCTCGGTCAGATCGTTGTACTCAAGACTCAGTTCCGCGAGCTTCGGCGTGCCGGAGAAGACGCCCGGCGGCAGTTCAGCCACGTCGTTGTCGCTCAGGTCCAGCCTGACCAGTTCAGGCAACCCGTCGAAGATGCCCTGCGGCAGCGCCGTCAGCCGGTTGTCCTGAAGGTAGAGACGCTGGAGTGCTGGCGTATCCGAAAACAGCTCTGGCGGCAGTTCGGTCAACTGGTTCCCGTCCAAGGCGATTCGCCACAACGCCGGCGTATCCGAAAACAGCCCCGGCGGCAGTTTCGTCAGCCGGTTGTCGCCTGCTATGAGGTATCCCAGGCGCGCCAGACCGGCGAACACATCCTCCGGAAGCGAGGTCAGCATGTTCCCGCGCATCGTCAAGGTTTCCAGATCCGATAGCCCGTCGAAGAGATCATCGGGCAGGTCCGTCAGTCCATTGAAGTCGAATCGGAGAGTCTTAAGTGAATGCAGATCACCAAACGTCTCCGACGCGAGTTCCGTGATCCGATTCTGGTAGAGATACAGATCTTCCAGATGTGACAGCCCCTCGAAAGCCTCAGGCGATAGGTTCGTTATCTCGTTATTACCCAAGAGCAGGCGTCTGAGGTGCGTCAAGTCCGCAAAAACGCCCGAGGGAAGCTCGGTCAGTCTGTTCCGCGAGAGATACAGCTCCTCTACCCGTGCCAGCCCGGCGAAATCGCGACCCAAGAGCCGTGTGAGGCCCTTCTCGACTAGCACGAGTCGCGGGATGTCTCCGAGCATATCGTCCGTTACGTCAGAGCAGTTCCTAACGCCCGCCCGCCTGGTGATCTCCGCGCTCACCGCAGGTGTACGGTTGCAGACCCCCTCGTCCGACACGGCAGCTGCTTCGAACATCACCGTCGTGGTGCCTGCCGTCACCGCCAGCCGTTGTACGCCAAGCTCGGAGCCCAGCATCCACTGGGCCGACGCCAGTCCGAGACTGTCTGTCTTTGCCGTTTTCGGATCGGTGCGGCCGCTGCCCGCCTCCGGCTCGAACCGCACCTCTGCACCCCAGACCGGCTGGCCGGTATCGTCCGTGACGATAACGGCGACGGAATCCGGTAGTGCCTGCGCGGCGAGGCCCCACTGATCTTCGCCGGAACGCACCTCTACCGACGCCACCGCCCCGTCGGGGTCCCGCGCCGTCGCGATGACCTCGACGCGGGCATCGCCTCCGGTGGAGATCGCCAGCGTCTGAGGCCCGGCGACCTTCCCAAGGGTCCACGTTGTCGAACTCACCCCCGAGCTGTCGCTGACCACCATCTCGGGGTCGGCGCGACCGCCCGCGTCCGGCTCGAACCGTACGGTTGCAGCGGGCATTGGTCGGCCGCCTTGGTCCAAGGCCTGCACCACGATGGGCTCGGCCAAGGCACGTCCGCTCCACGCCCATTGATCCTGCCCCACATGAACCTCGAAAGAGTCGACCGCCTCGTCGGCCTGCAGTGCGGTGGCCGCAATCTCCACCACGGCGACTCCCTCCGCCGAGACCGCCAGTTTCTGCGGTCCCGGCTCCGGCCCCAGCGTCCAAAGGGCCGCCGCCAGCCCCGTGCTGTCGGTCTGCGCCTCGACAGGCTCAACCCTACCGTCACCAGCGCCGGGCTCGAACCGCACCGCCGCCCCGGACACCGGCGCGCCCCCGGCGTCCAGCACGCGCACGCCCACCGGCTCGATCAGCGAGAGTCCCGCCGCCGCGCGCTGTCCCTCGCCGAACGCTTCGAGCACGTCTGCCAGCTGGCGCACGCGGACCAGCGCATGGTCGGACGACTCGGGAGTCCACGCTTGCACTTGCGCCGTGCCGTTGCCGCGGGCCGTGACCGTACCGTCGGCGTCCACCGTGAACACCGCCAGGTCCCGGCTGTTCCAGCGCACCGCCTCTCCGCCCCGAACCGTAAACGCGAACTGGTGTCCGATGTGCTTCAGGGTCACGGAGTCCGGCACGATTTCGAGCGTCGGCTCCGGCTCGACCACCGGATCCGAGTCGCACGAGCCGAGCGCCGCCAAGAACAGCGCGGCTGCCGCCACCGGCATCCAACCCGGTGGCCTCGCGATTCCGTCCATCACGCGCGCGAGCACACCAGGATTGAGGGGCACTCCGATCGAGGTAGCGGGGATCTCGTGCGCATCTTCTTTAGTTGACTGAGTATTCTTAGAATGCCGGATCGCAAGGGCGTCGCCGCCCTACGGGGACTGGTAGCAGCCTCGGTGCCCAAAAAGATGCCCTTACCGAGGCTCATCGAGCAAACGGGGCGATCTGCTCGGGAGGCGAGACGCCGAGTACGGAAGGGCGCCTCGCCGAGATGCTGCCGAGTCTTCCACCCCGCTGGCGACCGCATCCGATGGCCCGAATACGTTCCAAGACATCCCGAGACACCACGGGACTTTGGGACGTTTCCGAAGGGTTGACCGCCTTGCGGGTGGCCCTCAGCGTTGGGGCATGGAGACGCCGATGCAGCAGTTCGGCATGTGGGGCAGCCTTTATCTCTGGGACGCCGCGCGGTCGCGGAGGGCTGGATTGAAACCCTTTGCGGAGGGAGTACGTAGAGTTTCGCCCTTCAGGCCACCGAAGCGTGAAGGGCAGCATGAGCAACCGAGGCAAAACACCGGAGGAGTTGCACGCAGTCAGGTTGATCCACCCCACCGCGTGTCCGATGCTCGCGTCCATCGACCGGGACGCCGACGGCATCGGACGCCACTCCGGCTTCCGATGCGCCTGGACGGTCGGGCATTGCCGGGCACCGTCCCGCCGTTGGCCGCGCTTTGCGAAGTCCGTCTGAACGCGTTCCTCGGAGCGTTCGCCGGGCTGCTCCGCCGCCGCGTGGACGGCGGCCAGCGACGACCTTGGGACAGGTCGCCGCAGGGCATGTGGGACGCGACTAAGGTCGGAGAGCCAGCGTACCCTGGGTATAACCCAGGGGCTGGCGAGGGACTCCGCCCCTTCGAACCCGAACAGCCCCGCGCTCCGGCGGATTGCGCGGGCGGGGGCGTCGCCCCCCTTCCCCCCGTGACGGCGCTTCGCGATGGCTAGACGCCGCCCGGTCATCGTCGCCGTCCGCCTTACGCCGGACGAGTCCGCCGACTGGCGGGCCAAGGCGAAAGCCGCCGGCGTGCCGCTCTCGGCGCTGATACGCCGGGCGATGGCGCACACGCGGACTTGGACTGCCCCGGCCGCCGAGGTCGAGCGCGAGCGCACCCGGCAGGTCTCTCGAATCGGGAACAACCTCAACCAGATCGCACGGTGGGCGAACACCCACCGGAGCGCCATCGAGGCGGTCGAGGTCATCGGCCACCTCGTTTCCATCAAGCGGGCGCTCGCGGCGCTGGCTCGCTTCGAGAGCCCGGATCGCGGTGCACGTTAAGTTCCTGGCCCGAGGGACCGGATCGGCGCGGGCCGCGGCCAAGTACCTCCTCGGGGAGCGGGACGCGGCCGGGAAGGCGCGCGAGGGCGTCGAGGTCCTGCGCGGGGATCCGGACGAAGTGGCCGCTGTGGCCGACACGCTGGAGTTCGAGCACCGGTACACGTCCGGCGTGATCGCCTGGGCGCCGGACGACCATCCCACCGACGAGCAGATCGAAGCCGTCCTCGACGAGTTCGAGAAGACGGCCTGGGCGGGTCTGGAGCCCGACCGCTACGCATGGGCGGCGGTGCTGCACCGGGAGAAGGGCGGCGGCGCGCACGTCCATGTGTTCGCCGCCCGGTGCGACCTGGAGACCGGTCGCAGCCTCAACATCGCGCCGCCGGGCTGGGAGAAGACCTTCGGTCCCCTCCGGGACGCCTTCAACCACGAGCACGGCTGGGCTCGCCCGGACGACCCGGCACGGGCCAGGGTGGAGCAGCCCGGCCACCGCGCCTATGTCGAGGCGGCGCGTCTGCGGGCCGGGCTCCGGCTCGAAGCTTCACCCCGCGACCTGATCCGGGACTACCTGCTCCAGCGGGTCGAGCACGGCACGGTGCGGAACCGGGCCGATGTCGTTGCCGCACTCCGGGAGGCGGGCCTCGAAGTGCCGCGCCAAGGCAAGGAATACCTCACCGCGCTGGATCCCGAGACCGGGGACCGCTGGCGTCTCAAGGGAGAACTGTATGGAGAGAACTTCGACCGCGAACGATTTGAGCGACCGGCTGCGGAGGAGGCTGGAGAACGAACGCAGGGAGATCGAGGAGTTGACCGCGAGCGAGCTGAAGCGGCTCGCCGAGAACTCGCGGCGCGTTGCGAGCAACGCGCTCAGTACAATCGAACGCGATACGGAGGAGGCGACCGGGCGGGTGCGCGAGTTGCTCGTCAGGGCGTGGCTCCGGCCGCTGATCGTAGGCCTGAGCCTTTGGCTCGGTTTCTTCGGCGGAAGCTGGGCGACGATGCGCTGGTTGGGGTGGAGCATCCACGACCGGATCGAGACGCTGGCTACGGCGAACGCGCGGATCGAGGAGGCACACGAGACGCTGGCGGAACTGGAGGCGGACACTTGGGGGATCGCGCTCCGGGAGATCAAGGGGGAACGATACGTGGTGCTGCCATTCGGGACAGTGGCGGACCCGGGCTGGGAGGTGCGGGACCGGCCGGCCGTGAAGTTGTCGAACAGGTAGAGGAGCTTTATGAGCGAGTTGGAACGGCAGTTGACGGAGGCCTTGAAGACGTTGTCCGTGCAGTACGAGCGGGCACAGCGGCGGCACTCCGGGCAGATCGAAGCTTTGCAAGAATACGTCGAAGTCTTGCGAGAATACGTCGAAGCCTTGAGGCAGCACGCCGAGCGGCAGAGCGGGGAGAGCGAAGCCTTGCGGACGCGGATCGAGTGGCTGGACGGGCAGGTGGAACGCTTGGCCGAATCGTACGGCACGCTCGCCGCAACCTTGTGAGGATGGTGACGGCGTTGCAGCGGCGCTTGCCGGGCCGCGACCGCGATCATGGGTGGAGCCGTTGATGAACGCGAAGACCAAATCTGGCGCGGACGGCCTCCCGCGGCGAGCTTTGATGAGCGCAGATCGTGCGGTCCATCACACGAGGAATCGAATGATGGCACGCACGAAACGAAGTCGGCGCTCCTACGGCGCCGGTGAATGGGGCCGGAACCGGGTGAGGGTCTTCCCTGATCCGAAGACCGGCATCTACCAGATCGAGTGGCGCGAGAATGGGCGCAGGCTCACGAGATCGCTGAAACACCGCGATTGGGCTCGCGCCAAGACGCAGGCGGACGAGGTTGCCGCCGGCTTGGCGGTCCACGAGCCCGCCGGCAAGGCGGAAGCCGAGCCCGAGCCGCTCACCCTGGGACGGCTTTTTGAAATCTACGGTGAGGAGGTGACGCCCACCAAGGCGTATACGTCCCGCATGCACGACCGGGCGGCGACGGCGATGTTCCTCGACTTCCTTGGTCCGAACCGAGGACCCGGGACGCTGTCGCAGAGGGACTGGGATCGGTTCATCCGGGCGCGGCGAGCGGGCAGAATCGGTCCGAGCGGCCAGCCCGTGTCCGACCAGACCATCAACGGGGACCTCACCTTCCTGATGGCGGTGCTCAACTGGGCCGCGAGGTCGCGGGACGAGCACGGCCGCCTGCTCCTCGACAGAAACCCGCTCAAGGGTCTCAGGAAGCCCGTCGAGAAGAACCCGGTTCGCGTCGTCGTTACAAACGAGGAATACCGGGCGCTTCTGAAGGTGTCCCGGCAGGTCGGGTGGCGGTTCCACGTCGCGCTCGTCCTCGCGCACGAAACCGGGCACCGAATCGGAGCCATCCGGCACCTCAGGTGGCGCGATATCGACCTCGACCGCGAGACCATCCGGTGGCGCAGCGAGCACGAGAAGACGGGATACGAGCACCGGACGCCGTTGTCCGCAAAGGCGCTCGCCGTGCTCAGGCAGGCGTGGAAGAGGAGCACCGGGATCGCGGACGCGCCGGTGCTGCCGTCGGCGAAGCATCCCTTGAAGAGCGTGAGCCCGTCGCAGCCGCGCGTCTGGTGGTGCCGGGCCGAGCGACTCGCGGGGATCGAGCGGAAGCACCGGAGGGGTTGGCACTCGCTGAGGCGCAAGTTTGCGAGCGACCTGATGGACCAGCCGCTCAAGGTGCTCTGCGAGCTTGGCGGCTGGCGGAACGCCAAGACGGTGCTCAACTGCTACCAGAGACCCGACGAGGGACAGCTTCGGACGGCTCTGGAAGCCCGCCGCGGGGCGAGCGGCTAGAATTTCACTTGGCGGGAATCAAACGGCGGGAAATCGACCACAACATCCCGTAAGACCAAGTGATACCAATAGATACCAGATTCGGTGTCAATGTCCGCCCACCACAGACCATCCAGGACTGAATCGAAGACCGCTGGTTGTGCATCGTGCTCCAGGTGGAACATTCCCAGCCCGGCTGTGACGATCAGCACTCCGGTACCCGTCAGCAGGACGCCCGCCTCGTCTTTTGCAGCGGCGAAAGCCCTCCCAAGCTTGACGACGGCGCCGCTTCGTCCAGCGATTCTGGTCGTTGAACGGAACAGGCGAAACAAGCGAAACGCGCGCAATGCCTTCAGGTCGAATCCTGTGAACAGCCACATCGGGAGGATAGCCAGGGTGTCCATGGCACCCATGAAGCTGAACACATACTTGCGCCAATCGTCAGCCCGACGGATGCGCTGCCACCACTCGATCGTGAACAGCAGCCAGGTCTGAAGGTGAAGGCAACAAACTGAGTCGGCACGTCGGCGTTGCGAGCGTGAGCTCGGGACGAACGTCAGCCTGAGCCTCCCGGCAGCTGCAACAGATCCCGCTCCCGCACCACAGCCCCTTCCCTGACCAGCCCGTCCAGTACGTGCCGGAATCGCTCCCTGATCTTCCGTCCGGCCTGCTTGTAGCCGAACAGCCGCACCGCTTCCCGAACTGCGTCGTCGGGCTCGATTCCGTAGCTCGCTCGCACGACATGCATCAGCGCCGTGCCAATCTCTTCGGACGCGATTCGCGCCGGTTTGCGCAGCGAACTGGGTATGTCTCCGTCCCGGCGCCGAACCTCGACCGCCTCGTGGTCGAGCCGCCACAGGAAGTCCCTTGCGTCGATTCGGTAGAGTCGCTGGTTCGCACCGACCCGCGCACCCAGCCCCATCTGGGCGCGGATTCGCGAACCTGAGCGGCCGACACCCGCAGCGGTGCGGACCCGCAGCGTCACCTCGTCGAGGTGCACCGGGCTCTCGACCTCGACCACCTGGGCGATCCATTTCGCCAGCGTGCCGGGAGGTGTTTCGTGCAGGGGGGCCCAGTGCCCGCCAACCCGCAGCTCGGCGACCTCGTAGGCACGCGTGGGCGGGGCGGCTTCGACCTCCGGCTGCGCCTCCCGCTCCAGCGGCTCCACGGCGTCCATGGGCTGCGCGGTCGTCGCAGCCTCCGACGCCGGTCCAGACGCCACCGCGTCCGCCGCATCCGCCGCCGACGGCCCGCCAGCCGCCACCCGCGCCATCCGCACCGCCACCTCCACCCTGCCCAGCTCCAGCCCCGGGTTGCGGAACCAGTCGGTGCTCCAGATGCGGTGGATCTTCCACCCCAGCCCCTCCAGCACCTGCTGCCGCAACCGATCGCGGTCCCGGGCGGAGCGCGCGCTGTGGTATGCGGCACCGTCGCACTCGATGCCGAGGACGTAGCGCCCCGGCAGCGACGGATCCCGCACCGCGAGGTCGATGAAGAACCCGGCCGATCCGACCTGGTGGTCGACGTCGAAGTCCAGCGTGCGCAACCTGGCCGCAACCGCCTCCTCGAACGGGGAGTCGGCCTCGCGCCCCGTGACCCGGGGGATGTCGATCACCCCCTTCTCCGCATACTCCAGGAACGTCTTGAGCGCCTCGACTCCCCGCGCCTTCGACCGCCGCAGGTCCAGATCCGCGCCGACGAAGTTGCAGTACACCACGCAGCGCCGCCGCGCCCGCGTGATCAGCACGTTCAGCCGCCGCTCGCCGCCCTCCCGATTGAGCGGCCCGAAGTTCATCGGCAGGTAGGCGCCGTCGATCTTGCCATAGCCGATGCTGATCAGGATCACGTCGCGTTCGTCGCCCTGGACGTTCTCCAGGTTCTTCACGAAGAAGGGCTCCTCCGGGTGGCCCGCGAAGAATTCCTCGCACGACGGATCGCGCCGCCGCAGAATGTCGACCTCGTCCTCGATCCGCCGCGCCTGCACGTTGCTGAACGCCGCTACCCCCAGCGTCAGATCGGGCCGCGCGCGGGCGTGCTCCATCACGGCCTGCGCCACGGTCTTCGCCTCGGCCGTGTTGATCCCGCGCCGCTGGTAGTGGGCCTGCGGGTCGTGCTGGAAGACCAGCCCCGTGTCCCGCTTGCCGACATCCGGACTCGGAAACACCACCAGGCGATCGTCGTAGAACTCGTGGTTCGACACGGTGATCAGCGACTCGTGACGGCTGCGGTAGTGCCAGCGCAGCATCCGCTCCGGGGCCCCCTGGGCGCAGAACATGCCCAGAATGCTCTCCAGGTCGGCGGTCTGGCTCCCTTCGTCCTCGCCGTCATCGGCCATGCGGTCGAAGAAGCTCGTCGGCGGCAGCTGCTTGCTGTCCCCCACAACCACCGCCTGCCTGCCGCGAATGATCGCCCCCAGCGCCTCGACCGGACGCACCTGGCTCGCCTCGTCGAAGACCACGAGATCGAACCCGACCGACCCCGGCGGAATGTACTTCGCGATCGAAAGCGGGCTCATCATGAACACCGGCTTGATGGTCCGGATCGCGCGCCCCGCCTTCTGCATGAGCACCCGCACCGGCAGGTGACGCGTCTTCTTCTGGAATTCGCGCCTGAGGACACCCAGCTGGCCGCCGCCGTGGTGACGCGGAAGCTGCTGCCAGTGCCGCTCGGCGATCAGCGCGCGGTTGTGGTGGAATTGCGCCATGTCCAGCTCGCGGAACCGCTCCACGATCCCCGCGTGCGTGGCCCCGTCGAACTCGGCCAGCGTGGGGCGTTCCCGAAAGGCCAGATCCAGCCACGCGCCGTAGCACGCGTGTTCGAACAGTTCGGTGAGCCGCCGGCCGGCATCCTCCCTCGATGCCGCTGCCTCGGCGACCTCCTCGATCCCCGCCTCGGAAGCCTTCCGCTCGAGCTGGTTGAACCGCACCACGTCGTAGGCCGATTCGACGCTTTCGTGGGCCTCCCGCAGCCACGCGCCCAGGTCGCCGCAGGTCCGCTCGGCCAGCGCCTCGCCGAGCCCCATCCGATCCGCCCGCAGCTCCATTGCGTCGCCCAGTGCATCCAGGGCCTCGCCGAGCACGCCCATCGCGCGCTCGCAGGCGTCGGCGGCCGCTCCCAGGCCGGAGCGGTCGGGCGGGTCGTCCAGCAGCGCATGAATGCCGGTGCCGACCACGCCGTCAGACGCGTCCCGGTGCAGACGCACGAGCCAGTCCGCAGCCTCCGCAAAGCCCTCGTGCGCGTCCACACGCTCGCCGAGCGCAAGCGCCGGGAAAAGCCGCGCCACGAGGTCCTTCGATTCGGCGATGGCGCGGCGCAGCCGTCGGGCTTCCAGGATCGCATCCACGAGTTGGATCTTCTGTATGACAGTGTCGGGCGCCTCGTCGCGGCAGAGTCCCTGCACGCTGCGGCTCGCGTCCCGATACCGCCGCGAGAGGAAGCGCCACCACTTGTCGCGGTACGCGCCCAACGCCTGGCGCTCCGCCAACACGTCCTGGTCCCACGCCTCGGGCAAGAGGACGCTGTCGTGGCGCGCCCGGACCTCTCCGTAACGGCGCGCCGCGCCCGCCACCTCCGCGATGCGCTCGGCCTCGGCCGCCCAACCCGCGTGGCGGTGATCCGCCCCCAGCAGCGCCGGAGCCTCCACCGCCCTGCGCGCGGTGCGGACCGCCCTCTCCAGATCGTCGCGCTTCAAGTCCCCAAACACGGCCTCACTGCGAAGCGCCTTGCCGAGCGCGTCCGAATCCCGCTGCAGGCGGCGGACCGCCGCAGATGCATCGGCGACGAGTTCGCGGACCGGATGCACGTCGGTCGGGACGAAGTGGAGCCGGCCGCACGCCCACCACAGATGCCGGCGCGGGATACCGATCGCGCCAACCAGTTCCTGCAGCTCGCCGACCAGGGCGCGGCGGCGGGTGAAGTCCTCGGCGTTCCACGACTCGGGCCCCCGGATCGGGAGCCCCCTGCCCCTGACGACCAGCCCGTCCGACTCCAGCCTCGCCAGGCGGCCGACCAGCTGATGCGGGGTCAGTTCGCTCTCCGCCACCGGCGTGTTGACCGCCCGGGAGTAGTCGTTCAGCCGCTTGCGGCTCGCTTCGAGGAGCACGCGGTCCTCGGTGCCGCCCGTGGCCGTGGGACGGCCGAGCGCCAGAGTGCGGCGCAGCTCGTCGAGTACGGCGCGCTTGTTGGTCTTGTGGCTGTGCAGTTCGAGGCAAGCGTCGCCCAGGTGCACGGTGTCGAGGCGGCGTTTCACGACCTCGAGCGCGGCCATCTTCTCGGCGACGAACAGGATCGTCTTGCCGCGGGCGAGCGCCTCGCCGATCAGGTTGGTGATGGTCTGCGACTTGCCCGTCCCCGGCGGCCCCTGGATGACCAGGTTGCGCCCGTTCATGGCGTCGAGCACGGCGAGGGTCTGCGAGCTGTCGGCGTCGACCACCGGGTGCAGGCCGGCCTCGCCCAGGTCGCCGCCGGTGTATTCCTCGTCGCCGAACCCGGAGGGCTCGTGCGCGAAGCCGTCGCCGCCGAAGAGCTGCTGCACGAGCGGATGGTCGGCCGGCCGGTTCTCTTCGGGCCAGCTCGCCGGGTCCAGGTCCTTGTAGATGAGCAGCTTGCTGAACGAGAAGAAGTTCAGGTGGATCTCGTCGCGCGCGACCGACCAGCGGGGCTGCTTCGCCACCGCCCGTTCGACCCGGGCCAGGTAGTCGTCGATGTCGAGGTCGTCCTCCGGCGGCATCTCGGGGAGCCGCACGTTGAAGTCCTGCTTCAGTTTCGCTTCGAGCGAGAGGTTGGGCTCGATCTCGTCCTTCGTCCACGTGAGCTTGAAGCTCTGGCGCACGCTCGACTGGGTGAGCCGGACGGGGATGAGGACCAGCGGCGCGCGGCGCTCCGTGTCGCTGCTGTCGGACTCGTACCACCGGAGCATCCCCAATGCGAGGTAGAGGATGTTGACCCCCTGCTCCTCGATCGAAAGCCGCGCCTGCCGGGCGGTCTCGCGGAGCCGGAGGTTGAGGCCGGCCAGCGTGAGTGCCGTCTGCAGCTTGTTGTCGGTGTGGCGGGCGGCGGTGCCGTTGGCGTCGGAGACGGGCTGGGCGAGGAGGGCGAGGAGTTCGGCGGGGACGTCGGATGACATGTCGCCGGCGTCGGGTTCCGGAGCCGCCCGGCTTTCCGGCGCGGCGAGGAAGTACATGACGCGCTCGCTGCCGACGACGATGCGGAAGATCTCGCGGGAGAGCTCGTCGACGACTTCGAGGCCGCGGCGTTTGGAGGGGCGGAAGTTGAGGAGGGGATTGCGGAGGGAGAGGTCGAGAACGTCGCGGCGGGATTTTTCGAGTTCGTGGGGTTGGGTCATGTCGGGGGGTCTGCGCTCTCCAATCGTCGGCGGCAGCACTTCAGAAGAGGCTTTCGGCAACGGTTCCGGGCTGACGGCGGCAGGAAGAATGGAGCGGAGGGGTTGCTGAATCAAGTACGCTGGGTCAGTGTCGGGCGGGAGCTTGCCGGGGCCCAACTCCTCCTACGGCGAAGCGCCTTCGGATCGAATCCCGTGAACACCCATAGCGGCAGGACCGCCAGGACGTGCACGACGCCCATGAAGCTGAACGTGTACTTCTTCCAGTCCTCGGCGCGGCGGATGCGGACGCACCACTCGATGGTGTAGAGGAGCCAGACGGCGACGCCGGCGAAGAAGAAGAATGTCGCGGCGCCGGCCAGGGCCTCGACGGTCTCGGCGCCCTAGAGGACGAGGTCCAGGCAGATGACGGGGATGACGGCGCGTTCGGTCCGGTCGGAGAATGGGGAGTGTTGTCGCATCAGGTGTCTCCCGGTGCTGGGGGCGGACGGTGGGGGTCGGGGTGGAGGTTGTCGGTGGGGGTGTTGACAGGCACAAGGGATGGGTCTTGTGAGGCGAGTGTCTGCCGTGTGGGGAGCTGCAGTGATCGGGTACAGATGGGAAGGGACCGCGAGCGGGGAGGAGGGATGACGGCGGTGATAGCGCGGCCACGGGGCCCTCCGGAGGGCTCCAATCACCGCACGGGCGCGCACGCGCTGGGGTGCGCCTGCGACGTGCTCGCCTAGGCGGGAGCTGAGTGCCACCGAATACGACGTGCGGCGCGTGCTGACGACCAAGGCAGGTCCCAGGGGGTTACCTGATTCGAGGGGCCGTCGAGGCGAGTTTCCCGTTGACGCGCGCCGTAGAACGCGACGAGCTTGCGCTGCGAATGTCCGTTCTGCGACCCTTCAGAACACTCAACTCAACGACCGCCGCGACGGCAGGCGCGATAGCTATGGAATCAGGGAGCAACTGGGGCACATGGATCTGTCCTTACGGGGATTGCTCGCTGTGTGGGGCACCACGAGCTGTCACCACGGGCAGCGAGGTGCCGCCCTGCGAAGAATGTGGTGCTCGGTTGATACGCCAACCTACGGACCTAGACCCGGCGTTTGTCCCGTGGACCAGGGCAAGGAGCCCACAGCGCAATCGGCTGGAGCGGATCACTCTGAAGGGATTCAAGACGATCCGTTCCCTGGTCGACTTCGAGCCAGGATCACGCACTGTACTGATCGGTCCCAACGGTGCCGGGAAGTCGAACTTCATCTCGTTCTTCCGCATGCTGAGCTGGGCACTGTCCGGGCCGGATCAGCTGGCTCGTTACGTAAGCCAACAGGGCGGTTCCCGCCGGATTCTGCATGACGGACCTGCTCATACGCGCGAGATCGAGGCTCAGCTGACGATCCGAACAGCGGCCGGAGAGAACGAGTACGCCTTCCGGTTGTTCCACGCTGCCGGAGGCACACTGGTATTCGCCGATGAGCAGTACCGTTTCTCCCGCACGACATGGGAAACCAAGGCGAACTGGAACACGCTCGGCGCCGGGCACAGCGATCCAGAACTCCTCAATGCCGCGATCGACAACCAGACTGCACAGGTCATCCACACACTGCTGCGGAGGATTGTCGTCTACCAGTTCCACAACACGTCTGACACTGCGCGCATTCGCGGACAGTGGTCGGCGAATGACAGCCGCTGGCTCAAGGAGGACGCGGCGAACGTCGCGCCGGTGCTCTACCGCTTGAAGACGCGAGAACGCCAGTACTACCAGCGCATCGTCGACACGATCCGACTCGTTGTGCCGGTGTTCTCCGACTTCGAACTCGAACCGGATTATGGCAACCTGATGTTGCAATGGCGCGAGCGTGACACGGACGAGGTGTTCAGCGCCTCTCAAGCGTCGGACGGCTTCCTCCGGATCGTCGCGCTGATCACTCTGCTACTACAGCCGCCGAATGACCTGCCGGACGTGCTGGTTCTCGATGAACCCGAACTCGGACTGCATCCGTCGGCGATCAGCATCATCGGCGAGCTGACAGCAGCGGCGGCGACGAAGATCCAGGTCATTGCGGCTACGCAGTCGGTCCCCCTGGTCGACTGCTTCGGCCCCGAAGACATCGTGGTGGTCGAACGACCAGACCGCGCATCCACGTTCAGGCGGCTGGATCCGGCTGCGCTTGAGGAGTGGCTGGCAACGTACTCGCTGTCAGAGCTGTGGGAGAAGAACGTCATCGGAGGACGGCCCTGATGGGGCTTCGGCTGAACTTCATCGTCGAAGGGCAGACCGAGGAGAGATTCGTCAACACGGTCCTGCGCGACCACTTCGCAGGTCAATCGATTGTCGCTGTCGCACACTGTGTCACGACCCGACGTGACCGGCGCGCTCATCATATCAAGTACCGAGGCGGACTAACGACCTACCGCCATGCGCGTGACGACATTCGGAGATGGGTGCTGGAGGACAAGAGTGGGAGCGCCAGATTCACGACCATGTTCGACTTATACCGGCTGCCCAATGACTTCCCCGGCTACGCGGATGGCGCCAGAGCGTCGGACCCCTACGAGCGCGTCACGATTCTGGAAACAGCACTGAGTGAGGATATCGGGGACCGGCGATTCATTCCGTACCTCCAGCTTCATGAGTTTGAAGCTCTGCTGTTCTCCGATGCCGCGAAGCTCAACACGCAGTTCCCGGAGTATTCGGACGAGATTCATCGGCTGGCGGCGACCGCGTCAACACTCGGCTCCCCGGAGCTGGTCGACGACGGCCCGACAACCGCGCCATCGAAGCGAATTATAGCGGCGATACCGGAATACGAGAGCCGAAAGGCGTCTGCTGGCCCGATCGTCGCTGCCAAGATCGGGCTACCCGTACTCCGATCGCAATGTCGACATTTCCGCGAATGGTTGGAGCGACTTGCCGCCGCCCACACCTGACCGGCAGAATGGTGGCCGTGGCTGCTGCGGCGATGCAATTTGCCCCGGTCACGGCTCCGTGAACACCTCATTCCGCCTCGCATTGACCCGGCATCGTGGCACCGGCTCGCTCAAACATGAGTCCGACACATCAACCCTTGGAGGCAACTCGACATGAAAATGACTCCCCATCGGCGCGCGCTTGACAAGATCTACAAGCGCCGAGATCGGTACGACATCCCAGATTGGCAACGGGAGCGGGTGTGGGGCAAGGCCCGCAAGCAGAAACTGATCGATTCGATTCTTCGCGGGTGGAGGCTGCCAAAGTTCTATTTCTTGCTGACCAGTGAAGAACCCGAAGAGTTTGAAGTTGTTGATGGCCAGCAGCGCCTTCTCGCAATCTGGGAGTTCTTCGACAACGAGCTTGCTCTATCGTCGGACTCAGATTCTGTTACGGGCGGTGCGAAACTGTACCGGGACCTGCCTGATCAGCTTTCGGATCGTTTTGACGACTACGAGGTCGACTACGATCAGATAGAGGATGCACCCGACGACGCGGATCTTAAGGAGTTCTTCCAGCGGCTGCAGGAGGGCCTCCCCCTTACCACCGCTGAAAAGTTGAATTCGGTGCCTAGCAAGCTGCGGGACTATTGTCGGGAACTTTCTCAGCATCGCTTCTTTGCGGACAAGACATCGGTTAGCCCTCGGCGCTATGGATATTTCGATATCGTGACCAAGGTTGCCGCACTTGAGATCGAAGGTTTGGATGCGGGCCTCCGCTACGATGACCTGAAAGCCACTCTCGAGGCGCACAAGGAATTTGCAACATCGTCTAGTGCGGCGAAGCGGCTGCGCCACACGCTGGACATATTGGATTTGGTATTCCCTGACAAAGATACCCGGCTGCGGAATCGCACGATCGTTCAATCCCTTGGCACCGTAGTTGGGAGCATGACTTCCACAGACACGGTGAAGAGCCGGGCCGCCGACCTCCGCGAGTATGTCGATTCCTTTCTGAACCAACTGGCTCACCAGGTTGAGCTGGGGCAGGACGCCACGGATAAGGACTTCATTCAGTTTCAGAAGACCGTTAACGCGAACGTCAGATCCGGTCCGCGAACGCGTCAGAGTATCTTGCTGAGGAAACTCCTCGTCCATGATCCGGCGTTCGCAGACCTGTTCGGCCTCGATAGCATCGCAGGATGCGGTCTGAATGAGGAGATCGGGCGCTTAGCCAAGGTCATTGGTTCGGCGGTCACTGGTCTGAATCACCATTACTCAGCTATCCACGGCAAGGATCTCATCAAGATGACCAACCGAACCACGGAAGCTCTGCTTCGACTCGGCACTCCGATCTCCGACCTAGAAGAGTACAAACAGCTCATCGATGACCTCTATTTCCTCTTCGACGAAGGTCCGGCTTCCAGGCTGCAGGAGAAGCCGCGATCTTTCACGGACATCAAGCAGTTGCGAACCGATCTGAGGCACGATCTCGATCACGGGAAGCCAGGAAAGGTAGCCAAGAAGCGGAAGAACATTGGCACCGTGTTTTCCCAGTACGCTGGATCGCCTTCGCCGCAGACGGTCGCGCCCGAACGGTTCCCAGCAATTCAGGGCAGCATACTGAGAAGGGTGTCGTCCGACCTTGAGGATCTCCGACATTCTCTCGGCACCTCGGCGAAATGACCTGTGGGGCCGAGGGTGCGCGCGATGGCGCACCTTTACCTTCCGGCGCCGCCCGACCTCACGCTGCAAAGGCGAACCGCCCGTCTTGCTGCTGTTTCGTCGGAATCCGTCGGAATCAGTGATCGGAATGCTCCGGAATCCGCAGCTCAACCACATGGCTTCGGCCTGATGCATGGGCATCACCACGCCACCTCGGCGCAGGGCATTCGCGGGGAGGCGGTCCGCGAAGTCGTCGACATGCCGGAGAGGAGAGCCGCCGAGTCCCGGCGGAAGCGGGTAGGTACCAATCTCCGTCCCGCACGACCCGAACGACCCGGAACACGGCTTCGTCGGGCGCCGCCCTTCAGCTCGCGGATGAGCTGCGCGAAGAGCTGGGGTCTCTTGCGAATGATCTCCTGCAGGTCGTTCGAGACCTTTCCGGCCAGGGCCAGGTCAAGGGGTGCGGGGATGGCACGGGTAGTGTGCCCTGGAATGTGAGAGACCCACGGAACGACCATTGCCCCAAGAGCGTGCGCTCATACGTTTCTTGCGAGCGGGCGCATCGACATCACAAACATAGGGGAACGAGTGGTCACCGCAACGGAACTGGACGCACTTCGTAAAGCAGCCCTGAACACCGACCGAGTAGCAGGTCTCACTCACGGATTCTACCGCTATCCGGCCCGATTCTCGCCTCAGTTGGCGAGAGCAGCAATCCGAATCTTTTCGGAACCGGGCCAATTGGTGTTGGATCCGTTCTCGGGCGGCGGCACAACCGTTGTCGAAGCAGCGGCGATGGGGCGCAGAGCGGTTGGTACAGACATTAGCGAACTAGCCACTTTCCTTGCCAGGCTAAAGACGGCCCACATACCTGCTAGTGCCGCGCGCGTTCTCCGCGCTTGGGCTCGCGACACCGTTCCCCTCCTCAACTATCGCGACCACGTTAGCGAATCGAATCGCCCGCCTTGTGGTACTGATCGCAATCTTCGCAGGCCAGCCACGCGTGCGATCCGTAAGCTGATCGGTGTTGCTCTATCGAGCATTCCCAGTGATCCTGGGCCGGCTGTGGAAACAGTCGCGCGTGGCGCGATCTTGGCCACGGCCCAGTGGGCGATAGATGGGCGTCGAGACGTTGGCAAGGTGGCTGCCTTTCGAAGTCGCCTCCAAGCTACAGTCGGTAGGATGCTCGACGATCTCCAATTGCTGCGGGAGAAAGGAGATGCTGCTGGCGCCGTGACTCCACATGTTGCCACTGCGGATGCCCTAGACGTCGGTTCGGTGCCTCCCCTCTCGGAGGGAGCCGTCGCGGACCTCGTCGTAACGAGTCCCCCCTATCCCGGGGTTCACGTTCTCTATCACCGGTGGCAGACCGGAGGCGGTAAGGAGACGCCCGCCCCGTTTTGGATCGCAGCAGCCAGAGACGGGAAGGGAGAGTCCCACTACACGATGGGTGGCCGCAAATGTCGCGACTATTTCGAGCGGCTCCGCGCTAGAATCTCCGCCATACGGCAGGTAATGCGCGACGGAGCGTTTCTGGTTCAGGTCGTCGGCTTCTCTCACGCGGAGGTGCAATTAGAACGGTACCTTGAAACGATGTGCGTTAGCGGGTTCATGGAGATACCTCAGCTAACGGGCTCCAGAATCTGGCGCGATGTGCCTCGGCGGCGCTGGTACACGGCGCACCGTGCTACGGCACCCGCGTCACGCGAGGTCATACTGGTCCACCAAGCGAGGTGCTCCTCGTAGCTCTAGTCTAGTCTTCGTCGCCTACCTCTCCCCCCGAGACCTCGTCGGGGCCCAACGCACCCAGGAAATCAATCATCGGTAGTAGGAACGGGGCCAGCGCTCTGGTGGTGGACGCCACACGCTCTTCCGGTGACTCGGGCGGGGAGGACGCGCTCTCGCCGTTCGTGGGCGAGTCGTTAAGGAGCCCGAGTCCTACAAGTACGTTAGCGTAGACGAACTTCGCCTCGACCACTGCAGGGTCTTCGCGACTGCTCTTACGGTCGGTCTCGAAGCACTTATTGGATGTATTGACGTAGAACGCGTACTTGGCGCTGTTGTCCGAATGGTGCGGATCGGAATCATCGATGACCTTGCATCCTGTGGCGTCGTCGAAGTCGTAGGCGTTCCAGAGCTTGTCGCCCTCTTTCACGCGATAGATGACGGGCATCTGGATGCCGGCATCCTTGTCTTCCCCCGCCCCACCACTGCCCTCTTCTCCATTCGTTGGATCTTTCGGGTCATTTGGCGGGTCTGGTCGGGGTGGCCTGGGCGGTCGTGTGCTTTGCGGTTTGACCTTGATGACCGCAATGTTGACGAACGGCTCGATGAGCGTAGCGTCGGTTACCGAGCACTGGAGCGTCAGTTCCTCCCCAACACCGAGTTCGTCGGGAACAAGAATGCTCCAGTTGGCCACTCCATCGTGCAAAACGAGATTATGCGACACGTCAAGCCCCTCCGAGGGCCCCTCCAGCAACTCCACGTCGTAGGAGCCCGGAACCGATGCCCGCGTAAAGTAGTCGTTCACCACGTCCGTTTCGAATTTGATCCTGCACTTACGCCCCTGCTCTGCCGAGCGGTTTATCCGATCGGCGTTGGGAGCCTTCGCGAAGCGGAAAAAGGTCGGATGCGTTTGCCCTACGAACTCCGGCCGGGTCCCATCCCCGTTGTCGCGCCCACCCTTCCTGCCGCCTCTATGTGGCTGGTTCAGGCGTTGGCCCTGGAGGAACAGCCGGTTGAGGCTTGGAGAATTCCGCAGAATCTCCCCGAGCACATCCTCCAGCGGCTTGGAGTCTTCGAGCCTCTCGGCAATCTCGCTGGCCCTACGACGCTCCCGAAGCTCCCTGAGGCCATGATGGCGGCTAATCAGCTCCTCTAGTTCCACCTCAATTGCTTTACGGAGTTCGCCATTGCTCAGCCTGTCTCGGCTGTTCATGAAGAGGTCCTCGCGCGAGGCTACGGACAACCGGGAACAGTCGACGACGATGAGCAGCGAATCGCCCAGTCGCCCCATTTTCACTTTTTTTCGACTGAAGAATGCTTTCGATAGGGCCGCATGGGTTTGGCCGTTGATCGCGAAAATGATCCCCTGAGTCGAACGGTACGCGTCGGCCTTTTTCGGCTTGAACGCGTAGATCTCGACGGCTAGATCCTCGCCGCGGACCCGCACAGCCGCCGAAGTAGGGAACCCCGCTTCGAGGTTCTGTCCCCGATTGGCTTCCAGACGTGCGGAGAGACCGACCAGCGTTGTTTCAAAACTCCCCGACGCACCCCGATATGCTCGGCACTCGTGCATCCTGACCGGCAGAGCGATACCTGGAAGCATCAGTTCGAGTCGACCTAGTAGCCCGTCCTTCCGCAAAGCGTGGCTACCGAATCCCTTTACATCGTATTCATAGAGCTTCAGCACTGAACCCCATCCAAGAGGTCGGCAGTAAGCGGTGTTCCTCTCGGGAAGAGCGTCGATGCTAGGCGCCGAGAATCGCAGCACTTCGCCCCGACTCGGGCTCTCGTCCGCCCCCACCGGCGCGAGGTAGCGGTAGACGGAATTGCGTACCTTACCGACGCCTTGTGTCGGCCGTACCCGTCGGACAACGGTGAATCCCCAAGCTGCCTCCTCTCCATTCCTGTTCCCAGGGATCTCAGGACATCGTCGAGTAATGATGAGTTGCAGTCCATCACGTCCACAGAACTTGAGGGCACCCGTCCCGCCCATGTTGAACTTGCCCTGAACAAAGGGGATCCGCAGCTTGTTCTCACGGTCGATCGAAAGGAACGTATCCGGCATCTTCTCTGGTGTTTGCCCTTCCCCGAGGTCTACGATCGTGATCGAAGTTCCCGCAGGCTGCCTCGGTTTGGACCCCGTCACGGCGAGGGTGATTTCTCGCGACTGCTCGAGCTGCCGTTCGGGGGACCAGAACCGTAGGCTGCCGGCTTCATTACCGAGGAGTTTGACGCGCTCGATGAAGGTTGCCACCGCTTCACGAACCGATTGAGGTGCGCCTGCCGAGTCGGCGGCGATGCCCCGCACAAGACATTCCTTCATCAACCGAGCGTCCACGGCGTTGACGATTTTCTCGACGAGAGCGGCCTCCGGTCGGCTCTGCTGATTCCCAATCACTGAGAAGTTCCCGTCGCGGTCGCCGTAGAGTCGCCAGTTCTTGGGATCGTCCCACAGGTCGTGCTGGCTAAGGATCGTCATCACTTCCGACTCAGTGTCGGCGTGCAGGAGGGAGAGCGCCAGGTTGCGTTTCTTTTCGTTAGTCATCGGTGGACCCTCTTTCGGAGGTTTGATTCCCGTCTAGTTTCAGCGCGGACCAGTGCGCGTCCATAGCGGCCGTGTCGAGACGTTCGGGAACAGGCAAGTAGCCGCCACGACCCGCCTTCGTAACTGCTCCGCAGGCCCGCAGCCAGGCCACCACGAGGTAGACCTGATAGGAAGGGAGCACTGTTGCGTCCTCGTTCTGGACCGGAGTCAGGTCCTCCATGGAAAACCCGGTCGCCCCAAAGTCCCTCAGGGCCGAAACCACAGCTGAGACTGCGGACTCAGTGACCCGGTGCTTGTATTCCTTACGGGTCTTCCTCGACCACCCGGTCTTCACGAGTTGATTGCCATCCCGAGCGAAAGTCGGGTACTTCTTCATGATCGTAGGACCAGCGCTATCGCGCGACCGCTCGCCAACTGCCTTCCGAGCTTCCGAATGCGACACAGCCGCGCGCGAACCTGCTTGGGTCGCGACGGGTATCCTGTCCAAGGATCGAATTAGGTCGTGAACCCTCTGCGAAGCCGTGGCAAGCTCGGCCGCATCGGCATACTCGCGATCCTTCACCGCCCGCTGCAGTCGCGCTACGAGCTGGTCCTCAGCTCGTGTCAACACGCCTATAATGTCATCTCGTATCGCCACCTGTACCTCCCTGTAGAGTGATCGTGCTTACAGGATAAGGTACAGGAGTGTACTGCCGAGCGCAAATCTGCGTACTCGTAGACCTTCGTGCGGAGAGTTGCGACTGCATGCTCCGACGTTCCGGGGGGTACCTGGGAGTCCAGTCCGGCAGGGCGCGGCTCCAGGTCACGTCCACGAAGTTGTAGTGCGCTGGCGATCTTCGTGTTTCAGCCAGGTCCGGACAGGGACACACCGGAGTGCCGGGTATGGATCTGCCGGAACTCGGTCGAGACAAGGTAGCAGACGACCTGATCGGCCCGGTAGAAACCGGGTATCCCTGCCCCGTGGGGCCAGGCTTGACCTGTCTACGCGTAAAGTCGTCCTAACGGCTAAAGTCGGATCTCGCTGCTCCGCCGCCCATGTACAATAGCGCAGGCACTAGTAGCCCTACTTCGCGACGGCCCGGATCGTGTGCGTCGCTGGCGACCCACATGGAGTACGAAGAAATGTCAACTTAACATTACAATATGACAACTATAGTTCACTATTTGCCAATCTTGGACCCGCATTGGGCAGGGAGGCCTCAGCCTTGCGGACTTCACCGATCCACGCTAACCCTCCGATGCGTGGATGAGGCCGCTGGGTGGGGCATGCCCGTCTGAGCAATGGAATACGCAGAAATGCTGAGCAGTCCCAAGTGGAATCGCAATGAGTTGATTCTGGCGCTGGATCTCTACTTCCGAGAGCCGAGTGCTCGCGGCATGAAGACGCATCCCGAAGTACTGAGACTGAGCGCACTACTGAAGAAGTACCCTGTTCACCCGGACCACAAAGACGAGGCCTACCTAAGGAACCCAAGCGGGATTGCGATGAAGCTCAGCAATTTCCTTCGCTTGGATCCGGATGACCCGCGAGAAGGCCTGATTCAGGGTAGCAAGCGGGACGAGGAGACATGGCAAGAGCTATCGAGGGTTGATCGCACCCGGCTACATCGAGAGGCCACCTCAATCCTCCGACGTGTGGGCGCAATTGAACCCTACACCCCCTCCCACGCCCACCAGGACCTCTTCCTCCCCCCCGCCCACTTCGACCGCCTCCTCACCTCCATCAAGTCCCGCAAGAATCTCATCCTCCAGGGCCCTCCCGGCACCGGCAAGACCTTCATCGCCCGCCGGATCGCGTGGTGCCTCATCGGCCACAAGGACGACGGCCCCATCGAGATGGTCCAGTTCCACCAGTCCTACGCCTACGAGGACTTCGTCGAGGGCTTCAGACCCACGGAGACAGGCGGCTTCACCCTCAAGCCCGGCGTCTTCCGCCGATTCTGCGACCGCGCGCGGGACAACCCCGCCATCCCCCACGTCTTCATCATCGACGAGATCAACCGCGGCAACCTGTCGCGCATCTTCGGCGAACTTCTCATGCTGATCGAGCACGACAAGCGGAGCGACGACTACGCCGTCGCGCTGACCTATTCCGAAGACCGGTTCCACGTCCCGGCCAACGTCCACATCCTCGGCATGATGAACACCGCCGACCGCTCGCTGGCCCTGGTCGACTACGCACTCCGCCGGCGCTTCGCCTTCGAGACGCTGGAGCCGGCCTACGGGACGACGCACGGCCGGGACGCGTTCACGGCCTACCTCACGTCAAACGGCGCCGACCCCGCCCTGCCCCACCTCATCTGCGACCGGATGGCCACGCTCAACAAGATCATCCGCGACGACCGCGAACTCGGCCGCGGCTTTGAAGTCGGCCACAGCTACTTCGTCCCCGACAACGGCGTCGAGCCCACCGACGACTGGTACCGGCACATCGTGCACACCCAGATCGCCCCCCTTCTCCGCGAGTACTGGTTCGATTCGCCGGAGGTTTTCAAGGAGGCTTTGGCCGTTCTCACAGCCGACGCCTGACCCTTGGACAGGATCCCGATCCTCAACGTCTACTACCTCCTCTGCTACGCGTGGAGGCACGTCCAGGAGCGGGACACCCGGCGGCTCGCCAGCCTGGCCGGCCTCTCGACGGTGCAGGACCTGCTGGGCAAGGTGCTCGCCGGCGGCGTCAACCACCTCTTCCGGCGCGGGATCGACCGCGGGTACGTCGAGAGGCGAGAGGACCTCGCCGGCATCCGCGGGAAGCTGGCGGTCAGCGAGACGGCGAAGCGTGCGCTCCGAGCGCGAGCCCGAGCCGCGTGCGAATTCGAGGAGCTGTCGGTGGACATCCTCCCGAACCGCATCCTCCGCTCGTCGCTGCACGGGCTGCTTGGACGGCGCGTCACGCTGGACCGCCATGTCCGCGCCGACGTGCGCTCCGCCTACCGAAGGCTCGACGGCATCTCGCGCACCCGCCTGAAGCGGAACACCTTCGGCCAAGTCCAGCTCGGCGGCAACCGGCGGCTCTACCATTTCCTGCTCTCGGTGTGCAGGCTCCTCTACGAGAGCTCGCTGGTCGACGAGACGACCGGCCGCACCGCCTTCCGCGACTTCCGCCGGGACGAGGCGACCATGTGGGCGCTCTTCGAGGAGTTCGTCACCGGATTCTACCAGCGCGAGCAGCGGGTGTACCGCGTGAATCCGGGCGGCCGCCGGGTCCAGTGGGCGGACCCGGGCTGGGCGACCGACGCCGACCGCGCACGGATCCCCGTCATGAACGCCGACGTGATCCTCGAGTCAACCGAGCGCCGGATCATCCTGGACACGAAGTACTACAAGGACGCGCTGGCCCGCGGGCGCGGCCCCGGCACCGGCAAGCTGCACTCCGCCAACCTCTACCAGCTGCTCGCGTACCTGAGGAATCGCCAGGCCACCCTGCCCGACGGACCGGAGCACGAGGGCATCCTGCTGTATCCGCAGGTGGGCGCCGAGGAGCTGCGCGCCGACATTCGGCTGGAGGGATTCCGGATTCAGGCGCGGACGGTCAATCTCTGCCAGGACTGGCGGCTGATCCACGAGGAGATGCTGGGGGCGGTTGGCGCGGGCGGGGGTTAGCTGGCGGGCGCCCGGACGCTGCAAAATGTAAACCAGAGTTTCCATAATGTTCACTCTACTTTACATGACGGCCCGGTCATGGGGTCCTCCGCACCTCGCAAGGCCTAGGCCGAGGCTTCCGAGAACAAGAGGTCCCAAACAGCCATGGAAGCGCCCCGTTTCCGGAGCGACACTTATCCGCAGTGGGCACTTACCCGGCTCCACAGCGGGATCCGGGAGGCCCCTGCTCCCTCAGCTCACCCCGGACCATGAGCTCCCCGGTACCCCGACGACACGACCAGTCCTACAAGCTCCTGTTCGCGCTGCCACTCGCGGTGCACTCCATGATCCGTCGCTACGTCAGCCGCGAACTGGCGGACGAACTCGACTTCGACCGAATGGAGGCATTGGCGACCGAGCGAACCACGTCCGGGCGAATCCGCTCCCAGGCCGATCTCATGTGGCGGATTCACTTCAAGGGAAGCGCGCGGTATCTGCTGCTTTCCATCGAGTTCCAGTCGCGACCGGATCGGTACATGGCCGTGCGGGTACTCTACTACGTCGCGATCGCCTACCACGGCCTCGTCGGGCACAAGGTCCGGCGTCAGCTGGGACCGCGCGGGCAGCTGCCTCCGACGCTGGCGGTGACGATCTACAACGGCCCGGATCGCTGGACGGCCGCGGACGACGTGTACGACCTGATTGAGCCGGTACAGGGCTGGCTCGCCGGGCGCCAGCCCAAGCTGCAGTACGAAGTGCTTGACCTGCAGGCGTTGGCCGGCCAGCATCCTGAAGGGCAGGACGTAGTGTCGTGGATTGCCAGCATGGAGTTGGACCCGTCGCTGGACAACGTCCTGCGCGTGGTGCGGCGTGTGCGCGAGGCGTACCCCGGACCGGAACATGCGAGGCTCCGGCAGGCGTTTCGGGAGTGGATCTTGGGCGCGGCGGAGTTGTGGGGGATCGGCGAAGAGGCTCTGGCACAGGTGAAGTCAATGGAGGAGGCGGGGATGATCTACCATGCGATCGAGGAACAGAAGGAGCGGGTCCACCGCGAGGGGCTCGGGCGGGGGCGCACGGAGGGGCGCGCGGAGGGGCGCGTGGAAGGCGGGGTGGCTATGGCCTGCCGGCTTGCGAGGCTCAAGTTCGGCCCGGAGACCGCCGAGCACCTGTCGCAGTTGCTGGAGGAGATCACCGACCCGGAGCGGATCGCCAGCATCGGAGACCGCATCATCGAATGCGAGACGGGTGCGGAACTGCTGGCACGCGCCCGGGACGACTGATGTGTCAACTGCGGTTTCCACAACGGTAGGGCGCCGAGCGGTGCGTATTAGACCGCGACTTGCGAGGGTCGCTCGTTCGCCCCGAATTTCCTGAGGTCTTGTCGAGGGAACGCCGACAGCGTAGGGGCGAACTCTCGGAGCGATAAGCCTGTAGCGGGAGCAGGCCTGTGGTGACCACCGAGGAAGCCTACCGGATCGCCAAGGAGCGGGCTCGCTCACATGAGCGAGGCAGTCAGGCTGGCAGGGCGTGGCGCGCGCTGTCCATGCGGCGCCGGTCTCGTGTCGCTCAGCCATGGTGTTTTCGTGTCGCGATGCAAGAGGCGCGGGCCGATCGTGAGTTGAATCTCAGCCTCGTTATTCACGCTATCGCAGCGGATCAAATCGATACCTGCGAGCGTAACGGAACCCGACATGCTCTCCACCTTGCGCGCGGGATCGAAGAGGCTACCGGAGGAAGAGCGATACCGGAGGACCCACCTTCGTGGTAATGAAACCATGTATCGGGGACAGCGCTGGCGACTGACGAGCTTGCAACCGCGCCGAAGGAGCCCCGATCCTCCGTGATCCGAAATATTAACCGCAGTTTCCAAAAAATGTAAAGCGCGCTTTACATTCGCCACTCGCCATGCAAACGCATCCCCTCCCGCGTAGGTTCAGTAGCTCACAACCACCCCTCCGAGACCAGAGCCCTTGACACCCGCCTACGCGTCCCCCTCAACACCCCTGGCCCCATGACCGATCGCCACTTACCCCTCGGGGTCGTCCCGGCCGGCACGTCCCCCACCTTCACAGGGGACACGCTGCCGGACAAGCTGCAGGCCGAACACACGCTGGCGCCTGGACACTGGGCGGTGCTGAACGTGTTGGAGGGCAGCCTGCGCTTCGTGAACCATGAGACGAACGAGGACCGGCTGATTTCGGCACCCGGCCGCGTCATGATCCGTCCCGGCCTGCCACACAGCGTGGCCCTGGAAGGCCGTCTACGTTGCAGGATCGACTTCTTCCGGGAGCTGTAGACCGAGGCCACTGGGACCGGACAAGGCGGCACGCCCCCCACCAACCTCTACCCACAGGCTGGTTCGGCCCGATCAGAAGCTCGGACACGTGTCTTTGTGATCTCTCGCCAGACGTCCTCCACCGACCCGTGGATGACGATGCGGAAAACCTGTGTGGTTCTCGCTAGCTTTGCAGGACTGGCGCGGTCATCACCAACCCCGCAAGGAGATGCGTTTTTCGGTGAGCAACCTCCGAATCAACCTCGACGACCTGCTCCGCGCCCGCACCGTCGAGTCCGAGCGGATCGAGTTCAAGGCGAACTGGGATCCAAGGGTCACGGGATACCAGGTCTTGAAGACGATCTGCGCGTTCGCGAACGACCTCCCACGGCACGGCAGCGGATACATCATCCTGGGCGTCGCCGAAAAGGACGGCCGCGCCGAACTCCCACCCAGGGGCTTGACCGCGCAGCAAATCGAGGACGCAACCAGATGGCTCAAAGGGCAATGCCGCAGAATCGAGCCGCAGTATGAGCCGATCTTCTCCCCGGAAGACAAGGATGAGCGACGCATCCTGGTCATTTGGGTTCCCGCCAGCGAGACCCCCCCGCACCAGGCGCCCGACGGCGAAGGAGGGCCCAGGAAGTACTGGGTGCGGATCGACCAGGAGACGGTGGACGCCCAGGCCCGCGGTCTCCTTACACAACTCGTCGACCAATCCACCACGGTACCCTGGGACTCCCGCGCCGCCCTGAACGCCACGGTTGACGACCTCAGCGAGACGCTGGTCCGCGAGCACCTGCGGGCCTGTGAGAGTGCCCTGCTCGACGAATCGGACACCCGGACCATCTACCGGAAGATGGACATCGTCCGGCGTGTCAATGACCACGAGGTGCCCCGGAATGTCGCGCTGCTCTTCTTCTCGCGCGATCCCACGCGATGGTTTCCGGGAGCGAAGATCGAGACCAGTATCCTGCGGACCGGCGCCGGCGGCGATGCGCTCGACGAAAACCAGTTCAAGGGCGGAGTGGCGGAACAGGTCCGTGACTGTCTCCATTACCTGCGCCGAGAGGTCATGGAGTCGAAGATACGCAAGGTGCCCGACCGTTTGCAGGCGGAGTCTTGTCCAACGGCAAATGAGCCTGAACGCGGGGCCGGTTTCCAGCGGGGAGTGAGCCTGAAGGCCGGGGCGAAGAGATCATTGGAGGATGATCGTGACACTTCGCACCGAACGGATCCGGACGCTCGACGAGATGCGCGCCTTCCTTGAGGGCAACGAACCGGCCGACTTCCAGATCACCGACCGCACTTCCGCCTACGTCTTCGTCCGCCGCACGCTGGTCCGCTTCGAGTACCACGGCCTCGGGAAGCCCGACAAGGGCCTGGTGAAGCGGTTCGTCGAGAAGGTGACGGGCCTTTCGCGCGCCCAGGTCACCCGCCTCATCCGACAGCACCGCCGGACGGGCCACATCCGCGACCACCGCAGGAGGCCCCCCGCCAACGCCTTCCAGCGCCGCTACACGCCCTACGACGCCGCTCTGCTGGCGGAGGTCGACGAAGCCTTCGGCCAGCCCTCCGGACCTGCCACCAAGGTGGTCCTGCAACGCATGCACGAGGTCTACGGCGACGAACGCTTCGCGCGTCTCGCCTCGATCTCCAACGGCCACATCTACAACCTCCGCAAGACCCGCGCGTACCGGACCGGCCGCCTCACCTTCCGCAAGACCCGGCCCACCCCAGTCCCCATCGGGGTCCGCCGCAAGCCGCGGCCGGACGGCAAGCCCGGCCATCTCCGCGTCGACACCGTCCACCTCGGCGACCGCGAGAGGCGGAAGGGCATCTACCTCATCAACGTCGTCGACGAAGTCACGCAGTTCCAACACCTTGGAGCCGTGCCGCGCATCACCCACCACTTCCTCGTCCCGCGCCTCGAAGCCCTGCTGTCCGCCTTCCCCTTCGCCATCCGCGCCTTCCACTCCGACAACGGCAGCGAATACGTCAACGGCCGCGTGGCCGAGCTGCTCAACCAGCTCCACATCGGCGTCTTCACCAAGTCCCGGCCCCGCCACCCCAACGATAACGCGCTGGCCGAGACCAAGAACGGCAGCGTCGTCCGCAAGTGGCTCGGCCACGTCCACGTCCCCCACGCCCTCGTCCCCCAGGTCAACGCCTTCCTCCACGACCACCTCTGCCCCTTCCTCAACTTCCACCGGCCCTGCCTCTTCCCCACCGAAGTCACCAGCCCCACCGGCCGAGTCAAGCGGCGCTACCGGCAACGGGACGTCACCACGCCCTACGAGCGCTTCAAAGCCCTGCCCGGCTCCGACGCCTTCCTCCGGCACGGCGTCACCCTCGGCGCTCTCGACCAACTCGCCGCCGCAACCACCGACCTCGACGCCGCCCGAGCCGTCCGCCGCGCCCGCGACGAACTCTTCCGCGCCATCGGCCAAGCCGGCAACTCCGCCGCGTGATCCGACTCGCGCCAACCGCTGGCTCGCCGGAGACCCTCATGCCTCCCGGCCATCCTCCGGCTCGCCGGTTGCCTCTCTCCCACGTCCAAGGAGATAATCAAACTCCATCAACTGCCACCTGCTCCGGGCTCCGGCCTCACTTCTCGCACCTTCCCCGGTTCAGGCTCATCTCCGTATTGGAAAAGACTGGCGGACCACAGCGTCAACTATCCGGAGGACGCCCTCCGCGAAGTACTGGTGAACGCGCTCTTCCACCGCGGCTACGGCGAGGACTCACCCCATTCCACTCTGGTTCGCATCACGTCGGATCGTATCGACATCCGCAGCACTCCGGGGCCGGTCCCTGGCATCGACCTCGATCAGCTCCGACAAGGGAGCACGCCACGTCTTGTACCCCCCCGCAACCCACGAATCGGTGAGTTGTTCAAGGAAGTCGGCCTCGCCGAAAAGAGACTTACCGGCCTCGGCAAGGTCTACCAGGCGATGGAGCGCAACGGGTCACCCCAGCCCGAGTTCCTTTTCGATGAGGAACGCACGTTCTTCCAGGCGACCCTGTTCGCCCATACGCGGAAGAGTACGAGAGCAGCGATCCGCACAGCCAGCGAACTCAGGGCTGTGGGGCGCGTCAAGGCGGCCGCCGATACGCTGGAGTCCGCATGGCGTGCAAACCCCGCGTCGCGCCGACTCGCCGAAGAATTCGTCCGCCAATGTGTGACGCTGGGGGATCTGGACCGTGCGGAGCCGGTGATCGAAGCCGTATTGGAACTGGACCCCGAATCTGAACGCCCCAACGTCGTCGTGCCGTGGCTGGAGGCGCTTTTCGCCGACGGACAGACAGAACGCGTACACCGCATCTTGCGTAAACAGACATCGAAGCTGTCACCCGGCGAAGCCCTCGGCGCCGCGATCGTGGCCAGACGACTCCGCGAGTCTGACACAGCCGCCACGCTCTTCGACATCGCCGGCACCCTGATCCTGGACGACCCCCGTGCGTTGTTGGAGAGTGCTCAGAACAAGCTCTGGCTTGCTGGGCAAGCCCACCGCGACGGCCTCGCCGCCAGGAATCAGGAACTCCTGCGCGACGCACGCGTTCTTCTGGAGCGCCTGCTCCGCATGGACGCGCCGCGCCGCAGAAACGCGTGGGCCTGGCGGGAACTGGCGCGAGCTCGGCGATGGCTGGGCGAACCGCCCTCAGCGGTGGACAAGGCATATGCGATGGCGATCGAACTGGCACCCGACGAAGTGACGTTCCGGAGGGAATCGGGGCGCTCCTGACAGTCCGCTTCACGGCGAGGCCGGAATCCACCCCATCACCGCCGCCCGCTCGCATGATCGCCGTGGTCCCGCAGCTGCGCGTCGAACCAGTCATGGATCGCCGATACCAGCGCCGGCTCCTCGGCCCTGTACACAATCCGGGCACCGAGTTCGATCTCTCCGTATTCGATCGCAAGTCTCTCATGCCCCATGACCAGCTCGTGGAGCCCGGCCATGTCCTCGCCGTGGATCATTGCGGGGTCGTGGAAGTCGCCCCTCGCAAAGCGCTCGGCCTCCTCTTCGAGGTGCTCCCGGATAAGCGCAACTTGACGCGGATCCACGGAGTCGGCCACGACCTCCTGAATGCCGCCGAACTCCGTCTTCTCGAAGAAATGGGTGGTCGCGTCGAGATCGAAGGGCATCACCTGCGCACCCGCGGCCGCCACTTCGGCCTGGTGCTCCGCCATTTCGGCTTGGTGCTCCTCCGCATCGGACGACTGATCAGCCTCCGCGCATCCCAGAACGGCCAGAGCGCCGAGAGCCAGGATTCTCCTTTTAGGAATCATCGATCGACTCGCTCCGGGCCGAGGCCCGGCTTGATTGGTCAATTGCAGCTTACATATTGTAGCCCGGCTTTTACATCTTTCCAGACCCCATGGCCAACCGAGGAACGGGGGGCATGATTACCGTCCTCTGACCTCTACCCCCCAGGCTGGTTCGGCCCGATCAGAAGCTCGGTCACGTGAAGGCTCAGGTCGTCACCTGCGGCGATGCCGATCGCTCCGCCCGTCTTCAGTCCCGAGTCCGATAGTTCAGCAACAACGGCGTCGTTGATGAAGAAGGACAAGACTCCATCCTGGACATCCACGGATACCCGGTTCTCGACCGGGCCGCCGGTCGGCTCCAGCGATACGATGTCGGCGTGTTCGGTCCACGGAACAAGCTCGTGGACCCGGTCTCCGGTGTGGTGGGCGACACGAAACCGCCGGTCGTTCCGGATCTGAAACGAGAGGTACGTGGGCGATTCCCCTTCGAGCTGGCTGCCCCCGAGAAACACGCCGTAGGGCGTTCCGAGTTCGGGTGTGGGAAACAGGAACATCTTGCTGGTGACCCTGAAGTTGCCCGACGCGAAACTCCCGGGATCCGACAGCAGGGCGCCGGGCCCCGCGAAAATGTGCCAGCCGGGCCGCATGACCACGAAGCGGCGTTCCACCACTTCGTTCCTGTCCGGGTGCAGGACCTTCCAGTGCGGCGGGGGCTCCATGTTGCGCCCTGATTGCGCCCGCGCAGCCGTCGCCGTCGTGGCCAGGGCGATCGCGGTCATTCCGGCAACCAGGAGATGGGATCGCCGGGCACTTCGTCGCTTCTTGCTCATGAGTGGACTCCTTCCTGTTTTTCGATGCAGTGGGTTAGGCAACCGGCCAGTGTTCCGTCCGAGATTTGTTCGGCGTGAACGGCTGCATCACCCGGAAAAGAGCGAACAGAGCCCTCGTCCCCAGGCTGGGCCGGCCGGTCTCGATGACTGCCTTGAGCGTATTCACGATCATCGTGCCGCCCTGAATCATCTGCTTGGCGGACTTGGTGCCGATCGGCAGGTCCTCCACCGTCAACGTGAACTCCACCCCACCCTCGACCGGCTGGAGGTCGTAGATGACCCTGCAAGCCGGTTCGTCCAGGTGAGTGAAGCGGAAGGTGTGACTGAATCTCTGGTACGGCCGGACTTCGAGTATCTCTCCGACGACGCCCGTGTACGCGTTGTTGGGTGTCCGCATGGCGAGCTTCGATCCCGGACGCAGAGCCGAGACATCCATGCGGGAGTTGAAGAAGCACGCGATCGGTTCGTCGGTCTTTGTGATCTCCCGCCAGACGTCCTCGACCGATCCGTGGATGACGATGCGGAAAACCTGTGTGGTTTCAGGCACTCTTGAGTTCCTCCTTCTCTGCGCGGCCTTCGACTCGGGTCTTGAGGTCGGCCATCCGGCCTGCCCAGAAGCCCGCGTATTGCGTGGTCCAACGGTCGTAGACCAGCTGGATGGGGATGGGATTGAAGAAGAGGTGCCGGACGCGCCCCTTCTTCCTGGACGTAATCAGACCCGCTGTTTCCAGCAGTTTGAGGTGCTTCATGACCGCGATCCGGCTGACGTCGAAGTGCGACGCCACAGCCGTGACGCTCATCCCGGGCACTGAACTCACCAGGTCGAGCATCCGGCGGCGGCGGGGGTGCGCCATCGCGGCGAGCACGAGATCGAGCTGTGAGGCATCCATGAATTGATATGTAACCGATAGGTTACGTATTGTCAATTGGCTGATCGCTCAAGCCGGGAATTCCCTTCGACGCAATGTCGGCGGGCGACTTTGTGGCGTTCAGGATTCCGTTGGGCTAGAGTTCTTGGCGAACGTGGTGGCAAGGAGGTGGAGATGATCGACGCAGGGGTGGACGAACTGAGGGACCGGGCAGAGTGCGAAGGGCACGCCATCCTGGTGTCCCGGCTGGTAGGGCTCAAGTTCGGTGTGGAGACAGCCGAGCGGCTGTCGAAGGTGATGGAGGAGATCGACGATCTGGAGGGGATCGCTCGCATTGGAGACCGGATCATCGAATGCGAAACGGGTGCGGAATTGCTGGCACGCGTCGTACAGCAGGTGCTCGACCGGCATCCCGAAGCGGAGTACACGATGCTGTGGGAGGCGGTCCGCGTATGGGTCATGGGAGGTGCCGAATCGTGCAGAATCGGAGAAAAGGCGCTGGAAGAGGCCAAGTCGCCGAAGAGGCCGGGAACGACCTACCCAGGGATCGAGAAGATAAAGGAGCGGATTTACCGCGAGGGGTTCCTGCGGGGCCGTGCCGAAGGACGCCGTGCCACCGAGCTTGCCATGATCGTCTCGCGGCAGGCAAGGATCAGGTTTGGCGCGGACACGGCCGAGCGCCTGGCGCAGTTGATGGTTGAGATCGTCGACCCGGAGCGGATCACCCGCATCGGAGAGCGCGTCATTGAATCTGAGACGGCTGGGGAGCTGCTGGAGCGTGCTCGGGACCTGGCGCGCGCCCGGGACGACTGATCGGTCCCCTCAGAAGTCGTACCTGACCCTCGCCACCAGCATCCTGCCGATCTCCGGCGCACCCACGAACTCCTGGTGCAGGTTGTTGAGGACGTTGTTGGCCGTGAGCGAAATCTGCGTTTCGGGCTGGAAGGGGAGCCGGTATCCGAGCTGGACATCCAGAAGGCTGTATCCGTCTACATCACCCCTGTACACGCCGGAGTTCATCGGAAAGGCGGTGGTCATCCGCAGTTGTCCGCCGAAGGAGAAACCTGCGGCCCGGTTGTCGAAGGTGAACCCCACCGATCCCTTGTGATTGGGGGCATTGAGCGCGATGTCGTCCGAACTGGTGCATAGGCCGTCTTCGTTGAAATCGAAGCACTCGTCGCTCTGGAAGGAGTAGTTCGCGTTGATCCGCAGTCGGTCCGTTGCGAGGATCTGCGCTGCAAGGTCCGTCCCCCAGAAATCCACTTCACCGAAGTTCCGGTACGTGACGATGAGGTCAGCGGACTCCGACTGATCGGGCACGACGGTGCCCAGCGGCGCTGAAGCGAGGAGCTCGGCGATTCCCAGAGCATTCTCCCGGCTGATGCGGCCGGCCCGGATAAGCGGTGTCAGACGATGGACGATGAATGCCCCTGTGCTGGCGGGATCGAGGAACACGTTCGGCGTGATGATCTGCAGCGGGCCGATGAAGTTCTGCACCCTGCTGAAGTAGGCGTCCACGGACAGGAGCACCTTGTTCCCGATCAGACCCTTGTAGCCGACCTCGTAGGTGTTGTTGATGGTCGGGACGAGTTCGGCCCTGTTTTCCACCGGCGAGTCGTCCAGCGGGAACCGCATGGAGGGATCGGTGGCCGACTGGTCCAGGCGGCGGAGCACGGTGCCGATCGCCGGATCCCCGGGACGGGCCCCCGGGTCTTTCAGGAAATTGACGAGCAATGCCGTCCTGGGATCGAGTGAGGGCAGCAACTGGAGGACCGCCTCCCAGAGCAACGCGGCGTTTGCCGGGATGGGGCCGGCAACCACGGGCGAGCGCATGCAGTAGGACATGACGCCGCCAGGGCACCGGGCCCCGAAGGTGAAGCCGCCCGAGGGCACGCTGAGCGCGCGCATGTTGTAGCTGATGCCTCCGGCCACGGGGATCTGCGCCGCGATGATGTCCAGAAAGAGATTGGTGGTGGTCGGAGTCGCGAAGGCCCGATTGTAGGTGAGGCGGAAGTTCTGGTTGTCGGCCGGGCGGATCACGAGGGCGGCGCGAGGCGAGATGTTCATGTCGGTCAGGCGGTTGTGATCGTCCAGGCGGATCGCAGTGACGAGATCCACCCGGTCGCCCAGAGACGTCTCCGAATGCAGATACGTGCCGGCTTCGGAGACGATGTCGTCGTCCTCGTTCCGCCCTAAGATCGTACCCCCGCTGCGCGGCTCGGTCCGCTGCCAATCGACGCCGTAGATGAAGCTCTGCCAGGGTCCGACATCGAAGCTGTATTGAAACTGGGCCGCCATGGTGCGCGACCGGTCCACCACCGGGCCGCCGGTGCGCAGCAGGAATGTTCCCGTTTCAGCCGCTCCCCCCGTTGCAGTGTTCCCGGAGTTCGTCTGGTTCAGGAACGCCTGGGCGAAGAGCCCGCCCTTCGTCAGGCGGGTCTGGACGAAGTTGTAGCCCCAGTTTTTCACCTGGCTGGCACCGATCCGCGTCATCGAGATGCCGCTGCCGATCTTGCTGGTTCCGGTATTCAGGATGAATGCGCCGTCGTCGCCGAAGCGCACGTCGAACCGGGCATCGGCACTGTACCTGGACGTTTCATAGTCGCGAGAGGTAATCTCGAACGGATCGTCATACTCCCAGTCGTTCCCCCGCTGGTACTGTCCCGAGATCTTGAAGCCGAAGTTCTCGGAAGCGGCATGGGCGGAGCGGAACTGACCGTGGAAGACCGAACGTTCACCTCCCGCCAGTGAAATGGTGGAGCCCTGCCTGTCGAGTGGCGACGAGGTGACGATATGCATCACGCCGTTCGATGCGTTCGGGCCGTAGAGCGCGGCTCCCGGGCCCAGTGAGACCTCGATTCGCTCGATGTCCAGATCTGTCGTCGGGAACAGGCTGTACGCATTGAACCGAAGCGAAGGAATGCGTGCATAGCGGTTGTCGATGATCGTCAGGAGCGCGCCGGAGGACACGTTGTTGAACCCCCGCGCCACAACCGCTGACCGACTCAGTCCGGTCTGGGCCGCGTCGATCCCGGGCAGCGTGCGCACGTGTTCCGCAACAGTAACCGCCGCTTTTCGGGCCACGTCGCTGGACGAGACGGTGGAAATCGACGCCGGTGCGTCGAGCGCCTTCTCCTGACGGCGCGACGCCGTGACGACGATGGGATTGAGGAGCAGCGCCTGCGAGCGCAGCAGCACGGAGACTTCCGCAGTGCCGCCCGCGGCCACGTCGACACCATCGACCCGGGCGGTTTCGTATCCGATCAGCCTGACCACGAGCGTGTGCGATCCGGGGGCCACGCCGAGGCTGAAACGTCCTGCCTGGTTGGTCGCGATCGGCCCCGCCGCCCCAAGCGCCTCGATCGCCGCATCGGAAAGGGCCTCTCCCGTTTCGGCGTCCGTGACCTGGCCCGTGATCGTCCCCTGCTGGGCCTGGGCGTCTGCCGGTATGACACTCGCGGCAGCGAACGCCAACGCGGAAACGACAAAAACGACACCTTCCAGCCGTGATGGGGTTGTCATGGGACTCCATCCTCGTGTCCTGGGCCGCATGCAGTAGGAAGGTAAGGGCCGACACCGCTGACGGCGAACCCCCGTGCCCGATGCCGGGGGCAGATGCGGGTGGAGCGCCGTTGTGGTTGTTTACCCGAGCGGTTAAAATGGCTGCCCGACCCTTTCACGAAGCAATGGTTGAAAGATGCCAAGCGATTCTGCTGACGGAAATGTTCGACCGAAGTGGCGTGGGTACGCCCAACTGCTCCTTATCGTGGTTCTGGTCGTAGTCGCCCTGCGCCTGGCCCGGGCGCCCGCCCGAGTCGAAGTCGAAGTGGGTTCCAGAGCCACGGTCGAATCCGCGACGCCCACGGTCAGGACATTCGACCCGGTCGCGACCGAAGAGTCGATGACCGTGGATCTGACCGGCACGGTCTCACTCGCGGACCGCGTGTCGGTGATGGCCGAAGTCGGAGGCCGGGTGACCTGGGTATCTCCAGAGTTCACCAACGGGGGAAGACTCGCGCCGGACGAGCCCTTCGTGAGGATTGATACGGCCAAATACTCGCTCGAGGTACAAGCCGCGCAAAACGCGGTTGCGGAGGCCGAGGCGCGACTGTCGACACAGCCCGGGCCCGTATCCGCAGCCGCGCTCGAGAGCGCTCGAACCGCGCTGCGCCTGGCCGAGCTCGCGCTCAGCCGAACGGAAATCTCCCTGCCCTACGAGGCTCGCGTAATCAGCGCGGACGTGAGCGTGGGCGAGCTGGTCGGCCCGCCGGAGCTTGTCGGCGTCCAGGCGATACTGGGCATCGTCTACAGCACCGAAGCACTGGAGGTGAATGCACCGATTGAAGTCGCCGACCTGGCCTATCTGGCCCCGGCAGTCGGCCGCTCCGCCCGGGTATCCACAGCGTCCGGCGTTCATTCTGCGAGGATTGTCCGTGTCTCATCCGTGCTTGCGCCGAGGACGCGTCTTTCGACGATCTTCCTGCGGTTCTCGCCCGCTCTCCGCGCCAGCTCGCTGCCACTGCCGAACACCTTCGCCCAGGTTGAGATCGAGGGCCCCCCATACCGAAACGTCTATCTGCTGCCGGAATCGGTGCTGCAGCAGGACGATGCCGTGTGGGTCGTCGAAAACGGTGCCCTGCGCCGGGTTGTCCCCAACGCGATCGGGTGGACCAGCGAGGGTCTTGTGGTCGAGGCGTTTGACGCGGCCGACGGCATCGTCATCGGCGCCCTGCCCGGAGCACGGGAGGGATTGGCGGTCGAGTTGGCGGGCGCAGCGTCCTAGTTACTGTGAAAAACGGGCTGATCGCATACTTCGCCGGGAATCCGGTCGCCGCGAACCTCCTTATGGGGTTCTTCATCGTCGGTGGCCTGATCGCGGGCTCCAACCTCCCTGTCCAGAACTTTCCGGAGATCGACCTCCGCAGCGTCACCGTCACAGTCAGGTCGCCCGGTTCCTCGCCCAGGGAGGTTCGGGAGGACATCGTACGGCGGCTCGAGGAAAGCGTCGTCGGTCTGCCAGGGGTGGAGCGTGTCGTTGCAGCAGCCTATGAAGGGTTTGCCCAGGTCACGGTCGAACTGGCCACCTTTGCGGACGCCGCCGCCGTCCTGGACGACGTCAAGAATGCCGTGGACCGCATTGAGAATTTTCCGCCGGTTTCCGCGGAACAGCCCGAGGTCGAATACAGTCGGGTAGAGATCGAGGTTCTGACGCTGTCCGTCTCGTCCGCATCGGCCACCGAGAACGAATTGCGGCTGGCCGCCCAGGCGTTGCGGGAAGGGATGCTCGAGCTGCCGTCCGTCTCCCAGGTGACGCTCCTCGGCACGCGGGATCGTGAGATTTCAATCGAGTTGAGCGAGGTGGAGCTGCGCCGCAACGGACTCTCCATCAACCAGATTACGGATGCGATTCGGCGCGCCTCCCTGAATTTGACCTTTGGCGAACTGCGCACGGACGCCGGAGGCCTCGTGCTGCACACCGTCTCAAAGCGGCAGTTCGGCGAGGAGTTCGAGGACATTCCGGTAATCACGCGGCTCGATGGCTCGATTCTCACCGTGGGCGAGGTTGCGGAGATTCGTGACGGGTTCGTGGACGAAGACATCATCACGCGAGTCGATGGAGACCCCGCCATACTGGTTCGCGTCGACGCGACCGGGCAGCAGTCGATCGTGACCATGGGCGACGACATCAGAAGCTGGCTTGCGAGCTATCAACCTCCTCCGAACGTCGAGATCGGCATCTGGAGCGACCGGGCGGGCGATGCCATCGTCACGATATCGTCGATCGTCGGAAACGCAGTGGTGGGCACGATACTGGTCCTGCTGTGCCTTGTCGTGTTCTTTGACCTGCGCGTGGCCACCTGGGTCACCCTGGGGATTCCCCTGTCCTTTCTGGGTTCCCTGATCTTCTTCGGAATGAGTGGCCTCACGCTCAATCTGGGAACGATCTTCGCCTTCTTCCTCATGGTGGGCATCGTCGTGGACGACGCCGTCGTCGTCGGCGACAGCATCGCGGCCGAACGAGAGGGCGGGAAGGAGGCACTTGAGGCCGCGGTGTCGGGCGCACGCGCCATGGTGGGGCCCATCACGATCGGCGCGGTAACCACAATGCTCGCCTTCATCCCGCTTCTCTTCATCACCCCCCCTCGTCTCCAGATCGTCAACGTGTTTCCGTATGTGGCACTCTTTGTCCTGACGGTCTCGCTGATCGAGGCATTCTTCATATTGCCGGCCCACCTGGCCCATCGGAGGCGCTGGAGCCTGCCGCCACTGTCGGACATTCAGCATCGGGCACACGTTGGCTTGCAGACCATTCGCGACATGGTCGTAGTGCCCGCGGTCTCCTTCTCGATTCGCCGCCTCTGGTTTGCGCCCGTCGTGGGAACCCTGCTCGTCCTGTTCGCACTCGTGCTGCTCCGAGCCGACGTCGTGCGCATCGTCTACTTCGACGAGGTGCTGAATGCCTCCGAGAACATTCAGGTCGATCTCACGCTGCCCGTGGGCACGCCCTTCGAAGTGACGCTCGCCGAGGCGGAGCGATTCTCCGACGCGGCACTGGCGGTGAATGATCAGAGCGAAGGAACGTCGGTCGCGGCGGTCAGCATCATGGCGGGCAACGTCCTCTCACGGGGAGCGGCCCCAGCTGGTCCCAACAGGAGCCACCTGGCTTCCGTGGTCGTCCACCTGAATGAGCGGCCGATCCGACGCATGTCGGTACAGGGGATCACGCGTCAATGGCGTGAAAACACCGGCGATGTGTCGTACCTGGAAAGCGTGGTCTACTACACGCAGCGCACCCAGTCGGAGCGGGGCGTGGCTTACGCCCTGAAGCACGACGACCTGGACAGCCTGCGAGCGGCCACGAACGAGCTGACCGCGTCGATGGCGTCCATGCCGGGGCTATACGGAATCTCCGACAATCTGGCGCTGGGCAAGCGTCAATTCGAGATCGAACTGACTCCCGCGGGAAAGGCGGCGGGGTTGACGCCCGCGGGGATAGGGGTACAGCTGCGCGCCAGTTTCCATGGGGCGGAGGTCCAGCGCATTCAGCGCGGCAGCGACGAGATCAAGGTGATGGTGAGGTACCCCAGGGAACGGCGCCAAAGCATGCGAGAGCTTGCGAGCGAACGGATCCATCGGCCCGGCACAGGGGAGAATGGCGCCGGCGCAGGCCCCCCGGCATCCGGAGGTGAAGTCCCTCTCTCAACGGTGGCCGATCTGAGCGAGCGGCGCGACCTGTCCGCACTGGTCAGCATCGACGGCCAGCAGACCGCCCTCGTGAGCGCCGAAGCCGACCCTGCACTGGTGACGCCCCTTCAGGCCAGGCGCGAGATCAACGAGAGCCTTGTTCCGGAGTTGATCGAGAGATACCGGAATCTCCGAATCGAACCCCACGGCAGCGCCCGCACGGAGGGCAACCTCCTTGGGACCCTGGCCGTGCTGATTCCCCTGCTGCTCATCGCGATGTATGTCCTGATCGCCGCCTTCCTCCGCAGCTACTGGAAACCCGTGATCGCCGTAGCCGGTATTCCGATCGCGTTCTCGGGAGCGGTCGTGAGTCACTGGGTCCTGGGATGGGACTTCAGCGCCATGTCGCTGTTTGGGGTGATCGGAGTCGCGGGCGTCATCGTAAACGACGCGCTCGTGCTGATGGATCGCTACAACGTGCTGCGTCGAGAGAGCAGTATGATCCCGGCGATCGCCGCCGCATCCGCTGCAACCCGCCATCGTTTCCGGGCCGTGTTTCTGACCAGCCTGACGACGATCCTGGCGCTCGCGCCACTGCTCTACGTGCGGAGCGAGGAACTGATTATTCTCGTGCCATTCGTTGTGAGCATGCTCGGCGGATTGGTGTTCTCCAGCTTCTTCATACTCTGCCTGCTGCCGTCGCTGGTAATGGTTGCAGAGGCCAGGGCGGAATAGGCGACCAGCTGCCCACCGCCCCGACTTCTGGGAAACGCTGGCACCGCATCATTGGCTCGTCGAGAACAACTACCTGGACATCGCGAGCGTCCGCCTGATCCTCGGCGACATTCGCCAGCCCGTCCTGGTCGTCGGTGCCGGGCAGGGGCTGATTGTCGAGGAGTTGCGGCGTCGGGGGCTGCGGTGCGACGGCATCGATCTGAGCGCCACAATGCTCGAATACGCCAGGGTGCGAAGAGGCCTGACCCTGGTTCGCGCCGACGCGACCGCGATGCCATTCGCCGACGGGACCTATGAGACGGTCATCATTGCGACCGGCGTCATCGACTTCATGGCCGAATCGCGGGACATCGGGACGGTCATGCGCGAAGCGAATCGCATCGTCTCGGGAACGGGCAGCGTCTTCGTCGCGTTCTACAGATTCAGCGCGGCGCAGAAGCGCTTCCTGGCCTCGCTGGGGCTTCTCCGGGGCGACACGTTGCACGTGCGGTCGTCACTGGCGATGCATCGCCTCGGCTTCGGCGCGCTGGTGGCGTGGGTGGCGAAGACGGCCGGGGTCAGCGTGTTCCGGGCCCTCCTGCTGTGCATCAGCACGGGCCTTCGATCGACGAAACAGGAACGCGCAGCAGCCCTCGCGACGCGGAGGATGATCGCTCAGGCCGGGTATTCCGCCGCCCTCATCGAAGCGGCGCCGGAAACACAGCCGTACCGCGACAAGCCGGCTATCAGCCGCCTGCTGGAAGGCCTGTCAGTGCGAATCGAGGACTGGCAGACATCAGGCAGCTGCCATCTGGTGCGGGTGTCGCGGGGGGGAGCGTAGGACAGTGCCGTCGCCTACACCCCCAGCGCCCCAACCGGAATCACCGCCACCCCGTCCGGCCTTGTGTACCCGTACCCACTGCCGACGATGACGCCCAGCGCTGCCGGCTCGCCGCACCGCTCCGTGTCCACCCGTTCGGCGAACTTGAGCAGAGCCCGGACGGCGTCGTCAATCCGCCTCGCACCGAGCTTGATCTCGAACGCCGCCCACCTGCCGGGCCCGGCGTCCACGACCGCATCCACCTCAAGGCCCGTGTTGTCGCGGTAGTGAAACACGCTCGCCCCGGCAGCCTGCGCGTAGACGCGGAGGTCCCGCACCACCATTGACTCGAACAGCAGGCCGAACCATTCGAAATCGTGCAAGAGATGGTCGGGCGTAGCGCTCAGTGCCGCCACGGCGAGCGACGGGTCCACGAAGTGCCGCTTCGTCGCAGTCCGGAGCCGGGACCGGGACCGTAGGTGCGGCGCCCAGGGGGGCTGGTCCTCCACGATCATGAGTCGTTCGAGCGCGGTCATGTAGGAGCGCGCCGTGTTGTGGTCGAGGTCCCTGTCGGGCCCGCTCAGATCGCTGGCCAGCGTCGCCAGACTCGCGCAGGTTGCGACGTTGCGGGCAAGCGACTGGAGGAACCGCCCGACTCGTTCCGGATCTCTTCCGACCCCGTCCACGCGCCGGATGTCGGTCCGGCGGATCTCGCCCAGGTAATCCCCGTTCTCCTCCACCGCGTCCTCGACCGAGCGCGATGGACTCTCTTGCGACGCCCCCAAATGCCCCGGCCAACCGCCCACGCAGACCAGTTCGGCAATCTCTTCCACGCTCAACTTCGCCTCTCCAGAGGGAGCCGGACTGCCCTCCAACAGCCGCGCCAGCGACACTTCACCCGTCGACCGTCCCAACTCAACAAGCGACATCGGACGAAGCCGCAAGCGCGTGATCCTCCCCGCGCCGGTGTGCCGGGTGATGTCGTCAGGCGGCACCGCCGAACCGGTCAGAATGAAGTGACCCCGTCCCGCACGCTCGTCAACGGCGTGCCGCACATGGTTCCACACCTCGGGAACGAGTTGCCATTCGTCGATCAGCCGCGGCGTCTCACCACGAAGGAGCAAGCCGGGATCGACATCGGCGGCGCGACGAGCGGAGCGATCGGTGTCGAGCATTACCCGGCTGGCCGCCACCTTTCTGGCCAACACCGTCTTCCCGGAAGCGCGCGCGCCCTCGATCAGCACCGCCCCCGAGCGGGCGAGGCGACTCTTCAGTTCCCGCTGGGCGATGCGACGCCGGTAGACGCGGCGTCCGAAGTTGTCCATCGAATCCACCGTGCAGAGCCAACAATGAGCGATCGAGCCAGAGCAAGTCTAACTGCTCATTCACGAATTCGCAATGCTTTGAGTCATGGTTTTGCAATGCGTTGATTCATGAAATCGCAAGAATTGCGTTCACGGATTTGCAACACGACCCCTCCGCCCCACCGGCAGCTTAGCGCCGACCGTCGTCCATTCCCTTGAGCTTCTCGAAATACATCGGGGCGATGTAGGCGGGCTCGCCGGCATCGGTGTGGCAGAAGAGGAGGCCGTCGAGAACCTCGAAATCCCGGCTCACGGCGCCCTCGAAGCTGCAGATGAGGGCGTTCTTCCTGTACACGGTCAACTCCATCGTCACATCGGGGTGACCGTAGCGTCCCTCGACATCACCCTCGACGGGGAAAAAGCTGTCGCTGAGATCGAGCAGGCGGTAGCGGCCGACGATGTCCCCGTCGAACTCCTCGAGTGCAAGGACCCACTCGTAGCGACTCCCGTTGACGACGAGGGTGTCGAACCACACGCCCGAAAGCTCCGGAAACGGCTCCACGCCATCCCAGCAGCCGGTGGCGAGCAGCACGAAAGGGATTAGCCGCTTCATGGCACTCTGCCTCCTCTCCGTCAACTTTGACCGTACAGACGATCATACACCGCTGGCCGCACGACGTGCCAGCCGGAGTCGGAGCCCCGGTTGGCTTAGCTTGGGTGGATGGCACGATTCACGGAGTCATCGGAAGCAGGCTGCCCTCTCTGAACAAAGGAACGCAACCGTGAGACACTTCATCGCTCTGATGCTCGCCGGTTTGCTCGCCTCGCCCGCCATCGCGCAGAATCACCCTCCCTCCGGCCCCTGGGAGGGCCACGGGGACGAAAGGACGGACGAGATCTTCTACGCCTTTGCCGCCGCGGGCATGGCAACGGGGATTGTAGTCGCCTCGCAGGCATGCTCGGACGACAAGCGCCGGCGCATCGGAATGGGGCTCGATTCCGCCGGGATCTGCCGCGAGAGCAAGCACTGGTCACGCCTTAACGGTGCAATTCTGGGGACAGGCGTGGGCGTGGTGACGTGGTGGCTGTTCCGCAAGGCGAAGCCGTTCGACGCGATGTCGGCGGGCAACTTTGTGGCGTTCAGGATTCCGCTGGGCTAGAGGCGGTCGCAGAGACCCCGCTCTATGCTCGCCTCGACGCGCGCCGCCTCACATGCCCCCTCAGTCGCTCGACATCGTAGGGCGACACCTCCGGCATCGGCACTAACTCCTCAAATGCCTGCAGCCGACCAAGAGCACGCATCACCCGCACCAGGTTCACGGTCCCGATGTTCTGCCCCGCCTCGAGGCGGTCGATGGTTCGCGGGCTGACACCCGCGTCGGCAGCAACATCCCTTGCGCGCCGGTTCTGCTGGAGACGCAGCGCCTTCAGCCTGGCACCCACCTCGCGTAGCACGTCTGGCGTACGGCTCGTGGCAACGATTGCTGTCATGGCTCTAGCTCTCCCTGCAGGCTCTAGCGCGGACACGGACACTCGCGCGGACGCGGCGTCGGTTCAGAGGAACGTAGCCGAGACTACGGGTCGGTGTCTATGCGCCGTTTATGGCGCATAGTAGACCAAATCACCGTTTACACGCCTAGAACGACGTATCATATATCGACCCCGTTACCCGCCCACCTCGGCAGCAGCACCTCCGGCACCCAAACATACCGCCCGGCAATTCCCTATCCGGGTTGGCCCGCCTCACATCTCCCGCGTACGCGCGAGCAACTCGGCACCCGTCTCGCACTCGATGACCAAGTCCGCGAGACGCTCGATCCGCTCCGAATCCAGGATCCCCTTAACCCGCTCCCCGAATCGGTCGGCCGTCGCCGCGCCAAACTTCAGCCTGGCCAGTCGGCAGACAATCGCACGGGCCTCCGCACGTCCTTCCGCACGTCCTTCCGCGCGCCCCAAGGCGTGCCCTTCCGCATGCCCCTCGATGCGAGCCCGCTTCCTCCGCTCGCGATATTGCTCCTTCTGTTCCTCGATCGCATGGTAGATCATCCCCGCCTCCTCCATTGACTTCACCTGTGCCAGCTCCTCTTCGCCGATCCCCCACGACTCCGCCGCCCCCAGGATCCACTCCCGAAACGCCTGCCGGAGCCTCGTATGTTCGGGTCCGGGGTACGCTTCGCGCACATTCCGCACCACGCGCAGGACGTTGTCAAGCGACGGGTCCAACTCCATGCTCGCGATCCACGATACCACGTCCCGCCCCTGAGGATCCTGGCCGGCCAGCGCCCGGAGGTCAAGCACCTCGTACTGCAGCTTCGGCTGGCGCTCGGCCAGCCAGCCCTGTACCGGTTCAATCAGGTCGTACACGTCGTCGGGGGGCGTCCAGCGATCCGGACCGTTGTAAATCGTCACCGCCAGCGTCGGAGGCAGCTGCCCGCGCGGTCCCAGACGACGACGGACCTTGTGTCCGATGAGGCCATGGTAGGCGATCGCGACGTAGTAGAGAACCCGAACTGCCATATGCCGATCCGCTCGCGACTGGAACTCGATGGAAAGCAACAGGTACCGCGCGCTTCCCTTGAAGTGAATCCGCCACATGAGATCGGCTTGGGAACGGATTCGCCCGGACGTGGTTCGCTCGGTCGCCAATGCCTCCATTCGGTCGAAGTCGAGTTCGTCGGCCAGCTCGCGGCTGATGTAGCGCCGGATCATGGCGTGCACACCGCGACCGGCAGGGCGAACAGGAGCTTGTAGGATTGGTCGTGTTTGCGGGGCAATTGCGGTCTCCAAGGGTGAGGTCGGCGCGGTTATCCGATGTCGCGAATTCCGTGTCGCAGCCCGGCACGGTCACCGCCCAGCAACAGTCGCGCCGGAGCCGGGGCACTCCCATAGCGGATTGGGACCTCCGTACGAATGAGCTACCTCAACCCACCCACACCGCCACATCCCGAGCCGCGCTCAACACCTCCCGGTCCGCCGTCGCCAGCATCACGCCCAGCTCCCGCGCGGCCACCACGAACTCCGCGGCGAGCGCCGGCAGCCCGCACTGCACCGCGGTGTCGATCACGCGGTCGGACGGCACGCTCACCACGCGCGGGCCCAGCGCAAGGGCGGCGTCATCGGACATTGCCTTGGCCTGGTCCACCGTAATCGACCGGTCGCGCACGAGGCCGAGCAGCGCATCGTGCAACTCGGCCGTCAGCCGCACGGGCGCGGCCCACTCCGGGTCCTGCATGAAGAGCCGCGCCGCGTCCTCGCCGGCACGGCCGCCGACCAGCAACCGCAACATGACCTTCGTGTCGACGACGATCATGGCTCGCTCCGCCCGATGTCGTCCAGGTCGATCGGGCCCAGCGTCCGGTACCGTCGCTGAATCCGGTCCAGCAGCCCGACGGGATCGACCACGGACGGGCGGACCGACGCCGCCAACCTCGCGAGGATCTCGCCGTTCAGACTGCGGTGGTTTCTCTCGGCCGCGGCCTTGAGATCCCTGTGCAGCTCGTCCGAAACGCCTCGCAGCGCCAGATCGGGCATCCTCCACCTCCTAATGATATCATTTCAATATTATTATGATATCATACGTGAGGCATACCTGCCAGCATGGATGACTAGTAGATGCCCGGTATCAGGGCCCGGCGATTCGCCGGATAATCGCTGAACGTTTCCCGATACCACCTGTGGTTGCTCCGCGCCCTCGGGGCCAGATTGGCGACGGTGAACAGCATGAATGCAAGGCCGCCCGACGACCAGGTGGCGACCGCCCAGCCCGTCCATTCGAGGATTTCCCCCAGGTAGTTCGGACACGAGACGAAGCGGAATCCGCCGCCCTGCGGGATCGCATAGCCTGTCTCGCCGGGCCGACGCAAGCGCATGAGGATGTTGTCGGAGTGGAGATTGAGCGCGAGCCCGGCGAGGAACATCCCGACGCCGATCAGAAAGCGGGGGTCGGCGAGCCATTCAGTGGCATATTCGCCGAACTCCGATATGAAGCGGGCATTGATGTACGCGTTGATCACATTGAAAAGAAAGCCGGATCCGACCACCAGAAGGGGCGTGTTTCGACCGCCTGACCGGACGCGAAACGGATGGACGAACGTCCGATTCAGGTAGTGGCCCTGCCACATGACCAGGAACAGCAGCGGCACGATCTGGAAGGCGGCCCTGCCGTTGAGATAGACGGCCAGGAAGACCGCAGGCGCCGGCAGTTCCATGATGATCCATCCGAGCCTGGCGGAAACGTGTGGCCCCCAGCCCGTATCCGCGTAGTGGCGCCCGTAGGGAGCGGCCCTGCGGAGCAGGAACAGGAACGTCACGGAAGCCATTGCGAGGACAGCCCAAATCAGTATCCCGTGCAGACGTTCTTCGACCATTTCAGGCCCCTTCACTCAGCATGCCGTGTTCGTCGAACCAGCGGTACGTGTCTCTGACCGATTCTGCGAGCGAGCGCGGGTGGAACCCGAGTTCCGCCTGCGCCTTGGCGCTGGATATCCGCCGATTGGCATGGGCCATGACACGGACGGATGCCGGCGTGTAGAGCGGAGGACGTCCGCGGAACCGATCCAGGACGACCTGGCAGGGTGCCCACAACCGGGCGGCGAACAAAGGGAACTGGAGGCGAGGCGCGGGTACTCCGGTTGCCTGCTGGCAAAGCGCCGCCAGTTCGCGCACGGTGTGCCAGTGACCGGAGACGAGGTAGTTCTCGCCACATCTCCCCTGTGTCTCTGCGGCCATCGTGGCCGCCACGACATCGCGCACATCGACCCAGTCGTAGCCACCAGCGATCAGCGCGGGAAGTCGCCTGCGGTGGAGGTCGAGAAACAGCTGCCCCATGGGCGACAGAGCGCCGTCATATGGTCCGAGCACGCTGGTCGGATTGAGGATCACGGCGTCCAGGCCGCGGTCGATGCCACGGCGGACTTCCACTTCGCCCGCAGCTTTCGACCGGTCGTACGGTGCCTCGCGCGGGCTGTCCGCAGGACGGCGGCTCTCGTCAAGCACCTCGTCCAGCGGGTGCTGGTCGTACGCGTGGATCGAGGAAACATGAACCAGGCGTCTCACCCCACATTCGAGGGCCGCTTCCACGACATTGCGGGTGCCCAGGACATTCGTGCGATGGAATTCCCGGGCCCTGACGCTGCCGATCGAGACCAGCGCGGCCAGATGGAACACGGTTTCCGCGCCCGCAAAGGCGGCGATCAGCGATTCCTTGTCGAGCAGGTCGCCCTTGACCCATGCGATGTCGAGATCCGCGGCCGTCCCTCGACGCTTCCGAAAGATCGCACGAACCTGACGGGGCCCGTACTTGTCGGCCAGGGCCCGCGTCAACACCCCCCCGATCTGCCCGCTCGCCCCGGTAATCACCCGTACAGTGCGAGGTCGTCCGCCGTCGGATGACTTCATTGCGGGCGGGCGCAGCGAACTCAGACTCGGAGTTCGTGCCGCTGCTCGACGAGCCTGAACTTGATCTTGTTGCTGGGCGACTGCGAGGGCAACGGATCCATGGGCATCCGCTTGAAGGGAGTAGCCAACTCGATCTTGAAGTGATGCGTCAGCATCAGCAGGTTGATCGCCATGTGCATGTGGGCCCAGCGGCGGCCGAGACATGAGTGCGTGCCCAGCCCGAAGGGCGCGTAGCCTCCGCCCAGATGCTCCTTTCGCGGGGGCGCATAGCGGTCGATGTCGAACGTCCACGGATCGGGAAACGCCTCTTCCATGTAGTGCGTGGCCGACTGCGCAATCAAGAGCTGCGCCCCGACCGGCAATTCGTAACCCTCCACCACGCAGGTATTCATCACCGTGCGCATCGACATGACCGTGATCGGCGACATCCGCAGAGTCTCCATCAGCACTCGGCGGGTCACGTCCATCCGGTCCGGACTCAAGTCATCCTCGCCGGGATCGCCGTTGGCCCACAACGCATCCGCTTCGGCCGTTACTCGCTCGTACAAATCGGGATTCTTCACCAACCAGTAAAGGGCGAACCCGACCTGGTCGCCCATGTACATGGCGGTCATCAGGATCGCCCCCAGCGGCAGTGACAGGTCCGATTCGGGCAGGAACTGGGGATCGGACGCGTGCAGGGCCAGGTACGCGTCCACCACATCCTTATGCTTGCCAACCCGCTGCCTGGCCGTATGCGTACTCTGCATACGGTCCACGATTCGTTGCGTGGCCTTCGCCCGGCGGCGCATCGAAGGGGTCTTCAGCATGAAACGCGGCATCGACTTGACGATGCCTACATTGAGCACCCGTACCTTGTACTCAAGCGCGTCGACAATCTCGTCCTGGGTATCAATACTGGCCAGGAGCGGCGATGACTGCGCGTTCAACAATGGCCGCAGCATCGTCTGCACCGGAATGGTGGCGCCGACGTCCCAACTCGCCATGTGGGTGCGGGCCAGATCATAGACCTCGTCCAGACGTCTGGTCAGGGTACTTTGAGAGTAGACGGGCGCCAACGACTTGCGAAAGCGAAAGTGATCGGCACCGTCAACCGAGTGCATCGAGCGCGACACGCCATACGCCTTGTCGACGCCCTCGAAGTACTCCTTCGACCGCAGGAACACCCGCCCCATGCGATGGGCCCATTGATTCGCCTTCAGCCCCGCCAGGACAAGCAGATTCTGGCGGAACGGGAGCCGCAGCTCGAACACCGGACCGTACTTTTCGGCCAGAATGGCGAACCCTGCCGGCAGCCTCCCCGCTCGCAACTCGCGGTTGAACACCAGATCACGCAGGGACACGGATGGAATCGGCTTGGTCAGCGAGGGCCGGCGCAGCGAGGGCGCGACGACGCTCTCGGTCACCGCTCCCGCAATCGCTCGCCCGATCACGTCCATCCGGCTGACGAACTTGATCCGCTCTTCCGCCTCCTCGTCGATCTGGAACATCAGATGGAACACGTTGCAGGCGTCGACGAGGCCAGTGATAATCACGTCGCGCGGACCCGGGATTTCATCCGCGAAGATGATCCTGGTCAGCCGGGCCTTGACGAACTCGCCCGCCAGGGGGTCTTCTTCCGGCGGTGTTTCGTCCCGATGCTGCCGCTTGGTGAACGTATAGAAATCACCCGAATGGCGGTCGAGAATCTTTCGCCGAACGAGCCGGTCCAGCGCATGGGAAATCACCGACTCGGACAGCGGAGCGAGCCGCTCAACCCAATAGCGGACATCGTGTTGTTCCGTTTCGGACGCGATCTCCCGCAGGAGCGGGTCGAGCACCGGACGACCGGTCTCGGTCGAATCGACCAGAATCAGCGACTTCAGATCGGAGTCGATGCGATCGAGCAGCGACAGCTCACCCAGCGCCGCGCCAACCATGGCGCAGTGCAGATTCCACCCGGGTACCTGACGAAAATAGCCGCTCTCTTCGTCCAGCAGCGCCAGCAGCAACTCTTCCGGCAGAGTCAGGGAGGATGCCCCCCGGGTCGTTCCGTTTGCTGTCCCGTGAGTCACCAATCAACCCATTCGCTTCGTCGTGAGGTAACCGGACTTGAGGACCCGAAGCCCCTCACTGGAAGTAATGACGATGCGCCGAAACACGCAAGGAGCCACGGCAGGCGGCGACCCCTTCGACGATCCCGGAGGCGAGGCGTATATTCAACTACTACGGGACGATCATGTACGGCTGGCGATTCAGGAAGGCGAAGGCCCTTGAGCACACCTGACACGTTGACCCGACCTCGGCGCAGCCCGATGGCTCGGCCATCGAGGGTTCCTGCGGATCGGCTACACCCCTTCCCCGAGGGCTGGTACTTCGTGGCGAGCCGCGAGTCGATCGAGAGCGCCAGGCTGATCGAGAAGACCTGGCTCGGCGAGGAGATCGTCGCCTGGGCGGATGAGGATGGACGCATCTGCGTGGCCGACGCGTTCTGTCCGCACCTGGGGTCGCACATGGGTCCGTCGGTCGGCGGTCTGGTGCGCGACGGCTGCCTCGTCTGCCCCTTTCACGGCTTCACGTACAACACGGCCGGCCAGTGCGTCGCCACTCCCAACGCCCCTCCGCCGAGAGCCGCAAAACTCAAGCTCTACGAGACCAGGGAGATCCTCGGCATGGTCTTCGCCTGGTGGGGGATCGGCGGACGACCCGCACGGTGGCATCTGCCGGATGACCCGCCCACCGGCGACGACTGGGGTGAGTTGCGCTCCTGTACCCTGCGCTTCCGGGGTCATCCGCAGGAAACGACGGAAAACTCCGTGGACATCGAGCACCTGGGGTACACGCACGGCTATCACAATGTGGAACCGGTCGGCTCGCTGACGATCGACGGCGCCTATCTGAGAAGCGTGTTCGACTTTCGCAACGTGCGGAGGATCGCGGGACTCTTCGACATCGTGTCCGAAATCCGGGCCGTGGCGCATGTTCACGGGCTGGGGTATTCGTTCGTCGAATTCCACGAAGAGACGGTCGGCATGGACGCGAGACTGTGGGTACTCTCGACGCCGTCGGACAGCGAGTTCGTGGACCTGACGCTGGTTACGCAGGCGCGCGAGATCCGCAAGCCGGGGCGGTTCTTCGCGGGCATGGGATTCCTGCCGATGAAGCTGCGGCACAGGCTGCTCGGCCGCATCCTGCTGGCGGAGGAGAAGCGCTACGTCATGCAGGATGTCGTGATCTGGGAGAAGAAGCGGTACCGGTCCCCGCCCCGGCTGTGCCGCGCCGACGGGCCGATCGGCAAATACCGCCTGTACTGCCGGCAGTTCTATCCGGACCAGGCATCGTGACCAACCCGCGAATCCGGCTCCTTCTGCTGGTGGTGTTGTTGCCGGCCTGCGCCGCCTACGATGACGACGGTTCGGCGGCAGCGGTCCGGCGTGACAGCGCGGGCATTGCGATCGTCGAGTCGTTTCGGCCCGCCTGGGGGGACCCTGGGCAGACAGATTCGAACGCGTGGCGGATCGACCCCGAGCCGCTGCTGGACCTGACCGCGTCCGGGAGCGGGGATCCCCACAACTTCTACCAGGTACGGGACGTCAAGCGGCTCCCGGACGGGTCACTGGTCGTGGCGAATCGAGGTTCCAACGAGGTCAGAAAGTTCTCGGCCGACGGCACCCTTGTCGGTACCGCGGGTGGGCATGGCGAGGGGCCGGGAGAGTTCACGAACCTGCAACAGGTGGAACCCGTCGGAGATTCGCTGCTCGCGCGGGACATCCGGTCTCGCGTCACACTCTTCGGTCCCGATCTGCAGCACGTTCGCACCCTGCAGCTGCCTCCCGGTATCCGGGATCTCCATGATCTGGGCAACGGTACGGTGGTCGCTCCGGTCACTATGGACTACCCCGAGGTGTACGGTCTGCTGCGGCCTCCCGAAGCGCTGCTGGTGTACGATCTTGAGGGGGACCGGGTGGACAGCATCGGCTGGACTCCGGGCTACGAGGAGTACGTCACCGACGCGCTCACGGGGCGTCCGCTCTTCGGCAAGGCCTCCGTGCTCGACACCCATGACGGCAGATTGTTCGTGGGGAACTCCGACCACATGCAGGTCGAGGAACTGAACTCAGCTGGCGACACCGTCCGCATTCTCCGGATTCCCGACTTCCCGCTGGCCCTGACCGCCGAGCAGGTCGAGGCCGAACGGGATGCCCGTCTCGACATTCCGCTGCCACCGGGGGCAGCGTCGCTGCCGCCGTTCTTTGTCCAAGCGATCGAAGACATGCCGTCACCGGCGACCCGCCCGGCCTACGCCGCCATGTTGGTGGACCCCACGGGTGCGGTCTGGCTCCGCCCCTTCCGCGGGACGAGTGAGGAAGACGGCGGACCGGAGCACTGGCTGGTGCTGGGCCCCGACGGCGCCTGGCTCGGAAGCGTCGGGATTCTGGAGGACTTCCGGGTCATGGAGATTGGTGTGGACGAGATCCTCGGCGTGCGGACCGACGAGTTGGACGTGCAGCACCCGCAGGTTCTGCGGTTGAGGCGGTAGGCTCGTGCCCGCCCCCCACCCCACCCCGGCGCTGGCCCGCATCTTCGCAGCGGCCGCCATCTTCGCCCTCACCCCCCTCCCCACTCCCGCCGCGGCCCAGCGCCTCCCCGACCCCTCGCCCGGCGACCTGGCTGCGCTGTCCGTCCCGCGCTTCACCATATCGCCGTCGCCCATCGAGCTGACCGGCCCCGTACGATCGGGCGAGTACCTCGGCGTGACGGGACCGCGCGCGGCGTGGCTCGGGGTCGAGACGGGCCAGGCCGAGTTGTGGGTGCATCCGCTCAAGGTCGGCAACGGCTTCCGCCTCTCCTTTGCGACATCCGGCTACGGCTCCCCCATCCCCGGCGACCAGGTCGCGCGCACGGTGCACGTGCGGCCCGAGCTGACCACCATCACGTACAGCCACGCGGCCTTCCAGGTACAGCAGCACATCCTCGCGCCCCGGGACACGGCCGCGTCGGGGATCCTCGTCCTGCTCGAGGTCGACAGCCCCGAGCCGATGGAGATCGTGGCGGAGTTCCACCCCGTACTCAACTACATGTGGCCGGGGTCGCTGGGCGGGCAGTACGCGTACTGGGACGGCGGGCGTCGCGCGTTCGTGCTGTCCGAGAGCCTGCAGACGCGCAACGCGGTCGTGGGCTCGCCGTGGGCGACCAATTCGGTCGAGCACCCCGCACACCAGCTCGGGGAGGCGCCGCGGACGATGGTGATCCCAGTCGACCCGAAGCGCGCGCGTGACGAGTTCATCCCGATCGCGGTGGCGGCCGGGACGGTCCCGCGCGACACGGTGTTCGCCCGCTACGGACGGCTGATTGCGGGCGCGGAGATGCTCTACCGGGACACCCGCGCCTGGGCGGATTCGGTGCTGGCTTCGACGGCATCGGTAGAGACCCCCGATCCTTCGCTCGATCTGGCGCTCGAATGGGCCAAGATCAACCTCGAGGAACAGCGCGTCTGCAACCCGGACCTGGGGTGCGGCTTCGTCGCCGGATGGGGGCTGTCCGGCGACGGCGGGCGGCCCGGATTCGGCTGGTTCTTCGGGGGCGACGCGATGATGAACACCTTCGCCATGGACGTGCTCGGCCAGTGGGAGCTGGTCGCCGAGGAACTCGCCTTCCTCGCGAAGTACCAGCGCGACGACGGCAAGATCACCCACGAGATCTCGCAGGCGGCCGCGCACATCGACTGGTTCGACACGTACCCGTACGCGTACTACCACGCCGACACGACGCCGTACTGGATGTTCGCTCTCTACCAGTACTGGCGCGCCAGCGGTGACAACGGACTGCTCCGCGAGCTCTGGCCCGCGTACCGGCGCGCCTGGGCGTGGTGCCTGACCGCGGAGACCGACGGCGACGGCATCATCGAGAACACGGTGGGCGGGCTGGGGGCGGTCGAGGTCGGCGCGCTGGGCGAGGCGCTCCACCAGGACATCTACCTGGCGGGCGTGTGGGTGGGAGCGATCGAGGCCACCCTGGCGATGGCCGAACCGATGGGCGACGCGGAGCTGGCCGCCCAGGCTGCCGCTGTCGCCCCAACCGCCCGCGCGACGCTGAACAACGCCTACTGGCGCCCCGAAGACGGCCATCATGCGTTCGGGATCCTCGCCGGCGGCGGCACCAACGACAATCTGACCGTGTGGCCGGCCACCGCCGCCGCCTTCGGCCTGCTCGACGACGACCGCGCCCGCTCGACCCTGGCCCGGATCGCCGGCGACCGGATCTCCTCGGACTGGGGCGCCCACATGCTGTCCACCGAGAGCGACCTCTACCACCCGCTCCAGTACAACATGGGCACCGTCTGGCCCTTCGTGACGGGGTTCGCGGCGTGGGCGCAGTACCGCTACCGCCGCCCATGGTCGGGGTTCCACCTGATGGACGCGGTCAAGCAGATGACCTTCGACTTCAGCCTCGGCCGTCACGGCGAACTCTTCTCGGGCACCTTCTACCAGCCGCTCGACCAGACCGTCCCGCACCAGTTCTTCGCCACCTCGATGCTGGTCACCCCCCTGCTTCGCGGCGTCTTCGGGTGGGCCCCGGACGCGCCGAACGGGCGGGCCCGGCTGGCCCCGCAGCTGCCGGCCGACTGGGACGGGGCGTCGGTGCGGCGGCTGCGCGTGGGCGAAACCATGGTCGATGTGGACATCAGCCGGCGCTGGACGGGCGCGGGCGGCGAGCAGCGGGTCGTGATCACCAGCGAGGGACCGCCGGTGGACATCGATTTCGTGCCGGATGTGCCGGCGGGAGCGACCAACGCGACGGTCATGCCCGAGGCGCTGCGGCTGACCGACGGGGCGTCCGTCGAGGTGACCGCGGCCTGGACCGGCGGCCTCGCCGTCGCCCCGCCGCGGATCGACCTGCAGCCGGGCCAGCGCAGCACCGGCCTCCGGATCATCGACCTGGTAGCCGACGACGATGGCTGGCTGCTCACGGTCGAGGGGACCGCTGGCCGCGACTACGCTGTCGAGCTCTTCGGCACCCCGGTCAACGTCGTCGCCGACGACGCCTTCGCCACCGTGTCGAGCGAAACGGCCGGCACGATCCACGTGAGTTTCGCGGGCGACGAGGGTCGCGCCACGACGGTTGTGCGGCTTACCGTTGCAGATCCATGACCAGGCGCAACCCATGAGTCGCAACCCAGTCAGTCACGGCGAAGCTCCCGGCCCGATCGCCTACATGGCGAGCAACGGCGTCGCCGCCAATCTGCTGATGGTCGGCATCCTCGTCGCGGGCGTGGCATCGTTTTTCGCGCTCGAGCTGGAAGCGTGGCCCACCGTGCCCTTCAACATGGTGGAGGTCTCCGTCGCCTATCCGGGCGCCACGCCCGAGGAGGTGGAGGAGGCCATCGTCGCCAAGATCGAGGACGAGGTCGAAGGGCTGGGCGACGTGAAGGCGGTCAAGTCCGTGGCGGCCCCGGGCATGGCGTCGGTCAGGGTGGAAATGATCTCGGGCACGGACATGAACGACGCCCTGGCCGATGTCGAGGCGGCGGTCGGCCGCATTCAGACGTTCCCGGGCGAAGCCGAACGGCCCCAGATCAGGGAGATGACGAACGCCCAGAGCGTGATGCGCCTGATCCTGTATGGCGATGTGAGCGAGCGTGCATTGAAGGAGCTCGCGTACCGCGTCGAGGACGACCTCTCCGCGCTGCCCAACGTCTCCCAGGTCGAAACCAGCGGCGTACGGAACTACGAGATCTCGATCGAAGTGCCCCAGCAGCGGCTGCGAGCCCTGGGCCTGACGCTGACCGATATCGCCAACACGGTTCGCCGCAGTTCGCTCGACCTGTCCGCGGGCAGCATCGACACGGAAGAGTCCCAGGTCCGGGTGCGCACGCTGGGACAGAGCTACAACCAACAGGACTTCGAGGAGATCGTCCTTCTCAGCCGCGGCGACGGCACGGTCGTCCGTCTGGGCGATGTCGCCCAGGTGCGCGACGGATTCCAGGACACGGATCTGATCGTCCGGCATCAGGGTCTGCCCGCCGCCTACGTCGAGGTCTCGAGGGCCGACGGCGAGAAGGTGATGGACGTCGCGCGCGCGGTTCGGCAACACGTGGCCGACGAGGTGGCCCCCTCCCTCCCGGACGGCGTCGGCATCACCATCTGGAACGACGAATCCGATGCCTTCGAGGAGCGCGCCGCCATCCTGATCAAGAACGGCCTGCTCGGGCTCCTGCTGGTACTGATCGCCCTGGGACTGTTCCTCGAACTCCGGCTGGCCTTCTGGGTGGCCGTCGGTCTCGGGATATCGGGCATCGGCGCCCTGGCCGTCATGTTTGTCTTCGACCTGGCGATCCACGCGGTCTCCCTCTTCTCGTTCGTCCTCGCCATCGGGATCGTCGTCGACGATGCGATTGTCGTCTCCGAGCACATCCACCTCGAACGAATGAAGGGAACCCCGGGCGTCGTCGCGGCGATCCGCGGTGCACGCCGGATCAAGGTGCCCCTGATCTTCGCGGTGCTGACCACGGTCGCCGCGTTCACCCCCCTGCTTTTCATTCCCGGAGGCGTCGGACAAACGTGGAAGGCGCTGCCGACCATCGTCATCGCGATGCTGGTGATTTCGCTGGTCGAATCGCTCCTGGTCCTGCCCAACCACCTGTCGCACCATCTCCGCGGCCCGGAATGGGCACCGCGAACCCGCGCGGCGCGATTCGTTGCCCGGGTTCAGGGTCGTGTCGATCAGCTGTTGAACCGGTTCATGCAGGGCCCCCTTCATCGCGGGGTGCGGTTCGCGACGGATCGACCCGGCGTGACGCTCTCGTCAGCCGTCGCGCTGCTCATCCTGTGCGCGGCCATGCTGCCCGCCGGCATCGTGCCGTTCACCTTTGCCACCGAGGTCGAAGGAGATTTCGCAACCGCCACCCTGGAAATGCCGGACGGGACGACCGCCGAGCAGACCTACGAGGTCGCACAGGAACTGGAGGCGGCCGGCTACCGGGCCATCGAACGCGTCTCCGAAGGCCGGCCATCCGACGCACCCCCTCTCCTTTCCGGGGTCACGATTACGGTCGGTCAACGACCGCGGATCGAAGGAGGTGGACTGAGTCCCAATCCCAACCTGAACCCGGAACCCAATGTCGCCACCATCGCGTTCAAGCTCCTGGACGCGCAGCACCGGCGCATTCCCACGGGCGACGTTGTGCAGGCGTGGCGCGAGGAAGTGGGTGTCCCACCCCATGTGCGCGGGCTCACCATCACCGGCAGGATCTACAACCTGGGCAACCCGATCGAGGCGGTGCTGTCCCATCCGGATCCCGAACGCCTGGCAGGGATCGCAACCTCGGTCGTCAATGGCCTCCGCGAGATTGGGGGCATCCACGACATACGTTCCGATCACACCCCCGGCATCCCGGAAATCCAGCTCGGCCTGCTTCCTGAAGCACGGACCCTGGGCCTGACCCTCGACGACCTCGCCAGGCAGACGCGTGCCGCGTTCTTCGGCGCGGAAGCCCTGCGGGTACAGCGGGGCCGGGAAGAGGTTCGCGTGTACGTGCGGTTGCCCGAGGAACAGCGCAGCTCCATCACCGACATCGAGAGCTCCCTGGTGCGGACCACGTCGGGCGCCGAGGTCCCCGTGAGCCGCGTGGCTTCCCTGAGTTCGGGCAGGTCGCCGACCGCCATTCAGCGTCAGGACGGCCAGCGCGTCGTAAGGGTCACCGCGGATGTGGACCTGGCAGTGATCTCCGGTGGGCAGGCCAACAGCATCCTGGAAGGCAATATCCTGGCGGCGCTCATCGCCGAGGATCAGGAGCTGAGCTACACCCTGGGGGGTGAGGAGCAACAGCAACTGGAATCCATGAACGCGCTGCCGCCGCTGTTCCTGATCGCGATGGTCATGATCTTCGCGCTGCTGGCAATCCCGCTGCGCTCCTACACCAAGCCGTTCATCATCATGGCTGTCATCCCGTTCGGATTCATCGGGGTGATCCTGGGCCATTGGATCCTCGGCGTCCCGCTGAGTTCGGAGTCCTTTATCGGATTGTTCGGTCTGGCTGGCGTGGTGGTGAACGATTCGCTGGTCATGATCGACTTCATCGACCAGGAGCTTGAGGAAGGCCTCCCCTGGCGAGAAGCGGTCATCGAGGGCGCCAAGGGACGTTTTCGTCCGATCATGCTCACCTCTCTGACGACCTTCCTCGGCTTCACGCCCCTGATTCTGGAGGACGCGATCCAGGCCCAGTTCTTCGTGCCCTTCTCGGCCTCGATCGGCTGCGGAATCCTCTTCACCACCGCCATCCTCATGTTCCTGGTCCCCGCGCTGTCCTCGCTGCATCTGCGCTGGATCGCGCGGCACGGCGGCTGAACCGGCGGGCAACTCGGCGAATCCCGTGGCGAGTCTCGCCATCGGTGCTCTGGAAGCCGACCGCTGGGCCGGATTGGTCTTCGCCGCCGGCCCGGAAGACGGCGTCGGCGTGCGGCTCGCCTTCACCACACCGGACGGCCATCGCCGCGATCGTGACGACTGGTACTGGATGGTCTCGCGGGTCGGTCCCCACGCGCCCGACGGGTCGTATGCGCGGGTCGAGTTCGATCTGGGCGCCGAGCCCGTGCCCTCGTCGCGCCCGTCGGCGAGCACGCTGATCCTGGAGTGGTCGCGCCGCCAGCGCGGGGTGGCCCTGCGCGCGACCGTGAACGCGCCCGGCCGTCTTGAACTGATCGGCGACGCGCCGTGGCAATGGGAGCCGCGCTGGGCTGTGAGTTCCGCGCGCGGGTGGCGGGCGGTGCTGGGGGGCGGGGAGATCGCTGCCGCGTTCGCGGGGGGGACGGCGGGAGCGGCGGCGGCGCCTCCCGGCGCCCGCGAGGTGGCACGCACCCTCGATGTCGCCGATGGCGGCACCGGGCGCATGGTCATGGCAGCCGCGTGGGGCGGGGCCGGGGCCGCCGCCCGAGCGGCGCGGCTCGTGGGCCAGGCGGATGCCTGGATCGACGAGGCGCGGGGCGAGTGGAGGCGCCGCCGGCCCCGCGCGGCGCGGCTCGTGGGCCAGGCGGATGCCTGGATCGACGAGGCGCGGGGCGAGTGGAGGCGGCGCCGGCCCCGCGCGGCGGGCTACCCCGACCTGGTCGAGAGCATCGCGGACAACCTGATGTGGACGGTGTTGCTGCAACCCGACACGGGCCGGCTGTACACCCCGGCGGGCCGCCGCTGGATCTTCCCGCGGCCGGAAGCCGGCAACCGGCCCTCGGCGACCCCGCCACCCGACGACTGGACCGTTTTCGGCTGGGACAGCTTCTTCAACGCACTTGAACTCGCAACCGTGTCGGGCAAGCTGGCGTGGGCTACGCTTCTGGCCGGGACCGGGTCCCGCTACCCGAATGGCAACGTCCCGAACTGGCGAAGCCGCCGCGGCGGTACGCCCGACCGCTCGCAACCGCCGGTCGGTTCCTACGCCGCACTCCGGCTGCACGAGGCCCACCCCGACCTCGACGCTCTCGCCGCCGCGTTCCCCGACCTTCTCGCCTGGTGCGACTGGTGGGTGGCGGACAAGGGAGGCAGGCCGCGCCGCGAAGGTCTCACCCCGGGGCTGCTCGCGTGGGGTTCCGACACCGAGCTCGTACCCGGGCCCGGGCGCGTGCCGCCGTGGGAGGAAGGTGCCAGCGGCCACCAGCGTGCGGCCTGGGAATCGGGCCAGGATGATCTGCCCCTCTGGGACGAGGCCGAGTGGGACCCCAGGCGGCAGGTCCTCGCGATGTCGGCGGTCGACCTGTGCAGCTACCGCGCGCTCGACCTCGAATGCCTGTCACGGATCGCGCGGGTCCTCGGAGACGATACCACCGCCGGCCGTCTCGCCTCCGAATACCGCCGCCTTGCCGAACTCATGAATCGCGTCCTCTGGTGCGATGACGCCAGTCTGTACCTTGATGAACTGCCGGGCGGGCCGTCCGGGCGCGTGGCCGCTTCGAATTTCCTTCCGCTCACCGCGGGCATCCCCTCGAGGCGGCGAGCCCGGCGCATGCTCGACACCCTGCGCGATCCGGCACGCTTCTGGGGCGAATGGGTTCTCCCCACCATCTCGCGCGACGACCCCGCCTTCGACGATCAGCAGTACTGGCGCGGCTCGATCTGGCCGCCGATGAACTACCTGATCCTGCAGGGCCTGCGCCGGTACGGCTTTGACGACCTGGCGCACGACCTCGCCTGGAAAGGGGCGCGCATGTTCCTCGAAGACCGCCGCCGCACGGGGTTTTGCCGCGAGAACTTCGATTCCCGCACCGGCGTGGGACGGGGTCGGCGCTTCCAGAGCTGGGCGCCACTCTTTGCGCTGGGAGCGTTGGAGCAGCTGAGCGAGTGACGCCAGGTTCGGGCTCTCGCACCCTGCCCCGTCAGGCGGCTCGCGTCCGCGCTCTGTGCTTCACCTCCTCTGGTTGAGTCTGGTCCGTCCCGGTGGCCTGTCCCATTTCTGTGGCCTGTCCCATTTCTGTGGCCTGTCCCAATGCTGTGGCCTGTCCCATCCCTACATGCTCGTGTCCCGGATTTTGCCGCGGAAACGCGGGCGGTGAGCCGGGCGTGGTGTCGCTCTCGCCCGCCCGCGCCGGCGCCTTGCCCTCCGGCAGAGTTTCCTCCATCGCCTCCTCGACCGCCTCGCGGGCCGCGGCCTCGATTTCCCACGGGACCGCGCCGTTCGCCAGCCGCGCCGCGCCGTTGTACATCCGCCCGGGCCCGAGCGGCGGGGCGGGGGGCAGAGCCGGCGTCAGTTTCGGCTCCCTCACCGGCGGCGGCACGCTCCCGAGCATCTTGCCCCCGCGCGTGAAGAACACCGCCTGACCCTTCGCATCAAGCGCCATCCGCACCCCGCCCTCGTGCACCAGCCGGTGGTGCCGTCGGCACAAGAGCACGGTATTCCCCAGACTCGTCTCGCCGCCGTCGGCCCAGTGCTTGACATGATGCGCCTCCGTAAACCGGCTCCCGCACCCCGGGTACCGGCAGCCCCGGTCCCGTTCCTCGAGCGCGCGCCTGAGGTGCGGCGGGATGGTCCGCGTCTTCCGCCCCACGCTGACTACCTGACCGTCCCGGTGCAGCATATGCACCAGCGACGCATCGCACGTCATGCGCCGCGACGTCTCCGCGCTCACCCGCACCCCGTCGAGCTCCGACCGGCCACCCTCGCCGTGCTCCTCCAGCGTGCTCATCTCGGCATGCACCGTCACCTGGTACCGCTCGGCCCGCGTACCGCTCTGCGTCGCCCCCAGCCCCGCCGCCAGCGCCCGCTCGGCCACCAGTCCCGCCGCATCGGCCCTGCGCTGGCGGCTCGTTGGCCGCGCGTCGGGCTGTTCTTTGCGGTACAGCGCGTCCGTCGCGGCCTCGATCGCCCGCATCAGCACGGCTCCGGCCTCGGGCTCGAGCCGCCCCCGGACCACGTACGTCCCGTCGGCGTCGATCACGACCGACAGCGTCCGGCGCTGGTGCCGCACCTCTTCGGCCGTCAGTTCGCCGTCACGCGACAGGTGCCTGCATCCCCGCACGATCCGCTCGAGCTCCATCGCGGAGCACTTGTCGGCGTACTTGAGCAGCCTCTTCTCGGTCTCCTTCGTCGCCGCCCGGGTGATCGCCCGCGCCTTGGCGTACGACAGCCGCCCGGCCTTCATCTCGGCGGATGTCTCCGGCAGATCCTCAAGCGCATGCGCGACGCGCACGTTCTCGCGGCAGGTGCCGATCATGCGGCCGGTCCGCCACGCGAGCCACTCGGCGCACGACGTGAACGCATCGGCCCAGCCCTCACGGCGGTCGAACTCGGCGATGAGGATGAGCATTTCATAGGTGGCGATGTTGATCCGTGCGGCGAGTTCGGCGATGCGCTCGCCGAGCTGGGTGATGGTCATGACAATCCTCCGAAGTAGAAGTCCGGCAAAGAGTTAGATGTTGCGGGCCGTCCCCGCACCTATAAGATAACGGCAGTTTTCCGACCCCCCTGTGATGCCCCAGGACGCGTAAAGTCGGCTCAAGGCACGTTGAATGGGTCCCGCACTGGCAATCGGCCGTCCTACGCCCTCCTGCGGCCTCTTGCGGCCACTCTGGTCGGGGTCCGGGACCTTGCCAAAGCCGCGCCTTCAGAACCCGTCTATAGCTGGATGGGACTATCGCTCGACACTTTGGGCCAGGCGGGACAGCGGCATGCTCGAATGGGACACGCGGGACCGCGGCATGCTCCTGCGGGACGCCAGCGCGCTCGAGGTGGGCTCGCGGACGCTCCAGCAACACTGCGGACAGCTCACCGGCACCGCATTCACCCGCTCAGGTCGCCTCCTCACGTTCCCGCGGGAAATCCCGGGACACGCGCATGTTCGAGTGGGACACAGGCCATTCTGCGGCCCCGCCAACGGGGGTGTCCGGCTCTATCCACGCTCGTCCACCGCTAACCCTAACGTTACGTCAGGGTTGGGCCATGGTCACCGAGAACGCAGGACCAGCTCCGCCCGCCGAAACGGTCAGCCGCCCAGCTCCGCCTGGCGAAGGCGCCCGTCCACCAGCCGCGGATCGCCAAGCCGCCTCCCCACGTTCCCGCGGCAAAACCCGAGACACCGGCATGCTTGAATCGGACACGCACCTCGCTCCGGCACCGCGCACGGTCCTTGCGCCGAATCAGGCTCCGCCGCAGCTCGAACTCTCGGGGTGCGCGGTCCAGCGCTCGAAGCTCTCGCCGTCCGCCGGCAGTTCGATGGGCATGGACTGTCCCGCACCGAGATCACGGCGCTCGGTGGGTCCGAGTTCGACTCCGCGAAGGTGGACCTCCACGCGCACAGCGCAGATGGTCGCCTCGGTCGTGTTGTGCACGGCACCCGTGAACGCATCGTGCGCAGCATCGTACGAGAGCGTCAGCCGCATTCCCCGCCGGGTGGTGTCCCAGTTCGCGTCGCGGCCGATGTAGTAGCCCGGCTCCTCACCCTCTTCGCCGTGCTCACCCGAATGCTCGCCGGACGCGTGGCCTTCGCCGTGTTCGCCGCCTTCGTGGTGCTCTCTTCCCTCTCGGTGCTCCCCGCTCTCGTGTTCATCGGCCTCCGCCGCCATGACCTGGCCGCCGGCTTCGCTGTCTTCGACCGCGTCCGATCGGGGCTGTTCGGCGCAGGCGATGACCGCAAACAGCCCGGAAATCAACAATGTGGCCGGAATCTGTGTGACACTTCTCATGGCTACCTCGCTTATGGCCCATCATGTTCATCGGCAATATGATCCGCCTGGCGCGTCCGGGCCAGCTTCGCCCTACTCAGCTCAGCACCCGCACCAGCACATCCACCACCTCGTCGAGCTGGCCCTCGGTGATCACCAGCGGGGGCAGCACCCGGATCACCGTCGTGCCCGCGGGCAGCGTCAGCACGCCCTGTTCCATCAGCGCCTGCAGGTAGGGTCGGCAGCGTTCACGCAGCTCGACTCCGATCATGAGTCCGACCTGCCGGAGCGCCCGCACCCGGGCGGGGGCGCGGGGTTCGAATCGCTTGCGGAAGCGCGCGCCGAGCCGTTCCGCTCGGTCCGCCAGCCGCCCGTCCTCCATGAACCGGATCGCCGCCAGCGCGGCTGCGCACGCCAGCGGGTTGCCGCCGAAGGTCGATCCATGCTTGCCGACAGGCGGATTGACCCGGTCGTTGGCGAGAACCGCGCCAATCGGGACGCCTCCGCCCATTGCCTTGGCCAGGCACAGCATGTCAGGTGTGACGCCGTGGTGTTCGCACGCGAACATCCTGCCCGTGCGGCAGAAGCCCGTCTGGATCTCGTCGAAGATCAGCAGCGCGCCCCTATCGTCGCAGGCCTCGCGCGCCGCCTGCAGGAACTCCGCGCTGGCGGGGCGGATACCTCCCTCGCCCTGGACGGGTTCGATCACGACGGCCGCGGTCTCTTCGGTCACCGCCGCCCGCAGCTTCGCCGCGTTGTTGAAGGGAACGAAGGAGAAGCCCGGGACGAGGGGCTCGAAGAGGTCGCGGTATTGCTTCTTGTGCGTAGCGCTCAGGGCGCCGAGCGTACGGCCGTGAAACCCCCGCATGGCCGACACGATGCCGGTGCGGCCCGTTTCGACGCGCGCGAACTTGAACGCCGCTTCGACCGCTTCGGTGCCCGAGTTGCAGAGGAAGCCGCGCGACAGACCCTCGGGGGCCACGGCGGCGAGCTTTTCGAGCAGCCGCGCGCGCACGTCGTTGTAGAAGATCCCCGGACAGGTCACGAGCGTGCGTGCCTGCTCGGCGACCGCCTCGGCGACCGCGGGGTTGGCGTGCCCGACGCTGGCCACCCCGATCCCCGCGACGCAGTCGATGTAGCGGCGGCCCTCGTCGTCCCACACTTCCGCCCCTTCACCCTTGACCACCGCAATGCCGCGCTTGGGATAGACTTCGAGTCCGTAGGCGCGTTCGAGATCGATCACAGGATCACCGTCCCAATCCCTTCCAGGGCATCCGTCAGCGGATTCTCACGGCGGCCGTCCGCCACCACGACCTGCGTGGACCCCTGCTCGGTCAGCCGCCTGAGCGCGAGCAGCTTGCGCCTCATCCGGCCGGTTACCCGCTTCTCGCGCGCGGCCAGTTCTTCACGAGGGATACGCGTGATCAGGGACTCGGGGTCGTTCACATCTTCCATGATACCGGGCGCTTCGATCAGGTGCACCACCAGTTCCGCCTCCAGCACCTGGTTCAGGACAGTGACGACATCGTCGTTCTCCGAATTGATGGCTGTGTTCTGCTCGTCGATCAGCGGCACCGTCACCACCGGTGTGAAGTCGTTGTCCAGCAGCAGCGACAGGAGCTTGCGGTTCGCCATGACGGGCTTGCCCGAAAGGTCGCGCTTGATGAGGGTCTTGCCCCCTTCGCGCACACGGATGCCCTTGTTGCGCACCCCCCGCACGAGTGCACCGTCCAGGCCGGTCAGCCCCACCCCGTTCACTCCGTTTCCCTGCAGAAGTTCGACCAGACGCTTGTTGCGGAGTCCCGCGTAGGCCATGAGCATGACATCCATGAGTTCCGCGTTCGAGTACACGCTGGTGTAGCCGGACACGGACGTCAGCACCGTTTTCTCCACCCCCAGCTTCCGCGCCAGTTCATCGCGGAGCGCGTTCGCCCCGTGCACAACGCAAACGGGGTCCTCCACGGCGGCAAGATTGCGGGCAACCCCTTCCAGGTTGATCGATTCGCCGCCGCCGATCTTGAGTAGCAGCATCTTCCAGTCTCCAATCAATAGGTCAGGACCGTGCCGTTGTGCAGCGGGGTCCAGACCGTTGTCGTACCATCGCGCGCGGCAGGACCGGGATAGGGATCCGAGCAGATGATCCGGGCCTTGTCCGTTTGCGCAACATGCATCTGGAAATACTCGGGATCCTCGCGAAAGTTCGTCGCGACATGCACCTGCCCCGCGCGGTCCGCCACGATCAGGTTCATCGCACGCATGTGGCGGGTGCGCTTTTCGATCACCTCGAGTCCACGCTCGAGTGCCAGTTGGAAATCGCCGCGGTCGAAACGCTTGACGAAGTTGAACACCTTTTCGGCGCCGATCCGGCCCCGCTCCCTGATCCTTACGCCTTGGAGTTCGCCGTTGAAGATGAAGACGCGCTCGCCATCGGTGAACGGCATGTTGTTCTCCACGCGGATCCCTTCGTCGCGAAACGCGCTCCTCGCGTGCGCCACGAGCAGGGTCGTCCGCCCCGGCGGCCTCCACGGGTCCTCCCAGATCGGTGCGATGTCGTGGTAGAGCCGCCAGCGGCCGCGATCGAGCCACGCGCATCCCCATCCGTGACCCTGATACTCCTGGCTGTCCCGCGCAATGGCTGAAAGGGCGTTCAGGTGACCCGCCATCTCGAAGCCCTCGCGGCCCCGCACGCAGAGCAGGCGGCACATCTCAGGGGTGCAGCCCGGGGAACTCCAGCCCGCGCGTCTCGGGAAGGGCGTGCATGATGTTGAAGGCCTGGACGGCCTGGCCGGCCGCGCCCTTCATGAGGTTGTCGATGGCGCTGATCACGACGACGCGCCGGGCCAGCGGGTCGCGCTCGAAGCCGACGTCGCAGTAGTTGGAGCCGGCCAGCAGATTGGGATCCGGGTACCGGTGGATTCCGGCGCGTTCCTTGACGATGCGGACGAAGGGTTCGTCGGCGTAGGCCCGGCGGAAGATCCGCCACAGCGCCTTTTCGTCGAGGTCGCGGTTCAGGAAGACGTGACAGGTGGCGAGCACCCCCCGCACCATCTCGACCGCGGTGGCGGAAAAGTGGATGTCGCCCCAGAGCGCGCCCCGGATCTCGGCCAGGTGGCGATGCCCGGTGGGCTTGTACGAACGCATGGCGCCGCTGCGCTCGGGATGATGGCTCCCGGGGGTCGAGCGGTTGCCCGCCTCGCTCGATCCTACCTTGACCTCGATCACCGCCGAGTCCGCCACCCCCTCTGCATACAGCGGACGCAGCCCGAGGATTGCGGCCGTCGCGTTGCACCCCGCGCACGCGACCAGGTCGGCGCCCATGAGCGCGTCCCGGTTCAGTTCCGCGATCCCGTACACAAAGCGCCCGAGCAGATCGGGGCGGGGGTGCGGCCGTCCGTAGAACTGCTCGTAAACGCCGAGGTCGCGCAGGCGGAAGTCGGCGCCGAGGTCGATGACGCGCGGGGCGATCCGGCGAAAGTCGTCGATGCGCCGGGCCGACTCGCCGTGCGGGAGGCACGAGAACAGCACGTCACACGCGTCGAGCTCGGCGAGCGTGCGGAAGCGCAGACGGGTCGTGCCGCGCAGATTGGGGTGGGCGCGGTGTGCGAACTTGCCCGCCAGACGCTCCGACGTGATCTGGACGACCTCTGCGTCGGGATGCTGGAGCAGTAGCCGCAACAGCTCCCCGCCCGCGTACCCGGAGCCCCCGGCGATCGCGACGCGGATCATGCTGAAGCGAGGTACGACACGACCCGCGCCGGGATGTTCACGCCGGTCACGTCGATGCTGTTGCGGAATTCCATCGTGTAGTTGACCTCGTTGACCAGCAGGCCGTCCGCGGTCTCGAAGAGGTCGACCGCGAGGACCCCGCCGCCGACCGCGTCCGCGGCGCGCAGCGCCATGTCTGCGAGCTCGGGGGTCACCGGGCAGTTCGTGGCGCGGCCGCCCCGCGCGGTATTGGTGATCCAGTGATCGGAAGAGCGGTAGATCGCGGCGATGCATTCGTCTCCGATCACGAACGCGCGGATATCGCGGCCGTTCTTCTCCACGTATTCCTGAACGAAGAAGATCGAGTGATGGTAGCTGCCCAGGATCGACTTGTGCTCGAGCACGGTCTCCGCCGCGTCCCGGTCGTTGATCTTCGACAGCAGACGGCCCCAGGACCCCACCGCCGGCTTGAGCACGGCCGGGTAGCCCAGCTCCTCGATCGCCACCAGCGCCGATTCCGGGGTGAACGCAACACGCACCGCCGGCTGGGGCACGCCGCATTCCTGAAGCGATGCGGCCGTGAGGATCTTGTCCCCGCACCGCCGCGCGACTTCATAGGTGTTGACGCACCTGGTGCCGGCGCCTTCGAAGAGCCGCAAGGCGTGCATGGCCCGCGAGTGGTTGATCGAGCGTTCCAGCACGATGTCCACCTCGGGTGCGTGGCCGAGGTCCAGGACCAGCTTGCGGTCGTCCAGAAAGATGAGCTCCATGTCGTCCCGCTTGCGGATTTCCGCGATCAGGAGCTTCTCATCCTTCCGGATCAGGGAATGAAGGAATCCGACCCTCATTCACCCCAGTCCTCTTCCGCGTCAGGCGCTTCTCCGAGCGTGAGGGGATGCAGTGCCAGGATTTCGAGCTCGACGCCGCACTCGTCGCATTCGAGCAACTCACCTTCGACGGGATCGGGAGAGATCTCGACTTCGGCGGCACATACGGGACACTCTGACATGATGGGGATCTCCTTTCGGCATGAATCTACTCCGCCCGCGCCGATGTCGGAATCTCGCGCGCCTCCACCCGGCGCCCCTCGCGCAGGGTCACATACGCCTCCATCGCGCGGAAGGCGGGCAGGCCCAGCGACTGCAGCAGGTCCGCCGTACCGCGGTTGCGGTCGACCACGCGCTGCCAGAACTCGCGGTCGTCCGGACCGGGGAACGGGGCCGAGTCCTTCTGCGACTCGTGCCGGAAGATCGCCTGCACCTTGCCCCGCATCTCGCCCTCGGAGAGCGGCACGAGCACCGTGGCCTCGTTCACGCTCCACTCCTGCCACGCGCCCCGGTACAGCCACAGCCAGGGCGGGTCGCCGCTGTAGCGTTCGAGCGCCCGTTCAACCGCCTCCAGGCACATGCGGTGCGTGCCATGCGGGTCCGACAGGTCGCCCGCGGCAAACACCATCGCCGGGCGAACGTCCTCAAGCAGCTGGACGACGATGTCCACATCGGCCTCGGTGATGGGGTTCTTCCTCACTCTGCCCGTCTGGTAGAACGGCATGTTGAGGAAGCGTGCATGGTCCGCACCCAGGCCCAGCTCCGCGATTCCCGCCGACGCCTCGCTCTCGCGGATGATCCGCTTGAGATCCTGCACGACCGCGGAATCGACGTCGCCGGGCTCCTTGGCCGCCAGATCCCGTTCCACCGATGTCAGCACCGCTTCCAGGGCCTCGCGGTCGCCCAGGTCGATCACTCCGGCTGTCCGGCGCATGAAATCCAGGTAGCGGCGCACCTCGTGATCGAAGACCGCGATGTTCCCCGACGTCTGGTAGGCCACCGTCACCTGGTTGCCGTTCTCGGTGAGCTTGCGCAGCAACCCCCCCATCGAGATCACATCGTCGTCGGGGTGGGGCGAGAAGACCAGCATCCTCTGGCCGCGCGGCAGCCGGCTCTTGCCGCGGATCTTGGCCATCAGCGTGGTGAAGACCTCGCCGTTGAGTGGCTCCGCGGACCCGTACCGCGACACCAGCGAACCGAGGTGGTGCTCGCGGTAGTCGTCGGTCGCGAGGTGCAGGATCGGCTTGCCCGTTCGCCGGCTGAGCCAGATCACGGCCTCGGTCTCCCAGTGAGGCGTCCATTCGACATCGCCGACCAGCCAGGGCGTGCGGATCCGGGTGAGATCGGCCGCCGCCGCAGGGTCCAGATACACGGTCGCGGCGGGGTGCTGCTGCAGGAACGTGGCCGCGACGTCGGCGTGCACCTCGCCCTCGACCGAGCGGCGCACGATCCCGGCCTTGTGCTCGCCGGTGGCGAGGAGGATGACTTCGCGGGCTTCGAGGATGGTCGCGACCCCCATCGTGATCGCCTGCGGCGGAACGTTTTCCTCGCCGAAGAAGTCGGACGCGGCGTCGGCCCGCGTGACCGTGTCGAGGTAGAGCTGCCGCGTGCGCGACCGGCGCGCCGAACCGGGCTCGTTGAAACCGATGTGGCCGCTGCGGCCGATGCCCAGAATCTGCAGGTCGATGCCTCCGGCCTCGCGAATGCGCCGTTCGAACTCCCGGCAGTGCGCCTCCACCTCGGTCACGGCAAGGTCGCCCCGGGGAATGTGACAGCACTCGGGCCTCATGTTGACGTGTTCGAACAGGTTTTCGTGCATGTAGCGGTGGTAGCTGTGAATGCTCTCCGGCCGCATGGGGAAGTACTCGTCGAGGTTGAAGGCGACCACGTGGGAGAAATCGAGGCCATCCTGCTGGTGCAGGCGGATCAGCTCGCGGTAGACGCCGACGGGCGTCGAACCCGTCGCGAGACCGAGTACGGCGTCCCGTCCCTCGGCGGCGCGCTGGCGGATGAGAGCCGCGATGCGCCCGGCCACCTCGGCCGCGATGGCGTCATGGTCCTTCATCACCCGGACCGGAATGCGCTCGCGCCGCGCCAGGTCGTTCATGGAAGCTCTCCTGCTCCGCGCAGGCAGCCCCGCCCCGCGAGCGACGAAAACGTGCCGCCCGCCACGATGATGTGATCCAGCACCGGAATGCCCAGCTGGTCGCCGGCCGCACTCAGTTGCCGCGTCACCTTGAGATCCTCGGCGGACGGCTCGGGGTTTCCCGACGGATGGTTGTGAACCAGGATCAGGCCCGCCGCCCTCAGAACGATCGCATCGCGAAAGACCTCGCGGGGATGGATCAGTGAGGCGTCCAGGATCCCCCGCGTGACCTGTCGCTGGCAGATCGGGATGTTCTGGGCATTGAGGAGCAGGACGTGGAATTCCTCGTGCGCGAGGTGCGCGAGCGTGGGCGCAAAGATGTCGTGGACATCGCCCGGCCCCGATATGGGATCATCCTGACGTGTGCGCGCGGATCCCACCCGCTTGCCCAGCTCGATCGCCGCGACGATCCGTGCGGCCATCGCGGGGCCGATCCCCGGGATGCCGACGAGAACTCCCGCGTCGATCCGTGCGAGGTCGCGGAGCCGCCCGTCGGAGAGATTCAGCACACTCGCCGCCACCTGCTGCGCGGGCATCGCCGCGCTCCCCGACCCGATCACGAGCGCGAGCAGCTCGTGCTCCGAAAGGGGCCCGGGACCGTAGCGCTGAAGCCGCTCCCTGGGCCGCGCCTCCGGCGGCAGACCTATGCCGCGCGACCGCAGCATTTCTTGTACTTCAGGCCACTCCCGCATGGACACGGGTCGTTGCGTCCCGGCGCCTTGGTAACCGTCACCGGCACCTTGGCTTTCGCCTGGCCACGGTTGGTTGCAAGCCGTCCGACATCCGGACCCTGCGACCCCGCCGCCGGTCCGCGATGCGCGGTGGCCGGCGCGCGATGCGCGGTCGCCGCCATGCCCATGGAGTCCACCGCCGGTCTCCCCGTGCCCGCCCGCCGGGCTGCCGGGGTCATCCGGGCGGCGCCCGCGCGGGCGGGAGCACGCAGGCCGGCGCCGGGGGTATCGGCGGGGCCCGAGTAGGACAGGCGGCGCTGACGCTGGAGCCGCATGGCCGAGGGCTGCTCCAGCCGTACCCGGAAGAACTGCTGGGTGACCGTGCGCCGTATGTCGTCCATGAGGCCGACGAACATCTCGTAGGCCTCCTTCTTGTACTCGACGAGCGGGTCCTTCTGACCCCAGCCGCGGAAGCCGATCGACGCCTTCAGGTGATCGAGATCGTACAGATGATCCTTCCATTTGCCGTCGATCGTCGACAGCATGACGAAACTCATCACCCGTTCGCCGTGCTCCCCGAACGACTCGATCTTCCTGTCGAACGCTTCCCGGACCGACGAATCCGCCAGCTCGAGCACCGCTTCGCGATCCACTTCCTCGGGGTCGTCCTCATCGTCCACGCGCGGCAGCACCGTGTGAAGGTCGAGCAGCATTCTCTGCCTGAGTCCGCTCACCTCGATGCCCTCCTCGAGGTCGGAATCGGGCAGGTAGTCCTCGAAGACCGCCTCCATGGTGTGATGCACCATTTCCCAGATCTCGGCCTTGAGATCCTCGCCACCCTCGAGCGCGAAGAGCCTCAGGTCGTAGATGACCTCGCGCTGCTGGTTCATGACGTCGTCGTAGTCCAGCAGCCGCTTGCGCGCCTCGAAGTTGTTGCCCTCGACACGCTTCTGCGCCCTCCCGATCGACCGGGTGACCAGCGGATGCGTGATCACCTCGCCTTCCTCCGCGCCCATCCGCTCCATGGCCCCCGCGATCCGCTCCACGCCCCCGAAGAGCCGCATCAGGTCGTCCTCGAGCGACAGGAAGAACTGCGAGGCGCCGGGGTCTCCCTGACGTCCGGCCCGCCCCCGCAGCTGGCGGTCGATCCGGCGCGCTTCGTGGCGCTCCGAGCCCAGGATGTGCAGCCCGCCCTCCTCGATCACATGGTCGCCGGGCTCGCCGTCGAGTTCCTCATAGCGCGTGGGGTCGGTCGGTACGACCTGGTCCAGTTCGAGGTCGCGCTCGCCGACCCAGTCGATCGTGCGCGGGTCGGTGACGCCGGACCCCAGTTTGATGTCCGTGCCGCGGCCCGCCATGTTGGTCGCGATCGTGACCGCGCCCGGCTGCCCGGCCTCGGCGACGATCTCCGACTCGCGCTTGTGCTGCTTCGCGTTGAGGACGTTGTGCGCAATCCGGCGCCGGCGCAGCATGCGCGACAGCGTCTCAGACACCTCGACGTTGGTCGTCCCCACCAGAACCGGAAGCTCGAGGCGGTTCAGGCGCTCGATCTCGTCCATGATGGCTGTGTACTTCTCGCGCTTGGTGCGGAAGATCAGGTCCTCTCGGTCGTCCCGTGCGATCGGCCTGTTGGTCGGAATAACCGAGACATCGAGGTTGTAGATCTGGTGGAACTCGGTCTCCTCGGTCTCCGCGGTACCCGTCATGCCGGCGAGCTTCTCGTACATGCGGAAGTAGTTCTGGATCGTGATGGTGGCCAGCGTCTGCGTCTCGCCGCGGATTTCCACCCCCTCCTTCGCCTCGACCGCCTGGTGGAGCCCGTCGCTCCAGCGCCGCCCGGGCATCTGCCGCCCGGTGAACTCGTCGACGATCACGATCGACCCGTTGTCGCCGATGATGTACCGCTCGTCCCTGTGGAACAGGGTGTACGCCTTGAGCAGCTGGTGGATGACGTGCATGCGCTGCGACTTGTCCGCGTACTCGGTCTCCAACTCGGTGATCTTCTCGCGTTTCGCGTCGATTGACAGGCCTTCGTCCTCCTGGATGTCGCCAATGACCTCGGAGAGATCCGGAATGACGAAGGCATCCGGATCGCCCGGAGAAAGCGTGTCCAGACCGGCATCCGACAAGTGCACGTTGTGGCCCTTCTCGTCCATGGCGAAGAGGAGCATCTCGTCCATCTCGTGGAGACGCTTCTCCCGCATGTAGTCGCCCTCGACCTTTTCCACGAGCTTCACCACCGACGGCTGGTCGGCGAACAGCTTCATCAGGCGCTTGTTCTTGGGTCCCCCCCTCTTTGCCGCGAGCAGCTTCTCGCCCGCCACGTATTCGTCTTCCTCCGCGTCCAGCAGCCGGACGGCCTCCGCCACGAGCCGGTTCACCGTGCGGTTCTGCTTCCGGTGGAGAGCGCCCACGGCCGGCGCCATCTGCTTGAACGGCGTCGACGTGTCGCGGCTCACCGGACCCGATATGATCAGGGGCGTCCGGGCCTCGTCGATCAGGATCGAGTCCACCTCGTCGATAATCGCGTAGTGGTGCGCCTTCTGCACGCGCTGTTCGAGCGTGTGCACCATGTTGTCGCGCAGATAGTCGAAGCCGAACTCGTTGTTCGTGCCGTAGGTGATGTCGGCATTGTACGCTGCCCTGCGTTCCGCCGTCCCGGGCTCGTGCAGGTCGATGCAGTCCACGGTGAGCCCCAGGAGCGTGTAGATGGCTCCCATCCACTCGGCGTCGCGCTGCGCCAGGTACGAGTTGACCGTGACCAGGTGTGCGCCCCGTCCCGCCAGCGCGTTCAGGTACAGCGGCATCGTGGCGACGAGCGTCTTGCCTTCGCCTGTGGCCATCTCGCCCGCACGACCGCGGTGAAGCTGCACCGCCCCGATCAGCTGCACGTCGTACGGGATCATGTCCCAGACCAGGTTCTGCCCGGTGACCCTGCCCTCCGTGCCCATCAGGCGGCGGCAGGCCTCCTTCACGACCGCGAACGCCTCCGGCAGAATCTCCTCCAGGACCTCCGCCAGCTGGGCGTGGTAGTCCTCCTCCAGCTTGCCGATCCTGAGGCCCAGCCGCTCGCGTTCGTCGGGGTCCGTCGACGTTCGCTTTCGCTCCCGGGCGGAGTCCATCGTGCCCTGCGTCTCGGCGGTGTATTCGGCAATCCGCTCCCGGAACTCCGCCGTCTTCGCCTGCAGTTCGTCCCTCGACAGGCCTTCCAGCGCTTCGTAATGCCGATTGATCTCGTCGACCACCGGGCTCAGCCGCTTGACTTCGCGAGCGTGCCGTGAACCGGCGATTTTCTTGATGATGCCTTTGATCATACCCCTTGCCCGGGTCCCCCGTGACGGGGAACGCCCGACCCTCCTGGATCTCTGTACAGTCCTTCACTCTCAATAATGGACATGACGCGGGTCTCCACCATGTCTCGAACGGCCTTTCGTTCCCTGACGCGCCGCCGAACCCGTGAAGATGACACGTCGACCCGCGTTACCGCGACGACCCGCCCCCGTTGGCCCGGTTCATCCCGGGACATCACCACCACCTCGGCCAGGCGGGCGATCGCCTCCGGTTCCTTCCAGCCGGACATCCCGGCCACCAGATCCGCCCCCACGATCAGCACCAGCGACCACTCCGGGTGTTCGGCGTGCAGGTTCCGGAGCGTGTCCACCGTGTAGGAGACTCCTCCACGCTCCAGTTCGACATCGCAAAGCTCGAAACGCGGATCGCTCTCGACTGCGGCCTCGACCATTCGCCGCCGCACCGCCCCGGGCGTGAGGACCCGGTGCGTCTTGTGGGGAGGGATCGATGCCGGCACCCAGAGAACGCGTTCGAGCTCGACGGCTTCCGCCACCTCCCGGGCCGCCACGATGTGGCCGATGTGAGGCGGATCGAAGGTCCCGCCGAAGATGCCTACCCGCGGGCGTCCCGCCATCCCGTCAGGAGACGCGGACCGGGAGGCGCCCGGCTCCTGACCGTTGACACCGTGTCGCTGGCGGCCGCCGCCTCGAGCTCCCTGGCCTCGGGCGAATCCGGATAGGTCTCCTGCAGCCGGTTCCTGAACTCTTCCTGCTGCTCGCCCCAGCCCCACATCTCGTAGATATCGATGAGGCGCGCGACGGCCCGGGGTGCCGCTTCGGTGTCCGGATAGGCTTCCAGGAGGTCAAGAAAAACAAGCTCCGCCGACTCGAGAATGTCCCGCTGGAAATAAAAGTAGCCTTCCAGATAGGCTTTGTCGCCCAGCTTGGCGTGCATTTCCCGGGCCACCACTCCCGCGGAATCGCCCGCCGGCATGCCCTGAAAGTCGTTGGCCACGTTCTGGCAGGTGTTGCGGGCCTGTACCGTGTACTGCTGGTCCCGCTGCGGATGAGGAGACATCGCCGCGTAGGAGCGGCACAGCCCCATCCAGGCCTCGGTCGTGCGTTCGTGGTCCGGATAGACCTGCACGATGCGCGTGTACTCCGACACCGCGCTCAGGAACTCCCTGTCCGAGAAGAAGGTCCGGGCCAGGTAGTGGCGCGCTTCGACCGCCTGGTCGAATCCGGGGAAGGTCAGCACGAGGCGCTCGAAGGCCCTCCTGGCCTCGTCCCAGTCTCCCTGGTCGAAGGCCCGCTGGCCGTGTTCGTAGAGCTGTTCGGGCGTCCACCCCGAATAGGGCGGTGCGGACGAGCAGGCTGCTCCCAGCAGTCCCACCAGGGCCCCGGCTGCCACCGACCGACTCAGCACAGCGCGTCGCCCCTCTCTCCGAACCGGATCTCGTCCACACGCGCGCGCGCATGGCCCACCAGCGGACCGGACCCGGAGGGATCCACCTCCACCACGGCGCGGAACGCATCCACCGCCGCAAGGCAATCGCCAAGCTGCGCGAGGATCTCGCCCCTGTCCATGTACGCCTGGGCCAGCAGGGGCCTCGGCTCGGCCAGTTCGATCATCTCGTCCAGATACCGCAGCGCCTCGTCCAGCGCGCCCTCGTCCGCCAACTCGCGGGAGAGCTGGAACGAACAGGAGCCGACGTGCCAGCCGACCTCCGCCGCGCGGCGCGGCGCGAGTTGCACGAATTCATCGAGGTACACGAGCGCCCGCTCGCAGTCGCCGATCTCCTCGTGTGCCAGCGCGGTCTCGAACACGATGTCCGCATCGCCGCGATTCTGCCCCAGCGCCCTCAGGTAGAGTGGCCGCGCGCGTCCGTATTCGCCGCTGTTGCTGTAGTGCCGCGCCATCGGCAGCGCGAGCCCCTCCACGACCAGGCCAGGACGGAAGTGCAGGGCCGCCTCCATCGCCGAGGCCATTCCGTAGCTGTCGCCCGAATCGTGTTCGCGCCTTGCCAGGGCGACGAAATCCGACACTGCCTGATCGGCGTGCGCATCGTCTTCCGCAACCGCCTGTTCGTAAAGCGAGCGCGCGTCGTCCACCCGTCCGAGGGCCACGTAGGCGTGGGCGGCCCGCACGACGCCGTCCGCCCCCGAGCCTCCGGTGAGGAGGGCCAGACGGTACTCGGCGAGCGCTTCCTCGTATTCGCCGTGCGCGAATGCGCGGTCTCCCCGCATCAGCGCGGCCTCCTCGCCGGGATCCGCTCCGCAGCCCGCCGCCAGCAGCACGAGTGCGCCCATGCACCGGGCAGTGCGCCTCTTCAGGTTGCTGAAGTAGCGCACCGTCTTGCGCAGACCCTCGCGGAGGCCGACGCGTGGCGACCAGCCAAGGTGCCGGCGGGCCGCCGTGATGTCCGGACACCTGACACCGGGGTCATCGGCGGGCAGCCGCAGGAACACCGGCGACTCCGCGCAGCCCACCTCCTCCGTCACCATGCGCGCAAGCTCGAGGACCGTGACCTCCTCCGGGTTGCCGATATTGGTCGGCTCGACGCGCGCTGACCGGAAGAGCCTGAAGATCCCGTCGACGCAATCGTCCACGAAGCAGAAGGAACGCGTCTGCGATCCGTCGCCGTACACGGTCATCGGTTCCCCGCGCAGCCCCTGAACGATGAAGTTCGACACCACGCGCCCGTCGTCGGGACGCATGCGGGAACCGTAGGTGTTGAAGATCCTCACAATCCGGGTGTCCAGTCGATGCGCCCGGTGGTAGGCCATGGTCATCGCTTCGGCATAGCGCTTGGCCTCGTCGTAGACACCCCTCGGGCCAACCGGGTTGACGTGGCCCCAGTAGTCTTCGCGCTGGGGATGCACCTGCGGATCTCCATACACCTCCGAGGTGGAGGCGAGCAGGTAGCGCGCGCCGTGCCGGAGCGCCAGGCCCAGCGTGTGGTAGGTGCCCAGGCCCCCGGCCTTGAGGGTCTGAATCGGAAGATCCAGATAGTCGGGCGGGCTGGCCGGCGAGGCGAAGTGCAGGACGCCGTCGAGTTCTTCATCCACGAAGAGCGGTGCCGAGACATCGTGCTCGATGAGGTGGAAGCGCGACTCCCGCTCGAGGTGGGAGAGGTTGTCGGGCGAACCCGTGACCAGATTGTCCACGCCGACTACGTGGTATCCCTCGGCCAGGAAGCGGTCCGCAAGGTGAGAGCCGAGGAAGCCCGCCACTCCGGTAATCAGCACGCGCACGGCTCAGTTCACCATCGGCGCTACCGGGCGCCGGCCAACGGAGAAGTACTCGAACCCCAGTTCGCGCATGACGCCCGGGGCATAGAGGTTGCGTCCGTCGAAGATCACCGCGTTCGCGAGCGACGCTCGCATCCGGGCGAAGTCCGGGTGGCGATACGGGTGCCACTCGGTGTGGATGAGCAGCGCATCGGCGCCGGACAGCGCGTCGTAGTTGCGATCGGTGTACTCGATGCTGTCTCCGAGGATGCGGCGCGCCGCCTCCAGCGCGGCCGGGTCGTGGGCGACCACCCGGGCGCCGCGTTCCAGCAGGCCACGAATCGTCACCAGACTGGGCGCTTCGCGCATGTCGTCGGTACCCGGCTTGAACGCGAGCCCCCAAACCGCGAACATCCGCCCGCGGAGATCATCGCCGAAACGCTCGACCACCATCTCCGCAAGCAGGCGCTTCTGGCTCTCGTTGACACGCTCGACCGCGTCGAGGATCGACGCATCGACCTCCATCGCGTTCAGCGTGCGCGCGAGCGCCGCGACGTCCTTCGGCAGACAGGACCCCCCGTATCCCACACCGGGGAAGAGGTAGGTGGGACCGATCCGTCTGTCGGAGCCCACACCGAGCCGCACCATGTCCACGTCGGCGCCCGAGCGCTCGCACAGGCGCGCGATCATGTTCATGAAGCTGATCCGGGTCGCGAGCATGGCGTTTGCGGCGTACTTCGTGACCTCGGCCGCCGCGGTGTCCATGACAAGGATCTCGTTGCCCGTGCGCACGAAGGGCATGTACAGGTCGCGCAGCACATCCGCCGCCGCGGAGTCGTCGACCCCCAGCACGACCCGGTCCGGCCGCTTGAAGTCGCTGATCGCCGCGCCCTCCTTCAGGAATTCCGGGTTGCAGCAGACGTGCACCGGGTGTTCCGTCTCGGCCTCGATCGTCTCGCGCACCATCCTCGCGGTCCCCACGGGCACGGTGCTCTTCGTGATCACGATGCGCTCGCCGTCCATCGCGCGGCCCACGTCCCGCGCTGCGGCGAGAACGTGGCGCAGGTCGGCGGACCCGTCCTCGCCGGGCGGCGTGCCCACGGCGATGAAGACGATGTAGGAGTCGCGCACGGCCATCGCGTTGTCTGCTGTGAAGGTGAGCCGCCCCGCCGCCACGTTCTCTTCTACCAGCGCGGCGAGACCGGGTTCGAAGAAGGGGATCTCGCCCCGGTTGAGGGCGTCCACCTTCTCCTGTACGATGTCGGCGCAGACCACATCGTTGCCCGTCTCCGCAAGGCACGCCCCGGTCGTGAGCCCCACGTATCCGCTCCCCAGCACCGCGATCCTCATCCCTTGACGATCCATCTCTGCGGGCGAGCCGTGCGCCGGGACGCGGGCACCCCGGCCGTGACGTTTCTGGCGTCGACGAGAACCGGCGAGAGCCTGTAGATCTCCCGGGCATCGAAGGCGGCGTGGTCCGTCACGATCACCACCGCGTCCGCGCCCTCGAGCAGTCCCCCGGCCAGAGGCTCCGACCGAAGGACACGGCCGTCCCGGGTCGGCCACGCGGGCACATGGGGATCGTGATAGACCACGTCAGCCCCGTCCCGCTCCAGGAGCTCGAGGATGTCCATCGCAGGGGATTCGCGCACATCGTCCACATTCTTCTTGTACGCCACACCGAGCAGCACGATCCGCGACCCGTTCACGGGCTTGCGCGCCCCGTTGAGCGCTTCCCTGACCTTGCCGACGACGAACGTGGGCATCTCGGCGTTGATCTCCGAAGCGGTCTCGATGAACCGGGTGCGATAGTCCATCGTGCGCATCTTCCACGACAGGTAGTGCGGGTCGACCGGGAGGCAGTGGCCGCCGAGACCCGGGCCCGGCGTGAACTTCATGAAGCCGAACGGCTTGGTGGCCGCGGCATCGATCACCTCCCATATGTCGAGCCCGAGCCTGTCCGCGATCAGCGCCATCTCGTTGACCAGCCCGATGTTGACCGCGCGGAACGCGTTCTCGAGGATCTTGGCCAGCTCGGCGGCCTCGGCCGAGGACACCGGCACCACGTCGTCCACGAACCGCGAGTAGAACGCCGTGCCGGCCTCGGTGCACCGGGGCGTGACGCCGCCGATGATCCGTGGCGTGTTCCCCGTTTTCCAGACCGCGTTGCCGGGATCCACGCGCTCCGGGGAGAAGCACAGGCAGAAGTCGGTGCCCGGCTCGAGACCGCTCTGGCGCAGGATCGGCAATACGACCTCGCGGGTCGTGCCCGGGTAGGTCGTCGATTCCAGCACGATCAGCTGGCCCACCCGGAGGACGGCGGCGACCGCTTCCGCGGCGGCCAGGACGTGCGAGATGTCCGGATCGCGGGTCTTGGACAGCGGGGTGGGCACGCAGATGGACACCACGTCGCAGCGCGCAAGCTGTGCCATGTCGGTGGTCGCCTCGAGCAACCCCCGTTCACGCGCGCGCGCCACCTCGCCGCCGGCCAGGTCGGGGATGTGGCTTCGTCCCTGGTTGACACCGTCCACGACACGGGAGTCGATGTCGAAACCGATGACCCTGATCCGGTTCGCAACGGCCGCAGCGGCCAGCGGCAATCCGACATAGCCGAGCCCCAGGACCCCGAGCACGGTATCGTCCCTGCTGTGGTCGGCCACCGCCATGTCCCGCCGTCCGGCCTCGGGCCGCGCCGACCTCATTCCAGCCGGTTCCGGCGCGGCGAGCGGTTCAGGAGGAAGGCTCGGAGGACTCGCCGGACTCGGAGGATTCGTCGGACGCGTCAGTCGCCTCGTCACCGCCCAGAACCGTGACCTCGATGAAGGTCTCCGCGAACTCTGCCAGGGTCCGGTCCATCTCGCCCGGCAGGGATCCGGCGGCCCCCCAGGCGTCCAGAATCGAGTCGGACATCTGGGTGACCGTGCCGCTGATGTCCACCGTTGAACCCGCGGCGACCGACGCCGAGTCGGCCACGAGAGGGCCGGAGAAGTGCAGCAGGTAGGCCGTCTGCTGTGCGTCCTCCAGACTCGTCCAGAACGCGTGCGGTCCGAGCAGGCTGCTCACCATGATGCCGCGCAGGGTCAACTCCTGCCCCAGATACGTGGGCGGTCCTGCGGAGAAGTCCGCGAAGGCGACCTCATTGACCATGACGTCGTCCTCCGGCTCCTCGATCACGACCTCGGTCGGCTCGGCCGTAATGGAGATCCAGTAGAGGAAACCCCCCATCACGAGGAAGCACAGCAGCATGAGCAGGGTCGCGGGTCGAACCGCCCCGGAGCGGGACTTCAGCAACGATACCATCTGGCCAATCCTTTGCGCGTTCCAGGTTCGCGTGTCGAGGTTCTCCGGAACCTCCCCTTGCCGCCCGATTCTATCACACTAACTCGATGAGCGCCATTTCGGCGGCGTCGCCCTTGCGGTTCCCCAGCTTCAGGATGCGCGTGTATCCGCCCGGCCGCTCGGAATACCGCGGAGCGATGTCGTCGAACAGCTTGCCGAGCACGTCCCGATCGGTGATCCGCCGGGCCGCCAGCCGCCGGGCATGCAGGTCTCCCCGCTTGGCGAGCGTGATCAGTCGCTCGGCGTACGGCCGCAGCTCCTTGGCCCGTGCCGTGGTGGTGGTGATCCGCTCGTGCTGGAAAAGCGACATCGCCATGTTCCGCAACAGTGCCTTGCGGTGGCTCGGCGAACGCGAGAGGCTTCTGCCCTTCTTTCTGTGGCGCATCTGGCTATTCCCCCGTCGGCTCGACGGCCCCCTCCCTTACGAAGACGAGCTTCCCCTCGTCGTCCTCCTCGATCCTCATCCCGAACTGCAGGCCGTGGATATCGAGGAACTTGTGCATTTCCTTCAGCGACTTCTTTCCGAAGTTGTCGATGCTGCTGATCTCCTCCTCGGAACGGCTGAGCAGGTCGCCCAGGGTCTTGATCGACACCCTCTGCAGCGAGTTGCGCGAGCGCACGCTGATCTCCGCCACGTCCTCGATCAATGTGTCGAAGAGCTCGACCATCTTCTCCGAAACCGGCGCGAGCGGGGCCGGCTCGTCCTCGGGGAGTCCGCCGATCGAGAAGTAGAGCATGTATTCCAGGTGCTTCCGCACCAGTTCGGCCGAGTACCGGATCGCACTCTCCGGGTCCACCGATCCGTCGGTCTCGACGTGGATCGAGAGCCTGTCGAAGTCCGTTCTCTGTCCGACCCGGGTCTCTTCCACCGTGAAGTTCGCGCGCAACACCGGATTGTAGATCGCGTCGATGCGCACCAGATCCACAGGGGCGTCCTTCGGGGCCGGGCTCTGATCCGCCAGCACGAACCCCCTGCCCTTCTTCACACGGAGCTCGATGTTCAGCTCCCGGTCGTCCTCCAGGGTGAGGATGTGGTGGCCGGGGTCATGGATGGTCACCGACCCGGGCGCCCTGATCCTGCTCGCCGTGACCGGGCCCGCCTTCTTCGTCTGGATCGAGAGAATCGCTTCCTCGACGTCGTCGTCGAGGCTGACAACGAGCGACTTGAGGTTCTGAATGATCTGGTGAACGTCCTCCACCACGGACGCGACGGTCTGATGCTCATGGACCACACCGTCGATCCGGAATGCCCACACCGCCGATCCCTTCAGGGACGAGAGCAGTACGCGGCGAACCGAATTGCCCAGCGTGTGCCCGAAGCCCCGCTCCAGCGGCTCGAGGACGAAGACCGCGGAACGGCCGTCTTCCGAAGTTTCCGCAATCTCGATACGCTCCGGAAGAACGAGACCGGAAAGATCAAGCTCCAAAGTCACCGTAAGTATCCCCCTGGCCTGGTTTGTGCCCGTGTGAGTCCGCGTGACCCGCCGACGCCCGAGGCGCCCTGCAGGATCACTTGGAATAGAGTTCGACGATCAATTGTTCCTGCGCGGCGAGCGGAATGTCTCCGCGCGTGGGCGCCCGCACGACTCTGCCGACCCGCCTCTTCTCGTCGAGCGACAGCCAGTCCAGCAGCGGAGGCCTGGTGCGCGCCTCGAAGCTCGCGGCCACCAGATCCAGGTCCCGGGACTTCTCGCGCAGCGCGACTTCGTCCCCGGCCGCGAGCCGGTAGCTCGGTATGTTCACCGTTGATCCGTTGACGGCGACATGGCGGTGGCGAACCAGCTGGCGCGCCTGGCGGCGGCTGGTGGCCATGCCCATCCGGAAGACGACGTTGTCGAGACGGCTTTCCAGGGCGATGACGAGATTCTCGCCCGTGACGCCCGGACGGCCGGCCGCGTACTCGAAGAGGTTGCGGAACTGCTTCTCGTGCAGTCCATAAATGCGCTTGACCTTCTGCTTCTCGCGCAGCTGCATCGCATAATCCGACTGCTTCCGGCGCCGCACCGACGCCGGACCGTGGTGGCCCGGCGGATACTGCCGCCGCTCCACCGGACATTTCTCGGTGTAGCACTTGGTGCCCTTCAGGAAGAGCTTCTGGCCCTCCCTGCGGCACTGCTTGCAAACCGGACCTGTATATCGTGCCATGAATCTCTTTCTTCCGTCACACGCGGCGTTTCTTGGGCGGCCGGCATCCGTTGTGAGGCAGGGGGGTGACATCGTGGATGGACACGATGGTCAGCCCGGCTGCCGCGAGCGCCTGAATCGCCGATTCCCTGCCCGAGCCGGGTCCCTGCACGCGGACGACGATCTGCCGCACGCCCATCGCGACGGCGTCACGGCCAGCCTGCTCAGCGGCCATGGTCGCGGCAAACGGCGTGGACTTCTTGGACCCCTTGAAGCCGGCCGTCCCCGCCGACGCCCACACCAGAACGTTCCCGGCCTGGTCGGCGATGGTGATGAGGGTGTTGTTGAAGGTCGCCTTGATGTGCGCGACGCCCTCCGCCGCGACGACTTTCTTCGATTTCCGTGTCCGGGTCGTTCTGGGTTTTGCCAACCGGCACCTTCCTGCGGGGCACTACCCCGCGCCTGAAATCCGCTCGTTAGGGTTCCCGATGCACTCCGCTACTTCTTCGGAGCCTTCTTCTTGCCCGCGATGGCGCGCCTGGGACCCTTCTTGGTGCGCGCGTTGGTGTGGGTCCGCTGCCCCCGCACCGGCAGGCCCCGGCGATGGCGAAGCCCGCGGTAGCAGCCGATGTCCATGAGACGCTTGATGTTCATGGACACCTCGGTGCGCAGCGCGCCCTCCACCTTGTAGTTCTGCTCGATCTCGCGGCGAAGCCTGCTCGCGTCCTCGTCGGTCAGTTCGTGCGTGCGAAGATCGGGATTGATCCCCGTCGCCTCGAGAATCTGCTTCGACGAGGTGCGGCCTACGCCGTATACGTAGGTGAGCGCGACCTCGATTCGCTTGCCTCTGGGAAGATCGACCCCCGCGATGCGTGCCATGGCCTAACCCTGACGCTGCTTGTGCCGGGGATTCCGGCTGCAGATGATGCGCACGACGCCCTTCCTGCGGACGACGCGGCAGTATTCACACATGGGCTTCACGCTGGTGCGGACCTTCACGTCGATGTACCCCCCTGGTTGGCAATGGCCCAATCGTTCAAGGCATAGCTTTTAAAGATAGCTGTGATCGGAACCGGATTCAATGACTCCTCCGGACAACCGGCACGGTCACGCGTCCACATGGGCGACCCGGTGCCGCAGGCGCTCCGCGGCGCGATCCCAGATCCCGCCCCCGGTCAGGATCTGCGGGCCTTCGGGCGTAATTGCGACGGTGTGTTCGAAGTGGGCCGACAGCGTGCCGTCGAGGGTCGTGACCGTCCACTTGTCGCCCAGGGTCCTGATCTCGTCGGTCCCGACCGCGAGCATGGGCTCGATCGCCAGCACCATTCCGGGTCTGAGCGGCGCGCCGAAGCCGACGCGGCCGATGTTGGAGACCTGCGGCTCCTCGTGAATGTCGCGCCCTACCCCGTGGCCCACGAGGTCGCGAATGATCCGGTAGGTGCTCCCCCGCACCGTGTCCACAACCGCGGCGCCGATGTCGCCGACGTGGCCACCGGCCTGCGCGGCGGCCACCGCCGCCTGGAGCGACGCGTACGTCACGGCGGCCAGGTCGGCCGCCTCGGCCCCGATCTCTCCGACCGCGAAGGTGTATGCCGAGTCCGCACACCAGCCGCCGCGCCTCACGCCCACGTCGATGGAGACGATATCGCCCTCCCGCAGCTTGCGCTTCGAGGGTATCCCGTGCACCACCGCCTCGTTGATGCTGATACAGGCGCTGCCGGGGAAACCGTACAGGCCCTTGAACGCGGGGACCGCGCCCTTGTGCGAGCGCACGAAGTCGTCCACGAAGCCGTCCAGCGCCGCGGTTGTCACGCCGGGTCGCACGAGCGGCTCGATCTCGGTGAAGAGCGCGGAGATGATGTCGCCGCAGCGCGACATCGCCTGGATCTCGGCGCGAGACTTCAGGTGGACCGCACTGCGCGCACGCCCGGCCATCAGCCGCCCGCCACGGTGGAGCCGCGCACGGCGCCGATCGCCTCCTGAAGCGCCGCCCGCACCTGCCCGATGTCGCCGGCGCCGTCGACGCGCGCGAGGACTCCCCGCGCATCGTAGTACCCGACCAGCGGCGCCGTGGCCTTGCGGTAGACGGCCAGGCGGGTACGCACCGTTTCGGGCTGATCGTCGGCGCGGTGTATCAGTGGCTCGCCGGTATCGTCGCAGAAGCCCTCGCGGCGGGGCGGATCGAAATGGACGTTGTAGACGCGTCCGCTCGGCGACGACCGGCGCCCCGAGATGCGCTTCACCAGAACCTCGTCGTCGGCCTCCAGAAGAACGACGCGGTCGACGGCGCGCGCCTGCTCGCCGAGGACGGCGTCGAGCGCCACCGCCTGTGGCACGGTCCGGGGGAAGCCGTCGAACACGACGCCCTGGCCGCGAGGCATCGCGCCGAGGTGTTCGCGCACCAGGTCCACGATCACGTCGTCGGGCACGAGCTCGCCGGCATCCATGAACCTGCGCGCCTCGAGCCCGAGCGCCGTGCCCGCCTTGAGCGCCGCGCGCAGCAGATCGCCGGTCGAGACGTGGGCCCAGCCCCGTTCGCGGCTCAGGCGGATCCCCTGGGTACCCTTCCCGACCCCGGGCGACCCGAGAAGAACGATGACCCGGCCCGCGGATTGCGTTCGGTCCATGTGCGTCGCCGGCGGCTACACGTAGCGCTGGCGGCCGCGCATCTTCACGCGGCCCTTCTTCATGAAGCCGTCGTAGTGGCGGAGCAGCAGGTGCTGCTGCGCCTGCTGCACGGTGTCGAGTCCCACGCCCACGACGATCAGGAGGCTGGTTCCCCCGAACGCGAAGTTCTGGATGCCGAAGATGTCGAAGATCCAGAAGGGCACCAGCGCGATCAGGGCCAGGTAGATCGAGCCCGGCAGGGTGACCCGGGTCAGGATGCGGTCGATATACTCGGCCGTCCGCGTGCCCGGCTTCACTCCGGGGATGAAGGCGCCCTGCTTCTTCAGGTTCTCCGCCAGGTCGACCGGGTTGAAGATGATCGCCGTGTAGAAGTAGGTGAAGAAGATGATGAGCGCGGCATAGGTCAGATAATAGGCCCAGTTCCCGGGCTGGAAGATATCCGCCATGTCCTGGATGAGCGGGATGGAGCTGAACGCGGCGAGCGTCCCGGGAACCACGATGAAGGACTGGGCGAAGATGATGGGCATCACCCCGGCGGAGTTGATGCGCAGGGGAACGAAGCTCTTCTGCCCCTCGCGAATGCGGCCCCGCCCGACGACCTTCCGCGGTATCTGCACGGGTATCTTCCGTGCCGCCATGGTCATGGCCACGACCCCCGCCGTGATGCCCACGACGACCACGAGAAGCGCCACGATCTCGAAGAGTCCGATCTCGCCGAGCATCAGCGATTCCCAGGTGCGCACGATGGCCTGGGGGAAGCCCTGGATGATCGAGAAGAAGATCATCAGCGACATCCCGTTGCCGATGCCCCGCTCCGTGATCTGCTCGCCCATCCACATGATGAAGACCCCGCCGACGGTCAGGGTGATCACGGTCGAGAAGGCGAAGCCGAATCCGGGCACGCGCACGGCCTCGCCCAGGCTCTGCAGGAAGGACGCGTACGCGTAGGACTGGATCAGGCAGAGCAGGACCGTCGTGTAGCGGGTCCACTGGGTCAGCTTCTTCCGTCCCTGTTCGCCCTCCTTCTGCAGCTTTTCGACGGTCGGGAAGACCGCGGCGAGCAATTGGAACATGATGCTCGCCGAGATGTAGGGCATGATCCCGAGCGCGAAGATGGTGGCCCGGCTCAGGCCCCCGCCGACGAACATGTCGTAGACGCCGAGGAAGGTGCCGGAGAACTGGCCGGACAGCGCCTGGAGCGCGCCGACGTCGACGCCGGGCACCGTGATGTGCGATCCGATCCTGTACACGAGCATGATCAGGAGCGTGAAGAGGATCTTCTTCTTCAGCTCCGGAGCCCGGAGAAGATTCGGAATCGGATTAGCCATGGTCGAAACCCCTCACCCCGTCCCCGGCGGGACGCACTACTGGTCCTCTCCGTCTTCCCCGCGACGCAGGGAGACGATCGCCACCGTGCCGCCGGCGGCTTCGATCTTCTTGCGGGCACTGGCGGACACGGCATGCGCAGAGCAGTTGACCGCCGCCCCGAGTTCCCCGCCGCCCAGAATCTTCACCGGACGCCGCAGGGAGCGCACGAGCCCGGCCGCCTTCAGCGCCTCCAGGGTCGCGTCGCCATCCACGACGTGCAGGTCACCCACGTTTACGACCTGGTACTCGATTCGGTTGCGATTCTTGAAGCCGCGCTTCGGGATCCGGCGCTGCAGGGGCATCTGGCCGCCCTCGAACCAGGCGGGCACGCCGCCTCCCGAACGCGAGTTCTGCCCCTTTTCGCCCCTGCCCGACGTCTTGCCCTTGCCCGAGCCCGGTCCGCGCCCGACGCGCTTGCGGCTCCGGTGGGAGCCCTTCGGGGCTTTCAGGTTGTGAAGTTCGATCATGGGTCAATCCACCTCCGTGACCTCTACCAGATAGTCCACCTTCGCAATCATGCCGCGGATCGCAGGCGTGTCGTCGTGGACGACCGACTGCTGGTGGCGCCGGATCCCAAGCGCCTGAAGCGTACGACGCTGCACCTTCTGACGCTTCACGCAGCTCCGTACCTGAGTGATCCTGATGCGTCTACCCACGGTTCGTCACCCCGAGTTCTTCAACCGAGATGCCGCGCTCGGCAGCGACATCATACGCCGTGACCAGATTTTCCAGCCCGTCGAGGGTCGCGCGCACCACGTTGATCGGGTTGTTCGTCCCCAGGCTCTTGGTCAGCACGTCGGTGATGCCCGCCGCTTCCAGGACGGCGCGCACCGGGCTGCCGGCGATCACTCCGGTCCCCGGCGCGGCGGGACGCATCAGCACGCGTCCGGCACCGCAGCGCCCGATGATCTCGTGCGGAATGGTCCCCTGCAGGACCGGCACGTCGACCATGGCCCGCCGGGCCTGTTCGAAGGCCTTGCGGATCGCTTCGGCCACCTCGTTGGCCTTGGCGTGGGCAATTCCCACGCGACCGGCCTGATTGCCCACGGCGACCAGTGCGGTGAAGGAGAAGCGGCGCCCCCCCTTCACGACCTTCGCGACGCGGTTGATGTGGATCAGGTTTTCGACCTGCTCGGCCCCTTCGCGGGGTGGGCGCTTGTCTCTGGCCATCAGAACGACAGACCTCCCGCCCGCGCGCCTTCCGCGAACGCCTGGACACGGCCGTGATACCGGAAGCCGCCCCGGTCGAACACGACCGCGGTGACCCCGCGCTCAAGCGCACGCTCGGCGAGCAGCTTTCCTGCGGCACGGGCAGCCTCGACCTTGCGGTTCCCTTCCTCCGGGGCTCCGTCTCTCAGCTCGGGGGCCAGGGTGGAGAGACCGACCAGCGTCCGCCCCGCATCGTCGTCGATCACCTGGCCCTCGATGTTGCGGAGCGACCGGTAAACGGCGAGGCGAGGCCGCTCTTCCGTCCCGTGTACGCGCTTGCGAATGCGCGCGTGGCGGCGGCGGCGCTGGAGTTGGCGGCTCTTTCTCAACTTGCTCGGTTTGATCATCGTCATGCCCCGGCCGTCTTCCCGGCCTTGCGTCGGACGTGTTCGCCCTTGTATCTGACACCCTTCCCCTTGTACGGCTCCGGGGGACGGAAGGACCGGATCACGGCAGCCGTGTGGCCGACCTGCTGCTTGTCCGCGCCCTTCACCACGATCGTCGTCTGATTCGGGGTCTCGAGGCTGATCCCCTCGGGTGCCGGGAAATCGATCGGGTGGGAGAACCCCAGGCTCAGACGGAGCCCCTTGCCCTGAGGCTGTGCCCGGTAGCCGACGCCGACGATCTCCAGGGTCTTGCTGAACCCCCGGCTGACCCCTTCGATGTTGTTCGCGATCAGCGAGCGGGTAAGTCCGTGCAGCGCACGATTCCGCTTCTGGTCATCGGGCCGCCTGACCACGATCGTCTTGCCGTCCTGTCCGTCCCATCCCACGCGGATCGGGTCCGGCACCTCGAGCTCCAGGTTCCCCTTCGGCCCCCTGGCGGCAACCCGCTGTCCGTCGACGGTGACGGTCACGCCGTCGGGGACCGGGACCGGCTTCTTGCCAATGCGTGACATCGGACCTCCTACCAGACCACCGCGAGCAGCTCGCCACCCACGCCGGCACTGCGCGCGGCGCGGTCGGAAAGCAGACCACGAGAGGTGGAAAGCATGGCCATTCCAAGTCCGTTGCGGACCCGTGGAATCTCCTCGACACCCACGTAGCGCCGCCGGCCCGGTCTGGACACACGGGCGATACGCCGGATCACGGGCGCGCCCTCATGATACTTGAGATAGACGCGAACGATGCCGTGACGGCCGTCGTTCAGCACCTTGAAGTCGTGGACGAACGCGTTCTCCTTCAGGAGCCGCGCCACCTCCACCTTGAGTTTGGACAGCGGCACGTCGGCCCAGCGGTGCCCCGCGCTCCCGGCGTTCCGGATTCGCGTGAGCATGTCCGCGATGGGATCGGTCATCATGGCTGGTTCCGTCTCTCCTCGTTCAGGCCTGGGCCCCGATAATCAGCGGGACTTCGCCGCGGAACGGGAATCCAAGCTGCCGCAGAAGCGCGTACGCCTGGTCGTCCTTGGCGGTCGAAGTCACGATCGTAACGTCCATGCCGTGGATGCTCTTGACCTTGTCGTAGTCAACCTCGGGGAAAATGATCTGCTCCCGGATACCCACCGTGTAGTTGCCGCGGCCGTCGAAGGACCGCGTGTTGAGGCCCCTGAAGTCGCGGATGCGGGGCACCGCGACGGAGACGAAGCGGTCCAGGAATTCCCACATCCCGCGCCGTCTCAGGGTCACGGACGCACCGACCGGCATGCCCTCGCGGAGCCGGAAGTTGGAGATCGATCGGCGGGCGCGGGTGATCACGGCCTTCTGTCCCGAGATCACGGCCAGCTCGCCGGCGACCGAATCCACCAGCTTGCGGTCCCTGCTGCCCTCGCCGACACCGACGTTCAGCGTCACCTTCACGACGCGCGGGATCTGGTGAGGGTTGGCAAAGCCGAACTGCTCCTGCAGAGCCGGCCTGGCAACGCCCCTGTAGTGGGTCAAAAGTCGCGGTTCCATCCTATCCGGCTCCCTTCGGCACGGGATTGCCACTCTTGACGGCAATCCGTTCCTTCAATCCATCGGGCTCCACGCGAATCCGGATACGGCTCGCCTCGCCGGTCGCCGGCTCGATCAGCATCACGTTCGAGATGTGGATCGGTCCCTCGAAGGTGATGATGCCCCCCTCCGGGTTCTGCTGCGACGGCCGCGTATGCCGCTTCCGCATGTTGATGCCCTGCACGACGATCTGGCGGGTGCCTCGGAGCACGCGCAAGACCGTTCCCTCGGCGTCGCGGTGGTTGCCCCGGATCACCCTGACCCGGTCGCCCTTGACGATCTTTGTCCACGCCATGATCAGAGCACCTCCGGCGCCAGTGAAACGATTCGCATGTACCGCTTTTCGCGCAGTTCGCGCCCGACGGGTCCGAAGATCCGGGTGCCGCGCGGTTCCTGCTGGGCGTTGATCAGCACCGCCGCGTTGTCGTCGAACCGGATGTAGGTTCCGTCGCGCCTGCGCATCTCCTTGGCAGTGCGCACGACGACCGCCTCCAGGACCTCGCCCTTCTTGATCGGTGCGTTGGGCACCGCGTCCTTGATTGTAACGATGACCTTGTCGCCGATCCGGGCATAGCGCCGACCCGACCCACCGAGGACACGGATGCAAAGCGCGCGCTTCGCACCCGTGTTATCGGCGATCTTGAGCATCGATTCCTGTTGGATCATCGGACTTCTCCGGTCCTCTACCCGCGGACGTCAGGCGGGCCGTTCGATGAGTTCGACCACGCGCCACCTCTTGGTCTTCGAGAGCGGGCGCGTCTCCATGATCGAGACCGTGTCGCCGACGCGGTACTCGTTGGCTTCGTCGTGGGCATGGTACCTCTTCGTCCGCTTCATCTGCTTCCCGTACAGCGGGTGGGCAAAGCGGCGCTCGACCATGACCGTGACCGTCTTCTCCGCGCGGTCGCCGACCACCACGCCGGTACGCACCTTGCGCCGGTTGCGTTCGTTGTTGGCGTTCATTGCTGCTCTGCCTCCTCCGCCGCGCGGCGCTCGTGCAGAATGGTCTTGATGCGCGCGATATCCCGACGGATCTCGCGGCGCAAGCTCGGATTCTCCAGCTGCATGATCGCGCTGCGGAACCGGAGCCGGAACTGTTCCAGCTCCAGCTCGCCCAGCCGGTGGCCCAGCTCGGCATTGTCGAGTTCGCGAATCTCTTCTGCCTTCACCTGTCTCTTGCTCCCCTGGCGCTAGAGTTGGGATTCACGGATGACGAACCTGGTCCGCACCGGAAGCTTGAACGAGGCCAGCTGCATCGCTCTGCGTGCCGTCTCGACGGGCACGCCTTCCAGTTCGAACATGATCCGCCCCGGCTTGACCACCGCGACCCACTCCTCCGGGTTCCCCTTGCCCTTCCCCATGCGCGTCTCGGCCGGCTTCTTCGTGATCGGCTTGTCCGGGAAGATGCGAATCCACACCTTGCCGCCCCTCTTGACGTGCCGCGTGATCGCCACCCGGGCAGCCTCGATCTGCCGGTTCGTGATCCAGCTCGCATCGAGTGCCTGCAGGCCGTACTCGCCGAACGACACCCGGCTGCCCCTGTAGGCCTTGCCGCGCATTTTGCCCTTGTGGGTCTTCCTGCGCTTGATCCGTTTTGGTGCAAGCATCGTCCGCTTCCTCCTAGGAGCCCGGTCCGGCCGAGTAGGTCCGGCCGAAGCGATCCTCGATCAGTTCGCCCTTGAAGATCCAGCACTTCACGCCGACGGTCCCGTAGGTGGTGCGGGCCTCGACGTGCGCGTAGTCGATCTCGGCCCGCAGCGTGTGCAGGGGGACGCGCCCCTCGTTGTAGCCCTCGGTACGGGCGATTTCGGCACCACCCAGCCTGCCCGCGCACTGGATGCGGATCCCTTCGGCGCCGGCGCGCATGGCCGACTGGACCGCGCGCTTCATGGCCCGCCGGAAGGAGATGCGCTGCCGGATCTGGTGGGCCACGTTGTCGGCGACGAGGCGCGCGTTCAACTCCGGACGCTTGATCTCCTCGACGTTTACGGAGACCTCGCTGTTGGTCAGCACGGCGAGCTCGTCCCGGAGCTTGTCCACCTCGGCGCCCCTCTTGCCGATGACGACGCCCGGGCGGGCGGTGTGCACGGTGACGACGAGCTTGGACGGCTTGCGCGCGATCTCCACGGTCGCGACGGCCGCGTGGTGAAGCCGCCGGTGGAGGTACTCGCGAATCGTCTGGTCCTCCTTGAGCAGCGAGGGGAAGTCCCGTTCGGCGTACCACTGGGAGCGCCAGTCGGCGACGATCCCCAGCCGGAATCCATGGGGGTGGGTTTTCTGGCCCATCCGCTTAACTCTCCTTCGCTTTCACGACCACCGTGATGTGGCTCGTCCTGCGGCGCCGGGGCATGGCACGTCCCATCGCGGCCGCCTTCCATCGCTTGAGTGTGGGACCCGGATCGACGAAGGCGCGGCTCACCACGAGTTCGTCCACATCCTGGGAATCGCCGTCCCGGTCCGCCTTCTCGCGCGCATTCGCGACGGCGGATTGCAGGGTCTTCCCCACCGGCACGGCCGCCGCCTTCTTCGAGAAGCGCAGCACGGATGTCGCGTCGATAACGGAGCGGCCGCGGATCTGATCGACGACGAGACGGACCTTGCGCGGGCTCATGCGGATGTCCCTGGCGATCGCGTGTGCCTCCATGATGTCAAATCCTCGACCGCTTGTCGGCCAGCTTGCCGCCGTGGCCCCGGAAGAGGCGCGTCGGGGCGAACTCGCCGAGCTTGTGACCGACCATGTTCTCGGTGATGTACACCGGAATGAACTTGTTGCCGTTGTGAACCGCGACGGTGTGCCCGACGAAATCCGGGGAGATCGTGGACGCGCGGGACCAGGTCCGAATCACGGACCGTTCGTTGCGCGCGTTCATCTCCTCCACCCGTCGCAGCAGCTTCTCGTCGATGAACGGGCCCTTCTTGACGCTTCGCGGCATGGCTCCTATCCGGCCTTCGTACGGTCCATGGTCAGCGCGTCGCCTTGCCGCGCTTGCGCCCACGGACGATGAACTTGTTCGACTTCCTTCTCTTCCTGCGGGTCTTCGTACCCTCGGGTTTCCCCCACGGAGTGACCGGAGGACGTCCGCCGGACGCCTTGCCCTCGCCACCCCCCAGCGGATGGTCCACAGGGTTCATGGCGACGCCGCGCACCTTGGGACGCCGGCCACGCCAGCGATTGGCGCCCGCCTTGCCCAGCGACCGCAGGTTGTGGTCCGCGTTGCCGACCTGGCCGACGGTGGCGAGACAGCGCCTGTGGATCCGCCGCACCTCGGTGGAAGGCAGCCGGAGCGTGACGTAGTCGCCCTCCCTGGCCACCACCTGCACTCCCGCGCCGGCCGAGCGGGCCATCTGGCCGCCCTTGCCCGGCTTCATCTCGACGTTGTGCACCGTGGTTCCGAGCGGGATCCGCTCCAGCGGCAGCGCGTTGCCCGGACGGATATCCGCGTCCGGTCCCGAAAGAACCGCGTCGCCAACGCTCATGCCGCGGACGTACAGGATGTAGCGCTTCTCGCCGTCTTCGTAGTGCACGAGCGCGATGAACGCGGACCGGTTCGGATCGTACTCGATCTCGGCGATGCGGCCGGGCACGCCGTGCTTGTTGCGCCGGAAGTCGATCTTGCGGTACCTGCGCTTATGGCCTCCGCCCCGGCGCCTGATCGTGATGCGGCCGTGGTGGTTGCGCCCGCCCGACTTCCTCAGGGGCTCGGTGAGGGACTTCTCCGGGTCCTTGCGGGTGACCACGTCCTTGGCCGTCACGGACCGGAACCGGGTTCCGGGGGTCACGGGTTTGAATTTCTTCAGCGCCATGGATCAGCCCATTTCGTAGAATTCGATCTGATCGCCCTCGACCAGCTGCACCACCGCCTTCTTGTACGACGGCCGCCGGCCGAGATCCCAGTTCTTGACCATCCGTCCCAGGAGGGCCCGCTTGGCCTTGCCGGGGTACCGCATGGTGCGCACGTCGGTGACCCTGACGTCCCACAGAGCCTCAACGGCTCTCGCGATCTCGTGCTTGTTGGAGCGCTCGTTCACGACGAACGTGTACTGGCTCGACTCCATCTGCTCCGTGGTCTTCTCGGTCACCACCGGAGCGACGATCACGTCGTAGGCTGCGCGCATCATGCCTCCTGCCGTTCGAGCGGACGTCGGCGCGGGCGCTCGTCCGCGGCCGCGGCGTCACCCACGGTGGCCAGCGCGGCCTCTTCGATGATCACGGTCCCGGACCACACGACGTCGTAGGTCGACTCCATCCCGAAGGGCATGACCCGCACCCCGGGAAGGTTGCGCCCCGACAGGTACAGCTCGCGGTTCAGGCCGTTCGTGAGGAACAGGATCTTGCCGGGCCGCTCCAGCTTGCCCAGCAGACGCGCCAGCTTGCGGGTGCGCGGCGCTTCGAAGTCGAACCCCTCGATGACGGCGACCCGCCCGGCCTCGGCCCGGCTGTTGTACGCGGAACTCCGCGCGAGCGCCCGCATCCGCCTCGGGATCTTCTGGTTCCACGAATGGGGCCTCGGCGGAAACGCCATGCCGCCGCCCTTCCACTGGGAAGCCCGTATCGTGCCCTGGCGGGCCCGGCCGGTTCCCTTCTGTCTCCACGGCTTGCGGCTCCCGCCGGCGACGGCGCTGCGGTTCTTCGCCGATGCCGTGCCCTGGCGGCGGTTGGCCAGCTGTGCCTTGACCACCTGGTGGAGCACCGCCTCGTGAATCACGCCGTCGAAGAGGGCGCCCGGAAGCGTCACTTCCGACTCCGCGGAGCCATCCGTCCTGAAGTATGGTGCCTGGTACATGTCGCTATTCCCGAATCAGGACGTAGCTGTTCCGGCTGCCCGGAACCCCGCCCTTGATGAACAGCAGGTTGCGCTCCGAATCGACCCGAACCACTTCCACGTTGCGGATCGTCTTCCTGGTCCCACCCATGCGGCCGGGCAGCTTCTTTCCCTTGATGACCCTTGACGGGTCGGTTCCCGGACCCATCGACCCCGGGGTGCGGGACATGGGGTGGCCGTGGCTCGCAGGCCGGCCGGCGAACCCGTGGCGCTTGACCACGCCCTGGAAGCCCCGGCCCTTGGTGACCCCGGTGACCCGGACCCGCTGTCCCTCCGAGAACAGGTCGACGGTGAGTTCCTGGCCGGCCTCGTAGCTGTCGCCGTCGCCGGGCGGGAACTCGCGGACCAGGTGGGGAGCCGCATCGAGCCCCGCCTTTGCGGCGTGACCGAGGCGGGCCCTGCTGGTCCGCTTGTGCTTCATGGCGCCGAAACCGACCTGCACTGCGGCGTAGCCGTCGGAGCTGTCGGTCTTGACCTGCAAGACCGGACAGGGCCCCGCTTCGAGCACCGTCACCGGCACGGCACGGCCCTCGTCCGTGAAGACGCGGGTCATTCCGATCTTCCTGCCGATAAGTCCTGGCATCTGTCAGTCCACCTTGATCTCGACGTCCACGCCGGCGGGGAGGTCCAGCTTCGTCAGCGCGTCAATGGTCTGGGGACGGCTCTCGACGATGTCGATCAGGCGCTTGTGCGTCCTGAGCTCGAACTGCTCCCTGCTCTTCTTGTCGATGTGGGGCGATCTCAGCACCGTCCACCGCTGGCGGCGAGTCGGCAGCGGGATCGGCCCGCGGATCTTGGCGCCGGTCTTCTGCGCCGTCCGCACGATATCGGCGGCGGTCTGGTCCACCACCCAGTGATCGAACGCCTTCAGGCGAATCCGTATTCTGTTCGTCATTCCTTGCTGCGTTTCCGCCGCGCCCGAGTTCACTGCCATGGTCTTCTACTCGATGATTTCGGTAACGACGCCGGCACCGACGGTGCGGCCGCCTTCGCGGATCGCGAAGCGAAGCTCTTCGTCCATCGCGATCGGCGTGATCAGTGCCACTTCCATCTGCACGTTGTCCCCGGGCATCACCATCTCCACCCCGTCCGGCAGCATCGCCGACCCCGTCACGTCCGTCGTCCGGAAGTAGAACTGCGGCCGGTACCCGTGGAAGAACGGCGTGTGCCGGCCACCCTCCTCCTTCGTCAGAACGTACACCTCCGCCTTGAACTTCGTGTGCGGCGTGATCGACCCCGGGATCGCCAGAACCTGGCCCCGCGATATCTCCGTCTTCCCCACGCCCCGCAGCAGAAGCCCCGCGTTGTCTCCCGCCTGACCCTGCTCCAGAAGCTTCCGGAACATCTCCACACCCGTCACCACCGTCTTGCGGTCCTCGCCCATCCCCACGATCTCCACCGCGTCTCCCTTGTGGATCACCCCCCGCTCGATCCGGCCCGTCGCCACCGTCCCGCGGCCCGTGATCGAGAACACGTCCTCCACAGGCATCAGGAACGGCTTGTCGATGTCACGCTCCGGCTCCGGGATGTACGTGTCGATCGCCTCCATCAGCTCCTCGATGCACGCCCCCGCATCGCCCTCGCCTCCGGCCTCCAGCGCCTCCAGCGCGCTCCCGTGAACCACCGGCAGATCGTCACCCGGGAACCCCTGCTCGCTCAGCAGCTCCCTCACCTCCAGCTCCACCAGCTCCAGCAGCTCCTCGTCGTCGACCATGTCCACCTTGTTCAGGAACACCACGATGTGCGGCACGTTCACCTGCCGCGCCAGCAGCACGTGCTCCCGCGTCTGCGGCATCGGCCCGTCCGCCGCGCTCACCACCAGGATCGCACCGTCCATCTGCGCCGCGCCCGTGATCATGTTCTTCACGTAGTCCGCGTGTCCCGGACAGTCCACGTGCGCGTAGTGCCGGTTCGCCGTCTCGTACTCCACGTGCGCCGTCGCGATCGTGATCCCACGCTCCCGCTCCTCAGGCGCCTTGTCGATCTCGTCGAACGCAATCGCGTCCCCGCCGAACTTCTTCGCCTGCGCAAGCGTGATCGCCGCCGTCAGCGTCGTCTTCCCGTGATCCACGTGGCCGATCGTCCCCACGTTCACGTGTGGCTTCGTTCGCTCGAAGGTCTCCTTCGCCATTCTACCCCCGTTGGGCTTCAGGTGTGTGCAGCGGCATCAAACGCCCGCCACGGCTTTCTTCCCGGACTTGACCCGGGCGACTTCGTCGTAATGCGAAAACTGCATGGTGAAGACGGCCCGCCCCTGACTCAGGGACCGCAGCCGTGTCGAGTATCCGAACATCTCTCCCAGCGGCACGCTGGCGCCGATGACCTGGGCGTCGCCGCGGTCGGTCATGCCCCCGACCTTGCCGCGGCGGGCCGAAAGGTCGCCGATGATGTCGCCCATGTATTCGTGCGGCGTGACCACCTCGACGGCCATGACGGGCTCCAGCATCACCGGGCGGGCGCGCCTGAGTCCTTCCCTGAGCGCGTAGGACCCCGCGACGCGGAAGGCCATCTCGCTCGAGTCGACGTCGTGGGACGAACCGTCGATGAGAGCCACCTTGATGTCGACCACCGGATACCCGGCGACGACGCCGGAGTGCAGCGCATCGCGGACGCCACGCTCGACGGCCGGGATGAACTCGCGGGGAACGGAGCCTCCCCTGACCCGGTCCTCGAAGAGGAAGCCGGAGCCCGCGGGACGCGGCTCGATGTCGATCACCACGTGACCGTACTGCCCCCGGCCGCCCGTCTGGCGCACCAGCCGGCCGTGCACGCCCGCGGCGGGCTGGCGGATGGTCTCGCGGAACGCGACCTGCGGCCGTCCGATGTTCGCCGAGACGGAGAACTCGCGGCGCAGGCGGTCCACAATGATCTCGAGGTGGAGTTCGCCCATCCCGCTGATGATCGTCTGCCCGGTTTCGCCGTCGGTGTGCACGCGGAAGGTGGGATCTTCCTCGGCGAGCTTGACCAGTCCGCTGGAGAGCTTGTCCTGGTCGGCCTTGGTGCGCGGCTCGATCGCCACCGCGATCACCGGCTCCGGGAAATCCATGGCCTCGAGGATGATGGGGTGCTCGGGCGCGCAGATCGTGTCTCCGGTGCGTACCCCCTTCAGCCCGATCACGGCCGCGATGTCGCCCGCGAAGACCTGCTCGCGCTCCTCGCGCTTGTTGGCGTGCATCTGCAGCAGGCGGCCCGCCCGCTCCTTGCGCCCGCGCGTGGCATTCAGGACGCGGCTCCCCCTGGGCAGCGAGCCCGAGTAGATCCGCACGTAGGTCAGCTTTCCGACGAAGGGGTCGGTCATGATCTTGAACGCCAGCGCCGCCAGCGGTGCGTCGTCGGCGGCTTCGCGTGTCTGCGGGTCGGAGTCGCTGTGTGGCGGACGGCCCACGATCGCGCGGACGTCGAGGGGCGATGGCAGGTAGTCGATCACCCCGTCGAGAAGGCGCTGGATGCCCTTGTTCTTGAAGGCGGAGCCGCAGAATACCGGGAAGAGGGTGCCCGAGGCCGTCGCCGCGCGGATCGCCGTGCGCACCTCCGCTTCCGTCAGCTCCCCCCCCAGGAGGTACTTCTCGAGCAGCTCGTCGTGGTGCTCCACGGCGGCCTCGACCAGCTCGTGCCGGAGCGCATCCACCCTGGGACGCAGCGAGTCCGGAATCCCGACCTCGGTAATCGTCGCGCCGAGCTCGTCGTCCCAGACGTACGCCTTCATGGCCACGATGTCGATCACGCCGGTGAAGAGGTCCGCCTCGCCCAGCGGATACTGCACCGCGAACGCGTTGGCGCCTAACCGGTCGCGCATCATGCCCACGACGTGATCGAAGTCGGCCCCGGTGCGGTCCATCTTGTTCACGAAGGCGATCCGGGGCACGCCGTAGCGGTCGGCCTGGCGCCACACGGTCTCGGACTGGGGTTCGACCCCGCCTACCGCACAAAAAACAGCGACCGCCCCGTCCAGTACGCGAAGCGATCGCTCAACCTCGGCCGTGAAGTCCACGTGGCCGGGCGTGTCGATGATATTGATCCGGTATTCCGAATCGTCCCGGTGCCAGAACGCGGTCGTCGCCGCGGACGTGATGGTGATTCCCCGCTCCTGCTCCTGTTCCATCCAGTCCATGGCCGCGGCGCCCTCGTGGACTTCGCCCATCCGGTGCAGCCGTCCCGTATAGAACAGGATGCGCTCCGTGGTCGTCGTCTTGCCGGCGTCGATGTGCGCCATGATGCCGATGTTCCGGAGTCTCGGCAGTGGTGTCATCCTGGGCATGATCTATTTCGCAACTCTGGTTGTTCTCGGGCCTGTCAAACAGCAACCCCGCCGGGATTCCTCCCTATCGCCAGGCGGCCTCGGCGGGCCGGCGGCGGCGGGGCGGAAGACTACCAGCGGTAGTGCGCGAAGGCTTTGTTGGCTTCGGCCATCCGATGCGTGTCGTCCTTTTTCTTCACTGTGGCACCTTCACCCCGGCTCGCCGACAGGATCTCGCCTGCCAGCCGCTGGGCCATGGTCCGCTCACCCCTCGAGCGCGCGAAGCCGATCAGCCACTTGATCGCCAGCGCCTGCCGCCGTTCCGGCCGCACCTCGATGGGCACCTGGTACGTGGCGCCCCCGACGCGCCGGCTCTTGACCTCGAGGGCCGGCTTCGAGTTGTTCAGCGCCTGCTGGAAGACGTTGAGGGGCGGCTGCCCCGCCTTCGTCTCCACGATCCCCATCGCCTCGTAGAAGATGCCCTCGGCGAGCGACTTCTTCCCGTCGAGCATGAGGCCGTTGATGAACTTCTGGACGACCACCGACCCATAGCGCGGATCTTCCGGTATCTGTCGGCGGATCGCCCGGGTACGTCGGCTCATGCGGCTACTCCATCGCTGCGGCTATCTGGGCCGCTTCGCTCCGTACTTGGACCGCCCCTGCCGGCGCTCGGTGACGCCCGACGTGTCGAGCGTGCCGCGCACGATGTGATACCGCACGCCGGGAAGGTCCCGCACCCGGCCGCCGCGGATCAGCACGATCGAGTGCTCCTGCAGGTTGTGACCCTCGCCGCCGATGTAGGCCGTGACCTCGTAGCCGTTGGTGAGGCGGACGCGGGCGACCTTCCGCAGGGCCGAATTGGGCTTCTTCGGCGTGGTCGTGTACACACGGGTGCAGACCCCCCGTTTCTGGGGGTTTTTCTGGAGCGCGGGCGACTTGTTCTTCTTCCGAAGCCGCGCGCGGCCCTTTCGCACCAGCTGGTTCAGTGTGGGCATTGAAGCCGGGTCCGTGTGTTCGTTCCGTCGGTCCCGCCTACCGGGCGAACAAAAGCGCGCCTGTTCGATCAAGCGCGCCGTGTCGCCCGGAAGTGGAACCCTCCAGGCTCGTTTCCTGGACAGCCTGGAAAAGGTAGGAAAAGGGTGCGCAAAAGTCAATCGGATTTTTCGCGTGGCGCGCGCGTGTTGTCGGTCAGCGGGGCAGCACCCCGCAGACCCGCGCGATGCCTCCCGCGACCTCGTTGACATCGCGGCCGGTGATGTTCACGTGGCCCAGCTTGCGGCCGGGGCGTGGCGACTTGTCGTAGAGGTGCAGGTGCGCGCACCGGAGAGCGGTTACGGCGGCCGGATCGGGGAGCTTGCCGATGATGTTGACCATCGCCGCCGGTCCCGGGACGCGGGGTGGGGCGAGGGGGAGACCGGTGACGGCCCGGATGTGGTTCTCGAACTGGCTCGTGCCGGCACCGTCGAGGGTCCAGTGCCCCGAATTGTGGACGCGGGGCGCCATTTCGTTGGCGAGCAGATCGTCGCCGACCTGGAAGAGTTCGATTGCCAGCACGCCGACGTAGCCAAGGTGGTCCATGACGCGCGCTGCCAGCCTCTCGGCGCGGGCCTGCAGTTCCGGTGTGACCCCGTGCGCCGGCGCGTAGCTGACGCGCAGGATACCGTCACGGTGGTGGTTCTCGGTGAGGGGATAGAAGACGCGGGTGCCGGTGCTGCTGCCAACGGCGATGATGCTGAGTTCTTCCTCGAAGTCCACGAAGGCCTCGGCGATGAGCCCCGGCCCGAGCGTGGCCAGGGCGGCCGCCGCTTCTTCCGACGTGTGCGCAACCACCTGCCCCTTGCCGTCGTAGCCGAACCGGCGGGTCTTGAGCACGGCGGGGAGGCCCGTGACGGCGAGCGCGGCGTCCAGGTCGCCGGGCGCGTCGATGCGGTGGAACGGCGCTGTCGGGATGTCCAGCTCCCTGAACACGCGCTTCTCCGCAAGCCGATCCTGGGTGGCGGCGAGCGCCGCCGGCGCGGGCAGGACCGGAAGCCGGGCTGCGAGGTAGGCGGCGCTGGTGGCCGGGACGTTTTCGAACTCGTAGGTGACGACATCGGTCGCCGCGGCGATTTCCGCCAGGCCCGCCGGGTCGTCGTACGCGGTGGACACGACCGTGCCGAGGGGGGCGGCGGGGGGGTCGGGGGACGGTTCCAGGAAGGTGAAGCGGTGCCCCAGAGGGATGCCTTCCAGTGCCAGCATGCGGGCGAGCTGCCCGCCGCCGAGGACGCCGACCCTCACTGGGGCGGGGGCTGGCGCGGATCCGGGTCCGCCATGACCGCTTGAGTGCGCGCGCGCGCGTACGCGTGAACAGCTTCCCGTATGGCCGGGTCGTCCGCGCCCAGGATCCGGGCGGCCAGCAAGCCTGCATTGGTCGCGCCCGCGACGCCGATCGCCATGGTTCCCACAGGCACGCCACCGGGCATCTGCACGATCGAGAGCAGAGAATCCAGCCCCTGGAGCGCGCGCGACTGGACGGGAACCCCCAGGACGGGGAGCACCGTCTTCGAGGCGACCATTCCCGGCAGGTGCGCCGCCCCCCCGGCACCCGCGATGATGACTTTCAGGCCCCTCTCCTCGGCCCCCGAGGCGTATTCGTAGAGACGGTCCGGCGTCCGGTGCGCCGACACCACCCGGGCCTCGTGGGGAACTCCCAGCTCGTCGAGTGTGTCGCAGGCGTGTTTCATGGTGCCCCAGTCGCTGCGGGATCCCATGATCACGCCCACCAGCGGTCGGCTCATCGGCGCGGTCTCTTCGGAGGGGAACAAATTCGGCAAGAGACGATTCTGCCCCGGCGCGCGCAGGAATTCAAGGGGCAGGCACGATATCTTCCGGGAGCGACGTTCCCCCCAGGAGTCCGGTCTCATGCCAACTCTGTCTCGGCCCAGCCTTTCGGACGAGCCCACATTCCTCGCCTTCCTGCCGGTCCTGTGTGCGGTCTGGGCGGACGGCCTCATGGAGGACGACGAGCTGAACGCCGTCACCGACGCGCTTCACGGGGCGGAGTGGATGACCCCGCAGGGCCGGCGCCGAGTGCTGGAGTGGCTCGACCCCGAGACGCCGCCGCCACCGGGGGTTTTCGCGGCGGCCACGGGCCTGATTCGAGAGGCCGTGGGCAGGGGAACGCTGACCCTTACCCGCGCCGGACTCGCCGTCGCGGAGTTCGCTGCGGGAGGGGGACCGACGGACAAGGTCCCCTGGCGCCAGGCCGCGCTGGCAACGCTCGGAAACGTGGAACTGGAACTTGGACTCGCCGGCGCGGAGGCGCTGAGAGAGCTGACCGGCGCCCGGCGTGAGGCTCTCGAAGGCAGGGCCGAACGGATCGGGCCGGACGATACCGTCGCGGCGCTGATCGAGGGAGACCATGCGGAACTGCGGGCCCGTGTACGCGAGGTGATGCTGCGGCCCGCGCTGCGCATCCCGGACGAGATTGCACGCGCAGCGTACCGTGAGCGCACACTCGCCGCAGTTCGGGTGCTGGCGCAGGAAGGTCTCGGGGCGATCGCGTATCCCCGTGAGTTCGGGGGAAAGGGCGACGCGTGCGGCGCCGTGGCCGTCTTCGAGGAACTGGCGCTGGGCGACCTCAGCATCCTCGTCAAGTACGGGGTGCAGTTCGGCCTCTTTGGCGGAAGCATCGCGCAGCTGGGGACGGACAGGCATCATCGCCGGTACCTGTCGCGGGTGGCTTCGCTGGATCTGCCCGGGTGCTACGCCATGACGGAACTGGGGCACGGCTCCAACGTCCGCGACCTGCGCACAACCGCCACCTACGATCCCGCCCGCCGCGAGTTCGTGATCTCGACGCCGGACGACGACGCGCGCAAGGAATACATTGGCAACGCCGCAGAGCATGGGCGCATGGCAACCGTCTTCGCCCGGCTGCGGGTGCCGGCGCGCCGGGAAAACCCGGATCCGGGCACAAACGGCGGCTTCCGGCCTGACCGCGTCAACGACCACGGCGTGCACGCGCTCCTGGTGCCCATCCGCGACGCCGGCGGCGCCACCCTCCCCGGCGTCACAATCGAGGACTGCGGCACGAAGGAGGGACTCAACGGCGTCGACAACGGGCGCATCTGGTTCAACGACGTGCACGTGCCGCGGGACGCGCTGCTGGATCGCTTCGCCCAGGTGTCCGCCGACGGCGTCTATCACAGCCCGATTCCGAGCCCCGGGCGACGCTTCTTCACCATGCTGGGCACGCTGGTCGCCGGCCGGATCAGCATTGCCGCCGCGTCGCTGGCCGTCACCCGCAAGGCGCTCACGATCACGGTCCGGTACGCGCGCGGGCGCAGGCAGTTCGGTCCGACGGGCGGACCGGAAGTCGCAGTGATCGACTATCTGGCGGTGCAGCGGGAGCTGCTGCCGCGACTGGCGACGACGTACGCGACGGGGTTCGCCGTTCGCGACCTCGTGCGCCGATACGGGGACTCCCGCACCGATCCCCGCGAACTGGAGGTCCGCGCGGCCGCGCTCAAGGCCGTGGCATCGCGGCGGGCGCTGGACACGCTGCAAGCCTGCCGCGAGGCGTGTGGCGGGCAGGGATACCTGGCGGAGAACCAGTTCGGCCGGCTGAAGGCGGACACCGACGTGTTCGTGACCTTCGAGGGCGCCAATCCCGTCCTCCTGCAACTCGTCGCCAAGGGCCTCCTGTCACGCTTCCGGAGGCACATCGGCGATCTGAGCATGTGGGGCATGGCGCGCTACCTGGCCGAGCTGGCCGGAACCCGGCTGGCGGACATGAACCCCGTGGCCACCCGCAGAACGGATCCGGAACACCTCGCAAGCCACGAATTCCAGCTTTCCGCCCTGCGCTACCGCGAGCAGAGGCTGCTCCGTTCGGCCGCGCGGCGCCTCAAGAGCCGCATGGACCGGGGCGTGGACAGCTTCGAGGCGGTGAATCAGTGCCAGGACCACCTGATCGCCCTGGCCCGGGCGCACGCGGACCGGATCGTCATGGAAGCGTCGGTCGAAGCGCTGGAGGAATCGGAGGACAGTGACGGAAGGGAGCTGGTCGAAGCCGTCGTGGCCCTTCATGGGCTGGCCACGCTCGAGAAGCACCGCGCCTGGTACCTCGAGGCGGGCTACTTCGAGGCCACCAAGAGTGAGGCGATTCGGCGAGATGTCAACCGCTACTGCGGCCAACTGGCACCCAGGGCGGTCGAACTCGTGGACGCGTTCGACATTCCGGACGACCTGCTTTGCGCGCCGATCGGCATGAAGGGCTGACCCCCCATTTGGGAGGCGCGGGCCAGGGGAACCCGCCATAGGGATTCAAGGGTACACATTCCTTCAAAGTGGTCAGAGCAGGAGTTCCAGGAGCACGAGGAGGTGTCGTGATGCCAAAGGACTCGTTCAATCAGTTGCTGTTGCTGATACACCAGGCAGCGCTCGACGACAGCCTCTGGCCGAGGGTCGCCCGGTTGATCAACGATGTGACCCGGGCGAAGGGCCACATGCTCACCTTCGGGAGAGGATCAGAGCGCCGTTCCGTAGAGGAAGTCTCTTTCGCCCGGATGTTCTTCGGCGGTGATCGCCTCCGGGACCTGGAGAAGGAGTACGCCAGGGTCTATTGGCGCCGGGACGAAGCCTTTCCACGCCTGAAGCAACTGCCCAAAGCGATCATCCGGAGTTTTCCCGATCTCTACACCGACCGGGAGAAGATGACCTCTCCCGCGTTCAACCAGATACACCGTCAACTTCACATGCAGAAGGGCCTCGCCGTGTGCCTGGAGGGCCTGGGAGACTCTCACGTTGTCTGGTGTCTGTGTGGACCGGGCACGTCCGGGGACTGGGGCTCAACACAGATCGAAATCGTTTCGGCCCTTCTTCCCCACATCCACCAATTCGCCCGCGTGCGGCAGACGCTTGCCGATGCGGAGGCGAGGGAGAGCTCGCTAGCCGAGTTGCTGGACAACGGTCGCTGCGGCGTCATTCAGCTGGACACGGAGGGCAGGATCGTGGACGCAAACGACAAGGCGTCCACCCTCCTGCGACACGGCGAAGGACTGTCCGACCCCGACGGTTTCCTCAAGGCGCGCCACCCGAGCGACAACGAAGAACTCCAGGAGCTGCTGGCGCGTGTACTGACACCACTCGGCGTCCCGCCGTGTCCGGGCTCGATGACCGTCCGGCGCTCGGCGGCACGGACGCGCCTGGCTCTTCACATCCATCCCGTGGCCAGGAGTGAGTGGCATGTCCCCGCGGGGCGGGTCGCCGCGCTCGTACTGGTCGTCGACCCCGAGCGCCGGGTCCGGGTCGACGCGGAAATGGTCGAGGCGGCGCTGGGGCTCACTCCCGCCGAGAGCCGACTGGCCGTCATGGTCGCGACAGGTTACAACCTGCGTACCATCGCCGCGCTGACGCGGCGCACCGAGGGCACCGTTCGCTGGCACCTGAAACAGATCTTCCGCAAACAGGGCATTTCCCGGCAATCGGACCTCGTGCGGCGGGTGCTGACGCTGGACGGCTTTCCGGGATCCGATCACTAGAAGATCCAGGTCCCCCCCCTTTCTGGAAGGCCCCCCATTCGGTAGGCGCGGATCGCGAGCCGGCGACTGCAATCTTCCCACCCCACTGCGGATGCAGCACGCGCTTGTTCGGACGGTCCAGTCCGATCGGGAGGGAAGATGAACGGCAATCGCGCCACCACCATGATCCGAACCGTCGATGAATTCGACGCGCGTCAGCTGGAGGCCGTGGCCGCCATCGTCGTGGAGGGCCACCGCCCGGCCACGCGGAAGGTCTATGCTGCCGCCTGGAAGCGCTTCGAGGACTGGGCAAGGGAGGCAGGGGTCAGGTCGCTTCCCGCCGATCCGGTCACCGTGGCGGTGTATCTGGTTCACCGTGACGCTCAAGGGCTGTCTCTCGCCTCGCTCGCGATGGACCGAAAAGCGATCAGCTTCTTCCATCGCAACTGCGGACTGCCGACGCCCACCACCAAGGAGGAAGTCAGGATGACCATGGCGGGGGTGAGGAACCGGGCCGCCGCCCGTGGGAGAATCGAGCCGCGGCAGGCACGCGGGCTTCGCGAAGCGGGGCTGCAAGCCATCATCGATACCGCTTGCCTGCCGCGGGTGTACCCTTCGGGCCGCATGGAGTCCCGCAAGGCCGCCCTTGCACGGGGGACGACGGACATCGCGATCGCGACCGTCATGCGAGATGCCCTGCTGCGCCGCGGAGAAGCCGCCAGCCTGCGCTGGGAAGACATACAGTTTCGGGCGGACGGAAGCTGCCGTGTGACGATCAGGCGCTCGAAGACGTCCAACAGATCGGCCGTGGTGTATGTCGGCGTGCGGGCGACGGCGGCCCTGAACCGCATCCGTCCGCGGCATCCCGACCCCGGGGGGAGGGTGTTCGGTGTTCGGCGTGGGAGAACGATCAGCACACGAATCGCCGCGATGTGCCGGGAGGCCGGGCTCGGCGAGGGATTTTCGGGGCACTCTCCCAGAGTGGGGATGGCGCAGGATCTCACTGCACACGGGGCCGGGCTCGTTGCGATCATGAACGCCGGGCGTTGGAAGTCGGAACGAATGCCGGCCTACTACACGAGGGGCGAAGCGGCTGGGATGGGGGCTGTCGCCCGGTACTACGCCGGAGAGTGGTAGGCGCCCCGTCTGGACACCGGGTGTCCCCCCTGGCAGTTCACGCCCGTACCGCTGTGCCGATCCAGGGATTCCAGCCATTGACGGAGAGACTCGTCACCGGGGACACACAGCCGGGTGCCGGAATAGCTGAAGTCGTCAAGGCGCTCCAGCATGGCCAGCGACAGCGGCAACGGGCCCGACAGGCGATTGTCTTCAAGGGACAGGGCCTCGAGGGCTCCGAGATTGCCCAGTTCCTCTGGAATGGCACTCGTCAGGTCGTTGTCGCCGAGACCCAGCCAGCGAAGGTGGGCCAGTTCGCCCAGCGAAGGTGGGATCGCGCCGGTCAGGTTGTTGTTCCCGAGCCACAGATCCTTGAGTCTGCCCAGCTTGCCGAGCTGGGGCGGGATGGTGCCCGTCAGGTTGTTACCGCCAAGTCCCAGCGAAACAAGACTGCCCATGCTGCCCAATTGCGGGGGGATCGTACCCGTCAGGTCGTTGTCGCCGAGACCCAGCCAGGTGAGGTTGTCGAGATTCCCCAGTTCCGGTGGAATGGGACCGGTCAACGCGTTGCCGCCGAGGCCCAGCCATTCCAGGGCCGTGAGACGACCCATTTCCGGCGGGATGACCCCCTCCAGTTCGTTGCCGTCCAGGCGCACCTGCACGAGGCTGTCCAGGCTGGCGAGCTCGGTCGGGATGGTACCCTTCAGGTTGTTTTCCTCGAGCTCCAGCACGCTGACCCGCCGGAACCCGTCCGTCCCGACCCCGTACCACGCTGCAACGGGCTTTCTGGTAAGCCAGTTCGTGTTTTTCCGCCAGTTCGCGCCGCCCGTTGCCTTGTAGAGAGCCGCCAGGACGGCGCGATCTCCGATGGTCGAGTACACGGCCTACCCGACCCGGGCTCCGTCGGGCAACGTTGCCCGCGGCGGGACAAATGCCCCCTCCCCCACCCATGCGCGCTGTCCCAGGGTGACCATCTTGTCGATCGTCGCGCCCGGACCGATCACGGTTTCGCGGCCGGTCACCACCCGGTGCGCCACCCTGGCGCGCGCGCCCACGATCGTGTGCTTGTTCAGGCGGGTCCGGTTGCCGACAAAGGCGTCCTTGCCGATCGTGACGCCGCCGAACAGGGTGGCCCGCATCTCGACGTGCGCCCCGTCGTCGACGTGCGAACCGTTGCCCACGACAACCCTCGACATGACAGCCGCGCGGATGCCGATCCGCACGTTCTCTCCGGTCTTGGCGTGCGCGGCGAGTTTCGCGCCGGGCGCGATCTCCGTGTCCTCGCCCACCACGGCACCTTCTTCGATGGTGGCGAAGTCGCCCACCGAAACGTTGCGCCAGAGGATGGCCCGATCCCCGATCCTGACGTGAGCCCCGATGGTCGCGCCCGAACCCACGACAGCCTGTTCCCCGAGCGCGGCCGTCGGATGGACGGTCGCCGTCGGGTGGACAACGGCTGTGGGGTGGATGGCGCTCATCCCTACCCTCCCCTGGTCACGATCAGGATGTAGTCGCGCGTGTTGTTGGGGTTGGTGTCCTCATCGTCCGTATCACCATCGCTGTCCGTGATCCGGAAGCAGACCGCGTCCCGTTGCGCCGGACTGCCCTGCGCGTTTGCAGGCAGCGTGACGGTGTCGGCGGTATCGCCGAAGGTGCCGCACGAAGGATTGGCAGCGGTCAGGTCGAACTCCGCCCAGGTGACTGCATCGAAGTCCGTGTTCATCCCGGTGGCGCTGAGGCTGAGCGCTTCGGTCGGCACATCCGCCCTGTTGTCGCCTTCGCTGATCGTGATCCGCAACGTGGTCGCGCCGGTCACGGGATCGGTCTCACCATCCGGATCGAGGTTGAGTTCCTCGCGATCCAGATCGATCCTGTCGCCGTTCCATGAGATCGTGACGTCCTTCACGCGCACGTCGGCGTCGCGCCGGATACTGAAGCCCGCATCCGTCGCCGTGTTGGTCGCATAGCCGTCCTCAGCCGCGATGTGGACGTAGTACGTCCGGGTGCCCGGCCTGGACAGCGTTACCGTCGTAGCTCTCCCGTTGGTCACCGCTTGCGAGGACGTCCCCGGTCCGGAGGGCGTCGCGTCCGTCCCGCTTGAACTCAGCCGGACCGTCGCGCCGGTAGAAGCCGTGACCACTACGGAGAACGATCCGTCGTCGCTGTGGCCGCACTGGGGAGTGGCGTTGGTCGGGTTTGCGGCCGGGGTACAAGTGTCACCGTCGATCTCCACGCTGGTGAGATCAGCATCAGCACCCGCGTTCCGGTCCTTGATGTGGAACGTCTCGGTGTGGTCATCGGCACGGCTGCCCACCAGCTCGACCATCTGCTGACTGAACAGCGTGTTGGTGCCATCCGTCGAGTTGGTCGTGCTCTCCGACGTCTCACTGCCATTTTCGGTTACGTGCACGTACCCGGCCGGCAAGTCCACAACCACTTCGTAGACGCCTTCCACGAGATCCTCGGCAGTCCAGGCGCCGTCGGCGTCCACGTCGGCTTCCGCAACGGTGCCCTCGTACTCCGTGCACCGGGTCGGGGCCACGGACTGGTCGCCGGGCGTCGACAGGTCGTCCTGTCTTCCGTTCGTGCGCGAGCAGAGATGCAGTTCGACGATCGCGCGCTGGTGCGCGGCCCGCACGCCCGGATCCGACACTTCACCCTCGACCTCGCCGTCCTTGTACAGCAAGGCGAAGTTGTTCAGCCGGTGATTCAGGAGGCGGCCAAAGTGCGGGTCCCACTGCGGAGGAGGTTGTGTAGCGACAAAGTCTTCGAAATACTCGGCTGTGCCAGGTGTCGCGATGTCGTAGCTGACGTCGTCGTAGGTGATGAGTGCATCTCCATCGTCTTTCAGCCCCGGAGTTCGGTTCTTCACTGCCTTGTACAGATCCGTTTCCGGTACTCTCAACAGGTAGACCTTGGGGTTGCCACCTTCGCGCATCTGCAGACCCGTGAACGAGAACACACCGTCTTCGTTTGTCGTGGCCGTTACGGGATCGCCGTTTTCGTCGAGTATTTTGTCGCCAGCGATGAACCCCTCGGTGGTGGATCCGGACGCATGGTAGATCTCGACCAGGACACCCGCCCTGGACTCGGAACCCGTCAGCCTTCCATTGCCGTCAGCGTCGTTCGCGATCACGCCCGCGATCACGCCGCGCAGGTCGGTGGCTGACAGGTCGTTGCCGCCGTTGACGTCGCCGGTGTAGTCGTCCTCGTCGTTGTCCTCGTCGTGGATGACGCCGCCCACGCTGACGGTGTCGCCGCGCCAGCTTCCGGGCTCCGCTTCCAGGATTACCCGGTAGCGTCCGTCCGCCACACCCGTAAACGCATAGCTGGCGCCGTCTTCGCTGTGGTCGACCGTGAGATCGTCTTCGAGATCGGCTGCGTAGTCGTCGTTGCTGTTGACCGGCTCCAGCCTGATCCGCACGTCCTCGTCACCCTCCTGCAGACGGTCTACGGTGCCCGAAACCGTTCCGGTCGCCCACTTGTAGGCGAACGTCGAGCAGTTGTCGTTCGGATCCTCGTGATCGAGCCTCCACAGCGGGCAGATCCAGACGTCCGGGCGGGCGCCGCTGCCGTCGCCGAAGGCGCCGACGATCTTGCCGTCCGGGTAGTCGTCCAGCTGATCGCCGAACGCGTCGATCTCCGCGCTGGCGCGATCATCGGGAACGATCATCATGCCGCTGCCGGCATCGGCCACGACCGTGATTTCGGTAGCCGCGGGGATATGGGGGAACGACACCATGCCCGATTCGTCAAAGGTCGCGGTGGCCTCGACATCGTCGGTCTCGTCGTCGAGGTCGTGGTCGTATTCGAAGGGCCTGAGACGACCTCTGCTGTCCGCGACCATGAGGCTGACTTCGATCTCGTCGATCGCGGTGCCGGTGGGACGGGCGTCCCCGTCTCCGAAACCGATGAAGTCGGTGTACCCGGTCCGGTCGTCCAGCTCACGGTGCGCGCCTACGTAGACGGCCTGCGTCGTGAACGTGATCCGGATGGGGCCGAGGTCGAGCATGTCGTCGTCCTTGCCCGGCGGGAGGTCGAGACCGGTGTGCGTGTAGGTCAGGGCGTCGCCCTGCTCCCACATCTCGCCCATGTCGGGCTGCGCCTCGTCGTCGCCCTCGGTCGCCATGACCGTGAACGTCGCGGGCAGCATGTTCGCGGGATCGGTGATCGCGTACGCGAACGAGGTCTTGCCGTCCTCGTCGGTGGCGTCGGGTGCAATTGCGAGCGGTGTGGCCTCGCCGTACTCGCCGACCATGGCCACTCCGGTGCGCCATCCTTCGAGGCCCATGTCGCCGTCCCGGGCCGTCTCGTTGCTCTTGACCCGGAAGTCGAACGCGACCGCGATGTTGACCAGCGTCGCGACTTCCTTCTCGGCGTCCGCCGCGTAGAGACGCGCCGTCGACGCGTACGCGATCTCGACGTACTCATTGCCCGAGACCACCAGCGCGGGATGGCCCGACTCCACCGCCCTCACGAAGACGATGTTGTCGTTGCCCGCCGGACCGGTGTTGTCGCCGCGCGCGAATGTGAACGACGCCATGCCCATCTCGTCGGTCTCGGCTTCGCCCAGCATGTCGGTGCCGTCGGCCCGCGCGTAAAGCGCCAGCTTCACGCCCTCGACCGGAGCGCCGAAGTGGCCGCCGCCACCCATGCGGGCACCCGTTGCCACCGTCTGCATGGTGATCTGGAAGGGGAAGTTGACCGTCGCGCTGCCGCCAGCCTCGACGTTGACCACCATCGACTCGCCGACGAACATGACGCCGGCCGCGGCGAGACCCGCCGCCACGTCGTCGTCGTTGACCGGCAGCTCGACCTGGTATGAACCGGCCATCAGGGCCGCGCCGGTCGAGAACGTGCCGTCCGGCATGATCGCGATGTCCTGCTCTTCGTTCAGATCGGGGCCGCGCAGCTTCACACTGGCTTTGGCCAGCAGGGCTGCGACCGCCATCTGCGCCGGGTCATCCTCGGCCAACGAAGTCAGCCAGGGTGCCAGCGCTGCGGTGATTGAGGGCTCGCCCTCGGTGTACATCCTGTCCTGCATCACTTCGTCGATGAACAGCATGCCCGACACCGAAGCAGTCCGGGTGTGCGTCCCCGAGAAGTTCACGATCGCAGACTGGTCGTCCTCCAGCATGACCGTCTTCTGCATCTCGTCTGCGGCGAAGGTGTACGCGGTCTCGTTCGGGTTCTCGATGCTCAGCACATACGTGCCGGCCGTGAGCCCCGCGAAGGCGTACTGCCCGCCGTTCGAGGTCTCGGTCGTCGCCTCGGCCGCGCCGGCCAGCGTGACCGTCACGCCGTCAAGGCCCATGCCGTCATCGAGGCTGACCCTGCCCGCGATGCCCGCCGTGCGGAGCAGCGTGCCGTCGAACGGAACGTTCGCGGTCTCGTCCGTGGCGATGGTGACGCTCTTCGCGGTCGTCGTGAACTCGTAGTCGTCGGTGTCGTAGCCCGAGATCGCGACCGTGTAGTCGCCCGACCGGAGCCGCGAGAACGCGTAGCGCCCACCCGCGTCGGTGACACTCGTCTCCTCGGCGCCCTGGCCCATCAGGGTGACGGTCACACCGCCGAGCCCGTCGCCGTCGACGCTGACCTGGCCCATGATCCCCGCGGTGCGGAGAGAAGTGCCGTCGAAGCTCACCACCTTCGACTCGCCCACGCCGACCGTCGCCGCGCCGGACGTGCTTGAGAAGCTCACGTCGTTCGAATCGAACCCGGAGATCTCGACCGAGTACGTCCCGGCGCGGAGCCCCGTGAACGAGTACTGGCCGCTGTCGTCGGTTGTGGTCTCGGAGTCGGCCATACCGGAGAGGCGTACCGTCACTCCGCTGAGCCCCATATTCTCCACCGTTACGACTCCGATGATGGACGCCGTACGGAGGTAGATGCCGCGGAAGTCCACGGTCGCCGTCCCGCCGGTATCGCCGATGTTGGCGAGAGCTGAGGTTGCGTCGAAGCTGGCGTCCGCGGGGAATCCGCTGATTGTGACGGTGTAGGAGCCCTGCTCCACGCTGTCGAAACGGTAGTTCCCGCCCCCAGCCGTTGCGGTGGAGGCCCCGTTGCCAAGGGAGACGGTCACCCCGTCGACCCCCATTCCCTCGATCGTGACCTGGCCCACGATGGAGCCGGTTGACAGCGGAGGCATGATGTCCTCTCCGCACGCGGCGATGACCGGGAGCACCAGCAATGTTGCCGCCCCAAGAAGCTTCCTGAGCCTGCTCATGTGGTTGGAGCCATTTCATGACCTCGGCGGGTGCAACAGGGTTGCCCCCGCCCGGCGAACCGGGCGGGGGTGCTGTTCCTGCGCCGTTGTGATTCCTGAAGCGGAATCCCGACGGGTTGGTCCGTTCCTACTGCCTGGTGACGATCAGGATGTAGTCGCGGTTGTTGCTCCCGTTGGCGTCGGGGTTGGTCGCATCACCGTCGCTGTCCGCGAGCCTGAAGCAGACCCCGTCGCTGCCCTTCGTGGTCGACGTGTTTGCCGGCAACGTGAGAGTGCCTGCGTCGTCAGTGAGGGCATCGAAACCGGCGGAACACGCGATGGGACTAGTGGTCACGTCGACGGTGCCGAAGTTGACGTCACCGAATCCGGTGGTCATGCTGGAGGCTGCAACCGTGAGGCCTTCGGGTACGTCGGCCCCATTGTCGCCCTTGTCCACCGTGACCCTCAGGACGGTCGTCCCGGTCACCGGATCCGTCTCACCGTCGGGATCCAGGTTGAGCGCGTCGCGATCCAGTTCGATTCTGTCGCCGCTCCATGAGATCGTGACTTGCTTCAAGCGCACGTCGGCGTCGCGCCGGAGAGTGAAGCCCTCGGTGGCCGCATTGTTCAAACCGGCCGCTCCGTTGGTCTGGTAGCCGTCCTCGGACCGGACGTGGACGAAGAACGCTTCCGAGCCCGGATCACTCAGCGTGACCGTCGAAGCCCTTCCGTTGTTCACCTGGAACGACCGCGCGGCGCTGGTGTTCACGTCATCGTCGGTCCCGAGATTGCTCAACCGGACCACCGCGCCGGTGGACGCCGTGACCACCACGGTGAATGAACCGGCGGCGTCGTGGCCGCACTGGTTGCTGTCGTGGTCCGTGGTGTCAAGACTGGTCGTCCCACAGGTAGCAGCGTCGACCGTCACACTGGTCAGCGCCGATTCACCCTCCGCGTTCCGGTCCTTGATGTGGAACGTCATGGTGCTGGCGTCCGCACGGCCCCCCTCCAGGGTAACGAGCTGCTGGTTGAAGTAGCCGGGATCGGTTGTCGTCTCCGTGCCGCTCTCGCTCACGTGCACGTAACCCGCAGGCAGGTCCACGACCACCTCGTAGATGCCTTCACGCAGCCCATCGGCAATCCACTCGCCGTCGGCACCGACGTCGGCTTCGGCGACATCGCCGGTGTAGGTCGCACACTGGCTTGCCGCAGTCGTTACTGCGGGCGGGGTCTGGGTGTTATCAATTACCTGGTTCGTCGTCTTGCAGAGATGCAGTTCGACGACCGAGCGACTGTGAGCAGCGCGCGCGCTCGGATCCGACACCTCGCCCTCGACCTCGCCGTTGGTGTAAAGCAACGCAAAGTCGTTGCCACCCGCGTTGTTCAACGTGCTGGTGTGCGCGTCCCACATCATCGCGGCGTTGGGCTCGTAGTCGTCAACGGGCACGATGGCTGTTGTGAGCGCGTGCGTCACGACATCGGTGCTCTTCTCGTTCGCGATGCTCGTGCTGCCGTTCCTGACCGCGGTGTACAGGTCCGTGCCCTCAGGCTTCACGAAGTAGTGCTTGCCTACCTGCAGACCCTCGAACATGTACGCACCGTCTTCATCGGTCTCGGCAGTTGCCACGACCGCCGAACCGGCAGTGCGCCTGCCTGTGTTGGAGCCCGAGCTGATCGGTGCGCTCGCCGCGTGCAGGTTCACCACGACGCCCGCTCTCGACTCGGACCCCGTAAAGCCGCCGCTGGCGTTGCCGTCGTTGCCGATCGCACCCCTGATCGTGCCGCGCAGGTCGGTGGCGGACAGGGCAGCTACTGCGACGGCGTCGCCGGTGTAGTCGTCCTCGGTGTTGGCCTCGTCGTGCTCAATCTCGATGCCGTCGGCGTCGTCCTCTTCCCAGCTGCCCGGGTTGGCCTCGAGCATGACCATATACCGTCCGTCCGCAACACCCGTGAAGGAGTAACTGGTCGCTCCGCCAGGGGCAGTCACTTCGACCTCGTCCGCCAGGTCATCTTCGTAGTCCTCGTTGCTGTTGACCGGCGTCAGGGTCACCGTTGCCTTGTCACCCTTGCGGAGACCGGTGATCGAGCCCGAAACCGTCCCGGTCGTCCACTTGTAGGCGAACGTCGAGCAGTTGTCGTTCGGATCCTCGTGATCGAGTCTCCACAGCGGGCAGATCCAGACGTCCGGACGCGCACCGCTGCCGTCGCCGAAGGCGCCGACCATCTTGCCGTCCGGGTAGTCGTCCAGCTGATCGCCGAACGCGTCGATCTCCGTGCTGGCGCGATCATCCGGAACGATCATCATGCCGCTGCCCGCATCGGCCACGACCGTGATTTCCGTGTCCGAAGGAATGTGCGCGAACGACACCATCCCATCACTGCCGACGGTCTTGGTAGCCTCGATGTCGTCCGTGTCCTCGTCCATGTCGTGGTCGTACTCGAAGGGAATGAGACGACCCCTGCTGTCCGCGACCATGAGGCTGACTTCGATCTCGCCCACAGCGTCTCCCATGGGACGGTCATCCCCGTCTCCGACACCGATGTAGTCGGTGTACCCGGTCCGGTCGTCCAGCTCGCGGTGCGCGCCGACATAGACGGCCTGCGTGGTGTAGGTGATCCGGATGGGACCCAGGTCGATCGGGTCGTCATCCGCGCCGGGAGGAAGGTCGAGCCCGGTGTGCGTGTGCACGAGCGGTGCGCTCTGTTCCCACATCTCACACTGGTCGGGCTGGTCGGAGACCATCCCTCCGACGCACGGAGCGGCGGCTACCTCGACCGCGGCCACGGCGAACGTTGCGGGCAGCATGTTCGCCGGGTCGGTGATCGCGTACGCGAAGGAGCTCTTGCCGTCCTCGTCGGTGGCGTCGGGTGCCATGTCGAGCGGCGTGGCCTCGCCGTCCTCGCCGACCATGCCCACTCCCGTGCGCCATCCTTCGAGCCCCTCGTCGCCGTCGCGCGCGTCCGCGTCGCTCTTGACCCAGAAGTCGAACGCGACTGCCACGTTGACCAGCGTCGCCACTTCCTTCTCGGCGTCCGCCGCGTAGAGACGCGCCGTCGACGCGTACTGGATCTCGACGAACTCGTTGCCGCTCACGTGCAGCGCGGGATGGCCCGTGTCCATCGCCTTCACGAAGACGATGTTGTCGTTGCCCGCCGGACCGGTGTTGTCGGCCCGCGCGAAGTTGAACGTGGCCATGCCCATCTCGTTGGTCGTGGCCTCGCCCAGCATGTCGGTGCCGTCGGCGCGCGCGTACAGCGCCAGCTTCACGCCCTCGACCGGAAGGCCGTAGTGGCCGCCGCCGCCCATGCGGGCGCCCGTCGCCACTGTCTGCGTGGTGATCCTGAACGGGAAGTTGACCATCGCGGCGCCGCCAGCGTCGACGTTGACCACCATCGACTCGCCCACGAACCCGACGCCGGCCGCGGCGAGACCCGCCGCCACGTCGTCGTCGTTAACCGGCAACTCGACCTGGTACGAGCCGGCCATCAGGGCCGCGCCCGTCGAGAACGTGCCGTCCGGCATGATCGCGATGTACTGCATGGTGTTGAGGTCGGGACCGCGCAGGATCACCCTCGCCTTGGCCAGCACTGCGGCCACGACCGCCGGGTCCAGCGCGCCGGCCGCGACGAGCGGGGCGAGCGCTGCAGTGATCGAGGGCTCGCCGTCGTCGTGCATCTTGTTCTGATCCACCTCGTCGATGAACAGCATGCCCGACACCGAAGCGGTGCGGGTGTGCGTTCCCGAGAAGTTGACGATCGCCGACTGGTCGTCTTCCAGCATGACCGTCTTCTGCATCTCGTCTTCGGCGAAGTTGTACGCCATCTCGTTCGGGTTTTCGATGCTCAGCACGTAGGTGCCGGCCGCCAGACCCGCGAACGCATACTGCCCGCCGTTGGACGTCATGGTGGTCGCTTCGGCCGCGCCGGCCAGCATGACCGTCACGCCATCGAGGCCCATGCCGTCATCAAGGCTGACCCGGCCCGCGATCCCCGCCGTGCGGAGCAGCGTGCCGTCGAACGGAACGCTCGCGGTCTCGCCCGTGGCGATGGTCACACTCTTCGAGGTGGTCTCGAACTCGTAGTCGTCGGTGTCGTAGCCGCTGATCGCGACCGTGTAGTCGCCCGAACGGAGCTGCGAGAACGCGTAGAGCCCACCCGCGTCGGTGACACTCGTCGCCTCCGCATCCTGGCCCATCAGGGTGACGGTCACGCCGCCAAGACCCTCGCCGTCCACGCTCACCTGGCCCATGATCCCCGCCGTACGGAGATAGGTGCCGTCGAAGCTCACGACCTTCGACTCGCCCACGCCGACCGTCGCTGCGCCGGACGTGCTCGAGAAACTCACCTCGTTCGAATCGAACCCGGAGATCTCGACCGAGTACGTCCCGGCGCGCAGCCCCGTGAAGGAATACTGGCCGGCGGCGTCGGTTGCCGTTTCGGAGTCGGCCATGCCTGAAAGGCGTACCGTGACGCCGCCGAGCCCCATGTTCTCCACCGTTACCGTCCCGGCTTCGGATGATGGCCGGGGCTTCCATACGGAATGATGGAGGGAACCATGAACATCCATTCCGCCACCGCTCTGACCAATACTGAAAGCAACCTCGCAAGAACCGAAAACGACCTCCCCACACGCCACCTCGACGCCGTAGCCGCGGCCGTGATGGAAAGCCAGCGCCCGACCACGAGAAAGGTCTACCTTGCAGCCTGGAACCGCTTTCTGGCGTGGGCGCAAACCGAAGGGGTCAAATCACTTCCCGCCGATCCGGTCACCGTGGCCGCCTATCTCGTCCACCGCGACGCAATGGGGCTGTCCTTCTCCTCGCTGGCCATGGATCGCAAGGCGATCAGCTTCTTCCATCGCAACGCCGGCCTGCCGACACCCACGACTTCCGAGGGCGTCAGAATGACCCTTGCCGGCGTGAGAAACCGCGCAGCCGCAAACGGAAGAGACGAGCCCAGGCAGGCCCGGGGACTGCGGCAAGCGGGGTTAATGGCCATCATCGACACCGCTCGTATTACGCGCGTGTACCCGTCCGGCCGCACCGAATCCGCCGAGGCCGCACGCTGGCGGGGCGCTGTCGACATCGCCATCGTCTCGGTCATGCGAGACGCGCTCCTCCGACGCCACGAAGCCGCCGATCTACGCTGGGCCGACGTAAGACAATGCCAGGATGGAAGTTCCCGGATCACGATTCGCCGCTCGAAGACGTCGAATACGTCCGCAGTCCTGTACGTGGGCGTTCGCGCCACCGCGGCATTGAACCGCATCCGGCCGCAGACTTCGTCCCCGGAGGCCCGGGTCTTCGGAGTCAAGCGCGGAAGGACCATCAGCAGCAGGATCGCCGCGATGTGCAGGTCGGCGGGCCTCGGCGAGGGGTTTTCCGGGCACTCGCCCCGTGTGGGCATGGCACAGGACCTCACGGCGCACGGAGTCGGCCTCGTGGCGATCATGAACGCCGGCCGCTGGAAGTCCGAGCGAATGCCGGCTCACTACTCCCGGCACCAGGCTGCCGGGCGCGGAGCCGTGGCGCGTTACTACGCGAATCGGAAATGAGCGACGGAAACCTGACGGTTTTCCAGAATCCGATGCCTCTTGCGTACGCGGCGTCGTCCTTATATATATCGCTCCTAACAACTTAGAACCCCTTCCAGGATTGGCATCAATCTTGCGGAAAGGGACTGGCAAGCGCCCCGAGACGCGGGGCAGCTCAACTCAACCATTTCCAAGGAGAATGGAATGGACAGACTCAGGAAGTGCCTTGCAGCGGCAACGTTGCTGGTGCTCCCGATCGTCGCCGCGTGTGGAGAGGACGTCATGCCTCCGCCGCCGACCGGCTCCATCGTGGGCCAGGTCTCGATCGAGGGCATGGGGGTCGACGGGGTGACCGTCTCCCTCAGCAACGGGGCCAGCACCGCAACGGCTGGCGGCGGGAACTACCGCTTCGACACTGTGGAGCAAGGCTCCTACACTGTTACGATCAGCGGCTTCCCCGCGGACGCCAGCTTCGATGCAACCTCAGCTCCCGCCAACATCGGTGAGACCGGCGGGACGGTCACCGTGGACTTCCGCGGCTCCTACATTCGCACCGCATCCATTATCGGGACGGTAACGGTGAACGCTACGGCTCTTAACGGTTAAGAGTTCCCGGGTTCCCGGATCATCGAATGTTCTAAGTCGTTGTCATAACGAGATTTACTGAGTTTTCGACCGATTCCCACGCTTCGGATGCGGCAATCCGGCACGACAGCGGCGCCCCTTGCCACTCCACTTCTCCAGGAAGTCCCGCCGCGACCCCCGCAATCGCGGCCGACGCACTCCTGATCGCCACCACGGCCCCTCCTCCCCGCAGCTCTCCCCCTGGGCGCCACGCGGGTGCCCCCACGCCGGTAACTGCCGAGTCGGCCGTACCATTGTCCGACGAAGCGGCGGCCACGGCCCCACACCCTTCATGCGTCCAGCCCGCGCCTGCACCAGGGGAGACGCCCGCCAGCCGCCGAACAGTCGCGGTGGTGTCAATGGGCATCGAAAACGTCACACTTCCGGGCATTGAAAATGTCACACTCTGGACGCTGTTCTCCGGGGTTGCCGGACGCCCGCTCCGACGCGATGATTCGACCGTAACCGACGCGTGTCGGCGCTCTTCCGGCACCGTTTTTCCTTGTTTTGGACCCGTCGAGGGTCATACCCTTGGGAGTGATTTGACAAATGACATACAAAACCACTATATTTCGCCCGATTCTGCTCATCACGGCACTGGCGGTCGCAGGGGAAGCCTCCGCCCAGGAAGGGATCTACGTCCGGTCGGACCTCGGAATCGTGCTCTCCCCGTCGCTGCGCCTTGAGGGCGTGGACAACGACTGGGGCACGCGCTGCGACCTGATCATCAACCCAGCGGGCGTGGAGGCGGGCACCGAGTGCGATACGCCGCCGCCGCCCACCGCCTGGTCGAACACGTCCGGGGCGACACAGGGGTTCGCCGCCGGCATGGCGATCGGGTACGGGTGGAGCAGCCTGCGCATCGAGGGCGAGTACCGCTTCCGCATGACCTCCTACCACGACTACTCCCCGACCGTGATCGGCGACGTGGTCACCCAGGGCAAGGCGGAGCAGGAGCTTGAGGTCGCGATCGGCGGCGCGGGGCATGTCGTCAGCCGCGGACTGTTCGCCAACGTGACCTACGACCTGCCGACCGTCTCCCGCTTCACGCCGTACCTCGGGGCCGGCATCGGCGCCGTGCACATGGCGGTCGACTACCTGTCGCTGTGGAAGCGCAACGACCTGCCCGAACGCATCGCCACGTTCGAGGATCCGCTGCTGAAGGCCAAGCTGGCCGGGACCACGACGGTGGGCCACGCGAAGCTGACCGACACCCTGCTGGGCTACCAGGTGTTGGGAGGAATCGCCTTGAACGCGACGGACCGCTTCTCGGTCGGCCTCGGGGCCCGCTGGGCCGCGTCAGGCACGTTCCTGAGCGAGGGACGGGAGTGGGACCAGCTGCGCAGCCATGACTCCACCGTCGGCCGCGGGTCAACGATCCTCTACACCGTGGAGACACCCGATACCGGGGCGCTCAGCCTGACGCTGACGGTGGCGTGGCGGGTTTGACCGTTATGGTCCCGTCCCCCCGAATGCCCTAGACTCACTGCGCACGGCTACCATCCTCACCCCATCGGGAACCACAATGCACGACCATCGCTTGCCAACATCCCTGCGCGGCACGACTTCGCGCGTCCCCTTCGCGGCCCTCCTCGCCACGACACTGCTCGCGGCCCTCGCGGCCCCCGCCACCCTCTCCGCCCAGCAGCGCGGTGGCGGCGCGGGCGGCGACGAGGACGGCCCCGCCGAGCTGAACGCCGGCCTCCTCTCCTCCTTCCGCTGGCGGAGCATCGGCCCGGCTACGGCCTCGGGGCGCATCGCCGACATCGCCGTCGACCCCACCGACCGCAGCACCTGGTACGTGGCGGCCAGCTCGGGGAACGTCTGGAAGACGACCAACGCGGGCACCACCTGGACGCCGATCTTCGACAACTACGGCTCGTATTCGATCGGCGCGATCGCGCTCGACCCGAACGACCACCTCACCCTCTGGGTCGGCGCCGGCGAAAACAACGGCCAGCGCTCGGTGGGATACGGCGACGGCGTCTACAAGTCGGTCGACGGCGGGCGGTCGTTCACGAACATGGGGCTGGAGACGTCGCGCCACATCGGCATGATCGCGGTCCACCCGGACGACTCGCGCACGGTGTTCGTCGCCGCGCAAGGTCCGCTCTGGGCGGCAGGAGGCGAGCGAGGCCTCTACCGCACCACCGACGGCGGCGAGACCTGGGAGCTGGTCCTCGAAATCGACGAGCACACCGGCGTCAACGAGGTCTACTTCGACCCGCGCAACCCGGACGTCATGTACGCGTCGTCGTGGCAGCGGCGCCGGCACCAGTGGACGATGATCGACGGCGGGCCGGGATCGGGCATCCACAAGTCCACCGACGGCGGGAACACCTGGCGCGCGATCAACCGCGGGCTGCCGTCGGGCGACAAGGGGCGGATCGGGATGGCGATCTCGCCGATCAACCCGGACGTGCTCTACGCGATCGTCGAGGCGTCGATGGGCAGCGGCGGCACCTTCCGCAGCGAGAACATGGGCGAGAACTGGAGCCGCACCTCGCGCTACCAGTCGGGCGCGGCGATGTACTACCACGAGCTCTACGCCGACCCGCACCGCTTCGACCGCATCTACTCGCTCGACACCTTCGTCGAGATGTCCGACGACGGCGGCGAGACGTGGGGCCGGCTCCCCACGCAGGGGGTCCACGTGGACCATCACGCGATCGCCTTCGACCCGGACGACCCCGAGCACCTGATCCTCGGCAACGACGGCGGGCTGTACGAGACGCACGACTTCGGCGAGAACTGGCACTTCTTCCCGAACCTGCCGCTGACCCAGTTCTACAAGGTCGCGACCTCGAACGACGAGCCGTTCTACTACGTCTACGGCGGCACGCAGGACAACAACACGCTGGGCGGACCGTCGCAGACATTGGGCGGCGGCATACGCAATTCGGACTGGTACGTAACCCTCGGCGGCGACGGATTCGACCCGGTGATCGATCCCGAAAACCCCGACATCATCATCTCGCAGCTGCAGTACGGGGTGATTTCGCGCTTCGACCGAGGCAGCAAGGAGCGCCTCGACATCCAGCCGCAGCCGGACCCGGACGGCCCGCCGCTGCGCTGGTACTGGGACGCCGGGCTGCACATGTCGCCCCACGACAACAACCGCATCTACTTCGGCGCGCAGATCCTCTTCCAGAGCGACGATCAGGGGACCAGCTGGCGCGCGATTTCGGGCGACCTGTCGCGCAACATCGACCGCAACCAGCTCGAGGTCATGGGGCGCGTGTGGAGCGTCGACGCGGTGGCCAAGAACCGCTCGACGTCGTCGTTCGGGCACATCGTGGCGGTTTCCGAGTCGCCGCTGGCCGAAGGGCTGATCTACGTGGGCACCGACGACGGGCTGGTGCAGGTAACAGAAGACGGGGGCGGCACCTGGCGCGCCGTCGAGAGCCTGCCGGGTGTGCCGGACACGAGCTTCGTGCACGACGTCGAGGCGTCGCTGCACAACCCCGACGAGGTGTTCGTCGTGGTCAACAACTTCAAGCGCAACGACTTCCGGCCCTACGTGCTCAGGTCCACCAACCGCGGCGTCGACTGGACGATGATCACCGGCGGCCTGCCCGACAACAGCCCGAGCTTCTCGATCGTGCAGGACCACGTCGAGCCGGGCCTGCTCTTCCTGGGCGCCGAGTTCGGGGCCTTCGTCTCGGTCGACGGCGGGGAGTCGTGGATGGACTTCGACGCCGGGCTGCCCACGATCGCCGTGCGCGAGCTCGAGATCCAGCAGCGCGAGGGCGACCTGGTGGCCGCCACCTTCGGCCGCAGCTTCTACGTGGTCGACGACTACACGCCGCTCCGCGAGCTGGCCCGCGCGTCCGACGAGATCCTCGCCGGCGGCGGTCACATCTTCGAAGTGGCCGATGGAGACATGTATGTGCCCTGGAACCCCGGCGGCGCGAACGGCAGCGACTTCTACGCCGCCGACAACCCGCCGCTGGGCGTGACCTTCACGTACTGGGTGGGCGAGACGCTGAGGACTCGTGAGGCGGAGAGGAGGGCGGCCGAGCGACGAGCGCAGCGTGCGGGCGAAGACACGCCGTATCCGTCGTGGGAAGAGCTGGAGGCTGAAGATCGCGAAGAGGCACCGCGGGTCTTTCTCACCGTGCACGACGACGCGGGCAACGTCGTCAACGTCGTGAACGGGTCGACCGGCCGGGGCGTTCACCGCGCCGTGTGGAACTACCGCTATCCGGGCTACAATCCGGTGACGGGGGGCGGTGGCGGGGGCGGTTTCGGTGGTTTCGGCGGGTTCGGCGGCGGGGGCAACGGCCCGATGGCGCTCCCGGGCGACTACACGGTGTCGCTGGCGCAGCGCGTCGACGGCGAGGTGACCGAGCTGGCGGGGCCGGTGCCGTTCACGATCGCGCCGCTCAACCAGCCCGCGATTGCCCAGCAGGACCGGGCGGGCATCCTCGCGTTCCAGCGCGAGACGGGCGAGCTTCTCCGCGCGGTCACGGGCAGCCAGCGCGTGGCGGCCGGAGCCGCGCAGAGGATCGCGGCCATCAAGCAGGCGCTGCAGCGCTGGCCCGCCGCGCCGGGCGAGCTGACGGACGAGGCCCGCGCGATCGAGCTCAGGCTTTTGGACCTCCGGGAAACGCTCGAAGGATCAAGGACCCGGACGTCGCGCGCGGAACCCGACCTGCCGGGCATCACGGGGCGTGTGAACCAGATCGTGCGCGGGCACTGGAACGGCATGCACGGGCCGACCGGAACGCACCGCGAGCAGTACCGGATCGCGCGGAGGCTGTTCGGCGGACTGTATCCCGACCTGCAACAGCTCGTCGAGACCGACCTGCCGGCGCTCGAGGCGCGGCTGGAAGAGGCGGGCGTGCCGTGGACGACGGGGCGGGCGCTGCCGAGGTGGCCCCCGGAGTAGGCCGGTTCGTACATTGCGTCGGCCGTGCTGAACCACTTTCGACCGGAGATTAGCAACGATGGGCAGACCGAATCGGTGGCTGGCCGGGGTGGCGGTGGTCCTTGGCCTGTTGGCGGGACCGGGGGTCGGGGCGGGCCAGGAACTGCCACCCGAGATCCAGGTGGACCTCTACATGGTGCGTGCCGACCGGCAGATCCAGAACCGGGAGTTTGGCGCGGCGCTCGAAAGCCTGGACGTTGTGCTGGCGCTGCAGGCCAGACACGGCATGGAGACCCCGCCGGCGCTGTGGTTCCGGCACGCGCAGGTGGCGCTGGACGCCGGGCATCCGCAGACCGCGATTGACTCCGCGACCCGCTACCTGCAGGAGGCCGGCCGGCAGGGCGAGCACTACTCGGCGGCGCTGGTGGTTCTTGATGAGGCTCACAGGCAGGCCGGGGTACGCGAGGCGGCCGCGGCTATGCCGGCAACACCGCGAGCACCCGCAACGCGCACCCCCATGCCCATGGCCGTCGCGGAACCCGAGGACGACGGGAGCCCCCTGACCCTGCTCATTCCCGTGTTTGGTGTGAACTCGGCGACCATGACGTTCGCGAGCAGCACGGGGGTGACCTTCGATCCGTCACAGCTCACGGGCACCGCGGCCGGGCTCGGGGTCGCCTACCCCATCGGGGATACCCCGTTCGGCGTCGAGCTTCGTGCCCAGTGGGCGCAGAAGGGCGCGCGCATCGCACTGGCTGAAGACGACGTGACGGCCAACTTCGACATCTCGTTCGAGAGCGTCGACCTGACGGCGCTGGCCCGCATCTCGCCCCCGGGAGCCCCGGACCTGCCGTTCTACGCATTGATCGGTCCCTACGTGTCCTTTGAACTGGACTGCCGCGTCACCTTCGACGTCACCGCCGAGGAGGAGCAACTCAGCGCCAGCCGCGATTGCACCGCTGCCCAACTCGAAACCCGGTCGGTCGATTTCGGGCTGTCCGGCGGACTGGCCTTCGAGATGGGCACAGGGTCGATACGCACGACCCTCGGCGTGCTCTACAGCTACGGCTTCCAGGACATCAACAAGTACGTCGGCGAGACGGCCCGGCACCGCGTTTTCGGCATCCAGGCGGGGATCGCGACGACGTTCTGAGCCGCCGTCACTGCTCGTCCGCAGCGGGCGTGGCCGGCACCAGCTCGTCAAAGCCCGGCGGTGGGCGGCGGTGCCGCGTCCCCTGTTCGTACGCGTACGCGAGCCGCAGCAGCAGGCCCTCCGCGTACGGCCGGGCCAGGATCTGCAGACCGGCCGGGTGCGTGTCCTCGGTGAAGCCCATGGGGACCGTGATCGCGGGCATTCCGGTGGCGGGCGCCACGCGCTGGCTGTTGTCGCCGCTGTATTCCTCGCGCCCCCGGTCGATGTGCGCGGGCGGGCTGAGCCACGACGGATAGACGAGCGCGTCGACGCCAGCGGCGTCCATGGCGGCCACCAGGTCGGCCAGATAGGCCTGGCGCCCCTCGTTTTCGAGGTAATCCGGGCACGGCGGATCCCGTTCGGCCGGGTGCAGGTCGAGCGGCGTTTCACCGGCCCGCCGCAACGAGTTCTCGACGTAGTCCGAGTATTCGCCGGTCTCCAGCACGTGCACCACGTCGGTGAACGGGGCGTCGTCGAGTGAGTTCAGGTAGACGTGCATGTCGTAGCGGAAGCGGCCGCAGAACATGTTCTCGCGGTCCAGCTGGGCCTGCACGTCGAAGTCGAACGGGTCGACCACTTCGGCGCCGAGCCCGGCGAGTTCGGTGAGCGCATGCTCGAAGACCGCGACGACAGCCGAATCCGCGTCTTCCGTGTCGACCAGGGCGCGGAGCACCCCGATGCGCGCGCCCTGCAGGCCGTCCGCGTCGAGGAAGCTGGTGTAGTCGTCTTCGCGGCGGCCGCGCCCGGCCTCGGTGTACGGGTCGGCGGGATCGTGGCCGGCGACGACGTTGAAGACGCGGGCCACGTCTTCCACGGTGCGGCCCATGGGACCGGCGATGTCGCGGTCGAAGGAGAGAGGAACCACCCCGTCGCGGCTGGTCAGCCCGATGGTCGAGCGGATGCCGACGAGCGCCAGCCGCGAGGACGGGCCGCGGATCGAATTGCCGGTGTCGCTGCCCAGCCCGATCAGGCCGAAGTTCGCCGCGACCCCCGACGCGGTCCCGCCGCTCGAGCCCGCCGGAACGCGGTCGAGCGCGTAGGCGTTGCGCGTGGTGTCGAAGGACGAACTGACCGACTGGCGTGCGCTGAAGGCCCATTCCGCCATGTTCGTCTTGGCAAGAACGATCGCCCCCGCCTCGCGGATGCGCCTCACCATGAACGCGTCGTCGGGGGGGATGCTGCTCGCGAGCGCGACCGAGCCCGCCGTGGTGATCATGTCGCGGGTGTCGAAGTTGTCCTTGACAAGCATGGGCACGCAGAAGAGCGGGCCGGGCTCGGCACCCGTGGCCAGCGCGGCGTCGAGTTCGTCCGCGCGGTCGAGTGCGGCCGGGTTGACCACGGTGATCGCGTTGACCCGATCCTCGTACGCCTCGATCCGGTCCAGGTACGCCTGCACGACCATGCGGCAGGTGGTGCGGCCGGAGATGATCGCCTCCTGGACGGCGGCGACGGTGGCTTCGACGACGGGGATGGGTGCGGGCGGCGGACGGTCGCAGGCCGCGAGCGCGGCCAGGACCAGGACGATGATCGTGGCACTGGAAGCATGCGGTTTCGCGGTTTTCATGGTCGGGCTCGCCGGTGTCGGGATTCAGTCTCGGGCCACGGTTCCTGTGGGTCTTGACAAAACAAGGTGCCGTGTATTGCCGCAAGGTCCCAAGCCGAGTATCGTTGCCCGGAATGATCACGAACGCACGGTGGATCCGCACCATTGTCCTGCCGGTCCTGGCCGTCCTGGTCCTGCCATTTGGCGCCGCCGCCCAGGAGGAGGATCAACTCCGCGGCCGCATCGAATACGAGCGCCTGCGCCTCTACTCGGGCAGCGCAGTGGACTTCGCCGCCCGTCTCCAGATCGCAAGAAGCCAGGTCGCTGGCATGCGCGGCTTCGGGCCACGGCGGGCAGTTGGTCCCGGCGCGCCGTGGCGCTTCATCGGACCTGAACGTGTCGACGACCCTTGGACCGGTTTCGTGGCCGGACGCGTGTCGACGATCGCGATCCATCCGCGCAACCCGGCCATTCTCTACATCGGCGGGGCGCAGGGCGGCGTGTGGAAATCGGAAGACCGCGGCGTGTCCTGGACGCCCCTTACCGACACCGAGTGTTCGCTGGCGATGGGATCGATCGCCATAGATCCGGTCAACCCCGACATCATCTACGCGGGCACCGGAGAACAGCACTTCTCGGCAGACAGCTTCTACGGGTGCGGGGTGCTCCGGTCGACGGACGGGGGCATGACATGGGAGGAGCAGGGGACCGATGTATTCCGAAGACCGGGGAACGCAGGGGCCAAGATCTCCCGCGTGGTCGTCGACCCAGTAACCGCAGGCACGCTCGGTTCGACGACGGTGCTGGTCGCCAGCAACTTCGGGCTTTTTCGCTCGCCGGACAGCGGCCGCAACTGGACCCGGGTCCAGCGCGGCGTCGCCACCGATCTCATCATGGATCCCACGGATCCCGCGGTCCTTTACGCGGCGTTCCATTCGCATCCGTATTTTGGCAACTGGGGCATCCACAAATCCACCGACGGCGGCCGCATGTGGGAGCGAGCGTCCGCCGGTCTCCGCGATACCGACATCAGGCGCATCAATCTGGCGATCGCCCCCTCCGCGCCCGAGACCCTGTACGCGGGCGTGGAGAACGTCGGAGAAGACAAGTCGGATCGACAGGGCCTGCTGCTCTACCGGAGCGACGACGGGGCCGCGACGTGGCAGGAACTCGATGCGAAGGGCGCCACCTGCCATGGCCAGTGCTGGTACGACATGACCCTGGCGGTGCACCCCCTGGACCCGGACCGGCTCTACCTGGGTGCCGTCCTGATGCAGGCCTCCATCGACGGCGGCCGCACGTTTCGGGAGATTCACCCGAACAACATCCATGTGGACCAACACCTGCTGGTCTTCGACACGCTGAGCGGTCCGGATGTCCTGTACGTAGCCAACGACGGCGGCGTGTACCGGTCTCTGGACGCCGGCACGAGCTGGACCTCGCTCGCCACCAACCTGGCCCTTGCCCAGTACTATCCGGGCGTCACCGCACACCCGTCCGATCCCGCCGTGACCCTCGGGGGAACCCAGGATCTGGGCACCTTGCGGTCCACGGCCGGAACGATCACATGGACCAAGTTGATTGGCGGAGACGGTGGATTCACGGCCATCGATGCCGAGAACCGCGACATCTGGTACGCCGAGACACAATGGAACCCGGCCCACGGCGGACCGCACAAGAACGGTCAGCTGCGGCGGTCCGGGATCGATCCGGGTGAAGACGCTGCATTCCTCCCCCCGCTCGTGATGGATCCGATCGACTCGAAGAGGCTCTATTTCGGTACGCGACGGCTGTATCGCAGCGACAACGCGGCCGAAGCGTGGATCCGGGTGTCGGAGATCTTCCCTGGACGGGGCTCGCACAGCAACATCTCGGCGATCGCCCCGTCACTGTCCGATCCCAATACCGTATATGTCTCCCTCAGCCGGGGGGGTGTGGCGGTTACCCGCGACGCAGGAGCGTCCTGGTCGATCGTCGGGGCCGCCGAGGGGCTTCCGGCCGACCGGTACATCGGTGATCTCGCTGTGCACCCTGACGACCCGGAGTTGGTTTACGCGGTTGCCGGCGGTTTCGGAACCGGTCACGTCTTCCAGACCACGGACGGCGGGCGCACCTGGCGTGATCGCACGGGCAACCTGCCGGACCACCCCGTCAACGCGGTCCTGTACGATCCGGAGACGCCCGGCGCCGTGTACATCGGAACCGACCTGGGCGTGTTCCACTCCCCCCGGGGAGGCGACACCTGGGAAATGCTCGACGACGGCCTGCCGATGGCCGCGGTGTTCGACCTCGCGGCCAGTCCGGGAACGGGAAGGCTGCTCGCCGCCACGCATGGCCGGGGGATGTACGAGATTCCGATCGAGGTTCCGTTGACCGCGAGGACGCGCCCTTCGTCGCTGAGCGACACGATCCTCTACGAAGTGGAGGCTCAGCGGGCGGGTGAGGTGATCGTTGCGCCCACAGGGCAGAACGACCATCTGGCCACATGGACGGCGGTCGCCTCCGACGCGCCCTGGATGACCCTCGAGGGACCGACCGGAGCCGGGCGCGGACGATTCGGCTACAGCATTGCCGCATCCGATCTTCCCCCCGGCAACCACACGGCCACGATCCGCGTGACGGTCGCCGGCGTGGCCGATGACGTCACGATTCCGGTGGCGGTCCATAGCGCCGTGCCCAAGGGTCACTTGACCCTGGGGCGCGACGAAACGCTGACCTCGGTGCTGCAGGACAGCACGAAGGCGTTTGCGGATTCGGTGGCGGTCGCCTTCGAAGGCCGCCAGGCGGCAACGGTGGCATGGACCGCCAGTCACCCCGGACGCACCAGCTGGTTCGAACTCATCGACACCACCGGCGTCGGCAGCGCCCCCGTGCGATGGACGATCGATCCGGACAGCCTGCCCGAGGGCACCTACGTGGACTCCGTGGTGGTCGTAGCCCCGCTCGCAACGGGAAGTCCCGCAACCCTGGTGTACAGCCTGTCGGTCGAACCGCCGCTGACCCTTCCCGCACTGCGGCTCACATCGGCCTACGGCGTGTCGGGCTGGTCCGTCGTGTCTACGGATTCGCTGCCTTCCGGGCTGACCGGTTTCGGAGCCGACTCGGCGGTGTGGACGGCCTCCAGTGGCACGGAGTGGCTGATGATCGAACGGACGGCCGGCGGCAGGGAGGACCCGGTGGTCTGGTCACGTTCGTCGGAGTCTCTGGATCCCGGCATGTATGCGGACACGATCATGCTCGGGGTTCCGGGCAGGTCGTATCTGGTGGGCCGGATCGTCGACAGCCTGGAGGTCGTCGCCGCGTTTACGGTAGAGGAAGCGGCGCATCATCTCCTCGGGGACGAGCGGCTCGAACCGGGGCAGGAGAGCTTCCTTGACTGGTTCGGCAACCGGGACGAAACCTTCAACGCGGGCGACGTGCTGCGGTGGCTCGACCACTGTGTTGATGGCGAAGGGTCCGGCTGCGGCACGCCACCGGGCGACGAACCGCCGGGCGACGAACCGCCGGGCGACGACTGGCCGGCGCGAGCGGACAGGAGGCAGAGGCCATGAAGAGAGGTGCCCTGCTGATCCTGGCCGCGGTCGCCGCGATCGTCGTCCACGCCTGTGGCACCGACGACCCGCCGGTGGCGCCCCCGCCGCCGGCCAACCGGCCACCGGTGGCGACGGATGCGATCCCCGCCGTCCGGATGTTCGTCAGCGACACCGTAACGGTGATCCTGACCGGTCACTTCAGCGACCCGGATGGCGACCGCCTGACCTACACCGCCACCGTGTCCAACGCCTCGATCGCCACTGCGACGATCTCGGGCAACTCCCTTACGGTAACCGGGCTGGCGAAGGGTGGCGCAGTCGTGACGGTGACGGCCCGCGACCCGGCGGGACTGTCGGCCCAGCAACAGATGGGCGTCGACGTGGACGACAGGTTCGGGTACGTGGATGTCGTGATCCAGCACGATCAGCTCGACCTCGGCGCCGTGGTGCTCGCGGTGGAGGGCCCACGAATCGACTCCTTGAAAGCCGCTCCGGACCTGGTTCTTTACCGCGTGAACACCGACCAGGGCCTGCGCGCTTTCGTCGCCGGCACGATCCCGCAGTCCGGAGCGCTGCTCACCTTCTGGACCGACGACCGCACTCGCATCAACGAGTACAGTGCCCGGCTCGAGCAGGCGGCCGCGACGACGTACGAGCAGCGCCCCGTCGATGGCGCGGAGGTCATGGTAACCCGCTGATCCGCTCGCCGCGGTGTGTCAGCGCGCCGCCGCCGTCATCTGGATCTCGACACCCAGTCGCCCCACCAGCGGCAGCCCGGCCAGGGTCACCGGCGGCACGTCGCCGGGCATGACCTCCGCCAGCACCTCGAGAACGGCGTCCGCGTCGCGCACGTCGGTCAGATAGACCCACACGTCCTCCACGTCGCCGAATCCCAGTCCCGCGGCTTCCAGCGTGCCTCCCAGGCTGGCGAGCGTGTTGCGCGCCTCGGCGCGCGCATCCTCTCCGCGCGCGAGCATGCCGGCCAACCAGACCCGTTCGCCCGTCGCGATCGCCGGCGATAGCGGCGACCGTCCCCGCCGCTGCCCTTCGCGCAGCACGACCCGGCGCTCGTCCGACCGCTCCGCCACGCACTGGATCTCGACCAGGAAGGCGGGGTTCATGAGCCCGCCGCGCACCGCCGCCCGGGCGGGAGGATCGTCGGCGGTCACGAACTCGCGGTACGCTTCGTTCATGTCGCCCCAGAGGCGGACGTCGTCGAGGAAGACCTTGCAGCTGACAAGATCGCCGTAGCCCATGCCGGCCTCTTCGAGGATCATGCCGATGTTTCCGAAGACGCGCCGCGTCTGGGTCTGCACGTCGCCTCCCACAGGCTGATAGGTGTCAGGATCGCGGCTCGTCGCTCCCGCGATGAAGAGCACGTCGCCCGCACGGATGCCCCACGAATACGGCAGCGCCGGCGACTGCAGCCCCGGCGGCGCAATGACCTCCATGTCGTCGGGCGTGGCCACGGCCGAGATCTGCACATGCGCGGCCCGGTCGGGAAGATCGGCTTCGACGGTCGCGCGCGTGGGCGGGTCGGTCGCGAAGTAGCCGCGGTAGACGCCGTTCATCGCCTGGAAGTGGCGCGTGTCCCTCAGAAACACGTTGACCGCGACGACGTCCTCGTAGCCGAGCCCATGCTCCGCCAGTTGTTCGCCGAGCGCGTCCAGGGTGGCGGCGGTCTGCTCCTCGACGGTGGTTGCACCGCCCGAGGTGCCGGTAATGTTGGACAGGTAGACGAGTTCGGGCGTCTGCGCGGATACGGTGCGCGGGAGCATAAGGGCGAGGACGGCGGCCGTTGCAAGGAAACGAACGGTGGCGCGAAACGGGACGTTCATGGCGGCAATTCCTGTAGGGGTGACGGAAAGTATAGTTGTCATTCGTCTGAGGCGGCTACTCTACGGACTGTCGGCGCGCGGGCGAATCGCTTCGGCTGCAGGAAGTCGAGGCGACGTTCGCCGGTCTCCTCCCAGGAGAGGCCACCCGCCACCACATCCAGGCAGTGCACGACACCGGCGTGGGCCATCAGGAAATGGCGACCCGCAGGGAGGTCGTGCCACCAGGCGGCCACCCGTTCCGCAAACTCGGCGACGGTCTCGCCTTCGGGTGGGGACCGCACGAGCCACTCGGCCATCCACTCGTCCAGCTCCTCCCTCGGAACGGCGTCCCACGCGAGCCCTTCCCAGGCGCCGTAGGACAGCTCACGCACGCGCGAGTCGACGATGTGCGGTACGCCCATTTGCTCCGACAGCAGCGCGGCGGGCTCGTGGCAGCGCACCGCGTCCGAGGACCAGATGGTGTGCGGGGCGAAGGCGGCGACAGCGGACTGGATGTGCGCCACGGCCTGCGCGGCATTCAGGTGGGTGGGGACGTCGGTCTGCCCGTAGAAGATCCCCTCGACCGCGACCGGAGCATGGCGAATGGCGAGAAGCTCGGTATCCGGGGCAGCGAGCGTCATGCCACGGCTCCGGTCGCCAGGAGCGCGAGGAGGATCAGCGTCTCGTTGACCTGTTCGGTGGCCCCCAGAAAGTCGCCGGTGACGCCGCCCGCGCGGGCCTTGAAACGCCAGCCGCAGAGGGCGGTGGCCAGGGCCATCGTCGCCAATGCGCTCCCGGCCGGGAGGAGAGTCTCGCCGGCGGCGGTGAATTCGCCGACCCACGTAACCGCCAGCACCACGCCACCCAACCCCAGCACCGTCGCCAACGCCGCCTGTCGCGACCCGGCGGACGTCACCACCCGGCTCTTCGCCCCGGCATCGCTGACGTAGGGCATCGCGGCCATCAGCCACACCGGTCCGACCCGCGCCAGGCTGTGCGCGACGACGAGCGCCGCTGGCGCCGCGGCCCCGAGTCCTGCGAGAAGCACGAGGCGGAACCCCACCGACACCACGAGCGCAAGCGCCCCGAAGGTGCCGACGCGGGGGTCCTTGAGGATCTCGAGCATGCGTGCGCGGTCGTGCGCCGCGCCGAGTGCGTCCGCCGAGTCGGCGAGCCCGTCCTCGTGGAACGCGCCGGTGAGCAGCATCGACGTGACCAGCACAGCCATTGCCGCGACCCAGGGACCCAGAGGCGCGGCCAGCGTCCACACGGCGGCGCAGACCACGCCGATGACGGCTCCGGCGAACGGGAACCATGCCGACGCCCAGCGCCACTCGTCGTTCGTGTAGGGGAAGCCTCCGACGGGAATGCGTGTGAGGAAGACGAGAGCGGCCCGTGCGCCCCGGAGAACGATCCTCACTTGAGCCGCACCTCGAGCCCGGAGACCATGAGCACCACCGTGTCCGCCACGGCGGCCAGACGCCGATTGGCAGCGCCCAGCCCGTCCTGGTACCACCGTCCGAGCGCAGTGGGCGGGTGGACGCCCCACCCCACCTCGTTGGTCACGATGACGAGCACCCCCGAGCGCGCCGCGCACGCATCGAGGATCCCGTCGACCTCGGCGGCCATTGCGGCCAGCGCGGCGCTTTCGCTCTTCGCGCGTGCACGCCCGATGGCAGCGCCGGTCAGCACGGTCAGGCAGTCCAGCACCACCGTGTCCGTCCCGGCCGCCAGAATCGCGCGGCCCGCCCGCTCCGGCGCCTCGATGGTGCGCCACGCGGCGGGGCGGTCGCGGCGATGCGCCTCGATCCGGCCGCGCATCTCGTCGTCGACCGGCTCGGCGGTCGCGATGACCGTCACGTGGTCTCCGCCGCGCGCGAGCGCCTCGGCCTGGGCCCACCGGCTCTTGCCGGCGCGAACCCCGCCGGTCACGAGGATCAGTTCCATCATCGGACTGGGTCGCCCGGCGCGGGGTCGCCCGGCGCGGGGTCGTCCGGGCCCGATATGCCCGCCGACGCGAAGGTTGCCATGTCGCGCAGCAGGGCCCCTGCCGCGCGGACGAGCGGGATCGCGAGCACGCTGCCGCTCGCCTCGCCAAGCCGCATCTCCAGGTCCAGCAGGGGCGTCAGGCCGAGCGCGTCGAGCACCACCGCGTGCCCGGGTTCCGCCGACCGGTGCGACGCGACCAGGCAGGGGGCGAGATCCGGACGCAGGTGGCACGCCGCGAGCGCCGCGGCCGCCGAAATGAACCCGTCCACCACAACGAGCGCGCCCTGGTCCGCCGCCTCGAGCATGGCGCCCACCATGGCGGCGATCTCCAGCCCGCCCACCTCGCGCAGCACCTCCATCGGGTCGTCGCGGCGCGCAACCCTCTCGATCCCGCGCTCCACGGCAGCACGCTTGCGGGCGAGCCCCGCCTCGCCGACGCCTGTCCCCCGCCCCACCACGGTGGACACCGGCGCGCCGGTCAGACAGGCGACGACCGCCGCGGCCGCCGTCGTGTTGCCGATGCCCATTTCGCCGATGGCCACGATCCGGGTGTCGTCGAGCGACGCCGCCGATTCGGTCCCGGCGGCCAGGGCCGCGGACACGTCGGCTGCTGTCATGGCCGGCCGTTCCGAGAGATCGTCCGTGCCGGCCCGCACCTTCCGGTGCTCCAGGCCGAGCAGGTGGGTCAGGTCGGCCGCAACCCCGACATCCACGACGCGCACCTCGGCGCCGCAGGCACGCGCGAGCACGTTGATCGCCGCGCCGCCATGGGCGTAGTTCGCGCACATCTGAGCCGTAACCTCGGCCGGATACGCGGACACGCCCCGGGCGGCTACCCCGTGATCCGCCGCGAAGACGAACACGACGGCGCGGTCGAGTGGCGGCGGCGGATCGCCGAGCACGACGCCGACCTGGAGGGCCAGGTGCTCAAGGCGGCCGAGGCTGCCCGGAGGCTTGGTCAGCGCGTCGAGGTGCGCCTGTACCGCCATGGCATCGCCCACCGTGAACTCGGCCAGGTCAGTTCGGGTCTTCACCCGCAACCGGCCGTTCCCACCAGTCGCTCAGCACTTCGGCAAGCTCCTCGGTGTCGCGACTCCGAAAGAAGTAGCTCCGGCCCTTGACGGGCCGCAAATGGATGCCCGGACGGAGGAGACCGAAGGTCAGCGGGGCACCCCGGAGCAGTTCGCGTGACAGCCAGACCCCCGGAAACCGGCGGATCGAGATGTCCGCGATGTCTTCGGGCCCGAGTATGCGGGAGTGCCAGGCGCGCCTCTTGATCCGCAGATGGTCGCTGAAGACAAGCAGTTTGCGCGGGGAGGACGTGACGATCAGGGTCGGAGCCGCGACAAGGAACGCGAGGATGACCGCATTGCACGCGTACTGGAAGAGATAGCTGTCGACGCTCTCGATCCACCGGTCGGTCAGCCGTTCAATCCCGACCGTTGACAGGACCACCGCCGCCACCGCGACTCCCGCTATCCCCAGGACGTACGCGGTGCGCAGTGCGACCGGTAGCTTGAAGTGCGCGATGTAGCGAATCTCCCTCATCCGCACCGGCTTGGTGAGGTGCTGCTTCAGCCCTTTCAGGGTCAGAGCGATCAGCACCGCGATCGCGACGACCATGGTGCCCTGGCTCACGGGTTGCCGCCGGTCGATGTTGAGCACCTGCCGCGACGGATCGAAGGCCGTCTGGGCGAAGGCCGCAACCTGGTCCTGGGTCAGGTTCTCGTAGAAGGAGAGCACGTCGGGGAAGTCGGTGAAGGTCGCGGGATCGTAGAAGGTCGTGCGCGTCCAGAAGTTGAGTGACTCCGAGGTCTGGTTGGAGCCGCGCAGCCGGGCCACGACCGCCGCCCGGTCGGCCTCGAACTCGGCAGGATCCAGGGACCCCGTCTGGAGGAACTCGATTTCCTCGGCGATCACTCCGGCCGCGAATTCGAAGTCGTCCTCGTCGATGCGGCTGCTGATCTGCAGGTACGCGGCGGCTCCGCGTCTGGTCAGACCGGCGCTCGCGCCGTACACGGCCTTGCGTTCGCCGTAGCGAAGACGCTGGTTGAGTCGCCGGTTCAGGAGGTCCCGGATGAACAGCGCGGTCAGCACGTCGTCAGCCGTCGGGTGGAAGAGCTTGTGCCGTGACTGGTACCGGCCCGTGGACTGAAAGCCCCAGCCGTAGGTGGACCGCCCTCGTTCCGGATCCGCGACCGGTATCGTCCAGGGCTCGAACGAGCGGGCGGGGACGGTGCCAAAGGTGCGCTCGGCGGTGGCAAGCGCATCGGCCGCGTCGAGGTCGCCGACGATCGTGACCGTAATCTGTCCGGGCGCGTAGTGCCGGTCATAGAAACCGCGCAGGTCGTCCGGCGTGATCCCCTGCAGGCTGCGCCAGACATCGTAGTTGGGGTCGCGCAGCCGCGGAATGCCGAACTCGGCCTCCCAGAAGTCCGGAGGCATCAGCCAGGAAGCCGTGAAGAGCGCGCCGAGGTGATCGAACAGCTCGCGGGGCCGGGCGCCGATCTCGTTCTCCACGGGCTGCCGGCCCCGGTCCACTACCGCAGGGTCCATGGCGTGTGGCGACAGGATCCCGGCAAGCCATTCGATGGCGAAGAGTCCGTGTTCACGGCCAATGGTCACGTAGTACCAGGTGTGATCGCGGTAGGTCACCCCGTTGCGCCGGCCGCCGAGTCCCTCGACGGCGTCCTTGATCTCCTGCTCCGTGCGACCGTCGTGGTCGGAGAAGAGCATGTGTTCGGTGAAGTGCGCCAACTGCTCCTTGCCGGGCGGGTCTGCGTCGGACCCCACCGGAACCCCCGCGCTAACCGAAACGTTGGGCACGCCCGGCAGGTGCTTGAACCAGACCTTGACCCCGTTGGACAGGTAGTGGGTCTCGAAGCCGGCGAACGGGTTGATGTCCTGCCCGGTCGCCGATGCGGCCGGCAACAGGAGCGCTGCTACGACCCCGGGACCTGCAAGCGACCGCAACACGCCCCGCCAGCCGCTCACCGCCGGAACCGCACCCACTTCGTGATCCGCCGCTGCGACACCTCGGCGCCGTACACGTTGCCTTCGTGGTCGACCGCCACCCCTTCGGGACCGCTGAAGCCCAGCACGTTGGAGCGGTCGTCCGGCAGGAAGTGGTGCACCCACCCGTCGCGGGCGTCCCCGATCCGGATCCCCTTCTCCCATCCGGCATTGCGCTGCCCGGTGAACTCGTTCAGCGCGGGGCTGGATTCCGAGTCGGCAACGTAGATGTTGTCGTCGGCGTCGATGTAGAGGCCGCTCGGGCGCCCGAACTGCGTCCAGATCGCGAGGAAGTTCCCTTCCTGGTCGAAGATCTGGATGCGGTTGTTGTAGCGGTCGCCCACGAAGATCCGACCCTGCGAGTCCATCGCCAGCGCGTGCGGGTCGCGGAACTGCTTCGGCCCATAGCCGAGTTCGCCCCAGGTCTCCATGTAGTTGCCGTCGGCGTCGTAGCGGACGATCCGGCCGCGCGTTCTGTCGTGCGCGTCAGCGACGTAGATCTGTCCGTTGGGTGCGACGAGCACGTCGGAGGGCTGGGTGAGGTGGTTGGGCGGGTCTCCGGGCTCGCCTGGCGTGCCGATCGTCATGAGCAGTTCACCCTCGGGGGAGAACTTGAGCACCGAGTGGCCGTTCGTGGTGGCACCGGGCCGCCACGCATCGGTTACCCAGACATTGCCCTCGTGGTCGATATCGATCCCGTGCGGCCACGCGATCATCCCGCCGCCAAAGCTGCGCAGCAGGTTGCCGTCGGTGTCGAAGAGCAGGATCGGATCGACGTCCGAGTCCACGCAGGTATTGCGCCCGCACCGCTCGGCGACCCAGATGTTGCCGTCCGGCGCGATCTCGATGGCGCTGGTCGAGCCCCACTCGCGGCCGTCAGGCAGTTCGCCCCAGCCGTAGATGGGGCGGAAGGGGTTGCTGGTGTCGTGCTGGGCGTGAAGGGCCGGCGGGGAGAGGGCGGCGGTCACGATGGCCGCGGCGGCCAGCGTCGCAGCGAATGTGGCTCGATTCGTCATTCCGGGTTGTCTCCTTCGAAGGGGGTGGGGGCCCAAGGTTAACCCACGGCGCGGGCACATCGCCACTCTCAGGTTGTCCGTCCGCTGCCACGGCCGTACGATGACCATTCCGGCAGCCGGAATCCCCGTGTCGCGGAGGAGGCGATGAATTGAGCGGACACGACTCGTCCTGGGAGGAGCTGCTCTCGCGACGTCCAGGGCGCGGCGGCCTCTCGCGGCGCAGTTTCATCAAGGGGGTGATCGCCACCGGTGCCTCGGTCTCGGCGATCTCCTGGTTCGCGGCACCGGCCGCGGCGCCGCCTCAGGGCGCTGCGCGGGGGGCGGTCGGCCGACTCGTGTCGCTGCAGGTCAACGGACGCACGCGCCGCGTGGACGTTCTCCCGCAGGAGACGCTCGCGATGACGCTGCGCTACAAGCTCGGCCTCACGGGCACGAAGCTCGGCTGTGACCGTGCCGAGTGCGGGGCCTGCACGGTGATGATCGACGGCGTCGCGCACTACTCCTGCTCGACGCTCACGCACCGGGTACGCGGCCGCGAGATCACGACGGTCGAGGGGCTGGAGGGCCCCGGCGGCGAGCTTCACCCGGTGCAGCGCGCGTTCATCGACGAGCTGGGTCCGCAGTGCGGCTTCTGCACGCCGGGGCAGGTGATGGCCGCCGCGGCGCTGCTCCGCGCCAACCCCGACCCGACGCGCGAGGAGGCCCGCCGCGCGATGTCGGGCAATCTCTGCCGCTGCGGCGCCTACGACCACTATCTGAACGGGGTGATGAGGGCAGCGAGGGAAGGATCGGGCCCCGCCCGCGCGGCCGCCGCCCGGGAGGTCTCCGATGGCTGAGCTGATCGGGAAGGACTTCACGCCCCCTGACGTCGCGGCCAAGGTCACCGGGCGCGCCAAATACGCCGAGGACTTCCGCGCCGACGGCATGCTCTTCTGCCGCCTCATCACCAGCCCGATGCCGCACGCGCGGCTGCGCGGCATCGACGCCTCGGAGGCGCTCGCCATGGAGGGCGTGGTCGCCATCCTCACCGCCGACGACGTCCCCGAAATCCCCGCGCCGGGGAATCCCATCCTGACCAACACGCCGCACTTCGTGGGCGAGCCGGTCGCCGCGCTCGCGGCGGTGGACGAGACGACCGCCCAGGACGCGATCAGGAAGGTCAAGCTCGACCTCGAGCCGCTTCCCTTCGTGGTCGACCCGCTCGAAAGCCTGCGGCCGGACGGCCCCAACGCGCGCGAGGACGGCAACACGGTGGTGCGCCGCGAGGGGGTCCGGGAGATCAAGTGGACGGACGCCGACTTCGCCGCCGCGGCCGATGGCGAGCTGCCGATGGGCGAGGTCAACAATGAGTGGTCCTACGGTGACCTCGAGGCCGGTTTCCGCGACGCGGCGCTGGTGCTCGACGAGAGCTTCGTCACGGCCGGCACCTCGCACCACTCGATGGAGCCCCGTTCCGCGATGGCGTACTGGCAGAACGGGAAGTGTCATGTGTTCGGTTCCAGCCAGAGCCAGAGCGCAACGCTGGGGAGCCTGGCCCGCTACATCGGCATCGACCCCGCGGATCTCGTCTTCGTGGCCGAGTTCTGCGGCGGCGGGTTCGGGTCGAAGGGAAGCGCGTATCCGGTCATGTCGATCCCGGCGCACATGGCGCGCAAGACGGGCCGTCCGGTCATGATGCGCATCAGCCGGGCGGAGGAATACGCGATCGGGTCGGCCCGGGCAGGCTTCCAGGGCCGGATCCGCATGGGGTTCACGGACGATGGCCGGATCACGGCGGTGGACCTTTTCATCGTGCAGGAAAACGGCCCCAACAGCGGGTTCGGCGATCTGTCCAGCGCGGCGGGCGCCGTCTCCATCGTCTATACACCCCTCGCCATGCGATTCCGCGGGATTCCGGTGCTCACCAACACACCCGCGCGGGGGGCGCAGCGCGGGCCGGGACAGAATCAGATTGCGTGCGCGGTGGAGCCGCTGCTCGACAAGGCGGCTGCGCAGCTCGGCGTCGACCGGGTGGCCATCCGGCGCATCAACGCGCCCGACAGCGACTCGCGCTACGGCGGCAACCAGGGCCCGGTCACCAGCGCGCACCTGCGCGAAGCGCTCGATCTGGGCGCCGCAAGGTTTGGATGGGACGAGCGGCTGGCGCGCAGCGGCGTGCGGCGGGGGTCCAGGGTGACCGGTGTCGCCGTCGGCACGGCCTACCACTCGGCCGGGATGAGCGGAATGGACGGCCTGGTGCGGATCGCGCCCGACGGCAAGCTGCACATCCACTGCGGCGTGGGGAACCTCGGCACGTACTCGTATGCCGGCGTCTCCCGCGCGGCGGCCGAGGTCCTCGGCTACGATTGGGACAACTGCGTGATCGTCCGCGGCGACTCGTCGCGCAACCTGGCGTCGGCCAGCCCGCAGGTCGGCAGCAACACGACCTTCACGATGACCCGCGCGGCGTACGTGGCGGCGGTCGACGCGGTCGAGAAGCTCAAGGCGATCGCGGCGCTGGAGCTGGGCGGCTCGCCCGAGGACTACGACATCGGCGGCGAGACGGTCTTCGCGCGCGCCAACCCCTCGCGCAGGATCAGCTACGCGCGGGCGGCCGAGCGGGCGGTCGCGCTCGGCGGACGCTTCAGCGGGCACGAGGTGCCGGACGACCTCAACCCCGTCACCGCGGCCTCGGTCGCCAACCTGGCGGGAAGCGGCCTGATCGGCGTCGCGCGCGACAACCTGCACCGCGACGGCACCGTCCCCGCGCTCGCCGCCGGGTTCATCGAGATCGAGCTCGACGTCGAGACCGGCGCCTTCGAGATCATCGACTACCTGGGCGTAGCCGACTGCGGTACGGTCGTGCACCCCCAGGGGCTGGCCGCGCAGGTCAAGGGCGGCGCGGTGATGGGTTTCGGCATGGCGGCGCTGGAACGTCACGTCTACGACCGGCGCTACGGGGTCGCGGGGAACATCGGGTTCCACCAGGCCAAGCCGCCGTCGTATCTCGATGTGCCGTCGCACCTCGACTGGGCCGCCACCGACATTGCCGACCCCCAGAATCCGGTGGGTGCGAAGGGCGTGGGAGAGCCGCTGATGGGGTGCTCGGCTGCCGCCCTGCTCTGCGCGATTTCCGACGCGCTGGGCGGGCACTACTTCAACCGCATTCCCGTGGTCCCGGACATGATCGTGAACGTGCTCGCCGAGCAGGATCAGTCGCACCGGCCGCTCGAGGTCAACACGCAGTGAGGAGGCGGCGATGACAGCCGGGAGACGGCCATGATGAACGACATGATGACCCGTTTCGAGCTGCTCCAGCCGACCGACCTGAGCAGCGCGCTCGATCTGCTGAGCCGTCACGGGGCCGACGCGTGGCCGCTCGCGGGCGGCTACGACAGCTTCGACTGGTTCAAGAACCGCGGCAAGCAGCCCGGATTCGTGATCGACCTGGAAGGGATCGATGAACTGAGGGGTGTAGAGGAGTTGGAGGGCGGAGACGGCGACGGCGGCGGCGGCATCACGATCGGTGCGATGACCACCCTGGCCGAGGTGGAGGTTCACCCGCTCATCCGGTCACGATACGCGCTCCTCGCCGAGGCCGCCGCGCAGGTCGCGAGCCCCCAGATCCGCAATGCCGGCACCATCGGCGGCAACGTCTGCCAGGACACGCGCTGCTGGTACTACCGCTACGGCATGACCTGCTACCGCGCCGGCGGCAACACCTGTTACGCCGGCGCCCCGGGGGCCATGAACCGGGAACACGCCATCTTCGGCGCCGACCGCTGCGTGGCCGTCACCCCGTCGGATGTCGCCCCGGCTCTGGTCGCGCTCGACGCCGAGATGGTCGTGCGAAGCGCGCGCCGGGAGCGGGTGATTCCCGCGGCCAGGTTCTTCATGCCGCCCGGCATCGACATCACCCGCATGACCGTGCTGGAGCCCGGCGACCTCCTCACCGCGATCCGTATCCCGGGCCGCTGGGCGGGCGCCGACTTCCACTTCGAGAAAGTGGCGGACCGCAAGACGTGGGACTTCGCGCTGGTCAGCGTGGCCGCGGCGGTGCGGGTGAACGGCGGGGGCCCGAGCGGCGGCGGCGGGAGCGGCCCCGGTGCGAACGTCGCCGGGGCCGTGCAGTGCATCCCGCGCCGCATTACCGCGGTCGAGGATCTGGTGCGGGGGCGTCCCCGCGACGAAGAGACCGCCGAGATGGCCGCCGAACTGGCGGTCCGCCGCGCCGATCCCCTCGACTACAACCACTTCAAGGTCCCGCTGCTCAAGAACCTCGTGAAGCGGGCGGTGCGGGGGGCGTGACGCGCGTCAGCGCCGGATCACCTCCCGAGGCAGCGCGGGCGCGTGTACCGGGTCGCGCCTCACCCGGGTCATTTGCTCGAACGCGTAGCCGAGCGCGAGCAGCCGGGCCTCGCTGAAGGGCCGTCCCAGGAACGAGATGCCCACGGGCAGGCGGCCGCCGGTGAACCCCGCCGGCACGATCATGTCCGGGAGGCCGCTCAGGTTGGCCAGGTTGGTCGCCGACGGTGCCGGGCTGGCCGCCGACGAGCCGCGGTACACGCCCGCGGGGCCGGGCCGCGTCGGCGACGTGGGATAGACGATGGCGTCCAGGTTGTCGGCGTCCATCGCGCCCACCAGGATCTCGCGCACCAGCGGCAGCCCGTGGTCGCGCATCGCGCTGTACTCGTAGTCGTCGAGCGAGCCGCCACTGAGCTCCTCGTTGAAGAAGTTCCAGCGGGTCGGGTTCGGCACGCCGCCGTCGGGCAGCGGCGCGAGGATTTTCTTCGCCCGCGCGACCATCTCCTCCAGCGTGCGGGGATACCCCGGCGACAGCGTGGCCAGGTACTCCTCGATCTGCACGGGAAACTCGCGCCAGCGGATCGTCTGGTAGTACTCCGCCTTGGCCGCCAGCAGCCAGGGCGGGTAGCGCACGTCCACCACCGTCGCCCCGGCCTCGCGCATGGCATCCAGCCCCGCCTCGACGATCCAGTCGACCTCGGTGTCGTAGCCGAGAAAGTCGCGCGCGATGCCGACCCGCGCACCGTCGAGCGCGCCTGCGTCCAGGAACGCGGTGTAGTCGTCCTCGTAGCGTCCCTCGCTCCCGAGCGTCGCCTCGTCAGCCGGATCCACGCCCACCATCACGTTCATCATCGCCGCGATGTCGTACACGTGGCGGGCCATCGGGCCGGCCGTGTCGAAGGAGAGCGCCAGGGGCACGATGCCGTCGCGGCTGAGCAGCCCGAGCGTCGGCTTCAGCCCGGCGATGCCGTTGGCGGTCGACGGGCCGCGCACGGATCCGCCGGTGTCGGTGCCGATCCCGAGCTGCCCGTAGGACGCGGCGATGGCGACGCCCGTCCCGCCGGACGACCCCGACGGGTTGCGGGTCAGGTCGTGCGGGTTGCGCATGGGGCCATCGATCGAGCTCATCTGCACCCCCGAGGCAAGCTCGCTCATGTTCGCCTTGGCCAGGATGATGGCGCCCGCGTCGCGCAGCCTCTGCACGATGAAGGCGTCGTCGGGCGGGATCGAGCCCTTGAGCAGGATCGAACCGGCGGTCGTCGGCATGTCGTGCGTGTCGACGTTGTCCTTGAGCACCACGGGAATGCCGTGCAGGGGCGAGCGCGTCCCCCGGGTCCGCCGCTCCTCGTCCAGCGCCCGCGCCCGCTCCAGCGCCCGTGGGTTGACGGTCAGGATCGCGTTGAGCCCGGGCCCCTGGTCGTCGAACGCCTCGATCCGCGCCAGGTAGAGCTCCACGAGGCGCTCCGAAGTGAGCGTGCCGGCGTCGAAGGCCGCGTTGATGTCGGCGATGGTGGCACCGGACAGGTGCATGTCCTGCGCGGCGGAGCCTGATGGGAAGGAGCAGAGAGCGACCGAAAACGCGAGGGCGGCGTGGATCGTGCGTGGCTTCATGGGCGTGCGGCTCCGGGCAGAGGGTGACGGCGCGGGCGCGGCTGGATCAGCGCACGAGCGCCAGAAGGCTGCGCGGGTCGACGCTGGTGCTGCCGTAGCGGACGACCCAGTGGAGGTGCGGGCCGGTCACGCGTCCTGTCGCGCCGACCCGGCCGATCGGGGTTCCGGCGGTGACTGCATCGCCCGCCGCGACCAGCTGTTCGGTAAGGTGAAAGTAGGCGCTGACCAGGGCTCCGCCATGGTTCAGGTAGACGACGTTGCCGGCGAAGAGGAGGCTGTCGACGAGGGCCACGACCCCGTCGGCGGCCGCGACCACCGTGTCGCCCATGAAGCCCTGAAGGTCCAGCCCCATGTGCCGGCTCGAGATCTGGCCGTTGAACACACGACCTGTGCCGAATTCGCTGGTCACGCGGCTGGTGCGGGGCATGACCATCGTGGGCGACCACAGGCGGGGCGAGGTGCGGGCGTCGCGGGCAACCCGGGCGGCCTTTTCGCGGTCACGCGCCACCCGCGCCCGGTCCTCTTCGTTGAGCGGCGAGCCGAAGCGCGGCGCCACGGTGAGGCGCTCGAGCTCGTAGGTGCCGGCCACGATCGCGATGCGCAGCGAGTCGGTCTGGGTGCGACCGTCCGGGTAGGTGGCCTGCACCCACGCGTCGATCGAGTCGGTGGCATCGATCCGCACGGGCGCAAGGCTTTCCAGCGCGGATTCGGTGGCGTGGAAGTGGAGGCTCTCGCCACCGGCTTCGCCCGTCGCCGAAACCGCCCCCGAATCGGGCGGCGCGGCGACGCGAATCATGAAGAGGTGGCCCTGCGTGGGCTCGGCGGGCCTCCACGTGACCTCGAGGGGTGGGAGCGGCGGTGGGGGCGGCTCGTACGCGAGGGCAAAGGCGGTTGCGGCGACAAGGATCAGGGCGGCAATGACGGGCAGGGCGGTCCGGGCGGGGCGGTGGGACGGCCCGGGACGGGCTGCGGTGTGGTCGTCGGTCATGAGACCCCTTACATCCGACTGAAGAAGATCGCCTCGGCGAATCTGCGGAACATGTTCCGGGTCAGAAGCCCGGCTTCCAGCGCGCCCACCACGGGCAGGTGATCGAAGCTCCAGCGGGCCGCGCGTTTCCAAAGATGGTTCGGATAGGCGCGGCGCACGACCTTGCCCGGATCGGCGCCGCTGCCCGCGAGGTGATCAGTGATGGCGTCGGCCGCCAGCCTGCCCAGCCGATATGCGTTGTGGATCCCGCCCGCGGTGAGCGGCGACACCATCCCCGCGGCATCGCCGATCAGCAGCACCCGGTCCGCGTGGAATCTGCGCAGCAGTCCGCCGATGGGAATGACGCCGCCCCGCTTTTCGAGGACGCGCCTGCCGGACAGCCCGAACAGTGAATCGATCCTGCCGATGAACCCCTGCATGTCGGCGCGGCGGTCACGATGCACGGCCAGGCCGACCTGGGTCGCGGCCACGCCGGGAACCACCCAACCTATATACCCGGGCGCATATTTCGAATCAAAAAAGCAGTGTAGCATATCACCTGCGCTGTCCAGGGGCTCGAATTCCCACTCCACTCCCTTGAGCAGCCGACGGTTGGAGTCCAGCCCGAAGCAGTCGGCAACCCGGGACCGCGCCCCGTCCGCTCCAACCAGAAAGCGGCACTGGACGCCCGATCCCTCGAGCGTCAGCGGACCTTCCGCCGCCGCCGCGCCGCGGAACTTCTCCCCGAACCGAACCTCGGCCCCCGCGCCCCGGGTTTCTTCGACCAGGTGTCGCATCAGCCGCGCCGTGTCCGTCGCCATGAAGAAGTAGCTGCCACCATTGAATTCCACGGAGCGGTGGCTGGGCGTGTAGACCCTTACGCGGTTGATTCTGCGCACCAGCGTGTCGGGGACCGTCCACTCCTCCCACGCTTCCCTGACCAGGATCCCGGTCGTGTGAATCCGCTCCCCCGGCTCCGACTTGCGGTCCATGACCATCACGGAGAGGCCGCGCTCGGCCAAACGTCTGGCGCAGGCGAGGCCGGCAAAGCCGGCACCTACGACGACGACATCGTGACTCTCTGGCATGCGATCGGTCCTTGCAGGGTCCCCGGAAGGTATCACCGGCCACCTCGACGGATGCTTGCCGCCACGACCGCCCCGCGTCCAACTTCCAGTCCACCCCTACCCCAAGGACAGGATCCAATGTTTGCCAGGACGCTCCGTACACCCGCCCTGTTGCTCGCGCTCCCTGCTCTTCTGGCGGTGCAAGTCGCCGCGCAGGAACCCGACCCCCGACCCGGCAACCACCTCGACCCGGCGCCCGGCTACACCCTACCCCCCGACCCCGTCGCCGACCTGTTCGCCACCGACCCGAACTTCGCCACCCTCGACCATGTCAGCCCGGACGGGAACCACTTCGTGATCCCGCTCTCGACCGAACTCTCAACGCTGGAAGAAGTCGGCGAAGAGACCCTCCGCCTCGGCATGCTCGAGATCCGCGCGCCCACCGACCGGCCCTGGCACCTGGACATCTACGGGCTGTACGGCTTCCGGTTCTACTCGCTCGCCGACCGCTCCTTCACCGACGTCGAACTGCCCGACGGCGTCTACGTCAGCGACCTCATGTGGTCGCCCGACGGCTCCCGGCTGGCCTTTCTCGCACACCTTGAGGACGCCACGCAGGTGTGGATCGCCTCGCCCGGCGACGGGAGCGTCCGCCCGGCCGGCGACACCCACGTCATCACGAGCATCGGGACGTCGTCGCGCGGCCAGGGGTCGGCCCCGTCGCGCATGCTGCAGTGGACGCCCTCTGGCTCCCTGATCACGCTGGCCGCGCCGTCCGGCCGTGGCGCGCCCCCGCCCCCGCCCGCGCTTCCCTCCGGCCCGACGATCCGCCACACGCGCGACACCGCCACACCGAACCGCACCATGCCGTTCCTGCTCGAGGACAGCCACGACGGCGACCTGTTCGAGCACTACACGCGCAGCCGGATCGTGGAACTCGCGCCGGGGCGCCCCGCCCGCGCGATCGGGGAGCCGGGCATGTACGAAGCCGTGTCGCTGAGCCCCGACGGACGCCATCTGATCGCCACGCGCATCACACGGCCGTTCACGTTCATCAACAGCTACACGGGGTTCCCGCGCGTGACCGAGGTGCTGGACGTCGCGACGGGCGCCGTGCTGGCCACGCTCGAGGAGCGCCAGCTGCGCGAGGGTCGCGGCGGCGGGTCCGGAGACGGACCGCGGGATTGGCGCTGGCGTCCCGACGGAAAGGGGATCTCGTACCTGCATCGCGAGGCCGCGGCGGACGGGGAGGCCGGTGGCGCGGACGGGTCCCGCGGGGACCGCATCATGCTCCTTCCCCAACCCTTCGGCGAAGGCGACGAGGTGGAGATTGCGCGCAGCGAACACCCCATCGGGAACGTCACCTACTCGGCGGACGGGCGGCACGCGTTCGCCTCGGTCAGCCGGGACGGCGAGGACGGCCTGACCCACTTCGCGCTGGACACGGGGAACGGCGCTGCCACCGGCAGCATGCTGGTCGCGTTTCACGACCCGAGCGACGCGGTTGCGCTGCCCGGCGAGCTGTTGGCCGCGCGCACCGGCAACGGCATCGGCTACGCCTGGATGTCGGCCGACGGCGAGAGCGCGTATCTGCGGGGCGATGGCTGGAAGGAGGACTTCCGGCCGCAGCCGTTTGTGGACCGTCTGGCGCTTGGCGATGGCTCCGTCGAGCGCGTCTTCGAGGGCTCGCGCGACAGCTTCGACCGGCCGCTGGTGCCGCTCGACGCGGACCTGGAGCGCATGATCGTCAGCCGCGAGGGGAAGAACGCGTTTCCGGACAGCTACCTGTGGACCCGGGGTGATGGCGGCGCGATGGAGAACCTGACCCGCAACGTCGATCCGTTCCCGGAGCTGACCGCGGCGCGGCGCATCGACTTCGATTTCACCCGGCGCGACGGGCTGGACATCCAGGGGCGGGTGTCGCTGCCGGTCGACTATGTCGAGGGATCGAAGGTGCCGGCCATCTTCTGGACCTATCCGCGCGAATACCGGAGCGAGGACGACTTTCACAACGCCACGATCCGTGCGCGCAATCACAATGCCCATACGAGCCTGACCTGGCTGCGCTGGTCCGACATCTGGCTGACCCAGGGGTACGCGATCGTTTACCCCGACATCCCTATCGTCGGCGAGAACTACAACGACTACTACATCTCGAACATGGTCGACGGGATGTATGCGGCGATCCGCGCTGTGGACGGGCTCGGCGTGATCGACATGGACCGGATCGGGCACGGGGGACACAGCTACGGCGCGTTTGCGACCGCCAACTTTCTCGCGCACACGCCGTTCTTCAAGGCGGGGATCGCGGGCGACGGGGCGTACAACCGCTCACTGACGCCCATGGGCTTCCAGGCCGAGCCGCGCGACATCTGGGAGGCGCCGCACATCTACATGGAGATGTCGCCGTTCTTCAAGGCGGACCAGATCAACACGCCACTGCTGCTTTATCACGGGGCCGACGACAACAACTCGGGCACGTACCCGATCCAGTCCCGGCGGATGATCCAGGCGCTGACCGGGCTAGGCAAGACGGCGGTGCTCTATGAGTATCCGTTCGAGTCGCACACGCCCCGCGCGATCGAGAACAACCTGGACATGTGGGCGCGCTGGATCGAGTGGTTCGACCGGTTCGTGAAGGGCGAGGAGGAGGAAACGCGGCCGGTTTCGAGCGGCGGTTCCAGGCCCTGACCATGATCGCCGAGGACACGTTTGCGCACGTCGTCCAGAACGTGTACAGGGCGGCGGTGGCAGACGTGACGTGGGTCTCGGCGGCTGCGTCGATCGATGACATGATCGGGGCGCATGGCCACAGCCTGACGTATGCGCAAGCGGGCACGCTGGACGGGCCCGTGATTCACATGGCCCGGTTTTTTGTGGGTGCGGAGCGCCGCCAGGACCTGGAACAGTCCTATTTTCGCAACTACTTCCGGCGGGACGAGGCGATCCCTCGGCTTTACGGCCTCCGCGACGGCGAACTGGTCCACAAGGCGGACCTCTACACCGATAGAGAGAAGCGGATGTCCGCCGCATACAACGAGTTCCGGCGCGCGCAACACACGCAGAACGGCCTTTTCCTGGGAATCGAAACGCATGACGGGTCAGGGGTCGTGATGTCGTTCGGCAACTCCGTCGAACGCGAGGGCTGGGGGAACGATCAGATCCAGGCGATCCAGCGTCTCGTGCCTCACATCCGCCAGTTTGTGCGCGTGCGGCGTGCCATGGTCGACGCCAAGGCGCTGGGCGCGTCGCTTTCCGAGTTGCTCGAGAACCGGCGCACGGGGTTCATTCAGATTGATCGGCGCGGGCGTATCCTGGAAGCGAACGACCGCGCCCGGGACATCCTGCTGAAACGCGATGGGCTCCGCGACGAGGAGGGTGTGCTGGCCGCCGAGGACCACGAAGAGCACGCGAAGCTGCAACGCCTGGTGGCGCAGGCACTTCCCCGGTACGGCATGCACGGCGCCGGGGCCTCGATGAGGATCACGCGCCGGCAGACCAGGACCCCGCTGGTCCTCGAAGTCCATCCGGTGCGGAGGCTGGGCATGGATCATCCGGGGGCGCAGCTCGGAGCGTTGGTCGTTGTCGTCGACCCGGCACGACGCCCGCGGGTGGATCCGGTTCTGGCGGCTGAGGTGCTGGGCCTGACGCCCATGGAGAGCCGTGTGGCCGTGGCAATCCTGGCCGGCCAGACGGCTGCGGGTACTGCAAACACCCTCGGGTGCGCGAAGAGTACCGTGAAGACGCATCTCAAGCGGGTGTACGGCAAGCTGGGCATCACCAAGCAGACCGAGCTGGCGCGCAGGCTCCTGGTGCTCGACTCCCTGCGAGAGCCGCACCGCTAGCGTCATCGTCGCGCGACAATATCGTCGTGCGGCACCATCGTTACGAGACACTATCGTCGCCGCGCCATCGCCGGGTCCCCCAAAAGGGGGATACCGGGTCGCAGGCCTACCGCACATATTCGCCTCCATCGACGGCACCGACCCGGGGAGACAAGGAAATGACCGCACGGCGCGCCCAAACGAAAACCGGAGGGCGACTCGCGGTGGCTGCCCTGGTCGTGGCTTGTGCCTGCGGAGACTCAACAACGGACCCTCCGACGGACGGACCCGATCTGATCGTCTCCGTCCCCGACGCTCCAACCAGCGTAGCGTATGGGCGCACGTTCTACATGGACGTCACCGTGCTCAACCGGGGAACGAGAACGGCGGGCAGGACACAGGTGTTTTTCCTGCAGTCCGCAGATCAGACCATCACAACCGCGGATGCCGTCGTGGGTTCCGAGTTCACAGACACGCTTGCAGTGGATTGGGAACTCAATGTCGGGGTCCGGGTGGAGCCTCCGGGCGGGGAACTCGGAACACTGTACTACGGGGCCTGCGTCGATCCGCTGCCTGACGAGATCAATACCGAAAACAACTGCTCCGTTGCGGCAGGAGTCGAGGTTTTCCTGCCGCCTCCGCTTGGCGCGGTTGTCGACAGAACCCACGAGTCGTTGACGAGCAGGATTGCCAACGGAGGAGGCCAGACAGGCTACCAGGTCTACAGGCGTTCCGAAACCGGCAATTTCGGTCTGGTCAGGGACCTTTCGGCCTCGGGCGAGGTGACGAGCTACACCGACGGGGGCCTGGAGCCCAACACCGTCTACTACTACAAGGCCGTAGCCTGCCGCGGCGCGATCTGTTCGGACGAATCGGACGAGTGGGGCGGCCTGACCGAGGTCGTCGGGCCGGTCGACATCCCCGAGGTGCCCACGATACGGGGGGAGAAGGTCAATATCGCCTTTGGCACCGACAAGGCGCGTGTCCACTGGGACCCGGTGCAATGGGCAACGTACTACCGCGTGTACCAGGACAACGACCTGGATGCCGAGGTGTCCGCCCCCGCCGTGAGCTACTACGACAACCATCCGAACACGTCCCTGGGGGCATACCAGACCACCACATACAGGGTGCAGGCGTGCAACAAGGCCGGGTGCTCCGAAAACTCGGAGACGGTCGTCATTTCGGTTCCGCCGCCGGCGGATCTCGGTGATGGAACAAGCAGCGGCCCGGCCAGGGAGCGCGCGAACGACCGGAGGATTCACCGAAGGCAGAATCCCGCGAGAACTTGGCGATCTCGAAAACCTGGAATGGCTCGACCTGAGCGAGACCCTGTTCTTCGCGCGCGGCACGCTGCCTCCCGAGCTGGGGAAGCTGAAGAAGCTGAAGCACCTCGACCTCAGCGAGATCATCTGGTGGTCCGCCGACGATCCGACCATTCCATCGGAGTGGGGCGGTATGGAGAGCCTGGAGAGGTTGGACCTGAGCCACGTCGGGCTGAGTGGCAGGCTTCCCTCCCAATTCGGCAATCTCGCGAGCCTCAAGTGGCTCGACATCAGCTACAACGTGTTCGAAGGCTCGATCCCGCGCGAGTTCATGAATCTCAAGCTGGAGAGATTCCACTGGGTGGCCACGCAGCAGTTATGCGCTCCCGCCGATGATGAATTCCAGGCGTGGCTCAACGCGATCCCGGACCAGAAGGGTCACCGGACCTGCGAATCCGGCGGATAGATAAGCCTCGAGCTGGATCAGGCTCGCAGTGGATAGGAGAACCGATATGAAAGAGCAACACGCTTCCCTGCGACTCGTCACGCGCAAGGTCGCCGCAGCCGTCCCGGCAGCAGCCGCCGTCGGGCTCGCGATCATCTTCCACATGGCGCCCGCCCACGCCCAGGATCCCCGGCCTCCCCAAGCCGAGGGGTCCATACCCGCCCAGACCATCGCAGCGGGCAGGCAGGCGTCGCTCGACCTGCGCGAATACTTCAGCGACCCCGACGGTGACGCGCTGGCCTACGCCGCCACCGTCTCGAGTATTGCTGTCGCCACGGTTTCCGTGTCGGGCAGCGTCCTGAAGATAGCAGGCGCGGGGCCGGGAATGGCGGTGGTGACCGTGTTCGCCAGCGACCCGGGCGGGCTGTCGGCCACCCAGCGCACCCAGGTTACGGTGGAGGCGCTCAACCAGGCACCGGAGCCCGTCGGCGCGATTCCGGACCAAGCCCTTGGCCCAGGCCAGTGGATAACGCTAAGCGTGGCTTCCTATTTCCGGGACCCGGAGGGAGAGAGCCTGAGCTTCTCGGCAACGACCTCCAACCCGGGCGTGGCAGGCGTCGAGGTCTCGGGCGACATCGTCACAATCACGCAGATGGGCTCCGGCACGGCAATCGTGAATACGGTGGCGCGCGATCCTTCCGGGCTCTCCGCTCAGCAGACCGTCGCCGTGGCCGCGGGTGCGGATCAGGTGGCGCCGGCCCAGCCGCAACCCCGCACGGAGCGGGCGGAGCCGGTCCCGCCCCAGCGACCCCAGCCCCCCGCACCACCCGCCACGGAGGCGGTCGCCCAGGACGGGGGTGCCGTCGAAACGCCACAGCCGGATCCCTTCCCGCCGCGGCTGCTGGCGGGATTCATCGGGTCGACCGGGTATTCGCTGGCCCGGGGCACGGCTCACGTGAGCGCCGGCTATATGGGCGCCAGCCCGCTTGCACAGATCGGAGAATTCGGCGACATATCGCCCAGCGTAGCCCAGGCGTCGTTCGGCGTGACGGACGATCTGACGGTCACGGCGGGCTCCGGCTTCGTCTACTACAACGTGGGCGGCGGCGACTCCGATCTCTTCCCGTACGTGGCGCCCAGGTTCCGCGCCTGGCACAACGAACAGGCATCGGTCGCCGTTCACGGGTACTATGGGGCCTGGCTGGCGGAGGAGACCATCAGCTACTACGGGGCATCGGTTGCCGGCTCGCTGGCCGTGGACAGCAACCTCACCGTGCACGCTGCCGGTGGCATGCTCGGGGTTGCAGCGACAATCTTCGGCGAAACCGAGACCGAGCAGTACGGCGTTTTCTCGGGTGGGGCCGACTTCCGGGTAACGCCCGAGTTGGGGCTCGCCGCCGAATTCCGGCGGGTCGGGATCGAGGACGGAACGAACATTGTCACCGGCGGCGTCCGGTTCCTGCACACGCTCTTCGCCGCCGAGGCGGGAGCGGCATACTACTTCGAAACCGATGCGGAGATCCGGCCGATCGTCAGCGTGGCCTACCGGTTCTGACCAAGCGCGTCTTCTGACGGCACGCGTCCGCGCGCGCCTCGTCAGCCGTCCCGCTTCAGCAGCCTCCCCGGCCTGGCTTCGGTGAGCTCGCCCTCGTCGATCACCAGCGCGCCGTTGACGAACAGGTAGTCGACTCCTTCCGATTGCAGCGTCGCGTCCGCCCCGAAGTCGGCCCGGTCGCGCAGCCGGGCGGGATCGAAGACGACCAGGTCGGCCACCATCCCCTCCGCAACAGTGCCACGGTCACGCAGCAACAGCCGCTCCGCCGCGAGTGACGTCATCCGGCGCACCGCTTCTTCCAGCGAGATGATTCCGTCCTCGCGCACGTACTTCGCGATCACGCGGGGGAAGGCCCCGAAGGCGCGCGGATGCGTGCTCGATACGGAAGCCGGGTTCACGGGGGACGCGTCGGTGTCGATCATCACGTACGGCGCGCGCAGGGCGGCCCACTTCTGCTCCTCGTTCATGCTGAGCGGGTTCACGCTGGCTCCGCCCGCCTGAACGAGGTCGAAAAAGGCGTTCCAGGGATCGGTGCCGAGGACTTCGGCTGCCTCGGCGACGGAGCGGTTCACGACGCGCGGATCGACGGCGTCCGAGGCCGAGACGATCAGCACGTTGTTCCAGTCCATGCCGACGTGCTGGTACCAGTTCTCCCACTCGGCGTCGGTCTCGACTTCTTCGCGCAGATCGGCCCGCAGGTCGGCGTCGCCGAGGGTGGCCAGGAAGGCCCCGGTGCCCCGCGCGTAGTGGCGCGGGTGCAGGAACGAGCCCAGGCCGATGCCGTTGCGCACATACGGGTAGATGTCGGCGGTCACGTCCATGCCTGCCGCGCGCACCGAGTCGATGAGCGCCAGGGCTTCGTCCATGAGGGGCCAGTTGCGCTGCCCCGCCGCCTTGAGGTGGTAGATGTGGACGGGGACGCCGGCGCCTTCGCCGATCGTGATGGCCTCGCGGATGGCTTCGAGGACCGCGTAGCTCTCGTTCCTCATATGCGTGAAGTAGACGCCGCCGTACTCGCCCGCCACCGCGCTGAGCGCGACCAGCTCATCGGTGGAGGCGTAGACGGCAGGCGGATAGATCAGGGACGTGGACACGCCCACGGCCCCGTCCTCCATCCCCTCTCTCACCAACGCCTTCATCTCTTCGAGCTGCTCGGGCGTCGGCGCGACATCCTCGTCGCCGAGCACCACTCGCCGCACCTGGGTCAGGCCGATGTCGTGGACCACGTTGATGGGAATGCCGTAGCGCTCCATGATGGCGAAGTACTCGGAGTAGCGGCGCCACCGGAGGGTGTCACCGTCGATCACCGGCGGATTGCTCAGCGTGGCGTCGCTCTGGGGCGCGGCCGAGCCGCCCTCGCCGGACAGATAGGTGGTGATGCCCTGGCGCAGCTTGCTCTCGGCGCTCGGCGGGTCGGTGATCAGCACCAGGCTGGCCTGGCCCATCATGTCGATGAAGCCCGGCGATACCACGCGACCGGCCGCGTCAATGGTCTGATGGGCCGGGTGGTCCGCCAGATCCCCCACCGCCGCAATCCGGTCGCCGCGCAGACCCACGTCGGCTTCGAAGGACGGGCTGCCGCTCCCGTCGACCACGCGGGCGTTGGTGATCAGGACATCGAACTCGGCCTCGTCGGCGCAACCGGAAACGGCCAGGGCACTCGCGAATGCAAGGAGCGGTGCGAGCAGCTTGAGCGGGAACAGCAGCTTGAGGCGACGGCTTACGGTTTGCATCGGTGACTCTCCAACTCGAAGGTGCTCGACAACCCGGCGAGGGTGATGTCACATGGTAGGAACGCCGGGTGCGCGCTCGCCACCCCGGGCGCCCCGACCGCCCCGGCCACCTCGGACCCCCCAACCACGCCGGATAGTAGAACCACGCGTCACATCCGCTTCTCCTGCAGAAGCACCGACCACGATCGGACCCCGATCCCGTTCCACGATCACCTGGACGCAGCCACGGCCCCATGCCGAACCCCGAACCCACCACTACCCGGCCCCAACGCCCCGCCCCGGCCACGGCCGACCGGCTCCAGGGGCTGATGACCGACATCGGGCGAGGGTCGGCAACCGCCCTCGACCACCTGATGCGACTCTGCTGGGCCGACCTGGTTCGCTACGCGGCGCGACAGCTCCGGGACCCGGACCTCGCACGCGACGTCGTGCAGGAAGCGTTCATCCAGGTGTGGCAGCGGAGGCGGAGCTGGACGCCGCGCGGATCGGCGCGCGCCTACCTGTACCGGATCGTCCGGAACCTGATCATCGACGAGCAGAGGAGGCTGAAGACGAGGCGCCGGTGGCTGGAGCGGCAGGCGGCGGACGATGCACCGCGGCCCTCCACTCCGGCCGAGGAGCTCGACGCGAAGATTCTCGCCGACGCCTTTGAGACCGCGGTCGCCTCGTTGCCACGGCGCCGCCGGGAGGTCTTCGAGCTCGTCTTCCAGAGGGGGCTCAGCCACGCCGACGCGGCGGCGGTCATGGGCATCTCGGTGCCGACGGTCGCGAATCAAATGAGCGCTGCGCTGCGAACCGTGCGGCAGGCAATCAAGGAGGGTTAGATGGACGAATTGTTGCTCCGGCATCTACGCGGGCAGACGACGGAAACGGAAGACGCGTCGGTTGACGCGTGGCTGAAGCGCTCGGCCGACAACAGGCGTGCGCTGGCCGAACTTCGCCGCATGCTGGAGGCCGGACGGACGGCGGACTCGCGGCTGGACCCGGGCGATCCACCTCCGGCCACGGACGTGATCTGGCGGGCGGAGGCCCGCGTGGCACCGGTTGGCTCCAGGCGGCTCAAGCCCATGCGCCCCCGCCTGCGCTTTCTGGGCGGAATGGCGGCTGCGGCCGTGGCCGCGCTGACGGCGGTCGGGCTGTGGAACGCCCTCGGCACTTCGGGCGAGGCCACGCAGGCACCTCTGGTCGTCGCAACCGCCCCGGGCGAGACCGAGATCGTCCGGCTCGACGACGGCAGCGTGATCCGCCTGGGCCCCGAGAGTCACCTCACCGCACTTGCGGGCGGGGCCGTGCGCGAAGCGACCCTTCAGGGCGAGGCTTTCTTCGCCATCGAGACCGACGCGCGGCGCCCGTTCCGTATAGTGACGGCCGCCGGGACAGCGCAAGTGCTGGGAACGCGTTTCCACCTCGCCGCCAGCGCCGACGAACTCGCCGTGACGGTGGTCGAAGGGCGGGTGGCGCTCGCCGGATCCGGCCAGGAGGTGCAGGTCGAATCCGGACAGACCACAAGCCTCGTGCGCGGGCGTCCGACACCCGTCGAGGAGGCGGCAGCGATCGAGGCGGTCGCCGAATGGATGGATGGTTTCCTGATCTTCCACGACACGCCCCTGCGTGTGGCGAGGGAGGAGATCGCCAAACAGTACGGAATCGAGGTCGCGGTCGACGATCAGGCCCTTCTGGATCGCACCCTCACCATGTGGTTCGACTCGAAATCCCTGGAGGAGGTCATGACGGTGGTGTGCAGCGTCGTGGACGCACAGTGCAGCATGGGCGGAGGGGTTGTGAGGATGAAGGGCGCCGACGGCGGAGACGGGTCGTGAGCGCCGCGACGGTCTGCGGACGCTCCGCACGGCGTGCCCGGATGTTCGCGCGGCTGCTCCGGCCCCGGCCCACGCGCCTCGCCACGCTTGCCGTGATCGCCACGCTCCTCCCGGGCTCCCCGGCCGGGCTCGCAGGCCAGAACGAGCAGGTTCTCGCGGCGCTGACCGGCGAGACCGGAATCGATCCCGAGCCCGGCACGCTGCTGGCCACGGTCTCGCGCCTCTCCGTCGAACAGGCCTCCCTGGCCGACGCACTGGCACGGCTCGCCGAGTCTTCCCGCGTCCAGATCGCCTTCAGCCCGACACTGCTGCCCGGCGCGCTGCGCGTCGACTGCGACTGCACGACGCTGCACGTGGCGCGCACACTGGACCGGCTGCTCGCCGACACCGAGCTGGGGTACGTCGAACTGGGGTCGCAGGTCATCATCGTGCCGAAGGCGGTCCGTGGCCTGCCCGACGGAGTGCTGCGCGGCCGCGTGCGTTCCGAGGTCGCCATCCCCCTGGAAGACGCCACCGTACGGTTGCGCCCCGCGGCGGATACCACGACGCGGAGGCTGACCGGCACCGACCGGCTGGGTTTCTTCACTTTTCACGACCTCTTGCCGGGCCGGTACTCGCTCAGCGTCGGCCTCATCGGGTACGCGCTGCATGAGCAGACGCTCGAAATCGCGCAGGGGGCCGACCTGGAAGTGGAGGTCACGCTCGCCGAGCAGGCCGTGGAACTCGAGGGCGTGCTGGCGGAGGCCCGCAGGAGCCGGCAGCGGGAGCGGTTCGAGCGGTCGGGAGGCGTGACGGTTCAGGAGTTCAACGCCAGGGAACTCAAGGCGATTCCGGGCATCGCGGAGCCAGACGCGATCAAGAGCGTGGAGGTGCTGCCCGGCGTAACGAGAGTCTCCGACTTCAGCGCCGCATTCAACGTGCGCGGCGGATCGGCCGACCAGAACCTGATCCTCCTCGACGGCGTCCCGATCTTCAACCCGTTCCACGCGATGGGGCTGTTCTCCGTCTTCAATGGCGACATGGTGCAGCGGGCCGAGCTCCACTCCGGCGGCTTTCCGGCGGAGTACGGGGGACGGACGTCCTCGGTCCTGCTGGTCAAATCCGATCTGGGCGACGGCGACTTCGGGGTGGACGCGGGCTTGAGCCTCATCGCAAGCCGCGCGGCCGTGCATGGCGGCCTGTCGCAGGGCGTGCAGGACCGGCTGGGGCTCGCGGACGCGCGCTGGAGAGTGTCCGGGCGCCGCAGCTATCTGGACCTGGTGACCCGCCCCTTCCTGGACGCAGCCTTCCCGTACTCGCTGATGGACTTTCAGACCGGATTCGAGGCCTGGACGAAGCATGGCGACCGGATCCGGATCACCGGGTACTCGGGGAGGGACGCCGTCAGTCTCCGTGACTGGGCGATCCTGAACGGCACGGGAGGCGATCCGGAGGACATCCCGGGGATCGGTTGGAGCTGGGGGAACGACGCGATCGGCGGGACCTGGACCCGCCCCATGCGTGGAGGCGGGGCGCTGGACGTGCACGGTTCCTTTTCCCGCTTCCAGGGCACGTTCGACTTCGACCAGTTCCAGGATGTCCGGGTCAGGACCGGTGTCAGCGAGTCGTCGCTGGGCGTGGACCTCTCACGCAGGCCGACCGGGCGTCTGAACTGGAAGTCCGGGTGGGCGGTGAACCGCGCGGGGCACGACAACGCCATCGAAGGCGGTATCCCCGAAGCGTTTCCGGTCGGACGGGAAGCCGGCACCGGGTCGTCGGTCTACTCGCAACTCGAATGGAAAGCAAACGCGCGGTGGCTGCTGGAAGGCGGTCTGAGGCTCGACTACTGGCGACCCGACGAGGCCGATGCCACCACCGTGATTTCACCCAGATTCGCGGTCAAGCGCTACTTTCGCGATGGCGACTGGGCCGCGCGGGCGGCCGCAGGACGGTACTCCCAGTCGATCCTCTCCATACGGGACGAAAAGCTGCCGTTCAGTCCCGACTGGTGGATGTCTTCGGGAAGCAAGGCTCCCGTCGTCGTCTCGGACCACCTTCAGGCAGGGATCGAAGCCTTCGCCGGGAGCCACGACGAGTGGTTCGTCGCCCTGGAGGGATACTATCGCCGGTTCGAGGGGTTGTCGGCCCGGAACTGGGCGGACGACCCGGAAGATCCCGACGACGACCTGCTGGTCGGCGAGGGGCGCTCATACGGTGCCGACCTGATTGTGCGGCGGGACGTGGGCGAGACCACCGGCTGGCTTTCCGTCTCCCTGCTCAAGGCGAGGCGCAGCTTCCCCGACACCGGTGCCGGGCCCGAAGCGGCGCCGATCATCGAGTACCCCCCGGTATTCGATCGGCGACTCGATGTGGATCTGGTGCTCCGGCGCGAACTGCCCCACGAGATCGAGGCCGGTCTGCGCTGGAACTTCGGCACCGGTCTGCCGTACACCCGTCCCCTCGGTCTCTTCGAGCTGTATCGCGCCCAGATGATCGACCTTCTGGTGGATCCCACCTACGCCACAGGCGTCATCTACGGTCCACGGAACGGTGAGCGCTACCCGGTCCGGCACCGGCTGGACATCAGCTTTCGCAGGACTTGGGAGAAGGGGTGGGGCCGGATCACGCCGCACGTCAGCATCGTCAACGTCTACAACCGGAAGAACGTGCTCTTCTACTCCTTCAACTTCCGACCCGAGGTCCCGGTTCGCAGCGGGACCTCGATGATTCCCATCCTTCCAACCATTGGAGTGGAGGTGTCGTTCCGATGACCGTCCACAAGCCATCATTCTGGCGGCTGGCGCTGCTGCCCCCCCTTGCGTTCGGCGCTTGCGAACTCGCCCAGGTGGAGCTCGAACCCGTCCCGGAGCTGGTCGTGGCCGCCGTCTCGGTGGTATTGACCATCGATCCGCTCGATGCTACCCAGGTCGATACGCGCGCCTTCGCGCTGGTCGCTGTGAGCGAACGGGAAAACCCCCGTGAGATCCCCGGTGCCTCGGTAACGGTCGTCGGCGAGTCGGGACGATCCCTGCGCCTGCGCGAAGTGAGCGACCCGCTCGTCACCTGCGTGACCCAGCTCGAAGGCCACACCCGCCCGCCCGCCGGTTCCTGTCACGTCGCGGCTGTGCCCGGGGCCCACTTTGCCCCTGGGGAGAGGCTGAGCCTGACGGTGGAGCTGCCCGACGGCGGCATACTGCGCGGCGAGAGCCGAATGCCCGGTGTCTTTGCTCCGACAGGCCTGTCGTTGCGGGCCGGAAGATGCCGGCTGGATCCGGATACCGGGTATCAATTCAACTGGGCGCACTCCGCGGGCAGCTGGGCGTACATTGCCGAGGCTCGGCTGGCCGGGCTGGGTGACCTGTGGCCGTACGAAGAGTCGCTGCTACTGGAGGCAACCCTGCGGCGCAATGACAAACCTCATCTCGCTTTCCCCCGCGACCTCCTTTTCAAGATCGTCGACGAATGGGAGCTGGCCCGCGTGTTGCACGAGGGACTCCCGGCCGGCGCCTCTGCCCAGATCGCGGTCGGAGCGCTCGACCGCAACTGGGCCAACTGGGTCCGGCTCGGCCGCATCGACCTGGAAGGCGAGGTCCGCATCCCCTCCGTGTTTGGCGACGGCACCGGAATGTTCGGGACCGCCGTGCGCTGGAAGCTGGAGGTCGAGTCGCGCGAGGCCGACCCGCAGGCCGCCGACGACGACCTGCCGCTCTGCGGTCCGGCGGTGGACTGATGGGCAGCATGAAGAACATCCCGGCCATCGCTGGTGTTTCCGCGTGTGCGATGGTGGCGGCGCTGTCGGCCATCGCAGTACCATCGGCGCTTGTCGCCCAGCACGACCAAGCACTTGTGATGCTGCGGGGCAAGCTTGGCATCGATCCCGCGCCCGGCAGCCTGCTCGGGACCGTCTCGGGCCTCTCCGTCGATAACGCAACGCTTGCCGACGCTCTCTCTCGCCTCTCGGAGTCATCGCAGGTGCAGATCGCATTCAGCCCCAGCCTCCTGCCGGTCGGCCTGCGGGTCGACTGCGACTGCACGACGATGCATGTGGCGCGGACGCTGGACCGGTTGCTCGCCGACACGGAACTGGGATATGTCGAGCTCGGGTCACAGGTTGTGGTCGTGCCCAGGGCGGGCCAGGAGATCACTGACCCGGAGGGAGTACTGCGCGGCCGGGTGAGGTCCGAAGTCGCAGTGCCGATTCAGGACGCCACGGTGCGGCTACTGCTCGCGGCCGACACGGCCCGCCAATTCGTCACCGGGACCGACAGGCTCGGGTTCTTTGCGTTTGATGGCCTGGCCGCCGGGAACTACATCCTCACGGTTGCCCATATCGGCTATGCTCTGGACGAGACCGAGGTCGTGCTGGTACCAGGGGCGGACCTCGCGGTGGAGATCGCGTTGAGCGAACGAGCCGTGAGTCTGGAGGGCGTGGTGGTAGAGGGGGAGCGCAGCAGCCGACTCGCATGGTTCGAGCGATCCGCCGGGCTGACGGTACAGGACATGAACTCCGCGGAAATGAGGTTGATTCCCGCAGTTGCGGAAGCCGACCCCGTAAGGAGCATGGAGACACTTCCCGGGATCACGCGCGTGTCCGACTTCACCGCTTCCTTCAACGTCAGGGGCGGATCGGCCGATCAGAACCTCATACTGCTGGACGGCGTACCGATCTTGAACCCCTTTCATGGCATGGGGGCCTTTTCCGTCTTCAATCCCGATGCGCTACGGCGGGCAGAACTACGGTCTGGCGGGTTTCCCGCCAGGTACGGCGGGCGTGTTTCGTCTGTACTGCTACTGGAATCCGACATGGGTGACGGCGAGTTGGACGTCGACGCCGCCGTCGGCCTGATCTCGAGCCGGGCAACCGTCAAGGGCAGCCTGCCCGGCACGGTCTCGGACGGCCTCGGGCTGGTCAGCGCGCGCTGGCAGTTCGCCGCACGCAGAAGCTACCTGGACCTGTTGACCAGGCCGTTTCTCGAAGCAGCCTTTCCCTACCGGCTCCAGAGCGCCCAAACAGCCTTCGAAGGCTGGACGCAGAACGGCGACCGGGTGCGCATTACCGCCTATTTCGGACGCGACGTGATCAACCTGAGGGACGCAGAGATTCTGAGTGGCAGCGGTGAACCGGCGGATTGGAGCCACATCCCCAACCGGCGGTGGGATTGGGGTAACGACGCGGTTGGCGCCTCCTGGACTCGCCCCCGTGTCGATGGCGGGGCCTGGGATCTGTACGGCAACGTCTCGCGGTTCGCCGCGGACCTCGAACTCTCACCCTTCGGTAACGCGGGCGTGGGAACGAGGATTACCAAGTGGTCTCTCGGCACCGACCTGGAGCGCCGTCCCACGACCGACGTGCAATGGACCTCGGGCCTTGCCATCCACCGCTCGGCCTACGAAAACGCCATCCATGGCAGCGCCCCGGACTACGCATATCCGATCGGATTTGGCGATGGCTGGGGATCCGCGGCCTACACACAGATTCACTGGCGCCCCAGCCTCCGCTGGCTATTGGAAGGTGGCCTCCGGATCGACCACTGGAGTGCCGGCCACGCGACGACGGCAACCCTCTCGCCGCGCATCGCGGTGAAGCGCTTCCTTCGTGCAGGCACGTACGCATTGAGAGCGGCAGCTGGCCGTTACACCCAATTCGTTCATTCCCTGCGAGACGAGGAGGCCCCGATCGGCCTGGATTGGTGGATGCTTGCCGGGAACAGGGCCCCCGTGCTCGTGTCGGATCAGGTTCAAGGCGGGATCGAGGCCTTCTGGGGCAGCGACGGGTGGTTTGCTTCGGTGGAGGGATACCACAGGACCTATGATGGGGTTGTGACCCAGAACTGGGCGGACGACGCGAAAGATCCCGCCGACGATCTCCTGTCCGGCGAAGGGCTGGCCTACGGCGCGGACCTCGTGGTCCGCAAAGGCCGTGGGAAGACCACCGGCTGGATTTCGGTATCGCTGCTCAAGGCCACCCGCGCCTTTCCGGATACCGACTCCGGCCTTGATCCGGCACCCGTCATGGAGTACCCGCCGGTGTTCGACCGTCGAGTTGAGTTGGATCTCGTCCTGCTTCGAGGACTGCCACGAAACAGCGAGGTCGGCCTCCGCTGGAATTTCGGCACGGGACGGCCATATACGCCGCCCGTCGCATTGTACTACAACTACGACCACCAGATGATTGATCGGCTCTTCGATCCGACCTACGGGCAGGTGGTCTTCTTCGGCCCCAGGAACGGCGCGCGTTATCCGGCCTACCACCGACTGGACATCAGCCTCCGCAAGACCTGGCAAAAGCGATGGGGAACCGTCACCCCATACCTCAATGTGACCAACCTCTACAATCGCAAGAACGTCCACTACTACCAATACGATTACAAGGGCGTACCACCCGTTCGCACCGGATTCTCGATGATTCCCATTTTGCCGACCATCGGAGTGGAGGTGTCGTTCTGATGCGAGCCAGGGTGTTTGCAATTCCGGCCCTGTTCGTTCTCGGAGGTTGCCAGCTCACCGAGGTCGAGATCGCGCCCTCGCCGGAGATGGTGGTCGCGGCGGTGACTGCAGTGCTCACGGTTGACGATCCTGGCCGTCCTGCTGACGCGGAGATGAGCGTCGTGGCACTGATCACCCGCAGTCATCGCTCGCTCTCATATGAGATGCCCGGGGCCACGGTACGGATCACCGGAGAGCACGGTCAATCCGTGTTGCTCGAAGAAGTGCCTGACCCACAATCGATCTGCTTGACGCGCCGTGATCGAGCGGGTTCCTGCCATGTCGGCCGAGTGTGGCCAAGTCACTTCGCCCCGGGCGAGCAGCTCTCCTTGCAGGTGGCGCTGCCGGGCGGCGGCCTGCTGGAAGGTGCAAGTCGACTGCCCGGTTTCTTCGCGCCCTCTGGGCTGTCGTTGAGAGACGGCCGCTGCCGCCTGGAGCCAGACACCGGATACCGCTTTTCCTGGCCAGCCGTACATGGAGCGCGGGCGTTTATCGCCGAGGCCCGGTTGGCCGGGCTCGGAGAGCTGTGGTCTCGCGACGAACCCCTGTACCTCCCGGTGACCCTTCGCGGCCCAGACCATACAGACGTGATCTTCCCCAGGGACTTCCTGTATGAACTGATCGAGCGCGAAGAGTGGGAATTGCAGCGTGTGTTGCACATGGGGCTCCCGGAAGGAGCGAGCGCTGATGTGACCATCGGTGCGGTTGACCGAAATTGGGCGAACTGGATCCGCGTCAGACTCGGTTTGGAGGGCCAGGTCCGCGTTCCCTCCGTGTTCGGCGACGGGACAGGCTGGTTCGGGACGGCCGTGAGCTGGAAGGCGGGGTTGGAGTCGCGTGCAGCCGACCCGCAGGCCGGTGACGACGACCTGCCTCTCTGCGGCCCGGCGCTCGAAAACTGACGCGCAACGTTTTTTGTTGCGGGGCCTATCCGGCGACCGGTGACGTGCGCACCAGCAGGGCCGTGACGACGATCACGAGTTGGGCGATGACCAGTTCCCGGGTCGCGTTCCGCCGCAGGGCGTCCGCGTCCCCCGCTTCCAGGAGCCGCGGCGTCAGGCGCCGCCAGTTGACCGCGCCCAGGACCATCACGGTCAGGACAAGTGCCACCTTGGTCAGGAGCAGTCGTCCATAGGTGGTCGAAAAGAGCGCGCCCACAGACTCCACGTGGACGAAGGACGCCACTGTGCCCGTGGCCACGAGTACTCCCGCCGCGACGAGTGCAACCGGAGAAAACACCGGCACGATGTCGGCGAGGAGGCTGCCGTCCCGACCCTCGCGCCGCCGCTCCATCCACTCCGCAACGAGCACGAACAGCAGGCCGCCGATCCAGCTCCCGGCGGCGACAACGTGGAGCGTGTCGGCCGGAATCAGCAGCGCGCCCAGGTTCTCACTGCCCGACGCGTGGCCGGTCAGTGCCGGGAACGCGCACATCGCCAGCGCGAGGCCCGTCGCCAGGACCCAGGATGCCCGCCTGGCGGCCCCGCGCCACACCGCAGGCGATGCGGCCAGAAACAGCACGGGCATCAGGATCGAGCCGGCCGCCCCCAGGGTCCAGGCCCGGCCCCACTGCGTGCCCAGCAGGAGCGCGGCGTCCTCCCGCCACGCCACAAAGGGGTCGCGGAAGTCCGCCAGCTGGCGCCAGAACACCAGCCCCATCGCGACGACGAGCACGGTGCTCGCCACAATCCCCAACCGGCGAGCTGTACCGACGAGCGTATCCTGCACGCCCTCCGGTACGCGGGGCACAATGAGCCAGCGGCTCGAAACCGCGCCCCAAGCCGCAATCAGCGCCGCGAAGTGAAGCCAGCCGACTGCGGCGTCCGGGATCGACCCTGCGTCCAGTCCGCCCCCTACTCGACCACGACCGAGAACGGAATCTCGCCCCGCGCCACGTGGCCGTCCTGGCCCAGCCCGCGCCACGCGATCGTGTAGTCGCCGGCCCCGAGCGCGTTGTCGATGGCCACGCTGAAGACCGTGCCGTCATCGGGGTCCTGCACGGCGGGTCCCGTCTCGACCGGCTCCACTCCGGCCATCAGGCGGATCGAAAGCGAGTTGTCCTGCGGCTCCTGGGTGAACCAGAGACGCAGTTCGTTGGGCGGGCCGACGGACGCGTCCTTCTCCGGCACGGACCTGCTCAGGGCGAAGTGAAGCGCCTCGTGATCGACGCCCGCACACGCCCCACCCATGACGAGGCCCAGCAATGCCGCAGTAACGAGCTTCCCCTTCATCCCTACCGCCCCAGCAGGTTGAACTGCCGCGTGAACTTCACGATGAACGACCGCGCCAGCGTTCCGCTCTCGACGAACCGTCCTCCGTCCGGGTTGAGCCCGTCGGGGAAGTCCAACCCCTGCACGTCGTTGTAGACGATGAACAGGCCCGTCCCCGCCGTATTGAGCCAGCCGAAGCGCAGGTTCGCGGACCAGCTGTCGACCTGGTTGCTGTACTGGATCAGTGACTGCAGGTAGATCCGCGGGGTGAAGAAGTAGCCGAAGTTCATTCCCAGCAGAACGGTCTCGAACTGCCCCTGCGGGAGGTTGACGTCGAAGTAGTTGATGCGCGCCGACGTGCTGAACGAAGCGTTGGGGCGGAAGGTCAGCGAACCGTTGCCGCCCCAGCGCGAGCCGCTCAGGAAGCTGCCGAAGTTGATGCGCGACGTTGCCGAGAATCGTGCGGCCGGGTTGCTGTTGAAGACGAGCTGGCTTTCCCACCCGCTGTAGCTGCTCTCGGGGACCACGACGTCCGTGCCGAAGATCTGGAAGGGCTCGTAGATGCCCTCGGTGTTCAGGTTCGCGCCCGTATGGATCTGTGCACCCGAAGGCCACTCCCAGTGAACGTCGATGTGCAGGCGCGCAGACTCCTGAAAGCCCCTTTCAACGCCTGTCTTGCGGCTGTCGTAGGTGAAGTAGGAGATGTGCGGGCGAATCTCGCGCAGCCAGGTTGGACGGATGTACTGCATGATGAAGAACTGGTAGTACCGGTACCCGCGACGCGGCAGGAATCCGACTTCGGGGTTGAAGCCCTCGCCGATTTCGCGGGCCTGGGCGGTGACTGTCCATTCCCGGCTGCTCCAGTTGCCCGAGGCGTCCCAGGCATACTCGTTGCCGACCGATACGGGGTCGTCCGTTTGCGAGACGAAGCTGCTGAAGGTGAGCGCCTCTCCCACCCCCACCGCGACATCGGCCGCATAGGTGCGGTTGAAGTCGCCGTCGGGCCCGCTCTTGTTCACCAGGAGGCCGCCGATGCGCGAGCGGTTGGGCAGCTCCCTGGCCAGTCTCGCCACGGAATAGCCGTGAGCGTCGGCGAGACCGCTGGACTCACCGGTCTGGATGTGCAGCAGCCCGACGTTCAGCCCCGCAGCCCGGCCGGAGAGCCGCGCGCCACCCCTGATTGGCACCGGCTGACCGCTGGCGATGCCTATGCGGCGGCTGAAGAAGAGGTCCGCCCCGCCACCGCCTACGTTGAAGAAGCCGGCGTTTTCGAGGAAGAAGGGCCGTTTCTCGGGGAAGTTGAGCGAGAAGCGGGTCAGATTCAGTTGTTGATCGTCGACCTCGACCTGGGCGAAGTCGGTGTTGTAGGTCACGTCCAGCGTAAGTGCCTGCGTCACCTGGAACTTGAGTTCGCCGCCCAGGTTCCCTTCCTGCGAGAAGCTGGTCGCGGCCGTGTAGTCACGCCCGGTGGAGCCCAGCATATACGGAGTGACCGTGGCCAGGCGCCGGAAGGGGGGACGCAGGCCTTCCAGGTCGCCCGCATAGTTGAGCCGGTAGAGATTGAATTCACGCGGTACCGGGGTCCAGGCCGACTCTTCGTTCAGCCGGCGGATGCGGCGGATCACGTTGAAGCCCCAGGTATCGGCGTCGTTTCCGTAGCGCAGCGTGTTGAACGGGATTCTGAACTCCGCGTACCAGCCCTCGCCGTCCGTGGTCGTCGCGACCGTCCAACTGCCGTCCCAGTTCTTGTTGAATCCGCCCCCGGATCCGGATTGGAAGCGCTGACGCGAGTTGAATCCGCCACCCTGGAATCGGCCGCCGCCGCGCCCTTCGTTGGCGACCTGCCCGTCGTACTCGATCCCCGTCGGGGTCGTGCCGAAGACGAAGCCGTTCTGATCGTCGTTGTAGGTGTCGAGGACGAAGACGACGGCGTCGCTCTGGTTGACTTCGTAGTCCCGGATCCGTTCGCCGTAGGTGATGGCGTCGGCCTGACTGTCGAAGGCCCAGACGCCGACATAGAGCGCCTGGTCGTCATAGATCACCCGGACTTCGGTGCGTTCGCTGGCGGGTTGTCCATCCAGCGGCACGCGCTGCGTGAAGCCGGTCATGGCCGTCGCCTCCTGCCATACCGAGTCGTCCAGTCGACCGTCGATTACGGGCGCCTCGGCAACCTCCGTCGCCGTCGCGGACGTGGACGTGCCTCCGCCCGAGGCCCCGTTGCCCGAGCCGGCCGGCGAGTTCTGGGCGAAGAGGGATGTGCCGGGGAGCAGCGTCAGGAGGCAGGCGGCGAGAAGGCCAGGCACGGGTGCAGCGCCCAGGCGACATGGGTGTGCTTTCATACAGGTTCCATTCGAGGGGGATAACCCGCCGAATATACTACAGCCCGGCCCGCCTGCCGAACGCTGGCTACTCCACCTCCACCAGGAAAAACCGCTTCTTGCCGACCCTCACCACGAGGAAGCGATCCTGGAGCGCAGCGCCCGACCCCACGCGCTTGCCTGCGCGGTCGACGCGCGCGCCGTTCAAGTATACCCCGCCACCCTTGATCAATCGCCGCGCCTCGCTGCGGGACGGTGCCATGGCTGAATCGGCCATCAGCACGGCCAGGTCCATGCCATCGCCCTCCAGCGCCGACCTCGCCAGCCCGGTGGAGGGCACGTCGGCGAAGATCTCCTCGATGTCCGCCACCCCGAGTCCTTCCAGACTGCCTCCGAACAGGACGCGCGACGCCCGCTCCGCCCGCTCCAGACCTGCGGCTCCGTGCACATTGCGCGTGACCTCGGCGGCCAGCCGGCGCTGCGCCTCTCGCCGGTGCGGGCGTTCCGCCACCGCGTGCTCGAGCTCGGCCACTTCGGACGCGTCCAGGAGGGTGAAGAGCCGCAGGTAGCGCATCACGTCGGCGTCCTCGGCGTTCAGCCAGTACTGGTAGAAGCGATAGGGCGACGTGCGCTCCGGATCGAGCCAGACGGTGCCCTCTTCGGTCTTGCCGAGCTTGGCGCCGCCCGAGGCCGTCAACAGGGGGAAGACGATGCCGTGGCAGCGCGGCCCGCCCAGCCGGCGCACGAGATCGATGCCCGCCGTGATGTTGCCCCACTGGTCCGAGCCTCCCATCTGGAGCGTGCAGCCGTACCGGCGATTGAGTTCCCAGAAGTCATACGACTGCAGCAGCTGATAGCTGAACTCTGTGAAGGAGATTCCGGACTCCTCGTCCTCCAGGCGCCGCCGAACCGACTCCTTGCGCAGCATCGCGTTGACCGAAAAGTGCTTGCCGATGTCCCGCAGGAAGTCGACGAAGCCAAGTTTGTCGAGCCAGTCGAGGTTGTTCGCCATGCGCGCGGGGTTGGTGGACGATTCGAAGTCCAGGAAGGCCGCCAGCTGCTTGCGGATCCCCTCGGCGTTCTCTTCCGCCTGGACGCGGTCGAGCAGGAGGCGTTCCTGCGCCTTGCCCGACGGGTCGCCGATGAGCCCGGTGCCGCCGCCGACCAGGGCGATCGGACAGTGGCCCGCCCGTTGCAGGTGGACGAGCCCCATGATCGGGACGAGCGAGCCGACGTGGAGCGACGCAGCCGTGGGGTCGAAGCCGATGTACCCGGTGACCTGTCCGGCCTCGAGCGCAGCCGCGGCGTGCTCGGTCGCGTCCGCGAAGAGACCGCGTCGGCGGAATTCGTCGATCATGTCATGTCTCCGTCAGTCCGGATGTCTCCGTCAAGCCGGATGTCTCGTCAGTCCGGGACCGTATCGTTCCGCCACCCGCGCCCGCATGACCTTCCCCGTCCAGGTACGCGGCAATTCGTCCGCCACCACGATGTGCGTGGGACACCGGCCGCGGGCCAGTCGGGCACGGCAATGCCGGTCGATGTCGGCAGCGGACACTCCCGGTCCATCGCGCTCGACCACCGTAGCTACGACCTCGCCCCATTCCTCGCTCGGCACCCCGAAGACCACCGCCTCGGCGACCCCGGGAAGCGTCTCGATCACCCACTCGACCTCGCGCGGACTCACGTTCAGCCCTGCGCTGACAATGATCGCGTCTTGACGCCCCTCGATCCAGACGAGTCCGTCGTCGTCGACTCGCCCAACGTCCCTCGTGACGTACCAGCCGTCGGCGTCGGTGGGCAGTGGCTCGGCCGCGCCGCCCGGCCCCCGTATCACCACCGACGCCAGCGTCGGGCCCCGTACCTTCAGCGCGCCGCCGGGACCGGCCGCGACCTCCACGCCGCGAAGCGGTCGCCCTGCCGTGCCGGGAACCCGCCGCGCGAGTTCCGGCGGGGCGGTTGCGATCTGCGAAGCGGTTTCGGTCATGCCCCACGTCGTCGCGACCGGGAGCCTGGCGCGCCGGGCCTCGTCGAGGAGCCCCGGCGATGCGGCCGCGCCTCCCACCAGCACGCAGCGCAGGGTCTCCGGAATGACGGGCGCGCGCCGGTCCTTCAGGCGCTCCAGAATCCTGCGAAGCATGACCGGCACAATGGCCAGGTGGGTCACTTCCCCGGCCAGGACTGCCCGGGTCACCGAATCCGCGCTGAACGACGGCCATAGGCGGACCGACGCACCGTTCATCACCGCCCGCACCACCAGCGACAGCCCGCCGATGTGGCCGAGCGACAGACACAGACCCCAGCGGTCGTGCGCGGTCAGCGCCAGGCGGCGGGTGACGGCCGCGGCCGAAGCAGCAAACGCGTCGCGGTCGAAGCCGAGCGCCCTCGGCGGACCGGAAGATCCCGACGTAAGCAGGAATGCGACCACGCGGCTTGGCACTTCGGGTGGATCGCGTGGTCGCGGAGCTGGCTCGCCCTTCCGATCTCCACGAAAATGTAAACCGCAGTTGTCAACATGTAATGCAGAGTTGACATTTTTGTGCGCATACGCGACCTCGGCGTCGGTAAGCAGCTCGTGCAGCGGCACCGCCACACCACCCATCCTCCACACCCCGAACAGCGCGGCGACGGCGTCGGGACCGGGGTTCAGGCACAGTGTGACGACCGAGCGGGCAGTCGCGCCCGCGTCCCTGATACGGTCCGCCCAGGCGGTCGCGGCATCGTCCAGCTCGGCGAAGGTGAAGCGTCCGCCGTCCCATGCGAGCGAGGTGGCACGGGGCGTGGCCGCCGCCCGCCGCGCAAGATCGTCCGCGGGGGTCAAGGCATCCCGACGAGGATGCCCACCGCGAGCCCGGCCCCGTAGAACGCGACGCCCCGCGCGGTCTGGGCCAGGGCAGGGTTGAGCGTGCGCCGGTCCGCGCCCTCGGGATCTTTCAGCACGGCCACCATTCGCAGTTCGGCCGGAATGCACGGCAGCCAGCCGGCCAGCGACAGCAGCGTCCACGGCGACCACCCCATCAGCGTGATGCCCACCACCGGAACAACCGCCGTCACCGCGAGGCAGGCGAAGTACTGTGCCACCGAGAAGCGGTCCCCGAACCGCACGGCCAGCGTGCGCTTCCCTGCGGCCGCGTCGGTCTCGCGATCGCGGAAGTTGTTGACGACCAGCATCGCCGTGCTGAACGCCCCCATCCCCACCCCGGCCAGGATCGCGTCCGCCGACCAGGCGAGCGCCTGCACGTAGTAGGTCCCCGCCGTGGCCGCGAGTCCGAAGAACACGAAGACGCCCACGTCCCCCAGGCCGTTGTACGACAGCGGATACGGCCCCCCCGAATACCCGACCGCGAACGCCAGCGACAGCAGCCCGATCGCCACGACGGGCCAGCCGCCGACCACCACCAGGTACACGCCGATCAGGAAGGCCGCCCCCATGGTCAGGAGCATGCCGCGCCACACCGACTCGGGCGCCAGGAGCCCGGCCTGGGTGACGCGGACAGGCCCGAGCCGCTCGGCCGTGTCGCTCCCCTTGACGAAGTCGAAGTAGTCGTTCGCCAGGTTGGTCGCGACCTGGATCAGCAGGCCGCCGACGAGCGCGGCCGCGGCCGGCAACGCGGCGAAGACGCCGTCCGCGGCAGCGAAGCCCGTGCCCGCCACAACCGGGGCCGACGCCGCCGTCAGCGTGCGCGGCCGGGTGGCGAGGACCCAGGCCCCGGCGCGGCTGACTACCATGGCAGCCACGGGTACTTCCGGAAATCCGGCTTCCGCTTCTCGAGATAGGCGTCGCGCCCTTCCTGGCCCTGCTCGGTCATATAGAACAGGAGCGTGGCGTTGCCCGCGAGTTCCTGGAGTCCCGCCTGCCCGTCGACATCCGCGTTGAAGGCGGACTTGAGCAGGCGGATCGCGAGCGGGCTGTGTTCGAGGATTCGCTGTGCCCACCGGAACCCCTCGTCCTCCAGCTGGTCCACCGGCACGACCTTGTTGACCAGGCCCATGGCTTCGGCTTCCGCGGCGTTGTACTGGCGGCACAGGTACCAGATCTCGCGCGCCTTCTTCTGTCCCACGATGCGCGCGAGGAAGGAAGAACCAAACCCCCCGTCGAAGCTGCCCACCTTGGGTCCGGTCTGGCCGAAGACGGCGTTGTCCGCGGCGATGGAGAGGTCGCACACCACGTGCAGCACATGGCCGCCGCCGATCGCGTAACCCGCCACCAGCGCGATCACCGGCTTCGGCATCGTCCGGATCAGGCGCTGCAGGACGAGGACGTTCAGGCGCGGCACGCCGTCTCCGCCCACGTAGCCGGCATCGCCCCGGACGCGCTGGTCGCCGCCCGAGCAGAACGCGTACTTCCCGTCCTTCGAGGGTCCCTCGCCAGTCAGCAGCACAACGCCGATCGACGAATCCTCGTTTGCGTCGTTGAACGCGTCGAGCAGTTCGAACAGCGTCTCCGGGCGGAACGCGTTGCGCACCTCGGGCCGGTTGATGGCAATGCGCGCCACCCCGTCTCGCTTCCGGTAGGTGATGTCCCCGTAGGACTTCACCGTCTTCCAGGCCGTTTTTTCGGTCGTCGCGGTTGCGGTCATCGCGGTTTCGGTCATGTCTCGTCCCGGTTCAGTAGTTCGTTCACGGCGCGGGCCACCTCGGTCTGGACGCGGCGATGGCTCCACAGGTTGCGCTCCCGGTCGGTGCGGACCCGGATCACCTCGGCGCCCCGCCGCCCCACGCCCTCCGCGACCGCCTCCTCCAGCTCCGCCGGACTCTCCGCGTCGGTGAAGCGCAGGCCGTACATCCGCGCCGCGTGGCGGAAGTCAAGCCCGTGCGGCGTCGCGAAGTAGGGCGTAAATACCGGCTCGAACTCGCGGATCGGAAGCATGTGGAAAATGCCGCCCCCGTCGTTGTCGACCAGGACGAAGACGACGTTGAGCTCCTGGTCGCGCGCCGCCAGGAAGCCGTTCATGTCGTGGTAGAAAGCGAGGTCGCCCAGCAGGGCCACCACGGGACCCGCACCTCCGGCCGCGCACCCCAGCGCCGACGAGACGATCCCGTCGATTCCGCTCGCGCCCCGGTTGCCGAGCACCTGGACGTCCTGCGCGGCGGGGCGGCCGTACGCGTCCACATCCCGCACCGGCATGGACGACGAGACGAACATGGTCGCGCCGGACGGCAGCGCGCGCACCACGGCTGCCGTGTACGCACCCTCGTTGTCCGCATCGCCGGACCACGCCTCGACGGCCTTCCAGGAAGCGGCCTCGATCTCCGCCCAGCGGCCCACCCATGAAGACCGTGACGAGGCGGCTGCCGTCCCACCGGCCGCGCCGTCCTCGCCCGCCAGCCGATTGAGCACACCCGACGCCGGGGCGCGCAGATAGTGGTCCGCGAGCCCCTGGTGGTCCTTCCGGTGCATTCCGTCGTCGATCACGATATGGGTGGCGCGCTCCCACCTGGCCAGCGCCCGTTCCAGCACTCCCGACGTCGGCGTGCGTCCGATGCGGATGATCAGGTCCGGCGCCAGGCTCTCCACAACCTCGGGGATGCGCAGGTAATGGTCGTACGCCCCCAGAATCGGAGCGTCCTCCACATCGTCCATGGCGCGTGCGAAGCGCGCGCCGGAAAGGGGGTCCGCCAGCGCCGGTATACCTCGCCGGACGGCGCAGCGCACCACCGCCGGACCGTCGAGTCCCGGATCGCAGACCGGTCCCGCGACAAGCAGCGGACGGCGCGCGGCCGACAGCCAGCGTCCGACCAGCGTGTCCCGATCGAATCCCCTGACGCGCCCGGCCGGGCGGCGGCGCCACGACCCGGGCTGCTCCTCCTCCTCTTCCGCGATCTGCTCGATCTCCGACATCGATGGGCCGTGCCCCCCTTCGCCGGAGTCCAGCCATTCGATTCCCTCCGGAGACGGTGGCTCCAGGGGCATGTCGAACGGCACGTTCAGGTGGACCGGCCCGCCGGGCGGACCCAGCGCGTGACGGGCGGCCCGCCGCACCAGGTCGATCATCGACCGCGGCACCACGCTCTCCAGCTCTCCCCGCGACGGAAGCGGCAGGTCCGCCTCGAAACGCACGCGGTCGCCGAAGATGCCCGGCTGGACGATCGTCTGATTCGCGTCCGCGCCGCGCATTTCCGGTGGGCGGTCGGCGGTCAGCAGGATCAGCGGCACATCGGCCTGGTCGGCCTCGATCACGGCCGGCAACAGGTTGGCCACCGCCGTGCCCGATGTCGTCACCACTGCGGCGGGACCCAGGTGTGTGCGCCCGTAGCCGACGGCGAAGTACCCCGCCGAGCGCTCGTCCAGATGCACGCGAGCACGCATTCCGGGTAGCGAACGGGCCGCAAGCACCAGGGGGGCCGAACGCGAGCCCGGAGCGATCTCCACCTCCTCCACGCCGTGTTCCGCAAGCGCCCGGAGGATCGATTGCGCCCACGCGAGGTTCAGTTCCCCGCCGGTCACACCTTCACCCCGACCCGGCGACCGCACCGGCGGTGACACCCACGCGCGCCATCGCCCGGAGCACCGGCTGGAACTTGAGCTCGGTCTCCTCCCACTCCAGGGCCGGATTCGACCCCGCCACGATCCCGCCCCCCGCGAAAAGGCGCCAGGAGGATCCCGTGCTCACCGCCGAACGCAACGCGGGCACGAAGATCCCCTTGCCGTCGGCTGCGAACCAGCCGACCGGGCCCGCGTACCAGCCCCGGTCGAACACCTCGTTCTCCGTGAGAATCGAAAGTGCGACGTTGCGGGGCGTCCCGCACACGGCCGGCGTGGGGTGCAGCGAGGCGAGAATGTCGAGGAGGGCAAGACCGTCGGGAACCGTCGCGGCGATCTTGGTCTCGAGGTGCTGGATCCGTGCCAGCGTCAGGACATGAGGCGCGACATCGCGTCGCACCGTGCATCCGAGCGCCGACAGCCTGGCCACCATGTCGCGTACCACGCAGTCGTGCTCGGCCCGCTCCTTGTCGCTGTTGTAGAGTTCGCGGGCGAACTGCGCGGTCTCGACCGAGTCGTCGCCCACGGCCATGCTGCCCGCCACCGCGTTCGAACGCACCACACCGTTGACCAGGGTGGCGATCGTCTCGGGCGTAGCTCCGACCAGGGCGGATCCGGCCTCGGACTCGAAGAGGAACACATAGCTGCCGTGGTTCTCCTCCCACAGCGCCGTCACCAGGTCCACCGGCTCGACCGGGACCGACGGGGCCACCTCCATGGTTCGTGCGAGCACGACCTTTTCGGCTTCTCCGTCGCTGATTCGGCGCAGCGTCCCCGACACCATCCGATGCCAGATGGCACGTTCCAGGTTGGGCGCGGCCTTCCTCGACCCGGAAGCAGCCGCGTTTGCCCCGGATGCCGGCGGACTCGCGCGCCCCTGCCCCGAGCGCCCGCGGGGACTGCCGGAGCTGACTGCCCGCGCCCATGCGGTCCAGGCGCGTCGCGTCTCCTCCGGGTCACGTCCACGGACCAGCAGCGCGCACTCCCCGGTCACCGGATTGTGCTCCAACTCCGCCTCGGGAAGGTGAAACAGCGCCGGGGGAAACGACGCCCACGCCCGATCCCCCCGCTCCCGGGGCGCGAAGGCGAAGCCGCCGAACAGGCGCTGCGGCCCATCGCCCTCGACCCCGCCGAAGAGTGTGCCCGCCCGATCCCGCACCTCTAGAAAACGACAGGATTCCATGCCACCCGGAACGACGACCTCCTCGACAAGCCCCGCGTGGGCGATCCAGCGGTCGCCGGAAGCCCAGAACCCTCTTGGGCCGCCCTGGCCAGCGGAAAGAAGCGCGGCCGGCGAGCAGGCGTCGATCTCCCGCCGTACCTGGTGGATTCGCGACCCGGGCACGGGCCGCGACACGGATCGCTTCAAACCACCCCCGCGAGCGCGAACTGCTCCTGTCCGGCCGACGGGCCGATCACGTTGCCGACCCCGCAGTTCATCAGGAGCGCCCGCGCATCCTGCTTGCCGCTGTCGGACGGCGCAATCGTCTCCACGCCTTCGGCCGGCTCGTCATCGCTCAAGCCCCCCAGCAGGCTGATGTCGTGGTCCGCGATCCGCGTGGCGACGACCCGCAGGTTGGTCTCGCCGGTGGAGGGATTGTCGAACGTCGTCGCGGTCAGCAGGTCATGGTAGGCGTTGCCGGTCAGGAGCTGCGTGCCCAGGCCCGATGTCTGCTTGCGGCCGCGAATGAAGCCCGCGTCCTTGTTCCCGTCCTCGATGGTGTAGCCCATGATGTTCAGCTGGGCCAGGGCGCACTCGTACGCGTTGTCCCGGCCGGGCGGCGCCACACCGTAGTAGGAGACGGGTGCGACAGAGCACCCGACGAGAAGAACGACTGCCCCGATTCCGATTGATCTCTTCATTTCGATTGCTCCGTCCCCGACAGGCCAAAACGCACCAAGTCGCCAAGTGATATTCGCCGGAGCACGGAAGGGCGTCAACCTGAATGCCGCCTTGCGGCGAGCCGTATGCGAGGATGGAGGACCGACGCCTGGCACGCTGGCCGCCCCTGCGCCCTCAACATATGTTTACGCATGTCCGACTCCGCTTCGACCCGGTCCCGCCAGGATGAGAGCGCGCGCGCGGCACGCATTGCGCCCGACCCGGTCGCCTTCACTACCCCTCCGGACCCCACTCCGGTTCCAACACCGGCGGACGGTCATGACCTCGACCGGCCCGAATACTACCTGAACCGCGAGCTGACCTGGCTCAACTTCAACTTCCGCGTGCTTCACGAGGCGGAAGACCCGCGCACCCCGCTGCTTGAGCGGCTGAAGTTCCTCTCGATCGTCGGATCCAACCTCGACGAGTTCTTCATGAAGAGGATCGGCGGGCTGAAGCAGCAGGTCGTAGCGGGAATCACCGAGCGCACGATCGACGGGCGTACCCCGGGCGAGCAGATCGACCAGTGCTACACGGTCGTACGGGAGCTTGAAGCGCGTCAGAGGAAGGCAGGCCGCGAGATTCTGTCGCTCCTCGAGGCGGAGGGAATCCGCGTTGTGGACTGGAAGGAACTGAGCAGCAAGCAGAGGAAGTGGCTGCGCCTTCACTACGTTCGCAACATCTACCCGCTGGTCACGCCACAGGCCACCGATCCGGCGCACCCCTTCCCCTTCATCTCCAACCTGTCGCTCAACCTCCTGGTCACGCTCCGCTATCCCGGCGAGGAACAGCAGTCGCTTGCCCGGGTCAAGGTGCCGGTGGGCGCGGGTATCCCGCGGTTCGTGCGCGTCGACGATTCACCCGTCTGGGTGGCGCTCGAGAGCGTGATGGCCAACAACCTCGACCTTCTCTTCCCCGGAATGAAGGTGGAGGCGTGCGAGATCTTCCGCGTGACCCGCAACGCGATCTACGACGTGGACGAGGACATGGCGGACGACCTGCTGGAGCTGATCGAGGCCGGTCTGCGCAAGCGTCACCTGGCGCCGATCGTCCGGCTGCAGGTCCAGGAGGGCTTCGATCCGCGGCGGCGCATGATGCTGGCCGACGAACTCGGCCTGAAGGACGCCGACATCTTCGAGGGGGACGGGCTGCTGGGCCTTCGCGACCTGATGGCGCTCCACGACGTGCCAAGACAGGGCCTGAAGGACCCGGCCCACCATCCGGCAGAACACCCCGCCCTGCTGACGCGCCGGCCCATCTTCGACGTCATCCGCGACCAGGGACCCGTCCTGCTGCATCATCCCTACCAGGCGTTCGACACCTCCGTTCTGCGGTTTCTCAGCGAGGCCTCCCGGGACCCGCAGGTGCGCGCGATCAAGATGACCTTCTACCGGATGGCGCCGAGAAGCAGCATCATCGACCATCTGGTTCACGCGGCGCGGGCGGGCAAGCAGGTCGCGGTCGTGATCGAACTCCAGGCCCGCTTCGACGAGGCCGCGAACATCCAGTGGGCGAACGAACTTTCGGCGCACGGCATTCACGTCACGTACGGCGTGCTCGGGCTGAAAACCCACTGCAAGCTCATCCTGGTGGTGCGCCAGGACCATGACGGTCTGCGCCGGTACGCGCACGTCGGCACCGGGAACTACCACGTCGGCACCGCCCGCCAGTACTGCGACCACGGGCTCCTTACCTGCGATTCCGCCATCGGAGCCGACCTGACCGAACTCTTCAACTATCTGACGACCGGCTACCGCCCGAAGCGGAAATACTGGAAGGTCGTGCCGGCGCCGAAGCACCTGCGCAAGGCCATTCTCGGGCGGATCGAGCGCGAGGCCGAATTGCACTCGGAGGACTCGCCGGGGCGCATCCAGTTCCAGATGAACGCGCTGGAGGACCCCGAGGTGACGCGCGCGCTCTACGCGGCCGCGCGCCGCGGAGTCGCGGTGGACCTGATCGTGCGCGACAGCTGCAGGATCCGCCCGGGCATCCAGGGCCTGTCGGAGAACATCCGGGTGGTCAGCATCGTGGGGCGTTTTCTGCAGCACTCCCGTATCTACTATTTCCGCAATGGTGGCGACGAGGAGTACTACATCGGTTCGGCGGACTGCATGGGGCGCAACCTGAGCGCCCGCGTCGAGGCTCTGGTGCCCGTCGAGGCCCCGGCGCTCCGTTCGGAGTTGCGCCAGGTCCTGGACGTGCAGCTGTCCGATCGCCGGTGCGCGTGGGAGATGAAGCCGGACGGCAGCTATCAACAGAGGACGCCGCTCCCGCGCCGCGAAACGGGCACTTTCCAGACGATGATTGCGTGGGCCCACGCGCGCGAGTTCGAGGGCACGAGGCTGCGGAACCGCCGGGCCCGCGGATTCGAGGATCTCGGCGGGCGGCGGTGACGCGGCGCGGAGGCTGAGCGGGACCGATCAGGCGGGCCCGTACTGCGCTGAACAGGCCCAATTCGTGGTTTTTTCTTGCGGCGCCAACCGCTGCACCTCATAATTGTATTACACCTCTGTGTACTAATCTGGATGCTTTTTTCTTTGCAGCCGTGCCGCGGTTAGGCCTCCCCGGCGGCAGCGCGGCACCTCGCTTTACCCTCACTGAAGGTGCGCAATGAATCCCCCTATTGCACCCGACTCTTTGCCGCTCCACCCTCCAACCCGGAGGCTGGCCAACCAGAACATCGGCGGATGATGGCCGGGCCCGTCGCGCGCGGTGGCCGCTGTGCCCGGCGCCCGCGCCTCGCCCCGCTCGGCCTCCCTGCACTGCGGGGTCGCGCCCTCCTGGCCGCTGCGGTCCTGTTCACCGCAGGGGCCGGGGGGACCCGTGCTCAGGACACGCGTCTGACGACCGACAACCTGTGGACGTTTCGCCAGCTCTCGGCCCCGGAATGGTCTCCTGACGGCCGGCACATCGCGTTCACCGTCGGGGAACCGGAGACCAATTCCAGCGCGATTTTCGTCGCAAATCCGGACGGCGAGATCCGCCGCCTGTCCCTTGCGCGACCCGGAGCCCCGGGACAGGCCGCCGAGCACGTGATGCGCACACTGCTCCCCGAGCCCTGGACCCCCGACGGAGCCTCCGTGTTCTACCTTGCCGGGGGCAACATTCGGGCCGCCGACGCAAGTACCGGGGCAGCGCGCACAGTGGTGGACTTCGGCGCCGCATCGCCCGGTTACACTCCCCAACAGTACTTCAACGGTCCGGACCCGGTGCTGTCGCCGGACGGCAGCAAGCTCGCCTACATACGGGAGAGTGAACTCTGGGTCCTCGACCTCGAGGACGGCGGTGTCAGGCAGCTGACCAGTTCCCACGGAGAAGGGTGGCACAACCTCCAGCCGCGCTGGTCGCCGGACGGAACCAGGATCCTGTATGCTGCGCAGGCGACTGACGAACAGCGCCGCTTCCGGCACACCGACTTCTCGGGCCTCATCATCGGCGTGAGATTCACGCTCATCGGCTACGGCCGGGTGAGGCTGGGCGTCATCCCCGCCGCCGGAGGCGAGACCACCTGGCTCGGACCGCCCGAAGGGGAGCGGTATTCCCTGCGGGGTGGTAGCAGCGCGCACTGGTCCCCAGACGGCAACGCCATCGCGATCAACTGGCTGTCGCTGGACCATACGGCCCGCGAAATCCGGATCGCGTCACCCGAGACGGGCGAGGTGCGTACCCTCTGGCGTGAAGAGGTGGACGCGTGGATCTCGCCGCTCGCCATCTGGCTGAGGTGGGCACCAGACGCCCGTCGCCTGCTCTTCACCTCCGAACGCACCGACTGGAACCACGTCCATGTGATCGAGGCACACGGCACGGATCCACAGCCGGTCCAGATCACGTCCGGCGACTTCACGGTCACCAGCAACCAGGTGTACGACCGATTCGAGGTCACCCCGGTCTGGTCGCGCGGCGGACGTACCATCCTGTTCCCCTCGAATGAAGCCGGGACCCCGGAGCGGCACCTCTACGAGGTTCCCGCGGAGGGCGGTGAGTGGCGGCGCGTCACGCCGCTGCCGGGCGTGAACCTCTCTTCCACGCCCTCGCCGGACGGCTCCCGCGTGGCATATCTCCACAGCAACCACACTGCGCTGCCCGAACTGTATGTGCAGGAGATCGACTCCGGAGAACCGCGCCAGCTCACTTTCCTCGCCGTTCCCGAGTGGCTGGAGGGATACCGCTTGCGAGAGTCCGAGATCGTCCGGTTCCCCAGTCCCGATGACGGCAGCACGGTTACGGGGAGGATGTTTCTGCCGCACGGGTTCGACGCCACCCGCAAGTACCCGGCAGTGGTCTTCGTGCATGGCGCGGGGTACGCACAGAGCGTCTTCCGGGGCTGGATGCGCCTCGACCAGACCGCGTTCAACCGCTACCTGGCGCAGGAGGGTTACGTGGTCCTGGACATCGACTTCCGGGGCAGCGCCGGCTACGGACGCAAGTTTCGCATGGACGTCTTCGACCGCCTCGGCGATGTGGACGTGGCCGACGTACTCGGCGGGGTCGAGTACCTGAGGGACCTCGGCTACGTCGACATGGACCGCATCGGCATCTGGGGCCACAGCTACGGCGGGTTCATGGTGGCCAGCGCCCTGTTGAGGTCTCCGGAGACCTTCGCGGCCGGGGTGTCCAGCGCTCCGGTCACCGACTGGGAGCGATTTTTCTACCTGGCGCCGGGCTACAACGAGGAGCACTTCGGTTTTCCCTGGGAAAACCCCGAAGGGACCCGGCGCGGTTCCCCGATCACCTATGCCGCCAACCTCGTCCGGCCCATGCTCATCCTGAGCGGCATCCAGGACACCATGCACCTCGACGCGGCGGCACTCGTCAACGAACTTCTCGCACACGGAAGGACCACCTTCGAATGGATCTTCTATCCCGACGAGGCCCATGGAATACGCGGGCCGCGCACGCGCTCCGACTACTATCGTCGCATCGCCGAGTATCTGGACCGGTATCTGCGCGAAGAGCCCGTGGCGGTCGGCTCCGCGCGGCGCTGATCGGCCTCTGTCTGGCGACCGCAGCATCCGGCTGCGATCCGGCCAGCCGGGACACCGACCCAGCCGTGGGGTCCGGGCCCGCCCGTGTGTCTCCCGATGACCTTTTCCGAGTCGTGGAAGTCGCCGAACTGGACTTTCATCCCGACGGCAGCCGGCTTGCATTCGTGACCATCCGCCTCGACCGCGATACCAACGCATACCACAGGGCCGTCTGGGAGGCCGACCTGGCCACGGGAGAGCTCGACCAGCTCACCGGGGGCGACGGCGACCAGTCGCCCAGGTGGTCACCGGATGAGCAGTGGCTCGCGTTCCGGTCGTCGCGGAGCGGGTCGCAACAGCTCTGGGTTCGCCCGGCCGCAGGCGGAGACGCCCGGCGGATCACGGACTTCGAATCCGGCATTTCGTCCCTGGCGTGGGCCCCCGACTCGCGCCGCATTGCAGTCGTCTCCGAAGTGAGCGAGCCAGCGGTCGCCGAGCAGTTGCTGGGAGAAGCCGTCAGGTCGGAGTCGGGTGACCTTATCGTGGCGGACCGTCTTCGCTACCGCGCCGGCACGACCTACCTCGGGTCGTCCTACCCTCACGTCTTCGTCGTTTCCGTCGACGGTGAAGAGCCCCTGCAGGTCACCGACGGGCCCTTCGAGGACTCCGAACCGGCCTGGTCTCCGGACGGCGACCGGATCGCGTTCGTCTCCAACCGCACGGACGAACCGGACTTCAACCGGAACACCGACATCTGGATGGTGTCCGCGGAGGGGGGGCCGGCCGAGCATTTCTCCGGAGGCCCCGGCACGGACGCCGCGCCGCGCTGGTCGCACGATGGCGGGTGGCTCGCCTTCCGGGGCAACAGCGATCCGCACGACTACGGGTCCCAGCATCAGATCTGGCTGGTGGACGGCGACGGCGGGGAGCCCGTTAACCTGACCCGCGACATCGATCACACTCCTTCCAGCTTCGCCTGGACGCCCACGGGCGACCTTGCGGTCTCGTTCCAGATCGAGGGGAACGTCGAGGTCCACCGGCTCGGCCTGGACGGGGCTCACCAAACGGTCGTGGCGGGCACGGGGCAGGCAACCGAATTCGCAGTCGGCCCCGACGGCGCGCTGGCGTACCTGTGGACCACGCCCACGGCCCCGGCGGAGGTGTACCTGGCGGCGATCGGCGGGTCGGACCCGGGCGCGGAACCCGGCGTGGCGGCCGCCGCCGATGCGACCGCCGGGGCCCACGACGGCGCCGACGGCCGCAAGCTGTCATCCTTCAACGACGAGTGGCGGGCGTCGCGGCAACTCGCCGACGCGGAGGCGTTCTGGTACCGCGGAGCCGATAACTGGGACGTGCAGGGCTGGATCATGCAGCCCTCGGGCATGCGCGCGGGCGCCCGATATCCGCTGATCCTCGAGATCCACGGCGGTCCCTACGGCATGTACGGCACGGGGTTCAGCCTGGAGTTCCAGATCCTCGCCGCGCAGGGCTGGGGCGTTCTGTTCACGAATCCGCGCGGCAGCACCGGCTACGGCCAGAGCTTCGAACACGCGGTCACCGGCGACCTGGTCGGCAAAGCCTTCGACGACATCATGGCCGGCGTGGATGCGGCGCTCGCAACGCACGACTGGATCGACCCCGCCAGGATGGGCGTCACGGGAGGCAGCTACGGGGGGCTGATGACCAATTGGGTCGTCGGACACACCGACCGCTTCGCAGCCGCGGTCACCCAGCGGAGCATTTCCAACTGGATCAGCTTCTTCGGTACGGCGGACATTCCGTCCTGGGTCGAGTTGGAGCTGGACGGAACGCCCTGGGAGGTGCCCATGAGGCTGTGGGAGTCGTCGCCCATCGCCTACGCCCACCAGATGACGACTCCTACGCTCGTCCTGCATAGCGAACTCGACTTTCGCGTCCCGGTCAGTCAGGGAGAGGAGATGTACCGGGCACTGGCCCGTGAAGGCGTGCCCTCGCTTTTCGTCCGCTTCCCCGACGAAGGCCACGGCCTTCCCGGGTCGGGCCAGCCCCTGCACCGCCTCGAGCGCCTTCAGTGGATCGTCCGCTGGTTCGCCACGTATCTGGTACCGGCGCAAGCGGGGCAACCATGACCCCATCCGGAGCGATATCATGAACAAGCAAAACGCAGGAGCGGCTGAGTGGGGTGCGCGCAACCACACATTCATCCACGGACCCCTGGCATTGGCCATCGGGCTGATCGCCGCTTGCGTGCCCCCCGGGGCCGGCGACGACACGACCGCTCTCGTGGGCGGCCGCCTGATCGACGGGACGGGCACCGAGGCGGTCGAGGACGCGGTCGTGGTGATGCGCGGCTCCCGCATCGTCGCCGCGGGCCCGGCCGGCAGCGTCGAGGTCCCGGCGGGCGCCGCAGTGATCGATGCGAGCGGCAAGACCGTCATGCCCGGGATGATCGAGGGGAACAGCCACATCATCTTCGACGGGCAGTCGAACCACCCCGCGTACTTTGCGGGCCGCTACCGCGACTACTACGAAATCGGGGCGCGCAACCTGAACGCGAGTCTCATGCAGGGCATCACCACGTCGCGCGACACGATGGACCCGCTGGAGGAGATGATCCGCCTGCGCGAAGACGTCGAAAGCGGGCGGATCGCGGGATCCCGCCTGTTCACGTCGGGCACGATCCTGCACTACCCGGGCGTCTACCGGATGTTCGACGATCCGACCGATTCGGTCTTCGAGGGCATTCCGCTGGAGGGCGTGGAATACGCGAAGGCCGCGATGAGACTGCCCGTGCGCGACGGAGCCCACGGCCGCGAGATCGTGGCCGACTACGCCGAGCGCGGGGTCGATTTCATCAAGGTCTCGGCGCACAGCGGGCCGGACAACGAGCCGCCGGTGCTGTCCACCGAGGCGCTCACCGAGATCGTGGACGAGGCGCACCAGCGCGGGCTGCGGGTCACGACACACACGTCTTCGATCGAGAGCATCGTGGCGGTGCTGGACGCGGGCGTGGACGCGATGGAGCACCCCACCCTCGTGAGCCAGGAGGAAGTGGGGCCGCAGAGCGAGTTCTCTGACGAGCTGGTGCAACGCTTCGTGGACCAGAACGTCTACTCCGTGTCGCTCATGGTCGTGCGCGAGGTCTACGTGACCTACATGGAGGACCCGAGCCGCCTGGAGGATCCGTGGTACATCCGCCACGCCCCCGCCGACATGGTGCAGGAGGCGCGTGAATGGGTGGCCAGAGATTTGGCCGCAGATCCGGATGCGCTGCAGAGACAACGGGCCGGCTACGAGTTGGGACGCCTCAACCTCGCCAGGCTGATCGCCGCCGGCGCACCGATCGCGATGGGCACCGACAAGGGCACCCGGCTCAACTTCCACGAGAGCGGGAACCACGTGCGCGAACTCGAGATCTTTATCGAACTGGGGATGACACCGATGGACGCGATTGTCTCCGCCACGCGCAGGGGAGCGGAGCTGCTCGGGATGGAGGACGAGTTCGGCACCATCGAGGCCGGGAAGCTCGCCGACGTGATCGTGGTGGACGGCAACCCACTGGAGGACATTTGGGCCTTGCGCGAGGTGGACATGGTGTTCAAGGAGGGCGTGCGGTACCGGTAGCGCGCCTCGGACTGCCGGGATCGAAGCAACCGACGGCCGGCCCGGTGGTGTCGGAACAGGCATGAACCGTTGTGCTTCAGGCATGAACCGCTTTGCTTCACGACGTTGGGCGCCGGTGCTCGGGCTGCTCCTCTGCCAGGCATGCTCCGAGCGCGGCGAAGAAGGCTCGGCCGGGCCCCGACCCACTCCACTCGGTCCCCCGAACGCCGTCTTCCCGGAGGACTTCGGATATGTTCAGGTCGTGCGCGAGCTACCGGGCGGTGACGTCCTCGTCCCGGATCCGCTCGGCAACGCGCTTTACCGGGTGGACATGGACGCGGGAACGCGCACCGTGGTGGGGACCCTCGGCGAGGGACCGGAAGAGTACCGGCAGCCCGACGCGGTCTGGCCCCTGCCGGGAGACTCCACCCTGCTTGTGGATCTCGGCAACGGGCGGCTGGTTCGCCTGGGTCCGGACCTCGGATTCGGCGCAGCCTACCCCATCGGCCGCCCGCAGGGCGACGGAGGATTCGTGATGGCGCTTCCGGCCGGCATCGACCGCGGAGGGCACGTCTACGCCGCCGCACTGGGAGGCTTCGCGGCCGATCCCGAGGCGCCCGGCACAATCCTCCGCATCGGCCTGACCGAGGGGACGGTGGATACCGCGGGCACCTACAAGCGCACGGAGGTCGTGGTCGACGAGTCCGCGAACCGGGTATCCATTTCGCCGATTCCGCTGTCTCCGGCCGACGCCTGGGGGGTTGCCGCCGACGGGTCGGTGGTCGTGGCCCGCTCCGTGGGGTACGGCGTGGACTGGTACGGCCCGGACGGTTCGGTAACTCGCGGCGACACCGTCGCATACGAACCCATCCCCATCAGCGTGGCCGAGATGGAGGAATACTTCCGTGACAGGCGCCGTCACGCCGGCGTGGGCATGAGCATGACGAGTTCCGCGACCGGCGAAGCGACCACGACCTTCTACCGCGGCAGCTCCGGCAGGTCGGAAGAGCCCGATTATGACAACTTTAGTTGGCCAGATGTAAAGCCTGCTTTACATTCTGTTACCGTCCGGGTCGATCCCCGGGGCCGGGCGTGGGTCCGGCGTCATGTCCCCGCGGGCAGCAGCTCCGCATACGATGTCTTCGACCGCGACGGGGATCTGGTGGGCGCGTTCACGCTGGACGGCGACCGGCGCGTGGCCGGCTTCGGGCCCGCGTCGGTGTACATGGTCGCGTTCGACGAGTTCGACCTGGCGTATCTGGAGCGTTACGCGCTGCCCGGGGACTGAGGCCGCGCGGGTGACCTGGATGCCCACCCGCGACTCTGTGCACCGGGGGGGCGCGGACCCCTTACCCCAGCTCCGCCAGCGTCACCACCCGACCCCGCTCCGCCCAGCGCGCCAGGGTGACCTCTTCGGGCTCCAGCCCGAGTCCCCACGTCGCGTCGCGCACGGCCGTCACGTCGTAGCCGCGCGCCTGCAACCCGTCGACGGCCTGGGTCACGCACACGTCGCGCGCCACGCCGATCACGACGAACCGGAGTGCGCGGCCGAGGGCTTCCTCAAGGGCACGCAGAAACACCGCGCAGCCCGGGTTGCCCTCGAAGACGTCGAAGCGCGTCTTCCGCACGAACACCGGCCGCCGTTCACTCACGGCCTCCCGCGCCACGCGCGCGGCGTCCCGGGCGGACGCGTCGTGGGCCAGCACGACCGGGTCGACCGGGCGGATCTCGGCGATCACCTCCGCGCCCGCGCGCTCGTCCGGGTCCGATGAGCGCCCCATGCAGTGCGGGGGGTAGGTTTCCCGTGCCGGATCGGGGTCCACCGGGTCGATTTCGGGGTCTTCGAGCCCGTGCCAGTCACCCGTGTAGACGAGGACGTCGCAATGCTCCCGCATCCACGCCGTGGCGGCCTCCAGCACGGGGACGATGGCCACGGCTCCAGGGTCGGTGTCGTCGAAGAGGTCGTGGATATAGAGCCGGCCCGCCGGATCCATGAAGTCCGCCTGCACATCGACGATCCAGCCCACCCGCGCGGGACGGGTCGCGCTTTCTTCCCCACTCATGTCACCAGCTCGAGCCTGTCGTTCGGGCGGTACCAGCGGCCCGCTTTCGACACCGGCTTGCCCTCGACGAGCACGATGTCGGCGGTGTAGTCGAAGGATCCGCGCATGAGCGACGAGCCTACGCCGTAGGAGTCGACCGGCACGCCGGCCGCCTCGAAGGCGCGGATCTTCGAGGCATCGAAGCCGCCCGACGCCACGATGCGAACATGTCCGAAGCCCGCCTGGTCGAGCGCCTCGCGGACCTTGTGGACCAGGCGCGAGTTCACTCCGCGCGGGTCGAAGTCGCCCATCTCGCCTTCCATCGACCGGTCCACCATGGTGCCGGAGGTGTCGAGGCGGACCCCCCACAACCGCTCGCCCAGGGCGCGCGCCACCGCCAGCGAGGTACGCAGGCTGTCGTTGTCGAAGTCCACGAGCGACACGATGCGCACGTCACCGGACAGCCTGGCGGCCAGCGCCCGGGTCGCCGCCACGGTGTCGCCCCCGTACGCCGCGATCAGTCCATGCGGTACGGTGCCGATGCCCGACGAACCCCACCACGAGGCCTGTGCGTCGGTGGACACCCCGATCGCTCCGGCGACGTGCGCCGCCCACCCGTCGCCGGTCTGCACCATCCAGTGGTCGTGGCGCGCCGGAAAGAACATGATCGGCCTGGGCCACGCGGCCTCGACGACCGCGCGCGTGTTGGTCGCGATGCGGGTGCGGCGGGCCAGCACCCCCGCGTACAGCGTCTCGAGGTGTGCGAAGGCGGGGTACGGGCCGGTGATCAGCATGACCGTCTCCCAGGGGCGGGCACGGTCGCCGTCGCGCAGGGAATGGACCTCGAGTTCGCTGAAGTCGTATCCTTCCGTGAGGCACAGTTTGAGGATGGCGATGGCTTCGTCGGTGCCGGCGACGACCGCGTTTCGCTTCTGGAAGACCTGCATGGTGACCGAAGGGGCGGGACCGTCGGCGAGGAGCAATTCGCGCGCACGCACAAAGTACTTGTCCGAGTAGTACCCGCTCCGCATCCTCCGGACAGGGAGGGCGAAGATGGAGGGGTCCAGCCGCTCGGCGTGGCGGATGGGGCCCGGCGGGTGGGCGGGGCGCGGAGAGGTCATGTGCCGAGCCGGTCCAGATCCAGTGTCTGGGGGTCTTCCAGGAGCCGATACTCCCCCTCGATGGTCTCCGCCGACGTCAGGCGGCCCCGGTATGTGCCTGACACGACCTGTCCGAAGAACCGCATATCGAGATCGAGGGATACCTCGGGGTACGCGTGGGTGCCGCTGAGGTCTCCGGAAAACACCAGTCTCTCGACCCGGAGGCTGAACGATCCGCTGACAATCCCGTCGGCGGCCTCCTCCAGGTTGAACCGCCAGTTCTCAAGGGCGCCCGCCGATACGCCGGTTCCCACCCAGTTGCCGGTGACCGTGGGATTCTCCGGCTCCGACGTGCCGTCTCCGCACGCGGGCGACAGGACGGCAGTCGTGAGCAGCAACTGGAAGAGCCGGCGCGGTGCCGACGGGTCTCGACGCATGTGAGGAGCTCCACTCGGGTGAATCCTGACTCCGGATGGCGCCTTGCCCGGCTTGGGCGGTCGGCGTGCCCGAACGGAGCTTCGCCGGAGAGCGGCATGCACGCAACCCGCCTGCGGAGGCACTCTTGTGGGACGGACCGCGCGAACGCCTTGACTGGCACACCTCCGGGACGCAGCATGGCAGTTAAGGGTTCCCGGCATCGGGGACAGGCAGTCAGTTTCAGGCGCGAGGTAAGAGCCATGCGAAAGTCCGGCAAGAGTCTGCACAAAACCAGTTTCTCGTGGACACGGTCATCCCTGGCGCTTGTCGCGGTGCTGGCGATTGCCGGCTGCGCGTACGAGAGTGCCGAAGAACAGGACACGGCGCCAGCCGATCCGACTGCGGTTCCTGATCCGGCCGCGGGCGACCTGCCCAACCCGGCCTCCGAGGTGATGGCCGACTGGGTCGACCTCCCGGACGGGCGCGAATGGGGCTCCACCGCGGGCGTCGACATCGATCCGATCGACGGGCACATCTGGGCCTACGACCGCTGCGGCGGCGTGGGACTGGCCGGCGGATGCGCGGAGACCCTGGTCGATCCGATCTTCAAGTTTCACCGTGAGACCGGCGAGATCCTCGCCAGCTTCGGCGCGGGGCGCTTCGTCCTTCCGCACGGGATCCATGTGGACGCCGACGGCAACGTCTGGGTCACCGACTCGATGGGGACGGTGGACAAGGGTCACCAGGTCATCAAGTTCAGCCCCGAGGGCGAGGTGCTGTTGACCCTGGGGCGGGCGGGGCGAGTGGGCATCGAACCCGGCCTGTTCAATCAACCCTGCGACGTGATCACCGCGCCCAACGGGGACATCTTCGTCTCGGACGGGCACAGCGGGCAGAACGCCAACCCCCCCGAGGGCTCGACCGGGCGCATCATCAAGTTCTCGCCGGAGGGCGAATACATCATGGAGTGGGGTCAGATCGGCGACGGTCCGGGCGAGTTCCGCACCCCGCACGGCATGGCCTTCGATTCGCAGGGCCGCCTCTTCGTCGCCGACCGCGGCAACCACCGCATCCAGATCTTCGACCAGGACGGCAACTACCTGGATTCGTACTACCAGTTCAGCCGCATCAGCGGGCTGTTCATCGACGCGGAAGACAACCTCTACGCGATCGATTCCGAGTCGAACCCGAACAACCACGAGGGCTGGATGACCGGGATCCGCGTCGGCCACGCGTCCGAGGACCGGGTCACCGGGTTCATCCCGCCGCACGCCATCTCCGAGGACCGGCCGCACGGCTATGCCGGCGAGGGCGTGGCGGTGGACTGGGATGGGAACGTGTACGCCGCGGAAGGGCCGATCTCGCTGGCCGCCGCCGGGGGTGGCCTGACCAAATACGTGCGCCCCGGCAACTGAGAGCCCGAGACCGCGGTTCGACCCCGGCACCGCGCCTGCCTCGACGCGGCACCGGGGTCATGGCAGCCGGCTAAGCCGTGTCGAGCGCCTGGTCGAGATCCTCGACGATATCGTCGATGTGTTCGATCCCGACCGAGAGCCGGATCGTCTCGGGCCGCACGCCGACGCTCAGCTGCTCTTCTTCGGTGAGCTGCCGGTGCGTGGTGGATGCCGGGTGGCACGCGAGCGACTTGGCGTCGCCGATGTTGACCAGCCGCTTGAAGAGCTGCAGCGCGTCGTAGAAGCGCACGCCGGCCTCGAAGCCGCCGTTGACGCCGAAGGTGAGGATGCCCGACGCCCGTCCGCCCATGTACCGGACGGCGAGGTCATGGTATGGATCGCCGGGAAGGCCCGCGTAGCACACCCAGTCGACCTTCGGGTGGTCCTGGAGGTGCCTCGCGACGGCCAGCGCGTTGTCGCAGTGGCGCTCCATGCGCAGGTTCAGCGTCTCGATGCCCTGCATGATCTGGAACGCGTTGAACGGTGAGATCGCCGAGCCCGTGTTGCGGAGCGGCACCGTGCGCGCCCGGCCGATGTACGCAGCCGGCCCGAGCGCCTCGGTGTAGACGACGCCGTGATAGCTCGGCTCGGGCGTGGTGAACATCGGGTAGCGGCCGTTCTGCTCCGCCCAGGGGAAGTTGCCCGAGTCGACTATTGCCCCGCCCAGCGAGCTTCCGTGGCCGCCCATGTACTTGGTCAGCGAGTGGACGATGATGTCGAACCCGTGCTCGACGGGCTTGAGGAGCGCGGGCGTGGCGACCGTGTTGTCGACGATGGTGGCGATGCCGTGCGCGCGGGCCATCTCCGCCACTGCGGCCAGGTCGACGATGTTGCCTGCCGGGTTGCCGATGCTCTCGCAGAAGATGGCCTTGGTCCGACCGTCGATGAGCTTGGCGAGGTCGTCCGGGCCGTCGCCCTCGGCAAAGCGCACTTCGATGCCCTGCTGCGGCAGCATGTGGGCGAAGAGCGTGTAGGTGCCGCCGTACAGCTGCGGTACCGAGACGACGTTGTCGCCGGCCGCCGCCAGGTTGAGGATCGAGTAGTTCACCGCTGCGCTGCCGGACGACAGGGCCAGCGCCGCGACGCCCTTCTCCAGGCGCGCAACCCTCTCTTCGAGGACGGCCTGGGTCGGGTTCATGATGCGGGTGTAGATGTTGCCGGGGACGGCAAGGTTGAAGAGGTCGGCGCCGTGCTGCGCGTCGTCGAATTCGTAGGCGACGGTCTGGTAGACGGGCACCGCGACGGCGTGCGTCGTAGGTTCCGAGTCGTAGCCGAGGTGAATGGCAATGGTCTCGTCATGCATGTTCTGGGTTTCCATGGTGGTGGGTGGGGTTGGCCCCTGATGGGACCCGAGAGATACGGCGGAGCCGCAAAGGGATTACGGAGCAACGAAGATGTCACGGGATTCACTCGAGGGGCACCCCTTCCCGGGGCACGAGCCGGCGGAGCTCCTGCGTGAAGGCCGCCGGCTGCTGCGCGGTGCCCGGCGCGTGGTCGCGTTGACCGGAGCGGGCATTTCCGCCGAGTCGGGAGTTCCGACCTTTCGCGGCCACGGCGGACTGTGGCGCAACTACCGGCCGGAGGAACTCGCAACGATCGACGCCTTCGAGCGTGACCCCGAGACGGTGTGGGAGTGGTACGCCTGGCGCCGCAGCTTCCTGGCCACCTGCGAGCCCAACGACGGCCACCGTGCGCTGGCGAGGTTCTTCCTGCGGCAGGGCACCCCGGGGCTGGTGACCCAGAACGTGGACGGGCTCCACACCCGGGCCGCGCGCGAGGAGGCGGGCGACGGGCCGGCGGACGCCGCACTCCCGGTGGAGATCCACGGCGCGATCTCGCGCGACCGATGCAACCATTGCGGTGCCCGCGCCGACGCCGAGCCGCTGGGCGACTCCCTGCCCCGCTGCGAGGATTGCGGCGGACTGCGCCGCCCCGATGTCATCCTTTTCGGCGAGATGCTCGACCCGGATGTGCTCGCGCGGGCCCAGTCAATGGCTGAACGGGCGGATCTGTGCCTGGTGATCGGTACCAGCGCGGTGGTCTATCCGGCCGCCGCAATCCCGCTGGCCACGCTGCGCTCCGGAGGAAGCATCATCGAGGTGAATCCGGAGGAGACGGGACTGACCAGCGCCGCAGCGGTGGCGCTCCGGGGCAAGGCCGGCGAGGTGCTGCCAGCATTGCTGGGGTAGCCGCCCCCCTGTTGGCCCCCTCGGGCACCCCCGGCTACAATCAGCTTTCGCCCCGATGCATCCCGCAGGCACTCCAACCTCGATACACAATGCGCGACCGAACCAGACCTCCGAACCGTGTGCGGACGCGCGTCGGCACCCTCGCGTGCGCCGCAATCGTCGCCCTCCTCCCCCTCCGCACAACCTCGCCGGGCGAAACCATGGCCCATCTCGCCGCCCAGGAGTCCGAACACTTCGAGGTGCTCATCCGCGGCGGGCGGGTCTTCGACGGCACCGGCAATCCATGGTTTCGCGCCGACGTCGGCCTGCGCAACGGTCGGATCGCGGCGCTTGGCCAACTCGCCGGGTCCACCGCCGATCGCGTGATCGACGCCACCGGCCGTTACGTGTCGCCCGGCTTCATCGACATCCATTCGCACGCGGACGATGGCAGCGGCCGCAGCAGCAGGACGATCCGCAGCGACTCGATCCATCGCAAGTCGGCGCCCAACGTGGTGTCGCAGGGGGTCACGACCATCGTGGTCAACCAGGACGGGCGGTCGCCGTGGCCCGTGGCGGATCAGCGCGCCACGCTCGAGGCGCAGGGTGTGGGTCCGAACGTGATGCTCCTGGTGGGTCACGGAACCGTGCGGCGGATGGTGATGGGGTATGACTTCCAGCGCCCCTCCACGGCGGAGGAGACCGCACGCATGGCGGCCCTGGTCCGGCAGGCTTTGGAAGAGGGTGCAGTGGGTCTCTCGGCAGGACTGGAGTACACCCCCGGCCGATGGAGCACGACCGACGAGGTCGTGGCGCTGGCTGCGGAGCTGGCGCCGTACGACGGCGTCTACATCTCCCACGAGCGGGCCGAGGGCGCCGACCCGATGTGGTATCTGCCCAGCCAGCACGAGGGGCGCCCGCCCACGCTGCAGGACGCCGTCATGGAAACGATCGAGATCGGACGGCGCACAGGCGTGCGGGTTGTCGCGTCGCACATCAAGGCGAAGGGCGTGGCCTACTGGGGATCGAGCTCTTCCGCGATTCAGCTGATCCAGCGCGCTCGCGACGAGGGTGTGCGCGTGTGGGCAGATCAATACCCGTATCCGACCAGCGGCACCGACGGGAACACCGTGCTGGTACCGCGCTGGGCGCTCCAGGACGAGGAGGCGGAGCGGCAGGCGGACGCGCGCTCGCCCGCCGAGATGCTGGAAGCGCGGCTGCGGGAACCCGAAACAGCCGCCCGGATCCGCTTGGACATTGATCACGAGATCGGCCGCAGGGGCGGCGCCGACCGGGTGGTGATCTTCGAGCATCCGATCGAGGATTACGTGGGCAGGAATCTGGCCGAAGTCGCGGACGCGCGCGGCGAGGATCCCGTCGAGACGGCCATCGCGCTGCAGCTCGAGGGTGACCGCAATCGGCGCGGCGGCGGACGCATGCGCGGGTTCTCGATGTCGGAGATTGACGTGGAGAACTACGCCGCGCAGCCGTGGGTGGCCACCGCCTCGGACGGCGGGATCGGCTGGCCCGGCGACGGTCCCGTCCACCCGCGCTACTACGGGACGTTTCCGCGCAAGATCAGGCACTACGCGCTGACCGTCGGTGCCCTCTCGGTCGAGTCCGCCATCCGCGCGCAGACCTCGCTTCCCGCGCGCATCATGGGGCTCGCCGACCGTGGCGAGATCCGCGAGGGCTACTGGGCGGATCTGGTCGTGTTCGACATGGAGACCATCGCGGACCGCGCCACGTTCGTGGATCCCCATCAGCACTCGGCCGGCATCGACCACGTGCTCGTCAACGGCGAGTTCGTCGTGCGCGACGGCGAGATCCTGATGGCGCTGCCCGGACGCGTGATCGCGTCGCGCCGGGGAGGGCGGCCGGCGGCTTGAGCGGCGTTGCCCTGCCGCGGACCGACGCGGCGGTCCATTCGCTCCGCCGGTTCGTGCCGGCGTACGTGAGCAGCCATGCCGGCGCCTGGTGGATCCACCGGGTCAAGCCGTTTCGCGCATGCGGCAGCCCGGCGCACCACCTGCGCCGTCTTCACGGTATTGTCGCCGACATGCCGCGGACCGAGGTCATCGAGGCCACAGACGAGTACCTGCACGCGGTCTGCCGCACGCTGCTGGGCTTCCGCGACGACCTCGAGTTCCGGTTTTCTCCGGTCGAGGGCGTCGTTCACGTCCAGTCCGCGTCCCGGGTGGGGCTGTTCGATTTCGGGGTCAACCGGCGGCGCGTGGAACGGGTTAGAAAGGGGCTCGCGCGTTCCAGCTGAAACGTTTTCGCGCCTCTACGCCCCCCAGATCTCGCGCATGACCCGCAGCGCGTTCAGTCCCAGGATCTTCTCCACGCGAGCGGACGTGTGCCCCCGTGCCAGCAGCATGTCCGCCAGCTTCCGGAACTGGTCCGGGCCTTGCAGATCGGGAATGAACGGCACCACGCCGGCGCGTTCGCCCGCCGCGCTGATCCCCGCCGCCTGGCGCCGCTCGACGTCCCTGCGCGCCGCCTCGTAGGCCGCGTCCATGTCGTCGTACGCGGTCGTGCCTCCGTCGGTCCCGATGCCGACGTGCTCCTCGCCGCACACCTGCACGGCATGCTCGATGTGCCGCACCACATCCTCCGCCACCGCCATGCCGTCGGCCGCAAGGAACGGCATGAAGTAGACCCCGACGATCCCGCCGCCTTCCGCGACAAGGCGCAGCTCGCGGTCGGTCTTGTTGCGCGGCAGGTCGGTCACCGCCCTGCAACCCGTGTGGGTGATCGCGACGGGGGCGGCGGACGCCTCGATGGCGTCAAGGCAGGTCTGCTCGCCGCTGTGACTCAGGTCGACCAGTGTGTTGGTCGCATTCAGTTCGGCCACAACGTCCCGCCCGAAGTCGGTCAGTCCCCCGTTCTCCGGCACCATCGACCCGTGCCCGAGCTGGTTGGCGCCGTTGTAGGTGAGCTGGATGACCTTCACTCCCAGCCCGGCGAATGTGCCGACCCGCCCCGCATCGTCGCCCATCATCGCCGCGTTTTGAAAGCCCTGGATAATCCCGACCTTGCCCTCGCGGGCCGCTCTCTCGATGTCGCTGGCGGCCCAGACCTTCAGCAGGGCGTCCGGGTGGTTCCGGATGAGCCGGTTCCAACGGGAAACGTCGGCGACCGAGCTCTCGAACGGCTCCCGCGGGCCCGCTACATACCCGATGGTCGTATTGACCGCGGCGGTGCCGGAGCCTACGGCGTCGGCGAGCGCCCGGTCGTCGAGCGAGATCCGCTCCTCACCCTCCAGGGCCTGGGAAGGCCCCCCCGACCTCGGGATGTTCGGATTCCGGATCCCGCCGAGCATGTTGATGACGAAGGGATCGGAAAGAGGCTCGGGCACGTCGGACCCCGGCTCAGACGCGTCGGGCCGCGATTCGGGCGTACCGGACCGTGACTCGCCGCATCCGGCGGCGGCTGTCGCGAGCGCAATACCGGCGGCGGAGAGGAAGGCCCGCCGGGTCGGGAAATCATGGTGCGTCGTGATCGTCTTCATCGGTGTCCCTCCAGCGTGTGTCGCGGCCCTTGGTGTTCAACCCCTCGACTCCGGTCACGGTGAATTCGCGGCCGCCCCGCCGAATCCGGTAGGGCTGCTTCGCAAGCGGGACAACGACGTAGTCCCGACCCAGCGGATACCGGCGCCGAAAGGCCTGGACGGCCCGGGGCTCCAGGTCATCCGGATTGACTTTGCATTCCAGGGTGTCCAGGCGGCCCTCGCCGCGGCGCACCACAAAATCCACCTCACGACCGGCCTTGTCGCGCCAATAGAAGATGTTCTCGTCCAGGTGGTGAAACCGTAGCGAGTCCAGAACCAGGTGTTCCCACAACAGGCCCCGGTCGTCTTCCCGGATCCGGTTCCATCCCTTTTCGAAGGTCACGAACCCGGTGTCGAACGCGTAACATTTCGGCCGGCTGACGATTTCGCCACCGCCTCCACCACGGTAGGGGCGCAGCAGGTGAACGGCGTGGGCGATCCCCAGGGCCTCGATGTAGGTCTTCACGGTCGGCCGGCTGAGTTCCGTCAGGCGCGACAACCGGGAGTAGTCGACTTGACCTCCGCTCCACCGCATGAGCAGTCGAAACAGCGAGAGGAACCCCTGCCGATTGCGGACCTTGAAGAGGTCCAGGATGTCCCGCGCGTAGAAGCTGTCGATCCATTCGGCGTACAGTCCGGGAGACCTGGTCTCGGCCAGCAGCAGCTCCGGCAGGCCCCCGTGCAGGAGCCGGCGGTCGAAGTCTGCGATCCCGAAAGGCTCGCCGCACTCCTCCCACAACACCGGACAAAGGTGAACAGCCAGCTTCCGGCCGGTGAGCGAATCCCTGAATCTCCCGGTGGCGGCCAGGGTGGAGGATCCCGTAGCCAGGATTCTCAGATGGGTGAATTCGTCTGCGGCGATCTTGAGGAGGAGGCTGGGATCGGGCAGTCGGTGCACTTCGTCGAGGACGAGCACGGCCCCACGTTTCCGGCCGGCAAGAAACAGCTCCGGATCACGGAGGGCCCTCGCAGTGGACGGCAGGTCGCAGTTCAGATAGACCACGTCCGGCACCATTCGGGCGAGCGTCGTCTTGCCGACCCGCCGGACACCGGACAGCCAGACAATCGGGCGCCGGGCCCAGGCGCGCTGGACTCTCCGTAGCCATTCGGGACGCTGAATCATAAACGTATTTTATAAAAGCTACGACCAAATGACAAATACACTTTTGGACACTGCGTCGCGCCGCGTCCCCGTCAGCTATTGCTCCGCCCCAGACCCCCTTCCCATCGTTAGACAATCGCCAATGGAAACGCCATTTCGCCACCGTCGCTCCGCACCTGTCGCCCTGCTGGCCTGCCTCGCGGCCGCCAGTTGTGGCGACAGCACCGGCCCGACCGTCGAACCACCGGTCGAGCCGCCCACCGTTCCGGTGCCCGCCACGGTCCAGGTCATTTCCGGCGATGGGCAGCGGACGGTTCAGGGATTGTCGCTTGCGGACTCGCTCGTCGTCCGCGTGCTGGACGCCCAGGGCCAGGCACTCTCCGGCGAGACGGTCACCTTCGAGCCAGCGGCGGGCAGCGGCTCCGCCGATCCCGCCTCGGCCACCACCGACAGCGGCGGCCGGGCCGCCACCGCCTGGACACTCGGACCCGATCCCGGCCAACAGACGCTGAACGTCGCGGCAACCGACGCCGCCACCGCCGTCACCGCCCGGGCGCTCGACCTCGAGGCCGAGCTGGACACCCTTTTCATCGCCCCAAGCGATGCCGAGCTCGACGCCGTGCGTGCAGACTGGGCGGGCCGCGACGTGTCGGCCAGGGGCGCGACCGTGGTGCTCGACGAGCCGCTGGACCTCGCTGGATCCGCCACGCGCCTTCGCGTCGTGTCGCACACGGTCAACGGAGTCCGGCACTACGGCGCGATCATCGTCCCGGACGGCGCGGCAGAGGGGAGCCTGCCCATCCTGGGCTACCTCCACGGGGGGGACGGGGGCGTGTCGATCGGCGACCTGCAGTTCGCGGCGTTTGCGCTCGGGGAGCTGCGCGACAGCTTCGCGTACGTGGTCCCGTCATTACGCGCCGAACCGCTCGTTTACGGCGACAGCGTGTGGGTCTCCGAGGGCCCGCCCAGCCCCTGGGACTACGACGTGGACGACGTGCTCGCCCTTCTGAACGTGGCCATCGAGATCACGCCCGAGGCCAGGCCCGACTCGATCAACCTGTTCGGCGGTAGCCGGGGAGGAGGCGTTGCGCTCCTGGCCGGCGTCCGCGACGCCCGAATTGCACGGATCGTCTCCTTCTTCGGTCCGACATATTTCTTCGACGACTGGGTCCGCGAGATCGTGCGCGAGGCGGCACTGCGCACGCCACGTGAACTGACCGGAGTCGCCCACCTCGACAGCACGGTGATCCAGCCCTACATCAGGGGCGAGTACTCGCGTGGCGACGCGCGACTGGACCTGGTTCGGCGCTCCTCCACCCTTTTTGCGGAGGACCTGCCGTCGGTGCAGCTGCATCACGGCGATATCGACCAGACGGTCGCCGTCTCCCAGGCCGAGGCGCTGATCGCGGCGATGGAAGCCCTGGGGCGCGGCAACCCCGACTTCGAGGCGTACATCTATAAAGGGGCCGGTCACGACGTGCTGGATCTCGGCGCGGCCATCCCGCGGGCGGTGGCGTTCCTGGCGCGGGCGTTGGGAGCTGGGGCGCGGCCGGAGGGCGAGGCGCCGCAAATCGGGCCGGGCGGGCGTTAGACCACGGCCAGCCCACGGAACATGGGAACAACTGGACTGGTACCAAGAGACAACAACTGGACTGGAGAGCCGGAATGAGACCGAGTAAACCCACCCTCGCCGTCGCGTCGATCGCTGTGGCGTTCGCTGCATGCATCACAGGCGTGCCGGTGTCAACGCAGACAGTGGCTCCGCTGGGTACCGACAGAACTCTGGATTGCGCCACCCAGCAGCTCAAGGCGCTCGGCTATACGATTGCAGCCGGGGACAGCAGGATCGGTTTTGTCCGGGGCGAAAAGTACTTGCCGACGGCTGAACGGTGGCTCATCCCGGGAACTGCCGAACGCGACGTGCTCACCGCGACGGTCCTGGCGGATCCCGAGACGGGCGAGTCCTCGCTGCGCCTCACCGCCGGCCTGAGAAACCAGGACGACGCCGGCCGACCCACAACGACCGGAATTTCGGACGCCAACGCCATCGTGGCCACATGCACGGACGGAAATGCTACCGCCGCGATCCCTCCACGCGCACCGTAAGCAGGTCGTTCAGGTGGTAGTGGCGGTGGCGCACCGACGAGGCGTAGTGGTTCAGCAGGCGTAGCGAGAGGTCCTGGTCGGTCGCGGGAGCCGCGTGCTCCTCAAGGAGCTTCAGCTGCTCTTCGAAGTTCGTCCCCTGCGGCGACGCCAGGAACTCCAGGACGGCAACGCCCTTCTCCTGACGCACGGCCACGCGCAGGCGCCGCAGCCCGGTCGCTCCTTCGCCGTCCTGCGCGGCGAGACTGAGAAGCACTTCCTCGCCGGCGGCGCGCAGCCGCTCCGTTGATTTCGGGTCCCACCGAAGGCGGCGTCCGAACTCGGTCAGGAACTCGTCGAGCAGATGCCGCACGCCCGCGTCCAGGGACATGTCAATGTTGCGGCGGGTCGACCACCACCTCCCCCAGCCGAAGAACAGCGCCGTGAGGGTGTACAGTACGATCACCAGGATGACGATGGCCGATGCGATCCACAGGAAGTTGGAATTCACGGGAATGCCGATGTCCGATTTTGTCGTAGAATTGTCCGAAATTGTCGCAACAGTGCGGCGACATGCGCGGTGATTCTATCCCGCGCGGTCCCACGAGACAAGCCACCCTTGCGCCAACAGCAGCTCGGCATTGAGGACGGACGCCCCGGCGGCCCCGCGGATCGTGTTGTGCCCGAGGGCCGCGAATCTGGTCCCCAGGATGGGACACTCGCGCACGCGCCCCACCGACACGGTCATGCCCCGTCCAGCCATTGCATCGCGCCTCGGCTGCGGCCGGTCCTCGCCTTCGACCACCTGCACCGGACGCTCCGGTGCCGTCGGCAGTCCGAGCTCCTGCGGCCGCCCACGAAAATCCGCCATCGCCACCCGCACCTCGCCCGGCGTCGGCCGCGCGGCCAGCTCCACCGATGCGCACAGCAGGTGGCCGTCGATGGTGGCAACCCGGTTGCAGTGCGCGCTGACCACAGCCCCGTGCGGCTCGATCCCGTCCCCGCCATCACCCGCACGCAGCTCCCCCAGCACCTTGAGCGTCTCGGTCGCGAGCTTCTCCTCCTCGCCGCCGATGAACGGGATGGCGTTGCCCAGCACATCCACCGCCGCCAGGCCCGGATACCCCGCCCCGCTCACCGCCTGCAACGTCGAGACGACGACGCGCCGGACACCGAACACGCGCAGCGGCGCAAGGGCCAGCGCGAGCGTGATCGTGGAGCAGTTGGGGTTGGTGACGATCGCCCCCGGCCAGCCGCGCTCCCGGCGCTGGCGAGTGATCAGCGTCAGGTGCTCCGGATTGACCTCGGGAATGATCAGCGGAACGTCCGCGTCCATGCGGTGGTTGCGGGCGTTGGAGAGCACGACGTGACCCGCCCGTGCGAACGCCTCTTCGATCGGGCCTGCGACCGACGCGTGCATTGCCGAGAAGACCAACTGCGGACAGTCGGCCGCCGGAGCGCCCACGCGCACGACCATGTCCGCGACCTCCGCGGGCATGCGCCGGTCCTGCACCCAGTGGGTGACCTCGCCGTAGCTCCGGCCCGCGCTGCGGTCGCTCGCGCCCATCCAGGCCAGCCGGAACCACGGGTGTCCAGTCAGCTGGCGAACGAACTGCTGGCCGACCATGCCGGTCGCGCCAAGCAGCCCCACGCGGATGGGTTCGGCGGGATTCATGAGTGGGTTCTACGCCCCGGGGCCGGCGGTGTTTCAGGCGCCACGGTTGGCGCAGGCGCGGCAGCCACGTCAGGCGCCGCGCGCAACCCCGCCTTCAGCTGACCGGCCGGCTTCGCGGCACCAGCCGCGCCGACCACAGCCCGGAGTTGGTGTCGGAGAAGTAGATCCTCCCCTTGAACGGCATCGCGCTCCACGCCATCGGCGAGTTGGGCACGTATCCGATCGGGTCGTAGGCCTTGAAGACGGCGATCTCGCGCCCCTGCGTGTACAGGTTCCCCATCAGATCGCCCGACACGTCCACCATGCGCACGCCTCCCTCGTAGTACGCCTGGTACAGGATGTCGTCCTCGACCCAGATGTTGTGCGTGCCGTACTCGGGCACCTCGTAGCGCGCCACCATCTCGGGGTTCTCGGGATCCGAGAAGTCGACGATCTGGATGTAGCCCCGGGTGGCCAGCGGGATCCCGTGCATGCCCGTCTCCGGGTCGTACGGCAGCTGATACGACCCGCGCCCCTGCCCCGGACCCTCCCACGCCAGGCCGCGCCGGCTCATGATCTCGTCGCCCAGGAAGACGTAGTGCTTGCCCGTCGACTGCGACACGTACGGAAAGACCGCGTGCGTGGCGCCGCCCGGAATGGGATAGCTGCTCACCAGAACGGGATTCTCGGGCGATCCGCCCCAGCGCCCGTCGCCCACGTCGACGACCACCAGACCGTTCTCCCACTCCGCAGAATACGCGAGCCCGTCCATCACCCACACGTCGTGCAGGCGGCTGTTCGGATGATTGTACTCGCCGACCAGGCGCGGGTTGTAGAGGTCGCTCACGTCGAGGATCACGTACTTGTCGCCGCCGGCCAGCGCAAAGATGTGGTCGTTGGTGGGGAACGCGTTGTGGACACCGCCGGTGAGCCCGTAGTCGGTGACCTCCGCAGCGATCACCGGGTGCGCGGGGTCCGCCAGGTCTAGAATGACGACACCGTTGCGCCGGTTCGACGCCCCCTCGCGGGTCATGGTGGCGTAGCGCGCGTCGGGCGAGACCTTCATGTCGTTGACCGAGCGCGCATCCACCTGGATCGAATCGGTCTTGAAGATGTTGCCGGGCTCCGTGACGTCCCACACGAACCCGTGACCGTCGGAGCGCTTGGCGCCGGTGAGCGCGTAGTCGCGGCCGTCGCGGCCCTCGAAGACCCAGAAGTCGGTCGTCCGGACCCGCTGTTCGCGGCCGTGACCGTCGATCTCCAGCTTCTGGATCACGTCGCGCTCGACGACCCGGAAGGATGTGCGCGCCGAGAGCGGACCCGCGTCGGCGATGACCGTATAGACGCCGGGCACGTCCGCGACGAAGCGGCCCCTGTGCATTTGCGCCGGCGCGGGCGGTGCCATGATCCCATGGGGCGCTTCGTACAGGTGGGACCACTCGACCGGAACTCCCCCGAGCACCTCGCCGCCGCCGTCCCGCACCTCCGCGCCGAAGTCGACGACGTCGCCGGTGCGAGCGCGCAGGGCGCCGCCGGTGATCGTCAGGGTCTCGCCCGTGAACGCCGCGGCGGACACGGTCGCCGTGCCCTCGACCCCATCGACCGTGGCCGTGATCGTTGCCGTGCCGGGGGCCATTGCCGTGACCCGTCCAAAGGCATCGACCGTGGCGACCGAGGGCGTCTCGCTCCGCCACGCCACATCCGGATTCGTGCGCGCGCTGCCGTCCGCGTGCTCGGCCCGCGCGGCCATGCGAAGTGTGGTGCCCACGAGCAGTCGGTTTTCGGTGGTGGGAGCGACGACCACTCGCACAACATCGGCCCAGGCAATGCTGACCGGCACCCTGAGCGTGACCGGTTCGCCTGCGGGATTGTCATCTCCCTGCACCAGCGTGGCGATCAGCGCATGGTCCCCGACAGCCAGCGCGGTGACGACACCGTCTCGCACGCGCATCGCCGACCGGGGCCCCACAAGGCGCACCACCGGATCCTCCACCCGGGCGCCCGACTGCGTGTAGGCCGCGATCGTGATCCGGACCTCGTCGCCCACCTGCATCTCCAGTTCGGCGGGATACGCCCACAGGCGCACGATCGGGTCGTCCTCGGTCTGGGCCTGAAGCGAGGCCGCGCCGCCAGGCGGGCCGCCCGCGAGGAGGCCGGCGGCGAGCATGAGGAGTCCGGTGAGCTTTGCGTTGCGGGTCATGCTGAGTCCTCCATGCGTGGTCACGGATCGTGCGCCCGGCCTCGGGGTCGTGCCTGCGAGCGAAAGTGTGGCCGAAGGGTCGGCTAGGCAACGCGCGCGTTTGCGGCTAAGGTTGGAACCGTCCTTTCCACACGCCCACCGGAGAACGCAACTCATGTACTTCGCTCGCGCCTGCGCACCGACAGCCACCGCGTCACTGATCGCCGCTGTCGCCCTTGCAGCTCCCCCGCCCACAACCGCCCAATCCCCCGACACCACCACCCTCACCCGCTACACACAGGCGATGACGTGGCGCAACATCGGCCCCACCCGGGGCGGCCGCTCGGTTGCGGTGACGGGCGTCGTGGGCGACGACCAGACCTACTACTTCGGAGCGACCGGGGGCGGCGTGTGGAAGACCACCGACGCCGGAATCACCTGGACGAACGTCAGCGACGGCCACTTCGGTACGGGCTCGGTGGGCGCCGTCGCGGTGGCCGAGTCGGACCCGAACGTGGTGTGGGTCGGGATGGGCGAGCACGCGGTGCGGGGCGTGACCACCTCGCACGGCGACGGCGTCTATCTGTCGACCGATGCGGGACGGAGCTGGACGCACATGGGACTCGAGCGCACGCGCGCCATCTCCCGCATCCGGATCCATCCGCGCAATCCCGACATTGTGTACGTCGCCGCCCAGGGTGCCCCCTACGGCGAGACGGAGGACCGCGGCGTCTATCGCACCATGGACGGCGGCCGGAGCTGGGAGAAGGTGCTGTACGTCTCCCCCCGCGCCGGCGCGGCCGAACTGGCCATGGACATGACCAACCCCCGCATCCTCTACGCCTCCTTCTGGGACCACCTCAGGCGCCCCTGGGTCGTGGAGTCGGGCGGCGAGGGGAGCGGGCTCTGGAAGTCGACCGACAGCGGCGACAGCTGGGAGGAGATCAACGGGGGCCTGCCGGAACTCGTCGGCAAGATCGGCATCGACGTGTCGCGCGCCAATCCGGACCGGCTCTACGCGGTGGTCGAGGCCGAGCCGGACCAGGGCGGCGTCTACCGGTCCAACGACGCGGGCGCCTCCTGGCAGCAGATGAACTCGGAACGCGTCGTCCAGACCCGCTCGTGGTACTACATGAAGATCTTCGCCGACCCGCAGGACGAAGAGACGGTGTACGTCATGAACGCGCCGTTCCTCAAGTCGATCGACGGCGGCCGCACCTTCACCCCGGTCTCTGTCCCCCACGGCGACAACCACAACCTCTGGATCAACCCCGCCAACGCGGACAATATGATCAACTCCAACGACGGCGGCGCGAACGTCTCCTTCAACGGGGGCGACAGCTGGTCCACCCAGCGCAACCAGCCCACGGCGCAGTTCTACCGCGTGATCACGGACAACCAATTCCCCTACCACGTCTACGGAGGCCAGCAGGACAACTCCGCGATCGGCATGCCGTCCGCCTCGCCCGGGGGGATCGGCTGGGGCGACTTCTACTCGGTGGCGGGGTGCGAGAGCGCCTTTCTGGCCTTTGACGAGAATGACCCGCAGGACATCTTCGGCGGCTGCTACCAGGGGTTGATCGACCGCTGGAACCGCGGTACGGGTTCGAGGAAGCCGATCATGGCCTATCCCTTCCTCGGACTGGGCACGTACGCCGGCGAACAGCGCTACCGCTTCAACTGGAACGCTCCGATCGTCGCGTCGCCGCACGACCCCGCCGTCATCTTTCACGCGGGCAACGTGGTGTTCGCCACCCGCGACCGCGGCCAGAACTGGGAGGCCATCTCACCCGACCTGACCCGGGACGAAGACGACAAGCAGGGCGCCGGGGGCACCCCGATCACCAACGAGGGCGCCGGGGGCGAGAACTACAACACGATCATGGCCCTGGTCGAGTCGCCCCACGAGGCCGGCACGCTGTGGGCGGGCACCGACGACGGCCTCGTCCACCTCACCCGCGACGGCGGCATCAGCTGGAACGACGTCACCCCGGCCGATGTCGGCCGCGCGATGATCAACTCGATCGAAGTCTCGCCCCACGACCCGGCCACCGCGTACGTGGTCGCCACCGCGTACAAGTTCAACGACTTCACGCCGATGGTCTTCCGCACGCGCGACTACGGCGCCAACTGGGAGAGCACGACCGGCGGCATCGACACCGAGCACTGGGTGCGGGTGGTGCGCGAGGACCCGGTCACCCCGGACCTGCTCTACGCAGGCACCGAGATGGGGCTCTTCCTGTCGCGCGACGCCGGTGAAAGCTGGGAGAAATGGCAGCTCGACCTGCCCGTCGTGCCCATCACCGACCTCACCATCCGCAACAACGACCTGGTCGCCTCCACCCAGGGGCGCGGCTTCTGGATCCTCGACGACCTGTCGCCGGTGCAGCAACTGAGAGACGGCGTCACGGCCGGCGGCATGCACCTCTACACGCCTCGCGAGGCGATCATGGCCTCGTTCGGCGGGGGATTCGGGGGCGGAGGCGGAGCCGGAACGACCGGTGCCAACCCGCCGGGCGGCGCACAGATCTTCTTCTTCTTCGCGGAGGCGCCCGATTCGCTGGTCACCGTCGAGATCGTGGGCGCCGACGGGAGCGCCATCCGGACCTTCGCCACCGATCCGGAGGCCGCGGGTGACGAGGACTACTCCTCTCTCCCGACTCCGGGAGCCGGGCTGAACCGGCTGGCATGGAACTACCGCCACGACGCGATCCCGGGCATCGACGGATATCAGAGCTTCGGCAGCCTCCAGGGCCGTGTCGTCACGCCGGGGGAATACCAGGTCCGGCTCACACACGGAGACGAAAGTCGTACGGTGGCGTTGTCGGTGGCGCCTGATCCCCGCTGGAGCGCAACCGGGAGCCAGTACGAAGCACAGGAGAGCTTTGTCGCTGACGCCCAGCAGGTGATCCGCGACCTCTACGGGGCCGTCACCGAGCTGGCCGGGGTGTCGGAGCAGGTGGACGCGATTGTCGAACGCACAGACGAGCACCCGCTGGCCGACTCCATCCGCGCATCCGGCGAGTCGCTGACCGGCTCGATTACGGAATGGGAGGAGGAGCTGATCCAGCGGCAGCAACGCACCTTCCAGGACGTGATCAACTTCCGCAACAAGCTGGACGCGCAGATCCTGGCCCTCATCGGATCCGTGGACGGAACCGAGCCCCCGCTCACCGCCGGCGCACGCGAGCGCTGGAGCGATCTGCGCGACGAGTGGGCGGGGCACGAAGACACGCTGGAGCAACTCCTGGAAGCGGTCGACGCGTTCAACGCGTTCCTCACCGAGAGTGGGGTACAGCCGATCAGCGTGCGGCCGAGGGGACGTCCCGTGTCGTAGTCACTACGTCCCCTCCGCCGCACGCTGGTCCGTCGTCAGCTACCGCCGAGGTTCGGGTTCGACTCCCATTCGTCGATACCAATCTCGAAGCACACGCCTCGCCCGGCGAGCGAAGGGTGGTTCGTCCTCCTCAGGTCGTTCAACCGGTGTCCCTGCAGCCATAGCTCCGCGGAGCGCTCGTACATCACCTGATCCATCACGGCCGTCCTGCTCATCTCCCCAGCGTACGGGTCCAGGCTCACGAACGCCCGCACCTCGTTGATGAGCGCGACCGCCCGTTCCAGGCTGCCTGCGCTGATCTCGGCCTCCGCTTCCATCAGGCGGGCTTCCTGCCAGGTCGAGATCGGAATCGGCGAATCCCGGAACTTGTACTTCTCCTGCTCCACGTACTTCCGCGTCGGGTCGGGACCTGTCTCGTTGGGTCCCCTGTCGATAAACGATGTCCGCGGATCGGCGATGAAGCGCGGGTCGTCGTAGAAGGTCGGATGCACGCCCGCTTCCCGCCGCGTGAGGGTGCGGGTCAGACTTGCCACCGCGTTCTGTTCACGGCCGCTGTTCTGCGAGTAGATGGCGTCGAAGCGGTACCCGGCCTGAATCGCCATCGCATCGGACATCGCTCCGGCGTGATCACCAAGCATCAGCCGGGCGCGCGCGCGGCCGATCTGAGCCCGCATGGCCCAGTCCGGCGAACCAGCGGCGCTCGCCAGGCTCATCGCCTCGGTGAAGTCCTGCTCCGCCAGCTGGTAGAACTGGGTCGGGGGCATCGCCGGCCCGCCGTTGACGGTCCCTTCGCAGAAGTTGTCCCCCATCATCACCTTCGCCAGGCCGGCCCAGACCCGCACCTGCGCGGGTTCCACCATGCCGCCTCCGCCTGTGAAGGCCTCGTCGATACGGCGGGCCGCGTCGTCCGCGACCCAGATCGCCCGCGACAGGTTGTTGTAGACGCCGTTGCCGTTCGAGGTGCGGTCCATGAGGCCGGTCTCCACCGACCTCCAGCTGGGGAAGGAGCCGGTGTGGGTGAGCTCGAAGGAAACGAGCCCGATGATGTTGATCGTGTTCGTGTACATGAGCGCCCAGTCCCCGGCGACACCGTTGACCACCGGAAGCAGGGCCGCTTCCTGGTCGAGATCCTGCTCGAGGATCTGCTGTTCGTTCTGCACTTCGAGAAGCCCGCTGCACGCGGACAGAGCAAACGCGGAAAGCGTCAGCGCGAGCGTGCGGCGCAACGAAGAGTATTTCGGTATAGTCATTTTGCCCTCCCCGTCACATCGACGTTCGGAATGTCAGCAGGAAGATCCTCGGCGGCGGCAGGGTGTCGAAATCCTGCGCCTGCCGGAGGTTGGCGGCTCCGTCCCAGTTGGTCTCCGGGTGGATCCCGGAGAACTTGCTCCACATCCACAGGTTCCGTGCGGAGAAACGGATGCTCGAGCGGGTAAGTCCGAATCCGCCGAGAAGATCGTCGGGAATGTCGTAGCCGACGCTGAGTTCGCGGATGGTGAAGAAATCCGCCGGCTCGTAAAAGCCGGTGTAGCCCAGCGTGGTAGTGTAGTTGTACAGCGAATCCGACGCCGGCGTCGGCTCACCGTTGGGCCTCTGCACCAGCGACAGGTATTCGTCACCCGTGCGAACCCGATTCGACCAATAGCGCGAGAAGTTGTTCTTCACCATTCCGCCCCGGAACTCCGACATCCCGTCAACCGTGAAGTCACCCCAACGGAGCTGCATCGAGTACGATCCAAACCACTTGGGATCGGTTTGCCCCTGGAACGACTGCTCGTCGGTGCGACTGTGTGTACGCGTCGTGGCGTCCCACCCGACGAGCTCGTAGCCCCAGGCTCCGTGCACGGGATACCCCTCGGAGATCCGGAAACCGAACCCGGAGATGTCGGCCACACCGCCCATGTCGGTGACTTCGTTCTTCGAGGTCGAGAACTGGACGTTCGATGACAACTCCAGGCTCTCGGAGCTGTACAGAAGGGCATTCAGCCCGATCTCGATGCCGCGGTTCTCGATCTGGCCGATGTTCGTGAGCTGGTCGGCCGTGAATCCCTGCGACGACGGGAACGGCTTGAAGAGGAGCGCGTCGCGCGTCTTCTGGAAGTAGGCCGTGAATTCGAGGCCGACCCGGTCGTCCAGAATGCCCGCGTCCATGCCGACTTCGACTTCCTGGGAGCGCTCGGGCCCCAGTTCGGGATTCCCGATATTCCCCGGAGTCACCGCTGGCAGCCCGCCCTGTGCCGATACCGGCGTCCAGGTCCGGTCCGCCGCGAACTGCGCCGGCGCCAATCCGGACTCGCCGTACGCCACCCGCAACTTCATGGTGGGGACGATGCCCGTGGGCCAGAAGCCTTCCTGTGAAATGTTGTAGGCCACGGAGGCCTTCGGATACAGCTGCGTATCGAACTCGTTGCCGAAGGCGGAGTTGCCGTCGAGGCGCATGCCGGCCGTGAGGAAGACCTTGTCCCAGAGCCCCAGGGTTTCCTGCACGAACACACCGGCGTTGATCTCCTCGATGCGGCGTTCGGATCCCTGGGTCACCGATGTCGCGTCAACCGACTTGACTCCCGGCGCGGGGAAGTCCGTACCACGGGCGTCCACGCGTATGGTGTTCTCGAAGTTGCCCTGGAACCCCGCGGTCAGCTCGGATGTGAAGGAGTCGCCGAAAGCGTTTGACAGGGTCGCGCGGTATTCGGTCGTGACGTCCCGGAAGCTGCGCGTGTGATTGCGCTTGTTGCCGAGCTTGTTACCGGACCCCTCGTACGCAAACGGGAAGAACTTGGTGAACTCGTCCGCGTACCAGTCGACGCCGCTCCTGAACGTGTGACTGAAGTTGTCCGTCGGCCGGTGGCTCACCTCGAATCCCGAGGTGGTGCGCAACACTCGCTGAAAGTTCTCGAGGGTGCTGTTGGCCGCCACGCTGCCGAACCGTTCCCCGTATGGTCGCTCCGCCGAAGCCGTGTACGGCAGTCCGCTCGCGAACTGCGAATAGAGGCCGTGGAGCGCGTTGTTGTCGTCCGGCACGCGTAGTCGGTTGTGCACGATGCTGGACGTGGCGGTCACGGTCACGGTCGGGCTGAGCACGGTTGTGAGGTTGAGTCTGCCGGTGATGACCTTGTTCCAGTTGGCATCTCCGCGGAGCGAAGCCTCCTGGCCCTTGTAGCTCCCCGAAATGAAGTAGCGGACGGACTGTCCGCCTCCGCTGACCGAGCCCGAATAGCGGTGGTGATGGCCGTTTTCGACAAGCTCCGTCGGGTCGCGGGCCTGGAACCCGTCGGGGCCCTGGAAATGCCTGTTCATCCTGCCCGGGAATGTGTCCGTCGGTGTGCGCTCGAAGCCCTGCTCGATCTCGAAGTTCCACTGGGGAGCACCGCTGCGGCCCCGTTTGGTGAAGATCTGGATGACCCCGTTGGCCCCCTGCGTGCCATAGAGCGTCGACGCGGCGGAACCCTTCACGATCTCGATCCGCTCGATCTCGGATGTCGAGATGTCCTGCAGCCGGGAAATGTCCATGCCACCGAACCACACGCCGGACTGGTCGTGGGACGCATCGACTCGAATGCCGTCGATATAGACGACGGGGTCGCCGCTCAGCGACACCGAGGTCATGCCGCGGATGCGGAGCATCCCGCCCAGGCCGACGGTTCCCGAGGCCAGGTTCATGGCGACCCCGGCAGAGCGTCCCTGGATGAGCTGATCGACCGAAGTAATCGGCGCCGACGTGACGATCTCGGCGGCGTTCACGGTCGAAATGGAGTTGCCCAGCTTTCGCCGGGCGGTCTCAACGCCCGAGCCGGTCACCACGATCTCGTCGAGGCTTATCGCGCGCTCGGTGAGCACGAAGTCGGCCACGACGCCCTGCCCGACCAGAACCGTGACGCGGACTTCCTGCGGCCCGAAACCGATGATGTCGGCCCGGATCGGCATTTCGCCGGCCGGTACGTTGGGAATCAGGTAGCGGCCGTTGTTGCCCGTGATCGTGCCGAGTCCGCTTCCCGGGATCGAGATCTGCACTCCGGAAAGCGGTCGTCCGCCGACCGAGCTGGTCACCAGCCCGGTGATGCTCCCCGTGGTCTGGGCGAGGCCGGGTGCCGCGCCCAGAAAGAGCGCGGCGCCCGCTGCCAGCACCAGCATGCGGGGAGGAGGAAGGGAACTGAACATGCGTCGCCTCCTTGTCTTGTGGACCGGACGCACCGCGGCCTTCGCGGTTGGAGTCACGATCCTGCGTCCATCTACGGCGAGTCCGGCCAGAACCGGACGTGTGCCCGACAGGAGCGACGTTGCATACTCTTCAGAATACAAACACCGATGCCTCCAGGTTACGGGCCGCGGGGCCTCGCGGCAAGTACGGGGAGGCGATTCGCGTGCGCGAGCGTCGCCCCTGGCGGCGTCTCGCGGATTGCGCCTCAAATGTTCCCTGTTATAGTGTCGCACGGCGGTCGGAGAACGAGTTCGGCCGCACCCACGAACCCCAACCCGGGCACCGCCAAGTGAGCCGAATCGAAGACCTGCTAGGAACCGAAGCCGAAGACCTGCTGACCTACCGCGCCAGGGGCTTTCCGCGCGAACAACTCCACCTTCCCGGTCCCGATTTCGTGGACCGCGTGGTGGCCGGTACCGACCGGAACCCGCAGGTGATGCGCAGCATGCAGCAGATCCTGGGACATGGTCGGCTGGCGGGGACCGGCTACGTGTCGATCCTGCCCGTCGACCAGGGGATCGAACACTCGGCAGGGGCGTCCTTCGCGCCCAACCCGCCGTTCTTCGATCCGGGCAACATCGTCGAGCTGGCGCTCGAGGGCGGGTGCAACGCGGTGGCGTCCACGCTGGGCGTGCTGGGTTCGGTTTCGCGCAGGTACGCGCACCGGATCCCGTTCCTGGTCAAGCTGAACCACAATGAGCTGCTCACGTACCCGAACCGGTACGACCAGGTCATGTTCGCGAGCGTGCAACAGGCGTGGGAACTCGGGGCCGTCGCGGTCGGCGCGACGATCTACTTCGGGTCCGACCAGGGCATGCGCCAGCTGCAGGAGACGTCCGAGGCATTCCAGATGGCGCACGAGCTGGGCATGGTCACGGTGCTGTGGTGCTACCTGCGCCAGGCCGCGTTCAACAAGGACGGAGTCAACTACCACGCCGCCGCCGACCTCACGGGCCAGGCCAACCACCTCGGGGTGACGATCGAGGCCGACATCGTCAAGCAGAAGCAGGCCGAGAACAACGGCGGCTACCGCGCGGTTGGATTCGGCCGCACCCACGACCTGGTGTATTCCGATCTGGCACCCGACGAGCACCCGATCGAGCTCACGCGCTACCAGGTGGCCAACTGCTACATGGGCCGCGTCGGACTGATCAACTCGGGAGGCTCCAGCGGCGACAACGACTTCGCGCAGGCGGCGCGCACGGCGGTGATCAACAAGCGCGCCGGGGGTATGGGGCTGATTTCCGGTCGCAAGGCGTTTCAGCGTCCGATGGCCGATGGCGTGAAGCTGCTGAACCTGATCCAGGACGTGTTCCTGGACGAGTCGATCGAGGTGGCGTAGCGGCGGAAAACCCGATAGATCGTAGCAAATTGGACCCCGATGGGGTCAATTTGCAACAATCTTCAGCCGGTCCCCGCGACTGCGCTCCTCCGTTCCATCAGCACTACGTCCCGCCAGCGCCCGTCGTCGAATCGGCCCAGGCGGTCGTGCGTGCCCAGGATCCGGAACCCCGCCTTCTCGAAGATGCGGATCGACGCCTGGTTCTCGGGGAAGATCCCGGCCTTCAGGGTCCAGATACCCGCAGCCTCGGCCTCCTGCACCAGCCGGCCGAGCAGCTGTCCGCCCACGCCGCGGCCACGCGCCGACGCCGCGATGTAGATCATGACCTCCTGCACCCCGGCATAGACCGGGCGGCTTGAGACGGGGCTGAGGCTCGCGAAGCCGACCGTTTCCCCGCTACGCTCCGCGATGATCCGGCAGTCGGCGCGGCGCGCGGCATTCCAGGTCTCCCAATCCGGCACCTCGGTCTCGAAGGTCGCGTTGCCGGACTCGATGCCCTGCCGATAGATCTCCGCCACGGCGGGCCAATCGTCCGGAACCATGGGGCGGAAGGTCACCCCCGGGGAACGCGGCGCAGCCACGATGGCGTCTCCTCGGGATTCTACCGGTTCACGACTTCGCCCGGCGCCGCGCCGGTCATCTCGCCGTCGCGCATTACCGGCACGCCGTTGACCAGCACGTGGATCACGCCCTCGGCAAAGCGCTGCGGATAATCCCAGTCCGACCGGTCGATGATCGTTGCCGGGTCGAAGACCGCGATGTCCGCGCGCATTCCGGCGGCCAGGCGGCCACGGTCTTCGATGCCGTGAAAGCTGGCGGGGAGCGAAGTGACCTTGCGTACGGCCTCTTCCAGCGACAGGACGCCCTCGTCCCGGGCATAGTGGCCGATCAGGCGGGGGAAGGTGCCCGCGCTGCGGGGGTGGCCGGCGAACCCGTCAGAGCCGTCCGCATAGGCGCCGTCGCTCGCGATCATGTTCCACGGCTGGACCATGAGGCGCCGTACGTCGTGTTCCTTGATCGCGCCCAGGGTCAGGTTGACGGGGCGCGACGACCCGATGATCAGGTCCGCGACCGTGTCGAATGGATCCTGGCCTCGCTGCTCCGCAATCTCCGACAGGTACATGCCGACGAGTTCGGGGTAGTCCGGCGAGCTGGTGATCCGCATGCTCGTGTAGCCGGTCGCCTTCAGCCAGGCAAATCCGCCATCGACCCCGTTCTCGCTCGCTTCCTTGAACAATGCCCGGGACTCCGGGTTCGCCAGCGCCTCCTTGAACCGGGTCATGACTTCGTCCGTGGCACCCTGCCGCTGCATCTGCCGGAAGGCATCCAGCCCCTCGTGGCCCGGCGGCGTCACCACGATGCCGGTCAGGCTGGCCGTCGCGGCGCCGTCGTAGGGGTACTGGTCGGACACGATCACCACGCCCCGTTCGCGCGCGCCCTCCACCAGTTCGACGATGTCGGCGATCACGCCCTCGTTGTGCAGGCCCACCGCCTTCAGGTGGCCGATCTTGCCGGGGAGCTGCGCGGTTTCCGCGATCTCGACGACCTCTCGGTCCGAACCGACGAAGTCGTGCACGGGGTTCCGCACGTGCGAGTCGTACACGCCGCCGTACTCTGCGGCCTCCATGGCCAGCGCGATCACCTCGGCCGTTTCGGAGAACATTCCGGGTTCGTACATCAGGCCGGTCGAGAGGCCGAAGGCGCCCAGTTCCATGCCCTCGCGCACGAGGGCGCGCATTGTCTCGAGTTCTGCGGCGGTCGGGGCCCGTTGCTGGTCGTCGCCCAGCACCTCGTTGCGGATGCCGTTGTGGCCGATGTAGAAGGCAACGTTGGTGCCGATTCCCTGCGCGGCGTACAAGTCCGAGAGCTGGCGGATGTGCGCCGGTGCGAACTGTCCGTCCGGTCCGCCGAAGACCGTCGTGACACCCTGCCGTATGAAGCCCTCGTTGAGACGGTTGTCAGGGTCCGCGATCGTCGGCGGTGTGTGGTTGTGGACATCGATGAAGCCCGGAGCGACCACGAGGCCGGCGGCGTCGATCGTGTCCGCGGCATGGGCTCCGCCGCCATCGGCCGCGGCGCCACCCACGGTGACGATGCGGTCCCCCGCGATCACGATCGTGCCGGCGCGGGGCGGGTCCCCGGAACCGTCCACGATCGTACCGCCGACGATGATCAGGTCAGCCGTCCGGCCTTCACGCGCACACGCGCTGCCGGAGAGTACAGCCAACGCCAGCACCGCCGCACCCATCCGCGACCAGGGGCCGGCACCCCGCATGTCAGTCTCCCGTAACGGAATGCACCGCGAACGGCACGCCCTGCGGGTCCAGACACTGCGCGATGAAGTCGCCCCCGGGCACCTCCATGGGGCCATTGAGCACCTGTCCTCCCATCTCGGTGACCGCCTCGGCCGCAACGCGGGCGTCCGGAACGCGTATGTACACCAGCCACCCGGGCGGCATCCCTTCCGGTCCGTTGTAGACGCCGCCCAGCGGGTGCGCGCCCCGGCTGAACATCTGGTAGAAGCCGTTCGGCCCCATGTCCATGCGGTCGGCGGCCTCCAGGTCGAACACCTCGGAATAGAAGGACCATGCGGCATCCATGTCGGTGGTCGCAAGATCCCGCCAGGAGAACTCGCCGACCTGCGCGGGGCCATCGTGGCCAGCCGCGTCCCCCTCGGGCTCGAGCACGGCGAAGACGACTCCCTGCGGATCCGCGAGCACCGCAAAGCGACCGACCTCCGGGACCGCCATTTCCTGCAACACGGTCCCGCCGAGACGCCGGACCCTTGCCAGTGTCTCGTCCAGGTCGGGCGTGGACAGGTACGACAGCCAGCACGGAGGCACATCCGGCGCCGGCAGCCCCATGAGTCCGCCCACCGGCATCTCGCCGTTCATCCACATCTCGTAGGGGTCGTCGCCGCTGTCCCAGATGCTGGTCCCCCAACCCACCAGCCGGGTGTAGAAGTCGCGGGCCGCATCCACGTCCGGCGTCATCACTTCATGCCAGGTAAAGCGTCCCAGGGGCTTGTCGGACATTGCTGTTCTCCTCGGTTTCTCCACCACCCATCCAAAAAAGCGAACCTCGAATACTAAACCCCCTCACCGGATCGGCCAATCGACTTCGGCCCCGGTTCAGGCGGACCCCAGCGTACCCAGACGGTCGGCGGCGTCCGAAACTCGTGCCCGTAGGGCCGCGCCGGACGCTCCGCGTCGAGCCGCAACCCCGGCAACCTTCCGAAAACCCGCATCAACGCCTGCTCCGCTTCGATTCGTGCAAGTGACGCGCCCAGACAGAAGTGCCTGCCGGCCCCGAAAGCGAGGTGGTCGCGCGCGTTGTGCCGCCCGGGGTCGAAACGGTCCGGGTCGGCAAAGTGCGCCGGATCGCGGTTGGCGGCGCCCAGGAGGCAGTGCACCGTCTCGCCTCTTGCAATCCGCACACCCCGGATCTCGACGTCTTCGGTGGCGAAGCGCATGCACGACTGCACGGCAGGCTCCCACCGCATCGACTCCTCGATCACACCACTCAACAACCCGTCACGGATGGGCGCGCCGCCCGGGCCGGCAGGCTCGGCGCCGGAGCATTCCGCGGTGACCCGCCGCGCCACCTCCGAATGCGACAGCACCGCCCAGAACGCGTTGCCGATCATCGACTCCGTGGTCTCGATTCCGCCGAACAGCACCAGCAGGAGGTTCGCGACCATCTCCGTTTTCGTGAGCGGATCGGTGTCGTCACGCAGTGTCGCGATCTGCGAGTCACCCGGTACCGGCCGCTCTCCCGCCAGAAAGGGCATGACGTAGTCGCTGAACTCTGCGGCGGCCTCTTTCCCCGCGGCCCGCACCACCGGATCGCCCGCGAAGTTCTCCAGCGCGGCCGCAAAGCGGTCATACCAGGCCAGCAGCGTCGGGCCGTCGTCCTCCGGCAGCCCGAGGACGCGGCAGATGCTCCGCACCGACAGCGGACGCGCGATCCGGGCGCGCAGATCGGCCCGGCCCGCTTCGTCGCCAGCCGCCCGCGCCTCGCGCTCCAGCTCGTCCATCAACCCGTCCAGTACGCCGCGAACGGTGCCCAGCAGGTTCGCCTCGAGCCTTCCGCGCCTGAACGGCCCGATGAAGCGCCTTTTGTAGCGGATCTGCTCGTCGCCGTCGGTTGTGAGCATGTGCGATCCGAAGATGTCGCGGATCGTGGACGCGGGAGAATCCGTGGTGAAGCGCTGCCAGTCGGCGAGAACGCCTACGATGTCGTCGCGGCGCGTGAGCAGCCACATGCCGAGCGCCGGCGACCATGTCACCGGTTCGGTCCGCCGCAACTCGTGAAAGACGGGATGGGGGTCCCCGGCCAGAACCTCAATGGTCACCTCGCGCCCCAGGGGGAACCGTGTGGACCGGTCGCTCATTCGTTCAGCTTGACGACGAGCCGATCTCGACGTGCACGCTGTACCAGTTGAAGTTCTGGCCAGAGGCGTCGAGCGTGACGTTGTGGACCTGTCCTGCCGTGAGGTCCACCCTCGGCGACGGGCCGAGTTCGGTTCCGTTGGACAGGTGGATCTCGACGCGGACGTCGGTTACGGTGGAGCCTGTCGTGTTGGTCACGGTGCCGTCGAACCGCTGGGCTGACGAGTTGTAGCTGATGACCAGGTTTACGCCGTTACGGGTCTCGGTCGCAGTCTTCGATCGATCGTACCGCGTGCCGGACTCGCCCTCTTCGGTAAAGCTGCTGTTGCACGCCGCGGCGAACATGGCCACGAGAGCCAGGGCCGCGGCACGGATGGTGAGTGCCTGCCTATTCATGGGTCTTCCCTCTTGTGTGGTGTTTGATGGCGGGTGCCGATCTCCGGCACTCCTTCTCAGGTGCTCCCTTGCGTCCCTTCTTGGTGCAGGTCCGTAGAGAGGCTTTCGTCTATCACGCCGAACTTGTCTGCGACGAACGGCCGTACACCCGCGGACGGGGGCCGCTCTTCGTGGGACTCGCCGTTCGCGGGAGCCACCGCGGGAGCGAACAACGGGGCCAGTGCCAGCAGGCCCACGGCAGCCGTGCGCCGCCAGGTCCGCGAAGGCGTCCACGACAGACGGTGTCCGTCGATGAGGCGGCGGACCCGCAGTTCCAGCTGCGAACGGTGCCTGCCCATGCACGGGACCGGGGTGCGTCGATCGCTCCGGGCCACCCACCGGGCCACTTCCGTCAGACAGCTCGCCATAGCAAACCGATCATCGAACTGTTTGGCCGCCCAGTCGTCGCACTGCTCCTCGGCAGCCAGTCGAATCTCGCGCACGGCCAGCCGGAAGAGCGGCTGGAAGAAGAACACGGCCTGCATGACGTTCAGGATGGCCAACCGGATGACGTCGTAGCGCAGATGGTGTGCGATCTCGTGGCCGAAGAGGGCGCGAAGCTCTCCCTCGTCCAACTCGCGGAGTGCCCGTGCGGGCACGCAGATCTCGCGACGGGATCCGAGCCCCAGCGCGACCGGTGAGCCCAGGCTGCGGCTCTTCGTCAGTCGTGGCGACGACTCGAGGCCTGCTCTGCCACTGAGAGCAGCCAGCGCACGTGATGCGCGCGGGTCGACGACCGGCGTGCGATCACGGAGGCGGCGGCGCAACCTCTCGAGCCGCAGGAAGTAGAGCGCCAGAAGACCACCGCCGAGTGCGAACCACAACGTGCCGGCAGCGGCCGTACGGATGGCACCGACTGCCGTCTCCTCGCGGTGGTCCTCCGGACGCGACACGTTGGAGACGGCGGCTGCCCCGTCCTCGTGGCCCCGGTCCTCTCCGGAATGGTGCTCTCCGCCGGCGACGAACGAGGGCAAGGGCAGCCGCCAGATGGCGGACTCCTGCGAAGTTATCGTGTGTACCGTCGGAGTGATCAGGCTGGCGGCGAGCGCCGTGTACCAGATCGTCTCCCTCAGACGCGCGAGGGCTCCGGGGAACAGGCGCAGACCAAGCCAGGCCACACAGCACCAAAGGGTGCTGTGCACAATGAACGAGAAGAGCCAGGCGGTCATTTCTCTGCTCCGTCCCGCTTCCTCGCGACGATCTCGCTCAGATCCTCCAGATCCTCCGCGTCGATCTCTCCGGATCGCACCAGGTGATTCACCAGCGCCGCGCTGTCACCGGAGAACACCCGGCTCACCAGGTCGGCAACCATCCGCTTTCGCACGTCGGCCTCGGCGATGGCCGGCCGGTAGATGAACTGTCTTCCGTTCGTTCGGTGCTCCACGCAGCCGTATTCCTCCAGCTTGCGCAGCATCGTCTTGATCGTCGTGACGGCAAGCCCCCGCTCTTCGAGCAGCGCCTGGTGCACCTCGATCGCCGGCGCCTCGCCCCGCTCCCAAAGCACGCGCATGATGGCGAGCTGCAGGTCTCCGAGTCGACGTTTCCGTTTCATCAGTGCTCTCCGTGAATGGGGGTGCCATCGATTACTCGGGTAGTTACTACACAGGTAGTCACCCGAGGTTCCGCCCCGCTGCTACGACCGCCTCCCGGCCCCAAGATCGACCTCGAACGCGTGCATCTCGCCGCGCAGGATCTGGAGCTGGTTGTACAGGGGCCGGTAGGCCGGATCGGCCGGGCGGGCACCGTCATCGCCGCCCTGCTCGCCGCCGCCCTCTCTGGCACCGTGCTCGCCACGACCCTCGCCGCGGCCCTCGCCGCCACCGTGCTCACCGCGACCTTCCCCACGGCCCTCGCCGCCCTCTCCACCGCGACCCTCGCCGCCCTCTTCACCGCCTGCACCGTGGCCCTGCTCGACGCCGGCTTCCGGGTGACTCACCCACGAGGTGAAGCTGTTGCCGAAGGCGCCCAACTCGACGGGGATTGTCTGGCCCGGGCGGACATCGGTACGCTTCGTCGGGCCGAGTTCCGTGCCGTTGTCGAGGTGTATCTCGACTCGCACCTGCGACAGGGTCCTCGAGGTCGTGTTCGTCACCGAACCCACAAACACCTGCGTTCTGGGGTTGAACTGAAGGACCAGGCGAGCCCCGTTCGCAAAAATCTTGTCCTGCTTCGTCATCTTCGGGAGGTAGGAACTCGCTTCCTCATCATCCTGCCCGGCCGCGCCATGCTCGCCGCGCTCGCCGCGGCCCTCGCGGCCGCCGTGCTCTGCACCGCCTTCACCGCCCTCGGCGCTCGCGCGCAGGCTCGGTCGGGGCCCGGTCGCGTAGGCACCGAGTCCCGCCTTGACTCGCATCTCGCGCAAATCGGCACGCGCCTGCTTGACGAGGTCGTAGAGCTGGTCCGCGTCGACGTTCTGCTGTGCCGGGACAGGCTCCTGCGTGACGGGCACGACGGGCTCTGCACCGATCATGTGGGTTGTCACGCCGGCGCCCGCAGCGCCGAGCACCACCAGTGATATCATTGCGATCTTCATCATGGGTCTCCCTTCGGAGTCGGGTAGCGCCGACGGGGCCACTCGCGCCCGACGTACGACTACCACACTAGTTGACTACTGTGATAGTCTATACCAGTCCGAAAAGTTCCGCAAGGAGTGTGTTCCTGTAAGAGACGCCCCGGGCGGCATCGCGGACAGCAACTCTCCGGGGCGGGAGCTTGGGGCGGAAGACCGTCGTCTACGGCGTCTCCGCGATGGCGCCGAGACTGACCAGCAGGTCCCGTGCCACACCTCCCAGATTGGTTCGCCCGCGGTTGTAGTTCCGCAGCAGCACCACCGTCAGGCCCGTAGCGGGCTCGAAGAGAAGGTATGCGGTGTACCCCGCAACCGAGCCGCCGTGGCCAGCAAAGAGACGCCCGTCCATCGTTGCGAGCGAAAACCCCAGGCCGTACCCGGACTCCGGATCCTCGGGCGTCTGCACCGACAGCACCTCGGCACGCATCGCGTCGCCGAAAAGCGGAGGGCGCCCTCTCCCCATCACACCCGCGGCAAATGCGGCAAGGTCATCGACGGTAGAGTACACGCCCCCGTTTGGGACCTTGTAGCCTCGCCCGTCGTGTTCGCGGGCAGGCCGCTCGGTGTCGACGTCGCCCTCCGGGCCATTGGCATGCCCGACGGACAGTGATGGGCGCAGCCGGTCATCGATAATGAAGGTGCTGCTCTCCATTCCAAGCCGCTCGAAGATACGCGCCTCGACCTGGTCCATGAACGGCACGCCCGCCGCGCGCTCCAGACCGAATCCGAGAATCCCGAAGCCGATGTTGGAGTACGAGTACTCCGTGCCCGGCGGCGTCTGATAGCTCGTGGTCGGGATCGATTCGAGGATCCGCGCGGTCCATGTCTCGATGGGTCCCGAGGCCGCGTCGGGCAACTCCGGTTCCCGGGCCAGTCCCGCGGTGTGACTCGCTACCTGCCGCAGCGTCGGGTCGGCCCCGGACGGCAGGTCGGCCAATTCCTGCACCTCAGGCACCAGTTCCTGAAGCGGTGTCTCGAGGCCTACCGTGCCGTCTTCCGCCAGTATCGCCATGAGCACCGCCGTGACCGACTTGGAGATCGATCCCGTCCGATAGATGGTCCCCCGGCCGGCTGGCACGCCGGCCTCGGGGTCCGCCCACCCGTACGCGCCCCACCACAGCACCTCGCCGTCGCGGGCCAGCGCTGCCGTGATGCTCCCGACACCGTCCTGCTCGACATCGGACGCAATCGCCTCTCCGAACCCCTGGAGTGCCTGCTGCCAATCATCTGGAAGTTGTCCGGCGTCCGGCGGCGCGCACGCCAGCACGACCGCGGCGGCCAGGAAAACGAGGTGCCAAAGCGTCGGCCTCTTCCACTGCGCCCGTTTCGTCGACAAGATAATCCTCCGGTCTGGCGTGTCCCCGCGGGAGGGGAGGACGCCGGCTCATCTCGACACCCGCCGTCACCCTGGTCCCAAGCTGCCATTGATCCGCCCGCCGTGCAATTGCGCCGTCGGGCCGTTCGGCGCACTCTCGGAAGCGGCGACCAACACTTGTGAAGCGAGCGGCAAGGATGCGGCGACTGATGCTGGCGAGACACGCGAAGTCCAGCTGGGGAGACGTCACGCTTTCCGACCATGACCGGCCCCTGAACCGCCGCGGCCGCGACGCCGCGCCCCGGGTCGGCCGGGCGCTCAGCGAAGCCGGATTCGTGCCCGAACTGGTTTATTCGAGCACATCGGCACGCACGCGCGAGACGTGGGAGCTGCTCGGGCCGGCGTTCAAGACGCCACCCGACGTGGAGTTCCACCGCGAGCTCTACCTGGCCTCGCCGCGGGCCGTGCTCGACGTCATCGCCGCAGCCCCGGACGAAATCTCGACGCTCCTTGTCCTGGGCCACAATCCGTCCACCCACGCACTGGCCGCCTTCCTTTCGCGGACCGGCCACCCGGATCGGATCGATAGAGTCCGTTACAAGTTCCCGACTGGCGCGGTCGCCGTGATCGAACTCGAGGGGGCGAGTTGGGCCCACGCCGAGGACGGCGGAAAGCTGATCGATTTCATACTACCGAAGCTCCTGTGACCGACGAAGCTCCTGTGACCGACGAGACTCCCGTGACCGACGACACCACCGTGACCGACGACACCACCGTGACCCCCGGGACCATCGAGCGTGTCTTCCGCGAGGGGGTGTATCCCTACACGGACAAGATGAAGCGCCGCCCCTACGAGCGGAAAAAGGCCGAGCTGCAGGTCGAACTGCTCAAAGTGCAGCGCTGGGTGCGCGATTCGGGAAGCAGGATCGTCGCGCTTTTCGAGGGGCGCGATGCCGCGGGCAAGGGTGGGACGATCAAGCGATTCATGGAGCACCTGAACCCGCGTGGCGCGCGCGTGGTCGCGTTGGACAAGCCCAGCGACGTCGAGCGCGGCCAATGGTATTTCCAGCGCTATGTGAATCACCTGCCGACCGCGGGCGAGATGGTTTTCTTCGACCGTTCGTGGTACAACCGCGCGGGCGTGGAACGGGTCATGGGCTTCTGCACGGGCCAGGAATACCTCGAGTTCCTGCGACAGTGTCCCGAGGTGGAACGGATGTTGGTCAACAGCGGGATCCGCCTGTTCAAGTTCTGGTTCTCGGTATCGCAGGAAGAGCAGGTGCACCGCTTCGAGCGCAGGAATACCGATCCCCTGAAGCAGTGGAAGATCTCGCCGATCGATTTGGCTTCGCTGGACAAGTGGGACGAGTACACCCGGGCCAAGGAGGCCATGTTCTTCTACACCGACACAGCCGACGCCCCCTGGACGGTGATCAAGTCCGACGACAAGAAGCGGGCGCGCCTCGCGACGATGCAGGCTTTCCTGTCGGGCCTGCCGTACCCGGACAAGGATCCGTCGGTCGTGACGGGCCCCGATCCCCTGATCGCGGGGCCCGCGGCGCGCGTGGTCAGCCGTGACGAGCGGATGACGGGTTCGCCGACCCGGGAATCGTAGCCCGCTTCACCCCGTGACCGCCCGGACCACCGCTTCCGCGGAGTACACCCGCGAGGCGGAAAACCTCGCCGGCAATCCGGCAATCACCAGTGCCTTCCGCATCATCGAGGTGCTCGACGACTGGGCGCTGCAACTGCTCATCGAGCTGACGGAAATCCCGGCGCCACCGTTCATGGAGGAGGCCCGGGGACGACGATTCGCGGAGCTGCTGAGCGAGTTCGGCGCCGATTCCGTGTGGACCGACGAGGAGGGGAACGTGATCGGCTTGCGGCGGGGCCGGCGCGGAGGGCGCACGATCGGATTCGGTGCCCATCTCGACACGGTCTTTCCGGAAGGGACGGACGTGACCGTGACCCGGCGCGGCGACACCCTCCATGCGCCCGGCATCGGAGACGACACGCGCGGGCTCGTGGTCGTGTTGGCGGTGCTGCGGGCCATGGAGGAGGCAGGCATCGAAACGGACGCCGACATTCACTTCGTGGGGGTCGTCGGCGAGGAGGGTCCTGGCAACCTGCGCGGCATGAAGCACATCTACCGCGATCCGGCCGCGGCGCCCGACGCCTGGATCGAGGTGGACGGCGGGGGCCTCCAGCAGCTGATCGTCGACGGGCTCGGCTCGGTACGCTACCGCGTCACGTTCAGGGGGCCCGGCGGGCATTCCTGGGGCGAATTCGGTGTGCCCAACCCCGCCCACGCCATGAGCCGAGCCGTCCGGCTCTTCCAGGACGCGGCCGAAACGCTGACCCGTAGCGGGCCGCGCACCAGCTACAACGTGGGACGGATCGGGGGCGGAACCTCGGTCAACACCATTCCCAGCGACAGCTGGATGGAAGTCGACATGCGCTCGGTGAGCCCCGAGAGGCTGGCGCGCATTGAGCACGTGTTCCTGGATGCGATGGACCGGGGACTCCGGGAGGAGAACGCACTGAGGCGCAGCGGCCCTCCGCTCACGGTCGACAAGGCCAGGGTCGGGGACCGCCCTTCCGGCGAGGGGGATCGCGGCGCGCCTCTTGTCCAGCGAGCCCTGGCCACGACCGCAGTCTTCGGCGTGCAGGGTACCCTGGGTCGCTCGTCAACGGATTCGAACGTCCCCATCGCGCTCGGTGTGCCGGCGGTGACGATCGGCCGCGGCGGCATCGGGGGCGGTGCCCACTCGCCCGCAGAGTACTGGGTCAACGTCGACGGGCACCTGGCCATACAGCGGGCCCTGCTGCTGCTCGTGGCCGAGGCGGGGCTGGCGGTGATGAACCCGTAGCGGCGATCGGCTATTCCCTGGGCCGCTCTTCCTGGACTACTTCGGCCGCGCCTCCGCCGCTGATCAGCCGTTCCGTGAAATCCTGCCGCTCTTCCACCAGGGAAAGTCTGTCGTTCAGCGTCTCGATGGTCTCGAGAAGACGACCGTCGTCGGCCTGCGACACCCTGGTCTTCTCCATGACCATGACGTCGAGCAGGGCTCCCAGGCGCTTCGCGACGGGCCTGAGCAGCGCGACCCCGCCGACGGTGAGAATGAGGACGACGCTGACGACCATGGGAGCGATGAATTCCCATTCCATGTGATCTTCTCCGTGGTGTCGCGGAAGTGACAGAGGCTCTGCCGGCCACCTTGTGAAACTCACTACGGCTGCATGGACAACGGGTTCCACCAGCGGCGCGGCTGGTAGCTATTCCCGCCACAACGGCGGGCGTTAGTTGCGAGCCCTCCGGCGAGCTTCCAGAGCCTTCCGAAGCCGTCTTTCGTCGGGCCTCTGGTAGCATTGCAGGACCGTGTTGGCCGTCTTCCAGCCTCCGAGCTCGCAAAGCACCTTGAGGGGCTGATCCATCAGGTCGCTGGCAACTTGCGCCTCAGCGAGTGCCAGCCCCTGCCGGGTTTCGGTTCGAGTCCCGCGAGCCCCTCGGCCCTGTTCCACCACCATTTCGCCACCGCGGAACCCATGCAATTCGAGGGGTTCCTGGCCCGCCGATGCCCAACGGGCTTACCATTGCGGACTGCCCGCACCGATGCTTCCATGGTCCCCTCGGAGGTGTTTCTCGTCATGAAGCTCCTAATCCAAGCCGCCGCCGTCTCGGTAGCCGCCTTGGCTACGGGTGAACATCGCGCCGTCGCGCAGGTCGTCCAGCCAAGGCCCGCCACGGAGGTGCGCCTGTCGGCGGAGCCATTTCTCTCGATCGGCCTCATGGAAGGTGCGGACGAGTATCTCTTTGCGGCGATCAACGGCGGTGCGCTCCTCGCCGACGGCAGCGTGGTTGTTTCCGACCGGACGCACTTTCGCGTCCAAAGGTTCGGTCCAGATGGCACGCATTTGTGGAGCCGAGGACGGGAGGGGGAGGGGCCGGGCGAGTTCAAGTATGTCCAAGTCGCGCCTGGGTGCGCGAACGCAGAGCGGATCGTCGCATACGACATCTGGACCGCCCGGGTCTCGGTCTTCGGCGGGGACGGTGAACTCTTGGACGACTACCCGTTCCTGTTCAACGGCTTGCCTTTGAGGCGTTTCAGTTGCGCGCCGAATGGGCGGCTGGGCTTTGCGGGATCCAGTGTCAGGATGGGCGAGACGGGCGCTGAGCCCGGAGACATCATCCGTGAACTGCTTTCGCTGGGCTCCGCGGAATTGGGCGATACGGTCACCGCAACGCTGCGGGAGCGGATTCCGTCCTCGGAGATGAGGTATCTGGGTCCCGGCGATGCCATGCCGGGAAGCATCTGGTCCCACGACGCGGTCTTCGCGGCGGCCGACCAAGGGATGTGGTTCGGGACAAGCGAAGACTACGAGGTCGAGTTGGTCGGTTGGACAGGCGAGACCATTCGGCGCATCCGCTGGAAGGGACCGGATCTGAATGTGACGCGGGAGGACATCGATCGATACCGTGACGCACTTGAGTACAGCTACCAACGGGGCGGCGGTGCCGACTGGCGGGCGCGTTTCCAGAGCCGTTGGGAGTGGGAAAGCGAGATCGTGCCCGACGTGTTCCCCGCGTATCAGGGGCTCATGATGGGAGACGACGGCGTGCTTTGGGTCCACGACTACATTCGGCCCGGAGAGCGAAGCGAGTGGTTTGCCTTCGACTCGGACGGAACATGGACTCGCACACTTGTGCTGCCATCCCGCACCGTCTTGCTCGACATCGGTCCTGACTGGGCGGTTGTACGAACCCGGGATGAGGTGGACGTCCAGCGGGTCGCGGTGCATGCGCTCGTGAAGAATCAGTAGCCAGAGGCGACAGCGTTCGCATTGAAGCAGCTCCACATCGTGCGTATGCGCTGTTTGCAGTCGCCGCAGCCTCCCAAGAGCGACAAGCTGGCGGCCACGGCTTTGGCTCGCCGGTCTCAACGGTCCGATCACCCGTACCGACCATGGCATCGCGATGGCTCAGACCTCCGGCGGTTCGCTTCGATGACGGTTAGCGGCCGGGAGCAGGCTACCCGTTGTGGGAACAAAGGGCTGGCGAGGGGTGGCTCCACCCTCCTTCGATCCCCCCGCGATGCACGCGCCGATGCGCGGAAGATCGCGGGCGACACGAGTTCGTCGCGATGGGGGCTTATGCCTGGCGGCGGTGCGGACGCCGGGCCGTCCAGCATGTGGGCAGCCTCGTCGTCCATGCCCAGGAGGCCTTTTCTGCGCCGTCCATCAACGGGCGCACCGGAAGGGAAACGCGACTGCCGCGTCGAAAACTCGCCACGTGGGAAAGTGGCCTCCCATCCCGGGTGCAGGTATCCTTAAGCATGGATTTGAACTCCAACACGGTGAAGTCCACACCTCGTGACTGGCTCACGCTGACGGGGGGTAACTGGCCAGCGCTGATCGTCTTGGCGTTTGCGGGTGTCGGGGGCAGCCCCGACCAGGAGTGCGCCCAACTGGTCGAGCATGGTCGCATAGGCTTACTCGATGGCGCGCCCGAGTATTCGTTTACGGAGATCAACTCCATCGCCGTCGCGGAGTCGGGAACGGTGTATGTGGACGACGCGCACGAGTCTTCCATCCGGGAGTTCGGAGCGGACGGGAAGTTCGTGCGCTGGATCGGTCGAGAAGGTGAGGGGCCGGGCGAATTCCGATCAATCGCCGGCGTGTCCATCCTGCCCGACGGTCGGCTGGCCGCATGGGACCGGGGCAACCGCAGGATCACAGTGTTCGGAACGGATGGCGAGTACGAGGAGGACGTCAGAACCGAAGGGGTGAATCCACCATATCTCTTCGTGGACCGCGCCTTCCTCACGGACTCCGCCAGTCGGTACTACTTGCGGATCTTGGCCAAGCCACCGTCCTCCGCCCCTGACCTGCGCGAAATGGCCGGGGTGCAGTATGGCTACCTGCGCCTGTCGCCGGATGGCACCGTCCTTGATACCATCGTGGCGCCCAATACAATGCATCCGGGGCTGCCCGAATCGATCGTGATCCACACTCGGGCGGGTGAACGCAGCCCCTTCCCCGAGAGGGTATTGGACGCGATGAGCCCGTTTGGCCACCTCGTGGCGGGCCACAACGCGACTTACGCATTCTCGATTCGGGATCCTGCCGGTACGATCGAGGTGGAGCGGAGGGGATTCCAGCCCGCAGAGGTAAAGGCCGAAGAACGTGCTCAGTGGCTGGCGCGGGTCGCCTTTGCCGAACGGAGGTCCGGTATGTCCTTCCGTGACGTTCCGACGCGCAAGCCCGCGTACCGAGACCTGTGGGTCGATCTGGACGGAAGGATCTGGGTCCACCGCTACGCCGAGGCGGTCGACAGCGCCGAGCCGATCCCGGAGCTGTGGCTCGACTACCTCGAAGGCGACGAACCCCGGATCACGTGGGCGGAGCCATCGTTGTACGACGTTTACTCGGCGGACGGCCGGTCGCTCCACTGCGTCCAAGCTCCCGCCGATGCGGAAGTGGTGACGAGCCGTGGGTCGCTTGTATGGGGGATTCTGCGGGGTGCTCTCGATGAGGAGTATGTGGTTAGCTGGCGGATCGAATAGTTGCTTGCGCGAATCGGGCCGGAAACGAGTCCGTCTTCCTTCCGCTCCAGAGCTTGCCGATCTCAGGCCGTGGAGCCGTGACCCGGGTAGTTCGTTTTCGACCCCCTCCCGATGCCGATCCAGAGGTGCACATGTGACATCGGAGTCGGTGTGCAGGAAAACGCGTTTCGGACGTGCACGGCACCGATTCCGCAAGTCGCCGAACGGCTTGGGGTTGTGCCACGGCCACCGGAGCGGCGATGCCGATGCGGACCTCAGGACCGTGGACGGGAGCAACCCCCGTATTCGGCATGGCCTCATACGGCACAGCGACGGTTGGGATGTGCGCTGCCATCCCACCCCCGCCTGGGGTCGCTCCCGGTCCATCAATCCCGTGCGGGAACGCCAACCGCCAGCCGGGACGAGCGCGTCCCGGATCCTTGCCCGGTCATGGCCGAACGCCCGACGGCCAAGCCGGTCGGCGAATAGGTACTCCGCCACCTCGAAGCATTTGGCGTCGGCCGTTGGAGTGCTCCCGTGCGGACTCTCCGCGTCCTGCGGACCGCTCGACAACTCGTCGTCGGCAGTTCCGTAGACTAGACGGCCTCCGCGCCGTCTATGTGGAGGAGCGCCAAGGGGTGCCCGAAGGCTTCCCCGAGGTGTAGGATGAAGCGCGCGCCGCAGCTCATCGTCCGAAACGTTAGCCTCGCCGCGAGGGTGGCGGAGGTCTGCCCGGCGTCGTCTCCGACGGCGCGTCCAACGGCAACGCCGCGCCATTTGCCGTCGGGGGTTAGAGGGGGCACGGCGCCCCGCCAGCCTCCGCAGGGGACGCGCGCAGTGTGGCCACAAGGAGTATGCTGCCTCTCCGGCCTTAGCCGCGTCCGCCAACCCCTGCGGCGACCCGTCCCAAGGTCGTCGCTGGCCGCCGCCCACGCGGCGGTGGAGCACCCCCGCGCACGCTCCAGGGAACCCGTTCAGCGGGCCTCGCGAAACGCGGTCGGCGGCGCGAGGGAGGCTAGTGATGCCGAACCGTCCATACACCCCCGAAGCTAAAGCAGCGACTGATCGCGCCAGCGCCCGTCCATGGACACGGGCATCAGTTCGGCCGTGGGGAGGATCAGCCTGACTACGTGTTGCCTCCGTTTCGCCTCGTTTGGTCGCGCTACCCTTCACCCTTCGGTGAGCCGAAAGGACGACACTCTGCGGATCTCATCCACAATTGGTCTCAAGCCGGGCGGGATCCGGTGGTCTGATCACCACGGTCCGATCACCCGTGCCGACTATGGCATCGCGTCGGCTCAGACCTCCGGCGGTTCGCTTCGATGACGCCAAGACGAACTGACGAACCGCACCACTCCGCCTCCATCGGGACGGAGGAAACTTCAGTCCAGGTCGAGCCAAGTACAGCCGCTCGTATCGATCCGGTAGGCCCGGACCCAGGTCAGGAGGTCGTCCTCGGCCTCATTGAGGCGTCGGTCCACGAGGAACAGGGTATCTCGGGCCACAGTGTGCACCGGACGCATTTCGTTCGCGTAGGGTACGGGAGCATCGACGCACGCAGTCGTCCGATTGGGGGCGATGATGCTGAGGTACACTTCCGATGTGATGTCGCCGGTAGGCAACTCCCCGTCGAGCGAAGAGTCGTGATGCAGTACGACCGTGCTGCCATCCGAAATCCGGTAGAGTCCGTACATCGAAGAAGCCGCTGCGAACATCTCCGTCATCGAGTCAAATGCTCTCAGTTCGTCAAACATCTCCTGGATGTTGGGCGGGACGCCGCGTCGTCGCGCGTTGGGAAGACTAAGGGTGTCCAGAAGCGAACCGTCCAACTTGGAAAGGTAGATCTCGTTCAGCCCGCTCATTCCAGACAGCAGCGTATCGGACCAAGCCACGGCGCTTCCGAACGACTGAAATGCGGCGAATGCCCCGATGCCGGCCACCGATCGCTGATAGGGCGCTGGAAGGGGAACGACATAGTCAATCGCCGTTTCGGGGTAGCGCCACACGGCCGCTATCGTCCCGTTCGCCAAGTCTCGGGTCGGAAACACCACTCCGCGATCCACAACCGATACACCCCCCGTTCCGGGCCGGCCGCTGAAAGGCTGCTCGCCAACGGAGGTGCCATCATGCTTGGAGAAGAGTTGTAGGAGATTGCGGCGGTTTCCAGCACCAACCACAACTGAATCGCCAAGGACGAAAGCGGTCGAGATGGAGCGGAACTCCCCCGGACCTTCCCCGGGACGACCGTAGAACTGCCGTAGCCTGCCGTCCCGTTCGTATCTGAGGATCCGGTTCTCGTAGAAGTCCGAGATCAAGAAGGAGTCGTCGGCAGTGTCCACTACCAAACTGAAAGGGTTGCCGAGATGGAACCGGTCGTTCTCGTCGAGGAGAACGCTATCGACAACCGTGACGGCAGGCCCGGCCGCTGCGCGTTCCACACTGGCATCCGGTTCGTTCCCACATCCGACGCCGACCAGTACGGCAATACCGGCCATGGCGCGCCATCTGGTGGATCGGGCTGTCCGCGGCTCCGCTCGTCGGTTCATGGGTCCATCAATCAGTACTTGTCGTCGCAATCACCTTCCACCTCCGTGCAGCGGTGCTCTTCACTCATAGCGGACAGTGAAGCTGGTGGTTGCGTGCAATCACTCCCCCGGACCCGTGTCTCCGGCGACAACGGGACCCGAGCGCATTGCACACATCGCGACTTCCGGCTGTCTGCAATGGACGGAAGGCCCATTTGCACCCAGCGGGACCGCTAGTGTTACCCGAGGTCCCCGAAGACTCGATAATCAGGGAGTGAACCCTTCTGGTGACTGGCAGTTTCAAGGACGGCTTCCGCATGGTCCCCGCCTGCGCACGTGCCATCGCGCTGGGCATCGCGCCATGGTGTCTGCTGTGGATCGGGCTCAAGGTGGTGCTCGTGCTCGGCTGGTCTCCCGACGACCGGGCGGGGTCGTGGTCCTGGTGGTCATGGGCCATTGCCAGTGACCTGGCCCATATCATCCCGTTTCTACTCTTCGCGGGCGGCGTGGCCCTGCGCTCGGTCCTGGGGCGGACGTTCGTCTCCCTCCGCACGGTCGTCTTGATCGTGGTCGCGTGCGGTGGCATCTCCTACGGCCTGGATGCATGGGTCTCCCCGGAACTGAGGTACCGCTATTTGGACAGTTTCGGTTCCGCGACGGCGGACATACGCCGATTCGGACCCGAGACGCCGATCGGTATTCTTCGCAATCTCCGGTACGTGGAGGCTAACCCGCCTGCCGAGCACAGCCTTCGGCTCGAGAGCCCCCACCAGACTCCGCCGAACGTGCTTCGGTGGCGGCTGCACTTTCCCGCGGCCCAGGCCGTCTTCGGCATCCTCAACATCCTGTTGGGCGTCCTGTCCGCCGAACTCACCGCCAATCTGGGCCGCGGCAGCCGCCGCAACGTCCGACTCGCAATCGGTGTGCTAGGCGGTCTGGCCTTTTTCGGATGCATGGAGCTCGCCTCGCCGGTCCCGCCGTTCCTGCTCGATGGCACGATGCGGCCCGGCGTCCTTGCGGCGTGGGCGCCTTTGGCGTTTCCGGCGCTCGAGCTGTTCGTGCTATGGCACCTGGCCCGACGATAGATATCGATGTGCGGACAGGTCGATAACGCGCCTGCGGACATTGACATCGACGGCTTCCGCAAAGGGGATCCAACCTCTTGCAGGCGCGTACTGGAGGAATACTCGCCTCTGATCTGGAGTGTCGTGGCGTCCTACGTGCGCAATCCCGACGAACGGGACGACGTCTACCAGGACATCTGCGTGCGGATATGGGAGCGACGGGCTCAGTATGCCGGTCGGGGCTCGCTGGCCGGATGGATCAACCGGACCGCGCACCGCTGGTGCTACAACTGGCGACACGGTCACCGTCGACGGGAGTCGTCGAAGCGGCGCTACGCAGCCGAGGCTGCGTCGTTGGCGTACTCGCCGTCGCTGATCGACGATCCCGCACGGGTCCTGATGAACAAGGAGTTCATGCGGCGACTGAGAGAGACTCTGGCCAAGCTGCCCAGAAAGCAGTCGGACACCTTTGTGCTGGTCCGGCTGAAGGGATACTCGATCGCGGAAGCGGCGGGAGTCCTGAAGGTGCGGCCCGCCACCGTCCGCTCCAACCTGAGGTACGCCAACAGGAAGCTTCGCAATCTGCTGAAGGAGTTCGAGCATGGCCTGTCCTGACCAAGACGCAATCGCACACCTCAAGTCGCTGGACGGCGATCCCGACGCGATCCGGCATCTGAAGGACTGTCCGTCCCGCTGGCGGGATTGGCTTGTCCTGCAGGCGGCTCGCCGCGCGCTGTATCCGCCGGGGGAGGTGCGGCGGGATCTGAACGAGCGCGCCATGGCCCGTATCATCCGAAAAGCCCAGCAGTTGGAGAAGCCCACGTCGCGACGGGAACTTGCCGTCTCGGGAATCCTGGTCGCGGCCGCCACCGCGGCGCTTCTCCTGACGGCACCCTCATTCGCGGCACCCGTCGTCACCACGGTGATTTGCTCCCTCGCCACCGGCGTCGCGACGATGCTCGTCCTTCGGAAGCAGGACGGCAATCGGCAGACCATTGGGAATGCACCAACCTCCACGAACTGACCACCCGTGAAGGCGGCGCCAATTCCCAGGTTGTATCGAGGTGGATGAGCATGTCCCCTGAACTCAGTTGCCGTCGGCTGGCGGCTTGGACCGCTTTAGCTGCTACCGCTGTCGCACCAACCGACAGGCTCTCAGCGCAGGAGATCTCGGGGAGGGCACTGGACGCAGCAAGCGGTAATCCCGTTGGGCTGGCGGAGGTTGAGCTCCTTGACAGCGCTAATGTCCGGGTCGCCGCGACAACATCGAACAGTTTCGGTCGCTTTGTCCTGACCGCCCCTGGGGCTGGCGGGTACTACATCGCAATAAGGCGACTCGGGTACGCGGATATGAGATCACCCCTCGTCATGCTTACAAACGACAAGCGTTACGGCATAGACTTTGAGGTCGCGCCGGAGCCCTTCCGTCTCGAAGGTGTCGAGGTGACAGTGGACAATGAAAAACGTGACGACTGGCTCCGCCGGGAACTGGGGAGACATCCGAATTCGATTCGCGGCTACCGATTGGTCCAAGGCAAGCGCCTGGAAGAGGCGAAGGGCAAGAGCGACGATAACACGGAGCTATTGCGATGGCTGTACATCCCAATGTCGCACGGGCGACGCGTATGCGTGCTCAGCCTGTTTGACCAGTGCGGCCAGCTGTACGTGGACGGAAGGTGGGTCCCTAACGAACACATTGATACCTTCGACATGGAGTCTGTGGTCGCAGTCGTGACGGTGGGGTGGCGAGGTGCGGGACGGGGGGCTGGTGGCAAGGTATACCTTTTCACTAGGGACTTCAGGTGGGATCGGCATTGGGGGAGGGACGAGTGAAGAGACGATCATGGCGAGCCCCGGTTTCGGCAGACATTCCGTCGTTGCTGCCAACAATGCTCAACCGGGTCGGAAGCGTAAGGTGGATGATCCCTGCTTCCGTTATCAGCTTGCCATCTTGCGTCAGCGAAACAGCTAGGACGCAGCCGGTCGAGCGGTACGACAGCGCGCGCGTAGCAACTTTCGTTAGGGGTACACGACGGCTCACCGTTCCCGCCATTCACGTCCGGTTCTCCCGCTATCGCGGCACGGTCCAGGAGGGTCCAGTAGAGCAGCAGGAAACGCAGATCGTGCAGTCCCAGTTAAACTTAGACGATTTCCTGCCGGGATTCAGGGGCGCATGTGCCCCGCCACAACGGCAGCGTCAGACACGTCGGCCCGCCCTCGCACGGCATACACAACGCGTCAGCGTCGAAGCACGCCACCTCACAGCCCGCCTCCATCATCAGGCGCAGCGTCTCCGGGAAGCCACCCACGGCGATGCACCGCCGCGGCCCCATTGCCAGCACGTTCAGGCACAGGCCGCCTGACGCCTCGAACTCCTTGTCGCCCACTTCAATGCATTGAATGCCGCGTTCACCCATGAACCTGTGCAGCGACACCGGCAGCAGCCGCGGGTAGACGAGCGCCAGGTCGCGGTCCAGCGGGCTGATCACCGACAGCAGGTGGAGGCAGGCGTCGCTGCCGTGCCATATGGGAAGATCGAACGCATGAATCTCGACGCCCTGCGGGTCGAGGATCGCCCGCATCTGCTCGATGCCTGCCCGGTTCGTCCGGAACGTTCGCGCCGCCGCCAGTGTCCGGTCGTCGAGCCACATCACATCGCCGCCCTCCATCATGCCCGGCGGCTCGATGGCGCCGAGAACCGGTATCCCCAGCCGCCGGTACAACGCGCCGTGCAGCTGCACCTCAGGGCGGCGCAGCACCTTGCCGGGCCGGAGCAGCACCGCTCCAGCGGGCGTCATGAACGACGGATCGAAGACGAACATGGAGTCGGCCAGCCCGTCGTCCGCGTCGGGAATCCAGTCGATGTCGGCGCCGGTGTCCGCCACGCAGCGCGCGAACGCGTCGTATTGGCTTGTCAGCCGGTCGGGGTCAAGCGGGCCCGCGTAGTGCCAGCGCACGGGGTCGGCGTGGAGGGTGGCGTGGCCGGGGCGCCGCATGGCAACGCGGCGCAGAGGGTCCACCATGTTTCCGACACCGAACCGCACGGACGCCGCCGTATCTCCCGAAATGTCAACTATACTTGACATAATGTAATCTTCTCATTACATCTCGGACTGCCAGGTGAAGCGCTCCGGACCCGATGCATAGCCGCACATGGTGTTGTCCCGCAAACTGGCGTCCGGTGCCCCTACGTCCCATCCTCCAACGCGACCCAGTGCTTCCACCCCGATCCAGGATCGTGAACCCATGCCGGAACCGTCTGGTTGCCCGCTCGCGCAACGCCGCCGCATGCCACTCTCCACCCTGCTCACCGCTGGTATCCTCATGACGACCGGTGCCTGCGAGACCCCCGATTCCACGGCTCAGGCGAGTGCCGGCCGGCCGCTGGCCACCGACCTGGTCTTCCCCGTGACCAACCGCCCCGACGTGCGGGGAATCCAGGGCGCGGTATCGGCGGGCCACCCGCTTGCGGCCGCAGCCGGGTACGATGTGCTGCGCAGGGGCGGCAACGCCATGGACGCGGCGATCGCCATGGCCGGAGTGCTGGCCGTGGTGCGTCCTCACATGAACGGCGTCGGCGGAGACGCATTCGCGCTGTACTACGAGGCGGAGAGCGGCCGTGTGCACGCCATGAACGGCAGCGGACGGGCCGGGGCCATGGCCACATCGGCCCTGTTCGCCGAACGTGGGCTCGACGAGGTTCCCGGAAACGGCCCGCTCTCCGTGTCGGTGCCCGGAGCGGTCGCCGCCTGGGTGGACGCGCTGGAGCGCTTCGGCACCCTGCCCCGCGAGGAACTGCTCGCCCCGGCGATCGGGTACGCGCAAGACGGTTTTCCGGTCTCGACCCGGCTGGCGAGCGACATCCGGGCGCAGTCGGGCGCGTTGAACGACCATGCCCGGGCCCTCTACCTGCCGGGTGGCGAGCCGCCGCCGGTGGGAAGCCTGCTGCGCAACCCGGCGCTGGCGGCGACACTCTCGGAAATCGCCCGGAACGGCAAGGACGCGTTCTATCGGGGGGCCGTGGCGGAGCGGCTGGCAGCGTTCATCGAGGCGGAAGGCGGCTACGTGCGGGCCCCGGATCTGGCTGCACACACGACAACCTGGGTGGAGCCGCTGCGGGGCGAGTTCGAGGGCTACCACATGCTGGTCCTTCCGCCCAACACCCAGGGAATCGCCCAGTTGCAGCTGTTCGAGATGGCCAAGTCGTTCGACCTGACCGGGATGGGCCAGAACAGCGCGGAATACCTGCACACGCTGATCGAGCTGAAGAAGCTGGCCTTCGCGGACCGGGACCTGTGGGCGGCGGATCCCGAGTTCACCGACATCCCCCTCGATGAGCTCCTGGACGCCGACTATCTGGCCCGACGCGCGGCAATGGTCGACCTCGGCAGCGCGGCCGAGGGGCACACGGCCGGAGTGGCGCCGACCCCGATGACGGCAGGCGGGCAGTCACTCGACGACTCCGGGGACACGGTCTACCTCACCGCCGTCGACCAGTGGGGAAACGCGGTCAGCTGGATTCAGAGCCTGTTCGCGGGATTCGGCTCCGGGCTGCTGGAGCCGGCGACGGGTGTCGTCCTGCACAACCGCGGCGCCCTGTTCAATCTGCAACCCGGCCATCCCAACATCATCGCCCCCGGCAAGCGGCCCTATCACACGCTCACGCCCATGATGGCGGTGCACGGAGACGGCAGCTTCGCCTTCACGCTGGGAACGCCGGGCGGAGACAGCCAGCCGCAGAGCCTGCTGCAGATCGTGAACAACCTCGTGCTCTTCGGAATGACTCCGCAGGCCGCGATCGAAGCACCCCGGTTCCGCAGCTACGGCGGGCTGGGCGTCGCGTTCGAGGACCGGTTCGGGGCCGCCGTTCTGGGCCGCCTGGGCGAATGGGGCCACGAGGCCGAGGTCGTCCACGGCTGGACGGCCACGTTCGGTGGGGCGCAGATGATTCTGCGCGACCGCGACGGCACGCTCACTGCCGCGTCCGATCCGCGCCGCGAGGCCTACGCGATCGCCTACTGACGGGGCCCGCGGCAGGTACCACGGCGCGCACTGCGGCAGCGCGGTGCCTCAGCCGGACCGGCGCAGCTCCACCGGGTGCCCGTGCGGCGTGTTGCGGTATGCGTCCGCCCAGGCATCCCTGCGCTCCGCGAGGGCCGGCAGGTCGCTCAGATTGCGCTCGACGACCAGCCGCTCGAGCGCGGCCACCCAGTGATGGTAGTACCTGGACCCGTCGTCAGGTTCGCCACGCGCCTCGGCGGCCGCAATCTCCTCGGCGAGCGTTTGCGCCCAGGTCTTCCAGGAAAAGTGCCCCAGTTCGGAGAGTCTGACCGCCAGCGCGAAGGCCTGCGCCTGCCACGGCTCGTCGAAGACGGGACCGTCCTCGTCGCTCGGCAACGGGGGCAGTGCCGCGAGGCGCTCCCGGTCGGAATGCGGAGCGGGTCCCGTCATGCCGGCTCCAGGTATTCTTCCCACAGGTCGACATACACCGCGTCGCGCGCGTGGGACCGGTCGCCCCACAGTTCGCACGCCTCAAAGCGAACCGAATACACGTGCTGGGGGTCGTCCAACGACAGTCGGCCGTCCTCGTCGCTGTCCTGCAGCGCATAGACTCCGTAGTCCTCGACCACCGTGCCGACACGTCCCCGCACATAGCGCGGGAGCCGGTTGTGCCCGCGTGGATTCATGTTGCGGGCGCGCACCGTGTCGCCGGCGGCAAATCGCGCCGACACGTCCATGTCGAGCAGTCCGAAGCCCAGGGACCCTTCCGAAGGCGGCAGCAGCTCGGGGCTTGGCGCGCCAGGATCGGCCCGGCCGGATTCGACTTCGGTCCCCGTCACCAGACCGCCGGCCAGCAGCCGTGTGGCCACCATGTGAAACCAGCGCTCGTAGTACGACATCCGCAGGTAGTCCGCGGGCGGAATGGTCTCGAGGACGAACCGGAACCCCGGCAACCTGCGGCCGCGCAGCCAGGGCTTCACGAGGCGGGTCAGTGCGTACACGCGCCCTTCCCATCGATGATGGAACACGGGCTCGTCGGCTTCGCGCACGATGGGCCCAAAGCCGTCCATGCCCCCCATGTCATGAATGCCGTTCACGAGGCCTCCCTCTGCGGCGCGGCGACGGTGGCTACGCCGATCATGGCGTCGCGGGTGACAAGCTCGGCCAGCTCCTCCTCGGCCATTTCTGCGGTACCCGAAGGGCGTTCCGGCAACACCAGATAGCGGATCTCGGCGGTGCTGTCCCACACGCGCACTTCGACGTCGTCGGCCAGATCAAGACCGAATTCACGCAGCACTTCGCGCGGTTCGATCACGGCCCGCGCCCGATACGCGGACGACTTGTACCACGCCGGCGGCAGGCCCAGCGTCGGCCACGGATAGCACGAACAAAGGGTGCACACGACGAGGTTGTGAACATCGGGTGTGTTGGCGACCACCTTCATGTGCTCGCCCTGGCCGCCCAGGTAGCCGAGTTCGCCGACCGCAGCCGTACCGTCCGCCAGGAGGCGCTCCCGGAAGGCGGGATCGGCCCAGGCCCGCGCGACGACCTGCGCGCCGTTCCGCGGTCCGATACGGTTCTCGAACGAGTCCACGATCTCGTCGAGCGCCGCCGCGTCGACCATCTCCTTCTCGACCAGGAGGGATTCCAGCGCCTTCACCCTGAGCGAGATGTCGGAGGGAACATGCTGATGATCGTGGTCGTGATGATGGTGGTCGTGGCCGCCGTGGCTGTGACCGCTGTGGTCGTGGCCGTGATCGTGCATGGTCCTATTTCAGCTCCACCAGTTGCTCGGGGTCGACGCGCACCACGATATAGGTGATCGTTTCGGTAATCTCGCTGAAGCCGTGCGGCGAATCTGCCGGGATGATGACCATGTCCCCCGGTCCGACCTCGCGGCTCTCACCGCCCTCGATCCCGCCTACGGAGCTGGGCCCGGTGAGCGTCCGCACCACGGTGCCTTCCGGATCCAGCCGCCGTCCGTTGGAGAGACTGCCACCTGTCACCAGCGTGCCGCGCCCCGAAACCACGTAGTAGACCTCGGTCTGGTTGTGGTGTTGAATGGCTCCGAGCGAGGTGGAGGGCGGGCGCTGGACAACGCCCACTCCGACATTGTGTCCGCCCGCGTCGATGTGCCGGATCTGCTGGTCGCTGACCCGTCCTTCGGGGGCATTTTCGATGGTGGCTCGAACGTCCGCGGCGGGAATATGGGTGGCGGCGGGATGCTGTGCGAGCACTCCAGCCGACAGCAGCGCGAGAATCAGCGTCTCCATCCTGGACTCCGTAATGTGCGGGTGGGTGGACTTACAGGTACGTTCTCGGCGGCATCCCGAAAATGTTGTCGATCAGGGCACGGGCCTGGGGCGGCACACCCCTCAGCGACGAGGGAATTCCCATCGCCCGAGTTTCTTCCACCACGCGCTTCAGCACAAGAGCCCCGGTGAGATCGATCCGGCCAAGCCCCTCCAGGTGGATGACCACTTCGGACACGCCGCCCGCGTCGGTGAGCCGGCCCATGAGAGCTTCTTCCAGCCGCGGCGCCGAGGCAAACCACAGAATCCCCTTGACCTCGAGGTGCAGGACACCGTCCTCCATCCAGCTGTCGAAGCCCGCCCGCCGTTCGCGCCAGACGTGAATCGCGAGTGACAGCAGGATCCCCAGCAGGAGCGCCTGTTCGATCCGGGGGGCGAGAAGAAGGCATAGCGCCAGGGTAAACCACATGACCAGCGCCTGAATCTGCGACAGCTTCCACGCGCTCCACAGCAGGCGCGGTCGGACCAGCCCCCCCACGGCCGCGATCACGATACCCGCCAGCACCGCCTTCGGGAGGGCGGACAGAACGCCCGCAAAGGGCAGGAACAGCAGCACGGCGATTCCGGTGATGGCTCCGGACCACCGGGTCCCGGCACCTGACAGGTGGTTGAGGCTGCTGCGCGAAAGCGAGCCGTCCGCAGGCATGCCGCCGCAAAACCCCGAGACGACGTTGGCGGCACCCTGGGCCAGGAATTCCCGGTCGGGGCTCCACCGGGCCCGGTCCTGCGTCGCAAAGCTGCGGGCAATGGCCGTCGTCTCTGCGAACCCGACCAACGCGATGACCACCCCCGGCAGGAACAGCGCCGGCACCAGGTTCCACGAAAGTGCAAAGCTGATTGGGGGGAGTGAACCCGGAATCGTCCCGACGATCGGTCCCTGATAGCCTGACAGCATGGCAAAGAGGACGCCGCCCACGACCGCTGCCAGCGCACCGGGAAACAGCGGGTGGATCCGCCGCGCCAGGAGCGTGATCGACACGGTGAGCACCGTCAGCACGATGGCCGCGACGTTCCAGGCGCCCGGATCGGCGAGTGCCCGGATCGTGTTGCCGACCAGCCCGCTCTCGCCCGACGCCGTCAGGCCGAGCGTGGACGGGAACTGCGACAGCAGGATGAGAATGGCGGCGCCGGAGGTGAAGCCCCTGACCACGGGCTGCGACATGAGGTACGTGACCTTGCCGGCGCGCACCAGCGCAATGGTCAGCCGCGTCAGTCCTACGATCAGGGCCAGGAGGGCCGCCGCGCCCGCATACTCCGGGCTTCCGGGCACCGCAATGGTCACCAGGGCCCCGTGGGTGAGGAGCGCGGTGAGCGCCACGGGACCCGATTGCAGGTACGGGCACGAGGCGAAGAGGCCGGCCACGATGAGCGGCAGCGCCGACGCGTACAGGCCGTGGACACTGGGAAGGCCCGCCAGTTCCGCGTACGCCATGCTCTGGGGAATGATCAGCAGGGTCACGCTCAGGCCCGCGATCAAGTCCCGCGATGTCGCCCGGCGGGCAGCCCACGCGGTCGTCCCGACCACCGGGCGGCCACCACCCCCCCGCCCCACCGCCTCCCGCGCGCTCACTGCCCGGACATCCCGGCCGCCACCCCCTCCTCGACCACCGCCGCCTCCGCCAGCTCGGCGAGCAGTCGCGCGGACTGGGTGGCCCGCGCCGCCCACCAACGCGCGACCGGCTCCGGTCCCCGCCCCGCGACGCGCGCGCTCCACCACCTCGCGTGGCTGGCCAGCCACCGCAACGTCCCGGCCGGATCCTGCGCGAAGAACGATCTGAGCACGTACCGCCGCTCGCCCGCGCGACAGGCCAGCCCGACCTCGTCGCCGAGCCGCACCAGGTCGTCGCGCAGGACGATCGCACCGGTGCGGAGCGGCGCCAGCAGCCCCGCCATGAATGCGTCGGCGCCCTCGCCGCGCGGGTCCGCGAGCCCCGGCGCCCCGCGCAGTGCCGCCGGCAGGTAGCGCGGGAGATCCATCCGGCCTGTCACCTCGTCGAGCGCCTCAGCCAGCAGGATCGCCCACGCCTCGTAGAAGGCGTCGCCGCACCCCTCGAAGCTGGCCAGGTACGGACCCAGCCACGACACCAGATGCTCCCAGACCAGCGTGACGCGGGCCTCGCCCAGGAGCGCGCGGCCCGCTTCGTCGGGCTCCTCCAGCCGCCAGGTGTCGAGTGCGGCCAGCAGGGTCAGCAGCGATGCCAGGTGGTCTTCCTCCGCACCGGACTCCAGACCCAGCGCCCTGCGAAAGCCCGCAACCCGGTCGCGGGCCACGCCGCCCATCATCCCCTCGGGACCCAGGTACACCGATGCGTAGGGATAGCGCTGGAACGCCACCACGGTGCCGTGCACGGACGGATCCGGCGGGGCAGGCAGACCAAGGGCTTCGGCGATCCGCTCGTGCTCGCGGGAGGGTGGCTCGATCAGCGAGCCGAGCGCGCGGAAGAGTTCCATTCGACGTCAGCGGTCGGACTGGCCGTCCTCGCGCACGTCCGGTTCGCCTGCGGCACGTCCTGGCGTTGCGGCCACCATCTCGTCCCCGAGGCGGAACGCTTCCCGCTCCGGACGCACCGGGCGCAGCAGCCAGTACGGCCGCCGCGTTCCGTCCGGAGAATGTTGCTCCGCAGGCCGCGCAAGCTTCAGCCAGCGCCGGAAAGCACGGCGCGAACGGGCCGTGTCGACCACGATGTCGCCGTAACGGTCTCCCGCCCCCGCCTTCCGCACCCGGACCGCCTGATGCCAGCAATGCGACCCGGAAATGGGGTCGGGCTGGACCGGGAAGGTCATGTTCTGATGCACGCCCACGTCCGTCCACCAGATCCGCGACGTGTCGGCATCGTCCGAGCGGAAGGGCCCGGTGCCGTTCTTCCTCCTGATCCCCCATCCGCTCCCCTCGCGGGTGAGCGCCACCGTCGCCATGGTCTGGCGCGGCCCCTCCCCCGTCTTCCACCGCCCCATGTGATGCGAGCACGCCACCACACCGGGATGGATCCCCTCCGTCACCCACGCCTTCACCACGAAGTGCCCGATCCGGGTCTCGACCCGCACAAGGTCACCCGTCTCCACCCCCATGCGCGCCGCGTCCCGCGGGTGCAGCCACAGCGGGTTGGTGTGCGCAATTTCGTTCAGCCACTTGGCGTTGGCGCTGCGCGTGTGAATCTGCACCGGCAGCCGGAACGTCGAGATCAGGCACATCTGGTCGCGCTCCAGATTGGCCTTGTGCACATGGCTGCGCACGTAGCCCGGCACCGCCATCTCGGGCCAGCCCCACTCGGCCAGGGTCCGCGACCAGAACTCGAGCCGGCCCGACGGCGTCGGAAACCCCCGGCGGACCACGCCGTCCACCTCGATGCCCACACGCCGCCGTCCTTCCTCGTCGTCGTCGAGCGGCGGCAGCGGCACCACGTTGGGTGACGGCGGCGCCGCGGCACGCGTGAACGCGCGTCCCGCCCCGTCCACACGCACGTCCTCGAGCTCTACCTCCGGGACCTGCCCCTCGTAGACCGCCCCCACGCCGCGACCAATCTCGAAGGCCCCGTAGCGGCGCATGTACGCAAGTGGCGTGAGCCCCTCGCGAGCGGCCTTCTCCGGCAGGCCGGGGACCGAGTTCTCGAAGATCCACCCGTAGTACTCGTCCACGGTCATCTTCTCGCCCGGGCGCTTGCGCGACTCGAAGAAGCCGCGGATCCCGCGCGAGCCGTCCGGGTCGATCCGCCACGTCAGCTCGATCCAGAACTCGTTTTCCTCCCATACCTCGCCCGGCGTCACATCGCGGGTGGACTCCACGTCCCGTCCCAGCCGCTCGCGCGCGGCCCGCAGCACCGGCTGCCGGAAGCCGATCCAGTAGCCGTCGTACTGCTCGTAGGATGTCAGGTCGTGACGCTCCGACGAGTGGCCCATCGGAAGCACGTAGTCGGCCAGGAACGCGGTCTCGTTCCAGGTCGGCGTGAGCGCGACGTGCAGTCCGATCCGCTCGGGGTCGGTGAGCATCTCGATCCACGAAAAGCCGTCGGGATTGGTCCAGACGGGGTTGTAGACACGGGTGAAATAGACATCCAGACGCCCCTCTCGCTCCGCGGTCAGGTGCGGCAGCAGGAACGACATCTCCATCAGGCTCAACGGGTAGTCGGAGGGCCAGGTGAGGTCGTTCCAGCGCTTCGGATGCTGCGCGGGCATGCGGATCGGCCGGGGCACGAACTTGTTCCAGGAGTTGGGATAGGTGCCGCCGGGCACGGCGATGGCGCCCATCAGCGCGTTCAGCAGAAACAGCGCGCGCGCCACCTGCCACCCGCCCAGGTTGCCCGCCGCGGCGCTCCGCCAGTTGTGCGTGGACAGCCGGGTACCCGCGCCGGCGACGACCTCTGCGACCGCCTCGATCGTTTCAGCTGAAACACCGCTTTCCGCCTCTGCGAATTCGAACGTGAACTCCGCATACAGCTCCCGGAGCACGCGCTGGAAGGCCTTGAAGGTGACGGGCTCGTCCGGATGGGCTTCCTCCAGGTATTCGCGCCAGTTCCACCAGCGCCGGACAAAGCCATGGTTGTACCGGCCGGTGCGGATCAGGTGGTTCGCCACCGCCAGCAGCACCGCCGCCTCCGAACCCGGGTAGGTCGACAGCCAGTGGTCCGCGTGCGTGGCCGTGTTGGAGAGCCGCGTGTCGAAGACGATCAGCTTCGCACCCCGATTCTTGCCCTCCATCACGCGCTGGGCGTGGGGATTGAAGTAGTGCCCCGCTTCAAGGTGGCTGCTGACCAGCAGAATGACCCGGGCGTTCTCGTGATCCGGGCTGGGCCGGTCCATCCCCATCCACAGGTGGTAGCCCGCGCGCGCGCCCGAAGAACAGATGTTGGTATGGGAGTTGTGACCATCCACGCCCCACGCCGCCAGCGTCCGCTCCGTGAAGCCGTCCTCGCCGGGGCGTCCGACGTGGTACATGACCTCGCGGTGCCGGTCCTCGTCCATGGCCGCCTGGATTCGCGCCGCAATGTCGTCCAGGGCCTCGTCCCAGCCGACCCGTTCCCACTTCCCCTCGCCCCTCGCGCCCGTGCGCTTGAGCGGGTGGAGGATCCGGTCCGGATCGGTGAGCTGCGTAACCGTCGCGGGTCCCTTGGCGCAGTTGCGCCCGCGCGACCCCGGATGCTCCGGGTTGCCCTCGAACTTGCGCACCTCGAGCGTGTCGCGGTCGACGTACGCCAGCAGGCCGCACGCGGACTCACAGTTGAAGCAGGTGGTCGGCACCAGCATGTAGCGGCGCTCGACACGCTCCGGCCACGCCTTCGAATCCAGTTCGACCCAGTCGCTCCAGCGTTCCCTGGGCGGGAAGGCGGCGAGGTGGACGCGGCTGGCTCCCGGATAGAAGGTCTCGCCACGGGCCTCCACGTCGGCCCTGGAGGCGGACACGCGCCGGTTCAGGTCGTCGATTGCGCGGCTGCGCTCCCCTCGGCGTCGGCGCTCCCCTCGGCGGTCGCTCATGCCAGCGGCACCGACTGTCCGGCCTGGACGTAGGCGTGCTCGTACGCAAGCAGCCCGCCGAGCCCGACAGCAACCGCGGCCCAGCCGAGCCCGGGAGCCGCCGCGGCCAGCCAGGGCGCCGCGACGCCGGCGAGGGCGCCCGCCAGACCCAGCCGGAACCAGCCACGGAAGCGGCCGTGCGTCATCTCGCGCTCGGCCAGCCGGGCGTGCGCCGTGGGCGGGGGCATGAGGACCTCGCCGGCGATCATGAGCGCGTGGGCGGCGCTGGCCACGGCGAAGACCTGGAGCGCGCCGGCGGCGGCTCCCGTGTCCTGGACGACGAGCGCCGCGATGGCGGTCACCGCGCCGCCCGCGACCCCCGCCTGCACGAGGAAGTGCACGGGCAGCAACGGGTTCTGCCACATGTCGCGCGCCTTGGCCTGGCCGAAGAGGAAGGCCGTGTACACCGCCGTGAAGACCGCGAGGCCGCCCCCCAGCCACCCGAGCCAGGGTGGCGGGGATAGGCCGGTCAGCGTCGCCGCGAAGTGGGCCGCCAGCGCGGCTCCGTAGCCGCCGATGACGAACCCGCCCCTGACCAGCCAGCTGCGCCATTGCGGTCGCCGGAAGATCAGGTGGAACCGTTCGGGATGCTCCAGGTCCCAGATCAGGATTGCGCCGGTGAGTGCCAGGAATACGCCGGCCACGATCGGCGCGGCGAGCGTCCAGAGGGGACTGGTGGCGCCCAGCGCGCCGGTCAGGAGGAGCAGGAGCGGCGCCAGATACGCGCCCGCCGCGATGGACTTCGTCCAGGTGTAGAGCGAGACGCGAAAGTCCCAGGGTGCGCGGTGCGGAATGTCGTAGCTGAGCACCGCCGCCGCCGAGGAGTTCCAGGGACCCGGGTGCCCCGACGGCACCCCGTGGTCGACATCGCCCTGCTCGCTCCACATGAAGAGCCCGCCTTCCGGACGCCGGGCGGCGAGCGGGTCAAGCGTCACCTGGTCGCCGCCCTTGTAGTACAGCTTCGGCTTCGTCTCCTTCTCGGGCCGCCGTACAACCACCGGGTCACGGTTGATGATTGCCGCCACGCGCGACGACGGGTCGTTCATGTCCCCCACCAGCAGGGCTTCGGTCGGGCAGACCACCACGCACGCCGGCTCCAGCCCGATGTCGAGCCGGTGCGCGCAGAAGTTGCACTTCTCGGCCGCCCCGTCGGACGGATTGATGAAGATCGCGTCGTACGGGCACGCCGCGATGCAGGCCTTGCACCCGATACAGGCGCTCTTGTCGAAGTCGACGATCCCGTCCGAGCGCTTGAACATCGCCGACGTGGGGCACGCCGCCACGCAGGGGGGCGCTTCGCACTGGTTGCACCGCGTGACCTGGAACGAGCGGCGCGCCTCGGGGAAGATCCCGGTGTCGACGTACTTGACGTAGGTGCGCGTGACCGAGAGGGGGACTTCGTTCTCGGACTTGCAGGCCGTGGTGCAGGCGTGGCAGCCGATACAGCGGGTCTGGTCGACCACCTTCGCCCAGGCGGGGCGTGAGTTGGGGTGAACTGTTGCCATATCTGGACAATAGATACGCTGCCTGTCGGCGAACAGGTACGCCGGGCGCCGATTGCCTACCTTTGGGACGATCATGAGAGCCTGTCTGTTCGCCCGCGACCGCCTCGTCCTCGCCGAGGGAGTGCCGGCGCTGCCATCGCTCAGGGACGTTGAGGACTGGGGGGTCGGCGACCTCGACTGGTTCCCGGTGGACGCTACGGGCCGGGACGCGCCGCCCGGGGCCGCCGCCACCGCCGCACTCGCGGAGTCGGACTGGCATCCGCCACCCGGTGTCGTTGCCGTCGGGTTGCGGGCCGTCCTCGGGATGCTGGCCGAACCCGACCTGTGGCTTGCGCTGACCGCGGCACACCTTGCCCGCTGGCGGCGCACCTCCCGCTTTTGCGGCATCTGCGGCACCGCGACCACCGGATCGGCGCATCACAAGGCGATGCAGTGTCCCGCCTGCCGCCACCTCATCTTCCCGAAGGTCTCACCCGCGGTGATCGTCCAGGTCACCAGAGGCGCCGAGATCCTGCTCGGCCGTTCGCACCGGCATCCCAGCGGCTCGTATTCGGTGCTCGCGGGCTTCGTCGACCCGGGCGAGAGCCTGGAGGACGCGGTGCGGCGTGAAATCGAGGAGGAGTCGGGCGTGCGCGTCACGGACATCCGCTACTTCGGCAGCCAGCCCTGGCCGTTCCCCGATTCCCTGATGGTGGGCTTCACGGCGGCGTACGAGAGCGGCGCGCTTCAGAAGCTCGACGACGAACTGGAGGACGTCGGCTGGTTCACCGCCGATGCGCTTCCTCCGGTGCCTCCCGGCTACAGCATTGCCCGTGCCCTGATCGACGACTTCGTCCGCCGCAACGGTGTCGATCCGGCGGGGGTGCCGACGTGGCGGCGCCGCTGACCCGTCATCGCGGCCCCGGGTTCAGGAACCGCATCAGCGCCAGCGCCACCGCGCGCGCGCCGTCCATCAGTTCGTCCACCCCGATGGACTCGTCTTCCCGGTGCGCGTACGCGACATCGCCGGGGCCGAAGAGCACCCCGGGCATCCCGCCCGCGTTGACCAGGTGGCGCAGATCGGAGCCGTATGGCACCGCCACGAGTTCCTCGCCGCCCACGCCGAGATCGCGCGCCGCCGACCGGGCCGCCGTAACGACCGCGGCATCCCCGGGGGTTTCACACGGGGCGAACTGGCCACCCCACCACTCGACGCGGACCGGGTGGTCGCGCAGGAAGTCGTCCCGCCCGCAACAGTCAGCCACGCGTGCCTCGAACAGGCGCCGTGCGGAATCGACGTCTTCGTCCACGCGGACCCCGAAACGCCCTTCGGCGCAAACCAGCTCCGGCACCGAAGACGCCCACTCCCCTCCCCGCACGGTCCCGACGCAGATCGCATGGGGCGCCGGATTGGCGCCGAAGCGCGGATCGCGCACCCCGGCGTTGCGCTCCCGCTCGAACTCCATCAGATGCCCGTAGACGAGCATGAGCTTTTCCAGCGCGCTCACGCCCTCGTGGCGGAGTGCTCCGTGTGCGGCCCTGCCCGGTACCGAGAGCCGGAAGTTGAGCGCTCCGGCCTGGGCGGTCGCCACCTGGAGACCGGTCGGCTCCAGCACGATGGCGCCGTCACCCGTGTGGCCGCGAAGCACCGTCGCCAGCGTGCCCAGTCCGCCGTCCTCCTCTCCGATGACGCTGTGGACGAGTAGCGATCCATCCAACGCGACGTCGGCATCGAGCACCGCCTTGACGCCGGCAAGCCCCGCGACCAGGGGACCCTTCATGTCCAGCGCCCCCCGCCCGTACGCGCGGCCTTCGCGCACATCCATGCGGAACGGAGGCGTCGTCCACCGCGACAGGTCTCCCGGCGGCACCACGTCGACATGGCCGTTCAGCACCAGCGTGGGACCCCGCCCGTCTCCCTCGTTCCAGTCCACCCGCCCCACCACCCCGAGCGGATTCGTCCTCTCCAGCTCGGTGGCGTAGTCGTGGTGAAGCCTCAGCTCGGCCTCGTCGATCTCCCAGACGTCGAGACTCATACCCAGCCCCTCCATCACGGCGGCCATGTACTGCTGGGCTTCTTGTTCCTCACCCCGCCAGGAAGGGACCGCCACGAGACCGGCGAGGGTCTCGAGCAACCACGATTCGTCGACCGCGGCCAGCACCGCCGACTCGCTTGCGCGCACCGGCCCGGAAATGTCCGCCACCGCCGACCCCCGCTACGCCGCTACGGCGACTCCGCCAGCCGCAGCGCCCACAATCCCGAATTGATGTCCGCGAACCAGACGAGGTCGCCAAACGGCATGACGCTCCACGCGCCCGGGGAATTCGGAATGAAGCCGACCGGATCGAACGCCTTGTAGACCGAGATCTCGCGGCCCTGGGTGTACAGGTTGCCCATGAGTTCGCCGGACACGTCCACCAGACGCATGCCGCCCTCGTAGTACGCCTGGTAGAGGATGTCGTTCTCCACCCAGATGTTGTGGGTTCCGAACTCGGAAACTTCGTAGCGGGCCACCATCCTCGGGTTCCCGGGGTCGTCGAAATCGATGACCTGGATGTAGCCCCAGCTCGCGCGCGGATACCCGCCCCGCCCCGTCTCCGGGTCGTACTTCTGACGGAAATCGGGACCGGCGCCCTCCCAGGCCATGCCCTCGCGCGTCAGGATCTCGTCGCCGATGAAGACGTAGAACTTGCCCGCCGACTCCGACCAGTACGGGAACACCGCGTGCGTGGCTCCGGTCGGGACCGGGTAGTTCGTGACGAACACAGGTGACTCGATGGTGCCTCCCCAGCGCCCGTTGCCCACGTCGACCACGACCAGCCCCGTGCCCCATTCCGCCGAATACGCGATCCCGTCGTGCACCCACACGTCGTGGACCCGGCTGTTCGGATGATCGTATTCGGACACGTACGTCGGGTTGTAGATGTCCCGCACGTCGAGAATCACGTACTTGTCGCCGTTGGACAGGGCGAAGAGGTAGTCGTTCGTCGGGAAGGCGTTGTGCACGCCTCCGGTCAGCCCTTCCGTGTACTCGGCCGCGATCACCGGATGGGCCGGATCGGCCAGGTCCAGAATCACCACGCCGTTGCGGCGGTCCGACGCTCCCTCGCGGGTCAGCGACGCGTAGCGGCCGTCGGGCGACACCTTGATGTCGTTGACCGAACGCGCGTCCACCTGGACGGAATCGGTCTTGACGACGTTCTCGGGGTCCGTGATGTCGAAGACGAAGCCGTGGCCGTCGGACTGCTTCGAGCCGACCAGCGCATAGTCGCGCCCGTCCACGCCCTCGAACACCCAGAAGTCGGTGCTGTACACCCGCTCCTGGCTGCCCCGTCCCACGATCTCGACCGACCGCACCACCTCCCGCTGCACGGCCTCGAAGGTACGGGTCGCCCTCAGGCCCCCCGACCGCGCCACCACGGTGAACTCGCCAGGGACGTCGGCCACGATGCGCCCGCCCTCCATCTGCCCCGGCGCCGGCGGGGCCATGACCCCCACGGCCGGCACGTACGAGTGCGTCCACTCGACGGGCGCATCCCCCATGACATCGCCGCGTGCGTCACGCACGACCGCGCCGAAGGTCTGCACGTCCCCGGTGCGGACCGGGCCCTCCGCGCCCCCCACGATGTCCAGCGAGGCCCCCGTGAATTCCCGCACGTCGTGGTCGACCCCGCCGACCACCCCCTCGAAGGCGGCCTCGACGCGCACCGGGCCCGAGGCGAGCGCCTGCACGTAGCCGAACGCGTCCACCGCCGCCCGGGAGGGATCGCTGGTGCGCCACTCGAAATCGGCGCCGGGGCGGTTCGTGCCGTCACCGTGCAGGGCAATGGCCCGATGGGTCACCGTGGTCCCTTGGTAGAGCGCGCCCGGCCCCGTGACGTCCACCTGCACGACGGGCGGCCAATTCACCACCACGGGCACGGTCAGCTGGATCGGACGGCCGTCCGGACCGGGTCTCACCGTCGTGACGATGACCTCCCACTCGCCCACTTCCAGCGCGACGATCTCTCCGCCGTCGATCGACAGGGCCCGCCGCGAGCCGACCATCCGCACCGCTTCGTCCACCACGCGTCCGTCGGCGTCCAGCACCCGCACGGACAGGGTGGCGCTCTCGCCCCGGGCGATCACCAGGCTGGGAGGGTCGGCCTCGATCCGCGAAGCGGTCTGGGCAACGATGCCGGAAGGGAGCGCGAAGAGCGCAGCCGCGACGAGCACGGCCGCGACAGCGAACGCTGCCGGGGCATGGGACAGTGAGCGGTGGCGGCGGTGGCGGTTCATGACCGAACTGGCTCCATAAGGCGGTGGACGGGGCTCGGGGCCAATATGGGGCGGGCATCGCCTCCCCGGCGAGGCCCGTGCAGGCCACCGCAGGCCATTCGCGACATCGCAGACGAACTATCGCGATATGACACTTTACATACCGATATGTCGCATGTTATTATTGAGATATATCGTGACACATCAACCAAAAAGGACTACGACGATGAAATTCGATGATTATCTCGACTTCGACAACTGGCCCTGGCCCTTCGGCTCCGCCGACCGGCGCGGGCCGAGGCAACGGCAGCGAAGGGTGCGGTGGAAGTGGTTCGAGCGCGGCGACCTCAAGTTCGCGATCCTCGCTCTCATCAAGGAGAAGCCAATGCACGGATACGAGGTCATGCAGGCCCTGGAGGAGGAATCCTCGGGCTGCTACAAGGCGAGTCCCGGCTCCGTCTACCCTACGCTCCAGCTGCTGGAGGACCAGGGTCACGTCAACTCGAAGGACATGGGCGGCCGCAAGGTCTATTCGATCACGGACGCAGGCCGCGACTACCTGGAAGATAACCGCGACCATGTGCAGCACATCTTCGACCGCGTCTCCAAGTTCAGCAACCGGTTCTTCGGCCGGGACATGAGCCAGCTGTCGCGCAAGTTCTCGCGCCTCGCGCGGACCACCTTCCAGGGCGCGGTCGGCTGGATCGACGACGAAGAGCTCTTCGGCGACATGAAGTCGGTGCTGGACCGCGCGGTCAAGGACATGGACGCGGCCTGGGACGCGGCCCGGGAGCGGAGGCGCGCCCGCAGGGCGGAACGGGCCGCCGGAGCAGCAGGAACTGCGGGCGACGACGCCGGCGAAGCCGCAGACTGACACGAGCCGACGCCACCCGCGACCCAGCGGGAGCAGGCGCCGGGGCGAAGCCGCCTCTATTCCGTGTGCGGCCCCCACAGGTGGCGCATGTAGCGCTCCGGCGCCTGCAGAAAGCTCCGCAGCAGCGTCACGCCCTCGAGCGCCTCGTACTCCACCCGCCGAAGCGGCGAGGCGTCGAACGAGTACAGCGTGGCCCCCGGCACGGCCATCAGCACCGGAGAGTGTGTAGCGATCACGAACTGGCCGCCTTCCGCCACCATGTCGCTCATCATCGAAACGAACCCGAGTTGGCTCTGCGGCGAGAGGGCGGCTTCAGGCTCGTCCAGCAGATAGAGCCCGTCGGGCACGAACCGCGAGCGAAACAGGCGCAGGAAGCTCTCGCCGTGCGAATTGGCGTCGAGGTTGTCTCCGTACCGGGACCGCATCTCGGCCAGTGAACTCGCCGCCGGTCCGCGTGCCAGCGTTCTGGCCAGGTCGGAACGGCCCGCGTACTCGCGGTCGACCTCGGCCAGTCGCTCCTCCATTTCGTTCTTCATGCTGTCCAGACGGCGCACGAACCCGAAGAAGTCCTCCGCCCTGAGGAAAAACCCCCGGTGGGACCGTCGCCTCCAGACCGGGGTCATCACACGCGCGAGCTTGCGCGCGCCCTCGAGGGACTTGTCCACCGCGGCTTCGGTGCTGCCCACCGTCGGCAGGTTCGCCGCAATCGCGAGGGCTTCCAGCAGTGTGGATTTGCCGGACCCGTTTTCTCCCGCGAGGATCGTCACGGGACCCGGAAAATCGACCTCTTGCAGACCCTGCAGCGCCGGAACCGCGAAGGGGAAGCTGTCCCGCTCGCCCGGCGCGGGACGCCCCATGCGGACTTGCCAAAGGAGCTGCGACCTTGTCATGGACCCCCTGCCTGTTGCGGTCGGCCGCCAGGCCCGGCGCGAGCGGCCCCGGGAGGATGGGACCCGGGTCGCCTTGTTGGCAAACCGGGGGCGTCCCATTATGCCATTCCGTTCGTACACTCCCGGCAACCAGAGGACGACCCCATGCCGACGTCACGCACATCCCGCCCCACCGGAACGCCCGGCTTTCTCACCGCCTTGTCCACCGCCCTTCTCCTTGCCGCGGCGTGCTGGATTCTCTCGCCCCCAGCGGCCTTCGCACAGGAAGCAGCCGCAACGGACGAGACCGCCGCCGCATCCGCCGACGACCGCTGGACGCCGGCCCTGAGCATGCGCTACCTCGGAGTGTCAGGGGTCGCCATCTCCCCGGACGGCTCCCGGGTCGCCTACGTCGTGCGCGAACCGCTCATGGAAGGCGAGAAGTCCGAGTACCTCAGCCACATCTGGGTCGCGGCGTCGGACGGGAGCCGCAACGCCCAATTCACCCGCGGCGAGTCCTCGGCGTCCGGCCCCGCCTTTTCGCCCGACGGCGAATGGCTGGCCTTCACGACGGCGCGCTCCGGCAGCAACCAGATCTGGGTCATCCCGATGGGCGGCGGCGAGGCGCGCCAGGTTACCGAAGCAAAACCGGGCGTCGGGCAGTTCCGCTGGTCGCCCGACGGTGGTGCGTTCGCCTTCGTCATGAGAGACCCGCAGACCGAGGAGGAAGAAAAAGCGACGAAAGAGAAGCGCGACGTGATCCTGGTGGACCAGAACTTCAAGTTCGGCCACATCTACACCGTTTCCTTCGATCCCGCTTCGACCGAGACGGCCGAGGCCACCCGCGTCACCGAGGGCGAATTCCACGTGACCGGCTTCGACTGGTCTCCGGACGGAGCACAGTTCGTCTTCGCCCACCAGGCCGATCCGCGCATCAACACGGGGCGCCTCACGGGGGACATCGCACTGGTCCCGGCCGGCGGCGGCGACGTACGGCAACTCGTCACAGGCCCCGGCGTGGAGTCGTCCCCCCGCTGGTCGCCAGACGGCTCGCTGATCGCGTACGGCTCGACCGGCAGCCAGATCGAGCCTGTCGGCCTCGCGGACCTGTACGTGGTGGATCCCGAGACCGGCGAGTCGCGGATGCTCCCTGAGACCCCCAACCGCAGCGTGTTCATCGCCGCATGGTCGGCCGACAGCGACGAGGTATACCTGAACGAAATGCTGGGCACTACGCGCCACGTGATCGCCGTGCCCGTGGACGGCGGTGCGATCCGCCAGCTGACCGAGGGCGATGGCGTCGTGGGCTCCATCGCAATGGCGACCGGCGCCGGCAGGCTCGCGCTGACCTGGGAGACCACCGACCAGCCCGGCGAGGTCTACGTCACCGGGATGGACGACTTCGCACCCACACGCATCAGCGCGGTCAACGTCGACGCGCCGCGTCCGGCGATGGGCCGCACGGAACTGCTCGCCTGGGAAGCGCCCGACGGCACCCCCGTCGAGGGTCTCCTGACCTATCCCGTCGACTACGAGGAGGGAACGCGCGTCCCGCTGATCCTCAACGTCCACGGCGGACCCGCCGGCGTCTTCGCCCAGTCCTTCACCGGATCGCCGAGCATCTACATGATCCAGTACTTCGCCCAGGAGGGGATGGCCGTGCTGCGCCCGAACCCCCGCGGCAGCACCGGCTACGGCAAGGAATTCCGCTACGCGAACTTCATGGACTGGGGCTACGGCGACCTGTCCGACCTGCTTGCAGGCGTCGACGAAGTCATCGACATGGGCGTCGCCCACCCCGACAGCCTGCTCCTCATGGGCTGGAGCTACGGCGGCTACATGACCTCGTTCGCCGTCACCCAGACCGACCGCTTCCGTGCCGCGTCGATGGGCGCGGGGCTCCCCAACCTGGTCAGCATGGTGACCACCACCGACATCGGCGACTACCTCGTCGGCCACCTGGGCGGCGAGTACTTCGACGACTACGAGACCTACGAGAAGCACTCGGCTATCTACCACATCAAGAACGTCACGACCCCGACCCAGGTCATTCACGGCGCCCTGGACCTGCGCGTGCCCTTCACCCAGGGCCAGGAGTTCTACACATCGCTCATGCGTATGGGCGTGGACACCGAGTTCGTCGTCTACCCGCGTACCCCGCACGGGCCGCGCGAGCCCAAGTTCCTGATGGACGTGTCGGAGCGGATCCTGGTGTGGTTCAACAAGTACCTGAGAGAGCCGCGGCCGACGGCGGATGGGTAGCGGGGGGTCAATCCGGCGCGAGCCTGTACTTCGCGATGCGCCAGGGTGGAAAGTCCGGATTCAGGAGGATATACAGACACTCACCGCCTCCGAGGACCTTCACGCCCTTCGGCAGTGCGATGTTCTCATAGAGCTTCCTGCCGGAGTGCCGGTCGTAGACCTCCACCGAAGTTTCGACAAAACGGAACGGGAACGAAGGCTTTTCCGGGTCGGGTCGGCCAATCGTGAACACCAGATAGTCGTTTGCCACAACGTCGATACGCGAAACGATGTCGTAACTCTCCAGCACGGCTCGGACTCTCGGACCGCTCTGCTCAGCGGCAAAGTAGCCGAGCGGAATCTCCGGGAGGTAGCGAAATGAAGGAGGCGGGTACCCAATGGTCCCTATGGAATCGCCGGCTCCGTCGAAAACGGTGGCGGGATAGCGCAGTGGTTCCATGATGAACAAGGAATCGCCCGCCACGGCCAGATTCGGAGATCCACCCAAACCACCCCAGTACGGTTTGTCGACATAGTTGGGCCAGGTGCTCCATTCCAAGCGCCCATCGGACAACCGATGAAAGCGCTCAGCGCCGTCGAGGGCCCCGGGTGTTACGACGGCATCATTCGATATGCCATGCAGGATGAGATCCTGCTGAAACCGATGGACCCCTTGAACCGCCACCTCCGGAAGCGGAACCAGGGTGTCCGGGAGCATGTCGCTGGTAAGGTAGGTCAACCAGGGGTTGCGGAAGCTGGCTACCACGACCTTGCCGGACGCGGTTTCGGCAACGCCGTGGATCCGTCGAAACTCCCACGGGCCTTCGCCAAAGCGGCCGAATGCCGCCTCCAGCCCTCCGTCATCCGAATAGGCGCGCACGCGAGGCAACAGCCTGTCCGAGATGAGGAAGCCACCTGCCTGGCGCTCGAGGAACCGACCGATCTCCGCGATGGAGTCCGAGGGCTCTTCGGCCAATTCGATCGTCTCCTCCAGGACGAAGAGTCCATCGAATGGCACCGAATCCGGTCTTTCCGTGGGGCTACAGGCCAAACCGAACAACAGGCCGCCCCCAATGACTGAGCCTCGCTGTCCCGTACTCAAAGCCAATGCAATCGTCCCGCTACGGCGTTTGGGGGCCTCTTCGGACCACACAGGGCTAACTGCCGTGGCCAAGCTGCAATCTAGCTCACCGGCCTCCCCACCGGCCCGCGCAGCCACCGCCCCGGCTTCTCGCCTGTCAGCCCGCCGGCCCGGATCACCGGCACCCCGTTCACCAGGAGGTCGTTGATCCCGACGCTGTACTGGTGCGGGTCCGAAAACGTCGCGCGGTCGGCGATCACGTCCGGGTCGAAGACTGCGATGTCGGCGCGCATCCCCTCGGCGATCACGCCCATGTCCTCGCGGCCGAGCCACTGCGCCGGCATCGAGGTCATCTTCCTGACGGCCTCCTCCAGGGTGATCACGCCCAGTTCGCGCACGTACCTGGCAAGCACGCGCGGGAACGCGCCATAGCTGCGCGGGTGCGGATACCCCACCCCGTAGCCCACCGCGTCCCCGTCCGTCTCGATCATCGCCAGCGGGTGCTGCATGATGCGGATCACGTCGCCCTCATCCATGGCGTGGTAGATCGCGCTGAAGCCGCCCTGCAGCTGCAACTCGATCGCGAGCTGGATCCCCGTCTCCAGGTCGTTCGGCAGGCCCCGGTCGGCGGCGTAGTCGGCCAGCGTCCTGCCGTTGTACGATTCGTCCGAGCCGAGCACCCGGAACTGGATCCGCGACATGTCCGCGCCCACCCGGTCGGTCATGAAGATGCGCCGCATGTCGTCTTCCATGCGCGCCCGGGTCTCGGGGTCGGCAACCCTGGCAGCGAAGCCGTCCGCGCCACCGGCCAGCGCCCACTGCGGGAACAGGATGGCGGAACTCGTACTCGAAGCCGCGTACGGGTACAGGTCGTGCGTGACCGTCAGCCCCGCCGCGTTGGCCGAGTCGATCATCGCCAGACTCCTCTCACTCCAGCCCCACTGCCCCGCTCCCGACGCCTTGTGGTGATTGATCTGGGCCGGGATGTCCGCCTCTTCCGCGATCCGGATCAGTTCCGCCACCGACTCCAGCAGCCCGCTCGCCTCGTTGCGCATGTGGCTCACGTAGATGCCGCCGTGGGCCGCCGCGACCTTGGCCAGCTCGATGACCTCCTCGGTCTCGGCAAAGTTGGCCGGCACGTACAGGAGCCCCGTCGAAAACCCCAGCGCCCCCTCGCGCATGGACTGGTCGACGAGCGCCCGCATCTCGTCCAGTTCGGCGGGCGTGGGCGCGCGGTTTTCCAGCCCCATCACCTGCTTGCGCGTCCACGTATGGCCGGAGAAGAAGCCCACGTTGGGCGCCACTTCCAGCCCGGACGCGAACTCCTCCAGCGGCCAGGGCTGGTCGCCCGAGTGCAGCGACACGATCAGCGACGTGATCCCCTGCCGGAGGAAGTTCTCGGCCAGCGGGTAGTCGACGATCGTCTGCTGGACGTGCGAGTGGTTGTCGATGAACCCGGGCGTTACGACCTGGCCGGCCGCGTCAATGACGGTACGGGCCAGCGAGGGGTCGATCGGTTCTTGTGAAACAAGCGCGATGCGCCCGTCGACAACCGCGACATCCGCGCGGAATCGGTCCGCCCCGGTGCCGTCCACGACGGTGCCGCCCGTAATCAGCACGTCGTAGGTCTGGGCCTCCAGGGGCGTGCCCGGCCCGGCTGCGAGGAACAGGGCGACGATGGGCGCAAGAATCGGGGTCAGTGCGGGTCGCATGCGAGTCTCCGGTCGGTCCGGTCGGGGGGAATCCTGTAATCTCGAGATTACACACTGTATACCGGAGTTTACATTTCCAACCATGCGAATCGCCACCTGGAACGTGAACTCGGTCAAGGCGCGGCAGGCGCGGCTGCTGCAATGGCTGCGGGACCACCGCCCCGACGCGCTCTGTCTCCAGGAGCTCAAGACCACCGACGAGGCCTACCCCGCCGACGCCGTGCACGACGAGGGCTACGAGTCGGCCGCGTTCGGCCAGCGCGCGTACAACGGCGTCGCTCTGCTGAGCCCGCACCCGATCACCGAGGTGCATCGGGGAATGGGAAACGACGATCCCCAGGCGCGTCTGATCGGCGGGACCGTGAACGGGGTCACGGTGTACTCGGGGTACTTCCCCAACGGCCGCTCGGTCGGTTCGGAGTCGTACGCATACAAGCTTGCATGGATGGGGCGGCTCCTCGAGCTGCTGGAGAGCCGCCACGACCCGCACGACGCACTCGTGCTGACCGGCGATTTCAATGTCGCACCCGACGATCAGGACGCCGAGAATCCCGAGCAGTGGGCCGACAGTGTCCTTTGCCACGCCGAAGCGCGCGATGCGCTCGAGCGCATCCGGGACTGGGGCCTGGTCGATGTCGTGAGAAAGCACCACCCGCAAGGCGGCCTGTACAGCTGGTGGGACTACCGCCGTCTCGCCTTCCCTCGCAACGACGGTCTGCGGATCGATCACATCTTCGCCACGCTGCCGGTGGCCAGGGCGTCGACCGGTGCCTGGGTGGACCGCAACCAGCGCAAGGGGAGGAAGACCGACATCCCGTCCGACCACGCGCCGGTGGTGGCCGACTTCGACCTCTGATCCGCCCGCGACCCTCCGACCCACCCGGGACGCTGTGACCCGCCCGCGGAACTTCGAGTGGCGAAAGCTGTATACCGTCTTGTACATTCAGGGACCGAAAGGAGGGTGCCCGTGACGACACGCCGGATCAGAAACCGCCAGCACACGCGAAACATCGGCCTGGGTCTTGTGGTTTCGTTCGCCCTCCATGCGGTCCTCCTCGCGGGCCTTTCCTTCGAGGTGCCCGACGACGACGCCACGGTCGGCGTCCGCGCGAACACGCAGGCGGACGCTCCGGCGGACTTCACGTCCATGGAGATCGTGCGCATCGAGGAAGTCGAGCCCGTCCCCGAGGAGCCCGTGGTGACCGAGACGCGGCCGGTGATAGCCAGTCCGAGCCAGGAGCAGGTCGCGCAGACACCGGCCGGCGATCCGACGCCGGCGGGACCCGCCAGCGGCTCGCCCGCTGCGGCAAGCGGTGCGGCTGCTCCGGGGCCCCCGTCGCCGACGACCCTGCTCGCCTCACTCAAGCTCGAGTCGAACGTCTCTCTGGCCATGCGCCCGCAGTTCGCCGGCCAGCGAGGAGTGCCCGGCGCCGATCAGACCATCGACGAGATCGATCCGCACGCGGGCCACGACCACGAGGAAGAAGAAGGCGACAACGAGGAAAGCTGGTGGCGGCGGCTCGGCGTGCCCCTCGGGAGTGGCGGCTCGCAAATCTGCAAGCCCCGCCCGCCGACGGTCATCCACAAGGCGGCGGTCACTCCGTAGGAATCAGCCTTCCGCCGGTCCTGGCTCCGCAGGTTCCGGCGGCCGCCGGAGCGACTCCAGGTCCTCCAGCTTCCTCGGCCAGTCCCGCCTTAGCAGCCTCGAGAGCGCGCGATCCGCGAGCAGTCGTCCCCCCGTCTGGCATGTGGGGCAGTAGTTGGTCTCGCGCGTGGCGTAGACGATCCGCTGGATCGGAGTGTCGCACTGGTTGCACGGCTCCCCGTACTTGCCGTGCGCGGCCATCGCCGGGTGAAACGCGGTCACCCTGGCCGGAAAGTCGTCACCCGCTTCCTCGATCAGCCGTTCCGACCACTCGGTGAGAGAGGCCCGTGTCGCCACCCGCAACCGCTCCACCTCGTCGTCGGCCAACTGCGAAGTCAGCCGGACCGGCGACAGACGCGCACGCAACAGGATCTCGTCGGAGTGCGCGTTGCCGATCCCCGACAGGATGCGCGGGTCCGTGAGCGCCCGCTTCAGGGTGCGGTTTTCCCGCCGGATCGCGGCCGCGAACGTATCGGGGTCCGCTTCGAGCGGCTCGACGCCTCCGGGGTCGTGGTCCCGCAAGGGTCCGGCTCCCCGAACCAGGTGGAGCGACGCGCGCTTGTGCGAGCTCGCCTCGGTCAGAAGCAGACTGGCGTGGCCGAAATCGAAGGCCGCGTGACCGCGCTTGCGCGGAATCACCGCTCCCGGTTTCCTCCACTGAAAGCGGCCGGAGATCATCAGGTGGACGACGGCGAAAAGGTCGTCGTCGAGTCCGAGGACGACGCGCTTCCCCAGCCGGGACAGCGTGCGTACTACCTTCCCCTGCACCTCGCTGGCTGGCGGATCAAAGGTCTTTAGGAGTGAGGGCGACCGTATGCGCAAGCGCTCGATCGTCTTGCCCACGATTCGCGGGCGCAGGGCGTGAAGGTAGAGGTTGACCTCGGGCAGTTCAGGCACCGTGCGCGCCTCCGCGGCTTTCGCGAGCCCCACCACCCATCTGTCCGGCGCGGCTGCGCGGCCGGGCGCCAGGCTTCCGGACACCCCGGTTCAGATCGTACTGCATGATCCGTCCGTGCGGCCCCTCCCTGTCACGCTCGACCTCGTAGACGCCGCCCGCGACCGTGTCCGGCACGGCCATCTCGAGCTGCTCGATGTCGCCGCGGCCAGGACGCACGCGGGACGGGTCCAGGCGCCGGCCGCGACGGCTGAGCCCGACGATGACCGCCGCAACCGCCGGTTGGCCGAGCACATAGGCGGCGGCCGCTTCCGCCATTGACGCGCCCGTCGGCTGCGCGATGGCGGCAAGCGCCGCACGGGCGCGCTCCAGCGCCTGCCACCCGCCCACCTCGTCCACGATCAAGCGGTACTTCCGCAGCGAACGGTTCTCGCGGTTCTCGCCGGGGGCCGGCGCGTCGCCCGCAGGTGCACCGGACCCGCCCGTGGGCGCACCGGATCCGCGCGCGTCGCTGGCGAGGAGCCCGCCGGCCAGCGTCCCGTAACAGAGAAGCGCAACGCCGCGTTCACGACACACGCCTGCCAGCCGCCTGAGCGGCCGCCGATCCAGCAGCGACAGCTGCACCTGGTTGGCGACCACCGGGATGCCCGCTTCCAGCAGCGCGCACAGCGCCCGGGTGCCGAAGTTGGTCACGCCGACGTGGCGCAGCACCCCTTCCTCGCGCAGTTCGGTCAGCCACTCGGCCGCACGGACCCACCCCGTGACCGAGAAGTCCCACCAATGGAACTGGACGAGCTCCAGCGCATCGACCCGAAGGCGCTCGCGGGAGCGCAGCACGATGCTCCGCACCTGGCTCCGGTCGAGCACGCGAAGGGTCTCGAGATCCGGCACGAGCTTGGTGTGGACGACCACGCGTCGGGCGGCGGCGGGCCGGGCCGCCATCCAGTCGCCGACCAGGCGCTCGACGCCGGTGTAGATGTCCGCGCAGTCGAGGAAGAGCGGACCCGGCATCTCGGCGGCACGGTCGAGGGCGGCGAAGGCGGCAGCGCGATCCCACCCGGCCCCGTGGCCGCGCGCGAGCTGCCAGCACCCGTGAATCACGCCGGCCGGCGGGGGCCGCCAGTCCGGGGTCACGGGCCGCCGGTCCGGGGCGCGAGCGGTACTCGCGTCACCTCGCTGTGCCTGAACGTCGACGTGCCGGTGCGCACGATGCGGAAGCGCGCCCCGCACAACGGATCCGGACACGCCACCTCCATGTCCGTGGTCATCCAGTCGTGAGGGTGCGTCGGGCGCTGTTTGGCAGGAAGAAGTGGCAGAAGGGCCGCGAGCGGATAGATGGGGAAGGTCTGTCCCGGCGGGAGCGACAGGTTCTCGCCGCGCAGCTCGAAGTAGTCACCCGCGCGATGGTTGCAGACCATCTCCCTCTCGCCGGCGACGACCTCTACCCGCAGGTCGTACAGTTCGAACGTGTCCGTTTCGGTTCGTCGCGAGTCGTCCAAGTCGTCACCTCGTGTGTCATGCGCCAGGCGTGTCCGTGCGTTAGCCTTGTTCTGCTCCCGATGATACACCATCTCGCACGCAACCGCGCACCATCGACCCGAACCGACCGCCCCGCCGACGTTGATCCCCCGGCCCGACCCCGTACCGGACCCCCGTCCCGACGCGCCCCTGCGCTTTCGCGGCGGCCTCGCCGGTGCTCTCCTGCCCATCGCGGTCTTCGTGGCCAGCGCGGCGTGGCTGGGGTTTTCGGGCGCTCCCGACGAACGCGGCCTCTGGCCCGTGCTCCTCGCGGCGATCGGTGTCGGCCTGGTGCTGGCCCGGAAGGCATCCGACTACAGTGCGGCGGTCATTCGCGGGATGTCGCGACCCATCGTCATGCTGATGGTCGCCGCGTGGCTGCTGGCTGGCGTGTTCTCGGTCCTGCTGCGCGAATCGGGACTGGTGCACGCACTGGTGTGGGCGGGCGGCGAAATGGGCGTGCGCGGCGGGGGATTCGTGCTGCTGGCCTTTCTCGTCGCCGTGCTGTTTTCGACCGCCACGGGGACGAGCCTGGGGACGATTCTCATCTGTGCGCCGCTGCTGTATCCCGCCGCCGGCGTCCTTGAAGCCCATCCCACGCTGCTGATCGGTGCGATTCTGGCCGGCGCCACCTTCGGCGACAACGTCTCGCCGGTGTCCGATACGACCATTGCTTCGGCCAGCAGCCAGCGCGCGCCGATGGGCGGAGTCGTCCGCAGCCGCCTTCGCTACGCTGTCCCGGCCGCGGCCATCGCCGCCATTGTCCTGGTTGTCTTCGGTGGCGCGGATGCCCCTGCCGGAACGGCCGCCGGGACGGCCGTGGCCGACCCCACCCAACCCGGCACGCTCGCCGGCAGTCCCGCCGCGTTCCCCATGCTGCTTGCCCCGCTGGCCACCTTCCTCATGCTGTGGCGGGGGCGGGGTCTGGTGGAGAGCCTCTTTGCGGGAGTGGCCACGGCGGCCGGCGTCGCACTGCTCTTCGACCTCATCGATCCCGCCGACCTGATCCACATCGACACGGAAGCGTTCCGCGCGCAGGGACTGATCCTCGACGGCATGGAGGGCGCGGTCGGGATCGTCGTCTTCACCATCCTGCTCATGGGCATCGTGGGTGCGGCCCGGGAGGCGGGAGTCCTGGACCGCCTGGTGCGCGAGCCCGGCGCCACCACGGCAGAAGCGCCACGCCGCGCCGAGTTCCGCATCTTCGGGGTGACCAGCGCGGCGGTGATCGTGACCACCCACTCGGTCATGGCCATCCTCGCGGTCGGCGATCTGGTCAGGAAGGCCGGACGGCGCGCGGGCATCGGACGCTTCCGGCGCGCCAACCTCCTGGACATGACCGTCTGCACCTACCCCTTCCTTTTTCCCTTCTTCATCCCCACCATCCTCGCGTCGTCGGCTACCGGGTCCGGCGCGGCATTCGGCGTTCCCCGCGTGACCGCGCTCGATGCCGGACTGGCCAATCCCTATTCATGGGCGCTTCTCGCCGTGATCATCACGGCCATCGTGACGGGGTGGGGACGTTCGGAACAACCAGCACGGAATCCTGGAACATGATCATACGACCACGAGTTCGCGGCTTCGTCTGCGTTACGACGCATCCGACCGGATGCGCCCGCAACGTCGCAGCCCAGATCGCCCACGCCGAAGCGAGCCCCATCGCGAACCCGCCGCGTTCGGTGCTGGTGCTGGGATCATCGACGAGCTATGGGCTGGGTTCGAGGATCAGTCTGGCGTTCGGCGGCCGGGCGGCGACCTTCGGCGTCTTCTTCGACAGGGCGCCAAGGGGCCGCCGGCCAGGGACGGCGGGCTGGTACAACACCGCCGCGTTCGAGACCGCCGCGTCACGCGCGGGGCTCACGTCCGCCTGCTACAACGGAGACGCGTTCTCCCACGAAGCGAAGGAACGCGTCGTCGACGTCCTCAGGCGCGACTTCCCGCCGGTGGACTGCGTGGTCAACTCGCTGGCCGCCCCGCGCCGGACGCACCCCGACACCGGCGAGCGCTTTACATCGGTGCTGAAGCCCATCGGCGCGCCGTACCACTCGCGTACGCTGAACACCGACCGGGGCGAAGTCACCGAAGTGGAGCTGGATCCAGCCAGCCGCGAAGAGGTGGACGCAACGGTGGCCGTGATGGGGGGCGAGGACTGGCGGATGTGGATGGACGCGCTGCGCGACGGCGGGGTGCTCGCGCCCGATTGCAGGACCTTCGCGTACAGCTACATCGGCCCCGAGCTCACCTGGCCGATCTACAGGGACGGAGCGATCGGCCGCGCCAAGGATGACCTGCACCGGACCGCGCGCGGACTCGACAAGGACCTTGCCGCAGGAGGTGGCGGCGCCCACATCGCGGTGATGAAGGCGGTGGTGACGCAGGCGAGTGCCGCGATCCCGGTGGTACCGCTGTACGTGTCCATCCTCTACAGGATCATGAAGGAGAACGGGGACCACGAGGGACCGATGGAGCAGGCGCATCGTCTCTACGGCGGCAAGGTGTACGGTCCGGGCGGGATACACGCCGACGCAGACGACTTCATCCGTCTCGACGACCTGGAAATGAAGCCGGAGACGCAGGCCGAGGTCATGCGCGTGTGGGATTCGATTTCGACCGAAAGCCTCGCGCGCGACGCCGACTTCGAGGGGTACCGCGCCGCGTTCCTGCAGCTCTTCGGGTTCGACGTGCCGGGTGTGGACTACGACGAGGACGTCGATACGCTCGTGGACATCCCGACGCTGATCGACGCATGAAGCCGACCAGCCACCAGCTCCGCGAACTTGCCCGGCGCGACCCCGTGCTGGGAGACGTCATGCGGCGCCTGCCACCCTTCCCGGGCTTCCCGCTCGGGGTGCTCGCCCGCGGATCGCACTTTCAGGCGATCGCCCGGTCGATCGCCTTCCAGCAGCTCGCCACGGCAGCCGCGAACACGATCTACTCGCGGGTATGCGCGCTGACCCCAGGGCCTCGGTTCCCCACGGTCGAGGAATGCCTGGCACTGTCCGACACCGAATTCCGCGGCGCGGGGTTCTCCGCTTCGAAGACGAAGGCAGTCAAGGACCTGGCGACCAGGTGCTCGGACGGCTCGGTGCGCCTGCGCAGCGTGTCCCGCATGACGGACGAGGAAGTCGTGAAGATGCTCACGACCGTGTGGGGAGTCGGCGTGTGGACCGCGGAGATGTTCCTGATGTTCCGCCTCGGCCGCCTCGACGTGATGCCGGTGGGCGACCTCGGCGTCCGGGAAGGCGCGCGTCTGCTCGACGGGCTGGACGAGCGTCCGGAGCCCGCCGCCGTACTGGAGCGCGCCGAGGTGTGGAGACCGCTGCGCTCGGTGGCGACCTGGGTCCTGTACCGCCTGTGCGACGAGGCCAAAGGTGGGTAGCCCGATCGCCGCCGGCGGCCGGCGCGGTTCGCGCGCCGCGCATGTTACCGCCTTGCTGGACACGCCACTCGGCCCGATGGAGGCATGCGCCACGGACGAGGGCATCTGCCACATCGAGTTCGCGGACGGCGAGGCAGGTGGCGGCGTAGCGGACCCGGCAAGCGTGGTCGACCCCCGCGGCGCAGCCAGGCGTCACCTGAGCGCGCTCCGAACACAGCTGGGCGAGTATTTCGCGGGCCGGCGGCGCGATTTCGACCTTCCGCTTGTCCTTGCCGGAACGGGTTTCCAGGAGCGGGTGTGGCGGGAATTGGTGCAGATCCCGTTCGGCGAGACGATCAGTTACGATGAACTGGCACGCCGCGCGGGATCGCCCGGGGCTTCACGAGCCGCCGGTCAGGCCAACGGCCGCAACCCGATCGCGATCGTGGTTCCGTGCCACCGCGTAGTCCGCGCATCCGGTGAAGCGGGAGGCTACGCAGGAGGGCCGGACCGCAAGCTGCGACTGCTCGACCTGGAGGCAGGAGGCGTCCAGGGCTCGCTGTTCAGCCCTCCATCACCGTAGACGGGTCGGCCTCGCCGGCGAGCCGCGCGGCCGGCACCACCGCCCACACCACCGCCGCCAGGGAGAGCGCGGCCACGAACAGAAACACGGGTGCGCTGAACGGCTCGACTCCCGGCGGCGCAACCACCCCCACCACCAGCATCGTCCCCCACAGCCCCACCCCGACCCCGGTGGCGCCGATCCGGAACGCTTCACCGACGATCCGGCGGCGAAGCCTCGCGGGTCCGGCTCCGAGCGCGGCCCGGATCCCCATCTCCCGCATGCGCGCACCAACGTGCACGCGCATGGCGCCGACCATTCCGAGCACCGCCACGAGCGCGGCGACGACTCCCGCAACGCGGCCACCGCCGCCGAGCCACGCGGCCGTGCCGAAGATCCGCCCGAGTTCGTCGGCAGCGCTCGCGTGGCGCGTCAGCGACAGGGAACCGCCCGGCACCGAGGCCAGCGCTGTCTGCACGAGCTGCAGGGCACGCTCTTCGCCAGCTGCCGCGCTGCCCCCACTGCCCGCGCCGTCCGCCCCGGCCACACCGCCCGCGCCCTCCACCACGGACGCCACCAGTTCCATCTCGGCCGGGGGATGCTCGAGCGCGGAGTAGTACACGGTACTCGGCGAGCCGGAAGCCCCCAGTCCCCCCGCGGGGACGTCCGTCACCACGCCCACGACCACGTGCCAATTCTCGTCCAGACCGTTGAGCGCCACCTTTTTTCCGATCGCGGGCGGGTCCCGGAAGTGCGCGAGCGCGTACGCCCGGTTGATCACAACCTCCCCCGCACCGGCGGCGCGGAAGCCCCTGCCCGCCACGAACCGAAGCCCCCGCTCGGCGAAGAAGCCCGGCATGACCGCGTGGTGCCTGACCCGGGTCGCGCGAATCGGCTCGGGCAGTCCGCCGTTCGAGCACCTGCCGCACTCGTTGAGCGTGATGCTCTCGGGACCCAGGTCGATCCATGCCCCCGGCGTCGCCAGGCTCTCGGCGACCAGCTCGGGCACGCCCCGCACCGCCTCCAGCGCCGACTCGTAGAGCGCGGCACGAGCCGCCGTCCCACCGTCCGGCGGCACTCCGGGAGACACGATCCCGACCACGGTCCGGTCGGGGTCCACGCCCGCCAGGACGCCCGTGCCGGCACCCGGCGCCGCGAATCCACGCGAGCGATCCGAATAGATCAGCAGACCGGACGCCGCGACGACAGTCACGGCGATCGCGAGCTGCAAGGTCATGCGCAGGACTCGGTTGAACTGGCGCGGCCGCGGATCCGTCACGCTCCGGTTCTCCGCATCGTGCGGCAACGATCTGCCGGCGCGGTGCAGGGTCAGCACCGGCACGATCGCGAACAGCGCGCTGATCGCCGCAACGGCGGAAAGTCCTCCCGCCGCAACGAACAGCGAAGGTCGCTGGAACGATATCCCCGGCGGTGCCTGCTCCCTCATGAACAGCGCCGCCGCGACCGCCAGCCCGCCGCCGCCGAGCACGGCCGCCAGCGTGCGCCGCGCCCAGAGTCGAACCGTCGTGCGAACCATTGCGCGCGGAGGCGCTCCCAGCATGACCTCCACGGTCCTGCGCGCCTGCAGCGCCAGGTTCTCGGACGCCATGACGCCCAACAGACTCACCAGAGCCGTGAACGCGGCCATCGCCACCAGGATGAGCGTGGTCGCCGCGAGACTGTCCAGATCGCCCCGTTCCAGATCGCCCGCCGGGACCTCGGCGGCGGGTAGCCCGGGCAGCGGAACCGTCGGTGTGACCTCCGCATCGATGCTGTGGAAGGACTCCTCACCGCCGCCGAAAAGCAGACCACCCGCCAGCACGAGCGCGATGAGGGCGGCACAGCACCCGGTCACCGCCCGCCCGAGCCCCGGCCGCTCCCGGTGCCCCCGGCGCCCCCGGTGCCCGCGGTGCCCGCGCGGTTTCCTCCACGGTTTGCCCAGTCTCACGATCGGCCACCACAGCGTGTAGTTTTCGGATCCCATGAAGGTACCCCTGCTCGACCTCGCCGCGCAGTACGCCGCCATCAAGCCGGAGATCGATGCGGCCCTCGCCCGGGTGGTCGCCTCTCAGCGCTTCGTCCTGGGCCCGGAGGTGCGGGCGTGCGAGGAAGCGGTCGCGGAATGCGTCGGCGGTGCATACGGCGTCGGTGTCTCATCGGGCACCGACGCGCTGCTGGTGGCGCTCATGGCCGAGGACATCGGGCCCGGCGACGAGGTCGTCACCACGCCCTTCTCCTTCTTCGCGTCGGCGGGCGCCATCGCCCGGGTCGGCGCCACGCCGGTCTTCGTGGACATCGATCCGGTGACGTTCAACATCGACCCCGCCCTCATCGAGGACCGCGTCACGGCGCGCACGCGGGCGATCCTCCCCGTCCACCTCTTCGGTCAGATGGCCGGGATGGCCCCGGTCATGGAGATCGCGCGGCACCGCGGCCTGGTCGTCATCGAGGACGCCGCGCAGGCGATCGGCGCGCGCCACGACGGGCAAAGCGCAGGCTCGGTCGGCCACTACGGCTGCTTTTCGTTCTACCCCACCAAGAACCTCGGCGGCTATGGCGATGGCGGGATCGTCGTCACGGACGACCCCGCGCGGGCCGCGAAGCTGCGCGCCCTGCGCGTCCACGGCGAAACCACGCGCTACCACCACCGCGTCGTCGGCGGCAACTTCCGCCTCGACGCCCTCCAGGCGGCAGTCATCCGTGCGAAGCTGCCGCACCTGGACCGCTGGACCGAGGCTCGCATCGCGAATGCGGCGCTCTACCACAGCCTGCTCGGCGACCTCGCCGCACGCCACCCGGACGCCTTCGTCCTGCCCCGCACGGTCACGGACCGGCACGTCTTCAACCAGTTCGTCGTCCGCGTCGCCGACCGTGACCGCGTGCAAGAGCGCCTGGCGGCCGCCGGGATCGGCACGGCCATCTATTACCCGCTCCCGCTCCACCTGCAGGAGTGCTTCGCCGAACTCGGTTACCGGCCGGGCGACTTGCCGGAGAGCGAGCGCGCCGCGAATGAGGTCCTCGCGCTGCCGATCTTCCCCGAGCTGACCACCGCGCAGATCCGGCATGTGGCCCGGACGCTCGCACAGTGTGACCTTGAATGGTAGATTACAATTATCTACCATAATACGTGATTCATGGTAACAACTACTGATCTTCCCATGAACCGAAGAGCGTACCATCATGTCAGAGGCTGACCATCCGACCGCAGAACGCATCGTAATCGACGCGGCAGGCCGGCTCGTGGTTCCCGCGCGCTTCCGCCGGGCGATGGGGATACACGGACGCAGCACCGTGGTGGTCGGGATGGTCGGCGACAGCCTGCGGGTGCACACCGTTGACGGAGCATTGGAGCGGCTGCAGCGCGTTGCCCGTCGCAAGGGAACGGACGGCACGAGTGCCGTTGACGCGTTCATCGCCGAGCGGCGGGCCGAGGCCAAAAGAGAGTAGCGTGGCCACCAGCCTTCTGGACGCGTCGGCGATTCTGGCCGCTCTGTATGAAGAGCCGGGTTGCAACAGGGTCCACGAAGCGCTGCGCACGGGCGCGGCCATGTCCACGGTGAACGTGGCCGAGGTCTCCGCCCACCTTCGCGCGCGCGACTGGCGGTCCGGCCAGATCAAGGACGTATTCGACGACCTGGGCATCGATGTCCTGCCCTTCGACCGCACAACCGCTCTGCTGAGCGGTGCCTACCGGCCGCACACCCAACACCTTGGGCTGGGCCTCGGCGACAGAGCCTGTCTGGCCACGGCTCGTCGCGCGCGCCTTCCCGTCCTGACCGCGAATCGGGTTTGGGGGCGGCTGAAGCTGCGGGGTGTTAGAGTCGTCCTCATCCGCTGAACCCCTCGATCAGAGAAGAGTCACTCACCAAGGAGAGTCACCCATGGAACGCCGTGAGTTTCTGGGCGCGGCCGTCGCCGCGGGCACAGCCGTCGGCGCGGGCAAAGCCGAAGCCGTCGCCGCGGGCACTGCGGGCGCACCCGCAGGCCAACCAGCCCCCACCCCCCAGCAGCCCATCATCATCGACGGCCTGAGCCCCTCGACCCTCAACGACGAATACGTCGGCCTCGTCCAGCAGGCCGGCGTCACCGGCTGGCACAAGACCCTCTCCGAGATCCACTCGTTCGCCGACGCGTGGCGCTACGTGGACGAAAACCCGGACAGGATCCTCATGGCCACCACCGCGGCCGACCTCGAGCGCGCCCAGGCCGAGGGCAAGGTCGGGCTCATGCTGGGCTGGCAGACCGCCACGCCGCTCGGCGACAAGTCGGGCCAGGGGCTCTTCGTGGGCGACCAGATCCCCGCCCACACCACCGCGCTCCGCGCCTACTATCACCTCGGCCTGCGCTTCGTGAACCTCACCTACAACACGGTCAACGCATTCGGCGCCGGTTGCGTCGAGCCGCACCTCGGCATCACGCAGGCCGGGCGGCGTCTGGTCGAGGAGATCCACGCCCTCGGCATCATCCTCGACATCGGCGGGCACACCGGCGAGCAGACCACCCTCGACGCGATTGCCATGTCCGACGGCATCCCGATCGTCTGCACGCACACCAACGTCGCCGCCCTATGCGACAACCCGCGCAACACCAGCGACCGCGTCTTCGAGGCCATCGCGGGCTCCGGCGGGGTGATCGGCGTATCCGCGATCAACGACTTCGTCGCCCGCAACCGCGCCGACCGCGACATCCGTGCCACACCCCAGGTTGGCATCGACGTGATGCTCGACCATTATGACTATCTGAAGCGTCTGGTCGGGCCGGACCATGTCGGAATCGGCGCCGACTTCACCTGGGGCAACCCGGGCGGCGTGGACCCCGACATCGTGCTCTTCGGCCGCGAGATGGCGAGCGAACAGGCACCGATCAACTACGTCCGCGGGTTCGAGGTCATCACCGAACTCCCGAACCTGGTCGACGGCCTGCGCACGCGCGGCTGGACCCAGGAAGAGATCGACAAGGTCTGCGGACTCAACTGGATGCGAGTCTACCGCCAGGTCTGGGGAGGTTAGAGACATGAGAAACAAGCACGACGCGGTCCTCGCGGCCACCCGCCCGCGCATGGCCGGCGGTTCCCGCAGGCGCGCCTGCATGAGGCCCACCCGTCGGCCCAGTAGCATGACCGCGCTCATCGCGGTCGTCCTCCTCCCCACCACCCCCCTCCTCATGCCCGCCACACCCCTCACGGCCCAGACCACCGCGCTGCGCTGCGGACGCCTCATCGACGGCATCTCGGACCAGGCGCGGCAGGACGTCACGGTCATCGTGCGGGACGGGCGCGTCGCCGAACTGCGCGACGGCACCAGGGTCCCCGATGGCGTCGACCGCGCGCTCGACATGCGCGGCGGCACCTGCCTGCCCGGCATGATGGACCTGCACACGCACCTGCTGATCAAGCCCGACGGGCCGGTCAGCGAACTCGACCGCTCCAGCGCGGACCGGGCCCTCGACGGCCTCCACGCCGCCCAGAAGATGCTGCACGCGGGATTCACCACCCTGCGCAACCCCGGCGACTTCGATACCCACTACGCGATGGTGTCGGTCAAGCGCTCGATCGCGGCGGGGGAGCATCCGGGACCGCGCATCTTCGTGGCCCCGCACGCGCTGGGGCCGACCGGCGGCCACGGCGACCTCAACACGCTGGCGCCGGACGCGGCCATCCAGACGCCCACCCGCGTCGTGAACGGCGTTGACGAGATCCGCGCCATGATCCGCGAGCAGGTCAAGTACGGGGCCGACTGGATCAAGGTGATGGCGACGGGCGGCGTCATGTCGGCGGGTGACGACCCCACGCACACGGCCTACGTCGACGAGGAGATGTGGGCCGCGGTCGACGAGACACACCGGCTGGGGCGGCGGATCACCGTGCACGCGATCGGCACCGAGGGCCTCAAGCAGGCGGTCGCGGCGGGCGTGAACAGCGTCGAGCACGGGATCCTGATCGACGACGAGGCGATCGAGATGATGAAGGCGCGGGGGACATGGCTGATCCCGACGATCTACGTGCTCAACTACGTGGTCGAGGAGGGGCCGGCGCTGGGCTATCCCGAGGCAAGCATCGCGAAGGGCCGCGTCCTGATGGAGACCCGGGACGACAACGTCCGGCGCGCGATCGAGGCCGGTGTGAAGATCGCCTTCGGCTCGGACACGATCTTCCCGCACGAGTGGGCGGCGCGCGAGTTCGCGCACCTGGTGCGGCTCGGGATGAGTCCGATGGAGGCGATCCGCACGGCGACGTACAACGCGGCCCAGGTGCTCGGCATCGAGGACGAGGTGGGGACGCTGCAGCCAGGAATGGTGGCGGACATCATTGCGGTGGGCGGCAACCCGCTGGACGACATCACCGAGCTGGAGCAGGTTGACTTCGTCATGAAGGACGGCCAGATCATCAAGGACACGCGTCCGCGGACGTGAGGGCCCTGCCCGGACGCCCCACGCACCCCAGGGAGCACCCAATGAAAGGCGAAGGCGGCAAGCAGCTCATCGTGGTCGGCGACCGCGTCCTGATCGAGCCTGAGGTAGGCGAGGGCAGGTCGAAGGTCGGGCTGTACCTGCCGGCGTCGGCGGTGGACCAGCAGTCCGTGCAGGGGGGCCGTGTTCTGGCGACCGGCCCCGGCACGCCCATCGGGGCACCCACCGAGCTCGACGAGGAACCGTGGAAGATCGGATCGGGAGAGGCGCGCTATCTGCCCGTGCAGGCGCAGGTCGGAGACTTCGCCATCTTCTTCCGCAAGGCGTCCGTCGAGATCAGCTTCGAGGGCAAGGAGTATCTGGTCGTGCCGCAGGCCGCGATTCTGACGCTGGTGAGGGAGACGGACGGCGGGGTGGAGCCGCTGTTCTAGACATGCGGAAGCTGTTGCTCGCGTGTCTGGCCGCGCTGCCCGCGCAGGTGCAGGCACAGGATACGCAGGGCCAACTGATGCTCGAAGCCGGCATCGTGGGCGGAAACAGCGTCGCCTGCCCCGCACACTATGTTGGCATCAACGGGCGGGTCGCCGGGCCGGTGTCCCTGTACGGCATGGTGGAGAACTACCGCTGTGTCGATCTGGCTGGGACGGCCAACCGGGTCGGAACATCGGTCCTGCTGGGACGTACCACCTGGTTGGTTCGTCCGGCGCTGCGTTTGGGCATCGAGTATGACAACGGGGAGGTCTCCGAGACCGTCGGAGCGAGTTTGACGTTCGGACGGCGCTACGGGGCACGCTTCATCGTCCATTTCGGGGATTTCTCGCGCGACCCGGCCATCGTGCTCTTCCAGATGGGGGGCTACATCTCTTTCAGGCCGTGACCGGGACGACGCGCGGCAATGGCCGGGGGAAGGCTGCGAATGGAACCTCGATGGCGACAGCGTTTCAGCGTACTTCTTGCCGCGCCCTTTGCCATCGGCTTGTCCGCGCTGCCCGCCGCTGGGCAGGCGATCACCTACCAGGTGACGTTCGAGGGCAACTGGACGCTGGCGAGCACGCCCGGAGGAGTGGCGGCCGGAGCGCACTTCACGACCCTGATCGGCGGCGTGCACGGGAGCGGCGTCACCTTCTGGCAGCCCGGATCGCGGGCCAGCGCCGGCGTCGAGCTGGTGGCGGAGCTGGGCTCCACGGGCACCTTCCGCGGCGAAGTCGCCCGTAGTCCCCACACGCGGTCGGTCATCGAGCAGGGCGTCTCCGGAGGCGGCACCGGCAGCGCGACGTTCAGCATCGACGTCACGAGGGAGCAGCCGCTGGTCACGCTCCTGTCCATGATCGCTCCCAGCCCCGACTGGTTCGTCGGCATCTCGGGAGTGTCCCTGCTCGACGGCGCAAGCGGGTGGCTGCAATCGCTTGTGGTGGACCTCTTTCCGTACGATGCCGGCACCGAGGACGGCACCGAGTTCTCGCTCTCGAACCCCGACACGAACCCGCAGGGGGTCATTACGGGCATTGCAGGAACGGGCAAGTTCTCCAGCGTGCACATGGCGAGGCTCACTTTCACCAGAATGACGACGCTCCCGGCGACGCCGACGGTGAGCCTGTCGGTCTCGCCGAACCCGGTGGACGAGGGGGAGCCGGTGACGGTGACGGCGCGGCTGTCGGAGGCGTTGTCGGGCGGCGTGACAATCCCGCTCGTGCTGACCGCAGGAACCGCCGAAGCCGGGGATTTCGGGTCGCTGGAGAGCATCGCCATCGATGGTGGGCAGGCGACGGGCACGGGCACGGTCTCGGCGGCCCAGGACAATGACGTGGACGACGAGACGTTCACCGTGGCCCTGGGCGCCCTGCCGGCGGAAGTGACGGCCGGCAGCCCGGCGTCGGTCGAGGTGACGATACGCGACGACGATTCCACGCCGAACAACCCGCCCACGGTGCGGGCGGTCTGCGAGCCCTGCTCGGTTCCGCGCGGCGGCGAGGTACGGCTGAGGGCCGACGCCTCGGATCCGGACGGCGACCCGATTACGTACGTGTGGGACGCCGGGCGGGGGACCTTCCAGGGGCCGACCGACGGGCCCGAAGCGCGCTGGACGGCGCCGGACCGCGTCGGTCGCGTCGTGATCCGGGTTGCGGTCACCGACGGCCGGGGTGGGAGGGCGGTCGCGGAAGTCCCGGTCAGAGTCGTGAATCGACCTCCGGTGTTCGGATCGCCGCTTCGCTTCGAGCTTGCCGAGAACCGCCCGGGCCAAACAACACCCGTGACTCTCGGCCGCATCTCCGCCACCGATCCCGATGGAGACGAGTTCGAGCTGGCGCTGGCGCCGGGCAACGACCGCTTCGCCCTCGATGCGGAGTCGGGGACCTTGAGCTACGTCGGCCCGGGAGAGGACTTCGAGACCGACCCCAACCGCTACGCACTGACCGTGACGGCGACGGACGCCCAGCGCGGCGTGGCGCGGGCCGAGGTCGTGGTGCAGGTCGTCAACGTGAACGAGCGCCCGTCGGCCAGGGACGACAGGGTCAGCGCGGACGAGGACCGCAGGACCAGGTTCGAGGTTCTGGCCAACGATGACGACCCGGACCGCGGAGACCGCCTTCGCGTCGTTGAGGTCGGGACGCCCGAGCACGGGCAGGCGCGGGTGGTTGACGCCGGGGCGGCCGTGCAGTACGCGCCCGATCCGAACTACCACGGCCCCGACCGCTTCACCTACGTCGTCGCCGACGCGGGCGGCCTCGCGGACACGGCGACCGTCGAGGTGACCGTGACCCCGGTCAACGACGCGCCCGAAGCCACGGACGACCAGGCCACGACCCCGGAGGATCAGGCGATCGAGATCCCCGTCCTCGACAACGATACCGACCTCGACGGCGACCGGCTGCGCGTCCGGAGCGTCTCGTCCGCGGAGCACGGCACGGCGGAAGTCGCCGCCGATGGAACGAACGTCTCATACACCCCGAACGCCAACTACCACGGCCTGGACCGCTTCACCTATGTCGTAGCCGACCCGGACGGCCTCGCGGACACGGCGACCGTCGAGGTGACCGTGACCCCGGTCAACGATGCGCCCGAGGCCGCGGACGACCAGGCCACGACCCCCGAAGACCAGGCGATCGAGATCCCCGTCCTGGACAACGACACGGACCTCGACGGGGACCGGCTGCGCGTCCGGAGCGTCTCGCCCGCACAGCACGGCGCGGCCGAGGTCTCCGCCGATGGAGCGCACGTCTCATACGCCCCGGATGCCAACTATCACGGCCCGGACCGCTTCATCTACGTCGTCGCCGACCCGGACGGCCTCGCGGACACGGCGACGGTCGAGGTAACCGTGACGCCGGTCAACGACGGGCCTGCGGCGGTCGGCACCATCCCGAATCAAATGCTCGACGAGGGTGGCGACGGGGTGGCGGTGGAGCTCACGCCCTTCTTCAGCGACATCGACGGCGATCCGCTGACCTTCAGTGCCGAGACCTCCGACGCGGAGGTCGTCACCGCAGCCGTGACGGGAACGACGCTCGCCCTGACCGCGACTGCCTACGGCAACGCCGTGGTCACCGTGACGGCGACGGATCCCGGCGGACTGGCCGCGACCCAGCGCGTAACCGTAAGCGTGAGCGACCATGCGGTGCGGGAAGTGCTGAGCGACGCGTTCGCCGCCATGGCGCGGTCCTATCTGTCCAGCGCCCGCATGACGCTGCAGCGACGCGTCGAGTCCGGTGTCCGCGCTGCAGGGACCGATACGGACCCGTCGTCGGGGTTGCGGGTGGGCGGCAGATCCGTGGCGCTCCCGGACCGGCACACCTCCTGGGAAGCGGCGAAGGAGATCCTCAGGGGATGGCTGCCCGACCCGAGCCGTATGTGGGACCCATCCGCACAACGGATGCACCTCGCGCCGCCGGACCTTGCCAACCCGGTGAACCGTTTCCGCCCGTCCGGGGTCTCCAGCTCGGACTTCACGTTCGGCTGGCGAGGCCAGGCGGCCGACTCGGTTCGCCCCGGAATCGCGTGGTCGCTCTGGGGCCAGAGCGACGTGCAACGCTACGAGGGCGGCGCCACCGAGTCCGCGTCGCGGCCGGGCGGCGTCGCTGGCGACTACGACGGGGACCTTCGCGTCGGGTATCTCGGGCTCGATGCACAGCTACAGAGCTGGCTGTTCGGACTCGCGCTGAGCCGCAGCCGTGGAACCGGCGACTGGAACGCGGGAACGGCGAGCGGCCAACTGACCACCTCGATGACATCGATTCACCCCTACCTGCGCTGGTCCGGTGGGGCCACGACCCTGTGGACGACGCTCGGCGCGGGCAGGGGGGAGGCCCGAAACGAACGGACTGCGACGGGCGCCGTCGGCACGAGTCCTCTGGATCTCTCGATGGGGCTCGTCGAGTTCCAGCGGCAGCTGGGACAGGCGCGCGGCCCGGTCGCGTTCGGACTGAGGGCCGATGTGGGATGGGCCAGCCTGTCGACCGGCGAGGGTACCGAGACGATCGACGACATGCGCGGGCGCGTGCATCAGGTCCGCCTCGGCCTCGATGTGCGCGGCGACGTGGGACGCGGCGGGACGGCCCTCGCCCCGTTCGGCGCCGTGCACGTGCGCAATGACGGCGGCGACGGCAGGACCGGACGCGGCATGGAGCTCTCCGGCGGACTGCGCGCCCAGCTCGGTATCGTCGGCCTCGACGCGCAGGGGCGGTGGCTCGCCTTCCACTCGGCCACCAGCCATGCCGAGAGCGGCGCCGGCCTGACCCTTACGGTGGGCGGAAGCGGGCAGGAGGGATTCTCACTGTCGGCGTCGCCCCGCTGGGGTGGCGGGACCACAGGAGGCGTTGCGCTCTGGCAGGAGCAGGCGCCCGGCATTCTGCCAGGTTCCGAAGCCGTTCGCCCGGGCTGGACCATGGACGCCCGCGGTGCCTACCGTGCCCGGCTCGGGGATCGGCTACTCGAAGTCGCCACCGTGTACGACCGCATATCGGGCGGCCACCGGCTGCAACTCGCGGGACACATCGGCCTGGGAGCCGCGGACCATCGCTGAGGCGCCCGCACGCGGCTCCGGGCCCTACTCCCCCTCCGCCTTGGAGCACCTCCTCGGATCGCCGCACGCGCTGCGCGCGCCCGTGTCCGGGTCGATGTGAATCCCCTCGAACGCCCCGTGGTGCCAGTTCCACGGATTCACGACATCGATGGCGTGGCCCAGGTCGCGCACTGCATCGATGACGTCGCCGTCGACGTCCGCTTCGACCATGGTGGAGCCCGGCACGTCCAGCGACCGGCCTCCGAAGCGCGGCCTCAGCACGGACTCGGCGATCGGGATCCCGAAGTCGATGATGTTCGTGGTGTTCTGCACGATGTTGGCCAGAAGGCCCACCGAGGGCGATCCCGACGCCAGCATCGGGGTGCCCTGCCGGTTGAAGACGATGTTGGGCGCGACGTAGGCGGTGGCGCGCTGCCCCGGCTCGGGCATGACGCGCAGGAAGTGGGCGCCGGACGCACACACGGTCACGCCGCCGGCGAAGAGGCCGTTGCTCCAGGGCAGCGACATGCATGAGTGCAGGATGGTCGCCGTGTTGCCGGCTCGGTCTACGACCGTGACGTGGTTGCTTCCTGCAGGCGGGGGCGGAGGCGGAGGCTGCGCGGGGGAGTTCGCCCTCCCCATCTGCAACAGCTTGAAGCGCATTTCCGCGTAGTCTTTCGAGAGAATCACGTCCAGTGGCAGCGGATGGCTGTCCGGATCGTTCTGCCTGCCGCCCTCCTCGAAGACGAGGTTGTGGACCCGCGACACCTGGTAGAGCGTCTCGGCCGACTCGTTCGGGGGACCCTGCGTCTGCAGATCCATGAGCTCGATCATGTTGAGCATCTCGATCACGAGCGATCCGCCGTGGTCCGGTGGCGGCGAGCCCGCGATCCGGTAGCCCCGGTAGCTGCTCCATGCCGGCTCCTGCCAGCGGGCCTCGTAGTGCGCGAAATCCTCCGGTGTGATGACGCCTCCGGCTTCCTGCACGACATCGCAGTATTGCTGCGCGAAGCCGCCGTGGTAGTAGTAGTCGTTGCCCTCGTCGGCCAGCGCTTCGAGGGTGTCGGCGGCCTCGGACTGGACCAGGAGGTCGCCGGGGCGCGGGAGGTGGCTATCGGGCATGAAGATGCGCCGTCCGGCCTCGGTCATGCCGATCTTGTGGCACATGATGAAGATCTCACCCCAGAGGAAGGGGTGGGTCTCGAATCCGTCGCGGGCGAAGGCGATCGCGCCCTCCATGATCCGGCGGCGCGGCATGGAACCGTGGCGCGCGAGGGCAGCCTCGAAACCGGCCCAGAACCCCGGCACGCCCGGTCCGCGACCGGTGGCGATGTCGGCGGCCGAAAAACCGGTGAGCGGCGTCAGCGGTGCGTTGGCCCCGCCGTTCACGTAGGTCGTCTCGCCGGTGGCGGCGTCGAAATGGAGCATGCTCAGCACGCCCGTGATCCCGGTCATGTGGGGCTCGACCACGGTCTGCGTGACCGAGGCGGCCAGCGCCGCATCGCAGGCATTGCCGCCGTCGCGCAGGATCTTGACGGCCTCGCGCGTGGCCAGGGGGTGTGAGCAGATCGCCATCCCGGCCTGTGACGTAGCGGGCGTCTTGGGTCCGAAATGGGCCTCGGCGATCAGGGCCCGGCGTTCGTCGTCGGTGGTGTGGGGCCGGGGGCCATCGGCCCGGGACCGGGGGCCATCGGCCGGCGTCAACGCGGCCGACAATTCGCGGGCACCCAGCCCGGCGGCCGCCGCCCCCAGGGCACTCGATCGGAGAAACGCACGTCGGCCGGTCAGTCGTTCCTGGTCGCCCTTCTCAGCTGCGCGCATGGCTTGTCTGCTCCCGTTGTGGATTCAGGTGGTCCGCTCGCACGGGTACGGGGCGCACATTAGTATTGCCGGGCAAATCCGGCCAGCGGAGAGTTTCGGCCAACCACCACCCCAAAACCGGAAGCCGGGAGCCCATGCGCGATCAATGGACGAGCAGAATCGGGTTCATCCTCGCCACTGCCGGGTTTTCGGTGGGCCTCGGAAACATCTGGCGCTTCCCCTACCTGGCCGGTGAGAACGGTGGCGGTGCGTTCCTGCTCGTCTACGTCGCGTTCGCGATTCTCATCGGTATTCCGATGATGACCGCCGAGATCACCCTGGGGCGCAAGGCGCAGCTCACTCCGATCGCGGGGATGCCCCGACTTACCGGTTCGAAGACCAGCCCGTGGAATCTCATCGGCTGGTTCGGGATCGTCTCGGCGGTGCTGATCACCTCGTACTACGTGATGATCATCGCGTGGATGGCCGCATATTTCGTGATGCTGGTGGGCGGAGGCGGGGGAATGGGGCAGACGCCGGACGAGACCCGCGCGGCCTTCGACGCATTCGTGGCCACACCGGGCCCCGTGTTCGGCTACGCGCTGCTCGTGACCTTCCTCATCGCGTTTGTCGTGAGCCGCGGCGTCGCCAAGGGCGTCGAGCGGTACGCCAAGTTCCTCATGCCGATGCTGGTCCTGATCCTGGTGGCGCTGGCGGTGCGGGCGATGACGCTCCCCGGGGCCCTCGAGGGCCTGGCCTGGTACCTGACGCCCGATTTCTCGGCCTTGCGCCCCTCTTCCTACCTGGCCGCACTCGGGCAGGCGTTCTTCTCGATCGGCATCGGCATGGCCGCGGCCTTCGGCCTGGGCAGCTACCTCGACCGCCGCGACAGCGATGTACCCGGCAACGCCGCGCTGGTCGTCGCCTTCGATACCGGGGTGGCGGTCGTGGCCGGGCTGGTTCTCTTCCCCGCCCTCTTCGCCTTCGGGATGAACCCCGACCAGGGCGCGGGCCTCCTCTTCGTCACGATGACCTCGCTGTTCCAGGAGATGCCGGGCGGCATCGTCTTCGGGGCCGCCTTCTTCTTCCTGATGATCATCGCCGGGTTCACGTCGCAGGTCGCAGTCTTCGAAATCCTCGTCGCTTCGGTCGTGGATTCGCTCCGCATGACACGCGGCAAGGCGGTGCTGCTTTGTGCGGTGGGATCGCTCCTGGTCGGCATCCCGGTCATCCTGTCGCAGGGCCCCTGGTCCGAGATCCACATCCTGGGCATGAACTTCTTCGACTTCGCGGACACGGTCTCGAGCGACTACATGCTCGCCGCGGGCGGACTCCTCATCTCGCTCTACATTGTGTCGCGGTGGGGTTGGACCGGGTTCCAGCAGGAGGCCAACCGGGGCGCCGGGCGCGTCCGGGCCAACGCCGCCTGGCGGTTCTTCTTCCGCTTCGTGATTCCGGTCGCGGTCGCACTTGTGTTGCTGGGCGGGTTCGGCGTGGGGGCCGGCAACCCGCCGCTCTTCCTCGGGTGCGCCGCCGCGATCGTCATCGCATATGCCTTCCTGCTTCGACGCTTTCCTGCGTAACCAGGGCTTCGTCCTCCTCGACGGAGGGCTGGCGAGCGAACTGGAGAGCGCCGGACACGACCTCAACGATCCGTTGTGGTCGGCGAAGGTGTTGCTGCACGACCCGGGCGCCGTGGAGGCGGCCCACGCGGCCTACCTGAACGCCGGCGCCGACTGCGTGATCACGGCGACCTATCAGGCGACGTTCGAGGGACTGGCCGCGCGGGGCGTCGGGCGCGCCGCCGCCGAGCGCATCATGCTCGGCGCGGTCGACCTGGCGGTGCGCGCGCGGGACCGGTTCCACGAGCGGGCGGAGAGTGCGGAGCACCGGGCGGCACGCATCCGGCCGCTGGTCGCGGCCAGCATCGGTCCATACGGCGCCTTCCTCGCCGACGGCTCGGAGTATCGCGGCAACTACGGGGTCGACGCGGCCGCGCTCGCCGACTTCCACCGGGCGCGCCTGCAACTGCTCGCGGCCAGCCGCGCCGACATTCTCGCGTGCGAGACGATCCCCTCGTTCGCCGAGGCGCGGGTGTTGGCCGGGCTCGTCGAAGACGCGACGGACAAGCCGGCGTGGTTCACGTTCACGTGCCGGGATGGGCGTGGTGGCGGGGGTGGGTGCGGTGGCGGGGATGGGGACAGCGGCGGGTGGCCGGCGCACGAGGCCCGCGTCAGCGACGGGACGCCGATGGGCGAGGTGGCCGCGTGGGCGGGCGAGACCGCGTGCGTCCATGCGGTCGGCGTGAACTGCACGCCTGCGTGCCTCATCGCGCCGGTCGTGCGGGCGCTGGCCGCCGGGCAGTCCAGGCCCGTCGTCGCCTACCCCAACGGCGGCGGCGAGTGGGACGCCGCGACGAAGACGTGGGGCCGCGCCGACGCCGAACCCGACTGGGGCGAGGCGTGCCGGAGCTGGGTCGCCGCCGGGGCGGCGGTGGTGGGGGGGTGCTGCCGGGTGGGGCCCGCAGCCATCCGCGCAATGCGGGCCGCGCTGTCGCGGGCCGCGCTTGCCGGGCGACCGCGCGAGGCGCAAGCTTCAGGTTCCGATCAACGAGCGTGAAAGGCGTTGCATGAGACTTCCCGTCATGGCATGGCGCAACCTGTGGCGCTATGGGCGGCGTACCGTCACGACGATCGCCGCGATGACGCTCGCGCTGCTGACCCTGATCGTCTGGACATCGTTCGTGCAGGGGTTCCTTGCCGACCTGGAAACCACGGTCGTCGAGGTTGAGATCGGCGACATGCAGGTCTACCCGCCGGATTACCGCAACCAACCGTCCATCTTCGACCGCATCGGAACCCCCGCCGAGCTCGTCGACACCCTCGGCGCCATGGGCTTCAACGCGTCGGCACGCCTTCTGGGCGGCGGACTGGCGGCGGCGGGCGAGGCATCCGCGGGCGTCTCGCTACGTGGCGTCGAAATCGACCAGGACGCGCGCGTGAGCATCGTCTTCGACCGCGTCGCCGAGGGCAGCTGGCTCGACCCCTCCGACCCCACCGGGATCGTGATCGGTGGCAGGCTCGCCAGAACGCTGGGCGTGGGTTTGGGGGATGAGGTCGTCCTCCTCAGTCAGGCCACGGACGGCAGCATTGCGAACGACCTTTACCGGGTACGAGGAATACTCGCTCCGTTCAGCGAGGCGACGGACCGGAGCGGCGTCTTCCTTGTACGCCAGGCCTTCCTCGACTTCTTCGCGCTTCCCGGCGGAGCACACCAGCTGGTGGTGCGCAACACGGCGAATCAGCCGCTCGCGACCTCGGCCGCGCAGATCCGGGCGGCTGCCCCCGACCTCGATGTCCTGACCTGGCGGGAACTCTTCCCGACGCTCGCCACCATGCTGGATTCGGTCGAGAGCAGCATGTACATCCTGTTCATGATCGTCTACCTGGCGATCGCGATCCTCCTCATCAACGCCACGCTGATGGCCGTCTTCGAGCGCATCAAGGAGCTGGGACTTCTCAAGGCGGTCGGGCTTTCGCCGACGCGGGTGGTCCTCCTGATTCTCTGGGAAGGCCTCTTCCAGGCGGCACTTGCCACTGCGGCGGGGCTGATCCTCGCGGTCCCGACTCTCCTCTATTTCACCAGGGTCGGCATCGACCTCGCGGCGCTCGGCGGCCAGATCTCCATCTCCGGCATCGGCATGGACCCCGTCATGCGGGCCGTCGTCACCCCGGCGAGCTTCGCCGGTCCCCTTGGCGCGATGTTCGTGATCGTCATGGCGTCGACGCTCTATCCCGCCCTCAAGGCCGCGCGTATTCGGCCGGTCGAAGCGATGAGGCACCAATGAAGCGAACCAGTCTCTGGATCATGGCCTGGCGCAACCTGGGCCGAAATCGTCGCCGCACCCTGCTCACCCTGGCGTCGATCGCCTTCGGTGTGTTCCTCGCGATCATCTCGATGGCGGCGCAGGATCGCAACTGGCAGGACATGATCGACCTGGGCGCGCGCATGGGCGGCGGACACGTCACCGTGCAGCACCCGGAGTACCTGGACACGCCGAGCCTGTCGAGAACGGTGACCGGAACGGGCGCGCTCATCGAGGCAGCCACGGGCGACCCCGAAGTCACCCGCGCCGTGGATCGCATCTCCGGCCAGCTCATGGTGAGCACGGCCCGGGAAAGCTACGGCGCGAGCTTCATCGCCTTCGACCCGGAGGCCGAGGACGCCACCACCCTGTCCTACCTGGAAGCGGTCGCCGATGGGGAGATGTTCGCCGCTGACGACCCGACCGGCATGGTGCTGGGGGCGCAGCTGGCGCAGAACCTCGGGGCCGAGATCGGGGACAAGGTCGTCTACACGGCCAGCGACCGGAGCGGCGAGATCGTCGCGGGGCTCGGACGCGTCAACGGGCTCCTGCGCACCGGGGCGCCCAGCGTCGACGTCGGGGTGGTGCTGCTTCCCATCGCCGCGGTCCGGGATGTCCTCGGCTTCGCACCCGACGAGGCAACCGAGGTGGCCCTCTTCATCGACGATCACCGGAGGTCGGAAGCCCTGGCCGCCCGGCTCCAGGACCAGCTGGGCAGCGTCGCGGCGGCCGTGCCCTGGTTCGAGGGCCGGCCCGACCTGTACACGTTCATCGCCATGAAGGTGGGCGGCGGCGTGGTCATGGTCGTCATCATCGCGCTCATGGTCGCGGCCGGCATCTTCAACACCGTCTTCGTGAGCGTCATGGAGCGCCTGCGCGAATTCGGGATCATGATGGCGGTGGGCTTCAGTCCCGCGAAGCTCTTCCGGCTGGTCGTCTACGAGAGCGTCTGGCTCGGGGTGATCGGCCTGGGCCTCGCCGCCCTCGTGACCATCGGTCCCTACATGTATCTCAGCACGATCGGCATCGACATGGGCGCCATGCTGGGAGACACCTCGACCGAGATCTCGGGGGTGGCCATGGCGACCTCGCTCAGATTCGGGATCTACCCCGAGAACGTCGTCCGCATCGCGATTCTCGCCTTCGTTGCAGTGGTCCTCGCGGGCATCTACCCGGCGTGGCGGGCCGGCCGCGTCGAGCCCGTGGAAAGCATCAGACTCGGATGACAAACGGCGATATGAACAACGGCACCGTCGTCGCGCTCCGCGACGTGACCAAGCTGTACACGCAGGGGAGCCTCGAGGTGCAGGCCCTGCGCGGCCTCGACCTGACCGTGGGCAAGGGTGAGTTCACGGCGCTCATCGGCCCCTCCGGGTCGGGCAAGACCACCACCCTGAATCTGGTCGGCGGCCTCGACGCGCCGACCAGCGGCTCGGTGGTCGTCGAGGGCGTCGACCTCGGCGGGCTGAACCGGAAGGCACTCAGCCGACTCCGCCGTGACCGCATCGGCTTCGTCTTCCAGTCCTACAACCTGATCCCCGTCCTGACTGCCTACGAAAACGCCGAGATGGTGATGTGGGTGCAGGGCGTGCCCGCCCCCGAGCGGCGCGAGCGCGTCATGGAACTCCTTCACGCCGTCGGACTCGATGGCATGGAGGACCGCAAGCCCACGGAACTGTCGGGCGGGCAGCAGCAGCGCGTCGCGATCGCCCGCGCCATCGCCTCCGATCCGGCCGTAGTGCTCGCCGACGAGCCCACCGCAAACGTGGATTCGGAAACGGCCGAGACACTGATCTCGCTGATGGAGACCCTGAACCGCGACCGCGGCGTCACGTTCCTCTTCTCGACGCACGACCACCGGGTCGTGGAGCGCGTCAAGCGCGTGGTACGCCTGGTGGACGGACGGGTGGACAGCGACGAAGTGCGCGCGGGCTGAACGCCGCGGCTTCCCCACCCACGTCCGAACGTTTAGCTTCCTCCACTCACGGGACGTGGCGCAGTCCGGTAGCGCACCTGAATGGGGTTCAGGGGGTCGCCGGTTCGAATCCGGCCGTCCCGACTGCAGGCAACCCCTCGCTGATGGTCAACTCCACCCCACGGCCCATCAGCCGCCGCACTTCGGTGCGCCCGCCCTTCCAGTCCCGCAGCATCCCCCGAATCCGGCCGGTGTTGCGATCCGTGACCATGACCATGGGGCTTCCGCCCGAGGCTTCCAGCGACACCGTCCCATCGGGACCGGACAGGACGACCTGTTCCAGCGGCCCGTCGCGCGCGGGATCGTAGGGAACCGTGAAGAGAAACTGTCCGCTGCCGAATTCCACGGGCCAGGGCGCGAAGCTGAATGCGAATCGCAACTCCCCATTCGGTCCCACGCCTTCGATCCGATACGGCCCCTCGCCCGTGGGCATGTCCGCAGGGAGATCCACCATGAAGGAGGGCTCAAGCGCGAGCATTCCCAGTCCCGTCCTGCCCCACAACAACATCGTCCTGTCCCCCCTGGACGCCCCCGGGGAAGCCTGGACGGAAGCCCCGGCGGCCGAACGCTGCAGGACTGTCGACTCAAGCTCCGTGCGGAAGTCAAAAGCTCTCGCGAAGCTGTAGTCGCTGATCCACGAGGGGTGACAATACCCCATCACGTCCTTGTACAGTAAAGGATCCAGGATGCGCTTCTCGCGCAGGTCGTAACCCCAGACGCCGATTCCGCCGCCCTCATGGGGATACGCGGGATCGGGGCCGATCGCCCCGCCGCACGGCGCATGCCGCAAACTGAGCGTGTGACCCAGTTCGTGAGCCATCGTACGCGGGTTTGCGTCCCCGACGGCCAGGGGGCGCCCGATATAGCCGAGGCCGTCCCAGTTCGTTTTCTCGTCAAGCACGACCGCCCCGTAATAGTAGCCTTTGCGCGGCTCCATCCTGCGCAGGAAGGTGAGTTCTCCCAGAAGCTGGCCCCAGCCGGCTCCGGTGCTGAGGTCGGCGGTCGTGACGTATCCCTCATGGACGTTGACGACCATTTCGGCGATGGGAAGCACGGACCGGGCGAACTGCAGTTGTTCGCTGTCGGCGTTGAGCCCCTGGGTCCAGTTGTAGATGTCGTCGTTCTGCTTGTCGGCGACCACGATCGGGACGACCGTGAGATCCATCACCGGGAGCGTCCTTACGTCGAGCTCGATCCGGCCGACTTCGGGTATTCTCAGCTGGCTGCCCGCGCCCAGCGGCACGCTCCCCGTCCGGTCCAGGTCAATCACCATGGTCGTGCCCGGCTTTATGATCGCACCTGGAATGACCGCGTTGTATGACCGGTCCAGACGTCCCTCGTTGACGTCTCCGGGCAGCACATCGGACTCGAGGCGCATGTCGGCGCCGTATTCCAGCCGATCGCCGTGGTAGAACAGGGCGACTACGCTCGGCTGGTAAAAGCTGTCCTGATCGCCGGTGACGAACACGCGCAGAAGGGCGTCGCGCCCCGCCATCAGCGGCACGCTGCTTAGGGGATTCTGAACACTCTGCGTCAGGTAGAAGTACGGGGCCGTGAGGACGAGATTGGGCGGGTTGATCCGGAGACTGGTCCGCGCCTTGAGGCCGGCAAACGCGACCTGTACTTCGGTCCGGGAATGTCGTAGCGCGTCCGCGCTCCCGTCGTCGGAGATGTGGACGGCCAGCGGATCCGCCGAGCTCCAGGTCGGTTCCGCCCACGCAGGCCAGGGCGCCAGCGTGTCCCCGTTCTGGTCGAGGGCCACCACCTCGTACTGGATCCGGTCCCCGACGATCAGAACCGTGTCCGACGGAGAGATTGCGAGCGACGTGAGCGCGCGTTCGGGTTCGAACGCGAGATCGGCGCAGCTCCCGGAGACCAGCAACGCGACCAGGACAAGGCCCCTTCCGCGCAGGGTCGTCAGCTTGTGCCTCCACCGAGTCGAATGCCGAAACCCAGGTCGAGCGCGAGCGCAATGGCATAATCGGAGCTGGTGGCAGTCGTCGCTGACATCCACCGGTACGAAACGCCGGGAAGGAAGCGCAGACGCCCGATGCCGATGTTCAGGCCGGCCGCGGCGTGCGCGCCGACCCCCGGCTCGGGTGACTCGCCCTCCGTGCCCACCCGTGTCGAGCCGAAAAGCGCGCCGGCGCGCAACCATGTGCCTGCCGTCCCCCACTCCGCCCCCAGAGCCCCGTGAGTGCCCACAACCGTCAGATTGCGCTCCTTGCAGAACCCCTCCTCGCAACCGAAGGCCGTGCGGAAGAAGCCGCCGAACACGGCAATCGACGGCGTCACCTGCTGCTTCAACACGACGTCGAACGATACTGCGGGCGCGATATCGAGGGCCGCCGCCGAAGCGGAGTGACTGCCCACCGTGAGCCCGCCGCGGACCTCCGCCTGCATCTGTGCGCCAGCCGTGCCGTGCACCAGCAGCGTGGCGGCGAGACCGGCCAGTTGCCAGCCCTTCACCTGGCGCCTCCCGGCAACCCGTCGCTGACCATGATCTCGATGTCGCCCTCCACACGGTTGAAGCCGCCGTTCCAATCGCGCACGATCGCCCGAACCTTGCCGGTCGCGCGGTTGGTGATGATCGCCATCGGCGGCGTGCCGCCCTTTCTCAGGGTGAATTCGCCCTCGGGACCCGTCAGTGCAACGCGCTCAAGGGCACCGTCCCGCTCGGGGTCCCAGGGTACCGCGAACATGAAGTGTGCACCGCCGTGCTCGACCGGGTCCGGGGTGAAGCTGAACGCGAAACGGCTGCGGCCGGCGGAGTCGAATCCTTCGAGGCGGTAGGGCCCGGCGGCGGTAGGCAGCGTCGCGGGCGCGTGGATCAGGAACGCGGGCTCAAGCATGAACTCGCCGCCACCCGCACCGCCCCAAAGCAGAAGTGTCTTCTCGGGCGGGGCGGCCACATCCGCCGGCGCGGGTGCGCCCGCCGCGCCAGCAGCCCCCGCCGCCCGGCCCGCCTCCGTCGCCAACCTGAACCCCGCGGCCCGAATGAAGTGATAGTCGCTCACCCAGTCCGGCGTACAGTAGCCCATCAGGTCCCTGTACTGCTCCGGGTCGATCAATCGGCCGCGCTCGATGTGGTAACCCCATATTCCGCTGCTGCCGTCGTCGTAGGGATAGTCGGGATCCGGTCCGCCCGCGCTGCCGCAAGGCGCGTGCCGCAGGCTCATGTTGTGGCCCAGCTCGTGGGCGTACGTGTCTTCCCTGGCCCGCCCCACGCTGACGCGCTGGTTGAAGTAGCCAAGCCCTCCCCAGGCGGACCCGGACGGGATCTGCAGCGCTCCGTAGTAGTATCCCCGCGCACCACCCATGAGCCAGAGAACCCTGATCTCGCGCAGAAATGCATGCCACCCGGCCCCCTCGGTAAGGTCCGCGGACGTGTGGTAGGTCTCGTGCACATCCACGGTCATGTCGCCGATCGGGAGGAGCGTCCGCGCAAGCTGCAGTTGGGGGCTTTCGGGGGTCAGGCCCTGGGTCCAGTTGAACACGCGGTCGTCCGGGGCCCATGTAACCAGGACGGGAACGATGACCTGGTGCAGGGTGGGCATGTCGACGATGCCGAGCGGCATCACGCCGTGCGCGGGGACGCGGGACCTGCTCGCCGCGCTTTGGGGCACCACCCCGTCCGGATCGATCTCGACGACCAGCCCGACGCCCGGCTGGAGCACTTCACCCGGGATCACGGCGTTGTAGGACCGGTCGAGACGGCTCTCGACGACCTCGTCCGGAAGCAGCTCCGCGGGCGGATTGATCGACACGCTGTGCACGGCCTCGCCGTCCCGGTAGAAGGTGGCCTGCACCCGTGGCTCGTAGAAGCTGACTTCGTCACCGTTCGCGAACACGCGGAGCAGCGCCCTGCGCCCCGCGATGAGCGGCACGGTCCCGTCAACGTTCTGGGCGGCCTGGTTCAGGTAGATGGCCGGCGCCGACAGGGCGACAGTGAGCGGGTTGATGCGAAGCGTGGTCCACGCCTCGAGCCCGGCGGACCTGGCGGTGATCCGCGTGTTCGTGCCGGCCGCGCCGATCACGGTCCCGTCGGGCGCGATCTGCAACGCGTCGGAATCTTCGACCTCCCAGGCTGGCGGCGCCCATGAAGGAGGTCCCGGCATCACGTCCCCCTCCTCGTCCAGCACCGTCACCCTGAGCCTCAGCGGATCGCCTTCGGTAATCAGCGTGTCGGCGGGCAGCAACATCATGGAATGCGGGACGCGGTCAGGTTCCAGTGCCAGGTCGGCACAGCTTCCCAAAGCCGCCGGTACAGCTGCCACGACGATCGCCTGCCTCCATATCCTCATCCCGATGGAACCTCCAGCTGCTGCCTTCCCGCGCGAGCGGCGGGGATCCACGTTGTCCACACAGAGATTCGTCCCGCCAATCCTACCGGCCGGAACCCGCCTGCGCTACCCGGATCCTGATGTTCCTGAACCAGACCGGATTGCCGTGGTCCTGGAGCCCGATGTGGCCGGCGGGAGCCATCCCGTACCCTGGCCAGTCGGCGAACTTGGTGCTGGCCACCAGTGCACGCCATTCGTCGGTCCACAAGTCGTACTCCACGATCTTCACGTCGTTCATCCAGTGCTGTACACGCGCGCCGTCCAGCACGATCCGAACGCTGTTCCACTCCCCGACCGGCCGCGTCACGTCCTCGGCCGGCGGGTGCAACGCGTAGTTCGAACCCGCGGAAGTCTCCGGCGCCCCGCCGTCCGGGTGCCCGGCGTTGTGCAGGATCTGGAATTCGGGTCCCGTCCAGTAGGGAGCGCGCTCGGCTTCCGTGGCGCGGTAGAAGATCCCGCTGTTTCCGGCTTCTCCGATCTTCCATTCCAGCGCCAGTTCGAAGTCGCCGAACTGCCGCACCGTCATGAGGTCCCCGTCGTCCACACCCGGCGTGAAGGCGAGAATCCCGTCCTCCACCGACCAGCCGCCGGGAGCGTCCGCCCGCTGGTAGCCCCGCCACCCGTCGAGCGTGCCGTCGAAGAGCAGCGTCCACCCCGCGGCCTCCTCTTCGGGCGTCAGCCGGTTCAGTGGAGCTTCCTGTCCGCCGCATCCGGCCGCCGCCATCCAAGGGGCGGCCAGGGCCATAGCCGAAACAACCACGCGCATCCGATCCTCGCTTTCGCTCTCAACTCTGAAATGCCGCGTCGAACGCCGTGTCCGACGGCGGGAAGGCAAGCTTGCGCACGAACCCGCAGGCTTCGGCCGCTCCATGTTCCCGGTCCATGCCGGCGTCTTCCCACTCCACCGACAGCGGCCCGTCGTATCCCGTCCGGTTCAGCGCCCGGATCACTTCCTCGAAGTCGACGCGCCCGCGTCCCGGAGAGCGGAAGTCCCAGAAGCGGCGCGCATCGCCGAAATCGGTGTGGCCGCCGAAAACGCCGGCCGCCCGCGGTGTTCCGGACCACCAGACATCCTTCATGTGGACGTGGAAGATCCGGTCTCCGAACCGCCGGATGAAATCAACGTAGTCGACCCCCTGGTACGCCAGATGACTCGGATCGTAGTTGAAGCCGAACGCCGGGTGCCCGTCCAGCACTTCCAGCGCCCGGCCGGCCGTGACGACGTCGAACGCGATCTCGGTCGGGTGGACCTCCAGCGCGAAGCTGATGTCCTCCTCGGCGAACACATCCAGAACCGGCGTCCACGCGGCGCCGAATTCCTCGAACCCCCGGTCGATCCACTCCTGCGGCAAGGGGGGGAACGAGTACAGGAGGTGCCAAATGGGACTTCCGGTGAAGCCGTTCACCACCCCGACCCCCAGCCGGGCCGCCGCCCGCGCGGTGTCCTTCATCTCCCGAGCGGCACGCTCACGCACGCCCCCCGGATCCCCGTCCCCCCACACCCGCGCGGGCAGAATGGTCCGATGACGCTCGTCGATCCGGTCGCACACCGCCTGTCCCACCAGGTGATTGCTGATCGCCCACACGCCCAGACCGTGGCCGGCCAGAAGCGCGCGCCGCTCTTCGCAATACGAGGGGTCCGAGAGCGCCGCTTGCACGTCGAAGTGGTCGCCCCAGCACGCCAGTTCCAGTCCGTCATAGCCCCACGCCGCCGCCTTCTCGGCCAGCACGGCCAGCGGCATGTCGGCCCACTGCCCCGTAAACAGCGTCACCGGCCGGCTCATGACCGGGCTCCGGAACCAGCGGCCCGGGCCCCGCCACCAGCAGCCCGAGCCCCCGCCACATCGACCCACCGCCCCTCGGCGGCCGACTCGAGCACGCTCTCGATGAACCGCATCCCCCGCGCACCGTCCCTGTGATCGGGGAAGTCCCGGTCCAGCGAATCCGCCTCCTGGCCCCCGATCGCGGCTCCGATCACTCTGCCAGCACTGCGGTAGATGTTCGCAAATGCCTCGATGAAGCCCTCCGGGTGTCCGGGCGGCAGGCGGGTGGCGTGCCGCGCCGCCGCCGACAGCCAGGGGCTCCCGCGCGTCAGCAGCTCACGGGGCCTGTCAGCCGGCAACAGCCATAGCTCGTTCGGACGTTCCTGCCGCCACACCAGGCCCGCATCCTCGCCGTACACGCGCAGCGCCAGTCCGTTCTCCTCGCCGGTCGAAACCTGGCTGGCCGAGTACACCCCGCGGGCACCGCCCACGAAACGGACAAGCATGGTCGCGTCGTCCTCCATGACGCGCCCCGGCACCAGGCTCGACAGCTCCGCGAAGATCTCCCCGATCTCCAGGCCCGTTACATAGCGGACCAGGCTGTGCACGTGCGACCCAATGTCCGCGACCGCTGACGAAGCGCCCGCCTGCGCCGGATCCTGCCGCCAGCTTGCCTGCTTGTGTCCCGTGTCCTCCAGCCGCGTGCCGAGCCACCCCTGCGGATACTCCGCGACCACCTTGCGCACCGTCCCGAGCCGTCCCGCGCGCACCAGGTGGCGCGCCTCCCTGACCATTGGATAGCCCGTGTAGTTGTGCGTCAGTGCGAAGATCAGGCCCGTCGCTTCGACCGTGCGGCACAGGTCCTCGGCGTCCGCCAGGGTCGTGGTCATCGGCTTGTCGCAGATGACGTGGAAGCCTGCGCGGAGGAACGCGTTTGCAACGGGGTGGTGGAGGTGGTTGGGGGTGACGACGGACACGGCATCAATGCGGCGGTCTTCGCCCAGCGCGGCCTCCGCCCGTGCCATGTCCTGGTAGGAGTCGTAGGTTCGCCGCGCGTCGAGGCCGAGCAGGCGCCCCTGCTCCCGTGAACGTCCCGGATCAGACGCGAAGGCACCCGCCACGAGCTCGAACTCCCCGTCCAGCGCTGCCGCCATGCGGTGCACCGCGCCGATGAACGCACCGGGCCCGCCACCCACCATGCCGTAGCGCAGCCGCCGCCCGATGTGGGGGTTCATGCGCCCGGACGCTTCCCGCCAGCGCACACGGTCACGTCAGCCGCTCCGCCCGGTATCCGCCCGTCCTGCGTTCCCTGAGGTAGAGGAACCCGAAGATCACCACAAGAACGAGACTCAATGGGACCAGGTACCGGAAGGACACGAGTCCGCCGTGGTTCTCCGCCGGTCCCAGAATCGACCGCGCCCGATCGACGGCCGGAGAGGTGGAACCCGACTCGATGAACGCGCGCATCGCGTTGGCGGTCTCCAGCGGCGGCAGTACGTCCTCTTCTTCAAAGGTGGTCAGGACACCGGTCACCAGATCGAGCGCCGCCCTCAGGTCGTCGCCCTCCGGACCGGGGGTGCGCAGCGACTGCGACTGCAGCGCGCCACCGGCCTCCACCAGCACCACGAACGTCTGGTCGTCCGCGAGGATCTCGTGCGACGCGCGGTCCGCGATCCCGCCCATCCACGGCGAGGTAACGAGCCCGACCACGGCCATGCCCACCGTTCCCATCAACCCCAGACCGAGCGCCCCGCTGCGCGGTATCCTCTCGGACACGAAGCCGAGCATCGTCGGCCAGAAGTAGCACACGCCCAGGGCGAAGACGGTCGCCGCCGCGAAGATCGATGCCGCGGAACCGCCCGCGCTCAGCCAGAACAGCCCCACACCGGACAGCACCGCCGACGCAAGGAGAATGCCGGTGGGCGACAGGCGGTGCACCACGGGGCCGGCCTTGAACCGCATGACCGCCATGATCCCGTTCACGTAGACGAGCACCAGGATCCCCGCCATGCCCCCGGCCTCCAGCACCGCCGGCAACCAGCGGCCGGGGCCCAGTTCGATCGATGCGGTCATCGCCATGCACAGAAGCATCAGCAGCATCAGCGGAGTGCCCAGCGTGACACCGAACATCTCGCCCATGGAAACCCCGGAACGCACACCCTCGGTCGGAGGGAAGCGCTGGCCGAGTAGCAGTACCCCGTACGCGATCGTGGGGATGAGGATCAGGGCGATCTTGATCTGCCAGGCGTCGATTCCCACGCGGTCCAGGGCGAAGGCCGCCAGTCCACCGAGAACGATCCCCCCGGGGAACCACACGTGGAACTGGTTGAGCTTCACGGTCTTGTTGTCCGGGTACAGCGCGGCGACCAGCGGGTTGCACGCAGCCTCGATCAGCCCGTTCGCCATCGAGATCACCAGCGCTCCGGCAAAGAGCGTCGCGAACCCCCCGGCGAGAATCATGACAAGCGACCCGACCAGGTGGCAGACGAAGGCCATCCTGACCAGCGTGCGCATTCCCAGCGTGTCGCAGAGCGGTGCAAAAACCAGCTGTGATACCGCGAATCCCCAGATCGCGGCCCCGCCGATCCAGCCGACCTGCGCGTTGTTGAGGACGAATTCCCCCTTGAGCGCGAACATGACCGCGCCGATGGTGGCAAAGGCCACGGACGTGGCGATGAGGGCGACGCAGCTTCCCAGGAAGAGGCGCCTCGCGTCCACCTGCGGGCCGCCCGGGATGCCACTACCTGTTGATTCGCTCACTCGCTCTCCTCTCGTTCATTTGGACAGCTGAATGTAAACTACACATGACATGTTGTAATGTGTAGTTTACATTCCGGCAAGGTAACGATGGCTCGCTTCAATCGACGCCAGGGGGTCGTCGGGCTGGTCGTGTTCCACGATGTAGTGCTGGAGTCCGGCCTCTTCAGAGCGGGCGAACAACCCGGGCCAATCGATCACACCGGCGCCGACATCCGCCATGCCGCCGTCAGCGGTGAGGTCCTTCACATGGCAGAGCGGGAACCGACCGGGGTGATCGGCAAACAGTTCGAGCGCATCGACGCCGGCCGCGGCGGACCAGTGCAAGTCGATTTCCAGGTCGACCAAGCCCGGGTCCGAGTGCTCCAGCAACAACGAGTAGCCCGTGCGGCCGCCAGCATCCGCGTCCTCGAGCACCTCGAATTCGAAGGCGTGGTTGTGGTAGCCCACCCGAACGCCTGCCGCGGCTGCGATACTGCCAGCACGGTTCAGGCGGTCCGCAACCTCCCGGTAGCCATCGGCCGTGCGCATTTCCTCCGGTATCCAGGGCACGACCAGCCAGGCGTGTCCGACAGTCGTCGCATCCTCGAGGGTCGCCTCCAGTGCCGAGCCCGTAAGCGCGTCGAGATCCACGTGCGCGGCGGGTGCGGCGAGCCCGGCCGCGTCGAGCCAGGACCGCACCTGCGCGGGTTCGTGACCGAAGTAGCCGGCGAATTCGACTTCTTCGTAGCCGATCGCGGCGACCGCATCCAGCGTCCCGGCCACGTCGTCGGCCATGAGGGAGCGCACGGTGTAGAGCTGTACCCCGATCCGATCAAGCGGCGGGTTCAACCCGGTCGCCGTGCCGGCATCGCCGTCTCCGCTGCCGAGGGGCGGATCGCCGCCGTCTCCGGCACCCTCGCCACCCTCCCGCGCGCAGCCAGCCAGCCACGCGGCACCCCAGCCGAATCCCGCCGTGCGCAGGAAGCGCTTTCTGTCCATCCGTCCGCCTCGCGTGTTCATTTGTCCACCTCTCGTGTTCGTGCGGGGCAATAGGCATACGGGACGCCCGCGACACAATCCCCCGTCTCGGCGCAATTCCCCGCCACCACCCACCGCTCCAACGCGCTCATCGCACCCTGAATCCGCCCACCAGGGGGTCCCCCGCGTCGGGACGGAAGCACGCCGAACCGGTGTAGTGGGCCCGGCCTCCGACCAGCACCGTTACGGCGTCGTGTTCCGCCACCCGCGTCTCCTCCACGATGCAGCCCGTGAAGACGCTGCCCGTCACGCTCGAAAAGCGGCGTTCCTCGCCCAGGCCGGCGAGCCCTCGTGCCTTCTGGATCGCCATGCGGGCGGTCACGCCGCTGCCCGTCGGACTGCGATCGACCTGCCGGTCGGCGAAGACGCACACGTTGGCGCTGGGACGGTCGCGGCCGTGACCGCCATCGGTCAGGATCGTGCCGTACAGGAACCCGAGGTCGGGGTGATCCGGGTGGTCGAGGTCGAGCTGCGCCTTGGCCGCGCAGGTGACCGCCCACGCCGCGTCGACGAGGGTGCGCGCGGGCGAGGTGCGCACGTCCAGGCCGAACCGGGCAGCCGGCGCGAACGCGTAGAAGGCGCCGCCGTAAGCGATGTCGACCTCCACCGTGCCCGCGCCCTCCACCTCGACCTTCGCGTCCAGGAGGGGGGCGAAGGCGCCCACGCTCTCGAAGTGCACCATCCCGGCGCGCCCTTCCCGCACCTGCACGTGCGCGTTGACAAGGCCGCACGGACACTGGATGCGCACAGTCGTGCGCGGCTCGCGCGCCGCGACCACGCCCTCGTCCACCGCCCAGCGCGCCATTGCAATGGTCGCGTGCCCGCACATTGTCGAGTAGCCCTCGTTGTGGCAGAAGAGGACCGCCAGATCGGCGTCGGGGTGGTCCGGCTCGACCTGGATCACCCCGTACATGTCCGCGTGCCCGCGCGGCTCGTGCATGAGGTAGCGGCGCAGGTGGTCCAGCTGATCCCTCGCGTAGCGCCGCTTGTCCAGGATCGTGGCGCCCGCAATGCGGGGATAGCCTGCCGTAACGATGCGGACGGGCTCGCCACCGGTGTGCATTTCGCAGGTGCGGATCTGGTCCGGAAAGAGGTTCGACGCGTGGGTCACTGCCTGCCTGTCCATGTGTAAAAGGATCCGCCGCGCCAGGAAGAATACGCCGTACGCGGTCGCTGCCGAAAGCAGTCCCCACGCCGACGGGACCATCCAGCCCGGACCGCCGTCCCACCCGCGCGACGTCAGGAGCGCGACCACCCCGGCCGCGGCGGCTGCCAGCGCTTCCGCCGAGCCGGGACGCCGCGAATGCAATCCGGCCACGACGGGAACGAAGAGGCTGACACCCAGGAGCGAATAGAAGATCCTCAGTGCGTCGACCACCGTGGGGATGACGACTGCCAGCAGAACTCCGGCCGTTCCGCCCACGGCCGCCGCAATGCGGGCCACGCGCAGCACCTGGGCGTCGGTCGCGTCGGGTCGCGCGAAACGCTTGTAGAGGTCCTTCGACAGCGAAGTCGACAGCATGAACAGGATCGCGTCCGCCGAGCTGATTTCGGCCGACAGCACCGCGGCAAGGCCCAGGAGTCCGGCCCACGCCGGGACACCCCGCGTGAGGATCTCCGGCAGGGCCGTCTCGGCATTCTCGAGACCCGGCGCCACCGCATGCGCGATCATGCCCAGGGCGGGCGGAAGGAACGCGAAGAGCATGAGCGCCACGCCGCAGGCGCTCACGCCGAGCCGGACGGTGCGCACGTCGCGCGCGCCGAACGTCTTCTGCAGGATCCCGGGCGATACGATGAAGGCCGGTGCCAGCAGGATCAGGTACATCCACCCGGAGTCCCCGTTGCTCATGAAGTCGAGGTGCCCCGGCGTCGCCCGGGCGTGCTCAAGTACCGCCGAGAGGCCACCGGCCCCCTCGAGCGCCAACGGCACGGCGATCAGAAAGCCGGCCATCAGTACAACCAGCTGCACCAGGTTGACCCAGGCGGAGCTGAGCAGGCCTCCCGCCATGAAGTACACGGTCATGACCACCCCGCCGACGACGGCTCCGAGCCATCGGGGGGCGCCCGCCACGACCTCCAGAATCCAGGCCATGGCGATCAGCTGTCCCGCCAGGATGGCCAGCGTGCCGAGCCAGAGCAGCACCGCCATGGACGCGCGCACCGAGGGTCCGTAGCGCAGTTCGAGATAGTCGCCAACCGTGCGCAGCGAGTGATCCCGGGCGACACGCCACATGCGCGGGCCCAGCCAGAACGCCAGCACCAGGGTGCCGACCCCCGCCGATCCCACCCACCACCAGGCCGCGATGCCGTGCTGGTACCCCAGGCCGGCCGCGTTGACGGTCGACCCCGCGCCGATGTTGGCCGCGAGCAGGGTGGCGAAGAGCAGTCCCGGCCCGAGCGCGCGGCCCGCCACGAAGAAATCGCGCGTGCCGGATACGCGGCGGCCGACCGCGAGGCCCACAGCCGTGATGAGGACGACGTAGAGGAGCAGCCCCGCGAGGGTTGCGTTCATGGCGGGGTGGGCAGATCGCGCACGGCGGGCAGCGAGGGAAGCCCGTGCGCGGCGCGCACCGCCCGCACGATGGCGTCGGCCATGACCTCGGCCGCGAGCGCTCCGACCTGCCCGGTACTGTAGCCGGATGTGAGCGTCCCGGTGGCGAGCGAGAACACCGTGTCCCCGTCACTCGGCGTATGCGCCGGCACGATGGCGCGCGCCAGCCCGTCCTGCGCCATCTGCGCCACCTTGTTGACCTCCGCCTGTGTCAGCCGCGCGTTGGTCGCGACAACGCCGATCGTCGTGTTCTGGCCCGGCCGGCTGGCCGGGTATTCGCCGCGCACGATGCGTCGCGCGTCGGCAAAGCCGCCGTCCTCCGTGCGGGCTCCCGCCACGACGCGCCCGGTTCCCGGGTCGATCACGTCGCCCACCGCGTTGACCACCACGATCGCCCCGACCGTGAGGCCGCTCTCCAGCGTCACCGAGGCCGTGCCGACCCCGCCCTTCATGGCCATGCCCATCCCGCGCATCTTCCCCACCGTGGCGCCGGCGCCCGCGCCCACGTTACCCTCCGCAACGGCCTCGGCGGAGGCGCCGGACGCGGCCTGGTATCCGCAATCGGGGCCGGGGCGGACGCCGCCGGAAAGACCCAGGTCGAAGATGATCGCGGCCGGCACGATCGGGACGACGAGGTCGCCACCGACGCGGTAGCCCTCGCCGCGCTCTTCCAGGTAGCGCATGACACCGTGCCGCGCGGCGAGGCCGAAGGCGCTCCCGCCCGACAACACGACCGCGTTGACATCCTGGACGGTGTTGACCGGGTCGAGGAGATCGGTCTCGGCGGTCCCGGGAGCGCCGCCGCGCACATCCACGCCCCCGGTTGCGCCTCCGTCCGCGATCACGACCGTGCAGCCCGTGTTGGCGCCCGGGTAGGTGAAGTGGCCGACCCGTATCCCGGCGACCGTGGTGATGCCATCGGCGGTCGTCGGGTTTTCGAACCCCGCCACGTTTTCCTGAGCTGCCGCGGCCGAAACCCCGAAGGAGGTTATCGCCAGGGCGGACAGCGCAATCCTCTTTGCTCGGGCCATCATTCCCTCCGTCGGCTCGGACCCGTCAAGCACGCCACCAAGATAACGGCGGGGCGCGCGCCGGCTTTAGCGGGCCGGGGAGGCCCGACGGCGGCGTGCGAAGGGAACCGCGGGCGGATACCTGCCAAAATGGCCGGGCAACCCTGGCACGGTTTTTGCTGTCTAACGGGGCGAGGTCTGGAGTACGGTTCAGGGGAGGAAGAAACGATGACCAGAGCACACTTGAGACGACGTTCGAAACGAAGACTCACCGCGTTGGGGCTGGCGGTTTCCACAGCGCTCATACTGGGCGCCGCCGGGATCACAATGCTGCACGCACCGGAGGACAAGCCCACGCCCGTCACCTCGGAGGAGGTGGCGGAGCCTGTGGAGCATTCTCAACAGGCGAAGTCGCACACCGCCCCCAGGACTGACCCCCGCAGAGGACACCACCGGGACAGTCTGACACTGTAGCGCCGTACCGGGCGGCGCTTGAGAGCGGTTTGCCGGGGCAAGACCGGCACACAATATTGGCGGTCGCTCCGACAGCCACCACGATCCGCTACAGGACGACCGATGCGTACGCCCGCCCGCAACCTGTTCCTCGCCGCCCTCCTGGCCTCGCTCCTGCCCCTTCCGGCTCCGGCGCCCGCGTCCGCCCAGGAGCCCTACGACTACGCAGCGAACTGCGCGAACTGGCCAGCCGTGTCCGGACCCCACGCCGTCGGCACCGTCGAGTTCGAGGTCACCGATCGGCTCCGGAGCGCGCAATACGCGCCTGAGCCCACCAGCCATCGGCGCCTCTACGTCCGGGCCTGGTATCCCGCCGAGGCCCCTGGCGCCGGCGTGCAGCCGCGACCGTACTTCACCGCGGCGGAAACCATGATCCTCCCCGGTATGCTTCTGCCCGCGCTGCAACAGCCCGCCGATGCCCTCCGCGGCTGCGCGGAGCTCGCGTCCAACAGCTATCAGGACGCTGAGCCCACCCCCGGATCCTTCCCCGTCATCGGGTTCAACCACGGCTACACGTCGTATCCGGCCCAGCAGAGCACACTCTTCGAGCATCTGGCCGCCAACGGCTATGTGGTGGTATCGGTCGGTCACCCCTACGAGTCGGGAGGGCTCGTCTACCCGAACGGCGACGTGATCACGCTGTCACAGACCATCATGGAAGACCTGATGCGCTACGCGGCCAACACGGCCAGCATGACGGTGCACTACCCTCCAAATCTCGCAGACGCGCTGGACGCCGTGCCTGCGTACCTGAGGGACTTGCGCACGACCTCGCTGGGACAGCTCGCGCCCGTATGGCAGGCAGATGTCCGCTTCGTCTTCGACCGCCTGGAGGATATGGACGTGCCCGAGGCCGCCGCCGGCATCGCCGCGGTGATCGACCACGGACGCCGTGGCTACATGGGGATGTCGTACGGCGGTTACATCGCCGCCATGCTCGCGCAGGACGACCACCGCGCGCTGGCGGCCATCAACCTGGACGGCGGGTACTGGACCGGCGAGCTGATCGACGCGGACCTGCGCACGCCCTTCCTGATGCTCAACTCCGACCCGACCGCGGTCATGGCGACGCTGCCGGAAGACTTCAACGTCTACCGGGGAGCCTACGGACCCGAAGCTCCCACCGGAGGCGACCTCGCCTACGAGCGGCTGGCAACCGCCGGTCTCCGCGACGATATCCACCGCATCATGATTCCCGGAATCCAGCATATCGGCATCGCCGACTTCCCCGAGATCCTCGGCGAGCCCACCGGTGCCGCCCTGCTCGGCGAGCCGGACATCACGGCCAGACTCACAGCGATTCAGAACGATGTCGTGCTCGGCTTCCTGGACCAGTACGTGAAGGGTATCGGGTCGAACTATCCGGCCGACGTGCTCGAGCTGCACCCCGAGATCTTCGAGAAGGACCGGAACCACATCCGCCGGCAGGCCGAAGCGCTCGGGATCGGAGGGCGTTGAGCCCCGGATCCCGGTCCCCGCGCACCCTTCAGTCGCTCACGGGCCTGCCCGTCCGATACGATTCGAACCAGTCCAGGATGTGCGCCACTTTGGCGATCAGGTTGGATGGACTGCTGCTTGCGATTCCGTGGTAGGCGTCCTGTATCCGCACCATCCGGGTCGGCACCTTCCGGATCTGCAGCGCCTGATAGAACTGCTCGGTCTCGCCCATCGGCGTGCGCAGGTCCTGTTCACCTGTGATCAGCATCGTGGGCGTCGTGACGTTCCCGACCAGGGAGAGAGGCGACCTTGCCCAGTAGTGCTCCAGCATGCCGTCCTCCCAGACCGGGGCCGGGAACCAGTACTGATAGTAGGAGGCGTATCCGTCCGAGGTCAGCGAGAAGCTGATCCAGTCGATGACCGGCTTCTGTGACACCGCAGCGCGGAAGCGGTCCGTCTTGCCGACGATCCAGGCCGTCAGCACGCCGCCGCCGCTGCCACCCGTCACCATCAGGTTGTCCTCGTCGATGTACCCCTGTTCGATGACGGCGTCGACGCCCGAAATGAGGTCGTCATAGTCGTACCCGGGGTAGGCATGGTGGATGAGGTTGCCGAACTCCTCGCCGTAGCTGGTGCTGCCGCGCGGATTCGTGTAGAAGACGACGTACCCCGCCGCGGCGTAGAACTGGACCTCGGCTGCGAAGCGCGGGCCGTAGTTCGCAAACGGGCCACCGTGGATCTCGAGCACGAGCGGGTACTTGCGCGCGGGATCGAAGTCCGGAGGCCGGGCGATCCAGCCGTGCACGGGGCGGCCATCGTGAGAGGACTCCCACCATATCTCCTCGACCTCGGCGAGCTTCTTGTGCGCCAGGAGGTCCTCGTTGAGGTGCGTGATCCGGCGCGCGTCGGCCCCGGCCCGGCCGACTGCGACATCGGCGGGGCGCATCGGAGAATTCACGGTGAACGCAAAGCGCCCGTCGCGGGCCACGGTATAGGAGCCGCCGCCGTAGGGACGTCCCAGCCCGACACCGCCCACGTCTCCGGCAAGGTCGGTGACCGCTCCGTCCAGGGTGATCGTCGCGACTTTGGTCGTGCCCTCGTCGTCGTATTGCATGAACAGGGCGCTCCCGTCGGCCGACCAGTTGAGGCCGCCGATGTCGCGGTCGAGGTTCCCGACGCGCCGAACGCCGCTACCGTCCCGATCCATGACGTACAGGTGGGTGACCTGATACCCCTGATGGCGGTCGTCGAAGCCCGTGTACGCGATTCGGGAACCGTCGGGCGATACGGCCGGGCCGCCGTCGGGGCCGAAGCGGTCGGTGAGCTGGCGAAGCTCGCCCGTCTCGACCGATACCTCGAAGACATCGCTGTTGCGGACATCGAAGTCGGGGTTGTCGCGGTTGGCGCTGAAGACGATCGAGCGCGAATCCGGGGACCAGGACAGCCCGCCGCCGTGGTCGTACGGCCCCGTGGTGAGTTGGCGCGGCGTACCCCCGTCGGCGGGCAGTACGAAGATGTGGGTGTGTCCGTCGGGGAGATAACCGCGTCCGTCCGCACGGTAGCGGAGCTTCGAGATCACGCGTGCCGGTGTCGTCCATTCCGCTCCCTCCGGTCTGGGCGGCATCTTCGCGATGGCGGGGCTCGCCTCCGGCACGAACATCGTCATAGCGATCCAGTTCCCGTCGGGCGACCACGCGATGTTTCCGGGAGACTCGGTCAGGTTGGTGAGTTCCGCCGTCTGCCCGGTGTCCATCCAGCGCAAAAACAGCTGGCTCGTGCCACCGTCCGAGGCCACGTAGAGCAGGCGGTTGCCGTCGGGAGCCCACCGCGGAGAGCCCACCGCCCCGGTTCCATCCGTGATCGCGCGGTGGTTCGAGCCGTCCGTGTCCACCACCCACAGTGCGGAGCGCGCCCCGTCCGTCATGATGTCGAAGCCCCGCCGGACGTACACGACCCGGTCGCCGTCGGGCGAAATGCGGGGATCGTCGGCAACCTCCATCTCGAAGACATCCAGGTACTGGAGCCTGTCGGGGTCGGCAGCTTCTTCGTTGACCTGGGCGGCCAGCGGGACAGCGGCCAGCGGAATGGCTGCCAGAGCCACGGCTGCCAAGGTCAGGGCGAGTAACGGCGGGTGTCTCGTCGTCATTTCTGTTGCCTTTGTGATGAGGCGCACGGCTGCGGCGCACGGGACCCGTGGCCGGAGCCGGAAAATGGGGGTCGACCGGGTGGCCCGACCAGTCCGGCCGGTGATCCGGCCCGTTCCAACGCCTGCAGTCGTCCGGCGTCAGGCTGGTAGGCAATCGCCCGGCAACCTGTCAGATTGAGAGGTCCCATTGCCCAGACCCTTCTCTTCCGGACCCATCCCAATGCGATTCGCACCACACCTCGTCCTCGCCTGCCTCCCCGTCATCGCGGGCCCGGCTTCGGCAGCACCCTCGGCCCCGCCAATCCTGCTGGCGGCGGAAGCCCACATTGCCGCCCACACAGGCATCCAGCAGCTCGACACGCTCGCCTTCAAGGACCTCTCCTACCGCATGGCCGGACCGTATCGCGGCGGCCGGTCCACGGCGGCCACCGGCTTCCCCGACGAACCAGACCGCTGGCTCATGGGCACGACCGGCGGCGGCATCTGGGAGTCCGACGACAACGGCACCACCTGGCGCAACATCTCCGACGGATACTTCGGCGGCTCGATCGGCGCGGTGAAGGTCGCCGATTCGGATCCGAACGTGATCTACGTGGGACAGGGTTCGGTGGACATCCGTGGCAACACCTCCACCGGGCGGGGCGCGTGGAAGTCGATGGACAAGGGCCGCACCTGGACGTTCATCGGGTTGCCCGAAGCAGGTCAGATCGGGCGCATCGAGGTGCATCCGCGCGACCACGACCTGGTGTACGCAGCGGCCCTCGGACACCCATTCGGCAAGAACCCCGAGCGCGGGATCTTCCGCTCGAGTGACGGAGGCGACACCTGGGAGCACGTGCTGGCGCTGAACGACTCCACAGGCGCGTCCGATCTGACCATGGACATGACCAATCCGCGCATCCTGTATGCGGGGATGTGGCGCGGCGAGCGCAAGCCGTGGGCGTTGATCTCTGGCGCCGAGGAGGGTGGCGTCTACAAGACGACGGACGGGGGCGACACCTGGACCAAGCTGGGCGGAGGGCTTCCCGAGGGGATCGTGGGGAAGGTCGGCGTGAGCGTCTCGCCGGCGGACCCGGACCGCGTGTGGGCGATCATCGAGGCCGAGCCGGACGGGGGCGTCTACCGCTCGGACGACGCGGGGGCCACCTGGACCCGCACCAATTCGGACAACAACCTGCGTCAGCGCGCCTGGTACTACACCCACGTCCAGGCCGACCCGGCCGATCCGAACACGGTGTACGCGCTCAACACCGGCATGTACCGGTCGGTCGACGGAGGGACGACCTTCGAGTCGATCCAGGTGCCTCACGGCGACGTGCACGACCTGTGGATTCTGCCGACCGATCCCGACCGCATGGTCGTCGCCAACGACGGGGGCGCCCAGGTCAGCGTGAATGGCGGCGAGAGCTGGTCGACCTATTACAACCAGCCGACCGCCGAACTCTATGACGTGATCGTCGACAACGGCTTCCCCTATCGCCTCTACGGCGCGCAGCAGGACAACACGACGATCTCGGTCCCGGCCTGGTCCGACGTCAACACCCTCTATCCCAAGCAACACTGGCAGAACGTCGGCGGCTGCGAGACCGGCCCAATCGCCCTGGATCCCGATCGGCCCCACATCGTCTACGCCGGGTGCTACGGGGGCGTGATGGACAGATACGACCTGGAATCTGGCCAGCGGCGCAACATCATGCTCTACCCGCAGCTGCAGCTCGGGATGGCCGCGAAGGATCTGCGGCACCGCTTCCAGTGGGTCTCGCCGATGCTGGTGAGCGCGCACGACCCGAACGTGATCTATCACGGGTCGCAGTTCGTCAACCGCTCGCGCGACGAGGGCGCCACGTGGCAGACGATCAGCCCGGACCTCACGACCGACAACCCCGCCCACCAGGAGCAGTCCGGCGGCCCGATCAACGCCGACGTGACCGGTGTCGAGATCTACAACGTCGTGTTTTCGCTCGCGGAATCGCCCTTCGACGCAGATGAGATCTGGGCCGGCAGCGACGATGGCCGGATCCACTTGACCCGCGACGGCGGCATGAACTGGGCCGAGATCACCCCGCCCGGCATGCCCGAATTGGGGACTGTGGACGAGATCGAACTGTCGACGCACCGTGCAGGGCGGGCCTACGTGGCCGTGCAGCGCTACCGGCTGGACGACTTCCGCCCGTACGTCTTCCGCACCGACGATTTCGGCGCGACCTGGACGCTGGTGACCGACGGCATTCCCGGCGATTATCCGGTCCGCACCGTACGGGAAGACCCCGTGCGCGATGGGCTCCTCTTTGCGGGGACCGAATTCGGCGTCTTCGTTTCGTTCGACGCGGGCGACGCGTGGCAGAGCCTGCAGCGCAACCTCCCGATCACGCCCGTGACCGGCATGCGCGTGGCGCACGACGACCTCATCCTCTCCACCCAGGGCCGCTCGTTCTGGGTGCTGGACGACATCAGTCCGCTTCGTGAGATCGAGGCGGCGGTGGCGGCCGGGACCCACCTCTTCGCACCCCGCGACGTGCGGCGCCTGACCAACGTGGGCGCGAACTTCCTGGCCGAATTCAACCCCGACCCGCGCCCGTCCGGCGCTCAGATTCACTACTACCTGGCCGACGACGCCATGGAAGAGGTACGGATCGAGGTCATCGACCCGGCAGGCGAAGTGGTGCGCACGTTCTCCTCGGATTCGGCGGCGGCGGAAGAAGCGGACGGCGAGCTCATTCCCGCCACGGCGGGGCTGAACCGGGTGGCATGGACCCTGTCCTACGCGGGGCCGGACCTTCCCGAGGGGTCGGTACAGTGGGGATACACCGGCGGGGTCACCGCTCCTCCGGGCACCTACTCCGTTCGCATGACGGTGGGCGAAACCATGGCCGAACGGACCTTCGAGCTGTTGCCCGACCCGCGCATCCCCGAAGTCACCATCGCCAGCTACCAGGAGCAGTTCCGTGTGGCCATGCAGGCGCGCGACTCGATCAACTCGATCACGCGCGCCATCGAGGACCTCGCCACCATTCGCGCCCAGGTCGAAGAGGTCATGGAGCGGGCCGGGTCGGCGGAGCAGGCTGACAACCTTCAGCCGCTTGCCGACAGTCTCAATGACAAGTCGACCGCAATCACCGAAGACCTCATGCAGACCAGGAACCGTTCCAATCAGGATCCGATTCGCTTTGCACCCCGTCTCGACAACCAATGGATGGAACTGTTCGGCCGCGTGGCCGGCACGGACGGCTACATCTCCGGCGGTGCGGAAGGGGCTCCGCAGGAAGGCACGATGGAGCGGCTCGACGACCTGCTGGAGGAGTGGGAGGGCGTGCGCACCCGCTATCTGGACCTGCTGGAAAACGAGCTGTTGCGCTTTAACGAGGCGGTGGAGCTGCTCGGGCTGCCTGCGGTGGTCCTGCCGCGGCGCGGACGGATCGTGAGCTGACGGATGGCGAAAAACACCATGCGGCGACGGGCGGTCATCCTCTCGGGCGTCCTCTCCTGCATCCTCGTACTGGCCACGACCTCGTGCGGCCAGGACTCCCCGGCCCGCATCGACAGGGAACCGTCCGGGGTCGTGGTCACGGACTCCGCGGGCGTACGCAATGTCTCGCTGGGCAGGGTCGAGAGCCTGTCCTCGCCGCAGCTGACCTCGACCCTTGTGTTTTCCACCCGTCAGAACGACATCGAGCTCTTCTACGCCAACGCCGCCCTATTCCTCCCGGACGGCGGCGTCGCGCTGGCCAACTCCGGGGCACGCGAGGTGTTGCTGCTGTCCGACGAGGGAGCGCTGGTCACACATGCGGGGCGCGCAGGCGAAGGCCCGGGCGAGTTCGGCGACGTCACCGCCATGGTCAGAACCGCGGACGGTTTCCTGGCCTACGACGCCCGCATGGGCCGGATGAACGAGTTCTCCCGGCTTGGGGATTTCGTTACCTCGTGGTCGTTCGGGTCGGGGAACAGCATCGTGGACCTCAAACCCAGCGCGCGCGGGAGGGAGGGAGAGATGCTCGCCGTGTTCGGGGAGTCGCGCCACTTCGCCCGGGGCGGAATCAAGAGGGACACGACGCCGTTGCTGATGTACCCGGAACCCGAGGCCGCACCCGACACGCTGGCGCTGCTGCCCGCGACCGAGTGGAGCTACAGCGAGCTTCCAGGAGGCGGTTTGACCCGTTTCGAAGTGGGGTTCGGCCGCACCCTGGTGGCGTTCGGCTTCGAAGACAGAGCCATCCTTGGCGAGACCGGATCGCTTGACCTTGCGGTCTACCAGGCGGACGGGCGGCGGACCCGGCGGATCCACGGCGATGGCGGCGGCGGCGAGGTGAGTGCCGACGACGTGTCGGCATGGAGGTCGGAGCGACTCGCCGAGGCAGCGGACCTGCCGCCGGAATTCGTGAGAATACTCGAGGAGATTCCCCACAACGAGACGTTCCCCGCTTTCGAGACGGCCGTGCTGGGTCCCGATGAGATGGTCTGGATTGGACTGCATGCCCGCCCCGGCGAAGCAAACAGGGCCTGGCTCGTGATCGGGCCGGATGGGGAACTCAGGGGACGGATGGATCTCCCTGCGGACGCCGTCGTGCTTGCCGTCGATACGGACCGTTTCGCCCTTGTGCGCTCGGATGCGACGGATGTGCAGGACTTTCAGGTACACGCATATTAGAGAACGAACCCCGGAGCCGGCGTGTACGTAGATTCAAGGAACCCTGCGCGCACGGGCGCTTGAGACGCACCCGCGCTTCAGACGCACGCGCGCCGGAGACTTGAGAAAACGGAAGGAGGAATCGTCCGAACATGGGATTCAAGGACGAATTCAAGCGGTACATACCGGAACAGGACAGGCGTTGCGCGGCGATCATCCACACTGCTTCTGCAGCGGCAGCGACGGCGGCCGCGGCGACGGTCATTCCCGGATCCGACTCGGTGGCGATTGCGCCCATCCAGGTCGGCATGATCACGGCGCTGGCGGACGAGTTCGACGTGCACTGGAGCGACGCAGCGGTAAGGTCGACACTGTACGCCACCCTCGGCACCATGGTCGGGCGAGGCGGCGCGAACCTGGTGCTGCGCTGGATCCCGGTCTACGGGAACGTGATTCGGGCCGCGGTGGCCGCGAGCGTCACGCAGGGGCTGGGTTGGGCGGTGGTGAAGAAACTGCGACGGGACGGCGCGTTGATGTGACACGCGCCGCGACCCGGATCGGCGCCGCGTTCGTCCTCCTGCTCACCGCCTGCGGCACGCAACCGCCCGCGACCCCCTCCGATCCCGCGTCCGTCGACCGGTGCCCGGACCCGGGGCCAGGCGTCGAAATCGGCGGATTCCCCGGCACCGGCGCCGACACGCGGCGGCGCCCGCTGAGGCGCCTCGTCCTGATGGGAGGAGGACGAGAGGAGGACGTGGCCGCCAGGTCGTTCGTCGAGGCGTCGCTCGCCGGCGACATCGTGATCCTTCGGGCCAGCGGCTCCCTTACGAGCTACCCGGAGTACTTCATCGGCTTTCTGGCCAGCGTCACCCCCAGGACGGTGGTCACGGTCCGCACCAGCAACCCCGAGTCGGGCGCGGACCCCGCGGTTCTGTGCCGGGTTGCCCGAGCCGAAGCGGTATGGCTCGCCGGCGGCAACCAATGGAACTACCTGGGTCGTTGGCCCGCAGCACTGCACGAGGCGCTGGCGGCTGTCGCCGAGCGCGAGGGCGCGATGGGAGGAACCAGCGCTGGCGCCGTGTCGCTGGGACAGGGTGCCTTCGACGCCCAGTTCGGTACCATCAGCTCGAACGACGCGCTGGCCGATCCACTGCGCCGCGAGGTCAGTGTATCCCGTCCGGTCTTCGCCCAGCCCGAGCTGGACGGGATCCTGGTGGACAGTCACTTCAGCGAAAGGGACCGCGAAGGCCGCCTACTCGTCTTCCTGGCGCGCTTCTTGGAGGATCGCGGGGAGGGCCCGGTGGTGGGGGTGGGGCTGGACGAAGGGGTCGCGCTGCTGATCGAGGCAGGATCCTACCAGGTGACCTCGCGCGGCTCGGGCGCGGCGTGGCTATACGAGGTGGACGGCCCCGTGTCGCTCGCTCCGGGCGTGCCACTCTCGCTCGACCGGGTACGCCGCGTGCAACTGCCAGCCGGCAGCGTCGGACCTTGGCCGTTCTCGTTCGACGAGCGCGCGGATGTGCGGGTCATCCACGTCGCCAATGGCGTTGTGGGCGCAGGACCCCGGGGGTAGGGCGGCGGGCCGGTCCCTGGACCCGGGCCCCGGTCCCGGCGGTCAATCCGATGCCGGCCGCCTGGCCAGCCACTCGGCCCACCACTCCAGCTGCACCCACGTCCGGTGCACCGTCCGCCACGGAGTCCAGCCGCCGTGGTACGAATCGGGATAACGCACGAACTTTGCGGGGACCTGCTGCTTGCGCAGCGCCACGTACATCTGCTCCGCCTCTTCGACGGGCACGCGGTAGTCCGACTCGCCGTGCACGAACAGCGTCGGCGTGCTCACGCCTTTCGCGTGGATGATGGGGGACGAGCGCATCAGGTTCTCAAGTCCGCGTTCCTCCCACGGCGGGCCGTAGAACTCGCTCTCCTTGGTGCGGGGGATGTCCGCGACGCCGTAGTCGCTGACCCAGTTCGAGATCGAAGCGCCGGCAATCGCGGCCGCGAACCGGTCGGTCTGCGTGATGACCCAGTTGGTCAGGTAGCCACCGTAGGAGTAGCCGGTGACACCCATGCGGTCGGTGTCAATGTCGTAATTGGCTATGGCGTGGTCCACCCCGGCCATGACGTCGTCGTAGTCGTTGAACCCCCACCCTCCCCAGGTGCCCCAGCGGAAATCCTCGCCGTAACCCGTCGACGCGCGCGGGTTCGTGTAGAGGATCATGTACCCCTTGCCGGCAAGAAGATGGCGGTCGAAGGAGAAGTCGTTGCCGTATGCGCCGTGAGGACCCCCATGCATCTGGAGGATCATGGGAAAGCCATCTCCGGCGCCGCCGCGACCCCCGGACGAACCGTCGGCGTAACCGCGCGCGGGCAGGATCCAGCCCTCGATCTCGGTGCCGTCCGCGCTCCGGAACAGGAGTCGCTCCGGCGACGTCAGCTCCACGCCGGCCAGCAACGCGCCGTTCACGTCGCTGATGCGGGTCTCTTCATCTCCGCCGGCCGACGCGACCCAGATGTCCCCGGGGCTCGTCGGATCGGTCATCCGGTAGGCCATGCGCGAGAAGTCGGACGAGAACGAGAATGCGCCCAGGCGGCGGTCACCACTCGTGACCTGCTCCACGGTACCGCCCCCGGCAGGCACCCGAAACAGGTGCGTATTGCCCCTGATTCCAGCCGAGAAGTAGACATGGTCCCCGTCCGGCGACCAGGAAGCGCCGCCGGGGATCAGGTCCCAGTCGGCAGTCAGGTTGGCCATCCGCTCACCGCTCGCCGCATCGAACACGAACAGCTCCGACGAGGCTCCGCGGTCGCGCGCCTCGCGAATGATCACGTCCAGGCCCTCGTTCCCGCGCGCCACGATGCGCGCGCCGTCGGCAGACCATGCGGGCGACGAATAGTTGTACTCGTCATCGGTGAGCCGGTTGACGTTCCCCTCCAGGTCCACCGTCCACAGGTCGGACCGCTCGTAGCTGTGCTCGTCGCGCTGGTGGGCGTCCGCGGTAAACGCGATCCGCGACCCGTCCGGGCTCCACGACAGGCCGCCTGCATCGACACCGAGCGTGGTGAGCGGCCGGGGCTCGCCTCCCGCGGCCGCAACGACGTGGATCTCCCTGGGAGGCGTCGCGCGCGGGTCGCGCGGATCGGGCAGGTAGCCGCGCCGGTCGAAACGGTAGTTCATCCAGTCGTAGACGCGGCCGTCAAAACGCTCGACGGTGCGGCGTTCGAAGTCGGACGCAAAGACCGGATCGGGCGCGGGCGGCGGCGGCACGGCGGCGGTAAAGGCGATCCATTCACCGTCCGGGCTGAAGAGCGGCGTGCCGCGCAACCCCTCGATCCGGAAGGCCTCGCCCGAGGGGCGGTCCATGCGCAGGAACCAGGTGCCGCCGGTGGTGCCGCCCGCAGGGTCCGGCCGCCGGGATGAGAACGCCAGCAGGCTTCCGTCCGGGCTCCAGCGGGGACTGGAAGCGCTGAAGCTGGGGCTCGTGAGCCGGATCGGTTCACCGGAGCCGTCCGCGTTGGCCAGCCAGATCTCGCTGTGGCGGCGGTTTTCGTCCTCGAGCACCGAGGTCACCACGTAGGCGACGCGGGACCCGTCGGGCGAGAGCGCCGGACTCCCCGTGCTCTTGAGCCGGTAGTAGTCCTCGATCTCGAGGGAGCGGCCCTCCTGGCCGGCGGCTGGCGCCGAGCAGAAGAGGGTGGCAAGGGTGGCCGTCCCCCATAGGGAGACGTGGCGGGCGAAGCAATGGCGGCGCATGGTCGATCATCCGGACGAGGTGAACGGGCGGAGGCTTCGAATGTGCGCCGCGAATGCTGTCGCGTCCACTGGCCCGCCGCGACTGAGCCCCGGCGTGACAGCGTTCCGCCGCGGCCGAGCCCCGCCGCCGTAGAGCCCCGCCGGGCCCCTACCCGATCCCCACCTCGATCCGCCGCCAGCGCCCCTGTCGAAACCGGAGTACGCCCAGACCGCAGCGGGTCACGTGCCCGACCAGTATCGCCAGCCAGATATGGAACGCTTCGAGGCCGACCGTGGCCTGGATCACGCCGCACAGCGCCAGGGGAAGCGCGAGCTGGGAGATCAGCGAGATATAGAGCGCGCCGCGCGTGTCCCCGGTACCCTGCAGGGCACCGTTGTATGCCAGCGCGACCGCCACGAACAACCCGGATACGCTCAGGAACGCCAACAGCTGCGCACCCAGCGCTGCCACCGCCGGGTCATCCATGCCGAACGCATCGAGCAGCACTTCGGGCACGAGCAGGAAGATCAGCCCGATGCCCACCGCGACGCCGATTCCGATCCGCGACGCAACCCGGACCCCCTGAACGGAACGCTCCGGCTTGCCCGCGCCCAGGTTCTGGCCCGCGAACGCCGCGGTCGCGCCCATCAGTCCCACCGATGTCCAGGTCACCAGCGAGAACAGTTGGCCGTACGCGACCGAGTACGCAGCCTGGGCCTCGGCGCTGCTCGCCAGCGACCCGATGAAGCGGAGCAGTATGACGCCCCCGACGTTCATGGCCACGCCCTGGATCCCGGTGGGCAACCCGAACCTGAACAGCTGGCGGATGATTGCCGGGTCCGGCCGCCAGCCCATCCCGCGGTGCATGCGGATCACCCAACTGCCGCCGAAGAGGCGGTACGCGGCCACCACAGCCATGATGCCCGCCGCGATGACCGTCCCCATGGCCGCCCCGAGCGTACCGAAAGCCGGGATCGGTCCCAGTCCGCGAATGAGGATCACGTTCAGCACCAGGTTGAGCGCGGTCATCCAGATGCCGAGCCGCAGCGGAGTGCGGGCGTCGCCGGCCGAGCGCAATGCTCCGCCCAGCATGAAGAACACCATCATGCCGAAGCTGAAGATGAAGAGCGTGCGGATGTACGGCAGCGCCTCCGCCTGCACGGAGGGGGCGGCGTGCACCAGGTCGAGAAGAGTCGGGGCGAGGAAATAGCCGAGCGGGGCCAGGATCCCCAGCGACAGAATCGCCGCCGTCAGGAACGATTGGTAAACAACCTTGTTTACTATTTCGGGTTCGTTCCTGCCCGCGAACCGGGCCACCAGCACGCCCATGCCGGTGAACAGCGACCCGATGAACACGTGAACCACCAGAAAGATCTGCCACGAGACCCCGATGGCCGCGTTCCCCGCGTAGCCGACGAAGTTCCCCACCATGGCGTGGTCGACCAGGCCCTGGAGACCCCCGATGACGTTCTGCAGCATCGTGGGCCACGCCAGTTTCCAGACGGCGCGCCCGATGGGACCCTCGACGATGGAGCGGTCGAAGGAGCGACCCTGTGGACCCTGTGCGGGGGCGGCCGCCACGCGCGGGCGGGGAATCGAACTAGTCGCTCTTGACCAACCGCGCGCCGAGGAATGCCCCAACCGCGCCCAGCACCGGGTTCAGCCAGGCCAGCCACGCCGGCTGACTGGCGGACATCATGGCCTCCGTCATGCCAACGTCCGAGGGACGCACAGCCGGCGCAGTGCCCGCCGCAGGAGCATCCGTCAATGCGGTCGCCACGCCCAGGATCACCACCAGCACGATCAGCATCCACACGCCGCGGCTGTCCGACGCGACCTTGGCGCACACCAGACCACCGAGGATCCCCGCGACCAGTCCGACGACGATCGATCCGAGGCTCCACGTTCCGGAAACCTCCCAGCTTCCGGGCTGGAACGCGCCGTCCGCGCCCACGGCCATCCAGAAGACCGACATGAGCACGACGACCCCTGCGAACATGACAACGTACCCCAGCACCGCCCCTCCGATGTTCCGCAGGTGCTCACTCATCCGACCCTCCTTTTGCCCCGGTTCAACAGATGCCCACTGGCATCAAGCCATATTCTTAGTGTATCACCCCATCGACCCCCGCACAGGAGACAAGACGTGGAAAACGATCCCACGGTGATCAACCTCTCGGTCGAGATCGACGCCAGCCCCGCCACCGTGTGGGAGATCCTCACCGAACCGGAACTGTTTTCGGCCTGGATGGACGGTCAGGTCACCTTCGAACCACGCGCGGGCAGCGCATTCCGGGCCGCCTTCCCCAGCTTCCAGATCGTGATCGCCGGCGAGATCGTCACGCTCGACGCCGACGCCCGTCACCTCGCCCTCACCTGGGGCACCGAATCGGGACCAAAGGCCGAAGAATACCCGGCCGGATCCTCCCTCCTCGAGTTCCGGGTGAGCCCCTCCGGCTCAGGCTCCCGGATCGATCTGCGTCACAGCGGCCTGCCCTCCGCCCAGGCGGCGAAGGAGCAGGAGGGCGGGTGGCACTTCCAGTTGAGCAGGCTGAACCTCAAGGCGAACCGGATCGACCTCTCCGCCGCCCTGCAGCGCACCCTGCCCGAATGGGTCTCCGCCTGGAACGAGCAGGACGAAGAGAAGCGCATGGCCGCGCTGCGCCGGTGCTGCGCGGAAGACATCACCTTCCGGGACGACTGGACCGGCCTGACCGGGCTCGGCCTGCTCTCCATGCACATCGCCAGCTGCCATCACTACATGCCCGGCTACAGCCTCGAACACACCGGCGACGTGCGCGTGTGCCGCGGCGAGGCGCTGGTCGGATGGCGCACAACCGGTCCCGGCGGTCCAACGGACGGGTTCAACCACATCCGCGCCGATCCCGACGGCACGATCCGCCGCGTGACCGGGTTCCAGGCGGGCTGACGGGGCGGCAGCCCCGCGCTTTTTGCGGGGCCCGCCTTCTACCCCAGCGTCTCCGCGAAGGTCGGCGCCGCGCGGTGGTTCGTGGCCTGTTCGTACGCGTAGGCCATCCGCACCAGCACCGGTTCGCTCCAGCGCCGGCCGAAGAACGACACACCCACCGGCAAGCCGGACACGAACCCCATCGGGACCGTGATGTCCGGGTAGCCCGCGATCGCCGCCGGACCCGCGCTCGACCCGCCCCCGAGCGAGTCGCCCAGGATGTGGTCGGTCTTCCAGCCCGGGCCCCGCGTCGGAGCGACGATCGCATCCAGGCTGTGCTCGTCCATCAGCGCGTCGATCCCGTCCTCGCGGTTGCCCCGCTGGATCGACCGGACCGCGTCCAGATAGGCCTGGTCGGTCAGCGGGCCCCGCGCCTCCGAGGCGATCAGACGTTGCTGCCCGAAGTGCGGCATCTCCACGTCGGCGTTGCGCTCGTTGAACTCGATGACCTCGGCCAGCGTCTTCACGGGCGCATCCGGCCCCAGACTCGCCAGGTACGCGTTCAGGTTCGCCTTGAACTCGTACTCGAGCACCAGCAGCGGCTGTTCGTCGTTCCACGCCGCGTTGGGGAGGTTGGCAGGGTCCACGATCACCGCGCCGGCATCGCGCATAGCCTCGACCGCCTCGTCGAAAAGCGCCAGGACGTCCGGCGAGAACCCCGGAAAACTCCTGGCCACGCCGACACGCGCGCCCTGCAGCCCGCCCGCGTCCAGAAACTGCGTGTAGTCGGCATGCGCGTTGCCCTCGCTCGCCGCCGTCGCCGGATCGCGGGGATCGACGCCGGTCACCGGCCCCAGCAGCGCGGCCGCATCGGCCACCGTGCGGCACATCGGGCCCGCCGTGTCCTGCGAATGCGAGATCGGAATGATCCCGGAGCGGCTCCACAGCCCCACCGTCGGCTTGATCCCCACGATGCCGTTGGTGGAGGAGGGACACATGATCGACCCCCCGGTCTCGGTGCCGACGGTCAGCGCAGACAGGTTGGCCGCGGCCGCCACGCCCGAGCCGGAACTCGATCCGCACGGGTTGCGGTCGAGCGCATAGGGGTTGCGGCACTGGCCGCCACGCGCACTCCAGCCACTCGTCGCGCGCTCCCCGCGGAAGTACGCCCACTCGCTCATGTTGAGCTTGGCCAGAATGATCGCCCCCGCCTCGCGCAATTGCTGAGCGACGAACGAATCCTGCGGCGGGATCGAGCCCTCCAGCGCCAGCGATCCCGCCGTCGTCGTCATCCGGTCGTTCGTGTCGAGGTTGTCCTTCAGCGCGACGGGAATCCCGTGAAGGGGTCCGCGCGGCCCGCTCGCCCGCCGCTCCTCGTCCAGCTGGTCGGCGATGTCGAGCGCCTCCGGGTTGGTCTCGATCACGGAGCGAAGCTCGGGGCCCTGACCGTCCAGCGCGGCGATCCGCTCCAGGTAGAGTTCGGTGATCGAACGTGCCGTGCGCTCGCCGGACTCCATCGCGGCCTGCAGGTCGGCGACCGTGGCTTCGTCCAGCTCGAAGCCGCCCGGCCGGGTGCTCGCCGCGCCCACCCCCGCACCCGCGTCCGATCCGGGCATTGACCTGTCCGGTGCGCACCCGGCAGTCCCCAACGCGACGGCGGCCCCACCTGCGACTGACGTTCCGATAAAGCGGCGGCGGTCGATCATGGTCACACTCCGGTTTCGTTGAGGGTCAGGCCCGGTTGCGGGTCGGGGCGCGCCCCGCTACCCCCTCCGGCGCGGAGCCGGCGGCAGCGCGTCGACCAGCTCCACCATGCGCGCCTGCTGGTCCTCGTCGGGCAGCCCGCCCAGCCCGGCGCCCAAGTTGTCGATCATGTGCTCGGGGTTGCTCGTCGCGGGCGTCACGCAGGTCACGTCGGGGTGCGCCGCGGCAAACTTGATGAAGAACCGGGCCCACGAATCGGCGCCGAACTCCCTCGCCCAGTCGGGCACCTCCCGGTCACCCACCCGCGCCCAGAGCCGGGTGCGTCCGAAGGGCACGTACACCAGCACGGCAATGCCCTCGTCGCGGGCCACGGGGAAGATCTCGTCGGCCGCGCTGCGGTTGTCCACCGCGTAGTCGATACCGATGAAGTCGATCGGGTAGTCCTTCATCGACTGGATCAGCGCGGGATACTGCCGCTTGCTGGTGCTGGTGATCCCGGTGTAACGGATGCGCCCTTCCTGCTTCAGCTCCTCGATGATCCCCACCTGCGTCGGCGGATCGCCGAGGTTGTGCACCTGGATCAGATCCATCGCGTCCACGCCGAAGTAGTCGAACGAACGCTCGATCTGCGCGCGCGCGGCCGCCGGATCCGCTCCTCCGCCCCCGCGCCCGGCCACGTTGACCTTGGTCGCCCAGAAGATCCTGTCCGAAATGCCCATTTCCCTGGCCAGCCGTCCGGAAACCTCCTCGGAGGACCCGTAGCTGGGCGCCGTGTCGAAGACGGTGCCGCCGTAGTCCACGAACGTCTGGAGGACGTCGCGAAGCTGAGTCACGTCGTCGCCCCGCGCGACCCGCGAGAACGTCGCCGAACTCCCCAGCCCCACGATCGGCAACTGTTCGCCGGTCGCCGGGATCGGCCGGGTCATCATTTCCTGGCTGCGGAGCGCGCGCAGCACGCGCGGGTTGATCGAGAGCACGGCGCCTGCGGCCGCAGTGGATCGGAACCATTCACGTCGGGTCAACATCAGTCGGATCCTCCTTCGGAGACGAAATCTCCCGGCACGACCAGGGCCGGGGGTGGTCAAATTGCGTACGCGAACGCGCCGCCGCAATTGCAACGACGCGTGCATATCAGGGACAGCCGGGGGCGTGCCAATGTTGGAGCGGGACGGTGGTCCTGCCCGCGCGCTGCCATATCTCCTTGCACGATCCCACTCCACCAACCCCGGACGCCCAAAGGTGATGGGGTCGAACTAGCCAGCCAGTGCGGAGTGAGGTTCTATCTCGCGCTCGATCTTCTGACGCGTTGACTCCGCGCACTCGAGGTCGTAGCGAACCTGGAGACGAATCCAGAACTCGGCCGTGGTACCGAAATACCGCGCCAGACGCAGCGCCGTGTCGGTGGTAACGCGGCGCCTCTCCAGCACGATTTCGTTGAGACGCGGTCTCGGAATCCTAAGCGCCTGCGCGAGCCGATAGACTGTTAGTCCAAGCGGCCCAAGGAAGTCGTCACGCAGAATCACGCCAGGATGAACCGGTGGCAATCGATCGCCGGAGATCACGTCCCGGAAGTCCACCTTCATCCGGTCGACATCGTTTCGCGTGATGGTCATGTTGCGCCTCGCTCAGTGGTAGTCCAACTCTAGCCTAGCGTAACGGCGGACGATACGGATCAGCAAACCGCGCTTCAGGTCAGCTGCCGACCGTCACCACGATCTTGCCGTCCGCGCGGCCCGATTCCAGCAGCTCGTGGGCGGCAGCCGTCCGCCGGAGCGGGAAAAGCTCCGCGATGCGAACGTCCAGCTCTCCCGCGCTCAGCCAGCGGGTAAGGTCCCGGATCGCGGCCTGACGGGCGGCGGGGGGAAGCAGGTACCCCTGCACGAAGTGGATCCGCAGGTCCTTGAAGGCGGGCGGGTAGTAGGCGAGCGGCAGCTCCGGCCCCGAGGTCGACGAATACGAAGCGATCACGCCGTGCGGCCGCAGCACCGCCACGTCCGCCTCGATGTTGGCCGCGAGGTCCACCTCGATCACGCGGTCGACCCCCTCGCCACCGGTCACGTCCCGCACCCGCTCCACCACATTCTCGCGGCGATAGTTCACCACGTGCCGCGCCCCGCCCCCCACCGCCGCCTCCCCCTTCGCGCGCCCGCTCACCGTCGCAATCACCTCGGCCCCGCTCAGCGCCGCGACCTGCACGGCCATGTGCCCGACCGCCCCCGCCCCGCCCTGCACGAGTACGCGCTTCCCGCGCACGGGCCCGTCCCCCAGCACGGCATAGTGCGCGGTGCACCCGGGAACACCCAACCCGGCCCCGGTCGACCACGGCACCCCGTCGGGGAGCCGCCCGGCCTGCCCGGCCGGCACCGTCACGCACTCGGCAGCCGTCCCGAACGGCCGCCCGCCCCCACCACCCTGCGCGTTCCACACCCACACCCGCTCGCCGAAGCGGCCCGGGTCGACCCCCTCGCCGACCGCGTCGATCGTCCCCGCCCCATCCGAGTGCGGGATCACGCGTGCGTGCCCCATCTCCATGCCAAGCCAGCCGCCCCGCCGCTTGGTGTCGGAGGGATTGACGCCCGAAGCCGCGATGCGGACGCGAACCTCCCCCCGCCCCGGGCGCGGCGCCTGGACGTCTCCGTAGCGGAGCACCTCCCGCGCGGGGCCCGTCGACTCGTACCAAACGGCCTTCATCATGCCCGGCACCGGAAGCGCGCCGTCCGCAACGGCCCCGTCAGCCGGGAAACAGGTTGCGGTCGATCGCGGGGACGAGCTTCAGCGCGTTCTCGTAGTAGATCTTGCGCAGCACCTCGTCGGGCAGGCCCAGCCCGTACATCTGCCAGAAGGCGTGGTAGCGGCGGTAGTAGTCGAAGTAGTCGTCCTCGGTCTCGAAGACGCGGAAGTAGGTGTGGAACTCCTCCTGGTTGTAGGAGTCCTTGCCCATCAGCACGCGGTCCTGGTACTCGATCAGCCACTCGCGCGCGAAGCGGGGCTGCCGCCCGAGTTCGTAGATGACCGCGCCCAGGCCGACGTACATGTTGGGGATCTCGTCGAGGAGCTCGCCGAGCCGGCCGAGGTCGTGGCCGAACCAGCCGAGATGCGCCGCGATGAAGTTCGTGTTCGGGTGCCGCCTAAAGAGGTTGTGCTGCTCGCCGATGATCTGCTCGAAGGGCGGGAACCGATCGGGGGGCCGGATCCGCCGGGGGCGCAGATGCAGTTCGAGCCAGCGCTCGTTGAAGCGGTCGTGGGGCTGCCAGAACTCGGCGGGGTCCGCGGAGTGGATGAGCACCGGAATCCCCAGCTCGCCCGCCTTGTCCCACAGCGGCGCCAGACGCGGGTCGTCGACCGGGATCCGGTTGCCGTCGGTGTCCCGATCCGCCATTCCAAGGCCCTTGAAGATTTTCAGGCCGGCGGCGCCGTTCCTCGCGTCCTCTTCCAGTTGCGCGGCGGCCTCCTCACCCCAGCCGGGTTCGCCGACGCCGAAGAAGTTGGTGTTGGCGAAGAAGACAAAGCGCGACGGATGCCGCGCGGTCATGTTGTCGAGCCCCGCGGTGAGCGAGAAGCCGCTGCCGCCGGAGAGGTTCACCATGACCGCCATGTTGAGTTCGTCCATCTCCCCCACCAGGCGGTCGATGTCGGCGGCCGACATCCTTTCGCCTCGCTGATGGCCGTGAATGTCCACGAACGGAAACCGCGCCCGCGTGAGCGGGTTTTCCGGGACGACGAGCGTGTTGCGCGGCTCGTAGTCGACGATGGTGACGTCCTGGGCGGCGAGGGGGGCCGCGTGGGGCGGCGCAATGGCCAGAAGGGCGCCGGCAAGCACCGCAGCGGTGGGCGCCATGGCGGTGAGTGTTCTCGGGAACATCGCTCTCCTCCCCCTCAGGTCCTGCGCAGGCTCATCAGCATGTAGCGCTTGTGGGCGGCAAAAACGGCCGGATCAAGCACTTCCGCGCTTCGTACGGCCGCGTCCCGGGCGCGCTCGGCCACGTCTTCCAGAACGTAATGCAGTCCCGGGTACTTCGCCCGGAGCTTGTCGTGCGCGAAGTCGAGAGCGGGCAGCGCGATGCGATCGGCCAGAAGCCGGGCGAAGGCGAGCGTGGGGAGCACGTGGTCGGTGACGTCGGCTTCGTCGGTGATTTCGAAGCCGTGCGCGCGGACGCGGTCGCGGAAGGAGTCCAGCCGCCATCCGGAACGGTTGGCTCCGGTGCGGCGGCGTGCGCGGGGACGGGCACCGGTGTCCGAGCCGCCCATCCGGAAGTAGTCGGCCACAACCCATTTGCCAGATTGTTCCAGTATTTTGTCCAGAACAGCAAAAGCACCCTCGGGCTCCATGTACTGGACAGATTCTGCGTGGACTACTGTGCCAAAATATACCTTGAATCTGTCCACCGGCGTATCCTCGAAGCGGCAACGCAACACGGGGACATCGGGGTACGCGCGGCGGATGTGGTCCACCTGGATCCGGTCGGGCGTGAGCCCGGTGACGTCGTGGCCGGCGGAACGGAGGAGCCCCAGCATGCCGCCCATCCCCGAGCCTGCGTCGAGCACTGGCGCGCCCGGCGGTCCGATCCGCTCGATCAGCTTCTGTGCGTAGCGGAGCTGTGCGCGTTGGAGGTCGGCGAAGCTGATCTCCTCGGCGGGCGTGTCGGGATCGTCGAAGTACCCGTAGTGCAGGAAGTCGCCGGGGAGCATTCGGCTGTAGAGCTGCAGCTGGGCGTTGCCATGCACCGTTGGGACACGGCGATGCACCCGTCGTCGGCGGAGGCTGCGGACGATGTGGTGCGGAAGGAGCGCGCGGGCGAGGATGTTGCGCAGTCGGATCAATTCCCGGCACCGCCGCCCGCATCGCCGCTGGCGTCACCGCCCGCACCGCCGCTCGCGCGTCCGCGGCGTCTTGGGTCGGCGATCCCCTCGAGCCTTCCGCCGTCAAGCCACCGCACGGCGTGGACCGACCCCATGTTCGCGTCCCTGGGGCTCACCGGAAACAGTGCGTGGCCCCGCGCTTCCAGCTCGGCGAGTGCCGGGTCGCCGAAGTCCCCCTCGATCTCGGCGGCCGTGATGCCCGGATGCGGATGGCCGAAGCGGGGTGCCCGCACAACTTGTCCCCCGTCCATTCCGTACTCGACGAAGTTGGCGGCGGCCTGCAGCAGGCACTCCATGAGGGACCGGCTCGGCGTGGCCATCACCAGCGCGGGCCGACCGTCGCGATAGAGCCACAGCTGCGTGGAGAAGCCGACCGGCATGTTCAGGTACTTGCGCAGGTAGGTGGCGCGGTTCATGACCACGCCGTCCACGTTGATCCCGGTTCCGAACGGTTCCGACGAACTGGAGTGCGTGCCCGCAGCGACATTGCCCTGGCCGTCGACGATCACGTTCCCGCAGGTCGCGGCGGCGAATCCGAGGAAGGGCCGGGGTGCGCTGCTGCGGATGTCCTGCCAGACGCGGCGCGCGTTGTCGGGCGAGATGAACTCGTCCTGGGAGTCTGGGGTGATGTCGGCCCCGCGGCGCCACAGCTCCTGGGCCACGCGCATCTGGACATGAAGCGCTTCGACGCTGTCCGTGGGCCGGCCCAGCGCGCGGAGGTCCGCCGCCTCGAAGACCTGCAGCCCGAGCTGGAAGAGGAGGCCGCTGGAAGGCGCGATCTCGTAGCCGCGGTACGGCGCGCCGCCCGCGTCTCCCGACTTCCACGACGGCGACACGAAGCCCTGCATGGCGGCGAGGTCGTCCAGCGTGATGCCTCCGCCGCGCCGCTGCACCTCGTCGACGAGCTTGCGCGCGAAGGGGCCCGTGTAGAAGTAGTCGCCCCCTTCGTCCCGCAGGTGCGTCATCGTGGCGGCCAGTTCAGGAAGGCGCACCGTGTCGCCGACCCCCAGCAGATAGCCGTCGCGGAACCAGTTGTCGCGACCCGGGCCGGCGAAGCGCCCGACCATCTTGCGGGCGTGGTGGACGTAGGCCCAGAGCGTGTGGTCGATCACGAAGCCGTTTTCGGCGAACGCGATCGCGGGTTCCCACAGGTCGTGCCAGGGGAGACGGCCGTACGCCGCGTGCGCCGCCTCGAGGCCTCGGACGTAGCCGGGCACCATGGCGCCGAACCCCGTCCAGGAGCGTGCTTCGTCGTACGGCTCGCTTGCCGGGGCACCGCTCGGGAAGGCGAAGGCGCCCCCGGCGGTCGACAGTTCACCCGTGTCGGCTCGGAAGAAGGTCACCCCGAAGCCGCCGCCCAGCGTGGTCATCGTGGGTTCCAGGACGCACTGGACCAGCGCAGCCGTGATATACGCGTCCGCGGCGGTGCCGCCTCGCTCGAGGGCCCAGAGTGCGGCCTCGGTTGCGAAGGGGTGGTCCGTGGAGACCATGGGCGCTTCGGCCACGGCGCGGACGTGCCCGGCGATCGGCTGCGGCGGCTTGAGGTCCACACGCGCCATCGCGGCCCAGTCGCGCTCGCCCGGTGTGCCGGTGGTGCCGGGGAAGTCGGCTTGTGACGGGGTCGTGGCGGATGCATCGCCGGCGTCGGTGCCGGCGGATGCGGGGAACTCGGCCGCATCGACACACGCGGCGGCGCCCACTGCTCCGGCCGCGATCGATGATTGGAGGAAGGAGCGGCGGTCCATGGCGTTGTCCCAGGTGCACTGAGTCTACGAATAGAGTAGAGGCGAGAGTAACGCCTGCGCCCAAAGCAACGCCACTTCCCGTGTCATGGCCGGATACTTACTATTCAGGCCCTGCCAACGACTATTCAGGCCATTCCACGAACCCTGCAGGAGAAACAGATGAAGATCGCCCGCACTATCGCTCCCCTCGCCCTGACGCTCGCCTTCGCGGCCACAGCCGACGCCCAGGAACGGCCGGCCAGCCCCCGCGGCGAAGCCGCCACCCAGGTGGGCGGCGAATACAACGAAAACGGCCGCTACGAGGGTGGCAGCTGGGTCGTGGTCGACTACGGAAGGCCGATCCTGCGCGGTCGCGATCTCTTCGGATCGGGTGCCGAGTACGGGCAGGCGTTCCTGCGCGGCGCCCCCGTGTGGCGGCTCGGCGCGAACCAGTCGACGCGCCTCATGACCGAGACGGACCTCATGTTCGGCGGCCAGCGGCTGCCGGCCGGCGAGTACACCGTGTTCGCCGAGCTCACCGAGAGCGAATGGACGCTGATCTTCTCCAACTGGGGAGCCAAGGCCGATCCGCGCGCCGAGGACGAGAACGCGCTGTGGGGTGCCTACAACTACACCCCCGACCGTGACGTGCTGCGCACGAGCATGAGCGTTGCGACGAGCGCGATGTCGGCCGACCAGATGGTGATCGCGTTTACGGACATGACGTCCGGCGGCGGCACGCTCACCGTGTGGTGGGACGACCAGGTCGCGACGGCGGCGTTCTCGGTCGCGAGGTAGCGCGCCGGGGGCTGCGCTCTAGCGCCTTCCCCCGATCAGCAGCGGTCGGACGGGCACGTAGCGCACCATCCGCATGCGGTTGATTTCGCCGGCGTAGATGTTGCCGTCGAAGTCCACGCCGAGAAACTCGATCCCGGGACCGACATCCTCGTCGTGCTGTGGGATGAAGTAGGTGACCCAGGCCTGCTCGTTCTTCAGGTCGCCGATGCGGATGCCCTTCTCCCAGCCGAAGTTGCTCCGCCACGGATCCGGGGGGCCGGTGCGCAGGTCGCCCGAGAGGCCGTCGCCCGCGTACATGATGTCGTTGCGGTCGATGAACAGGCCGCTCGGCTTGCCGTACTGCGTCCAGATGTAGAGAAGGTCTCCCTCCGGATCGAAGACCTGGATGCGGCTGTTGCCCCGGTCCGCCACGTAGACGCGCCCGCGCGAATCGATCTTGATGTCGTGGGGATCGCTGAAGCGGCCGGGCTCGCGGCTCTCGGAGCCGATGCCGCCGCCGACGGCTCGCACGAACGTCCCGTCGCTATTGAGCCGGACGATGCGGTTGTTGCCGCCGCGGTGACCGTCGGCCACCCAGATGTCGCCGTTCGGGGCGATCGCCACGCCCGACGGACCGTTGAAATGCGACGCGTCGTCGCCGTACACGCCGGCCTCGCCGAGCGTCATCACGACATTGCCCTGGCGCGTGAGCTTGAAGACCTGGTGGCCCATCCCCATGGACTCGCCGAGCGCCCCACGGGGGTCGCCGTGCGCGCCGCCCTCGGTGACCCACAGGTAGCCGTCCTGGTCGAGGGCGAAGCCGTGCGGGAAGGCGAACAGCCCGGCGCCGAAGCTGTCGACCAGGTTGCCTTCGAGGTCGAGCTTGAGGATGGGGTCGAGATCGCTCCCGGCGCACTGGTTGGCGCCGCAGCGGTCGAGGATCCAGATGTGCTGGCCGTCCGGATCCGGGATCACCCCGCTCACGATGCCCAGCCTCCGGCCTTCGGGCAGCAGTTCCCAGCCCAGGGTGGCGCGGTATGGGTTGGGCAGCGTCTGCGCGGCGAGCCCGCCGAACGGTCCCGCGAGCGCCAGCGTGAAGGCAACTGCAATGGTCCGGTCACGAGGGCGTAGCATTATCATGTTGGGGCGGCTCCCGTTGGTCGCTTTGCGACGTGACTGTCGTCCGGTTCTCTTCTGGAAAACATGCAGGGATGTGCCATGAATACGCGAATGCCGTATCCGAGAGCCGCCGTCGCGCTCATCGCCGCGCTCGGCACCTGGCTCGCCGCCGCGTGCGGATCCGCCGACTCGCCCGAGCCGGAGATCCCCACCGAGGTTCCCGCCGATCCGCTGTGCGACCCCGCCATCACGGTGCCGGACGGGTTCTGCGCGCGCATCTACCACGTGGGCGTGGGTGCAGCCCGGCAGCTGGCCGTCGCGGCCAACGGCGACGTGTTTGTGGCCATCCGGAACCGGGGCAACACCCGGGGCGGCGTCATGGCGCTGCGCGACCTCGACGGAGACGGAAGAGCCGACCAGACCGAGCGCTGGGGCGATGAAGGCGGAAGCGGCATCGCGCTCGGCGACGGTGTGCTGTACCTGGCGACCGACAACACGGTGCTGCGATACCGTATCGCCGCCGGCTCCCTGACTCCCAACGGATCACCCGAGATCATCGTCGACGGGCTTCCGAGCGAACGCAACCACGCGTCCAAGAGCATCGCCCTGCACCCGGACGGCAGCGTCTTCATCGGCATCGGGTCCCCCTCCAACGCCTGTCAGGCCTCCCCGCGCACGCCCGGCGTCCCCGGCCGCGACCCCTGCGGCGAGCTGGACAGGAGGGCGGGCATCTGGCGCTTCGCCACCGACCGCCTCGACCAGACGCAAGCCGACGGCGAACGTTTTTCGACCGGTGTCCGCAATGCCGCGGCGATCGCCGTGCACCCCACATCGGGCGAGTTGTATGCGGTCATTCACGGCCGCGATCAGCTGCGTGAACTGTGGCCCGGGCACTTCTCGGCCACGGACGGTTCGGAGAAGCCGTCGGAGGAGTTCGCCCATATTCGGCAGGGATCCGACTTCGGCTGGCCCTACTGCTTCCACGATCCGAGCAACAACACCAAGGTGCTGGCCCCCGAGTACGGCGGCGACGGCGTCGAGGTCGGGAGGTGTGCCGACATGGACATGCCCGCGATCGGCCTGCCCGCGCACTGGGCCCCCAACGCCATGGCCTTTGCCGCGGGCGACGCGTTCCCTGCCCCGTACGGGAACGGTGCCTTCGTCGCGTTTCACGGATCCTGGAACCGGAGCCCGGTGCAGGCCGGCTACAACGTCGTGTGGATTCCCTTCGAGGGCGATGCACCCACCGGCGATTGGGCGGTCTTCGCGGACGGCTTCGCGGGCGGACAGATTACGTCCTCGAACCAGGCGAACAACCGTCCGACGGGGGTCGCGACCGGCCCCGACGGTTCAGTGTATGTGAGCGACTCGCTGCGCGGCAGGATCTGGAAGATCGTCGCCGGCTAGTCCGCTGCTGGAAGAAGGCCGCACTCAGACCTTGTGCCGGAGACAAGTCCACCATGCGCACCTGCCGATCAGCACTCCTCGTCTGCCTTCCCGTCGTCGCCCTCGGCGCCTGCCGCGAGGCCCTCGTCCCGGACGACCCCGACCCGATCGTGCTTGCCGCCACCTACTCCCAGACGGGGCGTTTCGCCGCACTCGGGAACGAAGTGGCCGACGGCTACCGTCTCGCGGTGGAGATGCTCAACGAAATGGGCGGCGTCGCCGGCCGTGAAGTGAGGCTGGTGCTCCGGGACGACGGGAGCGACGTGCAGACGAGTGCGGCCATCTACGCCGAATACGTCGCTGCCGACACGATCGATGCGCTGCTCGGGCCCTACAGCAGCCCGATTACGGAGGCCGTGGTGGGGTTGGTCGAGACTGCCGGCGTTCCTCTGGTCGCGCCAATGGCCGCAGCGCCCGGCATCTGGGAGGGGCGGGGCCGGGAGTGGAGCGTCCAGATGCTGAACGCCGCACCCACGTATCTACAGGGGTCGGTCGAGCTGGCCGCGCAGCACGGAGCCCGGACCGCGGCTCTGGTCTATGAGGACAGCCCGTTTCCGGTATCGGTGGCGGAAGGGGTGCGCGAAGCCGTACGTGTGCACGGGATGAACCTCGTGCTGGATCTGCCCTACACGGTCAACGGAGCGGATCACGAGGCGCTGGCTGCGGCCGCCCGTGACGCGGGGGCTGACCTCTTCATCGGTGGCGGCTATTACGACGATGCAATCGAATTCACGAGGTCCATTCCGGCGGTGGACTACACACCCCTTCTGGTCAGTCTGAACCTCGGGCCCGCGGAGACTGGCTTCGCGGAAGAGCTTGGCGACCTGGCGCGCTGCGTCGCCGGCAACGCCGCCTGGATCCCCACGATCCGCACGTCGGGCTTCATCACCGACAGTGAGACGCTCGTTTCCCGCTACGAGACCACGCACGGCGCGCTGCCGAGCTACTACGTCGCCGGAGGATTCGGAGCCGTGGAGCTGATGGCCGAGGCGATGGCCGCCACCACCGCCGAGGGGGGAGACATCGATCCCGCAGCCGTTCGCGACTTCCTCTTTTCGATGGCGACGGAAACCGTGTTGGGTCCGTTCGACGCGTATTCCCTGGGGGACGGGCAGGCAGGGGCCCAGAGGGCCCTGAAAGGGTTGCAGGTTCAGTGGCAGGACGACGGCGCGGGTGGCCTGACCCAGAGGATCGTACACCCGGAGGCCGTGGCGGACGCGGAGCCGTGCTTCCGGGGGTAGAACCGGCGGGCTATCGGCCGAACATCTTCCCAAGCGCCTCCCGATCCGCCGCGCAAACGCCCTTCTCGGTCACCAGCCCCGTGACCAGCCGCCTGGGGGTGACGTCGAACGCATAATTCGCCGCGCGGGTGCCCTCCGGCACGACCCTCACCCGGCGCTCGACGCCCTGGTCATCCACACCCCACACGCGCGTGATCTCGTCCGGATCGCGCTCCTCGATCGGTATGCTCGTCCCGTCCTCGATCGACCAGTCGATGCTCGGCGACGGCGCCGCCACGAAGAAAGGCACGCCGTTGTCGCGCGCGGCGAGCGCCAGCGGGTACGTGCCCACCTTGTTGGCGACGTCTCCGCCCGCGGTGGTCCGGTCGGTCCCCACGATCACGAGGTCCACCTTGCCGCGGCTCAGCAGGTATCCCGCCGCACTGTCCGAGACGAGGGTGTGCGGCACGCCGTGCTGGCCGAGTTCCCACGCGGTCAGGCCGGCGCCCTGGAGGCGGGGGCGGGTTTCGCGAACCCAGACGTGGATGCGAACGCCCTGGTCGTGGGCCAGGTACATGGGCGCGGTCGCCGTGCCCCAGTCGACCGTCGCGAGCCATCCTGCGTTGCAGTGCGTCATGACGTTGAGTTCGCCGCCCGGACCGCCCGAGGCCGTGCCGCCCGCCCGCGCGGTCTCCGCGATCTCCTCGAAGACCCGGAGCCCGGACGCGCCGATGCTGCGGTTGATGCGGACATCGTCTTCGCACAGCCCGGCGGCGAAGTCGAAGGCGGCGGCCACGCGTTCACCGGGCGGCAGATCCCTCAGCAGAACCCCCGCGGCGTCGAGCGCCCAGCGCAGATTGACCGCGGTGGGCCGGGTTGCGGCGAGCTGGGCCAGCGCCTGTTCGAGCGACTCGTCGGAGGCATCCGCGCGCATGGCAAGCGCCACGCCGTAGGCCGCGGTCGCGCCGATCAGCGGCGCTCCCCGCACGACCATGTCGCGGATCGCCCGCGCGGCGTCACCCGCACTGTCCAGACGCACGGTCTCGAACCTGTGCGGGAGAACGGTCTGGTCGATGACCCGCACAACCCTTCCTTCGCCCGTCGTAAAGATCGAGCGGTAGGGGACGCCGCCGACCTTCACCTCAGGTGACCGGGCGCTCCGCCTCCGCCAGATGCACCTCCAGCCACGCGGCCCAGCGCGCCCACAGGTCGAGCAGGGTCTCCTTCGTCGCGGGTCCGTGGTCCTCGAACGGGTACATGTACATCGCGGCTTCCTTGCCCAGTCCGTTCAGGGCGTGGAAAAGGCGCGGCGAATGGTCCGGCGCCGTGCCCACGTTCTGGTCGTGCATGCCGTGGTACAGCAGCAGCGCGCCGGTCAGGTTGTTCGCGTAGACGAACGGCGACATGCCCAGGTAGACCTCGCGCGCATCCCAGAAATGGCGGCGCTCCCGCTGGAATCCGAGCGGCGTGAAGGTGCGGTTGTAGTTGCCGTCGCCCGCGATGCCCGCCTTGAAGAAGGGCGTGTGGACCATGGCGTTGACCGTGCCGAACGCACCATATGAATGGCCGCCCAGACCGAGCCTGCGGCGGTCGATGATCCCGCGCGCGTCGAGTTCGTCGATCACCGCGGCGAGGTTGTTGCGCAGATCGTGCTGGTAGTTGTTGTTGATCCGCCCCGCTTCGCCCACGATCGGGGCGTCGGGCTCGACCACCACGTAGCCCAGGCGGATCAGGTATTCGATCGACCGGGTTCCGAAGTTGGGGAACGCGTTCTTGTTGAAGGTGCGCGCGCCCTCGTCGTACGACTCCTGGTCCTCATACTCGCGCGGGTAGAACCAGAACATGGCCGGGCGCTCCTCGCCCTCCTGGAAGTCCGGGGGCATCGTCACGTTCACCATGAACCGGAATCCGTCGGGGCGTTCCACGGTGAAGCGCTCCCGCGGCGCGTCGGTCAGGTCGGGTGTGTAGTCGATGTTGCTCGTCAACTGCGTGCGCGCGTCGCCGTTTACCAGGTGCGACTGGCCGATCTCTGTCGGGGTCTCTCTGTGCACGACGAAACGGCCCGCGTCGGCGTCCAGCACCGTCGTAATCCGCTCGGACTCGCCGTCGTTGGAGCTCTCGTAGACCCGTTCCTTATCTCCCGTGCGGATGTCGACCCGGTCCATGAAACTCCTGGGCGACTGTGCCAAGGGGTCCTCGAAGTACTGCGTGCCGGTCAGGAAGACGGATTCCGCACCGTCTTCGCCCGCGACGTCGACAACGTGGCTTGTGCCACCACCGCCACCTCCGCCAAAGCGGAAGAATCCGCCCCCGCCCGCTCGTCCGTTGTCCATCAGCAGCGATCCCGGGTTGGCGTAGAAGTCGTCCGAATCCCACTCGCTGATCGTGTAGCGCGTCTCGGGATCGTCCAGGCTGACGGCGTACTCGGTCACCCGGCCGCCGCCACCGCCGCCGAAGGCCGCCGGGCCGCCGCCACTGCCACCCGGCCGCTGTGTCACGAACAGCCATTCGTAGTCGGCGGAGTAGCGGTGGTTCGCCATGCGCCGATCGCTCTCGTAGAGTTCCGTCTCGTCGGCTTCGCCGAACGGCGGCGCCCAGAGAATGACGCGGTCCTTGCGACGGGCGTTCGCACGCTCGTCCTCGTCTTCCTCCTCCGCAGCCGGTTCCTCGCCTTCTTCCTCTTCCTCCGGCTCCGGATCCATCCGCAGGAAGACCAGCCCGGCCCCGTCCTCCCGCCACACCATCTGGCGGCGGTCCGGCTCCTCCTCGTCGCCCGCCACGCCGGGGGCCGACGGCGCCCCGCGAATGCCGGTGTTGAGTTCGGTCTCCTCGACCTCGGCGAGCACGTTGCCCTCGCGGTCCCAGATCTCCTCGACGCGGCCGAAGCTGGTGACCGGGACGATGTAGCTGAAAGGCTCGACCATCGTCGTGACACGCGCGTGCCGCCCGTCCGGCGAGAAGTCGAAGCTGCGGATCATCGCCGGATTGCCCACTTCGGTGACGCGCCGGTTGTCGACCGCGATCACGGCCAGCTGGCCGGTGACGTGCCACTCGAGCAGTGCCTCGTCGTGCGGCGTCGCCATGAGGCTCGCGTAGGTCCGCAGCACGTTCCTGCCGTCCTCGGTCTGCTTGACCTGCGGGCCGCTCGGTACGCCCGGCGGCATGGGACGGGCAGGACGGTCTTCCGGCACCAGGACGGTCGCGATCTCGTCGCCGCCGGATGTCCATTCGAAGTTGGTGACCATGGTCGCCAGAACGGGGTCGCGGGTCACCTGGCGTGAGTCGCCGCTCTCCGGATCGGCCACCTGGATGTGGGTGGCGTCGTCGAAGTGGACGTAGAAGGCGATCCGGGAACCGTCGGGCGACCACTCGGCCGCCGAGACGCGGGCGCCGTCAGGCACCTCGATGTCCGTAACCGATCCGTCGGCCGCGGAGATCACCTGCAGTCCTGCCGAGCTGCGGGTCGACAGCCTGCGGTGACGGTTCGCCTGCGGTTCGAGGAACTGGCCGCCGAGCTCGTCGAAGGAACGCGAGAAACGGTCCATGGTGACGGGGCCGTCGCCGACCTCGTGGAGGAACCAGCGCCCGTCCGGACTGGGCTGGTTGAGCGTCACGTTCAGGTAGCGTGGCGCCAGCACCGCGTCGGCAATCTCCGGGGGAGGCTGCACCCATTCCTTGGCCGCAAGGATCCTTTCGGCCTCGGTCTGGGGGGGCTGGTCCGCGTTGCCAGTGTCCTGGGCCGAGAGTGCCCGCGCGGGCAAAACAATGGCTGTCAGGGCGGCCAGCATCAGGGCGGGCAGCATCGGCAAAGCGCGTCTCGGCGGGCGGCCGGGTCGGCGTGCGGGCTGGGGGCGCGTGGCGAGTTCCTCGTGTCCGGTCATGTTCTTGGCTCCATCGGTAACCCCGGGTTGGTACGGACGGACAAAGTGGGGCACCGGACGCCGGGCCGACAGGGGAAAGTGAGTCGCGGAGCGTCGCGGAGGGCCGCAGAGGGCCCGGGCCGCGGCCGGAACGGGCATCTCGCGGCGCAAAATGAGACATGCGACATTGACCACCCCCCAAACCGGAGGAAAGACGTGTCCCATCCGAAGACCACCCTCGCATTGCTCGGCCTGGCCGTCCCCGGCATCACGCTCCTCGGCGCCGCTGTCCCCGCCGACGCCCAGGGCCCCGACGAATGGGACATCGCGCAGCCCCGGGGCGAGACGCGCGAGATCGCCTTCACCACCACCGAGGGCACGTGGATGTCAGTGGATCTGTCGCCGGACGGAGACCGGATCGTCTTCGACCTGCTCGGCCACATCTACAGGATGCCCGCGAGCGGCGGCGAAGCGGAGAACATCACTCAGGACTCGAGACTTGCGCTCAACATCCACCCCGTCTTCTCGCCGGACGGCTCCGAGATCGCATTCATTTCGGATCGCAACGGGCAGAACAACCTCTGGATCATGAACGCCGACGGCACGGATCCGCGCGCCGTCTTCACCGACATCAACATCCGCGCGATGGAGCCCGTGTGGACCCCGGACGGCGAGTACATCGTCGTGCGGCAGACCGACATGAACGCGGGCGGCCTCTTCTCGTACGGCCTGTTCATGTATCACCGGGACGGCGGGACCGGGATCGAACTGGTCCCCTACACAACCGAGATGCCGGGCTGGCCATCGGTGTCGCCGGACGGACGCTACCTCTACTTCCATCAGTTCGTCGGTTCGATCGTTCCATACGGCGGCCAGGACGCGTCGCGCGGGGACTTTCAGATCCGGCGGCTGGAGCTGGCCACCGGCGAGATCTCCCGGATCACGAGCGGACAGTCGCAGCAGCAGGGCCGCATGACGAGCGGCGGCGCCTTCGCTCCCGAAGTGTCTCCCGACGGACGCATTCTCGCCTTCGGACGAAGAATCCCCGACGGGCTGCTCGAGTACCGCGGCCACGTCTTCGGTCCCCGCACCGGACTCTGGCTGCGGGACCTGGAGACCGGAACCGAGCGCCTGGTCATGGACCCCGTGGAGTGGGACATGTCCCAGGAGATCACGCGGGCGGCACCCATCCTGCCCCGCTTCACGTGGTCCGCCGACGGCAGCCGCATCTACCTGTCCCAGGGCGGGGGCATCCGCGTTCTCGACCCCGCCAACGGCAGCGTGGCAACGATTCCGTTGACCGCGCGCGTCGAGCGCACGATCTCCGAGATGGCCTACGAGACCAGGGCCATTGCCGACGACAGCTTCGTCGCCCGCTTCCTGCGCTGGCCGACCGGGTCCCCCGACGGAAGGCGCCTCGTGTTCGAAGGCGTCGGCAAGCTGTGGACCCAGGACGCGTCGGGGGGCGAACCGCGCCGGCTGACTCCCGACTCCTTCGCGGACTTCGAGTACGCGCCCGCCTGGTCGCCCGACGGCGCCAGCATCGCGTTCACCACGTTCGATTGGGCCGGCGGCGGCCATCTGTGGCGGGTCCCGGCCGATGGGGGCGAGCCGACCCGCATCTCGGACCGGGCCGGCGAGTACGTCAACGCGGTCTGGAGCCCGGACGGAGACGAAATCCTGGTATCCCGAAGCGCGGGCGCCACGGCGCGCGGACGGACCCCGGAGGACAACCCGTGGCATGAACTGGTGCGTTTCGCCGCGGGCGGACAAGGGGAACCGGGCGCCCAAGGCGGCATTGTCGTGGCCCGCGTCCCCCGCACCATGGGATCGCAGGCGCCGATGGCGACCTGGAGCGATCACGGCCGCATCTACTTCGAAAGCGGCGCCACCCTGGTGTCCGTGACGCCGGACGGGGCGGACCGGCGCGAACACGTCCGCCTGCCCCAAACGGTGGAGGCGGTCGCGTCGCCGGACGCCGCCCGAGTGGCCTTCGTGACCGTCGGAGATGTCTTCGTGGCACCCCTTCCCGCGGCCCGCGCCAGCGACGCCGTCCCCACGATTTCGCGTCTTGGCGGCAGCCTGCCCGTCGAGCGCCTGACGACGGCGGGCGGGCTGTTCCCGCGCTGGCGCGACGCCTCGACCCTCGAGTTCGGCGGTGGGACCCTGTACGCTACCCGTGACGTGAGCACCGGCGAGACGACCTACACCCGCCTCCGCCTTTCACTGCCCCGCGGCGTACCCGACGGATCGCTGGCCATCACGAACGCACGCGTGATCACCCTGGACGAGCCCGGCGTGATCGAAGCAGCCGGCATCGTCGTCTCGCAGGGACGCATTGTCTGCGTCGGCGAGTGCGACACGTCGGGCGCTGACCACGTCATAGACGGCACCGGGAGAACCGTCATCCCGGGCTGGATCGACGTACACGGACACCATAACCGGCAGTCGGCCGGACTCATTCCGGAGCGGGGCTTCGAGCACGGCGCCTACCTGGCGTACGGCGTGACCACGACCCGCGATCCGGCCTCCTGGTCGGCCAACGTCTGGAGCACGAAGGACCTGGTCGAGGCGGGCCGCATGATCGGGCCGCGCATCTACGGCACCGGCGAGATCCTCACTGCGGGCGACACCCCCTGGAAGGCCGACGTGACCTCGCGCGAGGAGGCGGACAATCAGGCCGCGCGCCTGCAGGCCTGGGGGGCGGAGAGCATCAAGCAGTATCTGCAGCCCAACCGCCGGCGAGCGCAATGGCTGGTCGCCGCCGCCCGCGAGCGCGGCATGATCGCCACTTCAGAGGGGGGCAACTTCGACATATCCCACAACATCGGGCTCGTGATGGATGGGCACGCCGGGTTCGAGCACGCGCTCGTGCAGTTCCCCATCTACTCCGACGTATCGCGCTTCCTGGGCCAGGCGGGGTTCTACTACTCGCCGACCGTCATCGTCGGGGGATCGGCGCCGTGGAGCGAAGAGTACTTCTTCCAGCGCGAGGACACCTGGCTCGACGAGAAGAGCCGGCGCTGGCTGCCGTGGCGCCACCTCATTCCCCACGCGCGCCGCCGCATGCTGCGGCCCGAGACGGACTACGGCTTCAAACTGGTGGCCGAGGGCCTGGCCGACGTGATCGCGGCCGGCGGATTCGGCGGCATCGGGTCGCACGGCCAGCAGCACGGGGTCGCCTCGCACTGGGAGGTCTGGATGTACGCCGAGGCGCTGGGCCCGCTGGGAGCGCTCGAGGTCGCGAGCGTGCACGGAGCGCGCATGATCGGAGTGCAGGAGGAACTCGGGAGCATCGCGCCGGGCAAGTACGCCGACCTGATGGTGCTGGGTTCGAACCCGCTCGACGACATCGAGAACACGCTGGATATCGACCTCGTCGTCAAGGACGGCGTGGTCTACGACGCGGCCACACTGGACGAGATCTGGCCGTCACCCCGCTCCTTCGGGTCCTACTACTGGGTCGACCCGGACGTGATGAAGACGGACACGCTGCCGGTCGGCCGCTGGCGGCCCGGCAACTGAGGGGGCGGGCGCTGCCGGCGCGCTGGGCACCGGCAGCTGCCGCCAGGCTAGAACTTGACCTGTCCCCTCAGCGTGAGGCCGTGGCGTGACGGATTGATGGCGCTTTCGCGGCGGGTACCCTCGATTCGGACGTTCAGCATGCGATTGATCTCGTAGCGAACCCCGGTTCCGAACGCGCGCTGGCCGCCGTCGACCAGGTAGACGCGTCCGTAGGGAGTGCCGCCAAAGCCCGCCAGTCCGTATTCCACCTCGGCGTCGAGACGGGCCTTGCCCGGCGTTCGGCCGGTGCCGATCCGGTCGGTCACACCGTGATCCCACAGCTGCCGCACGCCGCTCGCCGCCTCGCCCCAGACCGGAGCAAGGCGCATGCTCAACCCTTCGCCGCGACGGTGCATGTCGAACTGGATCATCCCGCTCGCGCCCCATTCCTCGTATCCGAAGTGGCCGGTCGCGAGCACTCTTCCACGGCCTTCCACGATCAGCCTCGACCCCGGACTCACGTAACGGAGTCCGCCGCCAAGTTCGGCGCCTTCGCCGCTGCCCGCGTCCCCGTCGTCGTACCGCAGGCCGCCCTCCAGGAGGACCGAGACCTCGTGCCCGGAACGGAACTCATACCCCTGCTCCCATTCCAGGGCCACGCGCGCACGCCGCATGTCAAGAGACAGCGCATCCACCTCTTCACTCCCCTCGACCTCCACCTGCGACATCCACCCCTCGGTCCTCAGCCGCAGATTGGCGCTGCCGGTCGACACCAGGATGCCGCTGGCGCCCGCCGCGGCCGTCAGCATGCTGGTGCCGTTCCGGCGCATTTCCACGCGCTCGTCCTCGATTTCGACGTCACCTCCCCCGAACCCGGCGGTCGCCCACACCACAACGCCGCCGCTGCCGAGGAACCACGCGGCATACGGATTCACGGTGGTCATCAAGCTCTGATAGGTCCCGTCGACCGCGCTCTCCCCCGTCTCGTCCGTGAAGTCGAAGGTGCCCGTGGAGCGGCTCCCGGCGAGCCCCACGAGGAGATCCCAGCGCAACTGGACATCGGCGCCCGCGTGCAGGCTCAGCATGCCTCCGTCCCAGTCGACCAGTCCGCCGCGGCTACGTGACAGATTGTGGTACTCGCCGCTGCCCCATGCCGCGACGCTCGGGCTGCCGAGCAGCCCTCCTTCCTGCGCGCCGCCTCCGCCGACCGGCACCAGGAACGAAGCTCCGTCCAGCAACTGCGCCATGCCGAGTTCGCCGGCCGGCCCAAGTCCGATCGCACCGGCATCGCGGCCGCCAGCGCCCAGCAGGGGAGCCCCGCTCAACTGCGACCCGAGCAGGCCCATGGTCGCCTGGCGCCCGTGTGGAACGCCCGCCGCCACCGACTCGATCCGCCCGGAGATTGCCGACACCGTGCTCGCGGTCATCGCCGCCATGGCGCGCGGCAGCACCTCTTGGTTGACCCTGCCCGCCCGCTCGACCGGGTCGTCCGTGCTGGCGTTGGCGACGTTGGACGGCAGACCCGTCCCGGCCACGTTGATCGCCGACACGCGGTAGTGCCGGGTGCTCCCCGGCTGCAGTCCGGAGTGTGCAAACGCCGTGCTGGACGTGCCCGTGTTGGCCACCAGGTCATTCCATGTACCGCCTGCGTCCGTCGAGACCTCAACGCGGTAGCTGGTCACGTTCGCCCCACCGTCGTAGGCGGGGGCGGTCCACGTGAGGTCGATCTGCGTCGGCAGCGTGGCCGTCGCGACGAGACCGGTGGGCGCGTCCGGCACGGTGGCGTCGGTGGTGGCCTTGACGACTCCGGAGACTCTTCCGGTGCCCACCGGGTTGATCGCGGACACTCGGTAATACCGGGTGCTCGCCGGGTCCAGCCCGGTGTGGGAATGGGTTGTCGCGGTGGAGCCGGTGTTTGCTTCCAGGTTGGACCAGGGCCCGCTGCCGCTCTCCGCCACCTCAATGCGATACCCCGTCAGCGCCGCACCGCCGTCGTAGCCGGGCGCCGTCCAGGACAGGTCGATCTGCGACGTACCTGCAGCCGTGGCAGACAGCCCAGTGGGCGGATCAGGGACCGTGGCGTCCGTGGTGGCGGTTGCGATGTTGGAAGCCGGGCCCGCTCCGGCGACGTTGACCGCGTACACCCGGTAGTGCTGTGTGGTCGCGGGCGCCAGGCCGACATGGGAAAACGAGGTCGAGGTGTGGTTGCTGCGCAGCGTCTTCCAGGTCGTCCGGTCGTCGGATCTCTCGATACGGTAGCCGGTCACCGGTGCACCCCCATCGTTGGTCGGTGCCTTCCAGGCCAGATCGATCCGGGACTGTCCATTGGCTGTTGCCGTGAGACCCGTGGGTGCGCCCGGCACGGTGGCGTCGGTCGTGGCTTTGGCGACGTTCGACGCCGGGCCCGCCCCCACCGAGTTGATTGCGTAGACCCGATAGTGCCGAGTGGTGGCGGGGCTCAATCCGCGATGTGGATACGTGGTCGCGGTCGTGCCCGTGTTGGCGACTCGGGTCGTCCAGTTGTTCCCGTCCGGGGAGACTTCGATCCGGTAGCCGCTGATCCGCGAGCCGCCATCGGAGATCGGTGTTCGCCACGACAGGTTGATCTGCGTCCGGCCGTGCGCCGTGGCCACCAGATTGCTCGGGGCACTGGGCACCGTGGCTTGAGTGACGGCAGACGCCACCCTGGAGAACGGGCCGGTTCCCTCGGAGTTGATCGCCGCAACCCGGTAGTAGCGCCGGCTTCCGGGGTCGAGGCCCGTGTGCGTGTAGGTCGTCCTCGTCGACCCTGTGTTCGAGGACTCCAGGATCCAGCCGGTCGTGCCCGTCCGCGAAACTTCGATCCGGTAGCCCGTGATTCGCGCGCCGCCGTTGTCACGCGGGGGCGACCACGCGAGCCTGATGCGGTTCCGCCCATCGGCGGTCGCCGAAAGGGCCAGCGGCGCGCTCGGCCTGCCGACTTCGGTCGTGGCGTTCGCCTCGTCGGACGTTGGGCCGACACCTGCAGAGCTAATTGCCGCGACCCGATAGTGCCATGTGTCCCCTGCCTCGAGGTTGCGGTGCGAATAGGTGGTACTCGTCGAGCGCGTGTCGGCGACGTGCACGTCCCACGTGCTGCCCCCATCTTCGGAGACTTCGATCTGGTATCCCTCGATGCCATCTCCGACGTTGGACGGAGCCCTCCAGGAGAGGTCGATTCGGTCGCTTCCGCGCGCCGTTGCCGTGAGTCGCGTGGGTGCGCCGGGTCGATCAGAGTCCGTCGTCGCATGGGCGGTATTGGATACGGGCCCCCTGCCCTCGTCGTTCCAGGCTGATACGCGGTAGTGCCGGGTTGTACCTTCCGAGAGATCAGTGTGTCTGTAGTCCGTGTCGTCGTTCCCCGTGTCGCTCTCCAACGTCCTCCACGTGGTCTCCCCATCGCGCGACTCCTCGATTCGATAGCCGATGATGCTGCTGGCACCTTCATTCGCCGGTGCTCGCCAATCAAGCTCGATGACGGTTTGTCCGTCGGCGGTGGCGGTGAGGTCACGGGGGGCGCTGGGACGGAGGCTGCTGGTCCGGGTGTTGTTGGTGACGCGGAAGTCGCTACGCGCCGCAGCCTGGTTGCCCGCAATGTCCTGGATGAGGACGCTCCCGCTCCGGTGATTGTAGTCGATTCGTACACGGTCAGTCGGTTCGACCGGGCTTTCAAGTGTCAGAGTCACCCTGTTGCGCCTGATACCGACGTCGTCGACGAAGGGACCAGTCGCACTATTCACCGTGACTTCGAAACGGTTCGGGCTCGGAACCTCGTCCTCGTCCAGGTCCTCGTCGTATTCCAGAACCAGTTCGGCGCCGTCCACGGTGGCGTCATCCAAAACCGGCTTGTCGGTGTCCACCGCGAAGTCCACGCTGTACTCGGCATTGTCCTGGTCCGTAGATATGCTGGACACAGCGTTGGCTCTAATCGTGACGGTCAGGTCTCCGTCGTAGTTGTCGTCCGGTTCGACATCGAACCGGTACTCCCTGTCCGACACTACCACCTCGAGAGGAGAATCGGTCGAACCACGATCGATCTCGACATCTCTGAGGGTGAACCCCGTGACGGTCTCGGAGAATCGGACAGTGACCTTGAACACGTCGTTGGTGGGGTGGTCCGCATCGGAGGTGATCGTCATTGTCGGCTCAGCGCTGAACCCGGAGCGCCCGGCATCTGCCCTGCCACGCCCCCCCTCCTCACTCGCCACGCGCTCGCCGCCCCCGTCCTCGAAGGGCGTCCGCTGAGCCTCTGCGCCGGTTGGGGAAAGAAGGACCACACCCGCCACGACCCAAGGCATCCATGCTCGCATTTGGCAACCGCCTTCTGGAGAACCCGGGAGAATCCGCGGTAAGCGGGTCCCCGGGTTGTCGAGGCCGAGCGGCTCACCCCCGCTCATCGGATGCGGCTGCCGACCTCACCCGTTTATCTAATCTCGGAGAAATCTGTCGGGTGTCTACACGGGGGACTTCATGCGGTTCCCGGGCGGAGACGTGCCAGTGCCTCTCAGCGACCCGGGGTCAAGGAGAATCCCCCGGGCTAATTCCCGAAGAGGGCGGTCCTCCCCACCTCCGAAAGCCACATGTTTCGGCTGGAATGCCCCACGCCGGGCACCACCATTTCCAGGTGGGCATTGTCCTCGTACATGACTTCCATGAAGCGCACGAGGGTGAGCCCCCGCTGGTAGCGGTCCGGCCCCTGGAGGTTGGCGCCGCAACTCTGGTCCAGCGACGCGCTGAGCGTGTCGGCATCGCCGACCAGGATGCGCACGTCGCGGCGGGTCAGCAGCGCGCGAATGGTGTCGGCCTCGAGCCTCGAGGCGTACGTGTTGCGATCCTGCAGGCCGTAGTGCCACTCGTCGTAGTCTTCGCATCCCCCGCCGGGCACGGTGAACTCGCCGTTCCGATCGAGCCGTTCCGGCCCCAGGTACAGGTAGGTCGACGGATTGGCGACCACGTACCGGAACGAAACGCCGTCCCGCGCCCCCTCCTCCACAAGGCTCGACGCGGCAAAGCGATGCAGCACCTGCCCACCCGCCGAGTGTCCCGTCACGGTGATTCGCTGGACCGCCGGAAAGCGGGCCGCGTCCAGCAGCTGCTCCACCACGGTCTCAAGCGCGGCGTAGGAGCTCACGCGGGGTGACGGTCCCTCCGGCCGGGACAGATGTCCGCGCTTCCAGCCTGCGCTGGACCAGAACGGCTCGTCCGACTCCGGGCCGTCGTCATCGGTCTGAAAGTGTGGGGAGACCACGACCGTCGAACTCCCGAGACGGGCCTCGGCGGCCGCCATGAACCCGCTCTCGAAGTAGTCGTCGGCGTTGCGGTTGTTGCCGTGCACGACGATGAGCGCCTGGGTCACGCCCGGGTGCCCCTCCGACAGCAGATGCGTGCTGAAGACCGGCAGGAAGAGACTGCTCGCGATCTCCACCCGCTCGGCGCAGGTCGAGTTCGCAAACGTGCATGGAACGGGCCGGGAAGGAGGCTCGACGGGTGTGGGCGTGTCGGTCGGCGTGGTCATCACGTCGCCGCCTCCACCGCCGCAGGCCGAAAGGGCCCACAGCAGACCTCCGAGGGTGCCGGCAAGCCCCACCGCGCGGCCAGTTCGACCGCTCAACGCACCCTCCGGTACCGTCCCATGAAGCCCATGTCCATCTGCGCGGCGCCCCCGTCCGGACCGATCGTGAAGGTCACGAATGAACTGCCGTACGCCTGGCCATCGCCACCGTCGTAGTAGAGCTGAAACACATCGTGATGCCAGTGCTCCATGTCGCCCGAGAACGAGCCCGGCGCCCCGAAGTGCACCCTCAAGCCCGTGTCGCCATGGACGACGTGCGCGGTCGCGGCGCCGTATTCGTCCTCGTATCGTCCCGCGTAGCCGGCCAGCGGGAGCGATGGCCGCGTCGCGTCGATGCGGCCCGCCGCCCGGGCAGTCAGCGCGGCGTCGACCTGCGCGTGGATCGCCTCGGTCCGGGCCATGACCTCGCCGTGCCAGTCCCGTCCCTCGACGCCGAGCAGACGCCCGAAGACCCAGGCCGCGATTTCGTGGTGCGGATAGTACGGCGTCCACATGCTGCCGTTGGCCAGCACGACGACCCCCGCGTTCGCATCGGGCAGCATCGCCGCATACGCCGGAAAGCCGAAGATGCCGCCGCCGTGGGAGATGTACGCGTGCCCGAGGAAGTTCGTGCGCGCCCACCCTAGCCCGTAGCTGCCGACTGCGGGATCCGCGAAAACGAACGTGGAGGGGGTGCGCACCTGCGGCGCGTGCATTTCGGACACGGTTGTGGAGTCCAGGACGGCCGCACCGTTGAACAGCCCCTGGTCGAGGTGCATCCGGACCCAGTTCGCCATGTCGACGACGTTCGACACGACACTCCCCGCCGCCTGCATGTTGTCGTACGACTGCCACGACAGGACGCGCCGGTTGCCGGCGCGGTCGACGCCATGGGGCATCGCCACGTTCCGCTCCGGCGCATCGTCGATGCCGGGGATACCGTCGGGCGCGCTGCCCAGGAAGGTGGGCGCGACGTAGGCGGAGTCCCACACGTCGTATGGACTTGTCCCGGTGTCCTGCATTTCCAGTGGCTCCAGCAGCTGGTCGCGCACCCAGGCGCCCCAGCTCATGCCAGCAGCCGCCTCCACCACGAGTCCGGCTACGCCGTAGGCCTGGTTGCTGTAGCGGTAGCCCTGCCGGAGAGGGGCCTGGTTGTCGAGCAGGCGAAGTCCCTCGGCCGTCTCTCGTGCGTCCACGACGGCCAGCACCGGGTACGCGGCACCCGGCATGCCGGATTGGTGCGACAGCAGATCGCGCAAGGTGATTTGGCGCGTAATCCACGGGTCCTTCACGCGAAACCAGGGGAGGTGTTGGATGACCGGGTCATCCCAGGTGGCCAGTCCCTCGTCGACCAGGGCACCGATGGCCGCCGCCGCGAAGGATTTGCTCACCGAACCGATCTGGAACAGGGTGCGCGCATCCACCGGATCGTCCCTGCCCACCTCCTTCACACCGAAGCCCCGCGCGAAGACGACTTCGCCCTCATGGACGACCGCGACCGCGAGTCCGGGAATGTCCCAGTCCGGCATGGACTCGGCGATATAGGCGTCGAGGCCGGCCAGCGCGTCCGGGCTGCGGGTCGCCGCAGGCGCTTGTGCGTCATCCTGTGCGCTCGCGTTCGCGGCGGCGGTCACGAACAGCAGGGCCAGCACGCCGACCGCCGCCAGCCAGCGGCTCTCCGTCCGAAAGTTCTTTACCGCAAACCCTGACGTAACGTTAGGGTTGGCGTCCACGCTAAAGCCGTCCAAAGGTCCCCAGCCCTTCCACTTCGAGTACGCCCACAACGCCGTCCGGCCCCACGGTGAAGGTGATGAACATCTCGCCGTTGGCCGGGTTGTCCGGCACCGCCCGGAACACGTCGTAGTGCCAGTGCTCGAGGCGCCCCGTGGTCTTGCCCCCGAAGCTGAAGCGCAGCGCGCCGTCGTCGTGGGTGATGTCCACGGCGCCGTAGTACTCCTGCCCGTAGCTGCCGGCGTATTCGGCCAGCGGCCGCGAGGGCGCCGTGCCGTCGGCCCGGTCGGCTTCCCGGCGGCTGCGCGCGTCGGCCTGCGCCGCGGCCGACTCACGGTATTCCGCAAGCATGAGCGCGCTCCAATCAGCCATTGCATCGCCCGCGGCCCCGGCCGCGGCCCCGCCCGCGCCGCCCACGTCGGGCTTGTCACCCCCGCCTACCGCGAGGAAGTGATCGAACACGCGGTACATGAGCGCCACGATCAGGTTGTTGGGACGGGCGTTGGAGAGCGCCACCATCCCGAGTCCCTCCTCGGGCATGAACGCGACGTGCGCACGCATGCCGTCGATCCCGCCCCCGTGGTCGACCACCTTGCGGCCCCGGTAGTCGAGGACCCACCAGGCCAGGCCGTAGGCGTTGAAGTTCATCGGGGCGTCGCGAGGATGAAGGCTGTTCTCGGGCGCGTCGGCCTGAATGAGCATCTGCGGCCGGTGCATCTCGGCCATGACGCTGTCGCTGAAGAGCCGCTGCCCGGCTTGGACGCCGCCCGCCAGATGCAGGCCCACCCACCGGGCCATCTGCGACACGCTGGAGTAGATCGACCCCGCCGGGCCCACGTTGTCGATGTTCTTGTGTGCTACCGGTGTGGCGGCCCCGTCAATGGCTACATGGGGCGTCGCGACGTTGTCGAACCGGTCGAGCTCGGTCACCGACGTGACGCTGCGGTCCATTCCCAGCGGCGTGAAGATCCGCTCGTCCACGAAGTCGTCCCAGGTCTGTCCCGAAGCGACCCGCACCACCTCGCCGGCGGTGAGGAACATCAGGTTCTGGTACTGCCAGGCGCCCCGGAAGCTGCGCGTCGGCTCGAGGAAGCGGATGCGTCGGATGATTTCGTGGCGATCGTGCGGCCAGCGCGACCAGACCGCGTCGCCGCGCGCGAGGCCGCTGCGGTGCGTGAGCAGATCGCGCAGCGTGAGTTCGCGGGTGGCGTAGGGGTCGTACATGGCGAACCACGGGATGTGGTCGATGACCCGGTCGTCCCAGCGCACGCGGCCCTCGTCGACCAGCAGGCCGAGCGCGGCGGAGGTAAACGCCTTCGACGTCGAGCCGACCGCGAAGAGGGTGTGCTCGTCGACGGGCGCGCCGGTGGAGATGTCGCGAACGCCGTACCCGCGTGCGTGGACGACCTCGCCGTTCGCGATCACGGCCAGCGCCAGGCCCGGGACGTTCCACGCCTCCATCGCCGCGGTGACGTAGTCGTCCAGCCCCTGGAGCGGGGCGTTCTGGGCAGCGGCAGGGTGGGCGAAAAGGGCGGTCAGCCCGAGGGCGACGACCCCCACCGCCCTACCCACGGTTGAACAGGAAGTAGTCGTGCACCGCCCGGGCGATCTGTCCGATCACCGGCTCCCGGTCGGCAACGCTCTCCACCTGGGACTCCTTGATGTAGACGACGGTCACCACGTGGCCCGCGCCGTCCGGCAGGTCGATGATGCCCACGTCGTTGGTCGTCTGCCCGATGGTCCCGGTCTTGTGCGCCACCTCGGTGCCCGGCGGCAGCGAGCCCTTGAGCCGGGCCTCGCCGGTCTGGCAGCGATACATGATGTCGATCAGCAGCGCCGAGCTCTCCTCGGACAGGATCTCGCGGTTCCAGATCTTCTGGAGCAGCGCGGACATGGCAGCGGGGGTCGAGGTGTCGCGGGGGTCGGCGTTGAAGGCGGCGTTGAGGGCCGCGACCGACTCGTCGGTGCGCTCCGCTTCGAGCAGCGCCCGGTAGTCGTCCGGCGCCGGCTGGTTGTGTTCGGCGATGTCCGCATCGCCGAGCCAGTTGGCGATCAGCGCCCAGGTCGGACGATCGACCCGAATCCCGTCGGCGCCGACCGCGCCCATGCGCTCGGTGACCGCGGCGGCACCGCCTGCCTCCCGCATGAGCAGGTCGGTGGCGATGTTGTCGCTGATCTGCAGCATCATCTCGAGCAGGTTATGGATCGAGATCTGGAGACCGGGGTCGTCGATCAGGTCGCTGATGGCGCTGGCGGTCAGGTACACGTCCTTCTGGTCGACTTCGACGAGGTCGCGAAGCGAGAGTTCGCCGTTGTCCACCATGGTGAGGATCTGCACCGCGATCGGGACCTTGTAGGTGCTCGCCATCGGGAAGCGCTCGTCGCCGTTGAGCGTGATCCCGCGTCCCGTTTCGAGGTGGTAGGCCGCGACGCCGACCGTGCCTTCGGCGTGTTCGGCCAGCCGCGCGACCTCGTCGGCGAGGTGTGCGAGGCCGGGGTCGTCGCCGAAAGTGGTGGTGGTCTGCGCGCAGGCGGGCGCGGCGAGGACCAGCAGGGCCGAGAGGGTGACGGGGGTGCGTGTCATTCGGGGCATGATGCGTTCCTGGGGCGGAGGGGAAGGGCGGACAGCGGAGCACCGAATGAGCCGGCTGGGGATCGAACCCAGGACCTACGGATTAAAAGTCCGTTGCTCTACCAACTGAGCTACCGGCTCGCCGGAAAAGTAACGTCCGCCGGGGCGGGCGGAACACCTTGCCTGCGCGCCTCCCGGTCAGTCCTGCGCCAGATCGGCGAACGGAAGCTCCAGCTGCAACAGCCCGAACGTGGTGCGGTGGTGAGGCGTCAGCCCCGCCTCCCGCAGGGCCGACCTGTGACGGCGGGTCGCGTAGCCCATGTTGCGGTCCCATCCGTAGTCCGGATACCGGGCCGCCAGCAGAGTCATGAGCCGGTCGCGGCACACCTTGGCCACGATCGAGGCACACGCGATCGAGTGGACCCGCGCGTCGCCTCCGACCACCGCTTCGTGCTCCCAGCCCAGATCGCGGACCGGCAGTCCGTCCACAACCACATGGTCCGGCGCCAGCGGAAGCCTTGTGAGCGCCCGGGTCATCGCCCGGGTCGTCGCGCGCAGGATGTTCAACCGGTCGATCTCACGGACGGACGCCGCACCGAGCGCGATCGCCGCCGCGCGGGCCTCGATTTCCGTCGCGACCTCACTGCGCCGTTGCGGGGTCATGGCCTTCGAATCCGTGGCGCCGTCGATCGCCACCCCTTCAGCCAGAATGACGGCCGCCGCTACGACCGGGCCGGCCAGCGGCCCGCGCCCCACCTCGTCCACACCGGCGACCCGCGCAATGCCGCGCGCCCAGAAACCCCGTTCGTACTGCAGGACAGCGGGCGGGGCGTCCACGACCCCGGCGAATCAGCGCGGGGCGTATCAGTGAGCGCGGGGCGTCCGCTTCTCCTTGATCCTCGCGGCCTTGCCTCGCAGACCGCGCAGGTAGTAGAGCTTCGCGCGCCGCACGCGGCCACGCCGGACGACTTCGATGCCGCCCACGGTGGGCGCGTTGACCGGGAACACGCGTTCGACACCGATCCCGCCCGACAGCTTGCGGACGGTGAATGTCTCGCCCATGCCGGAACCCCGGCGTCCCAGGCACACGCCCTCGAAGACCTGGATCCGTTCCTTCTGACCTTCTCGCACCCGGTAGAGGACCTTGATCGTGTCCCCGGGGGCGAAGTCGGGCAGGTCCGTCCTCGTGTGTTCCGTATCGAGCTGGTGGAGGATGTCCGCCATGGCCGGGCTCCTCAAGTCGTAACCGTTGCCGTTGTGCACCACTCCAAATGGTAGCCTTGAAAGGTAGAAACAGCGGGGGTTTTTTGGAAGCCTGAGTCTTGTCCGGCGACAGATGAGCCTGAGAAGGACCGATCCTCCGGCAACCCTCGCGGGCGTTCCACGTGTCTCAACCCTACCGACCGAGGGGACACTGCAAGGAGGGTAAGGGCATGCGGAAACCGGGGACTGATCTAATGGCCACAGGTGTGATTCTGGGGAGCACGGCGCTGGCCGTGGTCGCGACCCTCGCGTTTGCGCGCGCGAATTCAGGGGGAACGCAGGACTCCACGGCCGAGTGCACGCCGCTCGAAGCGCACTGGGCGGTGACGTATTCCGTGTCCGTCGACGGCGCCGGCGCCAGCGGGCAGAGCGCGCCTGTCCGGTGGCGTTGGCACACGAGGGTTCCAGCTCCGCGAGCCGCGCAGCAAGCGGTTCACCGCTGCAGGCACCTGACTGTCGTCACACACCGGATTCCTCACGTTGTTGTGGCCGCCAAGCAAAGGAGCGAGGACGCGGCTGAAGAGGCCGACGCGGTGCGGCAGCGCCTGGAGGTGGTCAAGGAACGCATGCAAGCGGTTCCGCGCAGCCGCTAGGAACGCTTCCTCGACAGCCGCTCCGACTCGGCCGCCCGCCACTCCTCGATCCGGCGGTGGTCTCCGCTGCGCAGGACTTCGGGCACCCTCATGCCTCGGTAGTCGGCGGGCCGCGTGTACGACGGCGCGGATACCGAGTCACCGTCATAGAACGAGTCCGACGAGGCCGACTCGTGATCGCCCAGCGCGCCGGGCAGCAGGCGCACGACCGCGTCGACGACGGCCAGGGCCGCCACCTCGCCGCCCGAGACCACGAAGTCCCCGAGCGACAGCTCTTCCGTCGCCAGATGGTCGGCGACCCGCTGATCCACGTCCTTGTAGTGCCCGCACAGAAGCGTGACTTCGGATTCGAGCGACAGGCGCACCGCGTCGTCGTGCCGGAAGCGGCGTCCGCGCGCGGACAGCAGCACGATCGGCCCCGCCGGCGCAAGGTCGTCGATCGCTTCGAAGAAGGGCTCCGGCTTCATGACCATCCCCGCGCCGCCCCCGTAGGGCTGGTCGTCGACGGTGCGATGCACATCGTGGGTGTAGTCCCTGAGATCGACCACCCGGTACGACGCCAGCCCCGCCCGCGCGGCCCGTGCGGGGATGCTCGCCGCGAGCGGTGTGGTGAAGAACCCCGGAAAGATGGTGACGATGTTGACGCGCATCAGGAAATCAGGCCTTCCGGCGGATCGACGACCACCCTGCGCGCTTCCCGATCAATCTCGACAACCATCTCGGGGATCAGCGGAAGCATGATGGTCCCTTCGGGGCCAGCCACCTCGAGCAGGTCGGCAGGCTTGAGCGCGTAAACCTCGCTGATGCTGCCCAGCACGGATCCGTCGGGTGTGACGACCGTGGAGCCGAGTAACTCGTGATAGAAGACCTCGCCCTCGGCCAGTTCGTCGATCGTGTCGAACGGCCTGAGCAGGTACCGGCCGCGCATCTGCTCGGCGGCGGTAAGATCTTCGATGCCCCGGAACTTCGCCAGGAAGCCCTTTCGATACGCCCGAACGGATTCGATGGTGAGCGGGGCGAGATCCGGCGAAGGCGCGTGTCCCTCGTCGTCTCCCGCCAGGTGGACCACTCCCGGAGCGAAGTGGGTCTCCGGGTGGTCCGTGAGCGGCCAGATGAACAGCTCCCCGCGCGTGCCGTGCGCCTTGTTGAGGTGGCCCACGACCAGAAAGGGAGGGTTGTCGCCGCTGGCCACGGCCGACTACTCGGTTTCGGTCTCCGCTGGCTCGGAGGCGGCGTCGGCTTCTGAGGCTTCATCGGCGTCGGCGCTGGCCTCGGCCGCGACGGCAACTTCGGCTTCCGCCTCGGCAGCCTTTCCGTTGGCCGCAGCGTCGCCGTTGCCGGAGGCGACAGATTCGCCGGCCACGCCTCCCAGCGCCACGCGGTCGTCCCCACCGGCCCTGGCTTTGGTAACCAGGTTCCCGACGGTGGCACTCATGATGGCTCCTTCACCGAGCCAGTAGTCGACCCTGTCGAGGTCGACGACCACGCGGGCCGGGTCCGGTATCGGATTGTAGTACCCCAGGTTCTCGACGAATCGGCCGTCCCGGGGGGAACGGCTGTCCGCGACAACAATGCGGTAGTGAGGCTGCTTCTTCTTTCCCATCCGCCTGAGGCGAATCTTCACTGACATTTCTAAACCTGCCGGTTCGGGATCACATCCGGGGCATCAGCCCCTTCATCCTTCTCATCATCTTTTCCATTTCGGCGAACCGCTTCATGAGCCGGTTCACCTCGGACACGGGCCGGCCGCTTCCGCGGGCGATCCGCTTCCTGCGCGACCCGTTGAGGATCTCGGGCCGCCGGCGCTCTTCGGGCGTCATCGACAGGATGATCGCCTCGATATGCTTGATCTTCTTCGGGTCGATGTCCTCATCGCGCAGATTCGCGGGCATTCCCGGGATCATGCCGAGAAGCTGATCCAGGGGACCCATTCGCTGCACCTGCCGCATCGCGACGAGGAAATCCTCCAGGGTGAAACGCGCCTTGCCGAGGACTTTCTCCTGCAGGGCTTCCGCCTCGCCGGCGTCGACCACCGCCTGCGCCCGTTCGACCAGCCCGACGACATCTCCCTTCTGGAGGATGCGGCCGGCGATCCGCTGCGGATCCACCGCCTCGAGCGCGTCCATTCCCTCGCCGGTACCGACGAACTTGAGCGGCTTCCCCGTGACGCTCCGAATCGACAGCGCCGCTCCGCCGCGCGCGTCCCCGTCCATCTTGGCCAGGACGAAACCGGTGAGGTCGAGCACGCTGTCGAAGCCGTCGGCGATCCGCACCGCTTCCTGTCCGGTCATCGCGTCCGCGACCAGCAGAATCTCGCGCGGCTTCAGCACGTCCTTCAGCCGACTCAGTTCATCCATCAGGGGCTCGTCGATCTGGAGTCGTCCGGCCGTGTCGACGATCAGCACCCCGGCCTTCATCTGCCGCGCGCGCGCATGGCCATCGCTGGCGACGGCCACCGGATCGCTGGCGCCTTCCGCAAAGTGAACCGGAACGCGCACCTGCTCGCCCAGCACCCGCAGCTGATCGACTGCAGCCGGCCGGTGCAGATCGCACGCCGCGAGAAGCGGTGAGCGCCTCTGTCGTGCCAGCCTCCTGGCCAGCTTCGCCGCCGTGGAGGTCTTTCCGGAGCCCTGGAGTCCCACCAGCATGATGACGGTGGGGGGAGCCGGCGACCACGTGAGCGCGGTCTCGCCGTCGCTCCCGATCAGGGCGGCCAGTTCGTCGTGAACGATCTTGACGATCTGCTGCCCGGGCGAAACGGACTTGATCACCCGTTCGCCGAGCGCCCTCTCCTGGACCCGATTGAGGAAGCTGCGGGTGACCCTGAAGTTGACATCGGCTTCCAGAAGGGCGCGCCGCACCTCCCGGAGGCCGTCCCGGATCATGGGTTCGGTGAGCACTCCGCGCTGGCGGAAACGCCCCAGAACCCCGTCCAGTTTCCTGCTCAGGTCTTCAAACATCGAGGGCCGCAATCATTGCGGCACAGCTTTTAAACGTAGCTGTGACGGGATTCGGATTCAATGACACCGCCGACCCGCCCGCTGCCAGGCCCCTCACCCCCGGCGGATCACCTGGCTGCGCCGCGTCCCGACCGACACGATCGTGACCGGCGTCTCCACGAGCTCCTCGATCCGGTGCAGGTAGGCGCGCGCGTTGGCCGGCAGGTCGCTCATCGACCGCGCACCCGTTGTCGGGGTCTGCCAGCCCGGCAGGGTCTCGTACACGGGTTCCGCGCCTTCCAGTTCCCGCACCCCGGCGGGGAAGAGCGTCTGCACCACGCCCTCGATCCGATAACCGGTCGCGATCTTCAATTCGGGCAGCGTGTCCAGCACGTCCAGCTTCGTGACGGCGATTCCCGTCAGCCCGTTCACGCGCGCGGCGTAGGCGGCAAGCACCGCGTCGAACCAGCCGCAGCGGCGTGGCCGGCCCGTGGTCGCGCCGAACTCGGCGCCCAGTTCCCGCACGCGTTCGTCCAGGTCGTCGTCGAACGCCGTCGGCAGCGGCCCGTTCCCGACCCGCGTGGTGTACGCCTTCACCACGCCGACCACCGAATCGATCGCGGTGGGACCGATCCCGGTGCCCACCGCGGCGGCGCCGGCCGTCGTGTTGGACGAAGTCACGTACGGGTAGCTGCCGTGATCCACGTCCAGCGCGGTCCCTTGTGCGCCCTCGAGAAGGACCCTCTGGCCCTTCTTCAGCGCCCGGGCGATCTCGTCCCCGACATCCGTTGCCACCGACGGCAGCCGATGCGAGAGCGCCAGCGCATCCTCGACGGTACCGGCCAGATCGGGATTCGCCCCCAGCTCCCGCATCCGCGCCCGGGCCCATTCGACCCCTCGAATCACATTGTCGGCCGCGCGCCCGCGCTCGAGCAGGTCCACCACGCGCAAGCCCCGCCGACCGGTCTTGGCCTCGTATGCAGGGCCGATTCCGCGCCCGGTCGTCCCGATCTTTTGCGTCGCGGCATTCTCGGCCGCCGCGTCGAGCGCCTTGTGGTACGGGAAGACGATGTGCGCGCGCGTGCTCACGCCGATGCGGCCGCCTGAATCGATTCCGCGCTCCGCAAGCGCGTCCAGCTCGCCGAAGAACCGGGCCACGTCCAGCACCACGCCGTTGCCGAGCAGGCACCGCTTGTCGGGATGGAGTACGCCTGACGGGACCTGGTGCAGCACGACATGCTGTTCACCCACGTGCACCGTGTGTCCGGCGTTCGCGCCCCCCTGGTAGCGCGCGATGACATCGGCCTCGCCAGCCAGCACATCGACGATCTTCCCCTTGCCCTCGTCGCCCCATTGGCATCCCACAACGACCGTGCAGAACCCGGCCGGTGCGGTCATGTCGCCTGTGTCCACGAGAACCGCCGATCAGGCGGTCGCGCCGACGGTCAGCAGGCCGGCCTTGTCGAGGTGGCCGACCACTTCGTCCCGGCGACCGTCCGGCAACGGCTTGAGGGGGGGACGGGGTGCGCCGCCCCGGTAGCCGAGCACGTCGAGACCGCACTTGACCCCCGCCACGCCCATGCCACCGACCACCGCGTTGTGCAGCGGTCCCACGCGTTCCTGGAGGGCCCCGGCGCTGGCCATGTCCCCGTTCACGAAGAGCGAATGAATGGCCGCGCACTCCGCCGGAGCCAGGTTGGCGACGCCCAGGATGCCCCCGACGGCGCCGATCTCGAGCGACGCATAGAGCAGGCTCCCGCTCCCCACGAGCACCTGGAACCCGTGCGCGGTCTGCGTGACCAGTTCGCCCACCTTGTCCAGCGAGCCGCGCGAGTCCTTGATCCCGATGATGTTCTCGTGCTCGGAGAGCTCCGCAATCAGCCCGGTGGCGAAATCCAGGGTGCTGAAGCGCGTCGGCACCTGGTACAGGATGACCGGCACCTCGGCCGCGTCGGCCACCGCCACGTAGTGGTCCCTGACCACGGTGTCGTTCATCGCCCCCTTGTAGAACGCGGGCGGCTGGACGAGGGCCGCGTCGAACCCGTGGGCCGCGGCCATGCCCGTAAGCCGCAGGGTGGTGCGCAGCGACTCGGCACCGGTCCCGGCGACGAGGACCAGGTCGTCCGGCGCGCTGTCGGCAACCACGCCCCAGCACCGGTCACGCTCCTGCTCGTCGAGAAACACCGCCTCACCCGTCGATCCCCCGATCACGAGTCCGCTGACCCCGGTCGGTGCCCACTGTTCGACGTTCTCCCTCAGTCCCCCCAGGTCGACGTCGCCCGTCACGGGATGGAAGGGCGTGGTGGTCGGAATCATGACTCCGCTGATGTCGATCATGCTGCTCCTTGGTCCGGTGGCTGGAATACGCCCAGCTTCTCTCTCGCGAGCGCCAGTGTTTCGCCCGCCATGCGGCGCGCCCGTTCCGCCATGGCCATGATCCGGCCGTCCAGATCGGTTTCGCGTCGGAGAATGTCGGCCCTGCGCTCGCGCATCCGGCTCGTAAGCCCGACCAGGGCATCGGCCGTGCGTCCCTTCAGGTCGACATAACGCAAGGTACCGGCGAAGTAGTCCGCGCGCATCCGGTCGGCATCGTCCGCGTGCCCACACGCCGTCAACATGGTCAGCAGGTTCTCGATCCCGGGGCTGGCCCGCCGATCATCGGTGTCGCCCGCGCCAGAGTCGCCCGCGCCCGGACCGCTCGCGCCCGCGCCGCCCGCCGGCATCCCCGAGTCCGTAACCGCCGAGCGGATCTTCTTGCGGATCGAGTCCTCCTCCTCGAAGAGCCCGATGTAGTGCCGTGGTCCGAGGCTCTTGCTCATCTTGCGAGTGGGGTCTGCGGTGGAGAGGACCTTGGTGACCGGCGTGTGCAGAGTCTCCGGTTCCGGGAACAGATACCCGAAGCGGGAGTTGAAGCGCCGCGCGATCCCGCGGCTGAGCTCCAGGTGCTGCGACTGGTCCTGTCCCACGGGTACGCAGTCGGCCCGATACGCAAGGATGTCGGCGGCCTGCAGGACGGGATAGAAGAGCAGTCCGGCCGAGACAAAGTCGCCCGAGTCTTCTCCGAGCCCTCCCTTCAGAAGGCCCGACTTCTCCTTGAACTGCGTCATCCGCGACAGGTCGCCCAGCGAGGTGAGGGTCGCCAGCATCCAGCACAGTTCGGTCTGCTCCGGCACCGTCGACTGGATATAGACGGTCGTGCGCTCCGGATCGATCCCCGCCGCCAGCAGGCTCACGAACATCTCCCGCGAGGCACGCCGCAGTTCGTCCGCGTCGTAGTTGCCCGTCATGGCGTGCAGGTCCACGACGCAGTAGACGCAGTCGCATTCGTCCTGCAGCCGCACCCAGTTCTGCACGGCCCCGAAGTAGTTGCCGATGGTCATGACCGCGGTGGGCTGGATGCCGGAATAGACGCGCTTGCGAGAGGGCATGGGAAGGCTGGGATCTGGTGTTTCGGATCGGCGGACGAATCGTTGCGCGGTGCCCGGCACGGCGCGACGGGGTTGTTACTGACCGGAGCTAAGTTAGCGTAGCGTGGCCCGGAGTACGACCCTTCGACAATGCGAGAAAACGTGGACGATCTTCTGGCGACCGCACGGGAGGCGGCGCGCGCAGCGGCGGCGGTACACGAGGAGGCGGCCGACCGAGGCGGCGGACAGTGGGTGGACGAGAAGACGATGTCCAGCGACTTCGTGTCGGATGTGGACATGGCTGCCCAGGAAGCGGCGCTGGATGTGATTGCCGCCCGGCACCCGCACCACGAGATCCTGGCGGAGGAGGACGGCGGCGGCCGTCCCGGCGCCGAGGACAACGAGCACCTGTGGCTCGTCGACCCGCTCGACGGCACGACCAACTTCCTGCACGGCCACCCGTATCACGCGGCTTCCGTGGCGGTCTGGGACAGCTGGGGCCCCCTCGCGGCGGCGGTGGACGCCCGTGCGCTCGGCAAGACGTGGTTCGCTGCGCGGGGTCGCGGTGCCTACGAGAACGGCCGGCGGATCCAGGTCAGCCGCACCACGCGCATGGACCGGTACCTGCTCGGCACCGGCTTCCCCTTCAAGGCGCACGATGTGCTCACCCCCTACCTGGCCGAACTCGACCGGGCGCTGCGGCAGACCTCCGGGGTGCGCAGGACCGGAGCCGCGGCGATCGACCTGGCCTATGTCGCCAACGGCATTCTGGACGGGTTCTGGGAATCGCGCCTGGCGCCGTGGGACTTCGGCGCGGGGGTGCTGCTGGTGACCGAGGCGGGGGGCGTGGTGGAGCGAGTGGAGGGGGGGCCGTTGGACGCGGCCGCCGGCTCGGTCATGGCGGCGAATTCGCGGGCGGGGCTGGAAGGGATGCGGGGGGTGCTGGGGGGGTAAGAGCAGGGGATGACTCGGAATGGAGTGGAGCCGTGAAAAACACCATGGAGATCGATGGCTACAAGGCCGTCATTCAGTTTGACCCCGACATCGACATGTTCCGGGGCGAATTCGTTGGCCTGAACGGCGGAGCGGACTTTTACGCTCCCGACGTCACTGGGCTAAGGAAGGAGGGGGCTGTTTCTCTCAAGGTGTTCCTCGACATGTGCGAGGAGGACGGCGTCGAGCCCCGGAGATTGTATTCGGGAAGGCTCAATCTGCGCATGTCTCCAGATCTGCACGCGAACGTGGCGGCGGCAGCAGCAGCCGAGGGGATGAGCCTGAACCAGTGGATCGCTGCGACGATCGGCGCACGTCTGTCGCGGGCGCCTACCCCCCCACCAGGGCGTTGAACACCAGCTTGAAGGTCCCGTGCGTCTGGGCGCGGTGCTGCGCCCGGAAGCCGATCATGACGATCGTGCCGTCGCCGTGGTCGACCGAAACCATCGCCGCCTTGTTCGCAATCGCCTCCTCGCCGAGCAGCCACCCGCTCTGCAGGATGTCGCGATCGATATAGGTGACCACGCGCCGCACATCGGAACTGCGCGCACCCGGCAGCGTCTCGTAGACCTGGCCGCCCGCGAGATAGGCCGCCAGGGCGCGCTCCGGCATGCCGTAGGCGAACCGGCTCGAGGTGTCGACATCGACCTTCAGCGTGGAGCCCGGGGCCCAGAACTCGTTGCCCCACATGCCGGCCACCGCGTTGCGGACCGGGACATCGAAGCCCTGGAGGACCAGGTCGCCGGCCTGGGCGAACGTGACGAGCGTGCCGCCGTTGCGGACGAAGGCGTCGAGCGCCGCAACACCCTCCTCACCAAAGCCGCTCCGGTATTCGGGCGGCGTGCCTGCGGGGTCGGGGCCGCGGCCGCCGGCAGCCCGCTCGGTGGGCCCGAGCATCATGATGCGTGAGTCGTTGGGGAGGATGATCACGTCCCAGCGCTCGTGCAGGTCGCCCGCCAGGATGTCCGGGTCGAAGAGGCTCGTGTACTCGAAGCCGAAGTCTTCCAGCAGCCAGCGCGTCCAGCCTTCGTCCATGTTGCCGCCGTAGAAGCGCTGGTACATGCCGATGCGCTGCCGGGCGATGGAATGACTGAATGCGTCGCCGTCGCCGTCGAGCGCGGCGAAGTCGACGCCGGTGGCCGAGGCGATCTCGGCGAGCGTCCCGGGCGCGGTGCCCGCTTCGACGATGAAGTCGCCGGGCATTGCTACCGCGCCGTCCCCGGTGACGCGACGCACTGAGGCCCCCGCCGCGAAGAGCATGTTGACGGCCTTGAAGGCGTCGTTCACGGTGCCGTCGATCCGGTACCCGTGCGGGGCGGCGGACGCGACCATCCCCGCAGGCTCGATCTGGCCGGATACCGCCGTCAGGTTCGCCTCCACCGCCGTGCCGGCGGGGTCGACCCTCACGCCCATGAATTCCGCGATCACATCGGCAGACATGTCGTACGGGCGGATCGGGTCGCCGGACGCGGTGCGGGTGTAGCTGTTGTCCGGGTAGTCGGTCTGGCCCAGCAGCCAGCGGATGACGCCGCGCTTGGGTTGCGCCAGCGACACCACGTAGCTGCCCTCGCCGTAGACGCGGCCCTCGTGGGTGAAGGCGGTGGGCGCGCGCTCGACCGTGATGCCCTGCAGGAGCAGCTTGTCGACCATTTTGGCCATGGTCAGCGGATCGTGCTGGGCGGCGGGGATCACGTACGCCTTGACTTCGTCGCCCATTCCGCGCTGGATCTGGCGGCTCGACTTGTTGTAGGCGTTGCGCAGCACCGTCTCGCGGTTCCTGGCGGCAATCTCCAACGGCGAGAAGGTCGCTACGATCTGCCGCTCCACGATGTCGCGCACGCGCCACCAGCCGCCCGGCCACGGGTTCGGGAAGGTCGTCTGCGCCTCGTACTCGGGGAGCTGGCGCGAGCCCTGCAACTGGTCCGGGTGCACGTAGAGCGGTGTGGCCAGGCGGGCGCTGGCCGACTCGGTGAGCATGCCCGCGATGTTATGGAAGGGCGTGATCCAGTGGAACCCGAAGTGCCCCCATCCCGAGTAGATCGCCGCGTTCACCGTGCCCTGGAAGCCGATCTCCTCCATGCGGTAGGCCATGTGCGCGCCGTACCACGACATCTCGCGCCAGACCAGCGGGTCGCCCCCGGGGCGGATCGGCTCTGCGTACGGCGGCAGGTAGATGCGGGCCGTGAAGGGCCCCATCTGGTGGTGGTCGATGTACGCCTGCGGGATCCACTCCCGGAACATGATCTCTGCCCCGTAGCGCGACTCGACCGTGTTCTGCATGAAGGCGTCGCGGTTGTTGTCGTGCCCGATGTAGTGGTGGTACAGCTCGGGCGGGTTGGCGCCCTCGTACTCGGTGCCGACCCAGCGGTCGTACCACTCGTTGACGATGCCCACGCCATCCGGGTTGAACGCCGGAATGAGGATCGAGATCGTGTTGTCGAGGATCTCGTGGATCTCGTCGTCGTCGCGGGTGGCGAAGAGGTACATGACCTCGGCGGGCGTCTGGCTGCACGCGACCTCGGTGGAGTGCAGCGCGTACGACTGAACGAAGACGACCTTGCCGTTGGCGACCGCGTCGTCGATCTCGGCCTGGCTGTGCCCGCGCGGGTCCTGAAGCACCGCGTTCATGCGCTTGAAGTCGTCGAGGCGGGCCAGGTTGGCCGGCGACGAGACGAAGATCGACAGGAAGGGCTCGCCGAGCGTGGACGGTCCCATGTGCACGACCTGGACTCGGTCGCTGGCGGCGTCGATCAGCTCGTAGTACTCGACCAGCTTGTCCCAGCGGGCGAGCTTGCGGTCCGCGCCCATCTGGTGGCCGAAGAACTCCTCGGGGGAGGGGATGGACGCGCCCGGTGAGCCGTCGGTTTGGGCGACGGTGGATTGGGGAGGGAGCGCGATGGCGGCCAGCGCGGCCGCGGTGAGCGCACGCCCGGCCCATCTGGCCATTGCATTGGCGCTTGCGGGAGTCGAAGAGTGGTGTCGCATCGGTGTTTTCCGGGTTCGTGGGAGGCTGGCCGGCGCGATCGCGAGGGTCGACTTGGACGACCCCGATGCGCACGTCGCAAAGGGACGCGGTGCGGGCGCGGGGCGCAAGCGCGGGGGTGGCTGGATGCGAGCCGCCAAGCGGGTTCACGGGTGGAGTTATAGGGAGTTTAGCGATATTATGTTCCTGACATAAACTGCCTAAACTCTGTATAACTGGAGCCGATGGATCCTGTTCTGAACCCCTACTCGCCAGGCGCCGGCATGCCCCCGCCGGAACTGGCGGGTCGTGAGGATGTGTTGGAGAAGGTGGATGTGGCCTTGGGGCGGACGCGGGCAGGCCGACCGTCAAAGAGTGTGATGCTGGTGGGGCTTCGGGGCGTCGGAAAGACCGTCCTGTTGCTCCGGATGCGTGACCAGGCGGAAGCACGCGGCCTGCTTGTCACCCAGGTGGAGGCGCCCGAGTCCCGATCGCTGCCCGCAATGCTGGCACCCGGGCTCCGCCGCGTATTGGTTGGCCTGGCCAGGAGATCAAGGACGCGTGAGCTGTCGTTGCGCGCGCTCCGTGCTCTGGCCGGGTTCGTCGGCGCGTTGAAGGTCACGTACCACGATATCGAAGTCGGTCTGGATCTGGATCCTGAACCCGGACTCGCCGACAACGGGGATCTGGAACTCGATCTGCAGGAGCTTCTCGAGATCGTCGGCCAAGCTTGCCGCGGCGCCGACACCGGTCTCGTCATGATCGTGGACGAGCTTCAGTATGTGGCCGGAGAAGAGTTGGCCGCGCTTGTCGTGGCGCTTCACCGGACCGCGCAGCGCCAGCTGCCCGTAATCCTTGTGGGCGCGGGCCTGCCCCAGCTTCGCGGGAGACTTGGCCGGGCCAAGTCGTATGCGGAGCGCCTCTTCGACTTCCCCACGGTGGGCCCGCTGTCTCAGGAAGCGGCGGCTCAGGCGATCGCGAAGCCAGCGGCGGCGTTGGGCGTTGATTACGCGGAAGACGCGGTCTCGCTGATCTTCCAGGAGTCCGAGGGCTACCCCTACTTCCTCCAGGAGTGGGGCCGACACGCCTGGGACACTGCTGAGCGCTCCCCAATCGAGCGTAGCGACGTCGTGGCCGCCGCCCCCGGGACCATGGCCACCCTGGACGAGAGCTTCTTCATGGTGCGGTTCGACCGATTGACCCCATCGGAGAAGCGTTACCTGCGCGCGATGGCCGAACTCGGCGCGGGACCCCATCGGTCGGGTGACATCGCGTCGCAACTGGGCCGCGCGGTCACATCGCTCGGTCCACTGCGCGCACAACTGATCTCCAAGGGCATGATCTGGAGCCCCGGCCACGGTGAGACCGCGTTTACCGTGCCGCGCTTCGACGGATTCATGCGCCGGATCATGCCGGGCGAGTTATGGCGGTAGGCCTATCGCTACCGCCCCGCCGCCGCCCTCCCCGGCGTCACGGCGGCCGCGTCGGTCACGATGAACATCCGGAAGCCCTGCTCGATGCGCTCGGCGATGTCGTCCACGCCGGCGGTGATGCCGCACGGCACCCCGTGGCGCTGACATGACGCCAGCACGGTCTGGATCGCGGCTTCCACCGCGTCCATGTCGCCCTCGTAGGAGCGGCGCAGGTCGCCCGGGCCCGGGAACACCACGCTGACGCCTTCGGTGGCGACGATCTCGTCGGCCCGTTCCACGCCGCTCCGGTCCTCGATGATCAGGATGCTGAAGAGCGAGCCCGAGGGGTTGCCGGGCCAGTGGTCGTCGCCCATCGCCGCCACCGCCACAGCGGCCTCGTCCGCAGACTCCACGTGCGGGAAGACGATCGCGGCCACTCCGGCGTCCAGCGCCTCGGCCGCGTGCGCCTGCGCGGCTTCCACGCCGTTTCGGATCGGCGGAATGCGGAGGACGAGAGGGTGCGGTGGTTCGCTTCCCGACCCCTCCGCGACGCCCTCCATGTAAACTTTAGTTGACATGATGTCAAACGGACCTGACTCCAGAGAGTAGAAAACGAAGTCGAGTCCGCGGTTCTGGCCCATGAGCGCGCCCTGCTCGCGGGTGGTCGGTCCGGAGAAGATGCCGAAGACGACCTGGCCGTCGGCGATCAGGTTCACGACCGGAGCCGAGCTGGTTGCTGCGGCGGCGGCCTCGGTGGCGGCCGCGGCGTCGGCCGGCTCGGATGCGCCCGGATCGCCGGATTGCTCGGGAGCCGAGCACGCGGTGGTGGCCGCGAGGGCCGTGGCGAGGGCGACCGTCAGGACAAAGGGCGAAAAAGGTGACTGCGTACGGGGCATGGTGTCCTGGCCTTGGCTGGAAAGGTGCGAGTCATGGCGGGCGAAGCCGTGCCGACAAGCTGCCCCATCTGGTTCCGTCCCGCAAAGGTGCATACCTTTTCGCTCCGCACATCGACCAGACGACGAAATCGCCAATCTCTTTTCCCCCAAGGAGCAAAGACAAATGGCCAAAGCGAAGTTCGTGATCACCGCGGCCCTTGCGACCGCCGTAGTGGCGGCTGCCGCACCCCAGGACATCTCCGCGCAGAGCGCCGCCCACCGTCACATCGGGCACGTCGGCGACAGCTTCAGCGGCACGCCGGACGAAGCCGGGCTGCTCGCCACGGCTCAGGCCGAAGCCGAAGTGGCCGCGCAGCACGCCGGTTTGGCGGCAGGATCCGACGACCTGGCCGGGATCCAGCGGCACATCGTGCACGTACTGCACGCGATCGACGCGTCGACCTCCGAGCGGGGTCCCGGGAAGGGCTACGGGCTCGCCCGCGCGGCTTCCGGGTGTGCCGGCCACATCGGGATGGCCGGCGGGTCCGACGATGCATCGGATGCCGTCAAGGCTCACTCGACCCATGTGCAGACCAGCTGTCAGAACGTGGCGACCTGGGCCGAGGGCATCGCCGAGAAGGCGGCAGCAGTGGCCGCCGCGACCGACATGGCCGCAGCGAAAGCGCTCGCCGAAGAGATCGCGGCGATGGCCGATGCGATCCTGAACGGCACCGACGCCGATGGAAACGGCAGGGTTTCCTGGGGCGAAGGCGAGGGCGGCCTCGCGCAGGCGGCTACGCATCTGCGGCTGATGAAGGAGGCCGAGGGACTGGGTTGACCACCTCGGGACTTCCATGACAGATCAATCAACCGCACGCAGCACCCGTTTTGTGTCCCTGATCGCCGTCGCGGCGGCGATTGCGTTCAGTTCGGCTGCCCTGGGGGGACGCGGCGTGCCCGACGCGGGAGACGCGAGCACGGTGGCAGACGCGGGCAGCCTGGCCTTCGCCGACAGTCCGGCATCCCAGGATACCATCAGCTTCGCGAACGACATTCTTCCGATCTTCCAGAACCGTTGCGCCCAGTGCCACGGCGCACCCGACGAAGACGGCGAGCCGCGCCTGGAGTCGGGGCTGAACCTGCTGGAGTACGAGAGGGTGATCGCGGGATCCGAATGGGGTACGGTCGTCGAGGCCGGCGACCCGGCCAACAGCTTCCTGCTGGACATGATCGTCGACCAGACGATGCCCGAGGAGGGCGATCCCGTGCCCGAGGAGGAGATCGCGCTGATCCGGGCGTGGATCGAGGCGGGCGCGCCGAACAACTGAGGGGGGCGGGCGCCCGGCCCGGGTGGCGTAGCCGACTGACTACCCCCTGCCCCGCCTCCTCAGCCATTCGACGGCGAAGAGCAGGAGCACCGCGAACGCGATCAGGAACGTGGCCACGGCGAGGATCGCGGGACTGATCTCCTCCCGGATACCGGCCCACATCTGGCGCGGGATCGTGCGCTGCTCGACCCCCGCCATGAACAGCACCACCACCACCTCGTCGAAGGACGTCGCGAACGCGAAGAGCGCCCCCGACAGGACCCCCGGCGCGATCAGGGGCAGCTGCACCTTGCGGAAGGCGTGCACCGGGCTCGCGCCCAGCGATGCGGCCGCGCGCGTCAGGTTGTTGTCGAACCCGGCGAGCGTGGCCGTCACGGTGATGACCACGAACGGGATGCCGAGCGTGGCATGCGCGAGGATCAGCCCGATGTGGGTCTGGCCCAGCCCGATGCTCGAGTAGAAGAAGAACATCCCGGCCGCGGAAATGATCACCGGTGTGACCATGGGCGAGATCAGCAGCCCCGTCACGAGCCGGCGCGCGGGCATGTGCGAATTCGCGAGCCCCAGCGCGGCCAGCGTGCCGAGCACGGTGGCGAGTGTGGTCGCGGAGAACCCGATGACCAGGCTGTTGACGAGGCTGCTGCGCCACTCCTCGTTCTCGACGATCTCGCGGTACCACCTCAGCGAATACGCTTCCCCGTCGAAGCGGAGCATCCCCTCGGTGAATGTGAAGTACGGTTCGGCGTTGAAGCTGAGCGGCACGATCACGAGGATCGGCGCCACCAGGAACACGAACACAAGCGCGCAAAACCCCAGGTAGGCGTAGCGACCGAGTGGCAGGCGGGCGGCGCGGGCGCTCAGGACGGCCATGGTCAGTTGAGGCTCAGCCGCTCGATGCCCACGAAGCGGTCGTACAGCAGGTACAGCGCCAGAACGCCCGCGAGCATGACGGCGCCCAGCGCGGCGGCGAGCCCCCAGTTGAGCGACGTCTGCATGTGGTAGGCGACCATGTTCGAGATGAGCTGGCCGCTGGAGCCCCCGACGAGCGCGGGGGTGATGTAGAAGCCGATGGACAGGATGAAGACGAGCAGCGAGCCCGCGCCCACGCCGGGCAGCGTCTGCGGCCAGTACACGCGCCGGAACGCCTGCGCGCGCGTGGCGCCGAGCGACGCGGCGGCATCCATGTACCGGGGCGGGATCGCGCGCATGACCGAGTACAGGGGGAGGACCATGAAGGGAAGCAGCACGTGGGTCATCGCCACGATCGTGCCGGTCATGTTGTAGATCATGGTGAGGCGGCCGTCGTCGCCGACCAGTCCGATGGCGACAAGGATGTCGTTGAGCACGCCCTGCGTCTGCAGCAGCACGATCCACGCGGTCGTGCGCACCAGGAGCGAGGTCCAGAACGGGACCAGGACCAGCAGCAACAGGAGGTTGGCGCGGCGCGGCGGTGCGTGGGCGATCAGGTGCGCGACCGGGTAGCCCAGCAGAAGGCAAAGCACCGTGATCACACCGCTGACCCACAGCGTGCGCCACAGGAGCGCGAGGTAGATCCGCCGCTCTTCGGGCTGTCGGGCCACGGAACCGTCCGGCAGCCGCTGCATGTCGACCGCGTTCAGGTAGTGCCGCGCCGTAAAGCGCTGCCCGGTGGCGCGGATGGCGTGCCACATGGCCGGGTCGGCCCACGCCTCGTCGATCCCTTCCAGGACCTCGCGCCAGGGCCCCTCGGTCACATCCTGCAGCCCGCGCGCGCTCCGCGTCAGAGCGCTGCGCAGCCCGCTTTCGATCCGGTTGAGCCGTCCCGCCACCTGGCCGAGGGTCCTCTCTTCCCGGGCCCGCACCAGTTCGCGCGCGACGGCTTCGTAGGAGGCTTCGGTGGGCAGTCCTTCGCCGTCCCAGTCATCCAGCGACTGCAGCGTCTCGGGCAGGGCATCGGCCACGACGGGATCGTGGACGCTGCGCAGCAGCATCATTCCGAGTGGTGCCAGGAAGGTTACGACGATGAAGAGGAACAGCGGCACCACCAACCCCATCGCCCGGAAGCGCTCGCGGCGCGCGGGGTCGTGAGGCCGGGTCCGGTTCATTGCTTCGGCGCGGTCATTGTTTCGGCGCGGTCATCGCCTCAGCGCACCAGCCAGGCGCTGAAGCGCTCGTTCAACTCGTCCTGGTTGTCCACCCACCACTGCCAGTCGTAACGCAGGGCGCGGTCGATATTGCCCGGGCTGGCCGGCATGTGCGGCGCCATCTCCACGCCGGTCTCGAGATGCGTCGTCACCAATGGCATGCCGGACCTGCGCGTCGGGGAGTACGCAATGCGCCGCCCGACGGCAGCCTGCGACTCGGCGCTGCTGGCGAAGGCGACGTACCGGAGCGCCTCTTCCAGCCTCGGCGTGCCCGCCACGATTCCGATCAGCCCCACGTCGAGCAGCTGCCCGTCCCACACGATCACGAACGGCTGATCCTCGACCACCTGCGCATTGAAGATGCGGCCGTTGTACGCCGTGCTCATCACGACCTCTCCGTCCGCCAGCATCTGCGGCGGCTGGGCGCCCGCCTCCCACCAGATCACCTGATCCTTGATCGTATCCAGCTTGCGGAAGGCGCGATTCAGGCCCTCGGGCGTGTCGAGCACCGAGTACACCTCGTCCAGCGGAACACCGTCGGCGATCAGCGCGAACTCGAGGTTCACCTGAGGGACCCGCCGCATGCCGCGCCGTCCGGGGAACCTGTCGAGGTCGAAGAAATCCGCCATTGTCGTGGGTTTTGCGCCCGGGATGTTCTCCGGGTTGTAGGCGTAAACGGTAGACCAGTAGACCTCCCCCACCCCGCATTCGGTCTGGGCTTCCGCTACGAAATCATCTACGGCGGGCGTTCCATCCGGCCCCGGCGGCAACGACGCGATATCGATCGGTTCCAGAAGCCCCTCGTCGCATCCGCGCACGGCATCGGCGATTTCGAAGCCCACGACGTCCCAGTGGACGTTCCCCACGTCCACCTGGGCCCTGATCTGCGCGAGCCCGCCGTTGTAGTCCTCGACGATGATCCGGATCCCGGTCGCCTCGGTGAACGGGATGTTGATGCCCTCGTTTACCGCCCGCGCGTAGGAGCCTCCCCAGGAAACGGTGGTGAGGGTCTGTCCCTGCGCCGTGTCGACACCGCCGGCGGCCAGGATGGCCACCAGCGAAGCGAGTCGGACGCCGTGACCAGGTGACAAGCGGTGTGCCGGAGACCGGCCCGAATTCGTCATGATCTGCCTTTCAGTCTGCCTTGGTTTCGTAGTCGAGAACGCGGCAGTCGGTGACCGTCCAGCCGACGCGGACGGTGTCGCCCACCAGAATCCCGCCGTGCCCGACGATGTTGGGGATCTTCGCGATGAAGTCGTTGCGCCCGCACGCGTCCATGTGCACGCGCAGGTGGTCGCCCAGAAACGCCAGGTCGCGGACTGTCCCGCCGACCTGGTTGCCGAACTTGCCCGGTTCGGGGTTGACCGAGACGCGTTCCGGACGGATCGACAGGGTGACCTTGTCGCCGGGCTTGCAGTCCACCACCCGCAACGCGCGAACGCGCTCCCTGCCGGTGTCCACGTCGCAGAGCGCACCCTCCGCCGACACAACGCGTCCGTGGAGGCGGTTGTTCTCGCCGATGAAGCGCGCCACGAACGCGCGCTCGGGCTCCTCGTAGAGCACCTCCGGAGACGCGATCTGTTCGACCGCGCCGTCCTTGAGCACGGCGATCCGGTCGGACATCACCATCGCTTCCTGTTGGTCGTGCGTCACGTACACGATCGTGACCCCCAGCTTCCGGTGGATGCGGCGGATTTCGTACTGCATCTCCTCGCGGAGGCTCCGGTCCAGGGCGCCGAGCGGTTCGTCCATGAGCACGAGACCCGGCTCGAAGACCAGGGCGCGCGCGATGGCGACGCGTTGCTGCTGCCCCCCGGAGAGCTGCCCCGGCCGACGGTTCTCCATCCCTTCGAGGCGCACCAGCCGCAACGCCCGCTCCACGCGCTGCTCCCGCTCCTCCGCGTTCATGCCCCGGACCTCGAGCGGGAAGGCGAGGTTCTGGCCGACTGTCATGTGGGGGAAGAGCGCATAGTTCTGGAACACCATGCCGATACCGCGCTTTCGAGGGGGCAGGTCCTCGACCGACCGGCCCTCGACGCGAATGCGCCCCGATGTGGGCGACTGAAAGCCGGCCAGCATCATGAGGATCGTGGTCTTGCCCGATCCCGAGGGCCCCAGCAGGGTCACGAATTCGCCATGTCTGACCTTGAGGTTGAAGTCCCGGACGACCAGGTTCGTACCGTCGTAGCTCTTGTTGACCCCTTCGAATTCGACGTGTGGTTCGGCGGCGGCTTTGCGCGTGTCCGCGGCGCTCACGACCCGTTCCCCCGCGTCACGAGGTGCTCCGCTCCGCCTCGATGAACCGGTCGATGTGGCTCTCCAGGACAGTGATCGGCAGTGACCCCGGCCCGAGAACCGCCTCGTGGAAGCGGCGAATGTCGAAGTCGTCCCCCAGTTCCGCCTCCGCCTTGCGCCTGAGCCCCAGAATGGCGCGCTTGCCCATCTGGTAGCCGAGCGCCTGGCCCCACATGTCCGTCGAGTAGCGCAGGGACTCGCTCGCGATCTGGGTCTCCGAGTCGAAGATGTGGTCGCGCATGTACTGGCGGCCCTCTTCCAGCGTCCAGCCGAGCAGGTTCATTCCCGTGTCGACGACCAGCCGCGTTGCGACGAAGATCTCCATCATGTACGCGCCGTACTCGCCCAACGGGTCGTCGGCGAGGAAACCCGAGTCGATGCCCAGGAAGGTCGAGTACATGCCCCACCCTTCCGTGTAGGCTGTGTGCATCCCGTTGCGGCGCACGGCGGGCAGCGCGTCGTTGGCGTACTGGCGCGTGATGTGGAAGTGGTGGCCGGGGAAGAGCTCGTGCAGCGAGATGCCCGCGTAGGTCAGCCAGCTGCGCTGGCCCAGATCCGAGCCGTTGAAGTTGTAGTATCCCACCGGGTCGTTCGGCGTGGGGGGATTGTAGTAGCCGAAGGTCTGGCTTCCCTCCAGCGCCGGGTCGAGGCGCCGGGCGCCGAAGGGCGCGTCGGGCTTGGTGAGGAAGAACTCGTCCGCGCGCTCGAAGAAACGCCGGGAAGGAGAATCGAAGCGCACCCGCACCTCTTCGACGGACTTCGGAAAGTAGTCCGGGTTGGTGGGGATATGGCGCCTGAAGTCGTCGATCGAGCCCTCGAAGCCGACGCGCGCCTGCACCGCGAGCATCTGCTCTTCGATCTCGGCGACGTTCTGGAGGCCGATCTCGTGGATCTCCTCGGGAGTGATGTCCATCGTGGTGTGCACCCGCACCAGGTAGCGGTAGGCCGCCTCGCCACCCGGCTGGCGCGATAGCCCCACTTCCGGGGGCGCGGCCGCGCGGTATTCGCCGTCCAGGAACGCGGCGAGGCGCTCCAGCGCGGGGTTGATCTCATCGTCCACGATGCGCTCGGCCTCGGCGAGGAAGGCCGCCGTGCTGCTTCCCGCATCGGGATCACCGTCCTGAGCCCCGAGGCGCGCGTCCGCCACCGCGAAGGGACCGGTGGAAAACGGGGCGATACCCGCTCGAACGATCCCGACCACGGCATCCATGTTGGGCTCGGGCACGACGATGCCCCGCTCCATCTGGCCCCGGGTGTGGGACTCGACGAACGCGACCGCCTCGGGCACCTGCGCAAGGAGCGCGAGGTAGTCGGCGCGGCCCGCCTCGTCGCCCGCGGGCACCAGTCCGAAGACCTGGCGCAAGCCGCCGATCGGCGAAGAGTACGGCGTCAGCACGTTGGTGATGACCCAATAGTGATCCAGGCCCTCGATCGTCACCTCCGCGCCGCGGTGCAGCAGCTCCCACGTGATCCTGTCGTCGGCACCGAGTGCATCGACGTCGATCGCGGCGAGGCGATCCAGGACCGAGCGGCTGAAGTCGGCGTCGGCCCGGGCGCGCTCGAGCGTGGGAATCGGCAGCCGCTCCAGGGGCAGGCCCTCCCTCGCCCTCGCGCGCAGGTCGACCTCCAGCTGGCGCTGCCAGACATCCTCGGCCACGGCCGCCAGTGTCTCGGCGGGGTCGTTTGTTGTCGGGCCGTCACCGCAGGCGATGGCTGCCAGGCACACCGCGAGCACGATGCGAACACACATGGGTCTACCTCCTCGGCCGGGCCGCCATCTCCTTCTTGAGGTCGGCGACGCTTACGACCCGCTGCTGTCCGTCGTCGCTCCTCAGGGTAATCGTGTCGTTGAAGATGTTCACGCTGACCACGCGCTGGTAGCCGTGGGCGGTGCGAATCTTCCTGCCCTCGCGCGGGAACCGGCGGCGCGCGTCCACGTAACTCTGGTGCTCGTACATGAGGCAGCACATGAGACGGCCGCAGCAGCCGGATATCTGGGCCGGGTTGAGCGACAGGCTCTGGTCCTTGGCGAGCTGCAGGCTCACCGGCCGCAGTTCGGGGAGCCACGTGGAGCAGCACAGTTCACGCCCGCACCGCCCCACGCCGCCCAGGAGCGCGGCCTCGTCGCGCACACCGATCTGCTTGAGTTCGATGCGCGTGCGGAACGCCCGGGCCAGGTCGCGGACCAGCGCGCGGAAGTCCACCCGCTTCTCGGCGGTGAAATAGATGATCAGCTTCTTGCGGTCGAACTGCCACTCCGTCTCGGTGACCTTCATCTTGAGACCGTGGCGCGCGACGTGCTTGCGCGTCTCCAGACGGGCGCGCCGCTCGTCCTCCGCCTTGTGAGTGGCGCGCGACACCTCCTCCGCGCCGGCCCGGCGAAGCACGCGCAACGTGGGTGTGGGCGTGGCACAGCCTCCCGATGACGAACACTTGCGCTCGGCGATGCTCCCCAGCGCGGTCACCCGCCCCAGGTCCTCGCCACGGTCCGACTGCACGATGACCCGGTCGCCGGGCGACAGGTCGAGCGCGTCGAAGCGGAAGTAGCCCCGGCGCGTGCCCTTGAAGCTCACCTCCGCGAAGCCGGACATCCTGCCGCTACGCCTCGATCCACTGGCCGAGCGCCTCGTACTTGGCCCACCGGCGCGCCACCATGTCGTCGGGCGTCATGGCGCCGAGCTCGTCCAGGTGTCGCTTGAGGGCATCGGCGAGGGCGGACATGGTGGACGGCGGGTCTGCGTGCGCTCCGCCCGGCGGTTCGGCAATCACCTCGTCGGTGACGCCCAGAGACAACAGGTCGGATGACGTCAGGCGCAGCGCCCGGGCGGCCTTCTCGCGCTCGTCGGCGGAACGCCACAGGATGGCGGCGCAGCCCTCGGGCGAGATCACCGAGTAGATCGAATGCTCGAGCATGAGCACGCGGTCCGTGACGCCCAAGGCCAGCGCGCCTCCCGATCCGCCCTCGCCGATCACCACGGAGATCGTCGGCACGCGCAGCCGGGCCATCTCGCGCAGGTTCGTGGCGATCGCCTCCGCCTGGCCGCGCTCCTCGGCGCCGAAGCCGGGATACGCCCCGGGCGTGTCGATGAGCGTCACCACCGGCCGGCCGAACTTCGCCGCCATCTTCATGAGCCGGAGCGCCTTGCGATAGCCCTCGGGGTGGGGCATCCCGAAGTTGCGGCGCAGGTTGGCCTTCATGTCACGGCCCTTCTGATGCCCGATCAACATGACGGACTGCCCGTTCAGGCGCGCCCATCCGCCGACGATCGCCTCATCGTTGCGGTAGCCCCGGTCGCCCTTGAGCTCGAACCAGTCGGTGAAGATGCCGGAGACGTAGTCAAGCGTATACGGCCGCCGCGGATGACGGGCCACCTGCACCTGCTCCATCGGAGTCAGGTTGCGATAGGTCTCGTCGCGCAGCACTTCGAGCTTGGCGCTCAGGACGCGCACCTCGTCCGCGACATCGAGGCCCCGCTTCGACGCCATCTCGCGAAGCCGGGTGATCTGGTCCTCCAGCTCGACGATGTCGCGCTCGAACGCCAGATGTGCTGAGGAAGACACTTGGCGGGATACTCCTTGAAAAACGGGAAACAGTAAGGTACGCCATTTGTTCCCCGGGGCGAAAGCGGGGTGAACGAGCGGCGGGACTGTCGTACATTGTGGCGGGGGTGGGCGGCGACGCTTGCGCCGGGGCGCAACCCGGCCACAGGACAGGATGAAGATATCGTGAAGAGTTCCATGACTCCCCGTTCCCCGGGCCGCCCTCGCCGGCTGCCAGGTAGCTTGCGGCTTTCTGCAGGCCTGGCCCTGGCGTGCCTTGTCACCGCAGCGCAGTCTGCAACCGCCCAGTCCGCAAACGCCCAGGAGCGCGACCGTAACCTGGAGGCCGGGTTCCCGGAGGTGTATCGCGCCGGCGGCGTCAGCGCGCCCGACTGGGCTCAGTTCACCGACCCGACGGCGATGGCCTTCGACGGATCGGGCAATCTGTTCGTGCTGGACGCCATCGCGGACGAGGTCGTGGTGATCGGTCCCGAGGGCGAACTCGTGAGGACCATCGGTGGTGCGGGCGAAGGTCCGGGCGAGTTCCAGTTGGCCGCCGACCTGGTCGTCTGGCGAGACGGTCGCATGGCAGTTGCGGACATGGGGCATAACGCCTACCAGGTGTTCAGCCCGACGGGCGAGCTGGAACGGTTCGTGGGAATGGGCGGAGGTGGCGGTCCCCTCGCCCCCATGACCAACATGCGGATGGACATCCGCGGCACCCCGGACGGGGAGGCGCTCGTAGCGCAGGGTATGCCGAGCATGCTCGGCGGAATGTTCGACGCGATGGCCGAGTTCACCGGTGTGGAGGCAGGCGATGACGACGGGGTCGACGACCGCGGCCTCGAACGTCTGGATCTGTCCGGCGATGTGGTCGTCGCGGTACCGATCCTGCAGGCGTGGTCTCCGCCCTCCGAGCCTGCGGAAGAGCTGACCATGGACGACATGATGGATGTCTCCGCAGTTGTGTCGCTCACAGCCCGGCAAACCACCCAGTACCAGCCGGCGTTGCTCTGGGACCTCCTCCCCGACGGCACCATCGCCTACTCCGATTCGTCGGCGTACGCGATCAAGCTGCTGGACGCCGACGGTGCCACGATCACGGTGGTACGACGATCGCTGCATCCCGAAGCGGTCACCCCCCGGATCCGGGCCGCAACCATCGAGCGGCAAATCGAGGAAATACAGGAGAGCACGGAATCCGGCCCGGCGATGGCGCGCGGCATGATGGAATTGTTTGCCGGAGATTACGTGGAGAGAATGCGCGAAGGACTGGAAGATGCCCCGTTCTTCCCCGAGGTCCCCGTGGTGCGCGCGGTGCGGGCCACCTGGGACGGAAGCCTGTGGATCCAGCGGCGCGGCGACGAGCCGTGGGACGATGCCGGCCCCATCGACGTCTTCGGAGCGGACGCCGAGTACGTCGGGACCTTTCCGGTCGACCAGACGGGCATGCCGAGCGCCTTCGGCCCCGACGGGCGCGTCGCCTTTGTCGAAAAGGACGAATTCGACGTGCCCACGATCGTGGTGAAGACCCTGCCGGCGGCGGTAAGGTGAGGCGCGGCCGCCGATCATGAACGCGGGGCGCCCGGCAGTCGCGATCCTCATCGCTTTCTTCGCGGCTGGTGTGCTGCCCGCCCGAAGCGGTGCGCTGCAGGCCCAGGCCGGGCCGGGCGAGGAGGCCGCCGGGGCGGCGCGGACCATCTTCCAGGGCGCGACGGTTATCGACGGGACCGGTGCGGCTGCCCGCGACGACATGGCGATCGTTGTCGAGGATGAAGTGATCGTGGCGGTTGTGCCGGTCGGGGAGCTGGACGCAGAGATGCTCGAAAGCGCCGAAGTGGTGGACGCGAGCGCGTGGCACGCAATTCCGGGACTGATCGAGTCGCACACCCACGTTGCCACCATGGCCAACCGCGAGCGGGCGCAGTTCATCCTCAACCGCCAGCTGTACGGAGGCATCACCACCGCCCGCGACATGGCGGGCGACGTACGCTCGCTCATGGATCTTCAGCGCGCGTCGCTGGTGAAGGAGATCGACGCGCCGGACCTGCGCTTTTCGGCGCTGATGGCCGGACCCGAGTTCTTCACCGATCCGCGCACGGTTTCGTCGGCGGCGGGAGAGACTCCGGGCGCCGTGACCTGGATGCAGTCGGTCACCGAAGAGACGGACCTGAGGGAGGCCGTGACGCTGGCGCGGGGGACCTGGGCCACCGGGATCAAGACGTATGCAGCGATCAGCGGCGACCTGCTGGCCGAGATCGCGGCCGAGGCCCGCCGACAGAACATCCCCGTGTGGGCGCATGTACACGTCGGCCCCGCCCGGTCGCTGGAGGTGGCACGGGCCGGCGTGCGCGCGATGTCACATGTGTGCGATCTGGGCAGCGCGGCAATCCCCGACGACGTGTTCCGCGAGGGTCAGGAGGGGCTGCGTTCCGGGTTCGTGGATGTCGACCTGGACGACCCCGTGATCGATTCGGTCTTCGCCGCAATGAGACGCAACGGCACGGTCCTCGACGCGACCCTCCGGATCGTGGTGCAGATCGGGCAGCAACGCATGGCCGCGATCGACACGGTCGGCGCGCGCCCTCCCGGCGAGGCAGCTGACACTGCACGCGCCGCGCCGGACCGTCCGCCCGCTCCCCCGATCGACCGACGCCGCCGCGGGGTGCGGCCGAGGTGCGGGACCGAGGAAGCCTTCGAACTCACCCGCCGCGCCTACGAGGCCGGCGTGATGGTCGCCGCGGGCACCGACGGCATGACCCCACCCGATTCCGTCTTCCCCGCGCTGCACGAGGAGATCCGCCTGCTGCACGAAGAGGTGGGCATGCCGATGATCGACGTGCTAAGAGCGGCTTCGCACCATGGTGCCGTCGCGCTCGGGCTGGAAGACGAGATCGGCACGCTCGAGCCCGGCAAGCACGCCAACATCGTGTTCCTGCGCGAGGACCCGCTGGCGGACCCGGAGAGTCTGCGCGCCGTGGAGCTCACGGTGAAGCGGGGGACGCTGTATTACCGGAACGACTTTGTGCTGGGTGGGCCGCCGGCGCTGCCGGGAGGACCGCCAGGGCAGTAGAAATGTAAATCAGACATTACATATTGTAACGTTTGGTTTACATTTTCCGGTACACCCTCACGATCGTCACCGGCGGCGCCAGCTGTTGCGCTTCATACGGCGCTGTGTGAATCGCGCGCACCACGTCCATCCCCGCCACGACCGTCCCGAACGCCGCGAACCCCTGCCCGTCGGGGTTGCGCATGCCGCCGAAGTCGAGCGACGGCTGGTCGCCGATGCAGATGAAGAAGCTGTGCGTGGCGGTGTCCGGGCCGCCCCGCGCCATCGACACCGCTCCGTCGGTGTGGAGGATGCCGGTCTCGCTGGTGCGCTCCAGGGCGATCGGCGGGAAGGACTCGAGGCCCGAGTCCGGATTCCGGCCGCCCTGTACGACCGCGATCCGGATCGAGTCGTTGGGCTGGTTGTCCGCGTGGACGGTGCGGAAGAACGCGCCGCCGTCGTAGTGGCCGCCGTCGACGTAGCGCAGGAAGTTGGCGGCGGTGACGGGAGCCCGGTCGACGTCGACGTCCAGTTCGAAGGTGCCCATGTCGGTTTCGACCACGACCCGCACGGGGTCCGCGGCCGGAGGAGGCGCGAGCGCGAGGCCAACGGATCCGAACGCCAGCAGGGGCAAAAGGGCGGTCATCCATCGTCGGGGCGTCGGGCGGACAGATGGGCGCTGAGGTGTCCGCGGGTGTTCAGATCTTCGCACTTGTTCCCCCCTGCTGCTTTTGCCGACCGAATCGGCCCGCACTTACGTTTCCGGCTCACATAAGGGCGACACCCGCCCCACATCGACTCTCCACGCAGCCGCTGCCATGAGCCAAGAGAAAAAGTCCGTTCCCGAGCCGCCGGTCGCCAGTAGCCGGCGCACATTCGTCAAGTCCGTCGCGGCCGGCTCGGCGCTCGCCGCCGGTGTGCCGTCGCTGCTTTCGGGCAGCGGGCACACCGAACGCCGCACCCTGTCCCGCAGGGCCATTGCCAAGTCCCACGGGCAGCACGGGCGCCAGGTCGCCCCCTCGGACCGCATCGGCCTGGCCGTGATCGGCGCGGGTGGCATGGGGATGGCCGACGTGAACACCGCGCTCCGGATCCCCGGGGTCGAACTCGTGGCCGCTTGCGACGTCTTCGACGGCCGCCTCGACGCCGCCCGCGAGCGCCACGGCGACATCTTCACCACGCGCGACTACCGGGAAGTCCTCTCCCGCGACGACGTCGACGCAGTCATCGTCGGCACGCCCGACCACTGGCACCAGCCGATCTCGGTCGACGCACTCAACGCCGGCAAGTCGGTGTACTGCGAGAAGCCGATGGTGCACGACATCGCCGAGGGCCACGACCTGATCCGCGCGCAGGAGGAATCGGGCCGCGTCTTCATGGTCGGCAGCCAGGGCATGAGTTCGCTCGGCAACGAGAAGGCGAAGGAGCTGTACGAGGACGGCGCGATCGGCCAGCTCAACTATGCCGAGGGGTTCTGGGCGCGCAACGATCCCATCGGGGCATGGCAATATCCCATCCCTTCCGAAGCGTCGGAGGCCACCGTCGACTGGAAACGCTTCCTCGGACCCGCGCCGGACCGGCCCTACGACCCGCTCCGCATCTTCCGCTGGCGCAACTACCGCGACTACGGCACCGGGGTCGCCGGCGACCTCTTCGTCCACCTCTTCTCCAGCCTCCACTTCGTCGTCAGCTCGCACGGGCCCACGCGCATCCAGGCCGCGGGCGGGCTCCGCTACTGGAAGGACGGCCGCGAGGTGCCCGACGTGCTCCTCGGCGTCTTCGATTACCCCGAAACCGACACGCATCCGGGCTTCAACCTGTCGCTCCGCGTCAATTTCGTCGACGGAACGTCCGGCAGCACGTTCCTGCGCCTGGTCGGGAGCGAAGGTGCCATGGATGTGACGTGGACTGATGTTGTGCTTCGCAAGAACGTAGCGGTCGACCCGATGGACGCCTTCTCGCAGGAGAAGATGGCCGAGGCGGCGGCGGATGAAGGCGGCCTCCCCGCGCGGGTTCGCATGCTGCCCCCGGCCGAGGTCCGATACGAGGTCGAACGCGGCTACCGGGGCGCCCACGTCGACCACTTCTTCAACTTCTTCCAGGCGATCCGCGGCGGCCCTCCCGCCCTCGAGGACGCGGCCTTCGGACTGCGCGCGGCTGCCCCGGCGCTGGCCTGCAACACCAGCTACTTCGAGGACCGGATCGTTCGCTGGGATCCCGATGCAATGAGGCTGGTCTGATGCCTCGATGAGCACCGGGTCGCCCGCGAGACTGACCCGCCGGGCTTTCTGCAAGGGAGCGCTCGCGGCGGCCGGAATCGCCCCCACAGCCGCGGTCAAGTCCGATTCGCCACGGCGCAATCGGAGTGTCGTGATCGTCGGCGCCGGCGTGGCCGGACTGGCCGCGGCCAGCGAACTTCGCGCCAACGGGTTCGAGGACGTCGTGATCCTGGAGGCACGTGACCGGATCGGCGGGCGCATCTGGACGGACACCATCGGCAGCAACATTCCGATCGATCTGGGAGCGTCGTGGATACATGGCGTGGACGGAAACCCGATCAGCGCTATCGCCAGGGAAAACCGTATCGCAACCAGCCCGACGGACTACGACAGCGAAGTCGAGCACTTCGCCGGTGTCGGCAGACCTCCGTTGCCCGCTGGAGAAGCCCTTCGCCGTTTCTGGGAACTTGCGGAAAAACAGCCCGACAGCCCGCTGCGGTCCGCATATGAGCAATACCTGACGACGTACGCCCCCGGTGACCCTGACAAGCACTACCTGGCATACCTGCTCAACACGATCGTCGAGCACGAATACGGTGCCGACATCAGGGATCTCTCGCTCTTGAGCGTCGAAGGCGGAAGCGCGTATGCCGGACAGGATGTCGTTTTCCCCGGCGGATACCGGCAGATCGTCGACACCCTGGCGGATGGCGCAGCCGTCAGGCTTGGGCTGGCCGTGACAGAGATCGACCATTCGGGGACTGGCGTTGTTCTTGCGACGGCCACTGGCGCGACCTTCGAGGCCGCCGGAGTTATTGTGACGGTTCCGCTGGGTGTGTTGAAGCAGGGCCGCATTTCGTACCGTCCGTCGTTGCCGCCCCGAAAGCGGCGCGGGATCGACCGCCTTGAGATGGGCGTGCTGAACAAGACATGCCTGTTGTTCGACGAAGTGTTCTGGGACAGGGACGTCGAGTTCATCGGCCGCGTGGGTGCGGAGAAGGGGCATTGGGCAGAGACCCTCAACCTGTATCCTCATACCGGGCTGCCGATTCTCATGATGTTCAACGCAGGCACATACGGTGCCCGGCTTGAGCAGTACTCCGATCGCCAGATCGTCGAGGACGCCGTCGCGGTTCTCACGGACATGTACGGGGATGTGCCGGCACCCAGTGACGCACGCATCACGCGTTGGAACTCGGATCAGTGGACGCACGGTGCGTATTCTTTTGTGCCGGCCGGATCCTCCTTCGAGCAGTACGCGGTACTGGGCGAACCCGTCGACGACAAGGTATTCTTCGCTGGCGAAGCGACTCACCCTGACTATCCGGCAACCGTACACGGCGCGTTTCTTTCGGGCGTCCGCGCGGCCCGGCAGATCGCCGCAATCTCCAATTGACAGGGATGTGCACCATGCACCCGACACACACCGCACTCGCACGCCGCAAGCTCGCCGCTGCGCTGATCGCGCTTCTGGCCGCTGCCTGCTCCGACGGCTCCGAGGCCCCGCCTGCCGCAGGTGAGGCCCCTGCCACCTCCGCCCCCAACACCCTCACCGACGCCGAGCGCGATGCCGGCTGGCGCCTCCTCTTCGACGGCGAAACCACCACCGGTTGGCGCGGCTACAACCGCGGGGAGTTCCCCGACACCGGCTGGGCCGTCGTCGACGGAATGCTCGTGGTCGGCGCAACCGCCACCGACCCGGACGTCCCCATCGGGGGGGACATCGTCACCACCGAGTCGTTCACCGATTTCGACCTCAAGTTCGATTTCATGCTCTCCGAGGTCGCCAACAGCGGCGTCCTCTACCGCGTGATCGAGGAGCCGGGCGCGGAGATATGGCACAATGCGCCGGAGTACCAGGTTCTTGACGACCCGGCATACATCGAGATGGGTACCATGGACATGAACACCCACCTCACCGGCGACAACTACGACCTGCACTCGGCCGGCGAGAAGATGCTGCACGGCCCCGGCGAGTGGAACACCGCCCGCATCCGCATCGCCAACAACCACGTCGAGCACTGGCTGAATGGCACGAAGACGGTGGAATACGTGCTCGGCTCGCCGGAGTGGGAGGCGCTCGTCGCCGCCAGCAAGTTCGCGCCGTTTCCGCAGTACGGCCGCGCGGCGTCCGGCCCGATCGGACTCCAGGACCACGGCCGCAACGTCTTCTACCGCAACATCAAGGTCCTGCCGCTGGAGCCCGTCTCGCTCTTCAACGGCGAGGACCTCGACGGCTGGCAGGTGCACGGGACGGAACAATGGTTCGTCGAGAACGGCGAGCTGGTCTGCGAGAGCGGCCCGGACGCCGCCTACGGGTACCTCACCACCGACCGCACCTTCCGCGACTTCGACCTCACCCTCGACTTCCACCAGGAGGCCGACGGCAACAGCGGCGTGTTCTTCCGTTCAAGCGTCGACGGCACGACGGTCAGCGGCTGGCAAGCCGAGGTCGCGCCGCCGGGCCTGTTCACGGGCGGGATCTACGAGTCGTACGGGCGCGGGTGGCTCGTCCAGCCGGACCCGGAACTCGACGCCGCGCTCCAGATGGGCGACTGGAACACCATGCGGGTGCGCGCGGTGGGCGACCGGGTGACGACATGGCTGAACGGGACACGCATGGTCGACTTCGAAGACGAGACGATCGGGGCGGGCGACGGGTCGATCGCGCTCCAGATCCACGACGGCGGCGGGATCAAGGTCCGCTGGCGGAATATCGAGGTGGTGAACCTCAGCCGCTGACAATCTCGCCGACCGACAGCACCAACTCGCCGTCGATCCACACCGTCGGAGCCCGCGCGACCGCATCGAAGTGCGTCTTCGCCGACACGGACCCGCCCAGGTTGGCCGACGTGCCGATCCCGATATGGACCGTGCCGTTCACCCCCTCGTCGTTGAGCATCTCGCCGGTGAACTCGGTGCAGTCCGGATTCAGGCCGAACGCGAACTGGGCCAGGTTATAGACCCAGGGGTCGTCCTGCCGCGCCAGCAGATCCGCGAGGAAATCCGCCTGATCCCCGCCCTCGATCGTAGTCACGAAGCCGTCGGCAATCCGGAACGTGACGGGCTCGCGCACCGGACCGACACCGTAGTAGGGGATGCTCCCGTCGCACACGAACACGCCCTCGGCCGTGCCCTGGGCCGGCGCGCAGTTGGCCTCGATGTTGGGGACCGCCGAGAAGCCGGGCCCGTCCAGCAGGCACGCGTGGCTGTTACCCGTCACACCCTCCAGACTCATGGTGAGATCGGTGCCCGCGGGATTCGTGACCTGCAGCCGCCCGCCCGCCGTCAGCCTCTCCGCCAGCGCCCGGCACAGGGATTGACGCGCCCGGAAGTCCGTAAAGAGCCCGCCCTCGCGCATCATCCGTTCGGTGAACGCGGTCATGGACAGCACGCGCGCACCGGCACCGATCGCCTCGCCCACGGCCCGCGTGTGCGCCATCGCAAGGGTCACGGGCAGAAAGACCACGTCCGCGGCCAATAGCGCCGCCGCTACGGCGGGCCCCGGTTCCTCGTTGTCGATCGACCGCGCGGGCGGGATCACGATGCTCGCCGCCGCTCCCGTCCCGAGCGCCTCGTCGGCCACGGCGCGCGCGATCGCCAGCCGCTCCGGATCCGTGACAATCACCGCCTGCTCACCCTCGCGAACATCCGCGCAGGTCCGCACCAGAATCCTCGCACCGTCCGTCATGTCCGCCCTCACACCAACACCTCCCTCCCCCGCTGCACGACTCGTCCGTCCACCGCGATCGTCGGATCCCACATCAGCAAGTCGTAGTGCGTGGGCGCCACGATCTCGCCGCCGAGCGTGTGACTCGTCCCGATCCCGATGTGGATCGTGCCCATGACGCCCTCGTCCTCGAGCATCTCGCCGGTCAGCCGCGCGTTCGGATTCAGTCCGACGCCCAGCTCCGCCACATTGAAGCATTGCCGATTCCCGAACGACTCCAGGTGTTTCCGCAGCAGATCCGCCTGCGCCCCGCCGGTCATCTCGACGATGTAGCCCGCCCGCACTGTGCAGCGGATCGGCTCGTCGAGCACGCCGATGCCCAGATACGGCACCGACGCGTCGGCGATCAGCGTCCCCTCGGCCGAACCCGTGACCGGCACCACGTTCACCTCGATATCCGGCACCGGGGCAAGCTCGCCGGGCTCCGGAATGTTCGTCAGCACGTTCGCGGTGCGTCCCTCGATGCCGAAGCGCAGATCCGTGCCGCGGGGGGAGGTGAGGTGAACAAGCTCGCCGTTGGTGAACGCGGCTCCGAGACGGCGGCACACGGCGGCCTGGGCCTGGAAGTCGGTCCTGCATAAGGCCGCGCCGGTCATGATGGCGTCGGTGTAGGCCGTCATCATGCATACGCGCGCGCCCGCGTCGAGCGCGGCCCGCATCGCGCGCGTGTGCGTGATCGATATGCGTACCGGCGAGAAGATCACTGCCGCTGCGACCATCGCGCGCGCCACCGGAGGGGGCGGCTCCTGCCCGTCCTGGTCCCGCATCGGGATGATGCACACGGTCACCGCGGCCCTGGCCTCGCGGGCGGCCCCGGCGACGGCGTCCGCGTAGCGCAGCATGGTGGGGTCGGTCACCACGACGACCTGCTCGCCCGGCTGCACGCGCCCGTTGACGTGCACCAGCCGCTGCGCGCCGCGGGACAAGTCAATGGCCGGATCGGCCACGCCCGCGCCGCGGGACAAGTCCATGGCTGGATCGGCCGCGCTGGCGCCCTCAGCCACGCCGCCTCCCGAAGAACTCGTCGAATCGGCCATCGAAGATGATTGCGGTGTAGCCGTCGCCGGTGCAATTCGTGGCCGTGCGGAGCATGTCGGGAATGCCGCCCGAAAGCGCGATCCACGTCGCGATGAACTCGCCCTGTGCCGGGCCCTCGATCCCGAGGATGCTCGCAAACAGCGTCGCGCTCCAGAGCGCGGTCCCCATCCCCGCCGGGAGTCCGGGCGCGGCGATGGTGAACAGGACGACGGCGGGCCAGGCGGCCAGCATCATCATCCAGCTCAGCTCCATGCCGAAGACGTAGCTCACCACGAAGGGCCCGTACGCGAGGTAGGCCAGCGCGCTGGCGTCGAGGTTGACGACCGCGCCGAACGGCAGCACGAAGTCGGCCACCTCGTCGCGCACGCCGACCTTCTTCGCGTTGGCGAGGTTGACGGGCAGCGTCGCCAGCGACGAGCACGTCCCCGCGGCGAACACCGCAGTCGGCACGTAGTACCCGCTCAGCACGGGCCCCACGCGCCGCCGTCCCACCCTGCGCACCAGCACGAACGTGTAGAACGCCCACCAGACGAGCACGAGCGCGGCGGTATAGCCTGTCATCGTGAGGTAGTGTGCGAGGCCGAGCCTTGCGCCGAAGCGCACGCCCAGCGTGACGCCGAACGCGAGGATGAGGGGGATCATGACGTAGGCCAGCCTGCTGCCCGTGCTCTCGATGCCGTCCGCGACGCGCCTGAGCACCCGGTACGTGGGGTCGTGGCGGGCGCCGAAAGCCCCGAGAAGGACCCCCGCGAGGATCGCCAGGAGCGGCCACGAGGCCCCGCCGTCTCCGAGGCTCTGCAGCATCGCGCCGAGTTCGGTCCACACGCCCCGATCCCCGGTGGTCAGCGGAATGCGGAAGATCACGGCCGAGGCGACGAGCGCGATGAGCCCGGCAACGGTCGACGTGAAGACGTACCAGAGCACGACCGCTCCGGCGAACCGTCCGGCGAGCCCGCGCCGCACGAGGGTTGCGATCGCCGGACTGAGGGCCGCGAGGATCAGCAACGGCACGACGGCGACGATCCAGCTGATCAGCGTCGATGTAGCTTCGGCCACGGGGGCGAGCGGCCGGGGGAAGAGACCGCCCGCAGCCAGGCCCGCCGCCAGAGCCAGAAACGTCCAAGCGTACGTGGGGATCCTGCGCTTGCCGGGCAGTCGTTCCTCCTTATTGGTTGTCGCGCACGTATCTTAGCCTGGACCATAGCGCAGGGGGCAACATGCCGGACCGTACACTTCGCGATCAGGTGGCCGTGGTCGCCGGTGCGACGCGCGGTGCCGGACGCGGTATTGCCCGCATGCTGGGCGAGGCGGGCGCAACCGTCTATTGCACTGGCCGCAGCGTACATGGCCGTCCCGCCACGCCCGGGCGCCCGGAGACGCTCGAGGAGACGGCGGAACTGGTCTCGGCGGCGGGTGGCCGCGGCATCGCGGTCCGCACCGACCACACGATCGAGTCGGAAGTCGAACAACTCTTCGCCCGCGTGCGCGCCGAAGCGGGCCGGCTCGATGTCCTGGTCAACGACATCTGGGGCGGCGACGCGCTGACCGAGTGGGGAAAACCCTTCTGGGCACTCTCCACCGCCAGGGGTGCGCAAATGCTTGAGCGCGCCGTGCACACGCACATCATCACCAGCCGCCACGGTGCGCCGCTGATGGTCGAATGCAATGCCGGGCTCATCGTGGAGGTCACCGACGGCGATACGTTCGGCTATCGCGGCAACCTCTTCTACGATCTGGCCAAGAACGCGGTCGTCCGGCTCGCCTACGCCATGGCCGCCGACCTCCAGGCCCACCGCGTGACGGCGCTGGCGGTCACCCCCGGCTTCCTGCGGTCCGAGGCGGTGCTCGACCACTTCGGCGTCACCGAAGCCAGCTGGCGCGACGCGATCAAGAAGGACGAGTACTTCGCCGAGTCCGAGACGCCGTGCTACGTCGGCCGTGCGATCGCCGCGCTCGCCGCGGATCCGAGCGTCGCCGCGAAGAGCGGCCGGCTGTTCTCCAGCTGGGGGCTGGCGAAGGAGTACGGATTCACCGACATCGATGGACGCAGACCGGACTGGGGCACCTTCTTCCTGCGCAAGGTGCAGGGGATCCTCAACCGGGATACGCCGCCGGACGCCATGGACGTGTTCGTCGTCCGCTCCCGGCTCTACCAGGCGGAACTCGATCCGTCGGCAGCCGAGGAGGCGGAGCGGCTGCGTGACTGGATTGCCGAGGTGGACGCTCGGCATGGACACGGCATCGAGGATTAGCTAGACTTAGCTTAGCTAGTTTCAATGGGAACGGCGCGAACGGAACGATCCCATGAAGGTCAACATGCATCAGGCGAAGTCGCAGCTTTCCCGTCTGGCCAGGCTGGTTCGGGAAGGCGAAGACGTGGTGATTTGCAAGTCCGGGCAGCCCTGGGTGCGGCTTACTGCCTATCATGCGCCCGTTGAGCCGCGGCGGCCGGGGGGCCTGGAGGGTCAGATCGCGATCGGGCCCGATTTCGACGCCGAAGATGAAGAGATCATCACGGCGTTCGAGAACTCCAGGCTTTTCCCCGGCGACGAGTGACGATGCGACTGCTGCTTGATACGCACGCGTTCCTCTGGTGGGTGTCCGACTGGGAGCAGATCGCCGCGCCCGCCCGCGAAGCCATTGCCAACGCGAACAACGAGGTGTTCGTCAGCGCCGTCTCCGGTTGGGAAATCGGCGTCAAGAGGGCCAAGGGACGGCTCGTCGCGCCGGACAACCTGGCCGGAGTGATCGAGGAGAAACGGTTCGAACACCTTCCGCTGACCTTCGCACACGCCGAGCGGGCAGCAGCCCTGCCGTCCCACCACCGCGATCCCTTCGACAGAATGCTGATCGCGCAAGCGCAAGCAGAGGGGCTGGTTCTCGTGACCCGGGACTCGCGGATCGGAAACTACGACGTTTCCACGATGGCGGTCTGATCAGCCCGGCGGCCGACCGGCGTCCAACCCCTCCACCAGATCGAGCAGCCCCGACGCCTCCCAGAGTCGGTTGCGCTTCGACGTCGACACGGGAATCAGCACGCCCGCGTCCACCAGCTGGGCCACTGCCGCATGCACCGCGGCTTTACTGCGACCCGTGGTTGCGACAGCACCTGCGGTCGAAATGACCGGATGGGCGGGCAGGGCCTCAATCAGACTCCACGCCGCTGCGTCGGAGCGCGGGTTCGCGGCCGCCGCGAGGAGCCCGCGCCACTCCGCCTGCAGGTCGCCGACTGCGTCAAGGTACCGGGCCGCGATCGTGGCAGCGCGGGCGCAGGCAGTCGCGAACCGGGTCACCCAATGCATGGGGTCGCCGAAGCGGAACTCGCCCAGACCATCGATGTACGCGTCCCGCTCCGCCGCCAGGATCACGCTGACTGGAGGAACATGGTTGGGCGCGATGCCCCGTCGGCGGAGCACGACCTGCACCAGCGCGCGCCCCGTCCGTCCATTCCCGTCCTCAAAGGGATGGATGGTCTCGAACTGGGCGTGAATCAGGGCCGCCCGCACGATCGGAGGAAGGTCCTCACGGTTCATCGCTTCGGTGAGATCCGCCAGCAACGGGCCCACATGTTCCGGTGGCGGCGGCACGAAATCGGCACCACACGGGTTGTAGTCGTTTCCGCCGATCCAGTTCTGCGCCGTGCGCACGTGCCCCGCGATGTGGCGGTTCGGCGCGTGCGCCATGACACGCCGGTGTATGCCCAGGATGTCCGCCGTGGCGAAGGGGCAATCAGCCGAGGCAGCGTCCATCGCGCCCTGCATCGCATCGACGTTGGCGAGCACCTCGCGCGCAGTGGTCCCAACCCGCATGCCGACCTGGGCGCGCAACTCGGCACGCGCCAGTGCCCGGGCATCGACGGACAGCCCCTCGACCCGCGACGACGACAGCGACTCGGTACGAAGCAGCAACCGGGCCAGCGGCGCGAGGACGTCGGACCGATGTGCGTTCAACTCACGGATCGCACCCTCGGCGTCCGACACGATCCCGGCCGTGGCCCCGTCCAGTGTGAGGGTCAGGTCCGCGAGTCGCTCCGGAACAAAGGCGTCGTATGCACATGCCCTCCGGTACTTCGGAGGCGCGTAGAGCGTGGGATCGTAACGCCAGACCTGGCGGATGTGGTGACCGGGCATCCTGAACCATACCTCATTGTTAGTATGGTTTACAACAAAACCTATACCAATGTTCGCGAGCTGACCAGCAATCCGGGCTTTTGCCTGCCCATCGACCCGGGGCTTACTTTCTCCACCCACCCCCGACGCACACCGGCACCCCGGAGGGAACAGAATGTCGAGCCGCCTGATCTGGCCGGCGGTCCAGATCGCCGCCGCCGTCGCCCTCGTCGTCGTACCCTTCGGTTACGCGATTACGGGAGTCCACACCGACGTCCTGATGGGCGCGGGGTGCGGGATCGCCGTCGGCGTGGGGGTCGGCCTGCGGGGTGGATCGCGGAGTGGTACGTGGACCGGCATCCTGATCGGCTCGATTGTCGGGGCTCTCATTGCGTTCCTGGCCGGCGCGCTGAGTGTCGGCTGGGGAGTCATCATCCCGCCCAGCGGTCCCCTGGCGATTGGTCTGATCGCCGGGCTGGGCCGACCGGCGTTTTCCGGATATCGGGAGTTGACCCGGGAGACCTTCATTGTAGCCGGCCTGGTGACCCTGGGACTCATTCCTGCGCTGGTAGTGGGCGACTTCTCCATGGCACCGTTGGTGGCAGCCTTTCCGCTTTTTGCGACCCCATGGACCGCTCTGGTGATCGGCCTCCTCATTCACCGCCGCGAAGGATGGCGCGATGCCCGGCCTCCCCGGTTGCTGGTCATCGGCGCACTTGCCCTGCCTGCCCTGTTGGGTACGCTGTTCGGGTCGGGGGTGATACGCGAGGACGTCGGTCTGTCGGGTGTCGCATCGGTGTTGTGGATTGTATTCATGCTGATCATTTCGATCGTCATACTGCCGGTGCTCGCCTTTCTCGGGGGGCACTCCGCCGCTCTCTGGCTCCGTCCGCGGCTTGGGGTCTACAGGCGACTCGCCGACTACCTGCGTGTCATGTGGGTTCCGATCGGCGGATTCGCGATCGGCTATCTGACGATCATTGTTCTGTTCGCCGGGTTCTACGGGATGCTGGAGCGCTTCAGCCCGGGCGCGTTCGCCGACGCCGGCACCGGGATCGTTGACTGGATATCCTTTGCGTTTTTCACCGCGCTCGGGCAGGACTACGCGACCGTGGCCCCGGTTTCGGTCAGCGCGCGGGCGCTCGTCGGAGCCCACCTGATCCTGTCGGCGGGCTGGGCGGTGGTGCTGTTTGCCGCGGTGATGTCGTCCATCGGCCCGAAGCTTGAGCGGATCGCCCGACACCACGCCACGGAAGACACGGACTGAACCATCGCGGCCCGCACCATCACGCGGGCCGCCCTCCCGACCCCGCCTCAGTCCCGCGGCGACCCCTCCAGCAGTCCCTCGATCGGCTCCTCGCGCGCGCCGTTCTCGTCGCACACCGCAAACGCCGACTCCGCCGATCCGTACATTGCCACGCCCGCGTACTCGCCCGATTTGTTCAGGACGAAGAAGCGCAGATCGAAGCCGGGGAGCCCCCGCGAGTTCTGCAGCCGCGCCTCCACCGTGTTGTCGCGAACGCGCCTCAGCACGGCCATGCCGGCGTCCTTGGGCGACATCCCCTGGCGCATGAACTCCACGATCATGAAGCAGCTCAGGTTGTAGAGGTTGGCCTCGCCGCGTCCGGTCGAGCCAGCCGCACCCACATCGTTGTCGACGTACTGGCCCGCGCCCAGAATCGGCGAGTCCCCCGCCCTGCCCGGGATCTTCCACGACAGACCGCTCGTGGTCGTCACACCGCAGATGTCGCCGTCCGGCGAAACGGCCTCCAGGCTGGTCGTGCCCCAGAACGAGTCCGGATCGATGAGGCCGTCGTCGACCATCGAGAGACCGGCCGCCAGCGCAGCGTCGTTGAAGCGGCGCATGGGGGCGGCCTGGGCCGGGCCCGCGTCTTCGCCGGAAGCGCCCTCGCCGGAAGCGTCCTCGCCGGAGCCCCCTCTGCCGCGCAGCCGCTCCTCGGGATCGAGCCAGTGACCGGGATCGACCCGACGGCGCCATTCCAGCCACAGCTGACGTGAGTTTTCGGTGTTGAGGTCGTCGTGGATCTCGAAGCCGAGTGCCCGCGCGAAATCCTGCGCTCCCTTCCCGACGATGAGGTGATGGTCGGTCAGCTCCGCGACCGCCTTGGCCACGCGTGAGGGCGTCTTCACGCCTTCCAGACCGGCCACCCCGCCCGCCCACTTGCGCGGCCCGTGCATCAGGCACGAATCGAGCTGGACCACACCGTCGGCGTTGGGAAGGCCACCGTAGCCGATGCCCCGCTCCTCCGGATCGAGTTCGGGAATGTTCACCCCGGCCACGCACGCATCGAGGATGTCCTCGCCCCCCGTGATGCCCCGGAAGGCACGCTCGATCGCGCTCTCGGGGCCGCCGTTGCGGAACCGGATCGAGGACACGTCGGCGACGAGGACGGGCCGGTTGGCCCGGGTGTGGACGGCGGGGGCGGCGCCCCGAACCGCGCCAACGGTCGCTTGTTCGGCACCTGCCCGCGACGGTGCGGCCAACGCCGGCACGGTACCGGCTGCAGCGCCCGCCGCCGCAGCCTTCACGAAATCACGTCGTTTCATCTGGAACTCTCCGTTCTTGCTTCAGAGTGCGGCTGGCAAGGTATCCTTCTGTCGAACGAAGGGACAACGTGTTGACAGAGTGCTCACATTGGATCCCAAATGCCGCCCACCCCGATCCTCGTCTCCTGTTCGTCCGGAAAGGACTCCGCCTGGGCGCTCCACGCGCTCCGGCAGCAACCGGAAACCTGGACCGTCCGCGGGATCTTCACCACGGTGACCCCGGCATTTGACCGCGTGTCGGTGCACGGGACGCCGCGCTGGGTGCTCGAGGAACAGGCCCGCCGCCTGGGACTGCCCCTCTACGAGATCGAAATTCCCTATCCGTGCTCGAACGACGCCTACGAGGCCGCGATGCGCGGATTCCTGGAACGGGTGCGCCGGCTTCCCGAGGCGCGAACCGCGCGCCACCTCGCTTTCGGCGACCTCTTTCTGGAAGACGTGCGCGCCTACCGCGAAGACCGGCTGACAGGGACCGGATTCACGCCCGTCTTCCCCGTCTGGGGCTCGGACACCACGCGCCTCGCCCGCACCATGATCGCCTCGGGGCTGCGCGCGGTCGTCAACGCGGTCAACCCCGATCTGGCCCCGGCGGAAATCGCCGGCAGATGGTTCGACCGCGAGCTGCTGGTGGATCTGCCGCCGGACATCGACCCGCTCGGCGAGAACGGCGAGTTCCATACCTGCGTGCTGGACGGGCCGATGTTCTCGTCACCCGTGCCCGCGCGGCCGGGCCGGATCGTTCGGCGGCCCGTGGCGGCGGACCCGGACGACGGTACCGACGGCCGGGAGTGCGTCTACGCGGATCTGGTGCGAACCGGCCGCTAGTCCCCTGCCAACCACCGGTACACCGCCCCTACATTCATCGGGAACCAGTCCTCGTACTGTCCCCAGCCGGCATAGTCGTCCAGGCGAACCTGCTCCATCGCCTCCGCCTCGGACAGCCCCCGGTCGACCGCTTCCTGCACCGCGTCGCGCAGGTCCGCGTAGTACGCGAGCTGCCGCTCGATCGTCCCCCGGTCGCCGACCGGGCCATGGCCGAAGACGACTGTCTCGAAGGGGATCTCCATCAGGCGGTCCAGCGCGACGTAGAGGTCGTCGAAGTGCCACCCGGGCAGGTCCCGGTACCCGACCCGGTCGTTGCTGACGAAATCGACCGCGAAGAGCACGCCCGCATCGGGCACGAGCGCCACCACCAGGTTGTCGGTGTGGCTGGGCCCCAGGTAGTGAAGCTCGATCGCGCGCCCGCCGAAGCGCAGCGTCAGTTCGTCCGCGAAGGTCAGATCCGGCGGCGGCAGGTCGGGGTCACCGCGCTCCATGATGATGGGAAAGGCGTTCTCCTGCGCGATGATCGGCACGTCACGGCCAAACGCCTCCCGCAGCACCGGAGCACCCGTGGCATGGTCGGCGTCGCTGTGGCTGTAGACGATCGCCGCCAGCGGCTTGTCCGGGGCCGCCGCGCGAATGCCGGTCGCCAGCCCCGCCGCGGCTTCCGTCGAGATGGGGTCGAAGGCCACCACGCCGCCGTCCGTGTCGACAAAGAACGCGTTGTGCGAGCCGGCGTTGTACTGGTACACGCCGTCGGCGACCTGGATGTTGGGAACCTCATCGCCCTGGCCCGCCTCGGCGGCGGGCTCGTCGGCAGGCGCGGCACAGGCAAGGGGCAGCACGGGCAACAGGGCCAGAATCGGCACCCCGCGGACGGAACACGCGAAGGACAGTGGCCGGCGCGCTGCACGAACCGGGCGTTGCGAGCGGCAAACAGAGATCGGGGTCATGGGGTTATCCTCCATTGTCGATTGCTCGTGGGTGATTCCTGGGGACACATGGGAATGATGGTATGCGAAAAACCGTGCTCAAACCAACGACTTCCACGGTGTGCTGGACCGTGGCGATCGCCGCTTTGGCTGGCCCTCCGGCTCTCGCGCAAGCGCAGACGACGACGGTGCGAGGGTTCCATCTTGGCGTGACACTGCCCGTCGGGCAGATCGGCGCCACGATGGAGAAGGCGGTGGATAACACCGCTCCCAACACGCTGGTACCGGAACCGAGGCGTGGAATGGTGTTTCGCGACCAGGTGTCGGGGGACGGGTTTGCGTACGGGGTCGGTGTGGTCGGCGGGTATCGCGTGCCGCTGTCGGACGGCTCCTGGTTTCTTGAGGGCGATGCGGGCGTCGAGTGGCATTGGGGCGAGACCGAGGCCCGGTTCGCGGGGGTCGGCACCTCGGCCGATCGCCGGCAGCTGGGAGAGAGCTGGCCGGACCGCTGGACCTTCGCCAGGGACAGGAGCTACGGCGCGTCGCTGAGGCTGGGCGGCAGTCCGGGCGGATTGGACACACACGGTGTGGCCGTCTACATGATGGCCGGCATGGACCTGGCCGGAGTGAAATTCACCAACCACTACAACGGCTGCCTCACTCCGGAACCGTGCGATCCTTCCGGGTACACATCCGGCCACGAGGATCGTGACTTCGATTTCACCGTATGGCGGGCGGGGGTCGGGTTGGAGCGGTCGCTGGGTGAACGAGCCGTCATCCGCGCGGAGGCGGGCTATGCCCGGTACGTGCGCGAGGAATGGATCACGCCGTTCAACGACGTCGTGGTCACGGTGGACTCCAGCATCGACGCGAATGAGGTCGGCCTGAGCCTGGGAGTGGTGCGCTTCTTCTAGCCGTCAGGCTTCATCCGCCCAGCAGCGTCTCCACGTGGGCAGCGGCTGCGAGTGCGGTCCCATCAAGGTTGTATCCGCCCTCCAGCAAGGACACCAGACGCCCCTCGCAACAGCTGTCGGCACAGTCCATGGCGAAACGGGTCATGCGGCGGAACGCGTCGTCGGTGAGTGCGAAGCAGCCCAGCAGGTCGTCGCGGCGGCTGTCGAAGCCCGCGGACACCAGCACGAAGTCGGGGTCGAAGTCGGCCACCGCCCGCGACAACGCGTTGTCCCAGTGGTGGAGCATGTCCGCGTCGGTCGCGCCGCAGTCCAGGTGCACGTTGATGTTGAGGCCCGCGCCGTCCCCTTCGCCGGTGAGCGACGGATCGCCGGTTCCGGGATACGCGTTCCAGTCGTGCGACGAGAAGAACAGCACGGAGGGATCGCCGTAGAAGGCGTTCTGGGTGGCGTTCCCGTGGTGGTAGTCCCAGTCGATGATGACGACCTTTTCGTACCCGTGGATTTCCTGCGCGTACCTGGCCGCGATCGCGGCGTTGGAGTAGTAGCAGAACCCTTCCTCGGCACCCGTATTGTTCGCGTGGTGGCCCGGCGGGCGGGCGGCGCAAAACGCGTTGCGCACGGTGCCGGCAGCCACCGCGTCGACGGCGGTCAGGGCTCCGGAAACCGCGAGTTCCGCCACGCGGGCGGTGACGCCGAGTTGGCGGACCGCGTCGACGTGCCCGCCGGTGTGGTGTGCGCGGATGCGGTCGAGCGGGTCGGCGGTCGGGGACAGCGGGACGGTGGCTTCGATCAAGCCGCGAGCCTCGAGTGCGGCACGGATCCGGACCAGGCGCTCGGGGACCTCGGGCGGACGACTGCCGTTCGGGCGGATGAGGACATGGTCGAGGTAGCGCGGGTCGGAGACGAGGGCGGTTCCGGTAGCGGGGGCCCGGGTTCCGGCGGCGACGCGCGGGGCTCCGGCGGCGCGCCGCGACAGGAGCGGCGCGGTAGCCGCCACACCGGCCGCGGTCCTCATGAAGCCACGTCTGTTCATGGGGGCATTATCGGTGACGGCGCCCACCCCGGCAACCGTCTCGCCCGTACGTTTCACCGTAGATTGAAAAGCCACCAGCACGACCAGCCCGAGGGGGGATGAAGATGGAGGCCAGCACAGCGAAACGACTCGCCATCGGTACGACCTTCGGAACGGCAATCCTCCTGATGTGGGTCATCGGAGCGGTCGGCCTCATCGGGGCCGAGGGCAACCCCGCCGATCGGATGTACGCCGGCGTGATCGCCATCGCGGCCATCGGTGCCCTGATCACCCGCCTTCGGCCGGGGGGCATGGCGGGCGTACTCCTGGCGACGGCGTTCGCTCAGGCGCTGGTCGCCGCGATCGCGCTTGTCCGCGGGGAGCACCACGCCGCGGTCACATCCATACCCGAGATCGTGCTGTCCAACGGGTTCTTCGTGGCGCTGTGGCTGGGGGCGGCCTGGCTGTTCCGGTCCGCGACGCGGGAGCGCCGTTCAGTAGCGGCCTGACCGCCGGGTCGGCAGGTGACTTCACAGCGGCGGCCGGGCTGGCGCCCGCTCGCTGCCCAGCCGCACCCAGGCAATCCCGTCCACGTGCCTGAAATGGCGGTCGGCAGACACCAGATCCGCCCCCGTTTCCATCGCGTGTGCGGCGATCCACACGTCGTTCGTGGGAATCGGACGGCCCTTGGTGCGCAGTGACGCCGCGATCCTCGAGTAGCGGTCGGCAGTAATCTCCCCCACCGCGGGGAAGGAAGAAGCAAACGTCTGAAATTTCGCATGAACACCCCTTTATATTACAATTATTCCCATTCTCCCGATCTACCGACCCACCTATCGGCCCGAAATTCCCATGAACCGCGTACTGAACGAATTGCCCGAGGCCTTTGTGTCCCACACGGCGATCAGTCGGACTGTATCGCGGGCGGTCAAGGCCGGGAAGCTTCGGAAGCTCGCATCTCGCCTGTACACCCGGAACCTCGACGACCCTCCCGAGGACATTGTCAGAAGGAACCTGTGGGGGATCGTCGCCGGGTACTTTCCCGGTGCTCTGGTCGCGGATCGCACTGCCCTGGAAGCAGCTCCCGCCACCGATGGTTCGCTTTGCATCGTCAGCGAGCGGGGACGCAGGGTCGAGTTGCCCGGTGTGGTGCTCCGCCCACGGCGAGGGGCTGGCCCGATCGGGTCGGACATGCCTTTCGTGGAGGGACTGCATCTCAGTTCGCGGTCCAGGGCCTATCTCGAGAACATGCGTCCCTCCCGCGCCCGCGGAGGACGTGTGCCCAGGACCCTGAGGCGAGTCGACATTGAAGAGCGGCTTGACCGGTTGATTCGCACCTCAGGCGAAGCCGCGGTCAATGCGCTGGGGGACGACGCCCGGGAGATTGCGGTCGAACTCGGCCTGGAAAGAGAGGCCGAACAACTCCACTCCCTGATCGGCACCTTGCTCGGCACCCGCCGAAGTCGACTCGAATCGCCGGTGGCCACCGCACGTGGCAGGGGACGCCCCTACGATCCTGACCGCATGGAGCTGTTTGACAGCCTCCACCGGGCACTCCGCAATCGCCCTCCCAGCTTCCGGCCCGCGCCCCAGCGCACCGAACCGGGCCGGGCGACGCTGGCTTTCTTTGAGGCGTACTTCTCCAACTTCGTCGAGGGGACGGAGTTTCTGGTGGAAGAGGCCATCCGCATCGTCTTCGAGGGCGAGATTCCGAGACATCGGCCAGCGGACGCCCACGATGTCGCAGGGACCTGGCGCATCGTGTCCGACGTGGACGAGATGGCACGGACACCCGGGAATCCGGGTGAGTTCGCCGGCCTCATGCGGGAGCGCCACCGCAAGATCATGGCGGGACGCCCCGAAACGCTGCCGGGCGAATACAAGGAGGAGGAGAACCGGGCCGGACTGACCGTATTCGTGGCTCCCGACCTGGTTCCGGGCACCCTGGCAGAGGGGTTCGCTCTCTACCGGAGCCTGGAGTCGCCCTTCGAGCGGGCCGTCTACATGATGTTCCTGGTCAGCGAGGTGCACCCCTTCGCGGACGGCAACGGACGGATCGCGCGCGTAATGATGAACGCGGAACTCGTTGCCGGGGGGGAAGAACGGATCATCATCCCGACCGTCTTCCGTGGCAACTACCTCGCGGCGCTGCGCGCACTCTCCCGAACAGGGCGTCCCGGGCCCCTGATCCGAGTCCTCGACTATGCACAGCGGTGGACCAGGGCGCTCGACTGGCGTTCACTCGATGTCGCGGAACGAGAACTGGAGCGCTGCAACGCGTTTCTGGACTCGGACGAAGCGGAAGCGGAGGGCAGGAGCCTCAGGATGCCGGGCCAACCCTGGCAGCCCGTCGACTAACATGCGACGCGACGCAGTCGATCGGCCCCCAAAGCCACCCCCCGCACGTACCTGACCAGCTCGCGCATGGCATCGACGCCGATCAGCGCGCCCAGCGCCTGGTTGTAGTTCGTCGTGCCGTTGATGTCGTAGGTGTAGCGGTTGCCCGCGGCGTCTTCGACGAATTCGATCCCGGCAACCTCGATGCCCTCCGCGGTGCAGAGCCGGACGTACTCCTCCACCAATGGATCGTCCGCCGTGACCGGCGACGGACTGAAGAGGCCGGCTTGCGGGTCGGCCGCCAGGGTGCCGGGCCCACCGTTGCCGCCGGCGCCTGCCCCGAGTGCCGGCTGGCCCGCCGGCATCGGATTGCAAACGTCCGAAGGGCACAGTTCGAACCCGTCGTCCGTCGCACTTCGCATGGCGAACACGAAGCGGCCACCGACGATCTCCACTCTGGTAATGAACGGCTCGGGCGCGTCGATGTACTCCTGCAGGATCGTCCGGGCGCCCGGGCCGGGGTCGAACTCCGCGCCGGCGAGGTGCGTCTCGAAATCCCACGGGTCGCGGAAGAGCCGGATGCCCAGACCCTTCCCGCCCTGATCGTGCTTGGTGATGAACGGGCCGTCGAAGGTGGCGGCGGCTGACAGCAGGTCCTCCCTGCCGACGACAAGCACGGTACGCGGCGTCCTGATCCCGTACCGCCGCAGGACGAGATCCTGCCGCAGCTTGCTCATCTCCAGCTCGAACGCGCGGAGCCCGTTGATCACTCGGCGACCGCGGGACTCCAGCCAGTACAGGAGCTGCCGGGTCAGCTCAACGGTGTGGGAGTGCCCGCGGGTGTGGGACGACGGGCTGATGCGATTCATCCAGACGCCGTCGGGCGGAGGGACCGACGGGTCGATGCTGCCCTCGTTCACGTGCACGAGGCGGACGCGCAGGCCCTCGCTCTCGAGCGCCTCCCGGAGGGGCGGAATCCAGGCGGGGTTCTCGTAGAGGACGTTTATCTGTGGAAGTACAGGGCTGATCATGTGGAAGGCTTACGCCTGAATCAGCTCGGGATTACCAGCTCCGGAAACCGATACACGATGACGCCGGTGCCCGGCGCGTTGTCCACGTCCACGTACCCCTTGTCGGCCATCCCGTTCAGGACCTTCTCGACCTCCTCGAAGGTGCGGCCGGTCGCCAGCACCCCCTGGCTGACCGTGATCTCTCCGCCGTTGCCCATCGCGGCCTTCAGCAGCTGCTGGCGCAGGTTCAGGGGCGCCGCGAGCTTCCGTTTCGGGTCGCTCCCGCCGATCTCGGCCTGGGCAAGCGCCGCCACCTGCCGCGGATGCGGAATCCGCCCCTCGCGGACGTTGGCGTCACGCACCAGCTCCTTCATCCTGAAGAGGTCGACGAGCTGGCCGACGCCCAGCAGCCCGAACGTGACCAGCCAGAGCAGACCCGTCCCGACCTTGCCCAGATAGAAGCGGTGGATCCCGCAGGCGCCCACGAGACCGGCGCACCACAGCCCGTAGCCGAGTCCGTTCGAATATGGTGCCTCGTCGTCCCCCTGCACGGCCGGAAGATTGACGTTGACGTTAACCGAGAGGTCGCCCGGTTTCTCACTCATTGTGGCCCCTCCCGCCCCGTGTTGATCGACGCCTTGAATCCTATACGGCCTCCGCCGGCCTTCCATTCCAACGCGTGCGGCACGCCCTCGTCCGCCAACTCTTCCAGTATGGAGCGCACCTCGTCCGCCAGGCGCTGGTCGAAGAGATGGGGGTTGTCGAGGTACCAGGCGACCCAGCCCTCGCTGAGCAGATGGTGCTTGAAGGAGCGGCGGTAGGACTCCCACATCTTCTCCTCCATCGACCCCGTCTCCCGCTGGTAGAGCAGGTTGGCGAAGTGGCGGAAGCCCGCCGTCATGTACGAGTCCCAGCGCAACCGTTCTCCGGGCGTCAGGCTGTCCGAGTCCTCGGCCGCCCGCGCGACGAAGTCGGCGAGCTCTCTGTCGCGGAAGACGTGCTCGAGCAGGCGGATGCTGTTCTCGACCATCGAGTTGAAGGTGGCAGCGCGTACGCTTCGCGTGTTGCGCCGCGTCTGCTCGTGGCCAAGGCGCAGCTGGCGCGCGACCAGAAGCAGCGACAGGACGACGCCCAGCGCCCCGATGAACTCGCCGAGGTTGCCCAGGATGTCCAGATTCATGCGGGATTATCGCCAAAGAGCGGTGGTGCGGGAAGAGCCGGCGGACCGCGGTCGCGCCCCCGGAGCCACGATTCCGGTCAGAACCGGAGGCGCCGCTGGATATTGAAGCCGAAGCGCCACGACGCCGGGTCGAGGAAGTCCTCCGCAGCACCTGCGAGGGTCTGCGTCGGGTTCATCTGGTGCTGATTGGTGACCAGGAGCTTGAAGAAGTGCCCACGCGTGCGGATCTCGATGCCAAACGAGCCGGAATCGTACTCCTGGTCCTCGCGGGGCTGGCTGAGTATCCACTCGCCGACGAGGCTCCACATTCGGTCGAGGTACAGCTGGCCGTTCACCCCGACGGAGACGGTGGACACCGGGTCGTCGTCCTCGATTCGGGGATTCCACAGGAGCGTGGGCACGACACCGAGCGCGAGCCGTCCGCCGACCATCGCGTTGGCGATCACCTGGGCGTAGGCCTGCATCTCGTTCGTGTCGGCCGTACCGGTGGTGCGATTGGCGCTGTCGGCGCTGCGGCTGGCGCCGCCGGTGTTGTCACCGAGCAGGATCACGTGCTGATGACCCACGTGACTGTCCTCCTCGACCTGCAGGTTCCAGGCCACCCCGGCCTGCGCGGCGAATTCGACGGGTCCGGTGGGAGCATCGAAAGCCAGTCCGGCGAAACGCGCGTTGAGCTCGGTGTTGTCCTTGCTGTTGGAACGGAGAATCCCGACGGTGAGGAGGTCGTGGGGCGCGAACGCCAGGCCAAGCCGGTTGAGCACGAATCCATCCAGTCCCCACAGATCGCTCGCGCCGTCCGACAGGTAACCGAACCTGTGGGAAATCTCGAACACGATGTCGCCCGCCTGGGAAGGGGCCGCGGTCGGCAAGGTCGCAGACTGGCTGGAGGCGAAGACGTCCTGGGCCGAGGCCGCCGCCGGGATGGTCAGGCCGAGGACGGCGATGGCAAGGCCGAACAGTGCTTTCGTGGTGATTTGCATGTCGGGAGACTAAGGCGTGGGGGTGGTAGGCGCCAATGGGTTTGGGGCCTGACTCGCCCGCCATGGACGGGTCGAGGACTCAGGGCGGCACCACGATGTCGATTCCCCGCGCCACCGCGGCGAAGTGGCGCTCGTTCCATGTGAGAATCGTCGTGGCGCCGGCTTTGAGCGCGCATGCCGCGATGAGCATGTCGTAGGTCTGTCCGCCGACCACCCCCCGTCGCTGTGCGTCGTGCAACGCGCTCCAGGTTTCGGTCGCGTTGAGACTAATGACGGTCGTCTCGCGCCAGTTCGCCGTAAGGAGCGCAATGGCGTCCTCGGATCGCAGGCGATTGGGCGCGGGCAGCCGGGTAAGGACAGCGTACGTTTCCGCCAGCGAGTGAGCGGCAAGGACAAGCTCTTCGCCGGCGCGGCGGCGTCGCTCCAGCTCCGCCAGCGTCCGCCCATGGTGTTCGTGCCAGGAACAGACCGTCGCGACGAGGGCGTTGGTATCGCAGAAGTATCGAGTCACCCGGCAGCTTCACGCTCGCTCGTCGACGAGGCGCCAGCGCGGAGGTTGGCGATCGTGTCATCGACCTCCGCCGACGTCAACACGGCTCGTCCTTCTCGCGGCACCGCGACGAAAGCGGAGCCACGCTGTTCAAGCGACACGTCCAACGGTACCGGCTCGATCTCGATACGTCCGGCCCGGACCCGGAATCTCACGCGTGTTCCGGGCCGCAAATGACTCGCTTCGCGAACGGCTTTGGGCACAACGAGACGGCCAGCCTTGTCAATGGTAGTTTCCATGGTAAGAATAATGCCATTTCGCGTGGCATTGAGCAAGGGTGCGGCCCGCGGCTGTCGCCGTTGACCGCAAGTCACGGACATCCGAACATGGGATGTCCTCTTCGATCAAGGAGTGACGCGTGCCCATCAACACATTCGCCGCCGACGCGAGAGCCCTGGCCGAGGTCATCGGGGAGGGCGGAGATGACTGACCGGCTTGCCCTCGGGCCCCGACATCGTCGCATGGTCGAGGACATCCTGCGCGAACACGTTCCAGACGTGGAGGTCTGGGCGTATGGCAGCCGTGTCACCGGCGAGAGCCACGAGGCGAGCGATCTGGACCTGGTGCTGCGCGGGCGGGGTCTGGAGCCGCTGGGTGCAGAGTTCCTGGAAGTGATCGAAGCGTTCCGGCAATCGAACGTGCCGATTCTGGTCCAGGTGCACGACTGGGCAAGGCTGCCCGAGAGTTTTCACCGGGAGATCGAGCGGGACTACGTGGTCTTGGTGAGCGCGTAACCATGACCATCGAAAACACCAGGACCGACAGCTGGAGGCGCTGGCGAGGACGCTGTGACCGGGTAGGCGCACCCCCGATTCACGTCACGCCCGCGGAGGCCGGAAGGCGCGCATCGTCTCCACTTTGGCCCGGTAGCCATGGTCTCCTCGCTCCACGAAGCCCCGCTTCACGAGCCAGTTCATGTCCCGGGTCAGCGTCTTGCCGGTTCTGTCCGCATAGAGCCTCGCCAGGCTGGGACTCAGATCCGGTATCAGCACCTTGCTCACGGGCGCCTCCACCCGGCCGAGCGCCAGGGTCACATCGCGGCGCCGACGCATGGCCGCTGACGCCGGTATCCGTCGGAATTCCCCGTCGACGAAGTGCTCCCAGGCCAGCTTCAGCCGGGCGCGCTCGATGAATCGCCCTTGTTCCCGCAATCCGTCCGCAAACCCCTCCAGCGAGTAGAGCAGAAAGCCGAGCGGGTCCCCACGGCCGGAGTTCGCCCGGCAGGAGCGATCGAGATGCCGATAGTATTCGGACCGCGTCAGGTTGTAGTGATTGCTGAGAAGATGGGCACATGGTGACGGCACTCCTTCTCTGACCAGAATCATGAACTCGGCCAGGCGGGCGGTCCGTCCATTACCGTCGCCAAAGGGGTGGATCCACGCGATATACAGGTGAACGAATATGGCGCGCAGAATCGCCGAGGCCGTGCGGTCTTCGTGGCGATCCGGGCGGACCGGCCAATCCTCGCCTTCCAGCCATGCGCAAAGCCGATGGAGGAGGTAGTCGCAATCACCCCTCGGGGCTCCGCGGTAGCGCCCCACGCCGACAGAATGCGTCGGCACTTCTCCCGGAACCACTCCATCTTCCAGGTGATCCTCGAGCCCGGCGAGCAGGCGCCGGTTCGCTCGGGCAATCCACTCCGGCGTCAGCCGCGGCGGCTGTCCGCTCATAATCTCGGCAAAGATGTCGTTGACGGCCTGCAGGACGTTTGCGACCTCAAGCTTCAGGTATTCCTGGGATCGTGGAAGTTCCAGACGCCCCTCCAGCTGGGCCCGGATCTGTTCCTCGGTCAGCGTGTTCCCCTCAATCGCCGTCGTGGCCCGGGCACCCTTGACCAGATAGAGCTGGTGCATTGCCTCGGCGTCGACCGGCGGAAGAATCGCCTGAGCGACCTGATCGCATCTGGCGGCGGCTTCCCCAAGCAGCGACCAGTGGAGAGGATCGGCCCGTTCCAGGTGGTGTCGGAAACTGATCCATGGGTGAGTGCGCCTGTATTCTCGTTGATCCGTCATCGGTCGGCTCGCCGTAGGAGATTCGGGGTATCATCCTACATAATGTCCGACAGAATGTCCACTATGATCTCAGACTAGATACTGGATCATGACGATGGATAAATGATTTATCTAATTGATTTTATGTCGTATAGTGTCCCCCAGACTCAAGATTATAGTACGACAAATGACCTATGATATGTCCAGACGGTGGAGGCAGACCCGCTCACCGCGAGACGAGCAGCGTCACTCGATGCCGCTCGGCACCCGGCGGTCGCAGTCGCCCGCCATGAGGGTCGCGCAGGGTGAACGGGTGGTGCACGACGATGTCCTGCCTGCCGTCCCGATTGAGGTCGGCCAGCCACGTGTACTCACCGTCGTTGGGCAGTTCGACCGCCACCGTCCGGGGATTCCGGGCAAAGAGTTCCGGGCCCGGCACTCCGGCGAACGTTTCGAGCGCCCATGGCGTGGCTTCGATCAGCAGGTCCGAGCGGCCGTCACCTGTCACGTCTCCGACAAGCAGAGTCCGGTTGAACGCCCGCCGGTAGCCGTCCTGCGTCCTGCGTTCCTCGTGGAGCCCGCCGCGCAGCACGATGTCCAGCGGCACCCACCCCGGCTCCCGATGGCTGGGGGCGCCGTCGAGCTGTATGCGCCGGACGGCGTTGGCGACGTCCCCGAAGACCCCCCGCTCCGCACGGTGGAACTCGAGGTACAGCCAGGTGTCGTCGCCCATCGCCCCTTTGAGCCTCTTGAAGAGACCACCGCTGAGGGACGCGACATCGATGGTGGTGAACATCAGCTCGGCCTGGCCGTCGCGGTCGAGGTCGTGCCGGTCCAGCGCGAGCTGAATGCGGCCCGGAGACCGAAAGACGATGTCGGCGCCCGGTGCGAATACTGTCCGCCCTTCGGGTGTCCGCGTCCCGAGATGGACCTCGTAGCCGGACTCCTTGCTCGACATGCTCGCGCCCTGCAGGGCCAGGATCGCGAGATCTCCCACACCATCGCCGTTCACGTCCGAGAGCGAGTGCAGGACCCTCCCCGTCATGTCGCCAGTGGCAAGCGAAGAGAGCTTGTCGGAGTCGAAGCCGATCTCGGTCGCGAAGGTCTCGGCCACCGCGCGAAACCGGCCGTCCGGTTCCTGGAGATGCACTGCAAAGTGGTCGTCGTCCCAGAACACGAGGTCACGTTGGCCATCGCCGTCGTAGTCGATCGCATGGACGCGGCTCTGGGACCAGGGGTCGTAGCGGTATCCGTCGGCGCCGCGAATCCGGCTCATGTCCGTCGGAGGACCGATGCTCACGGGGTTGGCAAAGGTGCCGTCGCCGATCTGGACGAACACCTGGAATCCGGCGGAATCGGGCACGACCAGGTCGTCGCGGCCGTCCCCGTTCACGTCTCGCGTGATGTCGACGTGGGGAACCTCGCGGTGCCGCGGCGATCCAAAGTCGGCAGTCACCGCCACCAGCAGCTCCTCGGTCCCGCGTTCCGGGTCGAACCAGCTCAGCCGGCCGGGTTCGTAGGTAAGGAGCCGGTCCTTGCCCCCGACCTCCGCGAGGTCCACGAACCGTACCGCGGGACGTAGCGTGACGTCGAGGCTCGGCCGCCAGGTGCTGTCGGCGTAGGCGTAGATGCGCAGTCGGCGCCCGTCGTGCTCATCGACGCTCACGACGGCCAGCTCGGCGACCGGGCCACCGAGGAGAAACCCCGTGAGTACTGTCTGGCGCTCCGTCACGTCGGTGACGACCTCGTATTGGTCGAAAGCGACCGAAGGCCGGGGCGCTTCACTCCGCTGAGAAGTCGCCGACGCGCAGCCAGCGGTGTGCACGCACAGCACGACGCGCAGGGCCCGCTCCCGGAACGGGGGTCGCCGCTTCACCGCGCCCGCATCTGGAAGCACTGCCGTCCGGAGCCGTGCGCCCACAGGTCCCGAAGCTCGCGGTGCGCAGCCACCGGATCGTCCACCCGGGCCGCGACGGGCGAGCCCGGGCCATGGCAGCCCTGGCAGCTCCTCTGAATGATCGAAGAGCTTCCGGTGGGCGCTCCGGAATCCGCAGCGAAGGTGGCACATACCTCGTAGGCGCCATCGTCCAGCGCCCGGTACCCGTACATCTCCGAGCTGGTGGGATCGCGGGTGTTGATCCTCAGGCCGGGCTCGGCCGCCAGTTCGTCCAGAGATGCCGGAAGCCGCCCATGCCGCGCCCGGTAGATGTCGGTCGCCGCCGTGATTCCGTGCAGGTCGGCCACTCGCCGATCGTCGATCCGGCGCTCGCGCTCCTGCGCGGGAGATCCCAGGAGCACCAGCCCGAACGCGACGGCCGCGACAACGGCCGCTACCGCGGCTCCCAACGCGATGGACCGCGGCGAGAGGTTCATTGCGCCACCTCCTCTTTGCGCACGTCGCGGAGGAAGTACCCGAACAACGAGCCGGTGATCGTGCCGACAGTGAGGACCTTCAGGACGAACCGGGCGGTCAATTCGCCTCCGAGCAGGTTGTAGACGATACTCGTGACCACACCGATGAGTGTGGCCGCACCCACGAAGAGCGACAGGTACGTCAGCGATTGCCGAACGCGTGAGAGCCGTCGCCCCGGGTCTTTCCGGACTGCCCGGTCATTCGTCCAGAAGACGAAGGCGAAGACGGGGAACGTCGCGACCAGGAAGGAGATCGACCACCGCATCTCCTCCCGCGCCAACTCCAGGGCGGCCGCGGGGTCCAGTGAAGGATCGGGAAACGCCTGATGGATGAACGCGAAGATGAGGCTCCCCAGGCTGATCGCGCTGCCATACAGCGTACCGAAGAGAACGAGGTAGACGAAGGCCTCCCGAGCGGACAGGTACGGTGCCGGGCGCGGGACGGGAATCGGAAACGCGACATCGGCGAAACCGCCCAGGGCGCGTCGAACCTGATTCCGCGGCCAGCCGGCCTCGAGAAGCGCCTCCTTGAGTTGCTCCCGGGGCAGACCTCGTTCCAGGCCGGCCTTCAGGAATCCGGAGATCTCGTCGTTGACGGCCATCTGGTTTTCCTCTCTTGAGTAGTGATTCGACCCTGTTGATACTATCAACTTAACTGATCGTGTTGACAATGTCAACATTGCTGACCGGCTTTGCCCCGGCCACCTTTCGGCATGACCCTCGACGGCAGCGCGTATCACCACGGAGACCTGCGGGCGGCACTGCTCGCCGAAGCCGTTGCAATGATCGACGAGGGAGGGACCTCGAGCGTGACGATGCGCGCGATCGGACGGCGCCTCGGCGTATCGCGGTCCGCAGCCTACCGCCACTTCGCAGACAAGTCCGCGCTACTGGTCGCAGTCGCTGCCGCCGGTTTCGACCGCCTTCGAGAACGCCTGGAGGCCGTGGGTGCGGGAGCCCCGGACGCAGCGATCGAGCGGCTTCCGCACGTCGGTGAGGTGTACGTGCGATTCGCGCTCGAAAACCCGGGGCACTATCGCCTGATGTACGGAAAGGAAGCGATCAGTCGCGAGGACCTGCCCGAGCTCCGCGAAGTCGCGAACGCACTGTTCGACCAACTCGTGCACATCTTCCAGTCATACCAGCGGAGCGGAACGATAGAACGACAGGATCCCCGCCTGCAGGCCTACGTGGCATGGGGAGCCGTGCACGGTCTGGCGTCGCTGCTGATCGAGGGACAGATCCTCACTGCCGTCGATGTCGATGAGCTGATCCGGCAGACCACTTCGACGCTCCTGGACGGGATGCGCGCCGGTCGCTAGAAGCCGTACACGAGCGAGACCGTGACCGCATAGAACGCGATGTCACCGAGTACCAGATCGAATGTTGCGGGTGTCCTGCCGTCTGCGAGCACCGCTGTATGGCTTCGCAGCAAATCCCATTTCCCTGGCTTCTGGACATCTCGGTAACGCGTATAGCGCCCTCGAAGCGCAATACTGAATCGCTCGTTCGCCTCCCACGCCACCCCTCCGATCAGGTTTGCTCCAAGCGTCGATTCGGCGAAGAGGAGTGACGTGTAATCGGCCGTGCCCGCCGCACGCGTCTGCCAAGCGGGAATGGCGACGTCCGCAGCAGGGTCCACACCTCCCGCAGGCGCGAACCCGTTGGCGAGCGTGCGTCGGACCCGCAATGCCTCAAACGCCAGCACGACAGTGGATACGCCACCTCCGATACCGACGAACGGTGTGAAGCGCGACGAATTGTCGAAGTCGAGGTGCCCGTTCACGAATACGTCCGAGACGGTAAGCCCGGACACCCTGGCTGAAGGTGGCTCGACCGTGCTCCACTCCTGCCCGTTCTCCGCCGCGAGCCGGCCCGCGTCCAACAGCGGCGCCGAGGTTCCACCCAGCGCGGTGCTGTTCAGTTCAGCTTCCAGCCGGATCCGACCACGTGCGTACCCCAGCGCGAGAGCTGTGGCGCTGGTCATGGTTTCCGCGCCGCGATCAAACCGCGCGGTCGCGAACACGCCGGATCCCGGTCCAGCACACGCTGGATCGCGCGGAACCATCGCGGGGTCGGGATGAAGTAGCCGGTCACAGCGCGTCGGCTGATCGACACCCTCGATGCTCCCCAGAAAGGCCAGCGCGTCCGCGTCCCCGAAGTCGCCACGGAAATAGAAGCCGTCTCGCCCCTGGGCGGTCGCCGCTGCGGGGGCCGCGAACCAACTCAGGGCGACGAGGACAGCCGCCGTCGCGAGATGAACGCCGGCAGCGACCCGCCAAACCCATCGGAGTCGGGTGGCGATCTCTTCGTTGAAGGCCATTGGGCTGCTCCTCCCTTGAGTGGGCGATCCGGGTCAGTTGACGGCGTCAACTTAACTCGTAACGTTGACAACGTCAACATCGCTGACGGAGGCGCGCGCCCAGCTTCACAAATGACCTTTGACATCTCCAGACGGTTACGCGCGCTACCCTACGGCGCCCGCCACCGCCCGCGGCGCAGCAGTTCACCGCTGCCCGCCCCGGCCAGAATCTCACCGTTCTCGTAGACGACCTCGCCCCGGCGCAGCGTCATCACGGGCCAGCCGGTGACCTCCCACCCCGAGTAGACCGAGAAGCCGGTGCCCGAGAACATGTCCTCGTCGCGGATGGTGCGCGTCTCCTGCGGATCCCAGAGGACGATGTCGGCGTCCGAGCCCACCGCGACCGTGCCTTTGCGCGGGTAGAGGCCGAAGAGCCTGGCGGCGTTGGTCGAGGTCACTGCCACGAAGCGCTCCTCGGAGATCCGACCCTTAACGACGCCTTCGGACCAGAGCATCGGCCGCACCACCTGGAGGTTGTTCAGGCCGGCGCGGTGCCGGCTGATGGTCTGTGACGGATCCATCTTGTCCTCGCGCAGATGGGCTACGTGATCGGTGGCCAGCACATCCACCGATCCGCTCGCGATGCCGGCCCACAGCGCGTCCTGGTCACTCTGCTCGCGGAGCGGCGGCTGCCCCACGTAGAGCCCGCGGTCCGGGCCCTCGAAGCGCTCACGCGTGAAGTGGAGGTAGATGGGGCGGGTCTCGACGAAGACGCTGAGCCCACGGTCCCGGGCGTCCTCCAACACTCGCAGTGCGCCTTCGGAGGAAACATGAACCGCGTAGATGGGCGCGCCTGTAGCCTCGGCCATGGCAACCGCGCGCTGGGTGGCCACCACCTCGGCAAGCACCGGACGGCTGTCCGGGAAGTACTCAAGCGAGGTGCGCCCGGCGGCCGTCAGCTCGGAGACCGCGTGGGCCAGGATGGGCCAGTCCTCGCAGTGCACCATGGTAAGGATGCCCGCGCGCCCCGCCGCGTCCATGGTCGCCATGTAGTCGGGCACTGCGGCGTCGAACACGGTCCACACCATGAAGATCTTGGTGCTGGTCTGGCCGGTTTCGGCGGCCAGGGTGGTCAGCAAGCACCACCATATCTGTATCTGTTGTTGTTCGTTGAGGTTAGGGATTCAGTGGGTCGAATTCCCGCCAATCCGTTCCCGCTGATTGCGGATCTCAGGCGCGAGTCCTTCGGCGGCTGTCCAGAGCCTTCCTGAGTTGTCCCGCGTCGGGCCTCTGGTAACGCAGACTGCCAAAGCGCCGAATCATGGCAGGAGATCACGTAAGTCGAACTGGGACTGCACGATCTGCCACTCTTGCCATGGGGCCGTATCCCATCTGATCGGGCCGCGAAAGCGGGAAAACCGGAGTCAATTGGCGGGACTCCCAAGCATGGTCCAATACCTTTGGGGAGACCGTTTTGCGAGTCTGCATCCGAAGAGTGCCTTTTCCGGGAAGGCTGACTCGTTGGACGGGTTCACGCCATTCACGCAAGCCGAGCAGAAAATCAGAGCGCATCAAGTCTCCGGCTCCATGACGCCCATCCAGACGACGAGATTCACCTCGTCCTCCTCGATGGGATCGAGCGGCTCGGGCGGCTTCCATGGCTGTAGCCCGAGTTCGTTCACGACATCGGCGATTCTGCGCGTCAATTCACCGGGCGCGACCCGGTCAGGCGCGAACACTTCCCGGAGCCGCCGTTCCTGGCGGATGCCCCACGGCGCTTCGAGGGCGTCCGCAACCCGGTCCCGATCCTCGATGGACAACCCGGAGGCCGGATTCATTCGGACATGGTCGGCCGCGGCCCTGAAGAGCGGGCGGATGCCGGGCTGGAGCGTGGCGGGATCGGTGGCACGCATCCATTCGTCGTAGATGTCGCGACGGGCGCGCTCCCAAGCGCCGAAAGCTCCTTCCGCGAATCCCTCCGGCAACGTGCGCTCGGTGTGCTCGGTGCATGAGAGGATGCCAAGGCAGGTCAGGGTGTCGCGCTCGATCTCCGCGTCCGGCTGCAAGGGCACAAACCGCATGAACACACGGTCGAAGACCCGGGCGCAGAAGACGTAGCCGGTGTGGGCTCCGCCCACGAATCCCGAGCCGATCCCCCACGCCAAGTCTCGGATCCGGTCGCCCCACCGCTCGATCCCCTTTCGTAGCTCCTGCCGATACTCCTCGCCGCTGTGCGCATGCACGCCCTCGCCTCCACGCTCGAAGAGCGACGAGTCGCCTCTTCGGAGCGCCTCGATCTGCCTCCGGTCGTCCGTGAAGACCTGCTGCGTCTGCTCCATGCCGGGTATCGGGGGCTGTTCGACTCCGATGGAAGCGGCGGCTTGGGCCAGCTTCCGGCGGATCCGCTCTTCGAGGGCCAGAAGGGCTTCGAGTTGGCGGTCGGGAAACACGCAGGTGAGGAACACCTTCTCGTGGGGACTGCCGATGCGGTCGATGCGCCCGTGCCGCTGCACGAGCCGCATCGGGTTCCAGGGCAGGTCGTAGTTTATGATCCGTCCGCACTGCTGGAGGTTCATCCCCTCGGCCAGCACGTCGGTCGTCACGAGGATGTCGTACCTGTCCTCGGAACGAGACGGCGGAGCCTCGGTGGATTCGGGCGCGAACCCGAATACTGCGTCGCTACGGGTGATCCCCCCGAACGAGTCGGTTCCCCTGACGACGGCGATGCGGCCACGGTAGCGGGCGAGCCGCCGATCCGTTGCCACGACCTCCCGCAATCGCTCCGCGATCCATTCGACGGTGTCGCCGAAGTAGGAGAACACGAGCACCTTGCGGCGGTTGCGGATGTCGCGCTCCGAGATGCCCTTCCGCTCGGCCTCCGCCGCGATGCGGGCGAGTTCGCCGGCGAGAAGCTTGAGCTTGGGGTCGTTCTCCGCCTTTATCGCGGATGCCCGAGCCCGGAGGCGTTCGAGAAGTGCCCGATCCGCCTGCACGTCCTCGACGAGCCTTGCGGTGTCGAGGTCGTCCGCGACCGGCTCGCCCTCGCGGAGAAGCTCCTCCCACGCCTCGTCGGAATCGGTCTCGCGGAGCGCGGCCAGCGAATCGGAGGACGGAATCACCCCGGCCTCGACCGCGCGCACGAAATGGTCGTGCGCGGCGACCATCCTGCTCACGGTCTGAATGAACGCCCGCGCCGACGACTCGAACCGCTTGAGCAGTCCGGAGCGGATGAGCCCCACCAGCGCGGTCTCGCGGGCGTCCGGGGTTCCCTCGCGGCGGTACCGGGTCGGCCAGTATCTGGCCATCGTGAGTCGGGGCTCGCCCTCACCTGAGTCCAGAACCTCCGCGAACTCCTCAAAGAAGCCGGGCAGCACCTCGTCCAGATCGTAGCTTCGCGAGCGGACCACCGGGTCCGGGAACCGGATAGTGACCTCGGTCCCATCCTTGAGTCGGAAGTTGTCGTTCGGATAGAACCGCTGCACGAAGTGCCGCGTCCGGCGCACCGTGGTCGCGTCGAGGATGTCGAACAGGGTGTCCGGGCTGAGCGTGAACGGATCCTCCTTGTCGGCCTGCCGGAACCGCTCCTTTAGCGAGGGGATGCCTCGGTCCGCGAACACCGCGTCGTGGCCGACGAAGTAGGTGAGGAGGTCGTACAGGTCCCAGAGCGAGTTGTTCACCGGCGTCGCGGTCAGAAGGACCACCTTCCGGGGCGGGTCTCCCCGCAGCAGTTGGCGGAGCGCGCGGGCGCGCTTTGTGTCCGGGTTCCGGAAGGCGTGCGCCTCGTCGATCACGACGAGCGAGTATTCGCCGATGCCGGAGCCCAAGGCGCTCCCGTCCCCCTCGCCCAGCTGGCGGTCACCCGCGAGTTGCTCGAACGATACGACCTCGATACCGACCTGGTAGCGCCTTCTGAATTGCCGCCACATCCCGTCCCGTAGCTGGGCCGGTGCGATCAGGAGCGCCCGTTGGCGGTTGCGCTCGATGACCTCGGTGAAGATCTCAGCCGCGATGAAGCTCTTCCCGAGGCCTACGCTGTCGGCGACCAAAACGCCGTTGTACTGATCGAGGATCCGCTTCGCCCGGAACACCCCGTCAGTCTGGAAGCGCGTCAGCCGGATCCGGTCCGAATCCCCCGCCTCCTCTTCGAGTTCACCGCCGTAGCGCTCCCAAAGGGCGCGCAGGTAGATCAGGTAGGGAGGGTGTTCGGCGAACTGTTCCCGGTAGATCGCGGCGAGATCGTAGGGACGGGCGTCGTTCCAAAGACGGTCGAACCACTCCTCTACCCTCTCGACGACGCCGGGCTGGTACTGGCCGAGGTTGAGTTCGAGGTTTGACGTGAGGCCGGCGAGCGTGAAGTTCGACGATCCGGCGAGGACGCCGTGCTTGCCGGAGAACAGGAATGCCTTGCCATGCAGGAAGCGGTGCTCGTAGCGGCGCACCTCGATCTTGCCCGAGTCGAGGAAGTCCAGAAGCTCGCGGACCGAGGCTCGGCTCGGCTCGGAGAACGGGAGCCGGTCGCGGTCCCGCCTGAGTTTGCGTTCCGCGCCGTCGAGTTCCTCGTCCGCCAGCCTCTTCTCGTATCGTTCGCCGCGCGGATCGCCGAGGCGGCGCTCCGGCAGCCGGGCGGCAGGCAGCGGCTCGGCACCGAGCAGGAGGCGCACGCCTGCGGCGCGGCGGAGCACGTCGGCCAGCCGACCGAATCCCCCCGGATTGAAATATCCCGTCGCAATGGACGCCGAAGGCGGCTCGCGCAGCGTACCGAGCAGGTGTTCGAGGCGCTGCCGGAGCGCCCGTTCCAGAGTATTGCCATCGAGGTTGTCGACGAACTCCGGGTGACTCATTGGTCACCATGCCACATCTGGAAGTGATGCAGCGTGGCCCTCAGCCGCTCCTCGTGGTCCCAGCCCTCGTGGAACGTCTCGAAGATGTGGACGAGTTGCGGCTCGGTGAGGCCGTAGAGGTGGGCCACCACAGCGTCGAGTTCACGGATCAGGTCCTCTTTCTCGTCCGATTCGAGCGAGCCACAATCCACGCCGACCCGTCCTGCCCAATCCGCGAAGCGGTCGTCCGCCGCCGAGAGCCGCCCGGCGAGCGCGATGACGCGGCCCCGGAGCGGGCTTTCCGCATCCGCTCGCGGGATGGGGAAGGGGTTCAGCACGTGAAAATCCATGTGAGTCTCCACGAAACGTCGAGCGTACCAGTCGAGCGGTATGGAACTGAGAACCCCAAGCAGGTAGGCCTCATCTGTTTCGTTCCCTCGTGGCCATAGGAAGTACGGAGCAACGTCGGTGAGACAACTGTGGGAGGGAACGAGCGCCGCCCGAACAGTTCGGCTGTCCGTCGCGCGAGCGATACGGCGGAACGCAATCCGGGCGCGGAGGCAGGGGAGGGTTGTGGAGTCCTCGCGCCATTTGTCGTCAAACTCGGAGAACGCGGACCGCTTGTTCGCCCGTTCGCGCTTGGCCTGAAGGTGCTCCAAGACCGTTTCGGGGTCCGTCCAGGCGTAGTACGTCCCGGTGTCCGGGGTCCACAGGTCGAACGACGCCCCCTTGTAGACCGGCCAGAAGCCCTCGGGACACTCGTTCGATTCGACATCCATCACATGCTTGTCGTTCGTTGCGTCAAGTTCCCTATGTGGCCGCGCCCGCCAACCCACCCCGTCATTGAGGTCCACACGCGGGCTCTTGCGCAACTGCGCGAACACCTCCACCGACTCGTCCGACGGCAGAAGCGGGAGCGACGCCGTGTCATTCCACGCCTCGACCTCACGAGCGCGGAACGTCACCGGAGACCGCTGGACACCTGACCGGAAGCGCTTGAGGTTCGCATACGGCCCGCTCAGCCGAAGCGTGGACTCGCGGCTGTCCTTCGCGCGCGTTATGGCGGTCAGGCCGATGGTGTATTGCGGATGGACGTTCGGGAACGCCCACTTGCGGTTGTTCACCAACATCGTCAGATCCAGCACCTCGGCACTCGCCAGCAACTCCTTGCGGAATGCCGTGGATCCCTTCGCCGCCAGCGCCGAGCGGGGCAGCACGACGCCGATCCGCCCGCCGTCCGGCGACACGAGGTCCCAGAACCTCCAGACGAATGCCTTGTAGAGATCGGGGTCGCCCGTACCCATCCCCGGGAACCCTCCAGCCGTGAGAAGTTGGCGCATCGAAGCCGCGCCGTCCTTTTCCGACTCGAGACGGGCCGCGAGATCCGGGCGCTCCCGCCGGTATCGGGTCTTGAGCTCCTCCTGCTTCCATTGCGGCTGCGAGCTGAGTCCCGGGAAGTGCCGTGCCCAGAAAGCGTCCTCTTCGACGCGGGGTTTTTCCCAAGGTGGATTGCCGAGGATCACGTCGAACCCGTTGCGTCGGCCAAGGAAGACATGTGGGAAAGCGAGCGCAAAGTGCAGTACGTCCAGTCCCTTGAGTTCCTCGTATCCCATGTCCATCAACTGGGCTCGGAAGATGTCGCCCGGGTCGTCCAAGACCGTTGCCACCCGTCCCTCAGCGATTGCTTCGCGGATGCCGCCGTTCGTCCGCGAGGCCGTCAGGAGCGTGAAGAGTTCCTGCTCCGATTGTATAGCCCGCCGCATTCGAGCATGGAGTTCCCGCGCCTCCCGGATCTCGGCGTCGTTCGCGTCCGTCAGCCGGGCAAGCCTCTCCAGCGGCTCCCGCACGGCTCCGAGGCGCTCGCTCGCGACCAATGCGAAGAAGGTGCCGCTATCGGCCTGGAACAGTTCGGACGCCTCCTCGAAGGATGTGATGCCCACGAGCGAGTTCCCTTGGATCAGGTTGTGGTCGAGCAGCGAGAGCGGAAGCCCCGGCACGAAGGTGTGGATCCAGAGAGACAGTCGCGCCAGTTCGACGGCCATCGGGTTCATGTCCACGCCGAAGATGCAGCGCCGGGCCACCTGCCTGCGAAGCAACTGAATGTCCTCGATGGGGTCTCCCGACCAATCCGCACCAAGTTGCTTCGCCGCCGCCCGGCGGAGCCGCGCGAACTCCTCGCGAACGTCCGGCAGCGCACGTCCAGCCAGATAGTTGGCGAGCCGCCGCTCAATCCGGTCCACGGCACCGACGAGGAAGTGGCCGGAGCCCATCGCGATGTCGGCGACGCGGAAATCGAAGAACCGCCGTCCCGCCTCCCGGTCCGGCATCCCTTCGAGCCGTTCGAGGTGCTCGTCGAGCGCCGGTTCGAGCGCCCGGTCGAGGAGGTGTTCGACGGCGAAGGCCGGGGTGTAGTAGGACCCGGTGGACTTCCGCGCTCCTGACCGGTTGTGGAGATATACTTCGTCCGCGCGCACTACGACCGTGTCACTGGATTGGGCCGGGAGGTAGGCCTCGGTCTTGGCGTCCACCGTCAGGTCCGTCTCGGCGAGCGAAAGCTCGCTCTCCAGCAGACCCTCATAGATCGTTCCGAACTCGCGGATGCCGAGCGACCGGAAGTCTACCGGGCCTTCGGTTCCCTCCGCCGTGCGGTCGAGAAGCAGGGCGGCGAGCGCTCCCGCGAACTCGCGGTCCGGGAGCGAGAGAGCCGCGATCCGGGCTCCGAGCTTCGAGACCGACGCTTCGGAAGCGAAGAGCGTGCCGTTGTACGCCGGGACCTCCCACTCCGGGTTTCCGAGGCTCACCGCCGTCCAAATCTGCGTGACCTCCGACCAGAAGGATGGCTGTTCGCCGAACTCGATGTCCTTGCGCCGGGCCTCGCCGAGGCGCTGGGCGATCCGCTTGAGCGAGTGCTCGCGGTAGCTCCGCGAGGCGTGCAGGGGCAGCAGGCCACGGTCCTCGGCATAGGCGACGAACAGAAGCCTGTAGAGGATGCGAAGCGCAGCCTGGTAGGCCTGTTCGAGATCGTCCGTAGTCGGACTCTCGGGATACATCGCCGCCACGACGGCGCGGGCAAGTGACGGCATCACTTCGCGGTAGACCCGCTCGCGAAGACGACCGCCGAGATCTGCGGCGTAGTCCTCGCTCGTGCGAAGGATGTCTCCGACGCTCCCGCCCTCCGACAGCGCGGGCGCGGACAGCAGCAGCCAGAGGTAGCCGGCGTCATTGCCCGAAAGGAGGTCGAGGTCGATTTCGACGAAGGTCTCGGAACGTCCACGGCGGCCCGTGCCGACGCCCGGCTTGGCCGGATAGAGACGGAGCGTGCCGCCCGCCACGGCGACCACCCAGTCCAGGTTCTCCCGGTCGGCTTGCGCCAAGGCGTAGGACACCGGCGACACGCCGTCGAACCTCGGGCTCGCGGAGTCGATCTCCTCGGGCCGGTCCAGAAGGACGGCCACCGCCGTCTTGCGGTCTCCCGCCAGCAGCAGCATCGCCGGTCCGGGAAGCTCCTCGGTGGCGAACCCGAGACCCTCGATCAGCGCGCGTCCCCGGAGCGCCCGCACGCCGCGGGCCTCCTCGACCGCGACCGCCCAGTCCCCGCGCGACGGAACCCCCCGCTCAAGTTCCTGCATCGCGAAGAGGCCGCCGTTGCGAAGGCCCGGGATCGGCGCGTCCAATGCAGGAAGCAGCCGATGAAGGAGCCGGATCGCCGTGTGCCGTCCATCCGCCTCCAATGCCCTGCCGCATACGGCCTCGACCTGCTCGAACGGAAGGTCGGGATGCTCGACCGGGTTGTGCTCGGTCGGGCCGCACACCGCCGCTCGCCCCGCGCCCCATGGCGCCACGATCAGCACCGGCGCGGCACGGCGCCCGGACCGCGTCCGGAACATCGCCCTGAGATCCGCGATCCGGGGTCGCCCATCCAACGCGACCACGACGACTTCGAGGGCGAGCGGGCCGAGCCCGAGATGGAGCTCGGCCCGGCGGTCTCCTACGGTGACGCGGCGGGGTTCGAGATGGTCGAGCATGAGGGGCTGGGGTTTGGTGTCATGGTGTACAGTCGATTACCCCAAGCTACACGGAATCCCGCAGAGAGCGCGACAGGAGGCTGGGGCGAGGATTCGACAGACAACCCGATCGCGCGTCCGCTCGGAACTGGGAGCGATGGCTGGTGCTCGCAGGTGCCGCCCTTCCACGGTCTGCGTGACCGCCGATCCGAAGATGGTTACCTTGAATTCCCAGAGGGGAAGCCATGATACGCAACCGCCATGACATCGTCGCCGCAGCGTTCGCTGCGGCCGGACCAAGCGCGGAATTCGACCCGTTGCGATCGCAGAAGCTCTTATTCTTGATCGACCGTGTCGTCTCCCGGCGCATAGGGGGTCCGTTCTTCGACTTCCGACCCTACCACTACGGTCCCTTCGACCGGGCGGTCTATGACGTCATCCGGAGGCTGGTGGCTGTCGGCCACGCGCAAGCCGACACATCGGGACCCTACCACCGCCACCTGCTCACCGACGCCGGGTATCGACACGGCGTGGCCGTGCTTGGCTCCTTCCCGGACCCGGTCGCCGACTACTTCGAGCGCGCGGCAAGATGGGTGTTGCTTGTCCCCTACCGGCGGATGCTCGCGGCGATCTATCGCGAGTACCCGGAGATGGCGGTAAACAGCGTGGTCAAGGACTTGGGAGGAGACCAACCCGCTGCCAAGCGGCATCCCTTCGTGCGGGGAATGGCCAGCGCCTTCGACCTGATGGGGACGATGCACCGACCGCGCGACGTTGACGAAAACCTGGGTTCGGACGCCGACGCAATCCGCGGTGATTGGCGCGCGGTAGGCGCGGATCTTGAGGAGGCGATGGTCCGCTTCGGAGAGACCGAGGGGCTCTGGTGAGTCGGCGGGGACGCAAGCGGAAGTCGCGTGGAACATCGGCCAAGCGCGCAGAGTCGCCCGTCCCAGTCGCTGCGGATTCTCACGGGGTCACTGAGGGTTCAGTAGGACCTCCTACCAGTGAGCCAACTACTGCGGATGCAAGAGAGTTGGTACGGGTCGAGACTGCCCAGCACCTCGAATTCTCGTCAGGCCCTCTCCCCCCTCCGCAGTTCTTCCAAGCATATGAAGCCACGTTGCCCGGGGCGGCCGAGCGCATACTGGCCATGGCCGAAAGGGAGCAGAAGAGCCGTCACGGCCGCGAAGCCCGCGGCCAATGGATGGCTTTCCTCCTCGCCCTGATTGGCCTTCTAGGCGGAGTGGCGCTCGTCTACCTGGACAAGTCCTTGGAGGGCTTGGCCGCCATGGTCGTGTCCATCGCCATCGTCATCGGAGTGTTCATCACCTCGAAGCGGCCCCGTCGAGACCAGACGCACCTTCCGACCCCGCCTCCCACCTCCGCTGAGTGACGGACGGCCCTTCGCGGCCTACCATTCCGGATACCGCACACCGCCTATTGAGCTTTCGGTATATGTTCGGTATTATCCGGCAGTAACGACACAACACACGCGCCCGACGGGGGCGTTCGACCACCCGCTGGCGACGGCATCCGACGGCCCGGATACCTTCTGAAACGTCCTGAGACGACTTGAGACATTCGGCCATTTCCTAAGGGTTGACGGCCTTGCGAGCGGCTCCTCACCGTTCTCGGCATGGATGTGCTGGAGCAGGAGTTCAGGTCGGCGGCGTGCGGAGCTGTCGCCTACCCGCTTGGACGCGACAAGGCCCTCGAACCGCTTGGCGGGACGGGACGGGCGGCCGGATTGAAACCCATGGCACACAGAAGTCGTAAGATGCCGCCCTTCGGGTCACCTCGGCGCGAAGGGCGGCACGAGCAAACGAAGCGAAGCACCGGAGGAGTCGCACGTAGTCAGGTTGATCCACCCCACGGCGGAACCGGTGCCCGTGTCCATCGAAATAGGCGCTTGCGGGATCGTTCGCCTCACTGGCCTCCGTCTGATCGCCAGCCGCGCTTGCGCGAGGGCCGTCTGAACGGGTTCCCCGGAGCGCTCGCGGAGGTGCTCCGCCACCGCGTCGTCGGTGCCCGCCGCCGGGTCCCCGGGCGCGGCGCCCAGGGGATGTTTGGCGCGGCTAAGGTCGTTCAGTATCCATCTCACAAGCGGACGCCCGTTTTTCGCGAAGCAACCTGCCTCGCAGCGCCCCTTTGCGACGCTTCCGCTTCGGCGCCCGTTCTTGCCCGGTTCGATCATCCGTGAACGCTCCCCGCCGGGCTGGGCGTCGGGAAGGCCGGGCAGGAGTACTCGCGCGGCGGCTGCGCCGTCCAAGTGCGGTCCTGCTGCACCAGAGCGTTGGCGAGGACGAGGAGCTTCCGCATCACGGCCGTCAGGGCGACCTTCGGCGGCTTCCCGTTGGCGAGGAGCGCCTCGTACTTCCGCTTGAGGTCGGGATTGTGCTGGATCGCGACCACCGCGGGCATGTAGAGCATTCTGCGGACCCGGTGCCTGCCGCCCTGGATGAAGCTCCGTCCCTTCCAGTTTCCGGACTCCCGGGTGACCGGGGCGAGTCCGGCGAGGCTGGCGGCTCCCGACCGAGTGAGCATACCCAGTTCCGGCAAGTGGACGATCAGTCCCGCGGCGGTGATGTCCGAGATGCCCGGGATCGAGGTCAGGATCTCGGCCCGGCGCTCCATCTCCTTCTCCTCCCCGATCCGCTGCCGGATCTCGGCATCGATGAGCTTCAGCTGGCGGTCGATCTGCCGCAGCCTCTGCCTGGTGACCCGCTTGCCCACGGAAGTGCGCAAGTTCCTGGCCCGGTTGGTGATTGCGGTCCGATCCCTGACCAGCGCGTCGCGGATCTGCTGGAGCTCGGCAAGCTCGCGCTGCCCCTCCGACCGCGCCTCGGTCGGGCGCAGGTCCTCGATGGCCGAAGCCATGATGGACAGCATCCGGGCGTCCACCGCGTCGGTCTTGGCGCGCCGCCCGATGGAGCGGGCGAAGGACCGGACCTGGAAGGGGTTGATCGCGTACAGGGGGAGCCCGGCCTTCAGGAGGGTGTCCTCGAAGTCGCGGTGGAAGGCTCCGGTGGGTTCGTACGCGATCCGGTCGATCCCGGAGCCGATCCAGACGATCAGCTTCCGGAAGCCGGCGCTGTCGTTGGGGAACCGGGATACTCTCCCCTCGGGCGCGGCGAAGGCGTCGAGCCAGTCCTTGGAGATGTCGATCCCGACGGTGCGGAGGATGCTCCTCATGAGTTCTTCCCTTCTCCTGTGCTTGTTATGCGAGCCTCGATGCTCGTGTATCCATTCAGGACATTGGGAAGGACGGTGGCGATCACACTTACCACGGCCCCTTTACGGCCTGCCAGCCTATCGATCCGACCACCGTCCCTGTTGAGCGCCCGCTCCGGCTCGCTCCGCTCGCCTCTGCGGGCGCTCAACAGCCCGGGCCTTCCCCGTGACCCGGTCGTGCAAATCACGCGGGAATCTGCATGATTATGGGAGACAAGCCAGCCTACCCTCCGTGGCCACACGCCGTGTGTCTGCCGGAGGGGCTGGCGGGGGGCTCCGCCCCCTCTGACCCCCAACACCGGAACGGCGCGCCGTGAGCACCGGACGCCCCGTTTGGGTGAAGGTCCGCGCCAGCGACGCGGAGCGTGCCGAGTGGCACGCCAAGGCTCGATCCGCAGGCTTGACGCTGTCGGATCTGGTGCGCCGGTCGCTCGGTCGGGCGCGCACCTGGACCGTGCCGCACGCCGAAGTGGAGCGCGAGCGCACCCGGGAGGCGGCGCGCATCGGGAACAACCTCAACCAGATCGCCCGGTGGGCCAATCGCCACAAGGGGGCTGCCGAGGCCGTCGAGGTCCTCGCCCGCCTCGTTGCCATCGAGCGGGCGCTCACGGCGCTGGCCCGCTTCGAGAGCCCGGACCCCGACGATGCACATTAAGTTTCTCGCGCACGGGACCGGGTCGGCGCGGGCTGCGGCCAAATACCTCCTCGGGGAGCAGGACGCGGGCGGAAAGCCGCGCGAGGGCGTCGAAGTCCTGCGCGGGAACCCGGACATGGTGGCCGCAGTCGCCGACTCGCTCGACTTCGAGCACAGGTACACGTCCGGCGTGATCGCGTGGGCCCCCGACGACCATCCCACCGACGAGCAGATCGAAGCCGTCCTCAATGATTTCGAGAAGACGGCCTGGGCGGGACTGGAGCCCGACCGCTACGCATGGGCGGCGGTGCTCCACCGGGAAGAGGGCGGAGGTGCCCACGTCCATGTTCTCGCGGCGCGATGCGACCTGGAGACCGGCCGGAGCCTCAACATTGCCCCTCCGGGCTGGCAGCGGACGTTCGATCCGCTCCGCGACGCCTTCAACCACGAGCACGGCTGGGGCCGTCCGGACGATCCGGCCAGGGCCAGAGTGCAGCAGCCCGGACACCGCGCCTACATCGAAGCGGCGCAGCTGCGGGCCGGGCTGCGGCTCGAAGCCTCCCCCCGCGACCTGATCCGGGACTACCTGATCCAGCGTGTCGAGCACGGCATGGTGCGCGGCCGCCACGATGTCGTCGCCGCGCTGCGGGAGGCCGGCCTCGAAGTGCCGCGCCAAGGCAAGGACTATCTCACCGCGCTGGATCCCGAGACCGGGGGCCGGTGGCGGCTGAAAGGAGAACTGTACGCATTTGACTTCGACCGCGAACGATTTGAGCGACCGGCTGCGGAAGCGGCTGGAGAACGAACGCAGGGAGGTCGAGGAGTTGACCGCGAGCGAGCTGAAGCGGCTCGCCGAGAACTCGCGGCGCGTCGCGAGGAACGCGCTGCGTACAATCGAGCGCGATACGGAGGTGGCGGTCGGGAACGTGCGCGAGTTGCTGGTCAAGGCGTGGCAACGCCCCCTGATCGTCGGCCTGAGCCTTTGGATCGGTTTCTTCGGCGGAAGCTGGGCGACGATGCGCTGGTTGGCGTCGAGCATTCAGGACCGGATCGAGACGCTCGCCGAACTGGACTACGACATCCAAGACGCGCGACAGACGCTCGCGCAACTGGAGGTGGACACCTGGGGGGTCGCGCTGCTGGAGATCGAGGGAGAGCGGGTCGTGGTACTTCCAGCGGGGACGCTGGACAACACGGGCTGGACCTGGCGCGATCAGCCTGCCGTGAAGCTGTCGAACAGGTAAAGGAGGTCTATGACCGCTTTAGAGGAGCAGTTGACGAGGGCCTTGCGGAGGTTGTCCGAGCAGTACGCGCAGGAACAGCGGCGGCACTCCGGGCAGATCGAAGCCTTGCGAGAGTACGTCGAAGCCTTGCGGCAGCACGCCGAGCGGCAGGGCGAGAAGAACGAAGCCTTGCAGCAGCAAATCGAGCGGCTCGACGGGCAAGTGACACGCTTGGCCGAGTACTATGGGACATCCGCCGCCGCGAGACCGAGCGGTCGCGGCTGGTGATACGGCCGCCGACGCCCGGGCCGGACCGCGATGCGGGGCCGAGCCGCTGATGGGCTCCGTCGCCACCGGAAGCCGTCGGTCTGGCGCGCGCGAACGCGCTCCGCGACCTTTGGATCAGGCGGATCGTGCAGTCCATCATCGGAGGAATCGAATGATGGCACGCACGAAACGGGACCGGCGCAGCTACAGCGCCGGCGAGTGGGGCCGGAACCGGGTGAGGGTGTTTCCCGATCCGAAGACCGGTCTCTTCCAGATTGAGTGGCGGGAGAACGGGCGCAGGCTCACGCGCTCGCTCAAACACCGCGATTGGGCTCGCGCGAAGCGGCAGGCCGACGAGGCCGCCGCGGGCTTCGCGGTCCACGAGCCCAACGGCAGGGCCGAGGCCGAGCCCAAGCCGCTGACTCTGGGCACGCTCTTTGACATCTACGGTGAGGAGGTGACGCCCACGAAGGGCAAGGGCACGCAAGCGCGCGACCGGTACTCGACCGAGATGTTTCTCGGGTTCTTCGGACGGGACCGCGACCCGGCGACCCTCTCGCAGCGCGATTGGGACCGGTTCATCCGGGAGCGCCGCGCGGGCAGGGTCGGGGCGTCGGGCCGGCCGGTGCGCAACCGGACGATCGAATGGGATCTGACGTTCCTGATGGCCGTGCTCAACTGGGCCGCGAGGTCGAGGGACGAACAGGGCCGCCTGTTCCTCGACAGGAATCCGCTGAAGGGCCTCAGGAAGCCCACGGCGAAGAACCCCGCAAGGGTGCTGCTGACCGAGGACGAGTACAGGGCGATGCTCGGGGTTTCCCGGCAGGTCAACTGGCGATTCCACGTCGCCCTCGTGCTCGCGCACGAGACCGGTCACCGAATCGGTGCCATCCGCCAGCTTCGGTGGAGTGACATCGACTTCGAAGGCAGGACGATCCGGTGGAGGGCCAAGCACGAGAAGACGGGATACGAGCACGTCACGCCGATGACGGATGAGGCGGTTGCCGCCTTGGAGGAGGCGCGGCGCATGACCACCGGCACGGGAGACACTCCGGTGATGCCCGCCGGGACGGACCCTTCCCGGTGCATGGACAGTTCCTGGGCCTACCAGTTCTGGTGCAAGGCGCAGAAGCGGGCGGGTTTGGAGCCCAAGCGCGGGAGGGGCTGGCACTCGCTCAGGCGCAAGTTCGCCTCCGACTTGATGGACCTGCCCCTCAAGGTCCTCTGCCAGCTTGGCGGCTGGAAGAACGCCCACACGGTTCTGCGCTGCTATCAGAGAGCCGACGAGGGACAACTCAGGGAGGCGCTGGAGAGTCGCCGCAGGGTTCAGGTCTGAGAATCCCGATCAGCGGGAATCAAACGGCGGGAACCGGCTCGTAGAAACCCGTAAGTAACACGGGTACAGACAGATACGAATCTGGTTCCGTCCGCTGGTAACACTGAAGCACGGTCTTGGCCGTCCTCCACCCGCCCAGCTCGCAAAGCACCTTCAGCGGCTGGTCCATGAGGTCGCTGGCGAACTTCCGCCTCAGCGAGTGCCAGCCGCGCCCGCGCTTGCGCTCCAGCCCTGCAAGCCTCTCGGCCTTGCGCCACCACACTTGTGCTAACGTGGCTCCCATGCAAATCGACGAGTTCCGGGGCGAGGGCAGCACCGGAGCTTCCCCGAGTCCGGGGTTCCTGTTCCGCGCCTCGTCCAGAACGGCGAGCGCCTCGGCGGTGACGGGTGTGGCGTGTTCACGACCCGACTTGTCGTGTTCGGCGCGCCAGAGGATGGCCCCACCCTCGAAGTCGATGTCGCACCACCGAAGCTGGCGGATGGCACCGATTCGGTGTCCGGTCTCATGTGCGAGCACGAGCGCGACGCGGAACCGCCAGTCCATCCGGCGCGACACCTTCAGGAGCGCCCGGTACTCCGTCTCCGCGAGCACCACCCGGTTCGGGTTCTTCTCCGTGGGCCTCCTGAGGCCCTTGAGCGGGTTCCTGTCGAGGAGCAGACGACCGTGCTCATCTCTCGACCGCGCGGCCCAGTTGAGCACCGCGATCAGGAACTTGAGGTCGTATTCGACCATCCGGTCGCCCACGGGCTTGCCGCTCGGCCCGGTCCTTCCCGCGCGCCGCGCCCGGATAAAGCGGTCCCAGTCCCTTTGGGAAAGGGTGGCCGGGTCGCGGTTCCGTTCGAAGAACTTGAGGAACATCTGCATGGCGGCCCGGTCGTGACCCCGCGAATGCCGGGTCTTGGTGGGCGTCACCTCCTCGCCGTAGATGTCAAAAAGCCGTTCCAGGGTGAGCGGCTCGGGCTCGGCTTCGGCCTTGCCGGTGGGCTCGTGGACCGCCAAGCCAGCGGCAACCTCGTCCGCCTGCTTCTTGGCCCGGTTCCAATCGCGGTGCTTCAGCGATCTCGTGAGCCTGCGCCCATTCTCGCGCCACTCGATCTGGTAGATGCCGGTCTTCGGATCAGGGAAGACCCTCACCCGGTTCCGGCCCCATTCGCCGGCGCCGTAGGAGCGCCGACTTCGTTTCGTGCGTGCCATCATTCGATTCCTCGTGTGATGGACCGCACGATCTGCGCTCATCAAAGCTCGCTGCGGGAGGCCGTCCGCGCCAGATTTCCCGTTCATCAACGGCTCCACCCATGATCGCGGTCGCGGCCCGGCAAGCGCCGCTGCAACGCCGTCACCATCCTCACAAGGTTGCGGCGAGCGTGCCGTACGACTCGGCCAAGCGTGTAACTTGCCCGTCCAGCCACTCGATCCGCGTCCGCAAGGCTTCGCTCTCCCCGCTCTGCCGCTCGGCGTGCTGCCGCAAGGCTTCGACGTATTCTCGCAAGACTTCGACGTATTCTTGCAAAGCTTCGATCTGCCCGGAGTGCCGCCGCTGTGCCCGCTCGTACTGCACGGACAACGTCTTCAAGGCCTCCGTCAACTGCCTCTCCAGTTCGGTCATGCAGCTTCCTCCTCACTCTCTCGACAGCTTCAAGTAGGGCCGCCCTTCCATGGTGAAGGCCGTCCGGACCGGCGTGCCGGCGGGCAGCGACACCCACCGCTCCCCGCTGCTCTCCATCAACTCGACGCCCCAGGTCGTCTCCTCGATCTCGGCCAGCATCGCGCGCGCCCACTCGGTCCGCGTTTCCAGTTCCCCCAAGGTCTCGATCCGGTCCTGAATGCTCGTCGCCAACCAGCGCATAGTCGCCCAGCTTCCGCCGAAGAAACCCAGCCAAAGACTCAGGCCTACGATCAGCGGCCGTTGCCACGACTTTGCCAGCAACTCGCGCATCTTCCCGGTCGCCTCCTCCGTATCGCGCTCGATTGTACGCAGCGCGCTCCTCGCGACGCGCCGCGAGTTCTCGGCGAGCTTCCTCAGCTCGCTCGCCGTCAACTCCTCGATCTCCCGCCGCTCGCTCTCCAATCGTCTCCGCAGCCGGTCGGTCAAATCGTTCGCGGTTGAAGTTCTCTCCATACAGTTCTCCTTTGAGTCGCCAGCGGTCCCCGGTCTCGGGGTCCAGCGCCGTGAGGTAGTCCTTGCCCTGGCGCGGCACTTCGAGCCCTGCCTCCCGCAGCGCGGAGACGACATCGGCACGATTCCGCACCATGCCGTGCTCGACTCGCTGGAGCAGGTAGTCCCGGATCAGGTCGCGCGGTGAGGCTTCGAGCCGGAGCCCGGCCCGGAGCCGTGCCGCCTCGATGTAGGCTCGGTGGCCGGGTTGCTCCACCCTGGCCCGCGCCGGATCGTCCGGGCGAGCCCAGCCGTGTTCGTGATTGAAGGCGTCCCGGAGGGGGCCGAAGGTCTTCTCCCAGCCCGGAGGGGCGATGTTGAGGCTACGTCCTGTCTCCAGGTCGCACCGCGCGGCGAGGACATGGACGTGAGCGCCGCCGCCGCGCTCGCGGTGCAGCACGGCCGCCCATGCGTAGCGGTCGGGTTCGAGCCCGGCCCAGGCCGTGTCCTCGAAGGCGTCCAGAACCGCGCCGATCTGTTCGTCGGTCGGTTGGTCCTCCGGCGCCCACGCGATCACCCCGGAGGTGTACCTGTGCTCGAACTCCAGCGTGTCGGCAACGTCGGCCACTTCGTCCGGATCCCCGCGCAGGACCTCGACGCCTTCGCGCGGCTTCCCGGCCGCGTCCCGCTCCCCGAGGAGGTACTTCGCCGCGGCCCGCGCCGATCCGGTCCCGTGCGCGAGAAATTTAACGTGCATCGCGGTCCGGACTCTCGAAGCGGGCGAGCGCCGCGAGCGCCCGCTTGACGGCGATGAGGTGGCCGATCACCTCGACGGCCTCGACCGCTCCCTTGTGGGTGTTCGCCCACTTGGCGATCTGGTTGAGGTTGTTCCCGATGCGGGAGACCTGCCGGGTGCGCTCGCGCTCGACCTCGGCCGCCGGGGCCGTCCACGTCCGCGTGTGCGCCATCGCCCGGCGGATCAGCGCCGAGAGCGGCACGCCGGCGGACTTCGCCTTGGCCCGCCAGTCGGCGGACTCGTCCGGCGTGAGGCGGACGGCGACGATGACCGGGCGGCGCCTAGCCATCGCGATGCGCCGTCACGGGGAGAGGGGGGGCGACGCCCCCGTCCGCGCAATCCACTGGAGCGCGGGCCTGTTCGGGTTCGAAGGGGCGGAGTCCCTCGCCAGCCCCTGGGTTATACCCAGGGTATGCTGGCTGATCGACCTTAGTCGCGTTCAACATGTCCTGCGGCGACCTGTCAAAAGGTCGTCGCTGACCGCCGTCCACTCGGTCGTGGAGCACCTCCGCGCGCACTCCGGGGAACGCGTTCAGACGGGCCTCGCCAAGCGCGGCCAACGGACGGATGGCGCCCAATGATGCGGGGCCTTCCATGCATCCCGGAAGCCGGAGTGGTGTCCGGTCTCGCCAGCGCCCCTGTCGATGGACGTGGGCATCGGTGCCGCCGTGAGGTGGATCAACCTGACTACGTGCGACTCCTCCGGTGTTTCGGCTCGGTGGCTCGTGCTGGCGTTCACGCTTCGGCGACCCGAAGGGCAAAACTCTACGGACTTCTTCCGCAATGGGTTTCAATCCGGCCCTCGGGGATGGTTCGGGGTGCCAGAAGGAAAGGCTGCCCCGCGTGCTGAACCGCTGCTTCGGCGTCTCCATGCCCGAACGCTGAAGATTCGCCCGCAAGGCGGTCAACCCTTCGGAAACGCCCCAAAGTCCCGTGGTGTCTCGGGATGTCTCGGAACGTATCCGGGCCATCCGATGCCGTCGCCAACGGGGCGGAGGACGCACCCGCAGCGTATCGGCGGGCCGCCCCGTGCCACTCGACGTCTCCCCCCCGAGTAGATCGCGCCGTTTGCTCGATGAGCCTCGGTGCGGACATCTTTCGGGCAACGAGGGTGGCCGCCAGTCCCCGCAGCGCGGCGACAATCCCGCGATCCGGGGATTCCACAAGTACTCAGTTCAGTCAACCAAAGAAGATGCGAACGAGAATCCCCGCTACCGGTTTGCTTGGGCGCGTGATGGACGGAGGCGCAAGGCCACCGGATTGGATGCCGGTGGCGGCGGTCGCGCTGTTCCTGACCGCCCTCGGATCCTGCGATTCGGATCCGGTGGTCGAGCCGGAGCCGTCGCTCGAAATCGTGCCGGACTCGGTGACCCTGACCCACATCGGACAGCAGTTTGCGTTCACGGTTCGAGGCGGAAGTGGAGTTCGCTGGAGGAGCCGGGACGCGACGGTGTTCACGGTGGAGACGGACGGAACGGTCACGGCACGCGGCAACGGCATGGCGCAACTTCAAGCCTGGACTCCCGTGACGTCCGATGTGGCCCGCGTCGAAGTGCGTCAGGTCGCGAGCGTTCTAGAAGCGTTCGGGGAAGGGCAGCGGGCAGCCTTGGGGCTGTCGCTTCCGGAGCCGGTCGGTGTGCGCGTGCTGGACGCCGGGGGCGCGCCGGTATCCGGGGTGGCGGTGCGGTTCGAGGTGGATTTGGGCGGAGGGCGTGTCGAGTTGGGGGAGTTGCTAAGCGACAGCATGGGTCTGGCGGGAGTCGAGTGGACGCTCGGGCCGCAGCCGGGGCCGCAGACGCTGGCGGTCTCGGCGGAAGGCGTGGCCGGCGTCCGGATCGCGGCCACGGCGTTGGACCTCGATGAGGCGGCGGCCGCATTCGAGGTGCGTTCGGGAGCGGATCAATGGGCATGGAGCGGCCGTGCTTTGGCGGAGCGCATCGTGGTGCTGGCGCTGGACCAGATCGGGCGGCCCCTGTCCGGTGCCACCGTCCGATTTAGGCCGACTGCAGGTGGCCGCGCGGATCCCGAGACGGTGATGAGCGACAGTGCCGGGGTGGCTTCGACGACTTGGACACTTGGGACGGCCCACGGGACGCAGACATTGTCAGTCTCGACCGGAGGTGATGCCATGACCGAGATCACCGCCACGGCGCGGGACCCCGACCAAGCGGTGGCTGCGGTGGAAGTGCATTCCGGAGCGGATCAGTGGGCTCTGGCGGGGCAAGAACTGCCGAACCCGGTCTCGGTCCGCGTGATTGATGAGGCGGATCGGTCGATTTGGGGCACGTCGGTCAGGTTCGAACCGGAAGCGGGAGGTCGCGCGGATCGGGGTGCCGCGACCAGCGACAGCCTCGGGCTGGCGTCGGTAGTTTGGACGCTGGGACCGGGGCTCGGCACGCAGCAGCTTGTGGTCACAGCGGGTGACGCGACCATGACGCTCGAAGCGGTGGCCGTGTCGACCGAAGGAGTCTGCAACCGGAACCCGGTCGTGAGCGAGGAGATCGCCAGGGAAGCCCGTGTCGGGAACTGCGCCCAAGTGACGGCTGAAATGCTCGGAGGCATTACCGGACTCAACTTGTCAGGCAAGGGGATCGCGCGGCTTCAGAGCGAGGATTTTGCCGGGCTTATCTCGCTCCGCGGTCTGTATCTGATGGTCAACAGAGTTGAGGAGCTTCCGCCGGATCTCTTTCAGGGCCTCCCTTCACTCTCGGCACTTTGGCTGGGCGTCAACCCGCTTGGAGAGCTTCCACCGGGCATCTTCGCGGGACTGACCAATCTCAGATCCCTGGCGCTCAACACAAACGGCCTGACGACTCTTCCGCTTGGGGTGTTCGACGACCTCACGAGCTTGGAGTTGCTGATTCTGGATGGCAACTCGCTCGAATCGCTGCCCCCGCATGTGTTCGGCAAATTGTCGAATCTGCGCGTGCTGAACCTCAAAGGAAACCGGCTAAGGGAATTGCCGCCGGGCATTCTCGAAGGGACCACGCAACTGGAGGAGTTCTACGCCGAAAGAAACCGATTGGGCCATGTGCCGGCGGGAGTGTTCAGCGGACTGCCCAGGCTGAAGAGGCTGGATCTGACGGTCAACCAGATCCGGGAACTGTCGCCCCGCGCATTCGAGGGGCTGGTGAATTTGGAGGAGATCAGGCTGGAGACGAACTACCTGTATTCGCTCCCGCCGGGCATCTTCGCGGGCCTGACGAACTTGCGTTACGCGAGGTTGCGAGACAACCCGGGATCACCGTTTCCCGTGCATGCGGAACTCGCGCGGGCCGACACGTCCGACCTGCTCGCGCCGGGTCCGGCCGAAGTGGTGCTACGAGTCCCGACCGGCGCGCCTTTTCCCATTCGGCTCCCGCTTTCGGTGCAGCGCGGAACCGCGTCGCCTGAGTTTCTGGCCGTCGAGGTGGGGGACACGGTTAGCCACACCGTGGAGGTAAGCGCCGCCCGGGAAGAGGCAGTGCATGTGAGCCTTGCCACGCCCCCCGCCCCGCCGGCCGGGTTCGAGGCGCTTCGGATCGCGCCGGGCGGATCAATGGCGCTGTTCGCAGAGGCGGACAACCGGACGCCGGTGACCCGGTCGGCGATTCCGGCGCACCGGCTACAGGCGGGAGGGCCGCCGGCCGAGTTGGCCTTGGCCGGGTACTTCGACGATCCGGACGGCGACTCGCTCGTCTACGAGGTCGAGTCTGGAGACCCGGACATTGTTCGAGCGAGGGTCGAGAACGGGACGCTGTGGCTGGTGCCGGGGGCGGAGGACACGACCGAGGTCGAGGTGACCGCATCCGACGGCGAGGGGCTGCGGGCCGTGCATCGGTTCGCGGCGTGGGTGGTGCCGGCGCCGGATCCCGATGCGTTCAACATCGAACTGGTCTTCGGTCCCGGCTTCACCGAGGGGGCGAAGACGGAGATCCGGCAGGCGGCGGACCGTTGGACGGAGGTGGTGGTGGGCGACCTGCCGGACGTGCCGGTCGATGGTCAAGCCAGCGACTGGTGCCTGTACCCCGGTCCGTCCCCACGCTTGGTGGGCGTGGTGGACGACTTGGTCATCTTCATGGATATGAGGTTGGGCGAGCGCGGTGCCGTTGGACTGGCGGGCACGTGCAGCCGACGGCAGGAATCCGGGCTGGCGATCGTCGGGACGAACCAGTTCTCCGACGTGTACCACTCGGATCGTTACTCTTACACCTTCTACGAGACCGCGCTGCACGAGATCGGCCACGTCCTGGGAATCGGGTCCTGGGTGGGGACCGACCTGTTCAGCACAGGTGACGGGGATCCGCACTTTGCGGGTCCGCTGGCGGTGTCGGCATTCGATGCGGCGGGGGGCGAGGCTTACTCCGGCCACAAGGTGCCGGTCGAGGACCGGGCCGTGTTGGGCGGAGGCGGGAAGCGGATACATTGGCGCAGCCGTGTCATGCCGGACGACGTGATGTCGGTCGGTACCGGCGATACCCTGATAACGGCGATCACGGTGCAGGCGCTGGCGGATCTGGGCCACGAGGTGGACGTGAGCAAGGCGGATCCGTACACGCTGCCCGGGCAGGCGCAGGGAGATGTCGGCGACGGGGGTGCGGTCGCGGAGGGAGCGACTGCGGAGTTGTTCGTCAACGACGTGATCGAGGGACCCGTGCTCGTGGTGGACAAGGCCGGCAAGGTGGTGAGGGTCATCCGGCCCTGAGCGCGTAGCCCACCCTTTGGGTGGAGCCAGCCCGGTGGGTCTCGGTCGTGGAACCGCCAGTTTCTCCTTGCCGCTTGCATGTTCAGGGTTTTTCGATACCCTTCGTGCTGCCCTCATCCGGCCGTATCGGGCCACAACCCATCTCCCGCTCCTGTTCAAGGACCCCCTTGCGCCATGACCGCATTCGTTTCGCTACATTTCGCCCGCCCCGGAGCCCCACGGCGTTGTCCCCGGTCGGGTGCGGAGCCCCCGTCCGTGCTTGCCCGGCTCGCCCGGATCCTCCTGATGGCGGTATGTGGAACCTTGCTGGCGGCCATCCTGCCGGTCGGTGCGCATGGACTCGCCGATGGATCGGCGGCGGCCGACACGCTCAGGGTGACGCTCTCCGCGCCCGGCGGCGGCACGGTGGCCGAAGGCGAGACCGGCCACTTCGAGGTTTCGGTGGCGGGCAGCACCGCCGCCGGGGCCGTCACGGTTCGTTACTCGGTCTCGGGCACGGCCGTGTCCGGCGAGGACTACACGGCCCTGTCCGGCGAGGTAACGGTGGCGCAGGGCGAGAGCGCCGCGCGGATCGCGCTCGAAGCGCTTGAGGACGGCATCCTCGACAAGGGCGAGACGGTGGTGCTGGCGCTGACCGGGGCGACCGGTCCCGGCACGTTGCTCGTGGACCAGACTGCGGCAACGGCGACCATCGCGGACAACGGATCGGTTACGATCTCGCTCGCGGCGGCGACGGACACGATCAGCGAAGGCGGGGCCTGGAGATCGGCGGTGACCATGTCGACGCCCGTGGCGGATCGGGTCTCGGTGCGCTGGTGGACGACCGACGGGACGGCCTTGGCGGGGCGGGACTACACGGCGGCCGACGAGGTCGTATCGTTCCAGCCGGGCGAGACCTCGAAGCCGATCACCGTGCAGACGCTGAAGGACGACAACACGGAGGCCGTCGAGGTCTTCTATGTGTCGCTGGGCCTGCCCTTCAACTCGGCGGGTAACGGGTCGGACGCCTTCAAGGTCGATCCGAATCCACAGTCCGCGTTCATCGAGTGCAGCGTCCGGTTTCCGCCCCGCGTGCAGACCGTGTTCAGGCTGGACAAGCCGGTCGGAGCCCGGCACGTGATCGGCACCGTGGCCGCCGAGACGACGCCCGGCATCCCGTACTACGAACTGACCGATGAAGACAACAAGTTCACGATCAACTCGCTGACCGGACAGATCTCGACGACGGCCCCGTTGGAGGCGGGCGGCTTCTACGAGTTGACCGTGACGGTGCACGACGAATGCGGAGCGGAAGCGAGCGTTGACGTGAACGTCATTGTGAACGGAACGCCGACGACCCCGACGGCGTTTCCGGATGTCACGGTCGAGGTGGGCGAGAGCGGGACGGTGGACGCGTCGAAGCACTTCAGCGATCCGGACAACGACAAACTGACCTACACAGCCACCTCATCGAATGCGAGTGTGGTGGGCGTCAGCATGAGCGGTAGCAAGGTGGCCTATGAGGGGCTGAAGGCAGGGAGCGCGGAGGTGACCGTGAGGGCGACGGATCCGGGCGGCCTATACGCCGAGCAGAAGTTCACCGTAACGGTCTTGGAGCCCGACGATCCACCCAAGTTCGATCGGTCAAGCTATACGCCCACCATCTTCACGAGTGCATCGAACGGGTCTCTTGTCGTCACGGTGACCGCGAAGGATCCGGAGGGTAAGAAGGTCACGTATTCGCTATCCGCATCGAACGAATTCCAGATCGACTCGTTGAGCGGCGACATCACGGTGGCCGGTAGCCTGAGCGAGAAGACGCACCAACTGCAGGCCTTCGCAAGCGATCCGGCTGGCAACAAGGGTACCGCGCCGGTGACCATCGAGGTCAAGGAGGACAAAGCACCTGTTTTCGATCCCAAGAGCTACGCGGAGACCATCAAGGTCAATGCTTCCAACGGAGAGCATGTGGTCACCGTGAGCGCAAAGGACCCTGAGGGCGAAGATGTCACGTACTCGCTTTCGGGTTCGCCTCCCTTTCAGATCGACAAGGACAGTGGCGAGATCACGGTGGCGGGAAGCCTTATCGTGAAGACGTACACTCTGACGGCGGAAGCAAGTGATCCTCCTGGCAACGTGGGTACCGCCCCCGTGGACGTTACCGTCGTGAACGACCCGCCGAAGGTCACGGCAAGCGCTTCTCCGAATCGGCCAAGGGAGGGGGAGACGGTGTACCTGACGGGCACGGCGGACGACCCCGAGGAGCACTCCATGACGTACGAGTGGACCCAAGTGTCGGGCAGCCCGCGGGTGACGATCAAGGACGCCACCAAGCTGAACGCGAGCTTCACGGCACCCGGCGTCACAAGCGAAACCAAGCTGACCTTCCGGCTTACGGCGAGGGACTCTTTCGGTGCGACCGGCAGCGCCGACGTGCCGGTCACCGTGACACCTAACAACTCCCCGACCGTCACGGCAAAGGCCTCCCCGAATCCGGCCGACGAAGGGACCACGGTGTCCCTGATCGGCGCGGCGACGGACTTGGACGGGGACCCAATGACGTACGAATGGACCCAGGTGTCGGGCAGCCCGCAGGTGACGATCAAGGACGCCACCAAGCTTAGGGCGAGTTTCGAGGCACCATTCGTTGACCAAGACACCGATCTGATCTTCGAACTCACGGCGACTGACTCTTTCGAAGCGAGTGGCAGCGCCGGCGTGACCGTCGAGGTGAAGGACTTAAACCAGCCGCCGCAGCCACGGAACACGATCCCGGATCAGCAGGTTGAGAACGGCAAGACGGGCCGGGTTGATGTCTCGCGCTACTTCCGGGATCCGGACAACGACGAATTGACGTACAGCGCGTCGACGGCGGCCACCGCCGTGGCCAGTGTGTCGGTGGACGGCAGCCGGGTTGTATTCAGGGGGCTGCGGGTGGGCGACGCGACAGTCACGGTTACCGCTACGGATCCGGGCGGTCTGAAGGCGAAGCAGCAGTTCGACCTTGAGGTATACGAGCCGACGCAGGACTGCGCCATCACAGTGTGGGCTGCCGACCTATCGGTGCGCGAGGATGAGCGTCCGGGCACTGGCCTAGACGGCGCGGTGGATGTGGACGCACCGCACTGCGGGGCGCTGAGCTATTCGCTGAGAGGCACGGGTTCGGGCGATTTCTCGGTGGCGGCCGTGAGTTCGAGCGACGACGACGCGAAGGTCAAGGTGAAGCGTACGCTGAACCATGAGGACCGCGACGCGTACGCTCTGACGCTGACGGTGAGCGAAGTGGGAGGCACGGCGAGCAAAGACGCCGACGTGGACATCTCGGTGACGGACGTGAACGAGGCGCCGCGGCCGAGCGGCACGATCAGCAAACAGAGGGTCCGGATCGGGGATCCGATCTCGGTGAACGTGACGCGCTACTTCACGGACGAGGACGCCGGGGACCGGCTGACGTTCGAGTCGGAGTCGTCGGCGACGGGCCGGCTGACGGTGAACGCGAGCGGGAGCCCGGTGACGTTGACGGGCGTTGCGGCGGGCAGCGCGACGGTCACGGTAACGGCAGAGGACCGCGGGGGCCTGACGGCGACGCAGACGTTTTCGGTGACGGTCTTGCCGAAGACGACCGAGTGCCGGATCACGGTGTCGAAGGGGGCTCTTTCGGTGCCGGAGAACGCGGGCAAGGGCGACGGTGTGGACGGCAAGGTGGGAGTGACGGCGACGGCAGCTTGCGGGACGCTGAGCTATGCGCTCTCGGGCACCGGGTCGGCGAACTTCACGGTAGCGGCTGCCGGTTCGGGCGACGATGCAGCGAAACTCAAGGTGGCCGGGAAGCTGGACCACGAGACGACGGCGTCGTACGCGCTGAAGCTGACGGTGAGGTCGGGGACGGTGAGCGCCGAGGGCGACGTGGGCGTCACGGTGACGGACGTGAACGAGGCGCCGGTGATCGAGAGCACGATCCCGGCCCAGGGGGTGGTGACCGGCAAATCGAAGTCGGTGGCGATGTCGTCGCACTTCAGCGACCCGGACGGCGACGACCTGACGTATCTGGCGTCGTCGTCGAACCGGAACGTGGCGACGGTCTCGGTGAACGGCGCCACGGTGGTGGTCCGGGGGGTGGCGAAGGGAAGCGCGGAGGTCACGGTGACGGCGCGCGATCCGGGCCGCCTGGAGATCAGTCAGAAGTTCACCGTCACGGTGACGGACCCGCCACCGACGAACGGCGCGCCCAAGATCGAGAGCGCGATTCCGGCCCTGGAGGTGGTGGCCGGAGAGTCGGTTTCGGTGGTGGTGTCGTCGCATTTCAGCGACCCGGACAACGACCCCTTGACGTACCTGGCCGAGTCCCTGGACGAGACCGTGGCGACGGTTTCCGTGAGCGATGACAAGGTGGTCGTCCAAGGCGTGGCGAAAGGCAGCGTGGAAGTGAAGGTGACGGCCCGGGATCCGCACGCCGAGGAGATCTCGCAGCGGTTCCGCGTGACGGTGAATCCGGCGAACGCCGCGCCGGTGGCGGCGAGGGAGATTCCGGCGATGACGGTCGCTGCCGGGGAATCGAAGACGGTGGACGTGTCGTCGCACTTCCGCGACCCGGACGACGACGCGCTGGAGTACGCGGCGTCCTCGTCGAACGAGGCGGCGGCGACGGTGGGCGTGGAGGGGAGCGAGTTGAAGGTGACGGGCGTGCTCCGCGGCGAGTCGCGAATCACGGTGACGGCGCGGGATCCCAAAGGCGCGCAGGCGTCCCAGAGCTTCCTGGTGACGGTGCCGAACGAGGCTCCAGAGCTCGTGGGTACGATACCAGCGCTGATCCTGTCGAAGGGCGACACGGGGAGCGTGCGGGTGTCGGCGCACTTCAAGGATGCGGAGGGAGATGGGCTGACGTACAAGGCGTCCTCGTCGAACGCCGGCGTGCTGTCGGTGACGGTGGCCGGGGACCTCGTGAGCTACGAGGCGCTCAAGGTCGGCACGTCGAGGGTCACGGTGACGGCCGACGACGGGCACGGCGGGACGGTGGATCAGGATTTCGGGGTGACGGTGAAGCCCGAGAACGCCGCGCCGGTGATCGTGAGCGCGATGGCGGCGATCACGGTCGAAGCGGACTCGATGGAGGTGGTGGACGCGGCGCCCCACTTCCGGGATCCGGACGGGGACGCGCTGAGCTACGAGGCGTCGTCGTCGGACGAAGCGGTCGCGAAGGCGGCGGTAAGCGGGAGCCAGGTGAAGGTGACGGGTGTGTCGCGCGGCGATGCGCGGGTGACGGTCACGGCCCTGGACGGGCGAGGCGGTTCGGTGCCGCAGGACTTCGCGGTGACGGTTCCGAACCGGGCGCCGGAGGCGGTGGGGTCGATCGGACCGGTGACGACGTACATGCATGGACGGGTGACGGTCGGGGTGTCGGATGCGTTCCGGGATCCGGACGGGGACGAACTGTCGTACCGGGCATCTTCGTCGGACGAGGGCGTCGTGACGGTCGAGATGGCCCGGAACGTGGTCGAGATTCGCACGGTGTCGCGAGGCTCGGCGACGGTAACCGTGACGGCGGACGACGGATACGGCGGGACGGCCGAGCAGGAGTTCGCGGTCGAGGTTCCGAACCGGGAGCCTATCAGCGTCGGTGGGATCAAGGATCGAACGGTTGCGCGGGGCGAGAGCTTCACGGTGGGGCTGGCGGAGTATTTCCGGGACTTCGATCTGGACAAGCTTGCGTACACGGCGACCGCGTATCCAAGTGGGTTCGCGAGCTTTTCGGTCGAGGGCGCGGAGTTGACGGTGACGGGCGTGAAGAAGGGAAGCGCCCGTGTCGATGTGCTGGCGAGCGACGGGCATGGCGGAAGCGCGGAGCAGAGTTTCCAGCTGACGGTGACGAACGGCGCGCCGTCGTTCGGGGCGGACGGATTCGAGCGCGAGGTGGCGGAGAACTCGGCGGCCGGCACGGCGGTGGGCGATCCGGTGGCGGCAACGGACGCGGACGGCGACGCGGTGACGCACGCGTTCGCGGCGGGCGGGGACGAGGCGCTGTTCGAGATCGACGCATCGAGCGGCCAGGTCACGGTGGCCGCCGGAGCGGCGTTCGACTACGAGAGCGAGAAGAAGGTCTACACGGTCCATGTCGAGGCGAGCGACGGGAAGCTGGCGGCCACGGTCGAGGTGAAGATCCGGGTGACGGACGTTCCGGCACCGGGCAGGCCGGACGCGCCGGTGGTGACGGGCGGAACGGAACAGGTGTCGGTGTCGTGGAGCGCACCGACGAACGAGGGGCCGGAGATCACGAACTACGACCTGCGCTACCGGGGGAACCCGGACAACGAGTGGACGGATCTGGCGGGGCTGGGCGCGGTCTTGTCCCGCACGATCACCGGGCTGGATGCGGGCACGGCGTACTCGGTGCAGGTGCGGGCGGAGAGTTCGGAGGGCGCGGGCGAGTGGTCGGCCTCGGGCGAAGGAACGACGGTGGCGTCCAACCACGCGCCGGCCTTCGGCGCGGACGCCTACGAGCGCGAGGTCGCGGAGAACTCGGCGGCCGGGACGGCGGTGGGCGAGCCCGTGACGGCCACCGACGAGGACGGCGACGACCTGACCTACGCCTTCGTCGCGGGCGGAGACGAAGCCTCCTTCGAGATCGACGCATCGAGCGGCCAGCTCACGGTGGCCGACGGCGCGGCGCTCGACTACGAGAGCGAGAAGAACGTCTACACGGTCCATGTCGAGGCGAGCGACGGGACGCTTTCGGCCGAGGTCGAGGTGACGATCCGGCTGACGGACGTGCCCGCGCCGGGCAGGCCGGACGCGCCGACGGTGACGGGCGGCGAGAAAGAGGTGTCGGTGTCGTGGAGCGCGCCGCCCAACGAGGGGCCGGAGATTACGAGCTACGACCTCCGCTACCGGGCGGACCAGGACAACAAGTGGACGAAGCTTGCGGCGCTGGGGGCCGTGTCGGCCCATACGATCACCGGGCTCGATGCGGGCACGGCGCACCTCGTGCAGGTGCGCGCGGAGAGTTCGGAGGGCGCGGGCAAGTGGTCGAAGTCCGGCGAGGGGGAGACGGATGAGGCGGTCAACCACGCGCCGGTATTAGGCTCGCACTTATACGAGCGCGAGGTGCCCGAGAACTCGGCGGTCGGCACGCCGGTTGGCGAGCCCGTGACGGCCACCGACGAGGACGGCGACGACCTGACCTACTCCTTCATCGCCAGTGGAGACGAGACCTCCTTCGACATCGACGCTTCGAGCGGCCAGATCACGGTGGCGACCGGTGCGGCGCTCGACTTCGAGGGCGAGAAGAAGGTTTACACCGTCCATCTCCAAGTGAGTGACGGGAAGCTTGTGGATGCGACCGAGGTGAAGATCCGGGTGACGGACGTTCCCGCGCCGGGCAAGCCGGACGCGCCGGTGGTGACGGGCGGAACGGAGCAGGTGTCGGTGTCGTGGAGCGCGCCGTCCAACGAGGGACCCGCGATCACGGGCTACGACCTTCGCTACCGTGCGAACCAGGACAACGATTGGACGGACCTGGCGGGACTCGGAACGGTGCTGTCACGCACGATCACCGGGCTCTATGCCGGAACTTTGTACGAGGTACAGGTGCGCGCGGAGAGTTCGGAGGGCGCGGGCGAGTGGTCGGAGTCCGGCGAGGGGACGACGGAGGCGGCCAACCGCGCGCCCGTCTTCGGCGCGGACGCGTACGAGCGCGAGGTGCCGGAGAACTCGGCGGCGGGCACGGCGGTGGGCGAGCCCGTGACGGCCACCGATGCGGACGCGGACGATCTGGCCTACAGCTTCACAACGGGCGGAGCCGCGGCCCTGTTCGAGATCGACGCGGCGACGGCCCGGATCGCGGTGGCCGGGGGCACGGCGCTGAACTACGAGAGCGCGGACACGCTCTACATGGTCCACGTCGCGGCGAGCGACGGCGAGCTTGCGGACACCACGTCGGTCACGATCCGCGTGACGAACGCGGACGATCCGGGCGAGGTCACGCTGAGCCCCGCGGTGGCGCGCGTGGGCGTCGAGTTGACCGCGATGCTGGCGGACGAGGACGGCGTTCGCAGCGCGGGCAGGACGCGCACGTGGCAGCGGTCGCGCGACGGCAACTCGTGGAACGACATCGGCAAGGGCCGGATGTACAACCCCGTGACGGCCGACGAGGGACGGTGGCTGCGCATGGTCTTCACCTACGCCGACGGTCACGGGCCGAACAAGCGGGCGGTGAGCGCACCGGTCAAGGTGCTGGCCGCGAACGCGGCGCCGAAGTTCCCAGCGGTGTACGAGCGCGAAGTGCCGGAGAACTCGCCGGGCGGCACGGCGGTCGGCGCGCCGGTGGCCGCGACCGATCCGGACGGCACGCCGCCGTCCTACAGCCTGGCCTCCGGGAATGAGGACGCGCTGTTCGGGATCGACGCCTCGACGGGCCAGATCAGGGTAGCCGACGGCGCGGTGCTGAACTACGAGAGCGGCGACACGCTGCATGTGGTCGGGGTCGAGGCGAGCGACGGAGAACTGGCCGACACCGCATCGGTGACGATCCGCGTGACCGACGCGGACGATCCGGGCGTGGTAACGCTGAGCCCCGCGGTGGCGCGGGTGGGCGTCGAGCTTACGGCCATGCTGACCGACGAGGACGGCGCGCTGAGCGCGGGCAGGACGCGCAAGTGGCAGCGGTCGCGCACCGGCAGCTCTTGGAACGACATCGCATCGGGCCGCAAGTACACGCCCGGCACGAACGACGAGGGCCGGTGGCTGCGCTCGGTGTTCACCTACGACGACGGCCACGGGAAGGGCAAGCGGGCGTCGAGCGAGGCGGTCGAGGTGCTGCCCGCGAACACGGCGCCGAAGTTCCCCGCGGCGCTGGACCGCGAGGTGCCGGAGAACTCGCCGGGCGGCACGGCGGTCGGCGCGCCGGTGGCCGCGACCGACCCGGACGACGGCGCGTCGCTGTCCTACGCCTTCGTGCCCGGCGGGGACGAGGCGCTGTTCGATATCGACGGCTCGACGGGCCAGATCACCGTGGCAGACGGAGCGGTGCTGGACTACGAGAGCGGGAACACGCAGTACACCGTCAAGGTCGAGGCGAGCGACGGCGAGCTTGCCGACACCGCGTCGGTCAGGATCCGGGTGACGAACGCGGACGATCCGGGCAAGATCGCGCTGAGCGCGGACGTGGCGCGGGTGGGCGAGCGGCTGGCCGCGACGCTCATGGACCAGGACGGCTCGAAGGAGGCGGGCAAGACGCGGCGCTGGCAGCGATCGGGCGACGGCGGCGCGTCGTGGACGAACATCGCGGGCGCGCGCACCCGGTTCTACACGCCGGCCGCGGCCGACGCGGGCAAGCACCTGCGCGCCGTGTTCGCCTACGCCGACGGCCACGGACCCGGCAAGCGGGCGGAGAGCGACGCGGTGGCGGTGGTCGGAGCCAACACGCCGGTGGTCTCGTTCGGCGCGGACTCCTACACCGTCGCCCAGGGCGGCTCCGCCGATGTCTCGGTGCTGCTCTCTCCGGCGGCCTCAGCGGCGCTCTCGGTCGAGGTCGTTGCGGGCGACTCGAAACACGCCGTCACGTTCCAGGCCGGAGCGGGCAAGGCAAACGTCACGGTCGGCACGGCGGGACTCTCGGCGTCCGACATCGTCGAGGTTCGGTTCGGCACACTGCCAGACGGGGTGGTCGCGGGCGTTCCGGCCACCACGCGAGTCGTCGTCGCGGCGGTTGCGGGCGATAGGGCCGCCGCCGCGGTGGCCATCGACGGCGCGCCCGCCGAACTCGAAGTCGAGTTCGCGGCGGCGGCGTACACGGCAACGGCGGGAGCGCCGGGTACGGAAGTCACGTTGCGGATCAGTCCGGCGGCCGACCGGCGGGTGGCGGTGCCTCTCACGGCGGTCATGGACCGGGGGGTGTCCACGTCCATCGTCCCGGAGCCGGTCGTATTCGAGCCCGGAGACTCGCTCGCGGTGTTCACGCTCGACATCCCGGCCGAAGCCCCGTCCGGCCTCCTCGCGCTAGGGTTCGGGGCTCTGCCCGAAGCCGTGAGCGCGGGCACGGCCGCCTCCGCCACGGTCCGGATCGCGGCGCGCGACGACGGTACGCTCCGGGACGAGGCGTTCGATGTCGGTCTCGCCGTCTTCGGGCGCGCGGTGGCCGAGGGCGCGCGACAGGCAATCGGCGCGCGCATCGACGCCGTCATGCGGCCCTCGCCGGGCGGCTCCGCCGCGTCCGGATCGCCTTCCGGTTGGGCGGGCCGCGCCGCGGGAACGCTCGCCTCGCTCGCGGGCGTTTCGTTCAACCCGTCCTCGGCCGCCGAGATCGGACGCCGTTCCGGGTCGCCCGAACTGCCCACGGGGCGCGAGGCGGCCCGGCGCCTGCTGCCGAGCGTATCGTTCGCAACCGGACTCGGGCCACAGTCCAGCCAAGGGCTGCCAAGGTTCGGGCTCTGGGCCGAAGGCTCGGCGCAATCTTTCCGCGGCGAGCCGGGCATCGAATACGACGGCGGCCTGCGCGCGCTCACCATCGGGGCCGATGCCCGCATCGGTTCGTCCGCGCTGTTTGGGGTGTCGCTCATGCGCAGCGACGGCGACCTCGACTACGGCCACCGGTCCATGGACGGCTCGCTTGGACACGCCATGAACAGCGTGCATCCCTACCTGTTCGTCCAGCCATCCCCCGGCATCGGACTCTGGGCCATGGCCGGATACGGCAGCGGAGAGGTGGGCGACGAAGACCGCCGCGGGAGTACCGGCGACGCGTCGCTCCGCATGCTCTCAGGCGGCGTCAACGCGCCGCTCGCGCGACGGGGCGCGTTCGGGCTCGCGCTCAAGGGCGATGCGTTCACCGTTGGCATGCGTGACGACGCCGACCGGCGCGAGGGCACGGCATCGCGCGCACGCGCACTGATCGAAGCGTCATGGACGGCCGGAGGACTCAAGCTCGCCACCGAGGCCGGAGCCCGATACGACGGCGGCGACGCCGACACCGGCGGCGGAGCCGAGACCGGCGCCTCGGTCGGCTATGCCGGCCGCGGGCTCGACCTCGATCTCCGGGGAAGGCTCGCGCTCGGCTCCGGTCGGCACCGCGAATGGGGCGCCGCGCTACGGCTCGCGTTCGATCCCGGCACCCCAGGCGAAGGGTTCCGCCTCGCGATCAGCCCAAGCCAAGGCCACGACCGGAGCGGAGTCCACGGTCTCATGGACAGCCACGCGTTCCGGACCATGCCGACCGACGCGCACGGACAATGGCGTCTCGATGCCGAGGCCGGATACGCGCTCAAGAACCCTGCGGGCGGAGGCGCGCTCGACAGCTATACCCGGCTGTCCGCCCACGGCGGGAGCCGGGCATGGTCGCTCGGGGCAGGATACCGGGTCGGCCAGACGCTCAGGCTCGGCTTCGAAGGCTCGCGCAGCCAAATGCCCGGTCAACAACCCGACCTCGGAATCAGACTTGCACTCGACTTCACGTTCTGAACCATTGGAAGCGCTGCGAAGAGACACTAGTGTGCCATCCCAAACGACCGGGGAAATCCCGCCAATCAGGTCCGGGATTCCCGGTTTCAAGGCACGGTCCAGCAGGGTCCGGTACAAAGGCAGAGAGCGCAGATCGTGCAGTCCCGTATGCAGTTAGACGATCTTCTGCCGTGATTCATCCCTCATGCTATCCGCCCGGCAAGCGCCCGCGCAACACCAACGCGCCTCTTCTGGTGATGAAAGACGGGCAGCCGTTCATGGGACTTTCCACTCCCGGCGGCGACCAGCAGCTGCAGTCGCTCCTGCAGGTCTTCCTGAACGTCGTGGTGTGGGGAATGTCGCCCGAGACGGCCCTCGACCAGCCGCGCTTCGGCAGCTACAACTTTCCGGCCTCGGGCAGCGAGGTGAACACCAGTCCCGCGTTGCTCCGGCTGGAGGACCGGATTCCGCCGGAGACGGCGGACGCGCTACGGGCGATGGGGCACGACGTCGAGCCCTGGGGCCTGTGGAACTGGCGCGCGTGCGCACCCACGGTGACCTGGCGCGACCCGGAGACGGGCGTGATGATCGCGGCGGGTGACGTGAGGCGGGAGACCGCGTCGATGGGGTTTTGAGGGGGCGATCTCACGGCCGGTGCAGGAAGCGGACTACTTCCCCAGCACGTTCTCCGGCGGGGTAGGCCAGTAGCCGAGGTTATGCTGGACATCGGTGCCGAGTGAGTAGACCACCGCCGTATCGCAGAGCGTGGTCCGGTGTCCATTCGGACCCGTCACCTCTGTTCCGCCACTGGTAACGGCATCCACCGAGGCGGGAGGGACGCTGTCGGCCAGCACATCCAGGACCGCCAACGACGACGACTCGAAGTCCTCGCACTCATAGTCCTCATTCCCCCCTACCGTGCGCCACCAGTGCAGGTCCTCGCCCCAGGAGACAGGAGGATCTTCGATACGTCGCCGCCACGACCGCGTCTCGCCCACGAACGTCGTGGAGTCGGTCACCATGTTCGTCACCCACAGACCCCACCACCGATACTCGTCCGTCTCGCCGGACGGACCGGTATCCGCGACAAACCGGTACGGCGTCCCCTCCTCCCACTCAAACGGAAGCATGATCTGATGGCATCGGCACTCGTCGTTCTCGGTGTCGACCATCGCATCGGTGTTCGAGGCATCCGAGTCCCATATCGCGAAGTTGATGACGCGACGGTTGAGCGGCTCGTTTTTGAACAGACCTTGCGACTGGAGACCGGCATAGCCCGCCAGCCTGCCCTGATCGTCATGAAGAAACTGCATCGCCCAATAGTGCAGCAGCCCCTTCTCGTGCAGGCTCTCCGCCGGCGCCTGTATCGGAAGCATCGTCCACTCCATGCGCGCCATCGGATAGAGCGTGGCCGGAAACCTGTAGTACCCGAACGTGTTCGCCGGTCCCCACTCGCCGATCGGCGTCACCGTGAGCGCGAACGACTGCGATGCCGTAAGGCCACCGGGGTCCCGCGCCGTCACCGTCACCTCCGCCGCGCCCACCGACACCCCCGTCAGTGTCAACCGGGCGCCGGCGACCGCGATCGACGCCACTGAGGGCGCCGACGACGAGGCCTCGTATGCCAGCGCGTCCCCGTCCGGATCGTTGAAATGCGCCGACAAATCCACCACCAGCGTACCGTCCAGGTCCACCGCCCGCGCTCCGATCGCTGACGCCACCACGGGCGCCCGGTTCGGTTGCGGCTCGATCGGCTGTACGGTGGTGGATTCTTCGCCGCCGCATGCGCCGAGGAGGGCCAGCGCCAGTCCCCGCGCAGCCCGGTGCAGACGGGCTCGGGCGCGTCTGCGGGTGCGCGCCGGGGCGATTGACGGGTCGGCGGAGTGCGAGTGGGTCATCCGTGTATTATGCGCTATCCGGACATGTCGTTCCATGCGTCAGGCGGGCGCGGAGCACCGAGTTGCCAGCCCGCCCCGCCGTTGTGATCTTTTTTTCAGCATGAAGACGAGGAACCGGGCACCGAGCCCGTTCGGAATGGCGGCGCTGGACCTGTTTGCGTCGGCCCTTGGCGCCTTCATCCTGATCGCGGTCGTCATCTTCCCGATGATCGGCGAGGCGGTGCCGGACAATCCGCCCGCGCCAGCGCCGATCATCATGGAGGCTCCGCCGCCGGACTCGGTCGCGTGTCCGGTGTGCCCGACGTGCCCGGTCGTCGCCGCCGTCGTGGAGCCGATCGCCTGCCCGGTGTGTCCCACATGCCCGGTCCCGGAACCCGTGCCGGAGACGATCTGTCCCGCTGTACCCGACCCCGTGGCGTGCCCGGTCTGTCCCACGGTGCCCGCCCCGGTCATATGCCCGGAGCCCGCGCCTGCGCCCATCCAGGTGGACGCGCCGCACTTCCGGTTCCCCCACCTCGACATCATCGTCGCGCTGGACGTCACCAACAGCATGCGCGGGCAGGTCGCCTCGCTCAAAGCCGAGGTCGAGCAGCTCGCCGTCCTCATGAACCGGATCTCACCGAGCTTCGGCATTGGCATGGTGGCGTTCGGAGATCGCCGGTGGGAGAGACCGCTGTTCCTGTTCCCGCTGCGCGAAATCTCCGGTCCGACCACAAACCGCGACGCGTTCCGCACGTTCGTCAACGGCCTGTCGGTGGGCATGGGAACCGGAAGCGGCAACAACCCCGACCGGGCCGAGGCCTTCTACGATGCGTTGTCGGCCGCTTCCCGCATGACCTGGCGGCCGCGATCCGAACGAAGAGTCGTCGTGCTGGTGACCGACAACCCTGCGTACAGCGAAGAAATCGATCGATCCATTCAGGCCGCAACCGGCATCGGACGCCCCGAAGGACATCGCGTCTCCACGGTCTACGTCAGGACAAGCAACACGGCGGACGCCGACACGGAAGAGTTTCTGCGAAATGTCGCCGAGGCCGGCGGTGGCCAGTACGTGCGCGACGTCGGAGGCTCGCTGACGGTCAACCTGCTGCTGTCCCTGTTCTGACTGTGGCGTCGGCGCGGCCCCACTACCCCCGGCCGGGACTCCGTTCCTCGTGCAGCCTGTTCGACAGGTTGCCCAGGCAGTACTGGCCGATCCTGTTCAGGGCACCCTCTTCCTTCCCCCGGACGATGTACATCGCGAACATCAGCACCGCCGACTGCATCAGGGCGAGCAGGGTCGTGTAGAACGCAACCCCGAGGTCCCCCGTCAGCTGCTCCAGCATCTCTGGCCCGATCGATCCCTCCGAGATGCTGGCGCCCGCGAACATGAGCCCGGCGGTGCGCATGGCGAACGCGATTCCCAACACGGTTCCGATGAAGCCGAGCGTCGGGATCAGCCAGATGACGTAGCGCAACATGTCGTACCGCCGCGCGATTTCATGCTGGTAGAGTTCGAGCGACAAGTTGGTCATCGAGTTGACCTGGTCCACCGACCCGTTGTTGCGGAACTGCAGCAGCGCGCCGGTCAGCAGGCGCTGCAGCAGGTACCGTCTCTCCGGGTCGGACTCGACCACCCGACGGTAGATCGGGGTCAGGTCCCGTTTGCGCAGAATGGTCTCGTCGTCCTCGGGGAGCAGCCCGAGGTGAATCTGCTCGCCTTCCCGGCGGCCGGTGATATGGCGCACCACCAGTTCTCCGGCGGCCACGCAGAGGGCGAGCCACATCACGTTCTGAATGGTGAACGGGTATGGGAAGATCCGGGTGTTCCGGTCGACCAGCAGTTCCGCGGCCATGCTGTCGTCGCCGGCCGGGAACACGTACGACAGAATCCCCACGAGGACGATGCCGACCAGCAGAGAGGCGAACAGGGTCACTGCCCGGAACGGTACCTGCTCGTCCCTTTGAGCGGGCGCGCCCGCGTTGTCGCTCATTGCCGCCCGCACTCAGGCAACCGAACCCCGCCCAGTTGCGGATTGATGCCGGACTCGAAGCGCATCAGCGGCTTCGGTATGCACCCCGACAGGCGATTGTCGCGGAGCGTCAGCCGCCTCAGGCTGGTCAGGTTGGCCAGTTCGGCGGGTATCTGCCCGGAGAGCTGGTTTCCGCTGAGGGCCAGGAGTTCGAGCTGCCGCAGCCTGCCCAGCTCGGCCGGGATCCGGCCGGCGACCTGTGTTCGGGACAGGCGCAGCCGCTTGAGGTTCGTCAGGTTTTCCAGTTCGGGCGGGATGATCCCGGTCAGCGGGTTGTTGTACAGGTGCAGGTCCTCGAGGCTCGACAACGCGCCCAGTTCGGCCGGGATCTGGCCCGACAGCTGGTTGCCTTCGAGGAACAGCGCCTTGAGTTTGCCGAGCGATGCCAAATCGGCCGGAATTGCGCCGGACAGCTGGTTCCCGCCCAGGTTGAGGAACTCCAGTTCCGTCAGGCGCGCGAGCCGCGTGGGAATCACGCCCCCCAGACTGCGCCCGTTGAGGTCGAGCCCCACGACGTCATCGCCGCGCGACTGCACCCCCGTCCACGACCGCCGGGGCAACGCGAGACGCCAGTTCAGTTCGCCGCTGGTCCCGGCCAGATCGCTTCTCGCGGCGAGCAGCAACTGGTCGTCGGTGAGCCGCTCTTCGGCCCGCCGCCGTGCCGCCTCCATGGTTTCGGCCTGTCGCTGCTCCGGGTTCCCCAGCCGCTCGGCCGCGGTCCGGCGAGCCTCGTCCACGCGAGCCTGCTCGGCCTGGCGAGCCTCCTCCGCCAGCCGCGCCTGCTCCGCAAGGCGGGCTTCCTCCGCCAGCCGCTCCTGCTCCGCCCGGCGGGCCTCCTCGGCCAAACGGGCCTGCTCCGCCAGGCGGTCCATCTCCAGGCGGGCTTCTTCCGCCAGCCGCGCGTCCTCGGCGCGGCGGGCCTCCTCGGCGAGCCGCTGCTCCTCCTCACGCCGCTCGGCGTCAAGACGGGCCTGTTCCGCCAACCGCTCCTCGCGTGCGGTTCGGCGTTCCTCGGCGAGCCGCCGCACCTCGGCCTCCGCCTCTTCCAGCCGCCGCGCCTCCGCCGCCTGCCTCTCCGCCTCCCGTCCCGCCGCCAGCAGTTCCGTCAGGCTGGTGCGGTCCAGGTATCCGGTGGCCTCGATGCCCCGGTCGGTCTGCCATTCGCGGAGTCCCTGACGGGCTTCGGGTTCCAGCACGCCGTCGGCGTCCCCGGCGTAGCGACCTTCGGCAGACAGTCCCAGTTCGACCAGCGCCACGAGGTCGGTGCCAAGGCCGAGCTGAGCCTCCTGGGCGGCGGCACGCTCCTCGGGCGTCAGCGTCCGGTTCCGCGCCATGGTGACCATCGCTGCCGCAACGGCGACGATCGTGATGACACCGGACGCATAGATGAGACGACGACGGCCTGCCCCGGGGCGGCGCATCACCGGCTCCAGGCGAGACCGATCTCGGTACGGCCCAGTGGCGCGCGCCTGACGAACAGATCCGGCCCGACGCCCGCCACGGGAATCCTCCGCAGCCCCGGCGCCGCGGACACGCGCGAGATCGCCTCGATTTCGGATATCTTCCTCGACCCGAGCACCCAGTCGACCATGCCCCAGACGCCGAGCACGCTCCCCACGCCGATGAACCACCTGTTCGCCGTCTCGGTCCGGTCCCGCCTGTCCACCGCGGACAGGTACTCCCACTCCGTGTCGTAGTCCGCCCGGTCCGGAGCGCCCAGCCAGGGCAGCCACCTCACCGTCGCGTAGGAGCCGCCCGCCATGATGGCGCCCCAGGTGAACTTCCTCTTCCCCGACCCGCGCCTCGCGCTGGCGTCGCTGTACTGCACCTCCAGAGCCGGATCGGCCAGCGTGGGCAGCTCCCCTTCCATCGTCTCGATGTCCCGGCTTCCCAGGAGGTAGTCCGCAGCCCCCCAGGTGAGCAGGCCGGCACCCGACAGCAAAAGGACATTCCTGACGGTCCCCGCCGTGGAGTGCCTGTCGACAGCGGCCTGATGCGAGGCCGAGTCGGCATAGGCGTCCTCGTCCGCCGCCGCGAAAAGGATCTGGGTCGTGGCAATGGCCAAAACGGCCAGCGACCCTCCCCAGAACGACCGCTTCACGCCCGACGACCGGCGCGCCTTCGATCTCTCGTATTGCGCGTGGATGTCCGGAATCACGGACCCTGTCGCCGAGGGCGGCGCTCCGGCGGACAAGCCTCCCACGATCTCGACTTCCGCAGCGAGGACGTATCCGATCAGGTCGTCCTCGCCGGGCTGACCGGGGATCGACACGATATGGAACGGACCCGATTCCCCGATCCAGTCGAGCGTCGCACCGGCCGCCAGATTGGCGATGACAGGGCTGGAATCGGACGGGTCGAGCCGGACGGCCGCGCCACTGCCGAGCGCCCTGACCTGCTGGGCCGACGCGACCCCGTATCCGAGAGCGGGGGCTGCGAGAGAGGCTCCGAGAATCATGATGCCAGCGCCGACCAGGCCGGGCTTCAGCTTCATTCTCACCACTTGCTTCCTCGCGCCGTCTTGATCCGCCCCTGGCGAACCAGTCCAGCTCTCGCGGACGGTTGGTTGCCGGGTCAAGTCTAGCGGAACCGCCGGATGGGGTCTAGTCAGATCGGAGGGTCGGGCGCGGAGGGGCGGCGCCTTGTCCGAGGGGCGGTGGTTTTGGAGGGGGAGGGCGGCGTTTGTGGGGGCGGCGAGGGGCTGGGCAAGGGGTCGGCGGGGGTGTGGGGTGCGGTTGGGAGGGGAGGGGGCAGGGCTTCGGCACTTCGTGGTAGACTAAATGTTCCGGATGTTCTCATCCCGCAGGTGGCGAACCGTCAACAACAAGCGACACACACCCAGCCGGGGCAGGCCAATCGTGAAAACACTCCACACCATCCTCACAACTGCGATGCTCCTGCCGCTCGGCCAACCGCTGCTCACCACGCCGGCCGAGGCGCAGTCCACTCCGGTCATCATCGAGGCGGTGACCATTCACCCGCCGGTCGCGGCACGGTTCCAGTGCTCCGAACACGCGCTCGGCGCGGAAGACCACGTACCCGACGCGCTCGCCGCCGACTGCGTCGTGGTGCGGCGGAATTGATCAAGCCTGACGACCTCCAAGGACGACTATGCGAACAGCTCGGCGCATCCGTCCGCGTGGAGCCGCGTCCCGATGGTGAGCTCATGCTCGAAGCCGACTTCGACGGCCGCGCGCTCACCAGGATCTGCGATCTCTCGACAAGACGCGGGCGATCAAGCAGGGTATGATGTACCAGCCCTCACCGGCTCCATCAGACTGCCATGCCAGATGACGACACGGAAGACGACCACGCCCATGACGCCTGAACGGCCGAACGTCGAGCGGAGAACGTCCACCGAGCCCGGCTGATGACGCCCGAGACTCAGAACGTAGAGTGGAAGCGCTCATGGCGCGACGAATACCTCGCATGGATCTGCGGCTTCGCGAACGCGCAGGGCGGCATCCTCGAGATCGGCAAGGACGACAACGGCGATATCGTCAGGATCCGCAACGTGCTCTCGCTGATGGAGGACGTTCCCAGTAAGGTGCGGGCACTGCTCGGAATCGTGGTCGAGGTGAACCTGAAGTCGGAGTCCGGCCTCGAGTACATCGAAATCGTCGTCGAGCCGCACCCGAACCCGATCAGCTACCGGGGCAAGTTCCACTACCGAAGCGGGAGCACGAAGCAGGTGCTCGAGGGCGCCGCGTTGACCCGGTTCATGCTCGAAAAGCACGGCCGGACGTGGGATGACGTGGCCTTGCCGGGGGTGAAGCTGAGCGAGTTCGACGGCCGGGTGTTCGATGGGTTCCGACGGCGAGGCGTCAAGGCGGAGCGATTGCCGCCCGAAGCGCTGGACGACTCCGACGAAGACGTGATCGAGAGACTCCAGCTCCGCGACGGAGCCTTTCTGAAGCGGGCCGCCGCGTTGCTGTTCCATCCGTCGCCACATCACGTCCTCATAGGGTCCCACGTCAAGATCGGCCACTTCAGGGGTCCCGAACTGATCTATCAGGACGTGATCGAGGGCGATCTGTTCGCTCAGGTGGACCGGACGCTCGACCTGCTCTACACCAAGTACACCCGGGGAGTCATTTCCTACGACGGCATCTATCGCGTCGAGACCTTTCCGGTGCCAAGGGAGGCCATGCGGGAAGCAGTCATCAACGCCGTGATCCATCGCGACTACGCCAGGCAGACCTCCACGCAGATCCGCGTGTACCATGATCGCATCACGATCCGGAATCCCGCCGAACTCCCGGTCAATTGGAGCGTCTCCTCCACCGGAGGAATGCTGTCGGAGCCGCACAATCCGCGGGTCGCCCACGCCTTCTTTCGGGCCGGGCTGATCGAGGCCTGGGGCCGAGGGATCCATCAGATCCGCGAACGGTGTATGAAAGCCGGCAATCCAACGCCACTCTGGACCCGCGAACCCGGCGGCGTGCTCCGCCTGCGGTTTCCGTTCTCCGAGGCCTACCTGGCCGCCGATGCCGCCGCCCGCGGAGTACCGGGCGACAGCCAGAAGACCCCCGGAGAAGGGGCATGGCCGGACAACCGCCGGAAGGCCGCCGAAGGGTCAGGCACTGGCCCAAAGACTGGCCCAAAGACTGGCCCAAAGACTTCCCGAAGCACTGAACCGTTGCCTCCGGCGGAGCGGATCCTCGCCATGCTGAAAACGGAGCCCGGGATCACTCAGCCCAGGATCGCGGAGCGTCTCGGACTGACCGTCAAGGGAGTGAAGTACCACTTCCGCAAGCTACACAAGGCCGGCGCAATCCGGCGCGTCGGTTCATCCAGAGCCGGGCATTGGGAAGTACTGTGAGCGCCGTCGGCCAGCGTTGCGGCAAGTTCAGGTTTGTTTTTGCGGCGGTGCTACTGCTCACGGCCGCGGCGTGCGGAGGCGACATCACAGAGGTCTCGGACGTCGTGCTGGCTCGACACGTCCACACAGACCTCTACGACGCCTACCCGGGCATCCCGTCGCCTGCCGGCGATCGCGTCGTATTCGCCGATTATGCCGCGGACAAGAGATCGCTGACGGTCTACGACGTAGCGACCGGGGTCGGCCGCGCGATGACGAGTACGCTGGGGGGACGGACGCGGGTGACCTGGTCGCCCGACGGTTCGCGCGTCGTCTACGTCGACCGCCAGTCCGATCGTCACGGGGTCTGGACTCTGGACCCGACGGCCGGCCGGGAGTCGCGTATCGTGGATCCCGGGGACGCACGCATCGACTATCCGCGACTGCGGGCCGACGGGACCGTGACCGCGCTTCGATACGCGGGTGCCGATACCGCGTGGGTCGCGTACGCGCCGGGACCCGACCGCGCGATGTCCGTGATCGTCGACCGCGCCGGCGGATGGGTCGCGGCTGTGCAGTCTCCCGACGGGCGCACGGTCGCATACCTTCGCAGCGCGGGCGGACGCTCGGACCTCGTCGTGACAGAGATCGCCACGGGCGAGACCCGCACGCTCGCCACCGGCCTCCAGGTCGGATGGGACCGCCGCGTGGAGTGGTCTTCCACAGGCGACGCGCTTCATCTCGCGGCAGCGGGGATCGGCGACTCGCTCTTTGTCGGCAGGCGTGTGCCACTGGACGGAGGTCCGGCCGAACGGCTGGAGCACAACGGCCGTGACGTACTCGCGGTCACGCCGCTCGTCGACGGCCGCGTCGCTCTCAGTGTGTACCACACGCGCACCACGGTGGGCCTCGTGCCGGTGACCGGAGGGGAACCCGCCGATGTGATACGGGCGGATTCCATGAGCGCCTTTCTGCCTTCCTGGCACCCCGACGGCGGGTCGCTGGGGTTCATCACGTTCTCCTGGCGACGCACCCGCATGCCCATCGACTTCGACCTGGGCGTCCTTGACCTCGACGCCGGGGGCGCCCCGAGCGGCGCGATCCGAACACTCGTGTCGGAGGAGGGCGAAGACTACGGAGCTGCGTGGTCGCCCGACGGCCGATGGCTCGCCTTCCACTCGCACATGGAGCAGAGCGACGACATATGGCTCGTCCCGGTGGACGGCAGCGAGCGACCCACACGACTCACGCGGTTCGGGCCGGGGGCTGACACCGGCGAGCCGGATTGGAGCCCGGACGGTCGGGCGCTCGCCTTCAGCAGCCATGGTCCGCCGCCCGAGGGGAACCCGGGGTCCGTATACACGGTCGCCGTCGACCCCGCTACGGGATCCGCGGTCGCCGACCCTGTCCGAGTCCCGCTCGACGGGTTCCAGGGCTACGCCATGGGAGCCCGTTTCTCGCCGGACGGCACGCGGCTGGCCTTCTATGGTCGCTCGTTCGAGGACGGACGCGTCACCGTCTACACCGTGGCGGCAGCGGGAGGAGTCCCCACGCCGGTTGTCTCCTTTGTTAATGGCGAACCGTACAGCGCGCCCGAGTGGAGCGCCGATGGCGCGTCGCTCTTCTACTCGCGGAACGACGGCTCCGGGCCCTTCCAGGTGTGGCGGGTCGACATCGCCACCGGCGCGACGGAACAGGTGACGACCGGCGTGCCGGGCGCACTCCAGCCAAGCGTGAGCCCCGACGGACGAATGCTCGCGGTGACGATGCGCGAGGCTGCGATCGAGGTTGTCGCGGTCGCCGGACGGGGGCTGCGCGCGCCAGCGCGAAGTAGGTGGCCGGTTCGCCTATCGGTCACCCGGCTGACGGTTCACCCACGCTGTCCAGGCCCCGACATCGGCTCCATGATCCTCGCCGCTAATGGCTCTTAGAAAAGCCAGGGCCGGTCTTCGGACGTACTCGTGCTCGACCCCCGCGTGCGCCAGCAGCAGGTCCGGATTCTCGCGTACCAGCTGTTGCGCAAACTCCGGGTCGATATCCGTCGCAACGAGAGCCCTCAGGATGTATCGAAACGCGAATGGATTCGTGCCACCCAGAATGGCCGACAGAGGGGCGCGGGCCTCGGCCCATTGGACAGGGTCCCTCTTTTCCGGGCCCAGTCCGTCGATCACGCTCATGGCCACCGAGCCGACTCGCGCGTCGGGATCGATAAGCGAACCCGCCAGGGCGTGCCAGGACATGTCGTCGTCAAGGAAGTTGCCGAGGACATGTGTCGCGACCGACCGCGCCACCCAGGAAGAGTCGCTGGCGAGCACTTCGTGGGCCAGGCGGCGATCGTCTTCCCCATCCATGCGGTCGAGGAGATGCCCAACCCGATCGAGAGTCTCGGGATCGGCACCCATGCGCTCGGCGAGCTCGCGCGAACTGACGGTGACGCCATCCAGGGTGATATCGGCCACCATGTGGCGCGTCCGCGCGAAGGCGTCCAGCGTACGCATATCCTCTACGGCGACCGTCCTGAGACTCTGCCACGCCTCGGGCAGAGAAACCGTTTCAGTTCCTGTCTGGCGGTACCGGACCCGGGTGCTGTCCTCCACACCGACCACGAGCGTGTACCAGTCGTCCGAGCCATTGGCCCAATAGCGAAAGGCGCCCGCATCGGCGAATCCGAGTTGAAACCTCATGTCGGCGGCGCAGGCGGAGAAGGGACGGTTCGGGTCGAGTTCCTGGATGGCGTCGAACAGTTCCTGGGCGTCCCAATCCCGCAACCCGATGAACTCGACGGGTCCGTTGGGCCCGGCAATGACCTGGCCGGCGCCCTGCGATGTCGTCACGGCCAGCACCGTGACCACTCCGGCGACTGCACTCAGAGCTTTCTTCTTTCCGGTTGTCTTCATGATGCGAATCCCATCGAGTGAACTCCGTAAGCCGAATTGTGGCCCAGACTCAGGCCTGTCTCTCACCTGATCCCCTGCGGCAGCCGCCTCACCGTGATGACCGGAACGTCGAATTCGTCGGTCTCGATGAACGCGACGAGGCCGTCGGGGCCGAAGGCGTCCGGCATCTTGATTTGCCCGGCGGGGACGGTCCCCACATAGCGGCCTCCCGACCCGATCACGTCGATCGGACCCGACCCACTCACGCCCGGTTCCATGCTCCGTTCGATCCACAGGGTTCCCTCCCAGGTCACGCGCACGGCCGCGACCACGGGCACTTCCGGATGGAACCGCATGTTCTCGATCCCCGCCCGTTGAGCTTCGAAGACGCGGTTGAACATCGACAAGATCTGCGGGGGCGGATCGCCCTCAAGCGCCGTGGCCTGACGGTCGCTCGCCTCCTGGTGGTGGCGCTCACGCTCTGCCTGCTTGATCCGCTCCGTCACGGGCAAAGGCCGTATCGGTCGGCGAAGGACGTGCGAGATTGATCCAGACGCGTCCGTGAGCTTGATGACGTAGTCCGACGAGTCCGTGAACGCGACTCCGCCCGTCGGCACGGCGTCGAACAGGATCTCCGGTTCGAACCCCCATTCCTCGCCGATCTCTTCGAGCACCTCCTCAAGATCCATGTCACGGGGCGCTGATTCGGACGCGCCCGACCCCCAGTCCTGTTCGACGAGCGCCCGTATCCCGACCGACTCCGAGGACATGTCGACACGAACGATGGAGTGATCTGTCAGGGCCAACACCGTATGAGATCCCGTCCTGTCCGGTCGAAAACCCGCTCGGTCCATGGTTCCGAATACCCCCGTCTCGCGAACCATGCGTTCGAATTCGCCACCGGGGGAAAAGACATGGTATCCCGGCATGTCCACGACCAGGCTGCGCCCGTCCTCCCACACGACCAGTTCCCTTCCGATCCGGAATTCGCCGGGTCCCTCGCCGCGGCGCCCGAAGTTCCGCACGTGGCGGCCGGAACTGTCCACGACGACGCCTCGTCCGGCGCCCCTGGAGCCCGTCCCGTCCAGCAGGTACAAGCTGCCGGCAGCGTCGAAGCCGACGCTCAGGATGGTGGAGAAGTGCTCCCATTCAGCCATTGCTTCGGTCGCGCCGATGCGGTATACGAGCTCGAAGTCCGCTGAGAGCGGGAGGTCTTCGGCGGGGAGGTCGATGAGCTCCTGGGCGGCGGTACCGGTGGCTCCGAAGAAACCGGCGAACGCGGTGGTGACGCACGTTCCAGCGATCGTCCGTAATCGCGCTCTGTCGTCCATCGCGGTCACGCCTCAGGCCCACCCTAGTAAACTAAACATGACATTATGTAAACTAAACATGACATTCGCCGAGTCTTATCAATTCCCGTGAGTCCCATGGGTGTTGACAAAACGCACACATTGGATGTTGATTGGGATATGGGATCCGATTTCGATTGGAACGAGGACAAGAATCAGCTACTCGTCGAGCAACGAGGCATCTCTTTCGAACGAGTCATCTCTGCGATCGAGCGGGGCGGGTTGGTGGACGTACTCGAACATCCCAATCAGGAGCGGTACAGGGGACAGATGATCTACGTGGTCGACATCGAACAGTACCTCTACCTGGTACCATTCGTTACCCGACCGGATGGTTCACGGTTCCTGAAGACGATCATCCCCAGTCGGAAGGCGACGCGGGACTACCAGAAGAGGAGGTCATCGTGACAGACCAACTGAACGCCGAAGAGCGGGAAATCCTCGAGAAGTTCGAGCGGGACGAACTGCGGCCCGCAACGGGCGTTGACCGCGAGATGGCGATCGCCCCTCAGGCGGCCCGCAACACCTTCAAGAAGACTCGGCGAGTCAATCTGCGGGTCACGGAGCGTGACCTGAATCGAGCGCACGCTCGAGCGCGCGAGGAAGGCATTCCCTACCAGACACTGCTGTCGAGCGTCATCCACAAGTATCTGTCGGGAAGGTTGACCGAGAAGAGGTAACGGGGTCGACGCTTGGTTGTCGCGACGATTCCACGAGGTCGCCCGAGTCCATCCGGCTGTTCCGGGGTCCAACACGATTGTTGCCCCGATGCCCGCGCGGACGCTCATGCCCGCATGGATGGCGGAGCCACTCGTCAGGCGCTTGGAGCATGTGCTATAGTCAGCCCCGAACCTGCGATCTCGTCTATTTCGCGAAAGAGAGGACACCCATCAGTGCGACGTCAGCTGCGGCGCAACAGATCTCAGAACAGGCTGTCATTGATGCACAGAGAGCCTGGGGCGAGGGCATTGTCGCGATTGCCAGAACTCACGCCGATGGCGGCGACTACACCGCCCGCGCGACCGAGCACATCAATGATCTCTACGCATATGGCGAGACCAAAGTCATGTTCAAACCGACTATGGCAGCGGAAGATCAGTTCCGTGAGACATTTGACGGAGCTCTGAGCTATTTCATCGGGCAGGACGGAACGGAGGACAAGGGGTTCGCAATCTCGGGCTGGACCAACGTGCGGTGGGAGAACCACGGCATCTACACCAGCGACACGTCCGCAATGGCCATGGGCAACTACTACTTCACAGGCCCGGACGGGAGCGAGACAAAGGTCGAGTACACCTTTGGCTACGTCCTTGTTGACGGCGATCTGAAGATCAATCTTCATCATTCATCGCTGCCCTACAGCCCCGGATAGTCGAGCTACTCGTGGAAGAAAAGGAATCCCGATGAGCAGCGAGCCAGGCACCGTTACTCGTGACGAGCGCCTCCCCGTGACGGTGTTGTCCGGCTTCCTCGGAGCCGGGAAGACCACCCTCCTCAACGAGGTTCTGAACAATCGGGAGGAGCTCCGGGTCGCGGTCATCGTGAACGACATGAGCGAGGTCAACATCGACGCGGCCCTCGTGGAGCGCGGAGGTGCCCGGCTCTCGCGGACCGAAGAGACGCTCGTCGAGATGACGAACGGCTGTATCTGTTGCACGCTGCGGGAGGATCTGCTCGCCGAAGTCTCCCGGTTGGCCCGGGAGAGGCGTTTCAACTACCTGCTGATCGAGTCCACGGGGATTTCGGAGCCAATCCCGGTTGCCCAGACCTTCACCTTCGAGGACGAGCAAGGCGTGAGCCTCGGCGACATCGCGCGCCTCGACACGATGGTCACCGTCGTAGACGCCGCGTCCTTCCTCAAGGACTTCAACGCGGCCGAGGCCCTGCAGGACCGCAGTGAGTCGCTGGGCGAAGAGGACGAGCGGACGGTCACCGACCTGCTGATCGATCAGGTCGAGTTCGCCGACGTCATCGTGCTCAACAAGCTCGATCTCGTCACCGAGGACCATGCGCGCGAGGTCGAAGCCATTCTGCGCACGCTTAACCCCGGCGCGCAGATTCACCCGGCGACACGTGGGCAGGTGCCCCTCGAGCGCGTGCTCGGCACGGGCTTGTTCGACTACGACAAGGCGGAAAGCTCCGCTGGATGGATCCGTGAGCTGGAGGGAGACCACACGCCCGAGACGGAGGAGTACGGGATTTCGAGCTTCACCTATCGGACTTCGGCCCCGTTCGACGCGGAGAAGCTGTGGGCGTTCCTGAACGACGACGAGAACTGGCGCGGCGTACTCCGGTCGAAGGGCTTCTTCTGGGTCGCATCCAATCACAGGGTCGCATACGAGTGGACGCAGGCCGGGGGCGTGAGCTCCGTCAACGCCATGGGCATGTGGTGGGCCGCAGTGCCGAGGGATGACTGGGAGCACGCGGACGGAGAGCGGCCGGACCAGCAGCCGGGTTGGCACCCCCGGTACGGGGATCGTCACCAGGCACTCGTCTTCATCGGTCGGCAGATGGACGAGGCCGCAGTACGCACGCGACTCGACGCATGTCTGCTCGACGACTCCCTTGCCGCCGCCGACAGCAGCCTCTGGGAGGGACGTCCCAACCCCTTCCCCGAGATTCAGATGGTCGAGCAGGTGGCGGGATGACTCGGCGGCTCAGAGCTGGCTAGGGGTCCGGGGACGGCGGGTACGACTCGTGCACCTGCACCACCTTCCACTCGCCCTCAATGCGCTGCACCACGATGCTCCAGACCTCGTGACCGCTGATCGGCTCTCCATCCTCGCCGACGTTGGTCGAGTGAATGACCGACGTGGCCACCGCGGCGTCCCGGCTCAGCACGTGCACCGTGCTTTCTCCGAGCGTGAAGTGCACGTTCCTTCCGACGCCGGGGAAGTACTCCTTCATCGAGGCACGATGTGACTCCAGCGGGGTGACCTCCCCGCGGCTCGCCCAGGCGAAGTCGGGGCCGTCCAGGTGGTATGCGATGAAGCCGTCCACATCGTGACCGTCGATGGTCTCGACCATCTCGTTGGCGAACTGACGTATGGAGTCGGCAAGCGCCGCACGTTCGGCATCGGTGAGCTCTCCATCACCGGCCCCGGCGCACCCCGCCAACAGTACCGACAAGCCCAGGACTGAGTTCAGCGTTCTCATGGTTGTCACTCCTTTCAGTTGAGCCGCTCCCGCTTCCAGAGATCCCGCACCTCGTCGTCCAGGCCCGTCATCTCCCAACGGATCAGCGACATCGGGAGCCGCCCGGCTGCCATGAACGTGTCGTGGAACTCCGCGAGGTCGAAATCGTCGCCCAGCTGCCGCTTGCGATCGGCGAGGAGCTGCCGCATCTGCAGCATGCCGATCGCGTACCCGAGCCCGTAGCCGGGCGGCCGGCGCAGGTAGATCTCGGCGTCCACGCGCGCAACGTTCTCGTCCAGCCACGGGGTGCGCTCCATCCACCACGCTACGACTTCGTCGACTGTCATCTCGTTGAGCTGGAGCCACACGTCCGCCGGCACCCTGGCGGCGCGGAAGATACCGAAGACCTGGATGAGCTCACGGACCCGCGGCGCGTCATCGAGCAGGCCGGCCTCCATGACGGCTTCTTCCAGATAGGTGGCCCAGCCTTCGGTGCGCGCCCCGCTGCTGATCTTGCCGCGGATGGGGTGCGCGTTCTGCCGTGCGACCAGGCCGTCGAAACGATGCCCGGGGATGACGGCGTGCAGGTGATCGGGCGTCGGGTCACGGAACTGCACCTGCTCCCAGAAGTTCGGGCCGCCGAGTCGAACGATCCACGGCACGTTCGTGCCGAGCTCCCAGATGTAGCCCGGGATCGTGATGATGTCCTCTTCCACCAGGAAGCTGCGAATCCGCGTGTCGACGCTGTCGATCCGCGCCTCATACTCCTCCGCCGACGCCGACAGCTCGAGCGGCGGCAGATGCCGGTTCCGGTGCTGTTCCAGCGCATACGCACTCCAGAGGCGATCCAGCTCCCGCAGGCCCAGCGTGACGATCTGATCCGTGTCGTACGGCATGAGCTTCACGTGCGTCAGGTACCAGTCGAACATCTCTCGACCCACGCCGCCCTGCGCGGTCATGTCGCCTCGATTCGCGACGAGCCAGTCGTGGAAGCCGCGGACGGACGCCTGGGCCGCGGCGATGTCGGCGCGGAGATCGGGTTGTTGCGTGGCCGCCCGCTCGTGGAAGTCGTCGTACCAGCCAAGGACGCCGGCCGGCGGCGTTGCCCGGTACGGGTAGCCGTGCCCCACGCCGTCGGCGTTGGTCAGATTGAAGATCGCGAGGTCCGCGTAGTCGGCGGCTACTTCCGTCAGGTTGTTCCTGGCCTGCTCCACCAGGAGTGAGATGGCCTCGAGGCGCGTCCGGAGCGCGGTGGTCCCATCGTCGTCCAACGGCAGGTCCGCGAACGTGATGCGCAGCATTTGATCCACATAGAAGCCGGGATCCCTGGACCAGGGGCGGGACACGTTCAACGTGAAGTCGTGACGATCGAATCGGGAACGAACTGCCAGATAGTCGACCTGTTGATCGAGCTCCCAGTCCACGACCGCCATGTCCTCGAGCCGCGCCTGGAAGTCCCGCATCGTGGCGCGACGCCGCTCGACGGTCGCCTCAGCGTAGTCGGGATAGACGTCGGTCGCGCTGCCGGCGATGTCCCGGTTCGGAACGTTACCCGACGCCCTGGCCGGATCGGTCCAATCGAGGAATTCCTGGAACAGTGCAACGAGGTCATCGTAGGTGCCCGACCCGTCCGGCATACCCCCGTCACGTGCGTCTCGCGCCTCACCTGCGTCTCCCGCCTGCCATTGGCACGCCGCCAAGAGGAGGAGGAGCAGCAGCGCCGTCGAGGCGGATTTGATCGAGGTCGACGTCTTCATATGCCCCTGATCCCCCGTGATGAGGCGCCCTCTGGTACGGTGCCGGTCGGCCGGGCCCAGGAACGCTGAATCCCTCAGGTTGTCAGCCGCTCACTGGATAGTGGCAATCTACGGCAGGAGTTCCACACTTGCGAACGATCCGCGGTTGCACGGAAGCCCGCGATACCGCGTCTATTTACTGGTGTAAGGGCCAATCGGGCCAAGAGCGCAGCCCAAAGGACTCACCGAGGAGAAGGTCATTGGTTGGAATGAACGTTGGCGATGGTTTTGACTTGTGGCGCACAGGGTCAGCAGACATCAATCTGCGCTACAGGCGAGGCATATGGGCCTTCAGCGTCATCGTGATCGCAGCCGCCGGACTCGTGTCGGCTCCTTTGGACACGCAGGGACAGTGGGCTGTCTTTCGCGACGGGCAAGGTCCACGGCGGACAGCCCCGATTTCGTGGGATACGCTGTGGGTGTACGGTGGGCCGGACAATGACGCGCTTGGAGACATTGCCTCGCTGGTCCCAGACAACCACGGAGGAGTCTTCTTGGCGGATCCGATCCAGTTCCAGGTCCATCATGTCAATGCGCAGGGCGAACTCGCCTGGACGTGGGGACGTGAGGGGAGTGGTCCTGGAGAACTTCGGAGTGTGCGCGTCATGGGTTTGGATGCGACGGGCGAATTGGTTCTCATCGACGACAGGAATCGGCGTATCGTTACCCTCGCGAGCGATGGTCAGTTGATAAGCGAGGTACCGCTTGGTACTGACATCAACAACGTAAACGGGATGGCCATCCTGGAATCCGGCGTCCTCGCAGTGCACACTACCGGGCCATCCTCCTGGTTGCTGATTGATCGTGGCGGCCAGACCATCGCCACGGTGCATGACCCAGAGGAACTCGAGGAACTGCCGAACAACTACATATACGGCCCGATGATCCCGTGGGAAGGCGACCGCTGGGTGTTTGGCCTACATATGGGTAATGGGTGGTTTACTTTTCGCTCGGAAGAGCCCCGGTTGTCGTCCCCGTACGTCGAAAACACAGCTCCGCTGGAACTTGGGGGCCCGAGGCGCTCAAGAGCTGCGCCGGACACGGAATACTCAGCGCTGTCCTTGTCTACCCGTGGCGACACGCTTGCCGTGTTCTTTGTGGGAACGAGTGGCGGTCAGCTTCAAGTCCTGGACCGATACGATCTGTCTACCGGCGAGTACCTGGATACCCATGTGTTGCCCACGCGGGCGACCAACGCGGTCATGGACGCTCACGGGCGGGTCTTCATGAACGCCGATCACGTGTATCCGAGATTGTTGGCGCTCCATTCACGGTCAAGGCCGAACGACCCTTGAACCAGGAGGCTGGACGCTGATCCGTTGTAGGCTGATGAGACCGACGTCACCGGCACCCCCAGTATTCGCCCTCCTCGCTTCCGCCACCCTCGCCCTCGCGGCCCTACCGCCCGACGCCACCGGCCAACTCTCCTTCGATCGAGTCCACGTCGTTGTCGGAAGCCCCACCACCGCGATCCAGGCTCGTGATCTGAATGCCGACGGGCGGCTGGACCTCGTGGTTTCCGGCGGCCAAAGCGTCTTCGTGTTGACCGGGCAGGGTGACGGCCGCTTCGATGTGACGTGGTCCGGTGCCGCCGGCGAGAATCCGGTGGACCTGGCCATCGCGGATCTCGACGAGGACGGGCTTGCCGACCTCGCGGTCGCAAACCACGAGACGGATCATGTCACGCTGCTCTTCGGGATCGCCGGAGGGGCCTTCGAACACCGGGACCACTCGAGGTTCCGCGTCGACGTCTCGCCGCACCCGCACGCCGTTCGACTGCACGACATCGACTCCGATGGCCACGCGGACCTTCTGGTCGACGACCGGTCGCCCGAGGCCATCCGCCTGTTCCGGGGTCGCGGGGATGGCACATTCTCGGGGGCGACGTCGATCGACGTCGGCGGCGATCCGTACCGGGGCATGAGTCTGGCCGATGTGACGGGTGACGGCCTTGCGGACCTGTTCACGCCGAATCCCGACCACGTGGCCGTCCTTATCGCCGAGGAGGACGGCGGCTTTCGGCCGCTGGCAACCCTGCCGGCGCCCTTCGGCCCGTTCTCGGTCGTCGCGGCGGATCTGAGTGGTGACGGTCGTCAGGATGTGGCCGCCGCGTCCGGAGAGGGCGCGGGTTCGCTGGCGACCTGGCAGGGGCTTGCCGACGGGTCGTTTCGCGCGGCCGACCGGTACGAGATCGCGAGGGGGCCGACGAAGAGCACGGCGGCGGATCTGAACGGTGACGGCAGCGCCGAGGTGCTGGTCGCGAGCTACGCTGGAGGGGAGGTTGCCGTGCTGGTTGGGGGGGACACGCCGGTGCTACAGCGGATCGAGATCGACGGGAGCCCATACGGCCTGGCGACTGGCGACTTCGATGGGGATGGACGGCTCGACTTCGCTGTGGCAAACGACGCGGCGGACTTCGTCAGTGTGTTCCTGACGAAGTAGTGGGTTCCCCAACAAGATTGTTGCCAACGATTCTGTTGGGTGGCGCTACAGCGGAGTCACGGCATCCGGTACTGCTCCAGAAACGCCAGGTCGAACTCGTTGAAGGCGACGATGTAGACATGCGCGCGGCCGAATCCGGCCACCACCCGGTCCCCTCCAAGGGTCAGCGCGCCGACCAGCCGTCCCCCGCGGTCGAACAGGTCGTAACGGGTACCGCTGCCCGCGGGCACGTGTCGGCGCACCCACGCGCGGCCGAGCGGGTCCACGCGGACGGTTGCGTTATGAAAGGCCGGCTTTACGTCGTGCCAGGTGTAGTCGTCGTAGTCGACTTCTTCGTCCGGTGGCCCGAATCCGCCGCGCGAGAAGTTGGCAGCCCTGGTGCCGTCCTCGCGCACTCCCATGTCGATGACGATGCCTCCGTGACGCTGTGAGCCCCGCAAGTCCTCTTCCATTTCGGCCGTTGTGACGGGAAGTCGTGCGTACGGGATCGTGTCGCCGTGGATCACGGTGCCGTTCCGCGCGATCCAGTTCACGCCGTAGTGTCCCGCACGGGCAACGACGACCGACCCGTCGGCGGCGATGCCCCATGCATCCTGCGGTGACAGTCGAATCGGAATGACGTAGGTGCCGTCGTCGGTCTCGGTGAACTCGTACTCGCGCAGCTTGTATCTGGCCACTGTATCCACCGTTGCGGTCGCCGTACCGACCCGCAGTATCGCGCCGCTGTCCGGTGGCGGGTAACCTCCCAGCACGGGTACGTAGGCGTTGCCGTCCCCGTCGACGGCATCGGGCAGCACCATGACGGTCGCATCGTCCCCTGCGAACACGGCGATCGGGCGACTCCCGCCGAACACCAGGTCCGGCCCGATGCGCACCAGCCGCGCGTTGCCCAGGTCCACGAGGAGAATGGAGTCGCCCCTGAAGGGCCAGACCGCGTCGGGTTGCTGGTATTCGCCCGGTCCCTCGCCGACCCTTCCCACCACGGTCCGCGTGCCATCGTCCATGTCGACGCGGTAGAGCGCCTTCCCCAGCGGGTCGGCCACAAGGACACGACCGTCCGGAAGCTCGACTGCGGTATGGACATAGCCGAAGTCATCGGGAAAGACCGCGTCAGGTGGGCCGAGCGGTTCGGGCTGTACGTGACCGTCCTCGCCTGTGCGCACGGCACCTGAATCGCAGGCGTGGACACAGAACGCCGCGACGACAGCCCATCCGAATGACACCCCATGTCCGTGTTGGTTGTCCATACCCAGTATGACGCAGAGCATGCCGGATCGGTGTCGCGGAGGGGCGACATCGGTCGATGTCGGCGGCGATCCGTACCGGGGCATGAGTCCGGCCGATGTGACGGGTGACGGCCTTGCGGACCTGATCATGCCGAAAGCCGACCATAATGAGGCCTATCACCGCACCTATCGCATCCGCCCCTCAGCCTCGCAAAACCGCCCAAGAATATCGGCAGCCACCTCCTCGATTTCCCTCGGAACGCGCACCCGGTCGCCCACGCGCTGGTGCAGGGCGACGATCAGCGGACGCAGGCTCGCGGATTTGGCGGTGTCGGCCGAAAGGACGGCCAATAGGTCATGGAGCGCGGCATTTCTCGCGACCAAGCTGGCCACCAGGTCCAACATCTCCCGCATCGTCACCTCGTCGTCCGCAGAGAACACGGCATAGGCTGCCTGAAACGAGTCCAGCGCAGCTCGATGCTTCTTCTGGACGGCCAGGGCCAGTGACCTTGCACCCTCTGCGCGCCATTTCAACCACTCGACCCTGGATCCTGCCCACGGATCCTCCTCAGCACTCGGCCAAGAGCGAGCTACCCCTTCCAACCTCCGGCAACTCACAAGGGCTTCGTCGGCGAGACCAATGTCCGCCTGCGCCATGCACTTCCAGCTCAGGGCGACCGCCGCATCCCGGCGGAGGTCCAGGATGTCAGAGGATTGGAAGCGATCGATAACGGCATCATAGCTGCGGATCTCTTCTTCGCGGTCGCCGAGGCGTCGGCATGCGAGGGCCTTGCTCATCAGCGCCGCGACAATGTTCGCGCGGGTTTCGGGGTGACGGGTAGCATCGAATCGAACCACCACATCGTCGTAGTCGCGAATGGCGCCGGGATCGTCGCCGAGATGCGCCTTGCAGCACCCGCGCGTAACAAGTGTTTCCGCGATCGCCGCTTCAAGTCGGCCATGATGCCAGGACCCGAACCGACGCATGAAGTCGTCACAGGTCCCAATGGCGGCAACATGGTCGCCAAGGCTGTGCTGTGCGCCTCCCCTCATGGCCAGCGTCAAGGCCGTCCACAACTGGACCATCTCGTCGCGGGTGTCAGCGAGCCCCAGCGCCTGGTTGGAGAGCGCCAGTACGGCGCGCGCATTCCCCAACTGTTCATGGGCGAACGCCTTCAGATACCTCGTCCACGCAGTGTACGAATCCGACGGGGGCTCCTGGGTCTCCCGCGATCGGGACGACAGGTCTTCGTCCACGAGTTCGATGACTCTTTCGAACTCTTCGGCCTCAACCGCCGCCGCAACCGCTTCCTCCAGGTCCTCGATCGCCTTGGCCTCCACGCGGGTCCTCGCATGTTCCGAAGCCCGTTGGACGGCATCCCACTTCCTGTCGACAAGACAGTCGCCGAGGGGCGGTCTGCTCAAGAGCGCCCGCCGGATTCCGCGTCGAAAGACCTCCGACTCCGCCGCCACACCGGTCAGCCACACAGAGAACCTCCACAGATCCCCAACCCCATAGCACGCCACCATGAACCGGATCAGGTTCTCCACGACCGCAGCTTCGTCCCGCTCCCGGCGCAGCTTGTAGTACATGCTGTACAACGGCTCGGCAGCCGCATATAACCGCTTCCGCCCCCGACCCTGTCGGACGACCACCCCGCGTTCGACCAGCCGCCCGAGCATGGTCGATACCACCCGGATGTCCACGCGCGCCCGGGCCGCGATTTCGCTCGCGGAGGAGGGCTGCCAGAGGTCGATCACGGCCACGTACACACGCCGTTCCGTCTTGGGCAGGACCTCCAGGTGACCCCGGAAGTACTCGGTGTACTCGTCGATCATGGTGACCAGCTCGGACATCAGCCGACGAACGGAACGATGACGCGCGAACTCGGCCGCCATCACCAGCAACCGAGGGTTGCCGCCCGTGAGAATCTGGAGCGGCCTGACTTCGGACCGGCTCGCCCGCTTCCCGCTCACGACTTCCCACAGGCGAGCGGACTCCTCAGTGTTCAGCCGCTCCAGGCCAACGATGCGGAACATTTCGAAGAAAGGCTCGGCAACGTCGTCCAATTCGCGGAAGCGGCTGGTGGCCGAGGCCAGCAGGATGATCTGCGGTTCGGTCTGAAGGACTTCGCGAAGTTGCCAGCCGAAATCGTCGTGGGCGTCCCGGAGGAGTGACTGCAGGTTCTCCACGAAGAGAACGAGCTGCTTCCCCAGTTGATCCGCGGCGTCCAGCACGGCAGCGCGGGCCTGCGCCGCGGTGATCTGCTCCCGCCAGCGCGACGACAGCGCTGTGTGGGTGTCGCGGAGTCGCTGTGCCATGGCGGCATCGTGCTCATCGACCTCGTTGGCCAGATGGAACATGGTCTCCAGCCAGAAGTCTGTGAGACCGAAGATCTCCGGGCTCTCTTCCATGAACTGAACCGGCAGCAGCGAACCGGCGAACTCCCCGTTCCTACGTAGCTCTGCCGCGACCCGGGCAAGGAGCATGGTCTTGCCCCGTCCGCGCGGCCCGACCACCAGAATGTGCTGGCACGAGGGGGATTTGATGTTGCCCCGAAGGTCATCGAGCAGGAGGCCTAGTTCGTGACCGCGGACGACGAACTGTTCCCTGATCTCCTGATCCGACTGCAAAAGGCCGGGGTTGAACTTGCGGATGGTTGGCACGGATTGGGTGGTCATGGATCAGAAAGTATATACAACAATATCGTTGTCAACAGCTTTGTTGTGTATGATTGCGGCGGTTATCCCTCTAGAAACGCCTGGCTGCAATGGTCGTCATGAGTCCCGAGCGCTACGTCGGCCCGGAAATGTTGCCAATGAACCGTGGGCGGAACGATCAACCACCAGGAGGGCACGGCCAGCACCACGCCGATCAAATAGAACAACAGGGTCGGACCGTTCGTTGTTCCTATGGCGAGCTTCGTGGTCACCGCCAAGAGGTGGCCGAACGCCATCGTTCCGATCATGACCCCGAAGAACAGGTTCATCGCCGCCAACACCCGCCGCCTGACGGAGAGCGTCGATCGGCGCTGGCGGATCATCAACCCCGTGGCAGACAGCAGGGCGACGGCCATCGACGCCGTGAGCCTGAGCCGGCGCTGTTGGCTTGGCTTGAAGTTTGGAGCCTCCCGTTCCATCCTAGGGCCGACCCAAGATACCGGGAGGCTTGAGTTAATGGCGGAAGACAATTCGACGGAAACGCGGACGCCGCGTGTCGGGACCGCCGACAAAAGCGGGCTCCCCGATTCCCCCAGCCACGCACGGGATGAAGGTCGCGTGACCCATCGCATCCCCTTCGGCCGTCTTGCGCTTGAGTTCGTGGTCATCGTGGTTGGCGTTCTCGTCGCCCTCGGCTTCGATCAGTGGATGACGACCATCGACCACCGCCGACTCGTAAACGAGACGCTCTACGCCCTGGCCGCGGAAATTGCTGAGAACACGGTAACTCTCGAGCGTCGCATGGCCTATCACGACCGGATCCTGCCGGAGCTCGTCGAGAATCAGCGGGCTGCCGAAGGAGGCGAACTCCAGAGAATCTCGATCAGCGGAGCACTGCCCGAGGGACTCGGGCTCACGCCGTTGAGGAGTACGGCGTGGGAGTTGGCCAGCGTGACCGAAGCCGTGCGGCACTTCGATTTGCCGATTCTCTCCACGCTCTCCCTCACGTACGCCGTTCAGGAATCGCTCCACGAGTACGATCGGATCGTCTCCGCCGGGATCATCCAACCGCAGTTCTTCGCGGCCTCGGACCAGCTTGGCCCGATCATCTACCTCGGCGTCATGGTAAGCGACGTTCGGGCACGGGAAGACGAGCTTAGGCGGTTCTACGCCGAGACCCTGCGTCATGTGCGTCAGCAGCTGGGAGATCCCGAGGCTGGCGCGGTGATGGAGGTCCGTTGACGTAAGTGCTGTCTCCGTGCGCCCGGTCGGATTCCGTCCGAGAGAGGTCCGGCCCGATGCGCACCAGCCGTGCGTTGCCCAGGTCCACGAGGAGAATGGAGTCGCCCCTGAAGGGCCAGACCGCGTCGGGTTGCTGGTACTCGCCGGGCCCCTCGCCGACCCTCCCCACCACGGTGCGCGTTCCGTCGTCCATGTCGACGCGCCAGAGCGCCGCGGATTTGATTGGGCCCAGCGCGTCGAGATACTGGACGCCTGGGTTAGGTTGCATTTACAGGACGGGGGGGTGGGGCGGATGACGGAGGGTGAGAGTATGGAGCGACAATTCGATTTCGAGCGACTGGTCGAGCTGTGCCGGCGGACGCATGAGGAGACGCGGCGGTCAGCCGCGCGGGCGGTCGACCGCTCGCTGGTGGTGCGGAACTGGCTGTTCGGATGGTACATCGTGGAGTACGAGCAGAGCGGCGAGGACCGGGCTGAGTACGGCGTTCGACTCCTCTCTCGCATGTCAGACCGACTGCGCGAAGCGGGGATCAGGGGCGCTTCCACCACACGACTAAAGCTCTACCGGCAGTTCTACCGCCAACGCGGGTCGATTGGTCCCACACGGTCGGACCAATCGTTGTTCCCGGCATTGCCCGATGGGATCGGCCGGATTCGTCCGACACCGTCGGGCCAATTCCAGCATTCGCGGTCCGCCTCCTTGCCGCAGATCGTTGCACGACTTCAGGAGGAGCTCCCCCTCGGCTGGTCCCACTACGTCACCCTGCTGTCGGTATCCGACCCCGAGGCCCGCCGCTTCTACGAAATCGAGGCCGCGGACAACGGCTGGAGCGTCCGCGAACTCAAGCGCCAGCTCGGCAGCTCCCTGTACCAGCGGCTTGCGCTCAGCCGCGACAAGCAAGAGGTCCGCCGCCTGGCCCGCGAGGGACAGGTCGTCGAAAAGGCATCGGACCTCATCAAGGACCCGGTGGTGCTGGAGTTCCTCGGCCTGGAGGAGGCACCGGCCTACTCCGAGAGCGACCTGGAAACCGCGATCATCGACCGGCTCCAGCGGTTCCTGCTCGAACTCGGCAAGGGATTCCTGTTCGAGGCCCGCCAGAAGCGCTTCAGCTTCGACGACAGTCATTTCTTCGTGGACCTGGTGTTCTACAACCGGCTGCTACGCTGCTACGTGCTGATCGACCTCAAGACCGGCAAGCTGACCCATCAGGACCTCGGCCAGATGCAGATGTACGTGAACTACTTCGACCGCTACGTGAAGATCGACGGCGAGCTGCCGACGGTCGGGATCCTGCTCTGCGATGACAAGAACGACGCCGTCGTCGAGCTGACGCTGCCCGAGGACGCCAACATCTACGCGCCGAAGTACCAGCTGTACCTGCCGTCGCGGGAGGAGCTCGCGGATCAGGTGACGCGGGTGAGGCGGGAAGCAAACGGCGGTTTTGGGAGGGAGGGCGGCGTTTGTCGTCGCGACCAGGCCCCGGGCGAAGGGTCGGCGGGGATAAGGGATGCGCTCGGGAGGGGAGGGGTCAGGGGGTCGGTCCATCGTGGTGAACTGAACGGTGATCAGGACGACTTCACAACAGGGTGACGGCCGCTTCGAAGTGACGTGGTCCGGTGCCGCCGGTGAGTCATACTGAGTTCAATCCGAATAACATATGGAGGAGGACATGCACCGCACCCAAGACACCTATTCGCTAAGCGATTTTCGGCAACGCACGAGCGAGCACCTCGACCGGATTCGAGAGGGCCGGGTGGAGACGATCACCCAGAATGGTCAAGCTGCAATGGTCGTCATGAGTCCCGAACGCTACGACTTCCTGGTCCATTCGGCTGAGCGTGGACACATATGGCGCGAGGCGATCCGGGCCCACAGGGCTGGGGAGCCGGGGGTCCCCGCGAGAGAAGCGATTCGCGACTTGGCTGAGGAGTTGGGCGTGGAGTTGTGAGTCGATATGAAGTTGTCTTCTCCGCCAGGGCACTGGAATCGCTGAGTCAGGTGACGCGGTACATCGCCGAGGAGTCCGGGACGGGACGGGCCTCCGACTGGTTAGCCGCGGTCATGGATAGCACGGTCACCCTGGAGGGCCCGGTCGTAGCGTGAATGAGATCCCTCGAGCAGTTTCGACGCTCCTACCTGCAATCCGAAGGGATCCTTCCACAAAGCCGAAAGACGCAAACACTGTCTGCGATTTCCGAGACGCTGTCGCGGATTTCATCCGGCTCCCAGGCGTAAGCGCGTGATCGTCGCCGATCATGGTCACCTCCTGACCTCCGAAGGATGGTAGGGCAGCACCGTGTCGGCGACGTTCCAGGTCGAATCGTGCCGTCGCAACGTCCGTCTAGGACCGAACCACACCTTCCCGGCCGGTTCAATCCCCAGCCGAGAAGACAACTCGGGTTCGACTCCGCTCGTAACGTAAGCCAGACGTACATGGACGGACTTCGGCCGCCCCCGTAGCTCGGTCGCGATCTCATCGTAGCTCGAGAGTTGGATCAGGGCCGAGAGACAGTCCAGCACACCCGACCAGCTCCGGACGTCCGTGGGGCGAGTGGCCAAGTGGACCAGGATGGTGGCCGGCCGGTGGACCGGGAGGTCTCCAACGTGAGCTGGTTCCAGATGGGCGGTGTGCCGCAGAACGCGGTACTCGCGTCGGAGTGCCGGAGGAATGCGTACCAGAGGGTGCGGACCGTCGTCCCCACGTTGGTCGGGTCGGTCCTGGGTGGCGTCCTGTGGGTCTCGTGGCTGGGACCCCTGCTTCTTTCGTGAAGGATCGCGGCGAAAGAGGAGCTTGCCTCGATACACAGGGGTTGCCGCACCGATCCACCGTCGTCGTTGAAGCAAACTGTGGTTTTTGGGAGGGGAGGGCGGCGTTTGTCGTCGCGACCAGGCCCCGGGCGAAGGGTCGGCGGGCATGAGGGGTGCGTTCAGGAGGAGAGGGGTCGGGGCTTCGGCCCATCGTGGTGGACTGAGAGGTGATGAGGGCAGCTTCGCGACAAGAGAATGCCCGCGCCCACAGTGGGGAACCTGCCGGCGCCCTTCGGCCCGTTCTCGGTCGTCCCGGCGGATCTGAAGGTGACGGCAGCACCGAGGTGCTGGTCGCGAGCTACGCGGGCGGGGAGGTGGCCGTGCTGGTTGGAGCGGCGACGCCCCTGGTTGTCGCGCTGATCCGCCGTCGGCGTCGAGCAAGCGCCTGTTTTGGGAGTGAAGGGCGGCGTCTGTCGTCGCGGTCAGACCCTGGGCGAAGGGTCGGCGGGGATAAGGGGTGCGTCCGGGAGGAGAGGGGTCAGGGCTTCGGCCCTTCGTGGCGGAGCGGCAGTTCGGTTGTCTCCAGTGATGCCGCTGATCTGTTCGCCCGGCTGTCAAGCCGTACGCACCCGCTCGATGAACTCGTCGCCGGTGCCGCACTCGAACAGGGCGTCGGTCACCCGGTCGATGCCATCGGGGCCAGGTAGCCCCTCCAGCACCTGGGACACCTGGCCCACCGTTTCCTCACCGAACTTCCGGGCGATCTGCCGCCGCAGGACCATTGCCTGACCCTGCCGGGCACCCCTCTGGACCAGCTCTTCCAGACCCCGCTGAAACCTCTCCGTCAACTCGTCCATCGTCTTCGCTCCCCCCAGCTCCCACGCCTCCGTGTAGTCTCTCAATTCTAATAGCGTCTCCAGTTGCTCGACCACGAACGCGAGCGCCAACGCGGTGTATGTGGTCGTTCGCAGCGCCATGAGCTGCTCGGCCTTGCGCTGAGACTCTTGGAGGGCGAGGCATTGGCGAGGACGGCAGTGATGACGAAAGGCGAACGGGCAGCGCTCAGGCCGATAACACCCACGCCATGCCGCTCCAGGGCCGGTCATTCGCCGTGTCATTTCCCCCAGCTAGCCGTCGCGACTAAGCTACTTCTCCCACGCTCCAGCCCGAAGCGACGAGTGCGCCAGAGACGGTTCAGCCAGCGGCAAAGGCTCGCCAATACTCAGTGTCGTTGTGGTCCAAACAACCCGCGCCGGCGGGCGACGATCAGGCGATTGGGCATAAGAGTGGTCGGATCATCGAAGTAGTAGAGGTTCTCGCGATCCACACGCAGCAATCGCGGACTCTTGACTAGCTGCAACTTAGGTTGCCCGAGCCGATCCATGATCAACAGGTCGGCCTCGAAGCCGCGGCCCCCGGTCCGGCCGGATTGAACCGCGATCTCTCCGTCGGCCAGAAGAAAGACATCGGCGACCTGGGTGATAGCAGCCACGGCAGCAAAGTCGACAGGCGCTGTGCCCTCGATCGAAGGGACGGGTCCAGTTGGCCGGGGTAGTGGCATCGCCACCTCCGCGAGACGCTGGCCGCGGCGGCTGAACTTGTAGAGTGTGTCAGACAGTGCCCACACAGCCCAAATGGTATCCGCTTCAACGATGGCGCTCACGGATGGAAAGGAAAGCCCTGCCGGCCGGGACGCCTCTGGAAGACCCATTGGAAGGAACCTCCGTTCAATCCGTCCGGCCGTCGCGTCCCATATATGGAGGAAACGAGGTTGGCCGACATCGTCTCCCCCCGGACCGAGTAGCAGGAACCGGTCGGCGCCAAGATCCTTCACATCCCATAGGAGCGTCACCGGAATATTCCCCACCGACCTCTCGAAGGTTCCCTCCGGCGAGAAAAAAGTGATCCGCGAAAGCGATGGGTCCGTCACAACGATGCGGCCATCCATAGCCCGTGAGACCGACACGGGTGTCCGAAACTCACCCGGTCCCTCACCCCTTCGGCCGATGACCGTTAGGAGGGAACCGTCCTGACCATAGAGGCGGACCTGGGCTTCAGGTTCGTCAACCAGGAGTAGATCCTCAGCGCGATCGGGCGCCATTCGCGGAAACACCGTGACCACTTCTTCGTTCTCTTCCAGCGTGATGACGCGCACCCGCTCGAACGCGGCAAAGAACGCAGCGGTGTCCACCGAAGGCTCCTCTGGAAGTTGGAGCGAAGCGGCGCTCGCCCCGTCCTGCTGCTGCCTCGCATCCGCGCCTCGGGCGCCGAGCATAGGCAGTAGCACCGTCAAGACGAGAGACGCACGTCTGGGTAACCTACGGGCGTGGTACAACATGGGATGTCCTCTGCGTTAGGGATGAGGAAGCTGGGTCTCGGACGGTCGACCGCCGAGGTGCGCTCCACGGCAGGCTCACCAACCGTTCTGCACGGAAGCGACGTTTCTCGTCGCATGTGGGCAAGCACTTCGCCCAGAGCCGCTTCCACCTCACGTCCCAGATCCGTTCGCTCGGTCGTCAAGCCGTCCGCACCCGCTCGATGAATTCGTCGCCGGTGCCGCACTCGAACAGTGCGTCGGTCACCGTGTCGATGCCCTCATTGCCGGTCAGCTCCTCAACCGCGTCGGACACTTGCCCCGCCGTGGCCTCGCCGAACCTGTGCGCGATCAGCCGACGCAGGACCATTGCCTGACCCTGCTGCCGACCCTGCCGGGCACCCCTCTGGACCAACTCTTCCAGACCCCGCTGAAACCTCTCCGTCAACTCGTCCATCGTCTTCGCTCCTCCCAGCTCCAATGCCTCCGTGTAGTCTCTCAATTCTAATAGCGTCTCGAGTCGCTCGACCACGAACGCGTCCAGGCTGGCGTCGCCGAGTTCCGCAACCCTGAGTCTCAGAGCTGCCACCTGCGCAGCCATGTCCTCAGGCCCGTGGCTCCGGACTACTCCAGGCGCTGTCGCCGTGGTAGAGGACGAGATAGACGAACTCCGGCAGGGCGTCGCCGGGGCCGAAGTCGGGTCCGGTTGCGATTCCCTCGAGCGCCAACGCGGTGTATGTGGTCGTTCGCAGCGCCATGAGCTGCTCGGCCTTGCGCTGAAACTCGATCAGGAACAGGACTCTTCCTCCACCCATTGCCTCGGCGGACCAGATCATGTCTGGATGGCGGGTTTGCAGCGTCTTCCTGGCCACGAGTTCGGTGGGTTCCTGGCGCAGGGTCGCGAAGTCGATCTCATCGGCCCATTCGGGCACGTGATCGCGGATCAGGATTTCGACGATGCGGCGATCGGTGAAGAACGACTTGAGGAAGGGATCGTGCACGGCGTCTCTGGAAGGGGGGGACGCCAAGCTCGCGGAGGTGGGTGGGCAGATCGATGGCTGGATGGGCCGAGTTGATCGGTGAGGGAAGAGTGCCCGCGTCGAATGGCCGCCGGCCACTCGGAGAATGACCAGGAGTTTCGCGGAGCAGGTTGCCGCGCCGATCCACCGTCGTCGTCAAAGCAAGGGTGGTTTTTGGGAGGGAGGGCGGCGTTTGTCATCGCGACCAAGTCCCGGGCGAAGGGTCGGCGGGCATGAGGGGTGCGTTCGGGAGGAGAGGGGTCGGGGCTTCGGCCCATCGTGGTGAGCTGAGAGGTGATGAGGGCTATTTCACGACAGGGTGACGGCCGCTTCGAAGTGACGTGGTCCGGTGCCGCCGGCGAGAATCCGGTGGACCTGGCCATCGCGGACCTCGACGAGGACGGGCTTGCCGCGCCTGCACGCCGTTCGACTGCATGACATCGACTCCGATGGCCACGCGGACCTTATGGTCGACGACCGGTCGCCCGAGTCCATCCGGCTGTTGAATCCCCACCACGTGGCCGTCCTTGTCGCCGGGGAGGACGGCGGCTTTCGGTCGCGGGGAACCCTGCCGGCACCCTTCGCGTGATCGCCAGCGCAGACACAGCACACTTGAGCGAGCGCATGCGTCCGACGGCGCTTACGGAGCACGACCTGCCCGGCTGTTTGGCCCGATAGCGGGTAGCAACCTACTGCTCAGTGTGGCCCCCCACATCTAGGCGACCCGTAGGGAGCACCTAACCGCGAACGGCGCAACCCCAAGGCCAGTGGTCAGACTTGTGACGATTGTTCTGCCACTGCAGCGGCTGAAGATTGGAAAGCTCGTCGCTACCTCCCTTGGCAACGGGCCAGTCGTGATCTACTTCCCAGCCGAAAGGGGATTCGGTGTTTCCGTGCTGGTAGCGGTGCATCACAGCGCCACATCGGTCTCTGCGGCAGAGCTTCGGGTCAGTGTGCGGAATTGGTATGCCCTTCTGCCAGACTGCCTCAACGATTGCTGGCGAAAAGCCGTGGCCGTGACGGGTAGTGTTTGGTCGTCTCAACACTGCAGATTCTCCTAACTCAGTGGGACCCATGGGAACGGGGGAACAGAGGATTCGTCTTCGTACGCCGTGACCGCGCAGTGGGCAGATCCCAATTGTCGCCGCGGCCAAAGCGGCTTCCGTTCGATATCCCGCAGTCGGTGCAACGCGGATGACGCTCCACCAGGGCTCTGTTCATGAGCCTGTTTTCATGCGGGTAGTACCGTAAGTGACGGCTCAACCGTTCAGAACTGCTGGGGAGTAGCCCCGTCCACGCGAAGAGAAAGTCATTGACTGCTAGACCAACCCCAACGCTGTTCAGCGTCACGACACTGGCTGCTGGCTCGCCATGGATATACTCCTGTCCCCTACGTTCCTCTTCCGGCATCGCTTCCATTTGCAACTGCCGACCATCGATCAGCTCAGCACACCAGAAACAGCCGAAGTCAGGCGTCACGGGCCGGACGTTGACGAACACATCGTGAAGTTCACCTGAGTCGTCGCAGTGTCGGATCCTCGTGCCGATCTGCACGCCCGGAATCAGGAACTGATGGACGAGCGCATTGAAGACGCAGCGTGCTTGATGGGTGTCGGCGGCCAGGAAGATGTAGTCGCAGTCACGGAATCGTCGGGCCGTCGCATCGTCGACGATGTCTCTGGCCGAGCAGTCGATATCGACACGCGGACTCGCTCGCCTCGCGACGCGGCGGGCAATCTCGACCTTCTGCGTTGCGAGACGTCGGCCGATGCGCTCCAGCCACCCGTACCTGGTCAGGAAGGTTCGCGCTTGGAAGCGCGTGGCGCCAAGCACACGAGGGAGATTGGTGGCCTCGATGCGATCCGGGTCGGCGGCCACGATTTGACCGACACCAAGGTGTGCCAGATTCGCTACGACCCACGACCCGACACCCCCGACGCCGATAACGCCGACCTTGGTGTTGCGGAGTAGCGCTTGTCCGATGCCACTGAAGAGCCGAACCTGGCGGTCATAGATCGATTCAGCATACGCAGGAGCCGTTCGGGGCGAAGGGTAAAGCCGGTCAATAGACCGGCCCACTACACGGCCCTCTCGAAGTGGGATTCGATCGCCGTTTCGGATCCAAAGCTCGCCCGCAACCGCACGCCGGGCGAACACCAAAGCTCCAACAGGCGGTCCGTTCAGGATGTCCAGGAGTGCCGGGTATCCTCGCTGGTGGGAGGCGAGATCGGTGTCGCTAAACGCTACGGAGTCAATCCCACCGTGGTTATGGACGGCGAGGTACGCCAGACCCTGGTTGCGGCATTGACGAGCGTGGTCCGCGACGAACCGGGCGGTTAGCATGCGGTACCCGGTCCGTCCCGCCACATAGTCGACGCCATCTCGCGCGATGAACAGTTCCCGGGCAAGAAGACGGAGGCCGCGGGGGGAGTCCACGACGCCTGCCGACAAGACGGCACCGTGTTCATCCCCATCGGAGAAGAGGTGCCCGAAGAGATCGCTACGGAGCCGTTCGGGAAGGGTCAGGTCGAAGGTTCTGGTCATGGGCAGCGTTCGAGCCAGGCCAGAACTCGACGGAGCTTCGTCACTGCCGTGTCGTCGCGAACGTCGCGGCGTCTGCTGACCCGGGAGAGCATCAGGGACGAGCGGCCTTCGAAACTCTGGTTGGCGTGGAGTCCCTTACCGGTGATCGCTCTACCATCCTTCCGCTCCAGATCGGGTCGGACATGGTGCGGGTATACCTCCGCCGCCGGATACTGGAATCCGACGTAAAAGCCCACCCACGTGACCCCCTGAACGAAGATCTCAGAATTCAACGGTACGTCCTTGAGCGTTACGTATGCGCCGCCCTGGGAGTCGGCCCGCCAACTGACTTCGGAATCCGGAAACGCCTCTTCCAGCTCGCGGATCGCTGCCGCGACACCGGGGGTCGGTTCCTGCTTGGTCATGCGTTATCGTCTCCGTCGGCTGCCGTGAACTTGTCGCCATCGTGGAGGTCGATCTTCTGATCGTCCCCGATCTGAACCGCTTCGTCCCCCTTTTCCAGATCCAGGATGAAATCCAGTTCGATCGAGACCCCAGCATCCAACGCGGCCTGCTTGATCTCCAGACCTGTGGCGGGCGAGTGGATCTTGACCGGGTGGTTGTTCACGGTGACCTCGACCGGTCCCCTATTCCGCGACTGTGCTGACATTTTCCGCTCCCTCGGCTATCGGCTTGAAGTTCTGGAACTGGTCCGGGTACCGGCACAGCGTCCATGGTTCAGTAAACAGTAATGATCCTCGTCTCGCGGGTCAACTGGGTTCCATTGCGGGAGTCGCTCGAACTCCCGCCGACACCGCGGGCGGCACCTCCCAGCGCTCAGAGAGGGCTCTGGATTTGCCGGTGGCTCTGGGGACCAGGAGTCGAGCGCGATTCGGTTCCGCCGACCGCCTCCACAGGGGTAGCGAGCAATCGTGAATCGCCGGAGCGGCGATGCCCCTGCCAACCCGGTCCGGGTTGGGACACAGGTAGCGTTGCCGTTGAGCTACGAGAGGTTCAGCTTGTCGGCCTCACAAGAACGTGGGCTCGTCCTTCACGTATCCCCTCGATTCAAGCGCTATCGCCATCGCCTGACGAGACACCTCGAAGGCATCGCAAAGAGAAATCGAGATACTCGGGGTCGTTCGATGGGCCAACTCGATTGCCGTTTCCTGAGCGGTCCTCACTGGATCCGTGACGACCTGTGGCTTCCCGAAACGGCGGACGAATTCACTCCGTAGCAAGGACCCGGGCATCAGTACGCGGGCGGCGAAACGGTTCGCTTGCACCTCTTCCGGCGGTGGCTTCACGTTGGACGAGAAGATGTTGCGATTCAGGCTGACCATGTGGAACTCGATGTCCTCCATCTCAAACAGATCGTCTAGCCTGTCAGAGTTCGCCTGAAGATGGAGGGGTCGATGCAGTCTCCAGTGGCCGATTTCGTGACAGACGGTGAATCGGTATCTACCCTTAAGTCGCCCTTCGCTGTGCGGTTTCTTCAGACTCGCGCAGACTTGGATCTGATTCCGGAAGGGCCACATCCGCCCCAGGATTCGGTCGCCATCTTCATGGCCAAGAACACGCTCGTCGTCGAACGCGAGTTGCTCCTTCTCAGCCAGTAAGTCAAACAATACCGCGTCGAGGTCTACAGGAACGGGGATATCGCGCCCAAAAGCCTGAGTCAACAAGCCGTCAGCGGCACGCTCGATGTCACTGGCTGAAAGGTACGGGTATCTCATGTGTCGTACTCCAAATCTCTCAGCAGCTTCTCCTTTTCGGCATCCGAGAGCCTGTGAACGCGCCTGTACAGCGCCACATCCAAGCCCGACTCGGGGAAAGCGTCGCCGGGCATGCGCCCGGCTAGTCCCAGCAACTCATCGATTTCCAAGGACAGCACCCTTGCTAGGTCCACTAGAGTCTCTTCGCTGACCTTCGGAGCGGGGTCGCTGTTCTCCAACACCGAGATGAAGGCTGGTGACTTCCTCACGAGCTTGGCGAGCTTGCGGAGGCTCAAGCCCGCGTCCTTCCTAGCCCCCGATATCCGTTTGCCGAGAATTGAGCCCATGTGTCCCCCGAGGCGGCGTGGCGTTAGTCGTCTGTGGAACGGTAGACACCCACGTCGTCCTCGGCAACTTCAGCTACGCCGGGCGCCCTACGCGGCCCACCACGCAGAGAGCAACGACTATTGCCGGAGGTCCGGTCGGTGTGACATGCGGCGTAGGGGATGACGACTGTTGGAGTACGATAATCACCTGACAGTAGGCCAGAAGAAAGGACGGTGGCCAGACCGGTACAGAGGTCGTTGAGTCCGCCAATACCGTGACGGGCCGTCAACGTATTCCCGCGCTCGCAAATGTCAACTGCACTTGACACAATGGAAGGCGCAGTTGACATCTGGACTCCAATAGCGCTCGCCACCGACCATTGCGGTCGTGTCCTCACTCCATGCCCCCTCCACTCCCCGGGGCCCCGTCGGAGTCGCCTTGCCCGCCTTCAACGCCCTCGCCCACGTCGCCCTACCCACCACCACCGCCGGACAACTCCAGTTCCAATCGGATCGGCACCGCCGGCGAGAATCCGGTAGTATCGGTGTGACGGGATGGCGGAGTGGTGCCCTCCTACACTGCCGAGAGGCCTTCCGATACGAGACGGGCTTGGGGCGGTGCCTTCCGCGATCGTCTCAGCCACCCGGAGGTCGGCAGCCCGTTCGGTCAACGACGTGATGAACCGCGCCGTACCGTTGCTCGGCGCATTCCCAACTCGAGACAGGAGTGGCTCCGAGCATCGGCATCAGATGGGAGCATCCAGGATCTACTTGATCCCCCTGTGTCGGCCGTCCGTCCTGATTTCCTCGGAGCAGCTCGTCAGCTAGGCGACTTGGACGCTCGAAGCTACCTTGAAGGCTCACCCCGTCCACCATCATCCCTAGCCAAGGAACGCCTTGTACGACTCGGAGGGCCGCTATGACGACCTCCGCAACGCGGTCGCCAAGCTTGTCCTAGTTGACGAGGGCACCGTGTTCCGTCTGGGCGAGGTCGATCTGGCGCTGACCCGTGGACTCTTTCGGTTCTTGGAGTTGTCCGCTACGCCCGATCGGCCCGTCGGGACCGCGGTCCAGGCTCCACGCGGACGCCATGACCTCGCCATTCTCCTAGCAATCCTCTGCCAGCTTGCCCGCCTCTACGCGAAGCTAAGGCAACCGCAGTTACGTGCACCATTTCTCGGGTCAGTGGTGGTCGTGGGGATGGACACTGCCCTTCAGAGACGACTTTCAGGTGTCTCCGTTCGAGGAGTCGAGCTTGGCGAAGGACTCAGAGTGCAACGAGTCCGACGCGACGGATGGATCGTAGACACAAACGGACATGCCTCCCGGTTCCGCCCCAATCAGCACGAGGCGCTGTATCTAAACACTAGGGTAGGCTGGCCAACTCTCCCTGGGGAGCATAACGGTCTGGTGATCGTGGACAGCACGTCGTTCGCTTCCCGCGTCATTCTAGAACGCGCTCTCGATTGGGCGAAAGAGCACCGTGCGTCGAGATACGTTGTCCTGACCAACCGTGGGGACTGGAAGGCGGAGACCGAGCTCCAGCGCTACGTGAGAGAGAAGCCCACCACCGTTGCGCTGCCCGATTACGATGCTGTCCGAGTCAGTCCAGAGGGGCGTCCGTTCGCGCCAGTTGCCCTGTCGACAAACCGTCTGCTACGCAGACCACCACTTCGCGTTGATATCGCCCCCGTTCAGTACGCGCCAGTGGAGCAACTGTTCTTCGATGTGTCCATGCGACTACGGGAGGCTTGGCGAATCGAAGCCCCCGCTCCGTTCAGCGTCCTAGCGGCGGGGCGGCTCGTAACCCTGCTACGACAAGCCCTAGGCACCATTGAAGCCTTCGATCGGGCAGCGGCACAGGATCACCGAGCACGCACCATCACGTCGCTCGTCCGGGATCTCGAGCTGACCACCGGCCTTGATGGCCCGTGGCGTAGCTTCCGGCAGACGCATTGGCCTACGTTACAGTACGCCGCGCGGCGCTTGGCAGAGGAAATCAGGAAGGAGAACCCGAAGCACTGGGCAACCGTGCTGACAGTCGATCACGTGCGACGCAGATTCCCGGATCACCGGGTGTTCATTCGGACAGCCAACACAGCCGCTGCTTTCGCACTCGAGGAAGACCTTGCCAGCTACGACAGCCACTTGCTATCCGCCCCCGGAGTCCGCGTGATTCCCCGCAGCCTTCGGCTTCCCTGGACCGACCTCGATACCGTCGAGATCCTCCCGGCGCTTCCCGCCCGGTCGAGACAAGACGCATTATGGTCGGCGGAGGCGACTTGGCGGCTGGTGGTCACATACGGTTGGGAATCCGAGTGGGTGAAGAGAGTGTTGCACTTGGAGGCCGAGCGCGTGGACGAGGTGGTCGAACGAGCCAAACGCGTCCTCGGCATCGCCCTCCCGGTTCCCCATGTCCCCGAGCCACGCACCGTGCTGGAAGCCCCTGATCCTCACGTGCCCGGCGAGACGACCACATACGACCCCTTGGCGATCGACTTGGACAGTTTGTCGGTTCCGACGGAGGAACTTCGGATCGGATCCCAGTGCTTTGGAAGCCGGCCGGGACTCGAAGGAGAGCGAATGGGGCGGCCAGTGTATTTGGATGATCGCCGGGTCGTATGGTGGGTTAGTCTCGACCACCAAGTCGAGACGCTCATCGGTGCCCGGTATCGAACGGTGCTGGCATCGGACCTTACAAGTGGCGATCTAGTGATCCTCCCCCGGGGCACTGGTCGAGAGGACCTGTTCACCCGACTCGCCGCGGCCAAACACCGCGATTCCGACGTGCTCGATCTCACCGCCGTGTTGCGAAGATGGTGGCATGCCTGCCGTACGGCTCTAGCGCTATTCGACCATGATGAGACCCGAGCTTCTCGGGCACTAGTGGATGCTGGCTGTTCTGTGACGACCCAGTTGCGTGCGTGGGCCGACGGGAGTACCCTGGCCCCACAAGACGGTCGCGATATAGCACGTGTGGCCCGACTAGTCGGCGACGAATGGTTAGAGGACAACTGGCGACGCGTCGCCGCCATCGCAACCGAGTTGCGTGGCCTTCATATTCGGATCGGCCAACGCATCTCTGGTGCCATGCGTGAGGCATCCACAGGCGACGGTCCGAATCTGCGAGCTCTCGCTGAGGTATTGGGGACTGACCCCGGTGAGATCCTAGACGAGTTCGACCTCTCCATCGTGTCCGCCGTCGGCGAACCCGACTTGATACCAGCAACTCTTATCGGCACAGTTCAGCCACTGAGAAGACCAATTGAATGACGAAGCGATCCCTGGCCCAATCTCGCCAGGAACAGGCAGTGAGGCATCCCGACGGGAATACTCGTCGCTCCAGCGGCCCGCCAACGCCGCTGAGTGCGCTCTCGTCGAGTATCTTGTTGAGACAGCCCGTGAGAGTCTATCCGACCGGAACGGGGAACGTCACGAGTCGCCCTGGGACCCGGGTCAACATGTTCGGGTCGGTGTGTTGCCGCCGAGGTATGTGGCAGCAATCCCTGAAGGCGCAGACGAGGATGAGGGCTCGGAACCCGTTCAGGCCCCGGCAGCAGCGACGGAGGCTGTGGCAGCGATTGGGCTCGACTTCATCGCTGCACCGGCGACTCATGAGGAAGACTCCGTCCAGCTTCGGGTAGATGTCCGATTCGCCCTGTACCAACCCGTACTTCCGACCCTCGCTGAAATGCGCCTTCACGCAAGTGCCGATGATCAAGAGCAGTATACCGGAGCGCCCGACGACACCCGCGCTCCACCGACCCGAGTCACTGTCCCCAACGCTTGGCGCCGTTCCAATGTGCGAATCGATGGGATTCCTATCAATGTACCGATTACCGGCGAGCACATTCACAGTCCAAGGCATCAAATGGAGTCCGCTATCCTTGGCGTGGTCACAGACCATTTCGACCGGCCAGACGCCGCAAGGCCGTTCACGCAACGGGCGCGCACAATCCCCTATGCGGCTCTATCGGATGAAGACTCGTGGCAATCGGCCATCCGCGCACGTGCCGACAACGAATGGTGTCCGTCAGCTCCGACCCCACACTTGGAAGCGTTTGCGGAACGACTGCCTGACGGTAAAGTACTCGTATCTGTCTCCCTCGTTAATGGCACCGCATTTACATCAGGCGATTTTCAGAATCACACACTATACGATTGTCGGATCGGCGCCAAGATCGAAGGAGCTGCTACTCTCGTTCCGCAGCGGTTTGAATTAGCGCCCAACGACTATCGATACAGCGACTTGGTCGATGTCGTCGGGCATGGCAGGAACTGTGTCGCGGTCGGATGTGGCGAACGCGTCGTATCCGAAACGCTCCCCATCTACCGCCAACCGGTCGTCGAGTCTCGATCCGACCACGTCGCTCCGCCTAAATGGGACGATCTCGCAAATGATCCATTGCCGGTCTTGCGCAGTGTGGAATCCGAGATGCGGGCTTACCTGGGGGAATGGGATGTCTTCCTGAGCGATAAGCGCCTCACTGATCCGGATGTGTTCCGCGCATCGCAACGGGAGCGGGGTGCTTTCGCAGATGAAATCCGACGTTTCCAGTTGGGCATGAGCTATCTTCAGATTGACCCGGAATTGATGAAGTCCTTTCGGCTGGCCAACCAGACCTTCATGGATGCCAATAGGGCCGAACCTTACGATTCCTGGCGATTGTTTCAGATCGTCTACATTGTAGCTCAGCTACCATCTCTGGCGGCTCGCCGACATACCGACGACCATCGGCTCAAGACGGAACTTGAAGCCGCCGATGTCCTGTGGTTCCCAACCGGAGGCGGAAAAACCGAGGCCTACCTAGGTTTGGTTGTTACCGCACTATTCTATGATCGCCTACGCGGCAAGTCTCGTGGCGTATCCTCCTGGCTTCGTTTCCCCTTGCGAATGCTATCTGTCCAACAGCTCGCACGGGTTCTTCACGTCCTCGTCACCGCCGATACTCTGCGTCTACGAAAACTAGAGAATCCGGGAGACCCCTTTACAATTGGTTACTTGGTTGGAGGAGGCGGGACACCGAATAGCCTTTTCTGGGAAAGCGGTTGGTGGCGTGGCATCGAGCGGATCGGACATCTGCAGCAGGAAGATCTTGAACGCCGACGCCTTGTGGCAGCATGCCCCGCTTGTGGTGTGAAGGACAGCGTACGCCTGCGCCCTAGCCTTCAAGACGTACGGATATATCACGTCTGCGAGTCGTGCGAATATCACCTTCCGCTGTACATGACTGATGATGAAGTGTACCGATACCAACCGTCAGTCATTATTTCCACCGTCGACAAGCTCACCGGGTACGCCCACTTCGGCGAGTTCACTTCTTTTTCGCGGGGACCCGCGTATCGCTGTCCAGACCACGGCTACTTTAGTTTTGGGGGATGTCTAGGGCGCCACCTTTGCAACCGCCCAAAACAGGAAATGGAGGCGATCACTTAGTGGGTCGACCCCGTGCCTGCTGTCTCGATTCAGGATGAGTTGCACCTTGTCCGAGAGGAGTTAGGTACCTTTACGTCTCATTTTGAGGGAGTGATGACCGAACTGCAGGCTGGCGGCCCGTCCTCTCTTCCGGCCAAGATACTTGCTGCCACTGCCACCATCGAGGAGTACGAGGATCAATTGCGGCAGGTGTATGGTCGCAGGCCCCGGCGGTTTCCTTCCCCCGGTTTCGACCGTCGACGGAGCTTCTATACCGTTCAGACGCCCGACACGCGACGGTTCTTCCTCGGGGTAATGCCCACAGGAGGGGGTACTTCCAAAGTCGAGATCGTGGGCCGATTGCAAGTCTCGATGCTTGAGGCTGTCAAGGAGCTGCAGGACGATATCGCGACCGCTCGGACAGTAATCAGCGATCGTTGCGGCCAGATCATGTCGGATGACGAAGTTGCTCGACTGCTCTTCGCGTATGAAGTGTCGCTGGCATATGTCAATAGCCGCGCTCACGGAGCGAGCATCGCCGATGATCTTCGAGACCTTGCCCGCCGCCTAGCCCAAGCGGCCGGTGAGCGGCTTGAGCTGCAGATTCTGACCGGCGACGTGCCCATCTCTGAATTGGCGTCGGCGATCGATCGCATCGAGGACGCTAGTCTCGCAACCCCTCGAGGGGAGAGACTACGAGCGTTGGTCGGTACCTCCGTTGTCTCCCACGGAGTCGACATTGACAGACTCAATATCCTGTTGATGACTGGCATGCCAGCGACCATTGCTGACTACATACAAGCCTCGAGCCGTTCGGGGCGTAGCTATGTCGGCCTCGTGATCACTGCACTTGATCATTTCTCTCGACGGGAGGCCTCCGTCTTCTCGAATTTCGTCTCGACTCACACATTCCTGGATCGAATGGTCGAGCCGGTGCCAGTGAACAAGTATGCGCACAACGCTGTTCAGCGGACGCTCCCCGCTGTGGTAATGGCGCTCCTGTGGGATTTGGCGCGAATTCCGGAGTATCACCCGCCGACCAACGGCATCTGGTCGACACGCGATTTCCAGTCATGGTGGAATACATGGTCAGCAGACATCCTGCCTCGCCTGCAGAGGCGCCTCGAGTTGGCCTACCGCGCCTGGGTTGCTGGTGTCGCCGATCGCTCGCTAGAAGACGACTTGATTGAGCGCATGATCGCGCGCTGGGTCCAGACGGAACTGACTCAGTTGACGACATTCAACGCCGACCGAACGAAGGATCTATTTCGGGAACGGGTTATGACGAGCTTGCGTGATGTCGACGAGGCAGTACAATTCGGCGCTACGCCCCAGTCCACACCCATATACGAAGCAATGTCATAGGGAGATCAATAGTATGCAGCGAAGCCGTTCACAGGTGCTATATCGCTACCTTCCCGGTGCTGTCTTTTTGCACGAAGACGACGTCATGGTCCGAACCACCCGGATCCTGGGCACCCCGCTCGAAACCAGCATCAACAAGCAAGTGCTACTCTCGGAAATCGACGTTGCAATGGCACAATGGCCGGACGAACGACGCGCCGGTATTCAGCGCCCGTCTCAAGTGTCCGCTGAGCAGTTCATCGTCGTTGAGCCGGGCCAGCTTGACTGGGAGGTCTGGCCGCTCGTGTTCCACTGCGACAGGCGTCACACATGCGGGCGAGTGCGACGCTTCTTTTCGCATCAGGATGTAAGGCGGGCTCTTGATTCGAACGGTCGTCTAAAGTGCACCACCTGTTTTGCCCGTATGCGGCAGATGCGATATCTTAACGCGCACGAGTGCGGTAAGGTTCAGGCGTTGTTTGTCCCTAAATGCCCTTCCTGCAAGACGGACAAGGATATTTTCTTCGAGGATACAGGATCATTTGAGACATCGGTTTGGCGCTGTCGCGGTTGCGGCGGCCGCTACGTGCGAGGAATGAGGTTCACGCCGTGCAGTTGTGGGCGATATGTTCCTGAAGGACAGACGCGAAACCAGGCCTTCATGCGGGCGTTCACCGTTCGGGATCCACGATCTTTCTTTCCGCAGAGCGTGAACCTCCTCAATCTGCGAGCACCGATCTACCATCGGCTTCAAGAGCATCCCGACCGAGCACGGATTGCCGTCGCTTCCTATCTCGGCGATGAGGGAGACATCGACCGAGCAGTGGCTAGCATCGACCGGACGGGTGGGCAATCGCGATTCTCGCGTGAAGAATGGGATAGGCGTGTTCGTACAGTTTATTCCGGGCTCGATGCCAACGAAATTGAAGCTATTCGTCTGCGTCATGGGCCTCTTGATGAAGGTATTGGGGCCGTGGCTCCGTTGGCGCCGGAAGTAGAAGCTCTCGGCCGATCACGCAAGCTCTTGGAGCGCGCAGTGCTGTTCGATGGCCAACAATTCACCCGTCGAACTCTCCAAGAGGCTGCGGCCGAAGCAAAGGCGGGGCAGCGCCCTGCCCTAGCCGAGCGACTGTCTGGAGCTCAGAGTCGGGCGGTGGAACTCGGGATCGCTGAATTGGCGGTTACCGTTCAGTTCCCAATAGCCGTCGCTGCCTATGGCTATACTCGTGTCCGGAAGAGGCCTGGCGACGCGACCCTCGTTGGATTCGCCCGGCAGAATGAGTACGAAGGCAGGTCGCCGGTATTCGCGGTGTCCACTGACACCGAGGCTATCCTTGTTACCCTTTCGGCCGCACGGGTCATGGAATGGCTAATCTCCAGGGGACTCTGGAACGGTGAACACCCTGCCGACGAGAGGGCTGCACGATGCATGGTGCTGAACCTCTTTGCGGACCCTAGCCAATACCCCGATGCCGCGACCGACACAGCTACGTTGGTACACACGCTTTCCCACGCGATGCTTAGAGCTCTTGGCGGAGGACAGAGCGGATTCAGCGAAGCGTCGCTGGCTGAATGGGTTTGTCCAGAGACACTGACCTTCGCCGTATACGTCTCGAGTTTCCAGTCTTACACTCTCGGAGCCCTATGGACTGTGCTACATACACGAGCATCCGAGTGGCTGAACCGATCAGAGCAGGCTGTGTGGCGGTGCGACAATGACCCGATTTGCCACCACGGGCAACCACGAGCGTGTGAACGTTGCCTGTATCTGACTTTCGGTTGCCCCGCGTTCAACGCGGACTTGTCGAGGACCATCGCCATCGACTTTTGGCGAATGCGGCAGGGTTGAGGGATGATGTGCAATATGGTGCGAGTGTTGCTCGTCGCGACCGGGTCGGTAGCCAGTTGCCGAAACGTCACCGTCGCTGTCGATAGATGGCCCAGACTGGGTTCGACTCTACTCTACAGGATTGGGACGAAACTGAAACGCACTCAACCCACGACCGAGTCACGAATCTCGGGACATAGGATTGCATCAGATTTAGTCTTCCTCGTCGAACGGCGGCAGCATCATCATTGGACGTCCATGCTGTCAGGTCGACACCACCGAAGTCTATCGATTGGGCCTCTAGTATACGCCGTCGGTCGAGAGTCATTCGCATTTCCTGTGTCAGCATCGCCTGGAATGCGGGGTGCTTGATGGGGACTCCGAATCACCGTATTATGAGCCCACTTAGACACCTAGATACAGCGGAAGTATCTCGGCAAGCAGCGGTCGAGAGCCGCAAACGGGAGCGCGTTGTGCCGTCGGTCTCGGTTTTTCGCTGGTGGGCCCGCCGCACCCATACTGTAGTCGCCGCCGTACTTGCTGCGATTGAGAATGACAGAGAAGGGCGCTTGCTTGTTTGTGATCCGTTTGCTGGAGGTGGAACGGTCGCGTTGCAGGCTATCCGGAGGGGTCACAGGATCTACGCGCAGGATATCGACCCATGGGCGGCTAACGGACTGGTTGCGATGCTGACTCCGCTCGATCCTGCTAAGCTTGAGGTCGCCCGCGATAGGTTACATGCTTTGGTTCAGCCCCTCCTGAAGCAGGCCTACGGGACTACGCTCGCAGATGGCACCACGCCGGCTGTTGTCACAAACACACTAAGAGTTGCAACGGCCGAGTGCCTTTCGTGCGGTGCACAGTTGCGGCTCTTCCCCCACGCTCTTGTCTCCTTGATGCGGCGCGTGGATCGGGGCGGTAGGCGTGCCTGGCTGGCCTGTCCATCGGGTCACCTCCAGGTGGGGGATTCAGCCAGTCCATGCGCGTGCGGCGAATGCGGGATGAATATTGACCCCGCAGTCAAGTACACAGCAGGTAGGCTGGCGTGCTGTCCGCATTGCGGGGCGCGGGCCACGGTTGCTGAATTGGCCAACGGTGGTCTGCAGTGGGAGGTGGCGCTAATCCAGCGCACGTCGCCCACTCGCCGGGAGATTTCGCCCCCAAGCGAGAGAGAATTGAGGCAGGCCACAACGGGTTGGCTGAAGAACCACGCACTCGGAATCATCCCCGCAGCGCGTGAGACACAGGTCCTGCTGAACCACGGTTTTCGTAGTTGGGACGACTGCTATCCGAGCCGTCAACGGGCAGTTCTCGCCACTCTTTTCGAACAGTTGCCTCTCGCCACGGTCGACCCTCGCACTCGGCATGCCCTCGGACTCGCCTTAGCCGGAGCCGGAGAGATGGCTGGGCTCTTGTCACGGTGGGATCGTCGATACTTGAAGTCCTACGAGGCAATGGCAGGTCATCGGTTCAGTTTCACGACTCTACCATGCGAGCCCAACGTATGGGGCGCCAATCTGGCGGGACGCGGGACAGTTCGTCGCCGCATCGATGCGCTCGTGAAATCCGCAATCTGGTATTCCTCGGAAGTCGGCCGTGTCCGGATCGACGGTCCGATCGCTTCGACGCGACGTCGATATCGATTGCCAGCTAAGCTGGACGGGCGTGTGGTACGTGGTTCCGCGAGTCGCATTATTCTCCCTGACAGGAGTGTCGATGTCATCTGGACTGATCCTCCCTATCACGATGATGTCCAGTATGACCAGCTCTCGATGCCTCTTCGGGCGTGGGCGACGCTTCCAAGTGGGATTCTCCCCGAGTCTGCGGTGGCTAGAACACCTTCCGATAGCGGATACGGGCGCTCCCTTAAGCGGATTTTTCTCGAATGCAACCGGGTGCTCAAGTCGGACGGCCATCTCTTGCTGTCTTTTGCGAACAGAGAGCCGAACGCGTGGATTGCGTTATTTACGTCACTCCGCGCCGCCGGGTTTCGACCGTGCGGTTACGAAGTGGTGCATTCCGAGAACGAGTTGGATCACGTCAAGAAGGGCGTCCGCGCCTGCACCATGGACATTCTCCTGGACCTAGTACGAGACGACTCGAAACAACGGATATCGCTGCATCGACCGCGGGCATTGCCGACGGACGACCAAGCGCGATTCCTCTACGACATCGGATCAATCTTCGTCAAAGCAACTTCGAAGGACGCCACCGACTGGCAAGCGGAGCTCAGATCTCTCTTCCGCAAGTCACCGTTTGGTAATCGTCGCCCGGCGGCGTGAGTGTTGCGGGCAGCGGAAACCTCGGCAGGAAAGCCAGAGCTCACGGGCAGTGTACATCGCCGCTTCCAGCCGCACGGCGTCTAGCCAGGTCGTCCGGCTGTGGGAGATCCGAAGAATGGACTTACGGATTTCGGAGACAGCGTATATATTATGCTCGCGCGCTAGCACTGATGGTCGCCAGATTGTCGCGCAAAAGGGTCGCAGATCCGTTGGACCGTATACGAAGGAGTACTAGCCTTGCTAGAAAAATGGCACGCCCGGTCGATCGTCCCCAGTAATGTCACCGCGATATCGCGGGTGCAGGATCACGTCCTATCACGACTTGACAACGGACGCGAGATTGTCCTTGAGATCCGCTTCGACGACCGTTCAGTTTCAGCGCGAGACTTGGCTGCATACCTCGCCTTGCTTGATGGTGCGTTCGGGCGGACGGATCCGAGGGGCTTTCGCAGCTACTCCCTCCGTGTCGGTGACCACCTTTCGATCAGCCGTCTCCAACCCGGCTCCGCCATCCTCGAGTTGTTGCTTGCCATGCTTGGGAACATCGATGAGTGGCGCCTCATCATACTTTACGTGGTAGCGAAGACGGGTCCTTCAATCGTGAAGGGGGAGGCTGCAAAGAACTGGGCGGAGGCTGGTAAGAGCCTCGGTGAGGCCGCGTTAGTGTGGTTGGATGTCGGAGCCCGCGTCTACTCTTCTCGCGCCCGCATGCGGCAGCGGCGTCGCCGACGTTCGGCTATCCGAAGCATCATCCAAGCCGATCCGTTGTTTGAAGAACTGGCTCGAACTGATGTGGACGTGTTGGTGCGATTGGTAGAGGAGGTGTTAGTGGCAGAGGGCAGACACCTTCCCGCTGCCGCCCGTTTTGACGGCGCTCATGTGACCGATGTTACGCTTCGCGCGCAACGGGGACGCTCCGACGAGGATGAGGGTGACGGTTCCGAGGGTTAGGGGTTCTGTCTCGCCGCACCCGCACGCCGTTCGGCTGCACGACATCGACTCCGATGTTCACGCGAATCTTCTGGTCGACGACCGATCACCCGAATCCATCCGGCTGTTCCGGGGTCGCGGGGATGGCACATTCTCAGAGGCAACATCGATCGACGTCGGTAGCGACCCGTACCGGGGCATGAGTCTGGCCGATGCGACGGGTGACGGCCTTGCGGACCTAGATCAAGCCGAATCCCGACCCACCTCCTGTCGGGTGCAGATAACCGCCCGACCTCTCGAGCTGTTGTTCTACCGGGTGCTGCCAGTTCGAGAGACCGTGCTGATCGCTCACGTCTCATGTGGCGGCGATGAGTGTCAGAGCCCAAGCCCCAACGATATAGGAAGCGCGGTCATAGCTTCAGTAGCACGGGCGGGGGCATGAGCAGGAGGTGTAGAGCGGGCGTCGTGGATGCGGCGTCCTCGGCCCGATGGGGCAGGATCGGGCGTGAGCAATCAGCCAGCAACATGAGGGGCAGATGACAACAAATCTGAGCATCCGTGTACCGTGGCACGACTCCCAGTGGAACGGAACCGTGTGTCGTGATCCCGCAGCGAACTGCCACTGCGTTGACTACAAGAACATCCTGCAGCAAAAGAGGGTCTCACGTGAGCTGCCCGTCCGCGGCAAGCCCTTCGCCAAGTTCCTCCCACCCTGCGCGAAGGAGTCTGGCGGCTTTCTCTCACCCGTGGATTGGCAGGTAGAGCACCAGCATCCATACACAGGAATCGAGAAGGTCGCCGAGACCCACGGCCACCTGAAGAAGACCACTCGCCGCGTGCCCCAATTCACAGCTCTAGGAGTTCCGTTCCGTTGGCTCAGGCGAGAGAACCTGGAAAGCTGGGTGGCTCCTCGCGTACTCGGCATGCTTCCGCCGGAAATAGACCGCCCTCAGGGCTTCAAGACCGGGTGGGTGTTCAACCACGCCCTGCAAGCGGCGATACTGGATGCCTTCTACGCGCCCGTGGAGATCGACACTTCCGTGGCCCTCTTCTATACAAAGGGCGCCCACCCCCTAGGGGACGACATCCCTCGCCTCGTTGTGGGAGTCGGTTCAATAGAGCGGATAGGGCAACAGACGTTCTACGATTCGAAGCATGGTTCAATGAGCAAGCATCCGATCTGGGAACGCGAGATCGGACACAGCCTGCGTCCCGGCGGTGCGGAGGGACTCCTTGTTCCATTTGGTGACTATCTGACACCGACCGGCGATGAGGACGAGGACGCGAGGCGAGCTGTGCTCGCTGAGCGCCTCGTCATCGAACCCGATCAAGACAGAATGACCGAGTTCTCTTACCGGACGGAACACATCACACCCGACGCGACGATCGGCGTGCTCACAAAGGCCATCAAGGTCGTGCACCATCTCCGCGAAGATGGGATCGCGGAGGGGTCCTGGGCAGCAGCCGAAAGCTGGCTGAACGAGCGCCTGTCCGCCGCTTGGAGCTTGAGAGGCCCGAATCCGGGCGTCGGGGCTGTCCTGGAAGCCATGGGTCTGCGTATGGGAGTGAGCTTGGTGCAACTTGCGGCCTCGCGCGATCCGCAGTTCGCCGCCGACCCGTGGGCCGCTGTGTCCCAACTGCTTAACGGAGTGACCCCACCGCCCGACGGTCGCTTTCAGGCGGACATCGACGCCTTCGCCTCGCAGTGGGTCCATCACCAGGGCCAACCAGAGCGCATGGAGTTGGCGAGGTGCCTGTCCCGCCTCGCCATAACTGCAGACCAGGCGTTGCGGTGGTGGGAAGAGGCCCGCAGAACCAAGACGGCAGGGACTGCTGTGTCCGACCGCGAGATCATCGACAACCCTTATGTCGTGGCTGAGCTCGATCGGGGAGGGCGAGACTCGCGGCCAGTGTCCTTTCCGACCGTCGACCTTGGGGCGCTGGACGCCGATGGAAAGGCCAGCGTCCTCTCCCCGGCCGACAGACGGCGTCTTCGAGCAGCTCTGGTAGTGACACTCCGAAGGGCGGAAAACCAAGGAGACACCCTCCTCGGAGTCCCGGAGGCCCGCGATAGGGCCACCAAGATCCCAGTAGCTGAGCCGGTTGTTGTGCCCGATGGATGGACCAGCGCCGAAATCGACTTCCTCTCCGAGCGGGTCGTGGCGACTGACGAAAGGCCGCGGTGGCTGCAACTGATTGAGCGACGAGAGGTCGCCGATATGCTTCAACGAAAGCTGCGGGCTCGAACAACCAAGAAACTCCCCAGCCTTAGGGAGCATTGGAGGGACATCTTGGTCGAGACGGTGGAGCGCACGCGAGTTGAGGGTGACCCCTTCGACCCTACTAGCCCGAGAACATCGGTCGCTCTGGATGAGCAAGCCGATGCACTGGAGAGACTTACTACTCGGAAGGCCAGTGTGCTTGTCGGCCGAGCGGGCACCGGAAAGACAACCGTTCTGGGTGCGCTATCCCGTGCAACTTCCCAACAGGGCCGAATCCTCTTCTTGGCTCCGACCGGAAAAGCCCGGGTTCGCCTTATGTCGCGAGTTGCCGAAGGGATCGACGTCATGACCGTGGCGAAGTTCCTTCATTCCCAAGGGCGGTATGACGGAAGCCGCCAGGAGCCCATCATCGGACGGCCCTGCTACGGCGGCCATGAGGCCGTCGTCGTTGACGAGGCCTCGATGCTCACGGAGGACACTCTTGCGGCCGTCATTGGGACGTTTGGTGCCCGAGTAAAGCGGCTGATTCTCGTTGGCGACCCGGCCCAGCTACCTCCAATTGGAGCTGGAAGACCCTTCGCGGACCTGGTAGCTCATCTCGACCCCGCGGATGTGAGCGAAGATGAGGATCTAGACGACCTTGAAGTCCGGCGGGGCGCACTGGCTAGACTCACACATGAAGTCCGCGCCGCGCGAGGCCAGCAGTCGGACACATTGCGGTTGGCAAGGTGGTTCACGGGCGATGAACTGACCCCCGATGCCGAATCGATATTCGTGGACATGGTTGATCGAAAGGCTAAGTTGACGGACCTCGATGTTCGCTTCTGGTCCGACCCCCAAAGCCTTCATGACGGAATCACGGCGGCGCTTAAGGACCACCTGCAGATCGCAAGTCAGGACGACCTCGAAGCCTTCAATCGGTCCTTCCTGATGGAGCGGTACAAGAGCGGGTGGGTGCCGACTAATCCCGCTGGTGCCGAACAGTGGCAGGTGCTATCGCCAGTCAGGCGAGACGTGTGGGGCTGTGATGACCTGAACAAGTGGATTCAGTCGACCTGGCGATCGAAGAAGCTCGAGCAAGCTCGCCTGTCCAACACCGTCGCGGGACCGCAGGAGATCATCAAGCATGACAAGGTCATTCTCCTCGAAAACGGTGAGCGCGCGGGCTGGGATCGTAAGCGCGCAGAGAAGATTTCGGGATACCTGGCGAATGGGGAGGTAGCCCTCGTGAAGACGGTCAACGGGAACTGGAGCAACCTGCTTTTCGCTGGTCGACCAGCCAGTCACACCTATGGCTTTCGTGGGCGGGATTTCGGTGATGGCGAATCACGCCGCACGGTCGTCGAGTTGGCGTATGCACTCACGGTGCATAAGTCGCAAGGGTCGGAATTCGGCGTGGTGATAGTCGTTCTCCCAAAGCACCGCATGGCCTATCGCGAGCTAGTCTACACAGCTCTAACGCGGGCAAGACAACAGCTAGTGCTGTTGGTCGAAGGAGACGGTGTGGGCGATCTCATACGTCTGTCGAAGCCGACCGCCTCAGAGACCATCAAGAGGAACACCAACCTTTTCAGGGTGGCAGTTCGTGAGGGAGAGGATCGACCGCACGCGAGGCATCTTATTCATCGAGCGCCGGACGGGGAGTTGTTGCGATCCAAGTCTGAGTTGCTCATCTACACGCGGTGCCTCGATGCAGGGCTCGTCCCCCAGTACGAACATCGGTTTGAGCCAACCCCCGGGGACTGGAAATGGCCCGACTTTACGTTTCTCGATGACGCTGGAGACCCAGTTATCTGGGAGCACCTCGGCATGATCGGGGATCCCCAGTACGCCTCGGAATGGGACAAGAAGCGGAAGTGGTATCTGGGGCAGGGATTCGTCGAGGGTGAGAGCCTGTTCACCACGGAGGAGCGCGGAGGTCTGGACGTGGCCGATGTGGACGCGGTTATTGCTGAGCTTCGCCGGCGTGTCAGCTAGGCGTGGCGGGCGCCGGAGTGCCGCCATCCAGACCCGTTTTCCCGGCTTTTTTGCGACGCGATCCAGGTCGAGTCCAACAGCAGGAAACGTGCCCATGCCGGCGATGCCGACCACCGAGTTCTACCAAGCCGATCGCAGATCCCAAGCGATGCCGATCACCTTTGGCATCGCGATGCCAACCGCGTTCCCCAGCGACCGCCGCTGAACGGCGGTGGTCGCATCTCGGCAACCCGCCTGTCCTTGACCCCACTAGCACGGCCCGGTAATCCTGATTGGCCGGACGCGAACCTCCACACGACCCCAACCCCAACCACCCCACCCCATGCCCCTCCGAAAATCCCACCTCTACTCCTCGCTCTGGAAGAGCTGCGACGAGCTGCGCGGCGGAATGGACGCGTCCCAGTACAAGGACTACATCCTCACGCTGCTCTTCATGAAGTACGTCTCGGACAAGTACGCGGGCGACGACGACTTCGCCGACATCACGGTGCCGCCCGGCGGCAGCTTCGGCGACATGGTCGCGCTCAAGGGAACCAAGGAGATCGGCGACGGGATCAACAAGGTCATCGGCAGGCTCGCCGAGGCCGACGACGCCAACCGCCACCTGCTCAAGGGCGTGATCGACCAGGCCGACTTCAACGACGAGAGCAAGCTCGGCAGGGGCAAGGAGATGCAGGACCGTCTCACGAAGCTCGTCGGGATCTTCGAGGGGCTCGACTTCCGCGCCAACCGCGCCCATGGCGACGACCTCCTGGGCGACGCGTACGAATACCTCATGCGCCACTTCGCCACCCAGTCAGGCAAGAGCAAGGGCCAGTTCTACACCCCGGCGGAGGTGTCGCGCATCATCGCCCGGGTGATCGGGATCGGGCCGGACACCAGGAAGGACCAGACCGTGTACGATCCCACGTGCGGTTCCGGGTCGCTCCTCATCAAGGCCGCCGACGCCGCGCCGAACGGGCTGACCATCTACGGGCAGGAGAAGGACGTCGCGACGTGGACGATGGCGCGCATGAACCTGATCCTTCACGAACGGACGGCGGCCGAGATCGAGCGCGACAACACGCTGACGAACCCGCTGTTCACGGATGGCCCGGGCCGCCTCAAGCGGTTCGACTTCGCCGTCGCCAATCCCCCGTTCTCCGACAAGGCCTGGACGAACGGCCTCAACCCCGCCAACGACGAATACCGCCGCTTCGACCACGGCGAACCTCCGGCCAAGAACGGGGACTACGCCTACCTGCTGCATCTCGTCGCGTCGCTCACGAGTACCGGCAGGGGCGCGATCGTCATGCCGCACGGCGTCCTCTTCCGCGGCAACCGCGAGGCGGCCATCCGGCGCAATCTCGTCAAGCGCGGCTGGATCAAGGGAGTCATCGGGCTCCCGGCCAACCTGTTCTACGGCACCGGGATCCCGGCGTGCATCGTGGCGATCGACAAGGAGAACGCGCTCGGCCGCGACGGCATCTTCATGATCGACGCCAGCAAGGACTTCCGGAAGGACGGCGCCAAGAACCGGCTGCGGGAACGCGACATCCACCGGATCGTGGACGTGTTCAACGAGCGGAGGGACATCCCCGGATATGCGCGCATGGTGCCGGTGGCGGAGATCGCCAGCGAGACGAATGACTACAACCTCAACATCCCGCGATACATCGACTCCGGCGACGCAGAGGACCTGCACGACCTGAGCGCGCACCTGCGGGGCGGCATCCCGACCCGGGACATCGACGCGCTCGGCGATTACTGGGAGGTATTCCCGGCGATTCGGGCGCGGCTGTTCTCGCCGAACGGGAGGGATGGATACACCGACCCGCGCGTTGACGCGGACGAGGTGCGCACGGTGATTCTCGAACACGAGGAATTCAAGGCGTACGCGGGCCGGATCCGTCGGGTGCTGGACGACTGGCAGCGGGAGCACGCCCCCCGCCTTCGCCGGCTCGATGTGGACGACTCACCCAAGGCGCTGATTCGGGAGTTGTCGGAGGATCTGCTCCACAGCTTCGCCGGTCTTCCGCTGCTCGACCGCTACTCCGTCTACCAGTGCGTGATGGACTATTGGGACGAGGTCATGCAGGACGACGTGTACCTGGTGGTGACCGATGGGTGGAAGGAGGCGGCGCAGCCACGGGTGCTGGTGCCGGTTCGCGGCAAGGCGGCCGGCGAGACGCCCGACCTTACCGTGAAACCCAAGAAGTACCGGATCGACCTGCTCCCGCCCGGCTTGGTGGTCGCCCGGTACTTCGCCCTGGAACGCGCGGAGATTGACCGCCTGCGCGCCGACGAAGAGGAGGTCGCGCGGGAGCAGGAGGAGTTCATCGAGGAGTATTCGGGCGAGGACGGGCTGCTTGACGGCGCGACTTCCGACGCTGGGAAGGTGACACAGGCCGCGGTGAGGGCGCGCCTGAAGGAGTTGCGCGACGATCCCGGGGCGAGCGAGGAGCGCGACGCGCTGGATGTCTGCCTCGAGCTGATGAAGGCCCACGCCGCCGCGAAGAGAGCGACGAAGGCGGCGCAGACGAAACTCGACGCGAAAGTGCTCGCCCGATACGCGACGCTGACCGCCGCGGAAGTCGCCGACATCGTGGTCACCGACAAGTGGATGGCGAGCGTCCAGGGCGCGATCGGCAACGAGGTCGAACGCCTAGCGAGCGGACTGGTGGATCGGGTCAGGGTGCTGGAAGAGCGGTACGCGGACGCGTTGCCGGAGCTGGAGCGTCGGGTGGAGGACTACGGTGTGAAGGTGCAGAGTCACCTGCGGCGGATGGGGCTGCCGGCGTGAGCCAGCAGCCTGAAGGGATTGGACGTATTGGTCCGACGGCGTCGGACCAATACGTCATCCTGCTGTCGGTGCCGGACCCCGTGGCCCACGAGAAGCGCGTCAGCTTCGACGACAGTCATCTGTCGACGGTCGGTATCCTGCTCTGCGATGACAAGAAAGACGCCGTAGTCGAGCTAACGCGGCCCGAGGACGCCAACATCTACGCGTCGAAGTACCAGCTGTACCTGCCGTCGCGGGAGGAGCTCGCGGATCAGGTGGCGAGGGTTCGGCGGGAGGTCGGGAAGCGTAGGTGGGGGTGATGGGTAAACGGTCAGGGGCCGAACAGGCCTTGGCGCCCGATGTCCCAGGTAAGGCGTCGGTCGTACCACTCGGGTACAAGCGCACAGAGGTGGGGGTGATTCCAGAGGATTGGCAAAGTTCGACTGTCAGTACAATCGCATCGCCAAAGCGCAATTCAATCGTCGGCGGCCCATTTGGATCCGACTTGGTCTCCAAGGACTACGTGCCTTCAGGAGTTCCCGTAATCCGAGGCCAAAACATGAATAGCCAGTGGGTCTCCGGCGACTTCGTGTTCGTTACACCGACAAAGGCAAGAGCACTTGAAGCGAATCTCGCTCATCCCGACGACGTTGTCTTCACGCAGCGAGGAACCCTTGGCCAAGTAAGCCTGGTTCCAGCCAAACCCTATGGCGCCTATTTGCTCTCTCAGAGCCAGATGAAGCTCTCGGTAAACCCAACGGTCGCTGACCCGCTTTATGTCTTCTACTCCTTTACCAGCCACGAACAGCAGAAGTCGATCGAGGACAGCACGATTCAGACGGGAGTCCCTCACATCAATCTCGGCATACTCCGCGAGATGGCCGTCCCCCTCCCTCCCCTCCCCGAACAGCGCGCGATCGCCGCCGTCCTGTCCGACGTGGACGAGCTGATCGGTTCGCTGGAAGCGCTGATCGCCAAGAAGCGGGCCATCAAGCAGGCCGCGATGCAGGAACTGCTGACCGGGAGGACGCGGCTGCCGGCGTTCGGGGGGGAGTGGGAGACGCGGCGCGTGGGAGACCTGGGGACGTTCACCAAGGGAAGGGGCATAAAGCGTGACGACCTATGTGACGTCGGGGTTCGCTGTGTGCGCTACGGAGAGCTCTACACTCGATACCAGAACTATGTGACGAAACCGATCTCAATCATCCCGCAGGAGATAGCCGACAAGGCGTTGGCGATCACGAACGGTGACCTCTTGTTTGCCGGGTCGGGAGAGACCGCGGACGAAATCGGCATGTGCGTAGCGTACGTCGGCGACGAAACGGCCTACGCTGGCGGGGACATAATTGTCTTGAGAGCATCAGGACAGGACGCAGTCTACCTGGCCCACCTTCTGAACCATCCGGTCGCGGCCCATCAGAAGGCGCGGATGGCTCAAGGTGACGCCGTTGTGCACATTCGCGCGGACCACCTCGCTCAGGTCAAGCTCCCCCTCCCCCCCCTCCCCGAACAACAAGCCATCGCCACCGTCCTCTCCGACATGGACGCCGAGATCGCCGCTCTCGCACACCGCCTCGACAAGACCCGCGCGATCAAGCAGGGTATGATGCAGCAGCTCCTAACCGGTTCCATCCGGCTGCCCATCCCCGATGACGAGACGGAGGACGACGACGCCCATGACGCCTGACGCTTCTCACGTCGAGCGGAGATCCTCCTGGCGGGACGAGCACCTGGACTGCATCTGCGGACTCGCGAACGGTCGAGGGGGCGTCCTCGAGATCGGGCGGGAGGTGCGCCGCGAGGCCATCGGGGCGACCGATCTTCTCCGTCTGGCGGATGAGATACCCGACAAAGTGCAGTCGGTCCTCAGCATTGTCGTCAATGTGCATGTGAGGAGCGATCGCGGGCGTGATTACCTGCGGATCGTCGTCCCTTCCCACGCGGAGAGGGTCAGCTACACGCGGGCCCCGGACTCGGATGTCGTCGAGGCCGATGATGATCGGACGCGACCACGCAGATCAACCAGAAAACAACCAGAAAATCGGGATCAGCCAGAAAACCGCCAGAAAGTCGGGGACCGCATCCTCGCCTTCCTGCGGGAGAACCCGTCCGCCAGCCGCCGCGAGATCACGGGGGCACTTGCGGGTGCCACCGAGGGGAGCGTCCGTTATCGGCTCGATAAACTCAAGGAGGCTGGGAGGTTACGTCGCGTCGGACCGGACAGGGGGGGACGCTGGGAAGTGATCGACGATCCCGATGTGGACACCGGCGAACACAACGATGGCAGTGCCGTCGAGCGCCGGGACCGAGGGAACGAGCCGTCCGCAGTCAGCCAGAAAACAACCAGAAAACCGCCAGGAGGCGACCAGAAAACGGCCAGAAACGGCCACCCGTCATCGGAATCCGTGTTGCTTTCCGACCGCATCCTCTTACTCCTCCAGCGGAACCCCTCTGCCAGCCGCCGCGAAATCGCCGCCACTCTCCGCACCACGCGATCCACCGTCCGGTACCGACTGGACAGGCTGCGCGAGGCCGGGAAGATCGAGCGGGTCGGTCCCGACAAGGGCGGCCGATGGAGGGTGCTGTGAGCGCCGTCGGCGAGCTCGAGGCCCGCACCCAGCGCCGTGTCGTCAGCCACTTCCAGCGCCAGCTCGGCTATAGGTACCTCGGCGACTGGCAGGACCGCCCGGGCAACCGGAACATCGAATCCGACCTCCTCACGCGGTTCCTCGCACGCCAGGGCAACACACCCACCCTCATCAACAAGGCGCTACGCGAGCTCGACAAGGCCGCCGCTCTCGGCGGAAGCAAGACCCTCTACGACGCCAACCGCGAGGTCTACGGCCTCCTCCGCTACGGCGTCAAGGTCCGGCCCGGGCTCAGCGAACACACGGAAACCGTTCACCTGATCGACTGGGAGAACCCGACCGCCAACGACTTCGCCATCGCCGAAGAGGTCACGGTCGAAGGGACCAACACCAAGCGGCCCGACATCGTCCTCTACGTCAACGGTATCGCTGTCGGCGTGCTCGAACTGAAGCGCTCGACCGTCTCCGTGTCCGAAGGCATCCGCCAGAATCTGGACAACCAGAAGAAGGACTTCATCCAGCCGTTCTTCACCACGGTGCAGCTCGTGATGGCGGGCAACGACACCGAAGGCGCGCGCTACGGCGTGATCGAGACCAGGGAGAAGTACTGGCTCCGCTGGAAGGAAACCGGCGCCCCCGAGACGAACACCCCGCTGCTTCCCGATCTCGGGCACCTATGCGCTCCCGCCCGCCTGCTCGAACTGCTCCACGACTTCGTGGTCTTCGACGCCGGCGATAAGAAGATCTGCCGTCACAACCAGTACTTCGGCGTGAAGGCGGCACAGGACTTCGTCCGGCGGCGCGAAGGCGGGATCATCTGGCACACCCAGGGCAGCGGCAAGAGCCTCACGATGGTGTGGCTGGCGAAGTGGATCCGGGAGCTCAAGGGCGTGGACGGCCGCGTGCTGATCGTCACCGACCGCACCGAGCTCGATGAGCAGATCGAGATGGTCTTCGACGGCGTGGACGAGGACATTCACCGGACGATGAGCGGAGCTGACCTGGTCGAAGTACTGCAAGCCTCCGACAAATCGTTGATCTGTTCGCTCATCCAGAAGTTCGGCAGGTCCCACGAAGGCGACATCGACCAGTACGTCAGCGACCTCCGAGAACACCTGCCACCCGGTTTTCGACCGAGCGGCGAGATCTTCGTCTTCGTGGACGAGTGTCACCGCACCCAGTCCGGCAAGCTCCACCAGGCCATGAAGACCATCCTTCCAGACGCCACGCTCATCGGCTTTACGGGAACCCCTCTCCTCAAGGCCGACAAGCAGCGCAGCATCGAGACCTTCGGCCGCTACATCCACACCTACAAGTACGACGAGGCGGTGGACGACAAGGTGGTTCTGGACCTGAGGTACGAGGCGCGCGACATCGACCAGGACATCACGTCCGAGGCCAAGATCGACCAGTGGTTCGACTCAAAGACCGACGGGTTGAGCGATCTGGCGCGCGCGCAGCTCCGGCGGCGGTGGGGCACCATGCGGACGGTCACGAGTTCGGCGCCCCGGATTCGGAAGATCGTGGCCGACATTCTGATGGACATGGAGATCAAGGACCGCCTGAAGAGCGGTCGCGGCAACGCCATGCTCGTGTCCGACAGCATCTACGCGGCCTGCCGCTTCTTCCAGGCGTTCAGCGAGACCGACCTGAAGGGCCGGTGCGCCATCGTCACCTCCTACGCTCCGGGGCCGGAGGACATGAAAGGCGAGGAGACGGGCGAGGGTCTGACCGAGAAGCTGCTCAAGTACGACGTCTACCGAAAGATGCTCGCCGAGCACTTCGACGAGCCCGAGGACACGGCCATGCGGAAGGCCGACCAGTTCGAGAGGGAGGTCAAACGGCGCTTCGTGAAGGAGCCCGGACAGATGAAGCTGCTGATCGTCGTGGACAAGCTGCTGACCGGATTCGACGCCCCGCCGGCGACGTACCTCTACATCGACAAGAACATGCAGGATCACGGTCTCTTCCAAGCGATCTGCCGCGTCAACCGGCTGGACGGCGACGACAAGGAGTACGGCTACATCATCGACTACAAGGACCTGTTCCGCTCGCTGGAGGGCGCCATCGGGGACTACACGGGCGAGGCGTTCGAGGGCTATGACCGCGAGGACGTGGAGGGCCTGCTGAAGAACCGCCTTGAGCAGGGACGGGAGCGTTTGGAGGAGACCCGGGAGGCGGTCAAGGCGCTGTGCGAGCCCGTCAAGCCGCCGTACGACACGGAAGCCTATCTGCGCTACTTCTGCCACGGGGCCAGCGACGGCACCGCCCAGCAGCAGAGCGAGAGCGAACGGAGGCGACTCACGCTGTACACAATGGTGGCGGCGTTCCTGCGCGCCTACGCAAATCTGGCCAACGAGATGATCGAGTCTGGCTACACGGAGTCCGAACGGGTCGCCATCAAGGACGAAGTCAGGCACTACGAGAATGTCCGCCAAGAGGTCAAGACGGCGAGCGGCGACTACGTCGATCTCAAAATGTACGAGCCCGCCATGCGGCACCTGCTCGACACCTACATCCGTGCCGAGGACAGCGAGGTCGTGTCCGCGTTCAACGACATGACGCTCGTGGACCTGCTCGTCAGGGACGGGGCGGCGGCCATCGGCGAGTTGCCCAAGGGGATTCGGAGCAGCCAGGGCGCCGTCGCTGAGACCATCGAGAACAACGTCCGCCGCCTGATCGTCGACGAGATGGCCGTGAACCCGAAGTACTACGAGAAGATGTCGGCGGTGCTCGACGCGCTGATCAAGCAGCGCAAGGAGGAGGCGATCGAGTACGAGGCGTACTTGAAGAAGGTCATTGAGCTCGCCGAGAAGGTGAAGCGGGGGGAGGGTGGGGCGGCCTATCCGGCGACGATCAAGACCCCGGCGCTGCGGGCGATCTACGATAACCTGCCGGAGGAAATCCTGGAGAGGGCGGTGGCGGAGGGGACTACGACGACGAATCCGGACAACAAGGTCGATCCGCGCGAGGAGGTGGCGCTACAGGTCGATCGCGCGATCCGCGAAGCCAAGATGGACGACTGGCGCGGCAACCCGATCAAGGAGAGGCGTGTCGCCAGGGCCATCCGGGACGCTCTCGGCCCCCAAAAGGCCGTTACGCTCACGATCCTGGAAATCGTGAAGGCTCAACGTGAGTACTGACGGCACCCGGATCGAGATCCGCGGCATCCCGGTGGAAATCGTCCGTAAGGACATCAAGCATCTGCATCTGGGCGTCTATCCGCCGGAGGGCCGGGTCCGGGTCGCCGCCCCGCTGCGCCTCGACGACGACGCGGTGCGGATGGCCGTGATCGCGCGGCTGGCCTGGATCCGCCGGAAGCAGGCGGAGTTCGAGGGGCAGGACCGGCAGTCGCGGCGCGAGTTCGTGACGGGGGAGAGCCATTACTTCGAGGGACGGCGGTACCGGCTGGATGTGGTCGTGTCGGCTGGCCCCACGGGGATTCGGCTGCGGGGGAACAGCTGGATCGAGATGCGGGTGCGTCCCGAGACCGGCCGTGATGCGCGCGAAGCGATGCTGTACCGGTGGTACCGGGATCGGCTGCGCGAGCGCATTCCCGAGATGGTCGCCAAGTGGGAGCCGAGGATCGGGGTCACGGTGGCCGACTGGCGGATCCGGCGGATGAAGACGCGGTGGGGGACGTGTAACCGGGACGCGGGGCGGATCTGGCTGAATTCGGAGCTGGCGAAGAAGCCGGTGTCATGCCTGGAGTACGTGGTGGTCCACGAGATGGTCCACCTGATCGAGAGGGGGCACAATGATCAGTTTCGCGGGATACTGGACCGGGTGATGCCGGGGTGGGGGGGGCGGGTGGATGAGTTGAACCGGGGGTACTTGGCGGACGAGGGATGGGTACTCCGCCCGCCTGCCGTAGCAGTGCAGTCGCGCGGAGCTGTCTAAGGCATGCCTCCAACTCGACCTCATGGATTCGACGACCGCCGTACTCTCCCGGAGCCAGAACGGCCAGATGTCTCGGGTCTGCTTCTTCCCGTCGCCATTGATAACCAAGACCGTTGGCGCACGGCGATCGAGGTCCCGCGCGGTATTGCTTGCAACTGCCGATGTCCCCACTGTGACCAACCCGTCATTGCACGTCAAGGTGCCGTTCGGCGACCACATTTCGCGCACTCCTCACGGACGCCACACTTACGCACTTGCAGCGAGACTGCCCTACATTGTTTGTGTAAGCAAGTCATTTGTGCTTCTGTCGGCAAGTGTCTAAAGCTCCCCCGTACACAGGGATACAATGTGAGGCTTCTTTCTGTAGAACCCGAGGTCAACATGGACGTAATCCCTCGTCGCGTCGATTTGCTTGCCGATGTTTCATTCGAGTCTCCGAGAGACAGGACATCCGCCGGAATGCGTACGTTGGCGATCGAGATATGCGTTTCGCACAGTAAGGACCAGGCCTATTGTCTTGACATGAAGAAGGCTAACGTCCCAGCGATCGAGATAGCGGTGACCTGGCAGCAAGTCTTCGATAGAATGACTAAGACACCTACCCAAGCAAAGATCGAAAGCGCCCTCCGCTTCCTACTTCTGTCCATGACTGCCAGCAAGCGTTGGCTGCATCGGAAGGACATGGTGATCTGTCCGCACTGCCAGAGGTATGAACTTCCTGGCCACATGACCAATGGTGTGACTTGCGGACTGATCCCCTGCCCTACGTGCGATGGTTACATGCGACAGGACTCCGGTTTCGACAACTGTCGCGGATGTCGGCAAAGGGCTTGAACACGACCGTGGACCGGATCCAAAAACGGAGTTTCGAACTACGACTTTTGCTGCGGGTCCATTAGGGAGAAGTGGTGATCGCCAGTCGCAACCAGTTGACCGAACTCACACCCCTCATGACACTCCAACCCACCACGCTGGTCCATGACACCCGGATAGTACCGAAAGCGTTGGACGCCAAGGTCACTCTGCCCGGCTATCCCGGTTACCATCGCGACCAGGTGGAACACCTCGAGGGACGCCAAGTTGGCGCTGAACGGGAACACATTCTCTCGCCGATGTAGCGGACTCCCGGCATCAAGCCCAGCCAGGTAGCTGGGATCGTCGAGCAGGCCCGCCTGGTCCAAGGAGACCGCGTCCGCATCGTAGGCCCCGAGGCACCGCAGACACGCTCGGCCCGGTGCCACGGTTTGTACTTGCCAGTCGGCACCGCGGAACTGGCCGTCGCGATGCCGGACCAGAATACCACCATCGATCACCGGCACGAGGTGGCTGTAGGCCAGGAAGTTCAGCACATGTCGAGGGTGAGGCCGATCGACACAGCTGAACAGGACGTCGCAATCAAGGGCAACCCGATACGCCTCTGGGTGTGAGACCCTCTCGGGAACCTGACGCAGATCGACCGCAGTGGCTGTCGCGACCGACCGAATCCGCTCGGCGGCTACCTCCACCTTCAATCGTCCGACATCGGCCTCTGTGGCCGCCACCAACCGGTCGAGGTTTTTGGGCTCGACCAGGTCAAAGTCAATGAGCGTGATCTTCCGCACGCCAATCCGCGCCATCGACTCCGCTACCATCGAGCCGACGCTCCCCAACCCGACGATGCCCACCCTGGTCCGCTCAAGTTCGACCTGCGCATCGTCCCCCCAAGCGGCTACAGTCCGAATCAGCATTTCGTCCTTTCGCTCGGGGCGCGCAGTCTGAGGCGTACGTGACACGCGCAGCGCTTCTCCAACAGCCCTGACCTTCGATAGCCACGCCATTCGCGGTTCCGGTTGGTCGGTCTCGGCAACCCAGGCCCTGGCACTCCAGGTACCGTCGCTTCCGGTGGTCATCCCAATCAACGGCTTGCCGGTCAGAGCACACGCTGCGCGGGCAATCCGACTCTCGGCTGCAACATCATCCTGGCTCATGTATTGCCACCCCGGAAACGGATGACTGTGGAGGAATGCGAGCCCAGCCCGGTTTCGAAGCGCCTCCTCCAAGGCGCGCTGCAGGTAGCTTGGGTTGAAACTGACGTTGCCGTGAATCTCGCGGTCGCCTGCTTCGGCGCCGATGTGACGAGTGAGGAGAGCGGTGGTGCGAGTCGCTCCCTCGGACGGGTACCACAACGCGAATGTCAGATCCTCCTGGCCGTCATCTCGGACGAGAAGACCATGCAACGTCCTGGAAAGGGACGACGGCATCGCAACCGAGTGTACTTCAAGCATCCTCGAAGACCTTGTTGACCTTGGAAATCAGCCGACGGCCGGTCTTTGGTTCCGACCAGCCAAGGTTGTGACTCCAGTAGCGCCATTCCGGCCCCAAAGGGCTTTCGATGATGTTCCGTCTTCCCGGGACGGTGTCCGAGATGTCCAGCAGGTGCGGGTCAGATCGCACATGGATGGCTGCGGCGATGGTGACCGGATAGTCGGCGGTTGCCTGCAATCCCAGATCAATCACGCGGCCGACGAACCGTCCGCACGGCACCTCGAAGCCGGGGATCACCACGAAAGGGGTTCCGTCGTGCGCCGAGGCACGCTTGGCAGGGAAACCGATCGCCGTCAGGTCCGCCCGAAGACGATCCGGCCCAAAGATCATGAGACGGGAGTCGGGTCGCAGTGGAAGACCACGAAACGCGAATCGGGCTTCGGCTCGAAGACGGTGTCCTTCTTCAGCTGCTTGAGATCGTCTCCGATCCGGAGCACCAGGATCGCCTGCGTGGGGTCCTCTCCGGCGAGCTCGAGGAGCTGAGCGGCGGTGTACTTTTCCGCTTCGAGCTCGAACTTCTGTTGGTCGATGAAGATCGTGGTCGGCTTCTGGATCATGGTCGTCATGTCTGAATCTCCGTGTACGGGACTGTGGTGTCGCTATCCTGGTAACCGGATTCAGGGTGGGGATGTGTGAACCGCGCTCCTGCGAAGAGGCGCGATTCCGGCCGTCTGTTCCGGCACCATGTCCCTGCGCGCGGGTCGCCCCAACTCGACGGGCAGCGGACGAACCAGAGGCGCGACCGCTTTGGTTGCACCGTCCACCAAATACACAGAGACGGAGTGTTCCCGGAGCGTGTGGAGCGTCTGGTAGGCCATTGACGGCGAGGATCCACTGGAGGGTGTTCCTGTCCGGGCGTCCATCCGCCAAGCCGTGGATGCCCGCGGTGTCAGTCAGGGGTCCGCAATGCGGATCCAGCCGACGGTCGGCGCCAGCCCCCGAGTTTCAGGGAGGACAGGTGGTCAATCACCCAACCCGCCGCAGGCCAGCAGCCTGATCCGTACCCTCCACCACCGGGCCCGGTCTGGCGGAGTCCTTGTCTTGTCGCCCAGCGGTCGATTCAGCAGGCCAGGTGAGCTAGGTAGAGCCAACACCAGCCCACCCCCGGCCGCGAGGATCCCGCGCCTCGTCGCAGCATCCGGGGCAGGCACGGAAGATCGGAGGTTCACACTTCAGGGGGCTGATTGCGGTTATGCTGGTAGCATCCCGATTCACTCAGCGAGGAAGACCACTGGCGCGCCCACACCAATCCAAGGCGGAGATTGAGCGGCTCTCGGCACTCAACCCTACGGATCGTACGAGTGTGGTCCGAGCGGAAGGGCGTGACCTCACGCTGGAGACGCTCGCATGGGTGGTACGAAAGGGCCTCGGTGACCGTGACCCGGAGCTAACGGAGATCGCAGCCAGACATCTCCTGAAGCGTTCCCGCCCGATCGCGGAATCAGCTTCACAGGTGCTACGTCCCGAGGATCGCAAGGATGTCCATGCCGAGGCGACGCGCCACATGTTTCAGTCCATCCAGGCCGCTACCGGCGAGGAACCGACTTTCTGGGAAGAACGGTTCGGACGCGCCTTCAAGCAATCCTGTATCGATGCGGTCCGCAAGCAACGGAAAAAGCTCCACACGGCCACCGAATCCATCCACGACATGCCGGACGACGCCAATTCACCTGACGACGGCAACCTTGCCGCGGAGATAGCGGAGCGTATTGACCTTGAGAGCCTCCAACGGATAATCTCTGAGCTGCCACCCCTGGAGGCAGCGGCAGCCACGCTCGCATGGATCGAGCGTCGGAAGATCTCCGGGCCCCAGTCGGTGTCAGAGATCATGGGAATCAGCCCCAGCATGGTTCACAGACATCTTCGAAGCGCGAAAAGGTGCCTGGCGAAGAATCCACGGTTTCGGGCCCTTCTGGACGTGTGAAGGGACCGGACATGTTCGGAACGAGATCAATGACCTACGTCGACGACCTCAAGGCCCAGATGCTGGCCGAGTTCGAGGCCGGCTCCAAGCCGGACATCGCCGCCTACGTGCGCGCGGCACCTGAAGCGCGCCAGACCCTGTTGGATTACTGGGTCATACTGCTGACCTCCACGCCGCTTGCCGACTTGAACCTCGGTCCAGCCCGGGGCCAGCCCCCGCTTGACGCCGCGGAACGCGAGGTTCTTCGTGACCTCTGCCTTGCTGCATCGCTCGGCCCGGAATGGCTGAAGCGGCCCGCCGCTGAAAGGGACATCCAGTTGGCGTCAATTGGGGCTGAAATGGAGCGCCTGCGCGGAAGTCCGTACCGCTTTACCGGGAAGGCCCCGGTCACCTTTCGCCGGATGGCTGTGTACGGTTGGATTACTGGGCTTCTGACCAACGACCAGTCGCCCGGTATTTCGAGGATGCGGGTCCAAAAGGTGGCGTACCTCTTGGAACACGGTCTGGACCTCGGCGTGTTTCGAAAGCACACCCGGCATCGGTTCGGTCCGTACGACCCCTCGCTCACCTACCGAGACGCTGAACCAGGATGCCTGCGAAAGGACTACTTGGTCAAGGGAGCAGACCACCTCCTTCAACCGGGACCCAAGCATCCCCAGGCAGCGAACTACGCCGTCCGCTACGTCCGCGATGAGACAGTAGCCCGGGCTCTCATCACGAGCCTTCGCACTTTTGATGAAAGCATGCTGGAGACGTTGACAACTGTCCACTCGGCGGCCTGCAACCTTGACGACGACGACAAATCGGTTGAAGCAGTGATGAACGCTATCGCCAATGACGTGGCCTGGAAGGGCAAGCTCCGGCGACGTAACTTCGGCGCTAGCAGTATTGGTGAGGCACTTCGCATCCTCTCCCTGTTGCGTTTGCTATAGTGTGCACACCCGGCCAGCACGGGTGGCCATACCATGCTTGATCCGCTCTACACGGATCCTCGTGTAGCACTTCTGTCTGCGCCGCACGTGTCAGTGAATACCGTTCTTGTACAGGATGGGTCGAATGCACCCCCCCGTTCTGATGACGTACCCCCCCCGAGTTGGCTGGGTTCCAAAGATGTGTGTCTCAAGTGGCCCAATCGAATCGTCATGTGTCCGCAGTCCCTTCCGCTGTTCCTCCCTCAACGTTCCCAAGTTCTGAGAAATCGAGTCGCAGGAGCGTATCCATCCCACAGTCGGTGCAATATGAGGCCATCACTAGGTCGATCATTTCGGCCGCAATTGCAGTTGCATTCCCAACGCCCTCAACCGTCATGTCATGCCATTGCAATTCAAACTGCATGTCATTGTCCGGCTCTTCGTCAATGCTACCGTGAGCGCGCTCCCTTATCTTGAATCCGAGAGAGGATATCGATCTGAGCGCCCGCATGAGATCATCGACTGTCAGACCGGTGACGCGTGACAGGAGGTCTTGAGAAACATGCAGGTTGTCCGGAAGCTCGGCGGGACACGCGTTCAGGAAGAATAAGAAAACTACTCTGAGCTCTTCTTGGGTCATTAGCTTGAGCCTCGTAAAGAACCGATGCGCAGCCCAAAGCTCCGCTTCGTTGGCCGCTTCGTCGTCTATTTCAAGAGCGAGCCGCAAAGAAGTGGGATTGGGTGGATAGTAGTTTTCCCGTTTTGTGAGGGTTGTTTTCTCCTCTATCATGGACGCCAGTTGGGCTGGAGACTTCAGCTTGGCGTCCACGTATCCAATTGTTGGGAGAAGTCCGGGGATCTCGGTGTCGTCGAAACGAACAGGAAGTATGTATTCTTTATCCTCTAGAGCTCTCGCGAGTGCACTGGCCGCTTCGTAATTGGGCCATACCTTTTGTCGATAGTGTTTCGATACAAACATGACGCAGAATCTGGCGCTATGCTGATACACATTCGCAAATCGGTCTAGAAGATTTGTCCCCCACAGTTGAACTTCCATATACTTGTCATAGAATACCCGAATGTTACGACCGCGAAGTTCTTCAGCGACCGCATCTACATACTCCCCGTCTTCACCTGCATAAGATAGGCAGACGTCATACCGACAGTGTCGGCCTTCTCCATTCATATTCGTACCATTGGTCCCTTGACCGGATTGATGACGACTCGCCTCTCACTCCAATCGGTAGACTCTGTCCCCTTGTTCCGAGATCTGTGCGCACCGCACCCCCCCTACCCCGCCACCCCCTTCTCCCGCAGCACCTCCCACACCCGATCCGGCCGAATCGGAATCTCCATGTGCGTCACCCCCAGGTGCGCCAACGCGTCCACCACCGCATTCGCGATCGCCGGCGGCGCCCCCACCGTGGCCGACTCCCCCACCCCCTTCGCGCCCAGCGGGTGATGCGGCGAAGGCGTCACGGTATGTCCGGTCTCCCACGCCGGCGTCTCCACCGCGGTCGGCACCAGGTAGTCCATGAACGACCCGGCCAGGTTGTTCCCGTCCTCGTCGTACGGAATCTCCTCGTACAGCGCGGGGCCCAGCCCCTGGGTCAATCCGCCATGGATCTGCCCCTGCACGATCATCGGATTGATGATGTTCCCACAGTCGTCCACCGCCACGAACCGGCGCACGGTCACCTCGCCCGTCCCGCGGTCGATGTCCACCACGCAGATGTACGTACCGAACGGGAACGTCAGGTTGGGCGGATCGTAGTAGTTCGTCGCCTCCATCCCGGGCTCCATGCCCTCGGGCAGGTTCGTGTACGCCGCGAACGCGCAGTCCTGGATGCTCACCGACTTGTCCGGCGCGCCCTTCACCGAGAACGTGCCGGGCTCCCAGTCCAGGTCCTCCTCGGACACCTCCAGCAGGTGCGCGGCAATCTTCGCCGCCTTGTCGCGGATCTGCCGCGCGGCCATCGCGCCCGCCGCCCCCGCCGTCGGCGTCGAGCGGCTCGCGTACGTCCCCAGCCCGTACGGCGCCGTGTCCGTGTCGCCCTCCTCCACCTGCACGTGCGCCGCCGGCAGTCCGAGCTCCTCCGCAATGATCTGCGCGTACGTGGTCTCGTGGCCCTGCCCCTGCGACTTCGTGCCGAATCTGGCTATTGCCTTGCCCGTCGGATGCACGCGCACCTCCGCCGAGTCAAACATCTTGATCCCCAGGATATCGAAGTCCTTCGACGGCCCCGCCCCCAGCACCTCGGTGAAGCTGCACACGCCGATCCCCATCAGCTCCCCCCGCGCGCGCTTCTCGGCCTGCTCCCGGCGCAGGTCGTCGTAGCCGATCATCTCCTTGGCCTTGTCCATCGCGGCCTGATAGTCCCCGCTGTCGTACTCCCAGCCCAGCGGCGACTGGTACGGGAACGCCTCCTTTCCGATGAAGTTCTCCTCGCGCAGCGTCGCCGGATCCTTCCCGACCTTGTGCGCCAGCGTGTCCACGATCCGCTCCAGGCAGTGCACGGCCTCGGTTACGCGGAACGAACAGCGGTACGCCACACCCCCCGGCGGCTTGTTCGTGTACACCGCGTCCACCTCGGCGTACGCATTCTCCATGTCGTACGACCCCGTGCAGATCGAAAACAGCCCCGCGGGGAACTTGGACGGCGCAGCCTGTGCGTCCGAATACCCGTGGTCGGCCAGTGTTTTGATTCTCAGAGCGCGGATCTTGCCGCTGGAATCGGCCGCAACCTCGGCGTCCATGTGGTAGTCACGCGCGAAGGAGTCCGCCTGGAGGTTTTCCATCCGGTCCTCGATCCACTTGACCGGTTTGCCCAGCACGACCGACGCGGCAATCGCGATCACGTACCCGGGGTACACCGGCACCTTCCCGCCGAAGCCACCGCCGATATCGGGCGACACCACGCGGATCTTCTCCTCCGACAGTCCCACGTGACCCGCCACCAGCGCCAGCACGGTGCGGATCGCGTGCGGGGCCTGCGTGGTCATGTACACGGTCAGGTGCCCCTCGACCGGGTTGAAGTCGGCCAGACACCCGCACGTCTCGATGGACGCCACGTGGATGCGTGGCACGTGCATCTTCTCGCGCACCACCACGTCGGCCTCGTCGAAGATTTTGTCCGTCGCCTCCTTGTCGCCCGCCTCCCAGTGCCAGATCCGGTTGTCCTCCTGGCCCTCCTTGTCGGTGCGGAGCACGGGCGCGTCGTCGTCGAGCGCCTGGAACGGGTCGATCACCGGCTTCATCGGCTCGTACTCGACCTCGACCGCGGCCACGCCGTCGGCCGCCGCGTAGCGCGATGTCGCGATCACGCCCGCGACCTCCTGGGACTGGTACATGACCGTATCGGTCGGCAGCACCATCTGCGTGTCCGACATGAGCGTCGGCATCCAGTGCAGGCCGTACGCCTCGAGGTCCTTGCCCGTCAGCACGGCGAGCACGCCCGGCACCTCGAGCGCCTTGGACGAGTCGATGTTGACGATCTTCCCGTAGGCGATGGGGCTGCGCACGATGTCGAGCCACAGCATGCCCGGCAGCGTGAAGTCGTCGATGTAGTTGCCCTTGCCCTGCAGGAAGCGCGGGTCCTCCTTGCGCTTCATGGAGTGGCCCATGCCGCAGATCTTGGCGGAAGTCTTCGGAGCCATCAGTCGTTCTCCTCCCCCGCCTCGGCGGCGGCCATCTTGGCGGCGGCGTACTCCACCGCCTTGACGATGTTCACGTATCCGGTGCAGCGGCAGAGATTCCCCGATATCGCCTCGCGGATCTCGGCTTCGCTGGGGTTCGCGTTGGCGGCGAGCAGCGCGGTCCCGGTCATCAGCATGCCGGGGGTGCAGAAGCCGCACTGGAGGCCGTGCTCCTGCATGAAGCCCTCCTGCAGCGCGCTCATGCCGTTCGCGTCGGCGAGGCCTTCGACCGTGCCGATGTCGGCGCCGTCGGCCTGGACGGCCAGGACGGTGCACGACTTGGTGGGCACGCCGTCGACCAGCACGGTGCACGCGCCGCAGTGCGTGGTGTCGCAGCCGATGTGGGTGCCGGTGAGCGCGAGTTCGTCGCGGATCAGGTGGACGAGGAGCAGCCGCGAGTCGACCTCGCGCGAGTGCGCCTCGCCGTTGACGGTGACGGTGATGTTGTGACTGGCCATGTGCCTACCCTCCCGCCGCGCGTTCTAGCGCCTTGGCAATGGCCCTGCCGGTCAGCACCCGGGCCATGTTCCTCTTGTATTCGACCGAACCGCGCCGGTCGGCGACGGGATCGGTGGCGTCGGCGGCGGCCTGGGCGGCGCCTGCGATGACATCATCGGCGTCGGGCGCACGGCTGATCGCGTCGCGGACCTTGCTGAAGGCGCCCCGGAGCCCGCCCTGCTCCACCAGCCTCGCGCCGGTCAGCGCCTCTTCGGCGGCCGACGCCCGGATCGGCGCCATGCCCAGGTTGGTCAGCCCGATGCCCGCCTGGGTCACCTTGCCGTCGTCGCCCAGCGTGAGCTGTACGGCCACGCCGGCGACCGCGTAGTCGCCGACCTTGCGTTCGAGCTTGAGGTAGGCGCCGCCGGTGTGGGCGCCGTCCTCGCCGGGCGCGCCCCCGCCGGGCGATGGAATGCGTATCTCCGTCAGGATCTCGCCGTCCCCCAGCGCCGTCATGAACAGCCCGTGGAAGAAGTCGTCCACGCCGATCGTGCGCTCGCCGTCCGGCCCGGTCGCGACCATCTGCGCCCTCAGCGCGAGCATGGTCGCCGGGTGGTCGTTGGCGGGGTCGCCGTGCGCGACGTTGCCGCAGATCGTGGCGCGGTTCCTCACCAGCGGGTCGGCGATGACCTTGGCCGTGTCGAGCAGGATCGGGTAGCGCGCGGCGACGGTCGCGTCCTCCTCGAGCGCCGTCTCGGTCACGAGCGCGCCGATGCGCAGGAAACCGCCCTCTTCGCTGATCGAATCGAGGCCCGGAATGCGCCCGATGTCCACGATGTTCGCGGGCGACGCCAGGCGCAGCTTCAGCATGGGCAGCAGGCTCTGGCCGCCCGACATGACCTTGGCGTCGTCGAGGCTGTCGAGCAGGCTCAACGCTTCCTCAAGGCTGCCGGGCGCGTGGTAGTCGAACTGCGGGGGAATCATGTCAACTCCTTCTCCAAAACCTCCGTGAACTCCTTGAACATCTTCTTGCTTACGTGCTGCATCATGCCGCGCCCGAGCTGGGCGAGGATGCCGGTGACCGACAGCCGCGCCTCGACGGTCACCTCGGTTTCGCCCGCGCCGAGGTCCACGACACTGCTGGTCATCTTCATGTCGGCGTTGCCCATTCCGGCCTTGCCCTGTCCCCTGGCGTGCACAACCGCCGAGCGCGCGTCCTCGTCGAGATCGAAGGCGACGGTGCCGGTGTAGGCAGCCGCGAGAGGCCCGACCTTGACCCCCATCCCGCCCTTGTAGGTGTTCTCGTCGAGCTTCTCGGTGATCTCGGCGCCGGGCAGGGCGGCCGCGACGCGTTCGGGGTCGGTCAGGAAGGCCCAGACCTCGTCGGCCGGGGCTGCAACGGTGAACTTTTCCTCGATTCTCACTGGCGCTCCAGGTGGGCGGGGACGGTGCTCCAGGCGGATTGAATGGGCGCCCCGGTTGCGTCGGGCACTCGTCGATTTACTGCCCGCGCGCGTGCACCGCAAGGTTTCCGCGGGCGTCCCGCAAGGTTTCGCCGGGCCCCCGGAACCGAGTAGCTTCGTGTTCAAATGAGTCGACCACCTTCTCCCGCACCGACGCCGTCTCCCGGAGCCGGCGGCAACGGCGGACCGATCGCGTTCATGGCGCGAAACAGCGTCGCCGCCAACGTCTTCATGCTCGTTCTGGTCCTCGCGGGTCTGTTCGCGGCCAGAAACCTGGTGCAGGAGGTGCTTCCGGAGCTGTCGCTGGATCAGGTGCAGGTTCTTGTCCTGTATCCCGGCGCGACGCCGGCCGAGATCGAGGAGTCGGTCGTCCGGAGCATCGAGGAGCAGATCCGCGGCGTCGAGGGTCTGGACCGGACGGAAGCGACCGCGTCCGAGGGCTTCGGATCCGTCATCGCGCGGTTCAAGTCGGGCACCGACATCAGCAGGGCGCTCAACGAGGTCAAGGCCGAAGTCGATCGGATCATCACGTTCCCAGCGGAAGCGGAGCGGCCGCAGGTCCGAGAGATCACGAGCCGCCAGAACGTGATCCGCCTGCTTGTCCATGGCAATGTCCCGGAGGCCACCCTCAAGGAGCTGGCCTACGACATCGAAGAAGGCATCTCGGCGCTGCCCGAAGTGTCGCTGGCCGAAGTCAGCGGCGCCCGCCCCTACGAGGTCTCGATCGAGGTTCCGGTTCGGCGGCTTCGGGCGCTGGGGCTCACGCTGGACGATGTCGCCGCGGCGGTGCGGCAGGGTTCGATGGAGCTGTCCGCGGGCAACCTGTCCACGGACACCGAAGAAGTCCTCGTGCGCACGCTCGGGCGGAACTACGACCAGGCGGACTTCGAGGACATCATCGTCCTGACGCGCCCGGACGGCACGGCGCTGCGGCTGCGCGAGATCGCGACCGTGCGTGACGGGTTCGCCGACACCGACCTGAGCGTGCGCTACAACGGGCAGCCCGCGGTCGGAATCGACGTCTACCGCTCCTCGGACGAGAAGGTGCTCGAGATCGCAGCGGCCGTGCGCGACTACCTGGCGGCGGAAGTCCTGCCCGCGCTGCCACCGGGCGTCGACGTCGATATCTGGAAGGACGACTCGGTCGAGGTCTCGGGACGGCTCGGCCTGATGATCGAGAACGCGCTGCTGGGGCTGGCGCTCGTGCTGGTCACGCTGGCGCTGTTCCTGGAGCTGCGGCTCGCCCTGTGGGTGGCCGTCGGCCTGGCCGTGTCGTTCATCGGGACCTTCCTGTTCATGGAGCTGCTGGGCGTCTCGGTGAACATGTTCTCGCTGATGGCGCTGGTGCTTGCGCTTGGCATTGTCGTGGACGACGCGATTGTGGTGGGGGAGAGCGTCTTCGCGGCACGGGAGCGGGGTGCGCGCGGGACCGATGCAGCCATTGACGGGACCCGCCGGGTCAGCGCGCCGGTGCTATTCTCGGTGCTCACCACGGCGACGGCGTTTGCCGCGCTGCTGACCGCGCCCGGCCCCCAGGGGCAGCTCGCCCGCGCCATTCCGATCGTGGTGATCACCGTGCTCCTGATTTCGCTGGTGGAGTCGCTGCTGGTGCTGCCGAATCACCTGGCGCACCTGCCCCCGCCGGACGCACCGCAAAGGGGACGGCTGTCGCGCCGGCTCAAACGCGTGCGCGAAAATATCGATCTGGCCCTGAAGCGGGTCGTGGACGGCCCCCTGGACCGCGGACTGCGCCTGGCGGTCGACAAGCCGTCGATCGTGCTGGCGTCGGCCGCCGGCCTGCTTGTGATCACGCTGGGAATTGTCAATGCCGGGATCGTCCCCAACCAGTTCCTGACCCCCATCGAGGGCGACGTGGTCTCCGCCAACCTGGAAATGCCGATCGGCACGCCGGGCGAGCGGACGTCCGCGGTCGCGGCAGAGGTGGAGGCCGCGGGGCGCCGCGCCCTCGAGCGGATCGAACGGGAACGCGGCGCGGGGACCGGGGCGGACGCCGAACCGCTGCAGGTCGGCGTCGCCCTGACGGTCGGCAGAACGGCGGCGCTCTACGATCCACTGGGCGGCAACGCCATCGAGGCGGCCCGCGGGCACCTCGCGGCGGTCCAGTTCAAGCTGATCGACTGGGAGCGCCACGACATCGCCGCGTCCACCTTCGAGCGGCTGTGGCGGGAAGAGGTCGGGACGCTGCCGGACGCGTCGTCGCTGTCGATTTCATCGAACCTGATCACCCTCGGACTGCCGGTTCACTTCAACCTCTCGCACCCGGACCCCGACCGGCTGGCCGTGATCGCGGACGAATTCACCGCCGAACTGAACGCGATCGACGGCGTCTTCGACGTGCGCAGCAACCTCGACGCGGGATTCCGCGAGCTGCAGCTGGAGCTGAAACCGGCCGCACGCACGCTCAACCTGACCGTCGGCCACTTCGCGACCCAGGTGCGGTCGGCCTTCTTCGGCGCGGAAACGCTCCGGGTGCAGCGCGGGCGCGAGGAAGTGGCGGTCTACGTGCGCCTCCCCGAGGACGAGCGCGACTCCGCCTCCGATGTGGAGCGCTACCTGGTGCGCACCCCCGGCGGCGAGGTCCCGCTGGGGCAGGTGGCATCCGCCGGCTTCGCCAGGTCGGCCGCCACCATTCACCGGATGGACGGACGGCGCGCCGTGACGATCACCGCCGACGTGGACCCGGTGCACGCGACCGGCACCCAGGTCAACCGCCTCCTCGACGACGGCATCGTCGCGCGGCTCTCGGCCGACGACAGCCAGTTCGCCTACACCGTCGGCGGCCAGCGCAAGCAGCAGGAGGAGGCCAACGCCGACCTGAGCCGCTCGCTTTTCCTGGCCCTGCTCGTGATGTACGCGCTGATGGCGATTCCGTTCGGCTCCTACACCCAGCCCCTGATCATCCTGGCCGCGGTCCCGCTGGGCGTGATCGGCGCCGTGGCCGGCCACATGATCCTCGGCCTCAGCATGGGCATCTGGTCGATGTACGGCCTGGTCGGCGTGAGCGGCGTGGTCGTGAACGACTCGCTGATGATGATCAAGTTCATCAACGACCTCCGGGCGTCGGGCGTCCCGGCGCGCGACGCGATCATCAGGGGCGCAAAGGACCGCTTCCGGCCCATCCTGCTCACGTCCATCACCACCTTCGTCGGCGTCGCGCCCATCGTCTTCGAGACCAGCACCCACGCGCAGCACCTCGTGCCGCTGGCCGCGTCCGTGGGCTTCGGGATCCTGATCGCCACCGCGCTGCTCATGCTGGTGGTGCCGTCGCTGCTCGCGGTCCAGTCCCGGGTGAAGCTGGGGCGCCGCGCCGAGGCCTGAGCGGCCGCCCGAACCGCCCGCCTACAGCAGGTCCGTCAGCCCCTCCAGCGACTCGATGTTGTGGGCCGGCACCAGGTGGTCGATGTGCGGCAGCGCCGCCTTCATCCCCCGCGCCTCGGGCCGGTACCGCGGATCGCCCATCAGCGGATTGAGCCAGATCACGCGCCGCGCCCGCCGCCGGATCGCCAGCAGCGACCCATCCAGCACTTCCGTCGCCCCTCGATCGAGACCATCGCTGAAGATCAGAACCGTCGTGTCCCCCGCGACCGCCTGCCGCAGGTGATCGTCGACGAACTCCGCCAGACACTCGCCGATCCGCGTGCCCCCGGACCAGTCCTCCACATTGCGGGCGAAGCGCGCCAGCGTGGCCGGCACATTACCCGCCGTGATCCACGAGGTGAGGCGTGTGAGTGAGGTATTGAGGGCGAAGATCTCGGTCCGGCGGGCAACCCTGCCCAAAGACAGGATGAAGGTCAGCGCGAACCGCGAGTAAGGGTCCATCGAGCCACTCGTGTCACATATGAACACGATCCGCGGCAGCTCCACGGCACGGTCGCGACGGGCCAGATCCAGGAACTCGCCGTCGCGTGCAAGCGCGCGGCGGAACGAGCGGCGCAGATCCACGACCGGACCCCGGCCCGACGGCACCAGCTTGCGGCTGCGGCGCGTGGCGATCCGGCGGACGACCTGGAGCAGCAGCCGCTCCATCGCGGCGAGCTCGTCGTCGGTGCACTGCTCGAACGACTTGCGGCGCAGCAGCGCGCGCGGACTGTAGCCTGGGCGCCCGCCGTCGGGGCCCACGGGATCGTCGGGGTCCGGACGCTCCGATTCCGCGATCGTGCGCGCCAGCTCGGTCTTCCGCACCAGCGCGGCGAGCGGATTCTCCTTCTGCCCCGGCCAGGCGCGCGGGGCCTCCCGGCGCTTCCTGCGCGCTTGCGTCTCGCCGCCCCGGCGCGGCCCGTCCGACCGCCACAGGCGCTCGAAGAGGTGATCGAAGAGCGGCCAGGCACGCGGGTCGACCTTGAGGCTGGTCCGGAGCGCCAGCCGCACCTCGTCGCGGTCGCCGATGTCGACGTGGACGAGGGCGTTCGCGGCGTCGATCTCGTCGCCCAGCGCCACCACGACCCCGGCCTCGCGCAGCGCGACCGAGAAGCTCGCGACGTGGGTGATGAGGTCTCTCATTGCTTGAAAGCGCAGTTACCGGGGAACTCAGGGGATGCGGGGGAACTCGGGGGAACTCAGGGAACTCGGGGACCGCAAGCGGGCCGACGGGTACGACGTATGCCAACTGAATCACCAGATCAATAAGGAGTGCATTCGTCATGAATATCAAATCCAGGATCCCTGGCAAATCCAGGATCATTGCCCTCGCGCTCGCAACCGCGTTTCTGGGCGCGTGTGGCGAGCCAATGGCTGAACCGGTCACCGGGTCCATCATCGGCACCGTCAGCATCGAGGGCATGGGCGTCGCCGATGTCACCGTGACGCTCGACGGCACGATCTCGATCACGACCGGCGAAGACGGCACGTTCAGATTCGACGGCGTACCCGAGGGCGTGCACACGGTCACCATCAGCGGCCTTCCGCCGCACGCCGAATTCGAGATGTCCTCGGCCACGGCGACCATTGCGACCAGCGGCGGGACGGTCACAATCGACTTCAGCGGATCGTATATCCGCACGGCCAGCGTCATGGGAGCGGTGACGGCGGTCGGCACGGGCATCGCGGGCGTCTCGGTGGCGCTCGCCGGCACGGAGTCGAAGTCCACCCAGACTGACGCCGACGGCAACTACGACTTCCCATCGCTGCGTGCCGGCGACTACACGGTCACGATCTCCGACTTCGACCCGGACATGTACACCTTCGACCAGACGAGCCAGCCCGTCACGGTCGGCGTCGGCGAGTCGAAGAACATCAGCTTCGACGGGACGCTGACCCGCCTGCCCGGCCAGGTCGACTACCTGGTGCGCATCGAAAACATCTCCCGGCCCTACGAGTTCGCTGCGAGCGGACACTTCGCGGTGCCGGTGGGCGCCGACGGCCCGGGACCGCTGCTGCCGGGCGGGACCTACGAGTTCCGGTTCCACGCGGGCCCCGGACAGTACCTGTCGTTCGCGACGATGTTCGTCCAGTCCAACGACCTCTTCTATGCCCCGGACGGAAATGGCATCGCCCTTTGGGGTGACGAAGGTGTGGTCACCGGCGACATCACCGACCAGATCATGCTCTGGGACGCGGGCACCGAGGTGAACCAGGAGCCGGGCTCGGGCGCCGACCAGCCCATTCGCGGCGGCGGCAACTCCGGGGCGGCCGACCCGAACCCGACCGTGCGCCTCGCCACCGACGACTTCGGCAACCTGCCTGAAGTCGCCGACGTGATCCGGGTCACGCTGCACCGCGAAGGCGCGTCCCCAACGCTGCTCCGGGCCACGATCGAGAACATCAGCACCGCCACGACGCTGATGACGGCCGACGGCGCCAGTCATCCGACGCCCCTGGCGCCCGGCGTCTTCGTCGTCCATCCCGGCGCCAACCCGCTGTTCACCGTCGGCGAGCCGGACCGCGGCGAGGGGCTCGAAGGGCTGGCCGAAGACGGTACCGTAAGCGCGCTCGCGGCGGCCGTGGAGGAGCGGTCGGGGCTGACGACGCTGATCGCCCCCGGCGTCTACGCGACCCACGCCACCGGGCCGTTCCTGTTCAACGCCGACGCGGCGGCCAGCATCGGCCTCGAGGCCATGGCCGAGGACGGGAACCCGGCAATTCTCAACACCGAGGTGCAGGACGCGGGCGAGTTCCGCGACGCGGGCGTGTTCGCGGTTCCGGCCGGTGCCGAGGGTCCCGCGCCGGTGGGCCCGGGCCAGGCCTACGAGTTCGAGGTGATCGCCACGCCCGGCGACGCCCTGTCGTTCGTCACGATGTTCGTCCAGTCGAACGACCTCTTCTACGCGCCCTCCGAGCAAGGGATCGACCTCTTCCCGGGCGGCGTCGCGCTGGAAGGCGACATCACCGACCAGATCCTGCTCTGGGACGCGGGCACCGAGGTGAACGAGAAGCCCGGGTTCGGCGTCTACCAGGCACCGCGCCAGCCGGGGCCCAACAGCGGTCCGGTCGAGGATGGCGTCGTCAACATTCTGGACCCGTGCTTCACGTATCCGGACCTGTCGGACGTGTTGCGGGTCACGCTGACGAAGGTGGCCGGGTAGGCTGAGGCGGTTGGTTTGCGCGTTGGCGTGTACGGGGCCACTATGCACGCCATGCAAGATCGACCGACACGAAAAATGGTCCCCGGGGCGCCGTGAATCGCGGCGTCCCGGGGGCTGCAGCCCGCCGACACATTGCCCTGGCTCTCGCCCTCCCGTATCTGGCGGTCTCCTGCGAGGACCAGCCCGCGGGGGTGCCCTCGCCACCCTTCGACGAAGTCTTCGCGTTGGCCGAGGTTGTTGTGCTCGGGGAGGACCCCGCGGATTCCATCGCCGAAGTCGGCTCGTTCTTCGAGAAACGGGACGGCGGGTTTGTGATCGCGGACCGGCTGCTTCCGCGAGTACGTACCTACAGCCAGGACGGCACACTGGAGGCCGGATTCGGCCGGTTTGGGGAAGGGCCCTGGGAATTCCGCCGGATCCGGGGCGTGACGGAGACGGCAGACGGCAGGATCGTCGTGACGGGCGCGTCGAACGGGGCGCTCACCTACCTGAACGCGGACCTCACTCCGCACAGCATGGTGCTGCTTGATGACTACGTGCCGGGGACGGTCCTTCCCCTGGGAAGCGACCTCCTGATCGGCGGCGTGGGACGCGACATGGACCTGTACGAGGTCGCCGCGCAAGAGGGTCTCTACCACCGTCTGGTGGATAGCACTGTCGTGTGGAGCAACTGGAACACGCCCGTAGCAAGCATGCCGTACTGGAACGCCCTGGGCAGATTGCATGCCACGGTTGGAGGGAACTCGGTGTACGTGATGGCGGGTCTCCTGTATCCCGCAACGGTTCTGAACGGCGCGGGCGATTCGGTGGGAACGATCGGGACGCCGCCAGCAGGCTTCCGCAGAGTCCCGGAGATCGAAGCGGGAGCCTTCGCGTACACCGCCGAAGAAGGACCGGCGGCGCAGGCCGGCAATCCCGTTCAGCGTCTGATCGAGAGCTTCGACCTCGTGACGAACATGGATGTCGTGGGCGACTACCTCGTCTTCACGGTGGGCAAGCTGGACGAGAATCGGCCCTGGTATCCCTTCAGGCAGATCGAGGTGTCGGTGGAAGCCTATGATCGCCATACGGGAGAAAAGCTCTTCGAGAACGTCCCGCTGCCGGGCGGTTCGAAGGTCCTGGGTGGTGGCAGGTATCTCCATGTGCTGCTGAATCCCGACATCCCGCCGTGGCGCATCGCCAGGTACGAGGTGTTGCCAGACCGCTGAGCCCCGTCGGCGTTCATGTCACATTCATGACGTGTATATTTGACGTTGGTTCCTGTTTGAGTCATTATTGGGAATACAATCATGTCATACAGCCGATAAATACGTGTCATGCTACTCACAGACCGCGCAGTTCTGTCGTACGTCGCCAATCACCCGGAGTGCAGCCGGTCCCAGGTTCGCCGCGATGTCGCACCCGATGCGAGCGCGTCCACGGTGTGGCGGGCGCTCCGGCGGCTCGTCGACGACGGATTGCTGGAGGTCGTCGGCGAAGGCCGGGGGACCCGCTATCGCGTAGCCGGGGGCGAGGCGGTCCTCGCGCACCTTCGCACGCCGATCCACCGGCGATCGCCGACCAGGTACCGGAGCGAGTTCGCGGGAAACTACCGGCCCAACGAGTCGCGCTACCTCACCAACGCGGATCGGGCAGAGCTGGAGAAGGCGGGCACTCCCGTGCTGGAGCCCTACCACGCGTCGATGGGCGTCACCTACGCACGCCGCGTGCGCGGACAACTCGCAGTCGACATGTCGTGGGCCTCGTCGCGTTTGGAGGGCAACCGCTACGACTACATGGAGACCGATTCCCTGGTGCGGGCGCGCAGGATCGCGGACGGCAAATCGCTCAAAGACGCGGTCATGATTCTCAATCACAAGCGCGCGATCCGATACGTGGTGGAGAACCTGGACGAGATCGAGATCGGGTGGCCGGATCTGCGGAACATCCACGCGCTCCTTTCCCAGTCGCTGATTCGGGATCGGAGCCTGGTAGGCAGCCTCCGGCGTGGGCCGGTCACAATCGGTCCATCCGTCTACATGCCCCTGGAGGATCGTTCCGCAGTGCGAGAGGAACTGGACATCCTTCTGTCCAAGGCGGCACGCATCGAGGACCCCTTCGAACAGTCCTTCTTCCTGCTCGTCCACATTCCGTACCTGCAACCCTTCGCCGACGTGAACAACCGGACATCGCGGATCGCGTCGATCATCCCCCTGCTGAAGGCCGACCTGGCCCCGATGTCTTTCTTCTCAATCGCCGACCACGACTACATCCGCGGCCTGTTGGGCGTGTACGAACTCAACGACGTCTCGCTCCTGCGCCAGGCTTTCGTCAACGGCTACATCGAGACGGCGCGGCGATACCGCAACCTGCGCGCAGAGGCCATCCGTATTGACAGGGTCGGCGTGGTCTACCGCCGCTTCACGAATCGGGTCGTCCGTCGCTGCATCCTCAGGTGGCGGGGGTTCGAGCCGAAGCGGGTGTGGCGGATGATCGAGGACGCCGATGTCCCCTTGGTGGATCAGCAGCAGGTGCTCGATTTCGTCGAACACTCCTTCCGCACGCTCCACCCGGGTATCGCGATACTGTACGGGGTGAAGCCGGAGGCGTTGGAGGGGTTGGATGTGGGGGAAGCCGAGACGTGATGTCCGGCAGGCCCGGATTCGTGAAGGAGGCGGAGGCGGTTCGAGCCCAAGCGTTCCACAGGCGTCCAGCGACCTTGCTCGCTGTATGCGCGGTCGGGCTGCTGGCCGCCGCCCCCGCTGTTGCCCAGCAGCCGGTCATGGAAGTCTCGGGCGAGGTGTCCTGCGTGGAATGTCGGATCACGATGGACACGATCTTCACCTTTGGGGGGCTTAACGGTCCCGGGAGTCATCTGTTGGAAGGCCCCGTTCCGCTGGCCGCCGTCGACCAAAGGGGGCGAGTCCTGTTGACTCACTTCGGGCGTGCCGACATCGCCGTCTTTGACTCGACGGGACGTTTCATTCGCGAGATAGGCGGCGCTGGCGAGGGCCCGGGAGAATACGCCCTGATTACACACCTCAACATCGGGCCTGAACACATTCATGTCTTTGACGGCGCAAGGGGCCGCACTGTACTGGACGCGGATCACAGCTTTGTCCGCACGGATCGCTTTGTGGCCAACGTCACGTCGGCGACGGTAACCGCAAACCGGATCGTTGCTTTCGCCGGAGATGTGCCGACGCCACAGTCCATGGGGCACTACCTGCACCTTCTGGATGCGGACGGCAATCTGCACTCCTACGGAGGGGACGCAGCTGTGTACCGGGGTCCCTCGGGGCAGCAGTTCGCGGTGGCGGCGAACGACTCGCTGGCCTGGATCGTCGACGGCGGTTCGGGCCGGATCGAGCAGTGGGCCCTGCTTCCCGAGCCGAAGCTATCCAGGATCATCAACCGGTCCGTCGCGGAGTTTGACCGGGAGAATGCCGGATCCAGCGAGCGGGCGTTCGTATGGCCCTCGGTCGACAACTTTGGAGCCAGGCTCGACGACCACGGGCTCTGGATTCTCTGGTGGGGGCCAGATCCCGGCTGGACAAGGCGCACGAGCGACCCCGAAGTGATGGCTCAGTGGGATCGCGAAGCCTCCTGGCAGGCCATATTCGACGGCGTGTTGGACCTAATCGACCCGGAGACGGGACGGACTCTCGCCCGCTACCGAAGCGACCTGCCGTTCCCGGGGTTTGTTTGCGGTTCGGACATGGTCATGGCCTATGAGGAGACGCAAGGGGGCGTTCCGCGGGTACATCTGCTGAGGCCGACAGTTCACGGGGTCACTTCGCGGAGGCGCTAGCCAGCATCCACCATGCAGACGACCACACCAACCACATGGGAAGACGTCCTGCGCATGCCGGACGACGGCAAGCGCTACGAGTTCATCGGCGGGCGAGTGTACGTGACGGGCCCGCCGGTGATTCGCCATCACCGCGTGTCCGACCGGCTGAGGTCTGCGCTCAAGCGACTGCTGCAAGCCCCGGGGCACGGAGAGCTGTTCTACGCCCCGCTGCTGGTCGAGCTCCCCGGCACCGCCGACCGGGTTCAGCCCGACCTGCTCTTCGTGTCCAACGAGAGGCGCGGAATCATCAAGGAGAAGCAGATACTGGGCGCTCCGGACCTGGTGGTCGAGATCCTCTCCCCGTCTACCGCCCACCGCGACCGCGGTATCAAGCTCGATCTCTACGCACGTCGCGGCGTGCGGGAGTACTGGATCGTGGACCCTGATGAGGACGTGGTGGACGTCTGGCGGTTCGGAGGGCAACCCGGGCACGAACGCTGCACGGGCAAGCTTCCGGTCCGGTTGGGAAGCGAGCAGTTAGGCGTAGTCGACCTCGACGAAGTCTTCTCCCGCCACCTGGATCTGTGGGACGACTCGCGATGATCGAACGATGATCAACACTTCGTATCCTCCGCCGTCGGAATCGTTCGCACACCCGAAGGCGGGGAGGTATGATGTGTCCATCATGCAGACGACCACACCAACTACATGGGAAGACGTCCTGCGCATGCCGGACGACGGCAACCGCTACGAGTTCATCGGCGGGCGGCTGTACGTGACGGCGGCCCCGGTAACCCGTCACCAGCGCATCTGCAAACGGCTGCAGCAGGCCCTGATCAGCGTTCTCGAGCACGCGGGCCACGGAGAAGTGTTTTTTGCACCCTACCTCGTCGAATTCCCCGGCACCGGCGACCGCGTCCAGCCCGACATTTTCTTCGTGTCCAACGAGAGACGGGGCATCATCACGGAGAAGCAGGTACTGGGGGCTCCCGACCTGGTGGTCGAGATCCTGTCCCCATCTACCGCCCACCGCGACCGCGGGATCAAGCTCGATCTCTACGCCCGGCGCGGCGTGAGGGAGTACTGGATCGTGGACCCGGTCGACGATGTGGTGGATGTGTGGCGGTTCGGCGAAAACCCCGGGCACGAACGCTTCGCGGGGGAGATGCCGGTCCGGTTGGGAAGCGAGGAAGTGGGCGTGACCGACCTCGATGAAGTCTTCTCGCGCCACCTGGATCTGTGGGAGGATTCGCCTCAGGCGGTCCCGGAGTAGCTGCTGGCCGGTCTGGATCCCCGGCCTAGATCCCCCAGAGCAGCAGCGCCGCCCAGATGGTCCCGGCCAGCGCGCCCCCGTAGCACGGCAGCTTCAGCAGTCCCGAGTAGCGCCGCATTCCGAGGTCCATGAGCGTGTGACGGATCCGGTGTCCGCAGTGGACGAGCGACAGCGCGATGATGCCGAGCAACGCAAGCTTGACGGGCCACCACCCCACGGCCGCCGCGAGATTGCCTGCCCGTTCCGCGGCCACCATCGCATCCCCAACAGGCAAAAGGAAACCGGTCACGATCACGAACGCAGGCACGAAAAGCGCCGCCATGACGCCCCCGGCCGAGAAAAGGGCCCACCAGAACGCTTCGTCGGAGCGCTTCATCGCAGGATCCACCAGACGATCACGGCGGTCACGGTGAGCCACGGTCCGTATCCCATCAACACGGCCGCGATCGGCGCGGGCACGCGGTCCTCGCCCAGGTAGATCGGCATCGCCTGCGGCACGGCGCCGAACCAGGTCACCGAATGCCACACGGCCGCGATCAGCGCCACGATGTGCGCGACCATCCAGCCCGGCCCGCTCACCGCGGCCAGCCAGTCCGCGAGCGCTGCTTCGCCGCCACCCAGCTTCGCCAGCGTCAGCAGCAGCAGTACCAGGTATCCCGCGACGAAGAAGCTGGTGAGTTCGCGGATCATGAAGCGTACGTACGCCGGACGCTCCAGGAACCACGCTTTCCTGTGGGGCCGGTGGTACTGGCCGCTCATCCGCCCGCCCCCTTGGCCGCGTCCGCCCCCTTGGCCACGCCCGCCCCCTTCGGCATCACGAAGCCCTTGAGGAACTCCTGGGCGGCCATGGCCTTGGCCTGCTGGATCGCGCCGGCCGGATCGACGTGCTTGGGGCAGACGACCGTGCATTCGCCGACGAAGGTGCATCCCCATATTGCTTCGCCCGCCAGCATGACATCAAGTCGCTCGGCCTGCCCCTGGTCGCGCGAGTCCTTGTTGTAGCGGTGGCCCAGCGCGAGCGCCGCCGGACCCAGGAACTCGTCCTCGTGGCCCGCGACCGGACATGCGGCGTAGCAGAGCATGCAGTTGATGCACATCGAGTACTGCTTGTACTGCGCCAGCTGGGCCGGCGACTGCCGGTATTCGCCCTCGGACGTGTCGTTCACGTCGTCGCGGATGATGTACGGCTTCACCTCCTGCAGCTTGTCCATGAAGCCGTCCATGTCGACCACGAGGTCCCGCTCCACGGCGAAGTTCACCAGCGGATCGACCTTGATCGGGAACGGGTAGTAGTCCTTCAGGAACGCGGCGCACGTCAGCTTCGGATCGCCGTTGACCATCATGCCGCAGCTTCCGCACACGCCCATGCGGCAGCTCCAGCGGTGGGTGAGCGAGCCGTCGACGTGGTCCTTGATCCAGTTGATCGCGTCCAGGACGACCCAGTCCTCGTTGTACGGGACTTCGTAGGACTGGTAGCGCGGCTCGGAGTCGGTCTCCGGGTGATACCGGAAGATCTCGAGCGTCATGGTGTCTTGAGCGGCCATCGTCCTATTTCCTCTTCAGTCCCGAGTCGGCGCCGTAGGTGCGGGCGCCCGGAGGCCACTTCGTGATCGTCACGGGCTTGTAGTCGATCCGCGGAGGCTGGTTCCCCTCCTGGCGGAACGCCAGCGAGTGCGCGAGGAAGTCGTCGTCGTTGCGCTCGGTGTGGTCGAGCCGCTGGTGGGAGCCGCGGGACTCGGTGCGCTGCAGGCCCGAATGCGCCATTGCCTCGGCGCACTCAAGGAGCGATTCGAGTTCCAGGGCGGCGGTCAGTTCGGTGTTGAAGCTGTGCGTGCGGTCGTCGATGTTGAGCTTGCCGTAGCGGTCGCGCAGGTCGGCCACGGTGGCGCACGCCGCCTCGAGCGACTCGGCGTCGCGGTAGATGCCGGCACCGGTCTCCATCGCCTCGTGCAACTCGGTCCGCAGGGTCACGATGCGCTCGCCGCCCTTCCTGGGGGCGTCGAAGAACGTGCGCCGCAGGCGCTTCCCTTCGTCCGCGGCCTGGGCCTCCAGGTCGGACACGCTGTAGTCGGGGTTGTCCATGGCGAAACGGGCCGCGTGCTTGCCGGCCTGGGCGCCGAAGACGAGCAGTTCGGTGAGCGAATTCGACCCGAGCCGGTTCGCGCCGTTGATCGAGACGCACGCGCACTCGCCCGCGGCGTACAGTCCGGGGATGGTGGTCGCCGAGTTGGAATCGACGTCGATCCCGCCCATCACATAGTGCACCACCGGGCGCACGGGAATGGGCTGATGCACCGGGTCGATCCCCGCGTAGCTGCGCGCCAGCTCACGCACGAACGGAATCCGCTTGTCGATCTTGGCCTCGCCGAGGTGCCGCAGGTCGAGGTGGACCACGTGCCCGTCGCGGGTCGGGATCGTGCGTCCAGCCCACCGCTCCTTCATGAAGCACTGGCTCAGCTTGTCGCGCGGCCCCAGCTCCATCGCCCGCTTCAGCGGGTGACGGGGGTCGGTCACGTCGAGCGGCTGGCCGAGGTCGTAGTCCTGCAGGTACCGGTAGCCGTCCTTGTTGACCAGAATGCCGCCCTCGCCGCGCGACGCTTCGGTGATCAGAATCCCCGTCCCCGGCAGCCCGGTCGGATGGTACTGGATGAACTCCATGTCCTTCAGGGCGACGCCCGCCCGATAAGCCATGGCCATGCCATCCCCGGTCTTGATCGCGCCGTTGGTGGTGAAGGGGAAGACCCGCCCCGCCCCGCCGGTGCAGATGATCACCGACTTCCCCAGAATCGTCTTCACCCGCCCCGTCTGCAGCTCGATCGCGGCGCACCCGCGGCAGCGGCCCTGATCGTCGATCAGCAGCCTGGTCGCAAAGTGCTCGTCGTAGCGGACGATGTTGCCGTACTTGAGCGTGGTCTGGAAGAGCGAGTGGAGCATGTGGAACCCGGTCTTGTCGGCCGCGAACCAGGTCCGCTCGATCTTCATCCCGCCGAAGGGGCGGACGGCAACGGACCCGTCGGGCTCCCGGCTCCAGGGACAGCCCCAGTGCTCCAGCTGGATCATCTCGGGCGGCGCCTGGTTGACGAAGTACTCGACCGCGTCCTGGTCGGCGAGCCAGTCGGCCCCGCTGATCGTGTCGTAGATGTGGTCTTCGAGCGTGTCGTTCGGCTTGATCGACGCCGCGGCGCCTCCCTCGGCGGTGACCGTGTGGCTCCGCATCGGATACACCTTCGACACGCAAGCGACCGAAAAGGACGGGTTTTCCTGCGCGATCGCGATGGACGCGCGCAGGCCGGCGCCCCCGCCGCCGATAATGATCACATCGTGCTCGTGCGTAGTGCCGTGGCTCATGCTTCGGGTCGGGGACGGCGGACCGGAGAGGCCGCCTGAAGGTTCGGGTGGGAGTTGATCACTCGTGGAAACTACAGGGGCCGGGGATCGGGGATCAAGACCGCGCGGCCCCAACCAGCTCGGCAACGTCACGCTCTTCGAAATCCTGCATGTCGTGCCGGTCCTTGATCAGGCAACCGAGCGTCTCGCCGACGATCTCGGCGTCCAGGGCGTCGCGGTGCAGGGTAAGCAGCGCTCGCGCCCAGTCCAGCGTTTCGGCGACGCCGGGGGGCTTCATGAGCTGGCGCCGCCGCAGCGCCTGCACGAACCCGGTGATTTCGGCGGCCAGCCGCTCCGGAATCCCGGGAACCTTCGCCCGCACGATCTCGACCTCCTTCTCGAACGGCGGGTGCTCGATGTAGAGGTACAGGCACCTCCGCCGCAGCGCGTCCCCGATCTCGCGGGTGCGGTTGGAGGTGAGGAACACGAGCGGCCGGTGCGCCGCCCGAATGGTGCCCAGCTCCGGAATCGTGACCTGGAAGTCGGACAGAACCTCCAGTAGAAACGCCTCGAACCCCTCGTCTGCGCGGTCGATCTCGTCGATGAGGAGGACGGGCGCCCTGTCCAGCCGCGTAATCGCCCGCAGAAGGGGCCGCTCCAGCAGGTATGCGCGGCCGAAGATCAGATCCTCGAGGTCGTCGCCGGAGGCGGATCCCTTGCCGTCCCGTTCGGCCATTGATTCGCCCGTCACCCCAGCCGCGTCCCGCCCGGCCATTGCTTCGCCCGCGATCCGCAGGCGCAGCAGCTGCTTCTGGTAGTTCCACTCGTACAGCGCGGTGTTGACGTCGAGGCCCTCGTAGCACTGCAGCCGGATCAGCTCGGTCCGCATGATCCCCGCCACGACCTTGGCGATCTCGGTCTTGCCGACCCCCGCATCGCCCTCGATCAGCAGGGGCTTCTCCATCGCGCGCGCCAGGTGAACCGCTGTCACGATCGCTGGCTCGGCGACATAGTCCAGCTTCCGCATGTCGGCCTGCAGCCGCGCGATTTCGGGCCTCATCGGCTCCCCGCTACCCCGCCACCGCCAGATACTGCGCCGGATCCGCCTCGAACCGAGCACGACACCCCGGACAGCAGAAGTGATAGGTGTTGTCCTGATGGGTGAAGGAGGGCCGCGATCCGTCCGCGGGAACGGTCATGCCGCAGACCGGGTCCGTTGCTGTCGCAGGTGCGCCTGCGGGTGCCGCGTCCTCGGCGGCGGCCTCCTCGGCGGCGCGCGCCTCGGCCGCGCCCAGCGCCACGATCTCCGCCAGGATGCTGACCGCGACCTCCTCGGGACGCTCGGCCCCGATGTCGAGCCCGGCGGGACCGCGCACCTTGCCGATACGGCTGCCACAGATTCCCCGGCCCGCCAGGTATTCCCGCACCTGGACCATGCGCTTCGGCGACACCACGACGCCCAGGTAGTCCGCACCCGCAGCCAGCAGTTGCTCGACCGCCTCCTCGTCGCCCTGCCCCATCGTGGCCACGACACCGTACAGCCGAGTCCCGGCCGCGCGCTCCGTGCCTGCGGCGCCCGGCCCGTCCGGACCATTCAGCCCGACCAGCCCGTCCAGGCCCTCGGTGACCTCGTAGCCCATTGCATCGCCCAGCCTTGCCACGGCGCGCGCGATGGGCGAATCGCCGGCCACGACGAGTTGCGGCACGGGAAACACCGGGTTGACGTGCACTTCGACTCTCCCTTCGCTGCCGCAGGACATCGGAACCATCACCATATCGTCCCGACCATCGGACGAGCCACCGAACGACAGGAGGCGCGGGCTGCGATCGCCGAGCGCGGCGAGTGCGTGACGCACCACCTCCGGCTGGGTGCAACTGCCGCCGATGAACCCGTACACGGTGCCGTCCCCCGTGATGAGCGCGGTGTTGCCGGGCGTCGCCGAGCTGGGGCGTTCGCGACGCACCACCGTGGCCACCGCGTAGGGCTGCCTCTGGTTGAGCAGCCGGGCCGCGACTTCCAGCAGGTGCCTATCCACGCGCCCCTGCCCCCTCGAGCGTCCGGCCCAGGCCGTCGCGTGCGCGGCCCAGCGCCTCCCGCGCACGCTCATAGTCGGCGGGACGGTCGAGGTCCCGGGCAGCCTCCGCCGGCCAGTCGGCCATGACCGCTTCGTCCAAGTGGCGCCGCACAACCGCGCGCCCGCAGCGCGAGTCCATGGCCGTCAGTTCGCCGAACAGGGCGCGGTCGTACAGGATCGGCGGGGCGGTCACGTCGCCGCCGTAGCGCGACACCACCAAGGGCGCGTGGGACCGGCGGTAGAGCGCCGCCACGTCGCGCAGCATTGCGGCGGTGACGAAGGGCATGTCCGCCAGGATGACGACCGCGGCCGCACAGTCGTAGCCAGGCGCGGATGCGCCAAGAGCGGATGCGCCAGGAGCTGATGCGCTGAGCGCGGATACCCCCGCGGCGACCGAGGTGTGCGTCCCCTTCGCATGCTCTGTGTTATTAACAGATCTCACGCCCAAATCGTGCAATCGCGCCGTGACGGCCTCGTGCTCGTGGCCGGTCACGACCACCACCGGATCCAGCCCGGCTGCGATCGCAGTCCGCGCAGTGCGGTGCACCACGGCTTCGCCGTCGAGCTCCAGGAGCAGCTTGTTGCGGCCCATGCGGGTGGAGGAACCCGCCGCCAGCACGATCCCGGCGACACGCTGCGCCGCCCCGCCGCTCATCGGTCCGCCCCGCCCCGGTCGATCGGCGACGCGCTTTCGAGCCAGGCCGACCACCACAGGGACGCAAGCATGTCTGCACCCGCCGCGAGTCGTTGGGCGGCAAAGTCGCGCGCGGCCGGATTTGCGGGCCGCTCGGGGTCGAACCCGACGTCCCGGTCCAGGCGGTACAGCGTCTCCACCTCCTGGTGCGCCGCCGCGATGTGGGACATGACCGCACTGCGAGCCGAGCCCACGACCGATTGCGGCGTGCCGGCGCGGGCGTGCGCGGCGACATCGTCGTAGCTGACGTGCGCCTCCACGAAAAGGCTCTCGAAGCGCGCGTGGAACTGCCCGTCGCGCGTGTAGCCTTCCGGGTTGGGGGTCTCGAGGTTCCAGCCGTTGAAGTGGATCGTGGTGTGGTGCGGCTGCGACCCGTCGGTCACGTAGTGGCCCAGGACTCCCGCGTCATTGACGATGCGTTCTTCGATCCAGGCCCGGTGCTCCGGGTTCTCCTCGACTCGCCACCGGCGCCAGGCGCTCACCAGCCGCTGGTACAGTTCGACGATGCGGAAGGGCAGGAAGCCCGCGTCGCGCTCCGGCCGGTCCAGGCCGGCCTCGTACAGCAAGCGGAGGTAGACGAAGCGGTCGGGCGCGTCGAGAACGCCTTCGGGCACATTCTCCAGGTCGATGTAGTGATCGTAGGAAAACGCCTGGTCCATCTCGCGCTGCTCCCACACCCGCCAGCGGTCCGGCTCCGGGTCGAGGTACACCAGTTGCGGCCCCGCGTCGCGGAAGAACGCCGGCATGTCGGCCGGCAGGGCGGCCACCGCGACCCGTGCAGCCATTTCATGGCCCGCGGAACCCCAGGGCGGCGCCGCAGACCCCAGCGTCCCCACAACCGCGACGCCAACGATGGCAGGCCAGCACACCGCCCGGACGCTTCGCCGTGCGAATGCACCGGGAGTCCCTGCCATCGGTTCTCAGTCCTCGCTGCCGCCGGCCGGCTCCCGTGCCAACACGTACGGCGACCTCTGCACCGTCGGCATCATGACCAGGTGTAGCACGTTGACGTGCGCCGCCGTGTTGACCACGTAGCGGACCGCATCGGCGATGTCCTCGGCCACCAGCGGCTGCGTGCCCTCGTAGACGTCGCGCGCGCGGTCCTCGTCACCCCGGAAGCGCACCACCGAGAACTCGGTCTCGGCCAGGCCGGGATCGACGCTCGACATGCGCACCTTCGTGCCCACGAGATCCACGTTGGCCCCCTCGGTCAGCGCCCTCACGGCGTACTTGGTGGCGCAGTAGACGCCGCCGTTCGGGTAGACCCAGTGGCCGGCGATGCTGCCGATGTTGACCACGTGCCCCGAGTCGCGTGCGATCATCCCGGGAAGGATGGCGCGCGTCATGTTGAGCAGGCCCTTGATGTTGGTGTCGATCATCTCGTCCCAGTCGTCGTGCTTGCCCGCTTGCACGGGGTCGAGGCCGCGGGCCAGACCCGCGTTGTTGACGAGGATGTCGACGTCGAGTCCTTCACCCGCCAGCCAGGCGATGAAGTCGGTGACGCCCGCGCGGTCGCGCACGTCGAGCCGGTAGGGCAGCGCGCGGACTCCGTTCCCGGCAGCGATCTCCGCCGCCAGCGCGTCGAGCCGGCTTTGTCGCCGGCCGATCAGCACCAGGTGGACGCCCGCCTCGCCCAGGGCCCGGGCGCACGCCTCGCCGATTCCGGCGGTGGCGCCGGTGATGACGGCTGTCTGTCCTCGGATTCGGTTCATGGAGCCAATGGTAACCGCGGCGAAAGAGAGGCAGCAAGGCCGGGCTACGGCCCCACGGTTTCGCAACAGGAACTGTTAATTCAAGGTAGATTGCTCACCAAAGCGAGCGGGAGAGTGATGGAATCACCGTCAGACCCTTCGAAGGAGTCCACGAAGCCTGGAAGGCCGAAATGGCGGCGGCTGGCCTACGCGGGATGGGCTGTTTTTGCAGTGTCGTTTCTGTTGCCCGCGTACGTCGAGTACGGCCCCCTGGCAATGAACCTGGAGGAACCAAGTGATCCTGACACCATTCCCACTGAGATTGGTGCGGATGCTTTCCTGAACGCCCTCTTCTGGGGCGATCGGGTCGGCAAGCTGAGCGCCCTGACCAACGTGCTCATGTTGGCCAGCTTGCTGGCGCTGCGGACTTCGCGACCGGCGTACGGACGTTGGCTCCGATGGCCGGTCGGGGCCGCGGGCGTGCTGAATCTGGTCTACTGGCCGATCTGGATGGTGGGCGAGGGGGACCCTATATCGTATCTGCTGGTGGGTTACTGGTCCTGGGTAGCGTCTTTTTTTTGCGTGGCCGGCGGACTTGCCGACACCGCGGAGCCCGCCACCTGATCGTTAGATGTTGTTAGGGCGTCACCTAAATTTAGGTTGTCGTCTAATTTTGCTGTCAACTTAAGTTGACATCATGTAATCCAGAGTTGACATCACGATCCGTTTCACCACCGCCGCCGCACCGGGCTCGACGAAGATCGTCGTGTGCACGGTCGGTTCCGCGCCGGGCCGGCCGATGGTGGCCGCAAGACGCAGCCCCGGCGGCAGGTCGCAGAGCAGGAAGAGGCCCCTCGCGTCCGTGGTCGTGGTGGCGGTCGCGAAATGGCCGTCCCGGCCGATCTCCCAGGCCGGTCCCGCCTCGCCGGACGGGTACCGGGGGGTCGCGGGTCCGGTCGGGGCGTAGCCCGTCGCGGCCGGCCACCGCACGGTCACCAGTGCCTCGCCGCCCGGCGCGTCCTCCGGCGTGGTGATCCGGCCCAGCAGCGCCGCGGTTCCGGGCGGGCGAGGGGCGCCGCCGCACGATGAGGCCAGCACGCCTGCCACCGACGGGGCCCGCAGCCGGACGTAGGCGACCTCGCCGACCTCGGCGTCGACCGGGACCTCGGCCGCGGCCAGACCCCAGGACGAGAGAAGCGGGCGTTGCACACGCACGACGTGCCGTCCCGCGTCCAGGCCGCTGAATAGGAAGGATCCGTCGTCGTCCGGGATGATCCCGGTCGCGGTGCCCGGGAGGTCGACGAACACCGTCTCGTCCGGCGGTCCCGTCCCGAGCGAATCCGTCACCACGCCGAAGATGGTGCCGGCCTCGGTGTCGAGGACCACGCGTCCAAGATTGTCGGTGACGGCCCTTGTGGCGCCCCCCTCGTCGTGATATCCGTAGCGGCGGATGATCCCGAGGACCGACTCCAGGCGCGGCATCCTGATTCTCCAGTCACGGACGATCCAGGCGCCGTTCGGAAGGCGGACGAACGAGACCTCGCCGCCCGGATCGCCGATCTCGCTCGACCGGATCAGGTTCCTGTACCCGTATTCCAGCCTGTCCAGCTCGCCGGTCGCCGCGTCCACCCAGAGGACGCCGGCGATATCCGGAACCCGGCGTTCGGGGATCGGTTCGAAGGTCAGGCCGATGCGGCCGTCGTCGCCATCCCGCACACCCATGCAGTGTGTGTCCAGGAAGACGTCCGAGATCAGCGCCCCGGCATCGGGCGCGTGGTAGGTCGTGGCCGAATCGCCCTCCGCCTGCACGAACCCTTCGGCCGCGAGTCGTTCGATCGGTGCCGATTCGAAGGCCGCTTCACGGTTCGTGGTGATGCGCGTCGTGTCGGCGAGCACATTTTCGCCTTCCCGGTCCAGGGCCCGCGAGAAACGCTCCAGCGTGTAGCGGTACAGGGCTGCCTCGCGCGTCCACGCCTCCGCCGTCAGGGCCTTGCGCACTTCGTCCCAGACGCGGGCCGTCACCCGTCCCTCCTCGGGCCTGACCTCGCAGCGTCGTCCGCTCTCGACATCGAGGCCGGAGAGCGGGATCGGCTCGATGGGGACGTCGATGGTGAGGTACAGGTCGTCGGCGCCGGTCGTGAAGCGATCGGTGGTCAGCGTGGCGTAGCCGATTCGCTCCACCGTGAGGTAGTGCAGCCCGGCGGCGCGAGAGTCCAGCGCGAATCGCCCGGCGACGTTGGTGAGCATGCGGTCCACCCGCTCGCCGCCGTCGGTGAAGAGCATGACCATCGCCCCCGTCACGGGCATGCCGGTGCCTTCCTCGACGACGACGCCCAGAACGGGCTGCGCGGCCGCGCGGAGCGGACTGATGAGGAGGAGGGCGGCAAGCAGCAACGATCTCATGACCGGTATAATACACCAGCGCGTTCCCGGGCGTTCGGCGCGGTCGGGCCGCGCGGGCACCGGGGCGATGCAATGGGCGGTTCGGCCGCGCGGCAGCCTTCCCCTTCTCCCGTCGGCGGTGCAGATTGGGTGGCCTTGCGGGCGCGGTCATTTCACCGCACCCGCCCTCGCCGCCCTTAATCCGAAGGAAACCCCCATGAGTGATGCACGGGTCACCCACTACCGCGTGGCCGAGCAACCCGTCGAGGAGTTGAATCCGCTGATTTCGCGGAGTCTGATCACCGGCGAGCGGTCCATGCTGGCGCACGTCTATCTCAAGAAGGGTGCGGTGGTGCCGATGCACTCGCACGACAACGAGCAGATCACGTATGTGCTGGAGGGAGCGCTGCAGTTCCGGATCGGCGATGACGGGCCTCAGGCGCTGGTCGTGCGTTCGGGCGAGGTTCTGCACCTGCCCAGCAATGTGCCGCACGAGGCCGTGGCGCTCGAGGACACGATCGACGTGGACGTGTTCACGCCGCCGCGGCAGGACTGGCTGGACGGGACGGACGCGTACCTGAGGAGCGCGGGCTCCGGGGCGGAGGAATAGCGCGATGGGCAAGGCCGGCAGACTCGAGGGGAGCCCGTGGATCTGGAAGGACGGCGAGTTCGTGCGCTGGGAGGACGCGACGGTGCACGTGCTGAGCCTCGCGGTGCAGTTCGCGGCGTCGGTTTTCGAGGGCGTGCGCTGCTACGACACGGCGAAGGGGCCGGCGGTCTTCCGGCTCCATGACCACCTGAAGCGGCTCATGGCGTCGAGCCGGACGTACCGGATGCAACCGGAGTATTCGATCGACGAGCTCGCCGACGCGGTCTGCGCGACGATCCGCAGGAACGAGCTGGAGTCGTGCTACATCCGGCCGATGGTGCTGCGCGGCTTCGGGTCGTCGAGCATGCACCCGGAGCACAGCCCGGTCGAGACCTATATCCCGGTGTGGCCGTGGGGTGCCTACCTGGGCGAAGAGGGGCTCGCGAAGGGCGTGGACGTGTGCGTGTCCTCGTGGAACCGGCCGGCGCCCAACACGGTGCCGAGCGGGGCGAAGTCGGCGGGCAACTACCTGGTGTCGACGCTGATGGTGATGGAGGCGTCGTCGCACGGGTATGTGGAGGCGATCGGCCTGGGGCCCGGCGGCCTGGTGAGCGAGGGGAGCGGGCAGAACCTCTTCATGGTCGTGAACGGCGAGGTCATCACCCCGATCCTGGATGGGACCTCGCTGTCGGGGATTACGCGCCACTCGGTGCTGAAGATCTCCGAGGAACTGGGCTATACCGTGCGCGAGCAGCTGGTGCCGCGGGAGATGCTGTACGCGGCCGATGAGCTGTTCTTTACGGGGACCGCGTCCGAGGTTACGCCGATTCGGTCGGTCGACGGACTGGAGGTGGGGAGCGGGAGCCGGGGACCGGTGACGGAGCGGATTCAGACGCGCTACCTGGAGGTGGCCAACGGCGCGGGGCCGGATCCGTGGGGGTGGGTGACGTACCTGTAGGGGGTGCGCGGAGTCCGCGGAGCACGGCTGCCCCCCCTTACCCGGCGCGGTCCAGCGCCAGCACCGATCTGAGCAGCACGTTGGCGCCGCGCGTGTTGTCCTCTGGCGCGGTGTATTCCTCCGGTGCGTGGCTGATGCCGTCCCGGCTGGGGACGAAGATCATGCCGACCGGGCCGAGTTCGGCCATGCTCTGGGCGTCGTGTCCGGCACCGGAAGGCATGCGCACGGCGGAGTAGCCGAGCGCGACGGCCTGCTCCTCGATGATGTCGCGGAAGGCGGGCGCGGTGGGCGCGGCCAGGCTCTCGTAGAAGCGGTCGAGTTCGATGGCGACGTCCCGGGCCGACTCGATTTCGCGGGCGCGTGCGACAATTTCGGTGAAAACGTGTCCGATTTTGTCCATTTCGAGGTCGCGGATCTCGAGCGTGGCGCGCACCTCGCCCGGCACGACGTTGGGCGCTCCCGGCACGGCCTCGATCCTGCCGACCGTGGCCACCTGTCGCCCTTCCATGGTGGTGGCGACCTCGTTGACGGCGCGGATCAGGTCGGCGGCGGCGACCAGGGCGTCGCGGCGCTGGGGCATGGGGGTCGTTCCGGCATGGTTTTGCGCGCCGCGCACGATAATGTTCCAGCGACGGATGCCGACGATGCCCTCGACGACGCCGATGTGGGTGCCGGCGGCTTCCAGGACCGCGCCTTGTTCGATGTGCAGTTCGATGAACCCCGCCATGGAACCGGGTTCGCGCCGCGCCTCGTCGAGCCGCGCGGAGTCGCCGCCGAGACGGTTGATGCCGTCCCGTATGGTGAAGCCGGAGGCCGTGACGATGTCGAACTCGTGAGGCTCGACCCGCCCGACCAGCGCCCGGCTCCCCGTCTTGCCGCCCTCTTCGTTCTGGAAGATGACGACCTCGAGGGGATGCCGAAGCTCGATCGCGTGGTAGTGCAGCGTGAGCGCGACCTCCAGCGCGGCGGCGGAGCCAAGGTGTCCGTCGTAGCTGCCGCCCTCCGGCACCGTGTCCAGATGGGACCCGATGATGATCGGCAGGGCCGCCGGGTCGGTGCCGGCGCGCCTTCCGATGAGGTTGCCGGCGAGGTCCACCGACACCTGCAGGCCGGCGCTCTCCATGACCGATCGGGCATAGGCTCTTCCGGCGATGTCCTCGTCGCTGTACGCCAGCCGGGTGGTACCTCCGTCGTCCGTACCGCCGAAGCGCCGGAAGACCGTGAGCATGGCGTTGAGCCGGTCGCCGTCCACAAGCGGGGCCTGATGGGCGGCCGCAGCCTTCTCCCACGGAAGCGCGGCCGCCAGAGCCGCCGAGACCTTCAGGAAGTCCCGTCGTGCAAACGATTCACTGCCTTTGGTCGGCGGTAGCGGGTCGGAGGGCATCGTCTTATCCTGGCCGGTGGCGTAGCCGATCGCGTGACGCGCGAGTACCTTGCGCGCGCACGACGCGCGAGTACATCGAATCCCCCTTCAGAATACGGTGGACAGGCCGCTTTGGACGAGGGAGTCTTCAACTTCGACGGTGATTACGGTGAGAGCTATGAAGCCCTCGCCCGGCAGGTCATTCCGGGGTATTCGACCTTCTTCCCGATGTTCGCCGCACTCATCGAGCCCGACCTTCCCCCGGGCGCACGGGTGCTCGTGGTGGGTGCAGGCACAGGAATCGAGCTCGTCACCCTCAAGCAGGTGCGGCCTGACCTCCGGGTGCGCGGGGTCGATCCCTCCGGCCAGATGCTGGACATCGCGCGTCGGCGCGTCGCCGAAGCGGGGGTGGACGAAGGCGTCACGTTTGAACTGGGCTATGCGGCCGACGTGGCCACCGAACCCCTTTTCGACGCCGCCACCCTGATCAACGTCCTCCATTTCGTCCCCGACGACGGCAGCAAGGCGGCGCTGCTGGACGACATCGCGCGGCGGCTCAGGCCGGGCGGCGTGTTCGTCTTCTTCGACCTGCACGGCGACCCGGGATCCGAGGAGCACGAGCGCTACATGCCGGCCTGGCGGCGCTACTGGACCATTCGAGGGATGACCGCAGCCGAGAAACGCCGTTTCGCGGAGCGGATCGAAGAGGGGATTCACTTCGCCCCGGCGTCGCGGGTTGTGGAACTGGCCCGGGCGGCCGGCCTCGTGGAGCCTCGCCGCTTCTATCAGAGCCTGTTGTACGGCGGCTGGACGTTCCGGCGAGCGGGCGGTTAGCGTGAGTCCTGCGGCGCGCGCCGTGCGACGAAATCCCCGGCTCCACACGTGAGGTTCACAATGTCGAAGACAAACATCGATTCGAGGGCTGTGGCCAGACCGTCCACACTCGTTTTCCTGGGTCTGCTGCTCTCGGCCTGCGCCGCCCCCTCCGACACCGCCACCTCGACCGCGGTGGCCTTCGAGGGCGCGCGCGTGATCGTGGGAGACGGCGCCGTGATCGAAGACGCGTTGATCGTGGTGGACGACGGCCTCATCACTGCGGTGGGGGAAGCCGGGCAGGTCAATGTCGAGGAGGGCGCGGCTCGCATGGATCTGAGCGGCAAGACCGTCATGCCCGCGATCGTCAACGCGCACTTCCACCTGGATCCCGAGCGCGAAGGTCGGACCGTGCAGCTGCAGCATTCGGCGTACTACGGGACGGCGTTGGCGGTAAGCCTGGGGCTGGACGACGGGAACGCCGCTTTTGAAATGCGGAACGAGGACATTCCCGACGCGGCGCGCTCGCAAACCGCGGGCCGGGGCATTACCTCGCCGGAGCCGGGGAGGAGCGAAGTCCCGCACTGGGTCACCACCGAGGAAGAAGCACGGGCCGCGGTGGAGGAGTTGGCGACACAGCAGGTCGACATCGTGAAGATCTGGGTGGACGACCGCGGCGGCCAGTACGAGCGGCTCTCACCCGAGCTCTACGGCGCCGTCATCGACGAGGCGCACGCCAACGGCCTGCGCGTCACGGCCCACGTCTTCCGCCTCGAGGACGCGAAGGGGCTGCTCCGGGCCGGCGTCGACGCCTTCGCGCACGGAATCCGGGACATGGACATCGACGACGAACTGGTGGAGTTGTGGCGGGAGCGGCCGCACGTCGTGCTGGTCCCCAACCTGCCCGGGCCGGGAGTTGCCGAGACCTTCGACTGGCTGGCGGGGACGGTGCCCGCCGACCGGATCGCCGAGATGAACGCCAATTCGACCGATCGCCCGGAGGCGCAGGAGTTCTTCGGGATTCAGGCGCGCAACATGGTCCGGTTGAGCCGGGAGGGATTCACGGTGGCCTTCGGGACCGACGGAGGTTCGCCGTGGGCGGTGCACCAGGAACTTGCGGACATGGTGCGGGCGGGAATGTCGCCGGCGGACGTAATCGTCGCGGCGACGAGTACGTCGGCCGCGTTTGTGGGCGCCGACGACCTGGGCACGATCGAGCCGGGCAAGAGCGCCGACTTCATCGTGCTGGACACAAATCCGCTCGACGACATCGCGAATACGCGGGCGATCAGCGCGGTCTACCTGGGCGGGTCGGCGGTGAACCGGGAAGGGATATCGGTGCGCGAGAAGTCGTAACCCTTGTATAGCAGCGCTTCGCCTGTCACCCGGGCGAGCGCATACGCGAAACAGTCTCCGAAGTTCAGAGCCGCTCGGTGCCTTCCCTTGCCAAAGCGACGCCAGGCCTGGCGCGCCGCCGCAAGTTGTTCGGTCGTTACCGCAACCGGCTCGATCCCGGCAAGCTCGATAAACGCATCGAGTTCCTCGCCTGCATCCGCTCCCCCGCGGCTCTCGACCACGATTGATGTCTCGAGCATGTTCGCGACGGACATTCGGCACGGGGCCGCGGTCAGGATTGCAGTCTGATAATGCTCCGCATCGGGCTCCCGGTTCAGCACCGCGAGCAGCGCCGAGCTGTCGACAATCACTTGGGAAGACCCCGTTCGTCATAGAGCATTTCCCCGTGTTCCACAGCCGACGGTCCTGGTCCCATGAGCTTCGCGCAGCGTTCCGCGATGGCACGAAGTTCACGGGCACGGGTCTCGGCGCTGCGTCGCCTGTGCTCGCGCTCCAATCGTTCGCGCAACGCGACGGTGATCGCACCCGTCTTGGTCTCGCCGGTCAGCCGAGCCAGCTGGCCGGCGAGCCGGCACGTCTCGTCGTTCTTGATGTTGAGGCCCATTGTCTGACCCTGGTCGTTGGATCAAATGGTAGAAGATTGGCACGACTTCTACCCTACCAGTGGACGTCGATCAGAGCAAGTCCTCGCCCTCACCCCCCCGGACCCGTGATCCTGTACTCCTCCGGCGGGGTCTCGCCCCGCAGGTGCTCGATGAAGTAGTCCCAGGTCCGGCGCACCACGTAGGGCTCGTTCGCGTAGCCGTGGTTCCGGTTCGGCAGCACGAACATGTCGAAGTCCTTGTTGTGGCGGATGAGTTCGTCGATCACCCGGACGGTCATGTTGGGATGCACGTTGTCGTCGAGCGTGCCGTAGTGGAGCAGCAGCTTCCCCTTGAGGTTCGCGGCGATGTTCTGGTTGGCCTGGCTGTCGTAGTTGTCGGTGCCGTCGGCGTTTTCCACCAGCAGACCCTGGTACTTCTCCGCCCAGGGGAAGTGATAGCCCCGGTTGTCGTGGTTGCCGGCCCCCGAGACGGCCACCTTGAAGAAGTCCGGCCAGCGCAGGATCGCGTCGGTCGATGAAAAGCCACCGCCCGAATGGCCGAAGATGCCCACGCGGTCGAGGTCCATCTGGGGGTAGCGCCCCGCCAGCTCCTTGAGCGCGGAGATGTGATCGGGGATGCCGTTGTCGCCCATGTTCGCGTAGTAGGCGTCGTGGAAGGCCTTCGAGCGCAGCGGCGTGCCGAAGGCGTCCACCGCGAAGACGATGAAACCGAGTTCGGCGAGCGCACGGCCATTGCCTCGTCCCGAGGCCGAGAAATCGTAGCGGGTGACGGCGCCGATCTGGGGGCCCGGATAGATGTAGTCGACCACCGGGTAGCTCGCCTCGGGGTCGAAGTCGGAGGGGAACCAGAGCAGGCCGTAGACGCTGGTCGTGCCGTCGCGCCCCTTGGCCTCGAAAGGCACCGGCGGGATCCAGCCGGCTTCCTCGAGCCGGGAGATGTCGGCGGTCTCGATGGTCTGCAGGACGCCGCCGTCGCGTCCGCGCACGACGGCTGCGGGCGCCATCTCGGGGGCCGAGTACTGGTCCACGAAGTAGCTGCCCGAGGGTGACACCGTAACCTGGTGCACGGCGTCCTCGGAACTCAGCAGCTGCAGCCCGGAGCCGTCCAGGCCGACGCGATACAGGTGGAGGTGGTACGGGTGGCGTCCCTCCTCGCGGCCCGCCGCCGTGAAGTAGACGGTGCGGGACACCTCGTCCACGTGCAGGAGCTGCGCGACAAGCCAGGGGCCGGACGTGACCTGGTTCCGGACGTTCCCCTCACCGTCGTACAGGTACAGGTGTCCGAAGCCGTCCCGCTCCGACCACCAGAGGAACTCGGAGCCGTTCCCGAGCACCTGCCAGGCGGGCGGGAACGAGGTGAAGTTGTTGAGTTCGACGTAGGTCGGCCCGGTCTCTTCCAGGAGTTCGGTCGCGCTGCCTGTGGCGGCGTCCACGCGGTAGAGCCTGTAGCTCTTGAAGTCGCGGCTGCGGTGCGTGTAGAACACGTGGCCGCCGTCCGCCGTCCACTGCACATCCACGTAGCTGGTGTCGCCGCGCGCAAAATTGCCCGGCTGGGGCTCGATGTCGGCGCGGACCGAGGTGCCGGCCTCCACGTCGAGCAACCACAGCTCGGACGTGGGGACGACGGAGTCACCCGGGAGCGCGTAGGCCCAGGAGTGCAGGATCGGGCGCCCGTCGGCGGCTTCCAGCAGGTGAAAGCGCTCGACCTCGCGCTCGTCGTAGCGGTGCGTGGCGATGCGGCGCGAATCCGGCGACCACTGCATGACCGGCGAGCGCTCGCGATTCGCCCGGCGGCTCGTGATCTCCTGGCAGCAGCCCTCCGGGATCGCCCCGTAGCCGAAGTCGGTCTCGCCGTCGTGGGTCAGCTGTGTCTCCTCACCGCTGGCGGCGTCCCGTACCCACATGTTCTCGTCCCGGGCAAAGGCAATCCAGCGGCCGTCGGGCGAGGGGCGTTCGGCGGCGGAAGGCGCGGTCGCGGTGGTCGGTCCGGCGCAGGTGTAGGCGCCGATATCGCAGGTCCACTGCACCGAGTCGGCCACCTGGAAGCGGATGGCGCCGCCGCCGTTCACGAAGTCGAACTCGTCGAAGGGGAGGGTGCGGCCTTCGTAGGCCGTGTCGGCAGCGACCGAGAGCGCGGCAGCGAGCCGTGCGTGATCGAAGGCAGAAGCGAGCGAGCGAGCGGCCGGATCGACGACGATGAACTCGTGGCCGGACCCGGTGCGGCTGCGGTACCAGAAGCGGTCGCCGTCGAAGAACTCGGGCGCGACCTGGTCGCCGGAGATCAGCTTCGATGCGTTCCAGGGCAGGAACTGCTCGGCGCGGGCGTAGGCGCTCTCGGTGACTTGCTGGGCGGCCGCCGGGGCCGGGCCGACGAGCGCGGACGCCAGCAGGGCCAGCGCGAGAAGGGCGGGCGCGAGAAGGGCCGGGATACGGCGTGGTGAGCTCGGCTGTGTCGCCATGTTGACCTCGGGGTTCGGTCTGGAAGATGGATCGTGCCGCCGGTATACTGGCCGGGCGCAGGGTCCGAAGCCAGACCCCCTCGGTCTTACACCCCTTCCTCCAGGGAGCCCGCAACCATGCGATCTCGTGTCATCCTCGCCGCGATGCTGGCGTGTCTCATCCCAGTCACCACGTTCGCCCAGGAATCGCTCGACCCGGAACGGGACGCAATGTACGCGCGCTACATGGCGATCCCGACCCTGATCAAGGGGGGGACCGTGTGCCCCGATCCCGGTGCGCTCGGAGGCGCCGGCTGCGCCGTCAACTGGATGGCCGACGGTCAGAGTTTCTGGTTCGCGGACGGCCAGCCCGACCAGACCGTCATCTATCGTGCGGACCCCGCGACCGGTGCCACCGAGCCGCTGTTCGACGGCGACCGCCTGCGGGAAGCCCTGACACCGGTGCTGGGTCACGAACCACCGTATCGCGGCCTGCCGTTCGACACCTTCACCTTCGCGGGCGAAGGCGGGTCCGCGGGCGAGGGCGAACAGACCGTCCACTTCGACGTGGAGGGGCGGGGTTTTGCGCTGGACATCGAGACGTACACGGTCACCGCGCGGCCGCCGGGCGAGGCCGAGGCCGCCGAGCGCGCGCGTCCCCGCGTCGTGCGCGAAGGCTTCACCAGCGGCGCGCCCCCGGTCATGGAGGTGCCCTCGCCCGACGGACGCTGGCTGCTGACCGAGAAGGACGACGACCTGTGGCTGCGCGCCACCTTCGACGGGCGCGACCAGCCGGTGCTCGAAGACGGCGAGGAGGACTACGCGTGGAGCGTCGAGGGGGCGATGTGGGCCCCGGACGGTGCCCGCGTGGCCGCGATGAAGGTGGACAGCCGCCGCATGGAGCGGGTGCCGGTCGTGCACTGGCTCAAGCAGACCGAAGAGGTCGAATACGCACCCTACGCGAAGGCCGGGAATCCGCTGCCGCGGCAGGAGCTCCACATCGTGGACATACCCGCCCGCCGCGCGGTCAGGGTCGACACGGGCGACGAGGAACAGATCCTGAGCCCGGTCGGTTGGCTGCCCGACGGGTCGGAGTACCTCTTCCTGCGAATGTCGCGAACCTACCAGACGCTGCAGCTCGTCGCCGCCGATCCGGCCATTGGCGAGACCCGCATCGTGCTGGAGGAGGTGCAGCCCACGTTCATCAAGGGGATCGGCACGACCCCGTCCTGGCGGGCGCTGGCGCGTCCGCTGTCCGACGGCGAACGCTTCCTCTGGATCAGCGAGCGCGACGGCTGGGACCACATCTACCTGTACGGCATTGACGGCCAGCTCATCCGTCGGCTTACCGAAGGACAATGGCCGGTCACCGGGATCGTGCACGTCGACGAGACCGCAGGCGTCGTCTACTTCAACGGGCACCGCGAGGAGGGGCGCCCATACGACACGCACCTCTACCGTGTGCCGCTGGACGGCGGCGAAGTCGTGCGGCTCACCGAAGGCGAGGGACAGCACAGCACCGCGATCTCGCCCAACGGCGCCTATCTGGTGGACACGCATTCGAGCACGAGCCGGCCGCCCCGCACCGACTTCCGCACCACATCCGGCGAATTCGTGTCCGTCGTGACCGAAGCCGACGTCAGCGCTCTCGATGAGCTGGGGTGGACGCCGCCCGAGGAGTTCGTGGTCAAGGCCGCCGACGGAGAGACCGACCTGCACGGGCTGATCTACAAGCCGCACGACTTCGACCCCGCGGCCAGTTACCCCGTGATCGACTACATCTACAATGGCCCCTTCATCAGCTGGGTCCCCAAGACGTTCACTGACGGGCGGGGCATCAGCCAGGCCGCGCTGGCCCAGCTCGGGTTCGTGGTGTTCATGGTCGACGGACGCGGCACCACCGAGCGCGGCAAGGCGTTCCAGGACGTGGCGTACCGCAACTTCGGCCGCAACGAAATCCCCGATCACCGCGCCGCGATGGAGAACGCGGCCGCCACGCGCCCGTGGATGGACCTGGACCGGGTCGGAATACACGGCGGCTCGTGGGGCGGGTACATGACTGTGCGGGCCATGCTTCTCGAGCCTGACTTCTACGATGTCGGCGTCGCCACCAACGGCGTTTACGACATCCACGACCAGAACGCCTGGGCGATCGAACCCTACATGGACCGGCCCTGGGAAAACCCCGAGGGGTACGAATACGGCTCAAGCCTTCGCCTGGCAGGGGACCTGAAGGGCAAGCTGCTGCTGATCCACGGCACGAGCGACGTCAACGCCACCTTCTCGGCCACGATGAAGCTGGTCGAGGCGCTGATCCGGGCCGGAAAGCCCCACGACCTCATCGTCGTGCCCGAACAGCCGCACTGGTTCACGGGCCAGAGCGCCGCGTTCACGGGCGCCGCCAGCCGCAGGTACTTCCAGGAACACCTGCTGGGGCTGACCGGACGCGAGAGGAGCGTGATTCCGTAGCGAGGCGCGCGCGACGTTCCAGCTGAAACGTGGTGAGTGACGCCGCTCTTGGGCCCGGTATTTGTTTGATTGAAAGCCGGCGATTTCGATTCGAAGATGTGCAAGACGTTGCAGGATAACGATTTAGTTGCTTGACTGTTGCTTGACTGCGGATTAGTGTTCAAGATGCCCATGCACAGTCCATTCCGTCAGTAGAACACCCGCCCATGACGATCACCCAGCATCCGTCTCGGTACCATGAGGACCTCGTGCGCGAGCTGTGCGCGCTCCCTCACGAGACCGAGTGGGTGGAATTCAAGGAGAACTACAAGAATCCGGAACAGGTCGGTCAGTACATTTCCGCATTGGCGAACGCGGCCGCCACGCGGGGTCAGTCGTCAGGGTACGTTTGTGGGGAGTGAGGAACGGAACCCACGAGCTAGTCGGAACGACCTTCACGCCTGGGACCACTCGGAAAGGAAACGAACTCCTCGAGCCTTGGCTGGCGAAGCGGCTGGAGCCGCAAATCCACTTCCGTTTCGTGGATGTGGAGGTGGACGGCAAGAGGATGCTCATACTCGAGGTCCCGCCCGCAACGAACCAGCCCATCGCCTTCATGGGCACCGAGTTCATTCGCATTGGGAGTTCCACGAGAAAGCTCCGGGACCACCCAGCCCTACAGCAACAGCTTTGGCAACATCTTCTCGCGGCCTCTTTTGAAGAAGGCATCGCAGCAGAGCACCTCACGGGCGAGGAGGTTCTGCGAGCCTTGGACTACCCCGCCTATTTCGACCTCTTGCGCGCGCCTCCCGCTGACGGACGAGACGCCATCCTGCAAGCGTTGGCCGACGATCGGCTTGTTCAACGGAATCCGGCGGGCGGCTACAGTGTCACCAACCTAGGAGCCGTTCTCTTCGCACGTCGTCTGGCCGAGTTTCCTCGCCTTGAGCGGAAAGCGGTCAGGGTGATTCTCTACCGCGGTTCCGGACGGTCGGAAACGGTACGCGAAGTGCAGGGCGGCAAGGGCTACGCGAGCGGCTTCGGCGGTCTGGTCAACCACATCCGGGCCTGGACCCCGTCGAACGAAGTGCTGGGGCCGGTATTCCGCCAGGAAGTGCCGATGTTCCCGGCGGTGGCCATCCGCGAACTGGTCGCCAACGCGCTGATCCACCAGGATTTCACGGTCACCGGAGCCGGACCGATGGTCGAGATCTTTGACCGCCGCCTGGAGATCAGCAACCCGGGCGAGCCACTAATCGATACGCAGCGGTTTCTCGACACCCAACCCCGTTCGCGAAACGAGAAACTCGCTTCGCTGATGCGGCGTCTGAATATCTGCGAGGAGAGGGGAAGTGGAATCGGCAAGGTGGTCCGTGCTGTCGAGATGCACGCTCTGCCCGCACCCGTTTTCGAGCGGCCACCCGGGTCCACACGCGCCACGCTCTTCGCGCACAAGCCGCTAAGGGACATGGACCGCGGAGAGAGACTCCATGCTTGCTATATGCACGCATGCTTGCGCTACGTGACCCACCAGCCGATGACGAATGCGTCCCTGCGCAAGCGATTTGGGATCGCCGAGAAGAACGCTGCGGTGGCATCCCGGGTTCTTTCCGACGCCGTACGGGACGGCCTGATCGCGGTGGCCAACCCGGAAGCAGGCACGCGTGCGCGGCGCTACATACCCTCCTGGGCCCGGTCTTGATACCCCGATTCGGCTCCGCCGAACCGGACTTTGTTTGATCGGGAACCCGCAGAATCGCAAGTGATTCTCATAAGTCATTGGTGTACAATGATTTATTTCTTTGACAGGTGTTTGATCAATACTAAACCAACTTGTTTAGTGTGTGAAACCCGTTCGGACCAACTGGCGGGAGCCGTTCTGTCGTCCGGCCCGGTTGCATCGCCGCTCAAACACCGAGTGTCGAACGACCGGCCCCCGCTTGCGACGGAACTTGCCGTTCGCGGCGCGTTCCCCGATCGCGCCCCGTTGTTCAGCTGAAACGCATTGCCTGCGAAAACGCCTGACTGAACACCCTCTCCCCCCCCGCCCGCAGCCCCGCGATCGTGCCGGATTCCAGCGCCGCCTCCGCAAACGTCTGGCCGTAGCCGCGCGCGCACGTCATCACGACCAGGTCGTCCGCAAACGTGACGATCTGGCAGGGCACGTGCAGGACCGGCCCCTGGGTCAGGAAGGGCCTGGGACGCTCCGGCTCGAAGAGGTCGAGGGGCGTCAGGCCCTCCAGAACTTCGGGCACGCCCGGCCCCACGAACGCCAGCATGCAGTGCCCGTCCGCGGTTTCGGTAAGCTCGATCTCGTCCGGCGCCGAAGGCGGCGCGTCGGCGCCCAGATGCCAGATCGCGACCTGGGTGCGGTTCATGCGGTTGATGGCCAGCGCGCCGTGCACCCCCACCTCGCCGAACCGCTTCGGCACCGGCAGCCCCATGGGCCGCATTCTCTCCAACCGGCCGTCCTGAAAGTCCCAGCGCCTCCGGTGGCTGAGGTCGACGAGCCAGGGACCCTCGCAGCCGTCCTCTCCCTCGTACGCCAGCACCACGGTCCAGCCATCGCGCGTCTCGGTCTCGGCCGGCGTCGCGGCGAAGGAAACGGGTGACCTGCGCATCGCCGTCCGTGGGCCCGCAGGGACCCGTTGGCCCGCAGGGACGCCCGTCATGAGCGCACCCTTGCTCCGTGGCGATCATAGAAGTGCGGCGGTATCACGATGGCCGTGGACGTCACGCGCTGTCCGCGCCTCTCCTCGTGGCAGAGATGAATCCGCCGCCCCAGGAGGGAGTACGCCTTGCGCACCAGCGCCATCCCATACTGCCACCCGAGCGCCTCGCTGTGGCGCGTGGTGCACACGTACCCGACGATCTCCTCATCGTCTACCACCAGCGACCCATCGAGCGGAGCGTCGGCACCTTCCTCCACCCGAAACGCCACCAGCTTCATGCGGCCCGGCTGCTTCACGCAGGCCCGCAGCGCGGGAGCGCCCACCTTCTTCGATGCGGTATCCTCCCGGTCCCACAGCCATCCCAGTCCGATGTCCGTCAGGGTGACGCGCTGCTCCGATTCCGTCCCGATGATGATGTGTCCCTTCTCGGCGCGCAGGCTGTTCTGCGCCTCCAGACCGAACGGCCGGATCCCGAAGTCGGCCCCGGCGTCCATCAGCAGATCCCACAGGTACCGCAGGTAGCTGGCCGGCGCGTGCACCTCGAAGGAGAGCTCGCCCACGAAGCCGAGCCGCAGGCAACGCGCCTCGACCCCGTCGCCGAGCGTGATGCGCCGGCAGGCCAGGTACGGGAACGCCCCGTTGGATACATCGTCGCCCGTCACCCGCTCCAGCACCCTGCGGGCGTTGGGCCCCGCGATGTTGATCGATCCCAGCACGTCGGTGAGGTTGACGAGGTTGTAGTCCCATCCGTCGTAGCGGGTGTGGAAACGGAACCATTCCACCGTCGACCCCGCCCGGGCGGAGCTGGTCGTGAAGTAGTAGTCGCCCGGCGCTTCCTTGACGACGACGCCGTCGTCCACGATCTGCCCCATGTCGTTGCACATCGCCGAGTATTTGCAATGGCCAGGGCGGGCCCGGCCCATGTCGGATATGTAGACCCTCTGCAGTGCTTTCAGCGCATCCGGACCATGGATCCGGAACTTGCCGAGCGGTGAACTGTCCAGAACCCCCACGTTGGTCCGCACGTTCCGGATCTCGTCGCGGCACGTCGGGTCGTCGCTGAAGTAGCGGGCCCGCTGCCAGGGCCCGACGCGGCGGAAGATCGCCCCGGACGCCGCCTGCTCGGCATGGAGCGGTGTGCGCTTGTGTACATCGTGCCCCGGCCCGGCCAGCGTCGCGAGGCTCGGCGGCACCAGAGGCGGGCGCACGGTCGTGGGCATCGCCGACTCCACCGGCTCGCCTCGCAGGTCGGCCATGATCATGGCGAGGTTCTGCCCCGCCACGCGGTGCTGGCCCGGCCCCAGCCCGAACCCCCCGAAGCGCTTGGCGAGTTCGGGCACATCGAAGCCCTGCACCGCCGACTCCTTCACGTTCTTGTACGTGCCATCCTCGTCGAGGTCGACGAACGCCTTCCCGCCGCGGCCGATCCCGGACGCATGGCGAACGCCGCACCCGGCAACCGGGCCGGACAGGGCCTCGGCCTCGCGCCGGGCGGCTTCGAGCGCTCCCCGGGCGCGCCCACCGCCGCGCCCACCGCACCATTGCACCGCCCGCAACCCCGCAACCTGTCCCGAGACCTCGCAAGCACGCGGATTGCGCAGCCCGGTCATGCTTCCGGCGGCAAAGACGCCCGGCGGCAGTTCGGCGGGCTGGTAGCTGTGCGTGTGGGTATCGTACGCGAGGCGGGCCCCGGCCGTCGCCAGCGTCCCGATGCGAGGCTGCATGCCTGCGTTCGCGACGATGAGGTCGCAGCGGTAGCGGCGCCATCCGCGCCCGCTCAAGGGCACGACCACGCATCCCCTGACGCGATTGCGTCCGATCGCCCGCGAGACCGTGCAGCCCGGCAACAGCGGTATCCCCCGGTCACACAGCGCGGCGAACACCGCGGGGTCCTGCTGCCCCGACTCGCGCGCATCGGCCACGAACCGCACGCGCACCCCCATGTCGTCGAGGTCGATCGCGGCCTCGATGCTCAGATCGTCGGCTCCGCTGACGACAGCCAGCTTCCCCGACCGCACCCCGTAGGTGCGGGCCAGGCGCCATGCCGCGCCCACCTGCATCACCCCGGGACGGTCGTTGTGGTTGAACACGAGCGGCCGGTCCATGCACCCGGCGGCGACCACAACCGCTTTCGCCCGGCACTCCCAGTGGCATTCGCGAAACGGGTCGTCGTCGGTGCCCACGGTGAACCCGGTCACGAGGTTGTCGCCCCAGACCCCTGTGACCGGCGAGTTCCTGAAGACCTTCACGTTTTCGGCGGCCCGCACCTGCTCGGCCAGCGCCTCCGCGCGCCTGTAGAGCGGCTCGCCCTCGAATTCGCGCACACGCCACGCCAGATGTCCCCCGAGCCAGCCCCGCCGCTCGAACAGACACACCCTGAGCCCCCGCTCGGCAGCCGCGAGCGCCGTCGCCATCCCGGCCGGCCCACCTCCGACCACCGCGACATCGGCATTCAGATACCGCTCCGCGCGAACCCCATCGCCGTAGTCGCCGTGCGGGTCCAGCACCCCGGTGCCCGCCATGCGCCTGAGGCCGTTCTGGAACCTCGGCCAGAGGTGGTAGGGCCGGTGGAAGAGCCGGTAGTAGAATCCGGCCGGCATCAACAGGTGGAAACGGTCGATGAGGCCGAAGATGTCCCTGCGCGGGTCGCCGCGGACGTTCTGGGCGTGAACCGTCATCCCGGCGCGCAGTTCGGTCGTCTCCGCGCACTCGTTCGGCACGCCGTCGATCGACATCAAAGTGTTCGCCGACTCACCGTCCATGCTGTACATCCCTCTCGGACGGTGGTATTTGAGACTGCGGCCGAAGATCCGGACCCCGGCTCCGTACAGCGCGGAGGCCACCGTATCGCCGGCGAATCCGGTCAGCTGCCGGTCCAGGAAGGTGAAGTCGAGCGGGCGGGAAAAGTCGACGCGGCACGTGGGTCCGACGGGCAGGCGGCCCTCGGGCGGCCCCGCAGACCCGGCGTCGGGCGGGCCCATGGCTCCGGCGTCGCGTGACCCTTGCGGCCGGCCACCGGTGGTGCCGTTCGCAACCCCGTCAGCGCGCCCCGCCACCGCCCTCCACCTCCCGGTTGGTGCGCGGATCCCTCGTCGTCCTGAACCAGATCCCGCACCCCTGCCCGTGATACCACCACTCCTCCTGGGGCTCGTTCGGGATCAGCCGGAACTGTGTCCAGCGGTAGTGCGCCTCGGCATCGTGTTCCTCCTGGGAGGGCCGCGGCCCCCGCTCCTGTCCCCCGAAGGTGAACTCGTAGACGTCCCGCTTTCCGCACACGGGGCAGGTGAGTCGAAAGGTCACGGCGCCATCCCCATCAGTCCCAGTGCCCGTATTTCATGACCGCAGCCGTCTCGCCCGAGTACCGGTTCTCCAGGAAACGTTTCAGCTGAAATGCCCCGAGGATCTCCGGGCGTTCCTCTGTCGCCATGTACTCGGCCATGTACTTGCCCGCGACGGGGCCGGACTTGAAGCCGAAGTATCCCCAGCCGGCGTCCAGGTAGAGGCCGTCATAGGCCAGATTGCCCTCCAGGATCGGCGCCATGTCCGGCGTCATGTCGGCCAGACCGGCCCAGATCCGCATGAAGCGCACCCCGCGCAGCGCCGGCATGAGCTCGGTCAGCGCTTCGGCCTGGTGTTTGAGGTAGTACGCGGTCGCGTCGGTCGTGTAGTTGACCTGCGGGTCCATGTGGGCGCCGGCCGCGATCTCTCCCTTGAGCGTCTGGTTGGCGTAGACGTGGTACGCGCCAGAACTGAAGACGTGGTGAAGGAAGGGCTTCATGGGGTGCGTGACCATGGCCTGGATCGTCAGCGGGTGGATCGGCAGCTCGATCCCCAGCATGGCGGCCACGGCGGAGCTGTAGCCGCCCGCCATGATCCCGAGACGTTTGCATCCGATCGCGCCGAGGTTGGTCCGCACGCCGGTCACGCGGCCGTTCCTCGTGTCGATCCCCTGCACCTCGCAACCCTCGTGAATGTGCACCCCGTGGGCGCTCGCACCCTTCGCCAGCCCCCACACCACCGCGTCGTGCCGCACGATGCCTCCCGGCGGATGGTACAGCCCGGCGTGGATCGGAAACGTGGGACGGTCCGAGACGTCCAGCCCGGGAATCAGTTCTCCGCACTGCTGCGGGTCGAGCACCTCCGACCTGACGCCCATGTAGTTGTGGGTGCTCGCCGCCATCCGGAAGTCGTTCACCGCGGCCTCGCTGTGTCCCAGGTTGAGGTTCCCGCAGTTGAAGAACATGAGGTTGAAGTCGAGCTTCCTGGTCAGCACGGGCCAGAGCTTCAGCCCCTCGTCGTAGAGGCGCACATTCTCGGCGGTGCGCTGGTTGGCGCGCACGATCGCCGTGTTCCGGCCGGATCCGCCGAAGCCGATGTAGCGCGCTTCGAGCACCGCGACGTCGCGAATGCCGTGGGCGCTTGCCAGGTACCACGCGGTCGCCAGGCCGTGGATGCCGCCGCCGATGATCACCACTTCGTAGTGGCGCTTGAGCGGCGCCGGACGCCACAGGCGCCGAAGCCGGAGCCAGTTCACGGGTCCGTCACCCGATCACCGAATACGAGGAGTCGGGGTTCAGCGTCCTCCTGCGGCTGAAGAAGCCGATGTCGCACGTCCGGCGCGTGTACGTGAGCGGCATCGTGACCGGATCCGCATCGTGGTCGCGTCCGCCCTCGACCGCATCGATCAGCGTGGCCATGAGCTTGCCCGCCACCGGAGCGTTCTTGAACTGATTGCCCGAGGTCCCTACGGCCATGTAAAAGCCCGGCAGGTCGGATTTGTCGTAGATCGGGATCCAGTCGTCCGACACATCGTAGAGGTCCACCAGCCCGCCGGTCTGGCCCGGGATGCCCAGGCCCTTCAGCCGCTGGGCCTCGCGCATCACCTGGGTGTCCCACTGATGCGTGAAGTTGGTGTTGTAGTCGTCGGGATCCTCCACCCACTCGAGGATGTCGCAGGGCGGGTCCTCGGAGCCGATCAGGATGTGGTTGCCGGTGGTGGGCCGCGAGTAGCACCCGATGTCGCCGTCCGAGATGAGCGGCGCGAGCTGGTGGTAGTCCATGCCGGCGGGAGCCGGGACGTAGCACACCTCCTGCTTCAGGGCGCGCGTCGAGATGTTCATGCCGTCGAGCACGCCGGCCATTCGGTTGATGATCGCCGAGTGGGGTCCGCCCACATTCACGACCACGGGTGCGCGGACCTCCGAGCCGTCGGCGAGGCGTATTCCGGCGACGCGGCCGCCGCTCTGCAAAACCTCAACAACTTCCGCGTTGAAACGGTATTCGCCGCCATGCGCCTCGTTCGCCCGCTGCAGGTTGTGGCACGCGAGGGTGGGATCGTCGATGTAGCCCGACTCGGGGATGTAGACGGCGCCGCGGATGTGGCCGCCGGTGGGCTCGCCGAAGCGGTCGTCGTCGGTGGTGACGGGGGGACCGTAGGTGCGGGTGTCGATCCAGGGGAAGCGCGCGCCGACTCCGTCCGCGGTGAGGTCCTCGTAGGCGACGTGCAGCTCGTCGAGCGCGGCCATGACGTTCACAAGGTTCTTGTTGCGGTCGTTCTTGATGACCAGACACCCGGTGTTGACGTACTGCGCGAGCCCCATCTCGTCGGGCACGCCCAGATAGCGGCCCCAGTCGAGCCAGTAGAAGTAGCTCTCTCTGGCCATTGCGCAGCCATCGGGAGTGGAGTAGTGGAGGCGGATGATCGCGCAGGTGTTGCACGTCGAGCCGGAGCCGGCGGTCGGCTGCTTATCCACGTTGAGCGTGCGGTAGCCGCGCTTGGCCAGCTCGAGGCCGGTGGCGGTGCCGATGACGCCGGCACCGATGATGATCGCGTCGTAGTCTCGCTGCATTCTCTCCAGTCCCGGTTGTCGATCTTGTCCCTGATCGCGCGCCCCCCCATGGTCAACGGGAACGCGCCGCCGTCAGCAAACATGCAGTAATCAGGAGCCGGGCCACAATGAGAACGACACCGACATCCCTTCGCCACATTCCGACGATACTTCCGCTCCTCCTGACCTGCGCGGCCGGCGCGGCCGCAACAGCAATCACCGCCGCGGCCGCCGAGGCCCAGACCCCCGAAGTCGTCGTCGGCCCCAACCTGCGCGTCGGGCCCGGCCAGTTCAACGAGCCCTGGATCGCCGCCAGTCCGGACAACTCCGATTTCCTGATCGCGGTGACCCAGACGGGGGGCCTGAGCTTCCCCGATCCGTCCATGGCCCTGACCCTGGCCACGCGCAGCAACGCGGCGTTTCTGAGCCGCAACGGCGGTGTCTCCTGGGAGCCGATCACCCTGCCCGGCGACGAGCCCGGCGCCTTCGATCCGATGGTGGTGCCCGGCCCCGACGGCAGGATGTGGATCCTGTACTGCTACATCGGCGCCAACACGATGGGTGACCTGCTCGGCCAATCTGCGCGCCGCGAGGGCACCATCATGGTGTGGTCGACCGACGACGAGGGCGCCACCTGGACGGGCCCGGCGCGCCTGCGCAGCCCCGTGCCGCCGGACCACGCGCGCATCGCCGCCGACTGGAGCGACGGCCCCAACCGCGGACGCCTCTACGTCGTATGGAACGACGTGCGCGACTCGTTCATCCGGGACGACTTCCAGCTCTTCGTGCATACCCTCGACGACGGCGGCAACACGGTGAGCGAGCCGAAGCTTCTTGCGACCATCCCGGGGGGCAAGCTCGTGGCCACCGAGCCCGTCGTGCTCTCCGACGGCACCCTGCTCGTCACCTTCTACCAGTACTTCTTCCCGCTGACCGACGAGAAGAACGCCCAGATGCCCTTCTTCACCATGCGGTCGGAGGACGGCGGCGAGACCTTCACCGAACCGGAGGTCGCCTTCCGGGTCGGCAACCACTCGTGGCCCTACGCCCAGACCGAGATGACCAGCGCGTTCACGCTGCCGATCGTCGCGTGGGACCGCACGGGCGGGGCGCACGGCGACAACATCTACATCGTCTGGGACCAGGTCAGCGGCGGCACCTCCGACATCTGGTTCCGGCGCTCCACCGACGGCGGGCGCAGCTGGTCGGACCAGATGCGCCTCAACGACAACGATCCGCCCGCGCCCGGCGCCCCGCTGGACGACCGAATGCTCCCCGTGGTGGAGGTCAACCGGGACGGCGTCGTGGGCGTGGCGTGGTACGACCGGCGCCGCGACGAGACGCGCCGCTGCTGGGAGCTCTTCTTCACCTCGTCGTCGGACGGCGGGGAGACTTTCGCCGCGAACGTCCCGGTGGCGAGCGCGCCGTCGTGCCCGCCGCCGGCGCACGCCCCCGTGGCACGGGTCCACAACGTGGCGGCCGACCCCGACGTGAAGGACCTGACCGAGGAAGAAATCGCGAAGATGGACCTGGTTCAGCGCATGACGATCCAGATGGCGGAGCAGAGCCGCAATGCCAGGGCGGAGTACTTCGGCGATCTGGGCCACGCCCGTCTGGAGGTCTCCTTCGACAACGCGCGCGGCAACCAGCCCGGCCATTACCTGGGTCTAGCCGGCGACGCCAACGCCGCCTTCCATCCCCTCTGGATCAGCCGCCGGAACGGGATCGACGAGCTGTTCACGACGACGGTGGAAGTCGCCTCGGACCCGCCCGCCGCTCCCGCCGGCGAGGAGACGGACATCACCGGCGAACTGCTCGTGGTGACGGGACCTGTCGTCTACGACGCGGCCGGCGGCACGGCAACGGTCGAAGTGCAGCTCCGGAATGTGTCGGACGCGGCGGTGCATGGGCCCGTGCGGCTGCGCGGGGTGGGCGGCGAAGGCGGCGAGTGGTCGTTCGAAGGCAGGATGGGGTCGCACGACCGCCTGCCGCCGGGCGGGCTGAGCGAGCCGGTCAAGGTCGAACTGTCGACCGGCCCAGGCATGGACACGACCCTGGACTTCCGGATCTATGGACGGGTTGGGGGCTGAGGAGCACCGCTCACCAGCTCAAGTCAAGCAGACGGTTCCACGGGACGACTTCCGCGTCCCCGCGTGACTGACGGAGATCGCCACCGTAGACCACGCGCCGCTCAATCGCGTATCCGGCGTCTGCCAGTTGGGTTCCAAGCCTGTGAGTACCCGCGAAAAAGCGCGGTGTGACGGTGCTTCCCGACTTGGCCTCGGTGAGTATCAATGCAGAGCCCGTATCGACGATCAGATCAACCTCGGTACCGGCGGACCTGTAGTGGTGCATCCAGGGCTGCACGCCGCGGTGCGTCGCAGCCTTGAAGATCTCCGAAGCCACCCAGCTCTCGAAGATCGCGCCGCGCAGCGGGTGGTGACGCAGCTCCTCCGCGGACCGGATGCGAAGCAGGTGGCACACGAGGCCGGAGTCCAGAAAATGCAGCTTCGGCGCCTTGATCTGGCGTTTGCGGATGTTCCTGCGAAAGGCGGGCAGCCGAAAGACGAGGAAGCTGGCCTCCAGCACCGACAGCCAGGCCCGAATCGTGTTGTGACGGACACCGACATCGCTCGCCAGTCCCGAAAGGTTGACCTCGGTAGCGGTACGCCCGGCAGCCATTCGCACAAAGGACGAAAACGCTTCCAGATCGGTGACATTGCGGAGCGAACGGACATCACGCTCCACATAGGTGGCGAAGTAGTCCCGCAGCCACACGTCGGGAGGAATGCGGCGGTCGTGAATCCGCGGGTATGCCCCGGTCCACAGCACTTCCATCAGGCTCGGCACCGGCTCGCCGAATCGGGTCAGTTCGTCCAGCCCCGGAGGCAGCAGGTGGAGCATGCCCACGCGACCGGCAAGCGACTGACTGACCGCCTCGGTGAGCCCGAAGTGCTGTGAACCGGTAAGAACAAAACGGCCCGGAGTCGGATCCTCGTCCACCATCTCCTGGAGGTAGGACGTCAGGTCCGGCGCGCGTTGCACCTCGTCGATGACGGCGCCGTCGCGGTACTCCTGCAGGAAGCCGCGGGGATCTTCCCGGGCATACGCGCGCACGTCCATTCCCTCCAGCGAGACGTAGGGTCGATCGGGAAACACGGTGCGGCACAGCGTGGTCTTGCCCGACTGTCTGGGACCTGTGACGGTAACGACCGGGTATTGGCGCGTGCGGTTCAGGAGCGGCCCGGCAAGGTTGCGGTCGATGACGGGCATTGTTCTCCCTGCGGTAAGCGAGCCAGTGGCGAATCGGCGGCGGTTGGCCTTGGTTGACCTACATGAGAGTGCCAGAAACCTTGCAGATTGTCAATCTGACTGACAATCGGCAACGCATGCACCGCCCCGCTACGACACCGGCCGCCGCCTGACCGGCACCGTCAGCCGGCTCTGATACTCGCCCCCGTGGTGGAACGTGACCGTCGCCGTGCGCGCGTCGGCCCCCGACTCGTGCGTCACCCGTCCGCCGCTGTTGTAGTTCTTCTGCAGCCACACCGAGTTCGGTGAATTCAGGATCAGGCGCAGGCGGCTGCCCCTGGCGATCTGGCGCGCGAAGAACTGGAAGCCGTTGAAGCGGTAGAGGTTGGCCTGGCCCGGAGTCACCAGCTCCTCGACCGTGCGCGAGTTGCGGTAGCGCGCGCGCATGATGTCGCCGGTCAGAAAGACGCTCGAGCCGTCCGGGCGGATCTCGTAGACGGTCACCATGAAGTCGGTGTCGGGGACGTCGAGGGTCATCCAGGCGTCGAACTCCATGAATCCCGCCAGGTCGGTCTCGGCGTCGAAGGGCTCGGTGTGGTAGACCAGCCCGTTGCCGAACAGGTTCAGCGCGAAGTGCTCGCTGAGCGGCTGCTCGCCCCAGAAGAAGTGCGACAGGTTGTTGCCGGACTCGTGGTCTTCCAGCTCGCCGGGCCGGGTGTCCAGCGGATCGTAGACATAGGAGTCGGACTGGGTGTTGCCGGTGGGCTCCGGTGAGAGCGTGCCGGAGTGGAAAATGTCGTTGGGGTGCCCGTCGGCGGAGTCGAAATGGTAGGTGAGCTGGTCGTTCGCGACTTCGTCCAGCGCGTCGGCGTACTCCCACGCGTCGCGGCCGGCGATGTAGACGGCCACGCGCTTTTCCAGGAACCAGGGGCGCGGGCCGTCCTTCAGCGTCCAGTCGTACCACGCCTTGCGCAGAGAGTCCTGGGGAACCAGCGCGCGCGGGCCGAACTCGAGGCCACCGACCTGGTCCACCGACGTGCCGACGCCGCCGTGGTTCCAGGGGCCGATGACCAGGTAGTGCTTCGCCTTGGCCGCCTCGTTGCCGTGGCGCATGTGCATGCGGTAGTGCTGAAGCGCGCCGCGCTGGTCGCCGTCGTAGTGCCCGGTGATGGTCAGGATCGGGATGTCCATCGCCGCGAGCTGCTCGGGGGACGGGGCCGAAGCCAGCCAGTACTCGTCGGGCGTGGGGTGCTCCATCCACGTCTGGAAGCGCGTGGTCAGGTTGCCGACGATCCGGTCGAGTTCGGCGAACGGGCGGTGGTTGAAGTAGCGCTCGCTGAACGCGTCCGACCACAGCTCCGCGTCGGCGAAGATCGTGCTTTGCGCCGCGTTCCCGCTGGTGAAGGTCAGCCAGGTCATGTTGTAGGGGACGAAGACGTTGTGGACGAAGGGGAAATCCGTGCCCAGGTAGGCGGCCGCGGCGGGCACGATCGACTCCAGGCTGGGCGGCAGTTCCTTGGCGGTGGTCCACTGGTCCCATCCACCGTACGACGCCCCGTACATGGCCACCTTGCCGTTCGACCACGGCTGCGCCGCGAGCCACTCCACGACGTCGTGGCCGTCCCTGTCCGCGTCGTGGAAGGGCTCGAATTCGCCCTCGGAGTTGCCGCGCCCGCGCACGTCCACGGCCGCGAACACGTATCCCCGCTTGGCGTAGTAGCGGGCCTTCCCGTGGTAGACGTCGCTGATGTAGGGGGTGAAGCCAAGGATGACCGGCAGCGGCTCCGTCTGGTCCGCCGGGCGGTACACCGTGCCGTGGAGCTTGGTGCCGTCCCGCACGGGTATTGTGACGCCCCACTCCATCTGGACATCGGAGAGCTGGGCGGCGGAAGGGGACGGAGCGAGCAGCGCGGCGGCGAGCAGCGCTGTGGCCAGCAACCCCGCCGGGACACCCATGCTGAGCCGTTTGGACGACATCGAAACCTCCAGGAAGCGGACAATCGGAGTCTGCGCGCAAGGTCGGGGCGCACGGGGCATCGGGCAATGCCCGCAGGCGCCCGCTAGATTCGTCGCCATGCCCGCCCTCGCCGCCCCGGTCCCCGCCCTTCCACTCGACATCTTCCGCGTCCTCGCGGGCGGCGTCCTCTTCTTCTACTTCCTGAACGCCTGGCGCCAGGCCAGCGATTTCAGCGACCCCGACGGCCTGATCGACCACCGGCTGTGCATCCGCCTGTTCCCCCCGCTTCGAGTCAGCCTGTTCCAGCCGGGAATGCCGGGGTGGGTCTTCCGCGCCACCTATCTGGGCGCTTGCATCGCCGCGGTCCTTGTCGTCATCGGCTGGCACCCCCGCCCCGCCGCCGCGTTCCTCTTCGCGGCCGCCGTGTCGACCTACCGCTGGAACGTGCTCGCCGCGTACCTGGACGACTGCATCGTGCACCTGCTGTGCCTGTGGCTGGTCCTGCTTCCGGTCGGCACCACGCTGAGCCTGCCGGATCTGCTGGTCGGTGGCGCCGCCGACTGGCTCGCCGCAACCGTCCCGGGCACCGCGCCCCGCGCCTTCATGGCCAACATGGCGCTCATCTACCTGGTGGCCGGCCTGTACAAGTTCTCCAGCCCCATGTGGCGGGGCGGCTCGGCCATGCACGCCGCACTCCGAATGCCGATTGCGCGCGCACCACACTTCTGGACTCTCCGCCACCGCGCCCCTCTCCGCGTAGTGACCTGGGCCGCGCTGATCCTGGAACCGCTGTTCGTCCTGATCTTCGTGCTGCCGGCGGGTTCAGCGGCGAAATGGGCGCTGGTGGCCGGCGCCGCGGTCTTCCACCTGGGGATCATCGCCACGCTCAAGATCCCGTACTCCAACGCGCTCATGCTGGCCGCGCTCGCGCTCCCGCTGGCGCCCGAGATCGTGGCAGGCGTGGCAGGTGGGGCAGGCGCATCCGGCGTGGCCGCAGCGTCCGCTGCATCGGGCGGACCCGCCGAAGCCGCCGCACCGCTGACCGGCACCGCCCCGGCCGAGGCCGCCGCTCTCGCCCTGGTCAGCCTCCTGGCCCTCATGAGCATCTGGCAGGCCGCACGGTCATGGCTCCGACTCCCCAGACCGGGCCAGCCGTACTCCGCCAGCGGCTGGGCCAACCCGGTCCGCGCGCTCCTCTGGCTGGTCGGGCTCTTCCAGAGCTACCGCCTCTTCGACTGGGTCGATGCGCGCAACTACCACGTCCGCTACGTGGTGCGGAGCCTCCACCCGGGCCGCAGCGAACCGGTCGAGCCGCGCGAACTCTTCCCGGACAGCATGCGTCACCTTCTCCTCCAGTCCTACTTCGTCGGCAACGTCTGGCTGCAGATGGGGCCGGCCAGGCTCGACGCGATCCGCGAATCACTGCTCACCAGACACGCCCGCAGGTTCGCACGCACACACCCCGACGCGGGCGAGATCGAAGCCATCGCCATCGTCCAGCGCATCACCCCGAACAACCTCGCCCTGACCCGCGGCGAGGAACGCCCCCTCATGCGCTTCACCTGCACCGGCGGTGATGCCGTGATGCACCCGCATCAGCGCATCAAGCGCCGCGCCGTCTAAACGATCATGTGCGGAATCGCCGCAATCCTGTCCCGCAACGGGCCCGTTCCCGCCGAAACCCTCGAACGCGCCACCTTCGCCATGCGCCACCGCGGCCCCGACGGCGAGGGCACCTGGATCGCCCCCTCCGGCCGCGCCGGCCTGGGCCACACCCTGCTCGCGATCACCGACCCCGACGGCCATCAGCCGATCGCCAGCGAGGACGGCCGCCTGCACATCATCCACAACGGCCAGTTCTACGACTACAAGCGCATCCGCGCGTCGCTCGTCGACAGAGGGCACCGCTTCCGCACGCGCTCCGACAGCGAGATCGCGCTGCACCTCTACGAGGAGCTGGGACCCGCGTGCCTGAGGCACCTTCGCGGCCAGTTCGCGTTTGTTCTTTGGGATGAAGAGGGCGGCGTCCTCTTCGCGGCGCGCGACCGTTTCGGATTGAAGCCGCTCCATTACGCCGAGAGCGAAGGCCGCCTGTACCTCGCGTCCGAGGCCAAGGCCCTTTTGGCTGCAGGCGTCGCGCCGGGGTGGGACCCGCGGGGCGTCTACCACGCGCTCCACGCCTGCCCCGACGAGAGGATCTCGCTCTTCGCGGGCATCTCGCAGCTGCCGCCCGGACATTTCCTCCGCGCGACCGCGTCCGGCGTGCGGATCGAGCGCTACTGGGATCTGCCGGCGGGGCCGCGGGGCCGGCGCGCCCGTAGGCCCGCCCCGCGCGTCGGCACCGCCACTCCCCAGGCCCGCGCCCCCACCCTCGAGGACTCCATCGACCGCGTCCGCGACCTCAACGAGGAATCGATCCGGCTGCGCATGGTCGCGGCCGTCCCCGTGGGATGCCTGCTGAGCGGCGGCCTGGACTCGTCGGCGGTCCTGGGCGTGGCCGCCACGTGCACGGACGACCCCGTCGCCGCCTTCACGGTCGGCTTCGAGCGCCGCGACTTCGACGAGAGCGCGGGCGCCAGCGAGGCCGCGGCGGCGGCGGGCGCCGAGCACCATGTCGTCACGCTGAGCGATGCCGACCTGGCCGACCACTTCGCCGACGCCGTTTGGCACGCCGAGACGATCCAGTACAACACGCACGGGGCCGCGCGCTACCTGCTCAGCCGCGGCGTGCGCGATGCCGGCTACAAGTCGATGCTCGCCGGCGAGGGCGCTGACGAGGCGTTCTTCGGCTACGAATTCCTGCGGGCGACCGTGCGGGGCGCGCGTGATTCCCGCGCTGGCACCCTCCCACACCTCCTCGTGCGCCTTCCCCGCATCGCGGCGGCCTTGCTGCGGTCCCCTTCGCGCCACTACCCCGGCCTGGCCGCCGCTTCGCCCTGGCTCGCCCGCCTCGCCCTCCTGCTTCCCGCCGCGCCCTCACTCTTCACGCGGCTCGCCCGTGGCCTCGGTCACATCCACGCGGTGTGTTCCCGCGACTTCCTGGGCGACTTCGCCGGGTACGACCTCTACCGCGCCTACTACCGCCGCTGCCGGCGCACCGCCAACCTGTCACGGCGCGAACCGTCCCGGCGACTCCTCTACCTCTGGCTGCACTCGCTTTTCGTCAACTACCACCTCGCCGCCGACCGGCTCGACATGGCGCACGGCGTCGAGGTCCGCCTCCCCTTCCTCGACCACCACCTCTTCGAATACACGAACAGTCTCCCGGTCTCCCTGCTCGCCCACCACCCGCGCGAAAAGCACCTGCTGCGCGAAGCGATGCGGTCCTACATCCCCGACCCGGTCTACGACCGCGTCAAGCGCCCCTTCTGGGGCCCCACCGCGGTGCGCGCGAAGGGTGGCCCGCTCCACGACTTCCTGCAGGACACCCTGCGCGGCGACGCCTGCCGCTCGGTGCCCTTCCTCGACCACGGGGCGGTGCTGCGCCTCCTCGACGGGCTCCCCACCCTGCCCGAAGAAGACCGTCCATCGCTCGATTCGCTGCTGCTGATGCTGGCGTCGGTGGCGGTGCTGCAGGAGCGGTATGGGCTGTAGCCGGTCAGAACATCCCGACTTCCTGCAACGCCCACCTGACAAGGCGTCATGCCTGCCATACGATTCATTCATGGACAGCAAGACCAACTCAGACACCACCCTTGCCATGGTGCGCGTGCGCGAGGCCCGGCGGGCGTTTCGCGAATTCCATGCCGACTGTTTCTGGTACTGCCGCAAGGATCTCGTGATCGGCCCCGGCGACGTGGACTGGGTCGCCGAGACCCTGCGAAAAAACGGCGACATGCGGGCATGGCGAGTGGCGGGACGTCTGTCCCCCTGAAAAGGCCAACCCGGCTTCATTCGGGCACTCGTTGCCGTCGGAGCTCGCCGGTAGTGGCGAGGCGCGGGATTTCGTGGACATCATGCAGCCGCACCAGGATATCCCGCCCTTGGGAGCCATGGTTTGGGCGGCCGCCGGGAAGGAACCCGGCTTCACCCCGATGTCGTCACTTGAGCAGTTGAAGCGTCGCGGACGCTACCAGCCCGAGGACGTGGCCTCGTGACCCACTTCGGCCAATCCGGGGGATCCTGCCCAAGGTCGCAGGCGATTAGCGCCAGATCGTTCCCAGAGCATGCGCTGCGCACGCGCAGACGGGACTCTGCAAACCGTCACGGACACACATTGTCCATGAAGTCGCGGGGCCGAATCACAACCACATTCCGGTAGGGGGAAGTTGCCAAGAGGGCGCGGTCACCACTCACGACGTACCTGGCTCGCGCTGCCACCGCGCATGCGAGAAATTTGTCGTCGTCCCGGTCCGCACAAACCGGTTCAGGTAGGGGTGCGGCCGAGACGGAGGTAGCAAAGGCAGCGACCAGTCTCAGTGCGGGTCCAGCGTCCACACGCGGAAAGCGCGTCGACAGGCGCTCGGTGACGCGTACGTACTCATCGATGATGTCGTAGGACACGACCAACTCGATTCGCCTCTCCCGCCAAGCCGCAAGCAATTCGCGCGGAGGTCCACCGAAGAAGACTCCCGAGATGAAGACGTTGGTATCGACGACGACCTTCACGCCGATCGTACGGCGCGGATCGCCTCGGCGATGTCAGATTTGCGCAGTCCGGCAAGCCGTGCGTCCCTCCGTGCCTTTGCCATGATCTCATCGAATTCCCGCATGGAAGGCGCTTCGATCACCTTGAGCACCACCGTCCCATCTTCGCCGAGCACGACGAACTCGGTGCCGGATTCGAGCCCCATCTTCCGTCTGATCGCTTCCGGAATAACGACCTGACCCCTGGAGGACAGCCTGGTTGTTGCGATGTCTTTCATGGCATCAATCTTACTGGTAAGTCGATGCCGCGTCAAATCCGGCCACGGACAGGGGTCAGCTCGCCACCGGCCTCACGACCACCGTGACCTCCACATCCGAAAACAGCCCGCCGTCGTCCGCGCGGCCGCGCAGAAGGTAGGTCCCCGGGCGGTCGAAGGTCACGTTCACGGTCCAGCGGCCGTCATCGGGCAGTTCGGGCGGCACCCATAACGGCGCCCAAGGCGAGTTCGCACCGGCGCGCGTGTCCTCCCACACCTTGATCTGGGGCGGGTCGAAGGCCACGGCGGCCTCATCGCCCCGCCCCCCGTCGCCGCGGTACAGGAACCACGACATGAACAGGCCGTTCGCCTTCTGCACGGTGATCCGGGACGGCGGCGTGAGCTGCCTGCGGCTGAAAGTCGGCGGCGCGTTCCAGATGGAATCCGCGCGCGCGGAGTCTGCCGCGGTCTCGGGCGGCGGGGGTGGCGGGCGGCGGCGCGTCCGCAACAGACCATCGTCTTCCACGAGCACCGTGATCTCGACCGGCACACCCACCGTGGCCTGCCGCGCGTCCGAGCCCTCCAGCGTGATCGTGGGCGGCTCGTTCCCGCGCATCTGGGCATTGCTCGAGCCCGCCCCAAGCGCACCCGTCTCGGACATGATGACGACGTTGTCCACGACGTAGTCCGGTCGCAGCGTCGCGTAGGCGCGCTCCGTGACCCCGTTGCTCGTCAGGGTCCACACGAGCTCCTGTTCGCCCCAGTCGGCGGGTACCCGGACCTTGAACACGAAGCGGTTGCGGCGCGGCAGGAAGTGTGTGGGCTGTCCCCGGTCCGCCGGGCCGGGGGAAAACGCGTTGTCCTCGCCGACCGGGACGTCGACCTCTTCGAGCCAGTTCCGGTTCATGTAGCCGAACAGGAAGCTGAACGAGCCGTCCTCGTTGCGCTCCCAGCCCTCGAACGCCGGCGCAACGTTCTGGCCGCGCTGATAGGTCTGGGCGGTGGCCTGGTGTGGGGCCGCGCCCGCGATGAGCAAGGCGAACGCGAGCGAAATCGTCGCCGTGACTCCGGCGGGGCGCGCCGAAATGCGGTCACCGCGCCGCAGGCCGCGCGGCGCTGACACCGCGAACCTTCCTCCCATCCCGCTACCGGTTCCCGCGGCCGCGGCTGGCACCCGTCGAGTTACCCGTCCGGTCGCTCTGGCCTCCGGCTCCATCACCATCCTCCGCATAGTAGCGCGGGTTGCCGTTCGCGGGGATCACCATGCAGAGCGGACACCCGACCACGTGGTCGTTGGGGCCGAGTGCGAGACGTTCGCGGCGGAGCGCCATCTCCTCGACGAACTGCTCGTCCGTGAGCGCGACGCGCATGCCGAGATCGATGAACATGTTGGCGACCGAGCGGTTGCCCGAGCCCTGCCAGTTGCGGGTGTCGGGCACGTTGCGGTTGGCTTCCGACGTGTCCATGTAACCGACGATGTGGAGGACGGTGCCCTTCGGGAGCAGCGGCTGGTGGTCCTGCGCGTACGTGTAGCCGCGCACCCAGTTGTGATCGTAGCCGACGCAGTTGATCGTCTCGACGTTGAAGCCCCAGATGGCCTCGAGGCACATGCGCATGCCGGGCGCGTGCAGGTGGGGCTCGAAGGTGACGATCTTGGTGTGCTGGTTGAGGACCTGGTAGGCGTGCAGCTCCTGGCCCGCCTCGCCGGCCCGGATGTCGATGTCGCTGCCGTTGCCGAGGCCGAAGAAGGCGCGGCGGTACTTCGGCTCGTAGTCGGGCGGGTGGAAGCGGAAGCCGATCTCCAGGTGGGCGCGGGTGTCGCGGCCGTTGGAGTGCAGGTGCAGCGAGTTGGAGACGACGGACGAACCGGCACGCAGGAGGCGCCCCGCGTCGTTGTCGAAGATGTCGGGCTCGCGGCCGACTTCGTGGACCGGCCAGCTGGTGGATCTGGGGCCGTCGCCCGCTTCTTCGGCGGGCACGCGCGTGCTCCAGATCATGTGGTGGACGACGAAGCGGCCGCCCACGGTGTGACGGCCCTCGTGGCCGCCTTCCTCCGTCCGGCCGACGTCGTTGACCTCGCGGATCTCGACGGACTTGACGTAGCGGTCCTCGGTGAGGCCGGTCGGGATGGGCTCGATGTCGCCCCACCAGTCGGGGACGTCGCCTTTGACCAGCACTTCGGGGAGGCGGACGATCAGGTCGGGCTCGCCCGCGACCCACACCACGTCGTCGTCGAACTCGAGTGGCGGCGGGAGGTCGGCGGGGTCGCCTGCGGGTGTGCCGGCGCGCCACCACTGCTCCAGCGCGGCGATCTCGTGGTCGTCGAGTGACATGTCGTCCTTGAAGTGCTGGATGCCGATGTCCTTCTCGACGTACCAGGGCGGCATGGCACCCGCGCGGTCGCGGATTCCCGTGCGGCGCACGATCCGGCTCGCGTAGGGCTTGACTTCGTCGAAGTGGACAAGGGACATGGGCGCGACGCCGTTGTCGCGGTGGCAGCGCACGCAGGCGCGCTGCAGGATGGGCACGATGTCGCGGCTGAAGGTGACGTCGTCCGGGGTGGTGCCGGCGGTCGCAGCTACGCCTGTGGCGGGTCCGGTTTGCGCGGCGAGCGGGTGGGGCGCAAGGCCCGCGCCGGCCAGCGCAATGGCTGTGAGGGGTCCCGCCAACAAGGGGATTCCGGTCAGCTTCGTGATCGACATCGGCGCGCCTCGCTTCCGTTGGGGACCATCTCCGTGGGCCACGGCTCAAAGTCTACGCGGCCCACGGACACCGCGCAAAACGGATTTGACCCGGCAACTCCCGCACCCGACCTTGTCCCCGTAGCCCCCGACGCTCACCGCGGCCCCATACACTGCCATGCGACACACACCCTTCATTACCGTAACGCTCCTGGCTCCGTTCCTGACCGCCTGCGGTCCTGCCGACACCGGCTCCGGCGACGACGCCTCACTGGCCGAGACCCCCGACGTAGCAGTCGCTTCGCTGCCCGCGGGAGCCGAGGCCGTCTCCCTGCTGGGCGAGACCCTCTATCCCCCGCAGCCTCCGCCCGAGGTCGCGGCCCGGCAGGCGGAGGACGAGGCCGCCGCCCGCGCCGACTACGAGGCCGACCCCGACGATGCCGACGCGATCATCTGGCTGGGTCGCCGGATCGGCTACACGGGCCGTTACCGTGAGGCGATCGAGGTCTTCGCGGAGGGCGCGGCGAAGCACCCCGAGGACGCGCGCATGTACCGACACCGCGGACACCGGTGGATCAGCGTGCGCGAGTTCGACCGCGCGATCGAGGACCTCTCGCACGCCGCTGCGCTCGTCGCGGGAGAGCCGGACGAGGTGGAACCGGACGGGCAGCCGAACGAGCGCGGCATCCCCACGAGCACGCTGCAGTCGAACATCCACTATCACCTCGCGCTGGCCCGTTACCTGAAGGGCGACTTCGAGGCCGCGCTGCCGTCGTACGAGGCCTACTTCGCGGTCACCACCAACCCCGACCAGCTCGTCGCGATCTCGCACTGGTGGTACATGGCGCTGCGCCGCCTGGGGCGCGACGACGAAGCTGCAGCAGTCCTGGAGCGGATCACGGCGGACATGGACGTGATCGAGAACACGTCATACCACCAGCTGCTGCTGATGTACAAGGGAGAGATCGACGCGGACGAGCTGTGGAACCCGGAGGAAGACGATCCCTCCGGCGTGGCGACCGCGTACGGCGTGGCCGCGTGGCACCTGTACAACGGGCGCGCGGAGCAGGCCGAGGACATGTTCCGCCGCATCCTGGAAGGCTCCGGCTGGGCCGGGTTCGGCTACATCGCGGCGGAGGCTGAAATCGCGCGCATGGGCGGCTAGCCCTCAGGCTCCACAGTCGCCCCGGTCAGCTGCGCGATCGCGGCCAGGGTCGTCTGCGCCGCGTTCAGCCCCAGCCTGAAGTCGTCGTCCGTGTAGGTCGTCCACACGTCGGTGGGCTGGTGCCAATTGGGGTTCCACCCGGCGCCCACATGCGCGCCCCGCTCGTTTTCGCGCAGGCTGATCGCCGCGACGAGGTTCATGAAGGGCGTCGAGTCGGTGTTGGTCATGTGCGGACCGACGGTGGCCGGGTAGTCGGTGGCGTAGTCCGCATTGGCGAACTTGAAGAAGAACGCCAGATCCATCGACTCCCGGACCATCTCCGAGTTCCACTGGAATTCGATGTTGACGTCGGCTTCCGGGCGCTGGTTGCGGCTGACCCGCCCGTCCGGGCCCGGCGCGCCGTGGTCCCAGAGCATCATGTCGTGCTGGATCATCCCCAGCCACCTGGGCTCGGGATACTGGCCGGAGCCCGGCGGATCCTCTTGTCCCTGCAGCTCCTGCCGCTGCTCGACGTACGCCCGCGCGCCGTTCAGTCCCGTTTCCTCGTTGTTCCACAGGATGAAGCGGATGGAGCGTTCGGTCTGTACGTCCGGCGAGCTGAAGATGCGGGCCAGTTCCATGACCAGCGCCGTGCCGGAGCCGTCGTCGTCCACAGCCTCGTTCACGCCATGCCCGTCCATGTGCGCGCCCAGGATGTACATCTCGTCGGGGTGCGTGGTGCCGACCTTGGTGCAGTAGACCTGGGAGCGTTCGCCGTCGACCGGCTCCTCGCTGTTGAGCTCGCGGATCCGCTCGTCGGGCTGCGCCATGAGGCCGCGGTTGACGCCGGTACGGGCCCGGTAGCCGAAGATGGTGCTGCCGCCGGAGCCGCGTCCGCGGCGTCCCACGAGGCCTCCCGTCGATGTGGTCAGGTCTTCCTGCTGCTGCTGTTGGGCGGCGGCACGGCGGGCGGCCGCCTGGGCCGGCGTCGGTGCGCGGCGCGGCGGGTCGGCGAACCGTCGCGGCGCATACTCGTAGTGAACGCGCTCGGTGTTGGTGCAGCCGGAGTCCTGCAGCCAGGCCTCGATCCAGTCCACTGCGTCGCGGTTGCGCTGCGTGCCCTGGCGGCGGTCGCCGAACTGCGTGAGACCCTTGAGGGTGGTCTTGTACTCGTCGAGGGTGAGGCGTTCGACGAGGGTGGCCACGGGGTCTTCGGACTCCTGGGCCCCGGCGCGGCTGGCGAGGAACGACGACGTGCTCGCTACGGCGGCGAACACCACGAGCGGGACTGCCAGGGAGGGACGGCGTGCGAGCATGGGAAACCTCCGGGTGCTGGTGCGGGCGGCGGTTCGCCGTCCGCTGCAAGTGCCGACTTCTGGGTCGGTACCGTAGACGCGGCAATCGCCAACCGCAAGTTCGCGGCACGAGCCTCTTGATGGGCTTAGTTTACAGGGCTGCTTTTCATCCCGAACCGGAGTTCACACAGCCGATGCGCGTTTTCGAGCGTCTTTCCGAATACGATTACGAGAAGGTGGTTTTCTGCAACGACAACGAGTCCGGATTGCGGGCGATCATCGCAATTCACGACACGACCCTGGGTCCCGCGCTCGGCGGCGTGCGGATGCTGCCGTACGGCACCGAGGAGGAGGCGCTGGACGACGTGTTGCGCCTGTCGCGCGGCATGACCTACAAGGCCGCGATCAGCGGCGTCGACCTGGGCGGTGGCAAGTCCGTGGTGATCGGCGACGCGCGAACCTCGAAGAACCCTGCCCTGCTGCGCGCCCTGGGCCGCTTTGTCGACACGATGGGAGGCGAGTACATCGCCGGCCAGGACATCGGTACCAACTCGCACGACATGGCGGTGGTTCGCCGCGCAACAAAAAACGTTGCGTGCGTGAACGAATCCGCCGGAGGCGCAGGCGATCCCTCGCGCACCACCGCATACGGCGTCACCTGCGGCATCCGGGCCGTGCTGAAGGCCACGACGGGCAGCGATTCGATCGGGGGGCGCCACATCGCGATCCAGGGACTCGGCAACGTGGGTTTCTCGGTGGCGCGGTTCTGCCACGAGGCCGGCGCAAAGCTCACCGTGGCCGACATCTACGAGCCGGTCGCGGTCAAGGCCGCAAGTGAACTCGGCGCCGATGTCGTGCCCACGGAGGAGATCTACGACGTGGAGTGCGACGTGTTCTCACCGAACTCCATCGGCGGCGTCATCAACGACGACACCGTGCCCCGGCTTCGGTGCCCGGCGGTGGCCGGGGGCGCCAACAACGTCCTTGCCGAGGTCCGCCACGCGGACGCGCTTGCCGCGCGCGGGATCACCTACGGACCCGACTACCTGGTCAACTCGGGCGGCCTGATCCGGTGTCAGGAGGAGGTGTTCGGTCGGCCCACCGAGGACTTCACGATCTACTCCAAGGTGACGCAGATCTACGATCAGACGCTCCATGTGATCGGCCTGGCCGACGAACTCGGGATCAGCACCGCCGCCGCGGCCGACTGGATGGCCGAAGAGCGCATCGCGACGAAGGAATAGGGGCGCCGCGGGTGCTCCGCGGCCTCACACCTTGTAGACGTGCTCCGGCCCCGGGAACGTGCCCTTCCGAACCTCGTCCGCGTAACGCGAGACCGCGCCCCGCACTTCGCCGCCCAGCTCCGCGTAGTGCTTCAGGAAACGCGGACTGAACCCCTCGTTCAGGCCGAGCATGTCGTGCAGCACGAGCACCTGGCCGTCGCAGCGGGGACCGGCGCCGATGCCGATCGTGGGCACGGCAAGACTCGCCGTCAAACGTTGCGCGATCAGCGCGGGCATGAGTTCCAGCACGATCGCGAACACCCCCGCGTCCTGGAGCGCCCTGGCGTCGCGCGTCAGCTTCTCCAGCGCACCCTCGCCGCGCCCCTGCACACGGTTGCCGCCCAGCGCGTGCACGGACTGCGGCGTGAATCCCAGGTGCCCCATCACCGGAACGCCCGCTCTGACCAGCGCCTCGACGGCGGGCGCCACGTCGGCGCCGCCCTCGACCTTCACGGCCCCCGCCCCGGTCTCCTTCAGGATGCGTCCCCCGTTGCGGACCGCGTCCACGGGCGACACCTGGTAGCTGAGGAAGGGCATGTCGACGACCACGAGCGCCCGCGACGCACCCCTGCAGACGATGCGCCCGTGGTAGATCATCTGGTCGACGGTGGCCGACAGCGTGGTCTTCTCGCCGCAGAGCACCGACACGAGCGAATCGCCCACGAGAATCGCGTCGACCCCGGCCGCGTCCACGAGAGACGCGAACATGGCGTCGTAGGCGGTGATCATGACGATCGGCTCACCCGCCCGCTTGCGGCGCGCGAAGTCCGGAACACTGACCCTTCGAGCCGCTGAGGCGTCAGACTTCATAGGCTTCTCCCGTAGCCGCGTCGCTCAGCTGGATGGCGGCGGTCGGGCAGTTCTCGGCGGCGATGATGATATCGTCCACCGCGTCGCCCTCCGCGTCCACGACCTCGCTCTGGCGGCGCGCGTTGTGGGCGAACACGCCGGGCGCGAAGGTCAGACACATGCCGTTGCCGACGCAGCGGTCGTGATCGACGTGGATGTTCAGCACGCGGGGCACCCGCTTCCGGGATTCGTCCACCGGTCCAGTGCCCGGCGGCCCCACAAACGGCCCCGGCGGCGGCCCGGTCACGCCCGCCACCTTACCGGCAGCGACTTGACCGACCGGAACTGCAGGCTGGGCTGATACTCGACACGGTCCGCTGCCAGCTCGAAGGCCGGAAACCGCTCGGCCAGCCCGCGGAACACCTCCTGGCCCTCGATGCGCGCCAGCGTGGCGCCGAGGCAGTAGTGGATTCCCGAGCCGAACGACAGGTGCGGGTTCGGCTGGCGCCCGATGTCGAAGGAATCCGGATCGCTGAACACCGACGGATCCCGGTTCGCCGCCGCCATGATCCAGCGGAGCGGAGCGCCCCTGCGGATCGTTTGGCCGGCGATCTCGACGTCCTGAGAGGCGATCCGCTGGGTCGACTTGACCGGGGGATCGTAGCGCAGGCACTCCTCGGTGGCGGTGCGCGCCATGCCTTCCGGGTCGGCCCGCAGCCGCTCCCACTGGTCCGGATTGCGAATAAACGACAGCAGCCCGTTGCAGATCAGGTTCATCGTCGTTTCGTGGCCCGCGAAGAGCAGCAGACCGGTATTCACGAGTACCTGCCGCCGGTCGAATACGCCCCGGTTCTCGCCGTCCGCGAGCACAGAAATGAAGTCGGCCCCGGGTTCGACGAGCCGCTCCTCCACCAGCGGCGCCGCGTAGTCGACGATCGCCCGCACGGCCTCGATGAGCGGGCGCAGGCGATAGGACTCGCCGCGATTGATGTACAGGATGCCGTCCGCCATCGCCCGAAGCCGGTCGCGGTCCTGGTACGGCACCCCCATCATCTCGGCGATGATGCGGACCGGAAGCGGCGCGGCAAGCTCCGTCAGCACGTCCATCGACCCGTTGGGTTGAACGCCGTCGAGGATCTCGGCCACGGCGGCGCGAATGAACGGCCGCCACCGTTCCATCGCCTTGGGCGTGAAGTAGCCGTGGACCACGCCGCGCTGGTGCAGGTGCTCGGGCCGGTCCTGCTCCACGAGCTGGTTCGCGCGGAAATCGCGGATTTCGTCGAACAGCGGCAGATCCTGCTCGTCGACGGGCGGATAGGGCGGCCCCTTGATGTGCTTGATCACCGCGGACGAGAAGAGCTCATTGTGCCGCAGAATCCAGACCAGTTCGTCGTATCCGGTGACCAGCCAGAGGCCGAACCGCGCGTTCCAGTGCACAGGTTCGATTTCTCGAAGGGCGCCGAAATAGCTGTACGGGTCGGCGATGACCTCGGGCGCGAAAAGGTCGTCGGTGAGGGTGGCCTGCATGTCAGCCCTCCACCCGTTCGAACCGCAGGTTTCTGACCCTCCCCGCGTCGACCGTCATGGCCTGGTAGCGGCCGTCCTCCAGCGCTGAGAAGCGGAAGGTCATGCCGCGCGAATCGGCGAGCACCCCGGCCGAACGGCCAAGCAGCGTGGCCGGGTCGAGGCGTCCCGCGTGGAGCACGAGCCCGGCGCCGCCGTCGTCCAGGATACGGTAGGTGGCATTCAACTCGGGGCTGTAGAAGGATCCGGCGTATCGCGCGCGGTCGGGGATATCGTGGGCAGGTGGATCCTGCGGAGCGTCCTCCTCCTCATCCGCAGCCTCGTCCGCTGCTGTGTCCTGCGCGTCCGGGGCCGCGGCCTCTCCGGGCTCTCCGGGCTCTCCGGGCTCCGGGGCGTCCTCGGGCGGCTCCATGCGGTCCTCCAGATAGATCTCGGCGGTGCTTGCGATGAGCGCCATCGGATCGATCTGCGAGCGGTTGCAGAGCGCGACGAACGAGTAGCCGGCCTCCGGATAGCGCGACATGCCGGCGCGGTAGCCGACCCACGCGCCCCCGTGCCCGACCGTCGCCAGCCCCCGGTGCTCGCCGTGGGCGATGCCATAGGCGTAGGGGATCGTGTCGCCCGAGTTGAGGACGCCGCGCGTGTGCATGAGCGCCACCCAATCGGGCCCGCCGACGGTGCCCTCGCCGAGGTTGCGGTCCCACGCGACCCAATCCTCGACCGACGTGAAGATGCCGCCGTCGCCGACCATGTCGAGGGTGGTGACGTGGATCCGGAAGCCGTCGCCGCCGTCGCCGCCGGTGGGCGCGTAGCCGATCGCCCGGTTGGGAACGACCTCGTTGTGGTCGTCGTGGAAGTGCGTGTTCGTCATCCCCAGCGGCTCGAAGAAGTTGGCGCGCGCGAACTCGCGCAGGCTGCTGCCGGAAATGCGGGCCACGATCTCGCCGAGCAGGAAGTAGCCGGCGTTGCTGTACAGGTAGTCGGAGCCGGGGGTGAAGTTGAGTTCGCGCTGCCGGTTGATCGCGTCCAGAACCTCCTGGTTGGTGTAGAAGTCCTCGTCCCGATTCCCCGCCAGCGCCATGAGCACGATGTAGTCGCGCACGCCGGACGTGTGGTGCACGAGGTGTCTGACGGTGGGAGGGTCGGGGTAGTCGGGGAATTCGGGGATATGGCGCTGGACGGGCGAATCCATGTCCAGTTCGCCCCGGATGTTCAGCAGGGCGATCGCGGCGGCCGTGAATTGCTTGGAGACCGAGCCGCTCCGGAAGACGGTTGCGGGACCATTCGGGATGCCGTGGTCGAGGTTGGCCGCGCCGTAACCGGTCGCCTGGACGAGGCGGCCGTCGTGGATCACGCCGAGGGAGCATCCGGGTCCGGCAGGGCTGGCGTAGTCGGCAAAGACGGCGTCGACGCGGGCCAGGGTGCGGGCGTCCGGGGCCATTGACACGCCCACCGGCATGTCCTGGGTGCAGGCGGTCAGGGTGGCCGTGGCGAGCGCGACCGTGACGAGTGATCTGCTTACTTTCATGCATGGAACATCATGGTCGCCGCGAGGGCGCCGCAAGCGCTCCGCTCATCGCCACCTATACCGAGCGCGCCGAGCGGTTCGACGGGGAGGCCGCGGCGAAGCTCCGGTCCGTCCTGCTGTACGGGAGGCTGCGTCTCGCCCTCTTCGCGGCTGCCATTGTCGGCGCCTGGTGGCTGTTCGCCGCGGGACGAGGCACGGCGGCCTGGCTGGTCATGGCAGCCGCCGCGGTCGCGTTCGCGGTCCTCGTCGCACTGCAACGCGTGGCCCGGCGCAGCATGCGGCGCGCCGGGTTCATGGCCGCATTCAATCGCGAGGGGATCGCGCGGGTCGAGCACCGTTGGCCGGGCCTGCGACCGGCACCGGACCTCGCGGCTCCGAGGGACCACGACTACGCGGCCGACCTCGACCTCTTCGGCCCGGCGTCGCTGCTGCACCTGACCGGCGTCTGCGGCACGGCTCCCGGGTGGCGGACGCTGCGGGCATGGCTGCTCGGTCCGGCCGACACGGACACGGTGGCGCTCCGCCAGGAGGCCGTGCGGGAGATGGCCGGGGCGCTGGACTTCCGCGAGCGGCTCGCAGCGGAGGGGCGGCTGCTGGACGCACGGGACGCCCAGTCCCCGGACGCCGGCGCGGCCCCGGCCCCGACCCCGGACGCTGGCGCGCCCCCGCACGACCCCGCCGAGCGCTTCCTGCGCTGGGCCGAGGGCGACCCCTGGCTGCCCTCTCATCGCTGGCTCCAGATCGCCAGCTTTCTGCTCCCGGCGGCGAACATCGCCGGAATCGCGCTCTACTGGACCGGCACGCTGCCCGTCCCGGCATTGGCCTGGCCACTGGTCATCTCGTCACTGGTCGTCACTCTTCGCTGGCGGGCGATCCACCAGCTGTTCAACGAGGCGGACGACGGCGAATCCGGCGTGCGGCAATACAGCCCCATGCTCGCCCACCTGGCTGCCGCACCGCTCCGTTCGCGCTGCGCGGAGGCGCTGCGCCAGCGCATCGGCACGGGACCCGGAGCCGCGCCCGACGAGATCACCGCCCTGCGGCGCCTCCTCGACACGGCCGACGCGAGGCGGTCACCGCTCTTCCACCTCCCGCTCGCCGTGATCCTGCACTGGGACGTGCACGTGCTGGCGGCGCTCGAGCGCTGGAAGGCGCGGTCGGGATCCCGCGTGCGGGACTGGCTCGACGCCGTGGGCGAGGCGGAGGCGCTGGCGTCCCTTGCCGCGCTGGCGGCCGACCATCCCGACTGGACGATACCGGTGCTGGACGCGGAAGCGCGCACCGTCGACGCCCGCGGGCTCGGCCATCCCCTGATCGCACCCGGGGAGTGCGTCCGCAACGACGTCCGGGTCGGCCCCGCGGGCTCGTTCCTTCTGGTGACCGGCTCCAACATGGCCGGCAAGTCGACGCTGCTCCGCGCGCTTGGGCTGAATGCGGTGCTGGCCCGGGCCGGCGGCCCCGTGTGCGCCGACGACCTGCGCATGCCGCCGCTGTCCGTGGTGACCAGCATCCGGGTCGAGGACTCGCTGGCGGAGGGCGTGTCGTACTTCATGGCAGGGCTGCAGCGGCTGAAGCGTGTGGTGGACGCGTCTCGATCAGCCATTGCGACGCCCGCGGGCGGCCCGGCCACGCCCGACGCGCCGGCGCCACGCACCCTCTACCTCCTCGACGAGATCCTGCAGGGCACGAACAGCGCCGAACGCCGGATCGCGGCGCGCACGGTGCTTCGGCAGCTTCTCGAAACGGGTGCGATCGGCGCCGTGACCACCCACGACCTCACCCTCGCCGACGCCGACGACCTGACCGCGCGGGCCGTCCCCGTCCACTTCACCGAGTCGGTGCACGACGGTGCGGACGGCCTCACGTTCGACTATCGGCTGCGGCCGGGCATCGCGACCTCCACGAACGCGCTGAAGCTGCTGGAGATGGTGGGGCTGGGGGGCGGTTCGGACGGTTGAGGGCAGCGGGGACTGTCCACCGCGCTGGATCATTCGCCGCCGCTGCCCAGAATCCTCACCAGTTCGCGCAGGCCGATCACCTCGATTCCTTCGGCAACCCGGTAGCGATCGTCTCCCGCCCCCACGATGAAGGTACGGCCGGGATTCAGATCCTTGCGCGCGTGATGAAGACCACGGCTCGGCTTCGGCGCCAGCCCGAGCTTGATCTCGAACGCCCACGGGGCCGGACGGCCCGGCAAGTGAAGGACCAGATCGATCTCCGCTCCGGCCTGGGTACGATAGAATCCGGCCCCCGTCCCGGGAGGCGCAACAGCGAGCAGGTTTTCGATGACAAAGCCCTCCCAGCTCGCACCAGCGACCGGATGACCCGCCAGAGCGTTGTAGTCACGAATGCCGAGCAGCGTGTGCACCAGCCCGCTGTCTCGCACATACACCTTCGGTGACTTGGTCAGGCGCTTGCCGACATTTGCCCGCACAGGTTTCAGGCGGCGGACCAGCAGCAGATCGACAAGCATGTCCACGTAGCGGGACACCGTGGAAGAACTGACGGCCAGACTCCCTGCCAGCTTTGATGCGTTGAGGAGACCGCCCTGGCTGTGGGCCAGCATCTGCCACAGGCGCTCGACGGTCTCGGCGGGGAGGCGTACACCCGCGAGTTCGGCAATGTCGCGGCGCAGATAGGTCTGGATGAAGTTCCGTCGAAACGCTGTGCTGTCCGCATCGGTGGCGGCGAGCAGGCTGTCGGGGAATCCGCCACGGACCCACAGCGACAGAGTCGACGGCTCTTCGCACTCGATCTCCGCCACGCTGAAGGGATTGAGACGGACGAATTCGATTCTCCCGGCCAGGGACTCGCTTGACTGCCGGAGGAGATCAATGGAAGCAGAACCCAGAACCAGAAACCTCCCGGTCCGGCGACCGTGCCGCCGTCCGCGGTCGATCAGGCCACGCAAGTCGCGAAACAGCTGCGGCGCTCGGTGGATCTCATCGAGCACGACGAGGCGGTCCTCGAACTGGCCAAGAAAGAGGTTGGGATCGTCGAGCTTGGCGCGATCGGTGCTCGACTCGAGATCCAGATACAGGGCATCGCGGCGCTCCGCGATCTCAAGCGCCAACGTGGTCTTGCCGACCTGCCTGGGGCCGATCAGGCCGACCGCCGCCTGCCGATCGAGTGCCGCCGTCACCGCAGGGAGTGCATCTCGTGATATCATCCTTGTATTTTTAGCATAACATACTGAATTAGCAAGGTTATTCAGTGGTCGCGGTCGTCGACGATCGCCACCCACCGGCCAGGGCGACGGACTGCCCGCTGTCGCGGACACCGGCGCAATGCCTTAGCATAGTCGGGTGTCCACACCGTCCCTCACGCTCGTCATTCTCGCCGCCGGACGCGCCACCCGATTCGGCCGCCTCAAGCAACTCGTGCCGATCGGCCCAGGCGGCGAGGCGCTCCTCGACTACGCGCTCTACGACGCCGCCCTCGCCGGGTTCTCACGCTTCGTGCTCGTTATCCAGGAGGCCCTCCGCCAGGACTTCGACGCGCACCTCCGCAACGCCCGCGCGGCTGGCCTCGACATCGGCTACGCCTATCAGCGCATGACGCATCCCGGTCTTCTCGACGCCCCGCCACCCGACCGTGTCCGACCCTGGGGCACCGGCCACGCCGTGCTTGCCGCGGGCGAGCAGGTCAACGGCCCCTTCGCAGCCTGCAACGCCGACGACTTCTACGGGCGTGGCGCCTACGTGGCGCTGGCGAACGCAATGTGTAAACCGGACATGACAGAAAGTAAACTCGAGTTTACATCCGCCATGTCGTTCACCGTCGGCTACCCCCTGGAAGTCACGCTCTCCGACAGCGGCGGCGTCTCGCGGGGCATCTGCGAAGTCGGCGAGGCGGGCGCTCTTGAACGGCTGACCGAGGGCCTGCACCTGACCCGCGACGGCGACCGCGTGCGCGGCCACGACGCCGGCGGCAGGCCGATCGATGTTCCGTTGCAAACCCCTGTCTGCACAAACTTCTGGGGATTCCAGCCGGGGATTCTGCCGCCTCTGCGCGACCGCTTCGCGGCGTTCCTCGCCGGCGAACCAGGCGTCGACGACGAGTTCTTCCTCACCGACGCGGTCAACGGCCTCATCGCGGCGGGGCGCGCCCGCTGTACCGTGCTGACGACCAGCGAACGCTGGCGCGGCGTGACCTTCCCCGCCGACCACGCCGGCGTAGCCCGATCGCTGCGCGGGCTGGCAGACTCGGGGGTCTATCCCATGGGGCTTTGGGACACCCCGCCAACCCCCGTCCGCGAGGACCAACGCTGATGCAACTCACCACGCTCGACTGGATCGTCATCGCCCTGTACGGCCTCACGGCCCTCTCGATCGGCCTGTACTTCGCGCGGCGGGCGGGTTCCGGAGCGGACGAGTTCTTCCTTTCGGGGCGCAAGCTCCCCTGGTGGCTGCTGGGCACGTCGATGGTCGCGACGACCTTTTCGACCGACACGCCGAACCTGATCGCCGACTTCGTACGCACCGGCGGCGTGGCGCAGAACTGGTCGTGGTGGGCGTTCCTGATCACCGGGATGTGCACGGTCTTCTTCTACGCGAAGCTGTGGCGCAGATCCGGCGCACTGACCGACATCGAGTTCTACGAACTGCGGTATGCCGGGCGTCCGGCCGCCTTCCTGCGGGGATTTCGGGCGCTCTATCTGGGCGTCTTCTACAACGTGATGATCATCGCGACCGTCACGCTGGCCGCCACGAAGATCGGCGGCGTGCTGCTTGGGCTGGATCCGCTGACCACGGTCCTGATCGCCGGCACGGTCACCATGATCTACGCGGCCACGTCGGGCCTCTGGGGCGTGGTCGTGACCGACCTCATTCTCTTCGTCGTCGCCATGATCGGATCGGTGGCGGCGGCCGTGTTCGCCCTCCAGCAGCCGGAGGTCGGGGGGCTCGCGGGGCTCGTCTCCCACCCCGACCTGCGCTCGGCAATGAGGTTCCTCCCCGACTTCTCCGACTGGAGCGTCGCCGCGGGGATCTTCATCATACCCGTCGCAGTGCAGTGGTGGAGCGCGTGGTATCCGGGCTCCGAACCGGGGGGCGGCGGCTACGTCGCGCAGCGCATGCTCGCCGCGAAGAACGAGAAGGAATCGATGAAAGCGACGCTGTGGTTCAACGTCGCACACTACGGGCTCCGTCCCTGGCCGTGGATCATCGTGGCCCTCTGCTCGATGCTGGTCTACCCGGAACTCTCCGACATCCAGGCGCGCTTCCCCGAGCTCGACCCCTCGCTCGTCGGCAACGACCTGGCGTATCCGGCCATGCTCGTGTTCCTGCCCGCCGGGCTGCTCGGCCTGGTCGTCGCGTCGCTGGCGGCCGCGTACATGTCGACGATCAGCACCCAGCTGAACTGGGGCGCGTCGTATGTGGTCAGCGACTTCTACCGGCGGTTCGTGAACCCCGACGCCAGCCAGCGGCGGCTGGTGGCGGTCGGCCGCCTGTCGACGGTCGGGCTGATGGTGCTGGGGGCGGTCATCGCGCTGCAGCTCGACACCGCGGGCCAGGGGTTCCAGATCCTGCTCCAGATCGGCGCCGGCACCGGGCTCATCTTCCTGCTGCGCTGGTTCTGGTACCGCGTGAACGTGTGGAGCGAGCTGGCCGGCATGACGATCTCGTTCCTCGTCGCCATCTACTTCGCGTTTGTGCACGGTGCGCTGGGCCTGGCGCCGCTCACCGGATGGCAGCAGCTGGTGATCGGAGTCGCGGTCACCACCGTGGGCTGGCTCGGCGTGACGCTGGTGACGCCCCCCGCCGATTCGCGCACGCTCCAGGGCTTCTACGACAAGATCCAGCCGCTGGGCAAGGGCTGGCGGCGCGTGGTCGACGTGGGCGACGGGCCGCGGGACGCCGAGTCGATTACCGCGGCCTTCCTGGCGTGGTTCCTCGGGTGCGTGCTGGTCTACGCGGCGCTCTTCGGGACCGGGTATCTGCTGTATGGGCAGGTGGCGGCGGCGGTGCTGGCGCTCGCGATCTCGGCGGGTGCCGGCGTGTGGCTGTTCAGGCTATTGCCAAGACTCGGTTATTCGGATTGAGCGGTGAGGTCGGCCGAGGGGGACGGAGGGCCGCCCGGCCGCGTCGATAACGAGTGGCAGGTCTTCGCGCCCGGCCGCGTCAACCTGATCGGCGAGCACACCGACTACAACGGCCTGCCGGTCTTTCCCATCGCGATCGACCGGGGGATTTGCATTGAGTTCCGCGCGGCGGGCGATGCAATGGTTCGATTGGACAGCCCGGTCCGCCGGTTTGCCCCATTCACGTTTCAGCTGGAACGTCCCATCGAGGCAGCGGACCAGGGAGACTGGTCGAACTACGTGCGGGCGGCGGCGCGCGGGTTGCTGGAGCACGGTGTGCCGCTCGAGCGCGGCATCGAGGGGACTGTGACAGGCGACGTGCCGATCGCGTCGGGGCTGTCGTCCTCGTCGGCGCTGGTGGTGGCGTCTGCGCTGGCCCTGTTGAAGGCGAACGGGGTGGAGGTGGGGGGTGCGCAAGGGATCTCCCGCCTCGAACTCGCCGGCCTGATGGCGCGCGCCGAACGCTTCGTCGGGCTCGAGGGCGGCGGGATGGACCAGGCCGCGTGCCTGCATGGGCGGAAGGGCCATGCGCTCCGGATCGAGTTCGAGCCGCTGCGCGTGACGCCGGTAGCAGTGCCCGCGGGGTGGCGGTGGGTGGTGGCGTCGTCGCTGGTGCGCGCCGAGAAGTCGGGGGATGCGCGCGAGGCGTACAACGAGCGGGCGCGGCAGTGCCGGGAGGCGCTGGGGGTGGTGGGGAGTGTCGCAGCAGGGGACCCCACCGGCCGCGCGTCCACGTACCGCGACCTCGCCGCATTGGATGACCTCGACGGGCTGCTACGAGACGCCCGTCGCGCCCTCGCGCCCGTGCTGTTTCGCCGTTTCCGTCATGTCGTGACGGAGGGGCACCGGGTGGCGCACGCCGAGGCTGCCATGCGCGACGGTGACATGCGCCGCTTCGGCGGGCTCATGGTGCGGTCGCACGAGAGTCTCCGTGACGACTACGAGGTGAGCACCGAGGAGCTGGACGCGATTGTCGAGGTGGCGCTGGGGGCGGGGGCGGCGGGGGCGCGCTTGACCGGCGCCGGGTTCGGTGGCTGCGCGGTCGTGCTGTGCGACGATCGCACCGCCGCGCCGGTCATGGAGGCGCTCGCCGCGCGGTTCTACGCGCCGCGCCTGGGCGGGTCACCGACCGGCGACATGATGTTTGCCGTGAAGGCGGGGGGAGGGGCGGGGGTGGGGTAGCGTGGAGGGAACGCTGGCCGGGACGCGTTCCCATCGTGACATGCTCGTGTCCCTGTTTTCGCCGCGGAAACGTGGAAGGTGACCGGAGCGTGCGTGGTGCTCCCGCAGGAGGGTAGCGCAAACCGATCCCCTGTCCGTGGCCTGCCGACCCCGGCCGTCGTCGACTTGCGCCGGTGCTGGCCCCCGCCCCGTCAGGCTGCTCGCGTCCGCATTCCGTTCTTCGCCTCCTTCGGTTCCGGCTGTCCCGTAGCTTCATGCTCGCGTCCCTGGTTTTGCCGCGGAAACGTGGGCGGTGAAGCGGGTGTGGTGTCGCTCTCGCCCGCCCGCGCCGGCGCCTTGCTCTCCGGCAGAGTTTCCTCCAACGCCTCCTCGACCGCCTCGCGGGCCGCTGCCTCGATCGCCCACGGAACCGCGCCGTCCGCCAGCCGCGCCGCGCCGTTGTACATCTGTCCGGGCCGGAGCGGCGGGGCGGGGGGCAGGTTGGGCGTCAGCTTGAGCTCCCTCACCGGCGGTGGCACGCTTCCCAGCATCTTGCCCCCGCGCGTGAAGAACACCGCCTGACCCTTTGCATCAAGCGCGATCCGCACCCCGCCCTCGTGCACCAGCCGGTGGTGCCGCCGGCACAGGAGCACCGTGTTCGCGAGGCTCGTCTCCCCGCCGTCGGCCCAGTGCTTGACGTGATGCGCCTCGGTAAACCGGCTTCCGCAGCCCGGGTACCGGCAGCCCCGGTCCCGTTCCTCGAGCGCGCGCCGCAGGTGCGGCGGGATGGTCCGCGTCTTCCGCCCCACGCTGACTACCTGACCGTCGCGGTGCACCATCCGAACCAGCGACGCATCGCACGCCATGCGCCGCGACGTCTCCGCGCTCACCCGCACCCCGTCGAGCTCCGACCGGCCCGGATCCCCGTGCTCCTCCAGCGTGTTCATCTCGGTGTGCACCGTCACCTGGTACCGCTCGGCCCGCGTGCCGCTCTGCGTCGCCCCCAGCCCCGCCGCCAGCGCCCGCTCGGCGACCAGTCCCGCCGCATCGGCCCTGCGCTGGCGGCTCGTCGGCCGCGCGTCGGGGTCCTCGCCCCGGTACAGCGCGTCCGTCGCGGCCTCGATCGCCCGCATCAGCACGGCCCCGGCCTCGGGCTCGAGCCGGCCCCGCACCACGTACGTCCCGTCGGCGTCGATCACGACCGACAGCGTCCGGCGCTGGTGCCGCACCTCTTCGGCCGTCAGTTCGCCGTCACGCGACAGGTGCTTCCATCCCCGCACGATCCGCTCGAGCTCCATCGCGGAGCACTTGTCGGCGTACTTGAGCAGCCTCGCCTCGGTTTCCCGGGTCGCCACTCGGGTGATCGCCCGCGCCTTGGTGTAGGACAACCGCCCGACCTTCATTTCGGCAGAGGTTTCCGGCAGATCTTCGAGCGCATGGGCGACGCGCACGTTCTCGCGGCAGGTGCCGACCATGCGGCCCGTCCGCCAGGCGAGCCACTCGGCGCACGACGTGAACGCATCGGCCCAGCCCTCGCGGCGGTCGAACTCGGCGATGAGGGTGAGCATCTCGTAGGTGGCGATGTTGATCCGTGCGGCGAGTTCCGCGATGCGGTCTCCGAGCTGTGCGATGGTCATGGCAATCCTCCGAAGTAGAAGTCCGGCAAAGAGTTAGCGTTTCTCACCCTATAAGATAACGGCAGTTTTTCGGCCCTCTGTGATGCCTCAGGACGCGAAAAGTCTGGTCATGCCACGTCAAATGGGTCCCACACCGCCGATCGGCCGTCCTGGGGCTTCCCAGCGGCCTCTGGCGGCCACTCTGGCCAGGGTCCCGGACCCCACCCAAACCGCACGTTCAAAACCCGTCTATAGCTGGATGGGACTATCGCTCGATCCTTTGGGACGCGCGGGACAGCGGCATGCTTGAACGGGACACGCGGGACAGCCGCATGCTCCCGTGGGACGCGCCACACCTCGGCGCCACCGCTCGGGCGCTCCAGCAGCACCGCGGGCGGCCCAACCGGCACCACATTCACCCGCTCAGGTCGCCACCTCACGTTCCCGCGGCAAAACACGGGACACCAGCATGCTCGAATGGGACCACGCGGCTTTTGACGCACCGCCACCGGGGGTGTTCCGACCTCAGCAACGCTCGTCCGCCGCCAACCCTAACGTTACGTCAGGGTTGGCAGAGGCAATGCCTGCTCAACAACGATGCGGTGGAACTCCGTGCTGTCATTCACGCACCAGTGTTCGAATCACCGCCCTGTCGACCCCCAGTCCGCTGCGTGCCCGGAGAAGGACCAGATCCCCACGGGCGTCCAGCAGCTGCTCGCTCGGCTGTGTTTCGACGAAAAACGTTCCTGCCTGATCGTCCAGGACCGTCCAGCGCTCACGATCGTCGCCCGGCATGACGTAGTGTCGGACCCACAAGCGTCCGCCGGCATCGAATCGTATGCGGTCTATGGGAGGAGCGACTTCGTTGTGCCGGTAGTCTCGGACCCGAAGCGTGAAGCTCTCGGTGGAACGTCCCATCGCCTCCAACCGCCGCGCCATGTTTTCGTGACCGCGCCTGTCGCGAGCTCGTGCTTCGTCAAGCGAAGTCGCCAAATGCCACTCCGACACCGTGACCCGTTCGCCCGGCATCGCGTACCGCGATATGAACGTACCGTCTCGGTCCACCACCCTGATCTCATCGGACTCCGTGTCGGCCACGGCCACCTTGTCACCCGCTATCGACAGCAGGGTAGAGTGCCTGAAAAGGTTGATGCTTGTCTGCACGCCCGGAAACTCGACGATCCTCCGCCGCTGACCCCCTTCACCAACCTCTACCAGGTACTCCGGCAGACGCGCTCCGTCTGCGGCGCCGTCCGTGTACGACAGGCCATCGACAAACGCCAGACTGCCATCGTCGAACACACCATACAGACGGGCAATCGACACCGGATGGTCGAAGTCCGCCGGAGACAGGTTGACGCGTCTCGTACCCACTAGCTCCCCGGTGTCCGACAGGAAGGTCAATCGGAAATCGTTGTTGAGGTCCCAGACCGTGAGACCGTCCTCCGCGCGGAACATCGCGAGCTCAAGCCCGGTGCCTTCAAACTCACCCGGCCCTCCCCCGCGTCCGCCCACCGTCCGCAGTTCACCCGTCCCCGGGTTGATGAACAGCAGGTTTCTTCCGTCCACCAGCACGACGCGGTCGTCGGCAAGGATCAACCCGCGCGACAGCTCGCCGAGTTCGGACACGACCGGGTCGCCGTGCTCGCCGGAATCGAAAACCGGCGTCGGAGAAAGCACCGCCTGTACCGGCGTGACATCCTGGGACGCACCCAGTGACACGCCGGCCATCACGACCCCGAGCTCTCGGGCAACCGTAAGCACGCTCGCGGCCAGCACCACTACCTGCCCTGCTTCGCCAGCCGCAGCACCTGGGGGTGCTCGACGTCATTGAGGTCGCGCCAGACTCCCAGCACCTCGCGCTCGTGCACCCGCATCAGCTCGAACCGCGCCGGCGTCTCGACAACCCCCAGCCACACTCCTGACGAATCCCACACGTACCATTCCTGCGGGTCGTTGTATCGGGCGAGCCCCAGGAACTCGCCAGCCCAGACATTGCCCTGAACATCCACGAGCATCTGCTGATACGCGGGCTTCTCGTCGGGCACCGGCATTTGCTCCAGCAGGTCTCGAATGAAGGGTCTCGGATTGGGGCCAAGCCGTGTCTGCCGTTCGCGGTCGATTTCCTCCTCCGATACTGCCAGCGAAATCCCGAGGATCCTCGCGATCCGCAGCACTTCACCGGTCCGGCCGTCAAGGATCGAATATGCCAGCGCGTCCGCGGTGCCGACGACGATCGTCCCGTCGCCCACGGGCACCATCTGGGTGCTTCGGGCCAGGAGCGGAATCGCGTCTTGGCCGGGCACGATGACAAGTTCGTAACCGGGAACACTCGCGATCCTGCGGGCCGACATCCTGTCCTCGGAAAGGAGCAGGATGGAAGCCTGCGTACGCTGGAATCCCAACCGCATTCCTTCGTCTCCCCATATGAATCCTTCATCCCATACCCACAGCGGATCCGAGGGCACCGGGTGTCGGAGCGGGCGGCCTTCCGAGGGCATCCGAAAGGTCGAGACCAGCCCGGACTCGAGGTCAAATTCAGCACCCGGTCCTCCTGCCCGAAGGTCCATCGCCACGAGCCGTCCCGCCCCGGTCGAGACCATGGTCCAGAGTGTGTGAAACTCCCCCGGCCCCTCGCCCGACCCGCCGAACGCCCGCAGGAACCGGCCCGCCGAATCATACACGCGAACCTCGTTGGAGACCCCATCGGCCACGACCAGGTGATCCGCGCCCGCGCGCAGCATGTCCCGCACGCGAAAGAACTCGTGCATGAATCCCGACCCGGTCTCGGCAAGGTCCACCACCGGCTCTTCCTCGATCCGCCATGCGGTTTCCGGGGTCCACGCGGGCGCGACCGACTCGACTATTGTCACGCCCAGGCTGTCGCGGGAGGTGCTGGACGGGGCAGAGCCGGGCTCGCAGCCGGCCGTCACCGCCGCAGCCAGCCCCAGGACCGTGAGTCTGGCAGCGCTCACCGGGTGGGCGGCGTCCGCGGCGTCTCCGGCCTCTCCGGCGCTCCCCTGCCCGGCCGTGGCGCTCCGCCCCGGCGCCACAGCTCGCGCGCCCTGCGCACGATCTCCTGAAACGCCGGATCGCTGCGCAGGGGATCCCACATTGAATTGGTCCTCAACGCGACCAGCGCCGGGTCGCGTTTCTCGACCGCCGCCTCAAGGTGTTCCAGAGCAGCGCTGCGGTCGCCCAGCCCGATGGCGATGACCGCCAACTCGACGTCCGAAACCCGCTCACCCCGCTCCACGCGGTCGGTGGATTGGTCCTGCCGCCACAGCCAGTAGCTCGCGGGATCGCTTTCGTCGAACGTCTCGTGCAGTGCCTCGACCGAAGCGATCGCATCGGGGGTCTCACCCTGCGTGGCGAGAATCCGCTGTTCGCGCACGCCGACCGCGCCGGCGTAGTGGCCCTGCAGAAGGTGCGCTTCCTCAAGGCCGGACCAGGCGGGAATGATGTTCGGATCGTCCTCCAGAATCGCGGTGAACACGACGGCGGCGCTGTCGTAACGGCCCTCCTGCAGCAGGCGGTGAGCCCCCGCCAGGGGTGATTCCCGGCCGAGTCGGCGGCCGAATCGCGTCGATTCCAGGAGATAGCGCCGCCGCAGTGAATCTTCAGCGACTCCCGCGATTAGCGCGATCCCGTCGGCCTCCGCCAGCGCCTCTCCAACGCGCGCACCCACGTCCTCAGCGCGCGCGCCCAGACCCGCGAATCCCGCACCCAGCTGGTCGCGCAGGAACACGCCGGCGGCCGCCACCTCGTCTTCGGCGCCACCCAGCTGCGCCGCGCGACGCATGTCCCGCTGCACCTGCGCCAGAACCGCCGGCGGGATCGAGTCGCCCGCCGCCACCTGCCTCAGGTGGACTCCCGCCCGCCATGCGAGCGGCAAGGCGAAACCCGAGTCGAGCGCTGCCGACCGATCGAAGTGGCTCAGGGCCGCCTGCAGCCCATCGGGAGTCCCGCGCTCCAGCTCCCGCTGACCCTGCAGGAACGCGCGATAGGCCTCCGGATCCACCTCGGCGACCCTCTCCACCTCCTCGATCACCTCGTCGCCCAGCTCCCCCTGCACCGTGCTCGCGATCTCCACCGCAACCTCGGTCTGCAGGCGCAGGATGTCCCTCATCTCACGCTGGAAGCTGCGCGACAACATGTGTGTATCGGTCGCGGCGTGCAGAAGCTGCACCGAGATCCGCACACTGTCGCTCTCCGACGTCATGGCGACCGAGCCCGTCACGACGGCCTGCACCCCCAGCTCCGCCGCAATTTCGGGCAGCAGCATGTCGGAATCGGCATACCTCTCGGCCGATGTCCGCGAGACGACCCTCAGGCTTGTGAGGAGACTGAGTTGCGTGATGATCTCCTCGTGGAGCTGGCGGGCGAAGAGATCGTCGCCCTCGGCAAGGTGCGCCAGCGGAAGTACCGCGATCGCCGTGATGGGAGCACCCGGGTCGAGGCTCGCCAGCCGCGCGGCTGCGTCGGGCGTGGCCTCGACCCCGGCCCCTCCGGCCTCCGCGTCACCAGCGCTCCCGCCACCCCCCGTCGCCCCGCTCCGCTGGAACCACAGCGCGCCCACGCCCACGGAAACCGACGTCACGACCAGCAGCGCCAGCCGCGGCACCAGCGTGACTCTCGCCCCGCCCTGGTTTTCGCGCGTCTTCGCGAACCCGTCCGGGGTCAGGTCGTAGACCCACGCGACGGCAAGTACGATGGGCAGGCCGAGGAACGCCAGCACGACCACGGACTGCAACACCCAGTCCGGCGCGTTGAACGCCGGAAACACGATCTCGCCGAGTTGCAGCGCCACGAACGCGGCAGCCACGTACACGCCGCCCGCGCGCACGACGCGCCGCCGCCGCAGTTCCTGCCAGAAGGCTTCCAGGCCCTGTCTTCGCTTCATCGCCGGATTGTGTCCTTTGTTCTCGCGCATTGAGCCATTGCGTCGCGCCCAGCCATTGCATCGCCCGCCAAGCCATCGCGTGCGTAGCGCTGCTCTAATGGGACCATTGAACGCACGGTTTCGCTAGTGGGGACGGCAGGAATGAGTGTGTACTGGCAGGTTTGCGTTGCCCCGCGGGGTTCGTGCGGGTGATCCGGACAAAGCTATTATCCTTGCGAATCGCTAATGATACATAGAGATTATCCATTATGATCGAGCGACATTGCAAGGCACTGGTCACGCGGGATCTGTCCATCTTCCCCTCCGTGGTCCTCCTCGGGCCGCGCCAGGTGGGGAAAACTACACTCGCCCGTGATCTTGCCAGCGGGGATCCGCACTGCGTGTATCTCGATCTGGAGGATCCCACCGATGCGGCCAGGCTGACGAATACCCGCGACTACCTCGACCTGTACCGCGACCGCCTCGTCATACTGGACGAGGTTCAGCGCATGCCCGACCTCTTCCGCGTCCTTCGCGGCCGGATCGACGCGCGACGTCGTGAAGGACGGGAGAGCGGACATTTCCTGCTGCTGGGATCGGCTTCCGGGACGCTCCTTCGTCAGTCCGCCGAATCCCTCGCCGGGCGCGTGGCCTACCACGAACTCCCCGGGCTCGATGCCCTGGAAACGAGCTACGACCTGCATCGCCTCTGGCTGCGGGGAGGGTTCCCGGACAGCCTGACCGCCGCCGGCGACGGACTCAGCCACCGCTGGCGCACGAACTTCATCCGCACGTACCTGGAACGGGATCTTCCCCAGGCGGGGCTCCGAGCTCCCGCCGAGACACTGCGCAGGTTCTGGACGATGCTGGCCCATCGTCAGGCAGCTGCCTTCAATGCAGCAGAGCTGGCGCGAAGCCTGGGGATATCGGTCCCGAGTGTGAACCGGTACACCGATACGCTTGTCGACATGATGCTGCTGCGACGCCTTCAGCCGTACTACGTCAACGTGGGGAAGCGGCTCACCAGGACGCCCAGGGTTTTCGTGCGCGACAGCGGCGCGCTTCATGCGCTTCTCAACATTCGCACCCTCCACGACCTCCTGGGGCACCCGGTCGCGGGCGCCAGCTGGGAGGGTCTTGTGGTCGAGAACCTTATCGGGGCAGCTCCCGCGGGTACGGATCCGTTCTTCTACCGCACGCGCGCAGGCGCCGAGATCGACCTCTTGCTGCTACTGCCCGGGCAGGATGTCTGGGCCGTCGAGGTCAAGCGCTCGGCCGCGCCCAAGGTTCCCAAGGGATTTCGCCTGGCGATCAAGGACGTAGGAGCCACCCGCAGTTTCGTTGTCTACCCCGGGAAGGAGGCCTATCCGCTCGGGGGCGGGATCACAGCCATTCCCTTGCCCGTGCTGATGGAGCAGTTGATGGCGAGGAGATAGCGGCCCGTGGCGTCCGGGCCGTGCGGAGCCCGTGCCGCGTTGCCCGGCCGATCCGCGCCGGCCACTATGCTGTTGCAACCGTCCCGTTCTTCGTGGAGGAGCCCATGCGCCGCTCACCGTCCCGCTTCGTCCGCCCGACCCTTCTCCTCGCCGCCGTGGCCACGCTCGTCCCGCCGGTGTCCGCCCCGGTCGCCGCGCAGTCGCGGTCGCCCATTGACTCCAACACCCGTTGGACGCTGGCAGCGGTTGGCGACGTGATCATGAACCGGCGAACGGCGCCGTTCGATCATCCGGGGGACCCGGGCTTTCACGAGCTCGCCAACATCATCCGCGGGGTCGACGCGGCGTTCATGAACCTGGAGCAGTCGGTGTTCCGGCTGCAGGAGTTCACGGGGTGGCCCGCGGCGGAGAACGGCGGCAACTACGAGGTCGGCTCGCCCGAGACGCTGAAGGATCTGGTCGACATGGGGTTCAACCTGTTCAACAACGCCAACAACCACACCACCGACTACGGCGTCGAGGGGATGCGGCTCACCAACCGGCTCCTGGACGAGTGGGGGTTGGTGCATTCCGGGACCGGCGAGAACCTGGGGTGGGCAAGCCGGCCGGGGTATCTGGAGACGCCGAAGGGGCGGATCGCGCTGATCGGGATGGCGTCGACGTTCACGCCGATGTCGCGCGCGGGAAGGGCCGGACCCACGGTGCAGGGGCGGCCGGGGCTGAACCCGCTGCGGCTGAGCACCCGTTACGAGGCTTCGGGCGAAACAATGGCTGCATTGCGCGACGTGGCACGCAGGCGGGGCGGAGACGTGTCCGACGACGAGGACGCGCCGGTGCGCGTGCTGGGGCGGACGGTGTATCCGGGTGACGAGGACCGGACGATCGTGTCGCTGAACGACGTGGACCGCGAGAGGGTGCTGCACGAGGTGCGCAACGCGACCGATCAGGCCGACTACGTGGTCGTGAACAGCCATTCCCACGAGCCCGGCAATGCATCAGAAGTGGCGCCGCCGTGGATGGAGGAGTTCGCGCGGCAGACGATCGACGCGGGAGCGCACACCATGATCATCCACGGGCCGCACCAGCTGCGCGCGGTCGAGATCTACAGGGGCCGCCCGATCTTCTACTCGCTCGCCAACTTCATCTTCCAGAACGAGACGATTGATCCGATGCCGTCGGACCAGCGCGACCGCTACGGGATCCCCCTGGACCGGCTCGCGTCGGAGATCTACGACACGCGTTTCCGCGTGGACGAGGACGGCAACCCCACGACGGGCTTCCCGACGGGCGCGGAGTGGTACGAGAGCGTGGTGCCGGTGGCGACGTTCGAGGGAGACGAGGTGGTCGAGATCGTGTTCCACCCGATCGAGCTGAGCTGGAAGGCGCCGCGGGGACGGCGGGGGACGCCGCGGATCGCGCCCGAGGAGCTGGGGCGCAAGATCATCGAGCACCTGGCCGCGCTGTCACGGCCGTACGGGACGGAGATCCGGTATGAAGGCGGCGTGGGGGTGTGGCGGCGCTAGGGTTGCGGGACGGCGGCGACACGCCTAGCTGGGCCAGAAGAGGGGGATGAACAGTGTGGCCGTGACGAGGAGGATGAGGTTGAGCAGGCCGCCGACCTTCACGAAGTCCATGAAGCGATACCCGCCCGGCCCGTAGATCATGACGTTGGTCTGATAGCCGAAGGGCGTGACGAAGGAGGCCGACGCCCCGAACATGACGGCGACGAGCAGCGCGTATGGATTCACGCCGCCCTGCGTCGCCGCCAGAATCGCGACCGGGGTGAGCATCACGGCCGTCGCCGCGTTGGATACGACTGCGGTCATGATGGCGGTCAGCAGATAGAAGGCCGCGATGAGCCCGATCTCTCCCAGCGGCGAGGTAAGGGTCACCACCCAGCCCGCGATCAGCTGCGCCGCCCCGGTCGTCTCGAGCGCCAGGCCAAGCGGAATCAGGCCCGCCAGCACGAAGATGACCAGCCATTCCACCTCTCCGTAGATCTCCTCGACGTGCACGCAGCGCGTGAAGACCATCAGGACCACGCCGGTGAGTGCGGCCGTCATGATGTCGAGCACGCCGACACTGGCGCTGAGCACGACGCCGGCCATGATCGCCGCGGCCACGCCGGCCCGCGGCCTGTTCCCGGGCTGCGCCTTCACTTCCGCCAGGGGTACGAAATCGGGATCCTCGGCGAGGTTCTTCAGCGCGTTCGCGGTGCCGTGCACGAGGAGCAGATCGCCGACGCGGAGCGCGATCCCGGCCAGCCTCTCCTGCACGGTGACGCCGTGTCGCTGTATGGCGATCACCGTCGCGCCGTGGCGCTGCCCGAAATTCACATCGCGGAGCGTCCGGCCCACGAGACTCGAGCCGGGCGCCACGAGCACTTCGACCAGCCCGCCGCGTCCCGCCGTCAGGTCGAGTCCGTGCTCTTCCCCTTCGCCCGGTATCCTGAGTCGCTGGCGGCGCGCGAGCTCGAGGAGACTCTCGGCGGGTCCCTGCACGTACAGGATGTCGCCCGACCGTATGTGACGATCTCCGTGCGGCGCGGCGATCTCGTCCTCGCCCCGCTCGATGTCCAGCACCGTGACGCCATAGCGTTCGCCCCACCCCAGTTGGGCCAGCGACCGGCCGTTCGCGGGCGAATCGTGCGGGACGTGCAGCTCCGTGACGAAGCGGCGGATGTCGTATTGGGCCGACAGGTCCGGAGCCCGGAACCGGCGCGGCAGCAGCACCCGGCCGGCGGTGAACAGATACAGCAGACCCACGGCAAGACAGATGAGGCCCAACGGGGTAATCGAGAACATGTGGAGGTCGTCGAACCCTCGCCTCACCGCCTCGCCGTGCACGACGAGGTTGGTGGTGGTCCCCATGAGCGTGACCGTGCCGCCGAGAATCGAGACGAAGGAGAGCGGCATGAGGTATCGCGAGGCCGGCTCTTCGGCCTGCTCGGCGAGCGCAACGAAAACGGGCAGGAAGACCAGCACGACGGCGGTGGTCATGAGGAATGGAGACAGGAACGCACAGATGAGGCAGAGCGCGAACATGCGCGCGTACTTGCCGCCGAGAGGTGCGGTTCGCGCCCAGGCCCCGATGGCGGACACGAGGCCGGTCTTGCGGAGCCCGAGGCCGAGCACGAGCATCGAGCCGACCGTCACGGTCGCGCGGCTGGACAGACCCGATACCGCCTCGGCCGGCGTGAGGATGCCGCTCAGCAGGAGGACGACCGGAACCGCCAGGGCGACCTGGTCCACCCGCACCTTGTCGAGGGCGAAAAGGACGAGCGCGGCCAGGGTCAGAGCGAGGACAACTGCGATGTCGAACGTCATGTCAACGCGTCGCCTACGGTAGTCCCGGCGGCGGTGTTCGGCGCTGCGTTGCCTGCTCGAAGGCGTAGGCGAGTTCGATCAGGCGGGGTTCGCTGCAATTGGCTCCGGTAAAGCCGACCCCGAAGGGCGCGGGGCGGGCATCGAATCCCTCCGGGAAGGGCTGCCCGGGCTCGTTCGGCACGAAGCCGAAGGGGACGACGATGATCGGGGTGCCTGATCGGGCGGCGAGCCCCGCGCCGCGGCTGCCGGGGGTGAGAATCGCGTCCAGGTCGTACGCTGCGAGCACGGCGTCGATCCCGCGCGTCCGGCTGAGCAGCTCGTCCCTGGCCATGTCGGCCTCGTTGCGGGCGCGGTCGGCGTCGACATCCATCTCGTCGGAGATGTCGAAGCGCGCCTGACCGTACCTCGCGGCGCCTGCGCGCGCGTGTGCGATGTTCCACTCCCGCAGTTCGGTGAGCGTCGTGACCGGCGCGCCGGGGCCCAGCGTCGCCAGCCACGCGTTGAAGTCCCGCTTCGCCCCGTACTTGAAGTTCACAGAGCAGTCCTCGTCGGCGCCCTTCGCCTGATGGCCGCCCGCGCAGAACCCCCACACCGCGAAGTTGGAGTCCGGGTCGGTGGTGGCGTAGCTGGGCACGTCCGCCGGGTCGACCACCACCGCGCCCTGGGCCTCGAGCACGGCGATCGCCTCTTCCATGACGGCGAGTTGCGCGTCGTTCAGCCCACCGCGGCCGCGGTCCCCGCCGTCGAGCCGGATCGGGTCGTAGTAGAAGGCGCGGGGGATGCCGATGCGGGCGCCGCGCAGCCCGTCCGGGTTGAGGAAGGGGCGGTAGTCGCGCCCCGGAGGTGGCTCGCAGATGTCGGTCGCGGGATCGTTCGGATCGGGCGCCGTGCTCTCCATCCCGCCGAGCAGGATCGCTGCGTCGGCCACGGTGCGCGCCATCGGCCCGGCCATGTCGTGATCGAGCGTGACCGGCGCGATCCCCCACCGGCTGATCCGTCCAAGCGTCGGGCGGATCCCCACCAGCATGTTCGCGTTCGACGGGCTGATGACCGAGCCGCCGGTGTCGGTCCCCACGTTCGCGGCCCAGAAGCTCGCCGCCGTCCCGATCCCGGAGCTGGACCCGCCGGTGCTGAGCGCGGGGCGCCCGTCGAAGGTGGCCGGGCGCGGGTCGCGGCGGGGGTCATAAGGATTGTAGGCGAACCCGGTCAGCGCGTTGTAGTTCCCGGGCATCGGCGTAGGCGGCCCCGCCATCCAGTTCGCGAACTCGGTGAGCCCCGCCTTCGCGATGATGATCGCGCCCGCCTCGCGCAGGTTGGTGGTCAGCGTGGCCTCGTACGGCGGCACGAAGCCGTCGAAGGCGAGCGCCCCCGCCGTGGTGGGGAGGTGGGTGGTGTGGATGTTGTCCTTGAGCGCGACGGGGATGCCGTGAAAGGGTCCGCGCACGGTGCCGCGCGCGCGCTCGGCATCGAGGGCGTCGGCTTCGGCCAGCGCGTTGTCGTTAATCGAGATGGCCGCGTTCAACCGCCCCTCGTAGAGCGCGATACGCAGCAGATACTCAGTGACAAGCTGCCGCGAAGTGAGGTCGCCGCGCTCCATTGCGGCCTGGAGATCGGGTATGGTGGCCTCGACGACGGGGAAGGGCCGGGGGGCGGTGGCGGGGGCAGCGCAGGCGGCGAGCGCCAGGACCGACGCGAGAACCGGGACTGCGGCGAGCCCCCGCCAGCCATTCACGGAGGCCAAAAGTAATCTTTACTTGACATGATGTAATGTTGTCTTTACATCGCGTGCCACGCGTTCAGGACCGCCCGCTCCTTCTCCCTGCTCATCCCGAAGCGGCGCTGATCCCACTCGTCCGCGGGACGGGTCCGGTGCCAGTCGAGGGTGTCCTTCGTCGTCACCGCCAGCGAACGGAAGGTCAGTCCCGCCGCCACCGCCCCGCTCACATCGACATGCATCAGCTCATTGCCCGGCACCCACGCGGGCAGATCGCTCCAGGCACTCGTGTCGTGCGCCTCCAGGAAGTCCGATGGCACCCACGTGAACTGCACTGGCCGGGTCGTCACCGCGCGGATCCCGTAGAGCATCTCCGCCATCGAAAGCCGGCTTGCGGGACCGGTCGCGTTGAAGTCGCCCATGACACCTTCCTCGGCGACGCGCACCGTCCATTCGGTAAGATCGCGCTGGTCGATAATCTGGGTCGAGTGGTCGGGGTTGCCGGGCGCGAGCACCTCTCCCCCCTGCTCGACCCTCACCGGCCAGTAGGTGAACCGGTCGGTGGGATCGGTGGGGCCGACGATCAGCCCGGGGCGGATCACGGTAGTGCGGCCGGGGAAGGCGGCATGGGCAATGTCCTCGCTCAGCCGTTTCATCAGCCCGTAGTGCGCGTCGTCGCCGTCCTGCCACCCCTCGGGCGGCTCGAAGCGCGGGTAATCCTCCGGCACCGCGGGCTCCCAGAGCACCGTGTCCTTCTTGTCGAAATTCATGCCCTCGATGGCGTAGGCGGAGATCGACGAAATGAAGATGTATTGCTCCGCCGCATCCTTGAGGAGCTCGGTGCTGAGCTGCGCCCAGCGGTAGTTCTGGCAGTTGTTGTCGAAGACGACGTCCCACGTGCGCCCTTCCAGCGCGGAGTGGTCGCCGTTGCGATCTCCGACGAGCCGCTCGACACCGTCCGGCAGGTCCGCGTCGGTGCGGCCCCGCGTGAAGATCGTGACCTCGTGGCCGCGCTCCACGGCGTACCGGACCGTGTGCGGCCCGATGAACCCGGTGCCGCCCAGGATGAGGAAGCGCCTGGGCGTGGGGGTGCGGGCCGGGGCTGCTTGTACGCCCTCGGGGCTGGCTGCCGCTACGGCGCCGCTTGCGCGCCCGGCGCCCAGGGCGAGTCCGGCGCCCGCTGCGCCAGCGGTCCGCAGGAAGTCGCGCCGGGTGCGGGTTGATGGCGTCGCGTCGGTCGGGTTGGGGGAGTTCACGATTCCGTCTCCGTCGAATGGGGTCTCGGTTACGATGACCGTAACGCTTCGATCAGGCCTCTGCCAATGGGGACGTTCGGCTTGCCGCTGCGTCCCATATCCATGCATTGTAGGAGGGACAAGGGGCCGCGAAGTGCCTGGCGCCCGGGGACGGGTCGGCTCCGCGCAACCGTTCCTGAAGGAGGATCAGATCATGCGCACCCAGCGTACACCTTCGGACCGGCCGTCCACGCTGTCGGCGGCCCTGACGCTGGCCATCGTGGGGTTGGCGGCCGCCACCCCGCTCACCGCCCAGCAGTCCACGGCCAACGGCGGCGCCCACGAGACCGAGGTGACCTTCAGCAAGGACGTCGCCCCGATCCTCCAGGCCAACTGCGAGATCTGCCACCGGCCGGCGTCCGTGGGTCCCATGTCGCTCACGACCTACCAGGAGGTGCGCCGCTATGCGTCGCGCGCGCGAAACCTCGTTTCGAAGCGCCTCATGCCGCCGTATCACCTCGACACGGGGGTCGGCATCCAGGACATCAAGGATGACTGGCGGCTGAGCGACGAGGACATCGAGACCTTCGTGGCGTGGGTGGAGGCCGGGGCGCCGGAGGGGGATCCCGCCGACCTGCCGCCACCGATCGAGTGGCCGAACGAGCAGAAGTGGCAGTTGGAGGACATCCTTGGCCCGCCGGACCACGTGATCAAGTCGAAGCCGTTCGACGTGCCTGCCGAGGGCGGCGACACCTGGTGGCGGCCGCGCGTGCCGCTGGGGCTCGACGAGGACAAGTGGGCGATGGCGTTCGAGACGCGTCCCTCCTTCCCGGCCGGCCGCCAGGTCGTACATCACGCGAACCCTCATCTTCTGCGGCTCAACGAAGAGGGCCGGTACCGGCGCATCCAGACCCTGTCCGAGTACGCCATGGGCAAGGTCGGCGAGATCCTGCCGGGCGACGCCGCGCGGCTCCTCAAGGCGAGCGACATGATCGAGTGGGACGCCCACTACTACCCGATGGGATACGACGTGCCCGGCGATCAGGTCGAACTCGGAATCTGGTTTCACGAGGATGGCTATGAGCCGGAGTTCCGCCAGGATCTGCGCCTCTACCCGCTTCGGGGCGACATCGCGCTGGCGCCCGGCGGGACCGCGATGACCCAGGGCTTTCACCGGTGGGACCACCCGGTGCGCATCGACAGCTACCAGCCGCACGGCCACGTCCACCTGCACGCGATGTCCATACAGGCCGTGTATCCCGACGGCGATGTCGAGTTGATCAGCATGGTCACGGATTTCGACGCGCGCTGGCACCACAGCTACATCTACGAAGACGATGTGGCGCCGCTCCTGCCCACGGGGACGGTCGTCGTGTTGACCGGGTGGTACGACAACACGGCCGAGAACGAACTCACGCCGGACCCGGAGATCTGGTACGCGCGCGGCGCGCGCACGACGGACGAGATGTCGCACGCGTGGATCGCCGTCACCCACCTGACCGAGGACGGCTACCAGAGGCTGGTCGAGGAGCGCGAGGCCAGGCTCGCGACCGACAGCGAAGACAACAGCAGCGGCAACGGCAACGACGGGACCAACCGCCGCTGATGCGCAGCCGACCTGTGGCGCGGATTCCAGCCGCGGCAGGGATCCTGCTGGCGGCGCAACTCCTGCTCGTGGTGTTTGCAGGAGCGGGCACGTCGCTGCACGCCCAGGAGCGACAGCGCCTGCCCCTTGCTCCCATCCTCCCCAAGGGGGATGAAGTCGCCCCCTTCTTCGAGGGCTGGTACCGAAACGACGACGGCACGTTCACGCTGTCGTTCGGCTTCTTCAACCTGAACAGCGAGCAGGTCCTCGACATTCCGATCGGTCCCGACAACTTCGTCGAGCCGGCCGAGTTCGACGGGATGCAGCCCACCCACTTCCCGGTGCGGCCGCGACGCGACCGTGGCGTCTTCCACGTCACCGTGCCCGCGTCCTACGCCGATGGGGAGCAGGCCGTGGTGTGGACGATCACGGCCAACGGATGGACGAACGCCACCCCGGGGCGGGTAGGGCTCGAAGCGCTGCAGCTGGACTACGGGGCGCGGGCGATGGGATCGGTACCACCGGTCGTCCGCTTCAGTCCGGACGGGCCGCGGGGCCAGCACATCCAGGGCGTGTGGGGCGAGCCGATCACCGCCAGCGTGGGCGAGCCGCTCGCGCTGACACTGTGGACGGAAGAGGTCTCGGTACGCGCGCCCGACGACATGGTGAACACCGTGGTCGACGTAGGGGTGAGCTGGTTCAAGTTCCAGGGACCCGCGGGCGCGGTCTCCTTCGACCCCCGGCGCGTGGTGGTGGAAGGCGGCACCGGCGAGGCCACGGCAAGCGCCGTGTTCAGCGAGCCGGGCGATTACGTGCTGCGCGCGCGCATCGACAACTGGAACGCGAACGACAGCTCGGGCGGTGACCAGTGCTGCTGGACCAACGCCTACGTGCGGGTCACCGTCACGCCCTGATCCGGTTCGTCTCCCGCCCCCGCCGCCTCGCCGCCATGCCCGTCATCGCAACCTTCGAACTGACCAAGCGCTACGGATCCCCGCGCGGCAAGTCGGTGCTGGCGGTCGACCAGGTGTCGATCGCGGTGGAGCGTGGGCAGGTCTTCGGCTTCCTCGGGCCCAACGGGAGCGGGAAGACGACCACGATCGGGATGCTCGTGGGGATCATCAACCCGACCGGTGGAAGTTTCCGGCTCTTCGGGGCGTCGGAGCCCGGCGAGCTGCTGGCGGCGCGGGCGCGCGTCGGAGCCACGCTGGAGACGCCCAACTTCTACCCCTACATGACCGGACTCGACAATCTGCGGGTCGCCGCCGCCATCAAGGGCGTGGGGCGGGAGAGGATCGACGAATGTCTTGGATTGGTGGGTCTCGCCGACCGCGCGAAACACCGGTTCAAGACCTATTCACTGGGGATGAAGCAGCGCCTCGCGCTCGCCGCAACCATGCTCAACGACCCGGAGCTCGTCATCCTGGACGAACCCGCCAACGGCCTTGACCCGCAGGGCATGCGGGAAATCCGTGAGATCATCCGGATCCTGGCAAGCCGCGGCAAGACGATCTTCCTGTCGAGCCACCTGTTGTGGGAAGTCGAGCGGACCTGCACGCACGTCGCGATCGTGCGCAAGGGACGGATCGTCTCGACGGGCACGGTCGCGGAGGTCGTGGGCACGGACACTGCGGGCACTGCGGCCCTGCTACGCGCCGAGGACGCGGACGCCCTGGTGGCAGCCCTGGAGGGGTACCCGGAGGCGACCTCCGTTCAGCGGTCCGACGACGGCGTCGTGGTGGCTCTCGCCTCCGACGATCTCGCCGCCCTCAACAGGTACCTGGCCGGTCAGGGGATCCATCTCTCCCACCTTGCCCCGCACCGCCAGAGCCTCGAGGACGCCTTCATGGATCTGACCGAGGGCGACTTCGCACCAATGACGGAGATCGCCACGTGAGCGGCGGCGGCACCCGTACGGGGATCCTCGGCATGCTGGTGCGGATCGAGGCGCTGAAGACGACGAAGCGCCTCGGCTTCTGGGTGACCACGGGGATCTTCTTCGCCTTCAACGCAGCCTTCGCCATCGGCAACATCCGGTCGGACATCGCACGCCCAGGGTACACCTACGCGCTCCCCGGGTCCTGGCCGCAGATCCTCGAACCGTTTGCGAACGTCGGGCCGTTTTTTCTCGGCGTCACGATGATCCTGCTTCTGGCCCCCGAATTCTCCTGGCGGACCGCCCGGCAGAACGTGATCGACGGCCTCAGCAAGGAGCGGTTCTACGCCGGAAAGCTCATGCTGCTCCTGGCCCTGCTGGTTCTCTACGCCGCCATCCCCGTTGCAGTCGGTGGCACGACCGCGTTGCTCAGCCCGAGCGAGAGCAGTTCTCCGCTCGTCGGACCCGCCGACTTCAACTACATGATCGCCTATGCACTGGGCCTGCTGATGTGGGGAAGCGGCGCCTTCATGCTGGCTGCCCTGCTTCGTGCGTCCGGTGCCGCGATGGGCATCATGTTCGTGTACCTGCTGGTGGAGCAGATCGTGGCAGACCTGCTCGGCAGATCGAGCGACATGGTCGCGTCGCTGATGGAGCTCCTCCCGGCCCAACTGCACAGCACACTCGCGGAACCGCTGATGCACTATCCGCAAATGCTCGCGCAGCGAAATGCAGCACGGGCCGAGCAGGGCGCTCCTCCGCTGGAATTCATCGACTTCGGACCGGCGATCGGACTGGCGCTCGCCTACTCCGCTCTCTTCCTGGCAATCGCCTTCTTCACCCTGCGCAGAAGGGACCTCTAGCATGACGACGACACGCCGCGACTTCCTCACGAAAACCGTTGCCGCCGGCAGCGTTCTGGCCACCGGAACCGGGGCCGCCGCGCTCGCCGGTTGCACCGCAGATGATTCGCCGGCCGTTGGCGGCTCCGCCGGGGCCGGGGCCGGGCACCAGGCGGCCAACCCGCTCAAGATCCTGATCCTCGGAGGGACCGGCTTCATCGGGCCCCACCAGGTCGAGTACGCGCTCTCGCGCGGCCACGAGGTCACGCTCTTCAACCGGGGCCGCACGAACGCGCACCTCTTTCCCGGGGTGGAGAAGCTGGTCGGCGACCGCGAAAGCGACCTCAGCGCGCTGGAAGGGCGAAGCTGGGACGCGGTCGTGGACAACTCGGCGACCAACGCCCCGCATTGGGTGGAGGCGAGCGCGAACCTGCTGAAGGACACGTGCGAACGCTACATCTTCGTCTCGACGCGGTCGGTCTACGCCGACACCAGCCGGATCCCCATGACGAGCGACGCGCCGGTGTGGACCCACGAGCTGGCCGGTGTGGAACCGGGCGCCGAGCGGCTGCCCTACGGACTCGGCAAGGCGGTGTCCGAGCAGATCGCGCGGGACGTCTTCGGCGAGGACCGCACCATCGTCTTCCGGCCCGGTCTCATCATCGGCCCCGGCGATCCGACCGACCGCTTCACGTACTGGCCTGTGCGGATTCACCGCGGCGGCGAGGTGCTGGCGCCCGGCGACGGCACCGACCCGGTGCAGATCATCGACGTACGCGACTTCGGCGACTGGCTGGTGCGCATGGCCGAGGCGGGCGAATCCGGCACCTACAACGTGGTCGGGCCGCGCACCCCGCGCCCCATGGCCGAATTGCTGTACGGCATCCGGGCGGTCACCACCGCCGAGACGACCTTCACCTGGGTGGACACCGACTTCGTGATCAACGCGGGGTTGCGCCCCTACGGCGAGTTGCCCGTATGGCGCCCCGCGCGCGACGGCGCAGAGGGCTTCGCGCGCTTCGACCTCACGCCCGAGGTGGAGAAGGGGCTCACCTTCAGGTCGCTGGCGGACACGACCGCGGCCACGCTCGAGTTCCACTTCTCGCGTCCGCCGGAGCGGCAGGCGGCGCTGCGGGCGGGAGTCGGCGCCGAACGCGAACGCGAGGTGCTTGACCTGTGGCGGGCGTACCGTCGCGCCGGAGGCTGAGCGGCCGTCCGGAGGGCTGAACCGGGCGACGCTGCCCGACGAACGGAGATCGAAGTGAACGTTTTCAAGTACTTGTCGAGTGGCGGCGGGCCGGCGGTCTGCCGCCCGGTGGTTCCCGCGGCGTTGGCCGGGCTGTTCGCCGCCGCCTGTGCCGACTCCCAACGCGAGCCCCAAGGCGAACCCCCGACGCCCGCCGATCTGGTGCTCCGCGGCGGCGTCGTCGCCACCGTCGACGCGGGCGACACAATGGCCGAAGCGGTCGCGATCGACGACGGCTGGATCGTGGCGGTGGGCAGCGACGAGGAAGTCGCCGCCTTCATCGGCGCCGGAACAGAAGTGATCGAGCTGAACGGCCGATTCGCAGCACCCGGGTTCATCGAGGGGCACGGCCACTACATGGGTCTCGGCGACTCGAAGACGATCCTCGACCTCACCGACGCGGCCAACTGGAGCGCGATCGTGCAGATGGTCGCCGACGCGGTGGCCGAGGCCGGGCCGGGCGAGTGGATCCGCGGGCGCGGGTGGCACCAGGAGAAGTGGGACCGCGTGCCGGAGCCGGTGGTGGAAGGGAACCCGACCCACGCCTCACTCACTGCGGTCAGTCCCGACAACCCGGTGCTGCTGGAACACGCGTCGGGCCACGCTTCCTTCGCGAACGCCCTGGCCATGGAACTCGGCGGCTACACCCGCGACTCCGAACCGCCCCCCGGCGGCGAACTGGTGCGCGACGAGAACGGCGAGCTCACGGGGTTGCTGCGCGAGACCGCCGACCGCCCCGTCTCCGCAGCCTTCGCCGATTCGCAGCTCGGCCGCACGGCCGAAGAGATCGACGCCCAGTTCCGCCGCGAGGTCGCGCTGGCCGCCGAGGAAGCGCTGTCCAAGGGCGTGACCTCGTTCCAGGACGCGGGTGCGGGTTTCGGCACCATCGACCGCCTGAAACAGATGGAGGCCGAGGGCGCGCTCCCGGTCCGCCTCTACATCATGGTGCGCCGCCATTCCAACGAGGAAATGAACGAGCGCCTGGCCGACTACTACATGCCGATCGAGGGCGACGACTACCTCACGGTGCGCTCCATCAAGCGCCAGATCGACGGCGCGCTCGGGTCCCACGGCGCATGGCTCCTGGAACCGTACGAAGACATGCCCAAGTCCGAAGGCCTCGTGCTCGAAGCCGTCGAGGACATCACCGGCACCGCCCACGTCGCGATCAAGCACGGCTTCCAGGTGAACACCCACGCCATCGGCGACCGCGCCAACCGCGAGGTGCTCGACATCTACGAGGCCGTCTTCGACTCGGCCGGCGCCGACCACGACCTCCGTTGGCGGATCGAACACGCGCAGCACGTCCACCCAACCGACATCGTGCGCTTCGCCGATCTGGGCGTCCTCGCCTCGATGCAGGGCGTCCACGCCACCTCCGACGCCCCCTGGATCCCGCTTCGTCTAGGCGACCGGCGCGCCGAGGAGCGCACCTACCTGTGGCGCTCGTTCATGGACGCAGGCGTGCCCATCAACAACGGCACGGACGTTCCCGTCGAGGACATCGATCCGCTCGCCAGCTTCCACTCATCGGTCACGCGCCTGACCGCCGACGGCTCCATCTTCTATCCCGAGCAGAACATGACCCGCATCGAGGCGCTCCGCAGCTACACCATCAACAACGCCTACGCCGCCTTCGAGGAGCAGTACAAGGGCTCGCTCGAGGTCGGCAAGCTGGGCGACGTCGTCGTCATCGACCGCAACATCCTGACCGTGCCGGACGGCGAACTGGCGGACGCGCGCGTCGACATGACCATCGTGGGAGGGGAGGTTCGTTATGAGCGTTAGAGCGCGACCGTTTGCGCCATTGCTTCGCCCCGGCTCCGTGCCGGCGGCGATTCGGCCACGGCGCGCCTGCGGGATTGCCGCCCTGGCCGCACTGGCCACGATCATCGCCTGCGCGCCACCCCCTACGCCCGGCGATAATGCACAGCAAGGAGGCAGCGCAATGGCCGAACCCACCCCCATCGAGCACATCACACCCGAGGGCGTCGCCCGGCTGCCCGTCTTCACGCCGGCGGTGCGCGTGGGCGACCTCGTCTTCCTCTCCGGCGCGATCGGCACCGGGCCCGGGGGCGAACTCCGCCTCGTGGAGGGCGGCATCGGCCCCGAGACCCGGGCAACCATGGACAACATCGGGAGCATCCTGGATGCAGCGGGGCTCGGCTTCGAGGACCTGGTGAAGTGCACCGTGTTCCTCGCCGACATCGCCGACTACGCGGCCATGAACGAGGTCTACCTCACCTACTTCGAAGGCATCGAGCCCCCCGCCAGATCCGCCATGGCCGCGAGCGGCCTGGCGCTCGGCGCAAGGGTTGAAATCGAGTGTATCGCACGCGGGAAGTGAAAACCCGCCGCATGACCTACCAGCGCATCGACAGACTCAGCGCCGCCCGGTGTGCGGCACCTGACCCAGGTGCTCCGGCACCCCGTCCGCCCTCGATGCTCGCCGTCACATCCCGACCGAGGCGTACGCGGCTTCCCAACTGGTACCCGTAGATCCCCTGGTCTGCGATATCGAGCGGTGTCATCGCCATCGAGCTGCCCATCCCGGCCAACGGGAAGTACGCCGCGTCGAGTTGTTCGGAAAGCAGGAGCCTCGCATAGGGCGTAATGAGCCCCCGATCTTCCCAGACCCTGATGCCATACCCGACTTCCGCGTCGACTCGGCGGCTGCCGTAGCCGTAGCCATCGGCGGTCAGCCCGGCGGCACCCTGAGCCCAGAGACGCGCGATCCCGCTCGCCGCCGATCCCCAGGACGGTCTCACGCCGAGGGAGAGTCCCTGGCCGCCACCACCCGGGTTGATCGTGATGGATCCGCCAAGCCCCCACTCTTCGTACTCACTCTCCTCGTGCAGGACCAGCGTGCGACCGTGGACGCGTATTGTCAGCGTTCCCGCTCGGCTGAGGAAGGTCATCCCGCCGCCTACTTCCATCCCGAATCCGCTGTCGACTTCGCCGCCGTCCCGGCGCATGCCGACGCGCGCTTGCGGCCGGAGCGTCCCCGACCCCAGCGCGAATCCGTTCGACGCCTCGAGCAACAGCCGCGCCCGGGTGGCGTCCGTGTCCAACTCACGGCGTCCCTCGACCTGGGCCGAGTTCATGCGCGCGATGAATGCGTCCGCGCGGAGAGCCAGTTCAAAACCGCCCGTGGTTCTCGAAGGCACGAGTTCCGCCTTCGCACCCACACCGGCCATCCGCATCGTGATATCGCTGTCGGGATCCACTTCCCCACCGCCCTGCACGCCCAGCTGGCCGGACCCGTACCCAAGAACGCCCCAGGTGAACAGGCGCTCGCCCAACAGGAGCCGGGCATACGGGAAGGCGCTGGTGAGGTTGGTGGAAACGTCCCCGACATCGTCCGCGCCGGGACGCCCGAGGTCGAATTGGCCCGCTCCGGTGCTATAGGTCAAAGCAAGTCCGGTGACAAGCGACCCGAACTCGTAATCGGCCCCAAGCGCCCCCGTCATGACCTCGCCGTCTCCGAATCGTGCTCCATCACCGCTGGTGAAACGCATGATCTCGCCACCACCCCACACCGAGTAGCCGCCTCCACCTTCAGACGCCCCGGGCGTAACCTGGAAGGAACTCCCGCCGAGCAGGGCACCGGTGGAGAGGGGCAGGAAGGACATCAATCCGCGCCGGTCGATGTTCCCGGAGGCACCGGCCGAGCGCAGCCAGGAGCCGAGGGAAGCCAGGTCCGGACCGCTGTATGGGCTGTCCGAGCTGCCGAGCAAGCCGAAGTCGACCGACTGGCCACCGACCGTGACATGGTCTTCCGCGTGATTCGGGTGCGAAACGCGATTGCCGATCATCTCCATCGCCTGGCTCGCCACCGACCTCCCGAACCGATGGAGCCAGTCTTCCGCAGCCATCTCCGCTTCCGCGGTTGAAAAGTTGCGGTAGAAGCCCGCTCCGATGATGAATTCCTGCCCGGCGTAGGCATCGACATCACTGGTGAACGACAGGGCGTAGCTGACCTTGGGAGATCCGGTGTCCTCATCGCCGTCTACCGTGGGATCGTCCCAGAAGTACTCGACGAATCCTCCCCCGGCCCGGGCCGCCGCTATGATGAGTTCGACGAATCTGGTCCCGTTGATGTCGACGGTCTGCTCGGCGAAACGGCCTTCACGCCAGGCATCGGCGCCGTGGAAAATGACGTAGCCGTCGGCGGTGAAGAAGAAGAGATAGATGGGGCCGGACCTGAAATGACCGCCGTCCTTCCGCAGCACGGCCTTCCATTCGTTTGCGCGCTCGAATCCGACGAGTTGAACCAGTTCACGGAGCCAGTCGACCGAGCCGTGCACGAACTGTCTGAGCGTCTCCCGGTCCACGACATCGGCGGCGGATACCTCGGGGAGCGGAACGTCCGGAAGAGTCGTCCCGGCGTGGCTCAGATCCTGATAGTATCCGCCCACCACCACGAAATCCCTTCCGGCTACCTGAGAATGGTACTGGAGGGCGTACGCGTCCTTGCACCGGGTGTCGGTCAGATCATGAGGATCGTCCCAGCACCACTCCACGAATCCGCCTCCGTCAGTGGCCCCGGCGGCCAGAATCTCCTGCACGATCCTCGTTCCGTCATCGTCGACCACCTCGGCAGCGAACTTGCCGTCGATGTTCGGATCTTCACCATGGATGAATACGTGTCCCGTAGTGGCGAAGAGGATCAGGTACATGTTCCCCACATTCCAGTCGCTCCCGTCGACCCGGAACGCTTCGAGGATCTTCGAGCCCTCGGCAAGGGTTTTGACCGCGGCGAATTCGGAAGTGGCCCAGGTCACGAATCCCTTCAATGTCTCCCTGTCGACCACTTCACCGGCGGTGACCTTCGGCACCTGCGCATGGGCCGGGGAAGCGGTTGAGACCGCGAGGACGAGAGGCAGCAGTGCGGCGGGCGTGGCGAGCAGCTTGACGAAGCGCATGGTCGGACCCTCCCTGCAGTCTGGTGGAAACCTGCCGGTGTCGGTCCAACCTACTGCGCGGGCACGAACGGCGCCTTACCTCAGCTGCTTCGAGGCATCGAGCCGCCACTCCACGGGAGTAGCGAGGGGCTGAGTCGTCAGGCTGTGGCCCGAAGCGTCTGCAGACCCGGAGTCATGAAAAGGTCGCGCGCCGCTTCGCTCAGGATCGCCATCCGGGCCTCCCACGGCTCGCAGCCGGGCGTCCCCAGCGCGCGCCTCGGCCAGCAGATTCCGGTCACCGGTGCAGACTCCACGCGAAACCTCCAGTAGCGCGGAACGCTCGCGGGTGGTCAGGTCGTCCAGAACCGCGACTCCCTTGCCCAGGCGCACGTTGCTCAGGACGCGCTCGGCTTCAGGTCCCCGGCAGGGCGCGTTGACCAAAACCATGCTCAGTCCGGTCTCGCTGCGGATCCGGTCGCAAATCCCCGACCACCACTGAACGTCACCCTTGTCCTTCGGGCCGCCATCGGATGGATCAACCCGGGGGTCGCCGCCGAGACTGGTGGGCGCTACGACAAAGAAGCCCTTTCGGATTCCCGCCCGATGCAGCCGCCGAAGCACGCCGGCCATCTCCGCTGGAGTACAGCGGGCCGACTGGCGGAGAGCCGCCAGCATCGGAATCACGTTGGATGGCTGTGACAGTTGCACGTTGGAGCGCCCCCGGATTCGGCGTTGCAAGCGCGGCGAGCACGGCCCGCGCGCGCGCTTTCAGCGGAAGATCTCACAAGCAGATCGCGAATCGGGTGACGTTTTTGTAACAGGAATGTCACGGGGGCTTTGTCCACCGGCTGCTAGACCGCACCGGAAAGCACCAGGAACACATAGGCCTTGGCTTCTCGAAGCCGGTCTCCGGATACGACCAGCTTGATGTGATGAATGCCGCGCAGCAGTACGAACCGACCGGACTTCCCAAAGAGCGTCGTCGGCTTCGAGACCCAGCCGGCAAGTGCCCCGAGCTTCTCCGGAACGACAAGGTCCTCATGGCTCAGGGCCTTCAGGAATGGCTCCCAATCGGTCAGGCCGTCGAGCCAATAGCGCGAATCCTTCGTATACCGTTGCCTGACGATGAGCGTGAGGCCGAGCGTCGGCCCGACACCCTCTTCGCGCACGTCGATGTTCACCCCGGTCCTGGCAATGCCCGCGCGCTCGTCGAAGCGTGCGATCACGGAGTCGACAGCCGGGATATGACCGGGCCAGCCCGTGCGTTCGAGGTAGCGCCACGTTGCCTGCCGCGATCCGAAGCCCATGATCGCCAGGCGGATGGCCCGCGAGCGAGACGGGAACACACCGAACGAATCCATGCGCGTACCTTCCGGCTGCGCCAGGTAGACCCGTTCGATGTTCTCACGCTCGGGGTCGCTCATCTCCCAGCCCACGCACGAGAACAGCGCGTCCGCGACCACACGGACATCGGTCACCTGGCCACGGGCGCCGAGAATCGAGCGTTCGCCGGGCCGCAGAAACATGCCGGGAAGTGAGCGCCCACCATCCCCTGCCGAGCCGATATCGTATTCCAGCATCAATTTGCGGCCGACGATCTCGCGCAGGGGCGAGTCTTCGGTCTCCATCCGGCCGAAGAGCCGCGTGATCACTCTCGTGATCTCATCCGCCCCGTCGGCGCGCGCCAACTCCCGGAAAATGGCCGCCGTTCTCGTTCCGCTCGCCAGGGAGACGCCGAAGTCCGCCCTGGGCTCGCTCGCATGCAGCGGCAGCTCGAACCCGAATGGGAGGGCACCCATTGTGATGGGAAGTTTGCCGGCCCTCTCGAGTATGCGCTCCCACTGCCGATCTCCGATCAGGACCGGCGAGATTCGACTGCGGAAGTGCCCGAGCAGCTCACCCATCGTGCCGCCCTCCTCGGCGAGACGGTCCTGGGTCAGTGCGACGGCCGCGTCGGTATCCATGCTCTCCTCACGCAATCACAGGTGCGGAATTCAGGCCGGCTTCGGAGAGCGGGTGCTCGCGGCACCCCATGCTGACGGGCACGTCGTACAGGCGCCCGGGCGCGAACCTCGCCCAGAAATGGCGCATGCCCGGCACGATGACCCGGGCCACCGGCATGCCGATATCCGGTCGCGTCTGATCCAGCACCAGGAACTCCATGCCCCTGGCTTCGACAAGTGCGCGGCAGTGTTCCACATCTTCGCGCGTGTCCGTCGTTTCGATCACCGGATACTGCGAAGCGCTGCGAGGCGGCTCTTCCGGCGCAGGCGCCAGCCAGGAACAGTCGGCGAGGCGGGCGGTCCTCCACCACCAGAGCGCCAGCGGGTCGTCGATCCTGGGCCGGCCGTCCCCCGCCCCGGGACGCGGCAGCCAGGTGAGGCACTGGTTCAATTCACAGAGTGCGCGCAAGGCGGCGATCCGTGGGTCGGCGTGGGTGCCGGCGCCGTAGATGATGTCCTCGGTTTCGGCGTCCGGTCGACGCGAGAGCGCGACGAAGGTGGGAATGCCGATATCGGAGGTGACGTCGAGCATCCACAGTTCCCGCTCATGGCGGCCGTAGTAGTCCGAGGCCGATCCGAGGTACTCGTCGTCGAAGCTGGAAAGATCGACCGCCGGCACTCGCAGCCGGTTGTACCACCAGACGGCGAACGCATCGCGCTCGGTCAGTTCGTAGAAGCCATGCAGGATCGCCTCTTCAAGGGTATTGCCCGCGGCGCAGCCGTTCGAGTCGGCAATCAGGTCCGCAGGGCCGCGCTCCTCGGCCAGCATGCTGTACAGGATGGACGTCGGCAGGTAGCGGTGCCGCTGGTGCGTCAGCGACCAGACCGGGGTCCAATCGATCTCGGCGTCGGGATCGAGACGCGGCGGGACGATGTTGTAGGGGTGGCCTTTCGCGTTGATGCTCTCCGCGTCGTCGAGCTGACTCTCGCTGAACAGCTGCACGTCGTTGGGGTGAATCGCCTCTTCTCCCCCGGCGAACTCGATGAATCGCCTGCGGATACGGATCTCGTCCCCGTGACGGGCGCCCGAATGGCGCTCGATCGCCTCGCAAAGAGCGCTGACCCTGGACTGCTGCCGAGTGCTGCCCTTGCCGGCGCTCTTGCTGCGCAGACTGCGCCTGAGCGAACTCAGGCTTCGGCTTCTCATCCCGGGATTGCTCCCGGCCCAGTAGACGTGCAGCCAGGAGTCGGTCTCATCCGTGGTGCGCGACAGCCAGGTCACGACGCCGCTGACCGGGCTCACCAGGTGCCGGTACTTCGCCAGGGTGGCTCCCGGCGACACGGCGCGCGCGCCCCCGCTGTTGCGATGGGCCTTGGGGCTCGCTTTGAGAGACACCGGGACCGGCGGTCGATCCGGCCGGTGCAGCGCCTCGTCGCCACAGGTCGGGCACTGCGGCCTGCGCACGACCCGGTGATGCGAACTCGTGAATGTTGCGGTATTCATCGTGATCGCCTCACCGTGAATCGGGGCCGCCTCGCCCAGCACCAGCCATTTGACGATCTCCGCCGCGATCAGCCCGTACATTGCTTCCAGCACGGCCGGCTGGGCCGCGAACGGCCTGAAGGCGCCTTCCTCTCCGGCGATGTTGCGCAGGAACCCGTGGACTTCCCGGTGGCTGCGCAGGCGGCACGCGAGGCAGTCCAGGCAGGGGCCCCGCCCGTCAGCGCGGAAGATCGGGCCGAAGAGCGGCTCCATCCCGCTCGGTCGGACCAGGGTCCACGGCGCTCTCGCCTCGAACTGGCGCCGATTCACCTCCGTGAGATGCCCGTCGAGATAGTCGGCGCATACGACGACGGTCAGCGTCGGACCAGTGCCTCCCACGCTGGCGCCGGCCTTTTCCATATGCCGGACGAGCCGGCCATCGTCACCCTCAACCGTGACGCGCGCCTGCGCCAGCCGCTCTTCGGCCCAGCGTGGCGACGCGCCAAGCGACGACCAGTATGCCGCCTGGCACAGGTCCATCCCGTGATCGGCGGAGACCAGATAGCCCTTGGCGGCGAACGCGGCAAGGGCCGCAAGGACATCGGTGGGCGCATGGGCACCCTTGAGGGCCGCGACGATCTCGTCCTCGGAGTGCCGACCGTCGAGCAGCGGCAGCAAATCGCCGTACAGATTGCCGTGCAGCAGCGTATTGAACGACTCGGAGACGAGGAGCACCCGCCCCTTGCCGATATCGTGGAATCGGAGGTGCGGGGTGAGCGCGGGAAGCTTGACGATGCCCCGGTCCGCGAGCGTCGTGCGGGCCAGGATCCCGGTGGGCATGCTCAGGCCCTCAGGGCTTCGGCCAGGCGCTCGAGCGCCTCGATGCAGAACGCGGAGGTCACGGCCTCGGAGCCATGCCCGATCCGCCCCACCACACCCCACTTCAACGATTGGTCGCCGAACGCAAGCAACTCCGGCCAGCTGCCGTCCACGCGCTGCGAGTTCATCAGCCCCTCCACCTCGCGCATCGCGTCGATGCGCCCGAGGCTTCCGACATTGTAGAGCGCCGACACCGCCTGAGCGGTCTGAAGGACATTGCCGAATCCTCCCTTCCGGTCACGCAGGCCGAGGATACGATCCGCGAGTATCGGGCGCAGCGGATCGAGGGCGGGCTTCGCTCGCACCATCGCGCGGGCGATCGCATAGTAGATCGCGACCGTGTCGGGATACCATTTCGACGAGCCCTCCAGGCTCCCATCGGTCACCAGGGCCTCCAGCCATCGCCGGGCATCCCTGGTCTCCGGACGGTCGCCCAGGCAGGCGATGACGTTCGCATTGACGACGGGGTCGGCCTCGATGCGAAACGGCGACACGACATCGGGTTCGCCTTCCTGCAGCACCCAGGTCATGAAGCGGCCTTCCTCGTCCTGATTCGCCAGTATCCCGGGAACATTCCTTCCGAGCCAGATCCAGGGGTGCGTCCCGATAACCATCGAACAGAGCGAGGTGCTGTCGAGATCCGGGGGCAGGTGACGGTAGTATCGCCACAGTCCGGGATACTCGATGGTGTCGATGAGATACGCCTTCGTCGCCGTGCATATCGCTCTGGCCCGCGGCTCATCGGAGCTCTCCAGGGCGAGCGCGCAGAGAGCCGACACGAAAGGAGGCCTCTCGAAGTGCCTGGGAATATCCGGGTCGGCCACATTGAACCGGATGCAGCACCAGGCCCCATTCGCGTCGATCGTGGATTCCAGGAAGGCAAGCCCGCGGCGGATCCCCTCCCTCGCCGCCTCCGCCAGCGCCTCCGGGCCAGCCCTGTGGCCTCGGACTTCCTCCTGTTTCGGTGCCGCAGTACGAAGGGGCGGCGCGGGATCGTGGAGCGTACTTCGAAGAAACTCGAGCGACTGCCCACCGGTCCTCGCCGCCTCCCGCTCGGCCTTGCTGAACCTGCTGCGCGGCGGCAGCACCACATGCGTCCGGGTATAGGTCTCCTCGTGCACGTGAATCTCATGATCTTCGGGCAGCGTCACGCCGAATTCCTTCTCCACCGTGTCTCTGGGGTTCCGGAGAAGACGTTCGCGAAAGTCGCCGTCTTCACGGGCTCTGGATACGAGGATGTCGTCCGCGTCAATGGGTCCGTTCATCGGATGTCCCGGAGAGGGGTTCGGATCAGGCGATCTGTCTTCTCACCAGTTCCCTGAACACCCCTTCGCCCTCCATGAGTTCGTCGAAAGAGCCGTTTTGTACGATCCTTCCGGCCTGCAGCACGTAGATGCGATCGGCCTGTTGCAGCGTGGACAGGCGGTGCGCGATGACAACCCGGGTCGAGGTCAGGGCGGTGAGGTTCCGCATGACCCTGGCCTGGCTCTCGTTGTCCAGCCAGTTGGTAGCCTCGTCGAAGAGCATGATCTGCGGATTGCCGATCACCGACCGGGCGATGGTGACACGTTGACTCTCGCCGCCCGAGAGGACGTTCCCGCCCGTGCCGACCATGGTCATCATGCCCATCGGCATGCCCCTGATCTCTTCTTCGATGTCGGCGACTCGCGCCGCCGCCCATACCTCGTCACTCGTCACCTCATCGTTGTGACCAACCAGATTGTCCCAGAGATCGACGGGATGAAGCCCGACGGATTGCGGCACCGCGCCGATTCTGCGGCGCACCTGTTTCAGGTTCAGGTGCCTCAGGTCGCGCCCATCGTAATAGACCGCGCCGGCGGTGGGCCGGTCGAATCCGAGCGCCAGCCGGAAGAGGGTGCTCTTGCCGGCACCGGACTCGCCCGCGATCGCGACGAACTCCCCGGGGCGCGCGTGGATCGTGACATCGTCGAGGACCAGCGGCCCGTCGGGATCGTACCGGTAGGAAACGCGGTCGAAGAGTATGTCGCCGCCCAGATACTCGACCGGAGCTCCTTCGACCTCGGTCTCGGGAACCGCAGAGAGGAGCGGACGCATCTGGTCGAACGCGGGGAGCATGGCGGCGACGGTGCCAAGGGACTCGCCGAGCCGGACGATGGCGTACTGGAAGGCGATGAAGACCAGGTAGACGACCAGAAAATCGCCGACCGGAAGGTCCCCTTCGCCCGCGGCCACGACCGCCAGCAGGACCCCGGCGGCAAGAAAGGGGACCGCGGCGCCGAATGCGCGCGAATGTCCCTCCAGCGCGTCCATCTCGAGCTCGGCGCGTTTCTGCTCCCGGTAGTCCCGCGCCCACATGGCAAAAGCCGACGCTTCCGCGTTTTCCACACGCAGCTTGCTCATGCCGCCCACGATCTGGAACAACCGGCCGGAGACGCGCCGCGCCGCACGGATCATCCGCCCGCAGGGGGGAATCCGGCGCAGCCCGAAGACAACCGTGATCAGGAGCGAAGCCAGGCTGAAGGCGAGGGCGACCGTCCCGAGGGTGGCATCGTAGAGGAAGATGACACCAAGAACCGGAAGCAGAAAAAGGATCGATAGAAGGCCGTCGGCAACGACGCCCTGCACCCCGTCGCGAAGCTTCTGGAACGTCATTCCCGACATGGCCAGATCGCCCGACGGATGGCGGTGCAGAATGCTTGGCGGAAGGCGCATGAGGCGGTCCCAGAAGGCCGCTTCGACGCGCGAAGCCGCGCGCCCCTCGAGCCGCGTCATCGCCGTGCTTTGAAACAGGTGCAGCAGGGCGCCGAGCAGGCCGAAGCCCGCCACCGCCACGGCCGCGGGATAGAGCGCTCCGGCACCTCCGCCGCCCGCCGTCTGGCTCGCGACGAACCCGAGCGCGAGTGCAGGCACCAGCTTGATCAGGCCGCCCGGAAGGCCGGCCATCACCAGCCGCGCCAGATCCGCGGCCGACCCATGCAGCGCGAATCGCAGCAGGTCCGCCGGCCTCACGTCCCCCACGGGCAGCGGCCGGTAGAAAATCCAGGCCTCGTCCGCCAGCGCGGCGGCACGATCCGCCGTCATCCGGACACCGCGTTTGCTGACCGGATCGAATTGCCGGTAGCGCCCGAACCATCCCGGCAGGAGCGCCACAGGCTGGCCGTCTTCGGCGCGGAATGCCAGCATTGCGTTGCTGTCGCCGCGCCACCAGGCGCCCTCTTTCTTCAACCGCACGCGCCGGGCGCGCACGCCTGACGCGTCGAGAACGTCAACGAGCCTGACCGGGGCACCGGAGGATCCCGGGCGCACGGGGATCTTGAAGTCGATCCCTTCACGGCGTCCGATCACCTGAAGCGCGTCCGCCAGCGAAGTGTCCTCGACACTCACGTCGCGGTCGATCGGCCGATCATAGATGTTGAAGAGCCGCTGCCGCGCGGTTCTCTCGGCCGTGTAGCGGCTCGTGGTCCGCGCGCGTTCGAGATTCGCATGGTCGACCACGGCCAGTACGCGGTTCAGGCGCTCCACGGCGAAGGCAACCGCGTGAAACGATGCGAGCGCCGAGAGCAGGGTGCCCTGCCGTGCGAGTGTCTCGGTCGAACAGCCCGAGAGCGTCACCTCGTCCGAGAGCGTGAGCCAGCTTGCCCGCGTCAGCGGTATCACCGCTTCGTGCGGGCCGCCCTCTTCGCCCAGTGCCGCCTGGTCGACCAGATCCATGAAGAGGCTGGCGCCGCGTGGCGGTCCGGATACCCATGTGACGCCTCGTCGTACGGAGAGCGTACACGGGGCCAGGCTCCGTGTCAGACCGGGCTCGGCCAGCGCAGTCGGACGCGGACGGTGACTCGCAAAGCGCGAGAGCGTGTCCGTAATCGCGGTCAGCCAGGTATCCGTCTGTTCCGCCAGCTCCGCCGGATCGACCTCGGACAGCAGGGATGCCGGCAGGCGCTTCAGAATGGTGCCCGGCGATCCCTTGGCGACCAGGCTGAGTGTGGTGTCTTCCTCCTCGCGTGGTTCGTTCGGTGCGACGCCCGGCAGCAACCAGCCCGCTTCCCGGCGGAGCAGGTGCTGCGGTGCCGCATGATCCACCCCGTCCCTGAATTCGACCAGGAACAGATTGACGGCGCCCTGGTCGATGAACCAGACGGTGTCCGGATCGTCGAGCTTCACCGGCAGGTTGCCGGCGCAGGGCACGGACTCGCCGGCGCTGGCGGCGAGTTCCGCAATGGACGTGAGTTCCCGTCTCGTGTCCCGCATCAGCCGGAACTGACCAGTTTGTAGTAGGTGCCGTCCCGATCCCCCATCAGCTCGTCGTGCGTGCCGCGCTGCACTTCGACGCCCTTGTCGAGCACGATGATCTCGTCGCTGTCCCGCACGGTGCTCAGCCGGTGCGCCACGATCAGGCAGGTGACACCGCGACGTCGCAGGGCATCATCGACGTATTCCTCCGTCGCCGCATCGAGGGCGCTGGTCGCCTCATCCAGAATGAGCAGCGTGGGATTTCCCACCAGCCCGCGGGCGATCTCCAGCCGCTGCCGCTGGCCGCCGCTGAAATTCACGCCGCCTTCCTCGACCCGGGTGGAGTACCCATCCGGCCGAAGCAGGATTTCGTCATGGATCCGGGCGTCTCGCGCCGCCGCGAAGATGGCCTCGTCCGGAACGGCCGGATTCCACAGGGTGATGTTGTCGCGCACGGATGCGGAAAAGAGCACCACCTCCTGATCCACCATGGAGATGGACTCCCGCAACACACCATCGGGAATCTCATCCCGCGGATAGCCATCGAAGAAGATGTCGCCCGACCAGGGCTGGTAGATACCGGCAATCAGACGCGCGAGAGTCGACTTGCCGGAACCGCTGGGACCGACCACGGCAACTCGCTGCCCCGGCCTGATCTGGAGGTTGAAGTCCTTGATCAGAGCCGGCCGGCTCTTGTTGAACCCGAAGGTGACGTCTCGCAGCTCGAGCTGGCCGGCGAGCTGAAGCTGGCCCTTGAAGGTGGGAATCGACTCCGACTGCGGACTTCGGCGGATGAGGTCGGGGTCCTCGGTGGCCCTGGAGATGTCTTCGAGTCGCTGCAGATCGGTTTCGAGTGCCTGGCGCTTCTCGGCGAACTCCAGGAATCGCCCGATCGGCGCCAGAAACATCTCGCCCAGGATGTAGAACGCGACCAGTGCCCCCAAGGTCATTTCCCCGGCCAGGACCAGACTTCCGCCGACGCCCAGGATCGCCGCGCTTCGAAAGGCGGCAATCAGACCCGGAAGCGCGGCATTGACGGCGCCCAGCTCCGAGTAGCGCTGGCGCGCATGCAGTTCGCGCGCCTGATGACCGCTCCAGCGCGAAAAGAAATGGTCGTCCGATCCCGTCATGCGCAGGTTGTCGGCATGGTTCAGCATCTGCATGCCCATGCCGATCAGCAGTCCCTGTTCGCGCCTCATTGCCTGGCTTCGAACGGCTCTGAGGCCGTTCAGAAAGTGCGCCAGCACGCCATGCATAACGGCCAGAGCGAGCACGACCAGTGTGAGCCGGACATCGTAGGCCAACATGGCAATAAGCAGCACGGCGCTCATTCCCATGTCGACGATGAGCACAAGAAACTGTTCCGTCAGATTCCTCGCGATTCTGTCGATGGACCAGACTCGATCCGTCAGATCGCCCACGAGCCGGTGTTCAAAGAACTCCACCGGCAACCGCAGCAGCCGCGACAGGCCTCGACTGTAGCCGGTCACCGAAATCCGGACTGCGAGTCGCTTCAGGAACCGGTGCCTGAGCAGGGACAGGACGTAGACGAGGACGCCGCCGCCGAGCAGGGCCGCCACGATGCCGCCCCAGGGCCCCCGATCTTCCAGCACATCGTCCACGAATACGCCCAGAGATGCGGGAACAATGAGGGCCAGCAACGTCAACATGAGGCCGCAGACGATCACCCACGTGAGCACGCTCCATGATCCGGCGAGCAGGGTGTGCAGTTGTCCGAACAGTCCGGGCCGTTCACCGCCGGGTTTGAAGTCGGGTCGCAGCTTGAATCGCAGCGCAATTCCGCTGTAGCCCCTGGTGAACTCCTCGGCGGAAAGCTTGCGCCGCCCCGTGGACGGGTCGTTGAGATAGACGTTGCGACCGTCGAACCCCTCGACGACGAGGAAATGGCTGAATTGCCAGAACACGATCAGCGGCAACGGCAATCTTTCCAGTTGATCGGCGCGCAAACTGAGTCCGCTGCATTCGAGACCATAGTGTCTGGCGGCGCGGACGATGCTCGCCGCACTGCTCCCGTCTCGACTCACTTCGCATTTTTCCCGCAGCTCGGTTAGCGGAACCCAGCGTCCGAAGTAGCCGAGGACGCTGCCGAGGCAGGCGGCACCGCATTCCGACGCATGCACCTGCAACACAATTGGCGTGGATATCCTTTGCTTTTCGAACCCTGCGGCGGCCTTCATTGCCTAGGGCCGCCCCGGTCGCAGGAGTGCGATCGGAGACCGGGTGCCGATTTCGATGACGATCCGGCATTTCCGACCCGCAATGGAAGACAGGTCACGACTTTCATCGAGCGCTATGTGGACGCGGTGGACCGACCCCCGCGCTGCGGACCCGAAAGCCGCTGGAAGCTCGGGCAGTCCAACGGGGGCAATCGCCGCAATCTCTCCACCCATCGTCTCCGCTTCGCCATCCGCCATACCCAGCTCGATCACCGTCGGCATCCCGACCGTGATCTCGGGACGAACGTCGTTCTCGATCCAGACCAGCGCCTGCACGGACCGGGCGGCTTCGGGGAGGTTTTGGCCGGGCTCGTCGAGTACCCCGTCGAACGCAACGCTGCGGGCTACGCTACCGAACAGGAGCCATGTGATCGAGGTGGCCAGCAGGAGAGCGATGGCCGTGACAAGCAGGCGCTCTCGCGGCGTGGAAACGGTCAGCAGCCGGTCGAGTTGTTCGCGTTCTTCCTTTGCTTCGGCAACGGTATCGTGAAACGAGCCAAGTGGATTGTTGAACACGACTCCGCATAGCCTCCTTCATCACGGCCGCGCTGCCGAAACCTCCGGTTGCAGCACGGCCTCTCTTCGCTTTCTGTTCCCCCTCTCGTGTCTTGCTCGGCGTTGGCAGAAAGGGCAGATTAGCGGTAGTATAACACCATCAGGTGCTCGGTGAAGGCCTTCAGTTGGCTTGCTGTGCGTGGCACATTGAAGAGTCCCGACAGTCGACGGGCGGGGAGGCCATCAGAGGTGATACAACCGGGCAGCGAGTCCTTGCGGAGGGTCGCGGTCGTTGGGCGCGGCACCGCAGGGTCCCTGGCGGCCGCCAGCGTAACGCGTCAGCACCCCGACGGCGACCACGAGCTGCACCACATATACGACTCGCGGATCCCGGTCATCGGAGTCGGTGAAGGCAGCTGGCCGAGCCTCGTTCGGGAGCTGCAGCAGCTGACGAACCTGCCGCACGACACCGTCCAGCAGCGCCTGAGCGGGACTCGCAAGTACGGTGTCGCGTTCGAGGGATGGGGCCGGTGCGATCGAGACTTCACCCACTACTTCACGCCGCAGCAGGTGTCCTACGCCTACCACCTGTCCGCCGACCTCATGGCGGACCTGCTATACGAAGGCACGCGCGCGCGTCACATCGACGCGAAGGTGCTCGATATCACCAGGGTGAGTGGCGGCGCGCGAGTGGAATTCGAAGGCCGGCCGCCGGAATGCTACGACCTGGTGTTCGATGCACGCGGGTTTCCCGGGGAACTCCATCCCGACCGGCACATCGACCTTCCCTTCATCCCCACCGATACGGCAGTCATCCGCCGCTGTCCGGCGGTCTTCGGCGAAGAGCAGGATGGGCCGGTGCTCCAGCATACCTACACGCGCGCGGTCGCCCGTCCACACGGCTGGGTGTTCGTTATTCCGCTCACCGCGCACACATCCTACGGGTACGTCTTCAACGGCGACCTGTCGAGCCTGGTCGAAGTCGAGTCCGATTTTGACCGGCTCCTCGAGGCCGACGGCGTATCGGAGTTTGAGCAGCGCGCCGTCATCGGGTTTCCCAACTTCGTCCACCGTCGGATCTACGACGGCGCAGTGGCCCGCATCGGCAACGCAGCGGCCTTCATGGAGCCCCTCGAGGCAACGGCGATCGTATCCGCCCAATTGCAGATCGGGATGGTGCTCCGGACGCGCCTCAACCGTCCGCCGGAGCATCTCGAGCGCGACGCGCCCGTAGTCAATCGGTTCCTCATCAACAACCTGCTCCGCTACGGCCTGTTCGTCGGCTGGCATTACTCCTGCGGCTCCAGGTACGACAGCGGATTCTGGCGCCATGCCCGTGATCGCGCCTGGCCGCAACACCGGAAGGCGGCGGACCCCGAGGTGGTGGGGTGCTCCGCGCTCCTTGAGTTCGACGAGATGATCGAACTGTTGAATCGATCCTTCATCGACCAGGAGGACTGGCATCGGATGTGCGCGGTCCCTCTCACCAGCTATGCCCAAGTGTCCCAAGGGCTTGGCTGCTAGGAGTCAGATCGGGGCTCGTCGTCCCGCACGGCGAAGCACGATCCGATCTCGAGTCCCGGGCTGCGGGCCAGATCGTCGATGTCGATGTCGCGTCGTCAGTCGACTACGCGCCGACTCCGGGCCTTACCAGCAGCAGCAGAGGCCGGCCGAGATGGCTTCGAGCTGCTCCTCGGTGATGTTCGGATCCGGCGGCAAGGCGAGATGCACCGTCTGCATGTCGCTCTCATGGACCCTGATGTTCATCGACTCGGGGATCGTAATGCCCAATTCCCCACTGATCGTGGTCTTTGGATCCGCAAGAAGCCGTTGCCGAAAGTCCGTGTCCAACGCGGACTTCTCAACGATCTGCTGCAACATTTCGTCTCCGCTTCTCATGGCATTCCTCGCTTTGTTGTGGAAACTCGCAACATGGGCAGCACAGTGAGTGAAATCAACACCCAACCCGCTCGGAAATCAAGTCATACGTGATCCCGGGCCGGGCCCGGCTGTCCGCAATTGACCGGCTGGCGATGGCGTCTCCCACTGCCGCTCATTAGCATTAACCAGGACTGGGCTCGTTCTCCGCAGCGATCACCATGGTGGAGGGTATCCGGAATGGAAGCACACACGGGCACTTCAACAGCCATGAGCGGGCGCGTTGTCGAACCATCGGTCGCGAACGCGCTCCCGCACTTCGTTCCTCTCGTCATCTTCCCGCTCGTGGCCGCCGCCGCGATCCGGGGCGGCTGGTGGATCGCCGGTCCGTTCGTCTTCTTCATGCTCGCAGACCGGTTCGACAGGTTCTTCGGCCTGGAGGAGCGGAACATGGACCCGGCCACAACCCACGAGAGCCAGCTGTTCCTGTACAAGCTCTCCCTCTGGCTGTGGGCAGCAGCCTGGCCGGTGATCTTCGTTTTCTCGCTATGGCAGATGCTGGTCTCCGGCCACCTGGCGCTGTGGGAAATCGGACTCATGATCGGCATCCTGGCGATGGTGGCGCAGACGGTCTTCGTCGTGGGCCACGAACTCGTGCATCGGCGCGCGCTCTGGGAACGGCGGCTCGGTGAATTCCTGCTGGCCTCCGTCTCCTACCCGCACTATGCGACCGAGCACGTCTACATCCATCATCCCCGCGTGTGCACGCCGCTCGACCCCGGGTCCGCACCGAAGGGCCTGAGTTTCTGGCGATACCTTCCCAGGGAGGTGGCGAACAACATCCTGGGCGCCTGGCGGTTCGAAAGCCGCCGGCTCGCCCGCCGCAGTCTCCCGTTGTGGCACTACACGAACGCGTTCTGGCGCTACATCGTGGAACTGGTCATCTGGTATGGGCTGATCTACTGGATCGGCGGCGTGTGGGCCGTGCTGATATTCGTCATCGGCTGTGCGAGTGTGGTCTTCTCCATGAAGGTCAGCAACTACGTGCAGCACTACGGGCTCCGGCGCATCCGGATGCCCCACGGCAGGTTCGAACCGGTGAAGCCGCGGCACGCCTGGAGTGCCGCATACAAGTTCACCAACTGGCTGTACTACAACATGCAGCGCCACGCCGACCATCACACGTCCAACCGGCGCTATCCGCTCCTGCAGCACCATGGCGAGTCCGCCTCGCCGCAGCTGCCGGGCAGCTACCTCCAGATGAACACCCTGGCGCTGTTTCCCAGGCAGTGGTTCGAGACCATCGACCCCCTGCTCGATCGTCAGCGCAAACAGTTCTATCCCCAGATCGACGACTGGAGCGCCTACGACAGTCGGGCGTTCGCGGCGCGCCCCGACGCTTTCGACGCGATCGCCGAGATCCATGCCTCCGCCCCGCGCCTCGCCGCGTGGATCAACAAGTCCCCGGCGCTGCTCGACATGCTTCGAGACCGCGAATTCACCGACCTGGAGTTGCCGGAAGGGTTCGGACCGGACCCGGAGTTCGAGGCGATCGCCCGCTGTGGGCTCGCGCGACTCTACTGGACGCACGAACTGGGCGTCTCCGAGATGAAGGAGCAGCTCGCCGACATTCACATGCAGGACGCCGGCGAGGCGGTCGACACGGCGCGGGAGTGGTCGAACGCCAAGGTCTTCCAGATCGGTGTGCACGCGATGCGCGGCAGTCTGTCGGTACGCGAGGCGGGCATCGCGCTGTCACGCGTAGCGGAAGCCTCCATCGCCACCGTCCTGTCCGCGGTCGAGGAGGACTTCGAGGATCGGGGCGTCGCACGCACCAGCGGCGGGATGGCTGTGGCGGTCGTGGGACCGATAGCCAGCGGAAAGGCGATGCCGGGCACGGAGCTGGACGTCCGGTTCGTGTACGACGGCAGTCCCACAAAGTACTTCGTAGCACTGGCCCGTCGGTTCCGGAAGGCGCTGCGTGCGCTCTCGCGCGACAATCTGCTGCTGACGCCGGTCCCGCGGGGTGGACCTGGCGAACTGCTTTCTCTCGCCGAGTTCGAGGAACAGCTGCGGAAAACCGGTTCGGGCAGCGAGCTGCTGGCGCTCGTGGGGGCGCGTTGCGTGTTCGCGTCAGGCGGCAGCGAGACGTGGGAACGGTGCGAGCAGTCGCTGCGCGACGCGTTGAGCCATGGCACGGCCCGCGAGGTGCTGACGGCTGCCGTGCGCGAAGCCGCGGCGAACCCGATCGAGCCGGACCTGCTGTCGGTTGCAGACATGCGTGGAGGTCTTCGCGACCTCGAGCGCGTGGCTCAGGCCCTGCGGTCGACGATGGTCCGGGACGACTCCGATGTGCTGGATGCAGACGCGGCCGGCGTCTTCCGGGCGGCCGGAACGCGCGGGTTGATCGCCGACGATGCCGCGGAGCGGCTGGCAGAGACGGCGACGCTGTGGCGGAACCTGGATGGCTCGCTGCGGCTCATCGCGGGTGACGGGTTCGAGGTCGACGCCGCGACGGCCAGTGTGAAGACCGGGATCGCGACAGCCTGCGGACTCGGCGACTTCGATGCGTTCACAGCCGCGTTCCATGATACCGCGCGCCGTGCCGCCGCCGACGTCGACGCGCTTGCACATTGAGCCTGCGCCGCTGGACGACAACGCTGGCATGAACCTCGGCGGCGGCCGCCGCGGCCCCATCGCGTACATGGCGGGGAACAACACTGCGGTCAACGTGGTCATGCTCGTTCTGCTGGCCGGTGGTCTGTACACGGCGTTCGGTCTCGTGCAGGAGGTGATCCCCGACGCTTCCCTCGACCGCGTTCAGATCCTCGTGCCCTATCCCGGCGCGTCTCCGGAGGAAGTGGAGGAGTTGATCCTCCGCAGGATCGAGGAGCAGATCAGGGGTGTGGAAGGACTGGACCGCGTGGTCGCAACGGCTTCCCGCGGGTCCGGATCGGTGGTCGCCGAGTTCAAGACGGGGACGGATATCGGCCGCGCGCTCAACGAGGTGAAGGCGGAGGTGGACCGCATCGCGACGTTCCCGGCAGAGGCGGAGCGGCCCGCAGTGCGGGAAATCACCACCCGGCAGGTCTTCCTGCGTCTCGTCGTCCATGGCAATGTCCCGGAGCGAACACTCAAGCAGCTGGCGTATCGGATCGAGGAGGGGATCTCGGCCCTGCCCCAGGTGTCGCTGGCGCAAACGAGCGGCATCCGTCCCGACGAGATTTCGATCGAAGTCCCCAGGCTGCGGCTCCGCTCCCTTGGCCTGACGCTGGAAGAGATTGCGCACGCCGTGCGCCAGGGTTCGCTGGAACTCTCGGCCGGGCGGGTATCGGACGGCGAGGAGGAGATTCTGGTCCGCACGCTGGGGCGAAACTACGACCAGTACGACTTCGAGTCCATCGTCGTTCTGACCCGTCCGGACGGCACGTCCGTCCGGCTGGGCGACATCGCCACGGTACGTGACGGCTTTGCCGACAGCGATCTCCGGATGCGTTACAACGGTCGGCCGGCAGCCCGTGTAGATGTGTACCGCACGTCCGACGAACACCTGCTGGAGATCAGCGCTGCGGTTCAGGAATACCTGGAGAGCAGCGTGGTGCCGAGCCTGCCCGCCGGCGTGGACGTCGCCATCTGGAGCGACGACGCTGCCCTGGTGGGTGGGCGGCTGGGGCTTATGGTCAAGAACGGTTTGCTCGGCCTCGTGCTGGTCTTCATCACCCTGGCCCTCTTCCTCGAGATCGGGCTCGCGCTATGGGTGGCGGTGGGTCTCGCCGTCTCGTTCGCGGGCGCGTTCCTCGTGATGGGCTTCCTGGGCGTGACCATCAACATGTTCTCGCTGATGGGCCTGATCCTGGCGCTGGGAATCGTCGTGGACGATGCGATCGTCGTGGGCGAGAGCGTCCATCTGGAGCGGGAAAAGGGCGCCGGAGCGCTCGAGGCGGCGATTCGCGGGACAAGACAGGTGAGCACCCCCGTCATTTTCGCTGTGCTCACTTCGATCATCGCCTTCTCGGTCCCGTTGACCGTGCCGGGCGCGCAGGGCAAGCTGGCGCTCGGCATCCCCATCGTGGTCATCTCCGTTCTCTTCATCTCGCTGCTCGATTCGCTGCTGTTACTGCCAAACCACCTCTCGCATCTGCAAGCCGCCGGCCGACGGGGACGGTATCGGGTCGCCGGACTGTGGAGCAGGCTCCAACGGCATGTGGACGTTCTTGTGAAGCGCCTCGCCGACGGCCCGCTCGACCGCGGACTGCGCCTGGCGACCGGTCGGCCGCTCGTCGTGCTCGCTGGCGCGGCCGGGCTGCTCGTGCTCTCGGCAGGTCTCGTCGTGTCGGGCATCGTGCCCAACCGGTTCATCATTCCGCTTGAAGGCGACATCGTATCCGCGGACCTGGAGCTTCCGGCCGGAACGCCGGGAGAGCTCACGGCCGCAGTGGCCGACCGGGTGGAGGCGGCGGGACACCGGGCGGTGGCAAGGGTCGCTGCAGAGCACGGGCCTTCCATGGACGATGCGCCGCTGGAGGTCGCCGTGGCCGTCACGGTCGGGCAGTCCGCGCAGCTGTTCGATCCTCTGGCGGGTGACCTGGCGCCCGCCCCCCGCAGTCACATCGCGACGGTCCAGTTCAAGCTGATCGACTGGGAAGGCCGTGGCATCACCGCCTCCGCGCTCGAGCAGCGGTGGCGGGAAGAAGCCGGCGAAATCCCCGAGGCCACGGAGTTCTCGATTACGTCCAGCATTGTAAGCGGAGACATGCCCGTTCACTACGACCTCTCTCATCCCGATCCGGACCGCCTGCGTGCGATCGCCGATGACGTAGTCGCGGAACTCGCCGGCATCGATGGCGTCTTCGATATCCGGCAGAACCTGGAGGAGGGGTTCAACGAACTCCGGCTCGAACTCGAGCCGGCCGCCCGTACGCTCGAACTGACGCGCGATGACTTCGCCCGCCAGATGAGGGCCGGCCTCTTCGGCGTCGAAGCGCTCAGGGTGCCCCGAGGCCGCGAGGATGTACGGGTCTACGTACGGCTCCCGGAAGAAGAGCGGAGCTCCGCGGTCGACGTCGAACGGACCATGGTGCGTGTGCCCGGCGGTGGGCAGGTGACCCTGGGACAGATCGCGTCGGTGGATTCCAACCGGTCCCCTTCCACGATCCATCGGATCGACGGGCGCCGCGCCGTATCGGTGACGGCGGACGTGGACGCAATCAACGCGACGGGCCGACAGGTGGACGATCGCCTGGAACGGGTGCTCCTCGCACCGCTCGAATCCCTGGATCCCGAGTTCGCCTATGCGTTCGGCGGTCAGCGCAAACAGCAGGACACCGTCAATGCAGTCCTCGCCAGATCGGGATTCCTCGCCCTGATCGTCATGTACGCGCTCATGGTTATCCCTTTCGGATCCTGGTCCCAGCCGCTCATCGTGCTTGCCGCCATACCCCTTGGGGCGGTCGGCGCACTGGTGGGACACATGCTGCTGGGGCTCGATCTGAGTCTCTGGTCGACGCAGGGCCTGATCGGAGTGAGCGGGGTCGTCATCAATGACTCGCTCGTGATGATGAAGTTCATAAACGACTACAGGGACTCCGGCATGGATCCGAGAGAGGCCATCATCGCCGGGTCCAGGGCCCGGTTTCGGGCGATCCTCCTGACATCGCTCACCACGTTCCTCGGCGTGGCGCCGCTGGTGCTGGAAACGAGCACGCACGCCCGGCATCTCGTCCCGCTGGCAACGTCGGTCGGATTCGGCGTCCTCGTCGCGACCTTCCTTCTGCTGCTGGTCGTGCCCGCGCTCGCCATGGTCCAGCACAACACGCGCGAATGGATTGCCTCCCGCGCCCGCAACGCGCGTAGCAGGAAGGCGTTACCCCCCTTCCGGCGACAGCCCTCGTAGCTCTGCAATGACCTCGTTCAACCCGTCCAGCTGCCCGCCGGCCGTGCGCGCTTCGTCGGTCAGCCGTGCCAGCCTGCGCCTCTGGTCGTCCGAAGGGCCGGTCAGCGATCCCGTGGTCGACGGCCCGCCGTCGAAGTTGCCGAGCAGCCCGGTCCACCAGTTGCGCACGTTGCTGTTGATGTCGCGCCACTCGTCGGCGACCTCCTCGATCTCGGCGGCCAGCTCGCGCGCGCGCTCCAGGTCGTCCTCGTCGATGTCGCCCGCGCCCTCCAGCGCCTCGACCGCCTCGGTCGCCTCGCGCTCCAGATCGTAGGCGGCGACGCCTTCCTCGTACGCGAGCCGCTTGAGTTCGTGCAACTCGAGCGTGAACTCGTACCGCGCGAGGCGGTCGGTTTCCGAGACGCGCAGCCGCTCGTCGGGCCGCACGGTGAGGTCCTGCTGGCGGCGCTCGTCGCCGACCGTCAGCACAACCGTGAATTCGCCCGGTAGCACGAACGGCCCGTCGGGCCCCGAGTCCAGGTTGGGCACGTCGTAACGGGTGGTGTCGTGCGGGATGGGATCGTGGCGCAGGTCCCAGATCACGCGGTTCAGGCCCGTCGCGCCGGGACCGTCGAGCATCCGCACGACGGCGCCGGAGGCGTCGCTCACCTCGAAGCGAACCCCGCCATCCACCGCGTCCGGCAGCCAGTAGTCGAACCACGCACCGTAGGCCGGGTTGGCGGCGCGGTACATCCCCTGCCCCTGCGACGGCACGTCGTTGCGGTAGAGGAACATGGTCGCGGGCCGGGGCGGCGTGAAGATCGGCTCGTCGATCGCGGTCATGGTGCCTGTCACACCGCCGCTTTCGAGGTACAGATACGGCGAGATCAGCCCGATGTCGTCCAGCACGTAGATGCCGCGGCCGTGCGTCCCCGCGACCACGTCGTTGTCGCGCGGGTGGATCTCGATGTCGTCGACGGGCACGGCCGGCAGCCCCGAGCCGAGATGGCCCCACGTCGCGCCCCGGTCGATCGACGCGAAGGCGCCGTCCTCCGCGCCCACGATCAGCACGTTCGGGTTGGTATGGTGCTCGCGCACCACGTTGACGGTCGCGCTCCCCAGCCCGGCCACCAGCGGCCGCCACGTCGCCCCCATGTCCTCGGTCACGAAGATGTACGGCGCGTAGTCGTCGTCCCAGTGCCCGTCGAGGCTCACGTACGCGCGCGCACCCTCGAAATGCGACGCCTCCACCCAGCTCACGTAGTACGCAAACGGCGGCCCGCCCGCAGCGCCCACGATGTTCGCCGTGACATCCGTCCAGGTCCCGCCATCGTCCCCGCTCACCTGAACCGTCCCGTCGTCCGCCCCCACCCAGATCACCCCCGCCGTAACCGGCGACTCCGATACGGCCGTGATTTCGCCGTAGCCCGACACGCCGTCGTGCTTCGACAGCGTCGTCGAGTCCGGCATCATCCCCATGATCGGCAGGCTGTCCGGGTCGATTCCCCGCGTCAGTTCCTCGGTCGCGCGCCAGCTGTCGCCCCGGTCGTCGGAGATGAACAGCCGGTTGCCGCCCAGGTAGACCCGGTTGGTGTTGTGCGGCGACACCAGGATCGGCGACTTCCAGTCGAAGCTGTACTCTACCGTTGTGTCCTGCGGGAAGGGCTTCAGCGCCTTGCGGTCCCCTGTGGCCATGTCAACGCGCATGATCCCGGCGTTCTGCGAGGTGATGTATGCGATGCCGGTGTCGGAGGGATCGGTCTCGGCGTACATGCCATCGCCGTAGTCGACGACCTGCCAGTCACGGTTGAGGATCCCGTGATACCGCGTCGTCCGGCTCGGCCCCCGGTACGAGTTGTTGTCCTGCAGGCCGCCGTAGACGTTGTACGGATCCGCCATGTCCAGGTCGATGTCGTAGAACTGCTGGATCGGGATGTTGCCGATGAAGGTCCAGTTGTCGCCCCGGTCCCATGTCGAATACAGGCCGCCGTCGTTGCCGAGGATCATGTGCGCCGAATTCTCGGGATCGATCCACAGGTCGTGGTGATCCACGTGCACGCCGGTGTTGTACACGACTTCCTGCGCCACCGTGGCAAAGTTCTCGCCGCCGTCGGTCGTCCGGTGCAGCGAACCCGCCACGAGGTACACGGTCTCGTCGTCGTTGGGATCGATGCGCAGCTGGCTGTAGTACATGGGACGCTGATTGAGCTCGTTGACCCGCGTCCACGATTCGCCACGATCGGTCGACTTGAAGATCCCGCCCTCTTGAGCTTCGACCACAGCCATGACCAGTTGTGGATTGCGGCGGGACACCGCAATGCCGATACGGCCCATGTCGCCCTCCGGCAGGCCCTCCGTCAACTCCCGCCAGGTATCGCCACCGTCGGTGCTCTTGTAGAGGCCGCTGCCGGGCCCGCCCCCGATGAACCCGTGCGCCCGCCGCTGGCGCTGGTACATGGCCGCATAGAGAATGGCGGGATCGGACGGATCCATGGCGAGATCGGTCGCGCCGGTGTGTTCGTTTATGTAAAGGAGCTTCTGCCATGTGGCGCCCCGATCCGTCGTGCGGAAGACGCCGCGCTCCTCGTTCGGGCCGAAGAGATGGCCCACCGCGGCTACCCAGACGCGGTCCGGATCGGTGGGATGAACCACGATGCGGCCGACATGCCGCGTGTCCTCGAGGCCCGTGAGCCGCCACGTCTTGCCACCGTCCGACGAATGGTAGACGCCCTGCCCCCACGGCGAACTGTTCCGGTTGTTGGCCTCGCCGGTGCCGACCCACACTTCCAGCGGATCGGACGGGGCCAGCGCAATGTCTCCAACGGACAGATTGGGCTGATCGTCGAAGATCGGCGTCCAGGTGGTGCCGTGGTTGACGCTCTCCCACACGCCGCCCGATGCGGCCCCGACAAGGATGTGCGACTGCGTGCCCGGCACGATCTCGACGTCGCTGATCCGCCCGCCCGCGATGGTCGGGCCGATGTAGCGCCAGGTGAGGCCGGCGGCGACGCGGTCGGGGGTCTGAGCGGCGGCGGGCGCTGCGGGGAAGGGCGCCGCGGCCGCGAGTGTGAGGGACAGGACCAGGGTGGTCGTCGCAGGGCGCTGCATGGTGGCTTCTCCGGCTGGGGCGGTGGGTCACCGGTTGGGCGGTGGATCACCGGTGGGGTGGTGGATCACCGGTGGGGCTGGCAGTGCAACGTGGCGCTCCCCGAGTCGTCAGGGCAACTTGGATCCCATGAAAGACGACGAAGCCCGCATCTCCGAGGAGCAGGCACGCGCGCTCTGGCGCCGTGCGGCCGAACTGCAGGCAGAGGCCGCCCGACGCCTCGAAGCGCGTTCGCGACAACTGGCACCCCGGGGGGATTCCACCGACCCGGCGGAGGTAGAAGGGTATCGCTTCGAGGATGTCCGAGCCGCCGCGGAAGAAGCCGGGATTTCGCCCGAGTTTGTCGATCATGCACTCGTGGAGGCTCGCAGCGAAACCCTTGTCGAAGGAACGCGTGAGCAACGATCGGCGATGGCGGCCCGCTTCCTGGGGCACCCTCCGCTCACGCTGGAGGTCTCACGGGTGATCCGCGCCCCGGCGGAAGAGGTCTACGCCGGCATGCAGCGCATCCTCCCGAAGCGCCCGTTTCGCCTGAGTCTTGTCGATCACCACGGGACCGATCCCCTCCACGGTGGCGTGCTGGTCTTCAAGACCCCTGCCTACTCGTACACGCCGACCGCGGCAGACCAGTCTTTCGCGTACGAGATGGCCCTGGCAGACCTGAAGCAGCTGCTTTTCAGCCTCCGGCGCCTGGACACCGATCCGCCCTCGACCGAATTGACAGTTCGCGCGAGTCTGACCCACAGCCACAAGCTCACCCTGTGGGTCGGGGGCAGCATCTCGGGAGTGTTCGCGTCGTTGAGCGGCGTCGGCGGCGGCTTCGTGGGCGCGGCCGCGGGCGCCGCCCTCGGGATTGGGGGTCTCGCAGCGGGTGCGGCTGCAGCCGGTTTCCTTGCCGGCGGAGCAGTGGCGATGCTGGGCTGGCGCCGCTTGTATCGGTGGGGGTTGGGCCGTGGCGAGAAGGCCATCCGGAACCTGATCGGCTCGATCGCGGTCGACATCGAGACCGGCGGGGGGTTTTCGAGCCCGAAGCCTCTTCCGAACCCGTTCTCCGGCTTTCTGCGGGAGGGCCCGGAGGCGTAACGGTCAGGGCCGGGTCCGAGGGGCGAGCCTGCGGTGATCGAAGCCTCGGCTGGTGTGGACGAGTAGCTCAAGGTCGCCGTTCATGATGTCGTGCAGGAGTCGGGTGGACAGGGCCACCGCGCCGGTCACCTCCGGTTCTTCCGGGCCACCAAGGCGCAGGACGACGACGGGGCCGTCGCCGGCTGTGCCGCGGAGTACGGTGCCGTATACGTCGGCGGGGCCGGTGGCCGAGATTGTGATCCGGTACGAGAGCGTGCCGGTGGCGAGGTCCACGCCGAGCACGGCGTCGACGCCGTCGCCGCTCGGGGGGTCGGTGGCGAGCTGCACGGGGGGCGGGGCCGCGCCGTTGACCAGCGGGGGTGTGCGCAGGGGTGGCCGCCGTTTGGGCGCGGCCGACTCGTAGGCAAACGCGAAGGCGACCAGTCGGGCGTCGTCGAGGGAGCGGCCGATCAGTTCCAGGCCGACGGGTAGGCCGCGCTCGGTGAAGCCGGCCGGGATGGTGAGCGCGGGCAGACCCGTGTGCGCGCTGAGGAAGCAGGTGGCGCCGGTGGGTGCCGCGCCGATCAGCGCGGTTTCCTGCCGCATGGTCGGGTAGGCGAGCGCGTCGAGATCGTGCCGGGTGAGGAGGTCGACGACCGCCGCCGTGAGGGCGCGCCGCCGCTCCATGGTCTCGTCGAGTTCCGACGACTCCCGTGCGTCGCGTTCGTTGCGGCGGCGGAAGTTGCCGTCCAGCGCCTCGTGATGGAGGCCGGCTTCGAGGATCTCTTCCAGCGACGAGACGGGGCCGTCGGGGACGCTGGCCAGGTAGTCCATCAGGTCGAACTTGAACTCGAAGTCGATCAGCCCCGTGTTGGAGAGCAGGTCGTCCATGTCGGGGATCTCAACGTCCAGGATGGTCGCGCCGAGGGTTTCCATCTCGGCGAGGGCGTTGCGGATCACGCCCGTTACGCTGCCCGCACTCCCCTGCTCCGGCGCCCAAGCCTCCAGAACACCGATCCGGGCACCGTCGAGGGCCGCCGCATCAAGCGCGGCTCCGAAATCCGGCGTCTCCCGCCCCGCCAGAATGGCCGTTGCAGGGTCGGCCGAGTCCGGTCCCACAGTAGCGTCGAGCGCAATGGCCAGATCGGTCACGGTGCGCGCCAGCGGTCCGCCCGTGTCCTGCGAGTGCGACAGCGGAAGGATCCCGTCGATGCTCGACAGCCCCTTGGTCGGCCTCAGCCCGAACAGATTGTGCACCGAGGCCGGGATGCGGATCGAGCCGCAGGTGTCGCTCCCCCACGCCACGGCGGCGAAGCTGGCGGCCACCGCCGCACCGGTCCCTCCAGAACTGCCCCCTGGGATGCGCGCCGGGTCGTACGGATTGCGGGTCTGTCCGCCCAGCGAGCTGATCGTTGTGATCCCGGCGGCGAGTTCGTGCAGGTTCGTCTTGCCGAGGATCACGGCACCCGCCTCGAGAAGACGTTCCAGCTGAAACGCGTTGTCGATCGGCTGGAGCCCGGCAAGCGCCAGACTCGACCCCGTCGTCGGCATCCAGTCCATGTCGTAGTTGTCCTTCATGAGGACAGGGATGCCATGGAGCGGGCCCCGCACCGTTCCCGCCGCCCGCTCCGTGTCCAGCGCCGCGGCCTGATCCCGCGCGAGCGGATTGACGCGGATGATGGTATTGAGCGCCGGACCGGCGCGGTCGTAGGCCTCGATCCGCGCCAGGTACGCGTCGACCAGTTGCACCGAGTTGACCTGTCCCGCGGCCATCGCGTCCTGCAACGCGGAAATCGACGCCTCGGCGACCTCGAAGTCCGTGTCGGTGGCGGACCTCGGGGGTCCGCACGCTGAGGGCAGCGAGAGAAGCGCGACGAGAGCGAGGCGGGGAAGCATGGTCAGGCGGTCAGGAAGAGGGCGATCGTAGTCAGGGGGCTCACGATCGTGAAGTACAGAATACCCAGCACGAACGCCTTGACGAGTGTGACGAACCAGCCGTTCCCGTAGAACCGGCGCAGGGCAATGATCGGATAGGCCACGACCACCAGTCCAAGGATGCCCTGAGTCCACCCCTGCCCGGCCGCGCCCATGGGCGTGATCGACGCGATCAGCATCAGGGTGACGATCATGAACATGAACGAATGGACATGCATGCCGAAGACGAGGTGCTCGATGTAGTACCGCTTCTTGCGCCAGTAGAGCACCGCGAGCATCAGCGCGTAGACGGGCAGCAGAAAAAACATGGCAATCGACAGGTTGCCGATGATGCGTTCGGTGAACGCGTCGGGGTCGTGCATCAGGTCGACGGCGCTGTTCAGGGCCATCCTCGCCAGGAAGCCGCGGGATGTCGGCAGCACGACTGCAGCGCCAGCGGGCGCGTCGCCAGCCAGTGTCCCGTCTCGAGGCTCGGGCAGGGTGTCTTCGGCTGCCCTCCCCGAGTCCGGCCCTGGATCCCCTTGCGGTCCGTCGGTCGACGACGCCCGAGCTTCGGAATCGAAGGCCGCCGCCAGGAGGGCGAGTCCGAAGTGAGTGGCTCTCGCCGACTCGCGTTTGAGCAGATCGTCCAGCTTGCCGTGCTGGGAAGGCTCCAGGTTCGCCCTGAGCGCCGCGATCCCGGACTCGCTGATTCCCATCGACACCGGAACGTCCTCGCCGTCGATCTGCAGCTGAAGTCCGGGGACCACGGCCTGCAGGGAATCCACCGCGGCCTGCAGGGAGTCCAACATGTCCCCCGGGATCTCGGCGAGGGCTGACGATGGATCCTGGTCCGGCTCCTCCTCGAGCGGGTTGGGAACCCGCGACATCGCCAGCGACATCGTGAGGAAGAAGATCACGCTGGTAAAGAGGTAAAGCCGGACCGGCGTCATGTAGCGCGCGCGCCGGTTGCGGGCGAACTCGGTCGACAGGCTGCCGGGCTTGAAGAGCAGGAGCTTGAGCGTCTGCGCGAGGCGACCGTCGAACTCGAAGGACTCGCGCACCAGCTCGCCCAGCACCGGAAAGAGGGACCGCGAGTAGGTGCGGTCGTTCTGGCCGCACTGCGAGCAGAAGCGGTCCGCGCGCGGACGTCCGCAGTTCTCGCACAGGTCACTGGCGGCGTCAGCAGCGGACGTGGCTTCGGCGGTTGGCTCATTGCTAACGTCGGTCATGGGCGGAACCTAGAATGACGCTGGTCCGTGCGGCAATCCGCCCGGGCCGCCCACAGCCGCTCCCTGCTCTGCAGATCGGACAGATGCGGACGTCCGTGGTTGCTCCGTTAGTTCAACGGCCGTCAACCGGGTCCAGGTCGTCGAACATCTCCGGATTGGGCTCAATCTCCACCGTCTTTCCGTCCACGTGAACGACGACCTTGGTGCCGTGCGCGCGAGCGATCTCGTGGGCTCGCCTGGCCGCGCGGAGCAGCGCAGCCATCACGCCGGCGGGATCGGTCTTGGCCCTTTCCTGCTTCCTGCTATCGTCCGGCATCGGTCAGCGCCTGGTTCCTTGCTCGATCAGGACGGGTACGGAGTTGCTGTTGTCGTACCAGAACCACTCGTCGACTTCGTGGCGGTAGACGTCTCGGAAGTTACGCCATCCCGATGCGAACCGCCGTCGAATCACATCTTCATGAACATCGTGCCCGCCCTGTGACACCCGCAGTCTGACACGCTCAATCGCCTCTTCCGGTGTTGGGAGTGCCAGGAACATTAGGGTGACGCGATACCCTTCGGCACGCCACCTCCTGATTCTCGCGACGTATGCCTGGCCAGAGAGCGTCGTCTCGAAGGCAAAGCTGCGCCCGGCGGCGACGTGACGCTTGATCTCGGATAGCATCACCCGCCCGGAGCGAATGGCTGCGACATCAGGGCGAAACGGCGACAGGCCCTCCGCAATCAGGTCGGCGTTGATGAACGTTGGACAGTCGCCTTCCTTCGGCAGATACTCGCGAGCGAAGGTCGTTTTGCCAGCGCCGTTGGGGCCGGCGATGATGATGATCCGCTTTGCACTCATCCTTCATTCTAAGCGAGTGCCGGTGTGAGCCGTAGTTCAGCAAGCGCTCACCACGCGAACCAGCGCCCCTCCTTGCGGCCACCACCCCTGCGCGGTCCATTTCCACCCCACGCGGCACCCCCCGCCCGACCGCCGCGCCTCACCCTGCAACGAAGCCGCGCCGATGACCCGCACCATGACCCGACCCATGTTCGACCACCTCGCCCGTACGACGACCGCCGCCCTTGCCCCCGCTGCCGCGCTTGCTGCGTCCGCGCTCGCCGCGGCACTCGCCCTCCCGCAGGGCGCGACCGCCCAGGACGCGCAGGCCGACCCCGCCATCATCAGCCAGGCTTCACAGGGCCTCGCCCTTCGCGGAATCGGCCCGGCGCTCATGGGCGGGCGCATCGCGGACATCGCGGTGCACCCCGACGACCCCACGATGTGGTACATCGCGGTCGGATCCGGCGGCGTCTGGAAGACCACGAATTCGGGCGTCACGTGGACGCCTGTTTTCGACGACCAGCCGTCGTATTCCATCGGGGCCGTGGCGATCGATCCGTCCGATCCGGACATTGTCTGGGCCGGTACCGGCGAAAACGTGAGCGGGCGGCACGTGGCCTGGGGCGACGGCGTCTACAGGAGCCGCGACGGCGGGCGCACCTGGGAGCACGCGGGCCTCGCCGCCTCCGAACACATCGGCAGGATCCTGGTCGATCCGCGCGACGGAAACACCGTGTTCGTCGCAGCCGAGGGTCCGCTCTGGTCGGCAGGCGGCGAGCGCGGCCTCTACCGCAGCGAAGACGGGGGCGACACCTGGAACGCCGTGCTGACCGTCGACGAGAACACCGGCGTGACCGACGTCGAGTTCGACCCGGTCGACCCCGATATCATGTACGCGGCCACCTACGAGCGTCGCCGCACGGTGTGGTCGCTGCTGGCGGGCGGCCCAGGCTCGGGAATCCACAAGTCGACCGACGGCGGCCGCACATGGCGGCGCATAACCGCCGGGCTACCCAATGGCGACATGGGCAAGATCGGCATTGACGTGTCCGGCGCCGACCGCAACATCGTCTACGCCACCATCGAGGGCGGGCCCGACGACCGCGGCTTCTACCGCTCGACCGATCGCGGCGAGAGCTGGGAGCGCCGCAATTCCTACATCTCGGGAGGCACCGGTCCGCACTACTACCAGGAGATCGAGGCCTCGCCGCACGACCCCGATCTCGTCTACCAGATGGACGTCTTCATCCACGTCACCCGCGACGGCGGCGCCACCTTCACCGAACTGGGCACCGGCCGCGAGAAGCACAGCGACAACCACGCGCTGTGGATCGATCCCGCCAACGGCCGCCACCTGCTCGCCGGCACCGATGCGGGCCTCTACGAGACCTTCGACCAGGGCACCACCTGGCGGCACTTCCCCAACATGCCGATCTCGCAGTTCTACAAGCTCGCGCTCGACAACTCCGAGCCGTTCTACAACATCCTCGGCGGCGCGCAGGACCTGGGCACGCTCCACGGGCCCGCGCGCACGATGAACATGGAGGGCGTGCGCAACCACGACTGGTACGCTCCACTGGGCGCTGACGGCTACGCCCTCGCGTTCGACCCGACCGATCCAGCCATTGCCTATATCCAGTCCCAGCAAGGGAATCTGCAGCGGGTGAACCTGAGCAACCATGAGCTGATCGGCATCCGTCCCCTTCCGGCCCCCGGCGACCCGCCCGAGCGCTGGAACTGGGACAGCCCCGTTGTTGCGAGCCCCCACGCGGAAGGCCGGATCTACTACGCCTCGCAACGCGTGTGGCGGAGCGACGACCGCGGCAGTTCGTGGACCGCCGTCAGCGGCGACCTGACCCGCGACGACAACCGCTACGAGCTGCCGGTGGCCGGGCGTGTCCGCAGCGTGAATGCGCTCTGGGGCAACACCGCAATGTCCTGGTACTCAACGATTTCGGCCATTTCCGAGTCGCCGCTCGACGAAAGCGTCATCATCGCCGGCACCGATGACGGGCTGGTCCAGGTGACCGAGGACGGAGGCGCGAACTGGCGCCAGGCCGCCCCCTTGCCGGGCCTCGCCGAGCGCGCCTTCATGAACGACGTCAAGGCGTCCCAACACGACCGCGCAACGTTTTTTGTTGCGCCGGACAACCACAAGGAGGGCGACTACACCCCCTATCTTTTCGAGACCAGCGACGCCGGCCGCAGCTGGCGCTCGATCGCCGGCGACCTGCCCGACGGCGTCATCATCTGGTCGGTCGAGCAGGACCACATGCGCCCCGATCTGCTATTCCTTGGCGCCGAGAACGGCATCTATTTCACGCCCAACGGCGGCACCAACTGGATCCTGCTGGGCACGGGCGCACCCACGATCTCGTTCCGAGACCTGGAGATCCAGCGCCGCGACAATGATCTGGTGGGAGCAACCTTCGGCCGCGGCTTCTACGTCCTGGACGACTACGCGCCCCTGAGAGACATGGCCGGCGGTGCGCTTGCCGCGGGAGCGGTCCTGTTCCCCGTGCGGGACGCCTGGTGGTACGTACCCAACGCCCCGCTGCAGGCTCCCGGCCAGCCGACGCTGGGCACGACGTCGTTCGTCACGCCCAACCCCGCCTTCGGCGCGACCTTCACCTACTGGCTCGCCGACCCGCCCGAGACGGCGCGCGGGGAGCGCCGCGGCGCGGAAACGGCGGCCGCCGCGCGCGGTGAGAACATCCCCTTCCCCGGCTACGACGCGTTGCGGACCGAGTCGCTGGAGAGTGGCCCGCGCGTGGCAATGGTCGTACGGGACGCCGCAGGCGACGCCGTTCGGCGCGTTATGGGCCCCGCCACCGAGGGCCTCCACCGCGTCACGTGGGACCTGCGCCGCCCCGCCCCCGACCCCGTCGACCTCACGCCACCGGGCTTCACGCCCCCGTGGGCGGGCGCCCCGCGCGGCCCCCTGGCCCCGCCGGGTGACTACACGGTCCAGATGGCGCTGATCACGGAAACCGGGGTCGAGCGGGTCGGCGATCCACAGTCGTTCACGGTGAAGCCGGTGCCCAACATCGACGCGGCGACGGATTTCACGGCCGCGATGGCCTTCGCGGAAGAGACGGCAGACCTGCTGCGCCGAGCCCGGGGCGCCGCCGCCGAGATCGGGCAGGTGCGCGACCGGCTCCGTCACATGCGCGCTGCGCTTGATCAGACGCCCGCCGCCGCCAACGACCTCTACACGCGCCTGGAGGGCATCGAGCAGCGGCTGGCCGGCATCGCGGTGCGGCTCCAGGGCGATCCCGCCCGCGGCGCCCTCAACGAGCCGAGCTCGCCGTCGATCCTGGGCCGGCTCGGGCAGGTCGCCGGCGGGCACTGGGGTACGCGCCAGCCGCCCACCGCGACCCAGCGGGAGAGTTTCGAGATCGCACAGGGAGGGTTCATGCGCGTGTCAATGGCGCTGCGGGCACTTGTGGACGAGGCGCTAGCCGAACTGGAGGCCGACATGGAAGCCGCGGGCGCGCCGTGGACGCCGGGGAGGCGGGTGCCGCCGGGCTGAGGCGGGACGACTCAGTCACGCACCACCCTCACCACGCCCCCCTGCCGGTCGTAGAAGACGGCCGGGCTGGTCACCACCTCTTCGCGGAGATGGATGGCGGACGCAGCCGCGATCGAGTTCCCGACCGCGCTGGCGCCCGGCAGGGTGTAGCCGTCGGCCTCCTCCACGTCGACCGTGTAGCCGATGTCCGCCAGGGATTGAATCGTGATGGCGCTCAAGTAATCCGCGACCCCATCTCTCAGCCCCGAGGTCATCAGCTCTTCACCGAACACCGACTCCCTCCAGTGGATGTTCACCGAACCCCAGGTCGTTTCGTTCTCGACCGGTACCTTGGGGCCTGGGTAATGGGCGCCCCCCGCGGCCACGAAAGCTGCGATCGCCCCGTCTCCCGGAAAGTGCGTATCGGCGCCCACGTCTTCCGACGACGGGTTGCGCAGAAGATCCCGGTACCGCCAGGAGAAGCCGAATCCCAGCATGTGCCCGAACGCGTGGAGGAAAAAATCGTCCACTTGTCCCTGGGGAAGCCCGTCCACGTCAAGCACAACGGCCCCGATCATGGGCAAACTGGAGGACTCGCGGTATCCGCAGATCGCGGTCTTCAGTCCGCCGCCGCCTTTGAAATCCTTTACGGAGACCATCACCACGACGTCGTCCAGCACGTCCCGCTGATATTCGTGCTCGAGGCCGCCGCAACTGACTGTGCCCGGTTCCCAATCGATGTCCTCCAGGTCGCTGCCATCCACGATTCTGGCCCAGCGCTCCGCCTGGGCAAGAATACGGGAGCGCAGTTCGCGTGCGCCCTGGTCCACCAGAGCGATCTCGAACTGGAATCTGTGGGGATCGCTGCTGCCGACCGTGACTGTCGGGTAGGCATTCGGGTCGGCGTCGGCTGTTGCAGCGGTGTTGACCATGGCCACTTCGGGCGCGAAGGGCAGGGTGTCACAGGACGCGGTGCCGACCGCGAGCAGAGCAAGTGAGATGATTGCGTCAAGTCTATGGGTGTTCATGATCGTCGCCTCCTGTCGATGAGACTCAGGTATGATGCGGTACACGGACCGTGCGGGATTGTTTCGAGGTTCCCCCGGGGTCGTTGACCGGCTCAGCCTTTTGATCTATCAATTACTAGCAAATTGATAGTTATTGCAGGAGAGACCCGGAATGAAGACCCCCGCACCACCACCTGACGTCCTGTCTCTACTCGGCTGCACACCCCCGCAACGCCTCAACCGGATCATCCGCGGGACCACGATGCTGGTCGCCGGCCGATACCTCCACTGGGACAACATCCGCCACAGGGATCCTCCGGAGGGTCTGTCCCACGACGAATGGTGGCTGGGCACGCGAATGGCCCGTCTTTCCGCACGGGAGATCATGCCCTTCAGCAGCAAGGAGGGATACCCCTTTTCGCTGGTCCACGCCGCACCGGTTCGGCGGGGTCTCCACGAAATCGACCGGAAGCTGGGAATGTCCGGCCCGCAGTCCCAGGTGCGAGACCTGGTGGAGGGGCACGGCAGGAAACACCTCCTGGCGCATTCGATCGCGGAGGAAGCAATCCGTTCAAGCCAGCTGGAGGGAGCATCGACGACCCGGCGGGTGGCCACGGAGATGATCCGCAGGGGCCGACAGCCGAGGACTCATGGCGAGCGCATGATCTTCAACAACTATCACGCGATGGAACGGGTCGGCGAAATGGCCAGACGGGACCTCCGCGCGGCCGACGTATTCGAACTCCACAGAATCGTCATGGATGGCACGCGGGGCTCCGGAACTGCCGGACGGTTCAGGAGCGGGCCAGACGACATCGTGGTCACACTGCTTCATTCGGACGAGACCGCTCATGTCCCGCCTCACGCCGAGGAACTGCCCGCCCGCCTGGACCGGCTCGTGGCGTTCGCCAACGATCGGACACCCGGCGATTGGGTCCATCCGGTGATCCGCGCGATACTCCTTCATTTCATGATCGGATACGACCATCCGTTCGCGAACGGGAACGGACGTGTGGCGCGCGCGCTGTTCTACTGGTCGATGGTCCGACAGGGCTATTCCCTCGCCCAATGCCTGGCCGTGTCCGGAATCCTGTACAACGCTCCGGTCAAGTACGCGCGCGCCTACCTGCACACGGAGACCGATGACGGAGATCTCACCTACTTCGTGGACTACCACATCGGTGTGATCATCCGCAGCATCGACGCGCTGGCGTCATATGTCGAGAGCCAGATGTCGGACTTCCGGGCAATGGAGGACCGGCTGCATCACACGCCGGGGCTGAACCACCGGCAGATTAGGCTGCTGGGCCATGCCCTGCTACACCCCGGATTCCGTTACACCGTCAAGTCCCACGGCACTGTTCACGGCGTCACGGCCAACACGGCCAGGGCCGATCTGGTCAAGCTGGCCGCCGGAGGGCTGCTGGCGACGACGAGGCGCGGCCGGCGGCAGGAGTTCATCGCGACGCGGGACCTCGAGGCGGCGATAGACGAATTCGCGAGCCGCGGCGCTTCACTGCCGCGCCCGTGAGCCGGGGGCCCTGGAAGGTTGGAGGTGGCAAACATGCCCGTACTTCCGGGGCCGACAGCGGCGGTGAGCCGCACGCATGTCCCGACTGGTGTCTAGTCAGCGATGCCGCCGGTAGGCACCCCTCCGGTGCCCGATCTTGAGCATGACGATCACAAGGCGGTGTCGGGAGACGCTGTAGAGGATCCGGTATCGCCCCACGCGGACGCGGTAGACATCGTCGTACCCCGTCAGCTTTCTCGTCCCCGGTTGAAACGGGTCTTCCGCCAGGAGCAGCATCCTGCAGACAACACGCTCCTGATCGTCCCGAGCGAGCTTGCGCAACTGCTTTTCCGCCGTGCGGGAGACCTCGATTTCATAGTGTCTCAATCGAGTTGGAGCTCCCGGATCACATCGGCTAACGGCCGAGTGGGCTCGTGTCGAATTCGCTTGAGATCGTCGATGTCCTCAAGCTCTTCGAGTCGGTCCAGCAGGGCTTCCTGGACAAAGTGACCCACGACCAGTCCCCGGGATTTGCAGAACTGAACGACCGCCCTTTTCAGGGCTTCGTCCACCCTGACATTGATCTGCACCTTTCCCATCTCGTCTTCCTCGGTTGCTGGCGACGGCAAGCTCAATTCTAGCATTTGCTATCACACGCGGCAATGAAGCACAGTGTCGCGGACTTTCCGTACGCGAATTCGTCCTGCGCCCTACACCGCCACCGTCAGCCGGGCGCTGAATCCCGACGCCACGTCTCCCGTCATCGCGGCCATCTGCCGGGCCACGCCGTCCCTGAAGACGCTGTCCCTTTCCAGCGAAACACGCCGCATGGTGCGCACGCTGCTCTCGTAGCCCTCGGTCGCGTAGGTCGCGTCACAAGCCTCCTTCGGGAACGCGAGCTGCGAGGTCGCGATGCTGCTGTTCTCGTCGGAGGCGGCGGCAAGGCTGGGGTACACCTCGAAGTGGATGTGCGGCCAGCGGCCCTGGTAGCAGCCAGGGAAGATGGTCACAAACGACAGCTCGCCGTTGGCGTCGCTCTCCTGAACGCCGCGCAGGTAGTTCTGGTCGGTGGCGCCTCTGTTGTACAGCGAGTAGCGAGCGGCTGCGTCACAGTGCCACACGTACACCGCGAGCCCGGCCGCGGGCGCGCAGCCGTTCTGCAGGTCGACCAGTTGCAGGGTCACCGTCAGAGGCACCCCGGAGGCCACGCCGGACAGGCCCGCGAAGCTCGGCCGGATGTCGGAGCGCACTACGCCGGCCTTGTCCAGCACGTTGGGCCCGTTCGATCCGTCGGCGGGGAACGGGCCAGCGGTCTCTTCGGGAATGACTTCGCAGGAGCCGGACTCGGCGCTCGCATCGCTTCCGCCCAGCCCCTCCGCGCGGCCGAACAGGTACAGCGCACCCATCCCTCCCGCGGCGAGCCTCAGCGCGTCGCGACGCTTCATTGCGGCGCCCGTAAGCTTCAGATCGTCGTGAAGGCCACCGTAGTCGTTGTGTTCCATCACTCTCTCCTGGCCTATCGTACGACTCGTCGTTCGACTCATCCTACCATGGACAACGCGCCTCCCGCATCCGTTAGCACGATCACGATCCCCCCGCGCGCACCAGTTCGAACTCGCGCGCCACCCAGTTGAAGGCCGAAAACACACCCAGACCGCCGCGGATGTTGCTGGGCGGCTCGTTCAGGTCGCGCGAGTCCTGCACGCGGTTGTTGTACAGGTCCGCGTATTCCTGGTTGACCCGGAATACGATCGCGCGGTGAGTGCCCAGGTGCTCGAGCTGGGGCAGGTTGATTGTGTGGAACGCCTCTTCGGTCGGGGCGCTCCGAATGCGGAATCTACCGACCCGGCCGCCGATGAAGTCCGGGAAAATCGACTCGGCCCCGGGATCCAGTCCCTCCACATCGACAAAGTGCATGCCGGCTTCCGGATTCTCCCAGGTCACGGTGATCCGCAGGGACTGCAGCACTCCCGGATCGAAGCTCCCTGGCACCAGTTCCGGCACCTCCAGCCGGTCCGTGTCGAGTTCCACGCCGACGGGCGGGGCCGGGACCATGGTCTCGCCGGTCGCGGTGCGGCCGAACGCCTCGACCTCGATGCGGAACAGATCGCCCTCGCGAATCTCCAGGTCGTCGCCCGGATAGCCGTAGCCACCGGGTTCCTCAAGGCGTGAAAGAACCCACCGCTCGGTGCCGCGCACGAGCGTCACGATGGCGTCGTCGACCGTAGGCGCGAGCGCCGGATCCTCGCCCAGAGGCACGGTCTCGGTCAATCGGACGTGGTCCACCGGCTCGCCGGCGAACAGGAACGCCTCTACGACGACCTGCCGGGCGTCATCTTCGGGGGTGACACCCGTATCGGAGCACGCGAGCAGGCAGGCCGGCGCGACGAGCAGCGAGAGGGTCAGCGCACGCGCTGACCTGACGCTCGGAAGGCTGCCCAGAGCGACGAGAATGTCCGGGGATCTCACGGTCTTCATATATCTCCTCCCTGCATCTCTATCGGTTGAAGCGGACGGAAAGGTTGAGGACCCGTCCGACATAGTTGACATCGGTGACGATCGCCGGCGTCGCGTCCAGTTCGAACTGGCGGTACCAGACGTTGGCGCGGTCGTAGGCGTTGAACACCGACAGGCCCACGTCGCCGCCGTAGTCGCCGAGCGAGAACCCGTAGCGCGCGCTCAGATCCAGCCGGTGATAGGCCGGCAGCCGCAGTCCGTTCTTCGCGCTCACGTTGATGTAGCTGAAGGCGTTTCCGTCCAGCAGTTCGACGCTGTACTCGGCCTGCGGAGCCGTGTAGGGGGTGCCCGATCCGTACGTCCACGTCGACGCCAGGTCCCAGCGCCCGAGCGACAGCGTTCCGACGGCCTTGAGTTCGTGAAGCTGGTCGTGGAGGGCCGGGAACGAATGTCCGTCGTTCAACTCCGGAAACGTGTTGCGCGCCTCGGCCAGCGTGTAGGACAGCCAGCCGGTGAAGGCGCCGAACTTCTTCTGGGCCAGGAACTCCGCACCCTGCGCCGTCCCCGTCCCCGCGTAGAAGAGGTTGAGCGGGTCGATGTTGTTGCGACGGAATCTCAGCGAGAACTCCGACAGCCCGGTGGTCTCCTTGCGGTACAGCTCCACATCGAAGAGGTAGCCGTCGGTCTCGTACGACACGCCCGCAACCAGGTGGTCCGACGCGGTCACGTCGACCAGATCGCCGTCGGCCAGAAGCCAGAAGTCCCGCGAGCCCTCGGTGACGTTCTCGTTGACGACCCGGTTCACGAACTGGTGATACCGGCCGGCCGCCGCCTTGAGCGTGATCCGGTCGGTCAGGGCCAGGCGCGCCGACGCGCGGGGCTCCAGGTAACTCCTCGCGGTGGCTTGGTCGTAGGAGACGCGCCCGCCAGCCATGACGGAGAACCTGTCCGTGACATCCCAGGTGTCCTGCGCGTAGGCCGCCAGCCGCGACGACGACTGCGACTGGTCCAGGATCGCGGTGCTGTCGTTCCTCACGTAGAGGTACTCGGCGCCGGTCGCGCTGAACCACGCGCCGAAGTCGAGGTTGTGATTCGGCGACAGCCGCCATGCGTTGTCGGCGCGCAGGGTCAGGTCGGTGAGGAAGTTGTCCTCGCTGGAGCGCAGGTCGCGGGTGAGGTCGGTCTCGGACGTCTCCGGATCCAGGATCGCGACCTGGGTGTTGCGTCCGTAGTCGGACGTGTACTCGGAGTAGGCGGCGAGCACGTTACTGGTCAGCCCGCTCGCCCACTGCCGACCCCAGCGCCCCGACAGGCCCTGGTTTCCCCAATCGGTCAGATCGCCGATGGCGGTGGTGAAGTTGCGCGTGCCGGCCGTGCCCCTCGGCGTGAACGACAGGGACCGCTCCTGCGACTTGTCCAGGTAGTCGCGCCCTCCGTAGAGGCTGAAGGCGACAACGTCCCGGTCGCCCGGCAGCCAGGTCAGCTTCGCGTTGAAGTCGTAGAAGTGGAAATCCGGCGTCGCGACATCCTGATTCGCGGAACCGAACAGCCCGCCGGCGCCGCCGAACCCGCGTCCCCCTCCGGATCCCCCGCCCGCGGGAAGCTGGGGGCCGGTGCTGATATTGAAGACGTCGAAGATGCTGCTGTACAGGCCGGTGCGGACGAGGTCGGTGTAGGAGCGGCGTGCAGTCACCAGCAGGTTGGCGCTGGAACCGATCGGCGTCTGGAAGCTGCCGCTGGCGCTCAGCAGGTTGAGCCCGCCGCCGTAGTGCATCTGTTCGGGGTCGCCGGTCTTTCCGGTCATGTCGACGACACTGGAAACGCGTCCGCCGTATTGCGCCGGGAAGGCGCCCTTGAAGACCTGGATGTCCTTGATCGCGTCGGCGTTGAAGGCGCTGAAGAACCCGAAGAAGTGGTCGACGTGGTACACGGTGATGCCGTCGAGCAGCACGAGGTTCTGGTCGGGGGTGCCGCCCCGGACGTAGAGCCCGGACGAGGACTCGCGCGTGCCGCTGATCCCGGGCAGGAGCTGAAGCGACCGGAACACGTCGACCTCCCCGACGGATGGGAGCACGGCCATCTCCGCAGGCGAAGCCGAGACGCGGCTGACGCCGTCCGTGGCCTTCACCAGGCGGTACTCGTCAGCTACGAACTCGACCCCCTCCAACTCCACGGGCAGCGGAGGGATCTCGATGTTGAGCCGGCCGCTGAAGCCGGCGTCGACGAGCACTTCGGTGGGAGTGTAGCCGATGTGGACGATCCGGAGGCTGAAGGTCTCGCGGGGGGCGCCCACGACGGTGAAGAAGCCGTCGGCGTTCGTGTTGACCTGGCGCTCGGTCCCGGCGATCGCGATGGCGGCGTGCACGATGGCCTCGCCGTTGACGGAATCGCGGACGACGCCCTGGATGGTTCGGGTGTCCTGGGCCTGAAGCGCGGACAGGGGAACGATCTGCGAGGCGAACAGGAAGAGAAGGGGAAGACGAAGGAATGGTCGGTTGGGACGGCTACTTGGATGCATCGGCTCTCTCCGGTCTGAGGTCCGTCGGTGGGACAGTGTCCGGGAACCGATTGTTAGGAGCTCAGGTTGGACACGGACCGGCGTGGCCGCCGCGACACTAAACAATTATGTTTAGTATCGACGCCTACCCGTTACAGGACACTGCCATGGTCGCCTTTCAGGAAGACACCGCCCCGGATCAGGAGGGCATCCGCCGGGACCACGCTCTCGATGACGCCCTCGACCGCACGTTCGCCGCCCTTTCCCATCCGGCCCGCCGGGCCATTCTGGGCCGGCTCGCCAGGGGCGAAGTCGCGTCCGTGACGGCGCTCGCCGAGCCCTTTGACATGTCGCTGGTGGCGGTTTCGCGGCACGTCAGGGTGCTGGAGGAGGCAGGGCTGATCACCCGCAGGAAGGACGGGCGCGCGCGGCAGTGCCGGTTCGAGCCGACCGCGTTTGCCGAGGCGAAGGACTGGATCGAGACCCACCAGCGGTACTGGTCGGCGCAACTGGACGCGCTGGCGCGCTACCTCAAGGACGCGGAGTGACCTCGATGGCCGCGATGACGAAGGCACTGCGCATGGTCCGCACCCTGGCTGCGAGTCCCGAGAGGGTCTTCGAGGCATGGACGACCAGCGAGCAGATGAAGCTCTGGACCTGCCCGGATCCCACCGCGAGGGTAGACGTGGAGATCGATCTGCGCGTAGGCGGACGCTACTCAATTCGGATGGATGTCGAGGGGGGCCCGTTCGTCGCCCACGGCACCTACCGGGAGGTCGATCCGCCGCGCCGGCTGGTCTACACCTGGGAGTGGAAGCAGCCGCACCCGATGAAGGCGGAGACTGTCGTATCGATTGACTTCGTGGCGGTCGAGGACGGGACCGAGATCCGGCTCACCCACACGGGTTTCCCGACCGGCGACGACCGGGAAGGTCACGAGCAGGGATGGACCATGTGCCTGGACAGGCTGGCGGATCAGGTGGGCGGCCGATGAAGGGTGCGGGCCGGACGGTTGCGGGCAGCGTTGCGGCACTCGCCTGCGCGGCCTGGATCGGCTGCCTGGACTCGGGTGCGCAGCCCAGCCCCAAGGTTCTCCTGATCGGCATCGACGGCGTGCGCCCGGACGTGCTGGCCCAAGTGCCGACACCCAACATGGACGCGCTGGCGGCAAGCGGCTGGTACACGGCGGAGGCCCGCACCACCACCCCCTCCGTCAGCGGCCCCTCGTGGTCTTCGATGCTGACCGGTGTCTGGCCCGAGAAGCACGGCGTCACGGACAACAGCTTCGCCGGCCGCGACTACGCCACCTGGCCCGGCTTCCTCACCCGCGCGGAACGGGAGCGCCCCGAGCTGTCCACCTTCGCCGCGCTGGACTGGCTGCCGCTCGCGGAGCTACCCGAAGGCGGCCCCGTCGTCCCGGCCACCGTCGACGAGCGCGCCATCTTCGACGGCTACGACCACGGCTGGGCCGAGGGCGACGGCATGGTCACCGCCCGTGCCGTGCGCCACCTCGGCGAAGCCGACCCCGACGCCATGTTCGTCTACCTCGGCAATCCCGACGAGACCAGCCACCGGCACGGCTCGATCGGCGTCGAGTACCGGGACGCGATCGCGCTCGCCGACCGTCACGTCGGCATGCTGATCGACGCGGTGCGCGCCCGGCCCGGCCTCGCGAACGAGAACTGGCTCGTGCTCGTCAGCACGGACCACGGCAGGCGCGAAGACGGCGGTCACGGCGGGGACTCGCCCGAAGAGATGACGATCTTCATCCTGGCGAGCGGGCTGGGGGCCGGCGGCGCGGGCACCACCGCCGACTGGCCGCCGCCCGGGCCCGCGTACATCGTCGACATCGCCGCAACTGCGCTCCACCACCTCGGATTCGAGATCGATCCGGCGTGGGGGCTGGACGGGAGGCCGCTGGGCAACCCACGGTAGCCGTGGGATCCCGGCCACCATCCCCCGGCCCCGGCGCCCCAAACCGCCTTGTCCGCGAAACGGCCTCAGCCGTATCGTAACGGCCAAGCTGGCTCGCCCACCCTTCCGTGGAAGGAGGGACCCTTGCGCACCCTGAAGGCCATCTGGCCGCTGCCCCTGCGGGCACCGCCACCGCTGCTCCCGCTTCTGCTTTCCACACTCACCGGACCCGCCATTCCCGTCACGGCGCAGGAGCCCGGCGCAGAAGTCATCGCACTGGAGGATTCCGAGCGCGCCGAGCGCCTGTTCCGTGCCCACTGCGCGCGCTGTCACGGCGTTCAGGGGCTTGGCGGCGAAGGCCCCGAACTGGCCCAGCTCGCGCTCCCCAGGGTCGCGGACCGGACGCAGCTCGAGCAGATCATTCGCGACGGGATCGACGGCACCGGCATGCCCGGCGCGAGCACCACGGTCCTCGACGACGACGCGGTGTCGCTGGTGGCCGGCTACGTGCTGTGGCTCGGTGCGCAGGCCACCGCCGGCGCTTCGGCGGTCACCGGCGACGCCGAGCGGGGCCACGATCTCTTCTGGGCCGCGGGCGACTGCGCCTCCTGTCACATCGTCGCCGGGCGCGGCACGGCCGTCGGGCCGGAACTCACGATCATCGGGCTTCGGCGCGGCGCCGAGTACCTGCGCGAATCCCTGCGGGCGCCCGCTGCCCGGCTGCCCGTCGCGCGTGCCGGTTCGCGGAGCGGCTTTTTCGAGTACCTGCCGGTGCGGATCGTCACGCACGACGGCGACATCTACAACGGCATGCGGATGAACGAAGACGCGTTCACGATCCAGCTGATGACGGTTTCCGGCACCTTCGTCTCGCTGCGCAAGAGTGACGTCGCCGAGATGGAGAAACGCGTAGGCCACTCACTGATGCCGGTGGCACAGGACCTGGGCGAAGACGACATCGAGGACCTGGTGGCGTACCTGACGACCCTCGGGAGGGAATCATGAACAAGTGGAGTCGCACGGCGGCCGCGGCAGCGCCGGGCGTTGCAATGGCCCAACCGGCCACCGCCCAGGTCCCCTACGAGCGCATCGCCGCGGCCGACTCCGAGCCCGAAAGCTGGCTCACCTACTCGGGCAACTACGCGTCGCACCGCTTCTCGCAGCTGGACCAGATCAACGACGGGAACGTGGCGGATCTGCGCGTGGTATGGGCGTACCAGATGGACGAGGGGCTGATCGAGACGACGCCGATCGTGGCGGACGGCGTCATGTACGTGACCGAGCCGCCGAGCACGGTGACCGCGCTGGACGCGCGCACGGGCAAGCGCCTGTGGAAGTGGACGCCGCAGATGGGGTCGGACGTGCTCCACATCGGTTTCCCCGAGGTGAACCGGGGCGTGGCGGTCCTGGATTCGACGGTCTACGTGGGGACGCTCGACGCGCACCTGGTCGCGCTCGACGCGCGGTCGGGGGCGGTCAGGTGGGACGTCGAGGTCGCCGACAACGCGATCGGGTTCGCGCTGACGCTGGCGCCGCTGGCGCTCGACGGGACGATCATCGTCGGGGTTTCGGGCGCCGAAGCGGGCGTGCGCGGCTTCATCGACGCCTACGACGCCGTGACCGGCGAGCTGGTGTGGCGCACGTACACGATCCCGGCGCCGGGCGAGTTCGGCAGCGACACATGGGGCGGCAACAGCTGGGGGACCGGCGGCGGATCGACGTGGCTGACCGGTTCGTACGACCCCGAACTCGACCTGCTGTACTGGCCGATCGGCAACCCCGCGCCCGACTGGAATGGCGATCTGCGTCCCGGCGACAACCTCTACACGGACTGCCTGCTCGCGCTCGATCCCGACACGGGCGAGATCGTCTGGTGGTTCCAGTTCACGCCCCATGACACCCACGACTGGGACGCCAACCAGATCCAGGTTCTGGTGGACGCCGAGTGGGAGGGTGAACCCCGCAAGCTCGTTGTCACTGCCAACCGGAATGCCTTCTACTACGTGCTCGACCGCGAGACCGGGGCGTTCCTGCACGGCACCCCCTACTCCAAACAGACCTGGGCCGAGGGCCTGGACGAGAATGGCCGGCCGATCGTGATCCCCGGGACCGACCCGACCGAGGAGGGCAACCTGGTGTGGCCCAGCCTGCAGGGCGCGGCCAACTGGTTCAGCCCCAGCTACAGTCCGCGGACGCGGCTCTTCTATCAGCCGACGCGGATCATGGGCGCGATCTACTACAAGGCCGAGGTCGAGTACGAGCCCGGGCAGCCGTTCATGGGCGGCGGCGAGCAGGCGTTGCGCGGCGAGGAAGCGGGCGGTGCCGTGAAGGCGCTCGACGTGCTGACCGGCGAGCTGGTCTGGGAGTTTCCGCTGCAGACGCCGCCGTGGGCCGGTGTCATGGCGACGGCGGGCAACCTCGTCTTCGGCGGGAGCGACGAGGGGAACATCTTCGCCCTGGATGCCGAGACCGGCGAGCCGCTGTGGAACTTCCAGGCGGGTGCGGCGGTGCGGAGCGGGCCGATGTCGTACGAGATCGACGGGCAGCAGCGGATTGTCAACTCGGCGGGCGGGACAATGTTTGTTTTCGGCCTGCCGGAGGGAGGGGGGCGCTAGACGATGCAGAGAGGACACGCTTGAGCCATTCCCGCCGGACCCGAATCGCCCGCACCGTCGAGGTCTTCGAGGCCGCGCGCAAGCCGCTGTTCATGGTGCTCGACGGGATCGCGCAGGAGGACTTCGACTGGAACCCGGCGCCGGGATCGCGCGGGATCGGCAAGATGTGCCGCCACATGTACCGCGTCGATGTCTGGTTCCTGAAGCGGCTGGGGATCGAGCCCGTGATCAGCCACGACGCCCCCGGGCCGGTCGACGAGGTCGCCGGGCGGATGCGCACCATCCAGGAGCAGATCATTCGGGAGGTTGAGGGGTGTGAGAGCGACGCGGACCTCATGGCCGAGCGGACCTCGCTCGACGGCAAGAGCGGGGCGCGGCTGGGTCCGGATGTGGTACACGTCGCGCAGCACTATCTGTATCACCTCGCCCAGATGACGTACCTGCGGCGGATCCGCGACCGCGACTGGAAGGCTCCGCTGGACGGGTGGGAGCACGCGACGCATTTGATCGGGGATCTGGTGCTGGAGTAGTTGGGGGCGGCCGGGATGCCGGCAATTCGTCGGGGTGATTTCGGCGTTTTCCGCCCATGGCGCATGGGCTGATGGCGCCGGGGGTGTGATGTCAACCGGAGTTGTCAGGATGTAAACCGGAGTTGACTTTCGAATGTCGGATTGCCCCGACTGAGCATTGAGATGACCGCATGTGTGGGAGGTGACGGGTGCACCGAGATGAAGACACCGTCGCCAGACTGAACGCGGTCTACTCGGATCTGTCCAGCGGCGTCGATCCCGCTCTTCGGCGGGCTCAGGCCAAATCGCTTGCGGCAGCGTGGTAGCCGTGCGATGCGAAGGCGCGGCGGGCTGACTGGTACTGGACCGGTGACGCGGCGGAAGGGCGCTGTCATATCCGGCACGCGGCTACCTCGTCGGCCCATCGCCACTTCGTGCCGCCCCACCGCCCCTCAGAAAAACGTATCCCCCAGCAGGTGCAGCCTGAGCACCGCTTCCGGGCGTCCGAGCCTGCCGCGCCTGAACCCCCTGGCCAGATCCAGGCGGATGATCCCGTCCATGAAGACGAGGCCGACGCCCGCAGCGTAGAGGTCGTCGCCCCCGGTCGACACCCAGTCCGCAAAGACGGACGCGCGCAGGAAGCGGACCGGTTGCTGCAGGTCCAGTCTGGCGCCCCAAACCCTGTCCAACTGCACCGAATTGCGATGTCCGCGCAGCCAGTTCGCGCTGCTGCCTAGGTTCCACAGGTCCAGCGGCGCCGGGTCTCCCCATACTGCGGCCGCACCGCCCTGCATGCCGAGCGACCTGCCCCCGCCCAGCGGCACGACCAGCACAGCTTCGGCGATGGCCTTCACGTGCGGGTTGTCTCCCATCGATGCACGCACCAGGGTCCGACCCCCTCCAGCCAATGCTCCGTCGCGCCCGCCCCACCATGGCCGCAACCCGACCGCGGCTCCGAATCGATCCCGCCGCACTCCCGTGTCGATCTCGGTGTCGCGTTCACCGAACACGGTCAGCGAAAGCCAGTTGCGCTGACCGCCGCCCGGCAGGATGCGCAGCGACGCGCCCGTGGACCAGTGAAAGGCACTGGAGTCGGCCTCGGTCAGGAAGACGCCGGGACTGCCGCTGCTTCCGCCGGCGTCCAGTTCACCACTGCGCAAATCCCGGTAGAGGGACAGCCACAGCCTGTTGCCGGGACGGTCGCGCTGGAAGGTCAGGTCGATGTCGGGAATGTCCAGGCCGCGGGTGCCGAATCTGGTCGTCAGCAGCATTCTCGACCATCCGAAGTCGCGCAGCACCCGGGTCCCTACCGAGACTCCTTCGACGGGATTGTACCGCAACAGCCGCAGTGTCTTGACGGGCGGCTCCAGGAACCACGGGCTGGCCTCCTCTTCCGCGGGCCCTCCTTGGCCCGTTCCGATCGCCGTCAGATCGGAGGCAATCCCCTTGAGCAGTTCCGGGTCGACGGGGCCTCTGCGGTCGTCCCACATCGTCGGGGGCAACAGGGGGCTTTCGGTCAGTGCAGCCCGGTCCTCGGGCAAGATGGTGACCTCTTCGTCCGAATCGGCGGACTCCAGGTCGCCCGATATGCTGTCACCGGCCTGGCGCCAGAGTTCGAGCGCCTCCAGGGCGGTCGCGGGCGTGCCTGCGGTCGCCTCCGCTCCACGCTCGCGGATGTCCTCGACTTCCAGCGTCCAGTCGAACGCGATCGGCATTGTGGGGACCTCACCCACGTCTCTGATGTCGTCCACCCGAAAGGTCACGTGCGCTTCCAGCGCCACGCTGCGCGGCAGCCAGTGCTTCAGCTCCCACAGGCCGTAGTCGACGACCATCACGGAGATGTCCAGTTCCATCGGAGTCATCAGCCCGTTGATCGCTCCGCTCACCACCCGCTCGAAGATGCCCGGCCCGGTCCGAGTCGAGTCCTGCTCGGCGGGCTCGCCGTCTGCCGTTATCGCCAGGCCCAGGCTCCACCCATCGTCGTGCCGGAGCTGCCAGGACAGCTCGGAGTCGACCCGCTTGGCCGGGCGGGATGCGACGCGTACCAGGTTGAAGGACTCGCGGTCGACCCACATGATCGCGGACACAAGCCGGATGCTGCGGATGCGCGGAATCACGGTCACGGCAACGACTTCGATCGAGCGGCCATCGGCCAGCCCCACGGCGAGCGTGTCACCCGAACGGTACTGGTAGTAGCGCTCCGCATTGGACGCGAGCGGGCTCCGAATCGCGGTGCCGGCCCGGTCCGTCTCTTCGGCGGTGGTGCCCAGCACGAACGGATCCCAAAGCGGGTTGGCCGCGTAGGGCTCGAGCCCCAGGCCGGGAAAGTACTGGCGGCGGTCGGTCGGCCCGATCCCGGGATGGCGAAGCCGGGATCCCAGGACGTGCACCACCGAGGGCTCGCTGCGCGACCAGCGGATCCGCGTCACGCGCTCGCCGTTCACCCAGGGCCGATCGCGGCGCAGGGCGGGCGCCTGGAAGTCCACACGTTCCCGGGCCAGGCCGGTGTAGGAATCGATGCCGAGCCGCGCGGTGTCGCGGACGGCCTTCACGCCGAGCACGAGGCGGCGGGCGGTCTCGTCGAGGTAGGCGTCGTACGCGGAATCGGGCAGCGTGTCGGGCGCGGCGGCGCGTGCCTGTGCGCTCGCCGGGCCGTGCAGGGTGGCCGCCAGGATCAGCGTTGGAATGATGCAGATCGCAATTCGCGCTGCAGTGGCCACAGTGCTCCTGGCTGGGGAGGAGTTGCCGGGGAGGAGCATCGTTCCCGGGAGTCGTCGGTGATACCCTGCAGGGTCCCGCGAGTTTCGGCAACTTGACGCGGCAACCCCACATCGCCGCAATTGTCCCATGGGAATGCGCTTGAACGGTCGGGACTACACCGCCGACGTCTTCCGCGGTGATCTGTTCGGCGGCCTGACGTCGGCAGTCGTGGCGTTGCCCGTCGCGCTGGCGTTCGGTGTCGCCTCGGGGCTGGGTGCGGCCGCCGGCCTCTACAGCGTGATCGCGGTCGGGTTTTTCGCGTCGGTATTTGGCGGCACGCGTTCGCAGATCTCGGGGCCGACGGGACCCATGACGGTCGCGATGGCGGTGGTGATCACGACGCACGCGTCCACCCTTGCCGAGGCATTCGCTGTCGTCGTGCTGGGAGGAGTGCTCCAGATCCTGCTGGGGCTGGCGCGGATCGGGCGATTCGTCGTCTACACCCCCTATGTCGTGATTTCGGGGTTCATGTCGGGGGTGGGACTGATCATCATGCTGATCCAGGCGCTGCCGTTCCTCGGCGCGGCGCCTGCCGCCGGCGGACCCATGGCTGCACTCCGCGCTCTGCCCGCAGCGTTTGCAGACCTCAACCCGGGCGCCCTCGCTCTGGCCGCCATATCCCTGACCACCGCCGTACTCTGGCCCCGGCGCCTTGCGAAGTACCTGCCCGGTCTCCTGGTCGCGCTGCTGACGGGGACGGCGCTCTCCATCCTGTGGCTGGGCAACGTGCCGGTCATTGGGGAGATACCTTCCGGGCTGCCCCGCTTGCAGCTGGAACTGCCCACACCGGCCTTCCTGGTTGGCGCCTTGCAGCCCGCCCTGATCCTGGCCCTCCTGGGCTCGGTGGACAGCCTGCTCACCTCGCTTGTCGCGGATTCGCTCACCGGGACCCGTCACAACCCGAACCGCGAACTCGTGGGCCAGGGCATCGGCAACATGGTCTCGGGGGTCTTCGGGGGACTGCCCGGCGCGGGCGCCACAATGGGCACGGTGACCAACATCCGCGCCGGCGGGAGCACACAGGTATCCGGAGCGCTGCGCGCGCTGCTCGTCCTGGCACTCGTGCTGGGACTCGGGCAGTACGTCGAGCCGATTCCACACGCCGTGCTCGCGGGGATCCTGATGAAGGTCGGCTGGGACATCATCGACTGGCCGCTGCTCACCCGCATCCACCGAATCCGGCGCGAGCATCTGCTGGTCATGCTGCTCACCCTCGGGTTGACGGTATTCGTCGACCTGGTCACGGCGGTCGCCATCGGGCTGATTGCGGCCGGCATGGTGCACGCGCGGCAAATCGAGGGACTGGAGCTGGAAAGCGTGGTCTCCGTGCCCGTGCTGGACCACGTGATGTTCGCCGGTCTCGCGGGTGCCGAGGACCTTGACCGCTATGCGGCGCGCGTGGGCATTGTGCGTCTCAACGGCAACTTCACAGTCGCCTCTTCGCAGAAGCTCTACAGCGTGATCGGGGAGGACATCAAGGACCACGAGGTCGTCATATTCGACTTCTCCGGGGCGAGACACATCGACGACAGTGCCGCCATGACCATCAGCCGGCTCATCACAACCGCAAGGGCCCAGCACACCGAGTGCATCGCCATGGGTCTCTCGGGTTCGGTCGCCCGGACCCTGGGCACGCTCGACACGCTGCGGGAGATACCCGAGAGCCACGTGGTGGAGACGATGGACGAGGCCCGGGAGATCGCGTTCTGGCTGCTGACGGAGCCCGCACACTGACCCCGCGGGCGGTCCGGCAATCTGACGCCCCGGCAGGATCGCGCCCAGGGCTGCCCGGTCCGGCTGCTACCCGCTGCCCGCCCGCGCCACCTTGTCCCCCTGAGCCACCTTGCGCGCCTGCGCCGTTCCGAGTCCGACCGACAGCGCGATCCACATGCCCGCCAGCGGCCCGGTCGACACCGCGACCCACACCAGCGTCAGCCCGAGCAACGCGAAGAGGCCGTCGATCCCGGCACCGGCGAGATCACCGCCCCGATACAGGAACACGTCGACGACCGGCTTGGCCTTGTACTTCTCGGACGGCGTCACGACGCTGAAGAGCGTCTCCCGGGAGGGCCTTGAAATGGCGTAACGGGTCGCCCGGTGCACGGCCTGGAAGATCAGCATGACGCCGTAGACCGGCCACACCGCGAGCACCGCAAACCCCGCCATGGTCACCAGCGGCAGGATCGCCAGCGTCCACCCCACGCCCAGCTTCCGGATCACGTGCGTGGTGATGAAGATCTGCGTGATCAGCGTGGCGATCTGCGCCAGGTTGTCGAACTGCGCGAAGTTGCCGAGCAACTGGCTGAAGGTGTCCGAATCGCCCAGGATTATGTTCGCCTGGGTGAAGTAGATCAGCGTGTTGGACACGGCCATGAACACGACCCACAGGCCGACGCCGAGCAGGTACGGAGACGTCACGACCGCGCGGGCGCCGTCCCAGAACGTGCCCCCGATCACATCGTCGCCGCCTTCGCCCTCTCCATCCTCCGACCCGTCGCCGGCGGTACCGCTACGCAGCGCCTGCATGGCAGACGCGTCCGACCGCACCGCCATCCGTTCCAGCGTCAGCATGACCGCGATCGCGACCGCAAAGAACGCGGCCCCGGTCAGCATGAGGCCGGCGGGAAGGTAGGGACTCTCGGTCAGGCTGCTGATGACGTTGGTCGCCCAGCTTCCGCAAATGGCGCCCAGCGTGCCCCCGATACCGACGAAGGCGAACATTCTCTTGCCCTGATCGACGTCGAAGATGTCCACCATGAACGCCCAGAACACGCTGGTGGTGAACAGGTTGATGACCGTGAGCCAGATATAGAACGAGTAGCCCACGCCCCGTGAGAGCGCGGACTGCGCGTCGGTTCCGATCAGGCCGCCCCCGGACCGCACATCCTGGATCAGCAGCGCGGCGAACCCGATCAGGCACACGATCACGAAGAGGTAGGCCACCGGGATGAAGCGGCGCCGGTTCGTGCGCGCCACCACGCCGCCGAACGCAAGGACCGCCCCGAGCGACACGAAGCAGTTGATCGCGAAGAGCCAGCGCAGCTCGTCCATCCCGCGCGCTACGCCCATTGCCTCGCGCACCGGACGCAGGAAGAAGTAGCCGCAGAGGATGACGAAGAAGAAGAGGGCGGACATCGCGGCCAGCGGGAGCTCGCCGCGCTTCATGTTGATGATTCGGTTCACCGGCACCATCCTCCAGAGGCCATTGACGTCCCCGAAAAGAAGCCCATCCTCCAACGGAGGCAAGTTGCAACTCCCGCGTCCGATCCAACGGCCCGGCTCCATCCGGTGAGCTCGCCCGCACGCACAGCGGCGCGCAACGTCGCCGCCCGCCTTACCGGCACCCGCCCCGACGAAGCGGGAATCGTCGTACTCTCCGCAGGCTACTTCTTCTGCGTGCTGTCGGCGTACTACGTGATCCGGCCGATACGCGAGGAGATGGGCGTCGCCGGGGGCGTGGAGAACATTCCGTGGCTCTTCACGGGTACGCTGGCGGCGATGCTGCTGGCGCATCCCGTCTTCGCCGCGCTCGTGTCCCGGTGGCCGCGGAGGCGTTTCGTCACGGTGACCTACCGCTTCTTCATGGCGTGTCTGGTCGCCTACTACATCCTGCTGAACGCGCTGCCGGAGGGTGGTCAGGCGGCGATCTGGGCGGGGCGGTCGTTCTTCGTGTGGACGGCCGTCTTCAGCCTGTTCGTGGTTTCGGTCTTCTGGTCGTTCATGACCGACATCCATACGGAGCGGCAGGGCCGCCGGCTCTTCGGCCTGATCGGCGTGGCGGGAACCCTGGGCGCGATTCTCGGCTCAACCATTACGGCATTCCTGATCGAAAGCCTCAGCCCCGCCACCCTCCTGTGGTTCTCAATCGTGCTGCTCGAATGCGCGGTGGCGTGCATGAAGGGGCTGGACCGGAGGACGAAGCGCCGGGGGACGGGGGGACGGGGGCGCGACTCGGCAACCTCTCGCGGCGACGAAGAGGTCATCGGCGGGTCTCCGCTGGACGGAATCAGACACGTCCTGGCCTCGCGCTACCTGCTGGGCATCTGCGTCTTCATGCTGTTGTTCACCATCGGGTCGACCTTCCTGTACAACATCCAGGCCGACATCATGTCGCGCACCTTCGCCGATGCCGCGGAACGCACATCGGTTTTCGCGCGCATCAACCTGGCGGTCAATACCCTGACGCTGCTGACCCAGCTGTTCCTGACCGGGCGCATCATGAAGCGGTTCGGCGTGGGGCTCACCCTTGCGTTCCTGCCGCTGCTGAGCGTGGCCGGTTTCCTCGCCCTGGGCGCGGCCCCCGTCTTCGTGGTCTTCGTAATCTTCCAGGTGCTGAGGCGCGCCGGGAACTTCGCGCTCGCCGTGCCCGCGCGAGAGGTTCTCTACACCGTCCTGCCCCGCCGCGACAAGTACAAGGCGAAGAACTTCAACGACACCTTTGTCTACCGTGCGGGCGATCAGGTCGGGGCGTGGTCCTTCGCGGGATTCGGCGCGCTGGGACTGGGCACGGCCGCAATGGCCTGGTCGATGGCGCCGGTCGCGGCGGCATGGCTGGGGGTGGCGCTGTGGCTGGGGAGAAAGCAGAAGGGGCTGGCGGGGTAGGGAGACAGGGACACCGGGGGCAGGGACACCGGGGGCGGCAGGGCCAGCAGCTATCCGTCCTTGATCAGCCGATGGCGAACGATGTACTCGACATCCAGATCGTCGCGCACGATGCCCCAGACCGCGTCATCCGTGATGAGCTTTACCTCGAGATCAACCGGGGTCAGGGCCGAGCCCACGGGGTCGCCCTCGCGATTCAGCACCCACCACTCGTGCACGTTTTCGCCCGCGTCCGATACCACCGGATCGAATCGCTGCAGCCAGATGGTGCCGTCTTCGGCCGCGACGAAGTCACGTACCGCAGGGAGGTACGCTGGTTGATAGGCCGCCTCAAGTTCCGCTCCCCTGGCTGCTCCCCTGCCGGCACCCTCGATCCAGGCAGTGACCACCGAGTCGAAGCGCTCCGCCGCGAGCGGAACGGGTTCGTAGGGCACCATCGCGGTGAAGATGGTGTCTCCGTTGAAGTCGATTTCGCTTATTCGTACGACGGCGTCACCCTCTCCGGTCCACACCCGTCGCTCGACGGCGAGCAGGCCGCGCTTGCCGAGGCCCGACAGGTCCGCGTCGCCGAAGGGCAGGGAGAGGGACGAGCCTCCGAAGACATCGCGCCGTTCCCAGCGCTGCGTCCAGATCAGGTCCAGCCCGCGGCCCTCCGCATCCATGCGCATATAGGGCGTTTCCGTCAGCTCACCACTTGCGATGGCGGTCGACATCGGGGGCGTGAGGCCCATGAACGTGCCGTCGCGCAACGGGGCCACGGGCCGCAGGAACGGATCGCCCCCACTGCCCGGGTTCGGCCGGGAGGATGCCGATCCCAGGAATCGCCCCGCCAGGTCGAAATAGCTTGCGCGGTTGGCAAGCACGTCCCAGACCCACAGCGAATCGCCATGGAACCCCAGCATGTAGGGGTACTGGAACTCACCGGGTCCCTCGCCCCTTCTGCCCAGCGCTCCGGCTGGGGCACCATCCGCCGTCCATCGTCGGACCTGACCCTCTCCCGCGTGTGTCGAATACAAAAGTCCATCCGGACCCAGGGCCATGTGGGCGATCGGACCGAACACGTATTCGGGGTTGTCGACGGACCCGATCGTCGTCTCGCGGTCGGACAGAGTCCATGGGATGGAGGTGAAGGGGTCCGGCGGGGAGGCGAGGTCGGGCCGGCATGCCGACGAGGCGATCAGGGCGGCCAGTGCCAAGGCCGGCAGCGCGGACGGGGACGTCGGGCTGCGCTTCCTCATGACACGCTTCGTGCCGTTCACGGTCCCCTCCTCAGAACGCCGATATCCCCGTGACCGTCTGACCCAGGATGAGCGAGTGGACGTCGTGGGTCCCCTCGTAGGTGTATACCGATTCCAGGTTCGCCATGTGCCGCATGGCGGAGTACTCGGCCAGGATGCCGTTGGCGCCGAGCACCCGCCGCGCCTCGCGCGCGATGTCGCACGCCATGTTGACGTTGGCGCGCTTGGCCAGGCTGACCTGCTGCGGGGTCATCGTGCCCTGGTCCTTCAGGCGGCCCAGCCGCAGGCACAGCAGCTGCCCCTGCGTGATCCAGGTCAGCATGTCGGCGATCCGCACCTGCTGGATCTGCTTCCCCGCGATGACCCCGTCGAACATGACGCGCTGGCCTGCGTAGTCCACCGCCTCGTGGAAGCAGCCCATGGCGGCGCCCACCGCTCCCCAGGAGATTCCGTAGCGCGCCTGGGTCAGGCACATCAGCGGATTCTTGATGCCCGTGGTCTTCGGCATCAGGGCACCGGCCGGAAGGTGCACGTCCTCCAGCACGATTTCGCTCGTGTCCGACGCCAGCAGCGACAGCTTTCCCTTCTGGTCACGCGCACTGAAGCCCGGCGTGTCGGTCGGGACCACAAAGCCCCGGATGCCCCGGGAGTCGCCGGCCTCCGCCGTCTGCGCCCACACCACCGCCACGTCGGCCATGGACCCGTTGGTGATCCACATCTTGGTGCCGTTGAGGACCCAGCCGTCCGCGGTCTCGCGGGCGCGGGTGATCATGCCCACCGGGTTCGATCCATAGTCGGGCTCGGTGAGGCCGAAGCAGCCGATCTTCTCCCCGGACGCGAGCGCGGGCAGCCACGTTCGCCGGTGTTCCTCGCTGCCGAACGCGTAAATGGGATACATGACCAGCGCCCCCTGCACCGACACGAACGACCGGATTCCGGAGTCGCCGCGCTCGAGCTCCTGCATGATCAGCCCGTAGCAGACGTTGTTGAGCTCGGCGCACCCGTATTCGGCGGGCAGGTTTGCGCCCAGCATTCCGAGTTCGCCGATTTCTGGGATCAGCTCGGTCGGGAAGCGCCGCTCCGTGTACGCATCGCCGATGATCGGCATGACCCGGTCTTCGACCCATTCCCGGATCGTGTCCCGGACCATGCGTTCCTCTTCCGTGAGGAGCGAATCCACGTCGTAGAAGTCAATGCCGTCGAATCTGGCTGCCATTCAAGTCGTCTCCGGAAGGTGAAGCGGGGGGACGATGGTCCTCTGACCCGCGCGTGCCGCGGTATTCTCGCTCAACGCGGCCGATGACGGAAGCGCAGCACCCCGTAGCACAGTTCCCTGCCCGCCCGGGCACCAAGCCAGAACGTCGCCAGCACGGCCCCGATCCAGCCCCCGAGCAGCATGGCGGACGGTTGCTGGACGAAGTAGATCCACGCGGCGAGCAGCGCCGCCATCACCGCCCCGCACATCCACCCCACCCGCCCCGCCTCCCCCCGCGCGGCCGCCACGCAGTTCTCGCACCAGAGATGGCGGTCCAGCACGCGGGCGCTGCTTGCGAGACCGCACCGGCCGCAGATCAGGTCCCCCGCCCCGCCCGGCGCGACCGCCCCACCCGGCCCCGCGCTCACGCCAGCGCCCCGATCACCGCGTCGGCGAAGGCCGTCGTGCCGTGCGTCCCGCCCATGTCGCGCGTGCGGGCCGACCCGTCGCGAATCACCGAGGACACCGCGGTCCGCACGCGCGCCGCCACCTCGCCCTGGTCCACATGATCCAGCAGCAGGCACCCCGAAAGCAGCAGTCCCGTCGGGTTGGCCACGCCCCGCCCCGCGATGTCGGGCGCGGAGCCGTGCACGGCCTCGAAGACCGCATGGCTTTCGCCGATGTTGCCCGCCGGCGCGAACCCCAGTCCCCCCACAAGCCCCGCCATGAGATCGCTCAGGATGTCGCCAAACATGTTCTCCATGACGAGGAGGTCGAAACGGTACGGGTCCAGCACCAGGTACATGGCGGTCGCGTCGATGATCCGCTCCTCAAACGCGACCCGGTCCGCGTAGCGCTCCGCGATACGCTTGCCGACGTCCAGGAACAGCCCCTGGGTGTGCTTGAGGATGTTGGCCTTGTGCGCCAGGGTCACCTTGCGGCGACCGTTCGCGACCGCGTAGTCGAACGCGAAGCGGACGATCCGCTCCGAGCCGTAGCGCGTGGTGATCATCACCGACTCCGCCGCCGCCTTCGGGTCGCGGTCCATCCCGATGAAGTGCTCCACGCCGACGTACAGCCCCTCGGTGTTCTCGCGGATCAGCACGAGGTCGATGTCCTCGTAGCGGCCGCCCGGCAGAATGGTGCGGACCGGACGGACGTTGGCGAAGAGGTCGAAGTTCTTGCGAATGGCCACGTTGATCGAGCGGAACCCCGAGCCCGACGGCGTGGTCAGCGGACCCTTGAGCGCGACCCCGTTGGCTTCGATCGAATCGACGGTCTCGTCGGGAAGGGGGTTGCCGTGCGTCGCGACCGCTCCGATTCCCGCGGCGCGATGGTCGTATTCGAGGTCCGCGCCCGCCGCATCGAGGATTCGCAGGACCTCGCCGGTCACCTCGGGGCCGATCCCGTCTCCCGGGATCACCGTGATCGTCCTACTCATATACTCATATACTCATACTCACGTTGCTCGGCGCTCACTCGCCGGCCGACGGATCGAAGTCGAGCGACGCCGAGTTGATGCAGTACCGCTGTCCCCCGGGGCCCGGACCGTCGGGGAATACGTGTCCCAGATGGGCGTCGCAATGGCTGCACAAGACCTCCGTGCGGCGCATGAAGAACTTCCGGTCCTCCTTCTCACCGACGTTCTCCGCGGCCGCCGGCCGGGTGAAGCTGGGCCATCCGGTACCCGAGTCGAACTTGTCGGACGATTCGAACAGGGGCTGCCCGCAACACACGCAGGTGTACGTGCCGCGCTCCTTGTGCGCCCAGTACTTGCCGGTGTACGCCCTCTCGGTCCCTCCTTTGCGGGCGACGCGAAACTGTTCCGGCGTCAGCTCCTTCTTCCAGTCCCTCATGTCCGGTCCCTCATATCAGGTATCCTCCGTCAACCGGAATCACGGCCCCCGTAATATGGCGCGCCATCTCGGAGCAGAGGAAAAGGATCACCGACACCACGTCCTGCGGATCCCCCAGTCTGCCCAGCACGCTCCTCTCGCGGGCACGGTCCAGGAGCTCCGCGGGCACCCGTTCGGTCAGCCGCGTCGTACGGATGTAGCCGGGCGCCACGGCGTTCACGTTGACATTTGATGGTCCCAGTTCCACCGCGGTGCTGCGGGTGAGCCCGATCAGTCCCGCCTTCGACGAACAGTAGTTGGCGAGGCCGAATTCGCTGGTGAGCCCGTGCACGGAGGACACGTTGACGATCTTCCCGAACTCCTGTTCACGGAGATGGGGGGCCACCTCGCGCGTGAAATGGAAGGCGCCCGTGAGGTTGGTGTCGATGACCGACCCCCACTCGTCGTCGCTCATCCGCCAGAGCGCCCGGTCCCGGCCCACGCCGGCGTTGTTGACGAGGAAATGCAGCCCGCCGAGCCGCTCGCGTGCCGATGACACGAATTCGCGGACCCAGGCGGAATCGCGCACGTCGCCGGAGCGCGCGAAGACCCTGACTCCGCGTGCGGCCAGCAGCTCTTCCGTCTCGACCGCGGCGCGCCGGCTCGCGGCACCGGTGTCCAGGTAGTTGAAGGCGATGTGGACGCCTCCACGCGCGAAGCCAAGCGCCGTCGCCCGTCCGATTCCGGACGATCCCCCGGTCACCAGGGCGACCCGGCCGCGCTGGTTCGGCAGTTCGACGGCCGGCTCGGGACCCGGTTCCGCGGCCACCTGGCTCAGCAGCTCGTCCACCGTGCTCATGCCGGATCCGCCGCCTTGCTGGCTGCGTGCTTGATCGACGTTCCCTCGACCAGGAACACCACGTCTTCCGCGATGTTCGTCGTCAGGTCGCCGATCCTCTCCAGGTTCTGGACCACCAGGATCATCTCCAGTCCGGGGCCGATGTAGCGGGGCTGCTCGAGCATGTACGACACGATGATCCGGAAGGCCGACCGCCGCAGGTCGTCGACACGCTCGTCCTCGACGATGACCTCGCGCGCGGTCTCCGCGTCGCGGTTGACCAGGGCGTCCAGCGCCTTGCGCATCATGCCCCGCACCTGACCGCTGATCTCGGCGATTTCGAGGATGTCCGGCATCGGCGGATACCGCGTCATACGGTCGCTCGCATTGGCGATGTTCACGGCATGGTCCCCGATCCGCTCGATGTCGTTCGACGCCTTCAGCGCCACGAACACCAGGCGCAGATCGGTCGCGATCGGCTGCCTGAGTGCGAGAAGCTCCAGCACCCGCTCGTCGAGTTCGACCTCGAGGGCGTTCAGCCGATCGTCCGCCCGCCGAACGCGCGCCGGCATCAGCGTGTCGCGCTCGGTCAGCCCCTTCATGGCCGTTCGCACCAATTCCTCCGCCCGGCCGGCCATCTCCAGGAGCATCTGCTGGAGACGGTTCAGCTCGGTGTCGAAGGAGCCTCGGGGACGATGCGGTTCCGTCATGGGGTCCGCCCGGTCAGATACGACTCGGTGCGCGCTTCGCGCGGGTTGGTGAATACGGTCTCGGTGGGACCATACTCCAGCAGCTCGCCACGGTCCAGAAACCCCGTCAGATCGGACAGCCGGGCAGCCTGCCAGCGGTTGCGCGTCGCGATCACGATCGAGTAGTCCGGACTCAATGAGCGGATGATCGACTCGATCCGCGCCGTCGCCTCGGCGTCGAGAGCCGCGGTGGGCTCGTCCAGCAGCAGGACATCGGGACCGAGGGCAAGCGTGCGCGCAATGCAGAGCCGCTGCTTCTGACCCGCCGACAGCTCGACCGCGGGCGCATCGAGGTCCTCGGCCACCTCCGACCACAGACCCGCGGCCGTGAGCACCTCTTCCACCAGGACCTGCAGGTCTCCGGTAAAGCCGCTGGCGCGGGGGCCGAAGGCGACGTTGTCGAACACGGACTTTGGAAACGGCGTGGTCTCCTGGAACACCATGCCGATACGGCGGCGGACCTCCACCGGGTCGACGCCCGCCCCGTGAAGATCGAGCCCGCCGAAGCGAACGGTCCCGGTGGTTTCCGCGCTGGAGACGAGCTCGTTCATGCGGTTGAAGCTGCGCAGCAGCGTGGTCTTGCCGCTCTCCGACGGGCCGATGATAGAGACGATCCGCCCGCGCGGAATGGCGAGGGACACATCCTTCAGCGCAACGCGGTCCCCGAACCGCACGCCGAGCCGCTCGGCCGTGAGCACCGGCGGGGGCGGCTCCGGAGGAATCGCAGAAGGCGAAGAATGCGCAGAATGCGTAAAATGCGCAGAAGGCCGGCTCGTCATCGGGGGCCTCCCTGCAGCCGGCGCGCGACCACGGCGCCCGCCAGGTTAATCGTCAGCAGAAGGAGCAGGAGAGCGGTCGCCGCTCCCGCGGCCAACGCCGTGAACTCCTCCTGCGAATGGCTCGCCCACGCGAAGATCTGCGTCGGCAGCGAGGTCAGCGGATGGGCCGGCGTTTCCGGGGCGAAGGTCATGAACGACGCAGTCCCCAGGACGAGCAGCGGCGCGGCCTCACCCACGGTGCGCGTAAACGCCGTCCGGCAGCCCGTCACGATGCCGGGGGCGGCCGCGGGCAGAACCTGGTCGCGAACGACCTGCCAGCGGGTGGCTCCCAGCGCGTAGGCCGCGAGCCGCATTTCTTTCGGAACCCGTCGAATGGCGGTCCTCGAGGTCACGATCACGACGGGAAGTGCCAGCACGGCGAGAGTGCACCCACCGGCCAGAATGGTCGGTCCCATCCCCAGCGCCCGCACAAACACGGCCAGCCCCACAATCCCGTAGATCACCGAGGGGACCCCGGCCAGATTGGCCACCGCGGACTCGATCAGGGCGGTCAGGCGTGTGCGGGGTGCGTATTCCTCCAGGTAGATCGCGGCCCCGATCCCGACGGGCAGCGCCAGCACCGCGGTCAGCAGCAGAAGCCAGAAGGTTCCCGCCAGCGCCGGACCGATGCCCGCCCGCGCGGCCAGCCCGGAAGGCGTACTCAGCAGGAATTCGAGACCCGCCACTGCGCGCGCCCTGAACAACAGGCACACCGCGAACACCGCAAAGGCCGACACCACCACCGCCGCGGCGATGCCGCAGGCCGTGCCGAGGGGGTCGCGGGGGGGCGCGGGGCGCGTCATCGGGCTGCCGTGCCGACGCGGCGGGACACGAGCATTCTGCCTGCCATGTGGATCAGGTAGGTGGCCACGAAGAGCACCATGCCAACCGCGAAAAACGCCCGAAACTCGAGCGTGCCCGAAGGCGCGTCTCCGAGACCGAGCTGGGTCATGAAGGCCGTGAGCGTCTGCAGCCCCTCCAGCGGGCTCCAGGTCAGGCGCGCCTCGTAGCCGGCGGCGAGACTCACGATCATCGTCTCCCCCACGGCCCGCGCCGTCGCGATCAGCACGGCTGCAAGGATGCCCCCCGATGCGGCCGGCAACAGGACGCGGGCCACGACCCGACCCTTCGGCGCCCCAAGGGCCAGGCCCGCCTCCAGGAGCGACACGGGCACGGTGTCGAGCGCCTCGCGCGACAGCACGACCACCGTCGGCAGGATCATCAGCCCGACGACCATGCAGGCGGACAGCGCGTTGAATGCCTCGATCCCGGGCCAGACGGCCTGCAGCGCCGGGGTGACGAAGTGGAGCGCGAACAGGCCGTACACCACGGTCGGAACGCCAGCCATCAGCGCGGTCACGACCCGCAGGATCCGGGCGGCGCGGGGGCCCGCGTACTGATGGATGTACACCGCGGTCATCAAGCCGGCCGGCAGCGCGAACACCGCGGCGCCGGCTGTGATCTGGGCCGTCCCTACCAGAAGGGGCAGGACACCCGGCCGGGGCTCGGCCGCGGCGGGTGCCCACGCGGTCTCCGTGAAGAACCGCCACGGCGAGACATCGGCGAGGAACAGGCCGCTCTCGTGCACCAGCACGGCCACAACGGTGCCGAGCGTGGCGAGCGCGACGACGGTGCACGCGAGAAACACATGTGCCGCCAGGCGCTCGCGAAGCGCCCGGGACGCCGTGCCCGCAACCGGCACACCCTGCGCGTTCACGATGAACCCGCCCGCTGCCCCGTCACCGTGCGGCGCGCCTCGGCCAGAAGCGCCCGGCTGCGGTCGTACTCCGCCGCCGGGAGGGACGCGTAGCCCGCAGCTTCCGCCAGCAATTCGCTCGACGAGACGAAATGCAGGACAAGGTCGTACATGCCCTCGTCCGCCAGGACCGCCGTATTGACGTAGATGTACAGATCTCTCACCAGCGGGCTGTAGCGGCCATCCCGGATCGCCGCGGGAGTGGGCAGCACGCAGCCGAACCCCGTGTCGACCGCGAGCACCCGCAGATGCTCCGCGCGGGCCGCGTGATTCGCGGACCCGAAGTACCCCAGCGACCAGCGGTCGCCGGCAACCCCCCGGGCGATGAGGTGGTCGTTTTCCGTCTGGTAGTAGTCGGTGCGACTGGCCCCGGGCCGGCCCACGACCACCCGCGTGAAGACCCGGAATGTTCCCGAATCGGCGCCCGGCCCGAAGAGGCGGATCCTCTCCGCGGGAAAGGCCGGTCTGAGATCCCGCCAGGTCGTCGCGGGCGCGTCGGGCCTCCAGAGCCGTCCCAGTTCCGACAGGGTCAGGCACGCCACCGCTTCGTTTCCAGGATTGGTCACCATGACCACACCGTCCCGGGCAATCGGCAGGGCCAGGAAACGGCGTCCGGTCGCGCGGCACCGGGCCGCCTCCGCGGCCGTAATCAGCCGCGAGGCCCCGGCGATGTCGACTTCGTCCTCGCAGAAGCGCCGCAGCCCGCCGCCCGAGCCCGAAATGCGGATCACGATGCGCGCGGCGGGACGCTCGCGGACGAAATCCTCGACCACGGCCTCGGCAAGCGGATACAGGCTGCTGGACCCGTCGATCACGACGACGCGCCCCGATTCAGCCGCGTCGCCCACACACCCGCAGCAGAGAAGCGCGAGGACCGACGCGGCGGCGCGCCGACAGGCACGATCGCGGCCGGCCATCAGGGGGACGCCGCCCGGGCAGGCACCGGCTCGTGCAGAGGCACGGTGAAGGTGATTGTCGTGCCCGAGCCCAGACTGCTCTCGGCCGTGACGCTTCCCCGCATGCTGGAGACGAGGTGGCGCACGATGGCCAGGCCGAGTCCCGTGCCCCCCTCCTCCCTCGATCGCGCCGCGTCCACGCGGTAGAATCGCTCGAAGATCCGCGGGAGCGATGCGGCCGGAATGCCGGTTCCGTTGTCCCTCACCGAGATCACCAGGTAGCCGCCTTCCGGCCGGATGTCGACCAGGACCTGTCCGTCCGTCTCGGGAACGTACCGCAACGCGTTCTCGAAGAGGTTGCGGAAAACCTGGTGGACGGCTGCCTCGTCGCCCAGCCCCTGACCGCTTCCCTCCACCCGGAAACCGACCGCACCGCCGGCGCGTTTCCCTTCCAGCTCCTCCCACGCGGACCAGGCGATGGGCGCGGCCGGGAAGGGGTGCCGCTCGGGCCGCCAGGCCCCGGACTCGTAGCGCGACAGGTCCAGGAGGTCGTCCACGAGGCGCTGGAGACGAACCGTGTTTCCCTCGATGGAGCGCAGGAACTGTTGTCGCAAGTCCGAGGGCAGCCCCGCTTCCAGCACCGTTTCGGCGGCGGCCCGGATGACCGTCAGCGGAGTCTTCAGCTCGTGCGAGGCGTTGGCCACGAAATCGGACCGCACTGCCTCGAGGCGGCGAATTTCCGTGATGTCGACCAGGAGCACCACCGAGCCGCCCTCCGTGCCCCGCTTGGTGCGAACTTCCAGCTCCCGGTCGCCCACGGTGAGTTCCAGCCGCGCTTCCGGACGGACCACCGACGTCTCCAGGAGGTCCCGGAGTTCGGGATCCCTGACCACGGCGCCGATCGGCGAGAACGGCAGCACCTCCGCAAGCCCCAGCAGCCGCATCGCGGCCGGGTTGATCCTCAGGATCCGGGCATCGTCCGTCAGGGCGATCAGCCCTTCCGCGACCTCATCCATGAGTTGGGCCAGTTCGTCCCGTTCGCGCCTCACGCCTGCCACCTGCTGCTCCATCTCGCCCCGTGCCCGGTTGACGGCCGAAGCCAGACGTGCCAGTTCGGTGATCCCCGACAGCTTGATGCGCGGGCCGGAGAACCGGCCGCCGCCCAGGCGCTGCACGACAACCCTCGTGTTGTCCAGCGACGCCGCGCCCCGGGACGCGACCCGGTGCAGGAGCACGAGTACCACGACCCCCGCGAGCGCAACCGCAAGCGCGACCCACACCGCCAACCGCGCGGCCGCTTCGCGGATGGGCCCTGCGGGAACGCCAAGACGGACGACGATGGTTCCGCCGCGCCAGTAGACCCGGGTCGCGCTGAACAGGTAGAGACGACCGTCAAGGGAACTGACGCGCTCTGCGTAGCCGTCGACCCGCAGGAGCGCGCCCGCCACCTCCGTACGGGGCGAACGGTCCACAAGGGGATCCGCGCGTCCGGGCCCAAGGTCCGAGTCGGCCATCAGCGCAAGTTCAGAGTCGAAAACACTCACGCGGTATCCGGTGGCAAGCGCCAGCGCGCTCGCGACGCTGTCGAGAGCCACATCGCGGGACGCGCGCAGCTGTTCGGAACCAAGTCGAACAGCGGGTTCCAGGTGCCGGCGATTCTCCCGGTACATCACCTCCGTGCCGACCAGGCGCGTTACGCCCCATCCCACGGTGGCGATCAGCACCACCGCCCCGGCCCCCGCTCCCACGGTGGCCGCCCGAAGCGGAATTCTCATTCCGGTGCCCGAAACCTGTAGCCGAAGCCGCGCACCGTCTCGATCCACTCCCCGGCTGCCCCGAGCTTCGTCCGCAGGCGGCGAATGTGCATGTCGACGGTGCGGGTGCGAACCCCACGGATCGCATCGGGGTCGGCGCTCCACGCGCCCTCGAGAAGCTGTTGGCGGTCCTGCGTCCGCCCCCGGCGTTCCATGAGCGTCTTCAGCAAGCGCAGCTCGGTGGGGGTAACCGGCACCTCCACACCGTCGAGCGTGACCTGCATGGCACCCAGATCGACTCGGAGCAGCCCCGCCTTGAGAACGCGTCCTCCCCCGCGCGGCCCCTGAGCGTCCGCGCGGGCGCGTCTCAGTATGGCGTCCACCCGCAGCACGAGTTCGCGAGGACTGAACGGCTTCGTGACATAGTCGTCCGCGCCCAGCTCGAAGCCTTCGATCCGCTCGAACTGCTCGCGCTTCGCGCTCACCACGAGAACGGGAACGGAACGCGTGGCCGCCTCCTGCCGAATCGCCTGCAGCACTTCGTCACCCGAAAGGCCCGGCAACATCCGGTCGAGAACCACGAGGTCGGGGACTTCCCGGTTCATCGCGTCCAGACCCTCCGCGCCGCTCGCCGCGGTCTCCACCCGGTACCCGCCGCGCGTCAACTGATAGGCGACCACGGCGGCAATGTCGGCGTCGTCTTCGATCACGAGCACCCGTGGCCTGATCGCCGACCTGTCACTCACCGCCGTCCCCCCGGCTCAGCGGTCCCGTGGTGCGTCGGATGACCCCTCCGACAACCGTTGGACGATTTCCAGGACTTCGCCCTCCGCGAGCGTATGGTCGATGTCCTTGGCGCGTTCGAGGACCTTTGCGCACAGCTCGCCGTCGTCGGGGTCGAACCCCCGGCGGGCCAGCCAGTACCTCACGTTCGAGATCCCCGACATCGGCCCGACCTCGATCTCCTGACGCCTGCCCACCATCGAGGCGGGAACCCCGGAGTAGACCCTGTCGGCCAGCCAGTTGGCGCCCTTGGTCTCGGCCTTGACGATCGCGGCCGCGTGGACGCCCGTCGCGGTTCGAAACGCATCCCCGCCCAGGACCGGGTAGTTCGAAGGCAAGGGAACTCCGCACTCGCGCGAGACCAGTTCACAGTAGTCCGCGAGCCTGGTCAGATCCGCGTCGTGGACGCCGGCCAGCGCCAGGTTGACCAGCAGCAGGTCCATCTCCACGTTGCCGACACGCTCACCGATGCCCATCGCCGTCGCGTGGATCCGATCGGCCCCCGCCTCGATCGCGGCCAGGGCATTGGCCAGCCCCAGACCCCTGTCGCGGTGCCCGTGCCAATCCAGCTTCACGCTTTCTCCTGAAGCGTCGATGATCTCGCGCCTCACGAAGCGTATGAGTGCCCTGACACCCGACGGCGTGGCGTGCCCTACCGTGTCCGAAAGACAGATCCGCCGCACCCCCCATTCGATCGCGTTCCCGTAGAGCGTCCGCAAGGTGGAGCCGTCCGCCCGGGTCGTGTCTTCGGTGACGAACATGACGGGCAACCCCTCCCGCACACAGAACGACACCGATTCCTCCGCCGTCCGCAACATGTGATCCAGGGTCCACCCCTCGGCGTATCGGCGTATCGGCGAGCTGCCGATGAAGGCGGATACCTCCACCGGAACACCCGTCCCGTGCGATATCCTCACCACCGGTTCCACGTCGGCCAGCATGGTGCGGGCCGCGCAGTTGGGGGCGATGGCCAGCCGGGAATCACGGATCTCCTCGCACAGCCGGGTCACGTCGGCCACGGCTCTCGGGCCCGCGGCGGGAAGCCCGACGTCGGCGGCGTGAATGCCAAGTTCGTGCATCATGTGGACGAGTTGGATCTTCGCGCCGATCGGGGGATCGATGACCGAAGGCGACTGAAGTCCGTCCCTCAGCGTCTCGTCGTCCAGCTCGACGTGTCGGCCCCACGCCAGGGTGTCGAATTCCTCCACGTTCCAGTCGTGAATCAGACGGCTCTCGTCCATTCGGACTCCGTTCCGTGCCGGGCGACGTCCGGCTGACCAGGTTCCTTTGCCCCCTCATCAAGATTGCGGCTTGCGTCGCTCTTGGACAGCTTTCCCCTTGTGACCATCGCCACTGTGCCTCCGGCGGGAAGCATAAACTGAGCATCGGACAGCAGTGAGATTCTGGAAGGGCCTCGCGGGGCAGGACGCCCGGACCAGTCCCGATTCCGACGACCCGGCACTTGTCGGGCGTACCTATGCCATTCCATTCGGCACCGTCTGGGATGCGGCCGTGCGACTCGCCAGCGGAGGTCTGAAGGGGTGGAGGATCGCCCGGTGGGATGATCAGATCGGCATTGTCGCGGCCGATGTCACGAGCTGGCCCCTGCCGCTGGCGGCCACGGTGCTGATTTCCGTCAAACTGGACGCGAACGGACAGACCCGCGTCGACATGTCGGTACGCAGCGTGGACGCGGAAGGGCGCCTTCCGATCAACCATCGCAGGATCGATCGGTTCTTCGGCGCGCTGGACCGGGCGCTGGCCGCGCGCCCCGAGCAGATTCTGGAGGCAGCGCGCTCCAACCTGCCGGCGTTGCTCCTGGCGGCGGCGTGCACTCTGGCGGCGGCGTGTGGTAACTCAACAGGCGCGCGCCCTGGCGCATCGTCCCCCGGGGCGCCACGCGCATGATCGTGGGGCACGACGATGTGCTTCGCGAGATCTACTATCAGGCGGGGATCCGCGACCTGTCCCTGAGGATCGGCGACGCCGCCATCGAGTGGATCGACTCGCGCGGCGGGCGGTATCGGCTCCTGCAAGGGGTTGCGCGCCTCCCCGGCGAGGAACGGTCGGGCTGGGTGCTGGACGTGTCGGGAGCCCGCACGGGTCCATCCAACGGGTCCGGCGAATGGGCCCTGCTCGTTGCGGACGATCAACTGGAACTCCTCCTGTCCGATGCCGAGGGATCGGGACGATACCGGGCCTGGGCCCGCATGGACGGCGAGGAGCGATTCTGGCCGTCGGTCTCCGTGAGCTGGGGCGAGACCCGAAGCTTCGAGCGCGCGCGCCGCGACATCCCGGTGCTATGGCGTCTGCGCTCGTCGGACGGCTCGCTTCGGGGTGAATTCCAGTCCGTGAGCGCACACCACCTGACTCTCGACGAGACCGGCCCCATCCTCCCGGTGCTGGGTGTCTACGAGGTGGAAGGCACGGTCAATGCCGACGACCGCCGGATGTCCGTCAGAGGTTTCCTCAGACACCACCAGCGGTGAACGAGACCGTTCTGAGGGCCATCGTGACCATTGTGGTCGGGTCCCTGGCAGGCGGGCTGACCAACACGATCGCTATCTGGATGCTCTTCCACCCGTACAGGCCACCGGCGCTGGGCGGTCGCCGGCTCCGCCTTCTCCAGGGCGCGATCCCCAAGAACCAGAATCGACTCGCCGCCGCCATCGGTCGCGCGGTGGGCAGCCGGCTCCTCACCGAAGAGGACCTGACGCGGGTGTTCCGGCAATCCGAGTTCCGCGAGGCATTCGACGAGAGACTCGAGACCTTCCTGCACGAGCTCCTGGAGGTCGAGCGCGGTTCGGTCAGCGAACTCCTGGGACCGGAACTCAGAGCCGATGTCGACCGAATCGTCGAAGAGATCCTCGGCCACGGTCTGGAGCGGCTCGAGGAGCACCTGCGGTCACCCGCCTTCGAGGCGTCCGTGCAGGATCGCGCGGCCGAACTGTCCACCTTCCTGGCCGGTGAGCCCGTCGGCGACATCCTGACCCCGGCGCGCGAGGCCTCGGTGGCGGCGGCGGTCGAGCGCTGGATGGAGAGTTCGGTCTCCAGCGACGGCTTCCGCGAGACGGTCTCGGTCTACGTGAGGCGTGGCGCCCGGCGTCTCCTGACACCCGATCTGACGATCCAGGACATGTTGCCCCCCGGTCTGGTCGACACGGTGGAGCGGGCGGTCGCCGGATATGTCCCCCTTGCGATTCGCCGCCTGGGCTCGGTGCTGGAGAAGCCCGCCGCGCGGAAGCGGTTCGAGCGTGCGACACAGGACGTTCTGCGCCGTTTCCTGCAGGACCTGAAGTTCCATCAGCGCGTGGTCGCGCGCCTGGTCATGAACGAGGAAACCGTGACGAAGGCGCTCGACACGTTGCGCGTGGAGGGGGCCGACCGGATCGCCGAGATGTTCCGGGAACGCCAGGTGCGCGACGCGATGGCCACCGGCATCAGCGACGCGATCGCGGACTTTCTGAATCGCCCGATCAACGAGGTCCTCGGCGACCCGGACGACCCCGCTGTCGTCAAGTCCACCGACGCCGTAGTCGACTGGGTCGTCGAACTCGCGCGCGACCCGTCGACGCACGGTTTCGTGATCGAGAAGGTGGAAGCGGGCCTGACCCGCGCGTCGGGGCGAACCTGGGGCGAACTCCTCGAGGGCGTGCCGCGCGACCGGCTCGCGCAGTGGCTGGTCCGGGCGGCCCGCAGCGACATTGCCTCTGCCGCCTACAGGGCAAGCTCGCGCCGGCTGGCCACGGCCGTCATGGAGCGTCCCATCGGTCGCCCGGCGCGTCTTTTGCCCGCCGGCACGCCACGCCGGATCCAGCATGCGGTGAGCGAGCCGCTGTGGCAGTGGCTTCAGGCCCAGATACCGTCCGTGGTGCGACGGCTGGACGTGACGCGGCGTGTCGAAGACAAGGTGCGCGAATTCCCTGTCGAACAGATGGAGCGACTCGTTCGCCGGGTGACGGGCCGCGAACTCCGTACGATCATCTACCTGGGGTACGTGCTCGGCGCCGTCATCGGTGGACTTCTCGTGATTCTGAACACCGTCTGGACGTAGTCCGGCCCTACTTCCGCAAACGTGGACGGCTGCTCTTGCCCTCGGAAGAGGGCGCCGCCGTGCTGAAGTACCGGCGGGTACGGCGCCTTTCCGAGCCCCGGCGCCGGTTGCCCAGCAGATCGAGCGGCGTGAAATGACGCTTTGTCCGCCTGCTGAGGCTACGCATTCTGCCAAGGTCGCGCTCGAGTTGCTGCAACTCGTCTTCGTCGTGCGGGCCCGACCCATCATCACCGCGTCCATGGTGGTGCGCCAGCCAGCGTCTGCCGCGCGCCACCCTCGGACCACCCTTGCCCGGCAGCCCCAGCAGCACACCGAGCGCAAGCGCGACGATCCCTCCGAGAATCTTCAGGATCATGGCGTCTTCTCCGGCGTCTGCTCCGTCCCGGGGGCGGAATCGGTCTCCGCCTCGGCCTCGTGCCGCTTCCTGGCCTCGGCGAGGTATCCGGTCTTCAGCCCGACCAGGCGTGAGATCTTCCTCATGATGTAGTCCTCCCGCGCGGCCAGGTTCCCGTCGGCCAGCACCAGGCCCCACATGGCCTCGGCGAGCACGAGCTTCTGTCCAGTGGAATAATGGGCCTTGACCAGCTTGGTGAACCCCCAGAGGTCGGTGCGGCGCTGGCGCTCGGATTCGGCAACGACGATCAGCTCGGCCGCCGCTTCCGCCCTGAGTCCGAAGTGCCGCCGCACCAGGTCGCGGAGGTGCCGCCGCTCGCTCCCGCTGAAATGGTCGTCCGCGTGGGCCACTTCCAGCAGCAACGCGCAGGCCGCGATGCGGAGGTCCTCGGCGCTGGGCTCCTTGGCGCCGGGCCCGCCCGCGGGGGCCATCTCGCGAAAGAAGAAGGACTTGATCCGGTCGAGCATCTCTGTTTCAGCAGCACTCATTCTCTACCCACTCCAGGTACTCCGCGCCCCCTGCCAAAACCGGCTGTACAAGGAGTTCGGGTACGTCGTACGGATGCAGTCCGTCCGCCCGCTCAAGCAACCGCGGAATCAGGCGGCGCAGGGTCTTGAGAATGACAACCGCTTCCTCGTCGCGCTGAATGTCTCCCTTCCAGCGATACAGGCTGACCGCGCCGGGCAGCAGGTTCCCGCACGCGATGAGCCTCTCTTCCAGCAGCCGGCGCACGACCGACTCCGCAACATCGATATCCGGCGCCGTCATGAGCACCGTCACGACATCGGTCCCGCTCTCCGCTGTCACGTCACATACCCGTCACGATGCCAAAAAGATCGTCCGCTCGAACGACTCGGGCCGATAGAACGACTCGATCATTTCCGCATACCGTTCGGTCACCACCGGACGCTTCACCTTCTGTGTCGGGGTCAGCGCACCGTTCTCGACCGTAAACGGCTCGCTCAGCAGGCCGATCTTCTTGGGCATCTCAAAGCTGGCCAGATCGCGCATCTCTCCGAGAATCTGGCCCTTGAGCAGCTCCCGGGACCGCGAATCCGCCAGCAGGGCCGCATGACCCGAGGCTTCGACCCCTTTCTCCGCCGCCCAGCTCTCCAGACGCTCGAACGCCGGCACCACCAGCACCGCGCAGAACTTGCGTCCCTCGCCGACGACGACCGCCTGATCCACGTACGCGTTCTTCTTCAGCAGATTCTCGATTGCCTGCGGCGCCACGTACTTGCCGCCCGACGTCTTGATGAGGTCCTTCTTCCGGTCGGTGATCTTCAGGTATCCGTCGCTGCTGAGTTCGCCGATGTCGCCGGTGCTGAACCACCCGTCCTCGGAAATCACCTCGCGGGTCATGTCCTCCAGCCCGTAGTAGCCCTTCATCACCTGCGGCCCGCGAATCAGGATTTCGCCGTCCTCGGCGATCGCGATCTCGGTGCCGGGCACCGGGCGGCCCACCGTCCCGATCCTGAAGTGCTCGAAGGAATTGACATTGGTGACCGGGGACGTCTCGCTGAGACCGTACCCCTCCAGGATCGTAATGCCCGCACCCAGGAAGAAACGGTTGATTTCGGGCGCGAGCGCCGCACCTCCACTCACGAAGTACCTGAGCCGCCCACCCACCGCCTGGCGGATCTTCCCGAACACCAGCCTGTCCGCGATCGCGTACTGCAGACCCAGGACGAACGGGACCTTCGTGCCCTGCTCCCTGTGCAGCGCACAGCGGCGCCCCACGCCCGCCGCCCAGGCGATCAGCTTGCCCTTGGCGCCGCCGGCGTCCAGAACACTCTGATAGACCTTTTCGTACAGGCGCGGCACCGAGACCAGCACGGTCGGGCGCAGGCGCTTCATGTCCGCGGCGACCGTCTCGATGGCACCGTGCGTGACCGTGCATCCCGCCGCGAAGAAGACGTAGTCCACCATGCGCTGGAGAACGTGCGACAGGGGCAGGAACGATATGCTGCAGTCGTTGCTGTCCAGGGTCAGGATCTCGCCGGTCGCCTTGATGTTCGAGGCGAGGTTGTTGTGGCTCAGCATCACCCCCTTGGGCGTTCCCGTGGTGCCCGAGGTGTAGATCATCGTGGCCAGGTCATCGGGTTGGGCGCGCCGCGCCTCCTTCACGAAATCGTCCATCGGGGCGTCGTCTCCAGACGCCACGAAGTCGTCCCAGCCGGTGGCCCCGTCCAGGTCCTCGCCCCCGTCGAATACGACAACCTCCAGGTCGAGTCCTTCCCGCCCGACCGCGTCCCTCACCTTCTCGTGCTGTTCGGCGTCCGACACGAAGACGAGCGAGGCGCCCGAGTCCTTGAGGATGTAGGCCACCTGGGCCGCGGGCAGCGTGCTGTAGATGGGGACGTCGACCGCCCCGGCACACAGGCACGCCCAGTCGGCCAGCGCCCACTGCAGCCTGTTTTCCGAGAGAATGGCCACCCGGTCGCCCCGCTCCACCCCGGAGCGCGCGAGCGCCGCCGCCCCGCGCCTGGCCTCGTCCCGCACCTGCGCGTACGTGAGGGGGCCGGCATCTCCACCCGGGTCGTAGGCGTTGTGGTCCGCCATCCGCTCGCAGGTGTCGAAGAACAGTTCGACGAGCGTCCCCTCGGGAATGTCCGCAGGGTTGGCAAAGTAGTTGATCGTCTCGGACATGGGACTGCTAGCCTCCCTCAATAACGGTCTCGACCGCCAGATCCTCCCGTAGCGAAAACAGGACGGAACAGTACTTCTCGCGGGACAGCTCGATCGCGCGGTCCAGCTTCGCACGGCCGTCCCGAGGCACCCCCGTCACCGTAAACACCAGCCGTACCGCGCGATAGCTGCGCGGCGGCTTTTCGCGGCGCTCCCCCTCTGCGCGCACGTCCAGGCTGTCGAAAGGAACACGTCCCTTCTCGAGAATCACCCTGACGTCGATGGCCATGCACGCCGCGACCGCCATCAGGACGAGATCCATGGGGGACGGGCCGGTTGCGCAGTCGCCGTCGACCACGATCTGTGGTCCCCCGGGTGCGCCGCCGTCAAAAACCAGGCCGGAGCCGGTCCAGCTGAGACGAACCTCCTTGTCAGCCCTCATCATCGAGGCACCGGAGGTCAGGCCCCGTCGTCCGCGGGCGCCGCGAAGCCCTCGCTCTGAAGCTCCTGGAGGGTCCTGCGGGCATGCACGACGTGGTCCCGGGCATCCTCGTCGGTCGGGCTCTGGGCCAGAAACGCCTCCAGGTGGCCGATCGCCTCTCCGCGCGCGCCGTGACGCAGCAGGAGGAACGCCAGGCCGTAGTGGGCTCCCGGCGAATCAGGGGTCCGGTTGAGTACGTGCCGGTACGTCTTGATCGCCTCTTCCTCCATGCCGATGCGCGTGTACGCGATCGCGATCTGCTGAAGGACGATGGGGTCGCCCGGCTCCTCCTTCAGCGCAAGGCGAAACGAGGTGAGGGCTTCGTGGAACTTCCCTTCCTGGGCAAGAGCCAGGCCTTCCTCGTAGTAGTCCACCTGGTCGGCCCCGCCGGGCCCACCGAAGATCTTGCGCAAGAACGACATGGAAGAGGATCGCGGTCCTGTTTCCGGGAAGCCCGTAAACGCGCCGTTACAGCACGTGATGTCCCGTTCAACCTACCGGATTCTCCAGTCGGGACAAGTCGCGGGTGGCGCCGCTACCGCCGAAGCACGCGTTCGCGGAACTTATCGCTCGTTCATCCGGTAGGGGAATGACACAGGAGCAGCCGCAGGCACCGGACCGGAGTTGGCAAGATGAGACACATTCCCACCCTGGGAGAAGACGCAAGAAACCTCGCGCTCATCGGCGGATCCGCCCTGGCGGGCGTCCTCGCCACCATCGCGCTCGCCGGGCCGGGCCACCAGCCTTCACCCCCGCGCGCGGCCCATGTCCTGCCCACCGCTCCCGCACTCGACTACGAACTCGTCGAGCCGCTGTCGGGCGCCAACCGCCTTTACGGCACGGTGCGGACGCGTGGCGGACAGACGCACACGGGCTTCCTGCGCTGGGACCGCAACGAGGCCAGCTGGGGCGATCTCCTCGACCTCACCAGGGTCGACGGCTCCAGGTCCGGCCTCGCCGGGATCCGTTTCGGGCACGTCGAGCATATCCTTGCCACCGGTCGCAGCGAGGCGGTGTTCGCACTGCGGTCCGGCGAGATGGCCACCATGCGGGGACGCTCCAGCGATCTGGGCCGCGGCATGCGGTCGCTCGTCATCTCGCCGCCACGGGGCGCGGGACCGTCACAAGCCTCCGGCGCGGAATCGGCAGAGGCCTCCCCCGCCGAAACAACGCTGGAATGGTCCGACATCCGGCAGATCACCTTCCAGACGGCGCCCGCCGACGCGCGCCCGCAGGGAGGCCGGCTGCACGGGACGCTGACCACCGCGTCCGGCATGGAGTTCACCGGGTTCATCACGTGGGACGTGGACGAGGTGTACTCGACGGACATGCTCGACGGCGAAACGTCCGCATTCGAATACGAGATCCCGTTCGGTGCGATCGAGTCGATCAGCCGCAACGACAGGCGCTCGGCCCATGTGGTGCTCCACTCCGGAGAGAGCCTGGACCTGTCCGGAACGAACGACGTCAACCGCAGCAATCGCGGGATCACCGTCTCCGACCGAGCGCTGGGTCAGGTCAAGGTGGGGTGGGGCGACTTCGCCGCGGTCCGGTTTCATGGCGCTTCCGCGGAGGAGTCGCGCGCGGACTTCAGCGGCGGCGAGCCGCTGCGCGGCACCGTGCGTACCGCGTCGGGCGAGGAGCTGGCCGGCGAGATCACCTGGGACCGCGACGAGACCCGATCCTGGGAAATGCTCAGCGGCATGGGCGGTGGCGCCGAGTTCGACATCGAGTTCTCCATGATCGAGAGCATCGACAGAAACGCCGACGGCTCCACCGTTGTGCTGCGCGACGGCCGCTCCTTCCGTCTCGGCGGCTCCAACGACGTCGGACGGGGCAATCGCGGGATCGTCGTGACGACTGCGGACGGCCAGACCCGGACCGTGAGCTGGGCCGATTTCGAGGGGCTGCGCCTGGACTGGTAGCAGGCCCAGGCCCTACTTCACGTCGCCCATCAGCCTCCTGATCACCGGGCTTGCCAGTAGCGCCACGAATCCCGCCGAACCGATGATCGTCGTCACCGCGAAGAACAGCGGCGACGGCTCCAGCGCCTCGAGCCGTCCTGCCACCAGCCCGGCCACGACGTTGCCGAGCGATGTCGCGACGAACCACAGTCCCATCATCTGACTGATCCGGCTCGGCGGCGCGAGCTTCGTGACGACCGACAGGCCGACCGGTGACAGCGCCAGCTCGCCGACCGTGTGCAGGAAGTACATGACGATCAGCCACGACGCCGAGACCGGCGAGTCGGGCGTTGCGTTGGCCGCGCCCCACGCGATCACGAAGAAGCCTGCCGCAAGGCCCAGCAGACCCAGCGCGAACTTGACCGGGGTGGACGGATTCCGGTTCCGGTTCGCCAGCCACACCCAGAGCCAGCCGAAGACCGGCGCCATGATGACGATGAACAGGGCGTTGACCGACTGCAGCCACGACGCCGGGTAGCTCCACGAACCGATCGTGCGATCCGTGTAGTCCTCGGCGAAGAGGTTCAGCGACGAGCCCGCCTGCTCGAAGCCGGACCAGAAGATCACGGCCAGAAGCGCGAACCAGAAGATCGCCATGATCTTCCTCTTCTCGACGACGTTGTGCCCGCCGAACCACATGAGGTACGTGAAGAAGATCAGCACCACGGCAATGATCACCCCGGCCAGGCCCGTCGCGATCTGCGTCAGGGAGATCGGGATCGTACCGCGCGACACCATCAGCCCGAAGACGACCAGCGCCGCGGCCAGCGCCGCGCATCCGCCGAAGAAACGCCGGCCCAGGGCGGCACGCTGCTGCGCCGTCCGGTCGCTGCGCAACACGCCCGCATCGCCCAGCTTGTCGTACCCCAGGCGGAACTGGATCAGCCCCAGCACCATGCCGAAGCCCGCCGCCGAGAATCCCCAGTGCCAGTTCCAGTTCTGCCCGAGCCAGCCGCAGATGATCGGTCCGGCAAACGCCCCGACGTTGATCCCCATGTAGAAGATCGAGAATCCCGCGTCCCGCCTCGCCCCCCCTTCCGGGTACAGATCCGCGACGACCGAACTGACGTTGGGCTTGAGCAGGCCCGTCCCGATGACGATCAGGATGAGTCCGAGAAAGAAATTGAAGTCGTTGGGCACAGCCATGCTGAAATGCCCGGCCGCGATGATGCAGCCGCCGACGAACACCGCCTTGCGTTGCCCCCACAGCTGGTCCGCAACCCAGCCGCCAGGCAGGCCGAGCAGGTACACGAGCCCGGTATAGAGCCCGTAGATCGCACCGGCCGTCGCGACATCCAGTCCCATCCCCGGGTTCTGCCCGATCGTGGCTTCCGCCAGGTACAGGATCAGAAGCGCCCGCATCCCGTAGTAGGAGAAGCGTTCCCACATCTCCGTAAAGAAGAGGGTCATGAGCCCGCGCGGATGCCTTGCGGATGTCGCTGTCGTCATTCTGTCCTCGGATCTGCGGGTATACTAAACATATTTGTTAACTATTCCGGCTTGGGAGAGGTGGGTGAACAAGCCCGACCATCGTCCCGCGGCAACACGGCGGGCAAGATACGGCGTGGCCGGCTCGGCGGCGAATGAAGGGCCGCCAACCAGGTCCGGCCTGCAGGACCACCGATTGCCACCACCACGGCGCGGCGGCGAATCAGGGGGTGCGCCCCTCAAGGATTGCGTGGAGGACGGGCAGATCGATGTTGCCGCCCGACACCACCGCCACGACCGGACCGTGCTCCACCCCGGGCAGCCCGCGCAGCGCGGCGGCCACCGCCGTGCTCCCCGCCCCCTCCGCCACAATGTGCGCACGGCCCGCCAGCACCCTGATCGCCTCGCAGGCCTCCTCAAGGGAGACGACCAGCGATCCCGCGAGAAGCGAACTGGCCAGCGGCCACATCTCGCCGAGCACGCTCGTGGCGCCGATGCCGTCCACGAAGGTGGGCGTGTGGGTGACCTCGACGGGTTCGCCGGCACGGAGAGAAGCCGCGAAGGGGGCGGCAGTCTCGACCTCGGCCGCGAACACGGGCACTCCCGGACACACCTCGCGCACGGCCGACGCGATCCCGCACGACAGCCCGCCGCCCCCGTACGGCACGACCACCGCGCGCACGTCGGGGAGTTCCTCGACGATCTCGAGGCCGATCGTGCCGTTGCCCGCGATCACGGCCGGATCGCTCACCGGGTGGACGAAGTACCCGTCCTCGGCCGGGTGGCCGTGGTCGCGCAGCACGCTCCACCACTCGTCGAACGGGAGCGGCAGCGCGGTGGCGCCGAGCCGCGCGATCGCGTCGAGCTTGGCGCGGGGAGCCGTGTCCGGCACGACCACCCTGCAGGGAACGCCCAGGCGGCGCGCGGCGAAGGCCACGCCCTGCGCCATGTTGCCCGCGCTCCCGGTGTAGACGCCGCGCGCGATCAGGGCCGCGTCGGCGAGCGCCATCGCGTTGGCCGCGCCCCGGATCTTGAACGAGCCGATGGGCTGAAGGCACTCCAGCTTGACCCATATGTCCATTGCAGCGCCCGGCACGTCCAGCGGAATCAGCGGCGACCGTATCGCAGCCCCGGCGATGCGCGCACGCGCGGCCCGAATGGCGTCCAGGGCTATGGGGCCGATCGCCGACCTCACGGCGCCCCGCGCAGCGCTGCCGCGATGCCGTCGGCGGCGCGCGCGATGCACAGGTCGCCGATCTCACGACTCATTCCGCGCGGGTCTCCCAGCACTCCGTTGGGGGTGACCGCGCGAAAACCGTCCCGGAAGATGCGCTCGGCAACCTCGTCGTCGAACCCGGCAACGTAGCCGGGCTCGGCCAGCTCCGACCGCACGAGACCGGGACGAATGCAAAGCATTTCCGACGTCTCGGCGATGTCGGCGTGCCCGCCCACGCGGCCCACGAGATCCGGCGCCAGCTCCGCGACCGCGCCCTCCCACAGCGCCACGAATCCGTGCAGGTCCGTGTAGGCGCGCACCTCGCATTCCGGCCCCGCCGCGTCGCGCAGATCAGGCAGCATCTCGGCGAGGGGGCCGAAGTTGCCCCCGTGCGACGGGATGAAGCAGATCGTGCGGAAGCCGTGCCGGGAGAGGCTGGTGGCGTAGTCCTCGCAGACGGCCTTGAAGGTGGAGTTCCTGAGCGTGAGCGTGCCGCAGAAGCCCATATGGTGCTCCGAACACCCAACCCGGATGGTGGGCGCCACCAGCGTGCCCCCGAGCCGTCGTGCCACCTCCAGCGCAAGACGATCACCCCGTGCCGCGTCCACCAGCAGGGGGAGGTGGGGACCGTGCTGCTCGATGGCGCCGGCCGCGACCACCACCGACGTGAATCCGGAGGCAAGCAACCCTTCTACTTCCGGCCACGTCAACTCTTCGAGCAGCAGATTGTTTCGGGACATGCGGCAACGTAGGATAGGGTCCGGCTCGATGTCGAGTCCGCGACGGGAGGAGCAGATGGCGATGGGGAATCTGACGGCTTTTGAAATCGACGGCGAGGACGGTGCCACCGGATCGAGGCTCGTGGACTTCCTCTACCCCGCGCCGGCCAGGCGTTCGGTTGGCAAGATCTTCAAGTGGTGGGAAAAGCGCCGGCTCGCGTACAACGCGATCATCTGCGCGGGCGGCTCGGTTTCGCTGGCGGGCATCGCGGCGCTGGGCCTTCTGAACGGCACGGGCCTATCGCTGGCCGATGCAGGTCAGGTCCTGAGGGGCGTCGTCCCCATCCTGGCGCTGGCCAACGTCCTTTACCTTCTGGGTCCGGTCACCGAATCGCTGGCCCACAAGCTGTGGGGTCGCGAGGTTCGCGCGATCGGTCCCCACCTCTTCCGCGCGGGGCTGATCCTCTCTGTCGGCGTCACGTTTCTCCTCCCCACGATCCTCATCGGCGTCCAGTTGGTCATGCTGATGCTGAAGGGCCTCGCGGGGCTCTTCTAGCGCCCTACCCCGCTTCTCCGATCAGCGGCACGAAACGCACGCGCCCCAGCTTCTCGCGCGTGAACCTGCCCGACCGCGTGCGCCGCTCCCGTACCAGCGACTGCCCCCTCCAGCCCCACCCCACCGGCATCACGAGCCTTCCCTCATCCGCCAGCTGTTCGCGCAGCGGAGCCGGTACGCGTCGGCCACCGGCCGAGACGACGATGGCATCGTAGGGTGCGTGTTCGCGCCACCCCAGGGTTCCGTCGCCGTGCCGCACCCGCACGTTCGCGTAGCCCAGCGCCCGCAGCCGTTCCCGCGCCGTCTCGGCCAGCGCGGCGTGCCGCTCTACGGTGTGGACGGTGTCCGCGACCCGGCTGAGCACGGCGGCCGCGTAGCCCGACCCGGTCCCGATCTCCAGCACGCTGTCCCCGCCGCCGAGCTCCGCGGCCTCCGCCATGAAGGCGACTACGTACGGCTGCGAGATCGTCTGGCCCTCGCCGATCGGAAGCGGGCCGTCCGCGTATGCCCGGCTCCTCAGTTCCGGTGCCACGAAACGCTCACGCGGCACGCTCGCCATCGCCTCGATCACCCGCGGATCCGAGATCCCCCGCTCCTTCAGGTGGCGCCGGACCATGCGGCGCCGGGCCTCATCGAGGCGCAGGAAGTCGTCGGGACGGCGGGGTTCGTCCTTCAACGAGCTCCGCCGCCGGCCGGTGTGACCGACCAGAAGTCGATGCCGCCGGACTGGTGCCCGAGCTCGACGGAATCCACCAGCTTGAGCGCGTCCAGATCGATCACGTCCAGGGTGCCGCGCACCGAACCGACCGACTCGTTCGAGACGAACGCGTACCGTCCGTCCGGACTGGCCACCACGCCGTGCGTGACGGGGCGGGACGTCTCCACCCGCCCGAGTTCCCGGCCGCTCGCCAGGTCGAAGACCGCGACCGCCTGCTCCCCCTTGAGGGTCGCGATCAGCCGCTCCCCATCCGCCGTGGCCTCCAGGTTGTACGGCCCCTGTCCCGTCGCGAACCGGCGCGACACCTCCCAGCGGCCGGTGTCGACCTCGATCACTTCGCCGTTCCTGTTGCACGCGACATAGACTACGCGGTTGGCGCGCGGACCCAGTCCCGGCTCCACCCACGTCGGGCTGCACACGGCGTCCCCCGCCGGCGGCGACACGTCGAAACGGGAACTCACCTCGAAGCTCTCCATGTCGATTTCGACGAGCTGCTCGGAGTGCATGCACGCCGAGTACTGCCTCGTGCCGTCGGGCCGCACACGGCTGCCGTGTGGCATGAGACAGGTGCGGATTCGGGTGACTTCAACCATATCGGGCGTGTAGACGACCGAGATGTCCGACGGGACCATGTCACCGTGCAGGTTGAAGTTGGCCGCCAGCAGGAACTGCCCGTCGGGCGTGATCCCCATGGTTGCGGGAAAGAGTCCGAGCCGGGTGCGCGCAACCAGCGTGTCGGGTCCGGCGTGGAACTTCCAGAGGTGTCCGTACGGGGTGCCGTGGGCGATGGTCAGGTACCAGTAGCGGCCGTCCGGAGAAACGCTCAGCCCGTGCGCGCCGTCGTTGTCGCCGGGCATGAGTCCGACGGCGATCTCCCTCTCCACGACCACGCCCTCGCCGGGCGTAAACGCGACCCGGCTGACCAGATCCGAGGACTCGTTGGCCACATACACGCGGTAAGTGGGCGATTCCTGCGCAGCCAGACCCGCGGCCGCCGGCAGAACGCCCGCCAGCGCGACCGCCAGCACGCCCCCCAGCGCCGCTCCAACCCCTCGCTTCACGACACCGGCGCCTTCTGCTTGGGCTCCAGGCGGACGACCCACAGCCCCGAGTTGAGGTCCGACACGAAGACGTGGCCCTTGAAGGGCTGCGGTCCCCACGCCATCGGCGAGTTCACCACGTGTCCGTCCGGCGTCCCCGTCGGGAACCACGCCATCTCGCGCCCCTGGCGGTAGAGGTCTCCCCGGAGTTCGCCGGACACGTCGACGACGCGCAGCCCGGCCTGGTAGTAGGCCACGTACATCCTGTCGTCCTCGATCCAGAGGTTGTGCGCGCCCGCTTCGGGCACCTCGTACCGCGCCACTTCGCGCAGGTTCTCGGGGTCCTCCAGGTCCAGGATGTGGACGAAGCCGCGCGACCCGTCGCCGGGATGTCCGTTGCGCGAGATGCAGTCCTCGCAGTCGAAGATCTCGTCGCCCACGAACAGGTAGCGGTGCCCGTCGGCGTTCGTGTACGGGAACGCGAAGTGCGTGTTGCCTTCCTCGTAGGCGAAGCTGCTCACCTCGACAGGCTCGGTGGGAGTCCCGCCCCAGCGTCCGTCGCCCACGTCCAGGATGTAGACGCCGTCGTTCCAGTACGAGACGTAGGCCAGGCCGTCCACCACCCAAATGTCATGCAGGTACTTGCCGGGCGAATCAATGCCCCAGCGCCCCACCTCTTCCACGTCGGTCGGGTCGCTCAGGTCGAGGATGTGGACGTCGAGCGTGCCGTTGTGGATCGCATAGAGGATGTCGCCCGAGAAGAAGACGTTGTGCACACCGCCGGTGAGCTCGTTGGTGTAGGTGTCGGCGATGACCGGGTGCGCGGGGTCGGTGATGTCGAGCACCACGATCCCGTTCCTGCGGTCCGACGCCCCTTCGCGGGTAATCACCGCGACCGTGGCGTTCCGGTTCACCTTCACGTCGTTGACCACCCGCGCGTCCACCTCGACGAAGTCGGTGAGGACCGGGTTGGCCGGATTGGTCACGTCCCACGCCAGCATGCGCTGGCCCCCGAGATGCGTGCCGGTATAGACATAGTCCCGCCCGTCCACACCGGTGAACGCCCACAGATCCGAGGTGGGCCGATCGGCCACCAGGCCGTGGCCCGTGACGATCACGTCGTGCTCGACGCCGCGCTCCACGACCTCGACAAGAACCTGGCCCGTCCGCGCTCCCGCGTTCGCGGTCACCCGATAAAGCCCCGGACGCTCGGCGACGAACGCCCCGTCCGGGTACACGGAAGCGCCCATGTCCGCCCGGGTCTCGAACGAAGAAACGGAAAAGTCCATCGGCGCCCCGTCGACGGCCTCGCCGTCGGCGTCGAGCGCCACGGCCGAGTAGCGCAGAACATCGCCGGTTCGCCCGCGAGACGGACCCTCGATACCCACCGAAGCCACCGGATTCTCCTCGACCTCGAACGAATAGCTGGCCTCCAGCCCCTCGACAGCCGCGGTCAAGGTCACGGCGCCGGGCCGGATCGCCCGCACGAATCCCAGCGCGTCGACCGTTGCCAGACGCCGGCGATTGCTTGTCCACGTCACCGCGACGGACTTGCGGACGCTACCGTCTTCGGTGAGCGCGCGCGCCTCGACCTGGACCATCGAACCGGTGAAGAAGCGGACCCCGGGGTCGACGATCTCGACGGCCACGACCGGCGGACCGACGACCGAAAGCGGCGCGGAGAACGTCCGGATTTCAGGCGGGCCCGTGCCACCGGGCGGCGGAATACGGATCGCCATCCTCAGCTCCGCCTCTCCCTCGGACACGCCCATGATGTGCCCTTCCTCGAGCACGGCGAAGCGGGATTCGATGTTGGCCAGGATCCTGACGCCCCTCACCGGGTTGCCGGCCGCGTCGTAGGCGACCATCTCCACATCCTCGCCCATCGCCAGGGAATCGCCCACCTCGACGACGATCTCTCCGGGCTCCGTCCGCACATCGGCGACCCGGGCGCCGATCAGAACGGCGGGCGGATAGCCGGGCGCCGCAGCCACCGGCTCGACAGCGACTTCGGTGGCGGCGGAGTCGGGCGCTGCGCCCTCCGGAGATTCCTCGGGCTCGGCCGGCGGCGGGTCGGCCTCGGTGGACGGCGGAGGCGGCGGGGGCGGCGACGAATCGACCGTCGCCCGCGAAGCGCCGCCCACGACACAGCCCGCGAAGAGGAACGAGACCGTAAGAATTCCAGCTGAAAACCTGAGCATTGCACATCTCCGTTGTACGTCCGCGCGCTCCCGCACTCCAATATACCGGCGGCACCCGGGCTGTGGTTCCCTCGGGCGACTCCGGGGTTACCCGGTGCCGTGGCGCACGTGGTCCGGCGAGAATAGCTTTCCGCGCCATGACCGCGTTTTCAGAACGAGTATACGCGTGCGTCCGCCGCATTCCCAAGGGACGGATCATCAACTACGGAGGCGTCGCCGCTCTCGTCGGCAGACCCCGTGCCGCCCGGGGCGTCGGTTACGCCCTCAGCCACCTCCCGATCGACACCGACGTGCCCTGGTGGCGCGTGGTGAACCGCCGGGGCGGCATTTCGACGTCGCGCGTGACGGGCGTGGCCCAGAGTCAGCGGGCGCTGCTGGAGCACGAGGGCGTCGAGTTCAACGACGAGGGAGAAGCGTCATGGGAGCGTTTCGGATGGGATCCGCACGGATGAAAACAAGCTCGACCTTCGCGTTCGCCGCCTCGGCCTCTGCGCTGACCGGCGCGGTCCTCACCCTGTTCGCCTGCGGGGATGCCACCACCATCGACCACACCGCCCATGCGGAGATCGTGGCGGAGGAGGACGCCCGGGGCGAGGGCGGCCTCGACCGCATCGGCCACCACCTCGCGAGCGGTGACCCGGCCGTGCGCAGGCTGGCCGTGCGCGCGCTCGGCCGCCTGGAGGACCCGGAACAGCTCGAGCGCATCGGCGCGTTCCTCGACGACGGGGATGTGTCCGTGCGGGCCACCGCTGCCGCCGCAATGGCTCAGGCCGTCTTTGGCGAGCCGTCGGATGCGGCCGCGCGTGCGCTCGCGGCGCGCATCGATGTCGAGACGAACCCTTCGGTCCTGGGCAACCTCGCGACCAATCTGGGGCGCATCGCTCCGGGAAGTCCTGCCGCCCAGGCGGAGACCGACGCGGCTCTGGTGCGGGCCGCCGCCCGCCTCCCGGTCCCTGCGAATGACGGCGGACTGATCGGTCACCTGGGGCTGGCCCGCGGCATCGATGCCTTCGCGAGAGCCATCCAGCCGGATGGCCGGCTGAGCGCCGAACTCGTGGCCGTCGCGGGGTCATTGGGCTCGGTGCAGGCGCCTGCCGGCGGCGACATGGCCACGAGTGCGGCCCGTGTCCGGCGCCGCGCCGCTGCAGCGCTCGTCACCACCGGCCAGATCGACGCCGACGCCGTCCGCACGCTCCTCCAGGATTCCGACTGGGGCGTGCGCAGACAGGCCATGATCGCCGCCGCCCGGCACGGGACGGCCGCCGCCGAGGTCGTGCCCGAGGGCCTCGCCGACCCGCACTGGCGGGTTCGCCTCGATGCGCTCGCCGCCTTCGACCGGTGGATGCGCCCGGCGGCCGGGTGCGACGCGATCATCGCCAGGGTGACCGACCCGAACCCGCATGTCGCGGCGACGGCGATCGGTCTGGCGGGCCGTCCCTGCCCTGACCGCGCCGCCCAGGTGAGCGCCCTCAGGGCCCGCGCGGCCGAGATCGACGACCTGGACGCCGACTGGCGGGCCCCCGCCCGCGCGCTTCACGCCGTCGCGACGATCGCACCTGAAGCGGCTGCGGAAGACCTCGTGCGTCTCGCCGCCCACGCCAACCCCTTCGCGAGAGCGTGGGCGGCGCGGACCGCGGCCGTGCTCGGGGACCACGCCACCCTGACACGCCTTGCCGCCGACCCGACCCCCAACGTGCGGGAGGCCGCACTGCGCGGCCTGGCTGCCGTGTCGGAAGCCGGAGCCTCCCCGTCACCCGACCTCACCGACATCTACGCCGCGCAGCTCGACGCGAACGACCCCCAGCTGGTCATGACCGCCACCCGCCTGCTCGTCGCCCACGCCGGCGCCGGCGCCCCCTTGCCCCGGCTCCTCGCCGCCCTCAACCGCTTCTCGATCGCACAGCGCGAGACCGAACGGGACGTGCGCGTCGCCCTCCTCGACGGCATCGGCGCGGTGGGCGGCTTCAGCCGTGATGACCTCGCCCCGTACCTCACCGATTTCGACCCCGTCATCGCCGAGCGCACCGCCGAACTCCTCACCACCGCCACCGGCCAGGTCCACTCGGCCGCACCCCGGCCGCTGCCCCGCACCCCGACCCCCACCGCAGCCCGCCTCCGCGACCTCGAACGCTCGACCGTCGTTCTGCACATGGCCGGCCTCGGCGACATCGTCATCGCGCTCCGCCCCGATCTCGCCGCCACCAACGCCGACCGCTTCGCCCGCCTCGCCGCCGAGGGCTACTTCGACGGCCTCACCTTCCACCGCGTCGAGCCCAACTTCGTCATTCAGGGCGGCAGTCCCCACGCCAACGAGTTCGCCGGCGACGGACCCTACAGCCGGGACGAGATCAGCAGCGCGGCCCACTTGCGCGGCACGGTCGGGCTCTCCACCCGCGGCCGCGACACCGGCGACGCCCAGATCTTCATCAACCTGGTCGACAACCTGCGGCTCGACTTCAACTACACCATCTACGGGCTGGTGGTGGAGGGAATGGAGGTCGTCGACGCCATACAGGAGGGTGCCGTGATCGGGACGGCCGAGGTGGTGACCCGGCCCGCCGAGGTGGTGACCCGGCCCGCCGAGGTGGCACAGCCGACCGATTCAGCCATTGCCCTGGCCCAGCGCGTCACGATCCACCGCACCGACTACGGTATTCCCCACATCTTCGCCGACGATCTGAAGGCGATGGGGTTCGGGCTCGGCTACGTCCAGTCGGAGGACTACAGCGTCTCGATCGCGATGGCGATGATGGGGAGCCGGGGCACCCTCGCCCGCCACCTCGGCCCGGAGGAACTCGACGCGGACTTCGCGGCGCGCCCGGTGCACGCCCGGGCGGTGGCGACCTTTGACCGTCTCGACCCGAACACGCAGGACGTCTACCGGGGCTTCGCGGAAGGCGTCAACCATTACATCCGGCTGCACCGCGACGAATTCCCGGAGTGGTTGACGCCCGATTTCACCGGGGTTGATGCGCTCGCCCGCGATGTCCAGGGCTGGAGCCGCGCGGACGCGGCCCGCTTCGTCGCGCGGCTGCGCGCGGAGGAGGCGCCGGATCAGCCACCGGCGTCATTCTTGCTCGACGGCTCCAATGCCTGGGCCTTTCACGGTTCGCGCACCGCGTCCGGCAACCCGATCCTCCTTCGAAATCCACACCTCCCCTGGGAGGGCCGGCAGGATCTTCTGGAACGGGTCTCCGGCCTGACCTACTACGAGGGGCATGTCCGCGTCCCGGGGGTGATCGATTTCTACGGGGATTTCCGGATCGGGACCGCGTTCGGGATCATCGGCGGGTTCAACGAGCGGCTCGGGTGGGCCACAACCAACAACTACCCGACGCTTTCGCAAGTGTACAGGCTGCGGGCCCACCCGGACCTGGAGGACCACGCACTCCTCGATGGCAATCCGCTGGCCCTTGAGCGGCGGGAAACCTCCGTCGACTACCTGACGACCGACGGGAAGAGCGCTGAGGAGACGCGCGTCTCGTGGCACACGCCGCACGGCCCCGTCATCCACCGCACCGATGAACACGTGTACCTGCTGAAGGATCCGCGCGACGGCGAGTTCCGGCGCGGCGAGCAGTTTCTGCGCATGATGATGGCACAGGATCTCGACGAATGGCTGGAGGTGATGAAGACGCGGGCGCATCCGACGTCGAACTTCACCTATGCCGACCGGAACGGGAACATCGTCCACTACTACAACGCGCGCCTGCCGCTCCTGCCCCATCCCGTCACCGGCGACACCGCGGCGTTCGCCGGCAACTCCGCGGACATGTGGTCGGAGCTCGTTCCGTGGGAGAGTCTTCCGCTCTACGTCAATCCGCCGGGCGGGTACGTGCAACAGGCCAACGACACGCCGGACTACACAAACCTCAATGTGCCGATGGACCGGGACACGGTGCCGCACAACCTGCCGGAGCCGAGGCTGCGGCTGAGGAGCCAGCTGTCACTGGAGCTGGCCGCGGGCGTGGTAGAGCGCGGAACACACCTGCTGACCCTCGAAGACGTCGTCGAGTTGAAACACACGCCGCGGATGCTTCTGGCGGAGCGCGTCATCGACGACCTGCTGGCGGCGGCGCGGGCCGCTGGAGACCCGGCGGTTCAGGAGGCGGTGGAGGTTCTGTCCAATTGGGACCTCACCGCCGACGCCGACAGCCGGGGCGGCGTGCTTTTCGCCCGGTGGGCGAATCAATACTTCGATGGGAACTTCGAAGGCGCTGCCGACCCGCTTCGGTGGCGTGAGCCGTGGGATCCGATGCGGCCGGCCGCCACACCGCACGGCTTGAGCGACCCGGACGCGGCAGTCCGCGCGCTTGGCCGTGCAGTGGAATCGCTACGTGCGGAAGGCATCGCGCTGGACGCCATGTGGGGCCAGGTGCACCGCGTGATCCGCGGGGGCGTGGACGAACCCGTGTCCGGATGTCCGCCGATCCTGGGGTGCTTCCGGGTACTCTCGTTCGCTCCCACGGAAGACAGACGGCTGGCGGCGAACCGTGGCGACTCGTGGGTGTTCGTGGTCGAGTTCGGCGAGGTCCCCCGGGCCCGGACGGTCTTGGCCTACGGGCAGACCGCGCGCCCGTCCGCCGCGCACCATGCCGACCAGGCGGCCATGTTCGCACACGGCGAGACCAAGGAAGTGGCGTGGACGGACGAGGATATCCACCGAAGGGCAATCGCGAGCTACCGGCCGGGGGAGGAAATCCGGCGGTAGTGTCAAAATCGGACATATCAGTGACAAAATCGGACACCCAAACGGGCACGTCGGTGTCAGCAAGTAGCAACGACCGCCAGCAACGGACACGGCATGCTGAAAACGGACACACTCGTGCCAAAAACGGACGACGACTAATGACATACACCCGCCGCCTGGCCACCGCGGTCACCATGGCCGCGCTCCTCCCCCCGCCCCCCGCCGCCGCCCAACAACCCCCCACCCCGCCCCCCTTCCACCTGGCCACGCTGTTCGATCTCGGCCATCTCCTGCTCGACGAGAACGGCGACGGCGTGCCCGACCGCCTCGGCGCGGCGCTGGTCCTCGCGCCCGATCCCACCGACGCCGAACGCGCCGCCGCCGCCGAGATCACCGCGCGGCTGGGATTCGAGACCATGGCCCTCGACCTCCCCATCCGGCGCGGCCCCCGGCCCGGCCAGGTCGGCATCCTGATCGGCCACCGCGCCGTCGAATCGGCTGGGCTTGCCGTCGCGGACTTCCGCATGGACGCCGCCGCACCACCCATCCTTCCACCCACCATCGCCACGCACACCACCCCGTCCGGCGAACGCTGGGTGGCCGTTCTCGGCGGCGATGACGACGCCCTTCTCCGCGCGGCCCGCCGCTTCGCCGGCGCTCTGCCGCACGTCAAAACCCTCTCCGGCCCATCGCTGGACGACATCAGCGAAGAACTCTCCACCTGGCTGAGCGCGGACGACACCACGGCCCCCGCCGCCGCGCTCACCTTCACCCGCGCAACCCTGGACGAGTCCGGCGACGACCTCCACGTCGTCGCGAATCTGCTCTTCGATCCCGGGCCCGACCCCGACCGCACCGCCGACGCCCTCGACCGCTTGCAGCTCCTGGCCTGGCAACGCGTCGGCGAGGCCGCGCTCGGACCCGACTCCGCAGACCTGCGCTTCCGCGATCTTGCGTCACTCACGATCGGCGCCGGCGAGCGGCAGGTCGTCCTCCCCACGCTGGCCGAGCCCCCTCCTCCCGGCCCAGTCTCCGGCCGCTCCGGCGGCGCCCGGAACGACCTCGACCTCTCCAACGTCTACACGACCGACGGATTCCTGACCGGGAGCGACATCCCCACCGGGATCGGCGTGGTCGTGGTACCTGGCAATGGCGCCGAGGGCATCGCCGACCTCACCGCCCGCATGGGGCTCGAGGCCACCGGACTGACCGTCCCGCTGGTCCGCCGTCCCGACGAAATCGAGTCCGCCGCGAGCGAGCCGACCACCGTGCTTGTCGGCAGCGACCACCCGCTGACCGGCGAACTGGCGGACTCCGGCAAGATCTCGACCGCCGATCTCGCGCCCGGCCAGGGCCTCATCGAAGTCGTGCCGGACGCATTCGGAAGCAAGCCCGCCCTGGTCGTCACCGGGGCGGACCTGGGCGGCGCGACGCTTGCCACACAGCGGCTGGCCGAGGTCTTCCCCAACGTCGGCGTCCGTGGCGACGACACACCGACCCTCGACGACATCGAGTACGAACTCTGGGGCACCCTGTCGGGTCAGATGCCGGCAGGCCAGGCAGCGATCGGACTCTACAAGCTGGACCGGATCGTTGCGGAACTCGCGGATGAGGACTTCGCCGAGGACATCGGCGCGGCCGACATCATGATATCACTCGAGAAGCCCGCCGACGGGTTGGTCGACTTCGTGCGCGAGAGAGCCGCCGCCCTGGGCGCCGACGAAGTCTCCGTGACGATCGACGACCGCGACGTGCAGAACGCCGCCGGAATCTTCGACGAGACCTTCACGGTCCCGTCGGAAGTCGACCGTTTCTGGACGGTGTTCGAGGAGCGCATCGCCTCCGGGGTCGCGCAGGGGGAACCCGTGCACATCCAAGCGCGCCTGTCCGAGCCTCCCGAAGTCCGCCGCGCGATCGAGGACGAGGCCATGCGCCGTCTGATCGCCGCCGGCGCGGACCCAGACGCCACCACGGTCGAAGTCCTGTCCGCATTCAAGCAGGGCTTCTTCTGGCTGACGGAGAGGATTGCCCCCCGGCTCGCCGGGCAGGAGATCGGCGAGATCGAGATCGAATTCCTCCGCAACGACCCGCCGGTCGACTGGCCGCAGCAGGCCATTCACACGCCGCTCAGGTGGCTGCACGAGATCTTTCCCATCGACGAGGTTCTGGCTGAGGACCTTGGGCTCCCGATAGATCGGATCCGCTTCGAAATGGTGGAAAGCGGGCCCATCTACCGCGTCCGGGCCACCGCGCCCGACGGCAGCACCCTCCTCGAAGACACCTTCGAGCCCGTCTGGGTGCTGCGTCCCTACTTCGACCGCTTTCAGGACTATGAGCAGGTGCGCGTCACGACGGGGTGGGTCACCGCAATAGCCGACGGGGACACCATCGCCGACGAGCGCATCGTCACGGACCCCGAGTCGTTCTGGGACCGCTACCAGGAACACACGCTGCCCGCGGTCTACGACTACGTGATGGACCGGCACGACGGGAACCCGCGAGGAGGCGCCGCCGACGCGCCCTTCTTCGGCACGCTCAACGTCGAACTCGAACTCAGCGAGCCCGACTACCGGCTCGGCGTCGACAACGAGATCATCTCGACCATGGACGCCCTCCACGAGGAGGTCTACTTCGGCACGATCGAGTTCTTCCACCTGATCGGGCGCAACGCGCGCGGCCAGGACCTGACGTATCCGGGCCGCATCATCCCGGTCATGCGGCCGAAGGGCGACGGCGCGGCCGGAACCGGCCGGATCACCTTCACCGGATTCGCCACGAACCGGCCTGCGGTGGTCGTGCGCTACGAGACGCGCGACGGACGGACAGGCGAGCGGCGGCTCGACATCCCGAAGGTCACGATGGAGCGCCCGAGCCTGCGCCGCGCGGTGATCGCGCCGGCGTCCCCGGCGCTCGCCCGCCTTGACCTCCGCGTGCGTGTGGACACCGAGGCCGACGAACGCGACGCGCTGCTCATCCAGGCGAGGGCGGAACAGGTCGACGCCCGCATGATCTCGGCCGAGCAGGTCGCGGCCACGCTCGCCAACCTGGGCGCGCTGCGCGACGCGGGCCTGTACGCCGGAGCCCTCGCCTACGACGAAGTCGGCGAGATCGGCGTATGGGCCGAGTGGTCCCACGAGCAGAACGACTCCACACGGGTCACCGCCGTGCTTCCCGGCAACGGAACCCCCGCGCCCGTGCCCGTCTGGACCGACCTGCTCCCCGAGGGCTGGACCTACGACGGCGAGCGCATCGTCCAGTGGGACACGCCCATTCCACCGCCCGAAGGCGACGAGATGACGGCCAAGCTGAGCCACGCCTTCGACGAGGCCACCATGTACCAGGTCGGCAAGAGCTACCTGGGCAGGACGACCTGGGCGATGGACCTGATGCCGCCGATCACGGCCACCCACTGGTCGCGCGCCAAGGCCACCACGTTCAAGCCCACCGTGATCTATTCCGCCCGACAGCACGCCAACGAGGTGTCGTCGACAAGTCACGTCCTCCGTCATGCCGAGCTGCTGCTCACCGATTCGGCCCAGCGAGCCAGGCTGGACAAGGTCAACGTCGTCATTCACCCCTTCACCAACCCCGACGGCGCCCAACTCGCGTACGACCTGTACCGGATCACGCCGGACTACATTTTGCACGCGGGCTACCTCGCGTCGCTGGGGGTGGACGTGAGCTCCGGCGGCGGACAGGACTTTCCCATCTATCCCGAGTCGAAGGTGCGCGGCCAGCTCTGGGAACGCTGGCTGCCCGACATCTTCCTCAACCCGCACGGCTATCCGAGCCACCAGGTGGTGCAGCTGTTCTCCGAGTACAGCGGCCTGGTGCGCCGCGGCCGCGTGACCGAGCGCAACTGGGGCTTCAACAAGGGGTGGTTCATGCCGGGGTTCGGGTACATCGACGATCCCGAGTTTCCGCGCCACAAGGACGCCGCGTTCAGGATCCGCGACTACATCACCGCGGGGATCAACTCGAACCGCGACGTGTTCGACATGAACCAGCGCACCTACGCCCGCTACCGCCGCTACGGGGCCGACTTCGACCCTGACGTCTTCCGCCTGCCGATGACCGACAGCGTGCTGATCGAGATGCCGCTGAAGGGGTCACGCGGAGGAGGTGGCGGCGGCGGCTTCAATCCACGGATCACGATCTGGAACGGCGTCACCGAAGCGCCCGACGAGACCGCGTACGGGCCGTGGATGGAGCTGGTGGCGAAAGCGGGGCTTTCGTGGGACCAGGCGATCCTGGATTACCTGTACGACGGGGATCACAAGGTGGAGAGGAGCGGCTCGGCGTTTTTGGGTGGGGTGACGTTGCGGATGAGCCGGGAGCGGCCGCCGCGGGAGGGTGAGGAAGAGGGGACAATCCCCTCGTGAACCTGCTAAAGCTAAAGAGGCTCGGGAGCAAGACTGCTGATGTCGTACCAGTCGATTGCCACATCCGCTAGCGGTAGTTCCACCAGCACGACCAAGGTGGATCCGAGCAGGTCGAACCCCACCATCCGGCCTTGGACACGCATGGCGCCAACGTACTCAAAGCGCTTCCCCGCAAAGATGTCGACGTAGGAAAACGACTCGCGATCACGGTTCGCGCCGATCCACGTCCAGTCGCGGGCCTGGTCGAATACGGGAGTCTGCCCTCCTATCCACCAAGCCTTTGGCGTGTTCTCGTATTCCCGGGTTTCCCGGGCGACATCCGAAGCACCCGGTACGGATCTCATGGCCGCTGCATAGTCAGCTACATCCTGCGCGTTCGGGTACTCATCCTCGTGGGAGACCGGATCGAGCACCTCGAACTCCTCGGCATCACGGTGCTCCCATAGCGCCAGGTTGGCGCGGCAGATGAACAGCACGCTGTTCCAGGGGGTGAGGTATCCGTTTGGGGGAACGTGGGCGCTGACCGAAAGCGTACCCTCCGTGAGTAGCGGGTATTCGGCGCATTCGTCTGGCGCGTCGACGGGGAAGTCGCGCTTCCACAGCACCTCGCCGGTTCGGGTGTCAATTTGCTCAAGCCAAACAGCCCACGGGGTAATACGGGTTCCGGACAGCGACTGCCCGAGCATCCGATCGGTCCCGAACAGGAAGCCAGGCAGCACGACGGAGCTCAGGACTTCGCCGGACCGGCTGAACATCCGGAGGCCCGATCGATCGATCGCAGTGATCGAACCGCCTTGGCCCCTCATTAGGGTGACCAGCCCGCGGAACTCTCCAGGGCCGTCGCCAGCCCGTCCGAGGGTGAAGCCGCCACCCTCCGTGGTCGTGCAATGGATCTGCTCGTCATACGAGTAGATGATGCAGGCCGTGTCTTCCTCAGTCAGGACAATCTTCGTGCTGCGGGTGGGTTCCGGCACCATCACCCGCGCCATGCGCGTCGCCTCGAAGACTCTTGCCGGCGGCTCGGCACCTTCGTCGGTATTACAGGACAACGTGCCCAGCGCAATCCACGCGACGAGACGGGCACCTAACACTCGACCCGCAATCTTCGGCACACCCACTGAGCTCCTCACGGCAGCCGCACCAGCCTCCGCCCCAGCACCTGTCCGGAGAACCGCGCGTCGCGGTGCAGCCCCCAAACGTGGTCCCGGGTCGCGTCCCGGAGCCGGAACCACTCCGGCAACAGCACACGCCGCGGCGGGGATGCAGGGCGCGCCCGGTCGATCGCGTACCAGATGGCCAGCGAATCCGCTGACTCGCTGCTCCGCAGCCAAACCTCATTCGATGCGGTCGGGACAACCCCAGTCACAAGTGGCAATCGATCCGGGATGTAGAGCTCCTCCTCAACGATTGCACGCACCTGGGGAGTCGACAGGCTGTCGCCCCCGAACTGCCGGAGCATCCCTTGCACATCGCGCATCTTGTCTTCGATGGCCGCTTCTGCACGCTCCCGCTCCAAGGGCACCGAACGCACCGGGACTCGTGCATCGAGGACGGTATCGTTGCCCGGCGCTACCTCGACCACTCGGACTTCGCCGTCGCTCCCGCGCCTCTGAACGAATCCCACTGCGCGGGTACGGGAGTTGAAATAGAGCATGTCGCGATCGAAGAAGGGCTGATTCGATAGTGCCCTATCTCCATCTATAACGACTGCGAACTCCTGGCCACTCGAGTCGTACGTGCCAAGCGTGTCGACGATCCAGCCTCCTTCCGCAAGCCGCAAATGAGCCACCGCGACCTCCCACCCCGGGTGTCCCTCCTCCCATGCAAATACACGCGAAGGAGACGGAATCCGTTCGCGGGCCAGGAAGGATCCGTCACCCAGGATCGCGATCGACTGCAACCACCGATCGGGTGGATTCGGTGTCGAACTCACGAGTCGTCCATCGTGCGTGAAGCGCCCCCATCCATCGTCGTATCGGATCCAGAGCCCGATCGAATCGGCGTAGGCTCGCCGGGGATTACCGAAGGGTGGAGCATCGTCGCGTGGTCCGAACTCGAGCACGGGCTCTTGTGGGCTGGCGGTGTCCCAGACCGTAATGCGTTGAGGCTGACGAACCACGATTCTGGTGCCGCTCGCGTCGGCCCTCACGCCACTAAGACGCGACAGCGCAGCAGCGCTTCCCGGTTCACCCCCGACAACGACGTCCGGCTGCGTTGACCACACTTGTTGTGCGGTCAGGCTGGTCTGGCGAATCAGCTGTCGGCCGACCACGTAGCGGACGTCGAAAGCGTCCCTTCGGCTTCCCCATACGTGCGTGTCCGTTGCGTCGTGGGGCGAGAACGAGGTGGGCAACAGGATTCGCCTGACCGGTGAATCGGTTTGACCCACGCGGACCGCATACCATACGTCCAGCGAATCGGTACCGGCGTCCTCGAAGGTCCTCATCCACAGCTCTCCGCTGGACGCCAGTGCCGCATCCTGGACCGGCGGATAGTGCTCCGGCACATACAGCGCCTCTCTGACGGCGCTTCTCGCGTCGCCCAGTAGCGAAGCGGATCTTCCGGGGGCATTTGCCAGGTGCTCGGCCAGCGCCTCGACCATCTCGTCCACGTCACTTGCAGACAGAGTCAGCGGCGCAAAGCTCATTCTCCGAGACCAGACGGTTTCGCCCTGTGCCGACAACTCCGTCAGATCAACCTCGCCCGGACCCAGACCCCTCATGCGCACCAGGACCACTGACTGGGACTTTGCATCGTAGAACACCTGATCCGAGTCCCGATACGGTTGAGTCGTGAACATCGTCAGCGTCAGGTTGTCTGGGTCGCCGGTTCCCAGGACTTCGTCTCTGACATCAAGAACCGCCACCGTATCAACTGTCCACCGTCCATCTCGCTCCCCAAGTCGGACGACGGGCAACTCATCCACGGGGTCGTCGCCCCACCATCCCATCCGGGAGCCCGAGTCAACGCTGGGGTACACAAGGAGACTGCCATCCTCGAGCATTGCGAGAGGGCGAAAGCGAAATCCGCGATAGCTCACTGACGAAGGGACTGGAACCGTGGCCAGGTGACGCCCGTCGAGAGCGAACAGGACAAAACGATCCCTGTCCTGCACCTGAAAGCCGTCGCGTGTCAGGTGGATTGCGCCTGTACGGCCACGGAACTCTCCCGGTCCCTCTCCCTCGCCACCGACCGACAACAGCAACGATCCCTCCGGCGTCCAGACGGTCACCTGGGCCTCGCCCGGATCGGCCACATGGATCCGCTGCCCGTCATCTCCCAGGCGAATGTCCGAGATCCGCTGGAAACTGGCGCGTTCCCCGTGTGGGCTGCCGATCTCGTAGGCCGGCACAGTGGCCCAGGTGCCCGCTATCTCAAGGGACGCCGGCGGTGAGTCGACACCATCGTTACACCCGAGCGCGATGACGGCGGTCGTGGCAACGACCCACTGCCGCGCCCTCACCCTCCCCTCCGCGACAGCAACTTCAGCATGGCCATGCGCACCCGCTCGACCAGTTGGTCATCCTCGCCGCTCGCCCCGCGGACGGACAGCACGATATCCGATGATATCTCGATTCGGGTCCATGTGTTCCGAGATTCCGGGCATTCGCTCCATCCTCGCGGCCACATGCGCGCCACCGCCAGCACACGCAGGAATCGCTCCCACTCGTTGCCTGTCGAGATAAACCTCGATAACTTCGATATAAATGGACCGCCGTACCGACCCCTACGCACCTGGCGCTGGCACGCCGCCTCCCGAGTTGGTTGGACGCGACGAGCTGATTGAGGATGCCGAGATCGCGCTCGACCGCCTCCGCAACGGGCTCGCGGCCAAGAGTCTGCTCATGGTCGGCCTGCAGGGGGTCGGCAAGACGGTTCTGCTGAACCGACTGCTCCTCGACGCCGACGGCCGGGGGTTCGAGTGCGTTCTGATCGAGGCTCCCGAGGATCGGTCGCTGCCGGGTGCGTTGGCAGGGCCGCTCAACTCGGCTCTCATCCGCATGAGCCGCGGTGCGGCCGCCAAGCAACTGGCAAGGCGTGCCCGCAGAGCCCTGGCGGGGTTCGTGGGGGCGATGAAGCTGACCTTCGACGACATCGCGGTCTCCCTTGATCTCGAGAGAGAGGAGGGCGTCGCGGACAGCGGTGACCTCGACACCGATCTCACCATGCTCATGCAGGTCACGGGAGAGGCCGCCCGTGCCCGGGGCACGGCGCTGGTGTTGTTCGTCGATGAGATGCAGTACCTCGAGGAACGTCAGCTCGCCGCCCTGATCGCGGCGCTGCACCGCGCGGCGCAGTTGAGACTCCCGGTCACCCTGGTCGGCTCGGGACTTCCGCAACTGGTGGGCAATGTCGGATCGGCCAAATCCTATGCCGAGCGGATGTTCTCGTTCCCGGAGGTCGGACCCCTGGCCGCAGATTCGGCGGCGAGGGCACTGGAGGCGCCCGCAGACAGGCTTGGCGTGTCCTACACGTCGAGGGCCGTGGACGAGATCCTGCGACTTACCCGAGGCTATCCATACTTCCTTCAGGAGTGGGGTAGCGCCTGCTGGCGAGTCGCCGCCGGGCCGGACATCACCCTCGCTGACGTCCAGGCCGCGACGCCCGTAGCGGTGCGCGAACTGGACTCGACGTTCTTCCGTGTCCGGCTGGAGCGCACGACACCGTTCGAGAGACGCTACCTCAGGGCCATGGCCGAGCTGGGTCCCGGTCCTCACAGATCGGGAGCAATCGCCACTATCCTGGGCAGGCCGGTCCAGGGAGTCGCCCCAACTCGAGCCAAGCTCGTCCAGAAGGGCATGGTCTACAGTCCGGCCCACGGCGACACCGCCTTCACGGTGCCGCTATTCGATCAATACCTGAAACGGGTGATGCCGGAGGGCTGATCAACGATTCGGCGCGCGTCACGGCGACCCTGCCCGCTTACCGGCCGCCTTTGACTCCGAGGTCGTCCGCCTGGCCGCAGGTACGGGCTCTCGTGGGCTGGCGGTATCCCAGACCGTAATGCGTCGGCAGAGCCCCGACTCTGCGGGTTTAGGGAGGTAGGAGAAGAGGACGACCACGGCAGTCCCGGCCGAGTCGGCCGCACGGACCTGTAACCTGTCGGACACGGGCACGAACGGATGTTGACCGCGCCAAGCGGCCCCGGCCCCACGCGCGCGCCACGTTCGCCGCGCAATGAGGCTCCGCCACAGGAACTCTCCCTCGCCGGCAAATCAGTCCCATCCAGCTATAGGAACGCCCCTGAAACGGTGCGACCGTTACCCCTTGGCCGAGATGCCACACCTCGAAGCCCCGTTTCGCCGTCCACGAATCCCCCTTCAGAACCCAAACGCCGATGCCCACCAGACGCCCCCGCGCCAGGCACGACGAAGCGTACCGGCTGCTCTTCTCCAACCCGGCCATGGTCGAGGGCCTGCTGTCCACCATCGTCCCCGGCCTGCCGGACGTGATCAAGCCCGCGTCGCTCCGCAAAGCCTCCGCCAGCTTCGTCAAGGCAGCGGGTCTCGAACAACGGCACGGCGATACCATATGGAGGACGCAGCTGCGCCGGCCCGAGCGCCATCCGCTCTTCATTGCGCTCGAGTTCCAGTCCCGCCCCGAGGCCAAAATGGCTTTCCGGATCCAGGAGTATGCCGCCCTCGTGCTTCAGGAGGCGGAGACCCAGAAGGACACCGGCGCGGCGGGCAGGCCGCCGATCGTGGCACCGTTCGTCGTCTACAACGGGCACGCGAAGTGGGGCGCCGCCACCGACCTCGCAGACTGGATCGTCACAGACCCGGACCCCGTCCTCAAGAGGCTGCTTGGCCTGCAAATGCGGCGGCGGTACATTCTGGTCGAACTGAAGGATCTGGCGCCGGACCCCTCCGACTCGCCCCCCGGCAACTGGTTCTTGGTGCTTGCGGAGTGGGAGAACGCCCGCTGGGGGCGGGACGCCGGCCGACTGGCCAGGTTGTGGGGGAGGAGGAAGACGATGATCAGACACGAGGAAACCCTGATGGCGGCACGGCTGAGGAAGCTGTACGAGGAGTTGCGGCAGGAGGGGCGAGAGGAAGGACGGCACGAAGGACGTCGCGAGGGCCGCCGCGAAGGGCTGCACGAGGGCCGCCGCGAAGGGCTGCACGAAGGCCGCCGCGAGGGGCTGCACGAAGGACGCCGCGAGGGGCGCCGGTCCCTCCTGCGTCAGTTGGCGGTGCAGAAGTTCGGGCCCGAGGTGGTCGGTGAGCTCGCCACCCTGTTCGATCAGCTCACGGATCCCGATCGGGTCGAGGCGCTCGCCGCCGCCATCATCGAGTGCGACACGGGTGCCGAGTTCGTCGCGCGGGCGCGGGGGCGTAGTAGCTGATCAACGTCGTCCCTGCATCTGCCGGAGCCGAAGCTGGTTGGCTCGCCGTCGAGGCACTGACGCCAAGAGGTACAGGATCGTCCGCCACCCGACGGCCGGGATTGCACGTTTCCGCGCTGACGACAGGTATGTTAATGAAGCCAGGTGTCGAGGCCATCGTTGACCCTTGTTGGTGTTGAGAATGGAATCGCTCACGCATCTCGCTCTGACCCCACGGCCCCGCACTCACCCTCCCCTCCGCGCCAGCAACTCAAGCATGGCCATGCGCACCCGCTCGACCAGGTAGTCGTCCTCGCCGCTCGCCCCGCGCACGGACAGCACGATGTCGGGTGATATCTCGATGCGCGTCCATGTGTTCCGGGACTCCGGCATCTCTTCGCTGCGAAGGCGCGCGGCCTCGTGCAGGTCCGCCAGGGCGTCGGCCAGCTCTTCCGCCAGCTCGGACTCGTCGTCGTACGCCGGAGTCGGCGGGTAGCTGCGTTCCGGCATTCGCGAATACAGCGGGCGCACCTCGTGTTCCCGCTGGATCGTCAATTCCTCTTCCATCCCCAGGACCAGATCCGCGTCGGCATCCGGCTCCTCGGCAACCGGGTCTTCGGGCGGCGCACTCGCGGGCATCGGCGCGCCGGTGGCCCAATCAAGCTCACTCGGCCGCCGACGCACCTCCCGCACACCCCGCACCCGCTCCCTCAGCAGGGAATGCCTCATGCCCGGGGTCCGAAACGCCGTTGACGGCTCCGACACCAGCTCCGGCGTGACGGCGATCCGGCCGTCGGCAACCCCCGCGACCAGCGCCGGCGGCACGCGCTCGAACACCTTCCGGATGTCCCTGAGCGACACGGGTGACACGTCTCCCTCCTCTTCCGCATCCCTCACGCGCCGAATGAAAAGCAGCCGGTCCCGGAACAGCTTCGGATAGCGCGTCCGGCGCCCCCGCCTGCCGACCTTCGGCAGGAGTCCTTCCTGCACGTAGTACGCGATTGTCCGGCGGTCAACGCCCGTTTCGCGCTCCAGCTCCTTCGCCGTGTAGCTGGGCATCCGGGACCTCTAACTGTCGTTCACTGACTATGACTGTTGACTTACTGGTGATTTCGTGTACTGTTAACTGACTGGTAATTACTGCCAACATAAAGGGGGACCCAGTGGACCACGTCAAGACCGCCATCGCCAGCCTGAAGCTCGCGGAACCCACCACTCACCGGGGACTGACCGTCTTCCCGCTGACCTCGGACCGCGCCAGTCCGCTCTCCTACCTCCTGCTGGAGCGGGGGCTGGAGAAGGATCTCGTTTCCATCCGCGAGGTCTCCGAGGGAGGCAGCGTGCCGGAACTCACCGTCGAGAACCGCGCTGCGGAGCCGGTGTTGATCGTTGACGGCGAGGAACTGGTGGGCGCCAAGCAGAACCGCGTCGCCAACCTCACCATGCTGATCCCGGCCGAGCGCACCACGATCATCCCGGTGTCGTGCGTGGAGGTGGGGCGGTGGTCGTACAGGGGACGCAGCTTCGGTGTGACCGACCGTGTGCAGAACGCTCGCGGCAGGGCCGAAAAGCTGGAGAGCGTGCGGCACTCCATAAGGGCCCACGGGAGCAGGCGCTCCGATCAGGGCCAGGTGTGGGATTCGCTTGCCGAGGAGTCCGAGGCGCTGCACGCTCCCTCTGAGACCGGCGCGATGAGCGCCATGTTCGAACACCACCAGGAGACGCTCGACGACTACGTGAGCGGCGTGCGGGCGGGCAACGATCACGTGGGCGCGGTGTTCGCCGTCCCCGGCAGGCGTTACGGACTCGACCTCTTCGACCAGCCCTCGACCTACGCGGCGTTCCTGCCGAAGCTGGTCCGCTCCTACGCGATCGACTCCCTGGGCCGACGCGACCGCCGGCGCGCACCCGCGGCCGATCCGGCCGACTTCCTCGACCGCATCGTGCGGGGCACCTTCGACGTTCACCCGGCCGCCGGGCTCGGGCGGGATGTGGGCATCGTCGGTGACGGGCTGGTCGCGGGCGGCCTGGTCGCGGACGAAACCGTCGTCCACCTGACGGCCTTTGCCGAGCCGGCGCGCGACCGGAGCGACCATTCCGGCAGCGACCACTCCAGCCAGCCGTACCCGGGCTACCGGCAGCGGCGGGACGCGATGCGGCGGCGGTATTCGCGGAGGGTAGCGGATGAGCGGGTCGGCCGTCAGCCGGCCCGCGCCTCCCAAACCCCAGCCCCCACACCCGTCAGGCGGTCCTTGGCGACCTTGCCGACCGAGATGTGCGGCATCTCGTCGCGCACCTCGATGAACCTTGGGACCATGAACCTCGCCATCCGTCCGCGGCACCACGCATGCAACGCCGCGGGGTCCAGCCGGGCCCCGCGGCTCGGGACCACGACCGCCTTGACGTCCTCCTCGCCCATCGGCGAAGGCACGCCGAGCACGAACGCCTCCGCCACGTCCGGATGTTCCTCGATCAGGCGCTGCAACTCCCACGCGCTCACGTTCTCGCCGCGCCGCCGGATGAAGTGAGCCAGCCGGTCGACATAGTACACCCAGCCGTTATCGTCCTGGTGGGCAAGGTCGCCGGTCCTGAACCAGCCGTTCCGCCAGGCATCGCGCGTGGCCTCCTCGTCGCCTTCGTAGCCGAGGAAGAGGACGTCGCGCCGGCGCGGGCGGGCAAGGATCTCGCCCCTCTCGCCGGGCGGCAGGGCCGCGCCGTCCTCCGCCGCGATCCTGATCTCGAAGTCGGGCGCGGCAACGCCGCATGATCCCACCGGCTGCCGGATGCCGGGCACGGGCACCGTCAGCGGCTCGGCCTCGGTCATTCCGTAGGTGTCCGCGATGCGGATCCCGAGACGCTCTTCCAGCGGCCGGTGCAGCTCCGGCGTCATCGGGCCGAAGATGCCCAGGCGCAGGTGCGAGGTGGCCGCGCGTTCGTCGTCGGTCACCGGCTGCTCCCACAGGATGCGCGCGATCGCGGGAAGCCCGCTGATCACCGTCGCGCGGCAGCGCCGGACCTCGGTCCAGAAACGCGAGGCCGAGAACCGGGGGACGAGGCCGAGCGCTCCCCCGGCGACTGCGGTGCACATCGTCGTGTGCAGCTGCCCGGCGATGTGAAAGAGGGGCAGCCAGGCATGAAATACGTCGCCGGGCCCCATCTCGACCGCTTCGGCAAGGTTGGCCGCGCCCCGACAGAGCTGGTTGTGCGGAATCACCGCCGCCTTGGAGCGACCGGTCGTCCCCGAAGTGAACATGATCGTCGCCGGATCGCCCGGGGCGGGATCGGGGCCGCTCCAGGGGGGCGTGCGTTCCGCCTCGTCACCCCCGATCCAGTCGGGCCCTGATGCGCGGTCCACGACGACGAGCGAACGCACCCCGGCGTCCGCCAGATCCGGCAGCGCGTCCAGCGCCGACGCCTCGGTCACCAGGATCCTGGCGCGCGACCTGCGCACGTGGTCCGCGAGGATCGCTCCCTTGTGCTGGCGGTTGAGCGCCACGTAGACGGAGCCGGTGGCGTGGGCACCGAGGAGTGCCCAAAGCGCGTCGGGCCGGTTGCGCATGTACGCGGCCACGCGCGAGCCGCCGGGACCCGGTCCGGCACCCAGCCCCCGCAGAAAGCCCGCCCAGCGCTGGATCACCTCCCACGCCTCGGCGTAGCTCCAGGTCGCGTCCTCCCGCCCGGGCGCGTCTCCCCAGATCAGAAACGGCCGGTGGCCGGTCTGTTCCGCCCGCGCCCGCAGAACCTGCGGCGTGCTCGCGTTCTTCGCTCCGACGAGCTCCTCAAGCCGTCCGGTTCCCGGGATCGCGACGGGCATGCCCCGCCGCAACTACATGATCACCCGCCGCATGTACTGCCGGACCTTCTCCATGTACTTCTCGAAGAAGTACTTCTGGATGTCCGTCATGTCGAGCTCGCGGCCCTGGATGTAGGCCTGCTCGATGTCGCTGGTCATGTCGAGCGGCGTTCCGGTCGTGATCAGGAAGGTCGCCTGCTTGCCCGGTTCCAGGGAGCCGATACGGTCGTCGAGCCCCAGGAATTCCGCCGGGTTGATCGTGACCGCCTTCAGCGCTTCCTCCTCGGGCAGCCCGAAAGCGACGGCCACACCCGCCTCGAAGGGCAGCCGGTTCGAATACAGCGACCCCGAGCCGCCCGAGATCGCGAAGCGGACCCCTGCTTCATGCAGGCGCGCCGGCATCGAGTAGGTACCGTCGTAGGCTTCGTACTGCCGCCCGGGAGCGGCCATCGTCGATGTCAGGATCACCGGAATGTCTTCGGCCACCAGGCGGTCGGCCACATGAATGGCATCCCGTCCACCCCGGATGACGATGCGCAGACCCTCTTCCTGCGCCCAGGTGATCGCGTCGTTGATCTGTGCCGCGCCGTCGGCCGCGACCACGACGGGAATGTCCCCGTTGATGACCGGGATCATCGCCAGGTAGCGGGAGTCGCTGCGCAGCTCCTCACCGGCCACGACCGCGTCGCGATACGCGCGGGCCTCCGCGAAGAAGTCCTTGACCTGCTGGACCTGCTCCTCGTAACTCGGCGGGTCCTCGCGTTGCTGACCGAACCTGAAACCGCCGAACCCGCGAAACCTGCGCGGGTTGGGGTTGGGCCAGTTCACGTTGAGCGCCGCGGCCGACTGCATCGACATCTCCTCCCAGCTCCACCCCTCGAGTGCGAGCGCCGACGACATGCCCGACACCAGTCCGCCACCGGGCGTCGTGAGCGTGGTGAGCACGCCGGCCGAGCGCGTCGTGCCGATATGACGGCTCTCGGCGTTCACGGCCACGTCGGCGCGCACGTTCGGATTGAAGTCGCCCAGTTCGTTGACGTCGTTGGAGACGTCGACCGCGCCGATCTCGGCGATCCCCACCGTGCTGAAGGCGTCGATCAGCCCGGGGTAGATGTGCTTGCCGGTCGCGTCCACCACGCGGGTGCCGGCCGGGAGTTCCACGTCGGCACCGATCGCGGTGATCAGCCCGTTCTCCAGCAGGATCGTCCCGTTCTCGATCACGCCGCTGGTGACCGTGTGAATGGTGGCTCCGGTCAGCGCCACCGGCTCGGACTGCGGTGGCACGGTCATCCTTACCTGTGCCCCGAGTGTCGCCGGCGCCAGGAGGACCGCAACGGCCACAGCGGCCAGGCTGCCCGCCCGTGCCAGGGTTACCATCGTCGCTCGTCGTTGCGTCTTCATCGGCTTGTCTCCGTCTGAGCGCTCCGGCCGCCGCCGCCCTCAACGGACAGGATGGCCTGGATCAACTGTGTGCGTTCCTGTGCGATCTGCTCGCGCATCGCCGCATCTTCTTCGAGCGAGAAGTAGCGGCGGCCATCGATCCAGGTCTGCTCGGCGCGCGTGAACTGCGAGAGCGGGTCGCCGCTCCAGATCACGAAGTCCCCATCCTTGCCCGCCTCCAGCGAACCGACCCGGTCGTGGATCGCGATCGCTTCGGCCGCCTGGTTGGTCACCGTCGACAGCGCCTGCTCAGGCGTGAGTCCCGTGCGCAGCAGCTTGCCTGCCTCCCAATTCATGCGGCTGGCGATCTCGCTGTTGTCCGAGTGCAGCGAGGTGACCACCCCGGCCTCGATCAGGATGCGCGCGTTGTAGACCGTCGCATCGTACGCCTCCATCTTGAAGGCGCCCCAGTCGCTCCAGACGACCGCGGCGACCCCGGACTCGGCGAGCTCGGGCGCGATCTTGTAGGCCTCGACACCGTGCTGCAGCGTCTGGACCCGGAAGCCGAACTCCTCGGCCAGCCGCACGAGCGCGAGGAACTCGTCCGCGCGGTAGCCGTGTGACGAGATGAGCAGCTCCTGGTCGAGGATGTCCAGGATCGCCTCCATGCGCAGGTCGCGCCGGGGGGGCAGTCCCTCGCCGGTCTCCTCCCACTGCTGCCACTCCCGCTCGTAGTCGCGCGCGGCCATGAAGTGGTCGCGGATGATCTCCTGCGTGCCCATGCGGGTGTCGGGATAGCGGCCCTGGCGGCGCTTCGGGTTCTCGCCGAGCGCGAACTTCACGGTGCGGGGCGCGTTTTCCAGCTTGAGATCGTCGGGCAGCGAGCCCCAGCGCATCTTCACGAAGACGTTCTCGCCCCCGATGGGGTTCGCGGAGCCGTGCTTGATGTGCGCCGTGGTGAGCCCGCCCGCCACCTGCCGGTACATCCAGATGTTGTTGTGGGTGACGACGTCGCCCATCCGCACCTCGGGCACGATCGCGAAGCCGCTCTCGTTGACGGCGCTGACGCCCGAGTGAATGTGCGGATCGATCATCCCCGGCGTGACGTGCTTGCCCGTCGCGTCGATCTCCACCGTGCCGCCCGGAGCGTCGAGGTCCATGCCGACTGCTTCAATCGTCCCGGCGCGAATCAGGAGGTCGGCGCCCTCGAGCACGCCCTGCGGACCCTGGGTCCAGACGGTCGCATTGCGCACCACGACCGCGGCGGGCTGCTCGGGGATCGAGGTGCGGCCGTAGTCCATCATCGGCCGGATGAATGGAAGGTCGATCTCGGGCACGTCCATCGCCACGGTTCCGCGCGACGGACCTTCGAAATCTCCCGTGCGCGTGCCGCGGAAGGACGGATCCGCCCCGTTCGGGAGCGAAGTCCATCCGTAGAACTCATCATCGCGGACCGAGCCCGACAGGAGTGCCATGCCCTGGTAGCCGAGCGCCTCGCCGTTGAAGCGCGCCTCGATCCGGCCGGTCTCCGCAACCGCGCTGGCCGACGCGAGGTCGATCCGTGCGCCGCCCGGGAGCTCGGGCCCGGTGCTGCCCACATCCAGGTAGCCGCGCAGCCGGTTCAGCGGACCTTCCAGGACCAGGTCGGCGTCGAAGCCCCACTGATCATCCGACGCGATCTGCCAGGTGCCCCTGGGATCGATCTGGGCCGGACGCGTCACACCGTAGACCCTTCCCTGGACCCACACGTCGCGGACCGTGGCCTCCTCGGTGAAGAGGTCGCCCTCGGAGACGATCAGGTTGGCCACCTTGCCCTCGGCGATGGTGCCGTGGGTGCGGTCGATCCCCAGCCACGAGGCCGGTGTCGTGGTGAGCGCCGCCAGGGCGTCGTCCGTCGCGAGCCCCCGCGCCACCGCGATCCGCAGATTGGGCAGGAACTCGTTCAGCGACGAAAGCCCGTCGGTGGTTATGGCAAAGCGGACCCCGGCCTCGGCCAGCTGCGCCGGGTTGGTCGGCGCCAGATACCAGTGCCGCAGGTCTGCGACCGAGGCATCGAGCGCTGCGCCGGGATGTCCCACATCGGGGGCGTCCGGAAAATCGAGCGGCACGACGAGCGGATCGGTGCGTCCGCTCAGCACGTCGATGAGGCGGTATTCCAGACCGCTGCCGCGGAACCAGGGGGTCAGCCCGAACTCGCTGGAGAGGCTGTGTGCCCGGAGGTATTCCTCTTCGCCGCCGGTCTCGAAGATGACCGGCTGAGTGCCCTGCACCGCGTCTTCAAGCGCCGCGAGGGCTTCGCTCGTCTCTGGAGGAAGGAAGGCGCGGCCGCTCGACTCGTACGCATCCCAGGCGCGCGTGTACCACTCGGCGTCCATGAGGGTCTGCTTCATGAGCGCGATCGTGCCCATCGCGGAGTTCGGGTACGAGCCGCCCAGATCGAAGGAGCGCTGGAAGCCGATCGCCTGAGCAACGTCCGGCCGGAGCACCCGTTCGCGCACACCTTCGTCCCCGAGATTGACCACCGAGGCCGTACCCCGGAAGATCCCTTCCTTCGGAACGACCAGCGCCGTCCCGAACCCCTGCGAGCGCAGCGCCGAACGCCGGTCCTCGTCGTCCGCCAGGTTCCGGGTGGTGGAAAACCACGCCCTGACCTGCGGATTCCAGTGCGTGGGCCCGATGTCCCCGCCCTCGGGCACCGCGTCCATGTCCAGGTCGGCGTGCGCGTCGATGAAGCCCGGGTAGACCGTGAGCCCGTCAAGGTCCCACACGCGTGCGCCCGCCGGCGCGTCCATGCCCCGGCCCACCGCCTGGACAAGGCCATCGCGTATCACGATCGTGGCGTCGTCGAGGACCTGGCCGGGCCCCGTCACGACGCGAGCCCCCACCAGGGCGTGATACCCCGTCCCGTTGTCGCGCATGCCCTGGACAGGCTGCGTCCGGGTCGCTTGCTGGGCGTCGGCGCCCGTCGCCAGGACAGCCGCAAACCCCAATGTGCAGATTGTCGCCCTCACGGAATCCCTCCCATTGTTGTTACTGCCTGTACACATCCACCCCGGAAGAAATACGTCCCATGTCCCAACCGCTCAAGACCGAGCGCCGTGGCCGCGTGCTCGAGATCACACTGAACCGGCCCAAAGCCAACGCGATCGACGCAGCCACCAGCATCCGCATGGGCGAGGTGTTCTGCGATTTCCGCGACGACGACAGCCTCTGGGTGGCAATCCTGACCGGCGCGGGCAACCGGATTTTCTCGGCGGGCTGGGACCTCAAGGCGGCGACCGAGGGCGAGCACGAGCGCATGGACTACGGTCCGGGCGGTTTCGGCGGCCTGACCGAGCTCTGGGACCTGCACAAGCCCGTGATCGCGGCGGTCAACGGGGTCGCGGTGGGCGGCGGATGCGAACTCGTGCTGGCCGCCGATCTGGTTGTGGCCAGCGAAGATGCCGCCTTCTGGTACCCGGAAGCCCGCCTCGGCAACATGGCCGACGCCGGCGGGGTGCAGCGTCTGCCCAGAAGGCTCCCGTTCAACGTGGCGATGGAGATGCTGATGACCGGACGCCGGATGCCGGCCGACGAGGCCGAACGCTGGGGACTGGTGAACTGGGTTGTGCCGGCGGACCTGGTGCTGGCCAAAGCGCGCGAAGTGGCGGACGGGCTCGCCCGCAGCGCGCCGCTGTCGCTGTGGGCGATCAAGGAGGTCGTGCACGGGATCGAGGAGCTGTCGGTGCGGGACGCTTTTCGCGCGATTCATGCGCGCCGGTTCCCCGCCTACGAGCGGATGCTGGCATCCGAAGACCACGACGAAGGGCCGCGCGCGTTTGTCGAAAAGCGGGAACCGGAGTTCAGGGGACGGTAGGGGCGGGTGCGGTGGGCCGAGGCCTGCGATTCACCGGTTTGACACCGCCAATGCCAGCCTGTAGGCTACCCGATCTTTCCCCCGAAGCACTTCTTTCACCGGGAGGCGAACGATGAAACGACTCGCTTTGCTCGCCCTCGCCGTCACCCTTGCGGCCGCCCCCGCGGCCCTGACGGCCCAGTCGATCACCGGCACCGTGCGCGACCAGGGCACGGGCAACCCCGTCGCGGCGGCCCAGGTCTTCCTGGAAGGGCTGAACCTCGGCGCCCTGACCCAGTCCGACGGCTCGTACACGATCGCCAACGTGCCCGCCGGGAGCCACACGCTCACCGTGCAGTTCCTCGGCTACAGGTCCGAGTCGGTCACGGTAACCGTCACGGCCGGCCAGGGCGTGGTCCAGAACTTCTTCCTGAGCCAACAGGCGCTCCAGCTCGACGAGCTTGTCGTGACGGGGACCGCGGCGGCGAGCCGCGTACGGGAGATCGGCAACTCGGTCGCGGTCCTCGATGCGGGGGTCGCGGAGGTTCAGCCCATCAACAACGTCTCCGACCTTCTGCGGGCCCGGCTTCCCGGTGTGGTAGTGCAGCAGGGCTCAGGCGATGTCGGCACGGCATCCACGATCAAGATCCGCGGCAGTTCGACCATGCGCCGCGTCAACGACGGACCCCTCGTCTACATCGACGGCGTACGCGTGAGCAACCGGATGGAGAGCGGCGGCCGTGACGTCTCGCGCATCGATGACATGGACCCCGCGATGATCGAGACCATCGAGGTGATCAAGGGACCTGCTGCGGCAACGCTGTACGGAACCGAAGCCGCCAACGGCGTCATCAACATCCGAACGAAGGGCGGCGGCGTGGGGGCGGCCCGGTGGAACTTCACTATGCGGCAGGGCTCGCAGTGGTTCCAGGATCCGGCCGGCCACACTCCTACGAACTGGGGCGTGAACCCGAACACCGGACAGATCGAGTCGCTCAACATCCTGGAGAACCAGGCCGAGTCGGACCTGATGTTCCGCTACGGACACACGCAGTACTACGGCGTGGACGTGTCCGGCGGCACGGACGCCTTCCAGTACTATATCGGCGGCTCCGCCTCGTCCGACGAAGGGGTCACCGAGAACAGCTGGGCCAGGAAATACAACGGCAGGATCAACCTGAGGGCGCAGCCCGCTGAAGATGTCGAGATCTCCGCGAACGCCGGCATCGCCCTCGTCCGTCTCCGGATCCCCAGCGACTTCCCCTACGAAGAGGCGGTCTACGCCGATCCAACCCGGCTGGGGTCCGGCGATCCGCGCAGGGGCTACCGCAGGGCGACCCCGGAGTCGCGCATCGAGAAGGACTTCGATCTCAACGAAGCGAATCGGATGACCGCGGGGGTCACCGCCAGGCACAATCCCTTCGACTGGTTCACGCACAGGCTCACCTTCGGGCTTGACGTGACCGACGCGCTGGAGAGCTATCTCGACAACTTCCTGAGCCCGGAATCAGCGCAATTCCACTCGCCGAACACGGCGCTCGGCGGCAGGTACCAGAACCGCGAGTCGGTCATCTACAGCACCTTCGACTACGCTGCATCGGGAATTCGGGACATTTCCGAAACACTGCAGTCCACGACATCCCTGGGCTTCCAGGTGTACACCAGGACCATCGAGGACCTGGTCGCCGACGGTGACCGGTTCCCGGCCCCCGGCCTGTCCAGTGTGACCGCCGCCGGAATCCGAACCGGGTCCGACGCCATCGTCGAGAACAACACGGTCGGCGTGTACCTGCAGCAGCAGATGGGCTGGCAGGACAGGCTCTTCGTCACCGCGGCGATCAGGGCCGACGACAACAGCGCCTTTGGTGAGGACTTCGACCTGGTCTACTACCCCAAGATCAGCGGCTCCTGGGTGGTAAAGGACGCGGCGGCCGGCGGCTCGGGCTTTCTCAACTCCTTCCGGCTCCGCGGCGCCTACGGCGAATCGGGGCAGCAGCCCGACGCCTTCGGCGCGCTGCGCAGCTTCACCACGAGAGCCTCGCCTTCGGGACAGGCGACAGTGCGCCCGCTCTCTCCCGGCAACTCCCAGCTCGGGCCGGAGCGCGGCGTCGAGATCGAGGCGGGTTTCGACGCGACCTTCTTCAACGACCGGCTGTCGGTCGACCTGACCTACTACGACCAGACGACCAAGGACGCGATCGTGGCGCGCAACGTGGCGCCATCAACCGGGTTCACCACGCAGCAGTTCGTCAACATCGGCGAAGTCAACAACCGCGGCATCGAACTCGGCCTGAATGCCCGCACGGTCGACATGCCGTCCTTCGCCTGGGACATGAGCCTCAACCTGACGACGAACCGCAACCGGGTCGTCGAACTGGGCCTCGGCGAGGGGAACTTCCTGCAACTCGGGTGGACTACCCGCCATGCGGAGGGCTATCCGGTAGGGTCGTTCTTCGCCCCCGAGGTGATCTTTGCCGAGTTCGTTCCCGGCACGGATCAGATCAACCGCGAAACGATGCGTTGCGACAACGGGCAGGGTCAGCCGGTTGCGTGCGATCCGGATGCCTGGATCTATCAGGGCCACCCCGACCCGAACATCGAAATGGCCTTTGGTTCGACCTTCCGGATCGGCGAACGTCTGACCATCGACGCGTTGGTGCAGGGCAAGATCGGCCAGACGAAGTACGATCTGCAGGGCTGGTGGAGATACGCCGCCTTCCAGCAGACCCGCCTGAACCTCTTCCCGCAAGAGTACAACATCAACGAGGTGGCCGAGGCCCAATTCGGGGCGAGCGGCGAGTTCGCCCTCTGGGTAAACGAGGCCTCGTTCGTCCGCTTCCGCGAACTCTCGGCGATCTACACCATGCCCGACGAGTGGGTGCGGTGGGCCGGCGCAAGCCGCGGCAGCCTCACGGTGTCGGCCCGCAACCTCGGGATGCTCTGGACCAACTGGCAGGAATGGCCGCATCACGACCCCGAGGTCGTGGACCCCAGCAACACCTTCTCCGGCAACCGCGAGCCGCAGGAAGACTCGGCGGTCCCGCCGCTGACCGCGCTGACGCTCACCGTCCGCCTGGGCATGTAAGGAGACCGGAACATGAAGAGAACAACCATTGCTCTCATAGTCGCCATCCCGATGTTCGGCGCGTGCGACGCATTCGACGAACTGCTGAGCGTGGACGCTCCGTCGCAGGTGATCGCGGCCGATCTCGAAAACCCGGCCACGGCCGGACTGCTCGTCGCCAGCGTGGCGAACGAGTTCCGCTGCACGCTGACCTACTACGCAGCAGCGAGCGCGCTGACCGGTAACGAGTGGCGCGACGCCTCCAACAACTCCGTCCTCAACATCTGGGACCAGCGGGTGCACGACACCAGCGGATACGGATCACAGTACGCCAGCGCCGACTGCGGGAGCGGCCAGCCCGCCCTCTACCGGCCCATGTCTCGCACGCGCTGGCTAGCGGACTACACGCTGGAGCTGCTCGCGGGGTGGACGACCGAGGAGGTCCCCGACAAGGCCGCCTACGAGGCCGAAGTAGCGCTCTACGCGGGCTACTCCTACATCCTGTTCGGCGAGTCGATGTGCTCCGTGGCCTTCGACGAAGGTCCCGAGCAGACGCCCGCCGACGCCTTCAACCTCGCGATTGCGCGCTTCGACCAGGCGATCGCCGCCGGAGCGACCGGCGACATCCTGCACGCCGCCCAGGTCGGCAAGGCCAGGGCGCAGATCAACCTGAACCAGAAATCCGCGGCGATGTCGACCGCGTCGTCCGTACCCGCCGGATTCGCATTCGAACTCCACTACTCGAACGCCGAGGCCGTGACCCGCAACAAGCTCTGGGAGTTCAACATCGACCACCAGAACGTCACCGTCGCCGAACCCTACCGCGACGTGCAGTTCGCCGGCATGCCCGATCCGCGGGTAGCCGTCGTCGACGCGCAGGCCACGAATTCCCAGACCGGCATCCCGATCTTCATCTCCGAGAAGTACCCGGGACCGTCGTCGCCGATCGAGATGGCCGGCTCGGCGGAAGCGCAGCTGATCATCGCCGAAGCACAGATCGAGGCGGGCAACCTCGATGGTGCCGTCGGGATCTTCAACGCGCTGCACAGCGCCGTCGGCCTGCCGCCGTACACAGGCGAGATGAACTCCGGCGCGCTCACGGCGCAGCTGATCTACGAGCGCGCGGCGGAAAACTACCTCGAAGGCCAGCACCTCCAGGATCTGAAGCGCCTGAACATCCCCCTCTACCCGCCGACCGGAACCGACGACGGCTTCGGCGGCGCCTACGGCAACGAGATCTGCTTCGAGCTGCCCGCCACCGAGTTCCAGAACAACTCGTCGATCTCGGGCGGCTGACGTGAACCACTCGCATCCGGGAGCCCGTGGCGGAAGCCTCCGTCGCGGGCTCCCGTGTGTGCTCACGCTGCTTGTCGCGGCGGCGTCCATGTCGGGATGCCGTACCTGGCAGCCCGTATCGATGAGCCTCGAGCAACTGATCGAGGAGCGCCCGGAGCGCGTGCGCGTCACCGTGCCCGGAGGCGCGCAGGTGACCCTACGCAACCCGATCCTGGTCAACGACTCGATCATTGCCGCCGTGGCGCCCGATCCCGGGGCGCCCTTCGCCACCGCACGTCCCGGCGTGCCGGCGGACGCCGTGGAGGGCGTCGAAGTCACGCGGCTGAGCAGGGCCAGAACCATCGCCCTGGGCATCGGCATCGTGGCGATCTCGCTCGGCTGGACGAGATTCGCGAGCGGCAACAACTCCGGGGAACCGCCGGTGGATCCCCCTCTGGAGAAAGACGGATTCCGGCCATTCGAGTCCGGAGGCGTTCGGATCGTCTGGCGATTGCCCTGGTGACTGGCCACCCGGCGGGCCGTGGCGCGGCGGGCCGCTATCCCGGCTCCGCGCCGCCTCGGACCAGCCTTCTGCCCGCCACGCTCTGACCCGACCCGGGATCGAAGCGAACGCCCCACACGTGCGAAGCGGTCGCATCGAGGGGATAGAAGTTTCGCGGCACCAGAATCCGCCGCGGCGCAGCATCTTCGCCGATCCGCACGGCATACCACACATCGAGTGTGTCCGAAGGCTCCTCGTGGTTCCTGATCCACAGCTCGCCGTTGGACATGACCTCGGTGTCCAGCACGGACGGATAGTTTTCCGGCACATGAACCGCGGCCCTCACCAGTGCGCGGGCGTCGTCGAGAGACAGCTGAATGGCGCCCGCGATGGCCTGAGCTTCCGTTTCCACGGCCCGGTCGATGTCGCTCGGCGTGACCGGCATCGGTTCGAAGCGCAGGCGCCCGAACCAGAGCGTGTCGCCGCCGGCTGACAGCTCAGTGAGCTCGATCACCCCGGGATCCCTGCGAATCTGGCGGGTGACCAGCAGCGTTGGGCCCGCGCCGCCGCCGGCCTGGAGCGCCCCGGCCTGGACGTCGCCAGCCCGGAAGTCGACATGATCCGCATCCCCGAATGGCTGCAGCGTGTGCAGCGACCAGCCGTATCCGGACTCGCTCGGGCGGAGGTCGAGATCACGGTTCCGGATGTCGAGCACGGCGACGGTGTCGGCTACCCAGTCGTCGCCCTGCTGATCGAGACGAACGACGGGCTCTTCCAGGATCGGTGGATCCTCCTGCCAGCCCGCGCGGTAACTGTCAGGCATGTTCAGCGTGGCCAGGAACGCGCCGTCGTCCAGGAGCAGTTGTGGCTGGAGCCGGAAGCCCACATAGCGGGCCGATGTCGGTACCGACACCGTCCGCTCATGCAGTCCGTCGTTCGAGAAGAGGATGAACCGGTCGTTGTCCTGCACCTGGAAGCCCGTGCCGGTGAGATGAACCTGATCAGGGCTTTCGAGGGCCGGCGGATCTTCACCCTGGTCGCCGAGTTCGAACAGCAGGGATCCGTCCGGCGACCAGCCCGTCACCCGGGTCCGGCCGGGGTCGAGGACGAAGACCGCCGCGCCGTTGCGGCTGACCCGCATTCCGGTGACCCGCTCGAACGGCGGTGCGTCGCCGGCCTGTTCCGTGCCACCAGTCGGGCCTCCGATCTGGTACTCGGCCACCGTGTGCCATGGCTCGGGGTCGATCAGTGGCGGGGTCGGGTCCGGCTGGCAGGCTGAGATTGCGGCGACCGTGATCGCGGCGGCCGTGAGCGAGGCCGTATCCCGGAACCGTCGGACGAAGTTCACATCTCCTCCTGCGTTGACCGAAATGTGGCTCTTGTGCTGCGAGGGCAGGGGCGCCGATAAGATAAGCTGACACGAGCATGCCAGAGCATTGGCCGACGGGGGTGGCGACGCTGGAGCAGAGCGCGCGGTCCCATTCAAGCATGCGGATGTCCCGCGATTCGCCGCGGAAACGTGAGAGGTCCGGCCCTCACCAGGAGCAGCGGTCGGATGACGGCGGTGACCGTTTTCGGACTCTGGCGGTGGAGCTTTAGCGGTTCGGCGCCCGGGTCCTTTCGGGCGGCCAGGCCCAACCCTGACGTAACGTTAGGGTTAGCGGTAGAGAAGTGCTGCGACTGGGCGTGGCTGGAGTCGGTGGGCATGGTGCCGCCGGAGCGGAACGCCCCCGTTGGAGGGCAGCAGAATGGTCGGTGGTCCCATTCGAGCATGTCGGCGTCCCGGGTTTTGCCGCGGAAACGTGGGGGAGCGGCTTGAGGGGGTGGTTGGGGTGGCGATGGCGCGCGTGCGGGGCGGAATGGATTGCGAGCGGGGCCGGCTCGAGCGTGCGCGCGTCCCGCAGGAGCATGCGGCGGTCTCGCCTGTCCCATTCGAGCATGCCGCTGTCCCGCTTGGCCCAAAGTGTCGAGCGATAGTCTCATACAGCTATAGACGGGTTTTGAAGGCGCGGTTGTGGTGAGATCCGGGACCACGCACAGGATGGCCTTCAGAAGCGTTAGCATGCCCCAGGAAGGCCGATCGGCCGTGCGCCACCCATTCAACATGGCTTGAGCCGACTTTACGCGTCCTGGGCCATCACAGAGGGTCGAAAAACTGCCGTTATCTTTATGGGCAGGAACGCTAACTCTTTGCCGGACTTCTACTTCAGAGGATTGCCATGACCATCACTCAACTCGGCGACCGCATCGCCGAACTCGCCGCTCGGATCAACATCGCCACTTATGAAATGCTCACCCTCATCGCCGAGTTCGACCGCCGCGAGGGCTGGGCCGATGCGTTCACGTCCTGCGCCGAATGGCTCGCGTGGCGGACCGGCCGCATGGTCGGTACCTGCCGCGAGAACGTGCGGGTCGCGCATGCGCTTGAAGATCTGCCCGAAACATCCGCCGAGATGAAGGCCGGGCGGCTGTCGTACGCCAAGGCGCGGGCGATCACCCGGGTGGCGACGAAGGAGACCGAGAAAAGGCTGCTCAAGTACGCCGACAAGTGCTCCGCCGCCGAGCTCGAGCGGATCGTGCGGGGATGGAAGCACCTGTCGCGTGACGGCGAGTTGACGGCCGAAGAGGTGCGGCACCAGCGCCGGACGCTGTCGGTCGTGATCGACGCCGACGGGACGTACGTGGTGCGGGGGCGGCTCGAGCCCGAGGCCGGGGCCGTGCTGATGCGGGCGATCGAGGCCGCGACGGACGCGCTGTACCGGGGCGAGGACCCCGACGCGCGGCCAACGAGCCGCCAGCGCAGGGCCGATGCGGCGGGGCTCGTGGCCGAGCGGGCGCTGGCGGCGGGGCTGGATGCGACGCAGAGCGGGACGCGGGCCGAGCGGTACCAGGTGACGGTGCACGCCGAGATGAGCACCCTGGAGGAGCACGGCGAGGGTGGCCGGTCGGAACTCGACGGGGTGCGGGTGAGCGCGGAGACGTCGCGGCGCATGGCGTGTGATGCGTCGCTGGTGCATATGCTGCACCGGGAGGGTCAGGTAGTCAGCGTGGGGCGGAAGACACGGACCATCCCGCCGCACCTCAGGCGCGCGCTCGAGGAACGGGACCGGGGCTGCCGGTACCCGGGCTGCGGGAGCCGGTTCACGGAGGCGCATCATGTCAAGCACTGGGCCGACGGCGGGGAGACGAGTCTCGCGAATACGGTGCTCCTCTGCCGGCGGCACCACCGGCTGGTGCACGAGGGCGGGGTGCGGATGGCGCTCGACGCCAAGGGTCAGGCGTTGTTCTTCACGCCCGGGGGCAAGATGCTCGCGAGCGTGCCGCCGCCGGTGAACGAGCCGAGGCTGACGCCCAACCTGCCCCCCGCCCCACCGCTCCGACCCGGCCAGATGTACAACGGTGCGGCGCGGCTGGCGCACGGCGCGGTCCCGTGGGCGATCGAGGCCGCGGCTCGCGAGGCGGTCGAGGAGGCGCTGGAGGAACCGGCGCCCGCCTCACCGCCCACGTTTCCGCGGCAAATGCAGGGACATGAGCATGTAGGGATGGGACAGGCCGCAGAAACCGGACAGGCCACCGAAACCGAGCTGGCCACACGCGCGGAACAGACTCAACCGAAGGAGGTGAAGAACGGAACGCGGACGCGAGCTGCCTGATGCCTGACGCCCGCCAGCGCGCAACCACTCTTGCTCCACCCCCGCAGCCTGCTACGATTGCACTCGACCTCTGAACCCCAACCACGTCCGACATGCCCGAAGACACCATTTTTGCGAAGATCGCGCGCGGCGAGATTCCCGCCGACATCGTCTACCAGGACGAATTGGTCACGGCCTTCCGCGACATCCGCCCGCTGACCCCGACGCACGTCCTCATCATTCCCAACGCAGTCATCCCGACGCTCGCGGACGCCACGGCCGACGACGAGCCGCTGCTGGGAAGAATGCTGCGAGTCGCTGCCGACATCGCCGCGGCCGAAGGGATCGCCGAGAACGGCTACCGGGTCATGATCAACTGCCGCGAACACGGTGGGCAGGAGGTCTATCACCTGCACCTGCACCTGATGGGCGGGCGCCCGCTGGGTGGCATGCTGCTGCGATAGGCAGGAACCACGATGGCGAGGTAAGCCCATGGGTCTGACAGCTTTCATGGTTGGGAAGTCGGCTCGCCCGCGAACCTCGTCACGCACCGCTATCGCCGCGGCAAGCATCGCCCTGCTGTCATCCACAACGGCAGTCGCCCAGTCCACCCCCGCCCTGGACCGCGTCCTCGCCTTCCCGGGACCAATCCCCGGCGAAGAACTGCAGGCCGACCGCGGCGCGGCAGGCGTTTGGCACCGGATCCGCAAACTCGCCACCACGGCCAGCATCCTGCACGTGACGGCTCATCCAGACGACGAGCACTCCGGCATGCTCACCCTGGCCAGCCGGGGCTGGGGCGCCCGCACCGCACTCCTCAGTCTCAACCGCGGCGAAGCCGGCGCCAACGCCATCGGGCCCGAACTGTTCGACGCGCTCGGCCTCATCCGCACCCGCGAACTCGTCCTTTCGGGGCGCTACTACGGCCTAGACGACCTCTACTTCACGACCGCAATCGACTACGGCTACTCGAAGTCGGTCGAAGAGGCGTTCCGCAGCTGGGACCGTGAGTCCGTCCTGGCGGACATGGTGCGGATCATCCGACTCAACCGGCCTCTGGTGGTCGTGTCGCGTTTCCATGGATCCCGGCGGGACGGGCACGGTCATCATCAGGCGGCGGGGTTGCTGACGCCCGAGGCCGTCGAGGCGGCGGCTGACCCCGAGCGCTTTCCCGAGCAGATCACACGCGAGGGGCTGCGGCCATGGCAGGTGCTGCGGGTCTTTCGCGGGGGCGTGCGCGTGGACGAGCCGCATCATGTCGCCGTCGGAGACGTGTACAGTCCGTCGCTGGGCATGTCGTACCAGCGCTGGGCGAGCATGGGCCTGAGCCTGCAGCGGTCGCAGACATCGGGGAGGGTGCGGGCCGGCGGTGCCAGGGTGTACCGGTATGACTGGCTGGAGGCGCAAGACTCGGCACTGGACCTGGACTCTATCGCGTCGGACTTCTTCACGGGGCTGGACACGAGTCTTCCGGGCTTGCCCCAACTCCTCGGTGAAGAGGTGGGGAGCGAGGTCGGTGAGGCTCTGGTTGAGCTTCACGGCATCGTTGACGGGGTCGTGGCGGACTTCGACTTCAATGCGCCCGAGAGGTCCGTTCCGGAACTGCTGCGTGGCCATGCGCTACTCCGCAATCTGACTGGCGGCACGCCGGTGACGCCGGAGACGGGTTTTCACCTTGCAGTGAAGCATCGGCAGTTCGAGGATGCGATCCTTGCCGCGGCGGGGGTGGAGGTGCAGGCGGTGCTGGAGAGCGGTGGCGCAGTGATCGTGCCGGGCGAGGAGCAGGAAGTGATCGTCCGAATCGAGAGCGTCCTGCCCGGCTGGGAGAGAGCCCACTACGTCGGGGTCGTGCACGGCCGCGACACCCTGAACACGATCGCGGATGTGTCCGAAAACCGGATTCAAATCCGGGTGCCATCCGACCGTACACTCCCCGGCCCCTACTTTGCGCGGTCCGGGCTGGCCGAGAATCACTATCAGGTGGGAGACTCGACCGAGTTGCACCTGCCCTGGCGGCTGACAGGCCTCCGCGCCGTCGTGGACCTGGAGGGGACGGGAGCAACGCTGTCCAGAACCGTACCCGTGACCGGGTCTGTCGCGCAGTTGCCGTACGGATCCGTATCCCGGCGCGTGGAGGTTCTGCCGGCGCTGTCGGTCGCAGTGACACCGGGTGTTCGGGTGGTGCCGCGAAGTGGTGGCGGCGGGGGCGCGGCGCGGGTGGAACCGGTCGAGGTACTCGTCCGCCTGGAGGCCAACGCACCGGATGTCTCAGCCGTGGCCGACTTCGGGCTTCCCGCAGGCTGGACCGCGTTGCCGGCCTCAATTCAGCACGATTTCGGTAGCCGTGGTGAGGTGATCGAGATTCCCGTCACGATCCGGTCCCCGGCCGACTGGAGCGGCGATGCTGTGGTCGAGGTCGTCGCAAGGCTCGTGGGCGCCACCGACACGGACCCACGGACCGGCAACGCGCGCGAGTACCGCGCCGGCTGGCAGGTCATCGATCACCGCGACCTGCCCCTCGCGCGCCTGAGCATCCCTGCCCGGACCACGATCCGCTCGGTCGATGTCGCGCCGCTGGATGGCCTTTCCGTGGGCTATGCAATGGGCGTGGGGGACGAGGTCCCTGCCGCGATTGCGGCGCTCGGAGCGTCGGTAACGCAGTTGGGTGAGGCCGATCTGACCGGCGGCGACCTCGACGCCTTCGACGCGATCGTCGTGGGCACGCGCGCGTATGCCGTGCGCCGCGACCTGATCGACAACAACCAGCGGCTGCTCGACTACGCCAGGCGGGGCGGCAATCTGGTCGTGTTGTACCAGACTCAGGAGTTCGTTCCATCCGAGATGGCGCCGTACGCGGCCTCACTGCCGCGCGGTGCCGAGGAAGTGTCGGAAGAGGACGCGCCGGTCGCGTTGCTGGTGCCGGACCATCCCCTGCTGGCGCGCCCAAATCGAATCTCCCCGTCCGACTTCGACGGCTGGTTGGAGCAGCGCGGATCCAAGTTTTTCGCGGACTGGAACGAGGCCTACACGCCGTTGGTCGAGACTCATGACACCGGGCAGGATCCGCAGCGCGGGGTGTGGCTCACCGCGGACGTCGGCGAAGGCCGCTACAGCTATGTGGCCCTGGCCCTGCACCGCCAGCTGCCCTACGGCGTGCCCGGCGCCTACCGGATCCTGTCCAACGTGCTGTGGCCGCGGTGACCCTTACAACCATTGACTGGATCGTGGTCGCCGCATACGGCGCGCTGACCCTCGGCATCGGCCTGCGGCTGGCGCGGCGGGCAGGGCGCAGCGTCGAGGACTACTTCGTCGCCGGCCGGTCCCTTCCCTGGTGGATCGCCGGCACCTCGATCGCGGCCACGTGGTTCGCAAGCGACGCGCCGCTCGCCACCGCCGCTCTCGTCAGGCGCCAGGGGGTCTTCGGCAACTGGCTGTGGTGGTACGAGGCGGCCGGAATCCTCATGCTGACCTTCTTCTACGCGCGGTTGTGGCGGCGCGCGGGCATACTCACCGACGCCGAAATGATCGAGCTCCGTTACGGCGGGGCGCCGGCGCGGATCCTGCGGGGGTTCTCGGCTGTCTACCAGGGCCTGCTCAAGAACGCCGTGGTCATGGGCTGGGTGATGCTGGCAATGGTCAAGTTCGCCAATGTGCTGCTCGGATGGGACGCCGCCCTGACGCTCACGATATGCGTGGGACTCGCCCTGGTGTACACGGTCGCGTCCGGACTGTGGGGTGTGGTGGTCACCGACCTGCTGCAGTTCGTGGCGGGGATGCTGGGGTCGATCACGCTCGCCGGGATCGTGCTGGCGCGCTTCGGCGGCCCGTCCGCGATGGCTGCAGCAATCCGGGAAGCGCCGACTGCGCCTGCGGGCGCACTCGACCTCGTGCCGAGCGCGGCCAACGCGTCGTCACTGGAATTCCTGTCGTTCCTGTGCCTGATCCTGATTCTTTGGATGAGGAGCGGCCAGGGGGACGGCTACGTCGCGCAACGCCTCTTCGCCACCCGCGACGAGCGCCAGTCGGTGATGGCATCGCTCTGGTTCGCCTTCGCGGGCACGGTGCTGCTGACCTGGCCGTGGATCGTGGCAGGACTCGGATCGCTGCTGGTCTTTCCGGCGGGTCCCGGCGCGGACCCGGCGCTCCTGGCCGACCCGGAACTGGCCTACCCCATGATGATCCGCGAGCTGATGCCGGTCGGACTGCGCGGCCTGATGGTCGCCACCTTCCTCGCTGCGTTCATGAGCACGATGGATACCCACCTGTGCTGGGGCGCGTCCTACATGGTGAACGACGTCTACCGCCGCTTCATCAGGCGCGACGGGTCCGAGCGGCATTATGTGACCGCGTCACGCGTGGCTGTGGTGGGGCTGGCGGTCATGGCCGCGTTCGTCGCCTGGCAGATGGAGTCGATCCAGAGGGGCTGGATCTACATCATCGAACTGACCGCCGGCGTGGCAGTCGTCTGGCTGCTCAGGTGGTACTGGTGGCGGGTGAACGCCTGGGCCGAAATCGCGGCGATGGCCGGCTCGGTGTTGCTGGCCAACGGCCGGTTGCTGCTGGGCCTGGCTCAGAGCGCCATTCCCTTGCCCACCCCGTTGCTCAACGCGGCCGACGCGTTCTACGCTCCCGAGATGGACCTTGTGCGAGCTGTGGTCATCCTCATCTCGTGCACGCTGCTCTGGCTGATTGTGATCCGTTTCACAAGCCCCGAAAAGGATGAAGTGCTGGATCGCTTCCACCGCCGGGTCCGTCCCGGTGGATGGTGGAGTCCGGTCGCGGCGCGTACCGCCGTGGCGTCGACCGATCCGCCTGCGGTCCGCATGTGGACCGGCTTCCTCTTCGGCGGGCTGTTCGTCTACGGCAGTCTGCTGGGCATCGGCTGCCTGCTCACCGGCCGTGCCGGCGTGGGCGTCCTCTTGCTGGGCGTGTCCATGGCCGCAGCGGTCGTGACCGTGCGCCTTGCGGACGCGGACAGCCCGGCATCACCCGCCCCCATACCCCCGCCCGCCCCATGAAGATCGTCCTGGTCGGCGCAGGCAGCCGCGAATTCGGACCCGCGACCATCCGCGACATCCTGCTCAGCGATGCCCTCTGCGACAGCGGCATCGAAATCGCGCTGGTCGACATCGATCCGTCGGGGCTGCCCGAGACTGCCACCAATGCCGAGGCCGTCGCGGAACGCCTGGGTCGCTCCACCACCGTGTCCACGTCGACCCGCGTGGACGACGTGCTCCCGGGCGCCGATGCGGTCATCCTCTCCATCGAGATCAACCGGTATTTCTACTGGGCGCAGGATTTTCACGTCCCGCGCAACTTCGGCTTCCGCCAGATCTACGGAGAGAACGGCGGGCCGGGCGGGCTTTTTCACGCGCTCCGCAACATGACGCCCACGGTGGACGTCGCGCGCGCCATGGAGCGGCACTGTCCCGACGCCTGGCTGGTCAACTACACCAATCCGCTGACCAAGCTGTGCGACGCAGTCACGCGCTTCACCGATGTCCGCACGGTCGGACTCTGTCACGGGGTGTTCCACGGCGTTGAGCAGATGGCCCGTATCCTCGATCTCCCACCCGCACGGCTGGACGCGCGGGCCAGCGGACTGAACCACTTCTCGTGGTTCGACTCGGTCGTCGACCGCGACACCGGCGAGGACCTCTATCCCCGGCTGCGCGAGCAGGAACGCGCGGGCGACTGGATGCACGACTGGGACGAAATCGCGCTCAGCCGCACCCTCTTTCGCGTCTTCGGGCTATTCCCAAGTCCCGGAGCCAACCATATCGGCGAGTACATCCGCTGGGCGGGCGACTTTCTCGCCAGCAGCGCGCTCCAGTTCTTCTACGACCCCGCCGAAGGCCACCCGTGGGAGACCGGCGACGTTCCCACCTGGATCTACAACCTCGGGGACAACCCGACCGAAACGGCCCTGTTTCCGGGACAACCACGGAGCCGGGCGCGCGGGAGCCGCGAGGAGCGGGCGGGCGGGGAGCTCGAGCCCTCCGGCGAACTCGCCGCACCGCTCCTCGAAGGCGTCCTTTGCGGCGAGGAACGCCACCTCGACGCCGTCAACGTCCCTAACGCCAGCTACGTGCCCGGCCTGCCCGACGGCGTAGTCGTCGAAGTACCCGCAATGGCGGACGGGTCGGGGCTCCACCCCCAGCAAATGCGGCCTCTCCCCGAGGGCATCCTGGCGCTGCTGCGCACTCAGACCAGTATCAACCGGCTGCTCGTTGACGCGTTCGCGGCCGGCTCCCGCCGCCCGCTGCTCCAGGCCCTGCTGCTGGACCCCACCACCGAGTCATACCGACAATCGGTCAACCTGATCAACGAGATGTGCCGGCTGCAGCAAGACGTGCTGCCGCCGCTGGAGTGGTGAAAAATAGCCAGAATAGCTATAATGGCTCTATGAAAGAGATCACAGCCAGGGAGGCCAAGAACCGTTTCGGTCGCCTCCTCGAGTCCGCCCAGCAAGCACCGATATGGGTTACCCGCCACGGACGACCGGTTGGCGTGATGATGTCGGTGCAGCAGTTCGAGCGTCTCAGGGGAGCTGCATGGGAGAGGCTGACCACCACCATGGATTCTCTGGGCCGAGAAGCTTCATCGAGGGGCCTCACCGACGCGAAGCTGGAGTCACTCCTGTCCGATGAAAGCTGAAAGGGTCGTTCTTGACACGAACGTCCTGATCAGCGCCGCGCTCCGGCCAGGCAGCCTGCCTCGGGCGGTGATCGACACCGTCCGCGCTGCCGACGGCGTCATCATCTTCTCCAACGAGTCCTTCCAGGAACTGACCAGCCGTCTTCTCCGCCCCAAGTTCGATCCATACATCGGACGAGAGGGCCGGATGGTTTACGTGGCTCAGCTTAGAGCCGTGTCCGAATGGGTTGCGATCACGGGTGCCAAGCTGGGATGTCGTGATCCCGAAGACGACAAGATGCTCGAGACCGCCCTGATGGGCGACGCGGACTGCCTGGTCACCGGAGACCAGGATCTCCTTCAGATGACTTCGTTCAGCGGGATCCCGATTGTCCGCCCGGCCACCTTTCTGGAACTGCTCAGATAAGCGGGGGTCCGCCCAACACCCGGTCGATCCACCTCACGCCCCCTACCGCTCCAACGCCCACATCTGCACCGACTCGACCCCGAGGTCGTCGGTCGTCCGTCCCAGGATGTAGTCGGTGCCGATCTCGAAGATGGTCAGTCCATCGGGCGTCTCGATGAACCCCAGCACGCGCCCTTCCGGATTGAAAACCGTCCAGAGTGGCGCCGGCCGGTCCATCCCAGGCAGCGTGGCCTCCCGAACCCAGAGGTGATCCAGGCCGTCGACGAGCAGGGCGCGAAACGCCGGGAAGCTCTCGACGAGCGGCATGGCCTTGTACCCGTCGCGGGTCAATTCGAGTTGTTCGCCCGTCAGGTTGGTGCGTTCCAGGGCGTCGTCAATCGCTTCGTCGACCTCATCGCGAGTCGGGGCGCGGTTCGAGTATTCGCGGCGAACGATCCAAGCCAGAGCACCGGTGTCCCGGTCATGTACCCGGATTTCGTAGTGGTCGTCGGGAGTGAGGATGATAAGGTCCCCCCACTGCGCCTCAGACACACCACGGCTGAACGGCAACAGGCCGAAGACCGGAAACGGTCCGTCCATGTTGAGATACGCCTCGCGTCCGGGGTGCCCACCCAGCGACAAGACAGTGTTCCCCTCTGCGTCACGCAGTTCGTAGCTGATCTGCTCGCGCCGATAGCCCGGCCCGGTGGCGCCGGCATGGACGGTACGGCCGAGCACGGTGCCGTCGGCCAGTGCCATCCGGGGGTCGGCGGGACGGCCGTCGGCCTCGAGGACAAATGACCGTCCCAAAACGCCTTCGGAGTCGAATACAGCTATGGTCCGGGCCTGTGCGTCCCACGCGACTATTGAATCGCCCGGCCAACGGGCCACCCCCGAGAGCGCCGTGAATTCGCCGGGTCCTTGTCCCGCTCGTCCCCAGCTGGCGTCGTGGACCCCGGACGCATCGAACACGCGGATCTCGCTCGTCCCCGCATTGGCAATCACAATTCGTCCGTCCGGCAGCACGAAGCCGTCGTTGGCCTGGTGCAGCAGATAGGCCTCCTCGCCAGCCACTTCGCCGATCGATACCGATGGTTCCGGACCGATTCGCCACGGCAGCCTTGAGTCGTCGGCAGGGCGGGCGTTTTCGACGATTCGGATGCCGGCGCTGTCCCGAACCTGCGAGGTCGGGAGGTTCTGGAGCGCACCCTCCTGGCAACCTGCGACCAGGGGGACAACAGCCGCGAGCAACAGCACGAGACCCGCGAGCGTGCAGACCATGGTGGCCGTTGAGCGGGATCGATTGTCCGACACGTTCATAGCGTCCTCCTAACGTCTTAGGAGAACATGGGGGCGGGCCGAGCCCGTTGTCAACCGCAGGCTACATGTTGTCAACTGGAGGTTACACGCTGTCAACCGGAGTTGACATTTTCAGTCCCTCAGCACCCCCAACGTCACCCGAGACGGGTGGTTCGGGCCCCAATGCAGCGTCTGCGAGGCTGTCACGTAGTCGTCCGGGCTCGCGGTGTACGTATTCACGAACTGCTGCGGGTTGCGGTCGTAGGCTGGGAACCACGAACTCTGCACGTGCACCATGATCCGGTGGCCCGCCCTGAAGGTGTGGTACCGGTCGCGCAAGTCGATATGGATCGGCGTGATCTCGGCAGCGACCATCGCCTCGGGGTGTTCCATGCTGTTGCGGAATCGTCCGCGCATGATCTCGCCGGCGAGGTGCATCTGGTAGCCGCCCATCGGGACATCGCAGAAGGCCGAGTTCGGCGTGTCGTCCGGGTAGACGTCGATCAGCTTCACGATCCAGTCGGAATCGGTGCCGGTCGTGGAGACGTGGATGTCGGCCAGGATCGGACCCGCGATGGTGACGTCGTGTTCAAGCGGCGCCGACTGGTACACCAGCACATCCCGCCGCGCCGAAGCAAAGCGCTGGTCCTCGACCTTCCACAGATGCCCGAGCGTCGTCCGCTCCTCGGCCGAGAATGGAACGGGGTTGTCCGGGTCGCTGGTATAGCTGTCCGAGCCGCCCGCGCCGGACGGGGGATCGAAGGACAGCGTGCGGTCGGCCGCAAGATACAGCGAGACCGGTTCGACGCCGGCGGGAGGCCAGGTGTCGTGGGTGCGCCAGGCGTTCGTGCCGGTCTCGAAGACGACGGCCTCGTGCGGGGTCCAGCCCTCCACGCCGCGCAGGTGATGCTCGAAGAACGGGAACTGCACGTCCCGCTGGAACGTGACCGAAGTCCGGTCGCCGAACTCGATGCAGCCCAGGTGATCGCCGAGCATGCGGTGCCACCCGCCGTGGAGCCACGGACCCGCGGCCAGCGTGTTCTCGGTGCCGGGATTCTCCGCCTCGATGGTGCGGTAGATCGACATGGGGCCGTAGAAGTCCTCGGTGTCGAACCAGCCCGCGACGTTCAGGATGGGATGGTGGATGTCGCGAAGGTGCGGCAGTGCGTTCTGCCGCTGCCAGTACTCGTCGTAGGTATCGTGCTCGATGAAATCGTTCCAGGCCGGGACATCGCCATGGAAGTACACGTCGTTGATGTTCGCGGCCGAGCCGGCCTCCAGAAAAAAGTCGTAGCCCGATTCGGTGCCGTAGTCGAAGCGACCCTCCCGCGCGTCGGTGGGCGCGTCGCGCCTGCGTGCGTTTCTGGCGAGCCAGGAGAAGGCGTACATGACCCTGAAGGCGCCATTGTGGTGCCAGTCGTCCCCGATGAACATGTCGGAGGGGGAAGCCTGGGGTGACGACGCGGCGAGTGCCGGATGCGCATCCACCATCCCCATGACGGTCTGCCAGCCCGGGTAGGAGATCCCCCACTGCCCCACCCTGCCGTTGTGGCCCTCCACGTTGGCCAGCGCCCACTCGATGGTGTCGTAGTTGTCGGTGCTCTCGTCGACCGTGGTGGGCCCCTTCAGCTTCTCGGCCAGCGGGCGAATCACCTCGAAGTCGCCTTCGGACCGGAACTTGCCGCGCACGTCCTGGAACACGAACACGTACCCCGCCCGGTCGAACTCGGCGGAGGGGCCGAGCGGGTTGCGGTACTGGTCCGGCTCGTACGGCGCGATCGAGTATGGCGTGCGGAACACCATGATCGGCACGGGTCCGGTCGCGAAGCGCGGGGTGTAGACGATCGTGAAGAGCTCGGCCCCGTCCCGCATGGGGACCATGTGCGCGCTCTTGTCGTAGTTGTCCTCGAGCCAGGCCATGTGGACGTCGTCGCCGCCGTGCGGTGCCTCGCGGGTGCGTGTCCAGCCCGAACCTTCCGCAGGCGCGCCGGGTGAATCGCACGCCCATGCGCCGAGCACGAGCAGAAGAGCGGCCCTCGTTCTCATCTCATCAAACCTCCTTTCAATGATGAATAGGCATCGTTGCCGACAGGGGCGAGTCCATAGATATTCGGGCGCATGAGCACACGCCCGCAGGTCCGACCCGTAACGCCCGTGATCGGAGCGGAAGTCGTCGGCTTGAACCTCGACGACGTCAGCGACGCCGATTTCCGGTTGATTCACGATGCGCTCATGGAGCATTGCGTCATCTTCTTCCGCGACCAGTCGATCTCGATCGAGAGCCAGAAGGAGCTTGGGGCGCGATTCGGCAAGCTGGTGGCGCACCCCAACGATCCCGGGGTCGACGGCCATCCGGAGGTCATGCCGATTCACGCGGACGAGAACTCCACGCGCGTCGCCGGCGAGCAGTGGCACTCCGACGTGTCGTGCGATCCGCTGCCCCCGATGGGTTCGCTGCTGCGGCTGCACACCGTGCCCGAGACCGGGGGAGATACGCTCTTCGCGAACATGTACGCGGCCTACGAGGCGCTTTCCGAGCGGATGCGAGAGCTTCTCGACGGGCTGACCGCGGTCCACGACGGCGGGCCGTACTACCGCGAGACGAATCGGCTGATCGGGCGGGATGACGGGGGACGCAGCTATCCGTCGGCGGAGCACCCGGTCGTCCGCACGCATCCGGTGACGGGCCGCAGGGCGCTCTTTGTGAACCAGATGTTCACGCAGTACATCGTCGGCCTGCCGCCGGCCGAGAGCCGGGGGATCCTGGCGCTGCTGTACGAGCATGTCTCGCGCCCGGACTTCCAGTGCCGGTTCCGCTGGCGACCCGACTCGGTGGCGTTCTGGGACAACCGCTGCACCCAGCATCATGCGATCTGGGACTACTGGCCGGCGACGAGATCGGGCTATCGGGTGACGATCCAGGGGGAGGCGCCGGCCTGAGCAGCGCGGGGCGGCCCCTCACCACTCAAACACCGCCAGCTCCCTGTTGAGCTGCAGCACCAGCACATCCGGGTCGATCAGCACGCGCTCGGGCTCGAAACCGGCCCGGATCACGAACTCGGCCGACTCACCCGCGCTCAGTTCCACCTCGGTACGGGCATCCCGGTAGTCCTCGTTCACCACGGTGCGGCTTCCGTCGTCACCCTCGTCCGACCACCGTTCGCCCGCGGTGGCGCCCACCTGCACACGCATCCGGGCCGTTCCGGCATTCTCCACCGTCCCCCGCACCACCCATTCCCCACCCTCCTGCGTCCGGGTCACGTCCGAGAACCTGTACTCCGGCACCACCACATCGAAGAACCACTGCTCGGCAAACGCATCGAACGCGGTCGTGTCGGGCGCGAAGTCGCGCAGCACGGCCAGCATGTCCTGAAGGACCGGGAAGTCCGAGTCCGGGTTATACTTCGCGATGAACGCCTGCAGCCCGGCGAGCATGTTCTCGCGCCCCATCTCCTGCTGGAGCATCCACGGCACCCAGCCACCCTTGTCATAGGTGACCGTTCCGTCCCCCGACCGCGTCCCGTCGACTTCGACCATAGGCCTTTCCGAGTCCACGAAGCGCTGGTCGCCGTACAACTGCTCAATCCGCTTGGCGAACTCGATCCGGTAGCGGTCGCCGTAGACCTGTTCGTGCAGGAGCAGCGTCGAATAGTGCGCCATCCCCTCCGAGATGATGTTGCCACCCGGCCCCTGCCCTGGCGTGAGCAGGTTGCCCCACCACTGATGCGCGGCCTCGTGGGCAACCACCATGAACGCGATGTGCGACCTGGGATCGCTCCTGGCGAGGAACCCGATCCCCTCGCTGAAGGTGATGTTCGTGGGAAAGCCCTGAGCATAGGTGGCGTGCGCCGCGAACTCGGAGATCTTGAGCAGATCCCACGGGAAGGGATAGAACCACTCGGAGTAGTACTTGCGTGCAGCGTCGAGCGCCGCCGACATCTCCTCGATGTTGTAGTCGTGCGCGGGGTGGTAGTAGATCGCGGTGCCGTCGCCCTCCTTCACCGCGTATTTGCCGGCCACGACGTTGAACAGCACCACGGGGTGATCGGTCTCCCAGACTACCGTCCGCCTGCCGTCCACGACCTCGTCGCTCACCTTCTGTCCCACGCCGTTGGCCGTGTATTCCTCCGGCAGCGTGATCTGCGTGCGCACGGTGAAGGGCTCGCCGCCCCAGCCGAAGAGCGGTTCGGTTTCGCCTTCGAAGAAGTCGTCCGCGTAGTCCTGCGGCTCGGAAGAGTTGTCGCCGTCCACGCCGATGCCCTCGACGTACCCGGGAACAGGCATGAACGTCGGCGTGAACGCGGTCAGTACGATCCCGGATTCGAGGATGAACTGCGCTTCACCGCTGGCGCGCTTGCTCATGCCCTGCGGGAACTCGAGGTCGTAGCTGAACCCGATCGTGAGCGAATCGCCGGGTCCCAGCGGGTCTTCCGGGGTGAAGACGAACAGGTTGGAACGGTCGTCGGGCTCGTGCGCCTCCCCGTTCAGCGTCCATTCGATGGGGTCCCACTGGCCGGCGGTCACCGGTATGTCTTCAAAGGCGTAGTCACGGTGATTGTGGAAGGTGTACTCGCCCTTCACCGCGACCGAGCGCTCGGCGGGCTCGAAGTCCAACTCCACGTCGGCATTGGACACCGACGGCATTGCGAAATCCGTCCAGGTCTGGACGTTCTCGCGCCAGTAGTCCTTGCCCGCATCCTCGGCGGCGTCTCCCTGCCGGCCCGCCCTGCCGCCGAAGTGCAGCACCATGGCGAGCACGATTGCCGGCGCCGCGAACGGAATCACGCGCAGCGCGCCGACCAGCAGGGGCTTCGGCCGGATGCGATGCACAAGCCGCGTGGCGTCGAAGTCCTGCCGGCCGAACCACTTGACGGCCAGCGCAACGAGGGGCAGCACCAGGCTCAGGTAGAGGATGCGGTTGAGCAGCAGCTCGCGCCCGTTGAGCGCAAACGCACCAAGGTCGCTCCATTGGACGGCGTTCCAGGCGATCCAGTTGAACACCCACCCGAACGGGTCGTTGAAGACCATTCGGTAGATGGTGTAGACGATCAGCGCCATGCCGACGCCGTACACCGCGTAGCGATTCCGGAACAATGCGAAGAGCGCCGTCACCAACGCGGTCCAGAAGATGAACGTGGGAACGAGCACTCCGCCCCAAGTGAGCACGAATGGAACAACGTCGAAGCTCACCGGGCTTCCCTGAAAGATCTGGTAGTACGCGATCACGCCCCAGCTGGCGACCACGCCAATGGCCAGGATCAGCCCCGCCACCATGCTGTTGCCGATGGTCTTACCGAGGAGAATCGACCCTGTTCCGATTGGCGTCGCGTGGAAGATCTCGGCCAGCCGGCGGCTGCGCTCCTTATGCAGCGACTCGACCGTGTAGAAGAGGAGCAGCAGACAGATCAGCAGACTCAGCGTGTTGAGCTGCCGCGCAGCCACCACGCCCGAGGTAAGAAGCAGCCTGGAGTTGAAGGGACCGATCGCGACCACGGTGGCGAAGATCGACTGGTAGAGGATCAGCGGTACGAAGAGATACATCCCCGGCCGCCGGACCAGTTCCCGGACCTCTTCCCTGCCGATGACCCGGGCCGCCTTCCAGAACCCGAGCGGCTCCGTAGCCATGTCGAGGTCCCGCAGGGTCGCATCGGCGGATGAGGGCTCGGCCGGTGTCGGCACGGCAGCGCGCCGGCGTCGGAAGAACCTCGATCCGCTGCCGCCCCGGCGCAGCCTCCCGGCGTAGCTCATCGCCGCGCCGCCCACGGCGGTCAATCCGATCAGACTGAAGACGACACGGCTCAGCAGAAAACCCGCATCGGGCTGCAGGGCCGCCGTGTTATAGAACTCGACTCCGCGGTCCACCTTCAGAAACGTCTCGTTGAGCCAGCGGTACCCGGACGGGTCCACAAGCATCAGCGCCCGGTTCACCTCGGGGGACAGCCAGTCGGGCGACCAGGTGGTCAGGAAGATGAGCGTGACCAGGAGTACCGCGATGGGAAAGAAGAATACGACGATGGGCCGGCGCGTCCAGGTGCCCAGAAAAAACGGCACGCCCGCGAAGAGCAGGATCTGGGGAAGTCCGAAGAGAACGGTGGGGAACAGGTAGTTGCCCAGTGCAAACTCACCGATGTGCCTGGTGTCCTCGCCGGCCGCAACGACGTGGTTGAAAACAGCCCCCGTGCACAGGTAGAGGACCCAGATGACCAGGAAGACGCCGAGCGCACCGGCGAACTTGCCCCACACGTACTCGCCCGGGGTGAGGCGGGTCGAATGGAAGACCTCGGTGACCTGAAGCTCGAGGTCCCGGATCACGACCAGGCCGGCCGCGATGGCGAGGAACCACGCCCCGATCCCCATCACCACCACGCACTGGATCATGCTCTGGGCGAAAACGGACGTCACGTGGGATCGTTCGCCGCCCACGGTCGATTCGCCCGACGAGATCGTTACCGCGCCTTCGGACCAGCCCCAGGCCATGAAAAACAGGACCACGAAAAGGACCCAGTACGCGGGCCGGCGCAGTCCCGAAATCAGCTCCCTGCGGGTGACCTCCCACCAGCGCCCCAGCGCGCTCACGCCGCCTCCCCGTTCGCGCCCGCCCCGTTCGCCTGCGCCAACAGCAGATAGGCATCCTCCAGCGTCGGCGGCACAGGTTCAAACCCCTCGGGCACCTCGCCCTGCCCGGCTTCCTCCGGGGACAGGTGGACGCGCACCTGGTTGCGTCCCTCGATCAGGATCGCCTGCGTGATCCGGTAGCGCCGCTCGATCTCGGACAGATCCTCCTTGGCCACCGCGCCCTGGTAGATCGTCCCGTCGAGCCGATTGCGTGCCTCGCCCGGCGTCGTGTCCGCCACGAAGCGTCCGTCGTACATGATCGCCACGCGCGGGCACAGCACCGAGATGTCTTCGACGATGTGTGTGGACAGCAGCACCGTGCGGTCCTCGGCCAGTTCGGCCAGCAGCCGGTAGAACCGGATCCGCTCCTCCGGGTCGAGCCCGGCCGTGGGTTCATCGACAATGATGAGCCGCGGGTTGCCCGCCAGCGCCTGCGCGATCCCCAGGCGCTGCTTCATCCCGCCGGAGTATCCTTTCACCTTCCGCTTGGCGGCGTGGGACATGTTGACCCGCTCCAGCAACTCGGCCGCGAGCTTCTTCAGCCCCTCGGGCGCCTGCACACCCTTGAGCACCAGGAGAAAACGCAACATTGCCTCGCCGCTCAGATGAGGATAGAAACCAAAGTCCTGCGGCAGGTAGCCGAGCTGCCGGCGAATGCGGCGGGGGTCGCCGACGATGTCCTCGCCGTTGAACACAACCTCGCCGGACGTCGGCTCCAGCAAGCCCGCCACGATGCGCATGAGCGTGGTCTTGCCCGCGCCGTTGGGGCCGAGCAGGCCGAACATGCCCTTCGAGACATCGAGCGAGACGCCCTGCAGCGCCGCGACGGGTCCCGGGTAGACTTTGACGAGGTCTCTGATCTTCAGCATGGGGTTCCTTTCGGTCAGGCCACCGCGCACAGTTGAACAGCCTGCGCCAGCGAGCCCAGCGGGTCGCCGCTCCTGGGAATGAACTCGTGCGCCATGTACCCGGTGAATCCGGTGTCGCGGATCGCGCGGACGATCGCCGGATAGTACAACTCCTGAGACTCGTCGATCTCCGCCCGTCCGGGCACGCCGCCCGTGTGGTAGTGGGCGATCCACTCCGAGGCGTCGGTCAGCGTGCGGATGATGTCGCCTTCCATGATCTGCATGTGATAGATGTCGTACAGGATGCGCACGCGCGGCGAGTCGACGGCGCGGATGATCTCCAGCGCGTACGGCATCCGGTCGCCGATATAGTCTACGTGCCCACCGGGCTTCGAGTTGAGCACCTCCACCAGGATCGTGACGCCCTCGGCCTCCGCAATGGGCGCGCATTCGCGCAGGCAGCGGATCGAGTTCTCGATCGCGCGCGCGTCGTCCATGCCGCGCCGGTTGCCGAAGAAGCAGATCACGTTCGGCACGCCCTCGCGCGCCGCCCGCGGAATGTGCTCCTCGAACGCGCCGATGATGCCGGCGTGGTTGGCGGGCTCGTTCAGCCCGTCCTCGATGGTCCCGGCGCCCACGTCGCCGCACGACACCACCAGGCCGTGGTCGTGGGCAACCGCCCACTCATCAACTGTCAGGAGATCCATCGCGGTCAGGCCGATGCCGGCGACCGACGCGCAGAACGGCTCCAGCGGGATGTCCTCAAAGCACCAGCGGGCGACGGACTGAATGATGCCGGCTTGGGCGGCGGCCGGGGGGTCGTCGGGCGGGGGCTCGTCGCGCCGTGCGCACCCCGGCAGCACCAGCCCCACGGACGCCGCTCCGGTTGCCTTGATCGCCTCGCGGCGTGTAAGGTTGGGCATATTCATCCTCCAGCAAGACCGCGTCAAACGGCGGAAACGGTAACGCATGAAGCGACGGCAGGCCATCGGAGTGCTGAGCGGAGTCGCTGGCGCGCCGCTGCTCATGCCCCCCGACGAGATCGGGCGCCTGCTGGCGTGGCGTGAACAGATCTCGGCGGCGCCGGCCGGCACCGGGGCAACCCTGCTCACCCCCGCCCGCGAACGCGTCATGGAAGCCCTCGCCGAGGTCATCATCCCCGCGACGGACACGCCGGGAGCGTCCGAAGCCGGGGTGACCGAGTTCGTGGCGGCGCTGGTCGACGGGTGGCTGGACGACGACGAGCGCGACCGCTTTCTGGCCGGGCTCGACACGGTGGACCCGGCATGCCGCGAGCGCTTCGGCAGCCCCTTCACGGAGTGCGCGCCGGGTGATCAGGCGGCATTCGTTCGCGGCCTCGACGACGAGCTCACCGCACTGCGCCAGGACCCTGCCGCGGACGAGACAGCGCACTTCTTCCACAACGTCAAACGCTTCACCATCACCGGCTACTTCACGTCGGATGCGGGGCTCGACGCGCTCGGCTACCGGACCACCTTCCGCACCTTCGAAGGGTGCGCGCCGCTGACATGATCTCCCGCCGCGACCTCTTCCACATCCGGCCGCGCCGGCAGGAGTACGACGCGATCATCGTCGGCTCCGGGATGTCGGGGGGCTGGGCAGCCAAGGAGCTGACCGAGCTGGGCGCCAACGTGCTCGTGCTCGAAGCCGGCCCGATGATCGTCCCCGAACGCGACTACGCCGAGCACACGCTCACCTCCGAGATGCGCTACCGCGGCTGGAACGACCGCAAGGCGGTGGCCGCCGAACAGCCGGTCCAAGGCCAGTGCTACGCGTGCGACGAGGTGGGCCGCAAGTTCTTCGTCAACGACATCGAGAACCCGTACACGACCGATCCCGACAAGCCCTTCCTGTGGATCCGCGGCCGGCAGGTGGGCGGACGGTCGATCATGTGGGCGCGGCAGTGCTACCGGCTGAGCGATCTGGACTTCGAGGCCAACGCGCGCGAGGGGTACGGCGTCGACTGGCCCATCCGCTACGCCGACCTGGCGCCCTGGTACGATCATGTCGAGGCGTTCGTCGGCATCAGCGGGCGGGCGGAGGGCCTGCCGCAGGTTCCGGACGGCGTCTTTCTGCCGCCCATGCAGATGTCGTGCGTCGAGGAGCACGTCGCGGGCGCGATCGACAGCGCGTTCGGCGGCACCCGGCGCATGACGATCGGCCGAACCGCCGTCCTCACCCGCGACCACAAGGGGCGCCGCGCCTGCCACTACTGCGGGCCCTGCCACCGCGGCTGCCGCACCCGCAGCTACTTCAGCTCGGTCAACGCAACCCTGCCCGCCGCCGAGGCGACCGGCCGCATGACCCTGCGCCCCAACAGCGTGGTCGCGGAGGTCATCTGGGATCCGGGAAGGGGTCGCGTGACCGGCGTCCGCGTGATCGACGCCGAGACCCATGACGAGATGGAATTCCACGCCCGTACCGTCTTCCTCGGCGCCTCGGCGCTGGAGTCGACGCGGATTCTGCTCAACTCGAAGTCCGCCGACTTCCCCGACGGCCTCGCCAACTCCAGCGGCGTCCTCGGCAAATACCTCATGGACCACACCATGGACGTTGGCGCCCGCGCGACCTTCCCCGGCTGGGAGGACCGCACCACCCGCGGGCGGCGCCCCAACGGCGTCTACATCGCCCGTTTCCGCAACGTCACCGAGCCTTCGCCCGATTTCCTGCGCGGCTATGGGTACCAGGGCTCGGCGAGGAGGGAAGGCTGGGGGCGGGGGACTTCGATGCCGGGGTTTGGTGAGGGTTTCAAGAGCGACCTGATGCGCCCGGGGCCGTGGTCGTTCGGAATCGAGGGATTCGGCGAGTGCCTCCCCCGTGAAGAGAACCACGTGGCCCTCGATCCCGAGCAGGTCGACAAGTGGGGAATCCCCACGCTGCGGATCAGCTGCGTCTGGAGCGACAACGAGCGGGCAATGATGCAGGACGCCGCCCTCCAGGCCGCCGAAATGCTCGAGGCCGGCGGCGGCCGCGACATCACGATCGACACCGACATGACCCCGCCCGGACTGACCATCCACGAGATGGGCACGGCGCGCATGGGCCGCGACCCGGCCACCTCCGTTCTCAACGCCCACAATCAGGCGTGGGACGTGCCGAACCTGTTCATCATCGACGGCGCGTCGATGGCGTCGTCCGGCTGCCAGAACCCGTCACTGACGTACATGGCATTCGCCGCGAGGGCGAGTCACTACGCGGTGTGGGCGGCGCGGCGGGGGGAGGTTTAGGGGAAACCTCGCCGCGCCTGGCGGTGGGGCAACCCTGACGTAACGTTAGGGTTGGCGGTGGATGAATCTTGGAAAGCGCACGGACCTCCGCCGGAGCGGAACACCCCCGTTGGCGGGGCCTCAAAAACCTCGTGGCCCCGTTCGAGCATGCGCGTGTCCCGGGATTCGCCGCGGAAACGTGGGGAGGCGGTCTGAGCGGGTGATTGTGGTGGTGGTGGAGCGCGTGCGGTGCTGCTGGAGCGTACGCACGGTGGTGTCGGGGCGCGGCGCGTCCCGCAGGAGCATGCGGCGGTCCCGCGTGTCCCGTTCGAGCATGCCGGTGTCCCGCTTGGCCCAAAGGATCGAGCGATAGTCCCATCCAGCTATCGACGGGTTCTGAACGTGCGATTCCGGCGAGGTCCGGGATCGCTGTCAGGATGGCCGCCAGAGGCCGCCAGGAAGCCCCAGGCGGGCCGATCGGGCGTGCGGGACCCATTTGATGTGGCGTGACCCGACTTTTCGCGTCCTGAGGCCTTACAGAAGGCCGAAAAACCGCCGTTATCTTATAGGTGCGGGGACGGCCCGCTACACCTAACTCTTTGTCGGACTTGAACTTTGAAGGAGTCAGTCATGACCATCGCCCAGCTCGGCGACCGCATCGCCGAACTCGCCGCCCGGATCAACATCGCCACCTACGAGATGCTCACCCTCATCGCCGAGTTCGACCGCCGCGAGGGCTGGGCCGATGCGTTCACGTCGTGCGCCGAGTGGCTCGCGTGGCGGACGGGCCGCATGGTCGGCACCTGCCGCGAGAACGTGCGCGTCGCGCATGCGCTTGAGGATCTGCCGGAGACCGGGTCACGGGACGATATCCGGGCGTTCTGGGGGCGTTTGGCGTATTCTACGGGCCGTAGGATCGCCTGAGAGCGACGATCGCCGGTCCCCGAGGGGTACGGGTAGGCCGGAATACGATCGCGCGACAGGAGTGCCGGGGTACGGTCCTCGCCGTCCTTGAGGCTGGCGACCAAGAGGCCGAAGCGCTTGCCTGTGACGAGCGGGCGTTCCGTCGTGCCTAGCGGTGGCCGGGGAGGCATACGGAGGCGTCCGCAGGGCGGGCATTGGACAGTTGCCCTGAGCCAGCCGACACGCATTTTGAGCATCGCAGCCCGGCCAGTAACGCCATTATCGTCTGGGACCGCGCAATCCCCTCGTTGTTCGACTGCCCGTTCAAGCCTGGTCCGCAACGGCGAAGAACCACCACCCGCCTTGCGTCGTTCCAATTCGTGATGAGGTTGGGCCAAGGAAAGCCCCCGACCGGCGGGGCGGGTGCTCCGGTCGGGGGCCAGATCCGCTAGAGGACGAAGACCCTAGAACTTCGGATCATTCTGGCAGATGACCTGAATGCCAACGATGTCGAATGTCTCCCCGTCTTCATTCAACTCAAGAACGAAGACGGTCTTGGCATCGCAGTTGTCATCCCCCAGGGCCTCGTCCCGACACTCCAGGAAGTCGGCGTATTCGTCGGCGGTCGCGCCGTCGTACACCTCGCACCGCGGACTGAGATCGGCGGCAATGTCGGGATCCAGGGGCTCTCGGGTGATGGCCCAGATGGACTCGTCGGGGTCCAGGTCGAGGATTTGCCGGATCCGGTCGCCCGAGTTGCCATCGAACTCGGTGCCAACCAGTGCCATCAGTGCAGCGATGCGGGGATCTTCCGCCTCGGCCCCCGGCTGAGGGTTGGTGCTGTCGCAGGCCGTCGCGATGCCGACGACCGACACCGCGAAGAGCACGAGGAATCCCAAGAGAACGTTTCTCATGATACTGCCTCCTTGTGATGGAGTTGAATGGGGTTGGACCGGTCCAACACTCAAAGGATGGGCAATTCGGATAACCTCCCAAAAGCGGGAAAACCCTGATATTCTGACGGGAGAATCCCGCAACCGCATTGCGGGGAAATCCCCGCCATAACGCCGTGCCGATGTCGGTTCGACGGTTGTTGACGGGCCGTCCGTCGCCTCCGCCGTCTTCGAGCCACGCGACCGAGAGGCCGGGGAGCCTGCGCGCTACGAGCGGAAGTCCGTCGTTCAGGGCGGTGCGCAGGGAGGCGTTTCGGAGACACCCGCAGGGCTGGCTTTGGACCGTTACTGGTCCTAAGCCAGCCTACGCGATGTAAAACATTCGCGCCCTGGCGAGGGGTGCTCCGCCCCCCTTCGATCCCCCCGAAAACCTCCGCTCCGGCAGCGTTCGCGGTTAGGTAGTTCGCCCCCTTTCGCCTGGCCGAACGTTCAGGCGGCCGGTCGCCCGATGTTCTCCCGCCGACCACCGATCACCCTCGGCCTCGGCCGTCTGTTTTCGCGCGTGAGTCTGCGTCGTCACCGGCGGCGGCGTGGTCGGCGTTCCCCACCGCCTGCGAAAGATGGCCGACGACACCTCGTCGCTCCGCCCCTCCGCCCCCTCTCCGCCAGCGGACGACCCATGAATTGGCATCCTCGAACTCTTCCGAAGACCTCTCGGGCGGTCCAGTGGATTCCGTTTAGGAAGAGGGATACCAATGGTGATAACAGTTTCGGACCTGTTGGCGCAAAGCATTGTTACGCTGTGAGTTGCAGAAATGTCATGCCGGACCATCCCGCCGCACCTCAGGCGCGCGCTCGAGGAGCGGGACCGGGGCTGCCGGTATCCGGGCTGCGGGAGCCGGTTCACGGAGGCGCATCACGTCAAGCACTGGGCCGACGGCGGGGAGACGAGTCTTGCGAATACCGTGCTCTTGTGCCGGCGGCACCACCGGCTGGTGCACGAGGGCGGGGTGCGGATGGCGCTCGATGCGAAGGGTCAGGCGGTGTTCTTCACGCGCGGGGGCAAGATGCTCGGGAGTGTGCCGCCGCCGGTGAGGGAGCCGAAGCTGACGCCCAACCTGCCCCCCGCACCGCCGCTTCGGCCCGGGCAGATGTACAACGGTGCGGCGCGACTGGCGGACGGCGCGGTCCCGTGGGAGATCGAGGCGGCGGCACGCGAGGCGGTCGAGGAGGCGCTGGAGGGTGAGCAGCCGGCAGTGGAGTGCGAGAGCCCCGCGCCCGTCCCACCGACCGCGTTTCCGCGGCAAAACCGGGGAAATGAGCATGTTGGCATGGGACAGGCCAACCCGGAGGAGGTGAAGAACCAAACGGCTGGAGACGGCAGCCGACATGGGACATCCGAAGTGGACAATCGGGCACCCGAACCCGGCCGATTGCACGCCGCCTGATCCACCGTTTCCGGTGCCGATTGATCGTACGAGGCTCGGGTTCGACGCGCCACGGGACCCGGGTCTGGCGCGAAACCCCGATCACATCAATGCTTGTAAATCCGGCGTGTCATGCCGAATCTGCATTGTTGCTGTCAACTTTACGTTACATCATGTAAGGCGTAGTAGACAAATATGCTCCACTCGACAAGCCCGCTACTTCTCGATCCGATACCGGTGGACGTAGCTCACACCGAGGTCATCCGTCACAGTCCCCAGAATGAAGTCCGCTCCGATCTGAAACACGCGAAGATCGGCGGTCAGCTCGACGACGCCGAGGTGTCGCCCATCCGCCCCGAAGACGAAGAACTCGTTCATGTCGGACGGCTGGGAGTCGTCGTCCACGGTGCCGTCGTCCACGCCGGCGTCACCCGTGCCGTACCGACGCTGACCGGCCCAGACGTTGCCTTCCGGGTCCACCAGGAGCTGAAAGAACGTGGGTAGATGTGAGGGATACGGACCGGCGAGCAACATTCCCAGCAACTCCTCGGGAGAGTCTGCTTCGATCAGCGCGCCGGGCGCCATGATCCGCGCGCGAAGTTCGGCCTCGTGGGCCGCCTTGACGTCATCGGTGACCGGGCGGGGTTCGCGGGCAAGCCGGATGATTCTCCTCAAGCGCCCGCTATGGTCGTATGCATCGATCGAGTAGGCGTCTCCCTCCGTGGCGAAGTAGCCATCGGGTCCCGGGACCATGTTGAACCAGGGCTGAAACTGCCATCGGGACCGCGAGCCCTGCAGGCCGAGCTGATAGGTCACACCCGCGAAGACGCCGACGGATTCGGCCGCGCCGCCGGAGCCCGGCATGACGGCCGCCGTCACCGAGGCCCTCTTCGTTCCGCTCCCCTCGTTGGGAATCATCTGGGGGTAGGACAGGAGGAAGGCGCCGGTCCGGAGCGCGCCCCAGAGTCTGCAGCAACTCTCCGCCGGGATCACGGAGCGGTCTCCCTCCTGCATGCGCCCGCGCCATTCGATCGCGAACGACATCCGCATCTCCGGGACCAGGCTTCTCCCGAACCGTCCCCGGTCGTCGAAGATCACGAGGCGTGACGCCACAAACTCGCTCACCAGGATCGAGTCTCCGCGGTATGGAAACAGGGTATGCGTGGAGGTGAACTCTCCCGGGCCCTGCCCCTGTCCACCCCAGTCCTCGATGTGCCCGCCATCGGGCGAGTATACGCGGATCAGTGCGCTCTGCCGGTCCAGAACCGCGATTCTCCCATCCCGAAGCATGATGGCCCCCGCCACTTCCCCGAAGAGGTACCGCTCGTCTCCCTGCATCTGCCCGATGACCAGGCTCGGCGTCCCGGAAACGCGCCAGCCATCTCCCTCCCAGGCCGGTGTCGCGCTCTCCACGATCTCGATTCCGGCGCTGTCGCGCACCACGAAGGTGTCGCCCGCGGCCGCCTGGTCGTCCTGGCAGCTGGCGGACAGGGCGAGGAACGCCACAAGCATCGCGGCGAAGGGGTTACGCATCGAGTCTCTCCGGGCCTCCCCGCATCAGTCCGACCGCTCCAGCGCCCAGAGTTGAATGGACTCGATGTCGAGTTCGTCCCTCACCCGGCCCAGGATGTAGTCCTCGCCGATCTCGTAGACCTCCAGTCCCTCAGGTGTCTCGACAAAGCCCAGAGCATGGCCCTCCGGATCGAACACCGTCCACAGCGTGCCCCCGCGATCCTCCCGCGGGTACTTGTATTCCTCCACCCAAAGGTGGCCGAGGGCGTCACCAATGACCGACGAGAATGCCGGGAAGTAGTCCGCGAACGGCGTGGTCTCGAACTCCTGGCGCGCTTGCTCCACCACCGCCTCGGGGATGTCCAGACCTTCGTAATTCAATAGTTGCTCCTCCACGAAGGGGGCTCGATCGGCTTCAGTAGGGGATCGGGGCACATGGTCTCGACGCACAATGCGTTCCAGCGTACCGTCCGCGCCAAACGCCCTGATCTCGTAGTGGCTGGTGGGGCTGGCAACGACGAGGTCGCCCCAGATCCCCGCGACAAGCCGCCGGCTGTACGCGAGGCGCGAGAGAATGCGCGTCCCCCGCTCCCCCTCAGTGATGATGATCTCCTCGGCAGGATGCGCTCCGAGCGACGCAGACATCACACCGTCGGCATCCCACAACTCGACGATGGCTGAATCCAGATCCTCCACGTCCCTCGTCGAGAGCAGGGTGCCGTCCGTGCGCGCTGCGGCGGGTCGGGGCCTGAGCCACCCCGGTGTCTGCTGACTTCGCAACACGAACGTACGGCCGAACTCCCCCGCTGAGTCGTACACAGCCATCCCCATCGCCCCCGTGTACCAGGCCATGATCGAGTCGCCCGTCCATTTTTCAACGTCGGCCAGACTCCTGAAGTCTGTCGGCCCTTCCCCCTCGCGGCCCCATGTGGCGAGGTAGTTCCCTTGGCCGTCAAACACCCTCAACTCGTCGGTTCCTCGGTTCGCCACCACGATGCGACCATCAGGAAGCCTGGTCCCGTCCAGAGCTCCATACAGCATGTACGGCTCTTCGCCTTCGAAGACGCCGATCGAGACGGCTGGCTCGAGCCCGATCCGCCAACCCAGCCGCGACCCTTCGGGGGGCCTCGCGTTCTCGACGATCCGGATGCCGGCGCTGTCGCGGACCTCGAAGGTGCCGCCGGCCGGCGCCTGGCCATCCTGGCAGCCCGCCAGCAGGGCGGGAACCGCCGCAAGCATCGCGGCGCTGGGGTTGCGCATCGCTCGCGGCATCAACCGGACCGCTCCAGCCCCCACACCTGCACGTACTCCACGTTCAGTTCGTCATAGATCACACCAAGGAGGTAGTCGTCCCCGATCTCGTGGATCCACAGGCCTTCCGGCGTCTCGACGAAGCCGAGGACCCGGCCTTCCGGATCGAAAACGGTCCAGAGTCGGGGCGGCTGCTCTTCGAATGTGTTCTGTTTTGCTGTTGAGAATTCGAATTCCGCAACCCACAGGTGGCCTGCCGCGTCGGGCTTGACCGATTCGAACGCCGGAAAGTGCTCCGCTACCGGCGCGGCCTCGTATGCCTGACGCCACCGGTTTCTCCTGTCCTCGGACATGTCGGCGGTCCAGCCGAGTTGTCCCTCGATGTACGCCTCGACCTGGTCCGGAGTCGGGGAACGCGGCACATGGTCAAGCCTGACGATCCGCGCCAGAAAACCGTCCGCCGCGAACGCTCTCAGTTCGTACCGGCCGGTGTGGCCGATGATGACCAGGTCTCCCCACAGCGTCCAGACCGGTTCGTGCCCGAAGGTCTTCCAGAGGAGGAACGACTGGTCGGTTCCCGGGGCATGGGTGTAGGGTTCCGCAACCGCGTGCGTCCCCAGCGAGCTGAGCATCCTCCCCTCTGCGTCCCTGAGCTGGACGACCACGGTATCCGAAGACTCGGGCATGTGAATCGCGAGGATCGAGCCGTCGGCCGTCACGTATTCGGGCCGGAAGCCGAGCATCATCGGGACGGCTCCGTCCTGCACGATCTCCCAGGTGCGGCCGAAGTTGCCCTGCGCGTCGAAGGCCGAAATCCCCAGGCGCCGTGTGAACCACGCGACAAGCGAATCTCCCGGCCATTGTTCGACCCGGTAGAGACCTCCGAATTCGCCCGGCCCCTCTCCTGTGCCGCCCCAGGTTGCGAGGTGGGTCCCGGTGGCATCGAACACGCGTAGCTCACTCGTTCCCGCGTTCGCGACGACGATCCGTCCATCGCTCAGCTTTGTCGCGTCGATGACGCCGTCGAGCATGTAGGGCTCCTCACCCTCCACGGCACCAATCGAGACGGCAGGCTCCGGACCGATCGTCCACGCCAGCCGCGAGCCGTCCGGCGGCCGCGAATTCTCGACGATCCGGATGCCGGCGCTGTCGCGGACCTGGGTGAGCGACGCAGAGGGACTCTGCCGATCCGGCTGGCAGGCCAGGCAGCAAAGCGCGAGGACGATGCCGAAGAATCTCATGCGTTTCCTACCCCGATGGGTCTGCCACCGGTCCAGCTCAGCTCACCGGCCGGTCTCGCTTTTTCAGGACGAACAGCCCTTCCTGCAGGCTCGTCACGATCACGGTGCCGCTCTCGAAGAACGGGTACGTGCTCCATGCGCCGCTGAACCCGGGGCCTTCGTGATACGGGGACGTGTCGAAGTAGCCGACCTCACGCGGATTCAGGGGATCCTCGATGTCCAGCACGTGCAGTCCGTAGCGGTAGTTGGCCTGGTAGGCGAAGCCGTCCTTGAGGTACAGGTTGTGGGCGCTGGCGGGCATGGAGCCCATGAACTCGCGGGCCAGCACCGGGTCCTCGACGTCGCTGAGGTCCCAGATCAGCGTGCGCGTGGTCTCGACGCTGCCGCGGAGCACATCGCTCTCGTCGTCCTGGAAGAAGTACCGGTGGTCCGGGGTGAGCCAGCCCTGGTGGATGTAAGCATAGTTGGGCGACGTCGCGCGCGAGACCGCAACCGGGTTGTCCTTGTCGGTGACGTCCGAGATCTCGAAGTAGGCCCCGTTCGAGTTGAGGCACAGCTCGCGGTCGTGGTAGCGCTCATCCGGGCCGTGGTAGACTACGCACTGCGAGTCGTGGGTGCCGCGCTCGTGCGCGAAGCAGCCGACGAACTGCGGGTTCTTCGGATCGCGGATGTCCATCATGTGGAGACCGCCGCCGCATGACTCGCCGCCGCCGCGGTTGCCGACCGCGTACGCGAAGCCGCTTTCCTCGTTGATCACGATGTTGTGCGAGCTCGCGATGCCCCGGTAGTGCGTGTCGGGCTCGAACAGCGCGGGCATTTCGTCCACATCGCGCAGCCGGGTGAGGTCGAAGACCTGCATGCCGTGCTCGCCCGCGCCGTCGGCGACGATGTAGGCGTGGTCCCTGTACGTCTTGATGTCGCGCCACAGCTGCGACGGCGGGGTCCCCCAGGGCTTGGGGAGGTCGCCGACGAGCACCGGGTTCGAGGGATCGGTGATGTCGATGAAGGAGGTGCCGTCGTTGCGTCCCACCAGGGCATATTCCTGTCCCGTGACCGGATCGGTCCAGCCCCAGTTGTCGTTGGTGCGCACGCCGCGCGCCCGCACGCCGTCCCGCAGGATGGAGTTGGGGATGAAGGACAGCAGCTCGACCTCGTCGCAGTCGAACGGACCGACCATGCCGTCGGTGCAGCGCCGTTCCTCGCCGAGCAGCGCCCCGAGCGCGTCGGGCGCGCTGACCAGGGTGCCGGCGTCGTGCCACGCGGGGGGTGCCTCACCGCGCTCGTAGAGGTGCACCGAGCCCGACTGGTGATGCATGCCGGGCGCGCCCACCGCGACGAGGTCCGCGCTCGCGACGATCAGGCCGCCGAAACGGTCCTGCTCGACGGTTTCCGCCTGTGCGAGCTGGATCCGGTGGGGGTCGCCGGCCGGTGGGAAGGCCGCGCCGGACTCGTACACGTACACCGAACCGGTCTCGTAGCCGCGCGTGGTGGGCGCCCCGACCCAGATGTCCCCGTGCGCCATTGCACCGCCCGCGATGGCCACCGCCGCGCCGAAGAGGTCGCCGCTCTCGCCGTTCGGAAGCGCGAGGCGGCCGCTGCCGGCAACCCACCGGGCGAGGTCGTCGTTCCACGAATGCGCCAGGACCGCGCCGCGGCTGTCGTCGGCTCCCGGCGCTCCGATCAGGACCCTGTCGCCCGAGGCCGCGACGGCCGATCCGTAGTTGGCGTTGGCCTCGGGAGCCGCGTCGAGGGCGCCGACCTCCTCCCAACCCCCTTCCCCAAGGCGGTAATGATACACGCGGCCCGCTGCTTCGAGGCCCTCGAGGTCGCTCGTGGGGGCGTCCCACCCCGGTGCGCCGATCAACGCGCCGTGGGCGGTGAAGACGATCGCCGAACCGAATCCGTCGCCCGGCATGCCGTCGGCGGGCTGGAGGGTTGCGCGCTGCACCCACTGGCCGGACGCGTCGCGCTGGTACCCGTGGACGGCGCCCGGGGCCTCCGGCTCTGCCGCTTCGTCGGGCTGGCGCTGGGTCGGGGCAGCCCCGGGCGCTCCGACGAACAGCCAGTCGTCCGCGGCGGCGAGCGTCAGGCCGAAGTCGGTGCCGCAGTAGCCGTACTGCCCGCATCCGGGATCGACGCCCTGGACGCCGTCGCCCTCGACCGTGCCTGCGGGTCGCCAGACGCCGTCCGGGGAGCGCTCGAAGACGTGCAGGGGGCCGCCATTCTGCCCGACGAAGAGCGTGTTGCCGGTTCTGGCGAGCACGGTGCCGAACCCATCGGCGCGCTCGGAGTCGGGCGCGCGGATGATGGCGGACTCACGCCAGTCGTCGCCCGACCTGCGGTACACGTAGACCGCGCCGGAGCGGAAGTTGGGATTGGGCTCGGCGATGTGGAGTTCGTCGCCGTCGATCACGACCGAGTTGCCGAACGAGCCGGACTGGGCCGCGAGGGGGGACGCGATCAAGGGGACAACGGCGAGGAGTGCGAGTTTGGCAGCGGTCGGCTTGTGCATCATGGTGCGATTCCGGTAGGGGCGTGCGTCAGCGGGCGAGGATTTCGGCGGCGCGCGGCGCCATGAGCGCGTTGCTGTGGCCGGCGTCGGGGACAGTGTCGAGCGCCCAGCCGAACGGGACCCCGAGGGCTTCGGCTGCCGACCGCGCAGTGGCATGGAATGCGTGGCCGCGCGTGAAGCGGTGGGGACCCTGAAGCATGGCTTCGGGGGTGCGGCGCAGGTTGCTTGAGGTGGTGATGGTGTCCGCGTCGCCAAGCAGGACGGTGACGGGGAGCTGCAGGAGGTCGGCGAGCCCGGTCACCTCGAACCCCGAACCACCCAGTCCGTACGGCCACGCGACGTTTTCGTCAGGCATGGTGTACCACCCTGCGTTGGCGGCGACGGCCCGCTCCACCGGCGCGTCGGGGCGCGTCATGAGCAGGCGGTGGACGAACTGGCTGCCTGCCGAGTGTCCATAGATGCGGAAGGTCGTGCGGGCGCTGCCAGTGCTGGTTCGGACGGCGTCGAAGAGGTGCTCGATCGCGGTGAAGGTCCAGGTGGACTCGGGGTTGCGGGCACCGTCCGATGCGTCAGGCGCGTCCGCTTCCGGGAACACGTTGCCGAGGTTGTACCACTGGTTGCCGGGGTAGTTGTCGCGGTCGAATTCGGGGACGAGGAGCAGGAAGCCATGGGCGATGGCGTGAGGCTCCCAGTCGTTGAAATACCGCTGGCCGGTCCGCGAGTTGCCGTGCATGACGAATACGATGGGTGTCTCGGGCGCGTACCCGTCCGGCATGTGATAGCGAACGGTGATCGGCCGCTCGGCGTTGCCGCGGGTGTCGTGGAAGGTGAACTCGCCGGAGCCGGGGTGGAGTGCGGGGGTGCCCTCGCCGCTGCCGCCGCAGGCAACGGCAAGGGCCGCCGCTGCCAGGACTGCTGTTGCCGGGACTGCAGGCCGCATCTAGCGGTTCACCGGCCGAGGCCCGGCCCGCCAGACGTCCTCGTGGATCCACGGCCGGGCGCCGTACGGGCGCGCGCTGGGCCAGACCTCGTCCAGCGTCATGCCGTCGTACACGACACCGCCCTTCATGACGAGGTGGATGTCCGTGGTATTGCGGATGTTGTCCAGCGGGTTGGAGTTGAGGATCATCAGGTCGGCAAGCTTGCCGGGGGTCAGCGTCCCCAGATCCTCGGAGGCGCCGAGGAAGTAGGCGCCTTCGACGCTGGCAAGCTCCAGCGCGCCCATCGGGCCCATTGCGGACTCGGCGATCCAGACCTCCCAGTGGGACGCCAGACCGTGCTGCTGGCCGTGCGCGCCAATGGCTCCATGGGCGCCTTCGGCCATCCAGTCCACCAGCACCTGCGCCAGCATCGGGTAGCTGTAGTCGGTGAAGGGGCGCTGGAAGACGCGGCGCGAATGCGGCACGAGCTGCTTCCACGGCATCCACAGGCGCAGCTTCTCGTCGCGCCACACCTCGGTCTCATGAAAGAACCACTCGTCGTTCCACGGGCCCGGGCCGCCGACCACGAACGTGGGGGAGTACACGGTTTCCGCGCGCCCGAAGAAACGGGCCGCATCCGAGTACATCGGCACGTAGCTGATCGGGTGCTCCCAGGCGGTCTGGCCGTCCATGATCATGCCCATGTTGAACGCCAGATCGCTGCCCTCGGAGGTGACCATCAGGCCCCGCTTGCGCGCGATGTCCGACACCCACTGGCGCTGGTCGCGGCGGGGCTGCAGGTACTGCTTGAGAGACACCGCACCCCACGACTGAAGCCGCGCGATGTTGTCCTCGGCGACCTCATAGCTGGTCAGTGCGTTCTGGCGGACGGCGTCGCCCCGGTAGAGGGGGTCGCCGGTGGTGTAGGTGCGGGGTCCGACAAGCACGCCGGCCTCGATCATCTGTGCCGCCGGGAAGACGTCCTGCGACCACTGCGAGTTGTCGAGGTTGCTGGTGACTCCGTACGCCAGCGCGACCGCCATCTCGAATGCGTTGGGCGGGATGATGCCCCGGTATTCGCGGAAGAAGTGCGAGTGCATGTCGATGAAGCCGGGAATCACGGTCTTGCCGGTCCCGTCAATGGTGTGATCGGCCGCGGTCGCGTCGCATTCAGCCATTGCCCCGACGCACGTGATGCGGCCGTCGGTGGCCACGAGGGTGCCGTTTTCCACAACCTGGCGGTGTTCGAGCGTGATGATGCGGGCGCCGGTGATGGCGACGGTGCCCATGCCGAGGGAGCCACGCGGGACCTGGAGCGCGATCGCAAACGTGTCCGTGGTCTCGGCCGCAACATCGTGCGTGTAGTAGTTCGCCGCACTCCCGAACTCGACCGTGTTGGCATCGCGCCAGCCGGGGAAGATCCCGCCCCGCCGGCTCAACTGCCGCACGGGGAGCTTGCCGTTCTTCTTGCTGACCGCGACGGCGCCACCGATCCCCGCCGCGCCGCCCGGGACCGGGACCAGGTAGGCGTTGTCGCCTTCGTTGAACGCGGCGTGGCGGCCGTCGGGCGAGATCATGACCTCGTCGGCAAACGGCAGCACGAGGTGGGTCTGCGGATCGCTGCCGTCACGCGCAACGGAGCGCAGCCGGGTGGAGTCGCCCATCGTGCGGTAGTAGATGCGGCCTTCCGGACCGAATGACCCGCGCACGAACTGGGTACGGGTGGGTAGCGTGTTGCCGGGCACCCGAACGATGCGCTGGCCGGCGAACCCCATGCCCGCCTCATCGCCCGTCTCGGCGCCGCCGCCCGGTCCCGCCGCCGGGAAGAGTACCAGGTCGTACCACGGGTTGTGCGCCACCGAGCGGTACCGGAACGTGGCGCCCGACCCCCGCGTTGCCAGGATCTCGGTGCCATCGGGGCTCCACTGGGTGTGCGCGTACTCGCCGGACTCGGCGCTGACCTGCCGGGGGCTGCCGCCATCGACGCTGATGGTCATCACATGGCCGGTCGCGTTCTCGTCGACGGTCGTGTAGGCGATCGACCGGCTGTCCGGCGACCAGGACGGCGAGTATTCGAAGCGCTTCTCCGTATCCGAAGTGAGGCGGCGCGGCGTACCGTCGGGCAGGTCCATGACCCAGACGCGGCCTGCCGCGCTAAAGGCGAGCCGCTCACCATCGGGCGAGCCCGTCGCCCAGCGTGTGAAGTTGATCGGAACGGGACCGTCGTCTATGCGGAAGGCCTGGTACGCCTGCTCCGAGATCACTCTGTGGACCCGCGCGGTGAAAGGGATGGTGGACACGTCGCCGCTGGCCACATTCAGTCGCCTCAGCTTGCCTCCCTGCGCGATCACGATCGACGCCCCGTCGGGCGCCCACGCGTAGCCGGGCAGCATGCGGATCGTCTTCATCCCCTCGGTCATGTCCTGCGAGATCGGGTCCATGGCGATCCGCTCGGCACCCGTTTCCAGGTCGCGTACCCAGAGCGCGGTGCTGGGCCCGAATTCGTGCCCCTTCCACTCGATCGTCGCGTCCGGGAGGCGGCGCGCAAAGGCGACATGGCGGCCGTCCGGCGAAATCTCGGCCGCGAATCCGCCCCCGCCCGAGAGCCGGTACTGACGCGACGGCACGCCGCTCGTGATCTTGAGGACCTCGCCCGTCTTCAGGTCCCTGCGGCGCAGGTTCATGGTGCCCTGCAGCGCGTCGCGCACAAGTGCGCCGTCCACCGGTTCGGCAAAGATGTCGTCGTCCACCGCCCACGGCACGGTCTGCCCGGGCGTTCGCACATGGTAGAACAGGAAGCGCCCGTCCTCCGAAACCGACGGCCACGACGCGGATCCGTCGTCGCTGGACACCACCTCGATCCCCGTGCCTCCGTCCTGGTGATACATCCAGATGCCGCCTCCCTGCGCGACCAGGATGTACTCGCCGTCGGCCGTCCACTCGGGCATGGTGACCCGCGTGTCCATGCTGGACTGTACCTGGCGCGGGTTGGACCCGTCCGCGTCCATCACCCAGAGATTGGTCTGGCCGCCCCGGTCCGAGATGAACGCGATCCGCGTCCCGTCGGGAGAGTACTTCGGGTGGTAGTTGACCGCGACGCCACTTTCCTGCGTGAGGCTCTCGGCCCGACCGCCCTCCGCGGGGAGGCGGTAGACGTGCGCCAGAAGGTCAAAGACGATCCAGCGGCCGTCGGGTGACATGTCGACCGACATCCACGTCCCCTCGTCCGTCTCGAAGTCGATGTCGCGGACCTCGCCCCGGGCGAGGGTGACGTCCCACTCGGGGTCGTTCGCGTCCTGTGCGAGTGCGGGGACGGGGATCCAGGCCGCGAGGACAAGCGGGATGACGCTCAGGGCAGACGAACGCTGCATGGGTGCCTCCGGGACTGAAGCGGAGCGGTGGGACACCCGGTCAGAATACGGAACGGCGGCGCGGTGGGCCACTTCGCGGCGCCGGTGCCCCGGAGCGGGGCGCCCGCGCGGCAGGGCGCTACAAGTAGACTCCCGCGGCAGGACTCGAACCTGCGACCCGACGGTTAACAGCCGTCTGCTCTACCAGCTGAGCTACGCGGGATTGAATGGTACAGCCTTTAAATTTCGCGTTTTTCGGATTGGAAGTCAAAACGTTGTCGGGAGGGTGGCGCTCAGGGCCTCATGCGCGACCGTTCCCCGGCCTGCCCGAGAGCCGCTCGATCTCGCGGACGACCCGGCCCAGTTCATCCACCAGGGGTGTTCGACCGGCATCGACGAGCGCCTCCATGACCGCCCGATAGTACCACAGCGTCCCTTCCCTGCCGCCCACAAACCGCTGCCAGAGGTCCTCGCCCAGAGCACGGTAATCGCGCAGGATGCTGCGCGCATTGTGGAGCTTGTCGGCGGCGGAGACGAGCCGGATCGACGGCGACATGTCGCGAATCCCTGCGACGTAGGCCAGCTTCCTGTCTTTCCACCGGGTGGGTTGGGAATCGGTGCAGCCCTCGACGATCCCGGTCACCCGCTCGCCGAAGCGGCGCCGAATCTCGTCCCGCGTCTTCAGGCCGCCCTGGTCCTCGATCGCATCGTGCAGCAGCGCCGCAATCGCTTCATCCTCGTCTCCGCCATGTTCGATGACGAGCGCCGCGACCGCGAGAAGATGGGAGACATAGGCAACGCCCGAGCCCTTTCTCCGCTGCTCCCGGTGCAGTTGCGCGGCAAACACGAGAGCGCTCTCAAAACGGCCGGTCATTCGTTCAGGCATTCAATCCGCGTCCTCGCGCCTGGCATCGACGAGCCGCTACACGTTGAAGCGGACCCGCATGATGTCCCCGTCGCACACCACGTACTCCTTGCCCTCCACCCGCATCCGTCCCGCATCCCTCACCGCCTGCTCCGATCCAAATTCGGCGAAGAGTTCATACGGGATGATCTCGGCCCGGATAAAGCCACGCTCCATGTCGCTGTGCACCTTGCCGGCTGCCGCGCGGGCCACCGTCCCGCGCCGGATGGTCCAGGCGTGGACTTCCTCCGGGCCGACAGTGAAAAACGAGATCAGGTTCATCAGCGTGTAGGCCGCACGAATGAAGCGGGCCAGCGCGGGCTCCGACAGTCCGAGGTCTTCCAGGAACTCGGCCTGGTCCTCCGGATCCAGAGCAGCGATCTCGGCCTCGACGCTGGCCGAAAGGACCATTGCCGCGCCCCCCATCGCCTCGATCTCGGCGGCCAACTCCGCGTCGAGCGGGTCGCCGGCGCGCTCTTCCTCGACATTCACCGCAGCGAGCAATGGCAGATCGGTGAGCAGTCCGTAGCCCTTCAGGAATCGGCGGGCCAATTGAGTGCGCGGCACCAGGCGCAGCGCCCGCCCGTCCTCCAGCGCGGCGACAGCGGTCTCGAAGGCTCCGATCTCCTGCACGTCCGCGCGCTCCTTGCGGGCGCGGTCGAGCCGCCGCTCCGCAACGCCCAGGTCCGAAAGCACGCATTCGGCGTGAAAGGCCTGCAGGTCGCCCAGCGGGTCGGGTTCGCGGTCGAGGGCCGGATTGCGGAAGGCCCCCAACACCAGACACAGTGCTTCCCGGTCCCGGATCTGCTGGAGCGCCCCCGGCGACAGCACCTGGGACCCGGCGCCGTATTCGCCCGGGACGTCGCGGAGATTGATCGTCGTGTGGGTGGTCTTCTTCGGCGAGTAGGCCCTGGAAAGAACATCCACCCGTGGGTCCGGGACGCGGACCGTGCCCACGCGGACCTCGCCACCGTACCCTACCGGTACGTCCAGACCGGTCATGGCGTTGAAGATGGTCGTCTTTCCGGAGCCGGCAAAACCGGCGAGGACAAACTTCATGGGCACGGCGTCCTGAGAGGTGGTTGCACCGGAGTCACGATTCCGCGGCGCGTTCGGAATATTCGACTGGGCCTCGAACTCAATCAAGCGGGCGGCTTGTCAGGCTGGCGACGGGCCGTCCTTCGGCTGTAGTGTCCTCCCTGACCCGTTCACCTCTCCGCAGCACGCCCATGCCACATCACCTGGACATCGACAGCCCGGCTCACGGAGTCACCCGGCGCGGCTTTTTCGCGGCCGGAGCCGCGGGACTCGCGTCCACATCGCTCTCCGGTTGCGTCGCCGCGTCCGATTCGGGCGGCTCCCGCAGGCGCCCCGCGCTGTACCGTCCCGAGGGCCTGGGCGACGGCGCCTGGGCCCACGTCCGCGATCAGTTCATCCTGGAAACGGGCACCGCATACATGAACAACGCCAGTCTGGGCATGCCCCCAGCCGCGGTGTCGGAAGCGGTGGCGGCGGGGTACGAGGCGCTTTCGAAGGAACCGCTGCGGGGGAAGACCGAGCTCGGAGAGGCCATTGCGGGCCGCGTTGTGCCCGGGCTGGCGAGCCTTCTTGGCGCCCGGACCGACGAAATCGTGCTCACGCGCAACGCGACGGAAGCGCTGCACATGGGAGCGGTCGGCGCACGGCTGCGGCCCGGCGACGAAGTGCTGATCACCACGCAGGAACACCCGGCGGGGAGCCGTCCGTGGGAGTATCGGGCACTCCACGATGGGGTGAGGGTGCGCAAGGTCTTCATTCCCAGCCCCTTCGAGACCGGGGAACAGGTGGTGGGACTGGTGGAGGAGGCGCTCACGCCGGCGACCCGCGCGCTCGCGTTCTGCCACGTTACCCGGGGCGGGCACCTCTACCCGGTGAAGCGGTTGTGCGCGATGGCGCGCGAGCGTGGCATCGTCAGTCACGTGGACGGCGCGCAGGCCGTGGGAATGTTCCCGGTGGACCTCCACGACCTGGGATGCGACACCTATTCGGCGAGCCTCCACAAGTGGCTGCTCGGCCCGATGGGGACCGGCGTCTTTTTTGTGCGCGCGGATGCCCGGGACCGGGTGGAGTCGGCGTTCGCGCACGATGCGACGCCCGATGCGCCCGCCTACCAGCCGCCGGGGACGACCGGACTGCCCGTCCAGGCCGCTCTGGCGGCTTCGCTGGACTTCGTCGAGACGCTGGGGATCGACAACATCGCCGCACGCACGCGCCACCTGTCCGACCAGCTCAAGGCGCGGCTGGCCGACATGCGCGGGGCAACGATCCTGAGCGGGCCGACGCCCGCCACGTCGTGCCCGGGCTCCACGATCTTCGAACTCGACGGCGTCGATGCGGTCGAAGCGGTCGCGCTCATCGCCGAGCGCGCGAGCATCCACATCGACGAGCACCAGCGCGACGGGCACAACGCGATCAGGATCTCGACCCACGTCTACAACACCACCGCCGAAATCGACCGGGTCGTGCAGGCACTGGCAGGGCTGGCCGCCTGAGAGGCCGCCCGCAGCATCACGGAAGGAGTCACCCATGTTCCGTTCACCCACCTCGAAGGCAACGCTCGCCTTCACACTCTGCCTCGCCGGCGCGTCGTGCGACATCGAGCCGATCCCGGACGAATCGGCCGCTTCGCAGGTTCCGGCGCCCGAGTTCACGCTCGGCTCCGAGAACACGCACAACCGCTGGAGCCGCACGATCCCGCCGCAGCTCACCGTTCCCTCCGGGGCGGTGGTCGAAGTGTGGACGAAAGAGGCGTCGGACGGCCAGATCACCGAAGCCACAACCGTCGATGAACTGGCCGACGTCGATTTCGGCCTGATCCATGCTCTGACGGGACCGATCCATGTGGAGGGCGCCAGCCCGGGCGACATCCTCGCGGTTACGCTGCATGATGTTCAGGTCGACGGCTGGGGCTGGGCCACGATCCTCCCGGGTTTCGGCTTCCTTGCCGAGGAGTTCACCGAGCCCTGGATCCGGGGCTTCCCCATGGAGCCGGGAGCGACCGAGGTCGCGTTCAACGAGAACATCACGATCCCGCTCGATCCCTTTCCGGGAGTGATGGGGGTCGCGCCGGACACGGATTCGATGCTCGTGACGATTCCGCCGCGCGCCAACGGCGGGAACATGGACAACCGATACATGAAGGTGGGCACGACGGTGTACTTCCCGGTTCAGGTCGAGGGTGCGCTGTTCTCCATCGGCGATGCCCACGCGGCCCAGGGGGATGGTGAAGTCTCGGGCACGGCGATCGAGACACCGATGCGGTTCGTGGTCGAGTTCGAGGTCATGGAGAACACCCGCGGCATGGTCGAGCCGCAGTACGAGACCGACGACTTCTACGCGGTGACCGGCTTCGCTACGACGATCGATGAGGCGGCTCGCAAGGCGACGCGCTACATGATCGAATACCTGGTGGCCGAGCACGGCCTGACGCCGAACGAGGCCTACGTGCTGTGCTCGCTGGTCGGCGACCTCAAGATCTCGGAGACGGTGGATGTGCCGCACATGCTGGTGAGCATGCACGTGCCGAAGTCGATCTTCGGGGCGGACTGAGCGCGCTCAACCGCGCGTGGTGTCCGGCGTTATGTCCGGCCTGGCGGCCTCCGTGGTGTCGATCTGCGGAGCGGCCCCGGTAGTGTCGGCCGGATCCGTGCCCTCGGCCTCGGCGGCGGGCTCAGCGTCCGCTGTTGGCTCTTCCTCCGTGCCCGTGTCGCCCGGGCCTTCCGTCACGGTCCGTATCTGGCCACCCTCCGGGTCCACCGTGAGCGCTGTTCGGATCATCGCCCGATCCGACAGGGTTTGGGTGTTTGGAGCCAGGTCGGCGGGACGCATGAAATAGCGCTGTCCCACCAGCTCGCCGGGCCGCAGGTGGTGTTCCACGACGACCAGCTCGAAGGCGCCAGCGTCCGACCCATCGAAGTCGAGGAGCACGGCCCCTTCGGGCGTCCCCCAGTGCGTGACCTGCCGCGGGCGCTCGCCGTCCCGCAGCGGCTTGCCGTTCACAGCCACCAGGCGGGGGCCGTCCGCGGGCAGGTGCAGCAGCAGCATCTCGGCGCCGATCTGCGATGCCAGGCTCACCCGCACGACCTCGTCTGCTACCGTCGTGTCGCTGACCACGGCGACCGCGGGAGGAGGGAAGTCGACCGGGTCCGCTGTCGCAAACGCGTAGCGTGCTCCGCTCGGCGTGAGGTCGGCCTGCAGCGACTCGTGCGCGTCGGTCGACGCCCCGCTGCTCCCCGTGCCGAACGGGCCCGCAGCCGCGACAGCCCACGCGACGCCCGGGTCGGAGGCGTCCCGTGTGGGGTCCGTGCCCCAGTACGCGGAGCCGGTCTCCCGGTCCATGGCGTAGACGAGTGTCGAAGGGGCGGGCCGGGTGGCAGACGGTGTGGCGGTCGACATTCCGACCGCGAGAAAGACCCCGGCCAGGGCGAAGCCTGCGAGGGGCGCCCACCAGCCGTTGGGTTCGCGCACCACTTCGAGCGCGGGCAGAATGAAGATGAAGCCGAGGCCGGCGAGTAGTGCGACGGCCGGAGCCAGCTCCAGCCCCATTGCGAGCCAGACGTTTTCCGTCAGGGGGCCAAGCACCGCCACCACGGGCAGCACAGCCAGCAGCGCCACCACCCACCGCAGGACACCCGGCTGCCCCTCGACTGGCAGGCCCACCAACGCGAAGGTCCCGATGCAGGCCGCCAGAACCGGCCACTGCAGGTTGACCGCTGCCATCGGGAACATCACGGTCGCCACCGCGGCGAGCAGCGTTGGCACCAGAAGGGCGCCCACCGTCAGTTCCATCGGGGAACACCACTTGCGAAGCAACGGGAGGACAGCCGCCAGCAGCGCGAACGCAAAGGCCACGATGGCGAGCACGTACCAGCCTTCGCTGTGGAAAGAGCCCGCGTGCAACGCACCCACTTCAGGGTGAGCGCCGAGCCGCCAGGCATACAGGTAGTGGGCCGCCACGGCCACCGCGCCCAGATAGACCAGCGATGCCACGCCACCCAGCACCACTCTGCCGAGTCGTGATCCGCCCCGTTTCCCCACGAAGAACGCCAGGATCCACAGCGCGACCACAGCCACGCCGAGGACCCAGATCCACAGTCGGCCGTAGGTCACCAGACCCACGTACTTGATGGATATGAAGCTGACGTCCGGAGCGTTTACGGCCGAAAGCTCGGCGTCCCCGAAATGCCGTAGCATCGCGAGCGCGTGGGAGCCGTGGTGCTGCAGCGTGCGCTCGGAGAGGTTCTCCGGCGAATCGTACGCCTGGTGGTACACGTGGGGCCGGCCCACGCCAGCGAAGTTCAGCCCCTGTCTGCCAGCTTCCTTGAAGGGCGTGAAATCGGTGTCGTTCGGCATGCGCTGATAGATCTCGTAGGCGACCGAATTGGCTGACGGATACGGATCCGCCTGGCGCAGCGCCTCGATCACCCAGCCGTTGGCGGCCCCCGTCTCGAACATCATCGAAGCGCCGCCGCCTCCACGCATCTCGAACGCCAGCACGACCGCCACGTCCTGCATCCACGGGTGTTCGTCGACGAAGGCGCGCGCGCCGAGAAGGCCGATTTCCTCGGCGTCGGTGATCAGGACGATGAGGTCGTTGCGAAGTCCCGGACCGGCGCTCAGGGCTCGAAGCGATTCCAGGATCGCGGCCACGCCCGCACCGTCGTCGGCCGCACCGCGTGAGATTCCCCGGCTGTCGTAGTGGGCGGTGATGAGAACCGCAGGGCCACCGGGCTCCGACCCGGGAATCCGTGCCATCACGTTGCGGACGGTGGCCGCGGTCAGGACCGGACCACCATCCGTCACCGATGTGGTCGTCTGGACGGACGGCTCTTGCCCCAGGCGGCGCAGTTCTCCCATGAGATAGTCACGCACACCGGCATGCGCCGCTGAACCGGGGGGATGCGGCTCGGCCGCGGTCCGGTGCACGTGTGCCATGGCACGGCCGGACGAAAACACCGTGTCCGGCGCGGTGGCCGGGACCACGTCCGGCGTCATGTTGCCCGAGCTCGAAAGCCACGCGGCAACAACGAGCACGAGCAGCGTCACCGGGCCCCGCACGCCCCGCCAGGGGACCGGCGTGATATCGTTGCTGTCCTCGGGGGCTGCGCCAGTCGTGGTGTCACTTCCCGCGGAGGGCTCGTCCCTGCGCTTGCGTCGACCGAAGAGCGACCGTGTGCGCGTCTTCCCTGCTCTGGAGGAAGCGTCCCGCTTCCCGGTGGAGGCGTCTCGGTCTACACTCGGTGCCGAGCCCGCGCCAGCCGTCGGGCCGGACGCAGTTGCCGTGCCCGCCGGATCCGCGGGACGCGATTCCGACTCCGTCTTGTCGCCCTGCTCGCCGGCCTCCTTCGCGATCTCACGCTCCAGCTCCTCGATCTCATCCTCGCTGATCCCCAACTCCGCAAAGGATGGGATCCTGGGCAGCTTGTCGTCACTCATGGTCCTGGCGTCCCCTCGCTCATGCCGGCACGGACGGCGATGCAATCACCTTACGTCCGGCAACACCGGTCGGGCTTCAAAGCGTCACTACAGCGGACCATCCTCCCACGGTCCCCACAGAGCGTAGGTCGCGCTCGCCCGCCTGCCTCCGCGCTCCCGTGAACCCTGGACGTTGAAGAACAGGACGCGGCCGTCGGGGCTGAAACACGAGCCCGCGAATTCACCCGGCTGCGGTGCCCCCTCCGGCCGCGGCGCCCTCACCAGGTTGACAATCCTGCCGTCGCTCGAAAGTCCTCGCACGAACTGCTCATCGCTTCCGTCCTCGCATATCACGAGCCCGCCCCGCGGACTCAGCACGATGTTGTCGGGACTGTCCAGCACATCCTTGGACGGCGACTCGAACACGAGGGTCAGCTCGCCGCGGTCGTACGAGGTGGGCCGGTAGTGGAAGACCTGCCCGGAGGTCGCGTCGCCACCGTTGGTCGACACGACGTAGATGCCGTCATCGCCGTGGAACGCCCCCTCCAGACGCGCGAACCGCGCCCCGCCCTTCGCGACACCCTGCTTGAACACCGCCAGGTGGTCGCTCTCTGCATTGGCCGGATCGGGATCGTCGATGTCCACCCAGTGGGCCGGCAACGCGGCACCGGGCGTCTGGCCGCGTGCGGTCAGGTATCCGGGCTGTCCGTCGACCGCCATCATCTGGAGCCGGCCACCGGCCGCGAGCACCCCCGGCTCGTTCGGGATGAAGCGGTACAGACCCGCTCCCGGCAGACGATCCGGAACGTACCACGTGTCCTCGGTCTCGTAGACGATCCCCGTCTCCGGATCCACGGCCACCGCCTCGTGGATGAAGCGCCCCATGTCCCGCAGCGGCACGGGGTCGACCGGACCCGTGGCGTCGGCCGGCACTTCGAAGATGTAGCCGTGCGGCCGCTCGAAGCCCGCCTCCGGTCCCGAGGTGATCTCCTCGCAAGACAGCCAGCTGCCCCACGGGGTCGGGCCGCCGGCACAGTTGACGCGCGTGCCTGCAAGCGACACGAACTCGTCCACCAGCTCCACGCTCAGGTCGCCGCCAAGGTCCGCGATCCGAACCTCCAGCGATGTCGTGCCCCCCGAGCCCCGGCGGTCGTACCAGGGCTCGCCTATCGGCTGGGCGTCGTCCGCATCGTCCACCATTTCGTGGTTGCGGATGAGCCGGGTATTCCCGTTGGGAAGCGGAAACGCGGCCATGCCGTCGAAGGCGTTGGGGACGGTGAGCCCGTCGGTCACACCGGACGGGCGGCCCCCGGAACTGATCCTCACGCAGCGGAAGCTCTCCGGGATTTCGAGTTCCGGACAGTCGGCGCTTGCCGCCAGTTCACCGTACGGCCTGATGAACGGATCGGACGCGGCCCGCCCCGCAACTGCTCTTCCGGCACCCGCCACCCCCTGTTGCGCGCCGGCACGGCTGTGCACGGCCAGCCCCGCGAGCGATGGTGTCAGCATGACGCCACCGGCGGAGGCAAGCCTCTTGATGAAGGTGCGGCGAGCAATCGTCATTTCTGTCCCTCGGATCCTGTGGGGTGAACGCTGCTTGCGGGCGGACTGCGCCACGAGCTGGTCGTCGCACGCGCCCTCTCAAGAGTGGTAGCCCTCCATGCATCCGCCAAGTCCCTGCGGCCCGCTGTTTCGGAATGCGCCGCGCGTCCCTACCTTGTCTGTCCGCCGTTTCGGAAGTGTGCGCGGCGCGGCGCCACCCGGACGAGCGGTGCCGCACAGTGTCGAGTGTCCCCGTTACGAAGGCAGCCAGAAGAATGTTCGTACAGAATCGCCGAGAGTTCCTGAAGACCACCGCGGCTGCGGCCGGAGCGCTCGGCCTCGGCGCGGCCTGCGCCCCATACGATGAACAGGGTGACGGCACCCCCGCCCCCATGACCATCCTGGTGCTGGGCGGTACCGGGTTCATCGGCCCCCACATGGTCGAATACGCGGTGTCGCGGGGACACACGGTCACCCTTTTCAACCGCGGGCGCACGAACACGCACCTCTTCCCCGAGCTCGAGAAGCTCGTCGGCGACCGGGACGGCGACCTGGTCGCACTGGAGGGCCGGCGCTGGGACGCGGTCATCGACAACTCCGGCTTCTTCCCCCGGCACGTGCGCGACTCGGCCACGATCCTGGCCGACTCCGGGCGGTACCTGTTCGTGTCGTCCATTTCGGCCTACCAGGACCTCACCCCCCACGGCATCACCGAGGACTACGCGGTCGGACGGATGGAGGACCCCACGGTCGAGGAGATGACCAACACCACCTATGGCCCGCTCAAGGCCCTGTGCGAAGAGGCCGTGCAGGAGATCTTCGGCGAGCGCGCCAACATCGTGCGCCCGGGCTACATCGTAGGCCCCGGTGACAGCAGCGATCGCTGGACCTATTGGCCCGTGCGCGTGGCCGCCGGTGGCGACATGGCCGTGCCCGGCCTTCCCGAGGACCCCGTGCAGTTCATCGACGCCCGCGACCTCGGGGGCTGGATGGTGCGGATGCTGGAAAACGAGGTCGGCGGCGTCTTCAACGGCGTCGGCCCGGTCGAAGCGGTGAACATGCGCCAGATGCTGGAGACGTGCAGGGACGTCAGCGGCAGCGATACCGCATTGCACTGGGTCGACGCCGATTTCGTCGAGGAGCAGGGCTGCATGTTCCCGATCTGGAACCCGACGACGGGAGACTGGGGCGGAGCGCATCTGGTCGACCATTCCCGGTCGATCGCCGCGGGCTACACGAGCCGGCCGATCGCCGACACGATCCGCGATACACTGGCGTGGTGGAACGGACTGACCGACGAGGACCGGCCCGGCGGCGCCATGCGCAGCGGACTGCGCAAGCGGCCCGAACCGGGTTCCGAAATGCAACTCGGCCCGTCAACGATCGAGCAGATGATGGAGATCGAGGCGGCCCTTCTGGAGGCCTGGCGGGCTCGTGCATAGGGACGGCGGAGGAGGGTCATCGACATGGAACTGAACTGGTCGCGCAACCAGGGAGTACTGGTCGCGAAGCCCGAGGGGCGCGTCTACAGCTCCAACTACCTGGAATGGCAGAGTGCGCTCGAGGCGGGCATCGGGCCGGATGACGTGGCGCTGGTCGTCGACTTCGAGCAGGTGCCCTACCTGAGCAGCGCCGGCCTGCGCGTGTTGATGACCATGGCAAGGCAGTTCGATGGACCCGGTCACGCATTCGCGATCTCCAACCCCACTCGCGGGGTGCGCAAGGTGCTCGCTGCGAGCGGCTTCGACCGGATCATCGCGATCCACGAGTCCGAGGCCGCAGCGGTCGCCGCGATCAACGGCGAGGTTTAGCCCCGACGCCTAGCGTGCCGGTGCCGGTCCTCCGCCGGCCTTCCACCTGTCGTAGCGCATTCTCAAGGTGATCACGGGGTTGGCGTTCTCGCCTTGCTCGATGTTCTCGTCGGTCACGTCGATGTAGAGCGAATACTCCCCGTCGTTGAAGGACTCGCCTTCCGGATCGTCCGGGTTCGCGACGAGAATGTAGGCCACGTGCGAGGTCTTCCCGTCGCAGGGGACGTGGTCGAGCAGCGGCTCCGATTCGCAGGTGCAGCGAACGTCCCCGCCCGCCGCGTCGGCGGCCTCCATCGCGGCCATGACCCGGTCAGCCATTGTGCCGCCCTCGGACTTGAATGCCTCGACCGCCAGGTGCACCACGTCGTCCGAGGCCAGGATGTTGCCCTGCACCGAAAAATGGATCCCAGCCGAAGGAATACTGTCGGCAACCGCGAGCGACGCCTGTCCGTTTCCGCTCCCGGAGTGCCCCGCGCACCGGCCCTGGAGGTCGACAATGCCGAACTGCCGGCGCTCGAAGTCGGGATCCTCCGACAGCATCTCGATGATCCGGTCGGGCGCCGTGCCGGCCCTGAGTTCCCGGTAGATCAGCTCCTGGTTCGCCCGCGTCACATCCACTCCGGCCTGCGCCGCCGCCACCGCCACCCCGGGCACCACGATGGCCTGGATGTCCATCAGGCCCTTCGCCGGGAAGTTCGGAAAGCGGCCCTGGGCCACGCACGTCGCCGAGGCGATCACGACCTGTCCGGTCCGTGTATCGATCGCGATCACGGACCAGGTCGCCGAGAGCAGCGCGGGGAAGAGTGCAAGAGCGAGAAGCGAAGCGAGCACGCGGCGGGCTTGCCGTGCGAAAGCGAAGCGGGCCATCATAACCTCCGTTTGGCGTTTCCGGATCGACAACGTCCGGGAACCGCGCCGGTCGCGCAAGGCGGCCGTTGAACTGAACAGGCCGGGAGTCCATGCCACACGGCGCCCGGCCAGGGAGCAGCCACAGGTGTCCGACAAGATCACCCGCAGAGACTTCGTCGACCGCAGTTCCAGCCTCGCCATGGGAGCGATGTTCGTCCCGCGGCACGTGCTGGGAGGCCCGGGGTACCAGGCGCCCTCCGACCGACTCAACATCGCGATCATCGGGGTCGGCGGTCAGGGCACCGAGAACGCGCAGGAGTTCGGGACCGAGCACATCGCCGCCATCTGCGACGTGGACTTCGGAGTCGTCCACCGACGGGTGCAGGAGAGGATGACCGACGGCGACGGCAACCCCCGCGAAAAGGGCTACCGCTGGCGCGACCAGTTCTTTCAGGCGCGCCAGTACACGGATTTCCGCGAACTCCTGGACCGGGAGGACGACCTCGACGCAGTTCTCGTCGCGACCCCCGACCACCTTCACGCGCCCATCGCGAAGGCCGCGATGGAAGCGGGCAAGCACGTCTTTGTCGAAAAGCCGCTGACCTACACGGTCCACGAGGCGCGCGCGCTTGCCGAGATCGCGGAGCGGACGGGCGTGGTCACGCAGATGGGGAACCAGGGTCATTCCGGCGACGACGCCCGTCTGGTCAACGAGTGGATCGAAGCGGGAGTCATCGGCGACGTGCGCGAAGTCCACATCTGGACCAACCGGCCGATCTGGCCCCAGGGGATCCATCGTCCCGAGCCGTGGAAGGAGGGACTGAACCCCGGCTGGTACCAGCAGTGGCACCAGGGCGCGATCCTGTCCGTCGCCGCGGACGTGATGGATGCCGGCTACGCGCTCCCTGAGGGCATGAACTGGGACCTCTATCTTGGGCCGACGACGAAGGAGATCCCCTACCATCCGGTCTACCACCCCTTCAACTGGCGCGGCTGGGTCGACTTCGGAGTCAGCGCGCTCGGAGACATGGGCGCGCACCTCGTCGACCACCCCTACTGGGCCCTCGGCCTCACCTACCCCACCACCATCGAGGCCACGTCGACTCCCTGGGGCGGCCCTCAGGACGACCCCGCCTCCTTCCCGCTGGCCATGCGCGCCCACTACGAGTTCCCGGCACGGGGCTCGATGCCACCCGTCGACCTCCACTGGTACGATGGAGGCCTCATGCCGCCCCGGCCGGCCGCACTCCCCGACGATGTCGATCTGAACCGCACCGGCGGCGTGATGTTCGTCGGCGACCGCGGGATCCTCATGCACGGCACCTACGGGCGCAATCCGCAGCTGTTCCCCGAGTCGCTCACCGCAGACGCCGAGGCCGTTCCGCAGACCCATCCGCGGATCGAGGACAACCACCAGATGAACTGGGTGAACGCATGCAAGGACGGCGGCGAGGCGTCGTGCCCCTTCGACTACGCGTCGCGGCTCACCGAAGTCATGCTGCTCGGCATCGTCGCGCTCCGCACCGGCCAGGGGAAAAAGATCCACTACGACGCCGACGCGATGCGCGTCACCAACGTCGAGGAAGCGAACCGGTACCTGACGCGCGAGTACCGGGCGGGCTGGGAGGTCTGAGCCCCGCGGACCCTGTGCGGCTCGTGGACCCTGCGCGGCTCGCCGACCAGATCGCCTGACAGGGACCCCGATTTGATGTGCCATGACCGACCGGGTATTGACATGCGCAGTATATTATTTATCGTATATCGTCGATAAACGATGGTTTTTCAGAAAGGGAAGTGCATGGCCACGAAGACACGTGAGACCGGCTTTGATACCGGGGTCATGCGAACCGCGCGGTGGGGCAGGGCGCTTGCGCACCCCGCACGCGTGACGATTCTGACATTGCTTGCCAAGCGGCAAATGTGCGTCTGCGGTGAGATCGTGGACGACCTTCCCCTTGCGCAGTCGACCGTTTCCCAGCATCTGCGGGTGCTTCGTGAGGAAGGCTTGATAAAGGGGGAAGTGGACGGAACGCGCTCGTGCTACTGCATCGACGTGGAACGGGTTCGCGCAATGATGGAGGACCTCAATCGGCTCGGCGCCACCCTGGAGCGTGAAGCTGCCTGTGGCTGCTGACCGGATCGACACAGCACGATCAACACGTCAACCCCAGTCACGGAGGACACGATGACAAACATCTGCGGATGTTGTTGCGGCGGCGGTTGTTGCGGCGGCGCCTGCTGCTGAGCGACCCTGACAAGCCCCAAGGGGGCCGGTCAGCAGGATCGGCCGGCCCCCGGGGGCTTGCCACAGGCACCTGCTCGCCCCGAATCTGATAGCGAGTTCCTTCCACGCCTGCCACAGGATCACCCCGCATGTCACACACCCGCCGCACCTTCCTCGCCACCTCCGCCGCGGCCGCAGCATCGCTCGCGCCCGCCGGTTCTCTCCTCGCCAGCGACCGGGGATACCCCGCCGCGACCGGCACGGAACCGCCAGGCCCGCCGCCCCCCGACCCCGCACCCCGCCCCCTCAAGCTCCTCATCCTGGGCGGCACCGGGTTCATCGGCCCGCACCAGGTACGGTACGCCATGTACCGCGGCCACGAGGTCACCATCTTCAACCGCGGCCGCACCGCTCCCGGCCTCTTCCCCGGCGTGGAAGCGCTCATCGGCGACCGGGACGGCCAGCTGGGCGCGCTGGAAGGCCGCACCTGGGACGCCGTGATCGACAACAGCGGGTACGTGCCGCGTCACGTGCGCGATTCGGTAGCGCTGCTCCAGGACTCGGTGGGCCGGTACCTCTTCACCTCGACCGGGTCGGTGTACAGCTTCGACCAGGACGAGATCACCGAGGACGGCGTGCTCCTTCCCATCGAGGATCCCGAGAGCGAAGACGTCAACCGCTACTACGGGCCCCTCAAGATCCTCTGCGAGAACGCGGTCACCGACGGCTTCCGGGAACGCGGCACGGTGCTGCGGCTGCATGTCGTGGCGGGACCGGGCGACACCACCGACCGCTTCACCTACTGGCCCGTGCGCATCGACCACGGCGGCGAGATCATCGCCCCGGGCAGCCGGAACACGCCGGTTCAGTATATCGACGTGCGCGACCTGGCCGAGTTCATGATCCTGTGCCTCGAGCGCGACATCGGCGGCACGTACAACACCGCCGGGCCCAACCTCGACCCGACCTCAATGGCCGAGTTCCTGTACGGCATCCGCGCCATCACCAGCACGCCGCTCTCGTTCACCTGGATCGACGAGGAGTTTCTCGCTGAGAGGGAGGCCCGCTTCCAGCTGTGGTATCCGCCCACCGAGGGAGCGGTCCGCGGGCTCTCGCGCGTCCGGTCGCACAAGGCCGTTGCCGCTGGACTCAAGTTCCGCCCCATGGCGGTCACAGCGCTCGATACGCTCGAGTGGTTCAGGACCCTTCCCGAAGAGCGGCGCGCGCAGGTGGCGCTCAACCTTGAGCGCGACCAGGGGCTGCTGGAGGAATGGAAGGCGCAGCAGGGTTGAGCGGAACCGAATCGAATCGTCCCGCGGCGGACGGTTCAGGCATCCCCGCCATACTCCTGGCCGCGCTGGCAATCGCACTGCTGCTGCTCGCCGGCCTGGTGACCCGCCAGGTCGTCTACGGCGATCTCAACGTCATCCACGGTCTGCTCAGCCTGTTCTTTTCGACCAACCTGGTGATCTGCTACTGGGAGGCGTGCCTGTTCCTCAAGCGCGACTACATCGAGACGCGCACCGACTACTGGCGCAGGTGGCAGAGCGAAACCGGCCGGACGCCGGCAATCGAGTTCCTGTCCGCCAGGGTACCGCTGAGACGGGCGCTCTCCCCCACCGTCTGGGCGGACGTCTGGGCGACCTATTCGCAGTTCGACGGGTCCTTCGCGGACCGCCGCACATTCGGCTTCAGCGGCGACGTGGCCAACGGCTTTTTCACGCCGGTGCCCACGCTGGTCCTGTACGCGACGTACACCACAGGATTCCTCCCGGCGGTCGTCGCAGGCATTATCGGGGTCATGCTGTTCTGGCAGTGGGTCTACGTCACGTCGGTCTACTGGGTCAGCTTCTTCGTGGCCGGGAGGCACCGGCGGATCAGCAGAGGTGAACTCTACGGCTACATCGGCGCGATGAACGCCCCCTGGGTGCTGTTCGCGTTGCTGGGATTGTACGTGTCCGTACGCCTGATCCTGGACGGCAACTACGGCGTTTTGGGCTATTGATTCGCCCGCACTCGTCACCCCGGATTCTCTACAGCGGATCCCCGTAGAACCGCCAGCCCGCCCGGAAATCCCGAGGCGGCGCCTCACCCAGCAGCCGGGCCCGCACCATCTCGATGGGCATGCGCCCCCCCTGCAGGATCGTGTCGTGGAACTCGCGCTCGGTCATTCGGCCGCTGCCGACCAGCTGCTCCTGCAGCGTGCGGATCTGCAGGCCGCCCAGCATGTACGCGGCCTGGTAGAGCGGCGAATAGCTGCCGTTGAAGGAGCGGCGGACCTCGGCGGTGGCGTTCGCGGGCTCATGCCCGACACGGTCCACCAGGAAGGCGATCGCCTCGTCGGGGGTCATCTCACCCAGGTGAAAACTGAGCGAGAAGATGATCCGCGCCGCCCTGTGCATGCGCCAGAACAGCATCCCGATCCGGTCCTCGGGGGTGGACGGGAAGCCCATGTCCCACAGCCGCATCTCCCAGTAGAGCGCCCATCCCTCGCCCCAGAACGGCGTGCGGAAGAGGTTTCGGTGCGAGTTGTAGCGGTCGGTCATGAAGCCCTGCAGGTGATGACCGGGGATCAGCTCGTGGTGGACGGTCGCGCGCGCGAAGTGGATGTTGTTGCCCCGCATGCTCATGCGCTTTTCGTCGTGCGCCATCTCGTCGGTCGGGAACGAGACGCGGATGACCTCGCCGCCCAGGAAGAACGGGCTGACGCGCTGCCGCTCGGGCGACATCATCTCCAGCCGCCACACCTCCTTGGCCAGCGGCGGCAACGTCATCAGGTCGCGCGCCTCAAGGAAGTCGACAGCCTCCTGCGCCAGCTCCACGATCAGTTCGGGTTGTCGGCCCGGCTCCATGTGCAGCGTCTTCACGTGTTCCAGCGCAGCCCGCCAGTCGTCCCCGTACCCCAGGTCCCGCGACGCCTCCAGCATGCGCGCATCGCACCACGCGAACTCGCGCTCGGCAATCGCAATCAGCTCCTCCGGCGTGTACGGGATCATCTCGCGGATCAGGTCGGCCTCCATGCCGTCGCGCCCGATCGGGTCGCCCACGATCGGCTCCTCCGCGCCCTCCGGCCACCCGACGATTCTGTCCCGCAGCGTGAGCAGGTACCGGTCCAGCGCCTCGTCCACCACCTGATAGGGCTGCTTCGCCCACCAGGTAAAGAGCGGGTCATAGCCCTCGTAGTGGCGGTACCAGCTTCCAAGAGCGCTTCTGTAGGACTGAAGGAGCCGCACGGCGCGCAGTCCGGTGATCGGCGTCGGGGTCGACTGCCCTTCCCCACCCCCTCCAGCCCCCCCGGCGGTTGGGCGGGACCGCAGCGCACGGTCGGCTGCGGCCACCGCCTCGGCGAGCGCCGCCAGACCCCCCGCGATCACCTGCCCGTCGACCTCCTTGCGCGAGTGCCGCACGTCCAGCAGCGCAACGATGTCATCCGCAAAGGGCAGCAGCGGCAGCACTTCGGCCACCATCCGCCCCTCGCGCGCGAGCAGCTCCTGCCGGTACCGCACTTCGCTGCTGAGCAGGACGCGATCGATGCTCCCGTCCACGTCGTCCGGCGCAATCCGGAGCGCGTCCAGCTCCTTCGCCCAGCCGGCGAGGAAGTCGCGCATGCGGGTCTGGCGCGCGGCCGAATACGGAATGTCGCCCCACCTGCGCTCCAATACGCCCAGGTCGGCGCTGAACCGCTCGACCACCTGCGCCAAGCTCGATTCCTGGAAGGCGGCGATGCCGTCGAGGTCGGGGGTGGATGTGCTGGCCTGTCCCAAAGCAATCCGAGGGCTGACCGCGATCACCGCCACCATGCACGTTTCTGCCACAAACAACGAACGACCGAGTAATCCAACCCGACGAGTTTTCACGAATCCCTCCTCCGCGAGTACATTGGACGCCCCTTTCACGGCCGCCCTGTCGCGGTCCCGCGGGCCTCCCCTACGTAGACTGTGAACCCATGCTGGTATTCGGGCAACACGAGAAGCAGACGCTGGCGCAGCTGGAGCGCGTCGCCCAGCGCGCCGAACACGCCGCACTCATGGCCGACGGCCACCTCGGATACGTCATGCCGATCGGCGGCGTGGCGGCCTACCGCAATCAGGTTAGCGTCGCGGGCGTGGGGTTCGACATCGCGTGCGGGAACGCGGCGATCCGCACGGACCTCCACCTGGACGAACTGCGCGACCGCCCCGGCGGGCTCCGGCGCAATCTCGAACGCATCGGCGACGAGATCCGCAAAGAACTCACATTCGGGATCGGCGGGACGAACAAGTCGTCCGACGCGCCGTCGGACCACCCGCTGTTCGAGGATCCGTCCTGGGAGGCGGTGCCGGCCAGGCACCGCGCCGTCCTCCACCACAAAGCCCGCAAACAGCTCGGCACGGTGGGGTCGGGCAACCACTACGTGGACGTCTTCGCCGACGAGAAGGACCGCGTGTGGGTCGGCGTACACTTCGGCTCGCGGGGCTTCGGCCACACCGTCGCATCGTCGTTTCTCGCGCTCGGGCAGGGCGCGGAATGGGGCACGCGTGTCCGCGAGGCCGAGGTCATCCTGGACCTGGACGCGCCCGTCGGCCACGACTACTGGCGCCTCATGAACCTGGCGGGCCGCTACGCCTACGCGGGACGCGAATGGGCGGTCCGGAAGGCGGTGGACATCGTCGGCGGCCGCGAGGTCGAACTCGTCCACAACCACCACAACTTCGCCTGGGAGGAAGAGCACTTCGGAGAGACCTTCGTCGTTGTGCGGAAGGGGGCGACCCCGGCGTTCCCCGGGCAGAAGGGGTTCGTGGGCGGCTCGATGGGCGACGACTCGGTGATCCTGGAGGGCGCGCGGGCCGACGCGCCCGGGTCAGCGGCCACCGAACTCCAGGCGCGGGCCCTCCATTCCACCGTGCACGGCGCCGGCCGCGTCATGAGCCGCACTGCCGCGCGCGGAAAACGCCACCGCCGAACCGGCAAGGTGCTGAAGCGCGGCAAGGTGTCCCACGAGAAGATGAACGACTGGGTCGACCGGAAGGGCGTCGTGCTGCGCGGCGGCGGAACGGACGAGAGCCCGCACGTGTATCGGAGGCTGTCCGATGTGTTGGCCGCACAGGGGGACACGGTCACGGTGCTACACACCTTGCGACCGCTCGTGGTGGTGATGGCGGGCGCGGGGCGGTAGGTCGGATCGACCAGGCCAGGAAAAGGACCGAAGCATGATCAATGCCGCCAACTCCGGTGAACGCCTACCTTGTCCCGGCGCTTCCCCTGCCCGCATCCGCCGCAGGCAGTCGGCGCAAGTCGCCGTCCTCGCCCTGCTGGGTACGCTCGCGCTCGGCTGCGCCGGCCGTGTCGTCGAAGCTGGCTCAGACACCGCCGAGGGCGAAGCAGTTCTGGCGGCGCTCGAACATGTGGCCGAGATCATGTGGGAGCCAGAGTGGAGGACCCTGGTAAGGGGGAGGGCGGCAATTGCCCATGACGGCGAAGAGCCACTCGCCGCATCCACGCGCAGCTTCCTGGACGGGGCCATCGCCGCACGCGGCTGGCGGTGGTCCACGGAAGACCCTCTGGTACCCACCGGGAATTGCGCCTTCCCTGATGGCGACTGCCGCCTGAAAGACCCCACCGAGCTGCATTTGACCTTCTCCGTGTGGCGTTGGCCGGGAGTGGTGGACTACGCGGCGGAACCATCTGAACCGTTGTCCGCCCTGAACGCATTCGTGGTCGAGCCCGCCCCGGGAAAGGAAGGCTACAAGGTCCACGTCGAGTGGCTAAGCAGCTTTCATTGGCGCGGTGGGGACCGGGCGGAACTCGGCGGCGAAGGATTGCTGGTCACCCGGCAACCCGAAGGGTGGTCGGTCGAGGTCGTAATGAGCTGGATCACCTGAGCTGCCACCCAGGCGATTCGCGACGGCGAGCGCCCCGCAGGACGCCCCCCCGCCCCCCTACCCCATCACCTCCTCGTCGATGCCCTCTTCACCTTCCCATTTCGCAACCACCGCCGCCGCGCACGAGTCGCTGTAGACGTTGACGGCCGTCCGGGCCATGTCGAGCGGCCGGTCGATCGAGAGCATCGCGCCCACGATCAGCATCGCTTCGGGGTTGTCCCCGATTCCGATCGCGCCGAGGATGATGAAGATCACCACCAGTCCCGCCGACGGCACCGCCGCGGCACCGATCGACGCGAGCAGCGCGGTCAGGACGACGACGACCTGGGTCAGGAACCCGATGTCGGCCCCCAGGGCCTGCGCGATGAAGAGCGCGCCCACGCATTCCATGACCGCGGTTCCGTCCATGTTCACGGTGGCGCCCATGGGCAGCGTGAACGAAGACACGCGATTGGACACCCCGACCTTCTCCCGCACGGTCTTCATGGTGACCGGCAGGGTCGCGGCGGACGAACTCGTCGAGAACGCCACCAGGAGGGGCTCACGCATGTTCATCGCGTGCCTCCACGGCGAAACGCGTGCCCAGAAGTACAGCAGGAGGGGGAGCGTGATGAAGAAGTGGATCGCGAGGCCCGAACCCAGCGCCGCAACGTACTGCGCGAGGTTCCCGAAGGACCGAAGGCCGGTTTCGCCCACCAGTGTGACCATCAGCCCGAAGACGCCGATCGGGAGCAGCTTGATGATGCCCGTGGTGAGCGACATCATCGCCTTGAAGAGCGCATCGATCAGGCCTGTGATCCTCTCACGCGGCCCCTCGGCCAGCGTCGTGACGGCCACCCCGAAGACGATGCAGAAGAAGATCACCATCAGCATGTCGCCCGCGGTGGCCGCTTCCAGGAAGTTGTCCGGAATGATGGTAAACAGCAGTTCGACGGGCCCTTCGGGGGTCGCGAGGTCCGGGGGTTCCGCTCCGGTGTCGGTCACCGGATAGCCGCGGCCGGGATTGAAGATGTTGAACAGGATCAGGCCGGTGAGCGCGGCCAGCAGGCTGGACGTCATGTAGTACCCGATCGTCTTGCCGAACATGCGGCCCACCGTGCGCCCGCTTCCGGCGGACGCCACTCCCGAGATGATGGAGGTGATGACCAGCGGCACGATGATCATCCGCAAGAGCCGCATGAACAGGGCGCCCAGCCAGCCGAAGTACTGGGCGAAGAAGTCCCCGGAAGGGGTCAGGCCGATGCCGACGCCCAGGACCATCGCGCAAAGCACCTGCCAGTGGAGACGTCTGTACCAGGGGAGGTCGGGGTTGTAATCCATGGGATCTCTCTCGGGAGCCGAAGGCTGGGAGCGAAGAACTGCGGACCCGCGAGCGGACATCCGCACGTTCCGGTCAACGCGGCAAGGTGGTGGCCGCGAATGCCCTGCGTCAAGTTTCCATGTACGTGTTACGCGCGAGTGAACCGGAGGATCCGAACGAGATGCCCAACCGCCCCAGCACCGTCCTTGCCCGCCTCGCGCTCGCGGCGGCAGTTGCCGGAGGGCGCGCGGCCCATCTCCCGCCCTCGCCCCTGCACGGGCAGGACCCCGCAGACGTTCGCACCTACGACGCCCCGCGCACCGCATCGCCGCCCACCATCGACGGCGACCTGGCCGACCCCTCGTGGCGTCTCGCCCCCTGGACGGAGCACTTCGTCGACATTCGGGGCGAAGACTGGCCGACGCCACAGTGGGCGACCCGCACGAAAATCCTGTGGGACGACACGCACCTGTACATCGCCGCCGAACTGGAGGAACCCCACCTCTGGGCCACCCTCGCCGACCGCGACGCGATCCTCTACCGCGAGCACGACTTCGAGGTGTTCATCGATCCCGACGGCGACGCGCTCGCCTACTACGAGCTCGAGATCAACGCGCTGGGCACCGAGTTCGACCTCTTCCTCAACCGGCCCTACAACCGCCGGGGCAGGGCAAACGTCGCGTGGGACATGGTGGGGCTGCGCAGCGCGGTCCAACTCGACGGCACGCTGAACGATCCGTCGGACGAGGATTTGGGATGGAGTATTGAGATCGCGATCCCATGGTCGGCACTGGCACCGCCGGCGGGCTTCACGCACACGGCTGGCGAGGAAACCGCCGCAGAGGGCACTGCCGGCACTCCCCACCCCATCGCAGGTCCCTTCCGGCACGGCCATCCACCCCGCCCCGGAGACACCTGGCGCCTGAACTTCTCCCGCGTCCAGTGGCCCCTCGAAGTCGTGAATGGCACCTACCGCCGGGCACGCGAGCCCACACGGGACAATCGCCACCCCGAGCACAACTGGGTTTGGTCGCCCCAGGGAGAGATCAACATGCACATCCCGGAGCGATGGGGGCTGGTGCGGTTCGTGGCCGAAGGCGAACGATGAAGCGCGACCCGGCACGTGCCGACGCCGGCATGAAACGACGCGACTTTCTCCGGGTCGCGGGGGGTGCAATCGCCAGCAGCACAGTCGCGGGCAGCGCGCTGACCGCCTGTTCCCCCGACGCCGACCCGCCGCGGTCCGTCCCCGAGAGAGGCCCGCCGCAAGCCTTCACCGCCTGGACTTGGGTGCACGGCAACCGCGACTACGACGCGGCCGAATGGCGACGCCGGTTCGCCAGGCTGCGGGAAGCCGGACTCGACGCGGTGCTTGTCGGCGGCGGCGACATCGATCTCGTCTCCGGAGCCGCCCACGCCGAGGGTCTCGACTACCACCGCTGGTTCTGGACGCTCAACCGCAACGGCGACGAGTGGGCGCAGACCACCCACCCCGAGTGGTTCACGGTCAGCCGCAACCTCGAGTCTTCGCTCGATCGGCCTCCTTATGTCGACTACTACAAATGGGTCTGTCCGTCACGCGAACCCGTGCGGGAGTACCTGCGTGGCCTGGTCGGTGAACTGGCCGCGAACCCGGCCGTGGACGGTGTGCACCTCGACTACGTCCGCCACTGCGACGTCATCCTTCCGCGCGGCCTCTGGGAGACCTACGACCTCGTGCAGGACTCCGAGTTGCCCGAGTTCGACTTCTGCTACTGCGAAGTGTGTCGGGAACAGTTCGCCGCCCTCGACGGCCGCGACCCCCTCGACATCGCCGACCCGCCTTCCGACGAGGCGTGGCGACGGTTTCGCTGGGACAGCGTTACGGCGACGGTGCGGGACCTCGCGGGCGCCGTGCACGATCACGGCAAGCCCATCACAGCAGCCGTCTTCCCCACCCCGACCATCGCGCGCCGCCTGGTTCGCCAGGCGTGGGACGAGTGGCCCCTCGACCGGGTCTTCCCGATGCTGTACCACAGCTTCTACCTGGAGGACATCCCGTGGATCGGCGACGGGGTGCGCGAGGGGGTGGCCGCGCTCGGATCGACTCCCCTGACCGCAGGACTATACCTTCCCGCGCTCGACCCGCCGCAGCTCGGCGCGGCTGTGGCCACCGCGCGGGAAGCGGGCGCGTCCGGCGTGTCCCTCTTCGAGATGCACGGGCTGACCGACGATCATCTTTTGGCACTGCGCGACGTTCTGGGCTAGTGTCAGTCCCGGAGATTTCACGGCTATTCGAGCGCTGTTGCGCTGCCGCTCACTCGGTACCGAAACCCTGAGGCCGATCCGATGATGCCAACATTCCCGAAACCCGCCGACTCCTGCGCTCGCAAGGCCGGCGCACGCAAGGCCGGCGCACGCAAGGCCAGCCCACGCAGGGCCGGCATGATGTACCTGCGGGCCGTCGCGCTCCTCTCCGCATGCCTCCTCGCATCCGGTGGATGCACCGTTGCCTATGAGGGCGACGGAGAGGAAGGCACCACGCTTCGCTTCGGCAGCGCCGATGCTTCCGACCAGCTGCGCTTTGCCGTCGCCCGTTTCCAGCACGAGACCTGTACCCTCTGCCCCGGGGGCGACACCGAGGTCGAGGACTGGCTGCGGGCCAGCGAGCCGCTCTCCGGCGAGGCGCTGCTGACGTCCGGAGGATACGTGGGCGGATTCACCACGCGGGCGCGCGAGTTCGGCGACGTGGAGCTGGTGCCGCTGACCTCGCCTGTCGGGGTGTACGGCGGGTCGTCCAGGAGCTGGAACACGAAAGAGACCTTTGACCACTTCCTCGGCATCATGCTCGCCGAGTTGGAGGAGCAGCTTCCCGTGGACGCGGTCTACCTGTCCCTGCACGGCGCGATGGCCGTGCGCGACGTCCCGCGCCCCGAGGCCGAGATCGCGCGCCGGTTTCGCGAAGTGGTCGGCCCCGGAGTCCCCATCGCGGCGACGTTCGACCTGCACGGCAACGAGGACGCCGAGTTCCTGGAACACGCCGACTTCTCCTTCGTCACCAAGCGCTATCCCCACTACGACGCCTACATCCAGGGCGAGCGCGCCGCCCGGGCGCTTCGGCTCGCCGCGCTGGGCGAGTACAGGTCCACCACCGCGACACGCAAGCCCGGGATCATCACGGCGACCGTGCTGCAGTGGACCGGCCAGTCCCCTTCGATGGACATCATGGAGCGGGCTCGGCGGTGGGAGGCGCGGGAGGACGACGCGTACGTCAACGTCTTCTACGGCTATCCCTGGTCCGATGTCCCCGATGTCGGCGCGACCATCCAGGTCATGACCAACGACGACCAGGCTCTCGCGGACCGGATCGCCGACGACATGGACGACTTCATGTGGCGGGTGCGCGAGGACTTCGCGGTCGGCGGCTACCCCCGTCCCGACGAGGCGGCGCGGATCGTGGCGCAGGCCATCGCACGCGGCGAGACACCTGTCGCGGTCGGCGACCACAGCGACCGCCCCGGCGACGCCACGCACATCCTGAACGCCTTCGAAGCGGCCGGAATCGGCAACGTCCTCTACGGCACGATCACCTCGCCCGCCACCCTGGAGGCGCTGGCGGCCGCCGGCGCCCAACCCGGCGACGCCTTCGACATGGAAATCGGCGGCTTCACGCCGTCGGGCGGCTCGCCACGGCGCATTGCCGGCACACTCGATTACTTCGGCGAGGGCCTCGGCTACGACGCCATCGCAGCGGTCTCGTTCGGCAACGGTAACCTCGTCATCCTCACCCCGGCGTACGAGCAGGTGCTCTACCCGAACAACTTCCGCATCGGCGACATCGATCCCGCCGACTACGATGTCTTCGTCGTGAAGTCGCGTGTACATTTCCGTCGCGGCTTCGACGAAACCGGCTACGCGCGCACCATCGTGATCGTCGAGGCGCCGGAGCCCTTCGTAGGCACGACCTTCCTGGATGCCTTGTCCTACGAGAACGTGGACCTGAACGGGCTGTACCCGTACGGGATTCCCGAAACAAGGAGATAGCCCGAACCGAATGAAGATCGACCGAGAGCAGGTCCGACACTGGAAGAAGGTCCTGGCGCCCTACTTCGGCCCCGACGATCGCCGGAGCGCATGGCAGATGGGGTACACCGCCGTCCTCTACGCCGGCGCCTGGGCGCTCATGTACTGGAGCCTCGGGGTCGGCTACTGGCTGACGCTGCTGCTGGCCGTTCCCACCGCCGGCCTGCAGATGCGGCTCTTCATGTTCCAGCACGACTGCGGCCACGGGTCCTACTTCAATTCGCACCGGCTGGCCTGCATTACCGGATCGGTGATCGGGGTGCTGACGCTGACCCCGTACCACTACTGGCGAAAGACGCACGCGATCCACCACGCCCACTCGGGCGACCTCGACGTCCGGACGTTCGGAGACATCGTCACGGTCACCGTCAGGGAGTACGAGGCGATGTCTTTCCTGCAACGCCTCGGATACCGGTTCTACCGCAACCCGATCGTCCTTTTCGGCCCCGGCGCGGCGTTCCAGTTCCTGGTCAAGCACCGTTTCCCGTGGGACGTGCCCAGGGCGTGGAAGCGTGAATGGCAGTCGGTATGGTGGACGAACGTGGCCCTGGTAGCCATCCTGGGCGGCGCCTGGCTCACCATCGGGATCGGCACCTTCCTCATGATCCAGCTTCCGCTGATCCTGCTCTCGTGTGCGATCGGAGTCTGGCTCTTCTACGTGCAGCATCAGTTCGAAGACGCCTACTGGCACTGGCGCGAGGATTGGAACTACTACGACGCGGGCCTCTACGGCTCGTCCTTCCTGCGCTTGCCCAAGATGCTGCAGTGGTTCACCGCGAACATCGGACTCCACCATGTCCATCATCTGAGCGCCCGGATCCCCAACTACCGGCTGCAGCGCTGCCACGACGAAAACCCGGAGCTGTGGAAGGCTCCCACCCTGACGCTGTGGGACGGCCTCAAGACGCTGCACCTGGCCCTGTGGGACGAAGGGAGGCGGAAGCTGATCTCGTTCCGCGAGTACCGGCGACTGCGTACGGCGGGGGCTCTTTCGTGAGCCGATCGAGGAGAAGGGTCCGCCGGGCGATTGGCCTGTTGATCGCCGTGACCGCGTCCATGGCATGCGGTGACGACATGACGGGCCCCGATTCCATCGAGAACACACAATTCGCCGCATCGCTCGGGATCAACCTGGCCAACTTCACCCGCACCGCGTCGGGGCTCTACTACGAGGATATCGCCGTGGGTACAGGCGAGCCGGCCGCGACCGGCCAGAGTGTGACCGTCGCCTACACCGGCTGGCTGGCGAACGGCGCCCAGTTCGACAGCGGTGAGTTCCCCTTCCTCCTGGGGGCGGGTGACGTCGTGCCCGGGTTCGACGAGGGCGTGACAGGCATGCGGGTCGGGGGGATTCGCAGAATCATCATCCCGCCTGAACTAGGCTATGGTAGCCAGGGGAGGGGTTCCGTGCCGCCCAACGCCATCATGATCTTCCGGATCGAGCTGAAGTCAATCGGCTGAGAGGGTCGGGCGGCGCAAAACCGTTCAATCCGCCGTCGTCACTCCCCATTCAATCAACCTGAGAAAGTCCGCGGTGTTGGCGGCGACAACTGGCGCGTCGTCCGCTTGTGCCGCAGCCGCGATCATGCAGTCCACGAGCGACCCGCGGCGACGTCCCGACTCGTTGAACAGCCGCGCGGCGCCCTCGGCGTCCTCCTTCGTGAATGCCCGGTGTCGATCGATGATCGCGCCAGCCACCGCGAGTTCCGACGGGCTCAGCGGCCCGCACTGAAACTCGGCCCAGGCCACCGAACACACCGCCAGCGACACACCCTTGGCGATCCACCTTCGCAGAGCCTGATCCTCCGGTGTCCCACGCACCAGGGCCCGGATCAGAAAGCTCGTGTCGAGGTGGATCACTCGGAGTCGAACCGTAGCCGCCGCGCCGCTGCGGCGCGCTCGGCCACGAGGTCCCGTTCCCACTGCCCGAGGTCCACACCGCGCTCGCGCACAGACTCCTGGAGGCGGGTCAGGGCCTCCAGGGCAACCGAGCCGTCCGTGTCGTCACCCGCCACCAACGCGATCCGGAGCGCGCGGCGGATGACTTCCGACTTCGACACGTCCCAGCGCTCGGCCAGCGCCTCCAGCGTCCGAACAGAGTTCAGGTCGAGGGAATAGGTGGACTTGATGGTAGTTATGGCCATAACACATAGTATGGCCGTACCTATGACTAAAGCAAGTGGTCCCGGCTTTGACACACCACCTGGGATCAGGCGATTGGATCGAGCGCAGGCTCACGGAATACCTCTCGGCGGTGCCAATCAACGAACCCACAGTCTGGCTCGTCCCGCCGACTTCGGGGAATTCGGAGCCTGGCGCCCCGGAAATCGAGCAGTTGCCGGATCCCGGCGCCCTGACCGCTGACCTCGCTCGATATGAGCACCGTGATTCCCTCATCTGCGCATTCAAGTCCAAGTGCGCCAACGTCGAGAGCCTTGTGATGGAAAGAGCACATTGCGAGACCGTTGCGCACGGTATCAGGCCCACCTGCGGCATGCCACTTGATGTGCGCAGCCTCCAGTCCCAGGAGTTGGTCCTCTACTCGAACGTCGAAGTTGCAAACGGCACAACGCCGCTCGTAGGCACGCAGCACCCTGTGGCGGAACCTGGAATCTCTCGGTTCTCTGACCGTTTGCTTCCCGAGATCCGATCGTCGGTGCAGATATTCCGGGATCCCCACCGCGTCGCGGATATCCGCGTGCAGCGACTTGGGGAAATGGCCGTCCAGTATCTCCTGGGCGGCTTCGATCGCCAACGTCGGGTCCGACCGCAACAAACCGTGCAGACCCTCGGGGAAGCCGCCCTTCGATTTGCGTAGCGCCGCCAGTACCGGTCTACCTGTGGTGGACTTGGGAAGCTGTTCATATCCAGGAATCTCCCAGAGTCCATCTCTGGAAAGGCGGGTGAAAGGCTCTTCCGGATGATGTGCTCTGCGACGTGGACCAAATCGACTTAGAAGCTGCCTGAGCTGGTCTTCGATGCCTCCTCCGTACAAGCCCAGTCGGCCTTCCTCCCGATGCACTCGACCAAGTGCCAGCAACAGAAGTAACGGTTTGTGCGGCGCCCGTACCCCGCCCTTCTTCCAGGTATTGATACCGTGGAGCTTCGCAAGGAAATCGACGCGATCCACGTCACCGTTCCCTAAACCCCGACCAGTTCCCCCAGCACAAAGACGTCGGTCAGCAGCGCCCTCACGTGGATCGACGCGTTGAGGTTGTCGATCAGCTGGGAGGAAACCGCGTCCTGCGCCGCCACCAGCCGCACCAGCGCCAGCGAAGCCTCCGCGTCGCGCGCGAGCACGGCCAGCGCCGCGTCCGTGGCGCTCCCTGCCGGGAGACCCGCCCGAAACGCCTCGTCGAGACCGTCCAGCGCGTCGGCGAAGCCGCGCAGATGAGCGCGGACCTGCGCACCGGCCTTGCTCGCCGCGTCGTCCGCCAGACCCTGGGCCGCGTAGGCAAGGAAGAACTCGTACCCTTCCTCGATCGCGTCGATGCGGCGCTTCAACCCGTCGAGGCTCATGGGCGCGCCCCGCCCCTCAAGGATTCGGCCGCCGGACACGGACCGTCGCTCTGAAACCCCACTACCTAATCGCCCTCCGCCTCGGCCGTGGCGGATCCTGCTTCGGCCACCGTCCAGCGCGCCGGGTCGTGGTTCTCCAGGTAGCGGTCGCGGTCGATCCAGCCGTTGATCATCGACCAGGTCATCCAGCGTTTCTCGGGCCGGATCGCGAAGTAGACGTGCGCGATCACCAGGAGGATGAGGCCGATGCCGCAGACGCCGTGGATCACGTAGATCCAGCCCCACGCCGCGTCGCTGAACATGTACGTCCGCTCGGCCCAAAGGAAGTTGTCGATGCGGAACATCATCAGCACGCCGGTAACCACCGCGCCGAGGGTGACGACCATGGCGATGTGGTGGAACATCTTCTGGTCGACCGGATACTTGCCCGCGCGCGGCCGCTCCTCGTCGGTCCGGCCCAGCGCCGCCTTGAGCCCGAGCTTGCCTTCCTCGATGTCGCGGCGGTCGATCCACATCGTCCAGAAGTCCTGTTTCGCGAAGACGTGGTAGATGTGGTAGAGCACCGTCAGGATCAGCAGGACGCCGGCGATCCAGTGGATGGTGACCCAGGGGAACTGGATCCCGATCACCGGGAAGAAGGCCGTGATCAGCAGCACGAACATGGTCGCGCTCATCGACCAGTGGAATCCGCGCGCGCCGGGCTTGTGCCGCTGGAGCTTGTCGGGCAGGCCTCGCGCCTCGTCCTCGTCGATCTCGGCGGTGCCGACCTTCTTGGGGACCATGAGCGCGTGCACCACCACGAAAACCGCGCCGATGATCACGGCCGCCCAGATCAGGTCCCAGGAGACCCCGATCGGAACGTCCTCGCCCCACGGATTCAGTGCGCGCCGAAGGAATTCCATCAGGCAGCATCCCGAATGGACCGCCTGACCAGATTCCTGGTCAACGCGATCTTGTAGTCGTTGTGCCGGAGAGAGCGCGCGCCCTCGACCGCGATTTCGCCCGCCATCCGTCCGGTCTCGTCGCTGGGCTCACGTCCACGGATCGCCGCCTCGGCCGCGCCCATCCGCACCGGGTACGGCGCGATGCTGTTCACGACAATGCGCGCGTCCTGGATCACGCCGCCCTGCACCTGCAGGTTCGACGCCACGCTCACCAGCGAGAAGTCCCAGGACTTGCGGTCGCGGATCTTCTCGAAGTACCACCGCGCGCCCTCCCATGGGGCCGGCAGCACGATGCGCGTGAGCAGGTCGCCGGGCTCCAGCACCGTCATCCGCTCGATGTCGATGTCCGGGCCGATGAAGAAGTCGGCCGCCGGGTAGGTCAGCTCGCCGGAAGTGCTCACGACGACCATCTCGGCGTCCAGCGCGACGAGGGCGGGGGCGGTGTCGGACGGGTTGACCGCGACGCAGCGATCCGCGCCCACAATGCAGTGTTCCCGGTTCATGGAACGCCGGGTGGCGGCGTAGCAGATGTTGCCTCCCGCACGGTAGCATGGCCACCCGCTCCGGTAGTACCAGCAACGGGTATCCTGCACGATGTTCCCCCCGAGCGTGCCCTGGTTGCGGATCTGTGGCGTGGCCACCAGTCCGGCCGCTTCGGCGAGGAGCGGGTAGCCGCTCTGCACGCCGGCGTGCTCGGCCACCGCGGTGAGGCTGGTCATGGCTCCGATGTCGAGCCCGCCTGCCCCGCTCTCCGCAATGCCGCGGATCTCGTCTACCGCCGCGAGGTCGATCACCGCCGCGGGGCGCTTGATCCGGTCCTTGAACCAGTCGAAGGTGTCCAGCCCCCCGGCGAGCACCCAGCCCTCGTCGCCGTACTCGTCCATCAGACGTACGGCGTCGTCGACGCCCGCCGGCTGGAAGAGTTCGAACGGTGCGATCATGTCGCGTATGACAGCCACTTTGGTTCTCCTTGTCGGTCGGAGTCGGTCCTTGTCGGTCGGACGTGGTCAGACGTGGGTGTCGAGCAGGCCGTAGGGCCGCGGCCGGCCTTCCAGCTCCGCGAGGATCATGTCGGAGGTGAGCGGTGTCCGGCACAGGCACATGCCGCCCATGGCGTCGGCCACCGCACAGACGTAGGCCGCCTCTCCGGCGCCCACCGGCGGCTCGCCAATGCCTTTGGCGCCCACCGGCGTGTGCGGGTCCGGCTCGTTGACGGCCGCGAACCGGGGGCTGAGCGGCACATCGAGGATGCCCGGGGGCCGCGCGGTGTAGAAGCGCTTCGTGAACGGGATGCCCCACTTGGGGTCGAAGACCCAGCGCTGGCTCTTCGCCATCCCGATCCCCTGGAAGACGCCGCCGTTGGTCTGGCCCGCCAGACTGCGCGGGTGCATGACCGTGCCGCAGTCGGTGCTCGATGCCAGGTCGATGATCTCGACTTCGCCGGTCTCGACATCGAGTTCGACCTGCGCGAAGGTGGCCACCCAGGTGAAGACGGCGCCCTCGCGCGGGTAGTTGTCCCGCGCCGCCGCGATGAGGCCCTGCCCCGCCAGGCCGGCCACGGCCGCCTTGGTGGCGTCGTTCAGGTCTTCGGGCACGACCTCGCCGCTGAACTTGCCGCCCAGCGCCATCGCGCGCTCCGCGGCCTGCGCAAAGCTGAGTCCCGCCGCACGGTTCCCCGCGCGGAAGACCCGTCCTTCGGACACGCGGTAGTCGCCGGGTGAGCCGCCCAGTTCGCCTGCCGCCAGCTCCTGCAGCAGGCCGACCATCGCGGTCGCCGCCGCGTGGTTGGCGCGGGTGTGGGCGTGCGTGGTCTGGCTGCCCGCCTGCACCGTGCTGAAGGGCAGGTGCTTGCTGGTGTCGCCCCAGACGATGACGACGTCGTCCCAGGCAAGGTCGAGCACGTCGGCCGCGGGGCGCGCGGTGTCGGCGATGGAGTGCGTGCCCAGGTTTCCGATCCCCTGATGCACATGGAGCTTGCCGTCGGGCCGGATGACCAGGAGGCCGTCGCGGCCCGCGCTGCCGGCGGTGAACGGACTGAGGCCCATGCCGACGCCGGTCACTTTGGTGCCGTTGCGCTGTCCCGACAACTGGCTCTTCTCTTCCCAGTTGAAGAGTTCGCCGCCCAGGTCGAGCGCCTCGCGCACGTACGCGCTGGTGAACGGTCCCTGGTTCGGCCCGAGCCAGCCGTCGTGGCCCGGCGCGTTGATCCTGCGGATCTCCAGGCGGTCGACGCCGAGTTCGCGCGCCGCCTTGTCGACCAGCGGCTCGAGCATGGCGACGATCTGCGCGCCTCCCGGCGCCCGCTGCGCGGAACGCGGCGGCGTGTTGGTGTACACGGGGACGCCGCGAAACCGCATGTTCTCGGGCTGGTAGATCGCCGTGGCGACCGTGCCGGCCGTGTTGAAGTCGCCCGCGCGTTGGTACGGGCCGCCGTCCTGCACCAGGTACAGGTCCAGCGCGGTCATGCGGCCGTCGGCGCGGAAGCCGATCTTCGCCCAGCCCTGGAAGCCGGCGCGCGCGCGGCCGATGTAGTTCTCCTCGTAGCGCGTGATCCGGAGCATGACCGGGCGGCCGATCTTGCGCGACATCACCGCGGGGATTGCCATGCTCGGCACGCCCGCAATCTTGCTGCCGAAGCCGCCGCCGCAGTACTCGCCGATGAATACCACATCGTCCGCCTCCACCCCGGCCATGGCGGCCACGGCCCCCCGGGTGCGCTCGGTGGACTGCGTCGAGCCGTGCAGGAAGAGCTTCCCGTTCTGCCAGTACGCCATGCAGGAACGGGGTTCCATGGGGTGGTGCGTGACCGACTGGTGGACGATCGTCTCCTCGACGGTCACTTCCGCGTCGGCGAAGGCCGCATCCACGTCCCCGATGGCCCACTCGGCCGCCGGCTCGCCCATCGGCAGCCGGTCCGGGCCGGCGTCGTCGAAGACCGAGGCCGGCCATTTCAGGGTCAGCGCCTCGCCGCGGCCGCCGACGTTTCCGTCCAGACGCGCGTCCGGGCCGCCCTCGCGAAGGCTCTCGAGCGGGTCCAGCACAAACGGGAGTTGCTCGAAGTCGACCCGGATCGCCTCCACCGCGGCTGCAGCGGTGGTTTCGTCCACGGCCGCCACCGCGAGGATCGGCTCACCCTCGTACTTGGGCTCGTCGGTCAACGCGGCTTCCCCTATGCCGTCCTCCTGCAGCGGCAGCTCCGACGCCCTCAAAATCCCAAGAACCCCCTCCATCGCCTCGGCCCTGCTGGTGTCCACGCTGCGGACCCGTGCGTGCGGCATCGGGCTCAGCAGGAGCTTCGCGAAGACCATGCCTTCGGCGCGGAAGTCCTCGGCGTAGCGGGCCCGTCCCGTGATCTTCGCTCGAAGATCCGGTGGGGAGATGTCGGTGCCGATTACGTTCTCAGCCATCTCGGTTCTCCTCTCAGGCCCGCGAACGGGACAGCTCGGCCGCCCGCATCGCCGTGTTCAGGATCTTGTCGTAGTCGCCGCAGCGGCAGAGGTTGCCCGAAAGCAGCTCCGCCGCCTCTTCGCGCGTCGGATTCGGGTTCTTCGACAGCATGCCGACCATGCTCATCGTGAAGCCCGGCGCACAGAAGGCGCACTGGAAGCCGCCTTCGTCGATGACCGCCTGCTGCACGGGGTGGAGTTCGCCGTCCTGCTCCAGCCCCTCGATCGTCTCGATCTCGCGGCCGCGCACGGAATGCGTCAGGATCGAGCACCCGTAGTGCGTGACGCCGTCGAGCAGCACCGTGCAGGCACCGCATTCGGCCCGGTCGCACCCCAGCTTGGTCCCGGTGAGGCCGAGCTGGTAGCGGAGCGTCATGGCGAGCGTCTCGTGCTTCGGAACGTCGACGCGGCGCTGCTGCCCGTTGACGTTGAGCGTGACGAGCCGCTCCACGGCACCCTGGGCGGAAAGCGCCGGCGCGAGTACGCCGCTCCCGCGGAAGAGGTATCCCGCAGCGGAGGCGGTGGCGCCCGCGGCGATCACCCCCTTGATGAACTTGCGGCGGGTGAAACCGCCTCGCCTGGATTGAATGACCTGGGCATCCAGCATCGATCTGCACCTCACTCACGGATGAAGGGCGGGGCCGACAATCTGTCCGACATTATAGGGTGGCGCGCGCGGTCCGGCCAACCAAAGGGGGGCGATCTATACGCCCGCCCCCATCTTCGCGTCCAGCGTCATCTCGTCCTCGTCGATGGTGCCCCAGAGCAGCAGTGCACCCGCCGCGATGATCGCCGACGGGTAGAAAAGCACTTGCGAGCCCTCGAGGAACCAGCCCCAGGGGTCGATGATCGACTTCCAGACCCCCAGCGCGGTGATCATGAGGACTACGAACGCGACCGGGTAGGCGCGTCTGCGCCACAGGCCGAGGACGACCAGCGCGCCGAGGATGATCTGGAGGACGCCGAGGATGTTCAGCACGGCCGCCTGCGACCCGATGCCGAGGTAGAAGGTCTCCGCGACCGCCTGTCCGTGTTCGACGTTGAAGAGTTTGTCGAGTCCCCACATGACCAGCAGCCAGCCCGTGGTTACCCGCAGAAGAAACAGTCCCCAGCGTTTCATGATTCGGCCTTTCGTTGTGCGTTGGATTCAGGTGTTGGCGGCTTCAAGGCTGGAAGTCACTCGTGCCGGTAGTCGAACACGCACGACGACCCCACCATCTCGCGGAACCAGAGCGTGGCCTTCCCGCCGAGCGAGTCGGTTAGGCGTACGGGTTCGTTCAGAGCGAAATACACCGGCTGCTGCAAGCCGTCGTTGACCGCCACATTGTCGGCGTAGAGATAGGTCCGGTCCAGGTTGTCCAGGATCGCTTTGAGCCGCCCGCGCACGCCCGGCAGATGTCCGGTCCGATTGGCGATGATCATCGAACCCCCGTTGTCGGCGGTCCGCATCTCGACCGTCAGCCCCTCACGCCCCAGATGCCCACGCTCTACATGGGCACGCAGACCGGGTCCGGCGCACAGCACCGTCAACGGCAGATCGGCGTAGAGTTCGAAGTCAGCGTGTCCGAACGCGTCAGTACGCGTCTCCAGGTACGTCTTGTTCGGATAGAGAACGACGACATGTACGTCGCGCAACGGCTGTCCCGTTTCCCGATGCCGGACCGCCACCCGCGTCGCAAGACCGTCCGGCAGTGGCGGACTGGCCGCTGGCAGAGTCACCTTGAACTCGCGCTCTCCGACGGGTTCGAAGACCGGCTTTCTTCCCGCCAGCGCGACCGTCTCCTCCTCGATGACGCCGATACCCTCGCCCCGCCGCTCGATGAAGTACCGCCGGCCCCCGGAACCGGCCACGTCGCCCACCGGACACTGGCCTAGCCGCGCAGCCAGCAGCTCGTTTCTCGTGAACTGGCTCGTGCGCAGGTCGTCGACTGTGAGCGAATTGCCTAGAGCGCCCGGCGAGATCAATTCCAACCGGTCGTCGAACATGAACAGGCGTATGCGCGATCCGATGACGCCGTAGTCCCGGTGCACCACGGCATTCACCACCGCCTCGAACACCGCGCGCTCGCTGTACTGCGGGATATCGGCGCGGGCGGGATCCTTGCGTGCGGCGACCCGCCGGTTGCGGACGACGAAACGCATCGCCCCGCGAATCTGCTCGTCCAGGGGCCCGCTGATGTCCTGGGCGTCGAGCTGTCTGTTGCCGTCCTTCGTTCCTCCGCTGTAACACACGGCCTGGATGTAGGCGTTCGGAAGCCACTCCCGGGGATCGTGCGTGCCCAGCAATATCCCGCCCACCGTCGCCCGCGGCGTGCCGAGTTCGTCGTCCTTGAGGAACTTGAGCTTCCCCAGCATGACTTCGGGGCTGTCGCTTGACCGCGAGCTGGAGTACCGGCGCCAATGCTCCGGGATCAGGACGCCCAGACTCGTACCGGCGACGACCTGCATGTCCGCCCCGCTCTCGTCCGACCGGGCACGCGCCTGAAGCAGTCGCCCGAGTTCGGCGGTCTCGAGAGGTCGCCGTCCCGAACCGCGCCGACGAAAGTAGCCCCCCGGAGATTGGTGCACTGACGCCCCCATCGGGATGTCGACGAGCAGAACTCCACCGTCCGTCGTTTCCGGCACCGGTATCCTGTGGATGCTGAAGTCGAGCGGGGGCCGTATGCTGTCCGAGCAGACCTCGCTGACCATGTCCGCGACTGCGTCGAGTTCGTCGGGCGTCAATACTTGATGAGTACGGTCGTCGCGGACGCCAAGCACAAACCATCCGCCCCTGGCGTTCGCGAACGCAGCGAATCCATCGGCCAGGTCGTTGCGCTTCGGTGCCTCGACCCTTAGTCCCCGGAGCGGTACCTCCTTCAATTCGATGCCAGTGTCCTCGCCCAAGCGGACTCGCTTCCAGAATTGGACGGGATCGACGGGCATGGACGGCTCGCTCGAAGGTGGAAGGTTCAAGATAGCCTGCCCTCTCGTGCGCGTCACCAAAGTTCCAGCGAACCCGTGCCACCCAGCTCTCCCCGGCGCTCAGCGACCCCCTCCCGGCCGGCGCCACCGCACCGGCGGCGGCGGCTCGGCTTCGAACGTGACCTTTCCGCCGGCCTCCAGCAGGCGCAGCGCCTCGTGAATGGCCGCCTCGAGCTGCGGGTCGCCACCCGCGATCACCGGGGCGGGATCGTTGCGCACCTCGATGTCGGGGGCCACCCCTTCGGCCTCCACCGCCCACTCTCCGTTCACGTCGAAGAAGCCGCCGCGCGGGGCCACGAACCCGCCGCCGTCGATCAGGGGTGGCGTGTCCCACGTACCCACGAGCCCGCCCCACGTCTTCGTGCCCACCAGCGGACCGACCTCATGGAAGCGGAACAGGTAGGGGAGGAGGTCTCCTCCCGACCCCGCACGCTCGTTGATCACCATGACCTTGGGTCCGAACAGACCGGCCATCGGCTGGGTCCACGGCTTGCGGTCGCCGGCCCGCGAGTTGAAGTAGCCGGTGAGCTCGCGGTCGAGCATGTCCACGATGTAGTCGGCCGCCGAACCGCCGCCGTTGTTGCGCTCGTCGATGACCGCGCCCTCGCGGTCCTGCTGCGCGTAGTACATGCGGTTGAAGTACGTGTAGCCGCCCTGGCCGGTGTTGGGCAGCCAGACGTAGGCAAGACGGCCACCGCTCATTTCGTCGACGCGGGCCTGGTTGGCTTCGACCCAGGCCCAGCGCCGGATCGCGCCCTCGTTGCCGGTGGGCTCGACCATGATGTCGCGGGCATCTTCGCCCGAGGGTGAGGATGCCACCGTCAGCGAGATGACCCGCCCGGCGGTGCCTTCGAGCAGACGGTACGGATTGGCGGGCACGCGCAGATCGGCCCCGTCGATCGCCAGCAGGTAGTCGCCCTCCTGCACATCCATTCCGGGATGAGAGAGCGGACCGGCCAGGCCCGGCGTCCAGTCGCCGCCGTTGTAGATGCGCGCGATCCGGTAGAACCCGTTCGCCTCCTCAAGATCGGCGCCAAGGAGACCGGTGCGCGGGTTTTCCAGGTCCGGGTAGTCGCCGCCGCGCACGTACGAGTGCCCGACCGCGATCTCGCCGGAGAGCATGTCCAGCAGGTGGTTGAAGTCCGAGCGGTGGCGCACGTCGGGGAGCCACGCGGAATACCAGTCCCAGACATCGTCCCACGGCGCCCCGTGCTGGTTGTCCACGTACAGGAAGTCACGCATGAAGCGCCAGCCGTCGCGGAGCATCTGGGCGTATTCCGCCGTCGGCTCCACCCGTACGCGCATGCCGCCCAGGTCGAGCGCGCCGTCGCGGCCCGATGGCGGGCGGGACGTGCTGACGATGTTCCAGCCGCCGCTGTAGTAGAGCAGGCTGCCGCGGTCGTGGGACACCGCGAGGCGCCCGCCCCGCTCCAGGAAGTCCTCCGCCTCACGGTCCTCGATCGAGTACTTGAGCACGGCTCCGCCGCCGAAGCCGCCGCCCTGCAGAACGAACACCGTCCCGGACGGCCCTGGCACGAGCCCGGCGTAGTCGTCCGTGTCGAGCCCCGGAGCGTCGACGATGCGTGCGGCGATGTCCTCGAAGTCGATGGTCACCGTGGGCGGGTCGTCGCTTCCCTCGTCGCTCTCCGCGTCACCACTCTCCTCCTCGTCGCTCCGCGGGAGGAAGGGCGAGGGCTCGTCGGCGCTGAGGAGCGCGAGGTAGAGGGTGCGGGTCACCGGCCTGTCATAGGAGGTCATGTCCAGCCAGCCGGTGTTGAGCGCGTAGTTGGTGGAAGCCAGGAAGTAGAGGTACTTGCCGGACTCGTCCCACACCGGCGTGATCGCGTCGGACATGCCGTCGGTGAGCTGGCGCGTCTCTCCCGACTCGGTGTCGTGCACGAAGATCGCGCGCAGCTGGTTGTCGAGCCGGCGCGCGTATGCGAGCCAGCGCGAATCGGGCGACCAGACGGGGTTCATCGTGCGCTGCGGATGCGCCAAGCGGTCGGTGTCGATGTGGTCCACGTCACCCGACTCCACGTCCAGCACCAGCACGCGGTAGTGGGTGTCGGTGAACGCCAGCCGGGCCCCGTCGGGCGACCACTCGGGGCGGAAGTAGAAGGACGGCTCGTCGATCTCGGTCCGGCGTGCGTTGGACCCGTCCTGCTCGGCGATCACCAGCGCGTACTCGTCGCCGTCGTCGTTGAACCAGGCGATGCGCGACCCGTCCGGCGACCACACGGGGTGCCGGTCGGCAACGCCGGGACTGCGGGTCAGGTTGCGCCAGGAGCCCTCGTCGGCAGGCACGCTGAAGACCTCGCCCCGCCACTCGAAGAGCGCCCGCTTGCCTGTGGGTGACAGGCGGGCGTCGCGAAGCTGTGCGGCCGGAACCGCTTCCCACCGGGGGCGCGACCAGTTCATGTCGCCTGTGACGTTGATGACGAGCTGGCGCGTGGCTCCGCTGGCCGGATCGATTTCGTGCAGGTAGCCGGCCTGCTCGTAGACCACCACCCCGTCGCCCGCGCCGAGGGATTTGACGTCGAAGTCGGCGTGACGGGTGAGCTGGCGCTCCGCGCCCGTGCCCGGGTCGAACGACCAGACGTTGCTGGCCCAGTCCCGTTCGGACATGTAGTAGACCACGCCGTCCATCCACACCGGGTCCATCTGTCGCTCGCCCTCCCACGGAGGCGTGACCCGTTCCCAGTTGGACGTCGAGACGACCGCCACCGGCTGCGCCTGACCACCCCGGTAGTTGCGCCACTCCGGATCCCAGTAGCCGATCTCCTGGTACGCAAGGTACGCGCCGTCGGCGGACATGCCGCCGAGGTAGGCCTGGGGCAGTGCGAGCGGTGTCGGCAGCCCGCCTTCCGGCCCCACCGTGTAGAACTTCCACAGCCGGGTGGGGACTCCGTCGCGCCCGGACTGGAAGAGGATGTCGCCGTCGGGCGTCCACCCCTGCACGACGTCCTGGGCGGGGTGCCAGGTGAGCCGCTCGGGCTGCCCGCCGTCGGCCGGCATCAGGTAGACGTCGGTGTTGCCCCCGTACTGGCCGGAGAAGGCGATCCAGCGCCCGTCCGGGCTGAAGGCGGCGTCGGTTTCCGCACCCTCGGAGCTGGTGAGGCGGATCGCGTTGCCTCCGTCCCGCGCGACCTTCCACAGGTCGTTGGCGTGGGTGAAGACGATGTGCGTGGCGCTCACGTCGGGCTGGCGCAGGAAGCGCGTGCCCTGGGCGTGGGTGGGGGCGGGGGCGAATGCGGTGAAGATGAGGGCGAGGGCCGTGAGCGCGATGGCGCCTGGGCGCTGCGGGCTGGTGGTTGTGGAGGCCGGGGTGGTACGCATCGGGGGTGACTCCGCGGAGTAGGGAATGCGACGTTCGGACGATCCACTGGAAGCTGGTATCCGCAACCGGGAGCGCAAGGGCGCTCCGACGTACACCATCGTGTATCCACCCCGGGTTCGCGTACCGCGGCCTAGAACGAGATGTATCCGCCCATCTGGAAGCGCTCACAGGCTGAACTGCCGCATTCCTCGACGTGCAGGATGAAGCGTGCCCCGTAGCGCCGTCCGAACGTCAGGCTCGCGCCGCCGGACACCCCGACATAGTTGGTTTGATACTCGATCCCCCCGCGCAGCGCCGGGCGGACGAGCCAACTGGAACGTCCGAGCAGCACCGAGGCACCGAACCTGTAGTCCGACCCGATCCGACTGGGGTGGTGGGCGGTCCCGGTGATGCCGCCGCCCAGGTCAAGGACGTCGGTCCACTCGGCGCACCGGGAGGTTTCCACCATCCCGTACAGCCACACCGGCCCCGCGACCTGTCCGTTGATGCCAACGTAGTGTCCGCGGCACCCTCTGTGCTCCCCCGCGATCCCGGCTTCGAGTATGAAACGGCCCAGTGCCTCCTTACGATCCGGTGCCTCCTGCGCTTGAACCTGCAATGGCAACACGGCCAGGCAACCAACGGCAGCAGCTCTGGCAAAATCGTACATGGCGGCCTCCCTGTTTCATTTCAGGTCGCTTTGTGAGCGTCGTACCCGTTCGGGCACCTCGATAGTCCAGACCCATGCTCAAAAGCTGGCAACGCATGTAAGCGCAAAAAAGAGGGAAAACCCTGTGTTTGTGAGGGGGAAATCCCCCCAAAGGCCGCCTTTTTGCACCACCGACGGCGTTGACAGGTGAGCCATATATATGGTAGCTATGATATGGTCACACCATATGCACCCTGGGCACAATCCGGACGAAACCCCATGAAGACCACGCTCAACCTGAACGACCACATTCTGCGACGCGCCAAGAGGCGGGCCGCCCGCGACGGCGTCACGCTCACACGGTTCGTGGAAGACGCCTTGCGGGCCCGTCTGACCGACCCCGAGACCGACCAGGCGTTCAAGCTGGAACTGAACGTCGTGTGCGGCCACGCGCCTCCGAACGTGGACATTTCGGATCGGGATGCGCTCTACGATGTGCTGGACCGCGCATGATCGCCGTGGACACCAACGTGCTGGTCTACGCCCACCGGGCCGAGACAGCGCTGCATCAGGCTGCGACCCGAGAGCTGGTGGAACTGGCCGAAGGAAGGGGGCTCTGGGGCCTGCCGGTCTTCTGTGCGGGCGAGTTCATTCGCGTGGTGACGCACCGCCGCGTCTTCAACCCGCCCTCGACGCTGGACGAGGCCATCCGGTTCCTTGAGCGGGTCGTCGCCGCGCCGGGATGTCGCATTCTGCGGCCGGAGGCCGGGTTTTTCGAGCTGTTGACGACGGTGGCACGGGAAGCCGACGCGCGCGGCAACCTGGCGTTCAACGCGCAGATCGCGGCGCTCTGCAGGGAACACGGCGTCTCCGCTCTGCTCACGAACCACCGCGACTTCGCGCGCTTCGAGGGTCTGCGCCTGCGCTACCTGGACGCGGCCGACGAATAGGACGGAATCGAGCTTGATAGCGCGAAATACATGGGCGCCGAGGCGCTTCGGGTTCCTGGTGGCTCTCCTCACTTCTGCCTTTGCCGGCTGCCACGGCGCAGCAACCCAAAGCGCGTTGAGCGTGAGGGACAGCGCCGGGATTCGAATCACCACAAGCGACATGGCCAGTCGCGGTACCGGCAGCGTTTGTTCGTTGGCAGAAACTCCGGACACGCGTGTGACCAGCCCGGCCTCTGGCCGATGGATGCTGTACCGGATCGAAGATCTCGACCGGATGGAGGACGGTCGCATCGTCGTGGTGAACCGGGGCTCTGATGAGCTGTACGTGTTCGGTCGAGACGGCGAGTTTGTCCAATCCCTCGGCGGATCCGGAGAAGGCCCCGGGGAGTTCGTCGACCCCGTCGAGCTGGACTTTGTCGGCGGCGACTCGATCGTTGTGTGGGACTGGGGTTCGGGGCGACTTGCACTGTTCGGGCCTGACGGGCTTCACGTGAGAAGCGTCAGTCTCCAGCCGCCTGTCCCCAACCCCACCGGGCGAGTGGGTATGCTCGGGCGTGAAGTGATAGCCCTTGGCAGCCATGATTTTCGACCGCCTGACACGCAGCTGACGCCGCAGTTCCTGCAGGTACTTCGGTATGACTGGAGCGGTACGCTGGTAGACACGCTGGCGACGCTGCCGTATGGAGAACTGGGATGGGTCAACCGAGAGTCCGGGCAGGTGGGTAGGCCGCTCTTTCAATCGAGAGCTGTTTTTTCGACTCACGGCGACCTGCTCTACACCTCGCGGGGCGACTCGCCCGAGGTTCGCATACATCGAGGAAAGCGACTCGAGTCGATAGTCCGTTGGGACCCAGGTGACCTGTCCGTGCCTGAGGAGTACGTGGAGGTCTACAGAGCTGCCTACATGGAAGGCGCTGGCGATTTGGCGCCACAACGTCGCAGGATGCTGGACGCGTTTCCGGTCAAGGAGACGTTTCCGGCCGTCATGGAGATTCAGATTGGCGCCGGGGGTCGCATGTGGACCCGGACCTTCGCCCGGCCCGGATCGACCGCCAACGAGTGGCTGGGCTTTGCGGAGAACGGCGCATTCACCTGCAGCCTGTCCGTACCTACGGACCTTACCGTCTTCCACTTTGACTCTTCGGCAGTCGTCGGCGTGCACCGGGACGAGATGGACGTTGAGGCCCTCGAGGTACGGTCGTTCACGATCCCCGTTGACTCCCGGGACTGACCTCGTTTGGCCCTCCGTTGCGCGGACAAATGCGGAAGCGCGTTGGGACCGCGTCAGGACACGCCCGATTCCGCTTGCGCCCCCGCCCGCCGCCCCCCATTCTGTCCCCCCGGCTGGCGGTACCGACTCGGGCGGCGAGGTGCGCCCGCCGCTGGCCGCAACACGCCAAACCCACACCCCCAGGAGGCGCCATGCCAAGCGTCACAATGACCGTGAACGGGATGGAGCGATCGGGAACCGTCGAGAGCCGAACGCTTCTCGTCGATTTCCTGCGCGAACATCTCGGTCTCACCGGAACCCACGTCGGATGCGACACGAGCCAGTGCGGCGCGTGCGTCGTCCATGTGAACGGCACCTCCGTCAAGAGCTGCACCACTTTGGCGGCCCAGGCGGACGGCGCGGACGTGACCACGATCGAGGGGCTGGCGAACGGCGCTGACCTGCACCCCATGCAGGAGGCCTTCCGCGAACACCACGGGCTTCAGTGCGGCTTCTGCACGCCGGGGATGGTGATGAGCGCGGTGGATCTGGCCAACCAGAACGCCGACCCCAGCGAGCACGAGGTCCGGGAGTGGCTGGAGGGCAACCTCTGCCGCTGCACCGGCTACCACAACATCGTCAAGGCCGTCCAGGCGGGCGCGCGTGCCATGGGAGGTGGGTCATGAGTGCGAACGGCACCGGAATCGGCGCTTCCGTCAAGCGGAAAGAGGACACCCGCTTCCTCACCGGTCGCGGCCGCTACACCGACGACATCAACCTGCCCGGACAGCTGTACGGCTACATCCTCCGCTCGCCGGTCGCGCACGCCAACATCGGCGGAATCGACACCAGCGCGGCCGCGGCGGCGCCCGGTGTGCACGCGATCTTCACGGGCACAGACATGGAGGGCGTGGGCGGCATCCCGACCGGGTGGCTGATCCACAGCAAGGACGGCTCGCCGATGGTCGAGCCCGGGCACCCGGCGCTGGCGCTGGGCAAGGTGCGCTACGTGGGTGACTGCGTGGCGATCGTCGTCGCCGAGACGAGGGATCAGGCCAAGGAAGCGGCCAACCTGATCGACGTCGACTACCAGGAGCTTCCGGCAGTCGCATCGATCGAGGCGGCAGAGGCCGAGGGGGCGGCCCAGGTCTTCGACGAGGCCCCTGACAACGTGTGCTACGACTGGGAAGTCGGGGACCGGGCGGCCACCGACGCGGCGTTTGAGGAAGCCACGCATGTGGTCTCGATCGACGTGGTCAACAACCGGCTCGTTCCCAACGCGATCGAGCCACGTGCCGCCATTGCGAACTTCGACCCCGCGACCGGGGACTACACCCTCTATACAACAAGTCAGAACCCCCACCTGATCCGACTGCTCCTGGGCGCGTTCGTGCTTGGACTGCCCGAGCACAAGCTGCGGATCGTGGCGCCCGACGTGGGCGGCGGGTTCGGCTCGAAGATCCCGCACTATGCGGAAGAGGCGATTCTGACGTGGACCGCCGGGCAGCTGGGCCGGCCCGTCAAGTGGACGTGCGAGCGCATCGACGCCTTCAAGTCCGACACGCACGGGCGCGATCACATCAGCACGGCGCGCCTGGCGCTGGACGCCGACGGCAAGTTCCTGGGGCTCCACGTCTCGACCAGGGCGAACCTGGGCGCGTATCTGTCGACGTTCGCAACCTGCGTTCCGACATACCTTTACGGCATCCTCTTCGCGGGGCCGTACACGACGCCGGCGGTCTACTGCGAGGTCAAGTCGTTCTTCACCAACACGGTGCCGGTCGACGCGCTGCGCGGCGCGGGGCGACCCGAGGCGACCTACCTGCTCGAGCGGCTGGTCGACAAGGCGGCCGTGGAACTGGGCATGGACCGCGTGGAAATCCGCCGCCAGAACTTCATCCGCGAGTTCCCGTACCAGACGCCGGTCGCGCTCCAGTACGACCAGGGCGACTACGACGCCACGCTCGACCTGGCGCTGGACGCTTCGGACTGGGCGGGCTTCGAGGCGAGGCGCGCGGAGTCGGCGGCGAATGGCAAGCTGCGCGGGATCGGGATTTCGACCTTCATCGAGGCGTGCGGGATTGCACCGTCGGCGGTGGTGGGGTCGCTGGGTGCGCGGGCCGGGCTCTACGAGTCGGGCAGCGTCCGGGTGCATCCGACGGGTTCCGTGTCGGTGTTCACAGGCTCACACAGCCATGGACAGGGCCACGAGACCACATTCGCGCAGATCGTCTCCGACATGCTCGGGGTCGACTTCGAAGCGGTGGACGTCGTGCACGGCGACTCGGCCAAGATCCCGTTCGGGATGGGGACGTACGGTTCGCGCTCGCTGGCTGTGGGCGGGACCGCGATCTACCTGGCCGTCGAGAAGGTGATCGAGAAGGGCAAAAAGATCGCCGCGCACCTGCTGGAGGCTTCGGCCGAGGACATCGAGTTCGAGAACGGATCCTTCACGGTGGCCGGGACGGACCGGTCCAAGTCGCTGGGCGAGGTCGCGCTGACGGCCTACGTGCCGCACAACTACCCGGAGGGGCTCGAGCCTGGGCTGGAGGAGACGGCCTTCTACGATCCGCTCAACTTCACCTTCCCGGCGGGCACGCATGTCGCCGAGGTGGAGGTCGACCCGGAGACGGGCGAGGTGGACCTGGTGGCAGTGACCGGCGCGGACGATGTAGGGCGGGTCATCAACCCGATGATCGTGGCCGGCCAGCTGCACGGCGGGCTCGCGCACGGGATCGGTCAGGCGCTGCTCGAGGACTGCATCTACCAGGACGACGGGCAGCTTGCGACGGGCTCGTACCTGGACTACACGATGCCGCGCGCGGCGGACCTGCCGTCGTTCAGCATCAACCACAACACGACGCTCTGCACCCATAACCCGCTCGGGGTGAAGGGGGTGGGCGAAGTGGGCTCGATCGGGATACCCCCGGCGGTGATCAACGCGGTGATCGACGCGCTGCGCCCGCTCGGCGTGGACGACATGACGATGCCCGCCACCTCGCAGAGGGTGTGGCAGGCGATTCAGGCGGCCCAGGGCTAGAAACGAACGGGAGACGACATTGTGAACGATTTCACATACCACGCACCGACATCGCTGGATGAGGCGCTTGCCGCCCTGCGCGGCGCGGCAGGCGCAAAGCTGATCGCGGGCGGGCACAGCCTGCTGCCGGTCATGAAGCTGAACCTTGCCGCGCCGACGGACCTTGTGTCGCTGGCGGGGGTGCCGGGGCTGGGAGACATCACGGACGACGGCGACTCGGTCACGGTGGGGGCGATGTGCACCCATGCCCAGGTGGCCGGGTCGGGAGTCGTGCAGTCGCGGATCCCCGCGCTGGCGGCGATGGCCGACGGGATCGGCGACGCGCAGGTGAGGAACGCGGGAACGATCGGCGGCTCGGTGGCGCACAACGACCCCGCCGCGGACTACCCGGCGGCCTGCGTGGCGCTTGGCGCGACCGTCGTGACCGACCGGCGCGAAATCCACGCCGACGACTTCTTCCAGGGCATGTTCGCGACCGCGCTGGCCGAAGACGAGGTGATCACGGCGGTGCGGTTCCCTGTGGCGGCGCGCGCGGCATACGCGAAGTTCGCCAACCCCGCGTCCAAGTACGCGGTGGCGGGCGTGATGGTCGCCGACGGTGCGGCCGGGGTCAGGGTGGCCGTGACAGGCGCGTCGGGCGACGGCGTGTTCAGGGTGGCCGAGATGGAGGCCGCGCTGGGGGCGTCGTTCAGCGCCGATGCGGTCGCCGGGATCGCGGTGTCGTCCGACGGCATGCTCTCGGACACGGCGGCCGAAGCCGACTACCGGGCCCACCTGGTGACCGTGATGGCGAAGCGCGCCGTGGAGGCCTGCGGATAGGGGGCGGCGGCAGGGCGCAGGCGTACGATCACTCGAAAGGCGCGAGGAGGGGGATGATGCGCCGCCGCGCCTGCCGGTAGATGCGAAAGCCCGAGTCGAGGGTCATGACGGAGCCGCCCCGGGTCCTCTCGACGATGCGCACCAGACAGGCGTCCGCAAAGGACATGGGGACATCGGCGTATCGCCGCATCAGGCGCGCGAGGGCGTCCGCGTCCGCATCGGTACCGAGGACACTCACGACCTCGAGCACGCCCCGCCGTACGAGCCTCACCGGAAGGCTCGGATCCGCGCCCGCGCGCGACAGCAGAAATGATGCCTCCGAGAGAACGGCTTCGCAGGTGAGCAGGGGTGCCCGGAGGTCCTCGAATCGGGTGCAGGCCCAGTCGTGCCGCGCCTCGTCCGCGTCGAGGAGCGCGACGATCGGTCCGGTGTCAACGACGACAGTCGGGCGCATTCGTGCCGGCGTCGGTGATCATCGCCTCTTCGAGGAGCTTGTCGTCGGTTCCCAGATCAGTCCGCCCGCTGCGAAAAGCGCCCACGAGGTCGCCCGCCAGCTGCGCGCAACTCGGGGGGGCGGCGCAGGTGTTGTACTCGAGCGCCTGGTCGATCATCTCCCGCACGAGCGCCGACTTCGTGATGTTGCGCCGTTTGGCCTCGGCGGCCAGCGCGCCGTACATGTCGTCGGGCAGCTTGAAGGAGAAGGTGCTCATGGGGAGAGTGTAGTACGATCTGCTGCAGATCGCAATACGACAGACGTGATGAGCGCGCCGGTCCCGTCCCGCGCCGGGCGGGGACCCCTCGCAGGGCGGAGGGCGACGTGACCCGCCGTCCCCAACCCCCTCGGAGTCGACCCCCGTCCGTCGACGACGCTGTCGCTTTGTTGCGGGGCCAGGGCTACGTGGCCGACGTCGGTCTCGGGACGGCGCTCTTCCTGTCGCTGGAACTGGGCCGGCCGCTGTTGCTGGAAGGCGAGGCGGGGGTCGGCAAGACCGAGGTGGCGAAGACGCTGGCGGCGGCACTCGGCCGTCCGCTGATTCGGCTGCAGTGCTACGAGGGGCTGGATCTGGCGTCCGCCGCGTACGAATGGAACTACGCGAAGCAGATGATCCACATCCGGGCGGCGGAGGGTGGCGGCAGCCAAGCGACGGGGCCGCGCGCAGGAGCGGCCGATGGCCCGCCCGCCAACACCGACGCCGCGCCCGCCGACCTCGCCCGCGACGTCTTCTCGGACGACTTCCTCATTCGGCGCCCCCTTCTCTCCGCCCTCGACCCGCCGGAAGGGGTCGCGCCCGTCCTCCTGATCGACGAACTCGACCGTACCGACGAGCCCTTCGAGGCCTACCTGCTCGAGGTGCTCTCCGACTTCCAGCTCACGATCCCCGAACTCGGCACCGTGACCGCAGCCGAACCGCCCCACGTCGTGATCACCTCGAACCGGACCCGCGAGATCCACGACGCGCTGAAGCGCCGCTGCATCTATCACTGGATCGACTACCCCACCGCCGCGCGCGAACTCGAGATTCTGGCCTCACGCGTGCCGGACGCGCCGGAACAGCTCAGCGTCCAGGTGGTCGCGTTCGTGCAGAAGGTGCGCGAGCTGGAGCTGTTCAAGCGGCCAGGCGTGGCGGAGACCCTGGACTGGACCCGCGCACTCATGGCGCTCGACCGCCACACGCTCGACCGCGAGACGGCGCACCGGACGCTGGGCGTGCTGCTCAAGTACCAGGACGACCTGGCGCAGATGGCCGAAGGCGGGGTGGAGGAGGTGATGGAGGCGGTGGGGTGACACGGTCTACGGCGCTCGCGCTGGATATTGCAGCATGCCGAGGCTAGCGTTTCTGGTGTAACCACCCCGCACGGCCTTACCTGGAGGCGACAGTAATGTCGGAAGTCACCGTAATCTCCGCTCCCGCGCCTTGCAGCTTTGAGGAGATGCGGCGGCGGACGGCACCGGTGCTTCTCGATGCCGCAGTGGACGACTTGCGCCACGCGCGCTATGCCGAGGAAGGCGGTTTCCATTCTCATGCGTGCTTCTCCTCCCAGCAGGCGGCGGAGAAAGCCGTCAAGGCGGTTCACTACGCCCGCGGTGCAAGAGCGGTCATGGGCCACAGTGTTCGGAACCTGATCGAGCGCCTGGACCCGCGCATCGCAGACCTTGACGACCTTCTGGACGACGCCCGCGAACTCGACCTCAACTACATCCCCACCCGGTATCCCAACGGTCTGGAAGACTGGACCCCGTCGGCAGGTTTCGGGGCGCGGCAGGCGGAAAGCGCCATCGCCGGTGCTTCGGCCATCGTGACGGTGGCAAGGCGGCACGTTCTGACCGGTTGAATCCCGACGAACGGGGGCCACCCATCCCCCCTCACCGCACCCTTCCGAACCTCACATCCCGCGTCCGCACGTTCGACAGGTAGAAGCCGATCACCTGGCCGTTGCGGTCGCGCTCGAATGCGAACGACAGCCCGCCGCCCGAGAAGCTGTCGATCTCGCCGGGCGTGAGCGTCACCATGTCCAGCCTTCGCTGGTGCATGACCAGGTCACCCTCTTCAACAGTGAAGCTGTAGTACGTCTCCAGCTCCTCGCTGAAGAACCGGCCCGTGAAGTCAACCAGATCCTCTGCCCCCGGCTTCCACTCCTCCGGAGCGTCGTCGGCCAGACGGGTTGTGCGCTGATCGCCACCGCCTCCGTGCAGAATCGCTCCCTCGACGGCTCCGTCCTCTCCGCGCAGGAAGGTGACCGAAGCCCCGGTCCCGGGCAGACGGAAGGTCGAGTCCGAAACGGGCACCATCTCGCGCCGCTCCTGTCCCGGCGGCCGCCCGTAGATGGTGCTGCCCTCGCGCGTGAAGGTGAAGATGATGTTGGGCGATGAATCCAGCGCGTAGCGGCCGGCGAACTCGTCGAAGTCCGCCGGGTCGTAGTCCTCGGGGTCGAAGTCATCGGGAACCATGTCGTCCGCGACGGCCTCTTCCTCGTCCTCCAGCTCCATCTCTTCACGGAAGAACGCTTCGGCCAACTCGAATGCGAGGTTGCTGTTGAACTGCGCGTGGTTGCTCTGGGTGGTGATGCCGGCGTTGATCTCGGGGTAGTACACGAGCATCGAGCGGTGCGCGACATCGGCGCCGCCGTGATGAACGCGCTTCAGCCCGCCCTGCTCGTCGACGGAAAGGCCGTAGCCGTAGCCGGTCTCCTCGCCGTCGGTGAGCACGAACGAGGTCATCATCTCGTCGATGCTCTCTCGGGTACCTACGCGGGGGTCGGCGTAGTTCTCCACCCAGGTCTGGAGGTCGCCGATGGTGCTGTAGACCGCGCCGGCACCGACCGCTCCGCCGAGGTCGCCGATCTGGCGGTAGCCGTCCTCGGTGGGCGTGTAGCCCTCGGACTGGTTGGGGACCATGTGGCGCGGCGACGGACGGACCATGCTCCCGGTCATGCCGAGCGGGCCGAAGACGTTGTCCTGCATGAAGACGTGGAAGTCCTGGCCCGAGGTGCGCTCGACGATGACGGCGGCCAGGCCGAACGCGGTGTTGTTGTAGTTCCACTCCGCGCCGGGGGCGTTCTGGAGGGTCGGTTGCCGCTGCACGATGTCGATCAGCTCCGAGCGGTCGATCCAGTCGCCGCGGTCGAGGCGGCGGCCCGTCATGCGCAGCAGGTTGAGGAATTCGCGGAGGCCCGAGGTGTGGGTGATCAGGTGCCGCACCTGGATGGTGCCGTCGAATTCGGGCAGTTCGGGGATGTGGGTGCGGATGTCGTCGTCAAGCGAGAGGTGGCCGCGTTCGGCCTGGAGCATGATCGCGAAGGCGGTGAACTGCTTGGATGTGGAGCCGATGTTGGTGCGGGTGTCCTCTTCGAACGGCAGGCCGTAGGTCAGGTTGGCCATGCCGGAGGTGTTGGAGTAGAGCGTCTCGCCGTCGCGCCAGACACGGATCGCAGCGCCAGGTGAGTTCGGGCCGTCGAAGCGGGACATCATCTGGTCGGCGAGTTCGGCGGGGTCGGTCGCGATGGGTTCGTGACGGAGCAGGGTGATTTGGTAGTCGCCGGTCTCATCTCCGTCGTCGTCCGTGGCGATGAGCTCGACGGTGTAGGTGCCGGAGGTTGAAGTGCGGCCGCTGAAGCGTTGGTGGCCGCGGCCGAGCCCGCCGATGCGGCCGAGTTGGGTTGCCTCCGGGTCCAGCACGCGGATCGTCACGTCGACAGAGATCTGGTTGACTTCGCCGAGAAGGAAGTCGTCCTCGCTGGCCTGCACGGTGTAGCGGGCCGTGTCGCCGGCGGCGAGGGAACCGGAAAGCGTGCGGCCTTGTCGCAACTCCGCCGCCTGGGCGGAGACGCTGTCGTTCGCTGCGGCGAGAAGGAGGAGCGTGGCGCAGGTCGCGATGAGGTGACTGCGACGGGTTAGGCGGAGGGGTTGCCGGTTCATGGGGCGATCCGTTCGCGGGGATGAGGTCATTCGTCGGAAACATACATCCCGACGTACGTTTTGACCTCCAGTCTTCATCGAGCCGATGCAGTCGTAAACAGTCGCCCGCTCCCACCCGCCCTGCATGACGACCACCCCCACCCATCCCGGCCGCCTCCCCGAGAACGTCGCACACTTCGTGCGCCTGTTGCGCGCCGCCGGACTCCCCGTGGGTCCCGGCCACACGATCACCGCGGCCCGCGCGCTGGCGACCGTGGACATCACGGCAAAGCAGCAGTTCTACTGGGCGCTCCACGGCACGCTCGTCTCGCGGCACGAGCACCGTCACATCTTCGAGAGCGCGTTCCGGCTTTTCTGGCGCGACCCGTTCGGTGCGGACGAGGCCCTGGCCGCGCTGCTGTCACGCTCGCAGATCCCGGTTGAGGAGCGGAAGAGGAAGGCCCCGGCCCGGTTGGCACCCGAAAGCGAGTCTGCGGCCCGGCCCCGCGGCGAACCGACGCGCGAGTCCACGTACCGGGTTCCGTTGCGGATGGCCTTTTCGCCGGACGAGGTTCTCCGCACCAAGGACTTCGAGGAGATGACCACGGCCGAGACACGGCAGGCCCGGGAAGCCATGCGCACGCTCGAGCTCGACCTGCGGCCCGTGCCCACGCGGCGGCACCGCCCCGATCCACGGGGCCGCCTGATCGACCTGCGCCGCACCCTGCGCACGGCCATGCGCACCGGGGGCGACCCGGTACCGCTGCAGCGCCGGTCCATGGCGACGCGCCGGCCCGTGCTGGTGACGCTCTGCGACATATCGGGGTCGATGGAGGCGTACTCGAGGATTCTTCTGCACTTCTTCCACGCGCTCACGAACGCCGCCGACCGCGTCCACACGTTCCTGTTCGGCACGCGTCTCACCAACGTCACGCGGCTCCTCAGGGACCGTGACGTGGACCGCGCGCTCGACCACGTGGGTGACACCGTGACCGATTGGTACGGCGGCACGCGGATCGGGGCCGCTCTGGGTGCATTCAACGTCCAATGGTCCCGCCGGCTCCTCGCACAGGGAGCGGTCGTGCTGCTGGTCACCGATGGACTGGACCGGGAGGGAGGCACCGGAATCCGGCGTCAGGCGCGCCGCCTGCGCAAGTCCTGCCGCCGCCTCATCTGGCTCAACCCGCTTTTGCGATACAGCGAGTTCGCCCCCAGGGCGGCGGGCATCCGCGCGCTTCTGCCCGAGGTGGATGAACTCCGGCCGGTGCACAATCTCGACAGCCTGGCGCAACTGGCCGATACGTTGAGCGGGCGAAACGGCACCCTTGGGCGGTACCCCCGCCGCCCTCCCGTCAGGCCGTCGGGAGCGAGCGCCAGGGATGCAATCGCCGGGGTCGCTGCTGACTGAAGTCAAGCACCTCGCGCCTCTGGTTCTGCGCCGGGCGGAACGCTGGAGGCGCCGGCCAGGACACCAGGGGGGCCGGTCGTGCCATCTGGCGCCAAACCGGGTACTCCGGTGTTCGCCGGCACAAAGACTGCCGTCTCCGGTGACATGTTCTCGAACGCCGCCGGCTTGACGACCTCGGCTACCCATTCCCTGAAGCGGCGCATGACCGCCTGTGGATCCCGGCTGGCAACCGCCAGCGTGCAGCCCATGAAACGGTTGCTGTATCGTTCCAGCGTACGCCGCCCCAGACCCAGTGTCCGCGCCACGGTTTCCCAGTTCCCCCGTCCATGCTCCCGCAAGGCCCACAGCAGTATCGCCCAGCTGAGGAAGTCCTTCAGGGAGCAGGCCAGAGGCGATTCCGTGGTCCAATAGCGTCGGAGTGCTCTCGGATTGACGTTGGCGTCCTCGGCCAACTCGGCCACGTTTCTTGCCGGACGCAGCGAAAGCTCGTCGTCGCCGGTCCTGCACGCCCGTTGTACCACTGGCCGGAGCAAATCGGGAAGCGTGTCGCCCGCGAGTAATCGCCGGCCAAGGAGCCGGAGCGGGTCCAGCCGCCACGGGTTGACCTGGCGCACGACACCCGCCAAACGCTCGGGGGCTTCTTCCGCCCAGACGACATGGAACCGGTTGCCAGCGAGCGTCCGCGTCCACTGCAGCCATTCCAGAGATAACGGCACCGCCACGACATACGACGGTCCAGCAGGCCCGCAGGAATCCGACAATGCACAAAGCCACCGGAGATCGTCGCTCGTGTGCTGCTCCAGCCCAACGACGCCCACGCCAACCCCGCCGAGCAGGAACTCCTGAAACGTGGTCCGAGAGTCCGTCGATCTGTAGTCGACGCCCGCCAGCGCCTCCTCCAGCCGCCGCCTCACCACCGGCTTCTCGCAGTACAGGGCCACCATTGCGGGATTATAGACGCGAACGCCCCCAGCGGCAAATGTCGGCAGCGCCCGGTGTTTCCGTTGTGCGATTACTGGCGCGACGCGGCGTCGCCGCCTTAAGATGCCAGTTGTCGGCGTTGGATCGTCGCGGATTTCACAGTCACCGGCCGACGGGCTGGTTCCCTGTTCGATGAGGAGAACAAGAGAATGAACACCAGGTTTTCTCGCCGCCATTTCATGGGTAGCGCCGCAGCCGCCCTGGGCGCCCTCGGTCTTCGCCCGGCCACGGCCATCGGCGCCGGCATCAGGCCCCCGCCTCCGGGGCTGGCACCGCTCGACCCCTACGACGACCTCGCGAAGCTGTCGTCCAACGAGAATCCCTACGGGCCGTCCGAGAAGATGATGGCGTCCATGAACGCCGCCTGGAAGTACTCGAACCGATACGGCTACCCCGACGGGGATGTCCACGAGAAGATCGCCGCGCACCACGGCGTCGATACCCGCAACATCATCATGCATGCCGGCTCCGGGGAGACGCTCAAGGTCGCCGCGCTCGCATTTCTGAGACACGAGGAAAAGGTGGTCGGTGTCGAGCCAACCTTCCTGACCGTGTACCGGGCCGCTTCGGGCGTCGACGCCGACGCGATCACGCGTCCGCTCCTTCCCGACCACACCCAGGACATCGACGACCTCATCCAGGTCACGAAGCGCAACTACCGCGATGTCGGCATGGTGTACGTCTGCAACCCGAACAACCCGACGGGCGTGGTCGTCCCCGACTCGGACATCCGGCACCTCCTCGACAACATCCCCGAGGATATCCCGGTCCTGATCGACGAGGCCTACCACCACTTCGTGAAGGATCCGCGCTACGCGACGGCTGTCCCGTACATCAAGGAAGGCCGCAAGGTGCTCGTCACCCGCACCTTCTCGAAGATCTACGGCATGGCCGGGCTGCGACTCGGCTATGGCATCGCCCCGTCCGACATGATCGACCAGATGCGGACCTACACCACCGGCACGATCAACGCGCTCGTCAAGTGGGGCGGCGTGGCCGCGCTCGAGGACAACGAGTCCGAGAAGTGGGTGCGGGACACGACCATAGCGCTTCGCGACGCCACGGCCAACGAACTCCGCAACCAGGGCTTCGAGGTCATCCCTTCCGAGACCAACTTCTTCATGGTGCACACCGGCCGGCCCGCGTCGGAGGTGCGCGCCGAGTTCCGCAAGTACGATGTCGCCGTGGGGCGCGACTTCCCGCCGATGCTCGACTATCTCAGGGTTTCGATTGGGACCGAGGAAGAGATGAAGCGGTTCATGACGGCGTGGAACGAGATCTTCCCCGACGGGATGAGCACGACAGGAGCGAGGTAGCCGGAAGACCTCACCCGGAGCGTAGGCAAAACATGCGCCGCGGAATCGGCACGGGGTGAGCGTGCGCGCCGCATTCCCCGCGGCGAGGCGGTAGGATGCGGCCTGCGGCTGCGGCGCGGGTTGTCACCGTCGCGGGATCCGCGGCCCTGGCAATCGCGGCAATCGCGGCGGCTTCCGCGCCGGCTCGCGGCCAGGTGTGTCCCGACGGGCTCGAGGTGCTCATCGAGCGCCCCTACGCCGAAAGCGCAGGCGTCACCACCGGTTCCACCGTGTTCGTGCGGCCTGCGGTCGAGTCGGAACCCTGCCCTGCCCGGGTCGCGGGCATCTTCGAGCCGCCACCCGACCCCGCCACCCTGAACGCCACACGGCCTCGGGTGCTCTTCCACCTCCCGCACCTTCAGGCGCTGACCGGGCGCGACACCGAAGTCGACTACTTCACCATGCTCGCCCAGCCGGACGCCAACCTGGCCGAGCTTGTGCGAGACCTTGAGCCGCTTTTGCCGGGCGCCCAGGTCCTGCCCGTCACCGAAGTGGCGGAACGGTCCTCGACGACGTTCCGGGTGGTGAGCCGCTTCCACACCGCGATCGCGGGAATCACGCTGATCGCGGGCGGGGTCTTCCTGGCCTGCATCATGATTCTGAAGGTGCAGGAACGGCGCATTCCCATCGCGGCCTCCCGGCTCGCCGGCATCCCGCGACGGTTTCTCTTCTGGTGGACGGTCACCGAGGCAGCGCTGCTGTCCGTTCTCGGTGGAGCCGCCGGGCTCGGGGCCGGGCTCGGGGCCTCGTCCATCGTAAACGCGTACTACCAGCGCTACTACGACACCACGCTCGTGTTCTCCCGGGTCACGGGCGAGGTGGTGGCCGAAGCCCTGCTGCTTGCCGTGGTGCTGGGCATGGCAGCGGGCGTGTTCGCGGGCACACGGATCCTGGCCTCGGATCCGCTCGAAGAAATCGGGCATTAGCAATCCGTGCTGGCGCTCAATTCGATCCGCGAGTTCCGCACGCGTCCGCTGCGAACCCTCCTCACCGTGGCCGGTGTGGCGGTCACCACCGCAATGCTTGCGGACATGCTCATGCTGGGCCGCGGCATGACGCGGAGCTTCGGGGGGCTGCTCGAATCGCGCGGCTACGAGTTGCGGCTCACGCCCAGCGGGACCCTGCCGTTCGACACCGAGGCCACCGTGCCGGGATTCGCGGCGCTGCGCGACAGCGTAGAGAGGGTCGCGGGCGTGGAACGCGTCGCTCCCGTGCTGGCCGCGTCGGTGATCGCCGAGATCGGGGGCGATGCCGCGGCGGACGGCACGGAGCGCTCCACACAGGCCTTGGCGTTCGGCATGGACCCGGGCGACCAGAGCCTGTACCAGCTGACCGAAGGGGAAACGCCCGGACCGGAAGAAATCCTCACCGACCCCGAGGTCGGGGTCGCGCTACGAGTCGAACCTGGAAGCAGCGTGCGGCTGCGTCCCGCGCGGGGGGGTGGCGCGTGGGGGCGCCGCGCGACGGCGCGGGTCTCCGGCACGGGTCGGTTCATCTTCGCTTCGCGCGGTGATCTGCAGGTCGTGATGCAGCTGGACGACCTGCAGGCACTCTCGTCGCAGCACGATCAGGTGTCCTTTGCAATGATCCGGATCCGGGAGGGTTACGAGCCCGACTCGGTCCGCGCCGCGATCCTGGCCAGCGTCGATCGCGTGGAGATCGTGACTCTGGCCGGGGTGGCCGAGCGCCTCACCGCGCGCCTCTCCTACTTCCGCCAGATCGCGCTGATTCTGGGGACGGTAAGCCTGTTCGTCGCAACCCTGCTCGTCGGCACCCTGACGGCCGTGTCGGTTAGCGAGCGCCTGGGTCTGATCGCGGCGCTTCGGGCGATCGGTCTGTCGCGCCGACGCATCGTGGGCGGCCTCACTGCCGAGAGCCTGATTCTCTGCGCTGTCGGCGGCGGGATCGGAGTCGGCCTGGCGGTCGTGGTGGCCGTCTACCTCGAATCGATTCTCTCCGACTTCCCCGGATTGCCCCTGTCGGTGCGGTTTTTCGTGATCCGTGCCGAGAGCCTGATCACCGCCTTCCTGCTCCTGATCGTCTCGGGTGTCGTGGCCGGACTCATCCCGGCGCTGAACGCGACGCGGATGGAAGTCGCCGAGGTTCTGCACAGGGAGGCACCGTGAACGCGGGCACCGCGAGCGAAGGCGCACCAGATGCGCGTACCGCCGCCGTTGTTGCGGCGCATGACGTGACCCGCGACTACCGCACGGGAGGGTCCCTGGTGCGGGCGCTCCGCGGCGTATCCATCACGGTACCAACAGGAGATTTTCTCGCCGTGACCGGACCAAGCGGCTCGGGCAAGTCCACCCTGCTCCACCTTCTCGGCGGCGTCGACACGCCCACAGCGGGCGAGGTAGTCTTTCAGGGGCGCAACCTCGCGCGGATGTCCGCCGAGGCCCGGGCCGCGCTGCGGCTTCAGCATGTCGGCCTCGTCTTCCAGCGCTTTCACCTGCTCCCCATGCTGACCGCGCTCGAGAACGTGGAACTGCCGCTCGCCGCCGCCCGTGTTCCGCGCGGGGAACGGCGTGAGCGCGCCGCGGCCATCCTGGAGCGCGTCGGCCTGGCGGACCGCCTCCGCCACCGTCCGGGAGAACTCTCCGGGGGACAGTGTCAGCGGGTGGCCATCGCACGGGCGCTGGCCAACGAGCCCGTCCTGGTGCTGGCCGACGAACCCACCGGCGAGCTTGACCGTGCCACATCGCGGCGGCTGCTCAAGCTCTTCCAATCCCTCAACGCCGAGGGGGCCACACTGGTGGTGGCGACGCACGACCTCGAACTCGCAGCGGGAGCGAAGCGCAGCATCGAGGTGGTGGACGGGAGGACGGCTTCGTGATCGGGCGCCTGGTGTGGGCTTCGGTGCGGCAACGCTCGGGTCGCAGCGCGCTCCTCCTGGGCGGGTACGCGCTCGGCGTCGCCGTCACGATCGTGCTGCTTTCGGTGGGCCAGGCCATGGTCGATCAGGCACGCGACCGGCAACTCCTCGGCGGCGGCGACCTCATCGTCCTCCCGCAGGGGATCGACCTGGAGACACTCAGGACGGGCGGCACGAGCTCGATGTACTTCGCCGTCGAGCAAGCACCCCTTCTCTACCGGGACGTGCTCGCCGGAACCCGCTTCGCGGACCGGATCGCCGCTGCAGCGCCCTGGATCGACGACGAACTCCTCTATCTCGAGACCGATACCGCGCTGATCCCCCTCTCCGCAGGCGCCACCATCCCCGACCTCGCCTCCGAAGTCGGGGCGGCGCCCGATCTCCTCGCGGGCAACTGGACCGACACGGACGCCGACCGCCACTGGCGCAGTCCGTCCACCCCCGACTTCTATCGGTCCCTCGACGGCATGCATCTGCCCCCAGGCGCGGTGGCCCGGGACACCACGTGGGCGGAGTGGCACTACTTCAACGTCCTGCTTCCCGACTCGGGTTGGCTCTACCTGACGTACATGGTCGCGGGCGATGTGCCCGACGGGCGCTGGTCCGGCCGGGTCCTCGCCACCCGTGTGGTGCCGGGTCGGCAGGTCGTGCGAGTGTACTCCACCACGGTCGACCCCGAGCAGGTCGCCTTCACGGAGGGTCACCCGGATCTCGCGATTGGCGCCTCCAGCGTCACGCTCCAGCAAGACGGCTCCTACAGGCTGCGCGCCCGTGTGCCGGCCGAAGGCACAGGCGCCACCGAGACCTCAGGCGTCCCGGGCAACGCAGATCTCGGGCCTCCGACCGTCGACGTCGCGCGCCTCACCGTCGACCTCACCGTGTCCGAGCACACGCGCCGCTACCTGCCGCCGATCGACATCGGCAGCCGAGACTTCATCTCGGGCTACACGGTGCCGCTGCTCGACGGCCGTACCACCGGGCGGGTGTGCGAGGGTCCCATCTGCCATGACCTCGCAGCCGCCCGCACCTACCACGACCACAACTGGGGCACATGGGCGCGCGTGAGCTGGGATTGGGGACAGGCCACGGCAGGGGACTACTCCGTGCTCTACGGGGGCGTGGCGCGAATGGGCGAGGACGCGGAAGTCACCCAGGGCGGGCGTTTCCTGTACCTTGCCGACTCACACGGCTTTGCGGGCGTCTTCACCATCCGGGAGCTCACGACCCGCTGGCCGGTCCGCGAAGGCGAGGGCCAGCCGGACAGCATCGCGATTCACGCCGTCAACGGACCCGATTCGCTAACCCTGAGCGTGACCGTCGGCCACACCCAGGTGACATCGGTTCCCGTGGCCGCGGTCGCCGACCTGGACGCCCGCTTCTACCAGATGCGAGGAACGCTGGAGTTGTCCGGACGCCTGTTCGGCAACGAAGTTCACGAGAGCGGCGAGGGGTTCTTCGAGACCTGGACCCGGGGGCGCTTACCCCCATGACACCGCTCAACACCATGACACAGTGGGAGGAACGATGAACGCAGGATGGCACAGGATCGCAGCCGCCACGGCTCTTTCTCTCTTGACCCCGCTCGCCTCGTCCGGGCAGGACACGCCGGTCCTGCTGAGGCTGGCGCCCCCCGAAGGCCAGGTGTCGCGCTACGCCTTTTCCGTGCAATCGGAAGTCGACAGCCCGATGATACCGGCGTCCGGTCCATTCATGACGGTGCGCATGCAACAGACCCAAACCGTGCTCGGCCTGGAGGACTACGTTATTCGATACCGGGCGACGATGGACTCGATGACGGTGACATCCGCCATGCCCGGGATGACGGACATGCTGCCTGACTTCACGGGAGGCACCATGACCGTGGAAACAGACACCCGTGGCCGACAACTTGGCATTACAAGTACCGAGGGCATGCCAGACGTCGGTGTCAGCCTGGACGGCCTTTTGCAGCAATCGAGCCATTTCGTCCTTCCCGAGCACGAGGTCAGCCCGGGGGACTCCTGGACGCGGGGCGCGCCAATGAATCTGCCCATGGGGCCCACAGGGGGATCAATGTCCATGGACGTCGAGATGACGTACACCTTCGTCAGTCTGGAGGGCAGCCTCGTAACGCTCTCCTTTGAAGGACCGTTCGACATGAATGCGGAAATGGCGGGCATGGGGATGACCGGCTCCGGAACCATGACCGGGACGATGGTGGTGGACCTCGCCGAGGGTCGTTTCCTGAGCCAATCGAGCCGGACCAGCCTCGACATGAACATGGCGGGGATGGCGATGAAGTCGACCGTGACGACCACAATGGAACTGATCCCGGACCCCTGACCCTTGGCCCACCCTCCCATCGCCGCAGTCGCCGCCGACGTCAGAAGCGGTGCAGCAACCGCCCGATCGCTCGTCGAAGACGCGGTCCGGCGCCACGAGGCCAGCAATCTCGGCGCCTATATCGTCTTCGACGCGGACGGTGCCCGCCGACAGGCCGACGCGGTCGACGCCGCCGTCGCGCGTGGCGAGGACCCGGGCCCGCTGGCCGGAATCACGGTGTCGGTCAAGGACCTGTACGGCGTCCAGGGTCTCACGATCCGCGCCGGCACCAGGCGCGAGCTGCCCGGGCGCTGGCAGCAGGAAGGCTTCCTCGTACGCTCCCTCCGCCGGCTCGGTGCGGTCATCGTCGGCAAGACGCACACGGTCGAACTGGCCTTCGGGGGCATCGGCCTCAACCCGAACACCGGCACCCCGATCAATCCATGGGATCCGGCGGCACACCGCGCGCCAGGGGGCTCTTCGTCCGGTGCAGGTGTGAGTCTGTGGGAAGGGTCAGCCCTGATCGCGCTGGGAAGCGATACCGGAGGATCGATCCGGATCCCCGCTGCGGCCACGGGCGTAGCAGGCCTCCGCCACACAACCGGACGGTGGCCGACCGATGGCGTCGTTCCCCTCTCGACAACGTTCGACACGGTGGGATTCCTGACGCGCACCGTCGACGATACCCGTTACATCTTCCGCGCCATCGACTCCCTGGCGCCCGGCGCCGGCCGCTCCGATGGCTCGGCCGGCCGCCCCGACGGCCCGGCCGCCGGCCCCGCCGCCGCCCACCGCGACCCGCTCGCCGGGCTTCGCATCGGCATCCCCCGGAGTGGGCTCTGGCAGGAGACCCAACCCGACATCGCCGTGGTCCTGATGCGCGCCCTCGCCGAACTGGACAACACGGGCGCCCACGTCGTCGAAGTCGACGCCCCCGAACTGCACGAGGCCGGCGAGCGTTACATGGCGGGCGGCCTCCTCATACCACCGGAGCGCACGGAGTCGCTGGAGCGCCACCTGCCCGGCTGGACCGCCATCCTGGACCCCACCGTGGGCAAGCGGCTGGAACGTGCCCACGAGATCAGCGCGGTGGAGTACATCGCTCTGCTCCGCCTGCGCCACCGTCTTTCGGCGAGCCTTCACGCCCGTCTCGACGCGGAGCGCATCGACCTCCTCGCCACCCCCACCCTCCCCATCACCCCGCCGACCCTCTCCTCGCTCGAGGATCTGGACGTCTACCGCACGGTCAACCGCGCAATGCTCCTGGGCACGAGCCCGGCGAGCATGCTGGACATGTGCGCGGTGAGCCTGCCAGCCGGCCTGGACGAGTGCGGCATGCCCGCAGGCCTGCAGCTCATCGGGCGCACCGGCGCGGATCATGCGCTGCTCGACCGGGCGACGGCGGCCGAGTCGGTGCTGGGTACGAACGTGGCGCGGCTTGGGGTGGCGCCGCGGGTCGCTCTGACCCGCACCTAGCCCCGCAGCGCCCCGGGTGGCAGGAGACACGATGATGTTGCGATGACCCCCCGGCGTTACTTTTCCGTCGCGCTGTCAAGGAGGGACAAATCGTGGTGAAAAAGAACGAGCAAGTGATGGCGGAACAGGCCGACTGGTGAAGCCCGAACACTGGCTTGACGCTGCCAATCAACTCGTCAACGAGTCGCGGCCCGGAGCTCCCCGACAGGAGCATGCTGCAGGATCTTCGTGGCATAACTCCGGCAGACAGGCGAGCTTTCGCCATCCACGTCCTATTCCGGGAGCGCCGCGGGTCGCTCTGACCCGCACCTAGCCCCGCAGCGCCCCGATCACCTGCGCGAGCACCGCCACCGCGATCTCCTCGGGCGTGCGGGCCCCGATCGGCAGCCCGACCGGTCCGTGGATCCGTTCCAGGGCCTCGGTATCGAAGCCCAGGGCGCCCAGTCGCTCCCGCCGGGCCGCCTGCGTCTTGCGGCTCCCGAGCGCACCGATGTAGAAGGTGTCGCTCTTCAGCGCGGCGATCAGCGCCGGGTCGTCGATCTTGGGGTCGTGGGTGAGCGCGACGACCCCCGTGCGGTCGTCGGCGCGGAGATCCGCCATCACCTGGTCGGGCCACTCCCTGACCAGCGTCGCGCCGGGGAAGCGGTCCGCCGTGGCGAACCCCTCCCGCGGGTCGAGCACCGTGACCTGGAAGCCGGCAATCGTCGCCATCGGCACCAGCGCCTGGGCGATGTGGACCGCACCCACGACGATCAGGCGCGGGGCTCGAACATAGGGCCTGAGAAAGACGGCACCGTCGGGGGTGTCGACCGTCCGCGGGTCGCCGGTCGCAAGCGCGGCCGCAACGGACTCGCCGTCGAGCCCGGGAAGGGCCGACTGTGCACCGCGGGTGATCAGTTCCTGTGCACCGTCCGACAGCCGCGTGGCCACCACCACGTCGCGCCCGGCCCGCTGCGCGGCCACCAGGTCCCGCAGGACATCGCCGTTCATCGCGCGCGCCCGCCCACCGGCTCGACGAACAGGTGCACCCTGCCCCCGCAGGCCAGACCGACCTCCCACGCCATCTCGTTCGTGACGCCGAACTCCAGCGTGGTCGGAGCGCCCGACGCAATCACCTCGAGCGCCGTCTCGATGACCGCGCCCTCGATGCATCCCCCGGATACCGACCCCGAGAAGTCACCGTTGTCGGCGATCGCCATGTGGCTCCCGGCGCGCCTCGGGGCCGACCCCCATGTGCGCGTCACGGTCGCCAGCGCGACCCGCCGGCCCTCGTCCAGCCACTCGAGCGCTTGCGCGAGGACCGGATCTGCGTTCGTGTTTCTGCTGTTCGAATCCATGGCCCTGGAGTCCAACTCCCATCGCAAGGGACGCAACGTTTGGCGGCAAGCGGCAGCGACGAACTGCACCAGGCACTCATTAGAGACCACTTTCGGCGTCCCCGCAATCGCGGCGAGTTGGAGGAGCCGGCAACTTCCGGCCAGGCTCACAACCGGTTCTGTGGCGACACGGTGGTCATCTGGGCACGGGTCGAGGACGGGCAGCTGGCGGAAGTCACCTTCGACGGACGCGGGTGTGCCATCTCCCTGGCCGCCGCATCGATGCTCACCGCCGTGGCCAGGGGGAAGGACCTGGACGAAATCGCACGCCTTCGCGAGATGTTCGTGGACGGGTTGAGTCCGGACGGCCCGCCGATGCCGAAGGAACTCGGGGATCTTCGCGCGCTGGCGGGAGTGAAGCGCTTCCCCAGCCGGGTCCGCTGTGCCGTGCTGCCCTTCGACGCACTGGAGGACGCACTGAAGGCTGGGTGAACGACTCGGAAGCCCCTTGGCAAGGTCTTGCTTCAGAGTATATTTCCGAGTATGGACCTCACGGACATACTCCGCAGACCCGAGGGAAAGACGCTTGAGTTCAAGCGCGACCTTTCTTCGCCGCGCGGGTTTCTTCGGACCGTAGCGGCTTTCGCCAACACCGCGGGCGGAACCGTGGTCATCGGCGTCGCCGACAGGACAAGAGACGTGCGCGGGGTCGGCAGTCCCATGGACCTCGAGGAGCGCGCGGTCAATCTGATCAGCGACTCCATTCAGCCGAGGATCCTGCCGGACGTTGACATCCTGAGCTACCGGGACAGGCAGCTGTTGGCCGTCCACGTCCATCCGAGCGCCGCGCGACCTCACTTCATCAGGAAGTCCGGGCTTCAGAGCGGCACCTACGTGCGGGTAGGCTCCACCAATCGGCAGGCGGACGCGCAGCTCATCGCCGAAATGCAGAGGTTCGCCATCGGCGAGACCTTCGACGAATGGCCGATGCCGGAAGTGAACTCGGAAGCAGTGGACTTCGGACTGGCTTCCGAGTCGTTCGCGCCGGTGAGGAAGCTGAGGCGCCGGCATCTGGAGACGCTCCGCCTGCTGACGCTGCACCAGGGGCGACTGGTACCGACCGTCGGGGGCATGCTTCTCTTTGGACGGGAACGACGCGATCACTTCCCCGATGCATGGATCCAGGCCGGGCGCTTCGCCGGGACGGACAAGGCGACCATTCTCGACCACGTCCGACTGGACATGCCCCTGCCGCAGGCGATCGACCAGGCGGTATCGTTTGTCGAGAAACACTCGCTGCGCGGCGCCGTGATCGGCCGGGTGCGCCGGCGGGACCTCTGGAGCCTGCCGCCGGCCGCGGTCCGCGAGGCAATCGTAAACGCGGTCGTCCACACGGACTACTCGCAGCGCGGCGCACCCATCCGCATTTCGATCTTCGACGACCGGCTCGAGGTCGAGAACCCCGGAGTGCTACCCTTCGGCCTGACGCTGGAGGACCTGCCGCTCGGGGTTTCCAAGTTGCGGAATCGGGTGCTCGGCCGTGTCTTCCACGAACTGGGCCTGGTGGAGCAGTGGGGAAGCGGAGTGCAGCGCATGATCGCCGCCTGCCGCGACGAGGGGCTGGCCGCGCCCGTGTGGGAGGAGATCGGATTCCGGCTGCGCGTGACGCTACGAACGGATCCGACCCGACCGGCCCGGATCGATCCGAAGGACCGAGTGATCCTCGACGCGCTTGAGGGTGGCGAGGGGCATGGAACGCGCGCCATTGCCGAGGTGATCGGCCTCTCCACGCGCTCCACGCGGACGCGTCTGGCCCGGCTGGTCAAGCGAGGACTTGTGCGGGAGGTCGGCACCAGCACAAACGATCCGAAGCGCAAGTACCTGATCGCGCGCGACTGAACGCGGGCCGCTCTACGCCAGGCCGACCGCCTGCCCCAGGTCCTCGTGAACGAACGCCGACTCCATTCTGTCGGTCTCGCGCGGGGTCGCGCCAAGGCGCAACGCAACGTCCCTCCACGTCGAAACCGCACTGCCGACCTCTCCGGCTATCCGATTCGCCTTGCGGGCGGAAAGGCCGTGATAGGCGGCGGTTTCCAAGGCGATTTGCAACGACGCGGTACCGTCGTTTTCGTCGATATGGGTTGACAGCACACGCGCTCGCTCGTCTGTCGGCGTCGGATTGAGGTCGTAGGCCGACGAAAGGCGCCATCCCCGGCCGCGCTCGTGGAGAAACCCGTGATTCCGCAGGTGATCGTCCGTGTTGGAGACGAGCAGGTTGAACACCACCCGTCTCCACAGCCCGCTCAGGTCCTTCCTGGCCGCGGCTCCGTGCGTGCGTATCGCGTCGGCGATCTCGAGGTACGACCGCTGCTCGTTGTCCGTCGCGCCCAACATGCTCATCGCCGACAGGAACGGCACGCGCCGTCCTCGCGTCCGGTCGAAGCGCCGTGACACGAGCACCCTTCGGCCCGCCACGTCTTCGAGGCGCCAATCGGGCACGTCAATCCCCGCCCGGTCGGCGAGCGTCAGCGCGACGGCTTCCCAGAGGACCATGTCACGGTCGTCGTCGATCCGCGGAAACTTCGCAATCGCCAGAGCCCCGTCGCGGTCCCGGATCGCCGCCTTCGGCCGGGCGCCACCCAGAGACGAACCCGGACCGAGCAGCAGGCGCAGGTCCTCGGCCAGCTCACTGCGGCCGGCAACACGGTCGCACGCGGCCAGCAGGCGGCCAAGCTCGACCAGAGGGGGAACACGCTGCCGGCGCGGTTTGGCCAGGAAAGGGCCTCCGGAGGCGGACCGGAAACGGAGCGCCCCGACCCTCAGTTCATCGTCCACGAGGAGGAGGAAGTCGGATTCGGTCAGCGTCCGTGGCGTCCTCCCTTCGTGCCTCGCCGATCGGACTTCCGCCCGGCGCAACAGGACACGCCCCCAGCGATCAGGCGCGGAATCACCGATTGCCCCAAAGAGTGCCCGGCGCGTGTGAAACGCACCGGGCCCCATGACGAGAGAGGGCTCCAGCGAGTAGCGCTCGGGGCGCTTCAGCCACGAGCGATCGTATTCGAAGGACGCGCTCTCGCGGCCGGCGCGGACCCGCAGCCAGAGTCGGCCGACCAGGACGGGCTTGCCGTCGAGATCCGCGTGCACGGCGATCTCGCGCTCCATGGGGGAAACCTATTCTCCTCCGGACGGCCGCTGCGTCGACCGCCTGCGCGGCACCCGCACGCGTTCGGGCAGTCGTTCCTCCAGCAGGTCGAGCCCAAGGACGTCACGGCTACGGTCGGCCAGGTCGCCGATCCCGTCCTGCAATCCCAGCACGAACAGGACGGTCGCGTACCGTCCCATCGCCACACCGGGGTCGCCGCGCTCGATCCTGTGAAGCGTGGTCGGGCTGATCAGGCCCCGCTCCGCCACGGTCGCCAGACGGATGCGGCGGCGAAGCCGGGCGTCCCTGATATCGCTTCCGAGTTTGCGAAGGAGACGAATGACCGGAAGGGGAGTCGTTCCCTTGAACGGAGTCGGCATGATAATCACCAGTATTCAACATGTTATAAATGTTTTTCTATCGTATATTGTACGCTAATGATCGGCAACCCGCTGACTCCGAGAAGGCGGATACCGGCGCCCGCCCTTTCCCCATGCCGCCCATCCGCGCTACTGTACCCATTGGCCGCGGGCGCACTGCCGAGGCGACGCCCAACGGCCCGGCAACGACACTCGCAGAACGCAGCTCCAGGCATACGAGGCACCCCATGACCGCAGGCCCCAAGACCCATTCTGCAACGCGCGCCACAGCAGCACTGGCCGCCGCTTTCGCACTCACGGCCCTGGCCACGGTCCGGGCCCCCGCGGCTGGCCAGCTCACCACCCCGGAAGAGCAGTTCGGCCACCGTCTGGGTGCCGACTACCAGCTGGTCAACTACCAGGGGCTGACGGACTATTGGCACCTCCTGGCCGAGCAGTCGGACCGCATGACGCTGGAGTCGATCGGCAGGACCTCGGAGGGGCGCGAGCAGTGGATGGCGACGATCACGTCGCCGACCAACCGGCCCAACCTGGAGCGCTACAAGGAGATCTCCCGGCGGCTCGCGCACGCAGACGGCATCAGCGAGGCGGAGGCCCGTGAACTGGCCGCCGAGGGCAAGGCCGTCATCTGGATCGACGGCGGCCTGCACGCGAACGAGGTGCTCGGCATCCAGCAGCTGATGGAGCTGGTGTGGCAGATGGTGAGCCGCAACGACGCCGAGACGATGCGCTTCCTCGACGAGGTCATCCTGCTGGCCGTGCACGCCAACCCGGACGGCCACGCGCTGGTCGCCAACTGGTACATGCGCCACGACGACCCGCTAGAGCGCACGACGCAGGGCGTGCCGGTCCTCTACAACAAGTACGCCGGGCACGACAACAACCGCGACTTCTACATGGCCTCGCTCGCCGAGTCCGAGAACATGAACCGGGTCATGTACCGCGAGTGGTTCCCGCAGATCGTGTACAACCACCACCAGACGGGCCCGCAGGGCACGGTCATGTTCGCACCACCGTTCCGGGATCCGCCGAACCACAACCTCGATCCCCTGATCATTACCAGCCTCGACCAGGTCGGGTCCGCCATGCACCACCGCATGGTCATGGAGGGCAAGGGCGGGACCACAATGCGGCGCGGCGCGAGCTACTCCACATGGTGGAACGGTGGTCTCCGCACGACGCCGTACTTCAAGAACATGATCGGTCTGCTGACCGAGACCATCGGACACCCGACACCCATCGAAATCCCCTTCCTCCCCAACCGCCAGATTTCCCACGCCGACCTGCCACTCCCGGTCAACCCCGGCGTGTGGCACTTCCGGCAGTCCGTCGACTACTCGCAGACGGCCAACCGGGCGGTGCTCGACTACGCGTCGCGCAACCGCGAGCACCTGCTCTTCAACATCTGGCGCATGGGGACGAACTCGATCGAGCGCGGCAGCCGCGATTCGTGGACCGTCCTGCCGAAGTGGATCGACCAGGTCGCCGACGAAGTGGGCCCCCGCGGCTCGCTCGCCGACTACGAGACGCATCTGCGCGATCCGGCGAGGCGCGATGCCCGCGGCTACATCCTCCCGGCCGACCAGCGCAGCTTCACCAGCGCCACGCGCTTCGTGAACGCGCTGCTCAAGGGCGGCGTCACCGTGCACCAGGCGACCGCCGACTTCACGGTGGCGGGCAGGGACTACCCGCAGGGCTCCTATGTCGTGACGACGGCGCAGGCATTCAGGCCGCACGTGATCGACATGTTCGAGGCGCAGAACCACCCCAACGACTTCCAGTACCCCGGCGGCCCGCCGATCGCGCCCTACGACAACGCCGGCTGGACGCTCGCGCTGCAGATGGGCGTCGAGTTCGACCGCGTGCTCGACGGGTTCAGCGGCCCGTTCGAGCCGATCGCGTGGATGGCCGAGCCGATGGCGGGAACGGTGGCGGGCGCCGATTCACCAGCGGGATACGTGGTGGATCACGTCAACGAGGCGTTTACGGCCGTCAACCGGGTGCTCGCTTCGGGCGGAGAGGTTCACTGGATTGACGGGACGTTCGACGCGGCGGGCACATCGTTCGCGCCCGGCGCCTTCTTCATCCCGGCGGGCGACGCCACGCGGTCGCAGCTGGAGGCGTGGGCCGCCGAGCTGGGGATCTCGTTCCACGGGGTCGCGGCGGCGCCCGAGTCCGCGTTTGAGCTGATCCACGCGCGGGTCGGTCTCTGGGACCGCTACGGCGGCTCGATGCCGTCGGGGTGGACGCGTTACGTGCTCGAGGACTTCGAGTTCAACTTCGAGGTCATCTACCCACCCGACATCGACGCGGGCAACCTGAACGACCGCTTCGACGTGATCGTGCTGCCCGACGGCGCCATGGGCGGCGGGCGCGGATTCAGGTTCGGCGGCCCGAGCGAGGAGTTCCTGGCCACGCTGCCCGACTCGCTGCGCGGCCGCGTGGGCTCGATCTCGGACGAGACGAGCGTCCCCGCGCTGCGCGAGTTCGTGGAGAACGGCGGCGCGGTGGTGGCCATCGGCACGTCCACGCGGCTGGGGCAGGAGTTCGGCCTCCCGCTCACCAGCTTCCTGGTCGACGCAGACGGGAACGGACTCGACCGGGACGATTACTTCACCCCCGGCTCGATCCACGACATCCGCATCGAGCACGGCAGCCCGATCACCCACGGCCTTGGCGAGCGCGCGCATGTGCTGCACAGCCACAGCCCGGTCTACCAGATCGGCGACGGCGCGATGGGCGTCCGCCGTCTGGCGTGGTACGACACCGCGACGCCGCTGGTGAGTGGCTGGGCGTGGGGCCAGCACCACCTTCAGGGCGGCACCAGCATGATCGAGGCCGACGTCGGCGCCGGAAAGCTGTTCCTCTTCGGGCCCAAGATCACCTTCCGCTCGCAGCCCCACGGCACCTTCCCGCTCCTGTTCAACGGGATCCACTACGGGGCGGCGAGGAGGCGTCCGGTCAGCTGACGACGCCGATGAATACCGAGCGGGACAATCCGTTCGAACGGATACGCACGCGGTGGGTGCCCCTGTGGGTAGGCGGCACGGCCCTCGCCGTCATGCTGCTGCTCATGCTGGCCGCGGCGGCCGTGAGCGTTGCGACCGGAGGGGAATTCGGCGACGACCCGGCGACCGGCGGGATTCTGGCGTTTCTGGCCGGCTATGTCGGTATGGTCACGTGGATCCTGTGGGCCTGCGGCCGCGCGGGGGTCGACCTGCGTCGGTTGATCGGGAGGGTGCCCGCAGGCCACGACTGGGCGATCACGGGGGCCCTGCTAGCCGTGACGATCACGTTCTCGTTCGGGTCGTGGGAACTCCTGGCGTGGGCTTTGTCGCGCGTCTCGCCCGAGCTGCTGACCTGGCTGCTCCAGATGGTCCCGGTGCGGCCGGAGGCAACCCTGGCTCACGACATCGCCATGGTATTCATCGTGGTGGCCGTGGCGCCGGTCGTCGAGGAGGTGCTCTTCCGGGGCGTGCTGGTCAGCCGCTGGAGCGTGAAGTGGGGCGCCACGACCGGTATCCTGGTCTCGGCCGTGGTCTTCGGGATCCTTCACGCGAACCTGATCGGGATCGGCTTCGTGGGACTGGTCACCGCCGTTCTCTACTTCCAGACTCGCACGCTGATCGTCCCGATCGTCTTCCACGCGGTGAACAACGCGATCGGATCGGTGGGCATGTACCTGCCGGGCGGGTCCGACACCACCGCGATGATGGAGGGCGACGGCTGGCTCGGATTCCTCCTGGTCTTCGTTACGCTGCCGATTCTGATCTGGTACCTGTGGCGCTTCTGGCCCGCGCGCGGGGCGGCGATCCCCTACATGGGCGGCGCTGGGGACGACGATGAGGGCACGGGCGACGGCTCGGCTGCCCCGGAGGAACCCGCCGCCAGCGCGGGCGACGACTCCGCCGCCCCGGAGGGCCCCGCTACGGAAGGATCTCGGTGACCGAACCGCCCGGGCCGGCCTTCCCGGCGCGCGTGGCCGCCATCGACGCAGGGTCCAATGCCATCCGCTTCGTCGCGGCCGACTTCACGGCGCCGACCACGTACACCGTCGTCCACAAGATCCGCCAGCCGATCCGACTCGGACACCGTGTGTTCACGCACGGCGAACTGGACGACGAGACCATGGACTGGGCGGTCGCCGCCTTCCGCATCTTCCGCCGCGAGATCGAAGCGCTGGGTGTCGAGCGATACCGTGCGGTGGCGACCAGCGCCACCCGCGAAGCGCGCAATCGTGAGGGGTTTCTGGACAGAATCCGGGCAGAATCTGACATTGCGCTGGAGCCGATCAGCGGTGAAGAGGAGGCGCGCCTCGTTCACCTGGCCGTGCGTAGCCGCGTTGACCTGTCCCAGGGGCGCTGGATCCTGGTGGATCTTGGCGGCGGCAGCGTGGAGGTCTCGCTCGTTGACGACACGGGCATCCTGTGGAGCGAGTCCCATCGGATCGGCACGGTGCGCCTTCTCGAAACCCTGGCCCAGGCGGAGGGCTGCCACGACTCGCTGCGCGCATGGGTGCGCCGCCAGATCCGCTCGCTGACCATCCCGCCGCGGAAGGGCTACTCGGGTCCCACCGCGTTCGCGGCAACCGGCGGCAATATCGAGGCCATCGCCAAACTCGCGCTCAGCTACATCGATCCGCTGAAGCTGGCCATCCTGCCCGTCAACCGTCTGGAGGCGGTCATCCATCTTCTCGCAGCGATGACCGTCCCCGAGACGATTCAGGAATTGCGGCTGCGCCCCGACCGGGCCGACGTCATTCTGCCGGCGGCACTGGTGTACCGACACTTCGCGGACCTGGCCGGGGCCGGCCAGATCGTGGTGCCGAGCGTGGGCGTGAAGGAGGGGGTGCTGCTGGATGTGGCGGCGGGGGGTGGGAGGCAGGATTGCGCACCGCTACAGGCTCGCGTCGCCGATTCGCCCCAGTGACCTGAGAGTTGCACGCGTCGGTCTGCTGGCGTCAAAGGCGGTGTGGCTCCTAGTGAGCGGCGAAGTCCAGTCCGTCGATCCTGTACCAATCGATTGCGCGTCTGGCGATTCCATCCCGGCCAGGCCTTCGTTCGACCAGTGCAACCATGGTCGAGTCGAGGAGGTCGTAGCCCATGAGACGGTCCCGGATCCGCACCGTGCCAGCGTACTCGGTACCCGTGTAGAGGTCCAGGTAGGAGAAGGTGTCACGGTCACGCGTGGTTGCGACCCAGAGTCGCCCTCGGCTGTCGTAGGCCATCGGACGTGAACGCAGGAGCCAGCGCTTTGGTGTCTCCCTGAATTCCGAGAGATAGGGTTCCCATGCTGACGCCGGCAGGGAGGTGCCAGCACCTCCGGATATGCTCGCCATTGTTTCCTTGTACCACTCCACGTCGCGCTCGTTCGGCAACTCTTCAACGTATGTGGGAGCCTCGACTATCGTACCATCGCCGGCATCGCGATCGGTCAGGAATACGATCTCCCTCTGGCACGCGCGAAAGACCCAGCCGCCTGTCTCCGTGGGGAGTTCGGCAATGAGTTCTCCGCATCCCGTCTCGGCCAAGTCATCAAGATCGACCCGCTTCCAGAGAATCTCCCCCGTTTCGGCATCGAGTTCCACCGGAACCATGTCGCCCTCGGGAAATGTAAAGAGTTGACCTGGCAGACTGGTCCCGAATGGTCCACCGGGGACGAACCCGGGAGGCAACCTTGTCTCGGCAACGCGAACGCCCGATGGTGTGAAGACGGTCAGCCGCGACAGCTCCAGATCGAACGCTCCAACGGTGCCGTTCGGTCCGCGCCTAATGAACGCGAGGCTGCGGAATTCCCCAGGACCATCTCCCTCACCTCCGAAGACTCCCACCATCGATCCCGCACGGTCGCTGCATTGGAGACGGGACTCGTAGGAGTTGACCACGCACGCTGTGTTCTCGTCCGCCAGAGCCACCTCGTCGTGAACACTGAGTGGGGCGACGATCGAAGCGAACGGCGAGAGATGGATATCGAAGCCGTCCCCGTCGTCGTCAGCGCTTGCACAGCCGCTGGTCGCGGCGACGAGAAAGGCGGCCATCACTGCGCCCGAGAACTGACTACGGACTGTGTGTGAATGTAGCTTTGCCCCGGCGGACGGGGCTGGCGATGCGGACATGTTCTGTCACAGGCTACAGGGCGGAAGCGTGATCATTCTCTCGAGCGGTCATGCGCGTGGGCAACGGCCTACACTACTACGAGCCGACACGCGCATGGAGTCCTACCGGCTCAGTCTTCGTTCGTGACTATGTACTTCACGATGTATGCCTCATGGGCGGGACCCCGTTCCACCGCAAAGTACGAATCCGAAGGACCAAAAGCCCGTGGGAAGAGCGGAGCGGTCACGTCGCGGAAAGAACCATCGTTCGGATTGATCACGGCCACGCGCGCCGGTTGGGAAGGATCGTCACTCCACAACTGAATCCAGATGAACCCCTGTGGATCCACGTTCATGTCTTCCCAACGAATCCTGGCGGTGGGTTGAGCTCCGGATCCCGGCAGACCTGGAATCCGACGATCGGCGTCAGAGCCGGCTGACGGGATCTGCCAGCCCGGGAGTGCGAGCGAATCGGTTACGCCTGTAGCCAAATCCAGACGCAGTATCTGGTCGGTAGCCCCGTCAGCCATCAATACGCAGTTACCCCAGATTGTCCATAACGGATTGGCCTGGGTCGCCGGGACCGAGATCCCGGAGTCGTGCGTCGGCGGAAAAACCAACGGAACCTCCCACAGCTGACGGCCGGGACCGTCTTCCAGCGTCCAGGTCTGGAACGATCGGCGCCGTGGCGGGCCGCGTTGAAGCCTGTCAGCAGCATAGAGAAAGGTGCCCTCTGGACGCACAGCACCCAGGTATCGGACACCGAACAGTGGATTCGCTGGCAAGCCCCTCGCGCTTCCGGTGTGGCGGCCGGAAAGGTCGAAAAGCTCGACCCCCCGGCCATCGTAGACAGCCAGCCCTGCTCCGGCCACTGCGAGAAAACCGAAATGGAAGTGCCGACCAATACCCCAGGGTCGTATGGACGTCTTGAACTCGCCCGGCCCCTCGCCTTCGCGCCCGAATCTTCGCACGACCTGCAAGGCACTGGCAGACAACACGAGCATTTCCGGTATGCCGTGGTCAAACACGAACACCTCGTCATCGTGGAGTGCGAGTCCCCCGTAACTCCCGATCCACTGGTCTGACGACTCGCCGTATTCCGCCACACGCCTGAAAACCGGGTTGTCGGGCAGCCAGGTCCGGGGACTCCCCGCTTCGGGGGTCGTGACTCCGCAGATTCCGGAGGACGGGTCCTGCGCGCCGACCTCACCCACTTGGCCGATGGCCAGAGCAGCGAGGGCAACGTAGACCACAGCCCCCCTACCCCCGCGCCGCCAGATACCGGATCTCCTGAATCGCCACCGACAGCCCGGCCAGGCTGATCGGCTCCTCGGCCTCCACCTCGGTGAGGATGTCGTGGAAGCGTGATAGCTGGGCGTCGTCGGCGCCGAAACCGAGTGCGCCATCCAGCGTTCCGTCCCCGGCCAGCGCGCCTTCGGTCAGGTTGCGGCGGATCGCGCCCAGGTCGTTGATCAGCCCCAGCGCCCAGCGCTGCTGCCACCTGCCCTCGCCGCTCGCGCGCTCAATTCGGCTGGCCAGCCACGGAATGCGGAGTTCCTCGGTGACCCAGTAGTAGACGCGCGCGGCGCCCACGGGGTCGGTCCCCGTCGTGCGTGCCAGACGCAGGATCTCCAGCAGGTGATCCAGGAACCGCAGCGCCACCAGGTTGCGCACGAAAGCTTCGTCGCGCGGATCGGGAGAGGCCGCACGGACCCGGGCCAGGAAGTTCTCCCGATCCTCTCCCGCGACGATGTCGTGGAACCGCTCGCGCAACGCCTCGAGTCCGTCCAGGCTCCCTTCGATCAGCGCGCTCGTAGACTCCTCGGGGTCACAATTGGTCAGCACCCAGCGCGTCGTGCGCTCCAGCACGCGCGCCAGGCCCATCGTCCAGCGATAGGTCATCGCCGCCGAAATGCGGTCTTCGCGCGAGCGGATCTCGTCCAGAAGCGCGTGGTGGCGGGTCAGCTTGGCCGCCACCAGCCACGCCCGCGCGATCTCGGCCGCGTCCCGCCCGGTCTCGCGCACCAGGCGCCCGATGAACGCGGACCCCATCAGGTCGACGAGGTCGTTGGTCATCTGGCAGGCCACGATCTCGCGGCGCAGGCGGTGGTTGGCGGCGCGCTCCACGCCGACCAGCTCCAGCGCCTCGCCCGGGAAGTAGTCGTGGAAGTAGTCCTGCGCGGACGGGTCGTCGGGCAGGTCCGAGGCGAGCAGTTCCGCCTTGAGGTGCAGCTTGGCGTAGGACAGCAGCACGGCAAGCTCCGGACGCGTGAGCGACTGGTTCGCCTCGCGGCGCCTGTTGAGTTCGTCCCACGACGGCAACCCCTCCCCGTCGCGGTCCAGCTGACCCTCGCGGGCGAGATCGCCCATCAGCGACCAGTAGTGGTCCACCCCACGCCGGGCCCGGTATTCGTCCAGCGAGACCGCCAGGCACCCGGACTCGTTGTCCGCGAGCACCAGCGCCGCCACCGGGTCGGTGAGCCGGTGCAGGAGTCCGTTCCGCTCGTCGCGCGTGACGAGTTCCGCGTTCAGCGCCTCGTTCAGCAGGATCTTGAGGTTGACCTCCCGGTCGGAGAGGTTGACGCCGCCCGAGTTGTCGAGCGCATCGGTGTTGATCCGCCCCCCGCCCAGCGCGTACTCCACGCGCGCGGCCTGCGTGAACCCCAGGTTGCCGCCCTCGCCGACCACCTTGGCCCTGAGATCGCCGACATCGATGCGCACGGCGTCGTTGGAGGCGTCCCCCGCGTCGGCGTGGCTCTCCGTGGTCGCCTTGACGTAGGTGCCGATCCCGCCGTTCCAGAGCAGGTCCACAGGCGCGGACAGCACGGCCCGGATCAGGCTCTCGCCGTCCAGCGTCGTCACATCCGCATCCAGGCCGAGCACGGCGCGGACTTCGTCGGGCAGCTCGACGGACTTGACCCCGCGCGGGACGATCATCCCGCCGGCCGAGAGCTTGTCCGTGTCGTAGTCCTCCCACGACGAACGCCCCAGCCGGAAGATCCGTTCCCGCTCCTGGAACGAGACCTCCGGATCGGGGTCCGGATCGAGGAAGATGTGCCGGTGATCGAAAGCCGCCACGAGGCGAATGGCGGGCGACAGCAGCATGCCGTTGCCGAAGACGTCGCCGCTCATGTCCCCGATTCCCGCCACCGTGAAGGCGTGCTCCTGGATGTTCCTGCCCATCTCCCGGAAATGCCGCTTCACCGACTCCCACGCGCCGCCGGCCGTGATCCCGACCTTCTTGTGGTCGTACCCGTTGGAGCCGCCCGAAGCGAAGGCGTCGTCGAGCCAGAAGCCGTAGTCGGCCGCGACTCCGTTGGCCGTGTCCGAAAACGTCGCGGTCCCCTTGTCCGCCGCGACCACCAGATAGGGATCGAAGCCGTCGAAGCGGATCACACCCTCGGGCGGCACCGATTCGCCGTTGAGGTTGTCCGTGATGTCCAGCAGTCCGCGCACCAGCGTGCAGTACTGCTCGCGCGCCTCGTGGGCCATCGCTTCGCGGTCCGGCAGCGACCTCAGGCAGACGAATCCGCCCTTCGACCCGCTGGGCACGATGAGCGCGTTCTTCACCATCTGCGTCAGCACGAGTCCCAGCACCTCGGTGCGGAAATCATCCGGACGGTCCGAATGGCGGATCCCGCCGCGAGCCACCGACGCCCCCCGCAGATGGATCCCCTCCATGCGCGACGACCGTACCCACACCTCGTACTTGAGACGGCTCCTGACCACGCTCTGCAACAGCTCGCTGTCGAACTTGAACGAGATGTACGGAACGCCCCCGGAGCGCACCGTCGGCCTGCAACCGCCGGTCCGGTAGTAGTTCGTCCGGATCGTCGACTCGATCACGTGCTGGAACGCCCGCAGCGCCCGGTCGAAGGCCAGCGAACTCACATGGACCAGCTCGTCGGCGATCCGCTCCGCAAGCTCCGCCACACCGGCCTCGCGGGCTTCGAGCCCGTCTGCGCCGGCAACCCCGTCGCCGCCGGACGCGTCCGCCGGCGCGAACTTCGCCTCGAAGAGCCGGAAGAGAAGCACGCCGATGGCGGGATGGGTGTCCAATGCGGCCCTGAGCACCTGCCGGCTGGGGACCGCCCCGATCTGGAAGGAATAGTGGGAATAGGCCCGCAGAACCTCGACCTCGCGCCACGCCATCCCCGTGCGCAGGATCAGCCCGTTGAAGCCGTCGTTGGTGGCGTCGCCCCCGCGGGCCGCCAGAATCGCCTCCGACAGGACGGCTCCACGCCCCTCCACGTCAACACGTTCGCCGTCGGACGTCTCCACATCGAAGCTGTAGATCGACGAATCCGCGCGGCCGCCCCCCTCGCTCAGCTCGAAGAGCGAAACGGCGATCACCCGCAGACCGCAGTTTTCCAGCACCGGCATGAAATCCGACAGAACGATCTGGTGCTCCCGGATATACACCTTGAGGTCGCAGCCGCCGATGGTCTCCGGGTCGTCGAAGAACCGGACCGCCTCCATGCGTCCCTCGGCCTTCATCGATTCCAGCTCCATGATGTCGCGCACCGCGGCCGCCGGCTCGGTTGCCGCACTGTACTCGGGAGCGAAGGCGCCGGCGTAGTGCCTGGCCATGCGACGCGCCTCGTCCGGGGTGCGCACCTCGCCCAGCAGGTCGCGCACTTCGTCCAGCCAAGACCGCGTCAGGCTCGTGACGATCGCCTTCAGCCCGCGCCATTCGATTGCGTCGAGACGCCTGGGAGGACCGCCCAGGTAGAAGTGCAGGCGTGCCTGGTCCCCCGCGCTCATGGCCAGGTGGTAGTTGAGGATCTCGACCTTGTAGCGCTTCACCAGCGCCGCCTCGAATTCGCGCCGGAAGGCCCCCGAGAAGCGTGTGCGCGGCATCACGACCATGATCGAGACCCCGCGCCCCAGCGCGTCCCGGCGAACCGACACGAAGACCTCGGCGGTGTTGTACCGGGTCAGGATCGTGCGCGTATCCCTGGCGATCTCCTCCGCCGACGCGAGGAAGAGCTCCTCCTTCGGCAGCGACCCGAAGATCGTGATGATCTCCTTGTAGTCGTGCTGCCCCTCGGTCGCGCCCGCCAGTTCGAGCACCTGCGCAAGCTTCTGCCGCAGGATCGGAATGTCCTGCGCGGGCTCCGCGTACGCCTGCGACGTGAAAAGTCCCAGAAAGCGGTGTTCCCCCGCCACCGACCCGTCGGCCCGCAGCTTCTTGATGCCGATGTAATCCATCCTCGCGCGACGGTGCACGGTCGATTCGGCGTTGGTTTTGCTGATGATCAAGAGCGGCCCGGACAGCGCTCTCTCGCGCATCTGGTCGGACAGCTCGCTCATGGGTACGGGACGGGCGAATGCCGACGCTTCCTCTTCCTGCAGGATCCCCAGTCCCGATCCCACGTCGACCATCACGGCGTCCTCGCCGCCGGGCTCGTGCGGGCCGAAGGTGTAGGACCGGTAGCCCAGGAAAACGAAGCCGCCGTCGCGCAGCCACCTCAGGAACGCCTGGATCTCGCGGAACTCGTCACGGCGTTCGCGCACGTCGCGCATGCGGAAGCCCAGCTCGTGGACCACGTCGGCGATCTTGTCCACCATGAGGCCGAAGTCGTCGGTGGCCTTGACCACGTCCTCCAGCCGGCGGGCGGTTTCCGCGCGCAGGGTCTCGCGGGCTGCCTTGTCGGCGACCCGGGCCACCTCCACGTACACGACCGATTCGGTGTTGGCGGGATCGCCCGGCGGGTTCAGGTCCGTGATCCAACCCTCCGCGTCGCGTTCCACGGTCATGAGCGGGTATACGAAGTGCGCGATCCGGAGGTCCTGCGAAGAGAGGAACTCGCGGATCGTGTCCACGATGAAGGGTCGCTCGGACACGTTGGTCTGTACGATCGTGACCGGCGCGTGCCAGTCGGAATCCTCCTGTTCCGGATTCAGCACCTCCACGTCGACCCGATCGGGGCGGCTCCGGTTCAGGAAGTCGAGCGAGCCGACGCACATCCCCGCCAGGTCGTCATGACTCCGTTCCTCGAGCATCTCGATCGTCGCCTTGCCCAGGAAGAACGGCACGAACTTCTCGAGAAGCCGGTAACGGTCGTCGTCCACCGCGCCCTTCAGGAGTGCGAGCACGGCGTCGATGGCCTGCGTGTTGACCGGTGACCGGGAGGGATCGCCTGGCTGGTTCATCCGTTCAGAGATTCGTCCAGGTGGCGAGGAGAAGCAGGCGGGATATTCATGGCAATTTCGGACAACCCTTCGGTTGCCGCCAGACGTTACCTTTGAACCGTCGGCCCTACCTGTACCCCGAGGTGGCCCAGTGCGTTTCATTCACATCGCGGACGTTCACCTCGACACGGCCTTCGCGGGCCGGTCGGAAAGGGTGCGGAGCCGGTTGCGCGCCGCCGCCCGGGAGGCCTTCGCCCGATGCGTCGACACCGCGGTGTCCGAGGAGGTGCACGCTGTTCTCATCGCGGGCGATTTCTTCGACGGCGCGCGCCTGTCGTTCGGCAGCGAGGGTCTGCTGCTGCGGCAACTCGACGTGCTGGCCGGCGCGGGCATCCAGGTGGTCTACGCGACGGGAAACCACGACCCCGGTACGGCTAGGGCGGTGACCGACCTCGCGTGGCCCGGCAACGTCACGGTCATTGGGGGTGCCGACCCGGTCACGGTGACCATCGTGAACCGCGCCGGAGAGCCGGTCGGCCAAGTCACCGGCGCAGGACACGCAACCGCCCGCGAGACCGCCGACCTGGCCCGCGCATTGCGGCCCCACCCTGACACCCGGTCGCCCCATCCCGATGCCCTCCAGCCCCATCCCGACACCCGGCTGCCCCAGGTGGCGCTGCTGCACACCCAGGTCACCTCGGCAAGCGGAAGCGAACTGCACCAGCCCTACGCGCCCTCGAGTCTGGATCATCTCCGCGGCGCAGGCTTCGACTACTGGGCGCTCGGGCATGTGCACCAGCGTCAGGCGCTGACGCACGATCCGCCCGTCCACTACCCCGGCAACCTGCAGGGACGCAACCCCCGCGAGACGGGTGCCAAGGGCGGTCTGCTCGTCGACCTTCAGGACCCCGGGCACCCGGTCGTGGAGTTCAGGGAGTTCTCGCGGGTGCGGTGGGAAAGGCTCGCTCTCGGCGAGCTCGAGCGTGCGCGCACGCTGGACGCGCTGGTGGAACTGGTGGTGAGCGCGTGGGAAGAAGCCCGCGCCGCCGACCCCGGGAGCGAGGCAACCGAGTGGATCGTCGCCGTGGACCTGGCGGGGCCCTCGCCGGTCTGGCGCCAGCTGCGCGAACGGGAGGAACTGGAAGCGCTGGAACAGGAGTGCGCGGACTGCATCGGGGCGATGTCGGTCGAGATCCGGGCGGGCCGCACGCACGCCGTGGTACCGCTGGAGGACCACATCGACCGGCAGGACGCACTGGGCGCGTCGCTTCGCCTGTGCCGGCGGGTGGCGGCCGGCGACGACCGGCTCGGCCTCACGGAAGCCGATCTCGCGGGGTTCGACCGGGAGCGCCACGGCTCGATCGAGCGGTATCTGCAACGGCTGCTCGACGGCGGGAGTGCGGAGATCATGGCAAGGATGCTCGCGGACTCCGGCGGCTCCGGGCATACCGAGACGCGTAACCCCTACCGCACAGACGCCGGCGCGGGCGGGACGGGCGCCCCATGAGGTTCGAGTCGATCGAGGTCATCCGCTACGGGTGCCTGGCCGACCTGTCCACGGGCGATGCGCCACTCCCGAACATCGTGGTCGTTCTCGGCCCCAACGAGAGCGGAAAATCAACTTTATTTGACTTCATGTCAACTATACTTTACGGTTTTCGGCCCGCTACGCGCTCCAGGCACCCGTTCACGCCTTGGGCGGGGGGCGATCCCGAGGGCCGGGCCACGATCCGCATGGACCTGGGCGACGACGGGTCGCCGATCGAGGTCCACCGTCGCTTGCGGTCGCAGGCGTGGGGGCGGCTGCGCGCCGAGGAGCGGGTGGACGACATCCGCAACAGGCCCGTCCCCGGGGTCGGGCACGTCACGCGCGTCGTCTTCCGCCAGGTATACGCGCTCACCCTTGCCGAACTGGCCGGCCTCGAGCGCGAGAGCTGGGACCTCGTGCAGGACCGGCTGGTGGGTGCGATGGCCGCGCCGGACCTCGTCTCGGCCCGCACGGTGGCGGCGGACCTCGAGGGCGAGGCGAAGCGGCTCTGGCGCCCCGACCGGCGCGGCCGGCCGCGCGTGCGCGCACTGGCGGAGGAACTCTCGCAGCTGAACGAACGCAAGCGCGATGCGCTCTACAACGACCGCGTGGTGCGCGACAAGGTGGCCGAGAGGACGGACGCGGAGCGCCGGCTCCGGGCGCTGCGCGAGAAGCGCGCACGCGTGGAGGTGCGCGAGGCGGGGGACCGGGTCGCGCGTCTGGAACGGAGGCGGCGCGAAACGGATGCTGCCGGGGCGGAAGGCGAGCGCCTCGACGCACGTGTCGCGGAGCACGCGGGGGAGCTGTTCGGGGTGTCGCCGGACGAGGTCGACCGCGAGGCGCTCGCCGCGGTTCCCATGGAGGAGTTGCGCGGCCGCGTGCGGAAGTTCAAGCGCGCCCGCGAGGAGCGCCGGGTTGCGGAGGAAGGTCTGCGCAGCGGAGGGGAGATCGAACTGCCGGTTACGCTCAAGCCCGGCAAGGGCCGGTTGTTCGCGGGCATCCTCCTCCTTTTGCTGGGGATCGCAATCGCCGCGGTAACGATGCCGCAGGTCGGCGTGGATCTTCCACTCAGCAACGCCGTCGCGCTGCGGGTCGGCGCCGTGGCCGCGATCGGCGGGTTCCTTCTCATGATTCTCTGGTGGGACGCCGACCGGCGGGCGCGCCTGTACCGCAGGGCCTCGAGCGACGCGAAGAGCCAACTGTCCGGAAAGGCGATGCTGCTCAGGGATGCCGAAGCGGCGGCCCGGGCGGGCGTCACGAGCCTCGTGTCCGAGCTCCCGATCCGCGATTCGCTTCTGACGACGCCCGACGTGGATCTGCCGGCCGCGATCGAGCGCATGCGGGAACTCCTGGACAACCGGGAGCGCCACACCGCCGCCGCACGCCGCGACCTCGAGCACATCGACGACGACCTGGGCGCGGCCCGCCGGGAACACGAAGCCGCGGTCGCACGGCTGCGCGCTTTGGATGTGCCGGAGGACGATCTCGGCGGCGGGGAAGCGGCCGGGCGGCGAGATGCGCTCGTCGACCAGATCGAGGAGTTGGGAGGCGCCATCGCCAGGCTCGATGCCGAAATCGCGCACTTGCAGGAGGGCGACACGCCGGACCGGATCGAGGGACGCATCGAGGCAGTCAAGGAGCAGATCCGCGACGCGAAGGAAGGGCGGGACCGGTCGTTCGTGCTCGCGAGGGTCGTCCGCGAAGCCGATCGGCGCTTCCGTGACGACCACCAGCCCGATCTGCTCCGCAGGGCGGGCGACCACCTGCGTCACATCACCGCGAGCCGCTACGAGCACATCGAGATGGGCGAGACCGGGGACGAGTCCCTCTACCTGAGCGGCCCTGCCGCGTCCGCGCCCAGGAAGGTGGGCGAGGCGCTCTCGCAGGGAACCAGGGAGCAGGTCTACCTGGCCCTGCGGCTCGCGATCATCGATCACCTGGACGCCGGCGAGGAGCGCCTCCCGCTCTTCATGGACGAAACCCTCGTGAACTGGGACGCCTGGCGGCGCGACCGCGCCTTCGGGCTCCTGGAACGCGTGGCCGAGCGGCGGCAGGTGTTCGTCTTCACCTGCCACCCGGCCATGGCGGCCGAGCTGGAGGACCGCGACGCCCGGATCATCGCCCTGGGAGGCGGGTAGGCAGCACGGTCGGCGCACCACCGGAGCGATCGCTCATTACCCCAGCCTGGAAGCTCGATGGCGTATTCTCATGCGCCGTCGGCAAGCACACGCCAACAACGTCCCAGGGGATGACCCTAAACAATAGTGTTTAGAATCGTCCGTTCATAATCGGCTGTCACCGTCCTTCCTCGCGAACCAGTCCAACGCCCAGTTCAGGTCCGGGGTCTCGCCTTGCCAAAGCGTTGTCGCGGTCCACGGGCCAATCCCGTTCTGGCCGTGCCAGCGGGCCAGCCCGAAGTCGGGCGGCGGGAGTGGCTGGTGTTTGGCCGCACCCGGCAGACCTTCCACAGACGGCAGGCCGCCGATCTCCGGCACCTCCGGCACCACGGGCATTTGCACGCCCAGCGGGTTGAAGAACCGCGGCACGCCCCGCTCGTCCATTTCCACCCGCCAGCCCCCTTCGTGTACCGTGCGGTGATGGAAGGGACACAGCAGCACCAGGTTGTCCAGGGCCGTCTCGCCGCCTTGAGCCCAGTGCCTGATGTGGTGGGCGTGGGTGCGCAGACGCGAGTCGCAGCCGGGGAACCGGCACCCGCCGTCGCGGGCCTCCAGCGCCTTGCGCAGCCGCCAGTCCACCGTCCGCCGGCGGCGTCCGACATCGAGTACCGAACCGTCCGCTCCGCGCGTGACGGGCACGACCTCCACGTCACTGCAGAGGCGCAAACACGTTTCAGCTGGAACGCCCGCGCCCTCTTCCGTGACCACCGAGCTGAGCGTTTCAACCGAGCCGGACGTGTCGACCGAGTGCACCACGAGCTGGACCTTCGGCTGCACGCGCTCTTCCAGCCAGAGCCCCAACGCGTCGGCCCGCCGCCCGGCCGCAGTGGTCTCGTGTTCCGTGCCCGCGGCCCGCTGTTCCTTGTAGAGCTTGTCTTCCGTTGCCTCGAGCGCCTTCAGCAGCAGAGCGCCCACCTCGGGGGCGAGCCGGCCCCGGATCTCGTAGTCGCCGTCGTCGGTAACGTAGACGGAGAGGCCCCGGCGGGCGGCCCGCTCGGCGGCCGATGAATCGTCGCCCGCCTGCATGCGCCGCCGCTCCCGCACCAGCCGCTCGACGTGGGCGGTGGTGCCGTGGGTGGCGAAGGTCAGGAGTTGTTCCTCGTTCTCGGCGGTGGCCATGCGGGTCATGGCCCGCACCTTCGAGTAGGAGAGCTGTCCCTTGGCCAGCGCGGCGGAGATGTGGGGCAGCGAGGGGAGGCAGCGGGCCACCCGGATCCTCTCGCGGGCGGGCCCGAGGGAGAGGCCGGTGCGCCAGGAGAGCCAGTGGGCGCAGGAGCGGAACCCCTGCCAGGCCCAGCGTCCCTCTTCGTCGTAGCGCCGGATCAGGGTGAGGAGCCGGTAGATGGCTGCGTCGATGTGGGCGGAGAGTTCGGCGATCTCGTCGCCCAGAGGGTCGTCGTCGGAGATGGGCGAAGGGCCGGCGGGGGCGACCGGCGAGACGGGGACGGGGACCGCCGCGTCGAAGGAAGCTGGGGCGAGCGCCAGGGTATCGGAGGGGCTGGGGGCGGCGGAGTCGGCGTGCATTGTTCTCTTCCCGGAGTCATGGAGTGATCGGTTGTCGTGTCACCTCCTTATACCCCATAGTTCGGGAAATGTTCGGCCATTCGTTCAGCGCCGGAATCAGGACCGCCGTTCGGGCAAGCATGTTTTCACTCCTCATGGGTCATGACCATGTCCGATCGCCGGCGCCCGGGGCAAGCGGCTTGTTCCGCCATTGGCGCATCCCGGCACCCCGGACTATCCTGCCGCATGGCCTCAACCATGCGCGTCGTGCTCGTTCTCGGGCTCCTCGAAGTGGCGGCGCTGGCAGCCTTCGGATGGCTCACCGGGGCCGCGCTGCCCCTGCCCCGCCTCCTCCTTCCCGCGGCCGCGTTTCTCTGTTACGGCGCGGCGGGGCTCGCCGCGGCCAGACGGCCGCCCTCGATCCCCCTCCTCTGGAGCATCGGCGTTCTTGCACGGCTGGCGCTTCTGCCACTGACGCCCGAACTGTCGGACGACATCTACCGGTACCTGTGGGACGGCCATGTGCTCGGCGAGGGCCTCAACCCCTACGGCCTCCCACCCGGCGACGAGGCCCATGTGGCCATACGAACGCCCTGGCACGCGCAAATCAATCATCCCGGGATCCCCACCATCTACCCGCCGCTGTCGCAGTTGCTGTTCGGATTGGTCGGGGTGTTCGGCGGGACCATCCTGAGCGCCAAGCTGGTCTGGCTCGCATTCGATCTCGGCTGCGCCCTGCTGCTGCAGCGGATCGCCGCGCGCACGGGTCGTCACCCCGCCACCGTGCTGGTCTGGTACCTGTGGTCGCCGCTGCTGATCGTCGAGACCGCCTGGAGCGCGCACTTCGACGCGATCGGGCTCTTTCTGATGGCGGCCCTGATATGGTGCTCGCTTGCCGGCCGGGATCCGCCGGAGGGCCTGCTCGGCACGCCCCGGGCGCGCGCGGCCACGCTCGGCTCCCTGCTCGGTCTGGCGGCCCTGACGAAGTTCGCCCCCGCCGCCGCCCTGCCACCCCTGGTCCGCCGTCACGGCGCGGTCGCGGCGCTCGCCTTCGCCGGCGTGTGCGTCGTCCTCTACACACCCTTTGCCGGCGTCGGCCTCGGCGCGCTCACCGAGGGGTTGCGCACCTACGCCGAACACTGGACGGCCAACCAGGGCGCCTTTGCGCTCATCGCGCGGCTGTTCGACGACCCCGTCCACGCCCGTGTCGCGGCCGCCGCGCCCGTGCTTGCGGTCGTGGCGTATGCCACCTGGCGTCGATTCGAGGTGGAACGCGCGCTGCTGTGGATCATCGGGGCGGGATTGCTCATGTCACCCACGGTACACCCCTGGTACGTGCTCTGGGTGCTGCCGATGGCGGCGCTCGCCGGATACCGGCCGTTCCTGCTGCTGAGCGGCCTGGTGTTTCTGGGGTACTGGGGACTCGCGGCCTACACGGCGGGCGGGGTCTGGCCGGAACCGCCATGGACACGGCTCGTCATGTGGCTGCCCGTGTGGCTGATGGTCGCGTGGGAGGGTGCGCGCCGCTTTACGCCCGCTGGCGGCGTCCGGCAGGCGTGAACCCCCCCAGTCCCAGCGCGAGGTAACCGGAAGCGAAGAGCGCCACGAACGGCAGCGACGCCCAGTACCCGTTCGCGAGCGCCACGGTCCCGGACAGCACCATGAAGCACCCCGCGGCAAGGGCCAGGCCGCGACCGCGGAAGGAACCTCCCGACGCTTCGTAGCTGGAGCGCCCGGCGGCTCCCGCCTTCGGCGTGCGCTCGAACGGGTCGGTGAACCGCCACAGGCCGCGCAGCACCGCCCGGCTCAGAAGCACGGACATGCCGGCGCCGAGCGTCAGGGTGCCCGCCGCACCCCTGATCGCAGCGGCCCAGCGCCTTCCGCGCTTCCGCGCCGCCGTCAGGTAGAAGAAGACGAAGGGTCCCGTCGCGCTCGCGAACACCGCCAGATCAAGCCACCAGAGCCGGTCGGCCCCCAGCACGCGTCTGGCGACCGCGGACGGAACGATGAGCAGCGCGAGGACAAAGGTGAGCGGGTGGGCCAGGTGGCCGCACAGGTGAAGCAGCGCCTCGAACTTGACCGTGGCGCGGAACGGTCCCCGCAACAGCGCGGGGAGGACCTTGCGCGCCGTCTGGATGCCTCCCTGGGCCCAGCGTCTCTGCTGCACGAGCAGCGAGGCCGGCGTGCAGGGGAGCTCCGCGGGAACCCCCACATCGTCGCGCAGCACGAACCGCCACCCCGCCATCTGTGCCCGGTAGCTGATGTCGAGGTCTTCGGTGAGGGTGTCGTGCTGCCAGCCACCTGCGTCCAGGAGCGCCTGTTTGCGCCACAACCCCGCCGTGCCGTTGAAGTTGAAGAAGCGGCCGCCGAGATAACGGCCCCTCTGTTCGACGAAGAAGTGGCCGTCCAGCAGCAGTGCCTGGGCCCGTGTCAGCCACGATTCGCGCTCGTTGAGGTGGTCCCAGCGCGCCTGCACCATGCCGACGCCGGGATCCCGCATGACGGGAAGCAGCAACTCCAGCAGACCGGGAGGGGGCACGAAATCGGCGTCCAGGATGAGGACGAACTCGCCGGTGGCCGCTTCCAGGCCGGCGGCAAGCGCGCCCGCCTTGTAGCCCGTGCGGTCGGTGCGGTGGATGACGTGGACGTCCACGCCCCGTTTGCGCCACTCACGGGCGCGCCGTTTCGCCAGGGCGGTGGTCTCGTCGGTGGAATCGTCGAGGATCTGGATCTGCAGGCGCGCAGCCGGATGCCGCAGCCGGCAGGCGGCGTCGATGAGCCGCTCCACGACATGCTTCTCGTTGAAGATCGGCAGCTGCACGGTCACCGTGGCCGGGGCAGGCGGCGGGCCAGGCGTGGGGGCCGGGGCGGGGTTGGGTGGCCGGCCGGGGACGCGCCTCGCCGCTCCGGTCGCTGCCCCCTTGCCCTTGCGCGACAGGAAGAGCAGCAGGACGCGGTGCGACGCAAAGGGAAGCAGAAGGGCCAGGACGCCTGCGTACAGCGACACCGCAACGACGCTGAGCAGGTCGATCATTCGGGCACATCCGTGGAATCCGGGTCGAAGCCCCGGCAGCGCAGCACCGGGAGCGGGGGGTACCTGGGGAAGGTACGGTCGCGACGGTGGCGGCCACAGAGGTAGAAGACCGAGCCGCGGTCCGAGATGACGCGGCGCATCCACGCGCATCGGAGGCAGAGGCCGACGCGGCCCGCTTCATCCCCCGGCATGAGCGTCCCCCCGTTGCAGGATTCCGATGTATCCGCGATGCCTGCCCCGGTCGCCACGCCGGTGCGAATGGTATCGGCCATCTCCGCACAGGGTGCATTCGTCGCTCACTGTCACCTCCGCACCCCGCACGCCGACCCCGACGGCCCGGCGCCGGATCGCCGACCTCAGGTCGATGGGCGCAGGACCCGGTGGCGGCACCTGCCCCAGAGCCTCGAAGACCTCCGGGCCCACCTCGTAGCAGCGGCCGCAGATGGCCGGACCCAGGTGGACCGCCAGGTCGCCCGGATCGCTCGCAAACGCGTCGACGAGCGTGCCGACGCCGGCTTCGACCACTCCCGCAGCGGTTCCCCGCCAGCCCGCATGCAACAGAGCGACGGCCCGCCGGCCCGGATCCGCGATGAACACCGGCACGCAGTCGGCCAGCGTGACGGTGAGAAGCACGCCGCACACGCGGGTCGCGTGCCCGTCACCCTCGCCCGTCAACCGCACGCCACGCGGCACTTCGCCGTGAACGTGCACCGAACACCCATGCACCTGCCGGCTCCTCACCACCGAGCGCCAGCCGGCGGCGAGTACCAGGTCAAGTGCGTCGGGCTCTTCGGCGGGCGGCGGCGTGTCTGCGGCCGCCGGACCGTCACCGGCCCGGGTTCGCTCCCCGGCGAGCGTGCGCCTGGTCGTTCCTGCGCGCAACCAGGGGAACCGGGACTCCCACGCGCCCACGGGGGTGGCGGCCACGCCCGTCGCATCCAGGCCCGACGCGGCCACGGGGGTCGCGCCCACGGGCGTCGTCCAGGGTGATCGTGTCTCCATCGCCTCCCGCTTTCCCGCGGATCGGTCCGCGACGGACTGTCCGGGCGAACTCTCCAGGCAAACCGGTTACTACGGCGACAAAAATAACTACCTTTGTGGCAATCATGAGCAGCACCCCTTTCGACAGCCAGAACGCCGCGTACGTGCAGGCGCTCTACGAAGATTTCACCCGTAATCCGGAAGCCGTTCACCCGGAGTGGCGGGAGTTCTTCGAGCGCGGCCGGGAAGCGCTCCTGGACGCCGGTCTGCTCACCGTCGAGGGCGGACCCAACGGAGCCCGGGCCACACCATCGGCCGTGGCAGCCGAGCCCGCCGCGCCAGCCCCGTCCGCCGCGCCCGCTGTCGGCCCCGCGCCCGCCGACGTGCGCGCACCCGACGTGCACCCGGAGCCTCCCGCGACCGCAGGCCCGCCCGATCCGCGCGTTCTCTCGCTGGTGGCGCGCGCCGCCAATCTCCTGCAGGCGTTTCGCGAACACGGTCACCAGGCGGCCCGTATCGACCCGCTCGGGAGCGAGCCACCCGGCCATCCGCAACTCGATCCGGCCTACTTCGGCACCACCATGGAGGAGCTGGCCGAGATTCCCACGTCGGTGCTGTTCCACGATGGCGACGAAACGCCCCTCGCCCTCACGCTGGACCGTCTCAAGGCCACCTACAGCGGCGCGCTGGGCTACGAGTTCGAGCACCTCGAGGATCCCGGCAAGGTCGCGTGGCTGTGGGAGCAGGTCGAACGGGGCACGCACTTCGCCGACTACACGGACGACGACCGCCTGCGCACGCTCGACCGGCTCACCCAGGTGGAGGGGCTGGAACAGTTCCTGCACCGAGCCTACCTGGGGCAGAAGCGGTTCTCGATCGAGGGCACGGACATGATCGTGCCGATGCTCGACCAGGCCATCGAGCTTGCGGCAGCCGACGGCGCGACCGAGGTCGTCATCGGCATGGCCCACCGGGGCCGTCTGAACGTTCTCACCCACATTCTCGGCGTTTCGTACGACGAAATCCTGGGCGAGTTCGAAGGCCGGGCCACTCCCGGGAGCGCGCTGTGGGTTCCCGATCCCGGTACCGGCGACGTGAAGTACCATCACGGTGCCACAGGCGACTATCGGCTCCGTTCCGGCGGCTCGATCCGCATCACGCTGGCACCCAACCCCAGCCACCTCGAGTACGTCAACCCGGTCATTCTGGGCATGGCCCGCACGCAGCAGTACGCGGACGACAACGGCGGTACCTCCCGCGACCCCTCACGCGTCGTGCCCGTGCTCATCCACGGGGACGCGGCCTTCGCGGCCGAGGGCGTCGTCGCCGAGACCCTGAACCTGGCGCGTCTGCGCGGCTACGAGGTGGGTGGCAGCATCCACATCATCGCCAACAACCAGGTCGGCTTTACCACAGATCCGAGCGACGGCCGTTCGACCCGGTACGCCAGTGACCTGGCCAAGGGCTACGATATCCCGGTCATTCACGCCAACGGGGACGCGCCCGAGGAGTGCCTCGCCGCTGTCCGGCTGGCCATGGCGTATCGCAGGAGATTCCGCGACGACGCCGTGATCGATCTCGTGGGCTACCGCCGCCACGGACACAATGAGGCCGACGAGCCGCGGTACACGCAGCCGACGCTGTACTCCGCGATCGCGGACCACGCCACGCCGCGCGGACGCTGGGCGGAGACGCTCATCGACAGGGGGCTGGTCACCAGCGACGAGGTCAGGCAGGGTGCGCGGGCGCTGTCCGACGAGCTGCGCCAGGCGCAGGACCTCCGCAGGAAGACCCTGGACGAGGAAGTCATGCTCCCCTGGACCCATCCGGACTTCGGGGCGGTGATGCAGGACTTCGATCCCTACACGCAGGTGCCGTTCGACCAGTTGAAGCGGATCAACGCGGGGCTTCTCGAAGTCCCGGAGGGGTTCACCGTCCACCCGAAGCTCATGCAGCAGCTTGCCCGCCGGGGGAAGGACTTCGGTCCCGACTTCGCACTCGACTGGGCACACGCGGAAGCACTTGCCATCGGTTCGCTCCTGCGGGACGGCATCCCCGTGCGTCTCTCGGGCCAGGACTGCGAGCGCGGCACCTTCAGCCACCGGCACCTCGTGCTCAACGACGCGACGACCGGTGCGAGGCACACGCCGCTGGCACAGGTCGCGGACACGCGCTTCGAGGTCTACAACTCGCCGCTCACGGAGGCCGCCGTCATCGGGTTCGAATACGGCGTCGCCGTCGCGGCCGAGCGGGACCTGGTGTTGTGGGAGGCCCAGTTCGGCGATTTCGTCAACGTGGCCCAGGTCATGATCGACCAGTTCCTCTCCGCGGGGTGGTCGAAGTGGGGTCAGCGGTCGCGCCTCACCCTGCTGCTGCCACACGGCTACGAGGGCCAGGGGCCCGAGCACTCAAGCGCGCGCCTGGAGCGGTTCCTCCAGCTCTGTGCCGAAGACAACATGCGTGTCGTCTACCCCACCACGCCCGCGCAATATTTCCACCTGCTCCGGATCCAGGCGTTCAGCGAGCCGGAGCGGCCCCTCATCGTGATGTCGCCGAAAAGCCTCCTGCGGCTCCCGATGGCCACCTCGCCGGTCAGCGAACTGGTCGAGGGAGGCTTCGAGCGTGTGATCGACGACCCCGGCCTGCAGGACTGGGAGGAGGCCGAGCGGATTCGGCGTCTCATCCTGTGCAGCGGCAAGGTCTACTATGACCTCGCGGGCTCCAAGGCGCGTGCAGCGGCCGACACGGCGGCGATCGCCCGGGTCGAGGCCCTCTACCCGTTCCCGGACGACGAAATCCGCGCCCTTGACGCCCGCTATCCCAACATCGAGGAGGTGGTGTGGGTACAGGAGGAGCCGATGAACATGGGCGCTCTGACCTACATGCTGCCCCGCCTGCGGGACGCGATGCCCGGTTCCGTCGAGATCAGGCACCTCTCCCGGCCCGAGCGGGCCAGTCCGGCCGAGGGCAACGCCGGTGACCACCAGGCAGAACAGCGGCGAATCGTTGAGAGGGCGCTCGCCTGACGGCGGGCGCTGAGCCCAGGGCAGGCGCTGCGCCCGGGGCAGGTGCTGAGCCTAGCCCTTCTCCGGCGCCGCGATCCCGTACTGCGCCAGCGTCGCCCTGAGCGTCGGGCGGCCCAGACGCACCCTGCTGTCGTCCAGCAGGTAGGAAAAGACGTAGCCCGCCCCGAGCATCAGGATCCCGATCAGGAAGCAGTACATGACGGCGCGGTCCGGGTAGGTGTCCTTCAGGTACCCCACGTACATCGGGCCGATGATCCCTGCCGCGGACCACGCCGTGAGCACCGTCCCATAGATCCTCGACATGTTTTTCGAGCCGAAGACGTCGACAATGAAGGACGGCATCGTCGCGAAACCACCCCCGAAGCAGAGCAGCACGTAGCAGACAAGCACCGAAAAGACCCACGGGTTGGAATTGGTCATCAGGATGCCGAACACCACCATCTGGCTGGCCAGCAGGATCCGGAACACGGTAACCCGGCCAAGGCGGTCCGACAGCAGTCCCCAGAAAATGCGCCCGACACCGTTGCACAGCGAGCTGACTGCGATGAGCGTCGCCCCGTATTCGGCAAGCGTCGCCGGATTGATCGAAGAGTCGGCCAACCCCCAGACTTCCTGTAGCAGTTCCGACTGGAAGCTGATGATGGAGATTCCCGCGGCGATGTTGAAGAAGAACACCGTCCACATGATTGCGAACTGCGTGGTGCGCATGTAGGGCGCGACCGGCTCCGCCCGTGGCGGGCGTGCCCGTGACGAGACCGGTCGGCGTTCGGCCACGGGCTCCGGGGGATCGCTCAGGAAGAGGCTGCTCGGAATCAGGATGCAGGCAAAGACGATTCCCAGCCAGAGAAAGACGGTTTGCAGGTCGCCCTGGGCCTGCACCACGAGGAGCGGGGCGATGCCCTTGCTCAGCAGGAAGGCGCCCACGCCGAACCCCATCACCACGATGCCGGTAACCAGGCCTTTTCGGTCGGGATACCACTTGGCCACCGTTGCGACGGGCGTGACGTATCCCATCCCGATGCCGGCTCCACCGACGACTCCGTAGCCCAGGTAGAAGAGCCAGATCGAGTTCAGGGACAGCGCCAGACTTGCGATGACGTAGCCTGCCGAGAACAGGCAGCTGCCGGTCACAGCCAGGAACCTGGGACCGACCTTCGGCAGGGCCTGGCCCGCCAGCGCCGCCGACACGCCCAGCGTGAAGATCGTGATGCTGAAGGCCGCGGCCGTCTGGCTGAAGGTCCAGCCGATGTCCCGCACGAGCATGGTCTGGAAGAAGCTCCACGCGTAAACGGTCCCCAGACACACCTGCAGGAGGGTGCAGAAGAATGCAATGACGCTTCGCGGCACGCGTTGGGAACTGGCCACTTCAGTCGCTTCCGCCCGCCGCTTCTTCCTCCGAGCCTCCCGGCCCCGAAGCGACATACTGCATCAGGCGGGCCATGTCGCCGATCTCGTCGTCGCGCACCAGGACGTCGTCGTGCGGGTTCTTGCTGCCGTCCCGCTCGCGGGCCAGGCCCACGACGAACCCCAGCAGTTCCGCCAGCGGACGGGACGCGAGGTTGACCAGCCAGATCGACGCGAGCACACCGGTGACAAGGATGATGCACAGGAGGTAGAGCTGTTGGCCCACCGCCCGCCGGGTCCGCAGTCCCAGGGCTTCCAGATCCATGCCCACATGCACGGTGCCCGCCACGCCGGACAGGATCGGACTGCCCACTTCGATGAAGTCGCCCAACCCGGGGAGGCTCCGCTCGACCGCTTCGGTCGCCGCCGGGTCACTCGCCAGAATCTCTTCCGGTATGCCTGGAATGAAGGTGTGCGCCAGGAATTCGCCGGTGTCGCTGGTGATGTAGATGTAGCGGATACTCTGGATCTGAACGAACTGGTCGATCAGGGATTGCAACGTCGCCAGGTTGCGATTGAGCAGGATGTCAACGCTGGAGTCGGCGATGTTCTTGGCGATGCTCTCGCTGTTGCTGACGTATTCGTCCCGCAACTCTCGCGAGACGGTCGAGATCGACAGGATCGAAATGGCGAGCACGACCAGACCGAAGAGCGAGAAGAACCCGAAGCGCGTCTTCCGGAAGAGCTTCCTGACCCTCAGGATCTGCTCTTCGCCTTGCAGAGTTCGCGGTCTCATGACAAGCCGAACCTGGTCTCCCAGTCGTCGAGCGGCACGAAGCGGCCTCCTTCGGGCACGGTGTAATAGACCCTCTGCAACCCCTGGCGCAGGTCGGGACCGAAACGCACCTGTTCGCCGACTCCGAGGTCGTAGCTGCGCACGTTGAAGACCGCCTCCTCGATCCCCGAACGCTGCGGGTCGTCGCCCATGCGCCGGATGATCTCGGTGATCAGCTTCGCGTTGACGAATCCTTCCAGGCTGACAAAGCTCTGGGGAAACGTCTCGTAGGGTTCGTTCGGCGTGATGCGCTCGACGTTGTCGGGCGGAGGGGGATCGTAGCGCGCCATCAACTCGTGGTATTCGCGCACCGCGGGGAGCGACGTGTCCTCGTAGCTGGGAACGACCTGCGAATTGACCAGGAACCGGGTGTGCGAGTCCGCATCCGCCCGCCCTTCGCGCATGAGCGCCAGGAGGTTCTCGCTTCCCACGAACGAAACGTTGGCGACCGGAATGTGGAGTCCCAGATCTTCGGCGTCGCGGGCGAAGGCGGCGCAGGCCTGGTAGGCGCCGATGCAGATGACCGCGTCGGGCGATCTGGCCTGCAGGATCTCCACCTGATCGCGCATGCTCTCTCCGAACTGGGTGCCGCGCATGTACGTCGCCTCGCCGGCAATGGTCTCGCCGTGTCGTGCCAGTGCTTCACGCACGCCGGCCCACCCGCTGCGCCCGTATGCGTCGTTCTGGTAGAAGACGGCGACCCGGCGGCGGCCAATGCTCAGAAAGTTGTCGACGAGACCGGCAGTCTCCTGGCGGTACGACGTCCGGAGGTTGAAGGCGAACTCGCCGTACGGGGGTTCGCGCTGCGGTTCCGCGCCGGTGAAGGGGAAGAAGAGATAGACCTGCTGGTCGCGGAATTTCTTCAGCACCGGGAGCGCGCGCGTGACCGTCGGCGTGCCCACGTAGTTGAAGAGCAGGAAAACGGTGTCGTCCTGGATGAGTTCGATCGTGTTGGCGACGCACGGATCCGGCTGGTATCCGTCATCGAGCAGCTTCATCGTGATCCGGCGGCCGTTCACGCCACCGTTCTCGTTGACATGATTGAAATACGCCATCGAGCCGCGGTAGAGTTCGGTGCCGAGTCCGCGGGACGGGCCGGAAAACGCCGCCGACACGCCCAGCACGATCTCATCGTCCTGCCTGCGCCGAATCGCACCATTGCGCGGCCGCGGAGATGCTCGTCCTCCGCTGGCCGCACCGAGACTGCCCGCCAGGGGAGCCGCCAGCAGCGCGCCCAGGCCGGACCGGACCAGCGACCGCCGGGTCATGGTGTCCGACCGCTTTTGTCGTACCGCGCCCTCCCGTCCGTCGCCAGTGCGAGTCTTCACCTGAGGGGTCCTCTCTCCCCGAGAACATGGACGTTTCGCAATCGGCTACAGTCGCGCCATGGCGCTGGTCGCCACAGGAACGTAAGCCCTAACCCGTGTCCCGATCAACGAGTCAGGGCCGCCGCTGACCGCGGAGAAACCCGCGCGCAGCGATTCAGTCCAGCTCCTCCTGGCGTGCGAGCCAGCGTTCCACGCGCACCATCAACCCGTCGCCCCGGCGGAGGAACCTGCGCAGATCCAGAAGAACCAGGATCAGCAGGATGAACACGCCCAACTGGACGAGCGCGGCCAGTCCGGCAAAAAGACTGACGAATGTTCCAAAAGGGCCGAATGCGAAGTCGGTCAGGTCCATCTGTGTATCCTCCGTGTTGCGGGTATTGTCACCACTCGAGCACGATCTTGCCGAAGTTCTCGTTTGCTTCCATGCGGCGGTGTGCGTCCGAGGCCCGGGCCGCGGGGAAAACGCGGTCTATCGCAGGCGCAAGTGCACCATCCACGAAGCCGGGGAGCACCGATTCAGTGAATTCGCGGGCCAGTTCGGCCTTCTCCCCCACCCCCCTCGCCCGCAGCACCGTTCCGAACAGGCGCGCGCGTCGCGCCATCAGGGTGCGCAGGTCGATCCTCGCACGGCTGCCGCCCGGCACGCCGACCACCACGTGACGCCCTCCCACCGCGATCGCGGCCTGGTTCGGGGCCAGGTAGGGCGCTCCCACGAGGTCGAGGATCACATCCGCCCCCCTGCCGCCGGTGGCCGCCTTCACGGCTTCGTCCCACGCGTCTCCCCCGTCCAGGCCCAGGCCGAGACCCAGCTCGGCGGCCCGTGCCAGCTTGGATGGCGTGCGCGAAGTCCCGATCGTCGCGGCCCCCGCGCGGCGAGCCAGCTGCACCGCCGCGGTCCCGACACCGCTCCCCACCGCGTGGATCAGCACGGTCTCGCCGCGCCGCAGCCCGGCCTGGCGGAAGACCGCGTCGTAGGCGGTCATGTAGACTTCCGGGATCGCGCCGGCGACGGTCAGGCCCATGCCTTCGGGCACGCGCACGGCCACCCTCTCGTCCACCAGGACCTTCTCGGCGTAGCCGCCGCCCGCCACGATGCCCATCACGCGGTCGCCGGGCCGCCACCGCGTCACCCCCGCGCCCACGGCCTCGATGGTCCCGGCGAACTCCAGTCCCGGCACCTCCGATTCGCCCGGCGGCGGCGGATACAGCCCCCTGCGCTGGAGCAGATCGGCGCGGTTTACGCCCGATGCATGCACCGCGACCAGCACCTCGCGGCGCGACGCTTCCGGGTCCGGCACGGTGTCGAGGCGCAGGACGCCGGGCTCGCCGAATTCGGGGATCGTGATCGCGCGCATGCGAGGTAATGTAGCGCGGGTTAGAATACCCTCCATGAAACTGCCCTTCGACCTCGACCGCCCCGTCACGTTCTTCGACCTCGAGACGACCGGGCTGAGCCTGTCGCGCGACCGGATCGTCGAGCTGGCCATCATCCGCGTCTCGCCGCAGGGCGATGTCTTTGAAAAGGTGCGGCGCTACAACCCCGAGATACCGATCCCGCCCGAGGCCGCGAACGTTCACGGCATCACCGACGACATCGTGGCGAACGAGCATCCCTTCCGCGCCACGGCCAAGTCGCTCGCCGGGCTGCTCGAGCCGTGCGACCTGGCGGGGTTCAACATCCGGCGCTTCGACCTGCCGATCCTCCTCGCCGAGTTTCGGCGTGCCGGAGTTGCCTTCGAGGTGAAGGACCGGCGCCTGATCGACATGAAGATCATCTTCCACCGCGAGGAACCCCGGGACCTGTCGGCGGCGGCGCGCTTCTACCTCGATCGGGACCACGAGGACGCCCACACCGCCCTGGGCGACATCCGCACGACCGCGGCCGTGCTCACCGCGCAGCTGCAGAGGTACGGCCACCTTCCCCGCAACATGGACGGGCTCCACGCCTACTGCGACGAGAGGGATCCCTTCCTGACCGAGTTCGACCGCTGGTTCTCGGACACGCCCGCGGGCCTGAAGTTCAACCGCGGCAAGCACAAGGGAACGCTCCTCGCCGAGGTCGCCCACGCGGCGCCCGACTACCTGGAATGGATGCTCGGCGCCGACGACATGCCGGCCGAGGTGCTGGAAGTCGTCGGACAGGCCCTCGCCGGCACGGGCAGGACGTGACAGGCTGTCCGCGCCACCACTACCGAACCCGCACCGCCACGACTAAACCCCCTCTTCGCCAGGAGCAGGCAACGCAATGATCGCGCTCAACCCTCCAGCCGGCCGCCACCCCCTTGTCTTGCTCGGGCTCGCCGGATTGGCGCTGACGACTCCCCTGACCGCCCAGCAGGCGATCACCGAGGCCGAGCTGGCCGCCTTCCGTCCGCGCCACGTCGGTCCCGCAGTGACCGGCGGCCGTATCCACGACGTCGAAGCGCTTCCGTACGACCCCTCCACGATCTACGTGGCGTCGGCCTCGGGCGGGCTGTGGAAGAGCGTCAACAGGGGGATCACGTGGACGAATCTGTGGGAGCACATGCCGGTCAGCACCTTCGGCGACCTGGCGATCGCGCCCTCCAACCCGCAGATCCTCTACGCGGGCACCGGCGAGCAGCAGAACCGCCAGAGCACGTCGTGGGGCAACGGCGTCTACCGCTCCGACGACGCGGGCGCGACATGGCGGCATCTCGGCCTCGAGGGGACGCTCCACACGGGGCGCGTGCAGGTGCACCCGACCGACCCCGACATCGTCTACGTCGCCGCGCTGGGCAACCTGTGGCGCTCGTCGGAGAAACGCGGCGTCTACCGTTCCCGCGACGGCGGGGACAGCTGGGACAAGGTGCTGTACGTGGACGAACACACCGGGGCGATCGACCTGGTCATCGACCCCTCCGACCCCGACGCGCTCTACGCGGCCATGTACCAGCGCCAGCGGCGCACCTGGGGTTTCAACGGGGGCGGTCCGGGCAGCGGCCTGTACAAGACCACCGACGGCGGTGACAGCTGGCGGGAGCTCACAAACGGGCTGCCCGGGGGCGACAAGGGCCGAATCGGGGTCGCGCTGGCGGCCACCAACCCCCAAATACTTAACATTCTTGTTCAGCATTCCACAGAATCGGGCGGATACCGCAGCGAGGACGGCGGCGAGAGCTGGGAGAAGGTGAGCGACCAGAACATCCGGCCGATGTACTACTCCCACGTCTTCATCGACCCCACCAACGAGGACCGCGTCTACACGCTGGCGACCTCGTCGCACCGGAGCGAGGACGGCGGGCGCACCTTCACCGAGATCGCGGAGCGTCCCACCTACGACGTGGGCGTCCACGCCGACCACCACACGATGTGGATCAACCCGGCCGACCCCGACCACTTCTACCTCGCCGGCGACGCGGGGCTGCACGAGACCTACGACCGGGGCGTGACCTTCCGGCGCATCCACAACATCCCGATCGGGCAATTCTACGGGATTACCGTGGACAACCGGGACCCGTACTGGATCTACGGCGGCATGCAGGACAACCACTCCTGGATGGGCCCCTCGGCGACCCGCTCCTGGGAGGGGATCGTGGACGACGAGTGGCGCCAGAGCGGTTTCGGCGACGGGATGTACCAGCAGGCCGACCCGGACGGGCGCACGATCTACATCAACACGCAGAACGGTGGGTGGACCCGTTTCGACAACAGGACCGGCGACATGATGAGCCTGCGGCTGACCGCGCCCGAAGGCGAGGAGCCGTACCGCTGGGACTGGGTGAGCCCGAGCCTGATCTCCCGGCACGACCCGGGCACGGTCTACCTTGGCGGCAACCGCCTGTTCATATCGCGCGACCGGGGCGACAGCTTCACGTACACCGACGACCTCACGCGAAACCAGGACCGCGACGAACTCGAGATCATGGGCGTGGCCGGCGCCGACATCACGCTGTCGCGCAACGACGGCACCTCGTCGTACGGCGAGATCGTCACGATGTCCGAGTCACCCCACGACCCCGCCGTGCTCTGGTTGGGCACCGACGACGGCAACGTGCAGGTGTCGCGGGACGGTGGCCGCAGCTGGAACGAGGTCTCGGGCGGCGCGCCCGGCCTGCCCGACGGCACCTACGTCAGCCGCGTGCTCGCGTCGGGGCAGGCGCCCGGCACCGCGTACGTCACCTTCGACGCGCACCGGGACGGCGACTTCCGCCCCTTCGTGTACCGCACGGAAGACTACGGCGCCACCTGGACCGCGCTGCACGGCACCCTCCCATCCGGCGACGACGACCTGCCGGCCGGCTCGATCAACGTGATCGTCGAGCACCCCGATAACCCCGACGTGCTCTTCATCGGCACCGAGCATCACGTCTTCGCCAGCACCGACCGGGGCACCTCGTGGGCGCGCTGGCCCGGCCTTCCCACCACCGCCTACGACGACATGGTCGTGCACCCGCGCGAGAAGGACCTGGTGCTGGGCACGCACGGCCGTTCGATCATCATCATCGACGACGTGGGTCCGCTGGCGCGGTACGCGGAGACCGCCGCCGATGCCGTCGCGCTGTTCGACACCGACGCGGGCAGGATCATGAACTACTGGAAGGACACCTCCTACCGGGCGCAGTCGGTCTTCATGGGCGAAAACCCGGTCGACGGCACGCTGGTCACCTATCGTCTCGGGCCGGATTCGGGGCCCGCCCGCCTCACCGTGCGGAGCCAGGCCGGCGACGTGGTCCGCAGCATGAGCGTGCCTTCCGGGCCCGGGCTGCACCGTGTGAATTGGGACCTGCGCCACGGCATGCCAGGCGACGGGGACGCCGCCGCGTGGTCCGCCCACGATCCCGCGGTCGTTCCCCGCACCCTGGACGAGCGTGGCCCCTTCGTCTCGCCCGGCGTCTACACGCTTGAGCTTTCGGCGGGGAACGTCGTGCGTTCAGGCAACGTCACCGTCGGCGGCGACCCGGATCTGCCCCTCACCGTGGAGGACTACCGCGAGCGCGAAGCCTTCCTTCTCGAGATCCTGCAGCTGGCCGACCAGCTCGAAGACGCGGGGGACACCGCGGCCGGCCACCGCCGCGGGCTCATGCAGCTGTACAGCGCCATCAACGGCGGCGGGGTGCGGCAGGGCACGCTCCATCCGCCGACGGCCACCCAGCGCGAACAGCTCGAGCGGATCAAGCGCGCACTGCGGCGGCAGGGGCTGGTGGCGTAGGCGGCATCACCCGAATGGGCAATCCGTCATTTGAGTGCATATTCTCGCTAAGTCCGCAAGCCCCCAATGCTAACACCACGATACTTGTGAATGACGACGATTGTCGCACCAGAGACTCCGCAGAGTCAATGGAAGTGGAGAGAAACCTGCGAGCACCGCCCAATAGACCTCATCACCAGCCAGGTTTAGGGGCACTCATGCAGCGCGTCGTGCGAGTTCGTGTGTTGAAGCTAATTGGGATGGCAACCTTCGTTGCAATCGTCACCGCCGTAGCGGTTTTCGATCTGTATCTCGTCACCTCTCCTTCGATGGCCACGACACTGTTGCCGGGTGATTTGGTTTTGGTCAATCAGAGCGGCCACGCATTAGCGATGACACCAAGGCGCGGGGAGATCTGGGTGTTCCGGCCCCAATCGGGTGGTCGGGAACGAAAAGTGAAGAGGGTCATTGCGCTTCCCGGGGACACCGTTTCGATGATCGCGAACATCGTACTTGTGAACGGGATCCCTGTTAGAGAGTCGTATAAGCGTCCTGCTAGCGGCCGAGGCGAGCCAGACCACTTTTCCTGGCAGCGTCAGTACTTGGTCCCCAGTGCCAAGCAAACCGATTACTGGCCAACGCTGAGTGATTGGGGTCCGCTAGTTGTCCCGACCGATTCTCACTTCTTACTCGGCGACAATCGCGGGACGAGCGTGGACTCCAGGCATGAGGGATTCGTCCATGCTGATCGCTTCGTGGGACGTGTAGTCTGGATTCCCTTTTCTTACGGAATCCCGGGATCGAACCCTTCGGCGGTTAGCAAGGTCGTGCGATGGGGCCGCATCGGAAGGATCCCCTGAACGCTCCAGTGGATTCATCTTTCGTCATTTGAGAGGGGAGCACCCTCCGCAATCCAATCCGAGATCGCCTCCAGTCCTGTCTTACGCAGGATTACGTGCTCTTCTTCGATCGACACATGACCTGCTGGAAGCTCCAGACGTCTCGACAGCACAACTATCTGGGGTGTTGACGCCGGTCCTCCCATGTCTCCCGTGCCGTAGATGTAACGCTGGATCCCTCCGTTTGCCCAACTGCGGCCCGCCATTACTTCATCAAAAGCGCCGAACTTGTGCAAATGTGCGATTCCATCTGAGGCCAGCCGGTCGAGAGCAATACCCAGCGTCGCAAAACGCGTGCCATCGGCCCGGGCGTCGGCTTGCATTCGGGATTTTAGCCTTCGAATCTGCGGTGGCAACTCTGGCACGTTCGACCAGCCGCATGTCGAAGAACCGATGTAGACCAGGACCGTCTCCTCCCCAGGGCCAAATGACGCGTCCGGAACGTATTCCGACGCGCGTAGCGCTGGTACCGACCAGCGGATATCCACGTCTGGCACCGGAAGCAGACCGAATGAATCCAAGGCGAAGCCAAGTATGACTCCAACCACCAAGGCCACCAAAACGAATCTGCCTGCCTTGCGTCGCTCATACCCCAACACGGTCATGACCCAGTCTCCTCATCGAGTGTAGTCTGGTCGAGTCGGTTCTCCCCGGAGACTGGAAGGCTCGAAACTCGCCGGATCTCCAAATACGAGTATGGATCTTCGAATAGTGCAACAAACCCGTCAGCCTGAACCGACGACACCAACGGTAGCGTCGCCGTATCGTTGATGAGTGCACCCTCGCCGGTGGCTGCGTCTATCAGATAGGATCGGGGCTCGACATCCATGCGATCCCGTGAGTGCCTAGCATACTGTATAAGAAGATGATCGCCCGTTCCGACCGCATGGAGCCCCATCAAGAGGTCGTGATCTTTGGCGGTCCACTCCCAGTAGCCAACAGCACCGGTTTCCGGATGTCGTGTCTCGAATACCCAGAGCTGCAGGTAATCCTCAACGACCGCTGCCGTCCACTGAAGAGAGCCGCCGATGGCATAAGAACGGACAATGGGCAGCTTAGTGAAACCGAACACGATCCGATCTGGCTTCTCCAAGCACTCTACGACCCCGTCGGACATTGCTCTTCTAATAAACGGTTGCTCATAGTCATACCCGCTGCCAAAACTCCTAAGCGTCACGTCACGAAACTCATTGACAATGGTATCGCCATCGCGCAGGTATCCGCTGGAGAACAGGCGGCCATCACTCATACCGCACAGGGAGTTAGCGGGTGTCGGTCGTCGATCTATCGTATCAAGCAAAACCCAAGCACCGGCGGAGCGGCGAAAGATCTTGATCGGCCCTGTTCTGCCGAGCGGCACAGCAATCCGACCATCACGAAACAGATGGAACTCGGTCGCCCCTCGGAGTTGGGTCGGCCCGCTACCCCAACCCCCAAATCCGTCGACATATGACCCGTTAGGATCGAAAATCCGGATCTCCTGCGCATCCACATCCAAGACGAAGATATCTCCACTTGGACCAACGTCCGCTTTGCCTATATGGCCAAACAGTGTCGGGCCGCGTTGAGCGGAACCCAGGCGAAGGACCGATTTCGCGGTGACCAAAGCGTCCCTGGTGTCGATCCAATAGGACGTGGCGTCCTGCGAAAGGCCTTGTGGCAGGGCCTGCCCCCTGATAGCTACTGCATTCAGGGGAAGTTGGTCTTTCTCTATTGGATGCCGAATTCCGGAGGCGGGTCGATCATCGTTATGACAAGCGAAAGATGCGGAAAATGCGACCGATATGGCGACCGATTGTCTGCGAGATCGTAAAGCTTGATAGAAGGTCAATACTCGCAGTCGTACGTTTCGCAGGTGTGTCCGTTTCCGTCGTCAACAAATCTGCATTCGGAGCCGCCTTCGGGATCTCGCTTGCACTCGCCGCTCCCGACGCAATATGCCTGAGCACAGTCTTCGTCGTTGCTAGCCGCAGTAACTTCGGTTGGTTGTGTTGCGATCAGCGCACCGACCACAAGGCCGACAGCTACCAGCCCCACAAAAGCTGCCGCGGCAAAAAAGTTGCGAAAGTAGTTCGTGACGGAGTTGGACATGGTTTACTCCCAGTGGTTCGCCCCCCTGTATCCAAGACGACGGCTCTCGTCGCTCATCGGGAGGAGTCAGTGCAAGACAGGGTAACCGCAACTCGAAGCAGAAGGGTAACCGCAGGTCGAAACAGTGTCAAGGTATAGTGCCCCCGATTTCCTTGGACGGCGCTGAGCGACGAGGAGTTGGTCGAGCAGATCCGGGCCGTGCTGAAGGCGAGTCCGTTCCTCGGCGAGGGCCACCGGAAGGTCAAGGCCCGGCTTGCGGCCAAGGGGATCCGGGCCGGGAAGAACCGGGTGCTGGGCTGATGCGGGAACACAGGGTGCTGGCGCCGGTCCGGCGGGACCATCCCGCAGAGACCGGACCCACAGCGGCCGCATCCGGACCGAGAGGCCAGACGAACGCTGGGGCTCGGACGCGTCGCGGCTCTGAACGAAGGCGGAGGGCTGGTGCTGGTTGTTCGTGGCCGTCGACCACTGCACATCGGACGTCGTCGGCTGGCACGTCGCGAAGAATCGAGACCGCTGGGCGGCGCTGGAGCCGGTCCGCCAAGGCGTGCGGGCCCACAAGGGCCATCCGGACGCTCAAGGAAGAGTGCATCCCTCCGCACGACTTCGAAACCCTCGAGGAGGCCAGAGCAGTGATCGGGGCCTTCATCGAGCTCTACAACAACGGCCGGCTCCTGCAGCGGCACGGGTACATGACCCCGGCCCGCGCCCGCCAGAAGCTCAGCCGGAGGGCAGCCTGATGTCTAGGCCGTCACCTTGTCCAGGAAACCGGGACCGGTACACGGGACAGTGTCGTTCATTAAGAAACAAGCCCGAGCCGGAGCGGGGAGCGGGTTTCCAGTGAGAGATGAGCCTGCAGCGCGGGGCGAAGAGATCATAGCGAGGTCACCAGCGCCAGCGGCCCCCTCGACCAGCACGTCGCCTGCGGAGTCTCTGGCTTTGCCGATGGCGCGGAAGAGCGCGCGCTGCGGGCGCGCTGGACCTTGGGAGCGTCGAGGTCTGACATTGCGCATGAAAGGCGTCGCCTTCCTCCACCATTCACAATCTCTAGCCGCAAGCGGCCTAGCTTGACGAACCGACCGGCACGCCCGCTTTCGATTTCCCCGTCACGACGAACATCACCGCGGCGGAAACCCCGACGAGCACCGTCATGACGATCACGGACGCCCGCGTCCCATCCAGCTCCCTGACCAGCACCTCGCTTACCTTGGAAAGCGGGAAGGAAACGCTGCTGGTCTGTCCATGGTCCGCTTCGCCAGGTGCGTGGACCACGCCCGTAATCACAAGGCTGGATTCGGTCCATCGGGCGTCGTGCACCTCGGAAAACTCGAAAGTCTCGCTGTCCGGGCCCTCGCCGAGCACCACTCCTCGCACCTCGAGATTGCTCCGAAGGCCGGGCTCGGGCAGGACAACGCGCTGCACGGAAAAACAGCTCTGGGCCAGAAACGAAGCCGCGATCGTCGCGGCCAGCATCTTGTTGGGCTTTCTCAAGGGTGCCTCACGCTCTAGCTTGACTTGGATGTTCGGCCCATCAACGGTGGTTGGACCACAGGTGTCAAAATGATGTAATGGTTCGGTCGGTTCCTCGCAATTGCCGGTCGGACCGAGTGCAGAAAGACGAGGTGTGGCATGCTAACACGAGGCACGACATCCGCTGTCCTTACGGCGGCACTCCTTTTGGCAGGATGCGCCTCCTCCGGAGAAGACAGTGGCCCAAGCCGTTCCCGCAACCTGATTACCGCAGCAGAGTTGATGGAGGTCCCCCACAGTACCGTCTACGAAGCCGTCAGGGCACTGCGCCCCCGGTGGCTCCAGGCCAGAGCCGGAGCGACGATCAGGGAACGCGAACTGCAGACCGCCATGGTCTACATAGACGGGCAGTTGCGCGGCGGCCTCGACGAGATGCGGGCCCTCGTACCCATCGAAGTCGGTGAGCTCCGCTTCATGAGCGCGTCCGACGCCACCACCCGATTCGGCACCAACCACATCGGTGGTGCCATCGTGATCACCACGCGGCGCTGAGGACCGACGCGCCGCAGGCCAAGTGCCTTGGGGTTTCTCGACAGGCTCCCTACCTTCTACCTTGGTTGTCTGGCCTCGCCAATTCCATCGAGAGGGGTGCCGACATGATGAGCCGCAAGACGTTGACGCTGGTCGTGGCGGCCCTGATCTGGTCTGGAGCGTGCGCGTCCAGCGGCCAATCGGGAGGCGCAAGCCGGTCCAGAGACCTCATTACCTCGGAAGAGCTCATGGAGGTGCCGTACAACACGGTATTCGAGGCAGTGAGGGCATTGCGTCCAAGGTGGCTCCAGACGCGCAACGTGTCGTCGCTCCGGAGCCAGGAGCGGCGCACGCCTAGGGTCTACGTGGACGGCCAGCTGCGCGGAGAAGTCAACGAACTCAGCCGACTCGTGCCGCACGAGGTGGCGGAGATGCGCTTCATGAGCGCCTCGGACGCGACCACCCGTTTCGGCACGAACCATATCGCGGGAGCGATCGTCGTCACCACCAGGCGCCGCTGATGCCGGCATCACCCGACCGGCGCTGAGCGTGCCGAGCCGTAACGCGCCGCCGCGTCTCGTTGGCGGACTGGCGGCCCCGAGCGGGCCGGTTGCGCCCCTGCTCGCCGTGGCCCTTTTGGCCGTAGTCGTTTTCGCGGAGCCCGCGACCGGCCAGCGGCCGGTGACGAACGGTCAGGGCGTGGGGGCGAACGGCAGCTGGATCAGCGTCTTTCTCGACTGCGCAAGCCGCAACTGCAACCAGAACTACTTCCGTACCGAGCTTCCCTGGGTGAACTGGGTGCGCCTCCCGGAGGACTCGGACGTCCATGTCATCATGACGAGCCAGTCCACGGGCGCGGGGGGGCGCGAGTACCAGTTCGACTTCATAGGCGTGGGAGACTTCGAGTACGAGCGTCAACTGACGTACCAGGCGCCGCCCACCAACACGGACCGGGAAACGCTGGACGAACTCGCCCACGCGATCGGCGTGGGGCTGCTCCATTTCGCCACGGTGAACGGATTCTTCGAAGACATCGCCGAGTTCCGGGAGATTTCGGATGTCCTCGCGCGCAATGGCGAGGCGGTCGATCCGGCCGCGCGCGTCGTCGCTCAGGAAGAGGTCGAGGATCCCTGGGACTTCTGGGTCTTCCGTCTGGGTGGCCGCACCGAGCTCCAGGGTGAGCAGACCCGCCGGACTCAGCGGATCGACGGGAACTTCAGCGCTTCGCGGGTGACGCCTACCTGGAAGATGAACTTCCGTGGCAACGCCAACTACAACCGGCGCGAAATCGACCTCGTCGACGCACCCACCTTCATCGACTCGAGGACGGACTGGGGGTTCAGCCATCTGATCGCGTATTCGCTTGCCGACCACTGGTCGATCGGGGTCCAGGGCGAGATGCGACGCATCGTCCGCTTCAACCAGGCCTTCCGCGCCGAGATGACCCCGGCGCTCGAGTACAGCTTCTTTCCCTACGAAGAGGCGACCCGGCGGGCGCTCACCGTCTTCTACCAGATCGGGCCGGCCTACCGGAATTACCTGGAGGAGACGGCGTTCGGACAGATGGAGGAAACCCGCTGGGAACAGTCGCTCGAGTTCGAGCTGTCGCAGAGGCAGCAGTGGGGTGACGCGTCCATCCGCATGACCGGATCCCACTTCCTCCACGACATCGACCTCTACAACGTCAGGCTTGGAGGCGACATCGATTTCCGCATCGCGCGGGGGCTCAGCCTTAACGCCGAGGGCAACATCTCCTGGGTCAACGACCAGATCTACCTGTCCGCCGAGGGCGCAACCGACGCGGAAGCGCTCCTGAACCTCCAGCAGCGCGCCCAGGACTTCAACTACTCGCTTCAGTTGGGCTTCTCGTTCCAGTTCGGCTCGATCTACAACAACGTCGTCAACAACCGCTTCAGCGGCGGTGGCGGCGGGTGGTGGTGGTGGCGCTGAACGGACTGTGAATCCGGCGACTTGATCCCCCGCTGAGGCAAGCCCCGTGGCGACAGCGCAGCTCTAGTGTACGCAAAAAGCGCCTCCGCCGGGTCAGACCCGGCGGAGGCGCTTTTTGCTGTCCGCGCGTAGCTACGTGCAGGCTGACGAGTTCTGAATCTCCGGGTTGAGCGTACATTCAATCTCCGGAATCGGCATGCAGGACACGCGCGGGTTCTCTCCGGGTCCGATCAGCGTTCCGCCCTGGAGGAACGGATGCTGCCAGCGGTGCAGGTCCCACAGCCGGCGACCCTCGATCCACAGCGTCAGGTACCGTTCACGGTCAAGAATCGACCAGGCGTCGTCCTGTGCGTTGGGATACTCGATCGCGCCGGCGGTTGCTGGCTGCTCAATCGGCTCCGCGCCGTGGAAGGCTCGCACTTCATTGACCTTGGACGTAAAGGTCGCCAGGTCTCCGTTGAGAAGAGCCGCTTCCGCTTCGATCAGCCGCATCTCCGTGCCCGAAACGGTGGGAATGTCCGAACCCTGCTCGATGTACTTGTCCTGGCGGTAGTGCGCGGTCAACCCGCCGGCGCCCTGGTGCGCGCCACTGCCTTGGCCAGTACACTTGCCGGTCGGGGTCACTTGCCCCCAGGACGGGCCGGTGGGGTCGTCCCATGCCCCGCAGATGGTGTATGGTACCCGCGGGTCCGGGTCGAAAACCGCCTGTACGGGCGTCGCCCAAACCCCCACCTCGGCCCGGCCCCACGTTTCACTCCACACCTGGTTTTGGTTTGCGTTCAGGTTGTAGATGGCCGAGTGGACAAAATCCGTCGGAACCATCGATGCGGCCTGGACGGCAGCGGACCAGTTGCCCAGCCCCACGTTCGCCTGCGCGATACCACCGTGCGCGGCAGTGGCGAAGTTGCTTGCGCCCGAGGCATTTCCGATGGACACTGCCTGGTTGAGCGCCACGATGGCGCTGTCGAATGCGGCCTCTCGCGGCTGGAGCGGTCCGATGTCGTAGACGAGATCACAGAAGTTCTCGCCCAGGACCCGATGCGCCAACCCCATCAAAAGAAACAGCCGCGCCGAACCCTCGAAGCTTTGGGCTTCGGCTTCCAGCACCTCCGAGACCCGCTCCCAGGCGATGCCCGCCGCCCAGGCGGCTTCATGCGTCTGCTCCCAGAAGCCCTCCGAATCTTCGTTGTCGAAGACACCGCGGCGATACCGCCCCGTGGAGAAGTAACTGCCTGTTCCGGACAGATCGTCCGTAAGGCGGGCGCCGGTAAAGGCGTAGCCGTCGGCGATGTCGTTGAACTCGGCGGAGACACCCGAAACAAGAATGGGCATGAGTTCGCGCGTGGTCAGGTCCTCGTCCAGAATCCTGCCCGGATTCAGAACCTCGAGGTCACAGGCGGACAGGGACATCGCGGCCGCAATGGCTGCAACGGTCATGCCACCGGCTCTGTTTTTCCGCATGGTCATGGTCTCTCCCCTCCTTTTCCTAGAAGTTGATCGAGAAGTTCATGACGAAGACGCGCGGGGGCATCATGTTGTAATACTCGTACCGCCCCTGACGATCGTTCGCCTCTGGATCGATGCCCCGATAGTCCGGCGCATGCGTGAACAGGTTCTTACCGGCGATTCCGATCTGTGCGCTGCGGGCACCGGGGACGATCCCGTCCGGCAACCGGTACGTGAGCGACGCCGAACGCAGCTTGAAGAAGTCGGCCGGGTCGGTCCACATGCCCCAATCGGAATAGGGCCCGATGCAGCGGGCGACATCGCTCGCCGGCAACCCCATCTGAGCGACCCGCGACGATCCCGACCCGCTCAGCGAATAGTACATGTCCTGAATCCCGGGGCACCCATCGCCGGGCCACACTCTCCGACGCACGTTCTGGAAGGCGATGCCGACTCCGCGCACCATGCCGTACTGCCCCTCGCCCACCAGGTCGAGCGTCAGGCTGCGCCACAGCGTGAGCCGTGTGTTAAGGCCCACCATGGATGTCGGGAACTGGTTGCCGATGTAGCCCTTCTCGTAGACCGGCAATTCGCCGACGGCGTTGGGGTTCTGGATGATGTCGTCCCATTCGATGTAGAGCGGGTAGCCCACCTGGCGGCTCGTGCCGATGTCCTCAAGGGGACCCAGATCCGTGATCTCGCTGTCGTTGGTAGTGTAGTTGACCCCAATGTCCCACTCGATGTTGGCAGTGCGCACGGGCACGAAGTGGACGACGGTCTCGGTTCCCCAGTTCTCCACTTCGCCGAGGTTCCGCCACGTCGCTTCTTCCGTGCCTCCGGACGGCGCTTCCTGAACCCCGATCAGTGCATCGCGCGTGACCTGATCGAACTTGGTGAATTCGACGCTGACCCGTCCGTCGAAGAACGACGCGTCCACCCCGAGCTCCAACTCCGTCGATACCTCGGGCCCGAGATCGGGGTTCCCGAGGTTGGCGATGATGACCGCAGGCACTTGCTCGTCCGCTGAAGTCGCCTCGTAGGTCCTCTTGGCGTCGAAGGCTCCGGGCGCTTTTCCGGATTGGCCCCAGGCCGCTCTCAGCTTGACGGTCTCGGCCCAGTCGAAGGGGAAGAAGCCCTCGTCCGAGATGGTGTAGGCCGCCTGCGCTTTGGGATAGGCGGCGATCCCGAACCCCTCCCCGAAGGTGCTGAAGCCGTCCCAGCGGATGCCACCGGTCAGGAACAGCTTGTCGTTGAGGCCCAGCACTTCCTGCACGAAGAACCCACCGTTCCGCGTTGTGGTGCGCCCTTCGTAGATTCGCGGATTGTTGCCGCCTCCCAGAACCTGCTCACCGGGTCCCGCAAACAGTTCATCGTATCCGTTCAGGCCGAAGTTGTACACCTCGTAGAGCTGACCGCCGAAGGAAAGGTTCGAGGTGATGTTCTCAAAGGGGCTGTAGTTGAAGGTGCCGTTGTAGTCGAAGGTCAGGTTGCGATCGAACTGGTCGTTGATCTGCCGGTCCCCGGTCGACTCCGCATAGTATCCCCACCACTTGAAGTCGATGTAGTCGGACGACACGTAGTCCAGCCCCAGGTTGAGGCGGTGGGAGAACAGTCTGTTGGGGCTCCAGTTCACCGACAGACCGGTCACGTAGTGATCCAGGTGGTGAACGATGTCGTTCTCCAGGACCAGGGAGTCGTCATTGCCCGGGGTGTACCCGGCCGTGCCGCGGAGCACGTTGAGGAACAGCCCCGAGGCGTTGTTGCCGTTCGGGAACCAGGTGATGTTGCGGCGGGCGTAGGAACTGTTCAGACGGATGTCGAGTCCCTCCGCCGGCTGGAAGGAAATGTTGGCCCGGACATTGTAGTTGTCGGCGCCCGCGGGCTCGACGTTGCTCTGCCGGTCGGCATACTGGCCAGACACGAAGTATGTCGCCGTCTGGCCCCCGCCGCGCACACTCAGGTTGTAGACCTGGTGATGGGCGTTCCTGAACCAGCTGCCACTTTCCGGACAGCCCGGCTCGTCTACGCCGATCTGACCGGTCTGGTGGTTCAGCATGCTCGGATCTCTGCACGTATTCAGGAAGAGTCCCGAAGGGTTCACGTCGGCGGGCGGGCCCTGGTGTGGCATGACGCTCAGGCCCTGCTCCGTCGATGCGGTCCACGCCGGGGCACCCGCTACGCCACGCTTTGTGACGATCTGGATCACGCCCCCCGCCGCTTCCGTGCCGTAAAGAGTCGTGGCGGCGGGCCCCTTGATGACCTCCATGCGCTCAATGTCGGCCGGATTGATCATGTCGAGGGCAGAGGGCATCTGCGAAGCCTCGTCCGAGGAACCCACGTTGTTCTGCTCGATGCGCACGCCGTCCACATAGATCAGCGGGTTGTTGCCCTGCGTGAGGGAGTTGTTGCCCCGCAGGCGGATCTGGCTCGCCGCTCCGACCTGCCCGCTGGCGTCGTTGACCTGGATGCCGGCGGTCCGTCCCTGGAGGACATCGCCGAAGTCGGTGATGACGGTGCGCTCGATCTGGTCTGCGGTCACCTGGCTGATGCTGTTGCCGACCTCACGCCGCCTGGCCTGTCCGGCCGTTCCGGTAACCACGACGCCCTCCAGCGCGATCGCGTCCTGACGGATGTTGAAGTCGGCGGTGGCCGCGCCTCCGGCCGCAACGGTGACTTCGATCTCCGCGCTGCCGTAGCCGATCATGTCGACCCGCACCGTGTGCTGGCCTGCCGGGACGTTGATGATCAGGTAGCGCCCGACGTTGTTGGCCAGCTGTCCGAGTGAAGTGCCAACGATGGAGACCTGCGCCCCGGCAATCGGGGCTTGGCTCACCGCGTCCTGTACGCTGCCGGTGATCGTCCCGGTTTGAGCCGCCGCTCTCTCCACCAGCCCGAAGGCAAATACGAAGGAGAGGGCGACGCCGAGCGTGGCCAAGCGCCCGGCACCGTGTTGTCGATGAAGTCGCATGGGACCCCCTTTTGACTGTGGAAGGGGTACGTCTACCCTTTCCGGGTGCAACAAATGCGTGTTGCCCATAGTGAGGCGCGAATCGGCCGTACGCAAGTGTGAGCGTTGTCCAATGAGAAATGATCATGAGCGGGAAGCGGGTTTCCAACGGGAAGTGAGCACGAGCGGGGGTGCGAGCAGATCATGGGAGCATGATCGTGACACTCTGCACCGAACGGATTTGCACCCTCGACGACATCCGCGCCTTCCTCGGCGGGAGCGAGGCGGCGGAGATCACCCCCCACGACCGCGAGGCGGCGTACGCGTTCGTTGAGCGGACGCTGGTCCGGTTCCGCTACCATTTCGGCCTGTCGAGGGCCGGGAAGGGTCTGGTCAGGAAGTATCTCGCCAGGGTCACCGGCTACTCGGACGCCCAGCTGACCCGGCTGATCACGCAGCAGCGCCGCACGGGCCGCATCCGCGACCACCGGTTGCGCCCTCCGGCGCGGCCCTTCGCCACGGTCTACACGACCGCCGACGCGCTGCTGCTGGCCGAGGTGGACGAGGCCGTCGGCCAGCTCTCGGGACCGGCGACGAAGCGGATCCTGTGGCGCATGTACCATGTCTTCCGCGACGAGCGCTTCGAACGCCTGGCCGGGATCTCGAACGGCCACATCTACAACCTGCGGAACCGCCGGGTGTACCGGCGTGCCCGGACCACGTTGCGGACGACGCGGGGTGCGCCTTCGCCGATCGGCCAGCGGCGCAGGCCCCGGCCGGAGGGCCGTCCGGGCTTCGTGCGCGTCGACACCGTGCACAGCGGTGACCGCGATGGCGAGAAGGGGGCCTACGTGATCAACATGGTCGACGAAGTGACGCAGTACCAACAACTTGCGTCGGTTCGCCGGATCACCGAGCAGTTCATGGTCCCCGTGCTCGAGGCGCTCATCGGCGCGTTCCCCTTCCGCGTCCTGGCCTTTCACTGCGACAACGGGTCGGAGTTCATCAACCACCGGGTCGCGGAGATGCTGAACAAGCTGCACGTCGAGGATTTCACGAAGTCGCGGCCCCGGCGCTCGAACGACAACGCGCTGGTCGAGTCCAAGAACGGCAACGTCGTTCGCCGGTGGCTGGGGCGCAGCCACATCCCGGAGTCTCTGGCACCGGATGCCGACGCGTTCCTGCGCGACCATCTCTCGCCCTTTCTCAACCATCACCGCACCTGCCTCTTCGCGGTCGAGGTCGAGGATGCGAACGGGCGCCGCCGCAGGAAGTACCCCCAGGAGCTGGTCAGGACCCCGTACGAGAAGCTCCGGTCGCTGCCCGGGGCCGAAGGCTTTCTGAAGCCGGGCGTCACCTTCGAGAAGCTCGACGCCGCAGCACACGCCGTGAACACCGTGGAGGCCGGCCAAAAGGTCCAGCGGGCCCGCAAGGTGCTCTTCCAGCTCATCGCCAAGGCGCTGAACCCCGCAGCATGACCGGCCCCGCCCGCCCCTCGGCTCGCTCCGCTCGCCTCGGGGCTGGCGGCCCTTGCGCCGCCCCCTCCTCCACCCCACCATCCCAACCTCCACCACCCCTCACCATCGCACCCCCCCCCACCTCGGCCCCTCCCCCCGGCTCGTTCATGATCATGTCCGGGTTGGAAAACACTGTGTGCATGCGGGTATTCCTGCCCATATTCGCTGGCCTCAGCGGCGGGAACGCGGCGATACCGTGCAGTCGGTCAGGGTGCTGCACGTCACCATGAGGCGCACCCTGTCGGCTTCGGGAACGGCCAGGATGGAGACAGCCGCGACGGCTTCGCGCACATCGACCGGCTGGGGCGGGCGGAAGGTGATCTGCACGCGCCAGCCCCGCCGCCCGCCGGCCTCGTAGCTCTCCAGCTCGGCCCCGCCGATCCACGGTACGGCCAGCAGCTCCCGGTTGAGTACCGACACGTCTGCCTGCGTGCGGGGGCCGGCCCCCAGTTCCAGGGTCAGGGTCTCGTTCGAGAAGGGATAGTTCTCGCGCCAGCGGTTCAGGGCCTCGTTGACCTCGCGCCACCCCGCTCCCGATTCCAGGAGGTGCTGCGCGTAGTCGTGCAACAGGAACTCGTTGTGCTTGACGTCCCTCCGCAGCGCGTCCTCAAAGTGGGTCACGAAGCCGGGGAGGTCACCCCGGGCGATCGACTGGATGCCCTTGAGGAAGTCCGTGTCCGGGTCTTCCGGGTTTACCGTGGAGAGGACCTCGGTCATGTCGGCCCACTCGTCGCTGTCCCAGTCGACGGGCGTCGCGGTGCGGGCCAGGTACAGCTCGCGGAGCCCCACCGCCAGGCCGACGCCGTAGATGACGAAGAGGATGCGGTAGCGCTGGAACACGGCCCGTATCCGGGCGAGACCGGCCGATCGAGCGCGTGCCGGCGCCGCGGCCTTCGAGGGTGCCCCGCTACGCGCTTGCCGCCCGCTGAGCCTCTTCTTCCTCGCAGCCATGCGCTACAGTCCTCCCTGCACCTGCTTGTCCCTCACCTTCCAGATGAAGGAATCCACGTAGTAGTGCAAAAGCGCGTACGCGTACAGCATCATCTGCGACCACAGCTCGTAGCCGCCGGCGTAGTCGAGCGCGGGGATGTTGAACTGCGGAATCGCGGGATAGGGCGCGAAGTTCACTACCCCGAAGCCGAACTCGTCGAGCGGACGGTTGATGAGCAGTTGGAACGCGACAGCGTAGGCGCCGCCCAGGATCAGGAACCAGCGCAGCCGTCCCGAACCGGTGAGCCGGCTCCAGAACCCGGGCCGCGAGGCGCCGGTGGCCTGGGACCGCTGCATGAACGCGTACACCATGACGATGTACTGCACGCCGTGCATGACCCGGTGCGCGACCGCGTAGAGCAGGATCGAGTTGGTGTGGAAGGCCACGAAGTACCACAGGAAATAGCTCGCGGCGATGAAGCCGTACTTGACGGGGTTGATCGGCTGGCCCGCCTTGACCGTCCTGCGAAGGTGCAGCAGGTAGAGGACCGCGTACCCGAAGGTGACGGCCCAGCTCACGATGAGCAGGGTCTCCACGAAGCCCACCGAGAGCGGGATGTGCATGCGGTGCAGTTCGCGGATCCACAGCCCGCGGAACATGGGCGCCTGCAGGAACATGTTCCCGTACAGGATCCAGTGCAGCGCGAGGTCGTACTTGCGCGTGCTCTCCAGCCCGGTGCGCGCCTTGAAGTCGTAGACGCGGCTGAAGCCGTGCTGCTGCATGATGCTGTGCTGGTGGTCCCACGCGGACACCAGCAGGAGCAGGGTGATGGGCGCCCAGATCAGCCCGGCGGCGGTCAGTGAGAAGATCGCGACGGGGCCCACGATGAGCCGCGCCTTGAAGCGCTCCCAGACCTCGGGCATGCCGTAGCTGCGGACCCAGGTGGCGTAGTGGTGGGGCGTGGTGACCCAGAGGTTGATCGAGGCGACGGCGACGTACGGGAGCCACGCCTGGAACCCGAGCGCGAGCGCCACGGCCGCGAAGGGAAGCCCCAGGAACCACACCGAGTCGGCACGGGGGCTGAGGATGTAGCCCGTCCTGAACATGGATGGACGGTAGGCACCGATCCGGCGGGGAGCAATGACCCGCGCTCCCTCCGGCCCCTGCGCGGCCGGCCCGCGAAGGAGGCCGCGTTGCAAGGCGGGCGCGTACCCTGCAGACTCAGGGGTCGATCATTCAGGCAATCGGGAGTCCATTCATGCTCTTCGCAGCTCACTCGGGCCTGCGCTACCTGGTGCTGGTGGCAGGCCTCTTCGTCGTTCTCTACGCGCTCGTCGGGTTACTCGGCAAGCGTGAATACTCGACCGCGATGCGGCGGCTGGCCACGGTCTTCACCGGACTGCTCCACCTCCAGGTGCTGATCGGAGCGGCCACGCTGTTTTCGCGACCGTTCTACACGCAGTTGATCGGCCACCTCTTCCTGATGCTCCTGGCCGCGGGGATGGCGCAGATCACCACCGGCGTGATGAAGCGCCGCCCGCCGGAGAAGAGGAGCTACGGGCCCCATCTTGTCGGGGGACTGGTGGCGCTGGCGCTCGTTGCGGCGGGCGTGATGGCGATCGGTCGGGGGGTGCTGGAGAGCACCATGTAGAAGAGGGCCCCCCCGGGTGAGGGGGCCCTCCCTGTTCAGCGTGGCGGTGGAGGCGTGGCTGCTGCCCCCGGCCGCCAGTTGTCAGCCCGTAGGCCCGTTGATGTTCGGGTTCGTGTCGACCTCGCCGCGCGAGATGGGGAAGCAGAGATCCTGCTGGACGAGGTGCGAGCCCTCGTTCTGGCTGCCCGAAGGCTGCTCGAGCGCGTGCAGGTCTCCCGGCGTGTTGTCGCGGTTCCAGCGGAAGAAGTCACCCAGGCGGCGCCCTTCCAGCCACGTTACGACGCCGCGCTCAAACTTGAGCGCTGTCCACGCCTCGACCGTGTTGGTCGCCACCGCCGGCTCCACGCCGGCAGCCATGCGCAGGGCATTGATCTTGGCCATGGCGCCTTCCCAGTTACCGGCCACCAGCATGCCCTCGGCCTCGATCAGCCGCATCTCGGTGCCCTTGGAAAGCGGGATGGGCGATCCCGAGTCCGCGTACTTCGTCTGCGGCCACCACGGGACCTGACCGCAGCACTGCACTGCGGCGTCGCCGGTCTCGTCGGTCACCCGGTACGGCACCCTCGGATCGCCGTCCGGGTTGTTCTCGCTCATGCTGTAGTCTTCGTACTTCGTGTACCGCTGGGTATGAGCCTTGTACGGCTCGGCCTGGCTCGCGAACTGGATCCGGTTGCGAGTATCGTTGCCCTCGGTGGCGAAGTACGGCATTTCGAAGACAAAGTCGTCGGGCACGCCAGCCGCGTCCGCCATTGCGCCGGACCAGTCGCCCATGAATGCCTTGACGGCCGCGCGCCCCGCGACGGCAGCCATCGCCATGTCGCCCGACCCAAGCGACGCCGCTTGGTCGAAGCGGGCGATTGCGCGGTCGTAGTAGACGCTACGCGCACCGGCTCCTTCGCCGTCGATCACCGAAACGCAGAAGTTCTCGCCGAGGAGGCGGTACGCGTATCCGGTCCACAGGTACGCCTCGGCCAGGTCGGCCTGGCTTTCGGCCCCCGTCTCCATGATCTTGGCGATCCCGTCGTCACCCCACCAGCGGGCGCGCTGGGAGAGGTTCCAGTGGGTGTTGACCGTCTCGTAGTCGAGTTCTCCGTTCTGCCACTCGACCGTGATGCCGAAGCTTCCCGTCGAACCCGACGGGTGAACCTCGCGCGTGACCGCAGCCCCGGTGTATCCGACCCAGTTCTGGGCTTCCGCTGCAGCGCGACCGATCCCGGCGACGATCGCCCCCTGGGCTTCCGTCTCGAAAAGAAAGACCTCCTGAACGCGTCCCGGATTGACGACCGTGGTATCACAGGCCGTCAGCAACCCGAGCAGCGCGGCGGAGAGGAGGGCGCCCCGCCGCGTAACATGTGATGCAATCATCGAAATACTGTTCATTCGTCTCTCCCCTCCCTAGAAGACGAGTTGCATTGAGAAGGTGTAGAACGCCGGCGGTGGAACGTGCTCGGTCATGCTGCGCACCCGTGTGTTGTAGCCGACGTTGCCGCCGACCTCGGGATCCAGCGTCCGCATGAGCGGATCCACCCATCGGAAGAAGTTCCGGCCGGAGAACGTGACGGTCGCACGCGAAGCGCCGACCATGTTCGCCCAGGCGTCCGGGAGGGGTGCCTGTGCGCTCACCTCGCGGATCTTGAAGAAGTCGGCGGGCTGCACGGCGAAGTCGGATTGATAGAATTTCAGGTCACAGCGGGCCCGCTCTTCGGCGGTCAGAGCCGCGTACCCCTGCGTTTCCCAGGTGTTGTACGCCTCGAAGCATCCTGCCCACCGCACCGACCGGCGGGTCGCGGCCGCCTGCGGCCCGTTGTACATGAAGGCACCGCCCTGGTACTCACCTCGTGCGGTCAGGAGAATCCCCGCGGGAAGCCCGAAGGTCATGCCGAAGCCCGCGATGGTCGTTGCCTGGTTCGGCCCGTGGACGCACTGATCATCGGTCCGGTCCAAAATGATCGGGTCGGCGCGTTCGTCAGGGTTGGTCACGCAATCGGACCGGATGACCGGCGCCGGGTAGCCTTCCGACACCCAGCCGAAGCCGCCGATCGAGAACTCCGGCGATCCGCCGAGAGACGTGACTTCGGAGTCGCTGAAGGCCAGACTGCCGTTGATGTCCCAGGTCCACGTGTCGTTCCGGATGATGCTGTAGTTGACGCCGAGCTCGTAGCCGTTGTTGACGAGCTCGCCGACGTTGGAGAGCTGGGAACTCGTGAAGCCCCTCGACGGGATCTGGCGCACGCTGAAGAGCGCGTCCGCGGTCGTCTGCGCGAAGTAGGTGAAGTCAAGGCCGAGGCGATCGTCCATGAACGAACCCTCGAAACCCAGTTCCAGCTCCGAGGTGGTCTCGGGACCGATCGTCGCGTTGCCCACGTTGCTGGGCAGGAACGCAGGCACCCTGCCCCAACCCGCGGCCGAGAAGGTCCGAACCGCGTCGAAGGCACCGGGCGCGCGTCCCGCCTGACCCCAGGCTGCCCGCAGCTTCATGCTGCCCCAGCCGGCGTCCCAGAAGTCCTCGTCGGAGATGACGTAGGAACCCGAGACCTTCGGGTAGGCCTGGAGGCCGAAATCAGCACCGAACGCGGAGTTGCCGTCCACCCGGAGGCCGACCGTCACGAAGTACTTGTTGGAGAAGTCGAAGACGTTCTGCACGAACAGGCCGGCGTTGACGATCCTGGTCCGGTCCTCGAAGCCGAGCGTGTTTCCGGCGTTGTCCACGTCCGGGTCGCCGGGGCCGGGGAAGTTGTCGCCGTAGGCCGTGGTGACTTCGCTCCGTGTCGTTACGCTCTGTCCACCGAAGGAAAGCGCCGAACGGATGCCCATGGGCAGGCTGAAGTCCAGAGACCCTACGTAGTCGGCCGTGAGCGTATTGAACTCGAAGCGTGACGTGGCGAGGATCCCGGTGGGGGCCCGGATGAAGCCGAAGGGCCGCAGGTTGCGGTTGTCCTGCTGGGCCAGGTCGTACCCCACGCTGAAGCGGTTGGAGAAGTTCGCCAGCGGCGAGTACGTGGCCGTCAGCCCCGTGATCAGGTGATCGATCTGCGTGGTGATCTCCTGGTTGAGGAAGGGGTTGATGGCGTTGAAGGACTCGTCGTTGAGGTAGTTGCGGTCGCGCCGGAAGGTGTTGAGGGTCATCCCGTGCGCGTTGTTCCCGCCCGCCGTGTGCCCCAGCCGGTCGTTCGTGTACGACGTGTTCCACTGCAACTGCAACGACTCCAGCGGGTTGAACGTGAAGTTGCCCCGGAGGATGACTTTCTTCTCGTTGTCATTGGGCAGGACGCCGTCGTCGTTCTCGTAGGAGGCCGACACGAAGTACCTCACGCTCTCGGCTCCGCCGCCCACGTTGAGCGCGTACTTCTGCTGGTGCGCGCCCATGTCGCTGAAGAGCCCGCTGTCGCACGGCTGATCCTGAACCACGATCGGGTCGTCGCACATCGGTTTGTGGCCGCGGAGCCACGGGTTGATGAAGAGGAAATCGGAGCGCCCGCCGGACAGCGAGGTCGGGTTCTCGGACGGCGGCCTCAGCGACGGATCGGGGCCGAACGTCAGGTTGCGGGACAGACCCTGTTCCAGCTGGCCTGTCCAGGTGGCGTCGCCGACGCTTCCGCGCTTGGTGAAGATCTGGATCACCCCCGCCGATGCCTCGGTGCCGTACAGCGTCGTGGCTGCCGCGCCCTTGATCACCTCCACCCGCTCGATGTCCTGCGGGTTGATGCTGTTGAGCGGGCTGGAGACGTCGTTGTTGCTGCGTCCGGAATAGCCCACCGGCGGCACGTTCTTGGCGAAGCCCTCGCTGCGGACGCGCACGCCGTCGATGTAGATGAGGGGCTGGTTGGACTGGGTCATCGAGACGTTGCCCCGCAGCCGGATCATGGCCCCGCCGCCGGAGCTCGCAGAACTCTGCGTGATGGACATGCCCGGGACCCGCGCCTGAAGCAGCGCGTCGACGTTGGTCGGGGGTCCGACGACCTCCTGCTCCACGTCGAGCTGCGAAATCGAGTTGCCGACCTCGCGGCGGCGGGCGGCGCCGGCGGTCCCGGTCACGACGATCTCGTCGAGTCCGAGAGCCTGCGCCGCGATGGCGAAGTCCTGCTGCGTCGTGGCGCCTGCGGTGACCGTGATCGTCGCCTCCGCTGACGCGAACCCGATGCGCTCGGCGCGGATCGTGTAGTCGCCCGCCGGTACGTTCAGGATGACGAAGCGGCCGTTGTCACGGGAGAGCGTCCCCAGGCCGGTGCCGTCCAGGTACACCTGAACGGATCCCACCGGCTGGCCGCTCGTCCCGTCGGTGACCGTGCCCGTAACCGACCCGTCCTGCGCCTCGGCGGCGCCCGGGACGGCGAGCGCGGCCGCGAGGAGGACGACCCCCGGCGCGCCCACTCCGCCCACACGGGAACGGAATGCATCGAACAATCGGTTTGTCATGCTTCTACTCCTTCCAAACCTTGTTTGCAACCGGCCCGGCACCGGGACGCTCCCGGTCCGCCCGCCCCTTGACTGCCGTCTGGGAACGATCCGGCTGGCGATGAAGATACTGCAACCGCTTGGCGCCGCGCCAACGGCAGATAGCGTGATTGCCACGGGCGCGAATCAGCGACTCTGAACATTGATGGTAACCTCGGCGGTCGCCACCCCTTCGACCGCGTCCTCCACCCGTGCCGTGACCGTGAACAGGCCCGGCATCTCGTAGGTGTGCTGCCTGGACCCCTGCGCCAACGTTGCGCCGAGAGTGGCCAGGGAGTCGGTCGCGCCGTCTCCCCAGCTGAATATGATCCCGCTCAAGCTGCGCCCGTACACGTTGTAGAGAACAGACAACTGATCGCCCACGAGTCCCGTTTCGGGTCCGATCAACTCCACCGACAGAGGTGACCCGGGCTCGTCGTCGGTGATGCAGCCGGCGACCAGTGCGAGCAGCAAGGGCAGGAGGGCGGAAAGTGTACGGCGCGAGGGCGGTGCGGCGGGCGCGCGACGTGCGGCGGGCGCGGGGCGTGCAGCGGGCGCGGGGCGTGCAGCGGGCGCGCGACGTGCGGCGGGCGCGGGGCGTGCGGCGGGCGTCGGTGGGCTTCTCCCGGCCATGATCGCTAGAACGATATGCGGATGACCACCGCGATGTCCTCTTCGGGGGGCGTGGGCGGGATCGCGTCACCCCTTCGCGATCCCCGGAACTGATCCCAGGCGATCGCGCCGACGGCGGCGCCGAGGATGCCGGCGAGCGCATAGGTTCGCCCGCGCGACAGCGATCGGATCTCGACGTCGGCGATACCCTGAAGGGGGATCCGCAGCCGCTGATTGTACGAGTCGACCCGAATGCCTTCGGCAACCGTGACGACGGGAACCTCCAGCAGCATGGAGGTCGCATCCGCTTCCACCACCGTCCCTTCGACGAGGCGGTCGCCGCCCAGCAGATGCTCGTCGAACTCCTCGAACTGCGGCTGCGTCAGCAGCGTGCGCACGCGGTCGCCGGCGGTCACGTCTGCCGGAGTGCTGGGAGAATAGGTGTGGCAGGCGCCCGTGAGGAGGGCGGCTGCGACGACGGCGGCTGGTCGGGGGCCGCGTAGTTTGGCGCGGCTGCCGAATGCGGCGGGGGTTATGGCGCGGACTGTTCGTTGTCGTGTCATATCGACTAATAACGTAACAGGGCTTCGACCTGGCGGATGACGTCCTGGATTTCGGTGTCGCCGGGGGCGAACTCAAGCGCGTTGTAGAGCGAGGGGAGGGCCTCCGCCGGGCGGCCCAGGTTGACGAGGGAAACGGCCAGGTAGAAGTGGGCGCGGGAGAGCCCGCCATCGCTGCGGACAGCGGCCTGGTAGGCGGTGGCCGCTCCCTCGAAGTCCCCGCGGCGGAACCGGATGTTCCCCAGGTTGAGGTGTGCCAGGGCCTCGGTGGGCCGCACCCGGACGGCCTCCGCGTACACGGCCTCCGCGTCGTCCTCCCGGCCGAGCGACTCCAGTGTCAGTCCCACGTTCACGAGCGCGACGGGGTCACCGGGACGATGGCGCAGCGCCTCCAGGTACACCTGCACGGCCTCGGTCATGTCCCCCGCCGCCGCCAGCCCCGCCCCGAGCGCGACCAGCACCTCCGGCGCCGTCGGCCGCACCTCCTGCGCGCGCCGGAGGAACGGCAGCGCCGCCGCGGGGCCCCCCTCCCTCTCCATCGCGGCCCCCCACTGCGCCAGGGCGGCCGCCCACCGCACCCGGAACCCCTCCTCGTCGGGGGCCCCGCGCGTCACGGCGTCCAGAAGCGCGCGCACTTCGGGGTGGTCGCCGCGGCTGGCGTGCAGTGCGGCGGCGGCCGCCGCGCGCACGTCCTCGTCGTCGTCGCGCACGAGGGTGGCCAGCGCGCGTCCCGGGATGTCGTCGAGGCCGGCGGTGTCCGCCCGGCCAGCGGCGGCGCCCCCACCCGCGCCGCCGTCTCCCCGCGCCGCCTGCCCCCGCAGCCACGCGTCCACGGCCATCAGCTTGGCCACGCCGTGCCGCGGCCCCCGCGCGGCGGCCGCGGCCAGGGCGCGGTCGAGGTCGCCGCGCGACGCGCCGGGGGCGGTTGCCGCAACCAGAGCCGCGACCTCCGCGCGGTGCGGCGCGATCTCGCCCCACCACGCGGCCGCCTGCCGGGCCAGATCGGCGGAAGGGCGGTCGGCGTGGCACATGGCGCAGGCCGATTGCAATCCGGCCGCCTCGTCGAAGCCCGGGCGCGGGATCGAGATCGTGTGGTCCGCCCTCGCGTAGGGCACGGCGGGTGACAGCTCGGGGTGCTGCACGTACGGCATGTGGCACGCCGTGCACGACGCGCCGGGAGACCCTGCCGGATGGAAGGTGTGGGCTTCCGGGTCCGCGGCCTTGCTGGCGTGGCACGACGTGCACTGACGGTCGTCGAACCGGCCCTCGAGGGGGTTGCCGAAGACATCGCGGTAGCCCTGGCCGTGCGGGTCGTGGCAGTCGACACAGGTCATCGAGCCGAAGAGGTAGCACGCGCTGGAGCGGTGGGTCTGCTGGTAGCCGAAGGTGGCGATCCTGCCATCGGGCAGGTACGGCGAGTCGCCGATGAGCGGGAGGCCGAGGCTGTATTCCTGCGGGGCGTCGCCCGCACCGTCGCCGAGCGCGCGCTTGAGCGCGTGGCAATCGAAGCAGACGCGCAGGGATGCGTCCGGGTCCAGGGTGGCGAGCGGGGTGGGTGGGGGTGTGGCGCGTGCCTGTTCCACATGCGCGAGGGCCGGGCCGTGACAGGATTCGCAGTTGATCGCGAGCGTTGTCGTGCGCGTCTCGTATCGCGCCAGATCGGCCCTGTATTCGACCTCGACCTGGCTGCCGTGACAGTTCTGGCAGTTCGCGAATCGGGGATTCGTGCCGAGGATTCGCACCGGCGGCCAGTCGCCGCACTCGGTCAGGCGCATCGTCGGGGTGATGGGAAGCCATCCGGCGTCGGCCCGCAGGCGCGCACGATCCGCTCCCGGCACCCAGAATCCACCGACGAACGCGGTGTTGCAGAACCAGAAGTCAGCGTCCTCCGAGTAGTCGAAGGGAAGGAAGCGGTCCGTGCCGTCGGGAAACCGGGACATGAACCCCTGGGTCCCGCCCCCGACCATGTGCCCGCGCCCGACGACTCCCGTAACCTCGAGCTCCATCGGCGGGCGCCCGTCACGCTCGACAACGAAGACGTACCGCCCGTCGTCCCGTATGAGAGGGGACACGACAGCATCGGCGAAACGAATGGGGGGGCCGCCGAAGGGCGCAATGACGGTGGCCGGGCCGGGCGGCCCACCCGCGTTGCCGTGAGTGGATCCCGCCCAGGCTACGTACTGCTCTTCGTGACAGGTCCGGCAGGTTTCGGACCCAGCAAAGCCCGCCGTCGTCTGGGCCACGGCTCCAGTCGTCCACAACAGCGCAACCGCGCCAAGCGCGCCCGTCCTCATGGCTGCCAGGAACCTCTCCTCGAAGTTGACGTTGCCGGACCCGATCGGCGAGAATGCCATCCGCCAATCGTTATAAGTCACCACGGCGCCCGCTTCAATCGGGTCACGAACCATGGTATCAGACTCCAATCCCGAGAAACCCGGCGATCTGGCCTTCGTGATGGGCGGCGGCGGCGCCCGGGCCGCGTACCAGGCGGGCGTGCTGAAATACCTGTCCAGACGCTTCCCGGAACTCCGGGTGCCGATCGTGACCGGGGTCAGCGCCGGAGCCATCAACGCGGCGCACCTGGCGGCTCACCACGGCACGTTCCCCCAGTGCGCCGACGAACTCGTCCACCTGTGGGCGAACCTGAGCGTGGACAGGGTGTTCCGAACCGACCTCCGCTCACTGCGCAACCACGTGGTGCGCTGGGGCCGCCAGCTCCTTTCCGGGGGCGCAGGCGGGCCGCCGCGGGTTCGGGGCCTGCTCGACACGCAGCCGCTGCGTGAGTACCTGACCGATACCATGCACGCGATCGACGGGGAACTCAACGGCATCCGCTACAACCTCAAGACGGGCAGACTCAAGGCCGCCGCTCTGAGCACCACGAACTACTCCACGGGACAGTCGGTTCTGTGGGTTCAGGGTCACGGCGTCCACGAATGGGAGCGTCCCAACCGGCGTTCCCGAATCACAACACTGTCGGTGGACCACGTGATGGCGTCCTCCGCGCTCCCCATCGTGTTCCCAGCCGTTCGAATCGGACAGCACTGGTTCGGAGACGGCGGGATCCGCCTGACCGCGCCGCTCTCCCCGGCACTCCACCTTGGTGCGGACCGGATTCTGGCCATCAGCACAAGGCGGGCACGTTCGTTCCGGGAAGCGGACGAGCCCACGGTGAGCGGCTATCCGCCGCCGGTCCAGGTCGCGGGCACACTCATGAACTCCGTCTTCCTCGACCTGCTCGACGAGGACGCGCTGCGGCTCGACCGCTTCAACCAGCTCCTGCGGCAGCTGGACCCGGAATCCAGGATGGGGATGCGAATCGTGCGCCGTGTGACCATCCGGCCGTCGGTCGACCTGGGGAAGCTGGCCAACAAGTATGAACCGCAGTTGCCCCGCGCCTTCCGGTTCCTGACGCGAGGACTGGGTACGAAGGACACGGAAGCCCCGGACTTCCTCAGCCTCATCATGTTCCAGCCGGACTACCTGGCCGAGTTGATCCGCGTCGGAGAAGCGGACGCGGAGGCGCGGGAGGACGAACTTGTGGCCCTCCTGGAGCCAGGGCGCGAAGTTACGGTAGAGGACCCGAGTTTCGAGCGCGCCCGATCTCCGGCGGGCACTTCCGGAACCGACTAGCCAGGGGAACCCGAAGCGAGGTGCGATCATGACATCCGGACCGGCGGACAACGGGGACTTCAGCGACGCACGGGAATCGCGAGATGTAGCCGAGGGTGCGCGCCAGGCCAGGTGGGAAAAGCGCAGCTTCATGCGGGAGCTGTTTGGAGGCCGGCTCTCGCTGGACCTCGTTCATCCGCACCCGGCCCAGGACCCCGAGGAAGCGGCGCGGGCGGCCCCGTTCCTGGAAAGGATACGGCGTTTCACGGAGGAACACGTGGACGGCGACGCCATCGACCGGGACGGATGGGTTCCGGAGTCGGTTCTGGAGGGACTTGCCGACCTGGGCGCGTTCGGGATCAAGGTGCCGCGCAGGTACGGGGGCCTGGGTCTGTCCCAGACCTCCTACAACCGGGCGCTCGCCATCGTCGCCAGCCGCTGCGCGTCGACGGCGGCCTTCCTGTCGGCCCATCAGTCCATCGGAGTCCCCACGCCCCTGGTCCTCTTCGGCACGGAAGAGCAGAAGCGCGAATATCTGCCCCGGGCGGCGGGCGGCGAGCTTTCGGCCTTCGCCCTGACCGAGCCCATGGTCGGCTCGGACCCGGCCAACATGTCCACGTTCGCCGAGCCCTCCGACGACGGATCCCACTACATGCTCAACGGCGAGAAGCTCTGGACGACCAACGGACCCCGCGCCGACCTGCTCGTTGTCATGGCCCGCACGCCACCGCGCCCGGGCGTCAAGGGGAAGCGCCCGATCAGCGCATTCATTGTGGAGACGGCGTGGCCGGGCGTCGAGGTGGGGCCGATTTGCCGGTTCATGGGGCTGAAGGGGATTTCAAACGGGGTGCTGCGCTTCGACAACGTGAAGGTCCCCCGCGAAAACCTGCTCTGGGGAGAAGGACTGGGGCTGAAGCTCGCGCTGATCACGCTTAACACGGGGAGGCTGGCGTTGCCCGCGTTCTGTACGGCGGCGGGCAAGAGCATGCTGGCCGAATGCCGGAAGTGGGCGAACGACCGGGTGCAGTGGGGTGCGCCCATCGGGAAGCACGATGCGGTCGCCCAGAAGCTCGGCAGGATGGCCGCCGAGACGTACGCGATGGAGGCCGTGGTGGAGCTCGCTGCGGCCATGTCCGGCCTCGGAACGCTCGACATGCGGCTCGAAGCTGCGATGGCCAAGCTGTGGCACAGCGAGAAGGCGTGGCGCCTGATCGACGACGCCCTCCAGATCCGCGGCGGGCGCGGCTACGAAACCGCCGATTCGCTGCGGCAGCGGGGCGACGATCCCTTCCCGGTCGAGCGGGCCATGCGCGATTCCCGGATCAACCTCATCTTCGAGGGATCGAGCGAGATCATGCGCCTGTTCATCGCCCGCGAAGCCGTCGACAACCACCTGACGGTCGCGGGCACCGTGATCGATTCGCGTGTACCGACCGGAAAGCGCGTGGCGGCGTTCCTGAAGGCCGCGGCACACTACGCCGCATGGTACCCGGGACGGTGGCTGGGATGGGGCCGCTGGCCGCGCTACCGCGAATTCGGCCCGCTGGCCGGGCACGTGCGCTACGTTGACCGCAAGTCCAGAAGGCTCGCGCGGACTCTTTTCCACACGATCATACGGTTCGGGCCCGGTCTGGAGCGGCGACAGGCCGTGCTGGGGCGCCTGGTGGACAACGGCGGCGACCTCCTGGCCATGATCGCGTCGTGCGTCCGAGCGGTGAAACTGGTGAAGGAAAACCCGGCCGACAGCACGCCATTTGAACTGGCTGACGCAGCGTGCAGGCTCGCCCGGCGGCGCATCGACGCCCGATTCAAGGCCGTCTTCCGGAACGACGACGCTGCCGTCTACAAGGTGGCAAGAGGAGCGATGGCGGATCGCTACGAATGGCTGGAGCAGGGCGTCATCCTGACGCCGCCGGCTTGATGGCCCGACCCTTCCTGCTGTTCGTCCTGCTGTGGACGCTGGCACTCCTCCTTCTCGGGAGCATTGTGCACGCGACCGGTTCGAGCCTGGCGTGCCCCGACTGGCCCACCTGCTTCGGGACGATGATGCCCGAGATGACGGGCGGCGTGTTCTGGGAGCACCTGCACCGCCTCTGGGCGGGCGGCCTTCTCGTGTTCTTCCCCGTAGCCGTGGTGTCTTTACGCCGAACTCACCCGGCGCGGCAGGGCCTGTATCGCCTCGGCCTTGCCGGCATCGCCCTTCTCGTGCTGCAGTCCGTGCTGGGCGGCCTGACCGTGATCTACCGGCTACCGGACGCCGTATCCACTTCCCACCTCGCGTTGGCGTTCATCTTCCTGGGCCTTGTCACCGTGATGCTGGTGCAAACGGGACCACGGGGAGACAAGCCGATTGCGGGCGCGGATGCCGAGAGGCGCGGCGTGTGGAAGGCGGGGTGCTGGATCACCGGCCTCGTGTTCGTCCAGTCGCTGGTGGGAGCTCTGGTGCGCCACACGGACGCCGGTATGGCGTGCCCCGACATCCCGCTGTGCCTGGGACGCGTGATTCCTCCGCTTGAGTACCCGGCCGTACAGCTCCACTTCGCGCACCGCGTGCTCGGCGTGGTTGTGGCGGTCGCGGTGGTGCTGTCGGCCCGCACCGTGCTGGCGCGCACACGTGACGCGTTCCTGAGGCGGCTGGCGGCGGCCGCGGCCGTCGGCGTTGTGGGACAGGTGTTGCTGGGCTTTGCGTCCGTGGCGTTTCGACTCGGCGTGCCGTGGGTATCGGCTCACACCCTGCTGGCCGCGACCCTGTTTTCGGCCGGCGTGGCGATCGCGGCGCGCAGCTGGGAACGGGCGGCGGCATGAGCACCCAGGAGTCCATCGGAACTGCGCTGGCGCACTTCAACGCCGGGCTCAACCTGACCAGCGCGGTTCTGCTGGTCGCCGGGCTCGTCTACATTCGGCTGAGGGACACCCGCAAGCACCGGCGATGCATGCTGGGCGCTGTCACGGCGTCAGCCCTTTTCCTCGTCTTCTACCTTACCCGTGCCGCACTGACGGGCACGCACGCATTCCCCGGCCCGGACCCGGTTCGCATCGTCTACCTGGTCGTCCTGTTCAGCCACATGGTCATGGCCGTCGTTGTGGTCCCGCTGGTCGTGCGTCTCCTGTACCTGGTCCGGCACGGCCGCTTCAAGGCACACCGCCGGCTGGCCCGCTGGACCTACCCGTTGTGGCTGTACACCTCGATGACCGGCCTGTTCGTGTATTTCATGCTGTACCACGCATATGCGTAGAGGCCCTGGCTACTCCTTGAGAGTCCACCGGCAGCACCTGTCACCCCAGGCCTCGCAGTGGGTCTTGACGACTTCCAGGTCGTCCCCCACACCGCGGACCAGGGCGCGCTGACAGAACCCCGTCAGCACCTCACAGGCGGTTCCGGTGTCGTCGAGCTGCACGAAAGGCGACGCCGAAACTTCCAGCGTGAAGGGGCCGGACACGAAGCCGCCGAGGCGACGGCCGAAGAGTTTCGAGAACGCGCGGAGCACCGAGCGCTTGACGCGAAACAGCCGCAGTTTGCGTGGAAGTGGCCACGCGCCGGCCGTCCCCGCCGAATCCGCAAGATGGATTCCCATCTGAAAGAACACCTTGGAGGCGTCGGGTCTCTTGTTGACCAGACGCAGAAAGTCCGCAAACTCCTCGAGGGTCAGCTTCCTGCCGTCCTTCACATACCCCTGGTGAAGCTGGATCTGCCGCTCGATGACGGTGCTCAGCCCCAGCCTGCGGGGCATGGTACGAGACATCACTTCGTCGTCGATCCGATCGGAGGGACGGTCCACGGAGCGGATTCCCTCGAGGAGCGCGAGAACCACTTCCGCGGAGATCGGCGGCTTCGCGGCTTTTGTCAACGTCTGTCCCGTTGCGTGAATGACGGCGCGGCACCACCGCGACGTTCGTTCAAATCTCGCCGGAGAGCATGGCGGTGGCAAACCGGCGACGTTTGCCGGGCGGCGCGAGAATCGTCTAGCTTGCGCACCGGATCGATTCCTCCATTCCACCACGGACACCCTTGAAGCGATACGCCGCTTTCGACCCTCCGGAATACCGGAACTGGGCCCCGGATCCCGGTCTCGTGCGCGACTTCCGTCGTCGCATCGAACGTGATCCCGAACGCGCAGGCGTGATTGGAGAACTGGGAACATCCGTGCTCCTCGCCCTGCACCGTGACCTGCTCATCACCCGTCTGCAGGACATCGGACTCAAGCGCTGGGTCCGTCAGGGCGTGATCAGCAAGGCATGGCTCGGCGTGGGCGAGGAAGCGGTCACGGTCGGCTGCGTGGCCGCGTTGAACCGCGACCGCGACGTGGTGATCCCCATGATTCGCAACGCGGGCGCCAGCCACATGATGGGGCTGCCGCTCCATCACGGGTTTACCAGCTATCTGGCGACGGCGGACAGCCCCAGTGGTGGCAGGGACTTCCACTACGGCCATGTCGCCAGGGGGGTGATCCAGCCCGTGAGCCACATGGGTACCAGCGTGTCGATCGCCGCCGGAACCGCGCTCGCGTTCAGGAGCCGGGGCGAGTCACGTGTCTGTCTTACGTGGACGGGCGACGGCGCGACGCGTACCGCCGCGTGCCACGAGGGGCTGGCCGTGGCCGCGCGCCTGCGCGTACCCGCAATCGTGGTGATCCAGAACAACCAGGTCGCGCTGGGCACCCGCCTGGACCAGCACGGCGCCGGCCCACTCCGGGACATCCCGCGCGCTCACGGGATCCCGGCGCTCGAGTGTGACGGGAACAACGTGCTGGACGTCTACGCCGCCGCCGTGATCGCCCGCCGGTCATGCCTGAACGGCAAAGGGCCCGTGGTTGTCATCGCGGAGACCTTTCGCATGGGCGGACACGCGACCCACGACGAGCGCGAGGCGCGCGAGACCTTCTCCGCCGAGCTTTTCGAGCACTGGGGCCGTCGCGATCCCGTCGGCCTCTTCGAGGCGTACCTGCTCGAAGAGGGGGTTTCGGCTGCAACCCTCGAAGAGATCGAGCGCGCCGCCACCGACGAAGTGGAGGGCGCCGCGGAGCGGGCGCTGAAGTCACGGGCGCAGTTGCCGGAACCGCGGCACGCGCTTTTCGAGGGTGTGTCGGAGGGCGGGGTATTGCACGGCCTCGCCAACCGGCCCCACTGATCCGCTAACTGCTACATTTGAACCCATGTTCGAGAATCTCCGCCGGGCCTTCAGGGAGGCCGTCGACAATTTCAACCGCGAGCTGGAGAGGGACGCCGTCCCGGAGGCCGTGGACGGGCTGCTGAAGGGCATGGAGCGGGAAGCCGTCGCCACGAAGGCCGGCCTCGAAGGGCTCAAGGAGCAGGTGGCAAGGGCGCGCAAGCGGGCCGAGGCGGAGGCCCGTGAGGCCAGGGTGTGCCGGCGCCGCGAAGAGCTGGCCAGGAAGATCGGCGACACCGGCACGGCCGAGGTCGCCGCGGAGTTTGCGGAGAAGCATACCGCCCGGCACCGCGTGCTCAGCGACAAGGCAAAAGCCATCGAGGCCGAGATCCGCCTCCAGGAGTCGGAGTACGCCGAGATGCTGGCCCAGATCAGGAAGGCACGGGCAAACCGGAGCGCCCTGGCGGCTCAGGCGGGAAGAACGAGAGCCCGCGATTCCGTTCTAGGTGCCGACGACCTGTTCGGCGAGCTGGATCGGATGGCCGACAAGATCGGCGACGCCGAGGGCCGTGCCGGGGCCGGAGGCGCCCTTTTTGACGATGCGGACGAGTTTGACGAGGAACTGGAGCGGTCCCGGCGGGAGGACGCGATCGATTCCCGTCTCGAGGAGTTGAAGCGCCGCATGGGAAGGAAGTAGATTGGGGGCCATGGAAAACTGGATCGGTGTAGGCATCTGGATCGTGATCGGCGCGGCCGTCGGTCTCGCGATGAAACTCGTGGTCAAGCGTCCCGACACTACGCCGGGACACACCCGCCTGCTCTGCCTGCTCGGCTCGTTTGCCGCGGTTATCGGCGGCATGCTGGGCGTGGGCATCCTGGAGTTCGACGACCCTGTTGCGCTTAGCATCGGCGGAATGGCCGGCGCGGTCGGCTTTGCCGCGCTCATGACCTGGGTCTACCGCTGGGGAATCCGGGGCCTCACCTAGCAGCCCGTGGCCGAACCCCCCGCTGCAATGCCGGACCCCATCGCTTTCGCCGGGCAGCAACGCGCGAGGTTCTACGCGGAACTTGACGAGTTCCTGCGCATTCCGTCCGTATCGGCGAAGTCCGAGCACAACGCGGATACCGCGCGTGCGGCCGAGTGGGTGCGTGAGCGGTTGGCAGGCGCGGGGCTGGACGCCGAGGTCATCGGCACTGCAGGTCACCCGGTGGTCATCGGAGAGTGGCGCGGGGCCGGACCCGGGGCTTCAACCGTCCTCATCTACGGGCACTACGACGTACAGCCCGCGGAGCCGCTCGAACTGTGGGACTCGCCGCCCTTCGAACCCGAGATCCGCGACGGGCGCATCTACGCCCGGGGTTCCGCCGACGACAAGGGACAGCTGTTCCTGCACATCAAGGCGCTCGAGGCTCACCTCGCCACTCGCGGCGAGCTGCCTGTGAACGTCATCGTACTGGCCGAGGGCGAGGAGGAGGTGGGCTCGCCCAACCTGTTGCCGTTCGTCAAGCGGTATCGTGACCGGCTTGCCGCCGACACCGTGGTCATCTCGGACTCGGCCATGTTCGCCCCGGGGACCCCTTCCATACTCTTCTCCCTGCGCGGACTGGCCTATTTCGAGATCCATGCTTCCGGGCCCGCATCGGACCTGCACTCGGGCGCGTACGGTGGAGCGGTCGTCAATCCGGCCAATGCGCTGGCACGGGTCATCGGGGAGCTGCACGACGAGGAAGGCCGAATCACCATCCCCGGATTCTACGACGACGTGTTCACCCCGCCCGAGGATACCCTGGACGGCATCCGGCAACTCCCGTTCGACGCCGATGCCTATGCGCGCGAGGTCGGCACGATCCCCGCAGGCGGCGAAGTCGCGTTTTCGCCGCTTGAGCGCCTGTGGATCCGTCCGTCCTGCGACGTCAACGGCATGTGGTCCGGATACATCGGCGAAGGGGCCAAGACCGTTCTGCCGGCAAAGGCGGCCGCCAAGGTGAGTTTCCGCCTGGTTCCCGACCAGTCCCCCGACCGGGTCAAGGTGCTGCTGGAAGAACACCTGGAGCGCGTCGCACCACGCGGCGTCGAGATGACCGTCGTCGAACTGCACGGCGGGCGTCCGTGGCTGGCCCGGCTGGAGGGGCCGCTTTATTCGGCAGCCGCCAGCGCCCTGCAGCGTTCGTTCGGTGCGCGTCCGGTCCTGACCGGCGAAGGGGGGAGCATCCCGATCGTTGTCGAACTCGAGGAGATCCTGGGTGCCAACTCGCTGCTCCTCGGATTCGCGCTACCGGGAGCGAACATGCACGCCCCCAACGAGTGGTTTGCGACGGACTGTTTCGAAAAGGGGATCGACACCCTGATCCACCTGTACGACGAGTTGGCTGGACTCGGGTAGGCCGCGGCCCGTGAGGGCTGATCCGCCCGCAGAAGCACCCTCCGCTTTTCAGCGCTCCGACTCGGCAACCGCTGACACAGCGCGGAGAAGCGCCCTGGCCTTGTTGAGTGTTTCCTCGAATTCGGCCGCTGGATCGGAGTCGGCTACGATCCCGGCACCAGCCTGCACGGACGCTTCTCCGTCCCTCACCAGCATGGTGCGAATCGCTATGGCGGTGTCCATCTGCGCACCACCCCACCCGATGTGTCCAACCGCGCCGGCGTAGAGACTCCTTGCCGTGGGCTCCAGTTCGTCGATGATCTCCATTGCGCGGATCTTCGGCGCGCCGGACACGGTTCCCGCGGGGAAGCAGGCGCTCAGGACGTCGAGCGCCGTCAAACCGGCCCTCGCGCGTCCCTCGACCTGGCTGCATAGATGCATGACATGGGAGTAGCGCTCCACCTGCATGAGCTCCGGCACGGTGACGGTGCCGTACTCCGACACCCGTCCCACATCGTTCCTCCCCAGATCCACGAGCATGCGGTGCTCGGCCAGCTCCTTCTCGTCGGCGGCCAGGTCCCGCGCAAGGGCACGATCTTCGGCGGGCGTGCGCCCTCGCCTGCGGGTCCCCGCAATCGGCCGGACGGTGACGATCCCGTCTTCGAGGCGCACCAGAACCTCGGGTGACGAACCCACGACGCTGAAGCCGTCGAGGTCGAGGAAGAACAGGTAAGGCGAGGGATTGATCGTGCGCAGCGCCCGGTACAGCTGGAAGGGCGGATGCTCGAACCGTGTAGAAAGGCGCTGGCTGAGCACGACCTGGAACGCGTCGCCCGCAACAATGTAGTCCTTGATCCTGCGGACCCCGTCCATGAACGCGGCCTGCTCGAAGTTGCTTGTAAACGCGATCGGTTGACGGTCGTCCGCGAGCGCGACGTCGAGCGGCGCGGGATCGCTGCCCGCGCGCAGTCGCCTGACCGTATCGCGGATGCGCTTGACCGCGGAGTCGTACAGGCCCTCGAGGACATCGGGATCCGTTTCGTCCCCGGTCTCGACCGTCGTGATCACTTTTGCACGGCCGTACAGGTTGTCCACCGCCACCACCACGTCGGAGAACATCATCACGGCCGTCGGCAGGCCCTGGTCGTCCGGAGGGGCCGGCCCCAGGCGCTCGATGCGCCGGACCAGGTCGTACCCGAAGTAGCCCACGGCCCCGCCCCAGAAACGCGGCAGCCGGGGATCCGGACGCGGACGGGCCGCAGTGAGGCGCGAGTGCAGGTCCTCGAGAGGATCGGCCACACGCTGCCGGACCCAACCCGAATCCGCGCACCAGGTCGACACATGGTCACCCACCAGCATCCAGACTTCTTTCGGGCGGCTGCCGAGGAAGCTGTAGCGCGCCCACTGTTCACCCCCGACGACCGATTCCAGCAGGAAGCCGAACCCGCCATCCTGTAGCTTGTGGTATGCGGTGACCGTGGTGTCGGAGTCGAAGAGGAACTCGGACCACACGGGAATGCGGGTGCCGGGCGCGGCCAACGCACGGAAGGATTCAAAAGCGGGTTCGACGTTCAACGATCGGAAAACCGGGACGGGTGAGTGGAGACCGCGGACCTTTGACTATCTTCAGGGAATGTAAATGAAGGAGACACCCACATGCGTCTGACGGACCCGACTCCAAAGGCGGCCGCCCTGGGCCGCCCTCCGTACCTCTGGGCCGCGGCTGTAGCCGCCTGCGTGGGTCTCCTTTACGCCGTCACGCTGGCTCCGACAACGGCGTTCTGGGATACCAGCGAGTACATCGCGACCGCCCACATCCTCGGAATCCCCCACCCGCCCGGGAACCCTCTGTTCGTCGTGCTGGCCCGGACCTGGGAGATCGTCCTCGGCCCTCTGGGGCTCTCCACCGCGGTGAGCATCAACCTGTTCTCCGCCCTGATGGGCGCGCTTTCCCACGGGCTGTGGTTCCTGGTCGTTCACCACGTGCTGCGCCATTTCTCCGATGATCGCCGCTTCAGCCTCGTCGGGGCCTGCGCCGCGGTCCTGGTGAGCGCGACCGCATTCACCGTCTGGAACCAGTCCAACGTCAACGAGAAGGTCTACACCGTCTCGCTCTTCACCATCGCGCTCCTGTCCTGGCTCGCCTTCCGGTGGAGGGAACGCGTCGATCATCCCGGCAGCAGCAATATTCTGGTGCTGATCGTCTTCCTTCTCGCGCTGTCGGTCGGCAACCACCTTATGGCGTTCCTGGCGGCCCCGGCGCTGTTGGTCTTCGTTCTCGCCGTCCGCCCGCGCGTACTTCTCAACCCGCGGCTGTACCTGGTCGGGATCCCCGCCATTGTGGCGGGCCTGACCATCCACCTGTTTCTTCCCGTGCGTTCCGGACTCGGTCCCGTGATCAACGAAGCGCAGCCGACCTGCGAGAGCGTCGGCGAAGCGCTGGGCAGCATTGTCACCTACGGGAACGCCGGGTGCGAGGACCTGTCGGAGGCGCTCAAGCGGGAGCAGTACGACAAGCCTCCGCTGATCCCCCGCCAGGCGCACCTGACCTCGCAGATCCAGAACTGGCTTCAGTACTTCGACTGGCAATGGGCGCGCGGCCTGTCCCCCAATGATGTGCTTTTCGGCAACAGCAGGCTCGCCCTGACCGCACTCTTCATCGGATTGGGGGTGTTCGGTCTGGCCGAGCACTACCGCCGCGACCGGGCCAGCTGGCTGTACCTGGTCTCCCTTTTCGCGGTACTCTCGGCGGGGCTCGTCTTCTATCTGAACTTCAAGTACGGCTATTCGATGCCGAATCTGGAGGGCGACGACCTCCAGCGGGCGATGGACCGAATGGGCGTCGTTGCGGCGGACCAGGTGAAGGAGGTGCGCGAGCGGGACTACTTCTTCGTGGTCGGGTTCTCGGTCTGGGGGCTCATCGCGGGTATCGGGATCGCCGCCCTGTGGGACCGGTTTACCCGAAGATCGGGTCTGTCCGCCGCGTATACGGCGCCGGTGCTGGCGCTGGCGGCGATTCCGCTTGTGCTGAACCTCGGCTGGGCCAGCCGCAAGGGGGACTACGCCGCGCGGGATTGGGCGTACAACCTGCTCATGAGCGTCGAGCCCTACGCGCTCCTTTTCACCAATGGCGACAACGATACCTTCCCGCTCTGGTACCTGCAGGAAGTGGAGGGAATGAGGCGTGATGTCACGGTCGCGGTCACGTCGTATCTCAACACCGACTGGTACGTCAAGCAGCTGCGCCAGCTGACGCAGCCGTGCGCGCCCGGCCAGGATCCCGACGCGGACCCCACCCGGATCGTGTGCCAGCGTCCGTACACCGCGGAGAACACCGGGGCCATGTACACGCACGACCCCGCAGAAGCCGAAGCCGCGGGCAAGGTGCCGCTTCTCCTCGACGAGCCGGTACGGGTCCCGACGCGCCCCATCTTCCGGAGCGACCTGGACGACGCCACCATCGACCAGGTGGTGCGCAGCTACGTGCCCCTCGACGAGCCCCGCCCCGTCAACCTCGGCGTCATGACCGCGCAGATGGCCGCCGGACAGTACCTGTATCCGTGGCATCAGTTCGCGCTCGCCGCGATCGCCAACTCCCTCGGAGACCGCCCCGTCTACTTCGCCTCCAGCGGCAGCGCCGCGCAGACGTTCGGCCTGCGTCCCCACGTCATTCGGCAGGGGCTGGCCTTCCGGCTGTGGCCCGGCCAACCGGCCGAGCTGTTCGATCAGGGGGTGATGGCCAGCGTCGCCACCTCACCGTATTCCGGCGTAATCGGGCCGTGGGTGGACATTCCACGCACCAGGCTGCTGGCGGACAGCGTGTTCGTGCACAGGTCAGGAATCCCCGATGATTGGGGCCACTGGCCGGACCGTTCCACACGAGGCATCCCCAACTACTACGCCTGGGTGTACCGGGCGCTCCTTCAGGACGCCGTCGCGCGGGATGACATGGGCGACACGACCGTTCTGCAGGATCGCGTGGAGGCGTGGACACGGCTGGGGGCCGTGCCCTAGGCTCGCTACACCTGAAGCCAGATCGTTCCCAGGCCCGACCTGTCGCGGCGCAGGCGACGCCCTTCGGGGACGTCTTCAACCCGGTAGAGGAGGTCGAAATACTCAGGGAACGCCGAAGCAACACCGTGCGTGGCCCTGACCAGGAGCAGCGGCACGCGCCGCGAAAGACGTACCAGCCCCGCCATCGCTCTATGGAGGTCTTCTCGCGCGAGGCGATTGAGACCGGCCGGCAGCACGACTGACTGCAACCCCAACCCGGCGTCCACCGCCAGTTCCGCCAACGCAATCCTGACCGCGAGCTCCAGAGCGGCGAATTCCTTGCCTCCCCGACGTCCCCCGTCGGCCCAGTCTGCGAAGAGTTCCGGGAAGATGCCCGCCAGGCGTCCTCCGGTCAACGACAGAACCTTGGCGTGGATGGTGGCACGGACACGCTCACGCGTGGCACCGACAAGCCTGGCGCGCGTTTCCTCCATCTCGGCGCCTCCGGACGGCTGGTCCATCGTGGCCTCCAGTGCCTCGAATTCCTCGAGGCGCTCGATCGCGGCTTCCAGCTCCACTGCCCGGATCTTCCGGCGTTCCAACTCCTCGGACACCTCGTTCACGGCCGCGTCAAGTTCCATCGCCCGGCCCTCCAACGCCTTCAGGTCGTCGGGCTTGCCTTCGAGCTGATCCCTGCGCCTGCGCCACCAGCGCCCGTCCTGCACCACCGCCTCCCATTCCTCGCGGCGCGCGCTTCGCACGGCCTCGGCACGCCCCTGTAGCGGCAGCCCACAGCTGACGCACGCGGCCTCGTCGCCTTCCTCGTCGAGGCGTTTCAGGCGGGCGCGGAGTTCACGTTCACGATCCCGGTACAGCAGAAGACGCGTCTCGGCGTCCTGGCGCTCGCGCACCCAGCTCATCATCCCCGCCTCCACATCCCCGTGCAATTCCGCGGCCTCGCCCCGCAACTCCCGCAGTCGCGCTTCCAGTTCCTCCACACCCTCACAGGCATGACGCAGGCGCTCCACATCCTCCCTGGTCTCGCGGATCATGCGGCGCGCCAATCCATCCGGCGACCCTGCGGCCGCGGAGAGCGCTTCGCCTTCCGGCGCCAGCATGCGCCCCAGCTTGCGTACCCTGCGTGCCGTCTCCGGCCCCTGCGACAGCGTTCCCGCAGCCGCCAGCCACGTCGTCACGGGCCCCGCCCCGAACCACACCGCGGCGTACTCCTCGCGCGAAAGGGCGTGCGCGGCAAGAATCGGTGCCAGCATCTCCTCGAAGGCCCGACTGCCCACCCCCACGGCGCCGTCGTCCGTGCGCACAAGCGCCCTGCCTCCACCCGGTCGTCCCGGCCTCGTGAACCCCTCGCGCAGCGAGGACATGAACTCGCCCCAGAGTGGACCGCCGTCGGCGACGAATGCCACCAGGCCACGCGCGTCCTGCAGGTCCAGCACCGGACCACGTACGCTCGCCTGCAGCACATCGATCTTCATGCCGCCGCCCCCGACCTCGCGCCCCGCCGCCGCGCACCCTCGCCACCCCTCCCGTGCGAGATCCCCTGTCCGGGGAGCGCGTCGACCCGCAGCTCGGCGACACGGCGGCGCACGCGCGCCAGGACCTCGCGGTCGAGCACGGCCAGGTCGTCGGCCGAGAGGCCCCGCACGGGAATACGTAGCAGCTTCCCGTCGATTCCCCCGGGAACCCCCGCGAGCGCCTCGCTCAGGCGCCGCATGACGGTGGCCGTCCCGCCGCCCGTGGCCTCCACCGGTGCGAGGCTCACGGCCGCGCGTGCCTCCACGGGCCAGAAGGTCACCCCGCGATCGGAGCCGGAGCCACGGCCGGATCGCGACCCGTCCACCCCGAGCCGCGCGGTGACGAACCCCTTGGCGGTCGCCGCTTCGGCCCACGGGTCGGCCCCCACGCGTTCGAGAGAGCCGGCATAGCAGGTCCGCTCGGCCACCCGCGTAAACGTGTGGTTGGATCCCAGCGCCACGTAGTCCCACCCCTCCAGCGGTATCCGCACGGCATGGGTTCGCCCCGACGCCAGCGACGCGTGCATGACGAGCACGTTCCACTTCGCCGCCGGATCGGGTGACACATCGATGGCGCGGGACCCCTGTACCGCGCGGTGCGGAACCAGGGTGACACCGACCTCTCCGTCGCGCAGCTTCAGCCTGCGGACGGTCGTGGACGCCACTTCAACCCCCTCCATGGCGCCGATCACCGTCAGGGGACCGTCGCGACTGGCGTCCAGCGGAGTGTCCCGCGCCCCGGCGGCCACCGCCACGACGATTCCGGGGATCCTGCGGCGCAAGGCACGTACCGCGCGGCCGAACGTCGCGATCGGCGTGGCCGTAACGTCGGGGTGGTCGAAGACATCACCCGACACTACCAGCAACTCCACGCCGAGTTCCGCAATCCGGGCCAGCGCCGTCTCGAAGATCCGCAGCACGTCCCCGGCCCGTCGCCCGCCGGCGACACCGTAGCCCAGGTGCAGATCCGAGATGTGCGCCAGCTTCACTGCGAGTCCTTCCGTCCGCTCTCCTCCGACTGTTCCGACAGTGGCGACTGCGCCGGCACCGGCGACTGCTTCGGGACCGGCGACTGCGCCGGCACGGGCAGCATGGTCATTCCCGGCAACTCCACGGGCGGTTCCCCCGACCCGGCGAAACACCAGAGTTCGTCCCCGCGGGGTTGCAGGCAGGGCGGCCCCTGGAGTCCATCCACGGCACCCACATGGCGGGAGACCTCCAGCCCCGCAGCGAATCCCGCGTCGGCGAGCGTGTCGGGCAGCCGGCCGCGCGGACCCCGGATCCAGGCACGGCGGACTCCCGCGTCGCAAAGCGCGCGCAGCAACTCGCCCAGCGGCTGCGAGCGCGCCAGCGACTCACCCAGGGCTCCCCACTCGGCAACGAACGTGGCACCCGCAGTTTCGGGGACCGGAGAATCCACCATGGTACCATCGTCCCACCCGAAGCCTCTGGCCGCCAGAGCCCTCACGGCCACGTCCGGTTCATACATGGCCCAGGCTCGCCCCTGCGGCAACGCAAACCAGCTCGCCGCACCCACGAAAAACACGGAATCATCCTCGTCCAGCGTGCTCTCGACCGCCTTCCTCCAGTCGCCCCCGGGGGGCGGATCGACCGCAACGTCGCGGCCGCTCTCAAGGAGGACGCGGACCGTCGCTTCGGGTATCAGGGTGTGCCACGCTTCGAAGCGGAGTTCCGGACGGTCCGGGTCGTCCAGAACCAGACGCCGGCGCGATACCCTGTCGAAGATCCAGCCCTGGAAACGCGCCCCCGCCGCCGCCAGCACGGTAGCGCCCAAAAATGCGGTTACAGCCAGCACCGGACGGCCCAGGAACGTACCGGCCATGACCGATCCGACGACCGCACCCGCGAGACCGCCGAGACGTACCTGCCGTCTGCCGCTATCCGTGAGCACCGCCGCGAAACCGCCGAGGCGGCCCAGGACGCCGCCGGCATAGTACGCGGGAAGCGCAGCCGTAAGGGCCAGTCCCGCACCCTGGCCAAGCGCCTCGCCCTCGAACCCGGCCATCGCCTCCCATACCGCCGTGAACGCGGCGCCGAGGAGCAGCGCCACCAGGAGGCCCACCCAACCACGCGCCGCCGCAGGGACGGATTCTTCGGCATGACTGCCGCTGCCGACCCAGAGGCCCGCAAACAGCGAGACGAAAGCCACGCCCAGAAGGACCGCAAAAGCCCGCAGCAGTCCCTGCGTGCCGTCCAGCACAGCTTCCGGGCCGGACTGGAACAGCGGGTCGGCCGCGCCCGCGCCGAAGCCCCTGGCCAGCCACTGGGCATCGTAGAGCAGCACCGCGGCACCCGTCGCGACGGCGATCGCCAGCGACGCGCCCACGAACAGCGCCGGAATCCAGAGCATGCGCCGGGCCCGGGTCATCGCTCCTCCGCAGGGCGCGAAATGGCGTCGCTGCCCCTGGCATGCGACGCCCCCCGCGCATCGGACGGGTCTCCGGCGATTGTGAGGTCCCGGTACCGGCTGCGGAAGAAGACCAGCGGATCTCCGCCCGCAGCCTCGCCGTCGTTGACCTCGCCGACGAGGATGAGGTGGTCACCGGCCTCGAACGTGCGGTACAGATCGCAGGTGACCCAGGCAACGACGCCGTCGAGCACGGGGCCGCGACCGCCCCCGTCCGCGATTGCGACGTCCGCGAAGCGGTTCGCGTGCTCCTCCTCGGCGAAGCGCACCGCCGTCGACGCGGCACCGGCGCCGAGGATGTTCACCGCAAACGCACCGTTCGCCAGGATCGCTCGCAGCGAAGCGGACTCCTGCGACACGCAGACCAGCACGAGGGGAGGATCCAGCGACACCGAGGTGACGGAATTCGCCGTCAAGCCGACCGGTGCGCCGTCGGGGTCCAGCGCCGTGACAACGGTCACCCCCGTGGGGTAGTGTCCCATGACCTGGCGGAAACGTTCCTGCCCGAGGGGACCCCGGGCCGGCATCGACGGTTCGCGACTCATGGTCCCCTTTCCTGCAGTTCGGCGAGCATCGTCCGGTAGCTGCGATGCCGCTCCGGCTGGACGTGCCCGCTCGCCACCGCGTCCAGTACCGAGCACCCCGGCTCGTGTACGTGTGTGCAGTCCTTGAAATGACACGTTCCGAGGAACGGACGGAAGTCCGCAAAGCACCCGTCCAGTTCCGTGCGGGCGACACCCGTGAGTCCAACGTCCGAAAAACCGGGAGTGTCGGCGACGTGGCCACCGTCGGCCAGCGCGATCAGCCGGCTGGACACGGTCGTGTGTTTGCCGATCCTGGACCGCCGTCCCACACGCCTGGTGCGAAGATCGAGCGAGGGCTCCACCGCGTTGAGGAGGGACGACTTCCCCACCCCCGATGGCCCCGCCAGCGCGGACGATCCCGCGTGGATGATGGCGCGAAATGCCCCCATGCCCTCGCCCGTCACCGTCGACGTGGCCGTCACGCCGTACCCGGCCGCACGATACGCGCGCCCCAGCTCGTCCGCCACCGCGCGGCCACGCGCCAGGTCCACCTTGTTGAGAATGATCCGGACCTCCATGCGTCCCGACTCTCCCATCACCAGCATGCGGTCGATCACCTCCCGGCTGGGTGGCGGGTCCGCAACCGACATCACCACCAGGAGCCGGTCGAGGTTGGCGGCCACCACCTTCACGACCCTGCCTCCGGAAGTCCACCGCGACAGCGACGTCCTCCGTTTCCGCACGGACTCGATCACGGCAGCGTCCCCCGCGCCCGCGACCACCTCCACATGGTCCCCGATCACCACCTTGCCCGGCACCGGCCCCGACCACTTGACGCGCCCCCGGAGCGAAGCCTCGACCACGCCGTCGTCGGTTCGCACGCGGTACACGCCACCCACCGCCTCGATCACCTGGCCCACCAGGCCCTCCCCAGACGCCGGCATTCCCATCAACTCCTTTCCCGGCCCCGTGATGCAAGAAACCCCCGCGGCGGCAAAACCGCCACGGGGGCCTCTCTGTCGTGTCGCGCGCGGTACGTCGTGGGACTACGCCGCGAAGGACTTCAGGGCCTTGCCCTTCTCGCCTTCGCGCAGACGCCGCAGCGCCCTGTCCCTCAGCTGCCGGATCCGCTCCCGGGTCACGCCGAGCAGGTTGCCGATCTCTTCCAGCGTGTGCTCCCTCTCGCCCTCCAGGCCGAAATAGAGCCTGAGCACGCGGGCATCCCGCGGCTCGAGCGTTCCCAGAGCGTTGGTCACCGCTTCGGTCAGGAGCCTGTTCTCCACCTCGAGCTCCGGCTCCGCGGCCTCTTCGGTGATGAAGCGCTCCACCAGCTGGGAGTCTTCGCTGTCGCCGATCGGAGCGTCCAGCCGGATCTCCGCCGCGTTGAGCGTCTGCAGCGACTCGACGAGCTGAGGGGTCAGGAACGTCGCCTTGCCCAGCTCTTCGCTGGTCGGGTCGCGTCCCAGCTCCTGCTTCAGCCGCTCCTTCTCGCGGAAGATCCGCGCAAGGTCCGACGCCCGGTTGAGCGGAACCCGCACCGGACGGCCGTGGTTGGCCAGCGAGGCCAGAATCGCCTGCCGGATCCACCACACGGCATAGGAGATGAATTTCACGCCCTGCTCAGGATCGAATTTCCGCGCGGCGGTGACCAGCCCCACGTTCCCCTCCTGGATCAGATCCGTGAGGGATACGCCGCGGTTCTGATACTTCTTGGCGACGCTGATCACGAACCGCAGGTTCGCCTTCGCAAGCGCCTGGATCGCCTCTTCGTCGCCCTTTTGGGCGCGCGCACCCAGAATCTTTTCCATCTCCGGCGTGATCAGTTCGTGACGGCTTACGTCCCGCAGGTACTGGTCCAGCGCAGTCTGTTCGTCCAGGCTGGCGTCGAACCCTGTGAGAGGATTGACCCGTCCCTTCCTCCGCCGAGTTTTCGTGGCCATCGTTCTTCTCGTTTCCTCCGTTGCGAGCCGGATTGCCGGGTCCGGCGGTCGCGCGGCATGTACAGCCTTTAATCGTATGGCTGTTGTGTTTCTCTGTCAATAACTGCGTTTTGTGCGTCGGCAGGACGCCCTGCAGTCGCGCTCCCGTATGTGTCTACGTTCGTAACGCACATTCGTTCCTCCGGCGCTGGCCGGTCAGGCGCTGGCCGGTCAGGCGCTGGCTGTTCCTCGGGCACCGACGGGGTCGCCGGCAACCGCTCCAGAAGCCGGTCCTGATCCACCTCGCGCCGTTCGAAGGTGAACAGGCGGAGCACCCGGGCGGTACGGTAAAGCTCCTGTCCGAGTTTCGGCAGATCCATCATGCCCGGGATTCCCTCCCTTCCCAGCCGCACCACGCCGTCCGGACGGTCCACCAGGACATCCAGTTGGAACATGGCCTTCTTGACCGGGAAATCGAGGATCACTTCGCCGTGTTCCAGCCCCAGCTCCGCCGCCATCCGGTCCTCCCAGCGCCGCTTCTCCGCGGTGTCCCCGCTGACCCACGCCGGTATCGTCCTGTCTTCGAGTTGCCAGGCGGGGATTTCCGTTGCCCGCTTCGGCAGGCGCCGCTCGCGCAACGCCGGCAGCCACCGCTTTGCCAGGCGCGACGCCACCGGGTCGGTACTCGCGGCAGCCCGTCGGCGCAGTTCGTAGAGCAGCTCTTCGTCCGTGGGGCCGACCAGCTCCTCGGGGGACAGGAGTCCCGCCTCCACCGCCGTCTCCACGATTCGCTTGTAGAGACCGGTTCCCGCCCGCACCGCGTGGTGCCAGTAGACCGTGCGGAACATCTGGTACTTCGAGAAGAGCAGCGATTCCAGCGTGCTGAGCGACTTGATCCCGACCCCGACCTCCCACGCGCCCGTCACCGGATCGCGCAGCAGCCTGAGACCCTGCAGGAGCCGTTCGACGTCCACCTCGCCGTACGGCACGCCACAGAAGCGCGCGTCGCGGCGCAGGTATTCCATCTTGTCCAGGTCGAGGCTGCCGCTCACCAGGCCCCGCAGCGCGTTGTCGCCCTCCCCCTTGATGATCCGGAAGATCTCGTCGGCGGCCCCCGAACCGAGCGGCGCCAGCACGGCCTGTAGCTCCGCGGACGCGAAGAAGCGGGCGCTCATCTCCTCGTGGTCGCCCACGATGCGATCCGGTTCCAGCTCTTCGAGGGCGTGCGAAAAGGCGTAGTGTCCTATGTCGTGAAGCAGGGCGGCGTATGGGACAAGGTTGGAACCCTGCCAGACGTCGGCGGGCACATCCGTTCTGCCGCGAAGGATGCCAAGCGCCCGCACGGCCAGGTGGTACACGCCCAAAGCGTGATCGAAGCGCGTGTGGGTCGCACCGGGGTAGACCAGGTGCGCGAGGCCGAGCTGGCGGATGTAGCGGAGCCGCTGAAACGCCGCCGTGTCCACAATCGCGACGGCGACCGGATCCAGCCGGATCGTGTTCCACACCGGATCACGAATCACGATAGAACGTCCATGCCTGTGCATGGAAGGCGACAGTAGCGTGTCGGGCGGGCGGTCGCAATGTCTGAACGGGCAAACACCGCGTTGACTCCGACCGAATAAATGGCGAAGTTGGGTCGCCATGGCGACATCCGACCTCCGTGAACACGTACGTTCCGGGGCCGAGGACCGTCCCGGCGTCTACCGCTGGCTGGGCCCGGGCGGCCGGATTCTCTATGTCGGCAAGTCGGTCCGCGTCCGCTCGCGCCTGCTGTCGTACTTCCGCGAAGACGAGGGAAAGACGGCGCGTCTGGTGGCCGAGGCCGAGGCGGTGAGCTGGGACTACACCCCCAACGAGTTCGCCGCCCTCTTCCGCGAGATGCGGCTGATCCGCGTCTGGCAACCCGAGTATAACGTGCAGCACAAGCGCGACCGCAGGTACGGCTTCATCAAGGTGACCCGCGAGCCCGCGCCGCGACTCGTTCCCGTGACGCGGACACACCGCGATGGCGCGCGCTACTACGGCCCCTTCGGCCAGACCGCCTGGCTGGCGCGCGCGGTGCACGACCTTTCCCTGGCGACCGGGCTGCGGGACTGTACCGGCGATACGCCGATCCACTTCGGCGACCAGCTCGAGATGTTCTCGGGCGGCCGGACCCCGCGCTGCATCCGCGTCGAGACTGGAACCTGTCCCGGACCCTGCGCCGGCCGCTGCACGAGCGCCGAGTACGACCGGGGTGTCCGGCTGGCGCGCGCGTTCCTGGAGGCCCGCAGCCGGGCGCCGCTGGAGACGCTCGAGCGATCCATCGGCGAGGCCGCCGCGCGCCTCAGGTTCGAATACGCAGCCACCATGCGCGACCGCATGGAAACCCTGGAGAAGCTGTGGAACCATCTCTCCGGCTTCCGTGGCCGGATCGACCACCTGAACCTCGTCTACCCGGTGTCCGGTTTTGCGGGCGAGGACCGGATCTACCTGATCCGCCGGGGCCGCCTGCACGGCGAACTCCCCTGGCCCAGGTCCGACGATGCCCGCCGGCAGGCGAACAGGGTCGTGGAAGAGGCGTTCCGTCCCGCACCTGCGGACCGCGACGGCGCGCTGGAAGCCGACGCGGCGGCCGAGGTGCTCATGACGGTGGCGTGGTTCAACAAGCGCCCCCGCGAGCGCAAGAGGGCATTGGCGCCGGACAGGTGGCTGGCCGGCCGTGGACGGAAGTCCCAAGGCAACTGACCGCGTAGCCCGGGCCTTCGAAGCGACGAGTCACCCGCCCTCAACCCTTCTTCTTCGCCCAGCGGAGCGGCGGGATCACGTCGCCTTCGGCGCAGGAGTCGATCAGGACGCCCAGGCGCCGGAGCCGTGTGTCCTCGCGCTTGGCGCTGACGACCCACCATGTGACCTGCTTGCGGTACGACGGCCGCGCGGTCTGGAAGTACTCCCACGCAGCCGCGTTCGCGCGGATCCTGGCTTCGTATTCGGGGGGCAGCGCTGCTGTCTCGCCCTGTTCATACGCCGCCTGTTTTGCCTTGCGGCGGGCGCGCCGCTCGTACGCGGCGAGCCCCGCGTCGGCCACAAGCCCCTCGGCGATCAGGTGATTCATGCGCCCCAGGTTGCGGGCGCTCCAGTGGCTTCCCTTGCGGCGCGGCGTGAACCGGATCCGGTAGCTCTTGTCGTCGGTGGACTTCCTGATGCCGTCGATCCAGCCGAAGCACAGCGCCTCGTCCACCGACTCGGGCCAGGTCACGCTGGGCAGCCCCGTGCCCTTCTTGTAGTAGCCGACCCAGAGTTCGTCGACCCGTTCGTGGTTTTCCTCCAGCCACGCACGCATGTCCGCGGGCGTGGGGAAGAAGCGCGGGCTGGCCCCCTCCCTATCCACCGGGCATCAGCATCGTGCGCTCCGCGGCAACTGATTCGATCCGGTCGCGCGAGTAGAAGACCGGGAAGAAGCGGTCGTTGGCCCAGAGCTCGAAGAGGTTGTCGTAGAACGGCGAATCGGGGTCGCCGGACTGGCCGGGCGTGTTGCTGCCCACCGCCAGATCCCAGTTGCCGGTATCCACGATGATCCGGAACGAGGCGCCCGACGTCTGGTTGTCCCCGCCGCCCGTGTTGTTCAGCGTGGAGCTGTTGCCGCCCCTGGGGAGCGGGCCGACGGTGAAGCGCGTCGCCAGGTCCGCCGGAACCGCACGCGACAGCGGATGGTAGATCGTCGCGTGCTTGTAGTCGGGCTGGCCGTACTGCCAGCGGTCCATGTCACTGCCGAGCCTGGTGCGGAGTTCGACCACCGCTTCCTCCAGGCTGCTGAGCAGCACGGCGTCACGCCCCTCGATGGGATCGTCGCCGAACTCCCCACCGGGCGCGGTCAGGTGGCCGATCACCTTCACCAGGGCCATGCCGCGCAGATGGGGCCGCGCGGACTCGGGCACGAACAGCGCGACCACGTTGCCGCGCACCCGCCTCTCGAACGCGTTGTAGATCCCCGCCGCGACCGAGTTCGGATCCAGCACGAAGTCCCAGGCCAGGAGCAGTTCGCGCGCCCGCTCGACATCGCCGCCGCCGGTGGCCACATGCCGCAGCATCGGCACGATCGTGCGCGCCGGGATCGAGAGGTAGTCGGTCTGCAGCGCCATCATGTCGGCCATGGAATGGAGCCGTCCCGAGCCGAGGACCTCGGCCGCGCGCGTCCAGCGATACGGATCCGACCACTCGAAGCCGATCGCGTCCATGTGCGGGTAGTCGTCCGGCGTGAGGTGGTTGTTGGCGGTGGCGAAGTAGCCCTCAGCCGGGTTGTAGACGCTGGGCTTGGCCCTGATGGGCAGGTACCCGTCCCATTCGTAGCGGCCGTCGCCGGGGACGGGCACCAGGCCGGACCAGTTGCGCCGGACCGGTGCGATGCCCACCGCCTGCCAGCCGATGTTCCCATCCCTGTCCGCCCAGACCATGTTCTCGCCCGGGATGTTGGAGTAGTTGCACGCCTCGACGAACTCTTCCCAGGAGCGGGCCTGGTCCATGCGCAGACTTGCCAGGTACGGAGCGCCGCCAGGCTCCAGCCACGCCGCCCTTACCGCGTACGCGACCCTCTCCTCGTGGTTCTCGAAAACCACCGGCCCGTGGCGCGTGTACCTGAATTCGGCACGATGCGGATCCTGTCCCTTTACGGGAATATCCTCCGCGATGACCGTCATCTCCTCCCATCCGTCCTTGTAGCGGTAGCGGTTCGGATCGTCGGGATGCGTCTCGTAGACGTAGAGGTCCTCGCCGTCGGTGCGGAACACGGTCAGCCCCCACGCCCCGTACCCGTTGTGGCCGATGCTCACGCCCGGAATCTCGGGCTCGCCCCCTCCGATCACGTTCCACCCCGGCCCGACCAGGTGCACCCAGTAGCGCAGGGAGGGGGACGACTGCGCGCGGTGGGGGTCGTTGGCCATGAGGGGATAGCCGCTCTCGCTCAGCCGGCCGCTCACGACCCAGTTGTTGGAGCCGATATCCTCCGGATTCTGCCAGGCCAGCGGGTCCGGCCAGCCCGCCGGATCCTGCCAGCTCGCCGGACCATGCCCGCTTGCCCCTGCGCCACGCACCCCGGCCGCAGCCGCCTCCAGCCGCGCGAACGCCTCCGGGTCCCCTCGGTGCTCGGGCGCCAGGTGCTCCGGCCGGAACCGGACCGCGCCCCGAAACGCGTTGTAGCGGCCCAGGATGTCCTCGCTGAGCAGCGTCCCGTCGATCGCCGGGTCCAGCGCGATGTCGGGATCCCCCGGGTGGAAGTTCGCGACCCGCTTGACCATTGCTTCGCCCACCGCCGCCACCGCGCGCCCGTAGTTCAGCTCGCTGCCGATGTTCCCAAGCAGCCCCTGATGCCGCGAAATCACCACCTCCGGCGTCCAGCGCTTCGGCCGGATCCCCAGCAGTTCGAACTCGATCGGCAGGAGCGACGGGTCGGCCTCGGTCTCGGCGATGTACGCGTTCACCCCGTCCACATACGCCGGGATGATCACCGAGCCCCGGTCGTGGTAGTGGTTCATCTCCTGCGTCATGTCGCCGCGGAACCGGAACAGCCGGAAGCCGATGTCCCGCTCCAGCTCGTCCGGCCCCAGCATCTCGGCGACCGTACCCGTGGCCTGCGCCCGCCACACCTCGAACTGGAACAGGCGGTCGCGCGCGGCCGCATACCCCTGCGCAAAGAACAGGTCGTACTCGGTCTCGGAGTAGATGTGGTTGATCCCCCAGCGGTCGCGGATGATCTCGACGGGGGCATTGAGCCCCGGCAGCGTGATTGTGGTGGATGAGAGGGCGGCGTCGACCGACACGGGCGCCGGGGCAGGCGCGACCTGCGATGTGGCGGTCGGCGGGGCGCCGGCATGGACGACGAGGGCAACGGAGGCGAGGACGGACTTGCGAATGGAGAGCATGGCAGCACGGGCCGAAGGAACGGGACCTGCGAACGCCCCCAAGGTAGCGCCCGGCGGGTGTTGCGCACGATCTTGCCCGGGACACGACGCCATCCACGACCCCGATCACCGGACCGCCCCGCACCGAAGGAGCCATCCCGATGAAGTCCACCAGACCGATCACACCCCTCCTGGCCCTACTGCTCGCGGCCTGCGGCCCACCAGCCGACCAGGCCGGCGAGCGGTCCGCCGAACAGGCCGACGCCGCGGACGAACCAGCGCTCACCACCGGTCGCACGCCCCAGTTCGAGAACGAACACGTCACGGTGTGGAAGAGCGTGATCGTCCCGAACCAGCCCCTCGAGATGCACCGCCACGACAACCCCCGCGCCATCATCGCGCTCAAGGGCGGCACGCTCACTGTCGTGAACGACTCCGGCGAGCGCCACGAGATGACCTGGGAGACCGGGAACGCCTACTGGTTGGAGGCGGACCCGCCCGGTGAACTGCACGGCGACGTCAACGAGGGGCCCGAGCCGGTCGAGGTGATCGTGGTGCAGATGAAGGGAGCGGGACAATGACACGCATTCTCCAACAGGGGCGTCGCCTCGCCGGCACGATCCCCTTCGTTCTCGCCTTGTTGTCCGCCACCGTCGGCGACCTGGCGGCCCAGAAACCGGTCCGCGTCTCCGAGGACGTCCCGGCCCGGATCCAGCCGTTGCCGACGCTGCGGGAACAGGCGAAGGAGCAGCAGGAATGGCTGGAACTGCGGATCGGGAGAGTCCTGCCGAAGCTGATGGCCGAATACGACGTGCGCATGTGGATCCTGTCGATGCGTGAATACGCGGAAGATCCCGTCTTCTGGTCCATCATCTCGCCGACGACGTTCGCTGCGCGCCGCCGCTCCATCTACGTCTTCACCCGGCAGGACGACGGGACGGTCGAACGCCTGGCGCTGGGTGGGACTAGCCAGGGCGGCGTCTTCGAGGCGTACCGATCCACCCGGCCCGCGCCCACCCAGCCGACCGCGGAACTGGTCGGCAACGAGCAGTGGCGGCTCCTGCGCGAAGTCGTGGAGGACCGCGACCCCGAGAACATCGTCCTCAATATCGATCCCGACTGGGCGTTTTCGGACGGCCTGCACGCGGGCGAGCGCGAGGCCCTGGAGGAGGCGCTGGGTCCGGAACTGCTCAGCCGGGTGAAGCGGGAGCCACGCCTGGCCATGAACTACATCTCGTTGCGCCTCCCCGAGATGATGCCGCGCTACCGGAAGATCATGGAGACCGTCCATGCGGTCATCTCGCACGCGTTCTCGAATGCGGTGATCACGCCGGGCGAGACCACCATCGAGGACGTGGAGTGGTGGATGCGCCAGCGCGTGCGTGACCTGGGCTACACGGTCTGGTTCCAGGCCAACGTGGACGTGCAGCGGGCGGGCGAGGTGCCCTCGTCCGGCACGGTGATCGAACGCGGCGACCTGCTCTGGACCGACTTCGGCGTGGTGGCGCTGAATCTGCATACCGACACGCAGCACCTGGGCTATGTGCTCAGGGAGGGGGAGAGCGGCCCGCCGGCCGGACTGCAGCAGTGCATTGCCAACTCGAACCGGCTCCAGGACATACTTCTCGAGCACATGGAGCCCGGGCTCAGCGGCAACACGATCCTCGCCAACACTCTGGCGCAGATGCGGGCGGAGGGGATCAATGGCACCGTCTACACGCACCCGATCGGGGATCACGGGCACGGGGCGGGGCCACTGATCGGCCGCTGGGACGGGCAGGAGGGGGTGCCGGTGCGGGGCGACGCGCTCCTGTTGCCGTCGACCTGGCATTCGATCGAGCTGCAGGCGACGACGCCGATCCCGGAGTGGGGCGACAAGCCGGCCAGCTGCCGACAGGAAGAAGAGGCCTACCTCGACTCCGAGGGAGAGCGGCACTGGGTCTTCCGGCGCCAGAGCCGCCTCCACCTGGTCTGGTAAAGGAGAGACAGTCATGAACGTAAAGCGACGACACCTCATCGGCGGTGCGATCGCCGGCCTGGCCATCGTGCTTGCGTGCGGTCCGGAAGCGAGCGACGAAGCGGCCTCCACCGGAGCGGGCGGCGCCGTAGCGCCCAGGTTCGAGGTCGACCCGTTCTGGCCGAAGCCGCTGCCCGAGCACTGGCTGCTCGGCTCCACGATCGGGGTGGGCGTGGACTCTCGCGACCACGTCTTCATCATCCACCGCCGCGCCTCGATCGACGCGGGCACGGAGTTGGGCGCGGAGGCCGATCCGCCAACCGCCGAATGCTGCCGCGCCGCGCCCGAAGTCCTCGAATTCGACCCCGAGGGGAACCTGGTCAACTCATGGGGCGGCCCCTCCGACGAGTACGTGTGGCCTGCCTCGAACCACGGAATCACCGTCGACCACATGGACAACCTGTGGATCGGCGGCAACGGCGCAACCGACTCGCACATCCTGAAATTCTCGCGCGACGGCCGGTTTCTGGCCTCCTACGGGCAGCCGGAAGTGGGCGCGGAGCCCGACAGCCACAGCGAGACGCGATTCAACCGGGTAGCCAAGGTGGCGTTCCACGCCGAAGCCAACGAGGCATACGTTGCGGACGGCTACGGCGGGCGCCGCGTGGCGGTGCTCGATGCGTCGACCGGCGCGTTCAAGCGCTATTGGGGTGCCTACGGCAACGCCCCGGACGACACGCCCACCCCGCCGTACGATCCGGACGCGCCGCCTCTCCAGCAGTTCCGCACGCCGGTCCACTGCGCCGAGCCCTCGCTGGACGGTCTGGTGTACGTGTGCGACCGGCCGAACGACCGGATCCAGGTCTTCCAGACCGACGGAACCTTCGTGGACGAGGTGCTGATCGCGCCGCGCACGCTGGGGGGCGGCTCAACCTGGGATCTCGCTTTCTCACGCGATCCCGGGCAGCGCTACATGTACGTCGCCGACGGCAGCAATCACCGGGTCTACGTCATGGACCGCGCGTCGCTCGAGGTCCTGACGACGTTCGGCGACGGAGGCCGGCAGGCGGGCCAGTTCATCGGGGTACACAGCATCGCCACTGACTCGCACGGCAACGTCTACACGACCGAGACCTACGAAGGGAAACGCATCCAGAAGTTCGTGTACATGGGCCTGGCGCCGGTGTCTGCAGAACACCAGGGCCCGCCGTGGCCGGCAGGGAGCGGGGGGCGGTGAGGGGGAATTCGGCGCCGGGTCGTCAATCTCCCCTCCGAGGGGACCCGTAGGGGCGACTGAACCACGAGGTCGATTTCATGCCGCCACGAATCGCTCAACCGCGATTTCCCCGGCGCGGTCGCGGGCCTGCCAGAGATCGTATGCCATCTGCATTCCCAGCCAGGTCTCGGGTGTCGAGCCAAAGGCCTTCGACAGCCGGATCGCCATCTCGACCGAAATCCCCGTGTGCCCGTTCAACAACTCCGACAACGCCTGCCGGGTAACGCCCAATCCCTCGGCCGCCCGTGTCACGGTCAGGCCCAGCGGTTCGAGACACTGTCGTCGAACAATGCCGCCCGGATGCGGCGGGTCGAACATGGCCATGAATGGTTCCCTCCTTCAGTGGTAGTCCACGTAGTCCACATCAACCGCGGAGCTGTCCTCGAACCGAAAGGTCACGCGCCAGTTACCGGACACCGACACCGCGTAATGCCCTTTCAGCCGTCCCTTGAGCGCGTGCAACCGGAAGCCCGGCAAGTCCATGCCCTCCGGTCCCCGGCTGAGGTCGAGCGCCGCCAAGATGTCCCCCAGCTTGACCACATGTTCCGGCGCAACCCGCCGTGCCGTCCGACCTTGGTAGAGCGCCTTCAGGCCGCGGTGCCGGAACGATGCGATCATGACACAATCTACGGCTGTCGCCCGTCAAGTGACAACTTGCGAGGATGGCCACCTGCGCGACCAGCGGCACCGTGGGATCGCGCGACAGTCTGCTGGACGGGCTCCAGACGCCGAGCGGGTTTCGCCGCAGACGGGCTTCAGGCATAAATTGAACCCGAAAAACCGAAGCACTGGAGGACCACTTGTCTTTCCTGGAAGATCTCTCATTTGCTCAAGTGCTCATGCTGTTGGCCGCCATCTACTTTGGGGGAATCTGGGGCCGCAGGTGGGTGAAGTTCGGCGGCACCTTGCACGACAGGGTCTCAAGGCTGGAGATCGAAGTCCAGCGGCTATCTGAGCAAGCGGAAGGGGCAGATGATGCGGGCGAATCCTAAGTGTTCAGGAGGGCGCCCAGCCCGCGGAGGTTATCCGACCGGAATCCGGTGGTCCTCAGCACAAGGGACATGCCGAGGAGGGCAGTCACTCTCCACCCTTGAAAGTCGTCAGGATTTCGTCGGCCCCAATCACGTCAAAGTCGTCGGGCGCCGAGATCTGCCCCCGCATGAAACCCGTCCGCCGCGCCGGACCTCCCACAGCCGCCAAGTGGTCGAAGTCGGAATCGGCGGACTCCAGGTCCGCACCGTGGTGAAGAGCGCAGGCGGCAATCAGGACATCGGTTGCCGGGGCGGTCACTCCCCGGGCGCTCGCTTGCATCGCCAGCTCGTAAGCCTTCCTCCAAACGTCACTGTCGATTGCCAGATCAGGGAGAACGCGAGCGAACTCTCGTAGCACCCGCTGTTCGTGGCCTCCCCGGGCGCCATTCCAGAGTTCCAGCTGCACGATCGGACACCAGCAGGCTTCTCCGCTTTCCAGCGCCGCCTCCACGCGCGCGCGCACACCGGGGTCGCCATCCGGCCGAAGGAAGTGGATCCATGACGGAGTATCGATGAGAAGCAATCCCTCAGCTCCTCCGACGGGCGGCCAGGACCTCGTCCGGCGACACCAGATCGGAACAGGTCCCGCCGAACCTTGTCAGTTCCGCCATCCGCATGCGCTGGTTGAAGTACATGATGGCACCCACGATGGCCTCGCGCTTCGTCTTCGCGTTCGTGAACCGGATCGCATCCGCCAATTCCTGGTCTGGAATATCAACAGTGGTTTTCATTATTCCAGAATAGATATCTTACGCACATCAATCAACTGATCGCGTAATCCACAGGTAGCTAGCACGCACTCTCGGGGTTGGGAGGGTCACGAGTCTGCCAGAGATCGTATGCCATCTGCATCCCCAGCCAGGGTTCAGGAGTCGAGCCGAAGGCCGTCGAGCCTGCGCTCAGGCTACCACGCGATAGATTCGGCGGTCCAAATCGCCGGATAGGACAGCGACCACTCGCGCGACGAGGGGTCTCAATTCCTGCAATCGCGTGCGTCGCGCGATCATGATAACCACCGGGATCGGCAGTTGGGCGATATTCTGCTGGTACTCGAACCCTTGATCGACCGTGATGATGGAGTGGAATCCATGATCGGCCGCGAGCCGCAAGAGCTCCCCGTTTCCGCGACCGGCCCACCCCATCTGCTGGACGGTGCGTATCTCGAACGAACCCGGAAACGATGACGCGAGCCGCCTCGGCGTGGATTCGTCAAGCAAAACTTTCATTGCCATCGCCCACCAGTACCGTCGTGGCGCGCTCAAGCAGTTTGACGGCTTGATCTCTCGTGACTGTCGGATAATCGTCGAGAAACTCGTCAAGCCGGTCGCCCGCTTCAAGATGCTCCATCATGATCCTCACCGGGACCCGAGTGCCGCTGAACACCGGCGTTCCGCCCAGGATGTCCGGGTTCCTGTCGATCAGCTTGTCGGTCATGATTGTCTCCGTCCGCCCTGTTGCCGACTGCCCAGTTTAACGATAGCCCGAGTCCGTGTGTTTCCGCACCTTCGGCCGAGCGCGTCGCCGCCTGGAGCTCGAAGTCCAGCGGTTATCGGAGGGAGCGGAAGGGAAGGGCGATCCGGACGAATCATCGTCCCCCCTCATGCCTCCCAGGTCACCCGTCCCCCCGCCACCGTCCTGAGCACCGGGATCTCCTTGATCGCGTCCGGGTCCGCGTCGTGCGGGTCGGACGCCAGCACCACGAAGTCGGCCAGCTTGCCCGCCGTGACCGACCCCTTGATGTCCTCCTCGAACGACGCGTAGGCGCCGCCCATGGTGCAGATGCGCATCGCCTCGGGCACGGTGATCCGCTGGCTGGGACCCCACACGCGCCCGTCGAAGTCCTTGCGCGTGACCATGCTCTGGATCGCCATCAGCGGCTCGTAGGGACCCGGTGTATAGTCCGACGCCGGCGCGACCGGAATCTCGTAGTCCAGGAACGAGCGGTGGGCGAACATCCACTCCATCTTCTCGGGGCCGTACTCGACCCACTTGTTCCCGTGGTAATGGGCGTAGGTGTAGAAGGGGGTGGGGACGGCGCCGGCGGCCTTGATGCGCGCGAGGAGTTCCGGGTTGACAAGGGAGCAGTGCTCGATCCGGTGCCTGGGGTTCGGGCGGGGCCACAGCTCCTGCACGCGCTCGTAGGCGTCCAGCACCATGCCGATGGTGACGTCGCCGTTTGCGTGGATGCCGACCTGCCAGCCGGAGCGGTGCGCGACCTCGACGACGTCGTGGATGGCGTCCCGCGTCATGGTGAGGATGCCGTAGTCGTCGGGACGCCCCACGTACGGCGTGCTCATTCGCATGGTGCGCTCGGACGCCGAGCCGTCCGCCCCGTACTTGACCCCGCCGACGCGCAGCCACTCGTCGCCCAACCCGGTGGAGACGCCTGCCTGGCGCAGGTCCTCGTAGGCGCCGCGCATCATCATGTACACGCGGCAGCTCAGCTCGCCGTTGCGGTAGGCAGCGCTATACGCCCGCATGCTGTTGGCCGACGTGCCGGCGTCGTGGAAGGAGGTCAGCCCGGCCCGGGCCATCAACTCGGTGATGAGCTTGACGCCGGCGCGGCGGTCGTTGTCCGTGTGCGTGCTGGGGATCAGTCCCGAGAAGACGTAATTCGCACGCTCCGCCACCAGGCCGGTCAATTCCCCACCCTCGCGGTCGAACCTGCCACCGAACGGGTCGGGCGTCTCGGCCGTCACGCCCGCCGCCGCAAACGCGCGTGAGTTGTAGACGCTCGTGTGACCACCCCGGTGCCCCACCACGGCCGGGTGGTCCGGCACGGCTTCGTCCAGGTCCAGCCGGTTGAGCGGCCGCCCCTCGGCCAGCTTGGTGTCGTCGTACTTGAAGCCCTGGATCCATTCCCCCGGTGGCGTCTCGCGGGCCCGCGCCGCCATGAGGTCCTTGATCTCGGCGATGCTGCGTACGTCGACGTTCACGTCCTTGAGCTCGCGGACTCCGGCGCCCGCGGGGTGCGTGTGCGCATCGATGAAGCCCGGCGTGATCACCGCGTCCCCGTGATCGAAGACCTGCGTGCCCGCCCCGCGGAGCGCGTCGATCTCGCCGCGCGAACCCACCGCCATGAAGCGGCCGTCCTTCACCGCCAGCGACTCGGCGGTCGGGTTTCCGTCGTCCATGGTGTGGACGGTGCGCCCGTGCACGACCAGGTCGGCACTGGTCGCCGCGGAAGCGTCGGTGCGCAGCAAGACACCACGTCCGTCCCCGCAACCGGCGAGGAACCCCGCGCCCACGGCACCCGCGGCCGCGCCCAGGAACTGGCCTCTCGTCACTGACTTCGCGTGATCCTTCATGTGGTCCTCCAGGTCTCCCGTTGCTACCTGACCCTGTCCCCGATGCGGCTGCCGCGGATCTCCGTGATCCAGGGGAAGGGCCGATACGAATCGCGGTCGTAGGAGAAGTAAATAAACGCCACCCGGCCCTTGAATCGCCAGCCTTCGAGAAGCCCCCAGACGCGCGAGTCGAGGCTGTCGTCCCGGTAGTCGCCGAGCATGAAGTAGTGCCCGTCGGGGATCGCCAGCGGCCCCCAGTTGTCCCAGGTGGGCCGGTAGTCGACGTCGGGCCCGCCCACGAGGTACCGGTTCTGCCACTGCATCCCGGGGTCGGCGTCGTCCCGGGCACCGATCGTGGCCACGTAGGGTTCTTCCTGCGCTTCGCCGTTCAGGTAGAGCACCTTGTCGCGCATTTCCAGCGTGTCGCCGGGCATCCCGATGAGCCGCTTGACCAGCGTCATGTCCTCTTCGTGATGCGGATCGAAGACGAGAATGTCGCCGCGGCGGGGCTCCGAGTAGCCGGGAATACGGATGTCGGTGAAGGGGATCCGCGAACCGATCGCGAGCTTGTTGACGGCCAGGAAGTCGCCAACAAGCAGGGTGTTCTTCATGGACCCGGAGTCGATGAAATAGTTCTCCATCAGGAAGACGCGAAGGATGAGGAAGACGACGACCGCTGCGGCAAGCGATCGAACCCACTCGGTGATGCCGCCGCGGCCGTCCTTCCTGGCGCCGGCCTTCGCGGCCCTCGTGCTGGTCTTCCCGCCGGCTCTCGCGCCAGCCTTGCCCGCGGCCCGGCCGGCCCGCTCCCTGGCCGGCTTCCGCCTCTTCGGCTGGCGCTTCTTCGCCATGGCGCTCGTCTCTGGCCCCGGACCGCCGAACTAGTCTCTCGAGGCGGCACGCGTAAACGGCCCGCCCACCACGCGCCTTACATCATCCACGATCGCACCATCGTCCGGGGGCGGCTTCGTGCAGAGGCTGACCCCGATCGTCACGGCAAAGCCCGCCGCGAAGCCGGGAATCATCTCGTACAGGTCGTAGAAGTGCTCCTTGATGAAGACAACCCAGAGCATCGCGGCCGCGAAGCCGGCGATCATCCCCGCAACCGCACCGGCCAGTGTCGTCCGACGCCAGAAGAGCGACAGCAGGACGACCGGCGTGAACGCCGACGCCAGCCCCGACCACGCGAAGAGCACGAACCAGAAGATCATGCGGGGTTCGCTGAGCGCGACGCCCAGCCCGGCCAGGCCGAGGACGACCGTCAGCAGCCGCCCGATGAGCGAGAGGCGGCGGTCGGAGTAGTCCGGCCGGAGAATCTTCTGGAATACATCGCGCACCATGGACGAGGAGGCGAGGATCAGCAGCGAGTCCACGGTCGACATGATCGCCGCCAGCACGACCACCAGGATCACCCCCGCGACCACCGCCGGGAAGAGCTCGGTGGACATGACCGGGAGGACCGTCTCGGGGTCGGCAAGCCCGGGGAAGAGGTAGCGCCCGGCGACCCCGGTCAGCACCGCGCCGATGTCGAAGACGACAATGCAGACCACCGCGAGCACGCCGCCCTGCGAGATCTGGCCCCGGTCGCGCGCCGACATGAAGCGCGTCAGGAGTTGCGGCGCACCCAGGAAGGCGAGCCCGATCCCCACGTAGCCGATCGCGCTCATCACCCCCGGCACCGTGAGGCCGTATTCGCCCATCGGTCGTAGCAGCGCGGGGTCCGCTTCGCCCACACCCGCCAGCATCTCGCCCCAGCCACCCGCGTGCCAGATCCCCACGATCGGCAGGATCAGCAGGCACAGGAACATGAGGACGCCCTGGAGCACGTCGCTGTAGGCAACCGCCTTGAAGCCACCGATGCTCGTGTAGACGAGGATGACGGCGAGTCCGATGTACACTCCGGCCTCGTAGCTGGTCCCGATGAAGGAGGAGAACGCCTTGCCCGTCGCAGTGAGCTGTGCTGCCGTGTAGGCGCCCACCATCGAGAAGATGATGACCGCGCTGACGATGCGGATGACGTTGAGCCGGTCGGCGAAGCGGTCGGTGAGGTAGTCGGGCACCGTGATCGCGTCGTAGCGGTCGGTGAACTCCTTGAAGGGCCGCGCCACGACGGACCAGGCCAGCGCGACGCCGAGCACCTCGCCAAGCACCACCCACAGCGCGTGGAAGCCGACCAGATAGCCCATCCCGGTGAGTCCCAGGAGCAGCCATCCGCTCTCTCCGGTCGTGTTGGACGAAAAGGCGATCACCCACGACGGCAGCTTCTTTCCGGCGACGTAGAACCCCTTGACCGAGCGGCTCTCGCGGCTGGCCCACCAGCCGATCCCGACGAGCACCGCGAAGTACGCCACGACGACGGCGATGATGGCGGCGTTGGAGCTGGCGGCTTCAGGCATCGTCGCGGTCCTGCGGGCGCAGGCGATGGTCGGGTGGGGGGTTGCCCATGTCGCCGCGGTGCGCCCGGTACGCCATCGTAACCAGCACAAGGCCGGGCACGACGGACACGGCCATCAGCACCCAGCTGCCGAGGGGCAGCCCGGCGATCATGCCAGGGCCCCGCGGGCCTCTGCCCCCCGCCCCCCTGCGCCGATCACCGCGTCTGCTCCACCGCCGCGCAGGCGCGCGCGAGGCGTGCGGTCGCCTCGTCGATCTCGGTGTCCGAGATCAGAAGCGACGGCCCCAGCCGGATGACGTGGCCGTGCAGCCCCCCGATCCCGATCAGCAGCCCCTCGGCCTTTGCCGCATTCAGCAGCATGCCCGCCAGACGCGGCGCGGGCTCCTTCGTGACAGGGTCCTCAACCAGTTCGAGCGCCTGCATCAGCCCCATGCCGCGCACCTCGCCGATCCAGTGGTGCGCGGCGGCCAGGCCGTCCAGCGCGGCCCGCAGCTGTTCGCCGCGTCTGCTGGCCCGGGTCCTCACGTCCTCCGCGCGCATGACCTCCAGCGCAGCCGCCATCGCGGCCATGCACACCGGGTTGCCCCCGAAGGTAGACAGTGTCTTGCCGCGCCAGTTCCCTGCGATCTCGTCGGTCGTGATGGTGGCGCCCACGGGCATGCCCCCGGCGATCCCCTTCGCCATGACCATGATGTCGGGCACGACGTCCCAGTGCTCGATCCCGAACCAGCGGCCGCCCGTGCGCGCGAACCCCGCCTGCACCTCGTCCGAGATGAAGACGCCTCCGTACGAGCGGATGATCTCCGCCATCCGCTGGAAGTAGCCCTTCGGCGGCACGATGTAGCCGCCGACACCCTGAATCGTCTCGGCGATGAAGGCGGCGGGACGCCCATTCGTCGTCGTCTCGATCACTTCGATCAGGTCCCGGGCGTAGATCTCGACCAGTTCCTCGTCGCTGGACGTGCCGAACGGAGCACGGTACGGGTACGGCGAGAGCGCGTGCGTGATCCCGGTGACCGTGCTCGGAAGAACGCGCCACGCGGCGTGCGCCGTGACCGAGATGGCCGAACTGGTGCGCCCGTGGTAGGCCTGCCGCAGCGCGATGACCTCGGTGCGGCCCGTGTGAAGGCGCGCGGCCTGAAGCGCGGTCTCGATCGCCTCTGCCCCGCTGTTCAGAAAGAACGTGCGGGTGAGGCCGCCCGGCGCGATTTCGGCCAGGGACCGCGCCGCCTCGACCTGACGATCGTTGACGTACAGCGTCGAGGTGTGTCCCAGGCGGGCCACCTGCGCCTGCACGGCACCGACCAGCGCCGGGTGGCAGTGGCCCAGCGAGGTCGTGAGGATTCCCGCGAAGGCATCCAGGTACTCCCGCCCGTCGGCGTCCTTCACCCAGCATCCCCTGCCCTCGGCGATCGCCACCGGCTCATCGTACAGAGGCGTCACGCAGTCGAAGATGTACTTCCGCTGTTCGGCGAAGATCTCGGCGCCCCGGCTCGCTACTGCTTCCATGTCTTTCCTCTCTCGGTCCGGCGATATGACAACCAGGGTTTACACACTGTCAACTGCGGTTTACAACCTGTCCCGAAGACCGGCGCCCCGCCACTCACCAGCGCGAGATCACCACCCGCTGATCCGTGAAGAAGGACACCGCGTCCCGGCCCTGCGCCTTGAGGTCGCCGTAGAACGAGTTGCGCGTCCCGCCGAACGGGAAGAACGCCATCGGCGCGGCCACCCCGATGTTGATCCCGATCATCGAGATCCCCGCGCGGTAGCGGAATTCCCGCGCGGCGCGGCCCGAGTTGGTGAAGATCGACGCGGCGTTGCCGTAGCGGCTACCGGCCAGCATCTCGAGTGCGGCCTCCAGGCTCGGCGCGCGTGCCAGCCCGGCGACCGGGCCGAACACCTCTTCACGGCCGATCGGCATCTCGGGCGTGACGTCCTCGAAGACGGTGGGGCCGACCCAATGGCCGTGCGGGTACCGGGGCACGCGCGCGCCGCGCCCGTCCATGAGCAGGCGCGCGCCATCGCGCTCGCCCTCGTCGATGAACGTGGTGACCCGGTCGCGGTGCGCCCCGGATATCACGGGTCCCATGTCGACCCCGTCGTCGAGACCCCGCCCGACCTTCAGCGACGCCGCCCCGTCGAGGATGCCCTCGCGCATCGGCCCGTACGCGTCTCCCACCCCCACCACCACCGATCCCGCCAGGCAGCGCTGCCCAGCGGACCCGAACACCGATCCGACCACCGCGTCCGCCACCATCGCCGGGTCGGCGTCCGGCAGCACGATCATGTGGTTCTTGGCTCCGCCCAGCGCCTGCACCCGCTTCCCCGCTGCGCCGGCGCGCTCATAGATGATCTTCGCCACCTGGCTCGACCCCACGAACGACACGCCGGCCACGTCCGGGTGGTCGATCAGCGCCTCCACCGTCCCCCTCCGGCCGTGCACCACGTTGAGCACGCCGGGCGGCAGCCCCGCCTGTTCGGCGAGCTCCACTACGCGTTGGTGCGTGAGCGGGTCCTGCTCGCTCGGCTTGAGCACCACCGTGTTGCCCGCGGCGACCGCGTACGGCCAGAACCAGAGCGGGATCATCACAGGGAAGTTGTACGGGGTGATCACCGCAAACACGCCGATCGGCTGGCGCACGGTCTCGCAGTCCACGTCCCGGGCGATGTCTTCGAGGGTGTCGCCCATCATCAGGGTGGGCATCCCGGCGGCGTGCTCCACGTTCTCGATGCCGCGCTGCACCTCGCCCCACGTCTCGGCGACGTTCTTGCCGTGTTCGCGCGACAGGCTCACCGCGAGCTCGTCGTGGTGCTCGTCCAGCAGCGCCTTGAGGCGGAAGAAGACCCGCGCGCGCTCCGGAACGGGGGTGCGGCGCCAGGCGGGGAAGGCGGCGACGGCGGCCTGGACGGCGCGGTCCACTTCGGCCGCGTCCGAGACGGGAACCGAGCCAAGGGTGTCGCCGGTTGCCGGGTCGGTCACGGTGAGCTTCTCGCAGGCGTCCCCTGGCAGCCACTCGCCGGCTACGTAATTGGCCGCGAGGCCGGGTGAGGTGGTCGTCATTCTCCCTGCTCCTCTTCGGCACCCGCGGCGGCCATGGCCACGATGTGCTCGTATTCGGCTTCGGCGACCGGCTGCACGGACAGGCGGCTGCGGTTGACCAGGACCATGTCCGCGAGCTCGGGGGTGGCGCGGATCTGCGGCAGGCTCACCTCGCGCGCGAACTTCTCGATGAAGCGGACGTCCACCATGAACCAGCGGGGGTTCTCGTCGGTGGCCTTGGGGTCGAAGTACTTGCTGGAGGGGTCGAACTGCGTGTGATCGGGGTACGACTCGCGGCAGACCTCGGCGATGCCGGCGACACCGGGCGGCCTGGCGTTGGAATGGTAGTAGAGGACGCGGTCGCCGATCCGCATGCGGTCGCGCATGAGGTTGCGGGCGGCGTAGTTGCGGACGCCGTCCCAGTAGGTGGTGCCGTCGCGCTCGAGGTCGTCGATCGAATAGACGTAGGGTTCGCTCTTCATGAGCCAGTACTGGCGGGCCATGGGGATCCTCTGGGGCCGGGGCGTGGGCCGGGCGTGGGTGCTCGTTGACGCCCCAAGATACAACGGGACGGGGCGGGCCGCCGGGGGTGGGCGCAGCACGGACGTGGTGCCCGCCCACGTCGCTTTGAATATAAAGAGTTGCGATATAAAGAATTTTGATATATTGTTGAGTGGACCGAGGGAAAACTCCGACGCGAGGCGGCGCATATGCAGGTCACACTGTCCAAGCGGATCAACGAACTCCTGGTGTTGGCGGTGCTGGACCAGGGTCCGGCGCACGGCTATCAGATCGCGCTTGCGGTGGAAGAGCAGACGGGCGGGTCGTTCTCCTTCCAGCACGGTACGCTCTACCCGATTCTGCACCGGCTCGAGGCGGACGGCAGGCTGCGCGCCGAGTGGCACGGGACGGGGCGCCGCCGCAAGACCTATGAGATCACCGGGGCGGGACGCGCCGAACTGGCGGCGGGGGCCGCAGAGCTGGAGCGGCAGTTCGAGGCGCTGCTGGGTTTGCTGCGAGGGTCCCGTGCCGCGTGAGAACTCGCTGGCCCGGGTCGAGCGCGAGTTGAGGGTCGCGCCCCGGCACCGTCTGGATCTCGTCGAGGAGGTGGGTGCCGATGTGCTCGCGCTGCAAGCTGAGCTGGAGCGGCGGGGGTACGGTCCGGCCGAGGCGCGAAGGGTGGCGGTTGCCCGGCTGGTGCCCGGCGGCGAGGTCATCGGGCAGCTCGAGGTCCGGCTCGCTCCTGCGCTGGGACGGCGGTTGCTTGCTTCCGGATGGATGGACCGGGTGGTCGCGGTGGGAGCGGGAGCGGCGGCGGCGTTCGCGGGCGTTGTGGCGGTGGTCGCAACCGCCGACCTCGGGGGAGCCGGCGCAACCGTCGCCTTCAGGTGGCTCCTGGTGTCTGTGGCCGCGTTGATGGCCGCCAATCTGGCCAGGGCCGCCGCTCGGCTGTGGGTGCAGGGGGACCTGCGGCAAGAGGAACGGCTGCTGCTCTGGGCGCGACAGACGGGGTTGATTGTTGCGGCTGTGGCGCTGGGCGCGCTGGGGGCCGCGTGGGAGGGCTACCGGGCGCTGGGCGCGAGCCTGGGCGCGCCCGGACCTGCGTCCATGCCGCAGTCGGCAGTGTGGGATGCCATCGGGAGCGTGGCGGGTGTCGCGGTCAGCGGACTGGGCGTCGCGGTGTTCGGGCTGTTCGGGTGGCTCCTGGTCACGCCACGCCTCCTCACCGACGAAGAGTGCGAGCGGCGGATCGACGCCGTCTTCGCGCGGTCGCGCCCACGGCTCACGCCGGACTCATCGAATACGCAATCTCACGGACAGTAGCTGAAGAAACAGGGACCGGAACCAGGGAGGAACACCATGTTGTCATTCATCGAATCGCTGGGGATCATCCAGTATCCGCTGTGGATCGTTCTCATCCTGACGCTTGTTCAGACAGTGCGGTGCGCAGCCGGGTTGGCGCGGGCGGAACACCCCGCAAGCCCGTCGCGCAGCCATTCGGTGCTCGTGCTCGGAGGACTCGGCGCCAGCCTGGGACTGTTGGGGAGCCTGATGGGCCTCCGCGTGACCGCCGGCGCGATCACGGCCGCGGGCGAGGTCAGCGCGGCGGTGGCCTGGGACGGTGTGAGCCTCGCGCTGGGGCCGTCCATCTTCGGGTTTTTCGTTCTGGGCCTGGCTTCGGTCGCGTGGCTGGCGCTGCAGTACGGCGCCAGGGCGAACTAGCCGCCGGCGTCGCCTCCGTCTTCGTCGGCCAGCTCGCCGAGGGGCTGCATCAGCCGCGCGGCCACGTAGCCGTTCGTACCGTCGGGCAGCCGCACCCGGAACCAGTCCCCCGATGCACCCATGACGCGAAGCGGCGTCGCGTCGTCCAGCTCTGCGATCACGGACCCGCGGAGCCCGGGGGCGGCACGCAAACGGACCCCGTCGTTGCCGGGACTCACCCGGTCACCCAGCAGCGCGAGGTCGGCGGTCACCTCGGGCAGCACGCCCCGGGGCGGGTCGATGAACGGGTAGGGGTCGATCGGACCGCGTTGATAGAGGCCGAAGTGGAGGTGCGGCGGGGTTGTTCGGGCGTTCCCCGTGTTCCCCACGAACCCGACCGTGTCCCCCCGCTCCACGCGCTGCCCGTCGCGGACGTTCTGGCTGTCCAGGTGCGCGTAGTAGATGCTGACGTCGTGGACCGGGTCGCGCAGCCAGACCACCTTGCCGCCCAGGTTGGTGACCCTTACGCGCCGTATGACCCCCGCGGTGGAAGCCAGCACCGGGGTGCCCCGGGGGGCAAAGATATCCACGCCGTGATGCACCCGCCGCCCCCCGTCGCGGGGGACGCCGAACGGGCTCAGGATGGCGCGCATGCCGTATCCCTCGACCGGGAGCCCGAGTTGTGCCTCTTCGGACACCGTGATCCGGTAGCGCCCCCCGCGGAGCAGCTCGGGCTGTACGCGGAGAACGAAGTCGCCACCCCTCCAGGGCTCGTGGACGAACGTGTGCGACAGGGAGTCGGACGAGATGACGGGCCTGAAGGGGTCGCGCTCGTCCTGGGGCACCCGGAAAAGATCGATGAACAGCCGCGTCCCTTCCTTCGATTCCAGCGATACGTGGAACGTGAGCTTGCGCCCTCTGGGGATGCTCAGCCGGTAGGCCACGGCCCCGGGGACCTCCGGGGCGATGTGACCGCTTTCCTGAAACGGCAGGGTGACGGGTGTCGGGCTGTCCAGCGCGTCGCGCCCGGCCGCGGTCCAGTCCCTCGCCAGGGCGGTCTCCGCCAGTCCGGCATCGGCGAGCACGGCCTCGTACGTTTCCCGGGGCGTCAGGTCGCGGAACCTGTCCTGCAACTGTTCCGCCTGCTCGCAAGCCGAAAACAAAACGACGACCGCGAGCACCGGCAACCGGCCCCACCGTCGTTGCTCCATGATCCTCCTACGCGGGCCCGGCTTCCCTCACGCGACCGGACACCTGACCTGCGAACTGTTCGAAGTTCGCCCTGAACATAGCGGCAAGTTCATTCGCCGCATCATCATACTCCCTGCCGTCGGTCCAGGTTTCGCGGGGCAGGAGCACCTCGGCCGGAACGCCGGGGACGCTGGTCGGCACGCGGAGCCCGAACGCCGGGTCCACTCTCTGCGGCACGCCGTCCAGGTCCCCGTTGAGCGCCGCGGCAACCATGGCGCGCGTGTGTGCCAGCTTCATGCGGGACCCCACGCCGTAACGGCCGCCGGTCCAGCCCGTATTGACAAGCCACGCCCTGGCGCCGTGGGTCTGCAGCTTCTCGCCGAGCATGTCGGCGTAGACCGCGGCGTGCTGGGGAAGGAACGGGGCACCGAAACAGGCGCTGAACGCGGCCTTCGGCTCGGTAACCCCCCGCTCGGTGCCGGCGACCTTCGCCGTGTATCCCGAAAGGAAGTGGTACATGGCCTGTGCGGGGTCCAGCCGCGCGATCGGGGGCAGTACACCGAACGCGTCCGCGGTCAGGAACACGACGTTTCCCGGGTGCCCTCCCAGCCCCGACGGCACCACATTGCGTATGAAGTGGATGGGGTAGGAGGCACGGGTGTTTTCGGTGATCGCGCCCGAATCGTAGTCGATCCGGCGGGTGGCCTCGTCGAGGACCACGTTCTCGAGGATCGTCCCGAACATCCTCGTTGCATGGTAGATGTCGGGTTCGCCCTCCGGCGAGAGCCGGATCGTCTTCGCGTAGCAGCCGCCCTCGAAGTTGAAGACGCCGTCCTCGCTCCAGCCGTGCTCGTCGTCGCCGATCAGCTGGCGGTCGGGGTTGGCCGAAAGCGTCGTCTTGCCGGTGCCCGAAAGGCCGAAGAACAGCGCCGTGTCACCCGCATCGCCGATGTTGGCCGAGCAGTGCATGGGAAGCACGCCACGGGCGGGCAACAGGAAGTTGAGCGAAGCGAAGATCGACTTCTTGATCTCGCCGGCGTAGGCCGTGCCGCCGACCAGGACGACACGGTCCGTGAAGTTGACCACGATGAAGGCGCCGGAATTGGTGCCGTGGCGCTCGGGGTCGGCCTGGACCGAAGGGGCGTGGTAGACGACGAAATCTGGTTCGAAAGCGTCTTGCTCCCCGGGATCGAGCCGCAGGAACATGTTGTGCGCGAAGAGGTCGTGCCACGGGCTCTCGGAAATGACACGCACGTTGATTCCGTAGCGGGGATCGGCGCCTGCCTTTGCGTCCCGAACGTAGAGATCGATGCCGTTCAGGTGCTCGATCAGCTCTGTTTTGAGCCGGTCGTAGTGACACACCGAAATGGGCACGTTCACCGGGCCCCAATCGATCATGTCGGCCGTGTCCGGTTCGTGGACGACGAAGCGGTCGTTGGGTGAGCGACCGGTGTGGGGAGTCGTATCCGTGACGAGGCCACCCCCGTGCGCGATCCTTCCCGTTCCCAACCGCAGAGTCTCCTCGTAGAGCCGGGCGGGAGAAAGATTGCGCCGAATGCACCCTTTCGGGGTCAGCCCGTGCGCTGTGAGATCCACCTGTGATGCCTCCAGGATCTGCCTTGAGTGTTTGCGTTCCGTGAGCGTCGACCCATCAACCCGGATCGCGCGACAACGCGATAATGTGACGGCCTCGGGTCCGGGCGTCTACCGATGCGATGCCGATCAGGTGAACGACGTCAAGAACGCTGCAGCCTCGCTGGAGAATGTGGACCGGCTTTTTCATCCCCAGCAGAATCGGGCCGATCACCTCCGCATTGCCCAACTGCGCCAGGAGCTTGTAGCAGGCGTTTGAGGCGCTGAGTGTGGGGAACACGAGCACATTGGCGGGTCCGGTGAGGTCGCTGAAGGGGTATTTGCTGGGGATGATGTGCGAGTCGACGGCCACATCGGCCTGCATCTCGCCGTCCACCTGAAGGCCCGGCGCCAGCCGCTTGATCCACGCAACCGCTTCGCGAACCTTGGTCGCTTCGGGGTGGCGCACCGACCCGAAATTGGAGAACGACAACATCCCGATACGGGGCTCCATCCCGAGGTCCGTCACAAAGCGCGCAGCGGAGATCGCGATCTCCGCGAGTGTTTCCGGGTCAGGATCGATGTTGACCGTCGTGTCGGCGAAGAAGAGGGGGTCGCGGTCACGGAAGGTGACCATGTGGAGTCCGGAGACCCGGCCCACCGATTCCGATGTGCCGACGACCTCCAGGGCCGGTCTCAGGATCTGGGGGTAATTGGAATCGATGCCCGCGACCATGGCATCGGCGTCGCCCGCGGCGACCATCATGGCCGCGAAATAGACCGGCTGATAGGCACGGGCGCGGGCCTCGGCGAGAGTCAGTCCCTTGCGCTCGCGGCGCCGATGGAACTCCTCGGCGTAGGCGTAGCGCGTCTCCTCGACGGCCGGAGGGTGGATGCACTCGACGCCCTGAAGGTCGATTCCCAGATCGGCCGCAAACCGATGGATCTTGTCGGCCTTCCCGATCAGCACGATGCGCGCCATCCCCTCTTCCACGGCCTGCGCGGCGGCCCTGAGTACCCGCTCGTTGTACCCATCGGCAAGAACGACGCGGGCGGGCTCCATTCGCGCCTGCCCCAGGATTCGCTGCATGGCCTCGCGCCCGGGCCCCAGACTGGCTTCGAGACGGCCTCGGTATTCCTCGAGGTCGAGATTGATCCGCGCGACGCCCGATTCCATGGCCGCGCCCGCCACCGCCGGAGACACGTGCAGCAACACCCGAGGATCGAAGGGCTTCGGAATCAGGTACTCCGGGCCGAATTCGAATCCGTCGTCCCCATACGCCTTGACCACCGATTCCGGCACCTCGTGGCGCGCAAGCTCGGCCAGAGCCCGCGTCGCAGCGAGCATCATCCCTTCGTCGATCCTGCGCGCACGTACATCCAGGGCGCCGCGAAAGAGGAACGGGAAGCCGAGCACGTTGTTGACCTGGTTCGGGTAGTCCGATCTGCCCGTCGCCATGATCGCGTCGTCCCGAATGTCGGCTACTTCCTCCGGGGTGACCTCCGGGTCCGGGTTGGCGAGGGCGAAGATGATCGGATTCGGCGCCATGGAGGCGACCATCTCGGGCGTGATCACACCCTTTGCCGCGAGTCCGATGACCACGTCCGCACCGTCCATGGCGTCGGCCAGCGTCCGAACCGGCCGGCGGGTGGCAAACGGGGCCTTGTACTCGTTCATCCCCGCCTCGCGCCCTTCGTGGATGACCCCGGCACGGTCCGTCATGACGAGGTTCTCCGGGTTGGCGCCAAGACGGAGACAGTGGCGTGCGGTAGCCACCGCGGACGCGCCCGCTCCGACGAACACGACATGGGCGTCGCCGATGGCTCGCCCGGTGATCTCGAGCGCATTGACAAGCGCGGCCCCGGCGATGATCGCAGTGCCATGCTGGTCGTCGTGGAAGACCGGAATCCGCATCGTATTGCGGAGCACCTCCTCGATCAGGAAGCACTCGGGCGCCCGAATGTCCTCCAGGTTGATGCCTCCGACCGTCGGTTCGAGCATCTGACAGAAACGGATCAGTTCGTGCGGGTCCTCGGTGCCGACCTCGATGTCGAAGACGTCGATCCCGGCGAACTTCTTGAAGAGCACGCCCTTTCCTTCCATGACCGGTTTGGCGGCCATGGCCCCGATGTTCCCGAGTCCCAGCACCGCGGTCCCGTTGGACACCACAGCGACCAGGTTTCCACGGGCCGTATAGCGAAACACCTCCTCGGGATCGCGATGGATGGCCATGCACGGCTCCGCCACCCCGGGGCTATACGCCAACGTCAGGTCTCGCTGCGTTGCGACCGCCTTCGTGGGGACTACCTCGATCTTTCCGGGGCGGCCCTCGGCGTGATACACGAGCGCGTCGCTTTCACGTGCCGACAATCGCTTCTCCCTCTGTGCGGTGGACGGCGGACGGCGGCATTCGCCAACGCTTTGCCGGCAGTGATCCTACCGGGAAGCAGGGATCGCCGTCAATTGCAACCCCTTTGACCGCCAGCGAGGTCTAGACATCTTGACTGGTCGTGACGCTCCCTGCCCCCGGGCGGCCTTCTGGCTTTTCCGATGAAACGATGACAAGCGCCAACGCCCGGTGGGCGATCCCCACGGTGCTCCTGTGTGCCGCCATGGCGGACCGGCAGGACGTGGCTGCGCAACAGACGCCACCGACCAACGACGCCGAGGCCGAGTGCCCGACCGCCCGTATCGGCGATGTCTTCATAGACAACCACACGATCTACGACCTCGACCGCGCGTCTTCGGGCGACGGCGGCGGCTGGGCCGACAAGGCGCGCGCGATCGCCAATCGCCTGCACTGGCGCACGCGGCGCAGCTTCATCGAGGCCGAGCTGCTCTTCAAGGAGGGTGACTGTCTCGACCCCATGCTCCTGGGCGAATCGCGGCGCATTCTGCGTGCCCTGCCCTTCATCTCCGACGCCGATGTCTACGCCGTACCCGTCGCGGCGGACGAGGTTCACGTCGTTGTCGACACCCGGGACGACTGGACGCTCAAGCTGGACGTGCGCTTCGACTTCGACAACCGCGTGCGAATCACGTACGCCGGTTTCACGGAGGAACACCTGTTTGGGACGGGGACGCTCCTTGGCTTCTACCTGCGGGAGCGCGACGAGACGCGCGACCTCGGCTTCGAATTGCAGACGCAACGGCTGGTCGGCACGCGGCTTGACGGACGCGTCGGGGGCGGCCGCACCCGCACGGGAGTCTTCTACCACGAGTCGCTCACCTATCCGTTTGTCGGCGAAGTCGGGCGCTGGGCGTTCATCGAGTCGTACTCCTACCGGGAGGACCTCTTCCGCTACGCCGCGACCGCGGGACTGCCCTTCACCAACGTCAGCCTCCCGATCCAGACCCGGCGGGCAGCGACGACGCTTGGAACACGTCTCGGGACTCCCGGCGATCTCACGGTGCTGGGCGCGGGCATATCCTGGGAAGACGTCGCGTTCGCCGGCTACCCCGATGACGTCACGGTCGTGCAGGGCTTCGACTTTTCCGACCCCGCCCCCGCAGACTCCGCCACCGTCGAAGCGGTCCTGTCGCACGTGAATCCCCGCCGCGCCGCGCACGTGAACTTCGTCGCCGGCAAGAGGAACATCCGCTATATCCAGCGCAGGGGGCTCGATGCCATCCGCGGGGACCAGGACATCAGAATCGGCACACAGGCACTGGTCACGCTCGGCACCACGCTCGGCTCATTCGAGTCCTCGCCGGGCAACAGGTCACACGAACTGCGCGGCCGACTGTCATTGTTCCAGGGGGCGTCCGGACACAGTTGGGTGTTCAACAGCGAGCTCGGCATCGAAGGCGCCAGACTGGTTGCGGGAACCCCGGCCGACCGCGGATTCCGGGACGTCATGGCAGAGTTCGGCGCCTACTTCTACTGGCAGCCGCGCCGGCGACCCGCCGTGCCGGAGGCCGAGCCCGTCCAGATGATGGACGTTCCGCGGCACACACTCGTTCTGGGTGTCACCGCTGCCGGAGGCTGGCACAGCTCCCTCCCGTTCCAGCTCACGCTGGGCGGTCCCTTCGGAATACGCGGATACAGCCGCGAGGACTTCCCGGCCGCGCGGAAGCTCGTCGCCCACTTCGAGGACCGCATCACCCTGGACGGACCGTTCAGCGAACTCTTCGACCTTGGTCTGACCGTGTTCGCGGACGCGGGCGCCGGGTGGAAGGGCACGGTTCCGTTTGCCGCGGATACGCAACTTCAGGCCGCAGTGGGCGCGGGACTGCGCCTCGGTTTTCCAGCTGGCTCGCGGAAGGTGGCGCGGCTCGACCTGGCCGTTCCCATGAGAGAGGGCGGGCTGAGGAGCCTCCAGTTCCGGGTGAACTACGATGCGGTCAGCCTGCTGGCGGGTTTTGGTGATGAGCAGGTGCGGCGGAGCCGCGGCGGAAGCCAGACCGCCACCCTCTTCGGGGGACAGTTCAACCGCTGATTCCGACAGGGGATTGCCGCAGGTCGAACGCTGGCGGCCAGGGCCATTTCGGAGAGCTACGGCGGCCACAAACATTTGACTTCACGCGCTTTCGGCGGTAGAATGTTCCCACTTTCTGCGTAATCCGGGCCGCTGTAACGAGGCGCCGCCGTGTTTCGCGATGCTTGCGGCCTCCGGATCTCCGGGAAAGTCGGAGTACGACAACCCTTCACAGGAGGACGGCATTGTTCGCAGCCTCGCGCGGTCTCGATTCCTTTGATCAGTATCTCCAGGATGTGGAACGGTATCCCCTCATCTCGGACCCCGAAGAAGAGAGGGCGTTGGCGCGAAGAGCTCGAACAGGCGACAAGGAGGCGGCGGAACGCCTCGTTACCGCCAATCTTCGATTCGTCATTTCCTATGTGAAGAAGTACCAGGGCCGCGGGCTGGGCCTTGCCGAGCTGGTGTGCATCGGGAACGAGGGGTTGCTGAAGGCCGTAAAGAAGTTCGATCCCGAGAAGGGCGTGAAGTTCATCTCCTATGCGGTGTGGTGGATCCGCCAAACCGTGCTCCAGGCCCTGGCCGAGCAGACGCGCTCCGTACGGATCCCGCTGAACCAGAACTCCAACCTCGCGCGCCTGGCCCGCACCAACACGACCCTGACCCAGCAGCTGGGACGCACCCCGACCGATCAGGAGCTCGCCCGCGAGATGGGCGAGCCGGTTGACACGGTCCGCGCGCTTCGCAGGGTGGCCGCAGCCGAACTCAGCCTGGACGCGCCGCTCGACCGCGGAGACCGCGACAGCGCCAGCTTCGGTGAGCGTTTCGCCGGCGCCGATGCTTCCGAGATCGAGGAGGATGTCGAGGCTCTCGCCCGCCGCGACTACCTCGAAAACATGTTCGACAGCTACCTCACCGAGAGGGAGAGGAAGATCCTCTACCTGTACTACGGTCTCGACGACGGCGAGGAGCGCACGCTCGAAGAAATCGGCTCCCTTCTCGGAGTCACCCGCGAGCGTATCCGCCAGATCCGCAACCGCGCCTTCGAGAAGCTCCGCGACAGCCCGCACGGCGACTCTCTCCAGGGGTTCTGGACGACCAACTAGCTGTCCCTCGGGGTCAACATCACCATCTCGCGGGCCCTGATTTCCGCGGTTGGTATCGTGACGCCGTCGCGCTCATAGGAGTCGTACTGCAGGTACCCCTCCACGAACAGCTTGTCACCCTTGGAGACGTAGTCTTCGGCCACCTGCGCGAGACGTCCCCACAGGTTCACCCGATGCCAGTCGGTCCGCTCCTCGGGATGCTCCCCACCGGTACGCCAGTTGGTCGCCAGCGAGACCCTGGCGATCTTCACTCCGGCGCTCGTGACGCGGACGTCGGGATCGCTTCCCACGTTGCCCACAAGAATGACTTTGTTGACGGAACGGCTCACTGCGCTTCCTCCGTTGTTGTCGGCAGGAGCTGTGGCCAGACCCTGATGGCGGCCCGGTCCGCTCCCTGCCGGGGATGGTTGCGCAATGAAGTTGGGCCCGCCGGGCGGGCGCTTACATAGCTCGATGGGAGTAAATCTTGTAAATATCTGTCAACAAATGATTTGCATGCTCTATTATGATCGCTGTTCCCCTATCAGTTCATGTTTCCTGAACGGGATGTAGATCGACACCCTCGAACGCTCTCGGACGTGTCAGCGTCCGCGGCCAAGTCGGAAAGACCCACATGTGAGCGGAGAGCTCTGGCGGGGAGCCCCTCCGTTGAAACCGCCCGGGACCGTCATCAGAACTTTCCCGTGGGTACGCTGAACGTTTGCTCTGGAAGCTGTGCAAGGGCGAGCTTGCTGAACACGCCTGCGCGGTTGAGCAAGTCAAGATCGCGGGGACGGACAGCAGCCGCCCAACCATGGTGCCGCTCCGTCACTCGTGATCCGAAGCTGTCTCGCGGTAGCCCGGACGACGAGCGACATTGCGGGCGACCGGAGGCTGGTTCCGGCGCGATCTCCGGCGGCACCAACAAGCGCGCGACGATGGTAGGCGCGGCGCTCCTCCTTGCGGTGGCCGCTGGCTTGCGCGAGATACGATCCAGTCGCCTCGGGCAGACCCGGGCGAGCACTTCACGTTGTTCTGAGGGAGACAGAATGCAAGAGTATGAAATGAGGCACCTTCGCGCTGGCCGAACGGCCGACGGGTCCCTCGCCATCACGTTTTGGGCGAACGAACTGCCATACCAAGTGACGATTCGGGACGGGCAGGTGCTACGGGGGATCCGCGAAGCCTTGGAAGACGTGGCGGTGGAGGCCGGAGATCATCCGCCAGGCTTGATGGTTGTTCCCGAGTGCCGGGACTGCGGGGGGCCGATGAGGCGAGCAAACCCCCTCCAGTTGATTTGTCCGGAGTGCCTGCGCCACCGCTCCTCGTCCGTTCCCCGGGTCCGCATCGCCGACGAGCACCGCGCTGCCCTGCTCGCGCTCCGGACTGAGCACAGAGACCATCCAGAAGTCGCCGCGTTGCTCGATTCCTTCCTCAGAAACGGCGATCCCCACGTCTTGGAAGAGCTGTTGGGGCTCTTCTCCATTGACCACCAAGATGTGTGGCCGATTGAGGCGCATGAGTTGGTCCTGCGGATCTGGGCGGGAAAGCGCCTTGACGAAGAACTGTGAGCCGCCTCGCTACTACACGCCCTCCTTGAAGTCATCCGGTTCCGCAGATAGGCTATCGTGCCATCAACGCCGAATGCGTGGGAAGTCCGAGCGAAGGTCGATCATCATCTGGCCCCCTGCGGTACCCCCGTCGGCAAGAAGCCCCGCCCGGGGTCGTATCGATAGCCCCTGGTGAGTCGTGTTACCTCCGCCCGCACCGCCCGCATGCGCTGTGCCGCGTCCGCCAAGGCAGAATCGAGTACAATGAGCACACTGTCCCGTACAGCAGTCCACCCCCGGTGGGAGTCTTCCACTGGACACCAGAATCGCACGGAATCGACGGCAGCACCGAAATCCTCCATGGGGAACCTCGCAACCTGAGCGAACTCAACTGCCAAGTGGCCCGACTCTCCGTAGTCAGACAAGACGGCGTCGTGCGCAGCCGGATGCGTGGCGCGCACCTCGTTCCCCGCCGTCTCACAGGTCGTGCATCCGCCAACCAGCACCGCCGCTGCCTCCTTGGTCCACAAGATGGGCGGGGCGTCACGAACGCCGTCCAACACGGCTTCAGAGACGGAGGCCTCCCGTTCGGCCCGGTTGACCGCCAGCGGCACTGCGGACAGGACTCCAAAAGGTTGCGGGTAGCCCGCCCCGTCGAAGTAGGCCGTCCCCGGCATCATATCGGCGTCATATCGCCACGGAGCCACCTCCCGGCCATCGACGGCCATCCGGGCGGCGTCCAGCAATCCGAGCATTCCTTGCAACTCCTCAAGGGCTGCAAGGTTGTTCCTCGTCAAGGAGGTGTCCGGCATCGCCACGCGAAAGAACAGATCGTCGATGATCCGAGGCGGAAACGAGTCCGGTTGGGACGTTCTGCAGTAGTAGCCGATGGTGATCGGTATCGTATCGTTCCCTGCGGCGAGTGTAACTGTCGGGCCATAGGTGCGAAACATGCCGGTCCGTGCGCCTGTCAGGTCGTCCACCTCCGCCTCGACTCGACCACTCCACACCAGGTTGCCTTCTGTTCCTGCTTGGCATCCTAACGTTATAGCGAGGAGCGCAACTCCCAGCCGTGCGGAAGTCATGGGATGCTCTCCGTTCGAAAGGACAATGTCCGACTCACCGGACAAGGAGCCGGAACCTGTGCAGACCTTCCAGCAAGGTAAGGGGGCGGTCCGAGCAGTCGCCAGACTGACTTGACGGAGGTAGTCAAAGTGCGAGGACGCAGCCGGTTGCGGGATTGGTTCGGGACGGCCCCACCCCGGGTTATCCTCGTCACCTGAGATAGAGGCGGTGACCGACGGGATCACGGCGATCCGTCGGCGGGCTACCGGAGCCGAGCGCCTGAATAGATTGCGAGTCTGCGGGTCCGTCAGTCCGGCCGATGTTCTCGATGTCGTGCAGGCCGCTCTTCGATGCCTACTGGCTAACGACCATTGCCGGTCGGAAGCCAGCCGACTCCGTGTTGAACACGGAAGGCTGGCAAGGGGATAGCTCCGCCCCCTTTGGACCCCCTGGGCTGTCGCCGCCAGCGTCGGCGCGGCTGAGGGGCGTGGCCGAGGTCCAGAATCCCGGTCGCTGGTGTGCCCGCGCGCGGTTGGCCGCGCACCAACCACACGCTCAGCTTTCTGCGGCGGGTCGCTTCCTTGGAACCCGTGCCAGTGCCGTTAGAGCGGCGATCTCCCGCGCCATCTGGTACACATGCGCATCCCACTGTTTCGCACGTTTCACCCAGGTGTTGTCCCTACACCAGGCGCCCCATGTCGACCCCGCGTACGCTGCACACGCCAAGTTCATCTCGCGCGCTCGTCTTCGGGCCTCCTTCACACTCCTTCTTCCCGGAACCCCCAAGTAGCACCGAAAAGCTTGGTACTGCTCGCGCGTCTCGATTCGTGTCTGCTCCCAAGGCATTGGCCGATTAGCCACTACAACCCGCGTTCCCTATTGGCACCGAGCGCCCTTTCCACGATGTTCGCAGGGCACGACGCTAATTCGTCGTCCACAAGCCCTGCGCGCCGGAGCTCGTGCTCGGCAAGGAGCAGCGCGGCTTCGCGCCGACCGTCTGCCGCCGCCACTCGTTCGCGCATGCGCTGCACAGCCATCGATGGCTGGTGTTGTGGTCCGGCGGCGCTCAGCACAGCCACCAAGTCCTCGCGGACAGCGAGAAGCTCCGTTTCGCAGCCGCGCACTATCGCCCACGCCTCTCGAAGATCGTCATCGGCGGGCAACGCCGAGACGATCAACACCGTGGCCAGCGAGACCCACTTCAACGTCTCTCTCGTCTTCATGTTGCGGCACTCACTGTTTCTGTGTGTCAATGGGCTTCGTCGGGTTACCAAGGTAGCCGGCAGCATCGCTTCCCGCAGTAGTTGGTTCCGGACGAATCCGTCGCGGGGAGAGCGTTGGTAAGGCAGGTCATTCGCTCGACAAGGACCAAGTCGGCAGCCGTTTCCGCGCCGGTGTCGGCGCGGTGGAGGACGGAGGCCGCCTCCGGAACTCCGTCCCCGTTCGCGCCGATGGCCGTCCGGATGCGGTCGGCGTAGCGGCGATCAGCCATCGCGGCGAACCGCTCGCCCGCGATCTTTGCGCGCACAAGCGCAGGGCTTCTCGGGGGTCGAGGGGGCACCCCCCCGCCAGCCTCCGCAGGTGACGCACGGAGTGTGGCCCCAAGGACTCCCCACCATTTGTCAACGGTGTTGAAGGCGGGGCTGTAACCCCGCCTCGGGGATGCGGAGAGACTCGGCAGCGTTTCGCCAAGCGTCCTGGTGGGCGTTTGGCCTCGCCTCGCACAGGCGGGCGCGAGAAGGGCGCTCGGAGCCACGGTCGGCCCCCTTCCAGAGCTGGCTCCAGAAGGGTTATGGGTGGCCAGCCTACCTGGTAATACCCAAGGGCTGGCGAGGGGCGCGCCCCTTCGATCCCCCAAGAGGTTCCGCGCAACGCAGGTCGCGACGCAAGGTCGCTTGAGCTAAGCCTGCGGATTGGCGGTCTCCCGGACGACATGGGGTCGTCACGTTTGGGCGACGATCTGCGCGGCGCGGACCGACTCCTGCTCCGGGCGGCGCGGTCGGCGACCCGAAGCTATGTTGAGTAATGCCCTTGGTCGCGCCTGAACAGGAGGTCAAACGGAGATGAACTGGCCGCGGAGCGGCACCTGCGCGGTCGATCCTCCCAGCCAGGACAGCACTGCGCGCGCTGTTCTCGTTGACTGCCGGGGAGTTTCCCTCTTTGGGCTTGGGCCGCCCCACGGACGGAACCGGCCATGAAGGATGTCGCGCTTGCGGAGGTGGTCGACTTCTTTCGAATCGATGCCTCGCTGAAGCTTGACACCAAGAGACGAGCCGCCCTCGGCCAGTACATGACGCCAGTCCCGATCAGCCGGTTCATGGCGAGCCTGTTCTCGGAAACACACGGAGACCTGCGGGTCCTTGATCCGGGCGCGGGGGTCGGATCTCTCACCGCCGCGTTCGCCGAACGGGTTTGCGCGGAGGCGTCCGGCCCGCGCTCATTGGAATTCGTCTGCTACGAGATCGACACCGTGCTGTCGCGCTATCTCGCGGACACGCTTCGGCACGTGGAGAAACGCTGCCGGAGAACGCAGGCCAGTGTGACCGGTCGACTCCTCGAAGAGGACTTCATCCTCAAGCACGGAGTAGCCCGGCAACCGGGGCTGTTCGACGGTCCCGGCAACGGCCCTGGCTTCACCCACGCCATCCTCAATCCACCCTACCGAAAGATCAAGACGGGCTCACCGCACCGCAAAGCCCTCCGAAGAGCGGGCCTCGAAACATCGAATCTCTACACCGGGTTCATGTTCGTGTCTGCGAAGCACCTGCGTGAAGGCGGGGAGATGGTCGCCATCATCCCCCGTTCGTTCTGCAATGGTCCCTACTTCAAGCCCTTCCGGCGACAGTTCTTCGCGATGATGCGTCTGCGCCATGTCCACCTATTCGAGAAGCGCGATCAGGCGTTCAAGGACGATGACGTACTTCAGGAGAACATCATCGTCCACGCGGTCAAGGGCGGTCCCACACGCGACGTGACCATTACGACGAGTCGCGGGAGCGCGTTCGAATTCGATCCAGCACGGGGCATGTGTGCCGCAGAGGACCTCACGCAGCGCACGGTTCCCCTGAGTTCAGTGATTCGGGACAACGATCCCGACCGCTTCGTACACATCGCCGCCGATGGCATCGAACAGGGCATCGTGGACCGCATGGCCCACTTCACGGCGACCCTTGAGGACATAGGAGTCGAGGTGTCCACGGGTCCCGTGGTCGATTTTCGTCTGAAGGACGACCTGCGGGCGGAGCCCGAGCAGGGTGCGGTGCCGCTTCTCTATCCCGCGCATTTTCGGGACGGGACCGTTTCCTGGCCCAAGGCCATGCGCAAACCCAACGCCATCCGCGTGTCCGATGGTAGCCGAAAGTGGCTGTGGGCCAACGAGGGGAGCTACGTCGTCGTGCGGCGGTTCACTTCCAAGGAGGAACGCCGACGGATCATCGCAGCCATCTATGGCTCGGAATTGGCTGGCGAGCTGGTCGGCTTCGAGAACCACCTGAACGTGTTCCACGAGCGTCGCGAAGGCATGCCCGGCAATCTCGCCGGAGGACTCGCCCTCTTCCTCAACTGCTCGTTGGTTGACCGCTATTTTCGGCAGTTCAACGGGCATACGCAAGTCAACGCGACCGACCTGAAGCGGTTGCGCTACCCGGATCGCGCGACCCTCGAACGGCTCGGAGGACAGCACGATGCCGTTACGCTATCGCAGCAGGCAATCGACACGATCATCGAAGGGGAGATCGCACATATGGCACCCGATGAGAACCCGCTGGCGGCACAGCAGAAGATTGACGAGGCGATCACGATCCTGAAGGCTCTCGGGATGCCGCGCGGCCAGCAGAACGACCGCTCGGCGTTGACGCTCCTCGCCTTGGTCGGTCTCAGGCCTTCCGGCGCGTGGGATCAGCTACGGCGGCCACTCATGGGCATCACGCCGATCATGGACTACGCTCGGGAGCACTACGGCCGCGAGTACGCGCCGAATACCCGCGAGACGTTTCGACGCCAGACGATGCATCAGTTCGTGGAAGCCGGCATCGCACAGTACAATCCCGACGATCCGGCCCGACCGGTCAACAGCCCAAGTGCCTGCTACCAGGTCAGCGAGGAAGCCTTGCGGGTGATCGTGGCCTACGGCACGCCCGCTTGGGATGCGGCGGTAGAGAGGTGGGTCGAAATAGGAACCCCGCTCGCAGCCAAATGGGCGCAGGACCGGCAGATGCAGATGATCCCGGTGAAGGTGGCGAAGCGCCGGGAAGTCACGCTGACGCCGGGTGCCCACAGTGAACTCATCCGGGACATCCTCAAGTCGTTCGCCCCGCGGTTCGCGCCCGGATCCGAAGTCATCTATGTGGGCGACACCGGATACAAGGTGGGGCATTTCGACGAGAAGCGCCTCGCGGACCTCGGTGTCACGGTCGACAAGCACGGGAAGATGCCGGATGTCGTGCTGTACTTCGGTGAGAAGAACTGGCTTCTCCTCGTGGAAGCGGTCACGAGCCACGGACCGATGGACGCCAAGCGCCACAACGAGTTGGCCGACTTGTTCGGCGGCGCGCGGGCCGGGCTCATCTACGTCACGGCCTTTCCGGATCGGAGGGTGATGGCTCGCTATCTGAGCGAGATTTCTTGGGAAACCGAAGTGTGGTGCGCCGACGCTCCGAGCCATCTCATTCACTTCGACGGCGAGCGCTTCCTGGGTCCATATGAGCCACGCAATGCGTGAGGGGAACCCCGTTGGGGGGCGACCCGTCCGAGGCCGTGCTCGGATGATTGCTTGCCCTTCAGTCCTGCTACACCTCCTACGCTTCTCAGCCGCTACGGCCAGCCCATCGCGATCCTAGGATTCGTAGACCCCGATGACCAGTGAACCGTGGCGACCCTTTCCACGGCCCGACTACGCATTCTACCGATCTCCCTCCAGCGGTCTCTTCCTTCCCGAGAGCCATCCCGCGAATCTCAGTCGCCCGCCCCCGGGTCCGACACCGGACGTAATGAAAAACTACCATGTGTGGGTGTCCTGGTCCGACCTGTACGCGCCAGCCGCGACGTATGATGATGTCGTTGCGCGGCTTCGGCCTTACGGCCTTCAAATGGTGCTTGCGACCCTCGGCGCGATCAGTTGGAGAATCTCGATGCCCAGCGGCGATGATGTGCTCAAGCCCCAAGCCGACATCGTGTCTCTCGTATTCGCCGACCCGGTCCGGCTCGACCGCGACATCACGGCTTGGCGCTCAAGGATCGCAGATTCTGAGTTCGGCGCTCCCCCGATTGTCAAGGTGTTCCACGAACTTCAGGTTGCGACCGCAGCGAAGATCGCACTGCTCGCAGTATCTCCAGCGGACCCGGCAAACGGCCCGTCTTCTCTCCAAGCGTTCGGCGAAGCCATGCTCATGGTCAACGACCTGATCGATCTCCACACGAGAAGCTGCGAATTGCCCCAAGGCATCCGTGAACGAGCCGACCTCGATCGCTGGGTCAGTTATGTCGTGCCCAATCGGCTGTTTCACGGAGGCGGTAATCTCCACCACGCCATCGCTCGCGCGCACGACCTGTACCTGACGGACCGACCGCGCCTAAGCGGCAAGCCCGGATACGTCAACCTGCCCGACTTGTTTGAGCGACTCACGGGCATTCCGCCCGACTTGGCTTCCGTGGCGATGTTCGGTGCCCTTGCGAAGACAAAGACCGACGACCCGAAAGTGCTTCTGACGGTTGACACCTTTCTTGAGCCTCTCAATCTGAGTCCCGATGAGGAGCGGGCAGTGTTCGCCCTGTTCGCCGCGCGAGCGGATACGCTCCGCGAGCAACTGATGATCGACGGGTTGGGGGCCGACGACCTTCGCGTCTTCGATCCCCTGCCGCTTGGAGAAACACCAGTCGTCGTTCACGACGGCGAGGCGTATTGCCCGTCGGTCGCGTTCCTCCATCGCAAGATGACCCGAGGTTTGTTTCACATTTTTCTCAACCGGTTCGAGGACCGAAAAGCGAGCAAGGAATTCCTCGACTACATGGGACCCGTCTTCGAAGACTACATCGACACATTGCTTCGTCGTGTCTTTCCGAAGGAATCCGGTCGCTACATCGGGCCGGACTTTCTGGATAGCCCGGCGCTCGCAGGATCGAAGAAATGCGACGGAGTGATCGTCTACGAGGGCTCGGTGGTGCTGATCGAGGCCAAGGCAACACTGTTGCCTCTCTCTGTCTGGACAGCCGGCGATGTCGATGCCCTATCCGGGAAGATCGACGATATCGTCGGAGACTCCGCGGAGCAGTTCGCTGGCACGATTCGGCTCATTGAGGAAGGGAAGCTCAAACAGGTGGGTGCCGATCCGTCCAATATCGAGCACTACCTGCCATTGGTCGTCACGTTGGAGACGATGCCAAACGACTTCATGGTGTATCAGCTCGTCGAGCAACGGATGCGGCAGCAGGTAGTGCTTGAGGACCGGAAGGCCAAGTCGGTTCAATGGGCGGATGTGGGAGATGCTGAGTCGCTGGAGACACTTCTTGCAGGTGGAAGCAGCCTGCATGACATTCTGATGGCCCGACTGGATGACCGATCATACCGCGAGGAGCCGTTTGGCAACTGGCTCATGGGTCACTACGAGCCCCGAGCGCTTGGCCCGAACCCCTATCTGAAGAAGCAATTCGACGAGGTTTTTGGACGGGCCTTGGAGTATCTCCAGTCGCGTCGTCCCAGTGGTGGCTGACAGAGTGCCGTTTGCCGAGCGCGTGAGTTGGTTCAGGATGTTGCCCATCCGCGCGATCTGCCGGATGCGCCCGTGCTCGATGACTAGGGCGGGCGCGGTCCTGTCCGCGCCCGCGCCATCGCCTCCCTCAGCAGCATGGAGGGGAGACACGCCCCACCGCAGCCGCCTTCTCCCGCTAGGCGGCGTACCCTGCGGAATGTGACGCGGGCGGCGACCATCACGGTGCGGCGCTCAGGCAAAGACGCCCCGGCGACTGGGTCCGGGGCGCGGCCTCCCTCGCCCGCCCGCTGCTCGACGGAGCGGCGCGGAAAGCCAGGGGGTCGAAGGGGGGGCGGAGCCACCCCCTTGCCAGACCGCGATGTTCAACATCGCGTAGGCTGGCTTGTCTCCCATAATCATGCAGATTCCCGCGTGATTTGCACGACCGGGTCACGGGGAAGGCCCGGGCTGTTGAGCGCCCGCAGAGGCGAGCGGAGCGAGCCGGAGCGGGCGCTCAACAGGGACGGTGGTCGGATCGATAGGCTGGCAGGCTGTAAGGGGCCGTGGTTCAGTGTGGTCGCCACCGTCCTTCCCAATGTCCTGAATGGATACACGAGCATCGAGGCTCGCATGACAAGCACAGGAGAAGGGAAGAACACATGAGCAGCATCCTCCGCACCGTCGGGATCGACATCTCCAAGGATTGGCTCGACGCCTTCGCCGCCCCCGAGGGGAGAGCGTCCCGGTTCTCGAACGACAGCGCCGGCTTCCGGAAGCTGATCGTCTGGATCGGCTCCGGGATCGACCGGATCGCGTACGAACCCACCGGAGCCTTCCACCGCGACTTCGAGGACACCCTCCTGAAGGCCGGGCTCCCCCTCTACGCGATCAACCCCTTCCAAGCCCGATCCTTCGCCCGCTCCATCGGGCGGCGCGCCAAGACCGACGCGGTGGACGCCCGGATGCTGGCCACCATGGCGGCCGCTGTCGAAGACCTGCGTCCGACCCAGGCGCGGTCGGAGGGGCAGCGCGACCTTGCCGAGCTCCAGCAGATCCGCGACGCGCTGGTCAGGGACCGGACCGCAACCACCAACCGGGGCAGGAACTTGCGCACTCCCGTGGGCAAGCGGGTCACCAGGCAGAGGCTGAGGCAGATCGACCGCCAGCTCAAGCTCATTGATGCCGAGATCCGGCAGCGGATCGAGGAGGAGAAGGAGATGGAGCGCCGGGCCGAGATCCTGACCTCGATCCCGGGCATCTCGGACATCACCGCCGCGGGACTGATCGTCCACTTGCCGGAACTGGGTATGCTCACTCGGTCGCGCGCCGCCAGCCTCGCCGGACTCGCCCCGGTCACCCGGGAGTCCGGAAACTGGAAGGGACGGAGCTTCATCCAGGGCGGCAGGCACCGGGTCCGCAGAATGCTCTACATGCCCGCGGTGGTCGCGATCCAGCACAATCCCGACCTCAAGCGGAAGTACGAGGCGCTCCTCGCCAACGGGAAGCCGCCGAAGGTCGCCCTGACGGCCGTGATGCGGAAGCTCCTCGTCCTCGCCAACGCTCTGGTGCAGCAGGACCGCACTTGGACGGCGCAGCCGCCGCGCGAGTACTCCTGCCCGGCCTTCCCGACGCCCAGCCCGGCGGGGAGCGTTCACGGATGATCGAACCGGGCAAGAACGGGCGCCGAAGCGGAAGCGTCGCAAAGGGGCGCTGCGAGGCAGGTTGCTTCGCGAAAAACGGGCGTCCGCTTGTGAGATGGATACTCATGACCGATAACGAGTCAGAGCCGGCGCCCCGGCGGCGAGGTTCCGCCCACGTTTCGCGAGTGCTCGCGAGCGAGATACGTGGCCCTCCCCGCCGCCTTGATGGCGGATGCTATCGTGAAACCGCATGATGAGCGTGAGGCTGCCCGGTCCGTGCCTCCTTCCCGCGCATCCGCCACGGCGATCGGATGGCGGGCACTGGTCATATCGGCTATGATCGACTCATTGACACTAACACGACCTGTACGAGCAAGTTCAGTGCTTCGAACGCCTACAGCTTGGGCCAACTCAGCGTCGTGTGAGTGTGGCCGGACGGCACCCGAAGGCTGCTCGCTTCGGCCGGGTGCACGCACGCTAACGTTGGCCAGGGGACGGGATGTTCGCAAACGCCAAACGTAGAAAGCGAGCGCAGAAGGCCCTTGCTGTGGCAGAGATCGCGGCGGTGTCGTCCCATGAGGTACTCTTGGATTCGTTTCCAGAGGTAACAGAACTGGTCACGGGTGAGGAAGGATTCGCGACGTGGAGTTTCTTCTGTACCGTAGGGGCTGCGGGCTCAGCAATGTATCTGTTTAGCCGACCCGACATTCCACAGGATGAGCTATCAGGAGCGACAAGAGCTATGCTGCGAGTCTTGGACAAATGGGATCATCAGGGACGCGAGGCCTATACGGACCTTCTTCGGTTCGTAGACCGGACGATCCAAGGAGGATCTGTAAGCACACAGACAGCCGTGGGTGTATGGGTACTGTGGAACGTCAAGGGCGCGGAACCAACCGAGAGTCAGCTTGAAGCAGGGGCGGCTCTAGGAGCGCTGCTCTTCAACATGATGGCCGGGGCATGAGCGTAGCCGCAACCTCCACGCCGCGAACGACCTGAGGGTTGTCCAAGCGATGATCCCGGAACTCAAGCTGTGGTCGGTAGAAGGATCGGGCGGACCCGAACCCGTTTCGCAGCTCTCGCAGATGTCCACAGAATGGGAGTTCGAGAACCTTCTGGTCACCAACCCGGAAATGCTCGAACCTGGGCTGGAACTCGTCGGGCGGCAGACACCGGCTGCCGGAGGATGGTTGGACCTGCTCGCCATTGACCGCGATGGTCGCTTGGTAGTCTACGAGTTGAAGCGCGGCAACCTCGCACGGGACGCCGTGACACAGATCTTGGATTACGCCTCGGCTCTGGATGCCATGACCGGACCCGAGTTGGCCAAACACATCTCTGAACGCTCGGGTGACGCGGGCATTCAGCAAATCGAGGACTTCGAGCAATGGTACGCCGACACACGGGGGGGCGACGATCTGTCCAGCTTGCTACCGCCGCGCATGGTTCTGATCGGTCTCGGCGTCGATCAGGCCGCCGAACGAATGGCCCGATTCGTATCAGCCGGGGCGTTGGACCTTTCGGTGATCACCTTCCACGCGTTCCAGCGGGAGGGAGAGACCTTGCTGGCACGACAGATGGACGTGAGCCCGGCTGATGGTCGCCGACCACATCGCCGTTCCCCGAGTACGGCTGAACGGCATCGTGCCTTGCGGGACTACTTGGAAGAGCACGGCTACGAACAACTCTTCGACCGCGTGTGTGCCGACATCCGAGAGCGTCTGCCACAGCAGGGCATATGGGAGCAGCCAGGTAGCACGGGGATCGGATTCCAGCTTACGGAGCCCGGCGATTCTAGGAATTGGAAGACCTATTTCGGCGTACAGGCCGGTTACGTTGGCCGGGCCACTTACAGCGTAAGCGTCCTGCCGCAAGCTGGGCATTGGGGCGGGGACGATGCGCTTGACCGACTTGGTGCGTCGGTCGATCTCCGCAAATGGACTCACGGCGGCCATTTCCTATCCTTCAAGAGCGATGAAGAATGGGAGCAAGTACGTTCAGCCGTGTTGGAGTTCGTTGACGCTGTCATGCAGAGTCGCAACGAGCACCGGGACAACGAGCGCCGCGACGGATAGGTTGTGGCGGGTGGTGTCCGCGACTCCGGGATTGTGGCCGGATTGATGCCCCGCTAATCAGTGTCGCAGGGCGGGCGCTGGAGCTATCGGGCGGCAGTAGGGGGGTGATCTTCCCGAACCGCGCGGGCAAGGCCATCGAGCGACGCCAGCCGCGGAAGCTGCTGGCGCGGCTCGGGATCGAAGGGACCACCCACGGGATGCGGTCGGCGTTTCGCAATTGGGCAGCCGAGACGGGAGTCCGTCGCGAGGTCGCCGAAAGGTGTCTCAATCACACCGTGCGCTCGAAGACCGAAGCGGCCTACCTCCGCACAACCCTGTTCGACAACCGCCGCGAGGTCACGGAAACGTGGGGGCGCCACGTCGCCAGTTGACCCCGTGAGCGATGCAGGTTACCTTATCATTGCCTATCAAAGGTAACCATAAACCGGAGGTGCTTGGAAATGTCGCAAGTGGTTCAGAAGGTTCCCGCTCGTTCGCAACTGATGGCTCGTGAGATCGTGGCCGCGACGGGTGAGGACGAATACGTCCCCGCTTCCGTTCCCGACTGTTTCGCGGTGGCGGTGGACATTCTGCGGGAGGTGCTGGTGGAGGTTGGCGAGGTGGACCCGGAGGACGTGAGGCATGGCCACCCGGTCGCGGGCTATTACTTGGACAGGCTGCGGGAGTACTGGGGTTCGGACGGCCCGGTCGTTGGCGAGGTAGCCCGCCGCCGCGCTGTCGAGCGTGAACTCGTTCATACCCGTAGGGCACTGGGCGCGACCATGAAGGAGACGGAACGGTCGCAGGCCATGCTCCGCGAGGTCCTGGAGGTGGGGCGCGGGGCGTTGGACCTGGTGAAGGAGTACCGCGACGACCGGGGGGTCGAAGGAGGCGCGTAAATGTCCGCTGACCTCCAACTGCTCCGCCCCGCGCAAGTCGCCTCGCTGCTCGTCGTCTCTCGCTCCATTCTGTGGCGATGGGACAAGCGGGGCGACTTCCCGAGGCCGCTGAAGGTCTGCAGGAACGCGACGGCGTTCCTGCAGACCGAAAGTGCTCGCTTGGCTGGAAAGCCGTGAGATCGACAACCCCGCCGCGTAAGACCCCGGGGTCAGTGCAATGCTCCCGACGGCAACGAGAACCTACTTTGCCGCTTCTCACGGGCTGATCGAGCAACCCGCGTACCGGCGACTCCCTGCGGCGGTCAGGCTAGTGCTCTACACGCTTGAGCGGATGATACCGGCCGGCGCCGCCGCAACGCTAGATGAGTCGCTTGTCACTGTCTATGCCGGGTCGAGGTTGAGGACGTGAGCGCCGCGCTGGTTGACCCGGAGTGCGCGGGGCTTTCTGATCTGTCACGGTGACTGGTGGTTGATGCCGTACGTTCTTGACCCCGTGATCGGTAAGGCGCGGGGCCGGGTGATCTATGAAGTGCGGCACTTCCCGGAGGACGTTCAAGCCATCTTCCGGGAGCGTCATCGATGGGTCATCGACCGCCGCTCGAAGGCTGTGGAAAACTCCGATGCCGCGCGCGTATATCGATGCGGGCGCGCGTAATGCCTCGCATAACCAACCAACCGAAGGGCCAAAAGACCTTCGGGGGGTGGCAAACTACCGATGCGCGCACGAGGCCTTCGCCGCTTGGGGGCGGCGAGTCCCCGCGCTTACCGGCTGACCGGGGGCCAACCGTCACCGACTCACCGGACGACGGCAAGCCATCCGGGGGCGCTGACGGCGCTGACAGCATACCCGGACGACCGAACCAACGGCGCTACCGGAGAAGGGGCAGCCGCAGACCCACCGGGCGTCGAGTTACTCCGCTCCCAAGGCATCACGCCGCCAGGTCAGCGAGGCGAGCCAACCCCCGAACAGATTGAGCAACGCAGGTAGCGGAAGGCCGAGGGCCGGAAGTTCTTTGGCGCGATGCAGGAACGGGAGGCGGGTGCTGATGGGGTGGTATCTTGAGCCCACGGGACGACAGCCCCGCGAGAGCGGGCTACAACACACCAACACGAAGGAGATGCAGCATGAAGCGTGCGGAGAGACGCCGCATGGTGAGGCAGATGGGGTCGGACAACTCGGCTAACTACTGCACACCCGATGGCCGCTGGTACTACCTGGAGACGGACGAGAACGGCAAGCTCGTCCGTTGCGACGAACAGACCCAGGAGGAGGCTGCACGCTCCTTCATGGCCGGTCGAATGGCTCGACCATCGGAACGGAGAGAAGCATGACGTTTAGGGCACCGCCCGTTTTCTGCGCCGCTCCCAGGGGGCGAGGGGGTTCCCTTTGCGTGTAAGGGTGTAATGATTGAGCCGCAGCCCTTCCAGCGGCGGTTCCTGGCCCGTGGGCTGGGTCGAGGCCGAGGTGGACGAATGGATGCGCGAGCGGATCGTAGAGAGCCGCAGCAACGCGGAGTGAGGGACATCACTTCCTGCTGGGGCAGGGGAAAGCGGTTCAAGCGGGGATCATGCCGATGGGCTTCACCGGAGGTGCACCCGACCCTACGCAACAGGCTAGGACGACAAGCGCTGTTTCCGAGTGCGGTGTCGATGGCTGACCAGCAGACCGATCTTGGGCTTCCTCGATGTGGTGTAGTTCATTTGGAGCGGGCCGACATTGAGGTTGACGGAAAACGCCCCCCCTGCTCCGTCTTCTGACACGACGGAATCCATGATGCTACTTTCGGTGACCTGCAGGTGGTAGGGACTACGTCCCTCGTCCCCTGGTTGGGCTGGTGCTTTGTGCCACTTGGTTTTGACCGACTTGCTACCAAATGGCATAGTCCATTCATCCTCGTTTGCTGCGATGTGCTCGCTCAGACGTTTGAGCAGCTTCAGTGCCCGAATCTGAGAATCGACATCGTCCTGTTTGAACTCGACGGAACACATGAAGTTCGCGTAGGCATGATGCCACTGGTCCTCATAGCCCCCAGAGGTCAGGGACAGAAATGTCGGAATGATGTCAGGCGGATCGCTCTTTTCAAGCGCGACCTTGAGGATGATGGCACGGAGTTTTTCCAGAGCCTCCGGCGCACGATACTTGAAGTCGTAGTCGCTCATTCGATCGGGGTGTCATCGTTGGCTGGTTTCTTGGCTGGCATGGGTGCCGTAGCGGCGATCCATTCCACGCGGGCGAGAGGCCTCGGGAGGTTGCCGTCCCACGCATGCCCTGCTTTTCGTACTACGACGTAAGCAGACAGCGCAGTACGCCGCAAGGCTGTTCGAGCCAGAGGGACCAGTCTGTAGCCCACGCCTATCGGCTGGGGCCATGATCCCGGTCCGGCCCGCGCGGCCTCATCATTTCCAGCCGTCGCCTCGTCATCTCCACCCGCTCCTTGGCCCTGCGCCGAAGGTGCCGGAGTATCCGGTCAAGTCCGTCACCTGCGCGCTCAGCGGCTCGACTTGCCGCTGCAAGGCTTCGACCTGCTGCCGCAAAGCTTCGATCTGTCCGGAGTGCCGCCGCTGTTCCGTTTCGTACTGCGCGGACAACCTTTCCAAGGCGGCCGTCAGCCGCCGTTCCAAGTCGGTCATGCAGCTCTCTCCTCACTCTCTCGACAGCTTCAAGTAGGGCCGCCCTTTCACGGTGAAGGCCGGTCGGACCGGCGTGCCGGCGGGCAGCGACACGTACCGGTCCCCGCTGCTCTCCCGCAACTCGATGCCCCAAGTCGTCTCCTCGATCTCGGCCAGCATCGTGCGCGCCCACTCGGTCCGCACGTCCAGCTCCCCCAACGTCTCGATCCGGTCGTGGATGCTCCTCGACAGCCAGTGCATCGTCCCCCAACTGCCGCCGCAGATACCGAGGAAGAGGCTCAGGCCGACCACGAGCGGCCTGAGCCAAGCCTTCATCAGCAACTCGCGCATCCGCGCGGTCGCCTTCTCCGTATCGACCTCGATGGAACGCAGCGCGTCGCTTGCGACGGCGCTCAAGTTCTCTCCAAGCCGCGCGAGCTCTCGCGCGGCTGCGTCCTCGATCCGTTGCCGGTCGGCCTCCAGCCTGCTCCGCAGCCGGGAGGTCAAGTCGTTCGGGCTCGAAGTCTCGCTCATACAGTTCTCCCTTCAGCCGCCACCGCTTTCCGCTGTCGGGATCGCGGGCGGTGATGTAGTCCTTGCCCTGGCGCGGCACCTCCAGCCCCACGTCCTCCAGCGCGGAGACCGCGTCGGCGCGGCCCTTGACCGCGCCGTGCTCGACGCGCTGCACGAGGTAGTCGCGGATCAGCGTACGGGGGTCGGCTTCGTGTTCGAGCCCGGCCCGCAGCTTCGACGCCTCGATGTAGGCCACATGGCCCGGCCGTTGCGCCCTGGCCCGCTCCGGGTCGTCCGGGCGGCTCCAGCCGTACTCGTGGTTGAAGGCGTCGCGCAGCGGATCGAACGTCCGCTGCCAGCCGGGAGGCGCGATGTTGAGGCTACGGCCCGTCTGGAGGTCGCTCTGCGCCGCGAGGATGTGCGCGTGGACGCCGCCGCCCCGCTCGCGGTGCAGGACCGCCGTCCACGCGTAGCGATCTGGCTCCAGCCCCGCCCACGCCGTCTTCTCGAACTCGTCGAGGACCGCTTCGATCTGCTCATCGGTGGGCCGGTCCTCTGGCGCCCACGCGATCACGACCGACCTGTATTTCCGCTCGAAGTCGAGCGAGTCGGCCACGGCGGCCACCATGTCCGGATTCCCGCGCAGGACCTCGACTCCATCGCGCTCCTGTCCCCCCGCGTCCCGTTCGCCGACGAGATAGTCGGCCGCCTTCCGGGCCGATCCGGTCCCGTGCGCGAGGAACTTAAGGTGCATCGCCGCCCTCCTCGTCGAGTCGGGCCAGACGGAGCAGCGAGCGCTCGAACGAGACGAGGTGCGCGATCACCGAGACGGCCTCGGCCGCCGAAGCGTGGGTGTTCGCCCAGCGCGCAAGCTGGTTCAGGTTGTTTCCGATGCGCGCGATCTGGCGGGTGCGCTCGCGCTCGACGGACCGCGCCGACGCGGTCCACGTATGCGTCCGCGCCATCGCCTCCCGCAGCAGGACGGAGGGAGAGACGCCCGCCGCAGCCGCCTTCTCCCGCCAGGCGGCGTGCTCCGCGGGCGTGACGCGCGCGGCGACTATCACGGTGCGACGCTCAGCCACAAGCGCACCGGAGACGGGGTTCGGGGGCCTCGCCCCCACGCGTCCGCTGCCCGGGCGGCGGCGCGAAGGGCCGGGGGTTCGAAGGGGGGCGCAGCATCCCCTCGCCAGTCTCCGTGTTCAACACGGAGTCGGCTGGCTTAGCGGCCTTAGGGGCGACCGACGGGCTCTGCTCAGCGCACGCAAAGCGCGCCGAGTCATCGAACCGGGCGGGCCTCTCCCGCCCGCCGACCTGTCTCGGCGATCTCGGCCTCGTTCTCGTCCTCCCCGGCGGCCTGAGCGCCTTCGTGCCGGCTCTCAGCGATACGCTCGCGGACCCAATCGTCCACCTCGGCCTCGACCCAGCCCACGGCGCGCCCGCCCAGCGAGACCGCCTGGGGGAAGCTTCCCTCGGCCCGGCGCACGTAGATCGTGCTCCGCGACAGGCCGGTGCGCTCCAGCACCTCGGGTAGCCGCAGGATGCGGGTCGGCGGGTTCGTTCCCTGCTCCATCGGACTCTTGCTCATCTTTCTGCTCCTACTCGTTGCTCTTCGCCTGCTGGTTGGTCTCGGGTGTCGCCGGAGTCGAGGCGGATCTCGCGCACCACCGAAGGCCCCATCCTGCTCCGAGATGAACGCCAGAATCCGATCCGCCGTCCTGAGCGACGGCGAGCGGCCACGACCGATCTGTCGCATGAAGTTCGGGTCGCCCAGCGCCTTCATCCCGAACGCCGTCGGGCTCAAGCCCGAGCGTTCGAGAAACGCGCTCACCCGCGACAAGAACTGCTCCTCCAACGTCATCACGCCCGAACGGTGAAGGGCCGTTCGCAAGGTGGTCAACCATTAGGAAACTTCCTAAAGTCTTATGGCGTATCAGGTTGTGTCAGACGGTGTCAGGCCCGTGGAAGAGCGCTTCCAGCGGGGTGGCAAGCGGTTGTGAAGGAGGAGATCGCGGAAAGCAAGAAGCGGATCGACGGTGTTGCGAGCGCAAGGGCCACACCCTGAACCTGCCTCGAAGGTTCAACCCACCCGAGTATGAGCAGCTTGCACTTGCAACGAGGGCCGTGGCCGGATCAGGGGCTGGAGACCTCCCCAGACGCCTTGCGGGTCGCCTCCTCTTGGATGTCGAGTCAGCGCTCGGTGCCTGCCAGCGGTCACATCACGAATAGGAGCTTCAGGCGCTGTTCGTCCGCTTTCGGTCAGTGACTACGCTGACGCCGGATGGCAACTGTCGCGTCGATTGACCTTGGCCGCCTGAAGTCAGGAGAGGTCGTCAGCCCAGCGCGATCTCAGGCGGCTCCTGGTTACGGGAGCCATGGCGGTCGTTCAGCAGGCGAGCCAGCGCAGCGAGATCACGGATCCGTGGCTGGCCGGGATGTTGGCACGCAAGCCGAGGATGCTGGTGGCGGTTGCGCTCGCCAACAGGACGGCTCGGAAGGCGGCGGGACCGTCGACCCCGCCGCCTCTTCGCCGATGGTCCCGGAAGCCGACCCTCGTTTCACGTCCTAGAAGTAGCTCCGCCGTCGCGGCCGATCAACGAGCCAATCCCCTAGAGCGCAACGCCTTTGAGCCGCTTGCGATCCTCGTCGGTTTTCGAATTCGCGGACGATCAGCTAAAATAGCCAGACGCGCGTGTCAATTGATGGAGGCGACCTAATGGGATGGGTCGTCCTCGCGAACGCGGGTTTCGATGCCGTGACGGTACGCGAGTTCCGGGCTGCCATTGGGCCGCGACGGTTGTACAAAGACCTGACGGCCCCGAACGGGAAGTCGTTGATCGCACGGGTAAGGAATCCATGAGGATCAGACGCTATGTACTGCCGCTGGCGGTTCTCGCCGTCGGCTGTCAGGAAAAGCCTGACGACTGTGGCTACGACACTGGTAGGTTGACGGAATCGTCAGCACCGCCGCCAACATTGGCTGGTTCATGGGAAGGACGGGAAGCGCCGTTCATTGACTCGTCGCCGTGGTGGCGGTTCACGATGGAGCTGGGTGAGATGAACGGTACGTTCGTCACGGATCGGCCTGCTCACACGAATGTGGCCCATTGGGTGGCCGACACGCTACGCGGTTCTTTCAGTACGCACTGCCGTACTTATGACGAGCTTGACTGGCGGTTCCAGCTTCGGTGGGAGCATGGGAGGGTTCAAGATTGCTCGCTCTACGGAAGGCTGTTAGGCGAGAGCCGAATCGATGGGCTGCTGTTCTGCACGTACGGCAGTGACAGCGGCGATGGGTACTCCAAAGCGATCTACCTGCTTCAGGAGAGGGAGAGGCTCTGAGCCCGGTCGCGAGGTCAGATCAGGTCTCGGTGCTCCGCTCTCCGACCCTCCAGATAAGCCGCCCAATCCTCCATGAGCGCACGCACGCCCCGCTCCTCTGTCCGTTATGTTTCCCGACGCCAAGATGCGCGCCGCCCTCTAATGAGACAGAGTTGCCGCAATGTTCTTCCACAACGTCAACGAAGAAGACTTCATCCAACTCCTTGGAGCACTGCCGCATTCGCCGGGGGTGACTCGCGCCCATCTGCTTGGTGCGTTCGACGTGCTCGTCGCAAACGACGACCCGAGAGCGTGGTGGAACGCGCTGCTGATGGAACGGGGGGAGGAAGGGGCAGCGAAAGCCGTGGCGCAACTGATCATTTCCAAGGGTGGAAGACGACTGCTCTCCCTGATACGCGCCGAGACCGCCGGTCGGGATGTCGTTGCCAGAGCGGATGACCCGAAGCTGGCAAGGCTGCTATTCGACTCCTCGCTGGAAGAGTTCCTTGACGATCAGTGGGTGCTAAAGTCAATCGTCTGCGACTACTACGAGGAGACGCAGGTGGTGCTCGAAGAGGACGACATCGACCTGCCCGAGCCGCAAGACGAGCATGCTCTGGATGGCCCCGGAGTCGACGAGGAGGAGGAGGAAGAAGATGGTCCCGGTATTCTCGATCTGTTCTCGGGCAAGCCGCGACCTAGCGCGCAGCGCGGGGCCAAGTGGGTATTGGAGCGCCTCCAAACCCCTGCCAGAGGATTCCTCCCGGTTCCTGATCGATGGAAGGAAAGGGATTTGGAGGAGTTCCTTTGGAGGAACTGGGAATCCATCGACTTCGGATTCGACCGGCCCATCTACCTCGTCGGAAAACAGAAACGGCTGAGCGCGGACACCAGTGACCGGGTCGACCTGCTCGCCAAGGGCAGGTCGGGCGAGCACATCGCAATTGAACTCAAGATTGTCGAAGCGCGACGTGGGGACTACACCCAGCTCACGTCCTACTTGGGGAACATGGAGTCGAGCGGCGTAGCTGCCGACAAGGTGCGAGGGATTCTGGTTGCACCGGCCTTTTCCCAGAAGGTGCTCAACTCGGCAGCGATCGAACCGCGCATCACGCTCCTGCGTTTCAGCAAGGTGCCATAGGCAGCGCCAGGTGGGGTCAGCGGATCGGTCCGGACTCCGGTTCTCGACGCTCTCCGCCCAGATAGGCCGCCCAATCCTCCATGAGCCTACGCCGACGCTCGAACAGGTCCGTCCGCAGGTACGCCGCTTCGACCTTGTTCTGTACGACATGCGCGAGCGCCGCCTCGACCACCTCCCGGGGATGGTCCGTCTTCTCAGCCGCCCAGTCCCGGAACGACGACCGGAACCCGTGAGGCACCGCCGAGATCCCGCAACTCAGGAGCAACCGGCCCGGCCGCTTCCGGGTCAACGGCTTCCCGCGCTCGTTGACGAACACGACCGGACTCTCCCCGCTCCCCAGCTTGCGGGCCGCGCCGAGGATCTCCAACGCCCGGCCGGACAGCGGCACCCTATGCTCCCGCGCGGTCTTCGTCCGGCTTGCCGGAATCGTCCACACGCCCGCACCTTGGTCGATCTCCGCCCACACCGCCCCCCGGACCTCGCCGCCCCGCGCGGCCGTCAGGACCAGGAACTCGAAGGCCAACGTGTCCACTTTCCCCGGCTTCGCCGCCCGCACCTTGGCGATGGCCGCGGCGACCTCGCCGTGAGGCAGAGCCCTCCGGTGTGTGACGACATCGTGCTGGGGGCCAAGCACCGGCAGGAGCCGGTCGCATGGGTTGTCGGTCCGCCAGTCCATGGCGACGGCCCATTCCAGCACGGCGCGGATGCGAAGACGAACGGCGCGGGCGACCTTCGGCCTTGCGTGCCAGATCGGGGACAGCGTCTCCAGCACGTCGCCGCTGGTGATCTCCGAGACCGGCAGGCTGCCGAGGCGCGGGAAGGCGTACATCTCCAGCGTGCGAGTCCAGAGCTTCGCGGTCTTCGGGCTCCGCCACCCGGCGCGCTTCTGCTCGATCACCCGCCCGGCAGCCTCGGCGAAGGTGGGCACGCCGTGGGACCGGCGCTTCTCGGCCAGTGGATCGCCGCCCGCGCGGGCCAGCTTCCGGTTCGCCAACGCCTGCTCGCGGGCCTCGGCCAGCGAGACGAGGACGACGCTGCCGAGACCGATCTCCCGCTTGCGGCGCCGGACGACGAGCCGCTGGATCCAGCTGCGGGTTCCGGTCTTCTTGACGTAGAGGTAGAGCCCGTTTCCGTCGCAGTGTCTTCCGGGCGGAGCGGAGCGCACGAAGGCGGCGGACAGCCGGTTGTGGGGATGACGGCCCTTCGGCTTGCCTCGACGGCGTTGGGTGCGGGAACCGGTAACATTATTCATTCCCTAATCGTAGCCGCGATGGCAGTGGATCGCAAGGGATGCAGCGGGGTGGACACGAGTAGGAGGAATCCTATCTAAGATGTTGAAATATTGGATGTTATGAAGCTCGACGGACGCCTATGAACGATAATAGATTCCAGTTGTCCGCCTTCATAGCTGAATGGGACTGATTTCCAGGGCGTGGCCGGACAGCGGCTCAAGGGCGCGGCCGGACGGCGCGGAGAATCACTCCTTGCAGTCGTACCAGGTCCGTCCCATGCCTACGTCCACGCGCAGCGGCACGCGGAGATCCATGGCCGACTCCATCACCCCCACGACCGCCTCCGTCACCTCGCCCACACGCTCTTCCGCGATCTCGAAGACGAGTTCGTCGTGGACCTGGAGGAGCATGCGTACTCCCGGAGTCCCGTTCAGGAGCTCGTGCAACCGGATCATGGCCACCTTGATCAGGTCGGCCGCGGTGCCCTGGATCGGAGTGTTCTGCGCCACCCGTTCACCGAACTGACGGACGTTCCACGCGCGTGCGCGCAACTCGGGCACGAATCGGCGGCGCCCCATGAGCGTGGCCACATATCCCGATTCCTTCGCCTGTTCCACCTGTTCATCCAGGAAGCGCCGTACGCCAGCAAACCGTTCGAAGTACTGTGCGATGAAGCGCTTCGCTTCGTCCATCGGAATCCCCAGCTGACGGGCGAGCGAAAACGGACCCTGGCCGTAGAGCGTAGCGAAGTTCACGGTCTTCGCCTGGCCGCGCATCCGTCCGGTCACCTCGTCCACGGGCACCTCGAAGATCACGGCGGCCGTTTCACGGTGGACGTCCTTCCCTTCCCGGAAAGCCTTCACAAACACCTCGTCACCCGAGAAGTGCGCCAGGATGCGCAACTCGATCTGCGAGTAGTCGGCGGTGACCAGCTGGGATCCCGGCGGGGCGACGAACCCCTTGCGGATTTCCCGGCCGACCGCGGTGCGGATGGGGATGTTCTGCAGATTGGGGTCCGAGGACGAGAGGCGGCCGGTGGCGGCGACCGTCTGGTTGAAGGTCGTGTGGATGCGCCGCGTCTCGGGATTCACCAACGCCGGCAGGGCGTCCACGTAGGTGCCCCGCAGCTTCTCCAGTTGCCGATAGTCCATGAGCAGCCGCGGCAGATCGTGCCCGCGGAGCGCAAGTTCCTCCAGCACCGACGAATCCGTGGATGGACCCGTCTTGGTCCGCTTCAGGACGGGCAGTTCGAGGCGCTCGAAGAGAATCTCGCGCAGCTGTGGGGTCGAGTTGATGTTGAACTCGGTGCCTGCCACGCGGTGAATGTCGTCGCGGATCAGCCGCAACTCTTCGCCCAGCTTCCGGCTCATCTCTGCAAAGAACGAAGCGTCGATCCCGACGCCATTCATCTCCATCTCGGCCAGGACGGGGATCAGCGGGATCTCCAGCTCTTCGAAGAGCGCCTCGAGCGACTTGCCCGCATCGTCGTCGGAGGCCGGTCGCGGGCCGGTGAGCCGCTCGCCAAAAACGGACCAGAGCCGCAGCGGCAACTCGACCTGCTCGCACGCGAAGGCAAGGGCCTCTTCGGCAGCGACGTCACCGAACGCGCGCCGCTTCCTGCCCGTTCCCAGCACCTTGGCGGGCGGCGTGGCGGCGAGGTTGAGGAAGTCCGTGGCGAGCGCGGCCAGGTCCTGTCGGCGGCGGCCCGGATCCAGGACGTAGGAAGCCACCATGACGTCGCGCAGAGGTCCGCCCAGTTCCAGCCCCGCCCGCCGGCACGCGATCAGGGTGCTCTTGATGTCGTGGCCGACCTTGGTGATGGCCGGGTCCGCCAGCACGGCTCGTATCGCGGCAAAGGTCTCGTGATCCGGCGGCGGCAGGTTCGGCGGGCGACCTCCCTGTGCGTCTTCCAGCGCCAGCGACATCGCGGCTTCGTGCCCGACGGGCAGGTAGTACGAGGTGTCCGTGTCGACGGCGATCGCAATTCCGGCGACCTCCCCGCGCGTGGGCTGCAAGTTGCGGTTGAGCACAGCCACCGCCGCCATTCCCTTGTCCCGGCAGGCCTCCGCGATCCGCGGCAACGCGTCCGGGTCGGTGACGAGCACGCGCTTCGCCGGCGGTGCCGCCCGCTTCCGTTGCACGCCCGCGGCGCCGCGCTCGCGGTCCAGCCGGTCCAGCAGCGTACGGAACTCCAGCTCGACAAACAGGGCCCGCAGGCGTTCGTTGTCGGGATCCGTCGTCCGCAGTTCCTCCAGGTCCGTGTCCAGCTCGAGATCGGTGCGAATGGTGACCAGTTCCCTGGACAACAGGATCTGTTCGCGGTTCTCCAGGAGAGACTCGCGGGGACGCTTGGCTTTCACCTCCTCGGCGTGGTTGAGCACCTCGTCAAGCGTTCCGTACTGTTCCAGGAGCTTGACCGCCGTTTTGGGACCGATCCCCGGGGCGCCGGGCACGTTGTCCGAACTGTCGCCCACCAGCGCCAGGTAGTCCACCACACGGTCGGGCACCACCCCCAGCTTGCTGGTGGCAGCCCCTTCATCCACCCAGTTTGCGGCTACCCCCTGCGGCCCGCCCCGTCCCGGATTCAGCAGCTGCACGCGGGGGCCGACCAGCTGAAAGAAGTCCTTGTCCCCGGATACGATCACCGCCTCCAGCCCACTCTCCACGGCCCGCGCCGCCAGCGTGCCGATCACGTCGTCCGCCTCCCATCCCTCCACCGCAACCACCCGATCCCCGAACGCCTCGACCATCTCCCGGATGCGGGGAAGGCTGTCGCGCAGCTCCTCCGGCATCTTTTCGCGCGTGGCCTTGTACGCCGGGTACAGCTTCTCCCGGTGGCTGCGCCCCGAATCGAAGACGACCGCGATGTAGTCCGGCTGATAGTCGTCCCGGATGCCGTAGAGGAAGTTGGCGAAGCCGAAGGGCGCCGACGTGTTTTCGCCGCGGGCGTTCGTGAGAGGGCGGTGCAGGAAGGCGAAGAAGGACCGATAGATCAGCGCGTACGCATCGATCAGAAAGATGCGTGGCGCGGTCTTGCGAGGGATTTCCATGGTCGACGGAACGCGGCCCGGTCTCCAGCGTGCTGGCGAAGTTACGCTGAATCCGGGGTGCCGCGCAGCCCCCGGAGTAGCTTGCGATTGGGACAGCGTGGCAATATAACGAGATCGCAATCCAACACGAGCGGCGACCATGCGACAATCGACAGTGCAGTGACGACGCCACACCGCCCTTCGCGGATGTGGACCGGCGGGATCGCCCTCCTGTCGCTGCTGTTCGTGCCCGCGTGCAATGGCAGCGCTCCTGCAGGTGCGGGAAGCGACCCGGACACCACGCCCCCCTTGGCGCAGCAACCCGCGGCCCCCGACTCTGTGCCGACGCCCGCCCTGGAGCCGGCAACCGAAACAGACTCGGTGACCGTTCAGGCCGATGCCCTGGCCGCCGACCCCCTCGCCGATACTGTGGCCGTCGACTCCGTCGCGGCGAGGCTCGACGACATCATGGCCGCTCAGGAACGCATTCTGGATCGGCTCGACCGGATGGAAGCCGCGGGCACGCCCGGGGCGGAGTCGACACCCGATACCGCTACGGCCACCTCCGGGGGGCTCGACCTGGATGAGGCCCGGGACGAAGTCCGGAGCCTCGGGGTCAGCGTTTTCTGGTCCCTGGTCGTGCTCGTCGTCTTCCGCTTCCTGATCAGGGGCCTCATCTGGATCCTCGAGACCCTCGCCGAGCGGAGCGTGCGGCGGCGGCTCACGTTCAAGTGGCTGATCCCGATCACGCGCATGCTGCTGTGGGGCATCGCGGCGTACCTGATCGTGCGGACGATCTTCCGGGTCGATGCCCAGGGGCTCCTTGCCGCAAGCGCGGCGCTCGGGGTCGCGCTCGGGTTTGCGGCGCAGGATCTGCTCAAGAACGTCTTCGGCGGCCTGATCGTCGTGTTCGACCAGCCCTTCCAGGTCGGGGACAAGATCTCGGTCGGAGGGACCTACGGCGAAGTGGTCTCGATCGGCCTGCGTTCGACGCGCATCGTGACCGCCGACGACAACCTGGTGACAGTCCCGAACTCCCAGGTCGTACAGGAACAGGTGGCCAACGCCAACGCCGGCCAGCTCAACTGCCAGGTGGTGACCGACCTCTACCTTCCCGGGAGAGTAAACGAGAAGCAGGCCAGGGAGATCGCTTTCGACGCGGCCGTGACTTCGCAGTACGTGTTCCTCGAAAAGCCCATTCAGGTATTCGTCGCCGACCAGTTCCACACCACGTTCGTGACCCACCTGAGGGTTCGCGCCTATGTCCTCGATCCGCGCTTCGAGTTTCTTCTGAGGAGCGACATTACGGAGCGCGCGCGCGAAGGCTTCAGGGCCGCGGGACTGGCCGCCGAACACGAGTGGTACCCGATCGGCGGTCCTTCCGGTGTCTCCGGCCAGAGTGATCCGGCAGCGTCGTGAGCGGATCGCCCCCTCGCCGCGCGCCCGGTCATGCAACACCCCATATGACCGACGACGAGATCTTGGCGGCAATCGCCGGGGCCGTGCATGAGCCCTACCGGGTCCTGTGGCGGGACCAGGACGAACGGGCATGGCAGCCTGTCCGGCGTGTCCTGGCTCATGCCGTGACGGCGCACGCGAAGGCCCGCGATCACCTCGCGGCCGATGGGACACGATCGGAGTACCGCCGCCGCACCGCGCGCGACGTGCTCAAGCCTCTCCGTCTCGCGCTCCGCCGCACCGAGCTCGCGGTGCAGTTGCACGACCGCCTGACTTCGACCACCGAGGAGGTGCGCGCGGCCCTGGCCGACCTGCCGGCGGTCGTGCGCGCTCCGGTGGCGCCCACCGCACTGCACCGTCGCGCCGGACTCGGAGCCGGGAACCTGACCAGGCGGCTCGTCGCGCGCGCCCTGCGCCCGATCGTGTGGCGGCGTGCGGAGCACGACGTCCCCGTGTCTCGCCTGGCGCGCGTCCATCTGGAGTCGGACGTCGTACCAGCGCAGGCACGCGCCTTTCGTGCCAGCCAGCGCGCGCGCGCCGAATGGCTGGGGCGGCTGGAGCGCGCCTGGTCCGCGTGGATGGGCGGCACGGAAAACGCTCAGGACGCCGCCACGGAGCTTCACAGCGAGTTGGAGGCGCTGCTCGACGGCGTTTCAGCAGCGGCGGGTCGTGCGGAAGGCGAGGATTTCGGCCCGCTGACCGAACGCCCGGAGGCGGCGGTGGCCGTAGCCGGGACCTTCGTGGCCGGCGACAGGACCGTCGCCTCCAGCACGTGGGAAGACACGGAGCTCGCCCGCCGATGGGACGACCGGGCCGAGCGGACGGCCACCCGCCTGGAGCTGTATCAGCGCCTGCTCGGGGCAACCAGCGGTGCCCGGGCGATCAGCCGGCGGATGATCGAGGCGTGGACGCGCACGGCCCGGGAGATCGAGACCGTTGTTCAGGCGGTGCAACGGGAGCTGCATGCCGGGCGTGAGCGGGCCCCGGGGCTGGCCGGCCGTGCGGAAGGGGTGGCGGACCCCACAGACGGGCTCGCCGCCGCGCTGAGGACCGAGCAGACACGGACAGTCGATCGTCTCAGGCGCGCTGCCGCGGCTCTGGACGACCCGTCACGTTACACGCGCGACCTTGCCGCCGGCGCGGAGGAAGCCGTGGCGGACATCGAGGCGCTGTGCCTGCAACTGCCGGAGACGCTGGCCGTTCATGACATCCCCGATTCCGGGGAATCCATCCGTAGACCGGGGCGCGACGTACGCGCGGTGGAAATGCGCGAAGCGGCCGTCCAGGCGTTCGATACGCTCAAGATGGAGCGGATTCGCACGGCACCCCAGGCAATGGTTCGTGCCCTGGAGGAGGTCGGTACCCAGGTCGCGGAACTCCGCGAAGTCGCGTCCTACGCATACGAGGCCGCGATCGCCGAACTCAGGGACGCCGCCGATGCAGGATCCGAGCACACGATCGCCCTGGTCGAGAATGGACTCGAGCGCGCCGGAGACAAGGCCGCGCGGGCGCGCGCAGGACTGGAACGCGCGCTGGCGGCAGCGGTCAAGCGTGCGCGCGACGAGGTCGAAGAGGGCATGGCGCGGCTCGACCACCGTGTCACGGCGGATCGGCTAACTGCGGGCTACCTGGACGCGCGCTCCTATGTCGCGACCGAGGTGGCGCGGGACTGGCGGCGTTGGCGAGCGCGGTTGGCGCAAGCAGGCCAGCGGATCGTCGACGGAATCCGCACCCTCGGCAGGATGTTGCGTCCGCTGGCCACCACTCTGGGCATCCGTCCCCCGCCCGAGGGCACCACCGATCTCAGCGAGCACACGCTGGCCGCGGCCACGCAGTTCGTGAACACGCTGCCGGTCGTCTACCGGCGCCTCTTTGCCTTCGAACCTCTGAGCGACCCGCAACTTCTCGCCGGCAGGCAGGACGCCCTCGCCGACGTTACGGCCGCCTGGGAGCGCTGGCAGCACGGTAGAGCAGGTTGTCAGGTCGTGGTGAGCCCACCGGGCGCCGGCATTACCAGCTTTCTGAACGTTGTCGCGGCGCACCTGTCCGACGACGGTCCGGGTGTCGTCCGAAAGATCCTGCGAGCGCGCATTCGCACCGAAACGGCGCTCGCGGCGACCCTTGGCACATGGCTGGGCCTCGGAGAGGCCGACGATCTCGACGTGCTGGCCGAACGCATTCTTGAGGCGCCGGCCGGGGCCATGCCCGGCGCAGTCGTCCTCGAGGGCGCGGAACACCTGCACATGCGCGTTCGCGGCGGAAGCCATCTCTTCGAACGCTTCCTCGGTTTCGTGGCGGAGACCGAGGGCAGCGTCTTCTGGATCGTTTCGCTGACCTCGTCCGCCTGGCAGCTGGTCCGCAAGCGTGCGCCCGGGTACGTCACGGACGTCAAGCGCCTCACGCTCTCACCCCTCACGTCCGAGCAGTTGCGCGACGCGATTCTCGCCCGTCACCTGCGCAGCGGTCTTCCCTTGCAGTACGTCGAGCCGACCCACGGACGTGACGCGCTGCGCACCCGGGCACGCCGGATCCAGCCCGGTGAAAAACGACAGCAACTGATCGAGAAGCACTACTTCGAGCGCCTCCACAGGGCTTCCCACGGCTCCATCCGCCTGGCGCTCTTCCACTGGCTGCGGTCGGCCGACTTCAGCTCGCTGGAAGGCAGTCTGGTCGTCCAGCCGCTGGAGCCTCTCAGCCCCCAGATGGACATGCTGGACCTGACCCAGAGTTTCGCCCTGAAATCGATCCTCGATCACGGCTCGCTCACGGTTGACGAATACCGCGAGGTCGCGCGGGCACCCGCAACCGAGGCTCCCCACACGTTCCGGTCCCTTGTGGACCAGCACGTGATCGAGATGCTCGCCACGGGCGACGGACGGAACGACCGGCCTCCGCTACCGCACGAACGCTACCGGGTGCGGCCATTCATGACCGGCGCGGTGATCGCCCACCTTCGATCCCGCAACATCCTTCATTAGCAAGCCCGCGGCGCGGCACGCGCGGCACCGGCGCGCGGACTGGTACGGTCAGGCTCGAATCACGTTCGCCGCCTGCAGGCCCCGTTCCGTTTCCCGGAGCTCGAACTCCACCTCTTCCCCCTCGGCGAGGGTTCGAAACCCTTCGCCCTGAATCGAAGTGAAGTGAACGAAGACATCCTCGCCCGAGGACCGGGATATGAATCCGTAGCCCTTTGCGTCGTTGAACCACTTGACCGTCCCTCTCGCCATTCCTGCCATCCTTCGAAGAAGCAGTTGCACACTCGACCGCTTCCGGTGGGGAACGCGGCCACGATAACGGCTGCATGATGGGGATGGGCAAATCGAGCGTCAAGCTACGAACCGGCGGGTGAACTGCGCCCGCTTTGTCGGCAGTGCCTCGGGCGACCCTGACGTTACGTCAGGGTTTGCGGAAAAGAACAGCCGACGACGCTATCCGGTGAACTCCAGCACACCCACCCGGTCGCGCACTCTGTGCACCACGTACCGGGGCATCAGCAGTGCCACCACGGTGAGCACCCCGATCGTCACCACGGTGTTCAGTGGTCGCGCGTAGGCAGGCCACAGCAATAGCGGCAACAGTCCGACACCGATCATTCCCAGGAGCATGACTGCAATCATCGAACCGGCACGCCCCCCCATGCGGGGCGGCATCGCGAAGGGAAGGCGCGGCGCGGCAATCAGCGCGGTGTGAATCAGCACGTGGGCCATGAGCCCGAGCACCAGCGTGTGTGTCACCGCGTGCCAGAGGTGGCCGAACACCCAGGTCAGCACACCGGCGAGCGCGATCAGGTACGGGACGAGGAAAAAGACCGTCACGCAGTTGCCGGTGTTGGCAACCAGCCTGGCACGGTCTACCGGGGCCGCGAAAAACACCCATGCAGCCTTGTAGGATTCGCTCCGGAAGAGGTTCTCCATCAGCATGAGCGGCATCGCGAGGACGGCGAGGTGGATGAGGAACAGGTCGCTCGCCCCGAAGCCCAGCTCCACAAAGGGATCGGGAAGCGGTCCGTCCCTGAGTCCCATGAAGACATACAGCACCGTGACCGGCAGAATGGCCAGCACACCGAGCCTGAAGTTCATGTCGTCCCTGAACTGGCCGCGCACCAGCGTCGCGACCGCGTGCAGTTCGGGAGACATCCTCGCCCGCGCGAATCCTCCGGTCATACCCTGCCGGCGGGGCGCCGTGCTCCCCGACACGATCGTGCCCAGACGCTCGGCATACGACAACGACAGTCTGCCGCCGACGTAGCGAACGAGAACAACGATGCTCCCGAACGCGGCCAGAACGAACAGGAATACCGACGCACTCCAACGGCCCTCGGCCAGGGGGAGAACGCTCGCGAACCACGTCGAAGGCAGCACCAGGAGCTGGATCGGTGGATCCACCGCGGCGGTCGGGAGCCAGTCGGTGTACATGATCAGCACCAGCGGAGCGAATACGCCGAACCCGGCCACAAGCTGCAGGTAGGACAGCACGCGCCGCAGGCGTCGCTGCGGGACCAGGTGGAGCATCGCGGCGTACATGTACACCATTGCCAGCGTGGTCCAGACGATGACCCCGGCGAGCGCCGCGATCCACGCCGCCGCGACCAGCGGACCGTATCGCACGAGAAACGAGATCGTCGCGAATCCGCCCATCAGGCCGCCGATCGCCCCGGTGTAGACCAGGACGCTTGTCACCTTGACAACGAAGTACGTTCGCGAAGACACGGGCTGATGGCCCAGGACCTCGTAGTCGTGGGCCGAAACCACGACTGACTGGAAGTCGACCAGGATCGATGTCGCGATCATGATGCAGATCATGAGGAGCGCAAGCGTGCCCGACATGAACGCACCCGGCACCAGGGCGGCAATGATGCTGATGTAGAACCCGAACAGCCCATACATCACCAGTAATCCCCAGGGAAGCTTCCGCCCGCGCTCTTCCGTGGACTTGGTTTGCAGGGCCTTGGCCGAGCGTAGCTGAAGTCTCAGCATGGTCGCGGCCAGTACGCGCCACTGGGAGTAGTCGGCTCCCGTTGCTTCGACGAACCGGCGCGCGATCATCATCAGGTGCCGTTGCCGCCGGCGGAGGGAGGTGGACCGCCAGCGTCCCGGGGCACGGTCGCCGACCCGTCGGGCACCGGCCCATCCGGATCCAGAGCGGTGAGGAGACCGCGCGTGACTTCCGCCGTGTCACGCACGCCGGTCAGCCGGGCAAACGCCTGTTCGAGGTTGGCGGTGCCCGTCTCGGCGGCGATCGTCGCGGCGGTGCCCTCGGCGACCTTTCGCCCTTCGTCGATGATCGTGATCCGGGTACAGATCCGTTCCACCACCTCGAGGATGTGCGAGCAGAAAAGGACCGTCCGCCCCTGCGAGGCCAACTCGCGAAGCAGCTCTTTCACCACCAGGGCTGCGTTGGCATCCAGTCCGTTCAGGGGCTCGTCGAGGAAGAGGATCTCCGGGTTGCCGATCAGCGCCGAGGTGATCAGCACCTTCTGCCTCATCCCCTTGGAGTGTTCCCTGAGAAGCTGATCCAGCGAGTCGAGCATCCCGAAGAGACCCATCAGCTCGTCGATCCTCGCGCCCGCAGCCCGGGTCTCGATGCCCCGCAAGCTGGCGACCATCATCAGGTACTCGCGCGCGGTGAGCGCCTCGAACATCGCTCCCGCCTCCGGCACGTATCCCACACGCCGCTTGACCTCCATGGGGTCCTTCACCACATCGAACCCCGCCACCAGGGCCGACCCCTGCGACGGCCTGATCATGCACGTGAGGATCTTGACGGTGGTGGTCTTGCCCGCTCCGTTCGGCCCCAGAAAGCCGAGGATCTCGCCCGGCTCCACCCGCATGTCGAGTCCCTGCACCGCGGCCTTGCGGTCGAAGTAGCGCGTCAGCTGCCGCGTCTCGATCATGAGGCCGGGCGCGCCTCCGCTTCCCCGCCGTACAGCCACCGGTAGAGCGCCCGATTCCGGACCACGTTCTTCACGTAGCCCCGGGTCTCGGCGAAGGGGATGCGTTCGGTGAAGCGGTGGGGGTCTTCGGCCTCCGGAAGCCGACGCCAGCGGTTGGCCCGGCTCGGTCCCGCGTTGTAGGCGGACAGGACCAGCGGGATGTCACCTTCGTATCGGCGCATCAGATCGGCCAGGAAGCGGGTGCCGAGGTGCACGTTGAGTTCCGGCGTCTCGAGCGTTTCGGTGCGGAACCTCCGGGGTCCGATCCGGCCAGCCAGTTGCCGGCCGGTCGCGGGCATCACCTGCATCAGGCCGATCGCGCCCGCCGGCGACACGATGTCGGCAACGAATGCGCTCTCCTGCCGGATGATGCCGGCGACCAGGAAGGGATCGAGTCCCAGCTCGCGCGCCCGGGACTCCACCAGCTCGCGGTGGGGGAAGGGGTACACCACCTGGAGCAGCGTCCGGTCCCAGGGCCGGCCCGAGCCGCGAAGCTGCAGTCCCACGCGAATCCCCTCGAGCGGGTGGCCCGCTTCGTGGAGCGCCACCCCGAGGGCCAGGAGGGACCCGTCTGAATCGCCGGCGCTTGCCTTCATCGCAGCGATCCGGGAAGCGACCGCTTCCTCGAGTCCGGCTTCCTCCAATAGCGCCAGCAGCTCCAGCTCGGGCGCAATCCAGTCGGGTTCGGGCGGGGCGTCCGCTTCCACCATCACCGGGCGGAACAGCGAGTCGCCCTCCGCGTCGGCGAGGAACGCGTAGTAGGACACCGGACTCTCTTCGCGGATTCGGGCACGCAACACCTCGGCGTCTTCGGCATCGCCGGTCATCTCGGCGACGTGCGCGCCCCAGTAACTCGCTTCTTCCCAGCGACGTCCTTCGGGGAACTCCTCCAGGTATGACAGGAAGGTCTGGTGGGCGGCCTCGGTCTCATTGCGGGCCAGGTGGATCTGCCCCCACCGCATCCTCGCCAGTCCGGCACGATCCGCCGAAGGAGACATGGACACGACCCGCCGGTAATGCGCGACGGCCTGGTCGAGCCGTCCGGCATCCTGGTGGTCGTCGCCGCGGAAGAAAACGACGTCGACCGCCTGCGGGCTGGCCGGAAACCGCTCCACGAGCCGGTCCTGAAGCGTGCGCGCGTCGCCGTGCCGCCCCTGCCGGGTCCGGATGGCCGCCCACGCCTGCAGGGCGGCCGCCGCGATGTCCGTATCGGCGGCGCCAGCGAGTTCCCGGTAGACCGCCACGGCCCGGTCGCGGTCCGCGCTGCCGTTGTAGGCGCGTGCCAGGGAGAGGCGCTCGCGGTCGGTGAGAACCGCACCCCGCGTGGCCGCGAGCCTCCATGCCCGCACCGCGAACCCGAACTCGCCGCCGCTTCCCATGGCCGCCGCGACGAGGCGCAGCACCTCCGGGCCGGAGCCGGAAGCCACGCGCCAGTGCGCGATCGCAGCCTGCGTCGCTGCGGCGGTGCGCGTCGTGCGCCGCAACAGGTTCTCCATCGCGGTAACCGACCCGGTCGAGTCGCCCAGCGCCAGCCTGTAGCGCCATTCACGGTCCAGGAGCGCGGTGCGGGCCGCCGGAGCCAACCCCTCGACCCGGGGCGCGACCGCCACGAGCGACTCGAGCGCGCGTGCCGTGTCACCCGAAGCGGCCCATGCGTCCATCTCCAGAGCCCAGCCCAGATCCCGCACGGACGGGCTTTCCACGAGGGCAAGCAGGTCACCCACCGCCTCGGCCTCGCCCGCGCCCGAGAGCGAACGGGCGGCAGCCAGTGCCGTCCAGTCGGCCAGCTCGGCGGATCGGCTGCGAATCGCGGCCACGTGTTGGACCGCAAGTTCCGGTGCGCCTTGCACCGCGGCCGCGCGGGCCAGGCGGGAGCGCGCGGCGAGGACCTCACGCGACCCTGCGGAAGCCGCGTCCACAAAGCGGGAAAACGCGGTCACCGCCCCTTCGCCGTCGCCTATGGCCTGCCGCGCCGTGCCGAGTGCGAACCACGCGCGCGCGGGCACGTCTTCGACGTCACCCGCTGTCGGTACAAGCGCTGCAATCGCGCCGTCCCAGTTCTTCCACCCCGCCTCCGCCTCCGCCAGCACGAGACGGTCGTCCCAGGACGCCGAGGACACCGGGTTCAGATGGGACCGCAGCACAAGGCTGGCCCTCCAATAGCGGCCATCGTACAGGTCCCGCATGACCGAATCGGGGACCGACAGGCCTACGGCGCGACCGACGCCTTCCTGACCTGCCGAAGGGGTGGCGGCGAATGTGGCAGAGAAAACAGCCGCCACCAAAAGACTCCGGGCAGACCGAGTGGCGCTTCCCGCTTCAGGGGGGCGGGAATGCGGCACGCGGCCTGCCCGGAGCGCGAGAGGGCTGCTAGTCGCCGGTCGACCGCCCCGCCTGCATCGCGAACAGGGCGTCGATCATCTTCTGGGCCGACTCCTCCATGTCGATCACGAGGTGGTCGATCCGTGACACGAAGAAGTTGTGGGCGATGCTCACCGGGATCGCGATTGCCAGCCCGGCTGCCGTGGTCGTAAGTGCGATCTTGATCCCGGACGCAACCGTGGTGGCGTCCACCTCACCCGCCAGCTCGATCGCCTGGAAGGCCGCGATCATCCCCATCACGGTCCCGAGGAAGCCGAGCAGGGGCGCGACGTTGGTAAGCGTGGCGAGCACCACGAGTCCGCTTTCCAGTTTGGACAGTTCGATGAGGCCCTGGTTCTCGATGGCCTTCATCACACGATCCGTCCCTTCGTCCTGACGCTCAAGCCCCGCATGGAGGATGTTCGCCGCCGGGGAGTCGGACTCGCGCGTAAGCTCGAGCGCCTCCTTGATCTGGTGCTGCGACAGCAGTTCGTCGACGGCCCGGAGCACCTTCCTCGTGGAACCGCTCTTACGCAGGATGTCGAAGAACTTCCAGATGATCACGATGAAGCCCACCACCACACAGAGGCCCAGCGGATACCGCATGTCGCCGGCGTCCTCCCAGGACTGTGCCATCTGCTCGGTGAAGGTGAGATCCGGAGCTTCCATTCCAGGAAGCTGGAGCAGTACGTCGAAGACGCTCATCAAGCTGGCCAAGGGAACCTCCCGCTTTGGGTCCTGTGCTGATGGTTGAAGTTAGCCGCGCTCCAGGGCGCGACCCATGGAGTCTCGGACTTCCGTACGCTTTTCGCAACGGCTTGCCATAATGAGTATCGCCGGGGAGACTGTCAAGCCTTAGCGTTGTCCAATGAGAAATGATCATGAGCGGGAAGCGGGTTTCCAACGGGAAGTGAGCACGAGCGGGGGTGCGAGCAGATCATGGGAGCATGATCGTGACACTCTGCACCGAACGGATTTGCACCCTCGACGACATCCGCGCCTTCCTCGGCGGGAGCGAGGCGGCGGAGATCACCCCCCACGACCGCGAGGCGGCGTACGCGTTCGTTGAGCGGACGCTGGTCCGGTTCCGCTACCATTTCGGCCTGTCGAGGGCCGGGAAGGGTCTGGTCAGGAAGTATCTCGCCAGGGTCACCGGCTACTCGGACGCCCAGCTGACCCGGCTGATCACGCAGCAGCGCCGCACGGGCCGCATCCGCGACCACCGGTTGCGCCCTCCGGCGCGGCCCTTCGCCACGGTCTACACGACCGCCGACGCGCTGCTGCTGGCCGAGGTGGACGAGGCCGTCGGCCAGCTCTCGGGACCGGCGACGAAGCGGATCCTGTGGCGCATGTACCATGTCTTCCGCGACGAGCGCTTCGAACGCCTGGCCGGGATCTCGAACGGCCACATCTACAACCTGCGGAACCGCCGGGTGTACCGGCGTGCCCGGACCACGTTGCGGACGACGCGGGGTGCGCCTTCGCCGATCGGCCAGCGGCGCAGGCCCCGGCCGGAGGGCCGTCCGGGCTTCGTGCGCGTCGACACCGTGCACAGCGGTGACCGCGATGGCGAGAAGGGGGCCTACGTGATCAACATGGTCGACGAAGTGACGCAGTACCAACAACTTGCGTCGGTTCGCCGGATCACCGAGCAGTTCATGGTCCCCGTGCTCGAGGCGCTCATCGGCGCGTTCCCCTTCCGCGTCCTGGCCTTTCACTGCGACAACGGGTCGGAGTTCATCAACCACCGGGTCGCGGAGATGCTGAACAAGCTGCACGTCGAGGATTTCACGAAGTCGCGGCCCCGGCGCTCGAACGACAACGCGCTGGTCGAGTCCAAGAACGGCAACGTCGTTCGCCGGTGGCTGGGGCGCAGCCACATCCCGGAGTCTCTGGCACCGGATGCCGACGCGTTCCTGCGCGACCATCTCTCGCCCTTTCTCAACCATCACCGCACCTGCCTCTTCGCGGTCGAGGTCGAGGATGCGAACGGGCGCCGCCGCAGGAAGTACCCCCAGGAGCTGGTCAGGACCCCGTACGAGAAGCTCCGGTCGCTGCCCGGGGCCGAAGGCTTTCTGAAGCCGGGCGTCACCTTCGAGAAGCTCGACGCCGCAGCACACGCCGTGAACACCGTGGAGGCCGGCCAAAAGGTCCAGCGGGCCCGCAAGGTGCTCTTCCAGCTCATCGCCAAGGCGCTGAACCCCGCAGCATGACCGGCCCCGCCCGCCCCTCGGCTCGCTCCGCTCGCCTCGGGGCTGGCGGCCCTTGCGCCGCCCCCTCCTCCACCCCACCATCCCAACCTCCACCACCCCTCACCATCGCACCCCCCCCCACCTCGGCCCCTCCCCCCGGCTCGTTCATGATCATGTCCGGGTTGGAAAACACTGCCTTCCGGAGCACGGTCCGGCGATGCTTCGAGGACCGGACCCGCGCCATCGCAATCGTCCACCCCCGGCAGGGCAGGCCCGGAGTTGCTCATCGGCGCCATGTCCACTCGCGGGAACCGTATTGCGTTTCCAACTTCTCCGCCATGGCGGTCTCCTCGGGTGTCTCCTCTCCGCGCGCCCAGTCTCCCCCGAATTCCTCCGCGAACCCCTGCTCAATCGCGTCGACCAGGCGCTCCCAGGCGGGCACTTCGCCGAGCACCTCCGCCAGCGTAATCGGCCGCGCGCCCGACGCGGCCGCTGGGCCCGCCCCGGCCGTCGCGGCAGCAGCCCCCGCGTTCAGCGCGCTCTGGTCGGCCACCAGAAGCAGGGACCCATGCTGAAGGATCGCGTCGCCGATGCGCGCCAGCGCGCTCCCCACCAGCTTGCGCCCCCGCACCACGACCTCGCCTTCGGCAGCCTCGAGGAAGCAAGGGCCTGCGTCAGGCGCAACAGGCCGGCCGGCGGCCCCTCCGGCATCCACGCCCAGGTGGCGCAGCCCCCGTACCAGGCCCCGGTTGATCCTCCGGTACGTGAGCCTCAGCCCGCCGAGCGCATGCGCCGGAAGCACCACACTGTAGGTGAACTCGCGGTCATGAATCACGGCGCGGCCCCCGGTGGGGCGACGCACCACTCCCATGCGCCGACTGTTGCGGAGCAGCTTCCGGTAGCCGACGGTGACGGGTTCGTTGCGTCCGAACGAGAGGGTGGCAGTCTCCCAGCGGTAGAAGCGCACGGTGCCCCGGCCGGGCCGGGCAAGGGCCGCGAGGGCATGGTCCCGCGCCATGTTGGTGGTTCCCGGAAGCGCGTCGTCCACCAGGACGCGCCACTCCAGGGAGCCGAATCCGTTGGTCGCCGCGGACGCCTGCCCGCGCTGGGCGTCAGGGAACGTAGACGTCTCCCGGATTCATGACGTGCACGTGCGCCCGATCTCCCACGAGCGCACGGAATTGCTCGGGGTCCTGGGCAATGAGCGGCCACGTGTTGTAGTGGACCGGAATCACGATGTCGGGGTCGATAAACCCCACCGCTTCGGCGGCGTCCTCCGGGCCCATGGTGAAATTGTCGCCGATGGGCAGGATGGCGACGTCCACCTTGCCGCGAAGCAGCTGCATGTCCAGGAGCAGCGCGGTGTCGCCGGCGTGGTAGATCCGCGTGCCGTCGATGTCCAGCAGGAACCCCCCGGGCACGGTGGTGAACTGCCCGGTCGTGTCACCATGCACCTGACCGCCGTGCAGGGCGGCGGTCATCTTGGCGCGGCCGAAGGGGAAGTCGTAGCCGCCCCCGATGTGCAGCGGATGCCCGTTCGCGACTCCCTGGGTCTCGGCGAAGGACACGATCTCGAAGGTGGACACCAGGGTGGCGCCGGTTTCCTTCGCCAGCGGCAGAGCGTCGGCGAAGTGGTCGAAGTGGCCGTGCGTGCAGAGGATGAAGTCCACCGCCCCGACCTCGGCGCGCTTGATGTCCGAGACGGGATTGTCGTCGAAGAAGGGGTCGATCACCAGCCGGGTCCCGTCGTCGGTCTCGATGCTGAACGTGGACTGGCCGTGAAATGTCAGTTTCGGCACTTGGTCACCTCTCCCTATTGGTCCTTACCGGGTCTCATACTGCTCTACGGGGGGACAGGAACAGACCAGGTTGCGGTCTCCCCATGCGTTGTTCACCCGTCCGACATGCGGCCAGAACTTGTGTTCCGCCAGCCACGCGACCGGAAACGCCGCCTGCTTCCGGGTGTAGCCGTGGTCCCACTCGTCTGCGGTGACCGCCCTCGCCGTGTGGGGCGCGTTCTTCAGTGCGTTGTCGAGGCGGTCCTGCAGTCCCAGTTCCACCTGCTCGATCTCGGCGCGAATCGAGATCAGGGCCTGGCAGAAGCGATCCAGTTCCGCCCGGGATTCGCTCTCGGTGGGCTCGATCATGATCGTGCCGGGAACCGGGAACGCCATCGTGGGTGCGTGGAAACCGTAGTCCATGAGACGCTTGGCCACGTCCTCCTCGGTAATCCCGGTGACCTTCTTCAGCGGACGGAGATCCACGATGAACTCGTGGGCCACGCGACCGCTCCCGCTTCCCCACCAGTAGAGGATGTCGAAGTGATCCTCCAGCCGCATGGCCATGTAGTTCGCGTTGAGGATCGCGGTTCGGGTCGCCTCCGTGACGCCGTCGCGGCCGAGCAGCGCGATGTAGGTCCATGAGATGAGCAGGATGCTCGCGCTGCCCCACGGGGCCGCCGCCACGGGTCCGATCGCACTGTCGCCCCCGACAGGTACGAGCGGGTGACCCGGCAAGTAGGGCGCCAGTTCGGCGGTCGCACAGATCGGACCCATGCCCGGACCCCCGCCGCCGTGCGGAATCGCGAAGGTCTTGTGCAGGTTGATGTGGATCACATCCGCGCCGTAGTCCCCCGGGCGGCAAAGTCCCACCTGCGCGTTCAGGTTGGCGCCGTCCAGGTAGACGTAGCCGCCGTGTCTGTGGACGATGTCGCAGACGGTCCGGATCTCCTCCTCGAAGACGCCATGCGTCGAGGGGTAGGTGACCATGACCGCCGCCAGCCGGGTCGCGTGCCGGGCGGCCTTGGCGGCGAGATCCTCGACATCGACGTTGCCGCGCTCGTCGCAGCGAACGACGACGACCTTCATCCCCGCCAGCACCGCGCTCGCCGGGTTGGTTCCGTGGGCCGACGACGGGATCAGGCAGATGTCGCGGTGGTGCTGCCCCAGGTCGTGATGGCGGGCGCGGATCGCCAGCAGGCCGGTGTACTCTCCCTGGGCCCCCGAGTTGGGTTGCAGCGACACCGCAGGCAGGCCGCTGATCTCCGCCAGCCAGTCCTCGAGATCGCTGACGATGCGGTCGTAGCCCCGCGCCTGTTCGCGCGGCGCAAAGGGGTGCAGCGCCCCGAATTCGGGCCACGTCACCGGCGTCATCTGGGTCGTGGCGTTCAGCTTCATCGTGCACGAGCCTAGCGGGATCATGCTCGTGTTCAGAGACAGGTCCCGCGACTCCAGCCGGTGAATGTACCGCAGCATCTCCGTCTCTGAGTGGTACGAGTTGAACACCGGGTGCGTAAGGTAGGGGCTGCAGCGCAGGAACGCCGCCGGGTAGGGGTCCGGATCGAAGGACGCGGCCAGTTCGGCCGACGAGCCGCCGGTCCCGAAGACGGCCAGAAGGTCGTCAAGATCGGCGGGTGTGACGGTCTCGTCGAGCGCCACCCCGACCGTTCCGTCGCCGAAATCCCGGAGATTGATCCGGGCGGCGCGCGCGGCCGCCAGCACTGCTTCCGATCCGCCCGCCGGCCGGACACGCAAGGTGTCGAAGTAATGGTCGTGCACGATCTCGTGGCCCGCCGCGGCCAGTCCCCGCGCCAGCGTCGCGGTCTGTTTGCGCACCCGGGCCGCGATTTCGCGGATTCCGTCGGGCCCGTGATACACCGCGTACATCCCCGCCATGACCGCGAGCAGCACCTGCGCGGTGCAGATGTTGGATGTCGCCTTCTCGCGCCGTATGTGCTGTTCGCGGGTCTGGAGCGCCATCCTGAGCGCGGGCCCTCCATGCGCGTCGACGGTCAGTCCGATAATGCGGCCGGGGAGCTTCCGCTTGAACTTCTCGCGAGAGGCGATGAATGCCGCGTGAGGGCCGCCGTAGCCCATCGGAACGCCGAAGCGCTGGCTGCTTCCCACGGCTACGTCGGCCCCGAACTCGGCTGGCGGCGTAAGCAGCGCGAGTGACAGGAGATCCGCCGCGACGACGACGCTCGCCCCCGCGTCCCGGGCAGCGCTGCACAGATCGGCATAGTCGTGGACGCCCCCGTCGGTGGCAGGATACTGCACCAGCGCACCGAAAACCGACTCGTCAAAGGCGAACTTACGGAAGTCGCCCACGCGAACCTGGATCCCGAGCGGCTCCGCGCGGGTCTTGACGACCCCGATCGTCTGGGGGTGACAGTCTTCCGCCACCAGAAAAACGGTCCCGCGGCGCTTTCTGCCCTGTCCGTAGAGCATGAACATCGCCTCGGCAGCGGCCGTCGCCTCGTCGAGCAGCGAGGCGTTGGCGATCTCCATGCCCGTCAGGTCGATGATCGCCGTCTGGAAGTTGAGCAGGGCCTCGAGCCGGCCCTGGGCGATCTCGGCCTGATACGGAGTGTACTGCGTGTACCAGCCGGGATTCTCCAGGATGTTGCGCTGAATGACCCCCGGCGTGATCGTGCCGGAATACCCGGTTCCCAGATAGTTTCGCCAGACCTCGTTGCTCGAAGCGATGTCCCTGAGACGGGCCAGCAGTTCCGCTTCGGGCACCGCGTCGGGGATCTGCAGCGGTTCGCGGAGGCGGATCGCGTCAGGAACCGTCTCGTGCATGAGCTGATCGAGGCTGTCGCACCCGACAACGTCCAGCATTTGCCGGACGTCCGCAGCACTCGGGCCCAGGTGGCGGGCGAGGAAATCGGGTCTGTGTCGAACGGACTGTGGCATAAGGGGCTATTCCGGCCGGATCGCGAGTCTATTCGCCGATGTGCGCTCCGTAGCTCGCGGCGTCCATCAGGGTCTCCACCTCGGCGGGATCGTCGAGACGCAACTGGATCATCCACCCCTCCCCATAGGGATCGCTGTTCACCAGTTCGGGGTCGTCGTCGAGCGCGTCGTTGATGTCGACCACCTCACCGCCGAGCGGGCAGTACAGATCGCTTACGGCCTTCACGGCCTCGATGGTGCCGAAGGTCTCCATGGGAGCGAAGGAATCACCGGGCTCCGGCAGTTCCACGTACACCACATCTCCAAGTTCGCCCTGCGCGTAGTCGGTGATGCCGACATAGTACACGTCGGGCTCGTCAGACTCTCTCAGATACTCGTGTTCGGTCGTGTACCTGAGTCCTTCGGGAATCGCGGACATCCTGGTCTCACTCGTCGGTTCGGGTAGCGCCGGTCCAAAGCGACAGAAAAAAAGCCGCGCGAGGCGAAGGCGTCAAGCCGACGCACCGAATCCAATGCGGAAGTCCAGAGCACAGGTTAGATTATCAGCCCCCGGAAACACGTTGGGCGTGGGCATTCCATCGGGGGTTCGCTCGCCCCAGGAGGAGTCATGACGACACTCGCCCGTCCGCCGGCGCTGACGATTCTAGGCGAAGAGGAGGGCATGTTCCGCGAAGCGGTGCGCGACTTCGCGGAATCGGAGCTTGGCCCCCGTGTGCCGCGGATGGATGCCGCGCAACAAATGGACTCCGAACTCATTGCCATGCTGTTCGAGCTCGGCTTCATGGCCATCGAGATCCCCGAACACTACGGCGGCATCGGAAGCTCCTTTTTTACGGCAACCACGGTGGTGGAAGAGCTCTCGCGGGTCGATCCATCGGTGGGAGTCCTCGTCGACGTGCAGAACACGCTCGTCAATAACGCCCTCCTGAAGTGGGGCTCCGAAGAACAGCTGAGCCGGCACCTCCCGAGACTTGCCACGGGGACCGTGGGCGCCTACGCCCTGTCGGAGTCGGGAAGCGGTTCCGACGCGTTCGCCCTGGCGCTGCGGGCAGTCCGCGACGGAGACGACTGGGTGCTCAACGGCCGCAAGATGTGGATCACCAACGGTGCCGAGGCCGGCCTGTTCATCATCTTCGGCAACGTTCAGCCCGAGCTCGGCTACAAGGGCATCACCGCATTCCTGGTGGAGCGCGACATGCCCGGTTTCTCGGTGGGAAAGAAGGAGGACAAGCTCGGGATTCGCGCCTCGTCCACCACGGAGCTCGTGCTCGACGACGTGCGCGTCCCGGCAGGAAACGTCCTGGGCGAGCCCGGCCGCGGATACAAGGTCGCCATCGAGACGCTCAACGAGGGTCGAATCGGCATCGGGGCGCAGATGGTGGGCCTGGCGCAGGGCGCCTTCGATCACACGGTGAAGTACGTGCAGGAGCGGGAGCAGTTCGGCCGGCCCGTCGCCGACTTCCAGGGCGTACAGTTCCAGCTGGCGGAAATGGCGACCGACATCGAGGCGTCCCGCCTGATGGTCTACAACGCCGCGCGCCTGAAGGACCAGGGCGCCCCGTTCCTGCGCGAGGCGGCGATGGCCAAGATGTTCGCGTCCAGAACGGCGCAGGCTGTATCTTCCCGCTGCATCGATCTTCACGGCGGCTACGGGTTCACCCGGGAGTACCCCGTGGAGAAGCTCTACCGGGACTCGAAAATCGGCACGATCTACGAGGGGACCGACAACATGCAGCTGCAGACCATCGCAAAGGACCTGTTGCGTGGTTAGGTTGAGCGCGACGCTCAGGCAATCGTGGAAGGAGGGGTTGTGCCCCAAATAGGCATCGGCGAGATCCTGTTCGTGCTGGGTATCGTCGTCCTGATCTTTGGCGCCAAGCGCCTTCCGCAGATCGCGCGCGGCCTCGGTTCGGGCATTCGCAACTTCAAGGGAGCACTCCAGGCCGGCAAGGACGACTCCCGGGATTTCGACGACCGGGACACCTAGCAGTCCGTGGCACAACCCCGTGGGCGCCTCGGCCTGCTCTTCCTGGCCGTGCTGGTCGATCTGGTCGGCTTCGGGATCGTCCTTCCCCTTCTTCCCTTCTACGCCAGCGACCTGGGCGCCGGTGGGTTGCAGGTGGGCCTCCTGGTCACGGTATACTCGGCGGTCCAGCTCTTCATGGCCCCCCTGTGGGGACGGATCTCCGACCGTTTCGGACGGCGGCCCGTCCTCATTCTGGGCCTCCTGGGCAGCGCGGTCGCCTACATCATCTTCGCCCGCGCGGACTCGCTGACTCTGCTTTTCCTGTCGCGGATCGTCGGGGGGATCGGCGGTTCCACCATCCCGGTGGCCCAGGCATACATCGCCGACGTCACGCCGCCCGCCCGCAGGGCAGGCAACATGGGACTGATCGGCGCCGCCTTCGGGCTGGGATTCGTGATCGGCCCGGCGCTGGGGGGTTTTCTGGCCGGAGTTTCGCCGGGATCCCCCGCTGCCCCCGGGTACGTGGCGGCCGCGCTCTGCTTCGCCAACGCGCTTGCGGCCACGCTCTGGCTACCGGAGTCGAGACGCCCGGGGAACCGCGCAACCTCCCGTTTCAACCTCCGCGCGGCGGCGGCCGAAGTGCGGGGATCCAGGCAGATACGAATCATTCTGGTGGCCTATCTGTGCATCACGATGGCCTTCTCCACCCTGCAGCCCACGCTGTCCCTGCTGGCATCCGAGCGCTTCGCTCTTGGAGCGCGCGAGGCCGGGTACCTCTTCGCGCTGCTTGGACTGATCTCGGCCATCTACCAGGGCGCGGTCGTACGTCGGCTGGTCCCGCGGACCGGAGAGCGCGGGCTGCTCCGCTACAGCGCCCTCCCGTTTGCGGCAGGGCTTCTCCTGATCGGTCTGTCGGCGGACCTGTGGTTGCTGCTGGCCGGGCTGGTCCTGCTCGGAATCGGGTATGGCGGGGCCGTGCCGACCGTGCTTGGACTCCTGTCGCGGGCAGCGAGCCCGGAGCGTCAGGGCGGTGTGCTGGGCGTCGGCCAGAGCGTCGGGTCGCTCGCACGCGTGCTCGGTCCGACCATGGCAGGCGCGCTCTTCGACGCGAGGCTCGCGTTCCCCTACCTGGCCGGCGCCCTGCTTATCCTGCTGGGGCTCCTGGTGTCACGCGGCATCACCCAGCCCCGGGCGGTGACCGAATGAACCTGACCGTTGTTCTTCATGAACCCCAGGACCTGGTCAACATCGCGGCGGCCGTTCGCGCCATGGCCAACATGGGGCTCGCGCAACTCACCGTCGTGAACCCGCGTGACTTCGACGAGTGGCGGATCACCGGGATCGCGCACCGCACCGACCACATCGTCGAGACCGTGACCCGGGCGGACTCGCTGGACGAAGCGCTGGCCGGCGCCACCTACGTGGTCGGCACCTCTGCTCGCGCACGCACGGCCCAGCGCAACTACACACGGCCGCGGGAACTGGCGCCGCGCATTCTCCGGCGCGCAACCGCCGGAGCCGTCGCGATCGTCTTCGGGCGCGAGGATCGCGGGCTGTCGAACGAAGCCCTCGACCGCTGCCACGAAGTGATGGTCATCCCGACCACCGCCGAATACTCCTCGCTCAACCTTGGCCAGGCGGTGCTGCTGGTCGCCTACGAACTGTTCCTGGCCGGGGCCGGCGATGCCGGATCCCTGCCGGTGGGCAAGCGGTCGCTGGGGCCCGCCACCACCGCGGAGCTGGAAGAAATGTACGCGGCGCTCGAAGCCGGTCTGGAGCGCATCGATTTCTTCAAGGCCAGGAAGGCGGAGAGCGTCATGCGCACCCTGCGCACGGCCTTCGGCCGGACGACCCTGGATGCGCACGAGGCACGGCTCCTCGCCTCGATCGGCTACCAGGCCCGCAACCGGGTCGACCGGATCACACGGAAAGGACGTACGAAGTCATGACCCTCAAGAACGGAATCCGCACCAGCCTGCTGGCGGCGTGTGCTGTCGCAGCCTGCCTCGGAGTCGTCGCCTGCGGCCCCGGCGACACCTCACCGCCCACCGCCTCGACGCAGCCCCAGTGGCCCGCCGACGAGTGGCCGGTCTCCACTCCCGCCGCCGAAGGCATCGACCCGGCGGCGATCGACGCACTCGTGGCCGATATCGACGCGGGACGCTACGGCCTCATCGACCACTTCCTGCTCATCCGCAACGGCCGCGTCGTCGCCGACCATCACTGGGACCACCACGACACCTACGTGCAACTCCTCGCCGCGCAGGACGACACGGTCGAACACCAGTACAACTACGACCACCCCGCGTGGCACCCGTTCTACCGGGACACGCGCCTGCACAGCCTCCAGTCGGTCACCAAGAGCGTGATGTCGGTCGCGTTCGGGATCGCTATCGACGCCGGACACATTCCCCCGGTGGCGGCAGAGGCGTGGCCGTACTTCACCGCCTACGGAGTCGACCCGTCCCAACCCGGCCGCGCGGACGCGTCGCTCGAGGACCTCCTTACCATGCGCAGCGGCATCTCGTGGGCAACCCCCGGCCAGGGCTACGGCGGGACGCATCCCACCACCGTCATGGAGCTGAGCGACGCCTGGATCGACTACGTTGTGGACCGCCCGGTCACGGTCGAACCGGGGACCCGCTTCGACTACAACGACGGCGTGAGCGTCATACTGGGCAGGATCGTGCACGAGGCGACCGGCCAGCGGATCGACGCGTGGGCGGAGGAGCACCTCTTCGGCCCGATCGGCATCGACGAGTACTACTGGAAGACGACACCGGCGGACGAGGCGGATTCCGAGGGCGGTCTGTACCTCACCACGCACGACCTGGCGCGCATCGGCTACCTGATGCTGCGCGGCGGCGAGTGGAACGGTCGCCAGGTGGTTTCGGCCGACTGGGTCGCGGCTTCCACGTCACCCGTCGTGCCCGATGTCAACCCGGACAACGACCGGCCCGACACCGGATACGGCTACCAGTGGTGGGTGCCCGTCCACGAGGACGGAGAGACGCGCATCTTCGCGGCCAACGGGTACGGAGGACAGTTCCTGCACGTGGTCCCCGAACACGACCTGATTTCGGTGTTCAACGGGTGGACCCTGCACGAGCGCCCCGAGCATTCCTCGTGGATGGCCATGCAGGACCGGATCCTTCCCGCGGTGACGCGCTAGCCCTCGGCCTCCATCGGCTCCGGATCCACTTCCGGCTGCCAGATCTGGACCGCCGGGAAGGTCGCCAGGAACCAGCGCACCGCCATCAGGAACAGGCCCAGGAACATCAGGCCGATCAGCGGGGTCGCCACCGAGAACACCGGGTCACCCTCGTGGTGCAGCGAAGGGAAGATGAGCATGTAGTGCCACAGCCAAAGGCCCGCCAGCACCACCGTGGCAAAGGTCTGCAGGATGGCCGGGGTCTTCTTCGGGCGCGCGCCCAGCAGACCCGCAAACGGCACCACGAAGCACAGGACGATGACCGTGGCCGAGAGGCCGCCCCACGGCGTGCCCGCCCGCGTGTTGATCCAGGCCTGTTCCCACTGGAGCTTGCCGTACCAGATCACGATGTACTGCGAGAAGAACAGGTAGGTCCAGAAGACCGCAAAGGCGAACGTCAGCTTGCCCAGATCCCACAGCGCGGACGTTCCCACGTGCTCGCCGAATACCGGGTCGCGCCGCCGCAGCAATACGGCCGCGACCGCGGTGGCCGCGAATCCGCCCCAGAGCGCGCCCATGAAGAACCAGCCGCCGAAGAGCGTCGAGAACCAGTGCGGCTCGAGCGACATCGCCCAGTCGAACGCCACCATCGTCATCACGGTTACGTAGACGATCACCAGCACCGGAGCCAGGGTCGTCATGACCTGATAGCTGCGCGCTTCCTCGGCCTGCAGCCCCCTCCAGCCCCGCGTGAGGCGCGCCTGCCAACGGGACCGTCCCTGGGAGTCGTCTCCCGCCGATGTCCGCGCTACGCCGACGCGACCGATATCGGGTCGAAGCGCGAGGTAGACGAACCCGCACGCCATCGTGAACAGCGCCAGCACGCCGACCAGGTTCCTGCTCACCAGGAAAGGCACGTTGAGGTATGCCGCCTTCTTCTGGACGATCGGATCGTCCGCCATCATCTCGATCCACGGGAAGTAGTCTTCCCGCAGGTTGAGCAGCATCGGGATGAAGAGGACGAAGGCGATGGGCAGATACGCCGCGAACGAGTGGTGGATCCGGCGAACGGACCAGTTCCACTTCGCCTTCACGATCCAGGTCACCGCCGCAACGATCACCCCGCCCATGGCGATGGACGCGAAGTAGTTCCAGTTGACGACGTACGACTGCCACGCAAGCGCCGAGTCGCGCGACAGGGTCACGAAGAACGACACGATGCCGACGAACACCATCAGCCGCACGATCCTGGTCGTCGCGGCGCTGCGCTCCAGGTAGCGTACGGGGACTTCGGCGGGGATCGAGTGGTGGGCCATGGATCAGTTCAGCCCCTGCAACCGGCGAACGTAGTTGACGATGTGCCAACGGTCGTAGTGGCCAATCTGGTGGCCGTACGCCGGCATCAGGCCGCGGCCGACCCGGATGATTCCGTAGATGTATCCGTCGCTCTTCGCCATCGCCACCTCACCGGCCAGGGGGTATGCGACCATGGCCGGATGAACCTCGAAGATGTAGCCCGTCGTGCCGGAACCGTCGGGACCGTGACAAACGACACAGACGCGGTCGTAGAGCTGTTCCCCGCGGGCGAGCGACTCGGCCGTGGGCGCGACCGGATTGGTCAGGCTGTCCACTACCTCGGGACGGTTGGTCAGGTCGAGCTGGGTGAAGGGCGGCGGCACGTCCGCGCTCCCCTCGGGCTGCCCGACGTTCGTGTCGAAGTGACCCGCGGGGTAGTTTCCCGCCGACATGGGCACGGTCCCCTCCGCCGGCAGCAGCGTGTTCTCGTACGGATCGAACGACCGCTGGTCACGCATGCTGCGCCCGAAGACGTTCCCCATGAAGTCGTCGAGCGGAACGCACGCGCCGGCGGCCAGCATCGCCAGGGAAAGGCCGACAAGCCGATGCGCAATGCCCCGCGAGCGCCGTGAGCGGTCAGACATCGAAGCCCTCCGGGTCTTCCCGCAGCTCGTCGGGTTCGAAACCGGTCAGGATGTTCCGCACCTCATCGATCCGGGCCGGTGGCGCCGTCACGTAGACCCCGAACGAGCCGTTGGAGCACTCCGGGTGATACGCCACCATCGGCCGCAGGTTGGGCAACCCGGCGTTGACGAAAAGGCCGATGACCGTGGAGAGCGCTCCGAACAGGATCGCGCACTCGAAGGCGATGATCACGTACGCGGGGATCGAAAGAATGGGCTTGCCGCCCGTCACCAGCGGCCAGTCCATGGAGGTCCACGAGGTGAACGCGAAACCGGTGGCCGCGCCCGTGAGACCGCCGGCCAGTGTGAACACCCTTACCGGACTGTGCTTCAGGGCCAGGCCTTCCTCCAGCAACTCGTGTTCCGGGAGGGGCGCGTACGCGCGAAAGCCCTTGTGTCCGGCTGCGCGCAACGCCTTGCAGGCCTCGACCGTGGCGTCGAGGTGCTCGAAGAGCGCGAAGACGCCCTGGTGGCCGCGGCGGAGCTTCGCCCCGATCATGTCGCGCCCTCCCCGGCCCGTTTTCGCCGTGGCGGCGGGATCACTTCCTTCATCTCGGCGATCGCCACCGGTGGCAACAGGCGCGTAAAGAGCAGGAACCAGAAGCCGAACCAGGCGAACGAGCCGATCAGAATGCCCATCTCGACCACGGAGGGACGGTACAGTCCCCACGCCCAGGGTTCGTATTCGTGCGACAGCGAGGTCACGATGATCACGTACCGCTCGAACCACATCCCGATGTTGATGAAGATCGAGATCACGAACAGCGCCGCGATCGATCTTCGCACGCGCTTCACCCACAGCATGAGCGGCACGAAGCCGTTGCAGATCAGCATGATCCAGTTGGCCCACCAGTAGTGGCCGAAGACCCGGTTCCAGAACGAGCCGCGCTCGGGCGGTTCACCCGAGTACCACGCCAGGAAGTACTCGGTCAGGTACGCGTACAGCACGATCGCGCTGGTCAGCATGCACAGCTTCGCCATCGCCTCGAAGTGCTTGACCGTGAGGTAGTCCTCCAGGCCGAAGAACTTCCGCATCGGCACGGCGAGCGTGATCACCAGCGCGACACCCGAGAAGATCGCGCCCGCCACGAAGTACGGTGCGAAGATCGTGGTGTGCCATCCCGGCACGATCGCCATTGCGAAGTCCCACGACACCACCGAGTGCACCGAGAGCACCAGGGGCGTGGCGAGCGCCGCCAGGTAGATGTACGCCTTCGAGAAGTGGTGCCACTCGCGGTCCGTCCCGCGCCATCCCAGCGAAATGATCTGGTAGAACTTTTTCCTGAGGCCCCGCGCATGGTCGCGTGCCGCGGCAAGATCCGGAATGGTGCCCAGGTAGAAGAAGACCGCGGAAACGGTGAAGTAGGTCGTAATGGCGAAGACGTCCCACACGAGCGGTGACCTGAAGTTCGGCCACAGGAAGCGCGCGTTCGGATAGGGCACCAGCCAGTACGCGTGCCACACCCGGCCGACGTGGATCAGGGGAAACAGCCCGGCCGTCATGACCGCGAAGACGGTCATCGCTTCGGACGCGCGGTAGATCGCCTGGCGCCACGGCGCGCGGAACAGGAACAGGATGGCCGAAATCAGCGTGCCGGAGTGCGCGATACCGACCCAGAACACGAAGGTGGTAATGTAGACCCCCCACCCCACCGGCGCGTTCAGTCCCGAAACGCCGATCCCCTTATAGATCTGGTAGAACCACGAGACCAGGAAGAGCCCCACCCCCGCGGCGGCCATCGTAAAGAGGATCCACCATCCCTTCCCGGGCCTGGACAGGACCTTCAGGACATCGCGGTTGACGTCCTCATACTTCCCCACATCCGGGTTGGGGAGCGCGCCCCTCCGGGTCAGTTCGGCGGTCGTCATCGGCTAGTGCCCGCCCTCGTCCACGTCGTGGTGGGTAACCGGCTTGAGATAGTGGACCGCGGGCTGCGTGTTGATGAACTCGTCCAGGACACGGTATACGCGTTCGTCCCCGGCGGCCGACGCCACCCGCGATTCCGGATCGCGAATGTTGCCGAAGACGATCACATCGCTCGGGCACACGCTCTGGCACGCCGGCCGGACCTCGCCGTCGCGCACGTCGCGCCCCTCGACCGCCGCCCGGTTCCCCGCCTCCCGGATCCGCTGGACACAGAAGGTGCACTTCTCCATGACGCCGTTGTCCCGCACGGTCACGTCCGGGTTGAACTGCCAGTTCATGGGCTCGGGAATGTTCTCCCGCGTGTAGCGGTACCAGTTGAAGACCCGGACCTTGTAGGGGCAGTTGTTGGCGCAATAGCGCGTGCCCACGCAGCGGTTGTAGGCCTGCGCGTTCAGTCCGTCGGGGGTGTGGTAGGCCGCGAAAACGGGGCAGACGGGTTCGCAGGGCGCGTTGTTGCAGTGCTGGCAGAGCATCGGCAGGAAACGGATGTCCAGCGGCCCGGAGTGGGACGCGTCGACCGTTTCGTAGTAGCGCTCCAGCCGCATCCAGTGCATCTCGCGGCCCATGGTCGCCTGCACCTCGCCGACCCAGGGGATGTTGTTCTCCGCCTGGCAGGCCGTGACGCAGGCTCCGCAGCCCGTGCACTTGTCGAGGTCGATCGCCATCGCCCAGCGCGGGCCGTGGTGATCGTATTCGCCGAAGTCGGAGCCCGGCAGCGGGAAGTCCTCCGCCAGTCCTTCGGTCGTGACCGGGCGGAAGCCTCCGCCCTCCTGCAGTTCCCGGATCTGGCCATGTGCGTCCTCGGCGCCGTGGGCGTCTTCGGCCTCGGCTGTGTGGCCGAGCGACGAGAGCGCCACGGCCGGCGTGACGTTGCGGTCGTCCTGGTCGCTTGATCCCTCGGTCGACGTAAGGCGCCGCCACGCACCGGTCGCGGTCACCGTGACACGGGCCGAAACCAGCGCCAGCGTGCCGGAGACGGCATCGGTGGCGTCCGAAAGCAGCGCCATCGGGTTCACGCCGTTTCCGTTGGCGAACTGGCCGTACTCGGTGTGGCCACCGCCCATCGCGACGGCGACGGCGTCCTCGCGTATCCCCGGATAGGTCCAGACCGGTACCTCCACGGCGCCGTTCTCCGAGGCGACGCTCACCACGTCTCCCGACCTGAGACCCAGCCGCTCCGCGGTTGCCGGATTCATCTCGACCCATGAGTGCCACATGACCTTCGAAACGGGGTCGGGCAACTCCAGCAGCCACGGCCGGTTGGCGTGGGTGCCGTCGCCGAAGCGCGGGGAAGGATAGACCAGCAGGGTCAGGTCCCCGTCGCCGCCGAAGCCGGGCAGTCGGAAGTCGACCGCGGTCGTCGGGGCCTGCAGGGCGGTAATCGCGGGGGTGGCGTCCGTGTATGACACCGATCCCGTTCTGAGCAGTTCGCGCCACAGCGCACCGGGGTCGCCCACCAGACCGGCCGCCTCGCCGTTCTGCGCCAGCCAGGCGTCGTGCGCGCCCCGCAGGTAGTCCCGGAAGGTGGCGGCGCCGAAGTCGTGGCCCAGACGCCGTCCCGCTTCGAGGAGTACGTCGCTCATCGGGCGCGAGTCGTACAGAGGTACGGGGCGCATTGCCGGTTGCCGTACCGAATACGTGCCGGGCGAGGGGATCGCATCGCCCCAGGACTCGAGCGCGTGCGCGTCCGGCAACACGAGATCGGCCAGCGCCGAGGTTTCGTCCAGCGTGGTTGCGAAAGCGACCTTGAAGGGCACCCTCGCAAACGCGTCGCGGAATCCCGATGCGGGCGGCAGCGAGTATGCGGGATTCGTCCCGGACACGACAGCCACGCCGTAGTCGCCGGCGGCCATGTCGCGGATCGCGGAGGCCACCATGCCGTAGGACGAAGCTTCGCTGCCCGGCGCGTCGTCGACATGCATCGTGCGGCCCAGGCTGCCAGCCGCCGCGTTGAGTATGAGCACCGCGAGATTCGCCGCCGTGGCGGTCTCGTGGTGACCCGCCGGCCCCGGGCCGAGCGCCAGGCCCGTGCCCGCTTCAAACCCGTCCGCGAGCGCCGCGAGGGCTTCGGCTTCGACTCCCGCCGCTTCGGCGGCGTCCTCGAGGCCGTACCCCGCCACAAGTTCGCTGTATGGGCCGGCGTCGGCGCCCCGCCGCACCAGTTCTCCAGCGACCGCAAGCGCGATCTGCGTCTCCGAGCCGGGCCGGGCCGGGATCCACTCGTCCGCGTTCTGTCCGGTCAGGGAAAGACGCGGTCCCACGAACACGAACTTCGCCTTGGTCCCGTGATCCACCCCGTGCATGGCGGAGAAGTCGGCACCCAGGGCGACGGGCGACAACCACGTCTCGAGAAAGTCGGCCCCGAAGGAGACGAGGAAATCGGCCGCGGCGATGTCGTACCGAGGCAGCGTATTCACTCCGAAGGCGATATCCGTGGCTCTGCGCAGCGCGGAGTCGTCCAGCGCGTCGTGGATGACCCGCTGTCCACCGACCGCGTCGACGAACCCGTCGAGGAACCCAGCTTCGGTCGGCCCCTTCTTTCCGGTCAGAAAGAGCGACCGGCCGCCGGCGCGCATGCGGTCCACCAGCAGATCGAGCGCTTCGTCCCAGGCGATCTCCTCGAACCCGCCCGGGCCTGCCCGCAACGGAGCCGCGACACGGTCCGGGTTGTAGAGCGCCTGCAGCGCCGACACCCCGCGCGAGCAGACTCCGCCGCGGGAGATCGGATGGTCGGGGTTCCCCTCGATCATGACGGCGCGTCCCTCGCGGGTGCGGATCCGGGTCCCGCAGCCGGCCGCGCACTCGCCGCACGTCGACGCATACCACGTCGCCACCCCCGGCGTAATTTCTTCCGGGGGCGTCACATACGGGATAAGACGCTCGACCTTGTCGGTGGAGCATCCGGCGACCGCCGCGCCGGCGCTGCCCGCTCCTACGACCTTGAGGAAGTCGCGTCGCCCGACGCCGTTGCCGCTCATCAGTAGTGACACACCGTGCAGTCGCGGGACGCGTCGCGCTCCAGGTGGCACGAAACGCACCACCCCATGCGCAAGTCACCGGCCTGAGGGGCCATCTCCTCGAGTACCCCCATCTCCTGAACCTCGCCGTGACAGGTCTGGCAGGTCACGCCTGCGGCCACGTGACGCATGTGCGGGAACTTCACGTGGTCGGCGACCTTGTAGATGCGCTTCCACGGGATGGGCGTCCCCGAGTTGTGGTACTCCAGCACCTTGGCGACCTCGGCGGGATCGTTCCGCCCCGGGATCGCCTGATGGCAGCCCACGCAGGTCGCCACGGGCGGTATGCCAGCGTCGACCGAACGTTCCGCAGAGAAGTGGCAGTACTGGCAATCGATCAGGAACTGACCCGCGTGCGTGTCGTGCGGGAACTGAATCGGCTGCGATTGCCCGGCGTCATCGGCGACCTCGGTCGTCGCGCCACCCTCGGGAGCCTGTCGTCCGGCGACCAGCGCGACCGCAAAGAGGATCGGCACGACTGCGACACCGGTCCCCAGCCACAACCTTTTCATTCGAGCGGTAGGCATCACGGACCCGTCGCCGGGTCGGAGTTGAGGGTTGAAGGGATTCCTTGGCGGGCCTTGAGAAGCCGAAGGAAGGTAGGGAATCGTCTACGACGATGTCAACGAACCACGGGAGCAGGCTCGCCGGAGCCCGCAGCGACTATCGCCGGGGTGGCCTCGTGCGCTACACTAGCAGTATGGAACCATCTCCGCCCCCCAGCCCACCGGTTCCCTCAGGTCCGCGGGGCGACCAGGATCCGGGGTCCTCGCCGGGAATGCACATCACGACCTTCACACATGAAGGGCGGTTCTGGGATGTGCATCTCGAGTTCGTGGACGAAGGCCGTGCGTCGGAGTTCTGCCGCGGCAGGCTCGTGTACATCCCGACCGACCAGGCCGACCACGAAGAGCCGATCCGCACTGCCGTGATCTTCATCGAACCGAGCCACGAAGAGGTCAGGCAGGCCGCCATGGCCCTGGACCGCTACAACCTCGCGGCGCTGCTGCGGTCCGTCACCTGACGCGTTCCACGCAAGTGTCGAGGCCGGCTTCACCGCTGCGTTGTCTCCTGCTCCAGGTCCGAGATCCGGGCGACCCGATGATCGCCCACGAGGTCTCGTCCTTCGAGCGCGCCCTGGCACCGTTCCCGGCAAGGATCACCGTCTTCGACCTGCTCGCCGGCCGGCTGCGCGCCGCGAATCTCACCGGTGTCGACCTCGTGCTGCTCGGCGGCAGCGGCGCCTACTCCGCCGCGGCCGGTGGTCCATGGTTCCCCGCTGCCCTCGACTCGCTGCGCGCGGTGCACGCCTCAGGGGTACCGGCGTTCGCCTCGTGCTGGGGGTTCCAGGCGATGGCCGCCGCAATGGGCGGGAGGGTCGTCCACGACCGCAGCCGCGCCGAGGTCGGGACCCACGACGTCTTTCTCGCGTCCGCGGCCCGCAGCGATCCCGTCTTCCGCAAACTGCCGCAATCGTTCGCGGCACAAATGGGGCACGAGGACCTGGTGGAGGAATTGCCGCCGCGCGCGACGCTGCTGGCTTCTTCGAACGTGGTCGTCAATCAGGCGTACCGCTTCGAGGACGCACCCGTCTACTGCACCCAGTTCCACCCGGAGCTGGACTCGGCCGGACTGCTGGCCCGCCTGTCGGCCTACCCCAGGTACGCCGCCGAAGTCGCGGGTATGCCGTTCCAGGCGATCGTGGACCGGATCGAAGACACGAGGGCAGCCAATCAGCTGGTGCGCCTGTTTGCCGAGAGCTTCGTGCGCCGTTAGCCCACGAGCCACCGACGACCGCGGGGCGGGCTCAGGCCTGCCTGATCCAGCGGACCAGCTCCCGCAGCGTGGGCCGTTTCCCCTGCATGAGGATGCCTACGCGGTAGATTCGGCCAGCGACCCACGCCGTGCCGATCAGGGCCGCTGCCATGAGCACCAGGGAGGTGCCCACCATCCACCAGGGTACCGCGCCCGCGACCGCTCTCGGATACATCATGATCGGAGAGAAGAAGGGGAAGAGCGCCGCCCAGTCCATCCACGGGAGGCTGCTCCCCTCGATCGAAGTCATCTGCATGATGAACGGGACGATGAGGAGCATCATGACGGGGAACTGCGCCTGCTGGGCCTCTTCTTCCGTGCTGCACATCGCGCCCACCGCGGCGAAGAGCGATGAATAGAGAAAGTAACCGAGGAGAAAGAACACCAGCAGCAGACCGAGTTCGCCGACGCCGGGAAGCAGCTGGCTCAGTTCCCCGACGTCCGCCGCGGGCCAGTTTGCCGCGATCATGGGGAGTCCCAGCAGTCCGATCAGCGCGGCGCACCCCACCCAGATCCCCACCTGCGTCAGTCCCATCGAACCCACGCCGAGAATCTTGCCGAGCATGAGCCGCCACGGGCTGATCGACGACACCACCACCTCCACGACGCGGTTGCGCTTCTCGTCCAGTACCGAACGCAGCACGTAGGCGCCGTAGAACAACATGGTGAAGTAGAGCAGGAACGCCCCGCCGAAGCCCGTCGCGATTCCCGACACGCGTTCCATTTCGGACTGTTCGTCGCCCAGCGACTCAAACGACATCCGGCCGCCCCTGAGCAGCTCCTGCAACCCGGCGGTGCCGCCCGCGAACGAGAGCCTCAGTTCCAGCACGGTCTCCACCACGACGCTCTCGAACAGCGCGGCACGCACGCGGCCCGGGGAGTCCTTGCCCCGGTAGGCGAAGGCTCCTTCCTGCAGCGTGAGGTCGTCGAGGATCACGTAGGCCTCGATCTCGTCTTCCTGGACGCGACGGTCCATCTCCTGCATGGCGATGCCGCCGTCGACCAGTTCGACATCGTATCCCACGGCTTCCATCCCCGTGGCGACCTCTTCGCCGAGCTGCCCGGTGAGGTCGACCAGCGCGAGATCGCGCGCCGACCGCTCCGCCTGGAGGCCGAGGAATACACTCAGGCCGAGCAGGCCGATCATGAGGACGGGCATGGCGATCGTGGCGATGATGAAGCCCTTGGTCCTCACCCGCTCGATGTACTCGCGCCGCAGAACCACCCACACCTGTCTCACTGGACACCTCCCAGCGCCTTGAGGGCGGGTTCCGTCTCCGGGTCTCCCGCGTGTGCCACGAAGATCTCGTGGAGGCTGGGCTCCAGCAGTTCGAAGCGGCGGAGGCTCACGCGCTCGGCGACCGCCGTCGCCAGCAGTCTCTCGGGTTCGATGCCGTAACCCGCGTCGATGTGGTAGGCCTCGTCGACCCGCTCCGGGTTCGTGACTCCCAGACGGGTCAGCCAGCCGTCGTCGCCCTCGAACTCGACCGCGACTGCGCCGGTCCGTTCCCGCCGCTTCAACTCCTTCAGGTTGCCGTCGAGCACCTTCCGCGACCGGGAGATCAGGCAGACCCGCTCGCAGAGGCGCTCGGCCTGCTCCATGAGGTGCGTGGAGAAGAGGATGGTCGTGCCCTTCGCGCGCTGTTCCCGAACGATGGACTCCAGGATGTCCTGGTTGATCGGATCCAGCCCGCTGAACGGTTCGTCAAGAATCAGCAGGTCCGGATCGTGCAGCACCGTGCCGATGAACTGCACCTTCTGCTGCATCCCCTTGGAAAGCTGCTGCACCTTCTTGCCCGCCCATTCCTCGAGCCCCAGCCGTTCCAGCCATTCCATCGCCCGCCGGCGCACGATCTGGCGGGTCATGCCGCGGAGTTCCCCCATGAAGACGAGCTGTTCGAGCACCTTCATCTTCTCGTAGACGCCTCGCTCCTCCGGCAGGTATCCGACGCGGCTCCTGCGCGAGAAGTCGGGGAACCCTCCGAGCAGTTCGACGGTACCGCGGTCGGGAAGCAGGATCGCCATGATCATCCGAATCGTGGTCGTCTTGCCCGAACCGTTCGGTCCCAGGAGGCCCAGAATCGTGCCACGGGGGATCTGGAGGTCGAAATCGGCGACCGCCGTGTGTTCGCCGAAGCGTTTGGTGACGCCCGAAAGCTGGACTGCGTGTTCCGCCACGGTGTATTCGTCCTCAGGTGGAAGTGGAATCTGTGTTGCCGGGCCGATCGGGCCGATCTCCGGTCCCGCCGGCGAGCGACCCGTTTTCGGGATACCCACGGTGGGTACGCCCCGATTCCCGGAAGTCTTCAATTCGCATGCGGTTATCACGAACGACAGCGAATGGGGCCGCGATGCCGCGGGCTTTCGACCGGGACTTTGGTTATTCTAAGTGTGCGTTACCAGTACACGTGAGGTGTTCGAGTGGCTATCTACCGTACAATCTTCTACGGCGACATAACTGTGGGGACGGGGGGAAGGATGACGATCCCCCTGTCGATGCGGGACCGATGCGGCATCCGGGAGGGCGACACCTTGACGGTCAGGGTGGAGGAGAATCCAAAGGGGATTCGCCAACTGGTCATGTGGAGGAGAGACCCCGACCCGGAAGACTGACCGCAACCGGCAGAGTCCTCCGGGTCGCAGGGGCGGCCGGGGCGACTCACGGTCGGCCGGTCACCGCAATTCGGTCCAGCGCACGAGTTCTCCGAGCGGACGGCTTCCGTCGTGGAGCCAATCCGGATCGGGGAACGGCACCTGGTCCAGCGGCACGATCCTCGTGGCGCCCACGCGGCCCAGCGCTTCGCCGAACTCACGGCGGCGCGCGCCCAGGCCGGCGACTCCGGCCGACTGGAGGACTCGCGACAGCGGCGTGAGGATCTCCAGGCACCGGGACAGGTCGGGCACCGGCACGACCCACGCGGTGCGCCCGCCCACTGGCTCGAACGAGTCGGGACGTCCCAGAACCACCGTCCAGGTTCCGGCCGGGCAGGACCATGACCGGATATCACCGGAATCCGCGCGCCGGATGGCCAGGCGGCCCCGCAACTGGTGGCGGGCGGACAGCTCGCCCGGGGAAGCGGTCGCCGGCGGGAGGGTGCCCGACAGCGCCTCCAGGCTGGCCGCGAGGCGTCCGCACCATTGGACGGCGTATTCCGGGTTGTCCAGGTCGTCCGGGTTGTCCAGGTCGTCCGGGTTGTCCGGGTCGCCGAGGAGAAGGATGAGGTGGGTGCTGACGCAGCCCTTCTGGTCGAAGAGCGCCACGGCGCGCGCCGCGTGGCCATCGGCGTCGGGAGCCGCGCGGGGATCGACGATCGCGACGCCCAGGCGGTTGGGGTGCTCGATCAGCCGCGTCGTGGCGGGGGTCCGGGCGCGAAGGGACTCGATGGTGTCGTCGCCGCCGTAGACGACGACCTGGCCGGCCCGCTTGAGGACTTCCCGTTCCCAGGCATCGTGGCCGGGGGTGCCGCCGGGCCAGTACTGCATGGCCACCGCGTGGCGAAGGCGGTCGTCCGCGCGATGGAGTTCCCGGGCGAAGAGGCTCGACAGCACAATGTCGCCGGCGCCGGGCTTGACCAGTACGGGTGACTTGACCATCAGCGCCCGGATCATGGACGTGACCGTCACCCCCGGCACCGATCCCGCGCCGATGTGAAAGGTGACGCCGGGCGCGGCGGCGGTGACTTGCCGTCCAGTGATCCCGGCTGGGCCGTCGGTGACGAAACCGTCCAGCACCGCGGGATCGGGAAACTCGGCGTGCAAAAGGCGCATCATCGATTCGGTGGTCCACGACTCGGCCATCCCGCGGGCCACGACACGGGCCATGGGCGTGGTGAGGCCGGCGTTGGCGGCGACCGCGTCTACAACCCGATCGTCCAGTCTGGCCGCTACGCGTTCGCCGGCCGCGCCCACAATCTCCGCCAAGTGCTGAGCGCGGATGTCGGCGAGACCTTTTGACGATTCCGCCAGAGCCGACATCAGCAAACGCGCCAAGTGATGGTCTGACTTGGGGTAACGTACACTCAGACCACCGGCGCGACTCGTGTGCGTGGCACACTCGGCGGCGAATCCCGGGGGCCACAGCCACGCGTCCAGTGTGGCTGCGGCGCTCATGCGGCCGTGGCACCCATACGCCCGCTCGCCCTCATGTGCCCACCGCGCGAAGGAAGGACTCGGCCACGAGTGAGCAGCCCCGGAGGCTGGCTCCCGGCGCCCGTCCGGCCAGTTCGATGCCGCCGTCGCCGGTCGTGCTGCCGAAGTCCTCGGTGAGGATGTGGCAGACCGAGCCCGCATTGGCCAGATCGAGGTGGGACAGGAGTCCGGGCTGTCCGGGTGGCAGGGGCGACAGGGTTGCCGGGTCGAGGGCGCGGGTGCGCACCCAGGGAGGGAAGCGGTGCGGCCGCGGGTGCGACAGGGCCGTTCGCGAACCGCCTGGTCCGCCTCGATGCGCGGGGTCCGCCGGGCACTGCCCCACCACGCCGTTGTACGCCTGCGACAGGAGCTCGGTCATTCCGTATTCGTTGACGACGTTCGACGGGGCGACACCCAGCACGCGCTCGATTCGCCCATGGAGTTCCGTGCGGTCCACCTCCGCGACCCGCCCCTTGAAACCCCCCGTTTCCATGATGCGCGAGCCGGGGGGCAGCGGCAGACGGCGCGGGCCCAGCGCCTCCAGGAGGTGCACGAGGGCGAACGTTGTCGTCAGGAGCAGGACGGGGACCGCGCCGTCCGCTGCACGTCGCACCGCGTCCGCGTCCACACCGCTCCCGGGGTCGAAGGCCCACACGGTGCCGGTGACCTCGGGCTCGTCCGCGATGAACCCCGCCATGCGGGCAAGGGAGGAGTCGTCCACGGTCCCGGGATCCGGGATCAGCGACACCACCCGAACGGACTCGGCGCCCCGCAGCAGGTGCCGCCGGTAGTTGCCGCGCGCCGCGGCGCGGTAGAGCGCCAGGCTGGGCACGTGGTGCTCGCCCCGCCGGCCCCGGCCTCCGGTGGTCCCGCTGGTCCGGAAAACCACTTCCGGCGCACCGCAGACGATCGGCACTTCGCGGAACGCCGTCACCGGAACCGGAGGGATCTCGTGCCAGACGGACGGCTCGGCGCCCGGCGAGGCTTCCCAGAAACGGCGCAGCACGGGGTTCGACGCCCGCTGGGCCGCGTGAATCCGCAGCGCCAGCCGATTGAAGACTTCGTCCTCGCGCAGCTCGGCGGCAGAGGGATCTCCGGCGCCCCAACCACGAAACCTGGCCGCCAGCTCACGCAGCAACTGCGACATGGTCGAATCGCCGCTCACGGGTGCACCGCGGGGCTTCTCCACGGACCTGCTACCCGGCTCGACCCCGCCCACGAACGGCGCGCCCCCCCAGCAGCCCGGTCTGCTCCCCGTCGCGTATCGTGTGCACCCCCGAGACAACGACGTGCGCAATTCCATCGGGATACTGGTGCGGATCGTCGAAGGTTGCACGGTCGCGTACAGTGTCGGGATTGAAGACGACGATGTCGGCCACGGCACCCTCCATCAGCACGCCGCGGTCGCGGAGCCCGAGCTTCTGCGCAGGGAGGCGCGACATCTTGTGCACGGCGCTCTCCAGGCTCATGGCTCCGCGCTCGCGCACGTAGTGGCCGAGCACCCGGGGGAAGCTGCCGTAGCCGCGCGGGTGCGGTGAGGAACGCGAGAGCGGGCCGTAGGGCGCGTAGGCGCCGCCGTCGGAGCACACCATGCCGAGCGGGTGGGACAGCATGCGCTCCGTGTTGTCCTCGGACATGCCGAAGCCGATCATGCCCACGCTGCCGCCCGCGTCCCGCAGCAGCCGTACGGTGAGGTCGTAGGGATCCTCGCCGAGTTCGGCTGCCAGCTCGCCGAGCCGCCGCCCCCGCGCGGCCGCGTTGGGGCCGCCGATCCGGGTGATCTGAACCGCGTCCCACGAGCCCAGCAGCGCAATCTTGTCCCGGCACGCGCGCTCGAACGCCGGGCCGGTCTCCGGATCGGCGAGGCGCGCCATGAACCGCGCCGTGCCGCCGGCCCGCGCCGAGGCGGGAAAGAGATTGGAGAGCCCGGTCGCGTAGGCAACGTACGGATAGCGGTCGAAGTGCGCGTCGACGCCGGCCGCGCGTGCGGCCTCGATTGCCGTGAGAGCCGCGTCGGCCTTCCAGTGATTGCGCTCTCCCTGCGCCTTGAGGTGCGAGACCTGGACCGCCACCCCCGCCACCCGTCCGACGTGCAACGCCTCTTCGAGCGCCCCCAACAGACGGTCGTCTTCGTTGCGCATGTGCGACGCGTAGGGGTATATCGTGCCGCGCAGTTCGCCCGCGAGCGCCACCAGCTCGTCGCGGCCGGCGAAGCTGCCCGGCGTGTATTCCAGCCCGGTCGACAACCCCACGGCGCCGCCCGACAGCCCCTCGCGCACCAGGGCGCGCATTCGGTCGATCTCGGAAGCGGTCGCCGGGCGGTCCGCGCCGCCGACCACGAGCCCGCGGATATTGCCGTGGCCGATCATCGACGCCACGCTCACCGCGGGCCGCTCCCGGTCGATCCGGTCCAGGAAGCCCCCGACGTCGCGGAAGTCGATCTCCACGTCGAAGTCGCGCAGGTACCGGTCGCGCGTCAGCTCGAAAACGCCGTCGCTCCACGGCCCGATCGAGCTGCCGTCCTGTCCCACCACCTCCAGCGTGACGCCCTGCCGCACCCGGCTCTCGGCACGCGGATTGACCAGGAGGGACAGGTCCGCGTGCGAGTGAATGTCGATGAAGCCGGGGGCGACCGCCATGCCCCGGGCGTCTATCTCGACCGCGCCCGTCGCGGCGACCTCGCCGACGGCGGAGATACGGTCGCCGTCGATGGCGATGTCCCCCGTGCGCGGCGGACCTCCCGTGCCGTCATAGAGGGTGCCGTGACGAACGACCAGAGTCTGGCGACCCCGGGTGGCCGCAACCCAGGGCGTGGCAGGCCGCCCAAGGCCTGCCAGCCCCGCAAGCCCGACCGCACCGCCAGCCACGAAGTCGCGTCGCTTCACGTGCCGTCGCTCCGCATGGCCGCTCTTCCTCCAACCCTCAACCTGCCCGGCGCGATCCCGCCTGAACGCAGGATCTTGAGCTGCTGCCGCGCCTGCTCGCGTTTCACGAGATCGACGACCGAGGCGAGGTGGCTTTCCATCTCGGCGTAGTCGTCGCCCGGAAAGCCGTCCGCTTCGGACTGCTCGAGCGCTTCCCGGAGCCCGCGGACCTCCCGCCGGGCCTTCTCGAGGGCCCGCTGGAGTCTGTTCAGCGCGCGGCGGATGTCGGCGTCCGGTGTCTTCATGGCATGTCAAGGATGTGCGGACGGGTCCAGCACCGCCACGCCCGTGGGTTCGAAATGTCGCACGTTGCGGGTCACGATCGTCAACCCGTGCTCCAGCGCGGTCGCGGCGATGAACAGATCGGCGCTGCCGCGGCCGTGTCTTCCGGTCAGGTGGCCCCAACGGCGCGCGACCGACGTGTCGACGGGCAGGATGCGTTCGGAATAGAGCCGCACGAGGTTGTCCAGCCACGCGCCCAGACGGTTCGCGAACCCGGGATTGCGCGTGCGCTCCCTTGCGATGCCGCGCTCGATTTCGCCCACCGTGACGACGCTCAGGTAGAGATCGGCGGCGCGCTGGGCCGAGACCCAGCCGACGACCTCGGGATTGCAGTCGGGTATTCGGAGCGCCAAAAGGACGTCTGTGTCGATCAGGTACATGCGCGCCTGCCGGTGCGGGCCGCCCGGGGATCCGCCACGGGCTTGTCTATCAGCCTGCTAGAGGTCCACCGGACGCGGCCTCGCGTTCAGCCGGCGCAACTCGGGGCCGTCCCGGGGGATGGCGAGCAGCAGCTCCTGGAGCGAGGGGGCGTTCGCGTCCTCCAGGCGCTGCAGGCGCTCGTAGTCGGCGGTCGCCAGCACGACCACCGCCGGCTTGCCGTGCCGGGTCACCCGTTGGGGGTATCCGGCCATGGCCTCGCGGACGACGGCGCTGAAGCGGTTCTTGGCATCCTGGAGCTTCCAGTCGGTCACTGCAGACCCTCTGTTATGGACAGATTATCAGGCTAGATTAAATTACTGGCCAGATCGACGATGTCAAGGGAAACCCTGCGGTTGCGGTGCCATCGGCCCGGAAGTACCTCTTTGGTAGTTTGTAGCGCGACCGGCCTGGCCCCGGCTACGTCTGCCGTGACTTGAGCGATCAGGACGATGGAGGAATGACCCGTTGAACGCATCAGCAGAAATCAGAGGCTGCATGTTGGCCGTCGTGGCCGCCGCCGCGACCGCCCTCGCCCTGTCCCCCCCGACCGCCGCACAGGAACGCTACGACATCGTGCTCGCCGGGGGGCGCGTCATGGACCCTGAGACGGGGCTCGACGCGGTGCGCAACGTGGGCATCAACGGCTCCACGATCGCGGCCGTCTCGGAGGAGGCGCTCGATGGCGAGGTGGTGGTGGACGTCGCCGGCCTGGTGGTCTCGCCGGGGTTCATCGATCTCCACGCGCACGGCCAGACAAACCGCGCAAACGAGTTCCAGGCCCGCGACGGTGTCACGACCGCGCTCGAAATGGAGAGCGGCGTCGGCAAGGTCTCAGCCTACCTCGGGGAGCGCAGCAAGGGATCGATCCTGAACTACGGAGCCACGGTCTCGCACATGTCGGTCAGGACGCTGGCGATGCCCAGTCGGCTGGACGCCGCGCGCAGCGCCCTCGAGGCCGCAGAGAGCGACGGGGAAGGAGCGATGGTGGACCTGTCGTTCATCGCTGCGGTGGCCAGGTACGACCCGGTGTTGCCCGACGGTTACCCCGCGCTGCGCGACGCTCTCGCCCAGGGCCTCGCCGAGGGCGCTCTGGGCGTCGGGATGGCGCACCAGTACTACCCGGGTGCTTCGCTCGAAGAGATCCTGGAGGTCTTCCGATTCGCGTCGGAAGCGGGCACGACCATCTACACACACGTGCGCGACATGACGATCAGCGCCATGCAGGAGGTGATCGCCAACGCCGCGGCCACAGGCGCCTCGCTCCACATCGTTCACATGAACAGCTCCAGCCTCTGGAACGTGGCGCCGGTGCTGGAGCTGATCGGCGGCGTACAGAGCCGGGGCTTCGACATCACGACCGAGGTCTACCCCTACACCGGGGCTTCCACCGGTCTCGAGTCCACGATCTTCGATCCCGGCTGGCAGGAGAAGCTGCAGATCGGCTACGGGGACCTGCAGTGGCAGGACACGGGCGAGCGCCTCACGGAAGAGACTTTCAACAGCTACAGGGCGAGCGGCGGCACGGTCATCATCCACATGATGAGGGAGGAATGGATCCGTGAAGCGCTGTCGAGCGACTTCGTGATGGTCGCGTCCGACGGCATGCCCTACGCGCCCGGCGCGCATCCCCGCAGCGCGGGCACCTTCTCCCGCTTCCTGGGCCGCTACGTGCGTGACCAAGGACTCATGCCGCTGATGGACGGACTCGCGAAGATCACCATCATGCCCGCCAAGCGCCTGGAAGGGATGACCGATCAGGCGACGGGGTTGGGACGCCTGCAGGTGGGCGCGACGGCGGACATCACGGTGTTCGACGCGGACGACATCATCGACACCGCGACCTTCGAGGACGATCTGTCCTACTCGGAAGGGGTGACCCACGTGCTGGTAAACGGGCAGTTCGTCGTGCGCGACGGTGAGAACGTGCCCGACGCGATGCCCGGCCGGGCCATCGTCGGTAGAGGCCGGCCCATCATCGGGTGAAGGAGCGACAGATGAAGACCACGCGACCGAACGGCCCGCCAGCTGCTCGCGGCAGCTGGTTGCGCGCCATGCTCCTGCCGGTTTTCGCCACGGCGGCGGCGCTGCCCGCAGCGGGCCAGGACTACGACATCATCATCCGGGGCGGGCGCGTCCTCGATGGCACCGGCAACGACTGGTTCCGCGCCGACATCGCGATCGACGGGGACCGGATCGTGCGCGTCGGACGTCTGCCGGACGCCACCGCGAGCCGCGTGATCGACGCGACCGGCCTGTACGTCAGCCCCGGGTTCATCGACCTGCACTCGCATTCCGACGGCGCCATGACGTCGGAGTATCTCGAGGCGCGCCGGGCCAAGAGCCTGAACAGCCAGGGGCTCACCACCGTGATCGGCGGACCGGACGGGCGCAACACGGCGTGGCCGCTCACCGCGGAGATCGCCGCGCTGCAGGATCAGGGTCACGCCATGAACTTCGTGCCCATGGTGGGTCACAGTACCGTGCGCAGTGCCGTGATGGGGAACGACTACGAACGCCCCGCAACCGCCGGCGAGGTCGCGCGCATGCAGGAGCTGGTGCGGCAGGGGATGGAAGCCGGGGCATGGGGGCTCGGTGCGGGGATCGAGTACAGGCCCGCCCGTTTCAGCGACCCCGAAGAGGTGATCGCGCTGGCTTCCGCGGTGGCGCCGTACGACGGGTTCTACGTGGCGCACCAGCGCAGCGAAGCCACCATGCCGCTCTGGCAGCTGCCCTCCAACGTCGACGACTGGCCGGTCGACGGGCTGCAGGGCCTGCAGGAGACGATCAACATCGCGCGGGAGACGGGGATCCGCGTGGTGGCGAGCCATCACAAGGCGCGGGGGCGGTCGAGCTTCGGGCGTTCCGGCCACGACACGCTGGTGGTGAACGCGGCCCGCGCGGAGGGGCTCGAGGTGTACCTGGACGTCTACCCGTACGAGACCTTCGGGGGCGGCGCCCGCCCGATGATTCCGCGCTGGAGCCTGGTGGCCGACGGCGTGAACGTCAGCGGCGGCCGCGACAGCCCCGCGTACTACGCCGCGGGAATTTTCAGCAACGCGACCGAGCACCTGGCGCGGCGGTGGAACGACCCCGAGACGCGGGAGCGGATCGCGCGCGACATCGCGTGGATCGTGGATCATAACGGCGGCGAGGACCGGGTGGTGGTGGTGGACTACCCCGACGCCGCGTTCGTAGGGAAGACGCTCACCGAGCTGGCCGGCGAGATGGGCGTGACCTTCCAGGAAGTCGTGATCCACATGGCCCTCAACGGGTACCCGAATGTGATCGGTGGGGCCTGGACCCGGGGATACGGCATTCACGATGTCGACGTCATCAACTACTACAAACAGGAGTACACGGCGACGGCCTCGGACGCCGGTGTGAGCGGGGTCACGGGCGTGCCGGAGTTCGCGTCGCGGCCGGGTGCGCATCCGCGGCATTTCGGGGCGTTCACGCGCAAGATCGCGCACTATGTGAAGGACCTGCAGGCGATTTCGCTGCCCTTCGCCGTGCGTTCGATGACGGGGCTGCCGGCGCGGATCATCGGGCTGGAGGACCGCGGGCTGCTGCGCGAGGGGTACAAGGCCGACGTGGTGATTTTCGACCTCGAGCGGCTGCGCGACCGTGCGACCGTGCTGGAGCCCGACCTGTACAGCGAGGGCGTGGATTACGTGATGGTCAACGGGGTGCTCACGATCGACAACGGCGAGTTCACCGACGCGCTGCCCGGCGAGGTGGTGCTGCGGGGTGGACGGCCGGTGAGCTGAGGTGACGGCGGAGGCGGATCCGCTCGACGTCGTCATCGTCGGGGCCGGGCCGTGCGGGCTGGCGGCGGCGGTGGCGGTGCAGGAAGCGGGGCTGACGTACGTGGTGCTCGACCGCGGGTGCATTACCGAGTCGCTGACGCACTATCCGTATTACATGACGTTTTTCTCCACCGCCGAGCGGCTGGAGATCGGCGGGGTGCCGTTCACGATCCCGGAGCCCAAACCGACGCGGCGGGAGGCGCTGGCGTACTATCGGCATGTGGTGGCGCACCATGGGTTGAGGGTGCGGCAGTATGTGGAGGTGACGGAGGTTGTGCGGCGGGATGGGCGCGAGCCCCGGCAACCGGACTTCGTTGTGCACACGCGCGGCCGCGAGGGGCGGGCGGGCAGGCTGCCTGCGCTGGCTGTCGTGATCGCCACGGGCGGCTTCGGGGAGCCCAACCGGCTGGAGCTGGAGGGCGGCGACCCGGACGGTCGCGTCATCCACTATTACAAGGATCCGTACCCGTTCTTCGACCAGGACGTGACGGTGGTGGGCGGCGGGAACTCGGCGGTCGAGGTCGCGCTGGAGCTGTACCGCAACGGGGTGCGGGTACGCATGGTGCACTTCCTGGACGTGTTCGACCGCGGCGTGAAGCCGTGGGTGCGGCCCGACATCGACAACCGGGTGGCGAGTGGCGAGATCCCGATGCACTGGGGGTCGCGGGTGGCGCGGCTTGGGCCGGGCACGGCGACGATCGTGCGCGACGAGGGCGGCGCGGCGACCGAGGTGGCGTGCGACTGGGTGCTGGCGATGACCGGGTGGCGGCCGGACCGCGCGCTGCTGCGCGGCCTGGGCGTGGAGACCGATCCCGTGACGGGGATTCCGGCGCACGACCCGGGGACCATGGAGACGAATGTGCCCGGCGTGTACATCGCGGGCGTGATCGCGGCCGGGTTCAACGCCAACAAGATCTTCATCGAAAACGGGCGGGAACACGGGGGGCTGATTGCGGCGGCGGTGGCGGGCCAGGCGCACGATCCGTCCGGCGCCCTTCCCGAGCCCAAAGACCTGTCGACGAATCCGAAATACATGCGGGGATTCGGTCAGTGACGCGGCGGAGGATTGCCCCGGTGCTCGCATGCTTGGCAATCGGCTGCGCCGACACACCGACCATCGAGCTCCCTCTCTCCACCCAGTTCCCCGTCGAAGAGGTTCGCCTCGGCATGACCTTTGGCGATCTGCGGCAGGCACGCCCCGAAGTCATGGTCGTTCCGGACAGCGCGACCGTCGTGGAAGAGCTGTTTCGTGGCCGGTTTCACTATGCGTTCGCTTCTCAGGGGCGGAACCGGGGGCCCAGCCGCGGCTCTAGGCTGGTGTACATCGACCGGGTGCATGAGGAGGTCGCAGGCGACTATGCACGAAGGCGATGGGACTCGCTCGTGGTCGCGCTCTCCGGCGAACTGGGTGTTGAGCCCAGCTGTTCGTCGATTGAGTACGGGAGACTGCGGTGGCGCCGGGCGACCTTCCGGGAAGAAGGACAGCCTGTGGCGGCTGCGGTCGACGTGGTTGGTGTCACGATCGGCGACCCCGGGCCGGGCGAGGCGGAGCTGGTTACGCGTGTGTGGCTGACGGAGTTCGTCTCGCCGATTTCACCGCTGCTGGCGGCGCCGGATATGGCTGGGAGCGAGTTGCCGGCTAGCGAATGGGCCGCGGAGAACGACTGCATCCACGGGTAGCTGATTCGGGTTGGGTGCCTCGTGTGCTAACTTACGCGCCTTAACCCGCTGACGGATTGATGCCCAATGACGCCAACACAGGTGCCGGGATCAAGTCACAGGAGCATGGCATGTCGACGGTTCGGCCCCCGGCCACGGAAATCACGCTGACATTACCGGACGGCGCCCGCGTGACCGTGGCGTCGGGCACGCCCGCCGGAGCCGCCGTGCGGTCGATCAGCGAAAGGTTGCTTCGCAGGGCTCTCGCCGTAGAGGTCGACGGAGAGGTTCAGGATCTCGTCACGCCCCTGCGGAAGGGCGGCTTGCTTCGGGTGCTCACGGCAAAGGACAAGAAGGCGCTGGCCGTGCTCCGGCACTCCGCTGCACACATTCTGGCCACCGCGGTCCGACGCCTGCGTCCCGACGCGAAGATCGGATTCGGCCCGGCCATCGAAGACGGATTCTACTACGACTTCGAGGTCGAAGAACCCTTCACTCCGGCAGATCTTGAGGCTTTCGAGGAGGAAATGCGGCAAGTTGCCCGAGAACCGAGTCCCTTCGAGCGCGCAGAGTTCAGCCTCGAAGAAGCTCGCAGCCGACTGGCCGACGATCCCCTCAAGTTGGAGCGAATCGCCGACTTCGCATCGGACGAAGTCATCTCCACTTACACCAACGGGTCATTTGTCGACCTCTGTCGCGGTCCGCACGTCCCCGACACCTCCCATGTTCGGCACTTCCGGCTGTTGAGTACTGCGGGGGCATACTGGCGAGGCGACAGCAACCGGCAGATGCTCCAGCGAATCTACGGCACGGCATGGTTCCGCGCGAAGGACCTCCGAGCCCATCTGAGCCGGTTGGCAGAGGCGAAGCGGCGGGATCATCGGGTCCTCGGAAAGCAGCTTGACCTCTTCGAGTTTCATTCCTCTGCACCCGGTGCCGCATTCTGGACGCCCCGGGGGACGGTGCTCTACAACACCCTGCTCAAGTTCGAGCGCGAGTTGCAGGAGCGGGACTTCCTGGAAGTGAAGACGCCTCTGATGTACACCAAGTCCCTGTGGGAAGCATCGGGGCATTGGGGCAAATACCACGACGACATGTTCATGATCCTGAACAGCGGTTCCGGCGAGCACGACGCATCGCTCAAGCCGATGAACTGCCCGTCACACTATCTCCTGTATCGGTCAAAACTGCGTTCCTACCGCGACCTGCCTCTCCGGTACGTGACCTTCGACGTGCTCCACCGCAACGAGGTGACCGGGGCACTGTCCGGGCTCACGCGTGTGCGCCAGTTCCAGCAAGACGACTGCCACTGTTTTGTCACCGAAAAGCAGATCTCGTCCGAAGTGGCCTTTCTGGTCGAGTTCATTGTGAGCTTCTACGGCGCCTTCGGGCTCGAGGCGCGCATCAGGTTCGCGACTCGGCCCGAGGTGAGGATGGGGACGGACGCGCTGTGGGATCGTGCCGAAGGGGGACTTCGGACCGCCCTGGAAGAAACCGGGATGCCGTATGAGGTGATCGAGGGCGACGGCGCCTTCTATGGCCCCAAGATCGATTTTGCGATCACGGACGCGATCGGCCGCGAGTGGCAGTGCGGCACGATTCAACTCGACTACGTCGCGCCGGAGCGGTTCGAACTCGAGTACGCCGGATCGGACAACAGGATGCACCGCCCAGTGGTCATCCACCGTGCGGTGGCCGGGTCGCTGGAGCGGTTCATCGCGATTCTCATCGAGCACTTTGCGGGGAGTTTCCCGCTGTGGCTCGCGCCGGAGCAGGTACGGGTGATTCTGATTGGAGCGGCGGCGGGGGATGCAGCATCCGACGTCGCGGCGCGAATGGCAGGGGCGGGGTTACGGGTCGAGTTGCACCCCCGCGCCGCAGACGTCGATTTCCGTGAGGAAATCAAGGACGCGTCGAACCTCAAGGTACCGTACATGGCGATCGTGGGTCGACGTGAAGCGAGAGATGGCACGGTGTCGTTGCGTGCCCGAGGCGCGAGGAAGCTGCAGGTGACGCTGCCAGTCGAGGAGGCTGTGGAACGTTTGCGCCGGGAATCGGAACGGCGGGAGCCGTGGGGGGTAGCAACGACGATGGAGAAACCGCGAGATCCGTTGCGCCGATGACGTCCCCGCGCGTTGCCGCAGCTCTATCCATCATGGCCGGCCTCGCGGCCTGCGACGGCGCGTCAGTCGACGTCAGCCTGGGCGTTCCGATCGAACTGGGCGAATCGACCATCGAGATCCTGGGCCGTTCCGACTCACTCACCGTGGTCCGCGACCTGGAGGTCACGAGCGACGGGTCGATCTGGGTTCTGAACTCGGCCGAGCCCTTCTTTGCTGGATTCGGTCCGGGTGGCGAACCACTCGGGACCCACGGAGTACCCGGCCGAGGTCCTTACGATTTCCCGAGACCAGCAGGCTTCATTGCGGGCGGGTGGCAGGGCGACATCTGGGCTTTCGATCTCGTGCGGCACGCGATGATCCGGATTTCGCAACCCAACGCGGAGTGGGCGGAGATCTCGTTGCGGTCGGCTTCTCTGCCCCCCGGCACGGTACAGGGTGGCATGAGCATGCTGGGCGGCACGGTGCGAACCGCGAGACTCGGCCGGGAGTTCATCGTCCCTCGCACAAGCGAGACGATGCAATCCGGCGTACTGAGTCTCCGCCTCTCGCTTATGCGGCCCGACCTCATCGCGTTTGATCCGGATACCGGTGAGACCCGATCCCTCGTGGTGCTTGCCGATGTGCTGGAGGACCCCTCGGACGACTTCATCGCGAGCGAGGGTGGGTTTCCGTTCTGGTATCGGCTTTGGGCCTCCTGCGGCGAGAATACCGTGCGTGTTTACGATCGCGTGACAAATCAGCTCCGCGGGTTCGATGGATCGGGGGGCGAGATGCCTCCCGTCGACCTTCCACCCGTGGCCTTCACGGAGGTCACTCCCCGACAGTTCGCCGGAGCGGTGTTCGCGTTCAGGCAGGCCGAGTTGACGGGAGATGTGTGGAGCAGGCTCAGCGCGGAGGACAGCGTCGGGGTCCTGAACCAGACCGCGCGATCCGTCAGCGGACGGCCACATGAACTCGCCAGCTACATGCCGCGCTATGTCGACTTCCGCTGCAGCGAAGGCGGGACGATGTGGTTGAACCCCGTCGACCTCGACGCCGGTGGACTGAAAGGGGCGTCGTCATGGCTTCAGATCGCTCCTGACGGGGCGGTTCGCGAGGTGCGCCTGCCGGCACGGTTCGACGCCCTTCGTTTCTCGGATTCGCGGATCTGGGGCGTGTACCGGGACGAATTCGATATCCCGGCGATTGCGTCGATCGCGCTGCCGGGTGGTTGAGGGGGCCCGTTGTGGGTTGCGGGCCTGTCCCCTAGCTTTCCGCCTCGTATTGCACCTTGAGGGAGATCGTGATGCCTACGTTTGTGGTGGTCCGCCGTGTCCACGCATCGGACACCCAGGCGCGCCGACCTTTCACAGCACTTCCTGCGGAGCAGGGCACTTGCCACTAGCCTGATCGCCCAGGCCCCCGTCACACGAAGAGACCTGGTCGTCGAGATCGGACCAGGACGCGGCATCCTGACTGGCGAGCTGGCACGTCGTTGCCGCAAAGTCGTTGCTGTAGAGTTCGACAGAGCGCTGTACCAGGGGCTGCGCAGCCGGTTTCGTGACAACACCCGGATCACGATCGTCCAGGCCGACTTCCTGCGTTTTCGGCTGCCGGATGCCACCCACAAGGTCGTGGGGAACATCCCGTTCAACCGAACCGCCGCGATCGTGCGTCGGCTGGTCCGGGCCCCCTTGCCGCCGGAAGACGCCTGGCTTGTGGTTCAGCGGGAAGCGGCGGAGCGCTTCGCGGGAGGCCCCTACTGCCGGGAATCACTGCTCTCGCTGCTGCTCAAACCGTGGTGGCAGGTCGAGATCGCGCGGCGCCTTCGACGCACGGACTTCGATCCTCCTCCGAATGTCGAGGCGGTCGTGCTCTGGCTCGCCCGCCGAACGAGACCGCTCGTCGATCGATCGCAGGCGACGGACTACCAGCGTTTCATCAGGACCTGCTTTGGTCGAAGCGGCCACACGATCAGGCGGTGCCTGCGGTCGGAGTTCACACGAAAGCAAGTCCACCGGCTGGGTCGCGACCTGAGGTTCGACCCGTCAGCGCCGCCCTCCAGGTTGACCTTCGATCATTGGCTTGCACTGTTCAGGTTCCTGGTGCTCTCAGAGACGAACTAGCCCGTTGGCACCAGCCGGTACTTCGCCACCCGCCACGGCGGGATGTCGGGATTGAGCAGGACGTAGAGATACCGGCCACCGCCGATGACCTTGCTCCCCTCCGGCAATGCCACGTCTTCGAAGAGCTTGGCTCCGGTGTGTCGGTCGTAGGCTTCCACGGAGGTATGGATCTCGCGGATGCGGGGCGGAAGCTTGCCTGGATCGGGACGGGCCAGGGTGAACACCATGTAGTCGCCGTCGACTACGTCGATTCGTGAAACCAGATCATAGCTCGCCAGCAGCCTTTGCATCCGATTTGCGTCGGGGGCTTCGCCCGCTCGGAATGCGAAATACCCGAGGGGGATCTCCGGGATTCTGCGAAAGGAAGGCGCCGGTTGGCCGATGGTTCCGACCGAATCCCCTGCTCCGTTCAGAATCGTTGCCGGGTACAGGAGCGACGCCATGACGAAGATCGAATCACCTGCGACGGTGCTTGCCAGTCCCCCCAAGTCGCCCCAATACGGCCTTTCGAAGGGATCAAAGATCGGCGATGTCCAACTGCTCCAAGCAGCGGCACCGTCGACGAGGCGATGAAGGTAGGCTTCCTGGGTCAACGTCTGGTATTCCTGTGGCTTGATGCCCATGAACACGATGTCGTCTTCGACGGGGATGATGTCGCTGACCCAATAGCCTTCAAGCGTCATCAGGGAATCCTGCGTCAGGTCGCCGTGGAGATAGGTCAACCACGAATTGGTCGCGCTGGCCACAACAACTCCTCCAGAGGACGTTTCGGCGAGACCGCTGATTCCCCGAAACTCCCATGGCCCATCGCCAAAGCGACCGAACGCTGCTTCAAGGTCCCCGTTCTCGGAATACGTCCTCACCCGGGGCCGGAGTCGGTCGCTCATCAGAAAGCCACCGTTCCTGCGTTCCAGGAAGATCCCGACTTCTGCGACGGAATCGACCGGGTCCTCACCCAGTTCGATGACTCCCTCCAACTGGAAGACCTCGTCGAAGGGCGGTGACGGGACGACAGGGTCTTCCTCCTGGCACGACGCCATGCACCCGGCTGCCGCCAGGCCGGCGAGCGCGCGAAACCACGGGCTGCGGAATCGATGTCGCAAGGGAGGCCTCCTTGCCGAGCCGGTCACGGACTCGCCATCAACTCACCACCCGCCGCCAGTTCGTAATGATCTTCGGCGCATCCTCCAGGAGCTCGTTGAGGTCGGCGATCACGCCGTTGACGATATCCGACAGCTCCTGCGCCCGCTGAGCGGCACCGGCCTCGATCTCGGTGAACACCTCCATCTGCCCGACCGTCGGGCGCGCCTGCGGGCCGGACACCGCACGCGAGATGTTGCGAAGCTGCTCGATCAGACGCGGCCAGTCGCGGTAGCTCATCGATCCCGGTGGACGGCGAACCTCGTTCGCCACGGCCGTGAGCTGTCCCTGCGCGTCGCCGGCGACGGTCCGCACTTGTTCCTCGTTGGCCAGATCCTTGCCCTCGATCGACTCGAGCAGACCGTCGATCTGCGCGTCCAGGTCGTTGATCGTACCCACCATCTGATTGAGCTGCGTCTCGAGGTCACGCGCACGCATGGCGGCGGTGAAACGCTCCTCGTACACGGCCTGCGACGCCGCTACGTTCGGGTCGCCGCGGAGCTGGAAGTCCTTCGACAGCTCGCGATCGCCCAGGTCGACCGTCGCCGTGTAGGTGCCGGGCACCGCGGGCGGACCTGTCGGGCCGAAGAAGAAGAAGAACCCGCCGCCCGGAGGGCCCTGTCCCGGAATCGGCTCGGGGCCAGTCCAGCGGAGGTTCCAGATCGCCCGGTTCACGCCCGGGCGGACGTCACGGTGCTGGAACTCGCGCACGAGCACGCCGTTGCTGTCCGTGATGCGCACGTCGACCGCATTGCCCGCCGCCTCGGCGGCGTCCTCCGAGAGATGGAAGTGGATCCACGCGCCGGGATCGGGGTTCTCGCCCGCAAAGCGGCTCTGGCCGAAGTTGCTGGTGCGACCCCACATCTCCCACTCCGTCGCCATGCGGATGTCGAAGAGATGGGCGTCCTGGGCGAGTGCCTCGGTCAGCTCGACCATGGGCTGGATGTCGTCCAGGATGAACGCGCCGCGCCCGTGCGTACCGATGACGAGGTCGTTGTACTGGCGTTGGATCTTCACCCCCCGCACCGACACGCGCGGAAGGTTGCCGCGGATGTCCACCCAGGTGTCGCCGCGGTCCAACGACGCGAAGATGCCGCGCTCCATGCCGACGAAGAGCAGGTCCGGGTTCGAAGGGTGCTGCCGCACGACCTTCACGTAGTCGTCCTGGGGGAGTCCGGCGGAGATGTCGCGCCACGTCTGCCCGTAGTCGCGCGTTTCGTACAGGTGCGGGGTGAAGTCGTCGAGGCGGTGGTTGTCGACCGCCATGTACGCGGCGCCGGCGTCCGTGGGTGACGCCTCGATGTTGCCGATCCAGGTCTCGGCGGGCAGACCGGGCACGCGGTCGCGGACGTTCGTCCACGTCGCACCGTTGTCGCGGGTGATCTGCACGTTACCGTCGTCGGTGCCGACCCAGATCACGCCCGGCTCGAACTCGTCCTCGGCGATCGTGAGGATCGTGGTGTGGAATTCGGCGGCCGTGTTGTCGAGGTAGATCTCGCCGCCGGAATCAAGCTGCTTCTCCGGGTCGTTGGTGGTGAGGTCGGGGCTGATCACGTCCCACGAGTGGCCGTAGTCGTTGCTGCGGAAGACCACGTTGCCGCCCCAGTACACGGTGCCCGGATCGTGCGGCGAAATGACGATCGGCGCGTCCCAGTTGAAGCGGTACCGCGCCTGGAACATGCCCTGCCCCTGCGATCCGATCATGAGCGGCCACGGCTCGATCGACCGCATCTGTCCCGAGTTGATGTCCGTGATGCGGAAGTAGCCGCCCTGCGCGTTCGAGTAGATCAGGTTCGGCTGACCCGGCACCGGCACGGTGTAGAAGCCGTCGCCGCCGGACACCGTGTAGAAGTAGCCGGGCAGGATGCCGCGGCGGTCGTTGAGCCGGCTCGGGCCGCACCAGTTGCCGTTGTCCTGCAGCCCGCCGCACACGTAGTACGGGTCACGGTCGTCCACGAAGATGTGGTAATACTGCGCCAAGCTGAAGTTGCGGAAGATGTGGAAGTTGGCGCCGCCGTCGTACGACACCTGCATGCCGCCGTCCGAGCCCGAGAGTACGCGCTCGCCGTCCGCCGGATCGATCCAGTAGGCCTGGTGGTCTCCGTGCACGTCGTTGGCGATGCGGTCGAAGGTCCGGCCCCCGTCGGTCGATTTCGCCAGCGCGCCCGAGAGCGTGTAGAGCGTCTCGTGGTCGGACGGGTTAACATAGACGTCGGAGTAGTAGAAGGGTCGGAAGTTGATCAGATTCTTGTTGTCATTGACCATCTCCCAGGTCTCGCCGTAGTCGTCGGACCGGAAGAGCGTGCCCGCGGTGGGGTACTCGGTGATCAGGTAGACGATGTTCGGACGCGACTGCGCCACGCTGATGCCGATCCGGGCCATGGGCTCGTCCGGCGTGGTGGTGATCTTCTTCCACGAGATGCCGCCGTCGCGCGAGACGTAGAGCGCCGTCTCCCTGCCCCCGTCGTCGAAACGCCACGGCCGGCGGCGGAAGGTCCACATGCCGGCGTAGACGTTGCGGGGATTCGTGAGGTCGAGGTCCATGTCCGAGCACCCCGTGTCCTCGTCGATGTAGAGCACGTGCTCCCAGGACTGCCCGCCGTCGGTCGTGCGGAAGACGCCGCGCTCCTGGTTGGGACCCCATTCATGGCCCATCGCGCAGACCAGGGCGACATCGGGGTCGCGCGGGTCGACGACGATGCGCTTGATGCGCTCGCTGTCGTCGAGGCCGAGGTGGGTCCAGGTGGCGCCGCCGTCGGTCGAACGGTACACGCCGTCGCCGTACGAAACCGAGTTGCGCGGGTCCGCCTCACCGGCACCGAGCCAGAGGACGTTGTGATCGGAGGGAGCGAGCGTCAGCGCCCCGACCGAGTAGGTGTTCTCGTCGTCCCACTGGTGCTCGAAGGTCACGCCGCCGTTGGTGGTCTTCCACACGCCCCCGTTTGCGGCGCCGACCCAGAAGGTCCGCGGATCGCCCGGCACCCCGATGATCGCGGATACGCGCCCGCCCATGTTCACGGGACCGATGTGACGCCACTCGATGTCGCCCAGCGCGGCCGAGATGGCGTCGGCGTCCTGGCCATGGGCCTGTGGGGCGGCGAGCGGGGCGAAGAGGGCGAGGGCGAGAGGGAGCAAGAGTGCGCTGCGAGGCGACTTCATGGTGAGTTCTCCGGGGATTGGCTGTGGAGTGGCAGGGTGGATCGGTGTGTGGTCCATCGCTGGGTGGTGGGATCCCACTAATAGCACGGTTGTCGGCTCTTGACGAGACATTGCCAGAACGCAGGTGATGTGTAATCGTTACACACTCACTGGGACAGCCACGGAGGGAACGACATGGCTCGACGGGTCAACATCATGATGGACGATGACTCCTGGCGCATCATCGAACGGTTGCCGCGCGGTACCCGCAGCCGCGCCGTCAACACCGCCATTCGGGAGTGGGCGGGAGTTTCCAGGAGGCGTGAAGCCTCGGCCCGTATGGACGCCCTGCGCGCGCGCATGCCCGCCGTCGGGACGTGCGAGATCGTCCGATGGATACGGGAGGAGCGGGAGCAGCGGCTGCGGTGATCGTAACGCCCGACGCGTCGGTGATTCTCAAGTGGGTCCTGCCGGGCGACGACGAGCAGGACACGGACGCGGCGATCGCGTTGCGTGACGAAGCGGTGGATGGAACTCTTGAGCTGGTCGTTCCCCAGCTCTGGATCTACGAGGTCGGGAACACGCTGGCGAGACGGTTCCCGGATGACGCTGACGAGCTGCTCGCCTCGTTGGCCGACTTCGGTCTGGCCGAGGCGCCACTGGACGACGACTGGAGAACCCGCGCCGTGTCCCTGTCTGTGAAGTACGGAGTCGCGTTTTACGACGCGGCGTACCATTCCGTAGCACTCGGCCTCGGCGGTGTGTTCGTCACGGCGGACGAACGGTATGTGCGACGGGCCTCGGAAGCCGGAGCTATCTCAACCTTGCGGGGTTGGCGAACGGCGCGCTTCTAACGCCCGACCTCTGGCTCGTCCTCCACAAACCCCCGGTACCCCACCGCCCGCTGCCGCGGCCACACCTCGTCCAGCGTCTCCGCGTCGAACAGCCGCCCGTTCATCATCACCTGCTCGACCGACACGGTGTTGCGCAGGTCGGCGAGGGGGTTGCGCGACAGGATCGTCAGGTCGGCGAGCTTGCCGGGTTCGATCGAGCCGATCTCGGTCTCCAGACCGATGCCGTTGGCGCCGAGAATCGTCGCCGAGCGCAGCGCGTCGTGATTCGACATGCCGCCCGACGCGACCATCCACAGCTCCCAGTGGAAGCCGAGGCCCTGGAGCTGGCCGTGGCTGCCGACTCCCGCGAAGCCGCCGTCGGCCACGACGTCGGCGAGGAAGCGGGCGTGGTCGTCAAAGACGTACTCCTCGTCGATCGCCCACGCGACCGAGCCCGCCGCGCCGGCACGCCGCCGGGCTCGGGAGTCGAGGGTCTCGCGGGGCGTGAAGCGGACGAGGCGCTCGTTGTCGAGGACGTTTTCGTTCGTGAACCAGTAGATCTCGCCCATGGGGCCGCCGAAGGAGACGATGAGCGTCGGCGTGTTCAGCACCCTCGTCTCCGAGAACAGGCGAACGACATCGTGGTAGAGAGGGTAGACGGGGAGGTTGTGCTCGATGCCGGGATAGCCGTCCATGGCGTGCGTCAGGTCGGCCTGGTAGTCGAGCCCTGCCTCGGTCGTCGGCATGAGTTCGAGTTCGCGCGCGGCCATGACGAGCCACTGGCGCTGCTGGCGGTTCCCCGAGAGGTACATCTTGAAGGTCTTGGTGTCGTAGTAGTCCGAGTAGCGCGTGAGGACATCGCGGGCGTGGTCGAGGTCGCGGATGCCCTCCAGGGCCTGGTAGTTGGCAAAGACCCCCGGGCCGGTGGAGTAGATGCGCGGACCCAGGATGTCGCCTGACCGCACCCGGTCGGCGTAGGTGAGGACGTCCGAGACGCCGGTCTGGGGATCGCGTGTGGTCGTGACGCCGAACGCGAGGTTGGCGAGGTAGCCCCACGGCTGCGTGGTGTGGACGCCGGCCGGTGGACGGAGGTGGGCGTGCGTGTCGACGAAGCCGGGCGTGATGGTCATACCGGAGACGTCGCGGACATCGGCGCCGTCGGGGACGTCCAATGTGCCGGACGGGCCCACCGCGGCGATGCGGTTGCCGTCGATCAGGATGTCGCCGTTTTCGATGACTTCATCGCCGCGCATGGTGATGACGCGGGCGCCTGTGAGCAGGAGCGCGCCGGTGGGGCGGTCGCGGGGGACGTCGAGCGCGACGCGGATCTCGGCTGGCTGGTAGGTGGCGTCCGAGGCGGCGGCCGGGTCGTCGGTGGCCGCGGGGTCGGCAGGGGCGTCCGTCGGGTCGTCGAGGTCGGCGCTGGCGTCGGCCTCCGCCGCCTCGACGCTGTCCGCGAACGCCTCCGCGTCGGCCAGGTTGTAGCGGAAGTACGCGTTGCCGAGCGCCCAGACGACCTCTCCGCCGTCCGCGCTCCACGACTGGAACTCGCCGCCGAAGTCGGTGATGCGAGTGACCGGAACCGCAGCGCCGGACGGGTTACGGACCGAGACCGTCGGCGCTTCGGCGCCCACCTGCGGGACCGTCACCAGGTAGAGGTCGTTGCCGACCTTGGCCAGCGCCCGTCCACCGGCCGGCGAAATCCGAATCGAGGATGCGTTGGCCGGGGGGCCGCCGCGGTTGGCCGAGAAGCCGGTGACCTTGAGGTGTTCCTTCTCGTCGGTGCCGTCCCAGCGCACCGAGACCAGCCCGCGCGCGCCCGCGTGCAGATGGATGCGGTCGTCCTGATCGGACCGGAAGTGCGGCTGGGAGCGTCCCAGCGCCTCCGCGACGACAGTCGCCGCGCCAGGGCCGTCGCCGTTCGAGCCGTACCACACGATGTCGGTCTGCGCGCCGCCGCCCGCGCCACTCAGGCGGCTGCGCACGGGGGCCTGCAGCGCGACGATGCGGTCGCCGCCCGGCGACCACGCGGGTGACTGCATGTAGCGGGGCGCCTGCGAGACGCGCTCCGCGTCGCCGCCACTGGACGGGATCGTCCAGAGATGGCCACCGTCCGGCTCACGCCAGCTCACCGCCGCCAGCGTCTCGCCATCGGGCGACCACGCGGGATGGAACAGGGCACCGTCGACCTCCGCGCCGATCCGGCGCGGGACACCCCCATCCGCCTCCATCACATACAGCTGCCCGAGCGCGGTGAAGGCGATCCGGCTGCCGTCCGGCGACAGCGTGACGTCGCGGATCTGGCGCGCGCGGAAGGTCGGCGTGTCCTCGACCGGGTAGTCGAAGTCGAGGCGGGGGCCTGCGTGGATGACCACGTCGGCGGTGAAGGGGATCTCGGCGGGCTCACTCGCGCCGGTGTCGCCGGCGGCTAGCGGCACGCGCCAGAGCCGGCCGCCGTAGGACGCGATCAGAGCGGTGCCGTCGGGCGTGAAGGCGTAGCCGGGGAGGAGGTCGAGGGTCGCGCGGCTCTCCATGTCGTCGCGCTGGACCGGGTAGACGAGCCAGCGTTCGTTGCCGGTAACGAGGTCGCGGGCGCGCAGACCGGTGGCGTCCTCGTGGCGGGAGCCGTAGACGAGGGTGGCGCCGTCGGGGGAGACGGCCGGGCGGAACCCCGAGCCGTAGCGGCCGGTGACGGTCGGGCTCCGACCCGTCTGGCGGTCGTAGCGGACGAGTTGGTACTTCGGGAAGGCTGCGTCGTAGGTCCAGTCGCGCGTTCCCTGCGCGAGGTAGATGTAGCGGCCCGTCGGGTCGAAAGCGGCCCCGATGGCCTTGAGCTGCTCGGGCTCGCTGATCAGCGCGATCCCGCTGCCGCCGTCGCGGTGGAAGAGCCAGGGCTTCGCGGCGCCGCCGAGCGGGCTGAAGGTGCGCGACGCGACCAGGTACTCGCCGTCGGGCGACCACTCGGGCGAGGTGTACAGGTTGTCGTTGCCGCGCGTGATCTGGGTGGTGTCGGAACCGTCGGCGCTCAGCACCCAGAGGTTCTGGCCGCCGCTGCGGTCCGAGACGAAGACGATTTCGCTGCCGTCGGGGCTGTAGCGCGGCTGGCTCTCGAAGGCGGGGCCGGTGAGGAGCGGGGTTGCGGTGCCGCCCTCTACGGGGAGGGTGTAGAGGTCGCCGAGCAGATCGAACACCAGGGTGGTGCCGTCGGGGCTGATGTCGATCGAGATCCACGAGCCTTCGCTGGTCGTGAAGCGGATCTCGCGGGTGGGTTCGAGGGGGAGGGATTCGGTGGCGAGGAAGTCGGGGGTGTCGGCGGTCTCCTGGGCGTGGGCGGGGGCCGCCAGGGGCAGGAGTGCGGCCAGGGCGATCGGCGCGAACCTCCTTCGCGCCACATGCACACCGCTCGATCCGGACTGGGCCTGTACCGCGCCGAGGCGGTCACTCTTCCGATCAATCATTTGGAGTCCTTTCAAAACAGCTTCTCCCCCGGCAAAGCCGACGCCTGCTCAAGCCAGCTGACCAGCAGCGCCTCGTCGGGTTCGTCGTCCTCGTGGATGTGGAAATACCGCACATGTTCGTGCTTCGAGGCCACCGGCGGGACGGGCCGTAGCGAGCCACCGTTGAGCCACGTCACCTTGATGTACTTCGTGAAGCAGTGGAACGAGAGGAACCACCCCCGGCCCTCGATGCCGTAGAAGGGCGAGTTCCACCGCACCGCCTTGCGGACCTCGGGCACGCTGCGCTCGATCAGCGCATCGAGTTGGCGGCCCACCCCACGCTTCCAGCCCGGCATCGCCGCGATGTACGCCTGCACGGGCGCATCCCCGTCACCCTTCGGGATCTGGGGATTGCCCCCCGAGAGCAGTTTCGGCTTCCCCACCGGACGTCGGCCCGCCCCGCGCTCAGCTCGCCGCCGGCATCATCCGGTACTTCTCGAACCAGGCCACGATGTTCGCGATCTTGGCCATCAGCTGGCTCGGCCGCCGACTCATGTCGTGCGACGCGCCCGGCAGCCGGATCACCGCGGTGTCGATCCCCCGCATCTTCAGCGCGTGGTACATCTGGTAGGACTCCGACAGCGGCGTCCGCAGGTCCTCCTCACCGGTGATGATCATCGTCGGCGTGTTCACGTTCCCGACCAGCGACAGCGGCGAGAACCTCCAGTAGGGCTCCGGATCCTCCCACGGCAGCCCCGCGTAGCGGCTGAAGTAGTAGCCGTACCAGTTGTCCGCGGTCAGCGTCTTGCTGATCCAGTTGATGACGGGCTTCTGCGCCACCGCCGCCCGGAACCGGTCCGTCTTCCCGACGATCCACGCGGTCATGATCCCGCCCGCGCTCCCGCCGGTCACGAACAGGTTGCTCTCGTCGACATACCCCCGCTCAATCACCGCATCGACGCCGGAGATGAGGTCGTCGTAATCCTGGCCGGGATAGTTGTGGTAGAGCAGGTCGCCGAACTCTTCGCCGTAACTTGTGCTCCCCCTCGGGTTGGCGTACAGCACGACGTAGCCTGCGGAAGCCAGCAGCTGCATCTCGGCGGAGAACCTGTCACCGTAGTTGGACACCGGCCCGCCGTGGATCTCCAGGATCAGGGGATAGCGGCGATTCGCGTCGAAGTCGGGCGGCTTGACGATCCAGCCCTGGACCGGGCGGCCGTCGAAGGACGATTCCCACCAGATCTCCTCCACCTCGCCGAGCGTCTTGCCCGCGAGCAGGTCGGCGTTGAGGGTCGTGATGGTGCGGGCGGCCGCGCCCCCGCGTCTGCCGACGGCGAGTTCGCCGGGCATGTCGGGACGGGTCTGGTTGAGGGCGAAGGTGCCGTCCGTGGCGACCGAGAAGGAGCCGCCGCCGTATGGGCGACCGTACGATGTGCCGCCGAGGTCATCGGCCAGGACCTCGGTGTCGCCATCGAGCGTGACGAAGCCGATCTTCGAGTTGCCTTCGTCGTCGTACTGGAAGTAGAGGCCGCTGCCGTCGGCGGCCCAGACGGGGTTGGAGACGCTGCGGTCGAGGCCGGCGGTGAGGACGCGCTGGCCGCTGCCGTCGGCGTTCATGACCTGGAGCCGGCTGACCTGGTAGGTGCGGGTGCGGTCCTCGTAGCCGGTGAAGGCGATGTGGCGGCCGTCGGGGGAGACGGCGGGACTGGTGTCGGGGCCCGGACGGTCGGTGAGCGCGCGGACCTCGCCGGTCAGGACCGACGCGGTGTACAGCTCCGAGTTGCGGTAGTCGTGCACCCAGTCCGGGTTACGGTTCGACGAGAAGACGAGGTGGGTGCCGTCCGGATGCCAGGCGGCCGCGCTGGCGTGGTGGAAGTCGCCCGATGTGACCCGGGTGGGCGTGCCGCCGTCGACCGGGATCACGAAGATGTGGTTGTAGCCGAAGTCGAGGTAGCCGACCCCGTCCTGCGTGCTCTTGAAGCGGTCCTCCATGATCGGCGGATCGGCCCACTCGGCGCCTGCGGGTGGCCTCGGCGGCGCGGCCAGGCTCGGCGGCGGATACGGCACGAGCATGTTGAAGGCGATGTGTTGGCCGTCCGGCGACCAGCGGAGGCCACGCGGCGATTCGGTGAGCTGGGTGAGGGCGGCGGTCTCGCCGGTGTCCATCCAGCGCAGGTGGATCTGGCCGTCTGCCGTGTAGGCGAGGCGGGTACCGTCGGGCGACCACCGCGGGGAGCCACCCTCGCCGAGCCGCCGATGGTTCGCGCCGTCGGCGTCGATGATCCACAGCTCGGAGCGCTTGCGGTCGCGCATGATGTCCATCGAGGTGCGGACGTACACGACCTGGCCGCCGTCGGGCGAGATCTGCGGGTCGGCCGCGTACTCGAGCTGGAAGACGTCCATGGACTCGAAGCGGGATTGGGCGTGGAGCGGGGGTGGGGTGGCAGCGGCCGCGAGGAGGGTGGCTATCACTGCTGCGGTCGCCGCTGCCGGGAGGAGGGGGGGCAGGGTGTTTCGTTCAATCATGGTGTCGTCGCGCTCCGGGGGATCGGAATGTGGCACTGGGCTTCCAAGTTCCGCAGGAGCGGCACGGCGGGCAATGGTGTCGTCAGCGCCGCCGATACGCCTCGCGCCGATGCGCCACCCTCACCACAAGCACGACCAGTTCACCATCCAGCACTTCGTACACGACCCGGTAGCGACCAATGCGAATGCGCCGCAGTCCGCGCAGTTCCCCCTTCAGCGCGCTGCCGGAGTGGGGGTCATCCGCGAGCCCGTCGATGGCCCGCACGACGCGAACACGATCCTTGCGCGGGACCCTTGCCAGCTCTCGCGCCGCACTGCGCTTAATCCGAATCGAGTAGGTCACGCCGTACGTCGTCCCAGTCGAGGACGGGATCGGATGGATCGCGAAGCCTCCCGATGGCCACGGCGAGGTCGTCGTAGTCCTCCAGGTAGTGCTCCAGTGCTTCGCGAACGATCTGCGCACGGCTGCGCCTGAGTTGCGCCGCCACGGCGTCGAGTTCATCGACAACCGCCTGGGGTACTCGCGCGGTGATCTGGCTCATCGTGTTTCCGTTCTTTAGTCCACAGTGATCGCGATTGATGTCATGTGCATTGATCGACAGTCAAAATACGATCCGGGCAGCCGAACGTCAATAAACACGGGTGTGCTCGCAGCAACGGGGTAGCAGGGTTACCATGCTGCCGAGTACCCAAGGCACCGCGTTTCCGGGACCCTCGCCATGAAGAGAGCAACGAAGCGACCCATCTCGATCCTCTCGACCCTGGCCATCAAGGCACTGCTGGCACTTTCTGCCAGCACCGCCTCCGCCGCCCAGCAGCAGTTCGACTACCCCGACCCCTTCCCGGGCGGCTACCCCAATCTCTCGGGTTCAAGTGGCGCAGGCCGGATGTACATGGAGAGCTACTTCCCGCCGCCGGTAACGGCGTCGCCCACCTACCCGGCCTGGTCGCCCGATGGCGAATCCATCGCTTTCGCCTACCAGGGCCGCATCTGGGTGGTGCCGGTCGAGGGCGGCACTGCACGCCAGGTCACGAGCGGCCCCGGCTACCACTCGCAGCCGACCTGGTCGCCCGACGGCGCCCACATCGCCTACGCGACATGAGCTTTCCGATTCCCATGTCGTTGTGATCGTGCAGCTTACGGGATTCGGCGGTCGGGTTCCCGCTGAATGATTCCCGCCGATTTGGATTGGGTCAGGCGCGACCCCTCGGGCGGCTGTCCAGCGCCTTCCTAAGCTGTACCGCGTCGGCCTGCTGGTAGCAGCGCAGCACCGTCTGGGCCTCCTTCCATCCGCCCAATTCGCAGAGCACCTTGAGCGGCAGGTCCATCAGGTCGCTGGCAAACTTGCGCCTCAGCGAGTGCCAGCCCCGCCGCGCCTTCGGCTCCAGTCCCGCCAGCCGCTCGGCCTTGCGCCACCAAGCGCTCGTCCGTCCCCTGCCGATGCTCGCCGAGGGATCCCTCGTCGCGGGCAGGATCAGCGTCTCCCCGCTCCCGGGGTTCGCGTCCCGCGCCTCCTCCAACACCGCCACCGCCTCGTCCGTCATCGGCGTGACGTGCTCGTATCCCGTCTTCTCGTGCTCCGCGCGCCACCGCACCTCGCGACCCTCGAAGTCCACATCGGACCACCTCAGGTTGCGGATGGCCCCGATCCGGTGACCGGTCTCGTGTGCGAGCACGAACGCGACGTGGAACCGCCAGTCCACCTGCCGGGACACCCCGAGCATCGCCCGGTACTCCTCCTCGGAGAGAACGACCCGGGCGGGGTTCTTCTCCTTCGGCGTCCTGAGACCCCTCAGCGGGTTCGAGTCGAGAAGGAGCTTCCCCTCCTCGTCTCTGGATTTCGTCGCCCAGTTGAGCACCGCTAGCAGAAACTTCAGGTCCAACTCGATGGTCCGGTTGGACACCGGCTTCCCGCTCGGCCCGATCCTTCCCGCCCGGCGCTCGCGGATGAAGCGGTCCCAGTCCCTTTGAGACAGGGTCTCGGGCCGTCGGTCCCGACCGAGAAGGTCGAGGAACATTGCCGTCCCGATCCTGTCCCGGTGCTGGACCCGCCTCGTCTTGGTGGGCGTCACCTCCTCACCGTAGATGTCAAAGAGCCTCTCCAGCAAGTGTTGCTAGACGCGCATCCTGTTGTGAACGTGGTAGTTGCGGGCTTCTGTAGTTCGACTCTCGCCGAATGATTCCCGCCCTTTCGGGGATCTCAGGTGCGAACCCTCCGGCGGCCATCCAGAGCCTTCCTGAGTTGTCTCGGGTTGGCCTGCTGGTAGCAACGCAGCACAGTCGTGGGCTCCTTCCAGCCTCCGAGTTCGCAGAGCACCTTTAGCGGCTGGTCCATCAGGTCCGAAGCGAACTTGCGCCTGAGCGAGTGCCAGCCCCGGCCGCGCTTCGGTTCGAGACCCGCGAGTTTCGCGGCCTTGTACCACCACCTCAGCGCCATGTAGCGACCGAGGCAATGCGAGGGCTGTTTCGGTGCGGGCAGCACGGGATCGTTCCCGCTTCCGGGGTTCACCCGCCGCGCCTCTTCAAGCGCGGCCACCGCATCGCCGGTCAGCGGCGTGACGTGCTCGTAGCCGGTCTTCTCGTGTTCCGCCCGCCAGCGCACCTCCTTGCCCTCGAAGTCGATGTCCTCCCACCGCAGGTTGCGAATCGCGCCGATCCTGTGCCCGGTTTCGTGGGCGAGCACGAGCGCGACATGAAATCGCCAATCGACCTGCCGCGAAACCGCGAGCATGGCCCGGTACTCGTCCTCGGTCAGAACAACCCGGGTGGGGTTCTTCTCGATGGGCTTGCGGAGACCCTTCAGCGGGTTTCTGTCGAGAAGCAGGCGGCCCTGGTCGTCCCTCGACCTCGCCGCCCAGTTCAGCACCGCCATCAGGAGCGTCAGGTCGCATTCGATCATCCGGTTGCCCACCGGCTTGCCTCTGGGACCGATCCTTCCCGCCCGGCGCTCCCGGATGAACCGGTCCCAATCGCGTTGCGAAAGGGTCTCCGGCCTTCGATCCCTGCCGAAGCACTTGAGGAACATCGCCATCGTGGCTCGGTCCCGACGCCGGGACTGAGGCGTCTTCGAGGGCGTCACCTCCTCACCGTAGATTTCAAAAAGCGCTCCCAGTGTGGGCGGCTCGGGCTCGGCTTCCGCCTTGCCGTTCAGGTCCGGCCCGGCGAGGCCGGCGGCGATCTCGTCGGCCTGCCGCTTGGCTCGCGCCCAATCCCGGTGTTTCAGAGACCGGGTGAGCCTGCGTCCGTTCTCCCGCCACTCTATCTGGAAGATGCCGGTCTTGGGATCGGCGAACACCCTCACCCGGTTCCGGCCCCACTCGCCGGCGCTATAGCTGCGCCGGTCCCGCTTCGTGCTTCCCATCATTCGATTCCTCTCGTGATGGGCCGCACGATCTGCGCGAACGAAAGCTCGCGGAGTGGCATGGCCCGCGCCAGATCCGGCCCTGCCGGAAGCCATCAGCGGCTCAGACCAAGATCGCGGTCGCGGTCGCGCCCGCGCCGGCTCAGCACCGTCACCATCCTCACAAGGTCGCGGCGAGCGTGCCGTACGACTCGGCCAAGCGTGCGACTTGCCCGTCCAGCCACTCGATCCGCGTCCGCAAGGCTTCGCTCTCCCCGCTCTGCCGCTCGGCGTGCTGCCTCAAGGCTTCGACGTATTCTCGCAAGACTTCGACGTATTCTTGCAAAGCTTCGATCTGCCCGGAGTGCCGCCGCTGTGCCCGCTCGTACTGCACGGACAACGTCTTCAAGGCCTCCGTCAACTGCCGTTCCAACTCGCTCATAAAGCTCCTTTACCTGTTCGACAACTTCACGGCCGGCCGGTCCCGCACCTCCCAGCCCGGGTCCGCCACTGTCCCGAATGGCAGCACCACGTATCGTTCCCCCTTGATCTCCCGGAGCGCGATCCCCCAGGTGTCCGCCTCCAGTTCCGCCAGCGTCTCGTGCGCCTCCTCGATTCGCGCGTTCGCCGCCGCCAGCGTCTCGATCCGGTCGTGGATGCTCCACCCCAACCAGCGCATCGTCGCCCAGCTTCCGCCGAAGAAACCGAGCCAAAGACTCAGGCCTACGATCAGGGGCCGTTGCCACGCCCTGACGAGCAACTCGCGCACCCGCCCGGTCGCCTCCTCCGTATCGCGTTCGATTGTACTGAGCGCGTTCCTCGCAACGCGCCGCGAGTTCTCGGCGAGCCGCTTCAGCTCGCTCGCAGTCAACTCCTCGATCTCCCTGCGTTCGGTCTCCAGCCTCCTCCGCAGCCGGTCGCTCAAATCGTTCGCGGTCGAAGTTCTCTCCATACAGTTCTCCCTTGAGACGCCAGCGGTCCCCGGTCTCGGGATCCAGCGCGGTGAGGTATTCCTTGCCCTGGCGCGGCACTTCGAGGCCCGCCTCGCGCAGTGCGTCGACGACATCGGCGCGATTCCGCACCATGCCGTGCTCGACGCGCTGGATGAGGTAGTCCCGGATCAGGTCGCGGGGTGAGGCTTCGAGCCGGAGCCCGGCCCGCAAACGCGCCGCCTCGACGTAGGCGCGGTGGCCGGGCTGCTCCACCCTGGCCCGTGCCGGGTCGTCCGGGCGAGCCCAGCCGTGCTCGTGGTTGAAGGCGTCCCGGAGGGGACCGAAGGTCTTCTCCCAGCCCGGCGGCGCGATGTTGAGGCTGCGACCGGTCTCCAGGTCGCACCGGGCGGCGAACACATGGACGTGAGCGCCGCCGCCCTTCTCGCGGTGCAGCACCGCCGCCCATGCGTAGCGGTCGGGCTCCAGACCCGCCCAGGCCGTCTTCTCGAACTCGTCGAGGACGGCTTCGATCTGCTCGTCGGTGGGATGGTCGTCCGGCGCCCAGGCGATCACGCCGGACGTGTACCGGTGCTCGAACTCCAGCGTGTCGGCCAAGGCGGCCACGTCGTTCGGATCCCCGCGCAGCACCTCGACGCCTTCGCGCGGCTTCCCCGCCGCGTCCAACTCCCCGAGGAGGTACTTCGCCGCGTCCCGCGCCGATCCGGTTCCGCGGGCTAGGAACTTAACCAGCATCCGCGTCCGTGCTTTCGAGGGAAGACAGGGCCGCGACCGCCCGCTTGATGGCGATGAGGTGGCCGATCACCTCGACGGCCTCGACCGCTCCCTTGTGGGTGTTCGCCCACCGAGCGATCTGGTTGAGGTTGTTCCCGATCCGGGAGACCTGCCGGGTGCGCTCGCGCTCGACCTCGGCCGCTGGGGCAGTCCACGTCCGCGTGTGCGCCATCGCCCGGCGTATCAGCGCCGAGAGCGGTACGCCGGCGGCCTTCGCCTTGGCCCGCCAGTCGGCGGACTCGTCCGGCGTGAGGCGGACGGCGACGATGACCGGGCGGCGTCTAGCCATCGCGAAGCGCCGTCACGGGGGGAAGGGGGGCGACGCCCCCGTCCGCGCAATCCACCGGAGCGCGGGGCTGTTCGGGTTCGAAGGGGCGGAGTCCCTCGCCAGCCCCTGGGTTATACCCAGGGTATGCTGGCTCCCCGACATTAGCGACGCCAGAAGACCCCGTGGGGACCGCCTCCGGGACCCGGCGACCGCCGCCGATGCGGTGGCGGGGCACCTCCGCGAGCGCTCCGGGGAACCCGTTCAGACGGACCTCGCGAAGCGCGGCTGGCGGTGGGACGTAGACCGATGCGGCGAACGATCCCGCAAGCGCCGATGTCGATGGACACGGGCACCGGTTCCGCCTTGGGGGTGGATCGACCTGACTACTTGCGACTCCTCCGGTGCTTCGTCTCGTTCGTTCGTGCTGCCCTTCGCACTTCGGTAACCCGAAGGGCGGCGCATTACGGATTCCATCGGCAAATGGTTTCAATCCACCCATCGGGGACGACAGCCGCCGACGCTGATCCGCGCCTATCTCACGGGGCTTGGGGGGCGCGACCGTCCTTGGAGGCCGGATCGGACGTTTCATCACGAAGGCCGTCCGGAACGTGGGGCCGCGTCCCCGAGAAGCACGTTCACCCGTGTGCCTAACAACTGCCTCTGCGTCTCCATGCCTCGAACGCTGAAGGGCCGCTCGCAAGCAAGTCAAGCAGTCGGAAATGTCCTACTGTCCGATAACGTTCAAGGATGTTCGATAACGTAAAGCAGCCGGAGGAGGCCGTCGCCAACGGGGCGAAGAAACACCCCCGTTGCGACTTCGGCGGGCTGTCGCTCTCGCCGATGGCCCGGACTCGTCAGCCCGTCGCTTCGTAGGCCAGCCGGAACGCGGTTCTCATCACCCACCGCCTGAAATCCGAGTCGTCGGAGAAGCGCTGAAAGAGTCGCGTGTCGTCCTGAATCATGTCCAGCACCGCCCGCTCCGTCGCCTTGTCGGACTCGACGCGGGTGTTCTCCCGGTCGGAGTTCCGCCGCGCGTTCTTGAACCTCGCGTCCCTCGCAACGGCGGCCGGGATGTCCTCGGTGGCCGTCCGGATGACCCGATCGGGATCTCCCCACTCGATTCCGCCGAACAGGTCGTTGAACTCCTCGATGATCGCCGACAGCCGGCCGGTCTCGATCTCGCCCCGGCCTCCGCCCTCGCCCGTCTGGACCGGATCGATCTCCGCGTCCTCGTCTTCCAGGATGATCTCGCGCATCCGGTGCTTCTCGACGCGGTAGCTGTCCATGTCGATCCGCTCGAGGATGCCCTTCGACAGGTCTTCCTCCTCGGGCGCGGGCAGCTTCGGGATCAAAAAGTTCAGGAAGATCGAGCGCTCCTCCCAGCCCAGGTTGTTGTAGGGAAGGATGGAGGACAGAAACGCGTAGGCGCGCGTGAACGCCTTGGCCCTGCCCTTGAACCGTACCTGCCCGTCCTCGTCCAGGTCCTCCATGTAGACGGCCACGCACCGGTCGAGGATGGGGTCGAGCCGTCCGCGTCCCGCGCCGTCCAAGTACAGCTTCACAAACGCCCGGACCTCTTCGGGGGAGTAGACCTGTGCCCCGTCAAGGACGGCTTGCAGGTCGTGGAGCCGGTCGGGGTCGGTCTCGTCGGACAGGATCGTGGTCCGGTAGTAGTCCGCGAAGGCCTTCGCGATGGTCTCCGTGTCGTTCAGGAAGTCGAGCACGAACACGTCCCGCTTCTCCGGGTGCGACCGGTTGAGGCGCGAAAGCGTCTGGACCGCCCGGATCCCCGAGAGCGTCTTGTCCACGTACATCGTGTGCAGCAGCGGCTCGTCGTAGCCGGTCTGGAACTTGTCCGCGCAGACGAGGAACCGGTAAGGGTCCACCTGGAAGGTCTCTGCGATCTTCGACGAGGGCAGGCCGTTCAGGCTGGCCTCGGTCACCCGATCACCCTTGAAGTCGTGCTCGCCGGAGAACGCGACGAGCGCCTCGTGCGGACTCCTGCGCTGCCTGAGATAGTCCCGGATGGCGTGGAAGTACTGGATGGCCCGCTCAATCCCGTTCGTGACCACCATCGCCCGCGCCCTGCCGCCGATCCGGTGCTGTGCGATCACTTGCTCGTGGAAGTGGTCCACCATGATCTCGGCCTTGAGCCGGATCGCGTGGTCGTGGCCCTCGACGTAGCGCCGGAGCTTCTTCCCGGCCTTCCGGACATCGTACTCCGGGTCCTCCTCGACCGTCTTGGCCAGCCTGTAGTAGCTCTCGACCGGCGTGTAGTGTTCGAGCACGTCCAGGATGAACCCCTCCTGGATCGCCTGCTTCATGCTGTAGGTGTGGAACGGAAGCCGCCTGACCGTGCCGTCGCCCTGCGGATCGGATTCGCCGAAGAGTTCGAGCGTCTTGTTCTTCGGGGTCGCGGTGAAGGCGAAGTAGCTGGCGTTGTCGAGCATCGTTCGGCGCTCGATCTCGCGGTTGATCCGGTCCTCGTAGGTCTCGTACCCGGCCTCATCGTCGCCCTCGCCGAGCGCGTCCGCCATCGCTCCGGCGGCCTTGCCGCCCTGGCTCGAATGCGCCTCGTCGATGATGATCGCGAAGCTGCGGTCACGATGCCCGCTCCCGATCTCGTCGAGGATGAACGGGAACTTCTGGATCGTCGTGACGATGATCTTCTTGCCGTGCTCGATGAACTGCCGGAGATCGCCCGACCGCTCGGCGTGCCCCACCGTGGCCTTCACCTGCCCGTACTGCTTGATGGTGCCCCGGATCTGGCGGTCCAGAATCCGGCGGTCGGTGACCACGATGATCGAGTCGAAAACGGTCTTGCCGTCCTTCTCCAAGGGGATCATCTGGTGCGCCAGCCAAGCGATCGAGAAGCTCTTGCCGCTGCCCGCCGAGTGCTGGATCAGGTATCGCTTGCCGACCCCGTGTCTCGCCGCGTGGGCCAGCAGGCGGCGAACCACGTCGAGTTGCTGGTACCGGGGCCAGATCTGGATGCGCTTCCTCCTGCCCGTCCTGGCATCCTTCGGGGTCAGAATCTGGGCGTAGTTTTCGAGGATGTTGGTCAGGCTGCCTCGGGCCAGCACATTGCGCCACAGGTACTCGGTCTTGAGACCGTCCGGGTTCGGCGGGTTACCCGCCCCGTGGTTCCAGCCCCGGTTGAACGGCAGGAACCACGAGGCCTTGCCCTTCATCAGGTGAGTGCAGAAGCGGACCTCGCTCTCGTCCACCGCGAAGTGCGCCACGCAGCGCCCAAGCCGGAACAGCGGCTCCCTCGGGTTCCGGTCCCTCTCGTATTGCCGGACGGCATCGTCGACCGTCTGCTTGGTCAGGTTGTTCTTCAGCTCGAACGTGAAGACGGGAAGGCCGTTGATGAACAGCGCGATGTCGAGCGCGCGCTGCTTCTCGTCCCGGCTGTAGCGCAGCTGGCGGACGACCGTGAAGCGGTTCGACTCGAACAGCCGACGGGCTGTCTCGTTCCCGGCCGACGGGGTGCCGTGGAAGAGTTCCAGGTGGTGGGGACCGTGCCTGACGCCCCGCCGGAGCACGTCGATGGTGCCGCGCTTGTTGATCTCGCCCTGAAGGCGGGCCAGGAACTTGCGGCGCGCCGGGCTCTCCTCGGCGAGCCGGAGCGCTTCGGCGGACTCGGGTTGCGTGGACTCAAGGAACGCTCGCAGTTGGACCGGATCGACGCAGTACTCGCGGTCGTAGTCCCGGCCGCTGCCGGGGGACCAGCCGACGCCGCCGTATCCGGGAGAGGGCTCGCCGACCGTGCCGCTCGGGGGTGGATCGCAGGGGTCACCGGTCAGCACCTCGCAGATGAGGCGTTCGAGGCCTCGTTCGGTTGAGTCGGTGGCCATGTGTGGGGGGTTAGGTGGAGCCGCGAAAGGAGATGGCCGTGATCGTGGTGCCTGTCCGCGGTACCCGAAACGCAAACGGCCGTTCGGTCGCGCTTGCGAGTTTCTTCATCTTCGGCCAGTTCCGAACGAGCTGCTGGATGATCTGACAGCGGGGGAGATTATTCCCGCCCATAAAGAACGCCCCTACTTGGTTTTCCCTGAGCGCTGCCGATTCTGCCGGCCGGTATCGGATTCTGTCGTCGCGAGTCACGAGACACGAGCCTTCTGAGCCGACGTGAGCCAGGAGTTCGGTGTCCTCGGCATCGGGCGGGAGGACCTCGGTGAGGTGTACGACATCCTCACCGAATCCTCTCATACCTGCCGCCAACCGTGGGCTGAGGTTGTTATCGACGAAGAACTTCATGCCGCCAGCTGACGCTCGAAGTCCACCGCCGCCCGAATCTCGTCGTCGCTCAATTCCCACCAGGTCCGGACGGACGCCAAGCTTTCGCCTTCAGCGACGAAGAGATCATGGACATTGGTCGTCTTGACGCCGCGTCCGGCGATTGAGGGTGCACCGTACGCCACCATCGGATCGAGCACCACCGGCCGGTTTCGTCCAAGTGGATACCACCGCTTAGCCAACCCCTCTGGAGATTCGAACTCAATCTGCTGTGCAAGTTCCCGAATCACTGGCGCGATCACCCACTGTCCACCTGACATGAGTTCCAGGATCGCTTCTCCCCGGTCCCCAGCGGCTCCTTCTTGGAGGCGGAGAAAGATGGACCCGCCGTCGGTAAAGAAAGTCTGCCTTGCGAAGTGATCCGTGCCGAGGAGCCCGCGAGCCTCGTCGAGTGCCCGGCGGACCTTCTGTAACGAAACGCCGTAATCAAGGAACCGCTTCACGAATAGCAGGTCCACCAGATCCAGAAACGACGCATAGGAGCCTTGAATCGGGAGGCTTTGTATCACCGGCGGCTGACCGCGTACCGCGTCACCGTAGGCGTATTCGTACCCCCGGAGCCATCGGCGCACTCGTCCAACCGTGAGGCCCGCAAGCCGACCGGTCTCCGTCACCGAGTAGGCGGGTCGAGTAAGCTGATCCAAGCCGGTTGATTCGATCATGCGTCCAATCCTTCGGTTGGCAGTTGGCCCCTCATATCGTCGTCTGTATCCTGCGGCTCGGCACCAACGCCCCTATCAAGCTTTCCGGCCTCGCTAGCGGCGATCATGCGGAGGCAGGCGGGTGGGAAGAAGTGCCATGGTCGAACAGCAGCTTCAACGAGCCAACGCCGTTCGCAGCGTCTTCGCTTCGTGTTCGAGCACTGCTCTGACCTGCCGCTCCTCGACCCCCGGAAACCATTCGACGAACTCTTCCACGGTGGCTCCGCTGGCCAGATTCTCGTAGAGCGCGAAGAGCGGTATCCGCGTGCCCGAGAAGACCCAGGCTCCGCTCACCTTGCCCGGCGTCCGCTCGACGGCCGGGCACTGGTTCCAATCCGTCATGGTATGGCCTCCTTCGCCATGTGGTTTTCGGTCGAATGCGGGTTAGACTCCGTGGGGAAGGTGCTGGCCCGGTTGCCGTCGGTCGCGACCGAGACCATCTCCGGCAGATTGGCCGCCGCCTCGCGCACATCGAGCTTGCCGGTCACAACATCGGCGACCAGGCGGGTACGGTACTCGCGGAGCAAGTCGATCTGGCGTGCGACCACTGCACGGCGCGCTGACATGCGCCAACCTGCGGCCGCCAAGGATCGGGCGATGGCGGTCTGCTCGGTAAGGGGTGGAAGGGGGATCCTAATCGACCTGATCGCGTTCTGCGACAGACCATACCGCGTCACGCCCGCTGCTGCGACCTGAAACTGCCATGCCACATGGGAGTCCCCCAGCGCTTGGAAGAGGTATCCCCCGTCGAGGGATGCCTCGTCGGGCCGGAGCATCGCCAAGTGGTATCCGCAGACGAGATCGTTTGCGGCATACTCAACGAGGGCCGGCACCCCAATGTCCGACCAATCCTCAGAATCCTTGGTGACGAGCACGTCCCTTTCTGCTAGCCGGAATTTCCGAATCTCCCGCTCCGTGGCTGTTCCAGCCATGAACGGAAGATCGGGACCGATCCGCTCGTTGTGGTATACGTCCATGTAGTTGCACAACCGAACGGGGGATTCCCCTTCACGGACGTGCTTATCGACGTTGCTGACCCGAAGGTGGGCAACGGTTGCCACGCGGCGGATCTCCCAATGCTCCGGCACCCGCCCGAGCCACTCGACGCCCGAGTCCTTGTAGGCTGTGTAGGGCTGGCCGGTTCGGACATCGATCCGGCCCGTCACAGCCTCGTGGATGGTCGCCCGCCTCTCCTCCTCCAGAAGCTCGATCAGCCGCTCCTTCGCTCGGATGTAGCGCCGGATGCGGCAGTCGGCAGCGTCCAGAAAGCGGGCGATAGCGCGCTGTTCGGGGAGAGACGGGATAGGTATTCGCGAGTTGGCCAGCAGGCGATGTTCAATGCTCTCTACTGTGGCACCTTACTTCGTCCATTCGCTCAGCCAGAACGACTGGTTGCCTTGGATCAGCCCGCGAAGATACTCACTCTTGATCCCCTCCCGTGGACGCATGGCCTTCATGTCTTGGTTGAGTGCCATCGGCACCGTGTTGATCGCCACTGGAATCGTCCTGCGTAGGATCCCAGACCTCACGACTACAAGGACGGCACCAGCCGCGACGATGCTTGCTGCACTCGCTGCCACAGCATCCTGGGTAATATGGTCGGTTGTATCGCTGAGACGGTTGCGGGTCATGTCCTTGGGCGATACCCAAGGTATCTGACCGTTCCAGAACGAAGCGTTGGTCTTCGACGGAGTACCGCCTCCCGAGAAGGACACCGCGTATTTGAGCCGCCCCACCTCCCAATGCTCCGGCACGTCGCCCAGCCACTCCACACCGGAGTCCTTGTAGGCCGGATAGGATTGCAGCGCGGTCATGGCCGGCAGGCTCCCGGCTCAAGACGAGAGGGTTGCGCCACGTCCACCGGCGGCCTCAGCCAAGGCGCGGTCACCAGAGGGCGCTTTGCGCCGATCAAACAGTTCCGCCAGAAACGGATCCGCCGGACGCCGTTCCTCGAACCACCGCACCAGTTCCTCCTGAGACATGTCCCGGATCTCCGCGCTGATTCGGTCGCGGGTGCTACGCATCCACCTCACGCAATCGAACGCCTTCTCTTCTCCTGCTTCAGTCTTCATTCTCAAGCTCCCTCGGGCTTCTGATCTCCACCGGAAGATACCCCATCCGGCGGTTCACGTCGCCGTACTGCCGGATCCGACTCAGATTCACCATGTGGCGGAAGTTCCAGCTTGCCAGCACATCGACGCCGGACACGGTTGCGGCGGCGATGTGCTGGGCATCGGCGCGCATTCCCTTGCCGAGCGCGCCGCTCTCGACGTAGCGGTCCGCGAGTTCCCTAATCTCGCCCGTGATGGCGATCACCTCCAAGTTGTCGGCCCCTACGGCCCGGAGCACGTTCCTGACCGCTTGGGGCGCACGTTCCAGTTCCTGAAGCGTAACCGCCGACAGAACGAGCGTCACCTCGCCCCGTGCGCACCGCTCCATCAGCCTCCGGGACGGCTCCCTGAACTCGTCGTCCTCGCAGCCGCCGATCACGGACGTGTCGGCGTAGACGCGCGTCTTCGCGTGGACGGGAACCGTCTCGCGCCCCGGCAATCCCTCCAGCAGTCCCTCCGCGTCGCGCTCAACGGCTGCTATCTCGGCACGGATCTCATCGAGCGTCCGCATCGGCTCCGGCTTGTGGAAGTACCGGTTGAAGCTGATCTCGTAGCCGATCTTCACGCTCTTCGCGACGTACCACGCGTCCCCGGCGTAGGGGAGCACCTCGCGCCGCAGGAACCCCTCGATCCCGCCGGTTTCCTTCAGAGGGATCAGCTCGGTGTCCCTGAGCGCCGTGTCGGGTTCGTACTCGACGACGCGAGTCTTCGAGCCATCGCGCGACTCGAACAGCCCCCGGATCGGGTCGGGCGCGGTGCTTCGCCGGTGGACCCTCTTGACCACCGGCTCCGCCGCCTCGTTCCGCTCGGCAAGCGCGGTCTGCAACAGCTTCTTACGCTTGGCCGTGAGCTTCACGCGACGACCGGACATGTCGGCCTTGAGAACGTCGAGAAAGACGTTGAAGTCCAAGTGAGGCCCGCAACCGAGCGTCTCGGCCACCCGCTCCACAGCGTTCGAGAGCGGTTCCTCCCCGGCATCGCTGCACGCCTCGGCGAACCCGGCGCGGCGCTCCGGCGACAGGTCCACCTTCAGCCGGAGCGGCCGCTCGACCGTCACCTTCCAGTAACCGAACTCCTCGTTGCCGAAGATCCTGCTCTCCTCCGACTGCTCGAAGTCGAGGAACGTCCGGCAGATCCTCTCGATGTCGTCCGGCCCGAGTTCGCAGTTCTTCTGCCCTAGGTTCTTCCTGAGCGGACGGAACCACTTGGTCCCGTCAATCAACTGCACTCTGCCTCGCCGGTGCTCGGGCTTGCGGTTCGTGAGCACCCAGACGTAGGTGGCGATCCCCGTGTTGTAGAACATGCTGAGCGGCAGGGCGACGATGGCCTCCAGCCAGTCTTTCTCGATGATCCACCGCCGGATGTTGCTCTCGCCCTGTCCCGCCGACCCGGTGAACAGCGAGCTTCCGTTGTGGACCTCGGCGATCCGGCTGCCGAGCGGGGTGTCCCGCTTCATCTTCGAGAGCTTGTTGGCCAAGAAAAGCATCTGGCCATCGCTGGAACGGGTGACCAGCGAGTACTCGGGATCGCCCGCGTGCTCGATCACGAAGCGCGGATCGCGCATGTCCTTCTTGCCGCCCATCCGTTCGAGGTCGGTCTTCCAACTCTTTCCGTACGGCGGGTTCGAGAGCATGAAGTCGAACTCCCGCGTCGGAAACGCGTCGTTCGAGAGCGTCGAGTGCTCCGGGCCGCCCCTGATGTTGTCGGCGGCCTCGCCCTCGCCCTTCAGCAGCAGGTCTGCCTTGCAGATCGCGTAGGTCTCGGCGTTGATCTCCTGGCCCCAGAGGTGTGTGGACACCTGCTTTCCGCGCTCCTCCGCGAACCCATGCAGCACGTCCTCCGCCACGGTCAGCATGCCGCCGGTCCCGCATGCCCCGTCGTAGAGCATGTAGGTGCCCGACTCGATCCGGTCGGCGATAGGCTGGAACACGAGCCTTGCCATGAGCGTCACGGCGTCGCGCGGCGTGAAGTGCTCGCCCGCCTCCTCGTTGTTCTCCTCGTTGAAGCGGCGGATCAGTTCCTCGAAGACCGTGCCCATGCCGTGGTTGTCGAGGCCGGGGTGCCGGACCGTGCCGTCGGTCTCCATCACCGGATCGGGGCCTAGGTTGATGTCCGGCGAGGTCAGCTTTTCGATCAGCGAACCCAAGGCGTCGGCCCTGTCGAGGCGCGGGATCTGGTTGCGGAACTCGAAGTTGCGAAGGATGTCCTGCACGTTGGGCGAGAACCCGTCCAGATAGTCCGCGAAGTCGGCCCGGAGTTGCTGGCGTCCGGCCCGCGCCCGAAGGTCGCGGAGCGTGAACTGCGAGGTGTTGTGGAAGGCCTGTCCCGCCGCCTGCCGGAGCGCGGCGTCCTGGTTCGCGACCCCGGCGGCGTCCAGCGTGGACTTCATGTCGAGCACGGCCCGCTTGGTGGGCTCCAGCACCGCGTCCAGCCGCCGGAGCACGGTCATCGGCAGGATCACGTCGCGGTACTTGCCGCGGACGTAGACATCGCGGAGCACATCGTCCGCGATGCCCCAGATGTAGTTGGCGATCCAGTTCAGGTCGGGCGCGGTCATGTGGGAGTCGTGGGTTTCTCTTGGAAGCGACCGGGTCCCGCATCTCGCAGGGACTCTCCACATAAGCTACCGGCCCGGCAACGGCCTTGGTAGCATCCGAGCAACCCTGCCGATCATCAGTCGGTGGTCCCCCCAACGTGACCCGCCTACCGGACTGGCGCTGCGATTGCCCCTCTACTTACGCCGCGTACACGGGACCGAGCGGGGCCGTGGAGAACGGAGAACCGGACTGGCCGCTACGCCGTGTCTCCGCCACCGATGGTTAGGCGCGTTGGAAGCCGCGGCGGCCCTTCCCAACGCTTCAACCCGTTCATCCAATGATGACCAAGTCCGCACACGTAGCCGATGGAACCATCCGAGATCATTCTGCGGGCATGGCGGTGGCAGTATACCCATCCATACTCAGGGTGTCTCCCGAACCACCCGAGGGCGGCCAAGTCCATGAGTTCCTCAACTTCAAGGTTGCCAACCATGCGCCGTAGGCGCTCGTACGATTCCAACCCATAGGATCTGACGCTCCCACTCACGATGCGAAGACCCGATTCTCGGTTTCCCGGCAGCGATGCGATCAAGCGATCCCATTCCAGCTCGAAGTCCGAATGGGCCTTGGTCAACTCCTCGACCTTCTCACGAGTGACCAAGGGCGCCGGATCCCTTTCTGACTCCCGTTTCAAGCGCGACTCGATCTGTGCGGCTCTCTCAAGGCAAAGGTCCGCGAGTTTGTCCTTGGCCGGCCCTGATTCCCGTAGATCGAGCGGCCACAGCGGAAACTGCCAATGGTCGCAGATCGCCCCCACGTCCCCCGAATCAACCTCCCGATTCGGGCGTGCCTGGCTCACGCGAACCAATGAGTCGTAGTTCCGCTTATAGTGCCCCCGATTTCCCTGGACAGTAGTTTAGCAACCCTTCCGGGGTCCAGAGGAGAGGAGGCACGGGATGTCTCGGAGTACGGAAGAGCAGGATTCGACGAAGAGCCGCGGTCGGCCGGAGGGCCTGCCGAAGCGGTGGAGCGCGCAGCGGAAGACCGAAGTGGTGTTGCGGCTGCTTCGGGGCGAGGACATCGGCGAGGTGAGCCGGGAGATTCGGGTTGCGCCGCCGGAGCTGGAGCGGTGGCGGCGGGAGTTCCTGGACGGTGGCCAGCAGGGGCTGAAGAAGAAGAACCGGCCGGGAGGGGAGCTGATGCGGACCCGGGCGAAGCTGGGAGAGATGACGATGCGGGTGGAGTTGCAGGCGGAGCTTCTCGAAAAAAGGGGGTACGGGGACGAGCTGAGGAAGCTCTTGAGGCGCTTGGACGGGTGAGTCCGTCGACGAACCGGCCGTACCCGTTGACGATGGTGTGCGAGACGTGGCGGGTCGCGCGGTCGAGCGTCTACGCGGTGCGGGCCAGGCTCGGCGGGTCTCCAGTGGCCGATCGCCGAGAGCCCGGGAAGCGGGGCCCCAAGACCGCCCTGAGCGACGAGGAGCTGGTGGAAGAGATCTGGACGGTGCTGAAGGCGAGTCCGTTCCTCGGCGAGGGCCACCGGAAGGTGAAGGCGCGGCTTGCGGCCAAGGGGATCCGGGTCGGCAAGAACCGGGTGCTCCGCCTAATGCGGGCGCACGGGCTGCTGGCGCCGGTGCGGCGGGGGCATCCCCGCGGAGACCGGACCCACAGCGGCCAGATCCAGACCGAGTGGCCCGACGAGCTCTGGGGCACGGACGCGTCGCGGTTCTGGACCAGGGCGGAGGGCTGGTGCTGGTTCTTCGCGGCCGTCGACCACTGCGCCTCGGACGTCGTCGGCTGGCACGTTGCGAAGAAGGGCGACCGCTGGGCGGCGCTGGAGCCTGTGCGCCAAGGGGTGCGGGCCCACATGGGCGGCTTCGAAAAGGCGATCGCCCTGGGCCTCGGTCTGCGGCACGACTGGGGTTCGCAGTACCGGGCAAAGCAGTTCCAGGCCGAGATCAAATGGCTCGGCATCCGCTCCACGCCCGCCTATGTGGGCGAGCCGGAGTGCAACGGCGTCGCGGAGCGCTTCATCCGGACGCTCAAGGAGGAGTGCATCTATCTGCACGACTTCGAGACCCTCGAGGAGGCCAGAGCGGTGATCGGGGCCTTCATCGACCGGTACAACAACGGCTGGCTACTGCAGCGGCACGGGTACACGACCCCGGCCCGCGTCCGCCAGAAGCTCAGCAGAAGGGCGGCCTGATGTTTAAGCCGTCACCTTGTCCAGGAAACCGGGACCGGTACACGCTCTCGTAGCTCTTGACGGGTTGTCTGCGGCTGCGGCTCGAAGCCGCGCCAAAGATCTGCCACCGCAGCCAGCCCGTCCGGCGTCGTCATTCCGACGCGGTGCAGCGCGCGGGCTACCGCCAGACACGGTGGAGTTGCGTCTCCGTATTCTCGGTAAAGGCTATCCGGCAGCGGAGATACCCACTCGTACTCACCGTTCTCTACCGCCATGTCCTGCACGTAGTCCACGTACATCCGGTTCTCTCTCCGAGCCTTGGCATAGTTCGGGAGGATCCAGTCGACGTCGTTGGGACCATCAAGGTAGTACGGCCGTCGCTCGCGGTTCACGATCCTCGTGACCTCGGCAAAATCGACTGGCCTCCAATTGCAGGAATCTGCGTAGATCTCCTTCGCAAGATGATTGCCGAACGCCTTTACCGTTTTGGACCTCCCGTCTTGGTTGTAGCGTGGGCATCGGACCAGGTCCAACAGGACAAGGACCTTCGCTGATTCCTCCTTCGCCAGTCCACCAACGATGGCTGCGGCACGGTGTTCGTCGATCACACGGAGACGGACTGCGGTCGCCTCCAGACTCTCGGCATGTTCGACAATGAGCCGGATTCCCTCAGCGACCTCCTCGAATAGCCGAGGATCCGTTAGCTGGAGGAGATCCTTGATCGCTGGTCTCATGTCTGCTCCGACTGATGTGAGGACTTGGTTGGGCGTTCGGAAGATAGCGGACTCCCAAGGACACTCCACCGTCGCCCACGGGGCAACGAACTTGGGAACTCCCCTCCAGAAGGCCTTCAGATGTCGGTGGGATAGGGTACGCTGAGACGACTGGGATTTCCCGCAGTTTGACGCGATTTCCTCGCCATAACTAGACGACGGGAGCAGGTGCGGCCTAAGGGCAGAAAGCGCAGATCATGCGGCCCTGTATGTAGTTAGACGATTCCCTGCCGTGATTCACGCCCGAGACAGTCCGCCTCTCCAGAGTGAGCGGCTCCGGCTCGGCTTCCGCCTTGCCCACGATCTCGGGTCCGGCGAACCCGGCCGCGAACTCGTCCGCCTGCCGTTTCGCCCTCGCCCAATCGCGGTGTCCAAGCGACCGGGTGAGCCTCCGCCCGTTCTCGCGCCACTCAATCTGGAACAGGCCGGTTTTCGGGTCTGGGAACACCCGGACCCTGTTCCGGCCCCATTCGCCGGCGCCGTAGGAGCGCCGACTTCGTTTCGTGCGTGCCATCGTTCGATTCCTCCCGATTCGATGGACTGCACGATCTGCACGATGGGAAGTTCGCGGATAGAAGGCTTCTCCGCCAGTTGCTCGAAGGCGGTTTCCGTCCCGGAAATCCGGTCACCGGGGCCGGACGGCGAGCGCACTTCGACATCGGGGTCCATGTGCGCGGACCCGCGTTCCGGATGTGCACTCCAGCGACGGCGCATGCCGTTTGCAGGATTGCAGTTACACCACGGCCTCCGGGGCGGTTGCGCCGCGCCGGAACCGGAGGCCGTGACCGCGACCCCCCGCCTTGGACGCTTTGCGTGCCACGGCGAGGGTTGGGATGTGCAACGCCATCCCAACCCTCTGCGGGAGGTCGCTCCGGGGCCAGCGATCCTTGGCAGGAAGGCCATTGTACGCCTGGGACGAGCGCGTCCCGTCCTTGCGCGGGCGACGCCGAACAGCCCGATGGCCAAGCGGTCGGCCAACAGGCCCGCCGCCTACTCGAAGCGGCGCCCGACACCCTTCCGGACGGACTGCTGGTTGGGAGTGACCCCGAAGCGGAGGGGAGGATGGGGATGTACATCGCCATCCTGCCCGATGCCGATCGAGGCATGCCGAGATGGGGGGTCGCTCCCAGCCACGGCTTCGACGGCCGGATCGGCATCGCCGCTCCGGCGGACGTGGCGCAACCGCAATCGCAACAGCGACATGCGGAACCGGAGGCGAGTACATCGAGGACCCGGTTTCCTGTCCGGCGACCCCCGAAGTGCCGTGTACACTCGCGGATCGGCATCGGCACGGGCCTCCGGCGCCCAAAACGGGTCTCTCGGAAGCCGGGGGGTAACGCCACGCCGTGAACCCCTCGATCATCGCTTCCGACGGCGGGGCCGGAAGCGCGGCCCGGAGTTCGGCGAGCCGGGCAAGGCCGATTGCTGTAACTACAATCCATATGTATAATCGGTCGATGGAATTCGAGTGGGACGAGGCCAAGAACCAGACGAACATCCGCAAGCACGGCATCGGGTTCGACACCGCGAAGCGCATCTTCGAGGGGACCATCGCAACGTCGCCCGACCGTCGCCGGGACTACGGCGAGGAGCGCCGCATCAGCGGATCGCCTGAGGTCTGAATCCCGGCAGGAAATCGGCTAACTACTTACAGGGCTGCACGATCTGCATTTCCTGCCGTTGGACTGAACACCACTGGACCGTGCCGCGAAAGCGGGAAAAACGGACCCGAATGGCGGGACTCCCAAAGCTGTTCGGACTGCCTTTCTTGAGCGGATTCAAGGGATGTCTGGGGTTCAATCAGCCTGTCCGACCGCCATCGCGCATCGGCAAGAAGTCGAGGTCGTGGATCTGTTCCCACGCCTCCGCGTGCCGGGATCGAACGCGAGCCGCAGCGCGGCTCCCCATTCACGGTGGCCGTCCGGAGCCGAGCACGAGCCTTCCCATGAGGTCGAGGCCGTGGCCGGCGCATCCAATTTCGGTCTCAGCACGACTGCCGGTGTCGGCGTCTCCAGCGGCGTAGCGGGCACCCGCTCGGGTGGCCAGCTTGAGCCCGCCGCCGGTCCACGACGCTTCGAGAAGCGCGCGAGCGTGACCGAGCTTTCGCGGCCGTCGTGTCCGGCGCGCATGCCGATCATGAAACGCGTCGCCGGTGAGCACGAGCCCGAGCGTGCCGTTTCGCGCGAGCGGGACCCTGACGCCGCTCGAGCATGCTGAGGGTGGCGTCGGAGGCTCCACACTCCGCGTTGTCGCGCATGTCCCTGCCGCGTATCCGGCCATGGCCCGGAGTCCGACACCAAGCGAAGACCGGAGGAACAGGTAGGGGTGCACGCTGTTCATGGCGTCACCGAGCGATCCGTCGGCGGAGCGGGTTCGAGTAGGCAAGGAACTGCCCGCTCCGTCCTCCTCCGCACCGCTTCGGCTGCGGGCTCGGTGAACTGGGTTCGCACGGCCGCCGTTCCGGCCGATGCTCTTCCATTCCTCCGCTTCGACAGGCAGGTTAAGGTGGCTACGACGATACCATCCAGAATTATCCAGACGCCGCGACTCGGAGCCCAGCCATGACCCTCCCCAAAATCGAGACGCCAACCAAGGTCCCGGTGGACTGCCTCCGCCTGGACCGAAAGAACCCGCGGTTGACAGGACACACGGATCACCGCTCCGACGAAGCGCTGGTAGCCGAGCTCTACGTCAGTGCCGAACTCGACGAGCTCCTCCAATCGATGACTTCCAACGGGTATCTTGACATCGAGCCGCTGGTGGTAATGGAGGAGCCGGAGAACGGTGAGCTTGTGGTATTGGAGGGTAATCGGCGCTTGGCGACCGTCCTTCTGCTGACCGATCCAGAGTTCGCGTCACGTGTCCGCAGAGAGCCGGGCCTGAGCCGTCTGACCGTCCCGGAGATACCTGACAGCCTACGCCCCACGTTCGAGCAGGTCACCGTCTACCGGGTTTCCGACCGGACCCAAGCGCGGCCGCTGATCGGCTTCAAGCACATCAACGGCCCCCAGAAATGGCAGGCCTACGCGAAAGCCAGGTTCGCGGCGAAGTGGTACAACGAGTCGGATGTCGGGCTGGACCAGATCGCGAAAGCGATCGGCGACCGCCACGATACGATCAAGCGCATGGTGTCGGCAATCTACGTTCTGGAGCAGGCAAGCAGGGAGCAACTGTTCGAGGTCGAAGACCGGTTCCCGAGCAAGTTCAACTTCTCCCACCTGTATACCGCTTTGTCGCGGTCCCAATACATGGCCTACTTGGGCTTGCCCAGAGGCTGGGCGCGGTACGATCCCCAACCCGATCCAGTACCCGCCGAGAAGATGGAAGAGCTTGGTCAGGTACTTCGGTGGATCTACGGCTACCGGCCCGACAACGAAGAGCAAGTCGTCAAGAGACAAAACCCGGACATCAAGCGGCTGGGCGAGGTGCTCGCAAATCCGGAGGCGATGCTTGAACTGACGGTCACGGCGGACCTCGATCGCGCATATAGCGTCGCGGAGCCCGCGAGCGCACGGTTTACCGGTTCTCTCATCAAGGCTCGCCGCGCACTTCAGGACGCGGTTGGCTCTGTACGAGGCTATGATGGACGGGACGGGTCACTACTCGGGATATCGGAAGACATCAAAGAAGCATCCCGTCTACTGCATTCGAGGATGAAGGAAAAGTACCTAGCGGCCGGAGATCCAATAGGGTGAGACTGGACCTCTACGTACCCCTTGATGAGTTGGTCGGGGAGCGGCGCGGCTCCGATACGGCGGCCGATTTTCTGGAGCTTGCCGCTTTCTTCGCGGAGGACGGTTTCGCGCGGATTTCCGATGTCGCGAACGAGGCTTCGATCGGTGCCGACGACGAACCCACCGATCTCGATGACGAAATGCGAGAGGGGGTAGAGGAACTCGTGTCCGAGGTCGTCCAGAGAATCGAAGACCGCAGCGCCGCGCTCGGGTCCGAGTATCCGTTTCGGCTCGGTCGCCGCGGGCACATTCTCAGCTACGAATCCGTTGGGGACTCCATTGGACAGGGCGCATACCTCTTGAGTCTCGTCCTGTCCAATCTGCAGACACCCATCTTGTACGACTCCCGATTGAGGCCCGAAGAAGCCGAGATCCGTCAGCTCCGCCAGTTGTTCCAGTACCTTGGTACAGCGGCGCTGGCGGCCGAGATTCAGGGTATTGCCTGGAGTTTCGGTTTCCCTCGTCCAGACGGATCCTCCTTTCTTGGGAAGCTCACAGAGATCTGGTCGACCTTCGATGATGGTGCGGTTGGCCGGAAGCCGGGTGCGTCGATGTCCCCCAAAGACGACAAGGTCGATGTCTTCGCCGCCCGTCTCCATCCTGATCGGCAAGCCGGGTTTCTGTTTGCTGCGGCCCAGGTTGCCACGGGCGGGGACTGGGCGCAGAAGTCACTGCTTGGCCATCGGGACGGTTTCAGGCACGACTGGTTTCTGGACGAACCAGTAACGCGGTTTATTCCCTACATGATCGTTCCGTTTGCCATTGACGATCTGGAGTTTCGCGGTGTGGTGAGCAGGCTGGGCAACGTGCTGCACCGTCTTCGAGTACCTCTACGGGTTTCGGAAGCACGGGAGCTGGTGGACGCGGGCGTGGAAATCGAAGCCTACGACCGGCTTCAAGAGGTCATCGAATGGGTCGCGAGTTACCGACATAGGGGCTGGGAGGTGGCATGAGACATCGATTCCACTCGATCTGCCCCTATTTCGCGATGTTCCCGGAGTCTTTCGTGAAGGCGCGCTTGGCGGCCAGTCCCCACAACGGTGTGGTTTTCGATCCCTTCTGTGGACGGGGAACGACGGTGTTTCAAGCCTTGCTGCAGGGCAGGGAAGCCGCCGGCTGCGACATACATCCCGTGGCGGTCTGTCTTTCCGGTGCCAAGGCTATTCCGCCGAGCGCAGCGCAGGCCCGGGAACGGGTGCGGGAGTTGGAGGCCGACTTCCAGGAACCCGATGATCCCGGCTGGCAAGGAAAGATACAGGAGTTCTTCGAGTTATGCTATCATCCTGAAACACTCGCTCAGGTTCGATACCTAAGATCGGCGCTCGATTGGCGGAACTGCCGAAAGGACCGCTTCATAGCAGCGCTCTGCCTGGGGGCTCTCCACGGCGAATCCCACCGCACGCTGAACTGCTTCAGCAATCGGATGCCGCGTACGATTAGCACGAAGCCGGGCTACTCGATCCGGTGGTGGCGTAAGAACAGCCATGAGCCGCCCTGCCGGGACGTATTCGAGATCCTGCAGCGAATGATCGACTACCGGTTCCGGACGCCTCCTCCCGAGAATGAGGGACAGGTGGTTGAGGCCGATGCGCGCAAAGCCGACGAAGTGCTTCCGTCGCTGACCGGCCGCGTGACCGATGTGATTACGTCACCGCCGTATCTGGACACGACCAATTTCCGAGAGGATCAATGGCTCAGACTGTGGTTCCTTGGGGGCAGGCCAGGAGCCGCGTATGATCGGCGGGACGACCGTCACTACTGCAAGGAACAGTACTGGAAGTTCGTCACGGAATCTGTCGAGGGATGGCGGGGGCTCTTGGCAGAACGCGCTCGTGTGGTCGTCCGCATTGGGGGGCGCCGTTTTTGCAAGGCGGAGCTTCGGGACGGGCTGTCGCGCGCGCTGGCGACCGGCTTGGATCGAGCAGTGGCTCTTACCAGCAGTGGCTTTTCGTCAACGGTCAAGGGCACACAGGCGAGTGCATTTCGAGGAGGGAAGGCGTCAAGACTGGTGGAGCACGACTTCTGTTTCGACGTTTGACCGAAGACTCGCACAGGGCGAGTGCGGCCTAAACCCGGAACACTCGCATGGCCTCGTCGCCGAGGTGGTTGATGACCTTGACGGCGATCCTACCGGACTCAGGCTTAGAAAACGGACGAGATAGGTTACTGCGGAGCGTCGTCCAAGCATCCCGGTCGATCTCGGCCTTGAGGCTAATCTTTAGGGACTTGTAGGGATCGTTGGCGCCGAGGAAGTACGCGTGACGCACGAAGAAGCTCTCCTCGTTGTAGTCGGTGTCGATGAACCAGCAGGCGATCCCATCGGTGTTATCGGAGCGGATCTCCCCGGTGCTGGGATGGAAGACATCTACGCCCTTGATCTTGACTTGGATCTGTCCATCATCGGCATCGCGAATCTCGATGTCGGGCTCTCCGAAGACCACGAAGAGGTTCCCCTTGCCCGTGTTCTTGAGTTCATCCGCCATGTGGAGATCGGCGTTCATGCGAGCCTTAATGATCGGGACCCGGCCGAGCTTGGCGAAATCCGCAGACTGGGCATCGTAGTTGAACGCACACGCGACCAGAGTGTCGAATCCGGCCTCTGCCGCCTCTCGCGCCGCAGCCGCTAGATCTGGACGGGAGACCGTGCCGAACTCTGGACCGATAAGGACGCCGGCCCGCTTCAACCGATTCGCCTCAAGGTATTGGCCTACCGCACAAACGTGCTCGCCCGGCCACCCTTCGAGCGCCGTAAAATCAACCCGGTCGCTCCTGTGGGTCTGCTGGACACCCGCTGTGCGCAACTGGCCGAGAATCATCCCGGCGAAGTCCTGTTTTACGCTCGTGGTAGGCGTCGACCGCTCCGCCAAACCGACCAATTCGTCGTCGACACCCACTGGTAGGATCCGGTGCGGTGACAGGCTCTCGACCGTGAACGGACCGGCGACCCGGACGATGTTCTTCGCCAGATAGGGCTTATCGTATAGGAACTCGAAGGGTGCTTTGGCGGCGATGGAAGCGTCGATCTCCTCCTGCCGCGCGATGCGGGCTTTCCACCACTCCTCGTGAACCCTGTGGGTCTCGGGATCCCAGGATTCTTCTGGGCGGCGGGGGATCTCCCATTCTTTCCACTCGGTGCCGACCAAGGTATTCAACTTCTCACGAAGGGGTTCAAGTGTCTCTTGGTACTGCTCCCAGATGACGTCGATCTCGGCGTTGTTCGCGATCTGCTTCAGGGTGATGTGTGGAACCCGTTCGTAGACGAATCCCTGCCGAACGCGCCCGTAGGTGGGCTGTTCAGAGGGTTGTACGCGCGCGTTTTCCGCCTCCATGCGCTGACCATCGGGACTGTCGGCGAGGAGGTAGTACGGGTAGCGGGCACCCATGATGCGCGCTCGCGCCAAAGCGAGGGCTACGCGAGAGGTGTCGATCGTGATCCATCGTCGACCCCATTGCTCTGCGACATACGCCGTCGTGCCCGAGCCGCAGGTTGGATCGAGGACGAGATCTCCCGGATCGGTCGTCATGAGGATACAGCGTTGAATCAGCTGCGTTGACGACTGCACCACGTAGACTTTGGGATCTGTCCGACTCTGTACAGCACCGCTGATGTCCGTCCACATGTTACCGATAAGCGCGACGCCAAAGTCGTCCTGGAACCGGCGATAATTCAGCCCCCCCCGGGAAGATACATGCAGGCGATCGGCCAAGCTTAGCCGTTCCAGCCCCACTTGAGTCGTCTTGAATGTCCCGCTCCCCGGAGCGAACGAGCGGCCACGCCACTCAAACGAAGAAACATCCCCCTCGCCGGCAGGTCTCGAACTCGTGATGTTGTCGAGTCGGTATTTTCGACCGTCGTAGTTTGTTTTCGAATATCTGCGTTCGGCCTTCTGGCTCCGCGGCCAAAACATAGCCCTGTACTTTGCAAGCTCATATCGTCTCGCGTACCAGAGAACAAAATCTGTCGTTGATCCAATGAACTTGGCACCTTCACTGGTGGTCTTTCGTATGGTAATGAGCGACACGAAGTTGTGCTCCCCAAGCACTTCATCCATTATCGCCCTCACCCGATGCACGTTCTCGTCTCCGATCTGGACGAAGATCGAACCGCTTTCCGACAGGAGGTCCCGAGCTGCGGTCAGCCGATCCCGCAGGTAGGCGAGATACGAGTGCACGCCGTCCCGCCATGTGTCGCGGAAAGCCTTGACCTGCTCGGGTTCGCGGGTGATGTGCTTCCGGTTGCCGTCCTTCACGTCGCGGCTCGTAGTGGACCACTGGAAGTTGGAATTGAACTTGATCCCGTAAGGCGGATCGAAGTAGATGCACTGGACCTTTCCGCGGAGATCCTCCCGCTCGGCGAGCGAAGCCATTACGTGAAGGCTGTCGCCAAGGATCATCCGGTTGGACCAATTGGCGTCGTGTTCGTAGAAGTCCGTGGACGCCGCCCCATCGGGGAGACCGTTAAAGTCGGCGAAGAGATCGATAGCCTCGTCAGGCGGCCCGACGTCTTTGGCATGTTGAACGAGGTCGTCGATCAGGACCTTGGGGTGCACCTTCTCCTGAATGTACAGAGGCATGGCTTGGGCGATTAGGTCGCCCTGGTCCTGCTTGTCCTTGCCACGCCAGACGAGTTGGGGGTCCAAGTCGCGGTTTCGGCGCTGGTACGCAACCTCGATGGGGGTCCGTTCGTCCTCGGCCATCACGGCCCGGAATTCTGCCGTGGGGATGTTCTTTCGGCTGTCCTCAGCGTGCCTGATGGATTCGACCTTCTTGGGTGCCTTCTTGCGAGCCATGGCTGCTATGAGTCGTCTCGGGGAAACGCCGCGCCGAATCGGGCGGCGAGGGATCGAAGCGATTTGTCGCCGGTCCAAAGACGTGCGCCTCGTCGGACCACGACGGCGTGGAGTAGATGGGCGTCGATGAATCCGATGCCCGCGCCGGCCAGCCCCGCGGCCTCGATCCAGTCGATTACCTCTCCGTGGTCCCGGGCCTCGATTCGGGGCAGGGCGCGCCAGGAACGCAGGTGGCCGGCCCGACTCCTGAAGCGGCCGCAGGCCAGTTCACCGAGCACCATCGGGTGCATCAATACCCGAGAAGCCGAGAGAAGCCGAGCAAGCGTTGGGTGCGGGTGCCGCAGGTGATCGATCCAGACGCTGGTGTCCACGAGGATCATGCCCAAGGTCGACGCCGCGGAATGAACTCCGCTGCGGGGTCGGAACCGCCCGCCCGGATCAACTCTTCCTCTGCGGACTCCTCCCAGGTCTCCGCTGCGGCGCGCATCACATCGTCGAACCTCTTCGGAATCGCGGTCGCGAGATCGGACCCCAGTTCGAACACGTCCCGGAATTCGGCGAACTTCCATCTGCCGTATCGGCCATGACTGTTGACCCCCGGAATCCAGTAGTTCTCCATGGTGGCCTTCTTGTCCTTGGCGTCCTCCCGGCGATAGCCCTTGATTTCGACGATCAGGTGTAGCGGATCGTTCCTTCCTCCTCCGTCGTTGACGAGTACGACGAAATCGGGAATGTACGTCCGCTTCTCCGAGCCGTGACGGTAGGGCACTTCCAGTCCGAGGTTATGGTTCTTCACGTAGGCTAGCACCTGCGGATGGGCCTCCACCACCCGGCAGAATTCGCCTTCCCAGGAGCTGTCGAGGATGGCCCAGTTGACGTGACACAAACGCGCGTCGGTCCTGTAGCGATGGGTCTTCGTCGTCTCAAAACGAACGTGAGCCGTCGAGCCATCGGGATTGTAGGGGTCGAGCAGGGCCTTGACCTGTGCCGTACCGTTGGACTCAAGGATGGCCGCCTTGATGCGTTCGCAGGCGAGGTCCGCCAATTCGCGGTAGAGTAGTTGGCCGTGATGCGTGTCCCCGGTGCAACAGAAGCAAGTGTCGAGCCAACGGCGGGCGATATGCTTGAGTTGGCCGAACAGGTAGAGCTTGGGTGCCTCTCCCTCGTCCCGCCACTTCGTGTAGAGCAGGTGCTTGGTAAGGTGATAGGTCACCGTGGCGCGCCGCCCTTCGAGGTGTTCGAGCGTCAGGTCCACACCCTCGCCCACGATCCCCTCGTTCTTCGTGATGGATGGTCCCACGAGTTCGGGCGTCAACTGGAGGTGCGAAGCCTCGGTGAAGTTGGCCGTGAGCCGCTCCTCGGGCAGTTCGACACGGTATCCGATGACTCGCGGGAAGCGGATCTCGCGCTCGTCCCGCTCCGGGCGCACCGCCCGTACCGTGATCGTCTCCTTGGGCGGTTTCGGTCGCACGACGACGGGTTTCGCGGTGAAGTCGAACGGGATGCCGAGAACGTCCGCGTACTCGACATCGAACAGTCCCTGTTCGTTCAGATCGTACGACTGCCGCCGGAGCGCGCGCCCGACGGCCTGCTCGCACAACAACTGGGTGCCGAACGCCCGCAGGCCGAGCACATGCGTAACCGTGTTCGCGTCCCAGCCCTCAGTCAGCATCGAGACCGAAACGACGCAACGGATCGAGTCGCCCAGTCGGCGCCGCTTTCCGACGGTGTTCATCACCTCGCGGAGCAGATCCTGGTCGGTGATGTTCTCGCCAGCATGTTGGTCGCCCGTGCGCGCGATCCTCTCGCGACGAAAGCGCTCGATCTCGTCGGCCGCCATCCGGCGGAACTTCAGGTCGAGCGCGTCCCCGGATTCGAGTTGCCGACTGTCGATCAGAAGTGTCCGGGGCCGCGGCAAGCGCTGGCCGTTCTCGTCGAAGTTCCGGAACAGTGCCAGCCGTCCGTTTTCGATGGCGGACGTACCGTCCGCGTTCGTGCGCTCGAAGCCCGAGATGTAGTCGTACACGAGCTTCGATGTCGAAGTGTTGTTGCACACAATGATGAAGCACGGCGGAACGCTGATGCCCGCTTTCTCCCACTCCTCGAAGGTCCGCTCGTAGTGACCGTAAAGGGCGTCCAGCGCCGACTTGAGGTCAAGCGGCAGACTCAGCGGATCGAGCCCCCCGGCCTTCCCGCGCCCCTTCTTGGGCATCTTCCGCCCTATATGCTCCCACAGATTCCGGAAGCGAGGCATGTCGTCCCCGGGAACGTTGTCAGCAACCGGCACTCGGGGGAGCTTGACAATCCCGCATTCGATCGCGTCCATGAGCGAGAAATCGCTCATCGTCCACGGAAACAGCGTGCCCTCGGCGTAGCCCGAGCCGCGCAGGAAGAAGGGGGTGGCCGAGAGGTCCAAGACTCGGCTGATCCCGACCTTGCGCTCGACTGCTTCGAGTCCGGAGACCCAGAGCCGGGCCGCCTCCGTGTTCTCCTTGGCTTCCTTCCTGTCGTCGCCCTTGGGCGTGCGCTCGTCGCCGCTGCCCGGTTTTTCGCGGTAGCAGTGGTGGGCCTCGTCGTTCAGCACCATGATCCGTTTCATCGCCATGAGCTCGGGCATAACGCGCCGAATCATCTGGCCCGTACTCTCCGTCGTTTCCGCTGCGGGTCCACGCCCCTGGAGGAGAGCGCGGCTGCCCTTTGCCAGCTTAATCCGCTCGCGAAGCTTGAAGGCGTGGTAGTTCGTGATGACAATCTTCGCGTGCGTCAGGTCCGGAAGCATGTCCCCCGGAACCAGTTCCCGGTCCTTGTAGTAGCTGTCTGGATCGTTGGGCTGAAGCACCCGGAGACGGTCACGGATCGTGATCCCGGGGGTCACCACGAGGAATCCCCTCGTATATTTCCGGCTCTGTGGCCTCCGTACGGCGTTGATGGTCTGCCAGGCTATCAGCATCGCCATTACCGTCGTCTTGCCTGTGCCTGTTGCCATCTTGAGGGCCAGCCGGGAGAGGCCGGGGTTGGCCTCTTCGCTGGCATCGGCCATGTGTTCGAGAAGTTCCCGCCCGGCCTTCCGCAGTGGAGCCACCTCCGTGAGCCAGATCGCGGTCTCCACCGCTTCGATCTGGCAGAAGAACGGACGGATGCTGGAGAACCGATGAGATCGCCAATGCCGGAGCAGGCGCGCCGTCTCAGGCGTGACTCGCCAATCGGCTTCGTCCGGGATGCGCCGCCATTCGTTCACGCGCTCGCGCACGCGGTTGATGATCGTCGCCAGATACCGCTGCTCCTCCGTCGAGAGCCCCTTACCCTCGTCGAGGACCAGCCCGACCTGTTCGACCCTTGGCCCTTTCCGCGTCTTCTGCTGCTTAGGATTGGGAATAGGCGAGACGAAGGAGGCCGGCCGCCTGTAGGCCAAGACCTTGTGGGTCGGTTGCCCGGAAGCGTCCAATTGCCAGTGGCGGTCCGGGCACTGGTAGGGCGAGTTCAAGATAGGGCGTTCGTAGAACCGCGCCACCGAGGCCGCGTCGGCCGCGCCGGTGCTCTCGCCCTCCGTAGTGGCTTCTCCCAAAATGCTCATCTGCACCCTGAATGATGTGGCGTTCCTGCCGCAAGGGCAGCACGCTTCGTCCCTTGGTCGTTCCGCCACGAAAAGCTCGCATGGCGCGGCGGGGAACGGCAACCTCGGCAGGACGAGCCGTTACCCTCGCCGACCGAGCTTCGCCGGTCTCGCCTCGGAGAACGTAAGAGGATGCCGCCTTCGACCGCCCATGGGCCATAGCCACAATCCAGAGCGGGCGGCATGCGGGCGAGAGCCCGGCAGACTTCGCGATGCGCTTCGGCAGCCACGGTAGTTCCTTGCCGAGGACGCGCTGGCGTTAGATTCCCAACCGACCCGCGTACCACTTAGGTTGTTCGGTCATCCAATCTCTAGGAGTTCAGTTGTGGACCTGCAATGCACGGCGGTGTTCCGGAGGGTTCCTGAAGGCTACATCGCCTTCATCGAGGAGTTTCCGGGTGCCAACACCCAAGGCGCTTCCCTCGAAGAAGCTCGGTCGAACCTTCGGGAAGCCGTCGCCTTGGTGATCGAAGCCAACCGGGAAATGGCCCGCGAAGACGCCGACGGCGGTGCGGTCATCAGAGAGCCCATCACCGTCACGGCGTGAAGCGCCGGGACTTGCTGCGGCACTTGGCACACCACGGATGCGCCTTTCTGCGCGAAGGCGCGAACCACACCCTCTACATCAACCGGGCGGCCAAGAAGGTCTCGACGATTCCCCGGCACAGCGAGATCAACCGGGACCTCGCCAGAAAGATCTGCAAGGACCTCCAAGTGCCCCGGCCTCCAGCGAGCTAAGGTGGCGGATCGGCTGCCGCCGCTGTCGTGGCCCCGCCAGCAGGGGAAACGGCGGTGTGGGTCCTGCGGCAAGCTCTACGTGGGCCGTCCTCGGGAGGAAACCGTATGCCTCACCTGCGATATCCGTGAGCGGACGGCTCGGGGCGAGAATCCGGCAGCTATTGCGGTTCGCTTCGGGATCCCCCGGTTCCTTGTCGAGGCTGTGCTCGAAGGCGATTCTCACCCGACCCGTACCCCTCGGAGGTCGGTGATCGTCGCTCCTGGGCGATCACAGAGGCCGTAGATGTCCCGAAACCACCCCGGATCAGTCGTTTCCCGGCCGATCTGCGCAGCGATGGCCGGGAAGGCAAGGCTCATCGCTCGAATCCTCCCCCGCCCCGCTCGGGGCCTCTGGGCCGGGGCAGCCGGGGAACGGGGATGATGATGCTCGGCCCGCGCTCCCGCTCCCGCATCTGTTCGCGCTCACTCATCGTCTCCCGCACCGCCCATGCGCGCCGCTCCGCGAATACCAGATCCATTCGATAGAGCTTGCGCACACCGCGCTCGATCTGCCGAGCGCGCTCGCCGTGTGCCTTGCCCAGCGCGGTCCGTTCGTCCCTGTGATCCCGGGCGAGATCCTCGCGCCAGCCCTCGACCAGATCCTCCCGGCCCCGGACCGCACCGACCAGTTCCCGCAACGAGCGCTCGGTCCGCCAGATCCGGAGCCGCCCGAGCACGGTGCGGCTCTCCCGGTCGAGCCTCTGCCGCATGTCTTCCTGCCGCTTGTGCAGCACGGCCCATTCCTTCCGCGCCCGGGTCTCAAGGTGCCGGAAGCCCCACTCGCGCCCGTCCTCGACCTTCTCCCAAGCTTCCACCTCAAGGCGCCGCCATGCGTCCATGTCGACCCGCTCCTCATCGCGCGGCGCCCTCGCCCGCCGCGCCCGCCCGGGCTGCATCCCCTCGCGGCGGACGCGCGCCCAGTGGCGCGGCCGATCCGACGGACCGCGAACCACTTCCTGGCCCGCCCGCCGCTGCTCATTGTTCTCGACCCGCCTCTCGCACCGGATCCGGCCCTGCTCCCGCTCGTAGCCCTCGGCCCAGCGCGACAGCCGGAGCTTGCTGTTGCCCAGCGTCGCCGCCTTCCCGGTCTCTGGATCGACCCGGTTGGCGATGACGTGGACATGCGGGTGCCGGGTGTCCTCGTGCGCGACGATCAGCGCCTCGTGGCCCTCCAGCCCCAACGCCTCCAGACTCCCGTCCACCGCCCGGTTCATCTCCCGCTTGTCGGGCGTCTCGTCCCGAGCCCAGCTGAGCGAGTAGTGCAGGACCGGCTTCGCCAGCTTCCGGCCCCCTCGCGCCACGCCCGCCAGCCGCTTGAGGTCGGGGGCCGCCTTCGCCGTCGCGGCCATCAGCCGCGCGGCCCGCTCCGGCCGAAACGTCGCGAGGTTGCGGGTGTCGGCCCACCCGACCCGCTCCGACGTCTCCGGACGGCGATTGTCCGGCTCCGGGGCGTCGTGCAGGCAGTACGCCGCGACCCCGGCGAACGAGCGGCCCAGTCCGTTGATCTTCGGGATCAACGCTCCAGCGCCTCGCCGCTCAGCAGGCCGGCCGCGAGATCGCCCACCCGCTCGACGGCCTCCAGCGTCCCGGCCGGTGCCGAGGCCCCGGAGTTGAGCGCCCGGGCAATCTGGTTCAGATTGACCCCGATCCGGCGGAGTTCGACCCGCTCGCGGACGCCGAGACGGTGAACGGCCGCCTCGCGGACCGGCTGCCCGAGCGCCCTGCGGCGCACGTAGCCGCCCGTCGTCATGCGGGCCGCTCCGGCCCGCTCGGCGATCTCCGCGGCTTCCGCGGTCGTGACGCGCACGCCGATCGTGCGGCTCCTGCGTTCGGCCTCGGGCTTCCGGGGACGAGCCATGTCGGGCGGCCTCCTTCGGTGGCGCACGGAAATGTCGTTCGGGGGTCCGGGGGCATCCCCCGGCCAGAGTTTCCGTGCAGCGGAAACACATCTGGCTCCTCCACAAACCGCAGAAACCAGCGCCCCCGTGGCGCGCCCGCGCCAGAGCCGGCCGGACCGCCCAGCTCTGGACGACGGACGAACCCTGCGCGAGGTTTCAAACGCGCAGATCGTGCAGTCCATCGAATCGAGGAGGAATCGAACGATGGCACGCACGAAACGAAGCCGGCGCTCCTACGGCGCCGGCGAATGGGGCCGCAACCGGGTCCGGGTGTTCCCGGATCCGAAAACCGGCCTGTTCCAAGTCGAGTGGCGCGACAACGGGCGCAGGCTCACCCGGTCGCTCGGACACCGCGACTGGCGACGCGCGAAGAGGCAGGCGGATCAGTTCGCCGCCGGGTTCATCGACGCGCCCACCGGCGAGAAGGAAGCCGAGCCCGAGCCGCTCACCCTGGAACGGCTTTTTGACATCTACGGCGAAGAGGTGACGCCCACTAAGGCAGCGCATACCCGGCGTCACGACCGGGTCGCGATGAAGATGTTCCTCGGGCTCTTCGGACGGAACCGCGACCCGGCGACCTTGTCACAGCGGGACTGGGACAGGTTCATTCGGGCGCGGCGAGCGGGCAAGGTTGGTCCGAGTGGCAAACCGGTGTCCAACCGGACCATCGAGCACGACCTGAAGTTCCTGATCGCCGTGCTCAACTGGGCTTCCAAGTCCAGGGACGAGCACGGCAAGTTCCTCCTCGCGTCGAATCCCCTGAGGGGTCTCAAGACGCCCACGGAGAAGAACCCAACGCGGGTAATCCTCACCGAGGAGGAGTACCGGACGATGCTTGGAGTCTCGCGGCAGGTCGGCTGGCGGTTCCACGTCGCCCTCGTGCTCGCGCATGAGACCGGGCACCGTATCGGTGCCATCCGCAAGCTCAGGTGGTCGGATATCGACGTGGACGGCGGAATCATCCGGTGGAGAGCAGAGCACGAGAAGACCGGCTACGAGCACAAGACGCCCGTTACGGCCAAGGCCATATCTGTTCTGCGGGAGGCGTTGGCGACGGACTCCGGGACCGGAAACGCACCAGTGCTACCCGCGTCGACAGACGCTTCGAGGTGCGTCGGCTCGTCGCGCGTACACGCTTGGTGGAACCGAGCCGAGGGGCTCGCCAAGCTGGAACCGAAGCGCGGGCGCGGGTGGCATTCGCTTAGGCGGAAGTTCGCTTCCGATCTCATGGACGTGCCGCTCAAGGTGCTGTGCCAGCTCGGAGGCTGGAAGGAGGCCCAAACCGTACTCCGTTGCTACCAGCAGGCCGACGAGGTTCAACTCAAGGAAGCGCTAGACAGCCGCCGAGTTCGCGCCTGACGAATCGGCGGGAACCAATCGGCGGGAATCAAGGCATCCGCTTCCGTAAGCTCAACATCCACAAAGCGATGCAAAGCTAGTGGTATCTGCCGCATCAGCATAGGCCGGGTCGAGCCCGGAGCGCTGATCGTGGTGGCCCACACCGAGCGCCGCGGGCGCATCCGTCTGATCTCCGCCCGCCCGGCGTCGCGGAAGGAAAGGAGAGTCTACCATGAGCGGACGCTACGATAGACCCCTCACGCCCGACGAGATCGCGGCGGTGAAGGACGAGGGGATCGACTTCAGCGACATCCCGGAACTGGACGAGGGGTTCTGGGAGCGGGCGGAACTCGTCGAGCCGGACCTGACCGACCAGATCACGATGCGCGTGAAGCGCTCCGTGCTGGCGTATTTCAAGGCACCGGGGAAGGGCTACCAGACGCGGATGAACCGCGTATTGGAGAGCTACGTCCGGCACCGGACGGGGGAATCCGCCGACACGGGGAAGGGTGCGGGGCGCTGACACGGGTTCCCCGGTCGGTCCCTTCGCCTCGATGAACCGGAAGCCGGCTCCGGCGTCCCGGTCGTCCCCGCCTCCGGGCGAACGGCGGCGTCTTCGGCGGTCGCTCCGCGAGCGTCCGCCGGGCTGGCTCCCCGGCCCTGTTACTTGCCGGGAGCCAGCTTACCCTCGGTATAACCCGAGGGCTGGCGAGGGACGTTGCCCCTTCGAACCCCGGCACTGGCCGCCGAGGGGATGCTGTGCTCCCCTTCGCACCCTTGGGCAAGGTTGGCGCCGACCGTGGACGCGAGCACTTCCTCGCCCTTCCCGGTGCGATGCTCGGCCGGCACCCACCAGCACGCCCGGCGACACACTGCCCAGCCCGTCCGACTCCCCGATGCGGGGTTACAGCCCCGCTCTTAACACCGTTGACAAATGGTGGGGAGTCCCCCTGTTTCGATGCCCAGTGCGGGCATCGCGGAGGGTTGGGATGTGCACATCCCGGACACCCTCCCCGGGGGTCGCTCCCGTCCATCAGTCCCGTGCGGGAAGGCCATCGAGCCCGCGTTCCGCAGTTGGTTGCGTCCGTGCGCCGAAGCAGTCGCCTCCGGCCGGTCGTGGAAGGCTCAGAACGAGACGTACCCGCCCATCTGGAAGAGCGTCAGGGTGCCCCCGGAGGCCTCCCCGAGGTGGAGGATGAAGCGCGCGCCGTAGCGTCGTCCAAACGTCAGGCTCGCCCCGGCGGTCGGCGACACGTCGCCGCCATCGTACTCGACGCCCGCGCGCAGCGCCGGGCGAACGAACCAGCGCTCCCGACCGAGCCGGACGGACGTTCCGATGCGGTTGGCGGAGCCCGCGACATCGGCGCAGCGGTAGGTCTCGACCATGCCGTACAGGGACACCGGCCCGGCGACCCGCCCCTTGATGCCGACGTAGCGTCCCGGGCAGGCGTCGCCGCTGCCGCCGACGAGGCCCGCTTCGAGCATCGCCCGGCCCGGCGGCCTCTCCTGACCCTTGACCTGTGCGGGCAGCAACGCCAGACATAGGATCAATAGCTTTCGCATCTCGATGCTCCAGTCCGCGAGGATCGTGGCGCTTCCGGAAGCGTTGTCGGCGCGCTTCGACCGAGTGCCGTCGCGAGCCAAGCGAATCTGGAAGTTCGGCGCACACGCGGTCGTCAACAAGCCCGATTACCAATTCTCGATGGACCCGGTCGGCGATGGTCAGCGCTTCCCGATTCCCGGCTTCCGAGCCATGATTCGTGACCCTCGCCGACGAGCGCCCAGAAGACTTGTACGCCGAACCCGAACCGATCGGCACGGGTCGAGCCGCGTCGTTTCCTGTCTCAAGCGTGAGAATCGAAATGGAATCCACAAGCCGCGCAGTCCGAAGGCCGCCATGGATCGGCGGCCTGCTGGCGCTAATGCTTGCGGGATGCGTCACGGGTCCGGAGTCTGACGACCGAATGATCGTCGGCCTGATCACGAAGACCGAGGACAATCCGTTCTTCGTGACGATGAGGGAGGGCGCGTCCAAACGGGCCGGTGAACTCGGCGTCGAGTTGCGCACCTTCGCTGGGCGATTCGACGGGGACGCGGACACGCAGGTCCGGGCCATCGACCGTCTCTTGGATGCGGGCGCGACCGGCATTCTAATCGCGCCTTCGGACCCGGGAACTCTCTTGGATGCAGTCGCCCGGGCGCGGCGCGCCGGGGTGTTGGTCATCGCGCTCGACACACCCTTCGACCCGGCCAACGCCGTGGACGGGACGTTCGCCACCGACAACTTCCGGGCCGGCGAACTGATCGGCCTGTGGGCGCGGGCCGCGATGGGCGCTTCCGCCGAGGACGCGAGGATCGCGACGCTGGACGGCTCGGGCACGCAAGTCACCGTCGAGGTGCTGCGCAATCAGGGCTTTCTCAAGGGGTTCGGTATCGACGTCAAGGATCCCGGAAGGATGTACGACGAGGACGATCCCCGCATCCTGGGGAGCGCGGCGACCATGGGCACCGTCGAGGGCGGGCGGAGCGCCATGGCGCGCCTGATGCGGGATGATCCGGCGATCAACGTGGTGTACGCGATCAACGAGCCGGCCGCCGCCGGAGCACACGCGGCGCTTCGGGGGTCGGGCGTCGCGGACGAGGTGCTCATCGTCACCATCGACGGCGGCTGTGACGGCGTGCGGAGCGTGGCCGCGGGCGAGGTCGGGGCCACCGCCATGCAGTATCCCCTGCGGATGGCGTCCCTCGGCATCGAGGCCGTCGTCGAGTATGAGAGGACGGGCGGCAGGCCCGAAAACACGCCCGGTCTTGACTTCCACGACACGGGCGCGACCCTGGTCACGGACGAACCCGTCGCGGGGATTCCGTCCATCGGCACGGACCGGAGCTTGAGCGAGTGCTGGGGCTGACTCGCGGCAACGCTCGTGCGCACAGGGCCAACCAGGACATCCGGGAGTACCGGACGCGGCCTCGACCGCGCTCGATGGAGGATCGAACCATGCGGACTGGACGCGACGGAAGCCGCACTCGCAGGTGGGCGGCGATTCCTTGGCCGCGCTTCGTGCCGGTGGCCGTTCTCATGCCCGCCTCCGTGCTCGCGCAGGACCCGCCGCCGCCCGTGCCGGATTCCGTGACTCCCCTGCCCGAGATCGTAGTGACGGCGAGGAACCGAGGGGAGTCCGTGCAGGACGTTCCGCTTGCAATCTCCGCGTTCTCCGGCCGCGATCTTGAGGCCCGGCAGATCGCCACCACGGACCAGCTGGGGTACATCACGCCCAATCTCTCATTCAATTCCTCGGGCGCCTTCGCGGGAACGAAGTCTGCGGCGCAGGTCTTCATCCGCGGCGTGGGGCAGTTGGACTACCTGCCGGTGAAGGACCCCGGCGTCGCTGTCTACGTCGACGGCATCTACATGGCCCGGTCGGTCGGGACGGTGATGGACATCCTCGACCTCGACCGCGTCGAGGTGTTGCGTGGCCCGCAGGGCACGCTGTTCGGCCGCAACGCGGTGGGCGGGGCCGTGGCGCTGCACTCGCGGCGGCCCGACGACCGGACCCGCCGCAGCATCCGTGCGGAGTTCGGCAGCGATCGCATGACGAACATCACGGCCGTCCTCAGCGGTCCCGTCACGGACGCACTCTTCGCCGGTCTCAGCACGGCATACCGCAAGCGGGACGGTTATGTGACGCGGGTCCATGACGGCCTGGATATGGGGGATGACGACGGAAGGTCCGCCCGGGGCACACTCGTCTGGCAGCCGGGCGGGGGCATCGCGGTGTTCGCCGCGGCGGACTATTCGCGCCGAAGGGAGAACGGTGCTCCCACCGTGTCGGGCGGCGTCAACGATCGGCAGGCGTTCGGGGCTTTCGGCAACGCGCTGTTGCCCGGATGCGCCGCGATCTCGATCAATCCGGAATACCCCGTCGAGGGTCCACCGTCACGGCCCCCGCCGGGCACCGGCACCGGAGGCGCGCCCGGCTGTTACGGTCCCGACAGCTTCGCGGGTGAGTATGCGGCCGAAGGCACGTTCCCCGCCTTCGCCGATCTGGACTCGTGGGGAGGCAGCATCGAAGTGACCTGGTCGCGGCTCGGGTGGGCCACCCTGCGCTCGCTCACCGGCTACCGGGCGCTGGACATGGAGACCTCGCGCGATGCCGACAACACGCCGGCCAACATCCTTTCGACGCAGGATTTGCTGGATCACGCCCAGATCAGCCAGGAACTGCAACTGAGCGGCCTCGCGATGGACGACCGCGTCCACTGGCAGGCGGGGCTCTACCTCTTCCGCGAAGAGGGATACCAGCGGGCCGCGGTCATCGTGCCGCCGGGCGCCCTGCACAGCGGGGGCGACTACGACAACACATCTCGGGCGGCGTTCGCTCAGGTGACCGGTGAAGTCACCGAGGCGCTGTCGATCACCCTCGGCGGACGGTACACGCGTGACCGAAAGGAAGTGACGCCGGACCTGTACGCGGTCGGAGACGCCTCGCAGGGCAGCGGCAGCACCTTCATGCCCACATGGCCGTCCGCCGCCGGCCTCTACCTGTCGCCGGCCGGCCCGATGAAGCCCGGCGACCGGATGCTCCCGCGCAGGGACTTCTCCCTCGCGTTCGGGGCGCCGACCTTCGCGGCGATGCTCTCGTACCGGCTCACGGCCGGTGTGACGGCGTACGGGGGATTCTCGAACGGCTTCAAGAGCGGCGGCTTCGACACCCGCTATCCCGCTCCGCCCGCCGGGCATCCGCCCAACTCGCCCACCGCGGCGCCGGGCACCTTCGAGCCGGAGACCGTCTCCAGCTACGAGGTCGGACTCAAGTCGCTATGGGCCGGGGGCCGTGGGCGCGTGAACATCGCCCTTTTCCGTGCCGACTACGACGATATGCAGGTCATCATCCGCGAGTCGTTCAACCCGATCACCCTGAACGGCGGGCAAGCCGACATTGCGGGAGCGGAGCTGGAAGCTGCGTGGTCCCCGGGCACCGACTGGGATATCCGCGCCAATCTGGGAGCCATCCGCGCCCGCTACCGGAGCCTAAGCACCAGCGTGGTGAACAATCCGACCCCAGTCCTCCCCGGCCATAAGCTGGCCAAGACACCGGGCTTCACCCACGGCCTCACCATCGGCAAGGTCACGGGCCTGCATGGCGGCTACACCCTTACGCCCCGTGTCAATTGGTCGTACACCGGCGGCCAACACCACGACGCGATCAACACGCCCCGGATCCATCAGCAGGGGTATCATCTCCTCAACGCGTCCATGGCCGCGCAGACGGGCGATGGCCGGTGGGAGCTCTTGCTCGCCGCTCGCAACCTCACGGACGCCCGCTATCTGGTCACGGGGAACTCCGCCTTCGACACTTCGGCGGCCTATGTGGAGCGGGTCTACGGCCGCCCTTTGGAATGGTCCGGGTCCTTAACCTACCGCTGGTGATCCGCCGGTCCCCGCAGCTCCAGCTCCCGGCCCGCCGAAGCCGAGGGTGATTCGGCTGCGAAATCGAAACGTTGGAATCAACGTAACGCAGGGGCGAATGGATCGCCCGGTCGCGTCGGACAACAAGGGCTCGTCCGGCGAATCGATTGGCCACGAGGATGGCCGCCGCTCCAACGGAAGGATGGACGGCGAACGCTTGCTCCGCCGCCTCGAAGCGGCGCTTGAACCGCCTTCCCGCGCAGGGATAACCGGGCTGGGAGCGACCCGAGGGGTCGGGGGCAGGGGTGCGCAAACGCGCCCGGCCCCGAACCCGCAGCAGTCCCTCGGACTGCCGGGTCGCTCCCAGCCCCGCCCGAGCGGTCGCTGCGGCCCCGGCTTCCCGGGACCGCGAGGCGCAAGACGTTCGCGCGCTGCGGCTTGCGCCGCCCCCGCGGGTGCGCACGTCGGGAGCCACGGGGTGCGCATTGGCACCCCGTGTCGTTTTCGCGGGCGTGTGCGGTCCTGACCCGGGGCACTGGAGGTGCGCAAACCATCCCCGAGGGTACGCACTCCCATCGAGAGAGCGCGCGCTCCACCGCTTTATCAGGCCGTCCGGTCTGCTGGCGGATTGGCCCGCCGCAGTCGCCGCCGCCTCTCGCCGCCCGAACGGAGTGGGAGGCGCGGTTATACGTTGAGCTCGTTTCAGTCGCCTGAAGCCTGGCATTGCCGCTAACTTGCTTGGCGACCAGAGCCGAACTGATCCGGAGAGTCGGCTAAAGTGCCGCAGGTCCGCAGAATCGGAGATTCGTCGCCATGCCAACCTTTCGCAGGAACCTCAGCCTACTCGCCGCCATCTGTGCCCGTGCCGGCTTGCCGTTGTTGCTGGCCGCCGCGCCGGCAACCGCGCAGTCGGGGGGAACCATCAGGGGCACGGTTGTGGACGCCTTCGACACCGCCTTGCCGAACGTCCGGGTGACGGCGACCGGCGCCGGCGTGGACGCGGAAGCCTTCACGGATGCGGAAGGCGCATACGAGTTCACCGGCGTGGCGCCGGGCGACCTCGTCGTGACAGCCAGCCTGTTCGGCTACGCGGTGCGGGAGATTCCGGTCACCGTCCGCGCGGGCGCCGTCGAGACGGTCCGGATCGTTCTGGAGCCTGCCTTCCAGCTCGCTCCGCTGAGCGTGGTGGCTGAGGAACCCACGGTCTTCGCGCGCAATTTCGTTGCGGAGCCGATGATGCGGCAGCAGTCGAGCATCACGGCGGTGACGTCGGTGATCGACAACCTTCCCGGCGTCTCGGTCCAGGAAGGGGACGCGTACTCCTTCGACGACTGGTCGAGCAACGTGGTCATGCGCGGGTTCCAGACGACCTACAACGACGCACAGATCGGCACCACCATCGACGGGTTCCCCAACGGCACGTCGGACTACTGGAGCGGCTCGAAGGCGAACCGGTTCGTGGACCCGATGAACCTCGGCGGGGTCGAGGTGTCGCAGGGGACCGCAGACATCGCCTCGCGGTCGGTCGAAGCGCTGGGCGGCACGCTCAACTTCCTGACGGCCGACCCGTCGGATGACGCGAGCCGGACGGCCTCGGTCACGATCGGCGAGAACGAGGGTCAGCGGTTCGCCGCGCGGATCGAGACCGGATCGCTGTTCAGCGGCACGACGCGTGCATGGGTCGCCGCGATCCGGCAGGAGGCGACCGACTGGATGGAAGGCTCCGCGAGGAACGAGAGGGAGCACTTGGCCGCCAAGATCGTGTCTTCTTATGGCCGCCTCGACCTCACCGGCTACTTCTCCCACGACGACATCCACGAGGATGTCTACCAACGGCTGTACAGCGAGGCCAACTTCAGGGCCGACCCGCGCTGGGATCGGCTGATCGGCCACTGGCCGGGCGTGCCCTATCTGAACCAGTTCTACCGGCCCGGCTGGCAGACGCGGCGGAAGAACACGCTAGCCTACGTGAAAGCCGACTGGTCCGTCAGCGAACTGATCTCCCTGAACGTGGGCGCATACCACCATCACATCTCGGGGCGCGGCGACTGGTTGCCGCCGTTCATCGTGGACGTGGTGGACGACGGGGGCGGACCCGAGTCGGAGCTCGCGGGCCGCGAGCCGGTGCGGGGCGGAAGCCAGCTCGGCGTGATCCGGTTCGTGGACGGCAACGGCGTGGCCGTCGGCCCGACGCCCGGATGCACGTCGTCGTACATCTTCAACTACTACGGGTCGGGCGGGCCGGAGGTCGACCCGGCATGCCACCCGGGGGCGACGGCGGTCCAATCGTACCGCCACAGCCATTACGGCAAGAACCGTCTCGGCGTGACCATCGACGGGGAGTGGTCCGCTCTGTTCGGCGGGGGACGGGGCAGCGTGCTGCGTGCAGGCATCTGGTACGAGGACTCGCGCCGGGACCTGGGGCGCGACTGGCACCGCATTCTGGATCCGGCGATCAACTTCAAGTGGGACGAACAGGCATACTGGCACCAGTACGAGTGGGACTTTCCGCAGGACATCTTCAAGTGGTACGTCGAGGAGACGCTGTACTTCGGCCCGTTCGAATTGGCCGGCGGCGTCAAGCAGTACCTCGTCTCGGTGTCGCGCGAGGACCAGTTCGGCATCGATCGGGACCTCGGCGTCAATTCCGATTCGAAGCTGCTCTTCTCGGGCGGCGTCACCTACGAGACGCCGGTCGAGGGTCTCGACCTGTTCGCGGGCTACGCCGAGAACTTCCGCGCGATCGGCAGTCTTCTGCTCGAGGTGCCGGGCCGCAGTCTGGACCGTCTCGAACCCGAGACCGCATCGAACATCGATGTCGGCGTCCAATACGCCGGCGAGCGGGTCGCGCTGAGCGCCACTCTGTACTCCATCGATTTCGACAACCGCATCTTCTACCTCGGCCCCCAGACTTCTGCGGGACCCAACTACCTCATCCCCGGAGGGGGAGCCTACTTCAACGCGGGCGGCATCGAAACGAGTGGTGTCGAGTTGGCCGCCACCGTGGCGTTGACGGACCGGACTTCACTGTACAGCGCCCTCACGCTCAACGACTCGAAGTACGTCGGGACCGACGATCCGCTCGCCGACGCCAGCCAAGGTATCGTGCCCGGCACCGACGTGACCGGCGTGCCTCCCCGGCTGTGGGTCGTCTCCCTCGACCGCGACGGACCCTTGGGCGGCGGGCTGTCCGCGAAGTACACGGCGCCGCGCCGCGTGAGCCTGACCGCAGACTGGTACACCGACGCCTACTGGACGGTGGACGCATACGTCAGCTTCAGGGGCGAGGCGCTGAGCGACCTGTTCCGGTCAACCGAGTTCTCGATCGTCGCGAACAACCTGCTCGACACCCCCTACCTGTCCGCGATCACCGAGAACGCGGCATGGCTCGGCGCACCCCGTACCATATCCATGACCGCGACCGTCGCGTTCTGACGCCCCCGTGGATCCAAGGAGCGTTCCGGTGTGAGTCGGCCCCTGCACATTGAATGCGCATCGTGGTACGGCACGGCACATGGCACGGATCATCATTCGCACCGGGCGCAGGGGTTCAACCGTGGACAGCCGCGCCAACTGATCTGCGAGATGCCGCTGGGGGCCTCAATGGGGTAAGGCGGAGCTCACGACCCATCGTCCCGATCAATAGAGTTCGGTCCGTGCGCTCTCAGCCTCTCCATCGTCGATCTGGCGGGCATCCGCGCCTTCCGGCCGATAGGCGCGCGCTGGGGGCACGCGCAGATCCCAAACCAGGCCCACCTTCTCCAGCCCCTTGATGACGTAGTGCGTGATGTCAACCTCCCACCAGTAGAACCCCTGCCTCTCGGACGACGGGTAGCGGTGATGATTGTTGTGCCACCCTTCGCCCAGAGTCAGCAGTGCAACCCACCAGTTGTTGCGCGACTGGTCTTTCGTCGCGTAGCGGCGCCGTCCCCACATATGCGTCACCGAGTTGACCAGGAAGGTGACGTGGTACAGAAGCACGGTGCTGACGAAAAGTCCCCAACCCAGCATCTGCCAGCGGGTGGTGCCGAGCGCGGGGAACGCGACCTCGAACCACCAGCCGAGTCCGAAGACAACGACCCCGGCGCTGAGCGGGGCCAGCATGTGGAGCCGGTCCAGCAGTCGCAGCTCGGGAAACCGACGCAGGTCCCGCACCAGCGACGCATCGTAGCCATCGTAGCGACGCGACATGATCCAGCCAGCGTGCGCCCACCAGAACCCCTTAAGTCCGGGGGGATGGATATCGTCCTCGGTATCGGCGTGCCGGTGGTGGAGCCGGTGGTGCGACACCCACCACAGTGGCCCGTTCTGTCCCGCGCTCGCGCCGAGCCAAGCCAGCACGAACTGGAATGGACGGCTCGTACCGAATGATCGGTGCGCGAAGTAGCGATGATAACCTGCGGTAATCCCGAAGAGGCGAACCCAGAAGGTCACCAGGCACGCGAGCAGCGCCGGGATACTCACGCCTGTACCCAGGAAAGCGAGCGCCAGAATGTGCATCCCAACGAACGCATAGCTGCGCAGAAAATCAATCTGGTCGGTAGGCGCGAGCGAGTTCGAATCGACCTGGGCGCGTGCAGCAGTTTCTATCATGAGGCAGGCTTTCTGAATCGGTGATGTGACACCCCCCACTCCCGCCCGCCCCGGTAAGCGAAGGTCTCCGCGACCGCCAGGAAGAAGAGCCGCCATCGCTGCACCCAGCGGATTGCGGTGTCGGCACCACGCGTGTTGGCAAAGATCGATACCACCCTGGCCCGCTCCCTGTCCAGGTTGGCCAGCCAAGCTTCGGAGGTGCGCGCATAGTGAGTTCCCGAAACAAACCAGTCGTCCTCGGATTCGAGCCCGGCGCGAAACTTCGGGATGAGCGTGGGGCTGGGCATGAGGCCGCCCGTGAAGAACTCCCGCGCCATCCAGTTGCCCGGTCCTTCCCGCGAGAAACGGTAGGCGCGGGCGCGGTGGCAGAAGACGTGAACGAAAAAACGGGCGCGGGGCCGCATCCAGTTTGTGATCGTTTTGACAAGGAGTTCATAGTTGTTCATGTGCTCGAACATCTCCACCGAGACCACGCGGTCGAATCGTTCGCGCGAGAAGTGGAGCCGGGAAACGTCCGCGGTGATGACGAGGACATTGCCCAGCCCCCGCCGGCGCGCCCGTGCCTCTATGTGGCGACGCTGCGAGGCCGAGTGGGAAACCGCGACGATGCGGCTGCCGGGATAGCGCTCGGCGGCGAAGAGGGTGAGGGCACCCCAGCCGCAGCCCAAGTCGAGGATGTCCTGGCCATCGGCGAGACCAGCACGGGCGCAGGTGACTTCCAGCATCGCGAGTTCGGCGTCGGCGAGGGTTGGGTCGCGGCCCTCATCCGGCCACAGGCAGCACGAGTACTTCTGCCAAGGGCCAAGGACGACTTCAAAGAATGCCGGTGGCACCTCGTAGTGTTGCTCGTTCGCCTCGCGCGAGGCTGGAGCGATGGGGCCGGTGCGCAGGGTGGCCTCGTCGAGGGGCGGCTCGGTGGCCAGGGAACGCAGCCGTCCCCGCAGCAGCGCCCGGATGCCGGCCCGGACGGCGAAGTCGGGAACCCGGCCCGACTCGGCGACCGCGAACGCGCCCCGCATGGCCGTGCCGACCATGCTCATCGGTTGCACCGGGGGAACCAGGGCATGAAAGCGCTCGTGGTCCGCTGGTAGCGGCGGTACTCTTCGCCCCGCCGCTCGACCGATCGCCGCTCAATGGGCGGAATGCCGGTCACGAACCGGATCGACAGGAGCAGCAGCACCGGCGCGAAGAGGGTGGCCCAGAGAGGAGCGTGGCCGTAAGCGACTGGCACATACGCGAGCCAATGCAGCCACTCGAAGAAGTAGTTGGGGTGCCGCGAGTACCGCCAAAGACCCACTTTGCAGACCCGCAGCTCATTGCCCGGCGTGGCCCGGAAACGATGCAACTGCCGGTCCGCAACCGACTCGCCGACCAGCGAGACGAACCAGATCGCCACACCTGCAAGGTCCATCGCGCGGAGCGATGGATCCGGTGACCGCATGGCGAGCAGGAAGTGCACCGAGAGCACAATCACCAGCGCGGCCTGAGCTTGGAAGAACAAGAAGAACTTCACCGGCGCACCCGGTCCCCACTTGACGCGCAGGTCCCGATAGCGGCCATCCTCGCCCGGCGACCTGACCCGCCCGAACAGGTACGTAGCCAAGCGCAGCGACCACAAACCCGCCATCGCGGCCACCATCCAGCGCCGCCACCCAACACCCACCGGCAACTCTCCCGCGTAGAACACCGCCGCACCACCCAGACCGACCGTCCACGCCAAGTCCACCACATCGGCCTCGCGGGTGAGCAGTTGCCGGTACCAAAGCAGGGCCATGGCCGGTACGATCGTCACCGCCACCAACCCGACCGCAAATGCGGCGCTCACTTCACCGTCTCCTTTCAAGCACGAGTTGCCAGTCCGCCACATACCGGGTGCGGAACGCCGCCTCGCAGTAAGCGAAGTAGAACTCCCACCTCCTCAGGAACGACTCGTCGAATCCCAGGTCGAACAAGGCATTCCGCTCTTCCAGCAACCGCTGTCTCCACATGGAAAGCGTGAGCGCGTAGTGGGCGGCCAGATCTTCGCGGTCCCGTATTTGGAGGGCCGTCGGGCGCAGCGCCCGCGTCAGCGCTCCCAGCGAAGGAAGGTGCGCACCGGGAAAGATGAAGCGTTGAATATAGTCGGGGCGGAGCCGGTAGCGGACGTAGCGGTTGTCGGGGATGGTGATGACTTGGATGACCGCGCGCCCGCCGGGTGCCAGCACCTCGTCACACTTCCGGAAGTACGCCGGCAGGAACCGGTGACCCACCGCTTCGAGCATCTCGACCGATACGACGGAATCGTACACGCCTGTGATCTCCCGATAATCCACAAGCTCGATGGAGACTCTTTCCGCGAGTCCTGCCCGAGCCATGCGTTCACGTGCGAAGGCCGCCTGCTCACGCGAAATCGTAACTCCGGTCACCCGGCATCCGAACTCCGACGCCGCCACCTTGGCGAACCCGCCCCAGCCACAGCCGATCTCCAGTACGTGCGAGCCGGGGCGCAGGTCAGCTTTCGTGGCGAGAAGTCTGTATTTCGCCAACTGGGCCTGCTCCAGGGCCTGCACGTCCACCGGGGACGGGGCAGCATCCCCGCCGGGTCCGTGTGACGAGGTCGGAGTCGCGGTCGGGTACGCCGCCAGCTGCTCCTCGTCAAAGTAAGCGCACGAGTAGGTCATCGACGGATCAAGGAATAGAGCAAAAAAATCGTTACCCAAATCGTAATGATCGCGGATGTTCCGCCGTGATCCGGGCACCGTGTTCGACCGCATCTTGTGGGCCATCCAAGCTGCCGCGGCCGCTGGCCACAGGAGGGGCACCAGGGGCCTTAGGAATCGGCGGTTCAGAATGCCCAGCTGCACCGCGTCCATCGCCGAATCCGCCGACCACTCTCCCCGGATGTACGCCTCCCCGGCCCCAACCTCTCCCTCCACCAGCATTCGCCGGAAGAAACGGGGGTGGTGAACTGTGATGGCGGCCTCGGGTCCAGGCTGCATGCCCCCGAAGCGGTAGGCCGTTCCATCCGGGGTCCGCATCCACAGACGGCCCCGTTTCAGGCAGCGCAGTGAACCTAGAATGACGGCGCGGCCAAGCCTGTCCATCATTCCAGGAGCCGGTTGCCGCACATCCGGCTCCCGCCCCCACCCGCTCATCGACTCCCCCTCCGATACAGTCGCCAACCTTCGCGACCACTGCCCGAACCTCCCCCGGCGCCCCCCGGCTGCCAACCTCCGAGCACATCTTCCGGTGGTTCTGGCTTGCGAAAGAACGGTACCCGTTTGACCCAGAGCTTTACCGCCTGCCAGTGGATCAGGAAGGTCGTCCGCGCCGTCAGGTGCGGATAGCGGAGCATCGCTCGGGCGAGGGTTGTGGCCGTGAGGGGCCGGCGAGCCAGGTTCAGCGTTGCGTCGAAGTACTTCTTGTCACCCTCGAACTCGTCGATGTGGATGGTGAGACGGTCGCCGGGCGGGGTCACGACCCACTCGTAACGGACCCCCTCGATCCGCATGAACGGGGAGACGTGGAACCGCTTGTCCAGCCGCGAGCGGACCGCCTGACCCCCTAAAGGGTCGCCACCGTCGAGGAGGTAGCAGTATGCCTCGCCGAAGGTGTTGGATACCTCCGCAACCGTGAAGCGCAGCCCGCCCGCGGCATTCATGCAGAAAAAGTACGACACCGGGTTGAAGACGTAGCCCAGGACGCGCGGGTTCGTGAGTAGCATGACCCGAGAGCCGCCCAGTTCGCGGCCCTGAGCACGCAGCCAGCGACCCAGCTTGTCGCGAACGGGCTCGTCGGTGTTCCCCATGTGGTCACGGTCATGAAACGAGATGAGCCCCGCTCGATTGTAGCCGAAGAAACCGATCTTGCGATCCAGTACCGCGAGTTCGGAGAGGTCCAGGAGCAACTGGTAGATCCCGTACCGGAACGAGTTCTCACGGGGTGCGCGGCGCCGGTGCCGGACTGTGCCCAAGTAGAGGCCGGAGCGCAGCGGGCCGCTCATTCGAGCCTTCCTCCAAGCAATTCGGCGGTCTCGACCGCAGACCGGAAACCGTCCTCGTGGAAGCCGAAGCCGAGGTACGCACCGCAGAAGTACGTGCCGCGTTGGCCGTTGAGCGCCGAAATGGCCGATTGGGTGGCGACCGACTCGACAGTGTAGACCGGATGGGTGTAGGTGACGCGATCGTGGACGCGGTTCGGGGGACGGGACGGGTTCAAGGTGACGAGAAAGGGAGTGGCGGGGTCGAGGCGCTGAAGACGGTTGAGGTTGTAGGTCATGGTGGTGACTGGGGAGGGATTCCGACAGTCGCTGACGTGGTAGTTCCAAGAGGCGTGCGCGGCTCGACGCGAGGGCAGGAATTCGGAATCGGAATGGACCCAGGTGTCGTTGGTCTCGTACCGCCACGCACCGAGCAGTTCCCGTTCGGCGTCGGAGGGTTCTTGCAGGAGGGCGAGGGCCTCGTCGGCGTGCGTGGCCAAGATGACCCGGTCGAACTCCTGGTTGGTGCCGTCGGCGAAATGCAGGCGGCGTGTCGTCACCCGGCGAACGACTGAACGGACCGGCAATCCGGTATGCACACGCCCTTCGAGCCGGGCCAGCATCGCTTGGACGTAGGTACTGCTTCCTCGGGGGATCGACCGCCACTGGAGCCGTCCGCGCAGCTGGAAGAGTCTATGCAGGCGGAAGAAATCTACGAACATTCCGGCCGGAAACCGCGTGACCGAGGGAATCCCCGTCGACCATAGCGCCGAAGCCAAGGGGTAGCCGTAGTGACGCCCCAATACCTCCGAACCGGCGTATGCGACGAGATCACGTAACGGCCGGCCTTCCCATGCCTCACCACCGCGCCGTCCGATGGCATTAAAACGCTGGATCTGCGCCAGGAAGCGTAGGAATCCCGGTCGCACCGTGTTGAGCGGATCGGCGAGGATCCCCCTAACCCCCAGCCCACTGTAAACCACACGGCATCGCTCACACTCGAACGAAAACGACATGTCGACCGGCTGAGAGCGAACGCCAAGCACCCCGAATAGCTTCGTGAGAAGGGGGTAGGTCTCCTCGTTGTAGACGATGAAGCCGGAATCGACCGCGGCGGAACCCTTGAGGCCGGCGACCCGGCGGGTGTGGGTGTGGCCGCCGATCCGGTTCTCGCGCTCGAACACGTGCACATCGTGTTTCGGGGCGAGCAGCCAAGCCGCGCCGAGACCCGAGATTCCGGTTCCCACGATAGCTATCTTCATATCCGAAGATGGTTGTTTGGGGTGATCCAGTCACCTCGGTGTTGGATGATCACTGCTCACCCGCCCTGAAGCCAACGTTGGCCCGACGGTCGGATCGGGTTTGCGCCGTTGCCTGGAGAGCCTGCCGATCTTCGCGCGGGAAGCCGTGGCTTGGGAGTCGTTTTCTACGCTCCCGCATGCTCAAGAGGATGGAATCTTCGTGGCCACGTGCTCGGCGAATCCCGATCCGGCTTCCGACGAGAGATCGAACAGAATCGACGCTCCGGCCGCGCGCATCGCGTCGACCTCGTCTGGAAACCTGACCGCGGCGGCGATATGGCCATCGAAGGCGGATTCCCTGATTCGGTCTAGAACAGCGAGCTTGGCGGCGCGATTGGGCAGAGCCAGCATAACGACATCAAGCGTTCGGGTGCTCTGGACGCGATCCCAGAAATCCGCGCCGCGCGGATCGCCCCGAAGCACCGTACGTCCCGCCGACTGGTGGCGCCGCACCTTGTGGGGATCGAAGTCCACGCCGACAATCATCCCGCCGTGAAGCCGTTGCATATGCTCGTAGGCTGCGGTGCCGATGCGGCCCATGCCGACGATGGCGATCCTCGCGCCTCCGATGTCGAGCGCCTGATCGCCGGCAAGCTGCTCAGACCGTTCGAGGCGCTTCCAAGTCGCACGGTACCGTTGATGGATCCGATGGGCGGAGGCGTTGAGCGCCGCAGCGACGGCGCAGGAGAGCGACAGGGCGGTCGCGAAAACCACCAGCCAATGGCCGTCGAGCCAGCCGCTGGCGACCCCGAAGGCCACCAAGATTAGGCCGAATTCGCTGTAGTTGGTCAGGGTCAGGGAAGCGAGCAACGATGTCCGCGCCCGCAGCTTGAATCTTGCGAATAGGCCGAAAAACAGCGCCGACTTAACGAGTACGAACGGCGTGATGACCGCACCAGCGAGAAACGTCTCCATGCTGAGCGCACCCGAGAGCCCTACGGATAGGAAAAAGCCGAGCAGGAACAGGTTCTTGAATCCGAACATGGTCTTCGCCACCTCCTCGGCCCTGTGGTGGCTGGCGATGAGAACGCCGAGAACAAGTGCGCCCAGGTCGCCCTTCAACCCGACCAGCTCGAATAGCTCTGCCCCACCGAGGGCGAGCAGTAGCGAATAGAGTACGAGGAGTTCACCATGGCCCACCCGTTCCAGGACGAGCGTCAGCAGCGGCCGAAACGGAACGAGAAGCAGAAGCAGAAGCGCGAAGGGGCTTGGCCATTCGCCCGCTGAGAATGCGAGAAAGGCGACCGCGGCCAGGTCCTGGAAGATGAGGATGCCGACTGCGATCCGTCCGGCCAGCGAGGCCATCGCCCCTTTCTCCTCCAGCACCTTAACGACGAAGACCGTGCTCGAGAAACTCAACGCGAACGCGATCAGCAGTGACCGGGCAAGATCGAGACCGGAGACGAAAGGGGCTCCCACGAACGCCAACAGACGGATGGCGGCAGCGAAACCCACGACCGCAATCGACATGTGCAGTCCGGCGACGGCCCAGACCTGCGGGCGGACCAAGGTCCGAAGGTTCAGCTTGAGTCCGATCGTAAACAGCAGCAGGGTAATGCCGAGGTCCGATAGTTTTTCGAGCACTTCCCCGCTTGAGATGCCATACAGGTTGAGGGCGAACCCCGCTGCGAGGAACCCGACCATGGGGGGCAGCCCGACGGCTCTGGACAACAGCCCGAGGACGAAAGCTAGGGCGATCCAAGCAACGTCTCCAAGGGCGATGGCGATCAACTCGAAGTCCATAGAATGTCCGATGGGTGAGGGCTCAGCGTCGCGAGATCACCTAACTTAGGGGGCGGACCAACCGGAATGCAGAGATGCTGGAAGGGCCGTTGACGCTTCCTCGCCTGAGTTCAAGACCTCCTCTTGGCTCGCCATGCTGCTCTCGGCAGGCATCGGGATCGGGCTGCTGTTCTTCTCTATCGCCGAGCCAGCCCCCTCGGACCGACCCGCAACGGCCACCACAACCGCAGGAGATTCACCATGAGCCATTCTGCTCCGTTCACGGAACGGACCGAACGCGCCGTGCTCGCCGTGATCGGCGCGGATCTGCTAATCCAGACCGCCGAGACCGTAGACGCGTTGACCCATGCCGCGCCGTTCTTCTTCTCGGCCGACGTGGCCATCTGGTTGCTCTACACGGTCGAATGGAGCGTTCGCATCCGCCGGGCGAAGGACTGGAAGGTGTATGCGTTCAGCTTTATCGGGATCGTGGACTTCCTGGCCATCCTTCCGCTTTGGGCGTTTACGGGATTCGACCTGCGGGCGCTTCGGGCCTTTCGCCTCTTTCGCCTTTTTGTCACGACGGCCAAGCTCGCCGCCCGCACGAGCGCCGTCGTCAGGCTGGCGCGGGCGTTCCGATTCGCCGTGGCCGAGGCCGGGGCGCTGTTCGCGGGAACATGCATCATCGTGATCACCGCCGGGTTCGGCATGTACCATCTCGAACAAGAGTTTCAGCCGGAGGTCTTCGGCACGGTGTTCGACGGGCTGTGGTGGGCGGTGGTCACGCTGACGACGGTCGGGTACGGCGACATCCAGCCCGTCACGGCCGGTGGGAGACTCCTGGCCACCGTGGCTATGTTCGCCGGGATCGGGGTCATCGGGTCCGCATGCGGAATCATGGCGGACGCGCTGCGGAAAGCCGGATCCTCCGTGCGTGGAGCGCACTTGTGCGAACGGTGCGAGCGGATACCGAGTACGTCGGAGACCCGGGATGGAGTCGTCGAGCGTAACGGGCTTCCCCGGTGCTTGAGTTCAGTGGCGCGCTTCGAGATCGTAGGCCGGTCGGATCTGGACGATCCTACGTCGCGTCCATACTGCGATTCCACAAGGCCGCGCGCGAGAGGAACACGCCCGGGTCCTTCCGCCATTCGGCGTAGCCGATCCGCCGCTGGTCGGTCAGCCAATCGAGTCGCTCGTCGATGCAGGCCAGCAGTTCGCCATCGTCGGCGTCGAGGGCAAATCCGCCGTACTCCGCCAAGGAATCGACGACGGCCACCGCAAACGCGCCCTCCGATGCCCTCGCCGCCTCTCCGTTACCGACCTCGACTTGAGCCACGGCGTCGATCATTCCCGTGCGCAAGGCGGCCAGCAACTCCCGCTCGCCCGACCCGTCGCCCAAGTAGACGACTTGGGGCATCGCGTCCGAAGGCGGATAGATGCGGGTCCTGCCCTCCAACTCGGCGGAGGCGGATGCCGCAGTTATCGTGTAGCGGGCCGTCCCGTCGGCAACCACAACGCCACGGGGCGTCTCGATGCTCGTCCCGGACGCAAGTATGCCGTCTTCGTTCGTGAGTCCCGTGATCTGGAGCAACCGTGCCTCTCCCGTGGAGCCACGGAGCACTCCGACGCGGACCTCGCTGCTCAAACTGTCGTACGAACCCAAGCGCTCCGCGTCCCGGAATCGAACCAGCAGTGACTGGCGGAAAGCGATGTGGCCCGATGTGAACTCGACGGCCCGCTCACCCGAGGCATCGATTGTGCGGGACTCCAGAATCGTGATGCCGCCCCCGGCCATGTCGAAATCCGGTGTTGCCGTAAGCAGCCAGATGTCGGGCCAGTCCGCAACGGGCTTCCGCATGAAGGCTGTCCCGCGTGGCTCCATCGCTTCGAAAGCCGTAAGCAGGTCGGCCTCGTAGCCCGCGTGCTCGGCGAACCCCGGCGAGTCCGGGTCGGCGTCCTCGCTGTGGCTGACCGGCGCGAAAAACGCGTAGAACCCGAACCTGATCGGACCGCCGTTAGCGGCGGCACAGACCCCGGGCACCGGATCGACGACGCCATCGCGGCAAGCGGAGGCAAGCGCTAAAACGACTACCAAGCCGACGAGGACGCGCGTCAGCGTCATCGCTGATGCTTCAGTACGCCGGTCCCGGGTCGCATCACCCCCCGGTCGGGTCCACTCGCCCTTCCAGAGGCAGCGAGATCAGCGTGCCGTCCGTTCCCAAGGTCACTTCTCCGTCAAAGATGTCGCCGACACCCTTGAGGAATAACCTCTCCAGCGGTGCGGCCGGCAGCTGCGGAGCGATGTGGTAGAAGAGCAGGTGACCAGCCCCCGCCTCTGCGGCCGACTCCGCAGCCTCCACCGGGGTGGCATGGTACGAGGCCACGTCGCGCATCATCTGCGCCGTCCGGTGGTTTCCGGCAGCTTCCGCCGCCGCGGCGATCCTGTCGGTGAGCCGACTGTCCAGTGCTTCGTGAAGGAGCAGATCCACCCCTTGGGAGTGCCGGATCAGGTTGGCCGATTTCTTGGTGTCGCCGCTGATGGCTATGGACCGCCCCCCGTAGTCGACGCGGTAGCCCACCGCTTCGGTGACCGGCTCGTGCGAAACCGCAAACGCGCTTATCCGAACGCCGTCGTCGGTCTCAAGCACGGTTTGAAGCTCGCCAGCGGACGGCACTGGGAAGGGAAAGGCTTCGAGCCCCGCCCCGCTGGCCCGCGCGAACTCGGCGCCCTGATGCGCGACGCGGTAACCGATATCCGCGGCGTAGGCCTGATTGAATCCGGCGACGATGCCGCCGACCACCGGAGGACCGTGGACCGGCAGCGGCCGGTCGCTGCCGCCGTTCAGCCAGCGCAGCATGCCGAGTTCGCCAAGACCGTCGATGTGGTCCGAATGCGCGTGCGTGAGGAACACGGCCTCCACCCGGCCCGCGTCGACGAAGAACCGGCCGAGGTTGCGGGCACCGTTCGTACCGGCGTCAAAGACATAAAGGTGATCTCCGGCCTGAACGGCAACGCACGGCCCGGAACGATTGATGTCCGGGAGCGGGCTCCCCGCGCCGCACAGCAACACATGGATGCCGTCGGGCAGGTCGGCCAGGTCGTCGCGCGACATGGCGTCGGCGACGGCGCGGTCCAGACCGCCAAGGACCATGCTGTCGGGAATGAGCGAGGCACACCCCGCAGCCAACGAGGACGACAGGACGAGGGCAGCCGACAGCCGTGCCCGGCGTAGGGCTCTGGCCCCGGGGCTGCGGTGGAAGGGCGTGAAGCCATGTAGCGGCCCGGGCGGCGTTGCCGCCGTGCGTCGATTTGGTTTCGTCATGGGGATGCGTTTCTTGCCGAGGGCAGGGCCGATGTGGGGGGGACTGACGGGAGAGGAACGCTAGCGAGAGGCGGCGACCGATACAAGCGGCCGACCCGGCGCTGTGCGATGGCTCTTCGTCGACCGCGCACGCTGGGCGGCCACCGTCCCGGGTGGCCATGAGCCGTCGATCGTCCAGAAGCGTTCGGAGAACGGCTTGGGGTTAGAAAACGAGTGACCCACGTCGGTTCCTCGCGATTATCTTGGAGAGGCATCCATCGCCCGACCCGCAAGGAGAGCAGACGTGGCCATCGACCCAATGGAGGGACTGCGCACGGTCTATCGTCCGCCCGCGCCCAAGCGCCGAACTCAAAGTACTGAATCGTCTGGACGCGCACTGCCGGGATTTCATCGCCCTTTCCCCGTTCTACGTCCTCAGTTCCGCGCGCGCTGACGGGCGTGCCGACGCCTCCCCGCGCGGCGATCCGCCGGGCTCGTTGGCGCATGTTCTCGACGACAGAACGCTGCTGCTTCCCGACCGGCCGGGGAACCGTCAGGTGGATACGCTGATGAACCTCGTCGAACGCCCCTACGTGGGCCTGCTGTTCTTCGTGCCGGGCTTCACCGAGACGCTGCGCATCAACGGGCGGGCCGAGATCTCCACCGACCCGGAGCTGCCCGAACCGCTCGCGATCAAGGGCAAGCCGCCCATCTCGGTCCTCAAGGTGACGGTCGAGGAAGCGTTCCTCCACTGCGCCAAGTCGCTGATCCGGGCGCGGCTCTGGGATCCGGCAGCTCAGGTCGAACGGTCGTGCTATCCGACCTACGGGCAAGTATTGGTGGCGGATCAGATCGCAGGGGCGGACGCCCGCAAGATCGACGACGACGAGGCCGAGAGCGCCCGCACGCAACTCTTTTGACGGGCGCAAACTGAAGCGTGCTTGACACACGCGGGATTAGCACTCTGATAACCTGATATGGATTGACCTGTCAACCCGTCCGCATACGGGTGTCTTCATGTCGGCATGTGGTACTCCTCTCCGCCATAACAGTCCCGGGGTGTGAGCGGCTTATAGCGACGGTGGATCACTCTGATATCCGTGGGTTGGCTACCACCTGACTTCACTTCGTCGCGGAGCTGCCTCTCTCTTACGTCGTGGGTGGGTCTGCCCACGTGGGCAGACCTCACAAGGGCAAACCGAGGGTTCTCCTCACCGGCCGCCCACACCCCGATGTCTTGTTACATCCTCCTGAATAGCGAAGGTGTTGATGTCTCCGGTGTCATGTATCGTTCAGGCGGTCGACCGGGTGCCGTGAGGCTTGCCCTGCACCTCGCAGGCGATGGCCCAGATGAAACCCACGAGCTCGCGCGCGATTGCCGTGACCACCTTGTTCTTCGCCTTCCCGCGTTGGTAGAGCTTCACATATCGGCCGCACAGCCGTCTTTGTGCCGCCCAGGCGATCGCCTGCACCCGGTCCGGGACGTTGGCTGCCTTGCGGCGCAGGTGCGCTGTCTTCCTGGCCGGGAAGCGATAGGCCCACGCCGCCTCGGTCAGCACCCGGCGAACATGCCCGTTGCCCGTCTTGGTGATCGCTCCTTGGCGTCGTCGAAGACCCGAGGAGTACTCACTGGGGGCCAAGCCGAGAAAGCCCACGAGCTGGCGCGGTGAGTCGAAGCGTGTCAGATCGCCCAGCTCAGCCAGGATGGTCATCGCCGTGATCGTCGAGATGCCCCGCAGACTCATCAGAGCCTCGGCCGTGGGGCGTTGCGACCAGGCATCGAGAGCCTCATGCATCTGTGCCTTGAGCCCGGCGGTCCGCTTCACGGCCGCGACGACGGCGTCGACGTACTCCTGGAAGACGATCTGCTGGAGCGCTAGATCGAAGCGCTGCTGCTCCAGCCAGCGAAAATGTGCCTGCGTCCACCGGGTCTTGCCGCCGTAGACCCGGCCATGACGCAACAGGAAGGCCCCCAGTCGCTGTCGGGCCTTGAGTTCGAGCGCCTTCATGTCCTCGCGTGCACGGGTCAGATCGCGCACCGCTTCCTGGTCCGGTCCCGGCACCCAAACCGGGGTGAGTTCCCCGGCCCGGTGCAGACGCGCCAGCGTCATCGCGTCCCGGCGATCCGTCTTGACCCGACTGGCGGGCTTGCGCGGGATCAGCCCCGGCGCTACGACTTGGCAGTCGTGGCCGGTCCCGGTGATCTCCCGGTACACGCCGTAGCCGCAGGGACCCGCTTCATAGGCGAAGCTCAGTGCCTCGCCGTGCGGGCCCTGCAGTCCATGAATGAGTTTCTGAAGCGAACGGCTGCGATTCGGGACGATACCGCGATATTCCGGCTCCTCCCGGCCCGGCCATGCGACCGCGGCTGCGATCGTGGACTTGTGAACATCCAGCCCCACGTATGCCCTGTACTCGGCCATTGACCTGCCCTCCTCGATGTGGCTCTGCGTCTGATGAGGTTTGCCCGCCTCGAGCGTAACCCACGATGCCCGAGGCAGGGCAGGTCAATCCATGATGTCTTATAGGGTTCGCGTGCGTTGTGCTTCAGGCTCGCCGCGCGATCCCGAAGTCCCGTCGGCCTAGCATGGTCCGGGGTCGGCCATTACGCACCTGAGGCCCCGTTGCGCTGACGCTCGTCCGGTACCTGGCCGCCCGGCAACTGCCAATCAATTGGCTACGGATCCACCTGCTGGTAGAATCGCTTCACGCCGTCAGCGATGGTCATGATGACCGCGCTCTTGGTCGGATGGCGAGCTTCGTTGTAGTGTGAGATATATGTCGCCCCGGCATACCGTGCGGTAGCCAGCAATTCCCGCCGGACGGCATCGGCATCGAGACTGCCCGCCCGGGCGGCGGCCTCCAGAAACAACCGGACGGCATCGTAGCTCACCGCGTCGCCGCCCGTGGGGTCGATCCCGTACCGCGTGCGATAGGTATCGACGAATGCGCGTGCGGCCGGCTCGTCGGTGTCCGGCGAGAAGTGAGTGCTGAAGAAGCTGCCATCCACGGCGGCTTCCTCGTGTTCCAGAAGCGCCGGGTTGTCCCACACATCGGCCCCCAGGAACACCGTCGGCTCGCCGTCGGCATCGCGTAGCGGCAGGGCGCGCGCCTGCGCGGTCAGGACAGCGACTTCTTCGTCCGAGCCGGGAAGGAACAGCGCCGCCGGAGCCGAAGCCGCGATTTCCTTCAGTTGCGTGGTAAAGTCCGTCTGGCGACGCTCATAGGACTCATCGGCGACGATCGTCCCGCCCAGGCTACGGAAATGGGCGACGAAAAAGTCCCCGATGCCCTCGCTGTACACGTTCCCCCGCTCGGTCAGGACGGCGGCCGTCATCGTGCCGAGCGTCTCGAACGCAAAATCGGCCATGACCCGTCCCTGAAACTGATCGGTGAACGCGGCCATGAAGACCAGGTCGCCCGCCGCAGTCACGCTCGGGTTGGTGGCCGCCGTCGTGACCATAGGCACGCCGCGGCGCTGCGCGACGGCCCCCACCATGATCGCGTGCGCCGAGCGGTTGGGCCCAATGAGGGCGACCACTTCGTCGCCGAGGATCATAGCTTCCGCCGTATCCACCGCTTCCGCCGCCTCGTGCAGGCCCATCCGGACGATCAGTTCGACGGAACGGCCCAACAACCCGCCGCGCCCGTTGACCTCGTCCACCGCGATCATTGCACCGTTCGGGAAGGTTCGGAGGCCTGAGACCAGAAAGCCGACCTTCACCGGGATCTCATCGCCAACCGAGACCGGGGCGGTTCTCTCGTCACACGCGGTCAGGACGGCGGCCGCGACTAGGGCGGCTTGTAGTAGTCTCATTTGACTGAAGCTCTCGTCTCGCCGGGAGGTCGCTTGGCGGGCGCGCGCCGCCCGAGCAGGTTGGAAGCTGTCCGGGCGGATCCATCAAGCTCCCGGTGTTGCCGGGTCGTCCACGCCCGGGAGCTGTTGCCCGGAGTTTCCGGCACGGTTCGCGCCAACTCCTAAACGGTGTCCTGCCACTTCGGCGGAGTCAAACGCAAGGGGTCCCCCAAACTACGCACTGGTTCCAGATGGATTCCCCCGCACTCGTAAGCGACGACGACGGAATCCAGTGAGGGAGCAGACAACAGGACAGATCGGCGAGGGAATCAGCCATTAGTCGCCATGCCACACCCTCGTTGCCCCTGATTGACAATCCCATTCGATCCGCCATTGTTCCCGCCGTTTGACGGCGATTCTCCCGCCGGTCGCGCAGGTTGGAAGCTGGCATGGCCTAAAGGCAGGAAACGCAGATCGTGCAGTCCCAGTTAGACTTACGTGATCTCCTGCCGGGATGTTGGCCGTTAGCCGTCCGCCTACGCGGCCGACATCGACCGCAACTTCGACATCTTCGTGGTGGAGGTGGGAGCGGGTGGCAGCGAGGCGACCGGGAAGCCGCGCCGTCTCACCACGCACCCGTTCCTGGACCTGCGCCCGCGCTGGTCGCCGGACGGCGGCCGCATCCTCTTCACCACCGAGCGGGACGGCACCTTCGACATCTGGGCATACGACATGGAGCGCGGCGAGGCCGAGGCCGTGATCGCCGACCCGCAGGCCAACGACATGGCCGGGGACTGGGTCGGCAGCACCGGCGATATCGTATTCGTGTCGCGGCGGGGCAAGGCCGCGCTCGGCTCCGGGTCCCTCTGGAGATGGCGTTCCGGCACCGGAGAGGCGGAACTCCTCATCCGCATCGAGACCAACTACCAGGCGGCGCCGGTCGTCGCCCCGCATGGGGGCATCGTCTCCTACATAACAGACTCATCCGGCAACAACGACATCTACGCCGTCCCCAGCGAGGAATCGCCCCGGGGAATCCAGCCCGTGCGGCTCACGCACACGGACGAGTACTTCCCGTCGTGGTCACCCGATGGCGGGCACATCGTGTACGCGCGCAACGGGGGAACCGACGACCAGCCGCGGACCATCGACAACGGGATGGGATTCGGGCTGTACGTGGTCACGCGTGGCGGCGGCGAGCCCAGGCGGGTGCGGATCGACGACTACGCGTGGTCCGAACCGACCGGCCGGCTGGGGGTGCGCGTCACCGACTCCGGCGGCGAACTGCTGCCGTCGCGCATCTACCTGACCGGCGCCGACGGACGCGCCTATTTCCCGCACAGCAGCTATCCCCGCGTCGTGAGCGTCACCGAGGACTACTACTTCCACACCGACGGCAGCTTCACGGCAACGCTGCCGGTGGGAGAGGCGCGCCTGGAGGTCTGGCGGGGCTTCGAATACGAGCCCGTCTCGCGCACTGTCAATGTGCGGGCGGGCGAGCACACCGTCATCGAGGTCCAGCTCGACCGCTGGATCGACATGGCCGCGGGCGGCTGGTACTCGGGCGACAACCACATCCATCCCAACTACGGCGGCCACTACTTCGTCACGCCCGAGGACCTGCGGAACAAGGCGCACGCCGAGGATCTGAACGTGGCGAACGGCATGATCGCCAACTACTGGGGCAACAGCCGCGTCGAGGACCTGGAGCACTTTCTGGGGCATCCGCATCCGCACGGCGGCCCGCGGACCATCGTCTACTACAACGAGGAGTACCGGCCCAGCTTCTTCGCGCACCTCTCGCTCCTGAACCTGGTCGAGCTGATCACCCCGTTCTACATCGGCTCGGTGGGGACAGCGCACCATGCCCTCTACCCTGACAACGCGAACGTGCTTCGGAGGGTGCATGAGCAGGGCGGCATTGGCGGTTACGTCCACCCCTTCGGGCTACAGCATCGCGATCTGGACGCGGCAGGGGTGGGATATGCGCGAGAACTGCCCGTCGACGCGATTCTTGGCCTGGCCGACTTTGTGGATGTGGCGTGTGTCTGGAGCGACGAGCTCGGGACGGCCGAGGTGTGGTACCGGCTCCTCAACACGGGTTCGCGCATTGCGGGGACCGCCGGTACGGACGTGATGTCGGACATCTGGCGGCACCCCGCGGTCGGCGCCACGCGGACGTATGTGTACACCGGCGAGGACCACCTTCATTACGACGCGTGGGCCGACGCAATGGCGGCGGGACGCGCGTTCGTTTCGAGCGGGCCGATCATGACGCTGGAGGTGGCGGGTGGCGGGGATGGGACATCCAAAGGCATGGGCGAGGAGCTGACCGTGTCGCGCGGCGATGTGGTCACGGTGCGCGCGACGGCTCGGTCGCTGTTTGTCATGCACGGGCTGGAGATCGTGCAGAACGGGCGGATCGTGCACAGGGTGGAGGCTTCGGGCGACGGGCGGTCGATCGACGCCGAGCTGGAGATCCCCGTCGAGGCCAGCGGGTGGATCGCGGCGCGGGCGCTGGGACCGGCGCAGCACGGAGCCATGGACAGCTACCTCTTCGCGCACACCAACCCGGTCTTCGTCATCGCCGACGGCGAGCCGATCCGGTCGCGGGAGGACGCCGCGTTCTTCGTGCGGTGGATCGATCACGTGCTGGTTGAGCTGAGCGTGATGGACCGCTGGGACGATCCCGCGCACAAGGCCGAAGTGCTGGCGACGTTCGAGGAGGGGCGGCGGCTGTACCAGGCGCAGGTGGATGGGGTGCCGCGGTAACTCCGGCAGCCGCCAGCTCTATGCTTCCTCCAGGAACGCCCTGATCTCGGGTACCATGATCGCCGGATCCAGGATCGCCGCTGTCTGCGCGCCCGGGATCTCGCGCACCACCCAGCCCATCGCTTCCAGCCTCGGGCGGGCCTCGCGGAGCCGCTCCACGAGGCGCAATGGGATCCCCGCCACCGAACTCTCGGCATTCGCGCCGATCAGGGCCATCCGGGGACAGGTGATCGCAGCCGCGACATCTTCCTCCGGCCACTCCTGCATGCCGCTGTAGAAGGTTTGCCACTGCGCGTATTGCTCCGGGTCGCGCAGGATCACCATGGCGTGTGGTGGGGGGTCGGCGAGCTGCATTTCGACGCCCCGCAGCATGTCGGGATAGGGCGCGCCGAGCGGTGGCCAGGTACCGCAGATCAGTGCCGAGACCCGGTCCGAGCGCGACGCGAGCATGAGGCCATTGATCGCGCCCCAGAGGTGGCCGCAATACGCGAACCGGTCGAACCCGGCCGCGTCCGCGACGGAGAGAAGGTCGGCGTAGACGCGGTTGGGGGTCATCTCGCCGGGCGCCGGGACCGTGGTTCTACCGATGTTGGGGTAGTCGACCAGGAGGACACGGTATCGATCAGTGAGGCGGCTCAGGAAGCCGTCCTTCACGGCGCCCTGCTCCTGGCCGAAGATCTCGCCGTAGGACGCCATGAGGGGAAAGCCGAGGAACAGCGGAACCCCGTCTTCGGGGCCATGCACCTCGAAATGGATTGGGTCTTCGTCCGCGGCGCGGCAGGTCACGAAGGCGGTTCCGGCGGCGAAGGTAGCCGAAGTGCGAATGAAGTCGCGTCGTTTCATGAGCAGGTCCCGGTGCTGACTGCAGCGCGAGGCAGCGAGGTGGATGGGGACATTGACCGGACGATTGGCCGATTCAGCCATTCTAACGCCCAGACTTTCCTCCACGTTAGTCGTTACCCGACCCAATGCCGCGTCGATCCTGTCGCGACGGAACCGGAGCCAACCCCTGCAAGACCCCGCGTTCAAGCTGGTCTTCTGCCATCCAGTGGCCATCGAGAGATTGGTCCGCACGTACGCTTCGGAGTACGCCGACCGCATCGACTTCTCGACGCTCGAGAAACTGGACGCCGAACTGGTGGGCGAATCCCTCGTGCGGCGCTACCCGGACATGCTTTGGATGGCCCGCACCGCCGAGGACGAAGGTCGAGTTGTGATCCAACTGGAGTTCCAGGGTGCCCGGGATCGCTTGATGGCGCTGCGGATGGCTGTCTATCAACTCCTGACCGTGCAACAGCTCTTCCGGCGAAGGCCGTCGCTGCGCGGTGGCCGACCGCTCGAAATGCTGTCCTTCGTCATCTACCACGGGCAAGGCTCCGGGAAGGCGTCCACCAGCCTGCGACAGCTATTTCCGAGGTGGGTTCCGGGCAACTACCGCGTTGTCTCCCGGGCCGCGGGGGACTTTGAGGGCGACTTGGCCCAGACCATTCTGAAGCTGGAGCGGGATCACTCTGTCGAAGGGACACTGACGGCAATGGCAGCGCTGACGAGGATCGCTGACGAGACCGGAAACGATTACGACCGCTTGATGGCCGAGTGCGTCGGGGAGATGCTAGTATCAACGAAGCGAATCACAAGGGAACAGCTGCGGGAGGTGAGGACGATGGCACAGGTGGAGACGACGTACCAGCGGAGCCTGGAGGAGTATGGGAAGAGGTGGTTCCGCGAGGGTCGCGACGAAGGAATCCGCGAGGGTCGCGACGAGGGAATCCGCGAGGGTCGCGACGAAGGAATCCGCGAGGGTCGCGACGAGGGAATACGTCAGGGACGTGAGGAGGGGCAGGCTGCAATGCTGATCCAGTTGGTGCGGGAGAAGTTCGGTTCCGAGACGGCAAAGGAGCTGTATTCTCTCCTCGGCAGGGTGTCGGACTCCGGGGAGATGTCGGTGGCTGCGAGAGCGGTTCTGGAGTCTGCTACGTCCGAGGAGTTGCTGCGCCGGATGCGAGGGCTCTGACCGCCAGCAGTCGGTGGATAGACCCGCGTGAGCGCCGAGAGCGGCCAGGCGCTGATCAACGTCACGGGAGGCTGTACCCGGCGGGCGGCTCCGCTCCCAGCAGGTGCCTGACGAAGTAGTCCCAGCGCCTGCGAATGAAATAGGGCTCGTGGGTGAAGAAGTGATCGCGATTGGGTAGCAGCAGCAGGTCGAAGTCGCGGTCGGCCTCTATCAACGCGTCGACCAGGGTGTCTCGCTCGTACCAGAACTCGTCGCGCTCGCCAATCCACCGGGGGGCGACTTCGGCGTTCTTGACCGTCCCCTGCACGTTCTGGGAGAGGAGGCTCGCGGCCTGGTCGTACGCGGTCCGAGTCACCCTCTCCGGGGCGTAACGCTCCTGCGACGCCGGCTCCTGGACGGCAGTGCAGGACAGGCCGGTCAGGACCCCAATCGCAAGCGGCAGAATGGGCAGCAGGGTCCGCGCTTCGAGGAGTTTCCCCCCCATCAGCCGCCGCGGCGCATGGCGAAGACGCCGTTCAGGTAGTGCGTCGCGCGGCCGTTGCCGTCGTCGCCCCAGAAGGCGACGTCCCAGCCGCGGTTGCCGCCCATCGCCGGATCGCGTGGCAGGAACCTGTCGCCGCCTAGCGGAATCAGCTCGGACTCCAACGCGTTGCCGGTCTCCGCGCGCGCCATCAGCCGGTCGGCGTCCACAGAAAACGAGAACCGGCTGCCGAACGCCTCGAACTGCCCGACGTACCGCTCAAGTTCGACCCTCTGGGGCGTTACCGACTCCGGCTTCGGAGTCTGGGGTTTGTCGATGCCGAAGACCTCAGGGAACAGGGTGTCGAACACCGTGTCGGCCAGCGGGTAGCCCTGGCTCGGCACGTTGGCGATCGTCGCGGCAGCGACGCCCTTGTTCGGACACCATAGCAGCAGCGAGGACCCGCCGCTGTTGGTGCCGCTGTGCCCGTAGATCACCTCGCCGCCCCAGCGCTTCCAGTAGGGCCCTGTGCACCACCTGTGGGCCATGATCCGGGTCGGCAGGTCGATCTCGGGCGTGTGCATCGTCTCAACGGCCTCCTCCGACAGCACCTGCCGCCCGTCGGCCGAGCGTCCGCTGCGCAGGAACATCCGGGCGAACCGCACCAGATCGCCGGCGCTGCAACACAGGGTTGCCCCGGCCGGGGCGATGCTGCGGGGCAGCCCCCAGAACGGCACGCGCTGGCCTTCGGGGCTTGAAGGGGTCGGCGAGTAGCCGAGCGCCACCGGGTGATAGAGCAGCTCTTCCGGGAAGGTCGCCGAGTGTTCGAGCCCGAGCGGCTGGAGGATCCGCTCGGCGAGCAGGGTCTCCCAGTTCTGCCCCATCACCCGCTGGGCCGCATACCCGGCGACGGCTGTGCCCGCGTTCGAGTAGCCGTAGGCCGTGCCCGGCTCGAAGATGGCGGGGATCTCGGCAAGCGAGGCGACGTACCGGCTCAGCGCGTCGTCGCCGCGACCGTGATCGGTGTACGGGCCGTTGTCGAGTCCCGACGACATCGAGAGCAGCTGGCGCAGGGTCATGTCAATGGGCGGGACATCGCTCGTCAGCGGTGCGCCGTCGAGATAGCTCCCGACGGGTTCGTCCAGGTCGAGTATTCCCTCGTCGACAAGGGCCATGACCACGGCGGCGTTGAAGACCTTGGTCGTCGAGCCGATCTGGAACAGCGTGTCCGGCGTGACGGCCAGGTTGCGCTCACGAATCGCCAGACCGGTTGCAAACTCGTGCACCGCCTCGCCGTCGAACACCGCAAGCTGGGCGCCGACGACCCCGAGGCTCTCGGCCGATTCGTCGAGAAGCTGCTGGAGGTCGCGCCGATCAAACGCCACCTGCGACGGAGCCGCAATCGCCGCAAGGCTCCGCGCTGGCACGACGATCGGCAACGCGGCTGCTGCCGCACCGGCTTTCAGTAGGGTACGTCGATTCATCAGGAACTCCCTGCGCTAAGTTCCGACAACAACTGGCGGACGACATCCAGGACGAATTCCGGCGTCTCGTACGGGTAGTTGTGGCCGGTGCCCGGTGGAGTGTGGACGAGACGGGCATCGCTCGAGACATCCAGGTATCGCACGCGCATCCGCACGAAGAAATCCTTGGCCCGGCGCGCTGCGGCTTCTTCCATCCCCAGCGGGTCGATGATGGCGTCGGCGGGGTCGTCCGGGATTACGACCAGGACGGGCATGTCGCCGAGTTCTCCGTCGTAGACGACCAGGTCGGGCGCCGCTGACGACACGATGCCGGGACTGAACTCCTGGAAGATCGATGCCGTGGCGAACGATGCTGCCGGCCGTCGCGCGTTGGCCGCCATCGCTTCGCCCACATCGGCCAGAAGACGGCGCTGCTTGCGCAGCACCTCGCCGATCTCGGTCTCGGTTTCGGCCATCGCGGTCTCGGGACTGGTCCACCCGCCGAAGATCTTGTCGAGACCCTGTGCCTCGGCGTCCTGGACCAGCCCGTCGAGCGCCGCCGCACCGTACGCGGGTGCGTAGATGAACGCGTCGGGCGGCGAAGCATCGAGAAGAACGACTGCCGCGGTGCGCTCCGGGTACCGGCGGGCGTAGTTCGCGGCCAGCAGTCCGCCGTAGGAGTGCCCCGCCAGCACGAAAGGACCTTCTTCTCCGGCCTCTTCCAGCAGTGTCGCGAGCTCGACGGCCTCGGTCGCGGTGCGCCGCGGGAACGGTCCCGGATCGCTCCACCCGGTACCGGGACGATCGAACAGGATCGAGCGAGTCTCGCCGCGAAGTGCTGCGTGCAAGTGATAGAGCGCCAGGCCTTGCGCATGTGCGCCCGGGATCCAGATCACCGTTGGAGCGTCGCCGGCATCTCCCTCGGCGAGGATGTGCATGCGGTAGCCACCGACATCGACCAGCGTGCCCGGAGGTGGGTGTTCGTCGGCCAGACGGCGGATCTCGATCACGGACACGGCCGCGGCGACCAGCACGACGACAGAGAATACAGCAACGAGCAGTCCCAAGGCCCTCGCAAGGCGTACCGGTCGCGCGCGCGGACCGGTGCGGGCGCGCGGCCAGAAGATCAGCAACGCAACACCGACCGCGGCAACCACAAGCCCGATGACAACACCGCCCCAAGGGTGCGAAAGCAGGGGATAGAAGGGACTCAGCATGGCGGGAACGAAGATGATCCCGCCGCGCTCTCACCGCCAGATCGCATCGCGCTCGCGTCCGCAGCCGCTGGATGGCTACCATGTGGGCAATCCACCGTCACGACCCCTCGCGAGGAAAGAAAGATCATGCGACGCGTTCTCCTGCTGCTCGCCGCCCTGCTGTCGGTTACCGCAGCACCACCCGCCGCGGCACAACAGGCGGTCCTCGAATCCTTCCGTGCCCAGATTGCGCTCGAGTCGGTCGGTAGTCCCCGCATCTCGCCCGACGGGAGCATGATCGCGTACTCGGTGACCACGACCGACTGGGAGGAAAACCGGTTCGACCAGGAGATCTGGCTGGTGGCGGGCGACGGCGAGCCCTTCCAGCTCACCCGCACCGAGCCGGGGAGCAGCACGGGACACCGCTGGTCGCCCGACGGATCCCGGCTGGGCTTCATCGCGGACAGGGGCGACGGCGCGCAGATCTACCTCATCCGCCCCGAGGGTGGCGAGGCGCAGCAACTCACCTCCCACGACGGCGGCATCAGCGCCTTCCAGTTCTCTCCTGACGGCAGCCGGATCGCGTTCACGGCAATTGATCCCGCTCCGGACGACTTCGAGGAGCGCGAGGAACGCTACGGTGACTACGCCGTCGAGGACGCAGACTTCCGCATGACCCATCTGTGGGTGACGGATACACGGACGGGCGCCGAACCGCGTCGCCTGACAGACGGAAGCAGCTACACGGTGGGCGGGGGTTTCGGAGCCGGCGCGTTCGACTGGTCACCGGATGGTCGCGAGATCGCCTTTGGCCACACGCCGACGCCTCAGGTCAACTCGTTTCCGCACTCGGACATTTCCGTCATCGACGTAGACGCCGGGACGGTTCGACCGCTGGCCACGAACCCGGAGCGCGAGAGCGGCCCGATGTGGTCACCGGACGGCTCACGCATCCTCTATTCCACCACCGCAGGCGCGAACCCCTTCTACGGCAACTCGGAACTCGCCGTGATCCCTGCGGGCGGAGGTGCGCCACGCATCGTCACCGCCGGTTTCGACGAGAACCCGTCGCCCGTCGCCTGGACCGACGAAGGCGTTTTCTTTGTCGCGTCCCAGCGCACCGCTCGCCAGCTCTTCCTGCTCGACCCCGAGTCGGGTGAGGTGTCCCTCGAGGCGGACACCCCGGAGATGATCGTGACGGTCGACCTGTCCACCGACGGCACCGCAATGGCGCTCCAGGGCGAGGACCGCACCACGGTCGGCGAGATCTTCCGCGTGACGCGGCGGGCGGGCGCCTCAGGGGCAGCCGGCGCGGCGAATGTCCCGCAGCCCGTTACCGACATGACGGCCCAGGTCGCCGACTGGGGCGACCTCGGCAGCCGCGAGGTCATCCAGTGGCAGAGCGAGGACGGCGCGGAGATCGAAGGCGTGCTCATGAAGCCTCCCGGATACGATCCCGACCGCGCCTATCCTCTCATGGTCGTCATTCACGGTGGCCCCACCGGCACATCCCGCCCGCAGCTGGTCGGCGGCTACGTCTATCCCGTGCTCGAATGGCTCAGGAAGGGCGCCGTGGTGATGATGCCCAATTACCGGGGTTCGGCCGGCTACGGCGCCGACTTTCGCGCCCTCAATGTGCGCAACCTGGGCGTCGGCGACGCCTGGGACGTGCTCTCCGGCGTCGAAGCGCTCGTCGACCGCGGCATAGCCGACCCCGACCGCGTCTCGGCGATGGGCTGGAGCCAGGGCGGCTACATCTCTGCATTCCTCACCACCTCCAGCGACCGCTTCCGGGCAATCTCCGTCGGCGCGGGCATCTCGAACTGGATGACCTACTACGTCAACACGGACATCCACAGCTTCACCCGCGAGTACCTGAAGGCGACCCCCTGGGACGATCCCGAGATCTACGCGACGACCTCGCCCATGACCTATATCAAACAGGCGAGCACCCCGACCCTCATTCAGCACGGCGAGTTCGATGCGCGCGTCCCCACCCCCAACGCCTACGAACTCTACCAGGGTCTCCAGGATGTCGGTGTCGACACCCGCCTCATCATCTACAAGGGCTTCGGTCACGGAATCACGAAGCCTCGCGAACGGCTGGCAGCCATGTGGCACAACTGGGAGTGGTTCGCCCGGCACGTCTGGGGCGAATCGGTGGAGATGCCCGTCACCGATGAAGGAGGTGTTGGATGAAGAAGGTGTCCGAGCACGGCAACGGGAGTTCCTCGCCGATGGACAGGCGGTCCTTCCTTGGAGCGGCGGCTGTTGCCGCAGCAGGCTCAAGGCCGGAGGTCTGGGCGCACGCGACCGACAAACGAACCCCGGCTGCAAACGCAGACACCCCGAGCCAGGCCGCCCCGATCATCAAGGGCTACGTCAAGCCCGGCCTCGAATCCGTCCGCGAGACCTTCGCCGCCAACGCACGCCTCATGGGGACCGGCGGTGCCGCTTTCGCCGCAACCCACCAGGGCGAAATCGTAGTCGACCTCTGGGCCGGCATGGCAGACCACGATCGCCCCTGGCTGCGCAACACGCGCGTCCATGTCCAGTCCACCAGCAAGGCGGTCACAGCGGCCACCGCAATGGTTCTATGCGACCGCGGCGAGCTCGACCTCGACGCGACCGTCGGCCGCTACTGGCCCGAATACGCCACCAACGGCAAGGAGAACACGACCGTCCGCATGCTCCTCAGCCACGCGGCCGGCTCGACTCGGCTCCCCGGCTACACCGAGCTGCTCGATCTCGACGGCAACGGCTTCGACCAATACGACGAGATCGCGCGCCGTCTCGCCGCGGCAGAGCCCGACTGGGAGCCGGGCACCGCGCACGGCTATCACGGCTACACCTACGGCAACCTGATCAGCGAGGTCGTCTACCGGATCACCGGGAAGCGCGCGGGGGATTTCCTGCGCGACGAGATGGCCGGGCCGTGGCAGCTCAACACCTGGCTGGGCACGCCCTACGAGGAGCAGCGCGACCTGGCCGCGATCAAGCCGTGGCCCGAGGCGCCCGTGCACGAGTCGGTGGCCGAGATGTACGCCACCGTGACCGAACAGATGCAGGAGATGGCGCTCCCGGCCCTGACCGATCCGGAGAACTGGCAGTACGACGCAGCGTTCCGTGGGCTCCTGGGCGCCCCGATCGACGTCTTCATGCTGCAGGTCGGGCGCTTGTGGAGTCAGCCGAAGGCGCTGGCCGCCGAATTCGGCGCAGCCAATGTGACCACCGACGCGCGCAGTCTCGCGCGGCTCTACACGCCGCTCGCCATGAACGGAGTCCTCGACGGAAGGCAGGTGGTCCGGCCCGAGACGGTCCGCGAGTTCACCACCCCGACGCCGCCCGGCGGCCCCGACCTTGTCATCGGCCTCGAACAGAAGTGGACTCCCGGAAGCCATCATGCGAACAACTCGTTCTTTCCCGCGCTCCCGCCCATCTACGGCCCGAACCCCGACGCCTTCGGCATGAGTGGCGGCGGTGGCAACTACGGGTTCGCGGATCCGGCGGCAGGAATCGCGGGCGGCTTCGTCCGTAACCACTACAGCAACACGATGGGGCTCAGCGCGCTGCTGGTGGACGCGCTCTACAAGGCGATGTGAAGGGCATGTGCCGACCCGGGACGGCCCCGGAGGCGGTCGCCGCTACCGGCTTCCCCCAGCCGGCACGTTAACGAAGATCCCGTTCGGCGCCCCCGAGTTCGCCGTGACAATCTCGGGAAACCCGTCTCCGTTCAGGTCCCCGACCGCCACGCCGTAGGTGGAGCAGTCCTCGCATCCGAAGCGGAATTCGCGGAACCCGGGGGCGTCGAGGCTTCCCGCAGCGCCGCCTGACCCCCCGCCCTGGTCCCCTCGATTGAAGTACACCGCGTTTCGCGCGTTCACGTTGGCGACGACGATGTCCAGATTCCCGTCAAGATCCAGGTCGGCAAGCCGCACGGCGTAGCTCAGGTCGTCACCGCGCCCGAACGGCACGCTGCGCCCGAAGCCTCCCGCGGGGTCGCCGAAGTACACCGCGTTCGCTTCGCCGATGTTCGCCGCCACGATGTCGGGATGGCCGTCTCCGTCCACATCGCCCACCGCCACGCCGCGCGTCTCGTCGCTCCCGGTGCCGTACGCGCTCACCCGCTCGAAGCCGCCCCCATCGTTCCAGTGGATTGCGTTGGCGCCGCCGTCCCGGTTGGCGAGCACAAGATCGAGGTCCCCGTCGCCGTCAAGGTCCGTAGCGGCCACATCGATCGTCGAGTCGTCCCCGGCCCCGAAGGGCACACCGTCGCCGAACCCACCCGATCCGTTGCCGGCGAAAATAAAGTTCTGTCGACCGCGGTTGACCACGAGGATGTCCGTGTGTCCGTCGCCATTCAGATCGGCGAGCGTCAGGCTCCGCGTTGAACTCGGAGCGCCGAAGGTCGCACCGGCCTCGAAGCGCCCCGTTCCGTCGTTGAGGAAGACCAGGTTGCGCGTGCGGTCGTTCCCCACCGCGACATCCAGGTCTCCATCACCATCGAAATCGGCGAGCGGGACCGCGTAGCTGCCAGCCTCTTCCTCGCCCAACGGCCGTGCAAGGGTGAAGGCGGCCCGCCCGTCATTGAGATAGACCCGGTTCTGCCCCGGCCAATGACGGCCGTTGGCAACGACGACGTCGAGCGCCCCGTCGTCGTTCACATCCCCCAGACTCACGGAAGCCGTCAGTTCGCTGCCCCCGCCCAGCGATCTGGCCGGTCGAAACGTCCGTTCCTCCTGCCCGGCCAGCAGGCTGCCGACAAGGGGGGCCGCAAGGAGGCCGCCAGCCGCACCCAACCCTGCAGCGGCCAGCAAGCCCGGGCCGACGAGGCCGCGTAACGCCATGTGAACGCCCGCGCCCACGGTTGATAAATGTCTCGCCATGCCGTCAACATAACGGACGCCTGACCCCGACCAAGTACCGCGCCCCGCAGCCCGCGAGGAAACCCATGCCAAGACAAGCGCCCACCAGCCTGGTCCTTGCCCTGATCGCCGCCCTCCCCACCCAGGCCCTCGCGCAGGACGCCGAAGAGTGGAGCATCGAGGAATCGCGGGCTCCGTCCACCACCCCCCTCAGATTCACCGCCACAGAAGGCACCTGGATCAGTCTCGATGTCTCGCCGGACGGGAGCCGCATCGCCTTCGAACTGCTTGGGCACATCTACGAGATGCCGATCGATGGCGGCGACGCGAGCGCGCTCACCGCCGGACGCGCGTGGAACAGTTTCCCGCGCTACAGCCCGGACGGCACGCGGATCGCGATCACTTCGGACCGCGGCGGAAGCGAGGACGTTTGGATTTTGCATCGCGGTGCGTCGGGCGCGGATGCGGGGGCAGCCCCGGACGCGCCCGAAAACGTCACCCAAATGACGCTGCCGGTGGTGCAGGGGTCCTGGTCCGCCGACGGGCGCGCCATCTACGCGTCGGCGCTCGAGCAGGACGGGAGCATGACCGCCTACCGCTTCAACCTCTTCGGCTCGCGTCAGCAGATCGCCTCGGGGACGACCTTTCAGGCGATCACCCACTTCGACGAGCACACCGGGCGCGGCGTCCTCTTCTACGAACACGTGGACCGGCAGATCCCGCAGAGTGGCGCGCGCATCAAGACGTACGATCTCGAGACGGCCGACATCCGCGTCTACCGCGAGCGCCCCGGCGGCGCCTTCAGCCCCGCGCTCTCGCCCGACGGTCGCCAACTGGCCTACGGACACCGGGACGACCGCGACGTGACCCTGGTCCTGCACGATCTGGAGACGCGCTCGGAGCGCGTGCTGGCGCGGGGTCTCGACCGTGATCACCAGGAGTCGGGCCCATACTACCATGGCGTCGCCCCCAACTGGGACTGGCACCCCGACGGCACCCGCCTCTACCTGACCATGGACGGCGGCATCCACGCAGTCGACGTGTCGTCGGGCACGATCACCGAGATCCCCTTCCGCGCGCCGGTGGACCGCGAGATCGACGAAACGATCCGCTTCCCCTTCGCGTTCCCGGAGGGCGAGACCCGCGCGTCGTCCTACCGCTTTGCGCACCGGACCCCGGCGGGCGTCGTCTTCGAGGCGCTGGGCGACATCCGGCTGGCCGGGGAAGACGGCGGCATCCGCAACCTCACCCAGTCCGCAGCCCACGAGACCAGCCCGGTGGTCGACGCGGACGGCAACTGGCTCTACTACGCGACCTGGACCGACGCGGACCTCGGGGCCGTCCACCGCAGACCACTCGCGGGCGGTCCAGCAACCGAAGTTTCATCCCGCCCATCCCAGCACATGTCCCTCGCACTGGGCCCCGCCGGCACCCTCGCCTTCATTCGCGGCGCTGGCGGCCTCATCAACGGCGCCCGCATCGAGGAGCAGACCGACTTCGAACTTGTCATAGTCGACGACGGAACCGAGCACACGGTCACCACCGTCAACGGCAGCGTCATGGCACAGGGACGCGCGCCCCACACCGTCCTCTTCGACGAAGCCGGCGAGTGGATCTACTACACCGAGTTCGCCCTGGGCACCGTCGCAGCCAACCCCGGCCTCAGCGCCGACACGCTCGTCCTGCGCCGCATCCGCCCCGACGGCACCCGCAAGACCACCCTCTACCGCTTCCCCCACGCCGAACGCGCCATCCTTTCGCCCGACCGCCGCTGGATCGCCTTCCGCGAATACCAGCGCAGCTTCGTCACGCCCTTCGAATGGATCGGCAAGCCGGTCACGATCTCCGCCTACGACGGGCTCGGCTTCACCAGGCGCGTCGACCCGTCCGACGGCGCGAGCATGGCCTGGTCGGACACGGGCACGGTGTCGTGGCCGCGGGGCGGCACGTTTCACGAGAAGGCGCTCGACGACATCCTGGCCGGCACCGACGGCTCCGCGACCACCGACATCACGGTCCACTTCGAGGTAGCCCGGCCCCGTACGACCATTGCGCTGACCAACGCCCGCGTAATCACGATGGACGAAGAGCGAAGTGTGTTCGAAAGCGCGACCATCCTCTTGCGGGGACACCGCATCGCAGACGTGGGACCCGATGTCGTCGTGCCTGCGGAAGCGCGCGTGTTCGATCTCGCAGGTCACACCGTCATACCGGGCCTCGTGGACGCGCACGCCCACGCAGTCGGGCAACTCGCAACAACGCAGCTGATCGAACAGCGGCTTCCCGGCCTGGCCGGCTCGCTGGCCCACGGCGTCACCACGCTCTACGAGCTCTACGGCTCGGAGGAGAAGGAGCCCTGGGTCAGCGACATGATCCGGTCCGGCCGCATGGACGGCCCGCGCATGCTTTCGGTCGGCGCGCCCATGTACGGCATCCGCGAATACCGCCCGCGCACCTACCGCCCCATCGCCTCCTATGACGACGCCGACCAGCACGCCAGCTACAGCCGCGACATGGGGATCACCGCGCTCAAGGATTATGTCAACTTCACCCGCTCCGACCGCCACCAGCTGATCACCGCGGCACGGCACCGGGGCCTGAACGTCCTGTCCGAGACGGCGGCGATCCCGCAGATGAACTTCACCCAGATCATCGACGGCGTGACCGGGCTGGAGCACACGATGGGGCTTACGCCCCTCTATGGCGATGTGATCGAGCTTTTCCGCGCGAGCCAGACCGGTGTGACGCCCACCCTGCTCGTCGTCTACAACGGCCCGGTCGGCCAGGCGTACTTCGATCAGTCACAGCGCTACTGGGAGGACGAGAAGCTGCTGCGCTTCAGCACGGCCGAGCGCCTGCGGGGCCGCTTCCGCCGGGTCACCCACTACTGGGACGACGACCTGTATTCGCCCGAGATGGTGGCCGCGATGAAGCGCCTTTTCGATGCGGGCGTGCTGATCAACGCCGGCGGCCACGGCCAGATGCCGGGGCGCGACATGCACTGGGAGATGGAACTGTTCGTGCAGGGCGGCTTCTCGCCGATGGACGCGCTGCAGACCGCGACGCGGAACTCGGCCGTGTATCATGGCCTGGGCGCGGACCTCGGGTCGATCGAGGCCGGCAAGCTGGCAGACCTCGTCGTGCTGGGCGCGAATCCGCTGGACGACATCAGGAACACGCAACAGGTCGTGCATGTACTGAAGAACGGTGTCGTGTACAGCGGCGACGATGCGGCGCGGGTGTATCCGGAGCCGGTGGCGGCTCCAGGTTTCTACTTTCAGCGGGAGAGGTGAGCGGTGAACGCGGGCGGAATCGGCCTCACAATGTCAACTAGACATGACATCGTGTGAACTGCAGTTTCCATTTCTTCCAGGGCTACCCGGACACCATCACCTGAAACGCGCCCGTAAGCACCTTCCCGGCGCGCTTCACCTGCACCAGATCGTGTACTCGCCCGGCTGGGGGAAGGCGTAGGGAAACTCGACCTGGTCAGCACCGCCGGTGCCGTGTAAGCCGCCTTGCGTGTCCGACATGGTGTCCATGGCGCCCGGATCCGTCGTCGCCTGCATGTCCGGCGCGAGCACCGACAGCGATCCCATGGATATCGTGCCCGCGGGGTGGAGGTGGACGAACACCGAGCCGTCGTCGCGAGTGAGGGCGGCGTGGCTGATCATCCCCATGTAGGGTTCCAGCACGGCAGGGTCTCCCGACGGGTCCCGCACTACAAACGAGAGCAAGGTCTCTGCGTCGACGCGAAGCTCCGCGGCTCCCAGCCATTGCAAGGTGGATCCGTCCGCGAGTGGCGTTGAGGCGCCGGGACCTGAAAGCGGTGCGGGCGTCCCCATCCATGACGAATCGTCCGGGTCGGACCCCTGCATGGGTGTCGATGCCACGTGTTCGAGCACCCCCGGCTCCACCTGCACCGTGTCGACGACGGTTTGGGCGAAACCGGACTCGTGCACGATGTCGCCATAGATTCGGTACTCGCCCGGTGGGAGTTCCGGCCACGGCGCCCGGAACATCGCCGAGTCTGCCGGCACCGGATGGACGTGCGCGAATGCGCCCATGTCGGGCACGCCGACCACGAACATGTGCATGAGTTTGCCGTGGTCGGGCACCAGGGGGCTCCAGCTCCGGCCCAGCCACGCCGGATCCGTGATCCGGACCTCGAGCATCGGCGCGCCGCTGTCGGCGGTCACCGTGCCCTCCACGGAGAGGCGCTCGAAGATGCCGCTGCGCACGTCCCGGTCGACCGCATCCCACCAGGCCTTCCCCCAGTAGGCCCCCGTCGACAGCAGGGCGGCCGCACATGCCATTGCAAACCATCCCCGGCGGCGCTGGCTTGTCTCCACCGCCTGGTCGGGCCCGAGTCGGCTTTCGCGCACAGCGGCGCCTGCAATCGACACAGCTCCCGCAAGGAGCAGTCCCCCGAGCAGGAGAAGCAACCCGCCCAGTAAAGGAGGCATGTCGCGCACGCCCAGCATGACCGAGGTCACGGGAACGGACGCAGTGCCGGCCCCGCGCGAGCCCTCCACAGTCGCCTCGATACGGTAGGCGCCCACGGTCATCAGCCAGAGTTCCGCGCTGTAGAGTTCCGGGTCACCCGGCACGGGCACGGCCGGGTCGGGCGGCGGCGCCCCTCCTTCGGGCGCGGCGTCCCAGCGCACGGGGCGCACGGTGATGCGCTCCACCTCGCTCGCGCCATCTGTCACGCGCACCGAGATTCCCGCCAGTCCGGGAACGACATCGGGCGGGCGGACGACGACCGACACGGCGTAGGGACCGGCGTTGCCCGCGAAGAAGACGTTCTTGCTGCCGACGTGGCCCGCCGTCGCCAGGTACAGCCCCGCGACGAGCAGCGTGGCGCGCCTCACCTGCGGACCGCCAGCATCCAGTTGCCCGCCCAGAGGCCCACGCGCGCCGACGCGAATCCGATCGGCAGCGCCCACCACGCTCTCGCAAGGAACCGTGAAGCCGAGAACTCCCCGCTCGAGAATCGGCTACCGCCCCAGAACTCGTACTGCCAGGGACCCGGGGCGTTCATGTATCCCCAGGTGTCACCCTGAAAGAAGTAGTTGCGTGACGCCTCGGACAGCATGAACTCGCTGAAGTACCAATGCACCACGCCGAAGAGGCCCACGAACACGACGGAACCGAGCGCGGCGAGCGTCCAGTCCGCCGAGCGCCTTGCCGGTGCCTGGCCAGGTTGCGAGACCCTCCTCAGGAGCAGGTCAAGCGCGATCGCAGGAACGACCAGCACGAGGGGGAACTCGGGCGGAACCATCCTGTCCACATTGCGCAGGATGGGCGCCAGCAGCGGCTCGGCGGGGAACAGCGGGAGCACCCACATCATGACCAGCGTCACGCCCATGTAGACCAGCGCCGTCATCGTGGCGGGAAAACGGAGCCGCGCGGCCCGGCCGACCGCAAACAGCACCAATGGGTACACGCCCGCCGAGATCATGTGGAAAACGGGTCCGCGCCAGTCGTTCGGGAACGAGTACTCCAGCATGAGCACGGCGAGAGTCAACAGGAGCATTCCCGCGCTGTAGGCGTAGGCGAAGCCCAGCCAACGCTGGCCACGCTCCGACGCCCGGTTCTGCCAGGACAGCGCCATGAGCAGGGCCCCCAGCTGAATCGAGCAGATGCCAAGGGCCAGGACCACGTGGGGCGGACTCAGGATCTCGACGTCAAGCCCGTAGGCGTTGTGCCACCAGTCGTCGAGCGGCGCGGAGGTGAGCATCGCGATCGCGCCCCAGATCGCCACCCAGGCGCCGAGCGGTGCGCGAAAGCCCCACATCCGCACCGAGCGCCCGACCTCCCCTCCTGTGGCGGAAAAGGTCGTCTTCAGAGCCAGCCATCCGCAGGAAAGTCCCGCCGCCAGCCCGCCCGCGTAGATCGCCAGGTGAGCCGGTGTCCAGAAGGAGTCGCGCCCGATGGTGCGGTGCCACGAGATGTCCCAGATCACGCCCACAATCACGCTGGTGGACGCGAACAGCACGGCGGTCAAGTACCAGGGGAAGTCGCGGTGGACGTCGTTATTGGTAGCCTCGAAGATGTTCGGCATCCCGGATCAGCAGATCACTGTGGGTGGTCGAAAACCAGGTGCCATGAAGCTGTCCCATGGGCCAATGGCCGGCAAGGGAAAGGCGGGGGACTTAATGGTGGCTTTGGAGTAGGACTATGGTGGGTGCCGTTCCATCCCCGGGACGGGCGTAATCCGCGGCTGCATCGCAACTTGAAGGGACAGAGATGAAGACGGGAAGAAGCGTTCTTTTTTCGGCATTCCTCATTGGCGCCTGTCAGAGTGGCGACACGGATCAGACTGTTGGCCGAAGCAGCGAAGGCGGCCGTGTCTTCGAGACGGTTTCATTCGACACTCTGTGGTCGGTCGGCGGAGTTGCGGACAGCAGCTTTGCCTTGCTGTGGTCTCCGCGAAGCGTCCCGGGCGGAGGTCTGTATGTGGCCGATATCGGCAACGCAAAGCTCCACCATGTGAATGCCGCCGGGGAGCTTCTCTGGTCGTACGGGCACCGGGGACAGGGACCGGGCGAGTTGCTCGAGGTCCGAGTATTCGATGTCGACGCACAGGGGAACGCAGTCATCATCGACAACCTCAACCGTCGCATCGTTACCGTGGGCCGCGACGGCACCCTCATCAGCGAGTATCCTGTCCCGAACGGGGTGGGGCACACTTCCGCAGTCGCCGCCCTGGCTGGTGGCAATCTGGCGGTGGCTCACTGGGGTGGACCGTGGGCTCTGTTGTCGAACGACGGCGTGTTGCTGCGCCCGATCGAACCTCCATGGGAGGGATTTGCTGACAAGCCGTTCCTGGAACTTGTCGGCCAGGCGATTCCTGTGCGGGGGTCCGACCGATGGATGTACAGCTTCGACACCGCCGGCGAATGGATCGCTTTTGACGGCGGAGAGGTCGCGGAGAGGTATCCCCACATCGAGAATCTTCCGTTTTCCGAAGTTGTTGTCACCGAACCCGAACAGGGTGGGACCATGACCCGCTACGGAGATGACGCGACCCACACGACCCTCGATCTGGCCGTGAGAGAGGACACAATGTTCGTTCTGTTTTTCGGTGCCACGGAAGACAGGGGCAAGGTGATGGACAAGTACAACGTCAATACGGGGGACTACCTCGGGTCGGCGCTATTGCCGAGCAGTAGCAGAGGTGTTGCAGTCGGAGATGACGGCACCCTCTTTGTGGTGAGTGATTCACAGCTGTTCCCGACCATAACCGCGCTGCGCTACAGGTAGACGTGGCAGAAGAGGAGCGGTCCTCGTCGCTGACGCCAATCGGATTGGCTGGACGGTCGCCCCCTACTCCGTCGCCCGCCTCCGTCCCCTCACCGGCAGAATGATCCGCGAGGGATATTCCCGGCTGTGATGGATGATCTGCCGCGCGGTGTTCCACTCCGTGTCGGTCGCGACCGGGTTGCCCGTGTTCTGGTTCGGGGCGATTTCCGGGTAGGCGCTGCTCGTCAGGTCAATGCGGATCTTGTGCCCCGGCTCGAATGAGTGGGCGATGTGTCCGAGGTCGATCTCGTAGCGCGCGACTTCGCCGGGGGTCAGCAGCTCTTCGCGGTCGAAGCCGTTGCGGTAGCGGGCCCGTACGACGCCCGTGCGCGGTCCGAGCTTGACCGCCCTGCCGTCGGGATAGACATCCATGATCGTTGCGACAAAGTCGGTGTCGCGCGCGTCGGTGGCAGCGTGGAACTCGATCACGATCTGTCCCACGACTTCGACCGCTTCCTGGATTTCCTCGCTGGTGTAGACCAGAACGTCGTCGCGCCGATGAAGCGGGGTCCGATCCTCGCCGAGAGGCAACTGGCCAACCGAACCGGGAACCGGCCGTTGCGGGTCGAAGGTGAACCGGTCCGGCGGCGAATCGGCCTCCGGCGGCGTCCACGCGAGCGCCCCGTCGCCGGCGATCGAATTCGCCCGCCCACCGCTTGACAGGTACAGACTGGTCGCCTGGACATCGGCCGGAGGGTACTGGTCGAACTCGCGCCACTCCTCGGCCCCCACCACGTAGATCCGGGCCCGGGGCCGGTCGTAGCTGTCGGCCGAGCCCTTCAGGTAGTGATCGAAGAACTCGAGGTGCTCGGCCTTGTTGTCCACGATCGAGTGGGGGTAGAACTCCATGTCCCCGAGCGTGAGCGTGCCGCCGATGAACGTTTCGGCGTGACCCCACGGTCCGGACAGCATGTACTGCTGATCCGCGGCCGGGGAATGGGCCATCATCCCGTCCCAATAGAACATTGCGCCCGGCTGATCGCCGTCGAACCACCCGGTGACGTGCAGAATCGGCAGGTCGAGTCCCCGGAAGTCCTCCTCGGTGAAGTGCAGGCGCTGCCAATACTCGTTGAAGGTGGAGTTCTCGAGGAAGTCGTTGAAGAGCGGCATGTCACGGCCCATCGCGTCGTCCTGGGTGATGAGCGGCCGGTGCCAGTAGACGGAGTCCATGTCGATCCCCTGCATGTTGGCCGACTGGCTGTTCCGTCCGGACGTGTCGTTGATCCATGCAAGGGCCCACTGCATCATCCACGCTCCACCGTAATGCGGCAGTTCATGCATCCAGCGCCCGGCCGCCGCGGTCGCGACCATGCACTTCAGCGAGGGAGGATGTTCGCGCGCCGCCAGCCACTGGTCGGTCCCCAGATACGACACGCCGGCGGTGCACACGTCACCGTTGGACCAGGGCTGGCCCGCCATCCACTCGATGGTGTCGTAGCCGTCCTCACCCTCCTGGAAGAAGAAGCCGAACCTGCCGTCCGAATCGCCCCGGCCGCGCACATCCTGCATGGCCACGGCGTACCCGCGCTCCGCGAAGTACGTCGCCCACCCGGCGAGGCTGAAGTCGCCGACAGCCATCGTCTTCATGTACGGCGTGCGGATAATGATGGTGGGGAAGGGACCGCCTTCGGCCGGCATCCAGACGTCCGACGACAGTTCGACGCCGTCACGCATGGGCGTGCGCACGTCGAACATGCGCTTGATCTGGGCGGTTTGGGCGAAGGAGGGGGCGGGCGTCGCAGCCAAGGTCAACAACAACGCAAACGCGAACGCGAATGCCGCTGTTGCCGGCACCAGGGCGAACCCGATTCCGCTGGGGCGGCGCATGCTGGTCATCTCAATCCTCCTGTTCGGTCGCGCGCCGGCGTCCACGCACCGGCAGAATGATCCGTGAGGGGTATTCCCGGCTGTGATGGATGATCTGTCGCGCCGTCTTCCACTCGGTGTCGGTCGCGACAGGGTTGCCGGTATTCTGATTGGGTGCAATCGACGGGTAGGCGCTGCTGGTCAGGTCGACGCGGATCCTGTGCCCGGGCTCGAACGAGTGGGCAATGTGTCCCAGATCGATTTCGTAGCGTGCGACCTCGCCGGGGGTGAGGAGTTCCTCCCGGTCGAATCCGTTCCGGTAGCGCGCGCGCACGACGCCAATGCTGGGTCCCAGCTTGACTGCCCTGCCGTCAGGGTAGACGTCCATGATGCTCGCGATGAAATCGGTGTCGCGCGCGTCGGTGGCAGCGTGGAAGTCGATTACGACACGGCCCACGACCTCGACGGCCTCTTCCATCTCTTCGCTGGTATACACGAGTACGTCGTCGCGGCGGTGCAGGGGCGTGCGGTCTTCGCCGAAGTAGATCTCGCCGACTGAAGCGGGGACCGGCCTTTGGGGGTCGTAGGTGAAACGGTCCGGCGGTGCATCGTCGTCCGGGGGCGTCCATCCGAGCTCGCCGTCTCCGACGATGGAGTTCGCATTCCCGCCGCTGGACAGGTACAGACTGGTCGCCTGGACGTCGGCCGGAGGATACTGGTCGAATTCCCGCCACTCTTCGGCACCCATCACGTAGACCCGGGCCCGAGACTGCTCGTAGCTGGCGGCGGTGCCCTTCAGATAGTGGTCGAAGAAAGCGAGGTGCTCGGCCTTGTTGTCGACCAGTGCGTGGGGCTTGAACTCCATGTCTCCGAGGGTGAGGGTGCCGCCGATGAAGGTCTCGGCATGGCCCCAGGGTCCCACCAGCATGTACTGCTCGTCCGCGGCCGGGGAATGGGCCATCATGCCGTCCCAGTAGAACATGGCACCCGGCTGGTCGCCGTCGAACCACCCCGTGACGTGAAGAACGGGCAGGTCGAGTCCCCGGAAGTCCTCCTCCGTGAAGTGGAGCCGGTTCCAGTAATCGTTCATGGTCGAGTTTTCGAGCATGTCGTCGAAGAGGGGCATGTCCCGACCCATCGCGTCATCCTGTGTGATGAGCGGCCGGTGCCAGTAGAGTGACTCCCGATCGACGCCGAGCGTGTTCGCCGACTGGTCATTCCGCCCGGAGGTGGCGTTCACCCATTCGAGAGCCCACGCCATCATCCAGGCGCCGCCGTAGTACGGCGCCTCGTGCATCCATCGGCCGGCCGAAGCGGTCGCGACCATGCACTTCAGCGCGGACGGATGCTCGCGTGCCGCCAGCCACTGATCGGTCCCCAGGTAGGATACGCCGGCCGTGCAAACGTCACCGTTCGACCACGGCTGGTCCGCCATCCACTCGATGGTGTCGTGGCCGTCCTCGCCCTCCTGGAAGAAGAAGTCGAACTCGCCGTCCGAATCGCCCCGGCCGCGCACGTCCTGGATCGCCACGGCGTACCCGCGCTCCGCGAAGTACGTCGCCCAGGCAGCCATGGTGTAGTCGCCGAGGGTCATCGTCTTCAGATAGGGCGTGCGCATGATGATGGTCGGGAACGGACCGCCCTCGGCAGGCATCCAGACATCCGCGGAGAGCTCGACGCCGTCGCGCATCGGCGTGCGGACGTCGAACATGCGCTTGACCTGGGCGGTTTGGGCGGACGCGGGGGCGAAGGCTGCGGCGAGGAGAACCACGGCGAAGGTGACGAGCGCCAGGGCGGACCCGGCGAGCAGCCCGGACAACCGGCAACGAATCGCGTAGTGATGACCATACGCTGACATCATGTGCTTCCTTTGGGAGCAGGAGGTCGCCGGTTCGAATCCGGCCGCCCCGATTGGACTTACGCGATTTGGGGGGTTCGATGCTCGCCAATTATGCTCGACAATTGGACGCGCGATCAACCCCTCGGTACTCCTCGATGGCCTTTCTGAGCCGGTCCTCGTCGGGTCTCTGGTAGCACTGGAGGACCGTCTCGGCCGTCTTCCAGCCGCCCAGATCGCAGAGCACCTTGAGCGGCAGGTCCATGAGGTCGCTGGCGAATTTCCGCCTGAGCGAGTGCCAGCCGCGTCCCCGCTTAGGTTCCAGCCCAGCGAACCTCTCAGCCCTCTTCCACCAGTCGCGCGCAAGCGAGCGGCCCATGCACGCGAACGGATCCTTCGGCGCCGGCATCACCGGCGCGTCCCCGATCCCGGGGTTGCGCCGCCGCGCCTCCTCCAGAACGGCTCCCGCCATGGCCGTGACCGGCGTCCGGTGCTCGTAGCCGGTCTTCTCGTGCTCACCGCGCCAGCGGATGGTCCGGCCATCGAGGTCGATGTCGGACCACCACAGTTGACGGATCGCGCCGATACGGTGCCCCGTCTCGTGGGCGAGCACGAGCGCCACCCGAAACCGCCAGTTCACGTCTCCCGCGACCCGGAGCAACGCCTCGTACTCGGCTTGGGTGAGGATCACCCGGGTCGGGTTCTTCTCCTTGGGGAGTCTCAAGCCCCGGAGCGGATTGGATTCAAGGAGAGGCCTCCCCTCCTCGTCCCGCGACTTGGCGGCCCAGTTGAGGACTGCGAGCAGGAATCTGAGGTCGTATTCGACCGTGCGGTCGGACACCGGCCTTTGGCTTCCGCCGGCCTTTCCCGCGCGCCTCGCCCGGATGAATCGGTCCCAGTCGCGCTGCGAGAGCGTTTCGGCCTTCCGGTGCTTCCCGAAGAACCGGAGGAACATCCTCATCATGGCCCGGTCGTGGTTCCGCGACCGCCTGCTCTTGGTGGGGGTAACCTCGTCACCGTAGATGTCAAACAGCGTCCCCAGGGTGAGCGGCTCGGGCTCGGCTTCCGCGTTGTCCGTGCCCACCGGCTCGGTGAGCCCGGCGGCGATCTCGTCGGCCTGCCGCTTCGCCCTCACCCAGTCACGGTGCTTCAGCGACCTGCGCAGCTTGCGCCCGTGTTCGCGCCACTCCACCTGCATGATGCCGGTCCTCGGATCGGGAAACACCCGGACCCGGTTCCGGCCCCACTCGCCGGCGCTGTAGCTCCGGCGGCTTCTCGTCGTGCGTGCCATCGTTCGATTCCTCTCTCGAAGATGAACTGCACGATCTGCGCGGTTGAAACTTCGCGCCGGGACGGCGTCTCCGCCAGACTGGCGGCTGACGGCACACCGGGCGCTGCGGCGTTCGGGGGGCAAGCGGTTGGATGCCATCGTCAGCGGCTCGGACCCTGATCGCGATCCGGTCCCGGACGGCGCATCAGATACGGAGGCCGCGCGGTCTCGCGACGGCGGATGTCCCGGAATACTCGGCCAAGCGTGTCGCCAGCACGTCGAGCCGCTCGATTCGCCGCTGCAAGACTTCGTTCTCCGCGCTCAGCCGCTCGACGCGCTGCCGCAAGGCTTCGTTCTCCACGCTTTGCCGCTCGACGCGCCGCCGCAAGGCTTCGACCTGCCCGGATTGCCGCCGCTGTTCCGTCTCGAACTGCGCGGACAACCTCCGCAAGGCCCTCGTCAACTGCTCTTCTAACGCGGTCATAGACCTCCTTCACTCGTTCGACAGCTTCAACGCCGGACGATCGTCCACCTTCCAGGGCGGATCGTCCAACGCCCCGTCCGGCACCACTACGAACCGCTCGCCCTTGATCTCGTGGAACACGAGCCCCCAGGTGTCCACCTCCAGTTGGGCCAGCGTCCTCCGGGCGTCCTCTATGTCCCGGCCCAGTTCGGCGCGGGTCTCGATCCGGTCCTGGATGCTCCCAGACAACCAGCGCATCGTCGCCCAGCTTCCGCCTAAGAAACCGATCCAAAGACTCAGGCCGACGATGAGGGGCCGTTGCCAAGCCTTTGCCAGCAACTCGCGCATCCGCCCGGTCGCCTCCGCCGTATCGCGCTCGATTGTACTGAGCGCGTTCCTCGCAACGCGCCGCGAGTTCTCGCCGAGCCGCTTCAGCTCGCTCGCGGTCAACTCCTCGATCTCCCTGCGTTCGGTCTCCAGCCGTCTGCGCAGCCGGTCGGTCAAATCGTTCCCGCTCGAAGTCAAATGCGTACAGTTCTCCTTTCAGCCGCCACCGGTCCCCGCTGTCGGGGTCCAGCGCCGTGATGTAGTCCTTGCCCTGGCGCGGCACTTCGAGGCCCGCCTCCCGCAGTGCGGCGACGACTTCGTGGCGATTCCGCACCGTTCCGTGCTCGACGCGCTGGAGCAGGTAGTCCCGGATCAGGTCGCGGGGGGAGGATTCGAGCCGGAGCCCGGCCCGCAGCCGCGCCGCCTCGATGTACGCGCGGTGGCCGGGCTGCTCCACCCTGGCCCGCGCCGGATCGTCGGGACGGCTCCAGCCTTGCTCGTGGTTGAAGGCGTCCCGGAGCGGATCGAACGTCTTCCGCCATCCCGGAGGCGCGATGTTGAGGCTCCGTCCGGTCTCCAGATCGCATCGTGCCGCGAGGACGTGGACATGGGCGCCGCCGTCCTCCTCCCGGTGGAGCACCGCCGTCCATGCGTAGCGGTCGGGTTCGAGCCCCGCCCAGGCCGTCTTCTCGAACTCGTCGACTACGGCCTCGATTTGCTCATCGGTGGGTTGGTCGTCCGGTGCCCAGGCGATCACGCCGGAGGTGTACCTGTGCTCGAAGTCGAGCGAATCGGCCACCGCGGCCACCATGTCCGGGTTCCCCCGCAGCACCTCGACGCCCTCGCGCGGCTTCCCGGTCGCGTCCCGCTCCCCGAGGAGGTAGTCGGCCGCGTCCCGCGCCGAGCCGGTTCCGCGGGCCAGGAACTTAATGTGCATCGGGGTCGGAGCCCTCGAAGCGAGCCAGCGCCGTGAGCGCCCGCTCGATGGCGACGAGACGGGCGATGACCTCGACGGCCTCGGCCGCCCCCTTGTGGGTGTTGGCCCATCGCGCGATCTGGTTGAGGTTGTTCCCGATGCGCGCCGCCTCCCGGGTGCGCTCGCGCTCGACCTCGGCGTGCGGCACGGTCCAGGTGCGCGCCCGGTCGATTGACCGGCGCACCAGATCCGACAGCGTCAAGCCTGCGGATCGCGCCTTGGCGTGCCACTCGGCACGCTCCGCGTCGCTGGCGCGGACCTTCACCCAAACGGCGCGTCCGGCGCTCACGGCGCGCCGTTCCGGTGTTGGGGGTCAGAGGGGGCGGAGCCCCCCGCCAGCCCCTCCGGGAGACACACGGAGTGTGGCCACGGGGGGTAGGCTGGCTCCCCGGCCTTAGCGGTGTCCGACAAGCCCGGCGACGACGTGTTCCAGAGCCGTCGCCAACCACCGCCAACGCGGTGCCGGAGCATCCCCGCGAGTGCTTCGGAGACGCCGTTCAACGGGCCTCGCGAAGCGCGGCTGGCGGTGGGATGGAGGCTAGCGATGGCGGACCGTCCATGTACCCCCGAAGCTGGAGCCGCGAGTGATTCCTGCGATGCCCGCGTCAATGGACACGGGCATCATTTCGGCTGTGGGGTGGATCGACCTGACTACGCTTCTCCTCCGTTTCGGCTCGCCTGGTTCGTGCTCCCTTCGCGCTTCGGTGACCCGAAGGGGCGACACCTTACGGACTTCATCCGCAATAGGTTTCATTCCGGCCGTAGGTGAGCGACCATCGCGGTAGCGTCTCCCCTCCGCACGGTGTCGATCTGCCTCGTCGTGCGGCTGCGACACACCCTGTCCGGCATCAAACCGATACCGCAGAATCCCGTCCGACATGGTTCCCTCTCTCTGGGTGCTACCGCCTTGCAGCCCCGGATAGGACCGGATAGACTCACCCGCGATGAAAACACCCCGCATCCTGCTCGGCTCGAACCCATTCGGCGGCCAGAGAGAGGTGCATCTACTAGAAATCCCCACGTTCGTCGCGGACCCCAGAAAGGTCGGGATCGTTCCCGCATCCGCGCCGTGACAGGCGGCGGGACGACGGAGGCAGCCGAAAGGTAGTGGGCCAGTGAATGTCAACCTGCGAAGCCTGACCGACCTCTTTGTGCAGCCGGTCCAGTACGAGATCCCCAGGTTTCAGCGGCCGTACGTCTGGAACAGGGACAGGCAGTGGGTGCCTCTCTGGGTTGATGTCCAGCACACGGCCGAACGCGTCCTCGTGGCAGAGCGCGGGAACTCGCCGCAACCCCAGCCTCATTTCATGGGCGCGGTAGTCTTCCAGCAGATTCGCAACCCGACCGGCTCGCTCACGCGACGGATCGTGGTGGATGGGCAGCAGCGCTTGACCACGCTTCAACTTCTCCTTGACGCGGCCCAGGAGGTATTCGAAGGAGCCGGAATCGCCGAACCGGCCGCGCGGCTTGCGGCGCTGGTGCTGAATCAGGCTGCGTTTTGCGGGGGCAGGTCCGACAACGCGTTCAAGGTATGGCCGACCGACGCCGACCAGGCCCCTTTCCGACAAGCGATGACCAACGACTCGCCGAGTGCCAAGTGGGCCAATTCGCGGGTCGTCGAGGCCCACCAGTTCTTTCGGGACCAAATCGAGCAGTGGCTCGGAGAAGGCGACGAGGGGATGGACGAGGGTTCGACTTCGACAGAAAGGGCGGAGGCGCTTGAGCAGGCTCTCTCGCGTCTGCTGGAGCTGGTCGTCATCGACCTCCGTTCATCGGACGATCCCCACATCATCTTTGAGACTCTGAACGCCCGAGGGACGCCCCTTCGCCAGTCCGACCTGATGAAGAACATGATTCTCCATGAAGCGGGGAAGGCTGGTGTCGGCGACGAAGTGGGTTGGCCACTCGAAGATGTCTGGTGGGACCAGGACATTCGCCAAGGCCGCCTGAACCGGCCTCGCGCCGACGTGTTCCTGAACTACTGGCTGGTGATGCGCGCCCTTCAAGAGGTCCGCGCGGCCGACATCTTTTCGACGTTCCGACGCCGGTACAAGCAGGGAAGCCATGGTGCGATTGAGGAAATCGCAGCCGATGTCAAGATCGTCGCTGCGGCCTATCGACGGCTGGAAGCCGACGAACTGGATGGTGTGTGGACGGTGTTTTCCTATCGCTGGAAGACCATGCAGGCGGCGGTCGTTACGCCGATCCTGCTGTGGTTGCTGGCGTCCGACGTGGAGCCAACGCATGTCTCCAGGGCTCTCAAGGCGATGGAGAGTTATCTGGTCCGCAGGATGGTGTGTCGTATGACCACCAGAGGCTACAACAGGATGTTCGTCGATCTCCTGCGTCGGCTCGATCAGGCAGGTCCGGAGAGAGCGGGCGATACGGTCATCCAGTTCTTGGGCGAGCGGGAGGCGTACGGGACACTCTGGCCCGTCGACAATCTGGTGCTAGACGCGATATCGAATAAGCCTCTCTACCGCCTGCTGACTCGCGGGCGGCTGAGGATGGTCCTGGAGGGGATTGAGCAGGAATTGCGGACCACCAAGGCCGAAGACCAGACCGTCCCCAAGGGGTTGACGATCGAGCATGTAATGCCTCGGAGTTGGCGGGCCAATTGGCCGCAACCGAAGCCCGGTGCAGGGCCGGAAGGGCCGGAAGATAGGCGGTGGCGGTTGCTTGATTCGCTCGGTAATCTGACCCTGCTGACCCAGCCTTTGAACTCGGAACTCTCCAACGGACCTTGGGCGGACAAGCGAAAGGGGATATCCTGCCACAGTACGCTCTTCCTCAACAAGGACCTGCTGGAACATTCCTCAGAAAACGACCAGTGGGACGAGGAGGCGATCCACAATAGGGCGACTCGGCTACATAGGGCCTTCGTGAAGGCATGGCCGCACTTCGCAGATACTGGCGCGGCGCAGGGGGGCGAGGTGAAACGAGGCTAATCGGTCAGATCGGCCTGCCCCCTCCGATACACTCGCGAAGAGCAGTTTTCGGCAGCATGGGCCGCCCGTATCGCCCCTCCCCCAATGTCAGGCCCTGTCAGGCAACGTCGTGCTGCTTGATCCAGTCGCGTAGGGCGTGGTCGATCCGCGTCTGCCAGCCCCGGCCTCCGGCGCGAAAATGGTCGATGACCTCTTGGGACAGCCGGATGGTGGTCGATACCTTCGGCCGCGCCTTGGGGGGACGCCCCCGACGAACGGGCGCCTTGGCGAACTTCTCGGGCCAGCCGCCCTTCGAGAGGTCGGGTGCAGTGTCCGGGTCAAAACCTCGGGCCGTAGAGCCGTCGTTCTCGTTCATTGGCCCTCCTCAAGCTGATGATCCTGTGTGCGTCGTTGCGGCGCGTCCAGACGATCACCACCATCGTGTCGTCCAGAAAGCCGATTGTGATGTAGCGAACCTCACCGTAGTCCTGCCGGTCGTCCTCGACGGTCAGTGTCGCGCCGGCGAACACGAGTGACGCCCGGGCCATATCCAGCCCTCGGGCCTGGAGCGTCGCCGCGCGTTTCGCCTCGTCGAACTCGATCCGCATGATTAATGTTACTACAGAAATTGGGCTGTCAAGGGCGATTCCGGGTCGCTGAAGATCTCATGAGGAAGACTGGGCGTGTGGTGTGGACCGGCGAGCATGGACATCGACCCATAGATCCTGGGGAGGCACCCAGGATTGCTGGGAGCAAGGTGATTCGGTTATCTTTCGGGACCAGCAGGACAGGAGGCCCCAACACTTCGCCCTTTTTCAATCGTGGAATTGGAGAAACTACATGGCGCAACAGGTCTACAAGTATCAAGGAGAGGAATTCGTCATCACCAAGCCGGAAGCCTGCTCCATGAAGGTCACCAAGGGCCGATACACCGCTGTCATCACGATACACGCCGCAACCAACCGCTTTCGGGAGTCTCTCGATGGCTGGGGGACCAACCAGGATTCTCTGGAGCGAGCGCTCGATCGCGCATGTCAGCGTATTCTGGATAAGGAGACTAGGCCGCCAGAGAAGGAACTCTGTTCTGAAATGGAGAGATTCTACAAGTCGCTCGAATAGGTCTCCTGACCTGCTAACCCGCCTCTACCGAGGGTGTCACGCTCGCGGTAGATGCCGCGTGCGCGGATCCGGCAGACCGAGCGGCAAGGGCCGCCGGTCGTGGCCGCGCCTGTGCCCCGCTAAAGCTACTCTAGGCGGAAGCCACTTCCGGGGTCCCTCGTGATGAAGTGTTCGCTTGGCGCGGGTCGTGTCACGGTTGACCCGCCTGGCTCGGGGCGTGTGACAACCGGACCCACTGGGCCGGGGCGAGTCTGGTACGAGGGTGGCAGGTCAACCTCGGGAGGTGATGGTCTCCAAGGCACCTCACTTGGAACCTCAGGAAGGGGCCGCCGCCAAGGCACCTTCGGTCGCCGGGGAGGACGTACCCCGGGGCTTGGTGGATGCTCGTCAATCGATAGGGGTGGGGAATTCCCCAACGAGATGTGAGAGACCACGACTCGCACTGCCTCCATATGGATATGTCGGGGATGACGCAGCGCTTGCCTGATTTCCTGGAGCACCCTTTTCTCACTCTTCTGGCCCGCGCGGATCGCGACGGCGGCCATACCAATGGTGAACCAGATACCCGCAGGACCAAATAGGAGTGCCAGTACGATCAAGATGTCGTCCACGAGGGGGGAAAACATGATGCGGCTCCGTTTCTCTGCGATTAGCTGACCCCTGACTATCGCGAGGAAGCTGCCGCGTCACAAGTTCACTCCGACCCCCCTCGCTCCGCTGCTCAGCCACTACTCCATCAACTTCCTGCAATCGATCCCAGCCCAGCCCCCAGCCCGCGGAGCGCGGACCAGCCAAGGTCGCGTGTCTGCCCGCTTTTCCCGTACCTTGCCCCGCTCGGGTTCGCGTACGTCGGATCCTAAACGCGCTGACCGTCGCGCGACCGGTCGGCCCACAACTGCCCGGAAGGCACCCGCCAGACTTCATGGACCCGCACCCCTTGGACTTCAACGGAGATCCGGAACGCCTCTCTTTGTTCGTGGAACGCCTCCGCCTCAAGCACGGCTACCAGTTCAACCCAGCCTTCGCGAGCGAGATCTCCCGGATCCATCCACTTCCGCATCAGCGCATCGCGGTCTACGACCACATGCTGCGCGAGGATCCGCTCCGCTTTCTGCTCGCCGACGACGCGGGCGCGGGCAAGACGATCATGACCGGGCTTTGCGTTCGCGAGATGCTGATGCGGCGCCGGATAAGGCGAGTACTGATCGTCCCGCCCGCCGGGCTCGTGGGCAACTGGAAGCAGGAGCTTCGCACCCTGTTCCGTCTCCGGTTCCGAATTGTCGCCGGGCCGGACGTGCGGACGGGCAATCCGTTCTCGGGACCGGACGGCGACCTCGTGATTGTATCGGTGGATACGCTCTGGGGGGAGTCCGTCTTTGCGGCGCTGGCCGATCCTGAGACCGCTCCGTACGACCTCGTCGTCTTTGACGAGGCCCACAAGCTGAGCGCCTCCGCCGAGCGGGGACGGGTGCGCAAGACGCAACGCTACAAGCTCGCGGAAGCGCTCGCCGGTTGTCCGCCCACCGCCGAGTACAGGATGCTCGCGTGGTCGGCCCGCCACTTGCTACTCCTGACAGCCACACCTCACATGGGGAAGGACTCCCCATACCACTATCTGTGGCGCTTGCTCGACCACCGGGTCTTCGGAGCGGAGGAGGCGTTCAGGAGAATCCCGCCCGCCACCCGAGCTCGGCACTTCATCCGCCGTACCAAGGAAGAGATGGTCGACTTCGACGGCAAGCCCATCTTCCGCGAACGGCACTGTGACACCTTCGGGTACGACCTTACGCGCGGAGCGGACGGCGAACGGGCGCTCTACGATCAGACCACCTCGTACCTGCTGCATACCTACAGCCTCGCCTCGGGGAACCAACAGGCGGCACGGCTCGCGATGGGGGTGTTCCAGCGAAGGTTGGCCAGTTCAACCCGGGCTCTGCTCAGGTCGTTCGAGCGCCGGATCGCGAAGTTGGCCCAGGTGGCTGACGACCTCGAAGCGGGTCGGCTCGACCTCCGGGACCTCCGCATCGCGCAAGGCACTCTTAGTGCGAAGTACAGCGCGGACTACTTCGACGAGCATGACGCATCGGACGACCTGGACGCTACCGCCCTCCGCGAGAAGAGCGCCGACTACGAGGATTCCGTGCTCGGAGCCGTCGTCGCCGTCACGACCGAAGAGCTTCGCGCGGAGATCCAGACCTTGGAGGATCTGAGCGTACGGGCCCGGCGGCTCGTCGCATCAGGTCACGAGTCGAAGTTCGAGCGTTTGCGCGAAGTGCTGGAACACCCCGACCAACGCGGGGAAAAGTGGCTTGTCTTCAGCGAGCACCGCGACACGGTCGACTACCTGATCGAACGTCTGGAAGGACTTGGCTACGCGGGATTGGTAGCTTCGATCCACGGCGGAATGACGTGGCAGGAACGCGAGGAGCAGGTCGAACGGTTTCGCGACTCGACCGGAGCGCGGTTTCTCGTGGCGACCGATGCTGCCGGCGAGGGAATCAACCTCCAATTCTGTCGTCTGATGGTGAACTACGACATTCCTTGGAACCCCGCCCGGTTGGAGCAGCGGATGGGGCGCATCCATCGCTACGGCCAGGAACACGATGTGCGGATCGTGAACCTGGTGTCCACTGATACAAGGGAGGGTCGGGTTCTCCAGGTCCTGCTCGAACGGCTGGACGCGATCCGTCAGGAGTTGCACTCCGACAAGGTCTTCGACGTAATCGGGCGCCTCTTTGAGAACGAGTCTTTGGGCGAGTACATGCGAGGGGCGCTGAGCGACGAAGGCGAGCGTCGCGCGCGCGTCCGGCTTGAGGCCGGCCTTACGCGGGATGCCGTGAACGACATTAGCGCGCAAGAACGGCAGCACTACGGAAGCGGGGGCGACGTGGCCCGCCGCCTCCCCACGATGCAGGGCGAGATCGACCGCGAACAGTATCTGCATTTGTTGCCGGCCCAGGTGCGCCGGTTCGTCGAGCGAGCCTGTCCGCTACTGGGACTCCGGGTTCACGGCCATCTGGATGAGTCGTTTTCGCTGGTACCCAGCCGTGCCGGCGCGCTCGATCCGCTGTTGCAGGGTCTGGAGGCATACCCGGCGGACGCCCGTGAACGCCTGAGGGTGCGGCGACCGGATGGAAACGAGCGATGCGTCTGGCTTCATCCCGGCGAGCCGGTCTTCGACGCGATCTGCGCCCAAGTCGTGGCGCATTGCCGGGAGGAAGCCCTCCGGGGGGCAGTCTTCGTCGATCCGCGCGCAGAGTCCCGGTGTCTGCTTCACCTTGGCGAGATCGGGGTGGACGAGGAAGGTGCGGACACGAATTCGGGGCGAGAAACGCGCTCGCGCAAGCTGGTTGTTCTCCGGCAGGACGAGGACGGGGCTCTGTCCACGGTGTCGCCGGAGGCGTTCGCTTTTCTCCAGGGTGCGCCCCATGTCGCGCCCGGAGCCGTCTCGCTCGCTGCGCGGGCCGCAAGGCTCCGCATCGACGCAGCCACTCGCCTTGAGGAGGAAGCGGAGCGGCTGGCCCGAGAGCACCGCACCGTGCTCGAAGCGGAATTGCCAGAACAGCGTAAGCGGGTCGGAATCAACTTCAACTTGCGGGCTGCCGAACTGGCCGCGCGCCGCAAGGCGCTGTCAAAGAACAAGCGGGCCGGACAGGACGACCGGGACGAGGTCGCGCGGGACCAGAAGGCACTCGTGGATCAGCGCAGCTTGGCCTTTGAGGAACTCAACGCCCGACCGGGTCGCATCGTGCCTGGCGACGTGCGATTCCTCGCGCACGCGTTGGTGCTCCCTGCGACCGGGGACGAGGACAGGGAAGCCTTCGACGCAGATGTCGAGAGCGTCGCAATGGCGGTTGCCGCCGAGTGGGAACGAGGCCGGGGCGCCGAGGTGAAGGACGTGTCAACGCCGCCGCTCGCCCGCGAAGCGGGGCTGGGGGACCACCCCGGTTTCGATCTTCTGGCAGTGCGTGCCGATGGTGAAAGGCGCCAAATCGAAGTAAAAGGCCGGGCCGGTCGGGCCGATGTGTGGATGGAGGAGAACGAGTTCCGGGCGGCCTGCAATCTCGGCACGTCCTACTGGCTGTACGTCGTGCTGGACTGCGCCACGTCCGTTCCGCACCTGTCGCGGGTGAGGGATCCGTTCGCGAAACTGTTGGCGAAGGAAACGACGCGGATGAGGATTTCGGCGGCAGACGTGTTGAGCGCCGCCGAGGCCGACGAACGATGACCGCTGCCTTTGCCCGCATGCCGACCGGAGGTTGCCACGGGGCGGCGGCAGCATGAACAATTCACGGTCTCGGGCGGCTTCGCCCCAAAGCGACCAATGCGACTGGCAATCAGCACGGTGAGCGTTTCCATCACAGTCGCCGAACCCCACTCTAGGTGCGATGACCCGCCTTTCCGAAACTACGATTCCGCTCCGGCAGATCTCCCTCGACTCTGTCCACGAGAAGAACGTCCGCCACGGCCACATCTCAACTCTGCACATCTGGCCCGCCCGGCGTCCTCTGGCGGCCAGCCGCTCCATGCTGTTGGCGACCCTGTTATCGGATCCTGGCGACGCCGACGAGCGCCGACGGTTGGGCGAGCGCATGGCTGGCCGTCTCGTCCCGAAGAAGCTCAAGGGCGGTGGGGAGGACCCTCACCTAAAGGAGACCAACGGGGGCATTCTCCACTGGGGCCGGGAGAATGGGTTGGAACTCGGCCGTTTCCGGGCACGCATCCGCAAAGCGTTTGGAGGCCGTGCACCCCGTGTCCTTGATCCCTTCTCCGGCGGCGGCGCGATCCCGCTGGAGGCCATGCGCCTCGGTTGCGAGACGTTCGCTGCGGACCTGAATCCCGTCGCGTGGTTCGTTCTGCGGTGTACGCTTCACTACCCGCATCTGGTAGGCCGTGGAGCCAGGCCGCTTCCTGGCTTCGCCATCGCCGACCGGGAGTTCGCCACTGCCCTGGTGAAGGCCCGGCTCAAATCCCAAGGTGTGAATCACACACCGGCCCGAATCCGAAACGCTCTCGCCGAATTCGGCCATCGCGATGGGGGCGACGTGCAGTTGACCACCGCCCTTGCCGCCGATGCGCCCACGGGTGCGAACTTCGCTTGGCACGTGAGGGCTTGGGGTCTCCGGGTCCGGGACCGAGTGCGCCGGAAGCTGGCCGCGAGGTATCCGGTGTACGCCTACTTCGAGCCACGGCAGCGAAAGGGCCGCAGGAAGAAGGCGATGGGACCGCCGATCCCGTTCAAGCCCCAAGATCCGTGCCTCCTTGAGCCTGACGCGAAGGGCCGGGTGTCGGTCAAGGCTCTGAACCGCGAGTACGACGAGAAATACCTTGAGGACGACCGAAACCCGCGCTGGGTGGCCAAACCGGTGGTCGCCTGTCTGTGGGCACGTACTGCGGAGTGCGGAGACTGCCGTGCCGAGATGCCACTTCTCAAAACGCGGTGGCTGTGCAAGAAGAGCGATCCAGTCAAGCGCGTGTTGCTGACCATGACGGCGGACCCCGAAACACGCGACATCGACTTCGGAATCGATCCGGGTGTTCCGGCCGCGCGCGGGTCGGCAGCGCAGAAGCGCGCTCACGATCAGAAGCTCGGCAAGGGCACCATGAGCCGCAGTGGCGCCACGTGTCCCTCCTGCGGGTCGGTCACTAAGATGAGGGAGCTGCGCGCGCAGGGACGGTCGGGGCGGTTAAGCGTCCGCATGATTGCCGTCGCGATTGATGGCCAGAAGGGCAAGGAGTACCGGCTGCCGACAGACGACGATCTGGCCGCAGCGGAGGTGGACGCGGATGAGATCGCAGCGATGAGCGAAGCGATTCCGTTCGGGCTGCCCGATGAACCGACGCCGAAGGCGGGCATGGGGGCTTCGCGGGCGTTTTCTGTCGATGGTTACGGGTTGGACACATGGGGCAAGCTCTTCACCGACCGGCAGTTGCTTGCGCTCGGCACGTTTCTGTGCGAGATCCGCGCCGCCCGAAAGGAGATCGCGGAGCATGGCTACCCGGAGGAGTGGCGGGAGGCGCTGACAGCGTTCCTGTCATGCACGTTGAGCAAGCTCGCCGACTACAGCAGTTCGATTTGCTCGTGGCACAACAGCGGTGAGAAGCTCGGCCACACCTACGCTCGCTTCGCCCTCCCTATGGTATGGGACTACTGCGAGGTCAACCCGCTGTCGGAAACTACGGGCGGCTTCAAGGCGATGCTCGACTGGGTTGCCCGTTACCTGGACCACGCGCTGGCCGCCGTTGCCGCCAGTCCGGCTCCGGACATCGGGGCGCGAAGTGCCTTGGCTCCCCAGCCCGGCAGCATCGACCTAATCTGCACCGACCCACCCTATTACGACGCGATCCCATACTCCGACCTGATGGACTTCTTCCAAGTGTGGCTAAGGCGAGCGCTCCATGGAGTCTCCCCCGAGATCGACGAAATCTTCGCCGATCCCCTTGGCCCCAAGTGGCAGGCGGCGGACGGGGACGGCGAACTCATCGACGATGCCAGCCGGTTCGGGGACGACCAAAAGGCCTCCAAGAAGAACTACGAGGACGGGATGGCCCGAGCCTTCACCCGGTGCCACCAAGCCCTGCGGGACGACGGTCGCCTCGTGGTGGTATTTGCGAACAAGGACCCGGACGCTTGGGAGACCCTCGTCGCGGCGCTCGTTCGCTCCGGGTTCATGGTGACCGGCTCCTGGCCCATCCAGACCGAGATGCAGACCCGGCAACGGGCCATGGCGTCCGCCGCCCTCGCCTCATCCATCTGGCTCGTCTGCCGGAAGCGTCTCGCCACCCGTCCCGGTTGGGAATCCAACGTGCTCAGCGAGATGCGTGAGAAGATTACCGGCAAGCTCCGCGACTTCTGGGACGCGGGCATTCGCGGCCCCGACTTCGTGTGGTCGGCCACCGGTCCTGCTCTTGAGGCATTTAGCCGGTACCCAGTGGTCAAGCGCGGTGTAGGCGAAGGGGAAATGCAGGTCGGCGAGTTCCTTGCAAGCGTCCGGCGCATGGTGGTCGGTTTCGTCGTGGGCAGGCTTCTGTCGCAGAGCGACGGCACGGCTGGGGACCTCGACGAACTCACGACTTACTACCTCCTGCACCGGCACGACTTCGGGATGGACGGGGCACCGGCGGGTGCCGTCATCCTCTATGCGATGTCGTGCAACTTCAAGGACGCAGACCTGCTCGGCCGTCACGACCTGCTGGTGCGCGGGAAGGCGAAGCTGAGCGACGGCGACGATGCGCCTGGGAGTTCGGACAGCGAGTTTCGGCTGAAGCGCTGGAGCCAGCGGAAGATCGGATCGTCCGGATCAGGTGGAGGAGCAACCCCGCTCATCGACTGCCTCCACGCGGCCATGTTCCTCTGGAAGAAGGGGGATCTGGCCCGGGTCAACGAATTCTTGGACGCGCAAGGGCTCCGAAGGAGCGAAGTGTTCGCGAGCGTGGTGCAGGCCGTGCTGGAGATGGCCGCGCCGGGCTCCGAAGAAAGATCCACCCTAGAGAAGCTCCAGAATCATCTTGGCAGGGGCAGGCCCTCGGGTCAGCCGCGCGAGTACACGCTGTGGGATTAGCCGACTTGAGAGGGTTCGTATGGTTCCGGTAGATTGCCCTAGCGACCGACCGAGATTGATCATCCGAGACGGCAGTGTAGTGCCGCAAGGAGTTGCAGATGGTAGCCAGTGAGGCCGTCCAGGCGGCAAAGGACCACATCCTAGAGCTCTTCAAGGACGAGAAGATCGCCCGTGTCGGACTGGAGGAGTTGGAATTCAGGACCGAGGATGGCATGTGGGAGGTAACGATCGGCTTTCAGCGCCTTTGGCAATCCGATTCGCCCGCTCGCTTGGGCACTGTCCTTCTCCCTCCGCCACCGAAGCCCAACCGGACCTACAAGACTGTCTGCATTCGTGACGACGGGACAGTCGTCTCTCTCAAGCACCGTGATGTCTCCGTCCCAGCCTGAGGGAGGTCCTCCAAGCGGCGTCTTCGTGGACGCCAACCTTTTGGTGCTGCTCGTCGCCGGAGCGCTGGATCCGGCCATCATCGCGAAGCACCGGCGGTTGCGGACGTTCGGCCCCGAGGACTTTGAGCGGGTGCAGGAGATCGTCAGCCGATTCGAGTGTGTTCTGGTCACCCCCAACACGCTCACGGAGGCATCGAATCTTCTGGGACAGCACGAGGAGCCGGAGAGATCCCGACTGCTGACGACTCTCCGCATCCTGATCGGCGAGAGCCACGAGGTCGTCGTGACCAGCGCCGACGCGGCCATGCACCCGTCCTTCCTCCGGCTCGGCCTGACCGATGCGGGGTTGCTGGGTCTCGTGTCGCAGGACACGCCCCTCGTCACTGTGGACCTCCACCTCTACCTTGCGGCATCAAAGGCGGATCCGGCGTCGGCCGTCAACTACCGTCATCTTCAAGAGCGGTACGCTCGATCCAACTGATTCCACCGCGCCCCCAAGACATCATGCCACCTGCTCCCACCCCTTGGCACCAAGTCGTTACGCTCAAGTCCGAGTTGCGCACCGGCGAGCTATCGCTGTCGCAGTTCGCCGCCGACCTTCACGAAGTGGCAAGCCGGGCCGGTCGGCGTCCCCTGTACGAGGATCCCGAGAAGTTCTTTGCCCTCACCTATCCCACCTTCACGCTTCGCAATCTGGCCCGTGACGTGGCCGGTCGTCTGGCTGGAAGGAGCGACAAGGCGGTCCGCCAACTGGAGATGACCTACGGCGGCGGCAAGACCCACACGCTCATCACCCTGTATCATCTCTTTCGCGATCCAGACCGCCTTCCGGACATCAAGACCGTCCGCGAATTCCGGAAGCACTCCGACGTTGAACTCCCCAAGGCCGCGACTGCGGCGCTCTGCTTCGACAAGATCGACGTGGAACAAGGAATCACGGATGTGCGCGGACCGGGCGGCGAAACCCGTACGCTGAGGCAACCGTGGAACATCCTCGCTTTCCAACTGGCGGGGACCGACGGACTCCGGATCCTGCATGGCGACGACCCAGCAGAGGAGCGCGACACGGCTCCCGCCGAACCGCTTCTGATCGAGGTGATTGAACGCCAGCAGAAGGCTGATGGTCGCGCGACGCTGATCCTCCTCGACGAGGTGATGATGTACGCCCGCGCGAAGGCCGCCCGGGACCGGTCGTGGGTGGACCGGCTTCAGAACTTCTTTCAAGCCCTCACTCAGGCGGTCGCCAAGGTGGACCGGGCTGCCCTGGTGGCTTCGCTGCTCGCGACCGACCCGGCGAAGACGGGCGACGAGCTTGGAAAAGCGGTGCTGCGGGATCTGGCGAACATCTTTCAACGCCAGCGCGAGGAGGGGATCCAGCCGGTCCAGAAGGAAGACGTGGCGGAAGTGCTCCGTCGCCGGTTCTTCGAGCCCGGCAGCATCGAAGATCCCGCTGCTTTCCGCCCGCAGGTGATCGGGGTTGTGAAAGGCATCGCCAGGATCGACGAGACCACGAAGCGCGAACAGAATCGCGCGGAGAAGCGCTTTCTGGCGAGTTTTCCCTTCCACCCCGATCTGACGGATGTGTTCTACACACGCTGGACGGAGATCGAGGGGTTCCAGCGGACGCGAGGCATTCTACGGATCCTTGCCATTGCACTTCGCGACGCGGAAGAGCGGGGCGACCCCAGTCCGCTGATCGGGCCGTCCGTCCTTTTGAACCGGGCGGGGGCGGGCACCGTGTCCGAGGCTGTCAGGGAACTGGCTGGGATCGCGACCAAGGACACGGTGAAGGGGAGAAGAACGGAATGGGTCCCGCTGCTTGAGAAGGAGATGGAGAAAGCCCGCGAGGCTCAGGACGAGGTTCCTTCCCTCTGCGATTCTCGGGAGTTGGAACAGGCGGTTGCCGCCGTCTTCCTCCATTCGCAACCGGTCGGACGGAAGGCGAGGACCAGTGAGTTACTCCGACTCGTGGGAGGTACGGGACCCGACGCAATCGAGTTGCGAAAGGGGCTTCGGCGATGGCGCGACACCTCTTGGTTCTTGGACGACGAGGACGAAGACGAACAGGTCGAGGACGCTGACAGCCTGCCCGGGTCATGGCGTCTCGGCAACGCGCCCAATCTGCGCCAGATGCACGACCAAGCGTGCCACGACCGGGTGACCGCCGAAGCGGTGGACGAACGCCTCAGAACCGAGATCCGCAAGACGGGAAGCCTCTGGAACGGCGCCCAGGCCGCCGGAGCGACCGTCCACAAGCTGCCCCGTTCTCCGCGCGACGTGGGGGACACGGTTCAGTTCCGCTTCGTGATACTCGGCCCGGAGGCCGCGTCGTCCTCCGGTAAGCCCAGCAAGGTGGCCCGGAGTTTCCTCGACCACGCCGCCGGCCCCGACAGTCCGAGGGTGTATCGCAACGCAGTGGTGTTGGCGGTGCCGTCGCCGGAAGGGGTAGACGCCGCGCGCAGCAAGACCCGAAGCCTCCTCGGCTGGGAGGACGTGCAGGCGCAACTCTCCGCGCGCTCTATCGATCCAATCCGACGCGAGCGCCTGAGCCGCAATATCAGGAAAGCGGCGGCGGACCTTCCCGGCGTGATCCGCCAAGCCTACGGAATCGTCGTGACCGTCAACGAACGGAACGGGGTCCATGCCTTCAAGCTACCGGGGAGCGGCGAGCCCCTGTTCGCGGAGATCAAGAACCACGACAAGGCCCGGATCGAGGAGACCCGTGTCAACCCCGAGGCGCTCCTGCCCGATGGACCGTACGGCCTATGGGAGGAAGGAGACGACGCTCGTCTCGCCAGCCAGTTGAGCGAAGCGTTCGCCCGCTTCCCGCGGCTCCCGAAGGTGCTGAAGCCGGAGTTGGTCACCCGCACCGTCCTCAGCGGAGTGCGCGAGGGGCTGCTCACGGCTCGGCTGAGTCGTCCCGACGGGAGCGTCCGGACTTGGTGGCGCGAGGATGTTGAACCCGTGGCGGCGACCGACGACCAGCTTGAGATCGTGCTTCCCGAGAGGGCGGAGCTTGCCGGACTGGAACATCGACTTCTCAGGCCTGGTAGGTTGCCGGGCTTGTGGCTCGCCGGCGACGAAGATGCCTTCCAGCCCTTGGCCCTCAAGGCACTGCTGGAGTACTTCGCTGGTGACCATGTGGCGACCATTCCCAGAGAAGGCTACGAGGACCGCCTACCGATCCCAGCATGCCCCGACGACATCGTGGTGGAAGCGGTGGCAGAGGCGGTGGCGGACGGGACCCTGTGGGTCACGAACCAGCCCGCGACGGTGTGGAAGGAGCCGGTCCCCGCTGGGACGCTCAGCGCGAACGCCGAGTTGCGCCCCGCACCGGAGCCGGTGACAGCCCAGGACCTTACCCAAGAGGCTTTGCCGGAGGCTTGGTCTGAGAACCGGACCAGCGGTCTCTCGTTGACCCAGGCCCTGTGTCAACAACGCTCTGAAATGGTCCCGTGGGGAGTCGTGCGCGAAGGAATCGCCGCCGCGGTCAATACCCGCTGGCTGCTCCGAACGGCAGACAGCGGACCCATCGAGTGCACCTACGACCAAGCCCACAACGTGATCCTCGAGAAGCCGAAGCTCGGCAAGAAGCCCAAGCCTCCGCCACCGGCCAAACCGGCTACCCTTGATCTGACTCAGATGCAGGACTTGGCTGATCGGGCGCCTGACCTGCTCGCCGCAATCGGCGCCGCCGAGTTGCGGTTTGGGGTGCATGTGAGAGCCGACGAGGTTGCGGACGACGACCGCAAGCGGGTGAACGAGATTCTCGGCGAAGTATCGGCGGAACTCAGGCTTGGGGGTCGAGGCGACGACACGTCTGATAGCTGACGCACGCTTCGTTCGGGCCTCCTCGTTTGGGGGAGGCACGTGTCCCTAAAGGCCGCCGCACGATCAGGGTTTGCCGGGATCGAGCGGGAACGGCCGCCGGCCCCAGGAATCGGCGGAGGGCGAGCGTGGATAGCCGGAGTGGCGCGACGCGGATGTCCTCATCGGCGACCTCCCGTGACCAAGCGGTACTCCACCAGTGGGCGTACGCGACCGACCTTGGACCCGACCTGCAGCGGGGTTATCTTGCGGTTCTGGTTTTCTTCGGCCACCGGCGCCGGGCAAGGCATTATTCACCCGTTACCCTCGATTCTCTACTTCCCATGAAGCTCACCCGATGCCGAATCGCGAACTACAAGGTCATCGGCGATTCCGGTCCCATCGAAACTGATCCTCGGGTCACCGCCCTGGTCGGAAAGAACGAGAGCGGCAAGACCGCCATCCTGCGCGCACTCTGGAAGAGCCACAACGTCGCCTCTGCCACGTTCGACAGGCTCTACGACTATCCCCGGGACCGGTACCTGAGGGAGCGTCGATCGACACAGCTGGTGACCGCCCTTGAATTCTCGCTGGAGGAGGAGGACCGTCTCGGACTTGCCCGCCACTTGGCTCCAGATCAACTGCCGGTATCCCTTGAGACCGTTGTCCTCGTCAGTCGCTATGACGGCCCCGATCAAGTCTCACAGGCGGTCTGCACGGACTTCGAGGCTACCAACGAACTCGGGCCAGCTGCTCTTGAGTGGCTCCAGCGGGAGATGCCGACGTTCATCTACTTCGATGAATACGGACAACTTGAGACGAGAATCCATCTGCCGACCTACCTGAACCAACGTGGCGACGCACGTGATGCCAAGACCCGAACCCAAACTGCCCTGTTTGAGTGGAGCGGGATCGACCCACAAGAAATCCTGGAGCTCGGGCGTCCCAGGGGCGGCGAGTCTGATGAGCAGGTCGCTCGACGTCATGAGGAACGACGCGCGCTCCTCGATTCTGCCTCGTTCTCGCTAACTGGAGACTGGACTCAATGGTGGCCGGAGAAACGTCACAAGCTCCACTTCGGAGCTGACGGCGAGGATCTGGTACTGAAGGTGTCCGATGAACACAACGAGTTCCCAATACCCTTCGAGGAGCGGAGCCGGGGGTTTCAGTGGTTCTTCTCGTTCTATCTGGTCTTCCTGGTTGAATCCGAGCAAGCCCATAAGGATGCGATTCTCCTGCTGGACGAACCCGGGTTGCATCTTCACCCGTCGTTGCAGATCAAGCTAATCGACCTCTTCGAGAGGATTTCCGGGGACAACCAGCTGATCTACAGCACGCACATGCCCTTCCTGATCGACGGGGATCACTTGGAACGAGTTCGGACGGTTTTCCGCGAGGGCCCGGAGCCTCAGAACACAGTGGTCTCGGGCCAATTGAAGCCCTCCGGCGACAGGGATACCCTGTTCCCGATCCAAGCGGCTCTGGGCTACTCGATTGCGCAGACTCTGTTCCTGGGGAAGCGATCCCTGATCGTCGAGGGGATCACAGATTACTGGATCATCCGCGCGCTAAGCAGCTGTATGGCGGCGTTGGACGGCATGTCCGTCCTGCATGAGGATACGGTGCTCATCCCAGCGGAAGGCACCTCCAATCTGATGCCTTTGGCCTCGATTATGTTCGCTTCCACAGGAGTGGGAGGTCGGCGGCTCCTCGTGCTACTGGACAGCGATCAGGCGGGACGCGGCGCACAGAAGAGGTTGATCGATCAATTGGGCGGTGAGGTGCCCGCAGTGATGCTCGGCGACATTTGGGGCATGGACCGCGCCACCATCGAGGACATCGTCCCCCGGGATCTCTACGTCGATGTCGTACGCGGCTTGGGATTTGACCTGCATCTTTCCGACAAGGAGCGGAATGCGCGGACGACTACGGAAGCCATGGAGAGCGCATTTCAGCGATGCTCGCTCGGCTCGTTCCGCAAGCGAGCGAAGGCGCAAGCCACGTTGGCACTCATTGACCGCTGGGCGAATGATCCGGGCAGCATCCCCGAATACACGACCGACCGAGCCGGTCGATTGATGGACCGGATCAATCAGTACTTCGACCAAGGGGATGGCGAGTAGTGACCAGGTCGCAAGTGTCGAGCCTCCGTGGGCCAGTGCGGTCGACGCCGCCCCAATCCGCCGACGAATCGCAGGGCCTGAAGGGCCGTCAGCCATCGCTGGGGCGCCGTCAGGCTGCATCTGAGCAGGGTGCGAGGCTCTCAGTACAGAGGCGTGCAGCTCCGAGGAGTGAATTGTGATTCAGCAGTGGAATCGGACCAAGGATGGATCCTTGGTCGGTGACTGCCAGTTCTGCGGGCAGCGCGTCAGGTGTGTCTACACGCCGGATGCCCGATCTCAGCGCCCGGCCATTACGTATGTGGACGAACGCTTTCCTGAAGGGTCCGAGAGCCGCACCTACCATGTCCGTGAGTGTGTGGGTTGCGGCGGACAGTTCCGGGTAACGGGAACGGCGGAGGTGATTCCACATTCGTCGGATGCCGGACGAGAGATTTCCTGTTGGCTGAAGGAGCGGCCGAGGCGCCAGTCCGGTGGCTATGGCTACCGAGAGCTTCCCGTGGTTACCGCCGAACTGATCAGCTTCGCCGAGCTCACGAGCGCCGATTCAGTAAAGAAAGCGATGCGAAGCTTGGCTCGGGAAGCGATCATGCGTCCCGAGTCCCTCGTGGAGCTGCGGGACTTGCTCACGCAACTCTCCCAACAACACCCCGGTGTCGGTCCTCTCACGGCGAAGCTCCTCACGGCGCTCGGCGATGGCGCGAAAGAGGGCCGTGCAGCCCCCCCGACCCCCATTGAGGACGCTATCCACAGGCTGCTTACGGCCGATCCCGTGAAGGGAGCCCTGCTGGAGCTGGCCCGTATGACGCCAGAGTCACTTGCGAGCCTTCGGTACTCGCTTATTGCACTCGATCTCCTTGACCTCCCCGCGCTTCCCGTAGCTAATCTTCTCAAGGCACTGCGTTCGAAGCGGGGCTGACAGCCAGATCGCAGCTTTCCCTTGCAGCTCAGGACGCCCTGTGGAAGGTGGACAGCTGAAACAGGATACCAACCGACCCTCCAAATGCCGTCCATTTGACCCGATTTTCCGGCTTTTTCAGTCCGGCAGACCCCGGCACGCCCCAAAGGCAAGAAGCGCAGATCGTGCAGTCCCAGTTAGACTTATGAGATTTCTTGCCGTGATTTCGCGTCCCGTGTGGAGGCTTTGGGAGCAGGGGCGGAGTCCTGCGGGCAGGATAGGCAGCCCAGGCGCGCGACTCAATGATGTACTACAATGTATGACATGAAGACACAGACCGTGACGATCAGAATCGATGCGGCGCTCGGACGCCGGTTGGATCGGGCAGCCCGCCGGAGCGGCCGGAGCAGAAGCGCCGTCGTGCGCGACGCCCTGGAGCGTCAACTGGCACTGGATCAGTTCGCTGATCTGCGCCGCCGCATTGTTCCGTTCGCGGAAGCCAGAGGCTATCTGACCGACGAAGATGTCTTCCGCGACATCTCGTGAGGGTCTTCCTCGACACGAACGTCCTCGTGAGCGCAATGGCGACGCGCGGCATCTGCGCGGACGTGCTTCGAGTCGTCATTGCGGACAATGTCCTCGTCATCAGCGAGACGGTGCTCGATGAGCTGCGCCGTGTTCTTCGTGACAAGCTGGGCGTACCCGGCACGACCGTTGAAGCCGCGGACGCGTTCCTTCGGCGGCAGGGAATCGTGATCGGACAAGCGCCGCCGCTCGGTATCGCCGTGCGGGACTGCGACGACGTCGCGGTGTTGGGGGAGGCGGTCGCAGGACAGGCAAATGTTCTCGTAACCGGCGATCGGGACCTCCTGGAGGTCGCGGTAGAAGCCCCGGTCGACATCGTCACGCCGCGAGGCTTCTGGGAGTCGCTCAGACGCTGACAACTCGGGGTGATCGTCGGGGTGGGCAGCTCCGCTGGTCGTTCTCGCGGAATGGGCTCGCCTTGTGAGGTTATCAGTATATGATAACCTTTAGATTCCATGAAGACACTGAAGATTGGCATCGCTGGCTACGACCAGATGAAGGCGCGCACCATGGAGATTGCCCGCGGGGAGCGCACGCCGGCGAAGGAAGAGCCCAAGGTCTGGTTCACCTCGATCGAGAGCTTCGCGAGGTTGCTGTCCGAGCACAACCGGCGTCTCCTGGAGCTAATTGCCCGAGAGCAGCCACGGTCCCTCACGGAGCTCGCGGAGATGGCCGGACGCAGCAAGTCGAACCTTTCGCGAACTCTGAAGACGATGTCGCAATACGGACTCGTAGAGTTGCGCCCCGGCGGGCGCGGGAGGCTGGTGCCGAGGGTTCCCTACGACCACGTGAGGCTCGATGTCTCTTTGACAGGGGCAACAACGACTGGATCGGTCGGTGTCAGTCCATGAAGCTCGAGCGCCGGCCGGACGACCGAGACGAGACCGGACAGGACGATTTCGAGCGGCAGATGGCTGGCGTATCGCGTCTTCCGGGGCGTGACCGACTGGTCGAGGACACGGTCGTCAGGGCGCGCCACGGCGCGGCGGTCCGCGAGGGCCGAGCGGGAAACCCGGCAGGGAAAGCAGGTTCCGCACCGAGTGGCTCCCGCATCGAGATCGGCTCGGTGGCCGGGCTCAACAGACGCCAAGCCGACGCGTTGCGTGGCGGCGATATCGCCATCGACGCCCGGTTGGACTTGCATGGGTTCTCACGCAGAGAGGCCGCAGGCAAGGTGGCCGCATTCCTGGCCCAGTCGGCCCGGCGCGGCCTCCGCTGCGTCCTGGTCATTACCGGGCAGGGAAGGCGCGATCCGCTCGCCGCGGCCCGGGGCGTGCTGCGTGGTGGGCTCGAAGGGTGGCTGAACGAGCCCGCAACCCGCCCGCTTGTGCTGGCGTGCGTGCCCGCGCAGCGCAGGCATGGGGGCCAGGGAGCGTTCTACGTGCTGCTTCGGCGGAGTCGCGGTGCGGATTCGTGCGACGACGACAGACCGTAGAGGCTCGGTGAGCTCGTTCCCTGCAAGGCGGTGGATTCCCCCCTCAAAGGGATAAACTCGGGCTCGGACGAAGGGCCATCACTGTCGGGAAAAGGTCGTAGGTGACCACGAAGACAGTTCCCTGACTCCCGACAGCAGCTTGCTTGACCGGCTGCGGGAGAACCAGCGAGTTCAAGTAGTCTCCGGTTTGCAGGTCATAGCGGTCCAACAAATGGAGCTGCCCCCGAGTACTGCCCGCGAAGAGCACGGCCAGCGTATCACCGTGCACCGAGAGCGAAGCGGCAGAGTGCACCGTCTCGCCCATGGGCAGCCGAACAGCATCGTGCGGTGGGAATTCCGTGTGCTCCACATAGGGCGAAGCCAACTCCATCGCGCCCAACCGGAAGGTGAACCACCCGTTGCCGTTCTGGAACCCGAACACCCAATGATCCTGTTTCCACTTTGTGATCAATCCGGTTCGCTGCAGAACGGACAATTGCGCCAGCGCGCGCGGGCTTTCGACCTCCTGGACCTGTTGCCCTTCCTGGTTCACAAGGATCCACGGAGCCGCGCCGTCTGTGGCCATCACGTAGTGATTGGATTGGAGGACTGCAACTCCGGAGACGTAGCCGGCATCAATGGCGAGCGGGACCTCCCGCAACAGTCGGCCCTCCGGACTCAGGGTAACGATCCGGCGATTCCCGTAATCGACCAGGACGACATTCCCATCGCCGTCCAGCGTCATCGCCCGAATCGCGCGTACCTCGCCAGGACCACTTCCCTCGCGTCCCCATGACCAGTCGAGGCAACCCTGCGCGTCCAGCCGGTGAACCTCAAGGAGAAGCTGGTCAATGAAGACGACTCCACCCCGGCTGTCCGGCAACAGGGATGTCGCGGAAGCCAATGCGTCTTCGCCGCCATGGAACACCCATACCGTATCCCATGCTGGGAGCGGACCCCTGCGGGAACCCTGCCCTTCCGTGAACAACGACCCCTGGCCCATCGCCTGCTGAGGCATGCCCCAGGCGGCGACGACCAAAAGCGCCAACGCGCTGCTACCGGTGCGTACGGCCCGGCGAACTCGTTCATTGATCATCTCGGTGTCTCCGTTCTGTGGCTCTCCCCTGCTGCCCGCATCTTCTTCGAGCGTGGCCAGCGGCCCAGTGGTTGCAGGGTCATGAGCAAGAAAAGGAGCGACCCGCGAGCGGTCCAGACGCTGAAACTGACCGTCGGTGATCCCCTACGGCCGCACTATCGTGACGCGCACGAGGAAAGGCACATCGAGAAGCCCGGGAGTGACGGCGACAATCGTGTCGCCTACGAGCGCCGGGATGTTGCGGTGGGGGATGGTGAACCCCAAATCGACGCTCCCCAGGAAGTACCCCTCCGGGTCAAACACGTCGAAGATGCTGGGATCCTCCCCCACCTGCTCGATTATCCCAACCAGCATGTGCCCGTCGTCCATCACGTAGATGTCATTGACCAATGGCCGCACCAGCTCGACATCCTGTCTTGAAACGCCCGCCTCCGCCAGACCCTCCGAGATTGCCTCCTCGTCCCGCCGATCAAACGACTCGGGGCGGTGAGATGTCTCGACGATCCGAAGGGTGTCGCCGCTGGAATCAGTCTGAACCAGACGAAGTCGACCGGTCGTCGCCGACCATACCGTCCCGTCCGGTGCCAGGCTCCACCGCGTAGACGCCAGGTAGTGCGTACCCAGAAACCGAAAAGCCTCCTGGCCAGGGCGAATCATCATGGGCATACGCCCGCTACGGAATCGGCGCGCCTTGGGAAGCAGCGACATCGTATCGACGACCTGTCCCAGAGTATCCACGCGCAGAAACAGGACCACCTCGGGTCCGGTTCTCGTTATGGTCTCGTCGACAAGGGTTCCCGTCTCCTCCCACAGCAGAGGATGCTGAATACGATTGACCGAGCGAACCGGCCTTGGTACGGACTTCTGGAACACACCCGTCGAGTCGAAGACGTGATACCGGCCGTGCAGGTCGGCTGCCACCCATAGCCGGCCGGTCTGATCCCATGTCATGGCCATCGGGTGGCGAAGGTCTCCAGGACCCTCCCCCGGACCACCAAAACTGCGCACCAATTCGCCTTCGCCGCTAAACGCCACAACTCGGCCCGTCGAGTACTCCAGGACGAAGATCTGCCCGTTCGGCCCGAGGGTCACGCTGTTGTTTCTGGGAGTCGTGAGTTCTTCGTCTCCCCCACCCCAGACGTTCCCCACCCTGAATTCCTCAACCACCTGCCATTGCTCGGACTCTCGCCAAAGGCCGACAGGCCCGTTTCGGACTACCACCACACCGCCGAGGGTATCGACTTCCGCCAACAGCCGGGGGTTTGGGTCGCCGGCACAGGCAGTCGGCAGCCATGCGAGAACCGCCACGGCCCGGTACGTCACGCTGGTGGATTCGCCCCTCGAAGGGACAAATCGCGTTTTCCCAATCACCCCGCCCCCCGCGGCCTGAGGACAACCACGCGCCATCCTCGGACATCGTCGCGACGAATGGCGACAACTCCCTCCTCATGGATCTACTTCACCTCCAGGTCCGGTGCCGCGATCCACGTTCGCAAGAGATCGCCCTCGATGCTCCACGACCTCGAGACGACGCTGCCGCTCTTGTCGATACTCCCGACCCAGAGGTTGCCGGCATTGTCGAGCAGAAAGCTCGCAGGCTACCCCGCGACCGCGCGGCCTGGTTCCGTAGACGGTCAAGCGGGCGGCGTAACCATACCCTCGTGCGACGCAGATGGCCCGCGCGGACCGGATTGGTATACGCCCGACGCAGCCAATGATGCCCCGGCATCAGCCCACTCCAAAATACGGTCAAGACCAATGACGCGAGCGATGGCTTGCTCGTCTACTATTGAGACATGGCCAGACTCGTAGCTAAACTGGCGACGGAGCACAAGCACTTGCGGCGTTGCAGCGGGTCCTGGTACGGCTCCATAGACGTATTTCTGTATGCCGGTGTTAGCCCAACTTCGGCCAGCCATGACTTCATCAAACCGCCCAAAACTCCCAAGATGTCGCAAGCCATCAATGGCAAATGCGTCACGTGCAATTCCTACTGCTGCGAATCGTATCCCCTGTCCTTCCGAGGAGGCGAGCAAAGCCGTCTTGATGTCTTCAATCGCATCCGGGAGATCGGCATGGTTAGACCAGCCACAAGCAGCCGATCCGATGTACACCATGGTGATTTCCTCACCAGCGGCGATATCAGCTGATGCGACATATCCGCCTTTTCGCTCCATACCCGAGCTCCAGCCGACATCGCCAATGCTGGATACCGCTAACCGTCCTGTGCGGGCCGCCGCCAAGACGATTCCAGCGATTAACCCTAAAGTCCCGAGAAACGCTATGCGCTTCCATGATCGCGTCGACTGCCGAGCTATACGTGTCATCTGGTCTGGTCCGATTGTAGTTGCCCGCCAAGTCGGCGAAGTTCCAAACGAGGATATGGATCGTTCACAATCGCTACATAGCCATCCGAGTAGACCGAGGCGACGATCGGCAACGAATCGCCTATATACGCGCCAGCGCCACTCGCTGCATCGATGAGGTAACTACGGATTCCCGTGCTCCTTCTGGCATATTGTGCGAGGATGTGATCACGCGACATCGCCACAATTGCCACCAGGTAGTCAAAGTCGCTGTCAGTGTCGAGATTGACGGATAACCGCTCACCACCTACTTCGTCGATCCAGCGGATTTGGGAAGTAACTCCAGCGGGAACGTGATCAACAAGATGCGATGTCCAAACCACTTCACCCTCGGGCAGCGCGTATAACCGTACTATCGGCAGTAGACCAAACGCAGCAGCCACTCGTGGCACCTCTCCATCCAGGCAAACCCCTCGCGTCCCACGCGCCATCACCCGTTGAACCAACTGGCTGTCATCAACATAGCCGATGCCGAAGCTGCTTCTTCTCGCACCCGTTTCAACCGAAAACGGATGAACAAGTGTATTGTCTTCAAGATTCCAACCCACCGCAAAAGCCGTGTCACGACCATCGAATGCGCATACAGCCTCGGCCGTGCGTGGAACGTCCACCATGCGTTCCAACGTCCAGCCCGCGGCATTCCGCGCAAGAATCTTGATGTGTGGCCCGTTGGGAACCAAGATCCGTCCATCTTCCAGTACATCGAAATAGCCGCTCGCATACCTCAATTCCAATGGCCCTTCCCCGAAACCACCTACGGTAGAGAGTAACCGCCCTCGTAGGTCAAAGGCGGTCAATACCTTGGATTGAGAGTCAAGGACAAACAGGTTGCCTTCACGGTCGGCTTCGGCGTGCAGGACATTGCCGAAAACCTCATGCGATGGGTGGTCCTGGCTTCCAAGGCGCAAGACGGTTTGGGCGCCTAGCAGATCCTGGCGCATCCTCGTCCAAGAAGCCAGAGCATCGCCCGCGAGACCATCGGGGACTGTATCTGAGCTTATCGCTACGGCATCTTGCGGCGCAGCGTTTCGTGTCGTGGGGTGCGAAACGGGTCTACGTTCTGGCCGGTCGGCAAGCTGGCAGGCTTGAACCGCTGTCAGGGCCACCGCACCGACGACGACCACCAAGCGTATCGCCGTGGCACGGTGGCCCGTGAGCATTGGAATCGACGTTCTCTCTCTCAGTTCTAGCACTCGTACGGCGTACAGTCTGCGCCATCGAGCGCGCATCCTTCCCCGCTATCCGGTGCGTCCTGACAAGCCGACGTCCAGGCGCAATTGGGCCAAGGTGAGCAGGACCATGTGCACGAGTCGTCCTCGCAGTAAGAAGGGGGCGGCTGCGCCCCGACGTGAGAGGGGAATATTGACGTGCCTACTCCATGGCCGACGAGCAAACCTACGAGCAGAGCCAGACACGACACCGCCAAACGAGTTGTCCGTTTCATCGTCATCCTCCTGTAAGGGATTCGCGGACCTTATCATGTACTCGTGAGAAAAGTTTGGGATAAGAGCCCCGATTCCGCAACGTTCCAACCCGGCCAATTCTTGGCGTTTTCCGGCTTCCGGCCGCTCGGACCGTCATTACGGGTCGTTTGATGGCTGGTGGGGATCCAGAAACACCCTCTGCCGAGCCTCGAGAGCCCAGTCCCTCAGCGGCAGGTTGGGGAGCTGAGTGGGTGTCTTGCCGGTCAGGTTCCTGACGAACCTGCTCCAGGACGCACCGTCCGAGAAGCCCAGGCAACGCGCGATCCGTGCCTGACTCGCTCCTTGTTCCCGAAGGACCCGTCCCTGCAGGAAGGTGGTCCACCGGATCGCGGTCGACATTGAGTACCCGTAGCGTCTGGCTTCCTTGGACAGATGGTCAGGGGTGCAGAACACGGCGCTGGCCACCTCGATCAGGCGTCGCAGGCGGACGGGTTCCTTGCCGTTCCTGTTCCCGGTTGGCCCGTCGCCGTCTGGACCGGGTCCCAGCCCGTTGATCCCCTCGACCGGCTGAGACGCCACCAAACGTAGCGCCCGAATGGCCAGCGCCGGGCCGGGACACGCCCGGAGGAACGAGTCGATGGCGTCCGGGAACGGTGCGGCTCCCGACCCGTTGTGGTCGTCAGGGTGCACGGTGGGCTCTCCTCTGGTTCAGGTTGGACGGCCCTGCTCTCGTCAGCCAAGGCGTCGATGACGCGCCCCTCCGTTCCGCTACGGGCATTCCCTGGCTCGCTACTGGTATAATGCCAGAGCACGCTGGAAAGGGGCAGTCATTTCCCGACAGTCAGACGGTGAAGCTATCTTTACGGTCGAAATGGCCGGGTGGAGGGGAGTGGTCGGCGTGCTTGGGCAGGATGCCCCGGGATGATGGAGCCGGCGCCTTCTCCGGAGAGAGGGGAGGCTGGGTGAGGATGAAGGAGACCGCTGGAGGATTCCTCGGGAAGGGGATTGACCGATTCCTGACACCATCGACATCGATCGACTCCGTGCGCGCGATCCGGCGTTACTCGAGCAACTCGTGCAGCAGATCAGCCCACGGATGCGGGCAGCCATTCGACCATATGCGCGCGACGATGACGACGCGGACGACCTCCTGCAGGACTGCTGGGTTCAGGTCATGGACCAGCTGGACAACTTCAAGCGGAACGGTTCCTTCCCGGCATGGGCGATCGCGGTAGGCAAGAACGTTGCGCGAATGGCGCGGCGCAGGCGGCAACGCGCCGGGGAAGAGCGGGCGGCCCCAGGGAGTTCGGAGGCTGTCCTGGATCCTGGCCCGAATCCCGAGGAACAGTTGGTCTCCAACGAGATGGGCGAACTCCTGTACTCTGCGCTGGCACGGTTGCCGGATCGGGAACGAGACATGATGGTGCTCCGCTTTGTCGAGGACCTTAGTACCGCGGACGCGGCCGCACGGATCGGCGTCAATGTCCGATCAGCTCGGGCCATTCAGCGTCGCGCCGTGCACCGGTTGCGGAGCATGTCCGACGTGATGGAGAAGCTCCTCCACTGAGACGGCATTGTCGGAAAGCGACTGCCCTTTTTCCGGGCGTTCCGGCATTAGGAGAAGTGTAGGGCCGCATTCCGGCACTGCCGATGTCGGCCGAGAGCTTCTCCGAACGGTTCGCTCCAAGGCTGCAGCCACGTGAAACGCCCCCTCAGTCTCATGCGCCGAAACGCCATGTTGTCGATTCTCGTCGCGTGCATCCTCGTGCAACTGCTGATCCTTGCGGGTCGGCCCCACGTCACGATCGCCTCGCACACCCCCCGCGCGGCATCCCAAGTCGGGGACACACTCCTGTCGCTGGTCGGCCTTGACGCGGAAGGCGCCGAGAAGACGATCTCACTCGCCGGCAATCCCGGCCGGGCAACGGTGCTGTACGTATTCCATCCGGACTGCGCCCACAGCGACAGGGTAGCGCCGGCCTGGGAAGCTCACTTCGCCAGCGGACTGGCCGATTCCAACGTTCGAAGAATCGCCGTCACACGCGATGCCCCCGCCGCAGCCAGCATGTATGCCGCTCGCTTCGGTTGGGAGGTCGAGCTGCTGAGCCTGGCACGATCCGATCACTCGGACCAATCGCATTCGCTGACATCCAAAACGCCCTGGCTGTTCATGTTCGACTCGCTAGGCGTACTTCGCGTTCAGGCACACGGAAGTGAACTGGACCAGCTGGCACTCTCGCCGGAAATCGTCGGCTAGCATGTGCCATTCCCCGCAGGCGGCTTCCAGCATATGGAGGCCAAGGAGAATCATGTCGTGACGAAAAGAACATGGACATTGGCCGCGCTGGTGGTCAACATCTGCTTGCTACCACTGGTGCTGGCGCCTCCGAGGGAAGCGGCTGCGGAGCGCAGCGCACGTTTCTTCTTCCCCTGCTGCCAGGAATCGGCGCGTGGCGAACCCTACTGTTGTGACGGCTGCTGCATCTTCACATGGGATTGCCGAAGGCACGACACCTGCGGTGACCAATAGCTGAGAGGTCCAATCACCTCTGGAAAGCACCGGAAACCAACTCGGCAAACAGATCGGACCCCCCGCTCGCGCGGATCACGGCCGGCGATGCTCCAAGCACTCGGAGCACCAAGCGCCGATAGTTCGACCGGTCCGACACGCCGACCGCCAGGGTCACCGCATCTGGAGGTTGCCGGCTCCAATGCAGCAATCGCTCGACTGTAAAGATGCGAGCCAGGGAAATCACGGTCTTGGGAGACGGGATCCCGAGCGCGATGCATCTACGCTGAAGAGTCCTTTCAATGATCCCCATGGCGTCTGCGAGTTGCGGTACCGTGCAGGGGCCGACTGCCAGATGCACCGCGTGCTCGAATATGTCTCGGGCACCGGGATCAACGCTTTCCTCCATTCGCGCCAGCAACTGGCGAGTGGCCTGGGCGTCAATGCTACGCAGGACTGCTGTGCCGATTCCCTCAGGATGATCGTCAATGTCCGGCCTCAGGCACGCCGTCAACGGGAAGTCAAGTCCGCCGGGGACATCCTGCTCCGCCGACCCCGAGCGGCCGTACCAGATCAGCGGGACGGCGCCCCAATCGAATCGCGCCTGTCTATCGCCGTCCGGCGGCAAGTCGTCGCAGGCTCTGGAGCCCGGGTCCACGACACATGGCGAGCCCGGATACTGCAAGACCAGGTCGCGTAAGTCGCGCCAACGCGAGGCAAAGAGCACCCCTCCGACCAAAGGAGCTGCCCTCCCCAAGGCGAGCGCGTTTCGGATTCGTCCGCGGAGGGCGTTCCTCGCGAGTAGCGCGAGCAACGGCGGAGGCCGGGTCGTCAGCTGGCCACCGCCATCCGAGGAGCATGCCCGCGCCTGCCATGGACAAAGAGGCCCATCGCGCCGAGGAAGCCCGCGATCGCTGCCGAACCGAGGCTGGGCGGTACACCGCCGAGTGGGCCTACCATGATGAGGCCAGTTGCGAGGACAATCCACGACGAGCAGAAGTCGCCGAGGATCGCCCGGTTTCCACGCGGAAGATCCGTGGCCCACGGCGTTGGTGCAGTGGACGCGGACGCCTCAAGCATGGCTTCGACAATCCCCTGTACGCGCTTCTGAGACACCGCAGCCCTGGGCGCCACCGAACGGCGAATACCGGCTGCGAGCCGAGTCGCTTCAGCTTCCGCTTCCGTCCCTGCGGATGACATGGCGTCCAGTTCGCCAAGGTCATCGCCAGCGATCACCTTCGAGAGGGTCTCGTCAAGGGACTCGGCCTCGAGCGACCTCCCTCTTTTTCCGCCGCCAGCGGTACCAACAGCCGGTTCGCGGGGCCGACACCACCATGCCATTGCTGCCGTCAACGCCGAAGGTAACGCCAAGGGCAGGCAGACGATCCAGACCACTGAAGCACTACGCTGCAAGACCAGGTTGGCCGTGACCAGAAACGGAAACCAGAAGGAAGCAACCAGTGCCAAGCAGGCGAACCATCTGACGGCACTGAGGTTGGGCCAACCGGACCTCCTGGTTAGTCGCCCGATCAGTCCACCTGCGACGCCCGAAACAACCGCGAAAAGCCCGAAGGTCGCCGGGATCAACCCGCGGCCCGTATCAAGTACCCGTTGCGTGGCTGCGGGCACCGCGTCCAGGGGTACACCGCTGACCACGGCCGCGAGAGCTTCGGCAAAGGGCGGTCCCGCCGCCGACAACAGGCATGCGACCGATGCCAGAACCGCCAACTCAGTCCAATGCCGGGCCCTGGTCCCGGCCATCGCCTCACCGAACAGGTCGAAATGGTCCAGAGACGCCGCGAAAACGGCCGGCGGTATGAGTACCGACATGGCCACCGTCGCCTGTCCCGCCAACATGAGAAGCCTCTCGCCGGCGGAGTAGCCGTCCGATAGACCCAGGAAGGCCCCGCACACATACGCACCGTACACCGCACACAGACCCGCAAACCACTTGATAGCCGGCCTGGCGAGACCTACTCCACTGTACCGTGCCGTTCCGGGGATTGGTGGAGGTGGAACCCTGTGGGAAACTGCCATGTTCCTCTGCGCCGATCGATTACGATTACGTCCAGAGTCTTGACGGACCCCGTTTGAGACACGGGAACCCGCTACCGGGAATCTCGTTTACGAGCGGGTGGGCCAGCAAGGCCGTCACCTCCTACCCCCCCGGATTCACCAGCACCGTGATATGCGTCGGGTGCGCCGCCGACCGGTACACCCGCTTCGTCGCCTTCTGGAAGTCCGCTTCCACCGCCTCGAAAATACTCGGCACCCAGCTCTGCGGGTTCCGGTCAATGATCGGGAACCAGGTGCTCTGGACCTGCACCATGATCCGGTGGCCGGGCAGGAAGCGGTGGTCGCGGTCGCGCAGGCTGATCGTGTAGGGGGTGATCTCGTTCGGCACGACGGGCTCGGGCTCGCGGAAGCTGTTGCGGAAGCGGGCGCGGAAGACCTCGCCGGCCACCATGTACTGATAGCCCCGCAGCGCCGGGTTCGGGTGATCGTCCGGGTAGACGTCGATCAGCTTGACGATCCAGTCCGCGCCGCTGCCGCTGGTCGAGGCGTAAAGGTGGGCCACGATGTCGCCGGTGATCGCGAACCCTTCCTCGAGGGGCTCCGACTCCCAGGTCAGCACATCGGGGCGGCCGTCTACGAAGCGCTGGTCCTCTGCCTGCCAGAAGTGCCAGCGGTCGTAGTGGATCGGGCGGTACTGGTAGGGCACCGGGTTGTCGGGGTCGGAAACGTACTCGTCGTAGGCGGTGTCGTCGGAGGCGGACGCGGGCGGCGGGTCGAACGAGACGCCGCCGTCGGCCCGCAAATAGACGTTGCGCGGCTCCATGCCCTCGGCGGGCCAACTGTCATAGTACTTCCACTCGTTGGAGCCGGTCTGGAAGGTGATCGCCTCGGCGGCGGGCAGGGCACCCTTGTCCTTCAGCCAGTAGGCGAACCAGGGGGCGTGGATCTCTTCGCGGAAGTGGCGGGCGGTGGCGCTGCCCAGGTCGATGGCCAGCACCTTGTCGCCGACCTCGTCGAAGGTCCAGCCGCCGTGGCGCCAGGGGCCGAGCACGAGGAAGTTCTCGTTGTTGTCGTCGTCCGCCTCCAGCTGCTTGTAGACCTCGATGGGGCCGTAGAAGTCCTCGGCGTCGTACCAGCCGGTGAGGTGGAGCGCGGGGACGGTCACGCCCTGCAGGTAGGGGAAGACGCCGCACATCTCGGTCTCCCAGTACTCGTCCATGTTCGGATGGGCCACGTAGTCGTTCCACATGCGCGACCGGCCGCGCAGGATCTCGTTGGTGACCCGGGACAGCGGCCCCATCTCCAGATACCGCCTGTACTTGTCCCATGGGCCGTCGGGGGGCCACTCCTCGGGCGGCATCTCGAACCGCACCGCGGCCTCGTAGGCGTAGCTGAACCGGAAGGCGCCGTTGTGGTGGAAGTCGTCGCCGATGAACATGTCGGCGCAGCTCGCCTGCGGTGAGACGGCGGCCAGCGCGGGGTGGGGGTCGACCATCGCGCGCGTGGCCAGGAAGCCGCCGTACGAGATGCCCCACGTGCCGACCCGCCCGTTGTTGCCGGGCACGTTGTTCACCAGCCACTCGATCGTATCGTAGAAGTCGGTGGACTCGTCGATGCCGTCGACGTCGTCGGGCTTGCGGTTGGGACGCAGGGTGATGAATTCGCCCTCGGATTCGTAGCGCCCGCGCAGATCCTGCAGGACGAAGATGTACCCCTCGTCGAAGAACTCCTCGTACCAGTCCAGCCGGATCGAGTACTCCTGATCCTGCGGGTTCGCGTAGTAGGGCGTGCGCTCCAGCATGATCGGGAGCGGCTCGGTCCGGCCCCGCGGGATGTAGATCTCGGTGTGCAGCCGCACGCCGTCGCGCATGGGAATCATGACGTCCCACTTCGGCTCGAAGATGGCCCCGAGGTCGAGGTCGGCGCGGTCCTCGTAGGGGTACCGCGTCATGAGCTCGTCCTGGGCGGCGGCGGGCGGGGTGCTGGCCAGCAGGACGGCCGCTGCCACAAGGGAGAGTGAGTATATGAGTATATGAGTATGTGAGTAGCGCCCGGCGGGTCCGGTACCTCGCATTTTCCAGTCCTCCTCTTCGATCAAGTCGCCTGTCCAGGGTGGCGTTTTCGCCCCGCGTGTGCCACCCTTCGCCCCGAAACTTTGCACGGCCCCCGCAGTATTGTACACTGATTTGCACACCAAATGTCGTGGGCCGAATGAGCTTATGGCGAGCAGCCCTCAGAGAGCAACTCAACAGGAGAATATCTCATGTCACGCACGCTGCGCACCGCGGCATTCATTCTCGCAGCACTGCCGGCGACCCTCGCCATCGGCGCCTGCCAGCCGGACACCGACAGCGAACCCACCTACCGCGAAGCCGCCGCCGCAGAGGAAGACTTCCGCCTCAGATCCGACGTCGAAGCAGCCCTTCCCGCTCGCGCCGAAGCCTTCACGGCCGACCCCGACGACGACGACGCCCGCTGGGCCTTCGCCGACCTCCTCTTCAAGCTGGGTGACATGTGGACGGCCGACGACGTCATCGCGCCGCTCGCCAGCCCCTCCTCGTCCAACGTGGACGACCTTTACCTCGCGGCCCGGCTGGCGTATGTGCTCGGCGACTACGCCCGCTCCGAACCGCTCTACCGCCGCATGATGGAGCTCACCGACGAGGGCTCCGAAGCCCGCGCCGACGCGACCCGGGGCCTCGCCCTCACCTTCTACCAGACCAACCGGTTCGCCGCCGCACGGGAACTCCCCGCGCCCGAGGACAGCGAGGGCGCATCGAGCCTCATCACCTTCATGCAGGCCTTCGAGGGCGACCCCTACGGCATCGAATGGGCCGGCGACGAACGTATCGCGCACCTCCCGATGACCAACGACATCACCGTGCCCGGCGCCCTTCCCATCGTCGACCTCGAAGTCAACGGCCAGACCGTCTCGCTCATCCTCGACACCGGCGGCGACCGCCTCTACCTCGACAAGGGCATCTACGAGAGCCTGGGCCTCAACACTCTCACCCACCGCCAGGCCCGCTACGCCTACACCGGCGGCGAGACGGTCGAAGAGCCCCTCGGCGTCGCCGCGTCGGTAACCATGGGCGACGTCACCCTCACCAACGTGCCCGTCGTCGGCGCCACCTGGAAGGAGATCGGCCAAACCAGCGACGGCGTCCTCACCACCCAGCTGCTCAAGCAGTTCCTGAGCACCATGGACTACGACAACAGCCGCATCACCCTGCGCGAACGCACCCCGGAATCCCTCGCCCAGGTCATGGCGACCCTCGGCGACATGCCGCCGCCGGTCCAGGCGCCCTTCTACATGACGACCACGCACCTCATGTTCGCCAAGGGCAGCCTGAACGGCCACGAAGGCATCAACTACTTCCTCGACTCGGGCCTTGCAATGAGCATGCCCATGATCGTCGTCGACGAAACCGTCGAGCTCCTCGGCCTCGAGACCAACGCCATCGAAGGCACCAGCTACTACTGGACGTCCATCGAGTCCCACGGCCTGGACGGCCTGACCAGCGGCGCCACGCAAGCCCTGGGCAACGTCTTCGTCGAGGACGATTTCTTCTGGCAGGGCGGCTTCATGGCCGACGCCCTCATCTCGCACCAGTACCTCTGGCCCCTCGGATCCTGGACGATCGACTTCGACAACCGGATGTACTACTTCCCCGCGCAGGAGTCTGAGGAATGAGAGTGCGCTGCGGTCCCCCCGGAGCGATCCCCGCGCGCTTCCGCGCCGCGCTCGGTCACGCAATTGCGCCTGCGTTATGCGCCGCGCCCCTCGCGGCCTCCGCGTTGCTCGCATTCCACGCGGTCCCGGCGGCGGCCCAGTCCCTCCGCCCCTTCCCCCCGCCCTTCGAGATCCGCGTGCCCGTCCCCCCCGGCCCGCTCGTCTCCGGAGACACCCGCTACTTCGTCTACGAGCTCCTCATCACGAGCTTCCTGCCCGCCCCGGCGCAGGTGAGCCGCGTCGAGGTCTTCGCCGAATCGGCAGAGGGACAGCGCCTGCTGGAGTACTCGGGCGAGGAACTGGGCGGCAACATGCTTCCGCCGTTCATCCAGGAGGACGATCCGGTCGTGCAGCGGACCATCGGGCCCCGGTCGCACGGGGTGGTGTACGTCATGCTGTCCATGCCGGCATCCGCCGCCACCCCGCGGCAGTTCTTCCACCGCGTGTGGTTCGACCTTCCCGCGGCCGACTCCACCGCAGGCGACTCCACCGAGGCTGACTACGTGGCCCTGGAGACGCCGATCCACGAGCGCTCCGTGATCCGGGTGGGGCCGCCGCTCCGGGGCGGGCCGTGGGCGGTGTTCAACGGTCCCTCCAACGACTCTGGGCACCGCCGCATGCCGCTTCAGCTCTTCGGGCGCTCGGCGTTCGCGCAGCGGTACGCGATCGACTACATGCTGGTCGACGCCGAGGGCCGCGCCAGTCCCGTGGAGGGCGGCGACAACGACACCTATCCGGGCTACGGCGCCGAGGTGATCGCCGTAGCGGACGGGGTCGTCTCCTCCGTGCTCGACGGCGTCCCGGAGAACCGTCCCGGACAGACCTCGCGCCCCGCTGTCTTCAACCTGTCCACCGCCATCGGCAACCACGTCATTCTGGACATCGGAGAGAACCGCTACGCGTTGTACGCCCACCTTCTGCCCGGGAGCGTTCCGGTCGAGGTCGGCCAGCAGGTGCGGCGCGGCCAGGTGCTCGGCCAGGTCGGCAACTCCGGCAACTCGGGTGGCCCGCACCTGCACTTCCACATCACCGACGAGAACGTGCCGCTCGGTGCGGAAGGGTTGCCGTTCGTGCACGATGCCTTCGACCTGCTGGGCTTCTGCCGCCAGGGACCAGCCGGGCCATGCGAGATGCACGAGCCCGAGACGCGGCGAGGCGAGACGCCGATGCGGGACCAGCTGATCCGGTTTCCGAGGTAGGGTGAGCTTCGAGGTCCGAACGGCATGACGCAATGGGCACTCGTCGCAGGCACTCAAGAGCACCTGCAACAGGACCAGCGCCCAGACGAGGCGGCGGCCATCGGGCCGGTATCTCCCGATGACCGCCTCGCGTTGCCCTCGATCCTTCCGGGCTCCGGCCACTCCGATGCTCCGGAAGGCTTCGGGGCTGTCGGCGGCTACCCGCTCAGCCCTCGCCACCCGCACGCCGCGATGCTCTCGCGTATCCCGAAGGCTGCAACCCCGAGCCAGTGGGATCTCGGCCCGGCGTTGCAGCGTCACCTTCCTACCCCTCCCACAGCACCAGCCAGAGCGCTTCATCCGGATGGTTGCGCGCACCTTCGCGGATCTCGTACCGGCGCGCCGAGTGGCAATGCGGAACGCCACAGGCCGCCCGTTGCCCCGACGCATCTACGCTCGCTCCGGTCGCATTGGGCGTTCTGTAGACGGAGAGGAGCCATCGACCGCGGTGCGGCTGAAGGTGCCACGAGATGTCACCCTGGGCCACCGGCTCGCCGTTCTGGTGCAGAGTGGCGAACACGCTGACCGTCCCCTCCACCGGCAACTCGATCGACGGTGAGCCCTGGTTCGTGCCGCTGAAATCGTGCGCGTCGAGCATTTGCACCGGTTCTCCTGGGATGAACACCTCGACGACGAGGCCGGCGAGGCCGGCGGAGTCGGTGAGCGAGGTGTGCACCGGCACGCGCTCGCCCGATCCCACCGGCCATTCCACCGTGTAGGGGTGCGTTCTTTCCCAGCGGTCGCCAGCAAACACCTCGAGTTGCCCCGTGTCCTCCGGCGAAGTACACGCCGCCGCCAAGGCGCCTGTCAGGAGTGGTAGCGCCCGCATTTCAGTTGTTCCCCATGCTTTTGAGCCACGTCGAGCGAATGTCGTCCTTGTCCCAGTTTGACGGTCGCGTGACCCTTATCGTCGTCGCCCTCGTTGTTTTCGTCGATCAGGTCCCACAGTGCCGCGGCGACATTGCCTTCGATTTCCGCCGGCGCGCCATCATCGCGCGTAACCTTGAACCAGGTCTCCCAGCCGAAGCGGTCGTCGGGCGAACCGATGTCACCGCCGTAGTCGGCCAGACCTTCGGACATCGCGCAACTGTACGAGGACACCGAATCGGTGTAGTGGGGGTTGCAGTTCGACGTGCTCCATATCCCCCCCAGTTCCTCCTCATGCAGGCCGTGGGTGAACTCGTGCGCGGACACCCAAGGCCGGTCGTAGTGGCCGCGGAACACGATCTCGTCGTCGTCATCACTGTAGTAGCTGGGGGGCGGCGTCTCGTCGTCCTCGTCGAACTCGCGGAACCTGAACGTGATTCGGCTTCGGTCGTACTCGAAGTGGTCCTCGATCAAATCGATGGCCTCGTCGAGATAGCTCCATGGCAGGTAGAGCTGCCTCGCTCCCTCCACATCCTTCGTGCTCTCGCTGCAGTCGCTGTACCTGACCTGGAAGGAGGCGAGGCGGTGGCCGCCGTTGATGTCCGACGTGGTGGGGTTCGTCACGCCACCCCAGCCCACCTGTTCCGCGTAGCCCACGCAGGGCACGTTCAGGATCCCACTGGAGGGCACCGTCCGCGCCCACGTCGAGATAAGCTGGCCCCGTTCGTAGTAGTCGACCCGCAAATGCGCACCTTCCATCCCGACGTTTTTGCCGAACCGATCCTCGATGTAAGCGTAGAGCTTGAACGTGCTTGCCGAGGCCGCTGCGCTTGCCGCAGTAGTGACCCCTGTCGCCGCGGCGGCGCTAGCGCTCCCCGTGATCCACGCCTCAAACGGTCCTGGCTGCGGGACGATCTCGGAAGGAAACACGGATTCGTCGAACACCCTGGTGACGAACCCGCCTCCGTCGATCACATACAACCACGCCTCGTGAAGAACGTCGTCGAACACGTAGGCGCTCTTATAGCCACCGTCAGTGTCGGCGAAAGCGGTGATCTTGTAATACCCCTTCTTTTCGATCTCATCGATGTCGACGATTTGTTTCCACTGCTCGCCACGCTCCATTTTCGGTAGCGTCCAACTCTTGACCACGGGCGCCTTGCCACCCGGTACGACGCCGCTCGCCATCGCGTTGAACGTAGGCAGCCTGACCTGCACTTCACCCCCGCTGATGTCCGCGACCGCCACGGCCTCGAGGTGGACGGTGATCGGTGTGCCCGGTGCCAACTCGCCGGTAACCTCGAAGTCGACATTGAGGCGCGACTGGTACTTCTCGGCGCCCCTGCCATCGTCGGTCTGCTTTTGCTGCGTCGTGATCATCGGCGCTGGCTGTTCGGTGTGCTCTGTCCCAGGGGTTACCGGATCGTCGATGCAGGCGGCCATGAGCAGCCCGCCCGCCGCCAGAAGGATTCTGTGGTATGCATGGGATCTCTCCTTGCCTGTTTCCCTGTTTGCTTTCCGGTTGGCCGTTTGAAGCCCCCAGCAGGAGCTTCGTGGCTGATACGCCCATCGGTGGTGCCTCCTTCCAGCAGGGTTCTGAACCGGTGCGTCCGGTCCGGCACACCCTATTATCGGCAACGCATTTCGGGCCCAAAAGCGGGAAAACCCTGAGATTCATGAGGGAAAACACCCGCACCGTGGGGGGGATTTCCCTGAAGGGGGTGCGGAACCGCGCGCTACCGCTCGCCTTCGGCCTGCAGAAGTCCGGTCTCTAACCCGAAGCGCACGATTTCGCGCCGGTTGTGCAACCCGAGCTTCGTCCTGGCCCGGGCGAGATAGCCCTCGACGGTCCTGGAGCTGACACCCATCTCCCCGGCCGCCTCCCGGGTCGAGAAGCCCTGCGCGTACAGCTTGATTGCGTCGCGTTCGCGAGAGGAAAGCACATCGGGACCCGGCTTGCGGCCGGAAGTGCCTCGCCCTTTACGGCGCGCGAGCAGAGCGGCCGCGCGGCGCGGCAGGTAGGAGTGGCCGCGCACAAGCGCTTCCAGGGCTCCCATCAGATCGGTGTCGGCGACGGACTTGTTCAGGAAACCCGCTGCGCCGGCGTCGAGGGCGGGAACAAGGAACTCGTCCTCGTCGTGGATCGTCAGCACCAGGACTTTCGTGTCGAGTCCGAGTTCGGTGATGTGCCGAGTCGCCTCGACGCCGTCCATCCCGGGCATCGCCAGATCCATGATGACGATATCCGGCTCCAGCGTCCGCGCCTTGTCCACCGCTTCCTCCCCCGACGATGCCTCGCTCACGACATCCACGTGCCCGGTGGATTCGAGCAGCGCCCTCAGGCCGGCTCGCACGACGTTGTGGTCGTCGACCAGCAGCACCCTCACCATTGTTCGCCGCCCGGCCGCACCATCGGCACGGCCGCCCGAACCGTGGTTCCCTTGCCCGGCGAGGTCCGCAAGGTGAGGCTGCCCCCGACTGCCTCCGCCCGCTCACGCATCCCCACGAGGCCGATGTGGCCGTCGTCCGGCGCTCCGGGATCGGGCAACTCGAACCCGCATCCTTCGTCCCGGATCTCCGCGATGATCATCCCGTCCTCCGATCTGAGCGTCACCGCAGCCTCGCTCACCCTGGCGTGCGTGGCAGCGTTGGTCACGGCCTCCTGCACGATCCGGTACAGGGCCAGAACGGTCACCGGATCCAGTTCGTCGGCCACCCACCGGAGCCTGAGGCTGGCGTGGATCGTGACTCCGTGCACCTTCCGGGCATCGCGAAACAGCGTGGCGAGCGCGGAAACAAGCCCCTGCTGTTCGAGTTTCGGGGACCTGAGCCCCCGAATCATCCGTTTTACGCCCTGGATCGCGTCAAGAATCTCGTCGGCGATGACCGCCCACGCACGTTCTCTCTCCTCCCCGTCCGCCTCTTCCGCCAACAGCTTCCCCCTGATCTTGAACGCCACCAGGAACTGTAGGAACTCGTCGTGCAGCTCGCGGGAAAGGTGCATTCGCTCATTTTCGGCAGCTATAACCTTCATACGGGTCAGCTGCCGCATCCTCTGCCAGGCCGAGATGTCGCGGATCGTGCAGATCACGTGTTCCGGCCCAGCAGCCAGTCTGCCGGGGCTGAGGCTGATCTCCACCGGGAAGGTTGTGCCGTCCTTGCGCAAGGCCTGTAGTTCCAGTCCCTGCCCCATCGGTCGCGGACGCGGTGCGTCGGCGTAGTGGAGGCGGTGCTGCTCGTGCCGGCTGCGGCTGGCGGCGGGAACCAGGCGTTCCACACCCGAACCCTCCATCTCTTCGCGGCTCCATCCGAACATCATCAGCGCCTGCTGGTTCAGATCCCGGATCAAGCCGCCGGAGTCCACGACAAGCATCGCGTCCGGCGACGCCTCGAACACGGCCCGGTAGTCCCTGTCGCTGAGCACTAACGCCAGATCCGCGTCTGCCGCGCGATGAGAGTCGGCGCGGGCTCGTAATCCCCCTGAACGGGCGTTTTGGTCATTGTCTGTCCCCTCGGCCCGCGGTACGACCAATAGCAACATGATCGATCAACAGTACATGACACGCAACCAATACATGATGAATCAGCGATACATCGATGACATCTAACGACAATACCGTGATACCGGATCTTGATCGCCCAAGGTACTCCTACGCTCAAGGTGCGTTCCCATAGACTGTGGCGTCCCGGTGCCCTCGGTCGGCAGCGCAGGGGTCAAGGGGGGTAGCATTGCGCACCGCGTTCCGGTCGGAGAAACTGAATCATTCGAACCAGCAGGGCTTTCCATCCGCCGACTTCGCCGGCCGGGGAGCACTTCACGAGGAGCGCATCCCATGAATCCCATACGTTGGTTTGCGGTCGGCACGGTCCTGATGGCACTCGTCGCTACCGGAGCCCCCGCGCTCGCCGCCCAGGTCACCATCCACCGCGACCCGTGGGGCGTCCCCCACATCATCGCCGACACCGAGGAGGCCGGCTACTACGGTCTCGGGTACGCCCAGGCGGAAGATCAACTTGAGTTCATCTTGACAATGTTCCTTGCCGGGCGCGGTGAACTCGCGGCGGCATTCGGGGAAGAGCCGACCAGCGGTTTTGGCGGCCCCCCGGCGGCGAGCAGCATTCCCGGAGACATCCAGTCCCGCATGTGGCGGCACGTCGAGGAGTCGCAGGCGGGGTGGGAGCGGCTGAGCCCCCAACTCCAGCGCAACTACACCCACTACGTCGCGGGCATGGAAGCCTGGATGGCCGAGCACCCGGACGACACGCCGGACTGGGCCCCCGACCTCGAGCGTTGGGACCCGGTCGTGCTTTCTCGCTTCGTGCTCTGGCCCGGCTACCAGGCGGGACAGGGCCTGCAGGACTGCGCGCGCGGCGGCGTCCAGCTCGCCGCCATCGACCGCGACGGCCTCGCCCGCGCCGACCAGCACGCATCCAACGAGTGGATTCTCGCCCCGTGGCGGACCCGCGCGAACGCGATGATCGTGCTGAGCGACCCGCACGGCGGCATCGACGGCGCCTTCACCTACGAGTCGCGCATGCACGCCGGCGATCTGCACGCGGCGGGCTACTCGCTCGGGCCCATGCTCATCCTCACTCACACGCGCGACGTGTCCTGGGGGATGACCACCGGCGCCCCCGATGTCGCCGACTGCTATGAGGTCGAGGTCGACCCCACCGACTCGCTGCGCTACCGCTACGACGGCGAGTGGCGCCGGATGGAGACCCGTGACGTCACCATCGAGGTGCGAGGCGGCGACCCGGTCACCCAGACCTTCGCCTACACCCGCCACAACGACGTCCTCTCGCCCGTGGTCGCGCGGCAGGACGGCAGGGCCTACGTGGTGAGCACGTCCTACATGCACACCGCCGGCGATTTCGACCAGGAGGTCTACGAGATCAACCACGCCCGCAACATCGGCGATGTCAAACAGGCCATGCGGCGGCTCGGCATGTTCCCGCAGAACGTCATGTTCGGCGACCGCCACGGCGACTCGTGGTACATCCGCGCCGGCCGCACCCCGCAACGCCCCGACGGCTTCGACTGGAACCGTCCCGTCCCGGGCAACACGTCGGCCACGGCCTGGCTCGGCACACATCCCCTCGAGGACCTCGTCCAGCTCGAGACCCCCGCTGCGGGCTACATGCAGAACAACAACATCGCGCCCGACGTGATGCTTGAGGACAGCCCGCTCACCGCCGACCGCTACCCGCCCTACATCTACAACGACACGCCGGGACGAAGGAATTCGCGCGGCGTGCGCGCCGTCGACGTCCTGTCGGGCGCGTGGGACTTCACCTTCGACGATGCCGTCGAACTTTCCCTCGACGAGATGTGGGTCGGCACCGCGGCCTGGCAGGACGCGCTCCGGCGGGCCCTCAACGCCGATCTCGACCGCGTCCAGGCCGCCGCCCCGCAATTCCACGCCCTCGCGGCCCGGATCCTCGGCTTCGACGGCCACGCCCGTCAGGAATCCCGCGCCGCGCACGCCTACCTCGTCTGGCGCGAACGGATCTTCGCGTTCCCCGACCTCGACGACGCGGCTCGCGCAGCCCTCACCGACCCGCTCTGGGAGAAGGCCGCCGTCCCCGCTGAACACCTCCCGCGTCTGCTCGACGCCCTCGACGGCACCGCCGCCTTCATGCTCGACACCTACGGCTCGATCGACCGCACCCTGGGCGATGTCTTCCGCATCGGGCGCGGCGGCCGCACCTGGCCCGTGGGCGGCCTCTCGATCATGCCGCCCGGCACAGCTGGGGTGGGATGCGCGCTCGACCTCAGCTGCATCTTCACCCTGCGCGCGATGAGCACCTTCAGCCCACCCGACTCGCTGGGACTGCGCCATGTCCAGATCGGCTCGCGCCTCCTGCGCCTGGTACAGTTCACCGATCCCATCCGGTCGTTCACGCTCCACAATTTCGGCCAGAGCGAGAACCCCGACTCGCCGCACTATGTGGATCAGGCTCAGCTTACCAGCGAGCGGCGCCTCAAGCCGACCTACTTCGACACAGCGGAGCTCATGAACCATGTGGTCTCGACCAAAGTCCTGGACGTCAGCGTGCCTTAGCCTCACCGCCGCCCTCCTCATCTCCCCCACCTCGGCCCACGCCCAGAGCGTCACCGAGTGGGACGCCACGCTGGCCCGCGGCACACCCCGCGAGATCGACTTCACGACCGAACAGGGCACCTGGATGTCGCTCGACATCAGCCCCGATGGCCGCTGGATCGTCTTCGACCTCCTCGGCCACATCTACCGGATCCCGGCCGAGGGCGGCGACGCCGAGTCGCTCACGCAGAACAGCGGCATCGCGGTCAACTACCACCCGAGCTATTCGCCCGACGGCGCGCGCATCGCCTTCGTCTCCGACCGCGGCGGGCAGGACAACCTCTGGGTGATGGACGCCGACGGCGCCAACCCGCGCGCCATCCACCTCGACGTCAACTACCGTCTGCAGGAGCCCGAGTGGACCCCCGACGGCCGCCGGATCGCGGTCACCCGGAAGCTCAAGGGGCCAGTCGGCTTCTACCGCACCACCGACGTCATCTCCGTCTTCCCCGCAGACGGCGGCCCGCCGACCGATCTGGTCATCCTGGGCGCATCGGGCGCCACCGCGCCGGCCCGCTCCGGCTTCTGGGAAGGCGCCGACCGCGCGCAGAACCCGTCGTTCACCGCCGACGGCCGCACCCTCTTCTTCGGCTCCGCGATCTTCACCGGCGAGGAGCGCCGCATCCGCCGCCTGGACCTGGCCACCGGCACCATCGACGACATCACCGAGAGCACCGGCCGCTACCTGGCCTGCTGCGGCCGTCCCGCGTATCCGCTCCGCCTGGGCGAGGTCGGCGCCGAGGTCTCGCCCGACGGCCGCTGGCTCACTTTCGCGCGCAAGCTCCCGGGCGGCGTCACCTCGTACCGCGGCCACGAATACATGGGCCGCACCGCGCTCTGGATCCGCGACCTCGAGACCGGCGACGAGCGCATCCTGATGGACCCGATCACGCCCGCCGCCACCGATCATCACCCGAGCTGGAACATCGGCGTGCTGCCGGGCTACAGCTGGGCCCCCGACGGCCGCTCGCTCGTGATCACCCAGGGCGGCCGCATCCGCCGCGTCCACGTCGAGTCCGGCGACGTCGAAACCATCCCCTTCCGCGCCCGCGTCCAGCGCACCATCTCCGAAATGGCGCGCGCCTCGCGCCGGATCGCCGACGACGACTTCGCGGTCCGTTTCGCCCGTACGCCCGTGACCTCGCCCGACGGCACCCGTGTCGTGTTCGAGGCCGGTGGTTGGCTGTGGATCGAAGAGGACGGCGAAGGCAGTCCCCGCCGCCTCACCGACGCCGGCGGCTACCTTGCGGCCGCGGGGTCGGACGGGAATGCCGCCCCCTCGGGCGCGGCCCCGATGGCCGACCCGCATCCCGCCGATCAGCCCCTCGAGACCGGCCCCGCCTGGTCCCGGGACGGGCGCTGGGTCGCCTACACGTCCTGGGACGACGTGCACGGTGGCCACGTCTGGAAGGTCCCCGCCCAGGGCGGCACCCCAACGCGGCTCATCACCACCCCCGGCCGCTACGCCCAACTCGCCTGGCGCCCCGACGACGGCGCGCTGGTCGTCAACCGCTGGGACCCCGCGCTCACCTGGGTCACCTTCGGCGCGGGCGGCTGGCAGCTCGTCGAGATCCCGGCCGGCGGCGGCGACGCGCGCGCACTCACTTCTACCGGCCCCCAGCGCGACATCGCAATAGGCGACGACGGCCGCCTCTACTTCGCCGGCACCGACAGCGGCGCGCCCGCGATCCTCTCCCTCGCCGCGGACGGCGGCGACCAGCGCACCCACCTGCGGCTCCCACCCGGCACCGAGCAGGCAGCCCTGTCACCGGACGGCCGCCACGTCGCCTTCCGGCACCTCCAGTCCATGCACGTCGCCCCGGCCCCACCTGGCCTGACCGCGTCCGGCCCGCTCACCATCGATCCCGCCGCGCCCGGCGTGGTGCGTCTCCACGAAGGCGGCATCTATCCCCGCTGGCGCGACAACCGCACGCTGGAATACGCCACCGCCGCCCGCCACGCCACCGTGACCATCGACGGCGGCGAGGTGTCATCGAGCGTCCGCGACCTCGCGCTCCGCATCCCCCGGCCCCGCCCCACCGGCGCGCTCGCGCTGGAGGGCGCGCGGATTGTGACCATGGCGGAATCCTCCCTCCCCGACGTCATCGAGCGCGGCACGATCGTCATCGAAGGCAGCCGCATCGCGTGCGTCGGCGACTGTGACACCTCGGGCGCGGACCGCGTCGTCGACGTCTCCGGCAAGACCATCATCCCCGGCCTCCTCGACGTGCACGCACACCACCTCACCTTCGCCGGCAACTCGTTCATCCCGCCCCAGCGCCGCCACGAGTCCGCGCGCTACCTCGTCTACGGCGTCACGACCACGCACGACCCCTCCGCGCAGCCGGACCCTTCGTTCGTGATCTCCGAGATGCACGAGGCCGGCCGCGTGATCGGCCCGCGCACCTACTCCACCGGCCAGACCCTGGTCTGCCCGCCGCACGGCCCCGTGCGCGAGATCGCCTCGTACGACGACGCCCGCAACCACGTGAACCGCCTCGCCGACCAGGGCGCCCTGTCGCTCAAGGACTACAAGCAGTGCACGCGCGTCCAGCGCCAGATGCTCGCGCAGGCGTCCCGTGAGCGCGGCGTCACCCTGACGGCCGAGAACGGCGACTTCATCTACCTGCTGGGTCTCGTCATGGGCGGCCACACCGGATGGGAGCACCCCATCCAGAACGTGCCCACCTACAGCGACGTGACGACGTTCATGGGACTGGCCGGCGCGACCTACTCGCCGCAGATCACCCTGACCGACTACCCGAAGGGCGTTGCGATCGAGTTCTGGCTCGGCGAGCGCGACCTGTGGCTCGACCCGCTGCAGCTCAAGTGGTCACCGTGGCAGGAGATCGCGGTGCGGCGCAGCTTCGTGAAAAAGCCCGCCCGCGAGTTCATCTTCCCGCTCATCGCCGAGGGGGCAGCCGACATCGCCCGCGCGGGCGGCCACGTCGCGGTCGGCGCGCACGGCGAAGTCGACGGCCTGGGCGCACACTGGGAGATGTGGGCGCTCGGCGAGGCCATGACCCCGCTGGAGGCGCTCAAGGCAGGAACCATCAGCGCCGCGCGCTTCATCGGCCTGGAGCAGGACATCGGCTCGATCGAGGTCGGCAAGCTCGCCGACCTGGCAGTGCTCGACAACAACCCGCTCGAGGACATCCGCCTGTCGTCCGAAGTCAGCCTGGTCCTCGTCGGCGGCAACCTCTTCGACGCCCGCACGCTGCGGCAGACCTGGCCGATCGAGCGCGACTATGGGCCTCGCCCGTGGACGAACGACGACATCACGCGGACGGATGTGCGCGCGGATGACTACTGGGACCGGCGGCGTTAGCTCCCTCCATCCCCGGCCGGAAGGCCATCGGCACCAGACGCCGCAAACTCGGCAAAGTCGACCCGCAGATCGGTAACGAGCGCCTCGAGCCTGTCGTGCGCGAGCTGGTTCTCCCTTCGCAGCTCGGCCACCAGCTCGAGAGTCCTGATCTCCGAGTCCTTGATCGCCGTCGTCACGGCGAGTTCGACCTGCGACACCTTGAGTTCGACCTCGGAGATCCTGAGCGCGGTGTCCGAGACCGAACGCCCGAATACCCAGGTGGCCGACACGGCTGCGACGACAATCGTGATCATCGTGGCGCCGACCGCGGCCAGCATCTCCCAGAGCCTGGCCGGTTCAGACAGCCGCTTCACTTCGTTCATAACGGTCTCCTCGGGCAACGGCAGGCTGGGTTGGGAACGGGCCGTCAAGGATAACTTCTGGGCATACAGGGCTGATCATCAAAACACTGCGGAGGCATCCCCTCCACTCCCGCCATCGCCCCAAGTGGGCTCCCGGCATACCTTGAACGCGACGACCCGAATGTTGACCTCCTGTCACGAAGGACGAACCAGAATGACGAAGCCGACAAGGACGAACGCGACAAAAACGCGACTGCGACACCTTCCTCCGCTCGTTTCCCTGACGTTGCTGGCTGCCTGCGGCGATACCGGGACGGATTCGGGCACGGGCGCCGCCGGAACCCTGGATGGCCCGGACGTGATCGTGAACGCCGTGACCGAGGAGGTCTTCACCGTCGGGTCGGCCATGGCCACCGACTGGCAGGCCTTCGGCAACGTTCGCTCGGTACACTTCGATGCCCAGGGCAACCTGCACATCTTCGACAGCAACGCCGAACACATCGTGGTGGTCGGGCCGGACGGGTCGCTGATCCGCACGGTCGGCGGGCCGGGAGAGGGACCAGGCGAGTTCGGCAACGTCATCGCGGCGATCGTCGCGCGCAACGGTTCCTATACGGTGATGGGATTCACGACGATCGACCTTCTCGAACCCGATGGCGAATTCGTACGGCGCATCACCATGGACCCGTTTACGAGCGGAATCGTCATGGCTGACAAGGCACTTCCCGACGGCCGCCTGGTGACCGGCCAGATCATGCGTTTCGGCGGCGACGAGGAGGAGTCCGAGGACGAAGGCCGCCCCATCCACATCTTCCCACTCGACGCCACCGAAGAAGAACTCCTCTACACCGCATGGGAGCTGCCCGAGGAGGAGGGGGACGAAACCACCATGGAGTCGACATCGGGTAGCGGCGTGCGCATGCGCACGGCAGCGGGCCGCGCCTTCGAGCCCCGTCTGCAATACGACCCTCTGACCGACGGCCGCCTCGCACTGACCGACTCGGTCGGATACCGCGTCAAGCTCATCGGACTCGACGGGAGCATCACCGGCACCATCGAGCGGCCGATCGCACCGCTTCCGGTCGACGACGCGATCATGGAGGCCGAACGCGAGCGTTACCGCGAGAATGAGGCGTCGGCGCTTGAGAGCGCAGCCAGGGCCGGCGTTCAGCTTGAGCGGGAGGGCGTGGAGGGGCGCACCTTCGCCGCCGAGCTGCCGGTGTTGTACGACCTGGCGGTGGACTGGGACGACCGAATCTGGCTGGAACGCTGGGGTCCGACGGGCGACGACGACGGCCCGACGGATATCGTGACGCCGGACGGCGAATACATCGGCACGCTGCCGCCGGACGGGCTCCGCACGCCTGACGCCTTCGGTCCCGGGGGGCTCCTGGCCTACATCGAGACCGACGAGATGGACGTGCCGACCGTGCGCGTGCTCAGGCTGGTTGCGCTGGAACCGGAGGGGTAGGGCGCCTCCTGGGAAATCGGCTCGATCCGCAACATGTCCCACGAGGGCGACACGAACCTGTTCCTGGTGGAGTGGCGGGATTCGCGGTTGGGTCCGCCCAGGTCAGACGTCGTCGTCTTCCCCCGATGCCGATGGAGCGCGAAGAGACGTCACGGTGGGAAACAGTCGACCAGCCTCTATAACCAGCAAGCCGTGACCGGAAACTGCCACCCGGATAACGGGCTCCGGAAGAACGATCGTTTCCACATACGAGCCCGTTGTCAGGTTGTAGCGGTCAAGCCCCCGATTGTTGACCAATACAAACAGGGTATCGCCCCGCACAGCCAGATCCTGCGCAGTTCGCGTCGGGCGTGCGGTGTAAGACAGCTGGACCCCACCATCGGGGCGCTCGGTCGCGACGACGTCGGGGAAGTCTGAATGCGCAACATACGGGTACATTCCCCGCACGGAGCGGTCGTCAAACACAAAGAACCCGTTCCCGAGTGCAAACCCGAAGACCCACAGGTTGCGTCGACCGCCGGCGACCTCGCCGTAACGCTGAAGCGGATGCATGCCGCCGATCCCTTCCCAAGGCGATGCCACAACGGCCACCAACTCGCCGCCTTCTGACATCCGGAGCCAAGGGTCGGGCGCCATGGTGTCAAGGATGTATCCGCCACCGGCCAGCGGTACAACACCGTTTACCGTGCCACTGGACCACCGTTCCGCGGACGGCAGCGAAACCTCCCGCAAGAACTCGCCGGATCCCGAAATCCAGATGAGCCTGCGATTACCCGAGTCGGCCAGAACGACCTCTCCGCGGTCGTTTACCGCCATTGCCCGTGTATTCCGCAACTCACCGGGCCCTTGTCCTGTTCTCCCCCAAGACCACACCACTCCCCCGGGTCCAATACGGTGGACGCGTTGGCTCCTCCCGTCCAGCACGGCGGCGTCTCCATTGGAGAACGCGTCCACAGCGATCGCACTGGCCAGCGTTGTGTCGCCTTCGCCATAGGTCCAGAGTGTCTCATAGTCGACGGGCCGCACCATCCGCTCGCCCTCTGAGTTCGCAAAGAGGTTGACGGCACGGAAACTGCCGGGAGCCCCAGGTGTTTCACACCCTAGCAACAAGAACACGAGCAGAAGCGATGTCCGCGTGTTCATCCGCCGCAAACCTCCACCCCCACTTCCGCCCCTTCCCCGCTTCCAAGCCGCAGCGTCGCCGGCGGCTCCACCTCGCGCCGCACGTAGCCCAACCCGATCGTCTGGCCGAAGCGCGGCGAATCCGCCACTGAAGTGACCCGGCCCCGTACCTTGGTGCCCCCCGCCTCGAACAGCTGCGCGCCCGGCCGAACCGGCGCCTCCCCGAACCGTAACGCCCGCAGGTGCCAGTTCACGCGGCCGCGGTGCCGGATCCGCACGATGACTTCCTGGCCGGTATAGCAGCCCTTGTCGTGATCGAAGGCGACATCGACGAGCCCCGCCTCGACGGGGATCGTGCCGTCGTCCATGTCGATGCCGAACTGCGGAAAACCCGCCTCGACCCGCAACGTGTGCCAGACGCCCGAGCCGACCGGAAACGCGCCGTGCCCTCGCAGCCGCTCCCATGCGTCCGACATCGCGTCCGCACCCACCCACACGTCCCATGACGGCACCTGCCGCACGCCTCGCGCCACCAGCGTCCCGCCGCCGAGCGGCCCACCGTCCAGCAGGGCGAACCCGTCGTCCGGCGCAACCCCAAACGCCGCCGCAACCGCCTCGGCCGCGCGAGGTCCGACCACCGTAACCAGCCGGGTCGCCGGCCCAAGGTCTTCGTATCGCGCCAGCCTCGGGGGGAGAAACCGCCCGAAATGCGCCAGGGTTTCCTCGTGCGCGGCCTCCGCGACACTCAGCCCCAACCCCTCTTCCTGAGCAGCACCCAGCCAGAGGGTCGTGACGTCGGTGACCATGCGGCCCTTGGCCGTAAGGATCGTCCCGTAGACGGCGTCGCCCACCGGGGTCGTCGAGCCGGTCGCCCCGCCGGACGCCGCTCCACCCCCCGCCGGCGCCCCCGGAATCCGGCTCGTCACGATCCCGTCGAGCATCTGCACCGGGGCGCGGCCGTGGACACGCACCAGCCGCCGGTCCCCCCGCACCACCACCCCGCACCCCTCCACGGCTGCCCGGTACTCGCCCGCGGGATCGCCGTAGTGGCGGCGCGCGTCCGGCTTCACGGGGCGGTCCATGCGCTTACCCGGCGGCTCGCAGTCGCGGGAAGCCGCAACCTACCGCGCACTGCCCGGCTTTCCACCCGTCTTCAGTTCCCGGACCAGCGCTTCCACGCGCTCCACGTCGCCCGCGGCGGGCGCGAAGGCGAGATACGTCTCCAGCTGGGTGACCGCCTCGTCGGCACGGCCCAGACGCGCAAGCAGGAAACCGCGGTCCCGGATCTGCTCGCGCGCGGTCGGCCGCACGACCAGGATGCGTTCGACCGCGGCCAGCGCCCGCTTGTCGTCGCCGGTGCGGTGATGGATCCCCTTCAGGTTGAGCAGCAGGCGGACGATCATGTCGTGCCTGGACGCGGTCCGGAGGAACCGATCCTCCAGCCGGGCGGGTTTGCCCAGCTGCCGATGGAGCATGTCCCGCAGCTCCTTGCGGGAGCGATTCACGCCGCCGTGGAACGGGTCGATCAGGAACGAGATCGCTTCGCCGCGGAAACGCACCAGGAAGTGCCCCGGGAAGTTCACGCCCTCGAGCGCCAGATCCAGCCGCCACCCCACCTCCAGCAGCACGATGGCGAGCGTCAGGGGAATGCCCAGACCCCGGTCCAGCACGTCGTTGAGGTACGAGTTGCGCGGATCGTGGTAGTGCTCGCGGTTGCCGCGCAGCTTGCGCACACTGAACAGGTGCCGGACCGCTTCCGCCAGAACCAGCGCCGGGGCGCTCTCGCTGCCCAGCCGGTCGCGCGCCTCTTCGGCGAGGATGTCGAGCCGCCCCAGGTAGCGGTCCACCGGCAGCTGGAGGTATTCCTCGCGGGCCACGAGCAGTGCCGCGCGCGCGAGGTTCATGTCCTCGTCGGAACGGCCCACCTCGCGGGCGAACTCGTGACGCGACGACCAGGCGGGCGCGGTCATTGCGGTCCCCTGACGCTCCTGCTCCCAAGTCTCACGGATCGTTCCCCGGCTTGCTTGTCGTTGGCTCCCGGCTACCCAGACAATCTACACTCCACGGCGCCGACGCGGTGTTACTTTTTCGGCATGTCCAGCGATTCCCGCGACCAGAGACCCCGGATCAGGCTGAGCACGCTGTCCCACGGCGCCGGCTGAGCGTGCAAGCTCGGCCAGGCCGAGCTGGCGCACGTGCTGCGTCACCTTCTCCCGGCGGCTGATCCCAACGTCCTCGTTGACGCGTCAACAGGGGACGACGCAGCCGTGTATCGAATCGCCGACGACCGCGCGCTGGTCGTCACGCTGGACTTCTTCACGCCGATCGTCGACGACCCGTACGACTTCGGCCGCATCGCCGCAGCCAACGCGCTGTCGGACGTCTACGCGATGGGCGGGCGGCCGCTCTTCGCGCTCAACCTGCTTTCGTTCCCGCGCGACCTGCTGGACGCGGGTCTGGCGGAGGAGATCATCCGCGGCGGCGCTGAGAAGGCCCGCGAGGCGGGGATCCCGGTGGTGGGCGGCCACTCGATCGACGACGCCGAGCCCAAGTACGGGATGGTGGCGGTCGGCGAGATCGATCCCGGCGCCATGCTGGCCAACGACGGTGCCCGCGCGGGGGACGACCTCGTGCTCACGAAGCCGCTGGGGACGGGGATCGTGGCGACGGCGGTCAAGGCGGGGACGTGCCCACCGGCGCTGCTCGACGCCGCCGTCGAGTCGATGGCGCGCCTGAACCGCGGCGCGGCCGAAGCGGCGATCGCGGCCGGGGCCCACGCTGCAACCGACGTAACCGGCTACGGCCTGACCGGCCACCTCGGCAACATGGCGCGCGCGTCCGGGGTCGCCGCGCGGATCGATGCCGCGCAGGTGCCGGTGCTTGACGGTGCCGCGGACCTGGTCGTGGCGGGCCACGTGCCGGGCGGCACCCGGCGGAACCGTTCCGACGCGGCCGCAAACGTCTCGCACGACGGCAGCGTCCCGGAGACCACCAGGGTCCTTTTGGCCGACGCTCAGACCTCGGGCGGGCTGCTGATCGCGTGCCCGCCGGAGCGGACGGCGAGGCTGGTGGAAGAGCTGGAGGACAGGGGCGAGTTGGCCGCCGTGGTCGGCCGGATGACCGAGGGCACGGCCGGGCACATCGTGATCGGCTGAAGCCGGCCGGGCCCGCCAACGCAGGCCTGCGGGCCCCCTACCCCCTACGCCCGGATCGACGCTCCCGCTTCCTCCGTCGGGACCGCCGCCATCGCCGTCCCGGCGGCCGGCTTCCTGGGCGCGCGTACCGCCAGTTCGACGACCCGGTCGAGATCCTCGACCAGATGCACCGTCAACTGGCTTCGCACCGCGTCGGGCAGGTCCTCCAGGTGGGCCTCGTTCTCGTGCGGGATGATGATCTCCTGCACGCCTGCGCGCACCGCGCCCAGAACCTTCTCCTTCACGCCGCCGATCGGCAGCACGCGGCCGGTGAGCGTCAGCTCGCCCGTCATCGCCAGGTCCGCGCGCACCTTCCGTCCCGAAATGGCCGAGATGAGGGCGGTCGCCATCGTGATCCCCGCCGACGGACCGTCCTTGGGAACGGCTCCCGCCGGCACGTGGATGTGGATCTCGCGCTTGTCGAGCGCGTCCTCGTCGATCTTGAGCGTCGAGTAGTTGCTCTTGGCGTACGAAAGCGCGGCCCGGGCCGACTCCTTCATGACGTCGCCGAGCTGCCCGGTGAGCACCAGGCCCCCTTCGCCCGGCATCACGCTGGCCTCGACGAACATGATGTCGCCGCCCATCGGCGTGTAGAACATGCCCGTCGCCACACCCACCGCGTCGTGCGCGGCGCGCCGTTCGGGATGCACCCGGGGACGGCCCAGCAGTTCTTCGGCAACCGCGGGCGTGATCTCCAGTCCGTCGGTCTCGGCGGCGGCGATCTTGCGCGCCACCTTGCGGGCGAGCTTGCCGAGTTCGCGCTCCAGCTGCCGCACGCCCGCCTCGCGTGTGTACTTCTGAATGACGGCCAGAATGGATTCGCGTCCGATCTCGAGCTCGTCTTCGCGCAGACCCGATTCGCGCATCTGCCGCGGCAGCAGATAGCGCAGCGCGATTTCGGACTTTTCCTCTTCCGTGTAGCCGCGGAACTCGACCGTCTCCATCCGGTCGAGCAGGGGCGGCGGGATCCGGTCCTCGTAGTTTGCCGTGGCGATGAAGAGGACTTCGGAAAGGTCGAAGGGCACGCCCAGATAGTGGTCGATGAAGGTCGAGTTCTGTGCGGGATCGAGGACCTCGAGCAACGCAGCGCTCGGATCACCCTGGAAGGAGACGCCCAGCTTGTCGACCTCGTCCAGCAGGAATACCGGGTTCTTGCTCCCGGCCTCCTTCATCCCCTGAACGATCCGCCCCGGCATGGCGCCCACATAGGTGCGGCGGTGTCCCCGCACGTCGGCTTCATCCCGTGCCCCGCCCAGCGAAATGCGCACGTACTTCCGCCCCACCGAACGCGCGATCGAGCGGGCAATACTCGTCTTGCCAACGCCCGGCGGGCCAACAAATAGCAGAATCGGCCCCCTGCCACCGTTGGCAAGCGGGTCGGGGAGGGTGAGGTCGTCCTCTTCGGACGCCTCATCCTCGGCATCGTCGCCAGTGGCATCGGCAGACTCCTCCGCATCGGCCGACTCCGCCAGCTCCGGCGCTTCCTCCTCGTCCTCGTCATCGGCGAAGCGGTCCTGTTGCAGCTTCCGAACCGCCAGGAACTCGAGTACCCGGTCCTTCACGTCCTCCAGGCCGTAGTGGTCCTCTTCGAGGATCTCCTCGGCGCGGTGCAGGTCGATCTTGTCGTCCGTCCGGTCGCTCCAGGGCAGCTCCGTGATCCACTCGAGATAGGTGCGGATGACCTGGTACTCGGCAGCCTGGGGCGCCGTCCGGTCCAGCCGCCGCAGTTCGCGCTCGACCTCGGTGCGGGCGACGTCGCTCAGATCGAGTTCGGCGATCCGCTCGCGCAGCTCCTCGACGTCGTCGCGGTCTCCCTCTTCGCCCAGCTCCTTGCGGATCTGCTTCATCTGCTCGCGCAGCAGCATCTCGCGCTGCCGCTCGCCGAGCTCCTCCTGAACCTTGGCCTGGATATCCTCCTGAGCGTCGATCCGGACCAGCTCGCGCTCGACGGCCACCAGCGCCGCCCGCATCCGGTCTTCGTCGCCCAGCGTCTCGAGGAGTTCCTGCTTCTCGTCGGTGGGCAGGTCCAGGTAGAACGCCACCAGGTCCGCGAACGATCCGGGGTCGTCCACCCCCTGGATCAGCTGGTTCAGCGCCTCGGCGGAAACGCCCCGGCGGGTTCCCAGCTCGGCGGCACGCTCGCGCAATTCGGCGTCGAGGGCCTTGATACCCGGATCGGCAGGATCGGGGATCCCGTGCCGCTCCATCGGGACCAGCGTGGCCCGCAACATGGCCTCGCCGTCGTCCATGTAGGCCACCGCGCGGGCGCGCGACTCGCCCTGAACGAGGAGCTGGATGCCGCCGCGCACGCGGTGGGTCTGGATGATCCTTACGACGGTCCCGACCGCGTAGAGAATCTGTGGGTCCGGATCGTCCTGGTTTTCGTTTTGCGCCACCGCGAAAAGGCGTCGATCGCCCTCCAGCGCCTCCTGGACGGCCTCGACCGTGCCGGGGCGCCCGGCGGAGATAGGCACCGCCACGCCCGGATAGACGACCGTGTCGCGAAGCGGCAGTACGGGTAATGAGAACCGTCGGCTCATATGTTTGCTCTGTGTTGTTGTCTGGTTCGGGGAGATAATGGCTTCCACGCCAGAACCTTGCCAGTGTCTACGACGCCATGGGACCCGATGTTACCCGCCATCGTACTGCCACTCTGGCAGGATTTGATCATCGAATCGGCCATTTTGGCAGTAAACCGTGGACGATTCGGCCATATTGGCGACCACTCCGGCGAAGCGGTAGCTTGATCCGGTCGCCGACCCCGCGGGACAGCCCCGGACGGCACCCAGGACAGCCCTGACCCAGTTACCAGGACCAAGGACGCATGCAATGCAGACCCGCCACATTCTTCTCGTGCTCGCCATGGCTGCGGGCGGGCCGATGAGCGCTCTCGCCCAGCAGGACATGGGGCGCCGCTCGACGGTGTACGCCCCGCGCGCCGCCGCCGCCACCAGCCAGCCGCTGGCCACCGCCGCCGCCCTGGAAATCATGCAGATGGGGGGCAACGCAATAGACGGAGCGGTCGCCGCCGCGGCCGTGCTGAACGTCACCGAGCCGCACATGACCGGGATGGGCGGCGACGCCTTCTCGATCGTGTGGCTGGCCGAGACGAGCGAGCTGGTCGGGATCGACGCCAGTGGGAGAAGCGGCAGCGGCATGTCCGTCGAAGCCCTCCGCGCGCGCGGCCACGACCGGGTGCCGGGGAGCGGGCCGGAGGCCGTCACGGTACCGGGCGCGGTGTCCGGCTGGAACGCCCTGGTCACCCGCTACGGCAAGCTGACGCTGGGCGAGGTGCTGAAGCCGGCGATCCGGATCGCGCGCGAAGGCTTTCCGGTGACCCCGGTGATTGCGCGTCAGTGGGCGGGCGCGACCGAGAAGCTGGCCCGCGACGAAGGTGCCCGGGCGACGTACCTGGTCGACGGCGAGAGGGCGCCCCGCGCGGGCGAATGGCACACGAATCCGGATATTGCCCGTTCGTTCCAGCGGATCGCAGACGAGGGCCCCGGGGTTCTGTACGGCGGCTCGCTGGGACGCGAACTCGTCGACGGACTTGCGGAACTGGGCGGGTTCCTGACGCTGGAGGACCTTGCCAACCACGAGCCCCGCTGGGTCGAGCCGATCAGCACCGACTTCCGCGGCTACACGGTGTGGGAGCTGCCGCCAGCCGGGCAGGGCATCGCCGCGCTCGAGATGCTGGAGCTCCTCGAGCCGATGGACCTGGAGGGCATGGGCCACAACTCGGCCGACTACCTCCACCACCTCATCGAGGTCAAGAAACTCGCTTTCGCCGACCTGCACCGGTACGTGTCCGACGCCGACCACATGGAGATCGATCCCATGTCGCTCCTCAGCCCGGGCTACATCGACGCGCGGCGCGCGCTGATCGACCCGCGCGTCGCGGCTGACCGCGTGGGCCCCGGCCGCGCCGTCACCGACTCCGAGACCATCTACCTGTCGGTCGCCGACACCGACGGCAACATGGTGTCGTTCATCAACTCGGTGTACTCGGGGTTCGGGTCGGGGGTCGTGATCCCCGGCACCGGGTTCGCCCTCCAGAACCGCGGCGCCGGCTTCGTCTTCGACGACGGCCACCCCAACCAGGTGGCGCCCCGCAAGCGCCCCTTCCACACGATCATCCCGGGCTTCGTCACGAAGGACGGCGAGGCGCTGATGGCGTTCGGACTCATGGGCGGATCGATGCAGCCGCAGGGGCACACCCAGCTGCTGCTCAACATGCTCGTCTTCGGGATGGACCCGCAGGAGGCCGTGGACGCGGCGCGGTTCCGGCACCTCTCGGGCACGCGCGTCGCGATCGAGCGGATCAGCGACGAGGTGGCGGCGGACCTGGAGGCGCGCGGCCACGAGCTGGCGGACTGGCGCCGCACGGACTTCGGGGGCGCGCAGGTGATCCTCCGCCTGGACAAGGGATGGGCCGCGGCGTCGGAACCCCGGAAGGACGGGCATGCCGCGGGGAACTGAGCGGGAGGCTGACCCGGGGCCGCGACCCGACGGCGGGCGGCGCCCCGGCGACAGCCCCCCACCCTACGACATCCCCGAGGAAAGGCTGCCGCCGGGCTTCGTCGAGACGCTCGAGAACGTGCCCGCCACGCCGGCCGTGCCGCATCCGTCGGCGACGGTGGTGCTCATGCGCGAGGGCGAGGGCGGCCCCGAGGTGCTCCTGCTGCGCCGCAACCGCGCCACGGGATTCGTGCCGGGCGCGTACGTGTTCCCGGGTGGGCGGGTGGACGCCGCCGACGGCGAGGACGCGCTGGCCGAGCGCTGGGACGGCCTGACGCGCGAGGATGCGGCGGGGCGGCTGGGGATCGCGCCGGGCGCGGATCCGCCCGCGATCGCGTACTACGGGGCCGCGCTGCGGGAAGCCGTCGAAGAGACGGGGCTGCTGGCCGGGGTGGTCGCCGTGCAGGGGCCGCCGCGTGACGGGGCGGTGGGCGAGGCGAGGGAAGCCCTCCTGGAGGGCGGAGCTTCCTTCGCCGCCGTGCTACGGAAGCTCGGTGCGCGCCTGGATGGCAGCCGGGTCGAGTACATAGCTCATTGGGTCACCCCCTCCGTAGAACCCCGCCGCTACGACACCCGCTTCTTTGCGGCCAGGGTGCCTGCCGGGTCGAAGGCCGTCTACGACGAGCGCGAGATGACCGACGCGGTGTGGCTGACGCCCCGCGCGGCGCTGGAGAGGCACCGGAGCGGGCGGCTGCCGATGATCTTTCCGACGATCCGCACGCTCGAAGACCTCTGCGATTTCGGCAGCGTCGACGAGCTGCTGGCGCACTACCGCGCGTGTACGATCGCGCGCGTGCAGCCGGAGATCGTGCGGACGGCTACGGGTGTGAGGCTGCGGGTGCCATAGGCGTCAGTTGCTCGCCGCCATTTCCATCGACTCCAGCACCGTGTGCACCACGTCCGTAAACGCCCCGCCCCGAATCCAGCGGCACACGATCACGAGTTCGTTCTCGGGGTCCACGTAGATCAGGTTCGAGCCGGCGCCCGTGTGTGTCCATGTGTACTCGGGGGCGTTGGAATAGCGGCCTCGGTCAGTGTTCAGCGAGAAATTCATGAAGCCGTAGCTGCGGTTGACCTCGCCCGGCGCGGTCGCCATGTCGAACCAGTCCTCGGAGAGGAGCTGCTTCCCGTCCCAGTTGCCCTTGTGCATGGTGAAGAGGCCGAAACGGGCCTGGTCGTAGGCGTTCAGGATCATGCCGCCGCCCCAGTGCGCGCCGCCGCTGACCGCCTGAACCTGGCGGCCGTCCAGAATGACCCACGAGTTGTGATACCCGTGCCAGCCCCAGGTGGTCGAGGCCCCGATCGGGTCCATGACGTGCTCGCGCAGGACTTCCGGGAGCGCGCGCCGCCACACCGCAGTGGCCGCCAGCGCCAGCAGATTCACGCGCGTGTCGTTGTACTCGTAGGCGGTGCCGGGTGCGTTGCGCGGGCGGGTGCCCCAGGTGGAGCGGTCCTGATCCGGGCGGTCGGCCCACTCGGGCTTGCCCCACAGCGTGCCCTCCCAGTCGCTCGTCTGCCGCAGCAGGTGGTCCCAGGTGATCCCGCGGTTGTGCTCGGACTCGAAAAGCAGCTTCGGACGGCGGCCGTTCTCGTCGCCGGGCTCGCCGTCGCCGACATCGAGGATGATCGGCGGCATGTAGTCGCGCACCACGTCGCCCACGTCGCGGATGAGGCCGTTGTCCCACGCCAGGCCGACGGTGGTCGACAGGAAGCTCTTCGAGACGCTGAAGGTGTTGTCGGCCTTGGCCGGGTCGCCCCACTCCGCAATGATGTAGCCCTTGTGCACGATCAGGCCGGACTGCGGCCCGCGCGTGGTGAACGGCCCGACGGCATCGCCCAGGGGTTCGCGACCAAAGGTGCCGAGGTGGTTGAAGGAGAGGTCTCTGGGTGACTGCGATTCCCCGGCGACCGCAATGTCAATGGCCCTTTGGATCCCTGCGGGGTCGAATCCCGCCTCTTCGGGCGTGCGACGCTCCCAGTCCGGGTGGCGACCGGGAAAGTACGTCTGGGCCGCCACCGTGTGGGCGGCGGTGAGGAGCAGGACGAAAACTGCAAATGCAGTGCGGCGCATGAGGGGCTCTCCAGGCGGCTTGGTACGGCAGGGTTGGCAAGCCAATCTACGCGCCGCGCCCGTCTGGCGCTCCTGTCCCGTCCGGCGCCTCTGTCCCGCGCGCCCGCCCGCGCCCCTGTCGCTCAGCGTACCTCGACCGGCAACCTCCGCACCACCACACTGGCAACGTCGTATTCGTCGAGCTCGATGAACGCCGCCAGCCCGTTCGGGCCGAAGGCGTCGGGCATCTCGGTCGCGCCGGTGCGGTAGGTGCCGACGTAGTCGCCGTCGGCGGTCAGCACATCGATCGGCCCGTCGGTGTTCGGTTCCTCGCCGTCGCGCTGCACCCAGATCCGGCCTCCCCAGGTGGTGGAGAGGCTGCGAAGAACGGGGATTTCGTGGTAGTAGCGCTGCTCCAGGTTCATGCTGAATGACTGACCCGCCCCACCGGAACCCGGGTTCGATGGATTGCCGCCAGTCCTGGTACGTAACATGCCGATGACGCTGCCGCCGCTCGCGCCGCCACTCTCTTCGCGGGCTGCCGCCCGTCGTTCCTCGTACTCTTCCCTGATTCTGTCCGTCAACGGTTCCGGCTCCATGGGCCGACGGAGGATGCGCGCCACGGTGCCGGCGTCCGGCGGCGTGACCTTGAGCTCGTAGGCGGAAGAGTCGGAGTAGACGATGCCCCCGTTCGGCAGTACGCCCGTCATAAGCCGGGGTTCGAAGGTCGTCGGCATGGTCATCCCACCCAGGGCCTGCCGCAGTTGCGCGGGGACGTTGTTCCCGACGAGATCCTCCAGTTCGCGGCGCGGCGGAAGCCAGCCGTCGGCCACGGTGTCGGTGTCGACGACTTCGCCCGCCAGACCGAGTCGCGTGACCGGACGGGAGGTCGGGGGAGCCGCGTCGTCGCCGCTCGAGAAACGGATGTCCACACTCCTGCCGAAGCCGCCGGAGAATATGGCTCCTCCGCGCGGGTCGGGCGCGATGGACCCCGAGGGGCCCCGCGACTCGTCGCTGGCGCGCACCATCCGCAGGAAGTTGCCCGACGCGTCGAAGAGCTGGTAGGCGCGGTGACCCGCGTCGCTCACCACGGTGGTTCCGTCGCGAAGCACCGCGTACCCGGCGGGCCGGTTGAATTCGCCTGGCCCTTCCCCGGAGGATCCGAACTCGCGCACGAACGTGCCCGACGGATCGAAGACGAGCACCCGTACCTCGCCCGATACCAGCATCCGCACGTTCCCTGGCCCCGTCACGCTGCCGAGGCCGTCGAAGACATACAGGTTGCCGTCTCCGTCGAAGGCCACCTGCTGGATGCCGCCGAACATCTCCCACGACTCGCCCCTGAGCGTGCCGATCCGGAACACCTCCTCGAAGTCGGGGTCGATCCGCTGGTCCCGGCGCGGAAGCTCGATCACTTCCTGGGCCGCGAGGGGGATTGTGGCGGCCAGCAGCGAGGCGGCTGCGACAAAGGATGGAGCGGTTCGTCCAGCGATGGATTTCGACCCAGCGATGAGCTTCAGTCCGGCGATGGGCTTCAGTCCGGCGATGGATTTCATGGGGATGCTTCCTCCGTGTTGAGCGTCTTCCAGGGTTCGATGCGGTTTCCGGCCGTCCGCGTTGTCGGGTGGGCCCTAACGCACTGCCGCCGGCAGTCTCCGCACGACCACCGTGGCCACGTCCAGTTGGTCGAGTTCGATGAACGCCGCCAGTCCGTCGGGCCCGAAGGCGTCGGGCACCTCGGTCGCGCCCGCCGGCAGCGTTCCGATGTAGTCACCGTCCGCCGTGAGAACGTCGATCGCGCCGCCGCTGTGCGGATCGTCGCCCAGGCGCTGCACCCAGATCCGCCCTTCCCAGGTGACCGACAACGCGTGGATGACCGAGAGTTCGGGATAGAAGGCCGGCTCGGGCATCTCGAAGGTTCCGGACTGGACATCCCCTCCGGGTCCGCGGATCTCGACCATCTTGCGGCCACCGAGAGGGCGAGCCTGTCGCTCGGCCTCCAGCCGCTCCTTTTCGGCCGCCTCGATTGCCGGGGTGACGGGCTGCGGGTCGAACGGACGGGTGACGACGCTCGACGGTTGCGTCCGCGTGTCGCCGCCAGTCTTCAGCGCCCACGTCGACGAATCCGCGTAGACGACCCGTCCGTCGGAAAGCACGCCCATGGTGGAGTTCCGGCTGGAACGCGGTGGATTGGCCGAAGGCGCCGAGGTCACCGATAGTCACGGGCCGGCCGTTCACCACCAACCCGGATACCCTGGTGTCGGCAGCCCCGGGCGGCGGGGGCAGCCACCCTTCCGCCACCGTGTCGATCCGCGCGACGTCGCTGTCCAGGGCGACGCGGACGATCGGGCGAGACGACCCGACGGTCCCGGATCGTCTTCCGAACCGAGGCCCGTCTCCCGTGAGGGCAACGAACACACCCTGCCCGCGCGGGTCAGGCCATATCGCGCTTCCCAGCAGGGTCTGCATACTCGCCGCCTCGACCCGAACCATGCGCGTGAATTCGCCCTCGGCATCGAACAGCTGGTAGGCCCGATGGCCCATGTCGCTCACGGCGACAGTGCCATCCCGCATCACCGCGAGCGTGACGGGGTTGTTGAACTCGCCGGGACCCTGTCCCGACCGGCCGAACTCGCGGGCGAACGCGCCGCTTGCGTCGAAGACCAGGACGCGGGGGTCGCGCCAGGGTCCGTATGTTCCGCCCGCTCCGTCGAAGGCGTGCAGATTGCCGCGCCCGTCGAATGCCACCGTGCGGACTGTGCCGAGGGTCTCCCACGACTCGCCTTCAAGCGCACCGATCCGGAACACTTCCTCGAAAATCACGTCGAGCACGCGGTCCTCACCCGTGAGTTCAATGACCTGCTGGGCCGGGAGTGCGGGGGCATGCGCCGCCATAGCAGCCGTGGCCAACGTGACGACAGCGAGAGACCGCGCGATCATGGTTGACCTCCCTCTTGCCTGCATGCGTGAGCTCGGTACGAAAGTGCTCGTAATAAGACGGAGCGACTCTCGAATGTCAAGTCGACATCGTCACCTCCGGCCACCGCTTCCGTCGCTGCGGTGCTCGCCCCCCGCACTCCGGTCGTCACCGTCCTTCCTCGCGAACCAGTCCAACGCCCAGTTCAGGTCCGGGGTCTCGCCCTGCCACAGCGTGGTTCCGGTCCACGGGCCAATCCCATTCTGGCCGTGCCAGCGCGCCAGCCCGAAGTCCGGCGGCGGGAGTGCCGGGTGTTCGGCCGCACCCGCCAGACCTGCCACAGGCGGCAACCCGCCGATCTCCGGCACCTCCGGCACCACAGGCATTTGCACGCCCAGCGGGTTGAAGAACCTCGGTACGCCCCGCTCGTCCATCTCCACCTGCCAGCCCCCTTCATGAACCGTGCGGTGATGGAAGGGACACAGCAGCACCAGGTTGTCCAAAGCCGTCTCGCCGCCCTGGGCCCAGTGCCTGATGTGATGGGCGTGGGTGCGCAGACGCGAGTCGCAGCCGGGGAACCGGCAGCCGCCGTCGCGGGCCTCCAGCGCCTTGCGCAGCCGCCAGTCCACCGTCCGCCGCCGGCGTCCGACATCGAGCACGGAACCGTCCGCTCCGCGCTTGACGGACACCACTTCCGCGTCACTGCAGAGGCGCAACGACGTTTCAGCTGGAACGCCGACGCCCTCTTCCGTGACCACCGAGCTGAGCGTTTCAACCGAGCCAGGCGTGTCAACGGAGTGCACCACCAGCTGGACACTCGGCTGCACGCGCTCTTCCAGCCAGAGCCCGAAGGCGTCGGCCCGCCGCCCGGCCGCGGTGGTCTCGTGCTCGGTACCCGCGGCCCGCTGTTCCTTGTAGAGCTTGTCTTCCGTCGCTTCCAGCGCTTTGAGCAAGAGGGCGCCCACCTCCGGGGCGAGGCGGCCCCGGATCTCATAGTCGCCGTCGTCGGTGAGGTACAACGACAGGCCCCGGCGCGCCGCCCGCTCGGCGGCCGATGAATCGTCGCCCGCCTGCATGCGCCGCCGCTCCCGCACCAGCCGCTCGACGTGGGCGGTGGTGCCGTGGGTGGCGAAGGTCAGGAGTTGTTCCTCGTTCTCGGCGGTGGCCATGCGGGTCATGGCCCGCACCTTCGAGTAGGAGAGCTGTCCCTTGGCCAGCGCGGCGGAGATGTGGGGCAGCGAGGGGAGGCAGCGGGCCACCCGGATCCGCTCCCGGGCGGGCCCGAGCGAGAGGCCGGCGCGCCAGGAGAGCCAGTGGGCACAGGAGCGAAACCCCTGCTGGTGCCAGCGCCCCTCTTCGTCGTATCGGAGGATAAGGGTGAGGAGCCGGTAGATGGCCGCGTCGATGTGGGCGGAGAGTTCGGCGATCTCGTCGCCCAGAGGATCGTCGTCGGAGACTGGGGCGGGGACCGCCGCGTCGAAGGAAGCAGGGGCGAGCGCCTGTGAGTCGGACGGGCTGGTGGCGGTGAAGTCGACGTACATTGTTCTGATCCCGGAGTCATGGGGTGATCGGTTGTTGTTCCACCTCCTTATACCCCATAGTTCGGTAAATGTTCGGCTTCACAAGCACCTGTACGCGCACGACCCAGATGTGTATGCACAATACTTAACATAAATGTTTAGTATTGCGAGTTTGTGCGTACTGGTGCCGCAGTTGCGTTTTACCCCGGCAACGCGTCCAGTCCGTCCAGGACGTCCAGGTGCACGTACTCCTCGTACGCGTCCCGAACCGGCAGGCCGAGCGCCTTCTCCAGCATCTCCCGGGCGCGCTCCACGCCGTTCTCCTCGTCGAGTCTGGGCAGCCTGATCCCGTAGGCGTGCAACACGATTTTCGACTCCGGCTCCAGCTCCAGGGCGCGTTCGAAAAGCGCGATGGCCTCCTCGCGGTCCCCACCGTACATCATGCGGGCGATACGCCCCTCGGCATGGATGTCGGCGTGCCATCCGCCCAGGGCCAGGTGCGCATCGGCATGGTCGGGCTTAATGGCCATCGTCGCTTCGAGCAGTTCGCGGATCTTGCCCGCAAGGCCCTGCCGAAGCGCCGTCCAGGCGCCGACCCGCTGAGCGTATCGGCCAACTGCATGTGCGGATTGATAGTGCGCTTCGGCGTTCCCCGGATCGGCGGCGACCGCCTCCTCGCCCATCCGCATCGCGCGTTCGATCACCTCATCGAACTCCTCGTCGGTCGCCTCGTAGTGGGCGTAAACCGCCAGTGATTTCGCCGCCAGAGTATACGCCTCGGACGTCCCCAATGCCTCCGCGAGATCCGCTGCTTCGACAAACCGGCCGTCCGCGTACGCAGACCTCGCCTCGTCAATCGACTGCGCGCTCGCGTCCACCGCCGCCAGGCCGGCCGCAGCCAGTACGAAACTCCCGGCCAAGGCGAGTCGCGCCTTGTGGTTGGGGCCCATCTCAGTCTCCTCGATTCAGTGCGTTCGGCCCATGGGTGCCCGGTCCACAACCTCCCCACAAGCTGGCCAGCGACCCGTCCGCGATGCAAGTTGGCGGCATGAGAAAACACAATGGCCCGCTGGGCACCGGCCCGTTGGGCGCCACACTTGCCGGACTGCTGTTTGCGGCACTGCTGCTTGCCGTCGCGCTCTCCGCATGCGCCGGCGGCAATGACCCCTCCGCCCGCATCGGCACGCCCGAGCTTCGCGGCGCCCTGTTCGACACGATCCTGGCACGCACCGAGCGGCGCGAGGCCTTCTCGCCGGTCAAGAACGAGCGGCTGGGGTTCGATCCTCTCGCCGCCATGAGTGCGCTGCGCGACGATGTGGTGGCTGCGGACACCGAGGACGAACTCTTCCATGCGCTCGCGAGGCTCAGCCACGCACGCCGCGACCGTCATCTGGACCTGACCCTGGTGCCAGGCGGGCTGGCGCCGTCCTACACCGCCGGTCTGGAAGTCTCGGGAGGACCCGATCCGGACCCGCCCCCAGTCGCTCCCGTCAGAGTCTTCCCGGACTACGCGGACGGGGCCGGCGAGGCAGCCTACTTTGTGGGCGACGTGGCCGCGTTCGTGGATCCCGCGGCCGACGCCGACGCCGCCGCGGACACCGACGCCGACGCAGACCAGCCGGAACCCCCGCCGATCGGCGCCCGCATCGTCAGCGTCAACGGCATGCCGATCGCCGCCTGGCACGATTCCGCCGCCGCCTTCATCCGTCACTCCACCGACACCGCGCGGCGCTGGAAGCTGGCCGAAGCCATGACCCTGGCGACGGCAGCCTTCCCGCCCCACCTCCGCACCGACCACCTCACGCTTGGCGTCCGCGCGACCGCCGACGGCGCGATCGACGAGGGCGCGACCGACGGCGACGAGACCACCTACCGGCTCCCCTTCCGCCCCCCCCGGCGACCTCTTCTGGCACGGCACGGCCGAACCGCGCTACCCCGGCCTGGCCCTCGCGCTGACGACCGGCACCTACGACCTCCTCATCCCCGAGGACGGGCGCCGCTTCCTCGTCATCATCTGGCGCGGCTTCCGCGAGTCGATGGTCAGCGACGTCGACGGTCTCATCGCCTACGCCGAGCAGGCCGGCCTCCTCGATCATGCGCTCGTCATGGACGTCACCCGCAGCCGCGGCGGTTCGCTCGGCGCATACGCAATGCAGCGCCTGCAGCCCCGCCCCTTCAAGACCACCTTCGGTAACCTGCGCATCAGCGACATCACCCTCCCCTTCATCGAGGACAAGCGCCGCGACTTCGCCGCCCGCGACATCAACGACGGAGGCGTGCCGGAGACGATCGACGATGGCACCTGGTTGATGGATTGGTTGGAGGACGACGTCATGAGCGCGCTCGAGCGGGACGACGCGTACAGTAACAATGTCCCCTTCAAGCTTGCGCACGCTCCGCGTGACTCGGACGGGATCCTGGAGCCGGCGGCGGTCCATTTCCGTGGCCCCCTCGGCATCATTTCGGGGCCCCACGGTGGCTCGCACCTCGACCAGTTCGTCTCGATCGTCGTGGACAACGGGCTCGGCCCGGTGGTCGGGATGCCGCCCGGCGGCTACTCCAACACCTGGGAGTGGGACGAGGTGCTGACCTTCCCCGGAACGGAACAGCCCGTCGTCGAGTTCATGTGGAACATCGGCCACACGATCCGTCCGAACGGCGAGATCGCCGAGGGCAACCCCGTGGCCGTGGACGAATGGATGCCGCTCACGGCGGACAACGTGACGACGTACTACGAGGACATGCTCACGCGGGTGCTGGAGTTGATGGGCGTGGGACCCGGTTGAGCACCGGAACAGCGGACGCCGAGCCCGGCGGCGCGAACGGCCGCACCGGCCCCGGCACCCGCATCCTCATCGGGATGGCCGCGGGTGTCGTGCTGGGCGCGATCATGGGCGAACGGGTCGTGGCGCTCCAGCCGGTGGGCGATCTCTTCATCAATCTGCTGATCCTGGCGGCCGTGCCGCTGGTCTTCTTCAACCTGCTTGCAGGGCTCACCGCCCTTGCGGACACGCGCACCCTGGGACGCCTGGCCGGGAAGACCCTCGGCTACTACCTGACCACGGACGTGGTCGCGCTTGTCCTGGGGCTGGGCGCGGCCGCGCTGCTGCGGCCGGGCGTCGGCATGCAGCTCACCGGGCAGGGGGCGGGGGCGGTGGGCACGGGACCGGTGGGCGAAGTGCCGGGGATCGCCGAGGTCCTTCTCGGCATGATCCCGACGAACGTGTTCCGGGCGTTCAGCGACGGGAATGTGGTGCAGGTGGTCGTCCTCGCGCTGGCCCTCGGGGTCGCGACAATGGCGCTGCGGGACGGTCCGCGCGACCGGCTCGCCGCCGCGTACGACGACCTCGCCAACCTCTTCCGGCGCCTCGTGCACATGATCCTGTGGACGGCGCCGGTGGGAATCGGCGCGCTGATCGCCGTGACGGTGGGGCGCTACGGCGCCGATCTGCTCGGCCCGCTGGCGCGGTTTCTCGCGGGCCTGTGGGTCGCGCAGCTTGTGATCGTGGCCGGGTACATGACGCTGCTGCGCCTGTTCAGCGATTTCCGCCCGGGCCCCTTCCTGCGCGACACGGGTTCCCTGTGGGCGACCACCGCGGCCACGACGTCGAGCCTGGCATCCCTTTCTGTCGGGATCGAGACGGCCCGTCGGCTCGGCCTTCCCCGCCGCGTGTACTCCTTCACCCTCCCCCTCGGGGCCCAACTGAACAAGGACGGGACGTCGGCCATGCTGGGCGCGGTCCTCATCTTCACCGCGCAGGCGGCCGGCGTCACCTTTACGGTAGCCGATTTCGTGACGATCCTGCTGTTGGGGCTGCTCCTGTCCGAGGGCTCGGGGGGCATACCCGGCGGTGGGCTCGTGATCGCGCTTATCTATGTGCAGGCGTTCAACCTGCCCGTCGAGGTGGCGGCGATCGTGGGCGGGATCTATCGGTTCGTGGACATTGGCAACACGACGGTGAACATCATGGGCGACATGGTAGGGACATCGCTGGTCGCCCGTTCGGAAGCGAGGCGTGAATGAATCCGGCCATCCGGACGCTCTTCCCGGGCGCGCACAGGCAGGCGTACTTCGACATTTCCGCGCGTACACTGATCCCGAAGCCCGTGCGCTCGGCGGTGGCCGACCACCTGCGCATGCGGATGCTGCGCGGCGGCGACAAGGACGCCATGCGGGCGGTTGTCGAACGCACCCGGTCGGCGTTCGCGGCGCTGGTCGGCGCGCGCGACGACGAGATCGCGATCACCAAGAACGTGTCCGAGGGGTTGAACCTGTTCGGCGCCAGTCTGCCCTGGAAGGCGGGCGACAATGTGGTGCTTTGTCCCGTGGTCGAGCACCCGAACAACATCTACCTGTGGCACAATCTGGCGCGGCTGCACGGGATCGAGGTGCGGTCGGTGGCGCCCGTGGACGGCCACATCTCTGTCGACGCGATGGGCGAAGCAATGGACGAACGCACCCGCCTGGTGACCATTCCCAGCATCTCGTTCGCGCCGGGCTTCATCACGGACGTGGAGGGCATCGTGGCGGCGGCGCGGCGGGTCGGCGCCCTGACGCTGGTCGACGCGGCGCAGTCGGTCGGGGCGCTGGACACCGACGTGCGCGCACTGGGGATCGACGCACTGGCGGTCGCCACGCAGAAGTGCCTGCTGGCCGAGTACGGCTTCGGCTTCCTGTACGTGCGGCGCGAGGTGGCGGACACGCTCGTGCCGATTCACCTGGCCCGGTTCGGGGTGGAACTCGACGCCCACGAGACCGCCTACACGGAAGACGATCTGCGCTACCGCCCGGGCGCGCTCAGGTTCGATGTCGGCAACTACAACTACCTGGGCGCGGCGGCGGCGGGCGCAGGACTGGAACTGCTCCATTACCTGAAGGTCGAACGCGTGGAGGCTCACGTCCGCCGCCTGGCGGCCTGGCTGGCAGACGAGCTGCTCGATCTCGGCCTCCCGGTGATCGGCGGGGAGCCCGGCCCCCACCTGGCGCACATCGTCTGCGTGGGCCACGGTGTCGGCGGGCGCCACTACGGGGCCGGCAGCGAGGCGATGAGCCTGCTGCACGATCACCTGACCAGGTCGGGCATCCGTCTGGCGATCCGGAGCGGTGCCCTGCGGTTTTCGGTCGGCGTCTACAACAATGAGGACGACGTCGAGCGAGTGGTGGATGCGGCGGCGCGGGGCACTGGCAGCTAGCGACCGCCGGCCCGCCAGTGCGCCTGGCCCTCCCGAATCTCCAGGGTCGTACCGAACGTAGCCGACATCTCCGCCAGCCGCGCCAGGATTGCCGCGCCGCGGTCCCCGAGGTCCCCGGGACCTCCGTCGGCAGCCGCCACTTCCGGATATCCCCGCGTCTCGAAGAACAGTGCGCCCGGCGTCCCCTCGTCGAGCACGATCGGGACAAACGTGGCCCCCTGCACCCCGTCCGCGTCCACCGTCACCGTCGCGACCACACTCTCCCAGACCTCCGGCGGATAGTTCCCCACCTCGGTCCGCGTATGGAAGATGAAGTTCCCGAGTCCATGGAGAATCAGGCCGCCCGCATGCTCCTCTATGCCCGCGAGCCGCGGTTCGCCGTGGCTGACGTACAGGTCCGCGCCCGCGTCAATGGCCGCCCGCGCCCAGCGTTGCTGCCATCCGGGCGCGGCGTCGGTCTGGAAGTGCTGATAGGAGATGAGGACGTCGCTGCCCTTGGCGGCTTCCGTGATCGCGCCGAGATTCCGGTCCCAGGCCTCGGCGTCGTCCGGATGCAGGAGATTCACGCCCGGCTTCGTCCCGGTCGCCATGGCGCCGGGCGGCGCATTCACCGTCGCCAGCGCGACCACCCCGACGCGCACGCCGCCCACGTCCCGGTAGGCCGGGGCCACCGCCTCCTGCAGCGTGCGTCCCGTGCCCGCGTGGGTGATTCCGCGCCGCTCGACCTCCTGCAGCGTCGATACGATGCCCTCGTCGCCGTAGTCCCACGAGTGGTTGTTGGCGAGCGACATCAGCGAGATGCCGATCTCGGCGAGATAGTCGAGCACCTCGGGCCCGGAGCCGTGGAAGAAGACATCGTCGCGGGTTGGCGTGCAGTCGCATCCGGGCCCCGCAATGGCGACCTCCAGGTTGGTGAACACGGCGTCGGCGGCCGCGAGGATCGGCGCGACGGTGGCGAGCGGCGCGTCGAGGTACGCGCGCGGGTCGTGTTCGATCAGCGCCTGCCCCACCACCGCGATCGTCACGGTGGGCCCGGAGCCGGACCCGGCAGGCGACTCCGCGCCCGGCGCGCACGCCGCGCCCGCGAACCCGACCATCCCCACGCCGCCGAAAACGAGTGCCCCGGCCCTGGCGCGCGGCCGGCGGCGCCGTGCGACGTTCATCGCCCTGTCATTCCTCATCCTCCTCCGGATCGCCCTCGCTCAAGACCAGCCACCGCAAGCGCCTGGCGCTGACCGCGTTGCGCAGTGGCGCGGCGACGCGGTAGAAGATGAGACCGAGCGCGCACCAGACGCCGAGCACGATCCACTCCGGGGGGACCCCTCCTTCGGCCGCGCGCAGGGGACCCCAGGCGGCGGCCCCGACGAGTCCGGCGGCGAGCACCGCGGTCAGGTAGAGGAACGCGCGGCCTCCGGGCACGGTGTAGGGACGCGGGTGACGCGGTTTCGTTCTGCGCAGGCGGATGACCCCGAGCACCACGACGAGGAACACCAGCCCCACGGAGATCGACCCCGCCCCGACGATCACGAGGATCGCGTTGCGTCCGAAGAGCGTGGCCACCGTGCCCATGACCGCCACAAACATCACGGCGGCCGACGGTGAGCCATGGCGCTCGTGGACACGCGCAAGGCGGTGCGGGATCATGTGGGCGCGCGCCATCGCGAAGACGATGCGCGTGGCGGCGAAGAAGACCGCGTTCCAGGTCGTGATCAACCCGAAGAGTCCGGCGACCAGCACCACGCGGCCCAGGAGCGGCGAGGCGAATGCGGCTTCGATGGCGCTGGCGGCGGGCAACTCGGAGGCCAGCAGTTCGGGACGCGGCATGCTCATCGCGGTCGCGAGGATCACGAGACAGTAGAAGACCATCGCGAAGAAGATCGCGGCGCCGATCACCCGGGGAAGAAGCCGCAATCTGGAGCCCTCTTCCACCTCTTCCATCGCCTGCGGGATCGTGTCGAAACCGGCGTACCACCAGGCGGCGGTCGCGAACACGGCGGCCACCCCGGCGAAGGCGGCGCCCGGGGTCGCCCCGGTGAACATCGGCTCGAGGTTCGCGACGCTGCCGCCCGTCACCCCGGCGAAGACGAAGACCGCCGTCAGGACGACCAGCCCGACCGTCATCAGCTCCTGGAACCACGCCGCCGTGCGGCCGCCCCGGTAGTTGATGATCGTGACGACCAGCATGACCGCAAGTCCGAGAGCCAGGCTCCACAGCCTCACGTCCTGGCCCAGCAGCGTGTAGATGACCGGCCCCCCGAAACCCGGAACAAGCGCCGATACCACCCACTCGACCGAGATCGCCTCGTAGGAGGTCGTGAAGATGTACGTGAAGGCGAGGAACCAGGCGGCGAAGAAGCTCAGGCGCGCGCCCCACGCCTCGAACACGTACGCGACCTCGCCCCCCGTGACCGGGTAGGCCGCGGCCATCTCCGCGTAGCACAGTCCGATGGCGAGCATGGCGAGGCCGCCCGCGGCGAAGGCCACGATCGCCCCGACGGCGCCCGCCCCGCTCAGCCACGCGCCCATGACGATGATCCACCCCACGCCGATGATCGTCCCGAAGGCCAGGGAGAAAAGCGACCGCAGCCGTATGCCCCTGCCGAGCTGCTCGCGTTGCCGGTTCGAGTCTGGGGTCATGGTGGGCTGGCCGGTGCCGAAGGGTGCTGGCTGTTCCGCGAGTATTCGCTGGCGGTTTGTCCCGCCGCCCGTTTACTTAGTCGCGTCGCGACTTGTGCGCCAGTTTGCGGCCGCCCGCGCGCACGGTGCCCGCCGCCCGGAAGGAAGTCCACCGATGAGTGAAATCACGCTGAGGGTGAACGGTGAGACGCACACGGTCGATGTCGACCCGTCAACGCCGCTCCTGTACGTGCTGCGCAACGATCTCGGGCTGCGCGGACCCCGGTTCGGCTGCGGCCTCAGCCAGTGCGGCACCTGCACCGTGCTGATGAACGGCACCGCGGTCCGCTCCTGCTCGCGCCCGGTCTCGCGCGCCCAGGGCACCGAGATCACGACGCTCGAGGGGTTGTCCGCCGACGGCGAACTGCACCCCGTCCAGCAGGCCTGGATCGACGAGCAGGTGCCCCAGTGCGGCTACTGCCAGAACGGCCAGATCCTCACGGCCAAGGCGCTGCTCGACGACAACCCGAACCCGGATGACGACGAGATCCGCCAGGTGATGAACCGCGTGCTGTGCCGCTGCATGACCTATTACCGGATCCAGGCGGCGGTGAAACGGGCGGCCGTGACAATGGCGGACGGGGACGCGAACCGATGAGCGCCGCGCGCAAGGGTAAGCGGGCGGTGCGCGCGCCAGACGGACCTCAGTCGGGCGAACGCCGGCTTCCCGCCGAAGTCGACCGTGCCCTGGCGCCCTGGGACGGCACCTCCTCCCGCCGCGACTTCCTCAGGACTTCGGGCCTGTTCGTCCTCGGCTTCACCAGCTTCGGCGCTGCCGGCCTGCATCGCGACTCCACCGCGGACAACCCGGGCGAGCCGCCCCTTTACCCCGACCCCGATTACCTCCAGCTCGACTCGTGGCTGGTCGTCCATGAGGATGGGACCGCAACCTTCTACGTGGGCAAGACCGACGGCGGCCAGGGCACCGGGACCGCCACCCGCCAGATCATGTGCGACGAGCTCGACATCGCGTACGACATGTCCACGCTGGTCATGGGCCGCACCGACAAGACCGTGGACCAGGGCGGATCGGGCGGTTCCGACGCAATAGAGCGTGATGCGATGGTGTCCCGCCGCGTGGCGGCGGAAGGGCGGCGTGTGCTGCTCGAGATGGCCTCGGAGCGTCTCAGCGTCCCCGTGGGCGAACTCGACGCGCGAGAGGGCGTGATCTCGGTGCGGGACGATCGCTCGCGCAGCGCCACGTACGGTGAACTGGTCGGCGGACGCCGCTTCGACATCGCGCTGACCGGCGACAGCGTCAACGCGACGACCGGGGTCGCCAGCGTCAAGCCCGTCCAGGATCTCAGGCTGGTCGGGCAGTCGATCCCCCGGTACGACATTCCCGGCAAGGTCGACGGCTCGCTGGAGTGGGCGATCGACGTGCAGCTCCCGGGCATGGTGCACGCACGCAACGTGCGGCCTCCGTTCGTGGGCGCGACCCTGGTGGGCATCGACGAATCGTCGGTGCGCGACCTGCCCGGCTTCATCCGCGTCGTGAGCCGGGGCAACTACGTCGCGGTGGTGTGCGAGCGCGAGGAGCAGGCCATCGAGGCCGCGGACAGGCTCGCGGTGCAGTGGGAAAGACCGGCTACCGCGCCCTTCCCCACCTCGGACGACCTGTTCGACTACATGCGCAGCGCGACTCCGGTGGCTGCGCCGGGTGGCGGACGCCCGCCCACGTCGCCCGTGGGCGATCCCGAGGCCGCGCTCGCCGGTGCCGCGACGGTCGTCGAGGCCGCGTACGAAGTGCCGTTCCAGGGACATACCGCGATCGGCCCGGCACACGCCCTGGCCGATCCGTCCGACGGCCAGATGACGATCTACACGAACGACATGAAGCCGTACAGCCACCGCACCGGAATCGCCGAGTTCCTGGACATGCCACCGGACCGCGTGCGCGTGATCTGGATGGACGGGCCACAGCTCTACGGTCGGACCGCGGCTGACGACGCGGGCTTCGAAGCCGCGTACCTGGCGAAGGAACTCGGCCGCCCCGTGCGCGTGCAGTGGACGCGTCACGAAGAGACGGCGTGGGACACCAAGGGTCCGGCCTTCGCCTTCGACCTGCGCGGCGGTCTCGACGCCGCCGGCAACCTGGTCGCGCTGGATTACAGCGCCCGCATCGCCAACTATGCGCATGTCGGCTACAACCAGCCCCGCACCGTGCTGATCGCCCAGCTCATGGGGCTCCGGCCCGAGCGGCCCTCTCCCGGAGGCGGCCGCGGCCCCGACGACATGTACCACATTGCGAACCGGCGGGAGGAGACCCGGGCGGTCCGCTTCGCACAGGCGTTCGAGACGCCGCTCCGCACCGGCAACCTGCGCGACCCCAACGGACCGCAGACGACCTTCGCAGGCGAGTCCTTCATCGACGAACTGGCCGCGGCCGCCGGCGCCGACCCTGTCGCGTTCCGGCTGGAACTTCTGCGCGGCTCAACCGACGACGACGCTGCCCACCGCCGCGCGCGCTCGATCGCGGTGGTGGAGGCGGCCGCCGAGGCGTACGGCTGGGACCCGCGCCCGTCACCGAAAACGGGAAGCGCCGGGCTGGACCCCGCCGGACGGATCCTCACGGGGCGCGGCATCGCGTACGCGTACCGGGCGCGCACGACCGTCGCCACGATCGCCGAGGTCGAGGTCGACCGCGAGACGGGCCGCGTGTGGGTTCGGCGCATGGTGTGCGGGCACGATTGCGGGCTCGTGATCAACCCCGACGGACTTGAGAGCACCGTCCAGGGCAACCTGCTGCACGGAATCAGCCGCACCCTGTACGAAGAGGTACGGTTCGACGCCGAGAAGGTCACGAGCGTCGACTGGCGGACGCATCCCACGCTCACGCACACCGACGCGCCCGAGCACATCGAGGTCGTCATCGTTAACGGCGACCCGAACCCGGACCGTCCGGACCTGCTGCCGTACGGCGCGGGCGAGCCCTCGCACCGGACCGTGCCCGCCGCCGTTGCCAACGCGATCTACGACGCGACCGGCGTGCGCATGCGGCGGCTGCCGCTGCGGCCCGAGCGGGTGCTGGCGGAACTGGGGCGGGGGGCTACATAGCGTACAACCAAGGCCCGCCCTACCATTGGGGGGACATCCGATCCCCATGCACAGGAGTCCTCCCATGCGGCCCGTCCTGGCAACCGTCCCCGCGTTTCTGCTTGTCGCGCCCCTGTTGGTCGCGCCCCCCGCATCGCTGGCCCAGGACCGGCAGAACCCCGACGGTGAGTGGCGCTTTCAGAGCGCGGACGCGTGGGGCACGCGGTATTCGCCCGTGGACCAGATCAACGCCGGCAACTTCGGCGAGCTCGAGGTCGCGTGGGTGTGGCGCGCGGACAACTTCGGGCCGGAGGTCGACCAGCAGATGAAGTCGACCCCGACCTATGTCGACGGGATGCTGTACACGGTGGCCGGGCAGCGGCGCACGGTGGCGGCGATCGATCCCGCGACAGGCGAGACGGTGTGGACCTACCGCGAGCCCAACACACTCCGCTGGGAGCGCTCGATGCGGCAGAACTACGGCAAGGGCGTGGCCTACAGCGAACTCGACGGCCGCGGGGTGATCTACTACACGTCGCCGGCGTTCTTCCTGCACGCGCTGGACGCGAAGACCGGGCGCCACATCGAGGGATTCGGGCAGCCGGTCCCGATCGACGGGTTCCCGGAAACGGGTGTTGTGGACATGCTGCCGCCCCTGCTCGACGGCTGGGGACGGTGGGAGGGAGCCGAGGAGGACTACGATCCCGACTACGGCATACCGCGCGAGCTCGGATACATCACGACCTCGTCGCCGCCGATCGTGGTGGACGGGGTGGTCGTGGTGGGGAACTCCGCCGAGCAGGGCTACTACCAGACGCGGATCGAGAACGTGCCGGGCGACATCCTGGGCTTCGACGCGCGCACCGGCGAACACAGGTGGAAGTTCCACGTCATCCCCCGCCCCGGCGAGTTCGGGCACGAGACCTGGGAGAACGACGCCTGGCAGTACACGGGCGACGTGTCTTCGTGGGCGCCGATGTCGGCCGACTACGAGCGCGGGATCGTCTACATCCCCACGAACCCGCCGACGATCGACTACTTCGGCGGCTTCCGCCCCGGGCACAACCTCTTCGGCACGAGCGTGATCGCGCTTGACGCGACCACCGGCGAGCGCGTCTGGCACTACCAGATCGTCCACAACGACCAGTGGAACTACGACCTGCCGAACGTGCCGATCGTCGTGAACCTGACCGTGGACGGCGCGGCGGTGCCGGCGGTGATCCAGACGACCAAAACGGGACTGATCTTCGCGTTCAACCGCGAGACGGGCGAGCCGATCTGGCCGATCGAGGAAGTGGATGTCGTGCAGACCGAGGTGCCCGGCAACTGGACGGCGGCCACGCAGCCGGTGCCGACGCATCCTGAACCGATGGAACCGATGGGCCTTTCGGCTGACGACGTGATCGACTTCACGCCGGAACTCCACGCCGAAGCGATGGAGATTCTGGGCCGCTACCGGGTTGGCGGACCCTTCGTGCCCCGGCTGTACGAGGGGTACAGCGGTCCCGTGGCGGAGAACATCCGCTGCTACGGCGGGCTCAACATCACGCACCCGGCAACGCTCGATCCCACCACCGGGATCCTGTACGCGTCGCACCGGCGCAACTGCAGCGGCGGGCGCGTGGGTGCCGGCGCCGACGCGGACGACCAGGACAATCCCAGAACCACGGGCATCACCATATCCCAATGGGTCGCGGGCGCGGGCGGCGGGCTGCCGCGCGTGCAAGGGCTGCCGATCCCGAAGCCCCCGTACAACCGCTTGTCGGCGTACGACATGAACACGGGTGAGCGGCTCTGGTGGATCCCGATCGGCGAGGTGGCGGAAGCCGTTCGCGACCATCCGGCCACGCAGGGCATGGACCTGTCACGCGCCGGGGGCGGCGGCCTCTCGATCCAGATGGTGGCGGGCGACCTGCTCTACACGACCGAGGGCGCGAACGGCCCACCCGTCCTGAACGCCTACGACAAGACGACGGGCGAGCCGGTCGGCACGGTGGAGATGCCCGGCGCCGGCCAGTACGGCATGATGACGTACAGTCACGACGGGCAGCAGCACGTCGTGGTGCAGGTCGGGCGGCCTGGCAGACTGGTGGCGCTCAGGCTGCCGGAGTAGCCAACCCTGACGTTACGTCAGGGCACCTGAGTCCGGGATCAGACCCGCAGGCTGCGCAGGCGGAGCGAGTTCAAGACGACCGAGATCGACGATGCGGTCATCGCGAAGGCGGCGAACATGGGGCTGATGAGGATGCCGAGGAAGGGATAGAGCAACCCGGCCGCGACCGGCACACCGGAGGCGTTGTAGGCCATGGCGAAGAACAGATTCTGGCGAATGTTGCGCATGGTGGCGCGCGCGAGCCGGCGCGCGCGGACGATCCCGTCGAGGTTGCCCTTGACCAGGGTGACGCCGGCGCTCTCGATGGCAACGTCCGCACCCGTTCCCATGGCGATCCCGACATCGGCCTGGGCGAGCGCGGGCGCGTCGTTGACCCCGTCGCCCGCCATGGCGACCCTTCGGCCTTCGGCCTGAAGATCCCTGATGATGCGGGCCTTGTCTTCGGGCAGCAGGCTGGCGTAAACGTCATCGATGCCGACGCGGCCCGCCACCGCCCGCGCAGTGCGCTCGCTGTCGCCGGTCGCCATGATGACGCGAAAACCGAGCTGATGCAGCGCCTTGATGGCGCCCGGTGTGGAGTCCTTCACCGGATCGGCGACGCTGATCAGGCCGGCGAACTCTCCATCGAGCATCACGAACATCACGGTCTCGCCTTCGTCGCGTCGTCGGTCGGCACGTTCGGCCAGCGCTTCGACCTCAAGCCCGAGGTCCTGCACCAGCTTCAGGTTGCCGATCGCAACAGCCATGCCGTCGACCGTTCCCTTGACCCCCTTGCCGGTCACCGCTTCAAAGTCCGCCGCCGCGGCCAGTGTGACGCGACGATCCTCGGCCCCCCGAACGATCGCCTCGGCCAGCGGGTGCTCGGAGCCCCGCTCCAGGGTCGCGGCCAGCCTGAGTACCGTCGATTCGTCGTGCCCGGCTGCGGGCAGGATGGCCACGAGCTGCGGCTCCCCCTTCGTCAGCGTGCCGGTCTTGTCGACCATGAGCGTGTCGACCTTTTCGAACCGCTCGAGTGCCTCGGCGTTCTTGATCAGCACCCCGATCTGGGCACCTCGTCCGGTGGCCGTCATGATCGACATCGGCGTGGCGAGACCCAGTGCGCAGGGACACGCAATGATCAGCACTGCCACCGCCGAGAGCAGCGCGTAGGACAGGGCGGGTGCCGGGCCCCATATCGCCCACACGATGAACGAGCAGGCCGCGACCAGGATCACCACCGGCACGAACAGGCCCGCGACCCTGTCCGCGTATTGCTGGATCGGCGCCCGGCTCCGTTGCGCGTTCTCCACCATCTTGACGATCTGGCTCAGCACAGTGTCGGCACCGACCCGCTCGGCCTCCATGATCAGGCTGCCGCTCCCGTTGATCGTGGCGCCCGTGAGCGGGTCGCCCGGCGTCTTCTCCACGGGTATCGGCTCGCCCGTGATCATGCTCTCGTCGATGAAGGAGCGGCCTTCGACCACCCGGCCGTCGACCGGCACCTTGTCACCCGGCCGCACGCGCACCCGGTCGCCGGGTTGTACGTGTTCAAGCGGGATCTCCTCTTCATGTCCGTCGTCGCGGATCACGCGCGCCACCTTGGCGGCCATGTCGAGCAGCGCGCGGATTGCCTTGCCGGTGCCCTGGCGGGCCCGGAGCTCCATGAGCTGACCCAGTAGCACCAGCGTCACAATCACCGCGGCGGCCTCGAAGTAGACCCCGACATTACCCTGCGCATCGCGAAAACCGGCGGGGAAGATGCCGGGCGCCAGCACGGCGACCACGCTGTACAGCCACGCGGCCATCACGCCCATCGCGATCAGCGAGAAGATGTTGAGGCGCATCGTACGGAACGAGGTCCAGCCGCGCACGAGGAACGGCAGGCCGCTCCACAGCACCACCGGCGTGCCCAGCATCAGCTCGGCCCAGAGCGACCCGCGTTCGCCGAACACCTCGCGCACCGCTCCGAAGCCCAGGAACGGTCCCATAGCGAGAACCAGGAGGGGAATCGTCAATACTGCGCCGATCCGAAACCTGCGGGTGAAATCCAACAGCTCGGGGTTCGGACCCTCCTCGGGCATCGCCGCGGATGCGAGCTCCAGAGCCATGCCGCAGATCGGGCAGGAGCCCGGATGCGACCGGCGAATGTCCGGATGCATCGGGCAGGTGTAGACCGCGCCCGACCGGCCGGTCGGAACCGACTCGGGGTGTCCTGCCACGCTCACAGCGCGTGGTCCGTGATGCTGGTGGGCACCGTGTCCGTGATCGTCATGCATGGCGCACCTCGGATTCCCCTGCAGACACGTATGGGTGCGGCAGCCCCCGCGCCTTCCACAGGTAGAACGCAACCGGGAACAGTAGTAGCACGACCGCCCCCGACGTCACCACCCCGCCCACCAGTGGCGCGGCGATCCGCTTCATCACGTCGGCGCCCGCGCCCGCGCTCCACATGATCGGCAGCAGCCCGATCACGTCGGTGGCGATCGTCATCATCACCGGGCGGACGCGCTGGACCGCGCCGCGCCGCACCGCCTGCATGAGCGCGCCCCGGTCGGTGAGCAGTCCCCGGTCGCGGTAGTCCTTCCAGGACACGTTCAGGTAGAGGAGGAAGACGATCGCGGTCTCGGCGTAGAGCCCGGCCAGCGCGATGATCCCCACCCACACCGCGATGCTCAGGTCGTAGCCCAGGACGTGCAGCAGCCAGAACGACCCGGCCGCCGCGAAGGGGACGCCCAGCAGCACCATGAACGTCTCGGTGACCGAGCGGGTGGTCAGCTGGATCAGGACGAAGATCAGCAGGAGCGTGAGCGGAACCACCAGCGCCAGGCGCTGCTGCGCGCGCTCCAGATACTCGTACTGGCCGCTCCAGGCGACCGTGTAGCCGGGCGGCAGCGCGACCCCGGCCGCGACCGCGTCCCGGGCGGCCTCGACGTAGCTCCCGACGTCGATGTCGCGGATGTCGATGTACACCCACGCGTTCGGTTTCGCGCCCTCGCTCTTGATGCTGGGCGGGCCGACCACGTACTCCATGCTCGCCAGGCGCCCGAGCGGCACCTGGTGACCCTCGTGCGTCGCCACCAGCACCGAGCGCAGCGCGGGCAGATCGTCCCGCAGCTCGCGGCTGTAGCGCAGGTTGACCGGGTACCGCGCCAGGCCCTCCACGGTCGTGGTCACGTTCAGGCCGCCGATTGCCGTCTGGATGACCTCCTGCACGTCCCCCACGGTCAGGCCGTGCCGCGCGATCGCGGTGCGGTCGATCGCGAAGTCGAGGTAGTTGCCGCCCATCACCCGGTCCGCGTACACGCTGGCCGTGCCGGGAACGTCCCGCACGACGGCCTCGATCTCGCGCCCCAGCCGCTCGAGAACGTTCAGGTCCGGACCCGCGATCTTGATCCCCACAGGGGTGCGGATCCCGGTCGAGAGCATGTCGATCCGGCTCCGGATCGGCATCGTCCACGCGTTCGTCAGCCCCGGAATGCGGAGCGCGGCGTCCAGTTCCTCGACCAGTCGCTCCGGCGTCATGCCGGGCCGCCACTCCCCACGCGGCTTCAGCGCAATCGTCGTCTCGAGCATCGACAGCGGCGCCGGATCGGTCGCCGAGTCCGCCCGCCCCGCCTTGCCGAACACGTGCTGCACCTCCGGGAACGTCGAGATGATCCGGTCCGTCTGCTGCAGGATCTCCCGCGCCTCGGTGATCGACACGCCCGGCAGCGTGGTGGGCATGTACAGCAGGTCGCCCTCCCACAACGAGGGCATGAACTCCGACCCGAGCCGCATGAACGGAACTGCCGTCGCCACCAGGCCGGCCACCGCGATCCCGATCACCCATCCCCGGAACCGCAACACGAACCCCAGAACCGGCCAGTACGCCCCGGCCAGCACCCGTCCCACCGGGGTCTCCGACGAAGGACGGATCTTCCCGCGCACCCAGTACCCCACGAGCACCGGCACCAGGGTAACCGAAAGCAGCGCCGCCGCCGCCATCGCGTACGTCTTCGTAAACGCGAGCGGCTTGAACAGCCGCCCCTCCTGCGCCTCGAGCGCAAACACGGGCATGAACGACACCGTGATCACCAGCAGCGCGAAGAAGAGCGACGGCCCCACCTCGCGCGCGGCTCTGGCGATGATCTCCCAGTGCGGCCGCCGCCCCGCATGCCTCGCCAGATGCCTGTGCGCGTTCTCGACCATGACGATCCCGGCGTCGACCATCGTCCCGATCGCGACCGCGATCCCCCCCAGCGACATGATGTTCAGCGTCAGCCCCTGCAGCCGCACCACGATCATCGCGAGCAGGATCCCCACCGGGAGCGCAATCACGGCTACGAGGCCGCTCCGCAGGTGGGCCAGGAACAGCAGGCACACCAGACCCACGATCAGCAACTGCTGCCCCAGGCTGATCCGGATGCTGCCGACGGCGCGGTCGATCAGCGCCGTGCGGTCATAGGCAACCTCCAACTCCACACCCTCCGGCAACCCCGGACCGATCTCCTCCAGCCGCGCCTTCACGTCCCGGATCACGCGCCGGGTGTCGGCTCCGGGGCGCACGACCACGATCCCGCCCACCGTCTCGCCCTCGCCGTTCCATTCGGCCAGCCCGCGGCGGCTCTCCGGCCCGACGCTCACGCGCGCCACGTCCTCCAGCAGAATCGGCGTGCCGTCCGGCCCCACGCCGAGCCCGATGCGGCGGATGTCGTCGAGCGACCGGATGTAGCCCAGCCCCCGGATCATGAACTCCTTCTCGGCGACCTCGATCAGGCCGCCGCCCACGTCGTTGTTGCTCTCCCGAATCGCCGTGCGGATCGCCGAAATGGGCAGACCGAACGCCCGCAGCCGGTTCGGATCGACCGTCACCTGGTACTGCCGCACGAAACCGCCCACGCTGGCGACCTCCGAGACCCCCGGGACCGCTGTCAGCTCGTACTTCAGAAACCAGTCCTGGATCGAGCGCAGCTCGCCAAGGTCGTGCCGATCCGACCGAAGCGCGTATACAAACGCCCATCCCACCCCGGTGGCGTCGGGCCCGAGCTTGGGCGTGACCCCCGGCGGCAGCTGGTCGGCGACCGAACTCAGGTACTCCAGCACCCGGCTTCGGGCCCAGTAGAGGTCGGTGCCGTCCTCGAAGATCACGTACACGAACGACACGCCGAAGAACGAGTACCCGCGCACCACCTGCGCGAACGGAGCGGCCAGCATCTGCGTTGTCAGCGGATACGTGACCTGGTCCTCGACGATCCTGGGCGCCTGTCCGGGATACTCCGTCTGGATGATGACCTGGACGTCGGACAGATCCGGGATCGCGTCGATGGGCGTGCGCGTGAGCGAAAACGTGCCCGCTGCCACGACAGCCAGGGTGCCGAGCACGATCAGAAGCCTGTTTTGGATTGAAAGGTCGATGATTCGTGCAAACATGACCGCCTCCGTCAATGCCGGTGGGACATGTCAATGGCAGAGTCGGATACCGCCTCTTCCGCGCTGCCCAGCAACTGCGAAATGGCGGCGCGCAAGTTCGCGTCGGAATCGATCAGGAACTGCGACGAGACCACCACGTTCTCACCCTCGGAGAGCCCCGACGCCACCTCCTGCATGTCCTCGCTCTCGGTGCCGAGCACCACCTCGCGCGGCTCGAAGACACCGTCCTCCCCGGCCACGATCACGACCGCGCGCGTGCCGCTGTGGAGGATCGCCTCGCTGGGCACCATCACGGCATCGGCCGCGCCGCTCGTCCGCACCATCACGTTGACGTACATCATCGGGCGGAGCCGCAGGTCGGGGTTGGTCACCTCGACGAACGCGGTCAGGGTGCGGGTCTCGGGGTTGACCGCGGGACGGAAGAACAGGATCCGGCCGCTCCACTGCATTCCCGGGAAGGCGTCGGCCTCGATCACAACCGCCTGCCCCTCGCGCACGTGGCGCAGATCGTCCTCGTAGAAGTCGGTCTCGGCCCAGAGGGTGGAGTGGTCGGCGATCTTGAGGATCGTCATTCCCGGGCCGATTCTCAGCCCCTCCATCGAGTCGCCCATCTTCTCGACGATGAAGCCCGACGCGGGCGCGAACACCCGCACCGTGCGCGTCACCGTCCGCGACGCGGCGAGGGCGTCGATCTGCTCTCCAGTCATGTCCCAGTAGAGGAGCCGCTCGCGCGACGCCTCGACGAGCGACTGCGCCCGGTCGACCGCTTCCGGGTACGCGCCGCTCTCCTGCAGGCGCGCGGCGTAGTCCATCGCGCCCAGGAACTCGCGCTGGGTAGTGAGCAGCTGCGGGCTGTAGATCTCGAAGAGCACGTCGCCCCTGTCCACGGTCTCGCCCACGTTGTTGACGCTGGCGCGCTCGATCCAGCCCTCGTACTTGGTCTGCACCGCGACCACGCGCTCCTCGTTGTGCGCGAGGATGCCCACCGTGCGGATGGCGACCGGGAGCGTCCCGCGGCCCACCGGCGCGGTGCGCACGGCAAAGTTCTGCAGGAAGCTCCGGCTGACGCGGACACCGGCCTGTGCACCGGTCTCGCCGGTCTCGCCGGTCTCGCCGGCGGCCTCGTCCTCGTACACCGGCACCAGGTCCATGCCCATCGGGGACTTCCCCGGGCGGTCCGAGGTATAGGTCGGATCCATCGGCGCCCTCCAGTGCAGGATCCGGCGGTTGTCATCGGACAGCGTCCCCGCATCGGTGCCGGCCATGGGCATCTCGTGCTCGCCGCGCGTCAGCCACACAGTCCCGGCCACGCCTGTGGCAACCCCCGCCGCAACCCCCAACACCACCAGGGCAGCCCCTCGGATTCTTCTGTCGCGCTTCATGATCCCTCCTCCGGAAAAGCCGAACCGATGGCCCGTTCCATGTCCGCCAGCGCCTTCATGTAGTCCGCGCGCAGGCGCGCGAGGCCCAGACGGACATCCAGCAGCACTTCCTCGCTGTCGAGCAGCTCCAGCACGCCCGTGACCCCGGCCGAATACGCCTCCTCGGTCGTGCTCAGCGCCTGCTCGGCCTGGGGCAGCAGCGCCCGCTCGAACAGGGCCAGCTGCCCTTCGATGGTCCGGAGGCTGAAGGCCGTCGAGCGGATCGCCAGGGCGACCCCGTTAGCGGCGTCGCGATAGGCCTCGTTCGCCGCGGCCAGGTGGGCGTCGGCTTCCTGGACCCCGGCGTCGTAGCTGGGCCGGAACACGGGAATGCTGGCCCCGATGGTGAAGCTGAACTGGTCCTGGCCGTTGTCGAGCGGCGGTGCGGCAAGACCCGTGTCGTCGCGACGGCCCAGCACGTTGCCCCAGGCGACGCCGACGGTCAGGTCGGGCCGGTACCGGTGCCGGGCCAGTCGCACGGCGTGCTCGCCGCCCTCGATTCGCTGCCGGGCCGCCCGCACTTCGGGCCGCGCGCCGAGTCCGGTCGCGTGCATCCGCTCGTCGTCGATGAGCACGGCCGGCCGGGCACCGATTTCGACGGTCGCAATGGTCACGTCCACCGGACGGTTAACCAAAATGTTAAGTATCGCTTCGAGGTCGGTGCGCTGCCGAAGCAGCTGCTGGCGGCGGTTCAATACCCGCGTGACCTCGGCCTGCAACTTGACCACCTCCTGCTGCTGGCCGAAGCCCTGCGAGTAGCGGGCCTGCGCCAGCGCTTCGTAGTGGAGCAGGAGCTGCTCTTCCTCTTCCGTGATGCGGAGCGCCTCGTCGAGATACGCCAGGTCGTAGTAGGCCAGCTTCACCCGGCGGACGGTCTCGGCCCGCTGCTCCGCGTACGACTCCGCGCGAATCGCCGACTCGGCCGAGGCGATCTCCCTGCGGTCCGACAGTGTGCCAAACCACGGGAACGCCTGGCTCAGCGAGACGCTGGACGTCTGCGGGCCGACCCGGGTCTGGGGGCCGCGGACATGCTGTGTGAGCGACAGGGTCGGATCGGGGAGGGTGCCGGCCTGTGCGACGCGCGACTGGGCGGCCTGGTGCTCCAGGAGCGCCTGGCGCACGCGCGGATTGGCCTCCAGAGCCTCGCCGATGAGCGCCGCCAGCCTGGTGTCGCCGTTGGTCGCGTAGGACGGCGACTGCGCCGCGGCGCCCGGCAGGATGTTGGTTTCGGCTACGGCGACCGCCAACGCGGCCGCCATGATTCGCTTGATCCACATGGGTGCCTCGCCATGGATGAGTCACGGATGCCCGGGAAGGGCGGGTGTCTCTGCGCCCGAAAGCGGGCGCGACCAGCTCAGGCGGTCAGACGAGGAGGGGGTACCTCCACCGCCAGGTCGGCGGCAACCGGAATTGGATTGGCGAGGAAGGCCGCCCGGACGACTGTCCAGGGGAAGCGGTCCATCACGACCGACTGCGCGTGCCGGACGAAGGAGTAGCCGCACGCCGTGATCATCAGGCAGCCATGATCGCCGCCGTGGTCCTGGCCGTGTCGGGCCGGGGGCGCGTGGTCCGGTGCGTGATGGTCGACCGCGGTTGTCGCCGCGTGCTGCATCGCTGTGGCTGCATGCTGCATCGTTGTGGCTGCATGCTGCATCGCCGCGGCGTGTTGCGGCGCTTCGGTCCCCATGTCGCAATGAAGCGCGACGACCTGGGACCACGAAAGGGCCAGAAAACCAAGGAGAGCTACGGACCGGCGCATCGCAAAAGGTTGGCCGGCCGCAGGCGCGGCGTCAAGCGGGCTGCTCGTGTCGCCGCCTAACCTTAACGTTACGTCAGGGTTGACCGCCCGCGGCGCTCAGCGCCCGAACACCATCACGCGCCAGACGATCCCGTCTCGGAGATAGCGCCGCGACATCCCGTAGCCTTCCAGCACGGCCTGGACCTCGCCCGGATCGTGCACATAGATGCGGAACGGGTGGCGGCGCAGCCGCTGGATCAGGTTCGCGACGCCGACCCCGAAGCGCATGAACCGCGTCCCGCGCGGGATGATCAGCCCCACCGTGCGGCGGGCCAGCGAGGCGGCCGCGCCCACCATCGCGGGCATGTCGGGATAGCAGCAGACCACCCGATCGAGGGTGACGATGTCCGCCACATCCAGCTCGCCCGCGCGCTCCACGAAGTCGCCGTCGACATAGCGCATGCGGTCGGCGTAGCCCCGCGATTCGGCTTCGGTGCGTGCCGTGGCGAGGTACGCCGGCGAGGCATCGGCGCTCGTGCCGCCCGCCGCGCCCCGGTCCATGAGCTCGTGCTGAATGGCCCCGATGCCGCCGCCGACGTCGATGAAGGTGCGGCCGCCGACGCCGCCCGTGGCGATCGCCTCGACCGCCTCGAGGAGCCGCCGCGTAGCCGTGCCGGGACCCTTGCGCAGGTACTGCCGCAACTGGCGACGCGCGACCTTGTCGTCGAAGAACTGCTCGATTCCCTCGCACTGGCAGCAGGTCATGGGCCGGCTTTTCCACCGGGCCCCGTCGCCCGCCCGGCCAGCGACAGCGCCACCCCCACCGCCAGCACCGTTGCCGCTCCGATCACGTTGTGCCACAGGAACGAAACGTCGGGCGCCCCGAAGGTGACGAACGCGACCGCACCCATCCCCGCGACCAGGCCGACGAACGCGCCGAGCCCGCCCGCGCGCGGCACCATGGCCAGCAGGAATACGCCCAGGATCGATCCGTAGAAGAACGACCCGAAGCGGTTCACGACTTCGATCAGCGAGCCCAGGCTGACGGCGTAGAGGGCCACGACACACGCGAACACCCCCCAGAAGGCGGTCGCGACCTTCGAAACCGTAAGGTAGTGCGCGTCGGTCGCGTCGGGACGGAACCAGCGCCGGTAGAAGTCGATGATGCTTGTGGTGGACAGCGAGTTCAGCTCGGACGAGATGCTGGACATGGCCGCGGCGATGATGGCCGCGACGAACAGGCCCGCAAGGCCGATCGGCAGCTCGCCGAGGACGAAGCGGGGGATGATGTAGTTGACGTCGCGCGAGGGTTCGCCGGTGACCTCTTCAGCCATTGACAAAGCCTCGGCCCGGATAAGCTGCACGGATGCTTCCCGGGCGAGGAATTCGTCCATGGCCTGCTGACGGGCCGCGTCCTGGGCGGCGGTATCGCCCGCGGCCGCGCCGGTTCCCTCGGCCGTCTCCGGCGCCGCCACCCCCGCCGCGCGGCGGGCAGCGCCCTCCCTCAACTCCAACGCCTCGCCGTACCGATCCTGGAGCACCTCGTACTCGGCGCCCCGGGCGTCCACCACCGCGCTTTCGTGCGCCGGGTTGAACAGCAGCGGCGCGGGGCTGAACTGGTAGTAGACGAACACCATCACGCCGACCAGGAGCACCAGCGCCTGCAGCGGGATTTTCCAGTAGGCGCTCATCAGGAGTGACGTGCGCGCGGCGCCGACGGACTTTGCGGCCAGGTAGCGCTGCACCTGGGACTGGTCCGTGCCGAAGTAGGACAGCATGAGGAAGGTGCCGCCGATCAGCCCCGACCAGAACGTGTACGTCTCGTTGATGTTGAACGAGAAGTCGAAGACCTTGAGGCGGCCCGTGGCGCCCGCGATGTGGAGCGCTTCGCCCGGCGAGACCGGCATCTGCGCGATCAGGACGACCACGACCGCCAGCAGCGCGAAGACGATCAGGATCATCTGCTTGACGTCGGCCCAGGTGACCGCCTGGATGCCGCCCAGCATGGTGTACGCGACGGTCGGGATGCCGATCAGCGCGACGCACCAGACGAGCGGCCACCCGAACACCGCCGAGAAAACGACCGCCGGCGCGGCGATGATCACCCCGCACGACATCCCGCGCGACAGCAGGAAAAGGAGCGCGGTCAGGGTGCGGGTGCGCGGTCCGAAACGGCGCTCGAGGTACTCGTACGCGGTGTAGACGCCCGCCCCGCGGAGGAACGGCACGAGTGTGACGCCCAGAATCACCATCGCCAGCGGCAGCCCGAAGTAGAACTGCACGAAGCGGAGCCCGTCGGTGGCGCCCTGTCCCGTCGTGCCGATCATGGTGACCGCGGACAGCTGCGTGGCCATCACCGACAGGCCGACCGCCCACCACGGGAGCGAGCGGTTGGCGAGGAAGTAGCCCTGGATCTCGTCGGTGCCGCGCGCGCGGCGGATGCCGTCCACGACGACGTAGGCCAGGTAGCCGCCGACGATCAGCCAGTTGATGGGGTGCATGTGCGCGTGGGCCTCAGGCCGTCGCCTGGCGGGCCGCAGTCACCTGGTCATCCGTGGTACGTGGCCTGCAGCAGCCACAGCAGAGCGAGTGTGACGACCTGGACCAGGAGCACCCGCATCAGCGTGGCGCGGAAACGGGTGTCCCGGTCCCGGTCGGTGGCCGGCCGCTCGGACCGACGCGTCACTGGCGGTTCCTCCAGCGCGCCTCGTTGGCCCGGATCGCGTCCTGCACGAACGCCGCCAGCCCCTTCGCGCGCTTCTCGAAATACTCCTCGAAACGCGGATCGGCCGTGTACATCTCGGCCAGGTTGCAGTGCATGCCGTGGGTGCACGGGTAGAACCAGCGGTCGATGTGGTGGCGGTGCTGCTCGGCCAGGTTCATGGCCGCGTGTCCGGCCGCCTGGGCTCCATCGGCCAGAAGCTCGGCAAGCTTCGCCATGATCGTCTCGCCCTCTTCCTTGATCGTGTTCCAGTCGCTCTTGCCGTACCGGCGCGTGCGCCGCATGGACTCCTTGTAGGCGTCGGTGTGGCCCCAGCGCTCGCGGGCCTCGTCCTCGTACTGCGTGTGATCGAACTCCTCGAGTCCGTCGAACATCTCCGTGGCGTCCATTTTCGTCTCCTCTTCCAGCGCCGTCAGGGCCCGGTCGACCCCGCGGATGATCCTGTCCGTTCTCTCCTTCCGCTCCCTCAGCAGCTCGCGCTGCGCGACCAGTGCCGTGCGGCGGTCGTAGGCCGGCCCGTCGAGCATCTCTCCGATCGCGTCCAGACTGAAGCGCAGTTCGCGCATCAGCCGGATCTGCCGGAGCCGCTCCAGGTCGCCGTAGTCGTACAGGCGGTAGCCGCTCTCCGACCGCTGCGATGCGGCCAGCAGCCCGATCCGGTCGTAGTGGTGCAGCGTGCGCACCGTGACCCGGGCCAGCGCGGCCACCTCGCCGACGGTGTAGAGCCGGTCGGGGTCGACGTGGGGTGGCGTGAGTTGGGTTTTCATGGCGAGGAAGGTAAACCCTCACGTTACGTCAGGGTCAAGGGGGACTTGTATCTTCTTTGATTCTTGGACTTACGGGCTTCGGTTGCCGGATTCCCGCTATTGGGTTCCCGCCGAAAACGGGATCAGACGGAAACTCTGCGGCGAGCTTCCAGTGCCTTCCGAAGCTGTCCTTCGTCGGCTCGCTGGTAACGCAGACTGCGAAAGCCCCAAATCAAGGCGAGAGATCACGTAAGTCAAACTGGGACTGCACGATCCGCCGCTCTCGCCATCGATCTGGTGTCCGAATCTGCCGTCCCGAAACAGCGGCAAAACCGCCTCAATTCCCGGGAAGTTGCGGGAGTCGAAAACCGTCCCGGAACCATCCCATCTTAGTACCGAACGCATGTCCGTGCCTACGCGGAGGCGTTCCCCCCGGTCACCCGGTCGCGGAGGAGTGACGAGGGTTGGAAGACTGGCGCGGCGCGGGCTGGAACCTCGACAGGTTCGCCGGTCCTGGGGTTACGGGCGGTGCGGGGCTTGCGGCACCGCACCTTGAAGGTCCCGAACCCCCGGATCTCGATGCCCTCTCCCCGCTCAAGCGCGTCCTTCACGGCATCGAGGAACGCGTCAACCACGAGCCCGCAGTCCTTCTTGGTGACCCGTGGGCCGACGGCGTCGGCGGCCCGTGCGACCAGATCGGCTTTGGTCATGTCAGTTCTCCACGGCCCGAAATGTGGTCGAGTCTTGTCGTTGTCCACCAACAACTTGAGGTTCCGCACCTCCCTTTCGTCAAGTTCGCGCCCGGTTCCGGTTGAGACCGTGCCGCTTCACGCCGCTCGCGGCGTTTGCCGGTTGTCGTCCGTCGGGCGACAGCCTAGACTTCGATGATGATCGCATCGTTCCGCCACCGCGGCCTGAAGGCGCTCTACGAGGGCCGGATGGCATGGCGTGTCGCGCCGGAGCACATGGCGACGCTGCGGGACATCCTGGCGGCGCTGGACTTGAGCCGGGGGCCGGAGGGCATGGACGTTCCGATTTTGACCCCGACACCGCTCCCGACCTCTCGAAGGACGGCTGGCCGGAGAAGTTCGCCAAGGCTCCGGTACGCCGGGGCCGTCCCCCGAAGGCGCGACCGAAGGTATCGACCACCATCCGGTTGTCCCAGGGGGTCGTCGGCCATTTTCGCGCTGGAGGGTGCGGCTGGCAGACACGGATTGACCACGCCCTGCGTTGGATCAAGCAGCACGACGGTGCTTGAGGGGTCCTGACTTCTGGGGGAGGGTCGATACGGGCAGCCCATGCTGCCTAACCCCGCTCTTACGGGAGGTTATCGGGGGCGGGCTGACCTGACCGATTAGCCTCGTTTCACCTCGCCTCCCCGGGCCGCGCCAACATCGGCGAAGTGCGGCCATGCCTCCACGAAGGCCCTATGTAGCCGAGTCGCCCTATCGTGGATCGCCTCCTCGGCCCACTGGTCGTCTCCTGAGGAGTGTTCCAGCAAGTCCTTGTTGAGGAAGAGCGTACTGTGACTGGATAACTTCCAGCCGCCGATAGGCCGCAGCGACGATCTTGACATCGGCTGCGATTTCCTCAATCGCACCATGGCTCCGCTGCTTGTACCGGCGTCGGAACGTCGAAAAGATGTCGGCCGCGCGGACCTCTTGAAGGGCGCGCATCACCAGCCAGTAGTTCAGGAACACGTCGGCGCGAGGCCGGTTCAGGCGGCCCTGGCGAATATCCTGGTCCCACCAGACATCTTCGAGTGGCCAACCCACTTCGTCGCCGACACCAGCCTTCCCCCGAAGCCGCCCGTGGGGTCCGTGACACCCCATGGCTCAATACCCTATCTAGATCGGGTCAGGACTTCAACCCCTAGATGGTGTGGGCAACCTTCAATCGATGATGAAGTAGAAGTAAGCCGCCGCAACCAACAGCCACCCGAGAGCGAGCAGCCCCCACATCACAACCGACCGGCGTTCACCACGATCAGTCACAGAGCGCCATCCCGAACGCACCGGCCAGATACCCGGCGAAGCCGAATGCCAATCCGGCCGCCGTGCCGGGTCCGGGAAACACAATCGCCATAATGACGCCTCCCATTGACGCGACTCCACCGATTCCCGCGAGTGTCCTACACATGGTTCCCCTCCTGTTGTGAAGCGAAAATGATTCGAGCCCGGATAACATATCGAGTCACCGCCGCGCGGGCAACGCGCAGCGTTGTCCAATGAGAAATGATCATGAGCGGGAAGCGGGTTTCCAACGGGAAGTGAGCACGAGCGGGGGTGCGAGCAGATCATGGGAGCATGATCGTGACACTCTGCACCGAACGGATTTGCACCCTCGACGACATCCGCGCCTTCCTCGGCGGGAGCGAGGCGGCGGAGATCACCCCCCACGACCGCGAGGCGGCGTACGCGTTCGTTGAGCGGACGCTGGTCCGGTTCCGCTACCATTTCGGCCTGTCGAGGGCCGGGAAGGGTCTGGTCAGGAAGTATCTCGCCAGGGTCACCGGCTACTCGGACGCCCAGCTGACCCGGCTGATCACGCAGCAGCGCCGCACGGGCCGCATCCGCGACCACCGGTTGCGCCCTCCGGCGCGGCCCTTCGCCACGGTCTACACGACCGCCGACGCGCTGCTGCTGGCCGAGGTGGACGAGGCCGTCGGCCAGCTCTCGGGACCGGCGACGAAGCGGATCCTGTGGCGCATGTACCATGTCTTCCGCGACGAGCGCTTCGAACGCCTGGCCGGGATCTCGAACGGCCACATCTACAACCTGCGGAACCGCCGGGTGTACCGGCGTGCCCGGACCACGTTGCGGACGACGCGGGGTGCGCCTTCGCCGATCGGCCAGCGGCGCAGGCCCCGGCCGGAGGGCCGTCCGGGCTTCGTGCGCGTCGACACCGTGCACAGCGGTGACCGCGATGGCGAGAAGGGGGCCTACGTGATCAACATGGTCGACGAAGTGACGCAGTACCAACAACTTGCGTCGGTTCGCCGGATCACCGAGCAGTTCATGGTCCCCGTGCTCGAGGCGCTCATCGGCGCGTTCCCCTTCCGCGTCCTGGCCTTTCACTGCGACAACGGGTCGGAGTTCATCAACCACCGGGTCGCGGAGATGCTGAACAAGCTGCACGTCGAGGATTTCACGAAGTCGCGGCCCCGGCGCTCGAACGACAACGCGCTGGTCGAGTCCAAGAACGGCAACGTCGTTCGCCGGTGGCTGGGGCGCAGCCACATCCCGGAGTCTCTGGCACCGGATGCCGACGCGTTCCTGCGCGACCATCTCTCGCCCTTTCTCAACCATCACCGCACCTGCCTCTTCGCGGTCGAGGTCGAGGATGCGAACGGGCGCCGCCGCAGGAAGTACCCCCAGGAGCTGGTCAGGACCCCGTACGAGAAGCTCCGGTCGCTGCCCGGGGCCGAAGGCTTTCTGAAGCCGGGCGTCACCTTCGAGAAGCTCGACGCCGCAGCACACGCCGTGAACACCGTGGAGGCCGGCCAAAAGGTCCAGCGGGCCCGCAAGGTGCTCTTCCAGCTCATCGCCAAGGCGCTGAACCCCGCAGCATGACCGGCCCCGCCCGCCCCTCGGCTCGCTCCGCTCGCCTCGGGGCTGGCGGCCCTTGCGCCGCCCCCTCCTCCACCCCACCATCCCAACCTCCACCACCCCTCACCATCGCACCCCCCCCCACCTCGGCCCCTCCCCCCGGCTCGTTCATGATCATGTCCGGGTTGGAAAACACTCGCGCCGCGCGCCCACGCTTCCGCCTGGCCGGACCGGGATTGCGCACGGTGAAGCCGAGCTTCATGGAGAATCATGTTCTTCATCAGGTCGGACTGGCGAAGGGGCGTCCCTCGGGCGTTCAGCGTCTCGAAGATGATGTGAGGATCGTCCGATGAAAGGAGGTCGATGACGACCAGCTCCAGCAGACGCGAGAGAGCCTGCTCAAGCGCCTCCGCCCTTTCTGTCGAAGTCGAACCGTCGTCCAGCCCCTGGTCGCCTTCTCCGAGCCACTGATCGATTTGGTCCCGAAAGAACTGGTGGGCCTCGACGACTTCGTGACCTGCTACCGACCGGGCGAGCGCCACAAGAGGAAGCCGACGTGGAGCTCGGAGAACGATGGCGGCCGCTGGCGGGCGTTCGAGTACGACGAACTGGCGAAGCGCGACAAGCTGAATCTGGATCTTCTTTGGCTCAGGGACAGCGCCTTGGAGGACGGCGAGAACCTGCCCGAACCGGAAGTGCTGGCCGCCGGGATCGTGGAGGACCTGCACGCCGCCTTGGAAGCCTTCCAAGCCATCGCCGGGGAGCTTGAGCCGTCGGTTGATCCGGCATGAGGTGCTGAGGGGCGGGATGAGTTGGCCCGCCGGATAAGGGCCGTCCGAATAGCTCCGGCACCTGAACGGACTACTACTTCCCGGAACTGTCGCGAACTTCGTCGGGGAGGAGCTTTCGACCGCTTCTGGCGGCGGCGTCCGACAGCCCGGATCCCTCCCTGGAACTCCTTGGAACGCCTTGGAATGTAGGATCTCCCCTACCAGTTGACTGCCCCGTGGACCCTTTTGCACAGTTCCGGGCATGAAGCTCGCGAAAGAACGCACCATGATCGCCCCCGTGCGGAGGACCCGAGGGGGCGCTCCGGTCCTCCGACCTGACCGTGAGCCCGTCTTCGGCGTGCCTCGGAGGTTGCATTGTCCGAACCGCTCGCCAACCGGATTGAAACCATTTGCGGATGGAATCCGTAATACGCCGCCCCTCGGGTTACCGAAGCGTGAAGGACGGCCCGAGCGAACGAATCGAAGAACCGGAGGAGCCTCGCGTTAGTCAGTTTGATCCACCCCAAGGCGGAACCGGTGCCCGGGCCCAGCTACATGGGCGCTGGCGAGATCGTTCGCCGCTCCGGATTCCGGAGTGCATGGACGGCCAGGCATCGCCGGTCTTCGTCCCGCCGTCAGCCGCGCCTCGCGAGGTCCGTCTGAACGGGTCCTCCGGAGCGCCCGCGGAGGTGCGTCGGCATCGCCGCGACGGCGGCGGTCGCCGTGTCCCGGACGCCGCGCCCAAGGGCGGGTCGGACGCGGCTTATGTTCGTCAGCCAGCCTACCCCGCACACTCACACAGATTCTCATCTTCCTGTGTTCTTTGAGTTTACGGGATTGTGTGTCCCGATTCCCGCTGAATGACTCCCTCCGATTGGGATCTCAGGTGCGAGCCCTCGGACGGCTCTCCAGAGCCTTCCTAAGCTGTCCAGCGTCGGCCTGCTGATAGCGCAATCCGCAGGTGAAGCGAATCGCGGCGGGAAATCGTATAAGTCTAACTGGGACTGCACGATCTGCGCTTCCTACCGTAACGCTGCTTCCGTGCCCGCCACGCTGGAATGGCGAGGAAGTCGGGTCAAACTGCGGGAATCGCATTCCTATTTCGCACCGTCGGTTCAGGGTTTCGTCCAGAGCCGCAGGGGGAGGAAATGCCTCCGGCCTCCGAGGCGTGGCGCACATACCGTCGTCCGCCGTGACGACACGCTCCAGAGGCCGAGCGCCACGGCATGGTACGCCGCATCGTAGAGCGCGACACGTTACCTCACCGACTGGGACACGGCGCGGGCTCTCCACCTTGCGTCCAGCTTCGCCTCAGCCAGATCGAGTCCGAAAAAGGCGATGCGAGCAACTCGTCGGCGTCCTTGGAGAACCCTCGCCAGGGTGTTGCCCGCTTCGCAGATCGAGAGTTGGGGGACAACCAGGTCCGGGTTCCTGGCCGCCGTCTCGATAAGCAGTGCGAGCGCCGTACCGGTTCCTGCTCGGTCGTCGCCGGGAAGGAACCCATTTCAGAAAAACCGATGCGTCCGGCGTGGCGAATCGCGGGAGTCGCCGCTCCCGCCCCTCCCGTATCGACCGGACGATTCGGTCGGTCTTGATGGCGGACAGCCGAGCGCGCCGCGCGTCCATCCTTGCGGAGACAGCCCGCTCTTGGATATTCCGGCCCGCTCTAGGATTGCGGCGTTGGCGGCCTGGCTTCGGTTGCCGCACGGCAGCCTCTGGATCACGCGCCACACTTCCTCATCCACCATGATGACACGGCGCGCCGTGCTGTTCTCTGCCAAGCATTTCGATGGTATGTGTAACGGTTACGACTTCCGCGAGCGGCACCAAGTCCGGCGATGGCAACCGCGCCAGCTACCAAGCCGCCCGGTGGATGGTATCTTATCTTGCAGAGGGCATCCGTGCGGTCCGTGCGGCCACACAGCGATGTCGGTCTACTTTCGATTTCGTCATGCGGAGCATGTCCCGTAGCGGCATGATGCACACGATGGCCGGGTGCGAGCCCTTCGTGGAGGAGAATTACGCAGCCTATGGGTACGAGGAGGTTGAACCACCATTGGAGCGCTGCGCTGAAGTCCGAAGCGATGAGCATCATCCGCGAGGGCGTCGCGGCCGCCGCCCGGCCCGTGATGCTCTATTCCATCGGCAAGGACTCTTCCGTCCTGTTGCATCTGGCGCGCGAGGCGTTCTGGCCCGCGCCCTTGCCGATGCCGCTGCTGCATGTGGACACCACGTGGAAGTTCCGCGAAATGATCGCCTTTCGCGATCGCGTCGCGGCGGAGGCCGACATCGAAATGGTCGTCCACACGAATCGGCAGGGAGTCGACGACGGCGTCACGCCGTTCACGCATGGATCCGCCCACTACACCGAGGTGATGAAGACCGTGGCCCTGCGTCAGGCGCTCGACGCCGGACGCTACGACATGATCTTCGTCGGAGCGCGCCGGGACGAGGAGAAGTCCCGCGCCAAGGAGCGCGTATTCTCGCTTCGCGACGCCGCCCACCAGTGGGATCCGAGAGCCCAGCGGCCGGAGCTGTGGGACCTTTACAATGCGCGACTCAATCCGGGCGAGTCCCTCCGCGTCTCTCCGCTCTCCAACTGGTCGGAAACCGACATTTGGCGCTACATCGCCCAAGAGGAAATCCCCATCGTGCCGCTCTACTACGCTGCGGCGCGCCCCGTCGTCGAGCGCCGTGGCCAACTGATCATGGTAGACGACGAGCGCATGCCGCTGGAGCTGGGCGAGACCCCCGCACAGCGGCACGTTCGTTTCCGCACGCTGGGATGCTACCCGCTCACTGCGGCGGTCGAGAGCGACGCCGACAGCCTCGAAGCGGTGATCGCGGAAACGCTGGCGGCCGACCACTCCGAACGCGAAGGCCGGCTCATCGATCACGACGGCGAGGCTTCGATGGAGCTTAAGAAGAGGGACGGCTATTTCTGATGCGCCCGGAAGTTCGAGAGCTGCCGTGAGCCGCGGTGCCGGATCCCGCAAGGACGTTGCCAGCAAGGACGGCGCCAAGTTCCCCTCGACCCTGCGGTTCGTCCTCTGTGGCGGCGTGGACGACGGGAAGAGCACTCTCATCGGGCGCATTCTGTACGAATGCCGACAGGTGTTCGCGGATCAGGTGCGGGCGGTGGAGGAGGACTCGCGCAGATACGGCACACAGGGCGACGCGCCCGATCTGGCACTCCTCCTGGACGGCCTGCGGGACGAGCGCCGGCAGGGCATCACCATCGACGTCGCCTACCGCAGCTTCGAGACGGCCCGGCGGCGCTTCATCGTCGCCGACGCGCCAGGCCACGAGCAGTACACGCGCAACATGGCGACCGGCACCTCCACCGCCGATCTTGCGGTCGTGATGGCCGACGCGCGCAAGGGCATCCTGCCCCAGACCGGCCGTCACACTCGGATCGCGGCCATGTTCGGGGTGCACCACTTCGTTCTCGCGGTAAACAAGATGGACTTGGTGCAGTGGGATCGCGACGCCTTCGAGTCGATCGACGCCGCGTACCGGACAATGGCGAAGGAGATCGGGGTTTCGCGGGTCGTTTCCGCTCCCGTTTCCGCTCTCACGGGGGACAACCTGAGGAGGCGCAGCCCGCACACGCCCTGGTACGCCGGCCCGACGCTGCTCGAGCACCTGGAGACGGTCGAGGTCGGGCGGCCCGCCGTCCAGAGGCCCTTCCGCATGCCGGTCCAGTACGTCAACCGTCCCGATCCCGACTTTCGCGGGTACTGCGGGCGAATCGCGACCGGCGAGGTGGTTACCGGAGACCGGGTGCGCATAGAGCCGGCGGGCACGGTCGCCGAGGTCGAGTCGATCCTTGCGCGGAGGGCGGCTCGGGACGGCGCGGCCCGCGGTGATTCGGTCACCCTCACCCTCAGGCCGGAGGTCGACGTTATCCGCGGCGACGTCATCGCGGCCGCCGGGGATCCCCTCGAAGCGGCGGACCAGTTGCGTGCGCGCGTGCTTTGGATGGGCGACGAACCGATGGCGGCGGGACGCTCGTACCGGATGAGGCTGCATACGCATGAAGTGGACGCCTGGGTGACGCGAATCCGGCACAGGGTGGACGTTTCCGACGGCAGCGAACTGGCCGCCGAGCGGCTCGAACTCAACGACCTGGGCGTGGTCAATCTCGCGACCCGGCGGCCAGTCCCGTTCGCTCCCTTCGCCCAGTCGCGCGCGCTCGGGGGCTTCATTCTGATCGACCGCCTGACCAACGCGACCGTCGGAGCGGGCACGATCATGTTTTCGCTCATGCGCGCGGCGAACCTGAAATGGCGAGACTTCAGCGTCACCAGAGACAAGCGGGCCGAGATGAAGCGGCAGCGCGCGCGCTGCCTGTGGTTGACCGGTCTGTCCGCTTCCGGAAAGTCCACCTTGGCGGACCTGCTGGAAAGGCGCCTCGCGAGCGAAGGCCGCCACACCTACCTGCTCGACGGCGACAATGTGCGCCACGGCCTCAATCGGGACCTCGGCTTCACCGAGACGGATCGCGTCGAGAACATCCGCCGGGTGTCGGAGGTGGCCCGCCTCATGGTCGACGCGGGACTGGTTGTGATCGTGTCCTTCATCAGCCCATTCCAATCGGAACGCGACTTCGCCCGCGGCCTGTTCAAGCCGGGCGACTTCATGGAGATCTTCGTTGATGCGCCGATCGAAGTCTGCGCCCGACGCGATCCGAAGGGCCTCTACGCGAAGGCGAGGCGTGGCGAGATCAGGAACTTCACGGGGGTGGACAGTGCTTACGAGCGCCCCGAACGACCGGATCTCAGGCTGGACACCGAGAAGCTGTCGCCGGAGGAATGCGTCGACCTGGTGATGAGGGCGCTGGGTAGCGGCCACGGGTAATGCTGCCCTGGGGACCGATCAGCGGTCGATGCGTCGTCTCCCGCCGGACTACTTGAGCAGCGAGGCCCCCAAGTCGAGCCGTTCGCCCACGGGCATTGCTATCGTTAATGTTACGGTTGGCAGTTGCGAGTACCGGATTACACAATCGCAAGCACTATACGTTGGGAGATCATCATGGCCACGCAACATCGCGAACGATGGTTCGATCGGTTCCGGAACGTCCGGCGCCGCGCCACGGACACGACGGGCCTCTTTGCCGAGTTGCACCGCCGGCACGGAGACGCCGCCTCCTTCCCGATGCTGGGGAAGCGGTACACGGTGTTCTTCGATCCCATGCAGATGGAGGAAGCCCTAATCGGGCATCACGAGTGCCTTCACAAGGGCCGCGAGCAGAAGGAGGCCCTGGATAACCCCTGCCTGGTCACCGCCGACGGAGAGGACCACCAGTGGCGGCGTAAGCTGATCCAGCCTTCGTTCACTCCCAAGGCTCTCCGGAGCTACGCCGGCGTCATGACCGACGACATCGTCATGCGGCGCGACCGGATCGACGACGGCGATTTACTGGACATGAACGACCTCACTCACGAGATCGCTCTCTCTATCGCCGCGCGCACCTTCTTCGGCGAGGACCTCGAAGACGTGACTCCGACCGTCATCAAGGAGGCGCTTGCCGGCTATCGGTGGCTCATCATGCTCTCGTTTCTGCCGATGCGGCACTTCTTCCGGGCCCTTCCTCTTCCGAAGTCCATCGCGGCGAAGAAGGCCATCCGGCGCCTGGACGACAGCATCTACGCCGCCATTCGCCGAATACGAGCCGCCGGCAAAGAGGGGGGGGAGCTGGTCTCGCACCTGGTGCATTCGTGGGAGAAAGGCCACCCGCGCGGCACGTTCACCGAGGCCGAGGTCAAAGACGAGGTCGTCGCGGTTCTTATCGCGGGGCACGAGAGCACCGCAGCCGCCATGGCCTGGAGCTTTTATCACCTGAGCCGCAACCCCGAGGCCCGCGAGTGTCTCGAGCGGGAGGTCGACGAGGTGCTGGGCGGTCGCGCGCCCGGGTTCGACGATGTTCCCAAGCTTCCCTACATCGGCGCGGTCGTCGACGAGACCATGCGCGTGACCCCGTCCGTTGCCTACCTCGATCGGGTTGCCGTCAAGGACATCACGATCGGCGGCACGCGCGTCAGGAAGGGCGACGGAGCGCTCTTCAACACCATGACGCCGATGCATTCCGCAAAGTACTTTCCCGAACCTGAGCGGTTTCTGCCCGAACGATGGCTGGAACCGAAGGCGAGGAAGGGGCGCCCGCGTTACGCCTACGCCCCCTTCGGCAGCGGGCCACGTCTGTGCAGCGGCTTCCGCTTCTCGCGAATTCAGCTGGTTCTCGCCCTGGCGATCATGGCCCAGCGGTGGAGGTTCGACCTCCTGTCCTCGGAGGAGCCGCCGGTCTTTGACCTCGTCATCTACAAGTTCAAGGGAGCCTTGGATATGCGGGCGCGGGCCAGGGAGGCTCCCAGCCTGGCGACATGACTCATTCGCCGGAGCGAGGGCTGGGCGGCTGACGGCTCTCGATCCGCGTCGGGCTGGTGCGCGCGCAGCCCCTCAGGGAACCAGGGACGCGTCGGCACCGGCGTGCCGCACCGGGCGGAAGAACGGCGAGAGCACGACCGCCAGAAGAGCGGCCACGAGCAGCACGAACAGGGCTTGGTCCAGCGCCTCGATCAGAGCCAGCCTTGTGGATCCGAGCAGCTCCTCGTCCACCGAAAGTTCCGCTCCATCGGCCAGCGTCATGGATCCGCCCGCGCCGGTCTCCAGGATCGCCTCGGGGTTCTGCTTGACGGTCTCGAACACCGACGCCGGCGCACTCGTACCGTGGTCCAGCGCGATGTCGTCGACCCTGGTCGCGAACCCGGTCGAAAAGACCGTGCCGGCGATTGCCAGCCCCGCCATGCCGCCGAAGTGGCGGAAGAAGAGATTCGCGGAGCTCGCCGCCCCCACGGAACGGTGCGGCACGATCAGTTGCAGCGCAACGGCGACGAAAGTCAGCGCGCCGCCCAGTGATACGCCAAGCGCCAACAGGTAGGCGCTAAGCCATGCCGTGCCGGTGGACGCGTCCGCGCGCCAGACCAAGTACATCGCCGCTCCCAGAACCACCGCGCACGCCAAGATATGGCGGCGGCAGTCCGCGTTGGATCGCGGAAACAGCTTTCCCGCCGCGGCGCTGCCCACCACCACCCCGACCAGGACCGGCAGAAGCATCATGCCGCTCATGGTTGCGTCGGCCCCGTAGTCCGCGCGGAACAGCAGCGGCAGAAACACCATGAGCGAGTACAGGGCCACGCCGGTCAGGAAGGCGAGGCCCAGCCCCGTTGCCATTCCCGGAGCCTCGTAGATGGAAAGGGGCATGATGGGGTGGCTGGCCCGGCGCTCCACCACCACGAAGACCACCGCCATGGCCAGTCCGCCGCCGAACAGGAGCAGCGAGGTGGCCGAGAGCCAGGGGTGCGCCACGCCTCCCAGCGACATTCCCATCATCAGGGCCACCCCGCCGATCGTCAGGACAGCGATGCCGAGGTAGTCCACCTTGGCGTTCTCGACGACCGGGGTGGCGGGAAACCTGCGGTGGAGCTGCCATGCGACCGGCAGCATGAACGGCGCGGGCACGAGGAAAACGGCCCGCCAGGTCAACAGATCGGTGATGACGCCGCCCAGCATCGGGCCGACCAGGGACGCAAGCGCCAAGACGGCGATAGCCGTGCCCATCTTCTTGCCCCGATCCTCCGCGGGAAAGAGGTCGGCCACCGCGGCCACAGCGCTCGCGGCGATGACCCCCGCCGCGAGACCCTGCGCGACGCGCAGGGCGATCGCCTGATCCATCGTCTGGCTCAGACCGACGAGGATCGTCGTGACGGCCAGGGCCCACATTCCGCCGACGAGGAACCCCTTGCGCCCGAGGACATCGCCGAGCCCGCCCGCAATCGGCAGCGCCAGGGACAGGGCCACCAGAAACCCGCTGAGCACCCAGACATAGCGGTCGAACCCTCCCAGATCGGAGGTCATTTCAGGAAGGGCCGTGACGACGGCCGTTTGGATCAACGGGACGAAGAACAGCATCGTGAGGATGAGCCGCATGGCCGTCTTGGCCACATCCGGATCCCGTGCGGGCCGCCCGCCTTCGGTCATTCTCCTCTCCGCCATTTTTCCACCTCCGGTGTGTAGGCGTGTCGGCGAGACCGGCCGGCGCGCGTCGACGGGGCGTCCGCGCACGAGCCGCGTCTCAATCGGTCGGATGGGCCAAGTCTCATTTTCCGGGCAGGGTGGCCCGGGAGCCGATGTGGGTGGGTATCGAGGCCAGCGCCGGCACGAGCATCATCAGCACGGGCGTTGCGAACAGCACGCCGAAGCCGAGCGCCGCAGCCATCGGGACGAGGAACTGAGCCTGCACGCTACGCTCGAGAATAAGCGGCAATATGCCCAGAAAGGTGGTCAGAGATGTGAGGAAGATCGGTCGGAAGCGGGACTTCGCCCCCTCGATGATTGCCTGGCGGGCCGGCATCCCCGCACGCTGCCGCTCATGAATGAAGTCCACAAGCACCAGCGAGTCGTTCACGATGAGCCCGGTGAGTCCGATCACGGCGAACAACGAGATCACGGCGAGCGGCACGCCGAGCAGGAGGTGGCCGAGCAGGGCGCCGATCAGGCCGAAGGGGATCGCCGCCATGATGATGAGCGGCTTGGTGTAGGAGGGGAAAGGAATTGCCAGAAGCGCGTATATCGCCAGTATGGCCAGGAGGGCGGCCACCCCGAGCGCGCCCAGCGACTCCCCGAGCTCCCTCTGTTCTCCGCCTATGGCGTAACTGAAATCGGGGTCGGCCGCCGTAAGCCGCGGCAGGATCGAGGCTTCGAGCGCGTCGGTGGCCTCCCGGCTGCTGGTGGTGCCAACATCGACCGCCGCCGTGACCGTCAGCGCCCTCCGCCCGTCGTTCCTCCTGATGACGGAGGGAGATCTGTCGAACTCCACCGAGGCCACGCTGCGAAGGGCGACTTCGCCGCCGCCCGGTACGCGCACAAGGTAGTCTTCAACGTCGCCGATCGAGTTGCGCTCCTCGTCGGGCAGCCTCACAAGGACGCGCACCTCCTCGTTTCCGCGCTGCACGCGCACGGCCTCCACGCCGAAAAAGGCCGCACGCACCTGGCTTGCCAGATCGTCGAGGGTGATGCCGATTGTTCGGCCGGCCGGAAGCAGGTTCAGCCGCATCTCGCGGTTGCCCCGCTCGTGGTCGGCCCGGACGTTGTAGACCCCGGCCAGGGTGCGCAGAGTCGCGATCACGGAATCGCCCGATGCGGCCAAGCGCGCGGGGTCGTCGTGCGAGAGTTCGACATGCACGGGAGCGCCCAGCGAAAAGAACTCCGAGGTGATGGTCAGGGAACGCGCCTCGGGAATGCTTCCCACCTCCTCGATCCAGAGATCCTCCAGCGCGAACGCCGAAAGATCGCGCTCCTCGGGGCTGGTGAGACGGAATTGGATCGACCCCACGTTGGGGAGCGGAACAGTGTTCTGATTCCCCAGTCCGTCCACGAAACGGGGAGGCTCGCCGATCGTCAGGGTCACGCCCTTCAGCACGGACTCCGCGTCCTCGCCCGTCGCCTCGAGAGCGCGGGCGAGCGCCTCGTGGCCGTCCGCCTCGATCCGGCGAGCAATCTCGTGGGTGCGCTCCGCCGGCGTGCCCTCGGGCATCTCCAGACTCGCCGAGACCACGTCGCTCTCCACCGCCGGCGACACCACGACCTGGATCAGCCCCGCCGGCACGGCGGCCAGCGAGACGACGAGCAGTCCCGTGGCCCCGGCGATCACCAGCCCGGGGTGCGCGGTGGAGTAACGGAGAGTGCGATCCAGCGGCCCGTCGATGAATCGCTGCAGCCCGTTATTGATTCGCCGCTTGAAGCGCGCTAGGGCGGCCGGGGGGGAGCCGCGCCCGCGCCGCGCCCCGGAGGCGGCGAGGTGGTGGGGAAGAATCAGCAGCGACTCGATCAGCGAAACCGCGACAACCGCGATGACGACCAACGGGATGTCCGCCATGATGGCGCCGACCGGTCCGGGGACCATCGCAAGCGGGGCGAAGGCCACCATCGTCGTGAGCACGGCGAGGACCACCGGCCGGACGACGCGTTGCGCGCCCCGTATTGATGCGTCGGTGCGCGAGAGCCCCTTTTCGCGCGCCACATAAATGTTCTCGCTCACCACGATGGCGTCGTCCACCACGATCCCGATCGCCATGATGAATCCGGTGATCGAAAAAACGTTCAGCGATACATCGAGCAGCGCCAGCGCCACGAGAGCGCCAACGAAGGCAACGGCGATCCCCGCCGACACCCAGAACGCCAGCCTGGTGTCGAGGAAGAGCCACAGGGCGCCCATGACGAGAATCAGCCCGAAGAGGCCGTTCTTGAGCATGAGCCCGAGCCTGGACTCGAGCTGCGTGACGAGGTCGAACCCGATGTCGATCTCCACGCCCGCGGGAAGCCTGGGGACGATTGCCTCGTCCAGGTGCCGCCGGACGACCTCCAGGATTTCGATGGCGTTCTCGTCCGAGGTGCGGAAGACGTCGACGTACGCCGCCGGCTTGCCCTGGTAGAGCGAGAACCGGTCTCCCTCCTCGAATCCGTCGCGCACATCGGCGATCTGTCCGAGCCGCACGATGGTGCCGTCGGACCGGCTGACGACGATGATCCGTTCGAAGTCCTCCTGCGTATAGTTCTTTCCGGTGGAGCGGATCCGCACGCGCTCGCTCTCCGTGTCGATGCTCCCGGCCGAGAGCTCGAGGGAACCGGCCCGGATCGCCGCAGCCACATCGGCAAGGGATAGTCCCAGCGCCTTCAGCCGGGCCTGCGACACGAGTACGGAGATTTCGTAGTCGCGCACCCCCGACACTTCCACGTAGGAGATCTCGGGCCGGGCGGAGAGCGATTGCTCTGTCAGGAGCGCCACCTCCTTCAACGCTCGCTCCGGGACGTCGCCGTAGATCACCAACTGAACGCTGCTCTGCTGGTTGGTGACTTCGAAAACTTCCGGGCGCTCGGCTCCCTGCGGAAAGGTCTGGATTCGGTCAACCCGGGCCTTGATGTCGTCGAGAACCCGGCTGACATCGGCGTCCCTTCTCACCTGCGCCGAAACCGTCGCCAGGCCCTCCGCAGCCGTCGAACTGATCTCACGCACCCCGTCGACGCCTTCGATCTGCTCCTCGATCTTGACGACGATCGCCTCTTCCATCTCGTCCGGGGTTGCGCCCGGATAGGCCACCGAGACGCTCACCACGCCGAGCGACACCTCGGGAAACACCTCCAGCACCAGGTTGCGGGCAGAGAACACGCCGGGGACAACGATGGCGAGCAGGAGAAGGCTGGCCGCCACGCGGTTGCGCACCATGTAGGCGATGACGCCGCGCCGTTCGCGGGCGGCAAGGTCCGTTTCCTTCGGGCCCGAGGTGATGGGCGCTTCGCTCATCGTGTGATGCGGCTCATACCCCGGCCTCCAGGTCCTGGGTTGCGCCCTTCCCCGCTGCCTCCAGCATCTCCTCGACGGTGCAGAACTTGACGCGCGGCCTCCCTTCGGCCTTTCCTCGCGCGGTCTCGCGGGCGTCGATCCACCCCCACCCCTCCTCGTCCACCCACCGCACCCGCCGCCTCCGCAGCAGGTCCGCTAAGTCGTCCACCCCGCGCGACCGGCCTCCCCCCGCCCACACCCCATCCCGCGCGTCCTCGCGCATAAGCGCCACCGTCGCCGTCGAGTCCGCCTTGTTCGTGCCGATAACGCCCGACGGTCCTCGCTTCGCCCATCCGACCACATACTCCCCCGGCACGATGTCCCGCTCCACCGCCCCGCCGTCGCCCGGTACGAGCACCCGTCCCCCGTCGTTCGGCACGACCCCGCGTCGTTCGTCAAAGGGCATGCCCGGCAACCGCTTGCCCCGGTATCCGACCGAGCGGATCACCATGCCACACGGCACGACCTCCGTCTCGCCGGTGCCTTCGGCGCGCACGTAGCCGTCCTCCCCCGGCACCAGGCGGTTCTTCTCGACGCGCACGCCGGCGACGCGTCCGTCCTTCCCGATCACCTCGACGGGCGAGGCCATGAACCGGAACCGCACCACGCGTTCCTCGTCCCCGCACGACGCCGCGGCGTATTCGCGCAGGATGGCCATGTTGCGCTTCTTCACGGCATCGCCCTCAAGCGAGGCCTCGCTCGCCGCATCCAGCCGAAGTTCTTTCCCGTCCGCCTCCGCGCACACTCCCTCTAGTCGCCCGAATTCCCGCAGCTCCGGGTTGGTGAACGACGCTTGCGCGGGTCCCCTGCGGCCCAGAATGGTGACCCGTCTCACGCGGCTGCGACGCAACGGCTCAAGCGCGTGGTCGGCAATGTCCGTGGCTGCGAGCCGGTCGTACGAATGCACCAGGATGCGCGCCACATCGATGGCCACGTTCCCGTTTCCGACCACCACAACGTGCTCGCTGTCGAGGTTGAACCGCGCGTCGCGGAAGTCGGGGTGGGCGTTGTACCACGCCACGAAGTTGAAGGCGGCGTGGCTACCCTCCAGGTCCTCGCCGGGTATGTCCATCCGGCGGGCGCTCTGGGCACCTACGGCGTAGACGATCTGGTCGTAGCGGGCGCGGAGATCGTCGACGGTGACGTCCTGGCCGAGGGTGACGTTGCCGAAGTAGCGAACCTCTTCCCGGGCAAGGACCCTCGCGTACACCCGGACCACGGACTTGATGGTCTGGTGGTCGGGCGCCACGCCGTCTCGCACCAGGCCGTAGGGGGCCGGCAGCCGGTTGACGAGGTCGATCGCCACGGGGTCTCCGGCCTTGAGGAGCGCCTGGGCCGCGTAGAATCCCGCCGGCCCGGCGCCCACGATCGCAACGCGGGGGGGGGGGTGCGTCATGCCCGCGAAGCGCCCGCCGCGCGGGATGCTGGGGGGCGGTCCGCGCTCGCGGCTGTCACTGGCGAGTTTCCGGGCGCGGAGGCGAATCCATCCAGGGACAAGACGGCGACGGCGGCGGCGGCCGATGGCTGCCGGTCACCTGCGCCTTTCTCTCCCGGACCCGCAGGGGAAGTCCCTCCGAGATTCGGTAGACGCCCGCGGAATTGATCCTGGTCGGCTTGAGGGAAACCGCTTCGACGCGCCAGCGTTGCACGATGCTCGCAAGGGCGTAGACGGCCTCTCGGGTGGCGAAATTCCACGCGATGCACATCCGGGCGCCGGATCCGAACGGAAAGTAGGATTGCTTCATGTGGCGCAGGTCCGCGTCGTCCATCCAACGCTCCGGCCGGAACTCCCCGGGACTTTCGAAGTAATGCGGATTGTGGTGAGCCGGCCGGAAGTATGTCTGCACGATCGTGCCCTTGGGAATGAAGTATCCGCCGATGACGCAGTCTTCGATCGCTTCCCGGCCGAGGAAATACAGAGGCGGGGATTGTCGCAGTGCTTCCTGGAAGATGGCGGTGGCGTAGGGGAGCCTCGCGCTGTCCGCGGGCTCGATGGGACGCGACCCGACGACATTGTCGACTTCCTCCTCCAGACGGTCGCGCACGGCCGGGTTGCGCGCAATGTAGTCGAGGCAGAATGTCATCGCGCTGGAGGAGGTGTCGTGGCCGACCATGAGCAGCACGAACGCCTCGTCCCGCACCTCTTCGTCCGAAAACGCCCGCTCGACGCCCTCGTCGTCCTCGGCGCGAACGAGCAGCGAAATCAGATCGCTTCGGTCGCGGGATCGGTCGCGCGCCCTGCGGATGACTTCATAGACGACCTCGTCCATGGCCTTCCATGCGCGTCGGGCACGCAGGTTGCCGGGTAGCGGCAGTGCCCTGAGCAACGCGGTGAAGGGCAGAAAGCGGAGAGTGAAATCCCATATGCAGCCGTCCACGGTGGCCTGTCCGATCTTCGGATCCACCCGCATGTCGCGCCCGAAAAAGGCCGTGATGGCCACGTTCATGGCCAGCTCGTGCATTTCGCCGGCCCCGTCGATCACCTCGCCGTCGCTCCAGCGCTCCCGCATGGCTTGGGCCTTCTCAACCATGATCTCCGAGTATGCCGCCATGCCCTTCTTGCCGAAGGAGGGTTGGTACAGCTTCCGACGGCGCCGGTGGTCGTCTCCATCGCCACTCGCGATGGTCGGGTTTCTCATCGGCCGCATGTCCTTGTAGCCGAACGTCTTGTGGAAGGACCTCTGCTTCGTCACCAGCACTTCCCGGATCGCGGCGGGATCGCAGACTGCAACGAAACGCCTGTTCAGCAGATTGTATGACACGACATCGCCGTATTCGCCGCGCAGTCCGTTCAGCACCTTCGGAAAATCGCGCAGCCGGCCCAGAACATGTCGGATACCACGTCCCTTGGGGCCTGGGGGCAGAGGGGGGCGGGAGCGGTCGGCCGGTCGGTGTTCAGCGTTCAACTGCGACTCCGTTTTCGTACCCGAGGATCCTCTGCCCCAAGGCGCACGCCGCCGCCAGGCTCCGTTGGTCGTCGGGAGCGAGACGAAGCCAGCTCGGCGACCGTTTGCGGGGCAGACCGCAAACGTCGTCCAGCCACTGCTTATTCGCAAACTCGGCTCCGACGAAATCGACGAACCGACTCATTTCGGTGCGCGGAGACTCGACCACCTCCTCGAAACGCATGGAGAGAACCCGGTCGTCGGGCAGCTCGTCCAGGTACCGCGACCCGCGCTCGATCATATTGCTCCAGAACCATCCGGCGGAGGTGAGCGGGATTCTCGCGCGCTTGTACCTTTCCGCCGAAAAGAACCGAAACTTCCATCGCTCGAAGAAAGGCATCCACGGGCTTGTTCCAAGCGAGTGAAACGGATGGAAAGGGTCGAGCCCGGTCCTTCGCAGGAGTTCGGCGGCCTGGATGCGCAGCCTGAAGAAGTGATGCCGATGCATGGAGATCGCCGTGTCGCGGCCGTCACGGAACACATGCACGAAGCGCGCGCCTGGGAACATCCGGTCCAGCACGGGCACGAACAGCAGGGATGCGCCGGAGCGTTCGATCCACCCCTTCTTGCCGAAATGATCGGTGAGCCACTGGAAGACGAAGCGGTACTGCGCCGCCAGCGAGTCCCTGGGCCGAGATCTCAGGGATTGCGACAACTCGTCCCAGAGCGCTTCGGGATCGTCGCTGAGATGGGGCAGCGTCGCGCACATCACCGGCGGAACCTCTTCAGGCCGATACCTGGCGCCGGGGCCGAGCTCGTACAGGAATTCCTCGACGAACAGGCCGTTGGAGAGAAGGGCGCGCCCCGATGGCGAGAGGGTGTTCATGCGACGAAACAGGCCCTCTCCCGTCAGGCGACTGCCTCGAAATGCCTGACTGGTAAGCGACGTGAAGAACTCCGATATGCTGAGAAGATCGGGGTGCCGCCTGACCATGTTGGAAAGCATGGTGGACCCGCACCTTCCAGTGCTGACGATGAATGTAGGGACCATTAGTCGAGAACGGTGGCGTGATCTGCGCCAGGTTTGAGGTCGTAGAGATTCGGACGAAGCCAAAACTCCACGCCCATGTAGTCTCTCATGCGCCTGGGGAGCAGCCATGGCATGATCTCGGTCAATCCAATGATGGCCTTGATGCCCCGGCACAGCAGGCGGAGCCTTGGACCGGAAGACCCCAGCCTTCGGGCCAGATTGTCTCCCAGCAGGTATCGCGACATGGATCGGGACACGCCGGTGAACATCCGCGCCAAGCGTTCGCCGCGGATTTCCATGTACGCGGGACCGGCGTCGATCATGGACCTGTAGAGCTTTTTTGAGGTCTCGTCGGGTTCGAACTCGAGACTAAAGGCCACATCGACCAGGTCACGCGCTTCTGGCCTTGACCGGAAGGCGATCTCGTCATCCACACCGAGCAGGTAGGACACATAGCGCCAGGTCAGAATGACGCTGTCGAACTCCCGCCGGGTCACCCTTATGCCCATCCGCCTCAAGCCTTCGAACACGTAGAGGGAGAAGAAGACCGCGTTGACCGCCATGTGCGACTGGTTCAGAGGAACTCCGTAGCGGTCCGAGTCCCACCGCCCCGAATCAAGGATCGCCAGGCGAGTCCGTGAGTGGAACGCGCGAACCATGACGGCCAGCTTGAAGCCGTCCGCATCTCGCCGCAGCCCGTCCGGCATGAACGACTCGATGACGAAGCGCGTGGTTCTGACGTAGCGACGAGCGGTTTCGCGATAGAGACGGCCCGTGAATGCAAGGGGCAGGTTGGCAGTGGCGAGATAGCAGTGAGGCAGCGCGAAGGCGGCAAAAGCGAGCCCGGTCAGAAAGCCGGTCTGTAGCACCCGCCGACTGGCGTGGCGCATTTCCCGCCAGTCCACCCAGTCCGGCACGTGATGGAGTTGCTCCATGAGCGCCGACAGCTCCGGGGGTGGCTTGCTGACGGATTCCAGCCCCTGATTCAGCACTTGGTTGAAGACGCGGATTGCCTGTCCCGGCGCAGCGTCTTCAAAGTGCGCGACCACGGCGTCGGCCAGGGGATCGCCGATGTCCAGGTGCTTCATGTACCGGTTGATCAGCACCTCGCCGTGCGCCTCTCTCGCCATCCTCACCCGCTCGGGGGACAGCGGCGGTGGAAGCCCCTCGGCCGATACCGTGGGCATCGCGCCCGACGCGGCGCGCCTCATCTATTCTTGCCTGGCCGGTTGACAGCCGGGATGGGCAGCATGCCCTCGCTGCAGCCCAAGATCGCCTGGCCGGGAGTGCACGCCTCTGCAAGAGCGGCGTGTTGGTCCGGCGACAGACGACGGGTGTCTCTACATCTACCCCCCCCCCCGAAAAACCCGGTCAGGAGCGCGGGATTCCTCACCGGTCGACCGTCCCCGCAGGCGACGGCGTCGGGACCAGGCCGTCTCTCAGGAGCTGCGCGAAGTGATCCACGATGGTCTCGGCGGCGGGTCGAAAACGAATCCCGAGATGGGACCTGGCGCGTCGGTTGTCGAACTTCAGAGGGTGGCCGACGTTGAGCTTGACGACCCGGCGAGGCAGTCCGCGAAGAGGGGCCAGCAGGGAGACCATCGCCTTTGGAAGCGTCCAGCGCGGGAACGGGTAGCCGCCGCCGTGGCCGGCGCGAAGCATGTCGGCGATCTCCTTGAGGTTGATGGTCTCGCTGACGATGATGTACCGGCCATGCGCATTCGGCTGCATTGCCGCCTGGAAATGCGCGTAGGCCACATCCCGCACGTCGGCGATTCCGAATTCGAATCCCGGCGCGCCAAGCTTGTAGAAGCCGGTCCCGAAGTCCCGCATCATCCTAACGCTCTCGGAGTTCGTGTGCGGGCTCAAGGCAGGCCCGAAGACAAGTCCCGGATTGACCGCAACGAGATCCCAGCGATCCTGTTCCTTCGCCAGTTCCCAGGCCAGGCGCTCCGCGCGAGTCTTGGAATACGCGTAGGGCTGGTGGCGCTCGCTGCTGGTCTCGTTCCAGTACTCTTCGGTGAAACGGCCATCCTCGGTGGCGGCGAGGTCGGCGGCGTCTCCGTATATGGCCGCGACGCTGGAGGTCAGGACGATGCGTTTCACGGAAGGCGTCCGGTTGGCCGCCCCGAGGACGTGCCGCGTACCCGCAGTCGCTGGCTCGATCAATTCACTGACGGGGTCCGTCACGCCACGGACAAGGAGGGGCGAAGCGGTGTGAAAAACGACATCGCACCCTGCCATTGCGAGGTCGAAGCCGTCGGGATCGAGCAGGTCTGCGGAAAAAAGCTGCAAAGAGCCAGGCGATTCGCTCGCCATGGACAGCAGGTGCCGCGTCTTCCGAGGGTCTTTCGCATCGCGAACCGTTGCATGGACATCGATACCGCGATCGAGCAGTTCCTTTACGATCCACGATGCGACGTAGCCGTTTCCGCCGGTGACCAGGACAGGTCCGGATCGCGCCATCGGGCTGCCACCGGGACCGTGGCGCTTCTCGGCCAAGCGCCGAGGCGGTCTTCCCGGGCGAGGATCTGTGGACGGCGACGGGCACGCTCCGGGTCGCGCGGCAACTGGCGGTCCAGACAGTGCGTCCCAATGCGGGGGATGGCATGCTGGCGCTTGGCGACTATGAGGTCCTGCGCAAGGCGGACTTGCTGACCAACGTGCTACGTTGGATGCGGGGCTTTCGCCGAGTCCTGCGAGAAGATGCTCCTGGGCAACCTTCGACCGAGAGGGCTGTCGACGACCGGCGGTGTGAACCGACGTAGCGTTGCCATCCTTGGTCAGGGTAGAAACCATGACCTCGGCAACGCCCGGTTCGAGCGGAGCGGAGGCATTGCAATCCAGGTAGACTGGACGTGGAGGTCCGGCGGTCGAATGCCATCGATCCTGCTGGGCCGTGCCGGCCCTAGCGCTGGCGACGCCCCAATCGTCCGCTCGGGTGCTCATGGCACTAAAGATAGCGATCCCTTCCCCTCTCGCGCTCGAATCGCTGGGGGCTTGGGCTTCGCCACTGAAGTCCGAAGCGCGGAGTTGAAGTCCCCGACGCTTCGGACTTGGTGTCGGTGGCGGCACCGTCGTACGATGCGGCAGCTTGATCGGTCCTGTTTCTAGCCATGCGTGTTGGCTCTCTCCTCGATCAGCGCGCACCGCTCCATGAGCGTGCCGAACGGCTCGTCCTCATCCATCAGCATCCCCGTGGCAAGCATGCTGGCGTAGTCGTCGGCAAGCGACTCTTGGGCAGTGCCCGAGGGCACAAGCCTGAGTCGGCCCGAAACGGCGGCGTGGTAGTCAATCCGCTCGCGGTTGGCATCGTTCTCGCGGAAGAACATCGCCTTGTGGCGAGCGACCGCCGCCGCGAGTTCGTGGTCCGCCAGAGCCCGGGCCGCGATCCCGGCGTCGTCGAGTCGGACGAGATCGTGCCAGTGCCTCGACCAGCGTTCGCCCCGGACGCGTCCCTGAAGGCAGTAGACGTGCATCGAGGTCGCCTTTTCCCAGAACGTGCGCTCCGGCAGCATTACGGCTGGCTCTGCTCTCGGAAATGTGAGTCCGGGAAGATGCGGGGCTGCGTCGCAGGCGACCGCGTGAACGACGTGAGGTTCTCCCGTCGAGCGCGCGCCAAAGTCGACCTGGACCTCCGGTTTCACGATGCCGCGAGGCTCGAAGAGCGGTTCGTAGCCGATGTAGAGCCGCTCGGCCTCCGCCCGTACCCGCGCCGGGAACCCGGCCTTGGCCAACTCCTCCTGGACGAGCGGGCCAGCGGTGTCGCTCACCCATTCGGCGAGGCGCGGTCGGATCGCCCGGGTCCAGCGCCTTTCCTGGCTGCGCGTGGGCGGTAGCGCCTCCTCGTCGCCGCCCACGACGAGATCGGGGGCAAAGCCTCGAATGTCGTAGGTGATGTCGATGTCCTCAGAAAAACGGTGGATCGCACGCCACACCTTGGAAAGCGACGTGCCGCCCTTGAACACGAGGTGCGGCCCGAACGGCGCCTCGAACAGCACGGCGAGCGTTGTCACAATCCAAATGTCCTTCTCCAAGAGAAAGGTTGCTCGTCCGAGCCGCCTCGCCACGACATCCAAGGCGTCTCTCCTCTCGATCGTCGAGAGGTGCTGAAACCGGGTTTCAGCCATGTTCGAGCCACCTGTTCAACGGCTCCGCCATCCAGTCAGGCACGACAGCCTGGGCGGCGGCAAGTTCGTTCAAGTCCTCCCCGGTCAGCTGCGGCATCACCGCATCGAGGCTCTTCTCGACCTCGTTGGGGCCGAGCCACGCCAGCGCTCGGATGACGACGCCGGCAGTCCGATGCGGCGCCGTCAATTGCCACGCCGGTGCGTGACGCAACTCCACAGCGTGAGCCCCGAAATGCAGGAGGCGGTCGGGACCGGAAGTGAGGTAGACCGAGCGGACGGTGTTCTGCGTCGTCAGTCCAAGCCAGTTGGCCGCGCCGCCCCCGTTCGGCACGATGACCTCGCCCCAGAACGCCGAGAGGGACGCGAGCGCCTTCTCCAGACGCGGTGCCCGGAGGCCGAATCTGGTCTGGATCGGACGCATGTAGACGCCCCGGCAGATTCGCAGGAGCCGCTCCGAGCGCACGAGGCGGGACAAAGCCCGGACCACCGCGGGGCGGTCCCCCAGGTGCAGGAGGTCCTCCGCCTGTATCGGCGTGGCCTCCGGCTGGGCCTCGGCGTACTCCATGATCCGCCCGGGCAGGCTGTTCATCGCGTTCGCGTTCTCCGTCGCAAGTCGAATCGGTCCAATCAATATAAGTGGCGGCTCGGCGAGGGCGACCATGGGGGCCGACGGAAATGCGGCTAGCCGCCGTGTTCGGCCCCTCGCCCTGGATCGACCTTCGCGCGAACCCGCTTCCCCATCCCTCAGCTTCCGGCCTTCCGCCGTGACCGTCCCGCAAGGGGCACGGCCCATCGGCCGAAGCTGGCGATTCCCACCCGCGGGAGTTCCCGGTTTCACCCTGCACGGGGGTGTTTTCCACGCCACTGGCGGAGCCGCCCAAGGAGGCTGACACGTTCTGACACAACCTGAAACGTTCTAACCACTTAGGGAATTCCCTAACGGTTGCCCCGCTGGCGGAAAATCCTCCACCGTTTTGGCCATGAAGACGCGGGAGCAATACGGCCATGTCGACGTTGGAGCAGTACTTCAACTCGCGCGTGAGCGAGTTCCTGAGCCGGACCGGCATGGGAGCCACGACACTCGGCTTGAAGGCGGTGGGCGACCCGAATCTGCTGCGGGAGATCGCGGAGGGGCGCTCGCCGTCGCTCAGGATAGCCGACCGGGTGCTGGCGTTCATCGACAACTACGACGCGGACTCGGGCGACGCACGGGCTCCATCCCCCCGCCGTTCCCGCCCGAGGCCGTCGCCCGGGGCGACGAGGACGAGGAGAACCAGAGGGAAAACGGAAAGACCGATGGAACGGAAGACGAACAGGCCAGCGCGCATTCTGCGGTCGCCGGAGGTGGAGACCCTCACGGGGCTGTCGCGCAGCACGATCTACAGGTGGCGGGTCGCGGGACGCTTCCCCCCGGCGGTTGTCATGGGCGGGCGCACGCTGGGCTGGTTCGAGTCGGTTATCGAGGAGTGGCTCCACGGGCAAACCGAGGAGCGGGGCGGCGGACGGGCCGACGCCCCATCAACCCCAAGAAGCGGAGAAGCAGAATGAAGAAGTTGTCGAGAAGGACGCTGTCGGTCGCGTGGACCGCGCTGCTGGTGCTGGCGCCCGGCGCGCTCCACGCGCAGGGCACGAGCCCGTGGGTGGACGCGGTGAACGAGCTGCAGACGCAGTTCACGGGACCGATCGCGCGGGGGCTGTCGCTGATCGCGATCGTGGTGGGCGGTCTGATGTTCGCGTTCGGCGAGGGCGGCAGCAAGCGCACGCTGGCCGGGATCATCTTCGGGATCGGCATGGCCGTGGGCGCGGTGAACTTCCTGGGCTGGCTCTTCTGATGCGAGGCCTCGTGCGCTGGCCGGGCTACGCGGCGCTCAACCGTCCGCTGACGGTGCTGGGCGTGGAGCGGCGGCTGTTCCTGCTGGGCGCGACGCTCGCCGTCGCGGTGTGGAACGCGACCGCCTCGCTCGTGGCGGGCGGCGTGGTGTTCGCGGGTTGCTACGGCGCGGGCTGGCTCGCGGGCCGCAGGGATCCGGCGATGCTGGCGGTGCTTCGGATCTCGACGCGGTATCCGGCGCGGTTCGATCCGGGCAAGTGGGCCGACGAGCCGTGGCACCTCCGCATCCAGGTGGACTCGAAGTGAGGGTCGCCGAGGAGCGCCGGGCGTACGAGGCGGCGGGTTCGCTGGCAGAGGAGCTGCCCTACTGGGGCTGGCTCGACGATGGCCGCACCTGCCTGACCCGTTCGGGTGAACTGCTGGCGGCGTGCCGGATCGAGCCCGCCGTGGCCGATGGACGCACGCCGGAGCAGATTGACCGGGTGCTGGGACTCTGGCAGAGGCTGCTGTCGGGGCTCGGGTCCGGCGCACGTCTGCAATTCCATCTGCTCCGCCGTCCAAGCGTGTCTCCTCGCCGCGCCGATGATGCCGACGCCGGCGTTGCGGCGGTCTCCGCGCGGAAGCGGCGCGAATTCCTGGCCGGACGCGTGCAGCGGCTTGACGCCTTTGTGGTCTGGTCGCAGGACCCGGGCCTCCGTCCGGTGGCCGATGGTTCCAGGCGGGGACCACTCGCCCGCTTCGCGAGTCTGCGGAAGCGCCGCAACAAGAGTGGATCGGCGTACCTCGCCTCCGAGATCGAGGGAGCCGCGGACCGGTTTCGGGCGACGATCGAGGCGGGCCGCGCGCTCGTGGCCGAGCACACGCCCATCGAGATGCTGGGGGCGGTGGAAGCGTCCCGGTTGCTCGCCGACCTCGTCAACCGTCCCGGCACCTTCTGGGACGGTGCGACGGGCAGCGGCATGAACTGGCGGCTCGCGCTCTCGGAGCTCGATGCCGAACGCTCGCACCTCCGGCTGGACGGCGAGCCGGTCATCCTCTACTCGCTGCTGTCGCCGCCGGGCCAGGCGCACGCGAACCTGCTCCGCGACCTTTACTGCCTGGACGCGACGCTGACGGTCTCGCTCGAATGGCGGCCCCATACGGTCGAGGCGGCGCGGCGCCGGATCCGAAGCGCGCAGCGCCACTACTTCTCGCGCCGCTACTCGATGATGGCGCACGCGCAGGACGCTCAGGGCACGGCGGCGGCGATGGTCGATTCGGCCGCGGCGGCCGAGTCGGACCGGCTGGGCGGCGCGCTCGTCGAGCTCGAAGCCGATGGCGTGGCCTACGGCGAGGCGTCGCTGACCGTGGCGCTCCACGGCGAACTCGGAGGGATCGAACGGCTGGACGGCGACGTGCGCCGCCTGTTCGCCGCGCACGACGCCAAGGTGATCCGGGAAGGCTACGGCCAGCTCCCTGTCTGGTTCGCACGGCTCCCGGCGCAGCCGAAGCCCCGACAGGTACGACGGGTGTTCATATCGGCCGGTGTCGCGGCGTGCCTCGCACCCGTGTTCGGGCCGCCGAGGGGAGAGAAGAGGAGCCACCATCTCGGCCGGGAGCCGCTGGCGGTGTTCGAGACGCCGTGGCGCACGGCGTACCGCTACGACCTGTTCGCGGGCGACGTGGGTCACACGCTGATCCTGGGCGCGACGGGTTCAGGCAAGAGCTTCGCGCTCAACTTCCTGCTGGTCGAGGCGCTCAAGTACGACCCACGCGTCCTGATCCTGGATCTCGGCGGCTCGTACCGCTGGCTGACCCGGTTCCTCGGGGGCCGGTACCTGGAGCTCGCGCCCGGCGAGACCGAGCCCACGCTCAGGCTCCAGCCCTTCGCGCTTCCCCCGACGACGCGCACGTTCCAGTTCCTGACGGGCTGGGTGCTCCGGCTGCTCAAGCTGGGCGGCTTCGAGGCCGGTGGAGCGGACACGAGCGAGATCCGCGCGCGGATCGAGGATCTGTATGCGCTCGGAACGGAGCGCCGGACGCTGAGCGTGCTGGCCGGTTCACTTCCGGTCGCGATGTGGCCCGCGCTGAGCCGCTGGACGGAGGGCGGGGCGTGGGGCGCGTTCTTCGACAACCCCCCGGCGGGCGCGACGGACATCGAGTTCCGGGACTGGCAGGTGATCGACCTGGCCGGAGCGGCCGAGCACGCGGACCTCTGCGAGGCGGCGCTTGCGTACCTGCTCGAACGCATGCGCCTCGAGATCGAGGACCCGGCGGAGACCGCGCGGCTCAAGCTGATGGTCGTGGACGAGGCGTGGCGGTACATGCAGGACCCGGCCGTGCTGAACTACCTGGCCGAGGCGGCCAAGACGTGGCGGAAGAAGAACGCCGCGCTCGTGCTCGCCACCCAGTCCGCCGTGGACGTGACCGGGACGCCGGGCGCTTCGGCGCTGCTTGAATCGATCCCGACCAAGCTGTTCCTCGCCAACCCCGAGTTGCCGGAGGAGGCCGGTGCACTGTTCCGGCTGAACGAGTCGGAGGTCGCCCGGATCCGGGAACTCACGCCGAAGCGCGAACTCTACCTTCGCCGCCCGGACGAGGCGGCGGTGCTCCGTCTCGAAGTCGATCCGGAGAGCTACTGGCTCTACACGTCGTCGGCGACGGACGCAGAGAAGCGCGCAGAAGCCGTGGCGAAGCACGGCCTCGCCCGCGGACTCGAAGTGCTCGCTCACCCGACCCGCCCCACCCCACCAACCGAGAGGACATGAATACCATGAAAGCAACCCCGACATCGGCGATCCTGCTGGGGGTCGTCGTCGTCCTGCTGACACTGCTCCTGGCGGTCGTCCCCTGCGATGCCGCCGCGCAGCAAAAGAGCGGTGACGAAGCCCTTCTTCCGGTGCCGAGCGAGGCCGGGGACCGGATCCATCGCCTTCGCGCGCGCGTGCGCCATACAACTCTGATCGTGCTTCCGGCCGGGGAGCGGATCCTCGACTTCGTGGTCGGCGACTCCGAGTACTGGCACCTGACCGGCGCGGCGAACGTCGCGTACCTGAAGCCCCTGGCCGAGAAGGCCACGACCAACGTCGCGCTCGTCTGCGAGTCGGGGCGCATCTACTCGTTCTTCGTCTCCGAGCACGCCGAGGAACCCACCCACCTGGTCTTCCGCGTCGAGACGGGCGCAGAGGCGGCGGGCATGTCCGGTGCTCCCGGATTCGTGGCCCGGAGCGAGGTCTCCGCCTACCGGGAGATGGCGGCCGAGGCGGCCGAAGCGGCCCGCCGCGCACAGGAACAAGCCGAGGCGGGGATCCTTGAGGCCCGGCGGCGGGCTGAAGCGGAGATCGAGGCGCTCCGCGCCGCCTATCCCGCGCGGCTCTCGTTCGAGTACCGCCTGGACCGGGCCGCCACGCGGCGGCCGTTCCTGGTCGAGGCGATGTGGCACGACGGCACGTTCACTTACATCCGCTCGCGTGGCCGGGAGTCGTTCGCGGTATACGAGATCAAGGATGGCGAGCCTGCCGCGGTGCTGGTGCAGCTCGCCGGAGACGGTCTCCACATCGTGCATCATGTGATGGGCGATGGCTGGATTCGGATCGGCGAGGAGCGGGCCGGTTGGCGGTTCGAGCCCCGCGAGGGCTCGCGATGAGCCGCTGGAAGCAGTGGGTGAAGCAACCGGCCGGCGCGCTGCCGGGCGGCATCGTCACGAAGGTGGGGATCGCCCTGATAACGGTGCTCGTCGCCGGACTGCTGTTCTCGTCGTCGCTGTCGGGCCCCGGTGAAGACGAGGTCGCCGCGGGAGCATCGGCACCTCCGCGGGCGGTGAACGACCGCGAGGGCCGGTCCTTCGACGAGGGCCTCCGCGACGAGACGGAACGCCAAACGCAACAGGCCGGAGCCGAAACCGGCAACGACCCGGCGGATCGGGAGGCCGAAGGCCCGGACAACGGAGGGTCCACCGTTGTCGATGGCGGCGAGGGCGGTCGAGTCGCCGGCATGGGCCAAGCCGAGTTCGAGTTGCGCGAGGCGCTTCGGCTTGAGGAGATCGAGCGCCGGACGCGCTCTCTCCGCTCCTTCCCGGTCGCGCAGTCGCACCGGGATCCGAACGGACCCTCGGATGCCGCATCGGCGACCCTCTTGGCGCCCGAGTCTCCCGATGCGGCGCTCGACGGGGCGCTCGCGACCCTCGGGCAATCGCTGGCTGCCCTGGAGGCCGAGATGACGGCCGGACTGGCCGCCGAAGCGCTTCCGTCCGGCACACCGGCAGCCGCCGCTGGCGGGCCCTCCACTGCTGAGCCGGGCCGGTTGGTTCGGCCCGACGATCCGCCGGGTTGGGAGCGGATCCACGAGGGCACGTTCCTGGAGGCGGTGCTGGTCACCCAGTTGTCCGGCGAGTTCCCCGGCCCGGTGCTCGCCATGGTCTCGTCGCCGCTCTATTCGGCCGACCGGCAACGCGTGCTCATTCCGCGCGGCTCCCGCGTCGTCGGCACGGCCAGGGCCGTCCAGAACCGCGACCAGAACCGCCTCGCCGTCGCGTTCCACCGGCTGTTGCTGCCCGACGGAAGCTGGATCGACCTCGAGTTTGCCGGGCTGAACCAAGTGGGCGAGAGCGGACTCCGCGACCAGGTGAACCGCCACTACCTCTCGACCTTCGCCGCCGCCGGGGCCGTCGGGGCGCTGAGTGGCCTCACGCTCGCCGGGGCCTCCCCCTATGGGCTTCAAGCGGGCGTCGGCCAGGGGCTCGGCGGCAGCGCCACCTCGATGCTGGACCGGTATCTGAACCGTCTGCCCGAGATCACGATCCGCGCGGGCCACCGGCTCCGCATCTGGTTCACCGCGGATGTCCTGGTCCCCACCCCGAGCCCCACCACACACCGATGACAGGAAAGGACTCCACCATGCGCCACCACATCCTCGTCCCCGCTCTGCTCGTCTCGCTGCTGACGCTCGCGGCCCCCGCGCCCGCGAGCGCGCAGTTCGACTTCGGCAGCTGGTTCCAGCGGGCCACGATCATCGCGAACCAGATCACGCAGATCTCGCACCAGGTCACCCAGATCCGGTCGATGGCCCGCCAGCTTACGGAACTCGAGGACCAGCTCGACCACATGGAGCGCGCCGCCAAGGGCGAGATCGACGCGCTGCTCCAGCCGTTCTCCGACCTGGCCGCCGATCCGGTCGGTCTGGTGCGAAACGGACTGGGTTGGCGGTCCGACTTCACCGGCCCGGCCCAGAACACAGTTGATGCCGTCCGTCGCTTCGGGACGGGTGGCTCGTTCACCGACCTGTGGCGCAGCGCCCACGGGACCGCCGACCGTGTGAGCGAGGCCGACATCCTCGCGCTGTACCGGACCCTCCCGCCTGAGACGGCGACGCGGGCCGCCGATGACTACCGCCGTGCCCGCGAGGCCGCCGACCGGCAGCGGGTGCTCGATTACGCGGCGCTCGACGCGGCGGCCGCGCTCGCCGAGACCATCGAGAGCGCCCGGGGCTCGTTTGGCGACCTCACCTCGAACTCGAACGTCTCGAACACCGCGCTCCAGCAGGCGGGCGTGGCGGCCTCGCTGAGCCAAGGGCGCATCAACGCGGCTACCGGCCAGGTGCTTGCCCACCAGGCAGCCGCCCAAGCGAGCCGCGCTCGGCAGGCTGAACTCGCCCGGCTCGAATGGCTTGGCCGTTGGGCCGATGGGCGGACGCGGGCGAACGCGCTGGCGGTGACGATGCGCGACGCGGCCTCGCTGAACCGGACCGCGCTCCGGAGCGGGCTCCTGTTCCAGATCCCGTCCTTCTACCGGTAGGGGCGCACCGGCCATGCAGCTGCCCCCGCAGTCCATCGACCCGAACGTCCCCACGCAGATCCCGCCGGATCAACTCCAGGACTTCAAGAGCTTCCTGGACATCGTGCTCGACTCCGTCGTCGGCGGAGCCGCGCCCGACATTCAGGCCGTCGGGCTCCAGCTCTGGGGCGGGCTCGCCGCCGTCATGGTCGCCTGGACCGGGCTCAAGATCGCGTTCAGCGGCACGTTCCATCCCTGGGAGATCATCAGGCTCGTGATCGGGATCGCGATCCCCCGCACGATCCTCCACTACTACGCCGTCCCGATCCCCGGCGTCGGATTCACCTTCCCCGCGATGATCGCCGGAGGCGGGATCTGGCTCCAGAACCTGTTCCTCTCCGACGTGGTTTCGGCCGGGTACGCCGAGATGACGGCGCTCGTTCAGGCCTACGGCGCGCACCTGAGCGCGGCGTGGTCGAGCGGCAACCTGCTGTCGGTCGTGACGGCGGGCGTCGCGGTGCTCTTCTCCTCGCTCGTGTCGCTCGTGATGGGGGCCTCGCTGGTCGGCTGCCTGCTGGCGCTCTTCTGCGTCACCTACGCGCAGGTGATCTGGGCGCAGGTCGCGCTCGCCATCGCGATCCTGCTCGGTCCGGTGCTGATCCCGTTCCTGCTCTTCGAGCCGCTCGCGTTCCTGTTCTGGGGATGGTTCCGGACGATGATGGTCTACACGCTCTACGGCGTCGTGGCCGGTGCCATCCTCCGGGTCTTCATGGGCGTCGGCATGGGCTACATCACGACCTACGCCGACGCGCTCATGGGCACCGGCACCGCCGATCCGCTGGAGCTGTGGCTTTGGGCCGTCGTGCTCATGCCGCTCGTCGTCTGCGGCCTCATGGCCGGGCTCAAGGTCGGCGAACTCGCCTCGATGCTCGTCTCCGGCTCCGGCTCGTCCGGGTCCGGGTTCATGGCGCTCGTCATGCGCGGCGCCGGGGGCGCGGGCGCGCCCGCCGCATCCGCCGCCAAGCCCCCCGCCTGACACGCAAGGAGATCCTATGATGAAGCGAGACCGTGACGCGGGCCGCGAGTACGCCGAGATCTGGGGCGAGGCCGTGCAGGCCAACCGGAAGCTCAGGACGATCCTGATCTTCCTGTCGGCGAGCATGGTGCTTGGCGTCTTCGTGCTGCTCCGGATCGCGGGCGCGGAGCCGCCCAAGCCCATCGTCGTGCGGGTGGACGAGGTGGGCCGGGCCGAGGCGCTGGCCTACGAGGCCGCGACCGCCCAGGCCGATCCGCTCGATCCGACGACGAAGTACTTTCTGAACCGGTTCGTCCACGACTTCCACTCGCGCCGCCGGGCGACCGTCGAGGAGCACTGGACCCGGAGCCTCCGGTTCCTCTCGACCGGGCTCGCCAACGCCGCGTTCCAGCGGGACGGGGCGGAGGTCGCGGCCACGGCGGCCGGGACCGCCGAAACCGAACTCGAGGTCGAACAGGTCGTTCTCCGCATCCATCCCGCGCCCGAGGCCCCGCATGGCGCGACGGCCGACTTCGATCTCGTCCACCTGAAGGGCGAACAGGAACTGCGCCGCGAGCGCTGGTCGCTGACGCTCCGGTTCGAGTTCCTGGACTCGATTCCGAACGAGTTGGTCGTCCACAACCCGATGGGGCTCCTCGTCACCTACATGCGCGCCGACCGGGCGCTCGTGACGGGAGACGACCGATGATCGCGCATCTCAAGGGCCGCGAGAAGGCGCTGGAAGCGTTCGGCTGGACGGGCAGGAAGGCCGAGTGGATCGCGCTGGTGTGCCTGCACAGCGGCGTGTTCACGCGCGCGCAATGGGCGCGGTTCATGGACGCGCACCCGGAGCAGGTCCGGCGCGGCGTCCACGCGCTGATCGCCGAGCGCCTCGCGAGCGAAGAGACGGAGCCCGGCGTCGCCGGCATGGGCCGGGTCTGCCGGATCTTCGCCCGCCCGGTGTACCGGGCGCTCGGAGCGGAGCACATCCGCCACCGCCGCGGCGCTTCGACCGAGGTGCTTCTGCGCCGCCTGCTCTCGCTCGACTACGTGATCGAGCACTCCGACCTGCCCTGGCTCCCGACCGAACAGGAGAAGGTGTCCGCGTTCGAGGCGCTCGGGATCGAGCGCTCACTGCTGCCCGTGCGGGTCTACCGGGGCGCCGCCGGAACCACGCGCCGCCACTTCCCCGCAAAGCTGCCGGTCGCGCTCGACTCGGCCCGCGCCCTGTTCGTCTACGCCGATCCCGGCCACCACACCTCGACGGCGCTGCGCTCGTGGGGCAGGGTGCACCGCGGACTCTGGCGCGCGCTCCGGGGACTTGGCCGGTCGGTCGAGGTCGTGGCCGTCGCCCGCACCGCGCGCGAGCTCGAACGTGCGCGGCGCGTGACCCGCGGATGGGCCGAGACCGGCGCCCGCGCGGAGCCGGACGCCGGGACGGCCGAGGAACTCGCCCGGATCGAGCGGGCGATCCTCCAGGGCGCGGTCCACATCCTCGAGGAGTTCGGCGGCCTCCAGGCCGCCCTGAAGCGCAGCGTCGCGCTGGAGAAGCAGGCGCGACGGCGGGGCGGGCGCGGATCGATCGACCGCGGCGCCGCCTGGCGCACCGAGCGTCTCGCACGGGTCCGTTTCCGATGAGCGGCGGGCTCGCTGTGCCGCACGGCGGCGTGAAAACGACGAGGGGGGCCGTTTCACGAATCGGGCCTCCGGCGATTCACACGGCGGCAGCCGGGCATCCGTCACGCCCGCAACGTCTTGCGGCCAAGCGGCCCGCCCGCCCGATGCCGAACGGGCCGCTGTGGCCGTGGCTGGAGCGACCCCCCTCGCCGAAGGCTCGGTGCGGCGCAGAGCCGAGTGTGTTTTCACAACTCGCCCCTCCGCCTCCAGGGGTCGCTCCAGCACCAGAGATCCCTCCGGGAAGGGTGAACCACCGATGAAGCTCACCACGCTCGTCATCATCGGCGCGGCCGTCGGTGCCGCTGCGGGACGCGCCACCGGCGCGCCGCTCCCCGGCTTGGGAGAGAACCCGTATCTCGACCTGATCGCCCGCCAAGATCCGGGCATCCTTACCGCGATCCGCGTCTGGTACCACGCCGCACCCGCCGTCGCCATCGTGCTCGCCGGCAACCTCTGCCTCGCGGTCTGGAGGGTCTGGCTCCAGCCGCTCGGCGGCATCGTGCGACGGGGCAGGCTGCCCAAGTGGCCCACCTCGCCGAGCGACGACGCGCCCTCGCTCGTGGTCGGAGAGCTGCACCACCCGACCGTTCCGACCGAGAGCGACCGGCCCTCGTGGCTCGTCGTTCCCGAGAAGGGACTCTACACGGGCCTGCTCGTCGTCGGTGCCGTCGGCACCGGCAAGACGACCGCCTGCATGTACCCGTTCGCCCGGCAGCTGCTCTCTTGGCAGGCCGGCGACGCCGACCGCCGCGCGGGCGCGCTCGTGCTGGAAGTCAAGGGCGACTTCTGTTACCAGGTGCGGCAAATCCTCAGAGACGCCGGGCGCGGGGACGACTACCTCGAAATCGGACTCGGAGGCTCCTGGCAGTGGAACCCGCTCGACGATCTGCTCTTGGATTCCTACTCGATGGCCTACGGCGTGGCGTCGCTCATCAACCAGCTCTTCGGCAAGTCGCGCGAACCCTTCTGGCAACAGGCGTACACGAACCTGGTGCGGTGGATCATCGAGCTCCACCGGCTCCTGCCGGAGGGCTGGGTCACGCTCCGCGACGTGTACCGCTGCACGGTCGACCCGAAGCTCTTCGCAAACAAGCTCGGGGAGGTGAAGACGGAAGCGCTGCGGCGGTGTCCGATGCGAGCCGTCATCGCCGCCAAGGATCTCAACGAACACAAGGAGGTGCTCGGAGACTGGGGCTGGGACATGGCGCCGGGCTCCGAAACCGTGGCCTGCCGGCTCGATCTGGAACGCGGAGCGCGGCTCGAGAAGCTGAAGATCGAGTACGCGACGGAGCCGGTGGGGAGCGGCGCGGGCCGCGAGTACGCCGAGCAGGTCGAGGCCGTCGAGCGGTGGTACCGCATGGACTGGATGGCACTCGACGCGAAGCTCCGCACCTCGATCGTCGAGGGGATCAGCGTGTTCCTGTCGCTGTTCGACCAGCCGGACGTGGCCGGCGTGTTCTGTCCGCCGCCGCTGAAGGACGGTCCCGCAGCCGGGCGGGCGGACGGCGAGAACGAGGTCGAGGTCCCGGACGTCCAGTCCATGCCGGGGCTCCGCCGCCGCCTGCCGCCGCTCGCCGACCTGATCGAGGGCGGCAGGGTGCTGGCGCTCAACATGCCCGCCGGGGCGAACCCGGCGCTCGCCCGCGCCATCGGCGTGCTGCTCAAGAACGCGTGGATGCAGGCATTGCTCCGTCGGCCCGCCGAGGCCGCGCGCCACCCGGACCGCTACATGCGGCCCGCCGTGTTCATCTGCGACGAATATCAGGCCTTTGCCACGGTCGGGCAGGACGACCCGTCGGGAGACGAGAAGGCGTTCGCGCTCACGCGCCAGTGCCGCTGCATCCCGATCGTGGCCACGCAGTCGATCTCCTCGCTTCGCTCCGTGCTCCCCTCGGGCGAGGCGTGGCGCACGCTCGTCCAGACGCTCCGCACCCGGATCTTCCTGTCGCTGTCCGACGACGCCTCGGCCAAGATCGCGTCCGACATGTGCGGCGACGTCAAGAAGACGCAGGCGTCCTACACGTTCACCGAAACCGTGAACAAGCCCGAGTACTCGCTCCTGTCCGGACGCGCCGGGGGCGGCGACGGCCAGATCGGGGCGAGCAAGTCGTTCCGGCAACAGAGGGAGCCGGTGTTCACCCCGCGCCAGTTCGGGCTGCTCGCCAACTACCAGGCGATCTGCCTCCCCTACGACGGGGTGAAGTCGCTGCCGGCGCGGCGCGTCTACCTGAAGCCCCACTACCTGCCCAGAACGCAGGGCTACTGGCGGCAGCGCGAGGAGAGGCGGATATGAAGCGCGCCAGCGGCGTCGGCCACCTCACCCCGTTCCTTCCGGGTCTGGAGAAGCTGCTCGAAGACCACGAGGTCTCCGAGATCATGATCAACGGACCCGCGAACGTCTGGGTCGAGCGGGCGGGCAGGCTGGAGCCCCACGAGGCGCCCGAACTCACCGCCGCGTGGCTCCACCGCGCCGCCATCCACATCGCCCGCCCGCTCGGACTCGATCCGACCGCAAGGCCGATCCTGGACGCGCGCCTCGAGGACGGCTCGCGGGTCGCGATCTGCACCCCGCCCGCCGCGCCCGAAGTAGCGATCACGATACGCCGGTTCGGAGGCCGCGCGTTCTCGGCCCGGGATCTCGTCCGCATGGGCTCGCTGCCCGAAGAGGTCCTTCAGGCCGCCCGGACAAGTCTCAAGTCCCGCAGGAACGTCCTGGTCTCCGGCGGCACGGGATCGGGCAAGACAACGCTGCTGAACGCGCTCATCGAACTGCTGCCGGAAGACGAGCGGATCGTCGCCATCGAGGACACGCTCGAACTCCGGATCGACCGCGCCAACTGCCTCCGCTTCGAGGCCGGGGCCACGCAGTCGGAGACGCCGGTCGAGATCCGCGACCTGGTGCGCCACGCGCTCCGGCACCGCCCCGACCACATCGTCGTCGGCGAGGTGAGGGGCGGCGAGGCCGCCGACCTGCTCCAGGCACTCAACACCGGACACGGCGGCTCGCTCACCACCATCCACGCCAACAACGCGCGCTCCGCGCTCTCGCGGCTCGCCAGTTGCGCCATGCAGGCCGGGGATGCGCTGCCTTGGGAGGTCACCTGCCGGGGCGTCGTGGATGGGATCGCACTCGTGCTGCACATCACGCGCCGGCATGGCCAGCGGTTCGTCGAGGAGGCGCTCGAAGTCGAAGGCTACGACGCGGCCGCCGGCCGCTGGATCACCGCGCCCGTCTGGGGCGGGGCGGCGAAGCTCACCGAAGAAGCACAGACCCACCCACCGAAGGAGGTGAACCCATGACCTGGAACGGCGAAACCATCCCCATCGACACGTTCGAGGACTTCGACCGCGAGCTCGCCCGCGACGGCGGCGAGACGCTCGAAGTCGAGGCCGAGCTGGCAGAGGAGTACGGCCTCTTCCCCGAGGAGGTCGGAACCGAGGAAGAGATCGCGGCCGCCTGGGATGACCCGCACGGCGAAGCCGGGGAGGAGGAGGGCGACCGATGAACCACGACGAATATCACCGGAAGTTCGCCGACGCGATCATCGAGCAGATCCGGAGGGGCATCGCGCCCTGGCAGAAGCCGTGGGCGCCGGGCGAGCGCGTGCTCCCCATGAACGTGGACACCGACCGCTCCTACCGGGGCGGCAACAGCCTGCATCTGGCCGCCATCCAGCAGGAGAACGGCTACGGCGATGTACGCTGGGGCACCTACCGCCAGATCCAGAACCGGGGAGGACAGGTCCGGAAGGGCGAGCGCGGCACGCGCATCCTCTCCTTCCAGGACAAGAAGCGCATCGCCGTCACCGACGAGCGCGGGCGGCCCAGGAGGGACGCCGAGGGCAAGCGCGTCTACCGCTACGAGAAGCTGAAGGCGCCGTTCGTGCGCCAGTACACCGTTTTCAACGCCGAGCAGGCCGACGGGCTGCCCGAGCGCGCCAACCCCACGCCCGACCCGCTCTGGAAGGTCCACCAGGAGGCCGAGCGGGTCATGGAGGACAGCGGAGTCCCCGTCCGCCACGTCCAGGGCGACCGCGCCTACTACCACATGAAGCGTGACGAGATCGTGCTGCCCGAGCGCGGCCAGTTCCCCTCCGCCAACCACTACTACCAGACCGCGCTCCACGAGCTGGGACACAGCACCGGCCACGAGGACCGGATGAAGCGCGAGACCCTCATCGAGGGGATCAACAACGGGTTCGGCTCGCCCGAGTACGCGAGGGAGGAACTGCGGGCGGAGATCAGCGCCATGATGACCGGCGAGCGCGTCGGCGTCGGCCACGATCCGGCGCGGGGCGCGGCCTATGTCGAGGGCTGGATCCAGTCGCTCGAGGAGGACCCGCGCGAGATCCGGCGCGCCGCCGCGGATGCGCAGAAGATCTCCGACTTCGTGCTGGTGCGGCACCGGGAGCGCGTGGCCGCGCGCGATCCCGTCGCCGTGGCCGCCACGCGGATGCCCGGGCCGCAGGGACCCCAGCGGATCGTGGTGCCCGTGCCGCAGCTCCCGACGCCGGAGCGCGGCGCCGGGCCGAGCCGCTGAAAAACCGATGAGAGGGAGAGGAATGTTCGACCGGACGGTCGAACCGGACCCGCGCCCCGCCGCGCCACCCAGCCGCAGCCGCGAACGCATGCGGAAAGGCCACCGCCGAGAATACGCCGCGGACCGGGCGCGCGGGTCCATTCCCTTTCCCGAACGCTGCGCCGGAGCGCTGACCGACATCGGCGTCTTCGGCGCGGTTTCCTACCGCGACCTCGCCGAGGCCCGCTTCGGCGGGCACCCCTACACCACGCGGCGGGCCGTCGACACGTGGATCCGCGACGGGCTCGTCCGCGAGACCACGGCCGCCGGCCCGAACGGCAACCCGTTCAAGATCCTCACCCTCACGCCCGCAGGCGTGGCCGAGACCCGGAAACTCGCCGCCGAGCGGCGGATGGACCCGCGGCAGCGAATCGAAATCCCCCCCATCCGATCCGCGCAGGCCAGCCACGACACCGCCGTCTACCGCGCATGCGCCATCGAGCGCGAGCGCCTCCGGCGCCGGCGCGCCAGGGTGCGCCGCGTCCGCCTCGACTCCGAACTCAAGAGCGCCGTCGCCCGAGCGTCCGAGTCGGAGCGGCGGGAAAACGGCAAACGGGCCGCCGACGCCGAGCGGCGCCGAACGGCAAGCGAACTCGGGCTTCCCATCGACGAGCGGGACCGCGTGCTCTACCCGGACGCGCAGATCGAATACGAGGACGCCGACGGGCGAACCGGCCGCGTCAACGTCGAGGTCGCGTCCGGCGACTACCGCGAACCGGCGCTGCGCGCCAAGGCCGCCGCCGGGTTCGCGATGCACGCCAGCGGACCGGCCGCCGCGGGCACGCTCCGCAAGCTCGGCCTGGGCGGGGGCGACGGCGGCTCCTGGCTCAGGGGACCCGCCGACCGCGATCCCGCGTCCGTCGAACTCTGACCCGAAAGGAGAACCCAGCATGCAGCCATGGAAGATCAGCGCGGGACTCACCGCCGCCATCGCCGGATCGGCGTTCCTGATCGGCGGCTCCCGCCTCGATTACCTCGCGCCCCACTGGCCCGCCATCCTCACACGCCACGGGGTCGCGGTGGGACTGCACGCGGCGCTCGCCGTCATCGCCGTCGCGGCGGCCATCTACGGCGTCGCGCGCGCCACCGGGCTCGCCGATCTGGGCCGCCGCGTCGATCTCGCCGAACGGTCCGTCCGGCGCGGCGAGGGGGACCGGGACCTCGCCGACGCGCTCCGGCAGGACGCCGAAGGAGACTGGGAATGAACCGGAAGGCCGCGCGGAAGACCAAGCCCGCATCCGTCGAAGGACTACCCGCCGACTGGCGCAAGCAGGCCAAATCGCTCCGCCGCTACGGCGGCGAAACACCGGCCGTCGCGATCGAACGCTGCGCCGACGACCTCGAAGCCACCCTCGCCGAGCGCGACGAAACGACCCTGTCGCTCGTCGAGGCGGCCAGAGAGAGCGGTTACTCGCGCGACCATCTCGGACGCCTGGTCCGCGACGGCAAGATCCCAAACGCCGGACGGCCCAACGCGCCCAGGATCGCGCGCAGGCACCTGCCCCGGAAGGCTCCCACCGAAGTGCCACTTGCGGAGGAACCACGCCCGCGCGAGCGTTCGAATACGCAGATCGTGCAGTCCATCATCCGAAGGGGAATGGAATGATGGCACGCACGAAACGAAGTCGGCGCGGATACAGCGCCGGCGAATGGGGCCGGAACAGGGTCCGGGTGTTCCCCGACCCGAAAACCGGCATGTACCAGATCGAGTGGCGGGAGAACGGACGCAGGCTCACCCGATCCCTCAAACACCGCGACTGGACCCGGGCCAAGAAGCAGGCCGACGAGTTCGCCGCGGGGTTCGAAAAGCCGGAGCTGAACGGCAAGATGGACGCCGAGCCCGAGCCGCTCACGCTGGGAACGCTTTTTGAAATCTACGGTGAGGAGGTGACGCCCACCAAGGCGAAGCGCACACGTCAGCGCGACAGGGCCGTGACCGCGATGTTCCTCCGTTTCTTCGGCAGGGACCGCAGGCCCGAAACACTCTCACAGCGCGACTGGGACCGCTTCATTCAGGCGCGGCGCGCGGGCAGGATCGGCATTTCGGGCCGGCCCGTTGCCAACCGGACGATCGAGGGCGACCTGACGTTCCTGATGGCGGTGCTCAACTGGGGGGCGAGGTCGAGGGACGAGCACGGACGCCTGTTCCTCGACAGGAACCCGCTGAAGGGTCTCAGGAAGCCCGTCGCGAAGAACCCGAACCGGGTCATCCTCGACGACGACGAGTACCGGGCGCTCCTTCGGGTGTCCAAGCAGGTCAATTGGCGCTTCCGCGTCGCCCTCGTGCTCGCGCACGAGACCGGTCACAGGATCGGAGCGATCTGCAAGCTTCGCTGGACGGATATCGACCTCGAAGGCGGCACCATCCGCTGGCGCGCCGAGCACGAGAAGACCGGCTACGAGCACACCACGCCCGTGACGGATGAGGCGTTGGCGGCCTTGGAGGAGGCGCGGCGGATGAGCGATGGAACCGGCGATGCGCCGGTCATGCCGGCGGGGACGGAGCCCGCCAGATGCATGAGCACCGGCTGGGCTTACCGGTTCTGGTGCAGGGCGGAAGCGCGGGCGGGGTTGGAGCCCAGGTACGGGCGGGGCTGGCACTCGCTCAGGCGCAAGTTCGCGACGGACCTGATGGACCTTCCCCTCAAGGTCCTTTGCCAGCTCGGGGGCTGGAAGAACGCGCACACGGTGCTCAGGTGCTACCAGAGAGCCGATGAGGGACAGCTCAGGAAGGCGCTGGAGAGCCGCCGGAAGGTTGGTGCCTGAGAGCCCGATCGGCGGGAGTCAATCGGCGGGATTTTAGTCCGCTGAATCCGTAAGTTCAACACCCACAATCAGATCTACACCTGAGGAAAGCTGTTGATAGCAGCGAAGCACCGTCTGCGGGCTCTTCCATCCGCCAAGCTCACAGAGCACCTTGAGCGGCAGATCCATCAGGTCTGTGGCGAACTTCCGCCTCAGTGAGTGCCAACCCCGGCCCGGCTTCGGCTCCAGTCCCGCGAGGTTCTGGGCCTTCTTCCACCACAGGAAGGCGGAAACGCGGTTCGTGCACTTCGTGGCATCCCTCGACGAGGGGAGCACCGGGCCGTTACCCGTCCCTCGGCTCATCCTCCGCGCGTCCTCCAAGGCGGCGAGCGCCTCGGCCGTCAAGGGCGTGGTGTGTTCGTAGCCGGTCTTCTCGTGCTCCGCGCGCCATCGGATAGTCTTGCCGTCGAAGTCGATGTCAGACCACTTGAGCTTGCGGATGGCACCGATCCTGTGCCCGGTCTCGTGCGCGAGCACGAAGGCGACATGGAACCGCCATCCCACCTGCCGCGAGACCCCGAGCAGCGCCCGGTACTCGTCTTCGGTGAGAACGATCCGGTTGGGGTTCTTCTCCCTGGGCTTCCTGAGTCCCTTCAGCGGGTTGGAGTCGAGGAGGAGATTCCCTTCCTCGTCCCGGGACCTCGCGGCCCAGTTGAGCACCGTCATCAGGAACGTCAGGTCCCATGCGATGGTCCGGTTGCCGACGGGCTGGCCCGAGCGTCCGGCCCTGCCCGCGCGACGCGCCCCGATGAACCGGTCCCAATCGCGCTGCGAAAGTGTTGCAGGTCTCCGGTCCCTGCCGAAGAAATCGAGGAACATCGCGGCCGCGACCCTGTCGCGCCGCCGGGTCCTCTCGCCCTTCGTGGGCGTCACCTCCTCACCGTACATTTCAAAAAGCCGTCCCAGAGTGAGCGGCTCGGGCTCGGCTTCGGCCTTGCCGTTGGGCTCAAGGGCCGCGAAGCCTGCGGCGGCCTCGTCGGCCTGCCGCTTCGCGCGAGCCCAATCCCGGTGCTTCAGGGACCGGCTCAGCCTGCGCCCGTTCTCCCGCCACTCGATCTGAAGCAGGCCGGTCTTCGGATCCGGAAAGACCCGCACCCGGTTCCGGCCCCATTCTCCGGCGCTGTAGCTGCGCCGGCCTCGTTTCGTGCGTGCCATCGTTCGATTCCTCTCGATTCGATGGACTGCACGATCCGCCTGCCCGGAAGCTCGCGGGGAAGCGGTTTGTCCGCCAGTCGCGCGACCGGCTCGTGCCTCACCGGGCAAGCCCCTCGCGCGCTTCATATCCGTCCCTTCTCGCGGAGCCGCCAGTAGCCCGTCTCCCTCGGCAGGTAGTGGGGCTTCAGGTAGACGCGGCGGGCCGGAAGCGACTTGACCCCATCGTAGGGGAGGCAGATCGCTTGGTAGTTGGCCAAGAGCGAAAACTCGCGCGGCGTGAACACCGGCTCGCGGGACTTCTGGAACGACTTGCTCGCGCCGATGGTGCCCCGTCCGCCCCCGGCACGTCCCGAGAGGAGCGAGAACTCGGGCCTGCCCGTCGTCTCGGTGAACGTGTACGAGGCCCTCGTCTTCATGACGCTGCCGCACATCTCGGACGCGATCCGGGCCGACGCCTCGTCGGACAGGGAGAGGAATATCCGGGTGCGGAGCGTCTGGACGAGCGTGCGCCACGCCTCGCCCGAAGGGAGCACGGAGCGGAGCGAGGAGAGCGACTGCGTGGCGACGATCGGGATGCAGCGGCACTGCCGAGTCAGCGCGAACGCCTTCTCGTCGCCCGACGGGTCGTCCTGTCCGACGGTCGCAAACGCCTGATACTCATCGCAGATGAACACGGCGGGCCGCATGTAGCGGCCGGGTCGCCGCGCGGCCTCGGCCGGCCGCCTGAGCAGCGCCTGCATCCAGGCATTCTTGAGCAGCACGCCGATGGCGCGGGCCAGCGCCGGGTTCGCCCCGGCGGGCATGTTCAGGGCGAGGACCTTGCCTTCGTCGATCAGCTGCGCGAGCGGCGGCAGCCTCCGGTGCAAGCCCGGCACGGGATGGCTGTTGCTACCGGCTTCGTTTCTCTCGCCGGAAGGAGTCTCGGTGGGTGGCGGCGGGCAGAACACGCCCGCGACCTCCGGCTGGTCGAAGAGCGACAGAAACACGCTGATGCCCTCGACGATCGAGGTGCGGAGCTTGGCGTCCAGCGCCATCCAGTCATGGGAGTACCATCGCTCGATGGCCTCGATCTGTTCGACGACCTCCCAGCCCGCCCCTCCGTCGGTCGCTTCGGTCTCGAAGGCGACGCCGAGTTCGTCGAGCCGCGATTCCAGCGCCGGGTCGAGACGGCATCCTACGTTGCCGGTGCCGGGGACGCGCTCCCACGCCCAGTCCGCCAGCGCCTGCGGGTGGGCGATCATGTCCTCGTGCGAGATGACGGCGCGGAGCGGACGGAGCCGGTCCGCGAGCTCCCGCGCCTCGGCGATCCTCCGTCCAAGGAGGTCCGCGTCCACGGTGCAGCGGTAGATGTCCCGAAGCGTGACCCAGCCGCCCGGCAGGATCCGGTGGACCTCGATGATCCACCGCACGAGGTTCGTGTACGCCTGCTGCCAAAACGGTTCCCTACTCTTGCCGAATAGCTGGTTGATGAGCGACGCGACGCCGTAGGCCGCCGAGTAGGAGTCGAGCAGCGGGTCGTCGAGCGGGTTCCACTGCCACGAGCCCCCGAGCCCGATTTCGAGGTAGTCGCCGCCGCGCCCGGCATCGTCGAGGATGCTTCGAACCTGATGACAGAAGTCCCCTTTGACTTCGAGCACGAGCGCGCCCGCGCGCCGCTTGGGATCGTCCGCCCTCCACGAGAGAAGCTGCTTCGCGAACGGGTACATGCAGGCCGTGGTCTTGCCGGTGCCGACGGCCCCGACGACGAGCACGCCGGTGTAGAGCCCCTTTTCGGGGACGACGAGCCACGAAGGCCGGTCGCTCTCTCTCGCGACGGTCGGGTGGTGCGTCTCGCCGATCACGAGCGAGGGCGCGTCGTCCGTGGGCGATGTGGGCCACTTGGGCAGCCTGCCCCGGCGGACGATCCGCACGAGCGGCTGGAACCAGACCCTCCAGACCGCGAGGCAGAGGTTCCCGGCGAGCACGACGGCGACAGCGGGCGCCGCGTGGTACCAGAGGCGGATCGCGGTGTGGATGCTCGGATCGCGGTCGGCGATCAGGTCGAGATAGGGGTTCTCGCCCAGGCCGGGGAACGGTGCGCCGATGGCGCGTCCGGCCGCGGCGCCGACGGCCGCGCCGATGATGACGAGCGTGGTGAGCTTCATCGGTATTTCAACCTTCCCGTAGGGATCGCTGGTACGGGAGCGACCCGGCGGGGAGGGCGGCATGGGCTTGCACATGCCGAACCGACCCGATGCCGCAACAGGCATCCCGAAGGGCCGGGTCGCTCCCGTCCACGGCCCGGAGACCCGGATCGGCACCGGAGATCCGCGGGCCGTGGCACAACCCCAAGCCGTCCCGCGACTTGCGGAACCCTCGTTCCGCACACCCGGGCAGCATTCCCGTGCACAAGCACCCCGATGTCGAATTCACACCTCTGGATCGGCAACGGGCTCCGCCGAACGGCACTCAAATCCGGACTCCCGACAGGCGGCTCGAACGCCATACCGAATGGCCGTCGATGGTGCCTTTGGGACGGGCCGAACGGAGCAGCTCCCGCATCTCGACGAGGCGGCGAAGGCATCCGTTGAGACCGCCCAGTTCCTCGACCGTCGCGTCGTCATTGCCCCGGATGGCGTTCTCGACCCGCGCGGCCTCGCGCCGGGCCGCGGCGATGGTCCCGGGCGGATGCGCGGGACCTGGGGCCGTGTCCGAGTTGGTCCAGTTTCCGAGGATCGTCCGTGCTCTTACAAGCGGTCTCCGGGCGCACGCGACCCCGACGGCCTCGACCGACAAGCCATCCTCCCGCAGCGCCTCCCAGAGCCTCCGGTGCCGGTGCCGCCACGAGTGGAGCGCCGTCGAAGTGTCGTAGCCGGGATCGGCGTGGACGAACACGGCGCGGCTGGAGTTCATCGCCACGGGCATCCCGCGCGGGAAGTAGCGCCGCGCGCCGCCAGCCGCGCCCCGGTAGACCCGGACGGGCATCAGGGAGCGGTCGATGCCGAGCGCCTCGAACGCGCCCACCTTCTCCGGCTCGGTCGGGAGCCAGGGCAGGTCCGGATGCTCGATCACATAGTCCAACGAGAGCAGGCGGCGAACGACCACCTCGGTCGAGGTGATCCTGCGGTGCCGTATGTCCTCGGCACCGAGCGCCCGGTAGATGCCGCGCGCGCAGACCCGGCAGACCTTCAGGCCCCGGACCGTCTCCTCGGTCAACAGCCTTCGCTCCGTCAGGGCCTGCACGAGGCGGAGCACTTTGAAGCGGCTGGCCCCGAGCCAGTCCGACAGCTGCGCGCGGGTGAACACGCCGCCGTGCAAACTCGCCAGCGCGATCCACTCGGCCCGGTGGCCCGTCAGGCCGAAGGGCTCAAGCGCCCGTTCGCGTCCCTTCAGGTGGGCGATCACCGTCGGTTCCCCTCTTCCGAGCCCTTTTGGCTCGGGGAACCGGTGCGAGTGGGAACGCACCGACACCGGGGGACGCTCCTCGGCGAGACCTCGAACTGCTTTGTCACGATCTCCGTGCGGTGGCGGGGCACCACCGCGAGCGCTCCGGGGGACCCGTTCAGACGGCCCTCGCAAAGCGCGAGAAGCGTCGGGATGGAAACCAGCGATGCCGGGACGTCCATTGACCCGCGAAGCCGGAGTGCCGACTGATCCCGCAAGCGCCCCCGCAGGAGGACATGGGGGATCAGTACCGCCGTGGGGTGGATCAGCTTGACTACGTGCTACTCCTCCGGTACTTCGCCTCGGTTGCTCGTGGTGTCCTTCACGCTTCGGTGACTCCATACGGATTCCGTCCCCATCGGTTTCAATCCAGTCGTCGGGGACGAAGGCCGCCGAAGCCGATCCACGCCCCATGCCAAGGGTCCTCGGGAGCGGGATCCCAAGGTCTGGATCGGAGACTTCATCACGAATGCCGTCGGGGAACGGCGCGGTGTCCCCGAAGGAAGTGCTCACGCGTGAGTTCAACTGCTGCTTCCGAGTCTGCATGCCCGAACGCTGAAAGGCTGCTTGCGAGGCCGTCAACCCTGCGGAAACGACCTAATGTCTCATAGCATCTCGGGATGTCTCGAAGCGCATCCGGGCCATCGGATGCCGCCGCCAACGGGGCGGGAAAACACCCCCGCGCTACGTCGGCAGGTCGGTGCGGTCGTCAACCCGCCGACTCGGAGGCCAACCTGAACCGCCCGCTCCGTCACTTTGTCGTCCTCGACGCGGCGCTCTTCCTGTCCGAGCTTCTCCTTCGCGTTCTCACTGGGAACCACCCCCGCAACCTGATTGATCTGGACCAACACCGGTGGAATGGCGGAGGCAGTCGAACGTCGTCGCTCCCGCAGCCGCAAGGAACCTTGCGATCGTCGCGGGATCTTGCCGCGTGTCTGTCAAGCGATTCCTGTTGCAGAGTCCAATACTCGGTAAGCGGCATCCCGAACATTGCCGTCCTGGTCACCCTTCATGAGAGCTGCCGTCGAAGCGGTTTCCCCGGGGTCCATCCCGGGATGGACGATTACAGAACGGACCACGAAGGCCCTGAAAGCGGCATCAGCATCGTTGCGCAGAGCGCTCAGTGTGTCCAACTCAGCAGCCGAATACGGGACTCTCACATCAAGCAGTCTGCCGCTGAGGCGCACGGGGAACCGCTTGGCGGCGATCATGTCGACAAGCTCTTTTCGCTGATCAGGTGATTCAACTGCGCATGCAATCAAACAGTCAACGGCCGCATCGGCGACATCGCGCCTAACATCCGCAGCCAGTTCCGCGAGTTGGTGAAGGTCGAGATGGTCAACCTGGAACAACGTCCGGAGTAGGGCCTCTCTCGGGCTGTCGGGCACTAACCCACCTCCGACAGGATAAGGGTCCTCGTGTTCAAGCCAGTGGTCCATCGCTCGCTTGAGAAGTGGCACCATCCAGGCGTCCGACGCGTTTCCGAGGGACTGGCACCATCGTGCCGCGGACCCGGCTGCCTTAACACCGGAATCAAACAAGCCCTTCTCCAATACGCGTAGGTGAGCGCGAACCGGGGTCAAACCGTCTTCCCTTAGGAGATCGAAGAGATGATGAAGTCCCTCAACCGGCCGGCCTTCGAGTCTGTGCAAGACGAGTGCCCGACCCCTATTACCGGGAAGGGCTATCGCCAACGCCGCTCCCAATAGCAGAGCATCCCCCTTTCCCTCTCCAAGAATGCGCTCGCAAACGGGGACACGCTGGACCTCGTCCAGCCGAGCGTGCAACAGTTGGCCAGCGAGCCGGTTCACCCAGCCCGACGGATGATGGACCAGCATTTCGAGGCGGCCATCGTCGATTCGGAGGTCAACGGCACGCTCCCAATGGACTTCCGGCGCATCCACGGCCGGGAAGATATCGAAGGCGGAAGCGGCGTTTTCCTCGACTACCAGGGCTCCGATGGCGTCAACAGCAAATCGTGCTTCTGCGGCCAGTCTCTCCGCAGGAAGATCGAACACTGACGCCGCGGCACGGAAGAGGGCGTGCACTTCCGCCAACTGCGCGCCATCGGACGAAAAGGCCTTGTTGATGTCGGGGAGTGTTGAGCCCCTCATGCCTGACATGCGCTGGAACGCCGAGAGGAACTTCAGGCCCGTTTCGGGCAGGGGTTCGGGAGGCTCTCTGAGAAACGCGGCCGATACGACATCGCTCAAGACGGATGCCATCCGTCGCGTATTCGCAGAAATGGCCGCAAAGTCGATTGACGTGAACTGTCGGTCCCATCGCGAATGTCGCACGGCGTCTTGGCGGCCTAGTTCATGAAGTAACGCGTGGAAGCGCAAGACGAAATGGTCGCCCTGCGTATCGTTAACCACGGCGATGAATCGGTCTTGATAGCGAGCATCCTTGCCCGGGAGTAGACATCTCAGCGCACCCATCAGGAACTCTTCGAAGATGTCTCGTTCGGAGAGTGGTCCGATGACTGAGTGCCTCTTGACAAAGAATTCGGGGTCACGACTTCGCATTACGAAATGGTGGAATGCGTCCTCCAGCGCCCCGTGGTCCAGATTGCGCGGAAAGTGGCTGCAGAGCACTGCCCAACCAACGAGACGCGACCACTCGGCCGGCGACGTCAGGAGACGGGATGCCATCTGCTCTGCCTCCGGCAGGCGGCCCAGGTCGTTCCGCGTCAGGCAGAGCCCGGCACTGTACGCTTTCTGACGGTCTGCCGATTGGGCGAGAGCGAATAGGCGTTCGAGAAATGACCTGCGTTGCGCGGACGAAAGCGAGGTTTCTGGTCGTGCAAGGATCCGCAGAAGCCGGTTCTGCATGTCCGGGTTGGTTTCAACCGCTTCGGTTTCGGCCGTGAGCATCTCCGCCAACGTCGTGGCCAATGGCGTCTGAGTGGCGAAGTCGAGGATTTCTTCTGAATCCGGATTCGAGAGCTCATGCCGTATCAGCGTGCGCGCCCGCTCTAGGTCCATATCGGCCAGATGCCGGGCGGCCGCGAACTCCCCGCAGGTCTTGTGGACAAAAGCGAGCAGATCCGAATTTGGGTGGGAGAGGCGTTCCACGAGACCAGCCTCCTCCCAATACTTGATTGATTGCTGAACGTCGGAACGGGCTTGGAGGTGCGTCGTCTCCACTGCGGCGCTCAAGTTCTTGGCGCAGCGGCGCTCCACTTCATCCGAGGCCAGAAGTGGTGAAGCGACAACCTGCCACCCTAGCTCGTTCAAGACGGCGTCGCGTATTGCTCTGGTCGGAACGGCAGGGGTTTCCTTTCTGGGTGACGGCAAGTCGTCGATCAGCTTGAAGATTCGGGCGTAGAGTTCCGACTTGCTCCGGCCGGGATGCTGCCACCTCAGGAACAGAGATGCTCCGAGGGCCAACAACAGCGGTGTGCGTGCCAAGGTCCGCGCTGAATCGTTTTCTCTCAGATAAGCCTGCACGCGGTCGCGCAGGTGATCATCGCCAGCGACTTCGTTTCCGGGGGCAGCACGGCAGAGAATCTCCAGGTGCTTTGGTACGTCCTTCGCAGGAAGCGGTACTAGATCGTAGTGGCGCCAATCCCGGAGTTCGCTCGTGCTGTAACCGATCGGTCGCGTCGTGACGACTACCCGGTAGGAAGGATGGGATTCGGCAATGCTCCGTAGGCCCGACGCGATGATTGACTGACGGTCGCCGCATTCGTCGAGCCCGTCGCAAAGAATGACTAGTTCCGAGAGCGACGCCGCGCGCAGTTGCTCCGGCGAGATTCCGCTGGCGTCGAGGCCAAGTGCGAAGATACCTTCCTCGACGGTACACCCACTCCGATCCATTCGCCTCGCCAAGTCCCGCAAACGGACCCGAAGACTGACGAAAGAGTCCCTCGCGAACTCGCGCGCTAGGACGGCAAGCAACAGCGATTTTCCGCTGCCGGGTCCGCCGACGACTACGCAGAGCCCGCGGAATGTGCCTATCGTTCTTGCGTCGATTTCGTCGTTGGACTTCCGATTCGACTCCTCGCCTATCGCTTGGTACGCCGCCAGTGCTTCCGCAACCGAGGATGCCGCCTCGACAGGCTCGTCACGGACGACTGCTTTGAGAGGGAGCCATGCTCGGTCGGTGGGCAACGGGGCTGGCACTCCCAGGATCTCGAAGTGTTGCGTTCGAGTCATTGTCCAACCGATGATCGAGGCACTGATCGCCACAGGTGCGTCATTCGATGGCCTCGACAGTTCTATTTGGGATGTCCGCAAGAGCGAGAGGAGATGCCTCATCTTCCTACGGCCCCTCGTAGATATTGCGGACAGTGCGTCCCGGTAGAGGGCGTTCCAAGCCGGTATGACTTGATGAGCGTGAGCACAGACATGCCCGAGTTCCGAACGTGCCAACGCAACCGCGTCGCCATCGTCCATTAGGGCCGAAACGGTCCTTATGCGTATGCGCGAGCAGACCTTAGCGGAGTCGTATCCCTTGTCCGCAAGGAAACGTGCCAGCTTGGTCTGCTCCGCCGACGGGTGATCGCTGCGCTCATCGCCGAGCCGACGCAATGCGCGCGCATAGCGATTTCTGACTGGCAGGCTGGACTGCGGGCACACGGCCAAAATGCCGTATTCGCAGCGCTCGGACTCGATCCCCTCGCAGAGCGAGTCGAGCGCCGACCAGAATCGCCCTGACGCCCTGAGTCCCTTTCGCGCTTGTACTTCGACAGTGCTATCGTCGGCAAGCGTCAATGAGATGTCATCGCCTGGACCGGCGGTCTCAAAGGACACGGAGATAGGAGGTGACGCCGTCCAACTGTCGGTCCAATGGATGGGTGTTCCGCGTAGCGCGTGTACATAGGCAATAGCGCCAAGCGCGGCTTGGAAGTCGAACCCACCAGCGGCTGCCGCGCCGCCGGATGTGCTTGATGACGCGGTCATGGATCCGGCTCTGGACCAGCGGCGATGGGCTCGGCGGTACTTGGGGACACCGCTCCCCGGGTCGGCGGGTCACAGGGTTTGATGCGCTGGAGCAGGACCCGGTGCTGGATCTGGAGCTTCTTGAGAGCGGCGACCTTCTCCGACTCGGTCGGGAACCATCGCGGGTGGGGATGATCGAGCATGTAGTTGAGCGAAAGCAGACGCCGCATCAGCACTTTCGTAGAGGTGATCCGGCGGCGGCGGAAGTCCCCGGTGCTGAGCGCCCGGCAGGTCTCCGCGCCGATGGATTCGGCACACGCAGCCGATCCCGGCGATCCCGAGTGGGGTTCTCGTCGATGGCACCGCCCCAGCGCGACGAGGGCGCACGAATAGCGCGGCGCACTTTCTCGTGGCGGCAGGCCAGAAAACTCGTCAATTGCGCCCGAGTGAAGACGGCCTTCCCAGAGGCAGACCCGACGATCCACTCGGCCCGGCGTTCGGTCCAGCCGAAGGCCTTCGGCGGTTGCTCGGGTGTCAGGTCCCTTGGGATGGGCGATCAAAGCGGTCGCCCGTGGCCGAACGGCGGGCTGTGCATGAGGGCTCCTTTCTCGCTTCCGTCTTCCCGGCCCTGAAGTCAGGACACCGAGTTGACGGCCGTGGGATCTCGCTACCGGTTGAAATCAGGGGTGCGCCGTGCGTCGCGTCAATTGGGCATGCGGCGGGGTGTCCTCCCGATTCAGCGTGGTCCGGTGGAGGATCGGCCTCCGGCAATACCTCGCCCATCGCCTCGAAGAGCCCGAGGCACGGGCTTTGGTCGCGGCTGGGAAGTCCGCTTCCTACGGCTTAGGGAAGACCCAGACGCGATCCGGTCTGGATCCTTATCGACTTCACCGCTTCGTCTTCTTGATTCCGATGCCGAGGGGTGCGCGCATCCTCTCGTAGAGCAGGCACAGATGCTCGGCAATCCGGCGATACAGCCGGTCCACAGTTCCCCAGAGGCAGGGCCGGGTTCGCGGGGTCGGCGCCCGGCCTATCGAGGTGAACGGGGGTAGTCCAACGTCGTTGAGGTATACGGCGGCGGGACACATGCCTTATTCTATCCTGCGGCTCCGGCTCGCGGAGTCGCCCCAGAACGATGGAGAACGATGACGGCGAAGAAAGCGACAGGCAGGGAATCCGACGGCGGCGCGACGACCGGCTACGAGTCCGAGTTGTGGGCGATGGCCGACGCGCTTCGCGGCTCGATGGACGCGGCCGAGTACAAGCACGTCGTGCTCGGCCTCATCTTCCTGAAGTACATCTCCGACGCCTTCGAGGAGCGCCGTGAGGCGGTGCTCGGCGAATGGGGCGAGGAGGCCGCCGAGGACCGCGACGAGTACATCGCCGAGAACATCTTCTGGGTGCCGCGGGAAGCCCGCTGGGCCAAGCTCAAGGCCGAGGCGCGGCAGCCGACCGTCGGGCAGACCGTGGACCGGGCCATGACCGCGATCGAGCGTGACAACCCGGCTCTGAAGGAGGTGCTCCCCAAGGACTACGCGCGTCCCGCGCTGGACAAGCAGCGTCTCGGCCAGCTGATCGACATGGTCGGAAACATCCGCGTCGGGGACGCCGAATCCCGCTCGAAGGACGTGCTGGGCCGGGTCTACGAGTATTTCCTCTCGCAGTTCGCCGATGCCGAGGGCAAGCGTGGCGGAGAGTTCTACACCCCGCGCTGCGTCGTCAGGCTGCTGGTCGAGATGATCGAGCCCTACCGGGGGCGGGTGTACGATCCCTGCTGCGGCTCCTCCGGCATGTTCGTGCAGTCAGTCGAGTTCATCCGCGCCCACGCCACCGGCAACGCCAACGGCGGGAGAGCGCGCGGCGACATCTCGATCTACGGCCAGGAGTCGAACTACACGACGTGGCGGCTCGCGAGGATGAACCTCGCGATCCGGGGGATCGGGGGGCAGATCGCCCACGGCGACAGCTTCCACAACGACCGCCACCCGGACCTGAAGGCAGACTTCATCCTCGCCAATCCCCCGTTCAACGTCTCGGACTGGGGGGCCGAGCGGCTGGCGTCCGACAAGCGCTGGCGCTACGGCGTCCCCCCGAAGGGCAACGCGAACTTCGCTTGGGTGCAGCACATGGTCCACCACCTCGCGCCGAGGGGCATTGCGGGGTTCGTGCTGGCCAACGGTTCGATGTCGTCGAGTCAGTCCGGGGAGGGCGAGATCCGGACGAAGCTGATCGAAGCCGAACTCGTGGACTGCATGGTGGCCTTGCCCGGCCAGCTATTCTACTCGACTCAGATTCCGGCGTGTCTGTGGTTTCTGGTACGCCGACGCGGGCGGCGGGGCGAGATCCTGTTCATCGACGCGAGGAAGCTCGGACGGATGGTGGACCGAACCCACCGCGAACTGACCGGCGAGGACATCGCCCAGATCGCGGACATCTACCATGCTTGGCGGGCCAACGAGGAGGGGAGCGGCTATGCCGACGTTCCCGGCTTCTGCAAGAGCGCCGCGCTGGACGAGGTCCGCAAGCACGGCCACGTCTTGACGCCGGGCCGGTACGTGGGTGTGGAGCCGCAGGAGGACGACGGAGAACCCTTCGAGGACAAGATGACGCGGCTGGTCGCCGATCTTCGCGGGCAACAGGCCGAAGGTGCCCGGCTCGACGCCGCGATCAGGGAGAACCTTGCGGCGCTGGGATTCGGGGGCCGGGAGGCATGAGCAATTCGGACGGACGGCGCTGGCAGCAGCGGCTCGACACTTTCGGAACGGCGCTCGCGCAACTCACGAGTGCCTGTGACCGGGAATGGTACGACTACTTGGAGCTGGCCGGACTGATCAAGACCTTCGAGTTCAGTTTCGAGCTGTCTTGGAAGGTGCTCAAGGATCTTCTCTTCTACGAAGGCCATGACGTGAAGGTCCCGCGCGCGGTGATCCGCAAGAGCTTCGAAGTGGACTACATCGACGAGAGCGACTGCGAGACCCTGCTCGACGCGCTGGACAAGCGCAATCTCTTGAGCCATGCCTACGTGCTCGATGTGGCTGAGGAAGCGGAGACGCTGATCAAGGAGCGCTACCACCCCGTCCTACTTCGACTCTATCAGACTCTGGACGCTAAGCGAACGCCATGACGGATGGGCTCAAGGACGCGCACCGCGAGGCGATCATCGCCGTGATCGCGGCCAACGACCGTGTGGAACGAGCCGTCCTGTTTGGATCCAGGGCAACCGGGACGAACACCACAACCTCCGACGTGGACATCGCGCTTTTCGGCGACCGGCTGACGCTGACGGATCAGGCCCGTCTCGCCGCAGCGGTCGAAGAGATCCCGATGGCTCAGTCGGTCGATCTGCTCTTGTACGACTCGGTGCGAGATCGGACGCTACGGGAGCACATCCAGTCGGACGGGATCGATTGGTACGCGCGCCCGACAACTAGCCGCAGCAATCGCAGCGAGTCGCCGTCCGACACGAGGGATCGGCCAACCCCCCAGGATTGGCCAGCAATGCCGTTCACCGAAGCGTTCCTTATCAATCCATCAGTACCTATCGGGCGAGGCATCTCCACTCCCTTCGTAAACATGGCCGCAGTCGAACCAAGTCTTCGTACCGTAAGCACTACTAGGGTCAGGGAGTTCCGAGGCGGTGGTTCCAAGTTTCAGGACGGCGACACGCTATTCGCTCGAATCACGCCGTGCTTGGAGAACGGCAAGATCGCGCGTTACCGAGCCGATTCCGAATTGGAGGTCGGACACGGATCCACGGAGTTCATCGTCGTTCGAGGCCGTTCGGACGTCACCGATAACGACTTCGCGTTCTACGTAGCGCTGTCGGATCTGGTTCGGGACTATGCGATAAGCCAGATGGTGGGAACGTCTGGACGCCAACGGGTGCCTACCGGGTCGCTTGAGTACTTGGATGTCCCCGTCCCTCCCCTCCGGGAGCAACGCGCCATCGCTCACGTCCTCGGGACGTTGGACGACAAGATCGAGTTGATCCGGCGGATGAACGAGACTCTGGAGGCGATGGCGCGGGCGTTGTTCAAGTCCTGGTTCGTCGATTTCGATCCGGTCCGAGCCAAGATGGAGGGCCGGGACACGGGCTTGCCGCGAGACATCGCAGACCTGTTTCCCGACCGGCTGGTGGATTCCGAGATGGGCGAGATACCGGTGGGGTGGGAGGTCGCAAGCCTCGGCGATGTGGCGGCCTTACGACGGCGAGGAATCGATCCGGCAAGCGTGGCAGACGATACTCCCTACATCGGGTTGGCCGACATGCCCCGTGGATCGATCGCCCTAGCAAACTGGGGTGAGGCCGGGAGCGTCTTCAGCAGGAAGTCCGCGTTCGAGGCAGGGGACATCCTGTTTGGCAAGCTCAGGCCCTACTTCCACAAGGTGGGCATCGCGCCAGTAGATGGCCTCTGCTCCACAGATATTGTTGTGCTTGGCGCGCGGAAGCCGAAGTGGTCCGCATTCGTACTAGCCTGCGTCTCGTCGTCTGCGTTCGTTGCCCACACAAGCCAAACCGCGACCGGGACGAAGATGCCTAGAACCAGTTGGAAGGCCATGAACAGGTACGAACTGTGTCGGCCGACTGGTGGCGTGGCTTCCGAGTTCCAGCGACTCGTTGCGCCGATCCTGCGGCGGATCGTAGGGAACATCCACGAATCCCGAACTCTCGCCGCGCTCCGCGACACCCTCCTTCCCAAGCTTATCTCCGGCGAGATTCGCGTACCCGATGCCGAGCGCTTCGCCGCGCCCGTGACATGAATAGCCCTTCCGCCAGCTTCACCGAGTCGGAGGTCGAAGACGCCGCGCTCGAATGGCTCGAAGGCCTTGGGTGGAAGGTCGCCCACGGCCCCCAAATTGCCCCCCGTGCAGCGGGCGCCGAGCGAACCGACTACACCGAAGTCATCCTTGAACGGCGGTTGCTCGGCGCCTTGGACCGGCTGAACCCGGACCTGCCCGCCGAGGCACTGGACGACGCGCTCCGAAAACTGACCCGTCCCGGGGGCTCCACGCTCGAAGCGAAGAACCGCGCGTTCCACCGCATGCTCGCCGACGGCGTGACGGTCGAGTATCGGACCGCCAGCGGTTCCGTGCGCGGCGCGCAGGTCTCCGTCCTTGACTACGACAACCCCGGCAACAACGACTGGCTGGCGGTCAACCAGTTCACCGTCGTCGAGGGCGAGCGCGAGCGGCGGCCGGACATCGTGCTGTTCGTGAACGGCCTGCCGCTGGGCCTGATCGAACTCAAGAATCCGGCGGAGGAGAACGCCACCGTCTGGACGGCCTGGAAGCAGATCCAGACCTACAAGACCGAACTCCCGCACCTGTTCTCCTTCAACGCGGCACTCATCGCCTCAGACGGCGTGGATGCCCGCCTCGGCACGCTCACCGCCGGTCGCGAGTGGTTCAAGCCGTGGCGCACGATGGACGGCGAGACGGAGGCCGGTCCCGGTCTGCCGCAGTTGCGGGTGATGCTCGAAGGCATGTGCGAGCGGGACCGATTCCTGTCGTTGGCCCGGGACTTCATCGTGTTCGAGGACGACGGCGGCGCCACGCTGGCCAAGATCATGGCCGGATACCATCAGTTCCACGCCGTTCGCACGGCGGTCGACGAAACGCTCCGCGCGACGCGGATGCAACGGGAAACGGCCTCCGGTTCGGACCTTCCTGCGGAAGCGTCCGCTCGGAGACCGGGCGGCGATCCCGGCGACCGGCGCATCGGAGTCGTATGGCACACGCAGGGCTCGGGCAAGAGCCTCACCATGGCCTTCTACGCAGGACGGATCGCCCGCGAGCCGTTGATGGAGAACCCGACCATCGTCGTCCTGACCGATCGCAACGACCTCGACGATCAACTGTTCGGCACGTTTTCCCGCTGTCGCGATGTTCTCGGACAGCCGCCGACCCAGGCCGCGAGCCGCGCCGACCTGCGCGCCAAGCTGGCGGTCGAGTCGGGCGGCGTGGTGTTCACCACGATCCAGAAGTTCTTCCCGGAGGAGAAGGGCGACCGGATGCCCGAGTTGTCGAGCCGCCGCAACATCGTGGTGATCGCCGACGAGGCGCACCGCAGCCAGTACGACTTCATCGACGGCTACGCCCGCCACATGCGCGACGCGCTCCCCAACGCCTCGTTCATCGGCTTCACCGGCACGCCCATCGAGCTTGAGGACGCCAACACGAGGGCCGTGTTCGGCGACTACATCAGCGTCTACGACATTGAGCGGGCCGTCGAGGACGAGGCCACGGTGCCGATCTATTACGAGAGCCGACTGGCGAAGCTGGCGCTGGACGAAGCCGAGCGTCCGAGGATCGACCCCGAATTCGAGGAAGTGACGGAGGGCGAGGAGATCCGGCGCAAGGAGAAGCTGAAAACCAAGTGGGCTCAACTGGAAGCCGTCGCCGGAGCGGCACCCCGTCTCCGACTCATCGCCCAGGACATCGTCTCGCATTTCGAGCGGCGGACGGAGGCCATGGACGGCAAGGCGATGATCGTCTGCATGAGCCGCCGCATCTGTATCGACCTCTACGGCGAGTTGGTCCGACTCCGTCCCGATTGGCACGGCGACGCAGACGCGGAGGGGCGAATGAAGGTAGTGATGACCGGCAGCGCCGCGGATCCCCTTCACTGGCAACCGCACTTCCGCAACAAGTCGCGCCGCGAGGCGCTGGCCAAACGGTTCCGCGATCCCGGCGATCCTCTTCAAGTCGTGCTCGTGCGGGACATGTGGCTGACCGGCTTCGACGCGCCAAGCCTGCACACGATGTACGTGGACAAGCCGATGCGCGGACACGGCCTGATGCAAGCGGTCGCGCGGGTGAACCGGGTCTTCAGGGACAAGCCGGGCGGTCTGGTCGTGGACTACCTCGGGCTCGCGCACGAACTGAAACGCGCGCTCGCGACCTACACCGAGAGCGGGGGCACGGGCCGGACCACCGTGCATCAGTCCGAGGCGGTCGCGGTGATGCAGGAGAAGTACGAGGTGTGCCGAGGCCTTCTCCACGGGTTCGACTACTCGGGGTGGACCGACGGCACGTCCGCCGAGCGCGTGGAACTGCTTCCAGGCGCGCAGGAACACATCCTCGCTCAGGAGGACGGCAAGGAACGCTTTGTCCGCGCCGTGCGCGAACTCTCGCAGGCATTTGCGCTCGCCGTCCCCCACGACGAGGCAATCCGCATCCGGGACGACGTTGCGTTTTTCCAAGCCATCCGGTCGGTGCTGGTCAAGCGGGCCAAGGGGGAGGCGCGTCCCGAGGAGGAATTGGACCATGCCATCCGCCAGATCGTCTCGCGGGCCGTGGCTTCGGAAGGCGTCATCGACATCTTCGCGGCGGCGGGTCTCGACAAGCCCGACATCTCAGTCCTGTCCGACGAGTTCCTGGCCGAAGTGCGGGGTATGAAGCGGCGTAACCTCGCGGTCGAACTGCTCCGGAAGCTGCTCAAGGGGGAGTTGGCCGTGCGAAGGCGCAGGAACGTCGTTCAGGCTCGATCCTTCGCCGAGATGCTTGAGCGAACCGTCCACCGCTACGCGAACCGCGCCGTGGAGGCCGCTGCGGTCATCGAGGAACTGATCCAGCTTGCCCGCGACATGCGGGAGGCGAACGCACGGGGCGAGGCTCTGGGGCTCTCAGAGGATGAACTGGCGTTCTACGATGCCCTTGAGACGAACGACAGCGCCGTGAGGGTGTTGGGCGACGAGACGCTGCGCGATATCGCCCGCGAGTTGGTCGAGACCGTGCGGAACAACGTCAAGATCGACTGGACGCTACGCGAGAACGTGCGGGCCAATCTCCGCCGCCTGGTCAAGCGCATCCTGCGGAAGCACGGCTACCCGCCCGACAAGCAGGAGAAGGCTACGCGGACGGTACTCGAACAGGCGGAAGCACTGTCGGCAGGCTGGGCGGTTTGACACGGGACCGGTTGCCACGGTTACTTGGGACGCCGCCAACACACCGTTCACCGGAGCAGACGATCGAGAAATGACCGCCATACTATCCGAGCCCATCGACCAGATCACCGCCGCTGATATTAGATCGCTGGTGACTTCGCGCGTTCCCGAGGGTGAGCGAATGGAGTTCAAGAGGGAGTTGCCTGCGAAAGGGACGAGCGGCGGAGATCCGTGGATGACGGGTCAGAGGAAGATCGGTCGTCACGCCAAAGACCAAATCCTCAAGGAGGTAGTGTCCTTCGCCAACGCATACGGTGGCGTGCTCGTCCTGGGCATTGAGGAAAACAAGAACGCGACGCCTCCCGTGGCCAAGGCCGTCCGCGCGATTCCCGAGTGCGAGGCGTTGGCAGATCGGTTCCGGATCATCTTCCGTGACCGGGTGGAGCCGAAACTGCCTTCGTGTGACATTGTCCCAGTTGTCACCAGCGGAGCGGACGGCGGGGTCGTAGTGTTCCGAGTCCCCGGCAGGTCGCGACTAGCGCCGCATCGCATCAAAGGTACGCGGATATGTCCCATCCGCCGATGGGACCGTAGCGAGGAAATGTCGATGCGCGAGATCCAAGACATGACGCTGAACGTAACCCGGGGCCTTGAACGGTTGGACAAGAGAATGCAGAAGCGGGCTAAGTTGTTTGAACGCGAGTTCGAGCGGCTCACGGTACCCGCCGGTGCTTACGGAATGCGCATCACCGCCACGCCTGTGGGTGACGACATTCGCCTCCCAAAGATATGTCGTCCGTACTCCGATCTCGTCGACGGACTCAATCCACCAAGCGTCACTGTCAAACGACACGTGCCGGGGCAGAACCCCGTCGTCGTTCGCGGATTGGGAGACATCCTCCGAGTCGGCCACTACAATTGGCGTCCCCGACTTCGCGCCGCACGAAGTGACGCAAACACTGACCCGCCAGATCTGGAATACCACACCTACATTGAACTCCATTGTGATGGGTTGGTCGAATTCGGCTCGTTGGTGGGGACCGAGGATGTCGGGAAAAGCCGGCTGTATTCAGATAACGTCGTTCGGGAGCTTGCGAACGCGATCTGCTGGGCCGACACGCTCCGGCGTTACGCTGATGCTGGGAGCGCAGAATACGCCGTGCAGGTAGCCATGCACGTCACAGGCGAGAAGGTTTTTGTATTGCCGGGACCGAATGGCGACTGGCCGGGACGAGGCCACTCGGCGGGAGAGCTCTCGCGCGGCGTGACTCCGATGCCAAGATACGCGTTGGACGCTGTTGCGGACGCCCCAGCACTGCTGTCGAGTTTCGAACACGACCTGTGCAACGCCGGGGGAAGGGCCTTCGCTGACGACAAACTTGGTAGATTCGAGATCCAGTACGAGCCAGGCTAAACCGGTAGCTGGCCCTTACCAGAATGGTAGCGGTCGAATTCCCGCCACTTGATGGCGATTGTCCCGCAATTCGCATGCGGTGGAACCCGTCGCGGCCCAATGGCAGGAGTGGCAGATCGTGCAGTCCGAGTTGAACTTACGTGATCTCCTGCCGTGATTCAGGCCTTTGGCACTCCGCCTACCCCGTGTCATACACCGGGGCTGGCGAGGGGTGGCCTCCGCCCCCCCTTCGATCCCCCCGCTCTTCGCGCTCCCGTGGAGGTCGCGGACGGGGGCTCCGCCCCCCTTCCCCCGTGCCGGTGCGGCGTGATGCCTGAGCGCCGCACCGCCGTCGTCACCGCCCGCGTGTCGGCGACCGAGTCGGCCGACTGGCGCGCCAAGGCGAAGGCCGCCGGCGTGCCCCTGTCGGCACTGATCCGCCGGGCGATGGCCCGCACGCGGACGTGGACCGCCCGCGCGGCCGAGGTCGAGCGCGAGCGCACCCGGGAGGTCTCCCGGATCGGGAACAACCTCAACCAGATCGCACGGTGGGCCAATCGCCACAAGGGGGCGGCCGATGCCGTCGAGGTCCTCGCCCGCCTCGTCTCCATCGAGCGGGCGCTTACGGCGCTGGCCCGCTTCGAGAACCCGGATCGCGATGCACATTAAGTTTCTGGCGCACGGGACCGGGTCGGCGCGGGCCGCGGCCAAGTACCTCCTCGGGGAGCAGGACGCGGCCGGCAAGCCGCGCGAGGGCGTCGAGGTGCTGCGGGGCAACCCGGACATGGTGGCCGCAGTCGCCGACTCGCTGGAGTTCGAGCACAGGTACACGTCCGGCGTGATCGCATGGGCGCCGGACGACCGCCCCACCGACAAACAGATCGAGCGCGTCCTCGACGACTTCGAGAAGACGGCATGGGCGGGGCTCGAAGCCGACCGCTACGCATGGGCGGCGGTGCTGCACCGTGAGGAGGGCGGCGGTGCCCATGTCCACGTCCTCGCGGCCCGGTGCGACCTGGAGACCGGCCGGAGTCTCAACATTGCCCCTCCGGGGTGGCAGCGGACATTCGATCCGCTCCGCGACGCCTTCAACCACGAGCACGGATGGGGCCGTCCCGACGATCCGGCCAGGGCCAGAGTGCAGCAGCCCGGACACCGCGCCTACATCGAAGCGGCGCAGCTGCGGACGGGGCTCCGGCTCGAAGCGTCCCCCCGCGACCTGATCCGCGACTACCTGATCCAGCGCGTCGAACACGGCATGGTGAGCAACCGGGGCGATGTCGTCGCCGCGCTGCGGGAGGCGGGCCTCGAAGTACCACGCCAAGGCAAGGACTATCTGACCGCGATGGACCCCGAGACCGGGGACCGATGGCGGCTGAAAGGAGGACTGTACGGAGTTGACTTCGACCGCGAACGATTTGAGCGACCGGCTGCGGAGGCGGCTGGAGAACGAACGCAGGGAGATCGAGGAGTTGACCGCGAGCGAGCTGAAGCGGCTCGCCGAGAACTCGCGGCGCGTCGCGAGGAACGCGCTCAGTACAATCGAGCGCGATACGGAGGTGGCGGTCGGGAACGTGCGCGAGTTGCTGGCCAAGGCGTGGCTCCGGCCCCTGATCGTCGGCCTGAGCCTTTGGATCGGTTTCTTCGGCGGAAGCTGGGCGACGATGCGCTGGTTGGCGTCGAGCATACAGGACCGGATCGAGACGCTCGCCGAACTGGACTACGACATCCAAGACGCGCGACAGACGCTCGCGCAACTGGAGGTGGACACCTGGGGGGTCGCGCTGCTGGAGATCGAGGGAGAGCGGGTCGTGGTACTTCCAGCGGGGACGCTGGACAACACGGGCTGGACCTGGCGCGATCAGCCTGCCGTGAAGCTGTCGAACAGGTGAAGGAGGTCTATGACCGCTTTAGAGGAGCAGTTGACGAGGGCCTTGCGGAGGTTGTCCGAGCAGTACGCGCAGGAACAGCGGCGGCACTCCGGGCAGATCGAAGCCTTGCGAGAGTACGTCGAAGCCTTGCGGCAGCACGCCGAGCGGCAGAGCGAGAAGAACGAAGCCTTGCAGCAACAAATCGAGCGGCTCGACGGGCAAGTGACACGCTTGGCCGAGTACTATGGGACATCCGCCGCCGTGAGGCCGCGCGGTCGCGGCTGGTGATACGGCCGCCGGCGCCTGGGCCGGACCGCGATGCGGGGCCGAGCCGCTGATGGGCTCCGTCGCCACCGGAAGCCATCGGTCTGGCGCGCGCGAACGCCCTCCGCGAGTTTTGGGTCAGGCGGATCGTGCAGTCCATCATCGGAGGAATCGAATGATGGCACGCACGAAACGGGACCGGCGCAGCTACAGCGCCGGCGAGTGGGGCCGGAACCGGGTGAGGGTGTTCCCCGATCCGAAGACCGGCCTCTTCCAGATTGAGTGGCGGGAGAACGGACGCAGGCTCACGCGGTCGCTCAAACACCGCGATTGGACTCGCGCGAAGCGGCAGGCCGACGAGGCCGCAGCGGGCTTCGCGGTCCACGAGCCCAACGGCAAGACCGAGGCCGAGCCCAAGCCGCTGACTCTGGGCACGCTTTTTGACATCTACGGTGAGGAGGTGACGCCCACCAAGGGCAAGGGCACGCAAGCGCGCGACCGGTACTCGACCGAGATGTTTCTCGGCTTCTTCGGACGGGACCGCGATCCGGCGACCCTCTCGCAGCGCGATTGGGACCGGTTCATCCGGGAGCGCCGCGCGGGAAGGGTCGGTGCGTCCGGCCAGCCGGTGCGCAACCGGACGATCGAATGGGATCTGACGTTCCTGATGGCCGTGCTCAACTGGGCCGCGAGGTCGAGGGACGACCAGGGCCGCCTGTTCCTCGACAGGAATCCGCTGAAGGGCCTCAGGAAGCCCACGGCGAAGAATCCCGCAAGGGTGCTGCTGACCGAGGACGAGTACAGGGCGATGCTCGGGGTTTCCCGGCAGGTCAACTGGCGATTCCACGTCGCCCTCGTGCTCGCGCACGAGACAGGTCACCGAATCGGTGCCATCCGCCAGCTTCGGTGGAGTGATATCGACTTCGAGGGCAGGACCATCCGGTGGAGGGCCAAGCACGAGAAGACGGGATACGAGCACGTCACGCCGATGACGGACGAGGCGGTTGCCGCCTTGGAGGAGGCGCGGCGCAGGACCACCGGCACGGGAGACACTCCGGTGATGCCCGCCGGGACGGACCCTTCCCGGTGCATGGACAGTTCCTGGGCCTACCAGTTCTGGTGCAGGGCGCAGAAGCGGGCGGGCTTGGAGCCCAAGCCCGGCAGGGGCTGGCACTCGCTCAGGCGAAAGTTCGCCTCGGACTTGATGGACCTTCCCCTCAAGGTCCTGTGCCAGCTCGGGGGCTGGAAGAACGCCCACACGGTTCTGCGCTGCTATCAGAGAGCCGACGAGGGACAACTCAGGGAGGCGCTGGAGAGCCGCCGCAGGGTTCAGGTCTGAGAATCCCGATCAGCGGGAATCAAACGGCGGGAACCGGATCCACGAAACCCATAAGTAACACGGGTGCAGACAGATACGAATCTGATGCAGTCCGCTGGTAACACCTGAGCACCGTCTGGGCGTTCTTCCAGCCGCCGAGCTCGCAGAGCACCTTGAGCGGCAGGTCCATGAGATCCGAGGCGAACTTGCGCCTCAGCGAGTGCCAACTCCGTCCCCGCTTGGGCTCCAGCCCCGCGAGGGTCTGCGCCCTGCACCACAAACAGTACACCCGAGCGCGCCCCATGCATCTGGACGCATCCCCCGGCGCAGGCAGCAATGGCGCGTTCTCCGTCCCCGTGCTCATCCCTCGCGCCTCTTCCAAGGCGGCCACCGCCTCGGCGGTCAGCGGCGTGGTGTGCTCGTAGCCCGTTTTCTCGTGTTCCGCCCTCCACCGGACGGTCTTGCCATCAATGTCGATATCCGTCCAGCGAAGCTGTCGGATCGCACCGATGCGGTGTCCGGTTTCGTGCGCGAGCACGAGGGCGACGTGGAACCGCCAATCGACCTGCCGCGAGACCCCGAGAAGGGCCTGGTATTCCTCTTCCGTGAGAACGATCCGGTTGGGGTTCTTCTCGACGGGCTTCCTGAGACCCTTCAGCGGGTTCCTGTCGAGGAGCAGGCGGCCCTCTTCGTCCCTCGACCTCGCCGCCCAATTGAGGATCCCGAGCAGGAAGGTCAGGTCGTGTTCGACCATCCGGTCGCCCACGGGCTTGCCACTGGGTCCGACCGTACCCGCCCGGCGCTCCCGGATGAACCGGTCCCAATCCCGCTGTGACAGGGTCTCGGGTCTTCGGTCCCTGCCGAAGAACTTGAGGAACATCGCCATCGCGGTTCGGTCGTACGTCCGCGACCGCTGCCTCTTGGTGGGCGTCACCTCTTCGCCGTAGATGTCAAAAAGCCGTTCCAGGGTGAGCGGCTCCGGCTCGGCTTCCTTCTTGCCGTTCAGGTCGGGGCTGGCGAAACCGGCCGCGAACTCGTCCGCCTGCCTCTTCGCGCGCGCCCAGTCGCGGTGTCCGAGCGACCGGGTGAGCCTGCGCCGGTTCTCGCGCCACTCCATCTGGAACAGACCGGTTTTCGGGTCTGGGAACACCCGGACCCGGTTCCGGCCCCACTCTCCGGCACCATAGGAGCGCCGGCTTCGTTTCGTGCGTGCCATCGTTCGATTCCTCTCGATTGATGGACTGCACGATCTGCGCGTTTGAAACCTCGCGCAGGGCTGGCCCGTCGTCCATAGCTAGTCTTGTCCAACGGCAAATGAGCCTGAACGCGGGGCCGGTTTCCAGCGGGGAGTGAGCCTGAAGGCCGGGGCGAAGAGATCATTGGAGGATGATCGTGACACTTCGCACCGAACGGATCCGGACGCTCGACGAGATGCGCGCCTTCCTTGAGGGCAACGAACCGGCCGACTTCCAGATCACCGACCGCACTTCCGCCTACGTCTTCGTCCGCCGCACGCTGGTCCGCTTCGAGTACCACGGCCTCGGGAAGCCCGACAAGGGCCTGGTGAAGCGGTTCGTCGAGAAGGTGACGGGCCTTTCGCGCGCCCAGGTCACCCGCCTCATCCGACAGCACCGCCGGACGGGCCACATCCGCGACCACCGCAGGAGGCCCCCCGCCAACGCCTTCCAGCGCCGCTACACGCCCTACGACGCCGCTCTGCTGGCGGAGGTCGACGAAGCCTTCGGCCAGCCCTCCGGACCTGCCACCAAGGTGGTCCTGCAACGCATGCACGAGGTCTACGGCGACGAACGCTTCGCGCGTCTCGCCTCGATCTCCAACGGCCACATCTACAACCTCCGCAAGACCCGCGCGTACCGGACCGGCCGCCTCACCTTCCGCAAGACCCGGCCCACCCCAGTCCCCATCGGGGTCCGCCGCAAGCCGCGGCCGGACGGCAAGCCCGGCCATCTCCGCGTCGACACCGTCCACCTCGGCGACCGCGAGAGGCGGAAGGGCATCTACCTCATCAACGTCGTCGACGAAGTCACGCAGTTCCAACACCTTGGAGCCGTGCCGCGCATCACCCACCACTTCCTCGTCCCGCGCCTCGAAGCCCTGCTGTCCGCCTTCCCCTTCGCCATCCGCGCCTTCCACTCCGACAACGGCAGCGAATACGTCAACGGCCGCGTGGCCGAGCTGCTCAACCAGCTCCACATCGGCGTCTTCACCAAGTCCCGGCCCCGCCACCCCAACGATAACGCGCTGGCCGAGACCAAGAACGGCAGCGTCGTCCGCAAGTGGCTCGGCCACGTCCACGTCCCCCACGCCCTCGTCCCCCAGGTCAACGCCTTCCTCCACGACCACCTCTGCCCCTTCCTCAACTTCCACCGGCCCTGCCTCTTCCCCACCGAAGTCACCAGCCCCACCGGCCGAGTCAAGCGGCGCTACCGGCAACGGGACGTCACCACGCCCTACGAGCGCTTCAAAGCCCTGCCCGGCTCCGACGCCTTCCTCCGGCACGGCGTCACCCTCGGCGCTCTCGACCAACTCGCCGCCGCAACCACCGACCTCGACGCCGCCCGAGCCGTCCGCCGCGCCCGCGACGAACTCTTCCGCGCCATCGGCCAAGCCGGCAACTCCGCCGCGTGATCCGACTCGCGCCAACCGCTGGCTCGCCGGAGACCCTCATGCCTCCCGGCCATCCTCCGGCTCGCCGGTTGCCTCTCTCCCACGTCCAAGGAGATAATCAAACTCCATCAACTGCCACCTGCTCCGGGCTCCGGCCTCACTTCTCGCACCTTCCCCGGTTCAGGCTCATCTCCGTATTGGAAAAGACTTAGCTGGCGGTCCGGCCCGACTCTGGCGCGGGCGCGCCCCGGGGGCGCTGGTTTCTGCGGTTTGTGGAGGAGGAACTCGTCCGCCTGCCTCTTCGCGCGCGCCCAGTCGCGGTGTCCGAGCGACCGGGTGAGCCTGCGCCGGTTCTCGCGCCACTCCATCTGGAACAGACCGGTTTTCGGGTCTGGGAACACCCGGACCCGGTTCCGGCCCCACTCTCCGGCACCATAGGAGCGCCGGCTTCGTTTCGTGCGTGCCATCGTTCGATTCCTCTCGATTGATGGACTGCACGATCTGCGCGTTTGAAACGCTGGCGGTCCGGCCCGACTCTGGCGCGGGCGCGCCCCGGGGGCGCTGGTTTCTGCGGTTTGTGGAGGAGGAACTCGTCCGCCTGCCTCTTCGCGCGCGCCCAGTCGCGGTGTCCGAGCGACCGGGTGAGCCTGCGCCGGTTCTCGCGCCACTCCATCTGGAACAGACCGGTTTTCGGGTCTGGGAACACCCGGACCCGGTTCCGGCCCCACTCTCCGGCACCATAGGAGCGCCGGCTTCGTTTCGTGCGTGCCATCGTTCGATTCCTCTCGATTGATGGACTGCACGATCTGCGCGTTTGAAACCTCGCGCAGGGCTGGCCCGTCGTCCATAGCTGGCGGTCCGGCCCGACTCTGGCGCGGGGGCGCTGGTTTCTGCGGTTTGTGGAGGAGGAACTCGTCCGCCTGCCTCTTCGCGCGCGCCCAGTCGCGGTGTCCGAGCGACCGGGTGAGCCTGCGCCGGTTCTCGCGCCACTCCATCTGGAACAGACCGGTTTTCGGGTCTGGGAACACCCGGACCCGGTTCCGGCCCCACTCTCCGGCACCATAGGAGCGCCGGCTTCGTTTCGTGCGTGCCATCGTTCGATTCCTCTCGATTGATGGACTGCACGATCTGCGCGTTTGAAACCTCGCGCAGGGCTGGCCCGTCGTCCATAGCTGGCGGTCCGGCCCGACTCTGGCGCGGGGGCGCTGGTTTCTGCGGTTTGTGGAGGAGCCAGATGTGTTAACGCTTCACGTTAACCTCTGGTCGGGGGATACCCCCGAACCCCCGAACGACATTTCCCGCGCGCCACCGAAGGAGGCCGCCCGACATGGCCCGTCCCCGGAAGCCCGAGGCCGAACGCAGGAGCCGCACGATCGGCGTGCGCGTCACGACCGCCGAGGCCGCGGAGATCGCCGAGCGGGCCGGAGCGGCCCGCATGACGACGGGTGGCTACATGCGCCGCAGGGCGCTGGGGCAGCCGGTCCGCGAGGCGGTCGTTCTCCGTCTCGGCGCGGCCGAACGGGTCGAACTCCACCGGATCGGCGTGAACCTGAACCAGATCGCCCGCGCCCTCAACTCCGGGGCTTCTGCTCCTCCCGGGACGCTGGAGGCGGTCGAGCGGGTGGGAGAGCTTGCAGCCGGTCTCCTGAGCGGCGAGGCGCTGGACCGGTGATCCCGAAGATCAACGGACTGGGCCGCTCGTTCGCCGGGGTCGCGGCGTACTGCCTCCACGATGCCCCGGAGCCGGAGGACCGCCGTCCGAGGACATCGGAGCGGGTCGGGTGGGCCGACACCCGGAACCTCGCGACGTTCCGGCCGGAGCGTGCGGCGCGGCTGATGGCCGCGACCGCGAGGGCGGCCCCCGACCTCAAGCGGCTGGCTGGCGGGTCGCCGGGAGGCCGGAAGCTCGCGAAGCCGGTCCTGCACTACTCGCTCAGTTGGGCTCGGGACGAGACGCCCGACAAGGGGGAGATGAGCCGCGCGGTGGACGAGAGTCTGGAGGCGCTGGGGCTGGAGGGCCACGAGGCACTGATCGTCGCGCACGAGGACACGCGGCACCCGCATGTCCACGTGATCGCCAACCGTGTCGACCCGGAGACCGGGAAGGCGGCGACGCTGGGCAACAGCAAGCTCCGGCTGTCGCGCTGGGCCGAGGGCTACGAGCGGGAGCAGGGCCGGATCCGGTGCGAGAGGCGGGTCGAGAACAACGAGCGGCGGCGGGCGGGCCAGGAATTGGTTCGCGGTCCGTCGGACCGGCCGCGCCACTGGGCGCGCGTCCGCCGCGAGGGGATGCAGCCCGGGCGGGCGCGGCGGGCGAGGAAGCCGCGCGAGGAGGAGCGGGTCGACCTGGAGGCATGGCGGCGCCTTGAGGCGGAGGCTTGGGAGAAGGTCGAGGACGGGCGCTCATGGGGCTTCGGGCACCTTGAGAACCGGGCGCGCAGGGAATGGGCCGAGCTGCACAAGCGGCAGGAGGAGATGCGGCAGAGGCTCGACCGGGAGAGCCGCACCGTGCTCGGGCGGCTCCGGATCTGGCGGCTCGAACGCTCGTTGCGAGAACTGGCCGGGGCGATCCGGGGGCGGCAGGATCTGGTCGAGGGCTGGCGCGAGGATCTCGACCGGCATCACAGGGACGAGCGGGCCGAGTTGGGCAAGGCACACGGCGAGCGCGCCCGGGAGATCGAGCGCGGCGTGCGCAAGATCTATCGAATGGATCTGGTGTTCGCGGAGCGGCGCGCATGGGCAGTGCAGGAGACGATGAGGGAGCGCCAGGAGGCGAGGGAGCGGGAGAGCCGGCCGAGCATCGTCATCCCCATTCCCAGGCCGCCCCGGCCCAGAGGCCCCGAGCGGGGCGGGGGCGGGTTCGAGCGGTGAGCCTTGCCCCGGACATCAATCCGCCACGCTAGCTGGCTGGAGGCCGGGGTACTTGGAGATCCTTGCAGATCTTTCTGGCGAGGTCCCAGTTGATCTCGTTGTGCCGGGGGATCGTCGAGACCTTCTTGGCCGGCCGGTTGATGTAGAGGGTGTGGTTGCCACCCTCGCGCAGGAAGTCGCACCCGTGTCGAGCCAAGTGCCGCAGCAAATCCCGGCGCTTCACGCCGTGACGGTGATGGGCTCTCTGATGACTGCACCGCCATCGGCGTCTTCGCGGGCCATTTCCCGGTTGGCTTCGATCACCAAGGCGACGGCTTCGCGCAGGTTCGTCCGTGCTTCTGCGAGGTTGGCACCTTGGGTGTTGGCACCGGGGAATTCCTCGATGAAGGCGATATAGCCTTCGGGAACCCTCCGGAACACCGCCATGCATTGCAGATCCACAACGGACCTCCTCGTGATTTGGGTGCCGATCAGATGGTACGGGTTGGGTGGTAATGTAACTCCAGCCCAGCCTCGACGACGAGCCGTGGGATTCCCCGAATCACCCGGACCCCCCACTTCACCTCGGCGCTCCGCAAAAAGGCCGTCCGACATGGCCCCGGAAGCCCGAAGACGAGGGCACGGACGGCGCGTCGCACCAGAGAGGCAGCAGCTTCAGGTCCTCTCAGCGCACCGAACCCGGCTCAGCCCTTCGCCACGGGTGCAACCGTTTCGCGGTCCGCGACCTTGGCCCTGGGCGGGACCACCGCACCCTCCGACACCCTGGCTCGTTGCCCGATCGCGGCCAGCTTGCCGACTTCGGCGTCGCCCTCGATCACCGTCTCGCGGCCGATGGTCACGCGGTGGGCGACATGAGCTCCCGGACCGACCACGGAAAGCGTGGCCAGACGGGTGCGATTCCCGATGAAGGCGCCCTTGTCGACGAGAACGCCCCGGCCAGTGGTCGCCCGGTGCTCGACATTCGCCCCGTCGCCGATACGGGTATCCTCTCCCACGACGACCTTGGACGATACGCGGGTGCGGATCCCCAGCACGGCGCGCTTGCCGAGCTTGGAAGCACTTCCCAGGTGTGCTGCCGCGCCCACACGGGCTTCCTGGGCGACGAGCGCGGCCGCTTCGATCGTCGCGTACTCCCCGACATGCGCATCACGGCAAAGGAGGGCCCCGGAGCCGATCCGGGCGTGCGCGCCGATGGTGACCCGGTAGCCGACCATCGCCTCTGCCTCGATGGTGGCCGTGGGGGCGACTTGGGCGGTCGGATGGATGGTCGCGGCCGGATGAATGCTGGTCATTGCGCTGACCCGAAATGGAGGAAAGCCCCCGCCCGGCGAACCGGGCGGGGGCCATTCTTGACCACTCTTCGAAGTGGCTCAAGAAGCGCTGCGAAACGACTTAGGACGCTGGCAGCCTGACGATGGCCTGATACTGATGTCCGTTGTCGTCATGGCTGTCTTCGGCCGACTTCCAATCACCGATCGAGATGCATATCGTCGCCTGCTCCGGCGTATCGGTGTCGGTGTCGTGGTCTGTCAGCGTCACGGCCGTGGGCGTGGTGCTGGCCCCAGTCGGAGCCGTCCGCGTTGTACATGCACCCGTTGCAACAGCCACGTTCCCGAACGCCGCATCTATCGCAGCAGCCGAAACGTTGATTGCTGTCGCGTTTGCAGGAGCACCTGTGAGCGTGATGGTCTCCAGATCGACCGCTCCCGTGACCGGTGCGTCCTCACCATCCGTATCCAGGTCAAGCGCGTCGCGGTCCAGCTTAAGTGTGCCGCCGACCCACGTCACCGTGAGCGAATTCAGGCGCACGTCGGCGTCCCGCCGGGCCTGGAAGTTTGCGGCATTGGTAGCCGGGTCGTTCTTCGTGTAGCCATCCCCGGCCGCAACGTGGATATGGTATTCCCGCAATCCCTTGGGCAGCGAGACATTCGTCGCCTCTCCATTGGTCACTGCGTGCGAGTACGTCCCCGTGCCTCTGGGCGACGCTTCCGATGCGCTTGAACTCAGCCGGATCGTCGCACCCCGGGACGCCGTCACCTTTACTGCGATCGTGCCGTCGTCATTTTCGTTGTCGACGCATCGCAGCGGGCTTGGAACTGTCCAAGGATTGCTACCCCCACAGGCATCGCCGTCGATGGTCACGCTCGTGATGACGATGTCATCGCCCGCGTTCCGGTTCTTGATGTGGAACGTTTCGGTTTCGGCATCGGCACGCCCGCCCATCAGCTCGACCATCTGCTGGCTGTGGTAGGTGGCGGAATCAACGTCCACGATGCCGTTCTCGTCCACGATGTCATACCCCGCCGGCAGATCGGGGATCACCTCGTAGATGCCCTCCCTGAGGCCTTCGGCGCTCCAGTTGCCCTTCGCGTCCACGGAGGCTTCCATCTCCACGTCGGTGTAATCCGTGCACTGGCTCAAGGCCGTTCCAGTCGAGGGGTCGGTCGGGTCGGTGGGTGCAGTGTAGTTCGTCGTCTTGCACTGGCGCAGTTCGACGACCACGCGACTGTGCGCGGCCCGCACACTCGGATCCATCACCTTGCCTTCGACCTCGCCGTCGTTGTACAGCAGCACGAAGTTGGCGTCACCACCGGGAGTGGCGGTGCTGGTGTGGTAGTTCCACGTCGGGATTCCGGGCTCGGTACCCGCCCTTGGCGGCTCTCCGGCCGTCGCAAGCGCTTGGGTCACGACATCCGTCCCCTTTTCGGCGGTTTTTCCGACATTGGGGTTGCCGTTCCTGACCGCGGTGTACAGATCTGTGCTCACCGGCTTCAGGAAGTACATGTTGCCCTCCGTCAGCCCCTCGAACATGAAGATGCCGTCCCCGTCGGTCTCGGCCATCACCGGGTCGCCGTCATCGTCCGTTACGACCTTGTCGGTCACGTAATTGTTCTTGGTGGTGCCCGATCCGCCGACCATCTTCGCCGTGTAGATGGCCACCTGGACGCCTGCCCTGGACTCGACGCGAGTCAGGTTTTCGTCGCCATTTTCGTCGTTCGCGATCCTGCCCCGGATCACGCCGCGCAGGTCGGTGGCGGACAGGTCGCCGGTCGCGCTGTCCCCGGCGTAGTCGTCGTCGTCGTTGCCCTCGTCATGCATGACCGAGAGCCCCTTCGCTTCGTCTTCCTCCCAGTTGCCCGGGTTGGCTTCGAGCGTGACCATGTACCGGCCGTCCGCGACACCGGTGAAGGAGTACTCGGCCGATGACCCGGGCGAGGTGACCGTCTTATCGTCTTCGAGATCGTCCGCGTAGTCGTCGTTGCTGTTGACCGGCGTCAGGGTCACCTTGGCTTTGTCGCCCTTCCGAAGATTGGTGATCGTGCCCGAGATGGTCCCGGTCGCCCACTTGTAGGCGTACGTCGAGCAGACCTCGTTGGGATCGTCGCTCGTCTGCCGCTGCAGCGGGCACAGCCAGACATCAGGACGGGCGCCGCTGCCGTCACCGAACGCGCCTACGATGACACCGTCCGGATAATCGTCCAACTGGCTGCCGAACGCGTCGATCTCACGGGTGGCCCGGCTGTCCGGGACGATCACCATGTCGCTGCCCTCATCGGCCACGACCGTGATCTCCGTGTCCGCCGGGATGTTCTTGAACGAAACCATGCCGGAGGGACCCGCCGTCGCGACGGCCCTCGCATCGTCCGTCTTGGGATTGGCGTCGTGGTCGTACTCCAGAACTCTGAGTCGGCCGCGGCTGTCGGCCGTCATCAGGGTGATCTCGATCTCGCCCACCGCGCTGCCGTCCTTCTCCGGCCGGCCATCGCCGTCCCCAAGACCGATGAAGTCCGTGAATCCGGTCCTGTCGTCCAGCTCGCGATGCACGCCCACGTAGATGGCCTGCGTCGTGAACGTGATCCGGATCGGACCGAGGTCGAGCATGTCGTCGTCCTTGCCCGGCGGCAGGTCGAGACCCGTGTGCGTGTGGGTCAGCGCGTCGCCCTGCCCCCACGCCTCGCCCTGGTCGGGCTGGCCCGCCTTGTCGCCCTCCGTCGCCATCACGGTGAACATCGCGGGCAGCATCTTCGGGTCGACGGTGTACGAGAAACTGCTCTTGCCCAGGTTGTCGCCCGTCGTGGTGTCCGTGGCCATCGTGGCGTTGACCGTGTCGCCGTCCTCGTCGACCATCATCAGCGGCATGGCGTCGTCGGCCTCCGGGTCGCCCATGTAGACCTGGGTGTTCCAGCCGCCCAGCCCCATGTCGCCGTCCCGGGCCGTCTCGTTGCTCTTGACCCAGAAGTCGAACGCGACCTCCACGTTCACCAGCGTCGCCACTTCCTTCTCGGCGTCCGCCGTGGAAATCCGCTCGACGCCCTCGTAGGAGAACTCGACGAACTCGTTGCCCGACACTGCCAGTGCATCATGGCCCTTATCCGCCACCTTCACGAAGACGATGTTGTCGTTGCCGCCCGGACCGGTGTTGTCCGCACGCGCGAACGTGAACGACGCCATGCCCATCTTGTCGGTCGTCGCCTCGCCCAGCATGCCGGTCCCGTCGGCCCGCGCATACAGCGCCAGCTTCACGCCCGGCACGGCAGCGCCGAGAGTCTCTCCGGCTCCCATGCGGGCGCCCGTCGCCACCGTCTGCATCGTGATCCGGAACGGGAAGTTCGCCGTCGCGCTGCCGCCGGCCTCGACCGTCACCACCATCGACTCGCCGACGAACGCGACACCGGCCGTTTCGAGCCCGGCCGCCACATCGTCGTCGTTGACCGGCAGTTCGACCTGGTACGAACCCGCCATCAGGCTCGCGCCCGTCGAGAACGTGCCGTCCGCGTTGATGTCGATGTCCGTCATGGTGTTGAGATCCGGACCGCGCAGCTTCACCTTCGCCTTGGCCAGCAGGCCGGCCACCGCCATCTGGTCCTCTTCGGACAGCGTCGGCAGGAGCGGAGCCAGCGCCGCGGTGACCGAGGGCTCGCCGTCGTCATGCATCTTGTTCTGATCCACCTCGTCGATGAACAGCACGCCCGACACCGAAGCGGTCCGTGTGTGCGTGCCCGAGAAGTTCACGATCGCAGACTGGTCGTCCTCCAGCATGACCGTCTTCTGCATCTCGTCTTCGGCGAAGTTGTATGCGTTCGCGTCCGGGTTGGCGATGCTCAGCACATACGTGCCCGCCGCCAGTCCGGCGAACGAGTACTGCCCGCCGTTGGCCGTCGTCGCCGTCGCCTCGGCCGCGCCCGCCAGCGTAACCGTCACGCCGTCAAGGCCCATGCCGTCGTCGAGGCTCACACGGCCCGCGATGCCCGCCGTGCGAAGCAGCGTGCCGTCGAACGGAACGTTCGCGGTCTCGCCCGTGGCAATCGTGACGCTCTTCGAGGTCGTAGAGAACTCGTAGTCCTCCGTGTCGTAGCCCGAGATGGCGACCGTGTAGTCGCCCGAACGGAGCTGCGAGAACGCGTAGAGGCCGCCAGCGTCGGTGACCTTCGTCTCTTCCGCGCCCTGGCCCATCAGCGTGACCGTCACGCCGCCGAGGCCATCGCCTTCCACGCTCACCTGGCCCATGATCCCCGCCGTGCGGAGATACGTGCCGTCGAAGCTCACGACCTTCGACTCGCCCACGCCGACCGTCGCGGCGCCGGACGTGCTCGAGAAGCTCACCTCGTTGGCGTCGAAGCTGGAGATCTCGACCGAATACGTTCCCGCGCGCAGGCCCGTGAACGAGAACTGGCCGCTGTTGTCGGTCGCCGTCTCGGCGTCGGCCATGCCGGAAAGGCGTACCGTCACGCCCCCGAGGCCCATGTTCTCCACCGTTACCGTCCCCATGATGGATGCGGTGCGGATGTAGGAGCCGCGGAAGTCCACGGTGATCGTCCCGCCGGCATCGCCGATGTTGGCGGGAGCTGAGGTTGCGTCGAAGCTGGCGTCCGCGGGGAATCCGCTGATCGTGACAGTGTAGGAGCCCTGCTCCACAGTGTCGAAGCGGTAGTTCCCGCCACCAGCCGTCGCGGTGGAGGCCCCGTTGCTGAGGGAGACGGTCACACCGTCGACCCCCATGCCCTCGATCGAGACCTGGCCCACGATGGAGCCGGTCGGCGGCGGAGGCATCACGTCCTCTCCGCACGCGGCGATGACCGGGAGCACCAGCAACGTTGCCGCCGCTAGGAGCTTCTTGAATCTGTCCATTCCATTCTCCTTGGAGATGGTTGTGTTGAGCTGCCCCGCGTCTCGGGGCGCTGCCATCCCCTGTCAGCAAGATCTGTGCCGAGGTGGAATAGTGACCGTAAGTCGTTTTTCAAATGGAGGTTGCGTTTCATGATGGTACCCGCCGGAGACTTCGAGCACTCGTCAGATTTCGGAAAACCGACGTTGGGTTTTCACAACACCCGCAGGGATCGTCACCGGCGTTGATGCACTTACGGAGAGGAGCAAGAGCGCGGTATGTTCCCGAATCCGAGGCGTCCGACCGGAGTATCGGTGGAGCGAGGCCCCTCAACCTTGCCGAATAGCGACCGAGAGTCGCAGCTTTGGATCGACTTGCCCGACGCTCGATCCGTGAAGCCCTATAGCAGCCCGCACCGGAGTTGGGTGAACGGACATTCCTTGCCGCCGGAGACCAATCCGATCGAGAGCATTACCGGACATGGACACGCCCTGCGAGCCACGATTCTCTTCGCCGTATTGCTCGCGGGTGCCGGTTGCGCTCTCGATCATAGCTCTGATGCGATGGGTTGGACGCTCTCCGACGGCACTCCCATCGGAGAATTGGCACGGACCGATCCCATCGTCGTGGTGGTGGTCGATCCCAGCCAGTGCCTCCGCTGCATTTCCGTGTTGGCCGACTGGTTGGATTGGGAGCGGCGGTCGGGGGTCGGCTTGGAGTTGCTGCTCGCCCGCGAACCGGACGATGACGAAGCGCGCATTCTGCGGGCGACGGGCATGAGGACCGACGGATACCTCACGGGCGTGCGGATAGAAGCGCAACGCACGCCGATAGAGCTGGTGCTGGACACCGGCGGAATCGTCTTCCGCGCCGAGCGGGTCTATGGTCCTTCGAGTCCTCTCTTGGATGCCCTCAAGGATCGACGATCGTTGAGAGAAGCCGTGGATGCGTTGTCCGGTGCAGGCACTTGACCTCTCCGGGGAATCAGCCGAACGTCTTGGTGTCCGGCTGTAGCGCGTCCCGCAGGCCACAACCTCACTTCACAACGGAGTAGACATGAAGAAACGCAATCTGATCACCGGATCACTCGTCATCGCGGCGCTGTTGGGGGCTGCTTTGGGTGTCGTGCCCTTCGGGGCCACGGCGCAGGACGAGCCCCAGGAGCTTCTGAGCTTCAACAACTTCGAGTGCCCCTACGAGTGCGAGCCCAACGCGCCCGTCTGCTGCTGGGCAGCACCCCCCATCATTGTCGTCATTGATTGACGGTCAGGGGGGCAGCAGCGGGCTGGTCCCGCCGTGTCGGCGTCGCGTTGTTCTCCGGCGGGATGTTCCTGATCCCGGGCTGCGGCTCCGAGTCCGGCGAACCCGTGACCGCGGACACGGCGGGGCCGACTCTCACTCCCGTCGACAGTATTCTGCTGCCGGAAGCCGACACGCTGTACATCGGGAATCCATACGCTCTGGTCGTCGACCCCTTCGACGGGTCCTTCCACATATCGGACATCTTTTCGGGACGGATCCTCAGGTTCCGCAGAGACGGCAGTCTGATGCTGGTGTACGGACGGCCGGGAGAGGGACCGGGAGAGTTTCGCGGCGGACCCGGAGCTCCGATGCTCATCGACGATTCGACCGTGGCCGCACAGACCACAAGGTCGCGGCGAGTGAACATCTTCGACCGAAACACCGGAGAAACCATTCGGGTCGTGGACTTCCCCGCGCTGGCCGGAATCACTCCTGCGGTGGTGATCGGCCAGGAGGTCTGGATGACCGATTTCGAGATCCGGCGCAGAACCTCGTTGACTCGCTGGCGCCCATCCACGGACGAATTCACGAGCATGGGCGGACTCCCTCGGGAATACAGCGCATCGCTCGAGAGTGGCAACTGGTCCTATGCGAGCCTTTTTTCGATCGGTTCTCTCGCGTACGGCGACGGACGGTTCGTGCAGGGCTGGTCCGGACTGGACGAGATGTTCGTCTTGAACCTGCGGGGTGAGGTGGTGGACACGGCGGACATCCCGGTGGCGAGGAGGAAGGGCGTCCCGGCCGACCTCCGGGAACGCATCGACATCGAGCGCATCCCGTTCCGCGAGCAACTGGAGGGAAGTTCGCAACTGCGCCAACTTTTTCCGCGGCCGGGCGGCGGTTTCGTGTTCACCCACCACGACCAGACGGCCCTGAAGATGGAACCGATGCCCGTGCTCACCGCGAAAACGTGGGTTGGTATCCTCTCGCGAGACTTTGAGAAGGCGTGCGTGGACGCGCCTGTGCCGCAAGATTTCGAAATCCGGCCGATGGAGACCTTCCGTGGGGATACGCTGTTCGTTCTGGACCGGCGCATCGAGGATTCGGAGAAGCTTCAGACTTGGATTCTGATGTATCTGGTCTCCGACGAGCGATGCGACTGGCTCAGCACCGAGCCGGAGCGCCACACGTACTGAAGTGCTGGGGCACGGAAGCCGACCGCCCGCCCCGTGCCTAGAGGATCCCGGTGCCGCGCCCCGGTAGGTGCTGAACTGCCGATGCGGTCGGAAGAACCGGCGCTTCGGCAACATGGGCGAGGCGGACGTTCGAGACCTTCGGCGAGGGGACGGCGCGGGGGTGGAAGTCCCGCCATTCACCTCCGATTTTCCCGCTTTGGCGGCACGGTCCAGCAAGGTTCCGTACAAAGGCAGGAAACGCAGATCGTGCAGTCCTGTATATAGTTAGAAGATTTCCTGCCAAGATTCAGACCTCAGGCGCTCCGCGTGGTCATCTGGCCTGCCTGGGTCTCGGGGGTGATGCCCGCATGCAGGATGACGTCCGCGATTGCCTGCTCACGGATGAGCGCCGCTTCGCGCTCGATGGCCTGCGCGAGGGCCCGTCCCTCGGCCACGCCGGGCCGCCAGTACCCGCCGCTCGTGTTGAAGGCAAAGTTCGAGATCGTCGTGATGCCTCCCGCGAGCGCCGCCTGCGACCCGGTGCGGTAGTCGTCCCGGGTGCTGCCGCCCAGGTGGACATGCGGATCCACGCCGCCCGGCATGATCAGCAGCCCGGTGGCTTCGATCGTTCGGGCGCCGGCCCCCGCCGCCAGTCCGGTCCCGATCTCCACGATGGTCCCGTCCCGCACCCGCACGTCCGCGTCGAATCGCCCCTCCGAAGTGACCACCGTGCCCCCGCTGATGAGGATCTCCTGGGGGGCCGCGGCGGCCTCGACCGGACTCGTCGCGGCCTCGAGCGGGCTGGCTGCGGCCAGCGTCGTGAGGAGCACGGCGGCCGCGGCGGCGGAGGGGCGCGGGGAGGCGGGCAGGTTCTGCGGGGCGGCCATGGTGCCCTCCAGGGCGGCGGTTCGGCGATGGCGGATACCATAGCCAGGCCGGCGGACGGATCGCCAGCGCTGGCGAGAACGCTTCAGGCCGTCCGCACCCGCTCGATGAACTCGTCGCCGGTGCCGCACTCGAACAGCGCGTCGGTCACCTTGTCGATGCCATCGGGGCCCGACAGCTCGGCGAGCTGTTTGGCCAGCCGCTCCGCCGTCTCTTCACCAAACCTGTTCGCAATCTGCCGCCGCAGAACCATTGCCTGACCCTGCTGGCGACCTTGCCGGCGACCCTGCCGGCGACCTTGCCGGCGACCTTGCCGGGCGCCTTTCTCGACCAACTCGTCCAAGCCCTGCCGAACCCTCTCCGCCAACTCATCCATCGTCCTTACTCCTCCCAGGTTCAGTACCTCCGTGTAACCTCTCAATTCTAGCATCGTCTTCAGCCTCTCGACCACGAACGCGTCCAAACTCGCGTCGCCCAGTTCGCCGACCCTGAGTCGCAGAGCTGCCACCTGCGCAGACATGTCCTCCGGTTCATGGGTCCGGGCCGCGCCGAGTACCAGTGCCGTAATGTCGTTTTGCGACCAACCGCCTCCTTCTCCGCCTCCCCACGACACCAGGCGGAACCGGCCCGGATCGGAACGCTGGAACAGGTCCGTCACGTGATTCGGCCAACCCCAGGGACTGTCGCCGTGATAGAGGACGAGATAGACGAACTCAGGTAGCGCGTCACCGGGGCCGAAGGCAGCGCCGGCCGCGATTCTCTCGAGCGCCAACGTCGTATACGTGGTCGTTCGCAGCGCCATGAGCCGCTCGGGTTTCAACTGAAACTCGATCAGGAACAAGACTTTCCCTCCATCGACGGTCTCGGCGGACCAGATCATGTCGGGGTGACGGGTTTGCAACGTCTTCCGGGAGACCAGTTCGGTGGGTTCCTGGCGTAGGGTCGAGGAGTCGATCTCGTCGGCCCATTCGGGCACGTGGTCGCGGATCAGGATTCTGACGATGCGCCGGTCGGCGAAAAACGACTTGAGGAAGGGATCGTGCATGGCGTCTGCGGAAAGGGAGGACGCCAAGTTCGCGACGGTGGCCGGGCGGATCGATGGCTGGATGGGACGAGTTGCGATGACCGCTGGTGAGGTCGACCTGCTGATGAGGCGGCCCCGAGCCGAGCCAGGGGCCCCGCTCAGCGGATCGCGGGCGGCAGGCGCCTCACGACGATGACGGGCACATCGAAATCATCCGCTTCAACGAAGGCGACGAGACCGCCCGGGCCAAAGGCGTCCGGCATCGGGCAGACGTCGGGAGCGACCGTGCCCAGGTAGCGACCGTCAGGCGAGAGCACGTCGATGGGGCCCGGCTCTTCCGTGCCCGGCTCGCCGCTGCGCTGGACCCATAGGGTTCCATCCCACGTGGCGCGGACGGCCGCGATGACCGGCACCTCGGAGTAGAACCGCATGTTCTCGATGGCGTTCTGTTGAGACTCAAGCAGCGCGTTCAGCATCGCAACCGCCTGTGGCGACGGAGACCCCGTCGCGCTGACCGATCCTCCTTGCGCCCGCTCGATTCGGCGTGCGCGCTCGGCTCGCCTCATACCCTCCGTGACCGGCAGCGGCCGAATGGGCCGGCGCAGGATGCGCGACACCGCTCCAGACGGGCCTGCCAGCTTGATCGCGTAGGCCGACGAGTCCGAGAACGCGACCCCGCCCGACGGTAGCGCGTCGAACAGCAGCCCCGGTTCGAACCCCCACACGGCGCGCACCATGTCCTCGATGTCCTGGACCTGGTGGCTTCGCGCCTCCAGCTCGCGGGGCGCCCAGGCTTCGACCAGCGTCCGCGACGTCGTCTCGTCCGCCGAGAGGTCGAAGCGCAGAATGCCGCGGTTGCCCACCGTGGAGTCCCACGAACCGCCGATGACCGTCCGACCGCCTGTGCGCTCCGGACGCATGGCGCTCCCTGCCTCGTTCCGCACCATGCGCTCGAAGGCACCGCCTGGAGCGAAGACGTGGTAGCCCATGTGCATGATGTCTTCGACGAGGGTGGCCCCGTCCGGCCATACGATCATCTGCCGCGGCAACCGGAATTCGCCGGGACCGTCGCCGGAGCGACCGAACTCGGCTGCGAGCCCGCCTGCCGGATCCACGACAACGATGCGGGCTTCGCCCCTCATTCCTCCCGTACGGTCCATGAGGTGCAGGTTGCCGGCGCTGTCGAATCCGAGGCTCGGGATGGATGAAAACTGCGCCCACTCGGCCACCGCGTCCGCCGACCCGACGCGGTACACCAGTTCGAGATCCGGCGACAGGAGCCGATCCTCAACGGGCAGGTCGACGACCTCCTGCGCGATCGCCGCCCGGGCTTGCAGGCCAAGCGCGCCGAGCACGGCCGCGGCTACCGCCCCCGGCACCGCCGCTGCTACCGTCGCGCGGGCCCTCATGAGGTCACCTCCTGCAGTTCTGCGATCACATCTTCCAGCGTTCGCTCCGCCTCCTTCAGTCGCACCTCAAGACGCTGGCCGTTGATCTCGACCTGGATTCGCTCCGCCAGCTCACGGAGCTGGTCGTCGAGCTCCGACGCATCGATTTCCGTTTCGAGCCGGGCCGCGACAAGGTCGTATTCCGCGAGCCGCCTCGCGATTGCCCCAAGTTCGTCAACGAAGCCGGACTGCCGGATCGCCTCTGTAGTCCGCTCAAGCCCCGCCTCCCATCCGGCAAGATCCCGTTCCAGGCGCCGGGCCCGCGTCAACTGCCCGGCTCGCATGGCGGTTTGCAGGTCGGCGAGTTCGTTGCGGTACCCGGAGATCCTGCCGTACAGGAGCATTGCGCCGGCGTAGGACAGCCACGCCTCCTGATACCCGCGCATGACCGTGAACATCAGCTCGCGCCAGCGACTCGCTTCCGCGTCGAAGGGTCGGCGAATGCCGTCGACCCTCCATTCGCGCTCGATCCCGTCGGGTCCGCGCGTGACCGCAAGGCGGTGGGTCTGCTCGCCCTGCGACTCGACGATGAGCCAGCTGTCGTCGCCCAGCGCCCGGACTGCGGTTCTCTCGGCATTCAGTGTGACATCCCCCTCCGCACGCATGCAGAGCCGCATGCCCGCGACGGATCGGACGATCGTGAATGCGCCGTCCGTCCACTTCCAATTCGGGACCACGCTGCCGCCACTACGGAACGAAAACGACCGAATCGAATCATTGGAGGGGGAGAGGCATTGGATCCCCGGTAACACGGCGGAATTCGCGGCCCCCGCCCGGCGCAATTCCGCCTCCATCTCAACTACGATGGCGGCCCTTGCTGCTGTCTCCGCGGGGATTTCGCCAGGGACCCCGGCGGTGGCCTCGGAGGATTCGGCTTCACCGCTCCGGATCGGGCGCACGAACGCGACGGACACCCCTGCCGCACCGATGACCATGAGTGTCAGTGCCGTGCGGAGGAGGCTGAGGTGCGGGCGGCGGCGTGCGAGGATGGACTTGATCCTTCGCTCCAGCTGCGAGGGGTGCACGACGGGCATTGCCAGCGCCCCTGGACCGCGGCGAAGGCCGGTAGCCAGGAAGAGAAGGTGCCGGGCGTACTCCGAGGGCCGCGTGCCGAGGCTCAGCACCTCTTCGTCGCAGGCCTTTTCGCTCGCCATCGCAGCGAGGCGCGAGGCAACCCAAGCGAGAGGGTGGAACCAGTACACAGCGAGCACGCCACGCCGAATGAGCTGCCGGAGCGCGTCCCGGCGGCGCACATGGACGAGTTCGTGCGAGAGTACCACGGCGCGCCGCGCACGGCACCAGGACGCCGCCGACTCGGGCAGCAGAATCACCGGTCGCCACAGTCCACCCGTCATCGGCGTGGTGACCGCCGCATTGGACAGGAGGCGCACCCTGGCGGGGAGACCCAGCCGGCGCCGCAGCGCCTCGGCCGGACGCACCCAATCGGGGTCATCCAGGGGACGCGCCGTCCGCACCAGGCCACGCAGCCGGAGAACCGCGACGGCCAGCGAGACCAGCGAAAGCCCGCACCCGATGATCCACGCGATCCAGGCGATCCGAACGATCCGAGCGACGGCGTGCCCCGCTGCGGCGGCGGGCAGAGTGCCATCCACCTCGCCCAGCCGCGCCTCCTGCCGGGCACGTTCCGCCACGACCAAAGCCTCGCGGAACTCGGCGGTCTCCGGCGGCGGGGTCGAGCCACTGTCCCCAGCCAGCAGCTCGCGGAAGGCAGCGCTCATGCCACCAGGGGGCTCGCCCGCGGCGGCCGGAAGGAGCGGCACGTTCCACGAGGGGCCGACGAGCCCGAGCAGGGGAAGCACGAGGACGAGTATGAAGGTCGTTGTCCACAGCAGATGAAGCGTCCTGGGCGAGCCGCGTCTTCCGAGCCAAGCGAGCGCCAGCGCCAGCAGAAACAGGCACGTGACCTGCGCCGTCAGGGTGACCGCACCAGGAGCCGCACCGAGGAGCGCGGCGCCCACGGTGTTCACCGGCCCTCCTTCGCGGCCTGCTCGATCATCTCCGTGATCCGGGCGTGCTCCTCGGCACTGAGGTCGTCCCCGCGCAGTTCGAGCAGCGTAGCCACCGCTCCCTCCACCGAGCCGCGGAAGAAGGTCCGGAGGACGTGGCGCATCGCCGACCGCCGCGCGTGCCGTGCCGGCATCGCGGGCGAATAGACGTAGCGGGGTCCGTCCCGCTCTCTCACCAGGTGTCCCTTCTCCACCAGGATCCGCAACGTCGAACGTACGGCGGAATACGTCGGCGGATCGGCCATGTTCTGCTGGATCCGGGCGGCCGTCACGTTCCCCAGTTCGTGGGCGATATCCATGACTTCGCGTTCGCGTCTGCTCAGCGTCGGAAGCGGGCTCACTTCGACTGCCTCCTCTTCTCGGGACAGGCCGACATTTTTCGATGGGAGGCATCGTAACACGAAAGTGCTGACAAATCAACACTTCATTTGTATCGCCACGCCCGACACGATGATCAGCCGAACGGCGGCCCTCGCTAGTTTCAACTCGCGACCTCGACGACTCCCCAACGCCGGCCGGCATTCCCACGAATCATGGGCATCAAGGGCATCGAATACGGGAACGAGCACGAGCGGCTCGAGCATCTTCTGCGGTCCGTGGAGCAGCCGGGCGACTATTGCGTCGGCGGGCGGCTGTACACGCCCATGCCGCGCGTCATCGTGGACGGGGCCGGGGAGCTCTCGTTTCCGATCCCGGACGCGCAGATCGGGGCGCTCATCGCCGCAGCGGAGCGCGCGCCCTACGGCAAAGGCACCGAGACGCTCGTGGACACGGCGGTTCGCGACTGCTGGCAGATCGACGCCGCGCGCGTTCGTCTGGCCGGGCACGCATGGCCGGATTCCTTCGCGAAAGTCATGGAGCTCGTAGCCACCGGTCTTGGCCTGCCCGCCGAGAGGCTGAACGCCGAGCTCTACAAACTCCTCATCTACCGCCCGGGAGGCTTCTTCGCCGAGCATCGGGATACCGAGAAGGTGCCGGGGATGGTGGCGACGCTGTCACTGTCGTTGCCCACCCCGGGGGCCGGAGGAGAGCTGGTCTTGCGCCATGGAGGGAGGAAGGAGGCCTTCGATCTGAGCGCGGGCGAGCCGTCCGAGATGTCCTTCGCGGCGTTCTACGCGGATTGCCTGCATGAGGTTCGGCCGCTCGCGGAGGGCCACCGCGTCACGCTTGTCTTCAATCTGTTTCTGGGTTCGTCGGGCAATGTGCCCGCTGCGCCGGATCACCCGGACCTCACGGCGCCGGTCGCGGACTGTCTGGCCCGCTGGCGCGACGAGGGCGACACCGACAAGCTCGTGTGGGTGCTCGACCACGAATACAGCGAGGGCGGGCTGTCCTTCGACACGCTGAAGAACGCCGATGCAGCCGTCGCGCAGGTGCTTGCCGACGCCGCGGAGCGCGCGGACTGCGAGCTGCACGCAGCGGTGCTTCGGATCGAGGAAATCGGCTTGCCGCTGCATGAGATCTTCGGCCCTGGCTGGGAGTGGGGTCTCGACCTGGAGTGGGAGGGCTACGACGATGTCGGGCCCGAAGCCGACATGGACGAGGTCCACGACCGGTGGGAGGCCCTCGACGGCTGGGCTGCACGGGACGGGACTCGCCCACCGTTCGGAGAGATCCCGTTGAACGCGCTGGAACTTCTTCCGCAGGGCGCCCTTGACGAGGCCGAGCCCGATGGCCGCAGGCTCAGGGGATCGACGGGCAACACGGGCCCCACGCTGGAGTACATCTACCGCCTGGCGGCGCTGGTGATCTGGCCCCGGGAGCTGACGGTCGACGTCGTCGCGAGCGGGAGCATCGATCGGGCGGTCGCCTGGGTCGAGACGCAGTGTGTCCCGGCGGGACATGGCGGTGGCGCGGGGAGCGGGCGCGCGGGCGACGGCGGGCTCGAGCGGACCCGCGAACTGCTCGCCACCCTGACCGGCCTCTGGCCCATCGGACAAGACGTCCGGGAGGAGCAGGATCGGGCGGCGATGCTGAGGCTGCTGCGCACCACGGGCGAGGGCGAGATCGCCGCCGATTTCGTGGACCGCGTGGTCATGGCCAACTACGACGGGAGCGAAAACGACGCGCTGGCGGCCGTCCTGCCGGTGATGGGGACGGCGGAAGCAGGGGACATTCTGCCCTGGTTCGTGGAAGAGCACCTGCCACGGCGGTTCAGCGACGTCGTCCAGATGCTGGTGGCGGCGGCCGTGGAGTGTGCCGAAGCGCGGGGTGCGGCCGGTCTGGCGGACGCGGCCACCGACGACGCCTGGCACCAGGTGTTGCGCGCGTCCGTGGCGGCGGCGCTGTCCGGACTGGGCACCGCCTTGAAGGCCGAGTCGGAGATGCGCGGCGGCGAAGACGACAAATGGCCCCTGGGGACCTGGCTGCGGTCGCGCGCACGGTTCGGTCGCGCGTCGCAGGACGATTGGATCGACCCCGGCTCCGTCTGCGGCCTCCTTTTGCTTGCAAACCTGCATGGCCTCGACGACGAAGGGGCGGCCGCCGCCGACGTGATCGCCGATCACCCGGAAATCGTGACCCCGGATCGAATGCTCCCCGCAGCGCTGGAGCTCATGCACCGGCAGGGCGCTCTCGCCGCAACCGCTGCCTACGGCGTCTTGTGGCGCCGGGCAGCCGATTTCCTGCTGGAGCGGAGTTCCTCGGTGCCCGCCGAGCCGAAGGACTGGACCATCGGCGCGGACATCTCATGCGATTGCGACCTGTGCGCCAGGCTGCGCGCGTTCTGCAAGGATCCCGTCGCGCACGTGGAGCACTTCAGGGTGCGCAAGGATCTGAGGCGGCATCTACACCAGGTCATCGACCAGGCGCGCCTTGACATGGATCACGAAACCCTGCGGCAGGGCAGCCCCCATACCCTGATCTGCACAAAGAACCGGGCCAGCCATCAGCGGCGTCTGCAAGAGTACGCGGAGGACCTGCGGACCATGCGCAAGCTGCTGTTGTCGATGCCGGAGGGCGAAGGGAGGGAGAACCCTCGGACCGTGGAGTTCCTGGAGCGCGCGGTAAACGGGAATGTGGCTCCCGATACCGTGGCGAGGGCGCGATGAGCTTCAGGCCGTCCGCACCCGCTCGATGAACTCGTCGCCGGTGCCACACTCGAATAGCGCGTCGGTCACGCTGTCGATGCCCTCGGGGCCGGACAGCTCAGCGAGCTGTTTGGCCAGCCGCTGCGCCGTCTCTTCGCCAAACCTGTTCGCAATCTGCCGCCGCAGGACCATTGCCTGACCTTGCCGGCGACCTTGCCGGGCGCCTTTCTCGACCAACTCGTCCAGGCCCTGCTGAACCCTCTCCGCCAACTCATCCATCGTTCTTACTCCTCCCAGGTTCAGAACCTCCGTGTAACCTCTCAATTCTAGCATCGTGACCAGCCTCTCGACCACGAACGCGTCCAAACTCGCGTCGCCCAGTTCCCCCACCCTGAGTCGCAGGGCTGCCACCTGCGCAGACAGAGGACGAGATAGACGAACTCCGGTAGCGCGTCGCCGGGGCCGAAGTCGGCGCTGGCCGCGATTCCCTCGAGCGTCAACGCCGTGTACGTGGTCGTCCGCAGCGCCATGAGCCGCTCGGGTTTCAGCTGAAACTCGATCAGGAACAGCACTTTCCCGCCATCGACGTTCTCGGCGGACCAGATCATGTCGGGATGACGGGTTTGCAGCGTCTTCCTGGCGACGAGCTCGGTCGGTTCCTGGCGCAGGGTCGAGGAATCGATCTCGTCGGCCCATTCGGGCACGTGGTCGCGGATCAGGATTCCAACGATGCGCCGGTCGGCGAAAAACGACTTGAGGAAGGGATCTTGCATGGCGTCTGTGGAAAGGGGGGACGCCAAGTTCGCGACGGTGGCCGGGCGGATCGATGGCTGGATGGGACGAGTTTTTGCCGATCATTCGTGATCGCCAACGCTGCTTGCCCAGCCAACCCCCGACAATACCTTCAGCACTGCAGGCCCAACACGGACGTCGACCGGGCCTCCACCCCCGGCAACAACCAGGAGGACAACGCGATGAAGCAACTGACATGGGTGGCCGCCGTCGCGGCCCTGGCAATCATCGCGTGGTTCGGGTCGGGGACAGGCGGTGCCGAAGATGCCTCGTCCGCCACGGACGGCGGTGTCTTCGCCACGATCGCCCCGTTCAACAGCTACGGTCACGTACACGACGCCGACAACGTCGAAGCCATGCGGCCGCGGGTCATGGGCACGCACGGGGTCATCTCTTCCGGGCATTACCTGGCCACGCAGGCCGGCTACGACGTGCTCAAAGCCGGGGGCAATGCCTTCGACGCGGGCGTGACCGCGGGGATGGCGCTCAAGGCGCTCAAGATGGACTACGCGGGGTGGACAGGGGTCGCGCCGCTCATCGTCTACAGCGCCGCGGAGGATCAGGTGATCACCCGGGTCGGGGCCGGGACATCGCCCGCGCTCGCGACCCTCGACCATTTCCTCGAACACGGCAAGTCGCCCGTCAACAACGCGCTGATTCCCGCGGACGTCGACGTCTGGCTCGCCGCGCTCGACCGCTTCGGCACGCTCAGCTTCGGCGAAGCCGCCCGTCCGACCCTGCGCATCGCCGAGGAGGGCTATCACCTCTACAAGATGCAGAAGTGGATGATCGAGGATCAGATGGACGAGATCCTCGCCTTCCCCTACAACGGCGACTTCTGGTTCCAGAACGGGGTCGGCAAGCAGCGTCTGGGCGACCGGATGGTGAACGCCGACCTGGGGCGGCTCATCCGCTACATGATGGCGGCCGAGGAGCAGGCGCTGGCCGCCGGCGGCAGCCGCTCCGAAGGGGTCCGGGCCGCTCGGGACGCTTTCTACAAGGGAGATCCCGCGCGCGACGTCGACCGCTTCTTCCGCGAGCAGGGCGGCATCGTTCGCTACGAGGACCTGGCGGGCTACGAGGGCCGCTGGGAGGAACCGCTGGGCACGAGCTTCCACGGCTACGACGTGCACACGGGCGATGGATGGAGCCAGGGGCCGCGCATCGTCCTGATGCTCAACATGCTCGAGAACCACGACCTGCGGGCGCTCGGCTACAACACGCCTGCGTACATTCATCTCATATCCCAGGTCATCAACCTGGGGATGGCGGATGCTCACAAGTACGTCGGCGATCCGGACTTCGCGCCGGCGCCCGACGGGCTATACGGAAAGGAATACGCGCGCGCGCGCGTTGTGCTGATCGACGAGAAGCGAGCGTTTCAGGACATGCCGCCGTGGGGAGATCCGGCGGCGAGTGCGGCGGTGGCGGACGACGCGCCGGCGAGCTTCGTGACGGCGGGCGTGGATGCGGACGGGCCGGCCGGTTCGATCGACACCTCGTCCCTCAACGTCATGGACGCCGAGGGCAACCTGTTCTCGCTGACCGAGAGCGACGGTCACACCTTCACCCCGATGATCCCGGGATGGGGGTTCGGGCTGGGCAACCGCATGGGCCAGTTCAACCTGGACCCGGAGCTGGCCAACGTGATGGCGCCCGGCAAGCGGATGGTGTTTGGCTGATATCTGCTTATGTGCATTGAGCTTATGAGATTGGCTCGTCGGATTCCAGCCAATTGATTCCCGCCGAATTGCGGATCTAGCCGCAAGCTCTCCGGCGTGCGTCCAGTGCCTTCCGAAGCTGTCCTTCGTCCGCTCGCTGGTAACACGGACTGGCAACGCGACGAACCACGGCAGGAGATCACGTAAGTCTAACTGGGACTGCACGATCTGCTACTCCTGCCGTTGGAGGCCAATCGGACTCGGCAGTCCCGAATTGGCCGGAATGCAGTAGTAAACGGCGGGAATCCAAGCGACCGATTTCGAGGTCGTCGGTGCGCTCGTTCAAGCCGTTGGAGACGCATCCACCTACGACTCCGTACTCGGACCAGTCATCCGGTCCCAAGGTGCGTCGGGCTCACCCACTGGGCTCACCGCTTCCCTCCACGGGCGAGGCCGACAGGCGCTCCGCGCGTCCGTCGGCGCATCCTCTTTCTCAACCGCATCTGCCAGAGCATTCTCCCGCTCATGGCGACGGCACCAGTGCATGCCTCACAGCGTTGGGATCGTGCTTGATGATGCGCAGAAGCGCCGCTGCCGGGCCGCTGACACGTCGTCTCCCCTGCTCCCACTTTCGGTAGCCGGATAGGCTCATCCCCATCAGGGCTGCCATTTGAATCTGCGTCAGCTTCGCCTCCATCCGAACCTCGCGGGGGGAGATCGGGGCGTGAACGATGGCGGGACCTTCCCCCTTGGCATGGTCCAAGGCCTCGTTCAAGGACTGGATCAGGTCTTCTCCGAACGTGCTCATATCCTCTGCCTTCCTTGGAGTTTGATGGCGGTTGCGAGCGCGGACACCGCTCGGCGCTCGCCGGGGGTCAAGTCGGTCTTGCCGGACTTGGAGTAGGCGAGAAGCGCGTAGATCGGCATTCCTTCGCCCCCGAAGAAATAGATCACGCGGGCACCACCCCGCTTGCCGCGCCCCGAGGCTCCGAATCGCATTTTTCGGACCCCGCCGGTGCCGGGGATCTCGTCCCCTGCCAAGGGATGCTCGGCCAGATAGTCGATCAGTTCGCGTCTCTCGTCCTCGTTGAAGAGCTTGTCGGCCTGATGGGAGAAGGTGGGTGTCTCGGCAACGGTCTGCATGGGAATCATGGTAACCCAATGGGGTATCTACGGCAATCGTGGAGGTCCGGCCGCAAACTCACTTGGGGCTGCACCAACGGTAGCAACCTACGAAGTCTCGTGCGTCACGCGCGGTACTCCTTGGCCCCGCCGGTCGAAACGCTGGTGGTACGGCGGCCCGACACGAGCGACGGGCTACTCCCCCGATCTCGCCCGATACCGCCAAAGCACCTCCATGCCCTTCTCCTTGAGACGGTTCAGGTTGCGGGTGAGGACCGCATCCGCCTTCCCCGCCAGCGATAGCCGGTAGGGGTCGGAGAGCGACATGGGAGGCATGCTGCCGCCGGCCACCGTGATGACGCCGGGATACGGCACTCCCCGCTTCAAGAGGCGGTCGAAGCCGTTGCCGGCGAACAACCCATCCCGGGCTTCGACGCTGTGCGCGCTCTCGATGAGAATTCGGCGCGCCTCCTCGCGCAGGCCGCGCCGCCTGGCGTTGTCCACTTCGCGAGCGGCAGCGGTGTCTTTCTCCTCCACGCGTGCGCGGGCCTTGCGAAGCACGGCGGCCGCGCATTTCCTGTCCGAATCGGCCAAGGGGACGGCCTGTTGGCCAGCGACCTCTTCGTACTCGGCAAACGTCCCGACCTCGAATACACCGCCATCCTCTCTGATGACGCAAACCGCGACTGGCGGTAATCCGGAATCGTGTGACACCATGGCCGGTCCGGGGTCCCTCTCGTAGACGACCGAGGATGCTTTGACCGCGTCCCCCGCGACCTCATTCATCAGTTTGTCAAAGGTGGGATTTCCGTAGGTAAGCGGAACACCGGAGCCCAAAATCACCGCAAGGAATCACGTAAGTTCAATCAGGACTGCACGATCTGCCGCCCCTGCCGTTGGCCGATATCAAATCAACATCCGTTTTGTTGAATTGGCGGAAGAATCGCACTCAGATGGGGGGAGGCATACATGGTATCACGTCCGTGCCCGAGTGCCGTCATTACCACGGGACCAACGTTGCACTGCTAGACTAGTGCTAGCCAATCCCCGGCGCGACATCTTGGTCGACCATGACCGCAGTGCTGCAACGTGGACATTTCCAGAAGTGCCCGCCATCGACGATATCCGGGTGCTTCTGCAGGTACGACTTTCGTTGCTCTTCGAAACAATTTGCGCACAGCCAATGGGGAGGATTCCCTGAGTCATGGCCCACCTTCAACTGACGGACAACCCCGCCATCTACGCTTCGCAGGATGTAGCGAGTGGTTTCCGCTTCCCAGTCTCTTGCGCGTGCGATTTCTTCCTCAAGAGCGCGGCATCGTGAGAGCAGGTCCGATTCGCTACTCTGTGCGGTAAGCAGTTGCTGCTGTATGTCCAAGACGCTGTCATAAAGCTGAGAAATAACCTCAGGCCTCTCCTTAGCAACGCCGTCTCCCAGCTTTCCGACGAGATCAACGAAGTTCTTGACGGCCGCGATAGCCGCACCGATGGCCATGACCTCAGTCACTTAGGGTCCTCCGGTGCATTACTCACCAAGTACTCGACCAGCGTCTCTGACATCACATATCGGTCAACTGTGTTATAGGTGATGTCGGTTACAACCCCCTCGTTCACCAGTAGACCAACTTTATCGGCGAGATCCTCGTGGTCTTCATAGTGGTATGAAAGTGGTTCCTTTTGTCCTGCATTGTACATTGCCAATTTGGGCATCAGGATAAACTCACGCTTCATTGGAAAAGATTTGAGGTCGGCTCGCATCTCTGCAAATAATTCCGGCATCAAACTCTCAACGCGTCTGAAGAATGCGATGCCACTACTCCTCCTGTCGGCCGGTACCGGAGGTCTCTGTGTAGCACCCATAGCTTTAGTGATCTTCGGAAGCTCCGCCTTCAGTGCCTCGGCAACATCATCCTTCTTCCACTCCGGAACGAGCCCCAAAAAGGGGCGGACATCTATGTCGTAGCGTCGATGTTCGACACGTCGCCGCCTAGACCAAAATGGCTGCCATTCGTATGTTACGGTGACTGAGAACGGCCTTAAAGGGGAGTCTTTTCCTAGCAATGCCGGGCCAAACCCGAACATATTGGTGATCTGCCCACCGGGTTCTACCACGGAAAAGGGAATGTCTGTAGCGCGCTGTTTCATGGCGACGTTATGGACTTCGAAATCCTCTTCGTCAACATTGAGTTGGAAACCGACACGGTAAGCGCTACCCAGCCCGAAGTTGGCAACCACAAAATCGAACACTTGGCTGGACTCGCGAACGCGCAGATAGCATTCGATCTGTGGAGTGACGCTCCGTGTCAGCGTCCGGCCAGCCCACCGGAGCGTGAACACTAGCGTGGCTAGGGCGACCAGAATGGACAGGGCCGGTAGCACAACGCGGCTGAGGAAATCTACGGACGGACTGGACAGCAATTCTGTCATTTCACAGTTCCTTCGGTTTGTGCGTTCAGCGGCTCAGCGACAACTAAGGTGAGCGAGATGAGACGCGACGCGTCGAGTACGAGAGCACGGGTGAGTTCCTGAAGATGGGACAAGACAGGAGTGGGTTTCCCTAGGAATGAAGACACGACGAAGCTTGCCGGGCGTCCTGCACGGGCGGATTCTCGGGACGTTTGCGCGCCAAATCGCGTGGAATGGATCTGTAAGGGAGAGCCAGATGGTAGTCATGGTCCCTCGCTGCGCCGAGACGGTAAGCAGCCCGTGTCCGATGCCTCGGGACTCGATCGCCGCAACCTTTCCGGCTCCGATGGCGCAGGAATGGCTCTCCCCTTCCGACAACTGTTCGTCGGCGTGGTAAGGACGAGCGCCACTAGCCCTAAACCCGGAACACTCTCATAGCCTCGTCGCCAAGGTGGTTGATGACCTTGACGGCGATTCGACCGGACTCGGGCTTGGAGAACGGACGAGATATGTTGCTGCGAAGCGTCGCCCAGGCATCCCGGTCGATCTCGGCTTTGAGGCTAGTCTTTAGGGCTTTGTAGGGATCGGTGGCACCGAGGAAGTACGCGTGACGTACGAAGAAGCTCTCCTCGTTGTAGTCGGTGTCGATGAACCAGCAGGCGATCCCATCGGTGTCGTCGGATCGGATTTCCCCGGTGGTGGGATGGAAGATATCCACGCCCTTGATCTTGACTTGGATCTGTCCATCAGCCGCATCGCGAATTTCGATGTCGGGCTCTCCGAAGACCACGAAGAGGTTGCCCTTTCCCGTGTTCTTGAGTTCGTCCGCCATGTGAAGGTCGGCGTTCATGCGAGACTTCAAGATCGGAACGTGGCCTAGCTTTGAGAAGTCCGACGACTGCGCATCGTAGTTGAACGCGCACGCGATCAGCGTGTCGAACCCGGCCTCGGCGGCTTCCCGCGCCGCAGCCGCGAGGTCGGGCCGTGACACCGTGCCGAACTCGGGTCCGACCAGGACGCCTGCTCTCCGAACTCGATCCCCCTCGACGTACTGACCCATCGCACACACATAGTTGCCCGGCCACCCGATCAGCGACGTGAAGTCGATGCGGTCGCTCCTTTGGGCCTGCTGAACTCCGGCGGTACGGAGTTGGTCAAGGATCATTGCCGCGAAGTCTTGGCGTTCGCCGCCGTTGGTTCTTAGGGGCTCCTCAGCCGCATGCTGTAGTAGTTCGTCGTCTGCGCCGACTCCTAGTACACGGTGCGGCGAGAGGCTTTCGACTGTAAAGGGACCGGCGACCCGAACGACCCCTTTGTCTTCGTAGGGCTTGTCGTACAGGTATTCGAACGGCGCGTTAGCCGCGATGGAGCCGTCGATCTCTTTCTGGCGCGCGATGCGGGCGTTCCACCACCTCCCATGAACCTCGCGGACTTGAGCCTCCCAAGCATCCTCTGGATCGCGGGGAACCTCCCATTCCTCCCACTCGGTCCCGAGCCGGGCGTTCAGTTTCTCGCGAAGGGGCTCCAAGGTCTCCTGGTACTGCTCCCAGATGACGTCGATCTCCGCGTTGTTCGCAATCTGCTTCAGGGTGATGTGGGGCACCCGTTCGCAGATGAATCCCTGCCGCACGCGACCGTAGGTCGGCTGTTCGGAGGGTGCCTTGCGCGTGATCTGGGCTTCCTTGCGCTGGCCCTCCGGGCTGTCGGCGAGGAGGTAGTACGGATAGCGGGCGCCCATGACGCGCGTTCGTGCAAGGGCAAGGGCCACTCGGGAGGTGTCGATGGTGATCCAGCGGCGGCCCCACTGTTCGGCGACATAGGCGGTGGTCCCAGATCCGCAGGTCGGGTCGAGGACGAGGTCGCCGGGGTCGGTGGTCATGAGGATGCAGCGTTGGATGACGCGCAGGTTTGTCTGAACCACATAAATGACATCGCGAGCACCCATGACATCGGTCCAAAGGTTGCTCAACTCGGTCACTGGATGGTCGTCCAGCAACCGAATAAATCGCGGCGTATTGCCTCCGGTGTAGATTCGGCCTGCCTTCCCAACGCGCATCATGTTTGGCAACGTGGTTGACCATTGCCGATTAGGTGGAAGCCGGAATCGCTTCCCGTAGAGATCAAACGTCTCGTATAGACATGACTTCACTCCAGCGAACATGGTATGGAGTGAGGTGGGTTGAAACGCTCGGGCAGTTCTCCGTTGATTCTCAGTCAACTGCTTGACTGATCGTGATGCGAACGCCTCCCCAGATGGGAGAATCGCGTATCGGTACTGGGAGGCGGTCCCGCTATCAGCTTTGAGCTGAAACAACGCTCGGTATTTCATGCTGTCTAAACGTCGTGCATACCACAAGACATAATCGGCGATTCCAGTCAGGCCGGCGGATCCCAAACCACCAGTCTTTCGCACGGTGATCTGCGACACAAAGTTATCGTCCCCAAACACCTCATCCATCACCGCACGCACACGGTGCACGTTCTCGTCCCCGATCTGCACGAACACCGACCCGCTCTCGGTCAGCAGGTCCCGCGCCACCGTCAGTCGGTCGCGCAGGTATGACAAGTACGAGTGGATCCCGTCACGCCAGGTGTCGCGGAACGCCTTGACCTGCTCCGGCTCGCGTGTGATGTGCTTGCGGTTGCCGTCCCTTACGTCGCGGCTCGTCGTGGACCACTGGAAGTTGGAATTGAACTTGATCCCGTACGGCGGATCGAAGTAGATGCACTGCACCTTCCCGCGCAGGTCCTCCCGCTCGGCGAGCGAGGCCATCACTTGGAGGCTATCGCCCAAGATCATGCGGTTGGACCAGTTGGCGTCGTGCTGGTAGAACCCGGTATCGACTGCACCCACGGGGAGGCCGTTGAAGTCGGCGAAGAGGTCGATGATGTCGTCGGGAGGCGCGGAGTCCCTCGAATGGCGGACGAGGTCGTCGATCAGGACCTTGGGGTGCACCTTTTCCTGAATGTAGAGCGGTGGGGCTTGGACGGTCAGGTCCTCCCGGTCCTGATGCTCCTTGCCACGCCACACGAACTGAGGGTCCAGATCTTGGTTACGACGCTCGTAGGCGACCTGGAGGGGGCTCTGCTCGTCGCTGGCCATCACGGACCGGTATTCGGCTGTGGGGATGTTCTTCCGGTTGGCCTCGGGGTGCCGGAGCGATTCGACCTTCTTGGGCGTCTTCTTGCGTGCCATGGCTGAGTGTTATGTGTCGTCTTGGTGAAACGCCGCGCCGAAGTGCGCGGCGAGTGAGCGAAGCGATCCGTCGCCGGTCCAGAGCCTCGCGTCCCGGCGGACTACGACGGCGTAAAGCAGGTGGGCATCGATGAACCCTATGCCGGTTCCGGCCAGTCCTTCGGCCTCCATCCAGTCGATGACCTCGTCGTGGTCGCGGGCCTCGACGCGTGGCAGTCGGCGCCAAGCACGCAGGCGTTCGGCCCGATCCCTGAAGCCGCCGCATGCGAGTTCACCGAGGATCATCGGGTGCATCAGGACGCGAGAAGCTTCGAGAAGCCGGGTGAGTGTCGGTTCCGGGTGCCGAAGGTGGTCGATCCACACGCTGGTGTCCACGAGGATCATCCCCAAGGCCGCCTTCGCGGAACCGATTCCGCGCCGGGATCCGATCCGCCCGACCGGATCAACTCTTCGGCGGTAACGGCCTCCGCATCGCCGGTAGCTGTACGCACAACGTGGTCAAACCGGTCTTGGATCGCCCGTGCGAGGTCGGACCCCAATTCGCGCACGTCTCGGAATTCGGCGAACGCCCATCGCCCGTAGCCTCCATGGCGATTGACGCCCGGCACCCAATATTCCTCCATCGTCGCCTTCTTGTCCTTCGCGTCCTCCCGGCGGTAACCCTTGATCTCGATCACCAATCGTAGTGGATCGTCGCGCCCTCGCCCGTCGTCCACGAGAACGATGAAGTCGGGAATGTAGGTCCGCCTCTCCGCGCCGTAGAGGTAGGGAACCCCAAGTCCGAGATTGTGGTTCTTGACGTAGGCTAGGACCTTTGGGTGGGCCTCGACCACTCTGCAGAACTCGCCCTCCCAGTCGCTGTCCAGGATGGCCCAGTTGACGTGGCAGAGGCGCGGGTCGGTTCTGTAGCGGTGTGTCTTCGTCGTCTCGAAGTAGACGCTTGCCGTTGAGCCTTCGGGGTTGTACGGATCGAGCAACGCCTTGACGTGCCGCCTTCCTTCGGATCGCAGGATCGCCGCCGCAATGCGCTCACACGCCATGTCAGCGATATCCCGGTGGAGAAGTTGACCGGGATGCGTGTCGCCGGGGCAGTCGAGACAAGATTCCAGCCAACGGCGCACGATCCGCTTGAGTTGTCCGAACAGGTAGAGCTTGGGCGTCTCTCCCGCGTCCCGCCACTTCGTGTAAAGCAGACGCTTCGTGAGGTGATAGGTCACGGTCGCGTACCGACTTCGGAGATGTTCGATCGTCAGGTCCACGCCTTCCCCGACGATGCCCTCGTTCTTGGTGCTGGACGGCCCCACGAGTTCAGGCGTCAACCTCAGCTTCGAGTCTTCGTTGAAGTCCGCTGTGAGTCGCTCCTCGGGGAGCTCGACCCGATATCCGACGACTCGCGGGAACCGGACCTCGCGCTTGTCCCGCTCGGGTCGAACGGCGCGTACGGTGATCGTCTCCTTCGGGGGCTTGACGCGAACGACCACGGGTTTCGCGGTGAAGTCGAAGGGAATGCCGAGCACGTCGGCGTATTCGACATCGAACCGACCCTGCTTGTTCAATTCGTAGGATTGCCGCCGAAGCGCCCGACCGACCGCCTGCTCGCACAGCAGCTGGGTACCAAACGCCCTCACGCCAAGCACGTGCGTTACGTTGCTGGCGTCCCAGCCCTCCGTGAGCATCGAGACGGAAACGACACAACGGATCGAATCGCCGAGTCGTCCCGGCTTGCCGACCGTGTTCATCACTTCCCGCAGCAGATCCTGGTCCGTGATGTTCTCGCCGTCGTGCCGGTTGCCGGTGCGGGCGATCCTCTCCCGGCGAAAGCGCTCGATCTCGTCAGCCGCCATCTTGCGGAACTTCGGGTCGAGGGCGTTACCCGACTCCAGTTGCCGACTGTCGATCAACAGCGTCCGCGGGCGCGAGAGCCTGGTGTTGTTCTCGTCGAAGTTCCGGAACAGTTCCAAGTGTCCGGCCACGATACCGTACGAGCCGTTCCCCGTGGCTCGCTCGAAGCCCGAGACGTAGTCGTAGACGAGTTTCGACGTGGCGGTGTTGTTGCACACGATGATGAAGCACGGCGGGACCGAAACGCCTGCTTCTCGCCACGCCTCGAACATCCTCTCGTAATGGCCGTACAGAGCGTCGAGCGCAGACTTCAGATCGAGCGGAAGACTCAGCGGATCAAGCTTCCCGGCTCTTCCGCGTCCTTTCCTGGGCATCTTCGGCCCGATGTGATGCCAGAGGTTCCGGAAACGCGGCATGTCCGCCCCCGGAACATCGTCTGCCACCGGGACGCGAGGGAGCTTGACGACCCCGCACTCGATCGCGTCCATGAGCGAAAAATCGCTCATCGTCCACGGAAACAGCGTGCCTTCCGCGTAGCCCGAGCCGCGCAGAAAGAAAGGCGTGGCCGAGAGGTCGATCACCCGGATGATCCCGATCTTGCGCTCCACCGCCTCGAGCCCGGAGATCCAGAGCCGGGCAGCCTCCGTGTTCGCCTTGGCTTCGATCCGGTCGTCTCCCTTGAGTTTGCCCTCTTCGTCGTCGCCGGCCTTCTCCCGGTAGCAGTGGTGAGCTTCGTCGTTCAGGACCATGATCCGCTTCATGGCCATGAGCTCGGGCATGACTCGCCGGATCATCTGACCCGTGCTCTCCGTGGTGGCGGGTGCGGACCCCCGCCCTTGGAGTAGGGCGCGGCTGCCCTTGGCGAGCTTGATCCGCTCCCGGCGCTTGAAGGCGTGGTAGTTCGCGATGACGATTCTCGCCTGATTCAGATCCGGGAGCATGTCGCCGGGCACCAACTCACGGCGCTCGTAATAGCTGTCCGGGTCATTGGGCTTGAGCACCCGGAGCCGGTCCCGGATCGTGATCCCGGGCGCCACGACGAGGAATCCCCGCGTGTACTTCGTGCTTTGCGGTCGCCGCACGGCGTTGATGGTCTGCCACGCGATCAACATGGCCATGACCGTCGTCTTGCCCGTCCCGGTCGCCATCTTGAGCGCTAGTCGCGAGAGGCCCGGATTGGCTTCGTGGCTGGCGTCCGTCATGTGTGCGAGGAGTTCGCGGCCAGCTTTCCGCCGTGGAGCGACCTCCGTGAGCCAAATGGCCGTCTCCACCGCCTCGATTTGGCAGAAGAAGGGACGGATGTTCGAGAATCGGTGAGAGCGCCAGTGGCGCAGCAGGCGCGCCGTCTCGGGAGTAACCTTCCAATCGGCCGGGTCGGGGACGCGCCGCCATTCGTCCACGCGCTCCCGAACGCGGTTGATGATCGCCGCCAGATACTGCTGTTCCTCCGTTGAGAGCCCCTTGCCCTCGTCGAGGACCATCCCGACCTGCTCGACCTTCGGCCCCTTCTTGGCCCGCTGCTGTTTCGGCTGGGGAATCGGCGAGATGAACGAGGCGGGCCTGCGGTAGTTCAGTATCCTGTGGGTCGGCTGTCCGGCTGCGTCCAACTCCCAATGCCGGTCCGGGTAATCGTAGGGCGAGTTCAGGATCGGTCGCTCGAAGAACAGGTCCACGGTGGACGCGGGGCTCGCGCCCGCGTGCCCGCTCCCACTCGTGATTTCTCCAGAATCGCTCATCCAATACCCTCAAGATGTCATGGCCGATGCTCGGCACGGAGGCGCACTTCACCCAGCCCACCGCACCGCCCAGAAAGCTCGCACGACGAGACCGGAGGCGGCAACCTCCATCTTAGTCGGCCGTCGGGGACGGGCGCCCGGTCTCGGTGGATTCGATCCGAGAGCTGGGAAACGCGGCAATGGCCTAGGGCACCCAAGCCCAAACCCCTTGATGTTGATGATCGGGCTGGTGCTATCTCGGAGCACCGTTGGGAATGCTGCTGGCACGGCGCATCCGTGCCGCCATCCGAAAGGAGCTAGAGAGTGCTGCGGGCAGTAAGTCTGGCGGTGCTGTCCGTTGCCTACTAGAGTCAGTGTGCCATGAGCATCAGAGCGGAATACCGGGATGGCGTCTTCGCGCCTCTGCAGAAGGTGGAGGAGCCCACGCCCGGCGAGGTCTACCAAGTCTTTTCCGAAGGCGAGTTGAAACGGCTTGCGGCCGATGTTCCGTGGTTGACGGGTTCCGAACGCAGCTTCGAGTTCTGGGAGAACGAGGAGGATGCGGTCTACGATAGCCTATAGGCAGGGCGATATCGTTCTCGTCTCCTTCCCCTTCACCGATCTCAGTTCATCCAAGAGACGCCCCGCGCTGGTCCTTTCCCCGGACTCCTTCAACGCCGCTGGAGAAGATCTCGTGCTGGCGGCCATCACGTCACACATCACTGACGACCCGTACGCGGTGCATCTCTGGCACGGCGACTTCGCGGAAGGTGTGCTTCCCAAGACATCGATGGTGAGGACGACGAAGCTGTTTACGATGCATTCCTCGCTCGTCGCCAAGCGCATCTGCGTTCTCAGGATCGAGAAGCTGGAGGAGGTCCTACGAGCGTTGCGCGGGTTCCTCTCCTGAACCGACCGGGGTGGCCAGAAACGGACGCTGAAGGACTCACACCCGATTCTCCAAGGTCTTCGACCATGGCGGAGTTCCAGCTTGGGTTCGCTGGAACGGTGTTCCGGCTGGCTTGCGCAGCTGCGCAGCGTCGGGCTGTAGGGGCGCGGTCGGCCCCGCCGACACAGCGCGGGGGTGTTTTTCCGCCCCGTTGGCGACGGTGCCCGACGGCTCTGACACCTTCTGGAACGTCCTGACACCTCCTGACATATTAGGGCGTTTGCCATGGGTTGACTTGCGGGCGAGCGACCCTTCAGCGTTCCAGGCATGGAGACGCCGAAGCAGCAGTTCAGCAAGCGGGTGAACGTGTTCCTCGGGGACACGTCCGCGCCGTCCCCGAAGGTCTCCGTGACGAAGTCTCCGATCCACACCCAGGAATCCTGTCCAGGAGGACCCCTGAGATGGGCGTGGATCGGCTTCGGCTGACTTCGTCTCCGACGGCTGGATTGAAACCCTTTGCGGGTGGAATGCGTAGAGTAATGCCCTTCGGGTCACCGAAGCGCGATGGGCAGCAAGACCAAACGAGGCGAAACACCGGAGGAGACGCAGGTAGTCAGGTTGATCCACCCCACGGCCGAACTGATGTCCGTGTCCATCGACGCGGGCGCTCGCGGGATCAGTCGCCGCTCCGGCTTCGGAGGCACATGGACGGGCCGGCATCGCCGGGCATCGTCCCACCGGTGGTTGCGCTTCGCGAGGCCCGTCTGAACGGGTTCCCCGGAGCGGTCGTGGAGGCACGGCGGCACCGCATCGGCGGTGCCCGCCGCCGACTCCCTGACGCGGTGCCCGCGGGGGTGCTTGGCGCTGCTAAGGCCCGTCAGCCAGCCTACCCCTTGTCATACAATGGGGCTGGCGAGGGGTGGCCACCGCCCCCCCTTCGATCCCCCCGCTCTTCGCGCTCCCGTGGAGGTCGCGGACGGGGGCTCCGCCCCCCTTCCCCCGTGCCGGTGCGGCGTGATGCCTGAGCGCCGCACCGCCGTCGTCACCGCCCGCGTAACGGCGACCGAGTCGGCCGACTGGCGCGCCAAGGCGAGGGCCGCCGGCGTGCCCCTGTCGGCACTGATCCGCCGCGCCATGGCCCGCACGCGGACGTGGACCGCCCGCGCGGCCGAGGTCGAGCGCGAGCGCACCCGGGAGGTCTCCCGGATCGGGAACAACCTCAACCAGATCGCGCGGTGGGCCAATCGCCACAAGGGGGCGGCCGAGGCCGTCGAGGTCCTGGCCCGCCTCGTCTCCATCGAGCGGGCGCTCACGGCGCTGGCCCGCTTCGAGAACCCGGATCGCGATGCACATTAAGTTTCTGGCGCACGGGACCGGGTCGGCGCGGGCCGCGGCCAAATACCTCCTCGGGGAGCAGGACGCGGCCGGCAAGCCGCGCGAGGGCGTCGAGGTGCTGCGGGGCAACCCGGACATGGTGGCCGCAGTGGCCGACTCGCTGGAATTCGAGCACAGGTACACGTCCGGCGTGATCGCTTGGGCGCCGGACGACCGCCCCACCGACAAACAGATCGAGCGCGTCCTCGACGACTTCGAGAAGACGGCATGGGCGGGGCTCGAAGCCGACCGCTACGCATGGGCGGCGGTGCTGCACCGTGAGGAGGGCGGTGGCGCCCATGTCCACGTCCTCGCGGCCCGGTGCGACCTGGAGACCGGCCGGAGTCTCAACATTGCCCCTCCGGGCTGGCAGCGGACGTTCGATCCGCTCCGGGACGCCTTCAACCACAAGCACGGCTGGGGCCGCCCCGACGACCCGGCCAGGGCCAGAGTGCAGCAGCCCGGACACCGCGCCTACATCGAAGCGGCGCAGTTGCGGACGGGGCTCCGGCTCGAAGCGTCCCCCCGCGACCTGATCCGGGACTACCTGATCCAGCGCGTCGAACACGGCATGGTGAGCAACCGGGGCGATGTCGTCGCCGCGCTGCGGGAGGCGGGCCTCGAAGTACCACGCCAAGGAATGAACTATCTGACCGCGATGGACCCCGAGACCGGGGACCGATGGCGGCTGAAAGGAGGACTGTACGGAGTTGACTTCGACCGCGAACGATTTGAGCGACCGGCTGCGGAGGCGGCTGGAGAACGAACGCAGGGAGATCGAGGAGTTGACCGCGAGCGAGCTGAAGCGGCTCGCCGAGAACTCGCGGCGCGTCGCGAGGAACGCGCTCAGTACAATCGAGCGCGATACGGAGGTGGCGGTCGGGAACGTGCGCGAGTTGCTGGCCAAGGCGTGGCTCCGGCCCCTGATCGTCGGCCTGAGCCTTTGGATCGGTTTCTTCGGCGGAAGCTGGGCGACGATGCGCTGGTTGGCGTCGAGCATTCAGGACCGGATCGAGACGCTCGCCGAACTGGACTACGACATCCAAGACGCGCGACAGACGCTCGCGCAACTGGAGGTGGACACCTGGGGGGTCGCGCTGCTGGAGATCGAGGGAGAGCGGGTCGTGGTACTTCCAGCGGGGACGCTGGACAACACGGGCTGGACCTGGCGCGATCAGCCTGCCGTGAAGCTGTCGAACAGGTAAAGGAGGTCTATGACCGCTTTAGAGGAGCAGTTGACGAGGGCCTTGCGGAGGTTGTCCGAGCAGTACGCGCAGGAACAGCGGCGGCACTCCGGGCAGATCGAAGCCTTGCAAGAGTACGTCGAAGTCTTGCGAGAGTACGTCGAAGCCTTGAGGCTGCACGCCGAGCGGCAGGGCGAGAAGAACGAAGCCTTGCAGCAGCAAATCGAGCGGCTCGTCGGGCAAGTGACACGCTTGGCCGAGTACTATGGGACATCCGCCGCCGCGAGGCCGCGCGGTCGCGGCTGGTGATACGGCCGCCGACGCCCGGGCCGGACCGCGATGCGGGGCCGAGCCGCTGATGGCCTCCGTCGCCACCGGAAGCCGTCGGTCAGTCTTTTCCAATACGGAGATGAGCCTGAACCGGGGAAGGTGCGAGAAGTGAGGCCGGAGCCCGGAGCAGGTGGCAGTTGATGGAGTTTGATTATCTCCTTGGACGTGGGAGAGAGGCAACCGGCGAGCCGGAGGATGGCCGGGAGGCATGAGGGTCTCCGGCGAGCCAGCGGTTGGCGCGAGTCGGATCACGCGGCGGAGTTGCCGGCTTGGCCGATGGCGCGGAAGAGTTCGTCGCGGGCGCGGCGGACGGCTCGGGCGGCGTCGAGGTCGGTGGTTGCGGCGGCGAGTTGGTCGAGAGCGCCGAGGGTGACGCCGTGCCGGAGGAAGGCGTCGGAGCCGGGCAGGGCTTTGAAGCGCTCGTAGGGCGTGGTGACGTCCCGTTGCCGGTAGCGCCGCTTGACTCGGCCGGTGGGGCTGGTGACTTCGGTGGGGAAGAGGCAGGGCCGGTGGAAGTTGAGGAAGGGGCAGAGGTGGTCGTGGAGGAAGGCGTTGACCTGGGGGACGAGGGCGTGGGGGACGTGGACGTGGCCGAGCCACTTGCGGACGACGCTGCCGTTCTTGGTCTCGGCCAGCGCGTTATCGTTGGGGTGGCGGGGCCGGGACTTGGTGAAGACGCCGATGTGGAGCTGGTTGAGCAGCTCGGCCACGCGGCCGTTGACGTATTCGCTGCCGTTGTCGGAGTGGAAGGCGCGGATGGCGAAGGGGAAGGCGGACAGCAGGGCTTCGAGGCGCGGGACGAGGAAGTGGTGGGTGATGCGCGGCACGGCTCCAAGGTGTTGGAACTGCGTGACTTCGTCGACGACGTTGATGAGGTAGATGCCCTTCCGCCTCTCGCGGTCGCCGAGGTGGACGGTGTCGACGCGGAGATGGCCGGGCTTGCCGTCCGGCCGCGGCTTGCGGCGGACCCCGATGGGGACTGGGGTGGGCCGGGTCTTGCGGAAGGTGAGGCGGCCGGTCCGGTACGCGCGGGTCTTGCGGAGGTTGTAGATGTGGCCGTTGGAGATCGAGGCGAGACGCGCGAAGCGTTCGTCGCCGTAGACCTCGTGCATGCGTTGCAGGACCACCTTGGTGGCAGGTCCGGAGGGCTGGCCGAAGGCTTCGTCGACCTCCGCCAGCAGAGCGGCGTCGTAGGGCGTGTAGCGGCGCTGGAAGGCGTTGGCGGGGGGCCTCCTGCGGTGGTCGCGGATGTGGCCCGTCCGGCGGTGCTGTCGGATGAGGCGGGTGACCTGGGCGCGCGAAAGGCCCGTCACCTTCTCGACGAACCGCTTCACCAGGCCCTTGTCGGGCTTCCCGAGGCCGTGGTACTCGAAGCGGACCAGCGTGCGGCGGACGAAGACGTAGGCGGAAGTGCGGTCGGTGATCTGGAAGTCGGCCGGTTCGTTGCCCTCAAGGAAGGCGCGCATCTCGTCGAGCGTCCGGATCCGTTCGGTGCGAAGTGTCACGATCATCCTCCAATGATCTCTTCGCCCCGGCCTTCAGGCTCACTCCCCGCTGGAAACCGGCCCCGCGTTCAGGCTCATTTGCCGTTGGACAAGACTCGGTCTGGCGCGCGCGAACGCCCTCCGCGAGCTTTGGGTCAGGCGGATCGTGCAGTCCATCATCGGAGGAATCGAATGATGGCACGCACGAAACGGGACCGGCGCAGCTACAGCGCCGGCGAGTGGGGCCGGAACCGGGTGAGGGTGTTCGCCGATCCCAAGACCGGCCTCTTCCAGATTGAGTGGCGGGAGAACGGACGCAGGCTCGCGCGGTCGCTCAAACACCGCGATTGGGCGCGCGCGAAGCGGCAGGCCGACGAGGCCGCCGCGGGCTTCGCGGTCCACGAGCCCAACGGCAAGGCCGAGGCCGAGCCCAAGCCGCTGACTCTGGGCACGCTTTTTGACATCTACGGTGAGGAGGTGACGCCCACCAAGGGCAAGGGCACGCAAGCGCGCGACCGGTACTCGGCCGAGATGTTTCTCGGGTTCTTCGGACGGAACCGCGACCCGGCGACCCTCTCGCAGCGCGATTGGGACCGGTTCATCCGGGAGCGCCGCGCGGGCAGGGTCGGGGCGTCGGGCCGGCCGGTGCGCAACCGGACGATCGAATGGGATCTGACGTTCCTGATGGCCGTGCTCAACTGGGCCGCGAGGTCGAGGGACGACCAGGGCCGCCTGTTCCTCGACAGGAATCCGCTGAAGGGCCTCAGGAAGCCCACGGCGAAGAACCCCGCAAGGGTGCTGCTGACCGAGGACGAGTACAGGGCGATGCTCAGGGTTTCCCGGCAGGTCAACTGGCGATTCCACGTCGCCCTCGTGCTCGCGCACGAGACCGGTCACCGAATCGGTGCCATCCGCCAGCTTTGCTGGAGTGACATCGACTTCGAGGGCAGGACGATCCGGTGGAGGGCCAAGCACGAGAAGACGGGATACGAGCACGTCACGCCGATGACGGACGAGGCGGTTGCCGCCTTGGATGAGGCGCGGCGCATGACCACCGGGACGGGAGACACTCCGGTGATGCCCGCCGGGACGGACCCTTCCCGGTGCATGGACAGTTCCTGGGCCTACCAGTTCTGGTGCAGGGCGCAGAAGCGGGCGGGCTTGGAGCCCAAGCGCGGGAGGGGCTGGCACTCGCTCAGGCGAAAGTTCGCCTCGGACCTGATGGACCTGCCCCTCAAGGTCCTGTGCCAGCTGGGCGGCTGGAAGAACGCCCACACGGTTCTGCGCTGCTATCAGAGGGCCGACGAGGGACAACTCAGGGAGGCGCTGGAGCGTCGCCGCAGGGTTCAGGTCTGAGAATCCCGATCAGCGGGAATCAAACGGCGGGAACCGGCTCGACGAAACCCGTAAGTAACACGGGTACAAAAAGATACGAATCTGGTGCCGTCCGCTGGTAACACTGAAGCACCGTCTTGGCGGTCTTCCAGCCACCCAGCTCGCAGAGCACCTTCAGCGGCTGGTCCATGAGGTCGCTGGCAAACTTCCGCCTCAGCGAGTGCCAGCCCCGTCCGGGCTTCGGCTCCAGACCCGCGAGCTTCTCGGCCCGATACCACCAGTAGCGGACCACCGACCGGCCAGCGCACCTTGAGGCATCCGTCGCCGCGGGCAGCACCGGAGTGTCTCCCGCCCCCGGATTCCTCCTTTGCGCCTCTTCCAAGGCGGCGAGGGCCTCGGCAGTGACCGGCGTGCAGTGCTCATATCCGGTCTTCTCGTGCTCCGCGCGCCACCGAATCACTCCGCCTTCAAGGTCGATGTCCGTCCACCGCAGGTGACGGATGGCTCCGATTCGGTGTCCCGTCTCGTGCGCGAGCACGAGCGCGACGTCGAACCGCCAGTCGACCTGCCGGGACACCCCGAGAAGCGGCTGGTATTCCGCCTCCGTGAGAACGACCCGGTTGGGGTTCTTCTCCGTGGGTATCTTCAGGCCCTTCAACGGGTTCCTGTCGAGAAGCAGGCGGCCGCGCTCGTCCTTTGACCTCGCGGCCCAGTTGAACACGGCTATCAGGAACTTCAGGTCGTGTTCGAGCGTCGCGTCGGACACCGGCCTTCCGCTCGGTCCGACCCTGCCCGCGCGCCGCGCCCGGATGAAGCGGTCCCAGTCGCGCTGGGACAAGGTTTCGGGCCTTCGGTCTCCCCCGAAGAACCGGAGGAACATCCTCGTCGCCGCCCTGTCGGACCGCTGGGAGGTCTCCGCCTTCGTGGGCGTCACCTCTTCCCTGTAGATGTCAAAAAGCCGTCCCAGCGTGAGCGGCCCGGGCTCGGCTTCCGCCTTGCCCTTGGGCTCGTGGACCGCCAAGCCAGCGGCAACCTCGTCCGCCTGCCGCTTGGCTCTGCCCCAATCCCGGTGTTTCAGAGACCGGCTCAGCCTTCGCCCGTTCTCGCGCCACTCTATCTGGTAGATGCCGGTCTTCGGATCCGGAAACACTCGGACCCGGTTCCGGCCCCACTCGCCGGCGCTGTAGCTCCGCCGACTTCGTTTCGTGCGTGCCATCATTCGATTCCTCCGATGATGGACCGCACGATCTGCGCGGTTGAAACTTCGCTTCGGGAAGGCTTCTCCGCCAGATGGACGGTCGGCGGCGCGCCGGGCCTTTGTGGCGTTCGGGTGGCAAGCGACTGGACGCCATCGTCAGCGGCTCGGACCCTGATCGCGATCCGGTCCCGGGCGGCGCATCAGATACGAAGGCCTCTCGGTCTTGCGGCGGCGGATGTCCCGTAGTACTCGGCCAAGCGTGTCACCTGCCCGTCGAGCCGCTCGATTTGCCGCTGCAAGGCTTCGTTCTCCGCGCTCAGCCGCTCGACGCGCCGCCGCAAGGCCTCGACCTGCTCGGATTGCCGCCGCCGTTCCGTCCCGGACTGCGCGGACAACGTCTTCAAGGCCTCCGTCAACTGCCTCTCCAATTCGGTCATGCAGCCTCCTCACCTTCTCGACAGCTCTACGTAAGGCCGCCCGTCCACGGTGAAGGCCGTCAGGACCGGCGTGCCACGCGGCAGCGTCGCGTACCGCACCCCGTTGACTTCCCGCAGCCCCACGCCCCACGTCGTCTCCTCGATCTCGGCGATCATCTCGCGCCCGCCCTCGATCTCGATGTTCGCCAGTTCGATGTCCTCGATCCGGTCCTGAATGCTCCTCGACAACCACTGCATCGTCGCCCAGCTTCCGACGAAGATGCCGAGCCAGAGAGCCACGCCGACGATCAGCGGCCGGAGCCACGCCTTGACCAGCAACTCGCGCATGTTCCCGACCGCCACCTCCGTATCGCGCTCGATGGAACGCAGCGCGCGCCTCGCGACGCGCCGCGAGTTCTCGCCGAGCCGCTCCAGCTCGTTCGCGGTCAACTCCTCGATCTTCCTGCGTTCGGTCTCCAGCCGTCTCCCCAGCCGGGCGGTCAAATCGTTCGCGTTGGAATCCAATTCCGTACAGTTCTCCTTTCAGCCGCCACCGGTCCCCCGTCTCCGGGTCCAGCGCGGTGACGTAGTCCATGCCTTGGCGCGGCACCTCAAGGCCGGCCTCGCGTAGCGCGTCAACGACCTCGTGGCGATTCCGCACGGTGCCGTGCTCGACGCGCTGGAGCAGGTAGTCGCGGATCAGGTCGCGGGGGGAGGATTCGAGCCGGAGGCCCGCCCGCAGCCGGGTCGCCTCGATGTAGGCGCGGTGGCCCGGTTGCTGCACCCTGGCCCGCGCCGGATCGTCCGGTCGAGCCCAGCCGTGCTCGTGGTTGAAGGCGTCCCGGAGCGGGCCGAACGTCTTCTCCCAGCCCGGAGGCGCGATGTTCAGGCTGCGCCCGGTCTCCAGGTCGCACCGCGCGGCGAGCACGTGGACATGGGCGCCGCCGCCGCGCTCGCGGTGCAGCACGGCCGTCCATGCGTAGCGGTCGAACTCCAGCCCCGCCCATGCCGTCTTCTCGAAGGCGTCCACCACCGCCTCGATCTGCTTGTCGGTCGGCTCGTCGTCCGGCGCCCACGCGATCACGCCGGACGTGTACCTGTGCTCGAAGGGAAGCGCATCGGCCACGGCGGCCACCTGGTGGGGATCTCCCCTGAGCACCTCGACGCCTTCGCGCGGCTTCCCGGCCGCGTCAAGCTCGCCGAGCAGGTATTTGGCCGCCTTGCGGGCCGATCCGGTTCCGTGCGCCAGGAACTTAAGGTGCATCCGGGTCCGGGCTTTCGGCGGGCTCCAAGGCGCTGAGCGCCCGCCTGATGGCGATCAGGTGGCCGATCACTTCGACGGCCTCGACCCCCTCCTTGTGGGCATTCGCCCAGCGGGCAATCTGGTTGAGGTTGTTCCCGACGCGCGCCACCTGCCGGGTGCGCTCGCGCTCGACCTCGGCGTGCGCCACGGTCCACGTGTGCGTCCGGCCGATCGCCCGGCGCACCAGATCCGACAGCGTCAAGCCCACCGAGCGCGCCTTGGCGTGCCACTCGGCACGCTCCGCCTCGCTGGCGCGAACCTTCACCCAAACGGCGCGTCCAAGGCTCATGGCGCGCCGTTTCCGTTGCCGGGGTCAGAGGGGGCACAGCCCCCCGCCAGCCTCCGCAGGGGACTCACGGAGTGTGGCCACAAGGAGTACGCTGGCTTGTCTCCCATAATCATGCAGATTCCCGCGTGATTTGCACGACCGGGTCACGGGGAAGGCCCGGGCTGTTGAGCGCCCGCAGAGGCGAGCGGAGCGAGCCGGAGCGGGCGCTCAACAGGGACGGTGGTCGGATCGATAGGCTGGCAGGCTGTAAGGGGCCGTGGTTCAGTGTGGTCGCCACCGTCCTTCCCAATGTCCTGAATGGATACACGAGCATCGAGGCTCGCATGACAAGCACAGGAGAAGGGAAGAACACATGAGCAGCATCCTCCGCACCGTCGGGATCGACATCTCCAAGGATTGGCTCGACGCCTTCGCCGCCCCCGAGGGGAGAGCGTCCCGGTTCTCGAACGACAGCGCCGGCTTCCGGAAGCTGATCGTCTGGATCGGCTCCGGGATCGACCGGATCGCGTACGAACCCACCGGAGCCTTCCACCGCGACTTCGAGGACACCCTCCTGAAGGCCGGGCTCCCCCTCTACGCGATCAACCCCTTCCAAGCCCGATCCTTCGCCCGCTCCATCGGGCGGCGCGCCAAGACCGACGCGGTGGACGCCCGGATGCTGGCCACCATGGCGGCCGCTGTCGAAGACCTGCGTCCGACCCAGGCGCGGTCGGAGGGGCAGCGCGACCTTGCCGAGCTCCAGCAGATCCGCGACGCGCTGGTCAGGGACCGGACCGCAACCACCAACCGGGGCAGGAACTTGCGCACTCCCGTGGGCAAGCGGGTCACCAGGCAGAGGCTGAGGCAGATCGACCGCCAGCTCAAGCTCATTGATGCCGAGATCCGGCAGCGGATCGAGGAGGAGAAGGAGATGGAGCGCCGGGCCGAGATCCTGACCTCGATCCCGGGCATCTCGGACATCACCGCCGCGGGACTGATCGTCCACTTGCCGGAACTGGGTATGCTCACTCGGTCGCGCGCCGCCAGCCTCGCCGGACTCGCCCCGGTCACCCGGGAGTCCGGAAACTGGAAGGGACGGAGCTTCATCCAGGGCGGCAGGCACCGGGTCCGCAGAATGCTCTACATGCCCGCGGTGGTCGCGATCCAGCACAATCCCGACCTCAAGCGGAAGTACGAGGCGCTCCTCGCCAACGGGAAGCCGCCGAAGGTCGCCCTGACGGCCGTGATGCGGAAGCTCCTCGTCCTCGCCAACGCTCTGGTGCAGCAGGACCGCACTTGGACGGCGCAGCCGCCGCGCGAGTACTCCTGCCCGGCCTTCCCGACGCCCAGCCCGGCGGGGAGCGTTCACGGATGATCGAACCGGGCAAGAACGGGCGCCGAAGCGGAAGCGTCGCAAAGGGGCGCTGCGAGGCAGGTTGCTTCGCGAAAAACGGGCGTCCGCTTGTGAGATGGATACTGATCCACGAAACGGGCGTCCAGCGAGCCCGTGGGCGCCGCGTCCGGTACCCGGCGGCGACCGCCACCGATGCGGTGGCGGAGCACCACCGCGAGCGCCTCGGGGAACCCGTTCAGACGGGCCTCGCGAAGCGGGGCCACCGGTGGAACGACGCCCGGCGATGCCGGGCCGTCCATGTGCCTCCGAAGCCGGAGCGGCATCTGATCCCGCCGGCGCCCCTGTAGATGGACACGGGCACCGGTTCCGCCGCGGGGTGGATCAACCTGGCTACTTGCGTGTCCTCCAGTCCTTCGCCTCGTTCGATCATGCGGCCCTCCGGGCTTCGGTGACCCGGAGGGCCGCATCCTACGGACTCCATCCGCAATAGGTTTCAGTCCGGCCATCGTGGACGGCGCGGCGGTCCCGAGGGGAACGCTGCCCCGTGTGCTGAACTGCTGCTTCGGCGTCTCCATGTCCAAGACGCTGGAGAGCCTCCCGCGAGGCGGTCAACCCTTCGGAAACGCTGTGATGTCCAATGGTGTCCCGGCCTGTCTCGGAACGTATCCGGGCCATCGGATGCCGTCGCCAACGGGGTGGAGGAATGCTCCGGCAGCGTCTCGGTGGGCCGCCCCGCAGTACTCGGCGTCTCGCTTCCCGAGCAGATCGTCCGTTTGCTCGATGAGCCTCGGTGCGGGCATTTTTAGGGCACATGGGGTTCGCCGCCAGTCCCCGGAGCGCGACGACACCCTCTTGGTCCGGGAAATCCACGACTACTGAGTCAACCAAGAAGATGCGCACCCGAATCCCCGCCGTGACGAGTGGAGAGCCGCTCGATCCGGGCATGCCCGCAGACTTGACGGACGGAAGCGCGAGGCCACCGGGGTGGCTGCCGGTGGCAGCCGCCGCAGTGTTCCTGGCGGTGCTGGGCTCGTGCGATTCAGATCCGGTGGTCGAGCCGGAGCCGTCACTCGAAATCGTGCCGGACTCCGTGACCCTGACGCACATCGGAGCCCAGTTCGCGTTCACGGTTCGGGGCGGAGAGGCGGTGCGCTGGAATAGCCTGGACCTGGCGGTGTTCACGGTGGACGCCGACGGCACGGTCACGGCCCGCGGCAACGGCACGGCGCAAGTTCGGGCATGGACTCCCGAGTCGTCCGACCATGCGCTGGTCCGCGTGCAGCAGTTGGCGGACGTGCTCGAAACGTTCGGAGAGGGACAGCGCGCGGCGGCGGGACTCTCGCTGATCGAACCGGTCGGCGTGCGCGTGCTGGACGCCGGGGGTGCCCCGGTATCCGGAATGGCGGTGCGGTTCGAGGTGGATCTCGGCGGAGGGCGTGTCGAGTTCGCGGAGGTGCTCAGCGATAGCACGGGTCTGGCGGGAGTCGAGTGGACGCTCGGGCCGGAGCCGGGACCGCAGACGCTGGTGGTCTCGGCGGAGGGCGTGGCCAGCGTCCAGATCGCGGCCACGGCGTTGGAACTCGATGAGGCGGTGGCCTCATTCGAGGTGCCTTCTGGAGGGGACCAATGGGCATGGAGCGGACGCGCCCTGCCGGAGCCCGTCGTCGTGCAGGCGCGGGACGAGGGCGGTCGGCCCCTGCGCGGTGCGACGGTACGGTTCCAGCCCGACGCGGGCGGCCGCGCGGATCCCGGGACGGCGGTGAGCGACAGCGCGGGTGTGGCCTCGACCGCTTGGACGCTTGGGACGGCTCCCGGATCCCAGACGCTGACGGTCTCGGCCGGAGGCAACGCCAGGGTCCAAGTCATGGCGACGGCGCGAGATCCGAACGAGGCGGTGGCGTCAGTCGAAGCAATCTCTGGAGAAGATCAGTGGGCGGTGGCCGGGCACGCCCTGCCGGATTCGGTCGCGGTACTCGTCACGGACGAGACCGGCCGGCCCGTCTGGGGCGCGACGGTGACCTTCGAGCCGGAAGTGGGCAGCGGGCGGGTAGACCCGGGAATCGCCACGACGGACAGCCTCGGGCTGGTTGCGGCTGTTTGGACACTCGGATCGGGGCTTGGCAATCAGCGGATGGGCGTGGCGGCGGGCGGCACGACCTTGACCTTCGAAGCAACGGCGGTGTCGAACGAGGGGGTATGCAACCGGACGCCGGCCGTGAGCGGGGAGATTGCCGCGAGTGCGGGGCTCGGAAGCTGTGCAGAAGTGACCGCGCACGATCTGGGACGGTTGACTTGGCTGGGTCTGGGCACTAAAGGCATCAGGAAGCTGCGGAGTGGCGATTTCGACGGGCTGGTCTCGCTGAGAGGCGTGATCCTGACGCACAACCAGTTGGAGGAACTGCCGCCGGATCTCTTCAAGGGCCTTTCTTCGCTCTCGAAGCTGTGGTTGGGGTTCAACCCGCTCGGTGAGCTTCCGCCGGACATCTTCGCGGGTCTGACCAACCTTTCCGAACTAGTACTCAGCGCGGCCGGCCTCACGATGTTGCCGCCGGGGGTGTTCCACGACCTGGCCAGCTTGGAACGGCTCTATCTGGATGACAACTCGCTTGAGTCGCTGCCGCCGGGGGTCTTCGCGGCGTTGTCAGAACTCAAGGTGCTGTACCTCAGCGAGAACAAGTTGATGGAGTTGCCGCCCGGGCTGCTTCAGCCGATGAGGCGGCTGGAGCTACTCTTCGCCGGACGCAACCATCTGGCGCGTGTGCCGGAGGGGGTGTTCAAGGGGCTGTCGAGGCTGAAGACGCTGGACTTGACAACCAATTGGATCAGGGAACTGTCGCCCCGAGCGTTCGAGGGTTTGTCGAGCCTGGAGGGGATCAGGTTGGAGACCAACCGTCTCCGTTCGCTACCGCCGCGTCTCTTCGCGGGATTGTCAAGCCTCGAATACGTGCGTCTGTACGGCAACCCCGGCATACCGTTCCCAGTGCACGCGTACCTAGTGCGAGCCGACACGTCCGATCTGCTTGCGCCCGGTCCGGCGCGCGTCGAATTCCGGGTTCCCAGCGGTGCACCGTTTGCGTTCCGCGTCCCCTTGTCGGTGCAGCGGGGCAGCGTGTCCCGCGGTTTTCTTTCCGTCGAGGTGGGCGATACGGCAAGCCTAGCGGTGGACGTAACGCCGGCGGGTGCCGGGGCGGTGCACATAAGCCTCGGTGCGCCTCCGAGCCCGCCCGAGGGATTCAATGAGTTCCGCGTGGTGGCGGGCGAGCCGATCGCGCTGTTCGCAGAGGCGGGCAACCGGCCGCCGGTGATCCGGTCGGTGATCCCCGCGCACCGATTGCAGGTGTCGGGACCCGCAGCCGAGGTGGCGCTCGCCGAGCACTTCGACGACCCCAACGGCGACTCGCTCGTCTACGAGGTCGAGTCGGATGACCCGCGCGTGGCCGTAGCAAGAATTGAGGGCGGGACGCTATGGCTGGATCCGGGAGCGGTGGACACGACGGAAGTCGAGGTGACGGCGACCGATCCGGATGGGTTGCGTGCCGTGCAGCGGTTCCAGACATGGGTGATTCCGGCGCCGGACCCAAGCACGTTCAACATCGAACTGATCTTCGGTCCAGGCTTCACCGAGGAAGCGAGGGCTGAGATCCGGCGGGCGGCGGCGCGCTGGATGGAGGTGGTGGTCGGGGACCTGCCTGACGTACCGGTCGATGGGGAGGGACCGGAAACCTGTACCAACCGCGCCCCGACCCCACGCTTGACGGGCGTCGTTGACGACTTGCTGATCTACATGCACTTGCGGCCCGGGGATGGCCGATCCATCGGATTGGCGACAGTGTGCACTCGGCGCGAGGAATCCGGGCTGGCGATTATCGGAGCGAACTGGTTTTCGGGCGTGTTCCACTCGTCCCCCTACAGCTCCACCTTCTATGAAACGGCGCTGCACGAGATTGGGCATGTCCTCGGAATCGGCTACTGGAAAATCGAGGATCTGCACACCGACCCGCATTTTCCCGGCCCGCTCGCGGTGGCGGCGTTCGACGCTTCGGGAGGCGAAGGCTATGTGGGGGCGAAGGTCCCGGTCGAGGATCAGACCACGTTGGGCGGCAGCGGCAAGTGGATTCACTGGCGGCGGCGAGTCATGCCGGACGACGTCATGTCGATCGGTTCCGGTAAACTGGTGACCGTTATCACCGCACAGGCACTGGCGGATCTGGGCCATGTGGTTGACGTGACCAAAGCGGATCCGTACAAGCTGCCCGGCCAAGCACAGCGATACGTAGGGGGCTTGGCCGCCGATTCGGAGGCAGCGGTTACGGAGTCGATGGCCGACGATCTGATCCGGGGTCCGGTCGAAGTTGTGGACGAGGAAGGCAAGGTGGTGAGAGTCATCCGGCCCTGAGCAAACAGCCCAGCTCTCGGTGCGGATGGGCAGCTGCTGGTCCTGCCCGTGGCGCCCGAGTTTCCCCGCGCCCCTTGCGTGTTCGGAATTTGCTGATAGGGTTCGTGCTGCCCTTTCTCCGACCGCGTCGGGCCACGACTCCACCTCCTGCCTCCCGTTCAGGGACCTCTCTGTGCAATGACCACCGTAAATCCTTTATTTTCAGCAATTTCTGGCACCCAACAGCCTCGTCCGCCGTCGGGTGCGGAGTCTCGGCTCCGGCGCCACACAGCGGCGCGAATGCTCAGCGTGGCGGCCGTCTCCGGTCTCTTGCTGGCCGCCGCCTCGCCGACCGGGGCGCACGGCCTCTCCAATGCTTCGGCCGCGATGTCCGACACGCTCAAGGTGTCGCTTGCTGCACCCGATGGCGGCACGGTGGCCGAGGGCGCGACCGGCCACTTCGAGGTGTCGGTGGCGGGGAGCACCGCCGCCGGAGCCGTGACGGTCAGGTACTCGGTCTCGGGCACGGCCGTTGCAGGCGAGGACTACACGGCACTCTCGGGCGAGGTGACGGTGGCACAAGGCGAGAACGTCGCGCGCATCGCGCTCGAAGCGCTCGAAGACGGCGTCCTAGACAAGGGCGAGACGGTCGTGCTCGCGCTTTCCGGAGCGACCGGTCCCGGCACGCTGCTCGTCGACCAGACCGCTGCCACGGCGACCATCGCGGACAACGGATCGGTGACGGTTTCGCTCACGGCGGTGCCGGATACCATCGCCGAGGGGTCCGCATGGCGCTCTGCCGTGACCATGTCGACGCCCGTGGCGGACCGCGTCTCGGTGCGCTGGTGGACGAGTGACGGCACGGCCTTGGCGGGGCGGGACTACACGGCGGCCGACGAGGTCGTCTCGTTCCGACCGGGCGAGACGTCGAAGTCGATCCAGGTGCAGACGCTACGGGACGCCAACACGGAGCCCGTCGAGGTGTTCTATGTGTCGCTTGGTCTGCCCGCCGACGCGGTGGGTGGTTCCGGCCTCAACTTCGGGGGCGCGCAGTCTGCGTTCATCCAGTGCAGCGTGGAGTTTCCGCCCCCGTTTCCGAAGTATTTCGAGCCGAACGAGCCGGTGGCTGTCGGCACCGTGATCGGCACCGTCGCCGCCAATACGACGGACGGCATCCCGTACTACGAACTGGACGACGGCGGGGAGAACAAGTTCGCGATCAACTCCCTGACGGCTGAGATCAGGACCACGGCACCTCTGGCCGCGGGCGGTTTCTACGAGTTGGAAGTGACGGTGCACGACGAATGCGGCGCGGAGGCCAGCGTCGATGTGAACGTCAAGGTGAATAGCAAACCGAAGGTTATGCCGCCGATTTCGAACAAGTCGGTCACGCTGGGAGAGAGCGGGTCGGTGGATGCGTCGAAGCACTTCAGCGATCCGGACCGCAACAAGCTCACGTACACCGCGACCTCGTCGAAACCGAGCGTGGCGTCCGTCAGTGTTGACGGCAGCACCGTCACTTACGCCGGGAAGACGGTGGGGAGCGCGACGGTGAGCGTAACAGCGACGGATCCTGGCGGTCTTTCGGCGACCGACGACTTCGATGTCGAGGTCGTAAAGGACGAACCGCCGAAGTTCGATCCGCCGAGCTATTCGGCGAGACTGCTCGACACGGCGAAACCCCGGGCCACGGTGGTCATGGTGGTTGCGAAAGACCCGGAGGGCAAGGCAGTCAAGTACTCGCTGTCGGGGTTGGGATCGGACCAGTTCGCGATCGACGAGGACAGCGGTGAGATCACGGTGGCCGGTACGCTGAGCGTGACGATATACAAGCTGACGGCGGAGGCCACGGACCCCGCAGGTAACAAGGGCACGGCCCCGGTGACCGTCGATGTCGAACCAGACGATCCGCCGGTGTTCGAGCCGCCGAGTTATTCGGTGTCCATCAAGGTCAATGCATCAAGCGTGGTCACCGTAAGTGCGACGGACCCGGAGGGGGAGGCGGTCGAGTACTCGCTGTCGGGATCGGACAAGTTCGCGATCGACAAGGACAGCGGCGAGATCACGGTGGCCGGTACGCTGAGCGTGACGACGTACGAGCTGACGGCGGAGGCCACGGACCCCGCAGATAACAAGGGTACCGCCCCGGTGGAGGTGCGGGTCTTGAACGACCCTCCGGATGTCACGGCGACGGCGTCTCCGAATCCGGCCGAGGAGGGGGAGACGGTGTCGCTGACGGGCACGGCGGACGATCCGGAAGGCCATGCCATGACGTACCTTTGGACGCAGGTGTCGGGCAGCCCGACGGTAGCGATCAACAATGCGACGAAGCTGACGGCGAACTTCGAGGCACCCGGCGTGGTGAGCGACACCGACCTGACATTCCAGCTGAAGGCCACGGACGCATTGGGTGCGGCGGACAGCGCGTCCGTGACCGTCACCGTGGAGCCAACTCCTAACAATCCGCCGGATACGGTTGGGACTATCCCGAACGCCACGCTCGAAGTGGGGCAGAGCAAGTCGGTGGTTGTGTCTTCGTACTTCAGCGATCCAGACAAGGACCCGCTGAAGTACAAGGTCGAGTCGTCGGATCCGACGGTAGTAGCTGTCAGCGTCAACGACAGCAAGGTGACGTACACCGGGGAGGCCGTCGGGAGCGCGACCGTAACGGTTACGGCAGACGACGACCGCGGTGGCACGGCGGAGCAGAAGTTCCTTGTGACGGTGGAGCCCGCAAACCGCCCCCCGAATCGGGTGGGTACGATCCCGGATCAGCGGGTCGAGTTGAACACGTCGGGCCGCGTCGATGTCGCGGATTATTTCAGTGATCCGGACAATGACCCTCTGACGTACGAGGCGTCCACAGTGGCCAGCGCGGTTGCCAGGGTCTGGGTGGACGGAAGCACGGTCCGATTAAGGGATCTGCGAGTGGGCGATGCTACGGTCAAGGTCACGGCCCGCGATGATGGAGGCCTGACGGCAACTCAGGAGTTCGGCGTTGAGGTTTATGAACAGCCGGCGCAGGAGTGCGCGATCACAAGGGTTGCGGACGGCAACTTCACGTTGGGAGAGCACGAGACCGCCGTGGGAAAGGTGCACGTGAATGCGAACGATTGCGGCACCCTCGATTACGCGTTGGGGGGCGCGGGCGCAGACGACGTTTCCGCCGCCGCGGTGAACGCCGGCAGCGACAACGCGGCGATCACGGGGAACTTCAACTTCGAGGTCAGGAGTGCATACGACCTGACGCTGACGGTGAGCGAGCGCGGCGGTTCGGCGAGCGAATCCGGGCGCGTGCGCATCTCGGTGACGGACGAGAACGATGCGCCGAGGGCGGTTCGCACGATCAGCGAGCAGAGGGTCCAAGTCGGGGATCCGATTTCGGTGAACCTGACGCGCTACTTCACGGACGAGGACGCCGGGGACCGGCTGACGTTCGAGTCGAAGTCGTCGGCGACGGGGAGATTGACGGTGAACGCGAGCGGGAGCCCGGTGACGTTGACGGGCGTTGCGGCGGGAAGCGCGACGGTAACGGTGACGGCGCGGGACCGCGGGGGCCTGACGGCGACGCAGACGTTTTCGGTGACGGTCGTGCCGAAGACGACGACCCAGTGCCGGATCACGGTGTCGGACGGGACTCTCTCGGTGCCGGAGAACGCGGGCAAGGGCGACGGGGTGGACGGCAAGGTGGGAGTGACGGCGACGGCAGCCTGCGGCACGCTGAGCTATGCGCTCTCGGGCACCGGGTCGGGGAACTTTACGGTGGCGGCTGCCGGTTCGGGCGACGCCGACGCGAAGCTCAAGGTGGCCGGGAAGCTGGACCACGAGACGACGGCGTCGTACGCGCTGAAGCTGACGGTGAGGTCGGGGACCGTGAGCGCCCAAGGCGACGTGGGCGTCACGGTGACGAACGTGAACGAGGCGCCGGTGATCGATAGCGCGATCCCGGCCCAGGACGTGGTGACCGGCAAGTCGAAGTCTGTGGTGGTGTCGTCCCACTTCAGCGATCCGGACGGCGACGTGCTGACGTATCTGGCGTCGTCGTCGAACCGGAGCGTGGCGACGGTCTCGGTGAACGGCGGCACGGTGGTGGTCCGGGGGGTGGCGAAGGGCAGCGCGGAGGTCACGGTAACGGCGCGCGACCCTAGCCGCCTGGAGATCAGTCAAAAGTTCAGCGTCACGGTGACGGATCCGCCACCGACGAACAATGCTCCCAAGATCGATAGCGCGATCCCGGCGCAGGAGGTGGTGGCCGGAGAGTCGGTTACGGTCGTGGTGTCTTCGCATTTCAGCGACCCGGACGGTGACGACTTGACGTACTTGGCCGAGTCCCTGAACAAGACCGTGGCAACGGTTTTGGTGAACGGCGACAAGGTGGTGGTCCAGGGCGTGGCGAAGGGGAGCGTGGAGGTGAAGGTGACGGCGCGGGATCCGCACGCCGAGGAGATTTCGCAGCGGTTCAGCGTGACGGTGAAGCCGGCCAACGCCGCGCCGGTGGCGGCGAGCGAGATTCCGGCGATGACGGTCGCGGCGGGCGAATCGAAGACGGTGGACGTGTCGGCGCACTTCAGCGACCCGGACGACGACGCGCTGGAGTACGAAGCGTCCTCGTCGAACGAGGCGGCGGCGACGGTGGGAGTGGAGGGGAGCGAGTTGAAGGTGACGGGCGTGCTCCGCGGCGAGTCGCGGGTGACGGTGACGGCGCGGGATCCCAAAGGCGCGAAGGCGTCTCAGAGCTTCCTGGTGACGGTGCCGAACCAAGCGCCGGAGCGAGTGGGCGCGATCGCGGCCCTGATCCTGTCGAAGGGCGACACGGGGAGCGTGCGGGTGTCGGCGCACTTCTCGGATGCGGAGTCCGACCCGCTGACGTACAAGGCGTCCTCGTCGAACGTCGGCGTGCTGTCGGTGAAGGTGGCCGGGGAGCATGTGAGCTACGAGGCGCTGAAGGTCGGCACGTCGCGGGTCACGGTGACGGCCGACGACGGGCACGGCGGGACGACCAATCAGGAGTTCGGGGTGACGGTCAAGCCCGAGAACGCCGCGCCGGTGATCGTGAACGCAATGACGGCGATCACGGTCGAGGCGGACTCGATGGAGGTGGTGGACGCGGCGCCCCACTTCCGGGACCCGGACGGGGACGCGCTGAGCTACGAGGCGTCGTCGTCGGACGAAGCGGTCGCGACAGTAGAGGTGAGCGGGAGCGAGGTGACGGTGACGGGCGTGTCGCGCGGCGATGCGCGGGTGACGGTCACGGCCCTGGACGGGCGCGGCGGGTCGGTGCCGCAGGATTTCGGGGTGACGGTTCCGAACCGGGCGCCGGAGGCGGTGGGTTCGATCGGACCGGTGACGACGTACATGCATGGACGGGTGACGGTCGGGGCGTCGGATGCGTTCCGGGATCCGGACGGGGACGCTCTCACCTACCGGGCGTCTTCGTCGGACGAGGGCGTCGTGACGGTCGAGATGGCCCGGAACGTGGTCGAGATTCGCACGGTGTCGCGAGGCTCGGCGACGGTGACCGTGACGGCGGACGACGGGTTTGGCGGGACGGCCGAGCAGAAGTTCGAGGTCGAGGTTCCGAACCGGGAGCCTATCAGCCTCGGCTCGATCAAGGATCGGACGGTCGCGCGGGGCGAGAGTTTCAAGGTGGGACTGGCGGAGTACTTTCGCGATTTCGATCTGGACAAGCTTACGTACACGGCGACCGCGGACCACAGGGGGTTCGCGAGCTTTTCGGTCGAGGGCGCGGAGTTGACGGTGACGGGCGTGAAGAAGGGAAGCACCCGTGTCGTTGTTCTGGCGAGCGACGGGCACGGCGGAAGCGCGAAGCAGTATTTCGGGTTGACGGTGACGAACGGCGCGCCGTCGTTCGGGGCGGACGGATTCGAGCGCGAGGTGGCGGAGAACTCGGCGGGCGGCACGGCGGTGGGCGATCCGGTGGCGGCATCGGATGCGGACGGCGACGCGGTGACGCACGCGTTCGCGGCGGGCGGGGACGAGGCGCTGTTCGAGATCGACGCATCGAGCGGCCAGATCACGGTGGCCGCCGGGGCGGCGTTCGACTACGAGAGCGAGACCAAGGTCTACACGGTCCATGTCGAGGCGAGCGACGGGAAGCTGGCGGCCACGGTCGAGGTGACGATCCGGGTGACGGACGTTCCGGCGCCGGGCAGGCCGGACGCGCCCGTGGTGGCGGGCGGAACGGAACAGGTGTCGGTGTCGTGGAGCGCGCCGACGAACGAGGGACCGGCGATCACGGACTACGACCTGCGCTACCGGGCAAGCTCGGACAACGAGTGGACGGATCTCAAGGCGCTGGGGGCCGTGTCGGCCCACACGATCACCGGGCTGGATGCGGGCACGACGTACGAGGTGCAGGTGCGGGCGGAGAGTTCGGAGGGCGCGGGCGAGTGGTCGGCCTCGGGCGAAGGAACGACGGAGGTGTCCAACCACGCGCCGGAGTTCGGGGCGGACTCGTACGAGCGCGAGGTCGCGGAGAACTCGGATGCGGGTACGGCGGTGGGCGAGCCCGTGACCGCGACCGACGAAGACGGGGACGACCTGACCTACGCCTTCGTAGCGGGCGGCGACGAAGCCTCCTTCGAGATCGACGCATCGAGCGGCCAGATCACGGTGGCCGACGGCGCGGCGCTCGACTTCGAGAGCGAGAAGAACGTCTACACGGTCCATGTCGAGGCGAGCGACGGGACGCTCGCAGCCAGGGTGCCGGTGACGATCCGGCTGACGGACGTGCCCGCGCCGGGCAGGCCGGACGCGCCGACGGTGACGGGCGGTGAGGGCGAGGTGTCGGTGTCGTGGAGCGCGCCTGCGAACAACGGACCCGCGATCACGGGCTACGACCTGCGCTACCGCGCGAACCAGGACAACAAGTGGACAAAGCTTGCGGCGCTGGGGGCCGTGTCAGCCCACACGATCACCGGGCTCGATGCGGGCACGGCGTACTTCGTGCAGGTGCGCGCGGAGAGTTCGGAGGGCGCGGGCAAGTGGTCGAAGTCCGGCGAGGGGGCGACGGAGGACGCACCCAACCGTGCGCCGGTGTTCGGCTCGCACATTCACGAGCGCGAGGTCGCGGAGAACTCGGCGCCCGGCACGCCGGTGGGCGAGCCCGTCACGGCCACCGACGAGGACGGGGACGACCTGACCTACGCCTTCATCGCCAGCGGAGACGAGACCTCCTTCGCGGTTGACGAGGAGAGCGGCCAGATCACGGTGGCCGCCGGTGCGGCGCTCGACCACGAGGGCGACAAGAAGGTGTACACGGTCCATGTCCAGGCGAGCGACGGGAAGCTTGTGGATGCGACCGAGGTGAGGATCCGAGTGACGGACGTTCCCGCGCCGGGCAAGCCGGACGCGCCGGTGGTGACGGGCGGAACGGGCGAGGTATCGGTGTCGTGGAGCGCGCCGTCCAACGAGGGGCCCGCGATCACGAGCTACGACCTTCGCTACCGCGCGAACCAGGACAACGACTGGACGGTGCTGTCCGGGCTGGGAACCATATCGACTCACAAGATCACGGGGCTCGAAGCGGGCACGGCGTACTTCGTGCAGGTGCGCGCCGAGAGTTCGGAGGGCGCGGGCGAGTGGTCGGAGTCCGGCGAGGGGACGACGGAGGCGGCCAACCGGGCACCGGCGTTCGGCGCGGACGCCTACGAGCGCGAGGTGCCGGAGAACTCGGCGGCCGGCACGGCGGTGGGCGCGCCCGTGACGGCCACCGACGCGGACGCGGACGATCTGGCCTACAGCTTCACGACCGGCGGAGACGCAACCCTGTTCGAGATCGACGCGGCGACGGCCCGGATCGCGGTGGCCGGGGGCACGGCGCTGAACTACGAGAGCGCGGACACGCTCTACACGGTCAATGTCTCCGCGAGCGACGGCGAACTTGCCGACACCACGTCGGTCACGATCCGCGTGACGAACGCGGACGATCCGGGCGTGGTCACGCTGAGCCCCGCGGTGGCGCGCGTGGGCGTCGAGTTGACCGCGATGCTGGCCGACGAGGATGGCGTGAAGAGCGCGGGCAGGACGCGGAAGTGGCAGCGGTCGCGCGACGGCAACTCGTGGAACGACATCGGCACGGGCCGGATGTACAACCCCGTGACGGCCGACGCGGGCCGGTGGCTGCGCATGGTGTTCACCTACGCCGACGGCCACGGGCCGAACAAGCGGGCGTCGAGCGCGCCGGTCAAGGTGTTGCCCGCGAACGCGGCGCCCAAGTTCCCCGCCGTGTACGAGCGCGAAGTGCCGGAGAACTCGCCGGGCGGCACGGCGGTCGGCGCGCCGGTGGCGGCGACCGACCCGGACGGCACATCGCCGTCCTACAGCCTGGCCTCCGGGAATGAAGACGGGCTGTTCGGGATCGACGCCTCGACGGGCCAGATCAGGGTGGCCGAGGGCGCGGTGCTGAACTACGAGAGCGGCGACACGCTGTACGCGGTCAAGGTCGAGGCGAGCGACGGCGAACTCGCCGACACCGCATCGGTGACGATCCGCGTGACCGACGCGGACGATCCGGGCGTGGTGACGCTGAGCCCCGCGGTGGCGCGGGTGGGCGTCGAGCTTACCGCGATGCTGACCGACGAGGACGGCGCGCTGAGCGCGGGCAGGGCGCGGAAGTGGCAGCGGTCCAGGAGCGGCAGCTCGTGGAACGACATCGCCTCGGGCCGCAAGTACACGCCCGGCACGAACGACGAGGGCCGTTGGCTGCGCGCGGTGTTCAGCTACGACGACGGCCACGGGAAGGGCAAGCGGGCGTCGAGCGAGGCGGTCAAGGTGCTGCCCGCGAACACGGCGCCGAAGTTCCCCACAGCGCTGGACCGCGAGGTGCCGGAGAACTCGCCGGGCGGCACGGCGGTCGGCGCGCCGGTGGCCGCGACCGACCCGGACGACGGCACGTCGCTGTCCTACAGCTTCGTGCCCGGCGGGGACGAGGCGCCGTTCGGGATCGACGCATCGACGGGCCAGATCACGGTGGCCGAGGGCGCGGTGCTCGACTTCGAGAGCGGAAACACGCAGTACACCGTCAAGGTCGAGGCGAGCGACGGCGAACTCGCCGACACCGCCACGGTCACGATCCGGGTCACGAACGCGGACGATGCGGGCAAGATCGCGCTGAGCGCGGACGTGGCGCGGGTGGGCGAGCGGCTGACCGCGACGCTCATGGACCAGGACGGCTCGAAGGAGGCGGGCAAGGCGCGGCGCTGGCAGCGCTCGGGCGACGGCGGCGCATCATGGACGAACATCGCGGGCGCAAGGACCCGGTTCTACACGCCGGCCGCGGCCGACGCGGGCAAGCACCTGCGCGCCGTGTTCACCTACACGGACGGCCACGGACCCGGCAAGCGGGCCGAAAGCGCGGCGGTGGCGGTGGTCGGAGCCAACACGCCGCTGGTCTCGTTCGGCGCGGATGTCTATACCGTAGCCCAGGGCGCATCGGTCGATGTCGCGGTGCTGCTGTCTCCCGCAGGCTCGGCGGCGCTCTCAGTCGAGGTCGTTGCGGGCGACGCCAAGCACACCGTCACGTTCCAGCCCGGAGCGGGCACGGCAAGCGTCGCCATCGGCACCGCAGGGCTCTCGGCGTCCGACACCCTTAATGTTCGGTTCGGCGACTTGCCCGACGGCGTGGCCGTGGGTATTCCGGCCACCACGCGAGTCGTCGTCGCGGCGGTGGCGGGCGACAGGGCCGCCGGTGCGGTGGTCGACAACGGCGCGCCCGCCGAACTCGAAGTCGAGTTCGCGGCGGCAGCGTACACGGCGACGGCCGGAGCGCCGGGGACGGAAGTCACGCTGCGGATCAGTCCGGCGGCCGACCGGCGGGTGGCGGTGCCTCTCACCGCCGTCATGGACCGGGGGATGTCCAGGTCCATCGCCCCGGAGCCGGTCGTGTTCGAGCCCGGCGACTCGCTCGCAGCGTTCACGCTCGACATCCCGGCCGAGGCCCCGTCGGGCCTCTTGGCGCTCGGGTTCGGGCCTCTGCCCGAAGCCGTGAGTGCGGGCACGACCGCCTCCGCCACGGTCCGGATCGCGGCGCGCGACGACGGCGCGCTCCGGGACGAGGCGTTCGATGTCGGCCTCGCCGTCTTCGGACGCGCCGTGGCCGAGGGCGCGCGACAGGCCGTCGGCGCGCGCATCGACGCCGTCATGCGGCCGTCGCCGGGCGGCTCCGCCGCGCCCGGATCGCCTTCCGGTTGGGCGGGCCGCGCCGCGGGAACGCTCGCCTCGCTCGCGGACGTCTCGCTCAACCCGTCCTCTGCCGCCGAGATCGGACGCCGCTCCGGGTCGCCCGAACTGCCCGGCGCGCGGGAGGCCGCAGCCCGTCTGCTGCCGAGCGTTTCGTTCGCCACCTCCCTCGGGCCGCAGTCCGCTCGGGGGCTGTCCCGGTTCGGGCTCTGGGCCGAAGGCTCCGCCCAATCGTTCCGCGGCGAGCCGGGCGTCGAGTACGACGGCGGCCTGCGCGCGCTCACCGTCGGGGCCGACGCCCGCATCGGTTCGTCCGCGCTGTTCGGGGTCTCGCTCATGCGCAGCGACGGCGATCTCGACTACAAGAACCGGTCCATGGACGGCTCGATCGGACACGCCATGAACAGCGTGCATCCCTACCTGTTCGTCCAGCCGTCCCCCGGGATCGGACTCTGGGCCATGGCCGGATACGGCAGCGGAGAGGTCGGGGACGAAGACCACCGGCGAGACACCGGCGACGCGTCGCTCCGGATGCTCTCCGGCGGCCTCAACGCGCCGCTCGCGCAACGGGGCGCGTTCGGGCTCGCCCTCAAGAGCGATGCGTTCACCGTCGGCATGCGCGACGACGACGGCCGGCGCGAGGGCGCGGCATCGCGCGCACGCGCCCTGCTCGAAGCGTCATGGACGGCCGGTGGACTCAAACTCGCCACAGAGGCCGGAGCCCGATACGACGGCGGCGACGCCGACACCGGCGGAGGAGCCGAGACCGGCGCCTCGGTCGGTTACGCAGGCCGCGGGCTCGACCTCGACCTCAGGGGAAGGCTCGCGCTCGGCTCCGGCAGGCACCGCGAATGGGGCGCCGCGCTAAGGCTCGCGTTCGATCCCGGCACCCCAGGCGAAGGGTTCCGTTTCGCGATCAGCCCCAGCCAGGGCCACGACCGAAGCGGAGTCCACGGGCTAATGGACGGCCACGCATTCCGGCACATGCCGACCGGCGCGCACGGACAATGGCGTCTCGATGCCGAGGCCGGATACGCGCTCAAGAACCCTGCGGGCGGAGGCGCGCTCGACAGCTACACCCGGCTGTCCGCCCACGGCGGGAACCGGGCATGGTCGCTCGGGGCGGGATACCGGGTCGGCCAGACGCTCAGACTCGGCTTCGAAGGCTCGCGCAGCCAACTGCCCGGTCAACAACCCGACCTCGGAATCAGACTTGCGCTCGACTTCACGTTCTGAACCATCGGGAAGCACCGCGAACGGACACCGATATGCCATCCCAAACGACCGGGAGAAATCCCGCCAATCAGGTCCGGGATTCCCGGTTTCAAGGCACGGTCCAGCAGGATCCAGCACAACGGCAGAAAGCGCAGATCGTGCAGTCCCGTATACAGTTAGACGATCTTCTGCCGTGATTCAAGCCCTAGGCGATCCGCCGTTACGTCAGGGTCAAGGGGGGGCGGGGAATAGCGGGGGATCCGCATCTGAGCCTCGCGGATCCATCGGGAAGGGATTGACAAATATTATTGTCAATGCTTTAATACCGGCCATGCTCGACGTTGCCATCATCGAGGAGCCCGCCGCCGCGGTCGTCACACTGGACCCGACGCGGGCCCGGCTGCTTTCCGAGATCACGGAGCCGGCCTCGGCGGCCACGCTCGCGGCCCGCCTTGGACTCTCCCGGCAGAAGGTCAACTACCACCTCCGGGCACTGGAGAAGCATGGGCTCGTGCGGGTCGCCGAAGAACGCCGGTGGGGCGGCCTGACCGAGCGCCTGCTGGTAGCGACCGCCCGCTCCTACGTGGTCAGCCCGGCGGCTCTCGGGCCGGTGGCGAGTGACCCGGAGCGGACGCGCGACCGGCTATCCGCGAGCTACCTCATCGCGCTCGCTGCGCGCATCGTGCGCGAGGGGGGCGCACTGCTGCGCCGCTCGGCCGAAACGGGAAAACGGCTCGCCACCCTTTCCATCGATACCGAGATTCGGTTCCGGTCTCCGAAAGCCCGCGCCCGATTCAGCGAGGAACTGGTCGCCGCGGTTGCCGAACTGGTCCGGCGCCATCACGACGATTCCGCCCCCGGCGGACGGCGCCACCGCCTGGTGGTCGTCGCCCATCCAGCGCCGGAGGAACCACCCGCCCAGGAGGCACCATGAGCATCAAGCACGATCCATCCGGCCACCGTTCGATCCAGGCCGAGGCCGAGGTTCCCGGCTCCCCGGAGGAAGTCTGGGAGGCCATCGCCACCGGCCCCGGCATCTCGTCGTGGTTCTACCCAACAGACGTCGAGGAGCAGGTCGGCGGAGCGCTCCGGTACCACACCGACTCGCAGATGGACCACGTCCCCGCGAAGGTAACCGAGTGGGACCCGCCGCACCGGTTCCGCCACGAGGGCTGGGACTGCGGAGCGGACGGGCCGCCGACGGCCACCGAGTGGACCATTGAGGCGCGTGCCGGCGGCAGCTGCCTCGTCCGCGTGGTGCACAGCCTCTTCGCCAGCACGGACGACTGGGACGACCAGCTCAAGAGCTTTGAAGCAGGCTGGCCGCAGGCCCTCGCCATCCTGGGGCTGTACCTCACCCACTTCCGGGGCCAGCGCACCACGATCGTCCGGGCGTACGGCGAAATGGACGGGTCCGTGGAGGAGACCTGGAACGCGCTGTCCGGCGCGCTCGCAACCGGCGGGCTCGCGCCAGGCGATTCATGGGCGCTCCCCGGACCGGGCAGCGCAAACCTCGCGGGCGTTCTCGCGGAGAACCGGCCCGGCGGTCGTCAGCCCTGCGTTCTGTTCCGGCTCGACCAGCCGGCGCCGGGCATCGCGGCGGCGTGTGCCTACAAGATCGCGGAGCGAGCGACCGTGGTGATCAGCATCTACCTCTACGGTGACGACGGGCCCGCTGCGGCCGCCCGCGGCGAGGCCGCCTGGAAGGAGTGGATGGGCGCGCGCTTCGCGTAGCCGCGTCTTGCCCTATCAGTGCTCTTCAGGTTCGTCCCAGGTTTGGGCCCAGAACGCTTCTTCCTCGGCCCGCACGTGCTCCAGGTCCAGCGGCTCGACATCGTCCGCGTCTACGCGGCCGACCGTCTCGATTTGATGGACGATCTCGTCCGTCACCCTGCTCCGGGTCTGGTGACGCAGCCGCTGCCGGACCCGCCAGCCCACCACGGCCACGAGCACCGCAAGCACCACAAACAGGTATCCGGTCACCGCTCCTCAAGGCTCCTGGCCAATCGTCGGCTAAGGTGCGCTCCTCAAGCCCGCCACATAATCTCTTCGTTGACTGGGAGCGGAGCAATCGGGCGCTCGATCCTTCCGGTGACGCTTCCGTCGAAGGAGATCCGGGCGTGAACCCCTACGACGCATATGACCACTTCGCGCGCGTCTACAATCAGCATTGGGGTTTCTTCGCGACCAAGGCGTACCCGATCCTCGAACATCTGGTGTTGGAGAAACTCCCGCCCGGATGCGCCGTTCTGGATCTCTGCTGTGGTACCGGCCAACTCGCCGCCGAGTTGTCGCGGCGAGGATACCGCACAACGGGCCTGGACGGCTCAAAGAGGATGATCGAGATCGCGAGGAAGAACGCCCCGGACGTGGACTTTGTCGTCCAGGACGCCCGCAACATCGCTTTGCCCCGCAAGTTCGCGGCGGCGTTCTCGACCTTCGACAGCCTGAATCACGTGACGAGCCTGGGCGAACTGGAGCAGGTGTTTCGAAGTGTATTAGCCGTTCTGGAGAGCGGCGGCTACTTCGTGTTCGACCTCAACATGGAAGCAGGATTCCGGTCCAGATGGCGTGGTTCGTTCGCGTTCGTGGAGGAGAACCACGTCTGCGTGGTTCGATCATCACATGATGCAAATGAGAACACCGGACGGATGGCTGTCACCCTGTTCGAGTTGGACGGCTCGCGCTGGGTGCGGACGGACGTCCCTCTGATTCAACGCTGGTTTGAGGAGGTTGAAATCAAGGAACGACTGCGGAAGGCAGGATTCGAAGAGCTGCAGTCTTTCAATTGGAACGGACCCATCGTTGAGGGCTCGGTGCACGAAGGCCGGATGTTCTTCGTCGGAAGAAAGCGCGACGCCCATCAGGCCTCGACAACACAATCGCCCGCGCGAAAGTGATGAAGATGACGGTTGCCGGTGCGCGCCGACTCGCCTGCCTGGTCGGCAAACGAATCCACGTCATCGGCAACAGCTCGTCGGGCAAGAGTACGCTCGCGGCGCGGTTGGCGGGTGCGCTCGATGCGCCCCTCGTCGAACTCGACGCCATCAACTGGCAACCGGGATGGGTCGGCCTCAACGCGACGGATCCCGAGGAGCTCAAGCGCCGAATCCGCGAAGCGACGCACGGTGAGCGGTGGGTAGTCGCGGGCTCCTACACGAGGTTCTCTCAGGAGACCTTCTGGCCGCGCCTCGATACCGTTGTCTGGCTTGACCTGCCGCTGCCGCTCGTCGTCTCGCGCTTCCTCCGCCGCTCGTGGAAGCGCTGGCGATCCAGGGAGCTCATCTGGGGGACCAACCGCGAACGCTTCTGGCCCCATTTCATGATCTGGCGTGGGCATGACTCACTGCTCGTCTGGATCATTACCCAGCATAGGCGGAAGCGGCGCGACATGCTCGCGTACGTGTCCGATCCACGCTGGGCCCACATTCGGTTCGTACGGCTGAGGTCGGCACGTGAGGTGGAGGAGTTCATGGGATCGGTCACAACGGCGGCGGGGCCTCCCCCTGAGGACAACCATCGGTAACAGTGCCTCGTCAATGGTCTCAAGGCCCGCAACGTCCGCTCGATCTCGTCCGCTTGCTCGGCACCCCAGGCGCCAATAAGGTGGTCCAGCGAGGAGGCAACAAGACATGACTCTTTCCCGGCGTTGCATCGTCTTCCTGGTGGCAGCGCTCGTGATGCCCGCAGCCAGTGCTGGGCAGCAGACTTGCGTCGACCGCGACCTGGTTTACCGCCTCGACGGGAATGACCTCGTCTGGAACGATGTGAGGGCGGTGAGCACCGACGATTCTCTTCTGGTCGTGCTCACTGAGTCCTCACCGGCCGTCCACCTCTTCGATCTTGCCGACGGCCGCCGGCGGGGAAGCTGGGGAGGGAGCGGCGAAGGACCCGGCGAATTCCAGTCAGCCTCCGGAGTCGTGTTGGTGGGCCGCCATGTCTACGCGCTCGATAGCAATCAGGGACGATTGTCCATTTTCGAGTTCTCGGGCGACCTGGAGCGTACCGTGACGCTTCGAGACTTCGGAATGCCTCCCAATTTTCCGCGCTGGCTCCATCGGGCTGGGGGGGACACGGTTCTGTTCGGGTTGTCCGTGCCCATGGGCAACGAGAGGTCCATCATTGCACGGTCCTTCGGGGCCAGCTCCGACGAAGATCCGCTTGGTCAGGACACGGTGATCGTGTACCCCGCGACAACGGCCACCAGGCTGCGCCTCACGGCACCGGGGGCACCGGGTCTCACCCTGCCACCTCCGTATTGGCCGAGGCCGCATTGGACGCCCGTTTCCGGGGGCGTGGCGTTTTGGCAAGGACCGGATTCAGACGTCAGGATTCTGGGTCTCGACGGCGACCTGACGTCGGTGGTTACGTTGGCGCTCGACGATCGTTTCGAGGTCACTGCAGAGGACAGGGAGTTCTGGCTTCAGAACGACATCCCGCAGGAGATTTTCGGACAGCGGGGTGTGTTCGATCCCCTGAGAGAGGTAGCACGGCAGACCGTTGACTTCCCCAGATACCACCCGATGGTGTTCGAGCTTTTGAACGGACCTGACGATCTCCTGTGGGTGCGCCGGACTCCGGACGGGCAGGACGAGGTTTGGGACATCGTTGATGCCCGAGGGCAGCGAGCCAGCCGGATCACGTTGGCTCCGGATCGGGCCCTCATGGCCGTGATCCCGGACCACCTGGTGCTGAAAGTGACGGATGCACTCGGCGTGGAGTCGGTTGAGGTTCATCACTGCAGTGCTGTGCCGGGAGCCTGAACGGTTTCACTTTCCCAGGGAAACCGCCCCCAAAAGGAGAACAGCATGTCCGACACCCGGACGCTGCTGGCCGAATACGATGTCGACGACATCATCGAGAAGGACAGGAAACACCTCTGGCATCACCTGTTCCAGCACAGGATCCTCGAGACGCAGGACCCTCAGGTCTTCGTGGAAGGGGAGGGCGCGCGCGTCCGGGACATCCACGGCAACGAGTATCTCGACGGGACCTCGGGCGGCGTCTGGTGCGTCAACGTGGGTCATGGCCGCGAGAGCATGGCCCGGGTCGTCTACGAACAGCTGCTCCGGTTGCCGTACTACGCGGGCGTGGCCGGAACCGTCCCGGCCGCCCGGTACGCAAGCGCGCTGGCCGAGCACATGCCCGGGCTGGACCACATCTACTTCGCCAACAGCGGCTCCGAGGCAAACGAGAAGGCGATCAAGATGGTCCGGCAGATCGCGCACCTGACGGGGACCGGGAAGTACAAGGTCCTCTACCGGGACCGCGACTATCACGGCACGACCATCGCCTGCCTGGCGGCGAGCGGCCAGGAGGAGCGCAAGGAGGCGTACGGGCCGTTCCCGGACGGCTTTGCCGCCATCCCTCACGCCCTGTGCTACCGATGCCCCTTCGGGAAGACCTATCCGGACTGCAATATCGAGTGTGCGCGTGCCCTCGAGGACGCTCTCCTGGAAGAGGGACCCGACACCGTCGGTGCCGTGATTCTCGAACCGATCACCGCGGGCGGCGGGGTCATTCCGCCGGTTGAGGAGTACTATCCGATCGTCCGCGAGATCTGCGACGAATACGGCGTCCTGCTGATTGTCGACGAGGTCGTGTGCGGATTCGGGCGGACGGGGACCATGTTCGGGTTCGAACACTACGACTTCGTCCCCGACATCGTCACCATGGCCAAGAGCATGGCGAGCTCCTACGCCCCGATCTCGGCGGCGGCGGTGCGCGCCGAGGTGTTCGACAGGTTCCTCGGCGACCCGAGCGAGAAGTTCCGCTACTTCCGGGACATCAGCACCTATGGAGGATGCACGGCCGGATTCGCAGCGGCGCTGGAGAACCTGCGCATCATCGAGGACGAGCACCTGGTCGAGAACAGCCGCGTGAAGGGGGCCTACCTGCTTGACCGCCTGCGCGAACTGCTCGACCACAAAAACGTGGGCGACGTGCGTGGCCAGGGCCTGTTCGCCGGCGTCGAGCTGGTCGAGGACAAGGGCTCGAAGACACCCGTTAGCGAGGATGTGATGACGGCGGTCGTGGCGAGGGCGGCCGCCGAAGGCGTGCTGGTGGGCAAGACCACGCGCAGCGTCCCCGGCCTCAACAACACGGTGAACATCGCGCCTCCCCTGATTGTCACCAAAGCCGACATCGACGAGCTGGTGGACGCCGTGACGGTCGGGATCGAGCACGGCTGCCGGGACATTTGAGACTTCGCAGCCCCTCCCCCGCCGAGGACGCCATTCATGGGTCTTGACGAGACGATCAACAGATGGATGCAACCGGTTACGGACGCCGTGTCCGGGTTCATCTTCTACGCGGTGCCGAGGTGCCCCTCATCGTGGCGTGGCTCATTGCGGGCGGCGTTTTCTTCACCCTGTACCTGCGCTTCATCAACGTGCGCGGCTTCAAACACGCGCTGGACCTGGTCAGGGGGCGCTACACCGACCCTTCGCAGCCGGGCGAAGTCACCCCTTTCCAGGCGCTGGCCACCGCGGTGTCGGGTACGGTCGGAATCGGAAACATCGCCGGGGTTGCGGTGGCCATTTCCCTGGGCGGGCCGGGCGCCACGCTCTGGCTGATCATCGCCGGCGTGCTCGGGATGAGCACGAAGTTCGCGGAGTGCACCCTGGCGGTGAAATACCGTCACACCAACCCGGACGGCTCGGTGAGCGGCGGGCCCATGTACTACCTGCAGCGCGGGCTGGAGTTCAGGAACCTGCCGAGGGCCGGCCGCGGCCTGGGGATGTTCTACGCCGCCGCCATGGTGTTCGGATGTCTCGGCATCGGCAACATGTTCCAGTCCAACCAGGCCGCCGCGATCCTGATCGAGGTGACGGGTGCCGAGGGCAGCGTCTTCAGCGACAAGGCCTGGCTGCTGGGTGTGTTCATGGCCGCCGCCGTGGCGATGGTCATCGTGGGCGGGATCAGGAGCATCGCGCGGGTCACGTCGAAGCTCGTGCCCTTCATGGCGGTGCTGTATGTGCTTTCGGCGCTCGTGATCATCGGGATCAACGCCGACCGCCTGCCGGACGCCATCGTCCAGATCTGGCAGGGCGCCTTCTCGCCTGACAGCATCGGCGGCGGGATGATCGGGGTTATGATCATCGGATTCCGTCGCGCGGTGTTCTCCAACGAGGCCGGCCTCGGCTCGGCCGCCATCGCGCACTCGGCCGTGAAGACCGACGAGCCGTGCACCGAGGGATTCGTCAGCCTGCTCGAGCCATTCATCGATACGGTGGTCATCTGCACCATGACGGCGCTGGTGATCATCACCACCGTCTACGATCCCTCCCTGGCCGACGCCGGGATCAACGGCATCGAAATGACCAAGACGGCGTTCGAGAGCACGCTCTCGTGGTCACCCGTGCCCCTGTCCGTCGCGGCCGTGCTGTTCGCCTTCTCGACAATGATTTCCTGGAGCTACTACGGCCTGAAGGCCCTCACGTATCTGACGGGCGAAAACCGCTCGGTGGAGGCGGGATTCAAGCTGTTTTTCTGCGGCTTCGTGGTGCTGGGCGCCAGCATCAATCTCGCCGCGCTGATCGACCTCTCGGACGCAATGATCTACGTGGTGGCGATTCCGAACCTGCTGGGGCTGTACCTGCTCGGCCCGGTCGTGAAGCGCGAGATGCGCTCGTACAGGGAGCGGCTCGGGCGGTATTGATCGGCCCGGGGCAGTCCTTACCCAATGGCCAAACGCAAGGCGACATCGTATATTGTAAGGCAAATGGAGGTTCGCCATGCTGGAATCCGCGATAACGAAAAAAGGACAGACGACCCTACCCAAGCCCGTGCGTGACACGCTGGGCGTGCAGGCCGGTGACCGCGTGCGCTATGTCGTTCTTGACGGCGAGGTCCGCATACTGCCGGTGCGGCCCATGCGTCGGCTGTTCGGCGTACTGAAGCACGACGGCCCACCCGTCACCGTGGCAGAAATGGAGCAAGCTGTAGCCGACGGGGCGTCTGGGGAATGATCGCCCTGGACACCAACGTCCTTGTCCGCTACCTGGTGCGCGACGACGAGCGCCAGGCGGAGTCCGCGCGCGCCCTGCTGGAATCGCTCACGACCGAACGTCCCGGTTATGCCTGCCGTGAGGTGGTCGTCGAACTCGTCTGGGTCCTGGAGCGCGCCTACGGGGTTTCCCGTGAACGCATTGCGACAATCCTGCAGGAACTCGTGGCGACCCAGAGCCTCGTCGTCGAAACCGCGGACGATGTGGCCCGAGCCTCCTTCCGCTACCAGGAGGGTGGCCCGGGATTCCCGGATCTGATGGTCCTTGCCGCAGCGGAGCGGGTTGGAGCGCGGCCGCTTTACACGTTTGATCGGAAGGCGGCGCGACTGAAGGGGGTGGAATTGCTGTGATGAAGGACTCCTTCTTCCACATGCGACGACGCGAGGGCGCGACGCTCGCCTTCCTCATCGCCTTCGCCACGTTCGCGTTCATCCCGGTGTGGCGCACCGTCGAGGTCGGCGGGATGGCCGTGTTCGGCTGGCTCATCGCCGCGCTGATGCTGATCTCGCCCACGGTCACGCTCGTGGCCTTCCTCCGGCGGCGCCGCGACCCGCGCTGATGCTCCTCGAACGCATCCTCGTCGGGGTCTACCTCGCCGCCTGCATCGGAATCGGGATCTGGGCGTCCAGGAAGGTCCTGACCTCGGGCAGCGAGTACTGGGTCGCCGGCCGCCGCATCGGCACGGCCGTCAATTCGATGGCGATCATGGCGGCATTGGCGAGCGGCGGCTCGATCATCGGGGTCATGGGCCTGGCATACGCGCAGGGAATCCCCGCGACCCTGGCGCTTTTCGGCGGCTCGGTGGTCGGCTTTTCGCTGGCGTCCATCCTGGTCGCCAGGCCGCTCCGGAACTTCGGCAAGTTCACGATCACCGACTTCCTGGCCTTCCGGTACCCGCACGCGCTGATCCGCTACCTGGTCCCGGTCCTCATCGTCATCGCCTTCACGATCTACATCGTGGCGCAACTCAAGGCGGCCGGCATCGCCGCCGAGGCGCTGCTCGGGATTCCGTACAACACGGCGCTGGCGATCGCCACGGTGGTGTTCGTCATCTATGTATCGTTCGGGGGCATGGTCGCGATCACCTGGACGGACGTGATCCAGGGCCTCCTCATGGTGCTGGTCGTGGTAGGCACGGCCGCCGTGCTGGTCTGGCAGGTGGGGTCACCCGTCGAGATCATGAGCCAGGCCACCGCCGTCGCGCCCGAACTCGGACAGGTCGCGCACCGGCCCGTGTCCAGCTACCTCGGCTACTTCGTGATCTGGGCCACGGCAATCCCCGTGATCCCCCATATCGTCATGCGCGTGTTCACCGCCAGGGACGCCGACAGCGCGCGCATGTCGCTCAACCTCTCGATGCTCGTCTACAGCGTGATGATCCTCGCGGCGGTCCTCGCGATCGTGCCGGTCGGCCGGCTCGACTTCCCCGGGCTGCAGGACGCGGACGAGCTCTTCCTGCGCGTGATGGAGACGCAGTTCCCCCCGCTGATCCGCGGCATTGCCGTCGCGGCCGTGCTCGCCGCGGTCATGTCCACCACGGATGCGCTCCTGCTCGCCTGCAGCTCGGCAATCGCACACGACATCCTGGGCGGCGCAATGCGCGGACGCGCCAGCGAACGCACACTCAGCCTCGTGCGCATCGTCACGACCTGGGTGATCGGAATCGCGGCCCTCCTGTGGGCGTTCTCACCACCCGAGTTGATCACCCAGTTCTACACGGCCGGCGTCGGCGTGCTCAGCTCCAGCCTGTTCGTCCCCACCGTCGCCGGGCTCTGGTGGAAGCGCGCCAACCTGGCCGGCGGGGTCGGCGCGGTCGTGTCGGGCGCAGTCGTGTACATGGTGGTGCAACTGGGCATCATCGACATCGGTGTGGCGCCGGTGGTCGTGGCGCTGGCGGCCAGCGCCGCGGCCATGGTCCTGGGCGGCGTGTTCGGACCGCGGGAATCCCGCGAAATGGTCGGGAACATCGAGGCGCTGCATACGTAGTCTCTGGTGATCGAGTGTGGAGATGACAACTACGGTTGACATCCTGTAAACCGCAGTTTCCATGTCGACGCTGCAAAGAGGGGATTGCCGACATCCGGCAACGGAAAGGAGTCCGCACATGGCCAGGTGGTTGCGCCAAGGCGGGGCCCGGCGATTGCGCTGCGGCGGTGCCCGGTGCGCCATTGCCTTGGCCGCCCTGATCGTGCCGGGGTGCAGGTTCGTGGACCAGGGTCTGGTCTGCACGGCTCAGTTCGTTTACGCCGTCACGGTCGAGGTTCAGGATTCGCTGACCGGCCAGCCGCCCGGTTCAACGCCGATCGGGATTCTGACGGAAGGTCAATACCGGGAGACCATGGAATCGCACGGCGACCAGTTCCTGTACGGGGGCGGCGAGCGCCCCGGCACCTACGAGGTGGAGGTTCGCGCCGACGGATACCTGCCCTGGCGAATGGACGATGTCGAGGCCGGGCATGATGGTTGCCATGTCGAGAACGTCGAACTGCTCGCCCGCATGGTTCCGTCGAGCACGCCCTGACGGTCGGGGCCGCGACACCTCCCACCATGACGCGGAACCGATCCGCCGTCGTCCGGACCAGCCCGGTTCCGCATTCGATGAATCGCCGCGATTTCGTTCGCCGTGCGGGGGCCGGGTTGGCGGGGACAGGGCTGGCGGGCCTCGGTCTGGTCTCCTGCTCCAGCCCCCTCGAGCCCGAGGACACGCCCGGAGCGCTGAATCGGGCCGGCATACCACTGCGGGTTGTCGTGGTGGGAGCCGGGATGTCCGGGCTGGTGGCGGCCTACGAACTCTCGCGGGCCGGACACGATGTGACCGTGCTGGAGGCCCGTGAACGCATTGGCGGGCGCGTGCTCACCCTGCGTTCCCCGTTTGCGACCGGGCACTTGGCCGAGGCGGGGGCCGCGCGCATTCCCCCGGAGCACGACCTGACCCTGGGGTACGCGCGCCATTTCGGGCTGGAACTGGACCGTTTCTACCCGGAGGACGGCCTGTTCCTCCGGTTCCAGGCCGGGGCGCGGGCCACCGTTCCACCGGGTTCCTTTCTCTCTGAAAGGCCCGACTTCGTGAAGATCCGGGGCGGGAGCGACCGCTTGCCCGCCGCTTTCGCCGACGCACTCGGCAACCGCGTGATCACGGCCTCTCCCGTGACCGAAATCGTCGCCGGGACCGCCGTGAGCACGAGTACCGGCGATGGCAGCACCTACCTGTCGGACCGGGTCCTGGTGACCGTGCCGGTTCCCCTTCTGCGCACCATCCGCTTCTCGCCGGCCCTCTCGGCCGCAAAGGCCGAAGCGATGAACGGGGGCTTCAGCTACCAGAGCGCGACCCGAGTCTTCGTCCGCTTTCGGACGCGGTTCTGGGAGGCCGAGGACCTGAACGGCTGGGGAACGACCGACTGGCCGGAAGAGCTGTGGCATCCCACCTGGGACATGTCCGGTCCGGAGGGTATTCTGCTGACGTACGTGCGCGGCGCGCGCGCCAACGAACTCGATGCCCTCGACCACGACGTCCGCGTGACCCGCGTGCTCGCCCACTGGGAGGACTTCCTGCCCGGCGCCTCGGCCCACGCCGCGTCCGGCACGTCGCACTCGTGGCAGCGCGACCCCTGGAGCCGCGCCGCCTGGGCGGAACCGACGCCCACGCAAGACGCCGAGCTCGGTAGCGCGCTCGCCCGCGCTGAAGGCCCGCTCCACTTCGCCGGCGAGCACGCCTCGGAAGCGCGGGGGTGGATGAACGGCGCGCTCGAGTCGGGCCTGCGGGCCGCGACGGAGATTCACTCGAGCTGAGCGGGACGCGCCCAGGTGCGCACCCCCTCGCCACCGCGCGCCCGACACCGTACCATGCTCATCACGCCTCGCCCAATCCGAAACCCGGAGGACAAACCGTGAAGAACGCTTTGCTCGTCGGAGCCCTGCTCCTCACCGCTACCCCAGTCATGGCCCAGCAGCGCCCGGAGCGCGACCCGAACAGCATGGGCGGCGGCAACTGCGCGGCCAACGTCTACAACTGCGCGGACACGCCGAACCCGCTCCCCGCGCCGAACACGGTGTGGATCGAGGAGATGACCTGGATGGACGTCCGCGACGCGCTCGCCGACGGCAAGACCACGGCGATCATCCCCACGGGCGGCGTTGAGCCCAACGGCCCCTGGCTCGCCACCGGCAAGCACAACTTCGTGCTGCGCGCAAACTGCGACGCGATCGCGCGCGAGCTGGGCGACGCGCTCTGCGCCCCGATCATCAAGCTCGTGCCCGAAGGCAACATTGACCCGCCCAGCGGGCACATGACCAGTCCAGGCACCCTCAGCCTGCGCCAGGAGACCTTCGAGGCGCTTCTGACCGATGTCGCCCACAGCCTCAAGATGCACGGCTTCCGCAACATCATCTTCATCGGCGACAGCGGCGGGAATCAGGGCGGGCAGCGCGCCGTGGCCGAGAGGCTGAACGCGAAGTTCGCGGGCGCGGCGGTCGTGGCGCACGTGCAGGAGTACTACGACTACAACTCGGTCACCCGCTACATGGCCTTCCGGGGCCTCGAGGCCGGCGAGAACGAGGGCATGCACGACGACCCGATCATCACCCTCAACATGTTCTACGACGACCCCTTCTCGGTTCGCTTCGACGAGCGGGTCGCGGCGGGCAAGGCATCGATCAACGGCGTGTCGATCGAGGACCGGGTCAAATCGCTGGAACTGGCGCGCGAGATCGTGGCGTTCCGCGCTGAGCACACCGTCGCGGCGATCCGCAAGGCCATAGCGAACCGGGGCACGCTGCCGGCACCGGACCGGTCCGCCCAGTTCGCGGCCATGCGGCGCGCAGCCGGCGGCCAGGCGCAGCGTGGGGGCAATCGCGAGCGGCCGGCCCCCGATCCCCGTTCGATGGGAGGCGGCGACTGCCGCGCCAACATCTACAACTGCGTCGACACACCCAACCCTCTACCCCCGGTCAAGACCGTCTGGATCGAGGAGATGACCTGGATGGACGTCCGCGACGCGGTGGCAGACGGCAAGACCACGGCCATCGTGGCCACCGGTGGCATCGAGCCCAACGGGCCATGGCTTGTCACCGGCAAGCACAACTATGTGCTCCGCGCCAATTGCCCCGCGATTGCGAAGAAGCTCGGCAACGCGCTCTGCGCGCCCGTGATCGAAACCGTGCCCGAAGGCGGCATTGACCCGCCCACGGGCCACATGACCAGCCCGGGCACGATCAGCCTGCAACAGGAAACGTTCGAGGCCGTGCTCACCGATGTCGCGCACAGCCTCAAGATGCACGGGTTCGAGAACATCGTCCTGATCGGCGACAGCGGCGGCAATCAGCGCGGCATGGACAACGTGGCCACCGCGCTGACCGAGGCGTGGGGCGGCGAGGCGGTCGTCCACTTCGTCCCCGAGTACTACCGCGCCCCGCCCGGCAGCCCCAACGTGCTGCGCGACCTCGGCGCCGTCACCGACGACATGACCAGCGACGCGCTCCACGACAACCCGACCATCACGCTGAACATGATGCTCGACGACCCGGCCTCGGTGCGCTGGGCGGCACGGGTGAAGGCCGGCCAGGCCGTCATCGACGGGTTCTCGATCACCGATCTGGGCAAGTCGCTGGAACTCGGGCACCAGATCGCCGATGCCCGTGCCGAGCGCACCGCAAGTGTGATCAAGGAGAGGATCGCGAACCGCAACTGAGGCGTCCCGGCCGGCCTGGGCAGCGCGGGCCGGCCACCGACGGGGCCCGCCGGCGCCCGCCGCCTATCGCGCCATGCTCTCCCGTATCGCGCGCACGGTGATCTCCGTGCGGTAGTCGATCAGCGCCCGGCCGATCTCCAGCGTTCGCGCCACGGGCCCCAGCTCCACCTCGTTGATCGAGTAGAGGTCCGCCTCGATCCGCTGCCGCGCGCGGATGTGCTCCGGGTCGATGGTCGCCACGATCGATGAGTAGTGCACGTCGTCGTGATACAGGTCCCGCGTCGCGGTACACACATCCGGCTGCTGAAAGATCTGCAACTCGGTCTTCAAAAACTCGCAACTCCAGATGTCTTCGCGGTAGTATTCCTCGATATAGTGGGCCCGCGCCGCGCCGCGCCAGTACGCGTTGAGCTTGTCCGCCGTCTCGGACATTCCGTTCTGGTTGCCCCCGCTGTCCCCGATGAAGACGACGTCGGTGAATCCCTGGCTCTTCAGGCTGTTGGCCACATCCTCGAGCACCAACCGGAACGTCTCCTGGCGGACGCTCAGCGTGCCCGGATAGCGGATGTTCTCGGGATCGCCCTCGGGCACGTACTTCATGACCGGCGCACAGAGCGCATCGCCCAGCTCCCGCGCAATCGCGTCGCACATCGCTTCCAGCACATAGTTGTGCTTGCCGCCCGCCATGTACGGGCCGTTCTGCTCGACCCCGCCCGTCGCGATGATCGCGGTCGTCTTGCCCGAAGCGATCTCGTCGCGCACTTCCATCCAGGTCAGCTCGTCGATCCAGATCGAGTCGATGCCCCCGATGGGCCGGGGCGCGGTCCTCATCGCCTCCTGTCCCTGCGCCGTGAAGGCCACCAGAGCCGTAAGCGCGAGCGCTCCCAACAGTCGCCTGGTCACTCTCATCTCCCTGTCTCCCTTGCTCCGGGTCGGCAGCCGCCTAAGCGATCAGTTCCCGACCACACTGACCCGCGCGTACCAGATGCGTCCCGCGACGCCGTAGGGCGACTCGGACGGGTACTCCATCGTCCAGAGCTGCGCCACGGAGTCGTCCGGAAGCCGGTTCGGCAGACGGTCCAGCAGGTTGTTGGCCCCCACTCCGACCTGGATGCGGTCGGCCACCCGGAACGTGACCTCCAGGTCGGCGATCGCCGCCGCCTCGATCGTCACGTTCTGCTCGAAGATGAAGGGTGTGGTGACCTCGTCGATGTGGTTCACGCTGAACCTCGCGCCCATGCCCCGCGCGGCACGGATGTCGGCGCTGACGCCGATTCGGCGTCCGGGTTGCGCCTGCTCGATCAGCGTCTGCTGCGTGGGACCGATGAAGTTCTCGTTCCGGTTTGCGGTGATCTCCGTGCTGTTCCGATGAAAGCTGGCCGACAGATCCGCAGCTCCCCAGTCCATCCCACGGAAACGCCAGCCCGCGACCAGGTCCACCCCCTGCGTGCGGGTGTCGATCGCGTTGGTCCAGAACGCCACCGCGTCCACCGGGCGACCCTGGAACCGGGCACCGGCACGAAGCCCGTGACTCTGATCGAGGCTCTGGGTGAGGGCGATCGCGTCGGCGACCGCGACACGGTAATAGTCCGCGGTGATCAACAGCCCGGCGTCGTTGGAATAGACGAACCCGCCGGTAACGCTGAGCGAAGTCTCGTGGCTCAGCGCGCAGGCTCCGAAGTCGGCGCACGCCATCGCATCGCCTTCCGGCAGGAACCCGGCGCTGACCAGGCCATCGCTGCCGCCCACAAAGCCGATGGTGTTGAAGCCTCGCTGGGGAAGCCGCGGGGCGCGAAAACCGGTGGACACCGCCCCACGCAGTGCCGCGCCCGACGCGCCCAACGCCATGCGGCCGGCCACCTTGCCGGTCAGCGAGCTCCCGGCGTCGGTGTAGCGTTCGAACCGAAGGGCGCCGCTCAGGGTGCGTCCGCCCGACGCGCGCAACTCCATGTCCGCGTACGCGCCAAAGCTGCTGCGATCCCGTTCGCTCAGCGAAGCCGAGGTCGGGCTGTAGCCCGGGTAGCCCTGGATCCCGCAACTGGCATAGACCGTCCCGTCGTTCTGGTGATGGGCGGCCGGAAAGCTGCCGGGCGTATCGCTGGGTCCGCACGCCCACGAGGCGCGGTCGCCGGCTTCCATCCAGTACGAGTCCCGGCGGAACACGCTGCCCACGGCCAGAAACGCCGGGGTCCGACCAACCTGCACTTCCCGTGTCGCGTCGGCGCTCAGCGTCCACTGCCGCACGTTCAGGCCCCCGCTGAAGGTGTTTCGGGGTCCGGCGTTGGCCGCAATGGATGCTCCGTCGGCACCGGGGTTCTTCGCCAGGAACTCGGCCGCGTACGACGGGTTGATCGAGTTCGCCGCGCCAAAGGCGAATCGTCCGTGTCCGAATCCGAGGCTGAGGTCGCCCGACCACTCGCCCATGTCGCCTCGCAACCCCGCCACCGCCGACTTGTCCGAAAGGTCCGATTCCTCGATCGGGAAGAAACCGTCCGGGTAGGCGTAGCTGACCGAACGCGGCACCCAGTCCGCCTTGCGGTACAGACCGTCGGAGACCGCTTCCCGCCCCGAGTAGCCTCCGAACGCATAGAACTCCGCCGATTCACCGACGGGAATCGCCGCATTGGCCATGAAGCCGGCTCCCCTGTAGTCGGGCTCGCCGTTGCGCTGCAACTGCATGACCTTGCCGCCATCCGCGCAGGGACCGTAGGACGGATCGGGCCCGAAGCAGGTCGGCGCCGCACCCGCCCGGTTCGTCACCTCCTGCCTGGCGACCTCCATCGTGACGTTGAGGAAGCCGTCTCCGAGCGGGACGCCGGCGTTGGCCGAAGTGATCAGCCTCATGCCGTCGCCGCGCGACGTGCGGCCGAGGAAGGTCGACGCGCCGACTCCGCTGGCGTCGTCCTTGAGCACAATGTTGATCACGCCCGCGATGGCGTCCGAGCCATACTGCGAGGCGGCACCCTCCCGCAGCACTTCAATCCGCTTGATCGCGTGAACCGGAATCGCGCGCAGGTCCGTACCGGTCGTCCCCTGGCCGGAGGCCGCAAGCACCTTCGCAAACGCAACGCCATGCCGTCGCTTGCCGTTCACCAGCACGAGCACCTGATCGGCGCTCATGCCGCGCAGCGTGGCGACGTGAAGAGCCGCGCCGTCGCCCGCGGACAGGCGCGTGGAGTTGAAGGACGGCGCGATGTTCCCGAGCACCTCGGCCAGATCGACTTCCCCCAGGCGCGCGATCTCTTCGGCACCGTAGATGTCCACGGGAACGGGGAGCGTCGCGGGGTCCGCGACACCCGCCCGGGAGCCCACCACCACCCTGATTTCTTCGACATCGAAAACCGTGTCCGGCGGCAGCTGGGCCGATGCCGGGCCGTGCACGGCGAGGGTCGCCATCAACGCCGCCGCGTTCATGATCGCACGGTCCCTACGAGCCCGCCGCCGCACTAATCTCCTCCGCCCTGACCGAATCCCGGTCAGCTCCTCGCTCAGCCGCCTCAGCTTCTCACGCGCCTCGACGTCGTAGGCCTGATCGTTGGCGCGCGTCGGCCGGAGTCCGCTGAAGTACTGTCCGCTCTCGAAGTCGTCGGAGTCGACCACCTGCATCGTCGCGTCGGCACCCTCCGCGATGGTCTGGCGCGGGGTGGCACCAAGACGGCGCACCATGGCGGTCGGCATATAGGTCGCCGGATGAAGCGAGCCGACCACAATCCCGGTCCCTTCCAGCTCCTCGGCCAGGTCATGCGTGAACATGATCTGCGCCAGCTTGCTCTGCGCATACGCCCGGCGCCCGCTGAAGTTGTTCTCGATCATCACGTCGTCGAAGTCGATCGGCGTCTGCGCGCCCGACGAGACATTGACAATGCGCGCCGGCACGCTCTCCAGCAGCCGCGGCATCAGCATGTGCGTGAGCAGGAAGGTCGACAGGTAATTCACCTGAAAGCGGTACTCGTGCCCGTCCTCGGTGACCCACCGCTCGTCGGGCGCCGAGCCGAAGCCCGCATTGTTGATCAGGATGTCCAGCCGCTCGTAGTCCGTCAGCAGCGTCTCGGCGAACGCGCGCACCTGGTCAAAGGACGCAAAATCGGCGCGGTAGAAGCGGGCGCTGCCGGGTCCCGCCGCGTTGATCGCGTCCACCACCTCGGCACCCCGCTCCTCGTTGCGCCCGTGCACAATCACGTGGTCGCCACGCGCGCCGAGCCGCATTGCAAGCTCACGGCCCAGCCCGGAGGTGGCGCCGGTGACAAGAACGACCTGCTGGCCGGGCTGCGGCGAGTCCATCCCCGGCGAGTCATTCCCCGGCAGGTACATCGCCGGAATCGGATGGTCGTCGCTTTCCTGCAGCCAGTAGATCGACACGATCGACCAGCGGGTGCCGTCCCACAGCAGCTGAAACGAATTGATGCCGCGCGCGAACGGCTCCGGATCCGACGCCCGCTCCCGCGATTCGTAGGTGCTGAACGCGTGCGCGATCACGCCGTACTGCTCGGTCACCCGATGGATCTCGACCTCGTGGAAGCCGTTCTCCTCCAGGAATGGTCCCGCATTCTCGGCATACTGGTCGGGCGTGATCACCTGCCGCGCGTACGTGGCGCCGTCGGGCCGGCCCACGGGGTTCAGTGTGGCCCCCGGCGCGAACAGCGAGCGGAAGCGGTCCCAGTCGCGCGCCACACCGGCGTCGCCGGAAATGACTTCGTAGACGGCGGTCATGATCGCGTCGATGGACTCCACATCGACGGGATTGGCGGCCGGGGCGCTGTTTTGTTGGGCGTGTGAGGGCGTCGGTGTGGCCGCTACGGCCATTGCCACGCCCAGCGTCAGAGCGGCGGCGACCGCAAGAGGGGAGGTTCGGGCGCCGGAGCGCGAAGAAGAAGGCTGTTTCATGGCTCGCCAGTTGGTGCGGGGAAAGGGGTCGTCGGCTGGCGCGTCCAAGGTAACCGTCGCCCCATCCCGCGGCACGGGATATTGCCCCGAGGCACGGGACAAGGTGCGCGGGCACTCCTACCTCGCCGACAGGGTGGTCCACGTGGCGAAATTATCGAAGTCGGCCCGTTAGCGGCCGTCCGGCGCCCGCGAGCCGCGCGGCAGCGAGACCCGGTCGTCGTCCGGTTGCCGCGCCGCCCGCGGCAGCGTGTCGGCCTGGACATCGGCCCCTGAGGCGGCGCGCGGCAGCGAGGCCCGCGCTTCGAGCTTCCTGACCGCACCCGCGACCGCCTCGCCCGTGGGCCCTCCCGCGCCGATGTTCCTCAGGACCTCCCGGAGCCGGGGCAGCGCCTCCACGGCGTGGATCCCCGCCAGCGCGTTCGCCGCGTTCGCGCCGGAGGGTCCGTCGAGCGCGCCCGCCAGAGCGGCCACGATCTCGGTCCTGTAACCGTCGCCGCGCGCCTTGAGAGGGCCGAAGTCGCCGGCGAACGCTTCGAGCACGGCGTCGACCAGCTCCCCTTCGCCCCGCTCCCTCAGCGCATCCGCAATGCGTGCGCGCATGCTCAGGCCGTCGGCTGCACGCACGTCGGCGAGCAGCGGGATGAGCGGGCCGATCGACTCCTGGTGCGGGATCTCGGTGAGCGCGTCGACGGCCCGGGTCCTGAGCACCTCGTCCTCGTCCCAGAGCACGGACGCGAGGACCGGGACGGCCACAGGATCCCCGAGCCGGCCGAGCGCGGCAGCCGCATCGCGTCGCTGACCGTAGCTCTCCCAAAGGAGATGCTTGTCCTCGATCCTTCCTCCCGGCGCGCGCAGGCGCCGCATGTGGATCCGCACATCGTCCTCATACGCCCTGCCTTCGTGACAGACCTGCTGCAGAACCTCGGCGAAGAGGTCGAACAGCGCCCGCAACTGGTCGAGATCCTTGATCACACCGGCCGACTGGAAGTGGAGTTCGTCCACGCCCGCGGGGAACTTGCTCAGCCATCCTTCGTGCGCCTTGACGGACAGGCGAATCCTCGGCTGGGCATTGATGAGGCGACGGATCTTCTCGTTGTCGAAGAGGCGCCGCACGCGCCCGGACTCGGTGCCCTTGATCACGAAGTCCTCGTCGAACCCTCGATGGCCGACCCGAATGTCCTGCATTCCCAGCGACTTCCCCAGGCCGCTGAAAATGCTCGACCGGTAGATCTCGAACCGGAAGCCCTCCGGATTGAAGTACGGAGCGCGCAGTCTGGTGAAGGTCTGGTGCGAGTTGCCGCTGCTCACCGTGTACGTGTCGAGCGTGATGATCCAGTCGCGGTGGCGGGCCTGGACGGCGGATGTGGCGAAAAGGCCGCCTTCGTGGAAGCGTCCGCCCACCTTCGTGGACAGCTGCCGCCAGATCTCCTTCTGGCTCGGCCCGAAGAGGGCCTTGAGAATGCTCATCCGACTGGCCTCCCGGCGCTCATCGCAGTCTCACCACGGGGTGTTTCACCTTCAGGTCGGCCTTTCTCTGCAAATCATGTACGGTTACGCACAGCCAGCGGTTCACATCCACCGAATAGGTCACGCGCAACCGGGGTGACGTTCCGCGGCCGGCCGGGTTCAGCGGCAGCGCCGGGTCCGCTTCATTGAGGCACAGGCAGAACGCGCGCTCGCCCGCCGTCCGGGGCACGAAATGGCGCGAGCCGCTGGGCCGCTCGATCCACTCGACCGGGCGTCCGGCAACGCGCCCGACCTCGCATATGAAGAGGTTGATGTGCTGCTGGCCATCGAAGCCGGGGGCGTAGTAGCGCGTCACGAAATCGTCGGCGGTCGGGAAGCGCGTTCCGCCGGGGATGAGCAGCTCGTATTCGGCTTCGCCGTCGTCGTCGGGCAAAATGCGAAGCGCGTAGTCGTGGTAGATGAAGTCCTCGACGTACGCGCCGCCCGCGAAGATGCACGCGCCTCGCGCCACGGCCTCGAAGGGCAGCCATTCCCGCACCTTGTCCCGGCCGAGCACGTCGCCCACGACGTTGCGCACCTCGGGTAGAAGGGTGGAGCCGCCTTCGAGGATCACGTCGTCGATGTCGTCCGAAAGCACGCCGTGCCGGGTACGCAGCTCGGTCAGCAGCGCGTCGAGGAGTTCCCGGATCCGTGCGTACAGGCCGTTTGCGGCGAGCGTGTCATGCAGAGCGTCGTAGTCGAGTTTCCCGTAGGCCTCGTTGCGGAAGGTGAAGTCGCCCTCGCTCCCGGCGCTGGCCAGCAGCTTGACGCGCTCCGCCTCCCATCTGAGCGCGACCTCCCACTCGGGCCAGTCGTGCAGGGCCGCCGGCACGAACCGTTCCAGAACCCAGCGGTCGATATCGTCGCCGCCGAGGTCCACGGCCTGCTTGGCCAGCACTTCCGCCCGGCCGGTCTCGGCCGTCCGCGCCCCGTCGGTCCGCACCACCGCGGCTTCCATCGATCCGCCGCCGAAGTCGAACGCCACCAGCGTCGTGGCGCGCCCCACATCCACCCCGTAGCCGAGCGCGGCGGCCACCGGTTCGTCGAGCGTCCGAAACACGATCCCGGCCGGCTTCCCCCGCAGGCGCGCCCAGATGCGTTCCCACAGGCCGCGGCGCTTCAGGCGGCGGATGATCGACTGCAGCTCGGCCCGGTACGTCTCGTAGAAGCCGCTCGGCGTGGCGATGGTAATGTCGGTGACCTCGTCGCCGAATCGCGCCTCGAGCGTACGGATGACCTCGCGGAGGAAGAGGGAGGCGACATCCTGGGCGGTGAACGCTCTTCCACTCGCCCGCGCCAGCGTCCGCCCGCTCTCGGTGCCCAGGTAGCGCTTGAACCCGCGCGCGAACCCCGTGGCCCGTCCGTCCCAGTTGTAGGTGACCGCTTCCTGCCCGATCAGAACCTGCTCGGCGCGGGTGTCCATGACACACACGCACGACGGCATGACCGGGGTCTGCGTGAGCGGCTCGAGCTTCGCCAGGTCCGGCAGGTTGACGACGTGCGGATGGCCGGACCGGTCTTCGCAGATGGTCGTATTCGAGGTGCCGAGGTCGATGGCCCAGTGCGTTGCCATGGCTGTAATCTATACCGCGGTCGACGGTCTGCCCGGCTACCGCCAGAGCGCCCCGATCGGGACGGCGTAGAGGCGGTCGCCGAACGCCGTCGTGTGGTCGCCGTCGTAGAGGAGCACACCCATGCGGAACCGCTCCTTCGCCACGCGCCGGAAGCGTTTCAGGCCGGTGAAGTCGCGCGCGTGCAACGAAGCCGCAGCCTTCACCTCGATCCCGTAGCATCCACCCGACACGCTCTCCAACACGATGTCCACCTCGACCTTGTCCTTGTCCCGGTAGTGGTGGAACGCCGGAGGGTCGTCCACCCAGAGTGCCTGCTTCCTCAGTTCGTTGTACACGAAGGATTCCAGCAGCGACCCCATGTCGGCGGGGCTTGTCACGAGTTTCCGCCGGCCGATCGCGCGCAGCGCACACATCATTCCGGTGTCGACCGCGTGCATCTTCGGCGTCTTGACCATGCGCCGGAACTCGCCGGCGTGCCAGGCCGGGACACGCTCCACGAGGAAGAGTTGTTCCAGGAGAGCCAGGTACTTCCCCACCGTGACGCGGTTCAGGCCGAGCTTGCCTGCGAGATCGGCAAGGTTGACCAATTGCCCCGAGTGGATGGCGGTCAGGCGAAGCAGTTTGGTCATGGCGTCCACCTGACCGATTCCGGGCAGGTCGGCGAGGTCGCGCTGTATGAGTGTGTTCGCATACTGGCGATACCAGGCGCGCGCGCGTCGCTCGCTCGCCCGCAACAGCGGTTCCGGGAAGCAGCCGGTCACAATCCGCCGCACCAGGCGATCCCTGACCCGCAGGTCCTCGGCCACGGGAGGGTCGCCACGAAGCAAGGTGCCCAGGAACGTTGGCTCCCGACCTGCAATCTCGCATTCCGACAACGTCGCGAGCCGGATGGCCTCCATCCGTCCGACCAGCGCGTCGGAGACCCTGGGGCGAAGCAGCGCATTCGCCGATCCGGTGAGCAGGAAGCGCCCCGGCGTTCGATTCTCATCCACGGACTGCTTGATCGCACGCAGGGTCTCCGGCACCCGCTGCACCTCGTCGAGCGCAATACGCTTCGGCGGAAGATTGCGGATGAAGCCGATGGGATCGGCCCGGGCCACCTCCGCTTGCGCATTGTCGTCGAAGGTGATGTACTCCCAGCTGTCGTCGATCAGGGCGTTCACCAGGGTCGTCTTCCCCACCTGCCGCGCGCCCATGACAAAGACCACAGGCGTGTCGGTGAGCGCCTGGCGCACAAGCCGGGTGGTGACTCTCGGGAAGATGACGGTGGCTCCTTCGCTGGAGGGCAGGAGCCAATCTAGCTGCGTCCAATCGTCATTGGAAGGCCGTCCAATCGTTATCGGCGCACCGTCCAATCGTTATCACGACACCGTCCAATCGTTATTTCGGCCCTCCAGCCCCTCTGCGCGCGACTTGCCAGCGCGGACCGCGGCATGGCACCATTGGGCCAGTCACACACAGAGCCATCCCCGGGTCAGGAGGACGCAATGACCAAGTACATGTTCCGAACCAACTACACGCAGTCCGGCCTGAAGGGACTTCTCGCCGAGGGCGGCACCGGCCGGGAAGCTGCGCTGCGCGAGACGATCGAGAGCGCCGGCGGCACGCTGGAAGGCTTCTACTATGCCTTCGGTGACTGCGACCTGTATCTGATCGCCGACCTGCCCGACGAGACCGCAGCGACGGCGCTGTCGCTCAACATTGCTGCGGCCGGTGCGCTGACGGTGTCGGTGTCGGTGCTGATCTCGCCGGAGACGGTGGACGAGGCGGTTGCGAAGGACATCGGGTATCGTCTGCCGGGTGCGCCGTGATCAGCACTCCATGATCGGACGCCCGCCCGCCAGGCACGGCTGGGTCGAGGTCGTGGCAGGCGTCATGTTCAGCGGCAAGTCCGAAGAGCTGATCCGGCGGGTACGGCGCGCGCTCATCGCCGGCCGGCGCGTGCAGCTCTTCAAGTCCCACCTCGACGACCGGTACGGCGGCGAGTTCCGCATTTCGTCTCACGACGGCCGGCAGATCGACGCTGAGCCCGTATCCAGTTCCGTGCAGATCGCCGAGAAGGTCATCCCGGGGACGCACGTCGTCGCGATCGACGAGGCGCAGTTCCTGGACGACGGCATCTGCGAAGTCGCCGATGCGCTGGCGGACACCGGGATGCGCGTGATCGTGGCCGGCACCGACATGGACTTCCGGGGCGAGCCCTTCGGCCCGATGGGACTGCTCCTGGCGCGCGCCGAGCGCATCGACAAGCTGAACGCGATCTGCGTCGTGTGCGGCGATCCCGCGACGAGGAACCAGCGCCTGATCGACGGCAGGCCGGCGCCCGCGGAGGGCCCGACGATCCAGGTGGGTGGGGCGGAGTCGTACGAGGCGCGTTGCCGCCGGTGCCACCAGGTGCCGCAGCGGGACCGGGCGCAGAGGGAACTGCTGGTGTTGAACGAGGTAGGAGGAGACGATGGGGATTAAGGGCAAGCGCACCTACGCGATCGTCACGACCGTGCTCACGCTGTTGGGTGTCGGGGTCCTGTTCGCCCTCCGTATCGTGGGTCTCTACAGCCACCAGGCGTTGGCGGTCGTGCTGTTGCTCGGGTGCGGCTGGGCGGTCGCGAGCCGCATATGGCTGGCGAGGAAAGGGCGCCTCTACACCGGACTGCTGCGCGGACTCCGTGGGCGTGACCGTGGGCCCCAGCTCCTGCAGGCGGCCGGGCGCGGCGCCTTCTGGGCGCTGACGGCCCTTGCGTGCCTGACGGTCTTTCCCCGGTCGGCCGAAATGACGTCTCTGATCATTGTGCTGGCCGTTGCTTCCGTGCTGCGGGTCGCGGCTTCATTCCTGGTCTCGCGCCGGACCAACCCGGGACCTACGCTCGTCATGGCGGCCGGCGCGCTGGTCCTGGCCTTCGATCTCGGCCGCGCCTCTCTCGGTCCGCGGCTGACCGGCGCAGTGGACCCCGTGGTGCGGATCGCGCCGCCATTCGAGGGTGAGTGGCTGGTGCTGCAGGGGGGTTACAGTCCGCTGCAGAGCCACCACATCTCTGCCTACAACCAGCACTTCGCCGTCGATATGGTCCGTCTGGACGAAGGCCGGATCTTCACCGACGAGCCGGGCAATGCGGGTGTCCACACCTGGGAGCAGCAACTGGTGTCACCGGTCGACGGCACGGTGGTCGTGACGCGTGGCGACATGGAAGATTCGGAGGGCCTCAACCTGGTGACCGATGTCGCGGATGCCGCGGGGAACGTCGTCATCATCGAACTCGACAACGGCCTTTTCGTCGTCCTTGCGCACCTGCGGCAGGGGACGTTGCAAGTCAGCGAAGGCGACCGGGTGCGGACGGGCGATCCGCTGGGTCTGGTCGGAAACTCGGGGAACACCACCATGCCGCACCTTCATCTCCAGGTGCAGACCCACCTCGACCTCTGGCATCCGGACAACCGCTCCGTGCCTTTCGCGTTCGGGCCCGGTGGGCGTGTTCCGGTCCGCAATGATCGTGTGGTGGTGCTCGCGGAGCGGTGACCTGACGTCGGGGCCGGGCCGGGGGGGCCTGGCCGGGGGCCTCGCTACGCGGCCTAGCCGTTACCGCCGGAGTTCGCCGCGGCCGGCACCCGTAGCACCGGATACACCGCGCCGGCGCTCAGCCGGTCGGCGAGGAAGCCCCAGTTGGCGAACCCGTCGTCGGACTGCGGCTCCAGCAGGGTGAAGAGCAGGCGGCCCAGCGGGTGGTCGGCACGTGCCCACATGTCGCCGGCAGACGGGGTGACCGTGGTGGTCTCGTAGCGCCCGAAGAGCGTCTGCTCGTTGCGTCCCTGGAACGGGCGCTGGGCGGTTTGCACCGAATCGATGCGGAACGCCTGCACGTCCACGGGCGTCGGGTCGGCGGGCTCGAGCGCGATGCCGTGTGCCGCGAGGCGGGTCAGGACGTCCGGCAGATCGCCAGGGACCAGGTAGGCCTCGGGCACGCGCTCGCTGAGGGTCGGCGCAAAGGTCCCGTACTCGTACATGGTCTCGACGTACTGCGTGTCGGCGCGCAGCAACAGTGGGCGGCCGGTGAGCGGGTGGGTCTCCTCGGTGACGGCGCCCATGAGGATGTCGACGGGCTCGGGCGAGCGCTCGGGCACGGCGCGCAGCGCCAGAGACGTGCCGACCACCGTGGCAGCTTCGGCCTCGGCGACGACGCGGCGCACCTCGTCCGCGTGTTCATGGACGTAGTCGAGGATCTCTTCGACGAAGTACAGCGTGGCGAGCACGCGCTCCTCGAAGGTCGCGTACGAGTAGGCCTCGCTCAGGATGGCGATGCGGTTGCGCAGGCCGATGTAGTTGTTGTTGAAGCGCGGGCGGTGGTCGAAGGTGTACCAGCCGCGCTCGCCGCCGCCGGGTCCGAACGCGTTGCCGTAGTAGTAGAACTCCCAGCCGTGTTTGTCCCGGACTTCCGTCGTGACGTGGGGCAGGAGTCCCTGCCGCAGGAAGCGGTCGATTCCCGCAGGCGTGTTCGGGTGGAGTGGCGGCGAGTATGTGAGATGATAGGCGTGCCGTGTCCCATTGGTCGTGTGCAAATCCACTGATACATGCGGATCGTACTCGCTGAACAAACGCGCCACGGAATGCGCTTCGGGCGAGTCGAGCTTCATGTGATCGCGGTTGAGATCGTATCCCTGTGCGTTCGGACGCTGGCCCATGCCGCCGACGGGACCGTGCTGACGGCCGCGGTTTGTGAGGGTCACGCGCTCGTTGCCGTCGGCGTTGTAGATGGGCGCGATCAGCAGGACCAGCGACTCGCGCCACTGGCCGTGGCGGCCGGCCATGAGATCGCGGAGCAGCATCTGGAGCGCTTCCTTCCCGCACACCTCGCCGGCGTGGATGTTGCCCTGCAGGTAGACAACCGTTTTGCCGGTGGCTCGGACAGACGCGGGGCTGGCGTCCGCGATGTCGCCGACGACGACCATGGGAAGGGGCCGGCCCTCGGTGGTGTAGCCGTAGGTGGTGTAGTGGACGGACGGGTCGCTCGCGGCCGCGCGCTGGAGGAAATCGACGACTTCGGCGTAGGAGCTGGTCTCGCGGTAGTCGGTGCGCTCGGCGCGGGTGAGGAAGGCGTCGTCGACGGGCGGGGACGGGTTACAGGCGGTGAGGGCGGCCGTGAGGGCTGTGACGGCTGCGGAGACCGGGAAGGCGGGGCGGGCCGCGAAGGTGGCGGAATGATGTGGGCTGTTCATGTCACCGGACAGTGTCGCCTGGATGGATTGGGCGCGTCAAGGCCGCATCGGACTGGCGACCTGCGATAAGGCGGGGCCGTTGACGACAGGCGAATTAGCCACGATTATCCATCGGGAGATAATTATCCATTCGTGGCTAAAACTGGCTAAACGAGATTGAATGACTAAAGACCCCTGGCATTTCCGGCGGGACGAACTCGCTGATCAGACACTTGGAACGCTTGCTCGCGGTCCGGCCCAGGCGCTGACCCTCTTCGCTCCTCGGCGAACGGGAAAAACTGAATTCCTGGTTCAGGACCTGGCACCGAACGCCGAGGCGCAGGGACACCGCGTGATCTACGCGTCGTTCTGGCAAGCTCCGCTCAGCCCGCTGGCCGTGCTGCTGCACGCCCTCGAGAGATCAAGGGAGCGCGGCGGATTGGCGGACAGAATTCGGACCTCGGCCTGGCGGATGGCTCCCAAGCTGAAACTATCGGCATCCGTTCCGGGCACCGGAACGGGAGCCGAGGCCGAAATCGATCTCACCCGACTGAAGGGCGAACCGCCAGCCAATCTGCTCCTGCACCTCGATGATCTCTTGGGAAAGCTCTCGAGGAGGGCCAGGCCGACTATCCTGCTGTTGGATGAAGTTCAGGAACTTGCTCGCAGTCGCAGCAACGCGTCGCTCGTGGCCGCGCTTAGAACCGGTCTGGACAAGCGACGCGATGGACTCAGGGCGGTGTTCACCGGATCCAGCCGCGCCGGGCTGGCGGCCATGTTCTCGAACCGCGAAGCTCCGTTCTTCCACTTTGCAACGCCAATCGACCTTCCGGAGCTTGGCCAGCCGTTCGTACACCACCTCGTGGCGGTGTTTCGAAAAATGTCAAAGCGCGCATTGGATCGCGACGAAATGCTCGAAGCGTTCGACCGCCTTCATCGCAATCCGTACTTCTTTCGCTTGCTGGTTCAGACTTTGTTGTATGACGCCGACCATAGTGTTCGCTCGGCTCTGGAACACGTACAGGAGCGCATCGCCATGGAGCTTGGCTATCCTGAGGCATGGCTGGCCCTCACGCCGATTCAGCGCGAAACGGCACGCGCCCTGGCGACGGGTGCGGCAAAACCCTTCAGTCTCGTCTTTCGCGCGGCCTTGGGTGATGCACTGGGCGAAGATGCGCCAAGCGCTGCGCGTGTACAGGCGGCACTTCGGAGGCTGGAACGCCTCGGGATTGTCGACACCGCGAGAGGAGAGTGGGGGCTTGCGGACCCAGGATTCAGAGGATGGATTGCGGCGGGAAGAGAGACCGCTGTCACCCGATCCTAGAACAACGCGTCCAGCGCTTCCTGCGGTGCGATCGCCGGGATCGGTGAGCGCTTGAAGGCCCGGGCGTTCCTCGTAACGACGAAGCGAGCACCGCAGGCGCGTGCCGCGGCCACCTGCATCGCGTCCTCAAAACCGGACATCCCCAGGCCGACCGCATAGGCGATCGCGTCCGTGCCGCACTCCGCGACAGCCACGAACCGGATCAGTTCGGCGATGAAGGCGCGGGCATCCGAACCGCCCCGCGCAGGCGTGACCAGGCTGCAGAAGTCCGACAGGGAGTGCCACGCGACGAATGCGCGTTTCGGGCCCATCTGCACGCGATCGAGCAGTTCGGATGCCGCGTCGGAGAACGGTTCCCGGTCGAGTGCAACGTCGATGAGCACGTCGGTGTCGATCAGGATCACAGGTACTTCCGGGCCAAGGCGTCGTAACGCGGATCGTCAAGCCTGGCGGCCTGGAACCGGCCTCGCCACCGCGAAGAGAACGAAGGCTCGCCGACGACCGTCTCTTCCCGCAGGGCTCGCTCGATCAGCGCCGACAGCGACACGCCCCGCGATCGCGCATGTCGCTTCGCGGCAACAAGAACCTCGGGGTCGACGGTGATTGTGAGCTTCTGTTTCATGGTGGATCATTGGGAAATATGTATACGTGTTATAAGTAATCGTATACGTGCTTCATCTAGCGTGTCAACCGGCAAGCTGCGGTGTAGCGTGGCATATTTCGTGCGTGAAGGCTTCGCGAGGCACGAAAGCCCTTCCACCAAGGAGTTATTGATGACTCGATCTCTTCGACCGGCCCTCATTGCAATCGCCGGGGCGAGCGTTCTGGCCGCTGCCGGGTGCGCCAGCCGCGGCGCGCCAGTCCCTGACATCGCGGCCCTGCACCCGTATACCGGTGAATGGGTGCTCCAGACTGCCGAGGGTGCCGCCGGCCGGCTCCAGTTCGCGTCCCGCGACGGGTATGGCTTCCGCCGCGTGACAAGTCAGACGATTGGCGCTCTGCTGGGGATCCGGGCGGAGCGGTTTCTGCTCGAGGTGAACGCGTCGACCTTCCAGGTCTCCAGCGACGAGCCCCGATTCTCCTTTGCATTGCCGATCAACAGCACTCCGGTTGAGGCTCCCGCTGTGGATGGCGACGTACAGCAATTGATGACGCTGACGTGGGAAGAGGGCGCACCGGTGGTCCGACGAGAGATCTCGGGCGCCGGCTGGGTTTCCGAGCGCTTCGAACTGACCGCAGACGGCACGCTGGTCGTAACGCGCAAGGCCGCCATGATAAACGCCAGAGGCGGGGTGGTAGATGGCGAGGGCGGGGTGGAGTTCCACTACATCCGCGACACCGGATCCACGCCATGACACGCCGGTCGCTCCCGTTCCCGGCCGCCGTCTGCGCCTCGCTCGGTCTCCTCGCGCCGGTTCCCGCAGCCGCCCAGGACATCATCGAACTGCCCGCCGAGGACACTCCCTTGCCGACCGACTTCGAGGAGGTGTTCAGGGTCGGAACGCTCGACGGGCCCGAGTGGCAACAGTTCGGGATGATCTACGACGCGGCTTTCGATGGCGAGGGCAACCTCTACCTGCTGGACATTCACGCCAGCCGGGTTGTCGTCGTCGATCAGGCGGGCAACCACGTGGGGTTCATCGGGCGGCACGGGGAGGGTCCGGGCGAGTTCACCGTTCCCGAGTTCCTTGTCGCCACGACGGATGGACGCGTTGTGGTGGGCGACATCGTGGGCCATCGCTCGTTCCAGGTCTTCAACAGGGACGGGAGCCTCGACCGGTACGTCCGCGTAGGAGACGACCTGCTCCACGTCCGTGGCCAGGCTTACCTCGATGGCGGCGGGAGAGACGCTGTTGTGGTGTCGGGAGAGCTGAACACAATCGAGACGATGCGGCCCGGAGGCGCGGCGCACCCACCCGGGAAACGCCCGATCGTGCGTCTCGGACTCGATGGCCAGGAGGTGGTCAGGGAGACGATCGCTCTCGCCTGGGCCCCTCCGTCCGCCGGTGTCATCACGTTCCGCCTGGGCGGACAGGAGATCACCACCGGAGACCAGACCCCGCCTCCGCGCACCTTCGATCCCGGGCTGTTCGTGGGTCCGCTTCCCGGTGGCGGCGTGACGTTCTCGGACTCCTCGGCCTATGCGATCAAGGTCACCGGGCCCGACGGTACGGTCTCGCGCATCCTCCGCCGACCGTTCGACCCGCAGCCGGTTACGGACCGCATTCTGGAAGCCGAAATCGAGCACCAGGTCGAGGAATTCGTGGCGCTGGAGGCATCGATGAGCGCACAGCCCCGGACCGTGGTAGACGGAAGGACCGGCAATGTGATCGACGGTGTGCCGCGCGAAATGTTGCTTGAGGGCGCGAGGCGATCGAGGCTTGCCTTTCTCGAAGCGCTGCCAGCCGCGGATGAGGTGCCGGTTGTGGTTGGCCTGCGCACGACGCCGGAGGGCCGGATCTGGGTGCGAAGACGTGGCGAGGACCTGATCGGCGATGGTTCGATCGACGTGCTGACCATGGACGGCCGCTACCTGGGGAGCTATCCGGCCGACACCGCCATGCCGACCGCGTTTGGTCCGGGGGGACTGTTGGCTTTCGTCGAGCGCGACGAGTTTGGGGGCAACTTCGTGGTGGTCAAGCGGGTGGTGTCCGAGGCGGGCCGGTAGCCATGCCGAGCCGTCCCGGCCTCGTCTTCGCAATCCTGGCGAACGTCCTGGCTTGCGCGCCCGACACGTCGCGCCCTGTTGTCGCCCCACCCGAGATTGCCGACAGCATTGGCATCCGCATCGTCACCTACGACCGCACACCAGTCGCCCCTGCCCCCTTCCGACTCGCCGCCGAACCCCGCTACCGCCACGGCGCCAATCCGGGTGACTATTCGTTCCAGGAGGGCGGCGTCGGCCGTCTTCTGCCGGACGGCGGCGCGGTCGTCTACGACTGGTGGAACGTCGAACTGGTCGCGTTCAGCCCCGACGGCGCAACGCATTCGGTACTCGCCGCCGAAGGAGAGGGTCCGGGGGAGGTGGGTTTCGTCGACGACATACTCGCGTTGGGGCGGGACAGTGTCCTCATCGCGGACCCAAACCTCGCCCGCGCGACGCTCTTTGTCGGCAGTTCGGTCGCCCGCACAACGGCCCTCCCACGCTCCGCGCGCCTCGACGTCGCGGGAATCGGATCATCCGGCGAACTGCTCATGGCCACGTCGTACGGCTCGTTCAGCGACCACGAGGCGTGGCGCCCCGGCCACATGGCGCGGTTGGACATGGAGACCGGGGAGCTCGACACAGTCGCGTCGTACGATTTCATGCCGCCCGTCCCGCCGCAGCTCGAGCGGGACCCGATCCCGGCCTACGGCGAGGTGACGGTCGCCACCGGACACTTCGTCCAGACCAGATCCGACAGGCCGGAGGTCATCTGGCGCCTGCCCGATGGCACCGCAATGCAGATCGTCCGCTGGCAGGCCGACCCGGTTCTCCTGACCGAGGAGTGGATGGGGCCCATCGAGGCCGAGTACCGGATGGAGGTCCGCAAGCACAGCCCCAACGCTCCCGAGGCCGCAATTACGGAGAGCACCCGGCGAGTCATGGGCATGTACCGTGCCAGCATCGGCCGCCCCATGCCGCTCTTCGGCACCCCGTTCGCCGACGCCGAGGGACGGATCTGGCTGCCGTCCTACAAGCCGGGCAGTGAGCGCCACAGCGCGCCGCCGTACACCGTGATCGCGCCCGACGGAACGTGGATGGGCACGGTGGAGGTCCCGCCCGGGTTCCGCATTCTCGATGCGGCCGGCGGGCTCGTGCTCGGCATGGAACTGGACGAAATGGATGTGGAGAGCGTGGCGGTTTACGAGCTGGTGGGGGGGTAGGGGCGTCTTTGGTGCACCCGGGCCCATTTGGCCGACCAACTCAGTCCGCGGAGTGAGTCCGAGGACAGGTCCCGCCACCAAGCAGGAAAAGCAACAGCGACCCGAAACCGTACAGCAACACATCGGGAGGGACTGCAAACAACGGAGGTACGGTCGAGATGATTGGTCGCAAGGATTTCAGGTATCTGACATTGGAATCAGTCGTCGTTCTCTTCAGCATCGTCGCCGCCCTGTTCGTGGACAGCGCCAGGGAGGACGCAGCCCGCCGAGAGGCCGCGGACGCCAGCGTCGAACGCCTGATGCTTGAGGTCGAGCAGAATCTGCAGGAACTGCGTGAAGTCAGAGATGATGTTGCGACGAGGCTCGAACAGATTCGAGTCCTGCGCGATCATCCCCCGAATGACGTAGGACTGGCAGGGCTCATCGACCGGTTCCAGGGATACCGCACACCGGACCTTTCCGAGGCCGCCTGGGAGCATATTTCAAGGGGCGACCTGGCCGGCATCGTCGATGCCGACCTGCTTGCCGAAGCGTTCTACCTTTATGAATGGAACCGCCAGTTCGACCAGATCGATCGGGAGATCAGCCGGTTCGTCTACAGCGAGGTGTTCTATCTCCCGGAACGACTGGACACCGCCATTGCCATCTCCGAACGGATCAAGGAGCAGTTGCTGGCGTGGGCCTCGGTGGCCATTCCGCAATTCGAGGCGTTTCTCGCCAGGTGAAAGGGCCACGATGATCGTAATGCGCCAGAAGAGACCCTTCTGATTCGCGCCGCCGTCCCGTCATTCCTCCGCCAGACCGAACTGCCTACGGATCTGATCGACGTCCGTGGGCTCTCCCTCGCCCGAGTCGGCTCGTGCCATTGCCTCCCTCAGCCTCTTGGCGTTGGCCGGAGAGCGAAGCACGTAGTCGGTCTCGTCAGCCGCCGGAGGATACGGTTCGACATCCAACTCCCCTTCCCGGGCCCGCGTGCGGGCGATGTCGTAGGACGACTGCATGCGCATCAGCGTGTCCATCTTCACCCCGAACGCCTTCTCGATACGCAACGCCATCATGCCGGAGAGGGCCGACCGTCCGTTCAGAAACGTGGAGAGCGCGGGCCGGGACACGCCGAGCACCTTTGCGGCGGCGGCTACCGTAAGACCGTGAGGCTCGATCACCTCGGTCTTCACGAATGCACCGGGGTGTGGGGGGGTGAGCATGCGCATTTTGGGGGTTCCGGCCTGGTGGGGCTAATGTCTCGGGGCTTCCCGTAAAGTGTTGCGTAACGGATGACGATGTGTCAACGCGCTCAGAGGTCCAGGCGGCTGAGAATGTCAACCACGCTTTACATCAAGTACACTCCACTTTACATCAAGAGGTCAGCACCCACGATTTCGAGTGCCACGATCGAAGCTTCGCCAAGAATGCCGGTATGGAGCGTCCATACCCTGCGCCCTCTCGCTGCGAGCAATCGCTGGCCATCGGGAAGGCGTATCGAGCCGAGAAACCGACCGGACTGGAGGAATACGTCGTACTTGGCTCCGGGTGCTCCGTGCCCGTCGAATGTGCCAGGCAGCGGGCGGTCCCGCTGAGCCCAGATCCGCCCGTCCAGGTCGACCACGATTCGCGAGATGACCGCCGGGTTTGGCGGCTCACCGAGGTCACGGAGGGCGTCCCGCCACGCGTCCGGCATTCCTTCGTCGAGGTCCTCTCCGCGCTCGGCAGCTGAGATCGGGTACGCCTCGCCCGGGTGGCAGAATCGAACGAGGCTCGTGCCATCGCGGTCGAAGACCTCCAGTTCGTAGCGCCCGTCGGGGTTGGAGACGACCCAAGTGTCTGGCCCGACACCCAGCAACGACCGCGGCCATACGGCCAGCGTCGCACCCGCAAACCCTCGGGCATGGGATGATATGACCGTATCGTTCACGGGTCTGTCGGGAGACCACCGGACGAAGGATCGCTCCTCCCAACCATCCTCGACCGGGCCGGGGTACTCCAGCCACACGGTGCGGTCCGGTTGTAGAGCCACGAACCTGACCTGACCGGATGCGTACACCGGCGACAGAAACGCCTGGTCGACCGGAGTGACGCTGGCGGCACGAGAAGCAAGACCCAGCGTGACCATCCGGAACGCACCGAGGTCCAGGACGAGAAGGGTGTCGGCATCTACCCAGGTCACTGCCACGGGTGCCTGGACCTCGCCCGGGCCTTCGCCGCGTGCGGTGACCGGCCCTTGCCACTTTCCATCTGGACCGAGCAGGATGACTTCGCCGAGGCCCCAGTCCGCAATGGCCACCGATCCGTCAGGGCTCACGGCGACGCCCGCCGGTCGGACGAGTGCTTCGTCGTCGACGAGCCCTCCGGCACGCCAGATTTCACGCCAGGAGAGTTCGGCAGGCCAGACCCCGACGCTCGTGTTTGTTAGGGCCTGACCGTCGGGGTCGGTGATTTCACAAGGAGCGAATGCAGGGAGGTCGCAACCGGCGATCAGAGTGATCAAGAGGGACGACAATCCGGGTCGCGCGTCGACGCGCTTAATGATGCCTTGCGGCCGAGGCTTCATCACTGCACGGACTCCCCTACCGCCTCACCCGCACCACGTCACGAATCCGATCGCGCACTTCGCCGGCGCGACCCGCTTCCTCCAGCAGGCTCCACAGCCGCTCGATCGTCCGGGAGTCGACGTAGCCGGGCACGGTCGTCTGCCAGTTCTGGTCTGCGCGGAAGCGGTCCACCGCGTCCACGGTCTCCTGATCGTAGGCGAGCACGCCGGGAGCATCGATGGCCGGGGCGGACGAGCCGGGGCGGTAGTAGCCCAGCGCGTGGAGCATGAGTTTCAGCTGAAACACGTCGCGGCCCACGAACTGTTCGAGCCTGCGGAAGCCGAGCGTCTCGGACGCGACAGCGTAGATCCGCCGCAACTCGCGCACCGGTTCGGGGTGTTCGCAGACGTTGATGTCGGCCGTGACCCCGTCCGGACGCCTGGACATCCCGGGCCTCGGATCCGCCACCAGCACTGCCGCGGACTGGGTCTCGCCGTGACGGCCGTCGCCGCCCAGGAGTTGGCCCGCCTGGAGCGCTTCGATCAGCCTGTCGGCGAGGTGGCGCCCCGATCCCTCACTTCTCTCGAAGACGACTGCCACGGAATCCACCACGGCCGTCCCGACCAGCGCGTTGCCCTGAACGGCGTAGTTCAGGCCCGATCGCTCGGCTACCCAGTCGCCCCGCTCTTCGGCTCCGTACTGCCCGGATCCGGTCCACTGCGCCGACCGACCGTCCGCGCCGATCACCCCCACCTGCCTGCGGTCGCGACCTTCGTCCGCGGCCACAACCCGGTCCATGGCCTCCTGCGGCGCCACCCCCTGTTCAAGGAGATCGAGCAGGTCGTGACCGTACTCGATCCGCGTGCCCCCCTGGGTTGCGACGGCGCCCACCCCGGCACGGACCCACGGAACCGCGTTGCCCACGCAGGGGTTGCGTGTCGTGACCGCGACGCCCGATTCGCCGGTGGACGGATCGATCGCCACGATCGAGAACGTATTGAACAACGGCTCGATGTCGTTCGGAACCGGTTCCAGCCGCACCACGGCAGTCAGCTGCTCGGTGTGCTCCAGGGCAAGGTAGATGAGTCCGTCCGGCCCCTCGCGGACGTCACGGATCCGGCCCAGTTCCCCTTCGAGGAGGGTCTCCACGCTGACGGCGTCCTGACCCTCCAGCGTCACGCGGGCGAGCTGCTGGCCGACCATTCCCCCGACGAATGCGCTTCCCCGCCACCAGGGAAAGCTGTCGCCCCGGTAGATGACCATGCCCGACACGCCGATCGAAGGCGTCCAGGACGAATCGGGGGGACTCCAGACCGGGGCGGCGCGCTTCGTTCGTGAACACCGTGCCGTCGTAGTTGATGCCGTGGGAGACGACCGGCCACCCGTAGTTGGCTCCGCCCGTGATCAGGTTGAGTTCGTCGCCACCTCTGGGGCCGTGTTCGTTCGCCCAGACGGCTCCGGTGAGCGGGTCGACCGCGAGCCCCTGCATGTTCCGGTGGCCATAGCTCCAGATCTCGGGGAGGGCATCGTCCCGTCCGACGAACGGGTTGTCGGAGGGCACGCTGCCGTCGTCGTGAAGCCGCACGATCGTCCCCATGTGATTGCTCAGGTCCAGCGCCGGGTGATCGGCCAGAGCGTTCGGCGTCACCATCCTGTCGCCCACCGCGACATACAGATAGCCATCCGGGCCGAAGGCGATGCGGCCGGCGAAATGGTTGTTGTTGTCGCCCCAGGCGTCGGCTTCGAAGACCTCTTCCACGTCCGTCACCCGGTCCCCTTCCCAGCGTCCCCGAACAACCGCAGTCGCCCCTTCCGACCCGTCGTGGTTGGGCTTGCCATAGCTCACGTACAGCCAGCGATTCTGCCCGAAGTCGGGGTGCGGGAGAACGTCCATGAAGCCGCCCTGGCCCTCGTCGCGATAAACCGCGGGGAGGCCCGCGACAGATTCGGGCTGAAGGACGCCGTCGCGCACCACCCGAAGTCTCCCCGGGCGCTCCACGATCAGCATCTCGCCGCCGGGCAGCCACGCCATCGACCACGGATGGTCCAGCCCGTCCGCGACGGTCGTCACCCGGAAATCGTGGCGAGCCGAAGAGTAGACGTGGTCCTCGGAGTCGTTGCCGACGGCCAGCTCCGACGGCGGTGCGGGCGAGCATGCGCAGGCCAACGCGGCGATCCCGACGGTCGTTCCGATCATTGCACGGCGCATGGCAACCTCCTTGGGCGCTCTGCCAGATGAACCCATCCAAGGTAGATTGGAGTCATGCCCGCACGCATCCTGGCCGCGATTCTGCTGGTCACCGCCACACCCGCCACCGCGGCCCAGCATTTCGACGACACACCGCCCGACACCTATCTCGACGAGACCGCCCGTCACCTCATGGTCGGGGCGAGGGCCGCCCGTGATACGGCCGGGCTGGCCATCGATTCCTATACCGCCCTGGTGCGCGAACGGCTCGGGGTCAGCCTGTCCGTCTCCCAACGAGATCGACGATTGGCAAACGGTGAATCGATCACGCGAATACGGTGGTCGCGGAGCGAACCGGAGATTATCCACGTCCTGGGATCCCGACTGAAGTTCACGGGCTTCCAGGTCGACGACAGCTTCGGGCAGGTGGCAGTCCGGCGTGCTGCAGACCCGCTACAGGATCCGTTCGTCTTCGGCTTCGCCGTCCTGGGTGCGGACTCGGTGGCCGGCGCGGTCCGAAGTCCGCTCGACGCGGATGCAGGACGCTTCTACCAGTTCCAGAGCGGCGACACGATCGTCGTGCACTTGCCTGACGGCAGTTCGGTTCGTGCCGTCAGTGTCAACGCAATTCCGCGATTCCGCAGCATTCAGCTGGTTGCCGCCGTCATGTGGATTGAGACCGAGTCGTTTGGGCTCGCGCGTGTCGCATACCGGCTCGCAAAGCGGCTTGATACCGAGTTCGGCCTTCAGCTTCGACGTGCGGAAGGACCGAACTTCGGACTTGCCGTCAAGCTCGACGCAGGTTCAATGGCGTGGGACTCCACGACGACGCCAACGCAGGGACGGCTCGGCAGACTCCTCAACGGTGCCATCAACAATCTCCTTCCTCAAACGGAGATGGATGTCACAACCGTGGTTGCGGACTACACGTTGCGGGAGCAGCGATACTGGCTGCCGCTTCGCGTCAAATGGGCGGGGTACCTGGGAACCGCTGACGACGCGGGCACGGAAGACGCGCCAAGAGTCATGGAGCCGATTTCCTACGAATGGACGTTCGACATCGAGGATGTCCGCGAAAGAGGTGCCACCGCCTCGCCCGGTAGTCCGGCAACGGCGGCAGAAGCGCTGGCGCAGTGGCGTGAGGCAGGAGACAGCACTAGCGGCAATCTCGCATCGACCGGTCCCGGGCAGGCCATCACGATCTTGCCCAGGGACCAGGACCGACTGGCCGAAAGCGACCTGCTGCCCCCGCCCATCTGGGACGAGAGCATCGGCGGCCTGGACGACCGCTCCATGAAGGAAATCGCGTCGATGTTGGGCGGCATCGGTACCGCCGAGGATGACGGCATGGCCGATCCGGGGTGGTGTCCTTGTCATTTTGAACCGCCGTTCTGGACGCTGAGGCTGATGCGGTACAACGCGAAGGAGGGGCTGTCGGTCGGTACGCGAGCGTGGCAGGACATGGGTTGGGGGAAAGCGATCGCGACCGCAAGGTTCAGAACCGCGTACCGCTACCCAGATGTCAGCGTCACGGTGCAGCACGACCACCCGCAACGAAGGCTGCAAGCCTCGTTGTACGCCAATGTCCTGCCCCTCCACAATGTCCGGCGTGCCCTGTGGGTCACCGGCGATTCCGTCACGATTCGCATGACGCGCTACAACTCGACAACCGGCGTCGCGCTTCAGCTCCTCCCCGGCAGGGACGAGCGCAACTGGGCCTCTGTTCGCCTTTTCGCCGAACGAGTCACGACCTTTGGCAAGGACAACGTTGGCACTCGAACCGGCGCCTCTGTTCGCTTGACGCCCTGGTGGGGCGGCCTGGCGGCCCGTTCGATCCGAGGCGGCGGCGAAGTCGGCGTCCGGGGATCGTTGGGTGCCAACCCCATCGTCAAGGCCTCGGTGACCGGGGCGTTGATCATCCCCCTTCGGGCTGGCTGGTCGTCCGGGCTGGAAGCTGGCGGAGGGCGGATCTGGGGCGATCCGGCGGACTATGATCTGTGGCTTCTCGGCGGAAGAGGCGACCGACTCCGCGGCTATTCGGAAGACGTGCTGTCGGGGCGGTCGTTCTGGAGGGCAAGAGCAGAGCTACAGCGGTCGCTCCGGCTGTTCCGTCTTTCGCTCTTTGGTGATTGGGCGTCCGCCGGCGGATCAGGGCTGTACTCGGCGGGCATCGGTTTGTCGTTGTTTGACGGGTTCATGCGGTTGGATCTGGCCAGGGGGCTGTCCGAGGTGGGTGGCGGCGTGAGTGGAGGAGGAGCGGGGAGGGCGGGCTGGCAGATCCACTGGCGGGCGGATTCGGTGTTCTGAGGCTGGTGACCGGCGGATGGCGCGGTCCGACCGACTCTACTTGAACACGCGCGCCAGACCGTCGCGCTGGGATGCCGTGCCGACGACGAGCACATGCTCGCCGCTCCGCAGAACATCACTTGGCCGCGGATGGGGATTGACGACCCCGTTGCTCTCCACGGCGATCACGGCGAGGCCGGTGCGCGCAAGGATGCCGCTTTCGCGCAGCTGCTTGCCGTCCAGTGAGCGCGGCACTTCCGCGTTGAAGAGCTCGAGTCCCTCGCCAAAGATCATGGGTTCCCTGCCGCGGAGCGCGCCCAGCACCGACTGGATCTTGATCTGGGTGTCGCTCACGGCGAAGTCGGCGCCAGCCCGGTGGATCGACTCGACGCTTGGGGGATGGATCACCCGGCTCACGATGATCGTGTCCGGGTTGAGTTTCCGGCAGTACACCGCGAGGAAGGTGTTCACCGCGTCCTCGTGGCTGGTGAGCACGACGGACGCGGCTTCCTGGATTCCGACGCGCCGGATCACGCGGTAGTCGGCAGCGTCTCCGATCACGATGTCGTCGGTGACCTCCTCGATGTTCTCGCGCAGGCTCGGGTCGCGCTCCACGACCCGAACGGAGGCCCCGCGGCCCTTCAGCGCACGCGCGACCTCGCACCCGACCCGGCCTCCGCCGATGACCAGCACGCGGCCTCCACCGCTCATGCCGTTGCCCAGATAGCCGTTGAGCGCCTCCACCTGGTCCACGTTCCCCACGGCCAGCCCGATACAGTCTTCCCTGAGCAGCGTGTCCGGCAGCCCCGGCTCCAGATAGCCCCGTTTGGCGAGGGCGGCCACCGTCACGCCCGTGTGCGCCCGGAAATCGGCATCCTTCAGGGTCACGCCGGCGAGGTGCGTGTTGCGGATGGGGAATTCGGCGATCGCGATCTGCTTGTAGCGACCGATGGTAAGTGCACGCGCCGACCCGACCGACACCCTGCTGGCGAGCTGCTTGCCGAGCCTCCGGGCAATCAGCACAACGTGGCTGGCTCCGGCCAGTTCGAGCACCGCGGCGCCTTCGGGATTGACGGCAGTCGCCATGATCGGCACCCGCTCCGACACCTCGCGCGCCGTCAGCACGATGTTGGTGTTGATCACGTCCGGCGAGTTTGCCAGTAGAAGGTTCGCGCGGCCGAAGGCACAGTTCTCGTAGGTCGACCGCTCGCCGAGACTGCCGCGCACAACCGGCACCTTGTCGGCGTGCAGAGCCGCGGCCCGCACCGGATCCGACTCGATCACCACGCTGTCGACACCGCTCAGCGCCAGCCGCTTGATGAGCTCGTTGGCCACTTCATCGTAGGTGGTGATGATGACGTGTCCGCTCAGATGCGCCCCTACGCGCGTGCTGACCCTGGTCTTGAGCTGGGCCTCCAGCCAGGGGGCGTAGAAGAAGTGGATGAAGGCAAAGGGCAGCACGATGAGGAGCAGCATCACCCCGGTCACCAGCACGACCATGCTGAACGCACGCCCCAGGTGGGACTGGAAGACGATGTCGCCGTAGCCCAGCGTGCTCATCGTCGTGAGCGTCCAGTAGATGCCGACCAGCCAGTCGTGCTCCTGCCCCTCGCGAGCCATCAGCACCTGGAAGATCACCGAGAACAGGACGACGAACGCGGCGAGCACGACCCCGAACTTCAGCAGCGTCCGTGTCTTCAGCTCGGTATTGTGGCCCTGGGCTCCACCGAAGCTGGAGATCGCCCCGCTGATTGCTTTCATTCCGGCACACCCGTCGTCGTGTGGCGTTTTCCGTCGCGGTCAGTTGCCACGGAAGATAATGCGGGGCGCGGGCGAAGGGCCGCCGGATGCCGCTCCCCTAGTCGCCGGGCACCGGCATCCTGTACCCGACGAGACGCTCGTTGAGGATGTAGGCCGCGGTAGCCGCGTCCTCGCCCAGCTTGCGGCGGAGCCTCTTGATGACGGCGTGGACGAGCTTCGGGCTGGCGCGGTCCGGATACCGCACCCAGGCGTGGCGGAGCAGGGAGTGGTACGTCAGCACCCGGCCGGCCTTGGCCGACAGCAACCGCAGCACCTCGTACTCCGTGGCCGTAAGGTCCACCGGTCGGCCAGCCAGGATCACCTGGCGCCGCTCGTAGTCGATGGCGAGTTCCCCCAGCTCGAACGGTTCGGGCTCCGCTTGCCTTTTCAGTGCGGCCCGGACCCTCGCCGACAGTTCCGTCGGCGAGAACGGCTTGACGATGTAGTCGGCCGCGCCGCTGCCGAGCGCCCTCGCGATCGTCTCGTCCCTTCCGTACGCGGAGATGAAGATGACTGGCCGGTCGGCCAGCTCGGGAACCTCTTTCATCAGCTTGATACCGTCGGTCCCGGGCAGCATCAGGTCGAGCAGAACCAGATGCGGCTTCTCGGCCCGGATGACGTCGGACAGCTCACGGTGGTCGCCCGTCACCAGCACGTCGAAGCCCGCCACGGTCAGCGCATCGCGAACGTACAGCAGCGTCTGCGGATCGTCGTCCACCACGAGGATACGCTCCCGGAGGATGCGCTCGCGCCCCGGACGTTGCCGGTCCCGTCCTTGCGGACCATGGCTGGCAGGCGCCGCTGCAGGAGCGACACGCGCGTCGTCGGCCACCGGGACCGTGAATGTGAACCGGGTGCCCTGCCCCTCGCCGCCGCTCATGGCCCGGATGCGCCCGCCGTGGGCCTCGACCAGCCCCTTGCAGATCGCCAGGCCCAGTCCACGCCCGAGACCGTCGTGTGCATCGTCTGTGCTTGCGTACGTCTGGAACAGGTGCGGGATACGGTCGGGCGGAATGCCCCGCCCCCGGTCGGAAACCGAGACCGCGACATGAGTCCCGTCGTGCCGCGCGGCGATCTCGATTGGCGACGACTCCGGAGAGTGCACTGCGGCATTGCTGAGAAGGTTGTTCAGAACCTGGACGATGCGTTGTCGGTCGACCATCACGAGAGGCAGGTCCGGCGGAAGGTCGACGACGACCGCGTGGCGGCCCGTGTCGGCGCTTTGGAACGTGTTCCTCGCCCCGTCCACCAGCGCCCCGACGTCCGAGACCTCGGGCGTGACCGACAGCGTGCCCGAGGCGATACGCCCGGCATCGAGCAGGTCGGTGATGAGGCTGCTCATCTGATCGGCCTGCGCATTGATGATGCGAAAGAACTGCAGCATTTCTTCAGGAGCAAAACCGGGCGACGCATCGAGCACGGCGCCCGCAGAGCCCTTGATCGAGGTGAGCGGCGTGCGCAGCTCGTGACTCACGATCGCGAGAAACTCCGTCCGCATCCGCTCAAGCTCCTCGAATGGGGCCAGATCCTGCATTGTGACGACGACGAACTCGACCCCGCCGTCCGCTGCATGGATCGGCTTGACGTTGACCAGCGTTCTCACGCTCCGGCCATCGGGCACCGAGAGCACGATCTCCTGGTTGCGCAGCGTCCCGCCGCACCTCAGCTCGTCCGACATCGCAGGATCTTTCGAGAGGTCGACCTCAACCCCGTCCGACCTGCGGGACGTGACGACCCCCAGAAGCTCCTCAATGGGGAGATCCGGCATCTTGAGCCCTTCCACGATCCGCGCTGCCTCCCGATTCCACGACACCAGGCCGCCGGTCCTGGCGTCGAAGAGAACCACGCCCACCGGCGCGGTGTCGACCAGAGTCTCCAGCTTCGCTCTCGCGCGAAGCTCGTCCCGGTAGGCGCGAGCGTTGGCGATCGCCGCCGCCGCCTGCGACGCAAAAAGCACGAGCAACTCTTCGTCCTCGTCGGTGAACGCCCGTCCGCCTTCCTTGTCGACGAGAAAGAGGCTGCCCAGGTACACACCCTGATGACGGATCGGCGTGGCCTGCAGAGTGTTGCCCGGAAACACGGTCGGGTCTATACCGAGCGTTCGGACGTAGCTTGCCAGGTCTCCGACCCTTACCGGGCGCCGAAGTTCCCGAAAGTGCTCGTACAGCCGCCGGTTGTCCCAGACGGCCAGTCGCCGGTGATCTTCCGCTTCGATGCCGGAGGTGAGGAAGCGGCAGGGCAGGTCCTTCTCGTCGATGGTCGTGACGACTCCGAAGCGGGCCCCGGTCACGGCGCGGGCGCTGTCGACGACCTCGCGCAGCACCTTGTCGAGGTCCAGGCTCGCGCTGATCCGTACGAGTGCCCGGGACAGTCTCGAGTGGCGCTCGCGCAACGCCTTGTGCCGGCGAAGGAGCGTATCGGAATCTTTTGGCACGGGCGTCTCCTGCTCACGCTCGGGCTCGGTATTGCGTGGGTCGGGGGTTCAATTATCGTCGGCGAATCACACACATGCCAACAGCTGTCGCCTACTGATCGCCGACATTGTTGCGCAGGTCCGCCAGACCGTGTGGTTCGCTACGGAATGCGGCGAATCCAGGCGGACTCGAGCCCCGCCGATGCACTTGTCTGTCAGCGGGAAATATTGTGCTATTATCGCGCAATAAGTGTTGCTATCGCACGAACATCACTGTAACTGAATTGTCATTATGTCATTGTCGTGAACGTGTGCTACCCATGAACAGGCTTGAGGGTCCTCGGGCATGAATCGGAAGGGGACCACGGCTCAACATGCGAGTCCCCCCCTGCTGGAGATCGGTATCCGCCGCTACGAGTCGATGACCTGGCGTCCCAGCGCGATCCGCAGCCACATGAACCGGCCGTTGAACCCGGCGGGTGCATACTGGCTGTACTTGTTGCCGAGTCCCGTGAAACGGTTCGGATTCATTTCCGGGTAGGCGTTGAGGACGTTGTCCGCGCCCAGGGTGACCTGGACGCCCCCGCGAATCCGGTAGCTCAGCGACAGGTCGGCCATCTCGTAGCCGCCGAAGTCCTCGTCCTCCTCGGAATCGTACCAGCCGCCAAAGTGGTTGAAGCGGACGACCGCGCCCAGAGGGCCCGCACCGTGACGGATGGAAGCAATGGCGCGGTTGCGTGGCAAACCGAATTCGTAGTCCTTGATCTCCTTCTCATCCGCCAGCGGTCCGCCGGGCGTGAAGTCCTCCACGGTCGTAACCGTTCGGCTGAAAGCGGCGTCGAGGACGGTGACACCGCGCCCTGCCTCCAGGACGTAGCTGCCCACCAGCTCGCAGCCCCGCGTCGAAGTGGTGAAGTCGTTGTTGAAAAAGTTGATGTAGTTCCAGCTGCGAGCCGACGTCAGGCCCTCGGATTGGAGCGTCTCGATCAGATCGTCGCGGACCCGGTCCGGGCCCAGGTCGGGCCGGTTGAGTTCGATGTCCCTGGAAAGGGCCACCCGATCCTCGACGCGGATGTTGAAGCAGTCGAGGGTGGCCACTATCGGTGCCCGATTCCAGACGAAACCGAGTGAGGCGTTGCGCGACCGCTCCGGCTTGAGGGAACTGCCTCCGAGCGCCGTACCGACGGGACTGGAGGGCGCGATCGTAGCGACGATCGACAGCTGCCGCTCTTCGCCGGAGCCGGCGTTCTTCGACGTTGCGTTGATCGCGTTGGCCTGACCGGGCGTCGGAGCGCGGAAGCCGGTGCCGAAGGTTCCGCGGAGCGCGAGATTCGCGGTGAGTTCCGCGCGGCTGGAGAGTTTTCCGTTCGTGGTGGTTCCGAAGTCGTCGTAGTACTCGAAACGCACGGCTGCCCCCACGGTCCAGCGTTCCCGGATTTCCGTCTCCGTCTCCAGATAGGCGGCAGCACTTTTTCGCGCCCACCGTCCCCCTGTGTCCTCGCTGAACCCGGGGAACCCGTTCGTGCCTGCCGTGAAACCCTGGCTCTGAAGGTCCACCGTCCTGCCGTTCCACTCGAAGGTGCGCGCCCACGAGTCAGGCTCCCCGCTGCGAATCTGGAACGCTTCCCGCCGCCCCTCGGCGCCGAAGGCGAGGTTGAGGTCGGACGCCAGCGCCGGCACAGCCACCGGGTACGAAAAATCCGCGTTGACGTTCGTCTCGTCCTGGCGGTAGGCGCCGGGATCGAATTCGAAGTCGGCCGGGTTGGCCGGTCCCAGCGCCGCGTTGACGGTGTTGCGGATGAAAAAGTCGACATCGCTCGTCCCGGTCGAGCCGCTCAAGTCCCACGTGAGTCCGGAATCGGACTCGCCACGCACCCCCGCCACCGCGGAATAGTCCCGCCTGTGGCCGCCGAAGCGCGGCGTGAAGCCGCCGGGAAAGAACTGGTTCATGACGAAGCAGTTCGGGTAGTCCCGGTTGAAGGCGCCGACCAGGAACGTTCCGCTCGCATAGTAGTCGCCCTGGCGGTCGAGCGTCGTGGGACAGCCGCCGCTGCCGTCGCCCGTCAGGTCGCCGACCAGGCGATAGGCGCCGCGGGTGTACACGCCCTCTCGGTTGTCCGGGTTGCGGTAGTAGAAGCCGCCGTCGGTCTCCTTCCGGGCGTAGTTCCCGAAGGCGTAGAGACGGGCGTCGTCCCCCAGCGGAATGCCGAGGTTGACGAAGGTCTTGATGTCGCCGTTGACGTTGGGGCTGCCCCAGATCTGCGCCGGATTGGGGACATGGGTGTTGCCCGCTGCTTCCAGGGCCGCCGCGTCGTTCCGCTGGACGCTGCGGACGGTCTCGCCAGCCTCGCTCACCTCGGCACTCAGGTTGAGGAATCCGGCGTCCAGGAGCGGCAGTCCGGCGTTGACCGCGACATGGGCCTGGCTGCCATCACCTTCCGCGGTCAGTCCGTATCCGGCCTCGGCCTGATACCCGTGGCGGTCGTCCTTCAGGACGAAGTTCATGACACCCGCAATCGCGTCGGAGCCGTATTGGGCGGCTGCCCCATCCCGCAGAACCTCGACGCGCTGTAGCGCGATCGACGGAATCGCGGACAGGTCAGGTCCCTGCGCACCTTCTGAAGCTTTGGGCACCAGCCAGGCGATGACCGCACCCCGGTGGCGGCGCTTGCCGTTCACGAGTACGAGCGTGTGGTCCGCCGCCAGATTGCGGACGTTGGGGGGGCGCACGATGGTCGCCCCGTCCGCGATGGGTTGGGTGTTGGCGCTGAATGCCGGGACGACCGTGCGCAGCAGGTCCAGGAGGTCGGCCCCACCCTGTGCCCGCACGTTGGCCCCGCTGACAACATGCACCGGCGAGTAGGACTCGATGGCGGTCCTGTCGCCGCGCCGCGTGCCGACGACAACAATCTCGCCCAGTTCCATCACGGCGGGCAGCGTATCGGGTTTGGAGAGCGTGTCGGGGGGCTCCTGGGCTTGCAGCGCCGGGGCCAAGGCCGAAAGGGCCGTCCCGAGCAGCAGGATGGCGGCGGAACCCACAGGGATCGTCCGCACAGGCCAGATGACGGCCGGCGCAACCCTGTGGGTTCTCAAAATGACACCGTCACGGTCATCGACACGGTCCGGGCCGCGCCCAGCCAGGCTGCGTTCTCGGTGATCGCGGACAGATAGGGGGTGTCGCGCAGGTTGTTCGCCACGATCGAGAACTCGGTCGATCGGAAGAGTTCGCTCAACGCCTCGCCCCTGAAGCTGACGTAACCGTCTACCACCCAGTAGGCGTCGGTGTACCAGTCCGCCGTCAGACTGACGCGGCGAGGTGCCGTGTACTTCGCGGACAGCCCGCCACCCAGGGGTCCGGTGCGGTCGACGGACACGACCCATAGCCGGGGCGGCACTCCTGCGACGTCCGTGCCGGGCACGATGCCCTGGCTTGCATCGATGGCCGGATCGTCGGTTCCGACGTACTTCGAGTCGTTCAGCGTGAGGGCGCTGTAGAGCGATGTCCGATCCGACATCGCCGCGGTGGCGGCCAACTCGACACCTCTGGTCTCGATGCCGCCCGCGTTGAAGTAGGCCCCGCCACCGGGGATGAGGTAGTTCGGCCCCGCGGGCGTTTGCGGGCCCAGATAGAAGATCCGGTTGTCGAAGTCGATGGAATACAGGGTCGCGCTCAGGGCGAGCCGGTCGCCGGCGTACTGGACGCCGACATCGATGTTCGACGCGGTCTCGGGCTCGAGGCGGTCCAGACTGCGGCCCGGCACCTCGAGCAGGTTGCTGCCGATCGCCCGGAAGTTCTCGGCGTAGCCCAGGAACACGTCGAGCCCTTCCACCGGCGTCTCGTACGTGACGCCGCCGGAGAGGAGCAGCTTCGAGTCGGAATCGACGTCGAGGGTGCGGTCGATCCCGAACTCGTCTTCGCGCGACACGGAGACCAGGAATTGCTTGACGCCGGCGGTCAATTCGAACGAGCCGAAGTACAGCGTCTCCTCCAGATACCACCTGAAGACGTCCTGCGGAAAGTCCCACTCGTACTGGTGCCAGTAGGCCTGCTCGTCCCCCCTGAAGTTGATCGCCGGGTCCAGAATGCGGTGCCAGTCCCGGCCCAGATGGCGCCGCGAGTCCTCGTACCAGATGCCGGCGCGCAGCGCGCTGCCCCGCCCCTCGCCGAACAGCGCGGACCACTCGCCGTCGATGTTCGCGCCCATCCGGTCTTTCCCGTAGTGGCTGTGCCGGAACGACTGCACCGCGCTTGCTCCCGGGTGGCATGCCGGATCGACTTCCGGTCCGCCCGAGCCGTAGTAGTTGAAGATGTACGACGACGTGCAGCCAGGCGTCGGGCCGACGGCCACGCCGTTGCTGTCCACGAAACGGATCACGCCGAGCTGGGTGCCGCCCCGGACCGGCGGTCGTCCCGCCAGCTCCGATTCGGGCCCGCCCCCGTCGTCCACAATGTCCACGATGTAGGGGGGCAGCCAGTCGCCGCGCCCCCGGTTGCGGTGGTGGTAGACGCCCGCGCTCAGTGAGATCAATTCGGAGACGGACCAGTCGGCGCTCAGGTAGGCGAGTGTGTTCCGGCGCCGCGTCTCCCAGCCGCGCCGGTAGAACTGGTTCAGGTAGGGCACGCCCGGCCAGTGGCCGATCAGCCGGTCCCAGCGCGGGTCGGCGCGGAAGTCCGCATCGCTGTAGAGCCGCTGGTAGTTGTTCTCGTCGATGTCGTCGTACGAGAAGTAGCCCGTGAGCTCCATGGGCCCATCTGAATACACGAATTTGGCAGCGATATGCTCCCGCTCGTTCCTGGCCGAGCCCTCCATCCAGTCGGTCGCCTCCTGCCGGATCGCGGCGACCCAGGCCCGCGTCGTGCCGCCGAACAGCGAGCCGGTCTCGACCCTTGCGGCCAACCGCTGGCCCGCGTTCTCGCCGATCGTGACGGAGGCCGTCCGGCTGGCCTCTTCCGCCGGGTCGGCCGTCAGGAAGTTGAGCGTTCCGCCCAGCGCCTCGACCGACCGCGAAGCGATGTCGGCGGTCCCCTGCGACACCTCGACGCCGCCGAGGTTCATCGGGTCCACGAACCGGTTCGCCTTCGCGCCGCTCCAGTAGTCGGACGTGCCGTTGGGGAAGCCGTCGATGGTGGTGCCGATCTGCACGTCGTTGATGGTCGACTGGAACCCGCGCATGACCACGTTGCTCGACCAGTCGTCAAAGGCGTACGCGTCTCCCTCCTGGACCGAGACGCCCGGCAGGTTGTCGATCACCGAGGTCACGGCCGTGATGGTTGACTGCTGCCTCATCATCGGCTCCGCGACGAAGTTTCGGGCGAAGACCGCGGGCTCCTCGGCCACCACGCTGATCGGATCGAGCAGGAAGGCGGGCTGCAGGACGATCCGGACGACCTCGACCTGTCCCGCCCGGACGGTGACCGGCATCTCCCGCGCCATGTAGCCGAACAGGCTGGCGGTCAGGACATACTCGCCGGGCGCCAGGGCGGCAAACTCGTAGGCTCCCGCCGCATCCGTGACGGTTTCCGTGTCGACGCCGGAGCCGGACGCCGTCACCACGGCACCGGGCAAGACGTTGTCGCCCGCATCGCTGACCGTGCCGCGGACCGTACCGGTTGTCTGGGCGGCAGCACCCGCCGTGACCAGGGCCGCAGCAGACACGGTGGCGATCGACAGGCGGACGACGCGGCGAGCGAGTGAAACCACTGTCTCCGTAGACATGGCGCCTCCCAGCAGTTGGGGCGTCATTGAGGTGGACAGCGCGTATCGGCCCATCCAGAGTCCGGTTGTGTTGATGATAACATTGTGTATGTGGTCAACGAGTGGCGTTATCGTCTTCCCAAGTGGCGTTACCGTGGCGCCATCAGCAGGTCGACGCATTCGTCTGGGACCAAGCGTCTTTCGCCAGCGATGAGGACGGCGGCTGGATCTGAATGCGAAGCCCCCGGTCTCTCGTCAGTTGCCCATCCGATACGTCAGCGAGAGCTTGATCCGCCGGCCCTTGGGGCTGTGCGTGAAGCCGTCGTAGGACGCTTCCCACCTCACGAGTGGAGGATGGGCGTTCAGCGCGTTCAGTACCGACAGGCCCATGTCCAGTTTTTCCGACGTGCGCCTTAGCAGATTGACGTCCCATGTCACCCAGCGGTCGATGTCCTCGTACCGGGTGCCCACAAAGGCCTCGTTGGTGTAGCCCGAGACCGTGTTGAGGTGGTTGACCACGCTGTAGTCGCCGACATGGTATCCGGCCGCAAAGCTCGATTTCCATTGGGGCAGCGGGGGGGCGACGGGATTGGCCCAGTTCAGCTTCCCCGCGGCGTCATGCGCCCCGAGCACCTCAACGCCGTCCACATCCAGCGCGCGGACGGTGAACTCCCTTCCGTAGGTGCCGTCGAACTCAAGTGAAACGATCGCCTCCCCGCGCGGAATGCGAGCGCTCGCGTGAAAATCGATGCCCGACATCCGGACACCCGGCCAGTTGACGAAGCGTACCTCGATCCGCTCCACCGACTGAATGTCGCAGGTGCCTGTGCCCTTGCCGTCGGGGCAGGTCACGAAACTCCGCACGGCCTCCCGCGGGGTTCCGCCCATGGCGTAGAGGCTGGCGATACCCTCGTAGGGCAGGACATCGATGACGTTCTCGAAGTCGTAGTCCCAGTAGTCGACCGAGGCGCGGAAGCGCGGCAACTGGAAGGTGGCGCCCACGTTGTAGGTGAAGGCCCGCTCGGGCACGAGGTCCTTGTCGCCGTAGGTGTCGATCCCCTTGTATACCCCGGCCGCGCTCAGATACTCCAACGACGTGTTCAGCTCTTCGTTGAGGTCGTCGACGGAAGGGGTTCGGAACGTCGTCTGGACCGATCCGCGCAGTGCGATCGGCTCGGCGAGTTCGACGCGCAGCGCAACCTTGGGGTCGAAGCTCCGGACCGAGCCGTGAAACTCGTAGTTCGCCGCCACCTGCCCGTGGATCCGATGCCCGAGTTCAAAGCGGGATTCCGAGAAGAACCGGTGTACCGTCTGGGCGTCCTCGTAGGGGAAGAAGCCGCTGGTCAGGTGGAATGGCCCGAACGGGTTCGGGCAGCCGTGATCCCCCGGGACGGGGCACGGCGTCACCTCAAGGTTTCCGGGATCGTTGGGCTCCGCCCCCACGCCCAGCCTGCGGAACTGGTAGCCGGCAGCGTATTCCGCCCCCTCCGCCAGCGCACCCCTCAGGAGTGCGTCCACGACGAACAGGTCGGCTTCGTTGTCCAGATTGACTTCGTCGTTGATCCAGTCGATCAACTCCCGGGGGTTCTCCAGGCCTGGGGTGTAGTCGGGGTTGGCCTGTTCGCGATAGAGCGCTCCCGGCTGCACCGAGTGTTGATGGGCGGTGCTGAACGGGTTGTAGTACATACAGCTGCCCTGCCCCGCCACCCTGCCGCCCAGGGGCCCCAGCGCCATGCCGGACGGGCTCGATCGGTCCACCACCACGCCGACCCCGCAGTTCGGCCCTCCGAAGCCCCGGAACGCCAGGAACTTGCGGTAGAGGTACTCGCCGGGGAGGTTGGCGTTGCCCGTTGACCGCGAGAAGCTGGCGGCCAGCTCGAAGGACGCCTTCCTTCCCCCAAAGGCTTCGAATTCCCGTTCGATGGAGCCGGCGATCCGCCGGGTGCGCGAATCGCGGCGCAGCGTCCGCGCCGGACCGGAGTTGCCGACCATGCGGCCGAAGAAATACCAGTCGTTCTCCAGGCACGCCTCGGTGCTGGAGAACCCGGCGCCCTGTCCGTAGCTGCGGCAGAACACCTGCCGACCGGGATGTCCGGGCTCGATCAACTGGGTTCCATCGTAGAGCGAGATGGGCAGGTAGGAGGGGGTGGTGCGCCAGTTGGGCGTACTGGCTTCGGCCCAGAGGGCTTCCAGATGGTAGCCGGTCCGGTCGCCGAACCCGCCGTTCAATTCGGCGAAGGCCCGGATCTGCCGGGAAGCCTCGGCCAGGTTGTCGAAGGGCCCGTAGTCGAAGCGGCACGTCTCATCCGGTTCCAGGAAGCCCCCGAACCCCTCGCACTGCGGGTCGACGAAGACACCCCCCCAACCGCCATAATGCGCGTCGGTCAGGGCCGCTACGAACCCCTCGGACGTCTCGTCTCCCATCAGCCTGGGGAAGAGGAAGGCGCCCGGATTGCCGATGTACGACCAGCCGCCACCGCCCGGAACGAACCCGCCCAGCGTCCAGTCCCGCTCCTCGACCGTGAGTTCCCGAGTGACGAACGCCTCGGCGGACACGACCGCGTGCGCACGCTCGCCCAACTCCGAACCCCAGATGACGCCGGCGTTCGTTTCCCCCGCTCCCGAGAAATACTCGTGGGAGCCGGAAACCTCGAAGCCCTCGAAGTCGCCGCGGGTCAGAAAGTTGACCACCCCGGTCACCGCGTCGGAACCGTAGACCGCGGACGCTCCCTCCTTGACCACCTCGATCCGGTCCAGGGCAATCGACGGGAAGGCGTTGACATCGACGAAACGGCCTCCGGCGAGGCGAAGCGGGATGTACACCTGGCGACGGCCGTTCAGGAGCACCAGGGTCCGCGAAGCTCCCAGGCCCCGAAGATTGACCGACGCCACGGTCTCCGATACGAGCCCGGGCGGCCGCGCGCTGTACCATCCCTGGCGGGCACCGAGAATGCCGTGCATTGCGGTGAGATTCCGGAAGAAGTCGAACGCCTGCGGCGAGCCCAGCTCGGCCAGCGTCCGCCGGCCTGCCACCGAGACAGCGTAAGGGAGTTCAACGGGCGACTCCTCGAAGGCCGTGCCGGTCACCACCAGTTCGTGCAGGCGCAACGCCTCGGGTTCCATCCGCAGTTCCACGAAGACGGTGTCGCCCGCGGTCACGGTCACGGGCTGGGAAAGGGTTCCGTGCCCCAGCAAATCCACCCGAATCCGATGGGCGCCCGCGGGAACGTCTGCCATGACAAAGCGGCCCCCGTCCCGCGACAGGACCACTGTTCCCAGCCCGGCCAGTTCAATGCGGGCGCCCGCCAATGGATGGGATGTCGCGGCGTCGAGCACGGTGCCCGCAATGGTACCTGTCTCCTGCGCAGCGAGACTCCCCGGAAGTGAGCTGCCAGCCAGAAGTCCAAAGAGGAAAACGGCAACGGCAAGACCGCGGAGCCATCGTCGCATCGATGTCGCCCTTCCTTCCAAATACACCTTGAATGACCTGTCCGAGAAACCGGGACCGGTACAAGTGATATTCATCCGCGTTGCCTAAAGATAGCGACTATTACGTGGCGTCATTGTGGCTATCATGGATCATATAGTGGCCTTACGGTGGCCTGGGGTGTCAAACGGCGTTGGGGGAGCGGTGTCTGCAACGCAACGTTCCCTGGTATATATTCCGAGACGTGGGTCCACTCGCCTGCGTCACGGCTGTCGCGTCGCGGGCATCCAGGAGGACGATTGAACGACATGGACGAGTCGAGCCGGAGAATCGCGAGGCTGCGGGAGCGCATGGCTCGGCTGAGTGCGGCGAGCCTGCGCATCAACGAGAACCTCGACCTCGAGTCGGTCCTGCGGGAGGTGGTCGATAACGCCCGCGCGCTGACCGGTGCCGCGCACGCGGCCATCACGACCGTCGACCGTATCGAGCTGGTCGGAGACTTCATCTCTTCCGGCCTGACACATGAAGAGCATAGGCAACTTCGTGCCCTGCCCGAGGCAGAGCGCCTCTGGGCATACCTGCTCCAGAGTCCGAGTCCGCTTCGGCTCGACGATCTGGCGTCCCACCTCGACGCACTCGGGTTCCCCACCGCGCCGATTCTGCGACGGAGCTTTCTGGGGGCGCCCATTCGCCATCGGGGTGCGAACATCGGCCACTTCTATCTCAGCCACAGCGAAGCCGGCCAGGGGTTTACCGACGAGGACGAAGAAACCTTGCTGTTGTTCGCTTCGCAGGCGGCGACGGCCATCGCCAACGCCCAGGCGTACCGCGACGAGCGGCGGGCCCGCGCCGATCTGGAGGCCCTGGTTGACATCTCGCCCGTGGGCGTCGCGGTGTTCGACGGGGAGACCGGCGAGCTCGTGCGGTTCAATCGTGAGGGGCATCGGATCGTTGCGAGCCTGGACCCGTCAGGCCGCTCGGCCCAGGAGTTGCTGAAGACGATGACGATTCGACGCGCCGATGGCGAGGAGATCTCGTTCGCGGAGCTTCCGCTCACGCGCGCGCTAGGCGACGCCGAGGCCGTGCGCGCTGAAGAGTTGGTGCTCTCGGTGCCCGATGGCCGCAGCGTGAGGACCCTGGTCAACGCCACGCCGATCCGCGGCGAGGACAACAAGGTCGTGTCCATGGTGGTCACCATGCAGGACCTGGCGCCGCTGGAAGAGTTGGAGCGACAGCGGACCGAGTTCCTGAGCATGGTGAGCCACGAACTGCGGGCACCGCTGACCTCGATCAAGGGCTCCACGGCGACTCTGCTGACCAGAACGCGGGAGCTGGACCCCGCCGAGCAGCGCGAGTTCTACCGCATCATCGACCAGCAGGCCGAACACATGCACGACCTCATCAGCGACCTGCTGGATGCGGGGCGCATCGCCTCGGGCACCCTGTCGGTCGTACCCCAACCCTCGGAGGTGGCCGCTCTGGTGGACCGGGCGCGAAACACGTTCCTCAGCGGCGGTGGCCGACACACCCTGCTCATCGAGCTACCGCCCAATCTCCCTCTGGTGATGGCAGACCGCAAGCGCATCGCGCAGGTGCTCAACAATCTGTTCGCCAACGCCTCCCGGTACTCTCCGGAGTCGTCGCCCATCCTCATCGAAGCGGTTCGCCACGATGTGCACGTTGCGGTCTCGGTCACCGACCAGGGCCGCGGCATATCGCCCGAGCGGCTGCCGGACCTGTTTCGCAAGCACGCCGGGGCCGACGGCACGGCCGGAAGGGTGCGCGACGGCCTTGGGCTGGCCATCTGCAAGGGACTGGTTGAGGCCCACGGCGGGCGCATCCGGGCCGAGAGCGGCGGACCGGGCCAGGGCACGCGCATCACGTTCACCGTACCGACAGCCCCGGCGGCCTCGGCAGTCTCCCCGACCAGCCCAACGCCGCCTGTCGCGGACGGTCGAGATCGAGCGCGCATCCTCGTGGTCGACGACGATCCGAACACGTTACGGTTCGTTCGCGACTGCCTGCTGACGGCCGGTTACAGGCCAGTCGTGACCGGCGACCCGCAAGAGCTGGTGTCCCTGATCCGGGCCGAGAAGCCCGCCCTTGTGTTACTCGACCTGATGCTGCCCGGCACGGACGGGATTGAACTGATGGACAAGGTCCCCGAGCTGGGCGTTCTTCCGGTCATCTTCATCTCCGCCTACCGTCGGGACGAGACCATCGCCAGGGCCCTCGAGCTTGGGGCCGCCGACTACATCGTCAAGCCATTCTCGCCGACGGAGCTCGTGGCGAGGGTCCGGGCAGCGCTGAGCCGGCGACCCGAGAGCGAGCCCTTCGTGTCCGGCGAGCTGCGCATCCGGTACGACGAGCGACAGGTGAGCCTGGCCGGTCGGCCGATTGCGCTCACTGCCACCGAATACGAACTCCTTCGCGTCCTGTCGCTCAACGCGGGACGGGTCGTGACCCAAGAGGCTCTGCTGCGCCAAATCTGGGGGCTGCGCGGCAGGCGAAAGTCGGAGGCAGTACGCAGCTGCGTCAAGAAGCTCCGGCAGAAACTCGGCGACAAAGCTGCCAATCCCACCTACATCTTCAACGAGCGCGGGGTGGGCTACCGGATGGCAAAGACGGGAAATGCGTGACGGGACGCAAATGGGCCGGGTGTACCGGTTTGCGTCCCGTGCGATACAGAGTCCTCGGCTTCGAGTTCTGCATCCTCACCGATCCCGAAATATTGAGCGCCTCCGCCAGCTCACGCGCTGGGTGAGTGCGGTGTAGAGCGATGTCCGATCCGACATCGCCGAGGTCGCAGCCAACTCGAGGCCTCTGGTCTCGATGCCGCCCGCGAGGTACGAGTCAAGCTGAGATCGAGATGGTTCGCACCCAGGATCGCTTCACAGTAGCGAGATGGCGTCATCAGTTGGTCAGCGGCCAGTTCCGCAGGTTCCGCGTCACCAGCCTCCGCCGATCCAGAATGGAAACTACACTATACATTTGGTAAACCAGACTTTACATTCCGCGGCTTCTCCCGTCCGTCAGCGCCGCGATTCTGCTGGTGGAGGAGGTAGGAGAAGAGGGCGGCCACGGCAGTCCCGGCCGCGTGGGACGCGCCGACCTGCGACGATCGGAAACCGGCACCGGGAGGAGGTTGACCGTGCCACGCGGCCCGGTCCTTTCGACCAGATTGTCGGCACTCGCGCGGTGGGACCGGCGACCGTGGCGTCCCTGAAGCATGGAACCCATGTTCCTCTTTCGCCCGTGAAGTGAACGAGTCGCCCGCCGCGGAGAACTCCCGGGTCCGGAGGCCAGAGCCATGTTCCGCTCAATTCTCACATTGCCTGCCGCCCCGGCGTCCGTCCTTGCTCCGGGCGGATTCTGGCGTGCACACAGCACGTCGTACCGGATTGCGCTGACCACCGAGGACGGGGACACGCTGGTTGTCATCGAAGCCGGTCTGCCCGAGCAGCCGGTGACGGACGCTGACCGTTCCGCCTACGTCGACAGCATCGTCGCGGATCGTCCCGAACTGCGCGGTGAAGCGGAGGAGGTCGCGGCTCTCATGCCGGACAGCAAGCCCATGCTCGCAAGGATCCTTGTCGACGATCAACACCGGCTCTGGGTGCAACGCCTCACCCCGGCGGACGCCCCCGCGTTCTACGACCTGTTTGCCGCGGACGGAGATTACCTGGGTTCCGTCCGCCTCGCGTTCGTCGCGGCCGGGCCGCTGGTGATCCGCAACGGCGCCATCTACACCTGGATCGAGGACGACCTGGAGGTGCCGTATGTGGTCAGGGCGCCAGTGCAGGTGCTACGACCCCACTGAGGGCCGGCATCTCCAAGGCGTCAGACGCGGTAGCAGTACCAGGGCTCGTTCATCGGGCAATCGGGGCAAGTGCCGTCCGAATGCGTACGGTACCAGGCGATCGTCGCGCGCGTGATCAACTCGATATCCTCGAGCGCCCTGTGGAGGGTGTGACGTGGCGTCCCGATTCCAGTCCCTGGCAGCCGTCCTTCCAGCGTCACCTGCTTGTCGACGGACCGGAGCAGTTCCAACGCCTCTCTCTCGGCGTCCTGCTGTGTGCTGTCAGGCATGACGGGTTCATTCTGTGCCGTTGGCTCAGAACTCCTCACCGCAGGTGCCATCGCCTAGGCAATTGAACGTGAACATGCAACAATAGCCGCAACAGTACCGATCTCCCTCGCCGGTTTTCTTGCAGCAGTGGAAAAGGAAGGCTGAACTGGACCCAGCAGCCGCATTCACCGGGGTGGCGAGTGTTAGTGGCAGCAGGGCGACGTTCGCCGCGACGGCGAGCAGGACCCACAGGAGTCTCTTCTTCATTTGATTCCTCTCCAGTCTGTTGCATAGGGGCGGCTAACGGGTACATCAATCCTTCCGGTTGCCAGGCGTCAGCGGCGAGTCGCACGGTCGTGAAGAGCAGTGCATTCAGCATCGTGTGGGTTTCACGATGTGGCTATCTCCCTGGACGGTGCGGCTTATTGGCTGCTACACCTCTCCAAACGTGGGAGCGGTCGCAGTAGTACTGTCATTTCCCGACACACGCCGGGTTATCCCGTCTCCCGGCGGGGCTCCCGCTTCCGGACTGGTCCTCAGTCCTCCGCCATCCAATCCATCAGCAGCGCCCGCATCTGCGGCATCCTCCGCAGCTTGGACATGGCCCGGGCGATAATCGACCGCGCCCCGGACTGGCTCAGTCCCACGGCTTCGGCGGTCTCACTCACGCTACGCCCCATGAGCGCCCACACCGTGAGGGTGTCGCGTTCGCGATCGGTGAGGCCGCTCAGGGCAGCGTACACGATCGGTCGGGCTTGATCCCTGCGCACGTCGTACAGTGGGTCGACTCCCTCCGCAGCCAATTCCATGGTGGCTTCCAGCGGTACTTCCGCTGCTCGACTCTCCGCCCGTAACGAGTCGACACAGACGTGCTTGCTGAGGGTAATGGCCCAGCGAGCGAACGAACCGTTCCACCGGAACTGATCCAGGCGCTTCAGGATCGTCAGCCAACTGTCCTGCAGGAGATCCTTGGCGTGTTCGTCGTCCCGGGCATACGGTCGAATCGCGACCCAGATGCGGGGGCTGAGTTCCTCAACCAGCTCACGCAGGAGTTCCGGATCGCGGTTGTGAAGCCGCTCGATATCGACTGGATCAGTGATCGATCAATGCCTTCTTCTGTAGGCTTTTGTGGGCTTCGCCGCCGCCGGGTTCTCATGCCGTCCTCTCAGTGCTGCCGGAGCGCACCGGCACTAAAGATAGACCAAAAAGGCCGCTGTGTACCGCAGCGAACTGGAAGTCATGACGACCGCGAGTTACCATTGATGAACGATGGGACTTCTAGCGATACTCACCGGACGCGACACGCCCTTGCGTCAGCCTACAGGGGGGGGCTTCCCCGGTTCCGCCGTTCGTTGGTTTCTCGGCTTGAGCGCCCTGTACGTCCTCTACGCTTCGGGGACCTTCTTCGGCCTGGACGACGATTTCCGGATGGCGAACAGACTGGGAATGATGCTGGGATCCACAACGGCAGCTTTGTCACTTCTGGTCGCGCCGGCTTCATTCGCGGCAGCGGCTCGAGGCCCGATCTTCCAGCCGCGTGAGCGTCGCACCGTAACTAGGCAGGTCGTGCAGCTGATGCTCCTCGCGTTAGGTGCCTATGCCTTATATGGTCTTGGGCCGATGCTCAGTTCGGTCTTCCTGTCTCTAGACGTCCTCACTCCCACCGTGCGTGCCGCTCCGCAGATTGTCGAAAGCGCTCGTTTCTGGGTGCCGAGCACCATCGCGCTCTTCACAGTCTTGGCGGGCATTGCCGGCGGACTCACGAACCGAGTCACGGAGTGGTGGCATCCCGGGCAACGAACTATGGCGATCTGGCTGTCCTGTCTCGGCCTGTTCCTCTCTTTCTGGCTGCCGTTCCTCCTGACGGCCAATTTGATCTTGAATCGCGACATCGCGCCCGCATGGATACTCGCAGGTTCCCTGCTACTCCCAACTATTCTGATTGCAGGGGTTGCTTGGTGGCTAGCAGCCGACCTGTGCCTACCGGGTGCCTTTCGACGACACGTGGGCAAGGCCAGCTCCTATGATCCACGCCACCTGGATCGCGTAGACCTTGCAGTCAACCCACCGGCGGCCGGACGCGACGAGCCCTCCATCGGAGCGGTCGTTGCCACCCGGGCCGAACTGGAGATGATTCATCTGGCCAAGGGCATCCGCAGCGTGGTCGGCCCAAGTGCCAACCCCTCAGCCCAACACGTGGACGAGATCGTCAACAGCTTGCTCGATGCTCCCCGGGCTGAGACAACCAGACCGACGATTGCCCAGCGGGCACGTGACCGGATTGGCCGACCGCGACCGTCGACCGTTGGTCAGTTCTGTACGAACTGGGCCTGCCTCGCGCTCGTGCTGCTGATGGTGGGAATGCTCGGCGGAGTACCGCCCAATCTGGCATTGGCTGGGCTCGCAGGCCTGCTGGGGTCTGTCGTGATCCGGACGACAGCGACCGGGAAACTCAGCCCGGTCCGATCGGGCTAATCCCGATCCGCCCTTCAGCGCCGCCTCTGCTCGCGCTGCAGGTTCGTCCCTACTTTCAGCAACGCGTCCGACTCATACTCAAGTCGGGCGACATTGCCGCAATGATCGGGCCAGTGGTATTCGCGTCGAGCTGGGATGAACTCGGGACTCTCGCAGCCGAGCATCCGGGCTCACCTGCGATCGTGGACCCCGATCTCGACGGCGCAGGTGCCTTCTCCGTTCCGCGAGGGGACGAAAGGGCCCGCCTCCCGAATGATGCCACTCCGGTAATCGCCTATCCGTGTTCCGAGGTCCAGATGCGGTCGGTACCGGACGAAGGGGCAGTTGCCTCAACTCGCGTGACAGAATGTGATGTGGGCGACGTCCGGGCCCTGGAACTGGCCGTGCTCCAGAACATCGACGTGCAACGCGTCCATCGATTCCTCGCCCGCGCCGACGAACAGACTCCCGCCGATGCGTCTCGCATTCTCCGTGTCTTCTTTCGGCGCGCTGTCGAGCCATGCCGCATCGCGGACCTGGCCGCCGACCTCGGCGTCAGGGAGCGCAGTTTGCAACGCTGGTGTCGGCAACTCGGAGTCCCCCCTCCCAGGAAGCTGTGGGCGCTGGCACGCGTCTACACTGTCGCCCGGCTACTCCATTGGAGCAAACGGCCCTTGAGTGCTGTGGCGCTCGCCCTCGGGTTCTCGAATGACGCCAACTGCTACCGACTGCTACGCCGTATCCTGGGGATTACCCTGTCTCGTGACATGACAACGAACGACATTGATCGCGTCGAGGACGTCATTCTGCGCGGATTGGTTGCCTCGGTTGTCACCGCGTGGTCGCCCTCGAATTCACACCGAAAGACCCTTCACCGAAGGTGATGGTTGACCCTCATTCCAAATCGCTCTTCTGGGTTCCCCGATGCCCGGCACCATTGTCGATGCCCACCTCGCGGCTTTTGTGCAGGCACAGGATCTCAGCTATTTCCGCTTCGAATCCCGGTAGCAACGGATCGAAGGCTGATGTCGATTGCTCTGGCCTAATGGCAACAAATCGGTTCAGCCTCTCCCAGTAGGACCGGAGGAATTCGTTGCCCTCGCGTATCGATTGGACTCCAGCGTCGGCCAGTTGTTGCGGCAAGGACTCGAGCAGGACTCGGAACACATATTTGTACATGTTTCGTGCCTCCTCGGGGCACAAACGTAGCACGTTGATGCCCAGGCTCCTCATTGCGCGTGGGAATTGACCTGTTTCCCGACAGTCATGGTGACTCCGCAACCCTTGATCTACGTGAATGGCTTTGAAAAACCCATTGCTGGTGACGGTCTCGTGAACGGTGCGAAACCGGTACCAGATCGCTTCGCTCGCGACGAAAAACCCCGAGTGAACCCGATAGCTCGCACCATCGACCAGTGCCACCAATTCCCAGATTCGCTTTGGTAACCACTCACTGGTGCAGCTAGCCTGGTAAAGCAGTAACCCCTCGGCAGGCTGTCGATCACTGCAATCCGGTGCCGACAGAGTGGAACGGCCCGGACTAACGAGGCCCGATTCGTACAGACGCATCTTGACCCACGTGTATGACCGCATACCGCCATGTACGTCCCTGTACGCTCGGAAGAACTCGCCCACTCCCCACCCCAGGTAGCGTTCCTTGTAGAGCGTTACCAAGGCGGCGACTTCCTCAGCTGGGGCTCTGCGAGAGTTTGTGGTCCGCCGATCTTCAAGCCCCTTCAAGCCCAGCTTCCGATACCTCGCCACGTACCGCCGGAATGTCCGCGCCGAGACCCCCAGGAGACCGGCCGCCCGCGCCTGACTAATCTGGCGGCTCGTCCACTGCTCATAGATCTCAGTGAATCTCGTCGTTCGCAGGTCACGCATGGCAGATTGCTGGCTCACTGAACGCTCTGAATTGGTCTGAAGGGACACAGTCTTTGGTCGCTCCACCATTCAGAACGTCAAGGAGACATCGAGAATACTGTCACTTCCCGACATCGGTTGACTGGGGCTCTAGCGATACTCAGCCGCTTGGAGGGCCACCAGTTCGGCGTACTGACCCACAGCATCCAAGAGTGCTTCGTGGCTGCCCTGTTCGGAAATCGATCTGTTGCTGAGGACCATGATGCGTTCGGCCATTTCTCACGGTCCAGAAACGGTGACTGATCAGCACGCCGAATCGGTTCGAAACCAGATCCGGAAAACGTTGGTGGCCATCCACGCCGGAATGTCGTGGCGGTGCAGCACCCATCTTTGGTACCAGAGGCAGGGTCCGCTCGGCCTTCGCCTTTAACGTGTCTGCCCAACCCGAAGGTCGAGCGAGTGGTACGGGTTGTCGAGCGGGATTGTGATGACGCGCACCCTGCCGGGGAACAGGTCGGCCAGACTCAGTGCCTCCTCAAGGATGTCGCGATCGATCTTCTCGTCTTTCTCGACTACCAGCACTTCGAGCGGGATGCCGACGGGCACCCAGCAGGCTCGGTAGAACCCCGAATCACTGGTTCGCTCGTTGGAGCGCACGCGCATGTTCTCCAGCTGTTCGTCCCCGCCCATGCCAAACGTCTCGACGAGAGCGCTGCCCGCTTCGTAGGCCACCGCCTGCAGGTAAACCGTGGCCTCCGCGACAGGTTGGTCTTCGGCGTCGGCCACCGTACCCGTCAGAACCCCGTTGCGCCAGGCCAGCCTGTCTTCTGCGACTATGGGAGCGCGAGGCCGGCTTCGATCATTACAGAGATCGTCCAGCACCTTTTCAAGCGGTGGTGCCGAAAACTCCAACTCCACCGGAACCCATTCGTTCTCCACTTCCGCCTCGGACGCCTCGGGCTCGTACCAGAGCTGCTCCATGTACGGGTGCGTGTAGTGCACCGTGTAGACACCGGGTCGCAGGTGCGTCAGCTCGAACCGTCCCTGGGCGTCCGTGACAACCTCGGTTCCCGTGCCCTCGAGGAATACGCGGGCACCCGGCAGCCCGACCTCCAGCGAGTCGCGGACAGTGCCGACGATGCGGCCTCCCGTGTGTCCCTCGTAGACGACGCCCCCGGTACCGTGGACCCGCAGCACGTCTCCGCTTTGCACGGTGATCCCATCAAGAGTCGCCGCCGGGCGGCCAGTGAGAGGGTGGATGGCTTCGCCCGGCAGGAACATCCGGATGCTCCAAGAAGTCACAATCCAGGTGCCGTTGGGCAGGGTCTCGAACTCCACCCGGCCACCGGGAGAAGCCGCCAGAAGCGATCCCGGCACATTGAGGTGCACATAGCTGAAGTCGAGCCATCTGAGCCGCGCTGTCTCGGGGTCCAGCCACATTGTCCCGGTGATGTCCGCAAGTTGCCGCTCCCGAACCGGTTCGAAGGAGAGGCCGACCATGCCCGGTGCGTCCGTTCCTCCCTCCGTCACCTTAAGGCAGTGGGTGTCCAAGAACTGGTCGGAGAGGAGCACGGCGGCATCGGGGGCCCAGAAAAGCGACTCGCTCGACGTAATGCGGGCGAACCCGCCAGCCACAAGGGAATCGACGGGACGCGCGACATAGGGGGCATCCGTGTACGCGCGGTCGGCAATCCGGTCCTCCGCCTCGATCCTTCGGCCTCTGCGGTCCAGCCACCGCTTGATCCTCAGCATCTCGTACTGGTACATGCCGCGTTCCTGAGTCCAGGCGGCCGCGGCCAGAGCCTTGCGCGCTTCGTTCCAGACCCTGGCCACCGCCTGGCCTTCCTCCGGCCGCACTTCGCATCTGCGTCCCACATCGGCTTCAACTCCAACGAGCGACACCGCTTCCACTCGCGCCGTCATGTTGACGGTCACCGTATCGCCGACCTCAACGCGGAAGTAGTCGGAAAAGGTGCTCGCATAGCCGATTCGGTCGGCTTTGAGCCGATACTCGCCGGCATCGGGTGCGGACAGTTCGAAGAGCCCACTGTTGGTTCGGGTGAGTATCTGCTCCACGTCGTTCCCGCTTCTGTCGAGCAATGTCACCATGGCACCGCCGATTCCACGCTCCTCCTCGGCCGCCACCAGTCGACCACGTACGACCTGCCCCTGCGCATGGCCGGGCAAGGAGACACCGAGAAGCACGGCCAGCAGCAGAACGCGGCGCGCGGGGCTGCGACGCAACGGTCCGGCAAGCCCGAAACTCCGTGTTCTTCGGGATCTGGCCATTCGGAGCGGTCAGGGACGCTGGAAGCAACGCAATCCCATGCGATCTTCCGAGGGTCGGACCAGACACTCCGCTCTGGTTCCCAGTTGACGACGAAACCGTTCCATCACTCGTCTAATCTGCCCGATCTCGTCGTTGATGATCGAACGGTACTCCTCCTGTGACCTGACCGTTCCCTCATCCGGCATACGGATCACCTCGGCGTCGATATCCCCCAAGGAGACGTCCGTAGCGCGATAAACGATCCGGCCCCCGTTCAAAGACAAGACGAGGATGACCCCCGGGAGTCCGCCATGTAGAGCTGGACCGACCGGTGTTTGGATGTCCGGCGCGAACCACGCCTCAGCCTCCTCTCCCTCGATGATCGCCGTTGCGCGGATCACTTGATATCCGAGGTGCTCTCTTGCTTCGTCCTCGATCTCCCATGCGGCTGGTTCAGGAGAGGTCGCAACCCGATGCATCCCGGTCGGAGATCTCAACACCTTCACGGCGCTGGCCCCCTCCTGAGCGGTGAAGGCTTGCTCAAGCACGTTGTCATCGATTGTGTACCACGCCTCGACAATCGCCAATAGCGCATTCACGTTCGCAGTGGTCAACTGAAATCTCACCGGTGGAGGCTCACCACGTGAAGGCTCGCCTACCGGCACCATGAGCGATTGAGACGACTGGAAATAGAGCCTGAACGGCACTCGACTCCTGGCTTCGAACACTTCAAGGAACGCCGCCATTTCCCTGGGCGCCTCCGTCGCGAGACTGGTTGTCCTAGCGTAGGTAATGACGCCGCCCTGCGCATCCGCCTGTCCAACCGATAGCGCCACCAACAACGCGCAACCTGGCATCGTCCTCATCGGACGCTTCCCGTGCACGACTCCGCATGGATCCGAAACCTGCGGACCACCGTCGCTATGTCCGGTACCGCTCCGCCTCCACTCATCTGCTGCTCCAAAATCCAAAGCGTTCGCCCCCGAAGCAACGGTATGGGCACCCCGACATCGGATGTGGGGACCAGTGTGTCACTGCACTGCCAACTCCCGTCCGCGCTCGACACAGCAACATACAGGCGGACACTGGTCATGGTTCCATCCTGCCCGCGGTCGGCGTCTTGATGAAGTGTGTAGATGTTGCCTGCATCATCGCGCGAAAGTGCCCGGACCAGCGACACTGTTCCGAACACGTCGAACAACCCCGAGCGAAGCGCTTCTCGATCCGCCGGCTGGCGTCCCGCCATCACCTCCAACAGCTCCCTCTCGTCTGGCTCACCGCGCCGCTCTCGTGGCGGACTTATCCACAACGTGTCCTTCACCGCGCCCCGACGGTCCGAGCGCATCAAGAAAGGACTCCCGGTAAAGCCCAGAATCACATCGTGGGCGCCGACATCGATGAAGGCGTGTGACAACGACCTGGCCAATGCGTGCTCCTCCGCGTAAACGACCGGCATCTGTCCGCGGTTCAACACCATCGAAGGCAGATCTGAACCCATACGCGCCGCATCCATCAGATCCTGGATGCCCACGGCTCCAAATGTACCCGACGACACAGGATTCATTCCAGCGAGCCAAAGGGAGTCCCCCAACACCGTGAACGACGACGGGCGATTGTCGAGATCCACCTTCACGCTGCCTAGGTGCGCACCCGTGACGGTCACGAAGACCTCCAGCTTCCCCACCTCGTCGAGGAACCCTACCGCCTCGTCACTCGCGAATCCGACGCCTCCCAAGTGCCGGAATTCTCCGGGACCATCTCCTTTCCCGCCCAGATGACCGATCAACATCCCGGTCGCATTGTAATGCAGGACGGCGTCGGAGAAGGCGTCCGAGACGAACAGAGAACCATCGGTCGTCACTTGGACGGCCAATGGATTGCCGATGTAGTGGTCGTCCGTCTCCTCCAGCACCAGACTGTCCAAGAAGACCAGATCGGGGCCGGGATTCTGGATGGCAAACAGGGATCCTGGCACTCCCAAGACTCCGATTGCAATAGCGACCCAGAATCGTTGCTTCATCATCTATGAGGCTGCCTCCCGGTGGTCCCACTTCCATGAGCACGGCTGACGCGAGGACCGATCGTCCTCCCTCTCAGGAGTCGCGAGTCCGTTCAGGAACATCGTTTGTTGCGTGATTCCAATAATGGAATCTGTGAGGTTCGTGCCAGTGAACAAGTAGGCTCTAGGTTCGGGTGTGGCGTGGCTAACGGAGGAGACGCCCGCGAGCGGGACGCGACGAAGCTGTAGGGCTTCAATCTGCTTGGCACTCGGCTCGCTGGTCAGTACAACGAATAGCTCGAACCGCAGTGTCTTTCCGCGCTCCGCCCACGCCTCAAGGATACCGCTGCAGGACATGCATTCTTGAGGAGACATGAAGACCACCACTCCGCATCCATCCTCCGACAGTATGTCAGTGACGCTGGACCCCGTGTTCAACGCCAAAGCAGGAAGCTGTCGGTCGTCGGGAGCACATGACATCAACATGATGACGCAGCCCAGAAAGGACGCCAAGGGGCGCCGACAGGCGTCAGGCTTCCGATCCTGGTCCCCACGCATCTCATGGAGTGGGCGAAACACGGATTTCAGCCCATTGCGCAACTGCTTTCGAGCTCTGGTCGTTCCAGTCCGGTTGATCAAAAGAAGATCCAGATTTCGGCGCAGGGGCAGTGAATGCTAGTACAGTACCAGAAGCAGTCCGGAAGGAACGGGTGCAGATAGTACTCGACCACGACGATTGTCTGCGCGGACTCGTCCGAGGCTGTCATCCCATCCGCCGTTGGATCAGTGTCATCCGCTACTGGAGTTGGGAAGGCGGTCGGGGTGGAGCCCTCTGGAAAATCTTGGCCGGAAACCGAGGCGGCGGCTGGGCGGGTTTCCGCGTTGAACTGCGCCTCCGCCGCACCACCGGAAGCCATGAGAATAGCCACCGCGAGTGCGGTGGTGGCGACCCAGTGGGCGAGCGAGCGGTTGGCGGTCGTTGGGTTCTTCATTTCGAGGATCTCCTTTGGGTGGGTGCGTGATAGGTACTCGGGCGGTGCGCCGCGAGAACCGATCGCAAGGTATAATCCGTTCTTCTCATGCCACAAGACGGTAGCCGCGTAACACGTTGAGAGTACAAGATATGGCCACATTCATAGCACGATATCTGGCCGATTCTCGACACTCACAAAGGAGGTAGATTCTGGGCGTGATGGTCCGTGTCAATGGGCATTGAAAATGTCACACTCTGGAGGCTGCCCCGACGCGTAGCGACCGGAGCGGGACCGGGTAGGAGGGCGGCGCTCATGGGCGCGGGCTCCTGGGCCCGGGAGTCGGGTCTTGTTCGAGTTCCGGCCAGGGGATGAATACTCGGCCAGCGGAGAGCCCAGGCGTTGAGATCGTCGTCCGAGACGAGGTCGCGGCCGGCCTCGCCGATAATCGCCTTCGCCTGGTCGAAAAGGATCTCGGCGCCCCGGAAGCAACGGAACGCGGCCTCCAACCACCGCATCATCACCGCCATCTTGCCCGCCATCTTGCCCCTACGTAGTACAGGAGCCACATGTGCCGGGGAGTAGCCCAGCAACGACGCGTGCCGCTTGCCCCATGGCAACCGGAACTCCGCGAAGTCCACCACACGGCGCCCAGTTCAGGGATACTCGGCCAAGCGCGCCTCGATGGACCCCCTTGTACGGGTCCAGCTTCGACGCGCCAAACCCTCGGCCCATACTGCACGGGCCCGTCGACGGACGAGACTCTACCTCCAGTAGCGGGCTGGCTCGGAGGTCGTATCCCTTCCCGAGCTGCGTCGACGGGGCCCAGTCCCGGGGCTGGGGAATCCAGTCCCTTTCTGCTCGGAAGAAGGCTTGGCCAGGAGAAAGTACCCGATCGTGTAGTCCTTCGGCGCCGTAGAGGACTTGTCAGGCATTCGGCACTGATCGTACCAGTCCCGGTCGATCAAAAGAAGATCCAAATTTCGACGCACGGGCACGTCCTCCTAGTACAATACTTGAAGCAGTCCGGCAGGAACGGGTGCAGATCGTACTCGACCACGGAGATGGTCTGCGCGGACTCGTCCGAGGCTGTCACCCCTTCCGCCGTTGGACCGGCGTGAACCGTTAATGGAGTTGACAGGGCGGTCGGGTCGGAAGGCTGTGAAGCGTCTTGGCCGGAAACCGAGGTGGCGGGTCCATGAGTTTCTGCGTCGAACTGCTGCGCCGCAGCACCACCGGCCATGAGGATAGCCACCGCCAGTGCTGTGGCGGCGACCCGGTGGGCGAGCGAGCGGTTGGCAGTCGTTGGGTTCTTCATTCGGGGATCTCCTTTGGGGGGGCGGTGTAGGTATTCGGGCGGTGCGCCGCACGAACCTGCCCCAAGGGTACATCCGTCGTTCTTCACACCACAAGAAGACAGGCCCTCAACCCGTTGCAAGTAAATGAGATGGCCGGATCTATGACACGACTTCTGGCCGACCCGAACCCCCACCTAGAGGATTGCATGAGCCGGAGGGAGATGCTAAGAGAGGTACAGATGAAGAGATTCGAGGAGGTTTGCGACGGGTGTCGGCAAACGCGGATCAGGTCGGGGGTAAACCGGAAGTAGCGTCACACTCTGGAGGCTGCCCCACGGAGGGAGCGTGGGGACAGCACCAGGGCAGTTCACCGGGAGCAGCGCAGCGCTGATGACGCGGGCTCCTAGGCCGGAGAGTCCCAATCTTGTTTGAGTTCCGGCCAACGGATGGATCGCCTTCGAGAGCTCGGCGTGGTGTCGCATGAGGTAGCTGTGGCCCCGGATGTTGACGACAAGGCAGCGGTGCAGCAGGCTGTCGAGCAGGGCCACGGCCATAACCTCGTCGATCTCGTCGACGACCAGAAGTGCCGGGTGGATCAGGGTCCTGAGGCGTCTGACATGTTCGGGCTTGGGGCGGTGGGATCGTGACCAAGCAACGTAGACCTCGCCTGTCAGCACTGGATCATTGCGCTGCGGGAATGTCAACGACCCGTGGCCTGGCGCAACGATCCGGCGAGTAGCGACTCGGACGGCGGCGCGACTCTGCTGGTAGAGAGAGAGGTAGGAGAAGAGGGCGACCACGACAGTCCCGGCCGTGTCGGCCACGCCGACCTGCGACGATCGGAAACCGCACGAGGGGAGGTTGACCGTGCCACGCGGCCTTGGCTCATCCGCGACGTACCTTCGCCGCACGATGAGGTTCCGCCACTCTGCGACAGCCTTGGGCGGCCATTACAGCCGTTCGTCGTCTACAACGGGCACGCGAAGTGGGGCGCCGCCACCGACCTCGCCGACTGGATCGTCCCAGACCCGGACCCCGTCCTCAAGAGGCTGCTTGGCCTCCAGATGCGTCGGCGGTACATTCTGGTCGAACTGAGGGATCTGGCGCCGGGCCCCTCCGACTCGCCTCCCGACAACTGGTTCTCGACGCTCGCCGAGTGGGAGAACGCCCGCTGGGGACGGGACGCGGGTCGGCTGGCGAAGTTGTGGCGAACCGTACTGGAGTCGGGGGAAGAGGGAATCATTCGCGGATTCGGGGCGCTCCGGCAGCAGTTGGCCCCGGGGCTGCCTGAACCGGATCCCAAACTGACGGCGGCGACGCCCGGGAGGAGGAGGACGATGATCAGACACGAGGAAACCCTGATGGCGGCACGGCTGAGGAAGCTGTACGAAGAGTTGCGGCAGGAGGGGCGAGAGGAAGGACGCCGCGAGGGGTTGCAAGAGGGCCGCCGGGAGGCGCGGTCGCTCCTGCGCCAGCTGGCGGTGCAGAAGTTCGGGCCCGAGGTGGTCGGTGAGCTCTCCAGCCTGTTCGATCAGCTGACGGATCCCGACCGGGTCGAGGCGCTTGCCGCCGCCATCATCGAATGCCGACACGGGTGCCGAGTTCGTCGCGCGGGCACGGGGGGCGTAGTCCCGTCCAGTACAGGGGCTCCGGGGAATAGGGTTTCCTGGGAGCGGTCGACCGCATGCAATCCCGGAACAGACACGACCGCTTTCATCGCGAACGCTGCCAGGGCCGATTCACCGTGTAGCGACCGACCGAAGTGATGCTGTCCCGTTCGATGTTGACGAGCCCGCGGCCCTCCAGCCGAGCCAACGCAGCCTGGACCGCTCGCCTGGACAGGCCTGTCCCCTCCGCGATCTGCGTCAGGCTCAGCTCGGCCGCTTCATCGGCCGTCTGCCGATACAGGTAGAGGTAGGTCAGATAGGCGCTGGGGTGCCGATCGTGCTCGACCAGATCGGGCAGAAGAACATCGATGACATAGGGGTCGATTTCCATCGAGCAAGCTGGGGTTCCGCGTGGCGACAGATCAGCCACTCGGCGAGCAGCGCTGGATCGAGCTGCGCATCCCCGGAGCCGACACCCGAGTCGTGCTCTACACCCCTCCGGGTCAGGAAGATCGCGTCGGGACGCCATCGAATGTGGTATTTGCGAGCGACGACGTGCGGGCCACTTTTCGCGAATTGGCCGAGCGAGGGGTGAAGTTCATCGCCGAGCCAGAGGAGCAGCCGTGGGGCACGTTTGCGACATTCAGCGATCCGGACGGCAACCAGTTCGTGATCTCGTCCAGCCACTGAGAGAGTGACGCCGCTGCGATAAGGAGCCAGCCAGCATGCCGCACGGCTGATGGTGCCGTGTCGGCGCGGTCTCATCGTGAACGTCTCGCAGTGGGCAGCGCAGAAGTACCACGGTAACGTGATCTACGGCGTCTCGAAGGCCGCCACCGACAAGCTCACTGCCGACATGGCCGTCGAGCTGCGCGATCATGATGTTGCCGTCGTATCCCTGTACCCGGGCCTCGTGCGGACGGAGGCAGTGCTTGCGGCCGGAGTCTTCGACCTCAGCAACTCGGAGAGCCCCGAGTTCATAGGCCGGGCCGTGGCCGCGCTGGCTGGAGATCAGGACGTTTGCCGGTGGACTGGACAGGTGCTCGTGGCGGCCGCGCTCGCCGAACACTACGGCTTTGCGGACATCGATGGGCGGTCGCCGCGGCCGCTCACGCTGAGCGATGTCTGACGCAGGAGGCAACGCGGCGCGGCCTCTCGGCTGCGCTTCAGAACGAGCGACCCAGCAGGTCCCGGCAGTGCTCGAAGTGTCAACTTCGGTGTACTTCATGTGAACTGGAGTTTCCATTCCGCGGCTTTTTCCCGCCGGCCGCGCCCCGACTCTGCCGGGTTGACGGAGTAGGAGAAGAGGGCGACCACGGCACTCCCGGCCAAGTTGGCCGCGCCGACCTGCAACGATTCGGAAACCAGCACCCGGGCATGGTTGACCGTGCCACGCGCCCCCCGCCCCACGCGCAACCTTGCCGCGAGACGCGGGGTCCAATGTCATGTCGACCGTACCATCCTCGAGCCTTGCCCGGAACCCACATGAGAACCCTCGCCTTCCCGACTCTGTTCGCAGCAGTCCTACTGACTGCCAGCTGCGACCGCTCCGCCCACACCGAACCCGACTTCATCGTGCGCGACAGCGCGGGCATCACGATCGTCGAGAACCGACGTCCCCAGCCCGACATGCGGCTCGGGCGGGAGATCGGCGCGGCGCCGTCACTCTCCATCGGCGGCGCTGTGGACGACCCCGGGCACGATTTGTTCAACGTGACCGACGCCACGAGACTCGCGGACGGTGCCATCGTGGTCGCCGACGCCGGTTCCGGTGAGCTGCGAGTGTTCGATGCATCCGGTGCCCATCGTGAATCATGGGGCGGCCGGGGCGAGGGTCCGGGCGAGTTCGGCAACGCGGCGCCATCGACCGTCGGGCCCTGGCAAGGTGACTCGATCGCGGCATCGGATACGTTCGCAAGGCGAGTCTCGGTGTTCGGCAGCAACGGCGAACACGGACGAACCTTCGTGCTGGAGTCCCCCTACTATCGTCTGCGCGGGGTGCTTCGGGACGGCAGGATGTTTCTCGGGAACGGTTCCACTCTGGCGTCCGCCGTTGTTGGGACCGGTGTGGCCCGTCGGGAGATCGCATACGGCATCGCGCGACCGGACGGCGGGCTGCACAAGGCCCTCGGGACAAGTCCGGGCGAGGAGTGGTATGTCGTATCGGACGAGCGGGGAATGGCCGTGTACCCCCAGCCGTTCGCCCGCTCAACCCGGACGGCCGTGTGGGGGAACCTGGTCGTGATCACCCCGAACGTTCGCTACGAGCTGCGGGCATACGACGCCGAAGGCGCGCTGGCGATGATCGTGCGCCGCGACCATGACTTGCGGAGTCCGACCGCGGCCGATGTCAACGAGCACCTCGCACGGCTGTACGCGGACGCCTCCGAACAGGAGCGGGCGTCGGCGCTGGCCGACCTGCAGGGCATGCCGCGCGTGGAGACGTTCCCCGCCTTCAGGCACATTCTGGCCGACCGCCTCGATCATCTCTGGGTGGAGGAATACCCGTTGCCCGGCGGCACCGATGGACCGACTGCGTTGTGGACCGTGTTCGATCCCGGCGGGCGCATGCGCGGCCAGGTGGAAACTCCGGCCGGACTGGAGATCTTCGAGATCGGAGCGGACTACATTCTTGGGTCGATGCCCGACGATCTCGGGATCGAGTCGGTCCAACTCTGGTCGCTTGACCGGGGTGGGTCGTGAAGGGGTTCCCAGGACGACCGCTATACACTTGGCGTGGTGATGAACCGCAGGTGGGGGATCACGAGGTAGGCAGAGCCAGTTAGCTTATACTGCCATGTGCCTCCCCGGAGCGATCGGTCGACCATTCGAACCGACACGCGAGCGACTTTCCTTATCCCTTTCGAAGGATGCAGACATGCCCTTGAGACTACTCCCGGAGCAACCCGCCATCGGTGCTTTTGACGGCTTTTCCGGGCATGACATTTTTCATGCCGAACAGGTGGGTGACCGCCTCGCTAACATCGTCGATGATATTGACGGCCACTCCGTACTGGTCATTGATGGTCCTTGGGGAACCGGCAAGTCCGTGTTCGTGAAGCAGTGGGCCGGCGTTCTTCGAGGGAGAGGCCATCCAGTCGTTTACTTCGACGCATTTGAGCATGACCACATCCAGGACGCGTTCTTTCCTCTCTTCGCCCACCTCCTACGCGCGTCCACTTCAAATGTCCCCGCGCTCGCGAGCCTCAGGCAGTCCCTCACCAACAAAGCGATTTCGCTAGCGAAAGCCATGCCGGGCATTCTCGTCGATCGCGCTGTCCAGAAAGCAACCGCCGGGCTCGTGAGTCTGTCAGACGTCCAAGACGCACTTCAGAGTTCCGACCCAAGCGGCCCTATGGCGGTTGAGGAACTGATCGCCAACGAAATCGAGAGCGCTACGCTGCAGATCACTTGCGTGGAGCAGTTCCGCGACGCGTTGCGCGACGCAGTTGCTGGCATTTCAGACGGTGATGACGCTACGCCTCCGTTGGTATTCGTGATTGATGAGTTGGATCGATGCAAGCCGTCGTACGCACTAAACGTCCTTGAACGCATTAAGCACGTCTTCGCAGCTGATGGGATTTGTTTTGTCCTGGTCACTCATCTCGAAGGTCTTGCCGATATGGTCACTCGTGAGTATGGACTTACGCGTGCGGACGAGTACCTGGACAAGTTTTTTCATCTCCGATTTGACATTCGATCACTTCTCAAGACTGATTCAGAGGAGAGCGCTGGACGGTATGTACGTCACCTGCTCGATCAATACGGCCTGGTTGGCAGGTATCAGGGCGACCCCGAGAACGCTGTAGTCAACCTGACGAGACTCCACCATGTGTCTCTTCGTGGCCAGCAACGCATAGTTCTCAATGTAGCGTTGCTCGACCGGGCACTGGCACACGACCCGACTTGGCAGAGCTACGGCGACCGCTCCCACCTAGTGCAATGGGGTGTGGGTCTTGCTGCCATGCGTCAGATCGAACCAACGCTGTATCGTGACGCGTCCCTCGGGCGTTTGGAATACAAGGCAATGAAGGAGTTTTTCCGATTTGAACAGTGGCGTAAGAACTCCTATGTGCCCATCGCCCACGTTGCTAGGCAATGGACTATCGCTACTGTCGGTGGCCAGGACGCGCTGACGGAACAAGAGTCCGCAGATCTGCGGGACAGGGGCCGACCGGTCGGCGACGCCTTCTTTACACGTCAAAGGACTTTCCTGGCATGGCTTTGTGCGTCTCTCGATCAGATTTGGCAACAGTAGGGCACGGACCTGTCCCTGATGCTCGGCACGATGCCCGTCGGTTCCACGCAAGGATCGTCGTGTCGTCTCATCGGACCCGTAATGCCCAGACCGAGACATGGTCGGGGGCGGAAGCGCCGTTCGCAGACCTCACCCTAAGGCTTGTCGGCCCTCGCGAGCCGCGCGGGACCCACCGGAGGTAGTACGTGGATCCAGCGCGGACATTCCAACGTCCGTGGAACTCGGCAGATGTCGATAGGTAGGGTTGAAGCTGGGCGCTCGCCGGAAAACGGCTCCAAATGTCGTCGAGGTCCCAAGATGCCATTCCATAGGCGTCCCAGCCGTTCAAGTCTAGCCAGAGCGCTATGTAGAAATCCGCAAGAATCTGTTCGATTCGCCAGTCGCTGACATCAGACAGGGAAGCAAGCCCTACCCTCGGGGACCGCGTGAGATGTCGCATCAGCGCCTGCTCACCCCCTGGGAAACCGGCTCCCCAGCGATCCATCGCATATCGAAACACCATTGACGGTACGTCATACACGGCCCTGAAGGCATTCCTGCAGGGGCCGTCGTTTCCGTCCTCGCGACGGCCCATCCAGCTACACTCCTCGGGAGCCTTGGGAATCCGGTTCAACTCCGAAGGGTCATCCGAATCCCAACCGAAGAACCTGGCCAGCCCGGAAACCCATTGCGAGTACCAGCCCAGCCCCTGTCGGAACGCCGTATAGCCCAGATTCCGGCCTGAACCGTGTCCAAACACCTGATAGGCCACCAACTGCTCGGACAATGTGGCCCCGCCTTCGAGTTCCCATGTCGTGAAGCCGGCTCTGCCGAACACGGCGGCGTTCGCTTGCACGAGGTGCGCGATCTCGTGCGTCAGGAGTGACGGGTAGTAGTCAAGGGTTTGCTCCTTCGTCCAGGCACGTCCGAATGCGCCGGCGGGATCTGGTACGCGGCCATAGAAAATCTCGGCCTGATTGCTGGCGGCGCATTCGGCAGACGGGTAGAGGTCCGCAAACCATACCCACCCTCCGAGGAACAAGTCGTCATCGTCCTGCCGATTCACTTCCTTAGTCATGAGAACCATGACTCGGCTGTTCCCGTCGACATCTGACAGGCCCCCGAAGTACTCGTCGTGAACCTCCTGCACGTTCGCTCCGTAGAACGCGTCCAAACCAGCAAGCTCGGCATCTGTGAAGGTCCCGCTCGGGTTGGCGATGTCGTCGAGCCACACGGCATGGTTGCCGATGCGGCGGACCACCGCACGCACTTGGTCGCGCGAGCCGCAGGTTGGCTCGGACCCCACGAAGAGGGTAAGCGTGTCGTTTGCCGACAGAACCTGCATTCGTCGAGCGCGCGCCATAGAGGAGGGCATGGGACTCAATCGACGAACCAGCTCCTGGTTCCGTTCCATCATCTCGGCGTGGCGCTCCCAGTCGCGCCAGCCTCCAACGACCTCCTGCGCTTGGAGCGTCGCCGCACCGCTTGGCGGCGATGGTCGAAGCATCGGCGACATGGTAGCGAACGATCTTACGTCGCCCGCTGCTTGGTGAGACGGCTCCGGCGAAACCACGAGCGGTCGGTCCGCCGCGACCGCCGGGTCTCCGACAATGCTCGTCATGGTGACCGGGGTAAGGGATGATGGCGTTTCCGAAGTGGACACCACACCGATCAGGTACTCACCTCCCAACGCATCTCCCGGTAGGTGGAGGCAGCCGTTCCCGGCATAGGTGTACCGGTAGTGGCCGGATGGCAGATCGAGATCCTCCTGGGTGCGAGGCGTGACACCTACCGTGCGCGCGTCGCCGAGGCTCCCCACCGTTACGCGCAACTCGGCCGTGCGGGGTGGCAGGCAGTCACTCCTGGGAACGGCTACCGACAAGCTTGTCGGCCCTGCCGCCGTAACCGTCGCGGCCAGACCGTCGATCCGGACGGCGTTGTTCCCGGGCACGCTTGAGAAACCCGAGCCCCGGATGGTCGCGCTTGCGCCCTCCAGCAGGACGGGGGGTTCGACATCCGTGATGACCACGGGAATCGGGGCAGCCGAGGTCACTCGAATGCTCTGGGTTGCGCTCAAGCCGTCTTCATCGGTAGCGGTCACGGTGACCGTCGCGGTCCCCGGCGCGACGGCGAGAATCCCGAACTCCTCCCCCGACACCAGGGCGAGGACCACCGAAGCGTCCGTGGTGCCCGCCGTCAGCGTCAACGAGTCGCCGTCGGGGTCCGCGAAGTGGTCGGATCCGGTCCACGAGCGCGTGTCTCCGACTGTCAAGCTCTGTGGCGGAATCGTATCCGTCACCACGGGTGCCTGGTTGGGAACGACGACCTCGAAGCTCTGGTCGGCCGCCAACCCGCCCGTATCGGTTGCGGTGACCCGCAGGGTGGCGTGTCCCTTGGCCAGCGCCCGGACGGTGAGCGTGGCACCCGCCACCGATGCGGAGGCTACGTCGTCGTCCGATGTCTCGACTGCGTAAGCGAGTGAATCGGCGTCGGGATCGAGGAAGTGCTCACCCAGATCGATTGTGGCGGAGTCGCCGACGGCGAGGTCCAGACCGGGAATCGAGTCCGCCACTTCGGGAGCCCTGTTCGGCACGGTGACGCCAAAGCTCTGCTGGGCCGAGAGGCCGCCACCATCCGTCGCCGTAACCGTTACGGTCGCTTCGCCCCGTCCGATCGCCGTGATCGTGACCACACTGCCCGACACTGCCACCGTGGCGACCTCAACCCGCGAGCTGGCTGCCGCGTAGGTCAGCGCGTCTCCGTCGGGGTCCGTGAAGTAGTTCGCCACGTTCACTGTGCCCGTCTCGCCGGCGGCAACCGTCTGAGCCGGAATCGAACCGCTGGCCAGTGGTGCGCGGTTTGGCGTGGGCGTGGGCGCGGGATCGGTCGCTGGGTCGCCGCAGGCGCCCGCCACGGCTGCAAGGGCAGCGGCGACAAGTACGAGCCGCCAGGTCGGGGGAACTGAATTCGATGGGTTTAGCCAACACGGGAGGGATTGCCATGGGCTTCGCGACTCTGGACGAGACATACACCCAATATAGCGTGGCGAGCGAAGAGCAAACTCGGTGCGGCAAGCACACCCGACACTGAATCCGTCACCAGCATTAGACACGTTAGCGTGGCTCAAGCCAGCACGGCAGAGTCGGTGAAGACGTTTCTCCAGAGTTGCATCCTCGGAGCAAGTCGAGGTTGTCGCTGGTTCAGACCGTCCTGTTGCCGACGTTCATCCAAACACCAAGTGAAGAAGAGTTGCCGAAGGCACCGCTGCCGATGCCGCCGACGCCAGTTCTATTCGGAACCAAGTCGCTCGTGAGAACGCTACCGTCTTTCCAGAATCAGTTGTTGGCTTCGGTCCAAAGCAGACCAGAACCGACCAAACCAGAGGCCATATCACGATGCTGGTAACCAGCACGATCATCCAGCTGTTGCTCAAGGCGCCTATCAGACCACCTGCGATCACATTCGGCATTGGGATTGACGTAAGGAGCGACTGTGTAATCGCGGCCAGAGGCCAGTAGCTGTTTTCGTGGTTCTGACCGAGTTGTTCACCCATTGCGTCGTCCCCTCTCGGTTGTTCCCTCGGAGTACAGCAGCGTAGGTCGACCGCAATCTAACCAATTGAAACCGGATGCCACGGGCTGAAACGCGCTGACACGGTGTCAATGGCATCGAAAACGGCACACTTTCGGGCATCCACAATGGAGTGGTCACGGCTCACGACTCGCCGCTGACTTCCAACCGGTAGCCGGCCGTGACGATCACCTGCCCGCCATCAAACAGCCTGTGGACAATCGGATCGTAGGAGCAGGCCGTTCCTGACATAGTGTCGTGGCTCTTCCTTGAAGTTGAAGGGCCGGATGTGAGCCGCCACGAGCGCTGGAAAACGCCGTCTCGCGCGTCACGGCGCACTGCCGGCCGTACACGTCGGCGACGACGGTCCGGAAGATCCCCGGCCCGAGCCGGGGCCTCACGGGCATCGGATCGCCGTAGTCACCCGGAAAATCGAGGCCAGCTGGCCGGCTCGGGCTCCGAGACGATGGTTCCGCGCAGGCAATCGGATGCCTATGTCCACAGCCTCCGTCCGATCCAGGCCCGTCGTACCCCTTCCCGCGTTGCGTCGACGGAGCCCAGTCTTCGGGCTGGGGAATCCACTCCTGATCGGCCCGGAAGAATGGCTCGGCCAGGAGGATGCACCCGATCGTGCAGGCCTCCCATGGGCGCAGACAATCCTCAGCTACCCTCCGCCAGGTTCATTTCGTACACGGTCTCGCCGGCTCGACGGACCAACAGTCCCTGAAATGCCTCTGCCAAGCCGGTCCACGCGTGTCCCGCGGGCGCGCTGCCAAGAAAGATCCCGTCCGCCAGAGTGCCGACCAGAATGCCGCGCGGGCCATCGTCGTCGAGGATCAACACGAGACCCTCTTCGATACGATCCGTGTCGAGGCCCAGACTGACACGATAGCGGCCGTCCATGGGCTTCAGGCCGTACCCCATCCGCTCGAACCCCTCGGCGTCGTTGATCACCATGCCCGTGCTCGGCGCGATACGCTTGCCGATGTTCGGGTCGGGAGTAGGATCCCCGACGGCGAGGCGATCGAATCCGTCCTCGCTGAGGATCAGCATCCCGTTGGTCTCGTGGACGTAGTCCTGATAGTAACCCTTGTAGGCGTCGGGGTCCGGAAAACGGGGTGCCCAGACCTCCCGCACCCGGGCCTCATCTGTGCGAACGCGGTTGGCGGCCTCGGGGACCGGGGCGCCGATGAGGATTCTCTCGCGTCCCGCCTCGTCCTCGATGATCAGCCCCCGCGTTCTGATCACACCGTCCGTAGCCGTCCCGCTCCTGACGAACAGCGCAACTAGCGCGACCGTCATCAATGCTGCGCACAGCTGGAGCCACCAAATCGTGCGTGTCAATTGTGCGGTGCTCGTACCCACTTCCATTGAATCCTCCTAGAGAACGATGTTCCCGTGCCGCGGCAGGGTCTCTCAGGGACTTGGACGCGGTGCGGGGCCGGATGGATGCGTAGCTGGTAATGTCAACTTCAACATACATTTGGTGAACTAGACTTTACATTTTTCAGCCTTTCTGTCGGCAGTGTTATGCCGCCGTCTGCGACGCAGCGTTCGGACATAGCTGGCCAAGTCTCCGATTCGTATTGGTCTTGATCAGTCCGAGGCGGGCAGCCGGTCAAGGCGCGGGCGCTGTCGACGACCTCGCGCAGCATAGTATCGAGGTCCACGGCTCGCGCTGATCGGGAGGAGGGCCCGGGACGGTGTCGAGTGGCGCTTTCGTGGTACCTTGTCCTGGCGAAGGAGGACATCGGGGTCTCTTTCGCATGGGCAGCTCATCCTCACGCTTGTGCTCGGTCTTGCTCGGATTCGGCTCGATTATCGCCAGCGAATCGCAAATAGGCCACTCGCTGTCGCTCACGGATCGTGAGGCAAGCCCCATAATACAGAGGACAATGAATACTGATCGGCGCCTGGGCTAACTGCAGCGACAACTGTAGAATGAACAGACCGACGTACAGGACGGTGAAAGTTGAGATGCGTCAGACGCAAGAACCAGCGAGTTAGCTCTATGAGATATTCTTGGAAGTTGCTTCTCGCCCTCGTGTTATTGGCGGCAGCACCTGCTGTGGCACATGCCCAGGTCAATTTCGGTGACGATACGAGCCGATGGGCGAACGATGGCGAGTGCGACGACCCCCGCTTCGAAGGTCCCGGTATGGCTGACGTGTTATTGGAGGAGGACCGGACACATGACGCAACTGACTGTCGTGCGCTCTTCGAGCAGGGCCGGATCCAGCTTCGTCCCACTGAAGTCGAAATCGATTTTGGTGACAATGGTAGCCTGTGGGCAGACAATGGAGAGTGTGACGATCCCCGCTTCGAGGGCCCCGGCATGGCCAACAAGCTATTGGAGGAAGACCGGGGACATGACGCAACCGACTGTCGTACGCTATTCGACATAGGACAGATCCAGCCTCGTGCATTTGAGATCCCAGACGAGGTCGTGACTGAAGAGCCTAGTGAAGCGACTATCGACTTCGGTGACGACGTGGGTACGTGGCCTCACGACGGTGAATGCGACGATCCTCGGTTCGCGGGTGCCGGTGGTGCGATGGGCGCCGGCTTGACAGACAATAACCGCGGGCACGACGCAACTGACTGCCGTACCTTGTTTGAGTTGGGCCGGATCCGGCTGCGGCCCGGGGGTGTCGGGATTGACTTCGGTGACGATGCGAGCCCGCGGGCGAACGATGGCGAGTGCGATGACCCCCGCTTTGAAGGCTCCGGTGTAGCCGACGGATCATCGAAGGAGAGCCGGGCCCACGACGCCAGCGATTGCCGTGCGTTGTTCGAACAGGGCCGGATCCACCTTCGTGGCGGTGCCGTTGACATTGACTTCGGTGACAATGCAAGCCTGTGGGCGAACGACGGCGAGTGCGACGACCCCAGCTTCGAGGGTCCTGGCATGGCCACCATCCTCCGTGAAGAGGATCGGGCCCACGACGCAGCCGACTGTCGTGCGTTGTTCGAACAGGGCCGGATCCACCTTCGTGGCGGTGCCGTTGAGATTGACTTCGGTGACAACGCAAGCCTGTGGGCGAACGACGGCGAGTGCGACGACCCCCGCTTCGAGGGTCCTGGCATGGCCACCATCCTCCGTGAAGAGGATCGGGCCCACGACGCAGCCGACTGTCGTGCGTTGTTCGAACAGGGCCGGATCCACCTTCGTGGCGGTGCCGTTGGGATTGACTTCGGTGACAACGCAAGCCTGTGGGCGAACGACGGCGAGTGCGACGACCCCCGCTTCGAGGGTCCTGGCATGGCCACCATCCTCCGTGAAGAGGATCGGGCCCACGACGCAGCCGACTGTCGTGCGTTGTTCGAACAGGGCCGGATCCACCTTCGTGGCGGTGCCGTTGGGATTGACTTCGGTGACAACGCAAGCCTGTGGGCGAACGACGGCGAGTGCGACGACCCCCGCTTCGAGGGTCCTGGCATGGCCACCATCCTCCGTGAAGAGAATCGGGCCCACGACGCAGCCGACTGTCGTGCGTTGTTCGAACAGGGCCGGATCCACCTTCGTGGCGGTGCCGTTGGGATTGACTTCGGTGACAATGCAAGCCTGTGGGCGAACGACGGCGAGTGCGACGACCCCAGCTTCGAGGGTCCTGGCATGGCCACCATCCTCCGTGAAGAGAATCGGGCCCACGACGCAGCCGACTGTCGTGCGTTGTTCGAACAGGGCCGGATCCACCTTCGTGGCGGTGCCGTTGGGATTGACTTCGGTGACGATGCAAGCTCCTGGGCCAACAATGGCGAGTGCGACGACCCCCGCTTCGAAGGTCCCGGTATGGCCACTATCCTCTTGGACGAGGACCGAGGACATGACGCAACAGATTGTCGTAGCCTGTTCGAGCAAGGTTCGATCCAGCTCGCCGGTGCACCGTCGACGTCGTCGGCTTCTCTATTAGGGCAGCCCCGCCGCCGAGACAACCAATCCTTGGCATTCTATCGACCTAACGTACGTCGCACCCGCAACTCGGCCGCCCACGATGGTGAGGTCTAGAATGATGCTGCGAAAGACCGCGTTGGGCGGGTTCTCTGCTGTTCCCAGAGGCATTGGCCCCGTAGGAACGCGCAAGCCTGCTCCCCGACGTGCCTTTAGCCTTCTTGCTCGCGCTGGCCGACTCTTGCTGTTAATACTCTTGGTCGGTTGTGCGCCCAGCCAAAGAAGCTCTAGCGTAGGCCCCGTTATGGATGACGCGTCATTGGGACATCTCCTTTCTGACCTCCTGAAGCACCGGTATGAAAATGACGAGTACTCACATTTCGACTTCCTCACTCATCCGATTACCGGTCCTGAAGTCGGCGCGATATTCTCATGTTCTCCTAAGAGGCAATCCGAAAGCGGAGCAATCTTCTGGGATGAGCCGCCCTACTCCATTCCTAGGAACGATATGCCAGGGTCTTTGATTTCAACTGAACGTTTTGCCCCGTTTTCGACTAAAGGGAAATCAACTGCGGGTGATGTCAGCGCCTTAGACGTTCGCGCTTTGATGCTGACGCTGGGCTTATCCACATATTGGCAATCTGAAGTCAACTTCGAATGGACCATGCGAGTTAGCAGGCGAGACATCAACATGGGTGTGTTTAGGCAAGTGTACAAAATGCTGGACGATTCCCTGAGCGCGCACTTGCGGTCCCCGTACACGTTCATACACCTTGCGGACTTGGTTGTGGACACCGTTTCCATCACGCTTACGTTTGAACAGAGTGCAAGCGACGGCGTGATGGCCGGAATTGGTGGCTCCATCCGCAGTGGTAACATAGGTCTTACAGTCAAGGAAGAGGCCTCGGGGTCATTTCGGCTAGAATCTGAAGGCCAACTTGTGTTCGGCGTGTACACACCGCGAATGACGGATTTGCCCCTGTGGGGACCGCAATCGTCTCACGCCGATACGGTGCCGACAGTATACTCACCGGGCGGAAGGAAATGTAGCTCGTTGTCAGAACGGGATGCTGACAATAGATAGGTAAGGAGGCATTCCGGCCCCACACCAAGACGATCCTGCGGCTGTAGCCGAACGCTTCGCCGACGGTGTGGAACAGGTTCTGGCCATCCACGAAAACAACTGCACGCTTGGTGCAGGTTGCCCTACATTGGCCAATCGGGCAAAAATAACCCCGTCCGAGGCCGTTCGGCGTGCTGCCGCGCAGGAACCGGACCCGCGCGGGAACGCGCACCCTCATCCTCAACCTCGTCAACTCGGTCGGCCTCCTGAATCTCCCGCTCCTGGGAGAGGTCGAATTGGTCACGGGCAAGTTCGACCAGGACCAGTTCGACGCCATGCTCCGAGAACTGACCGAGTGGGCGACCACTTCCACCCTCCCGTTCTCCGCGAACAAACCGGCCGCCGGCCGCTACTCGGTCAGCTCCGCACCCCACGACGATGTCCTCTACCACGCTTTCGTCTACCTGCGCTACATCCTCTCGGACAGAGCCCCGGAGAACGTCCGCCTGCTTCCCGCCCTCGAGATGATCGTCCGGCAACCACACCGGTTGTGGCACAGCCACCGCCGCGACGTCCCGATCGAAGCCATGACGAGAGTGGACGCGCACACCCCGCTCGATCTCCTGACCCGACCGGGGACGGCCGTGGCGGCGCCGACACTCTCACCGTCGGGCGCGAGGCTCGCCGAACGACTGGGCTGGCGTCTCTCCGAGGCTGTCTCGGAGCGGAAGATCAGGCCGACCACCGACACCCCCGAGAACCGCTTCGTGAAGGCCTTCATCGCCCAGGCACGGACCATCATCGGCCGCATGCGGTCCGCGGTGAGCTCCCCGAAGCCGAACGCGTTCCGGCGGAACCTGCTGCGGGATTGCGATCGAATGGAGGCGTCGCTGATGCCGATCGCCCGGCATAGCATGTGGGAAGAGGTCGGAAGATTGGTGCGGATCCCCTTCTCGTCCACCGTGCTTCAGCGACGGCGGGGGTATCGCCGCGTGCTCCGGCACTTCTCCCGGATTCGCCTTGCCCCGATGATCCCGCTCGACAAGGACGGCATGCGCGACCTCCTCGAACTCAAGAACATCGCGCTGCTGTACGAGCTCTGGACCCTCTTCCGCCTGGTTCACGAGATCTCGGCGGTGTTGGGGAGCCCGCCCGTTCGATCGGGACGGCCGGCCAGCGATCTCTTCCAGACCGATTTCGCAGCCGGCGGGACCTTCGCATGGGATCCGGGCGTGCGCCTTGTGTACAACCAGCGCTTCTCCAGGTCACAGAGGGGACAGAGGGAATCCTACTCCTACTCCGTGCCGCTGATTCCCGACATCGCTCTCCAGGTCGCGGGCGGGCCGAACGCCTGCCTCCACCTGTTCGACGCGAAGTTCCGGGTCCACGCGCTCACCGACGTGGGACTCGCCGCGGACGGCAAGGACGCCGACGACCCGAAGGCCAAGGAGCGGGCGGGTACGTTCAAGCGTGCGGACATCTACAAGATGCACGCCTACCGCGACGCGATTCCGGACGCCCGGTCGGTGTGGATCCTGTACCCGGGTGTGGAGTTTCGGTTCTTCGGAGATCCGGGTGACGAGGGGCCGTCTGGCGGCCGAGCGGTTTCTTCGCCTGAGGGGTTGCAGGAAGAGGTCGAGGGGGTGGGGGCGATTCCGGTGGGGCGGGGGGTTGGAAGGGAGGGGGGTGATGGCCGCAGTATGGCGGCCGTGCGCGGCGGCGTACTACGGGCGACACTGGTGCGGCTGCTCCGGAATGGATAGAAATGTCAACTACACCATACATTTGGTGAACTAGAGTTTACATTCTGCGACTTCGTCCGTTGGCGGCGCCACGACTCTGCTGGGTTGAGGAAGTAGGAGAAGAGGGCGACCACGGCAGTCCCGGCCGAGTTGGACACGCCGGCCTGCGACGATCAGAAGCCGGCAGGGGGGCAGGTTGACCGTGCCACGCGGCCTCGGCCTACCCGCGACGCACCTTCGCCGAACGGCGTTGTCGACCGTATTGGCCGCCACGTGCTGCTCTGTGGCTGGAGTATCGCGCGGTGCATCGAGACGGCCACAGGCACAGCCGCTACCGCGAGCAATACAGGCCCTGGCGGCGGAACAGGTCGACGCAGGAAAGCGACAGGTCTACCGCGTGGCGCTATGCGTGAAGCACTCGACACACAGCCTCCGCACATCGGGCCATTTGTCGACCGCCTTCGGAGCGGGACCGCCACGTAGGCCCAAGACGACATAGAGGGTTTTCGGCTCGATCCTAGCCGAACACCCTCCACAGTCCCAGCGCTTCTGCGCCCGTGTCAGGTGAGCGCGCTCGCCGTGCCATTCTTCGCCCACGTCGCCTCCACACCTTGGGCAGTCACAACCACCGCGGGCGGTGCTGGCGGCAGTTGTGAGCCCGCAGCCGGCACACGCTACGATGTGACCGGATGGCCATGCACCTATGCCGCTGAAGCGAATGTAGGTCGCCCACGGTCGCCATCTTCGAGCCAACTCCTCGCGCAACCCAGCTGCGCGCCCGGCCGCTCCCTTGACTTGTTTGGCATCACGCTCGGCCTTTCGCGCTGCTTCTGCCTCCGTCGGCTCGCGCTGCCGGGATTTGCGCTTGATCCTCTCAGACCTGATGGTCACGCTCATGACAACCGCATTCACGTCCTTGGCCAACCGGCCCTGCTGCATGAGGTCTTCAGCAAACAGCCGTGCTTCCTTGCGGGCTTTCTGGAAATTGATTCTTCCCAGTGCACTCTGGACCTCTCCCGCTTGGTTGACCACGTCGTATAGGGGGATCTTCCCTTCCTCCCTTGTTTGCCTGAGCAGGAGTTCGGTCGGCACGTCGCCCGCATAGATCCGGGCTTTCCTCCGCCCCGCCGCTCTACTGATCCCAGCCAACTTGTCGAACGTGATCGTTCCGCTACTGAGCATACCCTGGTCCGCAAGCTTGCGAGCGCTGGCGGGAGCATCCTCGATCTGATCGGCGGTCTTCTTCGTAGACCGCTCGTCGAGCTCTACCTGGATGCGCCCGCTGACGCTGCTCCTTGCCATTCCGTCAGGCCGATTCCGGAACGTACCTGCGCACCTGGTCGCCCGTCTTCTTCTCGATCGCAGTCATAGCGGTTCTCCTTCTTCGAGTCGGCGCACAATGGTGTGGCCACATCTTACGGCAGCCAATAGTGTGATTCAATGGTCTCGAACCGGTGGTCCGGTTACAAAACAACGTTTCAATTCAAGAGTTCTCCCGACGTGTTTTTTCTTCGTGGCAGGGGACACACAAGGCTTGGAGGTTGGCAACCACTGTTGGTCCACCGTCGCTTTGCCGTATCTTGTGGTCACAGTGCCATTCTGGTGCAAGCAGCGCTAAGGTTAGCGGCGACGGCAGCCCAGTAGATGTCCGTTGATACTGAAAGGTCCTAGTGCAACGCGCCCGTCCCAAGAGACTTGCGACGTAACTGTTCTCCGCAAAATCGATGGGATGGTCGCATCCGCTCAAGATGCACTCGCAACGCCCGCCAGCCAAATCGTAGACTTCTCGCCTCATCCATTCTGGAATCTCGCTCATTGGAATGCCCCCACCTAGTCCATTTCCGGTTACGGCGAATGTGTTTCCGCCCGTTCTAAGAGAAGGGAATAGCGACGCCTCGCGACCGCGTCAAGATCCGTATCGCGATGGGGCAGCTGGAACGGTGGTTGAGGGTTGACGTTAGGGGTAGCTATAGTTTGGTGAGAGCGCTCAGCCACGACACCGGGCACGCTCACCAATCTGGCCACGGCAAGCACAGGAGAGAAGATGTCGGATCGAGGGACGTCCAACGAACCCTTTGGTCAGTTCGTCAGTCGGCGGATTGAGCACCTTTTGGAGGGTCTCCAGGATCAAGGCTTCCCGGACAACAGTCTGGAAGCCATTCGAGGTCCCTTACGAAGTCTTGGCAGAGCCGTTGTGTCCGAGTACGAGACCTGTCAAGACGATCGCCGAAAGCTCCAAGTCACGAACCGTGAGCTTCGAAAGCAGCTCGCAACGTGCGAAGCTCGGTACAGGTCTCTTCGGCCCCGACCTCTTCCCGAGCAGCCATGAGTGAGAAGAGCAGCAAGATCGGATATTTTCTAGCGACCCTCAAGCGATGGCTCACGCGTCTTGGGTGAGGTCGGTCCACCGGCGCGATAGACGCGGGAACCGCCGGCCTGCTACAAGAGACCCATGGCCACCCGGTTGGGCAGATCGTCGCCCACGAAGGGCACCAACCGGTCGACCTGGTCGACCTGGGCCGGGATATCAGTGTCGCGCTCCGTGATTCGTGGGACGAGGGGCGACCCTTCGAGTCCGGGGTGTGATCGAGAGCGCATGGCTGCAACCGCTCTTCGGTGCCGGCAGCACCGCCGCATCGTCCCTGTTCGCCGGCAACGTCTTCCTCGCGACGGCCGATCCCGGCGTGTTGATGCAAATCGGCGGCGGAGTCTCCACGGCCATCATGCACGGGGGCCGGATCGTTGCTGATTCCGACGCATTTCGTCCACTCATTCCGACGGATGTCGTCCACTGATTCCGATTCATTTCGTCCACTCATTCCGATGGAAGCCGTCCACCCATTCCGACGCATTTCGTCCACCTGGATGCGCCGTCGGAGCGGAGGGTTCGAGCGGGTAGGGAGGGGTGCTGGATGACCTGATGTAGGGGACCATCTCTTCCAGCCTCGCGAGAGATCCTTGAGCGAGGAGGAAGACGGTGGCCCGGCAGAGGTTGTCGAGAGCGCCAAGATTCGAGACGTACTCCGGCTGAAGTACAGCCTTGGCCGGAGCAACCGGGAGATCGGGGCCGTTCTCCGGATCTCCCACATCACGGTCGGCAGCTACGTCCGGCGGGCCCGGAAGGCGGGAGTGTCCTGGCCGCTGCCGGACGACCTGGACGACGCGCGGCTGGAAGCGGCGCTGTATCCGGCGACGGCGCCGTTGCGGGTTCGGCGGTGAAAACTGTAAACTAAAGTGTACTTGATGTGAACTAGACTTTCCATTCGGCGGCTTCTTCCGTCGGCAGCGCCACGACACTGCTGGTAGAGGGAGGTAAGAGAAGAGGGCGGCGACGGCAGCCCCGGCCGCGCTGGCCGCGCCGACCCGCAATGATCGGAAGCCGGCGCGAAGGGAGGTTCACCGTCCCACGCGGGCTTGGTCCCGCGCGCCGCACCTTCGCCGCGAGATGGGGCTTCCCCACTCTTCACGGGCCACGCCGTGTAGGACTGGTCGCGGACGTCGCTGGCGGCGCGGCCAGGATCCGCCAGTTCTACTCCCGACTGTCTCGCGAGCCGGCGACAGGACGTAATCAAAGAAACCAGGAGGGTGCTCGTCTGGTTGACAGCGCTCCTCGATCGAACGGATAGTCAGGACCCGAAACCAACCGCGTGACATCGCCATGGCGGAATCACTGATCGCCATGCACCGGAATGGGTGATCGGCGTGGAATGGAATCACTGACCGGCATGCGCCGGAACCACCACTTGTGGAGGAAACCCTGTGGGCATTCGAAGGCCCTCGTTTCGAAAGCGCTCACCCCAACTGGTCTGGTCCGGCCCGGAAGCGAGTGGTCTGGCCGGCGACACCGGTGATGTCTACGAGGAGTTGTTCTCCTCGGCCAAGCACTCGCTTTGGGTGGCCAGTTTTGTCCGCGACCGTGATCCGGACGTCTTCGGTGAATTGGCAGCGAACATCGACAGGACCCCCGGACTCGAGGTCAGACTCCTCCTCAACATCGATCGCCGACGTAGGGAGAAAGACAGGAGGCACCGGAACAAGAAAGTGGTGCGGCGATTCGCCGACACATTCTGGAGACTGTGGCCGGGTGAGCATCGTCCCCTCGTGTACTACGATCGGCGATCCGTTGACCTGCGGGCCCGCGGGAAGCTCCACGCCAAGGCCGTTGTGGCGGACGAGGAGCGGGTGTTCGTTACCTCGGCCAACCTCACATTCGCAGCCTGGGATGATAACGTCGAACTCGGACTGCTTGTTCGCGACCGTGCTCTGGCAAAGGGGATCGTCACCCACTTTCAGACGCTGATCGATCGCGATTACCTGAGGCAGCTTCCAGAGTGACCATCGGAAGCTGTTCCAGCCGCTCGGGGATCCGACATGCTACTCGTCTCCCGGACCACCTTGCCCACCGTCGTATATTGTCTGGCTCCAAGTCGCGTAGACGCTCTCGGTCCGGATAACGACCGAATCCGCGCGCATCGATCACATGGAGAACAGGAATGCACAAGGCCTCATCCATCCCCACAGCCCCATCCGAGACCGGACTCACCTCTAACCTGAGGCGCCTGATCATCAATCCCAAGCGATTCGGGACGATCAACCTCTGGAAGGCACTGACACCGGACGAGCGGATGGCGGCCGCGACGTCCTATCTCGCCGAGGAAACTTACGAGCGGAAGCAGCTGAATCGGATCGTCGCAAGAGCCCGCAATTTTCGGCCCGCAACGGTGCAGAAGTGGCCGGAAGAGAAACTCGTCAAGGCGATCAGGCATGTTCCCCTCACCGACCACAAGGTCGCTAACGCTCTGCTGACGTGCCACCACCTTCCCGGACAAAAGGCGATGGTCATCGCGTTTCTTGACGGGTTGGGCGTCGCCCACGATCAGGGCTCGGTCGATTCGTTGTCTGTCGTAGACGCAGAGGAACGGGTGGTGCGGTCTGCGACACGCGGGATCGTGGACGCGTTTGGCTTGCGCGCGGCGGCTGTCTACTTGTTGACGCTGCGGTTGTTCGGTGCTCCCGCTGGTGAGACGGGGCGGGCCTGGCTCCAGCAGCTTCTCGAAGCCGAAGCGCCCGACGCTGAAGCGACCGGCGACGCAGACGAAACGGGAGCGGTCGACGAGGAGGTCGGGGAGGGGCCTGCGGAAGACGCCCAATCGGAGGAGGATGACCCTACCCGCCAACCCTCGTTCACCACGCTCGACCGATTGCTGATCCTCGCTGCGGTGGATACTGCCCAGGGGATTGAGGGAGCGCTCAACGAGGATCAACTGGATGACGTGGTCGATGAACTGGTCAAGCTCAACGCGTCGCGCCACCAGTCCTACTTTCATGCCGGTTTCCGGGACGTGCTCTTCGACAAGCCGGTCGGTGAGAAACTGCCGGCAACGAACAAGTCGCGACTGCGCTGGTATTGGACCGGCGCAGTCCAGGGATGGGCGAGGCGCGAGAAGTGGGATTGCATCGTTCGCGAGCACGCGACCAATCCCGTAATCACGGAACTCGGCAGCGGTGCGACAGAGGCTTCCGTGGCGGCAGTGCGACACATCGCCGAGGCGCTCCGGGAGCAAGGCCAAACAACCGAGATCGCGCGTTTCGTGAAGGTGCGGGCCCTCGTCGGGCAGCCGATGCTCTTCAAGCTGCTGCTCGATGCCGCTACCGAGCTCCTGGGAAAGGGTGACGCGGCCAAAGCGCTGCCTCTCTTCGAACTCCTCATGAAGACCCGAAGGGAACTCGAGAAGCGGGGCGTGTCTCCGACCGAGCGGATGCTCCTCGACGCTCACCGCCGCATGGCGCATTGTCTTAGGCACCTTCACCAGCATCGCCGCGCTCGAAGGTTGCTGGGAGATCTCCTGAAGCAGGATCCCGATCCCAACATCCGTGCCATGGTGCATGCCGACCTGGGGCTGCTGGCCGGCGGTTTCGACGCGTTGGAGGAAGTCGTGCTGCCTCTGCGCCACGACGAACTTGCCAGCTTCCTGGAAAGGCTCGCCAAGGGTGTCGACCACTTTCAGCAGTCGGTCGACATCGATACTGCGTACTCGGCGCACGGCCACTACTGCCTGGGCGTGTTGGCTCTCGGGCGCGCTGCGAACGACGACGAGTTCACGGATGCCGAGCGCCACCTGCAGTTCACGCGCATCCGTTTCTCGGAGACTGCGGATTCCTATTCCAACAGCCTCGTCGAACACGCCAACCTCTACTTCGGGATCGCCAAGGCACAGCAGCACTCGGCGGCCAAGCTCGCACATGCGGCCGACGTGATGACCAGGTCGATGGCGACGGGCGCGCGCATACCGGACTACCTGATCGAGCAGGCGATCGAAATGCTTGTACTGGCAGAGGAAAAGGAGGACCTGCGCCGTGTCGTGAACGCTATCATCGACGCAGAAGGCGGTCGTGTCCTCGACGAGCTGGCAAAGTGCGAGCCCGTCCTCGATCATTGCCCAACTCTGTGTGACGCACTCAAAGCGCGGGCGCAGAACGAGGGGAGAACCAGCAGCGCGCAAGCGGCTGATCTGCGATCGGCCCTTCTGGGGTTCCAGAAGCAGGGCAATCCAGAAGCCGCCGCAGAGGCACTGGATGGACTCGACAAGCTCGCTCAAGACGGCGTCGGCGTGTCGGAGTTCCTTGAACTGTTGGAGGATCGGTCTCGGTACGAGCCGGCCTGGCATCGGGACGACGCGACGATAGCCCGGGCCAGGTGCCTTGAGGCTCACGGCAAGTATCTGGAGGCGGTTCATGTCCTGCAAGAACTGTTTCACCGTCTGGCGACTCAGGAGCGTGAAGCCGGACTGTACGACGCCGAGGGAGTGCTGGACCGGATTCGCGGATACGGGATTGATCCCTCGACCTACTCCAACTTGACCGACCGATACAACGCACTCACCGCACAGGAATCCGAGGCCGTGTCGTCACCGGAGGGTGAGCCACCGCGGGCGATCAGGGTTCTTGTCGTCGGCGGCGCAGAGCAACAAGCGCGAGCCGAGGACATGGTGCGCCAAAAGCTGCAGGATACAAACCCTCACATCCGCGTGAGCTTCATCCAGACGGGATGGAGCGAGAACTGGGGCCGCAAGTTCGGCGAGATTGAAGGGGCCATGGCAAGCCACGACGCGCTCGTTGTCATGCGCTTCATGCGGACGCATCTCGGGCGCAGAATCCGCGAAGGATGGACAGGCGGACCGTGGCGTTCCTGTTGGGGCGGCGGGCACGGGGCGGTCGCGGAGGCCGTGACCAGAGCGGCGGCGGCGGTTCGCTAGGGCGACGGCCAAGACGACAACGGGAGAACTTCCAACTGTTGTAGTACGGTAATCACCTGACAGCAGGTCAACTCGCCCTGGCCCGTGCCGACGGCTCATACCCGAAACTCGTTCAGCGGCTCGCGAGAACCTGGCTCCTCGTTCTTGACGACTGGGGCCTCGCTTCCCTGTCAGTCCAGACCCGACACGACCTGCTCGAGGTCTTCGACGGTCGCTACGCCCAGTACCGCTTCAAGGATCACCGCTCAACCCGGACGACTTGCCTCGGAATCGGTGGACGACTGGGCCCGGAACAGCCGGACAGCTTCGTCCGGAATCGGTGGTCGGCTTCGTCGGAATGGGCACGGTGTCAGATTAGAAGGAGTCATGAAGAATTGATCGCCGGACGCGCCCGGCGCACCCAGCCAACGGCCTGCCGGCCAGGAAGCGATGAAATCACCGATGACAGACCAACAGGATTCGTTCCGCCGTCGAAGGCACGGTCAGGCTCTTGCCCTCCAATACGCTGTTCAGATCTTGATCAACTCAAGCCGAGAGCCGCAGGTCATCCGCCGTGCGTTGTCAGGTGGGCAGTTGGCCGCGACAAACGCCGTCAGCACGACGGCTCTCGGTTGCGAGTACGCCGTACGCTTCCTGTCGCCCTTCGTCGTGGAGCTCGCTCTGAAGGCGCTCATCGCCCAGCACAACAACGACGAAGCTTGGGGGCATCACCTATCCAAGTTGTACGATGAGTTGCCTACGGACGTACAGGTGGATTTGGAGCGCGATTTTGGACAGATGAGGCGCACCGAACTCCCGACGGAAACGAGGTCGGCGCGGGAGATTCTGGCGGACCATGACAACGATTTTCCCGAGTGGCGCTACCTCGATGATCCGAGCAAGCTGGTGGTTGGCGCGATCGATACTCTGCAGTACGTCGCGTGCGCGGTGCTCAACGTCTACAACGCAAGGTGAGACCGCCCCAAGATCGCTTCCGCCTTGCGCGGGTCACGCCACCACCCTTGGGATCAGAACTCCTGATAGTCCGGCCATGACTTTCCGTACTCCCGCAGTTCACCACAGCAGGACACCACGGTCAGGCAGCTACCTTGCTCGTGCCGGCGCAGCCTCGTGAGTGCGGTATAGAGCAGTGCCCGATCTCTCGGCCCCTTGACCGATCCGACGAACACAATGAGGTGGCGCGTTTCCCATCCCTTGAAGCTGTGAGGCGTAGTCGCCTTGATCCTTGCGTCCCCCTTACGAAACGCAAACTTCTGCCCACGCGATACTCGTGAGTCCTCAGCGAACGTATGGCGCACATGAACGTTTTTGCGCTCCTGTAGCTCTATGAACTCACGACCGAACACCACCTGGTCTGACAGAAATATGATGTCGGGAATGGCCGTGTCCCCCCGGAGTCGCGTCATCATGCGGCGTAGCTCCGAATCACAAGCGTTGAGCGCATCCGACGGGCGCAGGACATGGACCCAACGAAGCTCAACTGGGAACATCTCCATCTGATCAGCCCGCTCGACCTCGGGAATGTCGATTTCGTGATCGGTCAAGAACTGCTCGGCGAACCTGCGGACGGCGGCCACGACCCCTGGCGGAAGGCGATAGCTGGTCTTCAGCTCCCGCCATCTACCGGCAAAGCCAGCACCCTCCATCACCCGATCCGTCCATGCAGCAGCGGTTCCGTAGACATCCTGGGTCTTATCGGCCACCAAAACCATCTCCCCGCCGGGCTTCAGAGCGCATCGAAGCGTTTGCCACCAGGAAACGTGGAAGTCCTGGCCTTCATCGACCAGGATCGCGTCATACGCCGGCATGCCTCCCCCGCCGTCTTCCCGATAGAGTCGCATCACCAGCGATGCGAGCTCATCGCGAAGCACGGGATCTGGGTCCAGATCGTCTCCACCGGACGATGAAGCCCACAGCTCATCGTACAGTTTCTTGCTTCCGGTACCTAGGCAGATCCGCTTGCACCAACGGTGAAAACTGAGAAAATCGACCTGCTGGCGGATGACTGGTCGCGGTGCGGCATAGCGCACAGTCAGGTCGCGCAGATAGTTGAGAAGCGTGATGTTGAAGCAGACCACGAGCACGTGCTTACCCTCGGCCGCGAGGCGGGCCGCCCGCGCGGCGAGCGCAACGCTCTTGCCAGAACCTGCCGGTCCTTTGATTCGCCGGTATCCCGTAGTGGTTCGCGTCTGCTCAATGACCGCCTGTTGCGGGTTGAGTTTGGGAGCCTGTCGTTGCTCTCGGCTGAAGAACGGTTCTCTTAGCCAATCTCGGAGGTCGTTTGCGATTTCGGCATTGATCAGCGCTGAGGATGTGCGTTTCCCCTCAGGGAAGATTGCGTCAATGTCGCCGGATGCCAGGTCGTCAGAACCCGACATCGGGTAGTACCTCGGGTAGTTTCGCATTCCGTCACGCGCTTGAGCGAACGGTCGGAAGACACGTAAGACTTCCGAACGAGTTGAGCAGGTGAAGACAAGTCCGGCGGAAATCACCGCAAGGCCCGCTGCGCCATCTAGGCGAGGACAGTAAAGTTCGAATAGTTCGCGCTTGTAGAGGAGAATCTTGTTGATTGGGTTGTCCCGTTCGTACGGGAAGTGCTTGCCGTTCTGGTCGCAAGCCCAAAGCGTCTGGTTGCCGCTTCCATCCTCCTTTGCGTAATACTCCATCGCGCCAAGATCCCAGTCTTTGACCTCGAAGACGGCGACGCCGACGCGTGGATGCAAGAGGACGATGTCGGGCCGGAGGCCGTTGAGGTGTGGCTGAACGTAGATTTCCCATTCGGCAGTGAGCTTCTGGTCGAAAAGGTCGATCACTCGCAGTTCGCCGTCTGTCAGCGGCGTGGGGAGCGCGACAAACTGGTCTCGAGGGGGATCAATGACCCGAGTCACCTGCCGCTCCCGGGTTCGTTGGAGAGCGCTCTCGGCAGTCGGGCGCGTGTGTCCGAACCATGGTCTAAAGAACCCGCCTTGGGGGCACCGTGAGCCTCAGCTTGATCCCTTCGATTTCGAGCATCACGATCTGAGCGAATCGAAAGTCACCGGCGGCGATGAGGTGGCCGCCTGCCCGTACGACTCGCCACCAGGGCACATCGGGCGGACACTTCTTGACCGCGTCTCCGACCGCTCGGCGCGCCCCCGGCTTCCCCAGCGCCTCCGCGATATTGCCATACGTGGTGACCTTGCCGGGCGGAACCTGTCTCACATGAGACCAGACAGCCTCTTGGAAATCGGTCGGTGTCATTGGAACTGCCTCCATGTCGTGGGCAGAGGTTCTTCGGGAGAATCGAGTGCCACCCGATCACCCCCGAAACCGATTCTCATTATGCCACTCCAGATATTCCCGCCCCGGCCGATGCCCGGCCCTCCTGGGAACCCACAGCCTCGTCCCATCAAGCTCGTAGTAGTTCTCCCCGTCGTCGAAGTCGGTGTGGATGTGGTCGCTCACCTCGAACTGGTAGTCCGGCGTGACGGTCACGTAGCCGGCATCGAACAGCTTGTGGACATCGGATCGGAGGAGCAGGCCGTTCCTGACGTAGTGCCGTGGCTCTTCCTTGAAGGGCCGGATGTGAGCCGCCTCGAGCGCCGGAAACGCCTTCTCGCGCGTTACGGCGCACTGCCGGCCGTACACGTCGGCGACGACGGTGCGGAAGATGCCCTGCCCGACCCGGGGCCTCACCGGCACCGGATCGCCGTAGCCGCCCGGGAGATCGAGCCAGCTGGCCGGCCCGGGCTCCGAGACGACGGTTCCGTGCAGCCGATCGGACACCTGTGTCCACAGCCTCCGACCGATCCGCGCCCGGAGGTCGTATCCCTTCCCGCGCTGCGTCGACGGTGCCCAATCCTCGGGTTGGGGGATCCAGTCCTTCTCCTCCCAGAAGAAAGGCTCGGCCAGGAGGATGCACCCGATCGTGTAGTCCTCCCATGGGCGCGGACGGTCCTTTCGAAGTCGAGCCGTCCGCTGCCGTATCTCCGCCAGACTGGCGGCGCCGTTCTTCTCGCCGAACGCCTGCCAGGCGAGGCTGATCGGAAGGTCCGAATAGTGCTCGTAGAACCCCCCGCCCACGATCGCGTTGTCCGGACTCCTGAGCTTGAACAACAGCGGCTGACCCCGTTCGAGCACGCGGAACCGGCCACCCCATGTCTTCGGGGTCCAGAAGTTGACTTCGTCCACGCGTCCGCGGCGCGAGAGCGCCCTCAGGTGCTCGAACCATGTCTTGTCGGTGACCGCGACGTATGCCTTCACGGAGGGCTCCTGGACCGCGAGGGGCTCAGATGGTTGGGGTGAGGTGGTCCCGGAATCTACGTGAATCGGGGTGGGATCGCTTGTTTGGGTGGTAAAAGTCTACTTAAGTGTACTTTAGGTGAGGTAAAATTGACATTCCGTGGCCTCATCTACTTCGGCAGCGCCATGACACTGCTGGTGGAGGGAGTTAGGAGAAGAAGGGCGACCACGGCAGTCCCGGCCGAGTTGGCCACGCCGATCTGCGACTTGTCGGAAACCGGCACGAGGGGAGGTTGACCGTGCCACGCGGCCTTGGCCCAAACGCGAGGCACCCTCGCCCCGAGATGACGCCCCCCCACTCTTCGTCGGGCTTGGGGGGCAAGCGAGGATTGCCCCTGGTTGCCGAGCTACGACCGGAATCGATCGTCGCCTTCGCCAGCCGCGGCTTGTCGTCCATCGGTATGGTCGGATGGGACCGACGTGGTGCGGCGTCGATCTAGTCCTCCGACAATGGACAGAAGAGAGCTTCCTGATGTAGGCTAAGCCGTCTCAGAGCAGACCCCACCGAGGAGCCCTTCAATGATGCCATCACGAGCCTCGCCGCCACGAATCGCGCTCGCATTCGTTGTCCTCTTCGCGTGCGCACCACGCCTAAGCGCTCAATCAGAGGACCGACGCTGGCTCCCCGACCCGATCCTCCTGGCCACGATCGAGGATCGGGACGGCACCCTCTTCGGAAACCCGCAGGAGATTGTAGCGCTGCCCGATGCCGCCTTCGCCCTGCTGGACAGGGGCGACAACGCGGTGCGGGCGTTTCTCGCCGACGGCACCCCAGCATGGACCTTTGGACGCCACGGCGAAGGTCCCGGCGAGTTCATCTTCATGCAGGACATCGAAGTGTCGCCCGAAGGCGAAGTACTGGTTCTGGACAGGGAAGTGGGGCGAGCCACAATCATCGATGGCAGGACCGGGGACATGGTCACGGACTTCCCAGTCCCGGCTGGCGCCACGCAGATTCTGCCCTCCTCCGGATCCGGACGAGTGCTGGTCGCGCCCCAATCCGGGAGGGACGAGACGCTTTGGCTCTCCATATCGGAAGAAGGCAGAGTGCTCGAATCGGCCGACATGCCGGTAGCGTGCGGCTCCAACCTCGCGTGCGAGCACCAGACAACCGTAACCGGCGGTCTGGGGGCCGCGATCACGTTTCGCTGGTCAAGCAAGATGGTGTTCCTCAATCCCGATGGTTCCGTGCGGCAAGTGACCGAAGGCTTCGGGAGTCCGGCTTTCCCTGACGTGAACACCGAAGACGTCACACCACCTCCGGAGCTTGCCTTCGTCACTGCCATGCGCGTGACGAAAGTCGAACCGGATGCGGTCGAGATGACGTTCGGACTTACCGCCGATGGAGCGCATCTGCTCACCCTGGCTGCCAGTCAGACAGTGGAACACCGCCGCGTCATCGACGTGTACGCCGTTGCAACCGGCGACTATCGAGGGTCGTTCCTGTTTCCGAACGATCTGGAGGGACTGGCGATCCTGTCGGACGGCCGGCTGGCGACGCTCGACCTGGAGTTCTTTCCTACCGTGCAGTTTTGGGAGTTGGCTTGGTGACGTCGGCCGACCGGGAGAAGAGTTCGCTTAATGAGTGAGAGACGGAGCAACATCCGATCCGTTCTAGCGACCCTCAAGCGATGGCTCACGCGTCTTGGGCGAGGTCGGTCCACCGGAGCGATACACGCGGGAACCGCCGGCCTGCTACAAGAGACCCATGGCCAGCCGGTTGGGCAGGTCCTCGCCCACGAAGGGCACCAACCGGTCGCCCTGGTCGACCTGGGCCAGGACATCAGTGTCGCGCTCCGTGATTCGTGGGACGAGGGGCGACCCTTCGAGTCCGGGGGTGTGATCGAGAGCGCCTGGCTGCAACCGCTATTCGGCGCCGGCAGCGCAGCGGCATCGTCCCTGCTCGCCGGCAACGTATTCCTTGCGACGGCCGATCCCAACGTGTTGATGCAAATCGGCGGCGGCGTCTCCACGGCCATCATGCACGGGGGCCGGATCGTCAAGCACGCGCCCTTCATCGCCGCCGGTAGCGCCATCGTACCCGTGGTGGCGCCCTTGATGCTCTTCACAACGATCTCGTCATTGATCACCGGCGCACGCCTGGACCGAATGCAGAGGGCTCTCGGCACTCTTTCGGAGACGCTGGCGCGCGTGCGCGACCTCGAGGAGACCAAGGCGTTCGCCAGGCTCCAGAGCGCAGCGGGGCAACTCGACGAAATCTGGTCGCAGTTCGAGCACAGCCAACGGTTCACCGAAGGCATGAAGCTGGAGGTCGTGCAGGCCAGACGTGACCTGAACGTGCTGCAACACCAGTTCGGACACCTGGTCAACTGGGACATCCGCAAGGTCAGCGACGCCAGGACGGCGGTATCGGACATCAACGTGTTCTTCCTGTCGAGTCTTATGGACATTCGTGCCGACGTGCTCCGTCTGTATCTGACGCTCCAGGACGATCCGGGCTACGCCGGACAGCGGCAAGCGGCTCTGAGCAAGAAGGTCGAGCAGTGTCTCAGCACATTCAGCACGCTACTCGACGAAGACCCGATAGAGGACTTTCTCAAGGAGCTGGAGCGACAACGATCGAGGGGCGCGTTCTACGACCCTCGAAGGTGGTTCGGAATCGGACGAAGTGACGAGACACCGGACGCGAGGGCCGTCCGGGGTGTCTTCGAGCCCATCCGCGAACGAATCGAGAGTTGGACGAGTGCGTTCGACTCGGCGACCGGTCCGGCATCGCAGCAGTCCATCGTCGTGTATCGAGACGCGACCGGCGAGCGGACGCTGCACGCGCGACACACGAGGGATCTGCGATTGCAGCAGGTGAGTGGGTAGCCGGAGGACTTGATCGCGCAATGGAGCGTGGACCTGCGGTCAAAATGCTGACGGCTGCGGTGCCACACGGTTCAAGCCGCAGCGTGCTAAATAACTCCAGGGTGATCGACATGCTCTGAAATCGGTGATCGGCATGGAATGGAATCAGCACCCAGACGTGATCGCGCGATACGCGAGTCGAAAAGGCAGTAATCCCAAGGACGTGACCTTCAAGATCGCCGTGGAGCTGATTCATCAAAAGGTGGGAGAGCCAGCCCGAGAGCGGTGATCACTCGGGCTGACCTTGGAATCGTGTGAGCCGCTCCGGTTCACAGTCCCTTGAAGAACTCCGGTTTCGGCCTCGTGACTTCTACCGTTTGCGTCCTCACTCCCAACTCCAGGGTCTTTAGGAGATCGCAAAGCGCTATCCCGTCAATAAGGTCAATCGCCGGTGCGCCGTCTCGTACAGCTTCGCGAATCGCTTCTCTTGTGAAGTGACCCGTCGTGATGAACAGACCCTTGTCCGCTCGGCCCACCATTGCCCCTCGGAAATCTCGAATCTCTGCGGCTCCGACTGCACCGGTGTACCTCTTGCACTGAAAACGGACATGAAACGAAATGAGTTCTACCCTCAGCACTCCAGCTCCGTCGATACCGCCGTCACCTGAACGTCCTGTGACCTCAACCTTTGTGAATCCCGACTCTCTGAGAATCCGTTGACATAGACGTTCGAAAGCGTCAGGAGCAATGCCGCGAACTATCCCCAGCAGGTCATCCCTCCATTCGTGTTGATCGTCGCCGCCGCTTTTATCGGTGTCCGTCACGTGTGTCTCTTGCCTCTGCTTCTGTCGCTTCCTGCGTTCCCGACGGACCGCATCTCGCACTTGCTTTTCTGAAGAGATCTCTCGTCCGATGTCGGTGATTGTCCAGATTCCTCTTCTGGTATTGTCGATGGCTCCGATCCACTTCAAGTGAGTGCGAGCCCATGCGGCTTGATAGTCGACTTTTGTCCGCGGGCCGTCCTTGTGTGGGATCTCCAGGACATCGTCAGCTAGATCAAGCTCACGAGCAACGTGTTCCGAGAGTTCTTGGATGGACGCGGATCCGCCTCTGTTGTCCAGCACTCGAAGCGTCGGCCAGAGCAGATCCTGGTACGTGGGAGTTGCCATACTCATCACCGTGTCCTCAGCGTATAGGGTTTGCCGAGAATCGCCCCCAATCCTGACGGACTCCGGCGCCCCTAGGGCACAAAGGGGACCAAGGAATCCTAATTCTCATCCCTGACGGCTCAGGTAGGAAGCGATACGTGCAGCCAAGGCCTTCGCGTCCTTCGTCTCGCACTCCCAAATGATCATTACCCGCCATCCACTGACGCGCAGCGCAGTTTCGTTGGTCCTGTCCCGGACTACGTTGTCCTTGAATTTGTTTTCCCAATAGTCGACTCGTGTTTTCGGAGTGGAAGCGTACTTGCAGCCGGGGTGCCGATGCCAGAAGCATCCGTGCACCATGATGACCGATCGGTATCGTGGGAACACGATGTCTGGACACCCAGGGAGATCCCTACGGTGTAAGCGGAAGCGAAATCCGAGCCTGTGAGCGATTCGGCGGACGATCAGTTCGGGTTTGGTATTTCGGTCGCGCACCCGCGACATGATCTCGCTTCGCTTCCGGCTGCCGACAGTATCCGTCATCGGCTGATCGTCTGATTCCGTGAATTCGGCTTCAAGTGCCCTCCGGCCCATCGGAAGCGATGCCACGTAGCGCCGACAATGCCGCCGCATACCCAAGGGGCATGGGCACCGCATCGCCGATCCACTTGGCGAGCTGGGAGCGCGACGGAATTCCACCCCCCGCCGTGACGAATCGGTATCCCAGCGGGAATCCTTGGATCGCAGAAGCCTCGCGCGGTGTGATCGCGCGGCGTTCGGTAGGGTGGATGAACCGTCCTCGGCCTGGGGAGGTAAAGCCAGTTGTTATCGTGGGTGCAGGTTGATCTGGATGCATTCTGCCGTAGACGGCGCCGTACGTAGTGCCGTCTTGGTGGCAGCGAGGCCTGCGAGAATCCGGAAGGTCGTACGCACCGTTGTCAAAGAGCCAGTCAATGCGGGCCTGGTTCTCGTCGGAGTGCACCGTTGGTACGTCCAACGCATCACTATCCTCCGCATCCACTCGGGCCTTGGGCACCTTTCCAATCACCCACGAAACTGATCTGTCAGCCCGTCCGGCCCCGGGATCTGCCAATGCCTGCTCCACGCTCTTGAGTGGCACAGGATCCGCGCCACGGCAGGCTACCATGAAATATCGGCGGCGCGTTTGCGGCCAACCCATCTCGTTCGCGGCCAACACTCCCTCAGTGACGCGGTACCCTGCAGATCGAAGTAGCGTACGCGCCGTAGACACCACGCCAGCCGCATCCTGTACCACCCGTGGGACGTTCTCGACAATAACTCTGGGGACATTCGCAGCCACCGCGAACGCCGCCACGGCCAGCATCAGGTGATTGCGTGGATCGCGCCCGCGGGACCGGTTGTTGAGGCTTGAATGACCTTGGCACGGAGGACCGGCCGTCAGCAGAGCGAGACCATTCGCCGCCGATGCCACGTCTTCGTCAAGCAGCTCCGGGGCATAAGCGAAGGAAGACCGGTCGCCGTAGCCACGCACGCGATAATCAATCAGAGAAGTGAGGGAACGCGTATCGCGGAACCGGACATCATGATTAGCGGCGAATGTCGCCACAGCCCCGGGGTCCGAGTCGACGACCAGACCGTACACGACCGACTTGCCCAGCTCGTTGGCCAACTGCCCCACCCCCAAGGCGAGACCACCCGCACCGCAGAACAGGTCCGCTACACGCAACGGTCTACCGTCGGAGACCAACGATTTCGGGCAGCACCCAAACAAATAGGCGCTCCACCAATCACCGAGACGATCGCGTTCCGTGTCCTTCTCCGCGTGCCTGTGCATTGGCATCCAAGATTCAATGACCCGGCTACCTAGGGTCACCGTACGGAAGAGCCTATCTCCGCCTCGCTCAAACGTCTGCCCGCCAGGATCCGAAGTCGCTTCAGCTACGGCCGTGGCTGGCTGCGAAAGTGGTGACACCAAAGCAGTCAACGGTTCCCTCCGTCCGACCCGATGTCGTAATCGGTACCAAGACCGATTCGTAACTCACGAAGCAGCTGCGCCGCCTCCTCCTGAGTGTACAGATCCAGCAGCACGTTTGACCATGTCCGGTTGATCCGCTTCGCGAACTCCCGCAGGTCCGCGGTCTTCAGCCGCGAATCGCGCTGGCTACCAACCATCGCTCTCACGAGGCAGGGCACACCGGCGGTCCGCACGCGTATGATGTGGCTGCGCCAGAAGTCGGTGGCTCGCGGCAAGCAGGAAGCGAGCTCCTGATGGTCGGATCCGCCGAGACCCACCATCCGCAGGTACATGCGGGTAAGCACAGATTCCGTGGAATTGGCTGCGTCAACGTAGGCCAGATGCGTGCTCTCCTTGAAGCGTTCCGGCGCTTTCCACTCTCGCCACTCGACAAAGTCCCAAAACCACTCTAGGGCCAGATACCGCCAGAATCCAGGGTCATCCAGGACTACCACGTCCACGGTACGACGATCGGTCGATTCGTCGCGAGTCAGAGCTTGATACAGGATCGTCGCCGCTTCCCCCTCCACCTGGTCTCGCTTGGTCACGCGTTGGTCGGCGTTGATCATCAGCTGCCGAATCTCAGCGGCCGCTTCCTCAATGCGGCTAAGGTCCATCTCCTCACCCTGTCCTACCCACTGCACCTCCACGCCATACGGATCGCCCCGCTTCCTGGCGCGCCCGAAGTCGCGGCATTGCGTCTGGGTGGCTGTGGGGTATCTCATCTCCTTCACTCGTTCTCCGAGAGTGCCTTGGCGAAGCTTGCCCGCAGCGCCAACGCGTCCTCAACTCGCGCGAGCAAACGCGCGGGATCCGTCTGTGCAAGCTGGGCCAGTTCCTCGCATGTCGCAACGGAGGCGCCCCTACCAGCGGCCATGGCGATGATCCGCCCGAACAGAGAGCTCTTGAGCTCGTCCCAAGAGCAATCTGCTGCACCATCGCTCTCTCGGGCCACAACGTCCATTATGACCCCAGCCACGAAGTCTCGCGCTAGCTTTACTTGCAGGGCGCCGCCTACCGTGCCCGCACCAGCCCGGTCAACCCGGGTCAAGAGGTCCGCGTCCACATAGAAGTCCGGAGCCGAAGAGTCTATGTAGGGAAGCAGCGGTTCATGGTCTCGCATATCCAGATACTGCACGCAGTCATTGGGTAAGGCGAGCTCGGTTCTCGTATCCGCGTCCATCGGGATCGGGCGGAACAGTTGGTGCGTAGTTTCCGTCCGGATTCCGAACGCGACCTTGGCTAGGCATGTACCCTTCCGCCACGGCCGCAGCGGCACCCGCTTGATACTGCGGCTCAGTACCAAGTAGGCCGTGACCGTGGCTCCGTGAGTGCTCGCCTGTAACGCCTTGGGGCGCTCAGGTTGATGGAAGCACGCCTCGCGCTCAAGCGCGTCAATCTGGCACACCGGCCGATTGACGAGGACATCCGTGATCTTGAGGTAGTTGGTATACGCTGTCACCACCAACGCCGCGGCATCGAGCTTAATGTCTTGCCTCGTCAGCGCCGCGGTGAGTTCGTCCTTGAAGGCGTTGAACTGAACATCGTCGTCGCTCCAAGACAGTTTGGGCACCGACCGCATGTACTGGTCGGGGTCGTCAACAAGGATGCTGCCGCCGGGTTCGCATCGTTTCGCGCCAAACTGTACCCGCACGTCATCAAGGCATCGATCCAAACGGTTGCCCAGTACGAAGGGCTTGACGATGCGGGTCTCGCGACTCATCGTCTACGTTGAGAGCTCAAGCTTGGTGGGTTCTTCGTGGAGGTCCGCGATGGCGGTGAACCGGCCCGTCCACAATGCCGAGTAAGAGTCGCTCACGAAATCAAAGACCGCCGAATCTCCCTTTCGGAGCTCGCCGACGTACACGCCATCCCGGCTGCCTCGCTCGAATCCAGGAGGAGGTTCAATCTCCAGCTTCACATCTGTGCCGGCAGCGCCGTCTTCGTCGAGCACGTAGCGAAGCTGAATCCGGACTTGGCATTCCTCGTCGCTATGGTCGTTGCTCAGGCCGTAAGCGGCTTGACCGCTCACTCTCACCTTATCGTCATCCACGACTTCCGCCATCGGCGTGACCGAGATCGAGAACGGCCTAGGACCTTGTGGGGGAGGGGCCGAACGGCCGTCGCCTCGCAGGAGCTGGCGCATCATGCGATCGAAGACTGGAAGGACGATCTTCTCCCGTGGACGCGGAGGCGGTCTCAACGTACTCCGAAAGGCAGCCACATTCGATTTGATCTTCTGCAGCACGCTTCTCGCCACCGAAACAGCCTTTTCACTCGCCGTCTCGCTCGGCTCGGTTAGCCACCGATCGTGACCCTTGGGCTCCGTGTCCCGAAGGGCTTCGTCAATGTCGTCGTCTGCTAGGAAGACTCCTCGCACCAGAGGCCGGGTCGCAGCACGGCCGACCTCGTAGTACTCCACGACCATACGCGGCGTTCGCATCAATGCCACCAGAGAACGGTCCGCACCAAGTACTCCAACGGCGCCCGAAGCTTCGGGATAGGACCAGCCTTCCAAGTCGGCTACCAGCCCAAGTCTGCCCTTCCCGGGAGCGCGCATATCGAAACGGCGCTCTTCCGAACGAGGATTGTCCTGCGGGACCGTGGCCACCTCGTATGCACGGATAAAGGATCGCAATACGACATCCTGCTTCGGTCGCGGAATGAGTATGCGGCCGTCGGCAGGCCTGATCGTCACGCTGAAGTCAAGCTCAGGATCTTCCAGAGCCGGCCACCAGTTGCGTTCCACCGCGCGGCACAGATCGGCGGGTCGCACTGTCGGATCTACCACGAGAAAGGTGGTGCCATATTCAATTGGATCGCCAGGGTCCCGTTTGGCGATGCCCATGGAGTCAGCCACGGCGTCGGCCTCCTCATTCTCAAACGGTCTAACGCTACCGTCGTGCTGGACGCTACCGAAGCGCGCGAACCCGACATAGTGATCCTCGTCTACCTCATGTTCTCCCCAGTAGGTCATCCCGAAGAGCCGCCGCGTCACGCCCGGATCATCGTCGTGACTACGAAAGCAGCTGTAGGCGATAACAGTACGTGTTCCCGATCCCCGGATCATGCCGGCCTTGCCGTACCCAAACGACCCTCCTCCTTCCTTCTTCGGCGTGTAGCCCACGGAAGCCAACGCCAAGTACATTCGGCTGTCCTTCCCCCAAGGTCCGTACATACCGGTCGTTCCCGTCTCGCTGATAAAGAGAAGCTCAAGGGGCACCGATTGATCGTCCAGTTTGTCCAAGCAGGAATGAGGAGGAAGTCCGAGTATCTCTCGGGCGTCAAAGTCACCGGACGTGTCCCCGTTCGGGACCTCGCAGGCATCCTTCCTCTCTACCAGGTCCTTCAAGGCTAGCGCCGAAATCAGCCTAGTCTTCCCGTCACCCAACAGGCTCCTGAATTCAAAATCCAACTCAAAGCCGGCGTAGCCAGCGTCAACATCGCCATCCGGTTTGCCCACAGACGCATCCCTACCTCGGTCTTTCTGCACCTCAAGCGCGGAATCCCAAGAGTTCTGGATGACCTCGCGGGCCAGCACCGATGCTTCTGAGGGCGGTGCGTTCACGGCAAGGACGCCGGGGACCTTAACAGGTTCGTTCCTAAAGAGCTTCGAGATGTCGCCGGAAAGACTCGTGCGATCTGGATCAAAGGGTTCCCAGCACCAGCGGATGTCGGGGTAGGTCATGGGGGTTGGCGACCGTGCCGATGGAAGAAGTCCAGCAGCGTCCTGTGAGCGATACGGGTAGCACTACAAGCTACTCCAGTGGCACTCGGAATCTACGCCGAGCCCAGCCGGATGGGTAGTCCCCCCCGGTTGGGCGCCGCCAGAGCGCAGCTCAAGATCGCAACGTGGTCCTGACCCCGGCGACGCTCGGTGTCGCTGATTCCGGCGCGTGCCGATCAGTGATTCCATTCCATCCCGATCACCCAGGAGTGAGCGAGTAGGAGGGCTGACCCCGCCATGAGGAGGAAGGGGGTGTCATAGAAAGAGTCCATGCCGAAGATCCGAAGGCTTCTGCGCGTGAAAGCGCGGCAGGCTTGTCATGGCCGTCGGAGTCGCTGTACGACGCCGCGCCGGAGGGCGCGGCCAGCGTCATAAAGCTAAACTAACTCTAGTTAGAACAAATAGAGGTTCTCATCTTCATAGCTCTCATCGTTCTCGATGACCGTGTGGCCATAGAATTGCAGCATAGCCTTCTTCTTGACATCTGACATACCGGCATAATAGTCCGGGTGTATCACAAAATTATCACATGACTGCAAAATGAATTTCGACAACAGATATTTTCGCAGCCACGCCCGAGCCGAGAGAATGCGATCAAGATGCGCGGAGACTTGGCCAATATGCTGGGTCACTGCAGAGAACAATACCACGGTGGCCGCTTCTGTTGGGAACACGTTGAGGGTGAATGTGGGAGAGCCCACGTTCCCAAAGTCCGCGGTGGCGCTAACCGCGACCGTGCCCGCCTGATCGCGCAGAGTGAAATGTCTATGCGCCAATACTGACCAATCTCTTGTTCGCAGGGCGTTGTCAAGGACATTCTTGTGCTGGAATATGAATTGTGCCCTGGCAACTTCATGGATCATAAGCCACCCATGTATGCATCCATTACTCCTTGTCGACATGCACGTTCCGGCTTCAACATGCTTTTGGTAGGCGTTCTGAAACGCGTGTATCACTCGCATCTTCTCAAAGTACTCTCGCAAAACCGAGCGGTACGACAACAGAAACTGATGCTTGGCACTCGCCATATCTGGATCACGACGATCGATCGGCAAAAAAATTCTATTGTCGTGCCGGCCGCATATTCCGCCGAAGGTACTCGCCTCTCGTCGGCCTACGGATTTGAATTCCAGTAGCGGAGGCTGGTCGAAGCGCCGACGGCGAATCATCACCGCAGTCACATGGTTGTCTACCGTTATGCGATCTAGCGTTAGCCGATTCGGTATGGAGTGCGCCCGAATGGACGGGTCGCCACATGGCTCTCCGTCCATTGTCGGAATCGAACAACGGCTGCGAAAACTATTACCGAACCGATAGAAGTCGTTGGTGAAATCCGCTGGGTTGGTGGTACAGGGCAGTGGCGAAGCCTGGTCGAAGAACGCGGAGAATCCATCAGGGATCCGAGGGTCTGGCTCAATTTTCACGGTTACACCCCTAGGGTCGATCCCGTTAACGCAGCCTCGCCCTCAAGCAACTTCCCAACCCCATACGGCGTCGTCACGACACCATCCCCCCACCCCCAACCCCCTCCAACACGTTGTCCAGCAGATTGTTCACCTTGATCGGTGAGTTCAGCGAGGTCCTGGGTCGACCGGTGCCGCACCTGGTAGATGGGCGCCGAAACCGCCGTCCGCAACCTCGCCGCCGCCGCGCTCAGCGTTTCATCATCGTCCGCCTTCTCAAAGCGCCCGTCCAGCTGTGCCGGCACGCCGCCGATCGCAATCACCGCGCGGTTCGCCGCATCCACCCGGTCACGGATCCGCATGCCGAACTCGTACTGGGCGACCAGGTCCTCGTCGGTCACGTCGGTGATCCACGGGTTGCACCGCACCTCGACTTGCGTGTCCGCCACGCGGTCGTCCACGGTCACGGGCACCGCGTACGTCCCCGGCGGCGCCGCCGATCCGGCCCACAGGTCCCGCTCGGGGATTCCCGGTTGGCCCGGGCGCAGGGTCAGGAGGTTGTCGATCAGCCACAAGCCGCCCCCGTGGCTCGCCGACGCCAGGTCGCCGTGCTCGGGCATGGACGGGTTGGAGTGGTACTCCCGGCATGTCTCGCCCATCAGCAATCCCTGTGTTGTGGAATCCGTCATCATGGCGTCGCGCGGCGTTGACCGAGTCGTCCAACAATGGACAGATGGGAGGTTCCCGATGTAGGCTAAGCGGTCTCAGAGTAGACTCCACCGAGGAGCCGGTCAATGATCCATCATCGTGGTCGACCGTCACGAATCGGGGTCGCACTCGTCGTCCTCTTCGCCTGCGCACCACGCCTGAACGCTCAATCAGAGGACCGACGCTGGCTCCTCGACCCGATCCTCCTGGCCACGATCGAGGATCGGGACGGAACCCTCTTCGGAAACCCGCAGGAGGTCGTTGCGCTGCCCGATGCCGGCTTTGCGCTGCTGGACAGGGAAGTGGGGCGAGCCACAATCATCGATGGCAGGACCGGGGACATGATCACGGACTTCCCTGTCCCGGCTGGCGCCTCGCAGATTCTGCCCTCCTCCGGATCCGGACGAGTGCTGGTCGCGCCCGAATCCGGGAAGGACGAGACGCTTTGGCTCTCCATATCGGAAGAAGGCAGAGTGCTCGAATCGGCCGACATGCCGGTAGCGTGCGGCTCCAACCTCGCGTGCGAGCACCAGACAACCGTAACCGGCGGTCTGGGGGCCGCGATCACGTTTCGCTGGTCAAGCAAGATGGTGTTCCTCAATCCCGATGGTTCCGTGCGGCAAGTGACCGAAGGCTTCGGGAGTCCGGCTTTCCCTGACGTGAACACCGAAGACGTGATGGCCCCGCGCCGGGTCGTCGACGCGTACGCCGTTGCAACCGGCGACTATCGAGGGTCGTTTCTGTTTCCGAACGATCTGGAGGGATTGGCGATCCTGTCGGACGGACGGCTGGCGACTCTCGACCTGGAGTTCTTCCCCACGGTGCAGGTTTGGGAGGTGGTTTGGTGACACATGCCCAGCGAGTCGCGGACGAGCTGATGGTGAGGGGGGATCCAAGTCAGCTCCGGTGGCGTGGGGGGCCTGTAGTTTGGGCGCCCGAAATACCGCGTGGCCCTGCGACTGTCGACGCTACAGGTCATTGACCCATATCAGCTTCCGCATCAGTCCATCCACCTTGGGGTTTATCACTTCTGGTTCTAGTTCCTTTGCCAGTAGATGCGACGCAAGTTTGTAAAGGATTTCGGCAAATAGCCGATGAATATCTGCAATGTCCTCCTTGGCAGGCCGCCACGCCGTTCCAAAACCTTCTTCGTACACGATGAAGAACGGGAATTGCTGTTCCTGTGTAGGATCCTTCACGCGCAGAATCCCGAATCCACGCTCCAGATTCCCAAAGTCTACTGCGTTTGAGCCAATCTGCGCTTCAAACTCAGTACGGGATGTTACGAGGAACGCGGCCTCGTTCCGAGGATGCTGAATGGTACCGATGATGTCTTCGCAGAAGCTCTCCCCGACAGACGTGAGTAGACAAGCGATTACGAGCGCAATGACCGCTGATCGGTTGTTGTCGTCAAGCTGTGTCACAGTTACCAGAATGGCGGGATCGGGGCCGATACGTACGTTCCAGTGCGCCGAGCCGTCTGATTGAGGCTTGAATTGAACTCGGCGATTCATCTTCACCACACCCTCTGCCAAATCCACGATGTCAGCCATCGAAAAGGAGTCCCAGTCGCAGGCAAGGAACATGGCGACCAGACCGAGTAGTGCCGAATCGCTCTCGCCGCTATCCCACTCCAGAAGCAGTGACTCCGCTGCCTGAATGGCTATTCGCCGTTCAATGAGCCTCGGCACACCCACAAGAACTCCTGACATCGCAAGGGAGACCATTGGTAGTACTCGCTCCGAGCCGACACTCGCAACCATCGCTCGAAGCTTGGCGTAGAGCAACCGTACTGTATCCGCTTCGACATCGCCGGTCTCTGCGTGACCCTCCTTTCCGAATAGCTCGCCAAGCACGCGGAGGGTCAAGTCGGCGCGATTCGTTTCGGCGGCCAACGCCAGGGCAGCGCAGACAAGGCCCGGTTTCCACGGTCTGCTCGTAGGGTGATCATCGGACGCCACAAACGCAGCGATGTATGCATCAATTGCCGTGGACACGTTTCCCAAACTGCGTCGCGCAACGGCCAGTTCTTTGTACGCCCGCGCCTGGACTAACGCGTGGCCCGCTTCCCGCGCTTTAGCGGCCGAATGCTGCGCGTGAAACCCCGCCAACTCATGTTCTTGTTGTTCATTCAATACAGACGCAATGTGAAAGTTAGCAACGGCCTCAGTACTTGGATCCGCCGCTTGGACGGCAGCTTCGTCGGCCGAACGGTATTCCTGTAGCGCCGTTTCAAGTGACTCCTCATCGCGTTCTATGTTACCCAAGTTGATTTGGTTTATCGCAACCAAGTGATGGTTGCCGAGCTGTTTGCCTATGCCAATAGCTTCTCTCGCAAAACCCTTGGCAAACTCGGGTTTCCCAGCGTGCCGGAGTCGACGTGTCATTATATTACAAATGATCGCCCGCTCGCGTGGATGCCGGTCCGGGTCGATTTCCTCTGTCAGCTCCTTCGCAATCGATGCCGCCTCTTCGCTTCTGCCTTCCAGACCGCTAAGTGCAGCGGCTAGGTTGACACGAGCGACGCGCTGCCCATACATGTCGCCAACATCAGAGAAATACGCAAGCGCGTCGCGCAATGGACCCTCTGAGTCAGTGAGCATCTCGGCTTTGATATATAACTCCGCAAGGGCTGTCGCTGTTCGAGCAGATTCGAAAGCAAATCCATTCATCGAGTAGGCATCACGAAGATCTGCGAGAGCGGACGCCCGGTCCGCAACGGACATCGGAACGAGCTTGAGGGTCAGCTCTGCTTCTCGCACGATCAGCCCTAAGCGGGGGTCATCCACTTCCTCGGCGCGGCTTCTCGCTAGGCCAATCTGGTCTCGCGCTCCATTCAGATCTCCGCGCTCCTGTAAGGCTTGTGCCGCGGAGATCCGAGCCACCACCTCCTTAGGCCCGTCATCTTGGGTTACAGCGATCTCCACTTGTCTGTCAAATACGGCAGCGGAGAGGGCTCCGCGCCCACGCGACCCGGCCTGATAGGCAGCACGGTCAACCAGCGCGTCGGCCCGAGCGCGCTCACCAGCGTCGTCATAGACGGCAAAAGCTCTGACGTACTCCCCGTTGCGTTCGTAATGGCCGCCTAAGCGCGTTGCAAGAAAAGAAAACCGTGTCGGTGAACTGCGCAAGTGGTCGACCAGGGTACTACCGCAATACTCATGGACAATGGATAGCCCGCTGCGTAGGTCGGCAACCAACGCCGCGGCCTCGTTGACGTAGGCAACGAGGTGTTCTGGTCCGTCACCTGTATCGACCAATTCTGCGAGGGTCGCAAGATCCAACGGGTGGTCAGCCAGACTCAAATATTGTACTACTTCCCGCGCAGTTGGTGAGAGGGCTTCGAATGTCTCGATTATGAGCGTCTGCAGAGACAGCGCCTCCTGAAGAGGCTCACCTAGAGCATAAAACCTAAGGTATAGAGGGTTACCTTGACTCTGCTCGGTCAACTGAATGAGTTCCTGTGATGAAGGCACCGATCCGCGCAGGTCGGTAACCCAAGATTTGATTTCGTCGGCCTGAAGTGAAGGCACCTGAAAAACTTGGCGGCTCGGAACCGCAATAGCCTGTCTCGAACTGACCACGAGTTGGGCACCAGAAGGTATCAGATCCCACACTGCCCGTGGTTTTTCAGCGCCATCAACGACGAGCGCTCTGCCGCCAAGCGCGCTCCAACCTTCATGTAGTGCGTCGGCTGCTTCCGACTCGTTGGTGAACGTCCGTGGCGGCCTGCCCTGCGCATCCCTTAGAGAATTGGCAATCTTGCTAGTCAGGCTCACGCCAGTCAGGCCGCGAGCATCGACGAACACCCAGCCAAGCCTTGCTGAGAGTTGCGCCAGGAGAACTGACTTGCCACCTCCCAAGGGTCCCATTACAGACAAGCGCTCGGTGACCTCCAATGCGGCGACTAGGTCCTGCTCTACGACTGGCCTTCTGTAAGGCCGAGACGAGCCAGGGAATAATGACTCCAAGAACTCGGTCGGGCTGACCACACTTAGGTTGCTGAGGGGTTGATCCACAAAACGACTGCTAACGACCTCGGTTATGTCGTCCCGTATACGATCGTGGAGGCTGCCAGGCTCATTGTAGCACCATACCGTGAGGTCATCCTTTGCGCGCTGGATCAATCCTTGGAGCTTTTGTTGGCGCGCTGGCGCCTCACGAAGGACGTAGACAAGGCGAGGCATACCAAGACCGGCTGCGAGCCGGAATTCATCCTCTACGCCGGAAATAGTCATGTCGTCCGCAATCCACCCGTACGATTCTCGATAGATTCCGACAAAGATGTGAGCCGATTCCAGACGTGGCCGATACACGTCTCGCGGTGGGTGTGGCCGAGCGCCCACGTTCTCGAACAGCACCGCCTTATGATTGAGCGATTCGATGGCCTTCTGAACGACCGCACGTTCCTCCGCGCATTCCTCGATGGTCGAACTCACGAAGACTCGTAGTCGCTCCGTCGGTGGTAGAGTCAACTTTGATCCTCGTCCATGCGGCCAGTTCGTGCGCCAAGCACGGCTGGGGCCTGAAGCGCCTGCAAGGCAACTAAGCGGGCCTGAACGGTAGACATGCCGCCATCAGCGGGTTCGTTGAGGTATCGAAGAAGCGCTTTTCCATCGGCCATAAGTTGCATGCGTACTTGGTCATCGGTGAAGTCGTCAAGTGATTGGCCGTCGGCAATCTCGTAGCGTTCGCCAATGGCCTGAAGGATCCTGCCATCCACTTTCTGAGGGCGAAGTCCGCGATAGTGAAAGCCCCATCCGGATCCGGCGCTAAGCACTAGGTTGCAATACGCTTGCTCTATCTGCCACTGGCCCACATCCACATCAGGCGCTACCGTCGCCCGTAGGTGCTGAAGCCTCCCCGACCGGCGTAGCCGTTCGCGAGTGACCGGAAAATGGGTCCTGAGCACCCGCGCGCGCTCGGTGCCAATGTCAACGATCGTGCGATGCGTCGGAGGGGACGACCTAGTCTCTGAAGGTCGATGAGCAGAAGATGCCGTCTTGAGTAACAGCTCTCCCATTCCCCCAGGCTCGACGTCCGATTCGTCAGCAAATGTGATTTCAAACTTCAGAATGGAGGATATCCCAGGAACGGCGGCCACTTCTGGCGCGTCCGGGTCCGAATGGGTCAGCAGCCCCGAAAGGGTGACACCGCCGAACAGAAAAGGGGCGATCGGCCGCTGCGCATAGGACCGGAGTTGAATCAGAGCCCTATGCGCGGTCTTGATTGAATGACACCATACTGGAGCAAACGCGAGCGGAGATACAGTAGTGCGATCGAACCCCACGCACCTGCGGGCAAGCCGTCCGTACTCGGGAGATACTCCCAACAGGAAGCCACCAGATTCCTTGAGGACAACCGTCAGCTCAACGGCATCTCCATCGGCCTCGTCCGACCAAGCCGCAAAGATCTTGAATGCCTCTCGAAGGGGCTCTGCTCAACGTGCAACCAGCGACATCGACGGAATATCGGCACGGAGAGCCTCGGACCACTCGCTGCCGTAGGCCACGGCCACAATCGAAGCTTCCCGAAGACGTTCTGAGAATTCAGCGAATGTCAACGCCGCACTGGTACGGAAGCATCCAAAGTCGACGCCCAGCGGCGTTGGCGTGTTACTCCTGTTCTGCGACGTTCCCCTTTTTCTTCGTTGCTTTCTCTTGCGCCGACCGCGCCTTGACACCTTAGCCATCGGTTTTTGTCCAAACCAAAGATCTCAACATGCCTTGTTGCACTCTCGGCGGCATCGTCACAGGTGCCCGCCGCGGCAATTGCCCCGGGTGAATCTAATCCCCCACCCCCCTCACGACACCATCCCCCCACCCATCAAGATCTCCCCCACCCCCATCCCCCTCAACACCGCATTCACCTCCTCCAACTCCTCCCCCCACACCCCCTCCAGCTCACCCAACAGCCCCTCCAACCGCTCCACCATGATCTCGAACACGGCGTACATCCCGCTCCCGGGCCGCCCGTCCCCCCGCTCCGACATCGACAGCAGGTTCGCCAGCCGGTTATTCACCTTGATCGGGAAGTTCAGCGGGTCCTGGTTCGATCGGTTCCGCACCTGGTAGATGGCCGCCTCGACGGCCGAAGCCGCCGTCCGCAGCCGCTCCGCCGCGGCGATCAGCGTTTCATCATCGCCAGCCTCCGCCAGGCGCTCGTCCAGCTGCGCCTTCACCCCGCGGATCGCGATCACCGCCGAGTTCGCCGCGTCCACCTGGTCCCGGATCCGCATCCCGAACTCGTACTGGGCGACCAGGTCCTCGTCGGTCACGTCGGTGATCCACGGGTTGCGCCGCACCTCGACTTGGGCTTCCGCCACCCGGCCGTCCACGGTCAGGCGCACCGCGTACGTCCCCGGCGGCACCGCGGGCGACATCGTGCGCACGCCCCAGAGGATCATGCCGGGGAACGTCGCCGCCGGATCGGTGCGCAGATCCCACCGCAGACGGTTCAGCCCGACGTCCAGCGGCAGCGCCGGTCCGGCCCACCGGTCCCGCTCCTCACCCTCTACCGCAGGCGTGAACGTCCTCACCACGTCGCCGGTCGCGTCCATGATTTCCAGCGTGGCATCCGACGCACTCTGAACCTCCTCCCCCAACCACCACGACAGCACGACACCGTTCGCCGACCGGTACGCGGCGGCGGGATCGAACAGGTGCACCGCGCGCTCGGTGATTCCCGGCTGGGCCTGGCGCAGCGGCGCGATGTTGTCGAGCACCCAGAAGCCGCGGCCGTGGCTCGCCATCGCCAGCTCGTCGTGCTCGGGGATCACGTCGGTGATGGGGATGTCGGGAAGGTCGGGGTTGAGCTCCTGCCACGACTCGCCGTCGTCGTAGGAGATGTAGACGCCGTGGTTGGTGCCGGCGTAGAGCAGCCCGGCGCGGTTCGGGTCCTCGCGGATCGAGTTGACGTAGGCGTCGTCGCGGATCCCGGCCGTGATCCGGGTCCAGGTGGCGCCGTAGTCGTCCGTTTTCCATATGTGTGGTCTGAAGTCGTCGAGCAGCGCGCGGCGAGCCGACACGTAAGCTGCGGCGTCGTTGAAGGACGAGGCGTCGATCAGGCTGACGCGTCCGAAGTCGGGCATGTCGGGTGGCGTCACATTGGCCCAGTTGGCCCCGCCGTCACGAGTCACGTGCACGAGCCCGTCGTCCGATCCGGTCCAGATGATGTCGGTGTCGCGCTTGCCCGGCCCGACCGAGAAGATGGTCGCGTAGACCTCGGGGCCGTTCATGTCGCCGGTGATGGGGCCGCCGGAGTGGCCGAGCGTCATGGGGTCGGCGCGGGTCAGGTCGGGGCTCAGCGCGTCCCAGTTGGTGCCGCCGTCGGTGGTGCGCCAGAGCCGGTTGGACGAGGCGTACAGGATTTGCGGATCGACGGGCGAGAAAATGATCGGAAAGGTCCACTGCCAGCGCTCGACCATGTCGCTGGCGGGCTCGCCGGAGTAGAACCAGGGGTAGGGGTTGACCTCGCGCGAGGTGCCCAGGCGGCGGTTGAACTTGTCGATGTAGCGGCCGTTGTTGGTGCCCGAGAAGAAGACGTCGAGGTCCGTCGGATCGGGCGCGATGTAGCCCGGCTCTCCGCCGCCGGCCCGGTAGTGCACGTCCATCGAGCCCGCGGTGATCGCCGGCGCGCGGGCCCTGGCGTCCGCGTCGGCGGCTTCCGCCTCGTCGGCGGCGGCCCCGGCGTCGGCCAGCGCCTGCTCGAAGCGGGCGGCGTTCCAGTCGGACGGCAGGCAGAGCGTGCTGTTGTCCTGCTGCGAGCCGCAGATGTGCCAGGGGATGTGGTGGGTCGTCACGCCGTGGTAGAACTGCGCGGTGGAAAACTCCTGGTCGGTCCACTGGCTGCCGGTGGTGAAGCTGACCGCGCCGCCGCCGTCGTTGGCGACCACGACGTGTGCGGGGTCGTCGGGATCGATCCAGAAGTCGTGGAAGTCGCCGTGGGTGCCGTTGTTGATGACTTCGTACGTGGCGCCGCCGTCGGTCGAGCGGAAGAACGACGTGTTCTGCACGTAGACGACGTCCTCGTCGTGATGGTCGGCGTACACGTGCGTGTAGTAGAAGGCGCGCTGCCGGATCCGCCGCTCGTCGTTGATGAGCTCCCAGGTGTCGCCGCCGTCGTCGCTGCGAAAGAGCCCGCCGTCGTCGTGCTCGAAGAGGGCGTAGACACGACCCGAGTTGGCGGTCGAGACGGCCAGCCCGATCTTGCCGACGACGCCTTCCGCCGGCATGCCCGGGTTGCGGGTCATCTCGGTCCACGTGTCCCCGCCGTCGACCGATTTGAACATGCCGCTGCCCGGCCCGCCGGACGACATCGTGTACTCCTTGCGGAAGGCCTCCCAGAGCGCCGCGTAGATGATGTCCGGGTTGTTGCGGTCGATCGCGATGTCGATCGCGCCGGTGCGCACGTCGCGAAAGAGGATGCGCTCCCAGGTGTCGCCCCCGTCGGTGGACTTGAAGACGCCGCGCTCCTCGCTCGGCGCGCCGTATTTGCCGAACGACGCGACGTAGACAATGGCTGGATCGGTCGGGTGGATCCGGATCGTCGAGATGCCGTGCGACTCGGAGAAGCCGACGTGCTCCCAGGTCGCCCCCGCGTCGCGGCTGCGGTAGACCCCGTCACCCGGCAGGATGTTGCCCCGGATGCACGTCTCGCCCGTGCCGATGAAGACCAGATCGGGGTCGGTTTCGGCTACGGCCACCGCGCCCACCGAAGCCGAGTTGATCTGGAAGTCGGTGACGGGGAACCAGTCGTCGCCGCCGTTGGTGGTCTTCCACAGGCCGCCGCCGGTGGCGCCGAAGTAGGCTTCCATGGGCCGGCCCTTGACGCCGGAGGTGGCGATCGAGCGGCCGCCACGGTCGGGGCCCAGGTTGCGCCACGAGAAGCCATCGAGGAGGGCGGGATCGAGGGTGGGCTGCTGGGCGGCCAACGCGTGCGGGCTGGCGACGGCGTGCACCCCGGCGAGCAGCGCGCGGGCCGGCGCCCCGGCGTCCGTGATCAGCGTTTGATCATCGGCGGCCGGCGCAATGGCCAGAAGGGACGCGGCGAGCAGGAGGGTCCGGACGGAAGAGCGGTTCACGGTAGCGGATCCTGTGTGTGGGAGCGGTGAATCGGCGGGGTCAAGCTATGGGGAGGGCGGAGGGTGGGACAAGCGGAAGGGGGGCGATGATGGGATGCTGATGGCCGTGGTCTGCCGTGTCATCCGCTTGGAGCCACCCGGCAAGATTGCACCGTGGGAATAGGCGTCCAGCCGCAAGGTGGCTTGCAATTCCGTTGCTGACACCGTTGCAATTCCGTGATTGACCTGGAAGTCGATGCCATCGTCGACGCCGGACCCGGGCGATGGGGAGCATTCGAAATCAAGTTGGGAACGGGCCGGATTGAAGACGCTGCGAGGACGCTGCTCACCTTTGCCGAGCGAGTCGACAAGGCCCGCTGCGGCACCCCGGCAGTTCTGGCCGTGGTAACCTCCACTGGCTACGGATACCAGCGCCCCGACGGCGTGGCCGTAATCCCCGTGGGCGTGCTCGGGCCGTGATGTGGTCACCCGCCGCCCGTCTTCACCCGCAGATCCACGGTCCTGTGCGGCGACTCGGGGTCAAGGGTGAGGACCATGACACGATCAGGATAGAGGTCGGCAAAACTCAGGGAGGTTCTGAGCGCGCGTTGATCGACATCCTCGTCCTTGTCCAGCACCACCAGCTCAATCGGTGAGTCGGCGGGCAGCCAGCACACTCTGTAGAAGCCGGTTGAACTGGTCTTCTCCGACCAGCGAACTCGCTGCTCTTCAAAGTTGAAGGTGTTCAGATCCCTGACCTCGGCGAAGAGCCGGGCCTCGTACGCAGGCGTAAGGAGGTGCACGGTCGCGTCGCTGACCGGGGTTCCGTTCTCGTCTGCAACCCTCCCGGTCAGTATTCCGGTTCGGAAGACAGTCCTACGATCAGCTGTAATCAGCGGGACACCAGGGGGGCCATTCCGCCCGCAAACCTCGGCAAGGACAACGCTCATGGCAGGGGCTTCGAACCCGACCTCGACCAGACTGTTGATGTCCGGTGCCAGTTCCACCTCGATGGGTTCGGGCTGGTACCACAACTGATCCAGATACGGGTGTGTGAACCGCAGGTGGTACGACCCCGCGCCCAGATGGTCCAACTCGAAGCGTCCATTGGTATCCGTCTCCGCCTCCGTGCCGGATCCTTCCACGTAGACACGTGCACCGGGTAGCCCTACACCGAGCGAGTCGACAACGACGCCCGCGACCCGGCGCCCACGCGGTGCTTCAAAGACCACCCCGTCAGCACCATGCACGCGAAGGACCTCGCCGTGCGTTGTCGTGACGCCATCAAGGGTGGGGACCAGTCGACCTGTCAGGGGGTTCTTGGCCTCGCCGGCGCTGAACATCCGGATCAGCCACGACGTGACGATCCAGGTCCCATTTGGTAGGGAACGGAACAGGACGGTGCCACCGGGAGACGCGTCCATCAGCCACTGGGGCACAGGGAGATTCACGTAGCGAAAGTCCACCCGCTGAAGCGCCGCCGTCGACGCGTCGAGCCACAACGTTCCTGCGATATCCACCACATCTCGACCAGGCACCGGCTCAAACTCCAAGCCGATCAGCTCGCTCCCACCGGACCGTATCCGGAGGCAGTGGGTATCGAGAAACGGATCGGAGAGAAGAACACCGGCGTCGGGCGCCCAAAAGTGGGACTCTGCCGCCGACAAATGGGCGAATCCACCGTAGACGAGAGAGTCAGCTGCGCGGGCAACGTACGGGGCGGCCACCAGGCTCTGCGTACGGACTCGATCCTCGAGTTCCACCCTTCGGCCCCGTTCGTCGAGGAATCGCTTGATCCCCAGCATCTCGTATCGGTAGAGCCCTCGCTCCTGCGTCCAGGTCGCTGCTGCAAGAGCCTTGCGTGCCTCGTCCCAAACCCTGGCGACAGCCAATCCCTCCTCGGGACGCACATGGCATCTCGGGGCAACAGCGGCACTGATGCCCTCCAGAGACACCGCCTCAACGGGCGCAGACAGGCTAACCGTGAGCGTGTCCCCGGTCGACACGCCGAAAAACGCCGAGAACGTGGTCCGGTACCCGATTCGCTCGGCCCGTACCTGGTACTCCCCGGGCTCGGGCGCATTCAGCTCGAAAAACCCGCTGGTGCCCCGGGTGAGTACCTGTTCGAAATCGCGACCTCCGCGGTCCAACAGGGTCATCATCGCCCCAGCTATTCCGCGGTCGTCGGCGGCGTTGACAAGCTTGCCACGTATCACCTGACCCTGGGCGGCCGGTGCCACGGCGGCCTGCAGAATGACCCAGGCCATTGGCAGAGCGAGAGCGACTCGATTGCGCATGGTTCTGTTCCCTGATCTGTGTAGTTGCGATCTCAATTGACCGGAGCCACTCGAGCCCCAGTCTCAATCGTTCCGTTGCACGTGTCAGGATCAATGGTGAAGCTACGAACGACTGTCTGGACATTACCCATTCGACCGCTCCCGATCCTTTGATCCAGCACAAAGAGTTCGCTGCCTCTCAGGGCCACGACCGGAAGAGCTACGTCCGACGCCGGTACAAGAGTATCCGAGCATTGCGTGGTACCGTCCTGGCTCAAGCTGCTTACATACAGGATCCCGCTAAAGTCTCTCTGGCCACGACGTTCGACATCGGCGTGGACCGTGAAGATACGTCCCGTTGCGTCTCGCGAGACGTGAAGCAGCAAAGAGACGGAGCGATCGAGTTCTCGGTGGAACTCTTGAGTCTGCTCGGGAGTCGCCGACGCGGGCAGTGTTGCCAGCGCCATGAAGGCCTCGTCATCAGGAACGCCTCGCCTTTCACGAGGGTGCAGTGGAATTGTGTCAACGACGTTGCCATCGTGATTCACCCTTAGAATGTACGGGCTTGTACGGAAGGTAATGAGGACGTCGTTATCGCCGACATCCATGGCCGCCAAGCCTCCCATTATCATTATCTGGTGGTTCTCCACGTACGGTCGCGGAACCGACACACGATCCAGCGCAACGGCCGACCCTTGGCGTTGGTTGAATTTGAACAGCTCTGCCAGGGATGTCGACCCCAGGGATTTCCACTCGTCTATGTCCATCCCACCAGCCCAAAGCCGCTCCCCGTCGATAGCTAGCGCCGTAACAACGCCATCGAGCTTTGCTCGGCCCAAGTGTTTACCGTTGTCAAGTCCAAAGAACTCAAGTCTCATGCTGATCGGTGGCTGTCCGTCTGCCACCGCCAAGACGCCATCATGCACGAAACTGGCGAACCCCATGATATTGACGAATTCTCCGGGCCCCTGACCCCGTCGACCGTAGGCGCGAACCGGTCTGCCCGACCTGTCAAATCGAAGTATCCTTGCTGAATAGACATCAACGACGAAGAAGGAGCCATCCGATCCCAGCAGAAGATCGCTGGGCTTCCCGGCATAGAAGTCTTCGACTTCGCGGAGGACCACGCTGTCTCTTAGAATGAGGCGAGGGCCGTCCGTAAGAATGGTCTCCGGCCTGGGCTGGGTCGCTACCGGCTCACTGAAAACCAGGAGAAATAGCGCTGAGAAGATTGGTGTCCAAGTTCTGTGGTTGGCAGGCATTTGAAGAGTTCCTCCTTTTGTCTGGTTCTGAGTGCAACCTGTCGCGATGACGACGCCCGCGATTCCGAATCCCTAACGGATCAGAGTTAGAACTCGCACGTGATGCACGGGCAGAAGTAGTTCGGCCGCGAGCACCACCACCAGCAGTACCAAATGAGCACGCGCTCCCAACCCGTGCAGTCGACGGCAACCTCTTCGCCGGAGACAGCCGAAATCGCTGTGGTTGCTTCGTGTACGGCCCCGAGGAAGGCCGACGCACCCGAGGATGCAAGGGCCTCCGTGGCTCGCATGGTTGTGGCGGGCGTGGATCGGATGGACACGTCCGCTCCGACCGTTCCGACATCGCCGTCGATCGTTTCAGGCTCTGAAGCCCGCACGTCCACGTACGAAATCGTTGACGGCAAGTCAGGACCTGCCGTGGCCTCCTCCAGGGCCACAGGAACCGGAAGAGGATTGAGGGAAGCCACGAACGTGGCGAAGCCGAGGTTGAGGATAGTGAGTTTGACGTTAGTCATGTGGTTGAACCTCCGAGGGGTGTAATGGTGATACGGGGTTGGGTTTGTTTTCCGCGCTCGCGGGCGTCGTCAACGCGTCGAGCATTGCGGATTGGCTACCTATTCCAACGGCGGAAGCACGCTCAACAAAGCCGTCGAAAACGTGTGCACTCGAAGCCGATGTGTCGGGCGGTGCAGACTGGAGGACTCCGGCGGGGATGACGCGGAGCAGTTTGAGCTTGTTCGCTTCCGCCTGCGTTGGTTGCCGGGTCAGCACCAGTCTAACGGGCACCTGCCATGCGAGTCCGAGTTCTATCCATCTCGGCAGGAGGCCAGAGCAGGAAAAGCACTCTGACGGAGGGTACACCAACAGCACCGAAGCAGTCTCCGGCGACAAGAGGTCGGCGACTGTGCGTCCGTCAGAAATAGCCGCACCTGTGAGCGATTCTCTGGCCAGTGAGATCGAATCAGTGGCAGTGGAATGGCAGGTAAGCACGGGCAGGGTGGCGAATCCCACAAAGGCCAAAACCCGAGGCACTCCACTTAGTCTGTTTCTGCGCACCATCTGGCTTCTTCGGATCATCTGGGCATCCTGTCTCGACTTGAGGATTTCCATCTCAACTCTCCAGACACGGGTTGACAGACTACCGTGCAATCAACCCGCGCCGTCCGCATCGAGGGGGCTGCGAGGATGCTGGTCATTGCAGCCGTCCAGCCGCTAGGCCGACCTGCCAGAGTCGCCTCAGCGGATCCTCTGGACGAGACGGGTTCCGAGTTCCACTCCCAAGTCCACCCGAAGCCGCAGACGGGTGCGCGAGCGCGGCGGGAGTCGCCTGCTGGGCCTTGGCCCTTGGCCAAGCCCAAGACAAACGACGCCATAACGCCACCGCGATCAATGTTCTCTTGCCCTTGGTCATAATTGCCCCGTTGGAGCGTGGGACGTGGAACACGATTCTGGACTGGTTGAGCCGGAATCCTGGTCAAGTGCTGCATATGACACTGTGGTCCCTGAGAACGTGCAAGTACCTCCGATCAGGAACGGCTGGTAGCCCAACGCGCGGCACCGTTCGTCAGACGTGGAAATGCACCGCACTACACGACGAGGAGGGACGCTCGGCCCGTCCTGTCGATGGGCATTGAAAATGTCACACTCCGGAGGCTGCCCCGCGGAGGGCGCGTAGCGGCCGGAGCGGGGCAGCTTGCGGGAAGCGTGGCGGCGCTCATGGTGCGGGCTCCTGGGCCGGCGAGTCGGGTCTTGTTCGAGTTCCGGCCAGGGGGTGCCGCCGCCATTACCTCGTCGCCGAGGATGCGGCCCCACTCCTTGAAGCCCTTGTTCGAGGTCAGGACTGTCGAGGCGCGCTCGTAGCGCCGGTTGATCAGCTGGAAGAAGAGGACGGCTCCGCTCTGGGTCACCGACAGATAGCCGATCTCGTCGACGACCAGGAGTGCCGGGTGGGTCAGGGTCCTGAGGCGGCGTTCGAGCCGGCCGGCGGCCTTGGCCGCCTCGAGCGAACTGACCGGGTCGGCGAGCCGCCCGAAGGAGATCTTGCGCCCGCGTTTGGCTGCGGCGATCGCCAGGCTGATGGCCAGACGGCTAGAAGGAGAAGTCGAAATCCGACAGGGTCTGCACGCGGGGCAGCCGGCTGGAGCGCATGGCCGCCTCGAGGCGGCGGCCGTTACGCAGCGCGATCTGCGCCGCCAGCAGACGCTCGATCGCTTCCGAGGCCGCGGTCCCGCCACCGTCGACGCCGCGCAGCACCTCGTCCAGCGCCTCCAGCGCGCCCGGCATCTTCAGGTCGGCGAGCTGGGCCGCCGTAGTTGAGGACCGTGTTGAGGATGGCGTCTCCCACGATGGGATTGTGGGTTCAGTTACCAGGTCCGTGCGCCGGAATCGCCGGCGAACCTCGCGCTCCGAAAAGTGATGGTTCTTTGCACGCTTGATGAACTGAACGGGTCATAAACGGATAAATCGAACCTCGGGATGCAGCCGATCTGACACCGGCACACTCGGAGGTCAGGTACCCGAATCCGAATACTGAGGGCGTCATGAGTGGTGTGGCCGAGCCTGCGTTTGCGAGATTCCGCGGCAAAATCGCCCTGGGCGGAGCCCAAGTGGATTGCTATGTGTTGCGTGCGGGAGATCGGATTCTTGATCTTCGGACCGTCCTGAAGTGCCTCAGGCTGGAGCAGGGCAACTGGGAAAGCAACCCCTCAGATACTGCCGCATTGAGGTCTTTTGTCGAGAGGCACCCTGTCCTGAAGCGGAGCAGCTCCTTTCCTCTTCGACAGGATGACTTGACCGCGGCCGGTGGTATCACGCCCAGGGGTGTTCTGGACATCTGTCGCGCGTTTGTGATTGCGATGGCCGAGGGCGAACTGACTACGCGCCAACAATCCAAGACGGCCGTCCAGTGCGCCAAGATTCTGAGCGCATGCGCAGAGGTCGGTTTGACCGCCCTCATCGATGAATCGACCGGCTATCTCCACTACCGGACAAACAACCTTGGTATTTCTCCCAACGGACAGTGAGGGACGGACCCGCGTCACGAGGTACGAGACGAGACGCCAACTTGCTTCGCCTCCTGTCGGAGGAAGAACAGGCTGGCCGCAATTGCCGTCATCACTGTGCAACCCAGCACCGCGGCAATAGGTGCCGCGAACGCTTCACCCATCCGGGCCAGGAGAAACGCTCCGGTTCCGACCGATACCAGGATTCCAGAAAAGGCGTGTTCCCAGCGGGTCGACCGCCGCTCGAGTCGGCTTTCCCGGCGGGCGATCTGGGCCATGACGCGTTGATTCAGGTCGTGCCGGACTTCGCCTTGTGGGTAAAACACCTGATCCGCATTTTCCAGATGCCTCAGTAACTCTGGATCCCGGTCTCGCTTCCTCAGTTTCGCGATCACTTTGGTGCTAGGACCAGCCATTCTTGAACTCCTTCAAATCTCTTCGAAGCCTATTGGTTGCGTGTCTCACGTTGGACCGCACGGTCGCCGGCCTGATCTTGAGGACGCTTGCAGCTTCTTTCGCAGTATGCCCCTCCAGGCGGACCAGAATGAAGGCGTTCGCCTGTCGTTCCGGAAGGGCCGCCAAACTCTGCCGCAGTCGATTCATGAACTCATTCTGGCTTAGCAGTTGCGCTGGGTCCGCCATGCGCTGAGCCGATCTCGCTGACGCGATTCCTTCTGGAATATAGCGATCCTGCCCCGATTCCCGCGCTCTTCGCTGTCGACGCCAGTTCAAACATGTGTGATGCGCGATCCTGTTGATCCATCCTGCCAGTGAGCCGCGTCCGGAGTACTGTGTTCGCCGCTCCCATACACGCAGGCAAATCTCCTGGTACACGTCATCGTGGTCATTCTGGTACCGCCGCAACTGTGAGAAAATGATGCTCTGAATCAGGGGAGAGAATTCGTCCAACACGCCCCGGAAGCATGATCGATCGCCTCTATGAAACCGGTCAATGTCGAACGCCAACGCCCTGCCACCGACTCCAGTATCCCTGTCGTCAGTCACGAACTACCGGTAGTATCTGGTCCGCACCAACTCAAGCAGTGCCAGAAGCTCGAGCAGGGGCAGAGTCAACGGTGCCCAAGCACTAAGAGCCCCAGACTGAAGGGTGCCGTCCCGCAAGAAGGGCGGAATGGGCGAAGCCGCCACCATGCAGAGGAAGTAAGCCAACCCTCCAATAATGCCAATGGCAAGCCGAGCGTTGCGCCTCGCCCCCAGGGGTAGATTGGCAGTAAGCTGAGCCGCCAACACGCCCAGCAGCACGTTCAGTACACTGAAAGCCGCCTGTGCCAGAGGAACGTGCAAGCGCCATCGCAGCACGTTGGGTGGACTCCGGTCAAGCGCGTCAACGCCCAGCCTGTATTGGTCTGGAGGATTCGCTTCCACATCGCGAAGAATGTGGAGCAGCGCGTCGGGTGTCGACGGCCCGAATCGAGCAGGCTCAGCTGCAGCAGCGGGCGAGTTGGCCAGGTGGTGGTGGTGCGATATCGGAGACACCCAGGCAGAAAGACAGTACGACGTGCCAGCGAAAAGGAGCGCCAACGGGATCGTCATCCGAACTGCCTGACGGAGATTCTTGACAGCCGAAGCAAGTGCCACTCCTCCCGCGAAGAGCAGGAATGGGAGCATGAGGGCCAAGTCAGCCGTCGTTGTCCATATCCACCAGCTCGCACCCGGATACCGGCCTTGCGGGGGCCAGGCGAGCACCAGGAATACCCTGAGGCCGATCCAAAGGAGAAACCAGGACGCCATGGCCCGCACGGAGCCCAGCAGCCATGAAAGACCACCTCTGTTCCCGCCGTCCGCCGTCTTCTTCACGGACTCTTCGAGAGGATCCAAGTTTCGTCAGTCATGCGTCACTGCAGTCGGCATGGGTGTCGCAGTCATTGGTGAGCCAACAGCATTCAAAGCAGCAAATGGGGTCGGGCCCCTGCATCTGGCAGCAGTCCCTAAAGAACATGGACCTGGTGTTCCGGGTCGGTTGGACGATGGCCAGTAGCACATTCAGCAGGATAAGGGCGATTACGGTGGCTCGCAATTTCTTGGCTCCTTGAGCGATGGCGGGAGTTGACTCCTCAGCAACACTCCCAGTTGAGAAGGACGGTGTCTAGCTGTAATGACCCCACACGCCGGAAGAACGTGCAAAACGGGGCCTGGGCTTGGCGGAACTGGACGCCCCTAGTCGTCTTCCAGCTCCGGGTCCTGTTCTCCGTTTTCGCATCGATCCTCTCCGTCACCCGCAGCCGCGCACTCGCGGGCGAACCCACGTGACCCGCCCCATTGTGGCGCTCCGGCTCAAGCTCCTCAAGATCGGCGCTCGCGTCTCGGTCGCCGTCCGCAGGGTCAAGGTCGGACCCTTCCGCGGGACCGGTGCGCTCCACCGACCGCGCGCGCCTGCCCTCCGCCACGCGACTCAGCAACGGATTGGTTGCTGCCAACCAGTGATTGGGCTATGTCGGGGAGCATCTGGCCGTGCCCCTGACCAGCTACCCTTCCATTGTGATCCACCGCGAACACCCAGGGAGCCCGTTTTGTAATCATATCGGTGGCGAGGGTGTTCCCAATTGCCGGCAACGTTCCGACCTGCACGGGCCACCGTTGCCTGATCGCGTAGGCGCTCGCCGCGTCTGGCAAGCCAGGTGAGACGGCGAGTACGCGTATCGCACCCAACTCGAGGTTGGAGAGCCACTCAGACCAAGCCACCGCTATCCCGTCGGTGTACTGGCAATCTGGATCGAACACAAGCAGCAGCGTCGCTTGGTCGCCATCGAACCGGACATCATTGCCATCAACGAGCCTCACAGAAACCATGGACAAATCGTGGCCATCGGAAATGAAATGCTCTCCTGGGTCGCTTGCCAGCGCCGTGGCAAGTGGCAGCACTGACTGGACAATCGCCAGAGCGACAAGCGCGACGATCAGTGCCGTGCTCCAACCAGTTCTACCTTTGTTCCGCCAATCCGCTTGTGGGACGACACTCTTCACCCAATCTCGACCAATAGCCATTCCTCAATCCATCCTTCCTCGACAGGGTTGCTCACGCTTCTCCTAACACTGCTCGCCAATGGCATGCCTCTTGATCCGACACCGATGGTCGCGCACCCGTGCAATGCCGACACCCGTTCTCCTTAGGGCGCTGGTGTTTCCGGCTTCGCGGACGACCGAGTTCGCCGCTCGTCAGATGGACGCTTGCCGGACGGCCTGCTTCTCTAGTGGATGGTCTAGCCGCCTTGCGTCATTTGAGGCTTCATGTTGGCCGGAACCCAAGGGAGTCCGTAACGACAGCGAGAATCCGTAAACCCCGTACCTGCTGCACCGCTGCCACATCTTCAACATCCGGGGCAACAGCTATCGCATGCGGCACCACGCCGAGCCCTCGAAGGCGATCCATCTCTTGGCCAGAACTCAAACAAGACCCGCCTGCCGGGCCCCAGGAGCCTGCACCATGAGCGCCGCTCCGCTCCCCGCGAGCTGCCCCGCTCCGGTCACTACGCTCCATCCAACCGCGGGCCCAGCGGCGAACGAAATTGCTCGCCAGCCGGCTCGCCGGTAGCATGAAGACGCATGACAGAAAGCAGCCCCTTGGGGTACGGAAAGGAGTTGGGCGGATGGCGGGCCTACTGGCAGTGGAGCGCGAATACCTGAAGGAAAACCAGGAGAAACTTCGCCAGGAATACCCTGGGAAATACCTCCTCATCAAGGGAACACAGGTGCACGGCGCCTATGAGACCCAGGATGAAGCCGTTGCTGGTGGTGTTCGGAAGTTCCCGGAGCCGGGCGCGGCCTTTCTGGTCCGTTCAGTAGAGGACGTGGCCGACCCCGTTTTCCGCAATCCTGCGCTCTCGATGGGGATCCCACTCACGTGCCTCTGACACATTCCGGATCGCCGACCAGGCCAATCACCCACCCGCCTCCACCAGTCGATAAACAGCCACCATCGGCACATCCAGCTCGCCGCGCTCACGGAGCAGCACCCAGTCCCGACCCGCATCAAGCACGGTCGAACCGGCCGGCATGGTAAGGCGCCGAATCCACACGCCATCCGCATCGAGCAGATGCAGCTCCTGGTCCGGTGACCGCCAGCCGTAGGTCGTGACCCACATGCTGCCGTCCGGCAGCGGCAGGAGAGGTTCTTCGTATGCGGGAAACCGATCCGGCAGACCGTCCCTGATGTCGGGCCACCGATCCCGTTCGAAGCGCCGGCGTTCCGCGGGCTCGTCGTATCGGTCCAGCCAGGCGTCGAGGTATCGGTCCAGGCGCTCGCGCGTGACGGTCAGGTCAGGTCCGGCCCAGCGGGCGATGCGCGTCACGCGTCCGGTCCAGTCCACGTGCTCGAGTTCGTAGTCGTCGGCCGACCCGTACCAGACACCGGTCGGCGCCACCGCGAACACCATGACCCGTCCCCACGTTCTGGGACCGTCACTGCCGGTATAGCGAGTACGCTCTGTCCCCGCGATCCCGGCACGCAGCGATACCTGGTCGCCGTCCCTCGCCCAACGCAACTCCATCTGCCAACGGTGGTGTTCGCCCTCGTCCACTGTTCGGTCGAATCCCGGCCAGGGGGTGAAAACCAGATCGCCGTCAGGCGTGCATGCGGGCTCGTTGTACGGATTCACTCCGTCGGCGGTGAGCGCCCGCGTGTCCGTCACTTCTCCGTCCTGATCCAGCTGGGTGATCCGGTCCAGATTCCAGTCGAACACCGTGATCGCCGCGCCCGGACAGCCGCGAAGCAGCCGCAGCCCTCCGTATTCGCCAGGCCCTTCGCCCTCCCGTCCGCTGGACCACACGTGGCGGCCGCTCGCGTCGAATCTGCGGAGGTTGTAGCTCTGCTCGTCCGCGATGACCACACTGCCGTCGTCCAGCCGAACCGCCCCGGTCACGTCGCCGAAGATGTACTCGATGTCTCCATCGATCTCGCCGATCCGCACCAGCGGTTCGTCTGCCAGGGTCAGGTCGGGATCGCGTGGGCGTTCGCTCTCGACCACCTGCTGAAACGTGGGCGGGCCGGCCGAGGCGGCAAGGGCGTCGTCGACATTGAGCAGGACCGCAGTGCATGCGATGACGGGGAATGAGATGACGCGCATTTGTCGTTTCGCGTACGATCGGGAAGGGTGAGTCAGCGGGGTCAAGCTATTGGGTGGGCGGAGTGGCGGACAAGCGCGGGGGACGCGCGATGATCGGACAATGATCGAACGCTGATCGGATAATGATACGGCGCGCCGACATGCCGAAGGCCTCTCCTACATATTGCGACTTGGAGTTCAGCAGTGTCCTGCGGAGCATGGAGTAGCAATTTGGTCCGTCCTACCGAAGTCGCCGCCCTGGAGGGCTACCGGATCTGGATTCGGTTTTCGGATGGTTCGGCCGGGGAAATCGACCTTGCCGACCTCGCGGGTCGCGGCGTGTTCGCGGCCTGGAATGATCCCGAGTGCTTCGAGAACGTAAGCCTGGGACCGGCTGGCGCAGTTGCCTGGGGTGACAACATCGAACTTTGCCCGGACGCGTTGTACATGGAATTGACCGGAGAGTCCCTTGAGGAGGTGTTCTCAGGGGTCACGCTGCAGACCGACGGCCCTCAACCAACGGAGACAGATCCTCGACATCCGTGACGCCCCCGCCTACTCCTTCCTCGCAGCCGCACGGTGCCTGGGGATACCGCCGACCACGCTCCGCAACTGGGTGCATGGCCGGAAACGCCCAAGGGGTGGCCGGGGTTTCGTCTCCCGCCCGTTGATCAGAGCCCCGGCGGGGACCAGTAGCCACATCTCTTTCAACAACCTCGTCGAAGCGCACATCCTCCGCGCTCTCCGAACCAGGCACGGCGTCCGGGTGGCTGCGCTTCGGGACTCAATAGAGTACGCGGAACGCAAACTGCAGGTCCGGCGTCTCTTCTTGAGCGACGAACTGCGTACTGCAGGGCAGGACATCCTCCTCGCTCGGCTCAGCAAGCTGATCAAGTTGTCGAGATCGGCGCGGCGGGCCATGCGGCAAAGGCTTGAGGTCCACCTGGACCGCGTCGACCGCGATGCTGACGCGCTTCCGTTCCGCCTTTATCCTCTTCGACCGACATGGTCGCCAGACCGGAAGCCGATTGTGATCGATCCGCGAATCGCTTTCGGCCGCCCAAGCGTGGCGGGATCAGGTGTCTCGATCGCCGTCCTGGTCTGCCGCTATGACGCCGGCGAGAGCCTCCGGGAACTCGCCCACGACTATCGGCTCGATGTCAGCCAGATCGAAGACGCTGTCTTCTACGAACGGACCGGTTGAGCGGACCGCGTCGTCAGCCGTCGTTCTTGGAGCAACTGGCCGCATCTGCTTCGGAAACCATCGCCGAACGGTCGTGGAGCGTCGCTCTCGGCAGATTGTCGGCCATGCGCAATCCTACACCGCGCGCGTCAAAGTCCGCAAAGACCTCGTCGAACAGCCGGTGCCTGCGCTCGAGAGCGGATTCGAGGGGTTGAGGCTCCATTCGCTCCTGTCGCCGGTCGGTGATGTTTCGCATAGATATAGCCTCACAGTTTCAGTGCTGGTGATGACCATGGGCAACATCGAGAATAACGAGACCTGTCACCACGCGCGCGAACGGCGCCAACGCGACCTGAATCGGCGTGTAGACGAGCTGCTTGCAATCGGCCAGCGCTGTGCCGCGTCGCTCGCTCCCGGGCCATCGGCCTCAGAGCACGGCGACCTGCTCTATGACGATCGCGGCCTTCCAGGAAGCTGCTCGCGGGGCCCCGATTTCGCCAAGACCGATGTCGACAAGGCGTAGAACAACCAGACAATTCACTAACAAAACAAACCGCCAATCGCTTTGTTAGCGACCCACGCACGGCCCCCTTACCAAACTTCCTTTCCCAACGAAGCTGCTAACAAAAGCAAATGCCTTGAATCTTTCCTACGGCTTCGCCATCTTGGGGTCCCCCCGCCGGTCTCGTCTCCCTGCCACACCAAAAGTCCAGACCCCATGCGACGCGAATCCACAGGCACCTACGAACTGACCGACAGCGGCGGAGAGGCCGTGCGTGCCTTCATACCCCGGCCCCTCCCACCGACCCCGCGAATCCGCTTCCGCCAGAGCCTCGGAAGGCTGCTTGAAGATGCGGCCGCCGCCCTCGGTCGCCTCGATGCGGTTACCGAGCTGCTGCCCGAACCCGACGTTTTCGTGTACGGCTGCGTGCGCAAGGAAGCGGTGCTGTCCTCGCAGATCGAAGGCATCCGGTCCTCGCTGGCCGATCTGGTGCTCTACGAAGCCGGGGGTGCGCCGAAAACTCCGGCCGCCGACGTGCTGGAGGTGTCGAACGCCGTGGCGACGCTGAATCACGGAGTCAGCCGCTTGCGGGGCGGCTTCCCGATCTCGAATCGCCTTTTGCGTGAGATGCACACCCGGCTGTTGGCGAGCGGTCGTGCGAGGGTTGTGACGCCGGGTGAATTCCGGCAGTCACAGAACCGGATCGGCGGGTCGCGTCCCGGCACCACGGCTTTCGTTCCCCCGCCGCCGGGCCACGTCCAGCAGTGCATGGCCGACCTGGAGCGGTTCATTCACGACACCGACGACGGACTGCCGACGCTGGTCAAGGCCGGGCTCGCGCACGTTCAGTTCGAGACCATCCATCCGTTTCTCGACGGCAACGGTCGCGTGGGCCGCATGCTGATCACCCTCATGCTGTCCGACGCCGGACTGCTCCGCGAGCCGCTCCTGTACCTCAGTCTGTACTTCAAGCGCAACCGGAGCACGTATCACCGGCTTCTCAACGACATCCGTCACACGGGTGACTGGGAAGCCTGGCTGCGGTTCTTTCTGGAAGGGGTGCGCGAGGTGGCGGAAGAGGCGTTCGCCGCGGCGAGGCTGGCCAGCGATACGATCCAGGACGACCGTGCCCGAATCGCCCGCCTGGGACGGCGCGCGGGCTCGGCGCTGCGCGTGCACCAGTCACTCGTCGGACGTCCGATCAGCAACATCGGCGACATGGCCGACCGCACCGGCCTCTCGGCGCCCACCGTGACCGCGGTGATCCAGACCCTCGAGGCGCTCGGCATCGTGCGCGAGATCACGGGGCGCCAGCGCGGCAGGATCTATACGTACGAGCGCTACCTGGCGGTGCTGCGGGAGAGTACGGAGGATCCGCCTGGGTGAGGGGGCTGGACCTCGATCGGCACCCTGAGTGATGGTTTCGGATGTGGAGGATGGTGGGAACAGTGGGTAGGAGTTGGAAACAGTTGACACCGCGTCTACGTACCTCTAGAGTAAGCCAGATTAAAGAAGGCCCCCATGCCACGTCGCCTGATCTAAGTGGGCTCGCCCACACGTGGCTGGGGGCCGAATCTATTCCAGACACGGGGACCGAAGTCTTTGAGTGAACGCGTGGCGATACTGTTGGACGGAGAGTTCGTCCGGATGGTCCTTGCTCGACGTTTGAAGCGGTATCCCACGGCCGATGAAATAATGGCCGAGGTGGAGCGCATTCTGAAGGAGCCATGCGTGTCCGACTACAGCCTCTATCGGATCTTCTACTACACCGCCGACCCCCTCAAGGGTACGGCCAAGAATCCGTTGTCAAAGGAAGAGATCAAGTTCGCAACCACTCGCACCTATTCCAGGCAAATGAAGCTCATCGAGGCGGTAGAGAACTCCCCCGACGTGGCAGTTCGTCGCGGTACGCTTCTACTTCAAGGTTGGACGCTCGGACGGGCCTCAGAGAAAGCGATGCTTGCCGGGACGAAGCAGACGGTAGCAGGCAAAGACGTCGTTCCCAGGGTCAAGCAGGTAGGGGTCGATATGCGAATCGGGTTGGACATCGCCTCTCTTGCTCTCAAGAGGCTGGCAAGCATGGTCGTCCTGGTAACTGGGGACTCCGACTTCGTACCAGCAATGAAGTTCGCCCGACGGGAAGGGCTCCGAGTCGTGCTCGATTCTCTCGGGAACTCTGTCCGGCCCGAACTCAAGCTGCACGCGGATCGCGTAATCACCTGAAGGTCACAGCCCCCGCGATACCACGCCTTCTAGTGCGGGCTCGGACCTCCCGAAACGCAAGAGCCCCGAGGACGAATCCGCCTCGGGGCTCCAACCTCAGCGTCTTGCTGCGCCCGAAGGCAATGTGCAGTAGAGGACGACCTGGGGAATTACGTTGTGAGTATCGTCACGCGCTATCCACGACGCAACGATTTGGACGCACCGATGTGTCGCCAAGGTAGACCGAGCAGTTGTTCCGACAAGGCCCCGCACATGCCACACAGTCACCCCTCTCTCCGACCCCTCACTGGGACCCTTGCCGCAGTCCTCGCAATCGGCCTCGCCGCTCACCCCCTCTCCCCCCAACAGCAGTTCTCCGTTGCCGACAGCGCCGGCGTTCACATCGTCGAGAGTAGCATCCCGGCCTGGTCAGCCGGTGCCGAATGGCGACTTGGCAGCGAGCCCGTTCTGACCATCGGCGAGGTCTCGGGCGATCTCAACACCATGTTCCAAGGGGTCTCGCAGGCGTTTCGCATGGACGACGGGACGATCGTCGTGGTCGACCGCCTCGCCAGCCAGGTCAGCCTCTTCGACGCCGCCGGCGTCTTCATCCGCAATCTCGGCGGCAGGGGCGAGGGTCCCGGCGAGTTCCAGTTCCTGCAATACGCGTGGGCGAGCGGTGACACCATCCGGGTTTCCGACAGCATGTTGAGCCGGATTTCCGTGTTCGGCCTTGATGGAGACGTGCTGGAGACCATTCCGGTGGAGGTGGCGCCGGGTACCGGGATTCCGACCGCCGAGACGGACTTCGTGGACGGAACGATCCTGGTGTTGAATGCATCGTCCGGCGGCATATCCCTGGGCTCGGGAGACGTCATCGAAGGCGGTGTGTGGACGCTCAGCCGGTATTCCCGCAGCGGCCGGTTCATGAACGAGATCTCCGGCCTGCGCGGATCTTCCAGGTGGGAGCACGGCATTCAGGGGCTGTCTCCGGGCGTGTATCTGCCGTTTTCCGTGGGCATCCCCGCGTACGCGGCGGGCGACGACCACATCTACGCCGGAAGGGGCGTCGAGCCGAGCATCGGACGATGGAACAATGACGGCACGCAGTCCCGCCTGATCCGTTGGGCGACTGCGGAGCGGCCGGTTTCCGAGGAAGACAGGAGACGGTTTCGCGACGCCAATTCCGTCGCCCCCCGGTATGTCGATCCGCCCGCCTGGGCCCGCTACCTCCGCGAGGTCCCGTTTCCCGACCGCATACCCGTGTACCGGCGCCTCCTCCTTGACGCGGAGCAGAATCTCTGGGCGGAGCGCTATCGGGCCCCCTGGGAGGTAAACCCCACCTGGTACGTCTTCGATGAGCGGGGAGTATGGCTGGGCGAGGTCGCCACGCCGCCAGGCCTCCACGTCTTCGAGATCGGCACGGACTACGTGCTCGGGCGATACCGGGACGAGTTCGACGTCCAGTCCGTCGTCATGATCCCGCTGGACCGACAGATCCAGCCGTAAGGCTCTGCTAACGCGACGGGCTCATGCTGTCGCTTTCGCGTTGCGCCCGACCCTCCCGCGCGACAGGTTGTCCACATGGGAAGGGGTATGTCGTGATGAAGCGCGGTCGGATTCCGACCTTCGTGTTCGCGGTGCTCGCCGTCCTGGCCTGGGCAGTCGGTTGCGGCGACGGTGCCATGGAGCCGCCGCCCCGACCACCGCCACCTGATCCTCCCCGACCTACGACGGTGACGGTGAGCCCCGCCACGTCCCAGTTGACCGCATTGGGCGCGACGGTGCAGTTGACCGCCAGCGTGCTGGACCAGAACGGCCAGGCGATTGCGGGGGCGACGGTGACATGGGCGTCCAGCGACCCGGCGGTGGCAACCGTGGCCGGTGCAGGCCTGGTGACGGCCGTGGGCAACGGGTCGGCGACGATCACGGCGAGCGCAGGCACGGCCTCGGGAACGGCTGTCGTGACGGTAATGCAGGCGGCCGGCTCGGTGGAGGTGGAGCCAGCGGAAGCGACGCTTGCTGTTCTGGGCGACACGGTCAGGCTGGCCGCCAGGGCATTCGACGCGAACGGCAACGAGGTGGCCGACGCGCAGTTCTCATGGGCGTCCAGCGACGCTGCGGTGGCGACGGTGGACAGCACGGGCCTGGTCACGGCCGTGGGCAACGGTTCGGCGACCATCACGGCGAGCGCAGGCACGGCCTCGGGAACGGCTGTCGTGACGGTAATGCAGGCGGCCGGCTCGGTGGTCGTGGAGCCGGCGGAAGCGACGCTTTCTGTTCTGGGAGACACAGTCAGGCTCGCCGCCACGGCATTCGACGCGAACGGGAACGAGGTTGCGGACGCGGAGTTCTCATGGGAGTCGAGCGACGCTGCGGTGGCGACGGTGGACAGCACGGGCCTGGTCACGGCCGTGGGCAACGGTTCGGCGACCATCACGGCGAGCGCAGGCACGGCCTCGGGAACGGCTGTCGTGACGGTAATGCAGGCGCCCGGCTCGGTGGTCGTGGAGCCGGCGGAAGCGACGCTTTCTGTTCTGGGAGACACAGTCAGGCTCGCCGCCACGGCATTCGACGCGAACGGGAACGAGGTTGCGGACGCGGAGTTCTCATGGGAGTCGAGCGACGCGGCGGTGGCGACGGTGGACGGCGCGGGTCTCGTGACGGCCGCCGGCAACGGGTCGGCGACCATCACGGCGAGCGCGGGCGCCGCCTCGGGAACCGCCGACATCACCGTGGCCATATCGGCGGATTCGCCGGACCGGCCTGCTCTCGCGGCGCTGTACGAGACGACCGGAGGACCCAACTGGACGAACAACACCAACTGGCTCAGCGACGCGCCGGTCGCCGAGTGGCACGGTGTCGACGTCGATGCGGACGGCCGCGTGACCGGATTGGCGCTTGGTGGCAACAACCTCGCGGGTTGGATCCCGTCCGAGGTCGGGGATTTCGATCGACTGCGGTATCTGTACCTCGACCGCAACCAGCTGAACGGCCCGATTCCGCTTGAACTCGCGGGCGCCACCGGCCTCTCTTCGCTGCGGATCGGCGACAACCTGCTTTCCGGCCCGCTGCCGCGGTCGCTCCTGGACTTGTCGCTCGACGAGTTCCACTACGCCGACACGGGGTTGTGCGTCCCCCCCTACGAGACGTTCGAGGGCTGGCTCTCTCGTATTGCGTCCCACCTGGGCACCGGCGTGGAATGCGCTGCGCTCACGGATCGGGAGATTCTCGTGCGGCTGTACGAAGCCACGGACGGGCCAAACTGGGAGAACAGCACCAACTGGCTCACCGAAGCACCCCTCCGCCAATGGCACGGTGTAACGACCGATGCCGATGGACGCGTACTGCATCTTGACCTGGGTTTTAACGAACTGAACGGTGTCTTGCCGCCGGAAATCGGTGGTTTGTCGAACCTTCAGACCCTTGATCTGGCGACTGCGGCCAGAGGATTGACCGGACCCATTCCGTCCGAGTTGGGCCAGCTGCGTCAACTACGGCATCTGCGCCTCGCCCACAATGGGTTGGTCGGACCCATTCCCCCGGAAATCGGGAGTATGTCGAGCCTGCGACTGCTGGAGCTTGCAAACAATCATCTGACGGGCACGATCCCGCCCGAACTAACCACACATCATGTAACCTACAGTAGAATAACGCTTTAGATAATACATGTGCCAATCATGTATCACTCAGAATATACATTTCTGAGCGAGAATCCATTGGACTATATCGGATGTTCGCGGATCAGGATCGGTCACCTTGCGGGGGAGGCTGCAAGCATTGCACCGCACTTACCGTTCACCAGCCGACAGCCATCACACTACCATGTCGGCCACGTCTACGGGCGGCTATTGACGGACCATCGAAGGTCCGCCTACCCCGTACACCACCACGTTCTCCACGTCGTTTTCGTCCCTGAGCACCCCGAGGACGAACCCTCCGGCCACATCGAGGATTCGGAACCTGGGCGGAGTCTCAACCTGTCCCAGCCACTCCCCGTCACGAGAAATGACGGTGTACGGTGACCCCTCTTCCGGGTAGGCCAGCCGGTAGGAGGGCAGCCACACGTTTCCGTCGGCGTCGGCGAACGGGGAACCGTAGAGCGGCAGCGGCTGGCCGACCATAGCACGATACCAGGACATGCCCTCCCGAGTGTACTCCTCGATCCGGGAATCGGGCAGGTGGGGGTAGATAATCTGATTGATCATTCGCTCAAAGGCCTCGACGGGCTCCAGAAGTTCCTCGGTCAATCGGACGGGCTCGGCCTGCCAGCGCACGATCTGTGTTACCGTGCCGTCCGGCACGCTCCAAGTGATCTCGGGCCTGTCGGACCTCATGTAGACGAACTGCCGGGTGGCGACTGTGACATGGCCAACCGCCGCAACCGGGTTCCACGGCACGTCCGGCGGGGTTCGCGGCCAGTGGTCGTACGACGCGACAGTGTCAAGGACCCCGGTTTCCGTATCGAACAGCGACATGTGCCCGGCGAGCCATTCCTCCTCCAAATCGCCCAGGGAGCGGGAGGGCACCCGGTTCATCATCATCAGCTTGCCGGATGACCCGATTCCCGCCACAGCGAGGTGGCTTGAACGAGGGAGGCTAGCGATGCGCGCCACCGAATCGCCGACGAAGAGAGTGAGGCGAGACAGACGATTGTCCGGCACAAGGACGCTGTCCTGGCCCAGAACGAACACGGAATAGGGGTAGATGACCTCGCCCGGTCCCTCTCCCTGCCTGGCAAGCACCTCGTGTGTCGTCCCGTCCGGACTCAAGACGACCACTTCGCCGTTTTCCGGATCAGCGACAACCGCGCTTCCATCCGGGAAGAGCCGACCGACGTTGATTCCCTGGAACAGGTAGTCGTCCGGGTTAGCTCCGTGGCGGTACACCGGCTCCTCCGCAATGGCGAAGGACGGCTCGACCTGGGGCACGTCGACATACTCGACGATCCGCACGCCGGCGCTGTCCTCGATTTGGACCGGGACGTCGCGTGTGCGTCCGGTGTCTCCCCCGCAGGCTGCGAGGGCCGCCGACAGCATCAGGGCGGAGTAGGTGGCTGCTTTGCGTTTCACAATTCAATTCTCGCTTGTCGCTGCATCAAGATAACTAACCGCCGTCCTCGGTCGCTCGGGTGCCCCGGGTAGTCCGAGGTTGGGTAAGCGACGAACAGGCACGGCGACACTGATCGAACGGCTTGGTGGCAGGTCCTCATGCTATCGTGGCACGGATCGATTCGTTCTTCAAGCAGACGCACTGGAGAACGTTCAGCGGCTCGGCCCGGAATCGCGGTCTGGCCCGCGCGGCGGCGGTATCACCAGCCGCGGCCGCGCGGTCTCACGACGCCGGATGTCCCGCAGTACTCGGTCAAGCGCGTCACTTGCTCGTCGAGCCGCTCGATTCGCCGCCTCAAGGTGTCGTTCTCCCCGGTCTGCCGCTCGACTTGCCGCCGCAAGGCTTCGACCTGTTCGGATTGCCGCCGCCGTTCCATCGCGCACTGCGCGGACAACCTCTTCAAGGCCGCCGTCAACTGCCCCTCCAACTCGGTCATACAGCCTCCTCACTCTCTTGACTGCTTTGCGGCAGGCCGCTCGCGCCAGATCTAGCGCGGTTTGTCCAGCGTCCCCGCCGACAGCGCCACGGCGTGCTCTTCTTCGATCTTCGGCAGCGCGGTCCTCCAAGCGTCCACCTTCATCCGTGCGAGCGTCCGCCGGGTCTCCCCGATGTCGAAGTCCGTTTCCGCCACCGTCTCGGTCCGGCTCTGGATGCCCGTCCACGGCCACCGCATCGCCGCCCAGCTTCCGTCGAAGATGCCGAGCGAGAGGCTCAGGCCGCCCGCCAGCGACCGGAGCTAAGCCCTCGGCAGCAGCGCGCGCATCCGCCCGGCCGCCACCTCCGTAGCGCGCTCGATGGTACGCGGCGCGTTCCTCACGGCGCGCCGCGAGTTCCCGGCGGGCCGCACGGGCTCGCTCGCGGTCAACTCCTCGATCTCCCGGCGCTCGCTCCCCCGCCGTCTCCGCGCCCGCCCGGTCAAATCGTTCCGGCTGGAAGTCAAAGGCGTACAGCCGTCCCTTCAGCCGCCAGCGGTCCCCGGTCTCGGGGTCCATCGCGGTCAGGTAGTCCTTGCCTTGGCGCGGCACTTCAAGGCCCGCCTCCCGGAGCGCGGCGACGACATCGAAGCGGTCTTGCACCGCGCCGTGCTCGACGCGCTGGAGCAGGTAGTCCCGGATGAGGTCGCGCGGCGACGATTCGAGCCGGAGCCCGGCTCGCAGCTGGGCGGCCTCGACGTAGGCGCGGTGTCCGGGCTGCTCGACCCTGGCCCTGGCCGGATCGTCCGGACGGCCCCAGCCGTGTTCGTGGTTGAAGGCGTCCCGGAGCGGATCGAACGTCCTGCGCCAGCCCGGAGGGGCAATGTTGAGGCTCCGCCCGGTCTCAAGGTCGCATCGCGCCGCGAGTATGTGGACGTGGGCACCGCCGCCCTCCTCGCGGTGGAGCACCGCCGCCCAAGCGTAGCGGTCGGGTTCGAGCCCGGCCCAAGCCGTCTCCTCGAAGGCTTCCAGAACCTCGCGGATCTGTTCGTCGGTCGGCTCGTCCTCCGGTGCCCACGCGATCACGCCGGAGGTGTACCTGTGCTCGAACCCCAGAGTGTCCGCCACCGACGCCACCCGGTGAGGATCGCCCCGAAGGACCTCGACGCCTTCGCGCGGCTTCCCGGTGGAGTCCCGCTCGCCGAGGAGGTATTTGGCCGCAGCCCGCGCCGATCCGGTTCCGCGGGCGAGGAACTTAATGTGCATCCGCGTCCGGGCTTTGGGCGGAGTCCAAGGCGCTGAGCGCCCGGTCGATGGCGACCAGGTGGGCGATCACCTCGACGGCCTCGATGGCCTCCCTATGTGTATTGGCCCAGCGAGCGATCTGGTTGAGGTTGTTCCCGACGCGCGCCAGTTCGCGGGTGCGCTCGCGCTCGACCTCGGCGTGCGCCACAGTCCAGGTGCGGACCCGGCCAATGGACCGGCGCACCAGATCCGACAGCGTCAGGCCCGCCGAGCGCGCCTTGGCGTGCCACGCGGCACGCTCCGCCTCGCTGGCGCGGATCTTCACCCAGACGGCGCGTCCGGCGCTCACGGCGCGCCGTTTCCGTCGCGGGGGTCAGAGGGGGCACGGCCCCCCGCCAGCCCCTGCCGGGGACTCGCGAAGCGTGGCCCCAAAGGGTGGGCTGGCTCTCCCGCATTAGCGGGCAAGACTGTCCGCCGAGGGGCGGAATCGAAGGCCGTCGGAATCGCCATGATTCTACACGGAGAGGCCCGATTCCGGTCGTGTCAACCGCCCGAATCGAGGCGGTTTCCCAAGGCGTCCAGCACCGTCCGGCAGCCGCATCGGTCTCCGCCAGCAGCACCTCCGCCGCCTCTACTTCATGGAATCTGCCGCTTGCCGATCTGTAAGCTGATACGGAAGCGTCATTGAGGAGGATTGCAGCGGTCCCACATCCACAAAGCCCGGTCGAGGTCGCGAAGTGTCACGCCGTACCTTTCAGCGGCCTCCCGGCACAACTTGGCGTACTTGGACCAGAGCGGGATCGTGTAGTTTGGAGGCTGATTCGAGTCAACGGGGATCTCCCCAACCGTGCGCATCGCGCGGACATCCAATACCGGGAATCGACGCGGGAACACGAAGTGCAGGACAGCGCTGGCGGTTGGCCATGAAACCCCTTGAAGGGCTACTAGCGCATGAATCCGAAGCCGATCCGTGCGAGCGGCGAACGCTACCGCAGAGCATTCCTCGACTTCCTCCGGGGTGTTTTTCTCACAGAGATGGAGCGTTCGTTTGCCTGACTTCCACTCAACCACGTCCTGCAACTGTCGTTGCGTGATGTGGCCGCGAAGCTGAGCATCCTTGAGCGACTCTTGCAGCGACCTGTCGGATTCAAGCAGTCGCCCGCCGTCCTCCTCCTTGTAGCGCCTCGAATACTCCTGGATTTCCTCGACGCTCATGTTGATCATCATATTCGGCGTTCCCGCGAACCGGGTGGAATCAGCGGACCAGTCTGGGCAGCGTCCCCCGCTCTCTTGGTCAAGGAAGGTACTCCGACGGGCGGCCCCTCGAAATCAAGTGATGTAGCGGCTCCACGCCTGCATGACTTCGGCGCGCCTCTCCAGCAGGTCGGATCGCTGGTACGCCTGCACGACCTGACTCCGGGGCACATGGGCGAGGCAGGCCTCGGCGACCTCGGCAGGGACGCCCGTCTCGGCCATCCACGACCGCGCGCTCGACCGGAACCCGTGCGGCGTCGAGGCCACTCCGGCTCTCCGCAGCAGGCTCCCCGGCGCCTTGGTCGGCAGCGGGCCGCCGGTCCTCGACGGGAACACATACGGCGACTTGCCCGGCAGGGCTCGCGCCCGTTCAAGAACCTCCATCGCGCCCGTGCTGAGCGGCACGACGAACTCCCGGCCCGCCTTCATCCTCGACGGCGGAATCGTCCACCTCGCCGCCGCCCTGTCGATCTCGTCCCAACGCGCGCCCCTCGCCTCGCCGGGCCGAACGGCGGTGAGCGCGATCAGTTCCACGCACAAGGCGGCCGGACTGTCATCCCCGATCCGGCGGATCGCCCGCAGCGCTCCCGCGACCTCCCGGTGCGGAAGCGCCCGGTGGTGCCTCGACCCGTTGCCGTTCGCCTTCGGCAGCGCGGCGACCGCCCGGTCCACCGGGTTGTCCGGGCGGTAGTTGCGACCGATACACCAGCGGAAGACGGCGGCGATCCGGTGACGGGCCTTCCGGGCGGCTGAGGGCTTCGAGCTCCAGATCGGGGACAGGCACCGGAGCACGTCCGCGCTCGTGATCCGGTCCACGGGCTTGTCAAGCAAGGATGCGGTGTGGAGGCGGAACGTGGACTCCCACTGCTCGGGAAGCGGGCTCCCGGCCTTCCAGGACTCCCGGTGGAGCCGGATCGTCCGTTCGGCGGCCTCGGCGAACGTCGGGACGCCGCGCCCGCGCGGGTCCCGTCCGAGCCGGACCATGCGGCTGTTGTCCAGCGCCTTCCTCCGTGCCTCGGCAAGCGTCACCTCGGGATACGGTCCGAGCCCGATCGAAGTCAGGCGGCCCTCGATCCTGACGCGCTGCCGCCACGTCTTGGTGATGCGGCCGTCGAGCGTCCGGTGAACCCGGAGGCTCAGTCCGCGCCCGCCGCGACCGTCCCCGTACACGCCCGGACGGCCCACCGTCCGCACGAACGCGGCGGTGAGGGTCCTGGGTCGCTTCGTCATGCGGTCCTTCCTTGTGGTGTATCACTTATTGCAACACTACACGGGGAAGAATACACCGGAAGCCACTGGACCGCAAGGGACGGTTGCCGTCGGGATATGGCCTTGAAATCGTTGTGCTACAGGATGTTATGGGACTGCTGGTGGACTACGGTGGATGGCTCTGGATCGTGTAATCCTAGTCCCGCCCGAACTGGGGCGCCTGGCAACTTTGCAACTGCTCGACCTGGCGTACAATCGCGACATGGAGGGAGTGCTCCCGGCCACCATGACGGCGCTGAGACAACTGGAGACGCTCCAGCTCGCGGGTACGAAACTGTGCGCGCCGCGCGAGCCGGATTTCCTCGACTGGCTCCGTGGCGTGGACGATCAGCATGTGACCCCGTGCGGCGGTGTCGAGGGATCGGTCGCGTACGTGACGCAGGCTGTCCAGTCGGTCGATTTTCCGGTCCCGCTGGTCGCGGGCAACAACGGCCTGCTCCGGGTGTTTGCGCGAGCCGACCAGAGCACGAGCGAGAGCCTTCCGGACGTCCGCGCCCGTTTCTTTCTGGACGGTGCCGAGGTGCATGTAGTCGACATCCCCGCCCAGTCCGCCCCGATTCCCGCCGAGCTCGAGGAAGGCGACCTCGCCCGCTCGGCGAACGCGCTGATTCCGGGCGCGGTACTGCAGCCCGGACTGGAGATGGTGGTAGAGATCGACCCCAATGGAACGCTCGACCCGGCACTGGGGGTCACCGGACGCATCCCCGAAACCGGCCGGGCCGAGGTCGACGTCCGCGCGATGCCGCCCTTCGATCTCACGGTGATTCCGTTTCTGGCCGAATCGGATCCGGATTCCTCCGTCCTGGAGTTCACTCGAGACCTGGATGCCGAGTCGGATCTGTTCCGGCATGTCCGGGCGCTGCTGCCCATCCGCGGGTTTGCCGTGACGGTGCACGAACCCGTGCTGACGGCGACAGTCGATGTGCACAGCGTCCTCCGGGAGACGGAGGCCATCCGCATCATGGAGGGCCGCAGCGGCTACCATGTCGGGCTTGCACGCCCGACAACCTCCGCCCGCGGCGTGGCCGACCTCGGCGGCTACTCGAGCGCGAGCATACCCCTGCCCGATGTCATCGCACACGAATTGGGGCACAACCTGAGGCTCCTTCACGCGCCATGCGGAGGGGCGCAGGGCCCGGATCCATCCTTCCCGCAGCGTGACGGCTCGATCGGCACCTGGGGATTCGACTTCCTCAACAACGTCCTCGTGCCACCCAGCGACCCGGACCTGATGACCTACTGCAATCCGCGCTGGGTCAGCGGCTACAATTTCACGAAAATGGTCAACTTCCGCCTCAACCGGGCCGATGGCGCGGCGGCGTTCACGGGGCCTCCGGCCCGATCCCTGCTCCTGTGGGGCGGCGTGGACGAAGAGGGCGGTCTGTTCCTGGACCCGGCGATGGTCGTCGATGCCCCCTCCGTCCTGCCGAGCTCCGGTGGTGCCTATCGGCTGGTCGGTCTGGCAGCGGACGAGCGCGAGCTGTTCGCGTTCAACTTCGACATGCCGGTCGTGGCCGACGGGGACGGGCAGTCCTATTTCGTGTACACGCTACCCGTACAGCCGGGGTGGTCCGGCGCGCTGGAGAGAATCACGCTGTCCGGCCCGGAGGGGTCCGCGACGCTGGGTCCGGAGAGCGATCGCCAGGTCACCATTCTGCTCGATCCCGTGGCGGGCCGTGTGCGCGGCATCCTGCGGCATTCCGATGGCGCCGCGGTGGCGAAAGCGGCGGGGGCCCGGTCGGCGTGGGCTGCGGAGGGATTGAAGGTGCTTCACAGTCGCGGGATTCCGGACGCCACGGCCTGGAGGCGTTAGCCTAGCGCCGCCCCCAGGCCCCTCCGTCCGGAATCCCGCGGCTCAGCAGTTCATCGTAACGACCCGGATCGATCCCCATCCCACCCGCCTGATCGCCAGCCGCCTGCCCGACTTCGGGAACGCCTCGCAGGATCGCCCGCACCTGGCCGGTGCGCGGATCGCGCAAGATTGCCATGGGCCGGTCCGTGTCCTCGTCGAGGGTTGTGGATCCCCCAGGCCCGGACAGCGTAATGGCCGCCAGCGTCTCCGCCCAGCCGGGTTGCACCGGGAGTGCGAAGGCGAATGTGGATCGTCCGCCGCCGTGGCTCAACTCCTGCATGGCGAAGCTCAGCCTGAAGAGTTCGCGGCCGTCCTCGCCGGTACCGATCAGGGTGTGGTCTCCGCCCGCGCGCGGAAGGGAGGACGGAGCCGACATGACGAAGGCGGGCTCCAGGAATGGCTCGCCGCCGGGTCCGGTGCCGCCCCAGAGGAGCAGCGCCGGACCGTCGGCGGCCATGTGGGCCGAACTCGGCGCCTCGTCGAACAGCCTGTAAAGCAGCGCGTTCGAGAAGCTGAAATCGCTGATCCAGCGAGGGTAGCAGTACGACATCAGATCCGACGTGTAGGGAGGCACGAGTTCACCGGTGCTGAAGTCGTAACCCCAGCTGCCGATCGAGCCGTCCCGGTTGGGGAAGGCCGGGTCCGGGCCGCCCGCGCTGCCGCACGGAGCATGCAACAGATTCATGTTGTGACCGAGCTCGTGCGCCATCGTCGACGAGGAAGCGACCGCGAAGCTGCTCCGGCCCGGGGTCTTCGCCACGCCCCCCGCGTCCGTGACCTTGCCGGCCAGCAACCCCTGATAGTGACCGTCTCCACCCTCCATGACCTGGATCGCTTCCGTCGCCGCCAGGATATGGAAGGCGGAGTTGCTGGTGACGGTGACGGCCTCGTGGTTCGTGACCTCGAGCTCGCCCACGGGCAGCAGCACCCGGACATCCTCCAGCAACTCATGTCCCATGGGGTCGGCCGCCATGCCGGCGGTCGCGTCCAGGACCGAGGAGTCTGGTTCCGCGGCCCACAGGAAGGGAATCACGGTCAGGTCGAGGACCGGCATCGCCCGAACGTCGATCTTCAAGCGCCCCTCGGCGGGAATCCGCCGTGTTATTCCCAGGCCGGGGTCCAGCGTTCCGCCGGGGTCGATCTCGATGACGATCTCCGTGCCCGGTTGCACGACGTGCGCGGGGATCTCGGCGTTGGCCGACATGGCCAGGTCGCCCTCGATGACCTCGGCCGGGATGGCCGTGGATTGCGCGGGAATCTCGGCGACATGAACCTGGGCACCGCCCGAATGGAAGCTGGCGCGCACCGGTGGCATGGTGGCACCACCCCCATCGGCAGCGGTGACAAAGACCCTGAGCAGGGCCGGCTCTCCGGCCACGAGCGGCACGGGGAACGACCGTGACTGAACCGCCTGCGTCAGCAGGAAAGCGGATTCTTCAGAGCCCCCGCACCGTGCCACGCGCTGCTTCCAGACCCCGGCGAGCCAGGTTGTGAACGCCTCGTCGCCGGGTGCGCAGAGTCCGGTGCCGCCTGTGAGCAGCGCCTCCAGCTGACCAAGCTGCGTCAGGGCCGCGGGCAACGGACCCGACATGCCCGCGTTGTCGGTGACGTCCAGCTGGGTCAACGCGGGCATGCTCCCGAACTCCGGCGGCACTCCGCCATCCAGCTCGTTGTCTCCGAGCCACAGCCACTGGAGCTGCCTGAAATCGGCGAGTTCCGCCGGAAGCGGCCCGCTCAGCCGGTTTCCGAACAGCAACAACGCCTGCAGGCGCACCATGCCGCTCCAGTCCCCCGGAATCGGCCCCGTGATGTCGTTGTTGTACAGATGCATCTCTTCAAGGCTGACCAGCCCTCCAAGCTCCGGCGGTAGCGGGCCGGTGATCCCGGTGTTGTAGATGAGCAACCGCTCAAGCCGCCAGAGGCTGCCGAGCTCCGGCGGCAGGGGCCCCGTCAGGTCGGTCCAATGGAGATAGAGCGCCTTCAGCTGCGTGAGTTTTCCGATTTCCGCCGGAAGCGGTCCCGTCAGGCCGTTGTAACCGAAGAACAGGCTCTGCAGACGCGTGGTCTCGGCGAACAGCTCGGCGGGGATTGGACCGGTGAGGTCGTTGAAACCGAGGTTCAGGTGCTCGAGATTGGCAAGCTGGCCGAGTTCCGGCGGAATGGTTCCCGTGACAGCAGTTGAGGACAAATACAACACCCGAAGACGGGACAGCCGGCCCAACTCGGGAGGGATCGGGCCTCCCAGTTCATTCAGGCCCAACGAAAGGACATCGAGGTTGGACAGGTCGCCGAATTCGGGAGGAATCGGGCCCGAAAGCGAGTTCTCGCTGAGTCTCAACTCCACCAGCTCCGGCAGCGCGCCCAACTCGGCGGGGATGGGGCCAGAGACGTTGTTGTTGTTCAGTGCGAGTTTTTTCAGGTGCAGGAGGCCTCCGATTTCGGCCGGCAGGCTGCCACTCAGGCCGTTGAAGGCGAGTTGGAGCGAATCCACCCTCTGTTCGTCGTTGACCGTGACTCCGTACCATTCGCCGATCGGGCGGTTGCTCAGCCAGTTGTCCGATCGTTGCCAGTTCGGTCCGTCCGTCGCCTCGTAGAACGCCACAAGCGTGGCTCGATCCAGGTTCTCGGAGACCGTCACCGCGGAGTTCCCCGACGCCGTCCCCGCTGTCGCCGTGACCGTGGCCGAACCGGTGCTCTGGGCCGTCACCAGGCCATTGGCGTCCACGCGCGCCACCGCAGCATCGCTGCTTGCCCACGTCACGGCCGCGCCCGAAATCACCTGTCCGTTCTGATCGCGCACCTCCGCCGACAACTGTACGGTCAGGCCCACCGCAGTCAGTTCGACGGTCGCCGGGTTGACGGTCACCGTGGTTGGCCGGGGCGGTTCGACGGGTGGCGGTTCGACGGACCCATCGCCGCATGCGGCGGCCCACGCGCCAACTGCCAGCATGGTGGATGCGGCAAGGACGATACGGCAGCGAGTCATGGGATTTCCTCCACCCCCCCGGGTTGCGCGTTGGACTGACACCATGATGTCATCCGGAACAGCCACGATATAGCGTTCCGGTTACGTGCCGTCCACCTGCCGCCGCTTCAGACGCTCGTTTGCCGACCCGGCTGTCACACTTCCCCCGATCCCGATCACCGCGGCGATGACGTTGGAAAGAACGTCGAAGTTGTCGTACACGCGGTCCGGGAGGATTGCCTGGATCCCCTCGTCAATCCAGCCGAGCAGCGCGGTCGCGACGAGCGCGAGAACCGCGGGCACCGGCACCCGCCGACCGTTGTCGGAGCGCTCGCGGAGTGCCTGGTAGATCAGGACCGCGACAATCCCGTATTCGAACAGGTGCGTACGCTCCTCCATGGTGCCGCCCATCCTGACCAACAGCATGCCGTACACGGCCATCAGGCCGAGCCCCACCCACACCTCGCGCCGGCCCGGACGCCCCTTCAGCCCGCTCCCGACGATGGCCGCGACCGTGAGCAGCATGAGCACGAACACCGCCGCCGGCAGCAGATCGCGTTCGCGCAGCACTTCGGCCAGCGAGCCCGCAAGCCCCAGCGTGGAGTAGATCGCCACCACGACGGCCAGCGCGCAGAGCCACAGGCGGCGCTCGCGGCGCGAGGTGAAGAAGGGGATGGGCATGCTCATGCTATTATTCGGTCAGTTATCATTGTTTCATCAGTGATCCATCATTGCCTTGCCATACAATGACTGAGAAGGAGTTGCCCCCATGCGCAAGCACGTCCTGCCGTCCACCGCTGCGCTGATCGCCGTTCTTGCGGTATCGGCGTGCAAGGAAAGCCCGGTCGTCCCGCCGCCCCCGCCCCCACCACCCATGCCCCCGCCGTTCCAGGCCGGGCCGCTGGGCGCAGTCACGGTGGAGCCGGGCGAGGCGGTACAGATCCGCACATTGCTCTCGATCAGGGTCGCTCCGACGCTGGGGGCCGTGGCCCGGCGCGGGGCGGAGTTCGCGGTTGAGGACATCGGATCCGTAAACGGGCGCGAGATCGAGCTGGGCGATCCGGTCGACACGAGCTGTTCGCCCGAGGGCGGCCGCGCGGGCGCACTCGGAATCATCGGAGATCCGAGGGTTGCCGGCGTCGTCGGAACCAACTGTTCGGCTGCGGCCGTGGCGGCGTCGCCGGTCGTCAGCGAGGCGGGTCTGGTCATGATTTCGCCGAGCAATACGTCGCCGCGCCTGACCTCGGACCTGGCCGGCAACGCGAATCCCGACTATCACCCCGGTTACTATCGCGTATCGTCCAACGACCTTCACCAGGCCCGCGCGCTCTCCGACTTCGTCTACAACGAGCTAGGGCTGGGGAGCGTGGCCACGGTTCACGACGGGGACCCGTACACGACCGCCCTTGTGGCGGCGTTCGCCGACGCATTCGCGGAATTCGGGGGCGAAGTGCCGGTCCAGGCCGCGATCGACAAGGGCGCCACCGATATGACCGACGTGCTCGCGGAGTTCGCGGCCGCCAGCCCGGACGCCATTTTCTTCCCGCTGTTCGTGACCGAAGGATCGGCCTTTGCCGCACAGGCGCGGGCCTTCGACGGACTTGAGGGGACCGTTCTGATTTCAGCCGCCGCGCTGCTGGTCTCCGCGTTTCTGGAGACACCGCAGTCGGAGGGAATGTACTTTGCCGGACCGGAAGCGGACTTCGGCGCGAACGCGAACGAAGTGACGGGACGCAGTGGGCAGCAGGTTCTGCAGGCGTTCGACAGCCGGTACGGCGGCGCCCCGGGGTCACCCTATTGGGCGCACAGCTACGACGCGACCACGATCCTCCTGTCGGCCATCGCGGCAGTTGCCGAGGAGGTGGGCGACACGATGTACATCGACCGGGCCCGCCTTCGCGACGCGGTCAGGGCAACGGACATCGGCGGCCTGGTCGGGACGGTGTCCTGCGACGCGTTCGGCGACTGCGGCACCGGGCGGATGAACATCTACCACCACACGGACACCGGCGTCACCGACATCGCCAGGGTACGCGTCGTCTACGTGTACAGTCCCTGAGGCTCAACGTTTCAGCTGGAACGTCGCACTGCCCTCGAGGGTCATCCCCAGCACCGGGCGGTCCGGCCTCTCCAGCGTGCCCACCAGGTCGCGCTCGTACTCCGCGTAGGCCACCAGTGTGCGTTCGGGGTCCCAGAGGATGAGCCCGGTCACGGGACCCTTGAGAATGCGGTACGTCGCGTTGCCGGGCGTTCCCGTGACGGTCACCGTGTCGACATCGCCGTCGGCCGCAATGCGCACCAGCGTGCGACCATCCACCACGGTGTCGCCCACGAGCGTGTAGCTGAACGCCGATCTGTAGGTGACTTCGGCGTCGGGATGGTCGACGTGCCAAACCACCGTATCCGCCCACATGCCGCCGGGGTCAAGCACGGCGCCGGGCAGGTGGGGGAAGATGTCGTGCGCGTGTCCGACCAGCGAGAAGAGCAAGGCAGCCTGGCCCGACAGCGCGGGGAATGACCGTACCTCCGAGACGCCGTGCCGATTGATGATGAAATGATGCGTCCCGGCGGGGCTCCAGCGCCCCGGCCGCTTCTCCGACGGCGTCCCCGGATCCCACAGCGAGCCTTCGATGGCCTCCATGATGCCCCGGACGCGCACGCCCCCCGGATCCCTTTCGAAGCGCAGGTCGAGCGTCTGGGCGAACCCGCCCGCGGTCTCCACATCCGGACCAGTCGTCTGAACCGTGACCACGACGGTGTCGGCGATCTCGTACGCGGCATTCGGCGGCGACGGGAAGCCGTAGGCCAATGTGCCGGGGGGAAACGGACTCCCGGGGCCCGCGCAGCCGGCGACGGCCAGGACGATTGCCGCAATCCTCCTCATCATGGCAACTAACGTCATAGTTGCCGATGCGGCAGTCAAGCGTGCGCTGAATCCCCCTCAGGGCACGAGTATCGTACAGCCCTGCGTCCGGCGCGATTCCAGCGCCCGGTGCGCCTCGGCAGCATCCCTGAGCGGGAAGCGCTGCCCGACGGTGATCCGGATGCGGCCGGCCTCGATGTGCCCCAGCAGCTCTCCGGCCGCCTCCTCCAGGTCCTCGCGCCGGTCGATGTAGGGCTTGAGCGAGGGGCGAGCCACGGTAATCCCCTTCGCGCTCAGCCGCAGCAGGTTGAGCGGCGGCACGGCGCCCGAGGCGTTGCCGAAGGTGATCATCATGCCGAAGCGGCTCAGGCACTCCATCGAACCGTCGAAGGTCGCTTTCCCGACGCCGTCAAAGACCACGGGGACGCCTTCGCCGTCCGTGATCTCGGCCACGCGCTCCACGAAGTCCTCCTCCTTGTAGAGGATGACATGATCGCACCCGTGCTCCCGCGCCACCTGCGCCTTCTCGGCGCTGCCCACCGTACCGATCACGGTGGCGCCCAGCGCCTTGCACCACTGGCAGAGGATCGTGCCCACTCCGCCCGCGGCCGCGTGTACCAGAACGGTCTCGCCCGCGCCCAGGCGGTAGGTGCGGCGGCAGAGGTACCACGACGTCATGCCTTTCAGCATCGCCGCGGCCGCGGTCTCGGAGTCCACGCCGTCGGGGATCGGCACGAGCTGATCCGTGGGCATCACCCTGCGCTCGCTGTACGACCCCAGCCCGAACCCGTACGCGACCCGGTCGCCTGGTTTGAATTGCCCGCCCGGCGACCCCCGGCCGGCCGGCGGCCCGACAGCCTCCACCACCCCCGCACCCTCCATCCCGATCGCGGTCGGCAGCGACGGCACCGGGTAGAGCCCGCTGCGATGGTACGTGTCGATGAAGTTCAGCCCGATGGCTTCGTGGCGCACCAGCACCTCGCCCGGTCCGGGGTCGGGCAGCGGCACCTCTTCCCAGCGCAGGACCTCGGGTCCGCCGAGTTCGTGAATCCGGACCGCCATTGTCTTGTTCATGGCGTCAGTTCCGCAGCCAGACGCGTGTGGTACCGCTTGCGCTCATCGGCAACGGGGGCATGCCCGCCATCTCCAGGTCGCCCTCCAGTTCACGATTGGACTCCTGGTAGACCGGCAACCCGCGCTCCGCGTCCCAGAAGATGAACCCGCCGGCCGATCCCGCCATTCTCTGCGTCAAGTCCATGCCCGCCTGGGTCACATCCGCCACGGACGACACGTCGCTGATCACGGTGAAGTGAAGGAGCGTGCGACCGTCCACCAGGGTGTCGCCCACGAGCGTGTAAGTGAGCACCGCGTTCGACGTGGCTTCCCCCGACGACAACTCGGTGGACCAGGCCACCGTGTCGACCCACATCCCGCCGGGCTCCACCACGGCGTCGGGCAGCGGCGGGAACAGCTCGCGCGCGATCGAGGTGAACGGAGACATCTGCTCGGCGGCAGCCGGCAACTCCGGCAGAGACGCGACCTCCGTATCGCCGCGACGGCCGAGCGTGTAGTCGAGCGATCCACTGAGGTCGTCGGCGTCCGCCGTTTCCCTGCCTGTCATCGGGTTCGTCATGGAGGCGCTGAAGTCCTCCACGCTCCCCGTCACGCGAACACCTTCCGCGGCGCGCTCGAAGGTCAGCGCCAGGGTCACGTCCATTTCGGTATCGACCGCCATGTCGCCCATGGGGGTGGTTATGCTGAGCACCGTGGTGTCGGTGATCTGGTAGGTGGCCGCCGGCGGCGACGGCACGTCGTACGCGAGCGGACGCGCAGGCGCGGGCCCGCCGTATCCGGAACAGGCGGCAACGGCTGTCGCAAGCGCGGTCCCGACGACCATGAGTGCTTTTCTCTTGTCCACGATTCCTCTCAGTGTGTAAACCCTGACGTTACGTCAGGGTTGTCAATCGGCTTCAAAATCCGACCCCTTGTGCGAGCCGTCGCAGAACGGCTTCGTCGTCGACAGGCCGCAGCGGCAGAGCGCCCCCTTCGTCCCCTCCGACATCGCGCCATCCGACCCCACCACGGTAAGCGGCCCGCGCACCAGCAGCGGCCCGTTGGCGGCGCAGACGATCCGCACGGTCGAACCCTCCGCGTCGCCCGGCACCAGCCGTCCGCCCTGAATCGCGCCGGGGTCGTCGAACCCGACCTTGCGGTGCGATCCGTCGCAGAACGGCTTGTTGGCCGAGTGACCGCACCGGCACAGCGCCACATCGTCGGTGTCGGCCACGGTCTCGCCGCCCACCTCGACCTTGATTCGCCCGCTGAGGCACAGCGGCCCGGCGGCCGGCACGTCGGCAACATTGCTCATGATCGTCTCCTCACATTCTCCGGTACCGTGGCCCGCTGCCGCCCTCGCGCGGCGCCCACCTGGGCCCCAGCACGTCGGTCGCCTTGCAGTCCACGCAGTTGGGGGCGTTGACGCGCAAGTTGTCGCCGTCGCGCTCGTACACGCCCGCTGGACACAGGTGAACGTACATCTCCGCAACCTCGGCGGGCACGTCCTCGCCCACCTTGAGGTGCGACGGGATATCGTCGCGGGTCTGGTTCCCGCTCTTGAACACGGCGTCCACCTTGGAGACGGCGAGTGGGCCGGCGGCCTGCCCGGCCGCGCGCCCGCCAGCCAGCCACTTGGGCTCGGCCGCGTCGGTTTCGGTCGCGATCCTGCCGCCCGGCACGCGCCCGCCGGTCACCGTCGCCAGGCTCGCCTTCGCACCGCCCATGACGAACCCGCTCTTGAACGCGAGGCGCATGTTCCGGTTCCGCCGCAGGTCCCGCGCAATGACCGACCGGTCCACCGCCGCCGTGTAGGGGGCCAGCCCGGCTTCCGAAGTGTCGTCCGCCTGGAGCGCAGCGTAGATGGCGCGCGCGGCGAGAATGCCCGAGTGCATCGCGTAGTGGATGCCCTTCAGCGACGCGACGTCCACGTACCCGGCCGCGTCGCCCACAATGCAGATGCCGCTCCCGTGCCGCCGCTCCGGCAACGAGTGATACCCGCCCTCCGGGATCGTCCTGGCGCCCCATTCGACCATTTCACCGCCCCTGAGCATGCCCTCGAAAAGCGGATGGTGCTTCAGGCGCTGCAGCAGTCCGTGCACATCCAGCCGGGCGTCCCGGTAGTCCAGGCTGACCACCAGGCCGAGCGCGACCAGGTCGTCGGCGAGGGGGTACGCGAACGAGCCGCCGAAGCCGGAGCCGCCGAGCCCGCCCGCCCCCGCGCGCCGCCCGACAAGCGGCCACCCCATGGTGTGGACGATCCGGTCGAGCGGCCGCTTGACTTCCCACAGCTCCTTGACGCCCAGCGAGTAGATCTGGGGATTCGCCGATCCCACGCCTTGCCAGTCGAGATAGGCCTGCGCAAGGGCTCCACGGGTCCCTTCCGAGAGCACGGTCACGCGCGCGGTCACGTCCACCGGCGGCATGAACCCGCCGCCCGGCTGTCCGTCGCGGTCCAGGCCCCGCGCCGCGGTCCTCACGCCGATCACGTCGTTGCCGTCGGCCAGCAGGCTGTCGGCGGGGAATCCCGGCAGGATCATCACGCCGGCCTCCTCGGCGCGTTCGCCGAGCCAGCGCACGATCTCGCAGATCGAGCCGATATGATTCCCGTGGTTGCGCATCGTGGGAGGCGCCGGGATGCGTACGTGGCGCTTCTCCGTGAGGAAATACACGCCTTCGCGCGTGACGGGGCGCCGGAAGGGGAAGTCGGTATCGCTCATGCCGGGAAAGAGTTCCCTGAATGCCCCCGGGTTGATCACCGCGCCGGACAGATTATGGTCGCCCAGTCCCTCAGCCTTCTCCAAAACCCCGATTTCGAGATCCCCGGGGCCATTTCCGGCTTCGTTGCCCTCCCGCACCAGCCTCGCCAGCTCGATCGCTCCGGCCAGCCCGGCAGGCCCTGCGCCCACGAACACGACATCGAGCGGCACGGCCTCGTCGTCCGGCGCTTCTGGCACGATGAAGCGCTCGCGGTCCAGCGGCGGCTGATGTCGGTCGGGGTGGATGATCACGGGTGAGGTGGGCACGTGGGCGACGCAATGGCTGTGTGGGCGACTGTGAACGCAAATGGAAACCTAACGCCGGAGCGGGTAAGTTTCTCCGATGACCAGAACCCTGCCCCCGACCCTGGGCCGGCTGAAGGCCGCCGGCTACCGTCCGCGGAGCGTGAAGGACGAGCTCCGGGCCAACCTGATCCGCAAGCTGGAGGCCGGCGAAGAGCTGTTTCCCGGCGTCCACGGCTACGAGGATACCGTGATTCCGCAGCTGGCGAACGCCATCCTTGCGCGCCACGACTTCATTCTGCTGGGGCTGCGGGGGCAGGCGAAGTCCCGAATTCTCCGGCAGCTGGCCGATCTGCTGGATCGTCACATTCCGATCATCGCGGGGAGCGAGGTGAACGACGATCCGCTGGCGCCGATTTCGAAGTTCGGGCGCCGGACGGTCGTGGAGCACGGGGACGACACGCCGCTGGAGTGGCTGGAGCCCGACCAGCGCTACCTGGAGAAGCTGGCGACGCCGGACGTGACGATCGCCGACATGATCGGCGACCTGGATCCGATCAAGGCAGCCCGCGGGGGGCACATCCTGTCGGACGAGCTGACGATCCATTACGGGATTCTGCCGCGGGCCAACCGGGGGATCTTCGCGATGAACGAGCTGCCGGATCTGTCGCCGCGGATCCAGGTGGGGCTGTTCAACATCCTTGAAGAAGGTGATGTGCAAATCAAGGGCTATCCGGTACGCCTGAAACTGGACCTGGTCATCGCGTTCACGGCAAATCCGGAGGACTACACCGCGCGCGGCAAGATCGTCACGCCGCTCAAGGACCGGATCGCGGCGGAGGTGCGGACCCACTACCCGAAAGTGGTCGACACCGGCGTGCGGATCACCGAGCAGGAGGCATGGGTCGACCGCGACTGCCGCCCGGCGCAGGTCCCCGACTTCGTGCGCGAGGTGGTCGAGCGGATCGCGTTTTTCGGGCGCATGGAGAAGCGCGTCGATCAGCGGAGCGGGGTGAGCCAGCGGCTGCCGATCGCGGTGATGGAGACCGTCGTGTCCAGTGCGGAGCGGCGCGCGATCCGTCAGAAGGAAGAGGTCGTGATTCCGCGGATCGGCGACATCTACGCGTCGCTGCCCGCGATCACGGGCAAGCTGGAGCTGGAGTACGAGGGCGAGTTGCACGGCGCCGCCAGGATCGGCCGCGAACTGGTGTCGGTGGCGGCGGGCGCGACGTTCGACGAGCGGGCCGACGTTGATGCCGATATCGAGCCGGTGGTCGAGTACTTCGAGAACGGCGGCGTGATGCAGGTCTCCGAGGACGCCGCGTCGGCCGCCTGCGTGCAGGGCTTCCGCCAGGTGCCGGGGCTGCTCGAGCTGACCGAAGCGATGGGGATCGCGCCGGCGGACGGCGAAGACGGGCTCAAGGCGGCGGCGTGCGAACTGGTCCTGGAGGGACTGGTCGCCAACCAGCTGATCAGCCGGACACGGGGGGGCGGTTACCGCGCAGCCAGTCCCTGAGTAGCGCGGCGATCTTCTGCTGCGCGACGGGCAGCGCCCATTCATCGAGACGGTCCGGGTGGGTCCAGGCGTGAGCTTGCCGGGCGCGTGGGCGGCGGGCGTTGCCATGGCTGAACGGGCGCGCCATGTGCACGATGACCGGCCGGTAGGTGGCGCGGAGGTGGGTGAACGCGTGGGTCACGGGGTCGAGGGGCGGGCCGGGTGTGCCCTCGAGGCCCAGGTCGGCGAGCGTTTCCATGGTGGGGAATTCCCACATGCCGGCGAGCAGTCCGGTCGGGGGCCGCTTGACGAGCAGAGTGAGCGGCGGGGCGACCACGACCGCCACAGCGTATTCGACCGTGGGGATCTGTTTCCGGGGCGTCGGCATGGGGCGTTCGGCTATTGTGTCGCCCGCCAGGGCGCCGCAGTCGTCCGCGACCGGGCAGTCGCCACAGCGGGGCGAACGCGGCGTGCACACCGTGGCGCCCAGCTCCATGAGCGCCTCGTTGAAGTCGCCCGGGCGGTCCGGGTCGATGAGGCGCGTGGCTTCGTCCCGCAGCCGGGCCGGCTTCAGGTCACCCACATCGAGCAACCGCGACAGCACGCGGCGCACGTTGCCGTCGACCGCCGGCGCCACCTTGCCGAACGCGATGCTCGCAACGGCTCCCGCCGTGTACGCGCCCACGCCTGGCAGGGTCAGCAGCTCATTGGGACTTTCGGGCAACCGTCCGGCGTAGCGCTCGCACACGACTTTCGCGGTGGCGTGCAGGTTGCGCGCCCGCCGGTAGTACCCGAGCCCCTTCCACGCGAGGATGACATCGTCGTCGGTCGCATCCGCGAGCGTGTTCCAGTCGGGGAACCGGGCCAGCCAGCGGCGGTAGTACGGGACCACGGCTTCGACCCGGGTCTGCTGGAGCATGAACTCCGACACCATGACGGCGTACGGCGTCCGCCCATGCCGCCATGGCAGATCCCGGCGGTTTGTGTCAAAATGTGCCAGGAGTTTGCGGCGGAAGTTGACCGGATCAATCCGGTTTGCCGCTTCACCCGTCTGTGGTCTACTCTTCGTCATGCGCTTCACGACCTACACCAAGTACCGGAAGAGCTGGCTGGACGCGCTCAACCTGGAGGGCCTCATGGAGATGCTCTCCGACTTTCTCCTGGACGGGGGGTTTGCCGGCGGTCCGCATTTTCACCCCTACTGGGGCTGGTCCGGGTTGGAGGATACGTCCTCGGTGGACGCGCTGAAACAGGCGCTGTTGCAGGCGCTGCTGGAAAGTGGGCAGCTGACGCCGGAGATGGTCGAGGAGCTGCGCGGCGACGGCCCCGGCGATCCGGCGGTGCAACGGGAGATCGCGGACCTGCTCGACCAGCTCGTCCAGAAGATGATCGAGGAAGGCTATATCACGCTGACCGGCGAGCCGTCCGGGTCGGCCGGCCCCACGGGCGACGCTACCGGCGCGGGCCACGTCGACGACGCGCGGGAGGCGGCCCGCCAGGTCCACTTCAACCTCTCCAGCCGTGGCCTCGACTTCCTCGGCTACCGGGCGCTGCGCAACCTCCTCGGCTCGATGGGCAAGTCGAGCATTGGATCCCATGAAACCCGCGAATACGCCACAGGCGTCGAGTCGGACGCAGGGAGCAAGCCGTACGAGTTCGGCGACACGCTGAACCTGGACATTTCCGAGACGCTGAAAAACGCGATCGCCCGCGAGGGGCTGCCGGAGCCCGGAAGTCATTCGCTTCCGCTGGACTACAAGGATCTGATGGTTCACCAGACCGACTATCGGTCTTCGTGCGCGACGGTGCTGATGCTGGATGTCTCGCACTCGATGATCCTCTACGGTGAGGACCGCTTCTCGCCGGCGAAGAAGGTGGCGCTGGCCCTGTCACACCTGATCCGGACCGAGTTCCCGGGCGACTCGCTGCGGGTGGTGACCTTCGGGGACCGCGCAAAGGAGATTCCGCTGGGCGAACTGCCGAGGGCGCAGGTCGGCCCCTTCCACACGAACACCGCCGAGGGGCTGGAGCTGGCGCGCAGGATCCTGACGACGCAGAAGAAGGACATGCGCCAAATCATCATGATCACCGACGGCAAGCCGACCGCGATCACCCTCAAGCGGGGCCGGGTGTACAAGAATTCGGGCGGGCTCGACCGGAATATCCTGCGGGCGACCTATCGCGAGGTTGCCGCGTGTCGGCGCTCGGGGATCCCGATCAATACGTTCATGCTCGCGGATGACCCCTATCTGGTGCGGTTCGTGCGCGAGGTGGCGAAGATCGCGGGCGGCAAGGCGTACTTCACCTCCACGATGACCCTGGGCCAGCACATCGTGATGGACTTCCTGCGCAAGCGGCGGGCGGCGTAGGGGGGAGCAGGTCCTGACGCCGGAGTTTCCGCGGCGAATCGTGGGACAGCGGCATGCTGGAACGGGACGGCGTGGGTCACGACCTGTTGCCCGGCGGGCGCCTGGCTGAAGCGCGCCAGTTCGCGCGCGGCCGTCGCGTCGTCGCGTCAGGCAGCTCGCGTCCGCGAGCCGGGCTTCACTTCCTTCGGTTCCGGCTGTCCCATCCCTTCATGCGCAAGTCCCTGTTTTTGCCGCGGAAACGTGGGCGGTGAGCCGGGCGTCGGTTCCTCCAACGCCTCCTCGACCGCCTCGCGTGCCGCCGCCTCGATCGCCCACGGAACCGCGCCGTTCGCCAGCCGCGCCGCGCCGTTGTACATCTGCCCGGGCCGGAGCGGTGGGGCGGGGGGCAGGTTGGGCGTCAGCTTGAGCTCCTTCGGCGGCGGCACGCTCCCCAGCATCTTGCCCCCGCGTGTGAAGAACACCGCCTGACCCTTCGCGTCGAGCGCCATCCGCACCCGGCCCTCGTGCACCAGCCGGTGGTGCCGCCGGCACAAGAGCACGGTATTCGCCAGACTCGTCTCCCCGCCGTCGGCCCAGTGCTTGACGTGATGCGCTTCCGTGAACCGGCTTCCGCAGCCCGGGTACCGGCAGCCCCGGTCCCGTTCCTCGAGCGCGCGCCTGAGATGCGGCGGAACGGTCCGCGTCTTCCGCCCCACGCTGACTACCTGACCGTCCCGGTGCACCATTTGCACCAGCGACGCATCACACGCCATGCGCCGCGACGTCTCCGCGCTCACCCGCACCCCGTCGAGTTCCGACCGGCCAGGATCCCCGCGCTCCTCCAGCGTGCTCATCTCGGCATGCACCGTCACCTGGTACCGCTCGGCCCGCGTGCCGCTCCGCGTCGCCCCCAGCCCCGCCGCCAGCGCCCGCTCGGCCACCAGTCCCGCCGCATCGGCCCTGCGCTGGCGGCTCGTTGGCCGCGCGTCGGGGTCTTCGCCCCGGTACAGCGCGTCCGTCGCGGCCTCGATCGCCCGCATCAGCACGGCTCCGGCCTCGGGCTCGAGCCGGCCCCGCACCACGTACGTCCCGTCGGCAAATTGCATGGGATTTGCAACTGTTTGCAGCTGATGAACTTAGGAGTTTCGCGGGTCGGATTCCCGCCGATTGATTCCCGCTGATCGGGATTTCAGCCGCGAATCCCGCGGCGACTCTCCAGTGCCGTCCTGAGTTGTCCCGCGTCGGGCCTCTGGTAGCACCTGAGCACCGTCTGGGCATCCCGCCAGCCGCCAAGCTCACAGAGCACCTTCAGGGGCTGATCCATCAGGTCGCTGGCAAACTTCCGCCGGAGCGAGTGCCATCCGCGACCGCGTTTGGGTTCCATCCCCGCGAGTTGCTCGGCTCTGCACCACCAGACGCGCGGCTGCGACGGGCTCACGCTCTTTAGCGGATGCGTCGCCGAAGGCAGCACCGGCGCGTCGCCGAGGCCGGGGCTCCTCTTCCACGCCTGCCTGAGAACGGCGACCGTCTCGTCGGTCAGCGGCGTGACGTGTTCGTAACCCGTCTTCTCGTGTTCCGCGCGCCACCGCACCTCACGGTCTCCGAAGTCTATATCTGCCCAGCGGAGCTTGCGGATGGCTCCGATGCGGTGGCCGGTCTCGTGCGCAAGCACGAGCGCGACGCGGAACCGCCAGTCCACCCGACTCGACACCTTTAGGAGCGCCCGGTACTCCTCCTCGGTAAGCACCACCCGGGTCGGATTCTTCTCCGTGGGCTTTCTGAGGCCCTTGAGGGGGTTCCTGTCGAGAAGCAGGCGGCCCCGCTCGTCCTTCGATCTCGCGGTCCAATTCAGCACCGCGACCAGAAACTTCAGGTCGTATTCGACCATCCGGTCGCTCACGGGCTGGCCGCTTGGACCGACCTTGCCCGAGCGCCGCGCCCGTATGAACCGGTCCCAGTCCCTTCGCGACAGCGTCCCGGGTCTTCGGTCCCGCCCAAGGAAGTCGAGGAACATCGCCGTCGCCGCCCGGTCGTGCATGCGGGACGGATACGCCTTGGTGGGCGTCACCTCTTCCCGGTAGATGTCAAAAAGCCGTTCCAGGGTGAGCGGCTCGGGTCCGGACTCGGCTGTGCCGTTGGGCTCGTGGACCGCGAAGCCAGCGGCAACCTCGTCCGCCTGCCTCTTGGCCCTCATCCAGTCGCGGTGCCCCAGCGACCGGGTGAGCCTGCGCCCGTTCTCGCGCCACTCGATCTGGAACATGCCGGTTTTCGGGTCGGGGAACGCCCTCACCCGGTTCCGGCCCCATTCGCCGGCGCCATAGCTGCGCCGACTTCGTTTCGTGCGTGCCATCATTCGATTCCTCTCGTGATGGACTGCACGATCTGCGCGGTTGAAACCTCGCGCCGGGACGGCGTCTCCGCCAGACGGACGGTCGGCGGCGCGCCGGGCGCTGCGGCGTTCGGGCGGCAAGCGACTGGATGCCACCATCAGCGGCTCGGACCCTGATCGCGATCCGGTCCCGGGCGGCGCATCAGATGCCGAGGCCGCGCGGTCTCGCGACGGCGGATGTCCCGAAATACTCGGCCAAGCGTGTCGCCAGCACGTCGAGCCGCTCGATTCGCTGCTGCAAGGCTTCGTTCTCCCCGCTCAGCCGCTCGACTTGCTCCAGCAAGGCTTCGACCTGCTCGGAGTGCCGCCGCCGTTCCGTCTCGGACTGCGCGGACAACCTCTTCAAAGCCTCCGTCAACTGCCTCTCCAACTCGGTCATACAGCTTCCTCACTCTCTCCACAGCTTTACGTAGGGCCGCCCGTCGACGGTGAAGTCCGTCAGGACCGGCGTGCCGCGCGGCAGCGTCACGTACCGCACCCCGTTGACTTCCCGCAGCCCCACGCCCCAAGTCGTCTCCTCGATCTCGGCCAGCATCTCGCGTCCACCCGCGATCTGCAGGTCCACCATCGACCGCGTCTCGATCCGGTCCTGAATGCTCATCGACAACCACTGCATCGTCGCCCAGCTTCCGCCGAAGAAACCGAGCCAGAGGCTCAGGCCGACGATCAGGGGCCGCTGCCAAGCCTTTGCCAGCAACTCGCGCATCCGCCCGGTCACCTCCTCCGTATCGCGCTCGATGGAACGCAGCACGTTCCTCGCGACGCGCCGCGAGTTCTCGCCGAGCCGCTCCAGCTCGCTCGCGGTCAACTCCTCGATCTCCCTGCGTTCGTTCTCCAGCCGCTTCCGCAGGCGCTCGGTCAAGTCGTTCGCTCTGAAATCCAACTCCGTACAGTTCTCCTTTCAGCCGCCATCGGTCCCCCGTCTCCGGGTCCAGCGCGGTGACGTAGTCCATGCCTTGGCGCGGCACTTCAAGGCCGGCCTCGCGCAGCGCGTCGACGACCTCGTGACGATTCCGCACGGTCCCGTGCTCGACACGCTGGAGCAGATAGTCCCGGATCAGGTCTCGGGGGGAGGATTCGAGCCGCAGCCCCGCCCGCAGCCGGGTCGCCTCGATGTAGGCGCGGTGACCGGGTTGCTCCACCCTGGCCCGCGCCGGGTCGTCCGGGCGAGCCCAGCCGTGTTCGGCGTTGAAGGCGTCCCGGAGCGGGCCGAACGTCTTCTCCCAGCCCGGAGGCGCGATATTCAAGCTTCGTCCGGTCTCCAGGTCGCACCGCGCGGCAAGGACGTGGACATGAGCGCCGCCGCCCTCCTCCCGGTGAAGCACCGCCGTCCATGCGTAGCGGTCGAACTCCAGCCCCGCCCAGGCCGTCTTCTCGAAGGCGTCCACAACCGCCTCGATCTGCTTGTCGGTCGGTTGGTCCTCCGGTGCCCACGCGATCACGCCGGACGTGTACCTGTGCTCGAAGGGAAGCGCATCGGCCACGGCGGCCACCTGGTGGGGATCTCCCCTGAGCACCTCGACGCCTTCGCGCGGCTTCCCGGCCGCGTCAAGCTCGCCGAGGAGGTACTTGGCCGCCTTGCGGGCCGATCCGGTTCCGTGCGCCAGGAACTTAAGGTGCATCGGCGTCCGGGTCTTCGGCGGGCTCCAAGACGCTGAGCGCCCGCCTGATGGCGATCAGGTGGCCGATCACCTCGACGGCCTCGATGCCCTCCTTGTGGGCATTCGCCCACCGGGCGATCTGGTTGAGGTTGTTCCCGACGCGCGCCACCTGCCGGGTGCGCTCGCGCTCGACCTCGGCGTGCGCCACGGTCCAGGTGTGCGTCCGACCGACCGCCCGGCGCACCAGATCCGACAGCGTCAGGCCTGCCGAGCGCGCCTTGGCGTGCCACTCGGCACGCTCCGCCTCGCTGGCGCGAACCTTCACCCAAACGGCGCGTCCACGGCTCATGGCGCGCCGTTTCCGGTTCGGGGGTCAGAGGGGGCACAGCCCCCCGCCAGCCTCCGCAGGGGTCGCACGGAGTGTGGCCCCAAGGAGTAAGCTGGCTTGTTTCCCATAATCATGCAGATTCCCGCGTGATTTGCATGACCGGGTCACGGGGAAGGCCCGGGCTGTTGAGCGCCCGTGGAGGCGAGCGCAGCGAGCCGGAGCGGGCGCTCAACAGGGACGGTGGTCGGATCGATAGGCTGGCAGGCCGTAAAGGGGCCGTGGTAAGTGTGATCGCCACCGTCCTTCCCAATGTCCTGAATGGATACACGAGCATCGAGGCTCGCATAACAAGCACAGGAGAAGGGAAGAACTCATGAGGAGCATCCTCCGCACCGTCGGGATCGACATCTCCAAGGACTGGCTCGACGCCTTCGCCGCGCCCGAGGGGAGAGTATCCCGGTTCCCCAACGACAGCGCCGGCTTCCGGAAGCTGATCGTCTGGATCGGCTCCGGGATCGACCGGATCGCGTACGAACCCACCGGAGCCTTCCACCGCGACTTCGAGGACACCCTCCTGAAGGCCGGGCTCCCCCTGTACGCGATCAACCCCTTCCAGGTCCGGTCCTTCGCCCGCTCCATCGGGCGGCGCGCCAAGACCGACGCGGTGGACGCCCGGATGCTGTCCATCATGGCTTCGGCCATCGAGGACCTGCGCCCGACCGAGGCGCGGTCGGAGGGGCAGCGCGAGCTTGCCGAGCTCCAGCAGATCCGCGACGCGCTGGTCAGGGATCGGACCGCAATCACCAACCGGGCCAGGAACTTGCGCACTTCCGTGGGCAAGCGGGTCACCAGGCAGAGGCTGCGGCAGATCGACCGCCAGCTGAAGCTCATCGATGCCGAGATCCGGCAGCGGATCGGGGAGGAGAAGGAGATGGAGCGCCGGGCCGAGATCCTGACCTCGATCCCGGGCATCTCGGACATCACCGCCGCGGGACTGATCGTCCACTTGCCGGAACTGGGTATGCTCACTCGGTCGGGAGCCGCCAGCCTCGCCGGACTCGCCCCGGTCACCCGGGAGTCCGGAAACTGGAAGGGACGGAGCTTCATCCAGGGCGGCAGGCACCGGGTCCGCCGGCTGCTCTTCATGCCCGCTCTGGTTGCGGCCCATCACAATCCCGACCTCAAGCGGAAGTACGAGGCGCTCCTCGCCAAGGGGAAGCCGCGCAAGGTCGCCCTGACGGCCGTGATGCGGAAGCTCCTCGTCCTCGCCAACGCCCTGGTGCAGCAGGACCGCACTTGGACGGCGCAGCCGCCGCGCGAGTACTCCTGCCCGGCCTTCCCGACGCCCAGCCCGGCGGGGAGCGTTCACGGATGATCGAACCGGGCAAGAACGGGCGCCGAAGCGGAAGCGTCGCAAAGGGGCGCTGCGAGGCAAGTTGCTTCGTGACAAACGGGCGTCCGCTTGTGAGATGGATACTTGCCCGCATTAGCGGCGTCCGACGAACCCGTGGGCCGCAGTTCCGGGCGGTCCGCCAACCCGCGCCGGATCGGCCTCTTCGGCGTGCTCGTGCGCTCCGGCGACCGCAGCTTGGGCTTCGCTCGCGCACCTTGCGGTTCCAACATCCTCATACCCGTTCCTCCCGATCCGGTCTCGGCACTCGGCGGAGGCTTCGGGCATGGACGCGGCGGACCGGTGCGATCCCCGGATGCAGGGCACGGTCTCCTCGGCGGCCCAGCCCCGCGCAGAATAGACTATGCCTGCGCTCGCCGGCGAGTTGATTCCTTTGCTGCAGCACCTCCATGGAAGGAACGGTGAGAGCCTTCATGCGAGGCGGTCAACCCATAGGAAATGTCCGAATGTCTCAAGTCGTCTCAGGATGTTTCAGGAGGTATCCGAGTCATCGGCCGCCGCCGCCAGCGGTATGCGACAACACCCGAGAAACGCCACCGATTGCGCGCACCCAAATGGCTTTAGGGCCCTGGAAGAGGACCGCGTTCGGGTTGGTTGTCCCCCTGGCGCTTGGGGAAAAACCCCCTTCATAGAGAGTAGAAAATCCCCCTCAAGTGGGGTGTCCGTTGCTCTATGCGGCCCTCTCGCGATTGCCGAACGTTGTTGCGTTGCCTGGCCGCATTGGTTTGCGGTCACCACAACAACCCCTCAGAGACAGGAGGAGTCCAATGTCGAGGGGGCCTTCCTTCATGGTTCGACCTTGGCAGGGATGGAGGTAATGATGATCGGCGGAGCCGCAGCGATGGTGGCCGTGGCCGTACAGCAGGCGGCGGTGACCGGAGTGGTCCGTGACAGCACGGACCTGGAGCCGGTCGCTTTCGCGCGAGTGACGGTCGCGATCCCGGAGATTCCACCAAGGGAAACGGTCACCGACAGATTCGGTGCCTTTGCGGTAGCGGGACTTGATGCTGGCGATGCCATCGGCATCGTCACCGTGGATGCATTTGGATATGCGCCTTGGCGAATGGAATTGGCGCAGGCTTTGGACGGCGAACTCACGATCCTGCTTCAACCGCAGCCCATCGCGCTTGAAGAGATTCGCATCCATGCACGACGGGCGGCGGACCCCTTGTCGTCATCTCCGGGAGCCTTCGTGGTCGACCGGGAGTTGGTCCGCGCACAGCCCGTGGTGCTGGAGACAGACGTACTCCGCGCCACGTCCCTTTCCCCCGCCGCGTCACCGGCGTCCGACTGGGTGGCGGCACCGTTCATTCGGGGCGGGGCGAGCGAGGGCACGCCGGTCTTCCTGGACGGAGTGCGGATCTTTAACCCGTTCCATGTCGGGGGATTCGTGGCGGCCCTCAATGCCGAGGCCGTCAATCGCGTGACCCTGTTCACGGGATCGTCGAGCGAAGCGCTGGCGGTGGGCTCGCTCTCGGGAGCCATCGACGTGGCCACCCGGGACGGAGCGCGGGACGGCTTCCGCTCAAGCGGCTCATTGGGGATCGCTTCGCTGCGCATGTCCGCCGAGGGGCCGGTTGGGGAGTCCGCATCGTTCTTGGTGGACGCCAGACGCTCGTACATCGATCTCCTCACGGCGGGATTGGGGGCGATTCTGGACAACTCCACGGTCCCGTACTCATTCGGCGACGTTCATGGAAAGTTCACGAAGGACCTCGGGGGCGTCCGCCGACTCTCGCTGACGGGCTACTGGAACGACGAAGGCCTCGATTCGAGACCCCAAGATGTCCCTGAGCGAGACGCCGCGCTCGGCCGGGCCTCGCGGGCGACCTGGGGGAACATGGCGCTGGCCGCCCACTACCGGGACCGAGTCGGCTCGGCCACCCTGGTCGACCTGAGCGTTGGGCACAGCCGCTTTTCCGGCGACTACACGGTGTTTCGGGGCAAGACCTTGGACGCAGACACCTCTTCGGTCGTCCGTGGCATGATGGGCGAGTACCGGGCCGAAGTGCGGCTCAGGCGGCAGTCCGGCGACCTGACACTAGACGGAGGCGTGCAGGCGACCCGTTTCGAGGCGGCACACAGCGCGGTCGGCAGTGAGTGGGACGGGAGCGACCCGCACGACCTTTTCGAGGCGTTCGATGTTTCGCCCGTGGCCACGAGGGTCGCCGCGTTCGGCAGCGCGAAGGCAACCCTGGGCGGTGGCTTCGCGGTTGGAGGGGGCCTTCGAGCCGACCAATTCCTCGGCGTCGAGGGGGCGCTGTCGCCCTTTGCGGAGGTTTCGTACCAACGGCCCCTTTGGAAGGGTTGGCTCACCGCCGGCAGGACACACCAGGCGCTGTCTTCGATCCGCAGCGAAGAGCCGGTGTCGTCGAGCTATCTGGCCTACGACCTGCTGGCTCCGGTTCAGGAAGGTCCGCTTCTAAGGAACTCGGAAGTATCCGGTGGCTGGGAGGGTGGCACGCACGGCGTTCGCGTTCGGGTGGAGGCCTTCGTCCGGCGGATGGACAATCTCCGCCTTCCCGTCTTGAACAACAATCCCATCGAGTCACTCATGCTCGTCGAGCCGTCCAAGCGCGAGCTGGGGAGCGGCACCGCGAAGGGGCTGGAGTCGACCTGGAGCTGGTCACCGGCCGGCGGCGGGGCGACCGTGGTCGGCAGCTACCGCTGGGCCAAGGTGACCCGAACCGTCGGCGGCCGCACCTACACACCCCGGTTTCACAGGGATCACGAAGGGGAGTTGAGTGCGAGCCTACAACGTGGCGGCTCGACCTGGTCGGTGCGCTTTTCGGCGCGGAGCGGTCAGCCGACGACGCCCATCGTGGCCTTCTTGCCGTTCGTCGCCTACGCGTCCCCCGACGCGAGGGTGGGCGGTCTCTACGACGATGTCCTGAACTTCGCCGGAGAGTACAACTCCGCGACGCTGCCGCCCTACCTGCGAATCGACGTGGGCTGGCGGGGCTCGAAGGAGGTGGGCTGGTTCGGCGGCGGAACGCTGACGCCCTTCGCCTCCATCGCCAATCTCTTCAGCCTTCCCAACGTCGTTGGAGTCGCACCCGAGGAGCGCACCGACGGGGCATCCGAACGCGTGTACGCGCCACAGCTACCAATGGTCCCGTTCCTGGGCCTCGAATTCCGGTTCTAGCGACGACCACCAAACGATTTCAAGAGGAACTCATGATGCATGACAATGCGAAAGAACGAGCTCCGGGCCACGGGGCCACGCGCCGTGGGCGCGTCCCGCCACGGCTCATCGCCGCATTGACGGCATTGGGCGCCTTGGCTGCGGGCGCGTGCGACTACACGCACCCGACAGAGGTCTTCGTTCCCGACCAAGAGGTCATAGCGGTCGCCGCCGTGATCAGTGCGGGGTTCGACACCGCCACGTTACTTGCCACCTACCCACACCGCGACACCTTGGGGGATCCACCGGTGGTCGGTGCCCAACTGCACGGTCCGGGATGGACGGCAACTTTTGTCCAAGATGCCGAATCGCACACGCCACGGGGTCTTTGGGCGTGCAACCTGATCTCCGGGTCGGTGGCCTGGAAGGGGCCTGTATCGTGCTTGCGCGCCCAACTTCCAGAGCCAATCGACGTAGGAATCCGGTACACCCTGTCGGGCACTACGGAACTCGGTGCCTTCTCGGGAGCCGCCGTCGTCCCGTCCGCTCCGGTGCTTGTCGAGCCATCGATGCAGTTCGTTGCCACGCCAACCGCAGACACCTTCGGCGTCGACGTGCGCTACGAGACTCCCGCGGGGGTGGAATTCATCGTTGCGGAGGCCGCCAATGTCGTGCAGGTCGTCGTGGACAGCGCGGGCAACGTCAGCGAAGAGCCCAGATGGATCAAGTACCTCTTCCCCAGGGAATTGAACCCGGCGGCCGAGCGTGCCCGCATCATGGTCCGGGGGTATGACGCGAGTTCGCCTAAGAACGTCTGGCGGCCTCCCGAATTCCGCCTCGACCTCCACCTCGTCGGCTTAGACGAGAACTTCGCGCGCTTCGCCCGGCTCCGCTATGACCGGCTTGTGATCCGACCGTGGCCCAGCTTCGGGCTCAGCGGCGATGAGGGCATCTTCGGCTACTTTGGAGCCGCGTCGCGCTCGGCCCCCGTTCGCGTGGTGGTGAGGCCACAATGAGGATCATTGGATTCCCGCCTCGATTCACCGTGGCACTCCCAAGCTTGGCCACGCTTGCGTTGGCAACCGGTGCCTGTGACGGTCCACGGAATAGCGCGACCGCACATCGTTTTTTTGGACGGCCTCCCGGGAGCGAGTTGGCGGTCGCACGCACGGTCCTATCCGGTGGCCGCCTGCCGACCGGGTCGCTACAATGCGTCATGCTCCCGGACAGCCTGCTCAGAGAAGTCCTGAATGCGTCGCCGGACGCGATCCTGGTCGTGGATAACGGCGGCGTGATCCGGGATGTCAACGAGCGCGCCACCACCATGTTTGCCTGGGACCGGCGGGAGCTGGTTGGGCGGAATGTCGATCTCCTGGTGCCCTTCCAGAGCCGCGCGCGCCACGCGGCACTCCGGGCGGAATACGCGCGACAACCCCGTGCTAGGCCAATGGGAAGCAGCATGCTCCTGCACGGGGAACGAAGGGATGGCAGTCAGTTTCCAGTGGAAATCGCTCTTAGTCCCTGGCAACCCGCCGACGGCGGATCAATGGTCGTCTGCACTGTTCGCGACCTGTCGCAGTTTGACCGTTGGCGAAGCATGTCCATGGCAAGGGTGGAGGCAGCGGAAGCGGAGCGGACCCGAATCGCTGGCGAGTTGCACGACGACATCGTCCAACGGATGGTGTTCATCAAGCACCGCTTCACGACCTTGCGGAACACGGAGGGCCTGTCTGGAGACAACGACAGTCTGCTGGAGCTAAACTCCGCCCTTGACCATACGATCGCGTCGATCGAGCGGATTTGCCGAGGCCTGACGCCGCTGGAACTCAAGCATTTCGGACTGGGCTTGGCCTTGAGAATACTCTTTCGCGAGTATTCCGAAGCGGGATTCACCGTTCATGGCAACCTCGCCGACCTGGGCCGTGACCTTGATCCGACGAAGGCCCTGGCCCTGTTTCGGATCGTCCAGGAGTCCCTTTCCAACGCCCGTGAGCACTCGGGGATCGACGAAGCCTTTGTGAGCTTGACCCAAGACTCCGACTGGGTGCAAGTCGAAGTGAGTGACGCTGGAGTCGGTTTCGACACCGCCGCCGTCGCGTCGTCGGGGGCGGGCATCGGGCTGCTCGGAATGAGCGAACGTGCGGCCATGATCGGCGGAGTCTTCGAGGTGCGCAGCATCCGCGGCGAGGGTACCAGGATCCGAGTTCGCGCTCCGGTTGCCGAACGGGCTGCGGAGGAGGAAGAGCTGTGAGCCGGGACACGAGGGCACTCATCGTCGACGATCATGAGATGGTTCGCGCGGGTCTTCGAGCGATCATCGAAGGTACCGGTCGGATGGAGGTGGTCGCCGAGGCCGCCGACGGCGAAGAGGCGATTCGACTGGCGAAGAGGCTCAAGCCCGACGTGATCTTGATGGATATCGACATGCCTCGCTTGGACGGCATCGAGGCAACCCGGCGAATCAGCGCGCTGGAGCTTGGTACGGGGGTCCTCATCCTCACCAGACACGACCACAAGGAGTATCTTGAACCCATCATGTCCGCCGGCGCGATGGGTTTCATCCGGAAGAGCCGGGGGCCGGAAGACTTGGTTCGGGCCGTCGATCTGATCGCTGCCGGACGGACAACGATGCCACGCGAGGCATCCGAACTCTACATGCGGAGACGGCGGGATTTCGACTCCCAGCCGGAGACTCCGGTGTCCCAGCTGAGTGATCAGGAACGCAAGATTCTCAGGCTCACGGCCAGGGGCTACACGGCAAGGCAGATTGCTGAAAAGCTACATTTGGCTCCGAAGACGATCGAGAATTATCGTGCCCGCTTGAAGGAGAAACTCGGATTGCACGACCGGTCGGATTGGGTCGACCTGGCGCTGAAGTCGGGCTTGCTGCTGCTGGACGAGTAGCATACGAAAACCGCCTCGGCCGGGGTGCTCGCGTCAGTGACGCCAACCTCGGTCAGACTCCATCCCCGAAGTCCCGCCATTCGATGGCGATTTTCCCGCTTTCGGAGCACGGTCCAGCAAAGTCCAGTACAATGGCAGGAAACGCAGATCGTGCAGTCCTGTAAGACTTTAGGTGATTTCCTGCCGGGATTCAGACGGCCAGCCATCCGTCCCGTCGGCGTCGATCACGACCGACAGCGTCCGGCGCTGGTGCCGCACCTCTTCGGCCGTCAACTCGCCGTCACGCGACAGGTGCTTCCATCCCCGCACGATCCGCTCGAGCTCCATCGCGGAGCACTTGTCGGCGTATTTGAGCAGCCGGGCCTCGGTCTCCCGGGTCGCCACCCGGGTGATCGCCCGCACCTTGGTGTAGGACAGCCGCCCGACCTTCATCTCGGCGGATGTCTCGGGCAGGTCCTCAAGCGCATGCGCGACGCGCACGTTCTCGCGGCAGGTACCGACCATGCGGCCGGTCCGCCACGCGAGCCACTCGGCGCAGGACGTGAACCCCTCCGCCCAGCCCTCGCGGCGGTCGAATTCGGCGATGAGGGTGAGCATCTCGTAGGTGGCGATGTTGATCCGTGCGGCGAGTTCCGCGATGCGTTCGCCGAGTTGGGTGATGGTCATGGCAATCCTCCGAAGTAGAAGTCCGGCAAAGAGTTAGGTGCAGCGGGCCGTCCCCGCACCTATAAGATAACGCCGGTTTTTCGGCCCTCTGTAAGGCCTCAGGACGCGAAAACTCGGCCTGAGCCACGTTCAAACGCCTCTCACACCGCCGCTCAGCCGTCCTGGGGCATCTTGCGGCCTCTGGCGGCCACTCTGGCAGCAGTCCCGGACCTCGCCACAACCGCGCTTTCAGAACCCGTCTATAGCTGGATGGGACTATCGCTCGACGCTTTGGGCCCAGCGGGACAGCGGCATGCTCGAATGGGACGCGCGGGACCGCGGCATGCTCCTGTGGGACGCGCCACACCTCGGCGCCACCGTGCGGACGCGCCAGCAGCGCTGCGGACGACTCTACTGGCACTACATTCACCCGCTCAGGCCATCACCCTCACGTTCCCGCGGCAAATCCCGGGACACCGGCATGCTCGAACGGGACCTGGGAGCCTGCTTCAGCGGGCCCCTGACGCTTGGCCCACCGCCCTCCTCCAGCTCACCCCTCCGTCACCCCCTCGAATGCTTCCGGGTTGATCGCGGCGGCACGCTGGGCGCGCAGCTCCGGCATCACGCCCCGTTGCGCAAGGCGCTCAAGGAACAGGCCCTCGAGCGTCAGGCCGAAGACCGCCAGCCCGACCCCCAGCACCGCCCCCGTCACCCCGGCGTCGCGCACGAAAAAGGCGGCCACCACGATGCCGGCCACACGCAGAACGGCACCGGTGCCCACGACGCCGGTCCGGCCGGAGCGCACGAAGAGGCCCTGGTAGTACTGGCGCAGCCCATACAGGAAGGGATAGGCCGCGGCAATGGGCAAAGCGGCACCGGCCAGCGCGACGAGGTCGGGATCCAGCGCGAAGACATACCGCAGCAGCGGCTCACGAATCGCGGGCAACGCCAGGACTAGGAGCGCCGCCACCATGGCAAAAGCGACCCACGCGCCCCAGGCCCGCACGCGTCTGTGCGTCTCCGAACACTCGACCAGCGCGATGCTGGCGTGCTGCAGCTGACCCACCGGCGCCGCAATGAACCACGCGAAAGCCTCGACCACCCCGAACGCGGCCAGCGCCAGATCCGGGTTGGCCGTGCGCGCAAGCACCGCGTTGATGATCAGCGGAGTCGCCCACCAGAGCAGCACGTTCAGCATGAGCGGCGCCGAAAAGGCGGCCACGTTCTCGCGGTCGGTCTCGCAGTCCTGCCGCTCGAGCTGGATGTCCGGCGTGGGCGACCACAGGACGATCAGCGTTTCCACGATCAGCCCGCCGGTGAACGCCGCCGCGCCGAGCCACGCGCCGCCGCCGGTGGCCAGAAGCGCGAAAGCGACGACCGCCAGAATGCCGGTGCGGCTCCCGGTGGCCAACGCGATGGGCATCGTGCGGTGACCCGCAACCAGGCGTCCCTGGTGCGCCGCGCGGACGGCGGTCAGGAAGGGCACCGGCCACAGGAACTGCATGGCCCGGACGGCTTCGGCGAGTACCTCGGGGCCAACTCCCACGGCTCCCGCGAAAACCACATCGCCGACGGATGTGTACGCGATGAGCGCCCCGACCAGGGACATCAGGCCGCCGGTCAGATACGCGAAGCGCTTGACCGGCGAAAAGGACGCTTCCGCCAGCAGGCGGGCGGCCGCAACCTGCTGCACGACCAGCAACGGGGCATACAGGACCCCGCAGACCGCAAATGCAACGCTGTAACCGGCCAGCGCAATGACCGGATCGGCGGACCGGGCCAGCGCCGCCGCCAGAATCGGATTGGTCGCCGTCAGCAGGAGGCTGGTCGCCGCCAGGGGCGTGTAGAAGCGGGCGAAACCGCCCGCGGTGACGAGTGTTTCGCCTTCCCTCACCCGAAATCAGCCGGACAGGGGCCTGCCAAAACGCCGAATAGGCCTGCCGCTACGACGTATATTGTGGACTCTGCCATGTGTCACCGCTTCCAACCCCGCGAGGCCCTGCAAATGACCGGTCAAGGGATTCCATTCTATACCGTGGATGCATTCACCGACACCCCGTTTGGCGGCAACCCCGCCGCGGTGTGTCTCGAGATCGACGATCTGTCCGATTCAGCCATGGCGCGGATCGCCGCCGAAATGAACCTCTCGGAGACCGCGTTCGTCTACGAACCGGATCATGGCGAGCGGCGGCTCCGCTGGTTCACTCCCGTGGCCGAGGTTCCGCTCTGCGGCCACGCCACGCTGGCGAGTGCTCATGTGCTGTTGCGCGAGCTCGATCTGCCCGAACCGGTGCGCTTCCGGTCCGCCTCGGGTCCGCTTGTGGTCAGTGATGAAGAGGGTTGTTTGAGGATGGACTTTCCCGCGAACCCGCCGAGCGAAGCCCCGATGCCGCGTGGACTGAGCGAGGCGCTCGGGGTTCAGCCCACCGGCACGGCCGGAGCCAGGTTCACCACATCCGGCAAGGTCGCGCTGGTCGTGCTGGACACGGAGGCGCAGGTCCTCGCCGTCCGCCCCGACTTCGGCGCGCTCGGCAGAGTGTCCCTGCCCGGCGGCGTCATGGGCGTCGCGGTCACGGCCCCCGGCGCCGGCGCCGGCGTGGACTTCGTGTCGCGGTTCTTCGCGCCCTGGCTCGGCGTGGACGAGGACCCGGTCACGGGCGTGGCCCACACCACGCTCACGCCCTACTGGTCGGCCGTGCTGGGCAAGGCGGAGATGTCGGCGCGGCAGCGGTCGGCGCGGGGCGGAAAGCTCACCGTGCGAGCCCGGGGAGACCGCGTGGAACTCGTCGGGCAGGCCGTCACGGTCGCGGCCGGCACCATGCTGCGGCCGGGCTCATAACCCCGACACGTCGATCGACTCGTCGATGAGCATGACCGGGATGCCTTCGCGAACCGGGTAGAGGATTCTGCCGTCCGCGCGCAGCAGACCCGCTGCAAGAGGCTCGGTCACCGCTTCGCCGCCACGGTTTTCGACCCCGTCGCCCTCGATCGCGGCGTTCACGCGGTCCAGCACCGCGCCCTCCGCCATGTTCACGGGCTCCCTGCTCTCGGGACATACGAGGATGTCCAGCAGTTCCTGGTCGATCACGGTCTTTGTCCTCGTCCTTGGGGGGAGTCCCCGTCCCTGGGGCGTGAGTCCTCGTCGCGGCGTGGCCGGGGCAGTAAGTTACGCGGCGCGGTAAGGTGACGGAATGGCGACGACAGGCGAGACGAACATGAAGAAGTTCACGGTGGGCCTCGCGGTGATGCTCACGGCATGCGGCGCGGGCAACGGGGGCGGAGCGCAGAGCGGGGCGGCGGGTGCGGCCGCCGGTGCAGGTGCGGGCGCAGCGGCCGGTGCGGCGGCGTCCGAAACCGCGTCGCAGCAACTCGTGCTGCCGGCGCCCGGGATGGCGTGGGTGATCTTCGGGACGGACACGGTTCTCGCCGAAGTCGCGGGCACGCCCGAACAGCGCGAGAAGGGGCTCATGGACCGCGACGCGGTGCCGGACGGAACCGGAATGCTGTTTGTGTTCAGCCAGAGCGAGGAGCGTTCGTTCTGGATGAGAGACACATATGTCGCGCTCGACATCGCTTTCTTCGACGACAGTAACACCATTGCGGGGATCAAGCAGATGGAAGCGCTTGACGAGACCCTGACCGACTCGGACATCGCCACCGCGCTGGTGCTGGAGGTCCGCCAGGGGTGGTTCGCGGACCAGGGAATCGCCGTGGGCGCGACGGCGGAGGTCGTGTTCGGCCCGGGGCTTACGGTGCGCTGAGGGGGGAGGCGCGCGAGCGGCCGCCGGATCAGGCCAGCGCCGACTCAAACGCCCGCACCAGCGCTTCCGCGTCCTCTTCCGTGTTGTAGACGTTGGGCGACACCCGCACGCTCGTCCCCCGAAACGAGACCCCGACGCGGTGACGCTCCAGGCTCTGCTTGAGCCGGTCCAGCTCCGCACCCTCCGGCAGTCCGAGACCGAACAGGTGCGGTGAGCGCCACTTGTCGTCCTCGACCCGGACACCCAGGCTCCGCAGGCGCGGGAACACGTCGCGCATGAGCGCGGCGGTGTAGTCGGCGACGCGTTCGGGGCGCCACTGGAGGAGCAGTTCAAGCGACGCCGACAGCGCCGGGATCAGCGCGAAGTTGCTGCGCTGGCCCACGTCGAAGCGGATCGCGCCCGGCTGGTACTCGTCCTCGTATTCCACCAGTCCCGCGAAGTTCTCGGAGTCGAGGCGGCCGTGCCAGGTCTCCTCCAGCGGAATTCCGTCGAGGTAGCGCTCTCCGAACCAGGCGAGCGACAGGGAATACGGGCCCAGCAGCCACTTGTACCCGGCGACCACAAGCGCGTCGGGGTCGAGTGCGGCCACGTCGATCGGCGCGGCGCCGACGGTCTGCGTCCCGTCCAGGATGAACGCGGCGCCGACCTCGCAGGTCCGGGCGCGGACGGCGCTCACATCGAAGAGGGTGCCGTCGGTCCAGTGCACCGTTCCCATCGAGACCGCCACGGTGCCGCGGTCGATCCGGTCAAGGATCCGGTCGGTCCAGCCCTCGCCGCGTCCGCCGTCCGAAGGCGGCGTGACCACGCGCAGTTCGCCTCCCTTCTCGGCCACCAGGCGCCGCCACGGGTAGACGTTGCCGGGAAACTGCTCGTGCATGATCACGACGTTGGCGCCCGGGCCCATTTGGGTATTGCGCGTGATCGTCGAGACGGCGTATGAGACCGAAGGCACCGTGGCGACCTGATTCGCCCGTGGCGCCCCGATCAGACGCGCGAAGCGCTCGCGGAGCTGGTCGGCGGGATCGAAGAAGTCCGCGGGAGAGATCGCCTGGGGGAAGCGCTTGGCCCGGAGTCCCTCGATTCCGGCGCGCTCCGCTACCCGCGGCAGCGGCCCCATGTAGGCGCAGTTCAGGTAGTGGAAGTCGTCGGGCAGCTGGAAGTGTTCGCGCTGACACGCGAGGGAATTCACGGTCCCGGGTCTCCGCCCCGCAGGTTGGCGTTCACCCACTCTTCGGTGACGTCGTGCAGCGCGATGGGCGCCTCGAGCAGCACCGGCATGGTGATCTGGTGAACCATCTCATGGACCTGGGCCAACGCGGCCCGGTCGTCCGCGAGCAGGTGAACCACGCTCATGACCACGTCGGGCGGGATATCCGCCATGCCGATCACCCAGTTCATGATGCCCGCCGTGGGGATCGGCTCGTCGGTGCCGGGGTAGCTGCCCGCGGGGATCTCGCCGTGGACGTAGTACGGATAATGTTCGCGGAGGTAGTCCACCTGCTCCGCGCCCATCGGCAGCAGCCGCGCGCCGCCGGTGGTGGTCGCCTCCAGCACGGCCGCGGCCGGGTATCCCACCGAGATGATCGCGGCGTCGAGGGCGCCGTCCTTGAGCGCGGTGGCCGACTCGTTGAAGCTCAGGTAGCGCACCGTCACGTCGTCGTAGGTCAGCCCGTAGGCCTCGAGGATCTGGCGCGACATCTGCTCGGTGCCGCTTCCCGCCGCGCCCACCGACACCGTGCCGCCGGCCACATCGGCAAGGGACGTCGCAGTCGAGCCCCGCGACACCACGATGTGCGTCATGTTCGGGTACAGCGGCGCGAGGATCCTGAGGTCGGCGACGGCCTGTTCGTAGTCCTGGCCGCCGGTCGCTGCCTCGTAGACCGTGTTGCCGGTGGCGAAGGCCAGGTCGATCTGGCGCTCGCGGAGGCGGTTCACGTTCTCGACCGACCCGCCGCTGACTTCGGCCGTGTACTGGCGCAGCGTGTCCATGACCGAGAGGCGTGCGGCGATCGCGCCGCCCAGGGGGTAGTAGATGCCCCCCGTGCCGGCCGTGCCGAGGCTGAGGAATTCCTGGGGGCCGGAGCCGGAGCAGGCGGCAGTGCCCAGGGCGAGCAGAGCGGTGGCTTGAAGTCTGTTCATGTTGAAGGCTAAAGGGAGGGGGTTCAGGGGTCCAGCGGCGCGGCTTCGTCGGGTCCGGGTGGCTCGGGGTCGGGCGAAGGCCGCACCCCCGCGAGGCCGGCGCCCAGCAGGAGGATCAGGCCTATTCCGTCCCAGAGAAAGCCGGGTGCGATCAGCGCCACGGCCGCCACCATCAACAGCAATCTGCGCACCATCCCCAAAGGCCCCCTTACATGTCCGATCACCGCACCGGCAAGCGCGATGACGCCGATGAGGGCGGTCAGAGTTGTCGTGAGGATTTCGGTCACGGTGCCGTCGAGGATCAGCGCGGGCGCGTAGACGAACATGAACGGCACCAGGAATCCGGCGGACGCGAGGCCCATGGCGGTCCACGCGGTCTTCAGGGGCGGCGAGCCCGAGATGCCGGCGGCTGCGTAGGCGGCGAGCGAGACCGGAGGCGTCACGTTCGAGATGCAGCCGAAGTAGAAGATGAAGAGATGCGCGCCCAGGAGCGGCACCCCGAGTTCGACCAGCGCGGGCGCGCCGAGGGCGGCCAGCACCACGTACGCGGCGGTCGTCGGCAGCCCCATGCCGAGCACGATCGAGCCGAGGGCGGTGAGGATGAGGGCGACCAGGAGGTTGCCCTGCGAGATGACCACGATCAGCTCCGACATGCGGAGCCCGATGCCGGTCAGCGAGGCCACCCCCACGACGATGCCCGCGGCCGCGCACGCCGCAGCCACCTGGACCGCTCCGGAGGCGGCCCTGCGCAGCGCGCGTGCGATCTTGTCGAGGCCGGGCCGGGTGTGAGGTACGGCGTACGCCGCCAGGACCGACGTGATGACGCCCCAGAATGCGGCGCGCATGGGTGAGCGGCCGAGCGCGAGCATCAGCACGATGATCAGCACGGGGATGAGCAGGTGGATGCGCCGGGCGATCTCTTCGGCGCGTCCGGTGGCGCTGCCCTCGAGCCCGACCTTGGTGGCGCGGAAGTGGATGGCCCACAGAAGCGCCGCGTAGTACAGGATGGCGGGGATCGCGGCCGAGAGCGCCACGGTGCCGTAGGGGATGTTGGTCCAGGTCGCGAGGATGAAGGCGCCGGCGCCCATGACGGGGGGCATGAGCTGGCCGCCGGTGCTGGCCGCGGCCTCGATCGCGCCGGCGAAGAAGCGGCGGAAGCCGGAGCGGCGCATGAGCGGGATCGTGAAGGTGCCGGTCGTGACGACGTTGGCCACCGCGCTCCCGGACAGCGAGCCCATGAAGGCGCTCGCGACCGCCGCCGTCTTGGCGGGGCCGCCCCGGGTGCGTCCGGCCACGCGGTCGGCCAGGGCGATCAGCAGTCCGCCGCCGCCCGCGACGTCGAGGAACGCGCCGAAGAGCACGAAGAGGTAGACGAAGTCGGCGGAGACGCCGAGCGGGACGCCCCAGATCCCTTCGGTCGACAGGAAGAGCTGCTCGATCAGGCGACCGGGACCGTACCCCCTGTGAGCCAGGACGCCGGGCAGCCACGGGCCGGCCACCGCGTACGCCAGCGCACCGGTGGCGACCACGACCAGGCCCCATCCGGTGGCGCGGCGGGCGAGGAGGAGCACGCCGGCGACGATGACCGCGCCGGTCGCCAGGTCGAGGTTCGTGGGGCTTCCGGATCGCGCCACCAGTGCTTCGTTCTGCGAGACGAGGTAGAGCGCGCAGGCGACCAGCAGGGCGCCGAAGACGAAGTTGAACGCCCATCCCCACTTGGAGCGGGGCGTGGCGCGGACGCCGACGCCCATGAACGCGAGCGTTGCCATGAGGGCGAGGTGGACCGGGCGCTGCACGAGCGCGGTGAACGGCGAGACGCCGGCGCCGAAGAGGTGGAACGCGGCCGCAACCGCGGCGACGATCAGGACGGCGCGCCCGAGCAAGCGCCGGCGCGCGTCCTCGGCTTGAGGGGTCACGCGCTAGAAGAGTGCGCTGATCATGGCAAACGCCAGCAGGATGCCGACCAGGATGATCGCGGTGGACCCTGCACTCCGCCTCGGGTCGATCGCCGCCAGCCCGATCCCGGCGACAATGCACGACCACAGCGAGAACAGGTCCAGCCCCGCGAGGACGTCGCTCACGTAGCCGTCCGGCAGGAACCCGAAGAAGGACCCCACCGAGAGCGTCTGCTCGATGTCGAGGCTTCGCATCCGCAGCGGCAGCATGAAGAGCGCGCCGAGAGCGGAGATCATGCCGGTGTGCGCGTTGACGCAGAGGTGCTGCTTGAAGGTTGCGCGGTCCCCACGGATGAATACGAAGAGCACGTAGGTCACCAGGCTGATGATCACCGGGAAGAGGAACGTGACCACCGTGGCGCCGCCCGTGGTCATTGCGCGGAAGAACGCCGGGGGCAGATCGGGCATCTGTTCGCGCTGGTCCGCCGGGACGTTCGCCAGTATCGAATCGAACGCTTCCATCGGAAGCACCCACATGGCTGCGCCCACCACCAGCGCCACCAGCGCGGCGACGGGGAACCAGGCGGGGTTCTGCGCGAGGGCTCCGAACAGCTCTCCGGGCTTCACGAAGACCATCCAGAGGCGACGGACGAACGCCGGGCGGGGCGGGGGTTCGTCGGAAGCGGAGGCTCCCGCCGGGGCTCCCGGGTCGAATTGCGCTTCGTTCATGTCCGTCCTCCCCTCGCTCGTGAATCCCTTGATCGCGGCGTGCCGCAACGGCACCCCAACCTATCCCGCCGATTCTGGCCCGGCAATCGCTTCGTGGTTATCCTTTTGGGCTGTAAAACGGACAGGGCGACGACCCTTTGAGAGGCGAAATGACTTACAGGACCAACCCGGACCGAATCCTCGACAGCATAGATCGGGCGCGCAGCAGGGACATGGAGCGGGCGCTTTCGCTGAACGACCGCCAGGCCCGAGGCCGGGACATGGATACGGACATCCCCGACGGGGACTCGACGACGCCCGAGCGCATGAGGCGCCTGTTCTCCCTGATCGAGGCGGGCTACAGAAAGGCCGCGCACAGTGCGGAAATGAGGCCTCTGGCCGACCGTTTTCGGGCGATCGGCGACATCTCGCACCACATGGCGCGCGGCGATGTCAGCGTTTCGATTCACTACATCGACTCCGACCGCCACGACGATGTCGGCGTGGTCCCCTTCGAGATCAACCCGAAGCACATGGAGGACGCGAAGAAGGAGACCCGGACGTCGAGGCCCGACGTGAACGCGATCAAGATCCTGCGGCTGCGGCTGCGCGACGGGGTGCTGGCGGCATACCGCAAGATCGACCCGCGGCTGCGGGACGCACTCAAGGATCGGGCCGATATCGGCCACGTCGAGGCCGAAGTCACCATGGACCTGCGTCCGAGCGTCCCGGTCTCGTAGTCCCGTTCAGCCATGTAGGTGTCCCGGCGCGCGTGCCATCTTGCGGGCACGATGCCCGCAAGCGACACGATACTCGGCAGGATCCTCGTTGAGACGGGCGCCCTCTCGCCCTCGGCACTGAGGAACGCGGAAGAGGACCGCGACCGTTCTGGACGGCGGCTGGACGAGGTCCTTCTGCGTAAGGGCGTGGTGGACGAGGTGCAGGTGGCCAAGGCGCTGGCCGAACAGCTCAACCTGGGCTTCGTGGCGCCGCCGCTCCTGCCGGATCCGGATGCGCTCGCGCTGGTGCCCGCGGGCGTGGCGCGCCGCAAGGGCATTCTTCCGCTGGTCGTCGCGGGACGCCGGCTCACCGTTGCGATGGCCAACCCCCTCGATACCGACGCCGTCGACGATCTGCGCTTTCAGTCCGGGTGCCATGTGGAAGCGGTCGCGGCGCCGCGCTCGGCGGTGGTCGACGGCGTGCTCGGCGCGTACGGCGGGGAGCTTCATGAGCTCCTGGACAGCCTCGAGCGGCCGGGTCCGGACCGGCCGGGTCCGCAGGGTGACGGACGCAAGAACCTGGAGGATGAGGCGAGCGCGGCGCCGATCGTGAAGATCGTGGATCACCTGCTGTCCAACGCCATCGACCGGCGCGCAAGCGACATCCACATCGAACTGCTGGGGGCGGGTTCAAGGGTGCGTTTCCGGATCGACGGGCTGCTCCACACCGCGACGGAGATGCCTCCGGGCAGCCATCGCGCCGCGATTTCGCGCGTCAAGGTCATGGCCGGGCTCGACATCTCGGTCAAACGGCGTCCGCAGGACGGCGGCTTCACGTTCAGGAGGCGCAACACCGAGCTCACGGTGCGCGTGTCCACGATTCCCACGCTGGGCGGCGAGAAGGCCGTGCTGCGGATTCTCGACCCGGGCGACGCGCCCCGCGACCTGTCGTTCCTCGGGATGTCGGCAAACGATCTCGACCGCGTTCGCCACCTCCTCAAGCGGCGGCACGGCGTGCTGCTCGCATCGGGCCCGACCGGCAGCGGCAAGACCACCACGCTGTCCGCTGCGGTGGCCGAACTGGCCGCCGAAAAGATCAACATCGTGACGCTGGAGGACCCGGTCGAGCACAGGTTCCCGGGTGTCGCGCAGATGGAAATCGACCGCAAGGGGGGAGTCGGCTTCCCGTCCGGCCTGCGCGCGATCCTTCGTCAGGACCCGGACGTGATTCTCGTGGGCGAGGTGCGAGACCGCGAGACCGCCGAGATCGCGATGTCGGCCGCCGTGACCGGCCACCTGGTCCTGACCACCATCCACACCGTCGACGCCCCCAGCGCCATCACGCGGCTGATGGAAATGGGCGTGCCGCCCTTTCTTGTGGCCGCCGGTCTGTCCGGTGTGGTCGCCCAGAGGCTGATCCGCCGCGTGTGTTCGCAGTGCAACGGCCGGGGAGACGACTGTGCGGTCTGCAACGGCGGATACCGTGGCCGCAGCGGGGTCTTCGAGGTACTGGTCGTTGATGACGAACTCCGCGCGGCGATCACGTCCGGGGCTTCGATCACTTCGCTTCGCAACCTGGCCCGCCGCAACGGCATGAGCTCCATGTCCCGCGATGCCCTGCGCCAGGTTGCGGAGGGCGTTACCACACCCCACGAAGCGGGCGATGTGATCGCGCTTACGCAGGGGGCGATGGTGCGTTGTGCAAATTGTGACGCGGCACTGCCGCCGGGCGCCGCGGGGTGCCCCATGTGCGGCCGTCCGCGCGGCAACGTCTGTGCATGCGGCGAGCCGCTCGAAGCGCGCTGGAGGTACTGTCCCGCGTGCCAGCGGCCTGTTTAAGCCTCGAAGACCTGCATGCGCGTCGTCAGCGCCTCAATGCGCGACGTTCGCGGCCTGACCCCGATCCCGGGCCCTTCGGGAACCGGCATCATGCCATCGATCATCTCGAACTCCGGCGTGACGATGTCTTCGGCCCAATAGCGCTTTGAGTTGGAGATGTCCCCCGGCAGGGTGAAGCCCGGCAGCGTGGCAAGCGCGATGTTGTGCGCCCGTCCTATGCCCGACTCAAGCATGCCGCCGCACCAGACGGGCCAGCCGGCGGCTTTGCATTCGTCGTGTATCGCCAGCGATGACGCCAGTCCGCCCACGCGTCCGGGCTTGATATTGATGATGCGGCCGGATCCGAGGTGAAGAGCAAGACGTGCGTCACCGACAGAGCGAATTGATTCGTCGAGGCATACGGGTGTAGAAATGCGATCTTGCAAGGCCGCGTGGTCAAGCAGGTCCTCGTGTGAAAGCGGTTGTTCGATCATCATCAGATCATCGTCGTCCATCGCTGCCAGGCGTTCCAGGTCGGCTTCCAGGGTGTACGCAGAGTTGGCGTCGGCCATGATCGGGACGTCCGGAAAGCGCTCCCGCACCACATGCAGCATTTCAACATCGCGTCCCGGCTTGATCTTGATCTTGATCTTCCGGTAGCCGTCGCGCGTGTATTCCTCGATCTTGTCCAACAACTCCTGATCCGTTTTCTGGATTCCGATCGAAACGCCTACGGGCACCGCGTCCTCGCCACCGCCCACCAGATCCCTGAGCGACACGTTGCGGCGCTTCGCTTCCAGGTCCCACCCGGCCATCTCCACGGCGGCTTTGGCCATGGGGTGACCGCGGAGCCAGGGGACGAGCTCAAGGTGACGCGCGTCGTCGAATTCGGTGCCCACAAGCGCCGGCAGAAGCCAGCGCGTAAGCACGTGCCACGCTGTCTCGGTGGTCTCATAGGAATACCCTGGCGTTTGACCCACGACGCACTCCGACCAGGCTTCGATACCATCCGACTCCAGTGTAAGGAGAAGGATACGTCTCGCGCGGGTGGCTCCGCTGCTGATTTCGAAGATTTCGCGGAGTTCGAGGGGTATTTCTCGCAGAACCGCTCTGTCGATTCTCATGGAGCGTGCCGAAGGTTACTCCTGGGAATCGCCGTCGTCGGACTTGGGAGCTTCCCGGGCAGCCTTCCGCCGTGCCTCCGCTTCCGCCTTGAGCCGGTCCCGGCGGCGAACCGAGTGAAGACCGGTCAACAGGGAAGTCCGCGACTTTGATTCCACCCCGCCCTGCACCAGCGCGTCACGGATCTGCGGCACCGTGTATCCGTCGCCGTAGATCTGCACGAACTTGCGATAGGCAAACGTGGGACCCATGCCCTTGAAGGTTCCGGCGGGTACGTCCGGGTGGCCGGCGCCGGCACTCTTGCGCCGCTTTCTCTTCTTCTTGACCCGGGCCGGTTTCGCCCGCGCCGGTTTCGCCGCAACCGGTTTCGCCGCAGCGGCAGCCGGGGCTTTCCGCTCGACCCCGAGAAGGCTCTTCAGCCCGGCGATTGTGACGCGCAGCGTGTCGCCCCGCTTCTCATGGTTCGCCAATTCGGCTTCGGCTTGCCTGAGAGCGGTGCGGTAGTCGTTTCGTGCCTGTGCATTCATTGTGCAGCGTACTCCTGGGTGAATTGTGTGGATGCTTACGGATGCAAAATACGGCCCCGCCGTCCGCAACACAACGTCATATGTTCGCAAACAACGCGGCCACGAGACCGATTCGGCGCGGCACATCATCCAGCAGAATATGCTCCTGGAGCGTGTGGGCCCCTCCACCGTCTGGACCAAGACCGTCAAGGGTAGGACAACCGGCCGCCGCGGTTATGTTGCCGTCGCTGCCGCCGCCGGTCGACTTTTCACCAATCGTGAACCCCAGCCCGGCCGCCAGGCGCTGTGCTGTTGCAAACATCCTGGCCGATGCATCGGTTTTTTCCAGGGGACCTCTGTTTATGCCGCCCTGCAGGTCCAGCGCACAAGCCGGATTCACGGGCCTGAGCGTGCGCAAGGCACTGTCGACCCGTTCGGCTTCGGCGCTTGTCCAGAAACGCACGTCCAGGGTGCAGCGCGCCGAGGCCGCCACAACGTTCTCGGCAGTGCCTCCCTCGATGACGCCAACGCTGATCGTCGTTCCGCCCTTCGGATCCGCAAGTTCGTAGATCCGGCAGATCTGACGCGCGATCTCGTGGATGGCGCTGGCGCCGATCTCGGGCTCGATCCCCGCGTGCGCCGGCCGGCCGCTGACGGTCAGTTCGTATGCGCTGACGCCCTTGCGCCGGCTCTTCACCGCGCCCCCCGCGGCCGACGGCTCGAGGACCAGCGCGGCGCGCGACGCCCTCGCTTCCGCTTCGATCGTGTCCCACGAGTGTGGCGACCCCTGCTCCTCGTCGCAGGTGATGAGCACCGAGAGGTCGGATGCGGGCGCGGAACCCCTGGCTGCCAGAAGGCGGAGCGCGGCGACCGCGACCGCGAGCCCCGCCTTCATGTCGTAGATGCCGGGGCCGCGGATCTTCCCGTCATCGTCCGCGAACGGCATCCGCGCGAGCGTGCCCACCGGATGCACGGTGTCCATGTGCCCGAGGACCAGCAGGGGCGGACCATCCCGGTTCTCTCCGGGAATGCGCGTGAGCAGGTGTTCGCCCAGGCCGGGGGCGTGTATGCGCTTTACGTTCCCGCCCACCGCGACAAGCGCTTCCTCCAGCAGCTCCGCAGCAGCAAGGTTGGCCGCAACGTCGCGGGTCGGGGATTCGATTTGCACCAGCCTGCGCAGCAGATCAAGGCACTCCTGCGTCTGCGCCTCCGCGTCGGCGATCGAGATGTTCATCCCTCGTTCCGGTACAGCCCGCCCCGGCGATAGCTTTCATCGAGCAGTTCGACGAGGTGCAGGACTGGAATCCGGGCGCCGTCCAGTGCAAGGCCCGCCCCGATCTGCATCATGCAGCCGGGGTTGCCGGTGACAAGCGCCGAGGCACCCGTTCCCCGCACGCTTTGCACCTTGTCGGACCCGATCCAGCCACCCAGACGGCGGTTGGTGAGCCCGTAGATTCCGGCGCCGCCGCAACACTCGGCCGCGCCCGGCAGCGGGACGACTTCGACGTCCGGGATCGCGTTCAGCACGCGCGCGGGAGCATCCGCTACGCCCTGTGCGTGCAGGAGGTGGCACGGCGCGTCGCAGGTGACCGTCAACGGGACGGAGCCGCCCGCCGCCGGGCCACGCTCGGCGAGCAGTTCGGAGACATCCCGCACCCTGGCGGCGATGCCGGAGGCCCGCTGGGCCATCTCTTCGTCGTGCGCGAGGAGCGGGCCGTAGTCGGCCATGGCGGCCCCGCAGCCGGACGCGTTCATCGCGATCACGTCCACGCCCGCCGCTTCGAACGCTTCCACGTTGTTCCGCGCCAGCGCGCGCGCGGTCTCGAGATCGCCGGCGTGGGCGTGCAGGGCACCGCAGCACCCCTGGCGCGGCACGGTCACGACGCGGTAGCCGTTGGCCCGCAGGACCCGTACGGTGGCCTGGTTGACACGCGAGAAAAGCCCGGCCTGGACGCACCCGGTGAGGATCCCGACGGTTGTGTGCTGCGTCGGGGGGGCGGCGGGGCGGGGCCGCGGCGGGTGGGTGCGCGCGGGCCCGGGCAGTGCCGGCGGGGGCGCGGACGCCGCGAGCATCGCAATGCCCAGCCGGGCCCCGCCCGGGGGGTCGGCGCCGGCCAGCAGCCGGGTGAGCAGCGTGGGGATTCGGGTTGCGCGCAGAAAGCGGCCCGCGAGCATGGCCGGCCGCGCCATCCAGGCCGTGCCGAAAACGCGCAGGAGCGCGCGCACGAGGAGCGGAGGCCGCCGCGCCTCGCGCCCCACGTGCCGCGCGAGTTCCAGGAGGTGGCCGTACTCCACCCCAGAGGGGCAGACAGGTTCACAGGCGCGGCAGCCCAGGCAGCGCCCGATGTGGGTGTGGAAGGCCTCCGCACCCGGGTCGAGCCTGCCTTCGACCACCGCCTGCATCAGGTACAGCCGGCCGCGCGGCGAATCGGCCTCGTCGCCCAGGCGGCGATAGGTGGGGCAGGCGGGCAGACAGAAACCGCAGTGCACGCAGTTCAGCAGACCCTGTTCCTGCTCCCTGACCGCGCTGGCCAGCGAGTCGACGGCGCCGGTCATGGGCACCGCGCGGCGAGCACGGACCCCGGGTCAAAGAGGTCCTTGATCCGGTTGCCGAGTTCGGCCCCACCCCCCCCGCCCCCCGTCCACCCCACCCGCGCGGCCACCTCTGCGGGCGCCTGGCTGAGGGTCATCGACCCGCCCACCGCCTCCATCGCCCCACGCGCCCGCGACAGCGCGCCCACGACGGCCTCGGCCGCGGCGGCGTCGGCCCCCACCACCCCACCCGGCACCGCCCTCACGCGCGCGACCCCCTGCACCGCGTCGGCGACGACCCCGCCCCCCAGCGCGCTCGCCAGCGCGACGGCGTGTTCGCACGCATGCCCCAGCCGGTCCGGCAGCGCCGCCAGGCGCGCCACCAACGCGCTCCCCCGCTCCCACCCGGTACGTTCCAGGTGAAACGCGTCGCTCTCGTCGCCCGGCAGCGACCGCGCCGGCTCGTGACCCACAAGTTCAGCCAGGCGCGCGCGCACGTCGTCCACTTCCGCCGCGCCACCCAGCAGCCGCACCGCGCAGACGGCGTCCCCGTCGGCACGCTCCACCGCGACCTCGACCGCCGCGACCGGCAGGGGACCTGTGCACACGGTGCGCGCCAGCTCCACGATCTCGGCGACCTCGCCCGCGTAGCACAGGGTGAGGTCCGCCTCGGGCCGGGGGAACAGCCGCACCGAGACGCTCGTGATCAGCCCGAGGCTCCCGCGGCTTCCCGTGAAGAGGCGGACCAGGTCGTACCCGGCGACGTTCTTGACGACCCGGCCGCCGATTTGCAGCACGCGGCCGCTGCCCGTCACCACATCGAGTCCCAGCACGTTGTCGCGCAGCGCGCCGTACCGGCCCTGCAACGGCCCGGAAACACCGCACGCCACCAGCCCTCCGAGCGTTCCGGCCCCCGCTCCGGGCGCGTCCGCGGGCAGCCATTGCCCGTTGGGCCGCAGGATGTCGTCCAGTTCGGCCAGGCCGAGTCCGGCGTCCGCGGTCAGGGTCAGGTCGGCGGGTTCGTAGTGCCGCACGGCATCGAGACGGGCGCACGACACGGTCATGTCGGCGGGGCGGGTCCAGCCGGCGGCGCCCAGCCAGCTTCGCAGTCCGGCCGGGAGCAGGCGCGTGCCCGCTTCGTTCGCCGCCCGGACGATCGCCGCCGCTTCGTCCACGCTCTCCGGGAACGACTCCCGCACGGCGGTGGCCCGGTCCACGGTCGCCTCAATCAACGACGGCCTCCTCGGGCAGCACCTTGCCGGGGTTCATCACGCCCGCGGGATCGAACACCCGGCGCACGCCCCACATCGCACCGAGTTCGTCCGCTCCGTAGATCAGGGGCATGTGGTGCTTCTTGTCGAGCCCGACGCCGTGTTCGCCGGTGATCGTGCCGCCGGAATCCACGCAGAGCTGCATGATCTCCTTCGACGCGCGCTCGACGCGCTCCAGCTCCCCGGCGTCGCGGCGGTCGAAGAGGATGTTGGGATGCAGGTTGCCGTCACCGGCGTGGAAGACGTTGGCGACCACGAGTTCGTAGCGGGCGCCGATGTCGGAAATGCCCCGCAGGATCGCCGGCAGCGTGGTCCTCGGCACCGTGGCGTCCTGCACCAGGAGGTCCGGCGCGATCCGCCCCATGGCGCCGAATGCCTTCTTGCGCCCCTTCCACAGGGCCATACGCTCCTCGTCGTCACGGGCGCTCCGCACTTCGCGGGCCCCGGCGCGCGCGCACAGTTCGGCCGCGCGTTTCGCGTCGTGATCCAGCCCGGCCTCCACCCCGTCGAACTCGATCACCAGCGCGGCCTCGGCGTCGGTCGGGTACCCGGCCGCGAACACGCTGTCCTCCACCGCGCGGATCGTCGGCCCGTCGATGATCTCCATGGCCGCGGGAAGCAGCCCGGCGCTCACGATGTCGGATACGGCCTGGCCCGCGTCGTCGATGCGGTCGAAGATCCCGAGCAGCGTGCGCACGCCTTCGGGCACCGGCAGAAGACCGACCTCGATCTCGGTGGCGATCCCGAAACACCCCTCCGAGCCCACGAACAGGCCCACCAGGTCGTAGCCGGGCGACTCCCGGCCCTGTCCGCCCAGCTTGACGACCGACCCGTCGGCGAGGACCACGGTCAGGGCGGTCACGTAGCGCGAGGTCACGCCGTACTTCAGGCAGTGCGGCCCGCCCGAGTTCTCGGCCACGTTCCCGCCGATCGTGCAGGTCGTCTGCGAGGACGGGTCGGGGGCGTAGTACAGCCCGTGCGCCCGCGCCGCGACCGAGAGTTCCGCGTTGATGACTCCCGGCTGCAGCACGGCACGCCGGTTGGGCGCGTCGATGTGCAGGATCCGGTTCATGCGCGCCGTACCGATCACGACCGCGCGGTTCAGCGCCACCGCACCCCCCGACAGCCCGGTCCCCGCGCCTCGCGGCACGATCGGCAGCCCGTGTTTCGCGACGGCGCGCACGGCGCCCTGGACCTCCTCGGTCGTACGCGGCAGCACCACCGCGCCGGGACGGTGCCGATAGGCGGTCAGCGCATCCGATTCATAGACGAGAAGCCGATCCTCGTCCAGGATCACGGCATCCGCACCGCAGATCTCGACAAGGGACTTCGCGAGAGTGGCCGGAATCATCCGGGCAAGCTATCCGGCAGTGGCAAGGTAGTCCAGAATCGCAGCCACCCCCGCCGCGGCCATCTCGTGGACCTCGCGCGGAAGGCGGCCGTAGACGCGCCGCGCAAGGAAGTCGGGGTCGTCGCGGCCGGTCTCCGCGACCGCGCGGCGAACCTGATCGATCCGGGAAAGGCGGTGGTTGCGGAAGCGGGCGATCGCCTCGGCCGGGTCGAAGAGGGGGTCGCCGTGGCCCGGGTAGAGGACGCGGGCGTCCAGCGCGGCGAGGCGGTCCAGCGAGGTCAGGTAGTCGGCGACGCCTCCCGGGTATTCGCCGACCCAGGTGGTGTCGCCCTCGCCCAGGATGAGGTCGCCGGTGAAGACGGCGCCTTCGCCGGGGAGGTGGAAGCAGAAGTGCCGGCGCGCGTGGCCGGGCGTCCACACCGCGACCAGGTCGCCGCCGTCGGTCGCAATGACCTCGCCGTCGCTGAGGTCGCGGTCGCCGCCCGGACCCCGGATCCGGGCGCCCGTCATGCGTGCAAGCTCGCCGGCGCCCGCCGCGTGATCGTCGTGGGCGTGGGTCAGCAGGATGGTGGCGTGGCGGGTGTCGGCGAGCGCTTCGGCCAGGACCCGCAGATGCGCGTGCAGGGCGGGTCCCGGATCGATCACGGCGGCCGTCCGGTCGCCGACGATGTAGCTTACCGTGCCGTCGAGCGAAAAGCGTCCCGGGTTGTCGGCCCGGAAGGAGCGCACCGCGGCCGGCACGCGGCTGCTAGCGGCGTTCGTGAGCGATCTGCTCCGCCAGCTTGTCCGCGATCATCTGGATCGCGACCTCGTCCTGGGAAGTGAAGGCTGCCGGCTGGCGCGAGTCGATGTCGAACTGGCCGTAGATCTCGGTTCCGGCCCTGATCAGGACGACGAGTTCCGATTTCACGTCCGGGCTGCACGCCAGGTAGCCTTCGAACTTCGAGACGTCCGGGACGTTCTGGTTGGCTCCGTGTGCGATGGCGGTGCCGCACACGCCCTGTCCCACGGGAATCCGCGCGTGCTCGGTCGGCGCGCCCACGTAGTTGTGGAGCCACAGTTCGAGGCCTTCGTCGTTGAGAAGGTACACCCCGACCCAGTCCGACCGTTCGTCCCGGGACAGTGTCTTGACGGCGTACCGGAGAAGGGCGTCCGAGAGGTACCCCTCCTCCCTCATGTCCTGTATTTCTCGAATTGCGATCCGGGCGTCGACCATGTATTTCACTCTCTTTCGTGCGAACGGCGGGGCCTCAATATAGCCCCCCGTCAACCGCGCCCGAAATCGATCCCTTCGTCCAGCCTGGCAACGAATGCCGCCAGGAGCCGCGCGGTCAGAAAGAGATCGGCGACCGACACCATCTCGCTGGGTGAATGCATGTACCGGTTCGGCACGGACACGAGCCCGGTCGGTATCCCGCCGCGCGCCAGATGAATCGCGTCGGCGTCGGTGCTCGTGCGCAGCGGGGCGGCCTGGATCGAGTACGGGATGTCGTTCGCCTCGGCGGTCCCGGCCAGCAGCTCGAACACCTCGGGGTGCGTGGCCGACCCGCGCGTCAGCACCGGCCCGCCGCCCAGCGAGTGTTCGCCCACCTCGCTCTTGTCCACCTCGGGCACGTCGGTCGCGTGCGTCACGTCCACCACCAGCGCCACATCCGGCGCGAGCCCGAACGCGCTGGCGCGCGCTCCTCCCCCCGAGTACCCGATCTCCTCCTGCGCGGTCGCGACCGCCACCGCCCCCGCCCGGCCCCCCTGTCCGGCCACCAGGCGCAGCGCTTCGAGCACGATGAACGCGCCGACGCGGTTGTCGATCGCCCTGCTGGCCACCCGGTCCCCCGCGAGGCGCACCATCCCGGTGTCGATCACGGCGGGGTCCCCCACCCGCACGCCCAGTTCAGCGAGCTGCTGCCGCGATCCGGCCCCCACATCGATCCACAGCTTCTTCACCTTCACGGCCTTGTCGCGCTCCTTGGGTTCGATCAGGTGGATGGCCTTGCGCCCGATCACGCCCGGCACGTCGCCCTTCGACCCCAGCACGCGCACCCGCTGTCCCACCAGCACCTGCGGATCCCACCCGCCGATCCCCCCGAAGTAGAGCAGCCCCGATTCGTCGGCGTGGGTGACCTGCAGCCCGATCTCGTCGATGTGGCCGGCGAGCAGCGCCAGCGGCCGCGCGTCCCTGCGAACCGCCGCATAGCTGTTGCCGACGACGTCGGACCACGCCTCGGCGAACGAGCCCGCCTCGTCGCGCCACACCCGCGCCGGACGCGTTTCGAATCCGGACGGGCCGGGCGCATCGAGCAGGCGCTCCAGGAAAGAGATGTCGTGGTTCATCGGGGGCCTCCGGGACCGAAGACGCGAACCTCCATCGTGCCCTCGCTGATCCGCTTCTCGAGCCCCCGCAGCGCCAGCCTCTGAAGCCACCTGCGGGAGGTCGGCAGGAGGAGGCTGAAGCCGGCGACGTCGGTGAGGATCCCGGGAGTCAGGAGGAACGCGCCTCCCACCAGGATCGCGAGGCCGTCCAGCAGCGATCTGCCGGGCAGGCGGCCTTCGGCGAGTTCGCGCTGCACCGCCATGAACGCCCGCAGGCCCTGCCGCCGGGCCAGCGCAGCGCCCGCCACGCCGGTCACCACAACCAGCCCGAAGGTGGGGCCGATCCCGATCCACTGCCCGACCTGCAACAGAATCGCCAGCTCCACCAGCGGGACGGCGACAAAGAGGAAAATCAGTCTGCTCAGCAAGATCTCTGCTCCATGAATTTCCGCGGGCCGGCGCCCGAGAATACCCCCGGCCCGCAATGCAATGTATATTCGGCCATGCAACAGACCTATTTCCGCAAGGGCTTCGGGCTCAAGGCCGAGGTCAAGCCCCTGATCGACTCGGAGTACCACTCCGCGATCGTCGAGCGCATCCGGTCCCGTGCCTACACCGACCAGTTCGGTGACGTCAAGGTACGCCTGGCCAAGGATTTCGGTTTCTGCTACGGGGTGGACCGGGCGATCGACTACGCCTACGAGACGCGCCACAAGTTCCCCGACAAGCGCATCTACCTGGTCGGCGAGATCATCCACAATCCGCACGTGAACCGGCGTCTCGAGGAGATGGGCATCGAACTGCTCTCTCCCGGCGACGACGGCGAATTCCACTTCGGGCACGTTACCGCAGACGATGTCGTCATCATCCCCGCCTTCGGGGTCACGATCACCGACCTGAAGAGGCTCAAGGCGATCGGCTGTGTCCTGGTCGACACGACCTGCGGCTCGGTGCTGCTCGTCTGGAAGCGCGTCAACAGCTACGCGCGCGATGGTTTCACCGCCGTCATCCACGGCAAGTACAAGCACGAGGAGTCGCGCGCGACCGCCAGCCAGGTCAAGCTCCACGACGGGGGCAAGTACATCATCGTGCGCGACATGGCCGAGGCGGAGCGCGTGGGGACCTACATGACGGGTGGCGCCGGAGCGATGAGCCGCAACGAGTTTCTCCACCACTTCGCCGACCGCAGCTCCGACGGTTTCGACCCCGACCGGGACCTCAGGAGCGTCGGCGTGGCCAATCAGACCACCATGCTGGCCACGGAATCGCTGGCCATCGGCGCCCGGTTGCGCGAGATGATGGCCGAGACCTTCGGAGAGGACCACGCGGAGGCGCATTTCCGGTCCTTCGACACCATTTGCTCGGCGACGCAGGAACGCCAGGACGCCGTGCTCGAGATGATGGATTCACCTCCCGACATCATGATCGTGGTCGGCGGCTACAACTCGTCGAACACGAACCACCTGGCGCATCTGTGCCGCGAGTACACGACGACATACCACGTCAAGGACGCGTCGTGCATCGACGTGGACACCGGACTGATCCACCACAAGGCCGAACTGGACCCCCATGCTCCGGAGATTGCCTCCTCCGGCTGGCTCCCGTCCGGCCCCGTCGAGATCGGGATTACGGCGGGCGCGTCGACGCCGAACAACAAGATCGGCGAGGCGGTCGCCCGAACGCTTCGAATCCGGGGGATCGAGCCCGACCTCTAGCGTTCAGGTCGGCGGCGTGAACCTCCCGTCGATCGCCGTCCAGCCTCCGTCGGCGAAGAGTACCGTGCCCGTCACATAGCTGGCCGCATCCGAGGCGAGGAAGACCGTGGGCCCCGCCATTTCGCGGGCGCTGCCCCAGCGGCCGAAGATGTTGCGCTCCGCGTAGGCGCCGTACCACTCGGGCCGGTCCTTGATCGGGGCCGTCAGGGGCGTGTCGATCACGCCGGGGGCGACCGCGTTGACGCGCACACCGTGCGGTCCCAGCTCGGCGGCGGCGGCACGGACCATCTGAACGATGCCCGCCTTGGTGGCCGCGTACATGCTCTGGCCCGGCTCGACGACCACGGAGCGGATCGAGCTGAACAGGATGATCGACCCGTGGCCCTGCTTCCGCATGATCCTGCCCGCCGACTGGATGACGTGGGCGCCGCCCTTGAGATTCAGCCCCAGCACCCGGTCGATCTCGTCATCGGTGTAGTCCAGGAGGGGTTTGCGCACGTTGACTCCCGGCGTGCACACAACGACGTCCAGCGACCCGTGACCGTCGGCGATCGCCTCGAAGGCGGCGGTGGTTGCGGCCCCGTCGAGGATGTCCAGCGCCCCGGATGCGGCCTCGCCGCCGGCCCCCCGGATCGACCGCGCCGTGGAGGCGGCGCCCACCGCGTTGACGTCCAGGCAGTGGACGCGCGCCCCCGCTTCTGCGCACCCGATCGCGACCGCTTCCCCGATGCCGGACCCGGCGCCTACAACGGCGGCGCTACGGCCGGCAAGGCTGAACATGGATTCCATGGGATCTCTCTTGTAAACGGAAGTTGACCTGCTGTAAACTGAAGTTTACCATGCCGAACACCTCAAGCCGAGACCCCCGGCGAACCGCCCATCGCATCGACCGCGTTCTCGCGGAGGTCGAGGCCGCCCGCGACGAAATCGTCGAGTTCACGGCAGACCTGATCCGGATCCCCACGGTCAACCCGCCCGGCGAGCATTACCGCGACTGTGCCGAGCTCATCGGGCGGCGGCTGGGCGGGGCGGGGATGGCCGTGGAATACGTCGCGGCCGAGGGGCGTGCCGAGCACACCGCCGCGCATCCGCGCCTGAACGTGGTGGGTCGAAGCGACGTGGCGGGGCGGCGCCCGCGGCTGCACCTGAACGGCCACTTCGACGTGGTGCCCCCGGGCGACGGCTGGTCGGTCGACCCGTTCGGGGGACTCGTGGGCGACGGCCGTATCTACGGGCGTGGCGCCTCGGACATGAAGTCGGGAATCGCGGCCGCGGTGTTCGCGATCGAAGCCATCCGCCGCGCGGGCGTCCGGTTGGGTGGCGGGATCGACATCAGCGGCACCGTCGACGAAGAGAGCGGCGGCTTTGCCGGAGTGGCCCACCTGTGCGAGACCGGGGTGATCTCGGCCGCCAACACCGACTTCGCGATCATCCCCGAGCCCTTCGGCCCCGCGCGCGTGTGCGTGGGCCACCGCGGCGTCTACTGGTTCGACATCGTCGCGCACGGCCACGCCGCCCACGGCAGCATGAGCCACCTGGGACGGAGCGCGATCGACGACATGGGCGCGCTCCTGGAGGCGTTGCGCATGGAGCTCGGCCCCGACCTCGCCGCCCGCCTTTCCGCGCTTCCGGTCGTGCCGGAGCCTTCGCGCCGGCCCTCGCTGAACGTCAACGCCATCGTCGGCGGGCAGGCGGGCGAGTCCACCCAGTCGCCCTGCGTCGCCGACCGCTGCACGGCCACCTTCGACCGCCGCTTCATCCCCGAGGAGTCGTTCGACGAGGTGCGGGACGAGGTCATGCGGCTGGTGCAGGCCGTCGCGGCCGCACAACCGGGCCGGCGCTTCACCGTCGAGGACCGCATGGTGGTGCACCCCGTGCACGCGCCGGCCGGGTCGCCCCTGGTGGGCGCGCTGTCGGGCGCCGTGCGGACCGTGACCAGGGGCGAACCCGAACTGGTGGCCAGTCCCGGCACCTACGACCAGAAGCACTTCGCGCGCATCGCGGGAGTGGAGCACTGCGTGGCGTACGGGCCCGGACCGCTCGAAGAAGCGCATCAGCCGGACGAGTCCTGCGCGGTGGACGACCTGGTCGCGTGCACGCAGGTGCTGGCACTCGCCGCGATGGAGCTGGTGGGAGGCTGAACCCCTTCAGTCAGACGTGCAGCGCCCGCCCCAGCGCGCCGAGCGCTCCCTCCGCCACCGCCTCCGACAGCGTCGGGTGCGGGTGCATCGCCAGGTCGATCTCCTCGACGGTCGACTCCAGGTGTCTCGCCATCACGAACTCGGCGATGAGCTCGGTGGCGTGCGGGCCCACGATGTGCGCGCCGACGACCTCCGAGTAGCGCTTGTCCCGGATCACCTTGACGAACCCCGTCGCGTCGCCCGCGGCCAGAGCCCGCCCGTTGCCGACCCAGGGGAATTTTCCGACCTCGATGTCGAGTCCCTTCTCGCGCGCCTGTTCCTCGGTCAGCCCCACCGACGCCACCTCCGGGTGGCAGTACGTGCAGTTGGGGACGTTGTCGTAGTCGACCGTGTGGTGTCCGACACCCGCGATGTGTTCCGCGGCAACCACGCCTTCGTGCATGCCCTTGTGGGCCAGCAGCTGCTCGCCCGCGCAGTCGCCCACGGCCCATACCCCGGGCGCGCTGGTGCGCATGGTGCCGTCCACTTCGATGAACCGGCCGCGTTCGGTCAGCTTCACGCCCGCAGCCTCGGCGCCGATGTCCTCCGTGTTCGGAATGCGGCCCACCGCGGACAGGACGTAGTCGACCTCGAGCGTGTGGTCCTTGCCCTTCCTGTCCGTGAACGAGATCGTGACCCCGTCCTCCCGGACCACCGTGCTCTCCACGCGGGCGCTGGTGAAGATCTTCATCTTCCGCTTCTTGAACGCCTGGGCCACCGCCCGCGAGGCATCCTTGTCCTCCAGCGGCAGGACGCGGTCCAGCGCCTCGATCACCGTCACCTCCGTGCCGTAGGCGTTGTAGATGTCGGCGAACTCCATGCCCACGGCGCCCGCGCCCACGACGACGAGGGTCCCCGGCGCCTTGTCCTGGAAGAGCGCGCCGGTCGAGGACCAGATTCGCTCTTCGTCGATCTGCAGGAAGGGGAGGCTGCGCGGCCGCGAGCCCGTCGCGATGATGATGTCCTTCGCGGTGATGGTGCGCCTGTCCCCTTCGTTCTCGACTTCGACCGCTCCCCCGCCCAGCAGCCGTCCGTACCCCTCGATGTGCTCGACCTTGTTCTTCTTCAGCAGGAAGCCGACGCCATTGGACAGCCGGTTCGCGACGCTGCGGCTGCGCGCCTGCGCGGGTCCGAGGTCGACCGTCAGCCCCTCGAAGGAGATGCCGTGGCCGTCCGCCTTTTTCAGCTCGTTGACCATCAGCGCGCTGCTCAGAAGCGCCTTGGTCGGGATGCAACCGACGTTGAGACACACGCCGCCGAGCTTGTCGGCTTCGACGCACGCGGCCTTCAGGCCCAGCTGGCCGGCGCGGATCGCGGCGACGTACCCGCCGGGGCCGCCGCCGATGACAATGACGTCGAAGTCGGTTCCGTTTGCAGTCCTGTCCGTCAAGGGATCACCTCCCCAAAGAGAACGAATGGTTCGCGTCGTCCCGGTAGACCTCGCCGCCCTTCATCACCCACGTCACGCGTTCCAGCAGCGTGATGTCGTCGAGCGGATTGCCGGGAACCGCGATGATGTCCGCGTACTTGCCGGCCTCGAGAGAGCCCACGTCGGCCTCCCAGCCCATGATCATCGCCGCCACGCCCGTCGCCGAGGAGATCGCGTCCATCTCGGACTGGCCGTTCTCGACGCGAATCTGGAACTCGCGGGCGTTGTGGCCGTGTTCGAAAACCCCGGCGTCGGTCGCAAAGCCGATCGTCAGCCCCGCCTCGACGGCACGGCGGAATGTGGCGTTGCGGTAGCGCATCATCTCGGTTGATCGCCGGATGAGCGGCTCCGGGATGCCCAGCGACGCCCCGTCGCGCGGGACGATCACGCCGACGTACAGGGTAGGCACGTAGTAGGTGTAGTCGCTTTCCTGCAGCATCGCGACCGCCTCGTCGTCGAGCATCGAGCCGTGGTCGACGGTGCGGACCCCGGCCCGGATCGCCGCCTTGATCCCCTCGGTGCCGTGCGCGTGCGCGGCGGTGAAGCGGCCCCAGCGGTCGGTCTCCTCCACCGCGACCGCGAGCTCGGCCTCGGAATACTGCTGGGCACCGGGCGGAATCCCCACCGACAGCACCGCCCCGGTGGCCAGGATCTTGGTGAAGTCCGCGCCGTTCTTGTGATTGGTGCGAACGGCGGCGCGCACCGCGTCGACCCCGTCGGCCAGGTTCCGCACGACCGGCACGTCGACGTAGATCGAGAACTGGCGGGCGTCGCCGGCACCCCCCGTCGCCGAGACGTAGTTGCCGGCCACCTGCATGCGCGGCCCCGGCATCACGCCCTCGGCGATGATGTCGCGCAGATCGACGTCCGTGTAGGGCCAGGTGGGGCCCATGTCGCGGACGGTCGTGAAGCCGGCGCGCAGCGTGGTGAGTGCGTTGGCCGCGCCCCAGAGCGCCGCCTGTGCTGGCGTGGTGGTGACGAGGACTTCCTCCCAGTGCGTGCCGACCCTGTCCGTGAGGTGGGTGTGAAGGTCGATCAGGCCGGGCAGTATGGTGGCTTCGCCAAGGTCGATGGTCTGCTCGGCCGGCGCGGCGGCTGCTGCTGTCCCGACCGCGACGATCCTCTCCCCCTCGACCAGGACCGCGCCGGGTTCGGCGAGGTTGCCGTTGCCGTCAATCAGGCGCGCCGCACGGATGAGGGTGGCCCCCTCCTGTGCCGTCAGGCGGTCCGCAGCGAGGCACCCGGCCGCGCCAATCAGCAGAAGCAGCCCGAGCGAGGTCCTGGACGGGGTCATCAGATCAGGATCGCGGCCGGCTCTTCCAGGAACGACTTGAGCGTCGCCAGGAAGCGTGCGCCCTGCGCGCCGTCGATCACCCGATGATCACAGCTCATCGTGACTCTCATGCGGGGCTGCACGACCACCTCGCCGTCCAGCACGACGGGCCGCTCCTCCACCGCCCCGACCGCGATGATCCCCGCTTCGGGCGGATTGATCACGGCGGTGAATTCCTCGATCCCGAACATCCCCAGATTGGAGATCGAGAAGGTGGATCCCGTGTACTCGTGGGGCTGGAGCTTCTTCTCGCGGGCACGCCCGGCGAGCTCGCGGATCTCGGTGCTGATCTGCGCGAGGCCCTTGGCGTGCGCGTCCCGCACGACCGGGGTGATCAGCCCGTCGGGCACCGCCACCGCGATACCCATGTGAACCCGGTTGAAGCGGCGGATGGCGTTGCCCTGCCACCAGGCGTTGCAGTCGGTGTGGTGCGTGAGCGCGACCGCGGTCGCCTTGATCACCATGTCGTTCAGCGACGCCTTGGCGCCCTGCGCGGCAAGCAGCTCGTTCACCCTGGCGCGCGCCTGCAACGCCCGCGTCATGTCGACATCGACCGTGAGGAAGAAGTGCGGTACCGGGCCCAGCGATTCGCTCAGGCGGCGGGCGACCGTCTTTCTCATCTGCGACAGCGGAACGTCCTCGAACTCGGTGTCGGGGAGCGCGGGCGTGGCCACCGCTGCGGTCGGCGCCGCGGCGGCCGCAGCCTCGACGTCCCGCTTGATCACGCGGCCGTTGGGGCCCGACCCGGAGACCGCGGCGAGGTCGACGCCCAGTTCGCCCGCGAGGCGCCGCGCGACGGGGGAGGCCTTGATGCGCCCACCCGGGGCAGGGACGGTCGGCGCAGGGGCGGTCGGCGGGGCCACTGCCGTGGGTGCCGCCACCGCCGTTGCTCCCGCAGGCTCCGGCTCGGCGGCAGGCTCAGCCGCGGGCTTCGCGCCGTCCGGCTTCGCGGGCGCCCCCAGCGACTCCACCAGCGCGGCGATGTCCTCGTCCTCCGCCCCGATCACCGCGATCACGTCGCCCACCGGCGCGGCCGCGCCTTCCGCAACGAAGATCTTCCTCAGCACGCCCTCGCCGCGCGCCACCAGTTCCATCGTGGCCTTGTCGGTCTCGATCTCGGCGAGGATGTCGCCCTGCGCGACCGCTTCACCCTCTTCCTTCAGCCATTTGACGACCTGCCCCTCTTCCATCGTGGGCGAGAGCGCTTCCATGTGGACCCGTGTAGCCATTGCTTCGCCCCTCTCAGAGGTAGAGCACGCGCTTGCACGCGTCCACGACGGCCTTCGCGCTCGGCTTCGCGAGCTGCTCCAGGTTCTTGGCGTACGGCATCGGCACATCCGCCTGGGTCACGCGAACGACCGGGGCGTCGAGGTCGTCGAACGCCTCGTCCTGGATCAGGGACACGATCTGCGCCCCCACGCCTGCGAACGGCCACCCTTCCTCCAGGTAGACCACCCGGTTCGTGCGCGCCACGCTCTCCAGGATCGCGTCCACGTCGAGCGGCCGGATCGAGCGCAGGTCCAGGACGTCGGCCTCGATCGCCTCGCGGGCGAGCGCGGCGGCCGCCTGCAGCGCCACGTGCACCATCTTCCCGTGCGTCACGATGCTCACGTCGTCGCCCGAGCGCTTCGTGTCGGCCACGCCCAGCGGAATCACGTACTCGTCGTCGGGAACCTCGCCCCGGACGTTGTACAGGAGCTCGCCCTCCATCACCGCGACCGGGTCGTCGTCGCGGATCGCGGCCGCGAGGAGTCCCTTGGCGTCGGCCGGTGTGGCGGGAGTCACCAGCTTCACGCCGGGCGCATGCACGTAGTAGGTCTCGCACGCCTGCGAGTGCTGCGCCGAAAGCTGGAGCGCCGCCCCCGTGGGGCCCCGGAACACGATCGGCACGGGAACCTGGCCGTTCGTCATGTACAGCATCTTGGCGGCGCTGTTGATCACCTGGTCCAGCGCGAGGATCGAGAAGTTGAAGGTCATGAATTCGCAGATCGGCCGCAGGCCCGCCATCGCCGCGCCCACGCACACCCCGGCGAAGCCCAGCTCGCTGATCGGCGAATCGACGACGCGCCGGTCGCCGTAACGCTCCAGCATGCCGCGCGACACCTTGTAGGCGCCGTCGTACTCCGCAACCTCCTCGCCCATGAGAAAGACCGAGTCGTCCCGGTCCATCTCCTGGCACATCGCCGCGTTGAGTGCCTCGCGGTAGGTCAGCTCAGCCATGGGAGGCGTCCAGGAACAGGCGCCCGTGCCGGTTGATCTCGGCGTAGACGTGGTCGTACAGCGTGGAGGGGTCCGGCAGCGGCGACGCGTCGGCGAAGTCGGCCGCCTCGTCACTCAGGGCGCGCGCCTCGGCATCCAGCGCTTCCAGTTCCTCCTGGGTGAGCAGCCCCGCGTCCATCAGGCGGTCACGCAGGATCGTGATCGGATCCTGTTCCTCGACCGCCGAGTCCACCTCCTCCTTCGACCGGTACGTGCCCGACACCGGGTCGGACATGGAATGCCCGCGGAAGCGGTACGTCAGCGCGTTGACGAACTGGGGACCGGCGCCCGCGCGCACGCGTTCGGCCAGCTCCTCGAAGAAGCGGTAGGACGCCAGGACGTCCTGGCCGTCGACCGTGTGCGCCGGAATACCGTACGCCCCCGAGCGCGCTTCCATCTCGGTGGCGGAGACGCGCGAGAAGGCCGTCCCCATCCCGTAGCCGTTGTTCTCGACCACGTAGATGACCGGCAGGTGCCAGATCGCCGACATGTTCAGCGCTTCCAGGAACGCGCCCTGGTTCACCGCGGCGTCGCCCATGAAACACATGCAGATCTGGTCGCCGCCCCGGTACTTGATCGCCCACGCCAGCCCCGCGCCCAGCGGAATCTGGCCCCCCACGATCCCGTGGCCGCCCCAGAAGCCGATTTCGGTGTCGAAGAGGTGCATCGAGCCGCCGCGGCCGCCCGAACACCCGTCCGCCCGGCCGTACAGCTCCGCCATCACCGCCCCGGGGCTGATCCCCTTGGCGATCGCCTGGGTGTGTTCCCGGTACGCGGTGATCACCAGGTCGTCGCGGCGGAGCGGCTTGATCGACCCCGCCGCCAGCCCCTCCTGGCCGATGTGCAGATGACAAAAGCCGCCGATCTTGCCGATCGCGTAGGCCTCTTCCGCCTTCTCCTCGAAGCGGCGATAGAGAAGCATGTCGGCGAGCAGCGCATGAAGCTCCTCGCGCGTGAAGCCGCCGACGGTCCGCTCGGCGGCAGTCCCGGTCGCTTGCGCCATTCGCCTCAGCCCCCCGTTCCCGCGGCCTGCGTCGCCGCCCGGCTCACGCGAAGCTGCACCAGGGGACGTGTCGGCCGTCCGTTCGCGGGCATCGCAACCACCTCGGCCGGCGCAGGGATATCCGCCTCCATCACCTCGCGGATCTTGCCCGGCCCGCCCGCCTCCACCTCGCGCGCCTGCTCCTTGGCGTGGTAGCTGGAGCGCACCAGCGGCCCCGATTCCACATGCCGGAACCCGTATTCCTGCTCGCCGATCCGCTTCCAGTCCCGAAACTCGGCGGGCGTCACCCAGCGGGCCACCGGGATGTGCTGCCGCGACGGCCGCAGGTACTGTCCCAGGGTGAGGATGTCGACCGCGGCCTCGCGCAGATCCGCCATCGCCTGCCGGATCTCGGCCTCCTCCTCGCCCATCCCCAGGATAATGCCCGTCTTGGTCAGCATCGAGGGGTCGATCCGCTTGGCCAGCCCGAGGTACGAGATCGAGCGCCAGTACCGCCCGCCAGGCCGCACCTCCGGGTGCAGCCGCTCGACGGTCTCCAGGTTGTGGCCCAGGATCGCCGGCCGCGCGTCCATCACGGCCCGCAACGCCGCCTCGTCGCCCTTGAAGTCGGGGATCAGCACCTCGACCGAGCAGTCGGGCAGCCGGTCGCGCACCTCGCGGATCGTCGCCGCGTAGATGCTCGCACCGCCGTCGCGCAGCTCGTCCCGGTTGACCGACGTGATGACGACGTGGTCGAGGTCCATCGCGGCGATCGTGTCGGCCACGCGGCGGGGCTCGTCCAGGTCCAGCTCGGTGGGCATCCCGTGCGCGACCGCGCAGTACTTGCATGCCCGCGTGCAGACGTCGCCCAGGATCATGAAGGTCGCCGTGCCCGCCTCCCAGCACTCCCCGATGTTCGGACAGCCCGCCTCCTCGCAGACCGTGTGCAGCGACTGGCTGCGCATCAGCTGCTTGAGGCGCAGGTAGTTCGGCCCGCCCGGCGACCGCACCTTCAGCCACGACGGCTTGCGCGACGTGATCGGGATGGTGTCGATCCCGCAATGGGCCCGGATCCGGGACGTGCCCTTCGGCTTGACCGTCCCGGAGTCCTTCCCCTCAGGGGCGTACCCGCCCCTCGTTTTCACCTGCGAAAGAGCCACTTGTCTCGCGATCTCCGATGTCTCAAAGGCCGTGAATCATACGAAAATCGCACATTTCGCACCATGCGCCATGGGCCACGCCATGGACCGGCAGCGCGGCCCGCTCAGCGAAGCAGGGACGCCACCCCCAGCCCCAGGTACGTGCCCACGGCATAGCCGAACAGGCCCATCACCACCCCGGGCAGGACGAGGTGGCGCCACTCCCGCGATATCGCCACCGCAAGCGCGCTCGACGGACCGCCGACAGCCGCCTGCGACGCGACCGAGATGGTGCCGATGTCCAGGCGCAGCAGCTTGCCGGCGCCGAAGACGACAACGCCGTGCACGGCCACGACGATCAGGGTGAAGAAGAAGACCCCGGCGCCGACCGCAGCGATCTCCGAGACCCGCGACAGGATGCCGATCAGCACGAAGAAGAAGTGCAGCCCGACCGACCCGAGCTGCATCGCCCCGCGCGAGTCGCGGAAGAGCGGCGAATGCCCGACGATCAGGGCCAGCGTGGTCAGCCACAGAATCGAGGGGATCCCGGGGTACACCGTGCCGAGCCATTCCGCAACAAGCACCAGGATCAGTCCCGCCGCGACGAGGTTCGCAACACTCAGGGCGGACAGTCCCTCAAGCGCGAAGTAGGGGTGTTGCCTGCGGCGCTCCGCCGCAGCGTCCCCGGCACCGTGTTCCGCACCGGCCGCCGGCGATTTTGCCGCGGGCGCGCCTGCCGGAGGCTCGGGTCCGGGTCCCGGCGCCGTGGCGCTGTCCTGGCGCGCGTCCGTTACCGGCGCCGCCGGCGCGTAGAAGCGCCCGAGCCACACCGGGAGCATGAGCGTGGCGGCCAGCCACACGGCGGTCATGACCGCGTCGGCCGCGTTAAGTCCGGCGAAGAGCGCGCCGGTCAGGCCCACCTCGCGCCCCACCGACACGAAGTTCACCGAGCCGCCGGAATAGGTGCCGGTCAGCGCCCCGGCGATCCGCCAGGTGTCGTCGCCGAACTGGGGCCCGTAGACCGCGGCGGCCACCAGCGCGCCCAGGATGGTCCCGGTCACCGCCACCGCGAACGCGCCCATCATGCGCGGACCGGCCTTCACCAGGTCGCGGAGGTCCACCGACAGCAGCAGCCAAGCGATGGACACCGAGGTGACCGGGCCGATCACGATGTCGTAGACCACCGAGCCGACGGGCACGAGGCCGGCGTTGGACAGGACGGCGCCAAAGACGATCGCGAGCATGGACGCGCCGACCTTCCCCAGCGACGCGAAACGGTAATCCAGCCAGAATGCGAGCGCGGTGGCGGCGGCGATGGTCGTAGCGAGCGCGAGTGGTGATTCGATCATGTCAGCGCGTCTCCGCGAGAAACGCGGCCGCCTCGTTCCTCAGTACGGGGAGCAGGCTCCCGTGGCCGTTCGGCCCGGTGCCGTACTCCTCGAAATCCACCAGGACCTCGTCGTCGTAGACGTCCACGAGGGTCTGGTAATGGGCGGTGGCCCGGGGGTTGTCGCCCAGCAGCAGCGCGGCCTCGGCTGCGGCCGCGAGACACAGGAGGTGGGTGGGCCGCAGCGCGAGCCCCTCCTCGGCCACGGCCAGCGCCGCGACGCCGTCGCCAGCGGTCGCGTGCAGCAGCGACAGGTGGAAGCGATCGTCGAGGTTGAGCGGTCCGATCAGTTCATACGAAGCGATGGCCATGGGAAGAAACATGTCGGCCTGGCCGCGATCACCCGCCTCGACGGCGCTCATGACCCTGGTGAAGAGCCTGGACGCGGCCTCCCTCGGCGTCATGGAGTTCAGGTCCACCGCGTTGGTGGGCCCCAGCGCGGCCGGGCTCTGAGCGCCACCGGCGGCCGGAGGAGGCGACATGGTGATCTCCCGCCCGCCGTCGCGCACAACCAACACGGCGATGACGGCCAGGCCGAGTGTTCCGGTGATCGCCCAGGGAAGCCAGGCCGCGCGAGGCCCGCCGCCACCCGTCGCCGCGGCGCCCCTGCCCGCCGCCCGCGGACTCGCGGCCCGCCTGTCCAGGGACACGCCGCACTTGGTGCAGAACAGATCCCCGGGCTCCGTCGCGGCCCCGCATTCAGGACACGGCGGGCCGCGCAACGCCGCACCGCATTGAGAGCAGAAATTGGCTCCGGCCGATTCCTCCCGGTAGTTGCAACTCGGGCACTGAGTGCTGACCGCTTCGCTCATCCGACGGGCCTCTCGCCGGCGATCGCGTTGAACAGCAGCGGCCAGGTCACGATGCTCTGGCCCCGGTAGTTGGGCTGGAAGCCGAAGAGGATCACCTCGCCCCGACCGACTCGCGCGCGCAGCAGCGCCGGCTGGCCCGCGAGTCTCTCGGGCCCCAGGATCCAGCCAGCAATCACGGGATTGGTCGCGCCGTACGTCCCCAGCACGTCGACCCGCTCGTCGTCGACCGTGAAGGCCCGGCTGCTGCGCCAGTACCACGCCGCGGTGGACTCCTCGTACCCCGACGACACGGGGTCCGGTGCGAGGTCGACGCGCACGATGGATCCGGGCACGTAGAAGTCCGTGTTGGACAGCCCGGCCACCGGATTGCCGACATCCAGCCCGAAGAGCCCGATCGCGAAGTCGGCCGCCTCCTCCATGACCACCAGGCGCCCGCCCGACTCCACGAACTCGCGTACGGCGGCTCGGCCCTCCTCGCCAAGCCCGCCCGTGTACTGCTCCGGAAGCGACCCGGCGGGGTGCCCTCGACTGATCGAGCGGTCCGACTGGCTCTGGAAGATCAGGACATCGTAGTCGTCATCCAGCGCCCCTGCGCGGACGCGCGCGTCGTGCAGCGAGTCGTAGGCCATTTCGTGCCGATCGAACATCCACCGCGTCCACCCGGCGATCATCGGCTCCTGGTGCCCCTTGTACAGCGCGATCCGCGGCGCGGCGCTCCCAGACAGCGCTGCCGGCAGCTCGTAGGTCACGCCCTGCGCCGGGATCGGATCGCTCAGCGCCACATCGGGCTCGGCTTCCAGCGACGCGGCCTCGATCCCCATCAACAGCGGCAGGGTGTGCGCGGTCACGTCGTAGGGGCGCTTCGGCGGCCCTCCCGGGAATTCGCGCATGTCGGGGTATTCCTGCTCGGTCAGGAGCGTCTGCGCGAATGGCGCGTACGGCTGCCGCATCAGCACCACATGCGACCCCGCGGGGTAGGTCGCGCCCCCGGCCGTGAAGGCGGCTTCGGCGCGGCGCACCTCGACATCGCCCATCGTCAGGATCCGCAGCACGCTCTCGACCCCGACGCGGTTCTCCTGGCCACCCGGGATCACCCACGCGGCGGGCCACTCGTCCCAGCCCGCGACGGCCCGCTGCCCCACGCGGTAGAAGTTCTCCAGCCAGAAGCGGCGGTTCTTCGCGGCGTTGACCAGGAGCGCCATCGCGCCCGAGAACTGGTACTCGACGATATCGGGCAGCCCCCAGTCCCCGCCCTCCCAGGGCCAGGGGAAGTTCCACGCCGCCTGTCCGGCATCGTACTCGCGCCCGCCCTGGATCACTTCGCGGGGCACGTTCACCGTGCTGGCGAGGCGTGCCGACGCGGTCTCGCTGAGGATTCGGGCCCCGCCGTGGTAGTGCATGTAGGCGCGCCCGGGGTGAAAGCCGTCGTAGATCGCGTTGATCACGACGCCCTGCTTCCCCTGCGACGTCAGTTCCGCGGCCATGTACGCACCGAGCTGGTTCACCGCCGAGATGAGGCCGGGATCGACGTTTGGCTCCATCGGGTCGATGTACGGCGGGAAGAAGATGCGCGCGCCGCTGCCGCCCATCTGGTGGATGTCGTGCACGATCTGGGGGTGCCAGTCGTTCTGCGCGCGGACGGTGTGCTGGGTTTCGTTCTGGTAGAAGGTGTACCAGTCGCGGTTGTTGTCGTGGCCAGTGTAGAAGTGATAGAGCCACGGCGCGGCGGTGCCCTCGTACCCGGTTCCCACGTACCGGTTGTAGAAGTCGTTGATCCATTGGGTGCCGTCGGGATTGAGCGACGGGATTTGCAGCAGGATCACGTTGTCCAGAATCTCGCGCACCCGGTCGTCCTGCGAGGCGGCCAGGTGGTGCGCGAGCTTCGCGGCGGACTGGGCGCTGCCGACTTCGGTGGAGTGGATCGCGTGGGTGATCATGACGATCGTTCGCCCCTCGTCGAGCAGGCGCTCGAGTTCCCCGTCGCCGGCCACGGTGCGCGGGTCGGCGAGGCTGCGCTGGACGCGGTGCAGTTCTGTCAGCCGTGCGTGATTCGCCGGGCTCGTGATCGTGAGCATGACGAACGGGCGCCCGCGCGTGGTGGGCCCCAAGGTGTCCACCGCGACGCGGTCGCTGGTGCGTGCGAGGGTCTCGTAGTAGGCGGTGAGGTCGTCCCAGTTCGCCAGCTTCGTCTCTGCGCCCATGGGGAAGCCGAAGAACTCGGTCGGGCTCGGGACCTGGGCGGCCAGTCTGGCGGGCGGAGCCGCGAAGAGCGCGGTAGCGGCCAACGCGGCGGTGGCCCACGCGAAAGCGGCGGCGCGTGTGGCGGACGCGGCGCGTGTGGCGGACGCGGCACCGGCCGAAGCGGCACCGGAGCGGGTCGGCGGCGGGACCTTCGGCAGGAAGCGCATGGCGGCTCCTCGGGATTCCTCCCGGCGTTGCGGCCTGCCCGCTGGGGGCGGGCCGGGTTTCCTTGCGGTGGCGGGGCTGACTGCCTTGCGGCGGCTAAAGCCCTGTAGGCGAGTCTACGAAACGCCCCTCGATTCCGAAACGTTGCTCCAGGAGACGGGCAAGCGCCTTCACCCCCCAGGTCTCGGTCGCGTAGTGTCCGCCGAGAAGAACCGAGACACCCAGCTCGGCGGCGTCGATGGCATGATGGTGCTGCGCCTCTCCCGTGACCAGCACGTCCACACCCGCGGCGGCAGCCTCGGGCAAGGCAGACGCCCCGGCCCCGGTGATCACGGCCGCGGTCGTCACGTGCCCGGAGCCTCCGGGGAGGACCTGCGCCCGGTCGCCCGTCGCCTCTTCGAGGCTCCGCGCCAGGTCCCGCAGTGGCACATCGGTGACGCCCTTCCATCCCACCGCGACTCCCTGATAGTCGCCGAAGGGCTCGAGGCGCTCAATCCCGAGCTTCCGGGCCAGGATCGCCGAGTTGCCCACCTCGGCGTGGGCGTCGAGCGGCAGATGCACGCTGTAGAGGGCTGTATTCGTCTCGACCAGGGCCTTGACGCGGCCGAAGTGGCGCCCGGTGAGTGGTTGCAGGCCATTCCAGAACAGCCCGTGATGAACGATGAGCAGGTCGGCCCAGCCTTTCGACGCGTCGATGACCGCCCTGCTGGCGTCAACGGCCGCCGCGACCCGCTTGACCGGGCCGGCGCCCTCCACCTGAACCCCGTTGAGAGCGTTCGGATAGTCAGGGAACCCGGAGACCGCCAGGTGGTCGTCGAGGAATCCGGCGATCTCCGCCAGAGCAACCGAAGGCACGGCCGCCGACCTACGCTACAAGTCCCTGGACAAACCCGCCCGGCCGGGTGCTATACCTTGGCCTTCCCGCCGACTCCCAGGACCTTGCCCGGCTGCCTCGCCCCCCCGCCGGATTTTCTCGAAGCGGCCCCGGGGTCGATGGCGACGCCAGCGTCCTTTCGCCCGACATTGATGGTGCCATTGATCACCCCGCCCTCCTCGAGCTGCAGGCGAGCGGCGCTGATTTCGCCGTCGATCTGGCAGGTAGCCTGCAATTCAAGGCGCGACTCCACGATCAGTGACCCCTTGACCGCGCCCCCGATCACCGCGTCCTCGGTGTGGATGTCACCGTTGACACGTCCCGCCTTGCCGATCACCACCGCCTTCTGGGCGCGTACCGAGCCCTCGATGTGGCCTTCGATTCTGATCGTGTCGGTCGTGTCGCAGTCGCCGACCACGCGCATTCCCGGTCCGACGATGGAGATGACCCTTTCGGGCGACGGGCCTGGTGTGGGTCCTTTTCGTGCCATGGCTTCCACCGTGTCTTCCTTGATACGGGGTGATTTCGATACGGGGGTGATTTCCGGAGGGTCGCCCCCCTCTACGGCGGCGAGACCATCGACAGCGGATCGATGGGCCTCCCGTTGCTCAATATCTCGAAATGGAGATGGGGTGCGGTAGACCGCCCCGTCGAGCCCGACAGCGCGATCACTTCTCCCTGCCGCACGTTCCAGCCCCTCTCGGCTATCAGATACGATGCGTGGCCGTAGCGCGTACGCCAGCCATCGCCGTGATCGATGAGGACGAACAGACCGTAGACCGGATCATTCGCCGCGTCAACCACGACGCCGCCACCGGCCGCCCTGACGTAGGAGCCGCTCGCCACCGCGATGTCGATTCCGGGGTGGTCGCTCACACCCCCGTCGGATTGGGTCAGGAACCCCTGAGTCGTCAGCGGCCAGGCGGTCGGCTCCGTGGCGGCCCCTTCCCCGAATCCGCCGGTGTCGCCTGCCGCCGTGCCGAGATTACCGAGCCAGAGCGCCGAGTCCCTTGAGCTCGATACTCCCATCAGGCGACGGAAGCCGTCCTGGCGCATCTCCAGGCCGGCCAGCCGGCCGGCCAGCGAGTCCATCCGCTGATGCCGGGCCACCAACGAATCGTACTCCTGCTTCATCGCGGTGGCTGTGGCTGCCTGGCGCGCGAGGAAGACCCAGCTTGCGGCCAACGTCACGAACAGGGCCGCCAGCGTCAGCCCGGCAACTTTGACAGCCAGAAGACGACGCCGGGACAGCGTGAAGGTGCGCGGCTCCTCCACGCCACCGCGCATCACGATGATTGAAATTCCCTGGTCCCTGTCTTCCACCTTGGCTCCCGGTTGGCTGGCTCGTGACCGAGAAGGGAATATTGTCGGCTACAACTGTTTCGGCCAACAGTTACCGCGTCTTCGAATCACGATTCCGGTCGTGTTCAACCCACGATTTCGGCGGCATCCGTGCCCGTCACGGCGGCGAAAACACGTTCCAGGTCCCGTGCTCCGCGAAACTGGATGCGGATGGCGCCGTCGCCCTGGCCCTTCCACTGGATGCCCACGCGTGCCCCGAGGTGATCGCTGAGCGCCTCCTCCAGGGCTCCGATCGCCGGATCGCGCTCCGCCTTCTCCTTCGTCGGCTTGGCGACCGGGCGGTCGCCGCCGGCCGCCAGGTTCCGTACCCTCCGTTCGGTCTCGCGCACCGACCACGAATCGGCGACCGCCTGCCGTGCAAGGTCGGCCGCCTTTACGGGATCGTCTACGCCGAGGATCGCCCGTCCATGCCCCATCGACAGGGCTCCCTCCTCGACGAGGCGCCGAACAGAGGGCGGGAGCTTGAGCAGACGCAGCATGTTGGCCACCGTGGAGCGCCTCTTGCCGACGGATTCGGCGATTTCGCGCTGACCATAACCGAATGTATCCCGAAGTGTGCCGTAGGCCTTGGCTTCCTCGAGCGGCCCGAGGTCTTCGCGCTGGATGTTCTCGACCAGGGCGAGGACGAGCAGCGTGCGGTCGTCGACCTCGCGGATCTGGGCCGGGATCTCGGTCCAGCCAAGTTGCTTGACCGCGCGAAATCTGCGTTCGCCGGCGACCAGCTGATAGGTTCGGCCCGAGGACGTTCGGCGCACCAGCACCGGTTGCAGCAGCCCGTTGACCCGAATGGAGGCGGCGAGTTCGCTCAGTTCGGCTGCGGCGAACTCCCGTCGGGGCTGGTAGGGGTTGGGGGCAACAATCCTGATGGGGATCCTGGCGGGCGCCTCCGCTCCCGTTCCCGTACCGACGGGCTCCTCCATATAGTCGCCGAGGAGGGCGCCGAGACCTCTTCCAAGTCGGTCGCTTCCGCTCATGTTGATTCCCCTTCAGCTACTGTTCGTTGCCGCGCGCCCCGTCTTGTCGCGGATCTCCCTGGCGAGCGACGCGTACCTGCGCGCGCCGGTCGACGAGGGCGCGTAGTCCGCCACCGGCTGTCCGAAGCCCGGGGCCTCGGCGATGCTGACGTTCCGTGTGATGACCGTGTCGAAGACCTTGGCGCCGAAATAGCGTTTCGCCTCTGTCGCGACCTGGCGGGACAGGCTGAGGCGCTGGTCGTACATCGTGAGGAGGACGCCCTCGATCTCCAGGTCGGGATTGAGCCCTCTCTGAACGAGGCCGATCGTATTCAGCAATTGCGTAAGTCCTTCCAGGGCATAGAATTCGCACTGAATGGGAATCAGCACGGAGTCGGCGGCCGCCAGCGTGTTCAGGGTCAGCAGTCCCAGCGACGGCGGGCAGTCGATGAAGACGAAGTCGTAGTCCGTCGCGACCGGAGCCAGCGTTTCGCGAAGGATCGTCTCCCGGTCCCGAACGCCGACCAGCTCGACTTCCGCCCCTACGAGATCCCGGTTGGCGGGTATGAGATCGAGGTTCGTGCCCTGGACAGACCGGGAGATGGCCCGAAACGCGGGGAGTCCCCGAATCAGCACGTCGTACACCGTGGGGATGCTGTTCCGCTGGATGACGCCCAGGCCGCTCGAGGCGTTTCCTTGCGGATCCATGTCGACGAGCAGGACCCGGGCGCCGTCGCGAGCGAGGCTTGCGCCGAGGTTCACCGCGGTCGTGGTCTTGCCGACGCCGCCCTTCTGATTGGCGAGAGCGATGGTTCGGTTCAGGGCGGGGCGCTTGTCCGGCATACCCGGGAATCTAACCGCAGCACGTTCCACGTGGAACAATTGGGGGCTTGGGGGCCCGCAGGCCAGGGGTTGGGGTCCCGTGACGCGCGATACGCCCTTTTTGCGCGAGCTCGCGGGCCGGTGATGCGATGTTCCACGTGGAACAACGGCAGGAAGGAGGGACCAGGCGCGGTGCGGCCCATGGCTGCCGACCGCGCTACAGGCTAACCGAACGGGCGCTACTGAGCCGGTATCGACGAACTCGGCCCCTTGGTCGGCAACGAGTCGGGGTCTTCAGCAATCTGCAGCTGGCTGCTCGCCACCCTGCGGACCTCCATGACGAGGTTCTGCAGATCAGCAGGGGATACGCCGGGGATCCTCCCCGCCTGGGCCAGGCTCCGGGGCCGTATCCGCTCCAGCTTGTCGCGCGCTTCGGTCGACAGCGTCACGAAGTCTGCGAACGGTGTATCCTCCGGGATGGCGAAGTCCGCCTGGGCTCGGAGCTTTGCCGCACGCTCCAGTTCACGGCGCACGTAGCCCTCGTACTTGGCATCGATCTCGACCGTCGCCAGCACATCAGGGTCAAATTGCGGCGCAGCGTCGCCAGCCGCCCGCAACAGCGCCTCCGCGGTCACGTGAGGGCGTCTGAGCAGGTCCGCGGCTCTTTGTGGGCGGTCGACGGGATGGCTTCCAACCTCTTCGAGGGTGTGATTGACCGCGGCAGGCCGCAACGTACGGCTTCGAAACCACGCCATCGCCCGCGATTCCTCGCGGAGGCGCTTCGCCAGCGCGGACTCCTGCTCTGCCGTCAGCAGCCCGAGCGAACGCGCGAGGGTCCCGAGGCGGCCCGGCCCGTTGTCCTGGCGCAGCAGGAGCCGGAACTCGGCCCGTGAGGTGAACAGCCGGTACGGCTCGTCCACTCCCTTCGTCACCAGGTCATCGATCAGGACACCGATGTACCCCTGGTCCCGTTCCACCACGAACGGATCCCTGCCCTGCACGGCCAGCGCCGCGTTGGCGCCCGCGACCAGGCCCTGTCCCGCCGCTTCCTCGTAGCCGGTCGTGCCATTGATCTGACCGGCAAAGTACAGCCCGGACACGGAACGGACCTCGAGCGTGTGGTGCAGCTGGTGCGGGGGAAAGTAGTCGTACTCGATCGCGTAGCCGGGCTTCGTCATCCTGGCCTCTTCCAACCCGGGAATCGACCGGAGAAAGGCAAGCTGCACGTCCGGAGGCAGCGATGTCGACAGCCCGTTGACATACAGTTCGGTGGTATCCAGTCCCTCCGGCTCCAGGAAGACCTGGTGACGCGCCACCTTCGGGAATCGTACGACCTTGTCCTCGATCGATGGACAATACCGGGGCCCCCGACCGGAGATCTCGCCTCCGTAAAGTGCACTCCGCGAAAGGTTTGTGCTCACAATGCACTTCAACTCCACACCGCTCCACGTGATCCAGCACGGACGCTGGGCGGGCACGCGTTCACGCGTGTAGAAGCAGAACCGGAAGGGGCTGTCCTCTCCGTCCTGCCGCTCGCAGCGGGACAGGTCAACCGAGCGTCCGTCGACCCGAGGCGGCGTCCCGGTCTTGAAGCGCGCAACCTCGAGTCCGCGCCGTTCGAGCGCCTGCGCGAGGTCGATGGAAGGCCCCTCACCCGCCCGCCCGGCCCCCTGTGCCGCGCTGCCGCCCACATGGATCCTGCCGCGCAGAAACGTCCCGGCGGTGACGACAACGGCGCGGCCTTCGAAGACGATGCCCCCGCGCGTAACGACGCCCTGAACCCGGCCGTCGTCCACCAGGAGCCCGGTGACCATCTCCTGAAAGAGATCGAGGTCGTCGAAGCCGTCGAGGATGCGCCGGACCGCCACCGGATACCGGGCGCGGTCGCACTGCGCGCGCGGCCCCCAGACCGCCGGGCCTTTCGAGCGGTTTAGCATACGAAAGTGTATACGAGACGCGTCCGTGGCCTGGGCCATGACCCCGCCCAACGCGCCGACCTCCCGCGCCACCGTCCCCTTTGCGACACCGCCGATGGCCGGATTGCAGCTCATCTGTGCGATCCGGGTCAGGTCGGGGGTCACCAGGACGGTTCTGGCGCCCAGGCGCGCCGCGGCGGCGGCCGCTTCGGTCCCGGCGTGGCCTCCGCCGACCACGATCACGTCATAGCTGAGTCGCACGGCTCATTTTCCTATGCAGAAGTCCCGGAATACACGGTCCAGCACGTCGTCCGGCGCGACCACTCCGAGGATTTCCTCAAGGGCGGTCTCGGCGGACTTGAGGTGGGCAGACGCAACCTCCGGCGGGACCCCCGCGGACAGAGCCGCCGCGAAGGCACCGACCTCATCCGCAGCCTCCTCCAGGAGCTCGGCCTGGCGCCGGCTGGTGACGACCGGCACCTCGTCCCGGTTCTCCACGATACCCTGGAACACCAGTTCGCGCAGTACCCTCCTGAGCTCGGCGAGCCCCTCGCCCGACACCGCCGAGACCGGCACGTCTCCATCAGACGGCACGTCGCCCGGCCCGGCGAGGTCCCACTTCGTCCTCACCACCACCACCGGTGAAGCGAGGGAGTCCAGGAACTCCGCTTCCCGCCGCCCCACCGCACGCCCCGCCTCGCGACAATGCAGGACGACATCGGCCCCCGCCAGGTAGCGGCGGGCCACCTCGATGCCCAGTCGCTCGACGGTGCCCGCATCGCTGCGCAACCCCGCCGTGTCCACCAGCCGGAACGGGAACCCGTCGACCTCCACCACCGCCTCGATCGCGTCGCGCGTCGTGCCCGGAACATCCGTTACGATCGCTCGCTCCGTGCCCACTAACGCATTGAAAAGACTGGACTTACCAGAATTGGGGCGACCCGCCAGCACCGTCACGGCACCTTCCCGCAGCAGCTCGCCGGAAGGAGCTGTGGCCAGAAGCAGACGCACCTCGCGGGCCACGGCCGCCGCCCTTTCCACAATCGCATCCAGCGGCGTGGGCGCGTCGTCTTCCTCCGGAAAATCGATGTGCTGCACCAGAAGCGCGGCCAGCCCGATCACGCTCTCGCGCAGCGACGCGATCCTCGCGCCCAGCCCCCGTTCCAACTGGTGCAGAGCGACCGTCCGGCCCTTCTCGGACCGCGCCGCGACCAGATCCGCGACCGCCTCCGCCTGGGTGAGGTCCATCTTGCCGTTGAGATAGGCGCGCTGCGTGAACTCGCCCGGCCTCGCCTGCCTTGCCCCCACCGCGATGCACGCCGCAACCACGCTCGCCGGGATCGCGTGGCCGCCATGCGTCGAGATCTCCACCATGTCCTCGCCGGTGTAGCTGTCCGGCGCCCGATACATCGTTACCAGCGCCCGGTCGAGGACTTCGCGCGTGCCGGGACATCGCAGGGTGCGCAGCCGACTCGTGCGGTCCGCCCAGCCGGCCGTTCCCGGGTCGGCCGTGGTAGCGGCGCCGGGCCCTCCGGTCAGTCGTGCCGCAATCTCCAGGGCGCCGGACCCCGAGAGCCGCACCATCGCGATGGCGCCGAATCCGGGTGCCGTCGCTTGCGCGACGATGGTGTCCAGCAACGCGCGGGAATCCACGGGCGTACTGCCAGGCGTAAAGTCAGCGCGGCCGCTTCCGGGGGCCCGCCGCCTGCATCTTCCGCCTCTCCTTCGCGATGAGGACCTGCTGAGGGATCGTCGCGAGGTTCACGGTCGCGTAGTAGAGGTTGAGCCCGGACGCAAAGCGCCAGAAGAGCACGGTCATGAAGACAGGCATGATGTACATCATCATCTTCATCTGCTGGTTCGCCGCTCCCGACGCCGGACTCATCCTGTACATGATGAACTGCAGCAGGAACATGCTCGCCCCGAGCGTGAGGGGCAGGATATAGAAGGGGTCTGCCGCCGACAGGTCGGGAAGCCACATGAACGACTCGCCGCGGAGCTCGATCGTGGTCCGGAAGACCAGGAAGAGCGCGATCAGCATCGGCATGGGAATCAGCATCGGCACGCAGCCCGCGAACGGGTTGACCCCGTGCTCCTTGTAGAGCTTCATCGTCTCCTGCTGCATCCGCTGCGGATCCTTCGGGTACTTTTCCCTGATTTCCTGCGCCAGCGGCTGAACGCTCATCATGTTGACCTGGGCGAGCATCGCCTTGCGCTGCAGCGGCCACATCAATATGCGCATCAGGATGCCGATCACGATGAGCACCCATCCGTACCCCAGCAGCAGGTTCTCGTGCAGGAATCGGACCACCCACAGGATCACGCCCACCAGCGGCCGGATAATGGGGCGGAAGATGCGCCAGCCGTACGGGTTGACCTCTTCAAGGCCGTCTCCGATCGCGACCAGCCGCTCGCGCTCGATCGGGCCCAGGTACGCCCTGTACGCGTAACGGCCGTCATCGCCGATCGGGCTCGCCGCCTGCACCCTGGCCCGGCCTTCCGCCAGCAGCGGCTCGGCCCACATGGCCGTGAGGTATTCCCCACCCCCGGTGCCGTCACCGGCCAGAATCACCTGCACGAAGTATTTGCTCTTGACCGCCGCCCACAGGAGGGGCCCCTCCATGACCTCCGGTTCGTCGACCCGCGACAACGGCCGTGTTCGGGCACCGTCCTCGGCGTGGTTGCCCACGAACGCCATCGCCCTGACGTCTTCGACCTCCCGCAGCTCGTTGATCGCCAGGCCCGGCCCAAGGTCCAGAAACAGCGCGGACCGATCCAGCGCCGGCAACTCGCCCTCGACCTCGACGACGTACGAATCCGGGCGGAACGTGTAACGGATTTCGCTGAAGAAGCTGCCTTCGGGGTAGTCGAACCGGAACGTGAGCGTCCGCGGTCCGCTGCCCTCGCTCAGGCGTATCCCGTCCGCCGGGCTGACCGTATAGTCGTACCGCTCCAGGGCTACGGAGTCCGCACCTCCGCCATACAGCCAGGTGGCGCCAAGCACGCCGCCCGCCCCGTCGGGAACAAGCTCCACCGGACCGTCGCGCTGAAAGGACTGGTACTCCGGCAACCGGATCGAGCGCACGACGCCGCCACGGGACGAAAACGTAATGTGGAACAGCGGGGTCTCGACGCTGACCAGCCGCTCCGGATCGTCCGCCCGCGGCGCCTCGAAAACCGCATCGAGGCCGCCTTCCTCACGATCGTCCACTTCTCCCGCGGGCTGCGCGGGCGGTTCATCCGCCGGCACGGCCGCGGGATCCGGAGGCAGCGGCGGAAAGAGCAGGTTGGTGACCACGAACACGCCGAGCATCAGGAACATCGCCAGCAGGAACCTCAGCCCCGTCTTCATCGCTCTCCCGCCTCCCCGCCGGGCAGCGGGTCGGGCACCGGGTCGTATCCCTGCCCACCCCATGGGTGACAGCGGGCGACGCGGCGGACGCCCAGCCACCCGCCCCGCCACGCTCCATGCGTCTCGATCGCCACGCGCGTGTACTCCGAACAGGTCGGAAGGTAGCGGCACGGAGAGGTTCTGAACGCCGAGACCGCCGCCTGGTAACCCCGGATGGCCCCGATCATGATTCGTGCAACGGGTCCCGGCTGTCCCGCCTGGCGCTGCATTCCGGATTCCATCATTCCGCCTCCACGACGCTCATCAAGTCCTGCTCGATCTGATGATACGTCGCCCGGTAGGCCCTTGTTCTGACCCGCACCAGCACATCGGCTCCGTGTTCCTTGCGCCGCAGCGTTGCCAACACGCGTCGTCGCGCGATCTCCCGCAGTCTGCGCCTGAGACGGTTCCGCGCCACGATTCCATTCCCCAGCTTCGGGACCACCCAGCCTACCCGCGGCAGGCGGCCCGACGGCACGCGCAGGACGTAGACATCCAGCGTTGGTGTTCTCTTGCGGGTCCCCTGTCGCAACACGGTCCGGATTTCACTGCCGCGATGGATCCGGGCCGACCTCGGGAGCCGCTGCCGCTCCGGCTCCACCATGCGCCGCTACTTCGGATTCTTCGACCCGATGCGCACCACCAGCGCCCTTCGTCCGCGCCGGCGGCGGCGGTTGAGGGTCGCCCGGCCCGCCTTCGTGCTCATCCGCGCGCGAAAGCCGTGCTTGTTCAAGCGCTTGCGGTTGCGAGGCCTGTAAGTCGGTTTCATCGATCCGTTCGTGGTGCCTGTCGGGGGTGGCCGGCTTCCGCCCGGGGCGGGTGAAACGCGACCAGATTCGGGTTAGCCTTGAAAGGTATCCAAACGGGCAACGGGGGGTCAACCGCCACCTGCGAGCCGCGTCACGGGAGCCTGGGTTGGCGGTTTGACTTCGCGCGTTTCCATCCGTAACCTACGCGCCCCTTCTGACACCTTCGAGGGCATGGAACTGGGCGCCACCGAACTCTGGGATCGCATACTCGGGCAGGTCAGACACGGCCTTCCGGAGCAGACCTATCGTACCTGGCTTGCCAGCGCCGAGGCGGTATCCTGGTCCGACGGGATCCTCCACGTGACGGCGCCGAGCCGCTTCCACGCGGAGTGGCTCGAGGACAAGTACGGCGAGGCCGTGCACGAGATCGCTCTCGGGATCGTGGGGGGGCCCGTGGAGCTCCGCGTCTCCACCCAGTACGCGACGGCCGACCGCTCGACACCGCAGATCTCGGTGGCCCGGGTCAGCGAACCGGCTCCCTCGACGTCCGTCGGCCAGCCGTCTCCGGTCCCGGCCGCGACTGCCACGGGCATTCCCCCGCTGCCCGTGGCCGGGTTGAACACGCGGTACACCTTCGACCGCTTCATCGTGGGCGAAAACAACCGCCTGGCCCAGGCCGCCAGCCTGGCCGTGTCCGAGCGGCCGGCGCGAAGCTACAACCCGCTCTTCCTCTACGGGGGCACCGGCCTGGGGAAGACCCACCTGATGCAGGCCATCGCGAACCGGATGCTTACCAGCGGCGGCGACGCGCGCATCTGCTATATCCCCGCCGAGCAGTTCGTGAACGAGATGGTGGCGGCGATCGGCAGTCATACCACGGACGCTTTCCGGGGGCGGTACCGCTCCTACGACCTGCTCCTGGTGGACGATGTCCAGTTTCTGCGCGGGAAGGAGCGTACCCAGGAGGAGTTCTTCCACACCTTCAACGTCCTGTACAACGGCGGGCGGCAGATCGTTCTGACCAGCGACCGGCCCCCCAAGGAACTTGAGGGCCTGGAGGACCGGCTGGTCTCGCGGTTCGAATGGGGACTTGTCGCCGGCGTCCACCGTCCCGACTACGAAACGCGCGTGGCCATCCTGCAGAGAAAGGCCGACGAGGACGAGGTGGTCCTCGGGCCGGATATCCTCGAGCTCATCGCACAGTGCTGCCGTACGTCGGTGCGCGAACTGGAAGGCGCGCTCATCAAGCTGCTGGCCCTCGCCTCGCTGACGCGGCGGCGGCCCACGCTCGACCTGGCGCGTATTGCACTGGCAGGCATGGCCGAGCTGCAGGAACGCCGCCCCCTCGACGCGCGGAGCATTCGCGAGAAGGTGGCTGAAGTGTGGCGCGTGAGCGGCAAGGCGCTCGCGTCGAAGCGCAGGACGCGAAAGCTGGTCGTGCCGCGGCAGGTGGCAATGTTCCTGATGCGCGAGTTGCTGGACCTGCCGTTGGCGCAGATCGGGGGCGAATTCGGGGGCCGGGACCATTCGACAGTCATCCACTCAATCCGCAAGGTCGAGTCGCGTCTTGGAACGGACAGTACGTTCCAGGCCAGGGTCGATGAGTTGCGGCGGACCCTGGCGTCGTCAGCGTGAAATCGGAGTGTCATCCACGAAAAACCGGGATTCCTGTGGAAAACCCGGTGGGAAAGACACTTTCTTTCCCCGTTTTTCCACAACGGGACCCGGAACCGCGTTGGACACCTTCCAGTTCTCCACACATTCCCACACGCTCCCGTTTTCGGCGATCGGCAAGCCACACACAGGCTTTCCGGACGCGCCAGGACAGGATTTCCACAGTTTCCACCACCCCTATGATGATGAGTTGTTCTATCTTTAATGACATATTCACGAGAGGGCCCCCGGCGCTCGCGTGGCCCGGTCCTCGCATGGGCCCGGCGCACTCTCGCACTTCGTTCATTGTTCCCTCGCACGCTGTCTGACAGGCTTCCATGAAATTCACGATTACACGGCAGAACCTTCACCGAGGTCTTGGCGCGGTTTCCGCCAGCATCCCGACCAAGACGACGCTGCCCGTGCTTTCGAACGTCCTGCTCGAAGCCGAGGACAACGCCGTCTGGATCAGCGGCACGGATCTGGACGTCTCGATCCGCATCAGGGTGCCGGCCGAGGTCGAGCAGGGCGGCGCCATCACGGCGCCGGGCCGCAAGCTGCAGGAATTGACGCGCGAGCTCCCGGACGAGCCCGTGGGAATGCTGGCGCGCGCGCACCAGCTGGAGATCAGTTGCGGTCACAGCCGCTTCAAGCTCAACGGTCTCCCCAGCGAGGAGTTCCCCAACCTGCCGGCGATCGACTTCGAGGAAGGGTGGACGGTGTCCGAAGAGTCGCTGCGCCTTCTGATCCGGACCACGTCGTTTGCGGTTTCGACGGAGGAGAGTCGGCCCATCCTGAACGGGGTGCTCTGGGGACTCGAGGACACGCGGATGTGCATGGTGGCAACCAACGGCCACCGGCTGGCGAAGATGGTCGTGCCGGCGGATTCGGTGGAAGCCGGAAGCACCGACCTGATCGTGCCCCCCACGGCGCTCGCTCAGGTTGAGCGTCTCTTCGACCAGGACGGGGATCTGCATGTCGCGAGGAGCGGCAACCACCTCGCGTTCCGCTCGGCCGACAAGGAGGTGTACACACGCCTGATCGAGGGCACCTACCCGAACTACGAACAGGTGATTCCGAAGGACAACGACAGGGTTGCCATCGTCGACAGGAAGGTTCTCGAAGCCGCCGTGCGTCGCGTGGCGGTCGTTGCCAGCGACCAGACGCACCGGGTGAAGATGTCGTTCGAGTCGGACCGGGTCCACTTCGACGTGATGACTCCCGATCTGGGCGAGGGCCACGACGAGCTGGAGCTGAGCTACGATGGCGAGGGCCTGCAGATCGGCTTCAATGCGAACTACCTGCTGGAGGTCCTTAGGAACATGCCGCCCGGCGACGTGAAGCTCGCATTCAAGAGCGCGGAGCGTGCGGCCACCGTGACGCCCGCCAACGACGACCTGGACTACCTGTGTCTGGTCATGCCGTTGCGGCTGGTCGACTGACGACCCGCCGGCGAGGATCAGTCCTCGGACGTGGCGAGCAGCTGTTTTGCGGTGAAGACCGTACGGAAGTCGTAGCCTGCGGCCGCGAGACGTTCGGCACCGCCCTCCTGGCGGTCGACGAGGGCGAGCACCCCGAGGATGATCGCTCCGTGGGCTGCAACCGCCTCGAGGGCCCTCACCAGGCTTCCCCCGGTCGTGACCGAATCCTCGATGACGACGACGCGCGCGCCGGCGGGAAGGCCTCCTTCGATCTGACGGCCGGTCCCGTGGCCCTTGGCCTGCTTGCGGACGGTGAACGCGTCGAGATCGGTGCCGGTGCGCGTTGCGTGGTGGGCGATCGCATAGGCGATCGGGTCGGCGCCCAGGGTCATGCCGCCCACGAACTCCGGCGTCCAGCCGGCGTCACGGATGGCACGATGACAGACTTCACCGACAAGGATCTGGCCTTCCCCGCTCATCGTCGTCAGGCGGGCATCGATGTAGTAGTGCGAACTGCGGCCGCTGGCCAGTGTAAAATGACCTGTCCTTACACTGCGCTCGCGGAGTAGATTGCGGAGACGGGAGAAGGCGGACATGGCGATGGAAACATACAGCAAGCGCACCGGCAAAGGAAGTTGGCGCCGATACCGTGCGGTTACCATAACTTCAGGTCTGACCATGGTTTGCGGATCCTTGGCGGCTTGCGATGGCATTGATCCCAGTAACGGACTGCTCCGTTTCGGGTCCGAAGGCGAGGTGCGAATCACCGTCGAAGTGCCGCTCCAGGGCGAGGTCGGCTGGCTTCAGCAGGTGGTCACGTGGAGCTCCGACGGGGCGTGGAAGTTCTTCGAGCAGATCGGCTACCGCGGCTCGACCGGAGACGAGAACCTCAGCCGCAACCCCGGACTGCCGATCCACTACGCCGCCCAGTACCCGAGTCTGATCCAGCTTCTCAACGACGGCGGCGCCAAGGTGTTCGGGGTCGACTCGATCCTGGACCCGCAACTGGAGCCGAGCTGCGGCGTGGGCAAGACCCGGATCACGCTCCAGATCTATGATTCGCGGCGCGAGGAGCGGCGGGAATGGACGCGTTGCGCCGCCGACGCCAGTACGCTGCGCAACGTGAAGACCGAGGGGGCCGGGCCGGATACCGGGGCCAGCCGGATCATTCAGGCGGCGATCAAGATCAGGGACTGGACGGTCGGCCAGGACTTCCTGTCGGTGTATTCGGGCAGCCTGCCCTACGGCACCCTGGACAAGGGGACCGAAACCGGGTCGGTGGTCGACAGCACGATATGGTTCCGGTCTCCCGACGGATCCGACGCCGTCGAGACGCAACAGCGTTTCCTGGCCTTCTGGGAGATGCACACGGAGGGGTCGGGCCGTGAGGCGCCGGCGATCGACTGGGAATCCGAAATGGTCATTGTCGGAGCGGTGGGGGTGCGCGAAGAGGTGGGAGACTCGGTGGAGGTGCGGCGCGTCCTGCTGATCGGGAACGACGACCGGGTGACGGGCACGAGGATCGAAGTCGTCGAACGCAACCCCGGGGATTTCTGCGCGCCGGCGCGGCGCATCGTTCGGCCCTACCATATCGTCGTCGCGCCCAGGACGCCGGAACCGATCGATGACGAGGTGCGGGCGGAGCGGGTGCCCTGCGGAACGTAGGACAGCGAGGCGGAGCGCCCCGACCATGACTCTGCGAAACCGGTTCACCGCCTTCTTCGTGGCCTTCGCAGTGCTGATCAGCGCTCTGGGCGGGCTGCTGACCTGGATAGCGGCGCGGGAAGCGCTGGAGCAGCAGCTCGACCGGGAGTTGCTGTCCGCCGGCGAGTTGGCGCGCGAGTCGCTGTTTCGGACCGACGAGGTGCTGCTGCTCCTGGAAGAGGGACAGATTCCTCCACCCGAGTGGTTTGAATTCCAGGACGCGCTGCGGCGGATGATCGCCTCCGGGGTCGTTGACCGGGCCGACATTTTCCGGTGGAGGCCCGGCGACCTGGAGGTGAGGGCGCTGGTGACGCCCGACCCGCCGGATTCCATCGCGATCCTGCAGCGGTTGAGCTGGGTCGAGCCGTACACGATCTCGGGGGAGATTCAGGAGGCCTACGAAACGGGCGCCGCAACGACAACGAGGTTCGGGCTGGACGGACGCGATTATCGGTACGGCATCATCCTTCTGGAGTCGGGTGAGAACTTCCTCATCCTCCGAATCCCGGAAGACCACTTTGAACCGTTGAGCGCGCTCGCGTTGACGATCGTGGCCCTTTCCCTGGCCGCCGCGGCACTCGGAGCCCTGATCGGCTGGCGCCTGGCCAAGGGGATCGCGTCTCGCCTCGAGGTGCTCAGCAGGGGAGCTCTGCGCATTCAGCGTGGCATGATGCACGAACCCTTCGATCTGGAGGGGGAGGATGAAGTCGGCCGCCTGGCGCGCGCAATGGAGCGCATGAGGACCGGGATCCAGCGCCGGGACGAGCAGCTGCGCCTCATGCTGTCACGCGTGGCCCACGAGATCCGGAACCCGCTGGCGGGACTCGAACTCTTTGCGGCCGCGGCCCAGGACACCGAGGATCGCGAGGAGCGGCGGCGCATTCTGGGCAAGGTGCGGCGAGAGGTCGTGGGACTGAACGGCATCATCAATGAATTCCTCGGCTTCGCGCGCCCTGGCCGTACGGAAACCGCCTTGCACGACGTCAGGACGCCGGTCGGCGACGCCGTGTCCCTGGCCGAGGCGGAGCTGCAGGACAAGGGCGGCACGCTTCATGTTGATTTTCCGGCCGAGCCCCTGTTCGCGAACGCCGACCCGCGCCAGGTCAAGCGGCTGGTCCTCAACCTGCTCCGCAATGCCGCGCAGGCCGGTGAGACCGTCTGGGTCGAGGCCGCCCTGGTCAACGGCGAGGTGCGGATCACGGTGCAGGACGACGGGCCCGGCATACCACTCGATCTTCAGGACCGGATTTTCGAGCCCTTTGTGGGCGATAAGGCGCAGGGCGCGGGACTCGGGCTGGCGATCGTCAAGGAGCTGGCCGAGTCCAACCAGGGCAGGGTCGAGCTGGTGCAGCAGCCCGACGGCAATGCGGAACCCGGTGGCAACGCTGAAACCGACGGCAACGCTGAAATTGGGGCGGGGGCGGTGTTCCGAGTATACTTGAGTGGCCCGGAGGACCTCCCTACCGATGGGGTACGGCGGCAGGCGCCGCAGGAGGGTGCGGAGACATGAGCGGCGCGAGGCAGGTGCTGATCATCGATGATCACGATGCCATTCGAGAGGGTCTGGAGATCCTCATGCGCCGCCGTGGGCACCGGACCCTGTCCGCGGACGGTCGCGAAGAGGGCCTGCGCATTCTGGAAGAGGCGGGTGCCGACCTGGTCATTACCGACCTGAAGATGGCGCGGGCGGACGACGGGATCAGGGTCCTGGAAGGCGTCAAGACCAGTTCTCCCGACACGGACGTCCTGGTCATCACGGCGCACGGCACCGTCGAGCGGGCGGTCGAGGCGATGAAGATGGGCGCCTGCGACTTCATCTCGAAGCCGTTCTCGTCGGAGGAGTTCGGGATCAAGGTGGACCGCATCCTGCGCGAACGGGACGAGCGGCTGCGCCTGAAGCAGGAGAACCTCGCGCTCCGGGTCGAGAACACGTACCTGCGGACCGAAGCGGGTGACGACAGCACGCCCTACGGCGAGATGGTGGGTCATTCGGAGACGATCAACCGCGTCAAGCGCTTCGTTGAACGCGTGGCGCGCTCCGACTCCACCGTCATGGTGTACGGCGAGTCGGGCACCGGCAAGGAACTGGTCGCGCGGGCCATCCACGCACGCTCCGCGCGCCACAAGGGACCGTTCATCCGGGTCAACTGCGGCGCGTTGCCCGAGGGCCTCCTCGACTCGGAGCTCTTCGGCCACGAACGCGGCGCCTTCACCGGGGCGGCGAAGCAGAGGCGCGGGCGATTCGAGCTGGCCGACGGCGGGACGCTGTTCCTCGACGAGATCTCGACCATCAGCCAGGCGACGCAGGTGCGCCTGCTCCGGGTCCTGCAGGAACGGGAGCTCGAGCGGGTCGGGGGCGAAGACACGATCGCCGTTGACGTGCGCATCGTCGCCGCGACGAACACGCCCGCCGAAGACCTCCTCGCCGGCGACAACTTCCGCGAGGACCTCTACTACCGCCTTCATGTCGTCCCCGTGACCGTGCCGCCGCTCCGGGATCGCAAGGACGACATCGCGCTCCTCGCCGACCACTTCATCCGCAAGCTGCAGGCCAGGACGCGTTCCGCCGTGACCGCGATCACCAACGCCGCGCTGCAGCGCCTGGAGGAGTACAATTGGCCGGGCAACGTGCGGGAGCTGGAGAACGTCATCGAGCGCGCGCTGGTGCTGGCGGACGGCGAGCGGCTGGAGGACGGCGATCTGCCTTTCCTGGCCAACGCCGGCGGCCCCGGGGTCTCCGTGGTGAGCCTGGGCGACGAGGGGGTCGACCTCGGCAGGGCGGTGGAAGGCATGGAAGAGCGCCTGATCCGGCAGGCGCTGGCCCGTACCGGGGGCGCCAAGGCGGAAGCGGCCCGGCTGCTGAACATCCCGACGAGCAGACTGTACTACAAGCTCGAGAAATACCGGATTGAGACATGAACTGCGCGCGCTGGTCCGCAACGGTCCCGGCCATGGTCCTGGCCATGGCCCTGGGCGCCGCGGGCGCTCCGGCCGGGCTGGGGGCGCAGGTGAACCAGGCGCAGATCGTGGAGGACTGGGAGGGCAGGTTCGAGGTCGCGCGCGACAACTACCGGGCGGCGTACCAGGAGTGGGAATACTACGAAAGCCGCTGGGACCAGCTCATGGACGAGTTCGGCAGAGCCCAGGCGGCAGATGACGAGGGGCGCACCACCGACATTCTCGCGCAGCTGCAGGAGCTTTCGGCGGAAAGGGACCGGGCGGAAGGGACGCTGCGGATCCGAAAGGACGAATGGCACGATGCGAGCGAGGGTCTGATCAGCGCGATCGAAGCGCGGATCGAGCTCCTGGTCCAGCAGATGGAGCGGTCGCCCGTCGGATCCAACCCCGACCTGCTCGGCGTGTACAACCTGTACAATCGCCGCCTGGAGGAAGTCGAAAGCGAAACGGCGATGGAACTGGGCCCGCGACGGGAGCTGGAACTGCCGCCCATGCCCGACATGCAGGTCCAACCCGACGACACCCGACGCGAGATCGAGTTCAAGATCCGGAGTCTGGAGAACAGGATCGCCGTACTGGAGGACCTGGCGAACGAACTGGGAGGGAACATCGAAAAGCTGGAGAACCGGCAGCGCTGGGAGCGCACGCGAGACGACTTCAACGCGGGCGTGCGGGGCTTCGACAACGTCGTGGTTCCGGTAGCGCCGCGCCCGGGGGCCGCCACCGCCGCCGGGGACACCACGGCGGTGGACCTGGCGCTCGAGCCCCTGGAGACGCGCATTACAAGGCTCACCGGGCTCAGGGACAGCGCCCTGGAACGGATCGAGCAGCTGAGAGAGAAGGTCGAGGACTTCCAGAGGGAAGCGGAGAGGCGGCCATGAAGACCAGACATATCCTGCTGCTGGCCATCGGCGCGGGCTTCGCCGCCCCTGCCGCCGCGCACGGCCAGGTGCGTCTGATCGACTTCGTGATCACGGAAGGAGCGTCGCTCGAAGGCTACCTGGGCAACTTCTCGGCGATTACGGTTCCGCAGATCGATTCGACCGACCGGGCCGTGGCGGGGGTGGGCGAGGTGACAGTCCGCGGCATTCTGCGCCTCATGGGACGCGCAAACCGGTCCTTCGATGTTTCGTTTGACGGCGGCATCCGCCAGTTCGCGACAGGTGGCTTCCTGTTGCGCAACTATGCGCCCCGGGAGCACAGCGGAGGGGTGGCGACGACCTATCAGCACCTGATCAGCACCGGGTCACTGTCCGCGACCGCCAACGCGAGGTTTCGCAGCATCGCGGACCGGCCTCCCCTGCCAATGTATCTCTCTCCCGGATACGATCGCTACACGGCCGGCGTGTCGTATCTGCACAGCGGCTTCCTCGACGTCGGCGTAGAGGGCGAAATTGCCGACTACGCGGCGCCGAAGGTGTTGCCCGCGCTGGACCTGCTGGACCGGTCCTCGCTTGTCGTCAAGACGGGCGTAAGGAAGATCCGCCGCAGTCGCGCAGGCGTCGACAACGACGACTATTCCGTCCTGCGGTTTTTCAGCAGCTACAGCTACCACAGCTATCCGCAACAGGGGCAGGGGTCGCCACGGATTGACCACGCCGTCGGAGCGGGCGCCAGCTTCGTGGGCAGGTGGGAGCGCCTGTCCCTGGACCTGACCCTGGAGGGCACGCGCAGCCGGTCGACTTCGCGGCGGGTCGAATACAACGCCGTACGCCTCAACGGCCGCGCCGACTGGATTCTCGGAGGGAGCACGCAGGTGGGGCTCCTGGGCACGCTGGCCCGCAAGCGCTTCACCCAGCCGGGTCAGGACGCCCTGGTGCCCGGAGAGGAGGCGGACAACGCCTCGGTGCTGTACGCTGAACTGACGCGGCACCTGGGCGACCGGGTGTCGGGCGCGTTCCGCTTCGGGTGGCAGAAGGTGGAGACCAATATCAGCGGGGCCTACTACACGCGATTCGGCGGGTCCTTCTTCCTGCGGGTAAGGCCCTGGAACTAGCCCGGCCCGCGTGGCGGTCCGGTGCGGAGTGGCAGCCCGGTGCTACGGGAGCGAGCCGCCGGTCTGGAGGACGACGCCCAGATCGTCGGGCAGGCCCGCGGCGGCAATGGCCCTGACGGCGCGGTCCACGTCGTAGACAACCCGGGGGAAGCGCACGTCGACCTGGTCCCGGTCGAATTCCACGAGGGCGTAGGAGGCGCGCGGATCGCCGTCCTTGGGCCGGCCGACCGAACCGGTGTTGACCAGTGTCCGGTTGTTGAAGGTCGCGGTCCAGGGCTTGTGGGTGTGGCCGAAGAAGATCGCGTCGCCTTCGCGGGCACCGAGCCGCGCGATCATCCTGTCGCAGAAGCGGTCGGACCGGTCCTCGCGCCAGTAGACCGTGTTGAGCGTGGCGGCTCCGTGGACGAGGATGAAGGCGCGCCCGGGGGCGTGGCCGCCGAATGGCCGCAGGTCGAGGCGGAAGGGCAGGCCGGCCAGGTAGCGGCGGGCCGGCGCGCCGATGTTGTCCCGGGTCCAGCTGTAGCTCAGCGCCGACAGCTCCCTGTGGCGGGGGTCGTCGTGCTGGCAGCCGCAGCTGGGGTGGCCGAGAGCGACCGTCGTGTCGTAGTTGCCTGCCACCCCCGCGATGCCCTCGGCGCGGATCCGTTCGATGACTTCGTCGGGCCAGGGGCCGTACCCGACGAGGTCGCCCAGGTGGTAGGCGGCGTCGACGTCCCGCGATGCGATGTCGGCCAGGACCGCGTCCAGGGCGGGGAGGTTGCCGTGGATGTCGGAGATGATGGCGAGGCGCAAGGCGGCGGGGTCCGTTCGGCCGGGGTGAGCGGATCGGCGGCGGTGGTCAGGGAGCCGCGCGGGCGCGTTCCAGCGCGGCCAGGACGTAGTCGATCCCGGCCTCGGTGTGGTCCGCGTTGATCTGGAAGCGGATCGACTCGTCGCCGCGCGGGACCACGGGGAAGGCGAGACCCGTGGCCAGGACGCCGGCGTCGAAGAGGGCGGCGACCAGGCGGCGGGTCTCGGCGGTGTCGCGCACCATGATCGGAACGATGGGGTGGTCGCCGGGGATGATCTCGAAGCCGCGCGAAACCAGGCCGGCTTCGAACCGTTTCGTCAGGCCGCGCAGGTGCCGCAGACGCTCGGCGCCCTGGGGACCCTGCAGGATTTCCAGCGACTTGCCCGCCGCTGCCGCCTCTCCCGCGGTGATGGGGTTCGAGTAGATGTACAGCGGCGAGGATTCGCGCAGAAAGCGGATCACCGGGGCGGTCGAGACGACGTAGCCGCCGTTGACGCCGAACGCCTTGCCGAGCGTGCCGACGAGGAGGTCGCAGGGCGCACTGTCCGTGTACTCCTCGGTGCCCTTGCCCGTGGCCCCGAATGCGCCGACGCCGTGGGAATCGTCCACTACCACCACCACGTTCTCGGGATAGTCGGGGTCGTGCCTGTGCGCGATCTCCATGATCTCGTCCACCGGGGCGTGGTCGCCCCGCATGGAGAAGATCCCGTCGGTCACGACGATCGCCCGGCGCGCCTTCCCCTTCGCCTCGTCCAGCTGGCGATCCAGCGTGGCGAGATCCAGGTGCGGGTAGATGGCCTTCCCGGCCGGCCGGGACATGCGGATCGCGTTGATGATGCAGTTGTGATTGAGTTCGTCGGACAGCAGGAAGGTGGTCTTGTCGGTCAGGGACACGAGCGCGCTGACAACCGCCGCATAGGCCGAAGAGAAGATCATCCCCTCCTGCCTGCCGTGAAACGCGGCCAGGGCCTGCTCCAGCCGTATGTGTGGCGTGTGGGTCCCGGCGATGAAGCGGACGGCCCCCGGCCCGGCGCCCATCGCGCGCGCGGTGGCTTCCTCGGCCTCGATGACCTCGGGGTGCAGGCTCAGGCCCAGGTACGAGTTGGCGTTCATCCGAATGAAGGCCTTGTCACCCTGTCCCTCCAGAAGGAACCGTGGACCCTGCCCGTCCTGCGGCGGGATCACTTCCCGGACGACGACTTCGGCTCCCTTTGCCGTACCCGCCTCTTCCATCCGGGCGACAAGACCGTCGAGCACGCCGGTCAGACGATCCATGGGCATGTTGTCGCTACCTCCGGGCGGAACCCGCGCCAGCGCGGGCACGTTGGCTTCCCAGCCCCCTGAACATGTCCGCCACCATGTCCGGAAGCGTGTATTCGGCACGCCAGCCCCACTGCTCGCTGGCTGCGGAATCATCCAGACGCGCCGGCCAGGAATCGGCGATCGCCTGGCGCAGCGGGTCGGGCCTGTATTCGATCTCGAAGTCGGGCAGGTGCACGCGTATCGCGTCGGCGAGCTCGGCCGGCGTGAAGTGCAAGCCCGTGATGTTGAACGCGTTGCGGTGGATCAGCGTCTCGGACGGCGCCTCCATCAACTCGACGATCGCGCGTATCGCGTCGGGCATGTACAGCATGTCCATGCGCGTGTCCGGCTTGAGGAAGCAGGTGTAGCGTCCCTCGGCGAGCGCGGCGTGGAAAATGTTGACCGCGTAGTCGGTGGTGCCGCCGCCCGGTGGCGCCGTGTAGGACACCAACCCCGGGAAGCGGAGTCCCCGGGCGTCGACTCCGAAACGCGTGTGGTAGTAGTCGCACAGAAGTTCGCCCGCGACTTTCGTCACGCCGTACATGGTCGTGGGCCGCTGCAGGGTGGACTGTGGTGCCGGATCCCCTGGCGTATCCGGGCCGAAAACAGCGATCGAGCTCGGTGTGAACACCCTGCACCCGGCTTCGGCCGCGACCTGGAGCACGTTCAGGAGCGAACCCATGTTGATCCGGTACGCCCGGGCCGGATCCTGTTCGGCTGCCGCCGAAAGCACCGCCACAAGGTGGAAGATCTCGGTGGCTTCGAAGCGTTCCACTGCGTCGCGCAGCGCTTCGGTGTCCAGTACGTCGAGGCGTGCGGCCGGGCCCGCTCCACGCCACTCTGTCAGATTGCGGATATCCGTGGCCAACACGGTTTCGGCGCCGTAGCGAGCCCGGAGAGCCGCGGCGAGTTCGGTCCCGATCTGCCCGGCGGCCCCGGTTATCAGGATGCGCTTCATTGTGAGAGAGATGAGCTCCCGGCGCTCTGGAGTGTGCGAGGAGGACGGTCCGCGGATGGACCGGCCGGCCGGTCGACCGGCCATGACAAGATGCCCGTAAATGCACCGGGGGCAAGGTGGGTGCCTCCGGACCGTCACCCTCCGGCGGCACGGCGCTTCGCGGGTTACCTCCGTCGGCTCGGTGGCCCCCGCCTGCTGGTCCACCGGCGAAAGCGTTCGCGATCCTGTCGCTGGAACTCGCGATAGGCCTCCCGCTGATCCTCGGTCAGAATGCCGTCGATCTCGGCCCTGAGCGAGTCCATCTGCCCCTGGAGACGCGGGAGCACGCCCTCCATGACCTGCTGGGCGGCGACGCGGGAGCGTTCCATGGCCGCGTCGATCTGCTCCCGCTGTTCATCCGTCAGGCGCAGGGTACGGGCCATCCTGTCCGTGACCTGCATGCGGGCCAACTGGTCGAATCTGTCCGCCCCGCGGAAGTTCGGCGGACGCCTCGTCATTTCGGGGGGCCGTTCGCCGCGCGTTACGCGAGCATCTTCGCCGACGTAGGCGTCCTGGCGGTTTTCGACAATCCGAAGGACGCCGAGCGTGGCGGCTGCCCCGGCGAAAAAGACCGCAGCGAGCAGTGCGGCGGCGGTTGCTTTCCTGTTCATGGCGCGTACTCCTCGACGGCTGCGACCAGCTCTTCCACGGTCGGCGCGTAGCTCCCCTCGATCCAGGCCGCGACGGACCAGGGGACCATCACCTCGGCGATCGCGACCTCTTCCGCACCGCCGTCGCCCGGCAGAACCAGCAGCGTCGCCAGGGCGGCGGCCGCGAGCCCGCCGGCAGCTGCAACGACGGGTCGGCGCCAGCCGGCGAGCGTGCTGGCGAGCGTCGCTTCACGGCGGCGGGCGTCGAGCAACGGCCGGGCTTCGGCCATGATCCGCGCCACAAGCAACTCCCAGCGTTTCGGATCCGTCTCCGGGTCGAGTTCCGGCACGGCCCGCCGGCTGTCGCCCGCCGGTGCGCGGTTGCGTGGATTGTCGTTCATGTCATTCATCTCAAAGGACTCCCTTGACTGTCCCGGGGAGAAAGTCACTCGTACGTGTGAGCTGTTTTCTCATCGCCTTGCGTGCGATATGGAGGTGGACCCGCGACGAACCGGCCGAGATGCCCAGCTCCGTCGCGATCTCACCGTGGCGCCAGCCCTCCAGGTCGTAGAGAACCAGCACTCTGCGCTGCAGCTCCGTGAGGTGCGTCATCGCCTCGCGCAGCCGACCACGGAGTTCGGCCCTGCGCGCGTCGGCGAGCGGGTTGTGGCCCGAGGCGGCCGAGGTCGCCTTCTCCAGCGGAATCGCGGACCGCACGCGGTAGTACTCGCGACGATTGTGCGCGGTGTTGCGAACAATGACCATCAGCCATGCACGGAAGCGGTCGGGATTGCGGCATGCGTCGATCTGCTCCAGCGCCTTTATGAACGCGTCCTGGCATACCCCGTCCGCATCGCTCGGGCTGTCCAGATTGGCCCTCGCCACTGCGTGCGCGGCGCGCAGATGCCGCCGGACCAGCTGGTCGAACGCCTTGCTGTCGCCGCGGCGAACGCGCTCTACCAGGATCCCGTCTGTTTCCCCGCTGTCCATGGATGTCGGCATGGCCGGAAGTTGATTTCGAACGAATGGCTTTCGCTATGCCGACAGACAACCGGCTTGCTTTGTTACGATCCGGGCGCCCTGCCGGTCGGTGACAGAGTGTCCGGCCCGGCCTTGGGCGTCCATCGTCCGCCGTCCCGGCGCTCGTACTTTTCCATTGCCCTCTCGAAGGCCCGGCCCAGGTCGATCCCCTGTTGGTTCGCCAGCGACAGCAGGACGAAGAGGACATCCGCGATCTCCAGCTCCAGCTCCGTCTCCGCCTCGTCGTCACGCTTCGGCTTGGAACCGAAACGATGATTGATCTCGCGCGACAGTTCGCCGACTTCTTCAACGAGACGGGCGAGGATCGCCAGCGGCGGCCAGTACCCCTCCTCGAATCGGCCGATCCATTCGTCCACCCGGTCCTGCGCGTCGCGGAAGTTCACCTGGCGCTGGCCCCGGGAGCCGGCGATGCGTCGTTGTCGGGACGCAGCCGGGGGTCCAGTACGAGCTTGCCGAACACGTCGCCCGCCTCCAGGAGCTCGTGCGCCCGACGCGCCTCGGCAAGGGGGAGAACCGCGTGGATGGGCGGACTGACCGCGCCGTCGAAGACCAGGTCCATGGCGGCGCGGAACTCTTCCCGTGTGCCCATCGTCGAGCCGAGGATCGAGAGCTGGCGCCAGAAGAGGAGACGGATGTCGATCTTCCCTTCGGCGCCCGTTGTCGCTCCGAACGACACCAGGCGGCCGCCGACGGCCAGGCCCCGCACCAGCTGAGGCCAGATTGCCGCGCCGACCGAGTCCAGGCAGACGTCGACCCCCCTCTTGCCGGTTGCCTTGAAGACCTCCTTGCTCCAATCGGTCGTAGTCCGGTCGAAGACATGGTCCGCGCCCATCGCCCGGACCCGCCGGGCCCGCTCTGCGGAAGAGGTGATCGCATAGACCTCGGCGCCGAGGTGTTTGGCGTACTGTACCGCCATGCACGACACGCCGCCGCTGGCACCGGTGATCAGCGCCCTGTCGCCCTTGCCAAGCCTCCCGCGCGAGGTGAGGCCCCGCCAGGCGGTCACACCGACCAGGGCCGCGGCGGCGGCGGTGGCCGACGATACGTGGTCGGGTACCTCGATGACGTTCGCAGCCGGAACGACTGCGTATTCGGCGAAACCGCCCTGCGTGTGTTCTCCTACGATCCGGTAGGGTTCAACACTGCTCCCGAGGCGGGAGGCCAGACGGTACCACTCGTACCCCAGGGACGGGTCGACGACCACGCGCTTGCCGAGCAGGGTGCTGACGGTGTCGGGCCCGGTCTTTTCGACGACGCCCGCGATATCCGCGCCCCCGATGTGGGGCATGGGAATCTCGATCGGGAGCCCGCGCCGCATCCACAGATCCAGGTGATTCATGGACGAGGCCTCGACCCGGATACGCACTTCGCCGGGTCCCGGGCGGGGGGTGTCAATGTCCTCGACGGTGACGACCTCGGGGCCGCCGTTTTCGTGAAAGAGTGCAGCCAGCACCGGTGGACTCCGTGACTAGGGGCGCGAAGGGAGCGTGAATCGGAGAGAAGGAGATTTGAGACGGCGACAGGAAAAGGCAAGGCGCGCTGCGGGTCCGGGCGCAGCTGTGCCGAGCCCGGGCCGTTCCTGTGCCCGCCCCCCGGCGGTTGCTTACCTTGGTGGACTGCGAACGAGCGCGACGAATTCAGTACCTGACGGGTTCTAATACGTGACTGAGCCGACAACGGGCCCGGGCCCGGGAAAGGGTGAGGACGACCGCACCCTGGGGGGCTACTTCGACGTGCACAGCCGTCCACCCGCGTTCGAGGCCGTCGACGGCCAGCCCTACACCGTGTCGATCGAAACCGAACACACCGGCAACCTGAAGGCGCCGGTGGCGGGATACCTGGTCTTCCCCCGTTGGGCGGCCACGGGATTGGGGATCGTGGGACACGTGGAGAGCCCCCTGCTCTGGTGGGGCGACACACGGAGTGCGGTGCTCGAGTCCGCCCGGGCGGCCACGCTGAACGAGGTGCAGCGCCTGTTGAACGAGGCCGTGGTGGCCAGGGCGGACAGCGGGGATGGAGGAAAGTGACACGTCGAGCGGAGCGGGTGGGTGGGCGCGCGGCGGAGTCCGTGCGCGTGACCGAGATCTTCCACTCGATCCAGGGGGAGTCCACCTGGGCGGGGCTGCCGTGCACCTTCGTCCGCCTGACCGGCTGCCCGCTGCGCTGCGTCTGGTGCGATACCGCGTACGCCTTTCACGGCGGGACGCGCATGCCGATTGCCGAGGTGGTCGACACCGTAGCCGCCGAGGGGTGCGGCCTCGTCGAGATCACGGGCGGTGAGCCGCTGGTCCAGCCGGGTGCCGCGGCGCTGGCCGCGCGCCTCCTGGACGAGGGCTACACGGTCCTGGTCGAGACCTCGGGCGCCGTGGACGTGAGCGTGCTGGACGACCGGGTCCACACGATCATGGACCTCAAGTGCCCTGGGTCGGGTGAAGCCGACAGGAACCTCTGGGCCAACCTGGACCATCTCTCGGGCCGCGACGAGGTCAAGTTCGTCGTCTCCGGGCGGGACGACTTCGAGTGGGCGGCCCGCGTGATCCGTCGCCACGGACTGGACGAGCGCGTGCGCGCCGGCACGCTCGGGGCATTGCTGGTCTCGCCTGTATGGGGACTGGAAGGGATGGAGGAACTCGCCGCTTCGATCCTGGCAAGCCGGCTGCCGATCCGGTTCCAGACGCAACTCCACAAGCACATCTGGGGACCCGACCGGGCCGGCGTATAGGCCGGACGGCAGGCGGGCGGACACAGGGTTCGGCGATGCGCCTTTCGCACCTTCCCGACGCGCTGGCGGCGAGCTTCGGCCCGTTGAGCTCGGCGCGGCCGGACCGCCACCGCAGGAATGCGGCGGTTGCGCTCATCCTGCGCCCGCCGCCAGCGGTTGCGGACCCTCGGGTGGACGCCTGTGAAGTGCTGGCGATCCGGAGGGCGGACTCTGCGCGCGACCCCTGGTCGGGACAGATGGCGCTGCCCGGCGGCAGCCTCGACACCACCGACGCCGGGCTGATCGAGGCGGCGGTGCGCGAGACTCGCGAGGAGACGGGGCTCGGCCTGGACCCGGGAGGCGACGCGGCGGGCCGGATCGAGACGTTGCGGCCGCTGGGGCCCCGTCTGCCGGTGATCACGATCTGGCCGTTTGTCTTCCGGACGGACCCTTCGGCGACCGCCCGGGTGGCCAGCGGCGAGGTGGCCTCGGTACACTGGTTCCCCGTGGGGGCCCTGGCTGACAAGGGGCACCGCGACACGTACGTGTACCGGGGTCCCGGCCTCGGCGCGAGGCGATTCCCCTGCATCCGGCTCGAAGGTCAGGTGATCTGGGGACTGACCTACCGGATCCTGACCCGGTTTCTGAAAGTGTTGGAGGACCGTGGCTGATCGCGCGGGGCCCGTGCCTAAGGGAAACGGTCAAGGGCGACTCGAATCCCGCGCTCTTCGAGTTCGTTGATGTAGGCCTGCGCAGGGATGGTCTCGTCAGGAGTCCCCACGCCTGCGGCGATCTCTCCGCGAGCCTGCATCAGGGCTACGATCGCGAGGGTGAAGCCCGTGGTCCTGGCCATCGCGGTGATCCCGGTGGCCGGATCATGGTAGTCGATGACTTCGTACCGGACCCGGAACGTTTCGCCGCGCTTCTCGCCCGCCACCTCGACGCGCGCGACGACCAGGTCGTCCCCGTTCTCGTTCCTGAGCAACGGCGTCACCTGCTGGATGAAGAACTCGCGCGGATTCACCCTCGAGCCGTTGTAGTCGACATCCTGGTCGCTCAGGAGCCCGAGCTCGCGAATGGCGCGCATCACCCGGGCATGACCCGGGTAGCGCAGCGTCTTGTACTCGAAGGCGCCGATCCGGCCCTCGTACCGGGCCGGCATGGTCGATGTCCCGCCGCCCGTGTGGAAGGCCTCGAGGCGGCCGATCGGAGCCGCGAACTCCAGGGTCTCCACCTCCGACAGCGCTTCGACCCGCGTGCGCTTGCCGTCCCTCAGGATCTCGGCCGGCGTCACGTAGTAGTCGAACATGCCCTCGAGCGCGTAGACGATCTGGTAGTTGAGCGGCGGACGGGGGTTGCGAGGCAGACCGCCCACCCACAGACGTACCGTATGGACGTTGTCGAAGTGCTCGATTCCCCCCTGGGCCAGGATATTGACCATTCCGGGGGCCAGCCCGATGTCGGGCGCCACGGACACGCCCTTGCCGCGGGCCGCCGCGTCCAGCCGGCGCTGGCGTGAGACGATCGCGGTGTTGCCGCCGAGGTCGGTGAAGTGGACGCCGGCGTCCACTGCCATCCGCGCCATCCGGTAGTTGAAGTGATACGGGAGCGCGCACAGAACGCCGGCAACGCCCTCCATCGCCCGGCGGATCTCGTCGTGCGAGGACGCGTCGGCATGGAGCGTGGCCAGCTTCCCGCCCAGGTGAGGGCGCAGGACCGGGTGCAGCGCGTCGGGCCGGAGGTCGGCGATGACGACTCCCTCGACCGCGTCCTGACGCAGCAGGTCGAAGGCGGCGGCGCATCCCTGGACGCCGCCCCCCAGAACCAGAAACCTCACGCCGGTCCCATGAGGTCGAATTGCGTTTCCTGCGCGGGCTCGTCGCCGTTCAGGCGGGTGGCCTCGACGATCCTGTCGCCGGGTGCCGGCGACGCGATGGCGCGGGCCGGCGCGGTGCGCCGCTTGAGTTCGACGGAGCCCACGGCGACGCCCGTGGCCACGCCCCCGGCCGACAGCAGGACAATCCGGTCGTCATCCAGTCCCTCCAGCGCCGCAACGACGCCGTGGGCGCAGTCCTTCGGGGCCATCGCCGCGACGCCGAGCCCGCCCCGCCTCCGCAGCGGGAATTCCGCCAGCGGCGTGCGCTTCCCGGCACCCTGAGCGTTGATGAGCAGGATGAGTGTTTCCCGCGCGGCGGCGATGAATGCGACCACCTCGTCGTCGTCGCGCAGGCCGATCCCCTTCACGCCCATGGCCACGCGTCCCACGACCGGGACCTCCCTCTCCGGGAAACGAACCGCGCGCCCCTGCCGCGTGACGAGCAGAAACTCCGTGTCTCCGGAGGTGAGCTTGACATCCAGGACCGCGTCGTGCGGCCGGAGCCGCACCGCGATGATCCCGCCGGGCTTGGGGTTGGAGTACTCGCGCAGACGGGTTCTCTTCGCGAGTCCAGCCCGGGTGACGAACGCCAGATAGCGGTCCTCGGTGAGGTCGTCAACGGGACGGATCGCGATGATCGGATCGCGGCGGTCGATCCCGAGGAGGGCCCAGATCGACTTGCCCCGGGCCGCGCGGGAGCTTTCGGGAACGTTCTCGACCTGCAGGAAATGCACCTGGCCCATGCTCGTGAACGCCAGGAGCCAGCCCTGGGTTCGTGCCACGACCACCGTCTCCAGGTAGTCGCCGCGGTAGCGCTCCATGGCGGCCAGCGCCAGGCCCGCCGCGGTGCGTCGCCGGTACAGGTGCATCGGGATCCGCTTGAGGTAGCCCTGCCTGGAAATGGTGACGACCACGTCCTCGTCCGCCACGCTCGACTTCACGTAGGCGAAGTCGGCCTTGTCCTTCCCCTCCAGGATCACCGTGCGGCGGGCGTCCGAATAGCGGTTCACGACCTTGTCCAGCTCGTCGAGCATGACCGCCAGCTGAAGCGATTCGTCCGCGAGGAGCGCGCGCAGTTCCCTGATCGTGGCGAGCAAGGCTGCTTCCCGCGCGCGCAGCTGGTCCCCCTCGAGCGCGGTGAGACGCGCGAGCCGCATCTGCAGAATCGCGTCGGCCTGGATGTCGCTCAGACCGAACCGCTCGCGCAACCGCACCGCTGCTTCCGCGCGGTCGGCCGAGCGCCTGATCACGGCGATCACCTCGTCGATACGGTCCAGCGCCGCCAGAAGGCCCTTGGTGATGTGCAGGTCCGCCTCGGCCTTCTCCAGGTCGAACCGCGACCTCCGGCGGATCACGTCCAGGCGATGGTCGCGAAAGCGTTCCAGCAGCTCCTTGAGGGTGAATTCCTCGGGCTGCCTGCCGCCGTCCAGGGCCAGAAGGATCGCGCCGAAGGTGGACTGCAGCGCGGTCTTCTTGAAGAGCATCGCCATGATGCTGCCGACATCGGCCCCGCGCTTCAGCTCGACCACCAGGCGGATGCCCTCCCGGTCCGACTCGTCGCGCAGGTCGGCCACGTCGGGCAACGTGCCCTTGCGCGAAAGCCCGGCGATCTGCGCGATGATCCGGGACTTGGAGACTGCGTACGGCAACTCGGTCACCACAAGCTGCTTGCGCCCGCCTCGCACGGCCTCGGTCACCACGCGCGCCCGCATGGTCAGCCGTCCCCGCCCGTCTTCGTACATGCGACGAATGCCTGCCCGCCCAACGATGTAGCCGCCCGTCGGGAAATCGGGCCCGGGAACCTGATCCATCAGCTCCTTGGTGCTGCAGTCCGGGTCGGCGACCAGCGTGCGCAGCGCGGCGGCCACCTCACCCAGGTTGTGCGGCGGCACGTTCGTGCTCATGCCCACCGCGATCCCGGAACAGCCGTTGACCAGCAGGTTCGGCACCGCGGCCGGCAGCACCGAGGGCTCCTTGAGACGATCGTCGAAGTTGTTTTCCCAATCGACGGTGTCTTTCTCGAGTTCGGCGAGAAGATCGGTCGCGACGTGCTCGAGACGCACCTCGGTGTACCGGTATGCGGCCGCCGAGTCGCCGTCGATGGACCCGAAGTTGCCCTGTCCGTCGACGAGCGGGTAGCGGAGCGAGAAGCTCTGCACCATGCGGACGAGGGCATCGTACACGGCCGCATCTCCGTGCGGGTGATACTTGCCCAGCACTTCGCCGACCACCGTCGCACTCTTCTTGTAGTCGCGATCCGGCTGCAGGCCGAGCCCGTGCATGGCCACGAGGATCCGCCGATGCACCGGCTTGAGGCCGTCCCGCACGTCGGGAAGGGCGCGCCTGACAATCACGCTCATCGAGTAGTCGAGGAAGGCGTGCTGCATCTCCTCCTCGATGTGCCGCTCCAGGACGCGGTCACGCATGCGGGCTACGCTCATGCGGGCCTCACTGCCTTCCGGGTATATACCCCCGCTTCAGCACCTCCACCGGGTCGCCCAGCGCGATCCGGCCACGCCCGTGGTGTACCACGTTGACCCCGAAGTAGACATGGGACTCGATGCGGCGATAGAAGGCCAGCGTGCGCAGCGGCTCGGAGTCCGGGTCACGCACTCCAGAGTCCTGGTCGATCGTCGTGACCTTGCAGCGCGCGCACAGCTTCACGCCGTCGAACGCCAGGCCACCGATGACGAAGCGACACCAGCGATCCTCGTCGTGAGGCACCTCGCCCGTCACCACGATGTTGGGCCGGAACCGCTCGACCGGGATCGGCCGTCCCGTGCGGCGGGCGAGCTCGGCGACCGAGCCCTCGCTCACCAGCAGCGCGGGATAGCCATCGGCGAAGCCGACGCGGTGTCCGGCCGCGTATGCGGGGTCCGTGGCGCGGGCATCCTCTTCCGGCATGAAGACCAGCCGGAACTCGCCGTCCAGAACCGACGACAGCCAGGCATCGGCTTCCGGCCCGACGGCGCGTGCGTCGGCGCCGGAGCCGTGAATGCGCACACGGACCCTCTCGCCCGCGGGCTCGGCGGGAAGCGTCAGCGGGCGCGCTCCGGGGGCCGCGAGTCTCAGCGAGCCATTGTCCAGGCGCGGACGAATGGTGGCCAACAGGGGTGTGCTGCGCTGGCTCACGAATTCGCCGTCGGGTGTCACGATCATCCAGCGCCGATCGAAGCGGGGACCCAGTGCGTCGAAGTCCATCGCCTCGAGGTCGGTGCCGCGGGTGCCCTTCACGGGATAGGCGCGCAGACGCGCGACGCGCAGCGGGCCGGGGGCGGCCCGGGGCGGCTCCGAGCGCGTGGCGGTCAAGTCATCACCTGATCGACGTTGCGGCTGACGATCGTCAGCGGAAGCGTGGCCTGATGCCGTCCGTTGACGAGAACGTGGAAGGTGTGAACGCCGACCTCCTGAAAGACGATGCCGTCCAGGTTGATCACGTGCGGAACGCGGATGCCGGTCTGCAGGCTCGTGCGGCCGGGCTCGACCTTGAGTTCACCGCTTAGCGACACGATCTCCTTGCCCGAAGGCGTGGAGAGCTTGATCGTGAGCTTGTGGGTGCCGGCGTCGTGGGCACCGCCGAGGAAGCGCAGCACCAGGGAAAGACGGCCGTGACGAGCCGGAAATCTCGCCACGCTGATCTGGTCGAAGACGCCAAGCAGGTTCAGCTTCCCCGATCCGTCGATCGTGGCCGCGTCCGCGGTAAGCACCAGGTCTACGTCCACGAGCTACCAGGCTCCTTCCCCGGCCGCGGCGGTGCGCGGCTCTCCCAAGAGTGACTTGCTCAGCACCAGTCCGAACAGCAGGTCCAGGGCCGCATGAGCCAGAATCGACGGCCACAGACTCCCGGTCCAGGCGACCCCGGCGGCCATCACCACGCCGATCACCGTGGTCCGCACGATTCCGTGACGGCCCTGATACGCATGAAGGAAGCCAAAAACACCCGCGACAGGCAAGGCGCCCGCCAGGTAGGAGCCGGTCCAGGGCAAGAGGAAGGCGGGAAGATACGCGCGGAAGATGACCTCTTCGGAGAATCCGGCGGTGGCGGAGAGGGCCGCGAACACCCCCTTCTCGCGTCCCGTTTCGGGCATGATCGCGCGCACCGCATCGGTCTCCTGCCAGCCGAACCGCCGCGACAGAGCGCGGAATGCATAGGCGACGAGCACGCCGGCCGCGGTCAGGAGCGCGGCTGGGCCCAGCGATCCGGCAACCTCCGGTGGCCACGACAGCATCCCCGCCGCGCCCGGCCCCATCCCCGCCACGCCCGCTTGGGGCAACCGGGGCATGGCCCACAGCGCCAGCAGTCCGCCCGCCCCGAGCACCACGATGGAAGTGGCGTAGACCGACACGCGCTGGGCACGGATCGCGTCGCCGGGAGGCTGTCCCTGACTCACGCTGAGCAACGGCATCAATACCAGCCACGCGGCAGCCATCGCGCTGGGGATCACGCCGCCCAGATCCGCTGCCGCGAAGACGGCTGCCAGCAGCACCGTCCCGGCCACGCCGACCGCCGCGAGTCTCATGCGCCCGGCTCGCTCCCCGTCGCCGGGCTCCTGCCGGCCGCCAGCCCCCTTCCCGTCTCCAGGATGACGTCGATCACGCTGTCGATATCGGCGGCGGTCGTGCGCGAATTCAGAATGCACAGCCGCAGCGAGAAGCTGTCGTGCAGGCGGGTGGAAGACATCATGGCGAAGCCGGAGTTGACGATTCGGTCCCGGATCTCCCGGTTGAGATCGTCAAGGTGGCCTTCCGGGACGCGCGGCTGCCCCACGTAACGGAAGCAGACGATCCCGAGGCTCTGGGGCGACAGCAGCTCCAACTCGGCCTCTGCGCGGATCCGCGACTCCGCCTGTGCGGCCAGCCCGATTCCGCGCGCAATCTCGCTGCGATGCGCGTCCAGTCCGTAGCGCTGCACCGAGAGCCATACGCGCAGGGCGCGGAAGACGCGGGTAAGCTGCAGGCCGCGGTCGCTGAAATTGACGTGCTCCGGTCCCCATTCGGCGTCCTGCAGGTACTCCGGAAACATCCTGAAAGCCGCCTCCAGCCGGGTCACGTCGCGCACCATGAGACACCCGGTCTCGTACGGCTGGAAAAACCACTTGTGCGGGTCCAGACTGACGCTGTCGCTCAACTCCAGCCCCGCCAGCAGGGGCTTCGTCTCCGGATCCAGTACCGCGAAGCCGCCGTAGGCCGCGTCGATGTGATGCCAGAGCCCTTCGTCGGTTGCCACACGCGCGATTTCGGCCAGGGGATCGATCGCGCCGGTGTTGGTCGTGCCCGCGTTCGCGACGACGCACAGCGGAACAAGCCCGTCCTTCCGGTCGCGCGCCACCGCGTCGCGGAGTCCCGCCGGCACGATCCGGAAGTCGTCGTCCACTGGCAGGTGCCGGATCAGGGCGGGGCCGATCCCGGCCAGGCGGGCGGCCCGGACGGCCGACGCGTGTGTTTGCGCGGAAACGTAGACCGTGCCCGCGCGCGGGTTGCCCGCCGCTTCCCTCGCGGTGACGAGCGCAATCAGGTTGGCGGCGGAGCCACCGCTGGTGAACACGCCTCCCGCGGTGCGCGGGTACCCCAGCCATTCGCGGAACCAGTCGGTCACCGTGACCTCGATCTGGGAAGGGCCCGACGACTCCAGCCACGTGCCCTGGAAAACGTTGAACCCGCTGATCAGAAAGCTGGCGAGGACCGAGGCCCAGGAGGGGCTGGAAGGGATGAACGCGAGGAAGCGCGGATGGTCGATCCGCCCGGCCAGCGGCATGATGTCGCGCAGCACCGTCTCGAGGATCGGGTCGAGCGGGCGGCCGTGCTCCGGAGCCGGGCCGTGAAGAAGGGGCGTGGTGACCTCGCGGGTGGCTCCCTGCCAGGCTGGTCCGTCCCCGAGATTGGCCCAGCGGTCGACAATCGCGTCGACCACGCGGTACCCGGAGCGCCGCATCTCCTCGGGATCCTCCAGCAGTGAAGGGCCTGGCGGGCGCGTGTCCGCCGCTCCCGCGGGCGCTCCCGTCGTCTCAGTTGTCATCCGTTGACGCCTTGGCTGGAAGGGTTCTAGTGTAGGGTATGCCCCGGAGGACTACCGTGACCACATGAGGACGACCGTGACCACATCGGCGCCGCCCAAAGCAACATACCGCGTGATCGACGCGTACGATCATCCCCACGGTGGCCGCATCCTGCGGCTCCGGCTCGGGAAGGGTGAAGCGCTGCGCGTCAAGGATCTGAAGAGCTCGATCATGACCGCCACTTCGGCGGATGGGCGCGAGGAACATGTCACCGTGACCGGCTTCGCCCTTTTCGGCGGAAAGCCCTCCGACTCCAGGCTTGCCAGGACCGGCCGCGTCGACATCCACGTCGCGGGCGAAGTCGCGAGCCAGGTGGACGTGGGCTGGACGGTCGCGGGCCCGGCCTGACGCCCCCCGCGTAACCGGCTGACGGCTAACGGGCCCCGGCGGTGCCCCGCAATCCGGGCGGATCGCGCTCGAAGGCGGTGCGGAACCAGGCAACGTAGTCGTCCTGGGCACCGGGGTCGGTCGCCAGCCAATCCCTCCTCGCCTCGACGAATGCATCCGGTCGCGCGGTCAGGATGAACGCGTCCAGATAGCCGTTCTCCTTGGAGTACATCAATTCGTCCAGGATGCCGTAGGGCGGGGCGTCGAAGATCGACCGCTGATACAGCCACGAATCGGCCACACGGGCCAGGATCGCCTTCTCAAGCTCGAAACCGCTCGCGCCGACCGCCTCGGGAAGCCACCGGTCCAGCCGGTTCTGCACCGCCATCAGGTGGAGATGCGCGTAGATCGTGTAAGGCCAGGAAATGCCCGGCGTCGCCTGCGCGCTCACATGCGCGGTGTCGCCCTGCGCGTTCAGTTCGAGCCGCTCCCACGGGTAGATCGGCCCCTCCTGCGCGTTGGTGTAGATCATGAACGAGGGGTCCAGCTCGATGCTGTCGACCTGCTCCCGCAGCCAGGCGTCCACTCCCTCCATTTGCTCCTTGGTGGGCGCGAGGCGTTCGCCCGAAAGGATGACCAGCCTGCGGGGATCGGGAAGCTCCATCTGCGCCGTGCCGCAGGCCAGCGTGGCGAGGGCGGCGACAGCGAGGAGTGCGCGGCGAAAGTTCGGGGAGGTGTGCATCGTCATGGCGCCATCGCTGGTACGAGGTCGGAACAGGCTTGCGACAACTCTACTCAACCCGCTTCGGGGGGTCCATGTTCCGCTCGGAGGGGCCAGGGCCCTCGTCTCCCGTCGCCGTGTCCCGCCAGCGGAGGAACTCGAAGGGGCTGCGGCAGTCGGCGCACCAGCAGGTGCTCAGCGACGCGTGGCTCCCGAAAACGGACATCATCTCGGTTTGTTCGCCACCGCAGAAGGGGCAGGGGGGCGCGTTGCCCGTGTCGGGGGACTCGCGGCCTGTTTCGGACGTCTCGCGGCCCGCGTCCACCGCGCGCTACTCGACGAACAGGTCGCGATTTCGGTCGCCGCGCGCCCGCTCCACGGCCTCTTCGCCGGGCGCGCCGGGACCTCGGCGCCGCTCCGGATCCCAGCCGTCGCGGGCGGGGTCGACAGCGTCCAGGTCGATCCCGGCGGCGGCAAGCGTACGGCCCAACCTGTGCCCGCACCGGTCCAGAACGCGGTCTGCGGGCCAGACATGCCCGCCGTCGACGAGAGCGTCGTACGTGTCGTCGCCGGGGAGGAGCCACGCGAGGGTTGTGGGCAGCATGGCCAGGGCGGAATCACGCAGGCGCGCCGTGCCGTCTCCCCCCGCAGTTGCGAGACGGCCGAACCAGGCCGCGCCGAAACGGCGGTGGACCTCCTCCTCCGCAAGCATCTTGGGAACACGCGTGCGGGCGAGCGCGAAATCTGCGTCCGCAAAGCTCTCGAGCGCGACCGAAAGCGCGCCATCGACCACCACCACCGCTGCGACGAAATCGGCCCAGTCGGTGAACGGGCGATCGAGGGCGGGAGCCGAGTAGTAGCGGTCCGCCGGGCGGGTGTGCTCGACTTCGAAGGGGTCGAACCCGAAGCGCTTGAGCATCGCATAGAGCAGGCGGGCGTGGCCCCACTCGTCCTGCGCCATGGCCGAGGCGGCGATCCCGGTCTCGATCGAGGGGGCGCCGAGCAGCCAGTCGCTGTAGCGGATGCCGAGGAGCCGCTTGGTGTCGGCGAGGCTCAGAATGTGGCGGGCGAGGGGCTCGGGCGTCATGACCCGGCGTCTCCGTCGGGCAGATTCCGCGCCCACGGACCCTCCGGCCGGTTGACCGGAATGACCGCCTCGCGCGGGATCACGCACATCTCGAACCAGTTTTCCTCGTCGTAGGTCTTCCAGGCGTAGACGCGCGCGAGTTCGTCGCCCGGCGCGTCGATGTACCCGATGTGACGCAGCGGCTCGCCACGACTCTTGCGGGCGAAGACCTCGTAGACCCGCTCGCCCAGTGCGCCGCTCATGCGCCGACCCCGGTGCTCATGCGCCCTCTCCGGTGCTCACGCGCCGACTCCGAAGCGCCGCAGCTTCCGTTTGCCCTCGTCGGTGATCCTGGCCGTGGTCCAGGGCGGGTCCCACACCTCGTTGATCTCGACCGCGTCCACCCAGGGCTCCATGCCGATCCGGTCGCGCACGTCCTGCTTGATGAAGTCCATGCAGGGGCACGCCGTGGCCGTGAAGGTGAGGTCCACGCGCACGGTGCCGCGATCGTAGGCCACGCCGTACACGAGGCCCAGGTCCAGCAGCGAGATCGGGAGCTCCGGATCGAGCACCTCCCCGAGGGCCGCGCGCAGGGCCGCGTCCTTGTCGGCGGGGGTCTCGGCCAGCGGCTCCGACCACCGGTCGCGGCCGCCCGAGGCGTGCACGGCGGGGGCCGGCTGGCTGGCCAGGATGGTGGCCAGTGTGCGCTGCTGGCCCATCGGCCCATTGGATTGGCGCGCGTCGGCCAGCGTCCGAGGGGCCGCCGCCGGCACCTCCGGCCCACTCAGTGCAGCCACGACGCCACCGATCCGCGCGACCTGCGCACCGAGTCCACGTAGATCTCGTTCATCGGGCCACGCCCCTTCCATCGTTCGAAGACGGCGCTCCAGGTGATCTCGCCCTCGTCGAACAGCCAGTGCTTGGCCTCGTGGTCGTACTGGCACGGGAAGGGGTAGTCGAGCACGTATTCGTCGGCTGCTTCGTCGTAGTGCGCGGGCACCGACAGCCCCAGGCCCTCGCAGAGCGGGACCGTCGACGACATCCACACCTGCCGGAGTTCGTCGTTCGTCAGGCCCTTGAGCTTGTAGTCCAGCTGGCCGCTGTGGTGCTTGAGATCGTCCGGAAGCCCGAACCACTCAATGGTCATCGGGAACATCCAGTCGACGCAGCGCTGCAGCAGCTCGGTCGCGGCGCCCCCGGCGCGGGCCAGCCGGCGCATCCACACCTCGCCGTGGCGCAGATGGAAGGTCTCCTCCATGTCGACCTTGACCAGCGCGCGCTTCAGGGGGCCGTACGACGTGTTGCGGTGCACGTCGCCGAGCAGACAGATGCCGGCCCGGTCGAAGAACCCGTTCGCCACGACCAGTTCGGCCCAGTTGTCCAGCGGCTGGTCGAAACCGTAGGGGTGCTTGAATTCGTGCGGCTGACGCCCGTACACAAGGTGCTCCTTCGACACGCCCAGGTCCTCCAGCAACCGGTAGGCGATGTTGGCGTGCGCAAGCTCGTCCTGGATGATCGCGTGCGCGCTCACCTGGGTGTTGGTCGACGGCGCGTGCCGGGCAGCGTGCCAGTAGGCGGGCGCGCTCATGAGCTCGGTGTCCGCCTGGACGGTCAGCTGCACGATGAGCGCCTTCCTGTACCCGGGCGTCATCTCCTCGGGTGACTCGAGGATGTATCCGCCATGGATCTTCTGCTTCAGTTCGTCTTCGTTGTGTCGGGTCATGGTGCGGCGTTCTCCACGGACTAGATCCCCAGGGCGGAGCGTATCAGCGGACTGATCCTGTCCGGCGTCCACGGCGGCTCGAAGGTGAGTTCCACCTCGGAGTTCTCGACTCCCTCCACGCCGGCCACCGCCTCGCGGGCCTCGTCCAGGATCTGGCCTGCGGCCGGACACATGGGCGTGGTCAGCGAAATGGTGACTCTGGCATCGCTGTCTTCAACCTCGATGTCGTATACCAGCCCGAGCACCACGAGATCCAGGTTGAGTTCCGGATCCTTGACGGTCTTGAGGGCGTTGCGGACGGCTTTTTCGGTGACTGCGGACACTCTTTGCGACCTCCGGCGTTTCTGGACCGCGCAGCCCTCGACCGGGACACCGCGGGCTTCGCTAATCTAGTCCCATGTCGGTACATTCGCCTCATGCGAGTTGCCATCAACACCGGTGGGGGTGACGCGCCGGGGCTCAACGCGGTCGTGCGGGCCGCGGTGCTCGCCGCGGAAAGGCGCGGATGGGACGTGGTCGGCATTCGCCGGGGATACGACGGTCTCTTCATGGACGACGGGGTCGTGCCCCTCACCAGCGGTTCGGTCCGCGGGATCACCCACCTGGGCGGCACCATCCTCGGAGCGACGAACCGCGGCAACCCGTTTTCGTTTCCGGTCGAGCAGGCCGATGGCGGTGTCCGCATGGTCGACCGGTCCGACGAAGTCGTCAGCAGGATGCGGGAGTTGAGGATCGACTGCCTGATCGCGGTGGGCGGCGACGGATCGCTCCGGATCGCCAGCGAACTTGCGGACAAGGGCCTCCGGGTGATCGGTGTGCCGAAGACGATCGACAACGATCTGCCGGGCACAACCTTCACCTTCGGGTTTCATACCGCCGTGCAGACCGCCACCGACGCGATCGACAAGCTCCATTCGACCGCCCAGGCCCATCAGAGGGTGATGGTGGTCGAATTGATGGGCCGGCACGCGGGCTGGATCGCGCTGTTTGCCGGGTTCGCGGCCACGGCCGACGTGATCCTGATCCCGGAGATCCCCTACGATCTGAACAAGGTTGCCGAGAAGATCGAGTCCCGCTGGAGGGAGGGCCCCGAGTTCGCGATCATCGTGGTTGCGGAGGGGGCGATGCCGAAGGGCGGCGAGGCGTCCTATCTCGAGAAGCCGGGCAAGGGTGGGCGCCGGCGCCTGGGCGGCGTCGGAAAGCGGATATCGCGGCGTCTCGAAGAACTCACCGGGCACGAGAGCCGCAACCTGGTGCTCGGCCACCTGCAGCGCGGCGGACGCCCGATCGCGTTCGACCGCGTGCTCTCACTTCTCTTCGGCACGGCAGCGATCGATCTGGCCGAGCAGGGACGGTTCGGTTCGATGGTCGCGCTCGATCCGCACCGGGTCAGGGGCGTGCCGCTTGCCGAAGCCGTGCGCGCGGTCAAGAATGTGCCCCTCGACGGGGATATGGTCATGGCGGCCCGCGCAATGGGGATTTCGTTCGGGGACTGACCGGTGACGCGGGAACCAGGCGGGGACACGGGGTACCAGAAGGCAATGAACACGCGAAGGAAATCACCGGGACCGGGGAGGGCGCTTGCCGCATGTGCGGTCGCGTCTTCCGTGATCGGCCTTGCCCCGGTGGCCGTTGCGGCGCAGGACGACGACGCAGTCCTCACGGTCACCCTCGAAGGCGAAGTCCTTGACGTCGCGACGGGCCTGCCCGTCGGGGCCGCGATCGTAGCGGTGCCCGGTGTGGGCCGCAGCGCGGTGAGCGACGAGCTGGGCTACTTCCAGCTGGAGGGGATTCCCGCCGGTGTCCACGGCCTGCAGGTGCTTCGGCTCGGCTACGAGACCCTGAACGCGGAGATTCCGGTGGATGGTGAGGAGGTGCTGGCCCTGTACCTCACCCCCGGCCCGATATCGCTCGAAGGGATCGAGGTCGAGGTGAGGGACCGCGAGGACATTGCCTGGCGCGCGGCGGGCACGTCCATGCGCGGCCTGATCGGTCCGGTAGAGATGGAGGATCTGCGCGAACGCTATTTCAACCTGGGCGACATGCTCCGGACGAGAAACCTGCCGCGGACGCGCTTCGTGCCCGGGCGGTTCCCGGGCGACACGGGCTGCCTGATGGTCACATCGCTGACCCTCAGCGGCCGCGGTTGCGCCGCCGTGGTGGTGGACGGCGTGCTCCTGGGGTCCGAATGGTCGGGGTGGGTGTACGAAATGAACACCCAGGACATCTTTGCGGTGCGCTTCGTGCAGGGTCCTGCGGCCGCGCTACGCTACGGCCACCGGGGTGGTGACGGCGTCCTGTTCATCGAGACGCGGGCGGGTCGCTGATCGGACCCCTCAGCTGACCGGTTTTGCCCGCCGCCAGTCCTCTGCCCGGAGTGACACGAGGTTCGCGAAGAGCCGGTATGCACCCGGAACGCCCCGGGGAAACTGGCGGAAGAACGCCAGGCCGGTGTAGACGTACAGCCCCTCTCCCACCTCGGCCACCAGCAGGCCGCCCCGCCTGGGGTCCTCGCCCGGATCGGCCATCTCCATGACGGGCGTGTAGCGGTCGTCCCACTCGCCCAGGAAATACAGCCCCCGTTCCTGCACCCATCCCTCGAAATCGGCCGGGCCGATCGCGTTCGGGCCCGCGAACACCGGCGACCGGGGCGCGAGGATCGTCACGGTGGCGTTTTCGTCCGTGACGCGATCGTGTGGCCTGTGGATCGTCACTGGGTAGGGCGCGAGTCCCGCTCCCGAAAACTCGTACCGGTTGTACTGCGCGATCACGGTGCCGCCCTCCCGCGCGAACGCGAGCACCGCCTCGTTGGCGGCGACCAGGTCCGGTCGCGTCTCGTAGGCGCGCACGCCGAGCACGAGCACGTCGAAGCGTGAGAAGTCGCCCCGGCGCAAGTCGGCCTCTCCGAGTTCGTCCACGGTCATTCCGATCTGGCGGAGCGCCTCGGGGCCGGCGTCGCCGGATCCCATGACGTACCCCACGCGCAGATTGGCGTTGGCCGTGACGGGAAAGACGGCGACGCGGACTTCGGATCGGCGTACGAGCGCTGCGCGTGGAATGTGGGGATGGTCGATGATGTCGACTTCTGTGACAAATTCATTGTTGATTCTGACCAAGCCGGTTTCTTCGTCGCCCGGCCTCTCGCTCGCTTTGTCGCTTGCGATGGCCTGCAGGACATATTCACCCATGATTATGTCCTGTCCCGACATCACGGTGAACGTGAACGACCCGCTGGCGCCGTCCGGTTCCAGCGTGTACGGAGCGCTGGCGGGCTCGACCGTCCACCCGTCGGGCACCTCCAGCCGCACCGTTCCGGAACGTGTGGTCGTGGAGGTGTTTGTCAGCACGACGCTGACCTCACGCGCGCCCGCCGCACCGGCAGGCCACACCATCGACGGAGGATCAACCGCGACGTTGACGGCCGGCAGCACGAGCACGCGCTCCTGATACTCGCCGGTCGCCTGGTCGACACCCACGTGCCGGCCATCGCGTTCGACGGTCGCGGGTGTGGCCGCCCGGGCCAGCGCCATGGCCACGCGGGCGCGTACCGGCGCAGGCGCAAACGGCCGTGCCCACAGCGCCTCGTCATCCGGCCAGCGGTACATGGCGCCCGCCCGCGCCTCCTGCAGGTACCAGGGAGCCGACACGGTCGCGTCCGGCGGCACCGCAACCCGCCAGCTCCAGCGCCCGATCCCGCCCGCCGCGATCCGCCCGTCCGCCGGCGTCTCCGCGACCGGGGGCCGGAAGAACGGCGAGCGCGGGGGGCCGGCTGCCGTCTCGTCGGTTGGCGATCCCGTCCAGCCGGTGGGCAGGAGCAGCTCCGGTGCCACCCCCGACAGCTCGAAGGGGCCGCCGTTCCACACGTGTACGTCCACCACGACGGACTCGCCCGGCGTGAGCACGTCCCGGCCTACGCGCACGTCCGCGATCACGCCGGCAGCGGCGAGCAGCGCTTCGGTCACCTGTCCCAGCCGCCGAACCAGAACGCGCCGTCCCTCGCCTGCCGGCGCTTCGTCGACCAGGCCGCCGAGAAGCTCGGCCGCACGCGCCAGGTCCGCGACGGCCCCGTCCGGGCGCGTTGCCGAGAGGCCGTCCGCCGCGTCCGCCACGGCGCCGCGGTACAGGTCGAGGCGCCGTTCGGTGTCGGTCGGCCATCCCGCAGGCAACGGTGTGCCCAGCTGCCCGATGAGCGTGGTGTCGACGCCCGCGAAGATGTCGTCTTCCTCTGCTTCCTCCACTACTCCGGCCGCCAGGGCCTCCAGCCTGAGCGGGCTGACCCGCGGGCCCATGGATTGGCCCGACCCCATGTCCTGGGAGCGGTGCTGGCTGCGGCTGTCCATTGCGAGTTGGAAGTGCGACCGCCCCAGCAGGGGATCGAACACGCCCGTCGCCACGCGGATCGTCACGTCGCGGGGCGTGAACCGCGTGGATCGGTACAGCTTGGCGGGCTGCCAGGGGGTGACGCCCCTTGCCGCGAGTTCGGGGTAGCGGTCCGGGTCGCCGGCCGCCGCGAAGGCCTCGCGTGCCGCCACGCCAGCGACCTGGTGCTGCCCGTGTCCGTCGCGGGGCGTGCCCGAGAAAACCGATACGATCACGTGCGGCCGGAACTTGCGCACCACGAAGACCACGTCGCGGAGCACGTCCTCGCGCGGCCAGAAGCGGAACGCCTCGTCGATGTTCTTCGAGAACCCGAAGTCGAAGGCGCGCGTGAAGTACTGCCCACCGCCGTCGAGGGCGCGGGCGGCGAGGAGTTCGCCCGTGCGGATCACGCCCAGGCCCTCGTGCAGGCGCGGCCCGATCAGGTTTTGCCCGCCTTCGCCGCGGCTGAGCGACAGGTACGCGGTCTCGACACCCATCCCGCGCGCGAGCGCCGCGAGCAGACTGGTGTCCTCGTCGTCGGGGTGGGCCGCGATCATCAGCACGCGCTTGACGCCGTCGAGCTGGCGCATGCGGAGCGCCGCGCCCACCAGGCCATGGTCTTGCCCGGCGGTGGCTTGCATGCCAGGGACCTGCGCGGCGAGTGGTGGGACGCCGTACGGGCCGGGCGCCAGGAGAGCCGCCGCGAGCGCGAGGACCGCGGTGGCCGCGAATGCCGCCGCGGTTGCAATCTTGCCGTGTTTCATCCTGCCAAGGTAACTATCCACGATGGACATCGCCGCCACGCTGCGCAGCTACGACGGGAAGCGCGTGGCCCCGTTCCGCGCGGTGGCGGAAGCGCTCTCGCAGGGGCCGGGTCGCGGGGAGGAAGCGATCGGCCTCCTGGTCGACCTTGCCGCCTCGGACGAGATGGAACTGCAGGCGGGCGCGACGTGGGTGCTCAAGTACCTGGCCGAGCGGGGGGTGGCGCCGCGGGGGAAGGAGGCCGCGGCCGTGCTGCGGCTGCTGAGTCGCCCTATGGCGTCCGACGCCCACCTTCACCTGCTGCAGACCCTGCCGCACATGGACCTCCCCGCCGACCTGTCCGCCGGTGAGGGGCGCTCCCTCCACCGTGCGCTGCTCCAACTGACCGCGTCCGATCGGGTATTCCAGCGGGCGTGGGCGTACAACGGTCTCGGACTCCTGGCGGCGCGGAATCCGGCGTTGCAGGACGAAGTCGAGGACTTGTTCAGCCGGGCGGAGAAAACCGAAACCGCCGCGGTCAAGGTACGCATTCGCCACGCCCGCACGGCCCTTCGGCGCTAACGCTCGCGGCTCAACGCACCCTGAACACCACCCCGGCGCCCACGTACATGTCCTCGGCCGCGTCGTTCAGCCCCACACCCACCCGGACGTCCCACTGCAGATCGTCGTTCGCGAGCCAGGTGAGCCCGCTGTTGAGGTAGTGCTCGGACCGGCCGCGCTCGAGCCCCGACGGCACAAAGGCGTACCATTCGGCATAGAGGCCGCTGCGCTGGCCCATCGCGAGCCCCCACGACAGCGACTGCGCCCACTCGCGGTAGTCCTCTTCGTCGTCGGCAACCGCGGCGTTCACCTGCGTGCTGCCCGCCAACGACAGCGTCTCGCTCAGATCCCAGCTGTACAGGAAGTTGACGCCGGGAAGCGTCCGGCCGGCCGAGAACGCCCCGCTACCGGTCGGAACCGTCACCTGCGGAAGGATCGCGGTCGCTGGCAAGGCGCCACGCTGCCCGGAGAGCGCGATCTTGGCGCCCAGGTAAAGGTCCTCCAGTCCCGATGTGGTCACGCCCCTGGGGGACGCGTTGTCGACGTCCGTCACCACACTCGTCCCTGCCCGAAGCTCCAGTCGCTCGCTGAGCACCCCCACGCGGAGCAGGGGTTCTCCGAACGAGTGGGCCCGGGTCATGAACTTTCCGTCGGTGTCGGAACCGAGCGTATACCCGAGTTCCAGCTGAAACACGCCGAGTCCCACGGTGCTGGTCGCCTCGGTGAAGTCGGGGCGGTCCGCGACGAGCGCCTGCCCGCGGGCCGGCTCCGCGATTGCCGGCGGCCCCAAACATGCGAGGGCGAAAAAAGCGCAGCGAACTCGGCAACCCTTCCTCATCATCCCCTCCTCCCTGGTGGTGATTCGACCCGGTCGGTCAGCCGCCTCTCCGCGGCCACGGCAGCGCAAGCCCCTCCGGCGCCCGCGACCTGCCGAACCATCCGGCCAGCGCCGCCAGGCTCAGAACATAGGGCAATGCCAGGAACAATGGGTATGGCAGATCCGCCTCGAGCGCCTGCAGCGCGAACTGCAGCGCCTCCGCTCCCCCGAAGAAGAGCGCCGCCACGAAGATCCCCCGCGGATTCCACCGCCCCAGCACCACGACCGCGATCGCGATGAACCCCTTTCCGGCCGACATGTTCTCGGCGAAGGTCCCCGTGTGCACAAGGCTCAGATGCGCGCCCGCCAGCCCCGCCATCAGTCCCCCGAACACCGCCGCCAGCATGCGCGCGCGCACCACCGGCACGCCCGCCGCGTGGGCAGCCTCCGGCGACTCTCCCGCCGCCCGGAGCGCCAGCCCCCAGCGGGTCCGGAAGAAGAGCCACCCGAGCAGCGGCACCATCGCGTAGGCCACGTACGCCGTGACCGCCTGTCCGAAGAACGCGGGCCCCACGACCGGGATCCGCGACAGCAGCGGCACCTCCCACACCGGCACGGTCGGCAGTTCCAGCGCCAGCCCCGTCGCGCCGAACCGGCTCTGGAAGACCGCGCCCGTGAATCCCAGGCTGCCGATGGTCACAGCCGTCCCGGTGATGATCTGGTCGGTGCCCAGCCGCACGGCGAAGCCGGCGAAGAGCAGCGCGGCGAGTCCGCCCGCGAGCGCCCCGGCAACCAGTCCGGCGTAGGGTCCGACCGCCAGCGCCCCCAGCGCCCCGCCGAGCGCGCCCCAGATCACCGAGCCCTCGAGCCCGATGTTGATCACGCCCGACCGTTCCGACACCGCTTCTCCGAGTGCCGCCAGCGCGAGCGGCACCGCCAGCCCCACTGCGGAGACGAGGAAGGAGGAGAGGACGCCGATCTCTGTCACGGGCCCGCTCCCCGCGCTCTGGCCTGCACGATTCGGTCGGCGGTGAGCACGGCCAGAATGACCAGCGCCTCGATCCCGCGAACCCACACTTCCGGCACCCCCGCCTCGCGCTGCATCGCCCCACCGCCCGCGCTCAGCGCGCCGAAAAGGATCGCCGTCACCACCACGGCGAGGGGATGAAGCCGCGCCAGCAGGGCCACCGCAATAGCTGTATATCCCCACCCGGGCGACAGCCCCTCGTACATCCGCCACGTGACGCCCGCCACCTGGATCCAGCCCGCCAGCCCCGCGATCGCGCCCGATACCAGGAACGACAGCCAGACGACCGGCGTCACGCTGAACCGGCCGCTCACCTCGGCCGCGCGGACCGAGGCGCCGGCGGCGCGAATCCGGAACCCGCCCGCCGTGCGGGTCAGATAGAGCCAGAGCGCCACCGCGATCACGACGCCGAGCAGGAAGCCCACATGCAGCCTGGTTCCCGGGAGCAGCTCCGGGAGGCGCGCGGCCGCGGGGATCTCGTCGGTCTGGTTGAAGACGCCGCGGGCCTCGCGCAGGGGGCCCTGAACGAGGAACTGGGCGAGGAACAGGGCCACGAAGTTCATCAGCAGGGTGGTGATCACCTCGCCCACGCCCATCCCGGTCTTCATCGCCGCCGGGACCGAGGCCCACAGCGCGCCCGCGGCGGCGGCGGCGAGAAGGGTGATGGGAAGCGCGAGCGCGATGCCCGCGCCGGGAAGAAGGAGCGCGACGGCGACGCCCGCGAGCGCGCCCGCGTGAAGCTGCCCCTCGGCGCCGATGTTCCAGACGCGGGCGCGGAATGCGAGCGCGACGGCCAGGCCGGTGAGGAGCAGGGGGGTCGCCCGCACGAGCGTGAACGAGACGAAGCGGTCCCATGAGCCGAACGCGCCCCGCGCGAGGGCCGCGAAGGCCTCGCCGGGTGAATGGCCGCCGAGCGCGAGGAGCACGGCCGCGACGGCCAGCGTGGCCAGGACGGCGGCCGCAGCGGTGATGGTGGCGCGGAGCTGGGGTGGCAGCCGCGCGGGGGCGGGGACCCGTGCGCTCACGTGCCGGGCTCTCCTGCGCTCAGCATCAGCGCGCCGATGGCGGTGGGGTTGTGGTCCTCGGGACGCACGGGGATCAGGCGGCCGCGCACCATCACGGCAATCCGGTCCGCGAGCTCCAGCACTTCGTCGAGGTCGGCCGAGATCAGCACGACGCCCGGCGGCCTGTCGCCGGTCCTGACGAGATCCGCGAGCCGCGCCCGCACGGCCCGGGTCGCCTTCACGTCGAGGCCCCGGGTCGGCGATTCGGCGACGAGGAGCTCTCCGGCGCGCAGAAACTCCCGTCCCGCCACGACCTTCTGCTGATTGCCCCCCGACAGGGTCCGTGCGCGTGCTTCGGTCGACCCCGCCCGCACGTCCATCTCGTCCACGAGCGCGGCGGACCTGTCGCCGATCCCCGCCCAGTCGAGCCAGGGGCCCCTGCGGTACGCCGCCTTTGCATGGAGGGCCAGCGCCACGTTCTCCGTGATTGTGAAATCCTTCACAAGCCCCTCCTCGTCCCGGTCCTGCGGGATCCACCCGACCTCTCGCGGCAGCACCGCCGCGCCCGAATCCGGCTTGACCATCCCGGCCAGCACCGCCGCCAGCGCCCGCTGCCCGTTCCCGTCGACCCCGGCGACGCCGAGGATCTCGCCGCGCCGCACGGTCAGGTCGATGTCGCGGAGGGGAAAGGCGCCCGGCGAATCGACGGTCACGCCGGTGAGCGTCGCCGCCGGAGCGTCAGGGTCGTCGGCCTCGCGGTCGCCCGCCCCACCGCGGTCGTCGGCCTCGCCGCGGTCACCCGCCCGCCCGCGCCCATCCGCCCCGTCACCGAGCGCCTCCCCGATCATCGCTTCCGCCAGCTCGCGCGCCGAGACCGCCGCGGCTTCCGCAGTCAGCATGCGCTTCCCGCGCCTCAGCACCGTGACCTGGTCGGCCACCGCCAGCACCTCGTCCAGCTTGTGCGCCACGAGGACGATCGCGGTGCCGGCGCCCGCCACCTCGCGAAGCACGGCGAACAGCCCGTCCACCTCCTGCGGGGCCAGCACGGCGGTGGGCTCGTCGAGCAGAAGCACGCGCGTCTCGCTCATCAGCGCCTTCAGGATCTCGATCCGCTGGCGCTGCCCCACGCCCAGCCCGGCGACCGGCTCGTCGAGTGCCACGTCCAGCTGCAGTTCGCGGGCACGGGCCTCCACCCGCTCGCGGTACGTGCGCTCCACGGTGCCGCGCCGCGTCCACGCGTCCCCGTTGAACAGCGCGACGTTCTCGAACCCGGTGAACCGGGGCACGAGCGAGAAGTGCTGGTGCACCATCGCCACGCCCAGCGCCCGGGCGTCGCGTGCGCTCCTCAGCGCGACCGTCCGCCCCCAGATCTCGACGACGCCCGCATCGGGCGCCAGCAGCCCGCCGAGGACGCAGGCAAGCGTGGTCTTCCCGGCGCCGTTCTCGCCCAGCAAGCCATGGATTTCGCCGGGCGCCAGCTCGAAGTCGACCCCATCAAGGGCGGTGACGGGCCCGAAGCGCCTGGTGATGCTGTCGAGTCGCGCGGCGACGGTCACTTGCGGGGCCTTTCCCCCGGGTTACGGCGAGAGCGGGGCTCCCTGGACGCCGGGGTCCTCCGCGCCCGCGGCGCCCGCCGCACCCGCGGCAGGCTCGAGAAAGTCGATCGACGGCACCTCGAGCGTCCCGGCCATGATCGCCTCGCGGGCCTGGGCAATCGCGCGCAGGACATCGGCCGGAATGACGCCGTCCTGTGCCGGATTCGGCACGAAATCGACCGCACTGCCGACCAGCCCGGTGAACTGCGGCCCGGAGAGCGTTCCCGCGGTCCAGTCGAGTGCCACCTGCAGAAAGATGGCGGGGATGTTGATCACCGCGCTGCCCACGATGACATCGGGTGCGACATCGTTCTGGTCGCGGTTCATGCCGAAGGCCCACGCCGTGCCGCCGCCCGCCCGGGCCTCACGGACGGCCTGGAAGAAGCCGAAGGTGGCCGCGTCCACGTTGTGGATCAGGGCATCGGCGCCCTGACGCAGCTGGGCGGCGGCCGCTTCCTTCGCAGCCGAGACATCGTCCCAGCTGCCGATGAACGTTTCGAGCACGACTGCGTCCGCTCTCATCGCCCTCACACCCGCCTCAAAGGCGATGAACGTCCCCTTTGCGGACGGGATCTCGACGCCCCCGACCATCCCAACGATCCCAGACTGCGTAACGGCGCCGGCCGCCATACCCGCCAGGTAGGACGCTTCGTGCAGCCCGAAGATGATGGGGACGACGTTCTCGGCGGACCGCGACCCGGAGGAAACCACGAAGGTCACGTCCGGATACTGCTCGCCCGCACGGCTCGCCGCGTCCTGGTACTCGAAGCCGTGCCCGAAGATCAGTCCATAGCCCGACTCGGCGTAGGAGATGAAGGCCTCGTCGAACTCTGCCGGGGTCCGCGTCTGCTGGTGCGAAATGCGAAAGCCCAGCGAGTCGCCGATCAGCTGCAGCCCTTCGTACGCGCCCGCGTACCAGCCGGCGTCGCTCACCGGGCCGGCCGTGAGGAGTGCGACGGCGGGGGTGTCAGGCAGGGTATCGTCCTGACCGGCGCAGGCGGAGAAGGCGACAAGAGAAACTGCGCTCGCCCAGAGCCGGAAGCGCGTCATGGTGGCCTCGCAAGTGTCGTGGCGGGAGGTGTGCCGGTCCGAATCTACGGCGTCCGGGGCAAAGTCGACGTGTGTAAAGATAAGGGGACCGGCGGTGGCCGTTATCTGGTGGCCCCCGACGGGCGGGGGTAGAATACAGGCGCGAATCGCTTTCACTCCCCATGCCCGGAAGCCCGTCATGAGCCAACCCCGCGACCATTGGAGTTCCAACGCAGGCCTCGTGCTGGCCGCCACCGGCAGCGCGATCGGCCTCGGCAACCTCTGGAAGTTCCCGTTCATCACCTGGGAAAACCAGGGGGGTGCGTTCGTCCTCGTCTACCTGATCTGCATCGCGGCGGTCGGCCTGCCGATCATGATGGCGGAGCTGCTCATCGGGCGGCGCAGCCAGAAGAGCGCGGTGGGGGCGCTGAAGGACGCGGTTGCGTCCAAGTGGCCAGGGGGCCGCACGCTCGGAGGATTGGTGGGGGGGTGGGGAGTTCTGGCGGGCTTCATCCTGCTGAGCTACTACACGGTCATCGCGGGGTGGTCGCTCTACTACTTCGCGCAATCGATCGGATGGACCTTCGGCGGCTTCCCACAGGGAATGTCGGCGGGGGAGTTCTTCAACGCGCAGGCGCTCGACACCGGCCTGCAGTTGCTGCTCTCGCTGGGGTTCAGCCTCGGAACGATCGCGGTCGTCTACTTCGGGGTGAGCAAGGGGATCGAACGGATCGCGCGCCTCTTCCTGCCGATCCTCTTCGGGATCCTGCTGCTCATGCTCTTCAGTGCGCTCAGCATGAGCGGAGCGCGCGAGGCGCTGGCCTTCATCTTCCGGCCCAACTTCGCCGAATTGGGGCGCGACGCAATCCTTGAAGCCCTCGGGCATTCCTTCTTCACCCTGTCGCTCGGCATGGGGGCGATGATCACCTACGGGTCGTACATCTCCCGCAAGCATTCGGTGGTGAAGGCGTCGGGAGCGATCGTGGCCCTCGACACCATCATCGCGCTCGTCGCCACTGTCATCATGTTCTCGGTGATCTTCTCGGTGGCCGGCATGCGTGAACAGGTGGGCGGCTCGACGGTCGGCATGCTCTTCATCTCTCTGCCCGAGCTGTTCTACACAGAAGTGCCCTTCGGCGTGGTGCTGGGGCCGCTCTTCTACGTGCTGGTGGCGCTGGCCGCGCTGACCTCCACGATCTCGCTCCTCGAGGTCGTGTCCGCGTACCTGATCGACCAGCGTGGACTGACGCGCCAAAAGGCGACGATCGGGGCTGGCGCAGCGATCTTCCTATTCACCAGTTTCGCTGTCCTGTCGATTCCTGGGCTCCTGGGAGTCTCCTCAGAGGGCTTTTTCTCCACTATGGAAGTCTTCGATGGCAAGGTCGGTTGGTTTGCCACCGCCGACCACTTCGTATCCAACTGGATGCTCCCCACAGGCGGGTTCTTCATCACGCTGGCGGCCGGCTGGTTCATGACCCGCAAGGACACCATGAGCGAGCTGGTGGACGGCACCGAGCCCGGATGGTTCAAGTACGGCGCGTGGCGCTTCTTCATCCGCTGGGTGGCTCCGATCGCCGTGGCCGTGATCATCTTCTTCGTGATCCGCGGGGTGGACTTCAGTTGACGGACGAGCGCCGGTGAGCAGCGCCGGGAGGGGACCGCAGGTCCAGAAACGCCCGCCGGAGATCTCCTTCGGCGGGCGCGTCCTCTTCCTGGCGGACGACGCCGACCTGATCCGCCGGCAACTCCACGACGGGTTGGACCTCGACCTCACGCCCGAACTCAAGACGCAACTCCGCGACCAGATCAGCACCGACGAGATCACCCCCGCCTACATCTGCTTCTTCTACGACGAAACGCTGGGCGAATTCCCCTACCTGGGCCTGGAGGTCAGGAGTGGGGGGGCCAGTGGCGACGGCCGCACCCGCTCCGGCGGCACCGAGGCCCCCATCGAACGCGGCACCGTCAAGAACGCCGGCTTCATCTGCTCCGTCGCCGGCAAGCGCCGCGGCAAGGGATCGAGCCGCGAGCAGAGCCCCTACGCCGAGCTGATGGCCGGGATCAAGGTCGTCGTCAGCGAGAGCATCGAGCGCATCTACAACGAGAACTGCCAGAACCTGGGCATCCTCACCACGACCGACTTCGGCCTTATCGACCGCATCCGCTCCGGCGAGCCGATCCCGCTGAGCGAATTCACCGCCGGGACCGACGACATCACCCGCCAGATCATCGAGTACGGCGGCCTGTTCGAGTTCAACATGGCCCGCCTGGGAGGCCAGGTGACGCTCCCGGCGCCGCGCGCGCAGGCCGACCCTCACGCAGGCGACGCTGGGCCCCGCCCCATGACCCTCGGCGAGAAGATCTTCGCCCGCAAATGGGTCGTCGACGCGGCCGAAGGACGCATCGGCACCAACTGGACCGAACCGGGCGAGGCCGGCTTCTTCCGCGCCGACATCCGTTTCTCGCACGAGTACGTGACCCCGATGGCCGCCATCTTCTTCGAACAGAAGCTGGGCGCCGACGCGAAGGTCCTCGACGCCGACTCGATCCTCTTCTTCCGCGATCACCTGACCTTCCTGCACAAGGTCATGAGCCAGGAGCGGATTGAGCAGGGCCTCCTCGAAGTCGCCAACCAGCTCGAGGTCAAGCAGCGCGAGTTCTCCGAGAAGCAGGGCATCCGCCTATACGGCGAACAGCAGGGCCACGCAATGGGCTCAGAGGCCATCTGCCACTCGAAGATCCTGGAGGACTACGCCGAGCCGGGCATGCTGATCATCGGCACCGATTCGCATACGCCCCACGCGGGCGCGGTCGGCGCGCTGGCCTTCGGCGTCGGCACCACGGCGATCTTCAATTCGTGGATCACCAAGGACGTGCGCGCGCGCATCCCGCCGTCGTTCAAGGTCGTGGTCAACGGGCGGCTCCCCGCCAACGCGACCGCCAAGGACCTCATGCTCGAGATCCTGCGCCACCCCTACGTGCGCGACGGCCACGCGATCGGCCAGATCATCGAGTACGCGGGCCCGGTTGTGGAAGGGCTTTCTGTGGATGAAAGAGCGACCATGACCAACATGGCCGCCGAAGTGGGCGCGTTCACGGGCCTCGTTGCGGCAGACGAGCGAACGGTCGAGTTCCTCGTGCGGGAACGAGGCATAGACATGTCCCGGGCCCTGGCGCTGGTCGACGGCGTGTGCAGCGACCCCGGCGCGGAATACGTAAACGTCATCGAGATCGACGCGTCGCGCCTGCGCCCCATGGTCGCGCTCCCCGGCGATCCCGGAAACGGCCTCTACATCGACGAGCTGGCCGACCCGGTCCACATCGAGATCGCGTACGCCGGATCGTGCACGGCCGGCAAGAAGGAAGACATGGACATGTACGCACGGGTCTTCCGCGAGGCCCGCGACCGGTGGGGGCTCGGCGTCCATCCGGACGTCAGCTGCTACATCCAGTGCGGCTCGACCGACGTGCGCGAATACGCACGCGAGCAGGGGTACCTGGACCTGTTCCGCGAGATCGGCGCCGAGTTCATCGAGCCGGGGTGCGGCGCGTGCATCGCCGCCGGGCCGGGCGTCACCCGCACGGCCGAGCAGGTGTCGGTGTCGTCCCAGAACCGCAATTTCCCCGGCCGCAGCGGGCCGGGCCAGCTGTACCTGGTGTCGCCCTACTCGGTGGCCGCGTCGGCGGTGGCGGGCAGGGTGGCGGCGTGGGAGCCGGGGGTGAGGGTGGAGCGGGCGGGGGCTGGGGCGCCGAGGATGCCGGTGCTGGCTTAGGGCTGGGGCCGAGACGTTAGGCACACCGTCTTCACCCGCTGAGCGTCGGCACCTCGACTCCCGCTGCGATTCCGGCCGCGGCCAGTCTGCGGTCGAGCGTCGCGAGCGGCAGCTGCATGCGGATGGCCGACTCCAGGTACATGGCATCGTAGACGGATAGCCCGTACTCGTCGGCGAGTGTGAGTACGGCTTCCCAGACCCGGCCGGCAGAAACGGGTTCGATCTCCACCGGCAGAGCTGCGAGGTTGTTGTGGATTCTCGTCCATTCGTTCCTCGCGATCCGGCCTCGGGTGGTAGCGACCCGGAGCACGTTCCCTACTTCAATTGGCCAGATGGCGGGAACGAATGCCCTGCCGCCGATCAGGGATTCACGTAGCCGCTCGGTCTCCTGCGTGGCCTCGTCCCCGAACACCCACGCCATGGTCACCGAACAATCGAGCACGAACGTCGTCAGCGTCTGCGGCCCTCTTCGATCATGTCGCGAATCGAGAGGCCGCCCAAGCTATGGGTCTTCTGGAAGACCTTCAGATCCTCGATTGCGGCGCGTATCCTGGTCGTGTCGCGCGCTTGAAAGGGTATCAGCTCCGCGACAGGCCGATTGTGTCTGGTGATTACAAACCGCTCCCCGGCCTCCACCCGCCGCAGGAGGCGGGGGAGGTGCGTCTTGGCTTCGAAGGCTCCGATATGGGACATGGAACGCGTTTCAGCTGGAACGTTTTGGCGCGACTAGAAAACAGACTAGACTAAGACTAGTTGATTTTGGTGACGGCGCAAGTGGCCGCCCCCTCGTTCAATGGCGTAGGGCGTCCCGCCAGGCACAACGTCGTCACCCTCGCAGGACCGGCGCCACCGTTCGCCGCCAATGCGGGGACATGGCAATGCGTTTCAGCTGAAACGCATTTGTCGGCGTTCGACGACATTCCCCCAAAGTCGCCGAACGACTACATTTTGTCCATGCGAATCCGTACACCAGTCGATTTCGGCCTCATGATCCGCCAGGCGAGACGGGCACGGGGGATGACCCAGCAGCAGCTTGCGCGAGCCGCCGCCGTCGGGCGCCAGTGGATCGTGGCGATCGAGGCGGGCAAGCCGCGGGCTGAGCTTGGCAAGGTGCTTCAGACGCTGGCTGCTTTGGACCTCTCGCTCAGCATACACGGCGAAGGCATCCCCGAGGTCCGCGAATCGGAGGATCCGATCGAGGTCATCGACCTGCAGGCGGTTCTGGATGCCCATCGGCGCACATCGCTGTGACCGACCGCCTGGTCGCACTGGCCAACGGGCGAGTTGTTGGCGAGGTGCAATGTGACGCGCGAGGGCAGCTTGCTTTCGTGTACGACGCCGGCTGGCGAGCGAGCGAGTATGCGTATCCGCTGTCGCTCTCGATGCCGATTGGAGCGCCGCAGCACAGTCATGACCAGATCGAGCCATGGCTCCGGGGTCTCCTGCCGGACAACGAAAACGTACTGGCACGGTGGGCTCGGACGTTCCAGGCGTCGGCCGGAAACGCCTTTTCGCTGCTCGGGGCCACAGGGGAGGACTGCGCTGGGGCGGTCCAACTGGTGCGGCCAGAGCGGGTCGACAGCGTACTGGTTCCAGCGGGTCGGCAAGTCGACTGGCTGACGGCTGCCGAGGTCGAGGTCCGGCTCCGAACTCTGCGGCACGACGACAGCGCTTGGCGGCTCGATGGTGAAGAGGCGCAGTTCACCCTGGCCGGTGCGCAGGCCAAGACGGCGCTGCTCCTGGAAGACGGCCGATGGGGAATTCCACAGGGTGCGACGCCCACAACCCACATCCTGAAACCACCGATCCCGGGCTTCGCGGGGCACTGCGAGAACGAACACCTGTGTCTGGCTTTGGCAGAAGCCCTGGGTATTCCCGCCGCGCGATCACTGGTGAGTCGCTTCGGACAGGAGACTGCCATCGTCGTCGAGAGGTATGATCGGATGCGCTCCTCCGGACGCCTCTTGCGGCTGCACCAGGAGGACCTTTGCCAGACGCTGACGCGAAGCCCCTTCAACAAATACGAGAGCCACGGCGGGCCCGGCTGCCGGGACATCGCTGGCGCGATTCGGTCCCACTGCAACCGCCCAGGCGAAGATCTTCGCACGTTCGTGAAGGCGATCGCACTGAACTGGGTCATCGGCGGCACCGACGCTCACGCCAGGAACTTTTCGCTGCTGATCGGCGCCGGCGGGAGGGCCAGGCTTGCGCCACTCTACGATCTGGCCAGCGCCCTTCCCTATCCCGGGCACTACGCTCCGAGACTCAAGTTGGCCATGAAGGTCGGCGGAGAGTCGCGGCTCGGGTGCATCCAGGTGCGACATTGGGCGCGGTTAGCGGCCGAGGTGGGTTTGCCGCCGGAAGAGGTCCTCGAAATCTGCGAATCCGTGGCCGCCGAGACGCCCGACCGGTTCGCCGATGTCGTGTCGGCAGCCCGGTCGGAGGGACTGGATCACCCGATCATTGAGAGACTGAAGAGTGAGATTGCGAGTCACGCCGACGCGTGTTTGGCCAGCCTGCGGCGGTGAAGCGGGGCGAGAAGAAATGGTCGCTGCTGGACTCGAACCAGCGACCCCTACGATGTGAGCGTAGTGCTCTACCGACTGAGCTAAGCGACCTTGAGTACCCCCACGGGGAATCGAACCCCGGTCTCCTGGCTGAGAACCAGGTATCCTAGTCCACTAGACGATGGGGGCGTCTGTGCCCGCGTCCAGCGCGTCGTGCATTACGCCGGAAGCGAGGGGCAGGTAAGCTAAAGCGAATTCGCGGACGGCTCAAGTACGAGCGTTGTCCAATGAGAAATGATCATGAGCGGGAAGCGGGTTTCCAACGGGAAGTGAGCACGAGCGGGGGTGCGAGCAGATCATGGGAGCATGATCGTGACACTCTGCACCGAACGGATTTGCACCCTCGACGACATCCGCGCCTTCCTCGGCGGGAGCGAGGCGGCGGAGATCACCCCCCACGACCGCGAGGCGGCGTACGCGTTCGTTGAGCGGACGCTGGTCCGGTTCCGCTACCATTTCGGCCTGTCGAGGGCCGGGAAGGGTCTGGTCAGGAAGTATCTCGCCAGGGTCACCGGCTACTCGGACGCCCAGCTGACCCGGCTGATCACGCAGCAGCGCCGCACGGGCCGCATCCGCGACCACCGGTTGCGCCCTCCGGCGCGGCCCTTCGCCACGGTCTACACGACCGCCGACGCGCTGCTGCTGGCCGAGGTGGACGAGGCCGTCGGCCAGCTCTCGGGACCGGCGACGAAGCGGATCCTGTGGCGCATGTACCATGTCTTCCGCGACGAGCGCTTCGAACGCCTGGCCGGGATCTCGAACGGCCACATCTACAACCTGCGGAACCGCCGGGTGTACCGGCGTGCCCGGACCACGTTGCGGACGACGCGGGGTGCGCCTTCGCCGATCGGCCAGCGGCGCAGGCCCCGGCCGGAGGGCCGTCCGGGCTTCGTGCGCGTCGACACCGTGCACAGCGGTGACCGCGATGGCGAGAAGGGGGCCTACGTGATCAACATGGTCGACGAAGTGACGCAGTACCAACAACTTGCGTCGGTTCGCCGGATCACCGAGCAGTTCATGGTCCCCGTGCTCGAGGCGCTCATCGGCGCGTTCCCCTTCCGCGTCCTGGCCTTTCACTGCGACAACGGGTCGGAGTTCATCAACCACCGGGTCGCGGAGATGCTGAACAAGCTGCACGTCGAGGATTTCACGAAGTCGCGGCCCCGGCGCTCGAACGACAACGCGCTGGTCGAGTCCAAGAACGGCAACGTCGTTCGCCGGTGGCTGGGGCGCAGCCACATCCCGGAGTCTCTGGCACCGGATGCCGACGCGTTCCTGCGCGACCATCTCTCGCCCTTTCTCAACCATCACCGCACCTGCCTCTTCGCGGTCGAGGTCGAGGATGCGAACGGGCGCCGCCGCAGGAAGTACCCCCAGGAGCTGGTCAGGACCCCGTACGAGAAGCTCCGGTCGCTGCCCGGGGCCGAAGGCTTTCTGAAGCCGGGCGTCACCTTCGAGAAGCTCGACGCCGCAGCACACGCCGTGAACACCGTGGAGGCCGGCCAAAAGGTCCAGCGGGCCCGCAAGGTGCTCTTCCAGCTCATCGCCAAGGCGCTGAACCCCGCAGCATGACCGGCCCCGCCCGCCCCTCGGCTCGCTCCGCTCGCCTCGGGGCTGGCGGCCCTTGCGCCGCCCCCTCCTCCACCCCACCATCCCAACCTCCACCACCCCTCACCATCGCACCCCCCCCCACCTCGGCCCCTCCCCCCGGCTCGTTCATGATCATGTCCGGGTTGGAAAACACTGTACGAGTCTTGTCCAACGGCAAATGAGCCTGAACGCGGGGCCGGTTTCCAGCGGGGAGTGAGCCTGAAGGCCGGGGCGAAGAGATCATTGGAGGATGATCGTGACACTTCGCACCGAACGGATCCGGACGCTCGACGAGATGCGCGCCTTCCTTGAGGGCAACGAACCGGCCGACTTCCAGATCACCGACCGCACTTCCGCCTACGTCTTCGTCCGCCGCACGCTGGTCCGCTTCGAGTACCACGGCCTCGGGAAGCCCGACAAGGGCCTGGTGAAGCGGTTCGTCGAGAAGGTGACGGGCCTTTCGCGCGCCCAGGTCACCCGCCTCATCCGACAGCACCGCCGGACGGGCCACATCCGCGACCACCGCAGGAGGCCCCCCGCCAACGCCTTCCAGCGCCGCTACACGCCCTACGACGCCGCTCTGCTGGCGGAGGTCGACGAAGCCTTCGGCCAGCCCTCCGGACCTGCCACCAAGGTGGTCCTGCAACGCATGCACGAGGTCTACGGCGACGAACGCTTCGCGCGTCTCGCCTCGATCTCCAACGGCCACATCTACAACCTCCGCAAGACCCGCGCGTACCGGACCGGCCGCCTCACCTTCCGCAAGACCCGGCCCACCCCAGTCCCCATCGGGGTCCGCCGCAAGCCGCGGCCGGACGGCAAGCCCGGCCATCTCCGCGTCGACACCGTCCACCTCGGCGACCGCGAGAGGCGGAAGGGCATCTACCTCATCAACGTCGTCGACGAAGTCACGCAGTTCCAACACCTTGGAGCCGTGCCGCGCATCACCCACCACTTCCTCGTCCCGCGCCTCGAAGCCCTGCTGTCCGCCTTCCCCTTCGCCATCCGCGCCTTCCACTCCGACAACGGCAGCGAATACGTCAACGGCCGCGTGGCCGAGCTGCTCAACCAGCTCCACATCGGCGTCTTCACCAAGTCCCGGCCCCGCCACCCCAACGATAACGCGCTGGCCGAGACCAAGAACGGCAGCGTCGTCCGCAAGTGGCTCGGCCACGTCCACGTCCCCCACGCCCTCGTCCCCCAGGTCAACGCCTTCCTCCACGACCACCTCTGCCCCTTCCTCAACTTCCACCGGCCCTGCCTCTTCCCCACCGAAGTCACCAGCCCCACCGGCCGAGTCAAGCGGCGCTACCGGCAACGGGACGTCACCACGCCCTACGAGCGCTTCAAAGCCCTGCCCGGCTCCGACGCCTTCCTCCGGCACGGCGTCACCCTCGGCGCTCTCGACCAACTCGCCGCCGCAACCACCGACCTCGACGCCGCCCGAGCCGTCCGCCGCGCCCGCGACGAACTCTTCCGCGCCATCGGCCAAGCCGGCAACTCCGCCGCGTGATCCGACTCGCGCCAACCGCTGGCTCGCCGGAGACCCTCATGCCTCCCGGCCATCCTCCGGCTCGCCGGTTGCCTCTCTCCCACGTCCAAGGAGATAATCAAACTCCATCAACTGCCACCTGCTCCGGGCTCCGGCCTCACTTCTCGCACCTTCCCCGGTTCAGGCTCATCTCCGTATTGGAAAAGACTGTACGAGGGCCCCGCAGCCTTGTCCAGTCCAACCGACCGAATCCACCGTGACCGAGAAAACCGAAGAGCCCGACAACCCATTCGAGACGCTTCGCACCCGAACGCTCATCCCGTTCACGTTCTTCGGGCTGCTCGGTCTGTTCGTGGTCTTCCTCATCGTCGCCAGCATGACGCCGATTGATCCCGAGGACCCCGCAACGGACGAAGTTGCTGCCGGGGTCGCATTCTACGGAGCCCTGGCACTGTGGGTTTGGTGGGCGTGCCGCAGGTCGGGCATCGGTGTCCGGCGCCTCGTCGGCCGTGTGCCCGCAGGATACAACTGGCTCCCCGTATTGGGCCTTCTCGTCGTAACAGGCCTTTTTTCAGTCGGATCGTGGTATGTCGCCGCGTACGGACTCTCGCGAATCGCACCCGGGATGCTGGAGTGGCTGATGGAGGCCGTGGCGCTGACGCCCGACGGTTCGGTCGCTTCCGGAGTCGTGTGGACCCTCATCGCGGTGGTGCTCGCGCCGGTCGTGGAAGAGGTGATCTTCCGGGGCATCCTGGTAAGCCGGTGGGGGGTGAAGTGGGGAATCAGGACCGGGATCGTCGCGTCGTCGATTGTCTTCGGGGTGCTCCACGCGGTGGACATGGTCGGGGCGACGGTCTTCGGCCTCGTCGCCGCTCTGCTGTACCTCCAGACAAGGGCGCTGATCGTCCCGATCGCATTCCACATGGCGAACAACGTGGTTGCAAGCCTGCTCGTGTTCATCGACCCAACGGAGAGCCCTTTGGACCTCGCCGCCGAACTCCAGGAGATCGAGGCCATGGCGCTTCCAGGCCTCGGCATCGCGGTGGTGACCCTTCCCGTGCTGGTGTGGTACCTGCGGCGCCACTGGCCGGCGCGCGAGGCGGGGATTCCGTATGAGGCTCGAGGAGTTTCAGAATAGAATCGGGTTTGGGCCGCTCCTCCCGCGCCGTCGCACTCCTTCGACCGAAGTCGACACATTACAGGATGAACACGAACCCACACGTCCTCATCCTCGGCGGTGGTCCCGCGGGCGCGGCGGCGGCAAGGCTGCTGGCGACCTGGGGCCACGACGTCATGGTGGTCGAGCGCTCCGCAGCCAGCAGCGACACGGCCCGCGCAGGGCGGCACACAGACCCGACCGCGCAGCCGCCGACCGCAACGCCGTCAGACCATTCCCTCGCCGAGTCCCTGCCCCCGAGCACGCGCAAGGTGCTTGCCGCGACGGGTCTGCTCGGGGTGGTGGAGGCGGGGGGCTTCCACGCCAACACCGGCAACACGGCGCTCTGGGGCGGAGAGGGCCGCCGCGACGACTTCGCGGGGGGCGCCACCGGGTTCCACGTCCTGCGTTCGCGCTTCGACCGGCTCCTGCGTAAGGCGGCGGCGGGAGCCGGCGCGACCATCGTGCGGGGGGTGGCCAGGCTGCCGCAGCGGGCGGGTGACGGGGAGGGGTGGCGGGTCGAGGTCGTGCTCGAGGACGGCCATCGCGCCGAGATCGAGCCGCGTTGGGTGCTGGACTGTACGGGCAGGGCGGGGGTGCTCGCGCGCCGCTACCGGATCCTCGAGGCCGGGGCGCCCACGCTCGCGGTCGTGCGCCGGTATCGCAGCGAGGACGGGTGGCCCAACGTCGACGGCAATCACGCCCTCGTGGAGAGCTTCGCCCGCGGCTGGGCCTGGTCCGTGCCGACTTCGCCACACGAGCGTCATGTCGCGGTCATGCTCGACCCTGAACTCCACGCCGTCATGGAGGGGGCCGCCGACCTCTCGACTGCCTTCGAAGCCGAGATCGAGCACACCGCCCTCATGCGCTCCATCACAACCACTGCCGCACCCGTCGCCGACGCCTGGGCGGTGACCGCGTCGATGTACACCTCGTCCGAGTTCGCGTTCGGCCGGGCGCTGCTCGTGGGAGACGCCGCGTCTTTCGCCGATCCGATGTCTTCGTTTGGAGTGAAGAAGGCGCTGGCCTCGGCGTGGCTCGCGGCCGTCACGGTCCATACAGCCATGGACACGCCCGAGCTTGCGGAAGCCGCAGCCGGATTCTACGGCGACCGGGAACGCGCGATGTACCGCTCTCTGCGGGACGGTCTCGCGGCGGAGGTCGCGGGCGCGGAGGTTGCGGGCGCGGAGGGGGTGGGTGCGGAGGGCGCGCCGGCGGAGGCCACGGGCGAAGGGGCTGCTACGGGCACCAGGGCCGCGCCGCCACCCGATGGCTTCTGGGAACGGCGGGCACGCTGGCTCGCCGACCGTTCCGAGGCCGTCTCACAAGCCAACGCCGCCGATGGACCCGACGCCGAAGCGCTACGCGACGACCCTGAAGTCCGGGCGGCCTTCCACGCATTGCGCCTGGGCTCCGGACGGCTGCGCCTGGGAACCCGCGACACCGCCGACCGGCCGCTCGTGATCGGCAACCGGATCCGGCTGGCCCCCGCGCTCGTCACACCGCGCTTCCCCGGCGGGGTTCGCTACTTCCGCGACGTCGACCTGCTGCGGGTCGTCCACCTCGCCACCGGCGCCCCGAATCCCGGCGCCCTGTACGAGACCTATTCCGAGTGGGCGGCGCGCGAAGACCTGCCGCCGGTCGACCTGGCCAACTTCATCGGGGTGGTGGCGCTGCTAATCGCGGACGGGGTGCTGGTGCCCGGGCGTGGAGCCCCAGACCGGTGAAATCCATCACAATCCGGGATGTACCCGAGGAAGTCTGCCGTGAACTCGCCTCGCGAGCCGCCGCCAACGGACATTCCCTCGAGTCCTACCTCAAGACGGCGTTGATCGAACTCGCCCGCCGGCCGGATGACGCCGACGTGCTCGCGCGCATCGAGAAACGCAAGGCGTTGACCGGCACGAGACTGTCAGCCGCGGCCATTCTCCGCCACCGGGACGCGGATCGCCGATGACGCTGGTCGTTGACGCGACCGTCACACCCGGTCGCGATTAGAAGAGGCGCCAGCCCGACCTACTTTGCGCCGTGTCCGCCTGTTTCCTATCGTTGAGGTCGCCCACGGGCGTGAGGGTCCGGACATCACCTTGAAGCGGGAGGACGCGGCAGCGATGAGCCCAGGGAGAGGTAGGACAGGGAGCGGCGGAAACCCCGCCCGGGGACGCATGAGGGCCCTCTCGCTGCCAGTGGCGCTGACGTCGGCGGCGCCGACGGCGTTGCTCGTCTCCTTGGCATTTTCCCTGGCTCTGTCCCCGGCCGCATCCGCCCAGCAGCCCGACGCCGACACGGCCAGCACCGGGATCCCCGTCACAAACGAGCTCGTCATCGCTTCGTGCGACCGCTGCCACGCGGTCGACGACGACGGCATGATGACGCGGGTCTCGTACATGCGGAAGTCGCCCGAGGGCTGGCAGCAGTCGATCCGGCGGATGGTCACGCTGAACGACGCCGAACTGGATGCCGAGACGGCGCGCGACATCGTGCGCTACCTCTCGGACAGCCATGGACTCGCCCCCGAGGAACTCCGGCCGGGCCGCTTCGAGGTGGAGCGGCGGCTGATCGACTGGTCATACGAGGAGTCGCACGAAGGGGATGAGGACATCGATCGGGTGTGCAGCAGCTGTCACTCGATGGGACGGGTCGTGATCCAGCGCAGGACGAAGGAGGAGTGGGATCTCCTCATGGCCATGCACCGGGGCTACTACCCGCTTTCCGACACGCAGGGATTCCGGCGCTTCGGGCCGCCCGCTCCGGGCGCGACCGACACCCGCCATCCCATGGACAAGGCCGTGGCCGAACTGTCGGGCAAGTTCCCGCTGACGACCGCCGAGTGGACCTCGTGGTCGGCGACGATGCGGCCCCCGCGCATCGCCGGCACCTGGGCGCTCAAGGGGCACGATCCGGGCAAGGGTCCGATCTTCGGCGCGGTGGAGATCTCGGAAGCCGCCGATGCGGCCGACTTCACCACCAGCATCCGGTACGCGTACGCGCGGTCCGGCGAGGAGGTCGAGCGCGAGGGCCGGGCGATCGTCTACACGGGCTACCAGTGGCGCGGCCGTTCCTTCGAGGGCACCGACGCGATGAGCACGCTGCGCGAAGTCATGATGGTCGAGCGCGGCTGGAACGAGATCAACGGGCGCTGGTTCGCGGGCGACTACGACGAATTCGGACCCGACGTGACGCTCATGCGCGCGGACGGCCCGGTGCTGCTCGGCCTGCACCCGGTCGCGTTGCGCTCAGGGACCAGCGGCACCGTCACCGTGCACGGCGTGAACCTGCCCACCGGCCTGGGTACGGCGGACCTGGACCTGGGGCCCGGCGTGGAGGTCGTGAGCGTGACCCGCAGCGATTCCGACGTGCTGGCCGCCGAGGTCACCGCGAGCGACGATGCCGCTGTCGGCGCGCGCGACGTGTTCCTGACGGGACGGCCCGTGCCCGGCCGGCTGACCGTCTACGAGACCGTCGACCGGATCCTGGTTACGCCCGAAGCGGGCATGGCGCGGCTGGGCGGCGGCGCGTTTCCGAAGGGCTTCGCGCAGTTCGAAGCCACCGCCTTCAGCGACGGCCCCGACGGCAAGCCCGAGACGGACGACGACCTCGACCTCGGCTTCGTCGACGTCGAATGGTCGATGGAGGAGTACTCCGCGGTCTTCGACGACGACGACATCGAGTACGTCGGCGTGCTGGACGCGGACGGCCTCTTCCGGCCGGCGATGGATGGGCCCAACCCCGACCGCGACGGCCTGCGCAACAACGTCGGCGATGTCTGGGTCGTGGCGACCTGGAGCGGTCCGGACGGCGAAGCGGTGCGCGGCCGGGCCCACCTGATCGTGACCGTGCCACTCTATATGCGGTGGGAGCCTTGGCGGGTGCAGGAGTTGCCGGCCGGGCCGAGGAGGACTTCGGACATGGGGAACGAACGATGAGCACCGGCGCGACGGCTGCTACGGGCGCCACGGGAGCCAACCCGGGGACCGCCACGGACCCCGTCTTCCTCGCGCAGCGCGAGTTTCACCCCTTCGAGGCCGGTGGCGAGACCTTCCTCTACCTGGTGCCTTCGGCGGCCGTCTTCCACCTGGACGAGCCCTCGCTCGCGGTCCTGCAGACGCTCGACGCGGGCGCCGCCAGCGAAGACGCCATGGTCGGTGCGCTGGCCCCCCGCTTCGGCGAGGCCACCGTGCGCAGGAGCCTCGGCGAGCTCGTGCGCGTGCAGGCCATCGGCCTCACCAATGCGCCGAAGGAGACCTTCCCGCGGGTGCTGCCCCAGGCCGACTTCCCGCTCACCACGATGGTCCTCAACGTCACCAACAAGTGCAACCTGGCGTGCACGTACTGCTACGAGTACGGCGAGGACAAGATCGTCGACACGACGTGCGACCCGGCGCCCAACTACATGAGCGAGGAGACCGCGCGCAAGAGCGTCGACTTCATGTTCGAGCAGTCGGGCGATCTGCCGGTCGCGCACCTCACATTCTTCGGCGGCGAGACGCTGCTCAACTTCAGGGTCCTCCAGAAGACGGCGGCCTACGCGCGGGAGCGCGCCCGCGAACTGGGGAAGGATGTCGACTTTTCGCTGACCACCAACGGCACGCTGCTCCGCGACGAAGTCATCGACTGGCTGGCCGACAACCGGATCGGCGTGACGGTCAGCATCGACGGACCGAAGGAGATGCAGAACAAGTTCCGTGTCTTCAAGAACGGCATGGGCAGCTACGACTACGCCATGCCGAAGATCAAGCGCCTGCTGGAGCGCCACCGCACTCGTCCCATCGGGGCCCGCGTGACGCTCACCCGCCAGACGCTCGACGTGTCGCGGATCTTTCACCATCTGCGCAACGAGATCGGGTTCTGGGAGGTCGGCTTTGCGCCTGTGACGACCGCCGACGGACGCGGCTACGCGATCGAGGATGCCGGATTCGACCGCATGCTGGGCCAGTTCGAGGAGCTGGCGCAGGAGTTCCTCGAGTTCGCGGTCGAGGACCGGCACCACGGCTTCTCGAACGTGAAGGACACGATCGAGGAGATCCACAAGGGCGTGAGCAAGGCGTTCCCGTGCGGGGCGGGGCTGGGCCTGATGGGCGTGGCGACCGACGGCGAGGTCGCGCTCTGCCACCGGTTTGCGGGCTCGGACGACCACAGCATCGGGTCTGTGGACACCGGACTGGACCGCAAGCGGCAGTTCGAGTTCCTCGGACACCATCACGTGGCCAACAAGACCGACTGCAGCACCTGCTGGGCCCGGCCGCTGTGCGCGGGCGGGTGCTATCACGAGGCGCATGTCCGCTACGGCGACACCGGCGTGGCGAACCTGCACTACTGCGACTGGATCCGGAGCTGGACCAACACCTGCCTGGAGGTCTACGGCGAGATCGCGGTCAAGAATCCGGGGTACCTGGAGCAGTTCGAATCATGACGAAGGAGGCGGACAAGTGGACCACCTGAAAGCCATCAACCAGAAGGCACGGCGGATCCAGGAGCATGTGGGGGCGCCGGGCGGCGCGGCGGCTCCGCCCCCAGCCCAGCCCGCGGACCCCGACGACCTGGATGTCGTAGGGCTGGAAAGCCGCCAGGGACCGCACATCCCGCTTGGGTGCTCGCTCGTGTTTGCGCCCGGCTGGGAAGTGGACTCGACCGGCGGCACCGCCGGACTCTGCCAGCCGGTGGAGCGCGACCTCTTCGACTGCCACCTGGCCTGCTTCTGGCCGGCCCACGTCCCCGACCAGCTCAACCATGCGCCGGACTGGACCGGCAAATGCGCCGCGGCGCAGAAGGACTGGCGCAAGATCGACCTGATCTTCCCGTGATGCGCACCGCGGCACTTCTGACGGCGGGGCTGCTTGCCCTTTCGGGTACGGCTGACTCCGCCCACGCGCAGAGCGGCGGCGATGGCGTCATCTACATGGCGGCGTACGACAATTCGATCAAGATCATCGACGAGAGCACGCTCGAGATCGTGGACGAGATGCAGACATCGATCGGGATCCCCATCGGGCTGACGCTGTCGGCCAATCACGAGCGCATCTACGTCCGCGACGCCGAATTCGAGGAGATCGAGATCTTCGACGTGGCCACTCGCCAGTCGATCGACAGCTTCACGCTCAGCCGCGGGAACCGGACGGTCCGGATCTGGGGACTGGAAGTCGACCCCGCGGAGGAATTCGTCATCCTCAACACCATGCGGTACACCAAGCGCATCGACCGCTGGGAGATCGACGAGGCGGTGCTGCTCAAGTACGACCTGGAGGACAAGCAGGTCACCGACACGATTCCGTGGCCGGAGGACGAGGGCGGCCGGAGAGCACGCCTCATGTTTTCGCCCGAGGGGGAGTACCTGTACTTCTTCAGCCGGGGCAGCATCATCGTCCTCGAGACCGAGGACTTCACCGAGGTGGACCGCTGGGATCTGTCGCGTCCGCTCGAAGAGGGGCTCGGCCGCTTCAGCTTCGGGTTCCCCACCAGTCTCCACGATGAAACGGGCTTTCACACCGGCCTGTTCAACTTCACCGACCCCGTGCAGAACCGCCGCATGATGGGGATCGCGCGGGTCAATCTGGCGGAGCGGGACGTCGACTTCTTCACGCTCGGGCCAAGCCAGCCGGTCAGCTTCCGCCTCGCGCCCGGCGGCAACAAGGGCTACGGCCTGGTGCAGCAGATCGGCAACTACGAGTTCTGGACCTTCGACCTGGAAGGCCGGCGCGTCGAGAACCGGCAGCGCTTTGCGGGCCGTCCCCGCATGGGCCTGGAGGTCAGCTCGAATGGCGAACTCCTGTACATCTACAACGCCGGCGCCACGATCGACGTCTACGACGCGGACAGCTACGAGTTCATCCGGACCGTTACCTTCGACGCCGACATGACGAGCTTCGTGATGATCCCGGAGGGGACGGGGCGGGCGGGCGGCTGACGAGGGACATCTTCTGAAGTCAATCACACTTCGCAACGTGCCGCCGGATCTCGCGGAGGCCCTTGACCGGGAAAAAAAGCGGCGCGGGCTTTCGCTGAATCGAACGGCAATCGACCTGCTCAAACAGAGCCTGGGGGTCGGCGAACGGCGCTCGAACGGTTTGCGCCGACTTGCAGGGCTATTCTGCGTGTATTCCATAAGTTACATATATTGCAATCGTTTACGCTGTTTCTGTTGACTTCCATCCCCCTTTTACATCCCTATTCTCAAACGGGATTGCGTGCGACGTTGGTGGAAGTTGGCGGACCTCGTGGATCGCTTCATCCTTGCGGCTCCAACGCAATCAGCCTGACCACGCGCACGGTCTGCACGTCCATCTCGTCGCTTTCGATGTAGGCCAAGAGCCCGCCTGGGCCGAAGGCGTCCGGTGTCCGCAGCCCCTCCGGCGGCAGGGTGCCGATGTAGTTCCCGTCGGGTGTCACGAGGTCGGTTGGGCCGTCTTCTTGGCCCGTCGGACCCCGGCGAGCGACCCAGATTCGGTCCTCCCAGTCCACCTTCAAGCCCCAAAGCACGGGAACTTCGTCTGCGAAGGTGCGTTCCTCCACCCCCGCTTGGTCGATCTGGAAGGGCAAGTTGGTGGTGCGTGCGCTCTGGCGCGACGTTGCCTCGCGGTAGCGTTCGCGTTCGGCCTCCCTGATCGCATCGTCGACCGGAAGCGGCGCAATCGGTCGCTCGATGGTTCCGACGACACTTCCGTCGAGATCTATGAGCTTGACGCGGTATCCGATTGAGTCGATCAACGCGAGGCGGCCATCGGTCAGTAGATCGATATCGAGCCGAGGCTCGAAGGCACGGCCCGCGGCAACGCGCATGCGCATGCCGGACTCAAAGTCCCCGCTCAGCTCGGACTCGTCATCGTTCTCCTCCGGCAGTTCCCAAGCAGTGTAGAGGAGTTCCGGCTCGGTGCCGTCCAAGGGGAAGAGGTGCACGGGTCGGCCCTGCTCCTCGTAGTGCCGGTCGTCAAGATCCCCGAGCCCCAAGATATCGAGAGCGACCAAACGTCCGTCGGGAAGTGCCATGTCGGCCCGGGCTATTCCCGTCGTCGCCATGTCCATGGTGACGCGCCGCACGAAATCGCCGCCGGGGTCGAGAAGGTCGATCTGCGTGAACCCCATCACCGTGTACGAGCCATCCCGCGCGACGATGGCCGTGGTGACGTTGCCAAACTCGCCGGGTCCCTCGCCCCGGCCACCGACGGTACGGACCAGCGAACCGTCCGATCCGACCACCAAGATGTGATCGAGTTGGCTATCGAAGATGTGAAGGTTGGACTGCGCATCGAAGTGCACCGAGCGCACGCTGCCGAAGGTGTCCCAAGTATCGCCGACGACGGATCCTACGGTGAAGACCTCCTCGGTCACGGCGTTCACGATCACGTCCGGGCCGTCCAGGGTTCCGGCGGTGCCGGGGGCCGATTCGTCTCCGGCATCTCCGCAGGCCACCACGAGGGCGAGAGGGAGGAGCGCCGCGAGGTGTCGCGGTCGCGCCGTTGTCGTGTGCTCCAGATTCCTCATTTCGGTTCGTCCTTCATGCCAAGGGCGATGCAGAGGCAGCCGAACGCATCGCAGCGAGCGCTCGGCATCTTCAGATTCGTTCCATTCAATGTAGGCGAGAAGTCCCTCGCGGACGACGGCTCTGGAGGAAAACGAAACCGGGCTGCCTCACGACCTTAACGTCCGTAAGCCAGCCGACGCGATGTTGAACATTCGCGGTCTGGCAAGAGGGACGCTGCGCCCCCCTTGAACCCCCGGCAAACCGCGCCGCTGCCGCAGCAGCGGATGGGCGCGGGAGGCCGCCCCCCGAACCCTGGCTCCGGTGGCCCTACGGCCTGAGCCTAGCACCGGTGCGGTCCCCTGCCCGCAGGGCCAATGGAGGAGGAGGCGGCGCACGCTGAGGGACTCCGGTGCGGCTCCCGTGCAACCGGAATCGGTTCGGCGAACGTCTAATCATGGATGTTGGGCAGTTGAGCCGAGGGAATGCAACCGAGGCCCAAGCACCTTGGATGCACTGACTCAGGAGGCTGATTCATGAGACTCCGTTGCGCTGTGTTCACTGCGCTGCTGGCCGCCTGTGGAGGCGACACCGGGGGGTCGTACGTTCCGCCACCGAGCGAGGATCGTCCGCTCGCCGCCGATTTCGAGGAGGTGTACCGGATCGGCGGGATCGAGGCGGAGGGCTGGGATGCGTTTACGGAGATTTCGGACTTGGACTTTGACGCGCGCGGTCATCTCTACATTCGGGATGAGCCTGGGTCCTCCACCCGGATCGTAGCCGTCGACGGGGCCGGTGCCTTGGCGGCGGAGTTCGGGCGCATGGGCGATGGCCCGGGCGAGTTTCGCCGGGTCGGGCATATGGTGGCCCGGCCCGAGGGTGGGGCGGTGGTTGTCGACCAAGGACACCGTGCCTACCTCCTGTTCGGAGCCGACGGAGCGTTCGAACGCGCGATCCGCTTTGCGGATTCGGATGCCGCCCAGCCGGTTTCCGCTGAGAGGGTGCGGCACGGGCGGGAAGGAGAAGCGTTGTTTCTAACGCGAAGTCCGGTGGCGAGCTTCAGTCAGGGGGAAGCGTCCGTCAGCACGGGGGACCGAACGGTCTACCGGGTGTCACTCGACGAAGGGGACGAGGCGGCCACGGTTCCATTCGCGGAGGGTTGGGAACCACGCCCCGAGCGGCAGGTCACGACGGAAGCCGAGGATCCTTCGGAGATGTTTGGCATGCTCCGCGAAGCATACGTCTACTTCTCGCCCAGCATGCTGTTCGATGTTGTTCCCGGTGGCGGAGTGGCGTATTCGGATTCTTCCGCATACGAGGTCAAGATCCAGACGGTCGGTGCCCCGCCGCGCGTCGTCGGCCGCCCGCTACACCCCCAACCCGTTACGGAACAACTTCGGGAACGCGCACGGGCACGGGCGCTGGAAGACTTCGAGTCGTCCGCCGAGGAGCAGCAGACTCCCTCGGGGTTGGGCGACGATGTTCCAGCGGCGCTCCGTGAGCAGATGGCAGCCATGATGGAAGCCATGACGGCCAGCGTGCGCGACATGGCGGAGAACGCGAGTTTCATGTCCGAGGTGCCCCTTGTCCGGGATCTTCGCACCACTTGGGAGGGGGCTATCTGGGTGGAACGCTGGGGGAGCGATCCACTGGAGCAAATCGACCTCGCCGCCGGAGGGTCGGACGACCGGAACGAGGAGGGGGAGGAGGATGCCGCGGGTTGGATAGATGTTCTGGCGCGGGGAGGCGAGTACGTGGGCACGTTCTCGCTGGCGGAGACGCCCATGCCCGGCGCTTTTGGACCCGGTGGCCTTGTCGCTTTCGTCGAGACGGACGAGTTCGACGTCCCGGTCATTATCGTTAGACGATTGCCCCTTCAGGTCCGCTGAAAGGTGAGAGGCGTGCGAACAAATCCGACCGATTGGGAACGCCGCGTCATGTACGGCAAGTCGATTGCAAGCGCACTGGCAGTACTGTTGGCGGCAACTCCGGCGACGGGCCAGGAGGTCATTGAACTGCCTGCGGAGGACCGCCAACTGGCTTCAGCGTTGGACGAAGTCTACCGGGTCGGCTCCGCGTTGGGCGAGGATTGGGAACAGTTCGGCAATGTGCGCCGCGTGGCGTTCGATGCGGCGGGCCAGCTGTACGTGTTCGACAACCAAGCGGATCGGATCACCGTCGTCGGCGCGGACGGCGGGTTCCGACGAGCATTCGGGGGGGCCGGGGATGGGCCGGGCGAGTTCCGCAGTCCGGACGGATTCGCGGTCATGCCGGACGGACGTGTCGTGATGGGGGATCTCGGGCACCGCGGCTACCACATCTTCGGCGCGGACGGCGAGTTCGAACGCATGGTTCGGATGGCACCGGAGCCCGGTACCGCGCGAATCACCGACCTCCTGCCCGACCGGGGAGGGGAGGCCGTGTATTCCGCCGTGGGCGCGCAACTGCTCCGATTCCGATCGGGCACCACGGCGCGAACCACGCCACCCACTTCGCGTCCGGTCGAACGTATCATTCTCGATGGTGATGTGGCGGCCAAAGACACCGTTGCGGAGGGGTGGCTCCCTCCGGGCGGGGACCGGACTGGACGCCCGATCGGCGGTCGGCCCAGCTTCGAGCTTCCACCCCGGCAAGTGTTCGGTCCGATGATGCTGGCCGGAGTGCTTCCGGACGGCAGCGTGGCGTTTTCCGATTCATCGGCGTACGCGATAAAGATCGCGCGTCCTGGGGCAGGGGTCCTCCGAGTCCTGCGGCGGCCCCTCCAGCCGACGCGGGTCAACGAACGAGTGATCGAGAACGAGCGAGAACGGCGCGCGGCGCTCGCGGCGGCGGGCCGGGGGCCGAGAATGGTAGTCAACGGCGTGGAGTTCTTCCCGCAGGTCGAGCATCTCGACAGGGTGGGGGTCTTCACCGAGGTGTCGATTGTACGGGGGCTGAGAACGAGTTGGGACGGCGAGATCTGGGTGCAGCGGCATGGGTCGGAGCCCGGCGACGATGCTGGCCCCATCGATGTGCTTACCATGGACGGGCGCTACGTCGGGACTTATCCGGCGGGTGCGGTCGCGCTGCCGGACGCTTTCGGTCCTGACGGCTTGGCCGCGTTCGTCGAGCAGGACGAAATGGACGTCGAGACGGTCGTGGTGAAGCGCCTGCGGCGATCCGCACGACAGGAGAACCAGCCGGAGCCGCCGACGGATTGACGCCGTCGGCGATCCTCTCGCGTTTCGTCGTGCGATGTCTTGGGGGGTCGAGGGGGCGGAGCCCCTCGTCAGCCTTGCTGGGGTCGCGCGGAGCGTGGCCACGAAAGGTAGGCTGGCTTGTTTCCCATAATCATGCAGATTCCCGCGTGATTTGCATGACCGGGTCACGGGGAAGGCCCGGGCTGTTGAGCGCCCGTGGAGGCGAGCGCAGCGAGCCGGAGCGGGCGCTCAACAGGGACGGTGGTCGGATCGATAGGCTGGCAGGCCGTAAAGGGGCCGTGGTAAGTGTGATCGCCACCGTCCTTCCCAATGTCCTGAATGGATACACGAGCATCGAGGCTCGCATAACAAGCACAGGAGAAGGGAAGAACTCATGAGGAGCATCCTCCGCACCGTCGGGATCGACATCTCCAAGGACTGGCTCGACGCCTTCGCCGCGCCCGAGGGGAGAGTATCCCGGTTCCCCAACGACAGCGCCGGCTTCCGGAAGCTGATCGTCTGGATCGGCTCCGGGATCGACCGGATCGCGTACGAACCCACCGGAGCCTTCCACCGCGACTTCGAGGACACCCTCCTGAAGGCCGGGCTCCCCCTGTACGCGATCAACCCCTTCCAGGTCCGGTCCTTCGCCCGCTCCATCGGGCGGCGCGCCAAGACCGACGCGGTGGACGCCCGGATGCTGTCCATCATGGCTTCGGCCATCGAGGACCTGCGCCCGACCGAGGCGCGGTCGGAGGGGCAGCGCGAGCTTGCCGAGCTCCAGCAGATCCGCGACGCGCTGGTCAGGGATCGGACCGCAATCACCAACCGGGCCAGGAACTTGCGCACTTCCGTGGGCAAGCGGGTCACCAGGCAGAGGCTGCGGCAGATCGACCGCCAGCTGAAGCTCATCGATGCCGAGATCCGGCAGCGGATCGGGGAGGAGAAGGAGATGGAGCGCCGGGCCGAGATCCTGACCTCGATCCCGGGCATCTCGGACATCACCGCCGCGGGACTGATCGTCCACTTGCCGGAACTGGGTATGCTCACTCGGTCGGGAGCCGCCAGCCTCGCCGGACTCGCCCCGGTCACCCGGGAGTCCGGAAACTGGAAGGGACGGAGCTTCATCCAGGGCGGCAGGCACCGGGTCCGCCGGCTGCTCTTCATGCCCGCTCTGGTTGCGGCCCATCACAATCCCGACCTCAAGCGGAAGTACGAGGCGCTCCTCGCCAAGGGGAAGCCGCGCAAGGTCGCCCTGACGGCCGTGATGCGGAAGCTCCTCGTCCTCGCCAACGCCCTGGTGCAGCAGGACCGCACTTGGACGGCGCAGCCGCCGCGCGAGTACTCCTGCCCGGCCTTCCCGACGCCCAGCCCGGCGGGGAGCGTTCACGGATGATCGAACCGGGCAAGAACGGGCGCCGAAGCGGAAGCGTCGCAAAGGGGCGCTGCGAGGCAAGTTGCTTCGTGACAAACGGGCGTCCGCTTGTGAGATGGATACTCGTCCCTCGCTCGTCCCTCGTCCACACTAACAGTGGTACAAGCCAGCCGGCGGACGCCCGCGAAACGCTCTCTACAGCACCGCCCGAGACGGCGGTCACCGGCCATCCGGGCAAGCCTCCCGGGCCTCTTGGTCGAGGACCTCAGGGACGGCGGGGCAGAAAGCGACCTCGTGGCGGCTTGGCGGACGGTGGCGCCTCCTCCAGCGTGCGAGCGCCCCCCTACCCGTCCAGTACCCTCGGAGACCGGAGATCGTCGATCCTGGGCGATCCTGAGGCCCGTAGAATACCCGAAACTCCTCCGATCCGCCCCGAAACGGCTTCCGAGTCGGTCGTGGGGTCCAGATCTCAGGCCTGCTTTCCAGCCCCGCCAGATGCGACGCTCAGTCGGCCATGCGCCGACTCCATTCCCCCTCCTTTGTCCCGTTATGTTCCCGGACGCCAAGATGCACACCGCCCTCCAATGAGACAGATTTCCGTCATGTTCTTCCCCGACGTGAATGAAGAGGACTTCATCCAACTCCTCGGAGCACTGCCCCATTCACCGGCGGTGACGCGCGCCCATCTGCTTGGTGCGTTCGACGTGATCGTCGCCAGCGACGACCCGAGGGCCTGGTGGAACGCGCTGCTGATGGATCGGGGGGACGAAGGGGCGGCAAAGGCCGTGGCGCAACTGATCATTTCCAAGGGTGGAAGACGACTGCTCGCACTGATACGCGCCGAGGCCGCCGGTCGTGATGTCGTTGCCAGAGCGGATGACCCGAAGCTGGCAAGGCTGCTATTCGACTCCTCGCTGGAAGAGTTCCTTGACGATCAGTGGGAGCTAAGGTCAATCGTCTGCGACTACTACGAGGAGACGCAGGTGGTGCTCGACGAGGACGACATCGACCTGCCCGAGCCGCAAGACGAGCACGCTCCGAATGGCCCCGGAGACGACGAGGAGGATCATGAGGAAGATGGTCCCGATATCTTCGATCTGTTCTCGGGCAAGCCACGACCTAGCGCGCAGCGCGGGGCCAAGTGGGTATTGGAGCGCGTCCAAGCCCCGTCGAGAGGATTCCTTCCGGTTCCTGATCGATGGAAGGAAAGGGATCTGGAGAATTTCCTTTGGGTCAACTGGGAGTCCATCGACTTTGGGTTCGACCGGCCGATCTACCTTGTCGGAAAGCAGCAGCGGCTGAGCGAAAACACCAGCGACCGGGTTGACCTGCTCGCCAAGGGCAGGTCGGGTGAGCACATCGCAATCGAACTCAAGATTGTCGAAGCGCGACGTGGGGATTACACCCAGCTCACCTCCTACCTTGGCAACATGGAGTCGAGCGGCGTAGCTGCCGACAAGGTGCGAGGGATTCTGATTGCACCGGCCTTTTCCCAGAAGGTGCTCAACTCGGTAGCGATCGAACCGCGCATCTCGCTCCTACGATTCGGCAAGGTTCCATAGGCAGCGACCGGTCGAGTCAGCGGATCGGTTCGGCCTCCGGTTCTCGACGCTGTCCGCCCAGATACTCCGCCCAATCGGCCATGAGACGACGCCTCCGCTCGAACAGGTCGGTGCGCATGTAGGCGGCCTCGACCTTGTTCTTAACCACATGCGCCAGCGCCGCCTCGACAACCTCCCGGGGATGATCCGTCTTCTCCGCGGCCCAGTCACGGAACGACGACCGGAAGCCGTGCGGCACCGCCGCGATCCCGTGCTTCTTCAACAGCCGGTTTAGTCGCTTCGTGGCCAGCGGCCTCTCGCGCTCGCTCACGAACACGACCGGGTTCTTCCCGTCGCCCAGCCTCCGAGCCGCGTCAAGGATCTCCAACGCCCGACCGGACAGCGGCACCCGGTGCTCCCGCGCGGTCTTCATCCGGCTTGCCGGAATCGTCCACACGCCCGAGTCTTGATCGATCTCCTTCCACACCGCGCCACGGACCTCGGCGCCCCGCGCCGCCGTCAACACCATGAACTCGAACGCCAGCGTATCCACTCCGTCCGGCTCCGCCGCCCGCACCTTCCCAATGGCCACCGCCACCTCGCCGTGAGGCAACGCCCGATGGTGAGTAACGACATCGTGCTGAGGACCCAGCAGGTGCAGGATCCGGTCACACGGGTTGTCCGTTCGCCACTCCATGGCAATGGCCCACTCCAGCACCGCACGGACCCGCATGTGGACGAACCGCGCCGTGGGGGCCTTGGTGTGCCAGATGGGGGTGAGAATCTCCAGCACGTCGCCGCTCGTGACCTCCGACACCGCGACATCCCCGATGCGCGGGAAGGCGTGGATCTCCAAGGTGCGGAACCAGTTCCTGGCGTGCGCGGCGCTCCGCCACCCGGCCCGCTTCTGCTCGACCACACGCTCGGCGGCCTCGGCGAAGGTGGGGACGCCCACCAGCCGCCGCTTCTCGGCGAGGGGATCGCCGCCCGCGCGGGCGAGTTTCCGGTTGGCGAGCGCCTGCTCGCGGGCCTCGGCCAGCGAGACCAGTTGGACGCTCCCGAGTCCGAGCTCCCGCTTGCGTCCCCGGATGACGAGGCGCTGAATCCAGCTACGGGTTCCGGTCTTCTGGACGTAGAGGTAGAGTCCGTTTCCGTCACAGTGCCGTCCGGGCGGAGCGGAGCGCACGAAGGGGGCCGAGAGCCGCTTGTGGGGATGGCGGCCCCTGGGCTTGCCTCGACGGCGTTTTTCGGGGTAAGTGTTCACATTATCCATCCCCTAATCGTAACCGGGATGGCGCTGGATTGCAAGGGACGACACGGGACGGATGAGGTAGGAGAAATCCTACCTAAAACGTTGGTAAACAGGATGTTACGGACAGTTTATGGACAATCTCGGTCATCATCGGATTCTACACGTCCGACTTGCAGGCCAATGGAGCGATGAGCGGGCCCGGGAGTTCGAAAGCATGCTCGCTCCTTTCGGAGATGCCGATCCGAAGGTGTGACCCGTCCATGCCTCGGTGCCGGAGGCACAGCCGCAGGCGCGCCATATGGCGATCGTAGACGCCGAACTCCGCCGCGGCCTCGCCTACGTCATCCCCTACAAGGGTCGGCTGGCGGTGATTCTCGGACTCAACCTGGCCGGCACCGCGCTCGCCCTCTACGTACCCTACCTTACCCGCACGCTGGTCGACGACGCGCTCCTGGGCGGAAATCTCGACGCTCTCGTGCGCGTGGTCGCGCTCTTCCTGGCTGTCACCGCCGCCAGCTTCGGCCTGAACGTGGCGAGCGGGCTACGCTACACGAGGGTGTCGGCGGAGATCCTCTTCGACATGCGGTTGACGGTGTACCGGCACCTGCAGCGGCTGTCGCCCCGCTTCTTCGCGCGCACGCCGCTGGGGGACATCATGTCGCGGATCAACAACGACGTGGGCGAGATCCAGCGCGTGCTTGCGGACACGGCGCTGGCGTGGGTGGGGAACGTGGCGTTTCTGGTGGGGACGGTGGGCATGCTTCTGTGGCTCGACTGGAGGCTGTTTCTGGCTGCTGCCGTGCTGCTGCCGCCGGCGATCTGGGCCCTGGTGCGCTACCGGCGGCGCCTTGAGGTGCGCGTCCGTGTCATGCGCGAGCGCAGCGCCGACATCGGCACCTTCCTGATCGAGACGCTGCGCGGCGTGCGCCTGATCGCCGCCTCGAACGCCGCCGAACGCGAGGCTGTGCGCTTTCGGAAGCGGAACGACTCGTTCGTGGACTCGCTGATGAAGATGCAGCGGCTGCGCTACCTGGCCGGTGGGTGGCCGGGGCTGCTGCTGTCGGCCAGCACCGCGGTCGTGTTCCTCTACGGCGGGTCGCGCGTGATCGGCGGCGTGATCACGCTGGGCACCTTCACCGCGTTCATGGCCTACCAGATGCGCCTGATCGGGCCGGTGCAGGGCCTGATGGGACTGTACACGGGCCTCACCACGGCGCGCGTGTCGCTGCGCCGGGTCCACGAGTTGCTCGATGAGCCGGTGGAAGTGGTCGACGCGAAGTCGCCCGTCGCGCTGGGTCCCGTGCGGGGCGAGATCGTCTTCGAGGGCGTGTCGTGTGGTCACGGACGGGGTGGCGCGGTGCTGGAGGGGTTCGGGCTGAAGGTCTCGCCGGGCGAGGTGGTGGCGCTGACGGGTCCTTCGGGTTGTGGAAAGTCGACGGTGGCCGACCTGATGGTCCGCCATCTCGACCCGGACCGCGGGCGCGTTCTGCTGGACGGAAGGGATGTTCGGGACATCAGCCTGGCGGAGTTGCGGGCGACTGTCGCGCTCGTCGACCAGGCCGCGTTCGTCTTCAACACGTCGATCCTGGAGAATGTGCGCTACGCGCGGCCGGACGCGAGCGAGGCCGACGTGATGCGGGCCGTGGAGCGCGCCGGGCTGGGTGACTTCGTGGCGCGGCTGCCCGCCGGGCTCGGCACGGTGGTCGGCGAGGACGGCCGGCAGCTTTCGGCGGGGGAACGGCAACGCGTGGCGATCGCGCGGGCGCTGCTGGCGGATCCGGCCGTGCTGGTGCTCGACGAGGCGACGAGCGCGCTGGACGCGGAGGCCCAGGCCCATGTGGTGGGCGCGTACCGCGAGGTCATGAAAGGGAGGACGACCGTGCTGATCACGCACCGCGAAGAGATGCTGCGCGGGGTGGACCGGGTGGTGGAGGTGCAATGACCTTCCGCGAAGCGCCTGTCACGGTGCTCACCGTGTTTGCAGTCACCCTAGCGGGCTGCGACGGAGTGCCCTCCTCGGCGGAGTTGCGGGTTGACACGCTGCCGGACGGGCGGGTTGTCGTTGCCAGCCCCGACATTCCAGGAATTGCGGATGGCCGGACGCTGTGGCTCGTCGAGGAACTGCGCATTGGCTCGGTTGACGGGGACTGTGACGCCTTCGGATCCATCGCCTCCCTGGCTTGGGACGACACTGGCAGGATCTACGTCGCCGACTTCAACAACGAGATCACGGTCTTCAGCACGGCTGGCGAATGTCTGCGAAGCCTGGGAGGCGACGGTGAGGGACCCGGCGAGTTCCGCTTCCTCTCCGGGGTGGTGTGGCAACCTCCCGGATTCCTCTGGGCAAGGGATGCGCTCGCAGACCGGTTTACCGTTTTCGATTCCGCGGGGGCAGTGCTGGCGACCCACACTCTCGAACGATCCTTGAGCGCTTCCATCCCATGGCGGGGATGGGTGGACGGGCAAGGACACATGCACGATTTCGAACTGAGCCGCGACGTGCACGTCATGTACGGCGCTGGCCCAGATCTCGTGTTGCTGGACTCGTTCCCTGTTCCGGAATCGCCGGGTCCCGAGCCCGAAACCTACTCGCAGGCATCGGGCGGCATCGTAATGACCTCCTATCTGCCCCATTCACCCGATGGGCGGTGGGCGATGAATCACGACGGCCATATCTGGAGGGCACGCACCGACGTGTTCGAACTGCACGAGACGACGTACGACGGCGACACCCTGCGCACCGTGCGCCTCGACCGTGACCCGGCAAGGCTGGAAGGGAGGGAGAGAGACAGTATTGCTGCCGCGATCGGAGTCCGTCCCAGCGTACTGCCTGAAACGAAAGAGGTGCTCGGGGCGGTCTACTCCGGCGCGGATGGGTGGATTTGGGTCAGTCGGGTAAGTCGCGCCAGGGGGCCGATCGACGCCTTTGATGTCTTTGACGAGAGAGGCCGCTACCTGGGTCTGATTCGGTCACCGGTCCCAATCGAGCTCGGGATCAATCCCCTGTTTGGCCGCGGCACCGTTTTCGCCGTGACCGAGGACGAACTTGGGGTGCAATACGTCGTTCGGTTGAAGGTCGTGGAGGGTGCACGGGATTCATAGTACCATCTCGCATGGGATTCTCGGAGGCGAAGGCGGTGGTGGTGGCGGCTCTTCACGAAGGGAACTTCGAGCACGAGGCTCGCTGAGATGAAGATCTTGCGGGAAGGAGATCGCGGGTACGCTCTGGCGCCGGAACGCGGGCGGGTCGAGATCGTTTACGAGTACCGCACGGTCGAACTCGAAAAGTCGAAGGCCACGGTCAGGAACGTCCTCGTCGGCGTCGATACCGAAACCGGAGAGGTTCTGACGGTGCCGGCCCAATCGACGCCGAAACTGAAAGCAGCGAGGGAAGCGAAGAAAGAGAAGGTGATGAGCGTCCGGATGCCACGGGAGCTCGACGACGTGCTTCATCTCGTGGCAGACCGCTATCGCGTAGCCCCCAGGCAGTTCGCTCCCGCGGTAATTCGTTACTACCTCACGCTGGCTCGCGTGGATGTCGGCATGGCTCGTCGGCTGAACACGCTCTCCAGGAGCCGCTTGGCAACGGGGAGGTGTCGGAAGGACCTGCGCTTGAGGATGCCGCCGGAGCTTCTTGCGTGGTTACGCGATGTTGCGGTTGCCACAGAAGGAGCCACCAGGAGTGCGATGGTTCGAGGCGCAATCGTGGCGGCGAAGGAAGATGTGCTCGACGATCGCGCAAGAAAGCGGCAGCGGCAACTGGGGGCGATTGCCCGGGCCGTTTAGGTCCGAGACCAACACGTCAGACCTCCGGATCCGCCTTGGGGCTACCAAGTCTGCTCCGGATTACCGGCGCCGTCGGCGCCCTCGCATCCAGCCGCGGAGCCCTCCCGGCAGTGGCAGTTGATTGACGCTCCCGCCGTCACGCCTCCAGCAGTAGAGCACGCAGATAATGCCGCTAGCGGCCGCGTAAATCGCCGCACCACCGAGTGAGATCGCGCTTGCGGCGTCGCCGTTCATCGTCAGGAACATGAAGACCCCGAGTGTTATGAAGAGTCCCGATAACCATAGCTGGCCCCAGGAGATGGTGCCGTCCGTCGGCCGCGGCACGAGTGGGATCTGCGCCATGACCTGCCGATTCAGGTCCTCCGGACGATTGCTACCAGGTTGGGTGGCATTCTTGTCGGCATGGAGCAGGTAGCGCATCCCTTGTTGGATCTGCCAGTCCAGCAAGCAGGAGGGGCAGCGCCGGATATGCTCCAGCACAGGTGGGTCCGGTGTCGTTCCGGACCTTACGATGTCAACCAGGTCAGGACAACGCATGTCTGGGATCCTTTAGCTGTTTACGGAGCTTCGCGCGCACGTGCCGAACGTTGGACCGGACGGTCCCGACCGAGACCTCCAGTTCTTCCGCCACGGCTTTGGGCGGATGTCCTTCGAGACAGACCATAGTGAACATCCTGAACTGCTTGCGGGGCAGCTTCGCAAGGGCGCCATCAAGATGATCCAGGAATCGATTGAACCTCAGGAGCCGGGACGGGTCGGAGGCCAAGGTGTCGGCTCGCTCGATCGGGACGGTGTCCGCTTCGTACGGCTCAAAGATCCCGTCGCGTCTCCGGCGGCGGGTCAGCCAGTTGCGGGCGTGATTGTTTGCCAGCTTTGCCACCCAACCCGAAAACTTGCCTGCGTCTCGGTAGTCGGAGCCATTCTGCCACAGCCGCACGCATATCTCCTGATAGAGGTCCTGCTGGTCGGCGGGTTCGGTCGTGTAGGCGGCCGCGATGGCCTTGATCGTCGGACCATAGCGCTCCAGTACAGCTTGGAATGCATGCTGATCCCCTCGTCGAAATGCCTTGAGATCGATGCCGTTCAGATGATGACCCGTTCCGCCCGAGTCGCTTGGCTCCGCATCATCCGGGGGTTCGCCGAGGGAGCTTTTCCGGCCACACTCGTCACGGTCAACATCCCCTGCGCCGGATTGATCGCCCATCAGTACCGCCGACCACGGACGAAGTGGAGAAGAAGCACGCACGCCGTAACCGGGAACGCGAGGGGGATCCACGCGGCGACAACGCCGGACATCAGCTCCATGTCGGCAGGGATTTCACGGCTTGACACGGACCGCGTGGGTGCCGCCAGGACCTGAATCACCTGAAATGCGATGGCGCCGAGAATACCGATCGCCAGGAGAGCGTTCCGGCGACGTCCGCGCTGGAGACCGATCGTCAACTCGGCAGCCAGCAGGCCGAGAAAGACGTTGATGAAGGCGAACGTCGCAACCATCGCCGGGAGGTGTAGTTCCCACAGGAGGAGGTCCGGCGGAAACCGGCGGGGTTCGTCCACGCTCAAGGTGTAGTTGTCCGGAGGATTTCCCTTCACGAACCGGAGGTTCTGGACGATGCCGGTCGGCGTTCGCGGGCCGAATTCCCGTGCGTCTGCGGTCTCAGCACCAAAACTGGTCAATTCGCGGTGCTCAATGAGTGGTAGAGCCCAAGCAGACAGCGAATAGGAGAGGAGGCTGCTTGCGATCCCGAGCATGACGGCGGCTCGCATCGCCCGGCGGGAGTATCCGAGTTGAGTCCTCAGCGCCACGCCGCCCGCGAACACCAGATAGGAGAGAAAGAAGGCGATGTCGTAGACTGTGAACCACAACCACTGCAGGAGTGTGTCGGACCAATGAGGCGGGGGCCACTGAAAGGTAAGCAGCGGCCTTGCTGCAACGAGGAGCAGACACCAGGGCAGGATCGCCTTCGCCACGGCAGCCAGCGTTGCTGATCGCCGATGTTGACCCACAGTGGTTATCCTCCCCCCGTCTCCTCGAGGGTACGCTGATTTGCTATTGATCGCTGCACTGGCTGTCGGATCCGCAGCGGTCGCCCCACCACCAACAACAGTCAAAGCAACAGTAAGCCATCGGCCCGTCGCCGCGGCAGCAGGACCAGCGGGCCCCTGCGGTGGACCGTGCTTGGGCGACCTGGGCCACGCCCAGAGCCAGGTTCAAAAGGATGAGTAACGCCGTTGCGGTTCGCAATGCCATCTCGCTCGATTCTCGGATTGAGGTTCCAGTGCCCAGAAATCCCCCCACCACCATCAATTAACAGTTCTCGGAGCGAAAACGTGCAATCGGCGTGCGACGGCCGCCGAATCTGGAACACACTTCCCGTCGTTCCGGTGACCCTCGGTCGTTCCGGTGACCCTCGGCCTGGATCGACCGGGCAGGTTTGCACGTTTCCGGCGTGAGATCTGTTACTTCCCTGGTGCGTGTCCGCTGCGGCACGCTGGCATTCATCCCCGGGAGCACACTCGAGCACCATGAAACCGCCAGACGGCCAGAGAATCTTCCCTGTCGCACTCCTGCGTAGGAGGGGCCTGCCCGCGATTCTGGTCCTTGCGGCCGTCGCCCAAGCCGCTCAGATGGGCGTGCGGACACTTGAGCGTGATCAACCCGTGAGGCAGGTCAACGTTGGGGACGACCTGTCGTCGCTAGCCATCGACCAGGGTCTCGGTCCCCGCACCATCCTCAGTTCCGGGAGAGCGGTTCTTATCCTGGCGTTCGATCCCGATTGCCCGCACTCCCGGCTGATCGCGCCGGAATGGTTCGCGTGGCTGTCGGCAAACGACTTGGAGGGCGTCTCGGTGCTGGCCGTGTCCCTCAGGCCGCTTTCGGAATCCGTATCGTATGCCCGCGAAGCCGGCTGGACCGCACCGGTCGGAACAGTGAAGGGTGGTCGAGGCACCATCGGCCGGGCCATAGCCGCACGGACGCCCTGGGTGTTCGCGGTGGACGAAGCAGGACTGGTGGTTGCGGAAGGGCATGGATCGCGGATCCGTGAAGTTGCCATGGCTATTGGCGTTGGCAATGCTGGGGGCTGAGGGGGCCGGCCAACCGTTCTGTGGGGCCCGGAGCGGATCGTTTTGCACGTATTCGCGATGAGAGCTGTTAATGCTGTACACGGTCGATGTCCCAGCCAGCCAGCGGGTTCGACGGTAGATCACACCGCAGTGCCAAAGGAGAACCCACGGTGGAGCAAGGGGACGAGCGAGCTTGGCGAAGCGAGCCGGCCGGCGATTCCATGTGGAGGTATCGAGCAATCCTGCAAGCGGTTCTCGGTTTCACGGTCCGTATTGGGTCCGCGCCTTCGAAAGGAAGAGACGAAGAATGAAGCGATCGTGGCTAGTCGCAGTGAAGCAGTATGCTGTGGTCCATTGGTTCAAGTCGGTCCTTGTGGTCGCGTGCCTACTATTTTCCTGGAACAGTCTGGAGGACTGGACGAGCGTCAGGGAGTTCGAGTTCCATGTCGCGGAAATGGCGTCTCATGGAGGGGGTGCGTTGTTCGTGATGTCGCCGATGGACTGTACCGTTGCGCACGATCTTGTCGGACTGGTGGCCGCGAGACTTGAAGATGAGGGTATTGCTGTCAAGGGACTCGTTGTCCGAGGCTCTGGAGACGGGACGACCGTGGAAACCATCTTGGGTGTCGTGAACGATCGGTTCACGCACACACCCATCGACGCTCATACGGCCAGAGCACTCGTTGGAGCGATGGGGACACCTGCCGTGCTTGGGATCGCCGCAGATGGATCGGCTAGTATCGCCGAGCGGCTCGGCACGTCTGTCACCGATGCGTCGAGACTCGCGGAGCGGCTTGCCCTTGCCGTGGGAGGTTCGTCGTGATCTCTAGGTACTGGGGGACAGTGATCACCATCTTGTTACTCGGGTGTGGTCGGGACGCCCCCTCGGAGCGCATTCGACCTGTCAACTTGTTCAACGCCCGAGCGGGCGAGCGCATTCTCGAGCGTCCTTCGTTCGATACCCTTTGGACATATGGCCACGGGGATTCGGTGCTTGCCAGCGCCTTGCAAATCGACGCGTTTCCTAACGGGGACGCCGCGATTCTGGATGTCGTGGATCAAAAGGTCCATCGAATAGGTCCTGATGGACTGGTTTGGTCTTGGGGTCGTCGCGGTGCAGGACCGCGAGAGGTGGAGAATGTACGGGCAATGACCGTAGGCGATCGAGGTGAGGTCGTCCTTGCGGATTCGAAGAATCGGCGCTTGGTGTGGTTGTCGTCGGCTGGGGAGTGGTTACGCGAGGCTCAGTTTTCGTTGCCTAATGCGCGGGGCTGGGCGAGCGCAACCGTGAGTGGCATCTTGGCCCTCGAGAATGGACGGTACTTGCTTGCGCGGGAGGGCGGACACAGCCCGTGGGTCGTGCTGACAGCCAATGGAGATCTTGAACGCATAGTGCCGCCTAGCTGGAGCGGGTTTCAGCAGATGCATCCGTTACAGACGCACGGTAAGGTCGCCAGGGACGCTCTTGGTGCGTGGGTGTTCGGATTCGTTGTCGGAAATGGTTTCTTTGTGTTCGCAGGCCCTGGATCCCCCAGGTCGCATCCATATGTCGAACACGTCGATTTCCCGACAGTTGTGACTTCTAGACTTCCGTCCGGCGGTGTTCGGATAGCGTACGGAAGCCGGCCCGAGCGAGCGATTCAGGACATGGACATCCGGGACAACACGCTACTGACCTTGGTACGGAATTGGATGCTGGATCGCTACGATCTTTCGACCGGCGACTACAACAGCACAATTGTTCTTCCTGGTCCCATAACAGGCGTTGCAGCCTATGGCGACGTCTTGCTGGTCATAGATGCTGGGGGGATGTACCCCGCACTAACGGCACTCCAAGAAAAGGAGCGTGAAGGATGATCAAGGCACTTAAGACTGGCTTGTCGGTTACATTCGCGGTGGCGATTCTGGTCGTGGCCAGCATTGACGGCCGCGCTCAGGACATGGCACCGTTGGGGTGCGATGGCACTGACGAGCTTTGCCTCCACGTGTGCTACTGCCCTTACGGCGCCGACGACGGGGGCTGCGACGAGCCCGAGTACTCGGACAACTGCGTCTCCTACTACGAAGCAGGGGCGCTTCACACGGGTCCCTAGTAGTCTGTGGGCCTTCCCTGCTGCGCTTCGCACCGTCGCAGCCACAATTGGCGCGAGGCGCAGCAGGGATTCGGAATAACCATCGCGAAGTCATTGAGAGGAAGGGAGGAAGACGGTGCTTACTACGCATTCGAAGGCAGGTCCAGGCACAGGACGACGAAGACTTCCGCTCTTGGCCGTCATGTCGTTCCTTGCGGCCGCTCCTCACTCGGGCAGTGGTCAGGTCGTTCGTGGCAGGCTGGTGGACGCTGACGGAGACAATGGCATTGGCGGCGCGATGGTTAGCCTGATGGACCGAAGTGGTCGGACTCTTGAACATGTGCTCACGCGCAGCGGTAGCGGCTTTTTCCTGCTTCGGGCATTGGTGCCCGGCCAGCACCGCGTCAGGGCCGACCGGATCGGGTACGCTTCGACCTTTTCGGATTTTTTCCACCTTACCCATGCGGACACGTTGACGATCGAGCTGTCCACGCGCATCGAGCCGGTCTCGCTGCAGGGGGTCGAAGCGTCGGCGGATCGGCGGTGCCGAGTGCGCCCGGGGGAGGGTCTGGCCATCGCAAGGGTGTGGGAGGAAGCACGGAAGGCCCTTGCTGCAGCGGCGTGGGCGCAGGAGCAGGGACTGCTCCGTTACGAGATGCTCAATATCAAACGTCAGCTGGACGACAGGGGTCGGCGCGTGGAACGGGAAGACCGCGAGTACGTCCGGCTGGCGGCTCAGGCGCCGTATGCCTCCCGTCCGGCGGACTCACTCCTGGCCGAGGGATTCGCGCGGCTGTCTGCGGACGGGTCGGAGTTCTGGGGACCGGACGCTGCCGTGCTATTGTCCGACGCCTTCCTGGACACTCACTGTTTTCGGATCAAGCGACACGAGGACAAGCCGGAAGAACTGATCGGTCTGGAGTTCGAGCCCGTGCCCGGTCGGCAGGTGCCCGAGATTGTCGGCACGTTGTGGCTGCGCGCGGCCTCGGCGCAGTTGCAACGTCTGGATTTCCGATACGTCAACCTTGACCTTCACCCGTCGCTCATGAGGGGAACTCCGGGCGGCAGAGTGGAGTTCACGACATTGCGGAACGGCATGTGGATCGTACCCTCGTGGGATCTTCGCATGGTGCGCCCCGGGGAAGCTCTCGACCCCATCACCGGCCGCCCCACAGCCTCACTGGAAGCCATCATCACGGAACGTGGCGAGGTCCTGCGCGTTCACGATGGCCAAGACATCGTCTTCGAAGGCGACCGTGGTGGCCGCATTGTGGGCACAGTTTTTGACACTCTGGGGGTTGGCATGCCGTTCGCTCGCGTCTTCCTCAACGGTGAGGGGGCCGAGGTGACCACTGAGGCCGATGGCCGATTCGAACTCGCCCACCTAGGCCCGTACACTTACACGGTCCACTACACGCATCCGTATCTTGAGCAACTATGGTATCAGCCTACGCCTGTCGAGATCGAGTTGGGGCCGGAGCTGACGCACCCGGTCCATGTGGACTTCGAGGCGCCTTCGCTCAATGAGGTGTTGGACGAAGTCTGCGCCGGTGTCAGACGGCCCGGGCCAACGGGTCGGCGGGCCTCGTACCAGGGCGTCCTCACGGTAGCCGTGACCGATGCCGAACGCCGCCCAGTCGCCGGGGCGACAGTTCTAACAATGACGCGTGGCATTCGGGCGGAGGGCCTCGCGGCCGTCCGTGCCAGTAGCCTTGGACAGACCAGCGCTTCGGGACTCTATCGGATATGCTGGCTGCCAGTGGAGGTTCCGCTGGAGGTGGTAGTACTGAACAGCGGCGAAGAGTTCGACCAAGGCGCGTTCGAAGATGCGGTCGCGCTGTCAGAGTTGTTCCCCGGCAGAATTTCTGAGATCACCATTCCTCGCGAGGCTCCGTACAGAAGCCTCCTGTTACGAACCCCAGGCGGGTAGGTGCCCGGTGTTTACTGTACTTCGCGAAAAGAGGCTGCACAGGAAGGCGGCGGGGGCGTGAGGCCAGCGCTCATCGTGCTGATTCTGGCCATCGCGAGCGCCATCTTCGTGCAACAAGGGAACGCGCAGGTCATTGACGGTGTAGTCGTCGATTCGGCATCGCTAGTGCCGGTCACCGGGGCGGTCGTCTCGCTGGTCGACAGCGGTAGCCGCGACCTTCAGCGATTCGTCGTGGACGCGGACGGAAGGTTCCGGTTCTTTATCGCAGCGCCGGGCACCTACGGCCTGCGCGCGGAGCGCCTCGGGATGACCACCAAGGCGGTGGGTGGTCTCGATTTGGGGCTTGCCGACACGGTGGTGGTCAGGCTCGGTCTCCGGCGTCTTCCGATCATGCTCGAGGGCATTGAGGTTTCGGGAGAGAGGCGGTGCGAACTGCAGGCCGATGGGGGCGATGCGACCCACCGTGTATGGGAGGCAGCCCGCAGCGCGTTGCTGGCGCTCGACGCCTCCGAGACCGCCAGCCGGTACGTCTACGATCTCGAGAAACATGTCCGGGAGCTTGAACCAAGTTCTCTGAAGATCCAGAGCGAGACCCGCACGCGCGAGCGATCAACGGCCGTGCGGCCGATCAGGAGCCGTCCGGTCGAGCTTCTTGTTTCGGACGGCTGGGTCGTCGGTGATGGCGGAGGGCATCGCTATTTTGCACCCGATGCCCACACGCTGCTGTCCGAACAGTTCCTCGCTACTCACTGCATGCGGCTGCATAGCCGCGATGAGTCGCGCCCCGATCTGATCGGTCTGGAGTTCCGGCCCCTTCACTCCGGCCCGCGACGCCCCGACATCAAGGGCGTCCTGTGGCTCGCACGCGAGACCGGCGAACTCCAATGGCTTGACTTCGGCTACCTCGGCCTGCCCGGCTTGGCGGCAGAGCATCGAAGCGATCAGATCGGCGGACGCGTGGACTTCCTAGGCGTGCCTGATGGCGGATGGATCGTTACGAAGTGGCACATCCGGATGCCGATCATGGTCGAAGAGCGTGACAGATTCTTCGGTGTTCGGCGCACGAGGCTGGCAGGAATAAGGCAGGAAGGGGGAAGGGTCGTGCGGGCGCTGCGTCGGGGCACGGGACAGCTGGCCTACCCGGAACTGGGCGGTGGGTTGGTTGGTAAGGTCGTCGGAAGCGGTGCCGGAGACCGGGTCGCCCTCGTAGATCTCGGCATCGAAGCGGTAGTGGAAGAGGGCGGCCATTTCGCGGTTTTCGGGCTTCCAGAGGGAAACCATCGACTTGCCCACGTTCGTCCCTCGTTGCTGGGGTTGGACCGCGAATACGTCGTGGCCAACGCCAAGGTCGTGGCCGGCGACACCACGACGATCCGCCTAGAGATACCGGCCCGGGAACAAGTGTTGGCCGCAGCGTGCCGATTGGAGGAGTGGGACCCGGCGAAGGGAGTGCTGCTGGGCGACGTCTCCGATGACCGCGGGACGGCGCTCGAAGGCGTGGAGGTGGTGGCCGACTGGGTTGCGGTTCGCGACATCGGCGACAGACTGAGCGCCGAGGCCCACAGACGGAACACCACGACCAATCGACTGGGCGAGTTCCGCATCTGCGGCGTCCCGGTCGATGGCTACACGATTGCCGTGACCGCCGGTATGGAAACGGCACGCCCGACCACAGAGATCGTGCTATCGCCGGATATGCCCATAAGGTGGGTCTCGCTGAGGTCGGCGAGGTAAGTTGTCACTTCAACCAACCCACCGAATCGCGAATGACTGGGACACCGAAGGACGGGACGGAGCGAAGTCCAGCGCGTTGCGCGTCGATTCGGTGGTGACGATACCCGATTTAGGGCAGGTGCGCGTGAGTCGATTCACTCTGGATGGCGAACATCTGGAGACTCGGCGGGTGAGCGGCCCGGTGGCGCCGTCAGCCGGGTTGGCGTTCCTGCGAAACGATGTGACGGTCTACGTCACCTCTGTAAATTACACAATGAGTTCCAGTGGCATCTCGGGCGATCCGTATGGTCATGTGACCGTGGGGTTCGCCGGATCCAGCCGGTCCGATACGATCGCGAGTCTTCCCGAGAGCTTTTCGCTGGGCGATCGCGGACGATAAGCTCTACGGTGTTGCAACGGACGAACTGGGGGTTCAGCGCGTGGCCCTTCTGGATCGCCGGTGACAACTCGCCCGACCGCTTGGTGGGCTGTCGGGATCGACCGCAGACGAATGAGGAGACCGTGATGACCCGTGGACCCGCCGGAGAGACGAGCCGGAAGCTGTGTGGCGAAGTTGACCTCAACGGAGCGTCTCGGTCACTCTTCGGCCCGTCGCTCGCCGCCTGGCTGGTCTTCGTTGCGGCCTGCAATACTGCGGATTTCGATCTCGGCCCCGGCGATACCCTTCATCCCAACGAGGTGAACGCGCCGGCGAGCGATGCGTCCGTGGTGTCGGCAGACTCTCTACCTGAAGGGATGTCCTCCGAAGCGTTGCAGGCCTGGAAAGAAGCGCGAGACGCCATTTTGGGAGCCCGAACGGTTCTGAGCCTCGGTACGGACAACGAAGGTCCCGAGTTGTTCGGGGCGATCACCGATGTGGAGGTCGACGCAAACGGCAACCTTGTCGTTTTCGACATGTCCACCCAGGAGATCCGCTTGTTCGACCGAGACGGGCGTTACTTGAGCGGCTTCGGCGGCGTCGGCGACGGGCCGATGGAGTTCCGTGACGCCACAAGGCTCAGTCTGCTCCGCGACGGCCGCGTCGTGGTCCCGGAAGCCCGTCGCCTGAAGGTGTTCGCCCCTTCCGAAGATGGCTGGAGCCTGGACACGCTGGTGTCAACGCCCTTCTCGGCGATGGATATCTGCGCCGGGGGCCGCAACCACCTCTTCCTCTCGGACTATCACCGCGAAAACGATGCAGCGGTGCACGGGGTCTCCCTTTCGGAGGGTGACAGCGTTCTCAGTATCAGGGCTCCTTACAACGACGACAACTGGCTAGTACGGTGGCGGATGACAGAGGGCCTGATCGCTTGCCTTCCTGATCAGGGCAGGTTCGCGTACGCCCAGTTCGCGATGCCGCTGTTGCGCGCATACTCCGAAGACGGGACCCTTCTCTGGACCGCTCGGGTGGCAGGACACAAGACGCTACGTTTGCGCGAACGGGCGGACGGACCGGTGTCCCTCCAAAGGCACGTTGAGTACGACGGGCTGAGCTTCCTGCACGGCGTGTCGCCTGGCCATTTTGTTGTTCAGTACCATCGTTACCGTCGGAGAAGACCCGTCGGCCTCACGACCTATCTCATCGATGCCAGCACCGGAATCGGGGCGTCCTTGGGTGACAATGTGCCAGCGATTGCCGCGGTGTACGACGGAGGATTCGTCGCGGTCTTCCAGGAACCCCATCCGCGGCTGGAGGTCAGGGTGTCAGGAGACCGAGGCGGGAACGCAACCGAGCGGTGAGGGCGGCGGGGTTACACGTTGGACCTTTCCTGGTAGTACCGCTCCTTGCCGCCTGCTTCCAGGATGCCGTTCCCGCGGCCTCGACGGACCTGGTCGACGCGACCCTTGAGCACGCGTTCGGAATCGAGGGAGTCCTCCAGCTTGACGAAGACCCGACCGATTCCATCGCTGCGGTGGGTGCTTTCACCGAAACGGCGTCTGGCCGGATTGTCATTCCCAACTCCGCGCAATCCAACCTCACCTATCTGACCACCGCGCTCGCGCCGGACACCATCGTGCCAATTCCTGGTCCTGCCACCAGCGTGGTGGCCATGAAGCGCGACCTGGTGGTGCGGATGACCCTGGCCGATGATCACGACGAATGGTTTTCGTCACGAGGCCGACCACCCATCCTCCATCGGATCGCCGAAGGGAGTCTGGTCTGGAGCAGTTTCAACTACCCGTTTCTCACCCACGAGAGGCCCTATTGGAGCTCTCTTGTCGGCACACCGTTTGCCGTCGGCGGTGACTCGATCTACGCGATGTCCGGTGCCAGGTTTCCGGCGACGATTCTCAGCGGGAACGGGGATACACTGGGAGTGATTGGCACGCCATCCGGGTCGTTCCGGCCGATTCCGGTGCTGGAGGGTGGCGCGTTCGCCGGGCCGAGGGCAAGCGGCGCTTCGTTCAGCGAGTTCCTCGCGAGCTTCGAGTTCGTTGAGAGGATCGATGTCGTAGGTCAGCACCTCGTCTTTACCCGAGCTGTGTTCGACCCGGCACGGGGGTGTCCTTCCGGTGGTCACATACCCTGGTCGACGTCTACGATCGACATACCGGCGGCAAGCTCTACGAAGACGTGCCGCTCCCAGAGGGATCAATGGTGCTGGGTGGTGGTCGGTTCCTCTATCTGCTCGTGGACAAGCACTTCCCGCCGTGGCGCATTGCGAAGTTTCGGGTACGGACTCCGCGGTAGTGACTGGAAGCGTCCGGTTGCGCCTACGCCGAGGCGCTGCCCCTGCCGGGTGATTTACTTCTAGTAGTCCAACCAGCCACATTATCCGGGGGGCGTCGTCAACTCTGCCTCCACCCTACAACCCCGCAAGGCTTCCCAAACCATGGCATCGCTGGAAACCACTCATCTCCGCACTACCGTCGTGAACGCCCTCACCGTTGCCGTGTTGTCGGGCCCGGCCCTCGCTCGACCTGCGGCGGCTCAGGACCTTGGCCCAACGCTCATCCTGATGGACAGCGTGGTCCTGCAGGAGGACGAGACCCACTATATCGGGCAACCCCTGGAGATGATCCTGGGACCGGACGGCTCGTTTGTCGTAACCGATATGTTCGCTTCGAGTGCAACGCGATTTGACCGCGCCGGACGGCCGATTCGGAAATTCGGAAGACGCGGCGGAGGCCCGGGAGAGTTCTACCAGATCGGAATAGGCGGGTTCGTGTCCGCCGGAGTTGTCGGAATCACCGACGGTCAACCACCGCAAATGCAGATCGAGTTCTTCGACTGGGATTCGGGCGAGCACCTGGGTCAGGCAAGGTCGGACGGCATGGTGAGTTCGCTGGCGGCTACGGGCCGCCGTGGCCGGCTGTGGGCGGGTGGCATCAATCCGGACACGTGGAAGGCGCTCGGCTCTCGGCGCATGCGGGATTTGCTGGGGAACAGGGGTTCGCGGCAACCGGTGAGGATCTCGTTGGATCGCATCGCTGTGCCCCGCCCCTATGTTGAAGACAGGACGATTCTGGGCATTGGGGGACATACACGGGTGCACGTCTCGGAAGAGAGCATTGTCTTTGGATTCGGTGCCAGTCCATTCCTGCTGAAGCTCGATCTGAATGGCGAAATCGTTGACACCATCCCGCTGCACGCCGCCAGGCGACGTGGCGTGCCGCCGGACGATGCGTTCATCGAGATGATGAGTGTCGACGACGACGACGCAGACTTCGCTACCGACGAAGAGTATTTTGCGGTGCAGGAAGAACTGTTTGCGAAGACCTCGAGCCTCATGAATGTTTCCCGCGACGAGGTCGGCAACATTCACACCATCCACCAGGACGGCGAGCTCAACGGAAGGCGGGTGAGCGGCCGGCTGTACCTGAGCAGCTTGAACCAGGATGGTACGAGACAGTGCCCGGATACCCTGATTCCCACCTCGGATGTGGGCAGACCGATAACCGCGTTGCGGGACAACGAGTTGTTCGTCCTGGATCAGCGGATCGAGGCCGACACCGACATCCTTCGGACCGTGGTGCGGCGCTTCACCATCGATTTCGTGAACTGTACCGGCGAGGTCAGGCGGCCGTCTTGATGGGTAGGGCACGGAGTTTCGCGCCTTCGGGACCGTTGCGTCGCAGCCTCACGCACCGCGTGTTTCCGCTGTTCGTGCTTCTCGGAGTCTCCTTGCCCAGCCATGCGCAGGGGCAGGTCATTCGTGGTCGACTGGTGGCGGCCGAAGAGGAACGCGGAATCGGCGGTGCCATGGTGACTCTGCTCGACAGAAGCGGGAACGACGTGGAGCAGATACTCACCCGGACCAACAGCGGGCTCTTCGAACTGTCCGCACCCGATTCCGGCGAGTATCGGCTCAAGGCGGACCGCATCGGCTATGCGAGCACCTTCTCCGACTACTTCCGTGTTGAGGTTGGCGATACGGTCACGGTCAACATGACGGCCCGGGTGGAAGCGGTGTCCCTCGCTGGAATTGAAGCCGATGTCGGACGCAGATGCGAGGTGCGTCCGGAGGAAGGTCAGGCGGTGGCCCGGGTCTGGAACGAGGCACGGAAGGCTCTGGCGGCGGCCGCCTGGACCCAGGAACGCGGCATGTACCAGTACGAGATGCTGGGGATCAAGCGTCGGCTGGACCGCAGAGGCCGCAGGATCGAGGCGGAGGACCGGAGTACCGACCGCGCGTATACGGATGCCCCCTATGTCGCGCGTCCCGTCGATTCCCTTGTGGCCGGCGGGTTCGCCCGCATTACGTCGAGCGAGTCGCTCTTTTGGGCTCCCGATGCCGCCGTGCTCCTCTCCGACCAGTTCCTGGACACCCACTGCCTGAAGGTGACGGAGGGAGGAACGGACGCACCGGGCATGGTCGGCCTCTCCTTCGAGCCGGTGCGGGAAAGGCAACTTGCCGACATCGCAGGGACGATGTGGCTGGACCGCGAGACCGCGCGGCTCAGATGGCTCGACTTCAGCTATGTGCACCTCAATGTGCCCGGCTCGCTCCTGGCGGCTTCTCCCGGTGGCCGTGTGGAGTTCGAGACCCTGCCCAACGGCACCTGGATTGTGACCTCGTGGAGCATCCGGATGTTCCTGCCGGGCGAAGCCATCCACCCTCTGACTGGCCGCCCGGCGGCGACTCTTGACGGGATCACCGTGCAAAGCGGAGACGTGCTGCGCGTCCACGGTACCGGGGGCGTCGTCTACGAGGGGCACACGGGTGGCCGCATCGTCGGCACCGTCCGCGACTCGCTGGAGGTCGGGCTGCCGGGTGCCCGCGTATTCCTCGAGGGCACGGGAACCGAGGTTGTCACGGACGCCCAGGGACGGTTTGAGCTGACGCACTTGCGACCCGGTGTCTACACGGTGCACTACACCCACCCGTACATGGAGCAGCTCTGGTATGAGCCCGAGGCGTCCGAGGTGGAAGTGGAGAACGAATGGGTGCCGGCAGAGTTGGTGTTGTCGGCACCACCGCTTGAAAAGGTGCTGGACGACCTCTGTAACGATCGAAGCCGGCCTCGCGCCCCCTTGGTCGCGGTAAACAACCTGGCCTGGCGCAACGGGGTTCTGACGGGTACGGTGGCAGACGCCGAAGATCAACCTGTCGCGGAAGCCAACGTTTACCTGCAGGCGGTGGCCTACGAGGTGGGCAGCGTCCTCTTCGAGACGTTTGGAATGGGCGGGAGCGAACAGCGGGAGAACATGCGCTTGCGCTCCAACGAGAGAACCAGTGATTCGGGGTTCTACCGTGCCTGCTGGGTGCCCGTCGGAATCCCGCTGGAAGTGCTGGTGCTCGAGAAAGACGAGAAGATCGATCGCGACATGCTCGAGGAGGCACTAAGTCTGGCCGACCTCTTCCCCGACAGGGTGCGGGTCATCACGATCCCGCTCGATAGCCCGTACCACTCGCTCGACCTTCTGGTGGGACGGTCGCGGTAGACGGCTGGTGCGGTGAGGACCGGGAAGCGATGTTCATGAGCGTTCATCGAGCAGGGAACTGAGATGAAGATCTTGCGGGAAGGAGATCGCGGGTACGCTCTGGCGCCGGAACGCGGGCGGGTCGAGATCGTTTACGAGTACCGAACGGTCGAACTCGAGGAATCAAGGGCCACGGTCAGGAACGTCCTCGTCGGCGTCGATACCGAAACCGGAGAAGTTCTGACGGTGCCGACCCAATCGACGCCGAAACTGAAGGCAGCGAGGGAAGCGAAGAAAGAGAAGGTGATGAGCGTCCGGATCGTGGATGGCCGAGTGTGAGGCTGGCGCGTAGACGGTAGCCTCATCCCGAGGTAGGTTGCCCATTGCACGACGATAAGGTGGAGCACATGAGAACCAGCCATGCAATGGCGGCGGTCACGTACGCGCTCTTCGCGGCAACCCTGCTGGCGGTCAGGCCGGTAACGGCGCAGGAGATCATCGAACTTCCGGCAGAGGACCGCGTGCTGGAAGCCGAATTCGAAGATGTCTACCGCGTCGGGACCATGGCGGGTGACGACTGGGAGCAGTTCGGGAATGTGCGCCGAGTGGCCTTTGACGGTGTCGGGCGACTGTTCATCTTCGACAGTCAGGCCGACCGCATTCATGTGGTGGGTCCGGACGGCGAATACCTGCACACGATCGGTCGCTCGGGCGAGGGTCCGGGCGAGTTTCGACGGCCCGACGGCCTCGCGGTGACGCGTGACGGACGGGTGGTGATCGCCGATCTCGGTCATCGGGCGTACCACATCTTCGGCGCCGATGGCGAGTTTGACCGTATGGTGGGCATGGCGCCGGAGGCGGGTGACATCCGGATCACGGACATCTACCCCCACCCCGAAGGCGAGGCCGTCTTTACCGCGGTGGGGGCACAGTTGCTCTCGGGCAATTTCAGCACGTCGGGTGCACGGACCACCCCGCATACCTCCCGGCCGGTGGAGCGACTGTTGCTCGCCGGCGATGTGGCCGCCAAGGACACCGTTGCCGAGGGGTGGCTACCCGGCGGTGGCAATGCCACCTCGCTGCCTGTTGATGGGCAGCCGAACTACCGGGTTCCCCGCCCCGCGCCGTTCGGGCCGGACATCCTGCTGGGCGTGCTACCGGATGGAAGCGTGGCGTTCTCGGACTCCTCGGCCTACGCGATCAAGATCGCGCGACCGGGCGCGGGATTGTGGCGTGTCCTGACACGGCCACTGCAGCCGATTCCCGTCACCAACCGCGTGATCGAAGCCGAAAAGGACCGCCGCCTCAAGGAACTTGAAGAACGCAGTGACAGGGGTGGAATTGTCCTCAACGGCGTACGAATGGCGCCCGATCTGGAGCGCGAACGCGAGCGAATCGAAGAGCTGGAGTTCTTCGAGGAAGTCTCGATCGTCCGTGGCCTCAAGACGGATTGGACGGGCGGAATATGGGTGCAACGGCACGGACTGGAGCCCAGCGACGACGACGGACCCATCGATGTCCTGACCATGGACGGCGAGTACGTCGGCACGTATCCGGCGGGCGCGATCCAGATGCCGGACTACTTCGGGCCTGACGGACTGGTCGCGTTCGTCGAGACCGACGAGTTGGACGTGGAAACAGTGGTGGTTAGACGGCTACTGCGGTGAAGACCGGCCAGGGCGTCACCGTCACCGTCATCGACAGTGGCGTCAACCCGGACCACCCTCATGTGAGCGACGTCGCCGGGGGGGTGCGGATCGACCTCGCCGGAGACGCGTCTGCGGATTACGTCGACCGTCTCGGCCACGGCACCGCGGTCTTCGCGGCCATTCAGGAAAAGGCGCCGGGCGCCAAAATCTTCGCCGTGCGGGTGTTCGAGGATCGGTTGAGGACGAGTGCCCGCGCGCTGGTCGCCGCGATCGATTGGGCGGCGGAGCGGAAGGTGCGGGTGGTCAACCTGAGCCTCGGGACGCTCCGGGAGGAGCACGCTGGTCCGCTGGGAGAGGCGGTGGAGCGGCTGGCGCGCGCCGGAGGTGTGGTGGTGGCGGCCGCGGAAGCGGACGGGCGGCGGTGGTGGCCTGGCTCGTTGCCGTCGGCCGTGGGTGTGGTCATGGATGCGGCAATCCCGCGTGAATGCGTGGAGGTGCGCGGATCGGGGAGCGACGAGGATGGGGGACAGCGCGGCTGGGTGGTCGCAGCTTCGCCCTATCCGAGACCGATTCCGGGGGTGCCGGTCGAGGCCAACCTGAACGGCATCAGCTTTGCGGTTGCCAACGTGACAGGCATGTTGGCACGCCGAGTGGAAGGGTTCAGCGGCCCTCTGACACTACCTCTGGCGGTATCCGCGCTCCGCGATCCCCTCCAGGACGCGAAAAAACAGCCGCACCAGTAACAGTCCCGCCCCGAGTACCGCGAGGCAGAAGAGTAGCACGCCGCCCATGAGCACGAGTGAGCGGACCATCTCGCTCATCTCGGACCGCTTTCCTCCCCGCCTCCGAACCAGTCTTCCCGCAGCCAGTCCGTCAGCAGGCGGATATCCTCGTCGCTGAGGATCTGTTCAGGGCCGAACGCCGGCATCCGGTCGTTGCTGTCACCGTAGAAGCGCGGGTGCGAGGCGTCGCGGATGAAGTCGGCGAGCCACTCCCTCGACCCGAACCCCGTAAGCACGGGACCGATGGGGTCGTCCACGACGTCCTGGAACTCGTGGCACTCGGTGCACCCGACCGACGCCGATGAGATCAGCGCCGTTCCCTCCAGGATCTCCGCGCGGTCGACCTCGTCGGCCTCGGCCTGGTACGGGAGCGTGGCCTGGGCCGAGACCGCCTTGATCACCTTGGCCAGGTCGGTCTGCTGGTCGTGCGTGAACCCGGCGACCCGGCGCTGCACCATGCGCACCATGCGGCCCGTGGCGAATTCGGTGCCGCCGAAGTACTCGGGTGTCGCAACCCGCTCGGGATCCAGCAGGCCCTCCAGCCACTCGCGGCTGGCGAACCGCTTCAGGTCGGCGGCGGTCTGGGGTTCGGGCAGGGGCCTGCCCAGGCCGTCGTGCCCGTCGTAGGTATGGCAGCTGGCGCACCGGTCGGCGAAGAGGCGGGGACCCTGGGTGAGCGGATCGGCCCGCAGCAGGGCAAGTGCGCCTTCGGCCGGAATGCCGCCACCGCCACTCGCCAGCTCGACGGCGCGGTCCGCCTCGGCCTCGGCGTTCGTCTGGGCGAAGACGAAGTCGGGGTCGGCGCGGTCCTGCGCGTATGCGAGCCAGGTCAGCAGCGCGACGCCGGACAGCACGCCCCCGGTCAGGCCCAGGTTGAAGCGGTGGCCCAGGCGCCACCGGCCCGCGAGCGGCATCAGTGCGATGAGGGTGACCACCAGCCCGGGGATCACGATCGCGCCGATGACCTCGGTGCCCGCCGGGAAGTACTTCAGCCACTGGAAGAGGAACATGAAGTACCACTCGGGGCGGGCTGCCGCGTACGGCTCGGCGGCGTCGGCCGGGGCGCCCAGCGGCGCTCCTCCCGTGCGGATCACCAGGTAGAGCACGGCTGCCATCACCGCGAGGCAGGCGACGGAATCCCGCAGGGCCTGATCGGGCCAGAACCTGCCCGTGCGTGCGGCAGCGGGGGCCGCGGCAGGATCGCCGTCCTCGACCCCCTCCGACACAACACCTTCGGGCTCGGCAATGGCCATTTGGGCGCGGAGCCCCCCGGTCGTCACCCCGTGGCGGCGGAACAGGTAGACGTGCGCCGCAATCAGCGCGATCAGGGCGCCGGGGAGGATGCCTGCGTGCAGCGCGAAGAAGCGCGTCAGCGTGAGGTGGCCGTAGTCCGCGCCGCCGACGAGGACCTTCTGCAGGGCGGGGCCGACCACGGGCGTGATCGATGCGATGCTCGTGGCCACCTTGGTCGCCCAGTACCCCTTCTGGTCCCAGGGGAGCAGGTAGCCCGTCAGCGACAGGCCCAGCACGATGTGCAGCAGCGCGATGCCGAACCAGAAGTTGACCTCGCGCGGGGCCTTGTACGCGCCCGCGATGACCACCTGCATGAGGTGCAGGACGAGCAACACCATGGTCGCATGGGCCATGTAGTGGTGGATGCCGCGGAGCATCCAGCCGCCGGCCATCACGTTCTCGATGTAGTAGACGCTCTCCCAGGCGCCCTGCGCGTTGGGGCTGTACGCGGCCCACAGGATCACCCCGGTGACGAACTGCACGGCGATCGCGAAGGTGAGCGCGCTGCCCCACACGTAGCGCCATTTCGCGCCGCCGGGGATGGACTCCACCAGCGCCGCGCGGAGCAGGCCGCGGTACCCCGTGCGGTGGTCGAGCCAGCCGAGAAGCGACTTCACGCGACCGGAGTCTTGTCGGCGCGGCCGGGCAGGAAGTTCTGGAACCGGACCCAGACCTGGTCCCCGTCGCGGACTTCCACCTCGAGCGTGTCCATGTCGCGGGGACTCGGGCTGGAGGGGTCGTCGACGGCGCCGTCGAGGTCGAAGCTGCTCTTGTGGCAGGGGCACACGAAGCGGGATCGGTCGGGCGCCAGGTTGACGAAGCAACCGGCATGGGGGCAGATGACGTTGAACGCCTGCAGCGAGTCCTCGGTGCGCCGCAGGTAGACCGCACCGACCGGCATGTTGCGCTGCGTGTTCCACGCGTCGACCCGGTCCGTCGTGACGCGGAACTTGCGCGGAACGCCATCTGCGGGGACGGCGGCAAGGCTGGTGACCGGGATCAGCGCGGGATCGCCGGCGCCGCGCCGCAGCGGGTCGAGGACAACGCGGAAGCCCGACCAGACCGGGGCGAGGAAGGCGAGCCCGGCCGCTGCGATGGCTCCGGCGCCGGCCAGAAAGCCACGGCGGGCGCGGGCACTTGGGCCTTCGGTTCCTTTCCGGGGTGCTCGCGGCGCCTGGTTGCTCATCGCGTTGGGGTATCCGCCTTGAGAAGGGTGACGGCGGAAGTTACCAACGGGCGCGGGGCATTGCAATGTAATGTATACTTTACATTATGTAATCTTTAGTATACACGTTGTGGATCGCCAGTCCGTTGCCTGGCGGAGCGACCGTCACTCCTGAAAGGGTACGAACTCGTGGGCCAGGCCCGGAAGGTCGAGTGACAGGGCGCGTTTGCGGGCCTCCGTCGCGAGATCCGGCAGCGGGGCGCCGGTTCTCCGCCCCAGCCGGACCCGCTCCAGCGCGAGGCGCAGCCACGCCACCGGCTCGGTGTCCCGCACGGCCATTGCGCCGTCTTCCAGCATCTTCATCGCGCCGTCCCCGTCTCCCGTGCGCGACCGCAGGCGCGCGTGAAACAGGACGAGGTCGACCGGGGCTCCGCCCGGGGCGCCCCCGGGAACCGCGTCCGGCGGAAACCGCTCCGCCACGCGAGCCGCACGGCCCAGCTTCCCCAGCTCCAGGAAACAGTTCCCTTCGATGCTCGCGAACCGCGCAAGCAGGTCCGGTGGGACCACCGGCTTCGTGTGGTCTGCGAGCCCGTCGCGCCCGGGCCCGGGCTCGCCTGCGCCACGGACCGCGTCGAGCGCCGATCTGGTGCTTTGCGGATCGCCCTGCGCGAGGGCGAGCGCCGCCTGCGCCATCCTGTACCGGCATTCCACCAGCTGGCAGTCCATGCGCTCGGCGACCGCACGTGCCTTCTCGAGCGTGCGCACCGCGGGCTCCAGAACGCCGGTGTTCGTATGCCACTCCGTCAGGTCCAGGAGGAGCAGCACGTACGATCCGGGGTCCTCCAGGACCTTGCTGGCCGTGGTCACCGTCGACATCAACTCCTGGCCCTCCTCCGACGCCAGCCGGCCGGAGGCGATCAGGGCGACCGCCTGACGATGCAACGCGTACATGGTCTCGTCGCGAAGGCGATTGCGCGCCGCCATTGCAACGGCCCGCCGTGCATGCGCGAGGCCCGCCGCCTGGTCTCCGCACAGCACCTTCATGGCCAGGGCGGCCTCGGTGCGACACCGTCCGACTTCGTCACCGGGCTCCGGCCGCGCTTCGATGTCGGCCAGCATGTCGCTCATCGCGCCGTAGTCCGCCGACCTGTGCAGGACCTGCAGTATCGTGTCGCGGATCATGGGTGAGAGAGAGCTGTCGCCGAGGCTGTCGGCTTCCTCCGCGAGGCTGTCCAACTCGGTGACGACCGCTTCGGTGGCGTCCCTGCCGAGCAGATGGCGTGCATCGATCACGGTGAGCCGCAACCGGACGGCGTTCGCGGGAGCAAGCGTGTAACCGGAAGTCAGGACCGCTTCGCCGACGCGGAGCACGGCCGCCAGGCGCCGCGATCGGTAGAGGGCCAGGGCCAGGCGGGCACCGATGTGCGCCCGGGTCTCCGCCTCGCTCACCCGATAGGCCGCCGCGAGAACTGCCAGTCGGTTGGCGATTCCGTCCAGAGGGGCTCTGTCGAGTGCCTGCATCGCGAGCAGTTGAGCCTGGCCGCGGTCTCCGGCCCGGTAGTAGTGGATGGAGGCGTCCGCCAACAGGACGGAGTCGGAGCGTCTGGCAAGCAGATCGGCCACCGACCGGTGGAGAAGAGCCCGGCGGACGGGGCTGAGCGTCTGGTAGATCGCGTGGCGGACCAGACCGTGCCGAACACGCACGCTGTCGCCAGCCCACGCGACCAGCCCCGATGCCGCCAGCCCCTCCAGCGTCTCGATGCACCGTTCGGGAGCAACCCCCGCGATCCCTGCCAGGTCCGCAGCCGTGGCAGAGCCGCGGCGAACGACGAGCCCGAAGAGCACCTGCCTCCCGGTCGGGTCGAGCGCGCCCAGATGGCGGCGCACGATGTGTCTCACGAACGTCGGGATACGCGTATGCCACTCGTCGGGCGCCGGCAGTTGTGAGGGTTCGGTGGCGAGTTCGACCACGAGCAGCGGGTTGCCTCCGGCCAGTTGGGTCAACCGTTCCAGCCAGCCGTCGGCAAGGGGGGCGGGAGAGACCGCCCGGGCCAGACTCTTCGCATCGGCGGTGCTCAGTTCAACCAGTCCGATGTGCCTGGCATTCGGACCGCGCTTCAGTTCCTCGATGAAGCGGACCAGGCGCCTGTTTCTCACTGACAGCTCCTCCGGACGGTACGCCGCGACGAGGTTGAAGCAACCGTGTGACCAGCGCCTGTGCAGGTACTGGAGCACCATGGCTGACGCGTCGTCGATGAAGTGGAAGTCGTCCACAACCAGAACGATCGGCTCGGTCTTTGCCATGGTGGAGAAGAGGTGGAGAAACGCATCGCCCGCGTATCGGGAGGCCTGGCCGGCGGGTACCGGAATCTGCCGGGGCATGTGGGCGTCCTCGGAAAACTGCGGCAGGAGCGATAGCATGACCGAGCGCCACGGATTGTGCAGTTCGCGCAGGAAGGGAAGAAGCCACGGCGCCTTCAATCCGTCGGCAAGAGAACTCAGAGATGTGTTCGCCGACAATTCCTCCGGACGTGTCCGGATCAGACGAAGCTGCCGGGAGGAAACGCCTTCGAGCACCTCTTCCAGAAACCTTGTCTTGCCCACTCCGACAGCCCCGCTGACCGTGGTCGTGCGCCACGGACTGGTGTCGGCGTTCTGCAGAAGGCGCTTTGTCAGCTTCGCTCTCTCGTCGCTCCGTCCGAGGAAGGGAATCTTCCGCCCCAGCCTTGTGTAGGGTGCGGACATGAGCGAGGCCGCCCCTCCGTACGCGCTCCGGAGCGCCTTGAGCAACGCCCTCGTTTCCGGCTCGGGCACCCAGTCGCCGTCTGCGAGCGCACGTTCGGCGAACGCCCGGTAAATGGACTCCGCCTCCCGCACCGACCCGTAGAGCGCCCGCGAGTGCATCGCTCTCCGGAGGGCCTGTTCCCTATTTGGCGACAGCTTGAGGAGAGTGCCCACGGCTTCTTTTGCCGCTGCCTCGTTCCGGCTCAACTCCGCGTGCTTCCAGCTTGCGTGGGCGGCAGTTTCCAGCTTTGCCTGCTGGTCGGCCTGCTGGTCGGCGATCCAGTTCGCACACGACTTCCTGAACCTCCCGGGCAGCGCCGACAGGAAACCGCGTTCGATCAGCTTGGCTGCGGCCTTGAGATTTGCCGCTCCGAGCAACCGGTCGAATTCCTGCAGATCGGTGGGCACCAGGTCGCGGTTGGCCCGGACCAGTTCGCCATCCAGGGCTACGACCGCGACCCCACACCGATGGTTGGTCTGGTAGATCAGCTGACTGAGGCGGTGGCGCACGGGTTTCGTGTCCGGGTGGTCCCACAGATGCTTCTGGACGGTGGAGCGGGGGATCTCCTCCGAGGGCAGCCCGTACGTGATTGCCACCAACCCGCTCTGGAACGGTGAGAGCCGGACCGGTCCGCCATCGCGCGTAAGGACCGGACCGCCGAACAGGCGCAGGAAGAGCCCCTTCTGCTTCGCCAGCGGCTCTGTCCCTGCCGAGGGCGCGCTCATCAACCGGAGCCGGCGGTCGAGCGTTTTGTCCGCTTCCCGTCGGAACTCGAAGGATCGGCAACAGCGTCGGCGACGGAAGGCCGCGCTCGCACCACGTCCGACTTGACGCCACCGATGGCCAGCTCGCGGGCGAGCCAGCACTCGAAGACCCATTCCCAGCCGTACCGTGCCCTCGCGTGCTGGGGCCGGATCCCGCAGAGGCGGTGCATCTGGTTGCTCATGGAGAAGCCGTCCGGGTAACCCAGCGAGGTAGCCACCTGGAACAGGCTCTCCGCACTGTTCTGTAGCTTCGTCGTCGCGCGAATGAGGCGCGCGATGTGAAGCCAGTGAGACGGAACGGGAAGCTTGTTCTTGAGGAATCTGCGCCCCAGGGCCCGTCTGGACATGTACAGATTCCTCGCCAGCTCGGTGATGGTGCTGAGGCTGGCGCTGAGCTCGATCGTGCGCCGAATGGTTCTCCTGGTTGCCGGATCCAGCGAAAAGCCTCGCCAGCGCATGTATTCCGACACGCTGGATGCGAGGGACACCGGTGGCCGGCGTATGACCTGGGCGATCTCCTTCGGCCGCGGCGCCTTGTGATGCGGCATGACCGCCTGGGGTCTGGTGTTCTCTATCGCCCGGAGAATCCGTACGAGGCCGGCGCGGTCGTCGTCCCGGGGCAGAATGATCACGAGGGCGACACCGGCGAGTCGGTTCGCCACCAGGTCGGTGGCGTCGCTCCATGCCTCGGCCTCGAGGTTCCACGCCATGATCCAGCCGCCTTCGCGCGGCTGGACGGGGTCGGTGACGTCCAAATCCTCGAGGTGCGTGTACGGCGGACCCAAAAGGGATACCGTACCGAGACGGCGTTCGTTCTTCGGCATTTTGATGGTTGCTCCTGGCTTGGGCGGTTTGACATGCCCAGCCAGGCTAGTTTGCCACCATCACTGACCGATCACCGCCGCCACACCCCTCGTCCCGTTACAGAGACACAGCCGAGCCCGTTTGTGCTGAAAAAGTCACGCTCGGCGCGTTTGTTCGGCGGCTTTTCGCGTCCGTCGATCAAGAATTCGCCGATAACGCCCGGCAACTTGCGCGCAGTCCGCGGGTGAATGGATCTTGCTGCGGCGAGCGTATCATTCTGTACAGCCCTGTTTCCCCCGAATCCCTTGAAGATTCCCCCGAATCCCCTGAAAACGAGCGACCTGAGACCTTGCCTGACATAGCCACGGTACCCGCCGCCGAGCCCGACACCACTCTCCTGTCCGCGCTTCGCCAACTGCGCGGACGCGCCACCCTCGGCGATGTCGTGGCGGCGACCGGCATGCCCGAGGATGCCGCCGAGACCGCGCTCAAGGGCCTGCTCGAGACCCACCGCGGCCACCTGGAAGTCTCCGATTCGGGCGACTTGCTGTACCAGTTCGACCCGAAGCTGATCGAACGGGCCCGGGAACCCTTCGGAGTCCGCTTCCGGAAGGCCGCCTGGTCCGCGTTCAAGACCGGCTTCAAGGTGTGGACGGCCGTCATGCTGGTCGTCTACTTCGTCGTCTTCGTGGTCCTGATCATCGCCGCCATGACCGCGAACCGGGACGGACGCGGCTTCGGGCGCAGGGGCGGCTTCGGCCTGGGCGACCTCTTCATCCTCCACTGGCTCATGGGAGGCAGGGGGTGGAACCGGGGAAGCCTCTACTACGGCCACAGCCACGCCAGGCGCCTGCCCAAGGACGCCCGGCCGCCGTTCTACAAGAAGGTATTCGCGTTCATTTTCGGTCCGGAGGAACCTCGGCCGACACAGCTGCAGAAGGACCGGAGCACGATTCAGCTGATCCGCGCGCGCAACGGGGTGCTGACCTCGGCCGAACTCGTGGAGCACACGGGGCTGGCGCTGCCGGAAGCGCATGAGGAGATGGGACGCCTGACCGGCGCGTACGGGGGCGACCCGCGGGTGTCCGAGCGGGGCGAGGTGGTCTACGCGTTCCCCGGCCTGATGAAGACCGCCCACGGGAAGGTCAGGGCGCGCGAGCCCAAGCCGGCGTGGCTTCGCCTGGAATACCCGAAGAAGCTGACCGGCAACAGCGCGGGTGCGAACTGGGGCATCGGCGCCATGAACGGGTTCAATCTGTTGGCGGCGACAGTGATGGGGCTGGGGCCGGCGGTGCAGACGACCGCCGCGGCAGCGGTCGCGGTCGATCCGCTGTGGTTCTGGGGGCTCGGAGTCGTGCCTCTGACATTCAGCAGCATGTTCTTCGGGATACCGGTGGTGCGCTCACTCGGGCTCGGGCGTCGGAACGCCGCGCGCCTTCGCCGCAACGTTCGCCGCCTTCTGGTCGGCCTGGTCTACGGCCGCAGCGTCGGCACCGTGCGCTGGGTCAGCGTCGGCGATGCGATCGGGCACGTGACGCCGAGGCTCGAGGACTGGAAGGTCAATCCGAAGGTCGTGCTCAGGGAGCTGGAGGTCCTCGCCGCCGAGTTCGATGCCGAGGTGGAAGCGGGGGACGACGGTTTCCGGTATCGCTTCCCGGCCATTCGCGAGACCTTCGTCGAGGCCGAATTGACGCGCCGCGCGCTGGGGCTCCGGGACAGGAAGCTCGGGCGGATCGTGTATGCGACATCCGACACGAGCGAGGAGGCCTCAAAGCGGGACCTGGAGGCGTTCGACCGCGAGCTGATGCGGGCCGAGGTGGACGTGTCGCGCTACCTGCCGTCGCCGGGCGAGGTGGGCTATGAGGAGGACTTCGAGGTGGTGATGGAGGAACGGGTCCCGGCGCGGGCTAGCTCCCGCCGCCGTTCGCGGCCCCGGCCCCGATCTCGGCCTCAATGGCGGTGAAGGCGTCGCGCCACCACTCGATGGGCTGGGCGCCGACCAGCGGAACGCCGTTGACGAGGAACGACGGCGTGCCCCGGACGCCCAGGCGGGCACCCGACAGCACCCCGCTGCGGACCCGGGGCCTGTGGCGTTCTTCCGCCACGCACGCCTGAAAGTCGTCGGCGTCCACACCGACTTCACGGGCGATCTCCTCGAAGACGGGCATGGGGTCCCCCAGGCTCTTCCAGTCGGCCTGGCGCTCGTAGAGCAGCTTGCTCATGGGCGAGAAGAGGTCATGCTCGCCTGCGCACTCGGCGGCGTAGGCTGCGGCCATGCCGTTGGCGAACATGCCGCTTACGTAGGTCACGTACTTCCAGCGCACCTTCCCGGTCTCGATATACTCTTCGCTGATCGTCGGGAAGATCCCGGTGTGGAAACGGCGGCAGTAGCCGCACCCGTAATCGCTGAACTCGACTACGGCGATGGGGGCGTCCTCGGACCCGAAGTCGAAGCCGAGCTCGTTCAGCGAGTACTCCTGGGCGGGCCGCGTGAGCGTCGTGCCGCCGTCGGACAGCATCGAGGTGGGGATCGACTGGGACGCGCTCCCCGATGTGGTGCCGGTTTCGCCGGCGTCGGCCCCTTCGTTTCCGCTGCCGGAGCCACCTCCGCACCCCAGGGTGACGAGCAGTGCGGCGGCCGGGACGACCGCCTTGTCCAGATGCATTCTCACGATTGCCGTCCTCCTGTGTCTTGCGGCTCCGTCCCCGCGATGTCCTGTTCGTCTCCGGAACTGCTCGCGGGGCTTGAATCCTCGCGCCCCGCGACCGGTTCCGCCACCCCCTCGACCGGCCGCGCCACCCCCTCGCCGGCAATGCGACCGGTGTGCAACCGGTTCGGCATCCGTTCACGGATCACCACCGTCTCGGTGATCTTGTCGTGGATGGCCTGCCGGTTCGGATCCCACCATATCTGGGCGAAGCCGAGCAGGCCGGTCGCGAAGCCGGCCATGTACCCGCCGGCCCGCTCCAGGGACATGTAGAGTCCCAGCGGCTGGCCGTTGAGCCGCACCACGCGCAGCCCCATCGCCTTCTTGCCGGGGGTGCGGCCCTGCCACAGGGCCAGGAAGAGGGTCAGGTAGACGGTACCCCATCCGAAGATCAGACCGGCCTCGTCGGCCGCGTCCCGGACCCACGTGAAAACCGTGGAGCGGGACTCTGCCGCGGCCAGCTGGTCGCGCAGCTCCTCCTGTTCCTCGCGGCTGTCGGCGAGGTCGTCCTCGAGGTCGTCCACCCGGGCGATCAGCGCGGCGATGCTGTCTTCGTCGCCCAGTGTCCGCAACACGGCGGCCGCGATGTCCGCCGCCGCTTCGGTCCCGGGTGCGTCGGCAACTCCCTCGGGCGTGCCATCGGCGGGCGCCTCCACCGCGGACACGGCGGCTTCGTCGTCCGGTGACGACATCATGCGAATCATCGCCGGGACAACGGCGGTGACACCGATGGCCACCACGAAGACCATCGTGCCGGCGCATCCCAGCGCCCACTTCTGCGCACGCGTGGTGGTGGCGCCCTCGGGGCGCTTCGTCGCCATGCGGAGAAGCATCAGGCCCGCGATTCCCCCCAGGATTCGCCACCCGAGCAGCTGCAGGAACGCGATGAGCACCAGGTCGAGGAGGAGGGCTACGAAGCGGCGCCAGGGTTCGGCGAGCGGCGTGCCCAGAAGGTCCGGCGTGACCGAAAACGCGTCGGGCGTGACGATCGACCTCGGGTCCGCGTTCAACGGATTCTCACCGGCGGCGCAGGAAGCCGCCCAGGATCAGGCCGACGCCAACCCCGGCCAGGGCGGTCACCGTCAGCAGGGCGCCCAGGCTGCGGGAGGGCACGGGGCTCGAGGCCGGATCGGACGAAGGTTCAGCCGGCGGGATCGTGTCCGCGAGCGCATCAGCGTCCGCGAGCGCATCGAGCACGCGCTCCCTCTCGCCCTCGAGCCCGCAAGCCGCGCATGACAGGAAGCCGCGCTCGCGCGCGGTCCGGTTCGCAAAGCCCAGTTCTCCGTCACAGTGCGGACAGGGGATCCCCGCGGGCAGTGGAGCAAGGATCTCGTACAGGGTGCCCTTCGACAGGTCCAGGTCGCGCGCCAACTGGTTCACACCGGCGTCCGAATCCCAGTACTGGTCGTTCGCCCGCGTTACGACCTCGTCCGGGATCGGGCTCGAAGCACCCTGGTATTCGTCGAAAGTCACCATCCTGAAAACCCCGGAGGCGCGGATTCGGGGGACACGCTACCCATAAAGGTACAGCGGGCGATACGATGTATACACATCGGCGCGACCGCGCCGTCCGTTCCGTTCCCGGCCACGCCAGCAGACTGGAGTCGTATGCGCTCAAGAGCGAGAATCATTGGGAGCCTCGAAGGGGTCTACCAGGAAGCGTTCGAAAACGCGGCCGAGGCCGAGGACAGGGCGCGCATGGACCAGCTCGATTTCGGCTTTCAGCGGGACCAGGTCTTCCTCGAGGTGCTGCTGGACGTACGCGACAGCCTCGCAGGACTGCGCCGCGACGAGGCGGCTGCCGACGAGCCGAGCCTGCTGGACAAGGCGCGGGCCATCCGCAAGTTCACCAGGCTGGGGCGGTGAAGATCTATACGAGGCGGGGTGACGACGGCAACACCGCGCTGTTCGGCGGCGGGAGAACGAGCAAGGATGACGTGCGGGTCGAAGCCTACGGGACGGTCGACGAACTCAACGCGGTCATCGGCAGCGCCCTGAACCATGTGACGGAGCAGGCGGTCGTTCGGCGGCTCGGGCGGATTCAGTCCGATCTTTTCGCCATCGGTGCGCATCTGGCCACTCCTCCTCCGACCGGAACCCGGCGGGCTCCGGCGCTGCCGGACCTGCCGGCACAGCGGATTGCGGTCATGGAATCGTGGATCGACGAGGCGATGTCGGGCGCTCCCCCCCTCAGGAACTTCATCCTGCCTGCCGGCAGCCCGGGTGCCAGCCGCCTGCACGTGGCGCGGGCCGTCTGCCGGAGGGCGGAAAGGCGCGTGGTGACGCTGGCCGCTGCCTCGCCGGTCGACGCGGACGTCATCCGGTTCCTGAACCGGCTGTCCGACTACCTGTTCGCAGCGGCGCGCCACGAAAACGCTGCCGCGGGAGGCGGCGAGGTGGAGTGGCGGACATGACCGCGCGCGTATTGCACGAACGCGGCGAGACGACGCCCCCGCACGGGGACGTCATCCGCCTGGACGTGCGGCGCCCGGCGCACACCGACCCGGGCTCGGCGATACTGGTGGCTCATGGCTTCAAGGGGTTCAAGGACTGGGGCTTCTTCCCCTGTCTGTGCGAGTACCTCGCCCGGGACGGCCATCTGGTCGTCTCCTTCAACTTCTCCCTCAACGGCACGGGGCCCGATCTCCTGGAATTCACGGACCTGGACGCCTTTGGACGGAACACGCTGTCGCGCGAGCTGGAAGACCTGCGCTGGATGGTCGACCGCATGCTCGCCGGCGAATGGAGCGGTGGGGTGGCGCCCGAGTCCGTGGGGCTCCTGGGTCACAGCCGCGGAGGGGGCACCAGCGTGATCACGGCGGCCGAACACGAGGGAGTGTCCGCGCTCGTGACATGGGCCGCGGTCGCCACGTTCCACCGCTGGAGCGACCAGCACCTGGCGGATTGGGCGGCACAGGGGGTGACCCACGTGCCCAACGCCCGCACCGGGCAGGACATGCCGCTGTACAGAACCGTGCTCGACGATCTGACCGACAACCGGACGGGGCTGGATGTTCTTGCAGCGGCGGCGCGGGTTCGTGTGCCGTGGCTGATCGTCCATGGTTCCGAGGATCCGACGGTCGAGGTCGCGGAAGCCCGGCGGCTGCACGCGGCCGGCGCCGCGTCGTCGCTGTGCGTGGTTGAGGGCTCGGGCCACACCTTCGAAGCCGTGCACCCGCTGCTGGGCACCACACCCGGACTGGAACTGGCCATGGAGGCATCGGTACGACATTTCCGGTCATTCCTCTGACCGGGCGAGGGACCCCGGCGGGCACGACAGGGTTGCGACACGGTTGCCGTTCGACAATCATTCTCGACGGTTACCCGCGTTCGATTTCGACATTGCGACCATCCAGAGGTCTCTGGTGACATACATCATTACCGAGCCGTGCATCGGCACCAAGGACGCTAGTTGCGTCGAGGTCTGCCCGGTCGATTGCATCTACGAGGCCGACGACCAGTACCTCATTCACCCCGACGAGTGCATCGACTGCGGTGCCTGCGAACCCGAGTGTCCCGTCCAGGCCATCTTTCCGGACACCGATGTTCCTCCCGAATGGAACGACTACATCGAGAAGAACATTTCCTACTTCGAATGACTCGGGACCGCGCGGGCTGCGCGGGTTCTTCCGCAAACACAAGGGGGGCGACCGCTTGGCGGCCACCCCCCTTGCTTCTTCGATTTGGGTTCGCTCGGGGACGGGAATCCCCACCCCTGGCAGAACGCCCCGGCCTGCGTTGGTGCGACGCAGCGCGGGCTTTCTTTTGCCAGAGATCCTAGATCCCCAACTCCCTCAACTTCTCCAGCCGGATCTTCCCGGGAATCGTCTCCCCGGGCGGAACCCTGTCGACCTTGGTATCGACGGGCTCCGGCTTGTGAGTACCCTGCCGGAGCAGAGCGAAGCCCGCGGCCATCAGAGCGGCCGCGCCAAGCAGGTTGACGGTGAACTTTCGAATCGCTCCCTCCTGTGGTCCTGAGTGTGAATGCCCCGGGTGCCCACTGCATCCCGACGGGAACATATGATCAGCAATATCCATGCCACTTGGTCCGTCGCGGTTCGTCGTGCGGCCGGACAGGCGCTCAAGGTTCGTCTTTTCATGGATTTATCTGCATTTTGGGCGGCCTGAGATCTGCCGGTCCCCGGGCTGTGCGCGACTGGCCCGTGTCCCACTTTTCCTGACGGGTATCCGAAAAATGGACTCGCGAATCCCTGAGCAAGCCGACCGCATTCTCGATCAGGCCGATCGAATCCCCGAACAGGCCGATCCGGTGGACATGACGCGGAGGCTGGTTCGCACGCCTTCGGTCAATCCGGTGCTGGAAGAAGGAGGAGCGGGCGAGAGGGCCGTTGCCGAACTCGTGGCGGCATGGCTTCGGCACTGGGGATATGAGACGGTCATCACCGAAGTGGCCACCGGACGCTGGAACGTGGTGTCCAGGCGGGGAGAGGGGTCGGGCCCGTCGCTGCTCCTGAACGGCCATCTGGACACGGTTGGCGTGTCCGGAATGACCGAACCCTTTTCCGGCGCCGTTCGCGATGGCCGATTGTACGGTCGCGGGTCCGCCGACATGAAGTCGGGCGTGGCTTGCATACTGGCCGTGGCCGCCGAACTGGCATCGGAACGCATCGCGGGGGAATTGATCGTGGGGCTGACCGCCGACGAGGAACACGCGTCCATCGGCATGGAGGCCCTTGTCGGGTCCGGGGTGGTGGCCGATGCGGCCGTCGTCTGTGAGCCCACCAGCCTGTCGGTGATGCCGGCCCACAAGGGTTTCCTGTGGATCGACGCCCATGTGCGGGGTCGCGCAGCCCACGGTTCGAGACCCGACGACGGGGTCGACGCGATCGCCCACATGGGTCACCTGCTGGTTGCCTTCGAGGAAGAGGCGGGAAGGCTGCGCCGGGACACCGGTCACGAACTGCTCGGACCGGCTTCTCTGCACGCGGGCACGATCAGGGGTGGCAGCGCGCCGTCCGTCTATCCGGACCTCTGCCACCTCGTTGTCGAACGGCGGACGCTGCCGGGGGAGACCACGGCGACGGTCATGGACGAGGTGGAGCGCGTGGTTGCGGCGGCACGGCGGCGCTGCCCGGGGCTCGACGCGAGCGTCGCGGCGGGCCTTTTCCGCGCGGCTACGGAGGTGCCGGTCTCGTCACCGCTCGTCGCCGGGCTGCGCGGCGCGTGCAACCGTGCGGGAATCCCCGGCGACGTCAGGGGGATGACGGCGTGGGTGGACGCGTGCTTCCTCAACGAGAGCGGCACCCCGGCCGTCTGCTTCGGTCCGGGGTCGATCGCGCAGGCCCACACGGCCGACGAGTGGGTGAGCGTGTCCGAAGTGCGGATGTGCGCCCGCGTGCTTGCCGACTTTGCGCGGCGGTTCCTGACGGGCTGACGGTTCCCGACGGACTGACAGTCCCGTGCGAGGCGGCCCTGCTACCGCCTTCGACTCGTCACCACGATCGCGCCGCCGGGATAGTTGGTTCCGTAGCGCATCGTGGCGTCGGAGGCGCTAAGAAAGCGCAACTCCTCAATGTCGGAGACGGCGATTGCGCGCAGCGCGTTGTCGGGATCGCCGAGCCGGGCACCGTCCTGGATCACCTGCGGGCGGTTCATCCCGCCGGTGCCCTGGCCGCGACCGGTCAGCCAGCGGGGCCGCAGCCGGCGGATGACGTCGAGGGCGGTAAGCGTGGCGTACTCGCTCAGTTCCTCGGCCGTGATGAGGTTCGGATCCCTCCTGGGACCACTGGAGCCACCCGTGCTGGAACAGGCGGCGAGCGCCGCGGTCAGACCAAACGCGAACATGAAGCACAGGATCATTTTTGAACGATTCAGGCGCATTCCTTACTCCTTTGTCGGCGGGGAGCGAACCTGCCGGTGGAACCGCATCCGAGACTCCTCCGGGGCGGGAATTGTAAGCCTTTCAGACCGGAAGCTGTCAAGTCGTCAACGCTGCGAGAGGTATCCGCACGACGAACGGGACATCCAGTTCGTCCAGATACCATGTGTAGATGTTCCCGTGGCGAATCCGCAGCGGTCCGCGGGGAACCCCGTCCAGCATCAGGCGCATCGAGCCCAGGTAGTCTCCGTCGGGCGTGAACAGGTCGTAGAAGTTCGGTGCGTCGTTGTCGGTCACCCGCTGGACCCACAGACGCCCGTCGGGGTCGACGAATGCACCGCGAAGAATCGGCTTCACGTCCGGCATGAGGGCGGCGATGGCCTCGGCGGCGCGACGGCTCTCCGGACTTCTCTCCACCATTTCCCGGACGAACCCGGCGCGGTCCTCGTCCGTCACCGGATGCGCGGGCAGGTCGGCCTCGATCACCACGACCGTGTCACCGGACTCGCCGGTGCGCACCAGCCGGTAGGACGTGGTGTTGGCGTGCCAGAATCCGCCCGCAGGGATGACGTGCGCGAGTTCGCCGGCTTCAAACGGGATGCCCCGATACGACCAGCCGCCGCCCTCTTCGGAGATGTACGACCGTCCGGTCCGTTCGCCCATGTACACCGAATCTGTGTCTGCCGTGGCCGGATCGTACCACTTGCGGTATGTCCGCGCGCTGGACTCGACGAGCCCCGTCTCGGGGGGCCACTGCGGTTCGTCGTCGGAATGGGCCGTTGCCCGCCAGACGCGTCCACGGTTGTCCCAGACGGGGTCCCAGATGTAGCCGTAGCTGCGGACCGGGAAGGGGAAGCGGGTCATCTCTTCGCCGGCGCGGCTTACGCCGATGATGTCCATCTGGCCGTGGTCGTTGATCCACAGCAGGCTATCGCCCTGGAGAAAGATGCCGTTGGCCTCCCTGATCTCTCCCGGACCTTCGCCGGAGGCCGCGAGCAGTTCGATGAACGTACCGTCTGAAGCGAACGCCCGGACTTCGGACGCCTGGTAGTCCAGCACGTAGATGGTGCCGTCGCTGGCGGCTTCGACCCCGCGGATGTCGCCGAAGATGTAGTTGGGGTCGCCCTCGAGGACACCCAGCTTGAGGTCCGCGTAGGCGTCGGTCACCATGGGGGCAGGGGCGTCGACGGCAGGCAGCGCTCCGTAGCGCACCAGCGACCCGCCGTTGGGCAGTGTCTCGCGGACGGCGCCGGATGAGGTGGAGCTGTCCGTGGTGCACGACCAGGAGGCAGCAAGAGCGATGAGGACCGAAAGCGTGCGCGACATTGGCTGACTCCGTCGTAAGCGCTGGGGTTGCTGTCGTAAGCGCTGGGGTTGCTCCGAGGACGCGGTCGGTGAATGCTGTCCTGTCGCTTGGACCGAACTGACGACCACAAAGGTTGTACCCGCAGAGGTGACCACGATGTTCCCACGCGTAATGCCATGGACTATCTGACTCCGGACACGGCGCATGAAGCGCTGGGCAGGACATTCGTGTCCGACTGGATCAGGATCGACCAGGAGCGGATCAGCACCTTCGGAGCCGTCACCGAGGACCCGGATCCGCACCACGTGGACCCCGAATATGCCGCAAGGCACAGTCCGTGGGGCGGCACCATCTCCCACGGCTTCCTGACGCTGTCGCTGATGACGCCCATGCTGTACCAGGTCTACCGCTACCGGATGGACGGCGGACGCGGGGACGGATACCCGGCCAGCTACGGCTTCGACAAGGTGCGATTCGTGTCTCCCGTCCCCTGTGGATCGCGGATCCGGGGCCACTTCACGGTCAAGGACGTCACCGAGCGCAAACCGGGTCAGCTGCAGATCACCTTCGGCTGCCGGGTGGAGATCGAGGGCGAGGAGAGGCCTGCCGTTGTGGGGGACTGGTTTTCGTTGTGGCTGACGCCGCCTGCAGGGGCGTGACGGTCGCGACCCTTCTGGCCGACAGGGCGCGCAGCCACGCGGACCGGTTCTTTGTTCGCTTTCGCGAAGCGGATCTGACCTACGCCGACTTCGATCGTCGTATCCGGTCGCTGGCGTCGGGAATCAGGGCGCACGGCCTGGGGCCTGTGGTGCCGACACTCCTGCCCAACTGTGCCGACGCGGTGGCGCTCTGGTTCGCCGCCAACCGGGCGGGTGCCGTCTGGGCCCCGCTCAACACCGGCTTTCGCGGGATCGGCCTGGCGCACGCGGTCAACCTTACGGGTTCGCGCGATCTTGTCGTCGACCGGTCGCTGGTGGACGCTCTCGTCGGCGCGACCGACCGTCTGAAGCACCTGGAGAGGCTCTTCGTTCGCGGTTTCGACGACGAGGTGCCCCGGATCCTGTCACGGTCCGGCGCGCGATTCGCGGCGCTTCCCCTCGAGGCGCTGGCGCACGCGGACGACGGAGCGCCGCCCCACAACCCGGCGTCGCCCGCGGATCCGTCGCTTCTCATCTATACCTCGGGCACGACCGGCCCGTCGAAGGCCTGCGAGCTGTCCCACCGGTACGTGCTCGGCCACGCCGCGATACTCGCGAAGGTGACGGAAATGCATGCGGACGACGTGATCTTCTGCCCGTATCCCGTGTATCACTGGGACGCCACGATCGGGACGGTGGCCCCGGCGCTGCACCTGGGCGCGACCGCCGTCATTACCGAGCGCTTCAGCGTCTCGCGCTTCTGGGAGGATGTGCGCCGCTACGGCGTCACGGTGTTCGATTTCATGGGCGCGACCCTGACGTTCATCCATAACCAGGAGACCCGCGCGGACGACGCGGACAATCCCGCGAGGCTCGGGTGGGGGGTTCCAATGCCGGCGTTCCGGGCCGACTTCGAACGGCGCTTCGGTCTCAGGCTCTACGAAGGCTACGGTTCGACCGAACTGGGCGTGATCGTCTTTGAGGATCTGCACGCCACCAGCCCCCGCGGGTCGTGCGGACGCTGCCTTCCCGGTTTCCGGCTGCGCATTGTGGACGACGCCGATCGCACGCTGCCCGCGGGAGAAGTGGGCGAGATCGTCGCCAGGCCCGCGGCGGACGAGGACCGGCATCTGATGATGACAGGCTACTACGGCATGCCCGAGGTCAACCGCGAGGCGTTTCGCGGCGGCTGGTTCCACACGGGCGACCTGGGCCGTCTGGACGAGGAAGGCAACCTCTACTTCGAGGGCCGGAAGAAGGACGCGATCCGCCGCAGGGGCGAGAACATTTCCGCGTTCGAGATCGAGCAGGTGATCGAGAGCCACCCGGCCGTGGTGGAAGCGGCGGCCTACGGGGTGCCCAGCGAACACACGGAAGAGGATGTCGCGCTGGCGGTGGTGGTCCGGGACGGCCATGAACCCGGTGCGGACGAGATCATCGCGTATTGTCGCGGGCGGATGGCGCGCTACATGGTTCCCGACCATGTGCGCTTCGTGGACGCGTTGCCCAAGACGCCCACGGAGAAGGTTTCCAAGCGGGTTTTGCGGGAATGGCATGTTCCCCCGGCCGGATTGAATCGCTAGCATTCCATTGGCCGCGCGTGGGGGCACGGCGTTGTCGTCGAAATGGCGGTGGCCGTCCCCGGGCTCACAGGTCCCGTCCGGAGACGAGATGCGGAGACAGCTCGCAACCCTGATTGCGGTGGGAATCATCCTGATCCCCGCAGAGGCCGCTCAGGCGCAGCTTGGGTTCGGTCTGATCACGGGCGTCACGCGGACCGCGTTCACCGGTGCCGGCTCCACCGACGTCTCCTGGAGGACCGCGGCGATGGCCGGAGCCCTGGTCGAGCTTCCCGCCGATCGGCTGCTGTCACTGCGCGCGGAACTCTACTTTGCGACCAAGGGCTCACCCCAGGTGCGCACCGGGCTGGGGGACGGCCTGCGCCAGGACGCGCTGAAGCTCTCCTACCTGCAGCTTCCGGTCCTCGTCCAGTTGCAGACACCCCAGGGAGTGCCGCTGCGGTCGCGGACCTTCCTGGGCCTGTCGTCTTCGCTGGCCCTGAGTTGCAAGGTGGGGATCGAGAACTGCGGCGATGTCCCGCATTTCGACCTCCTCGCCTACGATTTCGGCCTGTTGTTCGGGGCCGAAGTCGATTTTCGCGGACTGGGAATCGGGGCCCGTTACGAAGCCGGTCTGACTTCCGTGCTGCCCTCGGCCGGCGGAGGAGAGGTGAGAAACGCGACGCTCGCGTTCACGGCGACGTACCGGTGGACGCGCTGAAAAATTCGGCGAGGAAATCGGTCGCCGGGCGTGCCGCCAGTTCTTCGGGCGTGCCGTGCTGCACCACGCTGCCCGCTTCCAGCGCGTAGACGGTGGGTCGTCCCAGAGCGTAAACGTCGCGGACATCGTGCGTGACCACGATCGCGGGCGTGTCCCGTTCGGCGAGATGCCGGGCAAGGTAGCCGCGAAACCTGCGCCGGGCGGCGGTGTCCATCGCCGCAAGGGGCTCGTCGAGCAGTAGCAGGTCGGGTTCGGGAAGAAGCGCCCGGGCCAGGGCGACGCGCTGCTTTTCGCCGCCGGAGAGCGTGGGGGGAAGGCGCCGCGACAGGTGGCCGCATTCGATCCCGGCAAGTGTCCTGGCGGCGGTGGCCAGCCGGTCCGTACGCGGCGGCTTCGGCCGGATGGCGGCAAGGCCGAACGCAACATTCTCGACGACGCTCAGGTGGGGGAAGAGGCCGTACCCCTGGGGCACGTAGCCAACGCGGCGCTTTTCCGGCGCGAGGCAGATGCCCCGGTCGGAGTCGTAGAGCACCCGGTCGCCCACGCGGATCCGGCCGCTCGCCGGCTGGTAGGCGCCCGCGATGACGCGCAGCAGCGTGGTCTTCCCGGACGCGTTGGGACCGATCAGGAGGACCGGGGTGCCATCGCCCTCGATGGTCGCGTGCAGGTCGAACGAGCCCGCCCGCACCTCGACCGCTACCGACCAGTGCACGGAGCTCAGCGCGGGACCAGGGCCCCGCCGAAGCGGCGCACGAGCATGGACGGCACGGCTCGCAGGGGGACCAGCAGGAGCCCGCCCGCCGCGGCCAGCACCAGGGCGAGCGCGACGGCCACCCGCGTGTCGGATTCAAGCGCGGTGTAGATCGCCAGCGGCATCGTCTGGGTCGATCCCGTGAAGTTGCCTGCGAAGAACAGGGTGGCGCCGAACTCGCCCAGCGCGCGGGCCCAGGACAGCGCCGCGCCCGCAACGAGACCGGGGAGCGCCAGAGGGACGACGACCCGGAAGAACGCGCCCGCCGGAGACTGTCCCAGCGTCCGGGCGACAATGAGCAGATCCTCGTCCACGCGCCGGAACCCGGCCGCCGCGGCCTGAACGTAGAAGGGCGCGGAGACGACGGTCTGCGCCACGATCACCGCACCCATGGTGAAGGGGACCTGCACGCCCAGAGAGGACAGCGCCGGCCCGAGAAGTCCCTGCTGCCCGAAGGTCTGCAGGAGCGCGATGCCCATGACCGCGGGCGGAATGACGATGGGGAGGTCGACGACGAGTTCGACGATCCGGGAGCGCTTCGAGGTGCGGTTGGCCAGCCACCACGCGAGCGGGGTGCCCGTGATGACGACGATGACGAGGCTGGCGACGGTGGTGCGGGCGCTGAGCCACAGCGCCGGACCGAACAGGGGATGCCGCGCGCCCTCGGCGATGTCGGCGGGCGAGGAAGCGCCCGCCAGCGCGATCAGGGGGATTGCAAGAAGCGCCAGCATGGGGAGCGCGGCGAGGAACCCCCACCGCCCCGCCGCCACCCCCACGCGCGGCTGCGTCACCACGCGGGCGCGGAGCCGGCGAGGAAGCCCCGGCCCGTCAGGATGTCCTGGCCCGCCGGCGACGCCGCGAAGTCGAGCCACAGCTCCGCGCCCGCCGGGTTGGCGGTCCCGGTGACGGCGCCCATCAGGTAGTCGGCGCGCACGTTCACGTCGTGCGGCAGCGGGATCACGCGCACGCGGCCCGGGACGGCGTCGGTGCGGTACACGATGGCGGCGTCCGCCACGCCCAGCTCGACCTTGGCGCGGGCAAGGCGAACGTTGCTCTCCTCCGACGCGACACTGCCCAGGACCGCGGCCTCGAAGTCGGCGCCGTGCCGCTTTGCGGCCCGCTTCAGCGCGGCACGGGCGTAGGCGCCCGCAGGGACGTGCTCCGTGCCGATCACCAGGCGCCTGGCGCGCGGAAGGTCCGCGAAGGCCGCGATCGCGGCCGGGTTGTCACGCGGCACGATCACCACCAGTTCGTTGCCCGCGAACACGCGGCTCTCCGTGACCAGGCCTGCCCGCGCCAGGGCGTCCAGGTGGCGCTGGTCGGCCGACGCGTACACGTCGGCGCGGGCTCCCTGCTCGATCTGGAGCCGCAGCACCTGACTGCCCGCGAAGACCGGCACGACATCGAACTGCGGGTAGGCGGCCTCGAATGCGACCGCCATCTCCTGGAACGCTTCGGTCAGTGACGAAGCCGCGAAGACGCGAAGCGGGGTGCGCCCGGCCTGATCCTCTCCGCACCCGACGAGCACCGCCGCCGCGACGGCGGCCGCTAGCATGTGGCGCACGCGGAACGCCCCACGGCCTGCCCCGGCGCGGCGGCGGGCGCGGTCTGGCGCCGCTTGCCGCGCCAACGCGTGCTTCACGCGGCTTCCACCGTGGTGACCTGCCCGGTGAGGGACCCGTCGTACCCGGGGAGGTGCGCCAGCTCGGCCCGGAAATCCGGGTCGTCGAGCGTTTCGAGCAGCCGCGAGGTCGGCTCCACGTTCGCGATGTCCGTGGCCACAACCAGGTCGAAGCGCTCTTCCGCGAGGGGCACGAAGTCCAGGCCCTCGGCCAGCGCCGCGCTCTCGATGGCGATTCCCGCATCGGCCGATCCGCTGCGCACCAGCCGCGCCACTTCGCGGTGGTCGGTGGCGAGGGGGCCGCTGTCGTCCGGTCCGCATGCTCCGGCCGCGTCGGTGACGCGCGCGGCGAGTTCGTGCGCCCCGGATCCCGCCTCGCGGCGAACGACGCGCAGCCCTTCGCGGATCAGGTCCGCACCGCCGCCGATCCCGAGCGGGTTGCCCGCGCGCACCACGATGCCCAGGCGCCAGCGCGTCAGGTTGGCCACCAGCACTTTCCGGTCAGGCAGCGCGCGTCTGGCCGCGGCCACCGTGTCGCCGTCACCGTTGTCGCTCGACAGGTGGAGGCCGGCAACGTGCACCAGGCCGTCGCGCAGCAGTTCCATGGCACGACGGTTGCCGGCCGGCAGCCATGTGACGCGCGCGTCACTGAAACGGCGGTCCACCCGGTGCGCCAGGGCGCCAAGGAGCGGCGCACACCCCGCGACGAGAACGTTCTGGCCCAGCTGGGCCGTGGTGCCGAGGGGCCGCACCACGACGTCGGCGCCGTTTCCCTCGGAGGTGATGATCCCGTCGGCGGCGTTGGTGCCGTGAGAGGGCATCCGGTGCGCGACCCAGCGGTCCCTGATCCGACCCAGCGCGACCCGCGACCCACCCGCCTCACCCGGCCCGGAAGGCGCGAGCCGGGCGTTGATGCCGGTGTCCGCGGCCAGCCGGAAGATGTCTTCGATTCCGCACCCCAACGCGTAGGCGATCCGCAGCGCGAGGCGGGTCGAGGGGATGTTGCGGCCTGCCTCGATGGCGAGAATGGCCTGCCGGGAGACCCCGACCTTGTCGGCCAACGCGTTCTGCGACAGCCTGGCCTGCTTGCGCCTGCGCTTCAACTGGTTCTCGAATCGGGGCTCGCTCATGCATCTCTCCGGTGCACAGGGGGCGGATCGGGTCGCACAATTGTAATCTCTACATTACATGATGTAAAGCAGAGTTGACTATTAGGGCCCGCCAGGCGGGCGAAGCGGGGGCCCTACGCCATGTGCGGGCGGATCGCCTGGGCCAGCGAGACCTCGATGTCCCAGACGGCATCGGTCACCGCGCGGCCGATCAGGTCCATCCTGCGGATCGTGTCGATGCGCGGGCGCACGTGTCTGGCTTCGCGCTTGGACAGGAGTTCGCCGAAGATGCCGCAGGCGTCGGCCAGGCAGATGATGACGACGTCGCGCGGCATCGGGATCATCTCGCTGAAGAGCAGCTCCATGATGCGCAGCTTGACTTCCTGCTCGGCGGTACCGTCGACCACGGGATAGCGGCGGGACCGGAACACCCACAGAAAACGGTCCTCGCGGCGCTCCAGGATGCCGCGTTCGACAAGGCGGTCGATTGCCGCTTCGCGAATGTCATCGGCCATGCCGGACGCGCGCTCCACCCAGAACCGGGCGTCGTGCTGGTGCTCGTGCCCGGCGATGTCGGCCAGCACCGGATCGAGGATGTCGTCGTCCAGGGGCGTGGGATCGACAAGAATCAGCTTCTCGAGGTCGGTGTCGATCCGGTCCTCGAGCGCCAGGTCCATCAGCACGGCGCCGCCGAGCGCGTACCGCAGCGACCAGTCTGGTACGCGGATGAACCTCTCCTCTTCGTCGTCGAGCAGGAGCAGCATGATCTCTTCGGCGAATCTCAGCGTCATCGTGGGTTGGGTCTCCGTCAGAAGATGTTGGCCTCCACCGCCGCCCCGGCCTCCCCGAACCTTCCGTGACGGAAGGCGGTCACGTCAAGGGTGTGCGCACGTCCATCCGCGATCAACTCGGACACCGCGAGCCCGGTCGCGGGCGCGTGCATGATCCCGTGTCCGGAAAAGCCGCACGCGTCGACCCACCGGGCAGCGCCGGGGTTGAAGCCGATCACCGGATTGTTGTCGGGGGTGACACCGTAGTAACCCCACCAGCTGCCCTGGCGGTCCACTCCGAGGTCCACCCACCAGGGATACCGGTCGACCCCGGCGAGCAGCACGTGCTCCAGCCAGCCCCAGTCGACCCCCTCGGTGAAGCCGTCGTCGGCGTGCGTGTCCATGCCGAAGAGTATGCGGTCGCCCTCGCTGCGCAGGTACACGCCGGTGCCCAGGTCGATCGTGAGCGGGTAGACGCGCTCGTCGGCGATCGGGGCGCTAAGGAAGATCTGGATGCGCTTGGGCCTGACGGGGACTTCGAGCCCGGCGAGGCGGCCGACCAGTCCGGACCAGGTTCCCGCGGCGTTGACGATGTGTTTGGAGGAGAAGGCTTGCGTTCGCGTCTCGGCGAGCCACCCGTCGCCCTCGGGGCGGACTGCGGTCACGGCCTCGCGGAAATGGTACTGCACCCCCGCCCGGCGGCCCATCGATACCCAGGCGTGGGTGGCCATGTGCGGGTCGATCACCCCGTCCCAGGGTCCGTAGGTCACGCCCGCGAGGCCGTCGGTGTCCATGGGGACGTACCGCCGTGCGTCGTCCGGGTTGAGCACCTCGACGGGTGCTCCCATGCTGCGCTGCAGCGCGACCGAGGCGAGGTGATCGTCCCAGCGTTCGGGCGGGACCAGCAGCAGGTAGCCGATGTCGCGGTAGCCGACCTCGTGGCCGTGCCGCTCGCGGAAGGTGCGGTAGATGGGCAGCGAGTACATCGACAGCGCGATGTTGGGGGCGGTGGTGAACTGGACGCGCACCCCCGCCGCGCTCCTCCCGGTGGAGCCCAGCGCGGGCGCGGCCTCGCGCTCCAGGACCGCCACGGAGAGGCCTCGCCGGGCGAGCTGGTACGCGCAGGACGCCCCCACGATGCCCGCGCCGATGACCACGACGTCGGCGGTGTGGGTGGCCCCGCCGCCCCGCGTGCGGCGCGCGGCCGGGTTCACGACACTGGCGCCCTCACGACAAACGGAGTATCCAGCTCGTCGACCACCCAGGTGTAGAGGTTGCCGTGCTGGACCGTAACCCTGCTGTAGGGTCGGGGCTGGAACGCGAGGCGAACGGAGCCCAGATAGTCGCCGTCCTGGGAGTAGAGGTCGTAGAAGGGGGGCGCGTCGCTTGGGGTGGCCCGCTCGACCCACAGCCGCCCCTCGTCGTCCAGGAACATGCTTTCCAGAATAGGCTTGAAGTCCGGCATGAGTTCCGCGGCTGCTTCGGCCCCGCGCCGGGCGTCAGGATCGAGGTCGACCCATCGCCGGACGTAGCTCGAGCGGTCTTCGGGCGTCACGGGGATAACGGGCAGCGCGGCCTCGATCACGACGAGCGTATCTCCGTCCTCGTCGGTGCGCGTGAGCCGGTACGACGCGGTGTTCGCGTGCCACAGGTCTCCGGACGGGCTCACCACGGTGACCTCCGATGGGTCGAAGGGGATACTGTAGAACGTCTGGCCGCCCCCCCTGGCCTCCATGTAGTTCCGGTAGCTGCCCTCGCCGAGGTATATGGAGTCGATGGCCTCCGTGGACAGGTTGTAGGACTTTTGGTACCTGCGGTAGAAGCCCGTCAGCTCCCCCGGTTCCGGCTCCCGGTATTCTTCGTCTTCGTCCGAATGTCGGGTTTCTCTCCAGTAGCGCCCCTCGTTGTCGAACGCTCCGTCCCAGATGTACCCATAGCTCGGGACCGGCTTGGTGAAACGGCGGAGCTCCTCGCCGGCCGAGTCGACTCCCATGATCACTCCCTGCCCGTAGTTGTGGATCCAGAGAAGTGTGTCGCCCGAGAGCAGGATCCCGTTGGCTTCCATGATCTCTCCCGGGCCTTCGCCATGCCGAACGATCGTGCCCAGGTACTCGCCGTCGGGAGAGAACGTCCGGACCTCCACGGCCTGGTAGTCCAGGACGTAGATGGTCCCGTCGCTCGCGCCCTGCACGCCCCGGATGTCGCCGAAGATGTAGCCGGGATCGTCGCCGTCCACGGTGCCGATCCTGAGGTCGACGTGCGCCTCGGTGACCTCCGGGCCAACCGAGTCGATGGCGGGGAGGCTTGCGTAGCGCACGAGCACGGCCCCGTTCGGCAGCGTCGCGCGCACCGGACCGTCTGCGGGCGCCTCGGTCCCGCAGGCGGAGACCGCCGCGGCGACCGCAGCCAACGCAACGGCGAGCAGGGAGCGGGACACGACCCTACCCTTCCCGCCGCGCGAACGCGATGCTGCCCTCGATTTCGGCGTGCAGCACGGCTGCCTTGCCGTCGGTGCCGATCTCGAAGCGCAGGAATTCCTCGGACCCGGCGCTTCCGCCCCAGTCGGCCCGGAACGTGTCGTAGTGCCAGTGTTCCAGGGCTCCCTCGAAGCCGGCGCCGAACGTCGCGCTGAGTGTGCCGCCGGCCTCGGTCACCGTGATCTCGCCGTACATGTCGTTGGCGTAGGTGCCGGCGTACTCGGCCATGGGCAACGTGGGGGAGGTGCCCGCCACCCGGCTTTCCTCGGTCTCGGCGGCCGCGGTGCGCTGCTGCTCCAGGAGCCCGTTCCACCTCTCGAGCATCATCTCGTTCCAGGGCAGGCCCTCGCCGCCCTCCAGGCGGTCGATAATTCGGTGCGCGAGCGCGGAGCTGAAGCCGTTCGCGCTGCTCAGGTTGGACAGGATCACCATCCCGTAGCCGCGCCTCGGGACGAAGCCGACGTAGGCGGTCATGCCGTCGATGTTGCCCCCGTGCGAGATCATCGTGACGTCCCGGTAGCTGCTCAGGAACCACCCCAGACCGTAGGTCAGGAAGTCCGACTCGGGCCACACCACCGCCCACGTGCCCTGCTTGCGGATGAGCATCTGGCCGGTGTGCGTCTCGCGAATGGCTTCCTCCGAAATGAGCCGCTCTCCCTCGAATTCACCCATACCGAGTTGCAGGCGTATCCACTGGGCCATCTGGAGCGCGCTGGAGTTGATCGATCCGGCCGGCCCTGCGTTGTCGATGTCGCGGTAGGGGATGGCCGTGACCTCCCCGTCCAGGGACGGGTTGTGCGGCGTGGCGACGTTGTCGAGCCTGTCGAGCGCTTTCACCGATGTCGTGCTGCGCGTCATGCCCAGCGGGGCGAAGATGCGCGAGGCCAGGAAGTCGTCCCAGCTCATCCCGCTGGCGTTCTCGATCACTTCGCCCGCCGCGATCCAGGTCGTGTTGTTGTACTGGAAGGTGGAGCGCAGCGGGAAGGTCACCGGCTGGTGCCTGACCTGCTTCAGGACCTCTTCGCGGCTGCGGCCGCTCGCGTACCAGAGGCGGTCGCCCCGCAGCAGCCCCGAGTTGTGGCTCATCAGGTCGCGCACGCGCAGGTCGCGGGTGATGTACGGGTCGCTGAGCTGGAAGATGGGGACGTGATCAACCATGGCGTCGTCCCACGCGACCTTGCCCTCGTCCACGAGCATGGCGACCGCGGCCGCGGTGAACGCCTTGGAGGTGGAGCCGACGGCGAAGATCGTGTTCTCGTCGACCGGATCCGTGCCGCCGAGCTCCCTCACGCCGAAACCCTCGGCGAAGGTGATTTCGTCATCCTGAATCACCACGACGGCCGCGCCCGGGATGCCCCAGTCGCGCACCATCTGCGCGATCTCCGCGTCGAGCCCCGCAAGTCCCTCCTGGGCGGCGGCGCCCGGAGCGAGGAACAGGAAAAGAGCGGTCGCGGCGGCCATCCGCCTGCAAGTCCTCGGAATGTCCATTTACCAGCTCCCCAGTTCGCCTGCGCGCTCGATGACCCCGGACAACCGACCGGCGGCATTGCGCCAGTTGGTCCGCACGCAGGTCTGGGCCCGGTCGGCCTCGCCGGCCTCGATCGCGTCGATGATGGCCTGATGCTCCTGGACGGATACGACGATCTGGTCCAGCAGCGCGTCTACGTACAGCCGCGTATACCGCTCGGCCTGTGGCTTGATCGCGTCGTGCAGGGCCACCAGCCTGGGTCCGGCGCCCCCTTCCACGTACATGCGATGAAAGCTGTTGTCGAGCTGAAAAACCCATTCCCGCGAAGGCGGGGAGCGCTCTGCTTCGGCCAGAAGTTCGGCGTTGGTCTTGTTCAGTTCCTCGACCAGCTCCGCACGGTCGTCGCGGCCCGCTGCGCCCCAGGCCGCGAGCCCTTCCATCTCGCCAACGATGTGGAAAAGTTCGAATGCGTCGTCCCTTGTGAGCGGCGCCACATAGGGCCGGCTCTGGCGACCGGTGCCGGGGTCGCTGATGTAGCCTTCCTGCATGAGGCGCTGAAGCGCGCTCCGCACCGGAGTGCGGCTGAGTCCCAGCCGTTCGGCGACCTCCGTCTCGATCAGCCGGGAGCCCGGCGCCAGTCTGCCGTGAACGATCAGTTCCCGAAGGTGTCGGTAGGCCTGGGTGCCACGGTCTTTCGTGCCGGTTTTCACGGGCGATATACTCTCTTGTTTCGGCGGAATTGTGGTTATGTCCAGAAAAAGGGGAACAACCTCGAAAACTAACATAATGAACTGTACAGCACTTTTGTCGCCACTTTTGGATACCTTGCCGTATCCGATTCGATGTGATACGATGCCGCTTCCTCAAACCTTCGGAGCGCCATGCACGACCCCGCGCCGCACCCGCCGGAGACCATCCTGACCTCCGTCGAGGGGTCTCCGGACGACAGTCCGTCGATCGACAGCGCAGAGATCGAAATCCGTCCGGCCCAGACGCGCGCGGACTTCGAGGCGTGCGTCGAGCTGCAGCGCGATACGTGGGGCGAGGGCTTCTCGGAGGTCGTGCCCGTCAGCATGATGCAGGTCACCGGCAAGATGGGGGGGATCTGCCTGGGGGCGTTCGACCCCGACGGGACGATGCTCGGCGTGGTATACGGCGTGACGGGGATTCGGGGAGGCAAACGGGCGCACTGGTCGCACATGCTTGCCGTGCGTCAGCGGGCGCGGAACATGGGGATCGGCAGGAGGCTCAAGATTGCCCAGAAGGAAGCGCTGGTCGAGCAGGGCGTGACCACGATGTACTGGACCTTCGATCCGCTGGTGGCGCGCAACGCCCACCTCAACATCAACCTCCTGGGCGCGTCGATTGATGAATTCGTTCCCGACATGTACGGGATCTCGGACAGCGATCTGCACCGGCTGGGGACGGACAGGTTCATTGCAAAGTGGGACCTTGGCGGTGGGCGCGGCACGGAGGAAGCTGCGGGTCGCGAGGAGGAAGCTGGAGCCGGCCGCGCACGGCCCGTCGTCGGCATGCCCGGCGGGGGTCCCGACCAGGTTGCGCTTGATCTGGACGCCGTCGAAGTGGTGATTCCGAGCGACATCGAGGCGGTCGAGGCAAGGTCGTTCGACGAGGCGCTCGGCTGGCGGCACGCATCACGGCGCGTGTTCCAGCGACTTCTGCACGGCCCCTTTGAGGTCAGCGGCTTCATCAAGGGGCGGCAGCACGCAAGGTACGTGGTTTCGCGTGTGGCCGGGCGCTGACAGCCCACGGGCTGCTGCCGCGGCTGCCAGACAAGGAGATTTTTCATGAACCGACCCGCAATCCGCATGGCCCGGTGGAACCTGGCCGCCGCGGTCATTCTGCTGTGCCCGGTGCCCGGACAGGGCCAGCAGAGCATGGACGTACTGACCGCGCGCGACGTCTTCGACCTCGAGTTCGTGAGCGACCCCCAGGTCTCTCCCGACGGATCGCAGGTCGTGTTCGTGAGGCAGTGGTCCGACCCGCAGACGGACCGCAACTACTCGAACCTGTGGATCATGAGCCGCAACGGTTCGGAGCTCCGTCCGCTGACCTCGGGCAAGCACTCCGACAGTTGGCCGCGCTGGTCTCCGGACGGCGGCCGGCTTCTCTACCTGTCGGACGCCGAATCGGGCGGCGGACCCCAGCAGTTGCACGTCCGCTGGATGGACACCGGACAGACGCAGCGGATCACGGATCGTGTGGAGGGACCGAGGGTTCCCGCGTGGTCCCCGGACGGAGAGATGATCGCGTTTTCGTCCTTCGTGCCGGACGCGGGCATGCAGCTGATCTCGATGCCCGATGCGCCGGACGGGGCGGAGTGGGCCGGGCCCGCCCGGGTGATCCACGAACTCGTGCACCGTTTCGATGGCGCCGGCGATCTGGAGCACGGCTTCACCCACCTCTTCGTGATGCCATCGACCGGCGGGACCGCGCGGCAGATCACCAGCGGCGACTTCCATCACGGGGGCTACGTGGGGCGTTCGGGTCGCGGACAGCCGGTCTGGTCGGCGGACGGCGGGTCCGTGCTGATCACGGCCAACCGTCACGCGGACTGGGAGCTGGAGAACCGCAACACCGAGATCTACGAGGTATCGCTCGACGGCGAGATCCGGGCGCTTACCGACCGCAAGGGGCCGGACGGGGGCGTGGCGGCTTCTCCCGACGGGCGCTGGATCGCGTACACGGGCTTCGACGACCGCTACCAGGGCTACCAGGTGACGGGCCTGTACATGGCGAACCGGGACGGTTCCGGTGCGCGCCAGGTGGCCGCGCAGCTGGACCGGACGGTGGGCGGGCTCGCCTGGGCGCCGGATTCGGGGCGCCTCTACTTCTCCTACGCGGATCACGGGAACACGAAGATCGCATACGTGGAGCCCGGCAGCGACGAGGTGCACGTCGTGGCCGAAAACATGGGGGGGAGCGGGTCGGCCTATGGCGGAGGGAGCTTCTCGGTGGGGCCGGGCGGGACGTTCGCCTACACCGTCTCGACGCCCACCATGCTCGGCGAGGTGGCGGTCGGGGCCGACCGCGGCACGCGCGTGGTGACCGGGGTGAACGACGACGTGCTGGCCCACAAGACGCTCGGCGAGGTCGAGGAGCTCTGGTGGCCGTCGTCCCACGACGGGCTGGACATCCATGGGTGGATCATCAAGCCGCCGGGCTTCGATCCGGGCCGGAAGTATCCACTGATCCTGGAGATCCACGGAGGGCCGTTCGCGAACTACGGCGACCGCTTCGACATCGAGAAGCAATCGATGGCTTCCGCAGGCTACGTCGTGCTCTACACCAACCCGAGGGGGAGCACGTCGTACGGCGAGGAGTTCGGCAATCTCATCCACCATTCATACCCCGGCAACGACTTCTTCGATCTGGACTCGGGCGTGGACGCGGCGATCGATCTGGGATATGTGGATCCCGACCAGCTGTACATCACCGGCGGAAGCGGCGGGGGCGTCCTGTCGTCGTGGTCGATCGGCAAGACCGACCGCTACCGTGCGGCGGCGGTCCTGTACCCCGTGATCAACTGGTACAGCTTCGCCGTGACGTCGGACATCCCGATCACGGTGGCCAAGTACTGGTTCCCGGCCATGCCCTGGGAGGACCCCGAGCACTACATGGAGCGGTCGTCGATCTCGCTGGTCGGCAACGTGACCACGCCCACCATGGTGTTGACCGGTGTGGAGGACTACCGCACGCCCATGTCCGAGTCGGACCAGTACTTCCAGGCCCTGAAGCTGAAGGGCGTGGACGCGGTGCTGGTGAAGGTGCCGGGCGAGCCGCACGGGATCCGGGTCCGGCCGAGCCACTTCATGCAGAAGATCATGTACATCATCGGGTGGTTCGACCGGTATCGGGGGATGGCGAGTTAGCGGATCGTCTACCTTGAGCTGGCCTAGTCCATGAGAAGAGGCCACATGACCAGAGGGGTCGCCACATGACGAGAGAAGCCAGAGCGGTGCCGGCAGGTCGTCCATCCCGCCGCGCCATCCTCAAGGCCGCCGCCGGAGCCGCCGGCCTGACCCTCGCCGCCCCGTTCATCAACCGGGGGCGGGCGGTCGTGCAGGCACACGGCCGCGGGCGGACGGCGGTCCCCCAGGAATACTCGACACGCTGCATCGACCTGGTGACCGGATCGCTCGTGATCGACATGCTGTCGCCGCTGGTCATCGCGCGCTCCATTCAGCAGCGCTGGGGCCCGGACCTGAGCGGCATGACGGCCGAGGAGGAGCAGGACTTCCGGGACTCCGAGATCGATGTCTTCCACATCGCGGTCGGGGTGGGCGGGCGCGACTTCGAGGACCAGTACCAGAACACGCTGCTCTTCGTGGCGGGCTACAATGCGATCATCGCGTCGCGGCCCGACCTCTTCGTGCGGATCGATTCGGCGGAGGATCTGGCGAACGTGCACGGGTCGGGGCGCCAGGGGATCCTGATCGGGCTGCAGACCTCGTCCCACTTCCACACCCTCGACGACGTCAACCAGTTCTACTGGCTGGGGCAGCGGGTGTCGCAGCTCACCTACAACTCGCGCAACATGATCGGCAACGGGGCCACGGAGCGGGTCGACGGGGGCATATCGGACTTCGGCGTCGCGATCGTCGAGCGCATGAACGAGATCGGGATGGCGGTCGACGTCTCGCACTCGGGTGATCGCACGACGCTCGACGCGTGCGAGGTCTCGTCGCGGCCCGTCCTCTTCACGCATTCCAACAGCCGGGTGCTGTCGGGCGGGCATCCGCGCACCAAGACCGACGAGGCCATTCTGGCCATGGCGGCGACCGGCGGCGTGATGGGGATGACGGGCGTGCGCATGTTCGTGAAGGACAGGGAGCCCACGACCATCGAGGACTACATCGACCACTTCGACCATGTGCGCGACCTGATCGGCGTCGAGCACCTGGGCGTGGGCAGCGATGTCGATCTGCACGGCTACGACGACATGCCGGCCGACGAGTACGAGGCGCTGAAGAGCGCCTACAAGGACTCGTACGCGTTCCGCGACAAGATCGACATCGAGGGCGTCGACCACCCCAAGCGGATGTTCGACCTGACCGAGGCGCTGATCCGGCGGGGCTACACGGACGATCACATACGCGGGATTCTGGGGGGGAACTTCCAGCGGGTGCTGGGTGAGATCTGGGAGGTGTAAAGTGCGGCTTACATTATGTGAAGCAGAGTTGACACACGGGGTGCTCGCGGTGACGCATGGGGCGCTCGCGGTGGTGGTGGGCGGGCTTGCAGCGGGTGTGGCGGCCACCGTGGCCAGTGCGCAGGAGGCACCCGTCGCGCTGGTCGGCGCGCGCATCCACACGGCCGCCGGGCCCGCCATCGAGAACGGCACGATCGTTTTTGCGGACGGCGTGATTACGGCGGTGGGCGCGGGCGTTGCCCCGCCCACAGGCGCCGAGGTGGTCGACGTGAGCGGCATGGTCATCATGCCCGGCATGCTCGACAACCACTCCCACATCGGCGCCGACAGCCGCGACCTCAACGAATTCCCCATCCGGTTCGGCCCTCAGCACCGGATCCGCGACGTGCTCTCGCCCGACGACGCCTTCTGGTACGGCGCGGTCAAGGGCGGCGTGACCACGGTCATCACCGGGCCCGGGAGCGGCGAGGTGTCGAGCGGGCAGGCGATCGTGGTCAAGACGTGGGGCGAGTCAATAGACGAACGCGTCGTAAAGGAGCGCGGCGGGCTCAAGATCGCCATGGGGCGCAAGCGCCCGAACCAGTCCCCGACGACCAGCATGGCGGTCACCGCGATGCTGCGCGCCAAGTTCATCGAGGCGCAGGAGTACCAGGCGAAATGGGACGCGTGGGAGGAGGGTGGCCAGGAGGGCCCGGCCCCGCCGCGCGACCTCGGCATGGAAGCCGTGGTCCGGGTGCTGACCGGCGAGGACCGCATCCGCGCCCATGTTCACCAGGCGCACGACATCCTCGCGATCATCCGCCTGTCGCAGGAGTTCGACTTCTCCCTCGCGATCCACCACTCGACCGAGGCCTACAAGGTGGCGGACGACATCGCCGAGGCGGGGATCGACGTGGTGGGGATGCCGCTCTTCACCCGCATCGCGCTGTCCGACGAGGTCATGGCCACGGGCACGCTGATGAACGAGAAGGGCGTCCGCTTCACCTTCCACACCGACGACCCGGTGGTGGGATCCAAGTGGCAGCGCGGCAACGCCGGGCTGGGTATCCGCTACGGGATGACCGAGCAGGACGCGCTCGAGGCGGTGACGATCAATCCGGCCGCGATCGCCGGGGTGGAGGACCAGGTGGGGAGCCTGGAGGTGGGCAAGGACGCGGACATCGTCGTGCTGAACGGGACGTGGTACGAGGTCAGCACCCTGGTGACCCGGGTGTACGTGGACGGAAGGGTCGCGTACGACCGGGAAGGAGAGGGGCCATGATCAGGGCGATCGGGGTGGCCGTATTGGCCATGGCCGCGCTCGATGGCGGACGGGCCGATGTCCGGGCACAGGCCGTTGCCCTTACCGGGGGGCTGGTTTATCCCATCTCATCGGAACCCGTCGAAGGGGGGACGGTGCTGTTCGTGGATGGCCGGATCGCCGCTGTCGGCGTGGATGTGGACATTCCGGCGGGCGCGGAGGTCGTGGACGTGACCGGGAGCGTGGTGATGCCGGGGATCATCGACGCGATGAGCTACTACGGGATCGCGGGCGAGGACATGAACGAGGTGCCGACCCCGCTGACGCCCGAGCTGCGGATCATCGAGGCGTTTGCGCCATTCGGGACCTTCGGGTCGGGTGCGGCCGGCGAGATCCGGGTGCGCGAGCTGCTGTCCGGGGGCGTCACGGCGACGTACATCGGGCCGGGCGATGCGACCGTGGTCGGCGGACAGGGCGCCGTGGTGAAGACGGCCGGCGCGCGCTTCGACGACCTGATCGTGCGCGAGCCCGCGGCGATCGACATCACGCTGGGCGGGAGGCCGGCGTCGACCTATCGCGAGCAGTCGCGGACGCCCTCGACGCGGATGGCGGTCGTGGCCGGGCTGCGGGACCTGCTGGTGAGGACGCAGGAGTGGATGGCGACTTCGGACCAAGCGGACGCGGGTCCGGGCGCGGCCCCCCGCAACCTCGGCATGGAAGCGCTGGCGCGGATGCTCCGGGGCGAGATCCCGGCGCGGGTGCAGGCCAACGCGACGCGCGACATCCGGGTGGCGATCGAGTTGGCCGAGGAGTTCGGCTTCGAGCTGGTGATCGATGCCGGCGCGGGCGCGCACCAGATGCGCGACGAGCTGGCGGACCGCGGGATTCCGGTTGTTCTGGGCCCGATCTCGCATCCCTACATCTCGGGCGAGGAGATTCCGGATCCCGGCGACTACGGCGACGTTGACGAGCGCAACGCGGTGTTGCTCAACGAAGCCGGCGTGCACGTCTCGCTTGCCAGTTTTTCGCGCGGGTTCGGACGGTTCGGCCCGGGGGTGGCCGGGCAGTGGCTGCTGATCCACGCGTCGATCGCGCGCGGCCACGGCATGAGCGAGGCCGACGTGCTGCGGGCGGTCACGCTGAACCCCGCCGAGGTGCTGGGGGTGGCGAACCGCCTGGGCAGCCTGGAGGTCGGCAAGGACGCGGATGTGGTCGTCTTCGACGGCGATCCGCTGAGCATCCGGACCTGGGCTACGCGGGTGTACGTGGGCGGTCGGCTGGTCTACGAGCGGGAGAACTGACAGGAGATCGATTTGTTGTTGAGAGCGGAGTTTCGGGCGCCGGCATGCTTCGTTGCGCCCTTCGTGGCTGCCATGCTGTGCGCCTGCGCGGAGGGTGGCGCGCCGGGTTCGGCGGGTGGAGGCGCGATGGACGTGGTCATCGAGGGCGGCCGCGTCGTGGACGGCACGGGGGCGGCCTGGTTCCATGGCGACGTGGGCATCCGCGGCGACCGGATTGCGGCGGTGACGCACGCGGGCGGGCTCGCGGAGGTCGATGCGGGCACGCGGATCGACGCTGCCGGCAAGGTGGTCGCGCCCGGCTTCATCGACATCCAGTCGCACGCGCGCGGGCCGTTGCTGAGCGGCGACGGGCGGCTCCTGGGCAAGATCACACAGGGCATCACGACCGAGATCATGGGCGAGGGGTGGACGAACGCGCCGGCGAACGCGAATACGGACGCGGGCGCCGGCCTGGTCGATCCCGAGGCGCAGGGCGCCAGGCACGATTTTTCAGGTCCGCGCGGGTTCGACCGATGGCTGAACGCGATGGCGGACAACGGGGCTTCTCCCAACTTCGGATCGTTCGTGGGTGCCACGACCGTACGGGTCTACGCAATGGGTGAAGCGGCCGGGGCGGCGACCGAGGCCCAGCTCGACACGATGCGCGCCGTGACGCGGTGGGCGATGGAGGACGGGGCGTTCGGAGTGGCGACCGCGCTGATCTACCCGCCGGGCAACTTCGCGGCGACGGACGAGCTGGTGGAGGTCGTCGCGGCGAGCGCGCCGTATGGGGGTGTGTACATCACGCACCTGCGCTCCGAGGCGGACCGGTTCCTGGAGGCGATCGACGAGGCGATCGAAATCGGCGAGCGGGCCGGGGTCCCGGTCGAGATCTACCACCTGAAGGCCGCGGGCGTGCGCAACCATCCCAAGGCGGCGCTGGCCGTCGCCAGGATTGACGCGGCGCGCGCGGCGGGGCTGGATGTGCAGGCCAACATGTACCCGTACATCGCCGGCGGAACCGGCATCTCGGCGCTGTTTCCGCCCTGGGCGTCGGAGGACGGGAGGCTGCTCGACAACCTGTCCGACCCCGAGGTGCGGCAGCGTATCCACGCGGATGTCCTGGCGGACGGGCCCGAATGGGAGAACTTCGGCACCCTGTCGACGCCGGAAGGGGTTCTGGTCACGTCGGTCGGCGAGGTGGGGCCGGACGGCGAGTCCACGGGCGCGGACGGCTATGTCGGCATGCGTCTCGCGGAGATCGCGGCCGATATGGGCGTGGACTGGGTAGAGGCTGCCATGGAGATCACGCTGATGACCTCCGGTCACGCGAGCATGGTCATCTTCATGATGTCAGAGGAGAATGTCGCGATGCAGATGCGGCAGCCCTGGATCAAGTTCGGCACCGACGCGTCCGGCTTCGACCCCGACAACGCGACCGGGATGGTTCATCCCCGTTCCTACGGCACGTATCCGCGCATACTGGGCAAATACGTGCGGGACGAGGGCGTCATCACGGTGGAGGACGCTGTGCGCAAGATGACCTCGGCGGTCGCGACGCGGCTGTCGATCGACGACCGGGGTGTGCTCAGGCCGGGGATGTACGCGGACATCGTGGTCTTCGACCCGGAGACCGTGGCCGACCGGGCCACGTTCGAGGACCCGCACCAGCTGTCGGTCGGCGTCGAGGAGGTGTTCGTGAACGGCGTGCAGGTGTTGCGCGGCGGGGAGCACACCGGCGCGAAACCGGGCCGGATCGTGCGCGGTCCCGGATACCGGTCGTCCTGATGCGCGTCGGGGTTGTCGGCGGCGGGGTCATCGGGCTTTCCACGGCGTACTACCTGCGAAAGCTTGGCGCGGACGTGGTTGTCGTCGAGTCGTCGACGGTCGGCGGAGGCTGCTCGTTCGGCAACGCGGGCTGGGTCTGCCCGTCGATCTCGAGTCCCCTGCCCGCGCCGGGCCTCACGCTCAAGTCGCTGAGCTGGATGCTCCGGCGGGACAGCCCGCTGTACATCAAGCCCTCCGCCCTGCCCGGCCTGGCCCCGTGGCTGCTTCGCTTCCGTTCGTTCTGCAACCACGCGGATCAGAGGCGCGGGATCGCGGCCATCGCCGGACTCAACCGGTTTACGATGGAGCGCTACGACGAGCTGGCCGCGGACGGCGTGGACTTCGAGTGCCACGAGTCGGGCGTGCTGATGGTGTTCCAGGACTCCGACAAGGCCGCGGCGGCCGAGAAGGAGGTCAAGCTGGTCACCGCGGCGAGCGCGACGAGTTGCACCGATTTGACCGAGACGGAGGTGTACGAGCGCGAGCCCATGCTGCGCCCCGGGTTCCGGTTCGGGCTCTTTGTGGGCGCGGATCGGCACGTGCGGCCCGATTCCCTGACTGCGGCGCTGGGGTCGGCGCTGCGGGCGGGCGGCGCCGAGATCCACGAAGGCATCCGCGTGACCGGCTTCCGGGACGAGGGGCGGCGCGTGCGGGGGCTCCTCACCACGAAGGGCGAGCTGGAAGTCGATGCCGTGGTGCTGGCCGCGGGTGCCCACACGGGTTCTCTGACGCGTATGGCGGGGTGGCCCATCCCGATGACCGCCGGGAAGGGTTACTCGGTTACGATCGACGAGCCCGCGAACCAGTTGCGCCAGCCGCTCTACCTGGGCGGCGCCAAGATCGGGCTGACGCCGTTCCGGGGCACGCTCCGGTTTTCGGGAACGATGGAGCTGTCCGGGGTCAACGACCGGATGGATCTGGCGCGGATCCGATCGCTCCGCCGCATTGTGAGCCGCGAGGTGGACATCCCCGAGGCGAGGTACGGAGGCCGTGAATGGGTGGGGATGCGTCCGGTCGTGCCGGACTCGCTCCCGGTGATGGGGAAGCTGCCGTCGCGCGAGAACGTTTACGTGAACAGCGGTCACCAGATGCTGGGTGTGACGCTGGCGCCCAGCAGCGGGTGGGCACTCGCCGGGCTGATGCTGGAGGGGAGGCCGGGGGTGGGGTTGGAGGCGTTTTCGGTGGAGCGGTTCTGAAGGGGGTCTGGTGATCCGACCGTGCCAGGTTGCGACCCGAGCCCGCTTGGGCGTAGAGTGCTGAAAGCACCTAGCCGACTTAAAGCACTGTTACAGGAGCTGCCCGGATGAAGAATGCGAGGAAGGACCTGGGGATCATGGCACTGATCGCTGGCGCCGGCGCTGTCGGAGTCCTGGCAACCGTGTTCATGCTGGTGGCCATCCGGGGGCCGTCCCCCGCACCCGTGCAGGTCGAGGTGAGGCAACAGGCGGTCGAGGAGTTGTCGGCGCGCCTGAAAGAGGTGTCGGAGCACGTCGAAGTTCAAAGGGTGAGAGTCCCAGGCACCGCTTCGGTCACCGAGGAAGGGGTTGCCGTCAGAATCCGCTCGTCCGCGTCCCTTGGGATGCGCGCCGAACCGATCATCTATATCGATGGCGTCCGCGTCGACGGTGACCGGGACGCAGCACTGCAGCAGCTCAACCCCGATCAGATCGACCGCATCGAAGTGCTCAAGGGCGACCCCGCGAAAGAGCTTTACGGCGACGAGGCCCGGAACGGCGTGATCGAGATCGTCACGAAATCCGGGGAGGGTGCCTAGGGACCGTCCGCCAGCGGCAGCACCTCGTTCACCAGAGCCATCAGCAGTCGGCCCGGCTCTTCGAACATGATCATGTGTGAGCTGCGTTCGAAGGTCACGAACCGTTTGTGCGGAGCTTCGATGCTGTTGAAGTAGGCGAGGGCGTTCGCATACGGCGTGTGAAGGTCGAACCGCCCGTGGAGCATGACGACGGGGATCTCGAAACGTTCGACCAATCCGCTTCGGCGCGGCTCCGGCGCACCGTCGATCAGGTGGCGCTCCGCCCACGCCATTGCCGGAAGCAGATTCGCAACGTTCTCCGCGGTGTATTCCGGTCCCCACTCGGGGAGTGCGAAGTACAGGTCGAAGGTGGGCTTCCCGTACCAGCCGCCGTCGTACTCCCGGGCCCACTTGCGGGCGGCGAGCAGCTTGGCCACGGTGCCGGGTCCTGGCGGGGGCGGGTAGGGTTGGAGCGCCTCGAGCTCGCGGATCGCGGTTGTGTCGTTGGCCGCGCGGACGCGCTCCATGAGCGTGGCGTATAGCTGCGCCTCGGCGCCCGGACCGCCCGATTGGCCGAGCCCGACGTACGCGTGAAAGAGCTCCGGGTGCTGCGCGACGAGACGAGGGCCGATCGAACTGCCGTAGGAGTATCCGAGCACCACCAGCTTCTCCCGTCCGAACCGGGACAGCAGGTGTTCGACGATGAGTGCGGCGTCATCCACGTGCTGCTGGAGGGTCAGGGTCGGCGCGAGTCTGGCGGAGTCAGCCGCGGCGAAGCTCTTGCCCACGCCGCGCCGGTCCCAGTTGACCACCGTGAAAAAGTCTTCCCACGGCTTCTGGTACGCCCAGGCCATGCCCATGACCGGGCTGCCGGGTCCGCCGTGGAGTATGAGAAGGATCGGGTTGGCGCGGTTGATGCCCCGGATCGACAGCCACTGGGTCGAGCCGTTGACCTCGATCGGCTCCAGGACCTCGATTCCTTCAGGCGTGTGGATCGCACGCAGGTCGGCCAGGCGGGCGATGATCGAATCCCTGGGAATGGTGGCGGCGTTCCGGGCCGGTGCGTCGCAGGCGGCACCCAGGAGCACGAGTGCAAGGAAGGCGAAGGGGATGGGCCCGGACCTGATGACTCCTGGCTGGCTCATGACAGAACTTTCTTCGTACGTCGTTGGCGTTCGGTTGCTCGGGCGGCTACCGGCGTGACCATCTGGCGCGTTCGTCCGCTCCGTTGCCTAATGGATGTGAGTACCGGACACTACACCCGGCACGGGAAGCTGCACCATGATCCGCACCACTGCCCTCCTCGTCTGCATCGGCTGTCTTACGCTGTCGGGCTGTGCGCCGCCCTCCACCGATGACGGGAGCGCGACCGCCTCCGCCCGGCCCGGCGACGGTGCCGCCTACCCCATGCTCGAGGCCCGGTACAACATGCGTGTCGAGCAGGCGGTGCGGGTCCCGATGCGCGATGGCGTCCGCCTGTCCACCGATCTTTACTTCCCCGACGGCGCGCCGGAACCGCTGCCCCTGATTCTGATCCGCACCCCGTACGACAAGTCCGCGTTCCGCGCCGGCTACGCGGGAGAGGTGGTCCGCATGTTCGTCGGGCAGGGGTACGTCGTGGCCGTGCAGGACAAGCGGGGCCGCTTCGAATCCGAGGGCGTCTACTCGCTCGCCGTCAGGGAGGATGTCGACGGATACGACGCGGTCGAGTGGCTGGCCGACCAGGCGTGGTCGAACGGCAAGGTCGGCACCTACGGCTGCTCCGACCTGGGCGACGCGCAGGTGTGGATGGCGCCCGCGCAGCCGCCGAGCCTGGCCGCCATGATCCCGCAGGCGTCGGGCAGCATCAACGGCCCGGCCGACAACATCTACCGGTATTTCGGGACCTACAACGGCGGCGCGTTCAACCTGGCCGCCGCCGCGGGGTGGATGGTCTTCGCCGGGTCCAAGGTCTACCTGCGTCCGCCTTCCCACATCTCCGACGAGGAATTCCAGCGGATCGCGCACCAGTATTCGCCGGGCCCGGTCAACGCGCCCGAGGTCGACCTGGACGGGATCATCAATTCGCTGCCCCTGATCGACATGATGCAGAAGGCGAACCGCCCGCACACCGACTGGGAGTCCATCCTGACCTACAGCCTCGCCGACCCGTGGTGGGACCAGTTCCCGTACTACAAGGGTCACGAGCAGATCGATGTCCCCACCCTCTTCGTCAATTCGTGGCATGACTTCGGGGTCAACGAGACGCTGTGGCAGTTCAACCATTTCCAGGAGAACGCCGTATCGAGCACCGCGCGCGACAACCAGTTCGTCGTCATCTCGCCGGTGTCCCACTGCGACTCCGAGCGCATCAGCGCCCCCACGGTGATCGGCGAACGCGACGTGGGCGACGCCCGCTACGACTTCTGGACCCTGTACGTCCGCTGGTACGACCGCTGGCTCAAGGGCGAGGACAACGGGGTCACCGACATGCCGCCGGTGCAGTACTACCTGATGGGCAGGAACGAGTGGCGGGCCGCCGACGAGTGGCCGATCGCGGGCACCGAGTTCACCCGGTACTACCTGACGAGCGGCGGCGCGGCGAACAGCCTGAACGGCAACGGGGTGCTCACCACGGAAGCGCCGCAGAACGGGTCAGTCGACCGATTCACCTACGACCCCGGTGCGCCGACCCCCTCCCTGTCCGGTTCCTACGGGATGGAGGAGGGGTTTTATGATCAGCGTTCGGTCGAAGAGAGGGATGACGTGCTCGTCTACACGACCCCACCCCTCGAAGCCGGCGTGGAGATGACAGGCCCCATTACGGCCACGCTCTACGTATCCTCGGACGCTCGCGACACGGACTTCACCGCGAAGCTGGTCGATGTCCACCCCGACGGCACGGCGTTCTTCCTGCAGGAGGGCGTCCTGCGTGCGCGGTACCGCGAGGGCTTCGACCGCAAGGTCTTCATGGAAGAGGGCGAAGTCTACGAGATCACCGTCGTCCTCGACGCCACCAGCAACTACTTCCCGGCCGGCCACCGGATCCGCCTCGAGGTCGCGTCGGCGAGCTTCCCGCGCTTCGACCGCAACCTGAATACGGGCGGCAACAACTACGACGAGACGGAGTGGGTCGTGGCGCACAACGCGGTGCACCACTCGCCGGAGCACCCGTCGCATGTGCTGCTGCCGATCGTGCCGGTGGGGGCGAGCCGGCTGCTGGAGTTGAATTGAGGATCCGCGCAGCCGCCACCGCGGTTCTGATCGCTGTCGCCGGTCTTGCCTGCGGACGGAGCGAAGAGGGTTCGGCGGACGCGACCCTGGCGCACACGATCTCCGTGCTGGAAGGGCTGATCCAGGAAGAGCTCGACGCGGGAGTGCCGTCCATCTCCCTTTCGTTGCTGATAGGTGACGAGATCGTCTGGTCCGGGGCCTACGGATACGCGAACGTCGGACTGAAGGCGCCCGCCACGACCGAGTCGCTCTACAACACGGCCTCGACGCTCAAGCCGGTTACCGCGACCGCGGTGCTGACCCTCGTCGAGCAGGGCAGGCTCGGGCTGGACGATCCGGTCAACCGGTATCTCGGGGAACATCCGGTCATGGATGACCCGCGAAACAGCGTGACGGTACGGAGTCTTCTGGACCACACCTCCGGGCTCAGCGACGAACTGGGCCAGACGATGACGAGCGTCCTGGACCGCCGGAGGCCGCAGCCGGTCGGCCTGCAGGAAATCCCCGCGACGATGAAGACCCGGTGGCCCGTCGGCGAAAGGTGGCGCTACAACAACTCGGCGTACGCGGTTGCGGGGCTCCTCATCGAAACGCTCTCCGGGATCTCGTACGAGGAATACATCGTGACCCGGGTCCTTGCACCGCTGGGCGTCACCGCGGCCCATCCGGTGAACCCAGACGCCGCGATGGCGGAGATGATGACGTTCCCGTACCTCGAAGACCCCGATGGTTCATTCAGGCCGGCGGCCGGAAGCCAGACCGACCTCTATCCTGCCGGCGACGCCTGGGTGAGGCCGCAGGACATGATCCGTTTCCTCGGTGCGCACCTGAACGAGGGGGTGTTCGAGGGCGAGCGGATCCTCTCGGGAGAGCTCGTGGAGGAGGCGCATCGGGCAAACATGGAGGACTACGGGCTGGGCTGGTGGACGAGGGTGGACGAGAAGGGCCACAGGCTCATCCTGCACGGCGGCATGGGGTACGGCTACAGCGTCACCATGATCGGCGACAAGGATGCTCGCGTGGGCGTGTATGCCATGGCGAATGCGTCGACGCAGGCCAACTACCGGGTTGCCGACGCCGCGGTGAAGCTGCTGCGGGGCGAGGAACACGCCGGACCGGCCGAGCGCGTTGCCGTCTCCCTCGAGCCGGCCCAATGGGATCGCCTGACCGGCATGTACTGGTACGAAGATTTCGATTCCCGGGTCGAAATCACGGCCGAGGACGGGAGGCTTCTGCTCGAATACCTCGACCTCGACCCGGGCTCGCAACTGGTGTTCCATCCGGAGTCCGGCACCCGGTTCTTCCAGAGAAAGTCGCTCGACCTGGAGCTTGAATTCAGAGAGGATGACGCCGGGGAGATCGTGGGCTTCAGCATGCGCCAGTTCTTCCTGGATTACGGATTCCTCGAACGACTATCGGACTCGCGGTGAGCAAGCCGAAGCACCTGTCATGACGAAAGGACAGCAAGATGTTTGATGACCAGCCAGGCAAACCCTTCCTCCGCCCGGTGGGGTTGAGCCTCGCGGGCCTGGGCCTTCTTGCCGCCATGGCCTGCGGCCCGGCGGGGGAGGCATCCCCGGACGGCGGGACCTCGGCCGAGGCTCAGTCCTCCCTCTCCCCGCAAGCGGCCGAGACCCTCGTCGAGCGCTTTCAGGCCGAACTCGACGCGGCGTGGGCGCAGGCCCAGGACACCGGCGAGAACTTCCCCGGTGCCACTGCGGCGTTCATTCTCCCGGATGGGCAGGTCTTCGGCTTCGCCACCGGCGAGTCGGACGTGGACGACGACATTCCCATGACCACCGACCTGCTCATGGGCTCGGGAAGCATCGGGAAGACGTACGTTGCGGCGGTCGCCCTGCAGCTGGCGATGCACGGCGTGCTGGACCTCGATGCGCCGGTCTCGACGTGGCTGGGGGACGAGGACTGGTTTTCGCGGGTCCCCAATCACGCGGACCTGACCGTGCGGAACCTGCTGAATCACACCGCGGGCATGATCCAGCCGTACTTCGAGGACCCCGATTTCGCGTCGCGGCTGGCTGAGGTGTTCAGCGACCCGGACGCCTACATGACCCCGGAGGAGTTCATCGCGGCATCCGTGCTGGATGCGGAGCCGCTGTTTCCCGCCGGCGAGGGGTATCACTACAGCGATGTCCACTACACCCTCGCGGGGCTGGCGATCGAGGGGGCGACGGGCCGCGAGTACTACGACCTGCTCGACGAGTTCTTCCTGGACCCGTTCGGTTTCGACCTGACGCTCCCCGCGGACCGTCGCGATCTGCCCGGGCTGGCGCAGGGCTATGCGCACGCGAGTTCCCGCCTCTTCGACACGCCGCTCGAGATCGTGGCTGACCGCCAGATGGTGGTCCACCCCTTGCAGGAGTGGACGGGTGGCGGGCTCGTGAACAATCCGCAGGCGCTGGTGCGGTGGGCGAAGCTGCTGTACGAGGGCGACGCGATCGAGGGCGACGACGAACTTCCGGAGCTGTTCGAGATCGGCTTCGCCGTGGACACTGCCAAGCCTCACCTGGGATACGGGCTCGGGGTGTTCGTGGCACAGAGCGAGCATGGGGTGACCTATGGCCACGGCGGCTTCTTCCCCGGCTACAATTCGCTGGTCACCTACTATCCCGACTACGGCGTCGCCGTCGCGATCCAGATCAACTCGGACGATTCACGGATGGGCGATCACCTGCCGAAGCTGGCGGATCTGGTGATCGAGGCGCTGGCGGTGGCCGGATAGTCAGAACACCCCCGCGGCCCGCTCCTGCCTGACCTGCTCCAACAGCGCGTCCAGCTCCTCCCGGCTGAAGAACCGCCCGTTGGCGACAACCAGGGCGATGCCCCGGGTGTGCCCGATGTCTTCGAGCGGATTGGCTTCGAGAAGCACCAGGTCGGCCAGCTTCCCCTCTGCAACCGCACCCAGCGAGTCGGTCGCGCCCAGGAACTCCGCCGGCGCGGTGGTCGCTGCCGCGAGAGCTTCGCGAGCGGACAATCCCGCTTCGACCAGCCACTCCAGCTCGTCGTGGAGGCTGAACCCCGGGTAGACGAACGGGTTGGGCGTGTCGGTTCCCGCAAGTATGCCGATGCCTGCCGCCGCGGCCATCCCGGTGACCGCGAACTGGCGGGCCAGGAAGTCCTCCCGCAGCTCGATGTCGGCCGGCGTGTCGGCTTCGGTTCCCGGGAAAGGCACCTTCCAGCCCTGGACGATCGCCGACGGCATGTACTGAAGGCGCGGATCGTCTTCTTCACGGAGGCGGTGGAGGGACCCCAGGCTGTGCAACACGGCAAGTGTGGGCGTCAACCATGTGCCGTTGGCCGCCAGATGAGCCAGAAGTGCGCCGCACAGGTCGTCGTCGGCCGCGTCGAGGATCGTACGGTACAATCCGGTGTCGAAGAACGGGTTCGTGAACTCTTCCCCGGCGGCGCGCATGGCCATCCACTCCGCCCGCGCCGCGCGGACCTCGGCGTCGTTGGACGAACAGCCCTCGATGATGCCGAACATGTGCGTCATGCTGCGCATTCCCGCGTCAGACGCGTCGCGGGCCGGGACGGTGAAGGGAACGTGCCCGGCGACATCCACGCCGCGCGCCGCGGCCTGCTCCGCAATGGCGGCAAAGGCGTCCGCCTCGAGCGCGGAATAGACCTTGACGAAACCGGCACCGGCGTCGACAAGCGAATCGACTGCGAAACGTGCACGCTCGGGGCTGTCGGCGATCACCGAACCGGGGAACCACGCGTTTGCTCCGTCCGTGATGTTGCCGGAAATCACTGCGCGCGGTCCCACGCGGTCGCTGGCCGCGATGGCATCCCAGGCTTCGCGTGCCACAGGCAGTTCGCCCCACATGTCGCGTACGCCGGTTACCCCGTTGGCGATGTAGACCGGCAGAGCGGTGGCGAAAAAGGAGGAGAACTCGTGGACGTGCATGTCCCACAGCCCCGGAATGAGGTATCCGCCGCCGCCGTCGATACGCTCGACACCCTCGCCGAGCAGCAATTCGTCCGCCGCCGCGACGGCGGCAATCCGCGTCCCCTGTACCACGACGGTTCGCCCGTCGGCCACGGAGCCGGCTGCCACGTCCACAACGGACACGTTCTCGATCGCGGTGCCCGAGTCGAATTCGCGTGGAGGCGGGCCGCAGGCGGTGGCGAGTGCCGCCGCTGCGACGGCGAAGCGGGTCCGTGACCGCATGAGAGACCTCCGGTGGTGGCAAACGGCGGGCGAGCCCGGGCGCTCGCGGTGCGGCCCGTCCGTCCTGAAACACAGCCCTCGGCCCAACTTGCGCCCGGGCCCGCGCTGGCGAAAGCTTGCCGCTGGCACAACGCGGGACCGGAAGAAGCCGGGACACTCGATGAGAGGAGCGAAGGAGACATGTTCGGAGCGAAGAACGCGGGCACAGGCGGGGGCCTCCCTGCCGCCGGCGCCGTAGCGTGCATGGTCGCGCTGGGGGCGTGCGGCGACCGGACTGCCGAGACGATCGAGGTGGAGACCAGCCCCCTGTCGCTGGAGGGCACCAGCCCGGTGGAGTGGACGGGCCACGAGCGCTCGTCCTACTTCGTGACGGCATCCGACGGCGTGCGCCTGGCCGTTGACGTGGTCCTGCCGGCGGGCTACACCGGCGAGGGCGACGCGCCGATGGCCTTCCCCGTGATCTTCCGCTACACGCCGTATCACCGCACCTCGATCAACCCCGAAACCGGCGAGGTCCCGGTCGCGCCGTACGGGTTCTTCCTGTCGCGCGGGTACGCCTACGTGGCGGCCGACATGCGGGGCAGCGGCGCATCGTTCGGCTGGAACGACGTGATGACCCCCATGATGGTCGAGGACGCAGGCACGATCGTCGACTGGATCGCCGCGCAGCCCTGGAGCGACGGCAACGTCGGCATGTTCGGCGGCTCCTACGAGGGGTGGTCGCAGTTCGCCACGGCGGCGGCCCAGCCCGAGGCGCTCAAGGCGATCGTGCCCGTGCACACCGGCTGGGACGGGATGCTGGTGAATCCGGGTGGCGTCTTCAGCTACGCGTTCACCGAGATGTGGACGGCGATGACCGACTTCATCAACCACAACAACACGTTCCCGACCTTCCCGATTCCCCCCGTGACCCCGGTGCTCGACGAGGACGGCGACGGCGAGCTTCTGGACGAGATCCCCGTGGACACGGACGGCGACACCTGGTTCACGGACGACTACGCCTGGCCGGTGGATCCCGCGTACCCGCCGCAGTATCCCGACGGTGTCGCGCGCACGGAGCACGCGTACTTCAACGCCACAATGGAACACATCGCCCACCCGGATGGCGCACCCGGCAACCACGACGCCGTGACCAGCCTCCGCTCGGTCCGCTTCTTCGACAGCCCGCGCGAGTCCGACGGCCTCACCGCGCCCGGTTTGAACTGGTCGCTGGTGCCCGACATCATCGAATCGGGGGTGGCGGTCTACAACTTCGCCGGCTGGTGGGACGCGTTTGCGCGCAGCTCCTTCGAGGTGTTCGCGACCCTCGAGGAGTCGAATGCGTCGCGGGTCATCGCCTGGCCGATGTATCACCAGGGAATCTCGCCCGCGGCATCGACGGGGATCGGTGCGAATCCCAAACGGGAAAACGTCTACACGCCGGCCTACCTGGGCGAGGCGCTGCGGTGGTATGACCGTTGGTTGAAAGGGATCAGGAATGGCATCGACCACGAGCCCCCGGTACAGATCTTCGTCCAGAACGAAGGGTGGCGGGCGGAAGGGTCGTGGCCACTGGAACGGGAGGTTCCCACGCGCTTCTACCTGTCCGGCGCGGGCACGCTCGCGCGGGAGCCCGGCGGGCCCGGAAGCGACGACTACACCGCCGATTTCACGCACGACGCGTCGTTCGGCCCACCGCTCGACGCCTCGCAGATCTCGGTCGCTAACGCGATGAAGGGGAGGCCGCCCTTCAACGCGCCGTCGTTCGGCCATTCCCGCCAGCAGATGTTCGGCGTGCCCGACGACCTGCCCTACCGCACGGACAAGGCCGGCCAGGTCCTCACCTACACAAGCGCGCCGCTTGAGGCGGACACCGAGGTGACGGGTCATCCCGTTGTCAGCGTCTCGGTCTCGTCCACCGCCGACTATGGAGATCTCTACTTCTACCTCGAAGACGTCGATCCGGCGGGCAACGCGATCCTCGTGACGGAGTACCAGCACCGCGCCGGCTTCAACCGCCTCGTCGACAACGATCTCCTGATTCCCGGCAACACCGGGATCGACGTAAGGCCCGACCTGCCCTGGCACGGCTTCCGCGAAGCCGACTACACCGACCGTGTCTTCGCCGACGGGGCGGTGGTTCGCGTCACGACCTCGCTGTACCCGACGTCCTGGCTCTTCAGGGCAGGACACAGCATCCGCCTGTCGGTCGCGGCGGCGGACTGGCCCGTCTTCGACCTGCACCCGAAGCTGTCGCCGCAAAACCGGCCGGACGCTGCCGACAACATCGTGCCGACGATCACGGTTCACCGCGGCGGCGAGGATGGATCGCACGTGGTGTTGCCGGTGATACCGAGGTAGGGGGCGAGATCTGCCCGGCCCGCGCCACGCCCTCAGTCCGCGTAGTCGTGCCCCTCGTGGTCCAGCACGGCCTTCATGCCGTCCAGGTAGCCCAGTTCACCAAACCCGTCCGGGGCAGTGGCGGCCACGGCATCGGCGACCTCGTGGGGAACCCGGCGCATGCGGCCACCGGCGGAGCGCACCATCCACTCGGTCATGCAGGCGCGCTCCAGGGACAACAGGTGCAGCATGGCCACCTCGATCGAGGCCGCGGCCACCAGCGCGCCGTGGTTGGCCATGATGAGGGTGTTTCGGTCCCCGAGCGCCTCGGCCATGCGCTCGCCCTCTTCGTCCTCGGTCACGATGCCCTCGTAGTCGAAGTAGGCGACGTTGCCGTGAAACACACCTGCGAGCTGGCCGCCGCGCGTGTCGAGCCGCCAGCCCTCGGTCGATGCGAGGGCCGTCAGGTAGGGCGAGTGGACGTGAAGGGCGCAGTGCAGATCCGGGCGGGCGCGGTAGATGGGCGCGTGGATGGCCCAGGCGCTCTTGTTGGGATTGCCGGTCCCTTCGACGACGTTGCCGTCCGGGTCGGTCATGAGCAGGCTGGAGGCCGTGACCCTTGAGAAATGGGTGTACCCGGGCGACAGCAACAGGTAGCCCGGACGGCCCGGAACGGTTGCGCTGAAGTGGTTCCAGGTGCCTTCGTGCAACCCTTCGAGTACCGTAATACGGTGTACCGCGGCCAGATCGATGCGCGTCTGTCGTAGCAAGGAGGGGGGATTCATGACCGGACAATGCCGACGGCGGGTTTGGTGGCGCAAGCGGGTGTCGCTGACGCTGATACTCCTCGTCGTTCCCCTGGCATCGGCATCGGCGCAGTCGGTCGTCGGTGTGATCGGCGGAGTCAACCGGGCCAGGTTCACCGGCAGCGGGGCCGTGGACGTTGCAAGCCGCACGGCCTTCCTCGTCGGACTGGTGGGCGATTTTTCGATCAACGAGGCGTTTTCGATCCGCCCCGAACTCCTGTTTTCGAACAAGGGAGCAGAGGTGCGAACGGCGGTGGGGGCCGAAGCCGACGGCCCCGTGAAGGCGTTTGCGCTGCCCTACATCCAGTTGCCGCTCCTGGCACAGCTGCGACCGGAGGCCGGAGGCTCGCTGCGGCCACATCTCTTTGCCGGGATCTCGCTTGGCGCGCTGCTCGGGTGCAAGCTGGGCACCGTGGACTGCGACGACATCGCGGAGGTGAATCAGCACGGCATGGACACGGGGGTGGTCGTGGGGGGCGAGGTGGAGTTGACGCGGATCGGGTTCGGCGTTCGCTATGAGGCCGGTGTACGCGCGGTCGATGCAACGGTTCCCGGCAACGAGATCTACAACGGAGTCGTGTCGTTCACGGCAAGGTACATGTTCGGGCCATCCGGCCCGGCTGGATGAAAAGCGAGGACCCTCGAATGAACAAGCCAGCACTCCGCGCCCGTCGGCTGCATGCCGCCGCCCCTTTGCTGCGCGCTGCCGGTCTGCTGCCGGGCGTCGCGGCCGTTTCCGCCGCGACCTCTTCCGTCGTGGCCTCTTCCGTCGTGGCCTTTTTCGTCGTGGCCTTTTCCGCCGCGGCCTTTCCCGCCGCGGCCCAGGATCTGGTCCTCACCAACGCCCGGGTCGTGAATGTGACCACCGGATCGGCGTCGGAGCCGGCCACCGTGATCGTGGAGGACGGCAGAATCGCCCGGATCATCGGAGACGGCTCGGCGCAGGGCCCGGCCGGCGATGTGGAGGGCCCGGCCGGTGCGGTCACGGTCGATCTGATGGGGAGATACCTCGCACCCGGGCTGATGGATGCCCACGTCCACGTTTCCTCGGCGGCGGACGCGCGGCGAGCACTGCTCACCGGGGTCACGACGATGCGCAGCATGGGCACGTCCCACTACGTGGACGTGGGACTGCGGGACCTCCAGGCCGGCGGACACCTCGAGGCGCCCGCGTACCTGGCCGCGGGCTACCATGTCCGGCCCCCGGCTGCGGAAGCGTTCTTCCAGGATCACCCCGAACTGGGGTACATGTACGGGGAAGGGGTGGTGGGCGAGGACGCCGTGCGCGCGATGACGGCGGCGGTCCTGTCGCGAGGCGTCGACTTCGTGAAGACGAACGCGACCGAGCGGGCGGGGCTGCCGGAAACGGATCCGCGCAGGCAGTTCTACACGGAGGCCGAACTGAGGGCCATCGTGAGCGAAGCGGAAAGCGCCGGCATACCGGTTGCGGCGCACGCGCACGGGGACGCTGGTGCGAGGGCGGCGGTGGAGGCCGGGGTGCGCAGCATCGAGCACGGCACGTACATGAGCCCGGAGACGCTCGCGCGCATGTTGGAAATGGGGACATTTCTCGTGCCCACGATCGCGATCGTGAGCGACCTCACCATTCCCGGAGGCGACTACGACAACGCGTTCCTGAACATACGGGGTCGCCACATGCTGCCCCGCGTCCGGGAAATGGCGCGTCGCGCCCACGAAATGGGCGTCAAGATCGTCGCGGCGACGGACACGGGATACGGTCCGGAAAGCACCACCACGCTGGCCCACGAACTCCTGGAACTCGTCGGGATCGGCATGACCCCGGTCGAGGCGTTGCGCGCGGCCACCACCACCGCGGCCGAACTCTTCGGGCTCACGGGGCAGGTCGGCGTGATCGTGCCGGGCCAGGAGGCCGACCTGATCGTGCTGGAACGCAACCCGCTCGAAGACATCGGGGTCGTGCAGGACGTGCTCATGGTGGTGAGCGACGGGAAGGTGGTCGTGCAGCGCGGCGACTGGCCGGGGCAGCGCCCGGTGTCCCAGGAATAGCGACCGTGTCCCAGGAGTACGACCGGTCGGCGCTCTCCATCAGGTCCCTGATCCGCATGGTACCCGATTTCCCCATCCCCGGGATCCGCTTCCGCGATGTGATGGGACTGGTGGAAGATCCGGACGGCATTGGCACCGCGACGGCGGCGCTCGTGGACCGGTTTCGGGATGCTGCGCCCGAGGTCGTGGTGGGCATCGAGGCGCGCGGGTTCATCTTCGGTGTGCCGGTGGCACAGGAGTTGGGCGTTGGATTCGTGGCGGTAAGGAAGGCCGGGAAGCTGCCGGGCGAGGTGAGGGCCGTGGACTACGCGCTCGAGTACGGGACCGCAACGTTGGAAATGCAGACCGTCGCTCCGATCTCCACCGGCACGCGCGTGCTCCTCATCGACGACCTTCTCGCGACCGGGGGCAGCGCCGCCGCGGCGATCGAGCTGATTCGCGGCCAGGGCGGCGAGGTCGTGGGGGCGGGGTTCGTGGTGGACCTTCCCGAACTGCCGGGGGCCGGGCGGCTGCGTGACCTGGGGGTCGAGGTGTTCAGCCTGTGCGAGTTTCTGGAGGACGAGGAGTGAGCGGGACGGCCTGAGTCCACCCGTCCTCCGATCGGGTGAAGATCTACTGACTGATCATTGCGGAGGAAGAGGGCTCGGGAACCCGCCTACCCGGCACACTAATACAGACTCGCATCTTCCTGTGTTATTTGAGCTTACGGGATTTGGTGGCCCGATTCCCTCCGAATGACTCCCTCCGATTCGGATCTCAGGTGCGAACCCTCGGGCGACTCTCCAGAGCCTTCCTAAGCTGTCCCGCGTCGGCCTGCTGATAGCAGCGGAGCACCGTCTGCGGACTCTTCCATCCGCCAAGCTCACAAAGCACCTTGAGCGGCAGATCCATCAGGTCTGTGGCGAACTTCCGCCGTAGCGAGTGCCAGCCCCGGCCCGGCTTCGGCTCCAGTCCCGCGAGCGTCTGGGCCTTCTTCCACCACAGAAAGGCGGAAACGCGGTTCGTGCACTTCGTGGCATCCCTCGAAGAGGGGAGCACCGGGCCGTTCTTCTTTCCACGGCCCAACCGTCGCGCGCATTCCAAGGCGGAGAGCGCCTCGGCGGTCAAGGGCGTGACGTGTTCGTAGCCCGTCTTCTCGTGCTCTGCCCTCCACCGGATGGTCTTTTCCTCGAAGTCGATGTCCGGCCAGCGTAGTTCCCGGATGGCCCCGATCCGGTGCCCGGTTTCGTGCGCGAGCACGAGGGCGACATGGAACCGCCACCCGACCTGCCGCGACACCTTCAGGAGCGCCCGGTACTCGTCCTCGGTGAGAACGACCCGGTTGGGGTTCTTCTCCCTGGGCTTCCTGAGTCCCTTCAGCGGGTTGGAGTCGAGGAGGAGATTCCCCTGCTCGTCCCGGGACCTCGCGGCCCAGTTGAGCACCGTCATCAGGAACGTCAGGTCCCATGCGATGGTCCGGTTGCCGACGGGCTGGCCCGAGCGTCCGGCCCTGCCCGCGCGACGCGCCCCGATGAACCGGTCCCAGTCGCGCTGCGAGAGTGTTGCGGGTCTCCGGTCCCTGCCGAAGAAGTCGAGGAACATCGCGGCCGCGACCCTGTCGCGCCGCCGGGTCCTCTCGCCCTTGGTGGGCGTCACCTCCTCACCGTACATTTCAAAAAGCCGTTCCAGCGTGAGCGGCTCGGGCTCGGGCTTGGCCTTGCCGTTGGGCTCAAGCACCGCGAAGCCTGCGGCGGCCTCGTCGGCCTGCCGCTTCGCGCGAGCCCAGTCCCGGTGCTTCAGGGACCGGCTCAGCCTGCGCCCGTTCTCCCGCCACTCGATCTGAAGCAGGCCGGTCTTCGGATCCGGAAACACCCGGACCCGGTTCCGGCCCCATTCTCCGGCGCTATAGCTGCGCCGGCCTCGTTTCGTGCGTGCCATCATTCGATTCCTCGCGTGATGGACTGCACGATCCGCCTGCCCGAAAGCTCGCGGGGAAGCGGCTCGTCCGCCAGTCGCAGCGTTGTCCAATGAGAAATGATCATGAGCGGGAAGCGGGTTTCCAACGGGAAGTGAGCACGAGCGGGGGTGCGAGCAGATCATGGGAGCATGATCGTGACACTCTGCACCGAACGGATTTGCACCCTCGACGACATCCGCGCCTTCCTCGGCGGGAGCGAGGCGGCGGAGATCACCCCCCACGACCGCGAGGCGGCGTACGCGTTCGTTGAGCGGACGCTGGTCCGGTTCCGCTACCATTTCGGCCTGTCGAGGGCCGGGAAGGGTCTGGTCAGGAAGTATCTCGCCAGGGTCACCGGCTACTCGGACGCCCAGCTGACCCGGCTGATCACGCAGCAGCGCCGCACGGGCCGCATCCGCGACCACCGGTTGCGCCCTCCGGCGCGGCCCTTCGCCACGGTCTACACGACCGCCGACGCGCTGCTGCTGGCCGAGGTGGACGAGGCCGTCGGCCAGCTCTCGGGACCGGCGACGAAGCGGATCCTGTGGCGCATGTACCATGTCTTCCGCGACGAGCGCTTCGAACGCCTGGCCGGGATCTCGAACGGCCACATCTACAACCTGCGGAACCGCCGGGTGTACCGGCGTGCCCGGACCACGTTGCGGACGACGCGGGGTGCGCCTTCGCCGATCGGCCAGCGGCGCAGGCCCCGGCCGGAGGGCCGTCCGGGCTTCGTGCGCGTCGACACCGTGCACAGCGGTGACCGCGATGGCGAGAAGGGGGCCTACGTGATCAACATGGTCGACGAAGTGACGCAGTACCAACAACTTGCGTCGGTTCGCCGGATCACCGAGCAGTTCATGGTCCCCGTGCTCGAGGCGCTCATCGGCGCGTTCCCCTTCCGCGTCCTGGCCTTTCACTGCGACAACGGGTCGGAGTTCATCAACCACCGGGTCGCGGAGATGCTGAACAAGCTGCACGTCGAGGATTTCACGAAGTCGCGGCCCCGGCGCTCGAACGACAACGCGCTGGTCGAGTCCAAGAACGGCAACGTCGTTCGCCGGTGGCTGGGGCGCAGCCACATCCCGGAGTCTCTGGCACCGGATGCCGACGCGTTCCTGCGCGACCATCTCTCGCCCTTTCTCAACCATCACCGCACCTGCCTCTTCGCGGTCGAGGTCGAGGATGCGAACGGGCGCCGCCGCAGGAAGTACCCCCAGGAGCTGGTCAGGACCCCGTACGAGAAGCTCCGGTCGCTGCCCGGGGCCGAAGGCTTTCTGAAGCCGGGCGTCACCTTCGAGAAGCTCGACGCCGCAGCACACGCCGTGAACACCGTGGAGGCCGGCCAAAAGGTCCAGCGGGCCCGCAAGGTGCTCTTCCAGCTCATCGCCAAGGCGCTGAACCCCGCAGCATGACCGGCCCCGCCCGCCCCTCGGCTCGCTCCGCTCGCCTCGGGGCTGGCGGCCCTTGCGCCGCCCCCTCCTCCACCCCACCATCCCAACCTCCACCACCCCTCACCATCGCACCCCCCCCCACCTCGGCCCCTCCCCCCGGCTCGTTCATGATCATGTCCGGGTTGGAAAACACTGTCGCGCGACCGGCTCGTGCCTCACTGGCCGGGGCTGTCGCGCGCTTCATATCCGCCCCTTCTCGCGGAGCCGCCAGTAGCCGGTCTCCCTCGGCAGGTAGTGGGGCTTCAGGTAAACGCGCCGCGCCGGGAGCGACTTGACGCCGTCGTATGGGAGGCAGACCGCCTGGTAGTTGGCCAAGAGGGAGAACTCACGGGGCGTGAACACCGGCTCCTGCTGCTGGCGGAACGACTTGCTCGCGCCGATGGTGCCCCGACCGCCCCCGGCGCGTCCCGACAGGAGCGAGAACTCGGGCCTGCCCGTCGTCTCGGTGAACGTGTAGGAAGCCCGCGTCTTCATGACGCTGCCGCACATCTCGGATGCGATCCGGGCCGACGCCTCGTCGGACAGCGACAGGAAGATCCGGGTGCGGAGCGTCTGGACGAGCGTGCGCCACGCCTCGCCCGAGGGAAGCACGGAGCGGAGCGAGGAGAGCGACTGCGTGGCGACGATCGGGATGCAGCGGCACTGCCGCGTGAGCGCGAAAGCCTTCTCGTCGCCCGACGGGTCGTCCTGTCCCACGGTCGCAAACGCCTGATACTCATCGCAGATGAACACGGCGGGCCGCATGTAGCGGTCGGGCCGTCGCGCCGCCTCGGCGGGACGACGGAGCAGCGCCTGCATCCACGCATTCTTGAGCAGCACGCCGATGGCGCGGGCGAGCGCCGGGTTCGCTCCGGCGGGCATGTTCAGGGCGAGGACCTTGCCTTCGTCGATCAGCTGCGCGAGCGGCGGCAACCTCCGGCGCAGTCCCGGCACGGGGTGAGCGGCACCATCGGCATCGTGGTTCTCGGTGGGCGGGGATTCGGTGGGCGGCGGCGGGCAGAACACGCCCGCGACCTCCGGCTGGTCGAAGAGCGACAGAAACACGCTGATGCCCTCGACGATCGAGGTGCGGAGCTTGGCGTCCAGCGCCATCCAGTCCTTGTCGTACCACCGCTCGATGGCCTCGACCTGTTCGACGACCTCGCGGCCCGCCCCTCCGCCGGTCGCTTCGGTCTCGTAGGCGACGCCGAGTTCGTCGAGCCGCGATCCCAGTTCCGGGTCGAGACGGCACCCCACGTTGCCGGTGCCGGGGACGCGCTTCCATGCCCAGTCCGCCAGCGCCTGCGGGTGAGCGATCATGTCCTCGTGCGAGATGACGGCGCGGAGCGGACGGAGCCCGTCCGCGAGCTTCCGCGCCTCGGCGATCCTCCGTCCAAGAAGGTCCGCGTCCACCGTGCAGCGGTAGATGTCCCGGAGCGTGACCCAGCCGCCCGGCAGGATCCGGTGCACCTCGATGATCCACCGCACCAGGTTCGTGTACGCCTGTTGCCAGAACGGTTCGCGCGACTTGCCGAAGAGCTGGTTGATGAGCGACGCGACGCCATAGGCCGCCGAGTAGGAGTCGAGCAGCGGATCGTCGAGCGGGTTCCACTGCCACGAGCCGCCGAGCCCAATTTCGAGGTGGTCGCCGCCGCGCCCGGCATCGTCGAGGATGCTCCGAACCTGATGGCAGAAGTCCCCCTTGACTTCGAGCACGAGCGCGCCCGCGCGGCGCTTGGGATCGTCCGCCCGCCAGTGGAGAAGCTGCCGGGCAAAGGGGTACATGCAGGCCGTGGTCTTGCCGGTGCCAACGGCCCCGACGACGAGCACGCCGGTGTAGAGTCCCTTCTCGGGGACGACGAGCCACGAGGGCCGGTCGCTCTCCCGCGCGACGGTCGGATGGTGCTGCTCGCCGATCACGAGCGAAGGTGCGTCGTCGCTCGGCGACGTGGGCCACTTGGGCAGCCTGCCACGGCGGACGATCCGCACGAGCGGCTGGAACCAGACCCTCCAGACCGCGAGGCAGAGGTTCCCGGCGAGCACGACGGCGACGGCGGGCGCCGCGTGGTACCAGACGCTGATCGCGGTGTGGATGCCCGGATCGTGGGCGGCGATCAGGTCGAGGTAGGGGTTTTCGCCCAAGCCGGGGAACGGCGCGCCGATGGCGCGTCCGGCCACGGCGCCGACGGCCGAGCCGATGATGACGAGCGTGCTGAGCTTCATCGGTGTTTCAACCTTCCCGTAGGGATCGCTGGTACGGGAGCGACCTGGCGGGGAGGGCGGCATGGGCTTGCACATGCCGAACCGACCCGATGCCGCAACAGGCATCCCGAAGGGCCGGGTCGCTCCCGTCCACGGCCCGGAGACCCGGATCGGCACCGGCGATTCGCGGGCCGTGGCCCAACCTCAATCCGTCCAGAGGCTTGCGAAAACGCCGATCCGCACACCCGGGCGGCATTTCCCTGCACAAGCACCCCGATGTCGTTTTCACACCTCCGGATCGGCAACGGGCTCCGCTCCACTGCGCTCAAATCCGGACTCCCGCAAGGCGGCTCGAACGCCACACCGAATAGCCGTCGATGGTGCCTTCGGGACGGGCCGATCGGAGCAGTTCCCGCATCTCGGCGATCCGGCGGAGGCAGGCTTGAAAGCCGCCCATGTCCGCGACCGCCTCGTCGTCCATGCCGAGGATGGCGCCCTCGATGCGCGCGATCTCGCGCCGGGCCGCAGCGACGGTCCCGGGCGGACGGGTGGGACGCGGAGCCGAGTCCGCATGGGTCCAGTTGCCGAGGATCGTCCGCGCCCGGTCAAGCGGTCTCCGTGCGCACGCGACCCCGACGACCTCGACCGACAAGCCATCCTCCCGCAGTGCCTCCCAGAGCCTCCGGTGCCGATCCCGCCACGAATGGAGCGCCGTCGAAGTGTCGTAGCCGGGATCGGCGTGGACGAACACGGCGCGGCTGGAGTCCAGCGCCACGGGCATCCCGCGCGGGAAGTAGCGCCGCGCGCCGCCCGCCGCGCCACGGTAGACACGGACGGGCATCAGGGAGCGGTCGATGCCGAGCGCCTCGAACGCGCCCACCTTCTCGGGCTCGGTCGGGAGCCAGGGCAGGCCCGGATGCTCGATCACGTAGTCGAACGAGAGCAGGCGGCGAACGGCCACCTCGGTCGAGGTGATCCTGCGGTGCCGGACATCCTCGGCACCGAGCGCCCGGTAGACGCCGCGCGCGCAGACCCGGCAGACCTTCAGGCCCCGGATCGTCTCCTCGGTCAACAGCCTTCGCTCCGTCAGGGCCTGCACGAGCCGGAGCACCTTGAAGCGGCTGGCCCCGAGCCAGTCCGAAAGCTGCGCGCGCGTGAATACGCCGCCGTGCAGGCTCGCCAGCGCGATCCACTCGGCCCGGCGGCCCGTCAGGCCAAAGGACTCAAGCGCCCGGTCGCGTCCCCTCAGGTGGGGGATCATCGGTTCCCCTCTTCCGAGCCCTTCTGGCTCGGGGAACCGGCGCGACTGGAAATGCACCGACACCGGGGAACGCTCCTCGGCGAGACCTCGACCTGCTTCGTCACGATCTCCATGGCAGTGGCGGGACACCACCGCAAGCGCTCCGAGGAACCGGTTCCGACGACGCTCGCGCAACGCGGGAGGCGGCGGGATGGAGACCAGCGATGCCGGGATGTCCATTGACACGCGAAGCCGGAGCGCCACCTGATCCCGCAAGTGCCCCCGTCGAAGGACAATGGGTCAGTTCCGCCGTGGGGTGGATCAACTTGACTACGTGCGACTCCTCCGGTGCTTTGCCTCGGTTGCTCGTGCTGCCCTCCACGCTTCGGTGACTCGAAGGGTGATGGTATACGGATTCCGTCTCCAAATGGTTTCAATCCAGCCATCGGGGACGACGGCCGCCGAAGCCGATCCACGCCCCATCCCAAGGGTTCTCGGGAACGGGATCCCAAGGTCTGGATCGGAAACTTCATCACGAATGCCGTCGGGGACGGCGTGGTGTCCACGAAGGAAGTGCTCACCCACGAGTTGAACTGCTGCTTCCGCATCTCCATGCCCGAACGCTGAAGGGCTGGTTGCGAGGCCGTCAACCCTTCGGAAACGACCTATTGTCTCATAATGTCTCGGGATGTCTCGGAGCGTATCCGGGCCATCGGATGCTGCCGCCAACGGGGCAGAAGGAACACCCCCGCGCCACGTCGGCAGGTCGGCGCGGTCGTCACCACCCGCTTTCCGCCGACCAGCTCGGTGAACTCCTCGATGACGGCGGGCCAGCCGGTCGGTCTGGATCTCGCCCCTGCCAGCCCCTATACGGCCCGGAGGGGCTACAACGCTGGGCTGGAGATCGCGATAAGTGCCTCGGACGGTCCGGGGAGCTTGGAGCGTCCAGTTCGAGCAGACCAGCGCCATGTCCTGTTCCGTGGCTCCTCATCCCCCCACGAGTGCCGAGCCATGCCGAGGGACTTGCGGATATGAGCACCATGGACGGCGACCTCAGTGAGCCGCCGGATTCGCGCGGCGGTTTTGTCCTCATCGACGTGAGCTTGGGGCATCGGGTTACTCAGAGGTTTCACGGAGGCTCCAGTCCGAGGGGAACACAGTAACATGTCGAGGCCGACCTCGGGGCAACGAATCGGACGACGGGAAGAGTTGCCGAACATCTTCGGGTCACGTTCGGTACGCTGGGGCGTTTGCGGCCCATTTTCCTGGGGAGGTTGCGTCCCGGAACCGAATCTGCTACGATGGTCACCACAGTTAAAGCCGACGTTCTGAAGGACCATGGTGGTTGCTGAGGGGCGTGAGGCACGAACAACCCGGAGGCATCATGCAGACTCGTTTCTGGAACCGCAGATACATCTCACACATTACCTTCGCCGTCCTGTTGGCGTTTGGCCTGCTCGGCGGAGCACTCGTCGGCGGCTCGCTAACCCGTGAAGGCACAGCGTCACTCTCTCCGTTCTCGGATTGCGAGAACGACTATTGCCGATACGGCACTGGCACCTGCGAGGACGGCAGAGCGGGCTGGGAATGCGATAAGGAAGGCAGCGGTTGCGACCACGACCAGTGTGAGAACTGACGGTCCTGTCGGACTGTCCCCCGCTGGTCCTAGTCTGCGTCTTCCATTATGGGGCGACAGGTACGAGGTCGCCAGAGCCCTATTCTCAGCGCTGCTCAGTAGCGGATGGGCGTACGAGCATTGGCACACATGCGCTTCATCGCTTCAGGACTCGGTGTTGCCTGCCTAGTGATCGCATGCGAGAGCAACGCCAACATCGTATGGCACCCCACGGCTGAAAACGCTCCGAGTCAATCTGCTTCTCTGATCAGCGGAGATTCGGTTCCTGACGGCCTGTCCTCTGCGGCGCTGAGCGATTGGCGCAGTGATCGGGATCTGTTACTTCAAGCACGGGGTGCCGTCAGCGTCGGTGACAATCGGCCCGGTCCTACTCTTTTCGGTCGCATTTCCCAGGCTCAGATGTCACCAGATGGAGATCTGTTCGTTTTCGACGAGCAAACGCAACGACTACGCAGGTTCGCCTCAGATGGAGCTTACGTAGACGAATTTGGAGGGCTCGGCGATGGTCCGACCGAGTTTCGGTACGCGACGGGCTTCGTCTTGCTGAATGATGACAGTGTGGCCGTAATCGACCGTTCTCGCATTCGTCTGTTTGCTTACAATGGCGGAAATTGGGAATTCGTCCGGTTTGTGTCTGTTCCAACGCCCGATGCGTATGACGCCTGTACATCTGACGGGGTCACATTGTTTCTCTCCGGGCCCGGATCTGAATCGGATAACGAGCGAACGTCATCTTACCCCAATATCCACGAGGTGCTAGTAGCCGACGGATCAACACACAGCCTTGGTGCGGGCTATCGGGCTGATGCCGGCGTTCTCCGCTGGGACCTCTCTTCTGGACCAATCGCTTGTCCCTCAGCGCATGGCGCGAATGCACTTGCGTTTGCGTTTGGTCTTATTCCTGTGGTGCGCAAATACAATGTTGGCTCGCAAGAGCTTATTTGGGAATCCGAGATCGCGGATTTCCTTCAGTTGGGGATACGACAACGACCGGGCAGGCGTGGCGGTGTCGGGGCCACACTGTATTTTGGAAGAGACCATGACCACACGGCTCGGATTCACCAGTTGGCAAGCGGCAACATCGTTTTGCAAACGCTTCGGTATTCCGAAGCTACGAATAGACGGGTACCGCGAACCTTCCTTATCGATGGCCCTTCGGGAATGGGAGCTCTCATAAGTGAAACCCTGCCCGAGATTGCATCATTCTCTGTCAACGGCTACGTAGTGCTCTTGGAAGATCCCTTTCCCCGAGTGGAGATTCGGCTGTACGATTCGCAGATCACCCAAACCTGAAGGGCATCCATTATCATGCAAGAACGTTTGACTCGGCGTAGATTCTGGCAGAAGGGAAGGCGACGGTGGCTATTACCGGTCGGTCTAGGTGTTGCAATCGGCTTGTCGCTCTCGCTAGTCGGTTTGATGCCCGTGCCCGATGTCAGGGTCCGATGGTCCGTTCCGGTGATCGCCGCCGGTGAATACTCGCGATCCGCAACTCTTCAGCCAGGCAGAGAACTTGTCTTTGTGTACATTGGAGGATCGACGTGCGCGTGGTCGAACGTTCCAGAGCTTCCGAGAATGGTGAAGTCGATTAAACGCCATCTTCACTCACTGGCCGTTGCCAATGGAATGCAGTTCAGCGCAGTAGGTATAGCACGTGACACTGATCCATATGCGGGTTGGGAGCACCTGCTCAAGTTCGGTGAGTTCGACGAAATGATGACCGGGCGAAGTTGGGGGAACGCCGGTGTACAGAAGTACATCTATGGCGACATGCCAGGTCGCGGAGCCACGCCACAAGTGCTGTTGATGACCCGGGTGATTGATACCCAATGGGGACATGCGTCCTTCGTGAACGAAGAGGTGATAGGTCGCCACACCGGGATAACGGAGATAGAGACCTGGGTGGGAAGAGGTGCTCCTGTCGTATTGAATAGCCAAGCGAATGGGCCAAGCTGACGACAAGCGTATCGCGAGGACGAAACGCTGGGCGATCCTGGCGTGTGCCGCCGTGCTGCCGTTTCTTTTTGTCCGGACGTATGTGGTTAGCGCAAGATCAATGGAGCCGACGCTCTTCCCAGGCGACGTCGTTGTGACGCTTTCTGTGCCCTTCTTCGATGCTCCGAGCCGGGGAGAGATCTGGGTGGTGCGAGAGCATGAACGAGTGCCGGTGCCGCTAATCAAGCGAGTCAGGTGGGTGGCGGGCGATACAGTTAGAACGGAGGACGATAGCGTTGTGGATACGCGCGATCTTGGCGATGAGAATGCAGGTGAGGAGAAGTCGAGGGACGATGGGGGCGAGGTGAGGGCTGTAGGCGACTTGGCGAGCGGCGTAGGGACAGTGGTTCCAGACGGTGCGGTGTACGTTGTTGGGGACAATCAACTATTCAGTGCGGACTCTCGTCAGTTTGGGTATATCGAGGAAGAACACCTTGACGCGCGTGTTTTGGCGGTTGTGTTTTCGTACGGTAGCCGCGAACGTGGTGATGCGTTCGGGAGGCGCTCAGTTCGGTGGGATCGAATTGGTAGAATCGTGCGGTAATGGGTTTTGGTGACACGGCTTCGGCAGCGCGCTGGTATCGCGGTCGCGACCTCGGCGAGGCTAAAGAGGATAAACGTCCAGCCCACGCCTGCTTCCGGCGGCAGTGGGACCAAACGACGATGATCGAGGGAACCCGTTGGAGAATCTGAGTACGGGCGTCTCGGTTCGCGCTTGAACTCTGAACGTGATGTCGCGACCTTCACCGAAGCGGCGGCACGGAGAAGGCCGTGTCGAAGCCGTGGCCCGTTTCGGCAGCTTCACGATTGCGGATGGACCAAGAAACGCAATCCCGTGCATCCGGGTGGGACGCAATGAGGGTACTCGCGGTTCTCCCGCCGATTAACCCCGGTTTTCCCGGCATCATGGTACGCTAGCGACCCGGTGTGGCGCCACGGCAAGAGTGGCAGATCGTGCAGTCCCAGTTAGACTTACGTGATTTCTTGCTGTGATTCTGGCCTTTGGTGTTCCGCCTACCAAGCGCGTATTGCCGCCAGACTGGCTGCTGGCTCAATCCCGTCCTCCAACATGCTTTCGATGTAGAGTCGCTTCGCGTTCTCCAGGTTTTCCAGGGCCTCCGCTGGTGTTGTTCCGTGACTCTCACACCCCGGCAATTCGATTACGCGAGCGATGTAGCAGGGAGAGCCGTCGGTGCACTCCTCGAAGGTTACTGTCTGCTGGTACGGAAGGGTCAGGTAGTATTGAGTGCTTTTCATAGGAGTTACCTTCCCGCTTCTTGAAACCGTGGCTGGTGTAGACCCTGTCGAGGTCACGCCATCCCCATCCGCTTCTTGAAGCCGACATCCGTTTCCGGAGCTTGTCGCCGGTCATCGGATAATAGCGCTGTGGGGCTCGGAGTGCACTGCGGGTCGGTCCTGCCGTTTTTGGAAATAGTGCGTCGAATAGAAGGGATTGTGCGGGGCGCTTCCATGTCCCGATGGGACAGGTTTTCAGACGAGTCCCGTCAGTGGAAAAACCGCCCCCGGCCCACGAACGACTCCGTCAAGTTGCCTGCCTGCGCGCTGCCGCCCTTCCCGCCCTCCCCCGCCGCCACCTCGCCCCCGCCCGGCGTCCCCAGCTCGGCCAGCCACTCGTTCAGCGAGGTCACACGCTCTGCAATCACATGGATCACTCCGTCCACCTTCTGCACCTTGCCGCGGCACATCATCAGGCGCGCGGTGAGGGTGTCGCGGCGCTGGTTCTCGTACACGGACGGGAACACGACCAGGTTGGCGGTGCCGGTCTCGTCTTCCAGGGTGACGAACATCACGATTCCCTTCCCGGGGCGCTGGCGGGTCAGCACGATCCCCGCGACGGTGGCTCGATCCCCGTCGTTCAGCCCCTCCAGACCCTTCGCGGCCAGCACGCCGCGCTCGTCCAGGCGGCGCCGCAGCAGCGCAACCGGGTGGCGTTTGAGCGACAGGCCCGTGGTCCGGTAGTCCGCGGCCACCTGCTCGCCGGTGGACATGGCGGGGAGGGCCGGCTCGGGACGGCTGCAGTCATCGTCGTGGGCCGGGCTGCCGTTTGCCCCGCGTTCGTTTGCCGCCCGATCGCTCCTGGCCGATTCGAACAGCGGCAGCGGCCCCGCTTCGCTCAGCGCCCGCACCGCCCAGGCGGCCTGGCGGCGGTCCAGTCCCATCGAGGTGAAGGCGTCGGCGGTGGCCAGGCGAGTCAGGACGGCTGACGGCAGGCCCGTTCGCTGCCACAGGTCGATGGGTGAGCGGTAGCCGGGGACGGTGGCCGAGGTCGAGCGGGCCGAGGTCGAGCGGGCTGTGGTCGAGCGGGCACCGGTCGGGTGGATGGCGAGCAGCCGGCCGGCCGTCAGCCGCTCGGCGTCCTTCTCCTTCAGGCCGCGGATCTGGCGGAGGCCGAGGCGAAGGGCGAGGGGGCCGTCGGCGGTCGGCTCCAGCGTGCAGTCCCACTCCGAATGGTTCACGTCGGTCGGGCGCACCTCGACGCCGTGGTCGCGTGCGTCGCGCACAATCTGCGCCGGGGCGTAGAAGCCCATCGGCTGACTGTTCAGGAGCGCACACGCGAACACCGCCGGATAGTGGCACTTCAGCCATGACGAGACGTAGGCCAGTTGCGCGAAGCTGGCCGCGTGGCTCTCGGGGAAGCCGTACTCGCCGAATCCCTCGATCTGACGGAAGCAGCGCTCGGCGAAGTCGCGGGTGTAGCCGCGGCCGATCATGCCGTCGATGAATTTGTCGCGGAAGCGGTGGATCGTGCCCGGATTGCGGAAGCTGGCCATGGCGCGCCGCAGCTGGTCGGCTTCGGCTGGCGTGAACCCCGCCGCGACAATGGCGATCCGCATGACCTGTTCCTGGAACAGTGGCACGCCCAGCGTCTTCCGCAGCACCTGGCGCAGCTCTTCGGACGGGTATTCGACAGGCTCGCGCCCCTGCCGCCGGCGCAGGTAGGGGTGGACCATGTCGCCCTGGATCGGTCCCGGGCGCACGATCGCCACTTCGATGACCAGGTCGTAGAAGGTGGCCGGCTTCAGCCTCGGCAGCATCGCCATCTGGGCGCGGCTTTCGATCTGGAAAACCCCGACGGTGTCGCCACGCTGGATCATCCCGTACGTGGCCGGGTCCTCCTGCGGCACGCTCTCCAACGTGTAGCGAAGGCCGTATTCCTCCTCGAGCAGGGCGAAGGCCTTGCGGATGCACGAGAGCATGCCGAGCCCGAGCACGTCGACCTTGATCAGTCCCAATGCCTCCAGGTCGTCCTTGTTCCACTCGATCACCGTCCGGTCCTCCATGGCGGCGTTCTCGATGGGGACGATCTCGCACAGCGGCCCGCGCGATATGACGAAGCCGCCTGTGTGTTGGGACAGGTGTCGAGGGAACCCGCACAGCTCGCGCGCGAGTTCCATGGTGAGCGCCAGGCGCCGGTCGGAGGGGTTGAAGCCCTCTTCGCGGGCCCGTTCCTCGCCCACCGGCTTCGACCACCACGAGACCATGGAGAGCAGCCGCCCGATCACGTCTTCGCTCAGGCCCATTGCCTTGCCCACGTCGCGCAGCGCGCTTTTGGCGCGGTAGGTGATGACCGTTGCGGTCAGCCCGGCCCGGTCGCGCCCGTACTTGCCGTAGATGTACTGGATGATCTCTTCGCGGCGCTCGTGCTCGAAGTCGACATCGATGTCGGGCACCTCGTCGCGCTCGGCGGAGATGAAGCGCTCGAAGAGCAGGTCGACCTGCGCGGGGTCGACCGAGGTGACGCCGAGACAGTAGCACACCGCGGAGTTGGCGGCGGAACCGCGGCCCTGGCAGAGGATGCCCAGCTCGCGCGCCTTCCTCACGATGTCCTCGACGGTGAGGAAGTAGGGCTCGTATTCGAGCTGAGCGATCAGCGCCAGTTCGTGTTCGATCGTCGCGCGGACTTTGTGGGGAATGCCGTCCGGGTAGCGCCTGGCGGCACCCGCCCAGGTCAGCTCCGCCAGCGTCTCGCGCGGCGTGCGGCCGTCTTCGGCGACCTCGTCGGGGTATTCGTAGCGGAGTTCGGCGAGCGAGAAGCGGCAGCGCTCGGCGATCCGGGCGGTGTTGGTGAGGGCCTCGGGGTGGTCGCGGAAGAGGCGAGCCAGTTCCTCGGGGGACTTGAGGTGCCGTTCGGCGTTGGCCTCCAGCCTCCAGCCCGCGTTGTCGATGGTGCAGTGCTCGCGGACGCAGGCAAGCACGTCGTGGAGGCGGCGGCGCGCGGGATCGTGCTGGTGGATGTCGCCGGTGGCGACGAGGGGGACACCGTGCGAGGCGGCGAGGGTGGCGAGACGGGCCAGGCGGTGGTCGTCGTCGCCGCGGTGGCAGTGGGTGGCGGCGAGGTGGAGCGGGGCGGCGAGGTGGTCGCGGTACCAGGCGAGGTGGTCGGCGAAGTCGTCGCCGGGCGTGACGGGGGGGACGGCGATGAAGAGGTGGCCGGTCGGGTCTGCCGCCGCGGCGACATCTTCCCGCGTGAGCATGCAATCGCCCTTGGGCGCGCGCCTGCGTCCCGTGGTGATGAGGCGGGAGAGCGCGCCGTAGCCGTGCCGGGTGGTGGGGAGGCAGAGCAGGCTGGGGCCGTCCTGCAGGTCGAGCCGGGTGCCCGGGATGAAGTGGAGGCCGGTGCGCTGGGCGGCCTCGTGGGCGCGCACGACACCGGCCAGCGTGTTGCGGTCGGTGAGCGCGAGCGCGCGGTAGCCCAGTTCGGCCGCGCGTTCGACCATCTCTTCGGGGTGCGAGGCGCCCCGCAGGAAGGAGAAGTTGCTGGTGACCTGGAGTTCGGCGTAGGCGGGGGCGGGCCTGGGGCCGGTAGCCGGGCGTGGCGAGCTTCGTTCAGCGGACATGGCCCCTGAACGATAACCGAATATTTACCGAAGATCAATACAACCCTGACGTAACGTTAGGGTTGCCAGAGCGATTGCCCCTCCTGCCGGACAAGGTCGATCGTGCTCCCGCAAGCCGTGCGTGTCCCGAACCCCGGTCTCGTCGTACTTTCCCTCTGGAATTGCTCGGGGTCATGCGAACAGAACTCAAGGAGTAGACCATGGCGGAGGAAACGACCGGGAAGTTGACGACCGTGATATCGATCGTGCTGGCGTTGCTCTTCCTGGCGACCGGCGTCATGAAGCTCGCCGGGATGATGGTCGAACAGTTTGGCGCGTGGGGTTATCCCGCCTGGTTCCAGTACCTGATCGGCGTCGCCGAGACGGCCGCAGGCGTCTGCTTCCTGATGAAGAAGACGCGCTTCCATGCCGCCACGGCCATGATCGTGGTCATGCTCGGCGCGATCTTCACGGTAGTCCGGGCAGGCGAGATGGTGCAGATTGCGCTGCCAGCCGTCACCCTCCTCCTGGCGGCGCTCGTGGCGCGGAATTCGCGGTAGGATTCACTGCAATGACCGTGCGCGGGAGCGCGGACACGACTTGGCTGGCCCTGCTCCGGGGAATCAATGTCGGCGGCAGGAACGTGATTCGCATGGCCGAACTCCGGAGTTGCTTCGAGGCAGAAGGCTTCCGCGACGTCGTTACATACATCCAGAGCGGGAACGTGATCTTCCGGTCGGCTTCCTCCGGGCTCGGTGCGTTGACGACCCGGATCGAGGGGATGCTGGCGGCGGCGTTCAACTACAAGGGGAAAGTCACGTTGCGATCCCGTAAGCAGATGCGGGCCGTGGTCGAAGGGGCGCCGGCGGGATTCGGCACGCAACCGGACGTCTACCGCTACGACATCCTCTTCCTGATGCCTCCCCTGACGGCGGCCGACGCCATGGAGCATGTCCGCGCCAGGCCCGGCGTGGACGAGGCCTGGGCGGGCGAAGGTGTCCTCTATTTCTCGCGACTCATCGCCAAGGCATCGCGAAGCCATCTCAGTCGACTCGCCTCGATGCCCGTGTACCAGAGCATGACGATCCGCAACTGGAGGACGACGACCAGGCTGCTTCAGCTTATGGGCGGGCCGGACGACTGAGGGCGCACACCGACCGGCGGGCATCCTGACGGACCCCTCACCCGAAAAGCCCGTGCAGAAACCAGCGGGGCGGGGTCCCCGGCTGCCCGTGGCCGGGACCGCCGGTACCTGCCGAATCGCAAGCACCCTCGCGGAACAGCCAGTACCGGCACCCCATCTCGTCCTCGACGAGGTAGTAGTCGCGGCGCGGCGCCTCTTCGCGCCACCATTCGCACTCCAGCCGTTCCGGGCCCTCGACCGCGCGCAGCCGATGGAGTTGTCCCTGACGACGGAAGCCCGGGAGCGCCCCGCCGGATTCCGGGGTGACGACCTCGATCGGCTCCGGGGGGGACAATAGCCGCAGCGGCCTCAGGCGGTCCTCCGGCCAGTCCGTGGCGACAGCGGGCCGGGCGGCGGCCGGCGAGATGCCGTGACGGATCCCGGGTCCCGCCAGCGGCGGCCGGTGCGGGGCCGCCCGCTCCGGCAACCAGCTCTGGCGCGGAACCGGTCGCCCGATCCTGCCGAACCCGAACCGATTTCCCAGCCGGTCGAGCAGGTCGGCCAGCTCCTCTTCATCTGCGGCGTGGCGCCCTCCCACGGCCTTGCCGGACCAGTCGGTCTGAAGTTCGTCGATGGTCTCGACCACATCGGTGGCCAGCACGATCTCGTCGATTCCGAAGCCGGGCTCGACTCGGTCGAGCTTCTCGGCGAAGAGGCCCATGAGCGGCTTCTTGCGGCGCAGCGGACGGCTGGTGCCGATGGTGAGGGTCCGCCGGTCGCCGTCCGCCCGGTGGCAGACCAGTTGCAGCCGCCGCGCACCCTCGCCGGACCGGCTGAGCGACAGGCAGAGGTCGTCCAGAAGTCCGTCGAGCGCCGCGCGGATGTCCGCCGGTCTGGAGATCGGTTCGGCGAAGGCGCGCTGGGCTTCGCGCGGGGGCGGGGGGCGCAGCGGAATGATCGGTTCGTCCACCTGTCCCAGGGCCTGCTCCAGCCGTCTGACCGGCTCCATGCCGAAACGCCGGATGAGTTCGACAGGCTCCAGGACAGATAGTGCCGAGATTCTGTCCAGGCCGAAGGAAACAAGTGCGTCCACCACGTCGGCGCTCAGCCGCAGGGCGGCCACGGGCAGCCGGGCGAGCGCGTCGTTGAGGCCGGACGGTCCGGTGCCGGTCGCTACCATGGCGGGATCCTCGTCGCCGTAGTGCGCCAGCGCCCACGCCGCGCCGGGGGTGTCGGCGAGTGCCAGCTGCACGGTCAGGCCGAAATTCTCGAGCGCGGCACGCAGCGACGCGGTCAGCGCCTCTTCGCCGCCGAAGAGGCGGGTACAGCCGGCGATGTCGAGGAAGATCGTGTCGCGCGCGTCGGGCATGACGCGCGGGGTGAAGCGGTCCGCCCAGCGTGCGAGATTCTCCAGCGCGAGGGCGTCGCCGGTGGGGTCGGCGGGTCGGACGACCACGTCGGGTACGACCGCGCGCGCGTCGGCCAGCGACATGCCGGGCGTGAGGCCGGCCCGGGTGGCGAGCGGGTTGGCGGCATCGATGGTCAGCCGGTTGCGGCTCTCGGCGACGGTGACGAAGGGGTGGCTGCGCGCCTCGGGACACCGCCGGGCCAGCCGCTCGGTGGGCCACCAGGGAAGCCATGCGGCGAGGATGCGCCGGGCGAGGCGCGGACCCGTCAGGGCAGGCGCACCGGGTGGGGTCGGGGCCGTTCGTTCATGAGACATGGCCCGTGAAGGATAACCGAATATATACCGAATATCAATGGAAAGTCTTGTCCAACGGCAAATGAGCCTGAACGCGGGGCCGGTTTCCAGCGGGGAGTGAGCCTGAAGGCCGGGGCGAAGAGATCATTGGAGGATGATCGTGACACTTCGCACCGAACGGATCCGGACGCTCGACGAGATGCGCGCCTTCCTTGAGGGCAACGAACCGGCCGACTTCCAGATCACCGACCGCACTTCCGCCTACGTCTTCGTCCGCCGCACGCTGGTCCGCTTCGAGTACCACGGCCTCGGGAAGCCCGACAAGGGCCTGGTGAAGCGGTTCGTCGAGAAGGTGACGGGCCTTTCGCGCGCCCAGGTCACCCGCCTCATCCGACAGCACCGCCGGACGGGCCACATCCGCGACCACCGCAGGAGGCCCCCCGCCAACGCCTTCCAGCGCCGCTACACGCCCTACGACGCCGCTCTGCTGGCGGAGGTCGACGAAGCCTTCGGCCAGCCCTCCGGACCTGCCACCAAGGTGGTCCTGCAACGCATGCACGAGGTCTACGGCGACGAACGCTTCGCGCGTCTCGCCTCGATCTCCAACGGCCACATCTACAACCTCCGCAAGACCCGCGCGTACCGGACCGGCCGCCTCACCTTCCGCAAGACCCGGCCCACCCCAGTCCCCATCGGGGTCCGCCGCAAGCCGCGGCCGGACGGCAAGCCCGGCCATCTCCGCGTCGACACCGTCCACCTCGGCGACCGCGAGAGGCGGAAGGGCATCTACCTCATCAACGTCGTCGACGAAGTCACGCAGTTCCAACACCTTGGAGCCGTGCCGCGCATCACCCACCACTTCCTCGTCCCGCGCCTCGAAGCCCTGCTGTCCGCCTTCCCCTTCGCCATCCGCGCCTTCCACTCCGACAACGGCAGCGAATACGTCAACGGCCGCGTGGCCGAGCTGCTCAACCAGCTCCACATCGGCGTCTTCACCAAGTCCCGGCCCCGCCACCCCAACGATAACGCGCTGGCCGAGACCAAGAACGGCAGCGTCGTCCGCAAGTGGCTCGGCCACGTCCACGTCCCCCACGCCCTCGTCCCCCAGGTCAACGCCTTCCTCCACGACCACCTCTGCCCCTTCCTCAACTTCCACCGGCCCTGCCTCTTCCCCACCGAAGTCACCAGCCCCACCGGCCGAGTCAAGCGGCGCTACCGGCAACGGGACGTCACCACGCCCTACGAGCGCTTCAAAGCCCTGCCCGGCTCCGACGCCTTCCTCCGGCACGGCGTCACCCTCGGCGCTCTCGACCAACTCGCCGCCGCAACCACCGACCTCGACGCCGCCCGAGCCGTCCGCCGCGCCCGCGACGAACTCTTCCGCGCCATCGGCCAAGCCGGCAACTCCGCCGCGTGATCCGACTCGCGCCAACCGCTGGCTCGCCGGAGACCCTCATGCCTCCCGGCCATCCTCCGGCTCGCCGGTTGCCTCTCTCCCACGTCCAAGGAGATAATCAAACTCCATCAACTGCCACCTGCTCCGGGCTCCGGCCTCACTTCTCGCACCTTCCCCGGTTCAGGCTCATCTCCGTATTGGAAAAGACTGGAACCCCCGCCAATGACCGCCATTGAAGTGCTCCGGCAGCGGCGGCGTATTGTTTTGCAACCCGGAGCGAGGTACCCCATGACCATCAAGACCTTTTCGACCCCTGCCCTCTTCCTGCTTGCCAGCGCTTTTTCCGCCCCCCGGTCCCTCTCGGCCCAGGAAGTTGTCGACCTCAATGGCCGCGACCGGCACCTGGACGCCGACTTTGAAGAAGTCTTCCGCATCGGTGTGCTGGAAGGCGAAGACTGGGAGATGTTCGGTACCGTCATGCACGTCGAGTTCGATGAGAACGGGAATCTCTACATCGCGGACGGTAGCGGTGGAATGTCCCTTGGAGATGGAACACGCGTACTGGGGCTGGGCTCGGGAGGAACGCGCGTGCTGGTGTTCGACGCATCCGGCAACTTCCTGCGCGAATTCGGCACCTCAGGTGAAGGGCCCGGCGAATTCAATATGCCGGCGGGGTTTGCGGTCATGCGGGACGGCACCACGATTGTGAGCGACTTCGGACACCGCGCGTATCAGCTCTTCGATGTGAACGGCATCTTCCTGCGCATGGTGTGGGGGAACGAGGGTGGTGGCCCGGGTGGGATGGCGCGTAACCTGCTGGCCGATCCGCGCGGAAAGGCCGTGTTCACCGGTAGCTTCGGAAGGCCCGTTGCCATGATTGGCAACGCAGGTCCGCCGACATCCCGTCCGATCACCCGGCTCGGACTTGCCGGCGAGGAGGTCCGGACCGACACCGTCGTCCAGGCCTGGCTTCCTCCCCGCGCGGAGGCTGATCTCGAGCTGCCGGGGAACATCAGCATCCCCGGGGGTGACAGGGAGACCCTGGCCAATGCCCTGAGCGGCCTTTCGCAACCTTCCATCTTCGAGCCGCCGCTGCTGGCGGGCGTGTTGCCGAACGGTGGCATCGTCTACTCCGACTCGTCGGCCTACGCCCTGAAGGTCACCCGTCCGGATGCCGGTGAAGTGACGAGGATCATTCGGCGCCCCATCCAGCCCGAGCCGGTCACGCCTCGAATCGAGAAGGAGCATCGCGAGAAGCAGGAGGCCGCACGGCGCGAGGGTTCAGGTGGTGTATCCATGCAGATGCGGCTCTTCACCCCGGGCGGCCGCAATCCTGGGGCGCTGAGCCCGACGACCCCGCTCGATATGCCCGAACCGACCTACTACCCTGAACTCTCCGTGTTGCGCGACCTCTCCACCACGTGGGACGGCAGCATCTGGGTGTGCCGTCGCGGCGACGAACCGGAGAGCGACGGGCCCATCGATGTCGTTACCTCCGAGGGGCGCTACATCGGCACCTTCCCGATGGACGCAACCGAAATACCCGATGCCTTCGGGCCGAACGGCGTAGCCGCGTTCATCGAACTCGACGAATTCGAGGTCGCCAGGGTGGTGGTGCGGAGGCTGCCTGCGGCTGTGCGCTGAGCGGGACCAGACCCGACGGGGTGAGCGTGATCCCGCGGGGAGCGCTCGGACCCTGACAGAACGCCGGTTTCCACTCCCACGATCCACTCTGCCGGGCGGCCGCTGCGGCAATGCAGCAACTCGACGCGCCACCTGATGCCGTCCCTTTCCGGTGGCTGCCGGCCGTCGGGAATCGGAGAGCCCCCCGGGGCGGCCGTCACCCGCCAGCGGCTGACGGCCGCCCGCACCCCCGCCCCACCCCGCACCCCCTTCCTACCCCGCCTTCCCCCGTCACGGCGCGACAGCACCAGTCCCAGCACCCCGGTCCCCTCGGCCGCCAGCATCAGGCGGCGCCCCGCCGCCAGGCCGATCCCCCCGGTCTCGGCCACCACCCCACTCACGGCCCGGCAGCGGAGCGCTTCTTCCATGGCCCACAGCATGTCGTCCCGGCGGCGCAGTCGTGACACGACCAGCAGCTGCCCGGCTTCGATGCCGAAGCGGACCAGCCCGGGCGCATACAGGTCGTCGCTCTGGGCGAGCCAGAGGAGCGCGCCGCGCCGGTCGCCGCCGGGAAGGCCACCGCGCCGCGCCCGCGCCCCGGTGCGCCCCGCGCGGGCCCCGCCGTGCCTGCCCACGGTTGCCGCGGCACGCGCCAGCAAGGCCGCGCAGAACCCGGTGGCGGCTTCATCTCCCGCCACTTCGTGGATGCAGCCCAGGCGCAGCCCGCCGCCCGGGAGAGCCCGGTCGATCCTGGAAACACCCAACGGCAAACGCGCCTTGTCGACCGGCGACCCGGCTTCCTCGATTCCACGGATCGTGCGGCGGAGCGTTGCCGCGATATGCTGCTTCGTCTTCGGCACATGAGTCATGGGCCTGACAAGATACCGAACAAAACCCGTATTCGCAAGTGCCACCGCCAAGTGCCACCGCCGCCGTGCGCGTGAGCATGCCCACAACTTCCTTGCCGCTTTTCGCATGCGTGCGCTAGGTTCTTCCCGCCGATCCACCCTGTGACAAGGTCATTTCTCATGTTTGCAAGACCGTTGCGGGCCGGCTCTTTGCTTGTTCTGGCCGGCTCCCTGCTTTTCCTGTCCGGTTGTTCGCTGGCCTTTGTCAAGGGTCCGCCGGACTTCATCCCTGCCGATGAGCCTGCACCCCCTGGATCGTGCAGCATCGAGAGGATTCTGCCCGTTCTGGACGCCGTCGGAGCCGGGGGCTTCCTGATCACGGCCCTCACCAGTTCCGACGGAGATGCCGTACGGTTCGGCGCGGTTCTGAGCGCGGGTCTCGGCTTTTCGTCCTACACCGGGTTCCGCAGGGTGGAGAGTTGCAGGGAACGGATGTTCATGGGGCCGGCTTCCGCGCTTCCGGACACGACGGGCGTCGGGCTTTTCCACGTGACCACCCCGCTCCTGACCGAGCCGCTTCTGCCGGACCCGGTGTTCACCACGGTTTTCCCGGACCGCAGCCTGACGGGACGTGGCGTATGGCCAGGGCGGAACTGATCACGGTTGCCCCGGCAGCCAGCGCCGCCAGCTCTACCGCGGCCGCCAGCGCCGCCCCGGTCGACACCGCCCTCCACGAAGAACTCCGCGGCCGCTTCGGCGACCGCTACTCGACTGCCGCCGCCGTGCGCGAGCATCACGGCAAGGACGATTCGCACCACCCCGTGATTCCGCCCGACGGGGTGGTCTTCGCGGAATCCACCGACGAGGTCGCGTTCGCGGTGCGGGCCTGCGCGCGGCACGGGATGCCGGTGATCCCCTTCGGGGCCGGCACCTCGATCGAGGGGCACGTGCAGGCGGTGTGCGGCGGGATCTCGATCGATATGAGCGGGATGAACCGGGTGCTGGCCGTCCGTCCCGACGACCTGGACGCGACGGTCGAGGCCGGGGTGACGCGGATGCAGCTGGACCGGGAGCTTCGCGGCACGGGGCTGTTCTTCCCGGTCGATCCGGGGGCCGACGCGACGCTGGGCGGGATGGCGGCCACGGGCGCGTCGGGGACGACCACTGTGCGGTATGGAACCATGCGCGACAACGTGGTCTCGCTCACCGCCGTGCTGGCGAGCGGCGAGGTGGTGCGGACCGGGGGCCGGGCGAGGAAGTCGTCGGCCGGGTACGATCTCACCAATCTGCTGGTCGGGTCGGAAGGGACTTTGGCGGTGATCACCGAACTCACGCTGCGCCTGCACCCGGTGCCCGAGGCGATGGCGGCCGCCGTGTGCGCCTATCCGGGCATGGAGGAAGCCGTGCGCTCGGTGGTGGAAGCCGTGCAGCTGGGGGTTCCGGTCGCGCGCGCGGAACTGCTCGACGCGACGGCGATGCGGGCGGTCAACGGCTATTCCGGATACGCCTATGCCGAGGCGCCGACCGTGTTCTTCGAGTTCCACGGTTCGGAGGACGAGGTGCGGTCGCAGGGTGCCCTGATCGAGGAGATCAGCCGCGGCCTCGGCGGGACCGCGTTCGAATACGCCCGCCAGCAGAACGAGCGGGCACGGTTATGGAAGGCGCGCCACGACGCCTACCCGGCGCTGCTGGGGCTGCGCCCCGGCTGTCACGGCCTGACGACCGATGTCTGCGTGCCCGTCTCGCGCCTGGCCCGCTGCATTGTGGAGAGCGAAGAGGACCTGAAGACGGCTTCGATGCCGTGGGGCGTCGTGGGGCACGTGGGCGACGGGAACTTCCACGCGGTCTTTATCATCGACCCCGATTCCGAGGCGGAGCTGGCCGAGGCGGAAGCGATCAACGAGCGCATCGTGCGGCGCGCGATCGCGATGGAGGGCACGTGCACCGGCGAGCACGGGATCGGTCTGGGGAAGATCGGCTACCTGGAGTCCGAGTTCGGGGCGGCGGGTGTGGCGGCGATGCGGGCGGTGAAGGCGGCGCTCGATCCGCAGGGGATCATGAATCCGGGAAAGGTCGTGGCCTGACTGCGGGCAACAGCGCGCAGATAGAGATCAGGATCAGAGCGGCCGCGGCCGGCAGACCGGCTCGCGATGCCGCACCCACGGGAGCAGCCGGCTCGAAGGCGGGTACCCGCTCCCAGTCGACTTCAGTGATCGGCGCGGCCGAGAACAGAATCGGCTGGAAGTGGGCCTTGAGTCGTTCGTGGTACCGCCGGACCGCTTCCTGGTAGGCGAGTTGCGTGGCCAGGTCGTTGGAAGAGAGCCGGTCGAGCGCGATCTGGGCTGCAAGCGGCGGCACCAGCAGCGACCAGCGACGGGCCCACTCGTCCCGCCGCGTCAGGATATCGCGGTAGGCGCGTGATGCATCGCGGGCGGCCCGGTCGCCACGGTGGTTCATCGCGTAGTACCAGGCCCACGTGAATTCATCTTCCGGGACTGTCTGGTCGCTCCACTGGGGGTAGTCTTCGAAGAAGCCGTCCATCGTCGCCGCCTTGGGAAGATCCCACGCTTCGTGATACCCCTGGCGCTGGCGCACGGTCAGCTCCAGGGCTTCGGGTACGGGGTGCAGGATCGCGTTCGTCAGGCTAAGGACCGCCGGAGCCAGGAACGTGAGCGCCACCCACATACCCACCAGGATCATCGCGTTGGTGGTCGAGGAGCGGCGCCCGCCGGCGACACCCAGGCAGAGGGCGAACCAGAAGAGCGTGTGCAGGGAAATCAGCGCAACCGCCCAGCCTGCACGGCCATCGGCATCGATTCCCGCAAGGAGCATCCCGATCAGGGCCAGCGACATGACCAGGCCTGCCACGAGAATCATGCGTGCGCCGACCTTTGCGGCGACCAGCCGCCGCGGCCGGGCGAAGAGCCGGGCCATCTGCCAGGTGCCGCGCTCGCGTTCGCCCGAAACGATGTCGTAGGTGATGGCGATGACGAAGAGCGGAAGCAGGGCGATGAGCACAAAGCCCAGATCGAGGTGCCCTGCGGCGGCTAGGCGCGGATTCAGGGTCTCGTGTTCGTACAGCTGTCCCTCGAGCGCCAGCAGGCGTATCCGCAGGCTTGCCGTCTCGACCTCCGCCCTGCCGCTGGCGACCGCCGACAGCGGGGACGGTTGCCGTGGTGCCGGAAAGGCCAGGTAGTACAGCAACTCGCCCGCTTCCGTCGCCGGGGGATAGATGGAAATGAGATGTGCGAGCTGATCCCGGTAGGCGGCCTCAGCTGCTGCAGTGGCGGCGTCGGCCGCCTGAATCCTCCGGTTCCCCTGCCAGCCCGCATACACTCCGAGCCCCAGCAGCAGAAGCACCGCGACCCTGACGCCGCCAGCGCGGATGACCCGGGCGATTTCGAGCCGGATCAGGCGCGTCCACGAGATCGCGCCTGCGAACCTCATCGTGTCGGCGCTCAGGATCCGGACCCGTCCACACCTACGCGCGGCAGCCGCTTTCGCCCCAGCCCGAGGCCCGCGAGGGGAAGGACGACCCACAGTCCCAGTGCAGCCAGCGACTGGGGACGGTCGGCCAGAGCCAGGCGGAGCGAAGGAAGACTCGGTTCGAAGACCGGGAACCGGGTCCATTCCTGGCGCGCGATGCGCTGAGCGCGGTCGTTCTCGTATTTGATCTCGTGGATGTGCAGGTCGTTGAGGCGCTGGATGATGTCATAGCGGTGGGCCTCGGCCTGCGCGCGGAACGCCTCGACCGCCTCCGGGCCGGTGCCCGCTGCCGCCATTGACAGGTCCCGCCCCGCCAGGTAGGGGGACAGCAGCCCGAGCCACGCCATCACCCGGTCCTGCCTGCGATACGCGGCGACCAGTTCCTGCTGGTGCTCCTCGTGGATCCGGCTGGTGACCTCCTCTCCCTCGCGGCTCACCACTCCGCCCCAGTTGATCGGAAGCTCTTCGACCGACGCCACCTGGTAGCGCGCCAGGTACTCGTCGCGCAGGGCGCGGAAGAAGGGATCGTCCGGGTTGTGGCTGTCTCCCACCTCCCTCTGCGCCGCCTCCACCCGGGCGGTGAACTGGGCGCGCGACGGGATGGGATGGAGTGCGGCCGCGAGGGAAGCACCGAGGCGCGGGGCGGCGACGCAGAGGGCGACCCATATGGCCACCAGCTGGGCGAGCGTGGCCCGCGAAGAGGCCCTGCGTGACGAGACCCACACGGTCAGCAGCACCCATCCCGCAAGATACGCCGCGTAGGTCACCGCGAGCGCCAGCATCCGTGCGATCGAGGGCTGGTCCGGGCCTCCGACGGCTACGAATGCGGCTGTGATCAGCCCGATCGGAAGCGCCGCCGCGACGGCCACCGCCCCGACGCCCAGCGCCTTTCCCGCCATGATCTGCCCGGGAGTCGTGCCCTGCGCCAAAAGCAGCCGAAGCGTGCCCCGTTCCCTCTCGCCACTCACCGACGCGAATCCCGCCGCCACCACGAACAGCGGCAGGAGCAGCCCCAGCACGGCGGCCGGCGTGAGACGCCCGAAGCGCAACATCGCCGTCGCGTGCCGGGCGTCTCCGAAGCTGGCCGTGTTCTGCCGGTGTCCCTCCAGGAAGAGTGACGTTCCTGCGTACGCACCGACCCCCGGGTCGAAGAACGCCAGGGGCGCCTCTTCGCGGAAGACGAGGAACCCGTAGTGGATCACCCGGTGCGGATGGCGGTCCGGCTGGTCCGCCCACTGACGATCCACCAGCGCCTGATAGCGGGCCCGCTGTTCCGTCTCACTCGCGGCGTGATGCCGGGCACCGAGAACGGAGACGACCCCCAGAGTGACGACGAGCACCAGCAGGAACAGGATGTACCGATCCTCGCGCATCGTGCCCAGTTGCCGCCGTGCCACGAGCAGCGTGTTGCGGAGTCCCACCTAGTCCGCCCCTCGCACCCTCCCGAGCCCGACCCCGGCGCCCATGCCCACCAGCAGCACGAGTCCGCCCAGGACCGTGAGCGGAACCGCAGCACGGCGCCCGATTTCGGCGGATTCTTCGTTTGCCAGCCGAAACCTTGGCAGGTCGGGGAGGACGCTGGCACTCATCTGCTCGTCCGCGAGGATTGCGGGCACGAAGAACTCCTGCCACTGCTCCGCAAACGTCCGCACCTGCGACTGAAAGTGAGCGAAGCGCGCGTCGCCGGTCCCTGCGGCGTCGATGAGGACTTCCTGGGCCAGGAGCGCCGGCGACAGGAATCGATAGCGGCGGACCAGGACGATCTGTTCGGCACGCTGCGCATCGTGCTCGGACGTCACTTCCTCCAGGCGGCGATTCACGGCGTCCGTGGCGGCCCACGCGAGCGCACCCAGCCCGGGCTCGTCGGCCACTACGCCCTCGGCCATCTCGGGATGGTCCTCCAGGTACCGCGCCAGGAGCTCGCTGCGCTGGTTCACGGCCTCGTTCGAGGCCTCGCGCTGAGCGGTGATCATCTCGACGCGCGACGGCAGCGGGTGCAGCAGGCCCGCCGCGATGTTGATCGCCGCCGGCGCCACCACCACGAGCACCAGCCATGCACCGACCAGAACCGTGGCGTTCCAGGCCGAGGACCGCCGCAGCGTGTTCACCCAGGCCGCAAGCACGAACCAGAAGAGCGAGTAGGCAACGATCGTGGCACACCAGAGAAGCACTCGGCCGGGCGAGCCAAATCCCCCCGTGGCCAGAATGCCGAGTAACGAGACCGCCAGCACCATTCCCACAACCAGAAACGCCCGGAATGCGAGCTTCGCGGTCACGACGTTGCGAGCCGACACGGGCTGCGAGAGCGTCAACGCCAGCGTCCCCTGCTCCCGCTCCTCCGACAGCACGTTGAAGCTCAGCGCCAGAACGAGCAGCGGCAGCAGGTAGATCACGACAAAGGCCAGGTCGAAGCGCCCGACCATCAGGTTGAGGGGGTTCTCGACCTCGCCGTTCTGTTGAAACGACGACTCGTTGGTGTAGATGTTGACGTCGTAGTAGTAGGGCAGGAGATCGCTCTGCCCGACCGCAAGAGCCGTCAGAGGACCCGGCTCCAGCGCCGCGGTGTGGCTGCCGCTGGGCCCACCCAGCACGAGCGGTGAGCGCGGATCGGCAAAGGGCGAAGACGGTTCGCCGCCGTTCGCAATCGCAGTCAGTTCCTGTTCGAAGGCGCCGGTGCGCTCGGCGTTGCCGCTCTCCACAGCCTCTACGGTCTGCTCCTGAAACCGCAACCAGACCATGCCGTTTGCCAGCGCGTAGACGAGGAGGACGGCGAAGAGCCCCAGCGCGATCCGGAGCGCCCGATCGGCCATGAGCAGCCGCCACTCGTTTCGCAACACGGTGCGCGCGGTCATCTACGCCACCTCCGCGCGCCGTACCCGCACTGCGGCGGCAATGATCGCTCCGACGAGCCACGTTCCAAGAACAAGGAGTGAAAGGACCCGGTTGCCCAGCACCCAACCCAGTGTCGGGGCGGCGTACTGCAACGGGGGAACCGCCTCCCACACCTCGGCCCCGACCGTGTAGGTGAAGTCCCCGGTCAGGGAGTTCTCGGTCATGTCGCCGTTCATCTGCCGCATCAGGTCGCGGCGGTACGTCTCGGCGGCGACAGCGAAGTGCCGGTGCTGCTCGACATCCGTACCGGCCAGTCCCATCGAGAGCGTGCGCACCGCGAGCAGGGGCGCCGCCAGCGCAACCGTCTCGTGCACGACGCTCTGGCGCTCGAAGGTGTCCCACAGCGCACCGTAGTTGCGGTCGAAGATCCGGTTGCCGAACTCCTCGCTCTCCTGCAGGTAGACGCCCACTGCGTTGATGGGCAGGTCCTCGACCCGCGCCACTCCGTATTCGGCGAGCAGACGCTGGGTCGACGCGTCCCGGTCCGGAGGGGAGATGTCCCCTGCGCCGCTGGCCATCTCCTGCTCCACGGTACGGGCGAACTCCAACGCGGAGGGCGTCGGGTGGAGCCATTTCGACAGATCCACCGCGACGCGAGGCGCCACGAGCCCGTTCACCACCCACACGGCAAGCAGGACGACCAGGGCTGTGCGCGCCGAGCGCGCCCATGCGGATACGGCGAGTGAAAGCGCCAGGAAGGCGGTGAAATACGCCAGATAGACGCCGGCCAGGACGGTGCCGCGAGCCAGCGGCGATGCCGCCGGACCGGGACTCGCCACGACCAGCGCTGCCGCTCCCACCACGGCAGCCGGCACCAGCAGCAACCCCAGTGCGCCCGCCACGCCCAATGCCTTGCCGGCGGCCAGATCGCGCCGGCCGATTCCGGTTGCAAGCAGTTGGCGGAGTGTGCCACGTTCCCGCTCACCGGCCAGCGCGCCGAAGGTCAGCAGGATGATGAGTAGCGGCACAAGGTGTTGCAGTACCTGCGCCGCCGTAAGTGCCCCGATGCGCTGCGCCGCTGTCGCGTCCTGGGCCGGTCGCAGAAGGAAGTCGTTCTGCCGGTGGGCCTCGAGCCACACCGACGTACCGGTGTACGGGTCCACGCCCTCGTCGACAAACGACAGCGCCAGACGGGGCTTGAACGCGTAGATCCCGTAGTGCGCCGCCGAATGGGGATTCTTCTCACCCTGCGTCTCCCAGTGCTCCCGGGCGGTGGCCTGCGCAGCCGCGCGCTCCTCATGCGCACTGCGCGCCTGGACCCACCCGTGCCCCAGCGAGACCAGCAGCAGCGCTCCCACCAGGACCGAGCACCAGCGGAAGCGGCCGTCCCGCAGCACGTCGGTGAACTCCTTGCGGACGATATGCCTGATCATGACTGTCTCCTAATCGTGCATGTGTTCCAGGTAGATGCGCTCGAGATCGGCGTGACCGATCTCCTCCGTGCTCAACTCCGTCACCAGGCGACCGTATCGCATGATGCCCACACGCGTGCCGGTCTCCTTCGCCCGAAACAGATCGTGGGTCGCCATGAGCACCGCGACGCCGCGATTCCTGAGCCGCTCGACCAGCGCCGAGAACTCGTTCGCGGCCTTGGGATCGAGCCCGGATGTCGGCTCGTCGAGCAGGAGGACGTCGGCTTCCTTGGCGATGGCAATCGCGATGCCGACCTTTTGCCGCATGCCCTTGGAGTACTCGGATACGCGGCGGTTGACCGCGTCGCGCTCCAGGCCCGCTTCGACCAGGATGTCGGTGAGCCGTTCCCGACCCAGCACTCCCTTGCCGCCCAATGCGGCGAAGTACTCCAGGTTCTCGAGTCCGCTGAGATTGCGGTACAGCATCACCTGCTCGGGGATATAGGCGAGCCGCTGCTTCGTCTCGCGGTCGTGGGTGGCCACGTCCAGGCCGGAGACGAGGGCCTTGCCCCCCGAGGGTGACACGAATCCGAGGAAGAGGTTGATGGTGGTGGTCTTCCCCGCGCCGTTGGGGCCGAGGAGGCAATAGACCTCTCCTGGCGCTATGGCCAGGTCGAGGGAGTCGAGGGCTCGGGTGGCACCGTAGTTCTTGCTGAGTCCGCGGGCTTCGAGAAGGGGTGCGTGCCCCGCCCGCGATTCGCCGTTCTGCATGTGTTTTCCATCTCTCGCGTTGGGTACGCCGTCACCGGCGCAACCATGGACAGGTCTTCCGCCGACGCCCGGGTCGGCAGAGGGGCTCATCGCTACAGAGAGACGGGAAGCGGCGGTGCGCGGCTGCGATGAGGGGAGAGATGGACGATTCCGGCAAACAGCTGGTGTCCGGGAAGTCTGGGAGCTTGCAGCACTCCCGCCCCGACGACGACCGGTAGGCCTCCGGCGGATGTAGGCACCCCCTGGTGACCGATCTCGCAGACAGAGCACATGGCCGACATATCGGCTTCGGCGTGTGTGTGTGTGCCTTCGACGGTGGTGGCGACCAGCAACGACAGCGCGATGGCGATTCCCACCGACGCATGCATGCCCCCCTGCGATCGTCCTGGACCGATCAGGTGGGTCATGGTCCGTTCCGCCTTTCCCCGCAGACTCACACACCGGCCTCGCGAGGCCGGCACCGACAGCAACTCTACGCAGGGTCAGCCGACCGATCAAGCCAGGCACCGCGAGGTGGCCAACCAGGCCTCGGGAAGGGTGGCAGAAAGGACATTTGACGTGATTGCATTGCAATCATACTATTTTCCGTCCGCTCGGAGGCTTCAGGGTAGCATACAGGGCACCGAAAGGAGGCCGACGATGGCCAGCATCACAATCCGTAACCTCGACGACGCAGTGAAGACGAAGTTGCGTGTGCGAGCGGCGACGAACGGTCGCTCAATGGAGGAAGAGGCGCGGATCATCCTGCGCGAGGCGGTGGAGGAGGAAGCCTCGGAAAAGGGGCTTGGGACGAAACTCCACGAGTTGTTCGAACCCTTGGGGGGAGTGCAGCTGGAGATTCCGCCACGGGAACCGATGCGTGACCCCCCGCGTTTCGGCTGAGGCAGCGGAATGTTCGTTCTCGACACGAATGTCGTCTCGGAATTCATGCAGGAGCGACCGCATCCCTCGGTCCTGCACTGGCTCGACAGCCGGCTGGAGCGCGATTTGTTCGTTACGGCGGTGACTCAGGCCGAGGTCCTGACCGGCATAGCCACCATGCCGGCAGGGCAACGTCGACGGGACCTTGCCGCCGCAGCCGATCATGCTTTCAACGGCATGTTCGCAGACCGCGTGCTACCGTTCGACCGGTCGGCAGCGCACGCCTATGCCGGAATCGCTGCTGCCCGGCGACGGGCCGGCCGACCGATCTCGCAGGCCGACTGCCAGATTGCCGCCATTGCGGCTGCACGGGGTGGGACAGTGGTGACCAGGAACGTCCGTGATTTCGAGGGAATCGAGATCGCGGTCCTCAATCCGTGGGAGACGCGGTGATGAAAAAATCTCGACCAGGAAGCATCCTTCTCGTGTGCTGCGCGATCCTCGCGTGCGCTCCGGATCAAGGCACCCAGCCGGGCCGGTCCACCCAGTCCCTCGATCTCACCCTCGAGAACATCTTCGGTCCCCGCGGCCGCGCCGGCGGCAGCGAAATCAGCCCGGACGGGAGGCACGTCGCGGTGTCGGCCACGGGGCCTCAAGGGTCGGGGATCTACCTTGTGCCGACAGGCTGGGAGACCGAAGCCGTCGAAGCGGCTGCCCCCGACACGCCCACCACCGGCACCCTCTGGGTCGAGGGCAACTCCCCGTCCTGGTTCCCGTCCAGCGACGGCATCCTGTTCCGGCGCGGCGGCGACCTCTGGACCGTCGCGGTCGGCAGCAGCGAACCGGCCCGCCTCACCAACGACGACGACAACGAGCGCGCGCCGCGCGTTTCGCCGGACGGTCGCCTGGTCGCCTTCTACTCGGGCCGTTCCGGCTACCAGGACATCTGGGTGGTTCCCGCCGACGGTTCCGGCGATCCCCGTCAGGTCACCTTCGACGCCTTCGCACCCGACGACTTCCGCTGGTCGCCTGCGTGGGCGCCGGACAGCCGCCGGATCGCGTACGTGTCGAACGCGTCCGACTACTGGCATGACGACATCTGGGTGGTGGACATCGAGACCATGGACACTCGCCAGGTCTCGCGCACACTGATGGCCTCCACGGAGCCCGTGTGGTCGCCCGACGGCACGAAGATCGCGCTGCTCTGCACCCACAAGGACGGGTACTGGTACGAGGACCTCGCCGACATCTTCATCCTCGATCCGGCGGCGGGCACCGAGCGCACCGTGGACATGCAGATCCATGCCACGGACTGGCTGCACCGCATGCGCATCTTCTGGTCAGGGGACGGTGAACGGATCCATTTCCCGTACCACGAGCGCGGCGACTTCGACCTGTGGGCGGTGCCGGTCGCGGGCGGGGTAGCCACGCGCGTGACCAACATGGGCGGGTCGCTCGGCTCCATTTCCTCCTCTGCCGGGGCGGAGATCTTTGCCTTCACGCGCGCGACGCCGACCCGCGGGTCCGACGTCGACCTCATCCCCTCTGCCGGAGGCCCACTCCAACGCCTTACCGATTTCGCGGCGACGTGGAACACAGTGGTCGACCCCGTCGAGATTTCCTTCCGCAGCCACGACGGCCTCTACATTCAGGGCTTCCTGTACATGCCGCCGGGCCACGCCCCGGGCGACCGCCACCCCGCCCTCGTGCAGGTGCACGGCGGCGGGACCAACTCGTACCTGCACGGCGAGAACCTCTTCGAGCAATACCTCGCCTCGAAGGGTTACGTGGTGCTGGCCGTGAACTACCGTGGCGGTTCCGGCTTCGGCCGCGAGTTCCAGGACCTTGGCATCAACGACTGGGCCAACGGACAGGCGCGCGATGCGGCGGCGGCCGGCGTCTTTCTGCGCACGCAGGACTACACGAACGGCAAGGTGGGAATCTACGGCTACAGCTACGGCGGCATCACGAGCATGGCGGCGATCGCGCGCGTGCCGGGCGTTTTCGACGCGGCGGTGCCGATGGCCGGGATCTACGACTTCGGCGATGCGTACACCAACGCGGACCGGATCGGCCGCATCTTCATCAGGACGGGCCATTCGGGTTCGCCCGAGGAGCAGCCGGAGATCTATGCCGTCAGCAACACGCTCGCGCGCATCGGGAACATCGACACGCCGCTGCTGATCATGCACGGGGAGCTGGACGTGCGCGCGCCGTACCGCCAGTTCGAGATCGCGGTCGCCGAACTGGAGCGCCACGGCAAGGTCTTCGAGAGCCGCAGCTACCCCGGCGAGACCCATGGCCTGCGCCCGGCGGCCCGGATCGACATGTACACGCGCGCCGAGGCGTTTTTCGACCGGATGTTGAGGGGGGTAGGGTAGCGAAAAGCGCCGGAGTTGTAACCGGCTGCAGCACGGCCCGTAGGTACTCGACACGGAGAGGGGTCTGGGGCAACGGCGTGGGAGTGGGGGTAGAACGTGGGGGATTGGGTTGGTGGAAGACGCAGCCGGCGAGGTGATGGAACGGTAGTCCGGCCCTCGCGTCGATCTGTGGAAGCGTTCGGCGATCCTCTCCCGCCGAGCGCTCTCTTTTCGCAGGCAGGTTCCCATCCGCGACGCATCCGTCGCCCTGCGCCCCGTCGGTCACCCGGTTCCACGATGGCAGGCCCCGGCCGTGCGTGACCATCCGACGCGTCCATCCATGACGGTCGCGTCCATCCAAGAAGGAGGAATCATGAAACTTCATTCGTTCCCCCAACCATCAGAAACAGTTCCCGGAAGCCGCGCGACAACCACGAGTGGACGATCAAGGGCGGTGGCGTTGGCCATCGCTGTTCTTGCCGCTTCCCTGCCCGCTCCTCTGGCGGCCCAGACCGGTACGGTCAGCGGCACGCTTACCAACGGCGAGACCGGAGAACCCCTCGCCAACGTCCAGATTTCCGTCGAAGGCACCGGGCTCGGTGTGCTTTCCAACAACCAGGGCAGGTTCCTCGTCCTGAATGTGCCCGCCGGCGAGCGCGAGGTTGTGGCGCAGCTCATCGGCTTCAGGGAAGAGCGCAGAACGGTGTCGCTGACCGCCGGAGGGTCGTCGCTCGTGGACATTTCCATGTATCCACTGGCGGTGGAACTGGAGGGTGTCGTGGTGACGGGGACCGCCATCGCCGCCCAGAAGCGGGAGGTCGGCAACAGCATCTCCCTGGTTACGTCCGATGAACTCCTGTACTCCGGCGCGATCAACCTGGAAGACGCGCTACGCGGCCGCGCCCTGGGCGTGAGCATCACGGGTGCTTCCGGCACGGCCGGCGCGGGATCCGACATCCTTCTCCGGGGCACGAACTCGGTGAACGGGCGAAACCGCCCGCTCATCTACGTCGACGGCGTGCGCATGCCCACCGGAGCGTTCGAGGACGCCACCGGCGAGGCGCAGGAGCACGCGACCTTCCTGGGCAGCATCCGCGAGGAGGACATCGAGAGGATCGAGGTCATCAAGGGGCCGGCCGCGTCGAGCCTCTATGGAACCGACGCCAGCGCCGGGGTCATCCAGATCTTCACGAAGAAGGGCTCGCCAGGCGCGCCGCGGTGGACCCTGAACATGCAACAGGGCATCCAGCGCATCGGCCATGTGGGGCCGAGCGTCGACCCGACCGGCCTCCGGGTGAACGACTGCACCCGCCAGTTCACTCACACCCTCGACGAAGGCTATCACTTCAACCGCGACGAGCAGGGGTCACTGATCGGGGACCCCGGCTGTCCGGCAAGCGGCAGCTGGCTCCGCGATGCGCGCGTTCAGGACTATTCCCTCTCGGTCCGCGGCGGGAGCGAGGATGTCACCTATTTCGCTTCGGCCGGCTACGGCGCCACCGAGGGCGTAATCGACCCGAACGAGTCGGAGGACGTGAACGTCCGCGCGAATTTCACCTTCAACGGATTCGAAAACTTCCAGATCAACCTCAACAACTTCTACACGCGCCGGGACATCGTCTGGATCCCCAACGGAGACCAGGACGAGGGGCTGCTTTACAACGTGGCCCGCGGCGACCAGGGGGAGACGCCGGACAACAACGACGCCGCGGTGCTGGACCTCACCCAGGACCAGGTGGTCAACCACTTCAACTCCAGCGCCAACATCAACTGGACGCCCGTGGCCAACATGCAGCATCGGCTGACGTTCGGCCTTGACTACTCGAACTCCCACTTCGTCACCCAAAGGCCGTGGCTCTTCTGGAACAACCCCGAGGGCACGCGGACGGTGGACATCGAGAACCGACGGGTGATCACGCTGGACTATGCGGGCACGTACCTGTTCGAGCTTCCGGGCAACTTCACGTCGACCACCTCCGCAGGCGCCCAGTACAACCAGTTCGAACACCTGGGGAACCGGACCGACGTACAGGGATTCATCGGGCCCGGGGCGAAGGTTCTGGAGAACGCCGAGGAGGTCACCAACTACAACGAGGACCGGGACGCCACCGAGGGCGGAGGCTTCTTCATACAGGAACAGATCGGGTGGAGAAACCGGCTCTTTTTCAACGCGGGCCTGAGGGCCGACACCCACAGTTCCTTCGGGCGCGAGTACACCCGTGACGTCCGGTTTACGATCTACCCGAAGGCTCAGGCCACCTATACCATCTCCGACCACGAGTTCTGGCCGTCCTGGTGGGAGACTTTCCGTTTGCGCACGGCGTACGGGGAGTCGGGCGAGGCGCCGCCGGCCAACGCCTCGGTGACGATCTTCGAGGCGTCGTCGCTGGCCGACGAGAACAACCTGGGCTTCATCATCGACAACCTGGCCAACCGCAGGGTGGGGCCCGAGCGGGCCAGGGAGTTCGAGGGCGGCTTCGACGCCTCGCTCTTCGGCGGGATCCTGGCCCTCAACGGCACCGCGTATTATCGGAAGACCTTCGACGGCCTCATCAACGTGGCCCCGGCCCCTTCGAGCGGCATCAACGAGGCCATTCCGCAGAACGTCGGCATCTGGGACAGCAGAGGTATCGAGGTCGGACTCGATTTCCTGGTTTTCGAGGGCTTCAGCAGCCGCGTGAGCGTCAACGCGAACTACCAGTACAACCAGACCAGGATGGTCGACCTGGGCGATCCCCAGTTCGATGAGTTCTCGTTCAACTACCTGAACCAGTACCGGAAGGATCGGCCGATTCCGGCGCTGTACGGGAAGAAGATGTGCAATCCCGGCGAAATGGGTGCGCTTCCGACCTACACGGACGACGATGACTGCATCCTGAACGGCGTCGAGATCCGGAACCACCCCGACACGTTCTTCTACGCGCCCAGCCGCCCGCCGCACGAGGCGTCTGTGGGCGTAAGGGCCACCCTCTTCGACGACTTCATTCTCGATGCGTTCGGCGTCGCCCAGGTGGGACACTGGCTCTACGACGACATGGCCCAGGAACTGGCAGCGGACGGGCTGTGGCCGGAGTGCTGGCCCAGCGGACTGTTGGATGCCTGAATCCCGGCAGGAAATCTTCTAACTACATACTGGACTGCACGATCTGCGTTTCCTGCCGTTGTGCTGGACCCTGCTGGACCGTGCCGCGAAAGCGGGAGGAGCGGACTTGAATGGCGGGACTCGTGTACGCGGCGCCGGAGGTTGTCCAAGCTGTTGAGCGCCCGCTCCGGTTCGCGACGCTCGCCTCTGCGGGCGCTCGACAGCCCAGGTCTTCCCCGTGACCCGGTCATGCAAATCACGCGGGAATCTGCATGATTGGTAGAGACAAGCCAAGCAAGCAAGCAAGCAAGCAAGCAAGCCAGCCGACGCAACGTTTAACGTTTGCGGACTGGCGGGGGAGCGCTCCGCCCCCCTTGGACCCCCCGGATGCCGACGCTCAAGCCGAGACTGAGCCCGCCGGAAGCGCCGCCGTAGCCGCCCTGCGCGTCCAGCTTGAGGCCACCGGGCAGAAGGACGCCGTAGCTGGCGCGCGCGTCGAGGGTCCAGCGCCCCGGCTCCGGCCCGCCGGGCCGGAGCCTTCCGCCGAGCGGGCCGCGCAGGAGTTCGCCGGTGGCGCGGGCGGGGCCGCCCCAGCGCGGGGAGACCGAGAGCGAAAAGCCCTCTTCGTTCCCGTGCTTCCCGAGGGCGAGGGTCACGGCCGCACCGCGCTCGCCGTAGCCTTCCGCGGTGTGGTGGGCGAGCATGCGCGCCTGGGCGTCGAGGCGCACGAAGCCGAGGACGGCCCGGAGCCCTCCGGCGATCTCGACGCCGTCGCCGGTCTGGCCCGCGCCGCCGTCGCGGCGCGCGTAGACCGTTCCGAACGGCGTGAGTTCGGCGCCGCCGAGGCGCGCGGAGAGCGACAGGTCGGTTCCGATCCGCACTTGGTTGACGGCGATGTCCTGCCGGTCGATGGTCTCGTCGCCGTCCCCGGTCCGGAGCCTGGCCCATGCGGCGTCGCCCTTGAAGGCGACGTCGAGCCCGCCCGGCGCTCCGAGACGCTGTTCGAGCGCGACGAGCCCGAGCCGGAGACTCGTAGGGCTCGTGCCCAGTCGTCCGGCCGCCCGCAGGTTCCGCGCGTCGCCCGCGCCCTGGCCGGCCGAGGCCCAGACCGACGTGGACCCGCCGTCCCAGCGCAGGTACGGATGGACCGCCGTCATGAACTGCGTGAGCCGTCCCTCGGACGTGCCCGCGCGCCAGTCGCCCACGCCCTTGCTCCGCGAGACCGCCACCCCGGCCAGCCAGCGCGCGCCCAGCCGCGTGTCGAGCCCGACGTACGCGGTCTGGAGTTCTCCGTCGTAGGCGGAGTCGTGCCCGTGCGCCGACGGCGTCCCCTCGAACCTCTGGACGTCGCCCTGGCCCCAGAGCGACCAGCGTCCGCTCGCCGGACACCGCCCGCCGTCCTCGTCCGAGCCGCCCCAGCCGAGCAGGAAGTCCGCCGCGCCCGCGCCGGATCCGGTTCCGCCCCCGACGCCGAGCGTCCGGGCGGGCACCGACCGGAGCGCGTCCCCGATCCGGTCCGCCCTCTCCGGCGACGTTCCGGCCGCGAGCGCCGTCGGCTCTCCCCGTCCCGCCGTCAGGCGCATGGCTCCGAAGGGCGCTTCGGCTCCCCCGCCCAGGCCCAGCGCGCCCTCGACCGTCGAGCGCGCCCCGGTCCAGCGCTCTCTCAGCATCGCCTCCGCCCCGGTCCGGCCCAGCGGCACGGACCGGCCCATCACCGCGAGCCGGGACGCCTCGCACGGACCCGCCTCCATCCGGCGGCCCAGCGCCGCGCGCAGACTCGCCAGATGGCCCCGCGCGGTGGCCGCCAGCACGTTTCCGAGGATCGCGCGCTGCGGGCGGTCGCTCACGCCGACCCGCACGCTCTGGACCGCGGTGAGCCCCGCCGGGTCCCAGGCCGTGACCGCGACCGTCGCCGAGCCGTACCCGGCCGGCGTCAGCACCAGCACCGAGCCCGCGACCGAGGCCAGCACCACGCCGGTGTCGTTCGAGCGCGCGCCGTAGGTCAGCGCGTCCCCGTCCACGTCGCCGAAGAACGGCGACAGGTCCACCTCGACGGCCGCGCCGCCCTCGTCGAGTGTCTGGTCCGGGATCGTCCCGACCGCCGTCGGCGCGTCGTTGACGGGCAGCACCGTCACCGCGACCGTCGCGGTGTCCGTCAGGCCCCGCCCGTCCGATGCGACGTAGGCGAACGAATCGGTCCCGTGGAAGTCGGCCTCCGGCGCGTAGAACACGTGCCCGCCCGAGAGGAGGCGCACCGCCCCGTGCGCCGCCGCCGTCACCGACCGGACGCGCAGCCGGTCGCCCTCCGGATCCGTGTCGTTGGCGAGCACGTCGATGGTGACGGCCTCATCCTCGGGGGTCACGGCCTCGTCGTCCGCCGCCTCGGGACGCTCGTTCACGTCGGTCACCTCGACCACAACCTCCGTCCGCGCCTCTCCCCCGAACCCGTCCAGCGCGCGCACCGTCAACTCGTACAGGTTCGGCGGCGTCTCGAAGTCCTCGCCCGGACCGACGTAGCGCACCACCCCGTCCCGCTCTCCGACCGCGAACCGAAAGTCGCCGGACACGATCTCGTAGGTCAGCGCGTCGGCGTCGGGATCCGTCGCCACCACCGGGCCGAGCTCGGCCGGCCGCTCCCGGCCGTCCACGTTCTCGGGCAGCTCGAAGGCGTAGGACGGCTGCGCGAACGCGGGCGCGCGGTTCACGACCTCGATGTCGACGACGGCCGACGCGGAGCCGCCCCGCCCGTCGGAGACCACGACGCGGATCGCCACCGGCCCGAGTTCGGCGGGGGCCCTCCAGCGCGCGACGGGCTCGTCGGCTCCCGTGAAACGGCCAATCGGAGCGCTCCACGCGTAGGTGAGCGGGTCGCCGTCCGGGTCCGAGGCGGTCGCGGTGAGCAACGCCTCGCCGCCGCGCGGCACGGCGCACGGGTCGCACGAGGCCGTCACCTCGGGAAGCTCGTTCACGTCCGTCACCTCGACCACCACGCGCGCCTCGTCTTCCGCTCCGAACCCGTCGCGCACGCGCACCGCAAGCTCGAACAGGTGCGGCTCCGTCTCGAAGTCCTCGCCCGGACCGACGTACCACACCATCCCGTCCCGCTCCCCGACCGCGAAGCGCTCGCGGTCGCCGCCGGTGATGTCGTACGTCAGTTCGTCGCCGTCGGGGTCCGTCGCCGCCACCGGGCCGAGAGCGGCCGGCCGCTCCCGGCCGTCCACGTTCTCGGGCAGTTCGAACCCGTAGGACGGCTGCCCGAACGCGGGCGCGCTGTTCACGACCTCGACCACGACCGAGGCCGACGCGGTGCCGCCCCGGCCGTCCGAGACCTCGACGCGGATCGTGGTCGTCCCGGGTTCGGCCGGGGCCGCCCAGAAGGCAACACGCTCGTCGGCGTCCGAGAAGCCGCCCCTCGGCGCGCTCCAAGCATACGTGAGCGGATCGCCGTCCGGGTCCGAGGCGGTCGCCTCGAGGCGCACCTCGCCGCCGCGCGGCACGGCGCACGGTTCGCACGAGGCCGTCACCTCGGGACGCTCGTTCACGTCCGTCACCTCGACCACCACCGGCACCGCGTCGTCCGCTCCGAAGTCGTCGCGCACGCGCACCGTCAGCTCGAACCGGTTCGGCTCCGTCTCGAAGTCCTCGCCCGGGCCGACGTACCACACCGTCCCGTCCCGCACGCCCACCTCGAAGCGCTCCGAGTCGCCGAGCACGATCCCGTACTTCAGTTCGTCGCCGTCCGGGTCGGTCGCCACCACCCGGCCGAGTTCGACCGGCCGCGCCCGGCCGTCCAGGTGCTCCGGCAGCTCGAAGCGGTAGGACGACCGCTCGAAGTACGGCGGATCGTTGACGGCGTGGACCTCGACCTCGGCCGACGCGAAGCCGCCACGCCCGTCCGAGACCTCGACCAGGATCGTCGCCGATCCGGGCCGCCCCGGGGCCGTCCAGGTCGCCTCGGGTTCGTCGACCGGTCCGTCGAAGGCGCCCCATGTCGCGCTCCAGCCGTAGGTCAGCGGATCGCCGTCCTCGTCCGAGGCCGTCGCGGTCAGCTGAACAGAGCCGCCCGGCGCGACCACGCACGGGTCGCACGAAACCGTCACCGTCGGCGAACGGTTGGGCGGCGGCGTCCGGTCCCGGATCGTCACCACGACCGACGACGGGCTGCCCGCCGCCAGCCCGTCCGGCAGGGCGCCCAGCGCCACCGTGAACGTCTCGTCGTCCCGGTCGGCGTCGTTCACCGTCGCGACCGTTCCCGTTCCCTCCGTCGCCCCGGCGGCGACCGCGATGCCCGCCAGCGCGCCGTAGTCGCCCGACTCGGCCGTTCCCGCCGTCAGCGTCAGCGGGATCGTCACGCCGTCCGCGAGCGTCCCGGACAGCCGGGCCGTCACCGTCACCGAACCGCCCTCGTTCACCGGGTTGGGCGCGGCCGACAGGCTCACCGCGCGCGCGGGCGCCGTGTCGTCGTCCCTGATCGTCCCCGTCCCCGTGTCGGTCGCCGTGACCGTCTCCGTCGTCCCGGACACCGTCAGGCCGACCGTGAACGTCTCGTCGCCCTCGACTAGGGCGTCCTCGATCGTCGCGACCGTGAAGCTCCGCGTCTCGCCCGCGGTGCCCGCGAAGGCGAGCGCCGCGGTGTTCGCCGTGTAGTCGACGCCCCCGGTCGCCGTGCCGTCGGTGAAGCGCGGCGTCACCGTCAGACCGCCCGGCACCGCCCGGTCCAGCGTCACGGTGAAGGTCATCGCGTCGCCTTCGGTGGCCGACGCGTCCCCGACCGTCACCGCCGCGACCGCCGCCTGCCACGTCGCCGTGGCCGAGACCGCCGACGGCGGGCCGGTGTTCAGGCCGTCGGTCGCCGAGTTGGCCGCCACCTCGACCGTCACGTCCGTTGAGCCCGAGGGCGTGACCGCCAGCGTGTACTCCGTGGCGCTCACCACCGTGAACGCGCCCTTCGTCCCGCCAGCCACCGTCACGTCCCCGGTGACGAACCCCGTCACCGCCTCGGAGAACTCGAACGTCGCCGTCAGCACAAAAGTCGAGTTGATCCTGGCCGGCACGCCGGTGATCGCCACCGTCGGGGCCGTCGCGTCCCAGGCCGCCGTCGCTGATACCGCCGACGCCGGACCCGTGGTGCCGCCACCGTCGGTCGCCGCGTTGGCCGCCACCCTGACGACCACGTCTTCCGAGCCGTCCGGCGTGACCGGCAGCGTGTAGGTCGTCCCGCCGCCGGAGAAGTTGCCCTTCGTCCCGCCAGTCACCGTCACGTCCCCGGTGACGAACCCCGTCACCGCCTCCGAGAACTCGAACGTCGCCGTGAACGCCGCCGTCGAGTTGATCCTGGCCGGCACGCCGGTGATCGCAACCGACGGAGCCGTCGCGTCCCACGTCGCCGTGGCGCTCACGGCATTCGCCGGACCGGTGTTGACGCCGTCGGTGGCCGAGTTGGCCGCCACCTCGACCGTCACGTTCGACCCGGTGGTCGGCGTCACCGCCAGCGTGTAGGTCGTCCCGCCGCCCGAGAAGTTGCCCTTCGTCCCGCCGGTCACCGTCACGTCCCCGGTGACGAAGTCCGTCACCGCCTCCGAGAACGTGAACGTCACCGTGAGCGGGGAGGTCGAGTTGATCTTCGCCGGCACCCCGCCGATCTCGACCGTCGGGGCCGTCGCGTCCCAGGCCGCCGTGGCGCTCTGCGCCGATGCCGGACCCGTGTTGAGGCCGTCGGTCGCCGAGTTCGCCGCCACCTCGACCACCACGTCTTCCGAGCCGTCCGGCGTGACCGGCAGCGTGTAGGTCGTCCCGCCGCCGGAGAACTGGCCCTTCGTCCCGCCGGTCACCGTCACGTCTCCGGTGACGAAATCCGTCACGGCCTCCGAGAACGTGAACGTCACCGTGAGCGGGGAGGTCGAGTTGATCTTCGATGGCACCCCGCCGATCACGACCGTCGGGGCCGCCGCGTCCCACGTCGCCGTGGCGCTCTCGGCGCTGGCCGGACCGGTGTTGCCGCCGCCGTCCGTCGCCGCGTTCGCCGACACCGTGAGGACCACGTCTTCCGAGCCGTCCGGCGTGACCGGCAGCGTGTAGGTCGTCCCGCCGCCGGAGAAGTTGCCCTTCGTGCCGCCCGTCACCGTCACGTCGGCTGTAGCGAACCCCGTCACCGCCTCCGAGAACTCGAACGTCGCCGTGAACGCCGCCGTCGTGTTGATCCTGGACGGCACCCCGGTGATCGCGACCGACGGAGCCGCCGCGTCCCACGTCGCCGTGGCGCTCACCGCGCTGGCCGGGCCGGTGTTGAGGCCGTCGGTCGCCGCGTTCGCCGCCACCTCGACCACCACGTCTTCCGAGCCGTCCGGCGTGACCGGCAGCGTGTAGCTGCTCCCGCTGCCGGTGAAAGCGCCCTTCGTACCGCCGGTCACCGTCACGTCCCCGGTGACGAACCCCGTCACGGCCTCCGAGAACGTGAACGTCACCGTGAGCGGGGAGGTCGTGTTGATCTTCGACGGCACCCCGCCGATCTCGACCGTCGGGGCCGTCGCGTCCCACGTCGCCGTGGCGCTCTCGGCGCTGGCCGGACCGGTGTTGAGGCCGTCGGTCGCCGCGTTCGCCGCCACCTCAACCGTCACGTCCGCCGAGTCCGACGGCGTGACCACCAGCGTGTACTCCGTGGCGCTCACCGTCGTGAACATTCCCTTCGTGCCGCCGGCCACCGTCACGTCCCCGGCGACGAAATCCGTCACCGCCTCCGAGAACTCGAACGTCACCGTGAGCGGGGAGGTCGTGTTGATCTTCGACGGCACCCCGCCGATCACGACCGTCGGGGCCGCCGCGTCCCACGTCGCCGTGGCGCTCTCGGCGCTGGCCGGACCGGTGTTGCCGCCGCCGTCCGTCGCCGAGTTGGCCGCCACTTCGACCACCACGTCTTCCGAGCCGTCCGGCGTGACCGGCAGCGTGTAGGTCGTCCCGCCGCCGGAGAAGTTGCCCTTCGTCCCGCCGGTCACCCTCACGTCCCCGGTGACGAACCCCGTCACGTCCTCCGAGAACTCGAACGTCGCCGTGAACGCCGCCCTCGTGTTGATCCTGGCCGGCACGCCGGTGATCGCGACCGACGGAGCCGCCGCGTCCCACGTCGCGGTCGCCGAGACCGCCGAGGGCGGGCCGGTGTTGACGCCGTCGGTCGCCGAGTTGGCCGCGACCTCGACCGTCACGTTCGACCCGCTGGCCGGCGTCACCGGCAGCGTGTAGGTCGTCCCGCCGCCGGAGAAGTTGCCCTTCGTGCCGCCGGTCACCGTCACGTCCCCGGTGACGAAGTCCGTCACCGCCTCCGAGAACGTGAACGTCACCGTGAGCGGGGAGGTCGAGTTGATCTTCGAGGGCACCCCGCCGATCTCGACCGTCGGGGCCGTCGCGTCCCACGTCGCCGTGGCGCTCACGGCCGAGGCCGGGCCGGTGTTGAGGCCGTCGGTCGCGGCGTCCGCCGCCACCGTGACGACCACGTCCTCCGAGCCGTCCGGCGTGACCACCAGCGTGTAGGTCGTCCCGTTGCCGGAGAAGTTGCTCTTCGTCCCGCCGGCCACCGTCACGTCGGCCGTCGCGAAGCCCGTCACGTCCTCCGAGAACTCGAACGTCGCCGTGAAGTCGTCCGTCGAGTTGATCTTCCCCGGCACGCCCGCGATCTCGACCGTCGGGCGCGTCGCGTCCCACGTCGCCGTGGCGCTCACGGCCGAGGCCGGGCCGGTGTTGAGGCCATCGGTCGCGGCATCCGCCGCCACCGTGACGACCACGTCCTCCGAGCCGTCCGGCGTGACCGCCAGCGTGTACTCAGTGACGCTCACCGCCGTGAACGTGCTCTTCGTGCCGCCGGCCACCGTCACGTCTGCGGTGACGAAATCCGTCACCGCCTCCGAGAACTCGAACGTCGCCGTGAACGCCGCCGCCGTGTTGATCTTCGCCGGCACGCCCGTGACCTGGACCGTCGGGCGCGTCGCGTCCCACGTCGCCGTGGCGCTCACGGCGCCGGCCGGACCGGTGTTGAGGCCGTCGGTCGCCGAGTTCGCCGCCACCTCGACCGTCACGTTGGACCCGTTGGCCGGCGTGACCGGCAGCGTGTAGGTCGTCCCGCTGCCGGAGAACGCGCCCCTGGTCCCGCCGGTCACCGTCACGTCCCCGGTGACGAACCCCGTCACCGCCTCCGAGAACTCGAACGTCACGTTGAGCGCGGCCGTCGAGTTGATCTTGGCCGGTACACCGCCGATCTCGACCGACGGGGCCGTCGCGTCCCACGTCGCCGTCTCACTCACCGCCGACGCCGGACCGGTGTTGGTGCCGTCGGTCACCGAGTTGGCCGCCACCTCGACCACCACGTCTTCCGAGCCGGAAGGCGTCACCGCCAGCGTGTAGGAGGATGCGTTCACCGCCGTGAACATCCCCTTCGTCCCGCCGGTCACCGTCACGTCCCCGGTGACGAACCCCGTCACGTCCTCCGAGAAGGTGAACGTCACGCCGAGCGCCGCCCTCGAGTTGATCTTCGCCGGCACCCCGCCGATCGTCACCGACGGGGCCGCCGCGTCCCACGTCGCCGTGGCGCTCACGGCGTTGGCCGGGCCGCTGTTGACGCCGTCGGTCGCCGAGTTCGCCACCACGGTCACCACCACGTCCGTTGAGCCCGACGGCGTGACCGCCAGCGTGTAGGAGGACGCGTTCACCGCCGTGAACATCCCCTTCGTGCCGCCCGCCACCGTCACGCCCCCGGCCGCGAACCCCGTCACGTCCTCCGAGAAGGTGAACGTCACGCTGAGCGCCGCCCTCGAGTTGATCTTCGACGGCACCCCGCCGATCTCGACCGTCGGAGCCATGGCGTCCCACGTCGCCGTCTCACTCACCGCCGACTCCGGACCCGTGTTGAGGCCGTCGGTCGCCGAGTTGGCCGCCACCTCGACCACCAGGTCTTCCGAGCCGTCCGGCGTGACCACCAGCGTATAGCTGCTCCCGTTGCCGGAGAAGTTGCTCTTGGTGCCGCCGGTCACCGTCACGTCCGCGGTGACGAACCCCGTCACGTCCTCCGAGAACTCGAACGTCACGCTGAGCGCCGCCATCGAGTTGATCTTCGACGGCACCCCGCCGATCTCGACCGTCGGGGCCGCCGCGTCCCACGTCGCCGTCGCGCTCTGCGCCGATGCCGGACCCGTGTTGAGGCCGTCGGTCGCCGCGTTCGCCGCTACTTCGACCACTACGTCCGCCGAGCCGGTCGGCGTGACCGGCAGCGTGTAGGTCGTCCCGCCGCCGGAGAACTGGCCCTTCGTCCCGCCCGTCACCCTCACGTCCGCGGTGACGAACCCCGTCACGTCCTCCGAGAACTCGAACGTGACGCTGAGTACCGCCCTCGAATTGATCTTCGACGGCACCCCGCTGATCTCGACCGTCGGGGCCGTCGCGTCCCACGTCGCCGTCGCGCTCTGCGCCGATGCCGGACCCGTGTTGAGGCCGTCGGTCGCCGAGTTGGCCGCCACCTCGACCACCACGTCTTCCGAGCCGTCCGGCGTGACCACCAGCGTATAGCTGCTCCCGTTGCCGGAGAAGTTGCTCTTGGTGCCGCCGGTCACCGTCACGTCCCCGGTGACAAACCCCGTCACGTCCTCCGAGAACGTGAACGTCACGCCGAGCGCCGCCCTCGAGTTGATCTTCGACGGCACGCCCGCGATCTCGACCGTCGGGGCCGTCGCGTCCCACGTCGCCGTGGCGCTGACCGCCGACTCCGGACCCGTGTTGAGGCCGTCGGTCGCCGCGTCCGCCGCCACCTCGACGACCACGTCCGCCGAGCCGTCCGGCGTGACCGCCAGCGTGTAACTGCTCCCGCTGCCGGTGAACGCGCCCTTCGTCCCGCCGGTCACCGTCACGTCCGCGGTGACGAAGCCCGTCACGTCCTCCGAGAACTCGAACGTCGCCGTCATGTCGTCCGTCGAATTGATCTTCGACGGCACCCCGCCGATATCGACCGTCGGGGCCGTCGCGTCCCACGTCGCCGTCGCGCTCTGCGCCGATGCCGGACCCGTGTTGAGGCCGTCGGTCGCCGCGTCCGCCGCCACCTCGACGACCACGTCCGCCGAGCCGTCCGGCGTGACCACCAGCGTATAGCTGCTCCCGTTGCCGGAGAAGTTGCTCTTGGTGCCGCCGGCCACCGTCACGTCCGCGGTCACGAACCCCGTCACGGCCTCCGAGAACTCGAACGTGACGCTGAGTACCGCCCTCGAATTGATCTTCGACGGCACCCCGCTGATCTCGACCGTCGGGGCCGTCGCGTCCCACGTCGCCGTCGCGCTCTGCGCCGATGCCGGACCCGTGTTGAGGCCGTCGGTCGCCGAGTTGGCCGCCACCTCGACGACCACGCCACCTCGACGACCACGTCCGCCGAGCCGTCCGGCGTGACCGCCAGCGTGTAACTGCTCCCGCTGCCGGTGAACGCGCCCTTCGTCCCGCCGGTCACCGTCACGTCCGCGGTGACGAAGCCCGTCACGTCCTCCGAGAACTCGAACGTCGCCGTCATGTCGTCCGTCGAATTGATCTTCGACGGCACCCCGCCGATATCGACCGTCGGGGCCGTCGCGTCCCACGTCGCCGTCGCGCTCTGCGCCGATGCCGGACCCGTGTTGAGGCCGTCGGTCGCCGCGTCCGCCGCCACCTCGACGACCACGTCCGCCGAGCCGTCCGGCGTGACCACCAGCGTATAGCTGCTCCCGTTGCCGGAGAAGTTGCTCTTGGTGCCGCCGGCCACCGTCACGTCCGCAGTGACGAACCCCGTCACGTCCTCCGAGAACGTGAACGTCACGCCGAGCGCCGCCCTCGAGTTGATCTTCGACGGCACGCCCGCGATCTCGACCGTCGGGCGCGTCGCGTCCCACGTCGCCGTGGCGCTCACCGCCGAGGCCGGACCGGTGTTGAGGCCGTCGGTCGCGGCGTCCGCCGCCACCCTGACGACCACGTCCACCGAGCCGTCCGGCGTGACCACCAGCGTGTAGGTCGTCCCGTTGCCGGAGAAGTTGCCCTTCGTCCCGCCCGTCACCGTCACGTCGGCCGTCGCGAACCCCGTCACGTCCTCCGAGAACTCGAACGTCGCCGTGAAGTCGTCCGCCGTGTTGATCTTCGGCGGCACACCGCCGATCGTCACCGTCGGGCGCGTCGCGTCCCACGTCGCCGTGGCGCTCACCGCCGAGGCCGGGCCGGTGTTGAGGCCGTCGGTCGCCGCGTTCGCCGCCACCTCGACGACCACGTCCACCGAGCCGTCCGGCGTGACCACCAGCGTGTAGGTCGTCCCGTTGCCGGAGAAGTTGCTCTTCGTTCCGCCCGTCACCGTCACGTCGGCTGTCGCGAACCCCGTCACGTCCTCCGAGAACGTGAACGTCACGCCGAGCGCCGCCCTCGAGTTGATCTTCGACGGCACGCCCGCGATCTCGACCGTCGGGCGCGTCGCGTCCCACGTCGCCGTGGCGCTCACCGCCGAGGCCGGACCGGTGTTGAGGCCGTCGCTCGCCGAGTTGGCCGCCACCCTGACGACCACGTCCTCCGAGCCGTCCGGCGTGACCACCAGCGTGTACTCCGTGGCGCTCGCCGCCGTGAACGTGCTCTTCGTGCCGCCCGTCACCGTCACGTCCCCGGTGACGAAATCCGTCACCGCCTCCGAGAACTCGAACGTCGCCGTGAACGCCGCCGCCGTGTTGATCTTCGACGGCACCCCGCCAATCTCGACCGTCGGGCGCGTCGCGTCCCAAGTCGCCGTGGCGCTGACCGCCGACGCCGGACCCGTGTTGAGGCCGTCGGTCGCCGCGTTCGCCGCCACCTCGACCACCACGTCCACCGAGCCGTCCGGCGTGACCACCAGCGTGTAGGTCGTCCCGTTGCCGGAGAAGTTGCTCTTCGTCCCGCCCGTCACCGTCACGTCGGCTGTCGCGAACCCCGTCACGTCCTCCGAGAACGTGAACGTCACGCCGAGCGCCGCCCTCGAGTTGATCTTCGACGGCACGCCCGCGATCTCGACCGTCGGGCGCGTCGCGTCCCAAGTCGCCGTGGCGCTGACCGCCGATGCCGGACCCGTGTTGAGGCCGTCGGTCGCCGCGTCCGCCGCCACCGTGACGACCACGTCTTCCGAGCCGGCCGGCGTGACCGCCAGCGTGTACTCCGTGGCGCTCGCCGCCGTGAACGTGCTCTTCGTGCCGCCCGTCACCGTCACGTCCCCGGTGACGAAATCCGTCACCGCCTCCGAGAACTCGAACGTCGCCGTGAACGCCGCCGCCGTGTTGATCTTCGGCGGCACCCCGGTGATCGTCACCGTCGGGACCGTCGCGTCCCACGTCGCGGTGGCGCTCACGGGGTTGGCCGGGCCGGTGTTGACGCCGTCGGTCGCCGCGTTCGCCGCGACCTCGACGGTCACGTCCTCCGAGCCGTCCGGCGTGACCACCAGCGTGTACGACGACCCGCCGCCGGCGAAATCGCTCTTCGTGCCGCCCGTGACCGTCACGTCTCCGACGACGAAATCCGTCACCGCCTCCGAAAACTCGAACGTCGCCGTGAAGTCGTCCATCGAGTTGATCTTGGCCGGCACGCCGCCGAGCCGCATCGTCGGGGCCGTCCTGTCCCAGACCGACGTGGCCCTCACGGCGCTGGGTGGGCCGGTGGCGCCGAGGCCGCCGGTCGCCGAGTTCGCCGCCACGGTGACCACCACGTTTTCCCCTCTCGCTGGACGTGTCGGCGTGACCCGCAGCCTGTAGGTCGTCCCGCTGCCGGAGAACGTTCCCTTCGTCCCGCCCGTCACCCTCACGTCCCCGGTGACGAAATCCGTCACCGCCTCCGAGAACGTGAACGTCGCCGTGAACGACGCCGCCACGTTGAACTTCGGCGGCACGCCGGTGATCTGGACCGTCGGGCGCGTCGCGTCCCACGTCGCCGTCGCGCTCACGGCGCTGGCCGGGCCGGTGTTGACGCCGTCGGTCGCCGAGTTCGCCGCCACCTCGATCACCACGTCCGCCGCGCCGTCCGGCGTCACCTCCAGCGTGTACGATGCTCCGCCGCCGCCGAAGTCGCCCTTCGTCCCGCCCGTCACCGTGACGTCTCCGACGACGAAATCCGTCACCGCCTCGGAGAACTCGAACGTCACGTCGAGCGCCGCCCTCGTGGCGATCCTGGCCGGCACCCCGCCGACCTCGACCGTAGGGGCCGTCGCGTCCCACTCCGCCGTGGCCGAGACCGCCGTGGCCGGACCCGTGTTGAGGCCGTCGGTCGCCGCGTTCCCTGCCACCTCGACCGTCACATCCTCCGAGCCATCCGGGGTGACCACCAGCGTGTACTCCGTAGCACTCACCTCCGTGAACGCGCTCTTCGTGCCGCCCGTCACCGTCACGTCTCCCGTGACGAAATCCGTCACCTCCTCTGAAAACTCGAACGTCACGTCGAGCGCGGCCGTCGAGTTGATCTTGGCCGGCACCCCGCCGATCTCGACCGCCGGGGCCGTCGCGTCCCACGTCGCCGTGGCGCTCACGGCGTTGGCCGGGCCGGTGGCGCCGAAACCGTCGGTCGCCGCGTTCGCCTCCACCTCGACCGTCACGTCCGCCGCGCCATCCGGCGTCACCTCCAGCGTGTACGACGATCCGTCGCCGGAGAAGTCGTCCCCCGTGCCGCCCGTCACCGTCACGTCCCCGATGACGAAATCCGTCACCGCCTCCGAGAACTCGAACGTCGCCGTGAACGCGGTCGTCGAATTGATCTTGGCCGGCACCCCGCCGATCTCGACCGACGGGGCCGTCGCGTCCCACGTCGCCGTGGCCGATACCGCCGACTCCGGACCCGTGTTGAGGCCGTCGGTGGCCGCGTTCGCCGCCACCTCGACCGTCACGTCCGCCGCGCCATCCGGCGTCACCTCCAGCGTGTACGACGATCCGTCGCCGGAGAAGTCGTCCCCCGTGCCGCCCGTCACCGTCACGTCCCCGATGACGAAATCCGTCACGTCCTCCGAGAACTCGAACGTCGCCGTGAACGCGGCCGTCGAGTTGATCCTCGGCGGCACCCCGCCGATCGTCACCGTCGGAGCGGTCACGTCCCACTCCGCCACGACGACTATGGACTGGCCGGCCGGACCCGTGTTGCCGACGGCGTCGGCCGCCGCGTCCTGCGCCACCGTGACCACCACGTCCTCCGAGCCGTCCGGCGTCACCACCAGCGTGTACTCCGTGGCGCTCACCACCGTGAAGTCGCCCTTCGTCCCGCCCGTGACCGTCACGTCCGCGGTCTCGAACCCCGTCACGTCCTCGGAAAACAAGAACTCCGCCGTGAACGCCGCCGTCGTGTTGATCTTCGCCGGCACGCCGATCGCCACCGTCGGGGCCGTCGCGTCCCACGTCGCCGTGGCCGAGACCGCCGAGGACGGACCCGTGTTGAGGCCGTCGGTCACGGAGTTCGCCGCCACCTCGACCGTCACGTCCGCCGAGCCGTCCGGCGTCACCTCCAGCGTGTACGTCCTGCCCTCGCCGGAGCCCGCGCCCTTCGTCCCGCCCGTCACCGTCACGTCCCCGGCCGTGAACCCCGTCACGTCCCTGGAGAACGTGAACGTCACCCTGAACGCCGTCGTCGAGTTGATCCTCGCCGGCACCCCGGTGATCGCGACCGTCGGGCGCGTCGCGTCCCACGTCGCCGTGGCCGAGACCGCTGAGGGCGGACCCGTGTCGATGCCGTCGGTCGCCGAGTTCGCCGCCACCTCGACCGTCACGTCCGCCGAGCCGTCCGGCGTCACCTCCAGCGTGTACTCCGTGGCGCTCACCGCCGTGAAGTCGGCCTTCGTCCCGCCCGTCACCCTCACGTCCCCGGTCTCGAACCCCGTCACGTCCTCCGAAAACGCGAACGCCGCCGTGAACGCCGCCCTCGTGTTGATCCTCGGCGGCACCCCGGTGATCTCGACCATCGGAGGCCCGCCGTCGTTGTCCCTGATCAAGACCGTCGCGGAACCGGGAGGACCGACTTGGTACCCATTGAAGTTATGCGGGGCAATTGTTGCCCTGACCGAACCGTCCAACTCGTCGACGTTGTCGTCGATCGTGGGAGCGGAGTAGGTCCAAGTCGAACTGCCCGCTTCGACAAGCGCGCCGAGACTGTTTTGAAAGGGGATGCCGTATTCGCCAACCCATTCCAAGTCAACTTTTGTGGACACGATATTTTGCGTTGGCGGAGGATCCAACCGCACGACGAACCGCACCGAATCGCCCTCGGTCACTTCCTGGGCGACGGACGTAATGGTGAGCGTCCCCTGGTCCACGGCGTCGTTGTCCCGAACCAGCAACTGCAGCTCCGTGGGATCACCCCATTCCAGCACTGTGAAATAGTCTTTTCCAATACGGAGATGAGCCTGAACCGGGGAAGGTGCGAGAAGTGAGGCCGGAGCCCGGAGCAGGTGGCAGTTGATGGAGTTTGATTATCTCCTTGGACGTGGGAGAGAGGCAACCGGCGAGCCGGAGGATGGCCGGGAGGCATGAGGGTCTCCGGCGAGCCAGCGGTTGGCGCGAGTCGGATCACGCGGCGGAGTTGCCGGCTTGGCCGATGGCGCGGAAGAGTTCGTCGCGGGCGCGGCGGACGGCTCGGGCGGCGTCGAGGTCGGTGGTTGCGGCGGCGAGTTGGTCGAGAGCGCCGAGGGTGACGCCGTGCCGGAGGAAGGCGTCGGAGCCGGGCAGGGCTTTGAAGCGCTCGTAGGGCGTGGTGACGTCCCGTTGCCGGTAGCGCCGCTTGACTCGGCCGGTGGGGCTGGTGACTTCGGTGGGGAAGAGGCAGGGCCGGTGGAAGTTGAGGAAGGGGCAGAGGTGGTCGTGGAGGAAGGCGTTGACCTGGGGGACGAGGGCGTGGGGGACGTGGACGTGGCCGAGCCACTTGCGGACGACGCTGCCGTTCTTGGTCTCGGCCAGCGCGTTATCGTTGGGGTGGCGGGGCCGGGACTTGGTGAAGACGCCGATGTGGAGCTGGTTGAGCAGCTCGGCCACGCGGCCGTTGACGTATTCGCTGCCGTTGTCGGAGTGGAAGGCGCGGATGGCGAAGGGGAAGGCGGACAGCAGGGCTTCGAGGCGCGGGACGAGGAAGTGGTGGGTGATGCGCGGCACGGCTCCAAGGTGTTGGAACTGCGTGACTTCGTCGACGACGTTGATGAGGTAGATGCCCTTCCGCCTCTCGCGGTCGCCGAGGTGGACGGTGTCGACGCGGAGATGGCCGGGCTTGCCGTCCGGCCGCGGCTTGCGGCGGACCCCGATGGGGACTGGGGTGGGCCGGGTCTTGCGGAAGGTGAGGCGGCCGGTCCGGTACGCGCGGGTCTTGCGGAGGTTGTAGATGTGGCCGTTGGAGATCGAGGCGAGACGCGCGAAGCGTTCGTCGCCGTAGACCTCGTGCATGCGTTGCAGGACCACCTTGGTGGCAGGTCCGGAGGGCTGGCCGAAGGCTTCGTCGACCTCCGCCAGCAGAGCGGCGTCGTAGGGCGTGTAGCGGCGCTGGAAGGCGTTGGCGGGGGGCCTCCTGCGGTGGTCGCGGATGTGGCCCGTCCGGCGGTGCTGTCGGATGAGGCGGGTGACCTGGGCGCGCGAAAGGCCCGTCACCTTCTCGACGAACCGCTTCACCAGGCCCTTGTCGGGCTTCCCGAGGCCGTGGTACTCGAAGCGGACCAGCGTGCGGCGGACGAAGACGTAGGCGGAAGTGCGGTCGGTGATCTGGAAGTCGGCCGGTTCGTTGCCCTCAAGGAAGGCGCGCATCTCGTCGAGCGTCCGGATCCGTTCGGTGCGAAGTGTCACGATCATCCTCCAATGATCTCTTCGCCCCGGCCTTCAGGCTCACTCCCCGCTGGAAACCGGCCCCGCGTTCAGGCTCATTTGCCGTTGGACAAGACTGAAATTATCCCATTTGGTCAGGTCGTAGTATGCTTGGTGGGTGACCCATAGCGTCCAGTTTGTGTCCTGATCGTCGTCCTCGCCCATGCTCACCGTCACCATTTGCGGTGTGTTCCAGTTCTCAGGCGTGAACGTCAGCCGGTCCTTGTCCACATTGAAAATCGGCGGACCGAAAGCAACGTTGTGCGTCCTCCCGGATGCAGTCGTAGCCCTTATGGTCATGTACAGGTCGGCGAACGGCTGTTCCGACAGGGTCACCGAGTAGCTGACGCTCCCCCCTTCATCGACCGGCAACCGATACGTCTCAAACGATGTCGCGGGCAAAAAATCCGCCGACAGTCTCGGCCCCTTCGTCTGGCCCGCGGCATCGGACGCGAGGACTCCTCCCAGCAGGAACAGCGTACAGCACGGCAGCAGCCCGCGACAGGCGCGGAATCCCAGCCCCATAACGACGCTCATCCCCGGACCGCCCAATCAGGCGGGCCTTCGGGCCTTCGGGCCTTCGGGCCTTCGGGCCTTCGGGCCTTCGGGCCTTCGGGCCTTCGGGCCTTCGGGCCTTCGAAGAGGACGAATGAGAAGCTCATCGCTTTGTCAAGTCCCTTTTGCTGAACCGCCCCGGTTTCGCGCGGCTCCCGCCCGCGTTGGATTCCCGTTCGCCGATTCCTCCCGCGGGTCTGTCCCGCTTCGTCGTCGGAAAGGGTGGGGGCCTGCAATCAAACGTAGGACCGCGGCGGCGCGGCGCGCCATCGCGTCCATCGCTCGGAGGCTCGGTGGCGGAACACCGCCACGGCACGGATGCCGCATCGGCTCTCGTCGAGGCCCGTCCGTCAAGCGGTCCTTCCCGAGGCCTCCGGCACTTCGGGGAAGTGCGCGGCCGGCAGCGTCACTCCCTTCCCGCCGTGGATCGCGATCTCAGCGGTGGCGCCTCGATCTCCCGCTTTCGAGACGTTTCCGGCGGACTGGACGACGGAAGATCGGTTCCGGTGTGTTTCGGCGCCTCCGCCTCACTGCATGGCGGCGTCACATTGCGACGCCGCCATCAAGGATCACCGCTCGAACCCACCCCCGCCGCGCTCGGGGCCTCTAGGCCGGCGAGGCCGGGGAACGGGGATGATGATGCTCGGCCCGCGCTCCCGCTCCCGTGTCTGTTCGCGCTCCCTCATCGTCTCCCGCACCGCCCATGCACGCCGCTCCGCGAACACCAGATCCATTCGATAGACCTTGCGCACACCGCGCTCGATCTGCCGGGCTCTCTCGCCGTGTGCCTTGCCCAGCGCGGTCCGTTCGTCCCTGTGATCCCGGTCGAGATCCTCGCGCCAGCCCTCGACCAGATCCTTCCGGCCCCGGACCGCACCGACCAGTTCCCTGAGCGTGCGCTCGATCCGCCAGACCCGGAGCCGCCCGAGCACGGTGCGGCTCTCCCGGTCGAGCCTCTGTCGCATCTCCTCCTGCCGCTTGTGCAGCTCGGCCCATTCCTCCCGCGCCCGGGTCTCAAGGTGCCCGAAGCTCCACTCGCGCCCGTCCTCGACCTTCTCCCAAGCCTCCGCCTCAAGGCGCCGCCATGCCGCCATGTCGACCCGCTCCTCCTCGCGCGGCTTCCTCGCCCGCCGCACCCGCCCGGGCTGCATCCCCTCGCGGCGGACGCGCGCCCAGTGGCTAGGCCGGTCCCCCGTGGGGCGAAGCACCTCCTGGCCCGCCCGCCGCCGCTCGTTGTTCTCGACCCGCCTCTCGCACCGGATCCGGCCCTGTTCCCGCTCGTAGCCCTCGGCCCAGCGCGACAGCCGGAGCTTGCTGTTGCCCAGCGTCGCCGCCTTCCCGGTCTCCGGATCGACACGGTTGGCGATCACGTGGACATGCGGGTGCCGGGTGTCCTCGTGCGCGACGATCAGCGCCTCGTGGCCCTCCAGCCCCAGCGCCTCCAGGCTCCCGTCCACCGCGCGGCTCATCTCCCCCTTGTCGGGCGTCTCGTCCCGAGCCCAGCTGAGCGAGTAGTGCAGGACCGGCTTCGCGAGCTTCCGGCCCCCTCGCGCCACGCCCGCCAGCCGCTTGAGGTCGGGGGCCGCCTTCGCCGTCGCGGCCATCAGCCGCGCGGCCCGCTCCGGCCGGAACGTCGCGAGGTTGCGGGTGTCGGCCCAACCGACCCGCTCCGATGTCCTCGGACGGCGGTCGTCCGGCTCCGGCGCGTCGTGGAGGCAGTACGCCGCGACCCCGGCGAACGAGCGCCCCAGTCCGTTGATCTTCGGGATCATCGGTCCAGCGCCTCGCCGCTCAGGAGGCCAGCGGCGAGTTCGCCCACCCGCTCGACCGCCTCAAGCGTCCCGGAAGGAGCAGAAGCCCCGGAGTTGAGGGCGCGGGCGATCTGGTTCAGGTTCACGCCGATCCGGTGGAGTTCGACCCGCTCGACCGCGCCGAGACGGTGAACGGCCGCCTCGCGGACCGGCTGCCCGAGCGCCCGGCGGCGCATGTAGCCGCCCGTCGTCATGCGGGCCGCTCCGGCCCGCTCGGCGATCTCCGCGGCCTCCGCGGTCGTGACGCGCACGCCGATCGTGCGGCTCCTGCGTTCGGCCTCGGGCTTCCGGGGACGGGCCATGTCGGGCGGCCTCCTTCGGTGGCGCGCGGAAGTGTCGTTTCGGGGGTTCGGGGGTATCCCCCGACCAGAGGTTAACGTGAAGCGTTAACACATCTGGCTCCTCCACAAACCGCAGAAACCAGCGCCCCCGTGGCGCGCCCGCGCCAGAGTCGGCCGGACCGCCAGCTATGGACGACGGGCCAGCCGCGCGCGAAGTTTCAAACGCGCAGATCGTGCAGTCCATCAATCGAGAGGAATCGAACGATGGCACGCACGAAACGAAGCCGGCGCTCCTATGGCGCCGGAGAGTGGGGCCGGAACAGGGTCCGGGTGTTCCCAGACCCGAAAACCGGCCTGTTCCAGATGGAGTGGCGCGAGAACGGGCGCAGGCTCACCCGGTCGCTCGGACACCGCGACTGGGCGAGGGCGAAGCGGCAGGCGGACGAGTTCGCCGCCGGGTTCGCCGGCCCCGACCTGAACGGCAAGAAGGAAGCCGAGCCGGAGCCGCTCACCTTGGAACGGCTTTTTGACATCTACGGCGAAGAGGTGACGCCCACGAAGCGGCGGCAGTCCCGGCGGCGCGACGGGGTCGTGTTGGCGATGTTCCTCAGGTTCTTCGGCAGGAACCGACGACCCGAGACCCTGTCGCAGCGGGACTGGGACCGCTTCATCCGGGCGCGCCGCGCGGGCACCGTCGGCCCCAGTGGAAGGCCGGTTTCCGACCGGACCGTCGAGCATGACCTGACGTTCCTGATGGCGGTGCTCAACTGGGCGGCGAGGTCGAGGGACGAAGAAGGCCGTCTGCTCCTCGACAGGAACCCGCTCAAGGGTCTCAGGAAGCCCGTCGAGAAGAACCCCAACCGGGTCGTTCTCACGGAGGAGGAGTACCAAGCACTTCTCGGAGTCTCGGGGCAGGTCGATTGGCGGTACCGCGTCGCCCTCGTGCTCGCGCACGAAACGGGACACCGGATCGGCGCGATCTGCAACCTCAGGTGGGCGGACATCGACCTTGAGGGCGAAACGGTGCGCTGGCGGGCGGAGCATGAGAAGACCGGCTACGAACACGCCACGCCGCTGACCGTCGAGGCGGTCGCCGTCTTGGAGGAGGCGCGACGAATGAACCCCGGGAGCGACAACGGTCCGGTGCTGCCCGCGACCGCGAATCCCTCGGAGTGCATGGGCTTCCCGCAGGCCCGTTTCTGCTGGAAGCGGGCGGAGCGGCTCGCGGGACTCGAACCGAAGCGCGGAAGGGGCTGGCACTCGCTGAGACGGAAGTTTGCCAGCGACCTCATGGACCTGCCGCTCAAGGTGCTCTGCGAACTCGGAGGCTGGAAGGCGGCCAAGACGGTGCTCCGCTGCTACCAGCAGCCCGACGAGGCGCAACTCAGGCAGGCGATCCGAAGCCGCCGCAGGCGGCAGCCTCGGGCCTGAATCCAACCGGCGGGAACGGATTGGCGGGAATCGCGTCAGCGGATTCCATAACGTCAACGCTCACAACAGTATCCGCGCCCGATGGCGAATGCTGGCCCATCAACGACGCAGTCAACGCCGGCGTTCAGGCCGAGGATCCGAGCCTCTACTCCATGTACACGGCGAAGGAGGTCGGACGCTGCTGGGAGAACGAGTCGGACAACGAGGACTGGATGGAGCCGGCCGACTATTTCCGGCTCCAGGCCGTGAGCCTGTCCTACCGGTTGCCGCGCGAGTGGCTGCCGGGCGGCTTTACGGGCGCCACCCTCCAGCTCCGCGCGACCAACCTGCTCACGTTGACGAGATTCTCGGGCCTCTATCCCGACGCGTTGCTCAGACCCGCGCAGCAGACGGCGCGGGGAGCGGGGTACATCCTGCCCCCGGCCCGCCAGTTCTCGATCAATGTGCGCGCCAACTTCTGATCTGACCGAGGAGAACTTCCATGAAAACGATACAAACGAGAGAGGGTTCGATCCTCGGATTGCTGGCGGTCACCGGCATGGCCGCAGCGCTCGCGACGGCCGGGTGCGTCGACACCGAGCTGCAGGGCGTGATCATCGAGGACGATATCGAGGATCCCAACCTGATGGTTGCGTTCATCCGGGGGATCAACTCGGAGCTCCACGACGCCATGCGTGACTTCAGCGGCGTCTGGTGGTACGTCGGATCCGCCACCGACGACTTCAACAACGACGGAACCAGCTCCAGCGGCGAGGAGATCCTGGAGTACCGCAACTACGCGGACCGTCCGGGGGACTTCCCGTGGACGCAGCTCCACGAGGCGGCCTGGGCCGGCTACTACGGCGTCGACGTCACCACCAGGGTCTTCGCCGAGGAGGGGATCGCCAACCATCCCCTCACCGCACGGTCCTGGATCATCTCGGGGTGGGCGGAGCGCATGATGGGCGAGCTGTTCTGCGAGTCGGTCTTCAACTACGGACCGGGAGCGGGAGCTCTCATGGGGCCCAACGACCAGTACGACCCGTCCCGGACCGTCGACACGGACTCGATCATGAGGCGGTCGGTCAACGCAATGCAGAACGCACTGGCGATCGCCGAAGCGTCCGTGGCCGCCGGCGCCCCCACACCCGACGGGGACGAGCGCATCTTCGATCCCGTCAAGCTCATGTTCGCCGCTCACGGCGGCATCGCCCAGGCGGCGGTCTTGATGGGTGACTGGGACCTGGCGCTGGAGCACGCCGCGCAGGTGCCCGACGACTTCATCCTGTACAGCCATTCCGATCCCGAGGTGGAGGATAACGGCTGGTTCGACGTGTCCTTCCAGAACGACGACTTCACGCTCTGGAATACGCCGGTGCACCGGGTGTTCCACGACGACCCGCGCGTTCCCTGGATCAAGTGCGGCGAATGGCGGTCCGACACATTGCGGACGACACACGGGTCGGCCGTGGATATTCGCGACACCGGTCTGTGCGACCGTGTCGCGGGTTACGGCGGCGAATTCCGGGCCGAGAGCAACCGGATGCCGCTCTACTCTTCCCTCAAATCCGAAACCGAAGGCTTGCTGGTGCGGCCGGGCGGCGAGACCGGTGAGGACGCCGACTTTCCCATGGTGCGGGGCACCGAAATGCTGCTCATCCGCGCGGAGAAGGCACTGATGGACGGCAACCTGGGCCAGTTCACGACCCTGGTGAACCGCGCGCGGGCCGTGTATGGAATGGATCCGATCGAGACGCCCACGAGTGTGGGGGCACTGGAGTACCCCAACGCCCAGGACGACGCCTGGTCGATCCTCGACCGCGAACGCTACGTGACCATGCACATGGAGGGCCGGCGCCTCGCGGACATGCGGCGCTGGCAGCACCCGTACATCGCCGAGAGCCACGCGATCAACACCCGCGTGGAGGCCGAGAACGGACCCTCCCGGGTGACGTATTGCATGCCCATTGCCGACATCGAGTGCGACGCGAATTCCGACTTCAGCTGCCCCGGCGTGGGGTAAGTCGCTTGCCCGGGTCCGGGACGCCCACCCCTCCGCTGGTCGGGTGGGGTGGGCGTCCACGGGGTCCACTTCATCGAAAGGAGGACACGATGCGACTTCACCGGCTTCGCATGACCATGTTCTGTTTCGTCCTGCTGCTCGGCGCGTGCTATCCCGGCCGGGCGAACTCCGGCTCCGGCCAGAACCCCGACCTGATCGGTAACTGGGAGCTCCAGGAGCTGCCCGACTACAACGCGCTCAATGCGATTCGTCGTCTTCGCCCCGCATGGCTGCGGGCGGGAACCAGGCCCGGTGTCGCAACAGGGCCGAGGGCGGGCCTCCCCAGGGTGCACCTGAACGGCGTGCCTCTGTCGAGCTTCGATCAGCTGGAAGAGATCAGTGCAACCGACATCCGCGAGATACGATTCCTCAACGGTCCCGACGCCTCCACGCGTTTCGGCACGGGCTACGTGAACGGCGCGATTCTGATCACGCTGGAGCGCTGAGCACCTGGCGCCGGCTTCAGGCGCCCGCCCCGCACACCGCCGGCGCCACGTCCTCCAGCCCCAGCAGCCGGAAGTAGTTCCCCCCCAGAGCGATGTTGCGGAACGCCTCGTCGTCCACGAACCGCAGGATCCGGCTGGTGACCTCCAGCTCTTCCCTGTACACCTCGAGGGTCTTGTTCGACGACGCCAGAAAGTCCGTCCCCGGCAGGATCCGGTCCGAGTACTCGTTCAGGAACGCCACGTACAGCGGCTGGTAGTCCGCCCGCGAGAAGTAGTTGTCGTCGATGATCCGCCAGGTGATGTCGAGCATCAGGTTCGGGTAGCGGTCCAGCATCGATTCCATGAGCGCGATGTGCTCGGACGCGGGCAGCGTGGTGAGCTCCAGCGACAGCCCCATGTGCATCCACACCACGCGGTTGTCGGGGTAGCGGTCGAGGACTTCCCTCATGAGGTGGAGATGGAGCGTGGGGTCCTCGTTGTTGCCGAGATCCGAGTGAATGGCGATCGGGATGCCGCGTTCGCGAAGGAGGTTCATGAAGGGCGCCCATTCCCGGATCGTCTCGAGTGGCACCGGAAAGTGCGCGTTCCCGAAGAGCGCCTGCTTGACCAGGTTGACCTCGCCCATCCAGCGGAACATCCCCGGGAACTCCGCGTCGAGCAGCTCGATCCCGGCGACGACCGACTCCGGCCGCGACAGATCCGGGAAGGTCATGGCCAGCGTCGCGTGGACGCCTTCGGGCGGACTGACAAGCAGGTCGGTCGCGTTGGCAAAGTCGTTCTTCAATGTCGGGATCACCGGCGTGCCCACGCAGTCCAGGTAGTAGGTGCAATCCGAGTCCACCGGGAGCATCTGGCCGATGCCGTAGATGTTGACGTAGCGGACACCCGTCTCGCGCAGGTATCCCATGACCTCGTCGAAGGGGACGGGCGGGCCGCCGAACGGACGAAAGTGAAGATGACTGTCGACGATCGCCGTCTGCGGCTCGGTGGCGCGGTCGTAGCAGGCCGGGACCGGGGTCTGGGGTGGCGGTGGAGCGGGGGTGGCCTGGGAGCAGGCGGAGAGGGCTGTCGCGGCTGCTATGGCCACGAACCCTGGCAACCGGGCATTGGCTACCACTTCTCTCTCCTTGACATAATCCGTCCAACAATTGTCTGTATCCAACCTACACCTTCGCCAGCTTCCACCGCCCCCTCCTGAACAGGATCGCGCTCACGACCGCCAGCGTCGAGAACGACACGGTCATGGCAATGTACACGCCGGTGGTCTGCAGCCCGCCCGGCAGTGCCAGACCCCACGCGAGGGGGATCTCCCAGAGCCAGAAGCAGAAGAAGTTGAGGATCGTGGGCGTCCACACGGCGCCGGCACCGTTGAAGGCGGCCGTAAGCACCATGCCGTATGCGTAGAAGACGAAGCCGATCGAGACGATGCGCAGCCCGGTCACGGCGACCTCCGAGGCGCCGCTCGTTCCCCCGAACAGGCCGACGATCGCCGGCGCGAAGGCGATGAACACGATGCTGACCGCCCCCAGGAACGCGAGGTTCATCTTGCACGCGATCCACGCTGCGCGTTCCGCGCGGGCCGGATCGCCGGCACCCAGACCCTGACCGACCATGGTCGCGGCGGCGTTGGAAAGTCCCCACGCGGGCAGGATCGCGAAGAGGATGATCCGGATCGCGATTACGTACCCGGCCAGCGCTTCGGCGCCGAAAACCGCGGTCACGCGGGTCAGCCCGATCCAGCTCGCGGTGGCGATGAACGTCTGCAGCGTCCCGGTCGCCGAGAGCCGTACCAGCCGCGCCATGACCCGTGGCTGGATGCGCAGGTGCGGGCGCCGGATCCGGAGCTTTCCGCCCAGCCGGAACAGGGTGTAGACCTGCACCAGGACCGCCGTCCCGCGCCCGATGGTCGTCGCGATGGCGGCCCCCTGCACGCCCAGTTCGGGGAACGGCCCGATCCCGAAGATCAGCAGGGGATCCAGCACGATGTTGATCCCGTTGGCGATCCACAGCACGCGCATGGCGATCGCGGCGTCGCCCGCCCCGCGGAACGCCGCGTTCTGCAGGAACAGAAGCAGGATGACGACGTTGCCGCCGAGCATGATGCGGGCGTAGGGAAGGCCCGTGGCCACGACGGTATCGTCGGCGCCCATGAGCCGCAGGATGTCCCCGGCATATACCACCCCGACGACCCCGAAGACAATGGCCAACAGCAGGCCCAGGAAGACCGCCTGCGCCGCCCCCCGGGCCGCGCCCTCGCGGTCGCCCTCGCCTATGCGGCGCGCGACCATGGCGGTCACGCCGATGCTCAGCCCGATTGCCGCCGTGTAGATCAGCGACAGGACCGACTCGGTGAGGGCAACGCTCGCCATGGCCGCGTCCCCGAGCCGGGAGACGAAGTAGATGTCGACCACGGCGAAGAGCGACTCCATGACCATTTCCAGGACCATGGGAATCGCGAGGAGGATGACCGCGCGCTTGAGCGGGCCGGCGGTCGGGTCGCCGCCCGTGCCCCGGATGGCGTGCAGGAAGACCTCCCAGCGAGACTCGGTCTCCGCCTGCGCCCCCGCCCCTGCCGGGGCCTCCCCCGCCGCCTCCGTCCCCGCCCCGTTGTGATTCCCCGCCGAGTTGTCCATAGTAGCGCTAAAGCTAGCGCGAATCGCGCGCGTCGGGGGTCCGGCCGGAGGGTCGCGTTTCCCCGCGGCGGCGCTCTTGACGAGGAAGAGCATGGGTAACGGCACGAAGACGGCAACGGATCTCACGCGACGGGAGTTTGTAGGAGCCGCCACGGCTGCGGTCGGCGGCCTGGCGCTCGGCGCGTGCGGTGGAGAGGGCGGTGGTGATGCCGGCGGGGGTGGATCTCCGACCCCGCTCAGGATCCTCATCCTCGGCGGCACCAACTTCATCGGTCCGCATCAGGTGCGGACTGCCGTCGCACGCGGGCACGAGGTCACCCTCTTCAACCGGGGTATCACGAACCCGGACCTCTTCCCCGACCTGGAGACGCTGATCGGCGACCGCAACGGTGACCTTGAAGCGCTCGCGGGCCGCGAATGGGACGTCGTGATCGACAACCCGGCCAACATCCCGCGCTGGGTCCGTCTTTCGGTCGAGGCGCTCAGCGGCTCGGTGGGGAAGTACGTCTATGTTTCGTCGACCGGCGTCTACGTCCCCTACCTGACGACGGACATCCGCGAGGACGCACCCGTGGACACCATCGAGGATCCCGAGACCGAAGTCGTCGACGGCCGCACATTCGGCGCGCTGAAGGCGCTCGCCGAGGACGAGGCCCGGGCCGCCTTCCCCGACAGCCACCTGGTCGTGCGCCCCACCTACATTGTCGGCCCTGGCGATCCCACCGACCGCTACACGTACTGGCCGGTTCGCCTCTCGCGGGGCGGTGAGGTGCTGGCTCCGGGCGATCCCACCGACCCCATGCAGCATGTCGACGTTCGTGACCTGGGGGCCTTCATGATCAAGGCGGTTGAGGACGACCTCACCGGCACCATGAACGTGGTCGGCCCGCGGGAGCCCCTCACCATGGGGAGCCTGCTCGAAACCACCCGCACCGCGATCGGCTCGGATGCCGAACTGATCTGGGTGAACGCCGCATTCCTGCAGGACCAGGGCCTACCCGTGCTCACCTACTGGACCGAACCGGCGGGCGACTATCTCGGCATGATGCAGGTCAACGGCGACCGGGCGTTCGCGGCCGGCTTCGAGCCCCGACCGCTGGAACAGACCGCGCGCGAGACGCTGGAATGGTTCAACGCGCAGGACGCCGAACGGCAGGAACTGCGCGCCGGACTGGCACCGGAACGCGAGGCGGAGCTGATCGCTGCGTTTCGGGCGGCGTAACCAGCTCCGACGCTCGTTCGCGCCCCCGCAGTGGCGTGCCTCGCCCTGCGGAATCCCAATCGGCCGATTCCGCCATGTAGCTGTCCCGTTCTTCGGGTGATGTTAGTGGTTCGCGTTCCCCGCAACAGGGATTCTCTTGTTCGACGCCGGCTTCAAGAAGTTCTTCTCGAGCCCACGGCTCGTGGAATTGCTGATTCGTGCGCACGTGCCGGAATGGTCTGAGAGCGTGGACTTCCAGACGCTGCGGAAGCTGCCGACCGAGTTCATCGCCAGGCCGCTTCTGCGCCGGTTGGCCGACATGATCTGGTGGGCACAAAAGACGGACGGCAAGACCCGGGTGGCCTTCCTGCTGGAGATTCAGGGTCATCCCGAACGGCACATGGCTCTCCGCACCACCGAGTACGCTACCCTTCTGCTGACCGAACTACGGGAGCATGCGGATTTCGGTCCCGAAGGCGGGCTCCCGGAGCTCGTGGTCATGGTGCTCCACCACGGAAGCCGACCGTGGAATGCGCCGACCCGCCTGTCGGACCTGTTCAGGCATTCCAGTCCCTCCGAGTACCGTGTGGTCTCCAGGAGGCCCTGGAACGATCCTGCCACGCCAACGCCCAGGGACCTTCCGGCGATGGTGCTGGAGTTGAGCCGTGACTGGACGCCCGCGGAACTCCGGTCACACCTCGCGGCCCTCAGGGTGGTGATTAGGCAAGCCGGGGACTTGGGGTTCCACGAGTACATGGCCGAATGCGTGGGGGCACTGTTAGTATCGAGAGGGTATTCTGACGAGGAACTGCTGGCGGAGGTGAGCAGCATGGAAGGGATGTCGACGCGGTGGAATAAGGGTCTTGACGAGTTGGTTCGGCAACGGTACGGCGATGGGATACGGCGGAGCCGGGAACAAGCAATCGAGCAGGGAATCGAGCAGGGAATCGAGCGGGGGCAGGCGATACTCCTGCGCCGGCAGACAACGCGGAAATTCGGTTCGGCCACGGCAGACCAGCTTGACCGCTTGCTCGATGGGCGCTCCGACCCCGATCACCTGGCCCGGATCGCGGATGTGATCCTTGAATGCGACTCGGGCGAGGATTTCATTGCCCGGGTGCGGAGAGCCTGACGGGAAGGCGGTGTTCTCGGGCCGACGCGCAGGGAGCGGCCGTCAGTTCCGCAACACACGGACGACCTCTCCCCGCTCGTTCATCACGCGGACAGGTCCGCGAGGCACGTCGTTCCCCAAGCCGACCGGATCCACAGGTGACTCGGCGCTGGCCGTGCCCGCGACCGGCAGCGTGTACGGGTCCGCCAAGCTGACATCGACCGTGTAGCCGAAGTCCGCCAGTGTCTGGATCGTTATCGCGCTCAAGGGGCTGGATCCAGGCTGTACGCAGGCGAAGGGTGTCATGATTTCGTTCTGCATCACCGACGTCCGCCAATGCGAGTCGTTCACGAAATCCGAAAAACCGTTTTCGACTGGTACTGTCGCCCCGCCCGTGTAGGCTGCACCGCCGGCCGCGTCGAACGCGGCGGTCGCAAGCGGACCCGTGAAGTGCGTATCCGCGCCCCGGTTGCCCTGACGCGAGGGATTGCGAAGCAGTCCGAGGTCGTCCCAGATCGTACCAATCCCCAGCGCGTGGCCGATCAGGTGAACCGCGACCTCCGACAGCCTGCCGTCGGCATCCAGCTCGTCGACGGACGCTGCGTTGAACTTGACCACCGCCACCAAAGGCAAATGCGAGCCGTCCCGCATCCGGCAGGGTCCAGCCATGAATGCCGAGTTGTCGTCTGACGTGACCGTCGCGAGCACCAGCAGATCCTCGATCTCCGGGATGCGAAAGCCCGGCCTGACGCCGAAGCACTCCAGGTCGTCATCGGCGAGGACATCCGTAGTGGGCAAATCGGTTTGCGCCACGATCCGGCGCCAGCGCTCGACGGCTTGCTCCACCGTATGCATGACGTGCTCCGGGAGGTCACCCACGGCGACCAGATCGATGTCGAAGCCCTCCGGGTCACCCGGCGCGATCACGTTCACCCGCAGGGATTGCTCCGCGCTCAGACCCTTCGGGTCCGTCGCCCTGATTGTGACCAGTGCCGTCCCTTCCGCGATTCCCGCCACGGTGGCAATCGCGCCTGACAAATCTGTCCGGGTGATTCCGGGATTGCTCGACACCACCTCGTAGGTCAGCACGTCACCGTCAGGATCCTCGAAGTAGGGGGAGGAGAGGTCGACCTCACCGCGCCGGCCCCCCGCTCGAAGCCGGTACGGCGGAATCGTTTTCGCGGCGACGGGAGCATGATTTGAGGCTTCCGAGAACAAAACGATCGGATCGCCGACATCGATCTCGATGCCGGTGAACTCTCCCGACACCAGCGGTGGCGGGCCCGCGCTGACATGAGTGGCGGCGCCCGCATTCGAAGTGGCCTCGAATTCGAAGCTCCTCGTGGTTCCGCCCTCGAGAGTGACCTGCTCTACCGAGAGTTCACCGCCCTGTGCCGAGACGTTGATCAGCATGTCGAACGGCGCGCCCTCGGCGATGCTCAGAGCCAATCGTGCCGGACCGGCGGCAAGCAGATCGTCGCTGTCGGTGCGACCTGTTTGCACAGTGAGCGTAAACGGGGCGCCCGGATTGCCGTGAAGCGTGAGCCTCTCCAGCCTCTCGAGCCCGGCGAACGCCCCTGTGGGAAGCTCCTCCAGATCGTTATCGGCAAGAGACAGGATTTCGAGACTCGACAAGTCGGTGAACAAACCGGAGGAGAGCTGACCGAGTCTGTTTGCCTCCAGCTTCAGCACTTGTAGAGACGTCAGACCGCCGAACACCTCGTCGGACAAGGCGGTCAGTCGGTTGAAACCAAGGTCCAGCCGTTGCAGGGCGGCAAGCCGTGCAAACACGCCGCCTGGAAGCGATTCCAGGGGGTTGTGGCTCAGATTGAGCGACTCCAATCCCCGAGGTCCCGCCAACAGTCCTTCCGGCAATGAACGAAGGCTGTTCCGGTCCAGTTGCAGCGTTTTCAGCGCGCCCAGATCGGCAAAGAGGTGCTCCGGCAGTGTATTCAGGAGATTGTACCTCAGATCCAGTGTTTCCAGCCTGCCAAGCTGCGAAAACACGCCTGGCGGAAGAGACTTGAGGTTGTTTCCCGTCAGGTGCAGCCATTCGAGCCGCGCCAATCCCGTGAAGAGGCCCTCCGGAATCGACGTGATGCCACTGCTTCCCAGATACAGATCCTCCAGGTTCGACAATCCCTGGAACACAGTTTCCGGTGGCGACGAGATGCTGTTGTTGATGAGGCCCAGTTGTTTGAGACGCGACAACCCGTCGAAAACCCGCGGCGGAAGCGTGGCAAGATCGTTCTCGTCAAGCGTCAGCAATTCGAGATTCGCCAGACCGTGAAAAACTCCTTCCGGCAGGGTGGTGAGCGCGTTGAAACGCAGGAACAGCTCCCGGAGGCCTGTCAACCCGGCGAAAATGCCCTCTGGGAGTGAGGTCAGGCCGTTTGCTCCAAGGTCCAGCCTGTACATGCCGGTCAGCCCGTCGAAATCGCCTTCCTGCAGCGAGGTGATCCCGGCGCCGCTGAGATCCAGCCACCATATCGCCGCAAGATCGCGAGAACCGACCAGCGTGCAACGGGGGACCCCGACGCGGCGCACGATCTCGTCCTGCACCTGAGGGGTCCGGCTGCACACGTCGAGCCGGGAGTGCGAACCGACTCTCAGAAGATCGTCAACACACGCTGTCAGCGAAACGGCAATCGCCAGGAGCGCCAGCGCCAGGTAATGCCGTTGCCGCCTCACCCCCCTACATCTCCGCGCGCCGGAAGATCGAGTGGCCCATCAGGTTCTCAAGAAGCGCGCTGCGTGACCGTCCGAGCAGCACGACCGGGCCGCTCCAGCGCGGCGCGTCGGCCGCGGGGGGGCCGTCCTCGCGGCTGACGACGATCACGATCTTGTTCCAGTGCACGGGGGCGGCGAAGGGTTCGCCGGGTGCGACCGTGCCGAGCGCCTCGATGCGGTCCAGGGCGGGGGTGGCCACCCAGGCGACGTAGCGTGGCCCGTCAGTCGAAACCCCCGCTCCGCCTTCCAGCGCCGGAAGATCGAGAACGAGGCGCAACTCCTGCTCGAGGTGGCCGGAGCGCATGACCGCGAGGCCGAACGGCGACCACGCGCCGACCAGTTCGGCCAGGCCGCAGCCTTCGCGTCCCGGGGCAGGGCCGAGGTTGAAGCGACCGAGATCCGAGACTTCCGCCGTGGCGTGGTCGATGACGGGCTCACATGGCGGAACTATGGGCTGGGCCATGGCCGGACGGGACAAGGCGGTACCGCCCAGAGCCATGCCAAGCAGCATCGCCAGGGGCGTGGACGGAAGCCGCAACCGCACGCTCATCACTCGCACCCAATGAGTATATGAGTATATGAGTAGGATTCCGCCTCCCTACGGAATCACGCGCCGGGGAGCGTTGTCCCAGTCCTGAACGCTGGACACGTTGGGCATGCCCCAGTCGGCGCCGTTCCAGCCGTCGAATCCGTCGAGCTTCATGAAGTGGACGCCGGTGGTGAAGTCGCTCACCACGATGAGGCCGTCGGCGTTGCGGATGTCGATGCCCCAGGCGCCGTTGAAGCCGGTGTTGCCCTCGCCCATGGTGCGAGGGTCGAGTCCGCGGCGTTCGGGGCCGTGGTAGGTGTCGAAGTAGCCCACCGTCGAGGGGTTTTCGGGGTCGCGCATGTTGAAGACGTAGAGGCCGTCTTCGAACGACGAGACGAAGACGTAGGGCCAGCGCATCTCGTGGTTGTGGGTGAACCCGCGCCAGTTGGGCGTCCACACCGCCATCTCCTCGTTGATGGTCTCGACCTCGCCCGAGAGCCCGGGCTGCAGGTCGTAGAGGCGCACCGGCGAGTAGAGGTACTCGGTCTGGCCGACGGCGTACTTGTGGTCGGGGGTGGCGCTCATGGTGTGGGCGAGCTGGACGCCGAGCACGCCGACGATGGAGGTTTCGAGGACGGGGTTGGCGGGATCGGTCACGTCGTAGACGTAGTAGCCGTCGAGGCCGGCCCCGTACGCCATGTCCTTGCCCGTCGCATAGTCGAAGGCGACGTAGAAGTCGTGGTAGCCCTGCAGCATCCCGTAGGGGGACGGGGTGGCGGTCGAGGGCCATGGCATCTGGCCGACCAGGCCCTGCGCGCTGTCGCCCTGGACGAAGAGCGACATGTCGTAGACGTTGGCGTGCCGGCCGCTCGTCGTGGCGAAGAGCAGCGGCGCGCCCGACGAATGCTTGTACATGAAGATGTTGTGGAAGCCGCCCGGGGTGTCGGGCGCGCGCATGCGACCGACCTCACGGATCCCCTCGGTGTCCGGCAGCGAGGTCACGTCGAAGACGACCGCGCCGAGATCCACATTCGGCCCGCCGGGTGCGAACTGCATCGACTGCACCAGGTAGTAGCGCCCGTCGTGCTTGAAGTACTTGGGGTCCATCCCGCCGAGCCCGACGTGGAGTTCCGCGTCCTCGATCCGCCACTCGTAGATCACCTCGGCGTTGTTGGGATCGGCGATCGAGATGATGTCGAAGCCGAAGGTCGGGTTCATGATCCGGCTGGCGTAGACGAACGGGCGGCTCAGCTCCTGCTCGATCTCGACGTCCGAGCGGCTGAACTGCGGTCCCACCTCGAGCGGCACGTGCTTGAGGCGCTGCAGGTTCGAGGTGTTGTCGCGGTCAGGGCCCTCCTGGGCGGTGGCCGTTGGGGCGGCGACTACGGATGCCGCCAGGACGGCGGCGAGCGTCGTGAGGGTTGCGAGAGTGGCGGGGAGAGCGGCGCGGGTGAGCGGGCGGCGCGTGGTCATTGTTTCCGGCTCCTTCGGGAGTGTTGCGCGCAGTGTATTGAGGGCACGGGGACAAGCGCTCGTGCCATTCCGACCAAGAATAGGGTGCGCGGACTTCGGGCGACAGGACGCTTGCGGCGGAGCGGTCTATTGACAGCTATACAGAAATACAGGTACCTTGCTCTGATGAAAGCGACGATCGACATCCCGGATGATCTGTACAGGCAAGTCAAGGCGGAAGCTGCCCTGCGCGGACTCACTGTCCGTGAAGTCACAACACGGCTCTATCGGCGATGGTTGCGCGAGGGCGGAAGCGACGAGCCCCGCGAGACCCCGACGGCATGGCTCCGCTCGTGGCTGGATGCGGCCGACGAAGTGATGAGTCGCGTTCCGGCGGGCCGTTCGGCGAGGGAGGAGTTGGAGGCGGACCGGAACCGCCTGGAACGCGAGTGACAGCAATCATCATCGACGCCAGCGTGTGGGTGTCGGCTGCGGACCCAACCGATACCATGTCGGAACCCAGCCGGGCGTTCCTGTCCCAGGTCGCGGCCCGCGAACTCTCGATCGCCTTGCCCGAGTTTGCGAAACTGGAGATCGCGTGCGCGCTGGCCCGTCGGCTGCGCAGCGCCGAGCATGGTCGCAGCCTTGCTGATCAGATGCTGGGATCACCCCTGATCACCACGTACCCATTGAATCGGGCGATGCTCCGACAGAGCATTCAGGTTGGGACCTGGACCTTCCTTCGCGCGGGAGACGCGCTCTACACCGCCCTCGCGAAGGAGCTTGACGGCGACGTGGTGACCTGGGATCGAGAGCTGATCGAACGCGCTGGCGCACTTACCCCACTGGACTGGATGCTACGCGTGAGGCCCCGGCTTCACGACCCGCCCTCCGGCTGATAAAGCGCGCCCGCCTTGTCGGCGGACCTGATGATGCCCCGGACCATTGCCGAGCTGAAGCCGCGGTTCTCCATCTCGTTCAGCCCCGAAATGGTGCATCCCTGGGGCGTGGTTACCTTGTCGATCTCCATCTCCGGGTGATTCCGGTTCGATAGCAGCAGTGCGGCCGCCCCCTTGGCCGTCTGCGACGCCAGCTGAAGCGCTTCCTCGGCGTGGAAGCCGATTTCGATCCCGCCCTGGGACGCTGCGCGTATCGCCCGCAGGAAGAAGGCGATGCCGCATGCACAGAGCGCCGTGGCCGACGTCATCTGGTCCTCCCGGATGAGGAGCGTCGAGCCCATGACGTCGAAGACCGCGCGGGCCACGGGCACGGCGGCGAGCGAGGCCGCGTCGGCGGCCAGGCAGGTCATCGACTCGCCGATCGCGATGCCGAGGTTGGGCATGGCGCGCAGCACGGCGATCTCGGCCCCGACCCAGCGGCGGATGTCCGCGATCGACACCGCCGTGGCCGTCGAGATCACGACCTGGCTGCGCGGGTCGAGCGTGGGCGCGACGGCGTCCAGGAGCTCCTCCATCTGCTGCGGCTGGACACAGAGGATCACCACGTCGGCGCCATTCACCGCCTCGCGGTTGTCGGAGAGAGTGTCGAAACCATCGGCTGATAGGTCGCCGAGGAGTTCCGCCCGCCGTCTCGTGATCGCCACGCTACCTGGCTGCACAAACCCCGAGGTCGCGAAGCCCCTGGCGATCGCGCTGCCGAGATTCCCGCCGCCCAGGATTGCCACCTTGTTGATTTCGGTCATTCCCTTGGTCCTTGTCCGCGTTTAAGTCCCAACAATCTACCAAGCGGCAGGCAACCCGGTTCCGTACAATGGGAAGACCATGCGCACTTTCCTCCTCCTGCTGGCCTGCGCGACGCTGCTCGCGTCCCATTCCCCCCAGGTCCATGCCCGCCAGGTCGCCCATCCGCCCATTGACACGTTCCTCCTCCTTGCCGCATGGGACCCGGACCAGGCGGACCAGGCCGAGCAGGTCATCCTGGAGAACTGGGACGACGCCTACGCGTCGATGCTCGTTGAGTTGCACCGCTACGTGCAGGGTGTCTGGATTCAGCGGCGCATCGTCGACATCCTCGAGCGCGGGACGGGCGAGCGACTCGGACACGATCCCGACAGGTGGTGGGACTGGATCTGGCGGACCGACCCCGGCACGCATCCGGACTACACCGACTTCAAGGCGACCCTGTACGCGTACCTGGATCCCAGCTTCGAGGAGTACTTCGACTACGACCCGCCTGCGAACATCCGGCTCGACGAGATCCGGTGGGGCGGCGTCCCCCGGGACGGAATCCCGCCCCTCGACCACCCGAAGATGATCTCCGCCGAAGAGGCCGACTACCTGGACGACGACAACGTCGTCTTCGGCGTCGCGCTCGATGGCGACGCGCGCGCCTATCCCAAGCGGATCCTCGCCTGGCACGAGATGTTCAAGGACTCGATCGCGGGCGAGCACTACACCGGTGTGTACTGCACGCTGTGCGGCACCATGATCCTCTATCGGTCAGCCTTCAACGGCGCCCATCACGAGCTCGGGACCAGCGGGTTCCTCTACCGCTCCAACAAGCTCATGTACGATCACGCGACCAGGTCGCTCTGGTCGACGTTCGCGGGTGAGCCGGCCGTCGGTCCGCTCGTCGACCGGGGAATCGCGCTCGAGCGGCGCTATGTGGTGACCACAACCTGGGGCGAATGGCGCACGCGGCACCCCGAAACGCAGGTGCTGTCCCTCGACACGGGACACGAGCGCGACTACCGGGAGGGAATGGCCTATCGGGACTACTTCGCCAGCGACAGGCTCATGTTCACCGTGCCCGAGCTGGACGACCGGCTCGACAACAAGGACGAGGTGCTGGCGCTCCGCTTCCCGGAGGCTCCCGGCGAGCAGCTCGCGATCGAGGTGGACTTCCTGTCACGAAACCCCGTGTATCACGACGCCCTCGGCGAGGTGGACTTCGTGGTCCTGACGGATCCGAGTGGGGCGAGCCGCGTGTACGAGAGCGCGGGCCGCCAATTCGAGCACTGGGATGGCAACCGCACGGTCCGGGAGAAGAGCGGCGGCGAGTGGACCGTAGAAGAGGACGCGCTCACCAGTCCGGACGGCGCGCGCCTGGTGCGGCTCCCCGCTCATCGCGCGTTCTGGTTCGGCTGGTACGCGCAGTACCCGGAGACACGGCTCGTCCACAGATAGCAGCCCCCCCATGAAACCCACCCACGCACTCGGCCTCATCCTCTGGCGAACCGGCATCCTCATCGTGGGAGGCTATTCCGCGTTCCTCGCCCTCCGCTTTGTTCTGCGTATCGCCGACCCGGTCCTCGAAGTCGGAATCACCCTGGTTCTTGCCGGCGCGCTCTTCGTCCTGGTTTCCGTCGCTCGGGAACAGATCGAAGACGCCCGCAGGGAAAGAGGTTATGAAGAATGACCCGCCTGCTGCGCATCACCGGTTTCCTGCTCATCGCCACCGGGGCCCTGGTCCTGCTTGTCTGGGCGATTCGACCGCTTCGTTTCATCTGGCCGGCGCTGCTTGCGTTGCCCCCCGCGATCCTGATCGGAATCGGGGTGGCCGGACTGGGCCTGATCGTTCTCATGGGGTCCCTCATCGCGGAGCGAATCGGGGAGCGTGAGGCGGACCGAAAGCTCCTGGATGATCGTCCCGAATCCTCTTCCCGTTCCGGGCAGTCGCCGTCTCCGAAACCAGTCGCCAACCGCACAAAGGAGCAGAAATGATCGTCGTAAACACCGAAACCGTCCCGGGCCACCAGGTCGTGGAAGCACTCGGCGTCGTGCGCGGAAGCACGATCCGCGCGAAACACATCGGCAGGGACATCATGGCCGGACTGCGGAACATCGTCGGTGGAGAGGTCAAGGAGTACACCGAGATGCTGATGGAAACGAGAAACGAGAGCGTTTACCGCATGAAGGAGGAGGCGCGGGCGCTCGGCGCCGACGCGGTGGTGAACCTGCGCTTCACCACGTCCCAGGTCATGTCCGGGGCCGCCGAGTTGCTGGCGTACGGGACGGCGGTGCGAATCAAATAGGCGACATCTCCGCGCGGAGCGGGCCTCTGATCCTCGAGCTGGACCAGGCACAGGGTGCCCGATCCTTCGGGTGCCCCCGAAATCGGTCTCATCCAGCCATGGAAGCGCCCGAAAAACGGCCCACATTACTGGCTACCCGCACCCAAGCCCCCGCCAACCCGGAGACTCCGCGTGCACGACGCCACGTCCAAGGTGCTCTACTCACTGCCGGAGACAATCAAGGCGCTGGCGCGCGCAATGGCGCCTTCCATGGCCGACGAGATGGACTTCACCCAACTCGCCAGGCTCTCCACGGAGTACGCGGCCACCAACCAGAGATCACGATACGGGGACATGCTGTGGGAGGTCCACCTGCGAGACGGCGCCGCGGTCCTGATCGTCGTCGAGTTCCAGTCCGACGTCGACCACACCATGCCGCTGCGCCTCCTCCAGTACACCGGCAGCGCGTGGCTGGAATGGGCCCGGGTCAGGAACCCGGGGGCGGGCGACGGGATCCCTCTGGTCATGCCGGTGCTGATCTACGGCGGCAGGGCCCGCTGGACGCCCCCGACGCGGCTGGAGCGGCTCCTCCCGGCTGCCGGCGCGCGGTGGCTTGCGGGGCAGCCGCGCTTCGAATACCTCTTGTTGGAGGAGCGGCGCGGGGGAACGGAGAATCTGCCGGATGACAACCTGGTCACCCAGCTCGTGGCGGTGGCGCGGTCGCGCGGGCGCCGGGAGGTGGTCCGCGCGGTCTCCCGTCTTCGGGACCGGATGGACGGGCGGGAGGAGGGCGGCGCGCTCGACCGGGCGGTCGCCGAATGGCTCAAGTCCGTGATCGCGGACCTGAATGCCGAACTGAGACCCGAACTGAATGCGGCCGCCACGACGAGGGAGGTGATGGAAGTGATCAAGCCGAAGGGGAAATGGGCGATCCGCTGGTACGAGGACGGCCTGGACGAGGGCCGGGCGGAGGGGATCGAGCGGGGGATCGAACAGGGGATCGAACGGGGAATCGAGCGGGGGATCCGGCAACAGCGGCGCCTGGTGCGCCGACTGGTCGAGCGAAGGTTCGGAGCCGACATCGCGGACAGGATGGTCCCGACGCTGGATCAGCTCTCCGACCCGGAGCGCATCTCGGCCATCGCCGACGCGATACTCGACTGTGAGACTGCGGAGGAGTTTGTAGCGCGGACGGCGAGTCACTAGTAGCCAGGCCGCCCGACGGCGACCGGCGTCAGGGCACCACCGTAAACGACCCCATCATCCCGGCGTCCAGGTGCTCGGCGATGTGGCAGTGAATCATCCATTCGCCCCGGTTCGACGCCTCCATGAGCAGGTCCACCGTGGACCCGACCGGCACCAGCACCGTGTCCTTCCACGCCAGATTGCGGTTCTCCACCCCGTCGCGCGACAGCACGAGGAAGCGCTGGCCGTGCAGGTGGATCGGGTGGTGCATCGGGTGGAAGGCGTCCGCGTCGTTCCTGAGCCGGATCTTCACCACGTCGCCGAGCCGGAATCGCCAGTCGATCTCGGCGTTTTCGGGGGCGCCCGCCGGGGCTTCGCCGGTGTCGGCCGCATCAGTGCCGCGGCCGGTGACGTCGCGCAGGATCCACCGCACCTCGTTCGACGTCGACAGCCAGTTCATGTTGGGCATGCCGTCGGTCCATTCGACCGGTGGCCGGTAGATGGTGTCGATGGAAATGAACTGCTGCACCAGGATGGGCAGCCCCTCGATGTCGACGGTCAGGAGGAGTTCGTGGTCGACCGGCCGGTCGAAGTGCGGGCGGAATTCCGCAAGCTCGGCTTCGAGGACCGCATCGGTACGCATGATGGAGTGGGAGGAGAGGAGGGCGTCGGCCTCTTCAACCGCAGGTCCTTCCACAACGACGGCGCCCAGAGTGTCGACGGCCGCGTAGAAAGTGCCCCGCATGTGGTCGACAACCTGGACCTGGTTGAGTAGCGCGTAAGTGCCCGCGGCGGGGAATCGCACCTCGACGATGTAGCGCTCGGCCGGCGAGATGACCAGCGATTCCACCATCATTTCCCGCTCGAAGCGCGACAGGTCGGTGCCCACGAGCTTCATGTCGAGCCCGGCGAAGCTGAGGTTGTAGCTGCGCGTGTTGGACACGTTCGTCACGAAGAAGCGGACCACCTCGCCGGGGCGGACGGTCGCGGCGTAGCGCTCCTCGCCGTTGACCAGCATGACGTTCCCGAAGCGCCCCATGATCGTGAAGTTGGCGGCGTCCCGGCCGTAGGGGAGAAGCGCGTCGCCGTCGACCAGGAGATCATCCACCATGATGAACTCCTCGCGTGTGGCGGGGCCGAAGTAGTCGGCGCGCGCGGGGTCGACCATCATGTTGCCGTAGAGGCCGCCGTCCTGCTGGATGTCCTCGCGCACGTGCGGGTGGTACCAGTAGAGGCCCGCGTCGGGGAAGACGACCTCGTAGATGAACTCGCCGCCGGGGGGGACGGGCGGCTGGGTGACGTCGGGGACGCCGTCGAAGCGGTTCTCGAGGCGGAGGCCGTGCCAGTGGATGGTCGACGGCAGGTCGATCGAGTTTGTGAAACGAATCACAATCCGCGTGTTCTGGGCGACGCGCAGCAGCGGCCCGGGATACTGGCCGTTGAAGCCGTACATGACGAAGGTGCGGCCGCCGATCCTGCGTTTCACGATGCGGGCGTCGAGGGCGACGGTGTCGCCGTCGGCGAGGTGGAGGATTTCGCGAGGGGTCGCCCATGCGAGCGCGGCGGTGTCGACGCCTTCGCCCGGCAGGAAGGGGTCGACGGACGGGCTGACGCCGCGGAGGCCCGGGAGCATCGGGTTGCGCAGCATGGGGAAGATCATGTCGCCCGAGCCGCGGATGGAGTCCATCGGCATGGCCATGTTCATCTGCATGCCCATGGCGCGGGTGCGGGTCGTGTCCTGCGGCGCGGCGCCTGTGGGGACGGCTGTGAGGGCGGCGACCGCGATGGCCGCCGGGACGAAGAGAGCGCTCGTGCGGCGCCGCCCGGGCGATCCTACCTCGACCAAGGAGGCACGACCCTGTTCATGCGGGCGTACGCGATCGACTGGCCGAGGTGCTCGTTCATGTGCGTGACGAGTTGGAGGAGAACGGCCCAGCGTGCCACCTGCCGCCCGTATAGCTCCGTCGGCGCGGCCAGGTCGGCGTCGGACATTCCGTCGACCACAGTGCGCACATGGTCCATCGATTCGGCCAGGATCCTCGCCACCTCCTTCTTGTCGGCACCACCCTCCTCGAGCGTCCGGTAGTCCACGCCCTTCGGCGGGTCGATGCCGAGGTTGAGGTGCGGGTACATGTAGTTGTAGCGGGCGATGTGCCTGTAGACGAGGGCCACCGTCATGACCCCTTCCATGGGCGACCAGGAGTACGATTCGGCCGGCATCGCCTCGGACAGCGCGACCAGCTTTCGGGCCGACGACTCGAACTGTCCCTTGAACTCGGCCCGGAAGTCGGGGGTGTCCTGGGCTTGGGTGGGGGCCGTCAGGACGGTGAGGGCGGCGAGGGCGGCTGCGAGTACGGCCGCGTGAGGGCGGGCGGGGGTGCGGACGGGCATCGTACCTTGCTCCGGGCGAGGGAATTTGTTTGTGGGGCAGGGGTTGTCGGTTGGGACGGCTGAATGTGCGCCCTGGGCACGGCGGGTCGCAAGACGAAGCGACAAAATCTGCTATACCACTTCAAATTATCATGATATATTCAATCTCATGTTCAAAAGGAGCCTCATTCTGCCTCCGTCCGGCACCGAGACGTTCTTCCTCTGGGGACCTCGGCAAGCGGGCAAGAGCACCCTTCTGAGGCAGCGCTTTCCCGATGCCAGATGGATCGATCTGCTGAAGAGCGAGGAATTCCGTCGGTATGTGAGCCGGCCGGAGTTCTTGCGGCAGGAGGTCGAGGCCGAGCGCCTGAATCCGACCAGGCAGATCGTGATCGACGAGATCCAGAAGGTGCCTGCCCTGCTGAACGAAGTGCACTGGTTGATGGAGAACCGCAGACTTCACTTCGCCTTGTGTGGCTCGAGCGCCCGCAAGGTGAGACGCGGTGCCGCGAATCTGCTCGGTGGGCGGGCCGTGCGATACGAACTGCGGGGGGTCACGGCCGGGGAACTCGGAAGCGCTTTCGACCTTGATCGGATGCTGAATCGTGGCTATCTGCCGCGCATCTACCAATCGTCAAAGCCGCGCCGCCTCCTGGACTCCTATGTCGCCGACTATCTCAAGGAGGAGGTGGCAGCCGAGGGCCTGGTCCGCAACCTGCCAGCCTTCTCCGGTTTCCTGGATGCCGCGGCGCTCAGCGACACGGAGCCGGTCAACTTCTCGAACGTTGCCCGGGAGTGCGCGGTCTCCAGCCAGACCGCCAGGGCCTACTTCGGGATACTCGAAGACACGCTGCTCGGGCGCTGGCTTCCGGCCTGGCGCAAGCGTCGCAAGCGGCGCCTGAGTGTGGCGGCCAAGTTCTACTTTTCCGACGTCGGCGTTGTCAACCGGCTGGCCCGCCGGGGAGAGATCGTTCGCGGCTCGCAGCTGTACGGCAAGGCTTTCGAGAACTGGGTCCACCACGAATTGGCCGCGTACGTGGCCTACACGGCCTTCGATGGCGAGCTTGCGCATTGGCGGCTGCCCAGTGGGGTCGAGGTCGACTTCGTGCTCGGGGAAATGCGTCTGGCAGTGGAGGCCAAGGCGACCGCGGCTGTCGCCAGGCAACACCTGAAGGGGCTTCGCAGCCTGGCGAGGGAGCATGATGTCCGCCGCCGAGTGATCGTGTGTCTGGAGCCTCGGCCCCGGCGCACCGGGGACGGGATCGACGTGCTGCCCGCCGAGACCTTCGTCCGGCGGCTCTGGGACGGGGACCTCGTGCCGAGCGAGTAGCCGCCGGGCGGGTTGGCGCGCACGGCGGTGTTCAGTCTCTCACAGGATCCGGTTGCGAACCGGCGCGTCGCCCGTAACTTGCCACCGTGCCCGTCCGGTCTGCGCGTGGCCTGCCAGCTCCCGTAGTCGCCAAAAGAGGTTGCCGTGTCCGATTCCGCGTTCCGTGCCCTGGTGTCCGGTGCCACGGCCGCCGTGCTCCTGGCGGCTCCCGCCTGCACCACCTTTCAGCCGCTGGGCACCGATCCGGGCATTGGCGACCAGGTGCGCACCCGACTGACTCCGGAAGGTCAGATTCGGCAGGCTTCCGCGACCGGGGTGGCGCGAATGAGCCTCGAGGGCAGTGTTCTGGCCGTCGCGCCCGAAGAACTGGTGCTTGTTGTACCCATTCCGGGCATTGTCCCGGCGCTGCAGCGCAGCCCCAAGGTGGCGGACACGCTGCGGATTCCGTACGCCGACGTCACCGGGGTCGACGTGCAGCGGTTTTCGCCCGTCCGGAGCGGACTGTTGGCCGGCGGACTCGTCGCGGCGGGCGTGCTGGGAATCGCGCTGGCCGGACATGTCGGGTCCTCCGATGGAGGGACCGAGGACCCCACCAACCGGAACGCGCTCCGCCCCGGGTTCACCATCGTGAGGCTGCCTGTGGGTCGGTAGGGGGCGCCGATGCCGGGGCGTGCCCGGTAGCATGGGTGGCGATGGGGCGGTGGCATGCGTGGCGAAGGCGCGGTGTGCACAGGCTTGCGTACACCGAATCCGTGGTCTAAATCCAACCATGCCAAACGTCCCCCCGTGCTGCAGGGGATGCCCTGCGAAGGAGGTTTCCATGAGAGTATCAACCAGGGCCGCCCAGGCGTTTCGGGCAGGGCGGACAGTCCCACTGCTTGCGGTGGCCGCCGGACTTGCGATGGTCCTGCCTTCGGCCGCAGTCGCGCAGACCGGCAGGATCACGGGCAGCGTTCTCAACGCGACGAACAACTCTCCCATCAGCGTCGCCCAGATCCGCATCGGCGACACGGGGCTGGGGGGCGTCACGGGCGACAACGGCCGCTTCCTCGTCATCAGCGTTCCCGCGGGGACCCACGAGGTGTTCGTGGAACGAATTGGGTACAGGACCGAGAGCCAGACAGTGCAGGTGGCCGCCGACCAGGCCGTGTCGCTCGAATTCCGCCTGAGGGAGACGGCGCTGGAGCTGGACGAACTGGTGGTCACGGGGACGCCGGGCGCTTCGTCGCGCCGCGAGCTTGGAAACAGTGTCGGAAGCGTGCGCGCGGCGACCCTGCAATTCACGCCCGCTCAATCCCTGACCGAGATCCTGAACGGCCAGACGACGGGGCTCCAGCAGTGGCGCAACGAGGGGCAGGTCGGTGGTGGCTCCAAGATCATCCTGCGCGGGGTCAACAGCATCAGCCAGGACGTGCAGCCGCTCATCTACGTCGATGGCGTGCGGATGAACAACAACCAGGGCATCTACAACAACCGCTCGAGCATCAACCCCGGCCCTGGCGGTGCCCAGACCTCGCCCAACCCGCTTGACCTGATCGACTCCAACAACATCGAGCGTGTCGAGGTGGTGCGCGGATCCGCGGCGACTACGCTTTATGGCACGGAGGCGGCCGGCGGCGTCATCCAGATCTTCACCAAACAGGGACGCGCGGGACAAGCGGCCACCTGGACCGCGGAGATGACGGGTGGAACGCGCTTCATGACGGGGAACTCGATGGGTCCCATCCTCGGCAATACCGACGACTGGGGATTCACGAAACCCTGGTACAAGTACGGCGGCCTGGGCGAGGCCCAGCTCTCTGTCTCGGGTGGCACGAACATCGTCCGGTACTACGTTTCCGGCGCCTTGAGCTTCGATGACGGCGTCATCGACAACAACGACGACCGTTCCTACAGCGTTCGCGGGAACTTTTCCGTACAACCCGCCACGTCCGTCGATATCAACCTGAACACCTCGTACGTCCACCGCACCACGAACTACATGGAGATGGGCGACAACGGTTCGGGCTTCATGCTGAACGTGCTGCGCGGCACCCAGGACTACACGAACGCGGCGGTGGACCGCGACAACTTCCAGGGCGATCCCGACCAGATCCTCTTCGACATCACCAACAGCGGTCGCGTGGAGCACTTCGTGGGCGGGCTCACCACCACGCACAGAGCCGACGGGATGGGCCTGACGACCCGGCTGACCCTCGGGCTCGACTACACGACGGCCTTCAACCAGCAGAACTTCCCCTTCGACCATGTGCTGCAGCCCCGGGGCCTGCGGAATCTCAACGAGTGGGAACACCGCACCCTGACCTTCGATCTGGGCACGACCTGGGAATACGACATCAGCGAGACCCTGTCGTCCTCGTTCTCGGCGGGCGGCCAGCTCTTCAGCGACTGGGATCACACGACCTACGGAACGTCCGAGGACTTCGGGGGGCCGGGGGAGAAGACGCTGACCTCGGGCGCGACGACCACGTCGAGCGAGGATCTCCTCAAGGTCGTCAATGCCGGGTTCTTCGCCCAGGAGGTGCTGGGGATCCAGGACAACCTCTTCTTCACCGCGGGCGTGCGCGTGGACGGCAACAGCGCCTTCGGACAGGATCTGGGACTCCAGGTCTATCCGAAGGTCAGCGCCTCCTACGTCGTGTCGGATGCCGCATTCTGGTCCATGGACTGGTGGCCGGTCATGAAGGTACGGGCCGCCTGGGGGCAGTCGGGCAAGGCGCCCGGCGCCTTCGACGCGGTGCGGACATGGAACCCGATCTCGGGCTACGAGGGCCAGGCCGGTGTCACGCCGGCGAACCTGGGCAACCCGGAACTCGGTCCCGAACGGTCGACCGAGCTTGAACTGGGCTTCGAGGGTTCGATGGTCGACGACCGCATCGGCTTCGACGTCAGCTGGTACAACAGCGTGACCAGCGACGCGCTGATGCCGGTGACCGCGGCCCCGTCCGAAGGATTCCTCAACTCGCAGCTGCGCAACGTCGGCGAGTTCAAGAACACCGGCATCGAGGTGTCGTTGACCGGCGTTCCGGTGGCGCTCGACAACCTCCGCTGGGAGGTCACCGGACAAGTCTCGACAGTTAACAGCGAGGTGATCTCACTGGGCGAGGCGCCCGAATTCTTCCTCGGCTGGGGATCGATCCTGGGACAGTGGGTGCGCGTGGGATACCCCATCGTGTCGCTGTGGGGCGAAAACGTTGCCAACCCGGACGCAATCGCGGACCCGGTCATCGAGGAAGACCACTACTACGGGCCCATCTACCCGACGCACATCCTGAGCGCCAACACGTCGATCAACCTCTTCAACCGGCTGACGATCTATGCGCTTGGCGAGTTCCATGGCGGACAGTACCAGTTCAACATCATGCCGTGGCAGCAGGTTCGGCGCGGCCTGTGGCCCGAGTGCAACGACCTTGGCCTGGACGACGCGAACGACACCGCGGCGTGGTCGTCGGCTCCGGCAATCTGGCGCGCGCGTTGCCAGCTGCCGACGCCGAACTTCGACTTCTGGATGAGGCCCTCGGACTTCTTCAAGATCCGCACGGTCTCCGCCTCCCTCCTGATCCCGGACGGCGTGATTCCCGGCGCGACCGGCAGCACGCTGACCGCCACGGTGCAGAACCCGTACAAGTGGTCGGAGGGGGCCGGTATCGATCCGGAACTGACGGTGGGCTACTACGGCGGCGTCGGTACGTTCCCGGCACGCTACGAGTACTACCAGCTCCCGGCTCCGGTGATGTTCTCCGTAAGCCTCCGGGCCAACTTCTAGGAAAGGGGGGACGACGTGAACATGTTCGGAAAAGCATGTCGGCTCGCGGGGGTTGCGGGGCTCGTTGCCCTGCTTTCCGCCTGTGATCTGTTCGACGTGGTCAATCCGGGTCCGATCGTGGACGACGCGCTCAACGAGGAGGCCGCGGGCAAGACCGTGCTGATCGGCGTTGCCGCGGATGTGGAGGTGGCGGTTGACAACCTGGCGTGGCTCGGGGGACCGGCGTCCACCGATCTCGATGCAGACGCCACGCAGCCGTGGCTGCAGGACGCCGGTGAGGGCCGCCTCACGGTTGTCAACGCCGAGACGAGCTGGAACCCGATGCAGCTGGCGCGCTGGGGCGCAGCGGCGGGGATTGCGCGTCTCAACGAGACGCAGTCGGATGCCGGCACGAACCAGTATCTCACCGCGGCGTACATGTGGGCCGGGTGGGCCAACCGGGTCGCGGGCGACAATGTGTGCATCGCCGTCTTCGGCGGCGAGGACCGCGATGGGGACGGCACGCCCGACCCCGGCGAGGTCATGGATGTGAGCGCGCACCACACGCGCGCGATCGAACGCTTCGAGACCGCGATGAGCCGCGCGGGCAGCGGCGGCCACGACTCCATTGCCGTGGCGTCCGCCGCGGGCATGGCCCAGGCGCACCTCCTGCTGGGCAACTACAGCCAGGCCCAGTCGCTGGCGTCGCAGATCCCGGACGACTTCGTGTGGAGGGCGCGGCGTTCCAACAATACGGGGCGCGAAATCAACTCGGTCTACCAGTTCACCCACGAGGGAACCAAGCAGATCACGGTCTGGGGCATGTACAACGACAGCATCGGGGCCGACACGGATCCCCGCGTGCCGTGGCGGGACATGAACCAGACGGCCGGCGGCGGCGTGAAGCCCTTCTACCGGCAACTCAAGTACATCGACCGCGGCGACGACTACGCGTTGGCCAAGGGTCACGAGATGCGCCTGATCGAGGCCGAGGCGATGCTGCGCGCGGGCGACCGCCAGGGTGCGGTCGACAAGATCAACTACGTGCGCGAGCGCGTGGGCGTGCCTCCGGTCATGGCGTCGACCGACGCCGAGGCGTGGCTCGCGCTCGACCGCGAGCGCAACTTCGAACTGTGGCTGGAGGGACGGCGGCTGAAGGACAATGCCAGGTTCTCGGCCGAGGGACTCAGCTCCTGGGCGGTTGCGTTCATGCAGGGCCGGCACAGCTGTTTCCCGCCGAGCCTGGCGGAGTGCAGCGCCAACCCGAACGTGACGGGGAACGCCTACTGCAGTCAGAGCTGAGGCGGGTCAGCCCGCCTCGTCGGCGTCCAGGAAGCGGGCGGCGTGTTCGGACGCCGGGACCGAGCAACGGTCCCGGCGTCCGAACCAGCCATACCGGTTGCGCGCGACCCAGCGGTACACGGGGTCGCGGATCGTGGCGGGGACGACGGCGCCGAGCGCTCCCAACAGCGAAGTGGGGAACCTGAGCCGGCGGGCGATCCGCACCGCGGCCGTCGCGCCGGTGTGAACGCCCTCGCGATCGACCAGGACGATCGCGTCGGGTAGCGCGTCGGTGCCGCCGGCCATGCCTGTGGCCTCGAGGACTCGGCTGGCCGCGGCCGATTGAAGCGAAGCGAAGTCGAACACGACGTGCGCATCGCGCCGGAGCACCCATCGGACCGAGGCGTTGCAGAGGTTGCAGACGCCGTCGAAGAGAATGACGGGGCGCGAAGCGTTCATGGGCACCAACTTGACGGTGCCGTAGCGTACAGTCCAACTATAGGCGACGGGTTCCACGGATTCAGGAGAGGGCGGATGAGCGTAAGGCTGATGGTTGGGACGGGGAAGGGCGGATTCTGGGTCACCAGCGACGATCGCGGCGCGTGGAAGGTGGCCGGACCGTTCTTCAAGGGGTGGAAGGTGACGGCCGGTCTGCGCCTCGCCGATGGCCGTTTCATGGCTGCGGTTGCGAGCGACATCTACGGGCCCGCGCTCCATGTGTCGGCGGACGGTGAGAAATGGGAGCAGCTGCCGAGCGGCCCGGCGTACCCACCCGGTGGCGACCGGCGCCTCCGCGAAATATGGACGCTGCGCGAACACCGGGGCGTGATCTACGCGGGCGTCCAGGACGCCGGCCTCTTCACCAGCTCCGATGGCGGCGCGTCGTGGGCGCCGATGACCGCGTTGAACGAACACGCCTCACGAGAGGCGTGGATGCCGGGCGCCGGCGGCCTCTGCTGCCACGCGCTGCTCTTCGACGAGACGAACCCCGACCGCATGTGGTGCGGCATCTCCGCGGTCGGGGTGTTCCGGACGGACGACGGCGGTGCGAGCTGGACCCCGAAGAACCAGGGTGTGCCCGCGGCACTCGAGGACAAGCGCCACAAGGGGATCGGGACATGCGTGCACGGGCTCGCACAGGACCCCGACGACCCCGACCGGATCTTCCGGCAGGACCACCTGGGGATGTTCCGCAGCGGCGACGGAGCGGAGAGCTGGGAACGCAACGAGCAAGGCCTCGAAGTGGCGTTCGGGTTCCCGATCGTGATCGACCGTGCCAGCCGGTACCTGTTCGCGGTGCCTCTCGAGAGCGATCAGTACCGCGTGCCGGCGGACGGGGCCCTGCGCGTCGTGCGCAGCACCGACGGCGGAGACAGCTGGCACTCCGCATCGGCCGGGCTGCCCGCGACCGACGCGTACGGCACCGTGCTGCGGGGCGCCATGGCTGTGGACAACCTCGATCCCGGCGGGATCTACTTCGGGACGACATCGGGAACGCTGCACGCGAGCGCCGATCTCGGCGGGAGCTGGACGAACCTTCCGGCCATCCTGCCGCGCATCATGCACGTCTCGGCGTGGGTGGACCGATGGCCGCGGTAACCGTCACCCTTCCCTCGCTCCTCGATCCGGCCACCGGGGGGGTGCGCGAGATGGCGGCCTCGGGCGAGACCCTGCGCGACGTCTTCGCCGACCTCATCGAGCGCCAGCCGCGGCTGAAGCCCCACCTCTTCAACGAAGCCGGCGAGCTGCGACGCCACGTCCTCTGCTTCCACAACGGCACCAATACGCGCTGGCCGGACGGCTGGGACGGGCCGGTCGCGGACGGAGACACGGTGCTGTTCATGCAGGCCGTGTCGGGCGGGTAGGGCGCCGCTTCCCATGCCCTCCTGGTTCCGACGCTACCTGCTGCCGGGGCTGGTCTTCCAGTCGATCATCATTGCGGGCGGGTACGGCACGGGACGCGAACTGGTCGAGTTCTTCCTGGAGTACGGTCCGGTCGGCGGATTGCTGGGGATGATCCCGTCCACCGTGCTGGTCAGCGTCACGTGCATGGTCGGCTTCGACTTCGCCCGCGCCTACGGAAGCTACGACTACCGCTCGTACTTCAAGCACCTTCTTGGCCGGGGCTGGTTCCTGTACGAGATCGGGTACCTCACGGCGGTGCTGCTGATCCTGGCCGTGATCGGGTCGGCGGGAGGCACGTTCCTGGCCGAGACGTTCGCCATACCGGGCTGGGTCGGAGCGGTCGGGCTGCTGCTCGCCATCGGCGTGCTGGTGTTCCGGGGCACGGCCACCATCGAGCGCTTCTTCGCGGGGTGGTCGTTCCTGCTGTACGGCGCGTACATCGTGCTGTTCGCGTGGAGCATCTCGCGTTTCGGCGACCAGTTCGCGACGCAGCTGGCGGTGGGGCTGGGGGCGGGCGAGGTGCGGCCCGGGTGGTTCTCGTCCGGTGCGCGCTATGGGGCGCTGCAGATCTCTCTCGTGCCGGCCATGCTGTTCGCGACGCGCCACATACGGCGCCGCAAGGAGGCGTTGTGGGCCGGGGCGCTCGCCGGACCGCTGGCGATCATCCCGGGCCTGCTCTTCTACATTGCGCTCGTGGCTCAGTACCCGGCCGTGCTGGACCGTCCCGTGCCGACGAACCATCTCCTTGAAGTGCTGGGGTCGAGAGCGTTCCAGATCACTTTCCAGGTCGTGCTTTTCGGCACGCTCATCGAGACCGGCGCCGGGCTGATCCACGCCTTCAACGAGCGGGTGGACGGAGTGTACCGGGCGCGGGGCCGTGTAATGCCGGGACGTCTGCGGCTGTTGACGGGCGCCGGGCTGCTGCTGGCCGGGTACCTGCTGTCCCGCGTCGGACTCGTGGGACTGATCGGCACGGGCTACAATGCCATGAGCATCGTGTTCATGGCGATCGTCGTCGCTCCGCTGCTCACGGTGGGTATCTACAAGCTGCGTGGCCGCGCAATGGCTGAGCGCGACCGCGGGACTGCTGCCGACGCACCATGACTGCTGTTGGCGCGTCTTCTTCACAGCCGGAATGAGTATATGAGTATATGAGTAACTCACCCCCCGAACCCACGCAGGCCGGTTCCCGCTCGCCGGGGCGCGGCAATGCAGGCGAGCCTGCGGAAGGTGCCGAGACGGGCGCCATCGAACGTCGCCGTTTCCTGGCCACCGCGGCAGCTGCGGCCGCCGCCGGAGGCCTCGGCCCGGCCGCGCTGACGGGCGCGGAGCCCCGCGGCTCCCGCGCCACCGTGCTCCCGGCTGCCGTCCCCGCGCCCGTCCCCCAGACCCCGCCCCAGGAGGCCCCGCCGCCCATCCCCCTCGGCAACGGCGAGCCCCCCGCGCTTCACTTCCAGGCCTACCCGGGTGGCACCGGGGCGCTCATGGAGAAGATGTGGCACGAGACCGGCGGCAATCCCTTCGAACGCACCGAAATCGCGATCGAGCGCTGGAGCGGCCCGGTCCCGGCCAGCGAGGAGGACCTCGCCTTCCTGCCCGTACACCGCCTCGCGGCCCTGATCCGGGCGCGGGACATCACGCCTTCGGAGCTCACCGAGGTCTACCTCGACCGCCTCAGGCGGCTCGATCCCGTTCTGCTCTGCGCGGTGACCATCCTGGAGGGACGCGCGCGGGAAGAAGCGCGCCAGGCCGACGCGGAAATCGCCGCGGGAGAGTGGCGCGGACCCCTGCACGGCATCCCGTACGGGATCAAGGACCTGTTCGCGGTCGCGGGGACGCGCACGACGTGGGGCGCCGCCGACTTCAGCCACCAGTTCACCCGGTACGACTCCGAGGTTGCGGTGCGGCTGCGGGACGCCGGCGCCGTGCTCGTCGCCAAGCTCGCGACCGGCGAGTTCGCGCGGGGTGACCGCTGGTACCGCGGCAGGACCCTGAATCCGTGGAACCTCGACGAGGGGTCGAGCGGGTCGTCGGCGGGTCCCGGATCGGCGACCGCCGCAGGGTGCGTGGCGTTCGCCATCGGCACCGAGACCCAGGGATCCATTGTTTCGCCCTCGCGCCGCTGCGGGCTGACCGCGCTCCGCCCCACCTTCGGCCGCGTCAGCCGTTACGGCGGCATGGTGCTGTCCTGGAGCATGGACAAGACGGGGCCGATGTGCCGTAGCGCACTGGACTGCGCCCTCGTGTTCAACGCCATCCACGGTGCCGACGAGAAGGATCCCGGCTCGCTGACCACGCCCTTCCGCTTCGATCCCGATCCCGACCTCGGCGCAATGCGCATCGGGTTCGACGAAGACGCGCCCGAGTCCTTTGTCGACGCGCTGCGCGCCCTGGGCGCCGACCCGCAACCCATGCCCGAGGTCCCCGACCGCCGCTCCAACGCGCTGGGTGTCGAGTCGTCAGCGGCCTTCGACTTCCACGTCGCGCCGGACGGCGAACCCCCGCCGATCCCCGAGGATCTCGATCAGGACGAACGCCGTCGCCGCGGCAGGTTCCGGGGAGGCCGCGACGTGCCCGCGCTCGCATTCATGCAGTCGCAGCGGCGCCGTCACGTCCTCATGAAGGAGATGGCCGAGGTCATGAAGGACTTCGACATGTTCGTGAGCGGTTCGGGCCTCGTCGGACTGACCAACCAGACGGGCCACCCGGCCGCGGTGGTCCCGTACGACTACGGGGTCCGCAACCCGGATTCCGAGAGTCCGACCGAGATGCCGCTCACCACGACGCTGATCGGCGACCTGTTCACGGACGACAGAATCCTCAGTGTCGCCCATGCCTTCCAGAAGGGGACCGACTGGCACTCGAGGAGGCCGGAGATCGAGTAGGGCGGGAGACGCTGGTCGAGGTCAGAGGGCGCGGCCGGAGTGCCCACTACGTGCCTGCATCGGGGCACGGTCGGCGCCTGGAATAGACGGCCGCTCAGCCCGTGACAGGCAAATTGACATTGACCGGCGCGGCCGGTGGAGCCTCCGAACTCAACGCAAGCTGGAAAGCCGCCAGACTCTCGGAAATCCCATCCCCGGCGAAGCGGAATTCCTCGGGGATGGTTCTTTGGCGCGCCCTCGCGCGTCGCAGCGCCGCCTTTCTGAGCGCGTCCTCCATTTCCGGTTCGGCATCAGGCCCCCGCCTGGCTTCATTGAACGACGCCAACTCCGATTTCACGTATTCCTTGAAGCCGCGAATCATGGTCTGCTGGCGGGTGAACTTCTCGCAGTGATAACCCATGCCGGCCAGACGGATGCCCAGCGGCAGAAGTCGGGGATGTTCCCTGGATACCCTGGCGATGTAGCGCGAGAACACCGGCAACTGCTCCGGGGTCAGGCGCTGCCGGATTCCCATGATGGCCGCATAGAGGATGTGCTTGCCAACGGGCTTGTACAGATGTGGTACCGGGTTGAGGTTCTCCAACAGGGTCAGACAGCGGTCGAAGTAGTTCTCCAGCGTCGAATCGTAGATGGTGCCGATGACCCGGAGGTAGCCTTCCACCAGCGTCTTCGGGTCCATTTCCGGCTTGAAGTTCAGGGCGGTGTCGTCGATCTCGACCGGTTTGTCCAGCAACCGATTCTCGCGCTCCAGCCGCGTCCACAGGTTTGTTCCCTTGAGTGCGGTCAGCAAGCCGATCAGTGAGATCGGAATCCCGGCCTCCTGGATGAAGTCGATCTGGGCATCGAACGCGTTGTCATCGTCGTCGTCGAGGCCGAGAATGAAGCCGCCCAGAACCATCATTCCCTTCTGCTGAATCTTGCGCACGGATGTGAACAGGTAGTTGTCGTCGCGCATGTCGAGATTTTGAGGCTTCTTCATCTTCTTGAGAGCCTTCGGGTTGGGCGTCTCGATGCCCAGGAAGACGGCGTCGAAGCCGGCTTCGATCATGTCATCCATCAGGTCGTTCATGCGAACGATGTTGACACTTGCTTCGGTGAACAGCGAATAGGGATGGCCACGCTCCCTTTGCCATTCGGCGATCACGGGGAGGAGCCTTGAGACTTCGCGCTTGTTGCCGATGAAGTTGTCATCGACCAGGAAGAGCGGACCGCGCCAACCCAGCTCGTACAGGCGATCGAACTCGGCCACCATCTGCTCCGGCGATTTCGTTCTCGACACCCGGCCGTACAGCTTCGTGATGTCGCAGAACTCGCAGTCGAAGGGACATCCCCGCGAGAACTGCAGACACATCGAGTGATACTCGCTCATGTCGATGAGGTCGAAGCGGGGAATCGGAGCCAGGGTCATGTCCGGCTTCCTCGGGGCGCGATAGATGCGCCTGGCCGTGCCACCTTCCAGGTCGCTCAGGAAGGTCGCGAAGGTCTCCTCGACCTCATCGAGGACGAAGTGATCGATCCCCTCGATCTCTTCGTGAAAGGTGGTGGGATGCGGCCCGCCGGCGATGACGGGAACCCGCGCGCGGTTGCAGCTTTCAACGACCTGCTCGAGCGAGGGGCGTTGCGGAATCATGGTGGACGTGAAGGCCAGGTCCGCCCACTCCAGGTCGTCGTCCTCGAGTGGGGTCACGTTGAGGTCGAGCACGCGCAGGTTGTAGCGGGACGGGAACATCGCGGCGACGGTGAGCAGGCCGAGAGGAGGGAACACCGCCTTGATGCCCTGCAGGTCCAGGGCGTAGTTGTTGCCCCAGTAGGTAGGAGGCTGCTTCGGGTAGACGAGGAGGGCGTTCGACATCGTTACAAGCAGTCCACGGGCTATAGCAGCGACGCTCTCCGGCCGCTCTCGGAGAGAAACTCGCGGTACCGGGCGAACGCCGCGTCGATCATTTCGCGCGTCAGTCCATAGTCGGCAATATCGTACTTGTGCCGCTTCTCCCTGCGGCGGCGCTCACGCTGTTCATCCAGCCACATCTCCATGGCTTCCAACGCGTCGGGCCGCAGCTCCCACCCACGGCGTTCGTAGATTCGAGCCACTACCGACATCGGGTCCTGCACCAGGTCGTAGTAGCTGACATCGATCCAGCGAGCCTCAAGTTCGGGGTGCGACTCGCGGAAGTCCACCGCCCGATCGAGCAGGCCGCTCATCGACCGCAGCTGCTCGGCACCCAGCACATCCGGCGGGCGGGGCTCGCCGACGTCCGCGCGGATCCGTTCCACCAGACTGCACCAGGATCCCATGAACTGGATCGGTTCCCGGTGTGTCTGGATGAACAGGGCATCCGGGTACGCGTCGATCAGCGCCTCGAGCTCCATGAGGTGCGTCGGCATCTTGAACAGCCACTGGCCTTCGGCGCCGGAATGGCTCTGCATGCGCTGGTAGGTGTAGTGCTGCATGACCCGGCTGTGGTGGTGGTAGGCCTCGCGAGATCCGCTCGCTTCCAGCCAGCGTTCGTACTCGGGAACGTAGTAACGGGTGGCGAACATCCAGGCCTTGAACGAAAGGCGGAGGATCGGCATGTCCTCTTCCGGCCCGTCGACGTCTATGTGGTGGATCCCCGCAAAGGAGTCGATGATGCCCGAGGCTTCGAACACGTCGGCTGCCAACGCGCGGCGGGGGTCGTCAGGGGTGCCGGCGAGGCCCGCATAGTCGCCGTCGGGTAGCACCGGCTCGACATACTCGTACGCCCGAAGCGCCCAGAAACGGTCGTCCCGCGCCATGAGCCGGTGAAGGTACGTCGTGCCGGTGCGATTGATGCCCACGATGAAAACCGGTCGGGTGACCTTCAGTCGGTCGATTTCCGGAAACCTCAGCCGTTCGGCGGCCAGTTCCGCATTGTTGCGCAGCATCCGGCACATGTCGAACGCCACATGACCGACCCGGGTGTCCAGCAGGCCGGCTTCCGGCGACTCGAGCGCTCGTACAAGCTGCTTCATTGCATCGAGCATCCACTCCGGGTAGGTGGCATCGAAGGCCAGACCGCGGTCGTCCGCGTAGCGATGCGCCTGCCGGAGCAGGTGCTGGAACTTCAGTTGGCGGCGGGGCTCCGGGTGTGGCCATTCGTCCCGATGTTCCCTGATCCATCGGTTGTAGCGAACGTACCGCGTGAGGGGGCCGGGCCACTCGATGGTGCCCGGAAAGTCCTCGCGAATGGCGCGGTCGCTGATCGGAAGCGAGGTCGCCGAGTGGCGGCCCCGCAGCCAATACCGGGCGAAGTGATCGACCAGGGCCCAGTACCCGGCGAGCGGTGAAGCGTCGCCGCGGGCCTGGCATGCGCTCCTGAAGGCCTTGTAGGAGACCTCCGGGTAGTCCAGGCCGAGTTCTTCAATTCGAATGGTACGATAGGACGGCGTTGGGTTGCAGCAGTTGTAGACCGTGAACCGACGTCTCGGATTCAGCGAAATCCCGGTGCAGATGTTGCTCAGCGTGTCGACCGGATCGTTGTTGGACTGCAGGGTGAAGCCGCGGGGAATCATCCCGGCGTCGACCACCGCCGAGAACAGGCGCTGGGTGATGTTGCTCGGCTGCGTGTACCCGGTCGACGCCAGACTGGTCTGCGCCAGGCGGAAGATCGCCACGGGCAGACCGACGGCATTCGCAAAGAGAATCGCCTGTTCGGCCACGAGCTTGCTCCACGGATACCCGAGGAGTCCGAGTGGAAACATCCGCTTCATGCCGGCCAGGTCCGGCTGCATCTGATCGTCGATGTGGCTGTTCTCGTACTCGAGCGCAAAAGCGCAGAAATACTCGGGAAAAATCCCCATCGTCGAAGCGTAGAAAAGGTGCTTGAAGCGGGTGTGCAGGCACAGCTCGAGAACGTTGCGGGTGCTGAAGGAGTTGACCCGGCGAATGCCAAGGTAGGAGGCGGAAAGACTCAGAGTGGCTGCGAGGTGATAAACGGCGTCGATGTCTTCGCAAAGAGAACGGAAGCGTGAATCGGACAAACCGAAGCGCGGTTCCGCGATGTCCCCGGCGTGCACTTCGATCCGGGACGCGAAGTCGTCGTCCCACGTCTCCGCGTGTTGCATGTTCGCCCGCACGCGCTCGAAGCCCTGCTCCGGCGTGTCGCCCCGCACGATGCAGTGCACAGTCAGGCGAGGGTCGCGTGTGAGGAGGTCGCGCAGCAGGAAACGACCGAGGAAGCCGGTCGCGCCGGTGACGAGAACGTTGCGGAAGTCGGCCGGGGAGACGGGGTCGCGGGGCGTCGCACGGGTGAGGGCGTCGCGAACGAAGCCGCGCAGTGTGGCAAGGTCGCGCTGGCAGTGGGGTGGCAGAGTGCCGGTCAGCGGCGGGACACGGTGGCCGGGGACGGGCGGGCGGAGGGTGACCTGGCTCAACGACTTGCCGCGGCAGTGGACCTTGCCCCGTCGGCCTGCGTTGTGGGCCGTGCACCATCGGCGGTCGCCACGCGTCCACCGTTCGGAAAGTGGTCCTCAGGCGCGTTGGCAAAGGGCGATAGACGCCTGCGAACCCGTCGCCGCGTTTGCTCCGCACCACTCCCAGTTCCATCGGTCTCGCCCGGGGCCTCGTCCTCGGTGTGGGAGTCGGCCCCGTGCACGATTGCCTGGGCCAGCGAGAGCGCCGAGGCGGTGGTCATCAGCTCGAGTGCGCTCACCTGGTGGTTGAACTGCGTCTGAACGAAGGCTCCCAGCTCGGCAACCGAGATCGAAGTGAGCCCGAAGCTGGACAGCGGCTCGGTCACGTCGCCCTCGTCGTGTCCGCACAGCTCCGCGACCTTGGCGGAGATCTGGGCCACCACACCTTCGAGCGTCAGATCACCGCCCGCGTCCACCTCGAACGCGGCCTGATTGTTCACCAGGCGACCGTTGCGCATGTAGTCGGGCGAATCGACGGTCCAGGGCGGCGTCGAAAACAGCGCCGTGACAAGGTGGTCCTGGTCCGGCATGGTGCGCATGGCGAAGTCGAGATTGGCGATCGCGAAGTTGGCGCTGACCGTCGTCATCCCGGCTGCCCTCATCATGCGCATGACGTGCAGGCTGCGGGCCGCCATCCCGACTTCGGTCACGGGGCCGAGGTTGTACGAGAGGCCCGGAAGGCCACGCTTGCGCCGATACGCGGCCAGCCCGTCGAGGAAGCTGCTGGCGCCGCTGTAGTTGATCTGTCCCAGGTTGCCGAAGGTCGATGCGATCGACGAGAACAGCACAAAGTAGTCGAGGTCGTGCTCGGCGGTGGCGTGATGCAGGTTGAGCGCGCCCCGGGCTTTGGGCGCGAACACGCGTGCCAGCGAATCGGGCGACGTGTCGAGGAAGGAGCGGTCCTCGAGCGTTCCGGCGAGATGGAAGACGCCCTTCAGGGTTCGCGACAGGCCCGCGATGCAGCGGCGAACGTCCTCCTCGTTCCTCACGTCTCCCGTCACGATTTCGATTTCGTATTCCTGCGTCATCTTGGAAAGCGTGGTGATCTGGCGGATCCAGCCGACGTCGCGGCTCCGCGCGGGATCCCGGTCCATCAGGGTCAGGTGCCTTGCCCCGGCAGCGATCAGGTAGGGCACGAAGCGGAGACCGAAACCGCCCAGGCCGCCGGTCACCAGATAGGTCGCCTCGGGATCCAGGAAGGGCCGCGTATCCGCAATGCCGAATCCCCGATCCATGGCGTCCTCCGGAGCTTGCAGGACCAGCTTGCCCTGGTGCTGGCCCGTGGTCATCAGGCGGAGCGCCCTGGCGTAGTCGCGGTAAGGGAAGACGGTCAGCGGCGGCGGCGCGACCGCCCCCGCGTCCAACAGGTCCACGCAGGCCTGCGAGAGCATGTGTGACAGCACCGGGTCGTCGAGCATCAGCCGGTCCACGTCGATCGCGGCGAAGCGCAGGTTCTTGCGGAAGACCCGCATGCTCAGCGAGTTGTCGGTGTAGATGTCGACCTTGCCGATTTCGCAGTGCCAGCCGGAGGGGCGCAGCGCCTTCAGGCAGAGCGCGATGTGGTGGCCGGCGAGCGAGTTCAGAACCACGTCGACGCCTTCGCCGTCCGTAGCCTCCATCAAATCGTCGTACCAGCTGTGGCTGTGCGAATCGAAGGCCCCCCGCACGCCCATCGCCAGCAACTGCTCGCGTTTGCTCTCGTTTCCCGCGGTCGCGTAGATCTCCGCTCCGACGTGCCGGGCCAGCGCGATCGCGGCCTGTCCGACACCACCCATCGCCGAATGGATCAGAACCCGCTGGCCCTCCCGCAGGCGGGCGAGGTGGATCAGCGAGTAGTAGGCGGTTACGCAGACGGACAACGCGGAAGCGGCCTCTTCCATGCTCACCCGGGACGGCTTGAGGAAGGCCAGGTGCTCGTTCACCACCACCCGGTTGGCGATGCAGCCGCCCACCGTGAGCGCCACCTCGTCCCCGACCTTCAGGCGCTGCACGTCGGTTCCGGCACGCCGTACCACCCCGCTGGCCTCGATGCCTACCTCGCGGCCGAGCGCCGACCGTTCGTAGGCCATGGCCGGCAGGAGTCCGAGCGTGACCATGACGTCGCGGAAGTTGAGAGCGGCCGCGGCAACCTCGACCTCCACGTCAGACGGGCCCAACAAGGGCAGTTCACAGGTCGTCATCTGAAGACCGCTCACCTGCCCGGGGTTATCCAGGCGAAGGCGGTACGGCGGATCGTCCCGATCCGGAACGAGCGGCGTGCGTTGCCGCACGCTCACGATTCGCGGCACCCACAGCCGCCCGTCCCTGATCGCCAGTTCGCGCTCCCGCAGGTTGCCCCGGAGGATCGCGGCCAGAGTCTCCAGATCTTCTTCCGCACCGATGTCCACGAGGCGGAAATCGACGCGGGTATCCTCGGCGAGGAGTTCCAGGGCGATACTTCGCACCGCCCCCCAGAGAGCGCTCCCACGCGGATCGTCCACGCCGCAGACCGCACCGCGCGTCACGACCGTCAGACGGCACTCGCGAGTCGCGCTCTCAAGCCGGAATGGTGCCAGGGCCTGCAGAAAGGACACGACCTGCCATACCGCCTGCTCGCCGGTGGGATCTTCCGGATCGGTGCCGACAAAGAGGTCGATCGCCTCGAGTTCGGCGGCGCCTGGCCATTCCTCCACCCGGGCAAAGTCGCCCGACTTGACTGTCGTCCAGGGTACCTGATGTACCGTCGGCGAACCGAGGAGCGCGATCCAGGCCTCGGCCAGGGTGCCCGGTTCGCCGATCACCCAGCGGGGGGCTGAGGTCGCCGACGCATCCGGGAACTCGGCCAGGGTGTCCGGTGCCTGCATCAGCGTCGTGCACGAACCCGCATGCAATGTTGCCCAGCCGCCGCCGGCCTCGATCACATCACCCTCGTCGTGGCAGACGAGCGCAAGACCGCCGCCGACCAGCAGACGATGGATGAGCTTCCACTGCTCGGGCCCGAAGCCGGCGGCTTCCCGACCAAGCAGTGCGAGTTCGGCCGCCGCCGACCGCAGCAGCCCGGTAGCCATGGGAGGCTCGGGGGCCTCGGCGGCCATCGGATCGAGCGAATCGAATCGAATCGCGGCGTCGTGATGCTGGAAGGCGTCGTAGAATGCGCGGGTGCACTCCTCGTCCTCGCCGAGGAGCCAGTATTCGGTCTGTGCGTCCGGCCCGGACAGTCGCTCCATGCACTGGTTCAGGATGGCCTGGCCGGGCTCACGCCGACCCGCAATCTCGACCACATGGCACGCGTACCGGTGGCCGAAAGCGCCCTTCTCAAGCGCCGCAATCAGCGCGGCGGGATCGACTTCGCCATCCCGGATCGCGTCCCCGACCGGAGGAGCCGGCACCACGAACTTGGGCTGCCAGCGGATGAGGTGTTTGCTGTCCGGCACATCGCTCCAACGAGGGTTGCTGTTGAAGGAGTGATACTCGCCGATGTGCGCGATCAACTTCCCGGTGGCGCGGTCGTAGAAGCTGAGGCGGCCGATGTACAGCTCGCCGAGCGGCTTGTTGTACTGACCCCGTTCATCCACGTCGAACCAGTCACCGGTGTCGACCAGGAAGCAGCTGATCCGCGGCCCCGTCGGCGGACGCAGGAAGGTGATGTCACACGCCCGCTGCGGCATGGAGAAGAAGTCCGGCAGGCGCATCAGGTAGCGCAGAAAGATCTGGAGTCCCCCGTCGGTCAGCGGGGGGTACAGGAGATAGCCTTCCTCGCGGCCGGACGCCCACAGCTCCTCGTCCACCTCGATCTCAAGCAGCAGATCCGTCGAACCCGAGTCGATGTCGATCTGTTGGATGCTGCGGAACTCGGGCCCGAATTCGAAGGCATCCCCCACGACCGCCTCGACATGCTCGTAGAATTCATCCCCCGTCGCGAGGGGCGAGGGATCGAAGTCGGAGGCCAGAACATCCTGCAGTGTCGGGAGGGCGTTGACGGCATGCCCCTCGTCCACGCGGCGCACCTTGCCGCGGCAGTGCAAGGTGCCTTCGTCGTCGTCTTCGAAGGAACGCGTGGAAATGGTGAAGGTGAACTGGTCAGGAGCGTTGGGGACCGGGAAGAGGGCTGTCTGCAACCGTACCGGGGTCTTGCCGACGGGCGTATGCTGCAGGAACTCGATCTCGTCGATGTGCACGGGATCGCCGGCGAACGCCTGCAGGAGCAACTCGATGTACCCGGCAGCCGGAATGATGGGCGCCCGGTGAACCCGGTGGTCCGTCATCCAGGGAAAGTCCCGCTCGGACTGGCGTGCCTCGAAGAGAATGTGGTCGCAGGCGACCCTGTGGCCGACCAGCGGCCCGTGCGAGTACTCGCCGCGCTTGACGAACATCTCGTCGTCGACCAGATCGTCGTGGGTCGTCGCCCGTTCCTGCGGATGGCCGGGGAGGAGGTGGGCGATGGATTCCGGGCGCGGGTACTGGGACGCGAAATCGAGCGGGACGCCAGCCCGGTACAGTGCTCCCAGCGCCTCCTGGAAGCCGAGGCACACATCCTCGTCCTTCATGAGCGTGGGAATGCAGGCCGGGGCGGAGGCGCCGCCTTCCAGGCACTGCCGGATGAGCGGTTGCAGGGCACCGTGCGGGGCGATTTCCAGGACGACATCGGGTCGAAAACCCCGCTTCACCGTCTCCATTGCGGCTGCGAAGCGAACCGGCTCCCGGATGTTGGACCACCAGTACGCGGCATCCAGGCGCTGCGTGGCGCTGCCGGTTACCGAGGAAACCATGGGGACATCGGCTTCGAAGGCGCTCTCATCCAGGAAGGACAGCGAAGCCATGACATCGTCATGCAGCGGATCCATCGCCGTGGAGTGGAACGCGATGTTCCCGGGGATCAGTCGATTCTGCAGGTCGCGGCGGTCCAGCTCCGCCACAACCGGCCTCAGCGCGGATTCCCTGCCGCAGATCACGGTATTGGCCGGCGAATTCTCGCAGGCGATTTGAACCCGGGCGGGCCGGTGGTTTCCGGACTGGCATGAAACGCCGAGTTCGTTCAGCAAATCCTCGACGCCCGGGCGGTCGAGGCCGATCGCCAGCATGCGTCCGGAGCCGGCCACCCGTTGCTGCAGCGTCGCGCGGTGGTAGACCAGATGCGTAGCCTCGGCAAGCGAAAGCGCACCGCATGCGTAGGCGGCCGCCACCTCGCCGGAGCTGTGTCCGACGACGCAGTCCGGCTGCACGCCCCAGGTCGAGAGCAATTCCACCAGCGCGCACTGAATCATGAAGATCGTGGGCTGCGCGAGCCGGACTTCGTTCAATTCCTCCTGGCTTGCCTTGAAACAGGCCTCGCGCAGGGATACCTCGGAGTGTTTCCGCCATTCCTCCTCAATGGTGTCGATCACGCGGCGGAAGACGGGGTCGGCGTCGTAGAGCGCGCGCCCGCACCCCTCCCACTGCGTGCCCTGTCCCGAGAACACCATGGCCACGCGGCGCTCACCCTCCTCGATGGTGGATACCGGGGACGGGTCCTCCGCGAACGCGTCCAGCGCCTCGGCGAGCTGTTCGCTGTCTCGCACGGCGAAGGCCGCACGCGCGGCAAACTGGCTGCGCCGCCGACCGAGGTTCCCCGCCAGCGTGTAGAGGTCGACCTCCCGCTCGTCGAGAACCGTCCGCAAGCTCCGCGCGCTCTCCACCAGGGCGCTGGTCGTCCGCGCGGACAGCGGGACCATGTATCCGGCGTCCGGAGCCAGCGGCACGGACCACACCCCTGCCTGCTCGGGCCGGTATTCCCTCACCACGCAGTGCCCGTTGGCGCCGCCGAACCCAAAGGAATTGATGCCCACCACCACCGGTCGGTCCGGGAAGGCCTCGCAGTGCGTTTGCACCTGCATGGGGCAGCTGTCGAAATCGATCTCCAGATTCGGGGCCAGGAAATTCCTGGAAATCGGTGCGAAGGTTCGTCGCTGCATCATGAGGACGACCTTCAGCAGAGCCGCGCTGAACGCCGCCGCTTCCAGGTGCCCCACGTTGCTCTTCACGCTAGCGACGCGCAGCGGAACATCACGCTCTACCCCCCCGAACGCCTCGGCGATCGCATTCCCCTCGATTCGATCCCCCACGACGGTGCCGGTCGCGTGCGCCTCGATGTAGTCGAACTCCTCCGGGCCCAGTCCCGCCCGCTCACACGCCGTCCTCATCAGGTCGACCTGCGAGTGCCGGGTCGGCGCCGTGATGTAGCGCCCCTGGGCCATGCCCGCGGAGTCGTCGGCGGTCCCGGCCGTATTGACTGCTGTGGCCTCGATCACCGCGAAGACATGGTCGCCGTCCCGCTCGGCCGCTTCCAGGGGCTTGATCGCGAAGACGAACGCCCCTTCGGCGCGCATGTACCCGTTGGCGTCGGCGTCGAATGAATGACACCGCCCGTCCGGACTGATCACGCCGAGAGCGTTGAACGAGGCGCTGCAACGTGCCGACCCCAGATAGGTTGCGGCCCCCACCAGGGCCCGGTCGCAGTCGCCCTGCCGCAGCGAGTTCATGGCCGTGTGGAGCGCGGTCAGGGACGCCGAGCAGGCCGTGGAGCACGCGATCGACGGTCCCATGAGGTTGAGATGGTAGGAGATGCGGTTCGCCAGCATCGAGGCGTCGATGCTCAGTATCGAGAACTCGTTGGTGCCAAACAGCGCGCGCCAGTTGGCCGTCGACGCCACCTGCGCCCCGATGAAGACTCCCGTGGGACTGTTGCGCAGCGCGTTCAGATCCCACCCGGCGTGCTCGCAGCTCTCCCACGAGCAGCCGAGCAGCATCCGGATCTGCGGATCCATGTAGGCCATCTCGTTGCGCGAGACCCCGAAGAGGCTGGGGTCCATCCGCTGCTCCCCCTTGTCGCGTATCAGCCCTTCGAACGCGCTGCCGAATCGCCCGGGGCCGGAGAACTCGCCGATCGGCTGGTAGCCCCGGCCATACCGGTCGGTTACCGGTTCCCGGACGATCTCGCGTTCGCTGAGAAGGCGCCAGAAGTCGTCGTCCGTGCGGATGCCCCCGGGCATGCGGTAGGCGTATCCGACGATGGCTACGGGATCAGGGATACTCATGGTACGGATCCAGACTCTCCTCGCGTCGGGGACGCATGCATCGCCGATTCAGGCACAGCGGCGACTGCAATGCGTGGGGCGTCTGATCGCGACGGGCGGCAAGCCGGCCGTGGTTCCTTCAGGTGGCCTGCCGGCCAAGGGGCACTACGAACCGTCGACCACACCTCGCACGGCCTTGTCGGCGGTGTCGAACATCATTTGGAGCCACTTCTTTCGCCGGGCACGAAATTCCTTGACCAGGTCCCATAGATCGACCCGGATCTGCTCGATTGCCGCTTCGCGGACATCTTCGGGGAGTGTGGTGTCTTTCTCGAACTCGTACTTTTCGATCGCGAAGTCGGCAACGTCGAGGATGTTCTCGCCAACGACCTATAGATCGACGGCGGTCTTCAGGGTGATTGAGCGGTCGTAATTGCGGTTGGTCATGATGCGAATCCGTTGAGAGAGGGTTGCTGCCCAGGTCGAATCCAAGAGACACGATGATAGAATAATGATATTAGCCCTTAGTATAGTGACATTTGCCCGTCCTGTCCGCCAGAAGTCGCAGGAAGGGTCCTCGTCGCCTGGGATGACGGGATGGTGCCGCGACATCCCTGACGCGGGGCGGGGGTGTCCGGGTTGCCAGCCACCGCAGCGCGCCGCACGTTGGGAACACCTCCAACCGCCCCGCGCATGGCCCCACCGATCGCCCCGACAACGCTCCTTACAGGGGCATTCCTGTTCCTCTCGGTCGGCTGTACGCTCGACGAAACTCCCGACCTGCCCGGCAACAGCTCCGAATCCGACGCGGTCCCGGTCCGGGGCCTGGTCGAGGACAGCTCGCCCGTTCTTGACCTCGAGACCGCACTCTCCCTGGCGGCGATGCCGCTTTCGTGCGTCGACCGTCCGCATGCGCTGCGGCCCGACCGCGCCGGGTACCTGGACGACGTGACCTACACGCGCCGCCGGGACTTCGAGCGTCAGCGCGCTTTCTACGGGTGCTGGGACTGGCACTCGGCCGTGAACTCCACCTGGGCGATGGTGCGGCTCGTGAAGGAGATCCCGGAACTCGCCGTTGCCCCGCTGATCCGCGAGAAGCTGCGCGACCACCTCTCCGAGGCGGCGATGGCGGGCGAGTTGCAGTATCTGACCGACAACGCTTCGTTCGAGAGGCCGTACGGGTGGGCGTGGCTTCTCCTGCTGCACGCCGAATTCGCGTCGTGGGACGATCCCGACGCGGCAACGTGGGCGGAGCGGCTGGGCCCGGTCACGGACCTGGTGGCGGAACGGCTGGGTGCCTATCTGGCGGAGCTGGAAACGCCTGTACGAACGGGTGTGCACCCGAACACGGCGTTCGCGATCGCCATGAGCCTGCAGGCCACGGCAATGGCTGTGCGCCCGGAACTGGAGCAGGCGCTGCGGGACGCCGCGGTGCGTTTCTTCGCGGGCGACCGGGCTTGTCCAACGGCTTACGAGCCTGGCCGGTCGGACTTCGTGTCGCCGTGTCTGGAGGAAGCGGCGCTGATGGCCATGGTGATGGAGCGGGAGGATTACCTGGACTGGCTGGATGACTTCCTTCCCCCGGTCGACTCGGACGAATTTGCCAGTCTGCGCAACCCGGCTCCGGCCGGACCCGGTGACCCTGCTCCGTCGGAAGGCGGTGCGGTCATCACGAACGATTCGCTGCGGGCGGCGCTGGGCGCGCGCTCGCACCTGATCGGCCTTGCCTTCACACGGGCGGACGCCATGTTGCGAATCGCGAATGCCCTGCCCGACGGCGATCCCCGTGTGCAGCCGATCCGGGACCTCGCATCGGAACACGCGCAGGCGGGCTTCGACACCATGTTCGATGCCGATTACGCGGGATCCCACTGGATCGGCTCGTTCGCGGTCAAGTACCTGGTTCAGGCAACGAAAGGGAGCATCTCATGAGGAGAAGCAAGGACTGCATGCACTTCATGCAAGCACTTTTCTGGCTCGTTGCCGGGCTCGGCACGGCGGTGGCGGCCGGGGACGCGGCAGCGCAGGGGACCGTCATCACGCGCGGCGCGCCCGCCGAAGCCGGGATGTCCGCCGGCATTCTCGAAGGAGCCGTCGCGCTCTACGAGGAGGCCGTCGCGGAGGGCGAGGTGGTCGGCGCGGTGTTGATGGTCGCGCGCAACGGGAAGGTCGTGCTCCACGAGGCGCTGGGATGGCGCGACAAGGCACGGGGCCTTGCCATGGAGCCCAATACCATGTTCAGGATGGCGTCCAACACGAAGCCCGTGGTGGCCACGGGCATTGCAATGCTCGTGGAGGACGGCAAGCTGGCCTACGACGACCTTGTCCGTGAGCATTTTCCGGAGTGGGACAACTACAGGGCCGGGTTCATCAACATCGGCCATCTGCTCTCGCACTCCAGCGGCCTCAGGATCCCGACGCTGTTCCTGCAACCCTACATGCGGCCCAGCGCCGCGCATCCGGATGCGCCGACGCTGCAGCTCGAGGCCGCGCGCTTCGGCGAGGTGGGCGCCGAGGTGATGCCCGGATCCAGCTACAGCTACAACAACCCCGGGTACAACACCCTGGGGGCGTTGACCGAGATGGCGTCCGGGATGCCGCTGGACGAGTACCTGGACCAGGAGATCTACACGCCGCTGGGCATGCACGACAGCTATCACCACGAAGTCGACGAGAAGATGGACGGCAAGCTCGACCGCATGTCCGTCGTGTACTACGAGCGGGACGGCGAGGGCGGCTGGATGCCCGGATGGACGCCGGGCGATCCGCCCCAGGTGCCGTTCGTGCGCGCCTCCGGCGGCATGATCTCGACGGCCGAGGACTACGTGAAGTTCTGCCAGATGTTCCTCAACGGCGGGGTGTACGACGGCCGCCGCTACCTCACGGAGGAATCGGTTGCGCTGATGACGTCGCCGAAGATCCGGACCAATCCGGGTTCGAGCGGGCCGCCTTCCTACTACGCGTACGGGTGGTCGGTGTCCGAGGACGGCGTGTTCGCCCACGGCGGATCGGACGGAACCAACGCGTTCGTCGACCCGGCGAACGGACTCATCGTGCTGGCCTTCACGCAGACACCGCGGGGCGCCAGGCCGGTCGGGCGCTTTTTCGATGTGGTGAGGCAGGCGATCGAGAGGTAGGGCGCGGGAACTGGGCGCGGCGCTCGTCCGCGGCGGCTCGCCACCGGCGACGGGAGGACCGCTATCGCGACAGGTGAAGCTGGATGAGGCGCCAGGCCGCTTCGTCCGTCGCCTCGAATGCGGTCTCGCCGCCCTGGTTCGTCGCCACCAGCACCGCGAAATCCCTCTCGGGGGCCATCCAGACCACGGCGTACCAGCGCAGGTTGCTGCCTGAGTGCGCCAGCGCACGTCCGCCGGCCCACTCCCGGCTTGTGACCGCCCACCCCGACGCGTAGGTGAACCCCTCGGCCGGGGTGTGCAGCCGCCGGATCGTCTCGGGCTGCAGCAGGTCGGCCCGCCCCTGTTCGCCCGCCAGGTGCATCGCGATGTAGCGTCCCAGATCCTGCATCGTGGCGTGTACCGTCCCGGCCGGGCCGAGACCGCGCGGGTTGTCGGCGCGCGGGTCGTCCGGCTCCAGTGCAACCCGGGCGGCGCCCTGCCCCAGGTGTCCACGCGGCTGATCCATGGCGTTCCGCACCCCGGGAGCGCCGAATCCGGTGTCGTCCATGCCCAGGGGCGCGAAGAGCCGCGCGCGGATGAGGGTCTCCCATTGCTGCCCGGTGACGGCCTCGAGCGCCGCGCCCGCGATCATGTAGCCGACGTTGGAGTAGTGGTAGGTCTGGAGCGGTGGAAACTCGGGGGCGGTGCCGAGGACCTCCATCGCGAAGGCGCGCCGTTGCGCGGGCAGCGGGTCCGTGCCCGTGAGCATCTGCGTCCATGTCGAGAACCGGCCGATTTCGTTGGTGAAGCCGCCGCGATGGGCCAGGATCGGCTCGATGGGGACCGGACGCAGGTCCAGGTGAATGCCGGGGAAGTCGGGAAACGCGTTCTCCAGGCTGGTCGTCCATTCCAGAACGCCCTGCTCGACGAGGATCGCGGCAAGCGTGGACGTCATCGACTTCGTGATCGAGCCCAGGTGCCATTTGTCATGGATCGTGACGGGGACGAGCGACGCGTGCGCCCGGGTCCCGGCTGCACCGACGTCGACGATCCGGTCACTGGTGACGATCGCGCCGGCGAGTCCGATGAGGCCATGGCGCTGGCGCACGTCCAGGAGCAGCGTGCTGATCGGGGATGCCGTGACGGTCAGGGTGGCGGTGCCCGTCGCCCCCTGGCTGGTGGCGGTCACGGTGGGCGTCCCGGGACCGGCGCCCGTAACCAGGCCGTCCTCGCGGGCCCAGGCCAGGCCGGCCTGAGAGGTCGACCAGGTGATGGCGGGATTGGCGACCGGCTGCCCGGCGGCGTCGGTTACTGTGGCCGTGAAGCGGACGGTGTCGCCCACCTCGACGGACGCCGCAGCGGGTGTCACGCGAACGGTGGCAGTGGCGGGGGGAGGAGCGACCGGTGTCGTGGGCTCGTCGGCACTCCCGCATGCGACCGCCAGCAGTGCGACGGCCACGCCGACCATCGCAGGCGGTGGGGGGGCGGTCCGCAAGGCGCCTCCTCCGCCCGGTCAGGCGCCTCCCCGTTTTCGCCAGTACCGTGCCAGCCCCCACCAGGAGTCGAAGAACCCCGAGGCGGTTCCGTACAGGGCGGTGTGCCCCGCCGACACCATTCCGCCGATCCGCTCCGCGACCCACTCGGCGAACGCGATGGCACGGTCCCGGTCGTTCGCGAAGCCGTCGGCATCCAGCGAGTCGCGCACGCGGCACGCCCACACGTCCAGCTCGCCGGCGAGTTCGGCGAAGTGCGCCCCGGTGTCGCTGTACGGACCGAAATGCGTCGCCACGATGCGTTCGGGATTCCACGCCATCACCCGGTCCATGCTCGACTTCCACAGCTCCACGTCGATGTCGGGCGGCGGCGTGACGGGAATCGCCGGCCCGCCCCGGATCCGGATGCCGCCGACATCCCCGACCCACGCTGTCCCCGTCGCGGCTTCGCAGTAGGCGACGTGGTGCTTGGCGTGCCCGGGAACGTAGGCCACCTCGAAACGGCGGCCGCCCGGCGCGACGGTGTCCCCCTCGTCGACAACGCGCAGCGACGCGCGCGGCACGGGGAGGAAGTCGCCCCACAGGGTGGCCATGGCGTCGCCGTAGATCCGCCCCGCCGAGGCGAGGAGGCGGGACGGATCCGCCATGTGGGGCGCGCCCACGGCGTGAACGTGCACCATCGCGCCCGGCGCGTCCCGCACGATGGCGCCCGCCGCGGTCGCGTGGTCCAGGTGGATATGGGTCAGCAGGATGGCGCGGACATCGCCGAGGGAGTATCCCAGCGAGGCCAGGCCGGCGCGCAGCGCATCGAGGCGCGCCTCGGGGCCGGGGTCGACCAGCGCGACGCCGCCCTCGGGAAGCTCCAGCACCCCGGCTCCGATGATCGTGGGGCTGTCCTGGTGGTGCAGGTCGACGATCGCCGCGCCGCCGCCGATGCTCTGCGTCGACGCGGTTGCCGCACCGGCACGGCGGCCCTCCCGCAGGCTCCCCGGGACCGTCACCTCCCGCCCTGTTCCGTCGTCATCGGCTCCTTGTGAGTCCCCCACTTCTCAAACCACTTCCTCAAATAGAGCTGCGTGCGGAGGAAGTTGGACGGGCGCCGGCTGGTGCCGTGCCACTCGCCCTGGAAACGCACCATCACCGTCGGGACGCCGAGGTACTGGAGCGCCTGGTACATCTCTTCCGTCTGGGGCATCGGCGTGCGGATGTCCATCTCGCCGGTCAGGAACATGGTTGGAGTGGTCACGTTGCCGGCGTAGAATATGGACGACCGGTCGATCCACTCGGCGGGGTCCTCCCAGAACGGCTTCTCGAAGGTGCGCATGTAGCTGATCGCGTCCGACGTGCCCATGGCCGAGATCCAGTTGACGATGGGGCAGTTGGCCGACGCCGCGCGGAAGCGGTCTGTGTTGCCCACGATGTAGCTGGTGAGGATGCCGCCGCCCGAGCAGCCGAAGACGAAGAGGTTGTCCTCGTCGACGTAGCCCCGCTCGAGCATCTCGTCGACGCCGTTCATGAGGTCGGGGAAGTCGGCGCCCGGGTAGTCGTGGTTGATCGCGTTGGCGAACCCGGTTCCATAGCCGGTCGAGCCGCGCGGATTCGTGTACAGGACGACGTAGTCGTTCGCGGCGTGCTCCTGGAAGGCGAAGTTGAAGCCGCCGTTGTACATGGCGTGCGGTCCGCCGTGGATGATGAGCATCAGCGGGTACTTGCGCGACGGGTCGAAGTCGGGCGGCTTGACGATCCAGCCCTGGATCCGGAAGTCGTCGGTCGAGTCGTACCAGACCTCCTCGACTTCGCCGAGCGTAACGTGGCCCAGGACATCGGCGTGAACGTCGGTGAGGCGGCTGACGGCCTCGGGGTGCGTGAGGTTGAAGCGGAAGATGTCGCCGGGCTCGTGGGCGCTGGAGATGGTGCCCACGGCCACGCCGTCGTCGTTGAAGGACGACATGGCGAACAGGCGCTCGCCCGATGTGAGCATGCTGACGCCCCCTTCGAGCGACACGAAATGCAGCTGGCGGTATCCGTCGCGGCTGACATTGAAGTAGAGGCCGCTGCCGTCGGGGGCCCACGTCATGGGGCCGACCTGGCGGTCATGGTCGCCGGAGATGACCCGCGAGCCGGAGCCGTCCCGGTTCATGACGTGGATCTGCTGATTGCGATACGTGTCATCGTGCGCGTCAATGCCCGTATAGGCGATGAGCGAGCCGTCCGGCGAGGGGACGGGGCTGCCGTCGGGGCCGCGGCGGTCGGTCAGCCGGCGGATTTCGGCGTCGGCGACGGAGACGGCGTAGATCTCGGACTCCTGCCAGTGCTCCGGGCGGTCGGCGTCCTCGTGGCGGAACGACGTGAAGTAGATCTCGGTTCCGTCCGGACTCCACTGGATGGACGAGTGGTTCCAGTCCCCGTCGGTAAGTTGCCGGGGCGTGCCTCCGCCGGCCGGCACCACGAAGACGTGCGTCCAGCCGGTGTCGATGTAGCCGATGCCGTCCCGCTTGTATGCCGGGCGTTCGACCACCTTGGGTTCGCGTTCCCACTGGGCCCCGTCCGGCCTGGAAGGCAAGTCCACCCCGGCGAAGTCGGCCCGGTCGGACACGCGGCTCGTGAACGCGATCCAGTTCCCGTCGGGCGACCAGCGGGGGCTGGAGGGTCCGTTCTCGAGACGCGTGATCTGCGTGGACAGTCCCTCCGCGTCCATCCAGCGCACGAAGAGCTGGGAACCCTGCGGATCACCCGGCGCGGTGTAGAGGATGCGGGTGCCGTCCGGCGACCACGCGGCGCCGCCGCCGTCGAGAAGATGGCGGTCCCTCGACCCATCGACATCCATGATCCGCAGCGATGACTTGCGGCTGTCGTTGACCTTGTCGATCCACCCGCGGGTGTAGACGATCCGCGCGCCGTCGGGCGAGATCTGCGGGTTGGACACGCTCTCCATGTCCATGTACTGGTCGAGGGCGAGGCGCTGCTGGGCGGTGACGGGGACCGCCGCAAGCAGCGCGGCGGCGAACGTGACGGTCGCGGAAAGGTGTCTCACCTGGTCCTCCTCGGAAGTGTCGTTTGTGTTGGTTTCGCGGTCCGGGCCGGCGCGGACGGCGGTCCTACTCGTCGCCGTCGCCCTTCCTGATCGCCTGCCCGGGAAAAACACCGTCGACCACGGCGCCGTCGCGTACCACGGGCGTGCCCCCCACGAGCACGAACCTGAACCCGCTCGAGGGGGTGTCCGGGGAGTCGTAGTCGGCCATGTCGGTTACGGTTTCCGGGTCGAAGAGCGCGAGATCGGCGTCCGCGCCTTCCTGCACGCGTCCCTTGCGCGCCATCACCGGCGCCGCCCCCTCGACCCGGCGCGCCGGAAGGATGGTCATCTTGGCCAGCGCATCCATGAGACTGATCACGCCGCGGTCGCGCGAGTAATAGCCCAGAATGCGCGCGAACGTCCCGGCCCCGCGCGGGTGCACGGACAGGAAGCTGAAGGGGATGCCGTCGCTCGCGGCAATCACGTCCGGCTGCGCGACGATCCACTCGTTGGTCGCTTCGTTGCGCCCGTGGATGACCACCCATCCCCCCTGCTCGCGGTACCGGGTGAAGGTCTCCGTGTTCAGCCGCTCCTCCTGTCCCGGCCACTGCAGCCGCTGGTAGGCTTCGTCGTCGAGTCCAACCCAGGGATCGAACAGTGCGGACTCGATGAAGGTCGAGGAAGCCGTGTACGGATACGCTTCGGTGGTCACGTCGAGTCCCTGCGCCGCGGCACCGCGCACCAGTCCCACCGCGTCCATGGCCGACTCGTCCGCCGAGGAGTTGAGGTGGACGATGTGCAGCGATGCGCCGGTCGCCGCCGCATTGGCGATGACCTCCTGGAAGGGCCCGAGATTGCCGGTATCGTCCGCCGCCCGAAGATGGACGTACGCCGGTACGCCGTTCGCCTCGGCCGAGACGAAGAGGTCGAGGATCTCGTTTCGGGACGCGCCGGGGGTATATGTGATGCCGAAGCCGTATCCGAGGCCGCCCTCCTCGAGCCCCGCCTCCATCAATGCGGTGAGTTCGGCCAGCTGGGCGTCGTCGAGCACCTCGTAGATGATGTCCGAACCCATCGACTCGTTCTCGCCCGGGGGCAGTGTCGGCTGGTGGCCGACATCGATTCCCGCAAGGAGCTTCGTGCGCGCATTCGGGTGGCTCACAGTGGCGCCGAAGTGGATCAGGGCACGGCCCTCGCGGGTTGCGTACCAGGATGCCACCGGGTAGACGCCGATCTCCATCTCCAGTGCGGTGGTCACCCCGTCCATCGCCTGCAGGCGAGCGCTTACGGGATCCTGGCCATGCGCGTGCAGGTCGATGAACCCGGGCCCGACCACAAGGCCGGTGGCGTCGATGGTGTCGCGGCCGGTGAGATCACTGTCGGTAACGGCCGCAATCGTCCCGTCCCGGATTCCGACGTTGCGAGCGGCGTCCAGTCCGGTCTCCGGATCCATGACGCGTCCGTGCAGGATGACGATGTCGTGGGGCGCGGAGCAGCCGAGCGCGAGAAGGAGCGCGGGGATGAGGCGGCGGGGGCGGGGGGTGGGGCGGGACATCGTGCGGCTCCTTCCACGGCGTGGTGTGCTAACGATCCTCCATCACCCGGGACCACTCGTCCGGAATGGCCAGCCACTTTGCTGCCCACTCCGCTTTGACCCGGGGCGACGGATGGTAGGACTCGAAGACGCGCCATCCCTCGTCCTGGAACAGAGGCCTGGCCGTCGACGCGCCGGCACCCACGAGAACCACCGAGTCCAGCAACGGCAGGAGACTCACCAGCTTCCTGCACCGCTCCGCACCGTCCTCCAATTCCTCGGGCGTAGCGAATCGGCGCCGGTCCCACCACGGTACGATGTTCCAGAGAACGGTCAGTTGGCGCGGGACTCCGGCGTATCTCATCAATCTGAACGTCCACTCGGCGGTGCGGCCATCGTTGTCCCGTGACATGAAGCCCGATCCGAGCGGAGACGCGGCATCCGTCTTGGGTCCCGGCTTTTCGAAGAGGAAGAGCACGCGGGCCGCGGTGCCGCCGTCGAGCGGATCGAAGTGCGGGACCATCGTGTCGGGCCGTTCCGCCTGCAGGGCACGGGCGAAGTCGTTCAGCGGTGCAACGTGCGGAAGGTCAAGCATGCCAAGGCGCTGCCGGCGGACCTTCGGATGGCGAAGGGTACGGGGAACGAGGGGGTCGTAGGGGAGTGACATGGGCCTCGGGTCACGCGTAGGTTTCCTTTGTCGGATCTTACTGCTGAAGAGACGCGCCGCGCCAGCCCGGCGGCGCTCCGCCCCGGTTCCCCCGAACACCCCTGCCGATTTTGTCCACGTTGCGCCGTTTTTGTCGTATCTCCGGCAACCGCCTGTTGCTCGCCCCAGGTCTATTCGCGTTCGCGCTGGGCGTGTCGGCGCACGCGGCCGCGGGTCAGTCCCAGGCCTCGACCGGAGTCATCCGCGGGCAGGTCGTCGACCCGGCCGGGGCAGCCGTCGCTGACGCGGTCGTCCGGATGACGCACCGCGAAACGGGCCTCGTAACGACTGTGCGCACCACATCGTCCGGTACCTTCGTGCGCCCGCTCCTGCCGCTTGGCACGTATGATGTGGTTGCCGGGGCCGATAACCAGCTCGGGACGGCGAGCGCACCCGGCCTCGTGCTGCGGGTCGGCGAGGAAGTCAACCTGACGCTGCGGTTCAGCCCGGCCGAACTCGAGGGCATTACGGTCGAAGGGCGCCGCGAGCGCCTGGTGCAGCCGGAAGACGTGACCAGCTCGACCCGGCTGTCCGAGGAGGTCGTCGACGGACTCCCCAACAACGGGCGCAACTACCTGGATTTCGCGCTGCTGACGCCGGGCGTCGCCATCTCGCAGGGACCCGACGGCGACGAACTCAACATCAACGGCCAGCGGGGGATCTTCAACAACTTCATCGTCGACGGCGCCGACTTCAACAACCCCTTCTTCGGCGAGCAGCGAGGCGGCCAGCGTCCCGCCTTTACCTTCAGCCAGGACGCGATCGAGGAGGTCGTGGTGGTCAATCAGGGCGCCACCGCCGAATTCGGGCGGTCGGCGGGCGGGTTTGTGAACGTGATCACAAAGTCGGGCACCAACGAACTGGCCGGTTCCGCCCACTACTTCGGACAGTGGGACGGCATCTCGGCGTCCTATCCGGTCGCCGCACAGGCGGGCAAGCCGGATTTCCTCCGCAACCAGTTCGGATTCACGCTCGGCGGCCCCATCGTGCGCGACCGGGCCTTCTTTTTCGTGGCCTACGACCAACAGGAAGCCACCGAGACAAAGCAGTCCCATCGCCTCGTGAACGACCCGGCGAACCTGGTCAGACTGCAGGACTTCCTGACCTCGCAGTGGCCAGGGCTGTTCGAGGGCGAATTCGGGCCCGTTTCCCGTACGGACGACGCCCGCGCGCTGCTGGTCAAGACGGACATCCACCTCGACGGGCGCAACCAGGTCTCGCTCAAGTACAACTACAACTGGTCCGAGCAGCTTAACGGGACCTTCGACGTGGACTCGTGGGGGCTGTCGGCCAACGGGGTCGAAACGGACGAGGCGCATGCCTTCAACGCAAGCTGGCGTTCGCTGCTCAGCAGCACGCTGTCCCACGAACTGAGGGTGCAGTGGGCGCGCGAAGACCGGGTGCGCTGGTACGACGGCCCGTTGATGCCGGGAGCGACGCCGCCGGGCACCCCGCAGTTCGTCGCCCTCGGCGGCCGCCCGTTCCCCGATATCGGGATGGACTTCGCCGACGGCTTCCGGATCGGCCTGCCATTCTTCCTGCCCATCGATCCGGCCTACGACACGCGGTTGCAGGTCGTTGACAACTGGTCCTGGCTCCGGGACAGGCACCTCTTCAAGGCCGGCGTGGAGTACAACAGGACCTCGGTGACCCAGCAGTTCATCGGGTTCGCCAACGGCCGCTACGTCTTCGATTCGGTCGACGGCTTCATCAACTTCGTGACGCGGGGCAGTCGCTACGTCACCTGTTCGGACGGGTCGGACAGCGCCACGGGGACCTGTCCCGAGGGTGCCGCCATCACGGGGCCGGTGCTCCTCTACCTCCAGTCCGGAACGGTCCCGGGTGTGGCCCCGGAGCGTCTGGGCAGGGGCACCTTCGGGGTGAACGAACTGGCGGTCTACCTGCAGGACACCTGGAGGCCGAGCGATCGGCTCACGCTGAACCTGGGTCTGCGCTGGGAGGGCACCTGGCATCCCAATGTCTTCGTGCAGCCGGACGCGACCTTCTTCGCGCGCTACCTGAGCGACTCCCGTTTCCCGTCGGATGGCACGATCCCCGACGACCTCGACAACGTCCAGCCGCGCCTGGGTCTGGCGTGGGACGTTGCCGGAGATGGGAGGACGGTCGTGCGCCTCAACGCCGGCGCGTACCACGCGCGCATTCCGACCCTCGTGTTCGCGCAGAGCGTGACCACCAACGGCGCGTTCCAGCAGATCTTCTTTCGCAACAGCTTCGGACTTCCGCAGCAGGGACCGCCCGCAATCGGCGAGCTCATCGATGGCAGCGCCACGGCGCCGTTCCTTCCCGACATTCACGTAACGGCCAAGGATCTGGAGCTGCCACGCACATGGTCGTTCGGGGCCGAGATCGACCGCGAACTGCCGGGCGATGTGGCGGTCAGCGTCTCGTACCAGCATGCTCGCGGCGACAATCTCTTCCGCTTCGTCAACCGCAACGACGCGGCGTTCGGGTCGCCGTTCGGGCTCGGCACGCACCCCACCGGAGGCGGGATCGGTACGCTGACGGTTGCCGAAAGCACCGCGTTCTCGCGCTACCACGCCGTGACCGCCGGGCTGCGGGGGCACGATGCCTGGGAAGGGCGCCTGACCTTCGACCTCAGCTACACCCTCTCGTTCGACCGATCCGACGACGACAACGAGCGCGATCCCTTCACGTTCCGCTACGCGGACGCGTCGAACCTGGCGCCGGACTATGGCTGGTCCGACCGCGACCGGCGGCACAAGGCCACGGGCTACCTGGCGTTCGACCTCCCCGGCGAAGTCGCGTTCAGCAACATCGTGCGGTATCTGTCGGCGTCACCCGTCTCGGAGAACTGCATCAGGCGCGGCGAGCGGGCCAGTCAGCCTTCGGACCGGGTCTGTCCGGACGGCTCGATTCTCCAGCGCAACACCTTGCGCCGCACCAACGAGTTCTTCACCTGGGACATCCGGCTTGCGCGCCCGTTCTTCGTTGGCGGCCGCGCGGTCGAGCCGGTGTTCGAGGTGTTTAACCTCACCAACGCGGACAACTCGCTGGACACCGCGCAAGGGTCGCTCCTCTTCAACTTCGACGGCTCGATTCGCAGCGGTCTGGGGGACACGCGGCGGGCGCAGCTGGGGGCGCGGATCGGCTTTTAGGACCTGCCCACGCGCACGGTAACAACGTCGACGTTGTGGTACTCCTGGTGCTTCACGGACGAGGCGTGGTGGCGCAACAGCGCCAGCGAGAGATCCCGCCGGCTGGTGGGATCGGGGCGGTCGCCGAGCAGCATCATCCGGTTTTCCAGGTTGCCGGAGCGGGTGGCTGCGGTGAATTCCAGCAGGGCGCCGTCACGGGTGTTCCGGGCGACCACGCGCAGGCGACGCTGCTCGGTGCCCCGGGCGTGTTCCCCCTCTTCTTCCCGCAGGAGGCTCAGCAGCGCCTCTTCCGACGCAGCGCGCAGGCGCTCGCTCGCGCGCCGGCCCCATCCGTACTTCGTGGCGAAGTCCACAAGGAACCGGTCAAGTTCGGGAAGGCTCTCCTGACTCAGGGGCACATCGATCCGGCGGCGGCGAGGGCCGGTGAACTCGACGAACAGACTCAGGAGGATGACGGAAAGCCCGCCGGCGGTCAGTCCATTTGCGAGCAGGCTGCCCGTCGGCGTGCCGAGCAGGTCGGGGAACAGGACCCGGAACTGAATGCCCGCGCCGATCCAGAATGAAAGGCCCGCGATGAGGAGGTTTCGCTGCCCCGCGCCCTCCTGGAGAACCACCCGCATTCCCTGCGTGAGGGTCAGTCCGAAGATGACGATCACGTAGGCTCCCAGCACCGGGGCGGGAATCGACACGAGCAGAGCGTGGATCTTCGGCACGAACGCGAGCGCGATGAAGCAGGCGCCGATGTGGACGCCGACCTGCCGGCTGGCCACGCCGGGCCCCCGTGCGAGTGTGTTGCCGGCCGCGTACGACCAGGGGGGCAGGACGCCCGCGAGTCCGGACAGGAGCGTGCCCACCCCGCAGGCGGTTACGGCCCCCTCCACCCGCCGGAAATCGATTGCCTTCGGTTCTCGCCGTGACAGGCGCTGAATCCGCACGGCATCGCCGACCTGCCTGACCGTGATCACGAACGTGACGAACAGGAAGCCGGGAAGCAGGATCCAGAAACGGGAATCGAAGGCCAGGTCCAGGTCGGGCGGAGGCATCGCCGGGAGGCCGAACCAGCGCGCGGCGGCCACCGAGCCGAAGTCGAGAACTCCGAAGAGGGCGGCCGTCACGCACCCGACGGCGAGGCCGATCACCGGCGTCCAGGCGCGCAGCTTCCGCGGGGCGCGCAGCATCAGCCCGACAACGGTCATGATGGTGACCGCCGCGATCACCGGAGCCGCAGCCGCCGGCGCGCCCTCGGGCACCCGCGTCAGCATGGCGAAGCCCAGGGGCATGACCGTCACGGAGACGAGCGCCAGCAGGGTTCCCGACACGAGCGGCGTAATGATGCGCCGGAGCAAGGCGAGACGCGCGCCAAGCGCCAACTGGACTAGCGCCGAAGCCACGACAAGGGTTGCGAGCAGCGGGGGCCCACCCATGGTCAGCGCGAGCGCCGCAACCCCGATCGACACGCCCGAAGTGCCCATTACGATCAGGTTGCCGGCGCCGATGCCGCCGATCCTCTTCGCCTGGATCACGGTGACGGCTCCCCCGATCACCATGCTCGCGAAGATCGCCCAGGACAGGTAGGCGTCGCTCTGGTCCGCCACGCGCGCCAGGATGGTGGTGACGATGACCACCGGAATGCAGACCAGCAACGCAACCTGCAGTCCGATGATCAGCGATACCGGGCGTGGCGGGTTCTCGTTGGCCGCGTAGCGAAGCCTGTTGCGGGTCTGCCGCGGCTGAGTCGCCATCGGTCCTTCGGTCCCCCTCTCCTGTCCCGGGTGAATCGGGTGGCGCGCCGCCCGCTGGGGAGCGCTTGACCCGGCACAATACCTTCAATGCGGCTGGTGGTCACTATCTCCCGCACGCAGGACGTTACGAAAAGGCCATGCCCTGTCCGAAGGCGCACCCACCGGGCCCGGTCCTTGTCACCGGCGCCAACGGCTACGTTGCGTCGTGGCTCGTCAAGAGGCTCCTCGAGCGCGGTTTCGATGTTCATGGGACGGTGCGCGATCCCCTGAACCCCACCAAGACCGAGCACCTGGAGGGGATTGCGGAGGGTTGCCCGGGCTCATTGTCCCTGTTTCGGGCCGATCTCCTGGATCCCGACGGGTTCGACCGCGCCATGACCGGTTGCGAGCTGGTGTTTCACACTGCCTCGCCCCTCATCGTGCGCGACGTCGAGGAGCCGTTGCGCGAGTTGATCGAGCCCGCCACCGCCGGTACCAGCAACGTACTGCGCGCCGCCAACAGGACGCCGTCCGTTCGGCGCGTCGTCCTCACCTCCAGCATCGTGGCCGTGTACGGAGACGCGGCCGATCTGGAAACGCTTGGCGTAGACGCTTTCGACGAGAGTCACTGGAACGCAACGAGCAACGAGAACCACCAGCCCTATTCGTACTCCAAGACGCTGGCGGAACGGCTGGCGTGGAAGATCGCTGCCGAGCAGGAGCGATGGGATCTTGTGGTTGTCAACCCGGGACTGGTTCTGGGGCCCGGCCTCAGCCGCCACACGAAGGCGGAGGGCGTGCTGGTCATGCGGGACTTCGGGAACGGGTACTATCGATTCGGTGCGCCGAAACTGGAGTTCGCGATCGTCGACGTGCGCGACGTTGCCGAGGGGCACATCCGGGCAGGACTGCAGCCCGACGCGCACGGTCGCCACATCCTCGTCAGCGAGTCGCTGAGTCTGATCGAAATCGCTGAGATCCTGAGATCCCGTTTCGGAGACGGCTTCCCATTCCCGCTCCGGACGGTCTCCAACACTGCGGCTTTGATGCTGGCTTCCCGCCGGGCGATACCGCAGGCCGTCGCAAGGCGCAATCTGGGGTATCCGCTCCGATTCGACAGCCGACACGCGGAAGAAGCCCTGGGCATCACGTTTCGGCCTGCCTCGGAATCGATCATCGATCACTTCCGGCAGCTGATGGACGACGGGCTGGTGAATCCGGTGACGCGCCGCTAGCAGCCACGTGCTACGACTTCGGAATGTCCTTTTTCGGGTCCACAAACGGCTTCCGTACCACCGTGGCCTCCCGCTCGCCGTCCGGCGTGGCCACCCGCAGCCGCGTTCCCATCTCCGCGAACGCCGTCGGTACCATCGCGTAGCCGATATTGCGTCCCAGCCGCGGTGACCACACCGCCGAAGTCACGGAGCCGATCGCCTCGCCGCCCTCGCCGATCTCGCCGCCCTCGCCGCCCTCGCCGTTGGCCCCGGATCCGTCCGCCCAAACCTGCCACCGCGCCATGTTGAGGTCGAGCGGCGCGCCCGCGATCTCGACGCCCGCCAGCCGGCGCCGCGGTCCCTCGGTTGCGATCCGCGCCAGTGCCTCGCGCCCTATGAAGTCGCATTCCTGGTCGACGTCGACCTGCCAGCCGAGCCCCACCTCGTACGGATTCGTGTCCAGCGTCATGTCGATCCCGTAGTTGAGGATCCCGGCCTCGATCCGCCGGATGTCGGATGGACCGGTCGGCGCAATGCCCAGATCGGCGCCCGCGTCCATCACCCGATCCCACAGCTCGACACCCCGGCTGCCGTCCCGCAGGTAGATCTCGTAGCCGACCTCGCCGCTCCAGCCGGTGCGCGTCACCACCACTGGAATGCCGTCGAGATCGGTCTCCAGGAACCAGTAGTAGCGCAGCCCCAGCACATCGTCCCCAAAGAGCCTGCGCACGACCTCCTTCGACTTCGGCCCCTGAACCTGCATCGGCGACACATCGGGCTCGCACAGCCGCACGTCGAGCCCCGAGTTCAGCGCCACGCCCTTCGCATAAAGCAGCACGTCGCTATCCGCCAGCGCCAGCCAGAAGTGGTTCTCGCCCAGCCGCAGCAGGACCGGATCGTTCACGATGCCCCCGTCCTCGGCCGTGATCAGCACGTACTTGCCCTGCCCGACGGCACACTTCGACAGGTCGCGCGGCGTCAGCATGTTCGTGAACGCGAACGCGTCGGGCCCGGTGATCTCGACCTGCCGCTCCACACTCACGTCCCACACCGTGACCCCCGTCCGCAGCTTTTCGTACTCGGCGTGCAGGTCGTCGTACCGCGTGGGCAGAAACATGTGGTTGTAGACCGTGTAGCTCTTGCAGCCGGCGCGCAGGGTGGCGTCGAAGTACGGCGAACGGCGAAGCCGGGCTCCGCGCTGGATCAGGGACATGTCGAAGGTGGGTGTCATGGGGTGTCTCCGGGGTTTGAAGAGATTGTGAACATTTTCACGAGCGCCCGCTCAATCGCGCCACCGGCTTGCCTTCGCGCAAGATCTCGCCTGCGGCAAGACGGCCCGGTCCTCCCGTTACGCCACCGCCCGGGTGGCATCCCGAGCCGCACAGGAAGAGCCCTTCGACCGGCGTCCCGTACCGCGCCCATCCCGCGATCGGGCGCATGAAGAGGAGCTGGTCGAGTCCCATCTGGCCATGGTATTCGTCGCCGCATGTGAGTCCGATCTCGCGTTCCAGGTCGAGCGGGGTGACCAGGCGATGATCGACGATGCGGTCGCGCGTGCCGGGAAGGAACGCGTCGAGCACGTCCAGGACGCTGGCGAGCAGGGCATCGCGGGTCGGGCCGTCCTCCCAGCCCCCCTCGCGCAGCCGGTAGGGGGCGTAGCGGACCTGGATGGAGGCCAGGTGGCGGCCGGCGGGCGCGAGGGCGGGATCGTGCAGGGTGGGCACTACAATGTCCAGATGGGGACGGGCGGAACATCGGCCGTACTTGGCGGCGTCGCTCGCGCGCTCGAGGTAGTCGAGGTCGGGCGCGACCACGGTGTGGCCGGCGAGGCGCTGCTCCGCGTCCTGGAGCGGTGGGAGCGCGTCGAGCAGCAGGTGCAGGACCGCAGTGGTCCCGCGCATCCGGATGTTGCCCACCTTGCGGTTGAACTCGGGGCCGAGCCGCGGCGCGCCCACCAGCCCGAAGAAGGTGCGGCGGGGGTCGGCGCCCGACACCACGCAGTGGGCCGGGATCTCCTTGCCGTCGCGCAGCACGACTCCGGTGGCGGTCCCGTCCTCCACCAGGATGCGCTCGACCTCGGCGCCGGTGAGAATCTCCGCCCCGTGGGTGCGCGCCGCCGCGGCCAGCGCGGCGGAAAGCGTGCCGATGCCGCCCTTGAGGAACGCCGACGAGCGGAAGCCGTGGGCATCGCTGCCGGCGGCGTGTTGGATCATGCGCAGTGCGCCGCCCATCGCGCTCGGACCATGACCGGCGCCGAGCAGGGCCGTGGTGCCGAGCACTCCCTTGAGCGCGTCGCTCCGGAGCCAGTCGTCGAGGAGGTCGCGGGCCGGAAGCGGCGCCACGCGCAACAACTCCACAACGCTTCGTTTGCCGAGCCGTGCGGCCCGGGCGAGGGGCCGCAGCAGACGGATGCGTTCGCTGCGCGTGAGGTCGTGCAGGGCGGGGGCCGGGTGGTCGAGGGCGACGCGCAGCACGCGCGCCATGGTGTGCAGGTGGTCGGCCCAGTCGGCGAAGCGCGACGCGTCCCGGCGGTCGTGGCGGACGATCTCGTCGCGCGTCCTGGCGGGGTCCCGCCACAATGTGAGCGCGTCCCCCTCGCCGAGCAGAGAGGTCGCGACTGCAGGCGGGTGCACCCACTCCAGACCGTGCGTGGCGAGGCCGAGTTCGGCGCTGAGTTCCGCCGGGAAGAGTCCGGCGTCCTGCGCGGCCACGTTGACGGCGCAGCCGGGGAAGACTTCCGCCGTCGCGGCTGCGCCCCCCAGGACCTCCCGGCGTTCCAGCACGAGGACCTTCCACTTCTCGCAGGCGAGCAGTGCGGCCGTCACCAATGCGTTGTGACCGCCGCCCACAACGACCGCGTCGTACTGCTTCACCTCCCCCTCCTTCCGCCAGACCGCCTGCCCAGATCCGCCATCACCCGGCCGGCTGCCAGCTTGCCCGGGGCGCCCATGATCCCGCCGCCCGGGTGCGTTCCCGATCCGCACTGGTAGTAGCCGCGAATCGGCGTCCGGTACTTCGCGTATCCGGCGACCGGACGCAGGAAGAAGAGCTGCGATGGCGTCAGTTCGCCCTGGAAGATGTTGCCCTGGGTGAGGCCGGTGGTGCGTTCGATGTCGAGCGGCGTGACCACCTGACGGTGCAGGATGATGTCCTTCAGGTTGGGGATGTAGCGCGCCAGCGTGTCGACGACGGTGTCGCCGAAGGCCTCGCGCTTGTCGTCCCAGGTGCCTTCGCGGAGCTCGTACGGGGCGTACTGCACGAAGCAGGACATGACGTGCTTGCCGGGCGGCGCCATGGCTGGATCGATCGCCGAGGGGATCACGATGTCGATGTAGGGTTCACGCGAGAAGTCGCCGTATTTGGCGTCGTCGTAGGCGCGTTCCAGGTAGTCGATGGACGGGCTGATCGAGACCGCGCCGCGCAGATGGGGACCGTGGCCGGGCATGCAGCTGAAGTCGGGCGCGGCGTCGAGCGCCAGGTTGACCTTGCCGGAGGAGCCGCGGAAGCGGTAGTTGCGCACGCCGCTGACGAGGTCGTCGGGGAGTTCGGACTCGTCGACCAGGTCGAGGAAGGTGCGGTGCGGGTCCAAGCTGGACGAGACGGCTCTTGCGCGCAGCTCGTCTCCGTTGGCGAGCGCCACGCCATGGACACGCCCGTTCTTCACCAGCACCTGTGCGACCGGCGCGTCGGTGCGGATCTCGGCGCCCGCCTCGCGCGCGGCCGACGCGATCGCGTTGGCCACGGCACCGGTGCCCCCTTTTGCGAATCCCCACGCGCGGAAGTGTCCGTCGATTTCGCCCATGTAGTGGTGAAGCAGAACGTAGGCGGTGCCGGGTGAACGAGGGCCCAGGAAGGTGCCGATGATCCCGCTCGCGGACAGCGTGGCCTTGAGCACGTCGGTCTCGAACCACTCTTCCAGAAAGTCGGCCGCGCTCATCGTCATCAGTTTGACGAGGAGGTGCAGCTGGTCGGGCTCGAGGCCCAGGAAATGGCGGGCGAGGCGGAGCATGCCCGTGATGTCGCGGGGGGCGAGCCGTACCGGATCGGGTGGCACGATGTCCAGCATGTACTTGACCGCACGCGCCATGAAGAAGAGCGACCGGCCGTAGTCGTCGTAGGCTTCGGCGTCGCGGATGGAGAAGCGGGCGATTTCGCGCCAGGTGCGGTGGTGGTCCGCGTCGCGGTAGAGGCGGTCGCCGTCCGGCAACGGGGTGAGCGTGCTTTCGAGCGGCAGGATGGCGAGGCCATGGCGGGGGAGGTCGAGCTCGCGGATGATCTCGGGCCGCATCAGGCTGACGACGTACGAGAAGACGCTGTAGCGGAAGCCCGGGAAGATCTCCTCGGTGACGGTGGCGCCGCCGACGAGCGGGCGCGCCTCGAGTACGCAGACGTCGAGTCCGGCGCGCGCCAGGTAGGCGGCGTGGACGAGGCCGTTGTGCCCGCCGCCGATCACGATCACGTCGTATTTGCGGGCGACCGGAGACGCGGCGTTCACGAGGTCAGCTCCGCTTGCGCGCCGGGTCAAAGAAGGGCGTCCCGACCACGTGCGCGGGTACCCTGTGGCGAACGAATTCGACGGTCAGCTCGACTTCGACGCGGCTACCGGGCTTCGCTGAATCGCGCCGGATGGTAGCGAGCGCGATGTACTTCTTGAGGATCGGCGAGAAGGTGGAGCTCGTGACGTAGCCGATCTGTCTGCCCGCGGCCCGGCCCGCGCCCACGGCCTGGCGCCCGCCCGCGGCCCCGCTCCCCCGCGCGTAGATCGGCACGGCGTCACGCGACGCCCGCCCGGCCACCAGCGGCGGCAACCCGACCGCCGCGAAGCGTTTCTCTATGTGGGGCCAGTCGACTTCGAGTCCTGCGAAGGCCCAGTCCGATGGCATGGCCGCCTCCCGCGCCAGCGCCCTGCTCCCCACGAAGTCACGCCCCGGCCGCGGCTGCACCGCCCACCCCAGCCCCGCCTCGTACGGCGATGACTTGCGCGACTCGATCAGCGCGGTCCACGCGGACACATAGTCCACGTCCTTGAGCAGCAGCCCCGCCTCGATGCGCGCCACGTCGAGCGCGTCGAGTCCGGCCGGCGCGAGACCGTGGCCGCGGCCCACCTCGGCCAGCGCGTCCCAGACCGGCATTGCATCGCCCGCGCGCATCCAGACCTCGTAGCCCAGGTCGCCGGTGTACCCGGTGCGGGTGATCGTGACCGGGGCCGCGCCGATGTGCCCCTCGGTCAGCCCGAAAAACGGGAGCGCGGCAATGTCCGTGCCGGTCACAACGCGCGCCAGAATGTCCCGCGATGTGGGGCCCTGCAGCGCCAGCGCGGCAAGGTCGAGCGTGATGTCGCGCACGTCCGCGTCCATACCCAATGCGCAGTCCTGGAACCAGCGCAGGCACGGGTCGGCCGCCGTGATGCGGAAGGTGTCCGCAGCCAGGCGCTGCACGGTCCCGTCGTCGATCATCTTCCCCGCTTCGTCGCACCACGGCGTGTAGAGCACCCGCCCGGCCGCGCAACAAAAAACGTTGCGCGTCACCACGCGGTCCAGCAGGGCTGCCGCGTCGGCGCCGGTGACCTCGTACTTCCGCAGCGGCGATACATCGAACAGCGCCGCCCCGCTGCGCACCGCGTAGTACTCGTATTCGTGGCCGGGCTCGTAACTCAACGCTGCGGCGTACCCGGACCAGTTTCGCCAGCGGCGGCTATGGCAAAGGGCGTTGGTGCGGGGATGAAAAGGTGTTTCGAGGAGCATGCGGAGCGGCTACACCATCCCCGCCAGCACCCCGAGCAACCTGTCCACGTCGCTCCGGTTGTTGAACATCCCCACCGCCGCGCGGAGCAGCCTTCCCTCCTCCTGAAAGGTGATTGCCACCCCCTCGTCGGCGAGGGCCTCGCTCAGCCGCTCCGGGTCCAGCCCGTGATAGAAGCTGACGATCGCGGACGGATTGTGCGGCGGGGTGAACATCTTCATCCCGAGTGCTTCGGCCCCTGCGCGCAACTCTCCAGCCAACGCGTGCGTGTGCCCCGCGATGCGGTCGACTCCCACGCCCTCGAGGAATTCCAGCGCCGCGTCCATCGCGGCCACCGGTCCGTATGCCGGGTTGGCGTACTCCAGCTTCTCGGCACTCGTCTTGAGCCGAAACTGGTGGCCGGGCAGCGTCTCGGCCACCTGGCGATGACCGAAGCGGTCGGCGGTCATCCACTCCAGATGCTCGGCGCGGACATAGAACGGCGCACAACCAAAGTCGGCGTGCAGCCACTTGTAGCCGTTGCCGCAGGCGAAGTCAACCCCTTCATCGTGCAGGTTGGTGGGGAAGGTGCCCCATGCCTGGATCGCGTCGGCGTAGAGGTAGGCGCCGTGCGCATGGGCGAGGTTGGCCAGCGGAGGAAGGTCGTAACGGAAGCCGTTGCGGTTCGATACCCAGGCCACGCTGATCAGGCGGGTGCGCCTGTCGGTGTGCTCGGCAAAGTCGTCGACCGAAACCACGCCCTCGCGCGACGGGATGATCCGCAGTTCGATCCCGTGGCGGCGCTCAAGCTCCCGGAAGAGGACGAAGGTGGTCACGAAATGCAGTTCGTCCACCACCACATTGTCGCCCGCGCGCCAGTCCAGAGCGCTCGTGATGATGTTTTCGGCCCCGCTCGTTGCATACAGGAAGGCGATCTCGTCCTCCTCGGTCCCGAAGAGACGGGCAAAGCGCGACCGGGCGCTAGCGATCGCCTCCCGCCCCGACGACGTGTCGCGGCGGTACATCTTCCCGTCGGCGTAGTCGCGGAGGGCATCGCGGACGGGAACGGACAGCGGGCCTACCGAGGCCGTGTTGAGATAGGCCAGTTCCTCCGTGACCGGGAAGCTGGAGCGAATGCCCAGCGGGTCGTCGCTGGAAGGGCCTGTGGCTCGCGGCGAACCGCCGAGCGGGGACTTCGACTCACCGGCTTTTGGCTCGGCCGCGAGGCTGCGGGTTGCGGGCAGTGCGGCGAGCCCGGCGGCGGCCGTCGTGCTCAGAAAGCGTCGGCGGTTCAATGACTTCATGGTTCTCTCCGGTCTCGATCCAGGCGTCAAGTGGCGGGGTCAGGTGATCGTAGTCTCATGGCCGTGCAGCGGCCAGACCAGCGTTGTCCAATGAGAAATGATCATGAGCGGGAAGCGGGTTTCCAACGGGAAGTGAGCACGAGCGGGGGTGCGAGCAGATCATGGGAGCATGATCGTGACACTCTGCACCGAACGGATTTGCACCCTCGACGACATCCGCGCCTTCCTCGGCGGGAGCGAGGCGGCGGAGATCACCCCCCACGACCGCGAGGCGGCGTACGCGTTCGTTGAGCGGACGCTGGTCCGGTTCCGCTACCATTTCGGCCTGTCGAGGGCCGGGAAGGGTCTGGTCAGGAAGTATCTCGCCAGGGTCACCGGCTACTCGGACGCCCAGCTGACCCGGCTGATCACGCAGCAGCGCCGCACGGGCCGCATCCGCGACCACCGGTTGCGCCCTCCGGCGCGGCCCTTCGCCACGGTCTACACGACCGCCATGTCTTCCGCGACGAGCGCTTCGAACGCCTGGCCGGGATCTCGAACGGCCACATCTACAACCTGCGGAACCGCCGGGTGTACCGGCGTGCCCGGACCACGTTGCGGACGACGCGGGGTGCGCCTTCGCCGATCGGCCAGCGGCGCAGGCCCCGGCCGGAGGGCCGTCCGGGCTTCGTGCGCGTCGACACCGTGCACAGCGGTGACCGCGATGGCGAGAAGGGGGCCTACGTGATCAACATGGTCGACGAAGTGACGCAGTACCAACAACTTGCGTCGGTTCGCCGGATCACCGAGCAGTTCATGGTCCCCGTGCTCGAGGCGCTCATCGGCGCGTTCCCCTTCCGCGTCCTGGCCTTTCACTGCGACAACGGGTCGGAGTTCATCAACCACCGGGTCGCGGAGATGCTGAACAAGCTGCACGTCGAGGATTTCACGAAGTCGCGGCCCCGGCGCTCGAACGACAACGCGCTGGTCGAGTCCAAGAACGGCAACGTCGTTCGCCGGTGGCTGGGGCGCAGCCACATCCCGGAGTCTCTGGCACCGGATGCCGACGCGTTCCTGCGCGACCATCTCTCGCCCTTTCTCAACCATCACCGCACCTGCCTCTTCGCGGTCGAGGTCGAGGATGCGAACGGGCGCCGCCGCAGGAAGTACCCCCAGGAGCTGGTCAGGACCCCGTACGAGAAGCTCCGGTCGCTGCCCGGGGCCGAAGGCTTTCTGAAGCCGGGCGTCACCTTCGAGAAGCTCGACGCCGCAGCACACGCCGTGAACACCGTGGAGGCCGGCCAAAAGGTCCAGCGGGCCCGCAAGGTGCTCTTCCAGCTCATCGCCAAGGCGCTGAACCCCGCAGCATGACCGGCCCCGCCCGCCCCTCGGCTCGCTCCGCTCGCCTCGGGGCTGGCGGCCCTTGCGCCGCCCCCTCCTCCACCCCACCATCCCAACCTCCACCACCCCTCACCATCGCACCCCCCCCCACCTCGGCCCCTCCCCCCGGCTCGTTCATGATCATGTCCGGGTTGGAAAACACTGACCATCCCTGTCGCCTCGTCCTTGCCGTCCCTCCCGCCCCGGACGCTATCTTCGAAGTCATGAGTACCCGGCCCTCAGCCCTCGAGTCCGAGGCCATCGAGATCATCCGCGAGGGCGTGGCGACCGCCGCTCGTCCAGTGCTGCTCTACTCCATCGGCAAGGACTCGTCGGCCCTTCTGCACCTGGTACGCAAGGCATTCTGGCCCGCGCCGCCGCCCATGCCGCTGCTGCACGTGGACACCACCTGGAAGTTCCGCGAGATGATCGCTTTCCGTGACCGGGTCGCGGCCGAGACGGACGTCGAACTCATCGTCCACACCAACCAGGACGGCGTCGACACGGGCGTCACGCCCTTCACCGACGGATCCGACCATTACACGGAAGTCATGAAGACGGTGGCGCTGCGCCAGGCCCTCGATGCCGGACGCCACGACATGGTTTTCGTCGGCGCGCGCCGCGACGAGGAGAAGTCACGCGCCAAGGAACGCGTCTTTTCGCTTCGCAACCGGAATCACCAGTGGGACCCGAGGGCGCAGCGGCCGGAGTTCTGGAACCTCTACAACACCCGCCTGCGGGACGGCGAATCACTCCGCGTCGCGCCGCTGTCCAACTGGACGGAGGCAAACGTCTGGTGCTACATCGCCGACGAGGACATCCCCGTCGTGCCGCTCTACTACGCGGCCCGGCGCCCGGTTGTCGAGCGCGACCGCCAGTGGATCATGGTGGACGACGACCGCATGCCGCTGCTTCCCGGCGAAGCCCCGCAGCTGCGCCGCGTACGTTTCCGTACCCTCGGATGCTATCCGCTGACCGCCGCGGTCGAGAGCGATGCGGACACGCTCGACGCGATCATCGCCGAGACCCGGGCCGCCGAGCATTCGGAGCGACGCGGCCGGCTGATCGACCACGACGGCGAGGCCGCCATGGAGCGGAAGAAGAGGGAGGGCTACTTCTGATGACCCCGCCGCTGCGTTTCGTCCTCTGCGGCAGCGTGGACGACGGAAAGAGCACGCTCATTGGACGGATCCTTCATGACTGCGGCCAGGTCTTTACGGACCAGATGGAAGGGGTCGCAGAGGATTCCCGCCGGTACGGCACCCTCGGCGGCACGACCGATCTGGCGTTGCTCATGGACGGCCTGCGGGACGAGCGTGAACAGGGCATCACCATCGATGTCGCGCACCGTGGCTTCGAGACCTCGCGGCGCCGCTTCCTCGTCGCGGACGCGCCCGGCCACGAGCAGTACACGCGCAACATGGCGACCGGCGCATCCACCGCGCAGCTCGCGGTCGTTCTGGCGGATGCCAGCAAGGGGATCCTGCCGCAGACCGCCCGCCACACCCGGATCGCGGCGATGTTCGGTGTGCGCCACATCGTCCTGGCGGTCAACAAGATGGACCTGGTCCGGTGGGACCGCGACGCGTTCCAGCGCATCGTTTCGTCGTACGGTGTGCTTGCCGGGGACATCGGCGTCCCCGAGGTGACCACGATTCCGGTGTGCGCGCTCACCGGCGACAACCTGACTCGTCCCTGCGGCCGGGCGCCGTGGTACACCGGCCCCACGCTGCTCGATCACCTGGAGACCGTGGAAGTCGATCAGCCGGCCGCCGGACAGCCCTTCCGCATGCCGGTGCAGTACGTCAACCGGCCTGACGCGGGTTTTCGCGGCTATTGTGGCCGAGTGGTGTCAGGCACGGTGAAGCCCGGCGACCGCGTCCGCATCTCGCCCGCCGGAACCCCTGCCACGGTGGAGACCATCGTGGCATGGCAGGGCACACGCGACCGCGCGACCCAGGGTGATTCGGTCACGCTCACCCTCCAGCCCGAGGTCGACGTCACCCGCGGCGACGTGATCGTGGCTGCGGACCGGCCACTCGAAGTCGCCGACCAGTTCCAGGCGAAGATCCTGTGGATGGGCGACGAACCGCTGACCGTGGGTCGCCAATACCGGCTGAGGCTGCACCGATGCGAAGTGGGCGCGACCGTGACCCGGATCAGACATCGCGTGGGTGAGTCCGACGGCAGGCAGCTCGCCGCGCCACACCTCGACCTCAACGATCTGGGTGTGGTCAACCTCGCGACCAGCCGGCCCGTCCCCTTCTCCCCCTTCGACGAGTGCCGCGAACTCGGGGGCTTCATCCTCATCGACCGAGCGACCAACGCGACCGTCGGCGCCGGCACGCTGACCTTCGCGCTCATGCGGGCCGCGAACCTCAGGTGGCAGGACTTCGACGTCGACGGCGAAGTACGCGCCGAACTCAAGCGGCAGCAACCCCGTTGCCTGTGGCTGACCGGCCTGTCCGCCTCAGGCAAATCCACGATCGCCAACCTGCTGGAAAGGCAACTCGTCATCGAGGGCCGGCACACCTACCTGCTGGACGGCGACAACGTGCGCCACGGTCTCAACCGCGACCTGGGGTTCACCGAGGCGGACCGCGTGGAGAACATTCGCAGGGTGGCGGAGGTGGCCCGCCTCATGGTCGATGCCGGCCTGATCGTGATCGTGTCCTTCATCAGTCCCTTCCAGTCCGAGCGTGACTTCGCCCGCAGCCTCTTCGAGCCGGGCGACTTCCTGGAGATCTTCGTGGATGCGTCGGTGGAAGAGTGCGCCAGGCGCGATCCGAAGGGCCTCTACGCCAGGGCGATGCGGGGCGAGATCAGGAACTTCACGGGTGTTGACAGCCCGTACGAGCGGCCCGCAAAGCCGGACCTGCGGCTGGACACCGAGAAGCTCTCGCCGGAAGATTGCGTCGAGTTGGTGTTCCGAAGTCTGTGACAAACGAGGCGGATCCATGTCGGACACGCGCAGATCGTTCCTGAAGCAGTCGGTCGCGACGGTGGCCGCGGCCTCCGTGGCCGGGTGCGCGCCCGATGACGGTGGTGACACGAGCCCCATCCCCGGCCATACCCTTCGCGCGGTCGGCGACGCTGTCCTCCCCGCCGAACTCGGCGACGAGGGCCGCGAGCGTGCAGTGGCCGCCTTCGAACGATGGTCGGATGGCCTGGAGCCGGTCGCCGAACTGGCCCACCCGTACCTTGTGCCCGAGACCCGATACTCGGGGCCCGATCCGCGGCCCGGATGGGCGGCCCAGCTTCAGGGCCTCGAGAAGGAATGCCAAGCCCGCTTCGGCAAGGCACTGCGCGACCTTGACGTGCCGGCCCGCCGAAAGCTGCTCGCGGGACCGGTCGGAGCAGCCGGCCCCGGTCTCGGGTCGCCCGCGAATGCAAACCACATCGCCGTCGCTCTCATGGCGCACTTCTTCAGGTCGCCAGCCGCCACCGACATGTGTTACCGCCGGACCATCGCGAAACAGCAGTGCCGCGGGCTCGAGGGCGCGGGCGGCGAACCCGTCCGGGCGGCCGACGGGGCGGCCGCGGAACCCGCCGCGCTCGGAGCCGGCCCGTGAGGCGCGTGAGCCGCGTCATCGAGAGCGACGTCTGCATCGTCGGTGCGGGGATCACCGCGGCGATGGTCGCGGAACGCCTCGCCGAGCGCACGTCCGCCTCCATCACCGTCGTCGAGGCCGGCCAGCGCACCGCCTCCCTCGCCGAGCGCACCAACACCCGCGCCCGCATGCTGGCCTACGGCGAAAACCCCTACCCGAACGACCATATCCCCGACCAGACCGGAACGGGCGAGATGTACCGCCAGATGGTCGTGGGCGGTTCGGCCATGCACTGGGGCGGGGCGATCCCGCGCTACTCCCCGGAGGATTTCCGCCTGCGGTCCCTCTACGGCGTAGGCTTCGACTGGCCCATCACCTTCGACGACCTGGAGCCGTACTACCAGGAAGCCGAGGAGCGCATCGGCGCGGCGGGCGAACAGGGACCTCCCGACTGTGACCCGCGCTCGAAACCGTACCCCATGCCCCCGCTCCCGCTGTCCTACAACCTGGCGCGCATGCGCGAGTGGACCGACGCCGCCGGCGTCCCCTTCTGGACCCAGCCCTGGGCCCGCAACACCGAGCCGTACCGCGGACGCAACGTCTGCCAGCGCTGCGACACCTGCGCCGTCTGCCCCACCGGCGCCAAGTACACGCCCGACTTCGCATTCGATCAGCTGCTCGCCGCAGGCCGCATCGACCTCGTCACCCGCACCCTCGTCCGCCGCCTGACCCTTGAGCCCGGCACCGACCGCATTGCCGCCGCCGAGGCCGTGAACCGCGACGCCCCGGACGACCCCGTCGAGTTCCGCGCCGGCACCTTCGTGCTGGCCGGGGGACACGCCTGGAGCCCGCACCTGCTCCTGCTGTCGGCCAACAGCCGCTTCCCCGAAGGACTCGCCAACCGCACCGGCAACGTCGGCCGGTACATGACAGGTCACTGGTACGTGAGCGGCTTCATCGACCTCCCGATGCGCCTCTACCCCGGCATCTTCGCCAACAACAGCCTGCTGACCCACCGCTTCGCGAGTCCGGGGCCGCTCGATCGCTATGTGCGACACGATATCCGGCTGTGGGAGTCGGATGTAGGACGAGCACCGCGTATCCGCAGCGGCGACGGCCGCCTCCTGTGGGGAGACGAGGTCATGGCAGACTGGCGTGAGCGCACCGATTCCGGCGCAACCGCCCGCATCCGCTCCTACTACGACGTGATCCCCGACCGGGAAAGCCGCCTCACCCTCGACAGCGCGAACCACAACGCGCTCGGCGACCCGATGCCGCGCATCGACTACCGCGCCGGGCAGACCACACTCGACCTGGAAGGCCACACGCACGACACCATCTTCGGCCGCTTCGACCACCTCGCCCGCGCGGCCGGCGGCTCGATGATGAACACGCGCCGCTCCCGCCTGTTCGAGCACCCGGGGGGCGGATGCCGCATGGGGGACGATCCCGCAACCAGCGTGGTCGACCGGTGGGGCCGCACCCACGACCACGAGAACCTCTTCGTGGTGGGCGCCCCGACCATCGTGTCGAGCGGCTGCGCGAACGGCACGCTTACCTTCTGCGCGCTCTCGCTGATGTCCGCGGAGGAGATCGGAAAAGGACTGCCGCGGTCGTGAATTTGCGGACGGTAGCCCGCCGGTTCGTCAGCTCCCCGTTCCCAGCGGAAGCACCGTTCCCGGGTGAAAAGCGGCCCACGCGCCCCAGAACGCGACGTAGGCTTCCGCGACCGGTCTGAGTTTTCGATCGGTTCCGGCCAGCGCGCCCGCGACGGGAGTGCCGTCGACCGCCCAGACGGTGCCGGTCAAGTGGTCGAGCGCGCCGCCCGCCGTCGGCTCGAAGGTCGCGTCACGTCCATTGATCACCGTCCGATAGGCCATCGCCGATTGCCTGGGGCCGTCCCACAGGACCATTGCCCGGGCGCCCCCGTACGTGGTTTCGAAGACGGCGTACTCGCCGCTCAGCTCCATGGCCGCGAACGGGAACGCGACCGGGGCGGTCCCCGGTCCATCCGCGGGCAGCCCGAGCACACGCGCCTTCGGCGGCAGCCGGTCATCGTCAAGCGGGATCGGGTAGTCCTGGAAGTCGGCGTTGTGGGGGTCGTCATAGTCGTCGCCGTAGGGATTCCGCACGTAGAGCCGCCAGTCGGTGAGACCGCCGCCGAGCCCCACCATCCTCGATACCGGGTGCAGCTCCTTCCATCCGGCCATGGTCATCTCCACCACCGGCAGCCTCGTCAGCCGCGCTCCCTTGCGGGGTCCGCAGCGCGCTTCGCCCCACATCTGCGGCCAGAAGGACTCGTTGGGCTCGTTCCTGTCATACATCACCAGGTTCGCCTGGTACAGGAGACCGGACACCGCGAGTTCGGCGCCCCCGACCGCGGTCCGCGCAAAGGCCAGAGCCGTGCCGGTCAGCGGGCAGTAGGTGACCGACATCACGTCCGGGCCGGCCGTGAAGTTCACGATCTCGTGCCGCCACATGATGTTGTGCGGAATCACGATCCACTCCGCGCCGACGCGGGCCGCGATCACCCGGTCGGTGTCGCGAACGTAGGCGTTCTCCGGCACGACCGGCGAAATCGGAACGAGGAGCGGATCGGACAGCGCGGGGATCCCGTCACGTCCGACGCCGCCATCGGCCAGGTAGGCGGGATCGAGGTCACAGACGAGTTCGTCCTCGGCGATGGGGCCCACGCCGATGCCGTCTTCGGACGCGCAGCCCTGGGCGGTCAGGGCGACGAAGATCAGGAGCGTTGAAGAGCGTCTCATTGTCAGACCGGGCCATCGTAACGAGGATTGAAACGTAATGAGACCTTGCCATGCCGCGTTGAGACGCTCGCGAATCGCCGGAGGAGATCCGGCCGCCCGCGGCGCCCGCACGGGGGTGTTGCTGTGCGTGCTCCTGCTGATGCTTGCGGAGCCCCTGGCGGGGCAGTGGGGCGGCCGCAGGCGGCGAGCCCCGATCCGCAAGCCGGTCGAGGCGGCCGAGCGCGGCGAGTTCACCTTCTGCCGCCTGCAGTACCAGCCGGTCAGGAGCGAATGGCTGGGTACGGGCTGGGACACCGACTATCCCGACGGAGACCGCAATCTGCCGCTCCGGCTCTCCCAGCTCACCACCGCGAACATCGCCCGCAACGAATGGGGCGACCCCTTCCACGCTGTCGTCACCGCCACCGAGTCCGACCTCTACGACTGTCCATTCCTCTTCGCGTCCGATGTCGGGACGATCGGCTTTTCCGAGATCGAGGCGGTTCGCCTGCGCGACTATCTCCTGAAGGGCGGCTTCCTGTGGGCGGACGATTTCTGGGGTGACTATGCCTGGGGGAACTGGACGCGGGAGATGAACCGCATCCTGCCCGGCTATCCCATTGTCCCGCTGCCACGTGACCACGTCGTATTCCACACGCTCTACTCCGTCGACAGCATCCCACAGGTGCCGTCGATCCAGTATTGGCGCCGGAGCGGCCGCATGGGAACCTCGGAGCGCGGCAACGAGAGCGCGACGCCGACCATGCACGGGATCATGGACGAATCGGGACGGCTCATGGTCATCATGACACACAACACGGACATCGCCGACGGGTGGGAGCGCGAGGGAGAGGATGACGAGTTCTTCTACCTGTTCTCGCCCAATGCGTACGCGGTAGGGATCAACGTGGTGCTCTACATGCTCACCCACTGAACGAGGCGCCGATGAGAGACTGGTGGGCCGAGGGCCTGTTGTTCGAGAACTGCAACTGCACGGCCGTCTGCCCCGGCCACATCCACTTCAGCCAGAAGTGCACGCACAACGTCTGCAAGGGCTTCTGGGCGATCCGCTTCGAGGCGGGTTCCGCGGAGCGGGCTCGGGGCGGTGACCCGGTCGATCTGGCCGGCATCGATGCCGTGGTGGTCTACGAGACGCCCCAGGTCATGGTCGACGGAGGTTGGAAGCAGTTGATCATCGTGTCCGACCACGCCACGGAGGATCAGCGCGGGGCGGTCGAGGAGATCATCACGGGGGTGCGCGGGGGGCCGTGGAAGGTGCTTGCCCGCTTCGTTGCCGAGCCGCTGCCGACGCGGGCCGCGCCGGTGCGTATCGAGGACGATCCCGGGCGCAAATCGGTAACCGTCGCCGGGTTGCTGACCGGAGCCGTCGAGGCGATTCGGGGCTGGAACCGGGACAGGCCGGTCACGTTCGAGAACATCTACAACAAGATCCACGACTCCACCCAGGTGATCGCGCAGGGTTCTACGCGGTATGACGATGGCGAGATCGTGATCGCCAACGACGGTACCCACGGCCTCTGGTCGCGGTTTCGGTGGACGGGTGGAGATTGATCCCAGGTGGATTACCCGCCGGATTACCCGCGCGTCCTGCTCATGTGGCTGGCCATGACCGGTGTCATGATGGCGCCGGTGGTGTTTCCCTGGCTCCGCGCGCTGCGCCGGGTCGCGGGGGCAGGCGCCAGTCCCGGTGAGGGTGCCACCACGGCCATGCTGTTCGCCGTGGGGTACGCGGTGGCCTGGGCCGGGTTCAGTGCGACCGTCGCCGGGCTCCACCTCGCCCTTCTGCGGCTAAACATTCCGGTCCCCACGAGGCTCGATGCACCGGTCGCCTCGGCCGCGGCGCTGTGCTTCGCCGGCGGTTTCCAGTTCACGCGGCTCAAGGAGGCCTGTCTCGCCCACTGCCGCTCGCCCGCCGGCTACCTCCTCACGCACTGGCGGAAGGGTCCGGCCGGTCACGCGCGGCTGGGTTTCGGGCACGGACTGCACTGCGTGGGGTGCTGCTGGGCGCTCATGGCGCTCGCGCTCGTGGTGGGCATGATCGACCTGGTCTGGATGGGCCTGCTCATGGCGGTGATGGTCGCGGAGACGGCCCTGCCCATCGGCGCGAGGCTGCGCAAGCCCGTCGGGGTTGCGCTTTTCGCCGCCGCCGCGGTCGTGCTGGTCGCCGCGTGGTGAGTGTCCGGTCTACGGGCTAGCTTCCCCCCATGAATGTCGCCCTGTTCGTTACCTGCCTGGCCGACCACTACTTCGCGGAAGCGGCGGCCGACACAGTACGCCTGCTGCGCCATCTCGGGTGCGAAGTATCGTTCCCGGCGGCACAGACCTGTTGCGGGCAGCCCGCCTACAACGCGGGGCGGCACGGCGAGGCCCGCCGGATGGCCGAACACGCGCTCGACGTCTTCGAGGGCACGGACGCGGTGGTGCTGCCCAGCGGCTCCTGCGCCACGATGGTCAAGAAGTTCTACCCGCGCCTTGTCGGCGCCCCGGCCGGGGCGCTCGCGGACCGCACCTGGGACCTGGCCGAGTTCATCGTGCACGGGCTGGGCGTCACAGAGCTGGGCGACGGCCTCAACGGTCACAGGCTGGCTGTCCACCAGGGGTGCCACGCGCTGCGCGAACTGCGCCTGGAAACGGAACCGGCCATGCTCCTCGAGGGGGCCGGCGCGGAGGTCTTGTCCTGGGACGCGCAGGACGAGTGCTGCGGCTTCGGCGGCCTGTTCTCGGTGAAGATGACGGCGGTGTCCGCGGCGATGGCCGACCGCAAGCTCGACACCCTGCCCGGGGTGGACTGGGTAGTGTCGGGCGACGGCGGGTGCATGCTCCACTTGGACGGCCGCAACCGGGCGCGCGGTGCCGGCATCGAGTTCGTGCACCTGGCGACCGCGCTATGGCGGGGGGTGACCGGTGATGCCCGCATCCCCGCCAAAGCAGCCCGGCCGGACGGAGACCGCTGACGGTGGACACCGGAATCAGGGACTACCCGTCGCGTTCCCGCGAGATCATTCGCGACGATCCGGGTGTGCGCGAAGCCGTCACGGGCGCGACCATCGCATTCGACCAAAAGCGGATCCAGGGCTACGCGGAGGTCGACGCCGACGCTTGGCGGCGCTGGGCGGAGGGCGTGAAAAGCCACACGCTGACGCACCTGGACCGCTACCTCGAAGAGGCGGAAGCGCAACTCCTGGCCAACGGCGCCGAGGTGCACTGGGCGGCTGACGCGGCGGAGGCGCGCCTGATCGTGGAGGATCTTGCGAACCGGTACTTCGCGATGAGCGTGGTCAAGGGCAAGAGCATGGTCACCGAGGAGATCGACCTGAACCCGGCGCTGGAAGCCGCGTCGATCGACGTCTACGAGACCGACCTCGGCGAGTACATCCTGCAGCTTCTGGAGGAGGAGCCCAGCCACATCCTGGGTCCCGCCATCCACAAGAGTCTCGAGCAGGTGCAGAAGCTGTTCGCGGAGAGGCTCGACACGGATCCCGACGGCGACCCCGACGCCCTGGCGCGAGCCGCCCGCCGAGTGCTCCGCGACGCCTTCATCCGGGCGGACATGGGCATCACGGGCGGCAACTTCCTTGTCGCGGAGACGGGCACCATCGCGCTGATCGAAAACGAGGGGAACATCCGCTTGACGACTTCGCTGCCGCGCGTGCACGTCGCCGTGATCGGGATCGAAAAGCTGCTCCCCCGCATGACCGACTTGGCCGGTTTCCTGCAGCTCACCGCCCGCGCGGCGACCGGCCAGCCCATCGGGTGCTTCGTGTCGCTCGTCCAGGGTCCGGCCACGCACCCGGACGACGACGGGCCGGAGGCGGTGCACGTCGTCCTCGTGGACAACGGCCGCACCGATGTGCTGGCCCACGAACACGCCTGGGAAGCCCTGCGGTGCGTACGCTGCGGAGCCTGCCTGAACGCCTGTCCGGTGTACCGCCAGACCGGTGGCCACGCCTACGGATACGTCTATTCCGGGCCGATCGGGTCGGTGCTCGATCCGGGCCTGCTCGGCCTGCATGAGTCCATGCCCCTGCCGTTCGCGTCGTCGCTCTGCGGTGCCTGCGAGGATGCGTGTCCGGTGCGCATTCCGATCCCGGAGCTGTTGCTCGAATGGCGGCGCGAGGCGCAGCAGGAGGGGCTCACGCCGTGGAAGGAACGCGCTGCGCTGAAGGGGTTGGCGGGTGTGGCGACGCGGCCTGCGCTGTACCGGATGGCGGGCAGGCTCGGGTCGAAGCTGGGCGGAACGGCTGCGGCGCGGATGTTGCCGATGCTGCGCGAGTGGGCGGACGAACGCGCGCTGCCCAGGGCGAGCACGCGTACGTTCCGGGACCTCTGGCGCGAGGGAATCGAGTGAGTTCGCGCGAGCGGATACTCGAACGGGTCGCGCAGGCGACCGCGAGCCGGGAACGGATGCCCCATCCCGGTGCGCTGGGTGGTCCGGGCGCAGGCGATCCGCCGGCCGCTGCACTGCCGCCGAACAACCCGCTGACCGCATTTGTGAAGCGTTTCACAAGCAGCGGCGGCGAGGTCGTGGAGGCCGATCCCGAGCGCACGCCGGGCAAGTGGCTGACTGAATTCCTGCGAGGGCTGGATCCTGCGGTGGCGGGAGTCACCGTCGGGCCGGAGGTGCCTGCGCAGCAGCGGCCGCAGCTGCCGGAGGTCGCGGCCGCGCAGGCGGGTGCCGGAGTCTCCGTGGCCTGGGGCGTAGCGGCGGACTCCGGGAGCCTGATCCTGCCCTCCACCGGCGCGCGGGCGGTGCAGCTGCTGCCGCCGGTTCATGTCGTCTGGATACCCGAGGCCCGGGTCTTCGCGCGGTTGGAGGATGCGCTGGCGGAGTTGCAGAACGATCTCCCGGCCGCGGTGGGCCTGCACTCCGGCCCCAGCAAGTCGGCGGACATCGGTCGCACCGTGGTGACCGGCGTGCACGGGCCGGGGCGGTGCATTGCGGTGATCAGGTAGACGAACTCGCCGCGCCGCCCACTCCCCTCAGCACTTCGAGAATCTCCACCCGGTCCACCTTTCCCACCCCCGTCAGCGGCATCTGGGCCGCGACCACGATGCGCCTGGGATGCGCATACGCCGGCCCCTTCTCCAGCGTGTACTGCTTCAGCGCCTCGGCAGTCACCGCCGAGCCCGCCGCCAGCTTGACCATCGCCGCCGGCACCGCGCCCTTCACCGCGTGCGGCACCGCCACGACCGCCGCGTCCAGCACGTCCGGATGCGACAGGAGCAGATCCTCCACCTCCTTGGGATAGATGTTCTCGCCGCCCGAATTGAACATGTCATCGGTGCGGCCCCGGAAGTGGTAGAACCCCTCTGCGTCGCGGTGGAACAGATCGCCGGTCGCGAGCCAGCCGTCCCGGATGCGGTCCGCGTTCACCTCGGGCAGGTTGTGATAGCCGGTCGTCACCCCGGGATTGCGCACCCACAGCTCGCCATGGGACGGGTCCTCGACTCCGTCCCGTACGAGCATGATCTCGCCCTCCGGCCAGGCCGCCCCACAGCTTCCCCTCGGTACCGGGCGCCCGTCGAGCGGAGGGCCGAGCATGACCGGGCCGCCCTCGGTCAGTCCATAGCTCTCCCCGACAGACACGCCGAACGCGCGCTCCACCGCATCCATCAGTTCGGGCTGCACCGGGGCGGACCCCAGCACAACCTTCGTGAGCGCTGAAAAGTCGAGCTGTTGTATGAGGTCCATATGATCGAGGAGGATCGTGAAGACCGCCGGGACTGCGCCGACCTGCGTGCATCGGTATTCGCTCAGTGCCTGCAGAAAGGCCACCGGCTCGAACCCGGGAAGGATCACGACCGATCCGCCCGCCTGCAGTAGCGGCTTGACCGCTCCGGCCATCGCATTCTTGTGATAGAGCGGTACGGCCGCGAGGGCCCGGTCACCGGGACCCGACGGCCAGTACTTCCGCAAGCACCGCACCCACCAGAGCTGACCTTCGTGGGACAGCACGACCCCCTTGGGCTTGCCCGTCGACCCTGACGTGTAGGGCTGGAAGGCGGGGTGGTCCGCGCCGAGGATCGGGGCCATGAAGTCCGCCGAGGCTCGGCCAAGCGCGCCCCCATAGTCCGGCCAGCCGGCGCGCGACCGGCGTTGTGCCGCGCCGTGGGCGCCGATTTCCCACCTCTTCTCGATCCCCAATCGCTCCACCACGCTGGCCGATCGTTCCGTGACCGCGGTCTCGACGAAGGCGGCCTTGCACCCGGCGTCGGCCACCACGTGCGTGAGCGAATCGGCGGACAGCTTGAAGTTGAGCGGCACCGGCACCGCGCCGCAGCGCATGGCGCCGAACATGATCTCGATGAACTCGAAGCGGTTGCCGACGCTGAGTGCGACCCGATCGCCCATTGCAACGCCCGCGTTCGTGAGGAGATTCGCGACGCGGTCCATGCGTTCGTCGAGTTCGGCGTAGGTGACCTCGAGGGGCGTCGCGCCCGACAGGTCGATCACGGCGATCCGGTCGGGGAATTCGGTGCAGGCATCGCTGAGCCAGTAGCCGAGGTTGCCCGTGCGGCTCTCGCTGCGGTTCATGTTGCGGTTCTCGATGTGGTTCTCGATGCGGTTCTTCACGCGCCGGGGTCCCCGGACCCGGCGGGCAGCGCCAGTGCCGCGATGCAGACTGCCGTGGCCACACCGCCGATGACGATCCAGATCCAGCCCTCGCCCGTTCGCATGACCGACGCGACGCCCCAGAGAGCCATTGCGTTGGCCGCGAGGTTGACGATCAGGCCCCACACGCGCCCGGACCATGGCCCGATGGGTCGCTCGAGGAAGCGCTCGAGCGCGGTTCGGCCGTCTCCGCTTCCCTGCGCGCCGGGCGTCACCACCACCCCAGCCGGTTGAAGACGTAGGTGATCGCGATCGCGTTGAGCAGCGTCACCTGCAGCAGGATCCCGAGGTTCCACAGGTACGACTTGCTGCGATCGGCACCCAGAACCTTGCGGTCGTTGAGCAGCAGGTACATCGACCACCCGACGACGTTGTTCGCGAGCGACAGGAATGCCGCGATGAAGATCACCAGCCAGACCGGCCGCGCGTTCCAGGCGGCGAGGAACGCGATCTGCGGCAGGAGCGCGCTGATCTTCCAGCGCCACGACGCGGTATCGGGTTCCCACCCGAAGGCCTCGTGGATGGCCATCGCGCCGGCCAGGCTCATTCCCACCGTGGTCGTGATCGGGACTGCCAGAAACCCCACGTAGAAGAGGACTTGCGACCACGTGGGACCGAGCAATGGCATCAGCGCCGCCGCCAGCTCGGGCGCCGACTCCGGTGTGATTCCCTGCGGGAAGAGGGTTGCGGCGAAGACGCCGATCACCAGGAAGTTGACCACCACGAACGGGATGAAGAGTCCGGCGAACAGATCGAAGCGCGCCAGCGATTCATGGTTACGGCCCCAGCCCCGCCCCAGGCCCGCGTAGTGGAAGAAGACCCAGTCCATTACGCCTACGGCCGCGGCGGACGATGCGATGAAGAGGTCCAGCCCCTGCCCGCCCCCCGGCAGCCAGGGCACGAAGGCGCCGCGGGCCGCCGCGCCCCAGTCGACGCCCACGACCACCAACACCGCGCCGAAGGCGACGATCATGAGCGCGATGGCGCCCTTCATCACCGCCTCTACAAGGCGCGTGCCCATCCCGCCGCGTCGTCCGTAGCTCAGGATCAGCCAGCTCGTGACCCCCACGTAGAGGACCCAGTTGACCTCGGCAGGGAAGGAGAAGCCGGCGAACGGCGCGAGCGACTCGATCAGGTGCGTGCCGAGCGCGACCTGACCGAAGTTGAAGATCACGGCGACCGCCGCTGTGCCCACGAGCGCGGTCAGCAGAGAGCCGATGAGCCAGGAGTGGCGCCGATTCTGCACCTGGATGACCCGGAAGCCCCCCTTGCAGGTGAAGCGGGCCATCGCCGCCATCATGAAGAGGCCGAGGCCGCACGCGATCCAGATCAGCCACAGGGTGCGGTAGCCGAATGTGGCTCCGGAAAGCATGGAGGAGGTGAGGGTGCCGGCCCCAAGCGTGAGTGCGGCTCCCATGAACCCCGGACCGGCCAGGCGGGCGTAGCCGCTGATCCGCTTGTGCGGCGGAGCCTCGGCCAGTGCCGCCAGCCGGCCGGCCTCGGCATCCAGCACTTCCGGTGGAATACGCTGGGCGATGGGATAGCTGGATGAGCCACCGCCGCCGGCCGGCTCGTTCACACGGTCAGTATCGATTTCCCGAACACCTTGCGCTTCATCAGTTCGCCCATTGCGTCGCGCACTTCTTCGATCGGCCGCACGGCATGAATCGCCGGCTCGAGTTCTCCGTCGGCGACCATCTTCAGCAGTCGCTGCAGTCCCTCCCGGCTCCATCCGTCCGACCCGATGATGGTCTGCTCGAAGCTCCAGATGTAGCGGATGTCGGTGGACGGGTCGTAGCCGGCCGTGGCGCCGCAGGTGACCATGCGGCCCTGGAAACGCAACACCTTGAGGCTTGCCGCCCAGGTGGCGCCGCCGATGTAGTTGATCACGACGTCCACGCCGCCGGACTCCGGGTCGTGGTAGCGGGGTCGCCCGGCGATTTCACGAACGAGCCGGACGAGTTCGTCGGAGCGCGAGGGCAGGACGTGGTCGGCGCCGAGGGCCCGCAGCCGCCCGAGTTTCCGCGGGGAGCCGCCAGTCGCGATGACCGTCGCGCCGAGGCGCTTGCAGAGCTGGACGCAGCACGTTCCGACCCCGCCGGTCGCGCCGAGGATCAGCACGGTCTCGTCCGGCTGGATGCACGCGCGCTCCTCCACCATGCGCAGCGCGGTCCCGTAGGCCACCGGGAGGGCGGCCGCATGCTCGAACGAGACGCCGTCGGGGATCCGTACGAGGCTTTCCAGCGGCACCGCCAGGTACTCGGCTGCCGCCCCGGGAGCCTTCTCGCCGAGCATCCCGCGGTCGGGGATGTACGGGTCGATGATCGCGCCGTCGCCGACGCGCCACCCCGCCGGGTCCGTCCCGGGACCGAACCCCGCCACCTCGCCGGCCGCGTCGCCGCACGGCGTCATGGGGAACGGAACGCGCAGCCCCGTGGTCCCGGCGAGCATCATGGGATCGAAGCCGTTCAGCGCACAGGCGCGAATGCGGATGAGCGCCTCGCCGGGGGCGGGCTCGGGGGTGGGGATGTCGCCCACGTACAGCTGGTCGACGTTGCCGTGCCGGTCGTAGAGGACTGCCTTCATCCCGCTAGCCAACCATCGAGGAGTAGGTCCCGCGCCCCACCGCGCAGAGACGGCCCTGGTCGTCGTGCACGTCCACGTCCGATACCGAGATGGTGCGCCCGCAGCGCCGCAGCCGGGCCGTTGCCAGCAGGTAGGGACCGGTGCAGGGACGCAGGTAGTCGACCCGCAGCGAGATGGTGGGCACGCCGCCGCCGGCGCGCACCGCCACGACCATGTCGCCCGCAATGTCGATCAGCGACGCGACCGGGCCGCCGTGATAGATGGTGCCGTCTCCCCGCGTGAGTTCGTCCCGCTTGCCCATGCGCAGGACGACGGTCTCGCCGTCCTCGCTCACGTCTTCCAGCGTGATGCCGAGGGCGATGATGGCCTCCGAACCGGCAAGGACCGACTCGATGAGTGTCCAGGACGAGGTCTGTTTTGATGTCATGGCTGCGGGGCCGCCGTAAGTCGCTCGACGTGGATGCCGTCGGCCTTTTTCCGTGCCAAAGACAGATCATAGGCGGCCTGCAGGCGATACCACGTGCCCGCTCCGCCCCCAAATGCCTTGTCCAGGCGGATCGCCATCACCGGAGAGATGCCCGACCGGCAGTTCACGATATCGGATAGTTGCTTTCGGCTGACACCCAGCTTTCGCGCCGCTTCTGTTACGCTCAACCCCAGCGGCTCCAGGCAGTCGTGTCGGACGGATAGTCCGGGATGCGGTGGGCTCTTCATAGGCTGTAACCTATTACCACTCAGGTTACAACGTTGCAAGACGCATCCAACTTGACCTGCCCCGCCTGCCGCCCCCACTTCAAGAGACGATCACACCGATGAACCGGAAGGAGTCACGGCCATGAGAATCACACTCACCCCCGCCGGACTGCGATTTGCCGCTGGCGTCCTCGCCATCGGTGCCGTCACCGCAGGCCTTGTGCCGGGCGCCATCGCCGCTCAGGACGCCCCCCGCCTCACCGTCGACCGGTACCTCGACTGGGAGCGCGTCGGCGACCCGCGGATCTCGCCGGACGGCAACCGCATCGTGTACACGAAAAGCTGGGTGAACAAGCTTGAAGACCGGTGGGACTCCAGTCTTCACATGATGAACGCCGACGGCTCGCGCACGCGGTTCCTGGTCGACGGCTCCGGAGCGCGCTGGTCCCCGGACGGCACCCGCATTCTGTTCACCGCCGCCGACACCGAGGGCGATACCCAGATCTTCGTCCGCTGGATGGACGAAGAGGGCGCCGTCACCCAGGTGACCCGGGTCCAGGGAACGCCCATGAACGCGATGTGGTCGCCCGACGGCACCATGATCTCCTTCACCATGGACACGCCCGGCGAACTGCCGAGCGACTGGTCGATCGCCCTTCCGGCCGCGCCCGAGGGCGCCACCTGGACCGAGACCCCCCGCATTGTGGAGAACATGCACTTCCGCAGGGACTTCGTGGGCTTCACCGATCCGGCCTACCACCACCTCCATGTCGTCCCCTCCACGGGCGGCACGTCCCGCCAGCTGACGCACGGCAAATGGCACGTGGGCGCCCGCTTCATCGCCGTCTACTGGGGCGCCGGATACGACTGGACGCCCGACGGCAGCACCATCGTGTTCGACGGTCTCATGAGGGAGGACTGGGACAAGCGCTACTTCGAGTCGGCAATCAACGCGGTGGACGTGGCCACAGGCGAGATGCGCGAGATTACCTCGACGCGCGGGCTCTGGACCAGTCCGTCCGTCTCGCCCGACGGCCGCACGATCGCCTTCACCGGGTACGAGTGGACCCCCCAGACCTACCACGTCGGCGAGATCCACACGATCGGGATCGACGGCAGCGGCATGCGCATGCTCACGCCCGACCTGGACCGGGACATCGGCGGCATCATATGGGACGATGATGGCACCCGTTTCTACTTCGCCGTCCAGGACCGCGGCTCCTCCAACGTCTACTCCGCCACCACCGGCGGCGACCTGCGGCAGCTCACCGACGGCGTGCAGATGCTGTCGCTCACCTCGGCGGCGGGCGGGACCGGCGTCGGCGTCCGCTCGGCCCCGCAAACCCCTGGCGACGTGGTCCGTTTCGACCTCGACGGGGGTGCGGAACCGACGCAGCTGACCCATGTGAACGAGGATGTATTGGAGGGCGTCGTTCTCGGAGACCTTGAAGAGGTCTGGTACGAATCCACCGAGGGGGCGCAGGTACAGGGATGGGTCATCAAGCCACCCGGCTTCGACCCCTCGCGGCGGTACCCCCTCATCATGGAAATCCACGGCGGGCCGCACGGCATGTACAACGTGGGCTTCAACTGGATGTTCCAGAACTTCGCCGCCAACGACTTCGTGGTCCTCTACACGAATCCGCGCGGCTCAACCGGCTATGGAACCGACTTCGGCAACGCCATCGATGACGCCTACCCGGGCCCGCGCGACCTCGCGGATCTGCTGCACGGCGTCGACGAGGTCGTCGGCCAGGGATACATCGACACGGACAGGATGTATGTGGGCGGCTGCTCGGGCGGGGGCGCGCTGTCCAGCTGGGTGATCGGCCACGACAACCGCTTCGCGGCCGCGGCCGTGCGCTGCCCCGTCATCAACTGGATGTCGTTCGCAGGCACCGCAGACGTGGCCATGTGGGGCTACCGCCGCTTCCGCGAGCTGCCGTGGGAGAATCCGGACAAGTGGCTGCGCCACTCGTCGCTCATGTACGCGGGCAACGTCACCACCCCCACCCTGCTGCTGACCGGCGAACTCGACCTCCGCACGCCGATGTCGCAGACCGAGGAGTACTACCAGGCGCTCAAGATGGTCGGCGTGCCCACCGCCATCATCCGCTTCAACAACGAGTACCATGGCACGGGCACCCGCCCCTCCAACTTCATGCGTACGCAGTTGTACATGCGGAAGTGGTATGACCGGTGGGTCGGAAAGGTGCCGGTGAGCTGATGGGCTGCAACGACCGATCAGGCGCGCCCGCGCGCGGCACCGGAGGTCCCCAGTGAGCTCTGCACCGGAAGCACGCTCCGGACTCAGCCCCTTCAAGAAGGCCGACCTCCCCGCGCCGCCCAAGCCGAAGGGGCTGTCGTGGCTCGGCGTGGTGGGCCCGGGCGTCATCGTGCTGGGCGCGTCGATCGGCAGCGGCGAGTTCCTGCTGGGACCCGCGGCGTTCGTCCAGTACGGACTGGTGCTGCTATGGGTGACACTGGTTGCGGCGTTCTTCCAGACCGTCTTCAACACCGAACTGATGCGCTGGACCATAGCCACCGGCGAGCCCGTCGTGACGGGATTCATGCGTACCAAGCCGTGGTCCCAGTTCTGGGCGTGGGTGTACGCGCTCCTCTACTTCCTGCAGGTGGGCTGGCCCGGGTGGGCGGGCGCGGCCGCGGGCGCGATCTTCTTCCTGATCTTCCGCGACCTCGCGGGCCCCGGGCAGGAGCACATCGTCTACTGGATCGGGGTGGGCACGTTCGGGCTGTGCGTGGGGATCCTGCTGTTCGGCAGGCGGATCGAACGGACGCTCGAAATCCTGAACTGGGTGCTCGTGAGCGCGATCATCGGCGGCTTCCTGATCCTTGCATTGATCTTCGTGGCGCCCGGCACCTGGGTCTCGGCCGCGGCGGGACTCGTCGGCTACGACACCGGAACCGGAGGTTTCCGCTTCATCCCGGCGGGCGTGGACTGGTTCCTGATCGGCGCGTTCGCCGCGTATTCCGGCGCCGGCGGCGTCGTCAACCTGACGCTGTCCAACTGGGCCCGGGACAAGGGATACGGCATGGGCAAGCGCGCCGGGTACATTCCGGCGGCCGTGGGCGGCGAGCGCACGGAGCTTGCGCCCACCGGCTACACCTTCGACCCGACCCCGGACGCCATGGCGCGCTGGCGCGGCTGGTGGCGCATCGTGCGCGCCGACCAGTGGATCGTCTACTTCGTGGGTGCGATGCTCGGGATGATCCTTCCGGCGGTCATCTACGTCACGTTCATCGAGGCCGGCACCGACATCCGCGGCCTTTCCGTCGCGGCCACGCTGGCCAACGCGATCGCGAGCGAAAAGGGCGCCATATTCGGCGGAATCATCGCGATGATGGCCGTGTGGGTTCTCTTCAAGACCCAGCTCGACATCCTCGAAGGCATGACCCGCGCGATTACCGACATCCTGTGGACCGGCTCAAGCACGGTGCGCGGGTGGCGCGGCGGCGATGTCCGGTTCGTGTACTACACTGTGCTCGGCGCGCTTTGCGTGTGGGGGATCATCGCGCTGGGGGTCGCCCAACCAATCATCCTGCTCCAGCTGGGCGCCAACATGGCCGGGGTCGTCTTCGTGATCTCGTCGCTGCACCTGCTCTACATCAACACGCGCTTCCTGCCCGAGGAAGTGCGGCCGCCGATGTGGCGCAGGGTCTCCCTGGTGCTGATGTCCGTGTTCTACGGCGCGTTCGTGACGCTGTGGCTGCGCGGGGTGATCGGAGAGTGGCTGGGCGGATGACGGCGCGGGCCGTCACCCCCGTCCGATCCTCAGCATCTCGATCTCGAAGATCAGCGTCTCGTTGGGGCCGACCACTCCGTCGATGCCTGCCCGGCCGTACCCCAGCCTGCCGGGCACGATGACCTCGAGGTGGCTCCCGACCGGCATGAGCAGCAAGGCTTCCCGAAATCCGCGGATCAGGTCCCGGGGCCTCAGCACGTCCGGTTCGCCGCGCTCGTAGGACGAGTCGATCACCGTGCCGTCCTCGAGCCTGCAGCTGTAGTGGATCAGGACCCGGTCCCTCGCGCGGGGCGCCGGACCCGTGCCGTCGCGCAGGACCTTGTACCGGAGTCCGCTACGGGTGGTGATGAAGCCTTCCGCGTCCGGGACCGGGTCGGCGGCTTCCGCGATGGGGGCGCCGCCACCCCCCGAGGCGCATGCGGAGGTCGCCGCGCCCGTCGCGAGCGCCAGGAGCAGGATCGCGCGGGCAGCGGCGGCCGCTACGCCCGTTCGGGTCGCCCTCATCCGCCCCCGATCACCTCCATCAGCTCGATCTCGAAGATCAGCGTCTCGTTGGGGCCGATCACGGAGCCCGCGCCAGCCTCACCGTAGGCCAGCTCGGAAGGAATGGTGACGCGCATGTGGCCGCCTGGCGACATCAGCTGCAGCGCTTCGCCGAAGCCAGCGATCACACCGTTCACCGGAAAGGTCGCGGGCTCGCCGCGGTCGTACGACGAATCGAACTGCGAGCCGTCGGTGAGCGTGCCCCGGTAGTGCACGACGACCTGGTCGTTCATCGTGGGGCTGGCACCGTCGCCCTCGCGGAGCATCTGGTATTCGAGACCGCTCTCGGTTGTGATCACTTCGGGTTCCCCTTCCGCGCATGCCGCGCCGACCGTGACGGCCAGAACGCCGCACGCTGTGTGAATTGCTTTTCGCATCCTGTCTCCCTGCTCCTTTTCGTTTGTCGTGAGTCGCGTCCCGGGGCATGGCGCCTCCGGGCGACGCCGCTCACCCTCCTACCGACGCCTCTTCGATGCTCGCCAGCGAAGGTGTCCCCGCCAGCCGCATGTTGATTCGCAGTTCGTTGCTCAGGATCTCCAGCACGCGCTCGACGCCGGCCTGCCCGAAGGCTCCCAGCCCCCACAGGTAGGGCCGGCCCACCGCCACCGCGTCGGCACCGCGGGCGATCCCCTTGAAGATATCGCTTCCGCGGCGAAACCCGCCGTCCACGATGACGGGAACCTGTCCGGACACGGCCGACGCGATCTCGGGCAAGGCGTCGATCGTGGCCTGTCCGCTGCCCTCCGCACGGCCGCCGTGGTTGGAGACCCAGATTCCGTCGACGCCGTGTTCCAGCGCCAGCGTCGCGTCCTCGTGGGTCATGAGACCCTTCACCACAATCTTCTGGTCGGTGATCCCGCGCAGCCGTCCGATGAAATCCCAGGTCATTCCGGGGGCGCGGAAGTCGCCGGGGCGGTAGCTGGTGCCCTGGAACATCGGCTTGACGGAGGGCGCCCGGCCGCGGGGGCGGTGGCAGCTGTTGCAGGTGCGGTCGTCGGTGCGCGACCAGCGCGCCAGCGTGAGACGGTTGCTGCCTCCGGGAAGATCGACCGTGAGCACGATGACCGGACAGCCCGCCGTGCGCACGCGCTCGACCACCGCCTGCGTGACGTCCCAGTTCGAGGTGGCATAGAGTTGGTACCACACCGGCTCGCCACGCGCTTCGTTCACGTCTTCCACCCCGGTCGAACTCACGGTCGACAGTGCCTGCAGGTGTTCCCGGGCCTGGGCGGCGCGCGCCGTCGCCAGTTCGCCCTCGGCGTGGAAACCGCGCTGGCTCCCGCACGGCGCGATGACGATCGGCGTGGGCCACTCGCGGTCGAACAGCGTGACGCGGGTGTCGATCCGGCTCACGTCGACGAGCCTGCGCGCGCGGATGAACATGCGCTCGAGCCCCGCCCGGTTGTTCAGCTGCGTCTCTTCGCCGTCGACACCGGTCTGGATGTAGCCGAAATGCGCCGGGGGGACGGTGGTCTCGGCGACCCTCTCCATGTCGAAGACGTCGAGTGCGTGCTCGGCGCTGGTGACCAGGTCGTCCAGGGTGGGGCGGGGAGGTGGCGGTGCCGGGGCGGGTGTGGGCGCTGCCGCGGTCGGGCCGGCGGGAGCGGGCGTTGCTCCGGGACCGGCCGGACCGGGTCCGGGGCCTGCCGGCGCGCAGCCCGGGATGGCCGAGAGCAGGGGGCTGGCCGCGAGCCAGCGCAGGAAGTCCCGGCGGCTCGAGCGGCGGGCGGGGGAGAAGTCATGTCCCATGGGGCAATCTGGGGGCGGGGAGGCGGTGGGGCCACCTGGAGGGGACTGGCCGTGTCGTGCGTTGAAACCGACATTGAAACCCTGCAAGGCATGTGGTTGTCCAATCGATGCGACTCGTGCCCACGTCGTGAGGGCGGCTCGGTCGTCACATTCGGATTGAGGTGCACGAATGTCACAGGCATCGCGTTGCGCCATGATCGTTGCCCTCGCGGTCACGGGCTGCCGGGATTCCGGTGAACCTGCGGCGGGCTCCGGCGAAGCGGCGGAAGACGCGACGGTTTCCGTATCCGATTCCGCCGGCGTACGGATCGTCCACATCTCCGACGTGCGCGGGCTTCCCCTGCCCCGGCTGGACGCGCGGCTGGTCTACTCCACTGCCGCCGATCTGCTGCTCGTGCGCGTCGGCGGAGCGGTGTTCCTGCCGGACTCGTCGCTGGTTCTCGCCGACGGGTCGACCGAAATCATCTTTCTCGATCCGGGCGGTCAGGTCCAGGGGCGCACGGGCCGCGAGGGAGAGGGGCCGGGAGAGTACCTCGACATCGCGCGGGTCGGGGTCAGCGCGGACGGAACGCTGTACGCATACGACCGGCGGCAGCGGCGATTCACCTTCATGGATTCACAGGGGAGCGTGACCGGTGTCAGCAACATCGAGCGCATCGGCGAGATCGTGCCCCTGACCCGTCTTGCGGGCGGCGAGATGACCGCCGTGTTCGAGCCGCGGCCGCTCCTGCCGCCGGGGCTGCAAAGGGGACCCCTCTTCCTCCTTCGTGGCAGCCGGTCGTGGGAAGACGTCGATACTCTGGGCTGGTGGCCCGGGAAGGAGCGCATCGTCTCGCCTGCCCAGGACCGATGGCACCCGGTCGCCTTCGGCGCGACTGCCGTGTATTCCGGTCGCGGCCCGTACGCTGCACTGGCCACAACCGATTCTCTGGACGTGTCTCTCTACGAGGGGCCGGCCCCGGTTGTCCGGATTCGCGGCGGATCGTCTTCCCGGGAAATCACGGCTTCGGACATGGCGGCCTGGACCGACCTCTTCCTGGGAATGTACCCGGAGGAACGACGCTCGCTCGAGCGCGGCCGGCTGGAGGATTCGACGGGGCGAGATACCTATCCGGCCTTTGCGGCGCTCACTGTCGACGCGGGCGGCAGGATCTGGCTCGGGGACTACGCCACACTCGAGGAGCAGGAGCGGCGCTGGACGGTGTTCGGTTCCGACGGGCGGCCGACCGGCACTCTGAATCTCCCCGTTTTTCGTCCCGAATGGGTTCAGATCAGGGAGGGCGCGATGACAGGCTACGGCTGGGTCGAGTTCGAGACGACGATCCCGAGCGCCGAGCACGAGCTGCTGGACGTGTTGGGGGACCGGATCGCCATTCTGCGCCGGGATGACCTGGCGGGCGAATTCATCGAGGTCTACGAGGTCGTCCGCTGAGTATATGAGTATATGAGTATGCGTACCTCCACCCCGTACACGGGATCAAATCGGTTTGTCGCTCACTTGCGACCGCAATGTGATCGTCAACCGATGTAGCTGCTCACGAGTGAGCGACAAACGCGTTTGGCCGGACACCCCCGTCCACTTCGTTCGCGCGGCCGGTGAGGTAGAAGACGCCGGCGCATGTAGAGCTTGATACCGGAGTTCAGAACACCTTCCGTCCCTCGGCCAGATTGAGCAGATCGGGAAACACCCACAGCGCAGCTCTCCGTCCGGCCGACGGTACGAGCTCCCTCAGGACGCCGTTGGTCCGCAGTACCGCGAGAAAGCGACGCGCCGTGGGCCCCGGAATGTCTGCACTCCGGACGAATTCGGTGCTCGAAAAGATCGGACGCCTGAACAACCAGTCCAGCGCCGCAGTGGCGTACCGGGACCGCGTCATCGTGGGAATACGGGTCTTCAGGTCGTCGTAGAGCCAGAGAATGCCCCGCGCCTTGGCCAGATTCTCCTCCGCCTGGGCACGCACGGCCTTCATGAAGAAGAGGGTCCACGTCGTCCAGTCCCGATCGCGCGACACCGAGAGGAGCGACTCGTAGTAGTCGCTTCGGTGGGCCTCCAGGAACCCGCTGACATAGAAGTGCGGCCGCTCGATCATGCCCCACTGCCAGAGCAGAAGAGGGATCAGCATGCGGCCCACGCGGCCGTTGCCGTCCAGAAACGGGTGCAGTGCCTCGAACTCGGCGTGCAGCACGGCCAGCTGGACCAGCCTGTCCGGCACGTCGGCGGCGCTCGCGTTGGCGTACCGCTCCCACCGGCTCATGGCGTCCGGGATCTCCGGGGCGGCGGGCGGCACGAAGCGAGCCTCCTCGATGCCGCGACCCGGGGGACCGATCCAGTTGGGGACGCGGCGGTACTCCCCTGGCGACTTCCCGGCGCCGCGCACGCTGTCGAGGAGCACCTCATGGGCCCTGCAAATGACACGGCGCGAGACCGGAAGCGTTTCCAGCATCTGCTCCGCCTCGTGCATCGCCCGGCGGTAGTTCAGGATCTCGTGGATGTCCTCCCGGCGCTCGGGCGTCTCCGCTTCGGCCCCGGCCTCGAACTCGAGGACCTCGGCCATCGTGGCCTGCGTCCCCTCTATGCGCGACGAGAGAACGGCCTCCCGGGTGGACAGCGGCGACAGCAGAACGCCGGAGTTGGGCATGGCTTGTAGAATGCCGTCGTAGCGGGCCACGGCCGCAGCGGCGGGTCCGACATGAGGCAGGAGGATCTGCCAGTCGAAGCTGGCTGCGGCCGGAGGAAACGCGCCCGCGTGGTAATGGACCGGGCCCCGTTGGGGGTTTTGTGTGTCGCTCATGAACAACAAGTTAGCTTGTCGCTCACTTTGGGATCAATAATGGGCGACAAAGGTCGCTCACCGCTATTCGCCCGATTCGCCCCACTTGGTCGCGTCGACCATTCACTTGCCCCGAGCCGGAACTTTCCAGACGATTCCCGGACCCACCCTCACCACTCGGACTCCATGGCAAAGCTGCACCGCAACGTCTGGGCCACGAGCGGCACCAGCTTCCTGACCGACGTGTCGAGCGAGATGCTCCTCAACGTCCTGCCGCTCTTCCTGTCGAACGTGCTGGGTGTGCGGGTGTGGGCCGTGGGCGCGGTCGAGGGCCTGGCCGAGGCGACGTCAAGCGTGCTGAAGCTGTATTCGGGGTGGCTGTCGGACCGATTGGGGACGCGCAAGGGGCCCGCGGTGGTGGGGTACGGGATCTCGGCGCTGTCGAAGCCGTTCTACTATGTGGCGTCCAGCTGGGGCGCGGTGGCCGCGATCCGGTGGGGAGACCGGGTTGGGAAGGGGGTGCGCACGGCGCCGCGCGACGCCCTGCTCGCCGATTCGACTCCGCCCGGGCGCCGGGGACTCGCCTTCGGGCTGCACCGGGCCGCCGACACGGCTGGGGCGGTGATCGGGATCGCGGTGTCGATCTGGGTCGTGCAGCAGGTGCAGGGCGGGGGCGCGCTTCTGGAGGCGGAGACGTTTCGCAGCCTGGTCCTGTGGAGCCTCGTCCCGGCGTTCCTGGGGGTAGCGGTTCTGGCTGTGGGCGCCCGCGATGTGAAGACGCAGGTTGCCGGGCGAAGCCATGGTCACGCGGGACCGGACGGGAGCAAGGGATCGGGCGCTCCCGCCAGCCGCCCACGTCTTCGCCTGCGCGGCCTCGGCCGGGGTTTCGCGGCCTTTGTCGCCTGCTCCGTGATCTTCGAGCTCGGCAACTCCGCAGACGCGTTCCTTGTGCTCAGGGCGCAGGAGCGGGGACTGTCCGTCGCCGGCATCCTGTGGCTCCTGCTCGCCTTCAACGTGGTCTACACGGTGGTGTCGACGCCCGCGGGGTCGCTGGCCGACCGGATCTCCCGGAAGCGGATCGTTGCGGGCGCGTGGGGGCTGTACGCGCTTGTCTACCTGGGCTTTGCAATGGCGGAAACGGTCACCCACGTCACCGTGCTCTACCTGATGTACGGCTGCTATCACGGCCTCGTGGCGGGCGCGGCGAAGGCCCTGGTCGCCGACCTCGTGCCAGCCACGCAGCGGGGCACCGCGTACGGTGGCTACGCGGCGGCGATCGGCCTTGCGACCCTGCCCGCCTCGCTCCTGGCCGGGGTGCTCTGGGAGGGGCTCTTCGCCTGGCAGGGCTTCGGTCCGGCGGCGCCGTTCCTCTTCGGCGCGGCCATGGTGGCGGTGGCGGCCGTGCTGCTGCTTGTCACCGTGCCCGCTGCTCCGGCCCCGCGCTCCACCTAACTCCCCGGCCGAAACCGCACCAGCACCGGAAGGTGATTGCTCGTCGTGTCCCGGTAGCCCGGGATGAGTTCGTCCACGCGGTAGACCAGCGCGGATCCCTGCTCGTACCAGGCCATCGCCTCGTCGGACGCCAGGATGTGGTCGATCATCTCTTCGAACCCCAGGATCGACGTGGCGCGCGCGGCGCTCAGTTCGGCGGTGGGAAACACCCATTCGGGTGCGGCGTCGACCAGGGCGCGATAGGGCGTGTCGCGTCCGCTGGTGATCGATTCGTCCACATCGTCGTTCCAGTCGCCGGGAATCAGCACGAGGGTCTCGGGCCAGGCGGAGTCGACGTAGTCCTTGAGTCCCGTCGCCGCAGCGGCGCGCCTCTCCCACGAGGAGACCTGCTCGTCCGCTTTCGCATGAAGCACAATCACTACGGCATCGTGCCGGGCACCGCCATGGCTCAAACGGACGCTGACTTCCAGGGGAGGGCGTCCTGCAAATTCGTGGTTCAGTTCGCCGAGCACGATACGGGCGCCGGTGACTTCGAGCGCCGCAGTCTTGTAGATGAGGCCGACCTTCAGTTCACCGCCTGAGTAGTAGTCGGTCCCCTCGGTCACCGTGGAATCGTTCGCGAGCAGTCCCGCGTAGCCCGGGAGGTTTTCAAGGAGCGTATTGAACGCCGTGGCGCTGGTGACTTCCTGAACGCCCCAAAGGTCCGCGTCCGTGCCCAGAATCACGTCGCGCACCCGCGCAAGCTGCAGTACCTCGTCGGACGGACCCTGATTGTTGGCCCCGAAATACAGCAGGTTCCATGTGGCGACGTCGAGCGTCGCGGCGGTTCCGCGGGCCGGGATGGCGATGGGCGCGGGCAGGGGCAGCGGGTCCGTCGGCGGCGGCTCGGGGTCCGGGACCACGGGCGAATCGGAACCGCAACCGGCCACGGCAACGAGAAGGGCCACGGCACCGAGCAGGGCCGCGCAGAGCAGAAGGGTCCCGCAGTTGAATGATCCGAACCGACCGCTCGCTCGCCAGGAAACCCCGCATCGCACCATAATGCCTTATCTTCGCAAAGTGCCGCGAAAAGTCGTAATCTGCGGTTTCATCGATTCCGGGAGCAAACCCACGCCAGGAGCAACCCCCGCCAAGGAGTCTACATGAGGAAGTCACGGACCATCCAACGGATTCCGGTGTCGGGTCTCGCGGCGAAATGGCTGGGGTTCGGCGTGTCCCTGGCCCTGGGCAGCGTCGCGTTGCCGCTGTCCGCACAGGACTTCAACGCCCGCGCGGGGTCCAGCGTCACGCTGGGAGGACGTGTCCAGGCGCAGTTCGAGGCCTCCGGCTCGGACGCATCGAAGTCGTCCTTCTTCATCCGGCGCGCGTGGATTACGGTCGACGGCCGGCTGAACGAACTCGTGTCCGGTCGCCTTCAGTTCGACGCCAACGGCAACAAGGTGCTCGAGGCTTACCTGGCGTTTACGCCTTCGGACCGTTTCCGGCTCGAGCTGGGTCAGTTCAAGCGCGCGATCTCGACCTTCTGGCTGGCGGCCAACTTCGACCTGCCCCTCATCGAGCGGGACGGCCGCGTCCCCGGGTCGGATCCTTGTCCGGGCGTCGGCAACGTCTGCTCCTTCGGGCGCTTGACGGGGGGACTCGGTCTGGACGCGTACGAGCCCGGATTTCTCATGAGCGGCCGACTCTCGGACAAGGTCGGATTCCGCGTCACGGTGACCAACGGCGAGGGGCTCAACGGCAGGGACCAGAACAGTGCGAAGTCGACCTCGGGTCGGCTGACCTTCGACGTCGGCTCGAACAGCCGTCTGCACACCTATGCCGTGTTCGACGAGACGGTCGATTTGCATGGCCACACGAGGTGGGCGCCGGCCTACGCGCTCGAGTACGAACTCGGCACCTGGCGGCAGGGACCGCACCTGGTCGCGAACTTGGCCACCGGCCGCAACTGGAAGGCCGAGGACGCCAGCGTCGACGACCACGAGAGAGTGGGATTCGTCGCCTTCCAGGCAATGGGACTGTGGTACCTGCCGATCGAGGGCGACGGCGCGTTCGAGGCATTCGAGCCGCTCTTCCGCGTGAGCTGGGCCAGCACGCAGACGGGCCCCAGCCTCTTCGAGGGCGACATCATCGTGAACGACGACGTCACCGGACTGGTGATCACGCCCGGGTTCATGCTTTACGCCACCGGGCGCACGGGCATCTCGACCAACCTGGACATCTACAGCTCGTCCCGCACGACCGCGGGCGGCAGTTCGGCGTCCATGAGCTTCGATCCCCAGTGGTCGCTCAAGGTACAGGCGTTCGTGGCGTTCTAGTTCTGGCGCGCCTCGGCCAGAGCCTCCAGTTGGGCCATTGCTTCGTCGAACCGTGCCTCGAGGCGCGGGATGCTGGAACCGGAGTACCCGACACGAAGGCGCGCGCGCGACGCGATTAGGATCTCCAGCAGCTCCTGGGCCGCGGCGCGACGGACGACCGGATCGGTGCTCCCGCGTTCGCCGATCCAGATGGGGGCCGTGTGGGCATACGGTGAGATGTCCATCGACGGCCAGCGCGTCGCTCCGCCGCGCGCACGGGCTGCGACCCAGCCGCCGCCGGGCAGCGCGAGGTCCCCCGAATAGGTGCGCCGGCCGGGCGCCGCAATGCCTGAATGGGACTCGACGACGCGTCCGTTGACGAGGATGTCGACCGTGTCCACCGCGGTCGCCGTGGCGAGGTCGAGCGTCCACGAAGCCGTATCGCCCGCCTCGACCACCCCGCCCGGTCCGGCGCCGTCCAACCGGAAGTCCAGGAATGGCCCATTGGTGACAAAGGACCTGCCTTCGCGCAACGCCTCCACATAGGCGGGCCAGTTGAGGCGGTCGCCGGTGTGCGCGTACACCCGCGTGGCTCCCACCGCCATGGTCCGGTGGAGGTTGAGCATCACATCGGTGCCGGCCGATGGTGCGACCGTCAGCCCCAGGTTGAGGAAGCGGTGCCACAGCGCCGCCGTCCCCTCGGAACTGCTCCAGAGACACATCACCTCGAGGGCGTCCACGTCGCCCATGACCGCGTCGGCCACCAGTTCGACCGGCACTCCGGCCCTGGCTTCGGCTGCGAACGGATCGGGCGCCGAGACGGGGTGCACGTAGTATCCCAATCCGCCGTGGTCATGCGCGAAATCCAGCACTTCCGCGTTGGTCCTGTCGTCGGACCCGTACACCTCGTAGCCGGGGCCCCAGACCCAGGGCCAGTGCAGTTCCGGTATCTCGATCAGCCCCATGTGGCCGAGAAAGTGCGACCGGATCTCCTGCCCGAAGCGTATGAGGGGCGAACCGTCCGACTTCTCCCACCCCCACAGGTCCTGGTCCTCGTAGCGGTTGTGCAGATTTGCCAGGAGGGGAGAGGCGACGTCCAGCTCCTCGCCCTTCATCAGCGGTACCATGTCGGTCGGGTCGAGGTCGTATTGGCCGCCGTAGTTGAGGTGGAAGTGATGGTCTCCGGACGTCCATCCCGCGGCGCGCGCGTCCCATACGGAGGCGAGCTCCAGCTCGACCTCGGTGACGACACCGGCCGGGGCGGAAACCGTGACGCGCTCCTCCGGGGTCGCCAGACCGCGAACCGCCGACACCGTGACGTCGCCGGCGGGCACGGTGACCTCGATCAGTCCCTGGCTGTAGAAGAAGATCCGTCCGCTCGCGCCCTCGGAGTATGCGATCCCCTCGTCGGGAATGGCGGGGTGACCGGAAGCGTCCGTTACCGTGAGACGCGCGGGAGTGCCGGTGCGCATGCGTATGCGGGCCGTCCCGGTTCCCCATTGCCAGGCCCCGACCTCCACGTCTTCGACCGGACCGCCGGCCTTGCGGACCCGCTTGAGTCCCATGACCTCCCGGGCGTCGGCTTCGGCGAAGTACACCCACTCTCCGTCCGTGCTCCAGGCGGGGGTCAACGGCAGGCCGCCGCTGGTCAGCAGGACAGAGGGACCGGGCTGTGCAACGCTGTGCACCCTCAGCTCCCAGCCGTCCTGGGTGGGCCAGTTCAAGGCGAAGTCCGCACCGTGCGGCGCCACCGCGGGACGCGCCATCGATGCGATGCTGCCCGAGACGAGCACGGTGGGTGCGCGCCCGTCCGCATGCCGCAACTCCACCCGGTCCCCGCCTCGCTTGGCCAGGATCATGACCGCGCCGGTCCCCGGTACCGGCTGCGGCCGGAGTTCGATGCCCGGTTCCGCGGTGATCGCGCTCGCGGTATTGGTGGCGAGATCCAGGGCCCAGATGTCCAGGGTGCCGGCGCGGCCCGACGTGTAGTAGAGCGTGCCGCCGTCGGCGGACCACGCCGGGTCGAGGTCGATCGCGGGCGAGTCGACGGTGCGCAGTTCGGCGCCCGTGCGGGCGTTTACAATGACGATGCGAGTGTCGTGATCGTTGTCGCGCACAAGCGCGATGCGGTTGCCGGACGGGTGCCACGCAGGGCGGGAGTCCACGTCGCCGCCGTTTGTCAGCCGCCGTGCGGCGCGCGATTCGAGGTCCATCACCCAGATCCAGCCGCGCGAGGCAAAGGCGATCTGGCGACCATCGGGCGAAGGAGCGGGGTCGATGGGTCCGTTCGTGAGGATCGGAAGCTCGTACCCTTCCAGGTAGACGTGATGCCCGTATCCGTCGACGGGCGGGTACCGATTGCTCCATTGACCTGCCCCTGGCTCCGGGAGCAGCACAGCGGCGGTCAGGGCGAATGTGCAGATTGCCCGGCAGTGTGATCTGGACACGGGTATGACTCCGGTGGCGGATGAGTGTCGGGGGTAACCATTGCGGGAGTGCGTCGGCACGGGCAAGGGACCATATTCCCAACAAGCCGATTCGGCTTTCCAGACCGAAAGGAATTCCCATGAATCGTCGTCCCTTTGCGCGCATCGCCGGCGAGGTTGCCGGTGCCACCGTCGGCGCCACTCTGATCCTGGCCCTCACCGTGTCGCCTGCCCAGGCACAGGACGCGGACGGCAACGTGTTTCATGACGGCGAGTCCCTTCCGTGGGGCGAGCCGAGCAACGGTACGCGTTTTCTTCCGCTCTACGGGAATTACTCCGTGGGCGGCGAGGTCTTCGCGTTCCGCCTTGAAGTCCAGCCCGGCTTCGAGATCCGCCCACACACCCACCCCGTCACCGAGCACATGACGGTGCTCTCGGGCAGGTTCTTCGTCGGAATGGGCGAAACAATGGACAAGAGCGCCGGGACCGCCTACGGGCCGGGGAGCTACATTGCCGTCGCGGCCGGCCTGCCCGCGTACATGTGGGTGGAGGAAGTCACGGTCATCCAGGTCCACGGCGTGGGACCGTTCTCGACGCAGTTCGTGGAACCGCCTTCGGAGCTGTGATGCGCGACGTTTGCCGGGCCGCGAGCTTCGTGGCGCGCATGCCAATGGGCGCGCAAACGCCTCTACGGCCATGTCACACGCTGCTGCTCTTCGCGTTGTTGCTCTCTGCCCTCGGCTTGGCGGCCTGCATCCCTTCCGAGTCCATCACCCTGCGCAGCGGCGACCCCGCCCCGCCGTTCACCGCCACCTCGCTCGAAACCGGGGCACCAGTGTCGCTCGCCGACTACCGCGGCCAGACCCTGCTGGTGAACCTGTGGGCCACCTGGTGCCATCCCTGCAGGACCGAAACGCCGTATCTCCAATCCGTTTACGAACGTTACCGGGGCCGGGGCCTTCGCCTGCTGGGCGTTTCGGTCGATCTGCCCGCCGACCACGATGCCGTGGTCCATTTCGTCGAGGAATTCGGCGTCGAGTACGACATCGCGCTCGATCCCGACGCCCTGTCGCGGGACGTATTCCACGCGCGCGGCCTCCCCACGTCGGTGCTCATCGACCGGGAAGGGCTCGTCGCGTTCAGCTGGATCGGCCCGATTCCGGAAGGCGATCCCACCTTCATCGGGGGACTGGAGGCGGCGCTCGCCCGGTAGAGTGCGGGAGGGCGGGGAAACCGTCCGGAGCAACCGTCACGGGCCACCAGACTGTCTCAATCGAGCATGCGCCCGTCGCATCGATGGGCAGGGGATGTCCCAACAGCGGGTGGACGTGACGATGGAGACGAAGAAGACCCTTCAGGCGGTGGTGTGGTTTCTTGTGGCGGCGGCGGTCGGCTTCATCGTCTACACCTGGGTCCAGTTCTACCTGAACGCCGGACCCGGTTCCGGACACCACGCGATCCGCGATTACGTGACCGGTCACATTGTCCAACTCGGAGCCACCGTGGCGCTGGCCGCGACCCTCGTGCTCGGCGGCGCGGGCTACCTCGCCTGGAGGGGCCGGCACATCATCGAGCTGGCGTGGGACGATCTCAGGAAGATCGTGTCGGGGGAGTAGGCTCCGACTCGAGCCCCTCGCCGACCTCTCGCGCCCTCTTTCGAATCCACCAACCCGTCCCCGCCACCAGCCCCAGCGGGAGCAGCGTCAGCAGGCCGGTCGTCGCGAGAAACGCCAGGCGGGCCTCGTCGTCCCGGTCGAAACAGACGGGGCAGGCGTACGCCACGTCGGGAAATGCGGCCACCAGCAACACGGCGGCCGCGCCGCTCAGCGCCAGGCCCCGCAACCGATTCCGCTCGCTCGCCATGCTCATGCCCTAGAGATACACCTGGAAGTACAGAAAGGGCCATACCAGCACCACGAAGTACCAGAACAGGGCCACCGTGGACAGATTCTCGCGGCTCAGCCTGCCCGACTGCAGTCGCAGCCACGCCCACACCAGCAGACCGATCGCGACGACCGCGTGCACCGCGTGAGCCCCGATGATCGTGTAGAACAGGCTGCCGTACAGCGACGACGTCAGCGTCAGGCCCTCGCGCAGGAGCGCCACCCACTCCACGCCCTGCATTGCCACGAACGCGCCCCCCAGCAGCGTCGCCGCCAGCAGCAGGGTGCCGATCGCCTTGTTGCCGCGCTGATACGCGCGGTGGGCGATCAGCAGCACGATGCCGCTGACGATCAGGAACGACGTGTTGACGGCGGTGCGTTCGAACGGCAGGCGCGGCTGATTCGGCGGCGGCCACACCGAGCCCACGGCCCGCGCCTTCACGATCAGGAAGCCGGAAATGAACCCGGCGAACAGCATCACCTCGACGAAGACGACGAGCAGCATGCCCAGCACGCCGTTCGACATCATCTTCTCCGGCCGGCGCGGTCTCGGCCGGAACGGAATGATGCGCGCGTCGACGGTCATCAGGCCTCCAGCGCTCCCGCCACGCGGGCCCGGATCCGCCCCACGCCCGGCAGCTTCATCACGACCGCGACCAGCGGCCCCAGCAGACGCCGCACCAGCGGAATGTGGCTGAGTGTCTCGAACACCAGGATCAGTACGCCGATCGACAGGATGATCGCCACGGCGTTGGTCCCCACCGCAACCATCACAAGCACTGTCCAGAACGCGGCGTGCGCGAAGTTGTAGCCTCCCGGCAGGAGGTTGTCGTTGGACTTCTCGGTCGGCACGACGCTGGCGTGCACGACTTCGGCGTGTTCTTCATCGTCCGCGTGCACCTCCGGCTCCGCGATGCCCCGCGCCACCGCCGCCTTCGCGTCGAGATTCTCCCACATTCGCCCCTCGTGCAGTTGCACGTCCGGCGCGACCCCGCCCCAGAAGAGCGCGAGCAGCAGCACCGACGCCGCGAGGAAGATCTTCGCGATCGGCCGCTCGATCGACAGGTGCATGAAGTGCTTCACGACCAGCGACGCCTTCCAGACCGCGATCCCGAACGCCGTGATCAGCGTCAGGGTCAGCCCGAGGCCGATCTGCCGCCCGAAGATCTCGACCTGTGTGTCGATCCTCTCGCCCACCAGCGGGCCGACGATGCTGACCGCCAGCAGCACCAGCAGAAGCACGTAAACCCTTACGTAGTGATTGCCGAAGAGGCCCGAACCTTCCGAGTGACCGGCCATGTGCTATTTCGCGATGTAGAGCAGGGGGAACAGGAAGATCCAGACGATATCCACGAAGTGCCAGTAGATGCCGATCAGCTCGACCCGGTGTAGCTCCAGATTCTTCGCCGCGTCTCGCGCGACGATGAACATGATCACGGCTCCCGCAATGACGTGGAAGGCGTGCAGCCCCGCGGCCGAGTAGTAGAATGCCCAGAAACCGTTGGAGGTGATCGTGTACCCGTGGGAGATCTCGTACCACCACTCGTAGGTCTTGATCCCGATGAAGGTGGCGGCTCCGAAGATGGTCGCGTAGAGGTAGCGCGCCGCCTTTCGTCCATCGCCCCGCTCGGCCGCCTGGTGGGCCAGCACCGCGGTCAGGCTGGAGGATAGCAGGACAAAGGTGTTGACGGCTCCGATGGTGGTGTTGGTGACCGCGGCGGCGTCCGCCCACTCCGGATGGCCCAGGCGAAACATGACGTACGACGCCAGCAGTCCGCCGAAGATGACCACCTCCGAGGCGAGGATCCACCAGACGGCGAGCTTGCCGGTGGCGATCCCGGTGGCGGCGCGGGTGGTTGCAATCGGCCTCATGCCGAGCCTCGTGTGGAGGGTTCGTTCTGCGGCCAGTAGTCGTCCTCACGATCCGGCACGCTGTATTCGTAGGGGCCGCGGTAGACGACCGGCATCTCGTCGGGGCGCCAGTTGCCGTGCGGCGGCGGCGATTCGGTGGTCCACTCGAGCGAATTGGCCTTCCACGGGTTCTTCGGGGCCTTCGGTCCGCGGCGCATGGTCTTGTACCAGTTGTAGAAGAAGACGAACTGGAAGGCGATCATGATCAGCAGCGACACCGTCGCCACGATGCGCATGTTCTGGAACCAGGGCAGCGCCAGCTCCTGGAAGTGGGTGTAGTTGTAGATCCGGCGGTGCTGGCCCCCCATCCCGAGCACGAAGAGCGGGATGAAGATCAGGTTGAAGGGTATGATGGTGCCCCAGAAATGCCACTTGCCGAGCCGGTCGTCCATCATCTTCCCGAACATCTTCGGGAACCAGTAGGTGATGGCCGCAAAGGCCCCGATGATCGCGATCGGGAAGAACGTGTAGTGGAAGTGCGCCAGCACGAAGTAGGTGTCGTGGAAGTAGATGTCGGCGCCTGCCGCACCCAGGAAGATCCCCGTGACACCGCCGATCAGGAATTCCGCCACGAAGGCGAGCGCCCACAGCATGGGCGTGTTGAGCGTGATCGACCCGCCGTACAGCGTGGCAATGTAAACGAAGCACAGCTCCGCAATGGGGACCGAGATCAATAGCGTGGTGATGGTGAAGATGTTCGCCATGCGGGGGTCGATTCCCGCGATGAACTGGTGGTGCGCCCACACGAAGAAGCTCAGCACGCCCGTGGCGACGACCGTGAAGATGACGGTCCGGTAGGCGAAGACCTTCTTGCGCGCGAAGGTCGTGATGATCTCGATCACGACCCCCATCGCCGGGAGCAGCACGACATAGACCTCGGGGTGGCCGAAAAACCAGAAGAGGTGCTGCCACAGGATCGGATCGCCCCCGGTGGCCGGGTTGAAGAACCCGGTCCCGAGCGTCTGGTCGAAGATCAGCATGATTGCGCCGGCCAGCAGCGGCCCGACCGACAGCATGAAGAGGATGCTGGCCACGACGATCATCCACACCACGATCGGCACGTCGAAGGCGCGCATTCCGGGCGCACGGGAGTTCATCAGGGTGGTGATGAAGTTGATCCCGCCCAACAGGAACGCCACGAACTCCAGTCCGACCCCGATCACCCACAGGGTACTCCCGAGCGGTGTCAGGTTGTAGGTCTCGTTGGCCGACAGCGGCGGGTAGGCCGTCCAGGCGCCCGCGAAGCCCCCTCCTTCCACCACGAGCGACGCAAGGATGACGATTGTGCTGACGAAGAACACCTGGAAGGACAGGCGGTTGACCTTGGGGAAGACCATGTCGTCCGCCCCGACCATGAGCGGGATCAGGTAGTTCCCGAATGCGGCCAGCAGCACGGGCATGGCCACCCAGAAGATCATGATCGTGCCGTGGTTGGTGACGAGCGCGTTGTATTCGCCCGGCGACACCATCCCGAATCCGGGCACGTCGAAGCCCGGGAAGGCCAGCTGCATGCGGAACACGTACGCCATGAACCCGCCCACCAGCGCCATGAAGATGCCGGTGAACATGTACTGCATGGCGATGACCTTGTGGTCCGTGGACCAGAGGTACTTCAGCCATCCCTGCGGACCGTGGTCCGCGTGATCGTCGTGATGATGGCCGTGTGTCAGATCGACCGCTGGCTCAACCATTCTCGGTACTCCGTTCTAGCTGCCCGGGGAGGGCGCGCCCGCGCCCGCCGCTGCTGCGTCCGCGACAGTAGCGCCCGCCGCCGCGGCCGTCACCGCCGGCGCGTTGGCCGCCACCCAGGCTGCGTGTTCTTCCGCCGTCTCGACCATCACTCTGGCCGCCATCACCCCGTGCCCGAAGCCGCAGATCTCCGCGCACTGCACATCGAACTCTCCGGCCACCGTCGGCTGGAACCACCCCATGATGCTGCGCCCCGGGATCGCGTCCTGCTTGATCCGCCATACCGGCACCGAGAAGCTGTGGAGCACGTCCGTGGCCTCCAGCCTGAAGTGGTAGAGCTTCTCGTTCTCGACATGGAGCTCGTCCACCGTGAAGATGTCGTCCGCCGTGTCCAGCTCCCCGTCCACGCCGGGGTGCTGGAAGGTCCATGCCCACTGCTGGCCGATGACCCGGATCACGGCGTCCGGATTGTCGGGCAGCGTCATCTTGATGTTGTTCCAGACCTTGAACGAAACCACGATGATCAGGACGTCGAAGACCAGCACCGCCAGATGGGGAATGGTGATCCACCGCTTGTGCCGCTTGTTCTTGCCGTCGATGTAGTCGGCCCGGCGCCCGTCCCCCTTCGCCCTGAATTTCCCGATGAAGTAGAAGAAGACGATTTCGGCTGCCAGGAACCACACCCCGACGACCACCAGGACCAGAAGGATCAGGAAATCGATGTCCCCCGCGTAGGTGGACCCGATCCGGATCAGGCCGATGTCGTCGAAGAAGTGGCCGGCGCGCTCCCAGATGCTCATGTCGTTCATTGCATGCCGTCGTTCATTGCATGAAGAAGTTGTAGACCACCGCCGCTCCGATGAACCCGACGGCCAGCCAGAACGTCACGCGCAGCGTCTTGCGCGCGAAGATGATGGCCTCGTTGGTTTCGTCAGGGGGCGGCGCGGGAATCTCGGCCGCGAGTTCGGCGTGGGTCGGTGTGTCCGAAGACGGGTTCGCTGCCATGGATGTTCAGCGGCTCAGGGTGAATACGTAGGCGGCCAGCGAGCGCACCTGCTCGTCGGTGAGCGGCATGCCCGCGCGAGGCTGCATGAGGCCGGGGTGTTCCACGGGCTGGGGAACCCCGGTCGTGATGACCTCGACGATCGACTCGTACGCGCCGTCGATGTTGAGCCAGACGTCGTCCGTGAGATCCGGGGCGAGCGGACCGCCGGTTCCTTCTCGCAGGTGGCAGGTGTAGCAGATTCCCGTGGCCCCGTTGAAGAGCTCCTGACCCTCTTCGGCCATCGCGACCGTCACGCCCTCCGGCAGAACGGCGGGATCGACATCGAGCGGTGCGAGCGGGGGCGGCGGTGGCGCGGGCGCCCTGCGCGGCAGCCGCTGCAGGGTCATGATGTAGGAAGTCACGTTGTCGATGCGCTCGTCGGTGAATCCGGTCATGGCCGCGCGCATGTTGGCCCCGAATCCGTCTCCGCCGGCGCCGCGAATCCCGTCGCGGTATTTCCGCAGCGACGACGTGATGTACCAGTCGCCCAGGTGCAGCATGGAGGGAGCGGCGAGCATCTCCAGGCCCCGGCCGTCCGTTCCGTGGCAGTTGGCGCAGAGGAGCAGATAGTCTTCCTCGCCGGCCGCCACGTCTCCCGCCTCGACGGTGGCGGGCGGGTCGGGGATCGGGAGGCTGTAGATGTACTCGACGACCGCCTCGATGTCGTCATACTCGGCGAACAGCGCCCGCGACATCGGACGCATGCGCAACCCCTCCGCGTCCATGTAGTGATAGCCCCGCTGGCCGGTCTGGAACTTGTCGATCTGGGTGTTCAGATACCACCGGGACGCGCCCGCGATGGCCGGCGCCCCCAGCACCTCGTCGCCCTCGCCCGCATCGCCGTGGCATGGAGCGCAGGTGTCGAAGAGCTGTTCGCCGCGGTCTACGAGCGCGTCCGCGCCGCCGCAGGCCGTGGTTGCGGCCAACAGGATCATCGCTGCCGCGGTTGGGCGGCGTGAATGCCCTGTCAGGAAGAGCGTCATCAGTCCTCGCCCGGCGGGCCGTTTGTCCGTTGGAATGTGCACCTCCTAAAGTCGCTAATCCGGCGCGCGGATTCTAGCGACCTGCGTTCCGCCGGGCAATCCTCGACGGCACCGCGGAAGCGCCGGGCCCGGACGGATCAGGGCATCGCGGGCGGGCCGCCGCGCAATCTGCCCCGCGTGGTGACGATGATCGCGCCTCCGCCGTACCCTGTGCCGAACCGGATCGTGGCGTCCGCGGCGTTCAGGAACTGGATACGCGCCACGTCCGTGATGGAGATCTGGGCCAGGTCTTCGCGGCGGCTGTTCGCCCGACCGTCGATCACCACGCCCACGACGGGATTCGGGTCGGCGGGAGTCCGGGCCGGGCGCGTGCGCAACCACTGGGGACGTAGGAGCGAGATCGCTTCCATGACGTCGTCGACCGCGGTTGCCTCCAATTCCTCCAGCGTAATCTCATTCCGCCGGGACGAAGATGACGAACCTTCTCCCGCGGTGGCGCAGGCGCTGGCGCCTCCGAGCGCGACGAACGCCGCCAGAACGAACATCGTCGCCCTGCCTCCCATACAACTGGCTTCCTTCACGGCACTACTCCTCCTGTGCGGGTACGATGGGCAGCAGCACATGCGAGAGACGGCCGGGCGAGTGATGCACCGTGTTGCGCGCGACGACCCACTCCGTCTCATCGTAGTTGTTACCGCCCGTGTTCAGATTCCGTTCCCAGCGGGGGAAACTCGACGAGGTGACTTCGAGCCGGATCCGGTGCCCGGGCAGGAACAGATTCGCTGTCGCCTGCAGGTCGATCCGGATCTCGTACACTTCTCCCTCCTCCATCCAGACCTTCCGCCCGTAGCCCTCGCGGTAGCGGGCCCGCTGGATACCCTCTTGGACATTGACAGGGGTACCATCGGGTTGCACGTCCACGAGCTTGGCGGCGAAGTCGGTATCGCGCGCGTCGGAGGAAATGTGGAGCACGAGTTCGATCGGCCCGGTCACCTCCAGTGCCTCCGTGAGCGGCTCGGAGGTGTAGACCAGAACGTCCTCGCGGTCTTCGACGGGGGACTGGTCGAAGCCGCCCGCCGGGGCGTCGGCGGTTCCGGTGCAGCACACGGGACCCCCGATGGTGGGGACGGGATTGTCCGGGTCGTAGAGGAAGACGTCGGCGGGCTGGTCGGCGGCGGGGGGTTCCCAGGACAGGCGGCCGTCGCCGCCCCGGGTGTTGGCGCTCCCGCCGCTGTGCAGGTACATGGGGCGGAATTCGGTGCCCTCGACCGGCCATAAGTCGGCGGTGCGCCACTCGTTGGCGCCCATCAGGTAGTACTGCAGCCGCGGCATGCCCTGGAAGTCGGCGCCCTCTGCGCCGGCGCCGCGCAGCCAGTGGTCGAACCAGCGCAGGTAGATGTTCCAGTAGTCGAGGCGGGCGTCGCCAAGGTCCCGCTCGCCGACCACCGTGCGTGCGGTGGCGATCTCCGACGTGCAGTGGTCGGTGGGAGAGATGATCGCGAACTGGTTGTTGCGGCCGCGGTCGGATTCGGCGTTGTCGCTGAGCAGGTTGAAGAGCTTCAGCGTCTCTCCAACGCCCAGGTCGTACCAGGAATTGACGTGGAGCGCGGGGACATCGAAGCGGTCCTCGTCGTGGACATAGCCGATGTGGTCCCACCAGGGGTCGCCGGGTTCGTGCGAGACGAACGCCTCGAAGTCGGTGGGCGGCGCGCCGGAGGCCTGGAGCATGTCAATGTACGGAAGGGTCCGCCACGCGGCCTGGAAGTCGAGTTCGCCGGGATCCGGGGCCGGATTGATCATCTCCTCCACCTGGAGGATCACGTCGCGCGGCGTCCCCGGCGGGATGCGGTAGAAGACCTTGGTGCCGGCGCCCCGGAACCAGCCCAGGCTCGCGGCCAGTTCGGTCACGCCGCCGAAGACGACCCCGAAGTAGCGCAGGCTGCCGCCGGCGGCCTGGGGAAGCGCGGCCGCGTGCGCCGGGTTGCGGGTGGCGGCGAGTTGCATCTGGTTCTCCCCCAGGTACGAGCAGCCGTAGGTCCCGATGCGCCCGTTCGACCAGGGCTGTTCGGCGAGCCACGACACCATGTCGTAGCCGTCGCGGCGGTCGTCGCGCGAGACGAAGTACTCGCCCTCGGACTGGAACCTGCCGCGCATGTCCTGGACCGCGACCGCAAAGCCGTGGCTGGCGAACCAGCGCGCCGCCGAGTTCTCGCGCCGATGCGGCATCTTGCTGTAGGGGGTGCGGATCTGGATGACCGGCAGCGGCTCGTCGGCACCGACGGGGAAGTAGAAGTCGGTGGCCAGGCGGACGCCGTCGCGCATGGGGACCATGTGCGTGGGGTCGAGGCGAACCTCGTAGGTGCCCGCGGGACGGGGGAATGGGCCTTCGGGTCCGGTGGTGCCGTCGCCACCACTGTCGGCGGGGCCGCAGGCGGCCGCAAGGAGCAGTGCAATCGCAGGGATGGAGCGTCGGTCAGTCATAAGCGGTCGGCGTTGGGGACAGGTTCAGCATCTCGCGCGCCTGGGCGGGCGTGGCGACCTCGCGGTTCAGCTCGTGGATGATGCGCACCGCGCGCTCCACCAGCTGCCGGTTGCTGCTGGCCTTCTCGCCCCGGCGGAAATAGACGTTGTCTTCGAGCCCCACGCGGACGTGCCCGCCGAGCATGGTTGCCAGCGTCGTCATGGGGAGCTGATGGGGCCCGATGCCGGACGTCAGCCATACCGTGTCTTCCGGGAACTCGCGGATCATCTGGAACACATTGTCGACCGTCGGCAGGCTCGACGTCTGGTATCCCATGACCGTCTGGATCCAGTAGGGCTTCTCGACCAGCCCCTCGTCGATCAGAAAGCGGATCACCCACCCGCCGCCCGGATGATAGGTCTCGAGCTCCGGCTTGATCCCGCGCGCCTTCATCTCGATCGCGAAGTGCTTGATCTGGTGGTACGAGAACGGCAGGCACTCGTCGTAGATCGTCTCGGGCCGCGGATCGGGCAGCGGCTCGGGCCGGGCCGGGATCCGGAAGCGGCTCATGTCGGGGGTGAGGTTCAGCGACGCCACCTCGGGGCGGGCGTCCAGACACTGCAGCCGCTCCTCGTTGGTCATGTCGGGCCCGCCGCCGGTCGTGTCGTTGATGATGATCTCCGGGCACGCCTCGCGGATCCTCGCATTGACCTCCAGCCAGCGCTCGGTGGTGACTGCGGGCCGGGTGGGGAACTCCGCCTGCCGCGCGTGCACATGAACCATTGACGCGCCCGCCTCATAGGCGCCCCGCACCGACTCGGCGATCTCTTCCGGCGTCTCGGGGAGGTTCGGATTCGACTCCTTCCCCTGAATGCCGCCGTTGCAGGCGACGCAGATGATCGTGGGTGGCATCCGTCCCACGCGCGCGAGGTATTGATGGGCGTCGCCATGGTTCCATCGGTCGTGAAGGTTGGTCATTGGGCCTGTTGGTGTGACGGTTGGGTGACTGGTTTGGGTGACAAGCTCGACGGTGGCCGTGTAGTGTGTGCTTGTCGTTACCAGTATTCACGTCTGCGGGCGCACGCGCGAGGGGAGCACCGCCGTGCCGCCCGGGCGCGCCGCTGCGAAGGAGCCACCATGAACGTCGCATCCAACTCCCGCCCGGACTCACTCGGTACGCGCCCCGATTCGCCCGGTACGCTTGCCGGTACGCCCCGCAGTGTTGCGGTCATCGGGACGGGCGTGATCGGCAGGAGCTGGATCCGGGTCTTCACGAGGGCCGGGTTCGACACCCGCGTCTTCGACCCCGATCCGGAGCAGTTGGCGCGCGCTGTGGATTGGCACCTTGCATCGACATTGGCGGACTTTGACGAAGGCCGTGCTACGATCCGCTCGGCCAATGCCGAATGTCACCACATCACGCGCTGCGAGAGCCTCGAGGAGGCGCTCGACGGGGCGATGTACGTGCAGGAGAGCGGCCCCGAGGCGATCGCGGCGAAGCAGGCCATCTTCAGGGAGCTGGATGCCGTGGCCGCCCCGGACGTGGTGCTGGGCAGCTCGACCTCGGCGCACGACATGACGGTGATCGCCCGGGGGCTCCCCGGCGCGGCCCGCTGCATCGTGGCGCACCCCGTGAATCCGCCGCACGTGATCCCGCTGGTCGAGGTTCTGGCCGGCGCGGAGACCCGCCCCGACGTCACGGCTTCCGCCGTCGCCCTTCTCCGCCAGGCCGGCATGGCTCCGGTCGTGCTCGACCGTTTCGCGCCCGGCTTCGTCCTCAACCGGCTGCAGGCCGCGGTGATTCGCGAAGCGGTCTCCCTCGTCGGCATGGGCGTGGCCTCGCCGGAGGCGGTGGACACGGTCATGCGGGACGGCCTCGGTCTCCGCTGGGCGCTGATGGGCCCGTTCGGGACCGGCCACGTCAACGCGGACGGCGGCGTGGGCAGCTACTACCGCCTGTACGGCGACGCCTACCGCTCGATCTGGAAGGACCTCGATCCGGCACCGGACTTCGGCGACGACATCATCGACGCAATCGCCGAAAGCGCCACCACGATGTACGGCGAGGGCGCGGTCGCGGCGCTCTCCGCCTGGAGGGACCGCATGGTGCGGCGCATCGTCGAGCTGAAAGCGGAAGACCCGGGCCCGGGGTCGGCAAACACTAAACAATAGTGTTTAGAATCGGCTGTCTATAATCGACTGTCACCGTCCTTCCTGGAAAACCAGTCCAGCGCCCAGTTCAGATCCGGCGTCTCGCCCTGCCACAGCGTGGTTCCGGTCCACGGGCCAATCCCATTCTGGCCGTGCCAGCGCGCCAGCCCGAAGTCCGGCGGCGGGAGTGCCGGGTGTTCGGCTGCACCTGGTAGACCTTCCACAGACGGCAACCCGCCGATCTCCGGTGTCTCCGGCGCCACGGGCATTTGCACGCCCAGCGGGTTGAAGAACCGCGGGACGCCCCGCTCGTCCATCTCCACCTGCCAGCCCCCTTCATGAACCGTGCGGTGATGGAAGGGACACAGCAGCACCAGGTTGTCCAAAGCCGTCTCGCCGCCCCGGGCCCAGTGCCTGATGTGATGGGCGTGGGTGCGCAGACGCGAGTCGCAGCCGGGGAACCGGCACCCGCCGTCGCGGGCCTCCAGCGCCTTGCGCAGCCGCCAGTCCACCGTCCGCCGCCGGCGTCCGACATCGAGTACCGAACCGTCGGCTCCGCGCTTGATGGGCACGACCTCCGCGTCGCTGCAGAGGCGCAAACACGTTTCAGCTGGAACGCCCGCGCCCTCTTCCGTGACCACCAAGCCGGGCGTGTCGAAAGAGCCGGGCGTGTCGACGGAGTGCAGCACCAGCTGGACCTTCGGCTGCACGCGCTCTTCCAGCCAGAGCCCGAACGCGTCGGCCCGCCGCCCGGCCGCGGTGGTCTCGTGTTCCGTGCCCGCGGCCCGCTGCTCCTTGTAGAGCTTGTCTTCCGTCACCTCGAGCGCCTTCAGCAGCAGCGCGCCCACCTCGGGGGCGAGCCGGCCCCGGATTTCGTAGTCGCCGTCGTCGGTGACGTACACGGAGAGGCCCCTGCGCGCCGCCCGCTCGGCGGCTGCGGAGTCGTCGCCCGCCAGCATGCGCCGCCGCTCCCGCACCAGCCGCTCGACGTGGGCGGTGGTGCCGTGGGTGGCGAAGGTGAGGAGTTGTTCCTCGTTCTCGGCGGTGGCCATGCGGGTCATGGCCCGCACCTTCGAGTAGGAGAGCTGTCCCTTGGCCAGCGCCGCGGAGATGTGGGGCAGCGAGGGGAGGCACCGGGCCACCCGGATCCTCTCCCGGGCGGGGCCGAGGGAGAGGCCGGTACGCCAGGAGAGCCAGTGGGCACAGGAGCGGAACCCCTGCTGGTGCCAGCGCCCCTCTTCGTCGTAGCGCAGGATAAGGGTGAGGAGCCGGTAGATGGCCGCGTCGATGTGGGCGGAGAGTTCGGCGATCTCGTCGCCCAGGGGATCGTCGTCGGAGACGGGGGCGGGGACCGCCGCGTCGAAGGAAGCAGGGGCGAGCGCCTGGGTATCGGAGGCGCTGGGGGCGGCGGAGTCGGCGTGCATTGTTCTTTTCCCGGAGTCATGGGGTGATCGGTTGTCGTGTCACCTCCTTATACCCCATCGTTCGGGAAATGTTCGGCATTGCTGGCGTCCACCCGACCTCCAGGCACCCGCACAATACTTAACAAACATGTTAAGTATGCACCCGACCTAATAGACCTCCAGGTCCGCCGCCGACACCACGCGGCCGGTGTAGCCGGCCTCGCGGATCTCGCGCACCAGGTCCTCGTCGCTGGCTCCCCAGTAGAGCTGGTGGTACATGACCAGCAGTTCCGTGCGGGCACGGGTGGCGATGTCGGCCAACTCGACAGTCGAGGTGTGGGAGTGGGCGTGATAGGCCTGCCACACCGGCGGGCGCTGCTTGAACATCTCTGCCGAGTAGACCTCGTGTACGAGGACGTCGCATCCGTTGCACGCCTCGACCAGGGCGTCGTTGGGGCGGGTATCGCCCGAAATCACGATGGTGCGCGCGGGAGCGCCCGGTGCCGCGAAGGCGTCGAAGCGGAAGGCGAGCGAGTGGGACCATGATCCGTGCGGCACGGGGATCGCCGTGACGCGTACGTTGTCGTCCTCGTAGACCGGGCCGCCGGTTGTTTCCGTAACGGGCGACTGGTATGCGTCGGCGTTGTAGTCATGCGGCTCGAGCCCGACGAGGCGTATGTGGACGTCCTCCTTCCACGCTTCCTGGATGTGACCGATCATGGCGGCGGTTCCCGGCGGGCCGAAGATCTGGATCGGTTCAAGGCGCTCCAGCACCCAGGGCGAGAAGATCACGTCGGGAAGGCCCACCGTGTGGTCCGAGTGCAGGTGGGTGAGGAAGAGGCGGTCGAGCTGCGAGGCCGCCAGCGCATCGATGCCGTGTTCGCGGACGGCTGCCGCCGCGCGCCGCACGATGCCCGGGCCCGCGTCCACCAGGTAAGCGCGGCCTCCCGCCACGACGGCCAGCGCCGGGCCGGACCGGTCGGGGTCTGCGTTGGGCGTTCCCGTGCCGAGGATGACGACGCGGGCGAGTGTGGCTGCGGGGGGGTCGGGGTCGGTTTCCTGCGCAGCGACAGAGGCCGGCGCCGCGCCGGCCAGGCCCACCGCAACGAAAACCGCAAGGGGAGTCGCGACGACTTGGTTCTTCATGATCAGGAGTCCTCCCTGCAGCCACATTGTGGAACGCTTCACAAGACCCAAGCTGTCGTGTCAGCCGCGCGGGCGCAAAACGGCGGCTCCGCGGGTACGCGGACGGCCATGACAATAGCGGGATGCCCGCAGTCCGCGTCTCGGCCGGGCCGCCGAGAGACCGCGGCCTCACCTTCCCGACGCCACGCGCTTGCCCGCCCGGACCGCGCCTCCGACTATGTCCCCCCACCGCAACCGCAGCAGGAGACACTCCATGCGTCCGCCAATCGCCGTGCCCGAGCGGCCGTCCTCCCTCCTCCTCCTCCTCACCCTCGCCTGTGCACTGACGCTGCCGGCGTGCGCCCCCACCGGCGACGCGGCCGATGACGCTGGGGCCGCAGGAGCCGCCGAAGCCGCCGAGGCCGCCGACACCCCCTCCGCCGCCGACCTCGCCGCCCGCGTCGAAGCCCGCCTGGCCACGCTGGACGCGACCAGTTCGCCGTGGGCGAAGCACATCCCCACGGGGCGCGAGATCGCGATTCGGCCGGACCTGCCGATGAACACGCTCAGCGTGATCAAGATCCCGATCATGGTGAAGGCGTTCCAGGACCACGCCGAGGGGCGCCTCGACCTGGACGCGCGGCATACCGTCGAGCCGGACGACATGAGGCGCGGAAGCGGGCTGATCCAGACGTTTGCGCCCGGGCTGAATCCGACGCTGCGCGGTCTGGTGACGCAGATGATCATCACGTCGGACAACACCGCCACCGACATGGTGATCGACCTGGTCGGCATGAACCGCGTCAACGAGATGCTCGCGGCGGGCGGCTACGAGCAGACGCGTCTCAAGCACACCACGCACCGCCTCTTCCTCGAGACCTGGATCCGCACCGATCCGGCCTATGCGGCGCTCGGCGAGCGCGAAGTCTTCGAGCGCGGGTTTCCGTCGGACGAGGGTGCCGCGGAGCGCTTCTTCGGGATCGAAGGCGACTCCACGATCTGGCTGGGGCGAACGACCGCGGCGGAAATGGGGCGGCTGCTGGAGCAGATCCTGCATGGGGAACTCGCCGACCAGGCCGCCAGCGACGAGATGGTTAACATAATGGTTAACCAATTCTACACGACGCGGCTTCCGCGCATGGTCCGCTTCCAGGGCGTGACCGTGGCGCACAAGACCGGTGACTGGCCCCCGTACGCGGGCAACGACGTGGGTATCCTCCTGTACGAAGGCGGTCCCACCATCATCTCGGTCTTCACCAACCAGAGCCGGGGCAGCTTCTTCGAGCTCGAAGAAACGCTCGGCATGATCGCACAGGACATCGTGGAGGCGTGGAAATGAGCGCGGGCACAAGGAGCCGGGACATGTCAATGGCCACACGAGCCGCCGCCCCGCGAGCGGGCACCTGGCCGGCCGCCGCCGCCCTCGGCACCACGGGCCTCCTCGCCACCGCCCTCCTCGCTACCGCCCTCCTGGCCGGCTGCGCGCCCGACCGCCCCGTCTCCCCCGCCCTCGCCCGCGGGATCGATGCCGTCTTCGCCGACCTCGACCGTCCCGGCTCGCCCGGCGCTTCGGTCGCCGTGATCCAGGGCGGCGACATCGTGTACTCACGTGGCTATGGCTTCGCCCAGATCGAGCACGCGGTACCCGTCACCCCCGCCACCGTCTTCCACGTGGCCTCGGTGTCGAAGCAGTTCACGGCCATGGCCGTCACCATGCTCGCCGCCGACGGCGCGCTCGGGCTCGACGATCCCGTCCAGCAGCACCTCGACTTCGTCCCCACCTTCGATCAGCCCACCACCGTCCGCCAGCTGATCCACCACACGAGCGGTATCCGCGACCAGTGGCAGCTGCTCGGGATCTCCGGCTGGCGGCTCGACGACGTCATCACGACCGAGCAGATCCGCGGCCTCATGGCCCGCCAGCGCGAACTCAATTTCGTGCCCGGCTCGGAGTACCTCTATTCCAACATGGGCTACACGCTGATGGCGCAGACCGTCGAGGCCGTCAGCGGCATGTCGTTCCCCGAGTTCACCGCGGCTCGCATCTTCCGGCCGGCCGGCATGGACCGTACCCACTTCCACGACGACCACGAGCACATGGTCCCGAACCGGGCGTATTCCTACAGACCGGAGCCGGAGGCGGAGGACGAATCCGGCCCCCGGTACCGCAAGTCGGTGCTCAGCTACGCCAACGCGGGCGCCACCAGCCTGTTCACGACCGCCGAGGACCTGGCCCGCTGGCTCGACAACTTCCGCCACGAGACGGTCGGCGGCGCGCAAGTGATGGCGATGATGCAGACGCGCGGGATCCTCAACAACGGCGACACGATCCCCTACGCGCACGGGCTGTCGACGGGCGAGTACCGCGGCCTGCGCACCATCGGACACGGCGGCGCCGACGCGGGCTTCCGAACCCAGGTCTACTGGTTCCCCGAGGTCGAGACGGGCGTCGTCGTGCTCACCAACGTGGCCAACGGCAATCCGGCCGGCCGGGCCCGCGACGTTGCCGACGTCGTGCTCGCCGGTTCCTTCCCCGAGGAGGAGTTGGAGGAAGAGGGCGGCCCCCCCACGGCGGCTGCCGACGCCGAGCCACCGGCGACACCCGACCCGGCGGTGCTTGCGGGATACGCCGGCAGCTGGTACAGCCCCGAACTCGACGCACTCTACCACTTGGGCGTGTCGGATGGCCGCCTGGTCGCGCGCCACATCCGCCACGGCGAAATCGTCCTCGAGTATCGCGCCCCCGACGAATTCGTCACGGACAGCTGGTGGATGCGCGAGATCCGCTTCGAGCGCGGCCCGGGCGGCGCGGTGACCGACATGCGCGTGGGCGGAGGCCGCGTGCGCAACCTGCTCTTCGTCAGGCTGGCCGGCCCGCTGCCGACCGTCCCATGACCCGTGGTCCCATCTCCGGGAGACCTCCGATGAAACAGATGCTGTCCGTTCTGGCCATTCTCGCGGCCGCCTGCTCCGGCGACGCGCCTGCCGATCCACCCGCCGAAGCGCCACCCGACATCCCCGAGAGGCCGTTCGCACCCCCCACCGGCCCCCACACCATCGGCATGACCGAGTACCGGTGGATCGACGAGAGCCGCCCCGAGCGCTTCACGCGGGACCCGGACGACCTCCGCTCCGTCGCGGTGCGCGTCTGGTACCCCACCGACGAAGAGGGTGGCGGCGAGGGTGAGGGCGACGCCGACGGGGGCGACGCCGGCGAGGGCGGCGCAATGTACATACAGGACATGGCCGAGTTCGGCGACGGCCAGGACTTCGTCCCGGTCACCCACGTCCGCACGAACGCGATCCAGGACGCGGCGCCCGCCTCCGGCCCCTTCCCGGTCCTGGTCTACAACCACGGCGGCGGCTGGACGCGCTTCACCAGCACCTTCACCACCGAGGAGCTGGCCAGTCACGGCTACGTCGTGGTCTCGGTCGGCCACAACGGCTTCAACAAGACGCAGTTCCTGCCGGACGGCTCGTCCGTCGTGGCGGACTCGCTGAACTTCCCGGAGCCCACGGGCGACCTGTACAACGACGCGATGGCCAGTTGGGAGTTCCTCGACGAGCATGCCTTCCCCGAATGGGTTGCCGACGCGGGCTTCGTGATCGACCAGCTGGAGGCGCTGAACGCGGGCGACGGCCCCTTCGCGGGGCGGCTGGACCTCGACCGCATCGGGATGTACGGGTGGTCCTTCGGCGGCGCGACCTCGATCGAGATGAGCGCGGTCGACGAGCGCGTCAAGGCAGCGATCGACCACGACGGGCAGCTCTTCGGCTCGGCACCGTTTGCCGGGACCACGCGGCCCTTCATGCTCATGCACGGCGACGTGGCCGCGGACACCCCGCCCTTCGAGGACCCGGATTCGATCGCGGCCTACAACGACGCGATCGAGCGCCTCATGGCCGTGGTGAGGGACACCGACGCCCGGCTCAAGTCGGCGTCGACCGGCGACTGGTACGACGTCACGATCGCCGGGACCAACCACGGGAGCTTCTCGGACCTGGTGCTGTTCATCCCCGGGGCATCGCCGAACATCGAGCCCGCGCGCGGCTACGAGATCATCAATGCGCTCACGGTGGCCTTCTTCGACCGCTACCTGAAGGGCGCGGATGCGCCGCTGCTGGACGATCCGGGGGCCGTATACCCGGAAGTGGAGTGGACGGCGCGCCGGTAGTCTTTTCCAATACGGAGATGAGCCTGAACCGGGGAAGGTGCGAGAAGTGAGGCCGGAGCCCGGAGCAGGTGGCAGTTGATGGAGTTTGATTATCTCCTTGGACGTGGGAGAGAGGCAACCGGCGAGCCGGAGGATGGCCGGGAGGCATGAGGGTCTCCGGCGAGCCAGCGGTTGGCGCGAGTCGGATCACGCGGCGGAGTTGCCGGCTTGGCCGATGGCGCGGAAGAGTTCGTCGCGGGCGCGGCGGACGGCTCGGGCGGCGTCGAGGTCGGTGGTTGCGGCGGCGAGTTGGTCGAGAGCGCCGAGGGTGACGCCGTGCCGGAGGAAGGCGTCGGAGCCGGGCAGGGCTTTGAAGCGCTCGTAGGGCGTGGTGACGTCCCGTTGCCGGTAGCGCCGCTTGACTCGGCCGGTGGGGCTGGTGACTTCGGTGGGGAAGAGGCAGGGCCGGTGGAAGTTGAGGAAGGGGCAGAGGTGGTCGTGGAGGAAGGCGTTGACCTGGGGGACGAGGGCGTGGGGGACGTGGACGTGGCCGAGCCACTTGCGGACGACGCTGCCGTTCTTGGTCTCGGCCAGCGCGTTATCGTTGGGGTGGCGGGGCCGGGACTTGGTGAAGACGCCGATGTGGAGCTGGTTGAGCAGCTCGGCCACGCGGCCGTTGACGTATTCGCTGCCGTTGTCGGAGTGGAAGGCGCGGATGGCGAAGGGGAAGGCGGACAGCAGGGCTTCGAGGCGCGGGACGAGGAAGTGGTGGGTGATGCGCGGCACGGCTCCAAGGTGTTGGAACTGCGTGACTTCGTCGACGACGTTGATGAGGTAGATGCCCTTCCGCCTCTCGCGGTCGCCGAGGTGGACGGTGTCGACGCGGAGATGGCCGGGCTTGCCGTCCGGCCGCGGCTTGCGGCGGACCCCGATGGGGACTGGGGTGGGCCGGGTCTTGCGGAAGGTGAGGCGGCCGGTCCGGTACGCGCGGGTCTTGCGGAGGTTGTAGATGTGGCCGTTGGAGATCGAGGCGAGACGCGCGAAGCGTTCGTCGCCGTAGACCTCGTGCATGCGTTGCAGGACCACCTTGGTGGCAGGTCCGGAGGGCTGGCCGAAGGCTTCGTCGACCTCCGCCAGCAGAGCGGCGTCGTAGGGCGTGTAGCGGCGCTGGAAGGCGTTGGCGGGGGGCCTCCTGCGGTGGTCGCGGATGTGGCCCGTCCGGCGGTGCTGTCGGATGAGGCGGGTGACCTGGGCGCGCGAAAGGCCCGTCACCTTCTCGACGAACCGCTTCACCAGGCCCTTGTCGGGCTTCCCGAGGCCGTGGTACTCGAAGCGGACCAGCGTGCGGCGGACGAAGACGTAGGCGGAAGTGCGGTCGGTGATCTGGAAGTCGGCCGGTTCGTTGCCCTCAAGGAAGGCGCGCATCTCGTCGAGCGTCCGGATCCGTTCGGTGCGAAGTGTCACGATCATCCTCCAATGATCTCTTCGCCCCGGCCTTCAGGCTCACTCCCCGCTGGAAACCGGCCCCGCGTTCAGGCTCATTTGCCGTTGGACAAGACTCGGTGATGACGAATCGGCCCGAACCCCATATACTTCAAGGCTTGCGTTTTACCTGACACGACTTTTTAGATGGCAACTCAACTTCTCACCCCGCGCCGCAAGACCCTGGGAACGGCCGCTCTTCTGGCGGCTGTCCTCGCCGGTGGCTGTGCGACCTACCAGCAGGTCGCGGTCACGGACCTGCCCCCGCAGCAGCGGGTCCGGATGCGCCTCACGACGGAGGAACTGGCGAGGAACATCGCGTTTGCCAGCGGCAACCAGGGCTTCGTCAGCGGCCGTTTCGTGGAAATGCGCGGCGATTCCGCCGCCTTTGTGCTCACGAGCGGTACCGGATTCAGCCAGGTCGTGTTGCCGCTGGAGTCGATCCTTGGCCTGGAGCGCAGGGACCCGGCGCATGGTCGCAGCGCCCTCCTGTCGGTGGCGTTCGTGGGAGGCGTGGCGACGCTGGCCTATCTTGGCTTCGAGGGCGACCAGGGCTCCGACACCGGCGGTGACGAAGATCCGACCGACGCCCTGGTTCCCCTGATCCGCTTCACGATTCCGGTGGGCTGGTGAGAATGGCGATCCTGGTGACGTCACTTGCGGGACCGAACCACTCCGAAGTATCTACCTTCGGGCGCGAAGTGCGCGTCCGTTTCTGTTTCACCCCGAAAGGGAGGCAATATGTCCCCAGCAAACATCGGTAAGGCGGTCGGCCGGGCCGCCACCACACCCCTTCTCGCCGCAGCCTTGATGGTCGCGACGGTCGCCGCGCCCCTCGCGGCGCAGACCGGCACGATCACCGGCGTGGTGCGAAGCGCGACCAACGGACAGCCCATCGCGGGCGCCCAGGTCGCCATCCCGGCGCTCAACACCGGGATCCTGGCCAACAACGTGGGCCGGTACCTGCTCCAGAACGTGCCCGCGGGCACGCACACGGTGCAGGTGCAGTACATCGGCTACTCGGCGTCCAGCATGGACGTGACCGTCGCCGCGGGCGGTGCCGTGATCCAGGACTTCGAACTGCGCTCGGAGGCGATCAGCCTCGAGGGCGTGGTGGTCACGGGGACCGCGGGCGCCGCCAGAAGGCGCGAGATCGGCAACTCGGTCAGCCAGATCAACGAAGAGGCCTTCCGGTCCGCGCCGATCCAGGACGTGGCCGACATCCTGCAGGGCCGTGCGCTGGGCGTGACCGTCCTGACCAACGGCGGTCAGGTGGGCGCCGGGTCGACGATCAAGCTGCGCGGCAACAACTCGGTGGCGTTCAGCAATTCGCCGCTCGTCTACGTGGACGGCGTGCGGATTCGCGAACGCGGCCTGATCCACTCCGACGAGGCCAACCAGCAGACCAACCCCTTCGACGACATCAATCCGGCCGACATCGAGCGGATCGAGACGATCAAGGGCGCCGCCGCGACGACGCTGTACGGCACCGAGGCGGCAGGTGGCGTGATCCAGATCTTCACCAAGCGTGGAGTCGCCGGAGCCCCGGCATGGTCGCTCACCGTCGACCAGGGTCTCAACACGCTCGGTCACATCGGGCCCGGTCCCGACGTCAATCCCACCGGGCTGGGATTGAACAACTGCAACTTCACCGGCGACGCGAACTTCCCCGGCGGGGACTCGATGTTCCCCGCGGATCCGAGTTGCCCCGCGAGCGGCTCGTGGCTGAAGAACGGAACCCTGCAGAGCTACAACCTGTCGGTTCGCGGCGGCGCCGAGCGCATGAACTACTTCGTGTCCGCGAAGTGGGGCGCCGAGTCGGGCGTCTTCGACACCGGCTTCGACGCCAACGACGCGAAGCGGCCCGAGCAGGGCCAGGAGACCTGGAACATCCGGGGCAACTTCTCGTTCGCTCCCGCCGAGGACCTGGACATCCGCTTCAACAGCTTCTACGCGCACCGCAACGTCACGTGGGTGCCGGACGGCAACAACGCCGAGGGGCTGCTCCTCAACGTATTCCGCGGCGGCGCCGACTACACCAATGACGAGGACGGCAAGCTCCTCGACATGGACATCACCAACATCAACGACCACTTCACCAGCGGCGTGAACCTGCTGTGGAACCCCATGGAAGGGATGAACCACCGTCTGAACGCCGGGATCGACTGGGTCCGCAACGAGTATTTCGAGGAACGGCCCTGGGGTTACTTCTACGTACAGGGCGGCAACCGGGAAACTGATGAGCGGACATTCCGGAAGCTCACGCTGGACTACGCCGGCACCATGGACCGGACCCTGTTCGGTCTCTCGTCGTCGACCTCGCTCGGAGGCCAGCTCTACAACGACTTCGTGACCGGCACCAACGGTTTCGGCGACGACTTCGCCGGACCCGGCGCGAAGATCCTGCAATCCGGAGCGATTACCGAGGCCTTCGAGGTCAACAGCACCGTGACCAGCGGAGGGTTCTTCGTGCAGGAGGTCATCGGAATCGGCGACCGGCTGTTCGTGACGGGCGGGTTGCGCGTGGACGGCCACTCGGCGTTCGGGCAGGACTTCGGCCTGGAGATCTACCCGAAAGGCCAGTTCTCCTACGTCCTCTCCGATGAGAGCTTCTTCCCCGCAGGCTTCGGCACGTTGAAGCTGCGAGGCGCCTTCGGCGACTCCGGAAAGGCGCCGGGCCTCTTCGACGCGGCCCGGACCTGGGCATCGGTAGCGGGAGACAACGGCAAACCCGGTGTCACACCCGACAACCTTGGCAACCCCGTACTCGGTCCCGAACGCACCCGGGAATGGGAGCTGGGCTTCGAGGGATCCACTTTCGGTGGCAGGGTCGGTTTCGAATACCAGTACTTCAAACAGCGCACCTTCGATGCGCTGATCAACGTCACGCAGCTCCCCTCCGGCGGTTTCGTCGGCAGCCAGCTCGAGAACGTCGGCGAGGTGACCAACGCGGGCCACGAGGCCTTTGTGAATCTGAACGTGCTCTCGTCCAGCGCACTCGGATGGGATATCGGCTTGCGGCTGTCCACCAGTGAGTCCCGGGTGATTGACCTGGGCGATCTGGAGAGCATCCCCGTCGGCTGGCGCAACTACGTGCGGACACCCGTGGAGTGCACGTCCGAGCTGTCCAACGCCGTGTCCTTCGACGGCAACGGCTTCATCGGCCAGGGCTGCACGGTTGGAGATCTCGTGTACTTCCCGCTCCCGGCCTTCTGTGAGGATCGTGTCCAGAACCCGGACGAAGTGGGCGCGGCACCCCGGTACGTGGATCAATGCGTGGGGACGACCACGCCCAAGTACACGTACGGAATCAGCACCACCCTGACGCTTTCCCAGCGCCTGACCTTCGACGTGGTGGGCGAGGGGATGGGTGGACACTGGCTGTCTTCGGGAACCGCCTACCAGAACACCCGGCGGCGCGTGTGGCCCCTGTGCCGCGACACCGTGGCAGCCATCGCGGACGGGCGGACGGACCAGTTAACAGCTGGCGAGCGCGCCCTCTGCGACCGCTCGGTCGTGCGCTACGGCATGTGGACCCAGCCGGCCGACTTCTTCAAGATCCGCTCGGCGTCGCTCAGCTTCCGCGTCCCGGAGGACTTCCTGCCCGGCCAGTTGCGAGCGGCCACGATTCGTCTGCAAGGACGGAACCTGTTCACCCGGACCGATTTCGAGGGAGTCGACCCCGAGGCCTTCGAGGACGGTTCCGCCGAAGTTCTCTTCCGGCAGGAGTACTACAACCTGCCGCCGATCCGCAGCTTCGTGCTGTCGGTTCAGGTCGACTTCTAAGCGGAGAGGATGCAGATCATGAAAACGATGAATTCACGCCGGGTGTTCCTGGGCGCGCTGTTCGCGGCGCTCGCGACAACCGGCTGCGACGAGAGCATCTTCGACGTCAAGAACCCCGGACGGATCCTGGACGACGACCTGAACACGGCACGGGGCGTTACGTCGCTGGTTACGGGGATGTCGGCCGACTTCTCGGAGGGTTTCGACGAACTCGCCTTCACGACAGCGATCCTTTCCGACGAGATCGTCGGGTCGGGGAGCTACTTTTCCACGGGGCGGTATCGCAGGGGTCTCTTCGATTCCGAGGACGCGAACGGGCGCTGGAACGACGTCCAGCGGGCCCGCTGGGTGGCCGAAGCCGGGCTTCTGCGCATGCAGGCCATCGAAGGCTACCAGTACGACGGCAACGAGAACACCGCCCGCGCCCACCTTTTCGGAGGGCTCGCCAACCGCGTGTTCGGCGAGAACTTCTGTCAGACGGTGTTCAGCGCGCCCTACGACGAGGAAAACCCGGGTCCTGGCGGCGAGGTGGACACCGGCGACGCCATGGACCGAAACGCTGCGTTCCAGCGCGCGATCCCGTTGCTGGAGCGGGCGATTCAGCACGCTGGGTCGGCGTCCGATATCATAAACGCCGCGGAGGGTGGTCTGGCCCAGGTGTACATGGGATTGGGCGACTTCTCAAGCGCGGCGGCGCGTGCCGCCAGAGTGCCTACCGACTTCGTGTTCGCCGCGGCGTACTCTTCCAATTCGAGCCGTGAAGAGAGCGAGATCTGGCAGGAAACGCACGGACGCCACGAGGTCTCTGCCTGGGGGACGCTTGCGGGCATCGTGGGTGCCGGCGATCCGCGCACGCCGTGGACCGACTGTTCGGCTTCCGGCAGCGGCTGCCCCAGCGGCAACGGCGCCGATGGAGAGACGATCCACTACAGGCAGGAGAAGTATCCGACCCGCGACGATGACATTCCGCTCGTCAAGGGAACGGAGATGCGCCTGATCGAGGCCGAGGCGGCGTTGATGGCCGGCGATCTGGCGACGGCCATGGCCAAGATCAACGAAATGCGCGCGCACTTCGGGCTGGACGCGGTGGAATCCGACGGCACGATCGGCCAGATTACCGGCGGCGACGGCGGGGGGGCCAACTTTACCTCCATGTCGGGTTGGGACATTCTCGACCGCGAGCGGCACCTGACGCTCTGGCTCGAGGGCCGGCGTCTGTGGGACCTGCACCGCTGGGATCATCCGCACCTGGATGGCGGCGGCGTGGTCTACAAGGCGACGGTCGCGCGGAGGGCTTCGTGCATGCCGATTGCCCTGGACGAGTGCCAGGTGAACGAGAAGGTCTCCAGCCTGTGCATCAGCGTGTAGACGTGTAGGGGAAGGGATCTTCGGATGGACGGAACCGCCTCTCGGAGCAGGTTGACCGGGGGGCGGTTCCGCGCTTCAGCGGCGTTTTGCCGCTGGGTTGCTGCGGGGGTGCTGGCGGCTGGCGTCGCCGGCGCCCCCGTATACGCTTCGGCGCAGATCAGGGTCGAAGGCGAGGTCATTGACACGCAATCGGGTCTGCCGGTGGCGGGGGCTATCGTACACCTGCTTGACCTGGGTGTCGGCAGCATTTCGGACGAATTCGGGTATTTTGCGTTGGATTCCGTACCGCGCGGCGTGCAGATCGTGGCGGTGCACCGAACCGGCTACGAGACTGTCGAGCAGGCGGTGCACGTCGTGCTGGGCGAGGTCTGGGAAGTGCGACTCACGCCCGCGGCGATCGAGGTCCGCGGGATCGAGGTAGCGGCCGCGACCAGCCAGGAGCTCGAAGTCGCACGCACCGGCCGCCGCTCGGACTTCATCGCGCCGTCCACGGTGGCGGAGGCGGCCGAGCGGACCAACAAGGTGCTGGAGGTTCTGAGGTCCAAGGCGCCGCCGCGGCTGCGTATCCGTCAGGAGGGGGGGATCGCGGGCGTAACCTTCTGCATCGAGTCCTCACGGCGCCGTCCGTCGGTGCAGGAACTCATGAGTCAGGGCAATGGTTGCCGGCCGACCCTTCTGGCGCTTGACGGCGTGATCGTCTACTCGCCGCCGTCGATGGCCATGGCCGGCATGCAGCCACCGAGTCTGCCCGCGGAAGTGGCCGCGCTTCTCCTCAATCAGAATCCGCAGGAGATCCGCAGTATCCGGGTGCTGTCGCCGGCGGATGCGTTCTTCCGATATGGAGAGGCGGGCCGCTCGGGCGCGGTGGAGATCGTCACCGTGCATCCGGGCAGGCCGAAGGGCGACTGATGCGTCCCGTCGTCGGGATGCGACCGCTTCTTCTTCCGTGCGCAATGGCGGCGGGGCTTGCGGCGTTTCTGTTGCACCCCGGGGTGCGTGTCGAGCCGGCGGCTTTCTGGACGATCGCGGTGGCGGCGGCCGGGATCCTGGTGTGGACCGGGTGGCTGTTCGCGTCGCGCCGCGAGCGCGGCGAAGACCTGACGCTGGAACTGGTCATTCGCACGCCCCACTGGATGCAGACGCTGGCGCAGGGGGCGCTGCTGGTGTGGTGGGGCACGTTCGTGGACATGGTGCAGTCGTGGGCGCCGATGATCCTCGCGCAACTGCTTCTTGCCGTGGCGGTGGAGGGTCTCTTCGCGTTGACCCGGCGGGGCCGGTATGCCGCGGGCCTGGGCGTGATTCCGGTAATCTTCAGCGTCAACCTCTTCCTGTGGTTCACCGGGGCGTGGTTCTTCTTCCAGTTCGCGATGGTGGTGCTGGTCTACGCCGGCAAGGAGTTCGTCCGCTGGCAGCTGGACGGGCGCTCGCGGCACATCTTCAACCCGTCGGCGCTGGCGCTGTCTGTGGCGGCCGTCCTGTTGATCGTGACCGGGTCGACCGAGATCACGCTGGGCGTCGAGATCGCCCAGAGCCAGTTCATCCCGCCGCAGATGTTCCTGGTGATCTTCCTGGCGGCGGTTCCAGCGCAGCTGCTCTTCGGCGTGGCGATGATGACGATGCCGGCGGTGCTGACCATCCTCGGCTTCGGCCTGCTCTACCAGTCGCTGACCGGGATCTACTTCTTCTACGACGCATACATCCCGGTGTCGGTCTTCCTGGGGCTGCACCTGCTCTTCACCGATCCGGCGACGTCGCCCCGCTCGGACGGGGGCAGGATCCTGTTCGGCCTGATCTACGGCACGGGCGTGGTGACGAGCGCCGCCATGCTGGACGCCATCGGCGCGCCCAACTTCTACGACAAGCTGTTGCCCGTGCCGATCCTCAACATGCTTGCGCCGCGTCTGGACCGGGCGGCCAACGCGCTCGGTGAGAAACTGTCGGCGTTGGGCCGCTTGCAGACCCCGGGGGGCGCGCGGCGGCGGTTCGCAACCGTGGCGCTGTGGGGCACGACCTTCGCGACGATGAGCGCCGCTGGCGGCGTCGGAGACAACCATCCCGGGCAGTACTATCCGTTCTGGCGTGAGGCCTGCGACGCGGGCAGCGACCGGGCGTGCAACTACTCCGGGGTCATGCTGCAGAACTTTTGCGACCAGGGCTCGGGGTGGGGTTGCAACGAGTTCGGCGTGCTCCTGGTGGCGCTGGACCAGGACTTCCTCGGTGGCGCGGGCGAGTTCGAGCGCTCGTGCCGGCTGGAGTACGGGCCGGGGTGCGGCAACCTGCAGATGCTGGTGGACGGTGACCAACGTCTGGCCCAGGGTGTGAGCGCGTTCCAGCGTGGAGGACCGCCGCTGCCCGATTGGCCGATCGTGCTGATGGGCAGCAAGGGGCCCCTCGCCGAGCGCGACCCGGAGGCGCTGCGGGCGCTCGGGTGCGAGCGGGGCTGGCGGGAGCTGGGGTGTACGTGACATGCGCCCCCTCCTGGTGCCTGGCGCGGCTGCCGGAGTCCTGGCCGCCTATCTGCTGATTCCGGGGGTGCGGGCCACGCCGGGTCTGCTGTGGGCGTTTGCGGGATCGGCGGCGGGTGTGCTCGCATGGACGCTCTGGCTTGCGGCGTCGCGCCGCCGCGCCGAGGAAACTCTCGTGCTCGAGTTCCGGGCGATAAGGCCGCACTGGGTGCAGCTGCTCGCGCAGGCAACGGTGCTGGTCTGGTGGGGATGGTTCGTGCCCGCGGTCTACGAATTTGCGCCGTTCATTCTCGCCCAGCTGGTGCTCGCAGTGGCGGTCGAGGCGCTGTTCAGCTGGACGCGGCGCGGCAGCCATACACTCGGATTCGGGCCCGTGCCGGTGGTCTTCAGTCTCAACCTCTTCCTGTGGTTCGACCTGTCCTGGTTCTTCCTCCAGTTCGCGATGGTGGTACTGGTCTACGTCGGCAAGGAGTTCATCCGCTGGCGCGTGGGGGGACGGTCGCGGCACATCTTCAACCCGTCCGCGTTCGCGCTGGCGGTGGCTTCGCTGGCGCTGATCGCGACCGGGACCACCGGGATCACGCAGGGCGTCGAGATCGCGCAGTCGCAGTACGTGCCGCCGTTCATCTTCGTGGTGATCTTCCTGGCCGCGCTGCCAGGGCAACTCCTGTTCGGCGTTGCCACCATGACGATGCCCGCCGTGCTTACCATCTGGGGGTTCAGCGCCGTGTATCTCGCGGTCACCGGCGAGTACTTCTTCTACGACGCCTATATCCCGATCGCGGTGTTCCTCGGGCTGCACCTGCTCTTCACCGATCCGGCGACCTCGCCCAGGTCCGAGCTCGGCCGCGTCCTCTTCGCCGTGCTTTACGGGAGTGGAGTCGTCGCCAGCGTCTTCGCGCTGAACGCGGTGGGCGCGCCGCCCTTCTACGACAAGCTGCTACCGGTACCGATCCTGAACCTGCTGGCACCGACGCTCGACCGGGCGGCCACGTCGCTCGCGGGGCGAATGGGGATCGCGTGGGCGGCGGCCCGGCAAGCCGTGCCGGCGCGGCGGCGGGTCGCGACCGTGGGGCTCTGGGCCGCGGTCTTCGCTACCCTCAGCGTCACCGGCGCGCTCGGCGACAACCACCCCGGCCAGTACTATCCGTTCTGGCGGGACGCGTGCGAGGCGGGCAGCGTGCGCGCGTGCGACTACACGGGCGTCATGCAGCAGAGTTTCTGCGACCGCGGCTCCGGCTGGGCCTGCAACGAATTCGGCATCCTCATGGCCGAGACGGACCGGGACTTCCGGGGTGCGGCGGGCGAGTTCGACCGCGCGTGCAGGCTGGGATTCGGGCCCGGGTGTGCCAATCTGCAGGCGCTCATGGCAGGGGACCCGGCTGTGGCCCAGCCCGGCGCGCTGGAGCGGGACCGGCCTCCGCCCGGCGAACTGCCCATCGTGCTGCGCGGCAGCAAGGGCCCGGTCACCGAGCGCGACCCGGAAGCGCTCAGGGCGCTGGGGTGCGAGCGCGGCTGGCGGGAGCTGGGGTGTTCGTGACCCATGGTTGTGCGGGGCCTCCGGCGCATCGCCCGGGTGACGGTTGCGACCACCCTTCCGTTGCTGATCGCCTGCGACGAACGGAATTCCCCCATTCCTTGCCCGACACCGTCACAGACGGTCGATATCGGCCAATCCGTCACCTTCGTCCCGTGCTTTTCCGACCCGGACGGTGACCCGCTGACCCTCGGCACAGCCGTTACGGCACCATCTCTCGCGACGGTGTCGGTCGAGGGTCCGGAAGTGACCGTCCACGGACTGCAGGCGGGCGATCTCTTCGTTGTGGTGACCGCAACGGATCCCGATGGGCTGTCGGCGGTCCAGGAAGTCCAGGTGACGGTTGAGGGCGCACTGGCCGACGTGGTGATCCCCGAGGCATCCCCTGATTCGCAGACCGTGGCCCAGGGCGGTGTGGCTTCTTTCACCTTCAGGGCCCGCAATCAGGGCGACGCCGATGCAGGCGCAACCTTTTTCGTCCTGCGTGTCTCTGGCGATTCGGTCATCACACCCAGCGACCGTGTCCGCCAGATGCATTCCTTCCAGCTGCCCGCGTTTCCGCCACAGGACAGCGCCGTGCTGCATCTGGAGGTCAAGGACTGGCCAGAGCCGTTGGGCGCCGCATACTTCGGCCTGTGCGCGGACCCGGAACGCCCGGAATCCAACGCGCTCAACAACTGCTCGCGGGGATTGCGGGTGATGACGGTTGCCGACAGCGGCCTGTGAGTCTCAAGCGGGCTAAGCCGAGGAATCCTTACTGGGTGCCAGTTTTTCGGTTTCGGCACCGGCTGTGGCCTCGGCAGGCAGTGCGAGTTCCTCTTGCGATGCGAGCTCTCGAACCCTTGGCTTGAAGACGGGCACGACAATGTCCGGGAGTCCAGCCCGTCCCGCAAAACTCTGGACCAATTCGCGCCAATAGGGCCACACGTTATAGGTCCCATTTAGCTCGGCAAAGTGCTGAAGTGCGTCGTGGGGATAGGCGCTCGCGGCTTTCAGACGGTAGGTCGCGAGGAAGATGGCGCTCAATTCGACCAACGCTCCACTCTCCACATCTGCCTCGCCCCCGGGATTGGCTTCGAACTTGAGATCGATGTGCACGAACACCCGATCGGGGTCGGACGGCCTCAGCTTGTGGCTACATCGAAACCAATTCCCGAGCCGTAGTTCAGTCGGCTTGGCGATCGTGTGAAGTGCCGCCTTCATCCGCATGTCGGTCAGGATCACCGATTCGATCTGAACGTGCTGAGACACCAAGCTGGCACGCTCAATGTTGGTCGTCATGGCGGCGCCCTCGTTCGCTTCTATGCTACCAGGCGGAGAGCAGGTGCTGCGGAGGTAGACGGGTGCTCGTCCTCCTTTTCGTCAGTTCCGCAACGCGTACGGAAGAGTGGCGGCACCTCCGCGACCTTTGGCTCGGTCCAGAACGTGACCGGTTGTGAGCGACTCAACTCGATGGTCTGGTCGTCGATCGAATTGAAAACTGACGCGGTGAGTTCGTCCAGGCGGACCTCCGCTCGCATATCGCAGGCAAATGCCAGCGAAGCCAAGCTCCGGAGGGTCATGTTCCGGGATCCGCTGAGGAGCTGGGTGATGTTGGCGCGACTGGTACCCAGCTTTTCCGCCATCTCAGCCCGCGTGAGGCCCTGTTCGTCCATTGCCTTCCAGATTGCCTCTGTGGTCCAGAGGATCAGCCGCTCTTCCTCGTAGCGCCTGCGGGCCTCCGGGGTCTTCGTCTGCCGCTTGATCCACGCCTCGTTCGCCACTCATATCTCCCTGTCTCGTTCGAACTCTCTCTTCATGCTGATCGCCCTGCGGATGTCCTTTCTCGGCAGCTTGTCCGACTTTTTCCGGACTCCGAAGGCCAGAATCAGATCTCTGCCTGCGTAAAAGCACGGTATCCTGATCTGCCCACTCTTCACCTCGAATACGCCATCCGTGTCCCGCAGTTTCCTGAACTGGGTTCGGCTACGAATGCCTTGTCCGTCCCCCAGCAGTTGAAAAATCACGTCCAGCTTCGTGCGCTCACGTGGCGTTAGCTCATCCAGGAAATCCCCTGCGGGGCAGCGCCCGCTCGACCGAACCATGCAGGTCACCGTGAGTCGTTGGCCCTCATATTCTGGAGGTCGCACCGGTCTTTCTCTGGAGTCCGCCAATCGCCACTAGTAACACATATGTTAACATCGACGGTTCTGGCGAGCAACCGAGGAGGCGTGGTTGACGCCGGTCAGCCTGAGGGGGTCCGGATATGGGCTCATGACCCCTACTCAATCCCATCACCCCTTCGGCTGATCCCCCTGCAGTTCCAGAATGTCCACGTTCCACTGGGTGTCGCCCAGCAGGTGCTTCACGAAGTACTCCGCGCGCAGCCAGAACCAGTAGTTGCTCATGTTCCCGAAGCCGTGGCGCTGGCCGGGGAAGATGAAGAAGTCGAAGCGCTTGTTCGCGCGGATCAGCGCCTCGGCCATGCGGAAGGTGCCGGCGTGGTGGACGTTGTTGTCCACGTCCCCAGTGGTCAGCAGCAGGTGTCCCTTCAGGTTCGCCGCGATGTCCGAGTTCCGGTCGATGTCGTACTCGAAGCCCGTGACGGCGCCGGTCGAGTCCTTCACCTCCTTGACCCCGTCGTGCTTCTCGGACCAGTTGGCGTTGTAGACGTCGTTGTTGTGATTCCCGGCTGACGACACCGCCACCTTGAAGAAGTCGGGGTAGACGAGCATCGCCGCGGTCGACATGAAGCCGCCGCCGGAGTGCCCGTAGATTCCCACCCGGTCGATGTCGATGAAGCCGTGGCGGTCGGCGAGCTGCTCGATCCCGGCCTTCTTGTCGGCCAGGCCGTAGTCGCGGAGGTTCCCGTACCCGTAGTTGTGGTACCACTTGGAGCGGTCGGGGTGGCCGCCGCGGTTCCCGATCGTGATCACGATGAAGCCGAACTGCGCCAGCGCCTGCTCGGTCGAGTTCAGCGAGAACGACTTCGACACCGACTCTGTCTGCGGGCCGGGGTACACGTACGCGACGATCGGGTACTTCTTCGCGGGGTCGAAGTCGTAGGGCCTGTACATGACTCCGTAGATGTCCGTCACGCCGTCGTCGGCCTTCACCTGGTACGTCTCGGGGAACTGGTATCCGGCCGCCTCCAGCGCCGACAGGTCGGCCGTCTCCAGGTCCATGATCCTTCGACCGGAGGCGTCGAAGAGCGCCGACACGGGGTTGGTGTCAACACGCGAGTAGTTGTCGACGAAGTAGCGCGCCGACTCGGAGGCGACGGCCTGGTGGTCGTAGTTGCCGGGGTTGAGCAGCGTCACGCCGCCGCCGTTCAGGCCGACCCGGTACATGTGCATGTAGTACGGGTCCTCGCCCTCCTCGCGCGCATTCCCCCGCAGGATCGCGTATCCGTCGTCCTCATTCACGCCCATCAACGCGTCGACATGCCAGGGGCCTTCGGTTAGACGAGTGCGGACCGTTCCGTCCGGCGCGTAGCGGTAGAGGTGTGCCCACCCGTCCCGTTCAGACCACCAGATGAGGTCCCCGTTCTCCAGGCGGCGAGGCGTCTGGTGCTCCACGTACGTGTTCAGGCGCTCCTCGATCACGGCGGCGACCTCCCCGGTCGCAGGGTCGGCCCTCATCACGTCCACCCGGTGCTGGTCGCGGCTCCGGCGCCAGAAGTAGAGCTCGCTGCTGCTGTCCGACAGCCACTTCGTGATGCTGGGTTCGTCACGGCCCGCGCCGCCGCCGCCGCCGAAGAAGAAGAACCCGCCGCCGCCCTGTCCAGGCGCGTTGAAGATCCCCATGCGCTGGTCCTTCCAGGGATCGTCGTCGATCTGCGTCATCTCGCGCGACTCCATGTCGAAGACGTGGAGGCTGGTCTGCGTGACGTTCTCCTCGCCCGGCATGTCGTACCGGTAGCTCTCCAGCTTCGGCCGCGTGTTGCCCACCGCGTGGACGACCCAGAGGAAGTCCACTTCGCGGCGGTCCTGCCGGGTCAGCGCGAAGTAGCGCGAATCGTGCGACCACGTCGTCCCGGACCGTTGGCGCTTCTCGAACTCCTCTTCCGTCTCCTCGTCGTTCTGTCCACGGCCCTGAAAGCCCCAGCTGAAGTCCTTCTCGCCGTCGGTGGTCAGCTGGATCTCCTCGACCTCGACGTCCTCTTCCGCCTCTTCGGCTTCGTCGCCCGACTTGCCGCGCCGTGCTTCGACGATCTTCATGTACTCTTCGTAGCTCATCATCCAGAGGTTGAATTCGCGGGAGAAGACGACCCACGCCGTGTCCGGCGAGACGCTGGCCCAGGCGGGATGATTGTCCGGCGACTCGTAGTCGTCGAGTTCGCGCAGTGTCCTCGTCGTGACGTCGTACTCGAAGTGGTGCACGATCTTGCGCGTGCGGGGCCGGCGCGGGCCGCGCTGCTGCTCGTCCTCCTGGTCCTCTTCGACGTCCCCTTCGTCTTCCTCATCCTCCTCCACCTCCTCATCCTGCGACGACTCCACGTCGAACTGGATGGTGTTCGGTCCGGTGAATCGGATGGTGCGGATCGGCAGGTGCTGGGCGTCCCATGGATCCCGCGTGATGCGGGTCAGCTCGGCGGCAATCCGGTCGTTGTCGAAGATCTCGGTGCGTGTGCCCTGGCCCGGGTCCACGAGGTAGAAGTGCCGGCCCTGGGAAGTCTCCCACTCGTACCAGAAGCGGTCCGTGTCCTCGATCCACCGCGGCGCGACGCGTAGAGAGTGGACCAGATCGCTGACCTTGTAGGGAGCGAAGCGCGCCGCCAGCTCGAAGTTGGCCGAGCCGGGGCCGCCGACCATGACCGAGCCCTCTTCCTGGGCGGTGACCGGGCCGGGTGCGGCGCCCGAGGCCAGGAGGCCGATGGCGAGGGTGAGTCCCGTCGCAAGGGCGGGTGCGAGGCGGGAATGGAGCTGGGCGGCGGTGCGGCGGATCATGATGACCTCCGGTGAGGGGCGCGAAGCGGTGTCTAGAGCGCCAGGTGGCGTACTGTACCGTGGACACGCATCTTCGCCGAAATGCTTTGGGTCGGCTGCGAGGGGTCGCGGCCGATCCGCGAGGGTACGCCAAGAGAAATGGGAGACTCTACGCGATGGTGCAAGCGAGCGTTGATCGTGGTGGCGACCGGGCCGTGCGTGTGTGGCGGGCCGTGGCGGTGGTGCTGGCGGCCGTGGCCCCGGGGGTGGGTGCGGGCGTGTGCGCGGTAGTGGGCCTGGGTGTGACGGCCTTCTCCGCGGACGGTCAGACGGCGACGGCCGGCGCCGACGTCACGGCCGACCCCGACGTCACGTCCGCCGACTATGCGCGCGCGGAGCAGTTCCTGCCGGGCAACGCGGTCCGCCACCTGACCGGCGTTCCGATCGGGCCGGTGACCTGGGTCGGCGGCTCGGACCGGTTCTGGTACCGCGTGCGCACGGACGACGGCGAACGCTTCATCCTGGTCGATCCCGGTGCGCGGACCCGGCGCGACGCCTTTGACCACGGCCGTCTCGCTGCCGCTCTCTCCGCCGCGGCGGATACCGCATACGACCCGGCCCGGATGCCGTTCACCACCTTCGAGTTCACCGATGGCGGCGGCGCACTGACGCTGGACATCGGCACGGCGAAGTGGCGCTGCGACCTGGCCGACTACACCTGTGCCGAGCGCGATGCCTCCGCCGAATTCGGCCCGGCGGAACTCGCCTCGCCCGACGGGACGCGCGCGCTCTTCACCCGCGACCACAACCTCCGGGTACGGACGGCCGGCGACGAGGAAGGCACGCAGTTGACCGACGACGGCGAGCCGTACTGGGATTACGGGTCGTCGCCCGAGGGCAACACGTCGGCGGTGACGATCCGCCGCTTCGGCGTGCCGGTGCCGCCCGCCGCGCTCTGGTCGCCGGATGGCCGCCGCGTGGCCACGCACCAGCTGGATCAGCGCGGCGTGCTGGAGATGCACCTCGTGCAGGGCGCGCCCGAGGACGGCTCCAAGCGGCCGCGGCACCACGCCTACCGGTACGCGCTTCCCGGCGATTCGATCATCCCGATGGCCCACATGGTCATCGTGGACACGGAGGATGGCGCGGTGACCCGTCTGAACGCCGATCCTCTCATGTCCATCTTCCAGTCGCCCTTCACCTTTCAGAACGTTTGGTGGGCGGAAGACGGGTCGGCCCTCTACGCCCTGCGCTTCGCAAGAGGGCAGAAGGCCGTGAGCCTGGAGGCGGCCGATCCGGCGACCGGCGAGGTCCGCACGATCATCCACGAGAGTTGCGCGACGTACTGCGAGGCCACCCCATCGCTGGCGTCGCGGCCCAACGTGCGGGTGCTGGGCGGCGGGGATGAGGTCGTGTGGTGGTCCGAGCGGGACGGCTGGGGCCACCTGTACCTCTACGACGGTGGCACCGGTGAACTGAAGCGGCAGTTGACCACGGGTGCGTGGCTGGTGCGGCAGATTCTGCACGTCGACGAAGCCGCGCGGACGGTCTGGTTCACCGGGAGCGGGCGCGAAGGCGGCGACCCGTACTACACGCAGCTGTACAGCGTGGGACTGGACGGGGGAGCGGTGCGCCGCCTCACACCCGAGAACTCCCACCACCTGGTCGCGGCCAGTCCCGGCGGCGCCTGGTTCGTGGACACCCACGGCCGCATCGACACGGCGCCGGTCACCGTCCTGCGCGACGCGGACGGCGCGGTGGCGATGACGCTGGAGACCGGGTCGCTGGAAGGCCTCGAAGCGCTGGGCTGGAGTCCTCCCGAAATGGTCGTCACGAAGGCGCGGGACGGCGTGACCGACCTCTACGGCCTGATCGTGAGGCCTACCGGCTTCGACCCGGATGCCGTCTACCCGGTGATCGACTACGTCTACCCGGGTCCCCAGACGGCGTGGGTTCCAAAGAGCGTCGCCGACCCCCTGTCGCGAGTCCTGTGGGACGCGCAGGCGACGGCCGAACTGGGCGCGGTCGTCGTCGTTCTTGACGGGCTCGGGAAGCCGATGCGGTCCAAGGCGTTCCACAACGTCGCGTACGGCAACCTGCAGGACGCCGGCGGGCTGGCGGACCACGTATCGTCGATGAAGCAGTTGGCGGCGTCGCGGCCCTGGATGGACCTCGACCGGGTCGGAGTCTACGGCTTTTCCGGGGGCGGGTACATGTCCACACACGCCATCCTGACCCAGCCTGACTTCTACAAGGTGGCCGTCTCGGGCGCCGGTAACCACGACCAGCGCGGCTACATCGCGCTCTGGGGCGAGCTCTACCACGGGCTGATGGAGCCGGACGGCGCCAACTACATCCAGCAGGCCAACACGACCCACGCCGCCAACCTGCAGGGCAGGCTCCTGCTGATCCACGGCGAGATGGACGACAACGTGAGCCCGGCGCTCACCATGCAGGTCGTCGACGCGCTCATCAAGGCGAACCGCACCTTCGACATGCTCATCCTCCCGAACCTGAACCACGGGGCGGGCGGCGACCCCTACTACATCCGCCGGCGCTGGGACTATTTCGTGGAGCACTTGATCGGGGCGGAGCCGCCGCCGGATTACCGCGTGGTGCCGTCATGAGGGAGGACTGCCACACGCCTGTATACAGCAGGGCATGAGTGTTCTGTATACAATAATGCGTACGCCCATTGCGGGTTTGCCCGACTGGACCTATCTTGGCAACCCCGTGTGAGGGTCCTGTTTCGGCAGGCCTTCGCGAGGACGAGTCTCACACCCACACAAGTAAGGAGAATCCCATGAGACGAAGCTTCCGTTCGAACCGAACCACCCCGCGATTGTGGCGACTCGCCGCCGCGGGTGTGGCGGGCTTCGTGGCGCTGGCGTTGGCCGTCGCGCCCGTGGCTGCGCAAAACACCATCACCGGAACGGTCGTGGACGGCACCACGCAGCGGCCGCTCGGCGGCGCGCAGGTGCTGGTCGAAGGCACCAACCTCGGTGTCCTGACCGACAACCGCGGCCGCTTCCTGATCCTCAACGTGCCCTCGGCCACCGCCACCGTGCGGGTGGTCATGATCGGCTACCGCGAGGCCACGGCCACCGCAACCACCGGGCAGGCGGTCACGATCGAGCTGCAGGAGACGGCGATCTCGCTCGACGAGATCGTGGTCACCGGGGTTGTCGGCGAGCAGTCCGCCCGGGCTGTCGGCAATTCGATCGGCCAGGTCAACGCGGCCGAACTCGAGGAGCTGGCGCCGGCCGCCGATGTGCAGCGCATGATCAGTGCGACCGTACCCGGCGTGCGCGTCTCCATGGCCGGCGGGGAGATCGGTGCCGGCGGCTCCACTCGGATCCGGGGCGTCGCCAGTCTCTCGCTGGGCGCCCAGCCGCTCGTGTATGTGGACGGCGTTCGCGTAAATGGCCAGGAAAGCAACGCCGCCTTCGGGTGGTACGCCTTCAACGGCAATTCCCAGCCTTCGCGCCTGGCCGACTTCAACCCGGATGAGATCGAGAGCATCGAGATCATCAAGGGACCCGCGGCGGCGACGCTCTACGGAACGGAAGCCTCCAATGGGGTGATCCAGATCATCACCAAGAGGGGCCGGACCGGTGCGCCGCGGATCAACGTCACCATGAAGCAGGGCGCCAACTTCTATCCGAACGTCTACGGCATGTTCCCCGAATCGTGGTACATGTGCGAAGGCGTGTCCCAGACCGTGGATGTGGATGAGCGACTGAGGTGCCAGCCGGGCACCGTGTCGTCCTTCAACGTCCTCCAGATCGACCGCGACGTGTACGGCAACGAGTGGTTCCAGACCGGCCACGCGCAGTCGTACGGGGCAGACGTCACAGGCGGCACCCAGCAGATCACCTACTATGTCTCGGCGGACTGGGACCGGGACGAGGGCGTCGTCTCGTACAACTGGAAAAACCGCATGAGCGGGCGCGCCAATCTGACCTACACTCCGTCCGAGAAGCTGGAGCTGAACTTCGGTTTGGGCGCGATCCGGTCCAAGGCGCAGTCGGCGTCTGCCCAGCAGGCACTGCCAACGGCCATCATCTGGGCCTGTCCCTCGCCGGGCTGTGAAGCGGGTTCAGGGAAGCCCAGCGACATCGCCGGTGGGTTCCGGGGCTACATCGCCTACCTGCCCGAGGCCTACGAGGAGGACATTGAAGGCTTCCAGCATGTGGATCGCACGACGTTCTCGCTCGAAGCGCGTCACGAACCCTTCGAGTGGCTGACGCACCGGGCCATCGTGGGCGGCGACTTCAGCGGCGTCAGGAATTCCGAGCTCTATCGTGCGACCGGCCGTCAACCAGCCGGGCAGTTCACGCCCTGGGGACGCAAGACGATCATCAACCTCAACACCAGCTACTTCTCAATCGACTACCAGGCGAACACCATCTTCGATTTCGCAGGCATGACCTTCACCAGTTCGGGCGGTCTGCAGTATTACCAGCGGCAGGAGTCGTCGACGTTTGCCCACGGCGAGACCTTCCCGGTCGACGCGCTCGAGACGGTTTCGTCGGGCGCGACGAAGCAGGCCGAGGAGGATTTCCTCGAGAACAAGACCTTCGGCGTGTTCGTGCAGGAACAGGTTGCCATGGGCGACCGTCTCTTCCTGACCGGCGCCGTGCGTGGAGACGACAACAGCGCGTTCGGCACGAACTTCGACTTCGTCGTATATCCGAAGCTGTCGGCATCGTACGTGATCAGCGACGAGCCGGCCTTCCAGGACATGCTGCCCGGGGTCAACACGCTGAAACTGAGGGCGGCTTGGGGGAAAGCCGGCAAGCAGCCGGATGTTTTCGACGCGATTCAGACCTATACGCCGACTGTGGGTCCCGGGGGTGCTTCGGTCCTCACTCCCGAGAACATCGGCAACCCGGACCTCAAGCCCGAGGTCGGAACCGAGATCGAACTGGGCTTCGATGCCGGCCTCATGGACGACCTGATCGGTCTTGAATTCACCGTCTACAGCCAGACGACGGACGACGCCCTGGTCCGTGTGCCCGTCATTCCCTCGAAGGGTTTCCCCGGAGTCCAGTTCCGGAACATCGGACAGATCAGCAACAAGGGCATCGAGGTGGGGATCAACGGGCAGGTGTACAACTCCTCCGCCTTCAGCCTGGATATGGGGGCCACGTTCTCCACCTTCGACAACGAGGTCACCGACCTTGGGGGCCAGCCTCCAATCGTCCAGAGTTCCTCGAGCCTGAACCGGCAGTTCCACGTCGAGGGCTTCCCGCTGGGGAGCATGTTCTACAAGCGCGTGGTCAGCGCGCAGCTCGACGGCTCCAGCGGGCGCAACGTCGGCACGAACATGATGTGCGAGGGTGGCGAGAAGGCCGGCGACTCCGAGTTTTCGTGGGGCGGCGGTTCGCCCGTTCCCTGCGCCGACGCACCAGAGGTGTACTGGGGTCAGCCGATTCCCAACATCGAAGGCGGCATCTACACGAACCTGCGCATCGGCCAGAACCTTTCGCTGTATGCGCTGGTCGACTATGTGGGGGGACACCACCTGAGCCTGGGAGACGTCAGCGCGCAGCATCGGTTCTTCATCAACTCCAGGGCGATCCTCGAACGTACGGACCCCATTCTGCTGGGGTATGAGGCGCTTGGTGCGCAGGGTCTGGCACAGTCGGGTGTCGTAGCGGGCGACTTCATGAAGCTGCGGACGCTTTCGGCCTCCTATACACTGCCGGAATCCGTCGCCGAGATGATGTGGGCGAGCCGGGTCGCTGTTACGGCTTCGGTCGACAACCTGTGGACGATCTGGCAGAAGTCGAAGGACTCCTTCGGACACCCGATCATGGATATCGAGCGCGCGCGCCAGAGTCCCGGTCAGTTCGGACTCAACGGCTACGTGCAGGAGGGTTGGCCTCAGCTGACCCGATTCGTGTCCACGGTTCGGTTCACATTCTAGATCACAGGAGAGATGAAAATGAAAGCAAGAAACAGACTGGCAGGTGCGGTCCTGTTCGCGGCTTCATCCCTCGTGTTCTCAGGGTGTAGCCTGGATGACATTCTCGCGGTGCACGTGCCCGGGAAGGTGCTGGAAGAGGCCTTGAACAGTTCGTCGCTGGCGGACGTGCTGACGACGGGTGTGGTCGCCGAGGTCGAGTGCAGCTGGAACCAGTACGTTGCCGGCGCAGCACACCACTCCGACGAATACGTGCCGACCTCGGGCAACCTCACAATGAGGAACTGGGGCCAGCGCAAGATCTACGCGTCCGACGCGGGGTATGCGCAGGGCACCTGCGGCGGCTGGGGCTATCCGATGTTCACGCCGCTGCACACGGCGCGCTTCCAGGCGGAGGACGTGTCGACGAGATTGGCGGGGTTCCCGGCTGACGAAGTGCCGAACGTTGCGGCGCTGCAGGCGACGGCGGCGGTTTGGGGGGCATTCCCGCTGGTAGCGATGGGCGAGGGGTTCTGCCGCATGGCCATCGACGGGGGTGCCGTGATGCAGCCGGCCGAGGTGCAGGCCGAAGCCGAGCAGCGGTTCAATTCAGCGATCTCGCTGGCCCAGGCGGCCGGTGACGAGACGCTGACCATGCAGGGCACGCTGGGGCGTGCGCGGGTTCGTGTTGCCAGGGGCGACTATGCCGGCGCGATCGCCGACGCTTCCCAGATCCCGGACGGTTTCATCGTCAACGTGAGCCGTGACGCCGCCGAGTCGCGACGCTACAACTACTATTTCGAGCGACTGAACGCGCCGACCGGGTTCCGTGCCCACGGTTCGGTGGCCGACAACTACCAGAATCTGACCCTCGGCGCGGACGGGATGCCGATGGACGGCGGTGACGGGGTGAAGGACACCCGTGTCAACGTCAAGACCGACGGCACGGAAGCCGCGGACTTTGCGACGATTCTGTACTATCACGACAAGTACAATTCGCGCAGCGACCCGCTCCCGCTCGTGCACTGGCACGAAGCCCGAATGTTCGAGGCCGAGGCGCTGGCCATGCAGGGCGATGTCGCGGGCGCATTGGGCAAGATCAACGGTCTCCGCATGGCTGCGGGGTTGCCCGAGGTCACCGCGGATGTCGGTGCGGGGCAGATCATGGATCTGGTCATGGAGGAGCGCCGGCGGCAGTTGTTCGTGCTGGGCGGACACCGCCTGCACGACATGCTGCGCTTCGACATTCCGTTCCTGGGTGAACCCGGCTCGATTCATCCCAACGGTCTCGACCAGACCGGAGCGGAGTACGGCAACCTGACGTGCTTCCAGCTCCCCGAGGTGGAGGTCAAGGGGAACGAGAACATCAGCAGCTGAACCGACTGAAGGGAAGGCATTGCGGGGCTGCCGCTTGCGTTCTGGCGGCAGCCCCGCTTCTCATATGGCGGGGCGGAGGAAGAACAATCCACACTACGGGAAGGAGAATCCCATGAGACGAAGCTTCCGTTCGAACCGAGCCAACCCACGATTGTGGCGACTTGCCGCCGTGGGTGTGGCGGGCTTCATGGCCCTGGCGCTCGCCGTCGCGCCCGTGGCCGCGCAGAACAACATCACCGGTACGGTGGTGGACGGCAGCAACCAGCGGGCGCTTGCCGGCGCCCAGGTCGTGATCGACGGGACCGAGCTCGGCGGACTGACCGACAACCGGGGGCGGTTTCTCATCCTGAACGCGCCTTCCGGGCCGGTCACGCTGCGTGTGCTCATGATCGGGTACCGGGAAGCCACCGCGCAGGCCAGTTCGGCCCAGCCGGTCACGATTGAGCTCCAGGAGACTGCGATCTCCCTTGACGAGATCATCGTGACGGGGACGGTGGGCGAGCAGCAGGCACGCTCGGTCGGCAACGCCATCGGCAATGTCAACGCGGCGGTCCTGCAGGAGCAGGCGCCCGTGGCCGACGTGCAGCAAATGCTCTCCGCCACCGTGCCGGGTGTCCGCATCATGAACAGCAGCGGCTCCATCGGAGAAGGCGGCATCATGCGGATCCGCGGCGCGGCCTCGCTGACCCTGGCCGCCACGCCGATCGTCGTCGTCGACGGCGTCCGCGTGAACGGGCAGGACGGCGACCTCGGTCTCCTGGCCGGCGTAGGCCAGGACGGGCGACGCGCGCCGTCCCGGATCAACGACTTCGATCCGGACGAGATCGAGAGCATCCAGATCATCAAGGGGCCGGCGGCCGCCACCCTGTACGGTACCGAGGCGTCCAACGGGGTGATTCAGATCATCACCAAGCGCGGCGCCCGGGGCGCCCCCCGCGTGAACGCGACGTTCAGGCAGGGTGCCAACTGGCTTCCCAATCCGATCCAGCTGGTCCCCCCGACGTACTACAAGAGCGCGTCGGGCGAGATCGTCGAGGTCAACGTTCTCCAGCACGACAAGGAAAACACCTTTGGTCTGCTGAACTGCGACCCCAGCACCCACACCGGGTGTCAGGCGAACGGTGGCCGTGACTGGTTCCGTACCGGCCACAACCAGTCGTATGGCGCCGACGTGAGTGGGGGCACCGAGACGGTCACCTACTACGTCAGCGGCGAGTTCGACCGCCAGGAAGGGCCGGTGCCCTACAACTGGCAGAACTCGCTTCGCGGGCGGGCGAACCTCACCTACGCTCCGAGCGAAGCCCTGAGATTCGACTTCAGCCTCGGGGCCAACCGCTCCAAGCTGGAATCCGCGTCGGCGCAGCAGCCGCTGCTTACGGCGGTGATCTGGTCGTGTCCTGCGCCGGGCTGCGAACCCGGCAGCGGCTCGCCCCAGGCCCTCGACGGTCCCTCGCGCGGGTACATCGCCTACCTGCCCGAAGCCTATGAGGACGAGATCGAAGGCGTCACGGACGTGGACCGCACCACCTTCAGCTTCCAGACTTCGTGGGATGCGTCCGAGTACATGAAGCACCGGCTGGTGTTCGGCGGCGACTTCGGCAACCGGACCAACTCCGAGCTGTACCTGGCCACGGGGAACCTCGGGAACTTCTTCAACACGGGCCGCAAGACCATCGCCAACGAGCGCACGTCGTTCGTGTCGGCGGACTACCAGGTGAGCAGCGACTGGTCACCGATCGAGTCCGTCACGTTCAGCACGGGAGCCGGCATCCAGTACAACGCCCGCAGGTCCGAGGTGTTGTGGGGACGGGGCGAGGCCTTCCCGGTCAAGTCCCTCGAGACGATCCCGTCGGGCTCCACCCGGAGCGCGGACGAGGACTACCGCGAGAACAAGACATTCGGCGTGTTCCTCCAGGAGCAGATCGGCATTGGCGACCGTCTGTACCTTACAGGCGCGGTTCGCGGGGACGACAACTCCGCATTCGGGAAGAACTTCGATTTCGTCGTGTATCCGAAGCTGTCGACTTCCTACGTCGTCAGCGACGAGGCGTTCTTCAGCGAGAGCGTGGGCTTCATCCAGCAGCTGAAGCTGCGCGCCGCCTGGGGACAGGCCGGCAGACAGCCGGACGTCTTCGACGCGCTCAGGACGTACGAGCCTTCCGTCGGCCCGGGCGGGGCATCGACGGTCACGCCCGAGAACATCGGCAACGAGGATCTCAAGCCCGAGGTTGGTACCGAGGTCGAAGTCGGCTTCGACGCCAGTCTGTTCGACGACAGGGTGGGGCTGGAGTTCACGTGGTACGACCAGACCACCGACGACGCGATCGTGTCGGTTCCGGCGCTTCCGTCCAACGGCTTCCCCGGTGTGCAGTTCCAGAACATCGGGCAGGTCAAGAACACGGGGATCGAGGTCGGGGTCAACGCCAATGTCTTCAGGAGCGATGCCGTGAGCCTCGACCTGGGAGCGACCTTCTCCACGGCCAACAACGAGATCACCGACCTCGGTGGTCAGCCGGCTGTGCTGGAGAGTTCCACGCTTGGTCAGTACCATGCGCTGGGACAGCCGCTCTCGGCCATCTACATGAAGCGCGTGGTGAGTGCCGATCTGGCGGACGGCGCCGCCACGAATGTGATGTGTGAGGGCGGCACGATCCTCGAGAGCGGCGAGAGCGCCGGCATTTCCGCGGGAGGCGGCGCGCCGGTTCCGTGCGCGGATGCCCCGAATGTCTACTGGGGCCAGCCGATCCCGAACAAGGAAGGCAGCGCGTCCGCGACGCTTTCGATCGGCCAGAACCTGCAGTTGTACGCGCTCGTCGACTATGTCGGCGGCCGTACCCTGGTCAGCGGAGATATCGCCGCGCAGCACCGCTTCTTCATCAATTCGCGCGCGATCCTGGAGCGCACCGATCCCATCCTGCTGGCCTACGAGACCCTCGGCGGCATCGGCCTCTGGCAGTCCGGGATCATCGACGGCGACTTTGCGAAGCTCCGGTCCGTTTCGGCCAACTACACGCTTCCGGATTCGTGGGCCCAGCGGCTGAACGCTTCCCGGGTCACGCTGAACATTGCGGCCAACAACCTGGCGACGCTGTGGGTGGGGCAGGCCGAGGGCTTCGGAGTGAAGCAGATGGATCCCGAGGTTGCCCAGCAGACGGGGACCACGCGTGGCCTGACTGCCTACAACCAGGAAGGATGGCCTCAGCTCCGGACCTTCACGACCACCTTGCGGCTCACGTTCTGAGGAAGGAGCAGATCATGACTACACAGATCAAATCTGCCGCACGGGCACTGATGATGACCTTCGCAGCGGCCGGACTGCTGCTCACCGCGGCATGTGACCTCGGCGAGATCCTGGCCGTCGACATTCCGGGCAAGGTGGCCGCCGACGACCTCAACGACCCGGCGCTCGCCGGCGTCCTGGTAAACTCGGTGGTGGGTGACGCCGAGTGCGCCTGGAGCAACTACACAGCGGCCGCGTCACACCACTCCGACGAGTGGATCCCGACGTCCGGAAACCTGAACATGCGGGAGTGGGGGCAGCGCAAGATGGACCCGCAGGCGCTCTCGGGCGGCGTGCTCGCCACCGGCTCGTGTGCGTCGAACTACGGCGTCTACACGCCGCTGCAGACCGCGCGCTTCCTGAACAACGACATCTTTTCCAAGCTCGCGGAGTTCGACGCGGGCGCGGTGCCCGGCAAGGCCCAGATGCAGGGCAAGGTGAGGGCGTACGGCGGTTGGGCGCTGCTCGCGCTGGGCGAGGGCTTCTGTTCGATGGCGCTGGACGGCGGCGCGGAGCTGCAGCCGGACCAGGTACTCGAAGTGGCGGCCCAGAACTTCAGCGAAGCCATATCAGGGGCGGGAGACGCCGCCCTGGTGACGTCGTCCTATGGCGGCCGTGCGCGCGCAAAGCTGGATATGGGCGACTGGTCGGGCGCCATCGCCGATGCGCAGCAGATCCCGGAAGGGTTCACGTTCGGAGCCGACCGCGCAGCGGACCTGGACAGGAGGCAGAACTACCTGCACCGGTGGCTCAACGACACCAACGACGGGATCAGCAAGCACGGATCGGTGGCGGACCACTTCCGCGACCTGACCGTCAGCGACGCCGGGGAACTGACCCAGAATGACGGCATGCCCGATCCGCGGGTTGCCGTTCGCACGATCGGCAACCAGGCGTTCGACTTCTCGACGATCCACTACTTCACCGACAAGTACACCTCGCGCGGGGACGCGGCGCCCTTCACTTCGTGGGAAGCGGCGCAGCTGATTATCGCCGAGGCCTCGGCCCAGATGGGTGACGTGGCGACCGCGGTCGGGGTCATCAACACCCTGCGCGCCAGGGCGGGGCTGCCCGAGTGGGCGGGTGGGGCGTCGGCCTCGCAGGCGGACGTCATCGCGGCGGTGCTGGCGGAGCGGTCACGCGAACTGTTCGTCGAACAGGGGTGGCGTTTCAACGACATGCTGCAGTACCGCGGCTCGGCGCAACAGATCCCGTTCCTGGGCGAGCCGGGCTCGATTCACCCGAACGGGCTCGACCAGACGGGCGCCGAGTACGGCACCGTGACGTGCTGGGAGCTGCCCATCGTGGAGACCAACGGAAACGAGAACATCACGCGGTAGCAGTCTCCTGAACGGCCGCCCCGCATCCTTCGTGCGCGGCGGACGGAGCGGGGGCGGGTTCGCAGTGGACCCGCCCCCGCTCTACTTGCGACTGCCACCCCGCCGCGTTGTGATCAGCACGACCCCGTCCGCCGCGTCGGGTCCGTACTCGGCTCCCGCCGCCGGACCCTTGAGGACCTCAATGCGCGCGACGGTCCCCGGATCGATCAGCTCCAGCGCCCCCAGGCCGCCGTCGTAGCCCGTGGCTTCCACGCGGACGCCGTCGATGAACACGACGGGATGCCGGTTGAAGGTGAAGCTCTTGGCGCCGCGCACCCGCAGATAGTATCCCGTTCCGACTGCGCCGCCGGTCCGGACCAGCGTGACGCCCGTGACGCCGTCGAGCACGTCGCGGACGCCCCGGCCGCCCTCCAGTTCGTCTCCCCGAATCGTCGCGTCGGGAATCTCCACTCCCCGCATGGCCCGGGCGACGATTTCGCGCAGGACGAAGGCGGGGGCCATCATCTCGAAGTCGCGGAGCAGCAGAGCGGATTCCTCGACGATCAGGCGCTCCGCGAGTCCGACATGATCAGGGTGGGTCACGCGGATTACGGACACGCCCACGGGCACCGAGAGCAGCGCGTAGCTTCCGTCTTCGCCGGTCCGGTTGACCACGCCCGTGCCCACGATCCGCACGACGGCGCCTTCGACCGGTTCGCCCGTCACGGCGGAGCGCACGACGCCCCGGAGCGTGGCACCGACCTGGCCGGAAAGCGGCGAAGTCGCCGCCAGGAACAGCAATGCACCTGCCAAATACCTCATATCGTACCCTACGCCCGCCCCAAACGGCGGGTTACATCAATCCCGCCGCACTGGGTGCCGGATCAGCTCCCGAGCTTTTTCCTGCACTCCGGAGACCGGGATCACCGAGATCCGCTTGTCCAGACTGTAGGCTTCACCGCCCGGATACACAATCCACAGGTGGTCCAGCGCCAGGTCGCCAAGCGCTACGCGCATGGACCGCGTCGGGCCGGGCGCGTCCGCGAACTTGCACTCGAAGCCGTAGCGTGCGCCCCGGTGACGCACGAGGAGGTCCAGCTCCGCGCCGCCGTGCGTCCCCCAGAAAAAGGCGTCCTGCACGTCGAAAGCGGCCAGAAGCTGCTCGATCGCGAAGCCTTCAAACGATGCTCCGACCTTGGGATGACCTGCCACGTCGTCCTCGTCGTCCAGGCCGAGGAGCGTGTGCAGAATGCCGCTGTCGCGGATATATGGCTTGGGCGACTTGACCTGACGCTTCCGGATGTTCTCGAACCAGGGAGGCAACACCCGAACCATGAACGCCCCGGCAAGGATGTCCAGGTAGTTGCGAGCGGTCCCTTCGCTGGTGCCGAGAGAGCGGGCGAACTCCGCGGCGTTCCAGGTCTGGCCGTGGTAGTGGGCAATCATGGTCCAGAAACGCCGTAGCCGCTCGGCAGGGATGGTGATTCCCAGTTGCGGCAGGTCCCGTTCCAGGAAGGTGCGAACGAAGTTCCTCCTCCAGATCTCCGAACCGTCCGGACTCGTGAGGTAGGAGCGGGGGAAGCCGCCCCGCAGCCACAGCTTTCGCCACCGACCGGGGTTTGCCTCGCCGAGATCGAACCCGCCCAGGTCCACGAGTCCGACGCGGCCCGCCAGAGACTCCGAGACACCCCGGACCAGTGAGGGCGACGCGCTGCCCAGCAGAAGGAAGCGCGCGGCGTTGTCGGGTCTGTCCACGAGGACCCGGATCGTTTCGAACAGCGCGGGGGACCGCTGCACTTCGTCGATGACCACGAGCCCGTTGAGTCGGCTGAGCGTGTGCTCGGGAGTCGACAGGCGGCGGCGGCTCGATGCCTCTTCAAGGTCGAAGTACGTGCTTTTCCCCGCGCGGGCCGAGATTTCGCGTGCCAGGGTTGTCTTGCCGCACTGGCGCGGTCCGGTCAATGCGACGACCGGATGCACGGAAAACGCCCGTCGGATTCGTGCGATGGGGACTGGGCGGTCGATCAGCATCCCCAACAATAATCCGTGAAAATCCGCAAGTCAACTGCGGAATTTCAATAATGCTACCTCACGACCCCGCGCGCTCGAAGACGATGTCGGTCCCGTTCGGCTCGAAGGGGATCGCCACGGAGCCCACCACGCCGTCGGCGTCTGTCGTAAAGGTCACCAGGCCCGTCACCGGAACGATGTTGGGCGGCGACGTGATCCTGAAGATGTCGTAGTGGAAGTGCTCGAGGTCGAGCCGGAAGTCCTCGTAGACGATCGCCAGCGCACCATCCTGCGCCTCTACCGACATCCTCCCGTACCCTGGGTGTGCGTAATCACCCGCGTATTCGGCCAGGGCATGGCTGGGCCGGGTGTCGGCTACGCGTTTCGCGTCCTGCTCCCGCTCCGTCTTTTCGGCGAGCGAGCGCTGCTCCTCGCGCAGTTCCAGGTTGCGCCCGTTCCAGTCCACGGGGTCGAGCCCGAGGAGGCGGTCGTACACGTTGTAGGCGATCATCACGGGTACCGGGTTCATCTCGCCGGACCGGTTGGTCAGCACCATGACGCCGATCTTCTCGCGGGGCAGCCACGACATCGACGAGATGAAGCCGTCGATGCCGCCGCCGTGGGCGACCATCTTGTGGCCACGGTAGCTGCTGACGCGCAACCCCAGGCCGTAGCTGGCCTGGCCGAGTTCGGGAAACTCGGATTCGCCGGGCATGGCGAACTGCGGCTGTTGCATGGTCGTCGAGGTCTCTTCCGAGAGCAGCCGGTGTCCCTCGAAGACGCCGCCATCCATGTGGGCCTCGATGTACGCGAGCATCTCGGTCACGTTCGAATTGATGGACCCCGCCGGTCCGACCGCGTCGATGTTGCGGAAGGACGTTCGCGCAAGCGTGCCGTCCCTGAGCAGGTAGGGAAGCGCGTGGTCGCCCGACGCCGGGTTGTCACGCACCGATGTGTTCGAGCGCTCCATGCCGAGTGGGGTGAAGATCCACTGGTCGATCAGTGCGTCCCAGTTCGCGCCGGCAATTCGCTCGGTGAGGTAGCCGGCGGTCATGAACATGAGGTTCTGGTACTGGTAGCGGCTGCGGAACGAGGCGCTGGGCTCCAGGTAGCGGAGCTTCGCGAAGATGTCCGCGCGCGTGCCGGCGCGGCCGTACCAGACGTTGTCGTGGCGCGGGAGGCCGGACTGGTGCGTGACCAGGTCTCGGGGGGTCATCTCGGCGGTGGCGAAGTCGTCGTAGAGCCGGAAGTCGGGCAGGTAGTCGCGAACGGGCGTGTCCCACTCCAGCTTCCCCTGATCGACCAGCATGCCCATGAGGGTCACGGTGAACGACTTGCTGTTCGACCCGATCGCCATGGTCGTGTGTTCGGTGACCGGAAGCTCCGCCTCGATATCCCGGTACCCGAAGCCGCGGGCCAGGAGGACCTCGCCGTCGCGGATCACTCCGACGGCCACGCCGGGGATTGTCCAGTCCTCCATCACGCCGGTCACGAAGGCTTCGAATCCGGCGAAGGGATCGTCGACCGGGGCCGACGCAGTGGTGGCGGCTTCGGGGGGTGTGGACGAAACATCCTGGGCCGTCAGCGTGCGCGGGGCGAAGATCCCGGTCGTCACCAGCGCGAGGGCCGCAATGGCCATCGGCACGGCGGCGAACGCCATCGGCACCGCCGCGAACCGCAACCGCACACATCGTCGGTTGATCGTCCACGTGCTTTCGATGGGCATGCCTTCCTCCGGGTGCGGTTCGTCGTCTCCCCGTGAATCTACGGTGCCATGCCCCCTTCCGTCAGCCCTCGTTGAGGATATCCACCGGATCTACCCGGCTAGCACGCCTGGCGGGCACGTAGGCTGCCAACACCGTCACTCCGGTCAATAGCAGGAGGACGCCTACAGCGGTGTAGGGATCGAACACGTCCAGGCCTGAAACGGAGTTGCGCACGATGCGCGTGAACACGACAGCCAGTGCGATGCCGATTGCAAGACCGGCACCCGCGAGCGTCAAGCCTGCCTTCAGCATCATGCCGACCAGCCGGCCGGGTTCGGCGCCCACTGTCGCGCGGATCCCCAGCTCGCGCCTGCGGGCCGCCACGCTGTAGGAGACGATGCCGAACAGCCCGACGGCGGCCACGAGGAGCGCGAGGACTCCCATGAGGCTGATCAGGAGCGCGGTGACGCGCACCGGGATCAGGTTGAACGCAAGGTGCTGCTCCATCGTCTTGGCGTCGATGATGATGACGCCGGGATCGATGTCGGTCGCCAGGTCCAGCATGGCGGGAAGAACGGTCTCGGGGTCGACCGCCGTACGCGCCACCACGCGACCATGGACACGCGGCATCTGGCTCGCCGGCCCGTACACGACCGGGCGGGGATCCTCGTTCAGACTGCGTACCCTGGTGTCTCCGACGACCCCGACGACACGCACTTCGGTGCCGTCGCGCATGGTGAACGTGCCGCCCACGGCGCTGCGCCCGGGCCACCAGGTTGCCGCCATGACCTCGCTGACAATCGCGACCGGCGGGGACTCGATCCGGTCATCGTCGTCGAACAGGCGGCCGGCGATCACGGGGATCCCCGCCGCGTCGAAGTAGCGGCCGTCCACTCCGGCCCAGTCGATTTCGTGTCCTGCCCGCCCTGGTGGCGGCGCGATTCCGGGCACGTTCAGGGTCACCGTGGAGGTCGCGATGCGGTCGAGCGGCACGATGGTGATGAACCCCGCCGAGACGACTTCGGGCAGCGCGGCCACACGCGTCAGGTACTCGTCGTAGAACGCGCGGCGTTCGTCCGCGGGGCGGCCGGGCCCCGGTTCCGTCCACGCGATGACCGCCGGATGCGTGCCGAACCCCGGGTCGACCCGCCGTGCGTTGGCCAGGGTGCTCGTGAAGAGCGCCGCCGCCACGAGCAGGATCGCCGCGCCGGCAACCTGGCCGACCACGAGCGCCGCCCGCACCCGGGCCGCGCGCGACGATCCACGGGTGTTCTCGTCCTTGAGCGTGCTCGACACATCCGCGCCGGTCGACTGCAGTGCCGGGGCCAGCCCCAGCACCAGGGCCGCGGCCGTTGTCACGCCGAGCGCAAACATGAGAACCGGGGCGTTGAGGCGCGTGTCCAGCTCGATGGTCACGGGAAGCGGCAGCCTGATGCTGAGGATCAGGTCGACCAGAAACACCGAGAGAACCACCCCGATGATCCCGCCAATCGCCGCAAGCATCGCCGTCTCGGTCAGAAGGCCGCGGATCAGACGACTACGCTCCGCACCGAGCGCCAGCCGCACTGCGAATTCGCGCCGCCTTCGCTCCGTCCGCGCCAGGATGAATCCGGCCAGGTTGACGCACGCAATGAGGAACAACAGAACCGCAACGCCCATCACCAGGCCGGCTATCGGGATCACGGTCCGGTTGACCGCGGGGTGAATGGGCGACGACAGGATGGGTGTGGTCACCAGGGTGCGATCCGTGTAGCGATCCCCGTGCGAGGCCATCAGCTCCCTGGCAAACGCGCCGAGCACCGCGTCGGCTTCGGCCAGCGTGACGTCGTCTGCCAGGCGGGCCTTGACCATGAATGACTCGACGCCGCGCCGCTCCAGACTTTTCGGGCCGTTCAGGGAGAGCTGGTCGGCCATGGAGGCGAGTGCCCAGAGGTCCGGTTTCAATCCCGTGAATATCCCGGCGAAATCGCTCTGCGCGACCCCCACGATCGTGTACGGATACCCGTTGAGGCGGACGCTGCGGCCGACAACACCGGGATCTGCGGCGAACCGGTGCCGCCAGTACGAATCGCTGAGCACCACCACGGGATCCATTCCAGCCTCCACACCCTCCGTGGGTGTGAACACCCTGCCGGCCTGTGGGGCTATGCCCAGCACCTTGAAGTACGGACCGGCCACGAGCTCGATGAACACGTCGTCCCGGGGGCCGCGGTGGTCAACGAAACTGGTCTTGCTGAACGTCACCCCGGTCATTCCGGCGAAAACGGCCCGCGTGGCAACTTCCATTTCGCGCAACGTGACATATGAGAAGGTGCCGAGGGCGTCCCCGGGCCCGACGAGCCGGATATCGACCAGTTCCTCCGGGTCCTCGTACGGTGGCGGACGGAGCAGCACGGTCTCGAAAACGGTGAACAACGCAGTGTTGCCGGCCACGCCCAGCGCGATGGTGACGAGGGCCGTGGCGGTAAGCCCCGGAGCGCGCATCATGCGCCGCCAGCCGATCCTGATGTCCTGCAGAAGTCCGGTGATTATCGCGGCTCGAACTCCTCCTCCGGGAGGCGGAAAGTCTCGATCAGCTCGGCGTCAGTCTCGGTTCCGAGGATACGACCGGCCAGGTACTCGCCGATCACGGGGCCGAACTTGAAGCCTTCGGCCGATCCGCCTCCTGCCAGCCAGACATTGTCGTATTCGGGGTGGTGGTCGAAGAAGAAATTGGCCGTGCGCGAGATCTCGTAGTGGCACGACCGCGTCTCGCTTACGGGCGCGTCGGCAAGCCCGGGGAACCGCTCGCGCACGAAGGCCCTCGGACTCTCGTATTCCTCCTCGCGCAGCCAGCGGCGGCTCGTGTCGGGGTCGTCCGGCGCCCGGCCGCCGCGGCGAACCCGGAATCCGCGGTTGTCCGGGCCAAGGGCGGGCCAGCCTGTCACGCCGGGGAAGTTGTAGCTGGGCAGATTCGGGTACGAGTAGCGGTTGTCCCCGGGAGGCGTGCGAAGGTACAGAACGTTCCCCATGGGGATCCGCAACCGATTGCCCATGAGTTCCGGAAGGGCCTTGGGGAACCAGGGGCCCAGGGCAAGGACATAGGTTCCCGCCGACACCGATTCACCTGGCTGCAGCGTGAGTGCGTCGAGACGGCCTCCGCCGCCGGGTCCCATGGCCGCCCGGGCGATCTTGATTTCGCCGCCCGCCTGCTCGAAGACCTGTGCCACAGACTCGATTGCGCGGCGCGCACGCACGACGCCTGCGTCCTCCTCCCACAGCGCGACCGTGATATCCGTCAGGTCGATCACGGGCCACCGTTGTCTCACTTCGTCCGCGTCCAGGACCTCGTACCTGACCCCGGCCACGTCCCAGTTGTTCCTCGTGTCCTCCATGAACTCGGTCCACTCGTCCCGGAGAATCAGATCCGACGTGTTGAAAAAGACGCGGGGCAGCAGCAGTTCCTTCCCCTGCTCGTCCCATTCCCTCCACTTCTCGATCGCGCGCTTCGCCCATCGGGTCCACAACGGCCCGTGACCCCGGTCCCCGTATCCGGTGCGCACGCCGCGGGTCTCACCCCCCGACGTGGCTCGGGAGTTGGCGGGTCCGTACTGGTCGATGAGCATCACGCGTGCCCCGGCGCGCTGCAGGTTGAGAGCGGTCCAGGCCCCGAAGGCCCCCGCGCCGATCACGGCGATGTCCGGGGTCTGCCGTGTGTGAACAGCCGGCGCACTTTTGCCTGCGGACGGCGCTTCCGTGCCGGACGCCTGCCCGGCTCCCAGCGGCCCGATTCCCGCGAGCGCGGCCCCGGTTCCCGCCGTCGCGGCCCTGACGAAGGCGCGGCGGTCGATCCCTTCAGGCATCCGGAGGGGCGATCCGCACCTCGCGCATGGGCGAGTCGGCGGCCAGTTCAGTGGTTCCCGTGTCGTGTCCGTTCATGCTGAGGATATACGCGATCACATCCAGGTAGACCCGTTCTTCCAGCCCACCGGGGTTATCGTCCGGCATCGTCGAACGGACAGTCCGGAACAGGGAATACACTGTCCGCCGGCCCCAGTTGGACTGGAAAGTGCGGCCGCGGAACTCGCTCGTGGTGTGGCATTCGGAGCATACCTCGTCGAAGGCGGTCCCGCCACGGTCGGCCTGGGCCTCGGTGAAGATGCCCGCCGGGGGTGTTTCGGGAGCCTCAGCGGCCGACTCCGGTTGAGCCGCCGCCTGGGTTGGGGCGGCTTCCTCCGGGGGAGCGGGCGCCGCCTGCGTGCTCCCGGGCTCGGCGGCTCCGGTCGGCGAATCGGTCGGGCCGCTGGTAGCGCAGCCCGCGAACAACAGAGCGAAAGCGAACCGGAGCGCGCCTGCGCCCCGGTGATGATTCCACGGCATGGACCGGACCGCCTCCTCGGATGTAGTGTATCACTCCGGTGCCTCGCGTACCGGACTTCACGCATTCAATATAGGGAACAGAAACATGTGCAGCCGAATCCCTGGACGATACCTTCGCCACTTTGCAACCTTGACCGCGTTGGCGGGCGCGGCCCTGTTCGCGGCCGCGTGCAACGAGCGCGCCGGCCTGCCGCTGGCCGTCGGAGACGTCAACAGCATCATCGTCACGACTTCGCCCGAACTGTGGGCGGAGGTCGAGCCTGACCTGGTTTCCACGCTGGAGCGGCGGGTGTTCACGGTTCGGGACGAGAGAACGTTCAAGGTCACGTACCAGAGTGCCGACGAGGACGTATGGTATCGGCTGCGCCTGCTGAAGCAGCAGCTCGTGATCGGGACCCCGACCGACCCGTGGATCGCGGCGGGACTCGCCAGGGTGGACGAGCCGGTCGCTGCGCCTGCGGTGCTCCAGGTGCCGGACGTCTGGGCGAGGGAGCAGCTGGTCACGATGCTGGTGCTGGAGAGCGAGACGGACGCCGCCGAAACCGTGCTCGGATTCCTTCCTGAGCTGGCGGAGCAGTTCGACGGTCAGTACCGGGACTGGGTGCTGGCCAGAATGTTCGTAACCGGGCCCGACACGGCGCTTGCCCGGACGCTGAGCGAGGACTACAGCTTCAGACTGGTCGTCCCCGACGTGTACGAGTACCGGATGCTCGACGCGGTGCACATGTTTCGGAACGACAACCCGCATCCATCGGAGCTGATCCGCCAGTTTGCGGTCACGTGGCAGAGCCCTGCGGTGGAACTCGACGCGGGCGCACTGCTCGAATGGCGCGCGCGGATCGTGGACCGGTACTACGATTATCCGCAGTTCGTGAACCTGAACCGGCAGCTGGAGACCAGGGGCCTCTACAGGGGCAACCCGGCGTTCAGCGTGCAGGCCGTCTGGGAGAATCCCCCTGACGAGTATCCGGCGGCGGGGCCCTTCATCACGCGCTCGGTGACCTGCCCGGACCAGGACCGGACCTATCTGATCGACGCGTGGCTGTACGCGCCCGACCGCGAGAAGTACGAATACATGATCCAGCTGGAACAGGTCCTCGGGTCGTTCCAGTGCACATGAAGCCGGAAACGCCAGGGAGACACTCGATGCACCCCCCGAAATCACACCCGACCATCCGCCCTGCTCGCCTGCGCGCCGCCTTCGCCGCCGGTGCCTCTCTGGCCCTCGCGGCCTGCGGCACGCTATCCGACAGCACACCGTCCGCCGTCGGCGAATTCGGTGCCGAGGGTGTCGGCTACGCCAATCCCGACCACGCGGGCCACGTGGCCGCCATCGACTCGATCGTCATGACCCCGATCCGGGACGGGCTCATCGCGGGGGCCTCCGTGGCGGTCGTGCACGGGGGCGAGCCCGTGGCGTTCCGGGGGTATGGCTGGGCCAATCTGCAACTGGATGTCCCCACGCCGACCGACGCGATCTACGAGATCGGCTCGGTCACGAAGCAGTTCACCTCGGTCGGGCTGCTCCAGGCGCAGGAGGAAGGGCTCGTCGATCTGGACGCGGACATGAGCACCTACCTGCCCGACTTCCCCACCCAGGGCAACACCATCACCGTGCGGGAACTCCTCGACCACACGTCGGGGATCCGGGGCTATACCGAAATGGCCGCCGCCCGGCCCTACTTTGTCCGGCGCGTACCGCGCGACAGCCTGCTGGCGCTGATCGGCGAACACCCGTTCGACTTTCCCACCGGAGAGCACGAGATCTACAACAACTCGGCCTACTACCTCGCCGGGATGATCCTCGAGGAAGTCACAGGCACGACCTACGAGGAGTACGTCGAGGACCGGATTTTCGCCGAGCTGGGCATGGAGCGGTCGCACTACTGCAGCGAGACGGAGATCCAGAAGGGGAAGGTCGACGGATACGATGGCAGCGAGTGGGGCCTGGGCAACAAGGGCTTCATCGTTCACAACATCCCCTTCGCGGCGGGGTCGCTCTGCTCCAGCGCGCGTGACATCGCGACCTGGCTGGGCGCCCTTCACGGAGGAGACGTGCTCAGCGCGCAGGCGTACGCCCAGCTGATCGAACCCGGGGACCTCAACGACGGCACGAAGACCCGCTACGCGCTCGGCCTGGCGACCAGCGACTTCCTGGGCCACCGCGCCCTGCACCACGGCGGCGGCATCAACGGCTTCCTTTCCGAATCCCTGCACCTGGTCGACGAGGACCTCACGGTCGTGGTCCTGGTCAACACGGCCGCCCTGCCCGGCCCCACCGCGCTTGCCGAGCAGATCGTCGAGCTGGTGGTCGGGGACGCCACGCCCGAACCGATGGCCTTCGACGGCGACCTCGCCTGGTACGAAGGCACGTACTCGGGCCCGGCGCGCGGTGGCCAGGCCGCGATCCGCATCGCTGCGGACGGCGACGTGCTCACCGCGACCGCCGTAATGATGGGCGATCAGGACATCCCCGAGGACGGGCAGGAGGCCGATACGCTCGACTACCTGGGCGGCACGACGTTCGGCAACGAAGGCGTCCGCCTCACCTTCGAGGGTGGCGAGGCGATGGCGGCCACGCTGCGGTGGGATGTCGTGTCGGGCTACACAGTGATGGCGAGGCGATAGCCTTGTCCTTCGTCCACCTTCACACGCATTCGGAGTACTCGCTTCTCGACGGCGCGAACCGGATCAGGGACCTGGTACGCCGGGCGCAGGAGTTTGAAATGCCGGCCCTGGCGCTTACCGACCACGGGTGCCTCTACGGCGCATGGACCTTCCAGAAGGTGGCCCGTAAGGAGGGCATCAAGCCGATCATCGGCATGGAAGCCTACGTCGCTCCCGGAGACCGAAAAGAGCGCGCCCGCTCGGGACAGGGCGGGAAGGCACACTACCATCTGGTGGTGCTGGCCCGGGATGCGGAAGGCTACCGCAACCTGATCAAACTGTCGTCGATCGGGTACACCGAAGGCTTCTACTACCGTCCCCGCATCGACCGGGAGGTCCTGGCCCGCCACTCCGGCGGGCTGATTGTCAGTTCGGCGTGCATGGCGGGGGAGCTGGCCCGGCATCTGAACGCCGGCAACGACGACGGCGCCCGCGAAGTGGCCGACTGGTATGCGAATACGTTTCCCGACCGCTACTACCTTGAGGTGCAGGCCCATGACACGCCGGGGCAGGCCCGGCTGAACCGCAAGATCCTGGCGCTCGCCGACGACATGGGCCTTCCGGTCGTTGCCACGAACGACGCCCACTTTCTGCAGCCGGATCACCACCCGGCCCACGACGTCCACGTCTGTATCGGGACCGCCAGGAACCTCGACGACGAGGACCGCCTCAAGTACGACGAGGGCCTCTATCTCAAGAACCATGAGGAAATGGCTGCGGCCTTCCCCGACCGTCCCGATGTGATCCTGAACACCCTCAAGATCGCGGACGAGGTCTCGCTGACGCTCGAGAAGAAGTACCATCTGCCGAGCTTCCCGCTCCCGGATCGCTTCACGGACGACAACGACTACCTGGTGCATCTGGCCGAGGCGGGTGCGAGGCAACGTTACGCCCCGAGCTCGGCTGCGGACGTGGAGGCCGAAGCGGCCGACGATCCACTCCCGGATGCGGTCCGTGAACGCCTCGACTACGAACTGGCAGTCATCCTGAAGACCGGGTACGCGGGCTACTTCCTCATCACCTGGGACTTCATTCGCTGGGCACGCGAACAGGGAATCCCCGTCGGTCCCGGCAGAGGGTCCGCGGCAGGGTCGCTGGTTTCCTACGCGCTCCGGATCACGGATCTGGACCCGATCGAGTACGGGCTCCTCTTCGAGCGCTTTCTCAATCCCGAGCGGATCTCGATGCCCGATATCGACATCGATTTCTGCTACGAGCGCCGGGGTGAAGTGATCGAGTACGTCCGGCACAAGTACGGTCGTGACGCGGTTGGCCAGATCATCACCTTCGGGACGATGAAAAGCCGCGCGGTCATCCGGGACGTGGGCCGGGTCCTGGGCTTCGACGTGGGCGAAACCGACCGCATTGCGAAGATGATCCCGAACCAGCCGGGCCAGAGCTATACGGTGGCCGAGGCCGTGCAGCAGATCCGGGACGTCAAGGTGCTGTACGAGTCCGATGACCGTCACAAAAGGCTGTTCGACTACTCGATCACCCTGGAGGGACTGGCGCGCCACGCGTCCGTGCACGCGGCCGGCGTGGTGATCGCACCGGGGCCGTTGAGCGACTACGTGCCCATCTGTACCCAGAGCAAGGGGGGCCGCAACGGGAGCAAGCGTGGCCGGGCAGCGACGGCCGAAACCGGGGCAGGGCCCGACATCGTCACGCAGTACGACATGAACTGCCTCGAGGACGCCGGGATGCTGAAGATGGATTTCCTGGGCCTCAAGACCCTGACGGTGATCCACGACGCCGTCGGCGCGGTGAAGGAGCGGCTGGGCAAATTCCGCCACCCCGAAACGGGTGCCGTGTACGAGTCCGACGCGATGAACGACGTGCCGCTCGACGACGCGGAAGTCTATCGCATGCTTGCCAGCGGCGGCACGTCGGGTGTCTTCCAGTTCGAGTCGAACCTGGCTCTGGACAAGCTCCGCGCCATGAGGTGCGACCGCTTCGACGACCTTGTCGCGACCAACGCGCTCATCCGCCCCGGCCCCCTCGACTCGGGCATGACCGACGAATACATCAAGCGCAAGCTCGGCCACGCACCGGTGTCATACCCCGCGCCCGGCCTGGAACACATCCTCGAGTCGACCTACGGCATCATCGTGTACCAGGAGCAGGTGATGCTGATCGCGAGCGACCTTGCGGGCTACTCTCTCGCCGAAGCGGACGTGCTGCGCAAGGCGATGGGCAAGAAGGACGCAGATCTCATCCGGAAGGAACTGGACCGCTTCAAGGAGCGGGTTGCCGACCGCGGGCTGTCGCGCGGCGCTGCCGGCGGGCTCGCCAGCCAGATTGAGACCTTCGGCCGGTACGGCTTCAACAAGTCGCACTCGGCTGCCTACTCTCTGCTGTCCTACAAGACCGCGTGGCTCAAGCGCTACTATCCGGCCGAGTTCATGGCGGCGCTGCTGTCGTCCGTTCTGGACAAGACCGACGACGTCGTGAAGTACATCGGCGAGTGCCGCGATCTGGGGCGGTATCATCCAGCGCTCGATGACGGACTCGTGGTGCTGGCCCCCGACGTCAACGAGAGCGGCTGGAAGTTCACCGTGGTCGGCCCGGGCACCATCCGGTTCGGCCTGGGCGCGGTGCGCGGCGTCGGTGCCGCGGCCGTCCAGTCGATCCTGGCGGCCCGTGAGCAGGGCGGACCATTCGAGAGTCTCTTCGACTTCCTGAAGCGGATCGACCCGCGTGCCCTGAACAAGCGGGCGTGCGAGGCGCTGATCACTGCCGGCGCGCTCGACTCGTTTGGACATCGCGCGCAGCTGCTCACGGGTCTCGACGCCGCCCACGGCGAGGTCATGGCCCGCCTCCAGGAAGCCGAACTGGGTCAGGGGTCGCTCTTCGGCGGCGGTGGTCTGGAGCGCCCCGCTCCGACGTTGCCGACGGTCCCGGAGTGGGGTGATCGCGACCGCCTCGTGCGCGAAAAGGAGGCGCTCGGGTTTTTCATATCCGGGCACCCCCTCGATCGGTACCGGGAGATCGCGGGCGCCTTCGACGAAGTGGGCGCGGACACGCTCAAGGCCCGCATGGGCCACTCGGTGGAGCTGGCCTGCGTCGTGACGGCCGTGGCGCGCCAGGTGTCCCGGCGCGACGGGTCGGAGTGGGCGAAGATCACCGTCGAGGGGTTCCACGGCACCGCGACCGTCCTCGCCTTCAAGGACGTGTGGCAACGCTACAGGAGCACGGTGGAGACGGACGCGGTCGTTCTGTTGAGCGGCAAGATCAGCGACCGCGACCGCGACGAAGGGGACCCACCCGTTTTCCTCGATTCGGCCGAACCCCTCAATCAGATTGCCGACAGCGGCCGTCTGGCGGTGCGAATCGACATCGGGCAGCACGAGTCGCTGGCGGACGACACCTTCGCGGGTGCCCGGGCGGTGGTGAACGCCCACCCCGGGGCTTCTCCCGTCGAAGTGGTCGTCAGCGGCGTCAACGGACCGGACACACCACGCCTGAGGTCGCGGTCGCTGCGGGTGTCTCCGGACCACGAAACAATCCGTGCGTTCGAGTCCGTCTTCGGAAAGGGCCGCGTCGGCCTTGCAAGGGTAACCTGAAAGAGCAACGAAACAATGAGAACCCTGCTGATCTGCATGACCATGGCGCTTGCGCCGTTGGGCGGCCCGTCCGTGGCAGCGGCCCAGGAGACCGAAGAGCGAACCGCCGACCCGTCCGACTTCGCTGGCAGTTGGATCGGATCCCTGAACGTCGGAGCGATGCAGCTGCGCATGCGCTTCGAATTCAGCCATGACGAGGGAGTGCTGGAGGCCAGCGTGTTCTCGGTGGACCAGGGCAATGCGGAGGTGCCCGTGGAGTCCGTAACCCTGGCCGGCGCCACGGTCGCCATCGCGATGCCGCTGGCCGGCGCCACGTACGAAGGCACGCTGTCGGCCGACGGCACCAGGATCGAGGGGTCGTTTGCGCAGATGGGCAGCAACCTGTCCCTGAACCTGGAACGAACCACGATAGCGACCGACACGCGCCGTCCCCAGGACCCGGTGCCGCCTCTTCCCTACATGTCGGAAGACGTCAGCTACCCGAATCCGGACGGCGGCCACACGCTGGCGGGCACCTTTACCCGGCCCGAATCCGACGGCCCCTTCCCGGCGGTGATTCTGATCTCGGGCTCCGGTCCCCAGGACCGGGACGAGGCGCTGCTGGGGCACCGGCCCTTCCTGGTGCTCTCCGACCACCTCACCCGTAGCGGCATCGCGGTCCTGCGCTTCGACGATCGCGGTGTCGGCGAGTCGACGGGCGACTTCGCGTCCGCCACGTCACGCGACTTCGCCTCGGACGTCCTGGCCGGCGTCGCCTATCTCAATACCCGGGACGATGTGGACGCGACCAGGATCGGACTTGCCGGACATTCCGAAGGCGGCCTGATCGCACCCATGGTGGCGGTCGAATCCGATGATGTCGCCTTCGTTGTCCTGATGGCGGGCACCGGTGTGAACGGCGAGCGGATCCTCTACACGCAGGGGGCATTGATCGCGCGGGCGAGCGGAGCGTCCGAGGAAGCGATCCGGGCGAATCAGGAGTTGCAGCGTTCCATCTTCGCCATCGTCAAGGCGGAACCCGACCTGGAACGCGCCGGGGAGATGCTCACCGAGCTGGTGCGCACGGCCCTGGAGGAGGCGAGCGACGAGGCGCGCGCGCAGGCCGGGGTCACCGACGATGCTTCGCTCGACGGAGCGGTGGCCGCGCAGGTCCAGTCCGTGAACACGCCCTGGTTCCGTTTCTTTCTGACCTACGAACCAGCCGAGACGATCGAACGGCTGACGGTTCCGGTTCTGGCCATTAACGGCGAAAACGACCTGCAGGTTCCCTACGAGGAGAACCTGCGCGAGATCGAGGCCGCACTCCGGCGCGGCCGAAACACCGAGTACGAGATCTACTCCCTGCCGGGCCTCAACCACCTGTTCCAGTACTCCGAAACCGGATCGCCGAGCGAATACCAGGCGATCGAGGAGACCTGGTCGGTCGAGGTCATGGAGCTGATCGCGGAGTGGATCCTGGACACGGTCGGGGGTTCATAGGGAGCCCCGCCCGAACCGGGAGGCCCGCCCGAACCGCGAGTCCCGCAGACGCTCCGCGCGCTTCCACAATCCGGTCGCGCCCAGCGCTTCGGCCAGCGGTTGAAAACCGGCCGCAGCACCCCGCCACTCCAGTTCGTCCACATCGTCGAAGAGCGCCGCGCTGTCGCGCAGCGTCGCGAGGTCGCGAAACAGAAACGCGGCCTGGCGGTTGACCCGCAGCGCCTCCGCCAGCCGCTTGGCGCCCCGCACCGTAACGTCCCAGCGCAGGGGGTGGCCGGGGATCTGTTCCAGATGGCCGTAGCGCGCCAGAACCGTCGCCGTGGACTTGGCTCCCCAGCCGGGCACCCCGGGGAAGCCGTCGGCGCTGTCCCCGACCAGTGCGAGGTAGTCGGGGATGCTGGCCGGGGCCACGCCGAACTTCGCGACCACGCCGCGCTCGTCCCTCACCTCATCCCGTCTCCGGTCCCACTGCACCACGCGATCGCCCACCACGCACTGCGCCAGGTCCTTGTCAGGCGTGCAGATGAACACCCGTTCGACACGCGGGTCCCGCCGGGCCCTGGCCGCGCCCGACGCCAGTCCGTCGTCAGCCTCCAGTTCCTTCATCGCCCAGACGCGCACGCCCATCGCCGCCAGCGCCTCTTCCAGCGGGTGAAACTGGGCCAGCAGCGCGGGATCGATGCCGGCGCCCGTCTTGTAGCCGGGCCAGAGATCGTTGCGGAAGGACTCGATCACGTGGTCCGTGGCGACTGCCATGTGCGTGGCGCCGCGCTCGAGCATTCCGAGCAGCGAGGCGAGCACGCCGCGCATCCCCCCCACCTCCCGGCCATCCGAGTCCGTAGCGGAAGGCGCGCCGAAATGGTGTCGGAAGAGTTCGTAGGTTCCGTCTACGAGGTGGATGTTCACGTGCGTGGCATGTACTATGCTGAGGCTGACCGCTGGACGATGCCCACAGTCGCCCACCGCCGCACCGAGCGCAACCAGGAGAAACACCGATGACTGCCATGCTCAACCGCCGCCACTTCTGCGTGATCGCTCTGGCGATTCTCGCCGTCCCACTCACCACGACCGCCCAGGAGAGCCATGCCGACGATCTGCTCACCGTCGGGCATTACCTGGACATGGAGCGCGTGGGGGATCCGCAGATTTCACCCGACGGCAGCCAGATCGTCTTCACGAAGTCGTGGGTGAACAAGATGGAGGACCGCTTCGAGTCGGAAATCCGGATCATGGATGCCGATGGGGGCCGCCAGCGCTTCCTGCTCGAAGGCTCGAATCCACGCTGGTCTCCCGACGGCACACGGATCGCGTACCTGGCGCCGGGCGAGCCATCCGGCCAACAGATCTGGGTGCGCTGGATGGATGCGGAGGGCCTCGCCAGCCAGGTCACCCGCGAGATCGAGGCTCCGACGAACTTCCAATGGTCCCCCGATGGGCAGTACATCTACTTCCAGCGCTTCGTGCCCCACCCGAATCCGTGGCCGATCGACCTGCCGGCGCCTCCCGAAGGCGCGCAGTGGACGGCACCGCCACGGATCATCGACCGCATCCACTACCGGTACGATCGGATCGGATTCCTGGAAGATGGGTTCACGCACCTGTTCCGCGTTCCGAGCGGGGGCGGCACGGCCCGCCAGCTGACGAGCGGTGAATGGAATGCGGGTGCCACCTTCGCGCCGGGGGTGGGCAACGTCGGGTACGACCTGAGCCCCGACGGCGGCACCCTTCTTTTCGATGGCCTCATGGAGGACGCCGACAACCGCTATCGCGAGTCGCACATCTACGCGCTCGATCATGCAACCGGCGACATCCGCCAGCTCACGTCCGAGCGCGGACCCTGGGCGCGTCCCGTGGTGTCGCCCGACGGGCGGCACATCGCCTTCACGGGCTTCCCCTGGACCTCGCAGACCTATAAGACGACCGAGCTGTACGTGATGGACGCGGACGGCGGCAATGCGCGCCTTATTTCGGGCGACCTCGACCGCGACGTGGGCAGCATGCACTGGTCCGCGGACTCGCGCGGCGTGTATTTCACCGCCGGCGACCGCGGCACGATGAACGTCCACTACGCGACCACCGATGGGGAGGTCGGCCAGGTCACCGAAGGCAACCACATGTTGTCCCTCACCTCGGCCACGAGCGGAGGCCGGGCGGTCGGCACCCTCACTTCGCCGCACGCGCCCGGCGACGTCGTCGCCTACGACCTCGGCCGCCCCGGCGACATCCAACAACTCACCGAGGTCAACGCCGACGTTCTCGCGGGCAAGCGCCTCGGCGACGTGGAGGAGATCTGGTACGAGTCGACAGGCGGCACGCAGGTGCAGGGCTGGATCGTCAAGCCGCCCGGATTCGATCCCGGCGGGAGCTACCCCCTCATCCTGCACATTCACGGCGGCCCGCACGCGATGTACAACGTCAGCTTCAGCTACCCCTATCAGAACTTCGCGGCCAACGGCTACGTCACGCTGTACACGAACCCCCGCGGCAGCACCGGATACGGGACCGACTTCGGCAACGCCATCGACAACGGCTATCCCTCCGTCGACTACGACGACCTGATGGCCGGCGTCGACGCGCTGCTCGATCGCGGCTACATCAACGAAGACCAGATGTACGTCACGGGCTGCAGCGGCGGCGGCGTGCTTTCAAGCTGGGTGATCGGCCACACGACGCGCTTCGCCGCCGCCGGCGTCCGCTGCCCGGTGACCAACTGGATCAGCTTCGCCGGGACGGCCGACATCACGGTGTGGGGCTACTACCGCTACCACGGCTTCCCGTGGGACAATCCGGACAAGTACCTGGAGCACTCGTCGCTCATGTACGTCGAGAACGTGACGACGCCGACGATCGTCATTACCGGCGAACTGGACCTGCGAACCCCGATGGCGCAGTCGGAAGAGTACTACCAGGCGCTGAAACAGCTCGGCGTGCCGACCAAGCTGCTCCGCTTTCAGGAAGAATACCACGGCACCGGTTCGAAGCCGTCGAACTTCATGCGGACCCAGCTGTACCTCATGAAATGGTTCGAGGAATACGGCGGCCAGCCGAGGATGACGACGGACGAGTAGGCCGCCCGGCGGGCTAGGGCCGCGGCTGTGGCGGACTCAGCCGCCGGGCTGGCGCCGGAGCAACTGCCTCAGCGTCTCGGTCTGGTCCTCGTTCAGCAATTGCGTGAAGTCCCAGTGCAGGGTCTCGAACGCGGGACCGAGCTGCTCGACCAGGCTGCGCATCTCCTGCATCGCCTGCCTGGCCTGGGGGTCGCCCGCGCCACCGCCACCGCCTCGCCGGGCGCCGCCGGCACCGCCCCGCCGCGCACCGCCCATGCGGTCGCGCATCTGATTCCGTACCCGGTCCCAGCGCGCCAGGTAGCTCTCGTTGGCCTCCCGGAAGTCCGCGACCAGCGTGGTGGTGCGGCTGACCTGCTCATCGCTCAGCGCCAGGCGCTCGCTGACATCCTCGAAGCCCTGGTCGAGCGCGGCCCACAGCACCATTCCGGGGTTGTCGGCGAAGCCGCCGAAGCCGCCCCCGCGCCGCTGCTGCGCGGTTGCCGAGCCGGGCCATGCGGCGCTGATCGTCGCCGCGAGGATGCCCAGCGCGACAAGGGACCTGAGGTTCGTTGCGTTGTTCAAGGCATGACTCCTGTTGTGATCGGGTGGTGGTGCCCGTCGCGGACCGCGTGGTGATGCGCGCCGCGGACCGCGGGTGATGCCCGGCGCGAACCGCGCGCCTGCCCCTCCATGACACTCCCGCAGAGCAAAGCGTTAGTGTCGGCAAACGTGCGACGACGATCGCCGGGATCCCCCTCACAGCGCCAGCAGCTTCGTCACCTTCAGCGTGATCGCGCGGTCGATCAGATTCGACTGGCCGGGTCCCGGGCTGCGGTCGCGGAGCTCCGAGTACACGAGGAACACATCACTCAGGGGGGCATGGATCAGATTCAAACGGATGTTGGTCTGAACGTGGTCCGTGGTCTCGTTGTACTGCACGAAGGCGCTCAGGAAGAAACGGGTGTTCTGGGCGAACCTGAAGCGCCCGCCGAAAAGGTTGGCGTCGAAGGTCCGGCCGGCCAGGGTAAGCCGGTTTCGCTGCGCTGTGCCTTCGAGGAAGAAGTGCGCGCTGGGGCGTAGCGTAACGCCGCCGGTGACCGACGTTCGCTCGCCATCGAAGAAGCCTCCCTGCGTCACGGCCAGGGTTCCCCCCAGCTTGCGGCCCAGGTTCGACCTGTAGCTGGCGGTGAGCGCGCCGAAGTCATACTCGCCCGCCGGGACGGCGACCCCCGCGATGGGTGTGGCTTCCGCCAGGCGCTCGTACGACGCCGAATACTCGAGGGTGAGCACGCTGCTGTCCAGGAACGAGATCCCGAGCCCCGGCTTGATCTCGCGGCTCTCCAGGGTCCATCCCGGGTCGGAGAAGAGATTGACGTCGACGTAGGGGTTGAGTTCGCGCACATGCGGGATCGCCGGTTGCGGATGGGCGCCCAACGTCACGAATCCCTGGCGAATGCCGCGGCGGGCAACGAAACCGACCCCCGGGTTGAAGTTGTCGCCGACGGTCTTGACCAGTACGGACGCCGCCCAGAGCGGATCCCGCCAGGCGAGCTCCAGCGCCCCGGTCGTCCGGTCGCCGTTGGCGCCGGGCTCGTCGGTCGCCGCCAGGTACGAGTTGAGCAGCATCCGCCCTCCGGCCAGGCGCAGGTTGGCGTCCGCGCCAAGCGTCCGGTTGTAGGCACCGGAGACGTCGGCGCCCGTGCCCTCGCGATTCACGAACATGAACCCGATGTCGCTGCTGGCCAGGATGTTCTTCCGCAGACGCACCACCGAGAAGTTCTCACCCGGGTGCGCCGGACCGTCCCGGGTCTGCATGTTGAGCAGGCCGATGGCATAGCCGTCCACGCGTCCGGTCATGCGTGCTCCCGCCGCGATCGGGACGGGCGTACGGTCTGCCGACAAGCCGACTCTGCGGCTATGAAACAGCTTGAAGTTCTGTGGACCGGATCCGGTGCGGAAGTTGCGGACGCGTGCGTCCTGAAAGCTGAAGATCCCGTCGTTCTCCAGGAAGAAGTCCCGCTTTTCCGGGAAGAAGAGGGAGAACCGCGTGAGGTTGATCTGCTGCTCATCGACCTCGACCTGCGAAAAATCGGTCAGCGCCGTGATGTCCAGGGTAAGCTGGGGCGTGACCCCCCACTTCAGATCGAATCCACCTTCCAGCTCCTCGCCCGGCGCATCCGCGCGCGATCCGTCGCTCCGCACACCGTTGACGAACGGCTTGATCCACAGATTGCGGCCCTGCTCCAGCCCTTCGATCGATGTCAGCGTCCCGGCCCGCGACATCTTGTAGACCCGAAACTGGCGCGTGAGCGGCGCCCAGTTGGAATCCTCGGAGATGCGCCTGATCCGCCGCGAGAAGTTGATCCCCCAGCTCTGCGGTCCATCGGTCTCGCGGAACCGAAGCGTCGTCATCGGCACCGCGATCTCGGCGACCCAGCCGAAATCCGTGATCCTCGTCGAGACCTCGACCTCGCCTTCCCAGGCCCGGTTCACCGACTGCTGGTCGTTGAACGCCTGCGCGTCGAAGAGCGCCCCGGCCGGGTTTACCGCGAAGAGAAACGCGTTCTGCCGATCCAGGTAGGTGTCGAGGGCGAAGCCGAAGATGTCCGAGTCCTGGGTCGCGAAGTCCTGCTCCAGCCCGGCCGAGACCAGGGCGTCCGGGTTGCTGTCGTACATCGTCGCGCCGACGTAGAACCGTTCTTCGTCGTAGAGCACCCGCACCACGGTGCGCTCGGCCGACGGAACGCCCTGGGTGGGGATGGACTGATAGAACACGCCTCTGGTGGAATCAGCATGGGCCCAGGCGTCCTCGTTCAGAATGCCGTCCAGGGTGATCGCAGCGTTGGCCCGCCGGGCCTGGAGCGTAGGTCGGGGGGACGTCTCCGGGTCGATTGGGCCCGCCGAACCCGTTTGGGCCGCGAGAGAAAGCGGCGCCGCCAGGAAGACGGCGCAAAGCACAAGCGCGCGGGATGCCAACGGCTGCTACAACAGACGGTCGAGGCTGACGATGAGACCGACGATGAGCACGGTCTGGCCCAGCATGAGCTGGTACATGCGCGTCTTGAGCCCCGCGATCTCGGTCTTCATCTCGGATCGGAGTCCCTCGATCTCGGCCTTGATCTCGGATCGGAGCCCCTCGATCTCGGTCCTTGTCTCGGATTGGAGCCCCTCGATCCGCGCCTGCAGACCGGCCGTTTCCGTCTTCATCCCCTGCTCGAAGTCACGCAACTGGCTTCTGGTCGCCGCGTCGCCCACTGCGAAGCCGCGGAACACCGTCACCAGCGTCTCGGCCTGGCGCGTCTCGAACCCCGCTTCTTCGAGTGCGCGGGCCGCTTTCAGCGTGTCGACTCCGTACTCGTTCATGGCTTCGAACATCCCGATTCGCCTCCCTCGATGTCAAGTGAATTCCGGATTCCGGCTGTGGTCCTCCAGCATCGCGGTAGGATTGGGCCTGAGGAATGGTTGAACGGGACTTGTTGCAGGAGCCGGCCTGCCGGACCGGACCCGGACCGGAACTTCAGATCGAGTCGGCGGGTATCACGTCCCCGGGGTTCCCGCGAATCATCTCAGGAGGATGTCCATGTTCAGGGCGGCCGTGAAGCGGGTCCTCCTTCTCGTCGTTGCCGGCTCCGCGACTGGGTTTCACGCGAGTGCCCAGGAAGCCGGGGAGCGCTCGGCGGTCACCGTGACCGGCACTGTCGTGAGTGCGGCGACCGGCGAACCGATTGCCGAAGTCATCGTCATCGCGGAGGGGCTGGGCCTCACTTTCGTCACCGATGCCCAGGGGCAGTTTGTCTTCGATGAGGTGCCCCGGGGGGTGTATGCAATCAGTCTCGTTCACAAGGGCTATGAGCGACTGGAAGGCAACCTGACGGTCGACCAGCCGGGTGCGTTCCGTCTCGCCATGACCCCGACCGACGGTCCGGACGCAGGCTTGATGACCGGGATCGTGGGCGTTGTCACGGATCAGGTGAGCGGAGAGCCTGTTTCCGATGTTGTGGTGAACGTGCCGGGTGCTGGCCGCACCGCCAGAACACGTGCCGAGGGACACTTCAGCATTGGGGATCTCGTTCCGGGGCGGCATGAGATCCGGTTTTCCCATCTCGGATACGCCGAGCGCAGCGAATCGATCGAGGTTCAGATGGGGCACGTTACCAGGGTCCGGGTGGTCCTCGACGTCAACGCCATTGCGTTGAACCCGATCGAGGTCACCGTTGACAGACGAGACGCGACGTTGGAGGAACAGGGGTTCTATCAGCGCGAGGAGGACGGTTGGGGCCACTTCGTGGACCGGGAAGACCTGGAGGCCAGGAACCCGATCGAGCTGACGGATGCCCTGACCCGGTTTGTGGGGGTGCGGGTCGTTTCCAACCCCAACAGCCCCGGTCAAAGGCACCTCAGACTCCGAAACATGGGCGATGAGTGTTCTCCGACGATCTACATCGACGGCGTCAGGATGATTGGTCTGTACGATGTGGGGCAGGATCCGCTCGAGGCGATCGGTCGCGGGGGCTACTCCATCAACGACATGGTCGATCCGTCGGTGGTCGCCGGGATTGAACTGTATCGCGGTTCGGCCGGAATCCCTCCCCAGTACTGGGGAACGGGTTCCTCCTGTGGCGTGGTTCTCATCTGGCTCCGGCGGGGAGACAGCGGGCGGGAGGAGTAGCAGCCCGCCATCGGCGCAGCAGCCCGCCATCGGTGCCTGACAGTCTGGCGCGGACAGGCTCGTATCCCCACCTTGTGAAGTTCAGCGCGTTCCGGGAGAATCGCGCCAGCCAACCACGAGTGTTCGGATGACGAGGAGCAAGCGAGCAATGCGTGTCACGGTCGGATTGGTAATCGCGGTAATGGTGTCGGGTTGCGGTGGGGGCACGGGAGACAGTCAGGAAGCCGACGCCGGGATGGCCGATGAAGCCGCGGCGCCTGCCCGGGTGACGATCACCGAACCCGCCGACGGGGCGGAGGTCGACGCCGGGCCGGTCGTCTTCGTGATGGAGACCGAGGGCCTCGAGATCGTGGCCGCCGGGGTGATGGATGCCGGCACGGGCCACCATCACCTGATTGTCGACGGCGACGTGGACTGGGCGCTGCCGATCCCCAACGATCCGGGTGTCCACTATCACATGGGTCTTGCCCAGACCGAATTCACGATCGAGGACATGACGCCGGGCGAACACCGGGTCATCGCCGTGGTCGCGGATGGCGTGCACATCCCGCTCGATCCTCCCGTGGCCGACACCATCACGATCGTCGTACGGTAGGAGCGGGTGCGCCTGCTGACGGTCGTCGCCGTCGCGTGGGTCTCCGCTTGCAGCGACCTGTCCGACCGGGGCCTGGTGGCGCGCGTCGATGACTGGACGCTGACCGAGGAGCGGTTGGCGGAACTGATCGTGCTGGCCCAGCCGTTCCCGCTCGATTCGGTTGCGGTGCGCGAGCTTGCCCGTCACTGGATGAGTGGCGCCGCCCTGTCGCTTCGGGCCGCAGCCGGGGACTCCCTGTCGGGCGCGGAGGCGCTTGCCGAGTCGACTTGGCTGGAGCAGCGGGAGGCAACGCTGGCGCGGGACCGGGAGGAGCGCCTCGGCGCCACCGTGGCGGCCGATTCCGCGTCAGTGGAGCGCACCTTCCGAGAGGGGTCACTGCGGCTGATCGCGCACACGCTGAGGCGCGTGGGGCCGGAGACATCGTCCAGCGAACGGCTGTTGCAGCAACGCACGGCCGAGCGCCTGCTCTCGATTCTTGTCGAGGGCGGCTCGTGGGATCAGCTCGTAGCCGAGAGCGAGGACGCGGCGTCGCGCCAGGCGGGCGGGCTCCTGGGCCTGTTCGGCCCGGGCGAGTTGCCCGGTACGCTCGACAGGACCGCGTTCCGCCTTGAGCCGGGCCAGGTGTCCGGCGTTACCCAGAGCAGCGATGGCTATCACATCCTTTACCGGCCGCGCTTCGAGGAAGTGGGGTCGCTGTACGCGAGCCGCCTCTACCAACGGCGCCTGATCGAGGCGGACATGGCGGCCGGAGAGCGTGACCGGACCGCGCGCGGCTTCGCTGTGTCGCCTGGTGCCGCGACCGTTGTCGGAGTCATTGTGGCCGACCCGGCGCAGTGGCTGGAGTCGCTGCAGCCTTTGGCCACGTGGGAGGCGGGAGCGGAGGGGGCGGCGGACGCGGGTGTGGCCGACGCGGGCGCGGGCGTGGCCGGATCCCTAACCGCGGGGACAGTCGCCCGCTACGTGTTCTTCCTGCCGCCGGAGGCCGTTGCCGAGCTGGCGGGGGCAGGCGCGGACGCTCGCAACCGGTTCGTGCGCGATCTGGGGACGCGCGAACTTCGCATCGCGGATGCCGCAGCGCGGGGGACGACCCTGGATCAGGTTGTCGTGCAGGACTTCGCGCGGCTCCACGAGGACGACATCGAATACTGGGCACGCGCCCTGGCGCTGGACGACCCGGAGGCCCCGTCAAGGGCAGCGCTGGCCCGCCACATGGAGTTGCTGGTCTCGCGCCGCGAGGATGCGAGGTCGCTTCCACCCCTGCTGGAGGCGTGGCTGCTTTCGCGGACCGAATCCCGCGTGCGGGAACGCGGCGTCCTCGCGGCGATCGTGCTGGCGAGGGGCATGCTCTCGGAAGCGGGCGGTGCCGCCGGCAACGATCCGTGAACGGCTGGGGCCCGCGCGTCCTGGCGGCGACGTGCGGCATCGCGCTTTGGAGCTGCGGGAACGAATCTGCGGCACCGCCGCCGGGACCCGGTGAACCCGTCGCCGGGCTGAGCACCGGAGAGCGCGGGCGGTTCCTCCTCGGCCGCGCCCTCTTCGAGCGCCTTGCCACCGCCGACGAGGGGCTCGGCCCCCTGTACAACGCCGAGCGGTGCAGCGACTGCCACGACCAGCCCGTCGTGGGCGGCGGCGGCACGCAGAGGCTGCGCGTCCTCAAGGCGACACGGTTCATCGACGGACGCTGCGACGTGCTCGAAGCCGACGGCGGCGACAACATCCAGCGCCGCGCGACCGACCTCCTCGTCGCGCACGGCATGGGCCCCGAGACCGTGCCGGAGTCGGCCACCGACACCGCGCTCATGACCGCGCCGCCGCTGCTCGGCCTCGGCCTGATCGAAGCCGTGGCCGACGCGGTCCTCGCGGAGCGCGCCGACCCGGACGACCGTGACGGCGACGGCATCTCCGGACGCCTGCCACGGCTTCCCGACGGCCGCACGGCACGATTCGGACGCAAGGGCGACGCCTCCACGCTGGAAGACTTCGTCGACACCGCACTTCGCTTCGAGTTGGGCTTCACGACCTCCCGCCATCCCGTTGAGGAGGCGCGCAACGGCGTCCCCGTCCCCGCGGCGGCCGACCCCATGCCCGACCCCGAAATCGATGCCCCCACCATGAGCCAGCTGACCGATTACATCCGGTTCCTGGCGCCGCCGGCGCCTGAGCGCGACCTCCCGGCTGCCGCCCTGGACACCGTCTCGCGCGGGTCCGCGCTGTTCGAGCAGATCGGCTGCGCGTCGTGCCACCGAGTGGAACTCCGCACCGGCATTTCTGCGGCGCCCGCGCTCGCGGACCGGACCATCCGGCCCTACTCGGACATGCTCCTGCACGATCTGGGCCCGGCACTCGCGGACGTCTGCGGCCGGGACGCGTCCCCTTCAGAGTTGCGCACCGCCCCGCTCTGGGGGTTGCGCCACCGCACCCGCTACCTGCACGACGGCAGGGCCACGGACGTCGCGTCGGCCATCTCGGCCCATGCGGGCGAGGCGGCCGCGGCCCGGGACGCCTTCCTGTCGCTGCCGGACGACGCGCGTCAAGCGGTCATCCGATTCCTGAACTCGCTGTGAGGACCATGAGAAACATCATGAAAACTGTCAACCGTAGTTTACATTATGTCATCTATAGTTTACTTCTCATGTCCCCCAAACCCGCCGCGGCCACCCAATCAACCTTCCAGTTGACTCCGGAAGCGCGCCAGGCAATCGACGGCGTATTCTCCGAGTACGACCGTACAAGCGGCCCTGGCTGTGCCGTGGGCGTGGCCGAAGCGGGACGTCTCGTCTTCGCCCGCGGATACGGCATCGGGCAGCTGGACCACCGGGTTCCGCTCAGCGAGCACTCGGTGTTCTACCTGGCGTCGGTGTCCAAGCAGTTCGCCGCGGCCGCGGTCCTGATCGCGGAGCACGAGGGTCATCTGTCGCTGGACGACCCGGTCAGCGCACACATCGCCGAGTTCCCCGACTACGCACAGGGCACGGTCACGGTCCGTCACCTGGTCCACCATACCGGCGGCGTGCGGGACTATCTCACCCTGATGAGCCTGGCAGGCACGCCGTACGAGAACATCCTGAGCGACGAGGACATGCTGGGGCTGATTACCCGTCAGCGACAACTCAACTTCGTGCCGGGAACCGAGCACCTGTACAGCAATTCCGGTTACGTGCTCATGGCCGAGATCGTGAAGCGCGCCACCGGGCGGTCGCTCCGGCAGTACGCGGAAGAGAAGGTTTTTGGCCCGCTCGGCATGTCGAGCACCCACTTCCACGACGAACGCACCGATGTCGTGCCCGGCCGCGTCTTCAGCTACCACCCGCCCGCGGACGGAGACGGGCGCACCTCCACGGACGGCGCATGGCGCACCAGCTACCTGATCGACTTCGACAAGGTGGGGGACGGGGGACTGTACTCGTCGGTGGCGGATCTGGCGAAGTGGGACCGGGCGTTCTACGGGGACCTGCTGGGCGTGCCGGGGTTCGCCGAGCGCATGTACCACCGCGGTGTCCTGACCGGGGGCGACACGATCGCGTATGCGCGCGGGCTCAGCGTCGGCGAGCGACGAGGCCTTGCGCGCGTCTCGCACGGCGGCGGCTTCATGGCCTTCCGGACCATGATCGCCCGGTATCCGGAGCAGCGGATGACGGTGATCACGCTCTGCAACGTCGGGACGGCGCAGCCGGGGGCCCTCAGCACCGCGGTCGAGGACATCGTCCTGGCGGACGAGTTCACCGTGGCCGCCGCGGAGCCTGCCACCGCGCCATCTCCATCCGCCGCCGCGCCGGGGGCCGTCGACGAGCCGGCCTTCACCGTGTCCGAGGCGGCGGTCCGGGCCCATGCCGGCACGTACCACTCCCCGGAACTGGATGCCGCATGGCGCCTCGAGGCCGACGGCACCACGCTGCTGCTCCATCACCCGAGCGGCGAGACGCAAACGCTCACCGCCCGCCGGGACGGCGTGTTCGGTTCGGGCGGGATCGAATTCGCCTTCGAACGCGAGGGTGACCGTGCGACGGGTTTCGTCCTGGCGGCAGGACGGGTCCGCAACCTGCGCTTTGAGCGATTGCGCGATCGGTAGTCGCGGCCGCGTCGGCGGCCCAGGGCCGGACGCGTCGCCCCCCAAGCCTTGACCGCATCGGACGGATTCTAGTTTTTTGTGCGGCATCACAGCCGCGCCAAATGTTCCCGGCCTGCCCGACGGAGCCCGATGGTCCAACTGACCGACGTCACCAAGTACTACGGCAGCAAGCGCGCGCTGGGCCCCGTCTCGTTCGAGATCGAGCGGGGCGACACGGTGGGCTTCCTTGGCCTCAACGGCGTCGGCAAGACCACGCTGCTCAAGATCCTCGCCTGCGGGCTGCGGCCGTCTTCGGGGACGGTCAGCATCGACGGCCTCGACGTCCTCGACAACCCCCACGAGGTGCGCAAGCGGGTGGGCTATCTCCCGGAACTTCCGCCCGTGTACGGCGACATGACCGTGGGCGACTACCTGCACTTCGCGGGCCGGATCCGCGGCCTCGCGCCCGAGGCGGTCGCCCGGCGGGTCCCCGAGGTCGAGGAGTACGCGCGCATCACCGAGGTGCACGACGTGCCCACCCGGAACCTGTCCCAGGGCTACCGGCAGCGTGTCGGCGTGGCGCAGGCGATCATCCACGACCCCGACCTCCTCATCCTGGACGAACCGACGCACGACCTCGACCCGGTGCAGATCATGGAGATGCGGGGCATGATCCGGGCGCTCAAGGACTCGCACACGATCCTGATTTCCAGCCACATCCTCCCCGAAATCAGCCAGACCTGCGACCGGCTCCTCATTCTCAACGACGGCGAGATCGTGGCGTCGGGCACCGAGGCCGAACTGGGAGACACGCTGCTCAGGTCGCGGGGCATGGTCGTGACGGTCCGGCCGCGCGGGCGCGGCGATCTTGACGCGGCCGACGTGGACGCGGCCGATGGCGACGCAGGCGTGCGTGCCGCGATCGCAGCCGCCGAACAGGTCATCCGCGGCGTGCCGGGCGTCGCGGACGTGACGCTCCCGGACCGGCCCGCTCGCGCCATGGCCTCGACCGGCGCCGTAACCATCCGTGTCGACGGCGAGGCCGATGTGCGCGCAACCGTGTGCCGTGCCCTGGTCGAGGCGGGTCATGACGTGATCGGGCTCACGCGGGCCGAACGCGAACTTGAGCGGGTCTTCGTGGAACTCGTGGGCGGAGCGGAGGCGTGAGCATGGGCGCCACCGGCATCATCTTCCGGCGCGAGTTCCGCGCCTACACCCGCTCCCCGATGGGGTACATCGTGGCGGCGATTGTGCTGCTCCTCGACGGCATTCTCTTCTACGCCCGCGCGCTCGGCCCCGGGGCGGGCGAAAGCCTCTCGGGCGAAGTCCTCATGCGGTTCTTCTACAATGCCAGCGGCCTGACCGCGGTCGCGGCCGTGGCGCTGTCGATCCGCCTGATCGCCGAGGAGCGCGCGGCCGGCACGCAGCTGCTGCTGAACACATCGCCGGTGCGGGACTGGGAGATCGTGCTGGGCAAGTTCCTCTCGGCGCTGGCGTTCCTGTCGGCGATCACGGTGGCCACGCTGTACATGCCGCTCATGATCCTCGTGAACGGCAAGATCGCCTTCGGCCACATCCTTGTCGGGTACGTAGGACTCACACTGCTCGGCGCGGCGGTCCTCGCGATCGGTCTCTTCGCTACGGCCCTGACGCGCCACCAGCTGGTCGCCGCGGCTTCGGCCTCGGTCATCACCGGCGTCATGTTCCTGCTGTGGCCGCTGTCTCAGATGGTCGGTCCGCCCCTGTCCCGGGTCTTCGCGGCGCTGGCGATCCACGGTCGTCACTGGGCGGGCTTCCAGGCTGGCCTCTTCCACCTGCGCGACGTGGTCTACTACCTGGCCGTGACGTATTTCTTCCTGTACGCGGCCACCAAGGTCATGGAGGCGAAGCGATGGGAATGACAGGACTCGCGAGGCCGAGATGAACCGCGCGTCCCTCACCTGGCTCAAGCTCGCGGGTCTGGCCGCGGTCTTCGCCGGGGCGCGGGTCTTCGACGCGGTCGCGTGGCTGAGCCTGTCCCTGATCATCGCCGGCGGACTGGCCGTGGCGCTCGTCGCCTTACGTCGTCTGAACGCGTGGCGTGGCGCAGAGGGCGACCGACGCACCATCGAGACCGTCTTCGCGTTCGGTGCGGTCGGCTGCGTGGTAGCGCTGCTGGGCTTCGTGCCGGGGTCCGACGACGGTCTGGAGTTCCTGGGACTTGACTTCGAGGGCATCCGCGAGCAGGTGCGCTTCAAGCGGTTCTTCCAGATCGCGTCGCCGATCCTGCTCGCCTGCTCGCTGCTTCCCGTGCTGGCGGCGGAGTGGGCGCTGGCCAAGGGCGGTTCCGCGGGCGCGCTCCAGGTGGATGCCAGGCGCGTCAGGGAAACCGCCGGCAATGCGCTGAGCCTCGCACTCGGGGGCGCGGCACTCGTGCTGATCGGGTACGTCACGTCTGCCCTCAACCGGACCGCCGACTTCTCCTACTTCAAAACCGCAAGCCCGGGAGAGTCCGTGCAGGAGATCGTCCGCAACCTGGACGGGACGCTGGAAGCCGCGGTGTTCTTCCCCGAGGTGAACCTGGTCAAGGACGAAGTCCTCAACTACCTGCGCGCATTGGCAGGTGCCGCCGACAACGTCGTGATCGAGGAATACGACCGCTACGCCGATCCCGAAGCCGCGGCCGCGTATGAGGTGCGCAACGACGGCGTGCTGGTGCTGCGGGTGGGTGGCAGGTCCGAGCGGATCGCGTTCCAGCTCCTGCTGAGCGAGGCCCGCGGGCGGCTGCGGATCCTCGACAGCCACGTCCAGCAGGCACTCCTTCTGCTGACGAGGGAGCGGCGTTTCGCGTACCTGACGACCGGTCACGGCGAGCTGAACGACCCCCTGGCGACCGACGAGGAGCCCGAGCAGCCCGACCTTACCGAGCCGTGGCGTCCGGGGGAGGACTCCCGGTTCGACGAGGGTCCGCCGCTGGGCGCGCTCCGCGAGATGCTCGAGTTCCTCAACTACGAGGTCAGGGACATCGGCGTACGGCGGGGACTGGGCGATCGGATCCCGGACGATGCGGCGATGGTGATGATCATCGGCCCGCAGCGGGCGTTTCTCGAGGCGGAGCGGAACGCGATTCGCGAGTACATGGACCGGGGCGGATCCGTCCTGTTCGCGCTGGAGCCGGGTTCGGACTTCCGGCTGGACGGATTTCGCGACAGGCTGGGCGTCGACCACGATCCCGCCCAGGCCCTAAGCGACGACCGCCACCTGAGCAGGGGGACCGGCGCCCTCAGCGAGCGGCGCAACGTCGTCACCAACCGCTTCTCGGCCCATGCGTCGGTTACCACGGCCAGCCGCCGGGGCGTGACCCAGGGGATCGTGCTGTTCGGGCCGGGACGCATCAGCGTGGCCGAGGACGTCGAAGGGCTGCGCACGAACCTGATCATCAGTACGGATCCGTCCAGCTACCAGGACCGAAACGACAACTTCCGCTTCGACGGAGAGACCGAGGTGAAGGAGAGCTTCGGCGTGGCCGCCGCGATCGAGAGCGACTCCATCGACATGCGCGGGCTCGTCTACGCCGACGCGGAGATCTTCTCGGACGAGGTTCTGGTCGGATCGCAGATGAACGCCTTCCTGGTCGCGGACGGCATCCGCTGGCTGGGAAGGGAAGAGGCGTTTTCGGGCGAAGTCGTGTCGGAAGAGGACGTGCCCATCCTCCATACCCGCTCCGAGAACGTCGTCTGGTTCTACGCGATCATCTTCGCCGCGCCGGCGCTGGTTCTCGCCCTGGGCATGACCGCGCTATACGGGCGACGCGGCAGGGAGGACAGGCCGGCATGAAGGACCTGAAGCTCCACGCCGGTCTGTTTGCGGTGGCGGTGGTTGCGGCGTTCCTGACCTGGAACCGGGATACGGCAAGCGAGGCCGACCGGGGTCTGGTGCTCGCGTGGGAGCGGGATACGACCGATATCGTGTCGGTGCGCTACCGGTCGCCGACGATGGATGTCGAGATCCAGCGGCAAGCGGATGCGGACGGTGCCTTCCTCTGGGCGATCGAGTCCCGAGGGCAGCAGGATCCGGACACGTTGCAGTATCCGGGCGGTGCTCCCGCGCATACCCTCGTGGGCAGGCTCGCCACCCTCAGGGTGATTCGCGACCTGGGCGAACTCAGTCCCGCGGACCTGGCGCGCTACGGCCTCGACGGGGGTGACGAACGGATCACCGTGCAGTTCCGCGACATCCAGCGGGAGCTGGTGCTGGGCGACTCGGTCTTCGGCGGCGCCGACCGCTACGTCGTCGAGCCCGCGACCGGCGCCGGCTACGTGCTCGCCAACGACATCGTCAATCCGCTCCGAATCGGCGAGGGCGCCCTGCGCGAACGCTGGCTGCACCACTACCAGGACGCGGATGTCGCGACCGTGCGGGTCGCCGCGGGCGCGGGCGCCAGCGAGCGGACGATGGCCCGCGGGGAGTCCGGCGAATGGACGCCGGCGGGCAGCGCGGAGCCCGATGCGGGCTTTGCCAACTTCATGGAACGGGTAGGGCAGCTGGCGATCGCCGGGTACGGAGCAGAGCCGTCCTCGCCCGGCAACCTGGTCCCCCTGCTCAGGGTCGACTACCTGGACGCGGGGGGTTCGGCCCTGGGATTCGTGGAGTTGCTGCGCGACGCGGCCGCGGAGCGGGATCCCTATTACATTCGCAGTGAGCGGACCCGGATACTGGCCCGTGCCGTGACGACACTCGCGGAACGCGTCGAGCAGGGTTTGGGAGAGGCTTTTTGAGACGTGCGCCGCCGTAGGCGGAACACTCTGCTTGCGGTTTCGCGAGCGGGTACCTTACTATGGCAGGTGCACTGCGATGCTGCCGTGGGCGCCACCCACGGCATTGAGACGGCGGGCGGCACGGTGTCGCCCGGCCGTCGAACCGTCCCCCACCTCCAAAAGGAGAGGCGACATGAACTTTCGCTACAACACCACCCGAGGAGTGAGACCACTCTCCCTCCTGGCCGTGGTGGCCGCGATGGGGTTCCTTCTGCCGGCCCACGCGGTCGCGCAGGACGGAACCGTCACCGGTCAGGTCACCGCGGCAACCACCGGGCAGCCGATCAACGGCGCCCAGATCACGATCGTGGACACGCAGCTCGGTGTGTTGGCCAACGCCAGCGGTCGTTTCCTGATCAACAACGTACCGGCCGGCACGCATACGGTGCAGGTCGTCTACGTCGGCTACGGTACCGCCACGGAGGAGGTCACCGTAACGCCGGGCGGAGCCGCGACCGTGGACTTCGCGCTCGAAGTCTCGGCGGTTGCGATGGACGAGCTGATCGTCACCGGGACTGCCGGCGCCGTGGAGCGGCGCAAGCTGGGAACCTCGGCGGCATCGCTGAACGTGTCGGACGTTGCCGAGGTGGTGCCGCTGAGCGACTTCAGCCAGACGCTCGAAGGCCGGATCCCCGGTGTGCGCTCCATCGGCACGGTCGGCGGCGTGGGCGCGGGCCGCGAGTTGCGGATTCGCGGCACCGACTCGTTCAGCCTCAGCCAGCGGCCCGTCATCTATATTGACGGTATTCGCGTGGACAGCCAGCAGCGGGAGTGGGGCAGCGGTGTACCGGGCACTGGGTTCGGAACGACGTGTTGCGCCTTCAGCGGCGGCGCGGGCGAGGATCGGCTTTCCGACCTGAATCCGGATGAGATCGATCGCGTCGAGGTCCTCAAGGGGCCGGCCGCTTCCACGCTATACGGGTCGGAAGCGTCGGGCGGAGTAATTCAGATCTTCACCAAGCGGGGCCGGAGCAACAGTTCCGCGAACTTCGCCCTCACGGTCAACGCCGGGTTCAACCGGCACCGCGAGAACTTCCCGACCTCGCTGCGGGGCAATTTCCAGGGACCCGACGGCACCTACGCCTGGGATCCCAACCAAACGCTCATCGAGAACGGGCTGATCAACTCCTACGACCTGACGGTCGATGGTGGTGGCGAGGCGGTTACCTACTTCGTCTCCGGCGGCTACTCCTTCGAAGAGGGCTCAATCAAGCCCAACGACCAGAAGAGGGCCAACCTCCGCGTCAACCTGAACTGGACGGCCGGCGAGAACCTCACGGTCGCCGTGAACTCCGGGTACGTCAGGAACCGGATCTATTCGCTCCAATCCGGTAACAACTGGCTTGGGATCTACACCAACGCCCTTCTCACCAACCCGCTCAACGCCACGGCTGAAGAGCCCTACGGGGGCGGCCTTGATGTGAACGTGGCGGACGCCCAGGCCATCGACACCTACTCGGACACGGACCGGTGGACGGGTGGGGTCACGCTGAACTACAATCCGAGCGCGGATTTCACCCATAGAGCCACTATCGGTTTGGATGCGGTGAACGACCAGAAGACGCGCTACATGCCCTTCGGTCGCAACTACACCTACATCGGCAGGCAGGGCGAGCGGAACATCGGATACCGCAACGCCCGACAGTTCACGGCCGAATATGTGGGCAACCTGAACTACTCCCTGCCGGATTGGGCGGGTGGCCTGGCCGGTAACCTCGCCTTCGGTAGCCAGGGATACTGGGACATCACTTCCTGGTCCATGTCGACCGGACGGGGATTCGCCGGCGAGGGCGTGACGACCGTGAGCGGTGCGGCCCTGACTCTGGGTGCCGAGGCGTTCGAAGAGGACGTCAACCTTGGGGTGTTCGTTCAGAATCGCTTCGACTTCGACAACCTGTTCGTCACTGCGGCCGTGCGCGCGGACGGAAACAGCGCTTTCGGCGAGAACTATGGCTTCCAGGTATATCCGAAGGCCGACGTGGCCTACAACCTGAGTGAAGGCATGCTTCCCAGCCTGATCAGCAGCGCAAAGGTGCGCGCCGCGGTCGGAATGGCCGGCAAGGCGCCAGGGGCGTTCGACCAGTTCCAGACCTATTTGCCCAACACGGTTCTGAACGACCTGGCCGGTGTCTCGCCCAACAACCCCGGAAACGACATCATCGAGCCCGAGGTCAAGATCGAGTACGAGGGTGGCTTGGAGTTGGGGCTGTGGAACGACCGGATCGGCGTGGATGCGACGTACTGGCACGCGCTCACACAGAACGCCCTCCTGGGCATTCCGCTGCCACCGAGCGAAGGCTTCTCTTCCAGCAAGCGTCAGAATGCCGGAGAGATCCTGAACAGGGGCATCGAGGTGGCGATGAATACCACCGTCCTGGACCGCAGCAGCTTCTCTTGGCGCACCGGCGTCAACTTCGAATGGATCCACAACGAGATCCTGGACCTCGGTGACGCGGCGTTCCCGGATTCTCTGCCGGTGTACGGGGCGGACGGCTCCCTGGTTCGCTGGGACCAATACATGCGGCTGGGCACCTATTGGGTCGGCCAGCCCATTTTCGACCAGCTAAGCCGAGTCATCACGGGGTGGGACCCTGCGACACGCAGACATTCGCGGTCGGCCTACAACACGTATGTCGGCAACTTGCAGCCGAGCACGCTGGCGTCATTCAGCAACGATTTCGCAATCGGCCAATCCCTGCGCGTCGCTGTCCAGCTCCGGGGTGAGTGGGGTGCGGTCATGCGCAACTCCGACCGTGGATACGGCGTCCGCCAGTTGGCCTACGACGAGTATCTCGAGCTGCTGAACTCCGACGGATCCGCAACGCCTGCCAGCGATTCTATCCTGGATCGCATGAGGCTCGTGTACCCGATCGACAAGCGCGACAACATCCGGTTGCAGGAAGTGTCGGTCAACTATGCTCTGCCCGCGGATCTGATGGGTGCCATCGGCTTGGGTCGTTCATCCATCACCTTGTCGGGCTATAACCTCCACTGGTGGGATGACTGCCACTGCCCCGACCCGAACCAGCAGTATCGGGGTGGAGACGACTTCAGCACATCGCCCTTCCTCGCGGTGCCACAACCGAGGAGGTTCCTGGTCTCCTTCAGGACCCGATTCTAGAAAGGAGGCCGAACGTGAACACTTCGAGAATGAAGAATGCGATGGGGGTTGCCGTTGCCGTCCTGGCTCTTGGGGCGTGTGACGAACTCCTGACGGTTCAGGACCCTGGACGCTACACCGCTGAAGACCTGGACGAGGCGTTGCCCGCAGTTGCGAACGGCGTGGAGGGGGCAATCCATGAGATCGTGGACAGCTGGGTCAATGACCAGGCTCTTCTGGGCGATGTCTACCAGCACACGGGGACCTGGGCCGGCTACGACGATCCGGACCATGGCCGCACCAACTACAACAACAATGGGACGGCCGGTGAACAGAACGCGTGGCTGAGGGCGCAGTGGTTCGCGGTGGACGCCGAGGAACGCTTCAAGCGGGTCATGGGTGACGCCGAGGCGGCGAGCAGCCCGTTGACCGCGCAAGTGAGACTGGGAGGCGGCCTCGCGGACATGCTCCTCGGCATGACGGCTTGCGAGTCGGTGGGGTCGCCGTCCGGTGATCTGATGACCGACATGCAGATGTTGGCGCAGGCCGAACAGAAGCTCGGCGACGCCATGGCCACGTCTCAGTCGGCGGGTCGCCCGGAATTCGCAATGGCAGCGCAGGCTGCCAGGGCTCAGACCCGCATGTTGCAGGGTGACTGGTCCGGTGCAGTTGCGGACGCTTCGGCGATTCCGGCGGGGTTTGTGTACCACGCCGTCTTCAACGTACAGAGCACCAACTCGGTAGTGCAGCTTACCACCAAGAACAACAACGAGGCCGCCGGTCTCATGCACAAGTGGTGGCCGCTGATCGAGAAGAGTGACGAGCCGGGGTTCATGAAGGATCCCTTGAGCGGGATGCCCGACAAACGTCTCCCGGTGTACTTCGACGGTGAAATCGCGACCGACAACGAGACTCCGCACTACAGCCAGTGGAAGTACGTCCAGGACACGGACGATATTCCCATGCTGCACTCGGATGGCATGCGGCTGATTATCGCCGAAGCGATGGCCCGGGCCGGTGACTTTGCCGGTGCCACGGGGATCCTGAACGAGCTGCGGGCGGCGGTGGGTCTCCCTGGACATGAGGTGCCCACGACTCCCGAAATGATGGCCGAAATCGTCCTTTGGGAGCGTTTTGCCGAGCACTTCATGGAAGGCCAGCGTCTGATCGACCTGCGCCGGGCAGGTATCGTTCGCGAGGTCTTCGAAGCGCTCAACGACCCCGAGCGCCTGGGGGTCGGACGGCCCACGCAGTGGCCGATGACTTCAACCGAAGCGCTCTACAACCCGGGCATCGACGACGACCTGACAAAGAGGTGTCTGCCCACGGCGTGATTGTCCGGATGTAGTCTGTTCCGGGGAAACCCCCGGAGTGGATGGGCGCGGCTCCCGCAAGCGGGGGTCGCGCCCTTCCGGCATGGGGGTTGGAAGGGAGGTCGATGGTGAAGACACCGAGATTGAAGGGTGCCATCGGGGCGATGGCCGCCGTCCTGTCCCTTGTGGCCTGCGACGGTCTACTGGAGGTTTCCGACCCGAATCGCTATACCAACGACGACCTGGATGCCGGTCTTTCCCTCGTAGCCAACGGCGTTGAAGGTGCGGTCCACGAGGTGATAGACGGTTGGGTGCTCAATCAGGCGTTGCTGGCGGACGTGTACCAGAGCACTGGAACGTACGGGGGGGTCGCGGACATTGATCACGGTCACACGGAGTCGGCCCTCAACGGCATGGCCGGTCCCGGGAACGCTTGGATCAGAGCACTGGGGTTCGCGAACGATGCGGAAGCGCGCTTCAGGCGGGTTCTCGGCGAGTCGGCGGCGGCCAGCAGCCCGCTCACCGCGCAGGTACTTCTGTCGAGCGGTCTCGCCCACCTGTACATCGGAATGACGTTTTGCGAGTTGACACTCGAGTCTGCCGGCGGGCCGGCGACGGACGCCGAGGTGTTGGCGCGCGCGGATGCCATCCTTACCGAGGCACTTGCGACGGCCAGCGCGGCGGGCAGTGTCAACCATGCGACGGTTGCGCAGGCGGGCAGGGCCGTGGCACGGATGCTCCTTGACGACTGGTCAGGAGCCGAGGCCGATGCCGCGGCAACCCCGGCGGGCTTCTCCTACGCTGCCGGGTTCAGCGTCGAGAGTGAAAACCTGCTTGTCCGGTTGTCCAGTGAGAACTACGAGAAGGCGGCGGGTCTGATGTACAACTGGTGGCCTCTGGTCGAGATGAGTGACCAGCCGGGATTCATGAGAGATCCCTGGAGCGGCGAGCCCGATCCCAGGCTTCCGGTCCATTTTGACGGTGCCCTGGCGGACGACAACATGACGCCGTACCGCGGCCAGAGGAAGTACGCGTCCCTTGGCGACGACATCCCGATCGTCCACTCGGATCACATGCAGTTGATCATCGCCGAGTCCCGCGCACGCAACGGTGACCATGGCGGTGCCACGGCAATCCTGAACCAGTTGCGGGGCGTCGTCGGTCTGCCCGGGCACGCCGTGCCCGCCAGCGCCGACGTCATGGGAGAACTGATTCTATGGGAACGCCTGGCCGAACTCTTCCTGGAGGGCTATCGCCTCGTGGATCTTCACCGTAAGGGCATCATGCGAGAAGTGTTCGAAGCGCTCGAAGACCCCGCGCGTCCAGGTGCGGGGCGTCCTTCGAAGTGGGGCAACTGCCAGGCGGCTTGAGGGCTTACAGCGACCGCAGGAAAGCCAGGACCTGACGGCGCGCGTCTTCTGTCAGACGCCGGAAGACATCCCTCGCAGCGGCTGCTTCCCCGCCGTGGAGCAGAATCGCGTCGGACAGGCGTTGTGCGCGTCCGTTGTGAAGGAACTCGGAGCGGTGACCGAGTCCGACGAGACGCGCGGTCTTCCATTCCGACGGGAGTATGCCCGGCGAGCAGATGTCGGCCAGATCGGGTCCCATGTCGTGGAGCAGCAGGTCCGAGTAGAGGCGGAACCGCTTGCGGTCGAGTGCGGGAATGTCGCTGGCCGACGTGGTGAACGAGGGCGTGTGGCACGCGTCGCAACCCATGAACTCGAAGATCTTCTCACCCTCTTCGACGTCGGCCCGGGCTCCCGCGTCCTCGGGCCGGATCGCTTGCGGTGGGGCCAGAAAACGCATGTAGTCGACGAGGAGATCCAACTCCTCTGCGCCGACTTCGGGATCAGGGACCACATCGAGGCCCTCCGGCAGGGGGACTCCGTTGTGGGCTTCTTCCACCGGGTGCGCCGGGGTCGTAATCCCCATCTCGAGGCGGATCGCCTCCTCGATGAAGCCACCCAGGGTGGTGTGTTGGGCCCGGCGGCCGAAGCGGCCCGCCCGTCCGGCCGCGTCCAGGTTCGGCCGGCCCGAGATGCCGTCACCGTCTACGTCGTCCGGGTCGGTGTTGCGGACGATGTCAGCCTCCGGGATTAGTCCGACGAGGCCCAGACCATACACGGCCGGAGCCCGAATCTCGGTGTGGGCCGTAGCGTTTGGGGGAATCCTCTCCGCTCCGAAGCCCATCGCTCTGCCCGACTCGATGACGACTGTCTGAAGCAGGTCACCCCCATGCTCCGGCAGGGTGCTGCAGCCCTCGACAGGGTCGAATCTGCTGACCTTGAAGACCGGCTCCGCCCCGTGGCCGCCGCTGGTGGGCAGGTCGTGGCAGGAACTGCAGCGGTCCTGGTTGAAGATCGGTCCCAGGCCGTCTTCGGGAGCGAACGGTCGGTTGAAGAGCGCCTCACCAGCTGCGAACGCCTCGAGTTCCGCTTGGCTCAGGCCCGGAAGCGGCAAACCGGGTTCCGTCTCAGTGTACGGTGACTGAACCAGCGCCCCACAGCCCAGCAACAGGACCGTGAGGCCGGGCGCGCCCTTTCCGGCGGCATGTGGCAGGCGTTTCCGTGCCCTGATCGTCAATCCCCGCCCGCGGTGGCTCAACCCTCGCCCGGGGGGCTCAACCCCCGCCCACGCTGACGTCGTTGTACTTGTACACGAACCTGAGCGTCTCCCGTTCCCCGTCCGCGTTCTCGAGGACAAGCAGGCGCGAGTCGCTGTACCACTCCTCGTCGTCCAGATACACCTTCATGGATAGGGTGGCAGGCCGCAGTTCGGTCGGGTACGTCTCGGCGAAGAATTGAAGCCGCGAAGTGAACGGATAGGATTGGGAGAACGGCAGCGTAACGTCGATCGTGTCCGCGGCCACGAGGTGAATCAGGGCGGCGCATTGTGGGCACTCGGGATCCTCCACCTCGACGAACCACTGCGACGTAATGAGCGTTACCTCGCCTACCTCCGAACTGGTGATTTCAAGGTGCGCGACTTCGGGCTCGCGATCGAGGATCAGAGCATCGCACGCCCCGAGCAGAATGACCGATGCGGCGAGAGCCGGCCAAAAGCGAGTCGAATGCCGGAAGCCCCTGGATTCCTGTGATTGTATGGTTCTTTCCTTCATTCCATCCATCCTTCTGATTCTTGCTGTGGATCCCCCCGAATCTGGAACCCTGCCTGCTTCATGATGTTCCCGCCGGTCGGGATGGGGCAAGTGGGCGGGCGCGGGGGTCACGCGGTGGCGGTGGCCAATCGACGAACGTCCCATTCCACCATGCAGGCGCCCCGGCACCGGCCCCACCTTCATGGCTCGACGTCGAAGTATCGGTGCGTTCCGACCCCTCGGCGTTCTCCGGCCAACCCGAAACACGCACGCGATGACCCAGGAAACACGAAAGAGAGAGACCTGGCGCCACGACGCGGGCTACAAGCTCTTCCTTTCCAGCCCCCTGGTGGTCGAGGAGATTCTCCGCGACCGCTTCCCGGCGTGGGCCAGGGCGCTCGACTTTTCGACGCTTGAGCGGCTCTCGCCCGAGTTTGTCGGCGACGACCTGGCACAGCGGCGCGCGGATCGAGCCTGGTCTGCCCGCGTCCGTGACAGCCACCACCATTCCCGAGGGACGGCAGGCGTTTGGCCTCCACACCGAAGCGCACTATCATCTAATCGAGTTGCGGGCTCTCGATCCGGTTGAACTTCCGCCGGACAGGTGGTTGACCTGGCTGGTCCGGGTCGAGCAGGCACGGTGGACGGGACGGTTGCCGGACGCGGTGGCACTGGGCGAGGCGATTCGTAGATCGGGAGACGAGTACATCCGGCAGACCTTCAGGAATCTCTATGTGGCCTTGGGGCAGCTTGTGGGGATGCCGGATAAAGCACTGGCGAGCGCGGAGTTTTTCGGGGAGGAAGGGATGATCAGGACCGAAGAGACGTTGATGGCGCAGAGCGTACGGCGCATGAAGGAAGAATGGCGTCGGAAGGCGCTGGAGGAGGGTTGGCGGGAGGGCGAGCAGAGGGGTCTCCAGAGGGGTCTCCAGAGGGGTCTCCAGAGGGGTCTCGGTCGGCAGCGGGCCCTGGTACTCCGCCAGGCGAAGCTCAAGTTCGGCGCGGAGACGGCGGCCGAGCTCTTGCCGGTTCTCGACGGGCTTTCCGAATCGGAACGCATCGAGACGGTGGCCGACGCGATTATCGAGTGTTCGGTGGCCGGGGAGTTCATCCGCCGGGCGCGGGAGGCCTAGCAGCCCGTTACCGGAAGTTTCCGAAGTCGACCCTGGCCTCCTGCGCCCCGTCGCTCCAATCCACGACCACCGATCCCGACATCTCCGCAGGCACGTTGCCGATGACGTAGTCGACCAGCGCCGACACGCGCGCGAAGGCGGTGGGCTGGTAGCAGATGTTCGTGCCGAAGCTGACGACGCCCACCTGGATCCATCGCCCGCGGAACGGCACCATCAGCGGTCCTCCCGAGTCTCCATTGCAGGTGGATTCGCTCGAGCCCTGCTTTCCTGCGCAGATCGTCACGTCCTGGATGTTGGAGTCGAGATGCGTCTTGCACTCGTCGTTGGAGATGATCTCGGCTTCCAGCTTCTTGAGCACTGCCGACGAAAGCCCACCGTCCGACGTGAGTCCCCACCCGATCACGGTTCCCATGGTGCCGGGGGCCGACATCTCGATCCGGTCGGGCGTGAGCAGCTCGATGCGCGAGTACATGGTCCCGTCGGTGAGCTCGAGCAGCGCGATGTCGCTGGAGAGAGCATTCGGGACGTATGCCGGATGTACGAGAATGCGCGACACGTCGAGCACTGCGCCTTCGGTGGTCTTGTCGTGGGCTCCGGCGAGCACCTTGACGCTCGCCGGGTCCGTGCCGCCGTCGACGCAGTGGGCCGCGGTCAGAACCCAGCTGCGCGAGATGAACGTCCCGCCGCAGAACTGAAAGCCGCCGGGCGTCACCAGCGCCACCTGAAACGGGAATTCTCCGGGTTGCGCTTCCGTGCCGCCGATGATCGCCGCGGTCCCGGGGTCCAGGGGTGCGGCTGCAAGACCCGGCGCCGTGTTGGTCCAACCCATGGTCAGCTCCTGGGTCACCGTGTAGGCCAGGCGGTGATCCAGCCCCTCGAAGATGTACTCGCCGTCGTCGTTGGTGACGGCGGTGACTTCGGTGGAGTCGCGCATGCCGTCGCCGTTCTCGTCAAGGAATACGACGAAGGACGGAATGGTGTGTTCGTCCTCGTCGCGCACGCCGTTCGCGTTGGCGTCGTGCCACACGACGCCCGAGATCGCGTTTTCGCCGGTTCCCGGCGGGCTGTTGACGGTGATCGGAGTGCCGGACTGTGTGGCGGTCGCGCCCCGGTCGTCGGTCACGGTGAGCTGGGGCGTGTAGGACCCGGCATCCGGGTACGTGTGCGTGGTAGTTCGGCCCTCGCCGGTCGTGCCGTCGCCGAATGCCCAGGACCAGGTGACGATCGTCCCGTCGGGATCGCTGGAACTGCCGCCGTCGAAGCGGACCTCCAGGGGTGCGGAGCCTTCCGTGACGTCGGTGGTGAACGCGGCAGTCGGGCGCTGGTTCGGCGTGCCGGTGGGTTGTGTCGGTGCCGTTTCGCCGCAGCCGGTGCCAAGCAGGGCGAGAAGAGCCGCCGCGGCCGGAAGAGCCGTTCTGGTGGAGTCCATCGTTGGGTTCCCTGGAAGGACTGTGTCAGCAGGTCAAAGCTATGGTACCCGGATTTCGGCCGGAAGGTGCCCGATGGGGCGAAGTTGGGACGCCTGGGCAAGCTGGGGCGGCTCGACAAGTCGGGGGCGGCTGGAATTCGCCGGGACGGCTGGATGCCCCGGGTGGTTGGACGAGCCCAGTCGGTTGCCGTATTTTCCGCGGCATCCACTCACCAACCCCTGGACCGGACGGACCTGCCCATGAGATCGAATCCCAAGTCCCCGCGCACGTTTCGATTGGCCGCCTTGCTGCCGGCGGCGCTGTTTCCGCTCGCCGGTTGCGCGGGAGACGGAGGAAGCTCGGACGCCGAGACTGCGGCGGCCAACCCTCTGCTGAGTCCGGCCGACCTGACCGAGACCGCACCCGAGACGTTCCAGGCGCGCTTCGAGACCACCAAGGGCGCGTTCGTGGTCGAGGTCACGCGGGCCTGGGCCCCCAACGGCGCCGACCGATTCTACAACCTGGTCGCGAACGGGTTTTTCGACGATGTCCGCTTCTTCCGGGTGATGGAGAACTTCATGGCCCAGTTCGGCATGCACGGGGACCCGCAGGTGCAGGCACGCTGGACGCAGGCGACGATCTCCGATGACCCGGTCGCCGCGTCGAACACCCGGGGCACGCTGACCTTTGCGATGCGCGGCGAAAACACGCGCACCACCCAGCTCTTCATCAACTTCATCGACAACTCGAGGCTCGACCCCATGGGGTTCGCGCCCATCGGCACGGTGATCGAGGGGATGGATGTGGTCGACCAGATCTACGCGGGCTACGGCGAGAGCGCCTCGCGCGGCGGTAATGGTCCGCTCGCGCAGAACATTGCGGCCCGCGGCAACGAGTACCTGGAAGAGAGCTTCCCGGAACTCGACCACATCTTTTCGGCGGTGATCCTGCCCTAGAACGGCACCCCGATCGCCCGGCAGAGCCACCGCTGGAACGGCGCCGCGTCACGGCACAGGGCGGCGAACGTGTCGAGGAAGTCATCCGAAGTCAGCGCGTCGGCGCTCAACCGCGCCACTCCGATGAAGTCTTTGCGCCGCAGGTCCACGATCATGGGGTGGTCGATTCCATAGCCCTTCGGGGCCCGCACCAGCGAATCCCCGGATAGTTCGAAGCTGCGGGCGAAGCCAGGGTCGGTCGAGGCCCGAATCCACGCGTCGGGGTCCTCGTCGATGGACTGGCGGATGGCGCGAACGGTGGGTCCCCCGGGTCGCCAGATCCCGCAACCCACGAAGCAGCTGGCCGGCTCGATGTGCAGGTAGAAGCCGGGCGCATGGGCATCCTTCGCCGCTTCATGCCGGAAGTGGATGCCCGTGTGCGTCTTGTAGGGCGTCTTGTCCTTCGAGAAGCGGGTGTCGCGGTAGATCCGGAACAGTGAGCCGCCGTTTGCGCGGGGGTCGGCGCGGAATCGGGTGCTGATTTCGCGCAGGCGCGGGGCGAAGTCTGCGATGAAGTGAAGCGCGGGGTCCCGCACGTCCTCCTCGTAACGGGGCTTGTGGGCGTGGAACCATTCGCGGTTGTTGTTGTCCGCGAGTTCGCGCAGGAACGAGAAGGCGTGAGGCGTGAAATGGGCGGTTGCCATGAAGTGGCCTGTCGTGTGGCGGTGAAGTAAGATCAACGGCGCTGTTATCTACGCCTGTGGCCGCGTCCGGCGCAATAGCTTGTTGGGCAGGGCGCCCGCGGTGCGTGGCACCATTGACCGGAACCGGGGAGGAAGCGCCCAGATGACTCGAACCCGCATGAGCCGAACGATCAAAGCGCCAGTGGGCGCGGTCTTCGAGACCGTCTCCGACATCTCCAACTACACGAAGGCGGTGCCCGATATCGTGCGGGTCGAGTTCCTGACCGAGCAGAAGACGGGCGTTGGGACCCGCTTCCGCGAAACGCGCCGGATGGGGAAGAGGGAGGCCACCACCGAGCTCGAAGTCACCGAATACGTGAGGAACGAGCGGGTGCGCATGGTCTCCGATGCCGGCGGCACGATATGGGACACGGTGTTCACCGTGACGCCGGAGGAAGATGGCCCGGGCACGAGACTCGACCTGGTCATGGAGGCGAGGCCGTACCGGCTCATGTCGCGGTTGCTCGTGCCGCTGATGAAGGGTGCGGTTGCCAAGGCGGTGGCCGGGGACATGGACGCGCTCAAGGCCTGGCTCGAGGGCCCCGGATAGGAAGCCGTGGGGAGGGAGGTCCAGCTGCGGCTTCTCCGTGAGGAGCTGGTGCGGTGCCGGCGGTGTCCGCGCCTCGTCGCCTGGCGCGAAAAGGTCTCGGAGGAGAAGAGGGCGGCCTACCGGGAGGACGACTACTGGGGGAAGCCGGTTCCCGGGTTCGGCGATCCGGAAGCATCGGTGATGGTGGTCGGGCTCGCGCCGGCGGCGCACGGAGCCAATCGCACCGGGCGGATGTTCACCGGTGACCGGGCGGGCGACTGGCTGTATCGCGCGATGCACCGGGCCGGGTTTGCCAACCAGGCGCTGAGCCGGGACCGGGAGGACGGGCTGGCCTTGACCGGCGCTTACGTGACTGCGGGCGTGCGGTGCGCGCCGCCGGGAAACCGGCCCACGACCCGGGAACGCGACCGCTGCACACCGTTTCTGCACCGGGAAGTCGAGATCCTGTGGGACCGGCTTCACACGTTCGTTGCGCTGGGCGGCTTTGCGTACGCTGTCGTCCTGAAGATGCTGGCCGCGAGAGGCATGGGGATCCCGCGTCCGCGTCCGCGGTTCGCGCATGGGGTGGAGGTGGATCTGGGGCGGGTGGCGGTGCTGGCATCGTACCATCCCAGTCAGCAGAATACATTCACCGGAACGCTGACGGAGCCCATGTTCGACAGGGTCTGGGCCCGGGCGGCACAGCGCACGGCCGCTGGCCACAAGGAGGCATCATGAAGCGACGTGACTTCGTGAAGGGATTGACGGCGGCGGGTGCGGCGGGTGCAGTGCCTGGCGTGGCGGCCGCGGGTGTTCTTTCCGGTGCTGGAGCGGCGGTGAACACCCGGGTGGACGCCGTTGATGTCGGCGGCCGTGGAGGCACGGGACCGCCGACCCAGGACGATATCGTGGTGGACGGCCTTTTTGCCGGCGCGATGCGGCTGTCCCACCTGCGCGGCATGCAGGAGGGCGGCGTCCATTGCGGGGTGGCGGGCGGCCCGTCCGACATGGCCAGCTTCGCGGCGCTGCTTCGCTTCTTCGACGAATACGCGGACGAAGTCGTCCTGGCCAAATCGGTCGCGGACATCCGCGCGGCGCACGCGCGCGGGCTCATCTCCAATGTCTTCTGCTGGCAGTCGGCGACGGTACTCGGCGACTCCTTCAATTCACCGATCGGCAGTTCGGCCACAGCACTCCGCGCCTTCTACGAGGTGGGCCTCCGCCAGGTCGGAATCTGCTACAACGTCACGAACGCGTTCGGTTCCGGTTGTCTGGAGCCCGAAGGACCGCTGACGAGGGCCGGCCAGCGCCTGGTCGAGGAGATGCACTCGCTGGGAATCATTCTGGACGTGGGTGGCCACACCGGCGAGCAGACCACGCTCGACGCGATCGCGATGTCGGACGGCGTTCCGGTGATCTGCAGCCACACCAACATTGCCGCGATCGCGGACAACTACCGCTGTATCAGCGACCGGGTCATCGACGCCATCGCGGGCACCGGGGGCGTGATCGGCATCACGGCGGTCAACGACTTCCATGTGCGCGAGCGCGGGAACACGGGGCCCACGCCGCATGTGGGCATCGAGGAGCACGTGGACCAGTACGACTACATCAAGAACCGCGTGGGCGTGGACCATGTCGGCATGGGCACCGACTTCGTCGGCGGGATGGCGATCCCTTACGGTGGCGGGATCAACGCCGACATCATCACCGATGACATGGTGAGCGAACCGTGGCGCTTCGTCCGCGGCTTCGAGAGTATCGCCGAGCTGCCCAACCTGATCGACGGGCTGCGACGGCGGGGTTGGGCCGACGAAGAAGTGAGCAAGGCAATGGGGGCCAACTGGCTCCGCGTGTACCAGCAGGTCTGGGGAGGTTGAACATGTGTATCCGAGCGATTCCTCGTGGGTTTGCGGCGGTCGTCATCGGGGTGACAGTCATCGTGGGACCTGCGGCCTGCGACTCGGGCGCGGAGTCGCCGGGCGATGGGGGCGTTGCCGGGGCGAGTGCCGGCGAGGCAGCCGCCGCGGGCGAAGCAATGGCCGAAATCGTCTCTGCCGAGGTCCTTCAGGGCGAGGGCCTGGAAGGGATCCATCGGGAGATCGGCTATGCTCCCATGCCCGACGGGGTGCGCCTCGCGTACATCGCCTACCGGCCGGCCGAGGAAGGACAGTACCCGGTCATCCTCGACTACGACGCGTACGAGAGCAGCGGCGCCGACATCGCGGTGGGAAGCTGGTTTCACAAGGCGGTGCGCGCCGGCTATGCGGTGGTCGGGGCAAACGTGCGCGGCAGCGGATGCTCGGAAGGCGACACGTTCAGCCTGTTCCATCCGCAGCAGGGGCCCGATGGGGCCGCGCTCGTCGAGTGGCTGGGGACACGGCCGTGGAGCGACGGCAACGTGGGCATGTACGGGGTCTCGTACCCTGGGCATACGCAGTTCTTCGTCGCGGCCCAGCGACCGTCGCACCTGAAGGCGCTGGCGGCGGGCGGCCTGACCGCCTCGATCTATCGCGAGGGTTTCCGCCCCGGGGGGATGCTCAACGTCGGGTTTTCCGCCTGGTGGGGAGAGATGGCGCAGCCCTGGATCGAGGACGTCGGCGTGGCGTTGCGGACCGGTGCCGGCGACGCGCACTGCGAGGCGGTTCACGCGGCCCAGCCACGGAACAACGCCTTCCCCGAAGCCATGGAGCACGAGTACCACGGCCAGTACTGGAACGAGCGCTCGCCGGAGAGCTACGCGGACCAGGTCGAGGTGCCGATGATGATCATCGCGGGCTACCAGGATCAGCAGACCGCGATGGGCGGCCCGCGGCTCTACGAGAAGTTGCAGGGTCCGCGAAAGCTGATCCTGCAGAACGGCGGTCACGGTGTCGGCGGCAATGCGCTGGCGCACGAGCAGGTGCTCCGGTGGATGGACCGCTGGCTGAAGGGGGAGGAGAACGGGATCGACGAAGAGCCGAAGGTCACGGTGCTGTTCGAGACGGGGGTTGTTGACGGCGAGTTGAGGCCAAACTGGGTGGAGACCTTTTCCGACTGGCCGGTTACCGGGACTGAGCGCCGCGCCTTCAACCTCGGGTCGGACGGGTCACTTGGCCCCGAGGCGCCGGGAGAGGGACAGACCGGTGAGCTCACCTACGTCTATCCGATGGGGACGGAACTGGTGGGGAACAACGACATGTTCGCGATACCTCCGGCGCCGCTCGGCTCCCTGATCTACCGTTCGGCGCCATTCGCGGAAGACCTCCCGATTCTGGGCTCGGCGCGCCTGGTTCTGCACGCCAGCGCGGAGTCGGAGGACACCGACTTCATGGTGGTGCTCCATGATGTCGGGCCCGATGGCGAAACCCTGTACCTGCAGCGCGCCTTCCTGCGGGCGTCCCATCGCGCCATTGACCCGGCCAAGTCGTCCGAACACTGGACGCACCACCCGCACGACCGGGCCGAGCCGCTGGTGCCGGGCGGGGTGTACGAGTTCGTGATCTCGTTCCCGGAGGTCGGCCACGTCTTCCGCGCCGGGCACTCGGTCGAACTCGCGGTACTGGCGCCTAGCGTCACGCCTGCCACCGACTGGGGCCCGATGCCGATCAACCTGCCGGGGATCAACACCGTGCACCATTCTGCGGAGCACCCGTCCCGCCTCGAGCTTTCGGTCGTGGCAAGCATCTCGGCGACGGGACCGCCGCCGGAGTGCGGGTCGCTCGAATACCAGCCGTGCCGCCCGCGGGTCGAACCGAACTTCACCGCGGCCGGAATGCCTCGCGATCTGCAGCGCTGATTTGAAGCCCGACAACGACTCGCTGCCTCTGCTGCGGTGGCTGCACAGACGGGTGTTCGTGGATCCGGAGGTGCGCGCCGTGCTGGACGCCGGCTTTGTGCAGCTTGCTGTGGAATTGGGGACCCGGCCCGAGCCGCCGCACGCGACCTGCACCATCCCGATCAAGTTATTCACGAGCCGCTCGGACTCCGCCGGGACCGACCAGGACCAGGTCCGGCTGTGCCGCCTTTTTCTGCTGCGTCGCGGCGCCAGGATGGCGGTGCCCGAACGGCACACCAACAGCGTGCAGCGCCTTGTTTCCTACCGCGGACTGGGCTGGATCCACCAGGGAGTTCCGGGTGGGCCGGCGATCAACCTTCGGGCACGGGCGGTCAGGAGTCCGCGAGAAGGCGGTGAGAAGCAGAGGATGGAATCGGCGGACCCCGGCCTCGCTGCCTTGGCGCCGGTCGCCGACATCCCGTGCCATTGGGACATCGTCCCCGCCGGCGTCTGGCACTATCCGGAAGCGGGTGGCGGGCAAGACTGGGCAACCGTGACCTTCCACAGCGCTGCGGAGGACGAGATCGTGGATGAGACACCGACGGGAGGAGATAGAACCGATGAAAGAGAGTTCCGCCGAACTGAGGCAGCAGAACGAGGCGCTCCGGGCGCGTGTCTCCAGGCTGAGTGCCGCCGTCCTGCGAATGAGCGCCACCCTCGACCTGAACACGGTGCTGCGGGAGGTCATAGAAAGCGCCCGCGCCCTCACGGGGGCGCGACTCGGGTTAATCGTCACGGTTAACGATGCCGGACAAAACGAGGACTACGTCACGTCCGGCTTCACCCGCGATGAGGAAGAGGAGATGGCCGCCTGGCCGGACGGACCGAGGCTCTTCGATCACTTCCGCGACCTTGCCGCGCCCCTTCGTCTGGCGGACCTGCCGGCGTACGTCCGAGGGCTCGGGTTCTCGTCGGATCTCATGCTTTCCGAGACGATGCAGTGCGTGCCGATGCGGCACCGCGACGTGCCGATCGGCAACTTCTTTGTTGCCGACAAGGAAGGCGGTAAGCAGTTCACGAGCGCCGACGAGGAGATCGTGACGCTGTTCGCGTCCCAAGCCGCCTCTGCGATCGCGAACGCCCGGGCACACCGCGCCGAGCAGCGGGCACGGGCCGACCTGGAGACGCTGATCGAAACCTCACCCGTGGGAGTCGTGGTCTTCGACGCCGGAACCGGTGAACTCGTTTCCCTCAACCGGGAGGCGCGGCGGATAGTCTCGGAATTGGGTCGACCGGGACTGGCCTTGGAGGAGTTGGTGTCGATGGTCACGTGGCGGCGTGCCGATGGCCGGGAGTTCTCGTTGGCGGAGTTCCCGATCACGCAGTGGCTGAATGTAAGCGAGACGGTGCGCGCCGAAGAGATGACGTTCACGGTCCCCGACGGCCGGAGCGTAACGACGCTCGTCAACGCAACGCCGATCCAGTCGGTCGATGGGACGGTCAAGCGGGCGGTGGTCACAATGCAGGATCTGGCACCGCTGGAGGAGTTCGAGCGGCAGCGTGCAGAGTTTCTGGCCATCGTAAGCCACGAGTTGCGGACGCCGCTAATCTCGATCAAGGGTTCGACTGCGACCGTGCTGGGCACCTCGCCGGCCCCCGACCCTGCGGAGATGCTGCAGTTCTTTCGTGTCATCGACGGGCAGGCGGACCACATGCGCGGCCTGATCTCCGATCTGCTCGATCACGGGCGCATCGTGACCGGCACGTTGTCGGTCTCGCCCGAGGCGACGGAGGTCTCCGCGCTGGTCGACCACGCGCGGAACACGTTCGTGAGCGGCACCGCTGGTCGCACCCTGAACATCAACCTGCCGGATGACTTGCCACAGGTGATGGCCGATCGCGCGCGCATCGTCCAGGTTCTCACCAACCTGCTGTCGAACGCGGCGAGGCATTCGCCCGACTCGTCGCTCATCCGGATCAGCGCCGCACTGGACGATGTGCATGTATCGATCTCGGTGACCGACAAGGGTCGGGGCGTGCCGCCGGACCGGCTGCCGCACCTGTTCAGCAAGTACCCGGGGGCGACAAGCGGCGATCGGAGGCCCAGGCAAGTGGGGGCCGGCCTCGGCCTTGCGATCTGCAAGGGGCTGGTCGAGGCGCATGGCGGGCGCATCTGGGCCGAGAGCGAAGGTCCGGGACACGGCACGCGATTCACTTTCACCGTACCGGTCGCCGAGGAGACACGCGCGCAACGAGGCTCGGAGCTGGGCAGGTCGCGCCTGATTCCGGACGGGCAGGAGCAGATCCGGATCCTGGTGGTGGACGACGACCCGCTGATGCTGCGGTACGTGCGCGACGCGCTCGCGGAAGCGGGCTATACCCCGGTTATGACGGGCGACCCTGAGGAAGTGCCTGGCCTCGTCCGGATGCACAAGCCTGCGTTGGTCCTGCTGGACCTGCTGCTGCCTGATACCGACGGCATCGCGCTGATGGAAACGATTCCCGAGCTGACCGATCTGCCGGTCATATTCATCTCTGCCTATGGCAGGGACGAAACGATCGTCAGAGCCCTGGATGCGGGCGCGGCCGACTACGTTGTCAAGCCCTTCTCCGGGTCGGAACTTGCGGCGAGGGTGCGCGCCGCCCTGCGCCGTATTGCCGGGCCGGAGCCCTTCGTGCTCGGGCAACTGACGATCCACTACGATCGGCGTCACGTGGCCGTGGAGGGGCGGCCCGTGCAGTTGACTCCAACCGAGTACGAACTTCTTCGCGTGCTCTCGCGCAATGCGGGGCGCGTAGTGACGCATGAATCATTGCTCCGTCAAGCGTGGGGCGATCGGCACCGCGGCGCTCCCGACCCCAAACTGGTCCGCGCGGTGGTGAAGCGGCTCCGTAGCAAGCTGGGCGACGACGCGGCCAACCCGGCCTACATCCGCAACGAGCGCGGTGTCGGATACTGTATGCCAGAGCGTTGAGCCTGAGGGTTCACTACAAGGTCCGCTACCGCGGAACCGTTGCGGCTAGTGTCGGCAGGCCGCGCACGAGCGGCCCGATGGCAGGGAGCCGGCGGAGGGGCCGGCGACCTGCCTTGCTACCGGCGACACGCATTCTGACCTGTACCTGAATACCGTGATTTCGCGACAACTTGGGTATATTGTCGTGACAGATGAGTGATACACGGGGAGCGGCCGCACTTGGGGCAGCGTGTGCCGGGCGCGGTTCGCCGGTTCGGAAAGGGGTAGGAAATGGCGGGCGATTCTCTGGAGTCCAGAAGAGAGATCGAGGCGCTTCGGGAGCGCATGTCCAGACTGAGCGCGGCCGTGCTGCGCGCCAGCAGCAGCTTGGACCTTGACACCGTGTTGCAGGAGGTCGTCGACAGCGCGCGGGCCCTGACCGGGGCCCGCTACGGCGTGATCGCCACCGTCGACGGGGCTGAACGAATCGAGGAGTTCGTAACCTCCGGCTTCACGCCCGCAGAAGAGGAGGAGATGGTGGCCTGGACGGATGGCCTGCGACTCTTCGAACACTTCAGGGGTCTTGCCGCGCCGATTCGCGTCGGGGACCTCCCCGCTTATGTCCGGGCGCTGGGTTTCTCTTCGGACCTGATGCGGTCCAGGACGATGCAGGGCACGCCGCTGCGACACCGCGACACGAACGTCGGCAACTTCTTTCTCGCCGAAAAGGAGGGCGGTCGGGAGTTCACCGAAGCCGACGAGGAAGTCCTGACTCTGTTCGCCGCGCAGGCGGCGACCGCGATCGCCAACGCTCGAGCGCACCGCGAGGAGCGTCGGGCACGGGCGGACCTGGAGACCCTCATCGAGACTTCCCCGGTAGGAGTGGTCGTATTCGACGGCCAAGCCGGCGAACTGGTGTCGTTCAATCGGGAAGCGCGCCGGATCGTCGACGCGCTCAGCATGCCCGGGTACGCTCCGGAGCAACTGCTGGAGACGATCACCTGTCGTCGCGCGGACGGCCGAGAGGTCGCCCTGCCAGAGTTCCCGCTGGCGCAGCTGCTGGGCGCGGGCGAAAGAGTGCGCGCCGAGGAGATCACGCTTTCGGTTCCCGATGGGAGGAGCGTGACCACCCTGGTCAACTCGACGCCTATCCAGGCGAACGATGGCACCGTCCTGAGCGTGGTCGTCACGCTGCAGGATCTTGAACCGCTTGAGGAGATGGAGCGCATGCGCGCCGAGTTCCTTGGCATCGTGAGCCACGAGTTGCGAACGCCGCTGATCTCGATCAAGGGTTCCACGGCCACCGTCCTGGGCGCCTCGCCGGCGCCGGATCCGGCCGAGATGTTGCAGTTCTTCCGTGTCATTGACGACCAGGCCGACCGCATGCGCGGCATGATCGGCGAACTGCTGGACCACGGGCGCATCGTGACCGGCACACTGTCGGTGTCACCCGAGCGGGTGGAGGTCGCCTCCCTGATCGACCAGGCGCGGAGCACGTTTGTAGCCGGCGCGGGAAAGCAGGACCTCAACATCGACCTGCCGGAAGACCTGCCGCGGGTGATGGCCGACCGGGCGCGCATCGTCCAGGTCCTGGGCAACCTGCTGTCCAACGCGGCGAGATACTCTCCCGAGTCGTCGCCCATACGGATCGATGCAAGACGGGAGGGCGTGCACGTGGCGATCTCGGTGAGCGACCAGGGCCGCGGTATACCGCCGGATCGACTGTCGCACCTGTTCCGCAAGTACGCAGCGCCGATCGGCGCAACCCGGGAGCGCGGGGAGGCGAGGGCCGGGCTCGGTCTGACCATCTGCAGGGGTCTGGTGGAGGCGCACGGGGGCCGAATCCGGGCCGAAAGCGACGGTGTGGGGCGAGGCACGCGATTCACCTTCACGGTGCCCGTGGCCGAGGCGCAGGAGGCCGCCTCTGAAGGCCTCACATCGGCTCGCCCGCGCGCAGCTCTGCAAGGGCGCGAGGAGACGCGCATCCTGGTGGTCGACGACGACCCCCGGATGCTTCGGTACCTCCGTGACGAGCTGAGCGAGGCCGGTTACGCCCCGGTCGTGACCGGGGACCCGGAGGAAGTGGCCAGCCTCGTCGCGATGCACAAGCCCGGGTTGGTCCTGCTGGACCTGCTTCTCCCCGGTACGGACGGCATCGCGTTGATGGAGCAGATTCCGGAGCTGACCGACGTACCCGTCATCTTCATCTCCGCCTACGGCCGGGACGAAACGATCGTCAGGGCGCTGGACGCGGGAGCGGCCGACTATATTGTGAAGCCCTTTTCTCCATCCGAGTTGACGGCCAGGGTGCGGGCCGCCCTGCGACGTGTCAGCGGGCCACAACCATTTGTCCAGGGAGAACTGACCATCCGCTACGATCAGCGCCGGGTTGCCGTTGCGGGCCGGCCGGTGCACTTGACCCCTACGGAGTACGAGTTGCTGCGCGTGCTGTCGGTCAACGTGGGACGCGTGCTGACGCATGAGTCGCTGCTGCGAAAGGCGTGGCGCGGGGGAGATCGCCGCTCGCCGGACCCCAAGCTCGTGCGGGCCGTCGTGAAGCGGCTGCGCCGCAAGCTGGGAGACGACGCAGCCAACCCGGCCTACATCCGCAACGAGCGCGGAATTGGCTACCTCATGCCTGCAGCTTCTCCGTGAAGGCCCGTCGCGAGTGGGCGGCGGTCCCGGCCGTGCCAGCCAGGGCAGTCGCAGCAGGTGTGCTCGCGCTCTGTTGCCTGGCGGCCCCGGCCTCGGCGCAATCCGCCCCGGCCTCGCCGCCACAGTCGACCCCGCGTCCCGCGCTCGATCCGTCCGACCCCGCCCGATGGCGCGTCCATCCTGCCGAGCTCCAGGCGCTACGCTTCCGCGAGTTGGGCCCCTTCCGCGGCGGCCGCGTCACAACGGTCACCGGCGTGCGCAGCAAGCCACACACCTTCTACTTCGGCGCCACCGGCGGAGGCGTCTGGAAGACGGAAAGCGCCGGCCAGGCGTGGACCAACATCTCGGACCACGGCATCCCGATCGGCTCGATCGGCGCGGTCGCGGTCGCGCCGTCCGACCCGGACATCCTCTACGTCGGCACCGGCTCCGACGCGATCCGCGGCAACGTCTCGACCGGGCGCGGCGTGTACCGCTCCGACGACGACGGTGCCACCTGGCGCTACCTGGGTCTGCGCGAGGCGGGCCAGGTCGGGCGTGTTCGCATCCACCCCGACGACCCCGACATCGCCTGGCTCGCCGCGACCGGGCACCCGTTCGGCCCGAACCCGGAACGGGGCGTCTACCGCACCCGGGACGGCGGCGAATCGTGGCAGAACGTCCTGTTCGTCTCGGACTCGACCGGCGCGATCGAGCTGCTCATGAACGAGCACGACCCGGACGAGCTCTTCGCTGCGATGTGGCGCGCCGAGCGCAAGCCCTGGACGATGATCTCGGGCGCCCGTGAGGGCGGCATCTACCGCAGCCGCGACGGGGGCGACAACTGGGAGAAGCTCGCCGGGGGCCTCCCGTCGGAACTGATCGGCAAGATCGGGATCACCCAGGCCCGCTCCGACCCGGCGCGCCTGTACGCGATCATCGAGGCCGCGCCGGGGTCCGGCATCTATCGCACGCTCGACGGGGGCGACAGCTGGACGCTGGTCAATGACGAGCCGCGTCTGCTCGGCCGCCCCTGGTACTTCCACAACATCTTCGCCGATCCGACCGACCCCGACGTCGTGTATGTGGCCGGCGGCGGGTTCCATCGGTCCACCGATGGCGGGGCGACCTTTTCGACCATTCCCATGCCCCACTCGGATCATCATGATCTGTGGATCTCGCCCGACAACCCGGCGGTCATGGTGCAGGGCAACGACGGCGGCGCCGTGGTGACCGTGGACGGCGGGCGGACCTGGTCCAGCCAGCTCAACCAGCCGACGGCGGAGATGTACTCGGTGACGGTCGACGACCAGTTCCCCTACCGCGTGTATGGGTCGCAGCAGGACAACTCCACGCTGTCGCTGCCCAGCGCGGCGACCGGTACGGGGATCAGCCTGCAACACTGGGAATCGCACGGCGGATGCGAGACGGGTCCCGTCACGATCCATCCGACCGATCCAGCCATTGTCGTGTCCGGTTGCTTCGGCGGCCGGCTTGCGCGCTACAACCGCCGCACCGAGCAGTTCCGCCAGATCCGGCCGTATCCCGAGCGGCAGGACGGGGCGCCGGAGCGGGAACTGCGCTACCGGATCCAGTGGAACGCGCCGGTGCTGTTCTCGCGCCACGATCCGGACGTGCTGTACCACGGCTCGCAGTACGTGGCTGTGAGCCGCGATCAGGGCGGGAGCTGGACGGTCATTTCGCCCGACCTGACCGGCAACGACACCACGAAGTTCGGGCAGGCGGGCGGGCCGATCACCGCAGACGTTACCGGCGTCGAGATCTATTCGTCGCTGCTGCAGATCGCCGAGTCTCCGCACGACGCGCGTGTGCTCTGGACCGGCTCGAATGACGGGCGCGTGCACATCACACGCGATGGCGGCGCCAACTGGACCGACATCACGCCGCCGGAGATGCCCCGGCCGAGCACCGTCAACCGGATCGACGCCTCGCCGCACCGGCCGGGCACCGCTTTCCTTGCCGCCTACCGCTATCGCCTCGACGACTTCCGGCCGTTCATCTACGCCACCCGGGACTTCGGCGCCAACTGGACCCTCCTGACCGACGGCGCCGACGGACTTCCGCCCGATCATCCGACGCGCGTCGTGCGCGAGGACCCCGAGCGTGCCGGGCTGCTCTACGCCGGCACCGAGTTCGGCCTCTACGTCTCGTTCGACACGGGCGCGCACTGGCAGCCGCTCCAGCGCAATCTGCCGCCCTCTCCCGTGACCGACCTTGTGGTGCACAGGGGTGATCTGGTGGTGGGAACCCAGGGCCGGGGATTCTGGATCCTCGACGACATCACGCCGCTCCGCCATGTGGAGGCGGGTGAGCCTGCGGGAGACCTCGTCCTCTACCCGGTGCGCCCCGCGTACCGCACCGCCGCCCAGGAACGGGACGGGCACTACGTGCGCGACCACGTCTACGGCGCGATGATCCCGCGCTACATGAAGGCGATGAACCCGCCCGAGGGCGTGACGGTCTATTTCAGTCGGCCTGCTGGCGCGGCGGGGATGGTCACGGTGCGCATCCTCGAGCGGGACGCTGCCCGGGAGCGGGACGGTGACCTGGTGCGCGCGTTCGAGGACGTTGCGGCCGGCCCCGGCCTGAACCGCTTCAACTGGAACCTGGACTACCCGGCGGGTTCGGCGGCGGTGGCGGCGCGCGCGGTGCCGGGGGCCTACGCTGTGCGGATCGAGGCGCCGGAAGGTGATGCCGGGGCCGAGTTCGAGGTCCTCATGGACCCGCGCCTCGAAGAAGAGATTACGGTCGCGGATCTGCAGGCGCAGTTCGACTACCTGATCCGGGCGCGGGACCGGCTGGACGCGCTCGATGGGGCGCTCGCGGGACTGCGGCGGGTTCGGGGCGATGCCGAGAGCGCCGGCAGCGGGGCCGACGCCAGCGAGGCGATCCGGGGCGCGGTCGAGCGGGCATCGTCGGCGCTGACTGCGGTCGAGGAGGTGCTCGTGCAGCCGCGCGGGGCGGGCTTCGCGAACCCGTCGCGGATCCGCAGCCATCTGAGGTTCGTGATGACGGCGGCGAGTTCCCAGCGTGGCGAGGATCTGGACGCGCGTCCCACCGCGCAACTGATCGAGCGGCTGGGGGATCTCGAGGCGGAGCTGGAGGGCGCGCTGACGCGGTTACGGGGGGTGTATGTGGAGGAGGTCGGCGAGCTGAACGCCGAACTGGAGTCGGCGGGGCTGACCCCGATCCGGATCCCGGCCGTGCCGGGGCGGCGGGCGGTCAGTTGAGCGGCGACGGGGCTCCGCGCCCTCCCAATGCCGCCAACCGGTGCTTCGTCTGCGGCCCGGACAACCCGATCGGCCTGCACCTCTCCTTCCGGCTGGAAGACGGCGCGTGCGTCTCCGAATTCACCCCGGGCGAGAACCACCAGGGCTACCCGGGCGTGATCCACGGCGGGATGATCTATGCCGTGCTGGACGACGTCATGGCCAACTGGCTGTACCTGCGCGGTGCCCGCGCCTACACCGCCCGCTGCGAGATCCGCTACCGCAGGCCTGCGCGAGAGGGCGAGACGCTGTTGCTGGTGGGGCGCCAGACGGCGCGCAAGCGGAAGCTCGTCGAGATGGAGGGAACGGCGACTCGCGCTTCCGACGGTGAGGTTGTGGCGACCGCGACGGGCACGTTCGTGGTGATCGACGAGGGGGAGTTCGCGGAGGTGGGGTCGGAGTAGGGCCCGGAGCGGCGGCTGGTCGACGGGCCGAAGCCGCGGTCTGTTACTGCGCCGGCTCGGCCGGTCCGCAGAGCGGCGGCATCCCCGCGCCGTCCGGGGCTGCAATGACACTCAGGCTGCGCTGGGTCGCCGTACCGAAAAAGCCCGTCCCGTCTCCGAACACGGAGGGGATACGGATCAGTCCCGAAGGGTTGAAGTTTCCGCCCCGGGCCCAGTTCACCCAGTTCCGGTCGGTGGCGGCAAAGGCAACCTCGCCCCAGGCACCCCCGGGGAGGCCGTCGTCGAGGATGCGGAGGAGATCGGCGTCGGCCTGCTCGCCAAGGTCGAAAAGCCCGTATTCTCCGGGAAAGAGGATCTCGGTGTCCTTCTCTCCGATCGCGAACCCGGTCAGGTACAACGAGTCGGGCACTTCGATGTCGCGCCCGGCCAGCGCCTCCGGCAACCCCTCGATCCAGGTGTCGGAGACATACGACCAGGTACCCGCCGCCTCTGTCCAACGGAAGCGGTAATTGGTGTCGGGCTCGATGCGGCAGTACCCATCCTCGTGCATCAGCCCGATGAACTCGAAGGCGTCGGGCACCTGGCTGACCCCGGTCAGCGTGCCGCCTTCCGGGAGGACCACCTCGAGCTCAAGGACTTCCCCCGGAGAAAAGGGGGACGGGGCAACGCTGGTGCGATAGCACGAGCCTACATCCGGTTCGAGAACCTCCTCTTCGTCTTCCTCGTGCTGCCACGGAGCCAGGCAGACGGCCCCGCTGTCAGCCGCCTCGACGTGCACGACCGCCGATGACCCGGAAACGCGGACGACGGCTCCCTCCACTTCGTCCGCGCGCTGCCCGCTCAGCGTGCGGTGCAGATAGGTGTACACGCCAAGGGACGTGCCGCCGTCGCCGTGCTGGTTGATGGTCAGCTGCGCCTCTGCGATCACCACGTCCTCCGACTCGGTGACCGTAACCTCGGTCAGCGCGCATCCTCCGAGAACCGGGGCCCCTGCCAGGACGACCAACATCACCGCTTCGGCGTTCAGCCGGCGCGCCCGCGCCCGCCCGGATGGCACAGTCGGTGAATCCATCATCAGAACGAGACCTCGACGCCGAAGGTGGGAAGGAACGGGATCATCGACACACCTTCTCGCCTGGGGGGCGAGGACTCGTAGTCGAAGAAGTAGAACAACACGTTCTTCTGGTTGTAGACGTTGATGATGCTCAGGTAGGGCGTGATCGTGCCCCAGCTCTTCGTGGCAGTCTTCCGCAACGAGAGATCGAGCCGGTGCCGCGCGGGATAGCGCGCGCCGTTGCGCGGCCCGAGCACCACCGCGTTCCCCTCTTCGACTCCAAGAACCTCCGCTACGAACTGTGTCCGGTATATCTGATAAGTGCCGAGCGGTTTCGTGTACGGCAGGCCGGTCCCGAAGTTCGCCCTGATCCCCGTGTCGAGTCCCCACCAGCCGAGGGCCCGGCGCAGCGAAAGGTCGATCTCGAAGCGGCGGTCGAAGACCGGCGGATAGGTGATCCACGGCTGGGGCTGGATCCCGACGCGCGTGTCCGGGAAGGACCGTACTGTTTTCAGGAACGAGACCGAGATCCAGCCTGTGGTGTTGCCCCGGTCCCGCTTCAAGAAGAGGTCTACGCCGTAGGCGTTGCCGTTGCCGGCCACCAGCGCGTCGGTCTCGTCGTTGGGATCCTCGGCCGAATTGAGCGCGGCCACGCCGTCGAAGTTGCGGTAGTAGCCCTCCAGCGAGGCGAACCACCGGTCGTCGTCGCCAAAGAAGCTCTCGGCCCCCAGCTGTACCTGGTCCGAGACGACGCGGGGGGCCTCGGCGCCCGCCAGGATCCATGTGTCGAGCCCGAAGGGGAACTCTTCGTCCCGCGTGGAGTGGATGAACTGGCTGTACCGGCCCGCCGCCAGGCGCACCGCTGAGTTCCTGTCCCGAAGAAAGCGTCTCACGGCAAAGCGGGGCGACAGCGTCGCTTCGGTCGTCCCGGCGTTCGGCTGCCAGTAGTCGACGCGCACGCCGCCCTCCACCAGCCAGTTTGGGTTGGGGTTCCAGTGGGCCTGGCTGTACCCGGCGATCTCCAGGCCGCTGCCCTGTTGGTCCAGGAAGGTCGATCCTCCTCCCAGCAACCCGTTGTTGTAGGCGACGCGCTTTACCGACAGGCCCGACTTCCAACTCGTGGCCCATGCCGGCCGGTGCTCCGTGTCGGCTCTGAACGTCGCCTCTTCGACCCCGGTCTGGAACTCGGTGTCGACCTCCGGAAACGTCAGGTCGGATTCGAAGCGCGAGAACGAGGCGCGTACGGCCATTGACGCGCCCCCGCCGAGTGAATGCGTCCACGAACCCCCGATCGCGTCGTTCCCCCACCACCAGCGGATGGGAATGGGCGAGTCGGAGATCCCCGAGAGGTCGACGATGTCCCGGCCGCTGTACCCGACGAACCGGAGCCGGCTCCCGCCCTCGGTCCAGGCCTCGAAGACGCCTTGCAGGTCCGTCAGGTGGTATGGGAAGTCCGCCCAAGGCTTGATGAGCACGTCGATGTAGGATCGGCGGGCCGAGGCGCGCCAGCGGGTTGCGGTGAACCCGAGCTTGTCGGCGGCACTCTCCGGAAGGCCGCCCTTTACCGCGACACGGGTCGCCAGAAGGCTGATGCCCGCGTCGACCCCGAACAGCCCGTCGCCCGGGTCGCTGGCGATCGTCAGCACCGAAGATACGCGGCCGCCGTATTCTGCCGGAAAGCCCCCGGACTGCAGTTCGACGCGATCCACCATGTCCGCGTTGAAGACGGAGAAGATGTTGCCCAGATGAAACGGATTGAAGATCGGAACTTCGTCGAGGAGAATGAGATTCTGGTCGGCTGAGCCGCCCCGGACATTGTACGACCCGGAGAAGTCCGACACGGTCGTCACACCCGGGAGCACCTCGACGGCGCGCAGCGGGTCCGACTCGATCAGTACCGGGATCGACTTCAGGTCGCCCGCGTCGATCTCCTGGACCGTGATCCCTGCCGACTCTTCGAAGCGCGTCTTGGCGCGGCTGCGCTCGGCCTCGACCGTCACGCCCTCGAGCACGACCGCCTCGCCAGGCATGATGACTTCGACCTCGGTCGTGCCCGCGGTGACACTCACCTCTTCCCGGTGTTCCTCGAAGCCGATCCGCGTCACCGTCAGAGCGTAGTTGCCCGGCTGCAGTTCGCGGAACGAGAAAAAGCCCAGCTCGTTCGTCAGCGTGTACACCGCCAGGGTAGAGTCGGCCACCGGATGCAACTCCGCCACGGCGCCTTCGATGGGACTGCCGTCGTCGGACCAGACCCGGCCGCTCAGCTGATTGGCCTGGGCCGCGGCGGCTGTCGGTATGCAGAGGAGGACAAGCGCCGCACCGAGAGTCGCGCGCGCCGCACCGAGAAGTGCCGGGCGCCCTGCTGGCGATAGCAGATGATTCATGGAATTGTCCCCAGGCCCCCGGTCCCTGTAATGCCATCGATGCGGCTGCGCCCTAAGATAAGAGACTTGAACGGAACCGTCCGACCAAAGGGATTGAGCCATGCGCATCCGTGCCCTCACCAAACCGATCCTTCCGCTCGCCGTGTTGCTTATGCCGCTGGCTGGTCACCTGGCAGCGCAGGACGCCTACCGCACACCGCCACCGGATGTCGTCGGCATCCTCGATGCGGCCCCCTTCCCGCAGGCGGTGGTCAGCCCGTCCGGCGACTGGATGATCCTCGCGCACAGCGAGAGCATGCCCGGAATCGAGGATCTGGCCGCGCCCATGCTGCGCCTGGCGGGGCGAAGGATCAGCCCGGTTACCAACGGGATGCATGCCGCGCCGCCCTTTGTCCGCTTTTCGGTCGTGGATCTGGATGGCGGTGACACGCAGGCCGTGACCGGCGCCGCGGACGGTCTGGGTGCGCCCATGTGGTCGCCGGCCGGCGACAGCTTCGCCTTCACGCGAACCGGCGCCGACGGCGTCGCGCTCTGGCTGGCCGACCCCGCAACCGGCACGGCCCGAGCCCTGACCGGCCCCTCGCTGAACGGCGCCCGGGGCGAACCCTGCTCCTGGATGCCCGACGGACGTGCGCTTCTCTGCCACTTCGTGCTTGAGGACCGGGGCGCGCCGCCCGAGCCCGCGGCGATCCCTGTCGGCCCGGTCATCCAGGAATCGGGGGGCGACGCAACGCCGTCCTGGACCTTTCAGGACCTGTTGGAGGACGCGCACGACGAGGCGCTCTTCGACTACTACCTCACGTCGCAGCCCGCGGTTGTCGATGTCGCCACCGGAGACGCGCGGCCCGTGGGCGCCCCGGCGGTGTACGAGTCCCTCGAGCCCTCGCCCAGCGGGGAGTACTTCCTCGCGGTCCGCACGGTGCGTCCCTACTCGTACCTGGTGCCGGATTCGCGCTTCACCAAGGAGGTGGAGGTCCTGGGGCGCGACGGCCGGCCCGTCCGCTCCCTGGCGACGCTGCCCGTGGACGAGGGCGGCCCCGAACACCTGGGCTTCCGCCGCTCCGGCCTTCGCCAGTTCTCGTGGCGCGCAGGGGCGCCCGCGGTGTTGGCCTATGTCGAAGCCCTCGACGGCGGCGATCCCGGGCGGGACGTGCCTCACCGCGACCGGGTGCTGACGCTTGCGGCACCATTCGAGGGCGACGGCTCGGAGCTGATCCGCACCGAGCACCGCCTGGGCTCGGGAGCCTTCGGCTTCGGCTACCCTGTCCTCTGGGGCGAGGACGGTGAGACCGCCCTGGTCTACGAATTCGACTGGCCGACGCGGCGGACCCGCGCATGGATCGTGCAGGCTTCGTCCACCGGCGCCGAGCCCGCGCTCCTCTGGGACCGCAGCACCGACGACTGGTACGGCAATCCCGGCGACCCGGTCATGGCGCAGGACGCTGCAGGCAAGCCCGTTGTCCGCATGGACGGGACGAGCATCTTCCTGGCGGGACCCGGCGGATCGCCCGAGGGAGACCGGCCCTTCCTGGACCGGCTGAACCTGGCGACCGCCGAGCTGCGGCGCCTCTTCCACTCGGGACCGGACAGCTACGAGACCGTGGTGGGTCTGGCGGACGTGGCGGCCGGGCGGATCGTCATCCGGCGCGAGACGAGCGAGGAGCCGCCCAACTATCACCTTGTGGCAACGGGCGATGGCGAGCGCACCGCGCTCACGTCCTTCCCCAACCCCCAGCCCCAGCTCGCGGGAATCACCAAGAGCAAGGTCTATTACGAGCGCGACGACGGGATCCCCCTCTCGGGTGAGCTGTACCTTCCCGCCGGCTACGAACCCGGCGATCGTCTCCCGGTGCTGGTGTGGGCGTACCCGCGCGAGTTCGCGGACGAGGACGGAGCGGGACAGGTCCGCGGATCCGCCCACCGCTTCACGACCATTTCGGGCGCCTCGCACCTCCTGCTTCTGACGCAGGGGTACGCCGTGCTCAACGACGCCGCGATGCCGATCGTCGGCGGTTTCACGGCGAACGACACCTACGTGGAGCAGCTGGTCGCCAACGGCAGGGCCGCGGTGGACAAGCTCGTGGAGATGGGTGTCGCCGACCGCGACCGTGTCGGGATCGCCGGGCACAGCTACGGGGCCTTCATGACCGCCAACATGCTGGCGCACTCCGACGACTTCGCCGCCGGGATCGCGCGCAGCGGCGCCTTCAACCGCAGCCTGACGCCCTTCGGCTTCCAGTACGAGCGCCGCACCTTCTGGGAGGCTCCCGAGGTCTACTTCGGCATGTCGGCCTTCATGCACGCCGAAAAGATCAACGAGCCCCTGCTCCTGACGCACGGCGTAATCGACAACAACTCCGGGACCTTCCCGGTGCAGTCGGAGCGGATGTACCACGCCGTCAAGGGCCTGGGCGGCACCGTCCGCCTCGTGATGCTGCCCCACGAGAGCCACGGCTACAGGGCGCGCGAATCGGTGCTGCACACGGTGTGGGAGATGTTCGACTGGATGCGCCGCCACGTGCAGGAGCGGGAGCGCCAGGTGATTCCGGACGGGGGGTAGCAGAGCGCACGCAGGGAGGCCGGGCTATTGTGGGGTGGACAACGAGGTGGCCACGCGCCACCGCCTTTGCCACTCCGCCAAGGACGTCCTCCCATGCGCACAGCGAAACCCGTCCGCCTGCCTTTGTCCGGTCGCGCCGCCGCGACGGCCGGGTCGATCCTCCTCCTCCAAACAGTCCTGTCTGTTCAGCCGACACCGATGGCCGCGCAGATGCCCGGGCCGGAGGGCGGTCTTCCGACGATTGCCGACTACACCCGCGGGATGGACGGGCAGCCCGGGTATTTTCCCTTGTACTGGGATGACGCCGGGGGCCGGCTGCTGCTCGAGGTCGGACGCTGGGACGAGCAGTACCTGTACCTGACATCGCTCGCGACCGGGGTCGGCTCCAACGCGCTGGGGCTTGACCGGGGCAACATCCAGAGCGCGTACCTGGCGCACTTCGAGCGCGTCGGGCCCAGGGCGATGCTGGTCCTCGACAACCCGGGTTTCCGCGCCGAGACCAACCCGACCGAAGCGCTGGTGCGGTCCGTGGAGGAGTCGTTTCTGACCTCGACGGTTGGCGGCCTTGCCGTGGTTGCGGAGGAGGACGGACGGGCGCTGGTGGACGCGACGTCGTTCTTCCTGCGGGACGTTGTGGGTGTCGCGGCCCGGCTGCAGGCGGCGAACCAGGGCAGCTACAGGCTGGACGCGAACCGAAGCTCGATTCACCTCGCGCGGACGAAGGCGTTCCCGGAGAACACCGAGGTGGAGGCTTCGCTGACCTTCGAGAGCGAGCGGCCGGGAAGCGAAATCCAGCGCCACGCGCCGGACGGGCGGGCGATGACGCTGAGGCAGCGGACTGCCGGTGGCCCGAATCACGGCAGGAGATCACGTAAGTCTAACTGGGACTGCACGATCTGCCACTCTTGCCATTGGACCACGGTAGGTCCCATTGGGACGCAAAAGCGGGAAAACCGGAGTCAATCGGCGGGAACCCCCGCTATCGTCAGAACGGCGCGAGTCACTCCGCGAGCTTGAGTCCCGGCAATACTTCGCCGAGGATGTCGTTGACTCGCTCGCGGTCTTGGTCAGCGACTTCGCCGTCCGCGCTCACACGCACCCCGAACCGCAACTCCGCCGCGCCGATTGCGGCCAGTAGGTCGGGTAGGCGATCAGCCAAGTCCTGCAGCCGCGTCGCATCCAGGTCTACGGCGACCGGAGTGGGCTGTGTGGTTGCAGGTGTGGGCCTCGGACCGATCTTCGGCTTCTCAAGGATCACCTTGTGAGCTTGGTCGTAGGTGCATTCGATGGACTCGCTGTCTTCCGTCCGGACAAGCCAGCGGGCATTGACCGCAGCCGTGATGCCTTCGCGCACGACACCCCAAGGGACCATTGCGGAGCGCTTTTGCCCGAGGGCCTGGGTCAATGCGAGACCGTTGGTCCGGTTTTTCGCCCAAGCCTCCCGCAGGGTCTCTTCGGTAAGGTCATGGGCCTCCACCGGCTCCGGTGGGGGTCGCAATTCGGCTTTCGGGGTAAGCGTTCCGGCGGGAACCGGCTCCTTCCACACCGTCGCGGGCGGGTTTGTGACCCACAGCGTCCCGTCCGCCACCGCCTCGGCTACCGCCTCCAGAACAATGCCGTCGGGACAGGCCGGGATCGGCAGGCGGTCCTCGTAACCCTCTCTTGCGATGGTCGCCACATGGCCACCGGCGAAGTACTTCAGCAGTGCATGGACGGCCAAGGGCTCGAAGCCATCGTCGTCGACGCTGGTCCACAAACCGGGCAACTCACCAGGTTTGAGAAGCCGATGGTCCAGTCGGGCAAGCCGCGCCTTCCCGGGAAGCATGATCTCAAGCTGGTCGTCGGTCGCCGCGACGGTCTCGATGTCTTCCCGCCACCACGTTCGGATACTCCCGTCGGGACGTCTCAGCCGAGCCGCGAGGAGGCCATCGCGTACACCGCTGAGAACGGTGCGGGTGACCAACTCCGGCTTGAGCACCTTCGGAAGGCGGGGGAAGCGGGCGAACGCTTCGCTCAACTGGTTGGCGAGACGAGCGTCGTCCCCTTCCTCCCAAAGTCCGTACGGTCCATCGGGCAGGAGCGCCTCGGGGTTGACGGGCGTGTCCACGATCCGGGCCTTGTCGTGGTTCTTGATCTCCTCGAACAAGGGCTGTCCGCTCCCCGGGAGCTTGAAGGCATGGACCCCGTTCCGTTCGTTGACTGTCACGACGATTCCGTAGGCTTGCCGGATCACGCCGGGAAGCTCCGCCTCCGCCCGCCTGACGTTCCGGCGCAGATGCTCGCGGCGGACGGGGTCGATGGACCGCGCGGTGAGTTGAGCCTGTACGTCCTCCCAGCCCAAGAGGCTTCGGGTCTTGCTGCGCGCGGCATCCACCCCTTCGAGGGATGGCACGGCCAACACCACGGCGTTGCGGTACACCCGCGGACTGTCGGGGCCGGCGGCGTGGTCGAGGAAGCCCCGGGCTACCTTGCCGGGCTTGCCGGAGGACGAAGCGGCCTCCGGGCCGAGGATCGCGAAGCGGAACTGAACGGTGTCCCCCACGTCCCGCGGAGAACGGGGGAGTTTGTGGACGGTCGCTCCGGCGGCCTGGGCGCCGCTCCAGAGGCTTTGGGTCTTGCCGATTGCCGTTCTGAGCCGTTCATCCACCGCTTCGGCGGTCACCCGGTCGTGGCACGCTTGGTCGTGCATCTGGCGCAGGTTGGGCGCGTTGCCCAAACGCCATGTCCCGGGAAGGCTGTGGGCCGGGTCCTCGCCCTGGGCGTCTTCGTCCTCGTCGTCCAGGAACCAAGAGGTATCGCGCCAACGCCGGAGCCCTTTTCGCAACTCGATTGCGTCGGGTCCGGCACCTCCCACGAGTCGGAGCAACTCGCTGGTCCTCGCCTTCCGTCCGACCGGCTGCGAATGGAGGAAGACGGTGGCGACCGCCTGTTCCAACTCCCGAGAAGAGCAGAGGGAAGGAACCTCTTCCTGGGCTTCGCGGGCTTTCTCCATTTCCTTCTCAAGAAGCGGCACCCACTCCGTTCTTCTTCCCTTGACCGTGTCCTTGGTCGCGATCCCGGCAAGTTCCCTGACCGCCTCGGACACGGTGCCCTCACCCGAACGGTTCAGCAGGACGGAAGGCCCGACCAGCGGGCTCGGGTCGCCCCGCTTTTCCGCATCGCGAAGTGCGATGGCCAGCGTACGCAGGATGCCGCGCGTCCGCTGGAATCCCTCGATCTCCGTCCAACGCGTGTAGAACACATCCGTCAGATCGGGATGGAAGGGGAAGCTCGCCAGAAAGCGTTTCTCCGCCCGGTTCTGTTCGCGTTTCGTCGTCTCGTCGATCTTGGCGATGCCCTTGACGACCCCGATGACATGCGGTCGGAACGAAGCCGGATCTTCGATGCTGCCGGGCTCGAAGAACCGGCGGCGGAGCACTTCCGCCACGTCCTCTTTCTGGACCGGCTGGATACCCTCCTCGCGCTGGCGCTGGAAGATGTTGGCCAGATCGCGCAGCACCGCCTTTCCAAGCTCGTCGCCCGTCTTCGCCGGGTCGGTCGCGAGCAGCGAGGCCACGATGGCAGCCCGGTCCACCTTGGCGACCGCCTGGGTGAGGGCTTGAAAGAAGTTCTGAAGCCTGTCCACCCACGACCGGTCCCGGGCGGCCTTCGCGCGGGCGTACATCATTACCTCGTCGAGCAGGATCAGCGTGGCGCGCCCATCGGCCTTCTGCTGGCGTTCGATCACCTCGATCAGAAGCGGCTCGGCGGGAGCCGTGTCGCGTTCCTCTGCGGGGTCGTCGCCATGCAGGATCCGGAGTCCGTCGGTCCCCGCCAGTTGGAACGCGAGGATGTTCCACGGGTGCCGCAGCGCGCGGGTCTCGTCGCCGGGTCCGCGCACCTCCGTGATCCCCGTCTCGACATCGATCTTGTCGAAGCAGAGCGCTGCGGTCGCGGCCTTGGGGAGTTCAACGTCGGCGTGCTTCCGGAATTCGCGAACCGTCTTGAGGTCGGGAAGGCGGTCTGGATCGCGGAACAGATGATGCAGGGTGATGAGCGTGTGGGTCTTGCCGCCACCGTAGGTCATCTCCAACTGGCGGACAGCCTTGTCGCTTTTGCCCGCGAGACGCGCGGCTATGTCGCGGGCCAGATCGCGAAGCGCGAAGGTGGGATAAGTCAGGGCGAAGAACTTCTCGGGGTCCTCGTATAGGGGACGCCGCCCGGCCCGGCTCACTACTTCGTGCAGATCGGCGGCGAACTGCGACAGCGACAGCTCTCCGGTGCGCAACTCGGACTTGAGCGTTACGACATGGTGCCAAGGGGTGGGAGCGGCTGGCATGGTGTCCGGGGGCGCGGTTGGGGTCAGTTGGATTGAGCGTGCTGCTCTTGATAATGCCGGTAGTTGACCGCCGATCTCGGGTCCGACGACGACGCGGCAAGGTAGAGGTCGAGGTCCACGGTGACGAGGGGGGTGTCCTGCGACACTAGGCCGAGCAGGCCCGCATCGGTCAGGCCGAGCCGGGGGAAGGATGGGTGTCCGGCCGCGTCGGCGCTCGCCACGACGACCTCGTGGCTCTCGCCGATAAGGACGCGGAGAGTCGCCAGCAATCTGGATCTCTCCGGCTCCCGGTGCTGCCCAAGGAGATTGGATGCCTCCGTGAGCGTGTTGGGCGTGACCAGAATGCGCTCGAATCCGCTAACCATCTCCTGCACTCGCTCGAAGTCTTCGGGGCCGAACGTCCGCAAACGCCGGTGCTTGGAGATGATGGCCGGATCCAGCGCCCCGGCGACGAGCAGCACCAAAAGGTTGGCGTCCACGAAGACGCCGTTGGGAGGAACTCCCTCAGGCTGGGACGGAGACATCGCGGTGCTTCACGGCGATGACCGTCCCGTTTTCGCTAATGCGGACGGTCTTGTAGATCCGGTCTTCCCGCGGGGACGAAGGGAGTGTGAACCGAGGGGGCGGCGGGGTGGAATTCCAATGACGCCGGAAGCCGATCGTTACCTCCCAAGTGGCATCCTCGACCCTGAATTCCAACTCCTCCAGCCCAAGGCGGTCGATCCCTTCGTCGTTGAACACCTCCAGGATGTATTCCTTTGCCGTCTGGACGGCCTGTCTCGCTACCATCTGCAACTCCTTGCGGCTCCACCCCCATCGCGGGCGGTCAATCTCGGTCGGTCGCTAAGGCAATCTACCGGATGTACGCGAAACCTCTCAAGTCGGCTAATCCCAAAGCGTGGCCTCGCGGACCTGGCCTGAGGGCCTGCCCCTGCCGAGATGATTCTGGAGCTTTTCGAGCATGGACCGTTCGTCGGACCCCGGCGCGGCCATCTCCAGCACGGCTTGCACGACGCTCGCGAACACGTCGCTCTTTCGTAGTCCTCGCGCGTCCAGGAACTCGTTTATCCGCGCCAGATCCCCTTTCCGCCAGAGGCGCATGGCTCCATGAAGGCTGTCGATGAGCGGGGTTGCTCCTCTGCCTGTCCCGGACGATCCGACCTTCCGCTGGCTCCAGCGCTTCAGCCGGAACTCGCCTTCCGTGCTTCCCGCCCCATCGTCATCGCCCTGACTCGCCTTCCCGCGCGCCAGCAGGTCGTGACGGCCGAGCAGGTCGGCGTCCTTGAAGTTGCACGACATCGCGTAGAGGATGACGGCACCCGCCGGTGCCCCGTCCATCCCGAAGTCGTGCCGGTGCAGGAGGTAGTAGGTCGTGAGTTCGTCGAGGTCCCCGGCCGTGCCGTCGCTCTGCGACAGCAGCCGGCCCACCACGAAACCGACCACCATGCGCCGGACGCTTGCAAGGAATTCGCCGACCTGCATTTCCCCTTCGCCTACACCGCGCTTGACCACCGGAAACCGGCTGAAGGCCTCAAGCGCCGGGCCGGTGGCCGACCACACGAAGTCGGGGCCGCGAATGCCCGCGTCCCAGAAGTCGCGGAGCCTGCCGGTAATCTTCTCACGCATTTCGCCGAGCACGTTGGATTCCCAACCGGGCCGGGAGGCGGTACGCTTCCGGCAGACGAGCCAGATGGAGGAGGCGAGCCGGGCACCACCCGCCACCTTGTTCACCATCTCCGTCTTGATGGGCCATGAACTGGTCACGACAAACTTGGATCGGATCAGCGCCGAGACGAGCGTCTCCCAAGCGTCCGGGCTCTTGTTCGCGAAGACGACCACGAGCCGCCCGTCGTCCCGCAGACTCTCATATGAACGCGAGAACGCCCGATACATGCCGTCCTCGTAGGCGCCGCGCGAAGCCGAGGCGTCGCCTTCCCACCTACCGGGCTGGTCCACGATCTCGCCATCGCTTTCATCCCGGTCCCACTTGGGGCCGAGCGGATCGGCGAAGACTTCGTCGATCTCGGGCGAAACGCCATCGAGCGCCCGGCGCAGCCAGACATGGAAGAAGTCCATCAGGTCGGAGTACGGGATCGCATCGTAGTAGGGCGGATCGGTGCAGACGAGGTCGAGGCTTCCGGGCTGCGGTGCGAGGGCGCTCCGGGCCGCGACGTGCGGTGCTGGGCTGTCGGAGACGGTAGCCAGCGTGTGATCGACCACCTTGGCAACCCACTCGACCGCTTGAATGAAACCACCTGTGGTATCCGCCAACGGGGACGACTCCGCAAAATCCCAAACCATCGGGAGCGCGAAACGCGCGAAAGTGCTGCGGATTGTTTCTGGATTGTTGGTCCAGGTAGCCAGAGAGCTGCCGCGATCCGCGAGACGACTGATGGTCAGTACCAAGTAGGAAGTCAAAGCCTCCGGCCACCCGTCCGGGTAGCCCTGCTTCTCGATCTCCGCGCGCACGGCCCGGATCTCACGCATGAATGTGCCGAGTGTGAGAAGCTGCCGGTCAGTGAAGAGCTTGTCCCAAGTGTCGAGGCCATATCGAACCAGCCCGGACGCGCCGCGAGCATTCGGTGATGGCCGGATCGGCGAAATGGGTTCATCCGGCAACCCGAACGGGATCGCCCGGTACAACGCAGCGATCTCATCCGCAGTGCATTCCGCCGCATCTAGATCGCGATCGGTCGGAAGCCGGTACTCCTTGCCCTTCTGGCCATCGATCACAACTGCAATCATGCGGGCACCCAGCCGACCCGACCTCCCCTGCGCCTGTAGCTCTGACATCTTGGTGACAGCCCCGCAGCACGGACAGGTGGTGCCACTGCGGCTCATGGTTCCCTTGCCCAGCATATAGTCGTGAGCGCGCTTCTGCGCCGCCGAGCCGGTCGGCGGCGGCACGTCCGACTCGATCTCGAAGTCGACGCGGCGCGAATCCGCGCCCGCCTCCATGGTCAGCAGGATTCGTTTGTCCGGCCCGCTCTTCTTGCAAAGCCACCGGGTCTTGAGCAGGGGTATCTCGGCACGGCACCCTCCACACTCGGCCGTGCGCGCCCAAAGGCAGGCGACCACCGGCTTCGCCACCCAGCGGGGATTTCGGTCGTCCTCCAAGTACTTCCCGTCGTACTGGCGGTTCAGGGTCTCAACCGAAACCCGGCCTTGCGAGTCAGGCTCAAGGAGACGCGGATCGCGGGGCTTGAACGGGATCGGCTGTCCCACCGCCTTCCTCCTGCGCCCTTTTCGCCGCCGAGGCTCAAAGTAAGCATACACCGGATACCTCCCGGCCAGCTTCCGGCGTACACGGTCCCGAACCCGGAGACCCCACGCCCTCACGTGCCAAGCGAAGTTCGCGTCCGTGGGCGCGTCGGAGGCAAGCGCGGTGGTCAGTTGTACGTCGCCACCATCTCGATGACCGAATTCGGCAAGGGCGTTTCGGATTCGGGCCGGCGTATGATTCACACCCTGGGATTGGAGCCGAGCCTTCACCAAAGCGGTGGCAAACTCCCGGTCGGCGATGGCGAAGCCAGGAAGCGCCTTGTCGCCCGAACCGACCAGATGCGGGTAGTGAAGCGTACACCGCAGTACAAACCACGCGACGGGATTCAGGTCCGCTGCGAACGTCTCACAACCGAGCCGCATCGCTTCCAGCGGGATCGCGCCGCCGCCGGAGAAGGGATCGAGGACGCGGGGCGCACGACCATCGAAGGCTTCGCGGATGCGCGTCCGGAAACGTTCGAGTTCCAATCCGTTCTCCCGTCCCCAGTGGAGAATGCCCCCGTCGGTCTCCTTGAGGTGCGGATCCTTCCCACCACCCTTGAGCTTCTTTGGGACGAGACGGCCGGCCATGCGCTCAGCCAGGCGTCGTCGCTCCTCCGCGTCGCCGGGATCCGGTAACAGGGTCGCCAGCAGCATGGAGCGGCTGGCCGCGAGCGGACGCCGGGCGGGCCAGATGTGCAGCGTGGAAATGTGGCCGTGGCGGACGTTCTTCTCGTGTACGGAATCGAGCGAGATCTGCCGGAGAGGGATCGTCGTTTCGGAAAGGCGGGGGGAGATTCGCAACTCACTCATGGGAGATCCAATCGGTCACCTGATCGATCTTATCGCACACTCTGGCGAGCATGGCGGGGCGGCTTTGACGGGGCCATTCCCATCCATCGGGCTCTACCCTGTCCTCCTCGCTTAGGCTCTCGATTCCATTGACGGTAAACGACCGCCACATACGTTTAGCAGGCTCTTCTGTATCTCCGTCCCACTGCGCCAGCTGAAGGAACTTCTCGGCTTCGGACCACTCCAGGGTGCCCGCGGCAGCTTGGCTGTACAGTTCGCGCTTGACGTGCCGCATCACGATCAGACCCGGGGCAAGGCAGTCACGAATCTCGCCTGAGTTGAAATCAAGGTCTGAACCGAAGAGACGGTTGATCAACACCCAAAGCAGCACGATGCGTTCGATATCCCGCAGAGACGCCTCGTGGATGCGAATCAAGTTGTCGACCACGGCTTTCGCATGGTGGGAGGCACCTTCCAGGCCATTGGCGCGGACGAGTTGCGCCAGATATCGCTCGCGGGCAAAGTCCGCATTCTGATTCAGAATCGCGTCGATATTCAAGGGAAGATGATAGAACTTGTTCAGGTAGGCGGCTGCGTCGCTAATGCCATAAGCGTGCGCAACCATCTTCTCGAGTTCGGCGAGGTGGGTGACCAGCACGAAACAAACTCCATCGGCGGCGAACACGTGCTTGAGCCGTTCGAGCACTCGCAGAGCGTATTCGGGCCGACAGCGGTCCAGCTCGTCCACGATGAATACTAGGGGCGAACGGGCGTCTCGGTCGGATGCCTCGCCTACTGCGGTCGCGACAGCATTCCGAAACTCTTCAACACAGGCGAGATGGTCTTGGGTGTCCTTCAGGCGAGCGCGGACCATGCTCGGGGTGGTCCGGTCGGCAGTGTGCTTCTGGATCGCAGAGCGAGCAGCGGACATCGCCCTGCGGATAACGGATCCCCTAACCACGCCTGCGGTGGCCGCGTCGAGCGCCAGATCGGTTGCAACACGAGGCATCGCACGGATCACTTGGGCGGCCCTCTCCATGAGCTTCTCCCTTGCCGCGTCAAACACACCGCGTTCGGACTTGTTCGTGGCTCGAAGCAGGCTGCCGAACAGCGGGAAAAATGCGTCGTCGAGGTGGTCGTGTGCGAATGCATCAAAGTACACCACCGGATGCCCATTTTGACGAAGCAGTCCCGCCCACTGCTGCACAAACACCGATTTGCCGGTGCCCCACGCTCCATCAATGACGATCACAGAATGCCCCTTGAGGTCGGCAACGACTTTGGCCAGCCGCCGCCCGGCGTGTTTGGCCTCGAAGATGTCCGAATTCTCGAATCCTTCAAGCGGGCCGATCTCGATCGGTGGCGGTGCGAGTCTCACGCTGCGCACCCTCTACGCGCCCAAGGCAACGCGCCGAGGAAGCTCCTGGGATTCGACTCTCCGACCGTTGTCCGGCTGTCCGTTCATCGAGTGCGATCGCACCAGGGCGAGTTCTGGTCCTTCTGTCATGAGAGAACTTGAACTCCTTCTCGGTTGGTAGCCTTGGTTGCCGCGCCGTCGATCGGTCAACGCGCCGACGGCTCCTCTGTATCTTCCACCATCGCTCCGAATGCTGCCGGGGCAGCTGCGGAGGACGCGAGGGTTTTTGGTCGAGCTTGGGCTTACTATAGTCGTCATGCGCCCCTCTCCGCAGCCCCGATCACCTCCGCCGCCGAAATCCTCATCCGGGTCGTTTCCTTCGCCCACAGTTTCGCGAACGGATCCCTCACCCGCGACAGGTGCGGAACCGACGAGGCGCAGTCCAGCACGACGTATAGCCAGTAGTCCGCGCCGAGATTGCAGGCGGCCCGGTACTCGTTCTCTTCCATCCACACTTCACTCCGACCGGATCGGCCCTTCACCTCGATGTGGCGCTTCTCGCCGTCGGCACCCACCGCCAGCAGATCGAAGCCGGGGTGATCCCCCAACCCCGCTTCCCGGGCGAGCGGCGGCGTGGACACGTCCTTCACCTCCGCGCCCCGGCTACGCTCCCACTCGGTGGCGATCGCCGTCGCGGCTTTCTCAACGTCGGCCCTGAAGGTTTCCCTCTCCTCGTCCCCGGTCGCTGGCAGCACCAAGGCGTGCGCCAGAAACCGCACGGTGCCGGGAACGACGCGGTCAGGCGCGCCGTCAAGTTCCCGAAAGGCCAGCGTGCGCTGCTCCGCAAGTTCCTTCTGGTCCTGCACGACCTCCTTCATTTCGTCCGGTCCGGACCGCGCATCCTTCGACAGCGTCCTCCGCCGCTCCGCCAGTTCCGCCAGCCGCAGATTGAAGTTGATTCCGAACCGCCTGCGCCGTTCGGGCAGTTCCGCTTCAAGTGTGGCGCGGCGTTCGTGGGCCAGACGTTCCGCTTCCGCTTCGAGACGAGCAGCCGCCCTTGCGCGGAGCCTCAAGGCTCGCCTCGCCAGTGGAACCGCTCCGGGCGGCACATGGGAGGCGTTCTGCAGAAACGCGAAAGACTCCAGCGACACCGTGGACACAACCCCCTCCTCGTCCTGCCGGAGGACGACCAGTTCGCGCGAGAGCGTTTCCCGCGCCGAGGAAGTCGTGTCCGCCGCTTCCTCGTCCACCCCGATCTCCCCAAGGTGAAGCAGGCAGGCGGACTCGGCCCGGGGATCGACGAAGACCGCTCCCCGGCGGGCGTCCTCCCGACAACGCGCCACGATCTCGGCGCACATCGCGTCGAACACAGGCTCGCCGGGATGTAGCCACACGCATCGCTCGTTGCCCGCCGGTCGCCGCACCCTGAGCCGGTCGCGGGCGTCCGCCGGGTATGCGTCCAAGCCCTGCAACAGCGGATCGAGCGCACCCGCCCGGCTGGGTGTCAGCGAAAACGACTCATCCAAGTGTCCCTGAACCCGGAGTCCCAAGAGCGGACAGGCCCGCTCGACGAACCGGCGTACATGCGCCGGCAGCAGATGCAGATACCGTTCACGGTCGATCTCGCCCTGCATCGCGGGGAGCCGACGGGCCACGTCGCCCCCTTTTCCGTAGTGCTTCCGTTCCTTCGCGCCAATGTCGTTCACGGCGCCCCGCGTAAGCCCGGCCTCAAGCCGGGCGCGGGCGCGCCGCTCGCCTTCTTCGTTCAGCGCCCCCCGCATGTACTCGCCCAAGGACTCGTTCTCGAAGAGGCGTCCGATGACGTCGAAGACCTTGTCGGAGTGCAGTTCCTCGCGAATCGCATCCAGCCGTTCGAGCAGGACTTGGAGAACCCGGCCCTCCCTTGTGTCGGTGGACACCAGGTTCACGATTCGCACATCGTGCTTCTGGCCGTAGCGGTGTATGCGCCCCATCCGCTGCTCCAACCGGGCGGGGTTCCAAGGAATGTCGTAGTTCACCATCAGACGACAGAACTGGAGGTTGATTCCCTCGCCCGCGGCGTCGGTCGCCACCAGAAAACGTGCTCCGGTCGAGTCGCGGAACCGCTCGACCTGTTCCTCCCGTTCCCGCCACGTCATTCCGCCGTGTATCGAGGCCACGCGTCCCGCGTGGCCAAGTCCTTCCAAGCGCTCCACCAGGTAGTCGACGGTGTCGCGGTGCTCGCTGAAGACCAGGCACTTCTCCTCGCCTTGCCCCGGTTGCGCAAGCACTTCGCACAAGCGCTCGAACTTCGACTCGTGACCTGATGCGACGAGCCGCCGGGCGCGTATGCTCAGATCCTCCAAGGTCCGAATCTCCTCGCGAAGCTCTTCGGTCGTGACGGCGACGACGGCTCCAAGCACGGAATCCTCGTATTCGGCGCTCTTTTCGCGGAGGGCGGCATCGTCGAGGTCGTCCGATGCGTCATGCTCGTCGAAGTAGTCCGCACTGTACTTCGCGGTCAGAGCACCCTGCGCGCTCTGGAGGTCCCCGAGGTCGAGTTGACCCGCTTTGAGGTCGTCAACCACCTGGCCCAGCTTCGCGATCCGGCGCTCGAACGATTTGAGAAGAGCCGAGGTTGAACTCGCCAGCCTTCGCTGGAACACGCCCATCGCGAGCCTTGCCGCCTGTTGGTTCCCCGAGGCGAGGTTATAGGTATGCAGCAGGTACGAAGTGGTTCGGTCGTAGAGCGCTCGTTCGCCGTCCGCTCCGGGCGTCAGGTCGTACCCGAAGGTGTCGCAGTGCCGTTCGCGGAAGATGGGCCTGCCATCGAAATCGACCATCTCCTCCTTGGTGCGCCGAATGAAATGCCGGGCTCGGGTGGCGGGCGAGGCCTTTCTGAAGGCAGCCTCGGCTCCGAAGATCCGGTGGTCGAGCAGTCGCCACAGATGGTGATAGGGGGAGTCCTTCCCCATGTGGGGCGTGGCCGTCAGGAGCAACAGATTGCGGGCCGACCAGTCGAGCGCCCCGTACTCCTCGGCGGGCGGACAGCCCGCGAGCGCCTCGGCGAGCTCGTAGCGCTTCGTCTTGCGTACGCGCCCCCGCTCGGCGGACGCGCTCAGCTTGTGCGCCTCGTCGAAGACCACCAGGTCGTACGGAACCGTCCCGGGATCGGCCAGGGCCGCGAACGCCGACTCTCCCCAAAGCGTATCCACCGATACGATCACGAGGTCCCCGTCCGGTCCCGAGAACGGATTGCCCGTCCGTACGTCCGGCCCGGAGACGATGCGGAACCGGAGGCGGAACAGCGTGCGAAGCTCCTGCTCCCAATTGCCCACGAGTCCGGCGGGCGGGACGATGAGGACTCGCCTTATCCGTCCCCGCATCAGCATCTCGCGGACGCAAAGACCCGTCATGATCGTCTTGCCCGCGCCTGCGTCGTCCGCGAGCAGGAAGCGCAGGGGGTCCTCGCGCAGCATATGGTCGTAGACCGCGATGCGCTGGTGCGGCAGCGGATCGATCCGGGAGATCTCGCTCGCGAAGGCCGGGTTGAACTGGTAGCCGTGTTTCAGGCGGAGGCGTTCGACGAACAGGGAGAGGCGCTCGGGATCTCCGGTGAAGTCCAAGGGGTGCGGGTCCATGAAGTCTGGCGGGTGCCTTCCGGGGGGTCAGCGTGTTTCAGGATCGGACGTTTGCCGACCCCGAGCGGAGAAAGGTAGGGGAAGCTGGACCAGACGCACGACCTCGGCTGGCCCACGAAACGCGCCGGGGACCGATCACCGAGGGACGGCGTTTACCGGAACACCAACTCGAATCGTCTCTCCGCCACATGAAAGCGCGGGCTGCACACCGTCAGGGTGGTGGCGATTCGCCGGTAACCGGATTGAATGGGAAAGGGAACCCACCCTACGATACCGTAGTGCGACGTGTCGTGCGACTTGCCTGAAAACAGTAGTCGCTTTTGCAGACGTGTCTCATTCGCGACACGCGGCTGCGGACTCCTCGCCCACCGCGTGCCTATCCGGCTTCGAGCCGGACGGCAAGTGCAACCCCGACCGAGGTTCCAAGTGGCGTCTCATCCGGTCGGCTGGCGGCGGCCTACTCTAGGTCTGCCACGTTCTGAGATGTCCTGAGATCTTGCGAGACATTGGGATACCTGCCAAGGGTTGACTGCTCTGCAACGGCTCTTCACCGTTTCCGGCATGGAGAAGACGGAGCAACGGTTCGACCCGGCGGCAAGCGGGGCGGTCCCCCGCCTCGTGGAACGCGCAGAGGCGCTGAAGCCTCTCGGTTGGACGGGACGCCGCGCCCAGTGGATCGCGCTCGCCTGCTCGACCGGCGGCATCTTCACCCGGGCGCAGTGGACGGGCTTCCTCGGTTGCCACCACGAGAAGGTGCGCCGCGCCGTCGGCAAGCTCGTCGCGCAGGGCGTGGCCGTGGAGGAGAAACCGCCCGGCATCGACGGCATCGGTCATACCTGCCGGATCCACGGGCGCAAGGTCTACCAAGCGCTCGGCATGGGGACCCGCCGCCGCCGAAGGGTCACGTCGCCGGAAGTGCTGATGCGCCGCCTGCTCGCGCTCGACTTCGTGCTCGAACGTCCCCGCCTGCCTTGGCTGGCGACCGAAGCCGACAGCGTGGCCGCCTTCGAGGCGCTCGGGATCGAGCGGGAAGTCTTGCCCCAGCGGGTCTACCGGGGCGCGCTCGGGGGCCTTCGGCGCTTCTTCCCGCTTCGGCTGCCTATCGCTCTTGACACGGAGCGCGCCGTCTTCGTCTACGCCGAGCCCGGCCACGAGACCACGACGGCGCTTCGTTCCTGGGGCGCTGCGCACGGCGACCTCTGGAGGGCGCTCTGGGATCGCGGCCACAAGATCGATGTGGTGGCGGTCGTCCGGACAACCAAGGAATACAGCCGGACGCGGACGGTGCTCGCCAACTGGGCGCGGTATCCCCGCCCGTCCGGGACCGGCGAGGAGACTCGGCGCGAGCTCGCCCGGATCGAGCGGGCCATCCTCACGGGCGATGTCCGGGTTCTCGACGAATACGGCGGTTTGCAGGCCGCCTTGAAGCGAAGCATCGCGCTGGAGAAGCGTACACGAAGGCGGGCGGGACGAGGACTGATGCACCGGATCGAGACGTGGTGGACGACGCGGCTCGCCGACGCCCGGTACCCATGGGAAGCCTGACGCCCCGGTGCCGTACCGGAGTGTGAAAACGACACGGGGGGCCAATGCACATTTTCGCGCCCCTGTGATGCACACCGGCTGTTCTTCCCATCCTCCATCGCGGCAACGTCTTACGGCCTCGCCGCGCGGTCGGTCGTGCCGCAGGAGCCGCTTTGGCCGTGGAGGGGAGCGACCCGGCAGTCCGAGGGCCTGCTGCGGGTTAGGGGGCAGGCGGGCTTGCGCACCCCCGCCCCCTCCCTCCTCGGGTCGCTCCCCTACCAGCAATCCCTTGCGGGAAGGCCGAATCGGCGGACCGGAACGGGCGCGTCCCGGTTGTCGACCGTGGGCCGCGGCTCAGCCACCGGCACGGCCCGGTCGTTCGTTGCCCTGCCTGCTCGCGACGCCGTCTACGAGGCCCGGTTCCTCTGGTGCAGGCCGACGTACCCGACGATGACGCGTTCGTTCGGCTCGTCCCAGGCGAAGGCGATGCGGATCGTGTGGTGCGGGTCGTGACTGGTCCCCTTGCCGAGGTGGGCGGCCAGCTTCCACGCCGTTCCGTTGACGCGGGTCCGGTACCAGTCCGGGAACCGTCCCATCGTGGCGGCGGACTGGTTCGACTTGTAGAACCAGCCCGGACAGGTCTCCCCGATCCGATCGGTCGGTCCGTTCCGGTACGCCGTGGCGAGCCACGCCAGCGCATCGAGCACCTCCGCAGGATGCACGAAGGGCGTGTCCTCGTTCGAGCGGGAGTTGAGCTTGATGAGCAACCTGTCGGGGAACATTTCCCGCGCCTGGGCGATGGCCTCGCGAACGCTCGCCACGGGCTCCGGCCTCACCGGCTCCCCGTCGTGCGTCCGGGCCTGCCTGCGCTCCTCGACGTAGGCGCGCCGCCAGTGCTCCTCCATCCTCCGGCTCCGCGCAACCTCCTCCCGTAGCCGTCCGGCCTTGTCGCCTTCCCGCGCCTTCTCCTCTCGAAGCGTCCGGTTGTCCGCTTCGAGGCGCTCGCGGTCCTCGCGAAGGGCCTTGATCTGGCGCCGGGCGGCATCGTCCTTGTCCACGGACGCCGACGAGGCAGGTTCGGTTTCGGCGTCGGCGTGGTCCGCCGCCCCGGAAGCTGGGCGCGCCTCCCCGGCCTCGGCCTCCTTCCCAGAGGTGTCTTCCTCCGGCGGATCGGGCTCGGCGACGCGCTCCCGCCACGCTTCGACAGCTTCGAGGATGGCGTCTTCGCACGCCGCCCGTTTCACGGACCGCTCGATCTCTTCGGCGCGCGAGGCGGCCTGCGGACGAATCGGCCCGTACTCTTCAAGGATGACTTCCAAGAAGATGACCAAGGGGAGCGCCGAGTCGATCAGCGCGGGGCGGTCCTCGATGAGTGCGGGCCACGGATCCGGGTCGATGTCGAGGTACCCCAGTTCCTCCCCGAACCGCTCTCGCAGGGAGCGGCAAAGGCCCGCGATCTGCTCCCTGCAAAAGTCGAGGAGTTCGCGCTCCTTGGCGTGCCGGAGGTCCTCCATCCACTTGATGAAGGAGTCAGCCTCCTCCCACTCGGATGCGTTGGGCGGGAGGTCTTCCAAGGTGTCGAGCCAATCCCGGAAGAGCGGCGACACCAATGGCGGTGGCGCGGGAAACCGCCGCGCGAGGAGGCAGAGCATCAGACCGGCTGAGTCGGGGTCGACGGTCCCCTCGACCGCTGTCGCCAGTGCCTTGCGCTCGCTACGCCATTGCTCGCGCGTCCAGAAGCCATCGAAACGCGCGTCCGGTGGTTGGGGCACGGGCATGCCCCGGCGTGCAAGGTGTTCCGCGGCTTGATCGCGAAGCTTGCCGTGCGAGTCCACCCAATGGTTGAGAACGGCGCGGGCGAGGTCCCGGTCGTGGTACTCGATCCCCTCCAGTACGGGCTGGAGGAGCTTTGGCCGGGGGGCGCGGCTGGCGTCCCGGTATCCGTCCACCCGCAGACGCCGCAGAGCGGCCCCGCGTTGTCGGCGAAGCGCCTTGGACTCGGAACGGTGCTTGAGGGCACGCTTCACCACGCGGCGGCGGAAGTCCTCGCTAAGGACGTGGAAGATCTGGTCGGGAGTTCTCGGTTTGATCGCGGGCTCTTCGGTCACGGCATTTCTCCTTGCGTGGAATCGAGTCTCTCTCCCTCCAACCCGGAGGGACGGGCGCACCGGCGGAGAGAAGCGTGCGGCAATGCTGCCGCTTCCCACGTCAAACGAAGATTCGGTGCCGTTCGCGTTCCTCTGCAAGATCGACCCTGCGAGGCGATCCGGTCCACACCGCCCATGGCCCGGCGCACAAGGGCGGGCGCGGACACCGTCCAAGGGCTCAAGGCTGCTGGCGGTAGCCTCCAGATCATCCGCAGCGGCCGTCCGGCGGTCTCGGGCCGCCTTCCCGAAGGGATTGCTGGATGGGAGGGACCCCGCAGCGCCGGGGAGGATGGGGCTGTCCGGCTCCATCCTCCCCGATGTCGATCGAGGCATGGCCGAGAGGGGGGTCCCTCCCATCCACGTCCAAGGAGCGCGGATCGGCATCGGCGCTCCGCTGGCCGGGGCGCAACCGCAAGCGCGCCAGCGACCTGCACGACCGAGGCCGTGTCCGGTCGGACGGCGATTTCGTGTCCGGCCACCCCCAAAGTGTGCCGGACACCTCTGGATCGGCATCGGGAGCCTCGAAATCCGCCTCCGAATCATGGCCTTCCGCTCGAACATCGACAAGCTCTGGACGGCGGCTGGATCCATCGTCGCCGACCCGGTTTCCAGCAGCATTCCACCGCCCCGAGCCCAGCAACTGGCGGAGACGGCTTCTCTCCGCGAGCTTTCTTCCGTGCAGATCGTGCAGTCCATCGAGAGAGGAATCGAACGATGGCACGCACGAAACGAAGTCGGCGCTCCTACGGCGCCGGCGAATGGGGCCGGAACCGGGTCCGGGTGTTTCCGGATCCGCAGACCGGCATCCTCCAGATGGAGTGGCGCGAGAACGGGCGAAGGCTGACCCGGTCCCTCAAGCACCGCGACTGGTCGCGGGCAAAGCGGCAGGCCGACGAGTTCGCCGCAGGGTTCGCGGGGCCGGGCCTGAACGGCAAGGCGGACGCCGAGCCCGAGCCGCTCACACTGGAGGGGCTTTTTGACATCTACAGGGAAGAGGTGACGCCCACCAAGGCGAAGCGGACACAGGAGCGCGACAGAGTCGCGATGCGGATGTTTCTCGACTTCCTCGGCCCGCACCGAAGGCCCGAAACCCTTTCCCAGCGCGATTGGGACCGGTTCATCCGGGAGCGCAGGGCGGGCCGGGTGGGTCCGAGCGGGAAGCCGGTGTCGAACCGGATGATCGAATGCGATCTGAGGTTCTTGGTCGCAATCCTGAATTGGGCCTCCCGGTCGAGGGACGAGCAGGGCCGCTTGCTCTTGGCAGCGAATCCGCTGAGGGGCCTGAAGACGCCCGTCGAGAAGAACCCGCTCCGGGTCGTTCTGTCCGACGAGGAGTACCGGGCGCTTCTGAAGGTGTCCCGCCGGGTGGACTGGCGGTTCCATGTCGCCCTCGTGCTCGCGCACGAAACGGGACACCGCATCGGCGCGATCCGCAAGCTCCAGTGGACCGATATCGACTTCGAGGGCAGGACCATCCGGTGGCGCGCGGAGCACGAGAAGACCGGCTATGAGCACAGCACGCCGCTGACCGACGAGGCGATCACCGCCGTCAAAATGGCGCTACGGCGAAACTCCGCGAGAGGCGACGCTCCGGTGCTGCCTTCGACGCAGGATCCCTCGATATGCGTGAGGCCCTGGATGCTCGGCGACAGGTGGCAGCGGGCCGAAAGGCTCGCCGGTCTCGATCCGAAGCGTGGTAGGGGCTGGCACTCGCTGCGCCGCAAGTTCGCCTCCGACCTCATGGACCAGCCCCTCAAGGTGCTCTGTCAGCTTGGCGGCTGGAAGAACGCGCAGACGGTCCTCCGCTGCTATCAGCAGGCCGACGAAGTACAACTCAGGACGGCTTTGGAAAGCCGCCGGGAAGTTCAGACCTGAGAATCCCCGTTTAGCGGGAATCGAACAGCGGGAATCCGGCCTCCCGAACTTCTAAGTTCAACGGGTACAACAACATCGGAACCCGATGGTATCCGCTGAGGCAGCATCACTCGCTGGTGATGCTCCCCGACGACGGGTACACGCCCCGGCGCTTCGATCCGCGGATCGGGGTGTTCGCGATCGGGTACTACGACTTCGGCAAGCCGTTCGACGACGACTACCAGACGGCTTTGGCGAGACGTCATCGGCTGGTGAAGGCCGACCCGGCGGCACAGATGAGCGAGCCGGTCGAGCCGATCGTCTACTACCTGGATCCGGCGGTGCCCGAGCCGTACCGCACGGCATTCAAGATCGGTGGTGTGTGGTGGAATGAGGTCTTCGAGGCGGCCGGGTTCATCGACGCGTTCCGGATCGAGGACATGCCTGCGGACATGGATCCGATGGACGCGCGCTATCACGTGATCCAGTGGGTCCACCGCACCGAGGCGGGGTCGTCGATCGGGCCGTCGTTCGTCGATCCGCGGACCGGAGAGATCATCAAGGCTGCCGTGCGGATGGACTCGTACCGGTCGCTGGCCAACTACAACACCTTTGCGGGCGCGGCCGGGGTGGACGGCGACTGGTACGCGGGCGTGCCGCCGGGCGTCGACGGCGAGGAGTTCGTGATGATGCGGCGCCGCCAGCACTCGGCGCACGAAATCGGGCACACGCTGGGGCTCGCGCACAACTTCATCTCGATCAGCGACGGGCATGCGTCGGTGATGGACTATCCGGCCCCGGTGATCGAGCTGCGGGACGGGCGGCTCGATCTGTCCGGAGCCTACCGGGCCGGGGCCGGTGCGTACGACACGCTCGCGATCCGGTACGCCTACGCCGCGCCGCCTGGGGGTCAGAGCGAGGAGGCGTTCCTGAACGGCCTGCTGCTGGAGGCGCAGGAGCGCGGCTGGCGCTTCATCACGAACCCGGATGCGGGCGCCGGCAACTCGTACCCGGATGCGACCTGGTGGATCAACGGGAGCGACGTGCTCGACGAGCTGGAGCGCGTGGGAGAGGTCCGGCGCTTCATGATCGACTCGTTCGACGAGCGTGCGATCGAGCCGGGGGAGCCGATGCACAAGCTCCGGGAGCGCTTCGCGCCGGTCTACTTCAGCCACCGCGCCACGTACGAGGCCGCGATCAAGACGATCGGCGGGATGGAGTACCGCTACGGGGTGCGCGGCGACCTCTTGCCGGTGACCGAGCTGGTGCCGGCGGACCGGGTGCGGCGGGCGATGGGGCTGCTGAGCGACGCGCTGGCACCCGAGCAGCTTGCCATTCCGGAGTCGGTGCTGGCGATGCTGGCGCCGCGGTCGTTCGGGTGGGTCGGAGGCGGCCCGGCGTGGACGAACCGGGCGGGGCCGGCGTTCGATCAGATTGGCGCGGCCACTACGGTCGCAAGCGAAATCGTCGGCGGGGTGCTTGCGCCCGGCCGAGTTGCCCGTGTGGTCGCCTTCCACGCGCGTGACTCGTCGCTGCCGAGCCTGGAGGAGGTCGTGGCGCGGCTGGTGGACGACGCCTGGGAGCGGCCCGCGAGTGGGTCGGCCGCGGCGTTGGTGCGCGTGGTGCAGAACGTCGTCGTGGACGAGTTGCTGGGGCTCGCCGCGAACGAGGATGCGACCACCGAGGCGCGGGCGGCTGCGGAATGGGGGCTGCGACGGGCTCAGGCACGGGCGGTGGCGGTTGCTTCCGGCGCTGGTGGGGCCAGCGATCCGGACGCGGCCACGCCGGTGGCGCATGCGGAGCGCCTGGCGAGCGCAATCGACCGCTTCTTCAGTCGTCCGTGGACCACGGGAGAGCGGACCGAAGCGCCGCAGGGACCGGGATGGGCGCGGGATCGGCCGGTCGGCCACTGATCGCGTTTCAGCTGGAACGTCTCGGCGCGTTTCAGCTGGAACGCTTCGTCAGAACCGCAACAGCACCGCCGCCCAGTGGAACCCGGCCCCGAAGGCCGTCAGCAGGACCAGGTCGCCGGGCTTGATCCACCCCTGATCCCGTGCTTCCCACAGCGCCAGCGGGACGGACGCGGATCCCGTGTTGCCGTACTCCTGGACGTTGATGAAGACGCGCTCCCCGGATAGGCCCAGGCGCGCCGCCACGGCGTGCAGGATCCGCAGGTTCGCCTGATGGGGTACGACGAGCGCCACGTCGTCCATGGAAAAGCCGGCCTTGGCGACCACCTGCAGCGACGCCTCGCTCATCCGGCGGACGGCCTCGCGGAAGACCTCGCGTCCGTCCATCACGAGGTTCTTGTGAAGCCCCTGTCGCACGCGCTCCATGGTGACGGGTCGTCGCGTGCCTCCGGTCTCCAGTCCCAAGATGTCGCTCCTGGTGCCGTCCGTGCCCGCTGTGGCGGCCAGGATCTCGACTGCGCCCGGGCCGTGTCCCACCACCGCCGCGCCGGCTGCGTCGCCGAAGAGCACGCAGGTGTTGCGGTCCTTCCAGTTCATGAGGCGGGTGATCAGCTCCACCCCGATCACCAGCATCCGGCGGCCGTCCGCCAGAGCCCGTGAGCGCGCGATGTCCAGCGCCAGCACAAACCCCGCGCAGCCGCTGCCGGCCAGGTCGTAGCACGGGATGTGACCCACCCCGAGTCGGGCCTGCACGTACGCCGCAGTATCCGGAGCGAAGACTTCGGGCGTATCGGTCGCCAGAACGATCTCGTCGATATCCGCAGGCTCAAAGGGGCCGTCGGCCAGAGCTGCCTGAGCAGCGGCCAGCGCCAGATCGGCCGTGCTTTCCTCATCCGCTGCAATCCGCCGGGTGTGAATCCCCGTGCGGGCCACGATCCACTCGTCCGAGGTGTCGACGTACTCCGCCCATTCGTCGTTCGTCATCACGCGCTCGGGCAGGTAGACGCCCAGGCCGAGGAGGCCTATGGGTCGTGCCACCTACGGAATCACGCGTCTGGGCATCACCGGCAGGATCAGGCGCGACGGTCGCCGGCCGTCGTGGAAGACCGTCTGCTCGGCAACGCGCCATTCCGTGTCCGTGGCCACGGGGTTGCCGGTGTTCGGATTGGGTGCAAAGAAGGGGTAGGCGCTGCTGGAGACTTCCAGGCGGATGCGGTGACCGGGCAGGAACGTGTGCCCGACGTGCCCGAGCTTGATCCGGTATTCTTCCTCCTGCCCCGGGGTCAGCAGCTCCTCCGCCTCGAAGCCGTTCCGGTAGCGGGCGCGAATCGCGGCGGCGTCCCACCAGCCGAGCTTGAGGGCGCGACCGTCCGGCTGGACGTCCACGAGCTTTGCCGTGAAGTCGGTGTCGAGGCCGTCGGTCGCGGCGTGGATGACCGCCTCGACCGCACCGATGATCTCGACGGGAGAATCGAGCACGTCACTCGTGTAGACGAGGACATCGTGGCGTCTTTCGATCGGCCGCTGGTCGATCCCCTGGGCTGCCCCGCCGATGTCCGACGGAACCGGGTTCTGCGGATCGTAGGTGTACCGGTCCGGTGGCTCATCACCGGGCGGGTTCCACGAGAGTCGTCCGTCTCCAGCGAGCGAGTTGGCCCCGCCCCCGCTCGACAGATAAAGACTCTGCGGCTCCATCTCGGCGGGAGGATACGCGTCGAACTCTCGCCATTCATTGGAGCCCGTGAGGTACACGCGCGCTGTGGGCAGGTCGGGGGTCGACCGCTTGCCGGCGAGGCAGTAGTCGAAGAAGTCCATGTGGGTGGCCTGCACATCCACGACGGACTCGGGCGTGAAGCGGAATTCGCCCAGGGTCAGCGCGCCGCCGCTGATGGCCTGCCCGTGGTCCCAGGGGCCGATGATGATGTGCTGCCTGTCCGCGCCAGGCGAGTGGTCGCGCATGCCCTCCCAGTAGCGCATGGTGCCCGGCTGATCGGCGTCGAACCAGCCGGTGAAGACGAGGATGGGCAGGTCGATCCCGGCAAAGTCCTCGTCCTCGAAGAGGATCCGGTCCCAGTAGGCGTCCCTGGTCGGGTGGTTGAGGAAGTCGTTGTAGAGCGGCATATCGCGCCCCATCGCGTCGTCCATGGTGATGAGTGGGCGGTGGGCGTACACCGCCTCCCAATCGGTGACTCCCATGACGGGCCCCTGAGCTGTCCTTCCGGACGTGCCGTTGATCCAGTCCAGCGACCACTTCATCAGCCACGCGCCGCCGATGTAGGGAAGCTCGTCGAAGTAGTTTCCGCCCGGCGCCTGGGGGATCATGCAGACCAGGTTGCGGGCGCCCTCGCGGGCTGCGAGCCACTGCACTGTCGCCAGGTAGGAGCCACCGACCATGCCGACCCGTCCGTTCGACCAGGGCTGGCGGGCGATCCATTCGATCGTGTCGTATCCGTCCTCCCCGTCGGCGAAGAAGAAGTCGAAGCTCCCGTCCGAGTCCCCGCGTCCGCGCGCGTCCTGGACGATGAGGGCGTAGCCGCGCTCTGCGTACTGCCTCCCGAGTTGCGGGTAGCGCTCGTTGGCCTTGATGTAGGGCGTTCGCACGAGGACCGTGGGATGCGGCCCGGAGCCGTCGGGCAGCCAGAGGTTGGCGGACAGCTCCACGCCGTCGCGCATGGGGACCCGGAGGTCGAGGTGCTGCCGGATCTGTGCGGAGGCGGGGGCAGCCGGGATACAGAGCAACGGAAGTAGAGCAGCCAGGAGGGGACGCAACTGGGTACCTGACGACATCGATCCCTCCTCTTGTCGTTGTGCGTTCTGTCGGCGGCCGCCCGAGGGCAACCGTGTACTTCGTCGGCCTGCCGGCTACACCACCCGCCTTGGGAGCCGCGGATTCATGCTCTGGATGATGCGCAGAAAGCCCAGCTCTGTGCGCTGGGCGACCGCGTGGGGCAGCACGGCCGGGTGATCGGGTCCGATGAGCGTGGCGACATCGCCCACTTCGACAGTCTTCTCTGGACCGATGTCGAGGATCGTGTGGGCCGAGTTGACGCCGCCGGCGACCGGGTACAGACGGCCGTTGATCAGCACCTCGCAGGTCCCGTTCGCCGCGGACGGGTAGCCGTCCGTGCGGCCGATCGGCAGCAGCGCCACCCAGGTCGCCCGGTCGGGCATGAAGGTGCGGTTGAAGCCCGCGCTGTCGCCCGGCTCGAGGTGCTCGACGCGCACGACACGCGTCTTCAGGCTGAACACGGGCCTCATGTCGGCCATCTCCCTGGCCTTGTCGTCGCCGGGAGGGTTGCCGAACAGGGCGTTGCCGGGCCGCACCATGTCGTAGTGGGCCTCGGGCAGGTGGAACAGCTCGTAGGTGGGCGAGGCGTGCAGCGTGCCGAGCGGGAGGTTCTTCCCTCGCGCCCAGCCCAGCAGCTCCTCGAAGCGCGCGTGCTGCTCGCGGTCGAAGTCCAGGTCGTGGGTGAACATGGTGTAGGTGCCGTTCACGTCGACGTGCTCGCTCTGCACCAGCTCCTCGATCCACCCGCGGGCGCGGGTGTAGGGCATCCCCTCGCGGTTCATCCCCGTGTCGATGAAGAGTTGGACGGGGACGGGCCGGCCCATCCGCCGGGACACGCGCTGCAGCCGCCGCGGTGCGTCGTCCAGCCAGACCGATGGGAGCACGCCGTGCCGAACCATCTCTTCGATCTCGTCCTCGGAGCCTTCGGCCATGACCACGATCGGCTTGGTCACGCCCTCCTCACGCATGGCCAGAGCCTCCTCGACGCGCACGGCGGCGAGGCCACCCACCTGCGGCATGTCGGCGAGCAGCGGCCCGACCGCGCGGTCGCCCAGCCCGTATGCGTTGTTCTTGACGACCGCGAGGATGGGGCGGCCGCCGGCCACCCGCGCGGCCTCGCGGGCGTTGTGGGTCCACGCGGCGCGGTCAAGCTCGATCCACGGATCGAAGCGAGTGGGCGCGTAGGTGCGGTCGGAGGTACCGGTGGGTGTCGCGCGGACGCCTGGGTTGCCTGACTGCGGTCCGGAGGCGCAGGCGGACGCGGCGGTCACGCCCATGGCGGCGCCCGTCAGGTGCAGGAAGCGACGGCGGGGGAGAGGCGGTGACGAGCGATCCATTGGCCCTCCGGGCTTGACGGGCGTTGTTGCGGAATGAAGCAAACGTACCGGCCGGCCGAGAGGTGGGCCAGAGACATTGTCGGGGCCGGCTAGCTCCGTTGGCTTCGCGGTATTGGCACCATTGCTCACAGTGGATAGCATTTGTGAATATATTATATGGCGATTTGACATTTGTGATGATTTTATTGCGATATGACTCTTGTTGTGATAGTGTTCTGCAGTTGGTGAACATTTTGCTATTGATGAGGAGGCTTGTGAATTGGCTGCACCGGTCATGACCTTTCGAGGACGGGCTCTCCCCGAACCGGGGACACCTGTCGGCTACGCGGCGCTCATTGCGAGGTATGACCTGCCGGTTCCGCCGCCTTCGCGTCTGGTGGCCATCGCGACGCGGCATCGTCCCGTCTCCACCCGGCGATGGCACATGTTGGCCCCGAGTCTGGCCCCCGAGCAGAGCCTTCGGGGCCAGCTTGAGCTCGCCATCAAGAGGGAGGGTGTGAACCTCGCTGTGCTGCGGGCGCTTTTCAGGCGAATGGAATCGGTGGAAATGGTCCGCATGGTGCGCGACAAGCCCACCGGGGTGCATATCCGTCGGATCTGGTTCCTGTACGAGTGGCTTCTGGACGAACGCCTTGACCTGCCCGATTCCGGAAAGGTGAAGGCCGTTCTGGTGGTGAACCCCAAGCTGCAGTTCGCGTCCGGGAGTGGACCCCTGTCGCGACGACACCGGGTGCGCAACAATCTCCCGGGTACGAGGCGATTCTGCCCGATGGTGCGGCGAACGCCCGAACTCGATGCCTACGTCAAGAGACGGCTCGATGGGGAGGCGCGAAGGGTCATCGGTCGGACCCATCCTGACATCGTCCGTCGCGCGGCGGCCTTCCTGCTTCTCGAAGACAGCAAGGCGTCCCTTCAGATCGAAGGAGAGCGCCCGCCGCACAGCCGGCAGCTACGCTGGGGCCAGGCGATCGCTGAAGCGGGCCGGCGTGATCTGACCGTCGATGAACTCGTGCGCCTTCAGGAAATGGTGATCGGCGACGCGAGATTCGTCCAACTGGGCCTGCGGACCGAAGGAGGGTGGATTGGCGAGCGCGACCGGGGGACCCTGGACCCCATTCCTGTCCACATGAGCGCACGTCCGGAAGATCTCCCCGGCCTCATGCAGGGGCTGGTGGAGTACGCACGGAAGGCTGCGGAGACGCCCGCTGATCCCGTGGTGGCGGCGGCCGTTCTGTCATTCGGCTTCGTCTACATCCACCCGTTCGAAGACGGAAACGGACGTCTCCACCGCTGGCTGATCCACCACGTGCTGGCCCTTGCGGGCTACAACCCGCCCGGTCTGGTCTTCCCCGTGAGTGTCCCGATGCTCAGGCGGATCGCGGAGTACAATGAAGTTCTTTCCGACTATTCCCGGGAGCTGCTCCCCCTGATGGAGTGGCGGGTGACGGATGCCCACAACGTCGAAGTACTGAACGACACCGGCGACTACTACCGTTTCTTCGACGCGACGACACACGCCGAGTTTCTCTACGAATGCGTCGAGGAGACGGTGACCCGGGACCTCCCGCGGGAAGTCGCGTACCTGGAGGGCCATGACGAGTTCTCGCGACGCGTAAGAGAGGGAATTGCGGACATGCCGGAGAAGACCATAAGCCTCCTGGTGCAGTTCCTCCGGCAGAACCACGGGACGTTGTCCAGGCGGGCGCGCACCCGTGAGTTCAAGCGCCTGTCGCCGGACGAGGTGGCGCGGGTGGAGGAACTGTACGAGCGGTGCTTCACGCGCCAAGGTGACATCGATCAACGAAAAGACTAGTTTGCTCACGGATGAGAAACTGGATCCGGATACTACTCACGATGGCCCTGGTCGGCACCCTCGCCTGTGACGACTCTGGTGCACCGGGGCCCGCCGGGGCTCCGGGCACCCTGCAGGGCCCGGACGTCATGCTGACCGCCATAACCGAGGACGTCTACACGGTTGGGGCGTACATGGGCGAGGACTGGGAGAGCTTCAGCCTGCCTGCGGGCGTGGGCTTCGACGAGGCGGGCAACGCACACATCGTCGACATGCGCGAGGATCGGATCGTGGTGTTGGACCCGGAAGGGACGTTTGTGCGCTTTGTGGGAGGTTCGGGTGAAGGACCCGGTGAGCTGCGTTCGCCCTCTTCAATCCATGTGTACCGTAACGGCGGGTATGTCGTCGGCAGCGTCCGTGGCATTGATGTCTTCGCTCCGGAGGGGAAGCACCTGCGCAGGATGCCAAGAGACGGCATGTCCGGCAGTCCCTGGTCGAACTCCAGTGCATGGCCAGACGGGAGCTTTGTGTCGACCGTCTTCCGCTATGATATCGAGCGATTTCGCCGCGGACTGCCGCCGCTCGATCCGCCCGGTCGGCCCATCGAGGTGTTTTCCATCGAAGACGGGCAACCCGAAGTCCTCTACACCGCGTGGGAACTGCCCGATGAGGCGGCTGGCAGGAGGAATGCCAGGCGGACCTCATCCGATGGAGCGTCCCGGCTTCGCGCGGGCCGGTCCTTCGAACCAGACCTCCACTACGATGTGACCTCCGACGGGCGCCTCGCTGTGGTCGACTCGATCGGCTACCGGATCAAGCTGGTCTCGCGCGAGGGTGAGGTGGTCGGCGCGGTGGAGCGCCCGATCGCGCCGGTCACGGTGACCGAAGTCATGAGGGAAGCGGCGCGGGAGGAATATCGCGCCCGTGAAGTGCCGAGCAACGTGGGCATTTTCCGCATCGAGCGGGAGAGCGTGGACGAAATGACCTTCGCGGACGAGGTGCCGGTCATCGCCAACATCGCGGTGGACTGGGAGGATCGGATCTGGGTCGCGCGCACCGGAGAAGACGGCGTCGAACCGGGACCCACCGACATCGTGACGCCAGACGGCGGCTACGTCGGAACGCTGCCCGCCGACGGAGTCAGGATCCCCACTGCCTTTGGACCCAATGGACTCATGGCCTACATCGAGACCGACGAGTTCGGTGTACCGATCGTGCGCGTGATCCGGGTGGTGTCGATGCAGCCGCAAGGGGCGGAAGAGCCCCGGTGAGCGTCTGAAGGCGACCCCGCGTGCTACGGCTCGCGGCGCGTGACCCTCAAGCCGGCGGCCCGTCCGGATGCAGCTCGCACGTCGGTGGCTGGAGCCTGGTCCACGACAGGGCGATGATCTGCCATGACTCGTCGTCGTTCCGGGTCAGCAGGAGCGCGTCGGCGCCGCAGTGGCTCAGTTCCTCGCCCACATAGAAGTCGTACGGCGTCCAGACCATGGCCAGGTCGCCGCTGACGCGCACTTCGGCGTCCCACATGCGCTCGGTGAGGACCTGCTCGCTGCCTTCCAGCCGTGCGATCAGCTCATCGCGCGTGGAGGTGGAGCTCGACCGCGTCCCATCGGCCGCCCTCTCCACCGAGTGCATCAGCACATCCGGGTGCATGATCTCGCGCAGGATCTCGCCGTCGCCCGTAGCCAACGCATCGAAAATGCCCTGCACGGCAGCCAGGATGGCCTCGCGCTCGGCGTCGGTGGGCATGTGGTCGGTCTGTGGGCCAGCCGGGCTCATGGCCTCGGCGGTAGCGGCACCTGCCTCTTCCGAAGATGCAGATCCCGCGGGTGCGTCGCCCGCCGGGGTGCAGGACATGAACGCGAGCGCGACGAGTATGGAAGGAAGGGCGGTGCGGCTCATGATTCGGGTCCTTGCGGAAACGGGATCGGTCTCGGGGATCGCAGGTGAATCATGTGGACGGGAGGGGACACTCGCAACGAGAGGGCTCTGCAGGCCTGCGACACGTCGTGTAGAGACGGCCCGGTTGACCGGACACTATTGACATATTACGGTGTCGTCATGTCCGGTTCGTACGCAGGAACAGGCGATCAAGTGGGGCGGGAGATCGCAAGGAATCAACAGTCCGCTTCGGGAACCCTTGGAGTACGACGTGAAGTTTCAGCTGAAACGCGTTCCCGCGGGACCGTAAAGAGAGGTCCTGGAGCGGGCCGCCGCGCACCGCGCGGAGTTGTTCGAGGAATGGGAACGGAGTCAGGGGGATGAGTGAGGCAAAGCCATTCAGCCGAATTGCCTTCTGTGGGACAGTGGAGGACTGCCTGCCGGATACCGAGTTTCGAACTTTGGCGGTGCAGCAATCCGGCACCACTCATCCCGGATCGGCGCCAGGTGTCGTCGTGGCTCTGGCAAGTGAGTTGATGGACCGGGACCGGGTCAGGCTACCCGGTTGGGTGGATACGAATACACGCTACCTGGTCGTTCTCGACGTTCCGGAGCAGGCAGTACTTCGCCTCGCATCGAGACTGCGGCTTCACAAGCCCGACCAGCGGCTCCAGGTGTGCCGGGACCCTTCCGTTGTGAAGCGACTGGTCATCGCGCTCAAGAGGCCGGCTCCATGGGAGGGGATTCTTGACGCATATGTGCTTGAGGAATCTCTCGTGGTGGTTCTCGGGGATATGAGCGTCAGGGAGTTCCCGCTAGAGAGACTTCCGCAGGTAAGGCGGTTTGAGTCGGCGCTGCGGCGCCGGTTCGTGATCGATTCATCTGGCTCCTACTTGCATTGGCCCGACCAGGACGTGCATATGGGTCCGTCCCAGATGTTGCAGGCCGTAGATCCCATGTACCTGTCCGACATCGAAATCCGCCGGTACGAAATGGAGAACGTGTCGCAGGCCCTCCTTGACATGAGAAACCACCGGCAACTGAAGCAGACGGAGATCCCGGGGCTGTCCGAGAGGCACGTCCGGCGACTGGAAAAAGAGAGTGTGCGGCTTACGGTCGAGGCGGCGACCAGGTTTGCGAGTGCATTCGGGCTGACGCTACCCGAGTTCCTCGACGAATTGAGCGAGCGAATAACGACTCAGCGAGCGACAGTGAACTAGGCACCGCCGCGCCCCCAAACCCTGACGTAACGGCGGAACCGTTCAGGGTTATATCTTGTGCGGTCACTTGATGTTATGGGATTTCTGGGTCGGATTCCCGCTGTCTGACTCCCGCCGAGTGGGAGAACCTCAGCCGCGAGGTCTCCGGCGGGCTTCCAGTGCCTTCCGAAGCTGTCCTTCGTCGGCTCGCTGGTAGCACTGGAGCACCGTCTTGGCGGTCTTCCAGCCGCCCAACTCGCAGAGCACCTTGAGCGGCTGATCCATCAGGTCGGACGCAAACTTGCGTCTCAACGAATGCCAGCCTCTCCCACGCTTCGGTTCGAGCCCCGCCAGCGTCTGGGCTCGGTACCACCAAGCTCGCACCAACGACCGGCCCGCGCACTTCGAGGCATCCCTCGGCGCGGGCAGCACCGGAGCGTCCTCATGCCCCGAACTCCTCTCCCTCGCCTCCTCAAGGACGGCCAACGCTTCCGCCGTCACCGGGGTCCGGTGCTCGTGGCCGGTCTTCTCGTGCTCCGCGCGCCACCGCACGACCCCGGCCTCGAAGTCGATGTCCGAGAACCGGAGTTGACGGATGGCCCCGATTCGGTGTCCCGTCTCGTGAGCAAGCACGAGCGCGACGTGGAACCGCCAGTCCGCCTGCCGGGACACCCCGAGAAGCGCTTGGTACTCCTCCTCGGACAACACCACCCGTGTAGGGTTCTTCTCCGTGGGCGCCCTAAGCCCTCTCAGCGGATTCGACGCGAGCAGGAGCTTGCCCCGCTCGTCCCTGGACTTGGATGCCCAGTTGAGCACGGCGATCAGGAACTTCAGGTCGTGCTCGATGGTTCGGTCGGACACTGGCCTTCCGCTCGGGCTTATCCTGCCCGACCGACGTGCCCGGATGAACCGGTCCCAATCGCGCTGGGAGAGCGTCTCGGGACGGCGGCCCCCTCCGAAGAATCGGAGGAACATCCTCGTCGCGGCCCGGTCGGACCGCTGGGATGTCTCCGCCTTGGTGGGCGTCACCTCCTCACCGTAGATTTCAAACAGCTTGTCCAGCGTGAGTGGTTCGGGCTTGGCATCGGCCTTTCCGTTGGGCGCGTCGATGAACCCGGCGGCGAACTGATCCGCCTGCCTCTTCGCGCGTCGCCAGTCGCGGTGTTTCAGCGACCGGGTGAGCCTGCGCCCGTTCTCGCGCCACTCCACCTGGAACAGGCCGGTTTTCGGGTCAGGGAACACCCGGACCCTGTTCCGGCCCCACTCGCCGGCGCCGTAGCTCCGGCGGCTTCGTTTCGTGCGTGCCATCGTTCGATTCCTCTCGATTCGATGGACTGCACGATCTGCGCGAACGAAAGCTCGCGTGGGCGGCGGTTTTCCGCTAGTCTTCGGTTGACCGTCTTTGGCACGGTCGGCCGTCGGGGGGAGGGCGCGGGATCAGGCTCGCGGGGCAGCCGCCACGGCGGCGCTGGTTTCTGCGGTTTGTGGGGGAGCCAGATGCGTTTTCGTTTCACGAAAACCTCTGGTCGGAGGCATCCCCCACGAACCCCCGAACGAAATTTACGCGCCCCAAGGAGCTGGCGAGGGACTCCGCCCCCTTCGACAGACCCGCGTTCCGTTGGAGTTTTGTGGGCGGAGGCATCGCCCCTTCCCTCCGTGGCGACGCCACCAACGCCAACGCCTTCCCGCGAGGGGGACCGGCTACCTGCGCCACGCCTCCGGCCCCGGGACACCGCGGCTGAAGAGCAATTCGAGTCGCGAGCCGGTCGCGAGGGCGTCTAGGGCAACGGCCTGTGCGCCGATGGACTCCGGCAGGTCGCGAAGAATGCCCCGGACATGGCCGCTCCTCGAATCGCGCAACACGGCCAGCGGCCGACCGACGTTGGTTTCCAGGGTCGCGGTGCCTTCGGGACCGACCAGAGAGATTCGCACCAGTTCCGTTTCCCAGCCCGGCCGCACCGGCAGCACGAACGCGAACGCGCCGCTTCCGTCGGCGTCCAGAATTTCCGGGATACCAAAGGTGAGCGAGAACAGCACCCGTCCACCGGCGGTCGTCCCGATCAGTTCGTAGTCGCCACCGCCATCGGGCAGAAGGGGCGGGGCATCAACCACCAAGGCCGGTTCCAGTGACGGGTTACCCTCGGCGTCAGCTCCACCCCAGAGCAGCAGCGACCGGACCGGTGCGGTACGGATTGCCTGAGCTTCGCGTTCTTGGTCCGCCAGCCGATGCTGTAGCGCGGTGGCGAACGTGAATTCGCTTACCCAGTGCGGGAGGCAGTACGCCATCAGATCCGCGGTACCCGGATCCACCAGACGCCCCTCCCCCCGGGAATCATAGCCCCAGGAACCGATGCTTCCGTCGGGTTCAGGGAATCGCGGATCGATGCTCCCCGGACCGCCGCATGGCGCATGGAGGATGCTCATGTTGTGCCCGAGCTCGTGCGCGACGACGCGAGCGTCCGGAATCGAGAAGGTCTCCTTGCCGGGAGCCCGGGCGACGCCCGCGGCACCAACCACGGGTCCGGACATCATCCCCATGTAGTGCCCCTCCCCGCTCTCCATCGCTCGAATCGCGGCGGTTTCGCTCAGCAGCGTGACCGCGTTGTTCGTGGAAGTGCGGACGGGCGCGTGTGCGTTCACATCGATGTCGGCAACCGGCAGCAGCGTGCGGGTGTCCCCGAGCAGTTCGTGAGACATCGGATCCGCCGCCATCGCGGCGATCAGGTCGATGATCGCCGAATCGGGACTCTCCTCCCACACGAAGGGTATCAGGGTGAGGTCGAGTTCCGGCACGGCGTGTACGTTCTGGGCCAGGCGGCCAACGTGCGGAATCCGCGTCTGCACGCCCAGTGTCGGGTCCAGGACTGCTCCGGGGTCCAGTTCTATCACCATTTCAAGACTTGGCTGCACCACCCATCCCGGAATCACGGCGTTGGTGGAGTTCGGCAGCGACGACTCGTCAACCTCGGTCGGAATCCGCATGATCTGAGCGGGGATGTCGGCGACATGCACGACGCTCCCGTCCAGGTAGAAGCTTGCCCGGGCGGCGGGAAGTCTCGCGGAGGTGTTTCGTCGAGCCGTCGGGAATACCCGGAGCAGAGCGTCTTCGCCCGCGACGAGCGGAACCGGGTATTCCCGGGACTGGATGGCCTGGGTCAGGTACGCAGCGCCCCCGACGCAGTGCGCCACCCTGCGGTGCGGAACGCGTCGCAGCCAGTCGAGGAACGTCGGATCGTCGGGGGCGCACAGATCGGTGCCCCACGACTGAATGTCCTCCAGCCCCTGAAGGTTCGCGAGGGTAGCGGGGAGGATGCCCGACAATCCGGCGTTCTCGTACAAGTGCAGCCCCTTCAGTTCGGTGAGGTTGCCGAGTTCCTCCGGCACCGTACCCACGAGATTGTTGCCGCTGAGCCCGAGTAACTCCAGCGATGCCAGTGAACCCAGCTCAACCGGAATGGGACCGATAAGGGTGTTCCGGCTGAGCCCCAGCGTGTCAAGCTCCGTCAACGTCCCCAGTTCCGGTGGAATACGCCCTGACAGGCGGTTGTCGTCCAGCCGAAGTTGTTGCAACTCTCGGAGGCCGGCAAGCTCACTCGGGATCGCGCCGCTCAGCCCGTTCCCGTCAAGCTTCAGGTGGGTGAGGTTGGATAGGTTGCCGAGCAGCTGCGGAATCGCGCCCGAAAGCCCGTTCTCCTCAAGGGCCAGCACCCTGAGGCTCGTGAGCTGCGCCAGCTCGCTCGGGATGGGACCCAAGAGGCCGTTCTCTCCGAGCGACAGTTCCTCAAGCGTGGCGATTGAACCGAGAGACGGCGGCAGAGGACCGGTCAAACTGTTCTCGGCGAGTCCCAGTTCCTTCAGTGCGGTCATCGAGCCCAACGCGTCGGGGATGATGCCCGAGAAGTCGTTGTCGCCGAGGCGAAGGTGCGCGAGTCCTTCGATGGACGCGAGTGCTGCGGGGACCGGACCGGTCAGATTGTTGTCCTCGAGGTTGATCGACTCAAGACTTGCGAGGTCGGCCAGCTCGGGAGGCACTCCACCCGTCAAGTCGTTTCGGTCGAGCCACAACCGCTCCAGTGACGGGAGCGAACCGATCTGCGGCGGGATCGCGCCCTCCAGCCCGTTGTCCGAGAGGTCAAGCTCGCGCAACTGGCGGAGTCCTCCGAGTTCCGGAGGGACAAAGCCCGTCAGGTCGTTGCCATCGATCCGCAACACTTGCAGGTCGGCCAGCCCGCCCAGCTCCGTCGGGATCGCGCCCGACAGGTTGTTCTGGCCCAGCCGCAGCTCGACGACGCGGCCGCCTTCGTCGACCACGACGCCGTGCCAGGTGTCGATGGGCTCGTCCGTCATCCAATTGGTCCGCGCGTGCCAGTTCCGACCGGCCGTCGCATCGTACAGCGACGCCAGAACATCGCGCTGCGAAACCGGGGGGCACTCCATGTCGGTTCCCTCATGCGTTGCGACGCCGTCCAGCCATTCCCTGAACGAGGGGATGGGGGGAATGCAGAGACCCGTGCCCCCGTAGTCCAGCGTCCGCAGCCGCAATCCGGCCAGAGACAACGGCAACGGGCCGGAAAGCCGGTCGTTGGCACCGATACGCAAATCGGTCATGCGGTCCAGTTGGCTCAAGGCTGAGGGAAGCCGCCCGTTCAACCCGTTGCCGCCGAGATCCAGTTCCACGACCCGACCGAGCGAGTCGGCCACCACGCCGTGCCATTCGTCCAGCGCCAGGCCGTCGCCCCAACCTTCGGATGTGCTCCAAGCGGATCCCCCGGTAGCGTCGAACAACTCGTTGAGTGCGCCGGCATCCCTTTGGTTGCAGAACGGCTTCCGGTCCACTGTGATCGGGTCGATCCATGCCACGAATCGACGGACGCCCGGAACGCAAAGCCCGTCGTTGCTGCCGAGCCCGAACTGGCTCAACGCGCCCAGTTCAAGGAAGCTGCGGGGCAGCGGGCCGGTCAGAAGATTCCGTTGCAGACTCAGGAACCTGAGCTTCGACAGTCTGCCAAGCTCCGGCGGAACGGGACCCGTCAGCGCGTTCCGGTAGAGCCGCAGCGCGAGCAGATCTTGGAGATTCCCGAGTTCCGGAGGAATGGGACCCGTCAGCGCGTTGGTGTCGAGCGACAGCGAAGCGAGAGTCCGAAGGTTGGCGATCTCGACTGGAATGGGACCGCTGAGAGCGTTGTCACGAAGCCAGAGGAAAAGCAGGTTTTCCAAGTTGCCGAGTTCGGCGGGGATCTGGCCCGAAAGGGCGTTGATGTTCAGGCCGAGGAAAACCAGTTTGGTGAGGTTGCCGAGCTCAGGTGGAATCGGGCCTTCCAAGTCGTTCACGCCGAGATGCAGGCGCTCCAGGTTCGCGAGTTGCCCGAGCTCCGGCGGAATCGAGCCGGAGAGATCGTTGTTGTTCAGGAAGAGGCTCGTCAGTCCTGCCAAGGCACCGAGTTCCGGCGGTATGGAGCCCGACAGTTCGTTTACCCCAACGTCAAGACTTTCCAGCGAGGGCAGGTTGGCGAGTTCCGATGGGATGGTGCCCGAAAGCCTGTTTGAGCTCAGGTCAAGCGTTCTCAGCCTCCCCAAGTTGCCAAGTTCGCTCGGAATCGGACCGGACAGGCTGGCATCGAACAGATAAAGGCTTTCCACGCTCGCCAAATCCCCAAACTCCGCCGGAATGCGGCCCGAGAACGCGTTCCCGGCGAGTGAGAGGCTCTTCAGGTTCCCGAGTCTTCCCAACTCGGGAGGGATCGGACCCGAGAGCACGTTGCGCGCGAGATTCATGATTTCGAGACTGGCGAGTCCACCGAGTTCCGGTGGAATCGGACCGGTCAACGAGTTGTTGTGCAGCCACAGCCGCTTCAGGTTGCCAAGAGCCCCCAGTTCCGGTGGAAGAGACCCTGAGATCTGGTTGCCGGCGACAGCGAGGTTTTCAAGATTGGACAGAGTACCGATTTCTGTGGGAATCGGACCGGAAAGTTCGTTGCCGTCCATCAGGATAATCCTGATTGGGGCCAGTCGTCCGAACTCCCTTGGCAGCGGCCCGGAAAGGTTGTTGAACGCGAGGTACAGCGCCTCAAGGTGCTCAAGCCCGCTGAGTTCCCAAGGCACAGGCCCGGACAGCCGGTTGTTGACCAGATCCAATTCGACGACCCGTCCGCTATCGTCGACCTCCACGCCATGCCATTTGCCGAGTGGAGCGTCCGTCAGCCAGTTACGGCGCTGGCCCCAGTTCGGCCCGTCCGTCTGCTCGTACAGGGCGACCAGCGCGTCACGGTCCAGGTCGTCCGACACATTTATGGACGTTTCATGGGTAACCGACGAGCCCGAGGGATCGAGCGCCTCGAACGAGAGGGTGGCACTCCCAAGCGCCATGGCCGATACCGCGACCACGCTTCCGGCCAACGAAACCGCGGCAACGGCGGTATCCGAGCTTGCGGCTTGGAATGTCAAGACTTCACCGTCGGGGTCGCCGAAATGGGCACCCAGGTCGATGGTAAACGACTCGTCCGGAGCCGACGCCAGCCGCATTATGGAATCCCGCACTTCCGGTGGACGGTTGGGGACGGTAACCGCGAAGTCCAGCGAGGCGGAGAGACCGCCCGGGTCGGACGCGGTAACGGCGACGGAAGCTGTGCCGGGTGCCCGTCCAGAGATCAGGGCCGCGCCCCGCGAAGCCGATACCGCCACGGCATCGGTGTCGGAGCTCTCCGCGGAAAAGCTGAGCGTATCCCCGTCCGCGTCGGCAAAGTATGGCGACAGCGGGATAGCCACCGAGTCGCCGACGAACACTTCGAGCGGTCCAATGGTGTCCACGGCCACCGGCGCGCGGTTATCGTCGATGGGTGCCACCGGGTCGGTCGGGGGGACCGACTCGTCGCCACATGCCAATGCCCATATGCCGAGGAGCGCTACCGCGATCCGTGGCGGAACGGGTAGGTGGCTCGCTCGTCCGCAGTTCATTTGCTTGTCCGGGGGCTCATGAGTGTCATGCTTTTCGGGTCCGATTCCGTGGGCCTCTTGCGACCCGACAAGGTCCGCCATTCAGGGGCTCTCGACAACCAAGAGCAATTTCGACTCGGCAGACGGGACGAGGGAAGATAGCCCTATCCTACTCGTCCAGCAGCAAGCCCGACTTGAGCGCCAAGTCCACCCAGTCCGACCGGTCGCGCAACCCAAGTTTCTCCTTGAGGCGGGCACGGTAGTTTTCGATTGTCTTCCGCGCCAGGGACATCTTGCCGGCAATCTGGCTTGCCGTATAGCCTCTGGCGGTCAGCCTCAGGATTTCGCGTTCCTGATCGTTCAGGGCGGCCAGCGGGGATTCCGGCTGGGCGTCGAATTCCCGCCGTCTCCTCATGTAGAGCTGCGACGCCACGCGTGGCATCGTTGTCCGTCCGGCGGCGATCAGATCCACAGCCCGGACCAGGTCGTCCGGCCCCCGGCTCTTCCTGATGAAACCCATCGCGCCCGCCGACATGATCGGTTCAAGGTACTCCTCGTGGTCGTGTCTGGTGAGGATCAGGACCCCTCCGCCAAGCTCCATCGCGCTCATTCGCCGGGTTGCTTCGATGCCGTCCAGCCGAGGCATGTCGATGTCCATCAGGATCACGTCGGGTTCGAGTCTCCGTGCCAGCCGAATCGCCTCCTCGCCGTCGGCAGCCTCGCCAACCACCTTCATTCGGCCGGTACTCTCGATGATCGCCCGTAGACCCGCCCGTACCATCTCATGGTCGTCAACGATGAGCACCTTCGTGTCCCAGCTCACAGCTCGTCCTCCGCCGTAGCATGCTCATCCACCGGAACGCGAACCCGGATTCCGGTGCCACTGCCGAGGCTGCTTCGCACCTCGAAGAGCCCGTCGACCATGGCGGCTCGTTCACTCATCCCGAGGAGCCCGATGCCGCTCCCCGACGAAGCGACGGCGGCGGTATCGAAACCGACGCCAGCGTCCCTCACTTCAACTTCGATCCACTCGGAATCGCGGGTCAGGGTGACGACAGCTTCGTCGGCTCCCGAATGCTCGCGCGCGTTGGAAAGGGACTCCTGGACGATGCGAAACAGGGAAAGTGCTTTCGCCGGGTCCAGTTCGCGCCCCACTTCCATGAGATCGCTTTGAACCGCGAACCCTGCTTCGGAATGTTCGCGAAACAGGATCCGCAACGCGAAGCTCAGTCCGAAGTGCTTGAGTTCCAGCGGCGTCAGACCACGGCAGATCCGCTCGATTGACGCGATGGTGTCATCAATGGCTGAGCTCAGCTCAAGCAGACGGTCGTCGTCGCCGGACAGGCCCTGCGTGTCCCGCAGGGTAGTGAAGCGGTGCTTGATGAAGACCATCCGCTGGACGATGTCGTCGTGCAACTCGGCGGCCATTCGGGTCCGCTCCGCCTCCGCAGCTTCTTCCCTCGCCATGGACATGCTGCGCCATCGGTCGAATCGGGACAGGTCTCGAACCGTGCAGACAACCATGGGTTCGTCCCCGGCGGGTTGCCAGGGCGTGAGCGCGATTTCGACCGGGAACTGACTGCCGTCTCGGCGTTCCCCGTGCAGGAGCAAGCCGTGTCCCATTGGCCGGGCACGGGGTTGGAGCGCGTATTCCGCCCGGAGTTCCGCGTGGCGCGCGCGATGCTGGAAGGGCACCAGCAGATCGACACTCAGCCCGACCAACTCACCACGATCCCATCCGAACATGGTCGCAGCGGGCTCGTTGGCATCCCGGATAACGCCTCCGTCATCCACCACCAAGATGGCGTCCGGCGACGCATCGAAAACATCTCTGAGCAGGGTGTCCGTGAGCATGACGCATTGTAGCAACGCAATCGGCAGCGTGCCACACCGAAGGACCTGAAGCGAGAGGACGGCCGGAGGACGCCGCAGGGACCGGCGCTGATCGCGGGACCTCCTCAGAATCGATCTCATGAGGCCCATGGGATCACATCCCGCCCGCAGCCCGCACTTCGCCGGTCCGGCCTTCGTATGCAGCTCCCTCCGACACCCAACTCAGGATTGCGTTCGAGCCGGTCTTCCTCACCAATACCCGCTCGGATTCCGCCTTCGGGCGTCCTCCCGGGCCGGTGCCCAGAGAGCGTTGGACGACAAGCAGCTGCGGGGTGGATGCCGGGCCAGCCAAGTTGCCGAAGACGTACTTGTCGGCTCCGCTGTTGGCCCAACCCATGCCTGCCGCAATCTCATCGAACAAGCCTGCCTTGCGTAGATGCGCCCAGCCGCGTGAGGCGTCCACGTCCAGAGCGATTCCCAGAGTGGAAAAGCGCATCCCGGCGTTCCGCGCATGCGCCGCGATGAGGATCTTCGCGTCCCTCACCGCGCGCGATACTTCGGGTAGATTCGACCAACCACACGACGACGAACCCAGATAGACGAGCACGATCTCGTCTTCGGCTCCGGTCGCGGCTACGCTGCCGGGCCGGTACTCCCGCGCCTCGCGCGCCGGCACGGCAAGCTCGATGTCCACCGTGGGGATCAGACCCACAGTGGCAAGGGCCATGCCCGCAACCGATCCCACCGTGAACACCGTACCGGCGATCCATGTCCTTGTCTTGCGAGTCATTGCCCGGCCACTCCCTTCGGCGCGGAGGCCATCCTGGTCAACTGGGAATCATCGAATGCCCGCACCTCGATCCGGGGGTAAGGATCCTCGTACAGGGCGACATATCCCCCCTCGAAGGGAATGGCTCTCGGCACCTCATCGCCGAGAAAGGCTCCGGCACCGGACTCGGAGTCCAGCAGGTAGCTCTCGATGGAAACCGTCCGTCGAACCATGCTTCCGTGGCCCACCTGAACCAGCAGGTGGCCTTCCGCAACGGGGTGGACCGAGCCCAGAACATCCCATTGAGCGGGGCGACCCTTGCGAATGTAGTTTCGTCCCCTCTGGTTCACCCCTTGATAGACGGGCATTCCAGAAAACGTTTCGAGCTTCGAGGCCCAAACGAGCGAGCCGTCGAGCGAGTCGAAGGCCCGAATCAGCGGGATGGCGCGATGGCCGAGCACCACCAGACCGCGTCTGGCATTCGCGCATGCCAGCGCACCCTCGGCGAGCGCCATCTGTACGAGCCAGTTTTCGTCCTGATAGCCTCCTCCGAAGGCAGGGGCAACCGAGTCGGTCCCGAAGATCGGCAGTTGATGGACGAGCGTGTTCGCGTCCTGGCGATAGCCGTTGACAAAGACCCGCCCGTCGCGCATCGAGCAGATCGCGCGGGGGCCGACCGGGGCCTCGATTGTCTGGGTCGCGCTCCATCCTTGCTCGGTGGGCGCGAACACCTTGACGCGTAGATCACGCGACGCGGCCAGAATCCGTCCGTCACCGAGCAGTTCGATGCCGATCGCGTGCCGAAGTTCGGACGGTCCGTCTCCGAACCCGCCGAATCTGTGGAGGAAGCGGCCGGCGAAATCGAACGCGCGCACCTCTTGAGCTTGCTCGTCGAGAACGTAGACAAGACCGGCGGTGTCGACCGCTACATCGGCCAGACTTCCGAAGACCGTGGGATCCGAACGTTCCGAATGATCCATCCCCGCGCTGCCGATTGCCACGACAAGGCGGGCGTTTCGGATCGCGTCGCGCGCGGCGGTCCACTTCGCCAGCCGTGCGGGTGCCATGTCCCCCGGAACGCTATCGCGCGTGATCGACGTAGCCCCCTCGCTCCCGGGAATCCGACCGGGCAGCGGATGCACGCTTTCGTTGTTCCTTGGGCCGTCACAGGCGCCCGCCGCGAACCCAAGCGCAGCGACGCTCAGGAGTACTGGGAAGAGTCGGGGTGGTGGTAGGAATCGAGTTTTCATTTTGGCCTCACAATCACTTGGACTGGGTTTGAACGGGATGCGGCTCCGAAGTAGCCGAAGATGCCTTCATCGCCGCTGAGCCCGAAGCTGGGCCAAGGGCGGATCACAAGACGGTCGTAGCGGAGCCGGGCGAAGCGGGCGAAGTTCTCGTCGAAGCCGACGAGGTGGAGGTCGAGGCGGAATTCGGGAGGCCGCCAAGCGTTCTGGGGCGAACTGGAACCATAGCCCCAGACCGTGATGCGAGCGCGATCAGCCTCCGGGTTCAGCTCCCTGGGCGCGAGGCGCTTTATCCATCTGGGCTCCTCGCTCAAGTCGCCTGTGCTGTCCACGACGACCTGCAAGATATTGGCGGCTTCCGCTACGATGAACTCCACCCCGGCAGGAGTCTCGTGTCGTACATCGACGCCGAACGTGTCACCGGTTGGCGTGGCAACGAACTGCACCGATGGCTCGACGAGCACCGGAGCGGAAGGGACGGTGGTGGCTCCCGAGAAGGCGCCGAGTTCCGTGGTGCCCGACAGGGTGTAGCGGCCGCCCACCTCGATTGGCTCTGGAAGCTGGGCGCGCAAGCATGATACAGGCCCCTTCCAGGCCACCGACCCGGATATCAGATTGCACGCCCAAAGACCCTCTGGCGTATGCGAGTCCGGACCCTGCGAGAAGGTGGCCGTCCATCCCGGACCGGACAGTTGGGCACCGACCACCGGCGGACCGGCCAGGGTGTCGCGGTGCGGGTAGGTCGCAAGCAAGGTGGCGGTGTCGAATCCCGCACTGATCACGGCGGCGACCGCTATGACGTCTTCGTCGGGGACGAAGACTTCCGTCGGATGCGTGTAGTCGCACGCGCCCGCAGCCACGGCGGCGCCAAGTGCCGTCAAATATGCGGCGATGAGGTGCGCAGGGCCGTGCCCACGGCGCTTGGCCCCGCGGCCCGTAGCCCTGTCTATCGAATTGTCATGCATGACGAGATCCTCTCTCAATCGGTTGGTAGGTCCCTAGAATCGGAATTCGAGACCCAGGAACGGGAGCATTGGAAGCTGTGGCGCGTACACGCGCTCGGTCACGCCGTCCCTGCGCTGCTCCGGCGCGACGCCAACGACGTTGGGTAGGCTGAAGAGATTGGCGATGGAGGCGAAAGGCGTCAGCGTTCCGCCGCCGAACCAGTCCACGTCCTTCGAGCCGCGCCAGCCCACGTCGATTCGCAGGTAGGGCGGCAGCGTCGCCGAGTTGTAGTCTCCTGCGAAGTTCAGGACATCGTCGTAGAGACCACCCGCGCGCGCATCGGGGGACTGGTAGGCGACGAAAGGCAAGAAGGCCACGATGGGCGTCGTCGGCTGTCCGCTGCGTGCAGAAAAGCGCACCGACCAGGTCGAGCCGCCGCGTTGCAGGCTCGCACTCAACTCCCCTTCGTGATCCCTGTGGAATCGGGGTGTATAGGTGCGGCCGCCGACGGTTCGGGTCACTTTGGCCCAGCGGTAGCTGCCGATCACGGTTGCCCCACCGCCAGCCGGAGCCCAGCTCCAAGTGGACTCCAGCCCCTTGGCCGTGCCGCTTCCCAGCTCGCGCCTGGACGGCTCGACGAGCATGAGCGATTCGATGGGATTGTTGTTCAAGGCGGGAAGACGAAGATTGTCCATCCGCCGGGCGAAGGCTTCCACCCGAACGCGCACGCCTTGGGTGCCGCCCTCCCAGCCGCCGGACACTTCGGAGTTCCTAAGAAGCGGACCCTCTTGGACCGGAGCCAAGAGGTCGTAGGCCAGATAGCTCGACGAGACCGGTTCTTCGCTGCGGATCGACGACAGCGCTTGATGTGACCGGCTGGCGGAAAGCCAAGCTCTCCAACGAGGCCGTTGGTACGACAGCTCCGCGAAGGGCGACAGCGCCCCCTCGACGCCCAAGAAGTGGTCGGCGCGAAGGCCCCCTCCAACCGCGAACCCGCCGCCCATGGTTGCCTTCACGCTGCCGAACGCAGCGATCCTCGTCGCCGCGGGCGCAAGATCGAAAGCCTCGAAGAGGTCGTGCGGGTCGCTACCGTCCCACTCACTGCCGACGGCGCTGTGTGACGCCTCGAAACGAGTCGCCTGCACTCCCCCGTCTAGCGTCAGGTCGCCGGACTGCCGCCGGAGCCGCATTTCGGCCCGGTACTCGCCCATCATGCCGCGCACGACCGAGGAGGTGTCGGCGTCAATCGCCTTGCCCTGAAACACCGTGTAGTCGCCCGAGAACCGGCTGTGCCCGACGCTCAGATCGACCAGGGTGGCCGAGCCAAGCCGGTCCCGGTAGTGTGCGGCCAGTGCCATGTTTCCCCAAATCGCCCTTGAGGCCCGGCCAAGCGCTGCGTCTCCCTCGGGGACTTCTTCGGGCCTCGAATCGAGGCCCTCGTCGTTCCAGTAGCCCGTCAGCGAGAGTCGGCGAACCCCACCGAGATCCTTCGTGAACTTTCCATGAACGTCGCCGAAGGAGTACGGCACCGTGGAGTTGTCCAGAATCGTTCCCAGTCCGGCCGTAAGCAGGTCGATGTATGAGCGTCTGGCGTCCACGAGGAACGACGCCGACTGACCCACCGGTCCCTCGGCGGACATGCGGAGCGAGGCAATCCCCAATGAGCCGCTTGAGCGGAAGCTGTCCCGCGCCCCATCCCGGGTGGCCACGTCGATGGCACCCGAGAGCGACCCCACCGCCAGCGCTTCGCTCGACGATCCCGTGAGCAGAGTCACCCGATTGACGGCCTCGGCGTTGAGCGCCGCCACGAATCCCCCGACGTGGAACGGGTTGAAGATCCGCACTCCGTCCAGGAAGACCGGCGTGCCTTCGCTCGCCCCGCCCCGAATGAACGGTGCCGCCACCCAGTCGGACGCCGGCGACGCGGCGGGGGAAAGGGCCGTGGCGCGGAGTACATCCGTTTCCAGCACCACGGGCTGTGCGCGCACCAATTCCCGGTCCACCACGAAGGCTCCCGGAGACGACGACAACGGGTCGGCCGCCCGTCGTGCATTGACGCGTATCTCCTCAAGCGCGATCGGCTGCGCTCGAAGCAGGATCGTGAGTTCACCGTCCAAAGCCTGCGTCAATTCCATGCGCCAAGGCGCGTATCCGAAGGCATCCACGGTGAGGATGCCGATGGCATCGCCAGCATCGAGTCCCGCCATCGTAAAGGCGCCGAATCTGTCAGTGACCGTTTCCCTTGGTGGAACCTCGGGGATCTCGACCGTCACTCGCGCGAATGCGACCGGCTCCAGGTCCGTACTGTCCCGGACCACTCCGGTCACCACCGCCTGCTGCAAGGCAACCGCCACCACTGTTGCTGCTACGCTGATCATTTGTTCTTTCCTTTCATTCTTCCCTGTCTCCTACCTTGGTTCGGTCGAACCAGGGGGCGGCAGGCCAGCCCGCGCCCACCACCCCCCGTTTCGGGGCGGATCCTACTCGTCGTCGTCTCCTGAGCCGTTGCCGCCGCCCGGCAGCTTCTGACCGCACGCGTACGTCGCGCACTCGTCGTCGCCGACCCAGTCGCAACCGGTGAGGTATCCCGGGTTCATGACGCACTCGTCACTGGCCCAGAACTTCCACCAAGGAGCCGGATCGCACTCGTCCTGCTCGCAGGTCTCCTCGGTCTGCGCGTAGACGGGCGCAGGCCCAACGGTCCCGCCCACGGCCACACCCGTAGCGAAGAGCGTGGCCAGTGCAAGGAAGGAAAGCACCCTCGTCATCGGAATCCTCCTGTTCTGAGGGTTGGTTGTGATGGCCGCGAAGGACTGCGGCCAATGGACGCAACAACGTTCGGGCTTTTTCGCGGAGTCGAATAGAGTGCTGGACACCCCGCTCAATGCGGAATCTTCCCCCCCTGGTAGGGGGTTAATCGGAAAGCGGTCGCCGTCAGCACGGCTTCACGTTTCGGTCGCCCGATGGTTCTCAGGGAACCGGGACAGCGTCGCCCGCAACGCAATCCCACAGCGACCTGCCCGCCATCGCGACTGCGGGGTTGTTTGCCACATCGCTGGCGGAGCCCCCTTGCGAGCGGCGAACGCTGTCGAACATCTCTGAAGGCCAACGGACTTCAAGGCATTCTCTGTGGGTTGACTTCCCTCCACGCGGCCCTTCACCGTTTCGGGCATGGAGACGACGAAGCAACGGTTCGACCTGACGGAGGGCAGAACGGTCCCCGGTCTCAGGGAGCGCGCAGAAGGGTTGAAGCCCTTCGGCTGGAAAGGACGCCGCGCCGAGTGGATCGCGCTCGCCTGCTGCCACGGCGGCGTGTTCACCCGCGTGCAGTGGACGGGCTTCCTCGGGTGCCACCACGAAAAGGTGGGCCGCGCCGTTCGCAAGCTCGTCGCCCAGGGCGGGGCCATCGAGGAGAAGCCGCCCGGCATCGAAGGCATCGGACGGATCTGCCGGATCCACGGTCGCCCTATCTACAAGGCGCTCGGTTTGGGGGACCGCCGCCGCCGGAGGATCACGTCGCCGGAAGTGACGATGCGGCGCCTGCTCGGGCTCGACTACGTGCTCGAACATCCCCGCCTGCCGTGGCTGCCGACCGAAGCCGACCGGGTGGCCGCCTTCGAGGCGCTCGGCATCGAGCGGGGGCTTCTTCCCCAACGGGTCTACCGCGGCGCGCTCGCGGGTCTCCGGCGCTTCTTCCCGCTCGGGCTGCCCATCGCGCTGGACACGGAGCGCGCCGTCTTCGTCTACGCCGAGCCGGGTTACGAGACCGCGACGGCGATCCGCTCGTGGGGCGCGAAGCACGGCGATCTCTGGAAGCGGCTCTGGGACCTCGGCCTCAAGATCGAGGTGGTGGCGGTCGTCCGGAGATCGAAGGAGTACGGGAGGACGAGCAGGGTGCTGGCCAACTGGTCGCGGTATCCGCGCCCGTCCGAAATCGACGAGGAGACCCGGCGCGACATCGCCCGCATCGAGCAGGCCATCCTCGGGGGAGATGTTCGCACCCTCGACGAATACGGTGGTTTGAACGCCGCCCTGAAGCGCGCCGTGGCCCTTGAGAACCGCGCGCGAAGGCGTGCGGGCCGGGGGTTGACGGAAAGCGTCAAGACATGGAGTTCGAACCGGCTGGCGGGGGCTCGAATCTGGTGGGAGTCCTGATGTGCTGGGCCGTACCGGAGGTGTGCAAGAGACAATGGGGGTCGATGCACATTTTGGCGCTCCGGTGATGCGCACCGGCTGTCCTGCATATCCGCTGGCGCGGGAACGTCTTGCGGCTTCGCCGCGCGGTCGGCCGCGGCGCGGGAGCCGCTTGGGGAGTGGTGGGGAGCGACCCGGCAGTCCGAGGGACTGCTGCGGGTTCGGGGCCGTGCGCGTTTGCGCACCCTGTCCCCGAACCCTTCGGGTCGCTCCCCTCGACTTATCCCTGCGGGAAGGCCAACGGCGGCGGCGTGCCGAGGGTCGGACCCGGCCGAAGGGCGCAGCCGACGCCATCGGCCCGGCCATCGCGCTCAGAAGGACACGCACCCGCCATCGTGCTCGACGCCTGCGCGGGCAACAGCGCCGGACCCAGGAGGAACAGCTTTCTCATCGCGATTGTACGATCCCCCGGTACAATGCACCGGCTCCTCGAAGACGGGCCGGTGGTCCGAGTGCGAAACCGAAACGTTGGCGTCAACGTAAAGCAAGGGCGAAGGGGCCGCCCGGTCGCTTCGGGCCACAAACGCTCGTCGGCGAATCGCCGTGGCCACGGCGACGCCCGCCGCTCCGAGAGACGGGTGGACGGCGAACGCTTGCGCCGCCGCCTCGAAGCGGCGCTCGACCCCCTTCCCGGAGGGATCTCTGGTGCTGGAGCGACCCGTCGAGGCGGGCGGCGAGAGTGTGAAAACACACTCGGCCCTACGCCGCATCGAGCCCTCGGCGAGGCGGGTCGCTCCAGCCACGGCCACAGCGGCCCGTTCGGCAACGGGGCGACCGTGCCGCTTGGCCGCAAAACGTTGCAAACGCGCCGGTTGCGCATCTGCTGCCCTGTGAATCGCCGGAGGGCCGAATTGTGAAACGACCCCCAGCGTCGTTTTCCTACCGCGGTGCGGCATAGCACAGTGCGTCGGTCGTCCGTTGGAGCGCTCCCCCGCGGCCGAATACTCATCGTCGGCTGTCCCGGCGATGGGCCTCTGTGTCCCGATGGCCACGTCGCGGGCCAGCAGCCGCGTGCGGTCGGTCACGAGCGTCTGCTCCTCGTAGTCGAGATCGGCGCGCCCAGTAAGGCGATGTGCAAGAGCAGCGCATGCCGAAAGGCGTTCTGCGGACTGCGGTCGGTGCTGGACCCGTCGCCCTTCGGTCGCGGCTCCGGCCAGAGTTGGCCTGGCACGGTCTTCCCCGATTGCCTCCGGCGGAGTGGGCCTGCCATCGGCACCTCGTCCGCAAGCCGATTCCAAAGCGCGACCAGTGAACGTGACGGTTCGGCATCCTCGCGCGGGACTCGCGCCCGCATCTGGGCCAGAACGATCCGGAGTTCTTCCGGCCCCACCAGCAACGCTTCCGCGATGTCTCGCTGGAAGGGATGCTCCACCACCTTTTTCGCCGTAGCGAGATCGCCGTCTGCCCATGCCCTTGAGATGCCGTCGATCGTCGCGGCGACGAGCATCCCTGCGTCCGTGCCGATCGTAGCGTTGAGGGTCTCGCAGACTGCGTCGCAGGCACTCTCGTAGCCCGCCAGTTCGACGAACGCCGGGACGTGCCGCTTGAGGGTCGGTACCGGATCCGGTTTCAATTTCAGGCGCAACTGCTGTACCCACTTCATTCGCCCGCCTCGCAACGCCTCCGCAGAAGGACTCAAGAGCGCGAAGAACCGCCCGCCACGCTACAACAACGCTTTGGCCCGACACCGCCGCAAGTCGTCGGTTTGCTCCCTTGGCCGAGGGGTGGTCTCCAGCGCAGCTGTGGACTCAGCGGATTCCCGGCGGCAGCCTCTTCACTTCGATGACCGGGACATCGTACTCATCCGTCTCGATGAAGGCCACGAGGCCGTCAGGACCGAATTCGTCCGGCATCCGCATCCGCTCGTCGAGCGTACCAAGATAGCGGCCACCCGGTGTGAGCACGTCGATCGGTCCGAGGTCCACGTCGGGTTCCTCTCCGCGTCGTTGAACCCAGAGATTGCCTTCCCATGTGATGCGCAACGCGTACAGCACCGGCACTTCCGAAGAGAACAGCATCTCCTCGATCGCTCGCGCTTGGCCCGAGCGGAATCCCGCCATAATCGCCCGAGCGGTCGGGGGGACGCTGCCAAGCCCCGGATCGTCGTCCAGCCTCAATTCCGCCAATTGGCGCTCGATCTCGGCCCGCTTGAGTCGATTGGTGACCGGCTGCGGGACGATTGGGCGGCGCAGGATCCGCACGACTTGGCCGGACGGACCAGTGACCTTGATCGCATACGCGGACGAATCCGAAAACGCGATCCCACCCCCCGGCAACCCATCAAAGAGCAGAGGCGGCACGAATCCCCACAATGGGCCACCTGCCACCTCGGCCAAACTCCCGAACTTCGCCTCGGTACCCGGCGGCACCCATGCCTCCAACCACGGCTCGACTCGCGCCTCGTCCGACGACAGGTCGGTGCGCATGATCTTGCGAAACCCGTCGGAAAAGATCGCTGCGCCCCTGCGGGCGGGGCGCGCTCCGTACGTTTCCGCCCGCGTCCAATAAAGAATGTCCCGCAAGAAATCGGAGTCCGGCATGTCGGACTCCATCCTCACCGTCCTCTCGAACACGCCTTCGGGGCCGAAAACATGGAACGCCAAGCGTCTCACGTCCGTGACGACGACTCGCCCGCTCGGCAAGACATCCAGTTGGCGCGGGTTGCCGAACTCGCCCGGACCCCCGCCAGCACGACCGAACTGGCCCAGAAAGTTGCCAGCAGGGTCGACAGCGACCACGCGATGGGGCGAGTTCAGGAAGTACAGGTTCCCAGCCTCGTCAAAACCCGCGCCTCCAACCACGTTCAGAAGCTCCCAGTCGGCGACCGCACCGGCCGACCCGATGCGGTAGACATCCGAAAGCTCTACGACCAGAGGTCGGTCCTCCCGTGGAAGTTCGATCGTTTCCTGGGCATGACCATCGACCGCGACGAACAGCGCAAGGAGGGCCGGAAGGAGTGTTCGGATCATTCGATCAAGCTTCTCGTTTGAGAAATGGTGAACCTAGTCTGCCGCGGCAGACTGGGAAAGGGAACCGCAGCCCGCTTGGTCCACATGCGGGAGGCGACCGTAGCGCACGGTAATCCGAGAACAGCGTGCGCTGGGAAGGGGTCCCTGATTGCGCTCTGGCGGTAGCGCGGGACCTCCTCGGGGTCGAGGGGGCGGAGCCCCTCGTCAGCTTCTTCCCGGACATGCGAAGCGTGGCCAAAAGGGGTATGCTCTCTTCGCCGATAACGGCTCTGGAGCCAGCTCCCAAAGGGGACCGACCGTGGCTCCGAGAATCTTCTCGCGTTCACTTTGCGATGCTCGACCAGGGGTCCGCCAGCTCGCTTGTTTCGCGAGGTCGGGCGGGCGATTGAACCGCTTTGTCAAGTTGCGCCTGTCGCTGCCAAGGCTTACGCTACCGTCCTTGGCGATGGGACTGGGTTTGGTGGCGATCAATCGGAACCCCTCGGTGAGGGAGAAAGGGAACATCTCCGCGTGGCTGGACGGCGAGACCGTGCGTCTTCTGAGGCGCGACCGGGCGAGAGTGCTGATGCCGTCGCCTCCGCCCGGGAGCCGCCGCAGAGTCCGCACCTGCTGACGCGCCGATCGCTCCTGCGCTCAGGGTTTGCCGCGCTGGCCGCTGTTCCCTGGGCGAAGCCGCTGGCGTCTTCCTCTCCATCGACGCACCGGAACCGGCGCCGTGCTGTTTTCCGGGACGATGATATCGTACTCGGTGTATCGGCCGCGTTCTCGGGCCCGTCCCGCGGCCTGGGCACGGAGTTGTATCGCGGCGCGAAGGCGTACTTCAGCTACGTCAATGACAGGGGTGGAGTGAACGGCCGCCGGATCGTTCTCAAGCTCTACGACGACGGCTATCAGCCCGAAGCGTGTATCGCGAACACGATCCGGCTCATTCAGGAGCACAACGTCTTCCTGCTCTTCGGGTACGTGGGCACCCCGACCGTCACCCGGGTGCTGCCTCTGCTGAAGCGATTCAGCGAACAGCGGGTCTACCTCTTTTTCCCTTTCACGGGAGCGGAGTCGCAGCGCGAACCTCCCTACGGTGAGTTCGCGTTCAACCTCAGGGCCTCATACCGGCAGGAGACGACCGGGCTCGTCGACAATTTCGTCCGGATCGGACGCCGGCGCGTGGCGGTCTTCTATCAGATCGACGCGTATGGGCGCAGCGGCTGGGCCGGAGTGCGCGAAGCACTGGCGCGGCACGGAGAGACAATCGCGGGCGAGGCCACCTACAGGCGCGGCACGCCGTTCGGCGCGAGCATGCGGCGCCAGGTGGATATCCTGAAGGCGCATTCGCCGGACGCCGTGATCTGCATCGGCGCGTATGCCGCGTGCGCCGCGTTCGCCCGCGACGCCGTCGATCTGGGGCTGCATGTTCCAGTGGCCAATTTGTCGTTCGTGGGGAGTGAAAACCTGCAACGAACCGTGCAAGAGAGGCGCTCGGATCCGGATTCGTACACTCGGTTCCTGGTCAATTCGCAGGTCATGCCCGCCTATGACGACGCCACGTTGCCGGCCGTGAACGAGTACCACCGGTTGATGTTTCGGTACGACCCCCGGTTGCCCGGCGATCTGGAGAGACTCACCGAAGGTGAACCCTACGAACCCCTTGCCCGGGGCTTCGTGAGCCTGGAAGGGTTTCTGAACGCGAAATTGATGACGGAGATCCTCCGGCGCCTTGGAGGCCGTCCGGACAGATCCCGGCTGGAGGAGGCGGTATTCAGCGTACGCAACTTCCCGCTCGGAATCGGCGAACGTGTGTCCTTCCGACCCGACCGTCGGCAGGGAATGCAGAGAGTGTACTACACCGTTGCGGACGGCAGCCACTTCGCGCTCCTTCGGGACTGGAAAGCCAAGTTCGGCGCGTCATGAATCGAGAAGCTTGGTCGCTGAAACGCTCGAAGGAAAGGAGAGAGAGTCCAGGATGGTGAGAAGAGCGGCGGTCATTGCCGGATTCCTCATCCTCACCCAAACAGCTTCGGCCACCGCGCAGGGAAGCCTGCGGGGGAGGGTCACCGCGGCGGGCACGGGTAGTGCCATCTCCGGGGCGCAGGTCAGTCTGTCAGGCTTGAGGCTGGGGGGCATTACCGCTTCCAACGGCAGCTACGGATTCGGGAACATCCCGGCGGGCATTCACGAAGTTGTGGTCATACGGATCGGCTACCAGACCGAGCGGCGGCAGGTGACCGTGGTGGATGGCCAGCCCACCACGCTGAACGTGGCTCTCGTCGAGGCGACGCTCGCGGTGGAGGGCCTGGTCGTGGTGGGGAGCCGGGCACAGCCCAGAACCGTCACGCAGTCGCCGGTGCCGGTCGACGTGATTCGTAGGCGCGAGATCATGCGGCAGGGCGACACCGACTTCGCCAATCTGGTGCGCAACGTGGTCCCGTCGTTCAACGTGAACGTCCAGCCGATAAGCGACGCGGCCACCTTCGTGCGGCCGGCGAACCTGCGTGGCCTCGCTCCGGACCACTCGCTGGTGCTCGTAAACGGGAAGCGGCGCCACCGCGCGGCGGTGATCACATGGTACGGCAACGGGCTCGCCGACGGCTCGCAGGGTCCGGACATCGCACTCATTCCCGGCATCGCGTTGGAACAGGCCGAGGTGCTTCGAGACGGCGCGTCCGCCCAGTACGGCTCCGACGCGATCGCCGGCGTTATGAACCTCGTGCTGAGGAACGACCGTTCGGGCGGCCTGATCGAGCTGAAGACGGGCGGGCACTTGCTCGGCAGGACCAGCGAGCCGTTCGAGGAAGGTTGGATCCTAGGGGACGGCGAGATGTATACCCTGTCCGGGAACGTGGGGTTGCCGCTCGGAGAGACCGGCTTCTTGAACCTGACCGGCGAGTACGGCAACGCCAATCCCACGGACCGCAGCACGCAGCGCGAAGATGCCTTGGCGCTGCTGGGCGCCGGCAACACAAGCGTCCGTTCGCCCGCGCAGATATGGGGCTCTCCCGAAGTCTCCGACGAGCTCAAGCTGTGGGCGAACATGGGATACGTTTTCGACAACGAAATGCAGGTCTATGCTCACGGCAACTATGTGAGCAAACAGGTCGAGGGCGGGTTCTACTACCGGAACCCGGGCACGCGCAGCGGCGTCTTCGGAACCCGGAACGCCGACGGCCATCGGATCCTGCTGATCGGCGACATGCTCGACGCGCACGACGGAGTGCTGGATGGATCCGCGGGCTGTCCCGAAGTGCCGGTCACAGACGAAGGCGTTGTGATGGACCAAGCGGCGTTGAACCGGGTCCTCGCCGATCCCGACTGCTTCACCTTCCGGGAACTGTTTCCCGGGGGGTTCACCCCGCAGTTCGGGTCCCACATCCTCGACGCGTCGGCGGTAGCCGGGGTGAAGGGTGCCCGTGGCGACCTGATCTGGGACGCGAGCACAGCGTGGGGCAAGTCCAACCTGGACTTCTACATGTACAACACGGTCAACGCTTCGCTGGGGCCGGACCAGCCGTGCGCAGACCAGAGCAAGGCGCTGTCCTTCGTCGTGCCGAACCAGCCCTGCACCCCCTGGTTCAACCCGGGCATCTACGACCAGCAGGAGGTCAACCTGAACCTGGATCTGTCCTACGCGGTGAACGAGCGGGTTAACCTCGCCGGTGGCGCGGAGTGGCGCAACGAGCGCTTCGAGATCGTCCGGGGCAGCACGGAATCGTGGACCGAGGGTCCGCTGGCGACGCAGGGTTTCACACCCGGATCGAACGGGTTCACCGGATTCGGCCCGCTGACCGAGGGTGAATGGAACCGGAACAACCTCGCCGCCTACGGCGACCTGGAGATCCGTGAGCCTGACGGTCTGTGGACCTTCGGCGTTGCCGGACGGGTCGAACGGTTCTCGGACTTCGGCACGACGGTGAACGGGAAGGTTGCGGGACGGGTGAGCGCTTCGGAAAACCTCGGCCTCCGGGCCAGCGTCAGCACCGGCTTCAGAGCGCCCACGCCCGGACAGCAGAACGCCTTCAACATCACGACGATCTATGATCCCGCGATCATGGATCTGACCAACAACGGCACGATCCCGTCCACATCGCCGCTGGCGATGAGTTTTGGGGGCGAGCCGCTCACGCCCGAGAAGTCCATGAACCTGGCGGTGGGAACCGTGTACGCCGACGGTCCCTTCAGTCTTTCAATGGACTTTTTCCAGATCAGGGTATCCGACCGTCTGACGACCAGCGCAGACCGGACGCTCACCCCTGCGGAGATCGAGCAACTCATCGCCGAGGGCATCATCCGGCCGGGCGGCGTGCTCGCCCGGTTCCGCTTCTTCATCAACGACTTTGAGACACGAACGGACGGCATCGACCTGGTGGGTGCCTACGAGATCGAGGGAGCAAGCGGTTCAACCACCACCTTCAGCAGCGCGTGGAACTGGACCCGGACCTCGGTAACGGACTTCAACGAAGAAACACTCACCTCGCACCGCATCCGGATCCTTGAGGGTGGGCTCCCCAACGTGCGCGGCAACCTGGCGGTGAATCGCGCCTTCGCCGGTGGCTCGCGCTTTCTGGTACGCGGAAGCTACTGGGGTGGCTATTTCGACGGCGAGCAGCCGTACTACGTGTCGAACCCGGATAGCACCATCGACTATCCGGCCCGCATTCTCTTCGATGTCGAGGCGGCCCGCACGTTCGCCCGCCGATGGACGCTCACGGTCGGTGCCCAGAACGTGCTCAATACCTACCCGGAGGAGTATCCGGGTGCGGCGGCCGGCGTCGGCAACCGCTTCGGCCAGTTCACGCCGTTCGGCTTCAACGGAGGCTTCTACTATACGCGAGTGGGATACAGCTGGTAGGCTTGGCCGTGCTGGCTTGACCCTGCCCCGTATCCCTCGGGAGGGTGTGATCGTCGATCCAAGGCGATTCTGCGGTCCGTTGTATCCCCGAATTGCCTCGTGCCACCCGACCAAAGCCGTGGGCGGCAAGGTGCGCTAGCCGGACGACGCACGGTCCGCCGAGCAGCTTTCGAGCATCGGTCTGGCACACGTTCGGACCAATCACCATGTTCCACGAAGCCGCGCACCACGAAGGATACGAGCACAACGGGAACCCCGGGACGTATACCGTCACCGAGGAATGCCTGAATCTCTAGGAGGGGGATACGTCATGAGAAAAGCGCTGATGCCCTTGCTGCTCATGGTCGCCTGCAACGACATCGAGGCACCTGAAAGCGTCCAGCCGGATCCAGAAGCCGTCCCGCGACTCGCACTTGAGGTGGCCCTTGGGACCATCATGGAAAAGCCCGATGAGCTGACGGGCGTGTTCCTCAAGACCGCAGTGCCGGGAAAATTCCTCACCATCGGAGAGGTCGTAGTTCCCTACCTGACCAAAGAACAGGAGTCAGCATCGATGCGTTCCGCTGGCGTTGCGGAGGCGGCAGTGGACGACAGGCTAATCACGATGAAGGTTTACCAGAGAGATGTGCTCCGTAGCCAGAAGTTCGGGGTGGACATAATCGGCGTTGAGGAGAGTGACGTCGTCTTGGAGAAAAAGGGCATGGTCTGGGTCGTGAAATCCGTAGAGCCCGGGCATTACTGGCACCATTACCGGAAGATCCCAGGCGTATCAATGCGCTTGCCGGGGGCTTCCGGAAACTGAGCAACGACGCGGGCGAGAGTCCCGCCACTTAGGTCCGATCTTCCCGCTTTGGCCGCTCAGTCCAGCAGGCTCTAGTACAACGGCGGGAAACGCAGATCGTGCAGTCCTGTATACAGTTAGACGATTTCCTGCCGTGATTTGGACCTCAGTTGTTCCGCCGTCCCAGTGTGAGCGGCTCGGGCTTGCCGTTCGGCTCCGGCCGGGCGAACCCGGCGGCGAACTCGTCCGCCTGCCGCTTCGCGCGCCGCCAGTCGCGGTGCTTGAGCGACCTCGTGAGCCTGCGCCCGTTCTCTCGCCACTCGATCTGGTATAGGCCCGTTTTGGGATCCGGGAACACCCGGACCCGGTTGCGGCCCCATTCGCCGGCGCCGTAGGAGCGCCGACTTCGTTTCGTGCGTGCCATCGTTCGATTCCTCCCGATTGATGGACTGCACGATCTGCGCAACGGAATCTCGCTGGACGACGGCGGCTTGACCAGTGCGAGTCTTGTCCAACGGCAAGTGAGCCTGAACGCGGGGCCGGTTTCCAGCGGGAAGTGAGCCTGAAGGCCGGGGCGAAGAGATCATTGGAGGATGATCGTGACACTTCGCACCGAACGGATTCGGACGCTCGACAGGATGCATGCCTTCCTTGAGGGCAACGAACCGGCCGACTTCCAGATCACCGACCGCACATCCGCCTAGGTCTTCGTCCGCCGCACGCTGGTCCGCTTCGAGTACCACGGCCTCGGGAAGCCAGACAAGGGCCTGGTGAGGCGGTTCGTCGAGAAGGTGACGGGCCTTTCGCGCGCCCAGGTCACCCGCCTCGTCCGACAGCACCGCCGGACGGGCCACATCCGCGACCACCGCAGGAGGCCCCCCGCCAACGCCTTCCAGCGCCGCTACACGCCCTACGACGCCGCCCTGCTGGCCGAGGTCGACGAGGCCTTCGGCCAGCCCTCCGGACCCGCCACCAAGGTGGTCCTGCAACGCAGCATGCACGAGGTCTACGGCGACGAACGCTTCGCGCGCCTCGCCTCGATCTCCAACGGCCACATCTACAACCTTCGCAAGACCCGCGCGTACCGGACCGGCCGCCTCACCTTCCGCAAGACCCGGCCCACCCCGGTCCCCATCGGGGTCCGCCGCAAGCCGCGGCCGGACGGCAAGCCCGGCCATCTCCGCGTCGACACCGTCCACCTCGGCGACCGCGAGAGGCGGAAGGGCATCTACTTCATCAACGTCGTCGACGAAGTCACGCAGTTCCAACACCTTGGAGCCGTGCCGCGCATCACCCACCACTTCCTCGTCCCGCGCCTCGAAGCCCTGCTGTCCGCCTTCCCCTTCGCCATCCGCGCCTTCCACTCCGACAACGGCAGCGAGTACGTCAACGGCCGCGTGGCCGAGCTGCTCAACCAGCTCCAAATCGGCGTCTTCACCAAGTCCCGGCCCCGCCACCCCAACGACAACGCGCTGGCCGAGACCAAGAACGGCAGCGTCGTCCGCAAGTGGCTCGGCCACGTCCACGTCCCCCACGCCCTCGTCCCCCGGGTCAACGCCTTCCTCAACGACCACCTCTGCCCCTTCCTCAACTTCCACCGGCCCTGCCTCTTCCCCACCGAAGTCACCAGCCCCACCGGCCGAGTCAAGCGGCGCTACCGGCAACGGGACGTCACCACGCCCTACGAGCGCTTCAAGGCCCTGCCCGGCTCCGACGCCTTCCTCCGGCACGGCGTCACCCTCGGCGCTCTCGACCAACTCGCCGCCGCAACCACCGACCTCGACGCCGCCCAAGCCGTCCGCCGCGCCCGCGACGAACTCTTCCGCGCCATCGGCCAAGCCGGCAACTCCGCCGCGTGATCCGACTCACGCCAACCGCCGGCTCGCCGGAGACCCTCCTGCTTCCCGGCCATCCTCCGGCTCGCCGGTTGCCTCTCTCCCACGTCCAAGGAGATAATCAAACTCCATCAACTGCCACCTGCTCCGGGCTCCGGCCTCACTTCTCGGACCTCCCCCGGTTCAGGCTCATCTCCGTATTGGAAGAGACTGGCACTCGTGCCGTTCGCTTCTCGAAGGCGATGGAGGAGCGGACGGCGGAGCCTGTTCCGCATCCGGGACCGCACCGGACGGCTCGGGACCATGGCCGGTAGGCGCGACTTCACGCGACCGAAGGCGCGCTCCCGTTTTTCTCTCGGCAGGGACCAATCAGCCCTTGATCACCACCACGGAGTCCGGGTCGTCCTAACGCAGGAGCGGTAACCCCGATGTACAGCAAGGCCCTCGACCAACGGCGAGCCCGATGATCGACCATCTGAAGGGGCGGGAGAAGGCGCTGGAGCCGTTCGGCCTGACGGGCCGCCGCGCGGAGTGGATCGCCTTGGCGAGCCTTCACGGAGGCGTGTTCACCCGCACGCAGCTTTCCGCTTGGCTCGGGGTCAGCCGCTTCACGGCGCTCCGGTTCGTGCAGGCGCTGAGGGACCGACGGCTGGCCGCCGAAGAGACGGTCGGAGACCTGAAGATCTGCCGGATCTGCGCGCGCGGCATCTACCGGGCACTCGGTGCCGAAGGCGTTCGCCACCGGAGGATCACCTCGCCCGAAGTGGCCCTGCGCCGCCTGCTCTCGTTCGACTACGCGATCGAGCACACCGGCCTGCCCTGGCTGCCGACCGAGCCGGAGAAGGTCACCGCGTTCGAGGCGCTCGGCATCGCTCGCTCGCTCCTGCCCGCCCGCATCTACCGGGGCGCCGCCGAGGGCGCGCGGCGATATTTCCCGCGCGGGATGCCCGTGGCGCTGGACTCAAGCCGCGCCGTGTTCGTCCACGCCGATCCCGGCTACGACACCTCGACGGCGCTCCGTTCTTGGCGGGATCGGCACCGGAAGCTCTGGGAGGCTCTGAGGGAACTGGGCTGGTCGGTCGAGGCCGTCGGGGTCGCGGGCGGCCCGAGGGAACTCCGACGCGCACGGACGATCCTGGGCAACTGGGTCGGTGCCGCCGCCACCGAAGAACCCAGCCGGCAGCCCAAGACCATCGCGGCCGTCCGGCGCGAGATCGTGCGCGTCGAGAATGCCATCCGGGGAAGGGACGAGGCGGCCGTCGAGGAACTGGGCGGTCTCAACGGCTGCCTTCACCGCCTCGTTGAGATGCGGGAACTGCTCCGATCGGGCCTCCCCGGAGGCGTGATTCACGGCTATTCCGTTTGGGGTTCGAGCCGCTTCTCCGAAGGCGGGATTTGAGCGTCCATGGGCGGGTGCCGTTGCCGATCCGTAGGTGTCCGTCTCAAATCAGGGTCGTTGTGCAAGGGAATGCCGCTTGGGCGTGCGGCACGCGTCGGTCCGTAAGGCACTGGACGGATTAGGGTTGTGCCACGGCCTGCGGATCTCCGGTGCCGATCCGGGTCTCCGGGCCGTGGACGGGAGCGACCCATCCCTTCGGGGTGCCTGGTACGGCACGGCGATTCGTTGGGATGTGCGCTGCCATCCCACCCCCCGCCCCGGGTCGCTCCCGGTCCAGCAGTCCCTTGCGGGAAGGCTCTGACGATGCGCCGGGGTCGGCGTGTATCCCGGACTTGCCGTCTCGAACGAGCTTCGCGCCCTCAGGCTGCTGGTCCGGTGGCGTGTATGCCTTCGTTCACAGATCGAAACCGGTAGCTGAGTGACAGCTCCGGTGCCAGAGACCGCAGTGATCTTCCTCGACTTCCCTCCCTTTGTTCACCAGCGCCGAGTTGCCCATATTGTGAAGGCAAGTCGTCATGCTCGAAGAGTGTTCGGGCATCCTCGACGGAACCCCGAAGATGAGCAACGCAAGGAGCAGAGGTTAGGCAAATGGGACACGATGAGGCAAGGGTAGGCCGCGGGGATCGGATTAGCCGACGGACGAAGATCAGGTACGCGAACAAGCTCGCTGGGCTACTTGAAGAGTTGGCTACTTCTAGAAACACAAGCAGGCCTGCCGCTGACCGATTCAAGCGATGGGCAGAATACCTGAGGGCGGTGGCGCATACGGAAGCCAATCGGGAACTTGCGGAAGCCTTTCTTGCGGACGCAGCGGCGAGAATCACGGACATCCACGTTGATCCCGAACCTGGGACGGCGTAAGCAAGGCAGCCGCACCGCGTCACAGGGATGTGACTACAAGGAACGCTCGCACCTGAGCTTCGGATGTATCTCGAAGCCCGTTTCCAGAACTTGGAGGTCTCCGTCCCCGTCTGGAACATCGCCGACCGTCTTCAGGCGGTCGGCGGGCAACGCCTTCCCGCGTAGGGATCTCTGGTCCGGGAGCGACCCGAGGGTCGGGGGCAGGTGCGCAAGCCCGCCTGCCCCCGAACCCGTAGCAGGCCCTCGGACTGCCGGGTTGCTACCGTCCACGGCCCGAGCGCCCCGTACGCCCCGGGCGTACGGGGCGACGAGGCCGAAAGACGTTGCCACGGCAGCGGATAAACGGAAATGGGCGGTGCGCGTCGCGCTGGCGGCCAAAGTGTGCATCGGACCCCCATGTCGTTTGCGCACTCCAGTACGGCTTCAAGCGGGAGCGCCGGGGCTTCGGCGAAACGGGCTCCGGCCCCGCCAGCCCGTGGACCGGCGGATCCGGCCTCGGGAGGCGATGGCCCTTCACCTGTACGGCGTCCGCCCCGGCGGGGTTTCGGCGAACCCGCTAGTTCAAGCCGATGGGGGACCCGGACACCGCCTCCGGCGACCGTCGCCCCGGCTCGTTCGGCGACCGCTTCGAAGGCGTCCGCCGGGCTGACCACGGTTACGTGGCTCAGCCAGTCAGACCTGCGGCGGCGGCTCCGTCGAAGCGTCGAGAATCGCATCGATGCGATTCTGCACCGACGGGTGCATCACGCCTTTCTGTTTCGCGGACGTCCGCTTGACCAACGCCATCGTCTCCAGCGCCGACGCGAGCGGTTCGCCGCGTCCATCGAGCAGATTGACCGCGAGACGGTCCGTGGCGTACTCGACCCGGCGCATCATCAGGCCCAGGGCGACAAAGTACAGCGTGTTGAAGATCGTGATCGCCGTGATGGCGAGCGCGGGCCGATCCGCCGCGAAGAGGGGGACGATGACGAGTTGAGAACAGACGGTAATCGCGGCGGCCCACGCGATTCCGGAGAGCAGCAGTCTCCCGTGGTCCCCTCGGAAGATGTGGGCGATCTCGTGCGCGAGCACGGCCCGGACCTCGGAGAGCGACATCTCCCTCAGCAGTCCCTCGCCGACCAGCAGCCATGGCTTGCGGAGCCCCCACAGGACAAAGGCGTTCACGAGGCCGCCCTCATGAACCCGCACCGGAATCGGTCGTCTTCCGTGGCTGGCCATGACCTCGTCCACCCACGACTGCAAATGACGCGCCTCGGGCGACTCGGCCAAGCGCGGCGACCGGAGGAAGGTCAGCCATGGCACCGCGAGCGAATTCGCCACCCAGAACACGGTGTAGAAAAGAAACGTGAACACCCATGCAAACACCGCGCTGCGGTCTTCCATCGTTCCGAACACGGGCATCGCCACGCCGAACAGGACGGCGAAGGCAGCGACCAGAAGCAGAAACCACCGTGCCCCCAATCGCTTGGAGGGCAGTTCGAGAGGGCGGCGGAGCACCCACAGCGCCAGCGCCATGGCCAGCCCGATGCCCCCCACGACCAGGATCGAGAGCGAGGCACCCATCAGCGCACCAGCAACGAAGGAGGGAAGATGCGATAGGTCGGGATCGATTTCGTTGAGAGTTACCAAACCGGCGCCCACAGGCCCGTAGACCGCACCGTAGGCCGCCAGGAGGACGCCAAGCTCGGTCAGTCCCCGTGCTTGCCGGTCTGGACGCAGGGTGCGCACCAGCACCAGCGCGACGACCCCGATGACCGTGACGACGACAAGAGCGAGCGCCACGGGAGTTATGCGTCTTCCTCTTCGAACCGGAGCCGTGCGCAGAGCTGCTCGTACAGGTCGGGATCCGGACCGTCATCCTCCTCAAGCAGCAAAGCGCCCGCACTGCACCACACCGCCACATTCGGACACCACTCCTCCCGAGGAGGAGGTTCCGGCGGTGTCTCTCCCGGTCTTACTCTTCCGCCGTAATGCGGCTGGTAGCAGGGCGGAGGTTGCTCACTGGCCTCGAACACCGTCCGGACGTAGTCCATCCCACCCTCCCATGCGACATTGGTCAGGGCGCGTACGGCCATGGGGTCCGTCCGGTCGTCAAACGATTCGTACCACCGAATGAAGACATCCACCGCTCTGGCATAGGGGATGCCGGGATTGCCCGGCTCGGGCGTCGTGTCGGCAGCCACGGAAAGGACCAATACCGCCCGATCCCTATAGGCATCGTTGCCGCCGCGCAGGAGTTCAAGGAGCTGGTCCGCAAACGCGTCCAATTCCTCCTCCGGGCGTGGTTCGATTGCCTGCCGCAGTAGCGCGTAGGCGGCGTCCTCCGGGTTGTAGTTGAAGGGATGGTGGTATCGCGTCGTCAGAGCGAGCAGCGCCGTTTCGGGAGTTGGTGGCTGCCAATCGGCACCATCCCAAATCATACCCCAGCGGATGGGAGGCAGCGGTATCGGCTCCGTCCCGTAGATGTGTCTTACCGAGGCGTGAGGTTGGAAGCAGACCACCTCAAGCGTGTCGCATGCGTGCGTTGCGGGGACAACCCGTGGAGGGGTCGTCTTGCCGCAGGCGGCGGCGCTGGGTAGGAGGAGGAAGGCAACGTAGCGACGAGTGATTTGCACGGAATGTCCTCCTTCTCACCGAGATACTCGGGTCATGTCTCTCGGAGAGAATCTAGCAGGCTGGCCACTAGGAGTCGGGCGGTTTCGCGCCGGACCGATGGGCCGACAGCGCCCGCGCAGTTGCCCGCTGGGGGAGGGCCGCCCGTACGTCAATCAAAAGCCACTTCACGGACCAGCGACCTCCGTGCCCGCAGCCTTCAACACATTCCCCGGCCAGCTGCCAAGGCGTCGGATAGATTCCATCCCGGATGCTTGAGTCCCAGGTACAACCACCCATGGACCGGAAGAACCGCTACCAACGCCGACTGGACGCTGGCGGTAGGCTTCGGGACGGACCGACGACCGGCAGACCACGCAGTGACTTATTCCTCCTTATCAGAGTCAAGGCGGTCGTGCCGCCGTCGTCGGACACGGACGGATCCGCGCCGAGTTCGAGCAACAACGGCACGACATGGGGGTTGTTCCGCGCGGCGAAATGAAGAGCAGTCGTGCCGGTGCCGGTTCTTGCGCCGATGTCGGCGCCTGCGCCGAGCAGGATACGGATGACCGACGGGTTTTCGGTCTGCGCCGCGGCCAGATGCAGCGGTGTCCAGCCGTCGGGTTCCGTTCTTGCGTTTGGATCCGCACCTGCCGCCAACAGGACCGTCAGGACGGTCGGTTCCGGATTGGAGCTTGCAGCGAGGTGCAGGGGCGTCGACGGCCCCCAACCCGTGCTGGCCTGGATGCCGGAACCCACGACATGCACATCGGCACCGGCCCCTAGCAGGAGTTGGGTCACTGCTGGGTCGGGGTTGCTCCTGGCCGCCTCGTGCAATGGCGTCGATCCACCACCATGCACGGCGTGTACGTCGGCACCCGCTCGCAACAGAAACGACACGACCTCCGCGGATCCGCCCCTGGCCGCACGGTGGAGAACCGTCTCTCCTTGCCAGCCAAGTGCGGACGCATCCGCGCCCCCGTCGATCAAGGCGGCAATCACCTCCGGGTTGCCGTTCGACTGCGCGGCTTCGAGCAGCGGGGTCGCCTCCCAGCCGTAGTCGACACTGAATCCCGTCGCCCAGACATCCACTTCCGCTCCGACCGACAGGAGAGCGCGGATTACCTCCGCGTTCTCGTTGGTCCGGGCTGCGGCGTGCAGTGGAGCGAAATCGCGGTCGTCCCGGGCATCCACATCGGCGCCAGCCTCGACAAGGACGGGGATGACATTGGGGTCGCGGGTCCATGCGGCAGCTGAATGAAGGGGTGTGAGACCGCCTCCCCAATAGCCCAGCGGCCAGCGCTCCCGGACCGCGTGCACGTCGGCTCCCATGTCGATGCAACCCTTGACGGCTTCGGCGTCGGCAAACATGAAGAACGACGGCGTGTTCCAGCGGCCGCAGGCAGCGGGATCTGCGGGCGTCCCATCAAGGTCCAACGCGCCGGGATCCGCGCCCAGCATCAGCAATGCGTTGGCCGCGTCGGGATTCTCGATCGCCGCGTGGAGCGGAGTCCGGCCAAGGGCGTCGCGAGCATCCACCTCGGCACCGTTCTCAACCAACCAGGAGATGACGGCGGGTGATCCCGAGGCGGCGGCAGCATGAAGCGGCGTGGCACCCGCGCTGTCCAGGCCGTTGATATCCGCTCCGGCTTCCAACAGGGCGGCGGCGATGCCAATCTGCTCGCCGCGCCCGCCGGTGGCCGAGTGAAGCGGCATCCTCCCACCAGCAGCTTGGGCATTTGCATCCGCCCCGGCCGCGAGTAGCGCGCGGATCGCGGGAAGAGGAGACCGGCCGCGATACCACCGCGTAACCAGGCGATGCAAAGGCGTCCGACCGGACTCGTCCCTGGCGTTGGGGTCGGTTCCCATCTCCAGGCACCCTCGCACGCTCTCGGCAGGGGACCGCTCCACCACATTCGATTCGTGCCAGTCGCACGCGGGGTCTCCCGCGCGCCAGCCGGCAGCGTCCAAGGCATCGGGGTTGGCACCCAGCGCGACGAGTTGATCCGCCACCAGAACGTTGCCTTCCGCCCAAGATTTGTGAAGCGGAGTCTGGCCCTGAGCGTTCCGCGCATCCAGATCGGCACCCGCGCGGATCAGGATGCGGACAAGGGCGGTGTCGACACGTGGCAGCACCCCCAGCGCGTCGTAGCGCCGCCGGGGGAACTGAACCGCGGCATGCAGCGGGGTGTCGCCACTTGCGTTCTTCGCACGGACATCGCCCCCCCGGGCAAGCAATGCCTCGACGGTTGCCGGTGTCCCCGCCGCAGCAGCAACGTGCAGCGGAGTGTTCCCCGAGCGGTCCGGTACGTTCACGTCGATCCCGCGCTTGAGGAGAGCGACGATGGTGGCCGAACCCGTTTGGCGGGCCGCCGCGTGAAGCGCCGTTTCACCCTCGCGGGTTGGCAGCGTCACGTCCGCCCCGGCATCGAGCAGGACACTGGCGAAGGATGGATCTTCGTGATGGGCCGCCAGAGACATAGGCGTCCATCCCATGTTGTCCTGAATGTTGGGATCGGCTCCTGCCGCAAGCAATCTGACGAGGAATCCCCGTTGTTCCGTGGGGTCGACGTTCGTCCACTCGGCCACGGCAAGGTGGAGCGGGGTGCGTCCAATCCCGTTGCGGGCGGTTAGGTCCGCTTCCGCCTCCAACAAGGCTTCCGCGACCGCCAAGCTCGGCCTCGACCAGTGGAGTGCCCGGTGCAGCGGCGTGGCCCCGTCGGTCCCTTGCGCGTTCAGCATCGCACCCTCGCCCAGCAGGAATGCGACCATCGCCGGGTCTCCCGCACCGGCCGCCTCGTGCAGAGGGCTGTTCCCCTGCCGGTCCCGTGCGTCGGCGTCGGCGCCCGCATCCAACAGGGACCGTGCCACGGCAAGGTTTCCGGCTCGTGCCGCGAAGTGGAGGGGCGTATCCCCGTCGTCGTTGGAGATCCTGGGATCGGAGCCCGACTCGATCAGCCGGGCCACTACCTCAAGGTCCGGCGGACGTTCGGGCCGCCGCGCACCAGGCACGTAGGCGGCATCCCGGTCGTGCGGCATCCCCAGGATGGCATGGTGCAGCGGCGTGCTGCCGTTCTCGTCGCGAGCCAGCGGGTCGGCACCTGCCTCGATGCAGCGGACGATGTCGGGGGCGAGCGCCACGCGGCCGAACATCCACCTGTTCCAGTGATCGCAATGCGAGGGATCGGCCACGCGGCCGAACTTGTCACGGGCGGTCGGATTGGCCCCCAGCCGCAGGAGTTCGCGCGCGACCAGCGGGTTCGAGTTGCCCCATGCGCGATGCAGCGGGGTTGCTCCGTCCCTGTCCCGTGCGTTGAGATCGGCTCCGGACTCGGCCAGCGCGCCGACCACCGTCGGATCCGTCGCGTACAGCGATGCGCGGTGCAATACGGTCGCGCCGAAGTTGACGCGGGCGTTCGGGTCGGCCCCCAGCCGAAGGCAGTCCGCTACCCGCATGACGGAGGCCGATTGGAAGAACTCCCAGCTGCCCCAGTCGTCGCAGCCTTGGGCGACGGCGGACGAGGAAGGCACGAACGCGAGAACGGCAAGAGTGCGAACACACACGATCACGCGCCGCCAGACCGGAAAACCGACGGAAGTGGCCGAAGCCACGTGCTGGCTGACTTGGAGCGCCGTCTTCGCTACGCCGGAGGCGTCTAGCGCTCGGACTTGATCACGCATTGGGGGGACAGGCTGCGGGACAGAGTCAACAAGTACATGCCCCCAAGGTGTGTGGGTGCACCGCTTAGCGACAAGTGCCCAGAACCCAAGGCAACCGCTGTTAGCTCGGGAGGCAGGGGCGCGCCAAGCTCCGCCCGCTGCATCTGGAAGCGGAGCGGAGCGAAAGACCGGGGGTTCAAGGGGGAGTACCCCTCGCCAGGCGTCCGTGTTCAACACGGAGTCAGCTGGCTCAGCTCATGTAGGAGCGGGGCAAGGCTGCGAGCCCGCACCAGCCTGGAAACTGTGTTTCGAGAAAACACCGGCAACGCCGAAGATCCGGCGTTAGCAGGCCGTGGGAAAGGCGCTCCGACATAGCCTTGGGGGCAACCAGCCAAGGTGCGGCAACCCCGATGGTTCCGCAGCCTCCAGCGGCTCCGAACCCCGTAGACGCCCGCCTTCCTGCAGTTTCGCCCGGCGACGACACCCTGTATAGCTCAGGGCCTTGCGGAAGGGCAAGCAGTGAGAGTTGATTTGTTGTCACGGGCGGACCGGTTTCGGACGGCGAGGTGCTCGCTTGCTGCCACCGCTTTCGACGAGACGCCAAAGCGGCGACGCCTACAGAAAGGACAAGATGCGGAGACGACGACGGCGGACATTACCCCCAGCGGTGCTTTGGGCATGGCTTGCGGTCTGGGCCTGCTCGGACTCCAGCCCGACCGGCCCTGGGGCCGTGGCGCGTGCCACGGTAACGATACCGCTAGGCGAATCGCTGGATGGCGCGCTGGTGTCCGGGAATACGGTCGTCGCGGGCTCGCGGGCGATCGGTCAATTGGAGCCCGTGCATGATCGCACCAGGCTCCGGGAGAGCGATCCGGACAACGCTGCGTTGCCGGACGGCAAGGACGAGGACGAGGTAGTCTGCTGGTACCTCATCATCTATCAGATCTCGACGGGCGAAATCCTCTCCGAAACCTTCCTCGGGTGCTCCAGCGGCGGCAGTGGGTCTGGGAGCGCCTGCACCGAGGACCAGCGGGACATCGTGTGGGAGTACTCGGACTACGGCTTCAGAGCAATGGATTGGCCTTGCACGATGTTCTCGCGCCTGATCGGAGACAACGCACCCCCGGACATCAAGAGGGGCAGGGGCACGCACAATCACGAGCGGGGATACCTTACGCCCAAGTATTTGGCCAACCGGGCTGCCATGGCCAGGGACCTACTTGGGGTCGCCATCCACATCACGTCGGAGTGGCGCTGCCCTGTCGGCAACGCGAACGTGGGAGGTGCAGACGACAGTTTGCACATGTACGGCTCCGGCGGCGATTTCGCGGTCTCGGGGCGCAATCTCACCCTTGCGGAGTACAATGCCCTTAGGGCGAGAGCTCGAAGCTTAGGCGCACCGCGAAATGGCATTTCCGGATATGGCACCGGCGGTTTCAACTACAAGAGGCACATCCACGTCGACTGGCGCGACAATCCCGCCGGGGAGGGCTAGAATCATGTCCGTGAAGTGTTTCGCCTTCACGATGTTGCTCCTTTGGGCCGGGGCGTCCGCACACGGGGCAGAGGGACAGGATACGCGGGAGCGCGAACGGCTAAGTGAGGCAGATGCGACCCGAATGCTCTCCTCCTCGAACTGGCGGGACCGGGATGTCGCCCTGCGCCACTTGCCTCGTACGCGCATCCGCTGCGCTGGCCCCGCGCTCCGCACTGCGCTGATCGACGCGGCCCGGGCCGAAGTCCGAGGCCAAGCGTCCAGGGAGGGATTCGTGGACGACCGGCACGAGCCCGGGGCGTACGTCATGAATTACCTTTGGGCAGCGTACGAGACTCGCGACCCAAGGACGATCTCGCTCATGCTGGAGACCGGAAGGGTTGATTCCGACACGCTAGCCGACATTGGTTTGGAGGCCCTTCCTCCCATCCTACAAGCGGCTGGCGACCTCGACAGGGATGCTTATACAGAAGGGGCGGACGGCTTCGTCGAGGCACTGCTATTCATGCTTGTTGATGGCACTCCCGGCCCCGGCGAGCTCGAGGCCATCGCTTCCGTTCTGCGCAGGCGTCTGAACGGTCGGCAGAGCTACGTCGCACTGACAGTGACGATGGAGGCAGCTCTCGCGCACGGAGATGCGGGGCTCCGGCGTGCTGTCGAACGAATCGCGGACGACTCCGCAGCCGCCGCCCAGCGCCTCGATGAAGAGCTACTCGTACCCGGCGGCCCGGACATGGTCGCCTACACCCAAGCCGACGCGAAAGACTTGCTCTCCGGCAAGGGTGGCGTCGCGAAGTGGCGCAGACCGGATCCCGGATGCACCGTCGGAGAAGGTGGCGAGAGGTAGAGACCGCCAGTCGCCCGCGAGTCAGCGGCCAATCTGCCCGGGGATGCGGACATCGGTGAACCCCTAACACAACAGCACAGGAGATACTCAATGAGTGTAGCACGACTTCCGACCCCCGGACGTAGGGTGCTCGTTGCACTTTTGGCCATCGGCACCGCCTTGGTGTCGTCGGAGGCTTGTGGCGAGTCCGACTTGGCCTCCAGCGCAACCTCAGCTCCCCCGCAGTGGCCGCTCGTGAAAGGAGACATGGTGGACGGCCCGACGATGCAAGCCACGATAAATCGGTTCAAGGATGCGGTCGGGTATGGAGTGCCGCAGTTCACACGGGTCCCCATCAAGGCCCCCGCGAGTACAAGGGAGCGCCGATACGCTTGCTTCACCAACCCGCCCTCGGCTGAGGGCAGGAGAACCGATGTCATCGCTCGGAAGGTGGGAGACCGCCGCTACATGGTGAGAGCCCTGCCCGAGGGCACCGACTGCGATCCCGACGCCCTCTACGTAGACCGGTGGGTCTACAGAGGCCACTCATGACCACCGCCGCCCGGCGGTGCAGGGTCCTCGCCGCCTTCACCGTGGCCTTGACGACGATGGGGATGGTCGCGGTGACCCAAAGCGAAGAGCAGGAGAACGAAATCGACGCAGCGTTTCACTGGCGAACCACGGGACGCGTGTGGACCTCCCAAGAGATCGCCACTTGGCGGAACCGGATCAGCAACCTCCAATGGAGCGACACCGACGAATGCAGCAGCACCCGCACCCAATCCCTCTCGGGGATGGGCACTCACACGCTTGGATGGGCGACGGGCAGGACAGCTACGACTGCGGGTGGAGAGGAGGGGCGGCGCGTGGGGTCGCATTTTGCTTTCGACGACGACCACTGGATCGTGCTCCAACCCATCGACGAAGAGTGGAGTTGGTACCAAGACGATGTTCTCGCCACACTCGTTCACGAACTGATTCACCACTTCGCCTCCGATGAGGAAGACCACTCGGAACGGATGGGGTGCTTCACGATCGACAGCGGTTGGTAGGGGAAGTCGCTCAATCCGGAGGGAGAAATGACCCCAAGTCGTGAACGTGTTCGGCATTGAGCGGCGGTGATTGCCGCCGGACGGCCCTCGACGCGAACGGGCTTCCGGACGCGGACGTTGTGCCCAGCAGCTGCCGACACCTCCGCGGAGACCCAGACAATAGGGGGCGCCCAGGCCGCGTCGCGGATACGCCTGACGAGCTGGGTTCTCGGGAACACTGGGCTCTAGGTGGCCTTGCGGGACCTTCGGTGAAGAGGCGGCGTGGACGTGCCGGAGTCCCGCCGTTCAAGTCCGTTTTTCCCACTCTTTCGGCCCGGTCCAGCAAGGTCCGGACCAATGGCAAGAAACGCAGATCGTGCAGTCCTGTAAGACTTTAGAAGATTTCTTGCCGTGATTCGAGCCTTACGATTTCCGCCGTAACGTCAGGGTTGCCATGAACCCCCGAACGCCCGCAACGCAGGGCCTCGCTACCGGTGCCGGGTCACACCGACCACACGTCCCGACTCATCGAAGATTGCCTCCGTGCGTTTCTCGAGGTCCGCCCACCGGCGGGCGTCAAGACGCCATGCTGTCGGTTCTGCCGCAACACCAGGCGCTGGAAGCGTGTACGGATCTGCCTGGTCCACGGCGACTTCGTAGCCTAACGCAGCCATCGCATGGACCGTGATCGCACTCAGCGACAGCTGGCGGAATGACTTGAGCTGCAGATCTTCGGTGACATCCGGACTCATGATTTCGTTGGGCATCACCGACTCCCGCCAATGGATATCGACGAGCCACTCTGGACCATGATTCTGGACCGGAACCTTGGAGCCGGCCCAACTCGCTCCACCCGCCGCGTCAAAGGCGGACACCGTGGCCGGATCCGGAAAGTGCGTGTCGGCGCCAAGGCCCTCGGACCGGACCGCATTCCGGCGGCGGTCACCCCAGGCCCATCCAAAACCGAGCAGGTGACCGATCAGGTGTGTCGTCCAGCCCTCAAGATCGGCACCTACCGCGTCAAGGATGCCGGCACTGACGGTCCATTGTACCAGCAGCGTCGATGGTTCCGTGTCCCGGCGAGCACAATGCGCCAGCCGATAGGCGAATTTCTCGTCTCGCACGATCCGCACGCCCAGTCGCACGTCGTCAACCGCGCCGCCGGGAGGGATTACGAGTTCTTCAACGCCTTCGCAATGATACGCCGGGACGAATCCCCGCTCGAATGCCTGGTCGGGCAGGTCGCCCACAAGGACGGCCGTCCAGCGTTCGGCCGCATTCCGGATCGCGGTTCTGTGTTCCGTGGCCACCAAAGTATCGAAGACGACCTGGATATCGAAGTCCCCCGGGCGGGCCGTGGCCGTGAACTCGGCGCGGGGACCACGGCGGACCGGCACGGAGGCCGTCAGGGTTTGCGTTCCGGCCACATGGCCCAGCGTCCAGAAAGCTGCTGCGTGCCCGAGCGAATCGGTCGTCACTGATCGGGGTTGAACAACCGTCCCGTGATCCAGCGAGGAAAACCACAGTCGCAGGCCGGCGATGGGTGAACCGGCCTCGTCCAGCGCCCGCACGACAATCGGCTCGTGAAGCGCTCGTCCGCGACTCTGGATCTGGTCGTTGCCCGAAACGATCTCGATCGCCGCCGCGTTGGGCAGGTCGGGAGAGGTCACGCAGCCCGCCAGGACGAGCAGCACGCCGGCTGCTGGCGGCACGAAGCGACCACCAGGGCTCCCTGTGGGGTGGCACGCACTTCCGGGCATGACCGAGACATGTTGGAATGGCACAAGAAACCGCTCAGTGCCTTGTATACCGATGGTAGTGCGATTGTTCCGGCCTCGGCGGGTTCGACCAGATCACCACCCTACCAGAACACCAAATAAAGCACCGCCGCCCCCGCGATCACACCTCCCGCCCACCACTTGGCCCCCGGCGCCGGCTTCAGATCCACGTGCGCCGCCGACCTCGGCAACACCCGCGGCTCCGCCAAACCCTGACGTAACGGCGGGTCCGCGGAGGTGCGAATCACGGTAGAAAATCGTCTAAAGTCTTACAGGGCTGCACGATCTGCGTTTTCTGCCGGTGTGTGGCATCTCATCCCACCGTGTCGCGATAGCGGGAAGAACGGGATCGATTGGCGGGAATCCTGCCATCGTCGCAGGGGACGCGGAAAACGTCTCGCGAGCTTGATTCCCGGCAATCCGGGAACCCGGCTTTACCGGATCGCCAAGCACCACGTGAACGAGGCGAGAGAGGCGCCCGACCATTCAAGAGCTCGGGCCATCGTGTGGGAGATAACGCAGCCACTGGCTAAGATCCGCCGCCTTCTACGCTCTTGGCGTGGCGCACCGCCTCGCCCAATGCGGCATCCCTAGCCTTGCGATACTTGGGCCATATCCACTTGACTGCCGCTATCGCGACCGGAATCAAGAGGCTCGCGATGCCAAGGCCCACGCTCAACCGGTCGACGGGGGAGTCGGAGTCTGCAAAGGCCCACGAAACTAGCATGTGGGCAACAAGGGCAACCACGGCCGCGCCCGTCAGGACAACCATCGATCGACCAACCAATCCCCATCGAGCTCTACGGATTAGGGCCTTCTCTGTGCTATTCACCAGCGCGTCTCGGAGTCTCTCGCCCCGCGCCCCCGCATCCTCGGCGTGTTCCGTGGCTCTTGCCGCATCCTGCACCGCACCGTCATGGCCTTTGATCAGCGAGTCGCGAGCTTCCTGAATCGTTCGCTCAAGGGCGAGCCGGAGTTCGGGGTCATCCCGGCGGGCACCGGCAAGCCGCTTCCTATGGACGATTCTCGCGAGATCGTTCACGACTTCATCGGGAAACGCCTCCACTTGCTCGACGATCTCGGACGCCCATAGCAGATCCTGAAGCTGAAACTCGCGGTCGACTGGCCCGACCTCGGTGGCAATGAGCTTGGCGAGAAGGGCAGAGAAGCCAACATGGTTTTCCGGCATCCCAGCGCGGTCGGCGGCCAACACTTGTACCAGCCCGTCGAGGAGAATCCAACTGGGTGTACCCGATGGACCCTGCAAACGGGCCGCCAAATCCGCCATCGTCCGGTCAGTGGTAAGGACGAAACACCTCTTGTTCGACGAACGCCATTGCCGAACGACCTCGGAAAGGGCCGCATCATGGCGAGCTGCCAGGAGCGGCTTGGGGCGGGATCGCTGCTCCGACCAATGGCTCCTGATTCTGAGCACATCTGCTTCGTTCTCTTCGCCCTTTGCCGCGATCTGAGCGACTTCGAGGTCGTCAACCAACTCTACTGCGATCCGGTCTTCAATGGACCGTGGGGGGCGTCGCAACTCATCGAAGAAGCGGCTGAAGTCTTCCCGGGTGTGGCAATGCCGAGCCAAAGCGATCTTCAGGAATGCGTCCGAAGACTCTCGTATCGGACCGATCCCGAAGCGGTCGAGGGCGGTCAGAGTCTGGTCCCGCCAGCGATCAATCACAAACCGGTATTCAGCGAGCGTGGGGTGGAGATACACCAGCTTGGATCCGATCATCGACATTGCTTGGCCAAGCGGGTCAAGTGGATCCCCATACGCCACGCCCTCAAGGGCTATGGTAACCAGGATGTTCGTGTCGAGGAGCCATGTTGCGTCTCGGAGCTCAGCCGTGCTGACAGGATCCGGACCCTCGTCGGCTGCTACGAGGCGAGCCGCGAAAGCCCTGAACGCCATGGACTGGAGAAGCTGGTGATCTTCGTGCTCGTTCGACCTGAGAAAACGCACGAAGCCCCCAGCCAGGTCGTCAACGGGGAACTCGATCGCGAGAGAAACAGCGGACCTTCGGGCGAAATCCATCACAGAGGCATAGGCCTCCGCCGTGTCAAACCCCGCTTGACCGGCGACACTCGCGACCCAGCGGTCGGCGAATCGCTCGAAGAAGGCTATGCTGACTCGATTGAACCAAGTGGTCAGGGCCTCTCGGTCGATCTCGCCCGGGAAGTGCCGTGCAAGACATCGGTCGACCAGATCCGCCTGCGCGTCGACCTGTCTTCCCAAACGACGATGCTCAGCTGGACGCAACCCGAAGTGTGACCTCCCCTTGTTGCGTATCGATCCAGCACCTTCCAGGTACCGCAATGCGGCTTGCGTGTCTCTTCTGGATGGGCGCGCCCCACCGGTCAGTTCCGCGAAGCCATCCCGCATCTTCGACATGGTAAGGTAGGCGCGTTCACCACTGAGGTAGAACACCTTCGCGAGGATTTGGGCGTGGGCGCGGGTTCTGAGCGGCTCCGCGACCGCGGAGTATCTGAGATGTGACGCGATTACCTGTTCTCGTGTGGCCATTTGAGCGTAGCGGATATTCGATAGGGGGACGGAACGAGTGGGCAAGAAGAACCTTCGGGCCATCGCACGATGGTGGCAACTCTCCTCCTCCAGACTCCCCGACGCCCAGAGGCCGTCGATGCACCCGACTACTCCGGCTGGTATTCTCTGACGCGCGCGGAGGTTTCCCCTCGACGAATCGCCGAAGTTCGGGGACGGACCGTTCGATCTCCCGCACGGTGCGTCCGACGGCGACGACCTCGACCGATGGGTGGCCCCCGCTGGCCAGGTTGGTGTTCCCCCAATGGGTAAGGGGGCGTCGGCGGGCATCAGAAGCCAAGCCCCGCTTCTCAGGGGACCATGAATCTGTAGCGAGTCGAGTGCCGCCGCTTGATGGCTCGCCTGGAACCACCGAAACTTGGTAGGTTCTCCAAGGCACTCGGCAAGCGCGTTGCGCAGACGGTGCCTCGGTCAAGCGAGGGCGAGGCACCGGCCACTCGGGCGGTGCCCGCAACCCAAGAGCGATCATGGCGCGACGAAAAGGCAAGGCGGGCCGGGACATCGCCACGTACGAGCATCCCGACAAGGAGCGCGTGAACAACCCGCCCGTGGGCTTGGTGACGCCGGAGACCGACCGGGACGCCGGCGACAAGTCCTACTCCCATGATCCGCATCTCGATCCCCATCTCTCTTGGTCCGGCAAGGCCGAACACACTTCGTTCGAGGTGCCCACGGTGTCGCTGCACGTCCACGAGCGGATCGACCCCCGGACGATCATCGAGGCGGTGCGGAAGACGAGGGAGCCAGAGGAGCAGAGATCGCTGTTCGCCGCGCCGGAGGAGAATCCGCCGCTCCGTCAAGCCATCGAGTTCTACCGGCACCGGCACAACTGGACCAACCGGCTGATCGCGGGCGACAGCCTCTTGGTGATGAACAGCCTGATCGAGAAGGAGGGCTTAGCGGGACAGGTCCAGATGGTCTACATGGACCCGCCCTACGGAATCCGCTACGGCTCCAACTTCCAGCCTTTCGTCAACCGGCGCCAAGTGACCGACGGTCGGGACGCAGATCTGACGGCTGAGCCCGAGCAGATTCGTGCTTTCCGTGACACATGGGAACTCGGCGTTCACTCATATCTCTCGTACCTGCGGGATCGTCTCTTGCTGGCTCGCGAACTCCTACACAATAGGGGAAGCTGTTTCGTGCAGATCGGCAAGGAAAACGTCCATCGTGTCGGAATGCTGATGGACGAGGTACTCGGCGCGGAAAACCGGATGGCGACAGTCTCTTACGCGACCACCGGGGCCAGTTCCGCAGGCACACTGCCCCAAGTGGCGGACTATCTGCTATGGTACGCGAAGGACAGGACACAGGTGAAGTACCGGCAGCTGTACGAGCCGCTCACTCGGCGCGAGATCATCGAGTTCTTCAGCTCATATGTGATGGTTGAACTTGCGGACGGCGAATGCCGCAAACCGACTCCTGAAGAACGGTTCGACCCAGATGAGCACTTGCCACAGGGAGCGCGGATCTATCGACGCATGCCACTCGATTCGCAAGGCGTCTCGACGACCGGGCGCTCCGAGGCATACGAGCACGACGGGCATGTGATCCCCTGCCGACCGGGCCGTCAATGGGCGGTCTCGCATTCAGGACTGGATCGGTTGGCGGAACTCGGTCGACTCGATGTGCCGACCAGCCGGGAGTCTCTGAGTTGGAAGCGTTACGAAAGCGAGGTGCCTGGTAGGCGGATCAATAACATCTGGCCAGCGCCGATGTCAGCCAGCAACAAGCGCTACGTCGTCGAAACGGCTACCAAGGTGGTCCAGCGTTGCATGCTGATGACCACGGACCCCGGCGATCTGGTGTTCGATCCGACCTGCGGTTCGGGTACGGCTGCCTACGTTGCCGAACAATGGGGCCGCCGCTGGATTACTTGCGACACGTCGCGAGTGGCAACTGCATTGGCCAAGCAGCGCCTGATGACAGCGAGATTTGCCTACTACGATCTTGCCCACTCCAACGAGGGGGTCGGGGGCGGATTCCGGTACCACGGAGTTCCCACCGTTTCTCCGAAGATCCTTGGGTACGACGAACCGCCCGTCGAAACCTTGCTTTTCGACGCACCCGATATCGACCGGTCGAAGGCCCGCGTCACTGGTCCGTTCACCGTCGAAGCGGTCCCGGCCCCGTCAGTCCTCCCGCTTGACGACATCAAGGCCGGCGGGGCGCTGCCCGCAGATGGCTCGGTGGCGCGCACGGGGCCAACGATCCGGCAAGGCGACTGGCGCGACGAGCTTCTGAACACCGGCATTCGCGGAAATGCTGGCCAGCGGTTCTCGTTCGTACGGCTGGAGCCGCTCCCAGGCGCCCGATGGCTTCACGCTGAGGGCGAGACGAGGCCCGACAAGGGTGGCAAGCGAGCTTCCCCTGACACCGTGTCCGGTTCGCGGGCAGTGGTGTCGTTCGGCCCGGATCATGCTCCGATGGAGCAACGGCAGGTGGCGCGCGCGATCGAAGAAGCATCACTCTTGGTTCCGCGACCGGCGGTAATCATCTTCGCGGCCTTCCAGTTCGACCCCGAGGCGTCCAAGGACATCGACGAGACAAGTTGGCCCGGCGTCACGTTGCTCAAGGCCCAGATGAATGCGGACCTACTGACGGACGACCTCAAGAGGAAGCGGGCTAGCAACGAGAGCTTCTGGCTCATCGGCCAGCCCGACGTGGCCGTGGAGCGAATATCCGACGGGGAGTACGAGGGCGGATTCCGCGTCTCGGTCCATGGCTTCGACTACTACAACACCAAGACCGGCAACGTCGAGTCCGGCGGCGCCGACAGGATCGCACTCTGGATGCTGGATCCCGACTACGACGGGCGTAGCCTGTTCCCGCACCAAGTGTTCTTTCCGATGGCCGGTGCCAAGGACGGCTGGTCCAAGCTGGCGAAGAGCCTCAAGGCCGAGATCGACGCCACCCGGATGGCTGCCTACCGGGGGACCGTCTCGCTCCCCTTCGAGGCTGGCGAGCACCGGCGCGCGGCGGTCAAGATCGTGGACGACCGAGGCGTCGAGAGCCTCAAGATCGTGGAGTTGGCGTAATGGAGGCGTCGGTGCGAGCGGGAACCGTAGAGAAACTGGAGCGCGAGCGGCTGGCCGCCCGCTTGGGCGTTCCCATGAGTGGAATCGCGGCCTTCTGTGACCGCTGGGGGGTCGAGGAACTCGCGCTGTTCGGATCGGTGCTGCGCGACGACTTCGGGCCGGACAGCGACATCGATGTTCTCGTCCGCTTCAAGGCGGGACGGACGCCGGGGTTGTTCGTAGCCGCCAGGATCAGAAGGGAGCTGGCCGACATGTGCCGCCGCCGGGTCGATCTGGTGCATCGTCCGACAATCGAGAGGAGCCGGAACTACATTCGGCGGAAGAAGATTCTGGAGTCCGCGAGGGTGGTCTATGCCACGTGAGGAGTCCGAATACCTGCTGGACATGGTTCTTGCGGCCCGGAAAGCCGTGTCGTTCACGGAGGGCATGTCGTTCGCCGACTTCGAGCGGGACGAGAGAACCGTTTTTTCGGCTACGAAGGCGGTCGAGATCGTCGGCGAGGCCGCGGCACAGGTGGGCAGGGATACGCGGCAGGCTCACCCGGACATCCCGTGGCGCGACATCATCGGTATGCGGAATCGTCTCGTGCACGCCTATTTCGAGATCAACCTGGAGCTCGTCTGGCGAACGGTTCGTCACGACCTTCCGGATCTGATCGACCGACTGGAGCCGCTGGTTCCGCCGGAGGCCGGATAGTGCCCAGCGCGACCATCGACCGTTTGATCGTCAACTCTCCCTATGAGGAGCCGACCCGGCACTGGAGGTACGACCGGCCGACGCGCCTGTTCCATCTCGAAGAGGGCCGCAGGCCAGCGGGCTACGTGGTGGCGTCCGGAGACGCCACCGCGTTCGACGATCCCGGCGTGTTCCGCGAGATTCCGCTCGTCAACCGGATTCGGGAGCGGGTCGGGGCGTGGCGCGCGGGCGGCTATCCCGGCGTAACGGGGATCACCAAGCGTCTTTTGGAGCACTGGAGTGATCGGGAGGGGTTCGAGAGCCGCGAGTTCTTCTTCTGCCAGCTTGAAGCCGCCGAAACGCTCATCTGGCTTGCCGAGGCCCCTCCGGGCGAACGGGTGGGCATCGACATCCCGTCCGACGGCGGCGCGCTCAAGCGGCTCTGCGCCAAGATGGCGACCGGTTCGGGCAAGACCGTGGTCATGGCCATGGTCATCGCTTGGCACATCCTCAACAAGGTGGCGAATCCCCGCGATGTCCGGTTCGCGAAGAACGTTCTTGTGGTTGCCCCCGGCCTTACCGTTCGAAGCCGGTTGGCCGTTCTCAAACCCTCCGATCCCGAGAACTACTACGAGGAGTTCCGCGTCGTGCCCCCGGCGCTTCTGGACAAGCTGCGCCGGGGCAAGGTCGTGATCCGCAACTGGCACGCGCTCAACTGGGAGACGGAGGAGCGGATCGCCAAGAAGCGGGGCGTCGACAAGCGCGGCGCAAAGAGCGACGCAGCCTACGTCCGGGACGTGCTCGGTGACATGGCGAGCGCGCGGAACCTGCTGGTCGTCAACGACGAGGCGCATCATGCGTGGCGGGTTTCGGGCGGAAGCCCCAAGGGGCTGACCAAGAGTGTCGTGGAGGAAGCGACCAAATGGGTTGGCGGGCTGGACCGCATCCACCGGGCGCGGGGCATCCTCGCCTGCTACGACTTCTCGGCGACGCCGTTCGTGCCCTCGGGCAAGCGAAGTTCGGAAGAGGCGCTGTTCGGCTGGATCGTGAGCGACTTTGGCCTGAACGACGCGATCGAGTCTGGACTCGTGAAGACGCCACGGGTGGTCATCCGCGACGATGCGATGGCCGACACCAAGACCTTCAAGTCGCGTCTCTACCACATCTACCAGGACCCCGAGGTCAAGGACGACCTGAACAGGCGAGCGAAACCGGAAGAGCCGCTTCCCGACTTGGTGACGAACGGGTACTACCTGCTCGGCTACGACTGGCGGGAGACCGCCAAGGAGTGGAGGAAGAAGGGTGCTCGCACGCCTCCGGTAATGATCACCGTGGCCAACCGGACCGAAACGGCCGCACGCATCAAGCACGCGTTCGACCGCAAGCGCGTGCGAATCGACGAGCTATGCGACCCGGAGCGCACCCTGCATATCGACTCGAAGGTCCTGGCCGCGGCCGAGGCAGCCGAGGAACCGATTGCCGATATCGGGACCGAAGATGCCGAGACCGCTGCGGCCAAAGGCGGCAGCCGCACATTCACCCGGAAGCAGCGGGCCGAACTGCTGCGTCGGCAGGTGGACACAGTGGGCCGCCCGAAACGCGCGGGCGAGCGGATTCAGAACGTGATCTCGGTCGGGATGCTGTCGGAGGGGTGGGACGCCAAGACCGTGACCCACATCATGGGGCTCCGCGCCTTCACCAGCCAGCTTCTGTGCGAGCAGGTGGTGGGGCGCGGCCTCCGCCGCACGTCATACGACGTGAATCCCAAGACGGGCCTGTTCGAGCCGGAACACGTCAACGTCTTCGGCGTGCCCTTCACCTTCCTGCCCCACGAGAGCAGGGAGGACGGCCCTCCGCCTCCGCAGAAGCCCAAGACCGCCATCGAGCCGGTCGCGGATAGGCGGGCGGACTTCTCGATTTCCTGGCCCAACGTCGTGCGCGTCGATCACGCCTATCGCCCGCGCCTGTCGCTCGACATGGACCGGGTGGAGCCGCTGCACCTCGAAGCGGCCAAGACCGCCCGGCTCGTAGAGGTCGCCCCGATTATCGACGGGAAGCCGGACATCACCAAGATCGACTCGATAGACCTCCATGGCCTCGCCCGCGACTTCCGCACCCAGAAGATCGTCTTCGAGACGGCCCGGGACGTGCATGACCAGATGCGGGCGAACTGGCCGGGGAACCGGATGTTCCTGCTTGCGCAACTCGTCCGGCTTGTCGAGCAGTTCATGCGATCAGGCAGGATCGCCGTCTCCCCGGATCTGTTCAGTGCCGACGATCTCAAGAGGCGACTCGTCATCACGCTGAACATGACGAAGGTGGTGCAGCACATCTATGAAGCCATCCGGTACGAGAACGCCGCGAGGATCGAGCCCGTCTTCGACCGGGACCAGCCGATCCGCGCCACCGGCGACATGCGCACTTGGTTTACGGGCAAGCCGTGCGCGCCAACCGCCCGCAGCCACATCAACTTCTGCGTCTTCGACGGCACGTGGGAAGCGTCCGACGCCTTCGCGCTGGATCACGCGCCGGAAGTGGCCGCGTGGGTGAAGAACGACCATCTCGGCTTCGAGGTGTTCTACGTCCATAGGGGCGTGGTGCGGAAGTACCGTCCCGACTTCCTCATCCGTCTCAAGTCGGGCGACATGCTGGTATTGGAGACGAAGGGCCGGGACAGCGACCAAGACCGGACCAAGCGCAGGTACCTCGCCGAATGGGTCGCGGCTGTCAACGCGCACGGCGGATTCGGACGTTGGCAGTCGGATGTCACCCTGAATCCCGGCGACATCCACGGCATCATCGCCCGCCACGCCTCGGGCTGACGGCTGACACGGCAGGGACTCGGACAAGACTCCCAAGCGAGTCCGGCGGGCCTTGATTGCAGGGAACCCGTCGAGGCCGTCGAGCGCCCATTCCGGATTGTTACGCACGCAACCGCGCGCTCGAAACATCCTCGATCCTCAAGGTTCCGGTGTTTCCGAACAGCCTGTGGACACGCAGAGCGAGGCCGTGCTTCCCAGGAGTACAGGGGGTGTTTGTCCGCCCCGTTGGCGACGGCCGCCGCCGACGCTGACACCGCATGGAACGTCATGATACGTCATGACACAATGGCGTTTTTTCCAAGGGTTGACCGTCTTGCGGGCGACCCTTCAGCGTTCCTTGCATGGATACGCCGAATAATCGCCCGCCCCACTCCCGAGAGGAGACGGCCGCGTCAACCCCGGCGTCCTTCGCGACGAAGCGGGGCAGGCCACGAGACGCCGCTGGCGGCGGCGGGAATGACCCCGATTCCGTAACTCGCTGCCGCGGTTCGACGTGGGAAATGGCATATTTCCCACTCACTTGCGTGACTTGCGGGTTCCATGTTTGCCTTCGCGACATGGAGATCGTGACGAGGCATTTCGCGGCGCGGGGGCTGCTGTTCCGAGGCGGGCGTGGCCGGGCGGGGGAGATGGTTCCCCGCATCGAGCCGGACCGGAAACAGATGCCGAATCGCTGCCCGGAGCCCCTTGCCGGAGACGGGCGCGCGACCATGTCGCAGAGGTCGATTCGGAGCGCAGAATCGGAGTCTCCGCAGCCGCCCCGGAGAGCCTCGTCGGACGCGGCTAATCGTGACAAGCAAGCCAGCATACTCCTTGGGGCCACACTCCGTGAGTCCCCTGCGGAGGCTGGCGGGGGGCTGTGCCCCCTGTGACCCCCCTAACGCCAACGGCGCGCCATGAGCCCTGGACGCGCCGTTTGGGTGAAGGTTCGCGCCAGCGAGGCGGAGCGTGCCGAGTGGCACGCCAAGGCGCGCTCGGCGGGCCTGACGCTGTCGGATCTGGTGCGCCGAGCAGTCGGCCGGGCGCGCACCTGGACCGTGGCCCACGCAGAGGTCGAGCGCGAGCGCACCCAGCAGGTGGCGCGCGTCGGGAACAACCTCAACCAGATCGCTCGGTGGGCGAGCATGCACATTCCCGCGCGGATCTATTTGTGATCGTTGAACTTACGGGATTCCCTAGGCGTGTTCCCGCTGTTTGATTCCCGCTACTTCGACTTCCCGTCGCGCGCCCTTCTGCGGGCGTCCAGCGCCTTCCTGAGTTGTCCCTCGTCCGCTCTCTGATAGCACTGAAGGACGGTCTTTGCAGTTTTCCAACCTCCCAACTCGCAGAGAACCTTCAGCGGCTGGTCCATGAGGTCGGAGGCGAACTTCCGCCGCAGCGAGTGCCAGCCGCGGCCGGGCTTCGGTTCCAGCCCCGCGAGCGTCTGGGCTCTCTGCCACCAGAAGCTCGGCAGCGACCGGCCGACGCACCGCGAGGCATCCGTCGGCGCGGGCAGCACCGGCCCGTCCCCGGTCCCGGCGCTCATCGCTTGCGCCTCCTCCAAAGCGGCCAACGCCTCGTCGGTCACGGGCGTGGTGTGCCCGTAGCCCGTCTTTTCGTGCTTCGCGCGCCACCGAACCGTCCCGCCCTTGAAGTCGATATCAGGCCACTGAAGCTGGCGGATCGCTCCGATCCGGTGGCCGGTCTCGTGCGCGAGCACGAGCGCGACATGGAACCGCCAGTCCACCTGCCGGGACACCTTCAGCAGCGCCTCGTACTCCTGTTCGGTGAGTACGACCCGGGTTGGGTTCTTCTCGACGGGCTTCCTGAGACCCTTGAGCGGGTTGGATTCGAGGAGCAGGTGGCCCCGCTCGTCCCTCGACCTCGCCGCCCAGTTGAGCGCGGCCATCAGGAACGTCAGGTCGCATGCGATCGTCCGGTTCGACACGGGCCTGCCCGAGATGCCGATCCTTCCCGCGCGGCGCTCCCGGATGAACCGGTCCCAGTCGCGCTGCGAAAGCGTTGCCGGGTCCCGGTCCCACCCGAAGAACTGGAGGAACATCGCGGTCGTGGTCCTGTCGCCCTGCTGAGTCTCCTCCGCCTTGGTGGGCGTCACCTCCTCGCCGTAGATTTCAAAAAGCGTTCCCAGCGTGAGCGGCTCGGGCTCGGCTTCCGCCTTGCCGTTGGGCGCGTCGATGTAGCCTGCGGCGAACCGGTCCGCCTGCCTCTTCGCGCGCGCCCAGTCGCGGTGTTTGAGCGACCGGGTGAGCCTGCGTCCGTTCTCCCGCCACTCCATCTGGTACAGGCCGGTCTTGGCGTCGGGGAACACCCTGACGCGGTTCCGGCCCCATTCGCCGGCGCCGTAGGAGCGCCGGCTTCTTCTCGTGCGTGCCATCATTCGATTCCTCTCTTGATGGACCGCACGATCTGCGCGAACGAAAGCTCGCGTGGCCGGGGGTTTTCCGCTAGTCTTCGGTTGACCGTCTTCGGCCCGGTCGGCCTTTGGGGGGAGGGCGCGGGATCAGGCTTGCGGGGCAGCCGCCACGGCGGCGTTGGTTTCTGCGGTTTGTGGGGGAGCCAGATGTGTTTTCGTTTCACGAAAACTGCTCTGGCCGGGGGGTATCCCCCGGACCCCCACCCGACGGTCGCACGCCGGGACCATGGGGCGCGGAGCGCCGGACAGGATCACCGGATGGCGCACGCGGGCCACACGACCGCCGCCAACCGTTCAGCCGTCCCGAGTGCGCCTCCACCCCGTTTCCGTGGCTCGATCATCCGCCGCGAGGATGTCGAGTTCCCCGGTCGGGAAACCCGAAATCGGGGGTACTCCTACCCCTCATGGGGTCGAGTTCGTGCGTTACAGGCGATCCCACGGCCTCGGATTCCGCCGGACCGCCCCCAAAACGCCCAGAATGGCGTGAGTGCGGTTTTCCGGGCTTCGGGGGGCACGGGGCATGGATGCCTGCCACCAGTCGGCCAAAGACCCATCCACGGGCAGATCCTCAAGCCCGCGCCGGTCAGGGCCAAGCTCTTGGCGGGCCGTCGAGGATCACGTCGGCTGGGTCGTTGACCAGGACGGGGCTACGCTCGGCCGTCGCCTCCGCGACGGGTTTCGAGAGGTGGAGCACCTCCCCGGCCGCCGCTCCCGTGGCGGGCCGGAAACGCCGGGGTCAGAGGGGGCAGAGCCCCCCGCCAGCCTCCGCAGGGGACGCACGAAGTGTGGCCCCACGGAGTACGCTGGCTTGTCTCCCATAATCATGCAGATTCCCGCGTGATTTGCACGACCGGGTCACGGGGAAGGCCCGGGCTGTTGAGCGCCCGCAGAGGCGAGCGCAGCGAGCCGGAGCGGGCGCTCAACAGGGACGGTGGGACGATGCCCGGCGATGCCGGGCCGTCCATGTTCTCCCGCAGCCGGAGCGACATCTGATCCCACCAGCGTCCCCGCCGATGGACACAGGCATCAGTTCCGCCGTAGGATGGATCAACCTGACTACATGCCTCTACTCCGGTGTTTCGCCTCGTTTGGTCGTGCTGCCGATCGCGCTTCGGTGACCCGAAGGACAGTACGTTACGCATCCACCCGCAAAGGGTTTCAATCCAACTATCGGGCACGAGGGCCGCCGAAGCCGATCAGGCCCTCGAAGCTCGACCCCTACAAGGGCCGCAACATCTACTTCGGCACCCTCACCAACCTCGTCAGCTCCCTGGAGGAGGCCAAGGCCGCAGGCCGACTCGACCGCCGCCTGAAGATCCTCACCCACCCGGCGCTGCTCGTCGTCGACGAGATCGGCTACCTGCCGGTGACCCAGAGCGGGGCGATCCTGTTCTTCCAACTCGTCAACCGGCGCTACGGCAACGGCTCGACCGCGCTCACGTCCAACAAGGGCTTCGGGGAGTGGGGCCGCATCCTCGGCGACGAGGTCATGGCCGTCGCCCTGCTGGACCGGCTGCTCCACCGATGCCATATCGTGAACATCCGGGGCAACAGGTACCGCATGCGCCGCCACGCCGAGCTCTCCAAGGTGATCCACCCGCTGGCGAGCTGAATCGCCTACGGTCGGGGAAGGCTCGTCATGACGACGATCCTCCCGGTCCGCCGCCCCGCTCCGGTCGCTCCGCTCCCTTCGCGGGGCAGCCGTGGTACCGAGACACTTTCGGTGCCGATAACCGGGACATTTCCCGTGCCGATTGACACCCATTTCAGAGGTCCGTCCCAGAGCGGTATGCCGGGGTCTGGATCGGTGACCCCATCACGAAGACCAATATGTATTGTACCGCAACGACTTACAGACCCGATGTTACCTTAGAGTAGAACTCGTAATCAAATCTCCTTGCGCCCCGGCGGTACCAACCCCCAAGAACTACGGCCCACCACCTTACATTCCCCTACCGGAGCACATCCCCCATGAGTGAACCCATTTGGATCCGCCGCACGATTCTGCTCGCCAACGACGGCTACCAGTTCGGTGACCCGGACGACGACGACACCAGCATGGTGGCCATCATTGAAACGCTTCCCTCGTGTGCGATGAGCGACGACGGGATACTCGAGGCGGGGGAAGAGTTGTTCACGGCGAAGGATGTGCTCGATGGCTTCAATACCCAAGGCTTTCCGCTGCCCGACAGCGTGAGGATCGTGTGGAGGGAGCCCTAATTTCCCATGCTGGAGCCCGCTGGTTTCTCGGGGGGAGGGAGTCACTTCCAATACGGAGATGAGCTTGGAACGCGGAGGGTCGGAGAAGCGAGGGGTGAAGCCCGAGCGCGGCCTCGGCAACCGCGCGCGCCCGCCCCCGGCGGTTCACCGCAGCCCCAGGGGGCGTTTTGCTTTACCTGCGGGCGGTTGACAGGGTCACGGCGCGCTACTTTCTCTTCATTGGAGCCGAGTGTAAGGTTTTTCTGAAGGGAGTCACCTCATGGGACAGGATCCCCTGATAGCCGAGACCGTCCAAGACCTCCGCGACCTGCTGTCAACCGCGGCAGATCGCGTGGAACTGCCCGAACCGCCCAGCCTTGACGACCTCCTGAAACTGGTGATGGATACCGGACTCGTTGGACCCACCACGCATACGGTCGCGGGGCGGGATTTTTCGGATGCGTGGCATGACGGCGAGCGGGAGTTGGGAAGAAGGGAGCGGTTGGCTCATGCGCTCGGTATGAGCGTCCATGATACCCGGTTCACCGTGGTGGAGTTGGTGCGCTTGTGGGCGCGACGGCACGAAAAAGACGGTGACCTGTGAGCAGGAGGCGATGCGACCGCCGCCCGAGGCGGAACTCCTAGAAGGTTTGCACCCAGCCGCCAACGCGGCGTTCGCGCCCTAAGAGCCTTGCCGTGCCATCCAAGAATCGCTTCCTTACCGGGGTCATGGCGACCATAGAATGCAAATCCTCGCAGCCCAACATCCCTCCAGTGTGGGTGGAGGTCGAGGGTATCACGGATGACGAAGTAACCACCATTCGCAACGCTCTCGACCGGCTGCTTGAGTCGGAGGCGCAGGTGTCGACGGCCGTCGCGAAGGCGCTGGTAGTCGCTTCCCGCCTCAGTCCAAGAGCGAATCCCAGCGACTTGTGGCAGCATGTCATCTACCGCCATGTCTTGAATCTGGGTTGGAACGACAACAGGTGGAAGCGCGTGTCGGGGTTCGCTTTGGAACGAGCGCTCGCCGCCATTTACGAGCCCCGGCTGGCTCCCTACGGTCTGCGAATGCGGGAGCTTCCTCATCGCGTGGCTAACAGTTTCCTGTCCACCTTGGACGCGAACATCAAGGCTACGAAGGTGGATCTGTTCCTGGAAGGGGAAACGATCGACGGCTGGGGGATCTTCGGTGTGGCTCATGTCAAGGCCAGCATCGCAGAGAGAATCCAGGATGACGTGCCGGCCAGTCGGGTTCTCATGGCCGCCGGTCTCATGTCGATTGCTCTGACCATGGACGCCAAGAGCTACCCGCCCCCGCACGGTAACTGCGTCAACTACGGGGAACTGGGCGGGCGATCTCGCGGCGTAGAGAAGGAGCGCTTGAAGCGGAACTATGTGGAGGTCGATGGCCAGTTCGACGGCCTCTTCTCGTTCAACCTCCGCACGCCCGAGAGCCCGGCCCGGACGCCGTCCGGCAAGCGCATCCACACCCTCTCCCTGAGCGAAGATCAGCCCGATAAGCTGGTGAGGTTTCTCGTGGACGGCTTTGGCCCTACTTGAGGGTCAAGCTGGATTGGTGGCCGTCGCGAACACAGTCGTTCGCCAGTTTGCAGGTGTCCGGATCCAACTCGTACCCCAGGAACCGATGCCCGAGCATCAGGGCCGCCTTCCCCGTTGTCCCGCTCCCCATAAACGGGTCGCATACGATTCCCTGACCCTCGACGGCGGCTGCTTCGATGCAACGAAGCGGCAGATCTAGCGGGAACGTGGAGCAATGAGGCGTGCGGTTAGGCGTCTGCACGAGTTCCCACACAGACCCCACCGGAGGCTTGGTGCGAAACCGATGCCGCTCGTCGTTGGCGAACACGTAGATCCCTTCATGGCGGCGGTGTGGACGCCGACACCGGCCCTCTGGTAGGGGCCTTGACTTCTTCCAGACGATCTCCCCTCGGAACAGAAAACCGGCATCCGACATGGCCAAGACCACGCGATATGGGATCCCCAAGAGGTTGCCGTATTGCAGCCAGCCCGTGCCCTTCTCCAGGAAGGCGCGTCGGCGTCCACGCCTCTTGGTGTAGGCCGAATTGGTGGGTTTCAGTCCGTTGCCGTCCGGCCCGAGCGAGCTGTAGCTGTGGTCCTTCTCCCGCCAGTTTATGGGCGTGTTGTAGGCGTCACCGATGTTCAACCACAAGGTGCCCAGTGGCTTGAGGCAGCGCATCGCCTCGACGAGGATGGCCGTGAGGTTGCGAACGTAGTCTCGGGGGTCCGGCTCCAAGCCGAGGCCGCCGGTCCCGCGTTGACCCCAATATGGTGGTGACGTGACCACGACGTCGAGGCTGTCGGCTGGCAACTGCCGGAGACCTTGCAGGCAATCCGCGTTGTGGACCATGTCGAGCGCCCACGGCCCTAAGGTGTCGGTATCCGGCTTCACATCAGGTCCCGTGCCCGAAGGAGGCGTCATGACCCTGTCACGCGTCGTCATCAGGCTAGCCTCCCTTCTGGTTGTCGTGCCCACTCAGGCGACGAAAAACGGCCTCGCCGTCAACCTCAAGGTCGGGTTGGAGTTCAACCACGGGTGCGGGGTCTCTCGGACCCACGCAAGGGATGAGCGGCAAGACAGGAGGCACCGTCTTCCTCACGCGCGCAAGCTGGGCCATAGTCTTCCGGTCCACGAGCGCCACCGTCGCAATGTCCAGTGCCGCATCGATGAGAGCTCGATCTGGGGAGTTGGGGGCCAATCCCGGAACCCAGTGCCTCGCCAGCACGGTTCTCAGGTCTTCTAGCTTGCTGCTGGTGACCCGAACGGCTTGGGTTCCAGATTTCTGTCTAGTTGCCATCCGTCACCTCCTCGTGAGAGAGTACGAAAGCACACAGAGTAACATTGTAACACTGTGACAACTTGTGGAACAAGACTAACGCAACGGTGGTGGGACGACCTCCGAGCGGCGGAGTCGGCTGGATAGCGGACCCTTGACGGCTGATTCCCTGTCAAACGCCACGTCTTGGCTCGGCACGGTCGACCATGGCCGCACGAACCTGCGCCGCCCCCGACGCCCGTACGACTTGGCTCTTCTCGAAACCTAGGCAAGTCGGGCCTTCGGTGCCTTTGCTATGGGGCAACGGGTGGCGTGGTGAAAGTCCCGCCATTCATGTCCGTTTTTCCCGCTTTCGGGACACGGTCCAACAGGGTCCAGCCCAACTGCAGGAAACGCAGATCGTGCAGTCCTGTACTGTTTTAGACGATTTCCTGCCGGGATTCAGTCTACCCGTACTCCGCTGGGCGAATACCCACAAGGAGGCGGTCGAGGCCGTCGAGGTGATCGGCCACCTCATCGCCATCAGGCGGGAGACGGCGGCGCTGTCCCCTCCTGAGAACACGGAGGACGATGCTCGTTAAGTTCCTCGCCCGCGGAACCGGCTCGGCGCGCAATGCGGCCCGCTACCTCCTCGGTGAGCAGGACGCGACCGGGAAGACGCGCGAAGGCGTCGAGGTGCTCAGGGGAGATCCCCACCAGGTGGCCGCCGTGGCCGATACGCTTCCCTTCGAGCACAAGTACACCTCCGGGGTGCTCGCGTGGGCGCCGGAGGACCAACCGACCGACGAGCAGATCGGCGCGGTTCTGGACGCCTTCGAGAAGACCGCGTGGGCGGGACTGGATTTCGACCGATACGCATGGACGGCGGTGCTGCACCGGGAGGAGGGCGGCGGCGCTCACGTCCACGTCCTCGCCGCGCGGTGCGACTTGCAAACCGGGCGCAGCCTCAACATCGCCCCTCCGGGCTGGGAGAAGACGTTCGGGCCGCTCCGTGACGCCTTCAACGCCGAACACGGCTGGGCTCGCCCGGACGATCCGGCGAGGGCCAGGGTGGAGCAACCCGGTCACCGCGCCTATATCGAGGCGACTCGGCTGCGGGCCGGCCTCCGGCTTGAATCCTCCCCCCGAGACCTGATCCGGGACTACCTGCTCCAGCGTGTCGAGCACGGGACCGTGCGGAATCGTCACGAGGTCGTCGACGCGCTGCGGGAGGCCGGCCTCGAAGTGCCGCGCCAGGGCATGGACTACATCACCGCGCTGGACCCGGAGACGGGGGACCGGTGGCGGCTGAAAGGAGAACTGTACGGAGTTGGATTCCAAAGCGAACGACTTGACCGCCCGGCTGCGGAGGCGGCTGGAGAACGAACGCAGGGAGATCGAGGAGTTGACCGCGAGCGAGCTCGAAAGGCTCGGCGAGAACTCGCGGCGCGTCGCGAGGAACGTGCTGCGTTCCATCGAGCGCGATACGGAGGAAGCGACCGGGCGGATGCGCGAGTTGCTGGCAAAGGCGTGGCAACGGCCCCTGATCGTTGGCCTGAGCCTCTGGTTCGGTTTCTTCGGCGGAAGCTGGGCGACGATGCAGTGGTTGTCGAGGAGCATTCAGGACCAGATCGAGACGCGGTCGATGGTGAACCTGGAGATCGCGGGTGGACGCGAGATGCTGGCCGAGATCGAGGAGACGACCTGGGGCGTGGGGCTGCGGGAAGTCAACGGAGAGCGGTACGTGACACTGCCGCGCGGGACGCCGGTCCTGACGGACTTCACCGTGGACGGACGGCCCTACGTAAAGCTGTGGAGAGAGTGAGGAAGCTGTATGACCGAGTTGGAGAGGCAGTTGACGGAGGCCTTGAAGAGGTTGTCCGCGCAGTCCGAGACGGAACGGCGGCGGCAATCCGAGCAGGTCGAAGCCTTGCGGGGGCAGGTCGAGACCTTGCTGGAGCACGTCGAGCGGCTGAGCGCGGAGAACGAAGTCTTGCAGCAGCGAATCGAGCGGCTCGACGTGCTGGCGACACGTTTGGCCGAGTATTTCGGGACATCCGCCGTCGCGAGACCGCGCGGCCTCCGTATCTGACGCGCCGTCCGGGACCGGATCGCGATCAGGGTCCGAGCCGCTGACGATGGCGTCCAGTCGCTTGCTACCCGAACACCGCACCGCCCGCCGCGCCGTCAGCCGCCCGTCTGGCGGAGACGCCGTCCCGGCGCGAAGTTCCAACCGCGCAGATCGTGCAGTCCATCACGAGAGGATCGAATGATGGCACGCACGAAACGAGCCCCGCGTGTATGCAGCGTCAGCGAATGGGGCCGGATCTTCCCCGACCCGAAGACCGGCATCATCCAGGTCGAGTGGACCGAGTGGCGGTCGCAGGCTCACTGGGTCGGCTCAAACACCGCGACTGGCGGCGCGCGAAGCGGCAGACACATGAATTCACGGCGGGGCTTCGCCGGGCCGGTGATGCACGGCAAGCCCGAGTCCGAGCCGCTCACGCGTAGAGGCCGAACCGGTTCGCTAAGCGAGGCCGCTGGCTCTAGACCAGTTCCGTGTCATGATTCGGCCTGCCCGTACACTCCAAGGGAAATAGAGAATGGGAGACCACTACCTCCCTCAGATGCTGCTGAGGCACTTTTGCGACGGCGACGGGCGTCTCTGGGTTGCCCGCAAGGGTCAAGACCAACCATTCCGAACCACGCCTCGCAACGTGTTCGCGGAAAACGACCTGTCCACCAAGCACATCCCCGTCGCCAATCCCGACGGAGCGGGATGGACCTTTCGACGGGACAGATCGTCAGAGGATGTTCTGGCTCGGATTGAGGGTGCCGCTGCCGACCCGATTCGTCAGGTCATCAGGAGTGCCCGGGATCAACGACTTCCTCAACTCGGGCCAGACCCACAAGACGCACTGAAGCGATTCTTCTTCGCAACTGCGCGCCGGACGCCGGAATCCCAGAAGCGCGTCCGTACACCTGAAGACGAAGCCCGGCGCGAGCTATACGTCCAGCTATCTCGCGACGCCGCGAGCCAAGGTGTGACGCTGCCCAGTGAGGGTGACTTCTACGAGATTCCCGTCGTCCGAGAACTGATGGACCAGCTATTCCGCAATGCGGACGCCAGCATGGCGGCAGGCACGATAGCTTCTGTCCGACGGTTCGAGGATCGGTTCTTCAAGGCCCGGGCGCTGGCTGTTCTCGCGATAACTCAACCCAGGCGCGGTTTCATCGTTGGGAGCCACGGCATCGCAATAGTCCCCGGGATGCCCCCTGGCAGCTGGCTCCCAATAGCTCCTGATGTCGCTATTGCGTATCACGACGACCACCAGAGTGAGAAGATCGGCTTTCTCGGCACTAAGGATGACAAGGTCATTCGCGCGATCAATGATGCTTCAGCTAACCACAGCACCATGATTGCGGGAAGTTCACGGAAGCTCATTGCCGGGATGATGGAGCGGGCTTGGGGGGTGTGAGTACCCTCAACGACTTCCCCCTAAAAGCCCTGGCGCGTTGCCCGGAGGCGGCAAGGCGGAGCGGCTACGCCGTCGACCACCTCGGACGTCTCGTCCGCAATGGAAAGATCCACAACTCCAGGCGCCGCGGCACGCCCAGTATCGCGCGCAGGGACCTGCCCCGAAGGGCCTCCGCGCTGGCCGAGCCGCGACTAGCGGGGACACCCCGCTTCCGCGAGCTTTCAACCGCGCAGATCGTGCAGTCCATCACGAGAGGAATTGAATGATGGCACGCACGAAACGAAGTCGGCGCAGCTACGGCGCCGGCGAATGGGGCCGGAACCGGGTGAGGGTCTTCCCCGATCCCAAGACCGGCCGATACCAGATCGAGTGGCGCGAGAACGGGCGCAGGCTCACCCAGTCGCTGGGGCACCGCGATTGGATGAGGGCTAAGAGGCAGGCGGACGAGGTTGCCGCTGGCTTCGCGGTCCACGAGCCCAACGGCACAGCCGAGTCCGAGCCCGAGCCGCTCACCCTGGGGAGGCTTCTTGACATCTACAGGGAAGAGGTGACGCCCACCAAGGCGGAGACATCCCAGCGGTCCGACAGGGCGGCGACGAGGATGTTCCTCCAGTTCTTCGGGGGAGACCGAAGGCCCGAAACCCTGTCCCAGCGCGATTGGGACCGCTTCATACGGGCGCGGCGCGCGGGCAGGGTTGGCCCGAGCGGAAGGCCGGTGTCCGACCGGACGATCGAGCACGACCTGAAGTTCCTGATCGCTGTGCTCAACTGGGCCACCAAGTCGAGAGACAGGCAGGGCGAGCTCCTGCTCGCGTCGAACCCCTTGAGGGGTCTCAGGACGCCCACGGAGAAGAACCCAACGCGGGTGGTGTTGTCCGAGGTGGAGTACCAAGCGCTTCTCGGGGTGTCCCGGCAGTTCGACTGGCGGTTCCATGTCGCGCTCGTGCTCGCGCACGAGACGGGACACCGAATCGGAGCCATCCGTCACCTGCGATGGTCCGATATCGACCTCGATGGCGGAGTCATCCGGTGGAGAGCGGAGCACGAGAAGACCGGATACGAGCACTGCACGCCGGTCACCGCCGACGCCCTCACCGCCTTGGAAGAGGCGCAAAGGAGGAATCCGGGGGCGGGAGACACTCCGGTGCTGCCCGCGTCGACGGATGCCTCAAGGTGCGCTGGCCGGTCGGTGGTCCGCTACTGGTGGTATCGGGCCGAGAAGCTCGCGGGTCTGGAGCCGAAGCCCGGACGGGGCTGGCACTCGCTGAGGCGGAAGTTTGCCTCCGACCTCATGGACCAGCCGCTGAAGGTGCTCTGCGAGCTGGGCGGCTGGAAAACCGCCAAGACGGTGCTTCAGTGTTACCAGCGAGCCGACGAGGGACAGCTTCGGAAGGCACTGGAAGCTCGCCGCAGAGTTTCCGTCTGATCCCGCTTTTGGCGGGAACAGAATAGCGGGAATCCAGCCACCGAAGCCCGTAAGTCCAAGAATCAAACAAGATACAAGCCCCCTTGACCATGACGTAACGTCAGGGTTGCCATGAACCCGGCAATCACCAGGAAGGTGATCGCCATGTGGTGGAGGAACGCGACCTCGGGGAAGAGCCACAGAAGCAGCCCGTACACCGGAATCCCGAGGATCATCCCGCCGAACGCTGCGGCCGGCGGCGTGCGCGGCACGAACAGCCCGGACAGGAACGCCGCGACGATCCCCGGCGAGATGAATCCCCAGAACATCTGGATGTACTCGAACACGCTGCCCGCCCTTGCCACCAGCGGCGCCCACAGGCAGCCGACCAGCACCAGTACGCCAGTAGTCACGCGCCCCACCACCATCAGCCGCCGAGACGACGCCTCCGGCCGCAGATGCCGCTTGTACAGGTCGACGCTGAAGATCGTCGCGGCCGAGTTGAGCATCGAGTCGAGCGAGCTCATCACCGCGCCGAAGAGCGCCGCGAACATCGCGCCGGTCAGCCCCGCAGGGAGCAGTTCGCGCATCATGACTGGATACGCCTGGTCGGGGTTGGTCACCTGGTCGGCGAACAGCTCGGCGGCCATGATCCCCGGAAAGATGATGATGAACGGGATCGCCAGCTTGATGAACCCGGCCAGGAACAGCCCGCGCTGACCGTCCGCCAGACTCCGCGCCGCGAGCGTCCGCTGCGTGATGAACTGGTTCAGTCCCCAGTAGAAGAGGTTGGGGATCCAGAGCCCGCCGACGAAGACCGCGAGCCACGGCATCTCCGGGTGATTCCACGGAAGGACGGTGTGCAGCTTGCCGTCGGCGGCTTCCAGAAAGGGCCCGATCCCGCCCATCGCGCTGAACCCGAGCACGGTCACCACCACGCCGCCCAGGAGCAGCGCCACACCCTGGAGCAGGTCCGACCACACGACCGCCTTCAGCCCCCCATAGATCGTGTACCCGCCGGCAAGAATGCCGATCAGCCAGATGCCCAGGTTCGTGTCGATTCCGAAGATCGACTCGAGCGCCAGCGCGCCCGAGTACAGCACGGTGGCCAGCGCGACGAACACGTACGCCGCCATGATGAATGCGGCCATCAGCGTGCGGGTGCGCACGTCGTAGCGGAACTCGAGGTACTCGGGAATCGTGTAGATGCCCGCGGCCAGGAACCGCGGCAGGAAGAAGAGGCCGACCAGCACGAGGGTCACCGCTGCCATCCACTCGTAGCTGGCGATCGCGAGTCCCAGTTCGTAGCCGCGGCCCGCCATCCCCACGAAGTGCTCGGTCGAGATGTTCGACGCGATCAGCGAGAAGCCGATCAGCCACCACGGCAGGTTGCGGCCGGCGAGAAAGTAGTCGGCGGCGTCGTGCTTGCCGCGCGAGGCATACAGCGAGATCCCGACGACCAGTGCGAGAAAGCCGATGAAGGCGGCAATGTCGAGGGGCTGGAAGGTCACAGTAGCTGGAACTCGGGACGAGGCCGGGGATTCGGGGTTGCGGAACGGATGCGCGCGGCCCGACGATAGGCGAGTGTCCGCGCGGGTGGCAAGCGGTCGCGCTCGCCGGGGCGGGCCGCGGAGAGTGCGCGCAACCATCGCAGCGCTCGCTCTGTCAACATGTCATGAGGGAATGGGACGACCGATGCTCCAACGCTTCGACGAGCGCAACCGGGACCTTCTCGTGAACATCAACGGGGAACTTCTCCACCGCGATCAGGCGGGCATCAGCCCCTTCGACTCGGTGGTGCAGGGGGGCGACGCCGTCTGGGAAGGACTCCGGCTGTATGACGGGCGCATCTTCAAGCTGCGCGAACACCTGGCCCGCCTGCGCTCCTCGGCCCTCGCCCTCGCCTTCGACGAAATCCCTTCGGACGACGAAATCGTCGTCGAGATCCGCCGGACCCTGGCCGCGAACCGCATGCGCGACGCGGTCCACATTCGTCTGACGCTGACCCGCGGCGTGAAGGTCACGAGCGGGATGGACCCGCGGCTCAACCAGTCGGGACCCACGCTGATCGTGCTCGCCGAGCACAAGTCTCCCGTCTACGATCGGACCGGCTTGCGCCTCATCACCAGTTCCGTGCGGCGGTTCGATCCCGACACGCTCGATCCGAAGATCCATCACGCCAACCTCCTCCAGTCGATTCTGGCGAAGATCGAGGCCAACGCGGCGGGCGCGGACGACGCCGTCATGCTGGACCGGCGTGGGTTCATCGCCGAGACGAATGCGACCCACCTCTTCTTCGTGTCCGGCGGTGTCGTGATGACGAGCCACACCGTCGCGTGTCCGGAAGGGATCACGCGCGCGACCATCCTCGAGCTGTGCGATGAGCACGGCATCCCCACGCGGGTCGCCGACCTGTCGCTCACCGAAGCCTACCGCGCCGACGAGGCATTCTGCACGGGCACGATGGGCGAACTGGCGAGTGTGATCGAGATCGATGGCCGCGCGATCGGCGAGGGTGTGCCGGGACCCATGACTGCGCGCCTGAGCACGCTCTACGGCGAAATGACGGCAGCGTCCGGGACCGTGGTGGTGGGGTGAAGTGTCGATGAACTCCCCCGTCCCCCTGTCACGGCACGCAACCGATCGGCGGGACACGGCTGTCGAGAGACCGGGAGCGGGGGAATCGGGGACGGGCACACCGGCGCGCGACCGGAGACTCGGCTCGGTGACCGAAGCGGAACTCATACAGCGATTCAAGGACGGGGATGACAGGGTCGCGCGGTCGCTGTACGACCTGCACGTCGACCGCGTCTTCCGGATCTGCTACCGGTTCGCCGGCGAGTACGACCTCGCTCAGGACTTCACGCAGGAGACGTTCGTGCGGGCGTTCAACAAGATCGACACCTTCCGCGGCGAGGCGGCGTTCGGGACCTGGATCTCCACGGTCGCGACCAGCGTGTCGCTGAACGGACTGCGCAAGGTGAAGCGTCTGCGTACGCGCGAGACCACGCTGGACGATCAGCTCCAGGGGGACGCGCCGCGCACGCGGCTGGAGCCCGATCTCCGCGCCGACCTGCACCGGGCGATCGACGGCCTGCCGGACGGCTATCGTGCCGTCTTCATACTGCACGATGTGGAGGGCTATACGCACGCCGAGATCGGACAGATGCTCGGCATCCAGCCCGGCACCTCCAAGTCGCAGCTCTTTCGGGCACGGGCGCGGTTGCGCGAGAAGCTGGCTGTGCACGCCGGGGAGTGGGCGTCATGAACGACCGTGACCGCTTCGCCGAGTTCCTGCGCCGCGAGGGCCCGTCGTACCACGCGCCGCCGGAGACGCCTTCCGATGCGATGTGGAGCCGGGTCGGCGCGCGCCTGGACGCACAGGCGTACAACGAGCCGCCGCCAGCCCCCCGCGAGGTGATGTGGGAGCGGATCGAGGCGGAGTGGGGTGCAGGACGAGCAGCCGGCCCGGTGGCCGACCAGTCCGCGGTGGAGCTCGTCGCGGATCCGGTGCGCCTGCCGGGGCGGTGGAGGAGGAAGGGGAGCGCGACGGCTTGGACGGCGGGACTGGCGGCGGCGGCGTCGCTGGTGTTGGGGCTGGCGCTGGGCAGGAACTCGCAGAGCCCCGGGACCGGCCCGGCCGCCGGGCCGCCGACTGCTCCGGCATCCGTTTCGGCACCTGGTCGGACCGGGCCCGGGACACTTGTCGAGCGATCAGCTCCGGAGCCTGAAGGACAGGACCAGCCTGCACCGGAGGTCGTTGCCACCAACGCGGCTGTGATCGAGACAGAGGTTGCTCCGCAACGCGCGGCCGCCCAACGCGCCGACGCGCAACCTGCCGTCCTGCAGCGCACTGCGGAAGAGCGGCCGGTTGGGACCGCGAGCGTCCGGACGGAAGCAGTTGCCGCGCTACCCCGGCTCCCCGAACCGCAGTCCGACTTCGCTACCACGCGGCACCTTGGCCGGGCCGAGACGCTGCTCACCGCGTTCCGGATCGATCAGGGCACACCCATGTCCGAGCAGGATCTGGCCAGATGGGCCCGGGAATTGCTCGGCGACACGCGCATGCTGCTCGACATGCCCGTGTCCCAGGCGCCGGTCGAACGAGCGCTGCTTGAGGAACTGGAGCTGGTGCTGTTGCAGATCTCGCGGCTGGGTCCGGAAGCCCCCGCGTTCGAACGGCAGCTGGCGCTTGAGAGCATGGAATGGAAGGGTACGCTGACGAGGTTGCGCGCGGCGAGCGCCACCGGAGAGACGTGATTCAGGTGGTGACGACATCAGAGCGCATGCGTTACGGAGGAATACAAATGAAAGCCCGCACGACAGACCTGCTTTTCGTCGGCTTCACGCTGGCGTTTCTTGTGACCGCGGACACCGCGTTGACGATGGCCGGAGAGGTATCCGGCGCACTGAACCGGCAATTGTCCGCTCAGACCGTACAACAGGAGGAGGAGGAGCTGTTCCTCCAGGCGCGCCGCGCGATCAATCGCGGAGAATTCGAAGAAGCCGCAAACCTGTTCGCCGCGCTTCGGACCCGATTCGTGCCCGGACGATACCTGGCCGATTCGTACTACTGGGAAGCGTTCGCACGTTATCGGCTGGGCGATCCCGCCAACGCACGGGTTCTTCTCGAGGCGCTCGCGGTGTATCCCGAGGCGGCGGCTGGCAAATACGACACCAATGTCGCTACCAATGTCCCGCCGGGTCGCCTGTACGACGAGGTTCGCGATCTCCGTATCCGGGTTCTGCGCCAACTTGCGGAACGGGGTGACCCCCGAGCGGCCCAGGAGGCATTGCGCCAGTCGGAAGAGGTGCTGCAGGCCGACACGGCGCGCAGGATGACGCTGGCATCGCTGCGGGCGCGGCAGGATTCCGCGCAACGGGCGTATCGAAGAGCACTGAGCGCGCAACGGGCGCAGCAGGATTCCGCGCAACGGACGTTTCAAAGAGCATTGTATTCGCAACGGTCGCGGGCCGACACGGCACAGCGTGCGTATCAGAGAGCCCTGAGGAGATACCGGCTGCAGGCGGACACGGCGCAGCGGGAATACCAGAGAGCCTTGACGAGGCAGCGGTCGCGTTCGGATTCGGCGCAGCGTGCGTATCAGAGAGCCTTGAGAAGACACGAGTCGTCTGCGGATACGGCCCGGCGGTCGTATCAGAGAGCGTTGACCCTGGAGCGGTCGCGGGCGGACTCGGCCCAGCGGAACTATCAGAGAGCCTTGTCTGCGCAGCGGTCACGCGCGGATTCGGCGCAGCGCGAGTACCAGAGAGCATTGACCCGAGAGCGGTCGCGGGCGGATACGGCGCGACGGACGTACCAGAGAGCCTTGTCGGCAGGCGAGGTCCACCCGGATTCGGCACGGCGCGAATACGAGGCGGCCCTGGAGGCGCAACGGTTGGCGCAGGATGCGGCGGCGGCGGAGTACGAAGCGGCACTGCAGGCGCAGAAGGCCGCACAGGACTCGGCGGCCACCAGGTATCAGGCGGCGCAGGCCGCGCAGCGGGCCGCGCAGGACCGGGCGGCGGCGGAGTACCGGGCCGCCCTCGCTCTGAAGGAGGCGCGGCACGATTCGGCGACAGCGGTCTACCGGACCGCGCTGGTGGCCCATGAGACCGCGAAGGACTCGGCACTGCGGGTCTACCGCGCCGCGCTGGCTACCAAGGAGGCGCGCGGGGATTCGGCGGCAGCGGCGTACGAGGCGGCTCTTGCCGCCCAGGCGGCGGCCCAGGAGGCGGCGGAGCGGGCCTATCGCGATGCGATTGCGGGACGACCCGTGCGGGCGGACACGGTGCCAAGGGTGCGTCCGCCACCCCCGAATCCGCCGGACACCGTGCAGTCGGGACGCGAACTGATGGCGACCCAGGTGCAGCAGGTGGCGGCCGCCGTGCAGCGGACGCAGGAAGCGGCACAGCGGACGGCCGAGGTGGTGCAAACGACTGCTGAAGAGGTCGAGGTGGCTGCCCGGGCCATTGAGGCGGTCGAGGCAGCTTCAGCCGACCTGTCGGCCGATCTGGACGCGGCGGCGCTTGCTGACACCACAGGCGCTGTCGATCGAGTCGACAGTATCGCAGGAGCCATCGTGGGCGAGTTCAGGGATTACGTCATGGCGCTGCAGGTTCCTCCCGACTGCGAGGACGCGTCGGTGCAGCAGGCGGCGCTTACGGCACTGCTGCGCCTGGAAACCGATCGGATGCGCCTCATACGCAGTGTGCTGGAACGCTACGACGGGTGCTCGCGGAGCCTGCGGCTACAGGCAGTCAACTGGCTGGCTGGGCAGGGCACCGACGAAGCCGAGCGGGTGCTGATCGCCGTCGCCAGACGCAATCCTGTACCGGATACACGGCAGGCGGCCGTGATGGCGCTGTCGAGATTCGGGACGCCGGGCGCTGTCCGGGCGCTGTGGGGTCTGTTTATGGAATCCGAGGACGCCGCTGTACGCCGCAGCGCCGTGCGGGCTCTGCAGAGCACCAGGCAGGAGGGCGCGCGCACAGCCCTCATGGCCTTCGTCCGCGACAGTTCACAGCCGGAGAATCTCCGCAGAGAAGTCCTCCTGTCGCTCGGCCAGAGAGACGATGTCTCGACCGAGAGCCTGATGGAACTCCACGGCGCCGACGGTTTCCAGAGCCTCGAAACCACGCTTCTGACGATGCTCGGTCGCCGTGCCGAGGCCGGAGACGAAACCGTCACGAGCTGGTTGTTCGAGCGGGCCATGGACAAGGAACAGGGTTCCGACTTCCGTGAGTCGGCGCTCGGGGCCTGGTCGCGGGGAACATCGGTCGACCTGGAGCTTGTCGGTCGAGTCTACACACAGTTGGAAGAGAGCGCGATGAAGGAGCGCATCCTGTATGCTCTCTATCTCAGAGCTCAATTCGGTGCCGACAACGCCCCTGCCGTCGTCGACAAGATGATCGAGCTGGCCCGCGCGGAGGAGGATCCGGAGACACGATCGCGGGCCATCTACTGGATCGGTCGCACGGGTTCGGAGCGGGCCATCGAGTTCCTCCTCGAAGTCATGCGCGAGCCGCCGAAATCAAGCCGGGACAGGGCTGTCGCGTGAGACCGAAGCGCGGCGGCCAACGGCGCGCCGTCGGAATCCCCTGCTGCCTCATCCTCGCTCTCGCTGCCTGCGACGCGCCCATCCGGCACGCCGGCACGATCCACTCCGATTCAGCCGGCATACGGATAGCAACGGCGATAGAACCGCTTTGGGGACCGGGCGAAGGCTGGCGAGTCAGCGAGGAGCCACTGGTCGAAATCGGCTCCGCCACGGGGGCAGGCGAGTACCTGCTCGATGGGGTCGTGGGTGCAGTCCGCCTGGGCAGCGGCGACATCGTCGTTGCGGAATCGGCCAGCGGGGAACTGCGCCGCTACGACCGCAACGGCGCCTTCGTCTGGCGCACGTCGGGTGAAGGCGAAGGCCCCGGCGATCACGCCTTTCTGGAGTTTCTGGGCGCACTCGCCGGTGATTCCGTGGTGACCTGGGACGCGGGCCTGTATCGTGCCCAGGTGTTCGGCCCCGACGGTCGGATTGCCCGCACCGTGCGCGGCGAGGCCCCGTGGCCCGGGTTTCTGACCGGCGACGCCGCCGGGCTGTCCGGGCGCCATCTGGTAATGGAGGTCCAGGACCGTCGCGGGGACCTCCCGGATGGCGTCGTTCGGTGGCCGGCAGTCCGGATTGCGACGTTGTCCCTGGACGACGGGACGTTTGCAGCGTTGACGGACGTGCCGGGCGCAGAGCAGGTGATCTCCGCCAGCGGCCGCGGCATATCGTTCATGTCGTACACCTTCGGAAAGCGACCGGTGTTTGCCGCCAATGCCGGACGCCTGGCCCACGCCGATACCGAAGCGTTCTCCATCCGGTCCATCTCCCTCGACGACGGTTCCACCACCGCGATCCTCAGGCGCGAGGCACCGCTCCGTGAGGTGACGGAAGAGCATATCGAGGCCTACCTTGACTGGATGGCAAGGCGAAACATGTACGGTGGACGCACCGAGGAGGACATGGAGGCCATGAAGCCGGGCTGGCGTGCACGCCCGATGGCCTCGACTCTCCCGGCTCTCCAGTCGATCCACGTCGATGCCGTCGGCAACCTCTGGGTGGAGCCCCATGCCCCGCACGGAGCCGCGGTTCCCCCATTCGAGGTCTACACACCGGCCGGCGACTGGCTGGGCTCCGTCGCCGTACCTCCGGGCCTGGCGCTGGGGACGGGCGGAATCAGCACGGGCTTCGAGATCGGCGAAGACTACATCCTCGGCGAGTGGGTGGGCGAGCTGGGCGTCTCCCACGTCCGGCTCTACGCGCTGGAGAAGTAGTGGTGCGACCCGGTATCCGCTCTCGGTGCTCGCTGGTGCTCACCTGCGGACTGCTGGCCGCGACCGCCTGCGGCGATGTCGAGAGCCCCGCCGCTCTCCCGGAGGTTCCCACCTTCCAAGGCACGATCGATCTCGAAGTCGGCGAGGTCGACGGGGACGATCCCTACCTGTTCACATTTATTGGCGCCATCGTGGAGGACTCCCGGGGACGGCTGGTCGTCGCCGACAGGAGAACGAACGAGATCCGCGTGTTCGAGCCCGATGGCCGCTTTGCGTTCCGCTTCGGGGGCCACGGCGAGGGTCCGGGGGAGCTGAACGATCCCTGTTGCCTGGAGTTCGATCCGGATGGTGCCCTGTGGGTGCGGGAAACCACGCGGTACAGTGTTTTCAGGCTGGATTCGGCGGGCGCCGAGTACGAGCGAGGCCGTCCCACCCTCCACCCCGGCCAGGCCGGCATCCAGGACCCGTTCACCTTCGACACCGATGGCAGGCTGGTCAACGTCGGGCCCGTGCGCGCCGAGGAGGGTACCAGCATCACCGCGCAACTTCGCAGCATCACCGCGCGCCTCCATGTGAACCCCGACGGTGGCGTGGACACCGTCATTCTCGCGGACGCGGAACGCCAGTCCACTGGCTTTACGACGACCGAGTTCGAGCGCGGAGGCTTCCGTGGCATCTCGTACCTCCACCAGCCGCACGGTCCGAGCTGGATTCACGCACACGGTCCCGGAGGCGCCTGGGCCGAGGCGGTGACATCGCCATACGTGGTCAATTACCACTACGCCGACGGAAGCGTGTCGCAGATTGTGGGTCCGGAGTCTCCGGGCCCTCCGCTTAGCCCGGAGGAACAGGCCCGGGCACAGGAACGGATCGATCGTGACCTCGACCGGGTCGACCTCGACAGCCACCCCTTCGGGATCCCCGACCGCAAACCCCCGCTGGCGGACATGTTCTTCGACCGGGGGGGCCGCCTGTGGATCGAGAAATCGCAGGCGGATGGCGAAGACATGCGCGAAGCCGATGTCTATCACGAAACGACGCTCGTTGCCCGCTACCGCTGGCCTGCTCGGGTCCGCACCGGGATCGTCCCGTGGGCCACCGAGTCCGTCCTCTACGGCGTCACCACCGATTCGCTCGACGTGCAGCGGGTGGCAAGAGTGCGCTTCCGCCCCGCTACGCCTCCGTGACGTCCGCCGACCAGGTAACCTCGACCGCCCCCTTCAGACTGCAGGCCGTCGGACACTTCGCGACGTGCGTGGCCAGCGCCCGGTCCACCTTGTCCCGCGGCGCGCCGGCCGGCAGCCGGATGGTGTAGTGCGCGTGGATCGTCGTGAGCACCACCATCCGGTCCACCACCTCGTTGACGCCTTCGGCCCGCACGCTGATCGCGTCGTTGGCCATCGGGATCCCGCGCACCTCCAGTGCGCCGTTGAGTGTCCCGAGCAGTCAGCCGGCGGCCGCCGCGACCAGATAATCGACAGGCAGCGGCCGGTCCGGTTCCGCGTCCAGCCGGTAGTGCGCCTTGATGGGCCCGTGGACGCCGAAGTCGACTTCGGTGCCGTCTTCAAGGGTCGCGCGGCGGTGGATTCCATCCACTTTGGCGACGCTGGCGCGGGCGGTATAGAAGGGTTGTTGGGTCATGTCGGAGACCTGTTGGCGGCGATGGGCGTCGCGCCCTCTGCGGGGCGCGTGGCGAACGGTCGGAAAGGTATCCGCGGTCCCTGGCCGGGGAAACCCGTGCGCGCCGGCTTCCGCGCCACGCCGTCGCGTCCCGCCACGTCGGCCAGGCACGCCGTCAATCCACGATCCGCGCGTACAGCTCCGGGTCGGTCGCGCCCTCGGTGTTGAACACGAGCACGCGCGAGCGCTCGTCCAGCCCGATCCTGCGGCGGCGCTCCCCGTCCCGCGCGACCTCGATCAGCCCCAGCAGCCCCGCCACCCCCGACTCCCCTCCCTCGAACGGCTCCCCGAGCTCGCCCCGGGCGGCAGCACGCATGAGCGGCGCGATCCCCTCTTCCGGCACGGTCATGAACGCGTGCGCGCCCCTGCCCACGATCTCCCACGCGAGCGGCGAGATCTCGCGGCAGCTGAGCCCGGCCATGATCGTGTGCAGGTCGCCGCGGCTGGCGCTGGGCTGCCTCGCGAGCGAGCTCTGCAGGAGGCCGTCTGCGGCGGCCGGCTCGACGATCACCGCCACGGGACGGTCCTCGCCCAGGCGCTCCCACAGGTGCCCGATCACCGCCGCCGCCAGGCCCCCGACCCCACCCTGGATGAACACGTGTGTTGGCGGCTCCCCGGCGCCCGCGACGGACGCCTCCGCGGCGGCCAACGCCTCACCGACCATGACCGTATATCCCACCATGACATGACGGGGAATGTCCATGTAGCCGGGATACGAGGTGTCCGAAATCACGGTCCAGCCGTTGTGGCGCGCGTCCCGGGCCGCCTGGGCGACCGCGTCGTCGTATTCTCCGTCCACGCGGACCACACGGGCGCCGAACGACCGGATCGCGTCGGCACGCACCTCGGTGACGTGCCCAGGCAGGTACACGACGGCGTCGCAGTCGAACATCCGGGCGCCCCACGCGACGGACCGCCCGTGGTTCCCGTCCGAGGCACACGTAACGGTCAACCCTGCCGCGCCGCCGTCTCGAACCTTCATCACCTGACGCATTCCGTATGCCCCGCCCAGCGCCTTGAAGCTGCCCAGTCCGAAGCGGCCGCTCTCATCCTTCACAAAAACCGACTCCAGCCCCAGCTCCGAAGCCAGATGCGGCGCGGCACGCAGAGGGGTCCGCGCGTAGCCCGGCCAGGCGGTGATTTCCGCGAGCGCCTCGCGGTGGGCGGCGAGGTCGATGATCGGCCTGCATTCGGCCGGGTAGGGCACGGCCGGCGCGGCGTCGGGATTGAGCGTCCAGTTCACAACGTATTACCTTCCTTGGGCCAAGGATTGCCGTCAAGTGTTTATTGGTCCTCGAAAACTGCGCATGCCGGGTCCGGGCGACGCTCTGGAAGGTCGCGCCGAACCGTTGCCCGTACCCGAGTTGCATCATGTAAACGGCAACCGGATCAAGCCGCCGTTTCCGGCAGGCTTCCAGCGGGCGTACTTCGCGATGGGGTGCTTCTGGGGCGCCGAGCGCCAGTTCTGGCAGCTGCGGGGCGTGCATTCCACCGCGGTCGGCTACCAGGGCGGTATGACTCCGAACCCGACCTATCATGAGGTCTGCACTGGCGGGACCGGGCACGCCGAGGCGGTGCTCGTCGTCTTCGATCCGGACGTGATCGACTACCGTACGCTGCTGGCGGGCTTCTGGGAGGGCCACGATCCGACCCAGGGGATGCGGCAGGGGGCGGACGTGGGCACGCAGTACCGGTCGGCGGTCTATGCGGTCGGTGACCGCCAGCGCCGTCTGGCCGAAGCGTCGCGGGACACGTTCCAGGCAGAGCTTTCCGCCGCGGGGTTCGGCCGGATCACCACGGAGATCGCGGAAGCCCCCGAGTTCTACTACGCCGAGGACTACCACCAGCAATACCTGGCCAAGAACCCGGGGGGATACTGCGGCCTCGGGGGCACCGGCATCTCCTGTCCGAGCGGCGTTCCCGAACCGGACGCCGACGGCGCATGAGTTCGACGAATCGCGCCACGAACGGTCCGCCGTGGCGCGGACGGCTCTACGACATCCTCTTCGAATCCGACGACCGCGTCGCAACGGCGTTCGACGTTGTTCTCATCGTTGCGATTCTGGCCAGTGTCCTGGTCGTCATGCTCGATTCCGTGGAGTCGATCTACGAAGAGCACGCAACGCTGCTGTACGCGCTCGAGTGGCTGTTCACCGGACTCTTCACCATCGAATATGCGGCGAGATTGGCGTCGGTACAGTCGAAGCGGAAGTACGCGTTCAGCTTCTTCGGCATCATCGACTTCCTCGCAATCCTGCCCACATACCTGAGCGTCCTGCTCCTGGACGCGCGCTTCCTGGCGATCATCCGCGTGCTGCGGGTGCTGCGCGTGTTCCGGGTCCTCAAGCTGGTGCGGTACCTCGGCGAAGCCAGGACCCTGGGACGGGCGCTGGCGGCCAGCCGCTACCGGATCATCGTGTTCCTGATCTCGGTGCTCACGCTGGTCGTGATCCTGGGCTCGTTCATGTATCTGATCGAGGGACCCGAAACCGGGTTCACGTCCATCCCGGTTTCGGTGTATTGGGCCGTGGTCACGCTCACGACCGTGGGATTCGGCGACATCACGCCGGCCACGCCCCAGGGACAGATGCTGGCGGCGCTGATCATGCTGATGGGGTACGGGTTGATCGCCATACCGACGGGGATCGTGAGCGTCGAGCTGGCGCAGGCCGCGCACCGCGCGCGCAATGCGACCGGCCAGACGATGATGCATGACCGCGTCTGCTCGGATTGCCACAGCGGCGGACACGATCAGGACGCGCAGTTCTGCAAGGCATGTGGAGGCACAGTGGTGGAGGTGACCGGGGAATGAAGAAACGCACGCCGTCGGGTGGAATCGAGTCCCGGACGGAACGGCCCATCGCGCTGGACGAAGCCCGGGAGAAGGCCATCGACCTCTTGAGCGAGTGCTTTGCGCAGGATCGCGTCACCATGGAGGACTTCGAGCGACGCGTGACTATGGTGCAGGAAGCCGGCTCGCTGCCCGAGCTGGGGAAGGCGCTGGAGGGGCTGCGCGGGGGTGTGCACGGGGTGGGGGCGACGGGAGCGGTCCGGGCCGGAGCGGTCCAGGCCGATGACCTTGCGATGGTTGCCCGGATGGGGGCGGATCTGCCCGCCGGACGGATCCGTCCTACCGACCGCGCGGTGGCCGTGTTCAGCGAAACAAAGCGGAGCGGTCCCTGGATACCCGCCCGGCGCAATACCGTCGCCGCTGTCATGGGATCAATGGTGCTCGACCTGAGGGAAGCCCTTCTGGGTCCCGGCGAAACGCTGTTCACGGTGACGGCGGTCATGAGTTCCGTGGAGGTGGTCGTCCCGCCCGGGCTGCATATCGAGTGCTCGGGTTCGGCGATTCTCGGCAGCTTCGAGCAGCGGGGAACCCGGTCGGTGCTGCCGCTGGGGGACATGCCGCTGGTCCGGATCGACGGGTTCGCGGTGCTGAGTTCGGTGGAGATCGAGTATCGCCATCCGGGCGAGAGCAAGCGCGAGGCCCGTCGCAGACGGCGCCGGGAGAAACGGGAGCGGCGGCGTCTCCGCCGCGCGGAGCGCAGGGGGCTGGGGCCGGGCCGGTAGGCGCGCGCTGGTCGCGCGACCTTCCCGGTCGCGGGTCTTTCTCGGCGCGCGCGGGGCGGTTACGCTGTCCGGGTTCGCAGTCCGCAAGGACGATGCATCGCCACAGCAGGGGGATCAGGAATGTTCAAGACGGAGCACGCGGGACTCAGGGAATTCGCCCACAACGCGCTTCGCGTCGTTGCCGGGTTCCTTTTCGCTCAGCACGGAGCCCAGAAGCTGTTCGGGGTGCTGGACTCGGAACAAGTGCAGAACATGATGAGCCTGAGGGGCGCCGCCGGGATCATCGAGTTCTTCGGCGGTCTCCTGCTGATGGCCGGGCTGTTCACCAGGCCGGTGGCCTTCATCGCCTCGGGTCAGATGGCGGTCGCGTACTTCATGGTGCACGCACCGCAGGGATTCTGGCCGATCCTGAACCGGGGCGAACTGGCCGCGTTCTACTGCTTCACCTGGCTCTTCTTCTTCACCCGCGGTGGCGGCAAGTACTCGCTGGACGGGTGGCTCGCCGCCCGCAAGGAGGACCGACGAGACTGACGCGGCGATTCGGTCCGGGCAGCCGGGTCCTTAGCAGTGCGCCTCGAAGGCCGCCTGCAGGTCGGCGGCGATCGCGGGGGCTGACCGTCCCTCGATCTGGAAGCGCTCGAGCATGAACACCACGTCGCCGTCCTTCAGCAGAGCAATCGAGGGCGACGACGGCGGGTAGCCGATGAGCTGCTTGCGGGCTTCCGCGGTGGCATCCAGATCCTGGCCGGCGAAGACCGTGACCTTGTGGTCGGGCTGCTTGTCGCCCTGGAGCGCCAGCATCACGGCCGGGCGGAAGATCCCGGCGGCACAGCCGCAAACGGAGTTGACCGCCATGAGCACGGTGCCGTCCATGGCGTCCATCGCCTGGTTGACCTGCTCCGCGTCGCAAAGTTCCTGGAAGCCGATCTGTACCAGTTCGTGCCGCATCGGGGCGACCATCATTTCGGGGTAGGGCATCGTCTCGCTTCGTCCTGTGGCTATGCAAGGTGGGTCGTCAGACAGATATTATAGGTCGGAGGAGGTCCCCGATGGAAGTTGTCCGCCTGCGGGTGAATGGAGACGAGCGCGTTTGCGGGGTGCCCGCGCACTACACGCTGCTCGAGACGTTGCGCTATGGACTGGGCCTGACAGGGTCAAAACAGGGGTGTGACAAGGGGGACTGCGGCGCCTGCACCGTGATCGTGGACGGACGCGCCATCCTGTCGTGCATCACGCCGGTGTGGGAGGCCGAGGGGCGCGAGGTGCGCACTGTCGAGGGGCTCGCGGAAGGGACGGAGCCGCACCCGGTGCAGGACGAGTTCGACCTCAACGGGGCCGCGCAGTGCGGATTCTGCACGCCGGGCATCCTGTGCAGCTCGGTGGCGCTGCTGGACCGCAACCCGTCGCCGACCCGCGACGAGATCCGGGCCGCGCTGGCCGGCAACCTGTGCCGGTGCACGGGCTACGCGAAGATCTACGACGCCGTCGAGGCCGCCGCGGCCAGGGTGGGCGCGTGAGCCGGCGCGACGGACCGGGTGGCGCGGCCGCGCTGTCCACGATCGGCCGCCCCATGCGCAAGGTGGACGGCCTGGCCAAGGCGACCGGCAGGGCGCGCTACACGGACGACATCCGTCTTCCCGGCATGCTGCACGGCAAGATCCTCAGGAGCCCGCACCCGCATGCGCGCATCCTCGCGATCGACACCTCGCGCGCCGAGGCGATGGAGGGAGTCCACGCCGTGGTGACGGGCCGCGACATGCCGACACCATACGGCATCATTCCGTGGACGCCGGACGAGTATCCCCTGTGCCTGGACCGGGTGCGCTACATCGGCGACGGCGTGGCCGCGGTGGCCGCGGTGGACGAGGACACCGCCATCGCGGCGCTGGAACTGATCGACGTGGGGTACGAGGAACTCCCCGCGTACTTCGACCCGCACGAGGCGATCGCCGCCGGCTCGGGCCCGTTCATCCACACGCCGCGCAAGCCGGGACGCAACGGCAACGTCACCAAGGTCGTGCAGCTGGAGTTCGGGGATGTGGAAGCCGGGCTTGGTGACTCGGATGTGGTGGTGGAGGGCGAGTATTTCTTCGAGGGGACGACCCACACGCCCATTGAACCGCACTGCGCGATCGGGCTCGCCGAGGGGGACGGCAAACTCACCGTGTGGTCGGCGACGCAGGTTCCCCACTACCTCCATCGGGAACTTGCCCGGGTCCTGGAGGTGGATCCGGCACAGGTGCGGGTCATTCAGCCCCCGGTCGGCGGGGCGTTCGGCGGCAAGTCGGAGCCGTTCGACCTGGAATTCTGCGTCGCCAGACTGTCGATGATGACGGGGCGTCCGGTCAAGATCCTGTATACGCGCGAAGAGGTCTTCTACGCCCACCGCGGGCGCCACCCCTTCCACATGCGGTACCGCACCGGCGCGACCAGCAAAGGCATGCTCACGGCGGTCGACTCGAAGATCGTCATGGACGGCGGCGCGTACGCGTCCTTCGGGCTGGTGACGACCTACTACTCCGGGCAACTCCTCACGGCCCCCTACCGGATGCCCGCCTACCGCTTCCACTCCACGCGCGCATACACGAACAAGCCCGCGTGCGGACCGAAGCGCGGTCACGGCTCGGTACAGCCGCGCTTCGCCTTCGAGGTCCAGCTCGACCGGATCGCCGAGACGCTCGGGATCGACCCGATCGAACTGCGCAGGCGCAACTTCATCGGTGCCAACACGCGCACGGTGAACGACCTGCGCGTGACGTCGAACGGCTTCCTGGAGTGCCTGGACGAAGTGGAGCGGGCGAGCGACTGGAAGCGGAAGCACCGCCGGCTGCCGTTCGGGCGCGGCGTGGGCGTGGCGGGGTCCACCTACATCACCGGCACCAACTACCCGATCTACCCGAACGACATGCCGCAGTCGGGGGTCCAACTCCAGGTGGACCGGTCGGGACGCGTGGCGGTCTTCTCGGGCGCCTCCGAGATCGGGCAGGGCGTGGATTCCATGGTGGCGTACATCGTGGCCGAGGAGCTGGGCGTCCCGCTGGATCATGTCAGGGTCCTGGCGGGTGATACAGACTTCACCCCGGTCGACCTCGGCGCCTATTCGTCACGGGTCACTTTCATGCTCGGCAACGCCTGCATCGACGCGGCGCGCAAGCTCAAGGGGCAGGTGCAGGAAGCGGTCGCCGCCGAGTGGGGAGCGAAGCCGCGCGAAGTGCTGCTGGCGGGCGGCCTGGCGGTGCGGGCGGGGGACACGGGCACGAGCATGCCGTTGCGGGACGCCTTCAATCTGGCGGAAGCCGAGTTTGGCACCCTTGGCGCCACCGGTTCGTACAACACGCCCAAGGATGTGCACGGGGACTACAGGGGCGCGACGATCGGCGCTTCGCCTGCGTACTCGTTCACCGCGCATGTGGCCGAGGTAGAGGTGGATGTGGAGACAGGGTTCGTCACGGTCGACAGGATCTGGATCGCGCACGACTGTGGACGGGCGCTGAACCCGGTCCTGGTGGCCGGCCAGATGGAGGGTTCGGCGTACATGGGCTTCGCCGAAGCGCTCATGGAGGAGCAGATCTTCAAGTCCGAGGGCCAGGGACGGGCGGGGCTGCACAACGCACCCTCGCTGCTGGACTACCGCATTCCGACGAGCCTGGATACGCCTGCGCTGGAATCGCTGATCGTCGAGTCGCTCGACCCGGAGGGGCCGTACGGGGCCAAGGAGGCCGGCGAAGGGCCGCTGCACCCGTCCATTCCGGCCATTGCCAACGCCATCTACGATGCGGTAGGCGTGCGCATGGACTCTCTACCGTTCTCGCCGCCCCGCGTGTGGAGGGCGCTGCGCGCCGCGGGTGTCGCCGGCGTCGCGGGCGGGCGCCGGGAAGTGGTGCGATGAAAGTGCAGTCCCGGCCTCGCCGTCCGCCGCTGCGGCTTCTGCGTCCGCCGCCGCGGCTCCTGCGTGTGGTGCAGGGCGTCCTGCCACTGGCCGTCCTTGGCGCGGTTGCCGCCGAGGCGCAGCAGCGCCCCGCCGCCGGCACTGCCCGCGACTGGGAGATCGCGCGCGAGCAGGTCGCGTGGGCGGTGGACCAGCGGCCCGATACGTTCCCGCGCTTTGGGGGCCTCCTTGCGCGCATCGGGGAGCGCTTCGTGGGCACGCCCTACCGGCCGCACACACTGGAAGTCGCGGGGCCCGAGCGCCTCGTCGTCAACCTGGAGGCGCTCGATTGCGTGACGTTCGTCGAAAACGCCCTGGTGATCGCGCGACTGGCGTGGAAGGCGCCGGCCGGCGACGTTTTCCGGACCGCCTTCCAGGACGAACTCACCCGGATCCGCTACCGCGCGGGCTTGCTGGACGGATACCCCAGCCGCCTCCACTACTTCAGCGAGTGGATCGCCGACAACGAGGCCGCGGGGCTGGTGACGTCGCTGTCGCGCCAGCTGGGTGGCGTGGCGGACGGCTCGGCGATCGACTTCATGTCCACCCACCCGGACGCGTACCGTCAGCTTGCCGATCGGGATGTCCTGGCCGAGATCGCGAGAACCGAGGCGAGGATCAGTGCGGTGGACCGGTTCTACATTCCGCAGGAAGAGATCGCAGAGAAGGCTCACATGATCCGTGACGGCGACATCATCGCCGCGACAAGCACGGTTCCGGGGCTCGACATCGCGCACACCGGGATCGCGCTGTGGCGGGACGGCGAGTTGAGGCTTCTCCACGCGCCCCTGGTGGGTTCGCACGTGCAGATCAGCGACGAGACCCTGGCCGAGCGGATCCGGCGGATCGACGGCCAGGACGGGATCATGGTTGCGCGTCCGCTCGCCCCGGGGAGATAGCGGGGAACCATGCTCCGCCTGCCGCCCTTCCGCTATCATCGCCCCGGCACGGTAGACGAGGCCGTGGCCCTGCTGGCCGAGTTCGGCTCGGACGCGATGCCCATCGCCGGGGGCACCGACCTGATGCCCAACATGAAGCACCGGCTCTTCACCCCGGCGCACCTGGTGTCGCTGAACGGCATCGGCGCCATGCGCGGGATCGAGGTGGTGGAGAACGCGGGCGCGGCCGGCGCCGGGGCGGCCGACAACGGGGCGGCCAGCAACGGGGCGGGCAGCGGAGCGTTCGAGCCGGAGGTGGCGCTACGAGTCGGCGCGCTGGAAACGCTCGCGGACGTCGCGGCCAACCCACTGGTGCGACGGCACTTTCCCGGTCTGGCGGAAGCGGCGGGGCTTGTTGCCGGCCCTCAACTGCGAAACATGGGGACGATCGGCGGCAATGTCTGCCTCGACACGCGGTGCACCTACTACAACCAGACGCGGTTCTGGCGGGGCGCACTCGGGTACTGCCTCAAAAAGGACGGGACCGTCTGCCACGTCACCCAGGTCGGCAGGAAGTGCGTGGCCGCGCACTCGGCCGACACGCCGCCCAACCTGATCGCGCTCGGCGCGAGCTTTGCCCTGTCAGGCCCGAATGGAACCAGGGTCATCCGCGCTTCCGAGTTCTTCGTGACCGATGGCATCTGGAACACCCGCCGTACCGCCGACGAAATCCTGACCGGCATCACCATTCCGATCGTGCCTGGCCGTCGCAGCGCGTACAGAAAGCTGCGCCAGCGCAACTCGATCGATTTCCCGCTCCTCTCGGTGGCGGTGGCGGCGGACTTCGAGGAATCGGGGACCGTGAAGGGGCTCACCGGCGTCGTCTCTGCGCTCGGCGCGCGTCCGCGGGTGCTGGCTGGATGGCCGGAGGTTGCCGTCGGCTGGCCGCTCGACGACGTGATGATCGAGGCACTGGCGGAGCGGGCCCGGGCGCAGTGCCGCCCCCTGGAAAACCTGATCGTGGATGCCGAATGGCGGCGGGCGATGGTGCCCGTGTACGTCAGAAGCGCCCTGGAGGAGCTGACCTGGCAATGAAGCATGAACGTGGCGCATACGTTGAACGAACCTGGGCACCGGCGTGGGTGTGGATCCTGGTCTGGGGTGCGTGCCTGGGGGTGGCCGGTGCGACGATCTACGGTGCGGACAGGGGAACGCTGAGCACGACGGCGACGGCGCTCACTTTGGGGGCCGTGCTGCTGTTCCCGCTGCTGATGACGCTGTGCTTCCTGCGCTTCGACGTGGAAGCCCGCGCCGATCACCTCTTCATTGCGTTCGGACCGCTCCACCTGGTGCGGAAACGGATCCGATATGGGGACATGGAGTCCGCGGAGGCGGTCACCTACCGCCCCATCCGCGAGTTCGGCGGATGGGGGATTCGCCCGACGGGCCGAAAGACGGCTTGGTCGATCCGGGGCAACCAGGCGGTGCGCGTGATTCTGCGGAGCGGGAAGCAGGTGTACATCGGATCGCGCTTCCCGCGCAGACTGGCCGGCCGTATCGAGCCTCGTTTGCGAGCCCGCGGATAGGCGGCGGGTAGGTAAGGCGACCTGCCGCTCTCGGTGCTCGGGCGGCTTTGTCCACGGACTGCTAGGCGCGCTCCAGGACCATCGCGAAGCCCATCCCGCCGGCCGCGCACACGGTGACCATGCCGAACTGGCCGTCTCGCCGCCTCAGTTCGTTCAGCAACGTGACGGTCAGGCGTCCGCCGGTCGCGCCGAAGGGGTGACCGATGGCGATCGAGCCGCCCATGACGTTGATCGCGTCCCGGTCGGGATGGCCCAGCCGGCCCGACCGACCGAGTTCGTCACGGCCGAAGGCATCGGAATCCCAGGCCTGCAGGTTGGAAAGCACCTGGGCGGCGAACGCCTCGTGCATCTCCAGAAGATCGATGTCGGCCATGGAGCCCGGCCCGGTCGAGGGCGATCGGGGCCGCGTAGGCGGGTCCCTGGAGCAGCTGCGCACCCGGATCGAGGGCCGAAAACGCATAGCTGCGCACGTAGCCGAGCGGCTCCAGCCGCAGCTCGCGCGCCCGTGCGGGTGACATGAGCAGGACGGCCGAAGCGCCGTCGGTCAGGGGCGACGAGGTGCCCGCCGTAACCGAGCCGAACCTGCGGTCGAATACGGGACGGAGCGCGGCCAGCGCCTCCAACGAGGTGTCCGGGCGGATGCCGTTGTCCCGTTCCACGATGTCGTCGTAGCGCGGCGGCACGTATACCGGGGCAATCTCCGCGGCAAGCCGCCCGTCCTCGGCCCCGGCGTGAGCCTTGCGGTGCGACGCGAGCGCCCATTGGTCCTGGTCCTCGCGGGCGATCCCGTTCTCCTTGGCCATGCGCTCGGCCGCCGCGCCCATGGTTTCGCCGGTCGAATACTCGGCGATAGCGGGCGCCACCGGGGCCAGGTCGCGCGGGCGCAGCGCGGTGAACGCGCGGAGGCGGGCTCCAAGGCTTTTCGCCCTGCTGGCCGACACCAACACCCGGGCAAGGCGATCGGACGCGAGAATGGGGATTCGGGACAGGCATTCGGCGCCGCCCGCGACGACGACATCGGCGATGCCGGCTTCGATCAGGTTGACGCCATCGGAGATGGCCTGGTTGGCCGACGCGCACGCCCGCGACACGGTCGTGGCCGGAACGTCCTTCGGCAGCGTGGCCAACCCGACTTCACGGGCGATATTCGGCGCCTGGGGATCGTGGATGACCGTACCATAGACGAGCTGGTCCACCAGGTCGGGTTCGATCCGGGTGCGTGCCAGCAGCTCCGTCACCGCGTGGCGGCCGAGTTCGATTGCGGTCAGACGCGCGAAGTGGGTGCCCGCCCGGGTGAACGGGGTGCGGCAACCGGCAACGACGGCAGTCTTCATTGGTGACCTCGACCCACGTCTGTTTACTTTACCAATCCTTCGCCCAACGAACGGATACCACTGTGCAAGCTGTCGAATTCAAGGTAACGGTCCCCGGTTTCATCCTCACCCGGAGCCTCGGACGTCTCAGCGATCTCTTCGTCTACGGCGGCCCATCGGGCGTCCGGCTGGTGGATCGACCGGCACCTGTCCTCCCCGGTGACGACTGGGTCCGAATCGATGTCGAGTTGTGCGGGATCTGCGGGAGCGATCTGGGGAACATCTCCTACAAGTCCAGCCCGGCCATGGAGCCCTTCGGGTCGTTCCCGGCGGTGCTGGGGCACGAGATTCTGGGACGCGTCGCGGAGACGGGGTCCGCGGTCTCGCACCTGGAGCCGGGCCAGCGGGTTGTCGTGGATCCCATGCTCCACTGCGAGGCTCGTGGCTGGGAAGAGGAGTCATGGTGCCCGCCGTGCACGGCGGGACAACACTCCACCTGCGAGCAGTCGGGGGATGAGGGCCCCTTGCCACTGACGCCGAACGGCCTGGCCCCGGGTCTGACCATCGGGTACCATCGCGATCTGCCCGGCGGCTGGAGCGAGCAAATGATCGCGCACAGGCGACAGGTCTTCCCGGTGCCCGATGGTGTGCCCGACCAGGTTGCCGTACTCGCCGAACCCTTTTCGATCGGCGTGCATGGGGTGCTGAGAAGCGGGGCGGTGCACTCGCGCGGCCCCATACTGGTGATCGGAAGCGGCACGATCGCCTTCGCGACGATCTGGGCGTTGCGCGCTCTGGGCTACACCGGGCACCTCGTGGCGCAGGCGAAGCGGCCGCATGAGGTGGCACTTGCGAGGGGCCTGGGCGCCGACGGGGTGGTGACGCCGGGTGACGAGGCGCGCCAGGCCCTGATCGACACCGGTGCGAGCGCGTACATGCCCGTCGTGGGCGACGAGGTCTATGCCGGCGGGGGTTTTCGCATGGTCTTTGACTGTGTGGGATCCCGTTCCAGCATGGCACAGTCGCTGGGGTTCGCGTCGGCCGGCGGGCGGATCGTGCTGTTGGGGTGCGCGGGTCAGTTGCGCAAGCTGGACCTGACGTTCCTGTGGGCGAAGGAGCTCCGTGTGCAGGGGTACGTGGGGTACGGTGTCGAGGAGTGGCGGGGACGCCGGCGGCACACATTCGAGGTGACGCTCGAGAGGATGGCGGAGGATCTGCTGGCGGGCAACGTGGCGTTGCAGGACCTGGTCACGCACGTCTTCCCTCTGGCCCAGTACCGGGATGCGTTGCGTGCTGCGTTCGACCATCGCCGCAGCAAGGCGGTCAAGGTGGTGCTGCAGCCGTAGGATCCATCAGCACGACACGCGCGTCGACCGGCACCACACGGTCCTCGTAGACGAACAGCGGGTTGACTTCGACTTCGGCGATGTCCCTCCACTTGAGCAGGCTGTGTGCGACGGCCGCTGCGGCGGCGACGATGGGCTCGGTACGCACACGGGGCCTCCCCCGCGTGCCGGCGAGCAGGGCGCTCGCCTTGAGTTCCGCGATCATCGACGCGATCTCGGCGTCGCTCACGGGCAGCACCCTGTGCGCGACATCGCGAAAGACCTCCACCCAGACCCCGCCGGCGCCAATGGTGAGCACGGGTCCAAGCTGGCTGTCGCGGCTCGCGCCGACCAGGAACTCGGCGACCGGCTGGGGGTACATCGGCGACGCCAGCGCCGCGTACTCTTCATCGGGAAGACCCTGGGCCCGGGCATGACTGCGCGCGCCCGAGACGATTCTCTCGAAGGCGATACGGGCCTCGTCCGGGGTGGCGATGTCGAGTACGACGCCCTGCGCCTCGGTCTTGTGTGTGATGTGCTTCGAGAGGAGCTTGAGCGCGATGCGGTGGGGGGCCCGAACCGCTTTCTGCAACGCCTCGTCGCCGGAGCTGATGATCTCTGCCGGCCCGAAGGGTAGGCCGGAGTCACCGAGAATCGCGCGCGCCTCGGGTTCGGTGAGCGTGACGCGCCCTTCGGCGCGGGCGGCGATGATCGCATGATGATGGTCGGGTGCGATTAATAGAGATTTGGCTGTCGCCGGCGGAGACGCCGGGGAGGGATCCGGGCGTGCCAGTCTCGAGCCCCGCCGCTGCAGCTCTACGGCCGCGCGGCACGCGACTTCGAGGGATTCGATCACCGGCACGCTGTTCTGGCGCAACGCGTCCAGCGGCACACTGTGCTGTGCAGCGTACAGGGACTGCACCACAAGCCCCTTGCCCGCGGTTCGCATCCTGGCCGCCATGGCGGCCGCTGTTTCGGCTTCGACCCCGACGAGCTCTTCCGAGAACCGGGTGCCGTAGCCGCCAAAGAGGCCGACAACCAGCACGATGCCAACCGCCGAATCGTCGGCGAGAGCCTCCACGGCGTGCAGGAAGGTGCCGGGATCGGTGTCCGCGGCACCGGCCACGTCGACCGGGTTTCGCACGGCGGCGGCGGGGCCGAGCCGGGCTCGCAGCGCGGACGATGTGGTTTCGCCGAGGTGCGCCAGGGTCGCTCCCAGCTCGTGAAGGAAGTCGACGGCAAGCGTGTTTTGTCCGCCGCCGTCGGACAGGATGGCAATCCCGCCGTCCGCCGGACCGGGTACCTGCGAGACCAGGGTCTCGGCGATATGGGACAGCTCATCGGTCCGCACGACTTCGACCACCCCGGCCTGCGCGAGACCCGCGCGGAGGCGGTCGTAGGGTCCGGCGACGGCCCCGGTGTGGGAGATTGCCGCCTCTGCACCCACGGCGGTACGTCCCGACTTGACGACGACCACCGGCTTTCGCCGCGTCACCGCCGCGGCCGAGTCCAGCAGTGTGCGCGCATCCTTGCAGCCCTCGATGTGAGCGATCACGCCGGTCGTCCCGTCGTGTCCGCCCAAGTACTCGAGCACTTCCCCGAAGCCGACATCGACCTCGTTCCCGAGGCCGCAGCAGATCGAGATACCCAGCGCCGAGCGCCTGGTGATCTCGTTCATGAGACCCAGTGCGATGTTCCCCGACTGCACGAGAAGGGCGATTCCCCCGGGACGGACGCCCCGCGCTCCGATCAGGTTGATCCCGGAGGGCAGGTTGAGCAGCCCCGAGGTGTTGGGCCCGATCACGCGAACGTGAGCGGCCCGTCCGGCCTCGGCCAGCTCGGCCTCGAGCTGAGCGCCTTCCGGGCCAGCTTCTCCGAAGCCGACGGCCAGCACGATGGCGCCGCCGACCCCCCTGTCCCCGCAGGCGCGAACCAGTCCGGGCGTGGTCGCGGCCGGTGTGCACAGAACGGCGAGATCGACCCCTTCGGGTAGTTCGTCCGGCGAGCGCAGGAGCGTGTGCCCGAGCAGACTGCCTCCGGCCGGGTTGACCGCGTGTACGCGGCCAGCGTAACCGGATTCACCCAGCGCGCGGAGGATCTGGTACCCGCGCTTGGCGGGATCGGTACTGGCACCCACCACCGCGATCGAGTGCGGCTCGAAGATGCGGTCCAGCGTCATCTCCCCTGGAAGTCGGGTTTCCGGCCGGCATGGAACGCGGCCAGCCCCTCGGCCCAGTCCTCGGTATCGAAGATGGCCTCCAGAACTTCGCGTTCGCGTTCCAGCGCCTCTTCGCGGGACATTTCCGGCGCGGACCCCATCAGCCGCTTCGCCGCGGCAAGGGGGATCGGCGCCCGGCGCGCCAGCCGCGCGGCCCAGCGCATCGCGACGGGCACGACGTCCGCGGTGGGTGCGGCGCGGTTCACCACACCGATCGCCGCGGCGTCGGCGCCCGAGAAAAAGTCACCCATGTAGATGAGCTCGCGGGCCTTGAGCACACCCACCCTCTGTGCAAGGGTGTACACGGCGCCGCCGCCCACGAACGTGCCGAGCGCGACCTCGGGGAGCCGCAGCCTGGCGTCGTCGGCCACGACGGCGAGGTCCGTGGACAGCGCGATCTCGAGCCCGGCTCCGATGGCGTGCCCGTTCACGGCCGCGACGACCGGGGTGCCGATCGTCTGGATCAGGTGGTTGGCCTTCTGTCCGGCGCGGATGTAGCGGGCACGCTCTTCAGGCGGCGGTGGCGCGTCGCGGTGCTCCTTGAGGTCGGCGCCCGCCGAGAAGGCGCGGCCGGCACCGGTGAGGACCACGCACCGTACCTCCGGATCGGCCGCGGCGGCCTCGAGATCCGCGATCAGCTGCTCGTAGAGAGGCAGGTTCACCGCGTTGAGGCGATGGGGGCGGTTCAGCGTGAGAACGAGAACACGCCCGTCGCGCGAGGCGAGGACTTCGCGCTGCCGTCGCCCGTCGCCGCTACCCGGCATCGAACGCGCCGCCGCCCCGCACGAGCGCACGCCCCGGAAGCGCCATGGTGGCCTCGCCGTCCCGGATGGCGAACACCCCGTTCACGAGTACATGGACCGTGCCGCGAGAGTACTGGTGCGGGTTCTCGTAGGTCGCCAGGTCGTCGACCGCGTCCAGGTCCAGCACGGTGACGTCGGCGGCGTAGCCCTCGCGCAGGTAGCCGCGGTCGGGCCAGCCGAGAAAATCTGCTGCGAGCCCGGTCATCGATCGGATCGTGTGGGGCAGGGTGATCAGCTGCTCGTCCAGCACCAGGTCGCGGATCTTCTTCGTGAACGACCCGAATGCGCGGGGATGCGTAACGGGGCGGGTCGGGCCGGGGTCGCGCCCGTCCGTGCAGGTCATCATCCAGTTGAGCTGGGCCAGGTAGCGCACGTTCTCGACATCGTAGAGTCCGAGATTCATGACGGCCGCGTTCCCCTCCCGCAGAATGCGCCTCGCGGCGGCGGGCGCAGCCATTCCCCATTCATCCGCAACGTCCTGAAGCGTCCGCCCGTTCAGGCCGGAGCGCCGGTCAGCGAAGAGAAGCCGCTCGGCACCGCCGCGGATCGCCAGCATCTCACGCGTCTGGCGGTCGATGACGGCGACCGTGTCCGGATCGTCGAATCGCCTCACCATGGCCGTATCCCCGCCGACAACGGCCCATCCGGGGACCGTATAGGAGCGCAGGTTGGATTGCGTCGCGGTGTATGAGTGGTGGGCGCCGGCCACCTCGACGCCCCGCGCCCGAGCAGCCTCGATCAGCGCGGCCCCCTCGGGGGCCCGACCGTAGTTGTGCGCGCCCTGGGCGTTGAAATGGCTGAAGATGACCTTCGTCCCCGCTTCTTCCCCGATGCGGATCCCTTCCGCGATCGACTCGAGATAGCCGAACGGAGGATATGCCGCGCCGAGATCGCGGTCATGGGTGTCGTAGATGGCGCCTTCGTATTCGGCGGCCACGCGGTTCAGCTCGATCAACTCTTCCGTTTCCGCATAGTTCCCCGGCAGATAGAAGAGTCCCGACGAGAGACCATGGGCACCCTCGTCCATGCCCTGGCGGACGAGGGCGCGCATCTCGTCCAGTTCCTGCGGCGAGGGTTTCCCGTCGTCCATCCCCATCACCCAGCTCCGCACCGCGTTGTGCCCGACGAAGAGAAACGCATTCACGCCGATTCCGTCGAATGTCCAGGCGGCCAGACGGTCCGCCACCTCGGGCTGACCGCCACCGTCCAGACCAAGGGCGACCGTGGTGATTCCCTGGTAGAGGAACGCCCGGGCGTCGCGCCCGTGGTCGGAGTCCAGCTCGGCGTGGGAGTGCATGTCGATGAATCCCGGAGCGACCACCAGGCCGGAGACGTCAAGCGTGTCGGTCGCAGGGGGCGCAGTGGAGTTCGGGCCGCCCACGAACACGATGCGGTCACCGGTGACCGCGACGTCCGCCGCGACGGCGTCGGCACCGGACCCGTCGAACACCATGCCGCCGGTCAGAAGCAAATCCGCATGCCGGTCCGCCGGCGTACACGCGGCGAGCAGCCCGAGGAGCAGTGCCGCTCCGGGCGCGGGCACCCCGTCAGCTCGACGGAGCAACCACCGGAAGACCATCAACTTCCCCCGGTCCGCCGGACGAACATGACGCCCTGGTCCATCGATGTGACGGCGATCAGTCCGCTGCCGAAGAAGGGGTAGTTCGACCACGACCCTGTCGTTCCCGCGACATCCTCGCCGGAGGGCTCGGTGTCGAAGAAGGCGATCTCCCTCGGGTTTTCGCGGTCCGAGATATCCAGGATCCGCAGGCCAACCCTGTAGTTGGACTGGTACATCAGGTTGCCGACGATGTACAGGTTATGATCGGTGGCCTGGGTTTCGTTCATGAACTCCTTCACGATGACGGGATCATCGAGGTCCTTCACATCCCAGACGAGCGTCCGCGTAGCACCCTGCGATGCGAACTCGTCGAACTCGTCGTTCATGTAGAAATACTCGTGAGCCTCATCGATCCAGCCCTGGTGCGCGTAGGCCGCGCCCGGGTAGGAGACGGACGCCAGCGCGAGGGGTTCCTCCTTGTCGGTCACGTCGGCAATGCTGAGACCGGTCTCGTTCGACCCGAAGCAGACTTCGCGCCTACGGTGTTCCGCGTCGGGGCCGCGGTAGACGATGCACATCGCGTCGTGGGTATAGCCGGTTCCCTGGTAGCCGGTGTTGGTGTCGGCGAAGCACCCGGCGAACTGCGGATCGGCGGGTGCGCGGATGTCGATCATGTGCAGGCCGCCTCCACACGTCTCGCCGCCGCCGTTGCCCCCGACCGAATAGGCGAAGCCGGTCTCCTCGTTGATCACGATGTTGTGGGCGCTGTGGATTCCGGAGTAGGTCGTCGTAGCCGTGAAGGTCACCGGTGGATCGGTCACCGAGCGCAACTGGGCCAGATCGAAGACCTGCATCCCGTGTTCGCCCGCTCCGTCGGCCACGATGAACGCATGGTCCCGGTATACCTTGATGTCCCGCCAGGTACTCTTTGTCGCCCCGGCCGACAGCGGCAGAATGCCCGCGAACAACGGGAACTCCGGGTCCCTCAAGCTGACGAATGAGGTTCCGCCCGAATGGCCGACCAGGGCCCACTCGGTCCGGGTGGCGGGGTCGGTCCAGCCCCAGATGTCGTTGACGAGGCCTTCCACCGCGTCGATCTCGTGCCTTGCCAGCCGCGAAACGAGGTCGATGTGGCTGCAGGGGAAGTCCCGGGCCATGCCGTCCACGCACCTCGCCCCGTTCCCGACTGGCCTGACCGTCGTTGTGTCGACAGGCACTGGCGTCACCCCGTCGCCGTCGGCGTCGCCGCACGCCGCAAGCCACACGCCAATCACCAGCGTCGGAAGGGCACGGGCATGTCTCATGGTTACTACATGTTACGGGTGTCGCAGGTCGACGACCAGACGCGGCTCTCCCAGGGTTTCCATGATTCGGTATTCCACCTCGCCGGTGGTACCCAGCAGCCACCGCACAGTGTCGGTTTCGTCGCAGGTCTGTGCCGCCGTCGCCAGCGTGGGGAAGTCCAGGGTCCGGCTTGCATCGGTCACGGTGGCGCTCCCGTCCCGGTTGGCACGGGCGCCGCGCAGTTCCACTGCCAGGTGCGCGGGCGAGTCGGCGCCCTCGCCGGTCCCGTCGCACCCGCCGCCGCCCTCGGTCCCCATCGCCACACGGAACCCGGGAATGTGCGAATCGAAGGTGAAGACTACCCGGTCGTAGCCCTCCGCACTCTGTGTCGCAACCGCCGTGAGCGTCGCTGGCTGCCGGTCCGGGTCGGCGTCTTTCGATACGATATTTCGCCCCCAGGGCGTGTTGAGGCCGATCTGGGACGGGTCCAGATCGCCGTAGTCGATTTCGGTCAGTTGTTCACGCGGGTTTTCGGTGGAGATGTATGGGTCGGGCTCAGGAGCCTCTTCCGCCCGGTCGCCGCCGCAGGCAGTGGCGAGGACCATGGTTGCGGGTGCAAGCAAAACCGTGATTCCAGGTCGACTGAACAAGGGGCACGTCCTTTCTGTCCGAAGTTGTTGGTGCCGGGCGGTGCCGCGATCGTGAATCCGCCCGGCAACTCCTCTCAAAGGTAGCGAATCAACCGAGAAGGACAGCCCGGGCCGTGTGGACGCCCTCGACGAATCGATCCACCTCTTCGACAGTGTTGTACAGGTAGAACGATGCCCGGGTCGTGGCGGAGACGCCGAAGCGGTCGACCACAAGTTGCGCGCAATGATGACCGGCCCGCACCGCGATTCCCTGTGCGTCGAGAATGGTGGCTACGTCCTGGGCCGAAGTCCCCTCGATCACGAACGGCACCACGCCGGCGCGCTCTTCCGGGTCCGGGGGTCCGAAAATCCGAATCCCCTCTACCCCGGCCAACCGGTCCATGGCCCGGCGGGTGAGGAACATCTCGTGCGCGTGAATGGCGTCGCGGCCCACGTCGTCGAGGTACCGGACCGCGGCGGCCATCCCCACCGCGCCGGCGATGTTGGGCGTGCCGGCCTCGAACTTGTGCGGTACCTCGGCCCAGGTGCTGTGATCCCGGTAGACGTGCTCGATCATCTCGCCGCCGCCCTGATAGGGGGGCATCTCCTCGAGCAGCGCCCTTCTGCCCCATAGCGCGCCCATGCCGGTCGGGCCGCACATCTTGTGTCCCGAAAAGGCATAGAAGTCGCAGTCCAGCGACTGCACGTCGACCGCGAGGTGGGCGGCGCCCTGCGCGCCGTCCAGAACGTAGACTGCGTCGCTGCGGCCGCGGACGAGCGTGGCGATTTCTCGCACCGGGTTGATGGTGCCCAGGGCGTTGGACACGTGGGGAAGCGCGACGACCCTGGTGCGGACACCGAGCAGTTCGCGAAGCTGGCCCAGATCCAGGTGACCGTCGTCGGTCAGTTCGACGAAGCGCAGCTTCGCGCCGTTTCGCTCGGCCAGCAGCTGCCATGGCACCAGGTTGGAGTGGTGCTCCATCGCCGAGATGACGATTTCGTCCCCGTGCCCGACCCTTGCCTGCCCGATGGAGAACGCCACCAGGTTGAGCGCTTCGCTCGTTCCCCGCGTCCAGACGATCTCGTGGGCATCGGCGGCGTTGAGCCAGCGGGCGACGCGGGCGCGGCTGTCTTCGTACGCTTCCGTGGCCCTGCGGGCGAGTTCGTGGACGCCCCGGTGGACGTTGGCGTGATCCCGCAGGTAGTACGTGCTGATCGCGTCGATGACCTGACGCGGCTTCTGGGACGAAGCGGCGTTGTCCAGGTAGACGAGGGGCTTGCCGTCGACCACCTGGTCGAGAATCGGAAAGTCCTCGCGGATGGCGGCGACATCCAGGGCGGGACCGTCAGTGGAGCCGTATGAACACCTCGCCATCGCGCACTTCCACTGGAAAGGTCCGCACCGGGACGACCGCAGGGAGCTGTGTCGCGCGGCCGGTGCAAACGTCGAATCGAGCGCCGTGAAACGTGCACTCGAGCTCTCCGCCGTCCAGCTCCCCGGCGGACAGCGGGTAGTCCTGGTGGGAGCACCGGTCCTCAAGCGCGTAGATGTCGTCTTCCACCCTTGCCAGGACGACCGGACCCTGGTCGGTCGAGACCGCCCACAGACCGTCGGAAGGCACTTCGGCAGCCGTCGCGACGCGCACCCACGCGGGCTGCGAACGGCTGCCGCGCCGCCTAGCCATGCCGGAGCTTCTCCACAATTGCGTTCGTCACCTTTTCCGCAACACCGCCCAGCGGCAACCGCGACAGTACTTCGCCGAGGAACCCCAGCACAACCAGCCGCTCCGCCTGACCCCTCCGCAGTCCTCGGCTCATGAGATAGAAGAGCGCTTCGGCGTCGAGCTGGCCGACGGTCGCGCCGTGGGAACAGCGAACATCGTCGGCCTCGATTTCCAGATTCGGCAACGACGTCGCGATCGCTTCCTCGGAGAGGATCAGGTTCCGGTTGGTCTGGTATGCGTCGGTGCCCTGGGCACCCTCGTGGACCCGGATTACGCCCCGGAAGATGCCGCGGGCCGACCCGTCCAGGGCTCCCTTGTAGAGCAGGTCGCTGTGCGCGTTGGGCGACACGTGATCCTGGCTGGTGTTGAAGTCGAAGTGCTGGTCGGCGTCTCCGAAGTACAGCCCGAGCATGTCGCTGTTGGCACCCGGGCCGAGGAGACGGGCGTTGAGGTCGACCCTGCCGACCGAACCGCCCAGAGCGACGTTGAGCGTGTCGAGCCTGGAATCCCGCTCGGCCAGCGTGCGCTGGTTGGCCAGGTAGAAGCCGCCGCGCCCCATGCGCTGGAGCGAGACGTACTGTACCTGTGCGCCAGCCCGCGAAAAGAGCTCGACCGCAGTGTTGACAAGCGTCGTCTCCTCGAAGTCGGGCGAGAGGATTTCATCGACGAACGAGAGCTGGCTCATTTCCTCGGCCACGATGAGGATGCGGGTGAAGGTGGCGTGGCCCGGACGCGACACCCAGCGGCTTAGCCGGATGGGGCGCTCGACACGTACTCCCCTGGGAATCCGCAGGAAGACCCCGTCGCTCCACAGTGCGGCGTTGAGTGCCGGGAACTTGCCGTCGGAAGCCGGGACGGCCTCGGTGGCCAGGAGCCGTTGCACTGTTTCGTCGCCGTTGCGGGCGGCTTCGCTCAGCGATGCCAGCACCACGCCCTGCCGGGCCAGCGTGTCCTGCAGTTCCACGGAAACCACCTTGCCGTCCACATCCACGATGCGACCCGCGCTGTCCCGGTCCTGATCCATCGCGCGGCAAAGAGCGTCCGGCAGAGCGACCCCCGGCGCGTCCGGCATAGCGGTCCCTGCCCCGGCGCCTGGCGGACGGTCGCCGTTCGCCAACGCGAGTTGGTCGAGATGCAGCTTTCGCCCGAGGTCCGTGTAGCGCCATTCCTCCGAGCGCGTCGAGGGCATCGGGGTGGCGCTGAAATGGGCCCACGCCTCGTCCCGCCGGGCCCTGAGCCACGCGGGATCCGCGGTTCCCGTCTCGGCGACCGCCGCCCGGCCAATACCAGGGCGCGACGGCTTGCGCACGACAGCGGTGTGGCTCACCCCACGCTCCCTTCCATCTCGAGTTCGATCAGCCGATTCAGCTCGACCGCGTACTCGAGCGGCAGCTCCTTCGCGATGGGCTCGATGAAGCCGCGCACGATCAGCGCCATGGCTTCGGCCTCGTCCATGCCCCGGCTCATCAGGTAGAAAAGCTGGTCGTCGCCGACCTTCGACACGGTCGCCTCGTGGCCCACCGTAGCCGACTTCTCGTCGATCTCGATGTAGGGGAAGGTGTCGGTACGCGACGTCTCGTTGATCAGAAGCGCGTCGCACTCCACGTTCGACCTGGCGTTGGTGGCGCCGTCGTAGACCTTGCACAGCCCGCGGTACGAGGAGCGCCCCGTCCCCTTCGAGATCGACTTCGACACGATGCTCGACGACGTGTTGGGCGCCACGTGAATGACCTTGCCGCCCGTGTCCTGGTGCTGTTCGTCGCCGGCGTACGCAATCGAGAGAATATCTCCGTGCGCGCCCTCGCCCATCAGGTAGCACGACGGGTACTTCATGGTCAGCTTCGAACCCAGGTTCCCATCGAGCCATTCCATGTGCGCTCCCCGATGAACCAGCGCCCGCTGGGTCACCAGGTTGTACATGTTGTTCGACCAGTTCTGGATGGTCGTGTAGCGGAAGTAGGCGTCGGGGTTGACGATGATCTCGATCACGCCCGAGTGGAAGGAGTCCGTCGAGTACACCGGCGCGGTGCATCCCTCGATGTAGTGCGCGCGCGATCCCTCGCCTGCGATGATGAGCGTGCGCTCGAACTGTCCGAGCCGCTCCTGGTTGACCCGGAAGTACGCCTGCAACGGTGTCTCCAGCTCCACACCGGGCGGGATGTACACGAAGGAACCGCCGGACCAAACCGCGGAGTTGAGAGCCGCGAACTTGTTGTCGGCCGCCGGGATCACGGTGCCGAAGTGCTGCCTGAAAAGCTCCGGGTGGTTCTTCAGGCCGTCTTCGATGGAGTCGAAGATGACGCCCTTCGATTCCCACTCCTCCTTCAGCGAGTGGTAGACCATCTCGGAATCGTACTGGGCGCCGACGCCGGCCAGGAGCTTTCGCTCTGCCTCGGGGATGCCCAGCCGCTCGAAGGTCTGCTTGATGTTCTCCGGCACGTCGTCCCAGGACCGCTCCATCTGCTCCTGGGGCTTCACATAGAAGTAGGTCTGCCTCAGGGTCTCTTCGAGCTCGGACAGGTCGCCGCCCCACTGCGGCATGGGCTTCGATTCGTAGATTCCGAGCGCCTTCAGGCGGCGCTTCAGCATCCATTCGGGCTCGTCCTTGCGCGCCGAAATCTGCTTGACGATCTCTGCGTCGAGCCCGGGCCGCGTACGGAAGACCGGCTCCGAATCCGTCACGAAGCCAAACTTGTAGTCGTCCAGTCCGAGACCCTGGATCACTTCGTTGCTAGGCATCTGGTTCCTCCGCGAATCCGCGGTCGCGATCAGGCCGCGTGGGCCTTCCGGTATTCCTCATAGCCACGCGCCTCCAGTTCCAGCGCGACTTCCGGCCCGCCCGATTCCACGATCCTGCCGTCCACCATGACGTGCACCGCATCGGGTGTGATGTAGTTCAGGATCCGCTGGTAGTGCGTGATCAGCAGCACGGACATGTCGGGGTTTTCGCGCTTCAGGGTGTTCACGCCGTTGGCCACGATCTTGAGCGCGTCGATGTCCAGCCCCGAGTCCGTCTCGTCCATGACCGCGAGAGCCGGCTTCAGGACCGCCATCTGCAGGATTTCGTTGCGCTTCTTCTCGCCCCCGCTGAAGCCGTCGTTGACGGGACGCTGCGCAAACGACGGGTCCATTTCCAGCAGCTCCATCCGCTCCATGAGCAACTCCTGGAAGTCGAACAGATCCAGCTCCTCGTCGTCTTCGAGCCGCGCCTGCAGGGCGGTGCGCAGGAAGTTGGCGATCGACACGCCGGGGATTTCCACCGGGTACTGAAACGCCATGAACACGCCCGCCAGGGCGCGCTCGTCCGGTTCCATCTCGAGCAGATCCTCTCCGGCGAAGGTCACCGATCCACCGGTGGGCTCGTACGCCGGATGACCCGCGACCACCTTGGCCAGCGTACTCTTGCCGGATCCGTTCGGACCCATGATCGCGTGGATCTCACCCGGCCTGATCGTGAGGTCGACGCCCTTCAGAATACCGAGATCCCCCTCCGCGACTCGGGCCCTGAGGGCCGCCACGTCAAGGATTGGCGAATCGTCCATCCGGAAAACTCCACGTATTCATAATAAGAATGATTATTGATTAGGGACTGGAAAGCTACCGGAGGGCATCGCGCGAGTCAAGTAGATCACGCGTGCGGTGAAATCGTGCCCACGTCTGCCTAAAGCGTTCTGTAACAGGACGTTACGAGATTCGCGACCAGCCGACCGGCCCGGCTACTGGAAGATCGACCCCATGATCCAGGTGTCCGATCTGGCCCAGGCGTCCTGGAACACCGCGTTTACCTCGTCGGCCTTTGCGTCCTGCCCCTGCGCCCGCAGCGCCGCTTCCAGCCCGAACAGGGACCAGCCGTTCATCGGGTGGTCGTCCAGCGCCGCCCGGAAAACGGCTTCCGCTTCACTGTAGCGCTCCGTTTCCAGGAGCAGATCGCCGAGCCAGTGGCGCGCCGAGAAGTTCAGCGGCTCGGGCTCGTCGTAGCGCAGTCCGTCTTCGCGCTCGATTGCCGCCTCCAGCACTTCGATGGCCTTGTCGGAGTTCCCTTCGTGGCGGAGGATCTCGGCTTCCAGGATACCAGCGATTACGCCGAGCAGGTCCACCGCCGAATGGCCCCGGAACCGCTCGTTGTCGGGGATCTTCTCGGCTGAGCGCTGCACTTTTTCCAGGTAGACCGACGCGCGGCCGGGCTCATCGTGGCGCAGGTACGCATAACCGCGGGCAAAGTCCCAGAAGCCGCGCTGGATCCCTCCGGCAGGCGGGTCGTCGAGTTCGAGGATCTCGTCGAAGCGACCGAAGCGAAGCAGGGTCATGGCCTCGTAGAAGGCACCGCCGGGCACGATCTTGCCGTAATCCCTCGCTGCCTGCACGGCGATCGCGCCCTGTCCGTCCATCGACGCGGCGAAGAGCAGCATGTGCAGGTTGTGCGACGGGTAGATCGCCCACGCGACGTCTTCCTGGGCACGCTGGTCGGAGTGCCAGGCGGCGAGATTGGAACGCACGGCGTCGCCCCAGCGCCCGACCCGGTTGTAGGTGTGGGACGGCATGTGCTGGATGTGGCTCGCGCCGGGGATCGAGGCGCCAAGATGGTCCGCGCACGCCTCCGCCTTTTCGGGCTTGATCGTGGGTTCGGTGGCGTGCACGTAGAGATGGCACGCGCCAGGGTGCGCAATGTCCATGGCCAGAACGGCCTCGAGGATCCCGTGGATCTTCCCGACTGACGGCTTCTCGATGTCCCAGCGGCCGCGCCTGGGCTCCAGCAACATCAGGGATTCGCCGTACAGCGTCCCGACGTCGAGGTCGTCCGGAAAGCGCATGTAGACATCGGCCATCGCTCTCGAATACGTCGAGTCGAGCATCTTCCGGGTGTCGCCGTCGTGCTCCCGCGTATAGCGGACCGCCATCGCCTCGATCAGCGCCTTCTCGACATCGCTGGCGTGATCGTCGGCCAGGTCCATCGCCTTCCGGATGTTCTCGTGTGCGCGCGGCGCGTCGTCGGGGCCCATGGGTCCGTTGAGGTAGGGTCCCCACGCCCACGCCTCGCCCCAGAAGCACATCGCGCAGTCGGGGTCCTCCCGCTGCGCCTGACGGAAGGACCGGGCGGCGCGCAGCGGAGTGAAGGCGTACATCATCTGCACGCCCTGGTCGAAGAACTGCTGCGCGCGCGCCGACGTTGTCGTGATCGGACGGGTCAGGGGTCCCAGAGCCTCTGAATAGTAGGTGGCTTCTTCTTCAAAGCCGGCCGGGTACTCCACTTCCTGTGCCGTGGCGCGGGTCACCGCAATGGCCGAAAGGGACGAGACGAGTGCGACGAGGACGATGGCGCGCCGGCGCCGGGTACATTCAGGGTCCATTCGAGGTTCCCCGTGATGTGGGTGGGTGGAGGTTGAATGTCACGGCAAACTGAACCCTGACGACAGCGCCCGCCAGTCCCCGGACGCACGCCGGCACGGCGTCTCCATTAGAATGTTACCGTCTTGGCGGGCGTATTCGCCTACGTGCATTCGAATCCTACATGGAGGAAGCTTGCTCCCTGACCTGGAACGGGAACTTCTTCGGAAGTGCCAGGCGGGCAACGCTCGCTTCTTCGAACCGATCGTACGCGCCTACGAAAGGCCGGGCATGCGCGTTGCACTGGGCATGATGGGGAACCCGGACGATGCCAGGGACGCATTGCAGGACGCGTTCGTCAAGACATGGAAGTCCCTCTCCCGTTTCGACCTCAAGCGGCCGTTCGGGCCCTGGTTCTTCCAGATCCTGCGCAATCAGTGCAGGGATGCACTGCGCAGCCGCAAGGTGCGATTCCAGCTGGAAGCGCTCGACGAACGGCTCGAAATGAAGCCGGCCGACCCGGAGTTGGGGCCCGAGCGCCTGCGCCAGAAGAAGGCCGCGAAGGAGCTGCTCTGGTCGGGACTCGAGAAGCTGAGTGAAGATCACCGCGAGATACTCGTATTGAATGAAATCGAGGGATTTCGCTACGGCGAGATCGCTGGAATACTGAACATTCCGGAAGGAACCGTGGCCAGCCGGCTTTTTCACGCGCGGCGGGCGCTGGCGGACGTGTTGCGGGAGTCACGGGGGGATTACCCGTGACCATCACCATGGAGCACCAGGGCAAAGGGTCGCTCTGGAGGCGGAAGAGCCTATGAACGCAAATCTGTCCAACCAGGTGAGCCACGAGGAACTTATGCGTTTCCTCGATGGCGAGGTCACCCCCGAGGAGAGGGCGGACATCGAGGGACGCCTGGAAGCGTCGAGCGAACTGCGCCGCGAGTTCGCGATCTTCCGCTCCATGAAGCAGGACCTTCGCGGGCTGTCTCTTGCCGCGAACACAGGGGACTCGGTGTGGGATCGAATCAGGAACCGGATCACGCAGCCGGTGGGGTGGATGCTGGCGCTGGCCGGATTCGTCGCCTGGCTCGCATACGGTGTCTGGACGTTCGTCAGGTCGCCTTCCGCGATCGTGGTCAAGCTCTCGACCGGCGCGATCGTGATCGGAATCCTGGTGCTGCTGGCCAACGTGATCTGGGAGCGCTACAAGGAGTACGGCACGGACCCATACCGCCACGTCCACCGATGATCCTGGCAACGACGGAGGCCGTGTCCGGGTATCGCGTCGCGCGAACGCTGGGAATGGTCAGGGGAAGCTCGGTGCGGGTGCGCCACGTCGGTCGCGACATTATCGCCGGTCTGCGGAACCTGGCGGGTGGCGAGGTGCACGAATACACCAAGCTGCTGGCGGAGGTGCGCGAGCAGGCGGTGGATCGCATGGTTGCCGAAGCGGAGGCGCTGGGCGCGGACGGGATTCTGGCCATCCGCTTCCAGTCCGCCGAGGTCAGCAGGGGCGCCGCCGAAATGATGTGTTACGGGACGGCCGTGGAGTTGCGCGCGGCGGACTGATCGCCTGCGCCGAACCCCACGCACTCCACCCCGAACCGCGCCAGCCTCTTCGCCATCACCCGAGTCGCCTCCGGATTCGAATCAACCAGAACGAAACCCCTGCCGTGGCGCGCGGCCGCTTCCCCGGTCGTCCCGCTGCCCGCAAAAAAGTCAAGCACCGTGTCCCCCGGGTCGGAGTGCACCTTCACAATGCGCTCCAGCACACCCAGCGGCTTCTGCGTAGGATACCCCGTCTTCTCGCCGCCGGTCGGACTCACGATCGTGTGCCACCAGACATCGGTGGGCGTCTTGCCGCGCGCGGCCTTCTCCTTGCCGACCAGCCCCGGCGCCATGTACGGAATCCGGTCCATCTCGCCGAAGTTGAAGGTGTACGCGCCCGGATCCCTCGCGTACCAGAAGATGGTGTCGTGCTTGGCCGGCCACTTCCGCTTCGAGCGTGCCCCGTAGTCGTACGCCCAGATGATCTCGTTCATGAACGACGCGCGCCCGAAGATCTCGTCGAGCAGGATCTTGCAGTAGTGCGCTTCGCGGTAGTCTATGTGGAAGAAGAGCGACCCCGTCGGCGCAAGCACCCTGTGCGCCTCCCGCAGTCGGGGTTCGAGAAAGGCGACGTAGTCAGGGTGGCGGTCGTCGTAGCTGCTGCGGCCCAGGACCGTGGTGCGGTAGCGGGCGCCCTGGAAGCCGTTGCGGTCACCATCCTCGTCGCGCTCGACCCGGATGCGGGTGCGGCTCTGAGCCCTCCCCGTATTGAAGGGCGGGTCCACGTAGATGAGCTGGACGCTCCCACCCGCCATCGCCCGCAGCACGGGGAGATTGTCGGCCAGGATGATTCGGCCCGACGGACCATCCCGGCCGCCCTTCATCACGAAAGCCCGTAGCCGGCAGGGGCCCGGAGCTTCAGCTATCTCCGTCCGAAACCGCCCGTGCCTCCTTGGCCCTGCGTACCATTTCGCGCACGTCCGCCAGCAGTTGCTGCGCGTCGTAGACGATGCCGTCCTTGATCGTGTACTTGATGCCGCCGATGCGCTCCACCGCACCGGTCTCGTCGTTGAGCTTCATGGTGCCGTTGCCGTACAGGACCTTGAGGTTCTGGAGCGGATTCTCGTCCACCACGACCATGTCGGCCTTGAGACCGGGACGCAGGATGCCGAAGTCGATGGCTGTCCCCTTGGGGTCGTGGAGCTCCTCGGCGCCGAACAGCGTTGCGGAACGGATGACCTCGACCGGGTGAAAACCGGCCTCGCGGAGCAGCTCCAGCTCACGGATGTAGTCGAAGCCGTAGAGCTTGTAGATGAAGCCCGAATCGGAGCCGGTCGTGACGCGCCCACCCGCGTTCTTGTAGTCGTTGAGGAAGTGCATCCACTTGTTGAAGAAGCGCTTCCAGTGGTACTCGTCCTCGCTGGTCCAGTAGAACCAGTACGAGCCGTGGGCGATCCGCGACGGCTGGTAGAAGTCCCACTGGCTGGGCAGCGTGTACTCTTCGTGGAAGTCGGCCTCGCGGGAGCGCATCACGTCGCGGCTGGCCTCGTAGATGGTCATGGTGGGGTCGAGGCCGAAATCGAGTTCGAGGAAGCGGTCGATGAGGTCGTTCCACTGCTCCGAGCCCGGCTCGGCGGCCTGGTCCCAGAGACGCCCGACGTTGCCGAAGCGGTGCTGCTCGTCCTGGTAGTTGTAGTCCAGCGGCCAGTCCTGAACGCTGAAGTCGGTCAGCATGGACTCCATGAGGCCGTAGTAGTGGGTCATCATGTCGAGGCCGACCTCGGCGGCGTCGAGCGCGGTCATGCGCACCACGCCCATCTGGCCGAGGTGGGCGACCGTGCCGAGGCCGTACTTGTGTCCCTCGTCGATCACGGCGGCCATGATGTCGGGGTCCATCGCGCCGAGCTTGAGGCCGTCGATCTTCGCGCCCTCGACGTCGACCTCGGCAGCCCAGCGCACCCACTCCCGCGCCTTCTCGGGCGAATCGACGGGGCCGTTGTCCCAGGCCTCGCCCGGGCGGGCGTAGGTGAACATGCGCGGCGCCACGATCTCGTTGCGCTCGGCCAGCGCCTTCTCCTGCAGCCCCCACATCATCGGGCCGTGACCGACACCGCGCGACGTGGTGATCCCGTGGCCCATCCAGAGCTTGTAGGTGTACTCGGGCTGGGGTGCCTTGCCGGCGCCGCCGGTGTGCGCGTGCATGTCCACAAAGCCGGGCATGATGAACATGCCGGACATGTCCATCTCCCGGGTGGCGCCGGACGGGCGACGTTCCTCGTTGATCGGCACGCCGGGATATCCCACCGTCTGGATCTCGACGATCCGGTCTCCCTCGATCACGATGTCGACCGGCCCCATGGGCGGTGCCCCGGTGCCGTCGATGATCGTGGCACCACGCAGGATCAACCGCTCGTGGGGGCCGTCTCCCTCGTCGGCACCGCGGGGGGTGGTCGTCTCCATCTGCGCGGACAGCAGCGTGGGGATCGCCACCACGGCGGCGAGCGCGAGGGCGAAACAACGAATTGGGCCGCGTGTGGACTGCATCCCGGAACCTCCTGTTTGGTGAATCGATGGGCAGGCCACCAATCTAAGCGGGAACACGCGCGCCAGGACAGAAGCCGGGGGCGCATGGACAGGAGCCCGAGGCGCGTAGACAGGAGCCAGCGCCCGGATTAGCGTGTCCCATGACCCGGCACGACACTGACCCGGCTGGTCCCGTGGCATCCGGCGAAGCCGACCCGGCGGACCTCGGCCTTGAGGAGGCCGCGGCCGAGATCGAGCGGCTACGCGCCGAGATCGAGCGCCACGACCGCCTCTACTATGTGGAGGCCAGTCCCGAGATCTCCGACTCGGCGTACGACGCGCTCTTCCGCCGCCTGCAGACCTTTGAGGCGGCCCATCCCGCACTGCTGGCCCCGGATTCGCCCACGCAGAGGGTGGGTGCCGACCCCCTCGACACGCTGCCCAACATCGAGCACGCCGTCCCGATGCTGTCGCTCGACTCGGCCCACGACGCCGACGCGGTCCGCCGGTTCGACGAGCGCCTGCGCAAGGCCCTCGGCGACGAGGACATCCGGTACGTTCTGGAGCCGAAACTGGACGGCGCGTCCGTCGAACTGGTGTATGTGGACGGCGTGCTCGACCGTGCCGTGACCCGAGGGAACGGCCGCGTCGGAGAGGGCGTGACCGAGAACGCCCGCACCATACCCACGGTTCCCCTGCGCCTGCGTGACGACCAGCATCCGGTACCCGCGTTCCTGTCCGTGCGGGGCGAAGCGCTCATGTACCTCCCCGAGTTCGAGTCCCTCAACCAGCGGCGCATCGAAGCCGGGGATCCTCCGTACCAGAATCCGCGCAACGCGACTTCGGGAGCCCTGCGGCAACTCGACTCGAGGATTACCGCGCAGCGCCCGCTCACCGTGCTCGCTTTCGATGTGCTGTCCGTGCGCGGCGTCCCCCTGGAGACCGACTCGGAAGGGCTGGCGGCGCTGGACGCGTGGGGGTTCCGCACGCCGGACCGTATCGAGGTGACCGATTCAGTGGACGAAATCGTCGCGTATCATCGCCGCTTCGAAGCCGACCGCGACGCCCTGCACTACGAAATCGACGGGATCGTCGTGAAGCTGGACGCGCTCGCGGCACGCGTCACGCTGGGCAGCACGTCCCATCATCCCCGATGGGCGATCGCGTTCAAGTTCGAACCGCGCAAGGAAGTCACGCGTATCGACCGCATCTTCGTGTCGGTGGGCCGCACCGGCGTCCTGACCCCGGTCGCTCTGTTGCGTCCCGTGGAGGTGGGCGGAGTCACGGTCTCGCGGGCTTCGCTCCACAACCGCGAGGAGCTTGAGCGCAAGGATGTTCGAGAGGGGGATCAGGTTCGCGTTCAGCGCGCGGGCGACGTGATTCCGCAGGTCGTCGAGAGGATCGACGAGGCGGGCAGGGAAAGAGGGCCACCATTCAAGATGCCGGACGCGTGTCCGTCCTGCGGCACCCCGCCTGTCGCGAGGGGGCCGTTCACGGTGTGTCCCGATCACTTCGCCTGCAAGGCGCAGCTGAAGGGGAGAATCGCCCATTTCGGCGCCCGTGGCGCGCTCGATATCGAGGGGCTGGGTGGCGAGACCGCTGCGCTCCTGGTCGACGAGGGACTGGTGAAGGAGCTGGCGGACCTCTTCGACCTGACGGAAGAGGATCTCCTCCCGCTGGAGGGGTTCGCGGAGGTGTCGGCGCGCAACCTCGTGAACGCGATTGCACGACGCCGCCGGGTCGAACTGGCGCGCTTCCTGGTGGGTCTGGGGATTCCGGAGGTGGGTGGCACGGTCGCCAGGGATCTGGCGCTTCACTTTCGCGGGATCGCCGAGCTTCGCGCAGGCTCACCGGAAGACCTGGAGGCCGTGCACGGCGTAGGTCCCAAGATGTCGACCGCAATCCTCGGCTTTCTTCACGAACCACGGGTATCGGACGCGCTGGACCGTCTGCTCGCCAGGGGCTTCGAGCTCACCGTGCCGGAGGAGCCGGCGGCGGACGAGTTGGCGGACGGCTGGGCCGGCAAGACGGTGGTGCTCACCGGTGCGCTGGAAGGGTACACGCGGAGCGGGCTCAAGAAGATCCTGCAGGGGCTCGGCGCGCGCGTCACCGGCTCGGTCAGTGCGCGGACGGACTACCTGGTGGCGGGCGCGAATCCCGGGTCCAAGCTGGCCAGGGCTCGCGAGTTGGGCGTCGAGGTTCTGGACGAGGAGCGGCTGCAGGAGCTCCTGCCCGAGCCGTGACCAACGCCCGTCTCGCTGCCCGCCTCACCGAGCTCGCGGACCTGATCGCGCTGGATGGCGGGGACCGGCACAGGGTCGCGCACTATCGGCGGGCGGCCATGGTCATCCGCCGCTTCCACCATTCGCTGTCCGACATCATCCGCACGGGCACGGACCTGACCCGCGTCCCGGGAATCGGCACGGGACTGGCCGGCTTCCTGGGGGAACTGGTGCGTACCGGTTCGGCGCGCCGGCTGGAGGAGTACCGGGCCCGGATCCCGCGTGGGGTCCTGGAACTTATGCGCGTGGACGGCGTCGGGGCTACGCGGGCCCGCACGCTGCGTGACGCCGGGGTGGACTCGGTGGAGAAGCTGGAAGCCGCGCTCGACGGACGGCGGATCCATGGTCTGAGGGGCTTTGGACCCTCGGTTGCGAGCCACATCCGGCGCAGTCTCGAGGCGAGGGGCGCGCTCAAGGGAAAGTGGCTCCTGTCACAGGCGGACCGGGCCGTGGAACGGGTGACCGAGTTGCTGCGCGGCGCTGGCGTCCGGTTCGAAGTCGCCGGCGATGTTCGGCGGCGCACCGGGATTGTGGCGACCGCCGATATCGTGAGCGTAGCATCGCCGGAGAGCCTGTGGGATCTGGCCGACGGGTTCCCTGGCGTGCAGACGGACGGCAACAGGGGCGACAACCCCGTCGTGACCGATGTGGAGGGCGTGCGTATCCGGCTGGTCGGCACCACGCGCGACCTGCTGGGTCCCGTCGCGCACCACCTGACCGGGCCGCCCGCCTACCTCGACGCGCTTGCCGCGCGGGCGCGCCGGCACGGCCTGGACCTCACGCCCACCGGGGTCACCGGCGGCGGTAGTGCGAGCGGCGAGGCGGCGATCTACCGGCGGCTGCGGCTGCCCTGGATCGCCCCGGAGCTGCGCGAGAACACGGCGACAATCGAGCGCGCCGAGGGCGGTCTCCCGACCCTGGTTACCCTCGACGACATCGCCGGCGATCTGCACATGCACACCACCTGGAGCGACGGCGCCGCAACGCTGCGCACCATGGTAGAGGCGGCTGCCGCGCGCGGATACAGCTACATGGCGGTGACCGATCATTCCCCTTCGACCGGGGTCGTTCCGGGGCTGGACGCGGACGCGCTTCGGGCCCAGGCCGCGGAAATCGCGCGGGTGCAGCCGGACTTTCCCGGAATCACCATCCTGCGGGGCTGCGAGGTGGACATCCTGCCCGACGGCTCGCTCGACCTGGACGACGACACCCTGTCGACACTGGACATCGTGCTCGTCTCGATTCATTCCGCCATGGCGATGTCCCGCGCCCGCATGACCGACCGCATCATCCGGGCGATGCAAAACCCGCTTGTCGATGTGCTCTGTCACCCGACGGGCAGGAAGCTTGGACGCCGCAATCCGTATCCGCTGGAGACGACTGCGGTGCTGGAGGCCGCCCGCGACCTCGATGTCGCGATCGAAGTCAACGGGAGCCCGCGGCGACTTGATCTCGACCGTCGCGGGCTTTGGCTGTGCGGCGAGTTGGGCGTTAGAGTCGTTGTAAGTTCCGACGCTCACTCGGTGGCGCGTCTGGACAACATGCGGTATGGAGTGGACCTGGCCCGGAGGGGATGGTTGCAACCAGATCAGATCGCGAACACCGGAACGGTAACCGCGTTTAAACAGTGGCTTGGCCGGAGGTGTGATTGAGCGATCTGATCGCGAACATCCTGTTCCTCGTCGGCGGGTTCGGCGCGCTGTACTTCGGCGCCGAGTGGCTCGTGCGCGGTTCCGTGCGCATTGCATCGGAAATGGGCATCAGCCCAGTGGTGGTCGGCCTGACGCTTGTGTCGCTGGGAACGTCCGCGCCCGAATTGGTGGTGTGCGTCATGGCCGCCATCGATGGCGAGGGGAACCTGCTCGCGGGCAACATCCTGGGCTCGAATCTCGCCAACATCGGCCTGATTCTGGGCGGGACGGCGCTGCTGCGGCCCCTTTCCGTAGCGGATCGCGTCATCGGTCGCGAAGTGCCGATCATGATCCTTGTGACGGTCATGGCTTTCCCGTTCGTGATGGATGGGGGCGTCAGCCGCGGGGACGGTGTCGTCCTGCTCGCGCTCCTTATCGTGTACGTCGCGATCACGTTCGTTTCGGCCGAGGAGGATGCCGAGGAAATCCTGGATGAAGTCGGCCTTGCCCGCGACGGCGACCATCGCGAGCCCACGACGCACCGCTTCGCCGACGTGGGGCTGGTGGCCGCCGGGGCGATCGGACTGGGTCTGGGAGGCCGGGCGATCATCAATGGTGCCACCTACCTGGTCGACTCCTACGGTGCCAGCGAGATGGTCATCGGAGCCACCGTGCTCGCGATCGGCACCTCGCTGCCTGAGCTGGTGACGTCGTTGGTGGCCGCCGCGCGGAAGCACGCGGATATCGCCGTGGGCAACATCATCGGGTCGAACATCTTCAATCTGACGGCGGTCATGGGAGGATCGGCGCTCGTCCGCGGGTACGATATCGAAGGCACCATCCTCTCCACGGAGCTGCCCGCCGTGCTCCTCCTGTCGCTGCTGGTGTGGCCCGTGACCGCAAGTGCACACAAGGTCAGGCGTTCCGAAGGACTGCTGCTGCTCCTGGCCTACGGCGGGTGCATGACCTGGATCGGTCTGGCGCATTGACTCCATGAACCGGGATCTGGCGAAGCGCCTGAGCCGGGTCGAGTCCCGAAACGTCACCTCCCTGCGCCCGGTGCCGCCCTTCTGGACGGAGGCTGCGGGCGCAACCGTCGTGGATGCTGACGGAAACAGGTACCTGGACTTCACGGGTGCATTCGGCGTCGCGCTCGCCGGCCACCGCCACCCCCGCGTCATCGAGCGAATCCGCGCTCAGGCGGACCGCCTGGTGCACGGGATGGGCGACGTACACCCGCCGGCGATCAAGGTGGAGTTCATGGAGGCGCTGGCGGAGATGATGCCGTGGTCCCGGTCGCGGACGGTGCTGGGAATCACGGGGTCGGACGCAGTCGAGGCCGCGCTCAAGACCGCCCAGCTCGCGACCGGCCGGACCGGGATCATCGCCTTCGAGGGAAGCTATCACGGCACCACGCTCGGAGCGCTTGCGGCGACGCACCGCGAGCACTTCCGGCGTCCCTTTGCCGAGCGTCTGGCCGACCATGTGCGCTTTGTGCCGTTCCCGTCGTCGGACGCGGCGGCGGGCGATGTCCTCGAAGCGGCCGAGGAGCTGCTCGCCGGGTGGGGCCCGGTCAAGGTCGCTGCCGTCGTCGTGGAGCCGATCCAGGGCCGGGCGGGCGTACGCGTACCTCCGCCGGGTTTCCTGCCGGATCTCGCGAGACGCACCCGCGCCGCCGGGGCGCTGTTCATCGCCGACGAGGTGTTCACGGGGATGGGGCGCACGGGAGACCTGCTCGCGTGCGATCACGAGAGCATCCGCCCGGACCTGATCTGCCTGGGCAAGTCGCTCGGCGGCGGCATGCCGCTCTCGGCGTGTTGCGGGCCTCGTGAGGTCATGGATGCCTGGCCCCTGTCGTCAGGCGAGGCGATCCATACCAGCACGTTCCTGGGCCATCCGCTGAGCTGTGCCGGAGGCCTGTCGTTTCTGGAGTTGCTGAGATCGGAGGACCTGCCCGCGCGGGCGCAGCGCCTCGGGGACCTCGCGCTCGACCGACTCTCCGAGAAACTCGGGGCTCGCGACGGCGTTGTAGACGTGCGGGGCCGGGGCCTCATGCTGGGCGTCGAACTCGAGCGCGGGCGCGTCGCGTCTCCGGCGGCCGCCGTGGCGGAGCGCGCGCGCCGGCGGGGGCTGATCGTGCTGCCGGCGGGTGAGTGCGGCGAAGTGGTGGAACTGACGCCGCCCGCAACGCTTACGGAAGCCGAGTTGGAGGACGGACTCGGTATTCTGGTTGCCGCGATCCGGTCGCGCGGAAACCGATAGCGCCTACCGGGCCGAGGTGGCGAAGTCGATCCGTTCGGCCAGACGGAAGTCCCGTTCGGTGACTCCGCTCACGTCGTGCGACATGAGCGTGAGCACGACCTGGTTGTAGTTGACCCGGATCTCGGGGTGGTGGTTCAGCTCGTCCGCTATGGTCGCGACCCGATTCACAAAGACGATGGCGCTTCGGAACGAGCGGAACGCAAACAGTTTGCGGATCGTGCCATCCCGGTATTTCCACCTCGAATTGGCGGCTATCCAGGTCTCGATTTCTACAGGCGGAAGACTCTCTGCCATCATGTCCCCATTCTGCAGCCAATGCCCACATGCGATGGGCATCCCTGCTAAATCTAATCGCGCCCAGGGCGCAGACGAAGAGCCGTGCGTCAGGGCCCGAGATGCCTGTTGGACAGGCGCTCCCGTTGACGAAATGCGGGTCCGCTTGCAAAGATGCACCATGGCCTCGCTCGCCCAGCTCCTGCGCATCTCCAGCCGCACGTTCGGCGTGGGGATCGCCGCTCTTCCCCCGCGCCTGCGCAAGGAAGTCACGGTGGCCTATCTGTTGCTGCGCGTGTCCGACTACCTGGAGGACAGCCGGGAACTCGCGGACGTTGAGAAGATCCGGCTGCTCAGCGAGTGGAGACGGGTTCTGGCCGGGCAGGCAGAGCCGCACGGACTTGTCGAGCGGCTGAAGCAGGCCCGCGACGACATTCCCGATGCCGTCGTCGCACGACACGCCGCGACCGTGCTGGAGGGACTTGACCGGTTGGACCCGTCGCCGCGCGAAATCATCGTGCGGCGGGTCCGCGAAACGACCGCGGGCATGGTGCGGTGGACCCGGCGAGGTTCGGTCTTCCACACGGAGGCGGACCTGGACGACTACATGCACGAGGTTGCCGGCAGGGTGGGGCATCTCCTCACCGAACTGTTCGTGCTCGCGCTTCCCGGCATCGAGGACAGGCGGGGGCGGATGATGCGGAGAGGCCGCGAATACGGACTCGCTCTGCAGACGGTGAACGTCATTCGGGGGCTGCACGAGGACCCGAAGCGCGGGTGGGTCTACCTCCCGTCATCCTTCCTCCCCGACAACGGTATCGATGCCGCGGAACTTTTCCAACCGGCGCACCGCGAGGTGGCGATGGCGGTCCTGAGCCGCCTTGTGGACAAGGCCGGCCGCCACCTCGAAGCTGCCCGCCCGTACATCGCCTGCATCCCTCGCCGGCACTACGGGGTCCGCGTCTTCTGCATGCTTCCGCTTTTCTTCGCGATACGCACGCTGGCCCTCAGCCGGGCCAATCCCGCTGTCCTCGAACGCGAGACGAAAATGTCACGGAGCGAAGTCGTTGCCGTCACGCGCAACGCGAGAGTGTTAAGCTTTTCTAACCGGTGGATCGACTGGTACTGTCGGCGTCTGGCGGCGGTCTGACAAGGGGTTAGGGGGTTTGCGGTTGCGTCTGGACAAGGAAGAGGCGATCACGATCCCTTCCGCGTACACGGAGGGGTACGAGGCGGCGTGGAAGCGGGACCCCGAATTCACGGAAGCCTACATTCGCCACACGAACATCGGCGATCCACTTGCGGATCCGGTCGCTGCAGACCTCGCGGAATGGCCGCCCAGAGAGACTCACTTGCTGTTGGCCCGCGTCCTGCAGGATCCCTACAACCTGCCCGAGGAGACGCCCGGGTCGCTGCGGCGTTTCATGGCCGAGGTCAGCAAGGTGCCGGACTGGTTCGACGAGAATATCGCCAGGGTTGCTTCGCGGGCCTTTCTGCGCAATTCGGATCTGGTCCTCGCCGCGCTGGTGGGCGGGAGCATCGTCGAGGGATTCGCCACGTTGATCAGCAAGTCGTTTCGAATCCGGGGCCGGGTCACGGATTCCGGGGTGCGTCGGCTCAAGCAGAACGGTCTGCAACTGATCGAGCAGTACCTGCCCGGAGGCATGAGCCCTCTCGGCGACGGGTGGAAGCTGACGCTGCGGGTCCGGCTTGTTCACGCCCAGGCGAGGCGCCTGATCGCTCAGTCGGATGAGTGGAACCCGGAGCGGTACGGGCAGCCGATCAGCGCCGCAACCATGATGCTTGCGGGCTCGGCGTTTTCGGGCCGTCTCATGCAGCATGTCGCAACGCTCGGGGGCGACTTCAGCAAGGAGGAGCGCGAGGCCTACGTTCACGTCTGGCGCTACACGGGCCTGCTCATCGGCATACCGGAAGAGCTGCTTTTCCACGATCAGGCCTCGGCCATCACTGCGTTCGAAGTCGGCCGGCTGTGTGAGCCGACCCCCGACGTGGACGCGATCATCATGGCCAACAGCATCGTCAACAGCTCGCCCCTGGTCATCGGCATCACCGAGCCGGAGGCCCGGCGAGAGCTGGCGACCTTCGTGTACCGGGTCTGCAGGGAGCTGATCGGTGACGACCTTGCGGACAGCTTCCTGTTTCCCAAGGGCAGACGCAAAGTGATCCCGTTCTTCCGCGCACAGCAGCGGACGAAGCGCCTGGTCCGCAAGGTGATTCCTTCCTGGCGCGCGAAATCCGATCTGGCGCGGTTCGATGCCCTGGTCGACTTCGTGAATCTCGGCAAGCTGGAGCACTCGTACAGCCTTCCTACCGCCGTTCACGACGAGGATTCGGCCGAGTGGTAGGACCGGTCAGGCCGTCACCAACTGTCGTTGACGATAATCGCGGACGTCGATAACTTTCGGATCTCGCTGCGGGGTGGAGCAGTCTGGTAGCTCGTCGGGCTCATAACCCGAAGGTCGCGGGTTCGAATCCCGCCCCCGCTATTTGGATTGCGACGGAGTGCTTCCGGGAACGCCGCCTCTGTGCGGCGTTTCTGGCGTAGCGGCGCGGGGTGCCGCGCCGGACATCGGCCAGGCCGACCGGTCGGGGTTCCTGACGGACCCTGCCGGCACGACCCGGTCGGTTTTTGTCGGGGCGATGTCGGGCTTCGGCCAGGTAGCTCAGTTGGTAGAGCACGCGACTGAAAATCGCGGTGTCGGCGGTTCAATTCCGTCCCTGGCCATTAGTGCACATAGGTCCGTAGCTCAATTTGGTAGAGCACCGGTCTCCAAAACCGGCGGTTGGGGGTTCGAGTCCCTCCGGGCCTGTAGCGACGGAGGTCTCGCCCTCATCGTCTAACGGTTAGGACACCACTCTTTCAAGGTGGAGATCGGGGTTCGATTCCCCGTGAGGGTATTTGGCCGGTGCGGGTTGCCGGCCGCGCAGTAATTGGGGCTGTAGCTCAGTTTGGTTAGAGTGCCGGTCTGTCACACCGGAGGCCGCGGGTTCGAGTCCCGTCAGCCCCGCTGGAGGTTTTTGAAAATCAGGGTCGTGAAGCGAGTTTGGCAGTCCGTGCACGGACTGTTGGGGGCCGTAGCTCAGTTGGGAGAGCGCCTGAATGGCATTCAGGAGGTCAGGGGTTCGACTCCCCTCGGCTCCACTCAAGGAGTACGGTACGCCGGGAGCTCGGGTGGCGGAATTGGTAGACGCGCAGGATTCAGGATCCTGTGGGGGTTAACCCCGTGAGGGTTCGAGTCCCTCCCCGAGCATGCAGCTGGACCTTTGGAATGCCCACGTGCTGGAATTGGTAGACAGGCTGGTTTGAGGGACCAGTGTTCGAAAGGACGTACAGGTTCGAGTCCTGTCGTGGGCACTGGCAGTATAGGCGAGCGTCGGCTCGCGGAGCGCCCGTAGCTCAATTGGATAGAGTACCTGACTACGGATCAGGGGGTTGGGGGTTCGAGTCCTCCCGGGCGTATGGACACAAGGGCGCGTAGCTCAGCTGGCTAGAGTGCCACGTTGACATCGTGGAGGTCACAGGTTCAAGTCCTGTCGCGCCCACTGAGAGCAGTTCGGGGCCGTAGCTCAGTTGGGAGAGCGCAGCGTTCGCAACGCTGAGGTCAGGGGTTCGACTCCCCTCGGCTCCACTGGCGAAGCGGCTCGCTGCTTCCGCTTGCCGCCAGCCCGAAACATCGCCACCGTAGCTCAGCTGGTAGAGCACGTCACTCGTAATGACGGGGTCGTCGGTTCGAGTCCGACCGGTGGCTCTAGCCTGACGTAACGTCAGGGTTGGCGGTGTGCATCAGGTGACACCTAGCCCCGTGGTGTAATTGGCAACACGTCTGACTCTGGATCAGAAGAGTCCTGGTTCGAGCCCAGGCGGGGCTACTTGGAGGGATGGCTGAGCGGCTAAAAGCGGCGCCCTGCTAAGGCGTTGGTCCCAGCGACCACGTGGGTTCGAATCCCACTCCCTCCGTGAACGTCAGTGAACGGTGGGAGTGGGGTTCGAACTTTGTTCGAGCCGGAGGCGGTCGCGGCCCCAGGCCGCGAGCGCCGGAGACTGCCGAGGGTGGCGCCAGCCGCCCGCAGGCTCATCCCACTCCCTCTTGGCTGTGCGGCACACTCGCTTCGCCGACCCGAGGAGGCGTAGTCCTAATTGGTAAGGCACCGCACTCGAAATGCGGCGTGCGTTGAGCACTTGGGGGTTCGAGTCCCTCCGCCTCCGCTCGATTGCTCCCCGGGTGGTTTCCACAGTCGGCTGGCGGGAGCAAAACAAACCTTCACGGGGCGTGGCTCAGTCCGGTAGAGCGCTGCGTTCGGGTCGCAGAGGTCCCCGGTTCGAATCCGGGCGCCCCGATTTTGCCGGATCATCAGGACGGATGGCCGAGTGGCTTAAGGCGCACGACTGGAAATCGTGTGGGCATCTGCCCGCGTGGGTTCGAATCCCACTCCGTCCGTGAACGCCAGTGAACGGGGGGAATGGGGTTCGAACTTGTTCGAGCCGAAGGCGGTCGCGGCGCCAGCCGCGAACGCCGGAGACTGCCGAGGGCGGCGCCAGCCGCCCGCAGGCTCATCCCACTCCGTCCGTGAACGCCAGTGAACGGGGGGAATGGGGTTCGAACTTGTTCGAGCCGAAGGCGGTCGCGGCGCCAGCCGCGAACGCCGGAGACTGCCGAGGGCGGCGCCAGCCGCCCGCAGGCTCATCCCACTCCGTCCGTGAACGCCAGTGAACGGGGGGAATGGGGTTCGAACTTGTTCGAGCCGAAGGCGGTTGCGGCTGCTAAGCCGCGAGCGCCGGAGACTGCCGAGGGCGGCGCCAGCCGCCCGCAGGTCCATCCCCACCGGTGCCGTAGCGCATGATCTGGCGCTGCGTGCCCGATGGTGGCCCGGCTCGGCCTCGTGTCGCCACTCCGTCCCACTGAAAAGTGGGAGTAGGCGAGAACCAATGACGCGAGCGCTGGCAACCATTGCGGCGACCGTCTGTGTGGCTGGCTGCGAGGTCTTCCACAACACCTGGCTCGAGGTGAGTGTTGGTGGCTACGTGGAGGAGCGCGAGTGGCCGCTGGAGTCCGGCGAATTCGTCACGCTGAACAACTCGTACGTCGACTCTGCCGGGGTGGCGGGAATCGAGATCGAAGTCTTCACGCCCGACTATCACAACACACTCACCGTCGACAGCCTCGCCGGACCTGGCAGACCTGCACGCATCGGCGTACCGGCATCCGGTGAGGCAAGCGTCTTCGTGCGACTGCACCAGAACGGCGTTCTCGTTGCGCAAGGCCATACGTCCTGGGCTCTCCGTTCCGGTGTCAATTACTGGCGGGTTGTGGTGGAACGGGCGCCTTACTCGGCGCTCTCGGCCGGTGATTCGGAGCCTCTGCGTTGCGGTGTACCGTGGTGCGAACGGATCCAGAGTATCGAAATCGATCAAGAGGCTCGCAACTATCCGGACGAAGCGCTTTGGTTGCAGGTCGAGCGATCAATCGCGGGCGGGTCTGCAGGCTAATACGGTCCAACTCGAGGGGATCGTGGTATAGCGGCTCCCACCCGCCTTGCGGGCGCACCGTCGCCAGCCGATAGTAGGCGGATGAGGATGGCGTTCGCCGCTGCGATTCTTGGGCTTGGTCTCGCCGTTTCCGGAGGTCAGGCCGGACCCCTGGCCGAGTTGCGTCCAGACGCGGAGGAACCGGCTCACAAGGCGGGTTCGGAGACCGCGCACCCCACCGCTCCGCCCGCCGGACCCGACATCACAGACCCGGTCCTCAACGATGTCGTCCAGCGCTATTGCACGCGCTGCCACAACGACCGGCTGCTGCGCGGGAACCTCACCCTGGAGAACTTCGACGTGGCCGCGGCGAACGAACGCGCGCCCACGGCCGAGAAGATGATCCGCAAGCTGCGCGCCGGAATGATGCCTCCGCCCGGCCAGCGCAGGCCGGGCGCCGACACGCTGCTGGTCCTCGTCGAGACGATCGAGGATGTGGTCGACGCGTCTGCGGCACGCGACCCCGATCCGGGCGCGCGGAGGTTCCAGCGGCTCAATCGCCCGGAATACGAACGCGTGATCCGCGACCTGCTCGCCCTGGACATCGACGCCGGCCGCTGGCTGCCGGCCGACACCTACCTGGGTGCCTTCGACAACATGTCGGACGCGCAGGGGCTTTCCACCACGCTGCTCGAGGCCTACCTGCGGGCGGCGACCGAGGTTAGCCGTCTGGCGGTCGGCAACCCCGCGGCCCCGTCCCGATCGGTCAAGTACACCAACCCCATCGAGGTTTCCCAGCACGCCTGGGACCACATCGAGGGCACGCCCTACGGCACGCGCGGCGGGATGGTCGTCACACACGATTTCCCGGCGGACGGAGAGTACGTGTTCACGGTCGGGACGCTCTTCGGCAGAGGCACCAGGGATCAGGACGTCGATCTCTCCATTGATGGCGAAGGCGTCGCGCTGCTCGGTCTGGAGCACAACGGACGATCCACCGTGCCGATCCGCACCGCGCCCATCTTCGTCCGTGCCGGCCAGCGACAGGTGGCGGCGGCCTTTGTCCGCACCATCGAGGGGCCCTATGACGACCGGCTGCAGACGCCGGGCTGGTCGTTTGTGGGCGGCGAGGATTCGCAGGCCTGGGCGAACTACGGAATCACGGCCCTTCCGCACCTGAGTGAACTGACCATCACGGGCCCGCGCGAAGCGTTGGGAGTATCCGAGACGCCGAGTCGTCGAGCGCTCTTCCACTGCCACCCGGAAGGTGCGGAAGCAGGGGACGCGGTGGCGGGGGCCGGATCCACCGGGGCGCGGCAGTGCGCCCAGGACATCGTGACCAGGCTGGCCGCCAGGGCGTACCGCCGCCCCGTGACGGACGAGGACCTGGCGGGCCCGATGGCGTTCTACGATGAGGCGGTCAAGGAGGGCGGCTTCGAGGTCGGCGTGCGCATGGCGCTGCAGGCGATCCTCTCCAGCCCTTCGTTCATCTTCCGGCTGGAGCGGGTGCCGGAGGCGGCCGAACCCGGCGAGAGCTACCACCTGTCCGACATCGATCTCGCGTCACGGCTCTCCTTCTTCCTGTGGGCGACCGTCCCGGACCCCGAGTTGCTCGACGCCGCCCGGACGGGACGGCTCTCGGAACCCGCAGAGCTGGAGGCGCAGGTCCGGCGCATGCTGGCGGATCCCCGCGCCGAGGCGCTCTCCACGCGATTCGCCTCCCAGTGGCTCAGGTTGCAGGACACCGAGGACAACCAGCCGGAGCCGTACCTGTACCCGGACTTCACCGGTCAGCTGCGCGACGACATGGTGCGCGAGACGCGGATGTTCTTCGATCACCTGGTACGGGAAGACCGCAGCTTGCTCGAGCTGTTCACGGCGGACCGTACGTTCGTGAACGACAGGCTGGCTCGGCACTACGGCATTCCGGGCGTCTCCGGGGGTCACTTCCGCCAGGTGCGGTATCCGGACGCAAGCCGACGCGGTGTGCTGGGCCACGGGAGCGTGCTGATGCTCACGTCCATGTCGGCGCGCACGTCACCGGTGTTGCGCGGCAAGTGGGTGATGGAGGTCCTCATGGGCACGCCGCCACCGCCACCACCACCAAACATACCGGAGCTTGAAGCCACGGAGGCCGCTGCGGACGGCCGCTTGCTGACCACCCGCGAGCGGCTTGCCCTGCACAGCAGCAACCCGACCTGCAACGCCTGCCACCGCTTCATGGACCCGATCGGGCTCGCGCTGGACGGATACGACGTGACGGGCCGCGTGCGCGTGCGCGAGAACGGCGCGCCGCTGGACACGCGCGGCACCTTCTACGACGGCACCGAGATCAGCACCCCCGCCCACCTGGTGGACGCGCTCATGAGGCGGCCCCTGCCGCTGGTGCGCAACTTCGCGTCGCACCTCCTGGCGTATGCGGTCGGGCGCCGGGCGGAGTACTTCGACGGGCCGGCGATACGCGAAATTGCCCGGAAGGCCGAGGCCGACGGGTATCGGATGTCGGCGTTCATCCTGGGCGTGGTGGAGAGTGACGCCTTCCGCATGGCCCGCCCGCGGTCGGAGCCGGCACAGCAGACAGGAGCGAAGGAATGAATTTCATCACCGGAACCCACTTGTCGCGCCGCACCTTCCTGCGGGGTGCGGGCACGTCGCTGGCGCTGCCCCTTCTCGACGCGATGGTACCCGCCGGAAGGAGCTGGACCGACCCGATGCGGCGGTCGGAGTTCACCCGTCTCGTCTGCGTCGAGGAGTCGATGGGAGTCGCGGGATCGAGCGATTGGGGTGCGGCCCGGCATCTGTTCGCCCCGGCAAAGGCCGGAAGGGACTTTGAACTGGTCGCGGACAGTCAGCTCAAGCCGCTGGAACGCTTCCGCGAGTTCATGACGATCGTCAGCAACACCGACTGCCGGGCGGCGGAACCCAAGCGGGCAGAGGAAATCGGGGGCGATCACGACCGCTCCACGGCAGTGTTCCTCACCCAGGCGCATCCCAAACAGACACAGGGGTCGGACATCTTTCTGGGGACTTCGCTTGACCAGCTGCACGCCCAGCGCTTCGGACGGGACACGGCGCTGCCCTCGCTGGAGATGTGCATCGAGGGGATCGATCGAGGTGGCGGGTGTGCCTACAACTACCACTGCGCCTACACGACCTCGCTGGCGTGGGCGTCCCCGAGCCAGCCGCTGCCCGCCATTCGCGAGCCGCGCGTAGTCTTCGAGCGACTGTTCGGCGCCGGCGACTCGCCGGAGGATCGCGCCGCCCGTCGCAGGGCCGACCGCAGCATGATCGACTGGATCGTCACCGAGGTGGCCCGTCTGCGCCGCGAACTGGGAGCGGTGGACCGTGTCGCGCTGGACGAATACGTGGACCACATCCGCGAGATCGAGCGCCGGATCCAGCTGGTTGAGGCCCGCCACGCGACAGGCGAGGAGCGGGCCATGCCCGAGGCGCCGTCCGGCGTCCCCGATTCGTTCGAAGAACACATGCGGCTCATGTTCGACCTGCAGTTGATCGCGCTGCAGGCCGATCTGACCCGCGTCATCACCTTCAAGACGGGGTTCGACCAGTCGAACCGGACCTTCCCCGGCAGCGGCACCACGAGGTCCATTCACGGGGCGTCGCACCACGGCAACGTGGCCGACCACCTCATGGACTACAACAGGATCAACACCTACCGGCTGTCGCAGCTCGGCTACTTCCTCGACAAGCTGCGGGACACCGTGGAGGGTGACCGCACGCTGCTGGACAAGACCGCGGTCATCTGGGGATCGCCGATGGCGGACGGCAACCTGCACAACCACCGCCGGGCCCCGCTCCTCATGTTCGGACGCGCCAACGGGGCGCTGGAGGGAGGCATTCACGTGAAGGCTCCGGACGGCACGCCGATGGCCAACGCCTTCGTGACCCTGATGCGGAACATGGGGCATCCGGACATGGGCACCTTCGGCGACAGCGATGGCGCGCTGCCTCTGGACTTCCCCGAACAGGCGTCGCCAGCGCGGGGTGCGCCGTGAGCCGCCGCGTCGTGGTTGCTCACCGAGTGCTTGTACGAGCCGCCCAGGCGAGCGTGCTCGCTGCGGTGATCGGATTTGCCGAGGCGGGGGCCGCCCAGACGCTGCAGCGCCCGGGGGCGGATGTGAACGCGGCCCGGGGCGACGGGATCACCGCGCTGCATCTGGCTGCCGAGCAGGGCGATGTCGAGGCGGTTCAGGCGCTCATCGACGCCGGGGCCGACCTGGACGCCGGAACGCGGATCGGGCATTACACGCCCCTGCACCTCGCCGCGCGCGGCGGCCACGGTGCCGTGGTGGCCATGTTGCTGGAAGCCGGAGCCGACCCCCTCGCCGCGACGACCAACAGCGGCGCCACCGCGCTCCACCTGGCCGCCGGGGCGGTGCGGGGCCATGGGGCCGTGGCCGCTCTGCTGGAGCACGGCGCCGACCCCAACGCTCTTGAGGCGTCGGCCGGTCAGACGCCCCTCATGTTCGCGGCGGCCGCCAACCGTGGGGAAGCGATCGCGTTTCTCCTGGACGGCGGGGCCGACCCGGGCCTGGCCACGGCCGAAGTCGATGTCCTCCGCAATCTGGCCCTCGACCGCGAATCGAGCCGGCGGTTCCGCGAACGGCTCAGGCAGCCGCCCGAGACAGTCGACCCATACGGCCCACAACCAGCGACCCATACGACCCATACCGATGAACCCAGCCCTGCCATAGTCCAGGCCGCGATCCGCGCCGAGCGCGAGTTCCTGCGCTCCGGCCACGATGTCGGCTCCGTGGACGCCCGCTCGCTGGCCCGTGTCGGATCCGACTATCCCGGCGGCCCCGATGTCGTCCGGCCGCCCTATCGCGAATCGCTCGTCGGACGTACCGGGGGCATGACCGCGCTCCTCTACGCCGCCCGCGAGGGTCACCTGGACGCGGTAGCCGTGCTCCTGGACAGCGGGACCGACATCGACCAGCGGAGCGCGGACGGCACCAGCCCCCTCCTGATGGCTGCGCTCAACGGCCACTTCGATCTCGCCCTCGAGCTCGTCGAGCGCGGCGCCGACCCGAACCCGGCCGCCTTCACCGACGGCACCACGCCCCTGTTCGCGACTCTGCAGACGCAGTGGGCACCGAAGTCCAACTATCCCCAACCACGCGCCCAGGATCGCCAGCGGGCCGGGCACATCGAGGTGTTGCAGGCCCTGCTCGAAGCGGGCGCCGACCCCAACCCGCGGCTCCACACGCATCTGTGGTACTGGGAGTTCGGCCTGACCAAGATGGGGATCGACCTGACCGGGGCAACGCCCTTCTGGCGTGCCGCCTTCGCGCAGGATGTCGAAGCCATGAGGCTCCTGGCCGCCCACGGCGCCGATCCGAACATTCCCACCCGCTGGCCGGACGTCGGCATGCGCGAGCGGCGCCAGCAGGACGGTCGCCAGCAGGAGGACTCGGGTCTGCCCCACATTCCGCCGGGAGTGCCGAACGCGTGGCCCGTTCACGCGGCCACCGGCGGAGGCTACCTGGGCCTGGGTGCGTTCAGCGTGCGCAACCGGCCCAGTCAGTTCATGGCCGCCGTGCGCTACCTCGTGGAGGAACTCGGCGCCGACGTTAATCAGCGCGACTCGTGGCTTTACACGCCGCTCCACTACGCCGCCTCGCGCGGTGACAACGAACTCATCGAGTACCTGGTGTCGCGCGGCGCCGACGTGATGGCGATTACCCGGCTGGGGCAATCCACCGCCGACATGGCGCGCGGCGGGCGGGCGGGGTTCTTCACACGCGTGCCCTACCCCGAGACGCTCGAGCTGCTGACCAGCATGGGCGCAACGCTCGAATGCCTGCACACGCACTTTCTCGACACTGGCGACTTCTGTCCCGGGGCGGGAGCCGACGATCCATGGGCGCCCCGGCCGCGGTCGGAGGGCAGACGATGAGGGCGCGCGGCCGGAGGGCTGCCGGGGGCCCCGCGCCTCGCCGCCCGGGCGGACTCAGCCGTGGGCTGGTTGCCGCGCTCGTGCTGGCCACGGGCGGCGCGTCGGGGTGCGGGGGCGCTGCGGGCGGCCCCGGCGGTGGGGGCGGCATGGACGACGGGAGCGCGGCACTGGTCAAGGGCGGCGACGACCGCACCGGACCATACGATCCCGTGCCCGGATGGTGGAAGCCCGCACCCGACCACGACGACGAATGGGGCTGGGGGCAGGTGGCGGGGGTGGCCGTGGATCACGCCGACCGGATCATCGTGGTGACGCGGGGCGACTGGCCCGCCGACCGGTCGCAGCCGCGCCAGGGCAGGCTGCGGCGCACCAACTTCATCGTCGTGGCGAACGGCGACGGCGAGATCGTGGAGCAGTGGGCGCAGTGGGACTCGATCCTGACGCTGCCCCACCAGGTCTACATCAACCCGTACGATTCCGAACGCCACGTGTGGGTCGTCGACAGCGGCGGTGGGGCCGGGCACATGCAGGTGATCAAGTTCACCAACGACGGCAGCGAGATCGTCATGCGACTGGGCGAGCCCGACCACCCCAAGACCCGCGCCGCCGCCCGCGCCCGCTTCGACTGGGGCCCCCACACCTACGGATGGCCGTCGAAGCTGGCGTTCCTTCCGGACGGGACCTTCCTGCTGGCCGACGGCTACTGGAACTCCCGCATCGTCAAGTACACCGAAGACGGCGAGTTCATCATGCAGTGGGGCGCGCTGGGCGACGGTCCCGCGGAGTTCGATCTCCTGCACGGCCTCGCCGTCGACGAGGATCGGGTCTACGTCGGAGACCGGCAGAACGAGCGCCTGCAGCTGTTCACGCACGACGGTGAATTCATCGAGGAATGGCCGGGTATCTTCGACCCCGTCAACATCTGGATCGACCGGAACCGGGCCGTTTGGGTACTCGATGCAAGCTTGAACCGCATCCTGAAGTACGACCGGGAGGGTCGCCTGCAGGACTACTGGGGCGCCTATGGAAGCGCGGGCGCCATCGGGCGCGGGACGTGGCCGGGCGGGCTGTCGCTACCCCACCAGATGGATCTGGACGACGAAGGCAACCTCTACATCGCGTCCTACAGCGGCGGCTGGATCAACAAGTTCACGCCGAAGCCGGGCGCGCCGCCGGAGCGGTTGATCGGGCCGCGCCTCCTGCTGTCGGGGGACGCGGCGCGGTAGGTCCCGCCGTCAGTCCAGGGGCGGCTATCCCCCGCGGCGAAGCCAAATGAGAACCACGCCGCAGGAGGAGCCGGTGCCCCAGTACTGTGGTGGTATGCCGGCGTTGTTGCGGTAGACCTCGATGCCGGCAACGACCGAGGGGTCAAGAATGTCGTCGATACCGGCCGGCTGCCGTTCACCGCCAATCCGGATTCCGTCCAGGTAGACGGTCGGAATACACAGGGTCCCCCGCCTTCGGAACGCGAGGAATCCCCGGCTCGGCATTCGCGGATCGGGCATCCGCGTCACCCCGGGTAAGCGGGTCAGAGCGCGGGTAAGCTCAATCGAATTCTCGATATACTCGCGGTCCAGAAAGTCACCCCATCCGTCCTCTTCCCGCTGGTAGAATCCCACGCTCTCGAGGTTCATGTCCCGCCTGTCCACGGTCACCTCGATCGGGTCCAGCGCAATCGCGTCCACCGCGAGCGCAATCTGCAGCCTGGCCACACGGTCTCTCTCCACCGTGATCGACTCCGAACGCTCCCGGTATCCCAGGTGGGAAAACACGACATCGTGCCGCCCGGGGATCAGTTCGGGGATGCTGAAGCGGCCATTGTCGTCGGTCGTGGCGACACGACCGAGTCCCACGACGTTGACGACGACTTCGGGAACCGGATCTCCGCTTACCTGGTCGGTGACGACTCCCACGACTCCGGTGATCATTCCGCTGCCCGGATCTTCGATGGGGGTCATGCCGAGCACGAACTCGCCAGGCCGGTCGATCGTCAGGTCGCCTTCCAGGCTTTGGTAGTCCTGGTGAATCAACCGGATATCGTACACGCCGCGGGGAACGCCTTCCAGGATGAACCGACCCTCGGCATCGGTCACACGGGTGAGGCCCAGGGCCTCCAGCACGACGACCACACCGTCGACCGGACGGCCGCTCGCGTCACTGACCACGGTGCCGGTTACCGTAACCGCGGAGGCCTCGCGCGTCTCCTGCGCGGCCGTGGGTTGCGCGTACACCAGATTGGCTAGGGCAAGCACCGGAATCAGACAGCGACGGGACATGTCCATGGTCGCAATGTACGCGTCGAATTCAGGCGCGGACAACGCGATTGGTGCCCGCCGGAGTTGCGGGCGACCTTGGGACCGAGGACATTCGCCGGCACGCCTGGGCCGGTGATTCCACCTTCGTGGTGCAGTGGTCCTTCCCGTACCCGAAAGTCGAGGTCAGGGTGTTGGAGGACCGCCCCTGACCAACCCGTCCAACACCGGCAACAGTTCCGTCGGTTCGGGCCGCCGCGTGTAATCCGGATCGGCCGCCGCGTACGCGACGATTCCGTCCGGACGCACGACATAGGTGGCCGGAATGGCGAGCTCCCAGGAGGGGTCGCCGTTGAACCGGCTCAGGTCGATCCGCAGGTGATCGCGGTATGCGTCCTGCAGGCGGTCCGGGAAGCGGAACGTCAGGCCATAGGTTCTGGCGACCCCGTTGCCGAGATCGGTGAGCACGTCGAACTCGATCCCGTCCTTTCGCGCCCAGGCCGACGCGAAGTCGTGCAGTTGCGGCGACAGTGTGACCAGGGTGGCACCGCGGGCGCGGATCTCGGGGTACAGCGACTGAAGAGCAGCCTGCTCAGCACGGCAATACGGTCACCAGCGTCCCCGGAAGAACGACAGGACGACCGGCCCGTCCTGGAGCAGCCGGGTCAGACGAACCGTCTTGTGCTCAAGGTTTGGCCGCGCGAAAAGGGGCGCACGGTCCCCGGCCTTCACGATGTCGTCCGTGATCCCCGACGCAGCGAGGTCGGCGGTACAATCCCTGAGGACGGCCGTAACGGCGGGATCCCGTTTGGCTGCGCCCGTGTCGCGGATCCGGTCGAGGGTTTCGGCAAGGGTGGACATGGGGAACTGCTCCGTGTGCAGGTGGGTGGTCCCGTACGCGTTTCCGCAAAACCTCCGGGTCGGGAATCTCGTCCTGCGAGAGGTGAGGCGACGCGCGCCGGAAGGTCGGCAAGCATCCACCAATTGACAAGGTGACAGGAGGGCAAGGCATGACGGGACGGACGAAGCGAACGGGAATGGCGATGATTGCGGCGGCGGCGGTGGTGCCGGTGGCGGCGATGGTGCCGGAGGGACTGGCGGCTCAGAACCGCTGTGAATTCCGCGACGACGTTGAACTGACCGGGCGGGCCTCGGGCACGCTCGATGTGGACGCCGGGGCGGGAAGGCTCATCATCACGGGAGGCGAAGTGGCTGCCGGCGAGATCCGGGTCGAGGCGCTCCTGTGCGCGTCGGACCGCGACCGGCTGGACGCCCTGCGTGTGTCCCTGGACGGCAGCGAGCTACGGACCGAGTACCCGCGCCGCATGGGTGGATGGGGCAACAACTACGCCCGCATCGACCTGACGGTGCACGTTCCTTCCGGCTTGCATATTCGGGTTGTGGACGGCTCCGGAAGCACCGAAATCGCGGGTGTGGGAGATGTCGAGATACGGGACGGCTCGGGGAGCATGTCCCTGCGCGAGGTCGGGTCCGTGGTCATCGAGGACGGCTCGGGCAGTCTGAGGATCAGCGACGTGACCGGGGATATCGACATCCAGGACGGTTCGGGCAGCCTCGAGATCCGGAGCGTGACCGGCGACGTGGTCATCTCCGACGGTTCGGGCAGCGTCAGGGTGGAGGGCGTGGGCGGCACCGTGCGCATCGACGAAGTCGGGTCGGGAGGAGTGACGGTGCGGGATGTGGACGGCGACCTGATCGTCACGGATGGCCGGAGGGAGCGGATTCGCTATTCGGACATACGCGGCACGCTAGATCTGCCCGCCGCCCGCCGGAGGGGGCGCGGCAACTGAGGCAAACCCGCTACGTTTGATCGCGAAAGCTGATCGTTTTTGCGAACAAGCCGGGAGCGAGGCGGTGCCACGACATATGACGTCCGCGCGAATCCGGCGAGCTGCGCTTGCCGTCGCGCTGGCAGCGTGCTCGCTGGTCGCAGTGCTCACGGCACCCACACCCGCGCATGGCCAGATCCTCCAGCTGTTGCAGGCGGTGAACAACGGCGGCAGCTGGATCCGGCTGCCCGTCGAGGCCGGTCAGGCGACGTACAGGAGCCCGGTCTTTCCCCTCGCCGGACTTGGCGTCGACGGTTGCCTGAAGGTGTGGGAGCGCCACTCGGGGTCGTGGACGATTCGTGCGCACGACACGATGGGCGACGACCGGCTCGACGTGACGGCGACGCCCGGCGAACCGGTGAAGTTCACCTACAAGGCCGGCATTCAGGCGCAACTGGATGTCGCGATCGAGTGGAGCGAGCCGGCGGACACGACCCTGTTCATCTGGGTGGGGATATCGGCATCCGGCAGTCGCGACAACGGTCGGGACATTTGCCAGCCGCCGCCCACATGACACACAAGGAGCTCAGTCACATGCCACACACCCGACGGCAGTTTCTCGGCCAGGCGGCGGTTGCAACGGGCGCGCTCGCGCTCTGGCGTTGTTCCCCGCCCGCAACACAGACGCTGCGCATCCTCATACTCGGCGGCACCGGTTTCATTGGGCCCCACATGGTGCGCTATGCCCTGGACAGGGGCCACTCCGTCACGCTCTTCAACCGGGGGCGCACCAACACGCACCTGTTCCCGGAGGTAGAGAAGCTCGTCGGTGACCGCGACGGTCAGTTGGGCGCGCTCGAGGGCAGGAGCTGGGACGTCGTGCTGGACAACTCCGGCTACGTGCCCCGCCACGTCCGGGACTCGGCGCAGCTGCTCAGCGGCGCTTCCGACCACTACCTGTTCACCTCCACGGCGGGGGTCTACGCGAGCTGGTACGGTCCCGATGGCGGCATGAAATCCGCCCCGGGCGAGCCCGCGTGGCCCGAGGGCGGAACGACCGAGGACGATCCGACCGTCGTCCTCCCGGAGCCCGATTCGGAGGACGTGGGCAGGTTCTACGGCCATCTCAAGGTGCTGTGCGAGGACGCCGTCATGGAGGCGTACGGCGACGACCGCTGTGTGATCACGCGCCCGGGCCTGATCGTGGGGCCGGGTGACACCACCGATCGCTTCACCTACTACCCCGTGCGCATCGACCGGGGTGGCGACGTCGTGGCGTTCGGCGCCCCGGACGACCCGGTCCAGTACATCGACGCGCGCGACCTGGCGGGCTGGTCGATCCGGCTGTGCGAGGAGCGCGTCAGCGGCGTCTACAACGCGGTCGCCCCGCTCGGCGGCATGCGCATGGGCGACTTTCTGGAGGGCGTCCATTCAGTCACCGACGCGCAGGCGGATTTCACGTGGGTGCCGGGTTCGTTCCTCGCCGAGCAGGGCGTGCCCGAGTTCTCACTGCCGCCGTGGACCAGCCAGGACGGCCCCTTCGCCGGAGCGACCAGCTTCCGGGCCGACCGGGCATTCGCCGCCGGCCTGACCGCCCGCCCGCTGACCGAAACCACCCTCGACACGCTCGAGTGGTGGAAATCGCTTCCGGACGACCGCCGGCAGCAGATGAGAGCGGGTCTGCGCGGGGGCGACATGGAGTTCGGCCCGGCGTCAATGGACGCCCAGATGGAGTTCGAAGCGCGGATCCTGGAGGCGTGGAGGACCGCGCAGGGGTGACTTGGCACGACCCGCCAGTCGGGCATCGCACGGAGCGCCCTGCTACCGGCTGATCAGCTCATAGACCACTACGCTCTGAACATCCATCTCGTCCGTGACCACGCCGAGTACGCGGCCGTGCGCGACGTCGAGGATGCGCAGGCCGGGCGGCGCGTCGACTTTGCCCAGCCACTCCCCGTCAGGAGCGAAAACGGTGTAGGGCGGTGATCCCTCGCGCGGCCCCGCGACGTCATAGGAGGGGAGCCAGACACGGCCCTCCGCGTCGCCGAACGGAGATCTGAACAGCGCCAGGGGCTTGCCGAGGTCGGCCTCGCGGCGGGCCACGTTCTCCCGGACCATCTCCTCGACCCTTGCGATCGGGGCATCGGGGTTGGCGAAGCGGAGTCGTGGCAGGAGGCTCTCTCCATAACGCTGCAGATGGTCCTCGGTCAGGTGCTCCGGTTCGGCCTGCCAGCGCACGATCTGTCTGACCCTGCCGTCCGCCCCGCGCCACGTGACCTCCGGCTTGTCCGATCGCGTGTAAACGAATTCGCCATCGGCAACAGTCACGGAGCCGAAACCGGGCGAAGGATTGCCGTCACCGGGCACATAGTCGTAGGAAGCGACGGTGTCGACAGCACCGGTTTCCACATCGAAACGAGCCATATGGCCCTGGAGCCACTCGTCTTCGAACCCGGAGCGGTATGCGTTGGTGGCTGTCAGGAATCCATCGGCAGCGTCGATGCCCTCCGGCCAGAGCGTGGTGTTGCGCAGCAGGTCCACCAGCGACTCGGTGCGCGTCAATGTTCCCCTGACAAAAAGGCTGAAACGGGAATTGCGTCGATCGAGGACCAGAAGACTGTCCTGTCCCCGCGCAAACAAGCCCAAAACGTAGCCGACTTCACCCGGCCCTTCGCCCGCCCCTGCCGCGACCGAGTGCTCTGCCCCGTCGGGCGTCACGAGGACGATTTCGGAGCTTGCGTCATCCGACAGGGCGACGCTGCCGTCGGAGAAGAGCCGACCCCGACCGATCAGGCCGAACGCGTACTCGCCGCCGCCACCATGCCGCAACAACGGCTCCGGCGCCAGAGCGAGCGAGGGTTCCGTATCCGGCACCCTCGCGTACTCCACGATCCGCACACCGGCGCTGTCACGAACCATCGGGCCCGTGGCCCGCCCCGCGTCGCCGGCACAGGCCGACGTGGCCGCGATGACGAGAGCGGCGGCCGGCAAACTTGCACTCCGCATTTCGAAATCCCTCCCGAAAGGGGTCACCTGGAGCAGTAGGCCGGGACCGCGCCCGGATCCGGCAACCGTTCCGCGCCGTCCCCGATCCATTAATATTGTCTGCGGAAAAAGGCGGGGTGAACAAGGAGAAGGCAATCTGGCATGAACCGCGACATCGAAGTCATACAAGCGAAGATTCAGGAGGCGAGCGGCTTTGTGGACCGCCTGCTCGATGAAGTCGGCCGTGTGATTGTGGGACAGAAGGCAATGGTCGAACGGTTGCTCGTCGGTCTGCTGGCCGACGGACACGTCCTCATGGAGGGGGTGCCCGGCCTTGCCAAGACCCTGACCGTCCGCACGCTCGCCGACGCGATCCGGACCTCGTTCCAGCGTATCCAGTTCACGCCGGATCTGCTCCCCGCAGACCTGATCGGCACGCTGATCTACGACCCGCAGAAGACCGAGTTCAAGACCAAGAAGGGCCCGGTCTTCGCGAACGTGATCCTCGCCGACGAGATCAACCGCTCGCCCGCCAAGGTCCAGTCGGCGCTGCTCGAGGCCATGCAGGAGCACACGGTCACGATCGGCGAGACGACGTTCCCGCTGCCGTCGCCGTTCCTGGTGCTCGCAACGCAGAACCCGATCGACCAGGAGGGGACCTACCCGCTCCCCGAAGCACAGGTGGACCGCTTCATGCTCAAGCTGTCGGTGGGGTATCCGGACCGCGACGAGGAGCTCGAAATCATGCGCCGCATGGGCACGGGGCCGATGCCCGAGGCGGAGCCCGTCGTGACTCCCGAGGAGATTCTGCAGGCGCGCCGTGCGGCCGAAACGATTTATATGGACAGCCAGGTCGAGCGCTATATCGTCGAGCTTGTTTTCGCAACGCGAGAACCCACGCAGTGCAGCCTGCATGAGCTGGACCCGCTCATCGCGTTCGGGGCATCGCCCAGGGCCACGATCTGCCTGGCAAAGACCGCCCGCGCGCATGCGTTCCTGCGGCACCGCGGCTACGTGACGCCCGAGGACGTGCGCTCGGTGGCGATGGACGTGCTGCGGCACCGGATCATCCTGACGTACGAAGCGGAGGCGGAAGAGGTGACCTCGGAGGATGTGGTGACGCGGGTGCTGGACACCGTCGAGGTGCCGTAGGCGGCCCGGCAGGTGCAGGAGATGGCCCGGCCATGATTCCCCGTGAGATCCTGAAGCAGGTCCGGCTGCTGGAGATCACGACGCGTGGCTTGGTGAACGACGTGTTTTCGGGCGAGTACCACTCCGTCTTCAAGGGGCGGGGGATGAGCTTCGCGGAGGTGCGCGAATACCGCTACGGCGACGACATCCGCGGGATCGACTGGAACGTGACGGCGCGGACGGGCTCGCCCCACGTGAAGGTGTTCGAGGAGGAGCGCGAGCTGACGCTGATGCTGGTGGTGGACGTGAGCGCGTCGGCGCACTTCGGCACCAGCGAGCGGATGAAGTCGGAGTTGGCGGCCGAACTGTGCGGCGTGCTGGCCTTCAGCGCGATCAAGAACAACGACAAGGTGGGGCTGATCCTCTTTTCCGACCGGATCGAGCGGTTTGTGCCGCCGCGGAAGGGGCGCCGGCATGCGCTGCGGGTGCTGCGCGAGCTGCTGTTCCATCCGGCCGAGGGGAAAGGGACCGATATTGCGGGCGCGCTGGAGTATCTGGCCCGGGTGACGCGGCGGCGCGCGGTGGTGTTCCTCGTGTCGGACTTTCTGGCCGACGGCTACGAGCGGGCGCTGTCGGTGGCGGCGCGACGGCACGATCTGGTGGCGGTGCGGGTGGGGGACGCGCGGGAGGTGGCGGTGCCGCCGATGGGATTCGTCGAGTTCGAGGATCCGGAGTCGGGGCGGCGGGTGGTGGTGAATACGTCGGCGGGCGCGTTCCAGCGGCGTTTCGGCGAGGGGCGGGCGGCCGCGCGGGAGCGGGTGGACGAGATGTTCCGGCGGAGCAGGGTGGACTCGATCGACGCGACGACCGGCGTGCCCTACGAGCGCGCGCTCCGGCGCTTCTTCGAGGAGCGGGGGAAGCGGGTCCGGTGAGGGGGGTGGGCAGGTTTGGTGCGGTGGCCGTGGTGGCCGGCCTGGGCGTGGCGGTGGCGGGTGCGCAGACGGGTGGGTTGGCGGGCGCGGGCGGCTTGCCGCTACGGGCGGGTGACGGGCAGGCCCCGCGCGTCGTCATGGAGGTCGACACGACGGTCATCCATGTCGGCGACCCGGTTTCGGTGGTGCTGCGGGTGGACCACCCTGCCGACTGGTCGGTTCAGTGGGCCGACTCGCTCGACATTGCGCCGTTCGAGGTGCTGGAGTACGCGGTGGTGGGCGCGGGCTCGGCGCCGGCGGGCGGGGCGGGCTCGGCACCGGACGACGGCGCGCGGTCCGTTGCAATGCTGACCGTCACCAGCTTCGAGCTGGGCGAACTGGAGATCCCGCCGATCGAGATCGCGGTGGCCGGGCCGGACGGCGCGGTGCAGTTGCTGTCCACCGACCCCTTCCGGATCGGGGTGGTGAGCGTCGGGCTGGACGAGTCGGGCGACATCCGCGAGATCAGGGGGCCGCTCGCGATCGCGCGGAACTGGTGGGCGCTGGTGCCGTGGCTGCTCCTCGCGGCGGCGGCGGGCGCGGCTGCCGTCTACGTGTATCGCCGCCGCCGGGCGCGTCCTGTCGCCGAAGTGGTGAAGCCGAAGGTGCCGCCGCGCCCGTTCCACCTGGTGGCGCTGGAAGCGCTGGACGAGCTGGAGCGGTCGTCGCTGCTGGAACGCGGTCAGGTGAAGCGCTGGCACGTGCGCGTCTCGGAGATCGTCCGCACGTACGTGGAAGGGCAGCTCGAGGTGCCCGCGCTCGAGATGACGACGGGGGAGGTGGTGGCGGGGCTGCGGGGAGCGGCGCTCGGTGGGCGCGTAACAGGGGCGTTCCACGCCTTCCTGGCCCGTTGCGACCTGGTGAAATTCGCGAAGCTGCGCCCCGGGACGGATGAGTCGCGGGAGTTGCTGGGCGCGGCGCGCACCCTCGTGCGGATGACGAGCGGGATGGGTGGGGGCGCGGGAGAGGCAGTGGCGAACGCGGGAGAGCCCGCCCCCGAGCCTGCAGGGAGCGCCCCATGATCTTCCGTTTCGAGGACCCGTGGATGCTGCTCCTCCTTGGAGTCGTCCCTTTGCTGGGCTGGTGGTACGTGTCGCGCGGGCGGCGGCGGCGAGGGTCGCTGACCTATTCCGATGTGGACGGGCTCGTGCGCGCGGACGGTGGGGAGGGGCGGTGGCTGCAGCATCTGCCGGCGGCGCTGCGCGGACTCGCGCTGGCCTGTCTGATCGTGGCGTTCGCGCGTCCGCAGACCGGGGTCACGGGCGAGAATGTCGTCTCGGAGGGGATCGACATCGTGCTGGCGCTGGATGTGTCCAGCTCGATGCTCGCCGAGGACCTGGCGCCGAATCGGCTGGAGGCGGCCAAGGCCGTCGCGGCGGATTTCGCGGCCGGGCGGATCAACGACCGCATCGGGCTGGTGATCTTTGCCGGGAAGGCGTTCACGCAGGCACCGCTTACCCTGGACCATTCCGTGGTGACGTCGCTGATGGCGGAACTGGAGGTCGGGATGGTCGAGGACGGCACCGCGGTAGGCATGGGGCTGGCCACCGCAGTCAAGCGGCTGCAGGCCAGCGAAGCCGCGTCCAAGGTGGTGGTACTGCTGACGGACGGGCGCAACAACCGTGGCGAAATCGATCCGGTCACCGCGGCGCAGGCAGCCCAGGCGCTGGGTGTGCGCGTCTATACCATAGGCGCCGGGGCGCGGGGAATGGCCCGGATCCCGGTGCCCGACCGGTTCGGAGGCACACGGTACGTCACGACCCGCGTGGACGTGGACGAGCCGGCCCTGAGGGCAACCGCGGAGACGACCGGGGGGCGGTACTACCGCGCGACCGACCGCGAGAGCCTCGAGGCCATCTACGAGGAGATCGATCAGCTGGAGACGACGGAGATGCTCGTCGAGAACTTCACAAGCTACGGTGAACGCTTCACCTGGCCGCTGACTGCGGGATTGATCCTGCTGCTGGCCGAGATCGTGCTCGGACGCACCTGGTTGAGGACGCTCCCCTGATGTTCCGGTTCGGCGCGGGTCCCGCTCTGTGGACGCTGGTCCTCGTTCCCCTCCTGGCCGTGCTGTACTGGTACGCCGCACGGCGCGGCCGCGCACTGATGGAGCGGTTCGGACAGTACGACCTGGTGCGCCGGCTGCAGGCCTCGGTGCACGTAACCGGCGCGCGCTGGAAGCAGGCACTGCTGCTCGTGGGCGTCGCCCTCCTGGCGCTTGCCCTGGCGCGTCCCCAGTTCGGCACGCGCGTGGAGACGCTGAGCCGGCAGGGACAGGACCTGATCGTGGCCCTCGACGTCTCGCGCTCGATGTACGCGGAGGACGTGGCGCCCAACCGGCTGGAACGCGCGAAGATCGAAATCGGCAGGATCATCCGTCGGCTGGATGGGGACCGGATCGGACTGGTGGCGTTCGCGGGGGACGCGTTCGTGCAGAGCCCGCTCACGGCCGACTACGGCGCGGCCATGATGTTCCTCGGCGCGATGGACCCGACGCTGATGTCCACGCAGGGCACCGATCTCGCCAGGGCGATCACGGTGGCCATCGAGGCCCTCGAGGAGACGCCGGCGGAGAACCGGATCATACTGATCGTGACCGACGGGGAGGACCATGAAGGCGGCCTGGCGCAGGCCATCGCGGCGGCGGCCGACGCCCGGGCCACGGTCCACACCGTGGGGGTGGGGTCGCTGGAGGGCGTGCCGCTGCCCGATGTGGACGGCGTGGAGGCGCGCGGGAGATTCCGCCGCGACGATCAGGGCAACGTGATTACGACGCGGCTGAACGAGACCGCGCTCCAGGACATCGCGCTCCAGACGGGTGGCGACTACCACCGCGTGGGCCAGGGCACGGGCGGTCTGGACCGGCTCATGGAAAGGATCGAAGACGGCGGCCGGGAGGTAGAAGCAAGGGAGGTCACACAATTCGAGGAGCAGTTCCAGATCTTTCTCGGGGCGGCGTTGCTTCTGCTCGTAGTGGAGGTCATCGTGCCGGGAAGGCGAAGACGTCGGACTGAAGGACCGGAGGAAGCATCGTGAGACTCGGCGCGCGTGCAGGCGCATGTCTGGCGGCGATGATGGCAGCCGCAGCGATCGCCGGTCCGGGCGCGGGTCAGGAGGGCCGTCGTGAGGTCGAGGCCGGGAACCGGCTCTACGACGAAGGTCGCTTCCAGGAGGCGCACGCACGCTACCTGGAGGCGCTCGAAAAGGTGCCGGGACTGCCGGTGGCGCGCTTCAACGAAGGCAGCGCGCTCTATCAGAGCCAGGAGTTCCAGCGCGCGATGGAGGCCTTTCTCGAGGCGGCCGAGGAAGCGGATCCGGAGTGGCAGGCCGACGCCCTGTACAACCTCGGAAACGCGCTGGTCCGGCAGCAGCAGCCCGGGCCGGCGGCCGAGGCCTACAAGCAGGCGCTGCGCCTCGATCCCGAAGACCGGGACGCCAAGCACAACCTCGAGCTGGCGCTGCAGCAGTTGGAGCAACAGCAGCAACAGCAGCAGGGCGGCGACGGCCAGCAGGGCGACGACCAGAACCCGGATCAGCAACAGCAGGGGGAGAACCAGCCGCAGCCCCAGGGCAACGAGGAGGGCGACCAGGAGAACGACCCCTCGCAGGGTGAGGACGGACAGCAGCAGCCCCAGCCGCAGGACGGCGCGCCCGACGGCGAATCGCCGCCCGAGGATCAGCAGGACGGCGAGGGGCAACCCGAGATGCCTCCGCCGCAGATGACGCCGGAGCAGGCTGAACGTCTGTTGCAGGCGATCACCGAGGACCCGGGCGAAGTGAATCGAAGGAACGCTCAGGCGCGCGGACGCCGGCCGAGGAAGGACTGGTAGGATGAGGACCCACCGCACGAATCCGGGACGCTTCGGGCCGCTGACCGTGTTCCTGGCGGCGGCGGGCGTTGGCCTTGCAGGATCCGAGTGCCTGTCAGCCCAGAGCCCGACCGTGCGGGCCTACCTGGAGCAACCCGAGATCGGGCGGGGACAGCCAGTCGAGTTGATTATCGAACTCTCGGGCGTGCAGGATCGAGCGAGCGTGAGGGTACCGGCGGATCTGGGGCTGCTCAGTGCAGGCATCGAGGGTTTCGGCCGCACCAGCATCTGGCCAGTACGGCGGGGTCCGGAGGAGGGGGTGTTCATGGTCCGGTACACCGTGTACCACGCGCCACCCCCTGGGACCCATCGCATCGGTCCGCTGCGTGTTGCTGCCGACGGTGTCGTCCTCGAAACCGAATCCCTGACGCTGGTGGTTGCCGGTGGCAGCGAGGCATCGGTGAGAGCCCGTGTCGATCCTGCCAGCGTCAATGTGGGGGACACCTTCGAACTGATCGTCGAGGTGATCGGTGATGGAAGCCTGACGCATTTCCCGGAAGTTCCCGACGTCTATGACTTCGCCGAGGCGGAAGGCGGCAGCGGGGGGTCGGATGACCGGTACAGCCACACGCTCCGGGCCATCGCCGCCGGTGTGTTCGAGGTGCCGCCGATCGAAGTGCGACTCGATCAGGGAGTGCACCAGACCGACCCGATCCGGCTGGTTGTAACCGACGAACCTCCGAGTGTGGATGCGCGTGCGGTGCTGGATTCCGAACTGGTTTGGGTCGGGAGCGAGTTCGTCGTGACCCTGGACGTCGACGGCGTGCGCGAACTCGACGCGGAACCGGTGCTGCCGGACACGGACACGTTCGCGGTACTTGTCGCGTCGGAACCACCGTCAGGTCCGCGATTTCGCACGCCGGGGGAGCGTCAATCCACACACTGGGACTTCCGCTATCAGGCGGTGTCCGCGGGCCGATTCGAATTCGGCCCTGTGCAGATCGTGGCCAATGGCCGGACGTACATGACGGAATCGATCGATATCGTTGTGGACGCCTTGCCGAGCATGGAATCGCAGCCGCCTGGCGACCTCCGCCTCGATGTTACCTCGGATGCGCTTCCCGTCAAGCGCAGCGTCTACGTCAATCAGCCACTGATCCTGTCTTATAGGGTCCTCCACAGGCAGCAGCGCATGGGGGGATTGCAGACCGGAACGGTATCATGGCCTGCTTTCGAAGGCTTTCTTGCGTTGGACCTGAATCGGCCGCGGACCGGCGGGGAGGCAGTTACCGTTGACGGGCGCCGTTACCGCGCGATCCCCTTGCGCCGGGTTGCTCTGATTCCCGCTTTCGAGGGCGACGTTGAGATTGGGTCGGCCGCCGTGGAAGTGCGGTTGTCGGAGCGACATTTCGGTTTTCGCGGCCGGCCTGCGCTGAATCGAGGATCCACGTCCGTGGTTCTGACATCGGACCCTGTGACGCTGGAGGTACTTCCACTCCCGGAAGTAGACCGGCCGGCGACCTTTACGGGTCATGTGGGAACTTTGGAGGTTACGTCGTGGATCGACCGAACGAGCGTGCCGACGGGGGACACGGTAACCCTGCGGATCGACGTGTCGATCGAGGGATACGTGGCGGGTTTGCCGGATCCGGAGGTCCGTTTCCCTGCGGAGTTCGAGGTGGCGCCGCCTCGGATGCAATACGGTTTGTCCCCAGGGCGCGACGGGCTTTCGGGGACGCGCACGTACATCTATCGCCTGGTTGCAGTCGCGCCGGGCACGTATGAGATCCCCGCCGTGTCGATGTCGTTCTTCGATCCCGAAACGGGAGCGTACGGTGTGTCGCGCGGCCAGCCGTTCACGATCACGGTCGTTTCCGCAGGCGACGAGGTGTGGTAGCGTGACGGTCGGATCGCGATTCGCGACGGGCGCGGGGTGGTCAAGCTTCCTCACCCTGTGGATTACCACCTTTTGCCTGCCCGGTGCCGCCCTTGCGCAGGAGATCGGCGCGCGCGCATTCCTGAGCCCGTCCCACGTGGGCGTCGGGCGCCAGTTCGTGCTGAGTGTGGAAGTGTCGGGTACACAGCAGCTGGACACCGACCCCGCGCTGCCCGACATGGAGGATTTCGCCAGCTTTCTGAGCGCGGGAACGTCCACGTCGATTCAGATGGTGAACGGGCGCACCAGCGTGGCGGTCACCTACCAGTACCGCTTCCAGGCGCTGACCGAGGGCACGTTCGAGATCGGTGCGGTCACGGTCACCGCCGGGGATCGCACGGTGGCCACCGAGCCTGTGTCGCTGACTGTGTCGGATGCTCCGCCTCCCCCCGGTGCCGGGGCGGATTCGGGAGACCCCGGCGCGGCCATCTCGCCTGAGGACCTGTTCGTCGAAACCCGAGTCTCCAAAAACCGCGCCTTCGAGAACGAACCGATCACCGTCGAGTACCGGATCTTCACCCGGGTCCCCGTTCAGTCGTATTCGATCACGGCCCTGCCCCAGGCGACGGGCTTCTGGTCGGAGGAGCTGGAGCAACCCGCGTCCCCACAGGCCGAACGCGTGGTCCGGGACGGCAGCGAGTATCTGACGGCGACGGTTCGGCGCATGGTCCTCTTCCCGACGGGGCCGGGCTCGAGGACGCTGGATCCGTTGAGCGTCGAGGCCCAGGTGCGGGTGCGTGACCGTGGCCTGTCCGACCCGTTCAGCGACCTCTTTCTCCGGTCGAGTCTCTTCGACCAGCGCGTTCCGGTGGCGGTGGCGTCGAGGCCGGTCACGATCGAGGTCCTGCCCCTCCCGGCAACCGGACGTCCGGGCTCGTTCGCCGGGCACGTGGGGACGCTCGGAGTGTCGGCGTCGGTGGACCGCGCCCAGGTCGAGACCAACGAAGCCGTGACGCTGACGGTCGAATACACCGGCACCGGCAACCTGCGGACCCTGTCGCCGCCCGACATCGGGTTCCCGGCCGAGTTCGAGGCGTTTCCGCCCGAGACGAGCGATCGGATCTCCGCGGGCGGCGGAAGCCTGCAGGGCACGAGGAGTTTTGCGTACGTGCTGATCCCGAGGGTTCCCGGCGAGTTGACGATCCCCGAGGTGGAGGTCGCGTACTTCGATCCCGTGTCGCAACGGTACGGCAGTGCGCGGTCGCAGCCGCTGGGAATCACTGTTGCGGGCGAGGTGGCGGAAGGGGAAGCTCCCGGTGCCGTTCCCACGGCCGTCGAGACGATCCGTGAGGAGATCCGTTTCATTCACATCGGCGCGCCGCGGTTCAGGAGAATGGGTCTGCCGCTGCATGCAACCGGCGTCTTCTGGGTGGTGCTGCTGGTGCCGCTTGCCGCGGTCGGGGGAGCCGTGGTGCTCCGCCGTCACCGGGATCGGCTCGAGGGCGACGTGGCGTACGCCAGGGTGAGGAGGGCGGACCGCATGGCCAGGAAGCGGCTGGCACGCGCGCGTGGATTGGCTGCGGAGGATCCGCGGGAGTTCTACGCCGAGGTTGCCGGGGCGCTTCAAGGGCTTTTGGCCGACAAGCTGAACATCGCCGAAGCCGGACTGGTGAGAGAGGAAGCGGGCCGTATCGCGGCTCGCCGGGGGGTTTCAGCTGAAACGCTCGCGCGCCTCTTTGCCTGTCTGGATGACTGTGACCGGCAGCGGTTCGCGCCCGTCGGCGCGGATCGGGAGCCGCCCGAGCGCGTGCTGGACCGTGCGGCGGCGATCATGGGCGATCTGGCGCGGGAGTTGTCGGCGTGACGCGGGTCCGGCGCGCATCGGGCGCTGTCCTGCTGCGTGTGGTCGCGATCCTCGCGTTGGCGACGACTTCACCGGCCCACGCACAGGAAGCGCTCTTCGACGAGGGCAACCGCCACTACCAGGAAGGCGATTTCGGCGCGGCCGCGGCCAGCTACCGGGCGGTGCTGGACGGCGGCTTCGAATCGGCCGAAGTCTACTACAACCTCGGCAACGCGCACTTCCGCCTGGGCGATGTCGGGCTGGCGGTTCTCAACTACGAGCGCGCGGCCCGGCTGGACCCCGCAAACGAGGACATCCGGGCCAACCTCGCGCTCGTCAACGGGATGCTGCAGGACCGGATCGAGCCCCTGCCACGCTTCTGGGTGCTGTCGGTGTTCGACTGGTGGATGGCCCTGGTCCCGCGTGGACGGCTCGAAGCGGCGGTCGCGGTCTGCTACGTCCTGCTTGGCATGGCCGTCGTGCTGCTTTTGCTGGGCCGGACCGGCCGGTGGCCCACCGTGGCGCTGCGCAGGATTGCATACGGCGGCGCGGTGGCGACCGTGGTGCTCGGAGGTACGTTGCTGGTCCGTGAAGCCGGGTGGGGCGTGCCGGAGCACGCGGTGGTCATGGCGGCCGAGGCGCGGGTCCTGAGCGCTCCGTCCGAGGAGGGAGGGCTCACCGTCTTCACGCTGCACGAGGGCACCAGGGTGCGGATCGATCGGCGATCGGGAGAGTGGGCCGAGATCGTGCTGGCGGACGGGAAGGTCGGCTGGCTGCGGCTGGACGCTCTGGAGGTTGTGTAGGACCTGCCGGCCCGACAGAGCACCTGAAGCCCAAATCACGGCAGGAATTCACGTAAAGTCAAGCTGGACTGCACGATCTGCATTTCCTGCCGTTGAGCCACTTCTGATTCCCTCATGCTGAAATAGCGGGTGAAACCGTATCATTTGGCGAGACTTCACCTCGACAGCAACACCCGATCCGGGCTGCTGGGGAGCGGCGCCGTTCAGGGCCTTGACACCCGGTGCCAGCCCGCAGGCTCGGTGGAGTCCAGTACCTTCACGGTACCGGTCGATCCCGATTAGATGGCAACACCGGCAGGTGCGTCAGACCCACGAAGGCGGTGATTCCCGCGGGGAGGCCCTGCTCCTCGGATCCGGTTAGTTGGGACCCGGCGGCTCGAACCGGTACCAATCGACCCCCCGCCCCGGGATGCCTGCCGGATCGTCCGGGAGCCGTTCCACCAGCACGGCCAGTGTGGAGCCCAGCAGGTCGTAGCCCTCAATCCGGTCCCGCACCCGCACGCTCCCGACATAGGTGGTGTCGGAAAAGATGCTGAAGTACGAAAACTCGTGCCTGTCGCGCTGGAGCGCCACCCAGAGCCGCCCCCATTCGTCGTAGATGAGCGAGCGGCTCCCTGCCGTAACCCACTTGGGCCTTTCGGCGTAGGCGAGCATCTCGGATTCCGAGGGGGGTGCTCCGAAGGCGAGACGCCAACGCTCCCGGTGAATCTCCATGTCCTTCTCGGAGGGCAATTCGGACGCATAGGTCGGATCCCTGAACGTGACGACATCGTCGCCGTCCCACAGAACCAGGACGCTTTGGCAAGTGGCGAACGCCATTCGGCCGGCGGGGCCGAGAGCACCCGTGGTGTATCCCCGTTCGCACTCCATGGGTATGCCCAACTCGCTGGGATGGAGCAATGCTCGCTCCCACAGTTTCTCGCCGGATTCTGCGTCAAGTTCGGTGACGAACGTGCTGTAACTGCCATCGACACGCACCGAATAGGATCCAGTCACACTTTGCGCAAAGGGCGCCATGGGCCTCAACAGGAACGGAACCTGGACGCTGGACAGGATGGTCCCACTCGGCTCGAAAATAGTCAGGCGGTCTCCGTCAGACACTCCAACCCTTCGGTTAGATCCGCGGAGTAACCGCAGTGCCCCGTCGAACTCACCGGGACCCTCGCCTTCATTCCCAAACACCCCGATGGTCGACCCATCGTTCCGCACGCACACTACCCGGACCTCGTACGATTCAACCACACAGGCTGTGGAGCTGTCGACCAAGGCGACCGAGACGCTCACGCTGAGGGGCACCTCGACTGCCGCGATGAACTCCGCAGGAAGCAACGTGAGTTTGCCCGGCTCGGCCTCGTTCGCGCTGCATGCCGCAACGGCAAGGGCCCCGGTGCCTAGCAAGGTGCACCAGAACCGGTTCGTGTACTCTCGGTTCGAGTTCCGCAACTCCCAAACCCTAAGCCACGACCCCGAAGGCCGAGCCGGGCGGTTGACTAGATCCGATCAGCAAGTGGAAGACCCTTCTTCCTCTTCTTCGCACTCCTCCAGGCACCTGTAGAACTCTTTCTCAGCCTCTTCGTAAGTCGCGCCGTTCTCGTACATCCACAGACTGGCCTCGAGTCCGCAGTTGTTCCAGCAGTTGTCCATGGGGTCGTCGGGCTCCTGCGCACCGAGCCCGATGGGCGACAAGGGCGAGAGTCCGATGGCGACCAACAGGGTCACCAGGCCGCGGGTCCACTTCGTGATGCAGCGCGTCTGCGCGTTCGTCACAGCTGCCTCCTCCAAGCGATAGAGAGCGATAGCGAGGGACCAACCCCTCACGAAGCGCTGAAGATGTGGAATCGTACGCTGCTGTCAATGGCCGTTGAAAATGTCACACTCGGCAGTGTGGCCCGCGCGGAGGGAGCGGGCGCGACCGAAGCTGGGCGCGCTGTGGAGTGGATCCGGGCCGCAGAATCGCTGGGTAGCGACGATCTCGGGTCTCCGAGGGGTACGGGTAGTCATCGGGATCGATCTGGCAAACGCAGCTCTCAGGCGCACGGGGCGAAGGCGGATGGGTCTGTGGTCCTCCGCCGCAAACTGAAGCCGCGCGGGAAGATGCTGAGCTTTCTCGCCTCGCAGCCGTTGGTCGATCCGGCCGGTTGGGAGCTTTGCGAGGCTGACGATCTCCCGCAACGGGCCGGGCTGTGCTTTCTTGGCATCGATCTAGGCGTATCGCTGTCGCTGTCGGCGGCTTGCGCGGTGTGGGAGTCCGGACGGGTGGAATGGTGGCACGCCGCATCGGCGAAGCCTGACCCGCGCGAGCCCGGCCCGTCGCGACGGCGTCGGATCGCTCTACCTGGACTCCGTGGACGCCGGGCACCTGATGCCATGCGGCGGTTAAGCCGTGGACTGGCCGTTGTTCCTGTCCACGGTCTTCGCGGACCTCGACGGCGAGCGGGTAGTGATGGGCGCGGATCGCTCGCGGAAATCGGAGTTGGTGAACCCGCATGGCTCGCGGCGAGTTTCGGCCACAAGCGATGGACTGGCGCGGGCTGGGCGCTGGCGCGACGGCGGACGGCTCGCACGACATTCGAGCGTTCCAACGGGCCGTCGCTGGTCGGTCGGTCCGGAGTCCACGCTGCCCGATGGCGCGCATGGCGTTCGCTCAGGCGATCATCCGGCGCGATCCGGCCGGGAATCACGGTCTCGACAAGCGGCATTCGAAACGGCGCATCGATACCGCGAGCGCGGCCGTGTTCGCTTGTGGGCTTCGCGCGATGGCGGCGACGCGGAAGGTATCGGCCGGGGGCCCGGGCTTCCGGGTGGTGCGGTCGGCTTGACAGTGCTGCCGCGGCGGCAATAATGTCCAGCTTCACTTCACAAGGGGGGGAAGCATGAAAAAGCTACTCGTTGCCGTCGCAGCGCTCGCGCTCGCGGGTTGCCAGCCGATGGAGCCCGAAGTCGTTGCGGACCCGGTCGCCGAGATCATGGCGATCATGGGCACTCCATACGAAAGTAGCTATGACGACCGCGTGCGGGCGGCGTTGGGCCTTCCTGCGGATTATCCCATAACCGGGAGAATCGTCACGATGCCGTTCGCGGCGGTATGGGCCGACAATGACCCTCCGCGTTGTGCGATGCACGACGGCGATACGCCGGAAGAAATCGCCGAGTTTATCGAGTGCTTCGCGCGGGCGCGAGCCGACTCCGGCTGCACTGTGAGAATCGCGTTCCTGTTCGAGCCGGACGGCAACGGGGGCGTGAACATCGTCGGGATGGAGATTTATTGCGCAGAAGATCCGAAATTCTGATCCGGACGCGTGCCGGGCGCTCTTGAAACGAACCCCTCCCCGGCTTCGGCCGGGCGAGGGGTTGCCCATCCGGTGCCCGTGTCCATCGACATAGGCGCTGGCGAAATCAGTCGCCGGTCCAGCTTCGGGGTAACATGGACGGCCCGGAATCGCTAGCTTCCCTCCCCACCATCGCCCGGGCCTTCCCCGTGACCCGGTCATGCAAATCACGCGGGAATCTGCATGATTATGGGAGACAAGCAAGCCAGCTTACTCCTTGGGGCCACACTCCGTGCGTCCCCCTGCGGAGGCTGGCGGGGGGCCGTGCCCCCTCTGACCCCGCGTTTCCGGCCCGCCGCAGGAGTGGCAGGCTGGGGGGCGCGCCACCTCCCGAGCCCCGTCGCCGCGACCGGGCGCTGCCCCGTCGTGGCCGATGGCCCGGCCGGAACAAGATCCTCGGCGGATCGGCAAGCCGGGAGCTTGTTCGTGACCGGCGAGGGCATAAGGATCCGCCCGTAGGCGCGCCTCTGGCCGACTGGATGTCAGACATCCGGGCCATGCCCGCCCTCCCAACCCCGTGGAACCCGGAAAACCGGTCTCACGTCCATTCCGGTCGCCTTGGGGGCGTTCGGCGGGGTTTCCAACCCTTTACTGCGCGACGAGGTCCTTCATCCAAAGCCTGACCTCCTTCTCGTCAGGCACCTTGTCGTGCATCAGGGCCAGCGCACCACCGAGTAACGTGCCGTAGTGGTTCCCAAGGTGTCGCTCGCCGAGTACGACGGTCGCTGCGCTCCTGCAACTACGAATCAGTTTATCGAGCCGCGGGGTCAGACTCCAGTTGAACACGCGTGCCATGAGCCGTCTGCCCAACTCCTGGTCCACAGCGCTTAAGGCAGAACCATGTCGATTCAAGTACTCGCGCCGCCGCTGCACCCCGATGGTCAGCTCCCTTTCGAGTTTGAGCAGGCAGAAGGGGCTCCGGTCAGACTGGCTCTTGAGTCCCGCATCGTCGATGGATGAGACTAGGAACATTGACCGAATGGGGAAGTTGACACGACTGCGTCGAGCCTCAAGCGAGGTCTCGGAGCCCTCCGAAGAGGCGACCCGTGCAAGCCGAAGGATGACTCGTTCGGTTCGCTTGCCTGCCGTCCCCGACACGCCTTCGTAGACGACTGGCAGTGCGTCCGCGCGCATGTCCTGCCGAATGCCCGCTTCGGTAGAGCCAGCCGCGTACATCTTGCCCCATCCCGCCAAGAGTGGCCAAACAAGCTTGTGAAGTGCGATATACCGGAAGTCTGAATCTCCGGTGACCCACACGTGGGGGCGCCAATCTAGGGCACCGCACATGGGCGCAAGTGCTGTCCATCCGGCGAGCAGGTAACCACTGATACCGTCTTGCCACGGGAGGTCCGTGAACAGGTCAAGGATCTCGTGCGTCTCATCGCGGCGAAGCGGAGAACGCCACAACGGCTCCGGGATTGGGGGCCTCCGTTCGTAGACGAACGTCCCGTCGCGGGTATACTCTTCCGGACGGACGTAGGGATTTTCTTGGCGGGCGGGGCCGAAACCGAAAGGCTGCTCCGCAGACATCAGTGACCACCTCCTTGCTCGTTGAGCGTCAGTACCGACTGGTAAGCGCTGCCTCCGTCACTGGGCGTTGCAAACCTCGGCGAACCCGTACCCACTCGTCAAGAGCCGGGTTCCAGAGCGGAACGACGTGGATCCGGTTTCCCTTGAAGTGCTCAGGGGGAATCCTCCGAGGGCTACTCTGATCTGATACCATCCGAGCGCATTGCGCACTCCGAACCGATCCGCTGAACCGTCAGTAGCGTGAGGGGTAGACGCTCCGAGTGGCCGTCTTCTTGTCGGCGGTGGCTTTCCAGACCGCCTTGATCTCCTCTCGGGCAGACTGCTAGGAGCTTGCGCCGCGGAAGCGGTCAACCGCTTGGCCACGGGGGCTGCATCCCCCCACTTCCTCCCACCGTGCGATAGCGGCGGCCTCGGTGGTGAAGCTCTCTACAACCTGTCGGTCGTGCTGCCGCAATAGGAACCAGCGGACTTGGTCCCACGGGGGATCGAAGCAGCGCAACGCGATTCGGTACACGAAGAGTTGGTTGCCCCAGCGTATCCGTTTCACGTGTAGTGCACCCTCCTCATACCGCTGGGCGCGCTCCAAGGGGCACTCCTCCAAGTGCGGCCCGGCGGCGTACGCAAGGTGGTTGGCAATGGTGTCCACGCGGGGCTAGCAACCCTGCTCCAGAGCCTCCTGCAGGACCTGTACGAACTTCGGCTGGCAATCGGCGGGGTAGGGGTCGTGGATCCGACTAGGTTCGTCAGGCTCTTTCTGGAACTCGTTGAGCTTCCGACGGATCTCGTCGCACTGACGGGAATGGTCGTAGTGTTGCAGATCGGAGAGGAAATCCCCGGCGGCGGTCTCGCCGGGACACTCGCCCTCAGGGCAGTTGCAGGTGGCGGCGCTCACGGTTGGGCTCCGGTTGGGGTAGGGAGTGGGGGACGAGCAAGGTAGCGCGTCGCGGGGTCCGGGTCCAGGGGGTGGGACGAATTTGCCGGACGGGACAATAAAAGTGACATTGTGTCTGTAAGTCGTTGCGGGACAACACGAATGGAGCCCCGCAGACGCCCTCGGAGGGCTCGCCGAAGACATCCGGTGGTCGGTCTTCGGAGACAGGCCCTCGACCGCTTCCGGTTTAACAAGGTGAAGGGACTGAGCCGGATGCATGGCGCCCGGCGGCTGGTCGAGTCTGGGCCGCGCCTTCCGAAGCGATGACCGGCGGCATCACGGCAATGGCGATTCGGCAAGCCTGTCGGGAGGCCTTTGGTTTAGTGACCGCCGTGAGCGGGGTGGTGGTGGCGATTCCTGCGTGTCCGTTTCACTTCGAGGGTTGCCGGACACGGGATGGCCGTTCGACCGGACACGGCCCCCGGCCGTACAAGTCGCTGTTGCAGTTGCAGTTGTGCCACGGCCAGCGAAGCGTCGATGCCGATCCGCGCTCCTTGGACGTGGATGGGCGTGACCCATCTCGGCATGCCTCGATCGGCATCGGTGAGGATGGCGATGTACATCCCCATCCTCCCCTCCGCTTCGGGGTCACTCCCAATCAGCAGTCCGTCCAGAAGGGTGTCGGGCGCCGCTTCGAGTAGGCGGCGGGCCTGTTGGCCGACCGCTTGGCCATCGGGCTGTTCGGCGTCGCCCGCGCAAGGACGGATCGCGCTCGTCCCGGGCGTACAATGGCCTTCCTGCCAAGGATCGCTGGCCCCGGAGCGACCTCCCGCAGAGGGTTGGGATGGCGTGCACATCCCAACCCTCGCCGTGGCACGCAAAGCGTCCAAGGCGGGGGGTCGCTCCGGTCACGGCCTCCGTTTCCGGCGCGGCACCGCCGTCCCGGAGGCCGTGGCGCAGCCGCAAGCCGGACAACGACTTGCGTTGCAGAAGAAATGCACGTCCAAACGACGATTCCGTGCACATCGGGTCTGTTGCACATGTGCGGCTCCATCCGGGCACCGACCCATCCATTTCGGGTCTTGGATCGACCTCCCGTCGATGCCGGAAAACTCGGTCCCGTGCTCGCACTGGCGGAGAAACCCGCTCTCCGCGATACTTCGTTCGCGCAGATCGTGCAGTCCATCTATCGAGAGGAATCGAACGATGGCACGCACGAAACGAAGTCGGCGCTCGTACGGCGCTGGCGAATGGGGCCGGAACCGGGTCAGGATCTTCCCGGACCCGAAGACCGGCATGTTCCAGATCGAGTGGCGAGAGAACGGGCGAAGGCTCACCCGGTCCCTCAAGCACCGTGACTGGCGGCGCGCGAAGCGGCAGGCGGACGAATTCGCCGCCGGGTTCGCTGGGCCGGAGATCGGGGGCGGGGCGGAAGCCAAGCCCGAGCCGCTCACGCTGGAGCGGCTCTTTGACATCTACGGTCAGGAGGTGACGCCCGCGAAGGGCGCTCACACGCGGCAGCACGACCGAACGTCGATGCGGATGTTCCTCGACCTCTTCGGACCGAACCGCGACCCGGCGACCCTGTCTCAGAGGGATTGGGACCGATTCATCCGGGAGCGCCGCGCTGGCAGGATCGGACCGAGTGGCAAGCCCGTGGCGGATCGGACGGTCGAGTACGACTTGAAGTTCCTGATCGCCGTGCTCAATTGGGCGGCGAAGTCCCGCGACGAGCAGGGCCGGTTGCTGCTCGACCGGAATCCGCTCGCGGGGCTCAGGACGCCGAGCGAGAAGAACCCGAACCGGGTGGTGCTCGCCGAGGAGGAGTACTTGGCGCTTCTGGAGGTGTCGCGCCGGGTGGACTGGCGGTTCCGCGTCGCGCTCGTGCTCGCGCACGAAACCGGTCACCGGATCGGTGCCATCCGCCAGCTTCGATGGCGCGACATCGACTTCGGGGGCGGAACCATCGTCTGGCGTGCCGAGCACGACAAGACCGGCTACGAGCACGTCACGCCCGTCACACCCGAGGCCTTGGATGCCTTGACGGAGGCGCGGAGTTGGAATCCCTCGGCCGCGGATGCCCCGGTGATGCCCGCGCCCCGGAATCCGGCGGCTTGCATGGGTGCCGCGTTGGCGCAGGGGTGGTGGGACAGGGCCGAGAGGCTCGCGGGGCTGGAGCCGAAGCCCGGCAGGGGCTGGCATTCGTTGCGGCGCAAGTTCGCCTCCGACCTGATGGACCAGCCGCTGAAGGTGCTCTGCCAACTCGGCGGGTGGAAGACGGCCAAAACGGTGCTACGTTGCTACCAGAGGGCCGACGAGGGACAGCTTCGGAAGGCTCTGGAAGACCGGCGCCGGGCTCGCGGCTGAAGTCGAGACCGGCGGGAATCATTCAGCGGGAAATCGGGCTATCGAACATGCAACCACAACCACCGCAACAAGATGCGAAACTTCAACCACATGTCGGCCCGGCATCGCGCAATTGATCGTCGCACGCGGCAAGGCTAGCTTTGCTACCCGTTCCCCCTGGAGTGAGGTGGTGATGGACGACGTCCGACATTCACGCTGGCGCGGGGCGCTGCTCTGGGTGGGCGCGTTCCTGATCATGGCGGGGGCCGCCATCTACCAGCGCCGCACTGGTCCTACCTATCCGCTGCGCGGCGAGGTCGCCGTGGGTGCCGACGCGTACCGCTACGAGCTGGTGCGCAGCCAGGAGACCATCGAGCGGGCGCGCGTTGCGCTGCCTCGGCCGGGCGCGGGCGCCACCGGCACGGTGACCTATCGGCGCTACCCCACCAGCGACGACTTCACCACGGTGGAGATGGCGATGGAGGAGGGAGAGGATGGCCCGGAGCTGGCGGCGTACCTCCCCATCCAGCCCGCGGCCGGAAAGATGGAGTACTACCTGGAATTGGAGACCGCGGACGGCGGCGTGCGCATCCCCGCCGAGCAGGGCGGGGACACCAACATCATCCTGCGCTACAAGGACCCGGTTCCGGCCCCGCTGCTGATCGCGCATGTGGTGGCCATGTTCTTCACCGTGCTGATCGGGATGCGGACCGGCCTGGGGGCGCTGTTTGCGCCGGGCAACGTGCGCGCGCTGGTCTGGGTGACTCTGATCGGGATGACGGTGGGCGGTCTGGTGCTCGGCCCCTTCGTCCAGAACTACGCCTTCGGCGAGTACTGGACCGGCTTCCCCTGGGGCTACGACCTGACGGACAACAAGCTGCTCATCATGTGGGTTGTGTGGGTGTTCGCGGCGCTAGCCCTGGGCATGAAACCGAAGCGGAGGGCCGGGCCGGGCCGCGTGACCGTGGGCGTGGCCGCGCTCGTCATGACGGTGGTGTACCTCATCCCGCACAGCATGCGCGGCAGCGAGCTGGACTTCGCGGCGGTAGACGCGGGCGTGCCCGCCGAGGAGGCCGTCGGGACCAGCCGCAACTGACGCCTTGATTCCATCGTGAGCGCGGGGCACCTCCATCTGCTGACCGTGCACCTGCCGGTCGTCCTGTGCCCTCTCGCGCTGGTGCTCTTCCTGTTTGCCCGCCTGCGCTACGACACGCCCGCCGCGCGCATCGCCCGATGGCTCCTTGTGGCTTCCGCGGTCGTGAGTGTTCCCGCGTATTTCTCCGGCCCGCCCGCCTTCGAATCGATGGAGAGCGAGCTGGCCCCGATGCGCGACCTGGTAGAGCAGCACGCGGTTCTGGGCAGGGCGGCCTTCTTCGGTCTCGTGCTGCTGGCACTCACCGCCCTCCAGACGACGCTGAAGGAGATGCAGGAGGAGCCGGTGCCCGGCTGGCTGCACGGCATCGTGGTGGTCGGCACGCTGCTTCTCAGCTACGTGCTGGCCTGGACGGGGCACCTCGGGGGCGTCATACGCCGTCCGGAGATCGGAGATGCGCTCTCATGGCTCTTTCCCCGCTGGTGAGCCGATCTGCCTGCGCCAGCCTACCTGACGCTGAACTGTACTCGGAATGTACGGCCGGGTTGGGGCAGGCCGCATTGGTCCAACACGACGGAATCGGTAAGGTTGGCCGCTCCGAGGGCGATGTCCACGGTGCGGCCCGATCCGCCGCGCCCGGCCACGTACACCTTCCGGGCCTCCAGGTCGAAAGTGGCGCTGGCGTCCATTCGTTCCAGGCCGGTGACCTCTACATTCTGGCAGTATTGAATGCCGCGGAACCGAAGGAAGCCACTGACGGTGACCTCTCTCGGGACAACGGCACCCAGGTTGAGCGTACCGGAAACAGCCGGCGCGTACTCCGCCCTGTGATCCTCGCCGGGCACTCGCGGATCGCGGATGCGAATCCTTTGCAGCGTCAGGCCGCCACCAAAGGTGAAGGCATCCCTGGTTCCCGCCGTGAGAACCTCGAGTCCGGTGGATCGAACCTCGTCGCGGTTGACCCTCTTGAAGCGGGGACCCTCGGTGGTCACCGTGCTGGTTCGCACGATTCCGTCCCGGAGCCTGTGGTGAAAGCCGACCATCTGCAGGCGCGTTTCGCCAGCGTTGATTGTGACACCTGCCTCACCGGCAACCAGACTCTCGGGTCGAAGCTCGGGATTGGGCTCGAACCGCCCGAGAGCTCCGGAGTAGAGCTCCCGTAGAGACGGAAACCGCGTGCGTCGGCTGAGGCCCGCGTGATAGAGGGCGTTGCCGCCGGAGCCCGAGCGCGTGATTCCGGTCCGTGCTCCCCAATCCCAAAGGGTGCCCAGCGGAGGCTTGTCCCCCGAGCGGGGCGTGTTGGAGCCGTCCACGGAGGCACCGAAGGTCCAGCGTGTGTCGCCGCCTTCCCCCTCCACACCACCGCTGCCGATCTCCATCTCGCCACCGAGACTCCACAAGCGCTGCTGGTACTCGAAGGACCCGCCGGAAGCAAAGGTCTCCGTGTGGCTGACGTCCGAAATGGTCAGGGCGCTCCAAACCTCGGGCCCGGAGTCGAACAGGAGGTCTCCCAGAATGCGTCCGGTCAGGGTCGAGGTTTCGCCCTTCTCGCCGTCCACGACGGTTCGATATGCCGGAGTGGCGTACTCGTCGATCTCGGTGGTTGACCTGTTCAAGCCCAGACTGACCTGAAGGTCGCCTTCGCCGGAACCGGTGGTGCGTCGGCCGGTGCCCCCTGACATGGTCAGGAACTGGCTCGATTGGTGCGGGTAGCGCCAGAGCCTGGGGTCTTCGACATGGGTCTCCGGCGGCACCCCCCGCTCGATCCCCGCGGCGCTGGCAAGGGTCGAAAACCAGGCGCCGTCGTCGTGGCGGTAGCGAGTGGAGAGGAAACCATCGATCAATTGCCGGTCGGAATTGAGGCGACGCCCATCGGCGTCGGCGAGCAGCGCCTGGTTGAGGTCGTCATCCTCCCCGGCGCTGCCCGGCAGCGTCACACCGGGACTGTCTCGGTATCCGGCACCGCTGCGCACGGTCCATGTGGAGAGGTCGCGCTCAAGCCGGGCGCCCACCGTCGCGCTGGTATTGGTCCCTCCTTCCTGGTCGACCGAAAAGGCGCCGATAAAGGGCGGGACGGGCGCTTCGAGCGATGTACCCCGTCCGATGTCGAATTCGATGGCTCCGCCGAGCACGTTGGGCCCGTGGAGCATCGACGAGAGTCCCCGGAGCAGTGTCACATTGCGGAATGCCGTGAGGGGAATGACGGACATGTCGGTACGGTGGTCCCACCCCACGGTCAGGGGGATCCCGTCGAGCAGGATCGCGATCTGCCGGTCTTCCGCGCCCCTCATATCGGGTTGCGCCTCGCCTCGCGAGTTCGCCCGGATCTGAATCATCGGCATCCGGCGAAGAAGATCCTCCATTGTCGGCGCTGCAAGAACCCCGGCCGAATCGAGCGAAACCTCGACGGCGCTGGTGCCGCCGGTCGTCGTTGACGGCCTCGGCACCTCCACCCGCAAACCCCGCACCTGCATGACGAGGGTATCGCTCGCGACCGACGTGGTGTCCTGTGCCACGACGTCCACGGCCGACCCGCCCAGAATCAGGGCCAGAAAGGCGGCAATCCGCGGTATTTCAGAGCGGTGGGTGCTGCCACGAGACGCCGGGCCATCGGTCATGTCCGTCGGGTTCGTCCCTTCTCGAGATGCAGACTGCGAACGGTATCGCGCACGGCCTCCGCGGTGATTCCGTAGTGGCGGTAGATCTCCTGAAACGGGGCTGAAGCTCCGAATCGGTCGATGCCGATGGCAGCGCCCCCGCTTCCGATCCATCGCTCCCATCCCATCGTACTGCCCGCTTCGACCGATACCCTCCGTACGTGGGGCGGGAGAATCTGTTCCTGATAGTCCGCGGGCTGGGCCGAAAAGAGACGCCAGCTCGGCATGCTCACAACGCGAACGCCGATGCCTTCTGCCGCCAGCAGATGACGAGCCTCCAGAGCGATGCCCACTTCGGATCCCGATGCGATGACCAGGGCATCGAGCCTGGTGCCGGGCGGCGCGTCTCGCAGCACGTAGGCGCCGCGGTGAAGCTCGCCGGCGGACGGGTTTCCCGGACCCCGGTCGATGACCGGAACGGTCTGACGTGTCAACGCGAGGAACGAGGGGCCGTCTCTGTGGGCGATTGCCGCGCGCCACGCCTCGGCCGTCTCGGGACCGTCGGCCGGACGCAGATCCAGCAGGCCGGGAATGGCGCGAAGCGCCGCGAGCTGCTCGACGGGCTGGTGCGTTGGCCCGTCCTCGCCCAGGCCGATGCTGTCGTGCGTGAACACGTACGTGACCGGGAGTCCCATCAGTGCGGCGAGGCGAATCGAGGGCCGCATGTAGTCGGAGAAGATGAGGAAGGTGCCGCCGAAGGGGTGCATGCCGCCGTGGAGCGCCATGCCGTTCATGATCGCGCCCATCGCGTGCTCGCGTACGCCGAAGTGCACGATCCTCCCGCCGGGATTGTCGCGTAGCAGGCTCCCGCTTCCGGTGATGTCCGTCTTGTTCGAACCACCCAGATCCGCGGAGCCGCCGACCATGGTGGGAAGGGTGCTTGCGACGGCTTGCAGCACCTTGCCCGAGTGGTTGCGCGTGGCGGTAGCCGGGGCGGAGGACAGGTCCGGCAGGGACTCGTCCCACCCGACGGGCAGTTCGCCCGCCGTGACGGCTTCGAACTCGGCGGCCAGTTCGGGGAACCCGGCACGGTACACCTCGAGTCGCCGGGTCCATTCCTCCTGTTGCGCGATCCCGCCCGACGCCGCCGCGCGCCAGTGTTCCAGCGCGGCGGGCTCCACATGGAAGCGCTCCAGCGACGGGTAGCCGATATTGCGCTTGGTCGCGTCGATTTCCTCCTCCCCGAGCGGCGCCCCGTGGGTGGCTGCGGTGCCGGCCATGTTGGGGCTTCCTTCCGCGATCGTCGTCCGCAGCACGATCAGCGTGGGGCGTGTCGTCTCGGCCTTCGCGGCCTCCAGCGCCGCATCGATGGCCTCGAGGTCGGTGCCGTCTGCAACCGTCAGGGTGTGCCAGCCGTAACCGCGAAAGCGTTCGCACTGGTCTGTCACCGTCGCCAGATCGGTCGCGCCCTCGATCGTGATCCGGTTGTCGTCGAAGATCCAGGTCAGCTTGGCGAGTCCCTGGTGCCCCGCGATCTCGGCCGCCTCGTGCGAAATGCCCTCCATGAGATCGCCGTCGGAGCACAAGGCGTACGTGCGGTGATCGACCACCTCGTGGCCGGGGCGGTTGTACCGATCCGCGAGCCAGCGCTCCGCCAGCGCCATTCCGACCGTATTGGCGACGCCCTGGCCCAGGGGCCCGGTCGTGGTCTCGACGCCGGGTGTATGGCCGTACTCGGGGTGACCCGGGGTCTTGCTGCCCCACTGCCGGAACCGTCTGATATCGTCCAGCGTCACGTCGTACCCGGTGAGGTACAGGAGACTGTAGATGAGCATGGACGCGTGGCCGGCGGAGAGAACGAAGCGGTCGCGGTCCGCCCATCCCGGATCGCGGGGGTTGTGCCGCAGGTGGCGCGTCCAGAGGGCATACCCCACGGGGGCAAGCGCCATGGGCGTGCCGGGATGTCCGGAGTTGGCCTCCTGGACCGCGTCCATGGCCAGGGTCTTGACGGTGTCGATTGCGATTTGTTCGATGGTCGTGGACGTGCCCGCGGCCAGGGGCATGGCTCAGCCTCGCTCTTTCTTGGTCACTGTACGTTTGCGGCTTGTCTTGCGGCGACGAAGTTCAGAAGACGGTCCGGCACGTGTATGGTGCGCCTGATATCCATCCCCTCCAGATGGCGCGCGACATTCTCCTCTGCGCGCGCGAGCGCCACCAAGGCCTCGCGGTCGGCGCCCACGGGGACGGAAACCGCGCCGCGCACCTTGCCGTTGACCTGCACGGCGATGCGGACCTGGCGCTCCACGGCCTTCGCGGGGTCGAACGCTGGCCAGTTGGCACCGTCGAAGATGCTCCCGGAGTGTCCCAGCCGTCGCCACAGCTCTTCGGCCATATGGGGCGCGAAGGGCGCGATCAACGGCACCATGGGCTCGACCTCGGCGCGGCAGGGCGTCCTCCCGCCGGCGCGCGCCGCGTTCAGGTATTCCATCAGGGCGGCGATCGCGGTGTTGTAGCGCAGATCGCCGATCTGCACGGTCACCTGCTCGATCGTCTGGTGCAGCTTGCGCTCCAGCACGGGGTCCGGGGCGCCCTCGCGAAGCTCGCCCTCACGCGGCACGATCGACTCCCAGAGCCGGTGGAGGAAGCCGTGCGGGCCCGAGATGCCCCGGTCCTGGTAGTCGCCTCCCGCCATGAATGGCCCCAGGAACATGAGGTAGAGGCGGAAGGTATCGGCGCCGTACCGCTCGATGATCGGGTCGGGCACGATCACGTTGCCCTTGCTCTTGGACATCTTGGCGCCCTCCCGAATGATCAGCCCGTGCGCGCGGAACTGGTCGTAGGGCTCCTCGAAGTCAAGCCATCCCATGTCGTGCAGCGCCATGATGACGAATCGGGAGTAGAGCAGGTGAAGCACCGCGTGTTCGTTCCCGCCGATGTACGTGTCGACGGGGAGCCAGCGGCGCGTAATCTCGGGATCGAAGGGCCGGTCGTCGAAGTCGGTGGACGGATACCGGAGAAAATACCAGGCGCTATCCAGGAAGGTGTCCGACACGTCGGTTTCGCGCCTGGCGTCCATTCCGCAGCGGGGACAGGGCACCTCGTACCATTCGCGCACCCTCGCCAGCGGGCTGATCCCGGACTCGTCGGGCCGAAAGTCCTCGACCCTCGGGAGCATGACGGGCAGATCCTCTTCGGGGACCGGTACCGGCCCGCATTCATCGCAATGAATGATCGGTATCGGCGGGCCCCAGTACCTCTGGCGCGAAATGCACCAGTCGTGCAGACGGTAGTTGACCTGCGCCTCGGCGAGCCCGTCGGCGGCCAGGTCGCTCGTGATGGCGCCCTTGGCTTCGGAGGGCCGCATGCTGTCGTAGCGGCCTGAGTTCACCAGGGTACCGCGCGGAAACTCGTATGCGATGTCCAGCGGGGTGTCCGCATCTTCACCGTCGTCGGCGACCACGCGCACGATCGGAAGGCCGTAGGCGGTCGCGAAGTCGAAGTCACGTTCGTCATGGCCCGGCACCGCCATGATGGCACCTGTGCCGTAGCCCATCAGCACGTAGTCGGCGATCCAGACGGGGATCGGTCTCCGGGTGGCCGGATTGAGGCAGTACCCGCCGGTGAACACGCCCGTCTTGTGCTTTTCGATCTTCTGCCGAGCCACCAGATCCATGGCCCTGGTGCGCGACCGGTATTCGTTCACGCGGTCCCGGTGGTCGTCCGATGTGACCAGATCCACCAGCGGGTGCTCGGGGGCCAGCACCATGTACGTGGCGCCGAACACGGTGTCCGGCCGTGTCGTGAACACCGGGACCACCGGGCGCTCGCCGCCATCGGCGTCGTCGCCCGTGTCGCCACCGCTGTCGCTACCCGTGTCGTCGAGGACCGGGAACCGGATCTCGGCGCCATGCGACCGCCGGATCCATGCCCGCTGGGCCTTGCGCGTCGTATCGGACCAGTCGAGCCCGTCGAGGTTGTCCAGCAGGCGGTCCGCGTACTCGGTGATCTTCAGGAACCATTGGCGGATGAATCGCTGCTCGACCGGGGCGCCGCATCGTTCGCACGCTCCGACCACGACCTGTTCGTTCGCCAGGACGGTCATGCACTCGGGACACCAGTTGACCGGCGCCTCCTTCTGCTCGGCGAGGCCGTGCCTGAAGAACTGCAGGAACAGCCACTGGGTCCATTTGTAGTACTCCGGCGCGGTCGTATCGACGCTATGATTCCAGTCGAACATGCCGCCCATCCGGCGGAGCTGCCGCGTAAAGTTGGCGACGTTGGCCGGAATGAGGTCCATGGGGTGGACCTCCGTCATCAGCGCGAAGTTCTCCGAGTGGATTCCGAACGCGTCAAAGCCGATCGGCTCGAACACGTCATGGCCCTGCAGGCGCTTGAAACGCCCGTGCACGTCCGCGCCGGTGAAGGCGTAGATATTCCCGACATGCAACCCCTCGGCCGAAGGGTAGGGGAACATCATCAGGTTGAAAAACGGCCGTTCCGCGGTACGCAGTTCTTCCAGCGTAAGGGAGTTGGTGCCGTCACGGTCCCATCTGGCCTGCCACTCGCTCTCCAGGCTGGCGGGATCGTATATCCTGTCGGCTTGCGTGGGCATCCGTTGCTGCTGCTGGGGGTTGCGGCGCGCGCCATGCGGCCTAATCCAGAAAGCTAACGAAAGCACACGGGCCTTTTGCAGTCCGCGACGCGTTCGTGACCCCGCCGCGACCGTCCGCGGCAGGACAGCGGCGTGCCGCTACCCGGGTGGGCGGCGGCTCGGCGCGCCGGTCACCGGCAACAGCTCGAAGGGATCGGAGACCGTGGCAGTCCCTTTCCGGAGTTCCTCGATCGCCGCTCCGAGTTCTCCGCTGCTCTGCTCCAGGTGGGTTTCGAAGTCCCCGAGGCGGTGGTAGTAGCGCATGCGGCTGAGAAGCGTGGCGTTGTTGAGCGGGGTGGACTCGAACCCCGAAAAGGTGAGGGCCCGGAGGGCGGGGCGGACCTCGTCCCGGAAACGCCGCCTGTAGAGGTCGAACACCGCGTCGCGCCGGTCGAGCGTTTCCCGGGCGGTGGCGGTCGTGTCGCCGTAGACGGCGTCGAGTTCCTCCACAAGCGCGTCGATGAACACCGAGAACCGCTTCGTGTCGTCCCACCGGTCGCGGGCCCGGTTGCACCAGACGGTGTCGGCCCCCCCGCCCGGACGCGTGCAGAAGAACTCGGCCGCACCCGTCCTGCCCACCCAGGTGGCGAAGCTCTCGTTGAAGCGTACCTGGCCGGGCACGAACAGGTGGTTGTGGGAGAGTTCGTGGATGATCGTCGTCACGAGCTCCACCTCGTCGTACCGCACGATCGTGGAGAGCAGCGGATCGGAGAACCATCCCAGGGTGCTGAAGGCGGCGGTGGGCCGCAGGTAGGTGTCGAACCCCTCGTCCTCGAGCTTGCGCTGTTCCTCGAGGGCGTCGTCGAGGCTGAAGAAGCCCCGGTAGGGGACGTGCCCCACCACGGGGAACCACCAGGTCCGTGACTGAAGCCTGTCCATGTACGCCGCGGACAGGACCATGGCGAGAGTGTCGCTTTCGAGTTCGGTGTAGGTCGTGTAGCTGTCGCCCACGTCCAGACCCAGGCCGTCCCTGGCAAACGCCCGCGCCTCGCGTGCCAGGGTGAGCTTGCCCCGGGTGCGTTCATCGGTTTCGGGAGCGAGGATGACCTCGGGAATCGGCCGGCGGGCGTGCAGGATCTTCGCTTCCGCCCAGCCGGCCTTGATCACGTACATCGGCGAGCAGGCCGTCGCCTGCAATAGCGCGACGACCGCGACAGCCGCGCAACCCGCGGCCGCGAGCCGGCGTGCCCGCGACCGCCCCGGCACCTTCCGCCGCATCCTGTCCGCCATCGCCCCGGACGCTATCTGCCGCCGCCCAGGTTCCTGATCAGCGGAATCCCGCCCTCGGTGGGCACGTAGACGAGCGACCCCTCGGGCATCTGGGCCAGCTGCTGGATGTAGTAGAAGGTCAGGTACTCCTGCGACAGCCCCTGGGTGATGATCCGCTGGGCTTCCGCGATCCCCTTGGCTTCCTCGGCCTGCTGGCGCGCCTGTTCCTGGATGATCTGCGTCTGGAACTCCTCGGCGGCGACCTGCTGCTCGCGCTCCAGCTTCTGCTCGATCGCCTCGCGCACCCTGGCCGGTGCCTGGATGTCACGCACGAAGACTTCGCTGACCTGGATCCGGTCGCCCGCCTTGGCCTGGATCTCCTCCTTCATGCTGATCGCGACCTCGCGCCGGTCCGGAGAGAAGATCTCGTTGATCGACTTGGTGGCCACGGCGTCGCGCACGCCGTTGCGGACCGCGTTGAGCACGATGGCGCGCTTGATCTGAGTCTCCGAACCGAGACTCTGGTAGAGTTCGGGCGCGTTTGCGCCGTTGATTTCGAAGAGGATCGACACCTCGAGTGCGACGTTGAGCTGCTCCGACGTCTGGGCCTCGATCTGCTCGACTCCGCCCTGCGCCGGGAAGGACTGCTCCCGCACGGACATCCTTTCGATCGAGGCGAAGGGATTGACGATCCGTACCCCCTGTTCGAGAGGCACGGGGTCGACGCTGCCCAGGAAGTGCTTGACCCCGACTTCGCCGACGCGGATCACCACGACGGCGTTCAGGAACATGAGCCCGACACCGGCGAACATGATGACGTATCCGGCGAGTTTGGTCGGGACCTTGCCGCTCTCGCTGGGCAGAGATCGGACGACGGCCCCGATGGCGATGAGAACGATGGCGATGGCTGCGAAACCCATTCTGTTGTTCCTTTCGTGGAATGGTTTGACGGGTATTCCGGTTTGTTGCCCTGAACATGAATATGGGTGATTCGTTTACGCGCCGCGCCGGGGGAACCGTCAACAACAACAAGGAGGCCACGAAGTGACAACCGCAGCGTCGAAGCATCGTCTGGAAAAGAGGGTGGCGATCGTCACCGGTGCATCGTCGGGAATCGGCAGGGCGACGGCCCTTGCGCTGGCGCGGGAAGGTGCCGCGGTGATTCTGACGGCGCGCCGCCGGGAACGTTTGGAAGCGGATGCGCGGCGGCTGAACGAAGCCGGTACGCGGGCCATTGCCATCGCTGCCGACGTCACGCGGTTCGACGCCATGCGTAGCGTCGCGAAAGTGGCCCGGGCGGTGTTCGGGCAGATCGACATCCTGGTGAACAGCGCGGGGATCATGCCGTTATCTCCCCTCTCGGAGGGCCGCGTGGGGGACTGGACCCGAATGGTCGATGTCAACGTCAATGGCGTGCTGCACGGGATTGGTGCGGTGCTCCCGATAATGCTGGAGCAGGGGGAGGGGCACATCGTCAACGTGGGGTCCATCGCCGGTCGCCGGCCGTTTCCGGGCGGGACCGTGTACTGTGCCAGCAAGTTCGCTGTCCGCTGCATCTCGTGGGGTCTCCACCTCGAGCTGGGCGCGGAGCACCGCATTCGCTCGACCGACATCCAGCCGGGCTACGCCGAGACCGAGCTGATCGACACGGTTCCGGACGCCGCCGCGCGCGATGCCTGGAACGAGCGCTGGTCCGGCAAGAAGCCGCTGGCGGCGGAGGACGTGGCGCAGGCCGTGCTCTATGCCGTGACGGCGCCCCCGCATGTCTCGGTCAGCGAGGTGCTCGTACGCCCCCTGGACCAGCCGACGTAGCCGGGGCTTCCCGCGCTGCGAGCCGCGGATCAGGCCGCGGCGCCCGCGAACTGAAGCTCGTGGAGCTGGCGGTAGAGTCCGTCGCCGGCAAGAAGCTCTTCGTGGCTGCCTTCCTCCACGAGCCGGCCGTGATGCATGACCAGGATCCGGTCTGCGCCTGTCACGGTCGAGAGGCGATGTGCGATCACGAGGCTGGTCCGGCCCCGCATCAGCCGGTCGGTGGCCTCTTCGATGCGCTCCTCGATCTCGGAATCGACTGAACTGGTCGCCTCGTCGAGTACAAGGATGCCGGGATCGAACGCCAGTGCGCGGGCGAAGGAGAGGAGCTGGCGCTCCCCTACCGAAAGGCTGGCTCCGCGCTCGCCCAGCTCCTGAGCGGACCCCTCGGGAAGACGCTCCACGAACGGGGTTGCACCGACCGCCTCGAGCGCGTCGGCCACGCTGTCCTCGCCTATGTCCTCCGACCCGAGCCGCACGTTGTAGTCGACCGACCTGCTGAACAGGAAGATGTCCTGCAGGACCAGCCCGATCCGTCCGCGCAGGTCGCGCATGCGCAGTTGCTCGATCGGGATACCGTCGACCAGGATGCGGCCGCGCTGTACCTCGTAGAACCGCATGAGCAGGTTGATGATGGTCGTCTTCCCGGCCCCGGTGTGACCCACGATTGCGAGCTTCTCGCCAGGGGCGACCGTAAAGGAGAGGTCGCGTATCACCCAGTCGGGCTGGCTCTTATTGGCGTCCTGGCTCCCATCGGCGTCCCGGCCGTCCGAGGCGCCCTCGCTCTCCCCATCGCCCCTGCGGCTCCCGTAGGCGAACCACACGTTCTCGAAGCGGATCTCTCCGGGCGCGCCCTCCGGGAAGCTCCGGCTGCCGGGCGCGTCCTGGATCGCGGGCTCGCGGTCCAGGAGCCGGAAGATCCGCTCGGACGAGGCCATGGCTCCCTGCAACAGGTTGTACTTCTCGGAAAGGTCCTGGATGGGACGGAAGAAGCGGCGCGCGTAGTCCAGAAAGGCCGCGAGCACGCCGACGGTCACCGCCCCCTGGATCATTGCGCTGCCCCCGTACCAGATGATCAGCGCAAGCGCCACTGCGGTCAGTTGCTGAATCACCGGAAAAAAGAGGGCGTAGTAGGTGATCGATCGCAGATGCGCGTCGAGGTAGTCGTTGTTGAGCTCCTTGAAGCGTCCCAGGTCGGCCGCTTCGCGGTTGAACAGCTGGACCACCCGGATACCGGTGAAACGCTCGTGCAGGAACGCGTTCATCCGTGCCAGACGGTGACGGATGTCCCGGTACGCGGACCGGATGCGCGAGCGGAAGACGAAGGCGGCCCAGGCGACGAAGGGGAGCACGCTGAAGGTGACCAGGGCCAGGTCGGCGTCCATGCGGAGCATCGCGGCCACGATGAAAAACAGCATGAACAGGTCGCCGAAGACCGTGACCAGCCCCGAACTGAACAACTCGTTGAGGGTCTCGACATCCGAGGTGATGCGGGTCATGAGCCGGCCCACCGGGTTCCGGTCGTAGAAGCGCAGATCCAGCTCCTGGAGCTTCCGGAAGACCTGCGTGCGCAGATCGTACATCACCCGCTGGCCGAGCCACGTCGTCACGAGCGCCTGCACGTACTGGAAGACGAAGACCATGACGGTGACGGCCAGGTAGACGATCGCGAGAAACGCCAGCTGGCCGCCGTCGTTTGACGGGATGGCCTCGTCCAGGGCGATCATGGTGAGGTAGGGACCGATCACCGCCGCCAGCGACGCCAGCATGAGGAGGATGACCGCACCGGCGACCTGCAGGCGGTACGGGCGCAGATAGCGCACCAGGCGCGCCATCAGGCGCGAATCATACGCCTTGCCGAGGACCTCCTCCTCGTAGCCGTCGTGCTGCTGCGACCCCATGGCCGCGGCTCAGATCCGGCTTGCCGCGAGCAGGTCGAGCCCGTCCAGCAAGCGCTGCATCCTGTCCCAGGGAGCGACGGTCGCTCTGAGCCCGGACCCCCTCGCGGTCGGGCCGCGGAACGGACGTACGCGCACCCCGCACATCTCCAGCTTCCGCGTCTCGGGTTCCAGACGGTCGTCGGGTCGCAGGATGAACACGAAGTTGGCGGCCGAAGCGGGGACGTCGCAGCCCCGGTGGTTCAGGCAGTCCATCAACCGCTCGCGGTTCGCCTTCGTTTCGGCGACGGTCTCGTCCAGCCAGGAGGAGTCGCTGGATATCGCGGCCGCGGCGGCGGCGCTCGTGACGCCCGAGACGACGAACGGCCCCCGCGCCTTGTCGACCTCCAGCACGAGCGACTCGCTACCCACCCCGTATCCGGCCCTCATGCCAGCGAGTCCGTACGCCTTCGACAGGGTCTTCACGCACAGGGTGCGCTCACTGTCGAGCGCCATCGCGAAGGGTGTCATGTCGTCCGCGTCCCGGTTGTACTCGCCGTACGCCTCGTCGATGATCAGGACGCTTCCCATGGCTTCCGTGCGTTCATGCACGGCCCGGATCCAGTCGTCGGGCACCGCTTCCCCGGTCGGGTTGCCAGGGTTGGCGATGTAGACGATGCCCGGCCGCGATCCCGCGAAACGAACCGGATCGTCCAGCGCCTCGTCCCATTCGACCGGCACCGGTTCGTGCCCGTTCATCTGCGCCAGCATTCCCGCCGCCGGCCAGCCCGGATCCATGAAGTGCATCCGCGTGGGTGCCACCGCGCGCATCACCGCGTCCAGCACGCCCGTCCCGCCGGCGCCCGTGGCAACGTTGCCCGGCGCGGTGCCGAACCTCTCGGCGACGGCCTCCGCCAGTTCGTCCGCGTAGCTCCCGGGATACTGGGACGCAACCGGCGTTCCGGCCGCGGCCATCACCGCCAACGCCGCCGGATGGGCCCCCCAGAGATTGCGGTTGTCACCCAGGTCGGCCGCGATGGGCGACCGGTCCGGGAGGTAGCGACCGAGGTCCTCGTAGTCGTCGCGGGGATAGATCGACGCTTTCATCGTGGCTCCGCTGGTAGATTGGGAATGCGGCCGTCTGCTTCGTCGCGGCGCGAGCCCGTTCCACGGTCGGGAAAATCGTGCTCGAAGGCAACGGGGCGGCCATTTCCGTCAATGGGTGCCTGGGGGCTCACACGCGTTCATGGATCGATCGATTCGGATCAGGGGTGCGCGGCAGCACAATCTGAAGAACCTGGACCTGGACCTTCCCCGCAACGCGCTCACCGTGATCACCGGACCCTCGGGATCGGGGAAGTCGTCCCTGGCGCTCGATACGCTCTTCGCGGCGGGCCAGCGCCGTTACGTCGAAGCCCTGTCCAGCTACGCCAGGCAGTTCCTCGACCGCCTGGAGAAGCCCGAGGTCGACCTGATCGAGGGGCTGTCGCCTGCGGTTGCGATCGAGCAGCGCAATCCGACCACGAGCAGCCGTTCGACGGTGGGCACGGCGACCGAGGTGTACGACTTTCTCCGCCTGCTGTTCGCCCGCGTGGGGCGCACGCACTGCCCCGCGTGCGGCGACGAAGTGCGCCCGGACAGCGTGACCGACGCCGTGGAACGCGTTGCTGCGTTGCCCCCGGGGACCCGGCTCCTCGTCGCCTTCCCGTTGAACAGAAGCGGACGCGTGTCCCATGCGACCATTGCGGGGAACCTCCGGGCCCTCGGATTCTCGCGCGTCCTGGCCGACGGCGAAGCGGCGGAGTTGTCCGACCTGCTCGCGGCGGCACGCGAGGAGGACACCGGGGCGCCCGACCCCGACGGCGCGGCGGCTGGCCCCGACACCGGAACCCCCGGCCCCGACCTCGCGGCGGCCCGTGAAGTCATGGTGGTCGTGGACCGGTTGAAGGTCCCGCGCTCCTTGGGACAGAGCTGGAAGGACCGGCTCGCGGATTCGATCGCCACCTGCTTCCGCGAAGGCGAGGGCGAAGCCGTCGTGATCCCGGCAGACCCGCCCGCCGAAGCGATCCGCTTTTCGGAGCAGTTCCGCTGCCCCCGGCACCCCGAAAAGACGTTCCTGACACCGACGCCGCGCCTCTTCTCCTTCAACAATCCCTACGGCAGCTGCCCCACGTGCACCGGATTCGGCGCGACCCTGGAATACGACCCGGCACTGATCGTGCCCGACGAGGAAAGGTCGCTCGACGACGGGGCGGTCGACCCCTGGGCCAAGCCCCGCTACGGTGGCGAACGCGCCGAGCTGCGCCGCTTCGCCGCCGACCAGGGCGTTTCGATCCACGTCCCGTGGAGGCGCCTGCCGGAGCGCTTCCGCGAGGCCGTGCTGTACGGGCGCGGGACGTTTCGCGGGGTCCTGGACTTCCTCGTTTCGAAGGAGCGCAAGCGGTACAAGCAGTACATCCGCATCTTCCTGCGCCAGTACCAGCGGCCCCAACGGTGCCGCTCCTGCGGCGGATCGCGGCTGAGGCCCGAAGCGGGGTATGTCACCGTGGGCGGGCTGGACATCGGGGCGGTCGCCGCCATGCCCATCGAGGAAATCCCGCATTGGATGGAGCGCCTGGACCTGCGGCCCATGGAAGCACGGATCGCGACGACCATCCTGCGCGAGCTTTCGGCGCGCGTGGGATTCCTGGTCGATGTCGGGCTCGGATACCTGACGCTCGGCAGGCAGATGCGCACCGTATCCGGGGGCGAAGCGCAGCGCATCTCGCTCGCCAACTCCCTCGGCTCCCGCCTCGTGGACACGCTGTACGTCCTCGACGAGCCGTCGATCGGGCTGCACCCGCAAGACATGGACGCCCTCATGGTGCTGCTGCGCCGGCTCCGCGACGGCGGCAACACGGTGGTGGTGGTCGAACACAACGCGACCGCAATCCGCGCCGCCGACCACGTCGTCGAGCTGGGTCCGGGCTCGGGTGATCTGGGTGGCGAGGTGGTTTTCGAGGGAACGCCGGCCGAGTTGACCCAGACCCGGACAAATACCGGCAGGTATCTGTCACGGGAGCGCCTGCGTCGCCGAAGCGACACGAACCGGGGACATGGTGCGCGTCGCGGACGCCCGCCCGGTGGCCGCCGGCCCGTGGACGGCGCGCGCATCCGCCTGGCGGGAGCGAAGCTCCACAATCTGCGAGATGCGGAGGCGGAGTTCCCGGTCGGTGCGATGACCGCCGTGACCGGCGTGTCCGGGTCCGGCAAGTCCACGCTCGTGCACGATATCCTCTATCGGGCACTGGAACGCCAACTCCGCGGAGGCCGCACGTCGGCGAAGGAACACCTCGGCGAGGTTGTGGGCGCCTACGGCTCGCTCACCGGGACCGAGCACCTGGACGACGTGATCCTGATCGACCAGAGCCCCATCGGACGCACCCCGCGCTCGAACCCGGTCACCTACATTCGGGCGTGGGGCGAGATCCGCCGCATCTTCGCCCGCCAGCGCGCGGCCGCGAAGGCGGGCCTGGACGCCCGCAGCTTCAGTTTCAACGTCAAGGGCGGCCGCTGCGAGGAGTGCAGCGGTGCCGGCTACGTGCGTGTCGAGATGGTCTTCATGGCCGACATCCATGTTCCGTGCGACGTGTGCGGGGGCAAACGCTACCGGGATGAGGTGCTTGATGTGAAGGTGCGCGGGCTGAACGTGACCGACGTGCTCGACCTGACCGTCGACCGGGCCCTGCGCTTCTTCGTGCGCGAGCCCCGGCTGGGACAGGGCCTGTGGCACCTGCAGCAGGTCGGACTTGGCTACCTCCGTCTGGGACAGCCCGCCACGACGCTGTCCGGCGGCGAAGCGCAGCGCCTGAAGATCGCGCGCGAACTGATCGGGGCCGCGGCCCGCAAGGGCGGCTGCAAGGCGTACATCCTCGACGAGCCGACGACGGGCCTGTCGGGCGAGGACGTGGCCGTGTTGAACGAAGTGCTGCGCAAGCTGGTGCGCGCTGGCCACACCCTGATCATCGTGGAGCATGATCTGGATGTGATCAGGGCGGCTGATTGGGTGGTCGATATGGGGCCGGGTGCCGGGGCCCGCGGCGGCGAGGTGGTCGCGATGGGGCGCCCCGAGGATGTGGCCACCGTGCCCGAGAGCGTGACCGGACGGTTCCTGGCGGCAGCGCCGTGACCCGGTCGCGGTCGCGCGGAGCGCCCCACGTCTCGGTCGTCCTCCCGGTCCGCGACGGGGCGGCCACCCTGGGAGCCGCGCTGGAGTCGCTCGGCGCCCAGACGTTTCCGCGCTTCGAGGTCATCGTCGTCGACGACGGGTCGCGCGACGACACCGCGCATGCCGCGCGGCAATGGGAGCGGCGCGACGGGCGCGTCCGCCTGGTCCGCACCCCGCGCGCCGGTATCGTTGCCGCACTTCGCCGCGGCATCGCCGAGGCGCGCGGGACGCTGATCGCGCGCATGGACGCCGACGACGCCTGCCACCCGGCAAGGCTCGCCGACCAGGTCGACCTCCTGGAGCGCCGCCCCGATCTTGCCGGCTGCGGCACCGGCGTGCGCTACGTCCCGGCGTCGGGCGTCACCGCGCGGGCGGCCGAGTACGCAGCCTGGCTCAACGCCATGACGGCCTGGGAGACGGTTGCGGCGAACATCTTCGTCGAGTGTCCCCTCGCCCACCCCACCTTCATGTTCAGGGCCGCGGCGCTCGGCGCGGTGGGCGGCTACCGCGACCGGGGCTGGCCCGAGGACTACGACCTCCTTCTGCGCCTGTGGCGGCACGGCCACCGCTTCGTGTCGGTCCCCCGCGTGCTCCTCGACTGGAACAACCGCCACGACCGCCTCAGCCGCACCCATCCCGCGTACTCGCTGGACGCCTTTCGCGCGTGCCGCGTGCACCACCTGCGCCGCAGCCTGCTGGCCGGGCGGTCGGGCGTCGTGGTCTGGGGAGCCGGTCCCACGGGCAAGAGTCTCGCGCTGGAGTGCCTTCGCCAGGGGGTCCCCGTACGGGCGTTCATCGAGGTCGATCCGCGCAAGGTCGGACAGGTGATCCACGGCGCGCCGGTGCGCGATGCGACCGCCGTGAGTACGCTCCGCGACACGTTCCCCGACGCGCTCCATCTGGGCGCCGTAGCACGGTCTGCGGGCCGCTCAGCGGTGCGCTCTGCGGCGGCAGAAAAAGGGCTGTCCGAGGGAGTGGACTTCGTGGCCGTGGCGTGAGATATTTAAAGGCTGTCCGAGGCTCCTGAAAGCGCCTTCGGCCCAGCGTCTCCGCCCCTCCAGCGCCCGCAGGGAATATGGCCGAAGACGAGCACACCAGCGCAGGCGAACGGGTCCTCGAACGAATCCTCGAACAGGAGATGCGCGAGTCGTTCATCGACTACTCGATGAGCGTCAATGTGCAGCGCGCCCTGCCCGACGTGCGGGACGGGTTGAAGCCGGTCCACCGGCGGATCCTCTACGCCATGTCGGAGCTGGGCCTGTCCCCGGGGCGGGCGTACAAGAAGTGCGCCACGGTGGTCGGCGAGGTGCTCGGCAAGTACCATCCGCACGGCGATTCCGCGGTCTACGACGCGCTCGTGCGCATGGTCCAGGACTTCTCGCTGCGGTATCCGCTCGTCGACGGCCAGGGGAATTTCGGGTCCATCGACGGCGACTCGGCAGCGGCCTACCGGTACACCGAAGCCCGTCTCCAGCGGCTGTCCATCGAACTGCTGGCCGACATCGACAAGGACACGGTCCGGTTCGACGAGAACTTCGACGGCCGCCTGAAGGAGCCTTCGGTGCTGCCGTCGAAGGCGCCGAACCTGCTGATCAACGGGTCGTCCGGGATCGCCGTGGGAATGGCGACGAACATTCCCCCGCACAACCTGCGCGAAGTGGTCGCCGGGCTGCTCGCGCTGATCGACGACCCGGCGCTTCCGCAGCAACAGCTCGAAGAGATCATCCGGGGTCCCGACTTCCCCACCGGCGGGCTCATCTGCGGCACCGAGGGCATCGAGGACGCGTATCGTACCGGACGCGGCCGGGTGGTGATCCGTGCCAGGGCGGATATCGAGGAGCACGACGACGGCCCTTCGCGGATCATCGTCACCGAGATCCCGTTCATGGTGAACAAGGCGCGGCTGATCGAGCAGATCGCGGCGCTGGTGCGCGAGAAGAAGCTCACCTCCATACGGGACCTCCGGGACGAGTCCGACCGCGACGGCCTCCGCGTCGTCATCGAACTGAAGCGCGACTCGGTGCCCCAGGTGGTTCTCAACCGCCTCTACAAGCACACGCAGATGCAGTCGACCTTCGGGGTGATCTTCCTTGCGCTGGTGGACGGCGTGCCGAAGGTCATGGCGCTGCGGGAGATGCTCACGCATTTCATCGACCACCGGCACAACGTCGTGGTGAGGCGCAGCCGCTTCGACCTGGCCGCCGCGAAGGAGCGCGAACACATCCTCGAGGGCCTGCGGCTCGCGGTCGACAACATCGACGAGGTCGTGAGGATCATCCGCGCCTCCCGCGACGCACCGGAGGCCGCGGTGGCGCTGCGCCAGGCGTCGGCGTCGTGGCGGAGCGTGGCACTGCCGGGCGAGGAGAGTGCCGAGAGTCAGCCCCTCCAGGCCGACGACGACGGCTACGGGCTCTCCGAGCGCCAGGCGCGCTCCATCCTCGACATGAGGCTCGCGCGCCTGACCGGGCTCGAGATGCAGAAGCTCGACGACGAGCTGCTGGCTGTCCGGACGCGGATCGCGGAACTGGAGCGCATCCTGGGCGACCGCGGGGTGCGCATGGACATCATCAAGGACGAACTCAGGGAGATCGCCCACCGCTACGGCGACGACCGGCGCTCGGCAATCCGCGGCAGCGTGTCGTCGTTCGACGTGGAAGACCTGATCGCCGACGAGGAGGTCGTGATCACGATGTCCCGCCAGGGGTACGTGAAGCGGATCCCGATCGACACCTACCGCGCGCAGCGCCGGGGCGGGCGCGGTCTGCGCGGAATGAACACCAAGGCGGAGGACTGGGTCGAGCACCTCTTCGTCGCCTCCACCCACGACTACCTGATGGCGTTCACCGACCAGGGCCGATGCCACTGGGTGAAGGTGTGGGGCATCCCGCACGGCGGCCGCTACGCGAAGGGCAAGCCGATCGTCAACTTCCTCCACCTGGCGCCGCGCGAGAAGGTGGCGTCCGTGCTCCCGGTGCGCGGGTTCAGCGGCGACCGGTTCCTGCTCTTCTGCACCAGGAACGGCGTCGTGAAGAAGACCCCGCTGTCGGCCTACGGCAACGTGCGCGCGGTGGGGCTCTACGCGATCAAGTTCCGCGAGGGCGACGAGCTCATCGACGTGCGCATCACCGACGGCTCCAACGAAGTGGTCCTGGCGACCCGGCTGGGCAAGGCCATCCGCTTCCACGAGTCCGACGTGCGGTCAATGGGGCGCAACACGGAGGGCGTGATGGGGATCCGGCTGGCCAAGGGCGACGAGGTCGTCGGAATGGTCGTGGTGCGCAGGCCGGACGAGACGCTGCTCACCGCGACCGAACACGGAATGGGCAAGCGAAGCCAGATCGGCGACTACCGGTTCCAGCAGCGGGGCGGCCTGGGCGTCATCAACCTCAAGCTCTCCGAGAGGACCGGGCCCGTGGTCACGGTCCGGGCGGTGACCGACGACGACCAGCTCATGGTGATCACCCGCAACGGGGTCGTGAACCGGCAGCGAGTCTCGGACATGCGCGTGATCGGGCGGAGGACCCAGGGCGTGCGGCTGGTCAACCTCGACAAGGGCGACTCGCTGGTCGACGTGGCGCGGGTCGTCGGCGATGACGAGGACTGAGGCGACGGAGCCGCGGGTGACCCAGGCCGGGCACAATGGCGCCTCCGCCGGGCTCGTTTCGCTGGCCGAGATCGAGGCCGCCGCCGAGCGCATCCGGGGCACCGTGGTCCGCACCCCGCTGGTTCCGGACGCCGATCTGTCCGACGTTGTGGGCGGCGAGGTTCGGCTCAAGTGCGAGTCGCTGCAGAAGGCCGGCGCGTTCAAGGCGCGCGGAGCCTGCAACTTCCTCGCCCGGCTGCCCGAGGCGGAACTGGCCCGGGGCGTCATCACCTACTCCTCGGGGAACCACGCACAGGCGGTGGCGTTTGCCGCCGGCCTCAAGAGCGTGCGCGCGGTGGTGGTCATGCCCACGACGGCGCCGGCGGTCAAGAGCGACGGAGCCCGCAGCCTGGGCGCGCGCGTCGAGTTCGCGGGCACGACGTCGGAGCACCGGCGGGTGCGCGCCGAGGAGATCGCGGCCGCCGAGGGCCTGGTCATGGTCCCGCCCTTCGATCACCCGTGGATCATTGCGGGACAGGGAACCGTGGCGCTGGAAGTCTTCAACGACTGGCCGGACGTCGATGTGCTGCTGGTTCCCATAGGGGGTGGGGGACAGATGGCGGGCTGCGCGGCCGCGCTCCGGCGCCTGAACCCCGACGCTTCCGTGATCGGCGTCGAGCCCGCAGGAGCGCCCACCATGCGGCGGGCGCTCGACGCGGGGGCCCCGTCCACGCTGGAACGCATCGACACGATCGCCGACGGCCTCGCGCCCACCCGCGCCGGCGACCTCACCTTCGCTCACGCGGCCGCGTTCCTGGACGACGTGGTGCTCGTCGAGGACGAAGACATCCGGCGCGCCGCCGCCCACCTCATCACGCGGCGCAAGCTCGTGGTGGAGTACTCGGGCGCGGCCACGGTCGCCTCGCTCCTGTCCGGCCGCGTCGATGCAACCGGGCGCAAGGTCTGCGCGGTCCTCTCCGGCGGCAATCTGGACACGTCCCTGCTGGGCGAAATCCTCGCAGTGGATCCTGCGGCGTAGGCCTGCACGGGAACAGTTCGCGTCCGACCGGACCCTCGGACGGACCCCCGGACCCCCTCACTCCGGCGGAGCCGTCGGCCTCTCCAGGTGGTACATCGCGACCCGCTGAATGCCCAGTTCGTCCGTGTGGACACCCAGCGCGTAGTCGGCGCCGAACTCCCAGACCGAAAAGTCCGTCTTCCGGTTTTGAAGATGACAGACGAAATCCCCATCGGGGCCGAAGCCCATCGCCCGACGCCGCTCGGTCGCGCGAGGCCTCCGCGGAGGCCATACCCACACGGAACCGTCCTGGCCTACCTGTACACTGGAGACTGCGGGGAAGACATCCGCAGCGGGGCGTTCGGGGTTCAGATTCGCTGCCTCGTACGGCGAAATCTCGCCGTCTTCCCTGGCCCGCTGCCGCTCGGCGTCCCTGCGAGCCCTGATGTCCGCCGGCGTGACTTCCTGACCGGGATCGTCCCAGCGGATGATCAGACGCAGACGCATCTCGTCGTCATGGATCCTGACTTCCGGATCACGGCCGTTGGCGACCGCAATGGTGCGACCGGCCGCGTCGACGGATGCCGGGGCGTCGAACCACGGGCTGAGAGAGTACCGGAAACCACGTATCTCGCCGAAGCTGCCGAATGTGCGCCCGGGGAGACTCGCGAGTGTCCCCAGGAGCGTGCCGTCGGGAGCGTGCGCCTCGACATGTCGCGTGTCGGGGGTGCTGAAGTCCCGTCGGCTCGACCGTTCGTCCCTCACGTTTATCGAGATCCCGTTCGCGAGCAGACCGCCGGCGCGGGTCGGATTCAGGTACGGTGGGTCCAGGGTTGCCGTTCGGATCCACTCGCCGGCTGCGCTGTACAGATGATAGCGCTGTGGCCGGTAGTCACCGACCCACAGCGTGTCCCCTGGATGGCGCCACAATAGCCAGAGATTCGAGAATTCGCCCGGACCCTCGCCCAGGCGTCCCATGGAACGCACATGTGCTCCCGTGGCGTCGAAGATCCGCACCTCGGCGAAGTACTCATCCGCAACAGCCACGGATCCGTCGGAAAGTCTGGCAACGCCTAGTACGCGGGTGAACCACTGGGATTCTTCGTCCTCATTGTCGCCCACCAGGAATGTCGGTTCATCGCTCAACGAGCACATTGCGTTGGAACCAAGCGGATCGCTGGTGACGATCCGGACATCGGCACTGTCGATCTTAAGTCGGGGCGAGGCCTGTGCGGTTGCCTCGGCGGCGACGGCGACGGCAAGCACGCCGGCCGCGAGACAGGGCAGCAATGGGATTTGCAGCTGGCTATCCTCCGGGAACATTCGAACCTGTGCATCACATGACCAACCCTTGCATCGTAATGATAGTGTATTATTGACGCTCGCGACGCTCCGCCACTGGCACCCAGACCTGCTCCATCCCGTGCTCATCCTCTTCGACATCGACGGCACCCTGACCATCGGCGGCCCCGCGCGGGCGGCGTTCCAGCTTGCCCTGGAAGAGGTCTACGGTACGGCGGGCCCGATCACCAACCATGATTTTTCCGGCAAGACGGACCCCCTCATCATGCGGGAGCTTCTGACCGCGGGCGGCCGCGGCGCGCGCGACATCGAAGCCGGGCTGCCGCGCTTCTGGGCACGCTACCTGGCCGAGCTGGAGGCACGGATCGACGGCGACCCGGTGACCGTGCTCCCCGGAGTTCCCGAACTGATCGCGGCACTCACCGCACGGGAGGACGTCTTTCTCGCCCTCGTGACCGGCAACGTCGAGGGCGGCGCCCGGCTGAAGCTGCGCTCGGCGGGCCTTTCGGGCCATTTCCCGGTGGGGGCGTTCGGCTCGGACCACGAGCTGCGCAACGAACTGCCACCGGTTGCGCTCGAGCGGGCGTCGGCGCACTGGGGCCGCGCCTTCCGGGGAAGCGATGCCGTGGTCCTGGGCGACACGCCCCGCGACGTGGAGTGCGGCAAGGCGGTTGGTGCGGGCACGGTGGCGGTCGCGACGGGCCACGTCTCTGCCGCCCGCCTGCGGGCCACCGACGCCGACAGCGTCCTGGACGATCTCACGGACACCGGCGCCGTCCTCGAAGCCCTGCTCGGCGTGGACCACTGAGTCGGAATACTAAACAATAATGTTAAGTATTGTTCCGGCACCGGAGACTGCCCATCTTGCTATGGTTCTGCCCGTGCATCGGAAGCAGCCGGGCGGACCTCTTGCCATCATGATTCGGAGCACAGTGACATGAAGAACTTCTACATCATCATCGGGGTTGTGGCGGTCGTTGGGATCGCGGTCGTGGCGCTGGCGCTGAGGGGCGGCGGATCGGGGGCTACCGAGCCCGTCGACCTGGGCGAAATCGCGGACGCCGAGCTGCTGGAACTGGCGCAGGGAATGGTGTCCGGCGACCCGGATGCCCCGGTCACGATCATGGAGTTCGGCAACTACCAGTGCCCGGCCTGCCGGCAGTTCGCGCTGTTGGTCAAGCCGCAGGTGGACATGGCCTACGTCGAAACCGGCCAGGCCAAGTTCGTGTACTACGACTTTCCGGATGCCCGTTTCCCGCACGCGTTCCTGGCCGCACGGGCCGCCCGTTGCGCCGGCGACCAGGAACGCTACTTCGACTATCACGACGCGGTGTACGGTACGTTCGATGACTGGTCCATGCTTGGGAACGCCGCCGGTCACTTCGGTGACCTGGCGGAGGACATCGGTCTCGACACCGGCGCCTTCGACGAGTGCCTGGACAGCGACCGTTTTGCGGACGTCGTGACCGCCAACCTCACGCTGGCCCAGAGGCTGGGCGCACCCGGCACGCCGTCGATCTACATTCACCACGGCAGCGGCTCCGCGCAGCGGCTGGGCGGCTTCCAGTTCATCGATATCCAGCGGGCCATGGAAGCCGGCCCCGGGAACTGACTTGACGGCATCGCCCCCGCGAAACCGCATGCTCATCGCCGTCCTCACCCTGGGCGGCTCGTTCCTGGCCTTCTACCTGGTGGCCTACTCCATGGGCTGGACGCCGCCCATCCCGTGCGGCACAGGCGAGTGCGCCACCGTGCAGTCCTCGAAGTACGCGTGGGTGGGTCCCGTGCCGGTCTCGGCGATCGGCCTGGGGGGCTACCTCGCGCTCTTCGCGCTCTCGCTCGCGGGGCTGCAGGGGCCGCTCTCGTCCTCGCGGGTCACGGCATTCCTGCTCTTCGGCGGCGCACTGATCGGCGTCCTCTTCAGCGCCTACCTGACGTACATCGAGGCGGCGGTCCTTCAGGCGTGGTGCCGCTATTGCGTCGCGTCGGCGATCCTCATCTCGATCGTGTTCCTGGCGACCCTGCCGGAGCTGAAGCGCTTGCGCGCCGCGGGTGGCGAGCCGACCGCCGGCGCGCATGACCCTGCCCCCGGCGACGACGCATGAGCGGCGACCGCATCCGCGTGCGGGTTCTGTACGCCGAGGGTGGCGGATACCACTCCGAGGTCATCTCCGTCCCGGGCGGCGGGCTGCAGGACCATGAGCGCCTGATCGACTTCCTGCGCGAGGACGAGGACGTCGCCGCCGAGTGCTACGTCAACGCCGCGCGGCTATGCTCGGCCCAGGTGGTGCAGGGGGACGAGGAGGACTGAGCTCCTGCAATCGTCGGCACATGACGATTGCGCCTCACAGCGACTGCAACACCTGCAGCGCCCGCGCCAGCGACCACTCACCGATCTCCGGGGGTGGCCAGGTTTGCGCGTGGTGGGCGTGCACCAGCGAGCGGGCCTCGGACCGTGCCCGCTCGGCCAGCGCGCCGTCGATCCTGCCCGCTTGCTCCGCCTCTTCGAGCTCGTCTTCGTCCAGCGTCCGGACCGGGCCCCACCGGGGAACCCACACGTCAAGACAGAGATCCGTGGTCGCCCACGTACGGGCGTCGATGAAGTCGACCGGGGTCAGCACGTTGGCGTACGTCCCCGTGAAGGCTCCATTCGTGCGGAAGAACAGGCCGATGTCGTGCCACTTGCCCGGAAACGTGAACCAGATGACCGGAGAACGCGGCTCCAGGATGGTGAAGTCATCGACCACGATGGGCGCGTCAATGGGTGTGCGGGGCTGAAAGGTGATGACTACATCCTGTCGGCTGTCCAGCACGATCAGACGATAGTCCTCCTGCGGCTGGCCGATCCGTCGGTAGTAGATGTCCACGGTGCCGCCCGTCGGCGGCAGGCGGTCGGCATGACCCGGCGTGGCGTCCGGCCCGGGGTTCGGCACCGACGAGCTCATGGGTCGCCGAACCGGTCGGGGTTTGCCTGCTCGATGAAGACGTCCATGATCCCGCCGCACACCGCCGGACTCCAGGTCGTGAAGTCGTCGGTGAGGTCGACGCGGACGGTCCTCGGCGCCCCGCCTGCGAACAACTCCTGCGCGGCCGCGATCACCTCGCCCTCGCCGCAGCCTCCGCCCACCGTGCCCGAAATCACGCCGCTCTGTCCCACGAGCATGCGCGCGCCGGTCTTGCGCGGCGTGGATCCGCGAGCAGACACGATCGTCGCAAGGACCGCGGGTTCGCGCAGCTCCGCCAGTTGGGCCAGCAACTCCTTCTCGTCCAAGTTCAGTCCTCCCGTGCCCGGCCGCCGAAGAAGCGCTCGACGACCCGTTCCTTCTCCACAAGCGGCATGCCGGTGCCTCCCGAATGAAGCAGAATGATCTCGGCCATGACCGAGACCGCGATTTCGACCGGCGTCTGCCCGCCCAGATCCAGGCCCACAGGGGCTCTCACGCGGCGCATCTCATCGGTCGTGAACCCCTCTCGGGCCAGCTGTTCGTGCGTCGCGCGCACGCGCCGGCGACTGCCGATCATACCGATGTAGCCGGGTGGCGCGGGCATCCGCAATAGACGGACCAGACACTCGTAGTCGAAGCTGTGCCCCCGCGTGACAAGCACCACGTGGTCGGACGGACCGAGACCCATGCCCGCGAAGGGGTCCCGGAAGTCGATCACGCGTACCGCGCCTGCCTCGGGAAACCGCTCTGGCGCGGCGAAGTCCGGGCGATCGTCCAGGACCACGACGCGCATTCCCAGCATTTCGGCCACGCGGGACAGGGGAATGGCGATATGGCCGGCGCCCACGATCACCATGCGTGCCGGGGGGCCATGCAGCTCGATGTAGACGGTTGCCGTTGCCGTCCCCCCTCGATCCTCGTATTCGAAGTCCCGGCTCAGCGCACCGCGGGACTGGCTTGGGGGGAACAGCGCCGGCATCGCGGCGGCGACCGCCTCGTCCAGCGACGGGCTTCCGAGCGTACCCCCGTGTCGCCTGCCGGAGAGCCACCACCGCCGCCCGATCAGCGCACTCTCCGACGCCCCGGTCACCACCGCCGTGTAGATGCGTTCCCCCTCGTCCAGCGCCTTCAGCACCCGGGCGGCTATCTGCGCGGCGGACGGGTTCATACGGAGGCCCGCGGGTTCATGACGAGGCCCGCGGGAACCGCCGCCGGTATCGCTCGGGCGTGTCGATGTCGTCCACCGTGCCCGGGTCCGCGACCTCGACCTCGATCACCCTGGCGGGGTCGCGGCGTACCACCGTTCGCGCGCCTTCGGGGAGTCCGCGCTCGTGGAATTCGTGCACGATCGCCATGTCGGCCAGCACGGGATGGCCACGCCGCTCCCCGCAGCGGGGCAGGACAATGGCGGGACGGCCGGCATCGGACGCACGGGCGGTGTTGGCCCCACCGGACGCACGCCACGCGGCGATCAGTGCGCGGACGGTGGCGGGCGAGACGGCGGGATTGTCGACCGGCGTGAACGCGACCGCGGCTGGCGGATCCGCGCTCCCGGCGAGGTACGCGAGCCCCGCCCGCAGCGAGCCGATCTGGCCGCCCTCGCCACCGGGGTTGACCACCAGGCGCGCGTCTCCCCGCGCCACCTCGTCGGCCACGTCCCCGGTGGCTGCGGACGCTACCACCACGACCGGGTCGCACCCACCGCGCGCGAGCGTCTCGACGAGCCGTGCCACGAAGGTCATGTCCCCCGCTTCCAGGAGCGCCTTCGGGGTCCCCATCCGCGACGATCCACCGGCGGCCAGCACGATGCCAGCGATGCCCGCGACGCCCCGTGGTGCGCTTCCGTCCGCTGCCATCTTGTGCTCACCCGTCGCCTGCGCCCGCGGCCGCGCCGCCCGCGGCGCCATTGGCGGGGGGAAACGCCCCGTGGAACGTCTCCCCCTCCTCCGTCAGGCGCACCAGAAGCGCGGTCGGCGCGAAGCGGTCGCCGTGGGCGTTGCACAGCGACGTCAGGGTTGCGGCGATCTCGTCCAGGCCGCGGTCGTCCGCGTACGTCAGGAGACCGCCGCGGAACGGCGGGAACCCGGCGCCCATGATCATGCCCAGGTCTACATCTGCCGCGCTGCCGACGACGCCGTCCTCGAGCACCCTGGCGGCCTCGTTGACCATGGCAAGGACCGTGCGGTCGCGGGCCTCCATGGGATCCTGACCCGAACGCGGCGTCGACAGGCCCATGTCGGCATAGACCGAGGGGTCGATCCCCTTCGGCTTGCCGCCCTCGTACAGGTAGAACCCCCTGCCGCCCTTCTGCCCCGGCCGGCCCGAGCGCGCCAGCGCCTCAAGTGTGGGAGCGGGCGCCAGCCGGTCACCGAATGCGGCTGCGAGGGCCTGTCCCGCGTGGAATGCGACCTCCATGCCGATCGTGTCGATCAGGCGGCAGGGACCCATCGGCATGCCGAACCGGGTCCAGACACGGTCGAGCGCGGCCGCGTCCCAGCCCTCCTGCAGCAGGTGCCCGGCCTCGTTCAGGCCGGGGCCGATGATGCGGTTCACCAGGAAGCCCGGCGCGTCGCGGGTGATGACGGGGACCTTGCCCAGGCGCGCCGCGAGCGCCGCGACGGTCTCGATCGCGTCGGCGTCGGTCTTCTCGCCCGCCACCACCTCGACGAGAGGCATGCGGTGCACCGGGTGGAAGAAGTGCATGCCCGCGAACCTTCCGGGCTGCTCCAGAGCCGACGCCATCTCGTCGACCGACAGCGACGACGTGTTGGTCACGATCACCGCGTCGGGAGCCACCACGTCCTCGACTTCCCGGAGGACGGCCTGCTTGACGTCCATGCGCTTGACGACGGCCTCCACGATTACTCCGGCGAGCGCCACGCCCGAGTAGTCGACGCCTCCGGATATCAGGCCCATCTTCCGCGCGGCATCGCGCCGCCGCATCCTCCGGCGTTTCACCGCCCCGTCGAAGACCGAGCGCGCGTACGCGAGCCCCCCGGCGACGGCCTCATGACGCACGTCCTTCATCCGCACGGGGAGATCATTGTACGCCGCCAGCTGTGCGATCCCGGCCCCCAGCTGCCCGGCCCCGATGACCGCCATGCGCTTCACGCCCGCATCGCGGCCGCCGTCCGACCACGGTCCCTTGCGGGCAGCCTCCCGGCGCCCGAACAGAAAGAGCAGGTTCCGGCACGCGGGCGACGCGATCAGGTCCCCGATCGCCTCGGCCTCCGCGTCGAACCCCGCCGAAAGGCCACCGCGCAGTCCCCGGCGCACCACATTCAGGATCCGGAGCGGCGCGGGGTAGTTGCCGCCGGTGAGCTTGCGGATGCGTGCGGTCGCCATGCGCAGCACGAGCCACCGTCCCGGCGCGGTGCGATCCAGCAGCCAGCCCGCCACACCGCGCCGCGCGCGGCGCCGCCCCGCCCGCGCGCCAGACTCACGCCCCGCCACCTCGCGCGCGAAATCCAGGCAGCGCTCCTGGAACTGGTGCCGGGGGAACACCTTGTCCACCAGCCCGATCCGCCTCGCCTTGGAGACGCGCGCCGGCTTTCCCGTGAGCAGCAGGTCGAGGGCGGCACGCAGCCCCACGAGGCGCGGCAGACGCGTCGTCCCGCCCCACCCCGGCAGAATGCCCAGCTGCACCTCCGGCAGGCCGATGCGGGTGCGGTCGTCGTCGTCGCTCACCCGCCAGGAGCACGCGAGCGCGATCTCGGTGCCGCCGCCCAGGCAGACGCCCTGGATGGCGGCGATCGTGGGTATCGGCATGTCGGCAAGGCGCGCGAACAGCACCTGGACCTGACGCGAAATCGCGGTACCCCTGTCGCGGTCCTGCGCGGCCGCGACTGCGGTGATCGCGCCCACGTCCGCACCGGCGATGAACGAACCGGGTATTGCGGACGTCACCAGCAGCGCACGCAGCCGGGCGTTCGCGGCCGCCTCGTACGCCTGGTCGATCGCCAGGTCGAGGTCGCCAAGCACATCCTCCGTGAGGACGTTCTGGGCCCGCACCGGATCGTGGAACGTGATCCGCCCGATGCCGTCCGCGTCGAGACCGAAGCGCGGATTCATCGGTCGGAAGCGCCGTGCGGGGCGCTCCCCCGCAGATGGAGCGCCCGGCCCGGCGGCCGTCAGAAGATCGGCCTGATGACCGCGTTGCCGCGGTTCAGCCGCAGAACGGCGGGTGCCTCGCGCGTGATCTCCAGGCGGACGTTCCAGTAGAGCTCGTCGTACGGCAACTCGTGGCGTGCGTACACCCAATACTGCCCAGGGGCGGCCTCGAACTGGGCCACGCCGCCGGCTTCGGTCGTGTCCGCGTGTTCCTCCAGCCCGGAGAGTTCGATCCGCGCCGCGATGAGCAGACCCACGTCCTCGAACGCCTGGTCAGCCCAGTCCGCCTGGACGATCCTCATGCTGTCCATGCGGCCGATGGCCGCCTCCTGCAGCGCCGTGAAGTTGTCGAACAGTCTGCCAACCTGCTGCTCCGCGCGCTCATAGTCGGCCAGGACATCCTCGTACTGGTTGTAGAGGGTCAGGTACGTGCGCTCCGCCCGGTTCAGGCCCTCCATCGCGTCGTTCAGCGTCTGGAGCGAGTCGCGCTGGATGTTCCACCGCGTTTCCGTCTCGCGCCAGACCCGCTGGGCCTCCGCGATCTCGTCCCGTGTCGCCAGCAGATCCGCGGGGATCTGGGGCTCGGGCATCCCGGCGTCCGCCGCAGCCGCGGTGAGGGAATCGAAAACATGGTCGCGATCGTACGGCAGCAGCCGCACCTCGACGCCTTCCAGGGCGTTCGCGTCTTCGCTGGTCTCGTCTCCGAGCGCGACGACGACCGAGGCCTCGCCAGGCCCGCAAGCCGCGAGAACCGTGGTAATCAGGAACGCAACCAACCCTGTGCCAGTGCTTCTTCGCTTCATGACTTCGCTCCCTGGATTCCTACTGTGTGGTGCGCGTGAGAACGTAGTTGAGCGGATCCACGGGCTCACCGTTCCGGCGCACCTCGTAGTGGACGTGTGGGGCCGTGCAGCTTCCCGTGCAGCCCACCTCCGCGACGACATCGTCCCGTTTCACCCTCTGCCCCACGTAGGCGAGCAGCCTGGAGGCGTGGGCATAGCGGGTGACATAACCGTAACCGTGGTCGATCTCGATCATGTTGCCGTATCCCTCCATGCGCCCCGCGAAGGTCACGACGCCGGCTCCGGTGGCCACGATCGGGGTCGCGTAGAGGGCGTGAATATCGATGCCCTCATGGGGCAGGTCGACCATGTGAATGGGGTGCCGTCGACTCCGGCTGAACAACGACGAGACGACACCGCCGACCGGGGAGATCGAGGGGACCGCCGCGAGGAGTTCGACGTTCGACTCGAGCGCGGCGTTGGTCTCGTTGATGCTCTCGTCAAGCAGGTCGACCTTGCGCTCCAGCGCCGCCAGGTCATAGCGGACCGCGTATGCCGCCTCCGAAGCCTCCGGGTCGAGTCGCCAGAGTTCGTCCTCGCCGGGCGATTCCAGTCCGGGACCACCGACGCCGACCTCGAACACCTCGTCGTCAAAGCCGATCCGGCCGGTCAGCATCCGCGAATAGCGATCCTTCTCCGCCAGGTCCGCGATGGTGTGTTCGAGTCCGGCCAGGCCATCGTGGAAGCGCGCGAGTTCCGCTTCCAGCAGCCGGTTTTCCCTGGCCAGATGGGCAGCGCGCGCACGGGCACCCGTATCGTACGCCAGGAAGGCCGCGGCACCGAGGAAACAGACCCCGAGCACGCCAAGAACCAGCCCGACGCGGCGTACGGTCTGGAGGGGCAGCGAATACTGCCGCCCCTCGTCGTCGTCGCCCTTGAACAGGAGGACGGTCCATCGTTGTTGCATCATGTGGCAGATAGGATACAGACCCGCAAACATATGGTCAAGTGACGGAGTCCCCGTTCTGCCCGTGACCCTCCGGATCCACGCGCGGAAAGAGGGGTTTGCCGACGGTTACGGTCCGTCCGGCGAGATCGACCCGGTCAAGCTCGCCGAGGAGCGGGACCCCCTCGAGACCCAGCCGCAGCGCGAGTTCCCGGGCCTGCGCGGGTATCGCGGGTTCGAACATGGCGGCGAGCACGGAGAGGGTGCTGACGAGGGTCGCCAGCGTCTCGTCGAGTTCGCCCGCCCGAGCGGGGTCGCGCGCCAGCGCCCAGGGTTCGCGCGCCTCCACGAACCCGTTGGCTGCGCGGGCCAGATCCATCGCGGCGGCGAAGCCCTCGTGGAAGCGGTACCCCTCGAGCCCCCGCCGGTACGCCGCCAGCGCATGGCCGATCTCCTGGGCGAGTCCATCGGCGGAGGCGTCGGGGACCGTGCCCCCCCGGTACCGCTTCACCATGGACAGGCTGCGGTGGGCGAGGTTGCCGAGGATGTTGCGCAACTCGTCATAACGGGCCAGGAAGCGGTCCGGCGTGTACGATGCGTCGTGGCCGGTGGGCATCTCCCGCATCAGGTACCAGCGGACGGCGTCGGTCCCGTACAGCTCCCGGAGGTCGAGCGGGTCCACCACGTTGCCCAGCGACTTGGACATCTTGGTATCGCCCACGACCCACCAGCCGTGCGCGAGGATCTTGCGGGGCAGGGGCAGGCCCGCGCCCATCAGCAGCGTCGGCCAGTAGACCGCGTGCGTGGTGAGAATGTCCTTGCCCATGAGGTGCACGTCGCAGGGCCACCACGACGGGCGGCGCGAGTCGCCGAAGCCGCGGCGGTCGCCGGGGGCGTCGGGTTCGATGGCCCCGGAGGCCGTGACGTAGTTGGTCAGTGCGTCCACCCACACGTAGGTCACCTGGTCGGAGTCCCAGGGCAGAGGGATGCCCCAGTGGATGCGCGAGCGCGGGCGGGAGATCGACAGGTCGCCGAGCCCCTGCGCAAGGAAGCCGAGAACCTCGTTGCGGCGCGTGGCGGGCACGATCCACTCCGGGTTGTCCTCGATGTGCCGGATCAGCCGGTCGCGGAAGTCGCTCATGCGGAAGAAGTAGTTTTTTTCGCGGATACGCTCGACCGGTCCGCCCGCGATCGGGTCCACGCGGTCGGGCCCGATCTCCTTTTCGGTGAAGTAGCGTTCCTGGCCGACGGAGTACCACCCCGCGTACTCGGCCTCGTAGATGTGGCCCTCGTCGTACAGACGTTCCAGTAGGGCCGTCACCACCGCGATGTGCTCCGGTTCGGTGGTGCGAATGAAGCGGTCGTGGGAGATGCCCATTTCCTGCCACGCCGCCTCGAAGCGTCCCGCCATGACGTTGCACAGCTCGATCGGCGTGACGCCCTGCGCGGCGGCCGCTTCCTGGATCTTCTGCCCGTGTTCGTCGGTGCCGGTCAGGAAGAGGACGTCGTCGCCGGCGCTGCGCCTGTACCGCGCCAGCACGTCGGCCAGGATGGTCGTGTACGCATGGCCGAGGTGCGGCTCGCCGGAGGCGTAGTAGATCGGCGTGCTCAGAAAGAAGTTCGCCATCGGGTCAGTTCCGCGTCCCGGCCGCGCCGATCACGCGGGCGTACCAGTCGAGGGTCTCGATGAAGCCGGCAAACAACTTGTCGTAGCGCGGCTCTGCGGGCTCGCCGTCGTCGCCGAAGCTGCCGGACACGTTGGAGACATGCATTCCCGCGACCGGCAGGGCCTTGAGGCGGAGGAACAGCAGCTGCAGGTGATTATGCACCTGCACGCCGCCGAAGCCCCCGGCGGACACGGTCACGATGCCGACCGGCTTGCGGAGCCACTCGCCGTAGATGTAGTCGAGCGCGTTCTTGAGCACGCCGGGCATGGATCCGTTGTACTCGGGACTGACGACGACCACCGCGTCGGCAGCCTTCACCGCGTCCGAAAAGCGCACCAGTCCGGGCGGCGGATCGTCGCGCATGTGCAGGCGCTCCTCCATGATCGGGAGGTTGAGGTCGCGCAGATCCAGCAGGGACGCGGCGGTGCCCGCCTTCGTGAGCCGGTCGACGGCGAAGCGCGCGACCCTGATGGACTGGCGCCTGCGGCGGACGGAGCCGACCAGGACGGGGATGCGGAGAGGATTGCTCATGCCGGGGCGCCCCGCTTCAGCGCGCCGCGGTCGACCTTGCCCAGGTGCGTGCGCGGCAGGTCGGTGAGGACGTGGATCACCCGAGGATGCTTGTAGGACTCCAGCCGGGCGGCGACGTGTGTGCGCAGCGCGGCCTGCGCGGTGGCCTTGTCCGCGGCGTGCGCCGAATCCGCGGCCCGCGCGGCTGCCGGATCCGCGGCTGCGGAGAGGACCACGAATGCCTCCGGGACCATCAGGCCGTCTTCGGTCTCGATCCCCACGACCGCCGCCTCCTTTACGTACGGGTGTTGCAACAGGCACTCCTCGGCTTCGCGGGGCGAGAACCACTTCCCCGAGACCTTGAGCAGGTCGTCGGCGCGACCCTGGTAGCTGAAGTACCCATCCCGGTCGCGCGTCATCATGTCGCCCGAAATGTACCACTCCCCGGCGAACGCGTGTCGTGTGGCTTCGGGGTGCTGCCAGTAGCCGTGGGCACGGGACCCTCCGCGCACGCGCATCCGGCCGACCTCGCCGGGCGCCACGTCGCGGCCGTCGTCGTCGCAGAGCCGCACCTCGAAGCCCGGGACCGTGGTGCCGAGAGTGCCGGGCCGGACGCGGCCGGGCCGGTTCGAGATGAAGATGTGCCACATCTCGGCCGTCCCGAGGCCGTCGAGCAGTTCGACGCCGAAGGTGTCGTTCCAGCGGCGGTGCAGCGTGGCGGGCAGGGGTTCGCCGGCCGAGGTCGACAGCCGCAGACAGCTCAGGTCGTGGGCGCCCGCGTCCGGGTGCGCGACCATCCGGTTCACCATGGTGGGTACGTTGACGAGGATGGTGGGGCGGTGGCGGGCGATCTGGGCGAAGAGCTCGTCGGCGGTGCAGCGCTGCGGAAAGAGGACGGCCGAGGCCCCTGCGGCGAGGGGGAAGAAGAGGTTCGAACCGGTGGCGTAGCCGAAGTACAGCCTGGGCACCGAGAGGGTGACGTCGTCGGCCGTGTAGCGCAGTACGCGCTTCGCATAGCACTCGTTGGTGTTGGCGAACGACGCGTGGCTCTGGATCACTCCCTTGGGGCGCCCGGTCGTCCCGCCGGAGAAAAGCCAGATCGCGGGGTCGTCAGGATGTGAAGCAAAGTTGACATAATGTAAACTGGAGTTGTCAATTCGGGCGTCGCCGTCGGGGGTTCCGAGGATCAGCAGCCGCGGGACGTGGCTTGCGCCCGGGGCAGCACGCAGGAAGGCGTCGGCATGAGCGGCGTGGACGACCGCCGCGGCCGCGCGCGTGTAGTCGTACATGTCGCGGATCCGTTGCTCGTCCAGATAGCAGTTCACCATGACGCCGACGGCGCCCATCTTGATCGTGCCGAAGAGTGCGGCGGCGAAGTCCGGCACGTCGGGCAGACCGACCAGGACGCGCTCCTCCGGGCGCACGCCTGCCGCCTCCAGGGCGTTGGCGAACTGGTTGGCGCGGGCCTGGAGTGCCGCGTAGGTGACCGTCCCGTTGCGCGTGCGCAGCGCGATGCGCTCGCCGCGTCCCTCCCGCACACGGTCGTCCAGGAAGTAGTCGGCGATATTGAACGGGTTGGGCGGGGCGAATGGCATCGGACTTATCTTTGGGTAGCGATGGAGGCATGGTCAATGGATCGTTGGGACTCATGAGCACGGTGTCCGGGAGCGGTGGCTCGCGGCACGGGCGTCATGGCGTCCCCGGCGACGGGTGCGACTGGGGCCGCGCGACGTGGACGGACCTTGCCGGCGCGGGCCTGGCGGTCGACGAGGGGCGGGCGGAGCGGTCGCGGCCGGCGGAACGCGTCGTGGCGCTGCTGCCGACAGGCGCCGTCGAGGCTCACGGTCCGCACCTGCCCCTCATTACGGACGTGGTGATCGCGCGGGCGGCCGCCGAGGCTGCGCTGGACGGTCTCTGCCGCCTCGGCCTCCGCCCCATGCTGCTCCCGCCCATCCCCTACACCCCCGCCCCGTTTGCCGCCGGCTTCCCGGGCACGATCTCGGTGCGTCCGGCCACCTTCGCCGCCCTGCTCGAGGACGTGGCCGCGGCTCTGGAGCGGCAGGGGGTCGCCGCGCTGGTCGTCGTGAACGCGCACCTCGATCCCGCTCACCTGGCCGCGATCCGGGAGGTGGCGGGCGCGCGGGCCGCCGCCCAGGCCGCGGGGCGGCCGCACCACATGCCCGTCATCCACCCCGACCTCACCGAGCGGCGGTGGGCGTCGCGCCTGACGGCCGAGTTCAGGAGCGGCGCGTGTCACGCGGGACGGTACGAGACCTCCGTGGTGATGGCCGCCGCGCCCGATCTGGTGCGGGACGAGACGCGGCGAGGCCTCCCCGCCAACCCGGCGTCGCTGTCGGTCGCGATCCGCGACGGCGCGGCCACCTTCGAGGAGGCCGGGGTTGGCGAGGCGTATTGCGGGGAACCGGCGGCCGCGACCCGCGAGGAGGGCGACGAGACGGTGGCCGTGCTGGGCGGGATCGTGGTGGACGCGGTGGCGGAAGTGCTGGGGGATGCGCAGAAGGAGGTGTCGCCGTGACCGGCAAGGGCGCCGTCGTAACGGGCGGGGGGCGGGGGATCGGCGCGGCCGTGGCGCGGGCCCTGGCGCGGGAAGGGGCGGGGGTGGTGGTGGCTGCGCGGAGCGGGGGCGAGATCGAGACCGTGGCGCAGCGGTTGCGGGCGGCGGGCCACCCGGCGCACGCGGTGGTCTGCGACGTGGCGGATCCGGATTCGGTCGTCTCGATGGCGGCACGCGCCGAGGAGCTGCTGGGCGCGGTCGACATCCTGGTCAACAACGCGGGCCTGGCGGCTTCCGCGCCCTTCGGGAAGGTCGCCCTGGAGCAGTGGGAGTCGGTGCATCGTGTGAACGCGACGGGGCCGCTCCTCGTCACGCAGGCGCTCCTGCCGGGGATGGTGGAGCGCGGGTGGGGCCGCATCGTGAACGTGGCGTCGGTCGCAAGCCTCGAGGGCGGACGCTACATCACCGCGTACGCGGCCTCGAAGCACGCGCTGCTGGGGATGACGCGCTGTCTCGCCGCCGAACTGGGCGGGACGGGCGTCACGGTCAACTCCGTGTGCCCGAGCTACGTCGACACCTCCATGACGGACGAGAACATCGAGCGGATCGCGGCGAAGACGGGCCGTGACGAGGCGTCGATCCGCGCGGGGCTGGAGCAGACGCAGCCGGGTGGGCGCCTGATCACGGCCGACGAGGTCGCGCACGCCGTGATGACCTTCATGCCGGACGCGGCGGCGTCGCTGCAGGGAAGCGAACTGGTGGTGCGCGGCGGGGGGGCAGGGTGACGTTCCGGATCGTGAACCCGCCGGCGCTGGGCAGTCCGCGCGGCTGGAACAACGGCATGCTCGCGCCGGAGGGTGGCAGGGTGCTCTTCGTGGCGGGGCAGATCGGGGTGGGCGATGGAATGGGCGAGGAGGCGGGGGCCGGGCCCGGGGGGGAGCGGGCGGAGGTCGGGCCAGGGCTGGCGCAGCAGTTCGGGGCCGCGCTCGCCAACGTGGTGCGGGTGGTGGAGGCGGCGGGGGGGCGGGTCGCCGACGTCGGGCGGCTCACCATCTTTGTGACCGACATGGACGCCTACCGCGGATCGCTGCCCGAGATCGGGGCCGCGTACAGGGCGGTGTTCGGGAAGCACTTCCCGGCCATGGCGCTGGTGGCGGTGACCGAACTCGTGGATCGGCGTGCGGTGGTGGAGGTCGAGGCCACGGCGGTGATTCCGCAGGCGCGGCCGGGTGCCCATCGAGCCATGGAAAGGCCCACGCCGAAGGAGAGGCCATGACCGACCTGAAATCCCCCAAACTCGAACGCCCCCGCTCGTTCCTGCTCGACGTGGACGAGGAAACGAGCGTCGCGCGGATCACGCTCAACCGGCCGGAGCGGCTGAATGCGCTCACGTTCGAGGTATACGATGAGCTGCGGAACACCATTCGGGCGCTGGACGGCGAGCCGGAGGTGCGCGCGGTCGTGATCACAGGTGCCGGCCGCGGGTTCTGTAGCGGCGGGGATGTCGAGGACATTATCGGGGCGCTTTTCGAGCGTGATTTCGAGGGGCTGCTGGAGTTCACGCGGATGACGTGCGACCTGATCGCAGCGATGCGGCAGTGCCGGCAGCCGGTGATCGGCGCGCTCAACGGGACGGTTGCGGGCGCGGGTGCGGTGATTGCGACGGCGTGCGATGTGCGGATCGCCGCGGAGTCGGCGCGGATCGCGTATCTGTTCACGCGCGTGGGGCTGTCGGGTGCGGACATGGGTGCGGCGTGGCTGCTGCCGCGGATCGTGGGTTCGGGGCGCGCGGCGGAGCTGTTGATGACCGGCGCGTTCATCGATGCGGCCGAGGCGCATCGGATCGGGCTCTACAATAGCGTGGTGCCGGACGGCGAGGTGGTTGGTGCGGCCACGGCGCTGGCGGAGGAGCTGGCGAAGGGGCCGTCGTTCGCGCTGCAGGTGACCAAGGACGCGATCAGCCGCGAGGCGCACATGGAGCTGGAGGAAGCGCTGGAGGCGGAGGCGCGGGCGCAGGCGGCGTGCATGCTCAATCCGAACTTCCGCGAGGCCTACGATGCGTTCGTGGAGAAGCGGAGGCCGCGTTTTGTTTGACGGCGGAGTGTTGTCGCTCGATCCGGTGGCGGCGTTCCTGGAGCCTTCGCACCGGGAGTACCGCGAGCGGGTCCTGGCATTCTGCGAGGAAGAGATCGGCGACGGGCACGACCCGGATACCGACGTGGCGGCACGGGTGCGCGCGCGCGAGCTGGTGGGCAACATGGGGGCGGCGGGGCTTTTCCGTCCGATCGCGGAGGGAGATGTGCGCGGCTGCCTGGTGGCGCGCGAGGTGCTCGGGTGGTGGTCGCCGCTGGCGGACGCGGTCTTCGCGCTGCAGGGGTTGAGCGCGACGCCGGGGCTGATTCGGGGCGAGGATCCGGACGGGTGGGTGGAGCGCGCCATGGCGGGCGATGCAATGGGCGCATTTGCCATGACCGAGTGGGAGGCGGGCTCCGATGTGGGTTCGATGACCACGGTGGCGGTGCCGGACGGCGACGGGTTCCGGCTGAACGGGGGAAAGGCCTTCATCTCGAACGCGGGCATTGCGGACTTCTACGTCGTGTTCGCCTCTACCGATCCGGGCGCGGGGACGTGGGGGATTTCCTGCTTCGTGGTGCCGGCCGACGCGAACGGCTTCGAATTCACCGGGTCGCTGGTGATGAGTGCTCCGCACCCGCTCGGCGAGGTGAGGTTCAACGACTGTCGGGTGCCGGGTGGGGCGCTCCTGGGTGAGCTGGGGGGCGGGTTCAAGATCGGCATGGCGACGCTGGACAGGTTGCGGCCGACGGTCGCTGCGGCGGCGTGCGGGATGGCCGGGCGCGCGCTCTGGGAGGCGGTGGAGCACGCGCGGGGGCGGGAGCAGTTCGGGAAACGCCTCGCTTCGTTCCAGTTGATCCAGGAGAAGCTGTCCTCTTCGGCCATTGACCTGACCGCCGGGCGCCTGTTGGCGTACCGGGCGGGGTGGGAGAAGGACCGCGGGGCGGAGCGGATTACGATGGAAGCCGCGATGGCCAAGGCGTTCTCGACCGAGGCGGCGCAGCGGATCGTGGACCGCGCAGTGCAGGTGCTGGGGGGACGCGGGGTACTCGCGGGCCATCCGGTGGACCACCTGTACCGGAGCGTGCGGGCACTCAGGATCTACGAGGGGACGACCGAGATCCAGCATCTGATCGTCGGGGGAGGGCTCGTGCGGGGGGACGCACGGTGAGGGGCGCCCGCCCTTGAAGATCAACGTCATCGGTGGCGGTCCGGGAGGCCTGTTTGCCGCCCTCCTGCTCAAGAAATCCGACCCGGCGAGGCAGATCGACGTATTCGAGCGCAACCTTCCCGACGACACCTTCGGCTTCGGCGTCGTCTTCTCCGATGCGACGCTGGAAGAGGTGGCGGAGGCCGACCCCGCGACCTTCCGCGCGATCGAGCAGCGCTTCTACCACTGGGACGACATCCACATCCACTACCAGGACGAACTCCTGGAGTCGACCGGGCACGGGTTCGCGGGGCTCTCGCGCCGGGAACTTCTCCTGCTGCTGCACGAGCGCTGCCGGGACGTGGGAGTCGGGTTGCACTTCGAGACCGATGTCGGGGACCTGGCACCGTACCTGGATGCCGACCTCGTTGTCGGCGCGGACGGGCTCAACAGCGCGGTGCGGCGGCGGTTTGCGGACGCGTTCGAGCCGACGATCGACCTGCGCCCGAACCGTTTCGTGTGGCTGGGCACGACGCGGCCATTTCCGGCGTTCACCTTCTACTTTCGCGAGGACGAGCACGGTCTGTGGCGGGTGCACGCCTACCAGTACGACGCCTCGGGGAAGTCGACGTTCATCGTGGAGGCAACGGAGGAAACCTGGCGTCGGGCGGGCATGGACTCGGCAGGCGAAGGGGAAACCGTTCGCTTCCTGACGCGGCTGTTCGCCGACGAGCTCGGCGGTCACCCGCTGATCCGCAACCGATCGGTGTGGCGGCGGTTCCCGACGGTCGTGAATGCGCGGTGGTCCGCGGGGAACATCGTGCTGATTGGCGACGCGGCTCACACGGCGCACTTCTCGGTGGGGTCGGGGACCCGGCTGGCAATGCTGGATGCGATTGCGCTGGCGCGGGCGATGCAAGGGCTGGGCGGGCCAGGCGGGCGCGCCAGCCAGGCCGACCTCTCCGCCGAGTTTGCTTCCTACGAGGAGGAGCGCCGCCGCCCCGTCGAGTCGCTGCAGCGCGCGGCCCAGGCCAGCCTGCAGTGGTTCGAGGACACCGAGCGCTACGTCCGGCTGGAACCGGTGCAGTTTGCCTTCTCGCTGCTGACGCGCAGCCTGCGGATCTCGCACGAGAATCTGCGGGAGCGGGACCCGGGATTCGTGGACACTGTGGACCGCTGGGTGGCGCGCCAGGCGGAGGCGCAATCCGGTGTCACGACCGCGAAGAACGAGGAGTTGCTCGGGGTCGTCCGTGCCGCAGCCGACCGCACGCCGCCACCCCCTCTCTTCACGCCCTTCCGCCTGCGGGACATGGTGCTCGCCAACCGCGTGGGCGTCTCGGCCATGTGCCAGTACTCCGCCGAGGACGGGCAGGTCGACGACTGGCACCTGGTCAATCTGGGATCGCGCGCGATAGGCGGTGCGGGGCTGGTCATGGCCGAGATGACGGCAATCACACGCGACGGCCGCATCTCGCCCGGTTGCGCGGGGCTGTACAGCGAGGAGCACGTCGCGGGGTGGCGGCGCCTGGTCGATTTCGTGCACCGCTTCAGCCCCGCAAGGGTCGGCATCCAGCTGGGGCACGCGGGGCGCAAGGGCTCGACACGGCTGGATTGGGAGGGCCCAAACGAGCCCCTGGAGGAAGGAAGCTGGCCCATCGTGTCGGCGTCTCCTATCGGGTACTTCAAGCACAGCCCGGTGCCGGCGGAAATGGACGAGTCGGAGATGGCTGCCATGACCCGCGACTTCGAGCGCGCCGCCGCAATGGCCGAGGAGGCGGGGTTCGACATCATCGAGATCCACATGGCGCACGGCTACCTGCTGGCCAGCTTCCTGTCACCCCTGACGAACCAGCGGACGGACCGCTACGGTGGCTCGCGTGAAAACCGGCTGCGGTTTCCGCTGCGGATTGTCGACGTGGTGCGCTCGGCTTGGCCGGACCACAAGCCGCTCTCGGTGCGCCTTTCGGCGGTGGACTGGTGGCCGGGCGGCAACGAGCCGGAGGACGCCGTGGAGATCGCACGGGCCCTGAAGGCTCACGGCTGCGATGTCGTGGACGTCTCGACGGGGCAGACCGTGCCCTACCAGCAGCCGAAGTACGGACGGCAGTTTCAGACGCCGTTCGCGGACCGGATCCGGCACGAGGTCGGGATCGCCACGATGGCCGTCGGCAACATTTCCTCCTTCGAGGACGTCAACGGGATCATCGCCGCCGGCCGAGCCGACCTGTGCCTGATGGCGCGCGCGCACCTGTGGGATCCATACTGGACGAGGCACGCGGCATATGCTCTGGGGTATCCGCTGCCGTGGCCGTCCCAGTACGAGACGCTGGACAACTACACGCCGCGGTTCGGAGCGGCGTCGGGGGCATTCGGGCCGGAGGCCGACGATGAGTGAACACCAGGAACCGATGAACTACCAGCGCTTCGCCATGCTGCCGGAGCTGCTGTCCCTGCAGCGGCCCCTCTCCGACCCGGCCGAGCACGACGAGATGCTCTTCATCATCGTCCACCAGGTCCACGAGCTGTGGTTCAAGGCAGCGCTCCACGAACTGGACCACGCACGGGGGCTCCTCGTCGCCGGGGACGAGGCACGCGTCGCGGCGACACTCAAGCGCGTGCGCTCGATCATGAAGGTGCTGGTCGGCCAGCTCGACATTCTGGAGACGATGACGCCCGTCGAGTTCGAGTCCTTCCGCGACCGTCTCGATACCGCGAGCGGCTTTCAGTCGGCCCAGTTCAGGGAGCTCGAGTTCGCGCTGGGAATGAAGAAGGCCTCGGTCATCCGGACGTTCACCGAGCCCGACGAGCTTGAACGGCTGAGGCAGCGGCTGCAGGAGCCGTCGCTGTGGGACGCCTTTCTGCGGTTCATGGTCCATAGGGGGTACGAGGTCCCCGATCGGGCGTTGGGCCGCGACCTGACCGAACCGGTCACCCCCGATCCCGAGCTCCAGCAGATGCTGGTCGACGCGTACCAGTCGGACCCCGGGCTGGTCAATCTGTGCGAACGGCTCGTGGACCTTGACGAGGGGTTCCAGGAATGGCGCTACAGGCACGTCAAGATGGTGGAGCGCACGATCGGCAATAAGCCCGGGACAGGTGACAGCGCGGGAGTCGCCTACCTGGTGACCACGCTGACACCGGCCTTTCCTGATCTGTGGGAGATGAGGTCGGCGCTGTGAGTGCGGGTCGCGATTCGGACCGGGTGGCCTTGTTAAGGCCCTATCGCCGCGTCCAGATCACGATGACCCCGCACGATGATCCCGTTCCGCCATACTTGATCGGTATCCCCGCTGTTGTCGTGTACACCTCGACACCCGCAATGGCGCTGCGCATGAGCAGAACGTCGAGCTGAGCGGGTTGGAGCGGGCCTCCACCCACGATCATGTCATCGAGTACCACGCGTGGGAAACAAGGCTCGCGCCTGTAGCGGCCCGCGTTGAGTATGACTTGCCGCTGGCCCGTGGGACCCGCAATCAACGACACGCCCGCAAGGCCGGCAAACAGATCGCTCACTCTCCCGGGAGGTCGTTTCTCGAGATCGTCCCGATCGAGGAACCTCCCGAAGCCCATGGCCTCGCGGTCGTAGAATCCCGCTTGCTCAAGCACGATGTCGCGCCGTTCGACGCTGACCTCGATCGGATCCAGCCGCACGGGGTCTGCCGAGAGCGAGACGCGGATGTTGCTCATCCTACCGTACTCAACGCCGATCGAGTCCGCTCTGGACTCGTATGCCAGGTGGGAAAACTCGACGAGGTGTTGGCCGGGATACAGCCTGGTGAAGGTGAAACGGCCGCGTCCGTCCGTCTGCGCCGCCTGGGGCGCGGCGGCCGTCCATACGGTGGCACCGACGACCGGTCTGCCGTTGGCGGCGTCTCTCACCACGCCGGTAATGCCCGTCATCAGCCCGTCCGCCAGGTAGGCGATCGGATCCATGGCCGCGGCGAATTCTCCGGTGCCCAGGACCGTGAAGTTGTCCAGAAAGGTATGGTAACCCGGGTGGGATAGCTCCAGCTCGTAGAAACCAACGGGAATCCGGGCGATCGTGAACCGCCCGTTGTCGTCGGACTCGAGTCGCACATCCGCCCCGACGACCACGACGACAACACCGGCCACCGGCTCTCCCGTGACGGCATCGACGACGGTTCCCCTGACCGTGACCCGGGCCCGGTCGCGGACCTCCTGGGCAGCGCCTCCCGTTGCCTGGGCCAGCCCCGCCAGGCAAACGATAGGAGCAATGGTTCGCAGGGCCGCCCAGCGTCCCCGCGTGCGGCGGTCTGCCTGCGCGGGGGGTGTTGTGTCCTCAAACATGACAATAGCGTTCCTCATGGAAACTACCTCGGCCGCCCTCGCCCGGCACTACTCCCGCTTCCGCGTCGCGGAGCGGGTGCTGCTCACGGGGCACTCCCATCAGGCGTGGCCCGACGTGGCTTTCGACGCCCAGAAGCAGGCCTGGCTGGATGCCGCGGAGCAGGTGGACGACAAATGGGGCCGGGCGTTTGAGGTGGCCGACGAAACGCGGGCCGGTTTTCGGCGGTTGCTGGACGACCCCGACGGACATATCGCGCTGGGCCAGAACACCCACGAGCTGGTGACCCGGTTTCTGTCGGCGCTGCCGCTGCGGGAGCGGCCGCGGCTGGTAACGACGGACGGGGAGTTCCACACGATCCGGCGGCAGTTGGACCGGCTCGAGGCGGAAGGGGTCGAGGTGGTGAGGGTGCCGACCATCGCGGGCGCGGCGACGGGCTCAGACCGGGCGCCGGACGCGGGCCAGGCGCCGGACGCGGGCGATGCAATAGCCGAACGGGTCATCAACGAGGTCGACGACCGGACCGCCGCCGTGCTGGTCTCGTCCGTGCTCTTCCGTGACGCGCGGATTGTCGATGGTCTGGACGAGGTGGCTCGCGCCTGTGCGCGCGCTGGCGCGGAACTTCTGGTGGACGCCTACCATTCGCTCAACGCGGTGCCGTTTTCGGTCGTGGAGATGGGGCTCGAGGACGCGTTCGTGGTGGGCGGCGGGTACAAGTACTGCCAGCTCGGAGAAGGGAACTGCTTTCTGAGGTTCCCCCGGGACTGTACGCACAGGCCACTGCTCACGGGGTGGTTCGCCGAATTCGGGACCCTTGCCGCGACCCACGACGGTGCCGGTGTGGAGTACGGAGAGGGACACCTTCGCTTTGCCGGCTCGACCTACGATCCGGTCAGTCATTACCGCGCCGCAGCAGTGTTCGCGTTCTTCCGGAAGCAGGGATTGGATGTGGAGCGGCTGCGGGAGCTCAGCCTGACGCAGATCCGGCGCCTGGCGGCCGGCGTGGACGCGCTGGACCTGGACCCGGCCCTGTTGACTCGGGACCCTGCCGCGCAGCTGTCGCGCCGGGGCGGCTTTCTGGCCATGGACACGCCCCGCGCGGGCGAGATCTGCTGCAAGCTGCGGGGCCGCGGCGTCTACGCCGACTTCCGGGGCAGCGTGCTGCGCCTGGGACCCGCGCCGTATGTGACACCGCAGCAGCTGGACGAGGCGGTCGGCGTGCTGGGGGAGGTGGTGGCGGGGCTGGGTTGAGGGGTGCCCCGGCCAAGCGGGCGCGGGTTCCCCGGTTTCGCCCCCATGCTACGGCAGCGGCAAATCCGCCACCACAACGCGCACAACAGCCCCGGCCTCGTTCGGCACACCGACGAGGACGCGGGTGCCCGCGGCGTCAAACACGGTCCACCCGGCTGGAAGCTGCACCGACCAACCCTCGCCCCCATCGATCGGGAGCACATTCCAGGTGGCAATACTCTGTCCGGGTCGCAGAAACCGTCGCATCCACACCCGGTCATTGCGGTCGGCGATGAGGCCGGAGATCCGCGGCGGATGCGAGTTGGCGGGCGCATTGCGAATGGCTTCGATGCGGGCGGCGGCCAACACCTCGATCGTTTCCCGCACCCGGTCTTCCGGCAGAATCTCGCTCAGGATGCTCTCCATCCGCGTGTCCAATCGTCTCTCTCTCCCACTTGGGCCGGAGTTCGCGATCAGGCGGGCGCGCTCAGCTTTCACCTCGTCTTCGGTGACGGCCTCGCCCTGCGGCGGCGTCGGCAGTACGGCCATCGGCGCACCATCTGCGTCGATCACGACGGCCTCTTCCCCCTCGGTCTGCGCAACCACGAAGCCACGCCCCCCGGCCAGCCCGGCACCCAGCGTACCGTAGCCGAAAACAACCGGAGCGCTCGACATGCCGTTGGCGGTTCGGTGCATCGCCGTCTCGCGTCCCTGGCCGACCCACAGCTCCCTCCGCGATCCCTCGGCGTCCACCGCCAGGTAACGAACCGGGAAACGCGGGGAACCCCCGGCCAGCAGCACAAAGGGATTGCCGATGTCGACCTCCTCGAAGAGCCCGGTCTCGCCCGGCAACCATGCCAGGAAGTCCACCTCGCCACCGCCCGGACCCGGCTTGGGAAAGCGCAGGACGCCGCGCTCCCCGCCATCTTCTGCAAAGGCGAAGGCCGCCCACAGCGAATCGTCCCAGACTGCCAGACCTCCATCCGGCCCGGGCACGAGTCGGGTCACACGCGCGAAGGGCCCGTCGATTGCGGCGGCCGGCGTCCCCGACGGCTGATAGAGCAGGACCCGTTGCCCCTCGGCGACCGCAACCGCGCCGCCAGCCAGCAGCAACGCCCCCTGAACCTCGCCTTCGTGAACCGTCTGTTGCGCATCGCCGGGAGAGGCCGGCACCCCCGCCACCCGCACCGTCATGACAACCGCGCTGTGCACCCCCAACGCGTCCGTCGTGCGCACCAGCACCCGGTCGCCCAGCGCATCCATCAGGTGATGATTCGGCAAGAGTTCGAGAGTCGCGTCGATCCGCCCCTCGCCCGGATTCCACCGTTGCCAGACGGGCGTCGTCGCCCCGGGAAGCGCGAATCGCTCGGCCCACACCCGTCCATCGCCGTCGAACAGGATCCGCGAGAGCGCCGGCGCGCGCGCGTTACCCTCGGCGCTCAAGTAGTACTCGCGTTCGGCGTCGCTTCCCATGCCGCGCAGCCCGCCCACCAACGCTGTTACCTCGGGAGGCGCGTCGGCCCCCGGCTGCGCCAGAGCGCGGTCCCGCTCGCTCGTCCCCTCGATCTTTTCATCGCGCCAGAGCCGGTCCGCTTCGCGGGTCACCTCTTCGCCCGGGCCGAACTCGAAGGTCGTCGTCACCTCGCCGGAGCGGTCGTAGGCCGACAGGATGCCCGTTTCGGTGTCCGCCACCAGCACCAGGTCGCCTGCCACCGCCTCGACCGCCGAGTACGAAAAGGGCTTGTCGAAGGCCGAGTAGCCGCCGCCATGGTTTCGCCGTTCCTTCTCCATTCCGTCCACCCGGGCGATCGTGGCGCTCGCACCGTCCGGCGTCATCGCCACATAGCCGATCTCTTCGCGGTAGGGACCGTCGGAGCGTTCGGAGAAGAGCGGTTCGCCATCGCGAAAGACGACCGCGCCGTCGGAATGGACGCCGATCGCGCGCAGCACGAATGGACCGCTGCGAAAGGCGGTGGGATTGTAGCCGATGGCGTTGAGGAGCGATCCGTCCGAAGCGAAGACGGTCACCCGCGCGGTCATGAAGTCATCGACGAAGAAACCGCCCCCCGAGGTGCGCCTGGGACCCCGGATGCGCTGGAACTCGCCCGGCCCTTCGCCCCTGCGGCCCACGAGTTGCACTTCGCCGGACTCGATGTCGATCAGAAAGAGCTGCGCGGCCCTGGAATCGCCGAGTACGACGCGCCCGGAATCCAGGAGGAGGCCGCCGGAGATACGCCAGATCGTGGAGACACCCTCGTGGGGGGAGTTCACGGACTTGAAAAGGGTTTCGGCGGGTTGGAGGGTGACACCGCCGGTCTGCGCGAGGGCGGGGGAAGCCTGGGCCGCGAGGAGAAGAAGGCAGATCGTGCGGAGGAGGGGGACAAGTGGGACTGGCATCGGGGCGATCTCCTCCGCGTTCTCGGGTCGGCCTTCACAGTGGGCCAAAGCCCATGCAGGCATTGCCTTGGCGCCAGTCCGCGCCGGCGTGATCGTGAACGACGAAAGTTATCGTATCATTTCCTCCAACGCCACCGGCGACCGCGGCAGCGCGGCCGTCAGCACCTCGGCGCCGTCCTCGGTTACCAGGACCACCTCCTCCACGAACACCGACACTCCGATCTCGTGGTTGTAGTACCACGGCTCGATCGTGAACACCATGCCGGGCGCGAGCGGCTCGTCGAGGAGCGCCGGATCGCTCGCCGACAGTCCGATGTGATGGCCGAAGAACGACGGGGTCTGCATGTGCGGTTCCTCGTGGTCCGGAATCGCGTCGTACGCGACCGCGGTGAGTTCCCGCAGCGTTACGCCGGGCCGCACCGCCGCGATGATCGCCTCGGCCGCCCGCGTGCTCACCAGCAGCTTCTCCCGCTGGACCTCGGTGAACGTCCCGTTGACCGGGAAGGTGCGCCCGATATCGCTCACGTAGCCATTGACTTCGCACCCCACGTCGAAAATGACGAGGTCGCCGTCCCGCATGCCCCGGTTCCGGCGGTCGTAGTGAGCGGCAAGGACGCGCCACGGCCATAGACTGTTGGGCCCCGATTTCACGATCGGCGTGAACGGGATCGACTGGGATCCGAACGTCCGGCAGGTGCGCTCGAACTCTCCCTGCAGCGTCCGCTCGTCCACGCCAGCGCGAATCCGGCCGGCCGCAGCGCGGATCCCGGCCATCGTGGCATCCGCGGCGGCCCTCATGCGCACGATCTCGGCCGGGGTCTTGATCATGCGGAGCCGGGCAACGACCTCGAACGCATTGTGGATTTCGGCCCCGGGATAGTCGGACCGAAGGCGGTGGATGAGGGCGGCGGTGGCATCGAGGGCGCCGATCAGCGGCACCACCGGCTCGGAGATGGCCCCGGCCGAGCCTGCGTTGACACGCAAGACGGTCCCCGCGGCAACCCGCTCCCGCACGAAGGCTCCCAGTTCCGCGACGTCCCGGTACTGGCCGATTCCCGCGATGCCGCGGAGCTGATAGTCGTCCAGCAGCGGCCGGCCCGGGAAGTCGTTCGGCCGCCCCGGATTCTCGAACCGCGGGTCGCGGCGCGGCATGAAGAGGATCGACATGCCGGCGTCCGAGTCGAGCACCAGCATCGACCCAGGGACCTCGAGTCCCGTCAGGTACCAGAAGTCCTCGAGCTGACGGAAGGTGCCGCCGTGCGAGGTTCCGTCCGCAGACGGCGTGAGGAGCAGCCCGCCCCCGGTGGTGCGAAGCCCGTCCATGATGCGGCCCCGGCGGTATTCGTACTCCTGGGGGCGGAAGTCGGGCCGTGCCCACTCGGCGTAGCGCTGCTCGGGCGTCTGCGCGGAGAGGTCGGCCGGCGAGACCGCCACCGGCCCCAGCCCCGCCGCCGCCCCGAATGCGATGAGCAGTCGTGCGACGACACGCGGGCAACAAGGCTCGCGACTCCGCAATGTCTGACGGGGGCACCGTGGTCCGGTCATGATCCGGTTCTCCGTGTGGGTTCCTGCGTGCGGACGGCTTCCAGCGTGCGGGCCGCTACGGTAACTTCGCGACCATGAAGATTGCCATCTTTGGAACGGGCGGAGTCGGCGGATACTACGGCGGCGTGCTCGCGCGCGCGGGCTGCCATGTCGCGGTGTTGGCGCGCGGCGTCCACCTCGACGCCATCCGGGACCGCGGTCTCCAGGTGCGTTCCCCGGGCGGCGACTTCCTGGTGCGGCCTGCCCTAGCCACCGACGACCCGGCCGAGATCGGCGCGGTGGACGCGGTGATCGTCGCGGTCAAGTCACTGCACCTGCCATCGGTGTGCAATCGAATCGGCCCGTTGCTGGGGCCCGACACGCTCGTCGTGCCTCTTCTCAACGGCGTGGACGCGCACGAGGGGCTCGTCGGGGCGGTGGGGCGCGCGCGCATGGGAAAGGGACTCACCCGGATCGTGAGCGAGGTGGTGCGCCCCGGCGAGATCCGGCATGTGGGTCTTGAGCCGTATGTGGCCATGGCCGAATGGGACGGTGCCGCCTCGCCCCGCGTCCGCGCACTGGTCACGGCGTTTCGTGACGCCGGCGTGGACGCCGAGGCCCCTGCCGACATTGACGCGGCCCTGTGGTTCAAGTTCCTGATGGTTTGTTCGGTGGGTGGGGTCGGTGCCGCCTGCCGAATGCCTGCCGGTCCGGTGCGCGCGCACCCGCTGACGCGCGATCTGCTCCGCCGCGCAATGCAGGAGATCGCGGACGTGGCGGCGGCGCATGGCATCGCGCTGCCCGAAGACGCCGTCGCTCAGGGCATGGCCATAGGCGATGCCGTACCGCCCGACGGCACCTCGTCCCTGCACCGGGACATCGCGGCCGGAGTCCCGTCCGAACTGGACGCCTGGAGCGGCGCGGCCGTGCGGCTCGGGGCCGAGGCGGGCGTGCCGACACCCGTTCATTCCTTCATCTACTCGGTCCTGCTGCCGGGAGAACTGAAAGCGCGGGGCGCTGCCGAATCCGGTACATTGCTGGAACAGCATGGCGGGTCACGCACGTAGAGATTCAGTCATGCATTCGACCGAAGGACGAACCCCGTGTTGATGACACCCTGGGTACAGCGGCTGCTCCTGGCCAACGTCGTCATGTATTTCGTGACGCGCCTGAGTCCCGACCTTGTCCAGTTGCTGGGGCTGGTGCCTTTTGCAGTCCCTTTCCGGCCGTGGACGCTCGTCACCTACATGTTCCTCCACGGCGGCTTCACCCACATCCTGTTCAACATGCTGATGCTCTTCTTCTTCGGCCCGCGTCTGGAGGAGCGGCTCGGAAGCAGGACGTTCATCTGGTTCTATCTGGCGTGCGGTGTCGGGGGCGCTCTGCTCTCGTTCATGACTCCCTTTTCGCTGATCGTCGGGGCCTCCGGAGCGATCTTCGGGGTGGTCGTTGGGTTTGCGCGCTACTGGCCCCGCGAGGACATCTACATCTGGGGCATCCTGCCCATCCAGGCCCGCCTGCTGGCGATCTTCATGGTCGCGTCGAGCCTCTTCGCCGGGTTCGCGGGCGCGCAGGACGGGATCGCGCACTTCGCCCACCTCGGCGGCCTGGTGGCCGGCTGGGTGTTCCTGAAGAGCTGGGAGCGGCGCCGTCGCCAGCGCGTGGTCCGGCGTCCGGCAGCCCGCCCGAGGATGTCCGGCGTCCGCGAAGCTGATGTGGTTCAGAGCTGGGAAGCGATCCCCCGTGAGGGGCTCCACGAGATCAACCGGGAAGAGGTGGACTACCTCCTGGCCAAGGTCAGAAAGATGGGCGTCGGGTCTCTTACGCCCGAACAGCGCGCGTTCCTCGACAGGATGGCGCGGACGCGGTAGGGGCGGGGCCGTGCGCGCGACTGGCCACCGGACCCACCGGCTGCCGGAACCCACCACGTTGCGGCTCAGGTGCGGCTCATGTACCTTATGGTAACTCGTCACATACCATATGGGTATTTCCGTGGAGTATCTCAAGCGGCAATGTGGGTCGACGCTGTATCCTCTGCTCGTTCGCGAGGGAGCGGTGGCTGCGGTGCGCCGGGGCCTGCCGTTTTCGATACTGGATGAGGTGGCCGCCATGGCCGGGACGGGACGCCTCGCCCTGGCCCGAATCATCGATGTGCCGTCGACGACCCTCGCTCGCAGGCGGAAGGCCGGCACGCTCACGGCGGAGGAGTCGGATCGACTGTTACGCGTGGCCCGCCTGGTCGCCAGGGCCTACGAGATGATGCTGGGCGATGAAGATGCCGCCCGCCGGTGGCTGCAGGACCGCCACGAGCTTCTCGAAGGCGAGTCGCCGCTCGAGCGCGCTTCCACGGAAGTGGGCGGCAGAGAGGTGGAGCAGCTCATCGGACGCCTTCGCCACGGCATCTTCAGCTGATCCGCCGGGTGGCAGAAGTCGCCGGGTGGCAGACGTCACCGGGTGGCAGCGGTGATTGAAGCATGGCGACTGGCCGCGCCGGAACACTCCCGCACCGTGGAACAGATGCTGTCGGGGGTTGGGGCGCTGCAACATGGAGGGCGCTGGAACAGCCCGGGACGACGAGCCGTGTACCTGGGCGGGAGTCTGGCGCTTGCCAGCGTCGAATTGCTCGTCCACCTGCGGGCGCCCGATGTCCTGCGGGGGTACCGGAAACTGCCGGTACGCATGCCGGAGGAACTGATACGGGGCCTGGCCGTGCGGGACCTGCCACCTGAGTGGGCAGTGCCCGCTCTTCACGCCCATACCCAGGAGGTCGGGGATCGGTGGCTCGAGTCGGAGGAATCCGCTGTTCTTCGTGTGCCCAGCGCGGTGGTGCCCGGTGAGGTCAACTATGTGGCGAACCCGAAACACCCGGATTTCGACAGAATCGAACCCGGCACCATCTCGGGTTTTCGCTATGACCCGCGCGTCCTGAAGAGCGTTTCACCTGCCCCGAGCGACCTGTCTACACCGAGCGACTGGCGTCGCGCTTCGGAATGACCTTCCCGGTCTCCCGGTCGTAGTCCACGATGTTCTCCCATTCGGAGGCGTCGGAACGCGCGACGACGGCCACGACGTCCTCCGTGTCGCTCTCGTTGAAGACCTCGTGGGGGACGCCGGGTTCGATGTAGATGAAGTCGCCCGCGTGGTTCACGATCGAGTGGCGCAGGTTCGGGCCGAACTCGTGGCGCACGGTGCCCGCGAGGATGTAGAGCATGACCTCGAAGTCGACGTGAATGTGCGCGAAGGCGACGCCGCCGGGCGGGATCCGCGCCACGTTCATCGACAGCTCTCGGGCGGGCGTGTTCCTGCCGGAGAGGCCGGTCTTGTAGTGGATCCCGTTCCAGCCCCGGTGCACCCCGCTGGCGCGGATGGTGTGGATGCCGTCGTGCCCGTCGGGGATGCCGGGATTGCTGGCGTCGCTCATGTGACCTCCAGGAGCCGTGCGACGCCTGCCATGTCCGTCACCGTGGCGTCGGGGCGGGCGCCGTGGGCGGGGGGTGTCGCTCCGCTGCCGCCTCCGCGGCTGGGCCGATTCACGTGCACGGTGGCGTAGCCCAGCGCCGCGGCCGGGGAGATGTCGTGGAAGAGGCTCTGCGCGACGTGCAGCGTGCGGTCGCGGGGGATACCCGAGCGCATGACCATCTCGTCGAAGTGCGCGGGGGCGGGCTTGTAGCTTCCGACCTGCTGGGCGGTAACGACCCAGTCGAAGTCGGTGGCGAGCTTCGTTCGAGTCTCGGCAAACAGGTCGTCGTCCACGTTGGAGACGATGCCGAGCCGGTAGCGCGCGCCGAGCCGTTGCAGGGCCTCGACGGTGTCCGCGAAGGCGGGCCAATCGCCCACCGAGGCGGCGAAGGACTCGCACTCCTGCGTGGTCGGACGGAAGCCGAGGGCGTGACCCATGCGGTCGAAGGTCAGCGCGAGGACCTCGCGGTAGGTGCGGTACCGTTCCTCCTGGACGACGTGCTCCGCGTCGCCGAACGCGGCGAGCACGGCGGCGTCGGAGTGGGACCTGCCGTGGGCGCGGCATGCCGATGCCGTGGCGGTGATGATGCCCGCCTCCCAGTCGACCAGGGTGCCGTAACAGTCGAAGGTGAGCAGATCGAAGCGATCGGGGTCGAGGCGACCGGAGTCGGGGCCGTTCATGCGCGGGAGCCGCAGCTACATGTCCTCGAAATCGGCGGTCGGGCCGAACAGCTGCGGGACCGGCACGTCGAGCAATCTCAGATACACGCCGAGCTGGGCGCGGTGATGGATCAGGTGGTCCATGATGAAGGTCCGCAGGACGACCGCTTTCGGGAGCGTGAAGCGCGGTTCCCCGCCCACCAGCATCGTCCACGGGCCTCGCATCTCTTCTTCGGTGGACCCTTCGATCGCCGCGCGGGCGGCTGCGGCGCTGCCGTCGAGCGCCTGGACCAGTTCGGCGCTCGATCCCAGTGCAGTCATGGGCGGCGGACCGCCATCGGCCGGGCTGATGTCGAACTCGGACACGGACAGGGTAGCCATCGTCCAGTTGGGCAGGTTGGAGATGTGGGTCGCCAGTTCCCCCAGCGTCCAGGACCTGTCGTGGGGCCGCCAGTCCAGACGGTCGTCGGGGACGGCTTCCAGCAGGGTCCTGGCTCCGGCGACAATCTGGTCGAACGCTGCGAGCTGGCCTCGTATGGACATTGCGTTTTCCTATGGTTGCAGGTGGTAAGCCGAAAAAAGCTACCCGGACTTTATCCGGCGGAACAGGCGGTCGGCGAGGACTGCGGCGGCGGGCGCGGCGACCGATGCCATGATGATCCCGAGTCCCCTCGATCCGCTGAACCCGTCTTCCTCGCTGGTCAGGGCAAGCACCACGCCCGGCGCGGACAGGATGGCGCCGGCCACAGCGTTCCTCCACATGCTGCCGTGCGACAGATCCGTGCCCCCGACGCGCGCGACGACGAACCCCACGCCGACCTGGGGTGCGCCGTAGAAGGCAAGCCGGGAGCCGGCGTTGGCCAGGAAACCGCACTCCGCCTCATAGAAGTGCCGGGCGAGCGATTCGAAGTCCAGGCAGCGTTTGGAGATCGCGTACCCGGCCAGAAGACCCGCCGCGTTGGCCGCAGTTGCCACGGCCAGGGCCTTGCCCCACGGATACGCTCCCGATTCCAGCGCCCAGTTGTAGAGTCCCGCCGACGGGCTGTCCGGGCGGGTGGCGAGCACGGCGCCCGAAATGGTCTCGATAACGATGACCCCGGCGTTCGAGTCGGCTCCGAAACGCACGCCGGCTTCGGCCGGAGGCACGGCCTCGACGCTCTGGATGTCGGTCAGGGGAAGCGTGTTGAGCGTGACCAGTCCATTGGCCTGCCGCACGTTGTCGACGATGACGATCGGAGTCATGCACCCTGGCTGGGCGAAGCTGACGGTGCCCCTGAACTCGAGACAAACGAGCTCGCCCGGCTGGCTGCGGCCGCTGCGCACGCGAATCCCGGGCAACAGCTGCGCGAGCGCGTTGACCAGGTGGTTGCCGGTCCTGGCGACAGGGGCCAGCTGTTCCGCGGTGACCCTGCGGCGGGCCGTGCCGAGCGCCCGCGCGCTGCGGCGGTCACGCGGCTCGACTTCGACGACGACGGGATCCAGCTCGATGGCCGCGGGCGACAGCGTGACCCGCACTGCGAGCCGGTCCCCCGGCGACAGCGTCAACCTTTCCCGGAACGTGCCGTAGGCGATGTGCGTCACTGCGAGTTCGTAGTCGCCGGGACCGGCGCGCTCGAACTGGAACAGTCCCACGCCGTCGGTGACCGCTTCGGCCAGGAGCGAGTCCGCGGCCTCGCCGCCGAGAGAAATCAGCACGATCGCGGCGCCCTCCACGCCGGCGCCGGTGTCGAGGTCCACCACCCGCCCCGAAATGCGGGGCGGTTCTTCCTGCGCGGCCAGCGGCGGCGCGAGCCCATGAGGCAGCACGGCGCTTCCACAAAGCCATATCACCGCCCCACACAGCCATACCATCGTCCGCCTCACCACTCGATTCGCCAGATCCTCCCCCCTTCTCCGGCGGCCCAGCCGACCCGGCCGCCCGGCGCGAACTCGACCGCCCAGGCGCTTACGCCGGGCAGGGTCTGCCAGGTCGCGCCCAGGTCGGCGGTGAACGCGGCGCCGGGCGGCGCTACCGCGACGATATTCCGGTAGGGGCCCCAGCGGCCGACCGCGCTCCCGTACACGGCTCCGTCGATCGGCGCCGCGGTGGCGGCCGTCCAGGTGCGGCCCCCGTCCCTGGTTACGGCCGCGTTCGCGGCGACCACCTCTTCGCGCGCGCCCAGATCCCCGCCCAGCGCCATGATCGGAGACCCGTCCGCCAGGGCCAGCGTGAAGTTCCCCGCGGCATCGCCCCTCGCCATGGGCACCTCGGCCGCCGTCCACGTCTCACCATAGTCCATCGTGGTGAACGCGCGCGCGGAGCCGCCCGCCCCCGTGACGATCCAGCCGCGTCCCGAATCGCCGGCGCGGGCGCATGTGCCGCTGGCCGCGAAGCCGCCCTCGCCTTCGTTGGCCGCCGGGGCGGCATCGGCGGGAATCCGTGCCCAGCTCCGTCCGCCGTCCTCGGTGAGCAGAATGTACGGGATACCGTCGAAGGAATCGCCATACGCAAAGCCCCGCTCGCCGTCCCAGAAGTCGAGGCAGTCGAGGAAGCCTTCGGGTGCGTCCATCAGGAAGCCGAGCGTCCAGGTTTCGCCGCCGTCGGCGGTACGGTAGATGCGCGACGCCGGTCCCGTGCCGGCGGTCAGCGCAATGGCTGCACGGGACGAGAACCCGTGGATGTCTCTGAACTGGAGCGAGTCGCCCGCCGGCGCCGCAATCCGCTGCCACGCTTCGCCGCCGTCGACCGTCCGCAGGATCACTCCGCCGTGCCCGCTCGCCCACACGGTTTCCGCCGACACCGGGCTGATCGCCTGCAGGACCTCGGTCGTGCCGCTGGACTGATCGGTGATGGTGGGAAGAGGTATGCCGGTGCCCAGTGCCGTGCCGGGGTCGCCGCCCGCTGCACCCGCGTCGTCCGCCGCTTCCGCCCCCCGCCGCCGGTACACCTCCCGCGCTTCGTCGAACTGCCCGGACACGTGCTCCTGTTCCCACTCCGACCGCCACCCCGGCCACACTTGCGCCATTGCCTCCAGCTTGTCGATCCAGCGCAGCGCGTAGTCCGCGGCGGCGGCGCTCCGAATCGGGTGGCTCGCGACCGTCACCCAGACCGGGTTGGTGAACGCCTGCGGATACGACGTGTCGAGCGGCCAACTGTCCTCGGGGGCGCCCTCGACGCGCAGGTGGATCCAGCCGCTGGCGCCGATGGCCAGGCTGTCGTCGATGTCGACGGATTTCCTGTCGCCGGCGGGTTCCCACGTGCGAACCACGTCGCCGTCGACGACCAGCTCAACCCTTCCCATCGGCACCACGCTCCACACCCGGCCACGCACCCGCACGTCGCGGGGTCGGTGGAGGTCGAGCTCTTCCCCCGGCCCTCTGCCATCGACCGTGAACTCGATCAGCGGGCCGGAGCTGACGAACGAGTTGCCGTCGCGGATCCCCTGGAACCATCCGTCCATGGTGAGCTCACCGTCCGGCGTGCGCACGTACGTCCGCATCGAGCCCACCAGGGGCGTCGCGTGGAGGCTGGAGATCGAGTCTTCGCCCCCGACCACGGTTGCGCGAATCCCGTTGCTCCACACGGCGTAGACCGGGGGCCAGCCGTCCTGGGGCGTGGACCACTCGATCGCGTCCGCGGCCGCAAGAGCGGCGTCGACGACGAAGCCCTTGGCGCCACCGAGGTTCCCCTCCAGCGGGTCGCCGTCGTAGAACGAGTGGACGTAGGCGGTCGTCGCGCCCTGGGCCTTTGCCTTCAGCATCATGTCCGTGTTGCTCGGGTAGAGGCTCTCGATCCCGGTGCCTTCGTACCCCATCGCGTACGGCGCGATCAGGTGTTCCCGGTGGCCGAACATGAAGACATGTCCATAGAAGGGCGGGCGGTACTCCTGCCCGACGACCAGCAGGCGGTCGGGTTCCGAAAGGGGATGCTGGCCCCCGCCCGGGATCCAGTACTGGTGGTCGAGGATGCGGTTGTCCTTGTTGGCGACCTGCTCGGCGACCACGTCCTGGTCCTCCGCATCGGACATCATCATCAGGTTGGCGAGGCTGTTGCGCAGGTTGCCGGCGTAGTTCATGTGGACGTGGGTGGAACCCGAGAACCAGCCCGCGTCGGAGAGGTCGGATATCTCCGTGAGCGTGACCGTCATCCTGGTGGTTTCGCCGGGACGGATGACCGCGGTGGAGGTCACGGGCGCGGTTTCGAAGCCGCGCACGACGGTCATCTCGGCTTCGCCCGCCGGGAGTTCCACGGTGAAGGAGCCCGGGTGATGAAAGATCCGGTCGCCTTCGCGGGACACGCGGGCATAGGCGTCGGCGGGTGCGTGGAACTTGCCGTCGGAGGCGGTCAGGTGGACCCGGCTGGCCATTGACACGCCCGCGGCGTCGACGGTGGTTACGGCGAGGGTCCCCGTCGGCCGCGCCCAGTGCCGCTCGGTGATCTCGACGTGGCGCAGTCTGCCGCCGTTGGCCTCCAGCAGGTACAGTTGCGGCAGCCCGTCGGTGTGCCCCGGCCCGCTGCCGTTGGCCACGAAGGCGATCCACTCCGCGTCCGGCGACCAGCGCGGGTGGAAGGCGTCGTGGTCGAAGAAGGTCATCTTGTACGGCTCGCCGCCCGTCGTGGGCTGGACGTACAGGTTCTGGAACTGGTCCGCGGCGCCTGCGGTCGAGGAGTAGACGAAGCGCTGGCCGTCGTACGAGACGTGCGGCTGGGTTCGGTAGAGGGTCTGCTCGGCGAGGACGATCCGGCGGTCCTCGATGCCGCCGGCCCGGGCCGGAACCCGGTAGACGTTGCCGCTGCCTAGCGCCACGTCGCGGTTCGACACGATCAGCAGCTCTTCGCCGCCCGGCAGCCACGCGGGCGAGATGTGCATGTCCCAGGAGCCGAAGTAGAGACGGTTGCGGCCGAAGGAGTTGTCGGACGTGACCGAAACCTCCGGCCCGGTCCAGGCGCCGTCGGCGAACGGACGGATGTAGACGTTGAAGTAGCCGGCAGGCGCGGTCGAGACGTAGGCGATGCGGCCGCCGTCCGGTGAGAAGCGGGGGTCGGTGTGGATGTGCGCGCCTTCGGTAAGCCGGTGGCGCTCGCCGGTCGCCGTGTTCATGACCTCGAGGTCGATCGTGCCGCCGCCGTCGTCGGCGGTGTAGAGCAGCCACGCGCCGTCGGCCGAAAAGTCGGGCGACGAGTAGTAGTCGGGGCCGTGGACGATCTCGTGGGCGTCGCCGGTCGCGATGTCCACCTCCCAGAGCGACCCGCTCATGGCCACCGCGACGCGCTCGCCGCCGGGGTGCCAGGCCGGGTACCAGGGCGACGAGGAGGGAGCCGGAGGAAAGTAGAAGTTGTGCATGTAGTTGCCGCCGTGTGAGGCGGCGGGGTAGGCGCCCTGGGCGGCAAGGTGGGCTGGGGGCGGGGCGAGGGTGGCGGCGAGAAAGACGGCGAGGGAGGCGGTGGCGACGGCGAGGAGCCGGCTCACGGGGGTGAGGGTGGCCGCCGGGAGGGTCGGTCGGGTCATGCTCGCGTCCGGGACGGGGTGGGTCGCCGCAGCGAGGCTTGGCGCGCGGCTTGTGCAGGGATCGTACCGTGGAGGGGGGTGGGGGGCCAGTGTCCCGCGCGGATCGGGTTGCCGCGGGTAGGGGAGCGCGGCAACATGTTGTGGTGGAACATCACGCAGGCTCGTTGTCGAATGTCAACTAAAGGTTACTTAATGTAATGTTCACTTTACGTTTTTGGGTCGCGCTTGTCCCTCTGACACTCGTCCCCGGGACCGGTCACCTCGCGGCCCAGGACTTCCCGGTCGAGGAAGCGACGATCGCCGATGTGCACGCCGCCTTCCTGTCCGGCGAGCTGACGTGCGTCGCCCTGGTGCAGGCGTATCTGGACCGGATCGACGCGTACGACAAGCAGGGGCCGAGGCTGAACGCGGTGGCCACGCTGAATCCGCGGGCGCTCGAAGAGGCGGCGCGGCTGGACGAGGCTCTGGCGGCTGGCGGGCCGGCCGGCGGGCCGGCCGGCAGGCTTACGGGGCCGCTTCACTGCATTCCGGTGCTGCTGAAAGACCAGGTCGAGACCAGCGACATGCCGACGACCTATGGCTCCGCGCTCTTTGCGGACTTCGTGCCCGAGCGGGACGCGACCATTGTGACGCGCATGACGGAGGCGGGCGCGATCATCCTTGCCAAGACCAACATGGGTGAGTTCGCGTCGCGCTACGTGGGGTCCGGGTTCGGCGTGATCCGCAACGCGTACGACCCGCGGCGCAACCCCAGCGGCTCGTCGGGCGGCACCAGCGTGGGCATTGCGGCCAACTTCGGCATGGTCGGCATTGGCGAGGACACGGGCGGGTCAATACGTGGACCGGCCGCGGTGGCGTCTCTGGTGGGGCTGCGTCCGACACTGGAGCTTGTGAGCCGGTTCGGCCTGATGCCCGCCAACCCCACGACCGACACGCAGGGCCCCATCACCCGCACCGTCATGGATGCGGCGATTCTGCTGGGCGTGATCGCGGGGTACGATCCGAACGATCCCGTGACCGCGCGCGCGGCGGGGCGTGTGCCGGAGTCGTATGAGGGCGGCCTTGGCAGCGACGGGCTGGAAGGGGCGCGTATCGGAGTCATCCGCGATCCGATGGACGGGTCGGTGGATCCGGACTCGGAGGGTTTCCGGCACGTACGCGCCCGCATCGACGCGGCGGTGGCGGACCTGCGGCGGCTCGGGGCCGAGGTGCTGGACCCCGTCGCGGTCGATGGGATCGATCGCATCAACGCGGTGTTCGGGAGCAACGTCTTCGAGACCGAAGAGGCGACCGATGCCTACCTGTCCGAGCATGCGAACGCCCCGTACGGGACGCTGCGGTCGATCCTGCTGAGCGGGCGCGTGACGCCGTGGCGCGCGGCGGGTCTGGCGGGGTCCCTCGGCAAGTCGACCAGCGATCCGGGCTACCTGGAGTATCTGGTCGGGCGCGACCGGATCCGTCGGGACGTGCTCGTGGCCATGGCCGACCACGACCTCAACGCGCTCGTCTACGCCACCTTTGACCACCCCGTGACGCTGATCGCCGAGGACGCCGAGACCAACCCCGCGCCGGCCGACCGGTACGGCCTTGGCGACAACCGCCTGCTCAGCCCGGTCACGGGGTTTCCGGCGCTGACCGTACCCGCGGGATTTACGCCGGAGGGCCTGCCCGTGGGGCTCGAATTCCTGGGACGGCCGTTCACCGAGGCGATGCTGCTGCGGTTCGGCCATGCGTTCGAGCAGGGGACGGGGCATCGGCGGCCGCCGGAGAGCGCGCCGCCGCTGGGTGGGGGGCGGTAGGCCGCATCCTGGCGGCGCAGGTTGTCACGGTCTGATGGGCGTCGCCACGGTTTGACGGGCGCGCCGCCGTCCACGATGATCCCTTTCCGCCGCCGCACCGCATACCCGCAGATCGGAACCGTACCATGATTCGCAAGCCGACCATCGCAGCGTTTGCCTCCCGGGCCGCCCGCATCGCGCTCCCCGCCATCCTCGCCACACTCGTTTCGGGCGCACCGCCGCTCGCTGGCCAGTCCGGATCGTTCGGCAAATCGGTGATCATCGACGGCGACGACCTGCTCATCGCCGAGCCGACGACCAACTTCCGCCCCGGATCGGTGTACGCCTACCGCAAGGCCGGCGGCGAATGGCGCGCGTCCACCGTACTCCGTGCACCCGATTCCGAGCGCGCTGACGGCTTCGGCACCATGCTCGCCATGACCGGCAACACTCTCTTCGTCGGCCAGCGGGGCGGTCCGATCCATGTCTTCACACGCGACGGCGGCGGCGCATGGCAGCCCGCTCAGACGATTGAGGGGGACGAGATTGCCGGAGAGTCCCCGCCCTGCCGGTTCGACGGCTTGTGCGGGAACGACTTCGGCCTGACCATGGCGGCCCACGACGGCTGGCTGTTCGTTGGCGCGCCCGGTCCCGCTCCGGCCCCCAGCCGGCGCGGAGGCGGGGAAGAGGCCGAGACGCAGGGCGTGGTCTACGCGTACCAGCGCGCGGCGGACGGCCAGTGGATCCTGCGCGGCGAACTCCGGCCCGCGGACGGTGCGCCGGGCGACCGCTTCGGCGCGGCGATCCTGTTCACCCCCCACGGGGCCCTGATCGGCGCACCCCAGTGGGACGGGGGCGGCGACGAGGGCGAGCGCGCAGGCCGCGTCCATCACTTCCGCATGGTTGATGGGGGTTGGGAGGAGGACGGCGTGCTCGAATCAGCCGCCGAATCGAACGCCAACTTCGGGTCCGCCCTCGCGGCCTCGGGTGACATGGTCCTGATCGGGGCGCCGGGAACGGACGACAGCCGCGGCGCCGTCCACACGCATTCATGGAGCGCCGACCTCGCCCGGTGGGTTCCCGGCGACGGACGGCTCACGTTCGCGGACGGCGAGAGTGGCGACCGCTTCGGCGCGGCCGTAGCCTTCGCCGGAGACGACGTGTGGGTGGGCGCACCCACCACGCGCGGCTACGAACTCGGCTCGGTCTTCGTGTACGAGGCTCGCGGCGACGGGTCGCTGCCCACCGCGCCACGCCGCATCCAGCTTCCCCAGGAGCAGACGGTCGAGAGCGACAACTTCGGCGGACTGGTTGTTGCGGACGCGGGCCTGGTGGCCGTCGGTGCGCCGGGAATGCACCACCAGGCCGGCTCGGTCCACGTCTACGAGCGCGCAGGCGGCGGCTGGGGAGACGGCGAGATGCTCGTGAGCGCTCCCGACATGCTCGGCGCGCTGGTGGGCGAGGAGCGCCGCTGCGACGACGGGAAGGTCGGCCCCTTCGACTGCAACGAGGTCGAGCTGCTGGCCTACGTGCCGCCCTCGCTCCTGCGGGCCGGTGACCGCGCCCGCGGCGTGCGCGCCAACGACAACTGGGGCTGGACCGACCCGATGACGGGACGCGAGTATGCACTGGTGGGACGCAACGACGGCACCTCGTTCGTCGACATCACCGATCCCACCAACCCCATGCTGGTCGGCGACCTGCCCAAGCCGTGGGGCACGCCGCCGTCCCAGCTCTGGCGTGACATCAAGACCTACAGGGACCACGCATTCGTGGTGGCCGACGGCGCGGGCGAGCACGGCATGCAGGTCTTCGACCTCACCCGCCTGCGCGACATCTCCGTGGACGAGATGCCCGCGCTTTTCGAGCCGGACTTTCACTACACCCGCATCGGCAGCTCGCACAACATCGCGATCAACGAGGAGACCGGAATCGCCTACACGATCGGCGGCGGTGGTGCCGCCGACACCTGCGGCGGCGGCCTCCACATGATCAACGTCGACGATCCCAAGAACCCCGAGTTCGTGGGGTGCGCGCCCACGGGCGGGACCCACGACACCCAGTGCGTCATCTACCGGGGCCCCGACCAGAGCTACCAGGGGCGCGAGCTGTGCTTCAATTCGAACGGCCGCGTCTTCCAGATCCAGGACGTCACCGACAAGGACAACCCGGTCGTCGTGGCGGCGCCGTCCTCGCCGAACCCGGCGTACATCCACCAGGGATGGCTCACCGAAGACCACCGCTACTTCTTCCAGGACGACGAGTCCGACGTGATCGCGGGCAACGTGGAGACCACGCGCACGCTGATCTGGGACGTCAGCGATCTTGAGGACCCCGTGCTGGTCAGGGAGTTCATGGGCTCGATGCCCGCGAGCGCCCACAACCTCTACATCCGCGACGACCTGATGTACCAGGCCAACTATCTCTACGGTCTGCACATCCTCGACGTCTCCGACCCCGAAAATCCGCGCGAGGTCGGGTATTTCGACACGGCGCCGTACAAGGAGGGTCCGGGGTTCGGCGGCGCCTGGAGCAACTACCCGTACTTCGAGAGCGGCACGGTGATCGTGACCAGCATGCAGGAAGGCCTGTTCATCCTGAAGAAGCGGGACCGGCCGGTGAGCTGAACGGAGGGCGTCAGTGAGCGGCCGTGTGGTCGTAGTCGGTCAGCCAGTACTCCCACGCGGCGACGTGGAGCCCGTCCGCATGGGCGGGGTCCGGTCCGCCGGCGACGTGCACAATCCCTCCCAGTCGCAGCCGCCTGCACTCGGCGCTACGCAACGCCATCTCGACGCGCTTGGCGTACCTCGCCTTGGCGCACAGGCCCGCGCGCCTGTCTACGGAGCAGATGGTCGCGAGTTCGAGCAGCAGCGAGGGTGGCGCACCGGCTCGGCCGTTCGCGCGAACGCGCTCGACGACGATGTCCTCACCGAACTCGTCCGGGCTGAACACGACACGCAGCAGGAAACGCTCCTGGAGGGTGCACAGGTGGTTGAGAATCTGCCTCCAGGGCATCGCCCGGACGGATCGAACGCCGTGTCGGTCTACGTGGACGGTGTACCCCTGTTCGGCCAGGCGCAGTGTTTCCGTGATTTCGAAATCCCGGCATTCCATGGGCTGTGCCTCCCTTCCGGCAAGTACGGAACCACGACTCCCGTGGCCCTGGAAGAAGGATGCGAAAGTGCGGCAACCCCTCGAAAGCGGGAAATCCCGGTCTTGCTGACGGGAAATTCCCTCGACTTGCGTGGCGGGAAAATCCCCGCAGATGCTCTGGCGCGGTTCCGCCCGGGCCCTACTCCTCTTCGCCTTCGCTGACGCGTAGCAGCCCGTTCTTCAGCGCGAACCGGACGATCTCGCTGCGCTTCGTCAGGCCAAGCTTGCGCCGCGCACGCGCGAGATACCCCTCGACCGTCTTGGGACTGAGGAACATCCTGTTGCCCATTTCCCTGGCCGTGAACCCGGTGGCGTACAGCTCGACCACCCTGCGTTCCTGCGTGGACAGAGCGTCCAGCCGGGGCTCTCCCTGCGGCCCATGACCCGGTTTGTCATGGGAGAGAAGGGCGGTGGCATGTCGAGGAAGGTAGGAGTGCCCTCGGACCAGGGCCTCGATGGCTCCGATGAGGTCCGTGTCGGCCACCGACTTGTTGAGATAGCCTGCCGCGCCGGCGTCGATCGCCTCGGAAAGGTGTTCCTCTTCATCGTGCACCGTCAGGACCAGGACCTTCGTGTCCAGGTCGAGGGCGGAGATGCGACGCGTCGCCCGGATTCCGTCCATGCCCGGCATTGCCACGTCCATAATGACGATGTCGGGCTGCAGCCGCTCCGCCGCGGCCACGGCCTCCTCGCCCGACGACGCTTCCGCGACGATGTCGATTCGTCCGGTGGACTCCAGCAGCGCCCGGATTCCGGCGCGAACGACCTTGTGATCGTCGACGAGCACCACGCGAACCATATTCACGGCGTGGCAGGGGTTTTCATGGAAAGCACGCTGCACCTCCAGCACTCAGGCCCGTACAGCAGAATGTCGACATGCGCTCAAGGTCTGATCCGGCAAAACTGAATGTCAAGCGCGCCCCGGGAACGGCAGAGGCGGCCGCCGGGTTGCCAACCCCGACGGCCGCCGCAAGGCCTCCGCGGCCCGGGCCGGTGCGGGGGGTTCGCGACGCTAGAATGACGACTCCTTGCACTCGGCATTATAGTAGTCGCCCACCCGATGGGTACGGCACTCCCTTCCCTCGTCCATCGCGTTCTTCACGCAACTGGCGAAGTTCCCGTCCATGCCCTCGCACGCCAGAGCACCATGGTCGTCGTCATCGAGGGCCAGCGTGAGTCCGTAGTAATCCTCGCCGAAGCTGTGGACTATCTGATGCGCTTCCTTGGCGACGTACGGTTCCCCCCTTCGGGACAACAACTCGTCCGTTGGAGTGAGTTGACCGATCACCGCGACGATTCTGGCCGTCACGGCGGTCTCGGGAGTGGTTGGCCAGGACTCGAGGTCGAGGCTGGTGGGGGTGGCGGGGTCGTCGCACGCGACCAGGATCACCAGCGCGGCGAGCATGGCCGCGCACCTCTGTGTCGTCCTCATGGTGTGATTCCTTTCTCGTTGAGTGATCACCATTTTGACGGACACATGAACGTTCGCAGACGGCAGGGATGGAAAAAACCGTGAAAACCCTTGTCTTTTGTAGGGGATTTCCCGGAGTTGCGGTGGGGGGATTTTCCCGGCAGGTGTCCTCCACACCCACCTCGAAGCCTACGACCGTCACACCGGCACCAAGCTCTTCGAGGACGTGCCGTTGCCCGAAAGCGTGAAGGTTCTCGGCGGAGGGCGGCACCTCTACGTGCTCCAGAACGCGGACATCCCGCCCTGGCGGATCGCCAAGTACCGGTTGCGGGTTGAGAACTGAGTGGCGGTGCCCGGCGGTGGCGTGCCTGCCGCCGGCCCCGACAGTCGCCGCCTACCGCCCCGGACCCAGCAGCACCGCGTTCATGAACAGCAGCTGCGTCGCCTCGGCATAGGCGCGGTAGTTCGGGTCCTCCGCGAACGCCACGAGCTGCCCGCGACCGACGGGCTGGTGGATGAGGAAGGCCTTGTTCGCCAGCTGCGGCCGGGACTCCTCCCACACGATCCCGCCGAGCACGAGATCGTCGAGGTCCGCGTAGCGGCCGACGTTCGTGCCGTCGTCGAGGGTGATCGGGCGAAAGACGCGGGAGCCTTCGACCAGGACGCCGATCTCGCCATCCGTGCCCGCCGAGAGCCAGTGCTCGGTGTCGAGCAGCGTGCGCAGGATCGCTCCAGGCACGCCCTCGGGTGACTCGTCTTCGGGCGAAATCGCGTCGAGGTATTCGATGGCTGGTCCGGGGTGCCGGGATCGGGCGCATCGTCACCTTCGGCCCGCCCACCCCGGCGCTCGGTCTCGGTGGCCAGGAGTCCGGCCCGCGAGGCCCAGCGCGAAGACTCGGCCATCGTGATCATCGTGCCGCCGTCACGCATCCAGTCACGCAGCCGGTCCTGAAGCCCCTGGCCGACCGCACTGCCGTAGTTTCCGCTCGGGAAGACGACCACGTCGTAGTCGGCCAGCCGGGCGCGGCCCAGGCTGGACGCTCGCGCGACCGTTGTTCGTTGCCCGTAGCGCCGTTCGAGCACGTAGCGCGCCCAGCCCACGGAGTAGCTCTGACCCGGCGCGTCATAGACGAGAAGCACACGCGGTTCGCGCAACCCCCGCACCCGCCCGCTGCCCAGGGACATGCCCTCGCGCACGTACGCGTCGTCGATCGGGACGACTTCGGCACGGTGTCGGGCCGCTATGTCGGCCAGGCGCGCGCGCAGATCAGGACCGTTCTCGGCCACGCGGATGATTGCCGTGCCGATCCCGTAGCGTCGGCCGCCCAGCGTGAACTCCGCACCTGCCGCCCGGACCCGGATCCCCTCCCGCAGCGCCTCGGTTACCGCAGCGGCCCCGTTGGTGCCCCACGGGATCAGGTAGCCGACGAGCGCCTCGGGGAGGACGGCTGCCGGTTCATCTCCGGCGTCGTCACCGCGCACCTCCGGGCGGGATGCGGCATCGTCGGCGGTCACGGGTTCGCCGCGCGCGCCGGTCGCCGCCGTCTCGATCGCCTCCACGTCCCACAACAGCGACTGGCTCCAGGCCGTCAGGTCGTAGATTTCGTCAGACTGCCGGTTCGCGCGACGCTCGATCTGCCGGCGCACGAAGTCTTCGGCCATCGGGACGTGTGCGTCGAGGAGGTTGTGTATGAAGCCGTGCATCGGCTGGTCCAGCGGCACGATGAAGCTCGAGCCGGCGGACAGCGAGCGATCGGCAACCGACACCGGCCCGGACGCGCGGAAGACCTCGACCCCGTTCTCGACCAGCATCGCCGCGAGCCGCTCGGCCATTCCCGGGTCGTGGGCCGAGTGAAGCACGATTTCCGCCGGGCCCGTCTGCCCGGCGGCGATGCCCTCGCGCCGGAAGGCGAGATAGTCACGCAGAATGCGTTCGCGGTTGCGAGCGGCGGTCAGTGCCGTCTCCAGTGCCGCCGTGAAGTGCTGCAACACGCCCTGGCCGTACGTAAGCAGGTCGCCGTCCGACTGTCTCAACCGCAGTGCGCGGGCGCTTGCCTGCTCGTACGTCATCCCGAGCGCACCCTGTCCCATCGGCCACATGTCGACGTACCCGGGATAGAAGAGGTCGAACACTTCCCGGTTGAAGTATGCGAATCCGCGTTCGTCGAAGCGCGCTGCGATCGCCGATCCGAACACGTCCATCAGCGCGATCTGCCGCTCCCCGTACCAGGGGTTGGAGGGCGGGGCGGTGGGCGGGAAGAAGTAGGTTGCGTCCCCTCCCATCTCGTGCAGGTCGGCCACGATCTGCGGTCGATACTCGAGGAGGATGTCCACCTTCCCCCGCGTCTCGGGCTGGCTCTGGATGAACAGGTCCCGGTTCAGGTCGAACAGGTAGTGGTTGCTGCGCCCGCCGGGCCAGGGTTCGTCGTGTTCGGCCGAGAACGCAGCCTCGTCCGGCCACCGGGCCTGTGCGATCTCGTTCTGGTAGACGAAGCGGTTCCGTCCGTCGGGGTTCTCGAGTGGGTCGATGAGAACCAGCGACTCCGACAGGATCAGGTCGACATCGGCATCCCCGGTCGCCGCGAGCAGGTGATAGGCCTCCGCCATGGCTGCGCCGCTCGGACTGATCTCGTTGCCGTGGATCGCATGCATGAGCGCGGTGACGACGGGCAGGTCCGCCAACAGCGCCTCGGCCTCGTTGTCGTCGAGTCCGCGCGGATTGCTGAGACGTTGCAGACCTGCCTTGACCTCGTCCAGCCTCGCCATTCGTTCCGCCGACCCGATGACGAGGACGACGAGCGGACGACCTTCCCAGCTCTCCGCGTATTGGATGAGGCGCGTGCGCTCAGGGGCCGCTTCGGCCAGCGCCTCCATGTACCGGATCACATCGTCCGGCGGCGTGACCACTTCCCCGAAGTCATGGCCCGCCACCTCCTCCAGCGTGGGAATGGACGGGTCGTAACGTGTGCCTGGCACCAGGTCGGGGAGTTGAGCGGGCACCTGGATGATGGTCGCGAGCGCGAGCGTGGTTAGCACGGCGGTTTCTTCCGGTTGAAGGATGAACGGACGGTGACTCTACTATCCGGCCAGCGCCTCCACAAACTCGTCCACCTCGTCGAGCGTGTTGTAGAAGTGCGGGCTGGCGCGCACCACCCCGGGACGGTTGTCGACGATGATCCCGCGCCCGGCCAGACGGCCCACGGCGCCACCGGGATCGTCGTGTCGCACCAGGACGATCGCCGAGCGGGTGTCCGGACGATTGCTGACCCGAAGCGAGAACCCCGCTTCCGTGCACCGCTCCACCAATCGCTCGGTCAGCGTCACGTTCTGCGCCCGGATTCGGGTCATTCCGACCTCGTCGACGATCTCCTGTCCGCCCAGCGCCGTATGCACGGTCGCCAGCGCCGGGGTGCCCAGCTCGAAGCGGCGCGCGTCGCTGTGGTAGCGGAATTCCCCAGGGTTGAACTGGAACTGGTCTTCGGTGGCGAACCAGCTGGTGATCCGCGGCTCCAGGTCGTTGATCAGCGCCTCGCGCACGTAGAGATACGCAAGGCCGGGTCCCCCGCAGAGCCACTTGAGCGGGCCCGCCGTGTAGAAGTCGACTCCGGTCGCGGGAAGGTCGACCGGGACCTGACCCGCGCCCTGATAGCCGTCGATCAGGCTGTATGCGCCCGCGCGGCACGCGATCTCGGCGATGGCGCCCAGGTCCTGGATTGCGCCGGTAGTGAAGAAGACGTGGCTGGTGGCGACCGCGAGGGTCCGGTCGTCGACCGCATCCGCGAACTGCTGCGGGTCGATGTGGACGCCGTCATGACTCTCGAGTACGACCATCTCGGCATCCGGGCGAACCTTCCACTGGTAGAGCAGGGTGGGGAAGTCCAGCTCGGTCGTGACGATGCGGTTGCGCTTCGACCAGTCGAGGCTGGACGAGATCGCTGCCAGGCAAGCCGAGGTCGAAGGCATGAGCGCGACGGTGCCGCCCGGAGCCCCGAACAGCGCCTCCACGCGCCCGCGCAACTCACCGAGCGCGCCCCACCAGTGTTCGTACCACGCCGAGGCGCCATGGTCGTGCCATTTGGCGACGAAATCGGCGAGCCGGCTCTCCGCACGGTTCGACAGCGCTCCCAGGGAGCAGGAATTGAGGTAGTTGCGGCGCTGGAGTATCGGGAACTCGCTGCGGATCGGGTCGAGGGTCATTCGCAGGAACGGTGAGGGTTGAAGGAACGAAACGGGCGCGGGACGCAACCCAAGGATAGCACGGGTGGGCCCGCGGTGCCCGAGCGAAAGTGGTCCCATCCAGCCATGGGAGCGGACAACTGAAATCCACTATCGTCCATAGGCGTCCGTAGAGTTCCATAACAACCTGTAGATCAACAGGTTAGGTCCGTACACTCTTGTTTCTTTCCAACCGGCTGCGTCCCTTGCGATCCACTGGCATCCCGGTTACGATTAGGGAATGAATAATGTTACCAATTCTCGCAAGCGGCGACGAGGCAAGCCCAAGGGCCGCCATCCCCACAATCGGCTGTCTGCCGCCTTCGTGCGCTCGGCTCCGCCCGGAAGACACTGCGACGGAAACGGGCTCTACCTCTACGTCAAGAAGACCGGAACCCGCAGCTGGATTCAGCGGCTCGTCGTCCGGGGCCGCAAGCGGGAGATCGGTCTCGGCAGCGTCGTCCTCGTCTCGCTGGCCGAGGCCCGCGAGCAGGCGCTGGCGAACCGGAAGCTGGCTCGCGCGGGCGGCGATCCGCTGGCCGAGAAGCGCCGGTCCCTCGGCGTGCCGACCTTCGCCGAGGCCGCCGGGCGCGTCATCGAGCAGAAGCGCGCCGGGTGGCGCAGCCCGAAGACCGCGAGGCTCTGGACTCGCTCGCTGGAGATGTACGCCTTCCCGCGCCTCGGCAACCTGCCGGTCTCCGAGATCACCAGCGGCGACGTGCTGGAGATGCTGTCCCCGATCTGGCACGCGAGGCCGAAGGTCGCCCGCGCCATCCGTCTTCGCGTCCGCGCCGTGCTGGAGTGGGCCGTTGCCATGGACTGGCGGACCGACAACCCCTGCGACCGGCTCCTGCCGGTGCTCGGCCCCCAGCACGATGTCGTCACACACCGGAAGGCCCTGCCTCACGGCGAGGTCGCCGCGGCCATCGCGAAGGTGCGGGCGGCGAAGCCGGGGAAAGTGGACACGTTGGCGTTCGAGTTCCTGGTCCTGACGGCGGCGCGTGGCGGCGAGGTCCGGGGGGCGGTGTGGGCGGAGATCGACCAAGGTGCGGGCGTGTGGACGATACCGGCAAGCCGGACGAAGACCGCCCGCGAGCACCGGGTGCCGCTGTCCGGCCGGGTGTTGGAGATCCTCGACGCGGCCCGCAAGCTGTGGAACGGGGAGAGTCCGATCGTGTTCGTCAACGAACGCGGGAAGCCGTTGACCAGAAAGCGGCCGGGCCGTTTGCTCCTGAGTTGCGGAATCTCGGCGGTGCCTCACGGGTTCCGGTCGTCGTTCCGGGACTGGGCCGCCGAGAGGACGGACCATCCCCGGGAGGTGGTCGAGGCCGCGCTTGCCCATGTCGTGCAGAACAAGGGCGAGGCGGCATACCTGCGGACGGATCTGTTCGAGCGTCGGCGTCGGCTCATGGAGGATTGGGCGGCCTATCTCGCGGGCCAGTAGGTAGGCACCGAAAACCTGACAAGGCGTGCCGTCGCATCCGCGACGGCCCCGGCGACCGTTTCGCCGGTGCCCGGCAAAGCTAGTCGGCGATTTCGTAGTCCAGATCCAGACGACACTCGTCGCTGGTCGGTGCGGGGCGCATCCAGCCGCTCACGTAGCGCTGGATTCGCTGGCCCCCGATCATGTCTCCCAAGGGATAGGGGGCCGACTTGATGCCGCCGACGGTCAGTCGTAGGACAACATTGACGAGGTCGACATTGGCCATTAGCCAGTATTCGAGTTCAAAGTCCGTGCCCTCGCCGGCCGCGGGTGCCGTAACGCACCGGGTGATCTCGCCGCTCCAGGCGTTTCTGGCCACGACCCGGTAGTCGACGGTCCCGGTCGCGCCGCTGACGCCTCTCGCCATCACCGTGACCCTGGCTTCCCCCTCGCTTTGGCCGGTCACCACTAGCCTGTCGCCCGCGACATCGGCGGTCACGACACCCGTGTCGGAGCTCTTCGCCGTGAAGATCAGCGCTTCTCCGCTAGGCGAGTCGAAGCAGATCTCATACTCCATCGGGTGCTGACGGATGGCATAGATCGGAGGCGGCTCGTCGCATGTCAGCACCAGCGTGGCCACCGGATTGTCGCAGGCGAGCATGAAAAGAGGGAGCAGGAGGACTCGGCGATACCACATGGTCAGATTCCTTCCCCGGCACGACTTTGTTGACCCCTACACTGAAGATACACCGCGACGGTTTGGTGGGTTCCAAGCGTCGGATCCCTACTTCACGCCGCTCCGCACCATTGGGCGGGGCATCTGGCGGCTCGGAGAGCACCGAGGCCTGATCCGGGTCCCGCACCGACTCAGAGGCCGTTTCCGGGTGCTTCCGGGGGCGTTTCGGGAAAACTACGGGCCGCAGAATCGCTCCAGATCGACGATCTCTGGTCTCCGAGGGGTAAGGGTAGGGGAAGAACGTGGTGCGCAGCAGCGACCGCGCCGTCACCACAGAGTGACGGGCCGCCCGGCGTCGATGCCGTCTTCGAGGCGGACGGCCAGGAGGCTGGGGAGCTTGCCCGCGACGGTCGGGTGCCTACAGTTCCGGGCATGCCCGGCGAGGCGTTTCCCAACGGAACCTACAGGGAGCGCTGAGCGGCCGGTGCTGCGCGCTCGCAAGACCGCTGGCGATCGTCCATCGTGGTTGGGACGCTGATCCTCCCCACGTTAGATTCCTGCATGCTAAACAGTTCTCCAACTCGTCACATGTACTTGCTGTGTCAGAAGAGCCTCAAGGACTCGGCCTGCCCAAGTAGCGGTGGAGGTTGGATGGAACCCGGCCTCCCGCTCAAGCTTGCTTCTCACTGGACAACGCCACGCCTTGACGGTGGGGGCGGTCCGTGAGCGCGCCGGATTCCCTCACGCACAAGAGGGCGAAGACCGGCCGCTGGCGGTTCGTCCCCCGATCCGAGGTGGAATCGGCCCTGCTTGATGCTATGACACCCATCCTGGCCGGGATCGACTATTGGGGCCAAGAGAAGGCAATCCCGGGATTCCCCGGCTGGGAATGGCAAGTGTGGAGCCCGGACCGTGCCACTCTTGTCGCCCATGTCGGTAGCCCTCTGGAGCCTTTGGTGCTCACGTGCGCGGTTGCGGTCGAGGACGTTCCTGAGGCGCGGGCCGCATGGCGTAACATCTGCAACGCGCCGGATGTCCTGAGCCCGCTCGATTCTGGAGCGCCACCGGCTGCTCCGTGGCTACTAACGGCCAGACGGAAGGGCGCACTGGCGCACAGCACGGAGGCACTGGCTTGGCTACCGGACTTCTGCCGGTGTGTAGCTTGGGGGTGGGTCGAGGGGCGACGGGCGGATCGAAGCGCGGCGGAAATCGAGGACAGGTTGCCCGACCGGCTCGCGCTTGCGTGTCCGCCGGGAACGCGGGTTGCTGTGGCACAGGCGGCAGAGGCGGACATGATGACCCCGGAGGAATGGCTACGGCGCACCATCCGGGCAGCCCTCGAACTGCCCCCGTCGGATGGGGCTCGATTCCGGGAGGCGGAGGACGCCAGCGTGGAATACGGGCCTGAGTTGGGTGTTGTGAGGGAGGAGTGGATGGGGATGGAGTATTTGGCCATCAAGATGCCGGTGGATGACGACACGTCGAACATGCTGGAAGAAGGGCTGTGGGTACAGGGTACCGAGATCTTCATGGCGTGGAATGTTGCACGGCATATCGGGTCACACAGCACGACGGAAGATATCGCCCATGCCGCAGAACAGTGCGTAGAGGCCTTGCGCCCTCTCGTAGCAGCGATGAGGGCGCATTGGAAAGCGAAAGCGCAGTCGAACGAAGCCCGCTGATGCGACTTGGACCAACCGGAAGGATGAGGGGTGTGGGCATCCGGCGGCAGGCAGGCCGAGGCGCTTGCCCGCGACGGCTTGGCGGGGCTGTTCCCGGCAGCAGTGCTCGGAGAGGCGTTTCAGGCTGGCTAAGAGCACCTTACGGTGTCTAAGCCAGCCCACGCGATGTAAAACATTCGCGCTCTGGCGAGGGTGGCTCCGCCCCCCTTCGAACCCCCCGGAAATCCTGCCCGCCGGAGGAGCGCGCGGGCGTGGGCGTCACCCCCCTTCCCCTTGTCGGCCAGCCAACTGGCTGACCCGCGCGCTCCGCGACCGTGCCCGCCCGCATGGCGGCGGCCGAACTCACGGCCTGACGGCCCAAGGCGACGACCGTTGGCGTGCTCCTGTCGGCGTTCCTGCGAGAGGCAATGGCTCCCGCGCTGATACCGACGGCCACAGCGGTCGAGGTTCCCCATTCCCCCCCGCTCGCCTGGTCGCCATCGGGCGAGCGATCCGGTCGCAGGACCTCAGTCTCATTGAGGCTCAGAACGAGACGTATCCGCCCATCTGGAAGCGCTCGCAGGTTGTGCTGCCGCACTCCTCGAAGTGGAGGATGAAGCGAGCGCCGTAGCGTCGTCCGAACGTCAGGCTCGCACCGCCGGTCGGCCCAACGTAATTCCCGCTGCCATACAGGATCCCCGCGCGCAACGCTGGGCGAACGAGCCAACTGTCACGTCCGAGCAAAACCTCCGCGCCGAACCGAATGTCCGACGCGACCCGACCAGGGTAGATTATGGTCCCGCTGATGGCGTCGCCCTTGGGGTCGAAGGCTTCGGTCCGCTCGGAGCACCGGTAGTTCTCCACCATCCCGTACAGCGACACCGGCCCTGCGACCCACCCGTTGATGCCGACGTAGTGTCCGGGACACTGTCTGGTGTCCCCCGCGAGTCCGGCTTCGAGCATGAAAGGGCCCGGCGCCTCCTGACGGCCCGGTGCCTCCTGCGCCTGAACCTGCCAAGGCAACACGGCCAGGCAGGCCACCGACAGCCGGAAGACATGAGTACGCCGTGGCAAGGTGCTGATTCGACCTAGCTCCACGGAATTGGTAAGCCCGACGGCGGCGCAGCGTCTACGCGAAGCCCTGGCGAAATCACACATGGCGGCCTCCTCGCCTCATTTGTGAGCGCCTGAGTCGTTCGGGCGCCTCAATGGTCCAGACCGATACAGCCTTCTGTCCACCCACGACACAACGGGTCCAGCGTACCAGCCCTGGGCCGTGAGCTCCGACTGGCCATCGCAAACCACGCCGGTACCCTCGTGTGAAGCGATCCCCTGCAGCCAGGTCTGGAACGTCGCGTCGGCCGGGACGCATAGGCTCGTGTCAGCGTAGTGGAGTTCGACCAGCGCCAGCCGGGTCAGGGAAAATGGCAACGGGCCGGACAGGGCGTTGCCGACGATCCGCAAGGCGGTCATTTCCGCCAGATTCCCCAAGTCGGCCGGCAGGCGTCCGGTCAGGCCATTGCGGGTCAGGTCGAGTGTCACCAACCGACCGAGATCGTCGGCGGACACACCGTGCCATTCGTCCAGAACGGGAGTTTGAAGCCAGCCGTCGGAGTTCGTCCAGTTCCGTCCCCCAGAGGCCTCGTACAGGTCTTTCAGCACCTTTGCGTCCGATTCGTTGCAGTAGGGCCCTCTGGCGTCCTCGATTCCGTTCAGCCAAGCGTCGAAGTCCGTGGTGCCCGGGGCGCAGAGGCCGGCGTTCGCTTCGAACGCGAAGACCGCCAACTCGTTCAGTTCGAGGAATCTGTCCGGGATCGGGGCCGCCAGCCTGTTCTGGTCGAGAATGAGAAGCGTCAGACGTTGAGGGTTGGCGAGGTCAGCCGGCAGGGGGCCGGTCAGGTCGTTCTCGGAGAGAGTCAGTTCCCACAGACGGTCAAGGTTGCCGAGTTCGAGCGGGATCGGGCCCGATATCAGGTTGCCGTCGAGACTCAGCCGTGCCAGGCTGCTCAGGTTGCCGAGCCACACCGGGATCGGACCCGTCAACCGGTTGAAGGCGAGATTCAGGTCTTCCAAGCTGCCCAAGTTGGCGAGGTCCGCCGGAATCGCACCGGTCAGCTGGTTGCCGGAGAGATTCAGGAATTCCAGATTGCCCAGGTTGCCGAGTGTGGGCGGGATCGGCCCCGTTAGACGGTTGCGCCGACCCCTTAGGAGGATCCCGAGAGACAGGTAGCGCAGGTTACGCAGGTTGCCGAGCCCTGTTGGGATCGTACCGGTCAGCCGGTTGGAGGAGAGATCCAGTGCCTCCAGATTGCCCAAGTTGGCGATTGCGGCCGGGATCTCGCCCGAAAGGTTGTTCGCCTCAAGGAGCAAGCTTCGCAGCTTGGCGAGGTCGCCAAGCTCCGGCGGGATCTGGCCCGTAAGGTCATTGAACCTGAGGCTCAGCGATTGCAGGTTGGCGAGGTTGCCGAGTTCCGGCGGGATCGGACCCGTAAGCCGACTATACGATAGGTCTAAGTCAGTGAGTTCCGTGAGATTCCCGAACTCTGGAGGGATTCCGCCAGTGAGCCAGGTTGAGTGCAGGTTCAGGCGTCTCAGGTCAGTGAGATTCCCGATCTCCGGCGGAATCGGGCCGGCGACTTCGTTTCGCCACAGGTCGAGGGTGGTGAGGGCAGCAAGGCTCCCGATCTCCGGCGGAATCGGGCCGGCGAGGTTGTTGTCCTGCAAGAGGATCTCTACTACGCGACCCGTGTGGGGATCATCCACGCGGATGCCGTGCCACTGATCGAGCGGTGCGTCCGTCAGCCACTTCTCCGAGTTCCACCAGTTGGGGCCTCCCGTCGCGTGGTAAAAGGCCACCAGAGTCGCGCGGTCAGGGCTCTCCATCGCCGTCACCGCCGCGGTTCCCGAGACCGAACCCGCCGTCGCCGTGATCGTTGTGGTCCCGTTCGCCACAGCCGTCACAAGGCCCGACGCGTCCACCGTCGCGACCGATGCGTTGCCGCTTGCCCAGGTCACCGCCACACCCACCACGACTTGGTCATTCTGGTCGCGCACTTCTACCGAAAGCTGCACCGTGGCGCCCAAGGCGGACAGCACGGCCGACGCCGGGGTCACCGTGACCGTCGTCGGGCGGGGCGCATCGGGAGACGGCTCAACGGCTCCGTCACCGCAGGCTACGGCCCACAAGGCCACCGACAGCATGGCAGCGCACGTGACAATACCCGTGGCGGTCCATCGCTCGCGCTCTACCATCCGCCAAGTCCTTGTAAGCGAACGCTGGCCAAACCGCACATGGCGGCATCCTCGCTTCATTGCAGGGCGTTTTGTGAGCGCCGGAGCCGCTCGGGCGCCTCGACGGTCCAGACCGATTCTCGAAAGCTGGCGACCCATGTCAGCCCTCAATAGACGGACCCGCCGCCAAAAACAGACCGTTACTTGTTCGTGCATGTCAATGGGCATCGGCCCGTTATCCTAGCCCGCAACGTCGGCTGCGGCCACCATCCCCGTCGGCTAGGGGCGGTACTAACCATGAACTTCGGAAGAACAAGCGGCCCGGCACGCGCGCACGCTTCGGGCCGCCTTGGCGCTCACCATTCCCTTCTCTCCGCCGTTCCACCGCACTTGTCGGTGCCACTGCGCGGCGTGTCGGTGCCATATCGCTTCTTCGATCGTGCGGACGACTCGAATGGCACGGCGGCGATTGGGCCGGTCATTCCGATACGGAGCGATCAATGACACCCGGACTCACGGATTATCGGGCTTCCGCCGCGAGGGGCACGGCCTCGGTCGCGCTCCTGCTCGGACTGCTTGCCGCGCCCGGCTGCCGCGAATCGCCGACTGAACCGGATATTCCCGAAAACAACGTGGTGGTCGACGACGGCCGCGACTACGGGGACGACCCCTATGAGGTGAACTCGGCAGCCATAGACGGACACCGGCTGACCATCTCCGTATCCTTCGCCGGCGGGTGCCGGAACCACATCTTCACCCTGGTGATCTCGAAGTCGTTCACGGAGTCGGATCCGGTGCAGCTTCCGGCCGTGCTCGCCCACGATGCGAACGGCGACACCTGCGAGGCATACCCGACCGAGTCCCGCGTCTTCGACCTCGCCCTGGTCAGGACGCGCTACCAACAGTTCTATGGACCCGGTTCGGTGAGGGTCGTCTTGCGAATCGCCGGTGCGTCCAGTGGCGACCTCGTGCACCAGTTCGACGGATAGGGGCCGAGCGGGAGGGGTGAGGTCGGGGTCGGCCAAACCGCTCTTCCAAGAGGCCCTGCGCCGCTGCGCGCAGTTCGCTGGCCGCCGTCGGACAGCCATCGGCGCAAGTGAGGGACGCGGTTTCGGAGGCGGCCCTCCGCCGCCGAAACCGGTCCGGAAACCCAAGGGGTCTAAGGGGAGCGGAGCCTCCCCTTGCCAGACCTCCGTGTTCAACACGGAGTCGGCTGGCTGGCTGGCTGGCTTGCTTTGCGACAACTAGAGGTCGTGAGCCAGTCCCCTCACTCAGGTCCCGACCGGCCTCCCCGAGGCGGCGTTCGCATGCAGTACGACAGGAAGTAAGGGGATCGCCGAACTGGAGTGCCACGCCGTCCCCGAGCAACAGACCATGGCCGGGTATTGGTGACCGCAGCATACCTTAGCTTAGCTTGCAGCAATCGCCACGCTCAGATTCTGAAGATTCGGCCCAGAAGCCAGGAAGGCCTAACGTGAGAAGAGCCACCTACCCAATCGTAGCCACCCTACTCGCAACCCCGGTTGCAGCGCAGGACCGTCCGCTGACCGCAGACCTGACCGAGATCTACCGCGTGGGCGGCGTGAATGCGCAGGAGTGGGCTTTCTTCCAGCCCTGGTTGGAAGTGAGCTTCGATGGGGTTGGCAACCTGTTGGTGCTGGATATTCTGAATAAGCGGGTCGTCGTCATCGGTCCCGACGGCCAGCTCGTGCGCATCGTCGGTCGCGAGGGCGAGGGGCCGGGCGAATTTCAACACGTGAAGGTAATCGCGGTGTGGCGCGACGGCCGCTTCGCAGTGCCCGACACGGAACATTCGGCGATCCAGGTGTTCAGCCCGGACGGCGAGCTTGAGCGGTTCGTCAGGCTGGCTGGCGACGACAGACCACTGTCCTTTGCCCTCGGTCACGACGAGATTCGGGCCGATCCGCTGGGCGACAGGCTCATCGCGCAAGGGGTCGACCGTGTGCTCGTTGAGATGATGAACAGCATGAATCGGCTTATGGGGTACGAGGAAGACGAGACACCGCCGTGGGCCGACGACCGCGCGCTCGAAACATTGGGCATCTCCGGCGATGTGATCGTGCAAGAGCCGATTCTGCAGGGATGGAGGGCGCCTCGCCCCGAACCGTTCTCATCCACGGCCCTGGAGGACTGGCCGAAGGTGGTCGCGTCGATGGAAGACCGGTACTTCGAGCCGGGGTTTTACTGGGACGTGCTGCCTGACGGCACCATCGCCTACTCGGACTCCTCGGCCTACGCCATCAAGTTCACACGCCCCGATGGATCGTTGCTCGACGTGCTGACGCGGCCGCTCTCGCCGGAGGCGGTATCCCAACGCATCCGGGAGAGGACGATAGCCTCCCACCTTCAACAGCTTGAGGACCGGTTGGCAGGGGGTTCCTCATCAGCCGGGCCTTTGCCGCCGCGGGATCCCGAGGAGAGCCGCCAAAGGATTCGGGATCGCACGTTCTACCACGAAGTCCCGGTGGTACGGGCGATAGCGGTCACCTGGGACGGCGGGTTGTGGATCCAGCGCCGCGGAGAGGATCCTTGGAATGACGATGGGCCGATTGATGTTTTCAGTGCGGATCGCGAGTACCTGGGCACGCTCGCTGTCGGCCAACCGGCGATGCCAGCCACCTTCGGACCCGATGGTCTTGTAGCCCATATGGCACGCGATGAACTCGACGTGCCGACGCTCGTCGTGAGCCGATTGTGGGTGGAGGTTAGGTGAGCGGATGGTGGTGGGTCGGTATTGCCCAATTCCGCCAGGGCCGCTGCGGCCGTCACCTCCTCATGGTCCGGCCAGAGGGGGCACAGCCATCCGTCGTCGGTCGCCCGTCGGCTTCGCTGGACGATGCGCTCGCTCGGCGCGAGGTTCAAGGCGCGCAGATCGTGCGGTCCGTCCACGAATCGAATGATGGCATTCACGAATGCCGGCGGAGCTAACAGCTGCTCGCCGAGTGGGGCCGGAACCCGGTGAGGCGGCCTGCTGGAACAGTTACGGGGACACCCGCCTAACGAGACCCTTCCCGAAGGAGAGAAGAAGAATGTCGGCGACTCGCAGCGAGGCATCTTCACGCCTTCCCGACCCGCAAGCGGTCGTTTCCAGCCTCTTAAGGCAACTTAAGCAGGGGCCTCGCTTCCGCCCTTCCAAGGCGGAGAAACAACATCTGGGTTACAGCGCCATGTTGCTCATGCTTTTCGGATACACATTCCAAGCGCATGACCTCCAGAGCCAACAGGAAGTGCGCCATTTCATAGCCAACATCGCCTCGGAGCTCACCGAGACGATGAGCGGCGAGAAGGGAGGCGTTAGCCGGGACGCCTACATATCGGGCATGTTGGAAGCGTTGGCGGGTGCTTCAAGCCTCCTTGGAACGCCCCTCCGCAGAGGATGACGAGTGGTAAGGGCGTCAAACCCGATGACGCTAGAGATGGCGCCCCGTTGTCCCGGGGAAGTGATTGGCACCGTACGTCCACATCGCCCGATGAAGGCGGTGATCACGAACGCGGCCGGTCCGAAGCGCGACGTGTGGCGAACGTTCGCGGGCTACCGACGCCGACGACGAAACAGGCGGCGCGCGGCGGCCCGCACGTCGGTGGAGACGGCGGCGGCCAGCCCCCCGAGGGCAAGGTAGGAGAGGAGGCTCACGGCCCGACCTCCGGGAACCGGTCCGACTGCTCGCCCGCTGGAATCTGGCGGAGCTTCCGCACCGCGCGCGACACGTCGCGGGCATCGGAGCGGATCAGGAGCCAGTCGTCGCCGAACCGCGTCAGGCGGACCCAACACAACCCGTCCCCGGCTTCGTCGAAGGCGACGACCTCGCGGGCGTGTATCTTCCGCCCGTAGGCTTGCCCGATGATTCCGCTGTCGCTCACGGTATAGACCCGCCGCCGGTTTGGGCCGATGGTGTACGGACGCGGCACTGTAGATCCCCACGACCTTCCCGAGCAAAGTAGTACCCGCACCGTCCTGACCGAAATACGCACTTGTCAGGGCCGCCTCGAAGCGGTGTTAGCACCGTTCCCCGGCCGAGGCGAGCGGTTCCACCGACGCGGGCCGCGAGCCAGGGCGAGAGACCCCGACCTGCTCGCCCCGGTTCGCCGATTGGCCTTCCCGCCAGGGATTGCTTGCTGATTCGGAGCGACCCCCGAGGGAGGTGGGATGGCGTGCACATCCCAACCCTCCCCGATGCCACGCCAGGCATCGAAAAAGGTGGGTCGCCGGCCACGGCCTCAGTTTTCCGCGCGGCGCAGCCGCCCCGGGGGCTGTGGCGCAACCGAAAGCCGGACAGCGACATGCGAAGTCGAAGACGTGCACGTCCGAGTCGCTTTTCCGCGCACATGCACCCCGGTTTCACACGTGCGCCTCTGGATCGGCATCGGAGCGCACCGCCGACTCGGTAGTGGGTATCCCGAGCCGACGGATGACCCGAGCGGGCGGGCCACCGCTGGCGGAAATGCTCCCACCGGAGTGAGCTTCATTCATCGATATTCATGTCCGCACCCACGAATGACGGCGAGGTGAATGATGGTCAGGTTCCCGATCCCCGTGTTGGTCTGCTGTATGATGGGCTGCGATAGCTCCGACGGCGGCCCCGCGCCCGATCCTCCGGACGCGACTTCGGATCCGGACATTCCCCTGGTCGTCGAGACGGAGGAGCTCTTCCTCCTTGGTGGGGGGCTGTCGGAAGAGGAATGGCAAGCCTTCACGGAGATCTCGGAGGTTCACTTCGACCACGACGGCAACTTGGTGATTCTGGACCGGCGACAGAACCGGGTTGTGGTCGTCGGTTCGGATGGAGAGTTTCGCCGCCAAATTTCACGAACTGGCCAGGGACCGGGGGAGTTCCGGATGGCCATCGGGGTCGGCGTCCTCCACGACAACCGGATCGTCGTGCGCGATGTCGGCCATGACGCCCTGCTCCTGTTCGGAGCCGACGGCACCTTCCTTGAGCAGCATGTCGCGATTCGCGAGCCTCCCCAGCCGGTACGATCCCCGGGCATCGTCACTTCGTCTCAGTCCGTGCCCATCCTGCTTGGCGTCTTCCCTGATGGCCGGTTGCTCACCGCTCGGCGACAGGAAGACCGTGCCGTGGACATCCACACGATCGGACAGGGAAGCAGGGAGGTTTATCGGGCACACACCCCCCCTCCGCCCGATGCCGCCGAGGGTGCGGCCGTCTCGATCCGCATAGGCGAGATGGAAGTACCGCTGCCCTCCGGGATCCTGCCCCGCAGAACGGTATTCGGTCCCCCTCTGTTGGCAGCGGTTCTGGCCGACGGGGAGATAGCTGTCGTCGATTCCGTGGGGTACCAGGTCAAGATATTGCGGCCGGACGACGGCTCGGTGCGTACCGTGCTGGAAAGGCCCATCGACCCCATGCCGGTGACGGCGGAGATGCAGGAGGCGGCGAGGGAGCGTGAGAGGGGTGGAGGGGGCGCGCAGGTGATCGCCACGGGGCCGGGTATCTCGGGCGAAGCGGGCCGTGAACTGTCATCGGCGCTCGCACAGTCGCTGGTTGCCGAGATGGACTTTGGCTCCGAGGTGCCCGTCATCAGTGAGATGGGCGTCGACCACGAGAATCGGATCTGGATTGTGCGATCAGGGGAGGATGGCATATCGCCGGGTCCAGTGGATGTCCTCACCCCGTCCGGCGGCTACCTGGGCACCCTGTCTGAGGATTACTTCCGCGTCCCGGACTCGTTCGGGCCTGACGGCTTGATGGCGTATGTCGAGCAGGACGAGTTCGATGTACCCGTCCTGAGAGTCGTTCGGCTTGTGAGTCTCACGGTCGCCGGGGGCTGACAAGACGAGAGGCGCCCAAGCGACGACTGGGAGAATCCCGGCAGTCCGCTGCACGGCAGCGCGGACGCTGACACGTCCGGGAGCGTTCGAGAGCGTCGATCTACATCCCGTTCAGTAAACACGAACTGATAAGGGAACAGGAATCATAAGAACAGACGTAACTATATGAATAACAACATGTTATAATTTCTTTTCCCATCGAGCCATGTGCTTGGCCCACCCGAGGCGCGATCTTCAATCTCCCCTTGCCCGGAACCGGTGCCGGGGATTACTACTGACGAGGACGAGGGAGGAAGGGGAGTACCGGACGGTGCCTACGATCGAGTGGATGGGATTCGCGGCCGAAATGGTGATGCTGATCGGCGGCTTGATTGCCATTGCCGTATGGATGGGCAAGCGCTTCGAAGACATGCAGGCCTCCATCGAACAGCGTTTCGAAGACATGCAGGCCTCCGTCGAGCAGCGGTTCGCAGACACGAAGACCTCTGCCGAGCAGCGGTTTGAATCGATGGACGCACGGTTCAATACGACCGACAAGCGGTTCGACGACATGAAGACCTCCGTCGAGCAGCGGTTCGAATCGATGGACGCGCGGTTCGATGCGACCGACAAGCGGTTCGACGACATGCACCGCTCCATGGATCGGCGCTTCGGTGAGGTGAGGACCGACATGGAGGCAATGCGGTCCCAGATCGCCGAGCTTAGGACGGAGATGCGGTCCGAGATCGCTGACGTACGATCAGAGGTCGCCGAACTGAGGACGGAGATGCGGTCCGAGATCGGATTGGTGCGCACCGAGAGCCGGGACGCTCACACGGAGATAGGCCAGAATATCCGTGACGTCGAACGACGAATCGGGGCGCGCTTCGATGACGTGAAGGACTTCATGGCGGCCAGAGTCGAGGACTTCAGGGACGTGACGGCCAGCAGAATCGACGACCTCAGGGATGTCACGGCCGGCCGCATCGACGACCTGAAACACATCCTTGCCAACTAGCGCTTGAAGGTGGGACCGGCAGTGGGTCAATCCATGTCGGGCACGCGCAGGCGAACGACGTATCGGACCCCGCTGTCGTCCGTGGTGACGCCGGTGATCGTACCGTGACCGAAAACCGGCGACGGCGATGGGGACAGCAAGACGGGCGCGGCCACCTGGCCCAGGTGGTAGCCGTTGCGGTCAAAGACCTCCCACCGCCCCGACGTCTGGTGCACGTGCGGATTCCAGGCCCAGACCCGTCCGTCCCGCGCGACGTGGAATGACCCGAGGACCGCCTTGTATCGGGGTAGCGCGCTGGACGGCAGTCCCCATGCTGCACCCAGGCTGTCTCTTTCCCGACCCTCCAGCCGAGGTGTGGGGCGTCGCAGCTCCACCGCCAGGGTCGTGTCGCTTCGGTCCGTCACCTTGAAGAACCGGAACCTGTTGGTATTCCCGTGCCAGACGCTGCCGTCGGGGTCGACCGCCCACAGGGGACGCCAGTTGGTCGGGATCGAATCGAAACCGGGCCCCCGCTCCGGCAGTGCGATCGTGTCCACCGTCGCCAGGGTGAAATCGCCCAGAATCCGGTGCCGGAGCACGCTCCCGGCCCACGACGGTGAATCCGGATCGCGCTCGTGGAGGAAACCGTGCGTGTCGGTCTCGATCCGCCATGGCGCCTCGAGGCTGTCTGCCTGCTCGTGGTGCCCGGCGACGGAAAGAACCGCCCCCAGCGAGTCAAACACGGTCACCTTCCGCGTACGCACATCCAGGGCAAGGAGGACTCCCGAGGGGTGCCAGGCCACCCCTCCCAACTCCTGGAACTCGCCCGGACCGGCTCCGGGGCGGCCGATAACCCGCAACAGGTGCCCCGCCGGATCGAACACCCGGATTCCATGCCTTGCCTGGTCCGCCACGTAGATCCTGCCGTGTCCGTCCACGGCAAGTCCGACAATGCGACCGAAGTCTTCCCGTCCGTCCGACGTTGCCCCGTCTGGCGTCCGCTCCGTGCCTGGCCCGCGCCCCAGCCGCAGGTCCTCGACCAGCACGAAGTCCGGTTCCCGGCTGCTCCGGAGGAGATCCTGGTTGTACACGCGCACAAGGCCGGTGGAGAGCGTGTCGACCCAGATGTCGTAGTCGCGCGAGAATGCATCGCAGGCGGAGCAGAGCGACAGGACGACCACCCAAGACCACGACGCCTTGCCGGGGGGAGTCCGACGTGCGGGGCGAGTCCGCAAACGGCGTCTCCTTTCAGCCTCAGGTGGGGGACCTGCGTGGCCGCTGAACATGGCGGTCGCGGGCCTGTCCGGCGAACAATGGTAGCATGATCCCCGACACCGAACGGATAGTCGCCGAGGCGCGCGCGGTCGGCTTCGACACGGCTGGCGTCCTCACACGGGCAGGTAGCCGTCACATGGCCCACTTTCGGGAGTGGCTGCGCCGCGGGCTGCACGGCAAGATGGCCTACCTCGGCCGCCCCGACGCGGTGACGCGCCGCGCGGACCTCGACCTCACGCTGTCGGGATTCCGGAGCGCGGTCGTCGTCGCCCATTCGTACGCGGACGACGCCCCCGACACCTCACCCGGCGACCCCTCCCGCGCCGTCATCGCGCGCTACGCACGGGGCCGCGATTACCACCACGTGGTCAGCGACAGGTTGGAAGCCCTCGCGGCCCGCCTGGAGTCCATCGCGGGGCGCCCGTTCCGGCGCCGCGCCTACGTCGACACGGGTCCCATCCTGGAACGGGAACTCGCGGCCCGCGCCGGCCTGGGCTGGTTTGGCAAGAACACCATGCTCATCCACCCGCGCCGGGGCTCGTACTTCTTTCTGGGAGTCCTTCTCACCGACCTGCCACTGCGTCCCTCCGGCCCGTCCCGGGAAGACCATTGCGGCACCTGCCGGCGCTGCCTGGACGCCTGCCCGACCGGCGCGCTTCTCGGCCGGGACGAAACCGGTGCGCCCGTCATGGACGCGCGCCTTTGCATCTCCTATCTCACCATCGAACTGAAGGGGCCGATTCCGCCCGCACTCCGTCCCGCGATCGGCAACCGGATCTTCGGCTGCGACATCTGCCAGGAAGTCTGTCCCTGGAACGAGAGGTTCTCGTCGCCTGCCGACGAGCCCGCCTACTCGCCCCGCACCGAGCTGGACAACCCGGCGCTGATCGACCTGGCAACGCGCCTGCTGGACATGTCCGGCAAGGCGTTCCTGCGCGAGTTCGGCGACTCTCCGGTCTCGCGCGCGCGGCGAAACGGGCTGCTGCGGAACGTCTGCGTCGCGCTGGGCAACTGGGGTGCGGAAGAGGCGCGGCCGGTGCTCAGGCGGGCGGCCCGGGACCGGTCGGAGCTGGTTCGTGAGCACGCCAACTGGGCGCTGGAGCGCACCGGGACCCGGTCGGCGCCCGCAGCCGCCTCCCGCACGAACGACCTCGGCGATTGACATGTACGTATATGAGGACATCACCGACGCCCACGACGATCATGGAACCGGACCTGGGCTCCACCGGTATTGAACGGGGGCGTGAGCGATCGGGCGGAGGCGGCGAGGGACGAGCCGGGAACAGCGAGAGATTGGCCGGGAGGCAGCGATGTCGAGATCAGCGTTGACGAAACAGAGGACGATTGGACTGACGGGTGCGGTTGCAATGGCTGCGAGCATGGTGCCGGTGGGCGCGGGCGGCCAGTGGCGCGACGGGCAGTTTGCGGATGGAGCGGAGGCCCTGCGGGGCGAGTTCCACCTGCACGCCGGCCTGGCGGTGCCGGTGGGGGAATTCCAGAACCACGTGAACCTGGGCGGCGGTGGGGGCCTCGGCGGGCTCCTGTTTCTGGATCGGCGGGGCCTGGCGGCCCTGCGCCTGGACGGGTCGTTCGTGGTGTACGGTCACGAGTCCTACAGGACGCCGCTGAGCCCCACGGTTCCGTTCGTAGACGTTGACGTATCGACCAGCAATTCGATCCTGTCGCTGGGATTGGGTCCGCAGGTCTACCTGGGGAGCGGTCCGCTCAGGCCCTACTTCTTCGGGACGGCCGGCTTTGCCTACTTCGTCACCCAGACCAGCGTCAGTGGGAGCGAGTATGATGAGCCGTTCGCGACGACGACCAACTTCGACGACTTCAGTCTGGCGCTGTCGGCGGGTGGCGGCCTGTCCGTTTCACTGCGGGAGGGCGACAATCCGGTCTCGCTGGACCTTTCGGCGCACTATCAGCACAATGGGCTGACCGAGTACCTGACCGATGGAGCGGAGAACCTGCGCAGGCTCCCTCCCGGTGGCTGGCGCGCCTACCCCATTCAGAGCGACGCGAACCTCGTGACGTACCGGGTCGGGGTCGCGATCGGGATGCGCTGACGCGGGCGGGCCGGCCGGGGCGGCGCTACGAGGGCGCCGATCCACGACCGTATCCGGCGGCGAGAGCCGGCCCCCGCGAAGGGTCCTACCGCGCTGCCGCCAGGCGTTGCACGGCGTCCACCAGCCTGGAGGCCCTGTCCGGCTCCGCGGCGCCGTCCGCCTGTGTCCGCAGCCTGTCCGCCAAAGCGCTCAGGGTTTCGCTGCGCCGGGTTCCGGTCGCCCCTTCCGCGGCGGCCAGCGCGTCACGGGCGAAGACGATCTGCGGTGCCGTCATCCCGTGCCAGCGCTCCAGCTGGTCCAGGTAGGCGCGCGCCAGCGCGAAGGTGGCCGGCCACTCGAAGATCGGCTGCCCCTGTGAATTGAGCTGCGTCAGCACCACCGAATTGGCGGCGTCGATCTCGTTCTGCGTGATGGACTCGTTCGGCACGAGCTCGAAGATGTCGAGACCCCGCGAAATCTCGGAGTTGACGATCACGCCGTTGTACCAGTAGACCGACCAGCTGCCGCCGCTGCCCTGGCGTGTGCCGTCGGACGGGCCGCGGTCGTGGAAGCCGATTTCCACCGGATTGGCGGGATCGGTCCAGTCGATCAGCGAGATGCCGCCCTGGTACCAGCCCTGGATCATGATGTCGCGGCCCGGGATCGGAATCAGCGATCCGTTGTGTGCGACGCAGTTCTCGAGCGAGGTCTGAGGCGCCGGCATCTTGAAGTAGCTCTGGAAGACCATGTCGCCGTCTTCGATGGTGAAGATCGCGTTGGCGCCCCACTCCATCGGGTCGGACGCGCGGCACTTGGGCGCACCGCCCCCGCCCCACTCGTCGGTGAACATGATCGTGGTGCCGTCGTTGTTGAATGTCGCCGAGTGCCAGTACGAGAAGTTGGAATCGGCAACGGCGGCAAGGCGCGCCGGGTTGCCCGGGTCGGAGATGTCGAGCAGCAGGCCGTAGCCGCCGCAGGCACCGCCCGCGAGCCCGATGGCGGGGTAGACCGTGATGTCATGGCACTGGGTGGGACCCGGGCGAGGCTCGTCCGCCTGCTGTGCGGCGCGCTCGGCCTGGATCCGGCCCTGTTCATCGAGCGTTGCCTGGAGCGCGGCGCGGTCGGCGGCGGTGGGCGCTCCCGAACCACCACGCGCGGCCACGACGCTGTCCAGCATGGCATTGGCGGCACGTTCCCGCATGACGCGGGGCTGGCCGCGGCGGTACCCGATGATGTCACCGCGCGCGCGTGCCGCGTCGATCTCCTCGATGTCGGCCGGCGACAGCCCGTGCGTGGGCGGTGCGACCAGGTCGTGGAAGATCCGGGGTGAACTGACGATCGCGGCGGACTGCGGGTCGTCAAGGGGGACCCTGATGGCCTCGATCCGGAAGAGCGCCGAGTTGGGATCCTCGTCGGGCGAGAGGCCCGAGCATCCGGCGAGCTCCTCGGGCGGACGCACCGACGACGATCCGGAGACGTAGATGTAGACGTTCTCGTCGTCGTCCGGATGCTTCAGCACGGTGTGCGTGTGCGAGCCGCGGCAGGTCTGCACGTTCGCGACGTACTCCGGGTTCCTGATGTCGGAAATGTCGAAGATGCGGATGCCGCGCAGCCGGTCGTGGCTGACCGCCTCCTCGACGCCCTGGTCGCCGCAGTCGAGACGCCCGCCGAGCCCCTCACCCGAGACGAACAGCAGGTGCTCGTAGACGGACACATCGCTCTGCGACGCCGGACAGACGTAAGTCACCACCGACGTCGGGTTGACCGGATCGGAGATGTCCCAGACCTGGACGCCGTCGTAGTTGCCCTGGATCGCGTAATTGCCCGTGAACGCAAGGTCCGAGTTGGTTCTGCCCACGAACGGAGCCTCGGGGGGCGTGGTGGAGATCATCCGCAGGTTCCAGATCGCTTCTTCCGCGTCGAAGAGCCCGGGTGCCAGGCCCACGCGTGGGTCGGGTGTGGGCGTGTTGACGCGAAGGCCCGCAGGGTGCTCGAAGGTGGCGTTTGCGATGGGTGCGTCCCCGAACAGTGGCGGGTATTCGCGGGCGTCGGCCGCGGTCGGCGCGTCGGCGGGGCCGGCCGGTGCGGGCGCCTCGGCCATGGGCGGGGTGGCGCAGGCCGCGAGGACGGCTGCAAGGGCCGCGACGGGGAGGAGCACCCGAAGGCGCACGGGGGTCGGCGAACGGTCGTCCGCGCGGGCGATCAGTGTCATGTCACTCGTCCTGAAATGGGGGTACTGCCCTGGAATACGCTGTTCAGCCGCCCGATCCGCCGGAGGTCATTGCCTCCAGCATCAGCTTCATGCGCTTGATCTCGGAATCCTGGTCGGCCTGAATATCGGAAGCCAGCTTGAAGACGAAGTCGTCCAGCGCGGCGCCGTCGGTTTCGAAGAGCTCGTGGACCATGGTCACGGCGCCCTCGTGGTGCATGATCATGTACTGCAGGAAGAGCCGGTCGTAGTCGGGTCCGCGTGCGTGCCGCAACTCCTCGAGCTGCTCCGGGCTCAGCATGCCGGGCATGTGCATGGCGTGCTCGGGCCCGTGGATCATGAGCCTGCCGTCGGCGATGTGCACCTCGGGAACCTCGAGGCCGCGATCCCGCAGCCACGCCTGCATGACGTTGATCTCGTCCTGCTGCGCGTTGATGATCCTCGCGCAGAGCACCTGGATCGTGGGGCTGGCCCCGTTGTCGGGCGCGAATCCGGACATGACGAGCGCCTGGGCGTGGTGGCCGATCATGCCCGTCATGAAGTGGACGTCGGCGGGATGGTATCCTTCCAGCGCGGCCTGCGCCCGTGCCTCGTACAGCGCCTCGAGTTCGGCGATCCTGGCCGCGTCGGGGCGGGTGGGCGCGGGGGCCGGCTCGGTTGCGGTTGCCGACGGCTGCGGGCTGGTGGGCGTCGGGGTGGCGGGCGCGCCGCCTGCGCCGCCCGCACACCCGTACAGCGTTCCCGCCAGCACGAGAGCGGTGGTCGCGAGCCGAACCTGCCGGAGTGGGCCGCGAGTGCCGGAGAGTTGCCTTCTGTTCATGTGTCCCTACTCCTGGCCGGCGTCCGCCAGGCGCTGAACCGCGTCAACAAGCCTCTCGACCTTGTCCGTGTCCATCGCGCCGCCCGCCTGGCCGCTCAGCGTTGCGGCGAGCGAACGGAGCGCGTCGCGCCGTGCCGAGCCAGACGCGCCCTCCGCCGAAGCCAGCGCCGTGCGCGCGGCGGCAATCTGAGGCGCGGTCATTCCGTGCCAGCGTTCGAGCTGGTCCAGGTAGGCTTTCGCCAGCGCGAAGGTTGCCGGCCACTCGAAGATCGGCTGCCCCTGCGAGTTGAGCTGCGTCAGCACGACCGAATTGGCCGCGTCGATCTCGTTTTGCGTGAGCGCCTCGCTCGGCACGAGTTCGAAGATGTCCAGCCCGCGCGCGATTTCGGAGTTGACGATCACGCCGTTGTACCAGTAGACGGACCAGCTGCCGGCGCTTTGCATCTGTTCGGCGTTGAAGGGTCCGCGGTCGTGGTACGCGATCTCGATGGGGTCGGTCGGATCGGTCCAGTCGATGAGCGATATGCCACCCTGGTACCATCCCTGGATCATGATGTCGCGGCCCGGAATCGGGATGAGCGAGCCGTTGTGCGCGACGCAGTTCTCCAGTGAGGTCTGAGCGGCGGGCATCTTGTAGTAGCTCCGGAAGACCATGTCGCCGTCTTCGATCGTGTAGACTGCGTTCGCTCCCCATTCCATCGGGTCCGACGCGCGGCACTTGGGTCCTCCTCCTCCGCCCCACTCGTCGGTGAACATGACCGCGGTGCCGTCGTTGTTGAACGTGGCGGAGTGCCAGTACGCGAAGTTGGAGTCGGCGACGGCCGCGAGGCGCGTCGGGTTGGCGGGGTCGGAGATGTCGAGCAGAAGCCCGTAGCCGCCGCACGCGCCGCCCGCGAGCCCGATCGCCGGGTAGACCGTGATGTCATGGCACTGGGTGGGGCCGGGGCGCGGGCCGTCGTCATCGCCACCTCCAGCACCGGCGCCAGCCATCATCTGGGCGATCATCTCGTCGATCTGATTGCGCAGTGCGGTGCTGTCGGCAGCCGTGGGAGGACCCTCGCCGCCACGGGCGTTGACGATACTATCGAGCATGGGGGTGACAAACTGGTCAGGCAGAACCTGGACCTGCCCCTGAATCTCGATTACGAAGGCGCCGCTGGCGCGAGCAGCCTCGATCTCTTCCAGGTCGGCCGGCGACAACCCGTGGGTGGGCGGCGCTACCAGATCGTGGAAGATCCGCGGCGAGCTGACGATCTCCGCGGCCTGCGGGTTGGCCAGCGGAACCCGGATGACCTCGATCCTGAAGAGGGCTGTGTTGGGATCGTCGTCGGGCATGCCTCCGGAGCAGCCCGCCAGTTCCTCGGCGGGGCGCACGGGGGCGGAACCGGACACATAGATGTAGACGTTGTCGTCGTCGGCAGGGTGCTTGAGCACGGTGTGCGTGTGTGAGCCCCGGCAGGTCTGCACATTGGCGACGTATTCCGGAGCGGTGATGTCGGAGATATCGAAGATGCGAATGCCACGCAGGCGGTGGTGGCTGACCGCCTCCTCCACCCCCTGGTCACCACAGTCCAGCCTGCCGCCGAACCCCTCGCCGGACACGAACAGCAGGTTGTCGTACACCGAGACATCGCTCTGCGAGGCGGGGCAGCGGTGCGTGACAACCGATGTCGGGTTCGCCGGATCGGAGATGTCCCAGACCTGGATCCCGTCGTAGTTGCCCTGGATGGCGTAGTCGCCGGTAAACGCCAGGTCCGAGTTCGTCTTCCCCACGAACGGCTCCTCCGGTGGGGTGGTCGACACCATGCGGAGATTCCAGATGGCCTCACCCGCGTCGAACATTCCGGGAGCGAGGCCGACTCTGGGGTCGGGCGTGGGCGGATTGACGTGCAGGCCGGCGGGGTTGGTGAAGGTGGCCGCCGGTGCCATGTCGGCGGCCATGCCGGCACCGCCGCCGGGCTGCGAGGCGCAGCCGTTCAGTGCGACCAGCAGGGCGGCGAGGGAAAGGGCCGCGCCCTTGTGCGCGCGGCTGCGGGAGGTGCGAGTCGGGACTGCGGTCAATGTCATTTCCCTGTCCTGGATATGATGGTTCGACGTACTCCCAAGGACCAACTGACGGGTCGGTGCGTTGGGATTCACTGCGGGATGTCCTGCAATCGCCACAGCCAACCATACTAGGCAGGGAGGCCGCGGGTTTCCAGTTTCCGGCGGTTGCGGGCAGCGTGCGGACTTGACCGGATGGGCCGGCTTGTGGAAGCTGACACGGCGCCCTTGGCGACCCGCCGTCGCGCACCCTCGAAGACACCGCTTTCGACCCTGAAGACTCCTGACACCAACCTCGTGCCGGGTAGGATGGACCCGAACGCCGGTTCCGCCCGGACCTCCGCCGCCAGAATCACCGTCATCATCGCGCTGGCGCACGGGATCAACGATGCCTACGCCTCGTTCGTGCACCCCCTGCTTCCGCGCATCATGGACGGACTGGGCATCTCCATCGCGGCCGCCGCCTCGCTGGTGTCCGCGTTCGCCATTGCGACCGCGCTGCCGCAGCCGTTCTTCGGTTACCTCGCGGACCGCTTCGGCCGCCGGGCCCTCGCGGTGGGCGGGGTGGTTGTCAGTGGGGTCTTCGTGTCCATCATGGGGTTCGCGCCGTCCTATTGGATTCTGCTCCTTCTGCTGGTCATGGGAGGACTTGGAGGTGCCGCCTTCCACCCGCCGGGCGCGTCCTATGCGGTCCGGCTGACCGCCGGAAAGGGTGGGGGCGGACGGTACTCGATCTTCTCGTTCGGCGGAGCAGTCGGCTACTCGGCGGGGCCGCTCGTTGCGGTCGGCCTGGTGGCCTGGGGCGGGATGGAGCGGCTGTGGGTGGCGATGATTCCGGCGCTGCTTCTCGCTCCCCTCTTCTTCTTCGGCCTGCCCAGCGGGCGCCGTGAGGTCCGGAGCGCCCTGCCCGCTCCGCCGCCGTCGTACGTCGTCCGTCAGCTGGCCGGCCCCCTGGGGATCATTTTCGGAATCAGCTCGGCGATGGCGTTCGTGCAGCGCGCGTTTCTCACCATGGAGCCGATTATCGTGGCGGAGATGGGAGGGTCGGAGACCCTGGGCGCGGCGGCGCTGTCGGTGTACCTGGGGGCGCAGGCGTTCGGCACGCTCACCGGCGGCTTCCTCACCGACCGGATGGACCGTCCGCGCCTCCTGTTTCTTCTGTGCGCGCTGGCGCTTCCGGCGCACCTGCTCGCGGTCTGGCTGGGACCCTGGAACGCGATCGGTTTCATCGCGGTCGCGGTGGCGGGGTTCCTGGGCATGGCGACGCTGCCACCCATCGTGGTCATGGCGCAGGAGATGCTTCCGCGGGCCCCCGGCGCCAGTTCGGGCATTGTCATGGGACTGGCCTGGACCGTCGGTGCGATCGGCGTGATGGGCACAGGCGCGGTTGCCGACGTGACGAGCCCTCAGACGGCGACCCTGCTGTCGATGCCGGTGGCGGGCATTGCGGCCCTGCTCGCGCTGCACCCCGGTCTCAAGTGGATGTCCACGGGCCGATCTCGTTGACCCGCCGCACCGGCCCCGCGACTTTGCGGCAACCGGACCGAGACCCTTTGCGCGTGACCCCGTTTAAGGACAGCAAGCGATGAGAGACGACCGCGGCCACCCCGCCACCCCCACCCGCCTCGACCGGCGCGATTTCCTCAAGGCCGGCGCCCTTGGCGTTGCGGCAGGTGCCGCCGCGGGCTGCGCCGACCCCGGCTCCGAACAGAACGAGTTGGCCCGCGCCGCCACCGTGCCCGCCACCCTCGCCACCCCGCCCGGCCACCCCCTCGCCGCCCCGCCCATCGACCAGGTGCGGATCGGCTACGTCGGCGTAGGCGGCATGGGCACGGCGCACGTCCGCAATCTCGTGCGCATCGACGGGTGCCAGGTCACGGCCGTTTGCGACATCCGCGAGGCCCACGCGGAGCGCGCCGCCTCGCTCATCGAGGAAGCCGGCCACCCCCGCCCCACGCTCTACACCGCCGGCGAGACCGACTTCGAGCGTCTCTGCGCCGAGGCCGACCTCGACCTCGTGTACACGGCCACCCCCTGGCGCTGGCACGTCCCCGTCTGCGTTGCCGCCATGGAGAACGGCAAGCACGCGGCCACCGAGGTCCCCGCCGCGTACACGCTGGAGGACTGCTGGCGGCTCGTCGAGACCGCCGAGCGGACCGGCCGCCACTGCGCGATGATGGAGAACGTCAACTACGGGCGCGCCGAACTGCTCTGCCTGAACCTCGTGCGGCAGGGCCTGCTCGGCGAGATCCTCCACGCCGAGTGCGGCTATCTGCACGACCTGCGCGGGATCAAGTTCGCCGACGACGGAGAGGGGCTCTGGCGCCGCGACCACTCCTGGACCCGGAACGGCAACCTCTACCCGACGCACGGCCTTGGCCCGGTCGCCAACTGCATGGACATCAACCGCGGCGACCGCTTTGCGACGCTCGTCTCCATGAGCAGCCCCTCGCGCGGCCTGCAGGAGTGGGCCGCGGCCAACTACCCCGAGGGTCACGCAAAGCGCGCCGAGACCTTCGCCCTGGGCGACGTGAACGGCAGCCTCATCCAGACCGCGCGCGGCAAGACCATCTACGTCGCCCACGACACCAACCTCCCGCGCCCCTACGACCGCATCAACAAGGTCCAGGGCACGCGCGGGATCTTCCAGGGCTATCCCGACCGCGTCTACATCGAGGGCCGCAGTCCGTCGCACCGCTGGGAGGAAGCGGAGACCTACCAGGACGAGTTCGAGCACCCCCTGTGGCGCGCGCTCCGCGAGGCCTCGATCGGTGCGGGCCACGGCGGCATGGACTTCATGGAGGACTACCGCCTCATCAAGTGCCTGCGCGAAGGACTGCCGCTTGACATGAACGTGTACGACGCCGCGGCGCTGAGCGCGGTGTGCGAGCTGTCCGAGATCAGCGTGGCCAACGGCAGCGCGCCGGTGGACTTCCCGGACTTCACGCGCGGGAAGTGGCAGGAGTGGGCGCCCTGGCCGGTCGTGGGGGCGTAGCCGAGTCGGCGCTGCCGCAGCTACCGGCCGCCACGACCGGTTGCCGGCGCATCCACCCTGACGGTCACGATATCCGCGTCGTGGAACTTCCGGTGGCGCACGGACGAGGCGATGTGCCGCAACAGCCGCAGCGACACCTCCCGCTCCATGACCAGATCGTCGGGCCGCTCCGCCAACAGACCGATCCGGTCCTGGATGTTCCCTTCGCCAACCGCGGCGACGAACTCCAGGACCGCGCCGTTCGCTTCCTTGCGCGCCGATAGAAGCAGCCGGCGGCGCTCACGATCCCTGTCGTCGTCGTCCTGACTCACCAGCGTCAACAGCGTCTCCTCGCAGGCGGCGTCGAGGCGAGCCGCCATCTTCGAATCCCAGCCGCTTCGCTCCGCGAAGCTGCGGATCAGCTCCTGGATCTGCGGCAGGGCGGAAAGGTCGGCCTCCACCTCGATCCGGCTCGCGCGCGGCGCGGTGACGTCCAGGAACAGGGTCATCAGGATCGCGACCAGGCCCCCCACCGTGATTCCGTTCGCCAGCAGGCCGCCCGCGACGCCGGAAATGTGCTCCGGAAACAGCATGCCGTACTGGCAGGCGACGCCGATCCAGAACCCCAGGCCCGCAATCAGCGCCTTGCGGTGGTCGATTCCCCCCTGGACGACTTCGGACATGCCCCGTACGAAGATCAGGGCCAACAGGACCATGAGGTAGGCGGCATACACGGGCTCGGGGATCGCGATGACCGCGGCCAGCACCTTGGGGAGGAACGCAAGCCCGATCATGAGCATCCCGGCCGCGATGCCGACGCGGCGGGCCGCCACCCCGGTGATCTCGATGATCGGAATGCTGACCGTGGTCGTCTGGGTCGGCATGATCCCTGCGACACCGCAGGCCAGCTTGCCGACCCCGTCCGCAGCCACGGCACGCTGCACGACCCTGTAGTCCACTGCGCGCGACCGCCGCCACGACACGCGTTGAACGGCTACGGCGGCGGTGATCGTCTGTATGGTCCCGATCAGCGCCACGAACAGGAAGGCGGGGAGAAGGCCCAGGAGGGCCGGCCCGGAATCGAGGTCGAGGCCCGGCCATGCGACCTGCGGAAGCCCCAGCCAGTCGGCTTGAACCACGCGTTCCGTGTCGTACATCCCGAACGCCCCCGCGACCAACGAGCCGGCGACGACTCCCAGCACCGGCGCCCATACACGCAGCCGTGGCGCAGCCTTGAGATGGATCACGCCGATGACGACAACCGTCGCCGCCACGGTCAGCGGCGCTCCCAGTGACGGCACGGTTTCCGGCACGTCGGACAGGCGGCCGAAGACGACCGGCAGCACGGTCGCGGGTATCAGCATGGTGACCGTGCCGACAATCGTCGGGGTCAGGATCCGGCGAAACAGTGACAGGCGCGCGGATATCACGAGCGGCAGAAGCGACGACACGATGACCAGTACGGCGAGCGTGCCCGGGCCGCCGTCTGCCAGGGCGGTGACGCAGATCCCGATATAGGCGGTCGCCGGACCGATCGTCAGGATGTACCCCGCGCCGATCCGGCCGATCCGAGAGGCCTGCAATAGTGTTGCGGCACCGCTGACGGCCACCGTGCAGAACACGGCCCAGGACAGGTATGCCTCGGTTTCTCCCGCAGCCCGGGTTACGACCGTGGAGAACGCGACCAGTCCGGTGATGCCGAGGACAACGAGCTGTGCGCCGCTGCCAAGTGCCAACCCACTCGGAAGACGATCGTGAGCCTGGTAGCGAAGGTCTCGATCCCGGTCGTTGCGACGCATGCGCATCCTTGCCCGAAGCGGACGACAACTGAAGTCGTCACAATGTAGGGCGACGCCGTCGTTGCGTAAGGGCGGCGCCTGCCATTTGCCCCCGCGGCTACAAATCCCGCGGCCAGATTTCCGGCTCGCCCTTCAGGGTGACGGCTCCGAAGTCGCGCAGATCTCTGGAGGTCGGCGGGCTCACCCCAGGCGACGGTGTATCGACCTTCTGCCAGGTCGGCACGAAGGGTCTGAGCCGACTTCAGGCCACCCCTTTGCAGCACCATGTAGTCGAGTTCGGCCAGTATGGCCCAGGGCAACACCCATTCATGTCGATTGGCCGGGGAAACGCAGCCGCGGCGCAACATTCGGCCCGCCCCGCCTGTCATAAACGGTATGGAATCGCACATCGCACTCGCGCTTGCTTGCCTCGTCCCGGCCGGGCTGACTGCGCAGCAGGGAACGATCACCTACACCGTTTCGCAACAGTACGCCTTCGAAATCCCCGAAGGGTGGGAGGACATGATGCCGGATTCCCAGACCGGCACCATGCTCCTGCGCTTCGGTCCTTCGGCCTCGCTCATGACCCCGGCAACCGGGGACGGCGACGATTCCGCAGGTTCCGGTGGCCCGCGCCTCTCCGACCGCTGGATGGGCCGGTTGCTGAGAATGAAGATGCGGTCCCCGTCGAGGGGGGATCAGGAGGTCATTCGCGACACCTATATCAGGTACGACGAGGGGACGGTCGTCGAGACGCGCGAATTCATGGGCCGCACGTTCCGCATTGCCGAGCCGCGGCACGAGCTCGCGTGGAAGCTGACCAGCGAACAGGCTGAACATCTGGGCCGGATGGTGATCAAGGCGACGGCGGAGCGGGGCGGCACGTCGATCGAAGCGTGGTTCACCCCGAGCATCCCGCTGCCGGGCGGACCCGCATCGTACGGCGGGCTGCCGGGGATGATCCTGGTGCTGTCGCTGGACGGGGGGCGCACGCAGTACTTCGCTTCGGACATCGCGCTGGGCGAGGTGGACGCGGCACTGATTCGCCCGCCGGAAGACGGCGATGAGGTCTCGCGCGATGAGTACGAGGGAATCGTCGAGGAAAAGCTCGACGAGCTTGAACGGTTGAGTCGGCGTCGTGGGGGCGACCGGGAATAGGAGGCGGCCCATGGGCCGAGCAGTGATCTTTGTGGTGGTGGGGGCGATCGGTTTCCCCTGGGGCACTTCGCTGAGTGCGCAGGAACAGGGGACTCAGTATGAGGTGCGGGGCGTCGTCGCCGATTCGGCGGGGACCGGGCTGCAGAGCGCCATGGTCGTCGCGCTGACGCGTCCCGACTCGGTGCTGGCGAAGTACACGCTGACGTCCGGTGACGGCAGCTTCGCGATCGACGCGCTGGCGGTGGGCGAATACATCCTCCAGGTCACGCTCATCGGTTTCGAGACCTTCCGGCGGGACTTCGATGTCACGGATGCCGATATCGACGCCGGACAGGTGGTGATGTCCGTGATGGCGGTCGAGATGGACTCGCTGGTGGTCAGTGTCGAGCACGTCCCGTTCGTGGTGAGGCGCGACACCCTCAGCTACAATGTGCTGGCGTTTCCCACGCGCCCGAACGCGACCGTCGAGGACCTGCTCCGCCGGCTGCCCGGGATCGAAGTCGATGCGGACGGGTCGATCACCGCACAGGGCGAAGAGGTCCAGAACGTCCTCGTGGACGGCAAGGAGTTCTTCGGCGAGGACCCGACGGTCGCGACGCGCAATCTGCCCGCTGACGCCGTCCAGCAGGTGGATGTCTACGACAAACAGTCGGACATGGCGGAGTTCACCGGGATCCCCGACGGCGACGACGAGCGCACGATCGACCTGAAGCTCCGGGAAGAGGCGCGGACCGGCTATTTCGGCCGGGCCAACGGGGGACTGGGTGGCGACGTCAACAACCAGGGCCGACTGGCTGCGCCGGCGGACGACGAGGCGCGCTACGACGGCTCGCTTTCGTTGAACCGCTTTTCTCCCAATGCGCAGCTGGCGCTCACCGCGAACGCGAACAACGTCAATCAGGCACGGTTCCGCTGGGGCGACTTCGCGGACTTCGCCGGCGGCGGCGGACGCGGTGGCGGGGCCAACGACGGGTTCACGGAAACGATGGTCCTCGGGCTGAACGCAAGTCGTGAATTCGGCGAAGAGACCTGGGTCAGGGGAAGCTATTTCGTCAATCGGCTCGACAATCTTCAGGACCGGACGCTGCAGCAGCAGGCGCTCTTCGGATCCGACGTGGCGTCGTTTGTCGACCAGACCAGCAACCAGGAGACCGGCAATCGCGGCCACCGTCTCAACCTGAACGCGCAGGTGGAGCTGTCGGAGGGGCATGAATTGCGGCTGCGCGTGGACGGGAACACGCGCGCATCGTCGCTGACGTCGTTCGCCAGCCGGGAAACGCACACCCTGGGCGGCGCCATGCTCAATTCGGCCACCACCGACTACCTGGTCAACGGGGACGACCTGGGTGGGAACGCGCGCCTGACCTGGCGCAAACGCCTGAACGACGACGGTCGCAGCCTGGTTGCGGAGCTCAGGAGCGGGCTGCAGGACTCGGATCTCACGTCCGACCTGAAATCGGTCGTAACGGGCGAGGTGCGCGGACAGCGGGGCAGCGACGACGGGTTCGAGGAGATCCTGCAGGAACAGTTGCGTGCCGGGCGGACCTGGAACAACTCGGCGCGACTGTCGCTGACGCAGCCGCTCGCCGAGGGCCATACCATGGAGTTCTTCGGCCAGCGCAACGCGACGCAGGAGGACCGCGACCACTCGGTCTACGACCTGATGAACGGCGTGCCGGTCTTCAACAGCCGGTTGAGTTCCGGTTTCGAGCGCGCCTATACCTATCTCCTTGGCGGTGCCCGCTACAGCCACAACCGGGACGATGCCTGGTTCACCGCCGGGCTGCGTGTGCAGCGGTCCAACCTCGACGGGGTGATCCTGGACCGGAACCAGACCGTCGAAAACGGCTATACCCATCTGCTCGCGAACGCGCAGCTGAAGAAGGAGATCAAGGACGGTCAGACCTTCGAAGTCAGGTACAACGGGAGAAGCCGGGAACCGTCGCTGACCCAGCTGCAGCCGTATTCGGACAACCGCGATCCCCTCAACGTGTACTCGGGCAACCCGGACCTGCGCCCCGAATACGAGCACCGGGTGAACGCCGACTACCGCTTCTTCGATCAGTTCAGCTTCGTCAACTTCTTCACCTTCGCCGGCTTCACGTACAGCGACAACAGCATTTCCACCTCGCGCATCTTCGACGAGCGGGGCTTTCAGACGCGCATGCCGGTCAACACCGAAGGGGAGTGGTCGGGCAATCTGGGCGCCAACTTCGGAACACCGGTCCGGAAGCTGGGCGTCGATCTGGACCTCGAGTACCGGATCAACTATTCGGAAGGCATCGAGTTGGTCAACCTGGCAACCAACGAGAGCCGGATCCTGCGCAACACGTTCGAAGTGGGCGTGGACAACCGGGTCAAGGACCGATTCGATGTCGAAGTGTCCGCCAGCTTCAATTTCAACGACGTGAAGTACTCGCTGAACCAGGAGCTCAACCGCAGCTACGTGAACAGCCAGTACCGCGCGGAAGCCAGCCTGTACCTCGGGGCGTGGGAGCTGGAGTCGGACTTCCGCTACCGCACCTACGATCAGGGACTCTTCGCGGAATCGAGGAACATTGCGCGCTGGGATGCCTCGCTGTCGCGGCGGGTGCTCGATGACCGCGCCGAGCTCGAACTGCATGCCTATGATCTGCTGAACCAGAATCAGGGCGTCGCGGTCAGCAACTCAGCGAACTTCATCGAGGAGTCGCGCACCGAGTCGCTCGGGCAGTATTTCATGCTCCGGGTCAACTATCGGCTGGGGACCCGCATGGGCGGCCGCGGCGGTGGTGGGATGCGGGGGCCACGGCGGTAGGCGTCCGACGTTTTGACACCTCCGGGCCTGTCGTTACGTTTCGACCCATCATGATACAGCGGCCGGCACCCCTTCTCTGCGCGTTCCTGATGGCGATCTCCGCCAGCGCCGCCCAGGCGCAGAGGACCACTGACCTGATCCTGGGAGCCGGAGGGACCATGGCCTTCGCGACGGACGAGGAAGCCACCGAAAGCCGCATCGGACTGAATGCCTTTGGAGGATTGTCCCTGCGCGTGACCGACCTGGTCGGTCTGAGGGTAGAAGCCGGCTTCATCGAGAAGGGTGCCGGGGCGGAGGTCAGCGAGGGCAGCGGGAGCGGGAACGTGAACTTCGAGGTCGACTACCTCGAGTTGCGTGGCCTGTTCGAGATCGGCGGCGATCTCCACTTCCTCGCCGGCGCGAGCGCGGGGCGCGACCTGCGCTGCAATGTGGCCATCGACGTTTCGGTCGAGGGGCGCGATCTGTCGACCGACCAGACCTGCGACGATTTGAGCATCGAGAGGAACATCGACTACGGGATCGTAGGCGGGGTGGGCTACAACCTCGGACCCCTTGGCGTCACGGCGCTGCTCACCGAGGGGATGAGCGAGATCTTCGCCGACGACAGCGGGCCGGAGGGCCGGAACCGTACGATCTCGATCATCGGGTCACTGCGTATCCCGATCGGCTGACGATCGTGCCCTGCGCGGTGGCGCACAGCGTTTCCGCGCCCTGATCCGTCACGAACACCTCGCACCGGCAAACTGCCTGCCGCTTTCCGTGGTGCACGGCGTGTGCACGAGCTACCAGGTGGTCCCCCGTGGCGGGCCTCAGGTAGTTGATCTTGAACTCGGAGGTCACCACGGCGGTGCCGAGCACTGTGCCGCCTGCGAAGGTCAGGGCATTGTCCGCGGCGTAGCTGACGATGCCCCCATGCACGAATCCGTGTTGCTGGCCCAGTTCGGGACGGATCGGGATCCGCAGTTCGGCGGTGCCCTCGGAAAGGCTGAGCAACTCGGTCCCCAGGAGGACGCTGAACGGCTGCGAAGCGAGTATCTTCCGTCCCAGCTTGAGCATGTCGCCGGTTGCCAGGTCGCCGTCCGGCAGGTTGCCGTTCGCCATATCGCCCGCCGTCTTCGAGGAGGTGCAGAGTGGGAGTCCGGATTGAGTATGACGCGGCAGCCCGCCCGTGCAAGGTGTTTTCGCGTGCGCCGCGCTTGAGCCGCCGTGGGGCGTTTCCCCTGCTCCCGCTTGCCGCGCTCGTGTTGACGGCGTGCGGCGACCGGGACGACGGCGCGCCGACCCCACCCGTCTTCGACCGCGTCCAGCCAGACCTCTTCGCCACTCCCGGCGCCCAGCCCAACGCCTGGGCCGACTTCGACCGGGACGGCGACCTCGACCTGTTCGTGGGAATGCGCTATTCCGCCAACCATCTCTACCGGAACGACGGCGGCACCTTCGTGGACGTCGCGCCGGAACTCGGTCTGGCCGACCTCGAGGACACGCGGGCCGCGGCGTGGGGAGACTACGACGGCGACGGGGATCTGGACCTGTACGTCGGCCACTCGGCCACGGCCGAGGCGCCTAACCGCCTCTATCGCAACGACGATCAGATCTTCGTGGACGTTGCAGCCGGACTCGGGGTTGATCTGCTGGGCAATACGCGCCAGCCCAGCTGGATCGATTACGACGGCGACGGGGATCTGGACCTGTTCGTCGCCATGCGCGACCAGCCCAACCGGCTGTTCCGCAACGACGGCCCGCCGAGCGGGGCGGCCGCCACCGCGGCTGCCGCTACCGATCCCGGCTGGACCTTCACGGACGTCACCGCCCAGTCCGGTGTGGGCGATCCGCGCCGCACCGTCGGCGTCGTGTGGTTCGACTACGACCGCGACGGCGACCTCGACGTCCACGTCTCCAACCAGAACGGAGACGAGGACGCGTTCTACCGCAACGAAGGCGACGGCACATTCGTCGATGTCGCGCCGGCGCTGGGCATGAATCACCCGAACCGAGGCGACGAGTACGGCAGCGTGGCCCCCGCGGTCGTCGACCACGACAACGACGGCGATCTCGACCTCTTCATCGCCACCTACGGGCCGGACATCCTGTGGCGCAACAACGGCGACGGCACCTTCACCGACGTCACCGACCCGGCCACGCTGGGCGCCGACTACCACTCCACGACCGCGGCCTGGGCGGATGTGGACCACAATGGTCTGCCGGATCTGGTCGTCACGTCCTACCTGTCGGGGATCGCCGCGGTGGAGGATCATCTCTTCATGAACATGGGTGGGGGGAGCTTCACGAATGCGCTTCCGGCGAACCTGCTGGAGCATGGCCCGAGCCACGGCGTGGCGTGGGCGGATTTCGACCGGGACGGCGACCTCGACCTGTCGATCGCCAACAACGACGAGACCGGCGGCACGCACCACCTGTACCGCAACCTGCTGTCGGCCGACGCGGCGGGGCGTTCGCTGCAAGTGGCGGCGACGGGCGCGGATGGGCGGTCGATGATCCCCGGCGCCGAAGTGCAGCTGCTGGACCACGACACCGGCGCGATCCTCGGCACCCGCCTGATCGACACCGGCGGCGGCTACTGCTCGCAGGGCGCGACTCCGGCGCACTTCGGGATTCCGGCTGGCGTGGAGCGGGTCGACGTGCGCGTGACGTATGTCGTGGGCGGCGTGAGGTCGACGGTGGTGCGGGAGGGGGTCTTCCCGCCCGACCACCGGGGCAGGTGGTTGCTTGTGCGGCAGGGTGAGTGATACGTTATAGTCTCATTCAAGACATTGACGTATCTACCCAGGATGTACGATGACGGAGTCAAGAAGTGCAGGAAGGCGCGAACGCGCGCTTCGCTTGATGCTGTGGGGCGCGATGGCTGCCGCGTCCGCCGCGGCCTGCATCGAGCTGGCCGGCCCCCCCGGGGTCGGCGTGCGGCCGGAGCCACTACAATGGGAGGCTGCCGAGATCATCGGCGCCCGCTTCCTGGACGTTGACGGGAACATCCGCGCCCTGGGCGACGAGAACGGGGCGGGTCCGGCCGTTCTGGTGTTCGTGGACGGCGGGTGCCCGGTGTCGGCGGATTACCTGGCCGAGATGAACGACTTCACCGCCGAGGCGGAAGCGCGGGGCATCGATTTCTACGTGGTGGTGTCCAGCCCCGACCGCACGTGGTCGGATGCGCGGGCGCTCCGCGACGAGTACGCCCTGCGAGCGCCCGTTCTGTTCGACCCGTCGGGCGACCTTGCCGCGCGTCTCGGGCCCGTCAGTGTCGCCGAGGCGTTCGTGGTGAGCGATGCGGATCGGCTGGTGTACCGGGGGCGGATCGACGACCGGCACGTGGGGATCGACCAGCTCCCTTCCGACCGGAACCACCATCTCCGGGAGGCGTTCAGCACGGTCCACGACCCGCGCGCGGAACTTCGGGAGACCGCCCCGGTCGGGTGCGACGTCGTGCCCTGGGGCAGCGCCGGCGAGCGGACGGTCACCTATGCCCGCGACATCGCGCCGGTACTGGCCGCCAACTGCGTCGAGTGCCATCAGGCGGGCGGCATCGCCCCGTTTGCGCTGTCCACCCACGAGGAGGCGTCCGCGCGAGCCCGCAGGCTGGCGCGCGCGACCGCGGCAGGGCGCATGCCGCCGTGGCGCTCCGAACTCCGCTACGGTCGCTTCCGCGGCGAGCGCTACCTGTCGCGGACCCAGATCGAGCTCTTCCGGGAGTGGGCGGCGAGCGACGCGGCCGAGGGCCTGCCCGGTCACCGCGCCCCGGAGCCCCGGTTGCCCGATCCCGGGTGGCGTCACGGGCAGCCGGATCTGGTGCTGGAGATGGTCGAGCCGTTCGAGGTCCCCGCCGAGGGCGACGACATCTACCGCTACTTCGTCATTCCGTCCGGACTCCAGCGGGACCGGACCGTTACGGCCATCGACTTTCAGGCGGGCGACCACACGGTGGTTCACCACGCCAATTTCTTCGCGGACTACAGCGGCCGGGCGAGACGGGAGGACGCAAAGGACGACGAGCCGGGGTTCTCCGTCTTCGGGACCGGCTCGTTCATGTCCTACGACAACACTGACGAGCTGTCCTACGGAATCGGCGGATGGGCTCCGGGAGCGGATCCGTACACGCTCCCCGAGAGAGTCGGCCTGTGGTTGCCGGCGGGCGGCGACATCGTGATCGAGGTCCACTACAAGCTGAGCGGCCGGGCGACCGTCGACCAGAGCCGGATCGGCTTCTACTTCGCCGACCGGCCGACTCCCGAGTACATCGACGGACTCCTGATCGGCACACAGGACCTGGACATCCGGGCGGGTGATTCCGCGTACGTGCGCCACGTCCACATGGACGTTCCCGTCGGTTTCCGACTCGTCGACGCCATGCCGCACATGCACTACGCCGGCTCGAAGGCACGGATGGTGGTGACCTTCCCCGACGGTCGCGAACACTCGGTCTTCGGCATCGAGGATTGGAGGCTGCGCTGGCAGAACATCTACTCCCTGCGCACGCCACTTCACATCCCGGCGGGCTCGCGGATCGACGCATGGTGGGTCTGGGACAACTCCGCCCGCAACGTGGACAACCCCTTCGACCCGCCCCGGGACATCGCCTGGGGCTGGCAGAGCGAGGACGAGATGGCCGAGGTCTGGTTGGGCGTGGTCCTCGATGACCCGTCGCGGCGCATGGATTTGATCGAAGCGTCCTACGAAACCTGGTACAACGCCGACTCCCGACCGTTACCGGATGGGTAATATTTCAAGTCATGGCACTGGGAACCAGGGAACGAATCCTCGAGGCGGCGGGCAGGGTGCTGTCCGCGAACCCGAGCGCTTCGGTCGAACAGATCGCGGCCGAAGCACGGGTCGGGCGTGCAACGGTATTTCGTCACTTCGACAGCCGCGCCGGGTTGCTCAGGGCGCTCGGCAGGCGAGCCGTTGCCGAGACGGACAGAGTGGCCCGGCAGGCGTCGGCACGGGCCGGCAGCGCGACTGAAGCGCTGAGGCTGGTCGTGCGGGCGGTGGTTGGGGCGGGCGAGTCCTTTCGATTCCTGGAGTCGATCGGCGAGCTCCAGGATGATCCGGAGATCGCCGCATCCTACGAGCGGCAGATGTCCGAGTTCACGGACCTGGTCAGGGGCGCCGCGAAAGATGGATTCATCCGTCCGGACTTTCCAGCGGCGTGGGCTGCGGCTAGCATCGACGCCCTGATCTGGGCGGCATGCCGGGCGGTCGACAACGGAGAGATCGGTCTGCTGCAGGCGCAGGATCTTGTCTGGGACACCATCAGGAGCGGGCTGTCAACCGATGCCGCGAGGACGCATCATCACGTCAGGTGGAACACCGAATAGACTGGCCGGGGCCTTGGCCGTAACGGCCGTGGCCGTAGTCGGCGTGGCGGTGCTCGGCGCGTGTAATCCCGCCGGTCCGGCTGCTGCGACTCGGGTGGTGTGGACCGACGGATCGTTCGACGACTGGGAGGGTGTCGCGGCCGCGGTGGTCGACGCGGTCGGCGATGTCCCGGAAGGATCACATGTGGACCTCGGCGCGGTCGCCGTGCAGGACGACGCCCGCTTTCTCCACTTCCTGATCGACCTGGGCGACACCGTGACCGTGCAGGGCATGCGGGGCTCGGTCGAGCTCGTGCTGGATGCGGACGGCGATTCGGCGACCGGTGGGTTGTATGGTGGTGTGGACGGTGCCGATCTGGCCGTGATCCTGACGCGCCAGAGCGATCCGGCCGCCGATCGGCACGGAGCAGGGGTGGGAGTTCGGCGGATTGGGCCGGGCGGCGCGGGAGAGGTGGAGCCGGCTTCCCTGGTGGGTCTGCTGGTGTCTCCCACGCACTCGTCCGACCGGTTCGAGGTGCGGCTCGACCGGGCGGCGGCTGCCGAGGCCATTGGGCAGCGACAGGCGGTCGGGCCGGGGCGTGCGGTGGCTGGCAGGCTGCGCTATCTGCAGGCGGGTGCGCTGGTGGACGAGACACCCGTGTTCAGCCATGCACTCGCGACCGCGCCGGGTGAAGAGCCGCCTCTGCTCGGCGCCGCTGCGGTGGCCAAGATTCCGGGAGCGTTTCGCGTTGTGGTGTGGAACGTGTCGGACCAGAGCTTTCGCGCCAACGCGGACGCGTTCCAGCGGGTTGTGGCGGCGCTGAATCCAGATGTGCTTCTGCTCGACGAGGTCTACTACACGGTCACACTGGAGGACCTGGCACGCTTCTGGGAGGGCGTTTCGCTGCGCGATGGCGAAGATCCCTGGAACTGGAGCCTGGCGCAGGGCGGCGGGCGACAACGCACTGCTGTCGGAGCCAGGGGCCTGGCGATCCGGGGCGAGCCCGAGATGGCGCGGATCGACCACGCTCCCGGCGCGCTGGAGCAGTGGCTGGCCGAGGTCGGCGACGAACCGGAGGCTCCGCGGATGCCACCGCCCTCGGCGCTTGCGCGCGCTGAAGCAGCGGGCGGCCTGTCCGCCACCGGCGCCTGGGTGACCGTCGGCGGCGTCGATGTGCTCTTCGTGCCCGTCGACCTGCAGAGCGCCGGTTACGACGGTTCGCCGCGGGACCGGCTGCGGGAACTCCAGGCCGCGACGCTGAACCGTACGATCGCGGCGGCGCTGGATGAGCGCCCCGGGGCGGGTGTGGTGGTGGCTGGCGACCTGAACCTCGTGGGTTCCGCCCGTCCCCTGGATGCGCTGCGCCGCGGGCTCGGGGTGGGCGGGAACGACCTCGAAGTCGCCCTTCTGGAACGGCTCCGTGATCGCTCACTGGCTACGTGGCGAAGCACGTGGGGGAACGATCCGTTCTCGCCCGGCCGGCTGGACTACCTGCTGTATCGGGGCGGAGTGCTTCAGGTCGACAGGGCGTTCGTGTTCGATGCGGCCGACATGTCGCTCGCCGCGCGCGACGCGCTTGCGATCCTGGAGTCGGATACGGAGAAGTCGGACCACCTGCCGCTGGTGGTTGATCTGCGCGTCCGGTGAGTTGATGTGTCGGAGGGCGTTGACAGGACGGTGGCGTTTGCCCATTATTCATGTGCAATATTGCACTGGAGGAGACATGACCACACAGGGGATCGCGGAACATCTCGGCGGGACGGAGGCCCTGGGCCGTGACATCCGGTCCGATTTCGACCTGGACGACGCCATCCGAAGCGGGTTGCCCGTTGAGGCTGTCGAATGGGTGGTGAACGCGGGCACACTTCACGCACCCGAATTGCACGCGCTGGTCATTCCACGGCGTACGCTGGCCCACAGAAAGAGCTCGCACGGGCGTTTGAGTGCGGATCAGTCGGACCGTTTGATCCGCGTCGTGCGCGTTGTGGGGCGGGCTGAAGAGGCCATAGGGAATGTCGACAAGGCCGGACGCTGGCTGCGCAAGCCCAATCGTGCACTCCAGGGCAAGCGACCGTTGGACCTTCTCGCGAGCGACGTGGGTGCCCGCGTGGTCGAGCAAGTGCTGGGGCGCATTGAGCACGGCCTCGGGGCATAGACCGGATACAGCCGTCCCAAGACCCTGAATCCCTCTCTTGGAACTCTGGCGGATCGCGCGGAAGGCCCACGTCGCACTCGACGGCGAGGGCGCCCGTCTTTACGGCGGTCGTTGGAACTCACCTGGGACCGCCGTGGTCTATGCTGCCTCCCACCTATCGCTGGCCGCCCTGGAATACCTGGTGGGCATCGACGCGTACGACGCACCGGATGATCTGGTAGCGCTTCGCCTGCATGTCCCGGATGGGGCCTCCAAGCTCGTATGCGGGTTGGCGACTCTCCCCGCGGCGTGGCAGCAGAGCCCGCCGCCGCCGGAGTGCCAGGCGGTCGGGGACCAGTGGGCCAGGAACGGTGAACACCTCCTGCTTCGAACTCCGTCGGTGCTCATCCCTGAAGAGAGCAACGTGCTCGTCAATCCGTTGCATCGGGACGCGTCGTATGTCCGGGTTGCACGATCTCGTCCCTTCTTCTTCGACCCGCGTCTATTGGACTGACCCCGTGGGCGAGGCGGCGGGTCTGCAGCGCCGACGAATTGCCCGGACTATTTGCGACGCGCAACCCTGTCCGATCTGCTCAATGGCCATGCCGCCCTGTCGCCGGAGATGACTCTGCGGATCGAGAAGGCCTTCGGGGTGAGTATGGATACGCTGCTCTCAATGCAGGCCTGGTACGACGCCGCACGGATGCGGGCCCGCGCCGGCGAAGTCACGGTGAGCGCTACAAGCCCGAATGAAACGGGGGCATGCTCTACGCTCGGCACCTGCCTGGTTCCGCGAGCTCGTAGAGCACGATATAGGGCACATCCAGATCAGTGACCCCGGTCCCCCATACGCGATTCTCATGGGCGGCCCTGAAGGTGATCTCCAAAGGCGCCAGCACACGGAATACCGCTGCGCCGGTCGGGTCAATGACAACCCACTGGGCGCCGTAGCCCTCTGGCCCGACTGTGTCTTGCAGCCAGACTCTGCCGCCGTGGGTGAGGAAGAAGGATCGGATCGGGGCAAAGTACTCGGGTAGGAGCAGACCGTCCTCGACCGCATCCCGCAGATTCTCCGGTACGTCTTCGCCCCTTCGCCGTGCCCCGTCGTACGGACCCTGTGCCCTTTGTGCGCCCTCGTCGACAAACGTCCTGCGGGCGCTGGCAGAGACCGGGTGAAGATTCGCTTGGATGACAGTTTCGCTCACTGCGCGGCCGTTGCCGTCGAAGTGGTGGAGGATCACACGGTCGGGGCGATCCGACTCCCAGTCGGCGATCACCACACCATCGCCGCCCGGCTGCATCTGGTAGAGCGGCGGGATAATGATGGGCTGATAGGTGAACGTGCCCATGCCATCGATGAGCATGCCCGTGAAGCTGTACCGCAAGGCCAAGGTGTCGCGCACTGTCTCTGTACGGCTCCCGACCAGAATCGGCAGTTCTGCTCGCGGAACGTCCGTGTCACCGAGCGGAGGGATGTAGAGTCCGCGTCCTCCGCCAAGTGGAACCGAAGTTCTCCATAGCCGGGGCGAGGCACTCGGGGGACCATGGTCGGCCTCGGTCCTGACGAGTGCGCCGGCGGAATCAAAGAAGGACGTGTGCAGCATTGGCCAATCCTGGAGCCACAGCGTATCGCCGACGAAGCCCCAGTTGCCGATGCTGGTGAATTCGCCCGGACCTTCGCCTCTTCCACCGATTGTCCGTATCAGGTCGCCGTTGTCGGCGAGTACGTTGACGACCGCGGGACCGCCGGACGGTTGCACATGTAGCCTTCCTGCGGGATCCAGCTTGAGGCTCGGTGTCCTGGCAAAGGCCAGCCACTCCGGGACATTGATTCCCGCTCCCAGCCGGAGCACTTCACAGGCCTCGACCGTTTCGGCGTCGGTGATCAGCTGGGCATCAGCTTCGTTCAGTCCAGTGGCGATTGTGGCCAGGACGAGAATCTTGGTAAACCCCGAGCGGTTTACAACCTTCATGGCGGATTCTCCCGACTGTTCTCTAGTACAACAGGTACTCCTCCACCGACGTGCTGAACGCATCCAGTTCGCGGTCAACGTCTTCCAGGATTTCGTTGGCGGTCGCGCCCGCGTCCACGCCCAGCTGCAGCCCCGGGCCGCCCCACAGGATGTCGATCGGGGCCAGGGTCTCTTCGTACTCGTAGGGGGGGTGGCGCCAGGCGAAGTCGTGCGGGGCGAGCGCACGGGCCGCGACGATGATCTCGACGGCCGTGCGGACCGGCTCGAAGGCGTCTGCGTCGGTGACGTGCAGCTGGGCGCCCCCGCAGAGCGCGCCGGCGTGTTTCTGGAAGGTGGGCTCGAAGTGGCAGGGGCGGAACACGACGCCAGGGAGGCACGTGTCGGCGAGCCGCGCGACGAGGGCCGCCGGGTCCAGCCACGGAGCGCCGAAGAGCTCGAAGGGGCGGGTGGTGCCGCGGCCTTCGGACATGTTCGTGCCCTCGAGCAGTACCATGCCGGGATAGACCACGCAGGAATCGGGTGTGGGCAGGTTGGGGCTGGGCATCACCCAGGGAAGCCCGGTGTCGGCCCAGGACATGTCACGCCTCCAGCCCTCGCTGGGTATGACCGTGAGGTCGCGGCCGATGCCGCGTTCCTCGTTCAGCCAGCGCGCCATCTCGCCGCAGGTCAGGCCGTGCCGGAGCGGGACAGGGTGGAGGCCGACGAAGGATTCGAAGCCGGCCTGTAATACGGCGCCCTCGCGCCTGACGCCCCCGATCGGATTGGGGCGGTCCAACACCACGAACCGCACGCCGGCCTCGGCACAGGCCTCCATGGCCAGCGCCATCGTCCAGATGAAGGTGTAGACGCGCACGCCCACGTCCTGGAGGTCGAAGAGGACGGCGTCGAGGCCGTCGAGCATGGCGGGGGTCGGTTTGCGAACCTCGCCGTAGAGGGAGTGGACCGGGAGACCGGTGATGGGGTCCGTGTAGTGGTCCGACTCGATCATGTTGTCCTGTTTTTCGCCGCGGGCGCCGTGCTGGGGGCCGAAAAGGGCGCGCAGGTCGTAGCCGGCCGCGCGGATCGCGTCGGCGGAGAACGCGAGGCCGGAAGTGACCGACGCGGGGTGAGCGATGAGTCCCAGACGAGCATGGCGGAGCCCGGCGATCGCGGCGTGTGTGTGGTCCGACGCGTCGCGGTCGCGGTCCGAAGCGGCACGGACGCCGTCCGACGCGCCGTCTCCGCGCAGGAGAACATCGACGCCGGGCGTGGTGCGCGGTCGGGTCATGAGCGGTTCCGTGAACGGAGGGTTGCCGCGGCCTGGGCCCGCTCGCTCACCGCCCCGGCGGAGCTTCCCGCAGCCAGTAGAACGGCCCTGCCGTGACCTGGTCGGGCCAGACCTGGTCCAGGGTGTCGCCGTCGTAGAGGCGGCCGTTCATCATGACGCGATCGATCGTGTTGCTGTTGCGGATGTCGTCGAGGGGGTTGCCGTCGAGGACGACCAGATCTGCCAGCTTGCCAACCTCGATGGAGCCGAGATCGCGGTCCAGGCCGAGCGAGTGCGCGCCCAGGATCGTGGCGACCTGCAGCGCCTCGTGCTCGGTCATTCCGCCGGCCTGGGTTGCCCACAATTCCCAGTGGTACCCTAACCCCTGAAGCTGGCCGTGACTGCCGACGCCGGCCCTTCCCCCTGCACGAATCACATCGCGCACGAACGCCGACACCTGATCCATGGTGTGCACCGCGGGGTGGAACCAGCCTGACGGCCCCGGTCCCGTCCCCGGCCGGCGCAGCGCTTTCTGCTGGATCTCCTCCATGGGCGTGAAGCGGGCGAGCTTCTCGTCGCCGAGCACGTCCTCGGTCGCGTAGAAGTAGTTCTCTGCCCAGGGGCCGCCGTAGGTGACCAGGATCGTGGGCGTGTAGGCCATGTTTGAACGCGCCACGAGCTCGACCATGTCGGCGTACATCGGGAAGGCCGGCATGTTGTGCTCGACGCCCGAGTAGCCGTCGATCGCCATGGTCATGTTGGCCTTGGTGTCGAGACCGCCCTCGGTCGTGGGCATCAGCTCGAGCTCGCGCGCCGCCTCGATGATCCACTGGCGCTGCTCGCGGTTCCCGGCGGCGTACATCTTGATCGTCTTGGTGTCGTAGTAGTCGCTGTAGCGGCGCAGGATGTGCCGGGCGTGGTCGAGGTCCTTCACGTTCTCGGACGAGAAGACGCCGGGGCCGGTCGAATAGATGCGCGGCGACAGGATCCGGCCCGCGCGCACCATGTCTTCGTAGCTGACGACGTCGGTGGTGCCGGTCTGGGGGTCGCGGGTGGTGGTCACGCCGTAGGCGAGGTTGGCCGCGTAGGACCAGGGCTGGGTGCGGAGGATGTTGATCTGGGCCCTGAGGTGGGCGTGCGTGTCGACGAAGCCGGGCACGATGGTCTTGCCCGCGAGGTCGATCACCGCCGCATCGGGCGGGGGCGTGATCGAACCGGTGGCTCCGACCTGGGCGATGCGGTTGTCGCGCACGACGATGTCGCCGCGTTCGAGGATCTCGTCGCCGTTCATGGTGACGACCCGTGCGCCTGACAGGACGACCGCGCCGCGGGGCGTGTCGCGGGGGAATTCGACGCGGATGCGGACCTCTTGCGGGGTGTATCGGGGGTCTTCGTCGGCTTCTGCGGCGGCGGGGTCGTCCGTGGCTTCGTCCGACTCGTCCGCCTCGCCAGCGGCGGCCACCGAGTCCTCGAATGCGCGGGCGGCGTCGAGATCGTAGACGACGTGCGCGTTGCCGATCGTCCAGTGGATCTTGCGGCCGTCGTGGCTCCACGCCGGGAACTCGCCGCCGATCTCGGTCAGCTGGCGGGCGGGGACGGACGCGTTCTCGGGGTTGCCTACGTTGATGGTGGGGACGTCGCCGCCGACGAGCGGTACGGTGACCGTGTAGAGGTGGTTGTACACGCGGGCGAGCGCCTGATCGCCGCGCGGGGCCATGGTGATGAGGGTCGCGGGGGGCGGGGTGCTGGATCCCGGCGGACCCGCGCCCACCACGCGCACGTGCTGCCTGCGGTCGGTACCGTCCCAGCGGAACGAGACGAGGCCGTCGCCGGGGTTGTAGCCGTAGATACGGTCGGGGCTGGCGGTGAACTGGTGGTTGCGGTCGCGCGCCGGGGCGATGACGGTGGCGTCGCCGCCCGTGGCCGGGATCCAGACGAGGTCGTCGGCGCCGCCGGGAACGCCGCGCACCAGGGCCTCGTCGTAGGCGCGGCCGGGACCGCGCACGGCAATGATGCGGTCACCGTCGGGGGACCAGACCGGGTTGTCGTAGAGGGCGGGGGCGGTGGTGAGGCGGGTGGGGTCGCCGCCGTCTGCGTCGACGCGGTAGATGTGGCCGCCGGAGGCGTCGTCCCAGGTGGTGTAGGCGATGGCCTCGCCGTCGGGCGACCAGGTGGGCATGTGCTCGTTGGCTTGCGACTCGGTGAGGCGTTCCGGCGTGCCATCGGGCCAGTCCATGACGTACACGCTGGCGAGCAGCGAGAAGGCGATGCGGTCGCCGCCTGGCGACGGGACGGCGTCGCGGACCTGCTTGGCGACGAAGGTCTCGGTGTCCTCGATCGGGTAGTCGAAGTCGACTTCGGGGCCGATCGCCATGTCGACGTCGACGCGGAAGGGGATGGGCGTGGGGTCCGAGCCGTCGATGGGGACACGCCACAGGCCGCCGCCGTAGTAGGCGATCACGGCATCCGAGTCCGGCGTGAAGGACATGCCGGGATAGGCGTCGCGCGTGGCGCGGGACTCCTGGTCGTCGCGCTGGACCGGAAAGGCGAGCCAGCGCTCGTCGCCGGTTTGCAGGTCGCGGACGCGCAGGCCGGTGTCGCCGATGTGGCGCGAGCCGTAGACGAGCCAGCGCCCGTCGGGGCTGAGGGTGGGGCGGAAGGCGCCGCCGTAGCGGAACGAGCGGGTGGCCGATTCGCCGGTCTCGCGGTCGTAGACGGCGAGCTGGTACTGGCGCATGCCGGAGTTGTACTCCCAGCTGCCGGTGCGGTAGGCGTACCAGATGGTGCGTCCGTCCGCGCCGAACGCGGCCCCGGTTGTGCGGCGGTTGGCGGGCTCGTCGATGAGCTGGATCCCGGTGCCGCCGTCGACGTGATAGAGCCAGAGCTTGCCCTGTCCGGGCGTCTGTCTGGTGGCGATCACGTAGTCGCCGTCGGGGGTCCACTCGGGCGACTGGTAGGAGCTCGACTTGCCCTGTGTGACCTGAACCGTGTCGCTCTTGTCCAGCGAGATGATGTGGATCCCTTCGCCGCCGCTGCGATCGGAGGTGAAGGCTACGCGCGTGCCGTCCGGGCTGAACCGCGGCTGCCCGTCGAAGGCCATGCCCCGGGTGAGCGGCGAGGCGGTGCCCCCGGTGATCGGCAGGGTGTAGAGGTCGCCGAGGAAGTCGAAGACCAGCGTCTGGCCGTCGGGGCTGACGTCGACCGACATCCACGAGCCTTCGGTGAAGCTGGTGGAGATGGTACGCCCGGGGGCGAGGGGGAGACCCTCCTGCTGGGGGTGGGGATCGTCTTCGTCCGCGCCCTGGGCCAGGAGGGGGTTGGCCGTCAGCGCGAAGACGGTTGCCAGGAGCAGGCGAATGCTCCGTCGCACGGTTGCGAGCTTCAATCCACTCCGGGAAACAGCCTCGATGTCGTTTGCGCGAGTGCCGCGCCGATCTCTTTGCATCGCTCTTCTTCCAATCCATAGGCCGAAAGCCATACCCCCATCTTCCATCGCTCGCCCGACCCTTCCATTTCGACATGCAAAACGCCGTCGTTCAGCGATTTCACCATGCCGGCGAAGGCCCACGGGCGGTCGGACAGCACGGTTGTTCCCTCCAGCGCCGTCCCGTCATCGAGGCGAAGGCTGAACGCGTCGCCCGGGCGCTCAGGCACGGTTCCGAGGCCGCCCGCCCCGAAGATTGTGCCCCAGACCTCTTCGCGCGTCCCCGTCACCCACGGCCGCTCGCTGATCATCGTGCGGAGCGTGTCCGGGTGGCGCTCCAGGTAGTGTTTCAGGTTCCAGAGGAAGAAGCGCCAGCCGTTCGTCATCATGTAGAACGCGTCGTCCCAGTCCGTGCTGTCCAGCAGCCCCGAGTTGACGAGGCGCACCCGTGTCACGTCCTCGCGCGGCTCCAGGTGGTAGTCGAGGACCATCGGCACGGCGCCTTCCGCGGCGGCTTCGCCGGGCGGATTGTCAACGAGCCGCAGGTGCTCGGAGGGACGCCACACCGAGATGAAGTTCGTCCACTCCGCTCCCTCCGCCCAGGCCACGGTGACGGTGCCGCCCTCGCCCGGATCGACCGAGGCGATGGGCGAGAACCAGCTGGCCAGCCGGTCGCACTCCGAAAGGGCGCGCCACACGGCCTCGGGCGGCGCGGCGATGTCTGCGGACAGTTCGATGTTCCGCGTCCCGGGGGCCGCGCTCGAAGTGCCCGTCACGACGGAACGTTTCCGTTGCCGCTTCCCCGGTTGGCCCCGTCGCGGGCGCGGCTGCCTTCGTCGCGCGAGAGCGCCCGATAGTACTCTTCCACCAGGGCACGGTACTCCTCGGGCACGTCGCCGGACTGGTAGAGGAAGATCTGCTCCTCATCGCCGGCGGCGAACTCGCGACGCAGACGGAACTCGAGCTGCTTGATCGTCTGCACCAGCTCGCTCTGCAGCCGCAGTACCTCTTCCGGATTGGCGTAGGTGCTCTGCCGGTCCAGGAGGCGCATCGCGTCGATCATGGCCTGCAGTTCGCGGGGGTCCGCGCCGGCACGCTCGATGAGGCCGGCCAGGGCCTGGGACTCGCCGATCCGCTCACGGATTTCCCTGCGCATCTGCCGGATCGCGTCGGGGTCGAATGCGCGAGGTCCGCCGGCGCCCACCCGGTCGAGATCGTAGTCCCTGGGCCCGGGGGCGCCGGTGCGTGTCCCGGGATCGCCCGCGCGCTCGCCGGTGCGCTGGCCGGGATCGCCGGTGCGCTCGCCGCCCTCGCCCGTGCGCTGGCCGCCCTCCCCGATGCGCTCGCCCGGATTGCCCTGCTCGTTCCGGCCTTCGCCGGATTTCCCTCACCTTCCTGCTGGCTCCCCTCCTGCGGGTTCCCCTGGTCACCGCGCGCCTCGTTGAGCGCCCGGCGTTCCATCGACTCGAGGCTCCTCATCAGATCCCGGGCGGATTCGAGCGCCTCCGTGGCCCCGTCTTCGGTGGCTCTGTCACCAACCGCCTCGGCCGCTTCCTCCAGCCTGTTCGCAAGCGACTGGATGGCCTGGGCGTTCTGGTCTTCGAACGCCTCGGCGTATTCCTCCTGGCCCCGGCGTCCCACCAGGCTGCGCGACCAGAGGATCCGTTCGCGCAACTGCGTCTCGCGGATCGTTTGCGCAGCCTCCTCAAGCTGCCTGGCCCCGGCCGCGCCGTCACGCCTTGCGCTGGCTCCGAGCTGGTCCAATTGGGTCAGGAGGTCGCCGATCTCCTCGGCCATGTCTTCCTTGGTGTCGTTGATCCGTCCGACCTGGTCCGCCGACGGCTGTCCCGCCCGCCGCATCGCGGCCATGCGGTTCTGGACATCCTCCTGCTGGCGCGACAGGTCGTCCACGCGCTCGCGCGCGTCCGCGAGGTCGCGTTCCAGGCGATCGTCCTGCACGTTCTCCAGGCGGTCCCGCGCGTCGCGCAGACGGTCCAGGGCCGAACGGGCTTCGGTGACGCCGGTGTTGCCCCGGTTCGCCGCGGATCGGCGCATGGCGTCCGCCGCCTGCTGCAATCCCCGCGCGACTTCCTCGAGCTGGCGGTCGCCCGACTCGCGCGACAGCCGTTCCAGCTGCCGAGCCGCTTCTTCCGCTTCTTCCGCCAGGTCGCGCGCAGCCTGGCTCCCGCCGCCCCCGCCACCCTGCTGGGCCGAGGCCCTGAGCCGCTGGCGCTCGAGCTCCTGCTCCTGGCGCCGGGCCAGTTCGCGGAGCTTCTCCAGCGCCTCGTCCACACCCTGGTCGGCACTCTCCTGCTGGCTTCGCTGGACCGTCTCATACTGGTTGCGGAGCGCATCGGTCTCCAGTTCGAACAGGTCGGCGAGGTCCTCGGCGCTGGGACCCTGCTGGCCGCCACCCCCGCCACCACCCTGCTGCTGCCGGTCAAGCGAAACGAAGCGCTCGTAGGTCTCCTCGGCCTTCTGCAGCTGCCGCAACGCGCGTTGCTCGGGTGCGATGGCGCCTCCGGGACTCAGAGCGCGCAGCGAATCGATGGCGTCTGACATTGCCTCGACGGCTACGGGTAGCGTCTCGGCGATCCGCTCGAAGGTCTCGTCCGCCCCGGCGATGCCGCGGTTTACGATCCGTTGCCGCAGCGTTTCGACCTGCTCCTGCAGCCGCTCCTGGTTCAGGGCGATGCTGACGACGTTCTCTTCCCACACGTCGGGGGAGTAGCTGTCACGGTCCCGCACGAGGTTGAACGAGGCCGCGATGATCTGGCGCTGGATCGCCGAAAGATCCTGGTCCATGCCTCCGCCGCCGCCTCCACCCCCGCCACCTCCTCCGCCACCGCCCTCGGCTTCGCGGAAGTCACGGCGGAACGGCCGCACCTTGAGGAAGTAGATGTCCGTCAGGGCCTCGCGGGACGAAGGGGCGTTGTCGCGCGCGATCCCGTGGTACGCCACGAGGTCGCCGGTCTCCAGCTCGTAGTCCTCCAGGAAGAGCGTGTGGCCTGCCGTTACCTCCGTGATCGGCGCTCCGCCGGACGCGTGCACGCTCACGGTGTCGGACTGCCCGCCGTTCACGCTGTAGACCAGGAGAACCTCGGCGACCCCCAGGTCGTCGTCGGCGCGCGCTTCGATGAATACCTCCTCGATCGCGCTCACGTCGGTGTCGCGTCCGGGCTTGCTGAACGAGATCGACGGTCCCTGGTCCGAGAGCACGTCGATCCGGTAGTCCGGCGCCCCCGTGACCCATTCGCCGTCGTGGGTCTGGAAGCGGATGCCGTAGAAGCCCTCGTCGCGTACGGCGAAGGAGCCGCCGAACGTGCCTTCCGGGCCGGCTGCCATGGTGATCGTGTCGCCCGCGTCCATCACCATCAGGGCAGCCGGCGAGACGATCGTGGGCGTCACCGTGATCTCGACCCTCGTCCCGGCGAGGGCCGCAACGTCGCCGCCGTACTCGAAACGGCGCGGCGCCAGGCCCGTGTAGCGCGGGAAGTGGTACACCATTTGCAGGCGGTCGACCGCGGGGAGGTCCGCGACGCCGACGGTAAACGTCCCGGAGCGCACGCCGTTCGCCTCGGCGTAGTATGTCGTCTCCTCGGCGACGTTCAGCAGGAGTCCCTCCCAGGAACCCGTGCCGTCCTCGATCATGGGTGTGGCCCCGAAGCCGTTCGTGCCCTCTTCGCGCGTGTAAAGCACGACATCGTCGGAAGCGAAGCCGTGCAGCGCGGCCGAGACCATGAAATCGGAGTTGCGCGAGATGGTCGTGTCGCCGGGCGTCACCGCGACGCTGTAGGGGTTGACGGACTCCGCGGGACGGTTCGGCAGGAAGAGCGCGGACATGCCGTGGCGAAGAAAGCCCGGGCCGAGCAGGAGGATGGCGACCGACGCCAGGGTGAGCCCGCCGAGCGCCCCGGCCGAGCGTCGAATGGCCTTGCGCTCGATCCGGCCGCCGTAGTCGATGCGGCGACATTCGCGCACCGCGCGCTTGACGACCTCCTGAAGCAGCGGGGAACGCTCGAGATCGTCGGCGTTTCCGGCTGACTCCACCGCGGTCAGGACGCGGGCCTGCAGGGAAGGCTCGTTTTCTTCGAGGTACAGGGCCACGCGCTCGTCGGAAATGCGACGGAGCAGCGGCCAGAAGACCGAGCGAACCAGGAAGAAGGCGACGACCAGCCACAGGACGATCCGGAACGCGGTGACCGCTTCCGGACTGAATCGCAGAAACTCCAGGGTGGATGCCGACACGAGGAAGGTCACGAGGGCGCCCGCCAGGGTCAGGGCCAGGCCCCGCAGCAGGAGCTTGAGCCGCCAGCGGCGGCGGACCCGCCGCACGACCCGGAGAATGCGGTCCCTGGAGCGCCAGTTCTCGGCTACCGACATCTTTCCCCCCTTCAGTCTGTCTCGAAGTCGGTCACGACTCCGACTTCACCGCCCGCGGGCGCCGGACCTGCGCGCCTCCCGCCCCTTCTTTGATTCTGTTCCGCGACAGGCGGTTGGCCAACACCGTCTCGGAGACCATCAGCAGGAATGCCGCCGCGAGCAAGTAGCGCCAGAACGACTGCCGTTTCTCGAAGTCCTCTTCCCGCACCTCCAAGGTGGCCTCCGGGCCTGCCTGTGCCAACTCGGGGGCCGTCCCGCCTCCGACCGCCGCCAGGAACTCGTCCACGTCGATCTTCGCCAGATCCGACTCGCTGATGTCCACGTTCGCCGCCAGCGCCAGCGGGTGATCCGGGCGCTGACCCGGTGGACGGATCTCCCAGATGCCGCGCTTGTCCAGCCTGAGTAGCGAGTTCGCCGGGTCGACGGCCACGGCACCGCCTCCCGGTTCCATTGCCACCGCACCTGCCGGAATCTCCACCGAACCCGCCGCCTCGGCCAGCGTGGCCAGGTTCACGGTGGAGCCGGCCAGGTGCCAGGCCGGAGCCTCGCCGCGGCCGCCCAGGTAGCGGGTGATCCTGTGCACGAACGGAAGGTACACGGGCTGCAGCGGAAGGTTGTTCCAGAAGCGGTCCACGCCCGTGGCCCACACCAGCACGCGTCCCCGGCCGGGGCGCCCCTCCACCAGGGCGGGGGTGCCGTCGGCGAAGCGCGCGACCACCTGGCCATCGGTGACCGCCAGGAAGCGCGTGCGGTAGAAGGAAGCCTGCGAGAAGTCTCCGGATCGCGGTCCCCGAAACGCCTCGAAGACCGCGTGGTCGTAGTCCACGAAGCCAAGTCGGCGTTCGCCGGCCGCATCCGATACCGCCCCGACCGTGGCCGGCAGGAAGTCGGCGTGCACGGCGGGGACCGTGCTTCGCTCGCCGAGCACCATCAGCAGGCCGCCCCCGTCTTCCACGAAGGCCCGGAGGCGGTCGCCGGCGTCACCGCCAGGGAACGGGCCGCCGTTCAGGACGACCACGTCCGCAGCTCCGAGCTGTACGGCGCTCGGGCTGCCGCGCAGTACCGTCGTCGTGAAGCCCGCGCCTTCCGCGATGCCCAGGGCGCCGCGCAGGTACAGGTTGGAATCGCCCGGGCCCATTGGATCAACGACGAGGACGGCGAGGTCGCCGCCGGGCGAGGCCACGAAGCCAAGCGCGTTGTCGGCCCTGAGTCCCGTGCCCTCGGACTCGGCGACGCGCACCTCGCCCCGGGTGAACGCCTCGGTCAGCGTGAACGGAGCGAAGCGAACCGGCGCGGCCCCGTCGCCGGGCACCGTGATGGTGGATGTGGCCACTTCCGTCTCGTCGATGGACAGCGACGCCTGCGTGGTGGCCTCCGCAGCGCCCGAGTTGACGAGCCTCGCCTCGACGGTCACCCGTTCGCGCCCGCCAGCCGACTCGCGGCGAAGCGCCAGGTCGGTCAGCACGAGATTCTCCGTGTCCGCTTCGCCGATCACGACCGGTTCGACCGTTACCGCGTCCGGAAGCGTGGCGTCCGGATCGGACTGCCACCCCGTGCGCTGGAAGTCGCTGATCAGCACCACGCGGTGGCGCGACAGGGTGGAGGCCGCGAGGGTCGTCGCCGCGAGCTTCACGGCGGGCGCGAGGCGCGTGGCGAGGGAGCCTGGCCGCAGCGTGTCCAGCGTGGCCACCAGACGCGCGGGATCGCTCACGGAGCGGTGCACAAGGGTGGGCGCTTCGGCGAACGCGATCAGCGACGCACGGTCCTGTGGCCTGAGCGCGCCGGCGACGGACCTGGCGTGCGCAACCGCGTCGCTCCAGTTGTCGCCAAGCTCCATCGAGTAGGACCGGTCCAGCAGGATCACCACCTCTTCCGGGCCGGGGCCACCGATGGATGCGAGGGTTCCTCCCCGCACGAACGGCCGCGCGAACGCTGCGACCAGCAGCGCGAGCGCGGCCAGCCGGATCATGAGGAGGAGCCAATGGCGGATACGGCGCCGTGACGTCTCCTCGAAGGGGATCCGCTCCAGGAACATCAGCGACGGGAAACGGATCGGCTTGCCGCGCTCCTGGCGCGTGAGGTGGATCAGGACGGGGACCGCGAGCCCCGCCAGCGCGATCAGGAAGAGCGGGGTAAGGAAGCCCATGTGACTATTGCACCGCCCGGGCCGCGCCAACCCTCACCGCGGAGCCCTCACGGACTTCTGCCTGAACGTGAGGTACGCGTAGAGCGCTTCGTCGAGGGGTTTCCCCGAATTGAGGAGGACATAGTCCACCCCATGCCTCCCGAAGAGCTTGCCCAGTTCTTCGATATGGGTGCGCACGTGGCCCCGGTAGTCCTCGACGTACTTCTCGGGCACCACCTGGAGGACCTCGTGCGTCTCCAGGTCCTGGAAGTTGGAGGCCTGTGCGAAGGGGAAGTCGATCTCTGCGGGGTCGAGGATGTGGAACGCGACCACATCGTGGCCCTGGGCCCGGAAGAATCCCAGCGCCGACGTGATTTCGTCGGGGTCGGCGTAGAAGTCAGATGCCACGACCAGAATGCCCCGGCGGCGGAAAGTGTTCGCGACCCGCGCGAGGGGCTTGTCCCATCCCCCCTCCCGCTCCGCCTTCACCCGTGCCGCTGCGTACAGGACCTTGTCCAGATGGGCGGCCGAGGGCCGGACATGCTCCACGACATCGTCGTCGAAGGCGTACAGCCCCACGCGGTCCTTCTGTCCCGCGGAGAAGTAGGCCAGGCTGGCGGTCAGAAACCGGGCGTAGTCCAGCTTGCTCGTCTCGCCGGAGCCGTAGCCCATCGAGGCCGACACGTCGAGCAGGAAGCCCACGTCGGCGTTCGTCTCCGCCTCGAATTGCTTGATGTAGAACCGGTCGGTGCGCGCGTAGAGCCGCCAGTCGATTCTGCGGATGTCGTCCCCCGGCATGTACGGCCGGTGCTCCGCGAAATCCATGCTCACGCCGAGGTAGGGCGAACGGTGGATCCCCTGCAGGAACCCGTCGACGACGGTGCGCGCAAGCAGCTCCAGGTTGTCGATCCTCGCGAGGACCGTGGGGTCCAGGAAGGACATCCTGGCCACGGGCGAGGTGCTCATGCCGACCCGGACGTCGCGAGGGCCGGCCCGGGGGTGACGACGGGGCGGGTCACGCGCCGCTCCCTACATTCCGGACTGCGGAAGCGGGACCGCGTCCAACAGCATCGCGACCAGCTCCTCGGTCGTGCGTCCTTCGGATTCGGCGTGGAAGTTTGTGAGGATGCGGTGCCGCATGACCGGCAGGGCCAGCGCGCGGATGTCGTCGAAGCTGACCGTCAGGCGGCCGTGCGTGAGCGCGCGCGCCTTGCCGCCGAGGATCAGGTACTGAGCGGCCCGGACGCTTGCCCCGTACGACACCCACTTCTTCACGAAGTCGTGGCTCCCGTTCGGGTTCGGCCGGCTGGCCCGCACCAGGTTCACCGCGTAGCGCATGACGGGCTCGGCCACCGGCACCCGCCGCACCAGATCCTGGAATGCGATCATGTCTTCCTTCGACACCACCGGGCTCAGTTCGGGCTCGACCTCGTCGGTGGTTTCACGCACGACCTCCATCTCCTCGTCCTCGTCCAGGTGGTCCATGCGGATGTGGAACATGAACCGGTCCAGCTGCGCCTCTGGCAGCGGGTATGTCCCCTCGAGCTCGATCGGGTTCTGGGTGGCGAAGACGTAGAAGGGCGGGTCGAGTTCGTAGGTGTTGGTCTGCACGGTGACCCGGTGCTCCTGCATGGCTTCCAGGAGCGCGGCCTGCGTCTTCGGCGGCGTGCGGTTGATCTCGTCGGCCAGCACGACGTTCGCGAAGATCGGCCCGGGTGCGAAGTCGAGCCCGCGGCTGCCGTCCTCGCGCTGCTGGATGATGTCCGTCCCGGTGATGTCCGACGGCATCAGGTCCGGCGTGAACTGGATCCGCGAGAAGTCCAGGTCCAGCACGCGCGAGACGGTGTGGATCAGCAGCGTCTTGGCCAGACCCGGGACTCCCACGATCAGGCTGTTGCCGCCCACGAAGAGGGTGAGCAGGACCTGATCGACCGCTTCGTCCTGGCCGATGATGATCTTGCGGACCTCGGAGAGGATCTTCTCGCGCCCTTCCTGGATGCGGCGGGCGAGGGCCACGTCGGCCATCGGTTCGGCGGCGGCTGTCGCGGTTTCGTTCACGGTGGTCGCGGTTTCGTTCACGGTTGGCGGGGGGTGCAGGTGACGGTGGATTGCGGCCGGCGGTGCGTGCCAAGACGGAATCCCTTGTGGCCCGACGCCGTGAGAAACAACCTAATCTGAAGCGTAGGGACCGGACAGGCGCGGGGGCTGCGCGTCTGCCGTGATGACAGCCGGCCCTGCGGATATGTTGGCTGACGCCCGCGCAACCGCGTGGACCTGTTGGTGTGGCTCACGTGTATGCAGTTACGGATACCGCCCCTCAACCTCTGGCCTTGCCACATGTTCCGGTCCCCGCCTGTCCGCCCATCCACCCATTGTTTCGCCCGGCACGCACCGATGCAGCTGTGGGCCGTGGCCGCCGCCACCGCCAGCCTCACGGTGGCCTCGCCAATCCCGGCGGATGCCCAGGCGCGGATCATCCACGGCGTTGTCGTGGATTCCGCCACTCAAGCGCCCGTCAGCGCGGTACTGGTGTCGTTGGTCGACGACCGCAACCGCGACCTTCAGCGGTTCCTCGTGGATCCAACCGGCGCGTTTCGGTTCCTCATTGCCGAACCGGGCCGGTTTTCCGTGCGGGCGGAACGGCTCGGAATGGCCACCCGAATTGTGGACGGCCTGGAAGTCGGGGAAACCGACACGATCTCGGTCAGAATCGCGCTGTCGCAGCAGGCGATCCCTCTGGAGGGCATCGAGGCGAGGGGCAGTCGGCGCTGCGAACTCCGCGCCGACATCGGCGAGGCCACCCACCGGGTCTGGGAGGAGGCGCGGAAGGTATTGAACGCGGTCAGCCTTGCCGATTCCGCCGGCACATACGTCTACAGCCTGGAGAAACACGTCCGGGAACTCGACCCCGGCACGCTCAGGATCCGCCGCGAAACGCGTTCCGGGAGCCGCACCATAACCAGGCGGCCCTTCGTGAGCCGTCCCGTGGAGTTGCTGCTCGACGACGGCTGGATGCTGCCGGACCCGGAAGGCGACCTCTACTTCGCGCCCGACGCCCACGTTCTCCTCTCCGAGGGATTCCTGGCGACCCATTGCCTGCGCCTGCGCGCCCGCGGCGAATCCCGGCCCCATCTCGTGGGTCTGGAGTTCCGCCCCATCCGTAGCTGGTCGAGGCGAACCGGCATCGAGGGTGTCCTGTGGCTCTCGCGTGAAACCGGCGCGCTCCAGTGGCTCGACTACAGCTACCGCAACCTTCCGGGTGTGGCCGGGGAGGTCCAGGACGATCAGATCGGGGGCCGGGTCGACTTCCACGGCCTCGCCGACGGGAGCTGGATCGTCTCGAAGTGGCATATCCGCATGCCGCTGGTGGTTGCGGAGCGCGACGGTATCTTCGGTGGCCGCAGAGCCAGGCTGGATGGCCTCCTGGAGGAAGGCGGGCGCGTAGTGAGCGCGCGCCGAAGCGGAACGCAGCAGGTCGCCTACTCCGAAGTCGGCGGCGTGATCGTCGGCGAGGTGGCGGGGGTGGCGGCTGGAGCCGGGGCCGGAGGCTCCATCGGACTGGTCGGCATCGCCGTCGAGGCGCAGGTCGATTCCCATGGGCGCTTCACGATTGCCGGATTGCCGGAAGGGACCTATCGGCTTGCATACCTTCGCCCTTCACTGGGCGGGCTGGACCGGGACTACGCGACCGCGGAGGCGCGGGTCGAGAGCGGTGACACCGCCCGGGTCCGAATCGAGGCCCCCGGCTCGCACCAGGTGCTGGCGAGGGCGTGCGGGACCGGCGACTGGGACCCGGCGCATGGCGTGCTGGTGGGCAATGTCTTCGAAGACGGCACCCGTTTTGCGGCGGGCGTCCCGGTCGTCGCGGAGTGGACGGTCGGGATCGAGGCCGGGCGCCGCCTGCGGGTCCAAAGGCGCTCGGAGAGCACAGAGACGGGCCTTCTGGGTGAGTTCCTGCTGTGCCGGGTGCCGGCGAACCACAGCACAATCACGGTGACAGCGGGGACCGGGACCGACCGCACATCGGTCGAGGTGATTCTGACGCCGGGAGAGCCGGTAGCCACGGTCTCGCTGGTTCTGCGTCGGTAGTGTGCTTCGGGCTGCTGTGGTCCCTCCGGCGGCGTGCCGCCCCTACCGGTTCAGTGCATAGATCACGTAGTTGACGCCGAACTTGTACGCCTCGTTCGACAGGTCGATCGGGTAGTAACCCGTGTCCGAGAACTCCCAGTAGTCCCCGATGTCGTTGTTGAGGTTCGCAACGACCATGAGGCGCCCCTCCGGGTCGTCATCCTCGTGCAGCCCCAGAAACAGCGGCGTGTACTGCTGAAAGGTCGGCGGCGGCAGATCCAGCGTCTCGATCTGGAAGAACGAATTGAAGATCGGCTCCTCCAGCTCCAGCGGACGGAACCGGTGCCCGGGCAGGATCACGTTGAAGATCGCCTCCACCTGGTTCCACTCGCGCTGTCCGCGGAAGTCGTCCAGGATCAGGAAGCCGCCCTTCCGCAGATAGTCGGCAAGGTTGTCCACCTCGGCCTGCGTCGGGGCCCACTCTCCGGGTTCGGAGACATACGCGATCGGGTATCGCTGCAGCTCGGGATCGTCCGCGTCGATGATGTTGGTGCCCTCGGTGTTCGGCCCCAGCAGGGTCACCTCGTCCAGGATCTTGATGAAGTTGTCGTCGGCGTACGGGTAGTCGTGCGCCCATCCCGGTCCTCCGCCGCGCCCGAATCCCCTGCCGAAACTGCGCCGGGCGCTGTTGAAGCGCACGCGCACGAACGTGTAGCTGCCGTCGTAGGGTACGTTGAGGAATGTCTGTAGGGAGGAGGAGGGCGAAGCCCCCGGCGCGGCGGCGACCGTCGCCCCCTGCGGCGGCCCAATGACCCCGGCCACGAGGGGAAGGGTCAGCAGAGCGGCCGCTGCGACCATGGCACCGCCCATCGCGCCGGCCGCGCTTGGCAGCTTCACGCCCCCGGCCTCTCGCGGCGCAATTCCAGCAGCAGGTCGAGTGCTTCCTCGTAGTTGGGCGCGATCTCCAGCGCCGCGAGGACCGCGCTGCGGGCGGCGGCGGCGTCTCCGCTCCGGTGCAGCAGTCGAGCCAGCTGGAAGTGCGCCGCCGCGCGGTCCACGGGATCGAGCGCGACGATCGCCCGCCGCTCGGCGATCGCGCCGTCGAGATCCCCGACCCCCTCCATCAGATGAGCCAGGCGCTCGTGGTCTTCGATTTCGTACGGGTGGATGTGCGGAACGTGACGCAGGACCTCGGCTGCGGCCGCTTCATCGGTGCGGGCCGCGGTCGCTTCTCCTGAGCCGCCCGGGTCCCCGCTCAGCAGGCCCCCCAGCGCCAGCCGCGCGTCGTAATGGCTTTCGTTGAGGGCGAGCAACGCCCGGTAATGCACGATGGCCGCGTCGGTGTCGCCCTCTTCCGCGCGGATCCGCCCCAGGAACCAGTGCGCGCCGTCGGGACCGCCGTACTGCGGGAACAATTCGAGTGCGGCCTCGAAGTGGTCCGCCGCCTCGGCCCCGCGCCCTTCCCGGAACAGAGCCTGCCCGAGCGCCATGCGGGGAACGAACCGGCGCGGATTGCGCGCGACCTCGGCCTCGAGGGTCGCGACATCCGGGACCGCGAGCGGGTTTTCCGGCGCGGCCATTTCGCCTCCGTCGCCGCCCACCGCGGCGACCGCCGCCGAGAAGCGCTCGTTCAGGAAGTCCTCGAAGTCGGCGTCGAAGTCTTCCAGGCGCACGCCCAGCGCGCGTTCGAACGCCTCCTCGTTGGAGGCGCCGTCCCGGTAGGCCCGCAGCATGGCCACGATGGCCGGGAAGCCGTGGCGCTCCTCGATCACTTCGAACACCAGCGACGACTGGTAGTAGCTGTCGCGCACCTCGCCCGGATGCCGCGGGCTCGAAAACCCCTTGTCGAGCTCGCTGACGGGACGCAATTCGCCTGACGCCAGCGACCGGACGAAGCTGACGCCCGCCTGATGACCCCACCCGGCGTCGGCCAGGCGCTGTTCGTGGACGGCCAGCCCTTCAGAGAACCAGCGCGGCACCTCGCTGTCCGACACGCCGATGTGGAAGGAGTGCGCGATCTCGTGCCACAGCGTCGACGCCCAGTTGAATTCGCCGCGCCCGCGCGCGGCTGGCGAGTCGATGGCGAGTGCGGGCCCGAAGCTCACGCCGAGCGCACCGATTCCGACCAGTCCGACGGTCCGCACGGAGAAGTCGGCGTGGCGCGGGTAGACCTCGACACGGATCGGCTCTTCGGGGGCGTAGCCGTACCGCCCCGACATCTCCGCGTACGCGCGTTCGGCCACGGCCTCCATGTACGGCGCGAGCAGCTCGGCCTCGGATTCGTGCAGCACCAGGCTGAAGTGCGGCGTCTCGACGACGCGGTACTCGCCGAAGGTGTCCAGCAGGTCCAGCGTGTTCTTGAACCACAGGTTGAAGGGATCGCCCGCGAACGCGCGTTCCAGGTTTGTCCGCCCGATGTCGACACGTCCCAGACGGACCTGGTTCAGTCCCATGAGTCCCCAACCGCGCCAGCTGGCGGGATCGGCCTCGCTGGCCTGGCGGGCGAAGTCCAGCGCGTCCTCGTACTTCCGGTGATCGGCGGCGAGTTCGGAGAGCACGATGAGCGGTGTGGTGGGCGCGTCGGTCAGCGCGCGCAGCCGGTCCATGAGCTGGCGGAATCCGGCGTCGTCGCCCGCGAGGTGCAGGATTGCCGCCTTCGTGCCCAGGGCTTCCAGGTGAGCGGGGTTCACGTCGAGCACGCGGTCGACCTCCTCAAGCGCGCCTTGCCGGTTCCCGTCCATCAGGCGCATGCGTGCCAGCAGCGTCCGGGCGGCCGCGAAGTCGGCGTTCGTCTCGAGCGCGGCTTCGAGCGCCGCCGCGGGATTGCCGCCGCCTTCCAGCCGCGCGACGCGGGCCAGTCCTAGGAGCGCTTCCGGGTGCGTGGGATTCTCGGCGAGCACCTGCTCGAAGGCGTCTGCGGCCTGCCGGGCGTCGTAGCGCTCTACAAACAGGGTGCCGACCGCGAGCTGGGCCGTGTGGTCGAGCGGGCCGGCCGCGATGGCCTCGTCCAGGGCGCGCAGGGCGTCGTGCGCGTACTCGTAGTCCCAGCGGGACAGGTGGATCAGCGCCCGCCCGACCGCCGTGAGTTCGGGTGTCGTGAGGCTGGTGGCGCTGTTGTAGTAGTCGATGAAGCCGTCGAAGATGGTGCGGGCACGGCCGCGGTCGCCGAAGCGGTATTCGAGGATCCCCAGTTCCACCCGGGAGCGGGCACCGGACACCCCGGGCTCGCGAGCCCCTTCCTCGAGCACCGCCCGCGCGTCAGCGATCCGGCCCAGGTCCAGCAGGGCGGCACCGTGGAGCGCCCGGGCGCCCGCCAGCCCACCGTCCACCCCTCGCTCGGCGGCCCGAACCGCGCCCTCGTAGTCGCCGGTCTCGCGCAGCGCGGTCACCCACCCGGCCAGCGCGGCAGCGTTCCCGTCGCCCGCGGCGGGTCTCAGCGCGCGGACGGCTTCGTCGTAGCGGCCCGCGCGCAGGTCGGCGTAACCGTCGGCTTCCTGGGCCGTGGCGGCGGCTGCGACCGCGCCGAGTGCGAGCAGTACGAACAACACGATTGGCGCCAGCCGTGGCCCGCGCCCTCGGTCCGAAGTCAGGGCATGCATCATTCCCAAAGGTGTAACGCTCCGCCCATGGTCGCCAATGTCGTTACCTGTCTCGCACCTCCAACCGTGGGAATGGGTGATTGTGCAGGAACACGAATCCGTCCGCACTAACGGCGAGAAGATGACCCATTTCATCCGAGATCAGGGCACCCGATCCCGTTTGCATGTCGACCAGGTACGTACGCACCGATGACGGTTCCCGTTCGGAAGGAGCAAGACGACTTGTCTGGACGATCTGAAGGTGCCTGCCATTGGAGGAGAAGACCCGCACATCGCTGGTTTGTTCATCCAGGACAAGAATGTTGCCGGCGTCGTCGATGGAGACGTCGCGCACACGGCCGAAGAGTTCAGGGCCTTCCTGGTCGCTCCCGATCCACAGCCGAGCGGATGCAGCAAGGAGGGCATCACGGGCCTCTCGCCAGCGCTCCAATGCAGCCGGCGACAGATCCCGTGGCAGCATGTCATCCACGATGCGCGACGGGTTCGCCGGGACGTTCTCCGGCGTGGGATGCAGTACGTCCCCGGCGTCCGGTCTGCATGACTGGCAGGCCAAGCCGGCAAGTGTCAGCAGAGTGCACCGGATCAGCCATCGTCTTGATCGCATGGCTTCGGCAATTCCGGGTGGCCGGGTCGTAACGTTACCCGCTTCCGCCCGCCGCCCTGATCTCCCGGTTCTTGAGTGCCAGTTCGATCAGCAGCGCCTCCAGTTCGTCTTCGTAGCGTTCCAGCGGCAACTGGGCCTTCACTCGCCGCAGCTCGGCGATCCGCGCCTCGATCGCGGCTTTCTCGTCGTACAGCGCCTGAAGCGCGGGCGACACGGCCGCATCGCCGGCCGCCCCCCCGACCGAAGTCAGAAAGACCGTGCGTGCCAGCGTGCCGTCGCCCTCCAGGCCGTCGGTCTCGCGGCTTCCCTCTCCGTCGCCGTTGTCGTCGAGCATGGCGTGCTCGGTCAGCAGCTGGTTGTCGCCCTCGTACTCGCGCTCGACCTCGCGCAGCGCATAGCCGAAGGCCTCGAACATCGAGATGCGCGCGTCCCTGTCCACATCGGCGCCGTCGTCGGCGAACGCGTCCACGAAGTGGAGGCCGAAACGGGTCAGGTTGCGCTCCCGGCCGCTCCGGGTGGCCGTGATGATCGTGCGGTTGGGCCCGGACAGGGCCTCGATGAACGGGCCCGAGGCGCTCGCCGTGTTGACGAACGTGACGCGGTGGTCGCCGAGACCCGCGAGCATGCCGCTCCAGTCTTCGGGCGTCAGGTCCGGTCCCGGGATGTTGAAGCGCGCGGTGCCGTCGCGGAAGGTCCCGTGCCCCGCGAGCAGGACGACGAGGTCGTCCGACGGAGCCATTGACTCGCCCAACTGTACGAACGCCTCGCGGATGTTGTCTCCGGTGGAGCGCGCCCGGATCCGCGTCGGGTCGAGGTCCGTCTTCTCCCCGAGATAGGTGATCCGTTCCGCGGGCACCCCGTACTTCTCGGTGGCCGCATCGGCGAACCGGCTGAGCCAGCCGTGAAAGGCTTCCGTGTACTCGGGGTCGCCCCCGAGCCCGGAAATCAGGAGGACGTGGGTGTTCTGGGCCTGAAGGGTGGGGGGGAGGAGGGCGGAGATGGTCAGCACGGCGACGACGACCGCGCGCGAGGCCGCCGCGGCCGTCGCGGCAGGAGGGGGACCGCCGACACCGACCCTCACGCCATCCCCCGCTTGCGGCGGTATCCCCACTCGGCCCCCAGCAGCCCTGCCAGCAGCAGGAACAGCAGCGGCATGTCCCACAGGTCGCGTTCCTCGGTGACGGTGACCCCGCCGCCCGTGAACTGAAGGTCCTCCGGCAGCTGGCTCGCGGTCTCCAGCGTGTAGTAGCGGCCGCCGGTCTCGTCCGCGATCCGCTCCATGAGACTGCGGCGCTGGTGGGGGTCGCGGAACTCCTCGACGCCCGGGGCCACCCGAACGCTGGTCTCGGCGGTGCCGAGCACCGTCGTGTCACGGCCCGCGTCGACCGACACCTCGAAGATGCCTTCCATGGCCGGTGTGAAGGTCGCGCTGTAGCGGCCGTCCTCGGTGACCGACCACTCCATGGGTACTTCCTGCGCCTCTCCGGCTGGATTGGTGATGCGGGCGGTCACGGCGGCGCCGTTCACTTCGACGAAGCCCTCGTCCAGGACGGTCGCCTCGACGGTCACGGGCTCGCCGGCCTCCACCGACTCCTCGGCGGGCGCGGCCTCGACCGGGTCGGGCGTCTCGGCGACAACCCAGCGCAGCAGCTGCTTCCAGAAGTTCTCGTGACTCTGGTCCTCGAGCGCGACGGTGTGGTCCATCTGCCACAGCCATGTGTCCTGCACGGCCAGCACCACCGCCCGGCCCTTCCCGTAGCGCTGGAACGCCATGACCACGCGGTCGCTGCGATCGGCCGGACTCCCCGCGGCACCGCCCGCCTCCGGCACCTCGACCACGGTGCCGCGCAGCAGCTCGGTCGCCCCAGCTTTGAGCCCGGTCAGGATGTTGGTCGTGGACACGGGAGGCAGCGAGTCCCAGCGGGCCGCCGACCCGTCCACGGACCCCTCGATCCGGGTCACAGGGTGGTTCGCACCGGCAGGCGTGGGCTCGACCTTCACGAAGGCGAGCCGCTCCGTGGGCGTGGAGCCAGTGGGGTCGTCGAGCACGACCGGGAGAACGTCCTCAAGCGGCGTGCCCTTGTAGCCGCCCTCCGTGAAGGCGCGCCGCCCGCCCAGCATGAGGAGCGTGCCGCCCCGCGCACTCACGAAGTCGGCGATCATGTCCAGCTGGTCGTGGGTGAAGAAGCTGGCCTCGACCGACCCGAGGATGAGCGCGCGGTAGTCGTACAGCTCCTCGCGGGTGGTCGGGAAACCCTCGACCAGTTCGAGCGGGTCGTCGAGGTTGCGGCGGAAGAACTTGTTCTCGGCGGTGCGCTGGAGCAGGACGACCTGCAGGTTCTCGTCGGTGCGGACCGCCCGCAGCATGAACGCGACCTCGTGGCGCGGCTCGCCCTCGAAGTAGAGGATCTTCTCGGTGCGGTCGCGGACCTGGACGACGGTGCGCAGTTCGTTGTTCTCCAGTACCCGTTCACCGGGCTGTCCGGGGACCCGGAAGGTCAGCTCGCGCGCGCCGGCGGTCTCCAGGGTGATTGCGATCGGGGTGACCAGTGTCTGTCCGTCGTCCGGCAGGGTGACGTCCTCGCTGGTCACGATCCGCCCCATGTCCTCGACGATGATCGGAACCTGCCGTCCCGCGTAGCCCCGCGCGTCCACGGTGACGTTCACAACCATTGACGTGCCCGTCAGTGCGTGTTCGGGTACGTCCGCGCGGCTGGTCTGCACGTCGGCGTCCATCTCGTCGTCGCCGAGCCCGACCGTGAACACCGGGACCGACGCCGCCCGCAGCGGCAGCAGCGCCTCGCCGATGGCCTCGTCGGTGTTGTCGCCGCCGTCCGAGACCACCACGAGTCCGGAAAGCGGCACGCCCTGCAGCTCGTCGCGTGCGCGGGCCAGCGCATCGCCGATCCGGGTCTGGCTGCCGTCGTACGTAAGCGCGTCCACGCCGCCCACCCGCGCCGTCGCCGACGAGAAGCGGAAGTAGCGGAGCGCGAAGTCGTCGTTAAGCGCGGTGACCAGGTCGCCGTCGGGGTCGAGGAGCCCGGCGGCCTTGTCCGCGCGGGAGGTTCCGTCGCGGTCGTCGATGGTCATGCTGCGGGAATCGTCGACGAGTACGGCCAGGAAGTTCCTCTGCGGCACCACCGAGGTCAGCACCAGCCCCGGCTGCATCACGATGAAGAAGAGCAGCAGGAACGCCGCCCCGCGCAGCGCGCCCAGCACCCAGCGGTCGGCCGCGCTGCTCTTTGCCCGGGCGCGCGTGTAGGTGAGGATCGCCGGAACGACCAGGATCGCGGCCAGGAGCGCGACGGTCGCGACGGGCCAGGGCGACAGGAAGGTGAAGTCGCCCTCCTGGTACAGCACGGACCGGTACTTGAAGAGGAATTCGAACACGCTGCTCATATACTCATACTCATATACTCATATACTCAGTGACTCATGGCGTAGACGATCATGTTGACGCCCATCTGGAAGGCAAAGGTTGAGTACTGGACCGGGTAATCCGGGCGCTCGGCCCACTCCCAGGCGTCACCCAGATCGGTGTTCCAGTTGATGATGACCATCAGCCGCCCGTCGTCGTCCAGGATGCCCTTCACGTAGGGCACGTACCCGTCGCGTTCGCTGGTCCCGCCGCCCCACCGCCCGCGCCCATAGGCGGGGACCTGGAGGATCTCGTCGATGTCGTAGAAGGTGCTGAAGACCGGGTGATCGAGGTCGAGGTCGATGATCGGGTGGTTCGGGAACACCAGGCTCATCTGGTATTCGAACTGCATCCACTCCTGTGTTCCCCAGAAGTCGTCGATCACGAGGAACCCGCCCGCCTTGAGGTAGTCGCGCAGGCCCTCGATCTCGGCGGGCGAAAGGCTCATGTACCCGACTTCCAGGGCATAGAGGAAGGGGTAGCGGCGGATGTTTTCGTCGGTCAGGAGGACGGCGTTCTCGTAGCTGAACGCGTCGAGGTTGGTGAGCCGCTGCAGCACGGTCAGGAACTGCCGGTCGGACTTGGGAAAGTCGGTGGCCCACGAGCGCGAGCGGCGTCCCCAGCCGGAGTAGCTGTTGTACGCGGCCCGCGTGAAGTAGAACTCGTGCCACTCGGGGGGAGGGCGCTGGAAGGCGAAGGGTGTGGGACCGGAAGCGTTGGCCGTGGGCGCGCTCTCGGGAGCACGCACTGCAAGCGCGACCAGGAGCGCCGCGGCCGCAACCGATCCGACCATTCGCAAGAGGTGTCTCATCTGCCGCCTCGTCTGCGTTTCCCGTAGTAGAGCCGCACCGCGAACAACCCCGCCAGGGTCACCGCCGCGACCAGCGGCCAGAAGGTGTCCGCCTTGACCTTCCAGTAGAAGTGGAGGACACCCAGCGCCGCCGCAACGTAAGCCAGACGGTGCAGCCGCTGCCAGCGTTTCCCCAGCCGGCGGATCCATCCCTTCGTGGACGTCACCGCCAGGGGGACCAGGAGGACGAGCGCCGTGAATCCCGCCGTAATGTAGCGCCGCTCCAGCACGTCCTCGACGATGATCGAGAGCGCGAAGAGGTGGTCGATCCCGACGTACGACAGGAAGTGGACGCAGGCGTGGAAGAAGGCGAACAGGCCGAGCAGACGCCGCAGCTGCACGATCCGGTTCCAGCCGGTCAGGCGGCGGATGGGGGTCACCGCGAGCGTGGCGATCAGAAACACCAGGGTCCACCGGCCCTGGACCAGGATGATCGTCTCGACGGGGTTGACCCCCAGCGTGCGGCGAAAGAGACCCGCGGTCAGCCAGACCGTGGGCGCCAGGCCGATCACCCAGATGGCGGCCTTGGCGAGGTGGATCTGGCGCTTCGGGTTGGCGGCCCTGGGCGCGCGCGTCGGTGCCGCCTTCGCCTCCACCGTCAGAAGTTCTTCTTCAGGTCCATCCCCTCGTACAGGTGCGCCACCTCGTCGGCGTAGCCGTTCAGGAACTGCGTGTCGATGCGGCGGGACCCGAACAACTTGCTGCCGTCGATCCGCTTCTCGGTCTTCTGGCTCCAGCGGGGGTGGTCAACGTCGGGGTTCACGTTGGAATAGAACCCGTATTCGCGCGGGGTCTGGGTCGCCCAGGTCGTGGGCGGCTGATCCTCGGTAAAGCTGATGCGCACGATCGACTTGATGCTCTTGAAGCCGTATTTCCAGGGTACGGCCAGGCGCAGCGGCGCCCCGTTCTGGGCGGGCAGGTCCTTGCCGTAGAGGCCGGTGACCAGGAGGGCGAGGGGGTGCATGGCCTCGTCCAGGCGCAGTCCCTCGCGGTACGGCCAGCCGATCCTTGGACGCCAGTTGCGCTCGGGCATCTGCTCCGGATCCCAGAGCGTCTCGAATGCGACGTACTTCGCGGCGGCGGTGGGCTGCGCCCGCTCGATCACGTCCACCAGCGGGAACCCGCGCCACGGGACGACCATGGACCACGCCTCGACGCAACGCAGCCGATAGGTGCGGTCCTCGATCGTGGAGGGCTTGATGAAGTCCTCCAGGTGGTAGTCGGCGGGGTTGTTGCAGAGGCCGTCCACCTTCACCGTCCACGGGTCCGTGACGAGCCGGTCGGGGGCGTGCTTCGACGGATCCCCCTTGGCGGTCCCGAACTCGTAGAAGTTGTTGTAGCTGGTGATCTCTTCCCAGGTGTTGGGCTCTTCGTCCTGCCCGGCGACCGACAGCCCGCGCCCGATCAGGGGCGCGGCGCCCAGGCCCGCGGCGGCATCCGGGCCGGTGGCGGCACGAAGGCCGGTCGCGGCACCAAGGCCGACGGCGCCCAGGGCGGCGCCAGCCCCCAGAAACTTGCGGCGGTCGATGTAGGCCGCCTCCGGGGTGATCTCGGACGATGGGATGTCGCTGTTCTTCTTGACCCTGATGATCATGGGAGGGCTCCTGCCTGCCGGGCGGTCGATTCTGCGCCGCGTTGGGGTACACCACAGGTGGATGTTTGGTCCGGGGTCATGGGCGTGTCAAGGATGTGAGTGGTGTCCGACCGGAGTACGGTGCCACGATCGCGGCAGTTTGCTGGACCCGGTCGTCCCGGAAGCTCCTCCGTCGCTGGTCCTGGCAGGCATGAACAATATACTATAGTATCCCTATTGGATGATATCATACCGTAAAACATATCACACGAGGTAGCACCATGCACCCTGCCGTCCTCAACATCGTTGAATCCCTGAGGACCGCCCGGAAGAGTCGCGGAATGAGCCAGCGCGAACTCGGTGAGCGGGTCGGCCTCACCCAGGCGCAGATCTCGAAGATCGAAGGCGGGCGGGTGGACCCGAGGCTGTCCAGCGCCGTGGAACTGGCGCGCGGGCTGGGAGTGGAGATCATGCTCGTGCCCCGCCGGGTCGTGCCGGCAGCGCTGACGCTGGGCGTGGTCCCGAACCCGGGCGACCGCCGGGCAGGCTCGGGCGATGGCTGACGTCGACATCCTCGATGTTCGCCTTCACGGCGAGTCGATCGGCACGCTGACGCGGGTCGGACACGATCGCATCGTTTTCGGTTTCGACCCCGCATACATCGACGATCCGCGAAGGGCGACGCTCGGGCTCGCGTTCAGGGATGCGTTCGGCGACCTGGTGACCGACATCCCGGCCACCAGGACCTGGGCCCACCCGTTCTTTTCGAACCTTCTGCCCGAGGGGCCGCTGAGAGAGTACCTGGCGCGTGCCGCCGGCATCGATACACGCGCGGAGTTTCAGCTGCTTGCAGCCCTTGGGGAAGATCTCCCTGGTGCGGTGACGGTTGTCCCCGTTGAGGCCGTCCGCACAGCGTCCACCAGTGGGGATGGGGGCAGATTCGCCGGCGCGGGCAGGTTCGCCGGTGCGGGCAGGTTCGTGCGTGGCGGGCATGACAATGCTCAAACGACGCCCGATGCCGCCGCCGGTGCAATGCTCCGCTCCCCGCCGCCTCTCAGGTTCTCGCTGGCGGGCGTCCAGTTGAAGCTGTCCGCGACCATGGACGCCGGCCGACTGACGGTTCCGGTTCACGGGGTCGGAGGGTCGTGGATCGTAAAGCTGCCGTCCCCGGCGTTTCCGGGCCTGTGCGAGCAGGAATTCGCGATGATGCGCCTTGCGGCGGCGGCCGGGATCGACGTGCCCGAGGTGCGCCTGGTATCGGCGGACCTGATCGGGAACCTGCCTCGCGGAGTGCGGCCGGGGCCGGGGCCGGCGTTTGCCGTGCGGCGATTCGACCGATCGGACGACGGGGTCCGCGTGCACATCGAGGACTTCGCGCAGGTGCTGGGTGCCTACCCCGAACAGAAGTACCTGGCGGCGGGCTATCGGGAGATCGCCGAGGTCATCGGTCGGGAGATCGGAGACGATGCCGTGATCGAGTTCATACGCCGCCTGGTCTTCTGCGCGCTGATCGGCAACGGCGATGCGCACCTGAAGAACTGGTCGCTGATCTACCCGGACGGCCGGAATCCGAAACTGGCTCCGGCCTACGACCTGGTCTCGACGATCGCCTACGCGGATGACGACCGGATGGCGCTGCAATGGCTGGGCGGGGCCCGCCGCTTCACGGACCTGTCAGAGGACCTGCTCGCCCGGCTGGCGTCGGGGGCCCGGCTGCCGCAGCGGCTGGTGGTGCGGGCGGGGTGCGAATTGGTGGAACGGTTTCTGGCGGTGTGGGAGCGGGACAGGGAGGACCTGGACGTGCCGCCCGAGGCGGTGGCGGCGATTGAACGGAATCTCGTCCAGGTGTTGTCGGCCGGGGCGCTGCCTACCACACCTCGCTGAACGCCGCCGCCATCCGCGGCCCCGCGCCCTCGTCTTCGTGCTTGAAGAAGACGAACACATCGGACCAGGCTGGACGCCGCAGCGCGACCGCCCATTCCCGCAGTTCCGCTTCGCCGTAGCCGGGGCGGCGCAGGCGGGCGTAGCCGAACCCCGCCGTTTCCACCACCGGGGCCTCGCCGTCGCCGGTGTCGGCGGTGACGAGCGCGGCACCGTGGTCGGCCAGCGCCTGGTATACGTGGTCGTTGAACCAGCTGGCGTGCCGGAACTCGAAGGCGGCGCGGAAGCCCTCGGGAGCCCCCACGCCTTCCGTAAGGAGCGCCAGGAAGTCGGTGAGGCGGTCCACGTCGGCGCGCAGGTACGGGGGCAACTGGAAGAGGATGGGGCCGAGCCGGGTCCCCAGACTCGCCACCGCGGTCCGCACCAGGTATTCCAGAGGATCGCCCGCGTCCTTGAGGCGCTTCATGTGGGTGATCCTCCTGCTCGCCTTCAGCACGAATGCGAAGTCGTCGGGCACCTGCGCGGCCCACTTGTCGAGCAGCTCGGCGCGGGGCAGACGGTAGAAGGTGTTGTTGATCTCGACGCTGCTCAGTTGCCGCGAGTAGTACGCGAGCATCTTCGTCGCGGGCAGCTTTTCGGGGTAGAAGCTTCCCTTCCACTCCTTGTAGGAGAATCCGCTGGTGCCGGTCCAGAGTCTCATTGTGCGTGCCTCTGTTTCATTGTGCCCGGCCCTGTCTCATTGCGCGCGCCCCCTGTCTGCGGGTACGCCACCAGCGCGGCGCGGTCGTGGCGTGCACGTCGTAGCGGTGGCGCAGGTCGATGATGTCGCGCGGCGAGCCGAGGATCGTCAGGCGGTCGCCCGGCTCGATGACGGTGTCGTCGTGGGGGACGACGAGCTGTCCGCGCCGGCGGATCATCGCCGCCAGGGTGCTGTCGGGCAATGCCATGGCCTGAATGGTCATCCCTGCGAGCGTGCTGCTGGCTCCTTGCGCCAGGACCTCTACGACAAGCATGCGCTCGTCGCGCAGCATGACCTCGCGCAGCTCCAGGTTGTCCTCCGCCTCGAGCCACTCGGTCAGGAAGCTCTCGTCGTCCACGCGCCCGGCAATCTGCGCCAGGGTGCGAAGGTGGCGGCCGTGGTCGGCGGCGGGGCTCGCGAGGAAGAACGCGGCCTGGATGAGCTCGTCTTCGGCGGGCGGGACATCGGGTGTCCCGGTGTCGATCTCGATGCCTCCGCAGACGCGGGCGAGGACCATGGCGGGATTCGTGATGGAGTCCAGGTGCAGGTGCGGAAGGACGACGCCCTGTGACATCGGGGTGAGACCGGTGCCGGTGCCTTCCAGCAGTCCCTGCGCCAGGCGGTCGGTGCTGACTCCCAGCTGCCTCGACAGCGCCTGCGACGCCCGGTCCAGCAGCTCCGAGAAGGGAACCGCGCCCTCGTAGTCCAGAACATCCGAAGACGCAATCAGCTCCTCGAACGGATCCGCGTCCCGCACGCCCTTTTCCTTGAGAATCTGGCGGAGTTCGTGCTCCAGCCCCTGGTTGCGCTGCTGGCCCAGCCGCTCGAACACGTGATAGATCGCGCCCTCGCGGCGGACGTGTTCGCGGGCGTAGATGCCGTACCAGAGCAGGCCGAAGGCGATGAAGACGATGCTGAGCAGGGTGGCCATCCAGCCCATTTCGACGATCAGCGGGAAGGGGACCACGATGCCCACGATCTGGACCCAGGGATAGAAGGGCGCGCGGAAGCCCGGGTCGTAGGGCGCCAGGCCGCTCTCGCGCATGACGATCACCGCCACGCACGCCAGACCGAACATGATGAGCTGGAAGGCGCCCGCGAGCTTGGCGATGCCGGACGGATCGAGGAGCCACAGCCACAGGAGGATCAGCGCAACGGTCGCGAGGACGGCGACCCAGGGAGTGCCCCAGCGGCTGACGCGGTGAAGCGCGCTCGGGAGCACATGGTCGCGGCTCATGGCCAGTGGGTAGCGGCTCGCCGACAGGACCCCGGCGTTCCCCACGGACGTGAACGCGAGGATGGCGGCCACGGTCATGACGACTTCTCCGGTCGGCCCGGCAACGACCCTGGCCATGGACGCGGCCGGCGCGAGGTTGCCGCCATCCGCGGCGAGCGCCTCGACGCCGACGGCACCCACCATGGCCCAGGTGCCGAGCACGTAGACGAGGAGAACCGTTACGAACGCCAGCAGCATGCCCAGCGCCAGGTTGCGGTCGGGGTTCTTCACCTCCTCCGACACGGACGCCACATGGGTCAGCCCCATGTACGACACGATGACCAGGCCGACGGTGGCAAGGAACGGCGAGGCACCGAGGTCGAAGGCGCCGTCGAAGGCGTCGGGGTTGACGGCCGTTGCACCGATTCCGATGAGCCAGCCCAGGATGGCCAGCAGCACAACCGTCAGGACGGTCTGAATGGCGCTGGTCTTCTTGGCGCCAAACAGGTTCACCGCGCCGAAGCCCAGGGCGAAGGCAAAGGCTATGGGGCCGGCGGGTGCTTCGGGGAAGTAGACTTGCAGGTAGGCGCCGAGGCCCACCAGCGCGAAGGCGGACTTGAGGGTCAGCGTCGTCCAGGTGCCGAAGCCGCCGATCGTCCCCACCCGCTGGCCCATGCTGCGGTCCAGGAAGTAGTAGATGCCTCCGGCGCGGGGCATGGCGGTCGACAGCTCGGCCATGCTGAGGATGCCGGGAAGGAGCAGGACGCCGGCCAGGAGGTACGCCAGCGGGGTCGCGCCACCGGCCTGCGCCGCGGCCAGACCGGGGAGCAGGAAGAAGCCCGAGCTGAGGGTGGCCCCGGTCGCGATGGCGTACACGTCGAAGAGCCCGAGCTCCCGTCTGAGTTTCGCCATCGTCACCGTTGCTCGTTGTGGGTCGCCGGACGTGGGTTGCCGGACGTGCCGGCCGAACCGGACGCGTGCCGCCTGAACAATAGCCGAATCGCTTGCAACCCGGCCGGATTCCCCCGACAATCCCCTCATGAGACCTCGCATCGCCCCATCCGCGTTGCTGGCTGCCCTGGTCGCGGGCGGCTGCGCCAGTTCGCTGGAACTCACGCCATCCGATGCGGCTTCGGTCCTGTCGGGCCATCACCTCGACCACCCCAACCCCGCCCGGCCCGGTCCCCACGAGGTCCTCACGCTCTACTACGGCAGCGGCACGGACAAAAACCGCGCCGAATACCGCGATTCGGTGGCGATCGTGACCGGGACCGTCGACGCCTCGAAGCTGGTGAGCCTCGGGTCCTCGGCGAAGTCGCGGAACAGCTACTGGGGATTCTCGCCCGACAGCTTCCCCTTGAACGCCCGCGTGTGGTACCCCGACGACCCCGGCCCGCACCCCCTGGTCCTGGTGGTGCACGGCAACCACAACATGCGCGACTTCTCGGATCCCGGGTACGACTGGCTCGGCGAGTTGCTTGCGAGCCGCGGGTACATCCTGGCTTCGGTGGACATGAACTTCATCAACGGGGGCGTCCGCAACGAGAACGACGGGCGCGGCTGGCTCCTGCTGAAGCACCTGCAGGCGTGGCGCCGCTTCAACGAGGACGCGGACGGGCCTTTCCATCGCCGTGTGGACATGGATAACATCGCGCTCATCGGGCACTCGCGCGGCGGCGAGGCGGTGGCGCTCGCAGCGGCGTTCAACCGCCTCACCCGCTACCCGGACGACGCCTCGCTCGAGTTCGACTTCGGGTTCGACATCCACGCGGTGATCGCGATCGCGCCGGTGGACGGCCAGTATCTGCCGGCGGAGCAGCGCGCTCCCGTCCGCGACGTCAACTACCTGGTCTTCCACGGCTCGCACGACGGCGACGTCACGAGCTTTCACGGGCTGCGCCAGTTCAACCGGGTGAGCTTCAGCGGCAGCGGCGGCGCGGGTGCGGGGGGCGCCGGGAGCGGCGCAGGCGCGGCGGGCGCGGGCATGTTCAAATCGGCCGTGTACGTGTACCGGGCGAACCACGGGCAATGGAACACCGTCTGGGGTGCGCACGACAACGGTCCGCGCAGCCCCCGGATCCTGGAACTCGACGGTCTGCTCCCGGCCGAGGACCAGCGCGAGTTCGGCCGCGTTTTCGTTTCGTCCTTCCTGGACATCACGCTCAAGGGCGACGACCGCTATCGCCCCCTCTTCCGCGATCACCGCGTCGCGGGCGGCTGGCTGCCCGGGACCATGTACATCACGCGGTTCATGGACGCGTCGTTCCGGCCGCTCGCCGACTTCGAGGAGGACATCGACGTGACCACCGGTTCGGCTCCGGGCGTCACGCTGTACGGCGCCGACTTCAGCACATGGCGCGAGGGCCGTCTCGGCCTGCGCTCCAGCAACCGGGCCACCACGTCGTCCTCGCAGCTCAATCAGGCGCTGTGGCTGGCATGGAACAACAGCTACCGGGGGTCGGACGACCCCGCGCCGCCGTCCGTTTTCACCATTGCCCTGCCCGCGGAACTGTCACGGGAGTGGTCCGTGAGTGCCGAGACGACCCTGGAACTGCACGTGGGCGCCCTCGACGACGAGCCCGGGCCCCGCAGACACCCGGACAGCGGAGAAGGGGAGCAGGGGGCGCCTGACGAAGGGGACGAGGGCGAACGCGCCCGCGCTGGCGACGAGTCCCGCGAGGACGACCGCGATTCGGGCCCGGACGACGAGGAAAAACCGCCACCCGAATTGACCATCCAGGCCATCGACGCCGACGCCGACACCGCGCGGGTGAGCCTCACCGACTACGGACCGCTGCGCCGCCCCCTCACGATCCGCGTCCTCCGGCGCCGCGATCTGGAAGACAACCGCTTCGCCAACCCCTGGGAGCTGGTGTTGCAGCATTTTTCCATCCCGCTGAGCGACTTCGCAGCCAACAATCCCGCCTTCGATCCGGCGACCCTGCGCTCGGTCGGCCTCGTGTTCGACCGGACGGGTGCAGGCACCGTGGTGGTGGACGACGTGGGTCTGGCGGAACTGCATCCGGGGTTCCGGGCGGCACGAGTGCCGCGCGGATGAGCGTCGATCGCTCATTCCTGATCCTCCTGGCTGTCGGCACCGTATCTGTCGGCGCGTGCGTCGAGGCTCCGGTCGAGCCGTCCGAGGCCGTCAACCGCGCACCGACCGCGGAGGGTACAATCCCCGACCAGAATGTGAGCGTCGGTGCCGCCGATACGCTGGATGTCTCGGCGTATTTCAGCGACCCGGACGGGGATGCGCTGACCTATGCGGTGGAAGCATCGGACACGGGCGTGGCGACGGCCGCCGTGTCTGGCAATGCAGTAATCCTTGCCGGGGTCGCGGAAGGAGTCGCAACAGTATCGGTTACCGCACGCGACCCGGGCGGCGCGTCGGCAACGAAGAGCTTCGGTGTGTCCGTCTTCCCATTCCTGTTGTCCGTCACGGTGTCGCCCTCTGCCGACACGATCGCGCCGATCGAAGTGCTGTGGCTTACCGCGACAGCCAGGGACTTGGACGGCGAAATAGTGGAGGGCGTCGATTTCAAGTGGACGTCGAGCAACGCGACAGTGGTGCGGGTCATGCCACCTTCGGTCTCGTTCGACTCACAGACCGACTCGGTGCGAATCAAGGGAGAGTTGGAGGGCACGGCCATGATCACCGCCACCAGTGGAGGAACATCGGGGACTGCAACGCTTGCGGTCGTGAACCCTGATCCGGCGGCTCTGACGGCACTCTACGCGGCAACCGGAGGCCCCAACTGGACGCGGAATGCCCACTGGCTCAGTGACGAGCCCATGGCGCGTTGGGACGGGGTCGAGGTGAACATCTATCACCGTGTTGTCGGCCTCCGCCTGCAGAACAACGCCCTGAACGGCAAGATCCCGACGGAGCTGGGCAATCTGACCCTCCTGAAGGAACTGGCGCTGAGCGACAATCCGGACTTGTCCGGGCCGATTCCCGGGGTCTTGGGCGAACACCTGGCGCTACGGGTGTTCACGGCGGCCAATACCGGGCTGTGCGTACCTCCGCACCCCGATCTGCTGGAATGGCTGGACCGCCTGGACAGGGCCTGGATCCAACGATGCGACATGGAAGCGACGCAGGTCTACCTGACGCAAGCCGTGCAGTCACGCAGCTTCCCCGTTCCGCTCGTTGCCGGCGACCCGTCCCTATTGCGCGTGTTCCCCCTGGCGAACCGCGCCACGGACGCCGGCATTCCGCCCGTGCGTGCCACCTTCCAACTCACGGACGGCACAACTCGCGTGGTGGAGATACCGGGCAGTGACACCCCGATTCCAACGACCGTTTCCGAGGCGTTGCTGTCGACAACGGCCAACGCCGAGATAGACGGCGCACTCGTGCAGCCGGGCCTGGAGATTGTGGTCGAGATCGATCCGGAGGGAACGCTGGACCCGGAGCTGGGTGTCACGAGGCGAATCCCCGAGGTCGGTCGCACGAAGGTCGACGTTCGGACCATGCCGGTTTTCCGGCTCACGTTGATTCCGTTCCTGTTGAATGTTGCGCCGGACTCGTCGGTGCTCGCGATCACGCAGGCCATGGCCGACAACCCGCTGGGTCACGTGCTGCTGGGGAAAACACGGACGCTCCTGCCGGTGGGTGACATGGAGGTTGTGCTGCATGATCCGGTGGTGACGTCGAGCACCGCTTCCTTAAGAGTACTCGCCGAAACGGACCTGATTCGCGTCATGGAGGCGGGTGCCGGTCACTATCTGGGGACGATGTCCGGACCGGTTGCGGACCACCACGGGCGAGCGTATCAGCGCGGCCGTTCAACCTTCTCGGTGGTCGATCGCGGGGCACGGTCGGAGTTCGTCATCGCCCATGAACTGGGACACAACATGAGCCTGCAACATCCGCCGGGGTGCAGCGCGGGAGATCCGGACCATGCGTTTCCGCACTCCGGGGGGAGGATCGGGGCCTGGGGTTACGACTTTCGTTACGGCGGAATACTCGTTCCACCGGGCACGGGGGACCTCATGTCCTACTGCGATTACGACTGGGTCAGCGACTACCACTTCACCAACGCATTGAAGTATCGACTGGCCGACGAGGGGCCGAAGGCGGCCTCTGCTGCTGGCCCGACAGCGAGGTCACTCCTGCTCTGGGGAGGGGTCGGCGACTCGGGCGAACCCTACCTGGAGCCGGCGTTCCTCGTCGACCGGCCGGCGGCCCTGCCGGAATCCGGGGGAGCGTATGAGGTCATCGGGCGAAACGCGGCGGGCGAGCAACTGTTCTCGCTCAACTTCGACATGCCGGAAGTGGCCGATGGCGGCGGAAGCGGCAGCTTCGCCTTCGTGATCCCGCTGGGGTCGGGGTGGGACGCGAATCTTGTCGGCATTCGGCTTTCGGGTCCGGGCGGGACGGCCGTTCTCGACCGGGATACCGATCATCCGGTGACTATCCTGCGCGATTCCCGGACGGGCCAGGTTCGCGGCATTCTGCGCGATCTGCCGCCTGCGGAGTTGGCAGGGGCGGATGCGGCGCCGCTCCTGGGTACGCCGGGAGTCGAAGTGCAAACCAGCCGGGGCATGCCCGAAATCCAGGCTCGGCGGCGCAGCCCTACCTGAACGCGATCCCGATGCTGTGCGACGCGGCGCCGAGATCTCCGTAGGCGTAGTCGCGGTACGCCCAGTCGATCCGTATCCGGTCACCTTCGAATCCCGCGCCGAACGTGAACGGCGAGCTGTCGCCGTCCACCACCCTGACCGCCCCGATCCGCACGATGAAGATCCGGCGCTGCACCGGCCACCACGCGACCTCCAGCCCTCCTCCCGGCACGATTTCGCCGTCACCCTCGCGCGCGACCTGAACCGCGCCGCCGATGTCAAACGGCCCCGCCGGGGCCCGCCCGCCCGTCCCGGCGCCGACCACCACGCGCCTCGCCAGCGGCACCTCGTAGCGGCCCAGCTTGAGCGCGCGGCCCAGATTCTGCACCGACAGCGCCGTGGTGATGCGCCCGACCGACCTGGCCACGCCGAGGTCGACCGCCATGGTGCTGCCGCGGCGCGCGCCGAGGCTCTGCCCGATCATCCTGGCCGCCACCCCGAAGTCCACGCCGTACAACTCGTCGGCGAACCCGAGCGACGCCACGTACTCGGACGCGGTCGCGTGACCACCCCCGATCAGGGCGAAGACATCGCGGGGAAGCTCCAGAGGCGTGTGCGCCGAGGTTCCGTACTGCAGGAAGGAGATACCCGCCGCAACGCCGCCACCCAGCCAGGCCCGGCTGCCGCTCAGCGCGAGGTGCGTGGCTCCGCCGATCGTCCGGCGTGAACCGCCGAACCCCTCGCCGGCGATCAGCGCCGGGTGGTGCAGGACCGCGTTCGTCCCGTCGCCGGCCCAGAACGCCCCGCCGAGCCCCAATGCCCGGGTACTCGAGGACAACTTGAGGACGAGCGGGCCCGGAACCGGGTCTCCGCTGTCCACATCCTGGGCGGTCGCGGGCCCGGCCGCCGCCGCGCCCAGGACCAGGATCAGCCCGGCCGCGCAGAACCCGATTCGAGTGCCGTTGCCCACCATTGCGATCGTCTCCGCGTTGCGAGTCCGGGCCGTCAACTCTGGTGGTCTTCGGCCGTGCGCGTCAATCACCGGATCCGTTCGCCGGCGTCGACCGCGAGGTTTCGCAGACACGCTGAACACCGGATCAGGACCCTGTCCCTTACGTAGGCGACGTCCGACCGGGGCCCGGTGCGGATTACGGTGCACGCGCCGCCGCACCGAGGACAGACCGGATTCTCCGTGCCGCCGGACAGCTCCCGGAGCAGCTCCCGCTTTTCCCGATCCCGGTATGGGTCCATCTTCAGTCAACGGTATGGGGGTCCGAGGTGTCTCCAGAGTCTGGCAGCGCGAATCTCGCGTTCGCTCCGCGCCCCCGCACCGGGGACGACCGATAGGACTGCAACCGGCCAGGAAGGCCACGAGATAGATGATAGCACTTTTGGCGGCGATGACCGCCGCAACCGCGGGGGCTGGACAGGACGCCGCACTCCGCGACGACGATACGCCGAGCAGCCCGGGAGGCGACGCGCCCGAGGCAATTGTCTACGACGGCAGCGCGGGACAGCTGGACGTGCCGAATCCCTGGGTGGAGGACCCCGGGATCGACATCGACGGCGAGATCGACGAAGCCGCCTGGGAAGACGCCCCGGTGCTCACGGGCTTCACCCAGTTCGATCCGGTCGAGGGCGCGCGCGCAACCCAGCGTACGGAAGCGCGCGTGCTGGTCACGGACGATGCGATCTACTTCGCCGTCAAGGCCTACGACAACGTCGAGGGAGGCGTGCGGGCCACGCTGGGCGACCGCGATTCCTTCGCCCGCTCCGACGACTACGTGCGGTTCATCGTGGACACCTTCAACGACCGCCGGCGCGGCTACGTCATCATGGTCAACCCGTACGGCGTCCAGCAGGACGGCCTCTGGGTCGTGGGCGGTGGCGGCGCACGGGAACGCAGGTTCGGTCCCCCGATCGACTGGAATCCCGACTTCGTGTGGGATTCCGGCGGCAAGCTTCACGATTGGGGCTACGCGGTCGAGGTCAAGGTGCCGTTCAAGAGCATCCGCTTCCGCGAGGAGGCTGTGCAGAACTGGGGGCTGCAGATCGAGCGCAGGATCGCGCGCAACGGCTACGCCGAGTCCTGGGCACCCGTGACTGCCAACGTGGCCAACAAGATGGAGCAGTTCGGCAGGCTCACCGGCCTTCGCGAGCTGGATCCCGGTCTCTTCTTCGAGGTCAATCCGGTCCAGACCTTCTCCAGACAGGGGCTGTACGACAGTGACGCGGGCGGCCTCCAGCGGAGCGGGGTGGACGGCGACTTCGGGCTGAATCTGACCTACGGCATCACCTCGAACCTCACCCTCGACGGGACGTACAATCCGGATTTCTCCCAGGTCGAGGCCGACGCCGGCCAGATTGCGGTCAACGAGCGTTTCGCGCTCTACCTGCGGGAGAAGCGCCCGTTCTTCCTCGAGGGCACCGAAATCTTCCGGCTTCCGCAACAGCTGGTGTACACGCGCTCGATCATCAACCCCGTGGCGGGCGCCAAGCTGCAGGGCAAGATCGGCAGCTTCAACGCGGGCTACCTCGGCGCGGTCGACGAGGTCGGCGATCCCGACAATACCGGTGGAATCACGAATCCGGTGGTCAACATCTTCCGGCTGCGTCGTGATCTCGGCACGACCTCCAACGTGGGCGTCGTCTACACGGACCGCACCTACCACGGGAACCGGTTCAACCGCCTGGTGGGCCTTGACGGACGGTTCCAGATCAGGGACCGCTACACCGTCACACTCCTGGCGGCGGGCAGCCGCACGATGCAGGGGGATCCGGAGGCCACCCATGGCGGATTGGTCTCGGCGCAGGTGGCCCGCTCCGGAAGAAACTTCCAGTTCGATGTCGGATTTCAGGATCTGAGCAACGATTTTGTCGCCGGGAGCGGGTTTATTCGCCGCACCGGCACGGCCCGGTACAACACCCGGGTCAGCTACAACTTCCGCGGCCGGCCGGGGGACCTGATCGAGCAGTGGGGTCCGAGCATCGAGACCGAGGGCTTCTGGGACCACGACGACTTCCGGGCGCTCTCCGGACCGGAGGAGCAGCGGGTCCGGCTGGGCGGCAGCGTCTCGTTCCGCCGCAATATCACGGTTTTCGGCAACTACTCGCGGACCAGGTTTTCGGTTGCGCCGGAGGACTATGAAGGGCTCTACGTCCTGGGTCCGGGCGGGCACTACGAGCCGTTCTATCCGAATCAGTCGATCTTCCAGGGATTGAGTTCGGGAACGGTCTTCCTGTGGATCAACTCGTTCGACCGCGTGCGCGGCAACATCCGCCTCACCCGGTCGGAATCGCCGCTGTTCGAGTTCACCACGGACACGCCCGTGGACCTGGCCGATTCGTGGTCGGGTGATGTCGGCATCAACTTCTTCCCCACGACGCACATAAGCGGCGAGGTGGGTGTGCGGCACACCAGTCTGTTCCGTAAACGCGACGGTTCGCTCTATTCGCGCGCCACGATCCCGCGGGCGCGGGCCCAGTACCAGTTCAACCGTTCCCTGTTCTTCCGGGCGATCGTGGAGTACGGCAGCCAGCGCCGCGGCGTGCTGCTCAGCCCGCTCGCCGGACGGGAACTGTCCCGGTGTTCGGACAGTGCCTGCTTTGGAGGAGCCTCCGAGTCCAACGACTTCTCCATCGAGACGCTGCTGAGCTACGAGCCGACGCCGGGAACCGTTTTCTTCATCGGATACACGCGCCGCATGCAGGACATGGAGGCGTTCCGGTTCCGTGATATCCGTCCGGAAGCGGAGGGGGTCTTCGTGAAACTTTCCTACCGCTTCCGGGGGTAAAGACGACTACGGGCGCTGGACCCGCCCGGATCAGGCAACAGAGGAGATCGGAAAATGCAGATCGTGAGGACTTTTGGCGCAGTCGCTGTCACCGGGGCCGTAAGTGTCGTTTTGCTGAAGCTGCTGATGGCGGCCGCGATACCCCTGCTCGGGATGTTGTTCGGCTTCATGGCCATGGCCTTCAAGATCGGCCTCGTGGTGGCGGCCGGTTACTTCCTTTACCGGATGTTCCGCCGCCGCCAGGACGAAATGGCGGTTTGACGGGGCGCCTGTTGCTGCCGGTGGGACGCCGGCCCCCGGGACGCCGGTCACCCCCGCCTGATCGCCGGTCCCCGCCCCCTGGACGCCCGCCGCCCGGGCGCCCGCCGCCTGGACGCCGGTCGCCGCCCCCGGTCGGTCGCCCGCCCTTTGCGCGGTCGTAGTCGACGCGTAGGCTGCGCCCTCCCAGCGTCGTGCCGTTGAGGGCCGAAATCACCTGTCTCGCGTCTCCCGTGCGCACCTCGACCAGTGAGTGACTCTCGCGCACGTCGATCCTGCCGACCCTGTTGCCCGGTACGTCGGACTGGTTCGTAATGGCGCCGAGCAACTCGCCCGGTCCGATCTCGTCCCGCCTTCCCGCCGACACGAACAGCCTGATCCAGCTTTCCGGGGCCGTGGCACGTCCGGCGCCCACGGTGCCGGCGTCCTGCTTCGGCGTCTTGCGGTCGAGCAGCAGCAGGGCGGCGGCGGCCACTTCGGCCGCCGAGAAACGGTCCAGCAGCGACTCGACGAGCAGGTAGTACGGCGCGATCCCGGGGGCACGCGCCGCTTCGTGAAGGCTGTCGGCCAACTCGTCCAGCGCCGCTGAAACGCGCCGGGGGCGACCCGGACGGACGCGCTTGAGGGTGAGGTCCGCCGCGGCCGCCACCTCCTTCAGGTGCGCGAGTTCGCGAATCTCCGCCAGCACGCGGGCCGGGCCGCCGGTGCCGTGACGGATCGCGGCGATGTGCGCTCCGGCGGGCACCGAGGCGGACAGGGTCGCGACGGTGTCGGGGTCGGGCGATGCGTCCAGCGCCTCGCGGGCGGCTTCGTCCTCGCCGGGTGAGATCCACACCGGCGCGGACGCGTCCCCGGGCGGTCCGGCGACATACCCGTGCGTTGTGAGGAAGTCGCCCAGGTCCGCGGCGTGGTCGGCCGAAGCCGTGTATACCAGGAGGTGGCGAACCGGCTCCTGCAGCAGCTCGGTGGCGAGCGTGAGGACGGCTTCCGAACGGTCGCCCGCGGCCACCGCGACCTTGAGAGAGCGGGCTGGCGAATCGGCGTCCGCGTGACGGGGCCCCCGTCCGCCGCGCGACCGCTTCGCGCCCGTGCGCTGGCCGCGTGCGTCCGGGCCGTGAAGAGGTCCTGGGGGGACGCGCACGGCGCGCCGGGTGAATCGTGCCGCGAGCGAGTGGAGCCCGGGGCCGAAGGGCAGGCCGCAAACAACGCGCTGACAGTCGCTGGACAGACCTCCCAGAAAGGCTTCCAGGTGGTCCGCCGGGACGCTGGCCACGACGCCGTCGCCATCGTGCAGGACGACCGCCTTGAGGTGTTCCAGCGCGATGGTGCCGTCGTACACGGCGCGGAAACGGTCGGCGGGCACGAAAAGGAAATCAGCCCGTTCGGGGAGGTTCCACTGGTCCGTCAGGGCGCCGACGCGGACGTCGGCGGCTTCGCACAGACCCGCGAGCGAGCGAGCCAGCTCGGTCGCCTGGCGCTGACCCGTACAGAGCACCACACATGCAGGGGAGCCCGCGCCGCCTTCGAGCCGGTCGACCAGGGGGGCGGCGTAGGCCACCATCGTGCCGCTGCCCGGTCCCGCGCGGCCGAGCACGTCGTTGCCGCGGGCGATCACGGGTATGGCCGCGGCCTGGAAGGGAGTCGGCGTCTCGATCCCTTCCGCGGCGAGCGCGGCCACGGTCTCGGGGCCGAGTTTGAGCTCGTCGAAGGTGACGGGGTTTGCCATGCCGTTCAGCGTCCAGGCATCTCGGGGCTACGCCGGATCGCCCGAGCCGGGTCCGCCGGCGTCGCCGTATTCGTAGGGGAGGCAGTTCAGGAAGCGCTGGATCTCGTAGTCCATGCGCGACGTGCGCAGCCGGTCCGTGCGGGCGGTAACCTCCGTGAACGGACCGTGCCGGTGAACGGTCAGGACGACCGTGCCCTCCTTGCCCGTGTACGTCGCGCCGTGGGAGCCCTGCTTCGACCGCTGGAGGCCGATGTACTCCGGAAGCCACTCCTCGGCCTTTTCCAGCACCCCGGCCGGGGCCAGTGCCGTCTTGCGCTCGTATCCCGCCATTGCTCTCCTGTCACTCCTCTTTCGCTGCAACCAGTTCAACCTCGATCCACCGTATCCACTTCGACACGTCGTCCGGGCATGTCAATGCCTCGATGCGCCGCGAGCCGTGCACGAGGGCCGGAACCTCAGCCACGTCCCGGTCCCTCGCAAGGCCGCGGTGCCGCAACACGGTCGTGGCATGACGGTCGACATCCAGCACCGCCTTGGCCTCGGAGCCGTCCAGCCCGGCGGCGCTTGCGATCTCGACCAGCGAATCTACCCGCCCGATGTCTTTCCGGTCGACAAAGTGGGCCTCGAACACTGTGCGCTTCACGGCCTGGTAACAATCCCTCTCCCGTGCCAGTTCCGTAAGTTCGTGGGCCTTGCGGGTCCACGGAACGAGCCGCGGCGCACGCATCGGGAGGCCCCGCCGTGCCGCCGCCTCCGCGATCCGTGAGTGGTACGATTGCCACTCGGGAGCGGCCGGATCGACGAGCGTTCGGGGCGGAGGCCGAAGCTCGAGACCGCGCCACTCGCAGCTGTCGGCGGCTCCCGCTTCGTCCAGGAGGTGGCTCGCCAGATACGATCCGGGATCCGTGAAATCGAAGAAAAAGACGGGCATGCGGGAGGGCATGGACCGGATCGGCAGTTCGCGCGGGATCAGTACGGCGGCCGGTGCGGAGGCCGGCGCCGGGGTCGGCGCCCGCGGGGTTGCCAAGGCACCCGGGTGTGCCGATTGTCGGACGTGTGCGGGTGGGGCTTCATATCGTTGCAAATTCCTTACTCAGTCGGGACAACAAGACTAACCCATGGCGTATTCCGAGAACATCGCGAAACTGCGGCCGTCTGCCACCGTTGCCGTGAGCACGCTGGCGAAGAAGTTGGCGGCCGAGGGGCGGGACATCATCAATCTCAGCGCGGGCGAGCCCGACTTCCGCACTCCCGAGGGGATCGCGGGGGCCGGCATCGAGGGCATCCGCGGCGGACGCACGCGGTACACCCCCGCGGCCGGCCTGCCGGAACTGCGCGCCGCTGCTGCCGAATACATGACTGCCGGCACGGACTACCCGGCCGACCCGGCGCGCGTGGTGATCTCGGCGGGGGCGAAGCAGTCGCTCTTCAACGCGTGCTTCTGCCTGTTCGGACCCGGCGACGAGGTGCTCATCGGATCGCCGTACTGGACCTCCTATCCCGAAATGGTCACCCTGGCCCGGGCCGACTCGGTACCGGTCATGGGAAGCGAGGAACGCGACTTCCTGCTCACGCCCGACGACCTGGAGGCGGCCGCGACCGCGAACGCGCGGGGACTGATCCTGTCGTCGCCCTCCAACCCGACCGGGGCCGTCTATTCGAAGGGCGAGCTCGCGGCAATAGCGGAATGGGCGGGGGCGCGGGGCATCACGCTGATCTCGGACGAGATCTACCAGGAGATCTACTACGGTGAGGGAGAGAAGGCGCCGGGCGCGCTCGACCTCGACCCGGACCGGGTGGGCGACCTGGTCGTCACGAACGGGATGTCGAAGGCGTTTGCCATGACGGGATGGCGGGTCGGTTTCTCGTACACGTCCCGCGAACTCGCGGCGAGGATGTCGGCGCTGCAGAGCCACGTGTCGCTGAACGCGGCCACCCCCTCGCAGGTCGCCGCGCTCGAGGGGCTGACGCGGGGCGAGGAGGGGGTGCGCGACCGCGACCGCATGGTGGCCGCGTTCCGTCGCCGTCGCGATCTGGTGGCGCGCCTCTTCGACGAACTCCTCCCGGGGTGTCCGTATGTGCGGCCCGGAGGCGCGTTCTACCTGTACTTCCGCGTCGACGGGCTCTTCGACGACGAGGTGACGTGCGCGGGCGAGGTCTGCACGCGCATCCTGGAGGAGGCGGGCGTGGCCATCGTGCCGGGCGAGGCGTTCGGTGACGCGCGCTACGCACGCATGAGCACGGCGTCTGCGGACGAGGAGATCGAAGAAGGGGTGCGGCGCATGGCGCGGGTGCTGTCGCGGCGGTGAGCGGGACGGACGACGCAGCGGCGCCGCTCCAGCGCGTTCCGTCGGGAGCGCCGGACCCCTCGGAGCTGGATCACGACGCGCTCGACCTGTACGTGCAGCGCCTGTTTGCGGGCGAAGACGCCGTGCTGCGGGACATACGCAGCCGTGCGGACGAGGCCGGGATGCCACGGATCCAGTTGCCGCCCGCCACGGCACGCGCCGTGCAGCTGCTGGTGAAGGCGGCGGGCGGCCGCCGCGTGCTGGAGGTGGGTACCCTGGCCGGCTATTCTGCCGTGTGGATTGCCCGGGCCCTCCCGGCCGGGGGCCGCCTCATCACGCTGGAGATCAACGCCGAGCACGCCGCGGTGGCGCGCGCGTCGATCGCGGCGGCGGGCGTGGACGACCGGGTCGACATACGCGTCGGAGACGCGGTGGAGCTGATGTCGGAGCTCGGACCGGACGGATCGTTCGACATCGTCTTCCTGGACGCTGACAAGGAGCGCTACACTACTTACCTCGGCGTGGCCGCCCGACTGCTGCGACCGGGGGGAATGCTCCTGGCGGACAACGCGTTCTGGGCAGGCAGGGTCCTCGACCCCGAATCAGGAGAACTGGCCGCGCAGCTCGACCGCTTCAACCGCGCCGTGTCGGCGGACGACCGGTTCGACGCCACCATCCTGCCCGTCGGCGACGGCCTGCTGGTCGCGGTGCGGCGCTAGCACCCCGTCAAGCGCGCGTATCGAGCACCGCCTGAGCCGCCCTCTCCACCGACGCCACATATCCGCCGCCGAAGAGGCGCGCGTGGACCAGAAGCGGGTAGAACTGGTATGCGGGCCTGCGGCGTTCGTATCCGGCTTGCAGCGGAAGAGCGGCTTCGTAGGCGTGGTAGAAGGGTGCCGGGAACCCTCCGAACAGACGGCACATGGCGAGGTCCACCTCGCGGTGGCCCACGTACACGGACGGGTCGATCAGAAAGGGACTGACGCCAAAGAGCACGTTGCCGGACCACAGGTCGCCGTGCAGGAGTGACGGGCCGTCCGCATCCGCGGCAGGGCCAACCAGGCCGCTGATCCGCGTCGCGGCCCGTTCCACGAGCGCCCGCTGCTGTGCCGAAAGAACCCCGCCGGCGCCCAACTCCCGCGCCAGCGGCAGGATGCGCATCTCCACCCAGAAGTCCGCCCAGTCGTCCATCCACCGGTTGGGCTGCGGAAGCGAGCCGATGACGTTGTCCGAGCGCCAGCCGTACCGGCCCGCACGCCATTCGGGCGCGGGAACCCCGGCCAGGTCCGCGTCCGGCATCTGCGGCGCGCGCGGGCGCCATCCGTGCAATTCGGCCAGCCCGAGTCCCAATCGCTGCCAGGCATCGCGGGTCGGCCTCGCTTCCTCGATCCACTCGAGCAGCAGCCAGGGGACTTCGTCCTCGGGGCCGCTCATTGCGGCAACACGCGGGACATTCACCGTCCCCGTAGCGGCCAGCGCCGACAACCCTTCCGCCTCCATGCGAAAGAAGTCCGGGCCGACACCGGAGAAGTCCGGGCCTGCACCGGCATTCCACTTGAGGCAGAAACCGCCTCCGGTCGTCCGCACCTTCAGCGCGTTGTTGATGCATCCTCCGCCGACGGGCCGAGTGGACACGATCTCCGACCGATCCAGCCCCGCGGCGCGGCAGACGCTGTCGAGCGGAGCCCGGTTCACGCGCGCCACCTGCTCAGCGATTCGCGTCCGCCAGTTCGTCGAGCAGTCCTTCGCAGGCCCGCTCCAGGATGCGGTAGACCCGTTCGAAGCCGTCGGGTCCTCCGTAGTACGGGTCCGGTACGTCCGAATCGCCGGCTTCCGGGTCGTAGTCGCGCATCATGACGATGCGGGCCCGGCCGTCTCGCAGCCGCCGCAACGAGCGCCGGTTGCTTCCGTCCATGGCCACGATCACGTCGAACCGTCCGAAGTCGCCGACGGTAACCTGGCGCGCAGTCCCGGCGAGGCGAACACCGTGCGCTGCGGCCACGGCGATGGACCGGGAGTCGGGAGGTTCACCGGTGTGGTAGGCGCCCGTGCCCGCGGAATCGACCTCGAAGCGGTCGGCCAGCCCGCTGATTTCCGCCTGGTGCCTGAAGATTCCTTCGGCCAGCGGGGAGCGGCAGATGTTGCCGAGACAGACGAACAGGACGGAGGTCGGTGCGTCGGACATGCCTGAAGATATTACATTGCTCGATGAGCGAACCTTCCGGCTACGACAGCATTTGACCGAATCAACAGAATTTGGGGGCTTCGGCCTCGCCCGGCCGCGCCTCGCCGCAGTGGAGGCGCTGGGATGGACGGAGCCGACTTCCATTCAGCGCCAGGCGATCCCGTTCGTCATGGGTGGACGGGATGTCGTGGGGATCGCCCGCACCGGCACGGGCAAGACCGGTGCGTTCATGTTGCCGGCACTCGAAGCGCTGACGGAGGGAGCGGGACTTCAGGTGCTGGTCCTCTGCCCCACGAGGGAACTGGCGCAACAGGTCCGCGACGACACCGAGGCGCTGGCACGGGGGACCAATGTACGGGCCACCGTGGTGTGCGGAGGAGTCTCCTACGGCCCCCAGGTGGATGCCTTCAAGCACGGACACGAAGTCATCGTCGCTACGCCCGGCCGTCTGATCGACCTTCAGAATCGGGGGACGGCAAAGCTGAAGAGTGTCCGGTTCCTGATCCTGGACGAGGCGGACCGGATGCTCGACATGGGGTTCCGTCCCCAGATCGAGGAGGTGGTGCGGGGTCTGGGCAAGCGGCCGCAGACGCTGCTGTTCTCGGCGACGATGCCGAACGCCGTTCACGACCTCGCACTGCGGATGACGCGGGATCCGGCCTGGGTGGAGGTCACCCCCTCGGGCACGCTGGCACAGGGCATATCGGAGATCGCGTATTCGGTTCGGCCCGACCGGAAACCCGGTCTGCTGATCCATCTCCTCGGCCAGCCCGGCTGGGAGCAGGTGCTGGTCTTCACCCGCACCAAGATCGGCGCCGATACGCTCAAATCACGCCTGGACAAGGCGGACATCTCGTCCGACGTGATTCACTCCGACCGGCACATGCGCCACCGCACCCGCGCGATCGAGCGCTTTACGGCGGGCAAGGTCCGGGTGCTCGTCGCCACGGACATCGCGCAGCGCGGGCTCGATATCGAGGGCATATCGCACGTGGTGAACTACGATGTTCCCCTCGACCCGGGCGACTATGTGCACCGGACCGGCCGCACCGGCAGAGCGGGCGCGACCGGCGAGGCCGTCACCTTCGTCACGTCCGCGGATCTCGGCGCGTTTCGCACCCTGGAACACCAGTTGGAGCGCCGGCTGGACAAGGTGCATCACCCCGATTTCGACTTCGCCGGCGGCGCGGTGATGCGTCGCAAGGAACCCGCCCGCAAGCGCTCGCGGTCGGGACGCGGCATGGGAAGCCAGGCCGGGAAGCGCCTCGACCCCCAGGAGCTGGCCGCCCTGCTCAGTCACGAGACCCCGGAACCGAAGCGATGATCCTCAGGAGATACGGCAACGCCTACCATAGCGTGGAGACCAACTTCAACCCCATGTCGATCACCGAGATCGGCTTCATGCGCGACCGGGCCTTCTCGATCGCGGCAGCCGACTTCGCCGAACGCTACGAGGTGCTGGATGCGGGCGAACTCGGGGCGGAGGCCAGCGCCGAGGTGCAGCGGCACGCGGAGCGGGACCTGCTGCGCAACCTGGAGCACGCGCTTGCCGAATGGGTCGCGCGGCTGGAGCCGGGACAGGTTGTCGTGGTGCAGAACGGACGCGACGACTGGCCGAAGACGCGCGAGCGGCGCGAGGCGGTGATCGTGGAGGGCGAAAACCGTTTCCACTTCCACTGGTGGGTGGACCCGCCGCTGAAGGTGGCGATCCACGCGCCCCGGTAGCCCCGGACCAGGCGCGCCGCGCCGGCCCGGAGCCCGTTCCGGCGGCTCGCGGTGGCGGTCCGCCGCCCGCGCGCAGTCCCCGCGCTAGTCGTCCGTAACCTGTCCTCCCCTCCGGTGCTTCTCGAACCACTCGCGCAGGTAGATGTGGGTGCGCAGGAAGTTCGAAGGCGTCGAGCTGGTGCCGTGCCACTCGTTCCTGAAGCGGATCATCGCGGTCGGGACCTTCAGGACGCGCAGCGCCTGGTAGTACTCCTCGGTCTGAGGCATCGGGGTACGCAGATCGCCTTCGCCGGTCATGAGCATGGTGGGCGTGGTGACGTTGCCCACGTACATGAGCGGCGAGCGGCGGAGGTGCTCGGAGGGGTCGTCCCACGGGAAGTTCTCGAAGTTGCGGTACCAGCTTGCGCCGTCGGTCGTGCCGACGAAGGACAGCCAGTTGGTCACCGGACAGTTCGCGGAAGCCGCCGCGAAGCGGTCGGTGTGGCCCACGACCCACGAGGTCAGCACGCCACCGCCCGAACAGCCGTAGACGAACATGTTCTGGTCATCGATGTAGCCTTGGTCGATGACGAGGTCAACACCCGCCATCAGGTCGTCGAAGTCCTTGCCGGGATACGCGTTCTTGATCGAATTGCCGAAGGCGCTGCCATAGCCCGATGAGCCGCGGGGGTTGGTGTAGAGCACCACGTACCCGTTGGCTGCGTGGTTCTGCCAGCCGAAATTGAAGCCCACGTTGTACATACCGTGCGGACCGCCGTGGATCGCGAGGATCAGGGGATACCGCTTCGACGGATCGAAGTCGGGGGGCTTGATGATCCAGCCCTGGATGTCGTAGTCCTCGACCGACTTGTACCACACTTCCTCGACGTCGCCGAGAGTGACCCCGGCCAGCACGTCCGCGTTCACGTCGGTCAGTTCGGTGATGTTGCCCGGGTCGTTCAGGGGGAACGCGATCACGTCGCCGGGGCTGTGATAGTCGGACAGGGTCCCGACCGCCATCCCCGATGCGATCGACGCCACGCTCAGCATGTGGTTGCCCTGGGTGACTTCCGTAACTCCGCCATCGACCGACGCGAAGTGAAGATTGCTGGTTCCCTCGCTTCTCACGGTCATGTACACGCCGCTGTTGTCCGCGGCCCAGATCATGCCCGACGCCTGCCGGTCGAACCCGTCGCTGATCATCCGCGAGTTGGAGCCATCGCGGTGCATGACGTAGATCCTGCGGGTGATGTAGGTGTCGGTGGTGAGGTCGTTGCCGGTGTAGACGATGAGGCTGCCGTCCGGCGAGGGCACCGGTGAGCCGTCCGGGCCGGAGCGGTCGGTCAGGCGCGTGATGTCGCCGCTTCCCACCGCGACCGAGTAGATGTCGGACTGGCGCCATTCGTGGTCGGCGTCCTCGACGCGGAGCGAGGTGAACAGGATTTCGGCGCCGTCCGGTGTCCACGCGACCCCGTTGTGATTCCAGTCGCCGTCGGTCAGCTGGCGGGCCGTGCCGCCGTCGGCCGGAACGACGAAGAGGTGTGTGTAGCCCTCGTCGATGTAGCCGCGGCGGTCGCGCCGGTAGACGAGCCGGTCTACGACCTTGGGTGCCTGGGTCCAGTCGGCGCCTTCCGGCCGTCCTGGCAGGCTGATCGGCCAGGGGTTGTCCGAGTCGACGGACATCGTGAAGGCGATCTGCGTTCCGTCCGGGGACCACTCGACGTTGCCCGGTGCGTTTTCGACGTGCGTGACCTGGGTCGCGAGCCCCTCGTCGTCCATCCAGCGAACGTAGACCTGTGTTCCCTCGGGCTCACCCTCGGCCGTGTACAGGATCCTGTCACCGGTGGGTGACCACTGTGGGGACGATCCGTCTTCCACGAGCACGCGTCTCCTGGTTCCGTCCGCGTCCATGATGTAGATCGACGAACTGCGGCGGTCGTTCTGCTTGTCCACCCAGCTTTGCGTGTAGATGATCTGACTCCCGTCCGGGGAGATCTGGGGGTCGGCCACCCACTCCCAATCGAGATAGGTCTCGAGCTTGAGCGTCCCGTCGGGTTCGTTCTGGGCGGTGAGGGCCGCTGGTGCCATGAGCGGAACGAGGGCGAGCAGCAGCAGTTTCGGTGACGTGGATCTGACCATGGGTTCCTCCGGGTAATCGGTGCCCGCCTGGTCGGGTCGGGCTCGTGTGGGGGAATGAAAGTACGGAACGGTTCGGGTTGCCGAAAGTCGGCGCCGGGCAAACGTTGATGCGCCACACCGAATCGAACATCCGAGTGCTTGGTCGTCCCTCGAACCTGGAGTCCTCCATGTTGCGTGTCGCTGTTGTGTCTGCCCTGACCCTGGCCCTTCTCACGGCGTGTGACGATTCCGCAGGTCGGGCCGGCGATTCCGCGGTTGACATTCCGCTTGTGGCCTCGACCGAAGAGGTGTACACGGTCGGCGCGTTCGCCGGGGAAGACTGGGAGAACTTCGGCGTCGTCGCGGGGGTTGTTTTCGACGGCGTCGGCAACCTGCACATCCTGGACGAAGGGGGGCACCGCGTCGTCGTGGTCGGGCCGGACGGCGATTACCTGCGCACGATCGGCGCGCAGGGGGATGGACCGGGGGAGTTCAGCAACCCCATGGCAGCGGCCATCCTGGACGACGGGCACCTGGTGGTCTTCGACTTCAGCCTGCCCGGCGCCTTCGAGCTCTTCGACGCCGAGGGGCGGTTCGCGAGGAGTGTGCCCGTCGACCTGGCGGCGGGGGCGCCCGGATCCGTGCTGCTGCCGCTGGCGGACGGGAAGCTGGTGTCGCACGGCGGGCCGCGCATCCGCATGGGCCCGGCGCCCGAGGAGGAAGCCGACGAGGAGGAGGAAGACCATCGGCGGTCGATCGACGTCTTTTCGGTCGACGGGACGGAGAAGGAGAGCCTGTACCGGGCGTGGAATCTCGCCCCCGTCGAATCGGACGACGAACTGAGCGGGCGCGACGAGGAGGGCCGGACGGCATTGCAATTCAGGTTCAGCCGGATGCGCGCCTTCGAGCCCGGGCTGCACGTCGGCGTTCTTGCCGATGGACGGGTGGCGGTCGCGGATTCGACGGCCTACCGGGTGAAGCTCATCGGGATGGACGGTGCCGTGAGCGGGAGCATTGGTCGCCCGATCGCGCCGGAGCCGGTGACGGGAGCGGTCCAGGAAGCCGAAAGGGCCCGCCGCAGGGAAGCCTACAGCGAGTCCGGGGAGGCTCCCCGCATCCGCATGGTGGGTCCCGCGACGTCTCTTGCCGCCGACGGAGGGTTTGCGGAGCAGATGCGCGAAATGATGCTCGCACAGGTCGAGTCCATGGTCTTCACCGACGAGATTCCCGTGATCGCCGACATGGCCGTGGACCGTGAAGACCGGATCTGGGTCGCGCGCACGGGCCCGGGCGGGGACGGTGACGGGCCGACGGACCTGTTGACCGCCGACGGGGATTACATCGGGACGCTGGCGGCCGACGGATTGCGCATTCCGGACGCCTACGGCCCGGACGGGCTCATGGCATTCATCGAGTCCGACGAGATGGATGTTCAGACCGTTCGGGTGATCCGGCTGGTGTCGCTGGAGCGCTGACGGGAGGCTGTCAGCGAAACAGCGCCGGATGTCCGCCGGTGTGCACGAAGACGACCTGGTCGGTGGAAGGAATCCGGCCCCGGGCGACCCAGGCGACCATTGCGGCGGCCGCCTTGGCCGTGTAGACCGGGTCGAGGATCACGCCGGCGTGCGCTCCGAAGATGCGGGTGGCCTCTTCACCCTCCGGCGTCGCCGCCCCGTAGCCCGCGCCGACGAATTCGTCCGTGGTCACTAAACTGTCGGACAGGGACCGGACCCGGTCCGCCAGCCCCGGCTGGCCAGTCAGTCGTGCCGCGTCAAGTGCCAGGCCGACTGCCTTGTCCCTGACCACGGCTGCGGGTTCATCGGGACTTACACCGACCAGCCGCGCGGGCCAGTCCAGCATGGCGCACCCGAGAATCAGGCCGGCAAGCGTACCCCCCGACGAGGTGCACACGAAGATCCAGGCAGGAGCCGGCGAGTGGAGCTGGCTGTGCATTTCGACCGCCGCGCGCACATAGCCCAGCGCGCCGCGGGGGGTTGACGCGCCCACGGGGACGACCAGCGCCTTCCCGCCTGTCGCTGCGATGCGACGGGCTTCCTCCGCCATCGCGGGATCGCGGTCCTGTCGGTCCGGGATGGTCACGATGCGCGCTCCCAACAGCCGGTGGAGGTAGGCGTTCCCGCGCCCCGCGTCCTCGGGCTGTCCGTTGATGACCAGAGCGCACTGCAACCCGAGCTGGGCCGCCGCGGCCGCCACGACGCGGCAGTGGTTGGAATGGGGCCCGCCCGCGGTGACGAGGTGCGTCACGCCGCGCAGTCGCTCGGGAGCCAGCTCGTACTCCAGCTTGCGGACCTTGTTCCCGCCGAGCCCCAGGCCGGTGCGGTCATCGGCCTTGACGAAGATGGGCATCTGCGCGCCCAGGCGGGCGGCAAGAGACGGCGTGGCGAGCAGCGGCGTGGGGACACTCGCCAGCCTGGTACGGGAGATGCCGTCCAGTCCGGTCACTCCGAGACCGTTATGCGTCGCGCGACGGCCCGCTTGATCCACACGCGCTCGGTTGTCGCGCCGATGGTCACCGGGACCGAATCGCCATGCTCCTCGTCGCCCATGACCACTACGTCCGCACCCGGAACGAGGCCGACGGACTCGCAGTAGCGCAGGCGCTCGCGGTTGTCGTCCGCGACCGACCGGACCCGGACGCGTGTGCCCGGCGGGACCTCGTCGAGGGGGCGGCCGGGCGTGGGATCGATTTCACCGCGGCGCGTCGGGATGGGGGCGCCGTGGGGATCGGTCGCTGGGTTGCCGAGGGTGTCGGCCATGCGGTCGATCAGGGTGTCCGAGGCGGCGTGCTCGAGCCGCTCCGCCTCTTCGTGGACATCGTCCCAGGGATAGCCGAGGCGCTGCACCAGGAACGTCTCGATGATCCGATGGCGCCTGAGGACCCGGAGCGCCGCGCGATGGCCCTCCGGGGTCAGACGGACGCCACGGTAGGGTTCGTGCCGGAGGAGCCCGTCTTCGGCGAGTCGACGAATCATCCCGCTTACCGACGCGGGCTGGATCTCCAGCGAACGGGCGAGCTCGTTGGTGCCGGCCGGCCTGCCCCGCGCATTGAGGGAGTAGACCGCCTTGAGATAGTCCTCGACCGAGCGTGACAGAGCGGGAGACGTCATGCGGAGAAGATAATGCCCCGTGGCCGCTCGGGGACAACGAGTTGCGGCCGTGCCCGCCGAGTCTTGGCACCGCTCTCCCGAAATGGCGATATTGGTATCGGATGTCCGCTCTTATCGCCCCCGAAGGAGGGTTTGGGTGGAAGACTCGGTAGCGATCGATGCCAAGCGCATTCTGCTGCGCTACGGCACGCCGATTTCAGTGCTGGACAAAGTGAAGAAGGAAGAGCGAATCAGGCTGGCTCGTGCGATTGCACGCACGGCGCTTCCCGACCGCGAGGCGCGGCTTCGCGAATTGCTCGCCGAGGCCGGCCACCTCGGATAGCGGCGGCCGGCCTGGCGGTCGTGGTGCCCCGGCGGTCGTGCCGCCCCGGCTTCACGCGGTCAGGGAATCACCCTTGCCGCATTGGCAAAGTCGCCCGCCTTCACGAAGGTCATCTTCTCCAGGTCGATCCAGCGGCGCGCGGCGGCGTTGATCTGTTCGGCGGTCAGCGACCGAATCGCTTCCTCCTGGTCCGCCTGCCACGCCATGGTGCGGTTGAAGTAGAGGTTGTTGCCGAGAACACCGACCAGCACCGGATCCTGAGCGCGCATGAGGTTCGCGTTCTCCAGGTAGCCGTTGATGCCGGCTTCCACCTCGTCCGCGGTGAAACCCTCTTCGAGCATCTTGCGGACTTCGTCGCGGAACGCGGCCTCGACCTTGTCCCTGTTTTCGGGCGCGTAGATGGCGAAGGCGATGAACTGGCCGACATCGTCGATGGGGTGGACTCCCAGCTGTGAACCCACGCCGTAGCTCAGCCCTTCCTCCTGGCGAATCCGCGTTGCGAGGCGCGAATTCAGGAATCCGCCGCCGAGCAGATAGTTCGCCATGGTGAGGGCGGCCACGTCTTCGTGGCTGTCGGTCATGGGGAGGGTCTGCGCGGCAACGAAGAACGCGTTGGCCTTGTCCGGCGTCTCGATCTGGAAGTCCTCGGGGGCAATCTCGTCGAAGGCCTGGTCAATACGGGTGAAGGCCACCGGGGAAGTCCAGTCCCCCAGCCCCTCTTCGACGATGCGCAGGGCCTCGTCGTCGTCGAAGTCGCCGACGATGGACATGGTCGCGGCCCCGGTGCCGTAGAACGTGTCGTAGAAGTCCCTGACGTCCGCCAGGGTCAGCGCCTCCATTTCTGCGATCGACTCTTCGATGGTGGCCGTGTACTGGGGGTGACCGGACTCGCGTGGATTCATGTGCCGCTGCAGCGCCAGTATCGCCTGGACCTGTGGCTCGGACCTCTGGCTTTCCAGCGCTGCGAGTCGCTGCTCCTTCAGGGTCTCGAACTCGTCTTCGGGGAACGAGGGTTCCCGCAGGACCTCGGTGAGGAGCCGCAGGGCGTCCGGGAAGTTCTCTCGCGTCGCCTGCACGCGTCCCGACGCCGTCGAGCCTCCGCCGCCGACCGACACCTGCGCCTGAAGCCGGTTCATCTCGTCCTGGATTTGCTGGCGGGTGCGGTTCGCCGTTCCGCGCATCAGCATCGAGCCAGCCAGCGAACCGGCGGATCCACGGCCCGTGAGCGTTTCTTCGTTCCCGAACCGGAGCGTCACCGAAGCCACGACCGTCTCACCGCGCGTTTCCTTGGGGAGCAGCGCGATTTCCATGCCGCTCGCGAACGCGGTGGACATGGTGCGACGGTCGATGTTGGCGGGTGAAGGATCGAAGGCCTCGCCCTCGGCCACCGCCTCGTCACCCGCATAGCCTTCCACGAGGGAAGCCACGTCGGGCGCCACGGGAATCTCTGCGCGGTCGGGGTTGTCGTCCGGGATGAAGAAGCCGACGGTGCGGTTCGAGGGCTTCAGATAGCTGACCGCCACGCGCTGGACGTCCTCGGCGGAGACTTCCCGCAGACGGTCGCGGTGCAGGAAGAAAAGCCGCCAGTCGCCCATGGCCCCCCACTCGCTCATCTGCAGCGCGATGGCGCGGGAATTGTTGAAGAGGCGGTCGATGGAGGACAGCCTGGCGGCGCGCGCCCGCTCCACCTCTTCGCCCGTGATGGGGCGGGTGAGCACTTCCTGGATCGCGCCGGCCATCGCCGCGGCCACGTCCTGCTCCGAGCCGTCGTCGCGCACCACCGCGAGGGTCGTCAGCGCGCCGGGCTCACGCCGCTGACCGGCACCGGCCTGAACGGAGGCTGCCAGTCCGGATTCGACGAGCGCCGCGTAGAGCCGGCCCGACGGCTGGTTGCCGAGCACCCATGCCAGCAGGTCGATGGCGGCGAAGTCTTCGTGATAACCGGCTGGGATGTGGTAAAGGTGCGAGACCAGCTTCGTGTCGCCGGTGCGGCGCAGCGTCACCATCCGCTCGCCATCCTGCACGGGCTCGGCGGTGTACGTGGGGTAGATGCGCATTGCCCCGGTCCGGTCGGGACGCGGGATGGCGCCGAACTTCTCGGCCACCAGCGCGAGCGCCTCGTCGGTGTCGAACTGGCCGGCGATGACGAGCTGCGCGTTGTCGGGCTGGTAGTACTTGCGGTAGAAGGCCTGCAGCCGCTCGATCGGCACGTTCTCCACGTCGGCGCGCGCGCCGATGGTCGAGTTCCCGTAGTTGTGCCACAGGTAGGCGATCGAGTTCATGCGCTTGGAGAGCACTCCGAACGGACTGTTCTCGCCGGACTCCCATTCGTTGCGCACCACCGTCATCTCCGACTCGAGATCCTCGGCGGCGATGAACGAATTCACCATCCGGTCCGATTCCAGGTCCAGCGCCCACTCGAGGTTGTCGGACGTTGCCGGGAAGGTCTCGAAGTAGTTGGTGCGATCGAGCCAGGTCGTGCCGTTTGGCAGCGCACCCCGTTCGCTCAGCTCCTGGGGGATGTCCGGATGGTTGGGCGTACCCTTGAACACCAGGTGCTCCAGAAGGTGGGCCATCCCCGTCTCGCCGTATCCCTCGTGCCGGGAACCGACGAAGTACGTGATGTTCACGGTCGTCTGGGGCGCGCTCTGGTCGGGGAAGAGGAGGACCCGGAGACCGTTGTCGAGACGGTATTCGGTGATTCCCTCAACGCTGGCGACCAGCTCGGGCTCTTGTGCCGAGGTGGGGGCCGCAGGGAGGGCCGCCAGCGCCAGGAGGAGCGTGGCACCGGCCGGCAGGACTGCGTGGACGCGCATGCGTGTGGGCCCTGCGGCTCCGCGGGGACTTGGCGCGAAGGCCCGAGCGGGCCGGGAGCGACGTTGGTGTATCGAGTACTTCACTTGCTTTCTCCGGTGAGTGTGAGGGTTCGCAGACGACCCAGCGCGGCCGCGATGTCCTGTATGCGAGGGGCTGCCAGGTCTCCGCGCCGACCCGGGTCCAGAACGTCGAGGCCCTGACGGTCCAGCGAGTCGTCGAGCGACGTGAGGATATCCTCTATGGCTATTCCTTCGCCCATGAACTTTCGCGCATGATCGACTGCCAGGGCAATCGCCCGGGTCTGGGAGCGGGAGACGATCTGACGGACTTCGGTCAGCTCGATGCGGTCGTTGCCGAACTCTACGGTGCCCCGGTCGCGAACCTTTATGGACCGCGCCCTGCGCCCGCGCCGGGGGCTGACCGAGTTCGGGTCGGGAAAGCGGTGCCGGGAGGGCCAGGCGACCGTGGTGGTCGCGGCAACGCGGCCCGTGGGGTGCGCGGTTGCAACGTCCCGTGCAGCCATGGACAAGTCGTGCGGGCGGTACCTGATCATGGCGAGGACACGGTCGGCGACGTCCAGGTAGTCCCCCGAACCACCGATGACCAGGATCGTGCTGGTCCCGGTGTCGTCGTGCAGGTTTCGGACTCGGTCGATGAACGGCGTGATCGGCTCGTCGCTGCTCTTCACCAGCGCCTGCATGCGGCGGTCGCGGATCATGAAGTTGGTTGCCGCCGTGTCCTCGTCGATGAGCAGCAGCCGGGATCCGGCCTCCATCGCTTCGATGATGGCCGCGGCCTGACTGGTCGAGCCCGAGGCGTTGGGGGTCGAGAAGGCGCGGGTGTCCTGTCCCCCCGGCAGCGTTCCGATGAACGGGGAGATGTCGACGCCCGTGACCGCACGGCCGTCTTCGGCCTGGACCTTCACGGCGGTGGGATCGGTGACGACAAGTTCGCGCCCGTCGCCGGGCCGGTGGTTGTAGACGCCCCGGGCGATTGCGTCCAGGACCGTGGACTTGCCGTGGTAGCCCCCGCCGACGAGCAGGGTCACCCCGCGCGGGACCCCCATTCCCGTGACGGCCGGCCCGTTGGCGCGCTCCAGCGTGACCCGCAGGTCTGGCGGGGACTCGAAGCGCGTGGCCCGGTCGCGGGGAAGGGGGCGGTCGTCCACGCCGCTCCGCCGCGGGAGGAGGGAGCCGTCGGCGAGGAACGCCACCAGGCCGCACGCACCCAGCTGGCCGCGCATGAAGTCCGCGTCCTCGTTGGCCTCCACGTGACGCGCGATCCTGGCGGGCGCGTGGGCCGTGGCGGGGAAGGAGGCCTCGACCAGGGCGGTGAGGGTGTCGAGGAGCAGACGCTCCGCCTGCGGGCCCAGCACGCGACGTCCGACCGCCGGCAACCCGACCGTGAAGCGCGCCTCGACCGAGCCGTCGTCGCCAACGATGACGGCCGTGTTGTCGAGGACCACCTGCCCCGGATCGGCCATCGCGATCTCGCCGCTCCTGCCGCTCCCGGCGCGCTTGCCGCGGGTGCGCCTGGCGGCCGCCGCGAAGGTACGCGCGAGGAGGCAGGACAGTCCCGTTCGCCGGGATGGCGTGGAAAAGGCAGCCGCGTCGAAGCCGGCCGCAGCCGGATCCAGAACGACTGCGAGGTTGCTGGGGGCCGCAAAGGGGTCGCCTTGGACCCGCCGAACCGCGAGAGTGTATGCAGGAAGACGCCAATTGCCCTTCAGGCTCCTGTACGCGGGGTAGCCGCGGCCGTCGATACGGCGCAGGGTCCGTCGGAGGTCGTCTTCCGTCCTTGTCGTCATGGGCTCCGGTCCAGGGAGGGTTCGATGTCGCGCTTTCAATATGGTCGCTGGGCCGTCGTCGCGGTTGCCCTGGTGATCCAGGTGGCGGCGTGCGAGGGCGACGTGCGGGTCGGGTACGTCCCCGAGGACCTGGAGTGTGGCGACCTCAATCCCCTGTTCCTGGCGGACGGAGGTGTCGGGCGCGACGGCATCCCGGCGCTCACAAATCCGGCGTTCGTGCCGGTCGAGAACGAGGATGGGACCACCTATCTGAGCGGCGACTCGCGGGTGATCGGCGTCTTTGTGGATGGCGAGTGGCTGGCTGTCCCGCACAACATCATGTACCGCCACGAAATCGTGAACCTGGACCGGGGCTCGGAGCAGGTTGCGATCACGTACTGTCCCTTGACCGGGTCTGCCCTGGCCTTCGACCGATCGTCGGTGAACGGTGCGGAATTCGGAGTTTCGGGGCTTCTGTTCCAAGCCAACCTCATCATGTACGACCGCAATACGGACGACTCGCTTTGGCCGCAGATGCGGGGTGCAGCCGCATGCGGATCGCGGATGGGCCAGGCGCTCACCCGGCTCCCGGTTGTGGAGATGACCTGGGATGGCTGGAAGAATCTGTTCACCGGCGCCACGGTCGTGGGCGTCGACCCCTTCGATGTCGACCAGTACAGCGTCAACCCCTACGGGGCCGTGTACGAGCTCCCCGACAATCCGGACTACCTCGGGTTTCCGATTCCCCGCAACGACGTGCGGCGGCCGCCCAAGGAGCGCGTGCTGGGTCTGCCCGCCACCGTCGGTGCCGACCCGATCGCGTTTCCCTTCCACGCCATGGAAGCCCGCGGCAGGGCCTGGGTTCACGAATTCGACTATGCCGGAGAGCCCGCGGCCGTGTTCTGGGATGCGAACAGCTTTGCGGCCGTGGCGCTGCGGCCGGTGGTGGGGAACCAGACACTGACCTTCCGCGTCGAGGACGACGTGATCGTGGACAACGAGACGGGCTCGCACTGGTCGGTTGCCGGTGAGGCGGTGTCGGGATCCCTCGAGGGCGGACGCCTCGCAGGGATTCCGGAGGCGTATGTGGCGTTCTGGCTCGCGTGGGCCGCGTTCCATCCGGGCACGGAACTGATGGTTGAGTGACTGGTTGGAGATTGGCGCCCGCCCTTGTGGCGGCGCTGGCTCTTGCGACCGGCGCCCGGGCAGCGGGGGCCCAGTGGGTTGAATCCCCGGGCCGGGGATGGCTTGCTTTGGCGGTCTACCACCAGGACACGCGCGAACACTTCGGCATGGGGGGCGACCGGCGCCCGTTCTTCGCGGAGGGCCACGCAGTCACGACCTCGTCGTTTCTGACCACTGCGCTCGGACTGACCAGCGGTGTGGATGTCTGGGCTCAGTTCTCCTTCAACCGCCTGCGGTACGACGACATCGGGGGTCGGCGGGGGTCCACCGGCGTGGGGGACACCCGCGTGTGGCTGCGGGTTGCACCGCTCTCGTGGCTGAACTCCTCCCTGCCGTTCGCCATACGCGGGGGAGCCAAGGTCCCGGTGGGTGATTTCGACGTGGATGCGGAGATCATTCCGCTTGGCGACGGTCAGCGGGACTGGGAACTCATGGCCGAGCTCGGTCACTCGTTCTGGCCGCGCTCGCTGTACCTGTCGGGTTGGGCGGGCTATCGGTGGCGCGAAGAGAACGCCGAGTCCAGAAAGGACTTCGGAAACGAGCTCTTCTACTTCGTCCAGTTCGGAGGCCGGGTGGGCCCGGTCGGATACAGGCTGGCGGTGGACGGATGGGATGGGACTGCGGGTGTCACCGAAGGGATCCGGATTCCCGGCTTCCAGCGGGAACTCGTGCAGTTTCAGCCCTCTCTGCTCTATGATATCGGTCCCGGGCAGTTCGAGTTGGGCGCGCGGTTCGCGCTCCGTGGGCGGAACCTGCCCGCGGGGACCTCTTTGATGGCACAGTACTTCAGCAGATGGGAGCCGTTCTGATGCTTGACCGGAAACACTGGCGCGCCGCCTGTGCAGTTGCGCTGCTCGGAGTGTGGAGCTGCGGTGCAGAGGACAGCATGCCGCGGGGGGAGGCGCCCGCGGCGCCGCAGGTGGCGTCGTCGATGGACGGGGTGGTGGTCGCGGCGCAACCGCTGGCGGCCGAAGCCGGGGCGAAGATGCTCCAGGCCGGAGGGAATGCCGCCGATGCCGCGGTGGCGGCGGCCTTCGCCGTGTCGGTTGTCGAGCCGTCGATGAACAGCATCGGAGGCCGTACCCAGATCCTGCTGCGGCTGCCGGATGGGAGCTTCGCCGGGATCGACGCGACGACCCAGGCACCGGACACGTACGATCCGGAGACCGCGCCGCAGGCGTCCTACGGATACCCCACGGTGGGCGTACCCGGCAGCGTTGCCGGACTGACCCGACTTCTGCGCGAACACGGCACGCTTTCGCTGGAAGAGGTGATGGCGCCAGCGATCGAACTGGCCGGGAACGGCTTCCGGATCCTCCCGGGCGAAGCGGCGCGTCACCGTGCGGGCGCCGACCAGCTCGCCGAGTTCGAGGGTTCGCGGGCCCACTTCCTTATGGCGGACGGCGAGACCCGCGCGGCCGGCGACCTGTTCGTCCAACCCGAACTCGCCGCGACGCTCAGGACCATTGCATCGGGCGGCGCGGACCCGTTCTACCGCGGTTCCATCGCGGAGCGGATCGCGGCTGACATGGAGGCGCACGGTGGAGCCGTCACGCTGCAGTCCCTGGCGGACTACGAAGCGCTGGACGCGCCCGTCGTGCGCGGAAGCTACCGCGGTTACGACCTCGTGGGCACGGACATCCCGGCCTCGGGCGCGGTCACGATCGGCATCCTGCATATCCTGGAGCACTTCGACATGGGTGCGCTGGATCACGACACGTGGGCGGGCCTCGTAGGCACGGCGGTGGCGCGGGCCTTCACGGAACGGGCCGCCGCCAGGGAAGGTGGGGCCGGCGACCTCGCGTTCATGACGGACAAGAGTTGGGCGACCGGGGTGGCCGGCGACCTGGAGGTGCCCGGTGCGGTGCGCCGTGCGGCCGTGGCGGACCCGGCGAACACGCGCGCCCGCATGGCCGTGGCGTTTCCGCCGAACACCCCTGCGGGCGTGGCCATGGCGGACTGGGACGCTGCCGGCTGGGGGCCGTCTCACGGCCACACCACCCACCTGTCGGCAGCCGACGGCGACGGCATGTATGTGGCGCTGACGCAGACGATCGGCCCCAATCTCGGTTCCAGGGTGGCGACGCCCGGGCTCGGATTCCTCTACGCCGCCACGCTGGGCGGCTACCTGGGCTACATGGAGCCCGGCGAGCGGGCGCGCTCCAGCATTTCCCCGCTGATGGTCGTGCGCGACGGCGAGCCCGTGCTGGTGCTCGGGGCGGCTGGCGGCGCCAGGATCATCTCGGCGGTGGTGCAGGCCGTCCTGCGCGTCGTCGATCAGGGCATGAGCCTCCCCGACGCGCTTGCGGCGGCCCGCGTCCATCCCATCGACGGGGGCATCGCCATGGAGACCTCGCCCGGAATCGGATGGGGGCCCGAGGTCGTCGCCGAGGTAGAGTCGTGGGGGATGGAGGTGCAGGAGGTCGAGCGCGAAGGGGCCTTCGGGCGGATTCACGGCATCTGGGTGAACGGCGAGACGGGCGAGGTGGTCGGCGTGGCCGACCCCGACTGGGAAGGCGCCGCGATCGTGCCGAATGGCGAGGAGGGGTCGGGCCGCTGAACCAATGCGGACCAGGTACACTGGACCAGGCTAACCGACCGGGAAGTCCAGTCCCGCCTGGAGTGTGAACGCCCGGTTCTCGGCGGTTTGCGCCAGTTCGGTGTCCAGTATCGACCGCAGTCCATGCGAATACAGCAGGTCCAGCGTCAAGCTCGCCCGTGTCGCCGGCGCGAAGCGAACGCCCGCCCCACCGACCAGTCCGAGGTCATAGGTTGTGGTCTTGGGGTTGCTCTCCGGGTCGTCGCATTCGAGCAGCACGACGATCGGCTGCAACAGAAACCGGGTCTCCTGCTTGCACGAGGTCTCCCTGGCCAGCGTGGGCCCGGCGAGCAGGCGCACCGCGAGGGTCTCGCCGAGCACGGGCGCGCTTGCGGTGCCCAGCATGGAAGCCCGCAGGTAGTTCGGCCAGAAGTCCACGTTGACGTTGGCCAGGGTGGAAGTGGAGCCACGTTGCACATAGGAGACGCCGAACTCGACACCGAACCGTGTATGCAACGGCACCGCCGCCGTAAGTCCCAGCATGACGCCCCGGCGTGCTTCCTCCTCTTCGATCACCACTCCGGTTACCGCGAATTCCGAGAGACTCGTGCCGGCCCGGACACCGAGCGCGACCTGGGCGGCGAGGGATGGAGCAGCGAGTCCGAGAAGCACTGCTGCCGGGAGGGCGTGCAACAGGCTCTTCATCCGGATGGACTCCTGGGCGGGAACGGGGACCGGTTGCATAAGGAAGTCTAACCGCAGCGCCGGCGGCTGGGTGCGGAAGCAGGGGCGGGAACCACGAACCGTTGGCGCCGCGGCCCCGGGGGTCGCTAACATCCGGGGACTCGAACCGCCGTGGGCGCACTGCCTGAACCAGTGCCGACACCCTTGACCTTTCCGGAGCACTGCCTTGAAGCGTCAAGCCCCGATGACCGCGTCCGGCGCAACGCGCCTCCTCCCTGCTGCCCTCGCTCTGACGGCGTGTTTGCCCGTCTCGTACGATACGGTCCTGCAGGGCGGACGCGTTCTGGACGGCACGGGTTCGCCGCCGGTCGTGGCCGACGTGGGCATTCGCGACGGCGTCGTCGCGGCTATTGGCGACCTCAGCGGTGTCGAGGCGGAGACCCTCCTCGACGTCACCGGCCTCTACGTCGCCCCCGGGTTCATCGACGTGCACTCCCACGCGGGCCCCGGCCTGGCTCTCGCCGAACTCAGCCACGCCGAACCGCTCCTCGCCCAGGGACTGACCACCGTCGTGGTGAACCCGGACGGTGGTGGCCCCGTCGATCTCGTCGAACAGCGCGCCGGACTGGAGGCGGAAGGGCTGGGGGTCAACGTGCTCCAGCTCATCGGACACGGATCCGTGCGCGGGCACGTGATGTCGAGCGCAGACCGTGCTCCCACCGGCGAAGAACTGAACGAGATGCGGGACCTCGTCCGCGCGGGAATGGAGGCCGGCGCCTGGGGCCTCTCGTCCGGGACGTTCTACACCCCCGGCAGCTATTCCGAGAACGCGGAGTTGGTGGAGCTGGCCCGTGTCGCTGCGGAGTTCGACGGCGTCTACACGAGCCACATCCGCGACGAGTCGAACTACACGATCGGCGTGCTGGCGGCGGTCGAAGAGGTCATCGACGTGAGCCGCCAGGCGGGGATCACGGGGATAGTGACCCACGTCAAGGCGCTCGGCCCACCCGTGTGGGGCTCAGGCATGGCCATCGCGGAACGGATCGAAGCCGCGCGCGCCGAGGGGCTGGCCATGTACGCCGACCAGTACCCCTACCTGGCCTCCGCGACCGGACTCTCGGCCGCTCTGCTTCCGCGCTGGTCCCAGGCGGGAGGCAGCGAAGCCTTTGCCGAGCGCGTCGCGGACCCCGACACGGGCGCCCGAATCCGCGAAGCCATGGTCGAAAACCTCGCTCGCAGGGGCGGCGCGGACAGGATCCAGTTCCGCCGCTTCATGGAGGACCCATCGATCGAGGGACGGCTGCTCTCCGATCTCGCGGCCGAGCGCGGCGCGGATCCCATTGACCTGGCGCTCGAACTCATCCTCCAGGGCGGCCCGTCCATCGTCTCCTTCAACATGAGCGAAGAGGATCTGTTGGCCCTGATGACCCGGGAATGGACGATGACGTCGTCGGACGGCGGCCTGCCCCTGTTCGGCGTGGGCGTGCCGCACCCGCGGACGTATGGGGCGTTCGCGCGCAAGATTGGCAAGTTCGTCTTCCAGGACAGGGTGATGCCGCTCGAGGCCGCCGTGCGCAGCATGACGGCACTCCCTGCCGAGGTGATGGGGATGGATGACCGCGGCCGGATCGCGGAGGGCGCCGTTGCCGACCTGGTGGTCTTCTCGGACTACCTCCAGGACAACGCGACCTTCACCGACCCGCACAAGCTGTCTTCCGGGGTGGTCCACCTCTATGTGGGGGGCGAAGCCGCGATCCTCAACTCGGCGTTCACCGGCGCGAAAGCGGGGCAGGTGCTCCTCAAGTGAGTGACGGCGGGCCGGCCCACCCGGGGCGTCGCGCGGCGGCCGCACAAGTCACGAAGTCACTCCCGTACCACCCCGTAGCGGCGCAGCACCTCCAGCGTCTCGCCGATGGGCAGAGCTTCCCGCGTGCCGAACCGGCTGCTGACCGTCTCCGCACGGAACATGGAGTTGTAGATCGCCTCTTCGGTGGACTCGACGGTGGCCTGAAAGAGCGCCGACATGTGGTCGTTGGCGAGGTCCTCGATTGTCCGCACCTCGTCGCCCGGCCGCCGGCGCGTGCCTGGGGCGGTGGAGAAGCTGATCACGTAGTCGCCCGATCCGTTGCTCGCGTAGGACCCGGTCCGGGACAGCCCCATCATGGCGCGCCGCGCGAGCCGTTCCAGGTTGCGTTCCGAGAGCGGCGCATCGGTTGCGACGACCATCATGATCGAGCCCTGTGACTCGCCGGCACGCTCTTCACGCCGGACCTCGCCAGGCCGGGCCTCACCCTGCCGGTCGTCGCCCTGGCGTGCCTCGTTCCCATCGCCTTCAACCTGGGCGCGGAAGGAGTAGCGGCCCAGTTCCCGGCCGACCGGAGCCCCGGCGATCTGCAGAATCCCGCCGAAGTTGGACTGGACCAGCACGCCCACCGTGTAGCCCCCGAGTGATGCGGGCAGCACCCTCGAACTGGTACCGATCCCCCCCTTCCAGCCGAACGCGGTGGTGCCGGTGCCCGCTCCCACCGCGCCCTCCTCGACCGGACCCGCCGAAGCACCATTGAGCGCCGCCCGCACGTGCGCGGGATCGATCGGGCGGTTGCGTATGTCGTTCAGTCCCCCGTCGTTCGTCTCGCCTACGACCGGATTGATCGAACGCACGCGCTCCATCCCCTCCATCTCCAGTGCCCATTCAACCATTGCGTCGGCCGCCTTCCACACGCACAGCGTGCAGGTGAGCAGAATGGGCATTTCCAGCTCGCCCAGTTCCCGCACCTGCGTGACACCCAGCAGCTTGCCGAAGCCGTTGCCGACATGGATTGCAGCCGGGACGCGGTCCGAGTAGAGATTGCCGCCGTGCGGCCGGATCGCGGTCACGCCGGTGCGGATGTCGTCGCCTTCGATCAGGGTCGTGTGCCCGACCAGGACACCCGCGACGTCCGTGATGGCGTTGTGCTGCCCGGGTTCGAAGATCCCGACGGTGACGCCGAGATCGCGGGCGCGGGGCCTCGCGGTTTGCTGAACCATGGCGGAGTTGAGGAAGAGGGTTGACAGGAGCAGGGTGAGCATGTCCGCCTCCGAAAAGCCGTGGGGATCGTCAGAGGGCCCGCGCGACCATCGTGACCAGCAGCAAGGGGTGATATAGCAGGGAACCCACGAATACGCGATTGCAATTCCGCCGTGTGGGATTGTGGAGAAACGCAGCCGTTGCCGCGATCATCCCTGCGCCGAGGATGGCCGCCGCGCCGAGATACACGCCGTCTGCCATCCCGAGCACCGCGGGCAGTGCGCTGACCAGCGCCAGGAGCGCCGCGTACCCCACCATCAATCCGGCGACGAGGGTCGGCGGTCCGGTTGGAATGAGCTGAAACCCCGCCCGCTCGTAGTCCGTCCTCAGGTTCCATCCCAGAGCCAGGACATGGACGAGCTGCCAGAGGAAGAGGATCCCCACAAGGGTCATGCCGCGGGCGTCGATGCCGCCCGTGTGGGCGGTCCAGCCGATGAGCGCCGGCAGCGCGCCGGGCACCGCGCCGACCGGGGTCGCCAGCGGTGAGCGGAGCTTGAGCGGGGTATACACCGCGTCGTAGAGCACGGCGGCGGACGCCGTAACCAGGGCCGGCAGCCATCCCAGCCAGAACCAGATGTGTCCCACTCCGGCGAGCAGCAGGGCCCATCCGAAGACCTTGGCATGCGACGCCGGCACGCGGCCGGAGGGAACCGGACGCCCCCGCGTGCGCACCATTGCGCTGTCGGGCGCGCGCTCAAGGTACTGATTCAGAGCGAGCGATCCGGCGGTGGCCAGCGCCGTTCCCAGCACGAGGTGCAACAGGTCGACGTAGAGGACCTGCGGCAACGCGGCCATCAGGTACCCGGCCAGCGCGGTGATCGCGACGAACGCCGTGATCCCCGGCTTGGTCAGCTCCAGGTAGGCTCCTGCCCGTCCGCCTCCACCCGTCCGGATGCGATCCTCAAGGCTCATGACCGGGAGCGTCCGCGGCCCCCACCGCACTCCGACGTCATAGCAATCCCTGCACGAGTCCTCCGTCGATCTGCATTGTGTGCCCGGTAATGTACGATGCGGCCTCGGAAGTGAGGAACACGACCCCGTTCGCGAATTCCTCCGGCCTGCCGATGCGCCCGGCGGGAATGTCGGCGGCGATCGTCTCCAGCACGGCCTCGCGACTCGTCCCGCGCGCCTCGGCCTGCGTGGCCAGGAGCGACTCGACCCGCGCCGTGTGGATGAACCCCGGCGCCGCCACGTTACAGAGGATCCCCTCGGCGGCCAGGTCCCGGGAGATCGACTTGATGAAGCCGACGACACCCGGACGCGCCGTGTTGGAAAGGAGAAGGTCCTTGACCGGCTGCTTCACCGCCACGGAAGTGATCGCCACGATGCGTCCCCAGCCGTTCTTTCGCATCTCGGGCAGGGCAGCGAGGGTAAGCTGCACCGTCGACAGGAGATTGAGGTCGACCGCTTTTCTGTACGCTTCCGGGGTGAAGTCGTCCACTCCGCCGGGCGGGGGGCCCCCTGCGTTCGCGATCAGGATATCGAGACGACCGAGCGCGGACGCCGCGCGCTCCACGAGGTGTGCGCAGAATGCTTCGTCCGCCACGTCGCCGGCCACGGACAGGACCCTGCGGCCCGAAGCGCGGGCGATCTCGGCGGCGGCGGCCTCCAGAGCGCCGGCGGACCTGGAGTTGACGACCACGTCCGCGCCCTCCATTGCGAGCCGTTCCGCCACAGCCCGGCCCAGCCCTTTCGATGCGCCGGTGACGAGGGCCGCCCTATCTTTCAGTCCGAGGTCCACGAAACAGTGCTCCTTCGAGAAGGGATGCTCCCTTGAGCGAGGTTGGGGGTCGTTGAAGATGTGTGGTCGCTGCCGGGTACGAAACTCCGCGCCTCCCGCGGTGGTAGGAAACGTATCGGCGGCAGGCCGACCGTGTCGTCGCGCCCGCCACCCGTGGAGGGATCCGCCTGCCCGGGACTGAAATGAACGATTCCAGCGTAAGGAGCCGGCGCCAGAAGGAGCGGGCGATGTGGAGGCGCGGTCTGCTCGCATCGATCCTCCTGCACGTTTTCGTTCTGGTTTTCGGCGGCAGTCCCGTGATACCCCCTTCGCCGTTCGCGGCCGCGGGGCCCAGGGCGGGCGACAACCGGGCCGCTGCAGGGGGCATGCAGTCTCTCAACGTCATCGCGCCGCCGAGCCGGCCGATCCGGCCCCCGGAGATTCCGCTGCCGGTGGAGATTGAGGTGGACATCGTCGATCTGGAAACGGAGCCGGCCGTCGAGATGGCGGCGCTGCTCGGAGAGCGGCCCGGTCCCGTTGGACCCCCGGGGCTGGAAACCGGAGACGGGCAGGGCGACGGGGGCACGGCGCAGGAGGGACTGCGACGGCTCATGCCCCCCACGCCGCGCGGGATGATCATTCCACCCGCCAACAGGAGCCTCCGCGGGACGACGATCGACGTCTGGGTCTTCGTGGACGACGGTGGCCGCGTCATTGCCGACTCGACCCGCCTGGATCCGGCCACGCGCGACCGGGGGTTCAACCGCCAGCTGATCCGGGAAGCGGCGCAGTGGGTCTTCCGTCCGGGGACGCGCAACGGCGTGGCCGTGGCGGCGTGGTTCCGCTATACGATCAGCATGTAGCAGGGCGCAGACACCGCCCAGGCGGCACCGCGCGCGCCGTGCTAACTTCCTGACATGCAACGCTCGGGCAAGCGAATCCTTTGGGTGGACGACGAGATCGACCTTCTCCGTCCCCACCTGCTCTTCCTCCAGCAGCGGGGCTATCACGTCGACGCGATCACCAACGGCGACGACGCCTTGGCGCTGCTGCGCGGCCACGCCTACGACCTGATCCTGCTGGACGAGCAGATGCCCGGCCGCCGCGGCCTGGAGGTTCTGAGGCTCATCCGGCGCGACGACCCGTACGCCCGCGTGGTCATGGTGACGAAGTCCGAAGAGGACCGCACCATGACCGAGGCGATCGGACGAAACGTGGCGGCCTACCTGGTCAAGCCCACCAGTCCCCGCCAGGTGCTCTCGGTGGTGACGCGCATTCTGGAAGGCTCCTCAATCCAGCAGCAGCGCGCCGCCCAGGACTTCGCGGCCCGCTGGCCCGCACTGTCACGCCTCCGCGAACGGGCGTCCAACGCGTCGGCGTTCGCACGTGTGTACCAGGAGCTGGTCGACTGGCACCTGTGGCTGGAACGGTCGGGCGAGACCGGTCTGCTCGGGACGGTGGAGTCGCTGCAGGAGGATCTCCGCCACGACTTCGGCCGCTGGATCACGCGCGAGTATCCACGGTGGATGAAAGGCGACGGCGAGCCCCCGGAGCTGTCGGTCGATGTGGTCGAGCGGCGCCTGCTCCCACTGCTGGGCAAGGATCCGGTCTACTTCGTGGTACTGGACTGCATGCGCCTGGACCAGTGGCGCGCCATCTCGCCGCTGATCGGCGAGTTTTTCGACGTGGACGAGGCATACCACTATTCGATCCTTCCCACCGCCACGCCCTATGCCCGCAACGCCATCTTTTCGGGATTGTTCCCCGACGAGATCGCCCGCGCACGCCCGGAATGGTGGGATGCTTCCGACGACGAGGGATCGTTGAACGCGTTCGAGGACGAACTGCTCCGGGAACAGCTGCAGCGCCTCACCGGGCGTCCCGTTCCCGTCCACTACGAGAAGGTCTTCACGGACCGCAAAGAGGCACAGGTGCGGGGCCGGCTGAGGTCCGCGGCGCGGGTCAAGGGGTGTGTGATCGCGATCGTGTTCAACTTCGTGGACCTGATGACGCACGGCCGCTCCGAGTCTCCCATTCTGATGGAGGTGGCAAGGGACGAAGCCGCGCTCAGACAGCTGACGCGCTCCTGGTTCCAGCGGTCGACGGCATTCGCCGTGCTGAAGGAGGCGGCGGCCCAGGGACACCGGGTGGTTCTCACCACCGATCATGGATCGATCCATTGCCGGCGTCCCGCGACCGTCTACGCGCGCCGGGGCGCGAGCACGAGCCTGCGGTACAAGATGGGGAGTGATCTGCGCGCACAGCATCCGGGCTCCGCGTTCACGACCAGACGCGCATCGGACCTGCGGCTTCCGCGGGGGAACATGCGGATGACCTACATGGTCGCGCTGGACGACTGTTTCTTCGTCTACCCCACCAAGCTTCGCGAGCACCAGCGACGCTACCGCAACTCGTTCCTGCACGGGGGCATATCGCCGGAAGAGATGATCGTGCCGATCGCGGTGCTGCGGCCCCGGCCGCGGTAACCGCTGCCTGCAGCGCCGACACGTGACTACCTGGCGCAGGGTGCTGTCCTACCTCGATCCCCACCGGGGCACGCTGCTCCTGTCGGTGACGGCGAGCGCCGCGTACGCCGCTCTGGACGCGTTCTCGTTCGTCATGCTGATCCCGTTCCTGGCGACGGTGTTCGGCGAAGGTGTCACGACCGGCGATGCCGCAGAGTCGGCGGGGCAGGTGGACCGGGCCCTCGAGTTGACCGTGGGACGCTTCGTGCCTCTCGACGGCGACCCTCAGGCGGTGGTTGGCGGGATCATCACCTTCATCCTGGTGCTGGTGGTGCTCAGGAACGGCGTGGACTTCGCGCGCGCCCAACTCACCGCGCGCGTTGAGCAGGGGGTTACCCGCGACCTGCGCAACCGCGTGTACGGCCACCTCCTCGACCTCGACCTCGCCTTCTTCGCGCGGGTGCGCACCGGCCAGATCATCTCGCGTCTGACCCACGATGTGGAGCAGCTGCGAACCCTCGTCACGCGCGAACTCACCCAGGCGCTGTCGTCGGTGTTGCTGTTCGCGGCCGTCCTGTACTGGATGATCGGGATTTCGCCCCGCCTGACCCTGGCGGCTTTCGTCGTCGTGCCGCTGACCATGGTGATCTGGGGCCCGCTGGTGCGGCGCCTGAAGCGTGGTGACGAACAGGTGCTCGACCTGGCGGGCCAGGTCACTTCGCACATCCAGGAGACCGTGTCGGGGATCCGCATGGTGAAGTCGGCGTCGGCCGAGTCCCTCGAGCGGCGGCGCTTTCGGGATCTCACCCGCGCCTACGTCGACACCTTCCTCCGGACCGCGCGGCTCCGGTCGCTGGCGGGCCCGATCACGGAGACCCTGGTCGTTGCGGGCACCGCGATCCTCCTCTGGTACGGAGCCAGGATGGTCGTGGTGGACGGTGCCCTGTCGGGTGCGGCCTTCCTTGGCTTCATCGTGCTCAGTACGCGCCTGTACTCGCCGGTCAAGTACCTCAGCAAGCTGCCCGCCCTGGTCCAGCCGGGGCTGGTGGGCGCGGAGCGCGTCTTCGAGTTCCTCGATGCGCCTGCCGAGACCCGGGACCGGAAGACGGCCCGTGAGTTTGCGGGCGTGCACACGGACGTGCGCTATCGGGCGGTGTGCATGGAGTATCGGAAGGACGACCGCGTGCTGCGGGACGTCGACTTCCGCGTGCCGGCCGGTTCGGTCGTGGCTCTGGTGGGCCCGAGCGGGGCCGGGAAGACGACGATCGTCGACCTGCTTTCCCGCTTCTACGAACCGGTGAGCGGCGCGATCGAAATCGACGGGACCGACGTGCGTGATTTCCGGCTGGCGCCTCTGCGGGCCGGTCTCGGCGTGGTGTCGCAGGACACGGTACTGTTCCACGACACGGTAGGCGCGAACATCGCGTACGGGGTGCCGCGCGCCTCGTCGGCCCAGGTGGAGGCGGCGGCGCGTACGGCCCGCGCCCACGACTTCATCGTGCAGCTGCCGGACGGCTACGAAACGGTCGTGGGGGAGCGCGGCGCCACGCTTTCGGGGGGAGAGCGCCAGCGGATCGCGATCGCGCGGGCCGTGCTGCGCGACCCGCCGATTCTGGTCCTGGACGAGGCCACCAGCGCGCTCGACCCGGAGTCGGAGCGCCTGGTGCAGGAGGCGATGGAACGGCTTCTGCAGGGCCGCACGGTCTTCGTGATTGCGCACCGCCTCTCGACCATCCGGCGCGCCGACCTGATCGTCGTGGTCGACCGCGGCCGGATCGTGCAGCAGGGCACGCACGCCGCGCTGATGGAGGAAGGCGGCCTGTACCGGCGGCTTCGGGAATTGGAGTTCCGGTGAGCACCTCGGCCAACGCGCCACGGCGGCGGCGACTCAGGCACCGCGTGGAATACGCCGCGCTGCGCGTTGTGGCGGCCGTGTGCGGCGCCTTGCCGGCCGTGGTGGCGGACCGCGCGGCAACCCTCCTCGGCTGGGTGGCCGCGCACGTGGGACGTCCCCGCTGGGAGGTCGTGACGACGCAGTTGCGCATGGCGTTTCCGGATGCGACGGAGCGGTGGCGGCGCCGCGTGGCGCGGCGCAGCTACGCACACTTCGCGCGCGAGGCGGTGGCCATGTTCCGCCTGGCGGGGGCCAGCCGCGCGGAGATCCTGAAGCGGACCCGGCTGGTCGGAGGGGAGTTGCTGGAGGAGGCCGCGCGCGAGGGGCGGGGGATCATGGTCGTGAGCGGCCACCTGGGCAACTGGGAGGTGGGGGCGGCCGGGGTGGTGGCGCGCGGCTTCCCGATGGACATCGTGGTCGCGCGGCAGCGCAACCGCCGCTTCGACCGCTACCTGACCCGGGCGCGCGAACGGCTGGGCGTGAACGTGATCCCGCGCGGGGACGCGCCGCGCGGGGTGCTGGAGTCGCTCGGGGAGGGCCGGGTGGTGGGGCTGATGGGCGACCAGGACGCGAGGCGCGCGGGGGTGTTCGTGGACTTCTTCGGCACACCGGCCTCGACGGCGCGCGGCCCGGCCGTGCTGTCCAGGCGCGCCGGCGTTCTGCTGGCGACGTTCTGCGCGATCCGGCTGCCGGGGTGGAGGCCGCGCTACGAAGTGCGGATCGAAGCGGTTCCGGGGGCCGAGCCGGGCACCGGCCGCGCGGCGGCGGTCGCGGCGCTGACCCGGGCATTCACGCGCAGGCTGGAAGAGCAGGTCCGGGAGCAACCGTGCCAGTACTTCTGGCATCACAGGCGTTGGAAGACGCCACCACCGTGAGGCGGGAAGACGGCACCGCCGTGCGGCGCGAAGACGGCACCGCCGCGAGGCGTTTGGTGTAGATTCATTCTCCGTCACCCGAACAGGCGCCGGGAACACCGACCAGGCCGCAGGCACAATGATCCACATCTGTATTCCCTGCAGGGACGAGGAACGCACCATCGGCGTACTGCTGTGGAAGATCCGGGACGTAATGGGCACGCTCGGGCGCGACTTTCGCGTCCTCGTCCTCGACGACGCTTCCCGGGACGACACCCCGGGCCTGCTGGAGAAATACAGCCGCGTGCTGCCGCTGACCGTGCTCACCGAGCGGCGGCCCATCGGGTACGGCCGCGCCGTCGAGAAGCTGCTGCGCTCGGCCGCGGGCTCGACACGCTACCCCAAGCGGGACGCGGTCGTCACCATGCAGGGCGATTTCACCGAGCACCCGCAGCACCTCCCCGCGCTGATCAAGACGTTCGAAGGGGGCGCGGACATCGTGGCAGGCGAGTCCGGGAAGGGTGCGGAGGAGCTGCCGCGCAGTGTTCGCTTCACCCGCTGGCTCGGTGGTTTGGCGCTTGGCCGAATGGTGCGCGATACATCCGGCGGGGACCGGCTGCGGGGGTTTCGGGTCTACCGGGTCGTGGTCGTCAAGAAGGCGATCCGGGCGGCTGGCGACCGGCGCCTCGTTACCACCGACGGCTGGGCCGCCAACGCGGAGCTGATGAATGCGCTGACTCCGTTCGCCCGCCGGATCGCTCACGTGCCGCTCACCTGGCGATACGACATGCGACTCCGGGGTACGCGGCTGCGCATCGTGCCGACGCTGCGGCAGATCCTGCGGCTCAGGAAGGTCCCTCCGCTGGAGCCCGGGAGCCATGGCGCAGCCTAGGAGCCCGCGCCCGCCTGCACGCCGGAGCTCGCGCCCGCCTGCGCGCCTGCCGCTGATCGCTCTCGCCGCCGCGCTGCTGGCAGCCACCGCGCTGACCGCCCCGGCACCGGCTGCGTTGTCGGCGCAGACCGGTTCCCGAACCACACCCGCACCAGGTTCGCCGGACGGGATGCCGCATGCTGCGGCCAGCGTGCCGTTCGCACCGGGCGAGCACCTGAGGTACAAGCTCAAGTACGGCATCTTCTCGGTGGGCGAGGCCCACATGACGATCGCCCGGATCGACACGATCCACGGAGTTCCCACATACGTGGCCGAGTGGCGCATCAAGGGCAGCGTGCTGGGGTTCGGCATCGACGAGACCTTCACCTCCTGGATCGACACCGAAAAGCTGTTCGCAAGGCGGTTCGTGAAGGATCAGGGAGAACGCTACCGGGAGTACGAGTTCTTTCCCGATGACCTCCTGGTGCAGCGGATCGACCACGACACGACCTGGGCCCTGCCCCATCCCGAGCCCCACGACGACATATCGTTCGTCTTTTTCACCCGCACCCTCCCCCTTCACGCCGGCCAGAGCTACACCTTCAACCGCTTCTACAAGGACGAGGGGAACCCGATCGTCCTGAACGTGCTGCGCACGGATCGGCGCGAGGTCGGGGCGGGCGAATTCAACACGGTCGTGGTGCAGCCCATCATCCAGACCGATGGCCTCTTCTCGGAGGGTGGGAATGCGGAGATCCACTTCTCGGACGACGAGCGCAGGTTGGTGGTCTACATGAAGGTGGACGGCCCGTTCCTGCCCGTGAACCTCACGATGCATCTCGAAGAGATTCTGCACGTGGAGCCGGGGACGGAGGCGCACGAGCCTCCCGGCTGATGCATGCGCCGCGCAAGGCCCGGCTGTGGCTGGCGTGGATCCTGGGCGTCGTCTTCTTCTGGCTGGCCCGGCCGGTTGCCGCGTCGCTGTGGATTGGCGGCGCCATCGTGCTCGCCGGCTTGCTGATTCGCGGATGGGCGGCGGGCGTCCTGGAGAAGGATCGCGCGCTGGCCATCTCGGGGCCCTACGCGTTCACGCGCAACCCGTTGTACCTGGGCAGCTTCCTCCTGGGCACGGGCGCCGCCGTGGCGGGTGGCCGCCCCGTGGTCGGCGTGGCCTTCCTCGGGTTTTTCGCGATGGTCTACGGATCCACGATGGCCCGGGAGTCCACCGCGCTGGAGGCACGGTTTCCGGACGGTTACCGACACTACCGGGACTCGGTCCCGGGCTTCCTGCCGGCTCTGGCGCGCTACCGTCCGCCACCCCGTCTCGGTCTCGAGGCGACACCGTTTTCGCCGACGCGCTATCTGCGGAACCGGGAGTACGAAGCCCTGCTCGGCGCGGTCGGGGGAATGGGGCTGCTCGTTCTCAAGGCCACCGGCGTTCTGACGCTCCCACTGCCGTAGGGCACGGCGGCCTCGCTGCTCACGCGGGTTCGTCCGCGGACTGCTCGGGCGGCACTTCCACCAGGTGCAGGACCGGGCCCGGCATCACCTGCCCCTTGACCCGGATGTCGAAGTCGTAGCGCCCGGGCACGGGGAAGACGACGTGCTCCAGCGGCATCACCAGCCGCGTGCGCGGCGGTGGCCGGTCCGCCGGTCGGGGCGTCACCTCCGATTCCCCCTCCACGGTCAGCGTGGGACGTCCGTCCGGATCGCGTATGTCCACGCGGAATTGATGTCGGCCGGCGTCGTCGCGATCCCATTCGATGGACACCACGAGCGTCATCCGGTCCTGGCGCGCCGGGAAGGCGGGCGCGTAGAGGTCGTGAAAAATCCCGTGAAGATCGAGCTTTCCGTCGGGCGTGGCCGCCGCGTGGTCGCAGACGGCGAAGGTAAGCAGTCTCACTTCCGCAGGCCCCTGGCACGACCCGGCGACGGACCCCGGGGCGATGGGCTGTTTCTTGCCATAATCCGCATCTCACCTACTTTAGTGGCTTTGCTGGCCGGACTTGCGTCCGGTCGGTCGGTCGCGGGACTCGCGGCGAGCAACCAATTATGAGGAGGAGTAGTGGCGAAGCAAGAACCAATGGAACGGGCTCGAGATGAACTGTTCAGTCATATCCACCGCTGCGGCGTGCTGCAGGCACATGTGGATGACCAGGACTCCTGGATGACCGAGACGATCGAATACCTGGCAGAACGGTATCCGGATCTTGGAGTCAGCGAGCTCTCCCAACTCAAGGCCGTGGGGATGCAGTTCTGCAAGCCCGTCATCTCCAGGCTCAAGCGTGACGAACCCGCCGACCCTCCCGCCGTGGACGAGGGCCCCGGCGAGGCGATCCTGGGTGAACCCAGGGACGCCTGACCGATAATTGCTCGCGGCAGTACCCTTTCCCGACAGGAGTGCGTTCGATGACCAGTCGCCGTGATTTTCTCAAGACATCCGCCGGGGTCGGCGTCGGCGCCGCCGTCGGCATTGGATCCACACAGCCCATACGTGGCGCGCCCGCGGTGCGGAGAAGCGCTGTCACGCCCGTGTCGGTCGCCAGCGGCAACGGACTCGAGGCCGTGACAACGGCCGTGCGCGTGGTCGGCCAGGGCGGTGACACGCTGGACGCGGTGGTCGAGGGCGTGAACATCGTGGAGCGGGACCCCGCCGACTCCTCGGTGGGATTCGGGGGGCTGCCGAACATGGAAGGAGTCGTGCAACTCGATTCGTCGGTGATGCACGGACCCAGCCGGGGCGCGGGCGCCGTGGCGTGCCTCGAGGGGATCAAGACTCCGTCAAGCGTGGCCGTCGACGTCATGCGCTACACCGATCACGTGTTGCTCGTGGGCGAGGGCGCACAGCGGTTCGCGCTGTCCATGGGGTACGAGATCGAGAACCTGCTGACCGAGCGCTCCCGGCGCCGGTGGATCGAGTGGCGGGCCCGGATGAGCGACCGCGACGACTACCTGACACCGGAGGAATCCGGCATGAAGGTGCCCCCGTTCGAGGACGAGGAGGATTACGGCCTGGCACTGCTCGACTCCCACGACGGCGTGCGTCCGCTCGGCACCATCAACTGCAACGTGATCGACGCCAGCGGCAACCTGTCCGGGGTGACCACGACATCCGGGCTGTCCAACAAGATCCCCGGCCGCGTGGGCGATTCGCCCATCGTCGGAGCGGGGCTCTACGTCGACAACGATGTCGGCGCCTGCGGCTCGACGGGACGCGGCGAGGCGGTGATCAAGACGTGCGGCTCGCACTCGGTGATCGAGCTGATGCGCGGGGGGATGTCGCCGACGGACGCGTGCCTGGAAGCGTTGCGGCGGATCGTGACCTTCACGACGGAGGAGCGCCTGCGCGACGAGGAGGGACGCCCGGCGTTCGGCGTGAACTACTACGCGATAAACAAGAACGGCGACCACGGGGGTGCGTCCATCTACTCCGGCGGCCGGTTTGCCGTTTGCAAGGATGGCGATACCCGCCACGAGGATCTGGCCTACCTGTTCGAGCGGAGGGGTTGATTGGACGCGGACGACAAGAAGCCCGGGCCCGTCGGGTTCGGCGTGGAGGAACTGGCTGAAGTCAAGAAAATGGAGCGCCTGCACTGCAGTGGGCGTCAGGTGCCCTCTCCAATGGGAGGGTTTCTGATGGACCTGGGGGTGCGCGCGGAGCCCGACGGCACCAGCACCGTCCTGTTCGAATGCAAGACTTCCGCCCTGCGGTTCCAGTTGCCGCTGCGAATCAGCACATGGCGGGAACGTCGCAAGGTGAGGATCCAGGCGGACGAGGGGCTGGATCCGATGTGCCCGCGCGGCGAACTGGGCCCACCGCTGGCGCGGCGCGGGAAGGACTTCTTCTGTCCGCGCTGCAACATCATGTTCGGGAGAGTGCCGTAGGGTCCGCCGGCGGGAGCCGGGCGCAGTCCTGTTGCCCGGACGGCCGGCGGCAGCGGACCCACTTGCGGGCGTGGCACGAATCGCACTGATCCCCGGAGACGGAATCGGCCCCGAGGTCGTGGGCGCCGCCGAGATGGTGATGCGCGCCGCCGCCCGGAAGCACGGCATCGACCTCGCCCTCGACGCGTGGGACCTGAGCGCCGACCGTTACCTGCGCGACGGCGTCACCCTGTCCCCGGAGGACCGCGACCGTCTCACAGGCGACTACGATGCGGCGCTCCTGGGCGCGCTCGGCGATCCACGCGTCCCCGACAACATCCACGCACGCGACATCCTGCTGGGGCTGCGCTTTTTCGCGGATCTCTACATCAACTACCGCCCCTGCAAGCTCCTGGTGCCGGCCCTCTCCCCGCTCAGTGACCCGGATCCCGCCACCGACATCGTCTTCTTCAGAGAGAACACCGAGGGGCTCTACGCGGGCCTGGGAGGCAGCTTCAAGACCGGCACCACCGACGAGGTCGCCACCGAGGTCAGCCTCAACACGTACAAGGGCGTTGAGCGAATCGTCAGGGCAGCGTTCGAGCACGCGCGCGATACCGGGAGGGGGCGCGTCACGCTGGTGGACAAGGCCAACGTGCTTGCCCACGAGGGCGGACTGTGGCGGCGCGTCTTCGACGAGGTCGGGAGCGGGTATCCGGAAATCGAACGGCACGCCATGTACGTCGACGCCATGGCCATGGACCTGGTCCGCCGGCCGCAGCGTTACGAGGTGGTGGTGACGTCGAACCTCTTCGGCGACATTCTGAGCGATCTGGCCGCGCAGGTCACGGGGGGCCTGGGGCTTGCGCCCTCGGGCAACGTCAACCCGGAGTCCTGGGCGCTTTTCGAGCCCGTGCATGGATCTGCGCCCGACATTGCGGGTAGAGGCATCGCGAATCCGGTCGCGGCGGTGGGGTGCGTGAGCCTCGTCTTCGCGCATCTCGGGATGGAAGAGGCGGCGGTGGATGTGGAGGACGGCATCGTTGCGTCGTTCGAAAACGGCGTCACGACGCCCGACCTGGGGGGTTCGGCCAGTACGCGGGAGGTTGGAGACTGGATGGTGGCGCGGCTCCTGGGTGCGTCATCCGATTAACTTGCACCGGGTTTGCAGTTCCTTTTTTTGACGATCAGTAACGGAGTGTGTGCATGGGGACTCAGGGATTTGACAGGGAAATCGTCTTCCTCTCGGGAAAACGGACTCCCTTCGGGACCTTCGGCGGCGCGCTGAAGGACTTCACCGCCACGGACCTCGCGGCGCTGTCGGCCGATGCGGCGCTGGAGGCGGCGGGCATCGAGCCCGCTCAGGTGGGCCACGTCTTCTACGGCAACGCGCTGCAGACTTCCGCCGACGCCATCTACCTGGCGCGGCACGTCGGCCTGCGCGCGGGCGTGCCGGTGGACGCCGGTGCCCTCACGGTGAACCGGCTCTGCGGATCGGGCTTCCAGGCGGTCGTTTCGGGTGCCCAGGAGATCCTGCTCGGCGGCGCGGACGTGACGCTCTGCGGCGGCGCCGAATCCATGAGTCAGGCCCCGCACGTCGTGCGCGGCGCCCGGTGGGGCGGGTTGCGGCTGGGTCCGGCCGCGAACGGCTTCCACGACGTGCTGTGGGAGGCCCTGACGGACTCGCACTGCGGCCTGAGCATGGCGCAGACGGCCGAGGAACTCGCCGACCGGTACCAGGTGACCCGCGAAGAGGCCGATCAGGTTGCCGTCAACAGCCAGCAGCGCGCGAAGGCGGCCTGGGACGCCGGCCGCTACGACGCCGAGGTCGCGCCGGTCACGATCAGGACGCGCAAGGGCGAGTCCCGGTTCGCGGTCGACGAACACATGCGGCCCGACACGACGATGGCGACCCTGGGGCGCCTGCGGCCCTACTTCCGCAAGGACGGGCTGGTCACGGCAGGAAACGCGAGCGGCATCGGCGATGGAGCGGCGTCGGTGGTGCTTGCCGAACGCGGATGGGCCCGGGCGAACGGGGTGTCCCCGATCGGGCGCCTGGTGTCGTGGGGGTTCGCCGGGGTGGACCCTCGGATCATGGGGATCGGACCCGCGCCGGCCGCGCGCGCCGCGCTGTCCGCGGCGGGGCTGGAACTCGGGGACATGGATCTGGTCGAGGTGAACGAAGCCTTCGCGCCCCAGTACAAGGCGGTCGAAAAGGAGCTGGGACTCGATCCGGAGCGCACCAACGTGGACGGCGGCGCGATCGCAATCACGCATCCGCTCGCGGCATCGGGGACCAGAATCACGCTGCACCTGCTTCACGAGCTGCGTCGCCGGGGCGCGCGCTACGGACTCGGATCGGCGTGTATCGGGGGCGGCCAGGGCGGAGCGGTCGTGGTGGAGGCGTACTGACGGGGTCGGGGCATGCCGGATGGGCGAATGAGCGGTAAGGCAACGCTGTCGAGGCGAGACTTCGACGAGGTCATGCGGCGGGCCTCGGAACTCGCCGCGGCCGAGCCGGGGGGATCGGAAGAGGAGTTCACCGAGGCCGAGCTGGTCCGCATCGGGCGTGAAGTCGGGCTGGCGGACCGTCATGTGCGCAGCGCGCTGGCCGAGTTCCGCTCGGGCCGCGGCAAGATGCGGTCGCTGCTGGCGACCGGCGAGATCCGTTCGGGACGAACGGTGGAGCGGCCGCGCGCACGGGTCCGCAGTGAACTGGACGACTTCATGGTGGGCGGCCAGCTCCTGCAGCGCGTGCGCCAGAGGGACGATCTGCTCCAATACCGTCCCGCGGTCGACTGGGCGTCACGGGTGGCGCGGGCGGCGAGCTCGACATCCCGTCAGCACTACGTGGCGGCGTCGCGGATGGTGGAGGTGCGCCTTGACGAGCTGGGCCCGGATTCCACTCAGGTGGACATCGTCGTCGATCCCGGCATGGCCGGAAAATACAGGACGGGCGCCGTTCTGGGCGGCGGGATGGCCGGTGCGGCCGCAGGGATCGGAGTCGGCGTCGGCCTTGCGCTGCTGGCTACGCTGCCCGTGGCGGCCGCGGGCGGTATAGCGGTCGGGGTCGCTGTCGCGTTTGCGGTGGCGGGTCTGGTGGCCCAGGGGTTCCAGCGGAGGCTCGGCGAAGTACACTTGGAGGTGGAGGGCATCCTCGACGGACTCGAGAGCGAAGGAGGATTGGAACCCCCTCCGCCGGCGTGGCGGCGATGGGTGCGGCGCCACTTCCACGGCGTGGCCCGCGAGATGATGGGCGAGGACGAATACTGAACCTGCAATATGAGGAGATCCGAATTGGAGATCAGGAGATTGGGCGTGGCCGGTTGCGGCCTGATGGGGAGCGGCATCGTGGAGGTATCGGCCCGGGCCGGGTGTGAGGTGGTCGTCCGCGAGATCAGTGCGGACGCGGTTGCGGCGGGACGTGCCCGGGTGGTCAGGTCGCTCGAGCGTGCCGTGTCGAAGGGCAAACTGGACGCAGCAGCGCGCGACGAGATCCTCACGCGGATCAGCTTCACCACATCCCTGGACGACTTTGCCGACTGTGACATGGTGATCGAAGCCATCGTCGAGTCGCTCGAGGCGAAGAACGAAATGTTCGCCTACCTCGACGGCGTGTGTTCCGACAGGACGATCTTCGCGACCAACACCAGTTCGCTGACGGTGACGGACATGGCGGCGGCCACCTCGCGTCCCGACCGCTTCGTCGGCATCCACTTCTTCAACCCGGTGCCGGTCATGAAGCTGGTCGAAGTCGTCAGGACCATCGTCACCAGCGACGAGACCTTCGAGACGGCCCGCGCGTTCGCCAGGCGCGTGGGCAAGGTTCCCATCGCGGCGAAGGACAACTCCGGCTTCGTCGTCAACCTCCTCCTGGTTCCCTTCATGCTCGACTGCATCCGGCAACTCGAGCGCGGGGTGGCGTCGGTGGAGGACATCGACACGGGAATGACCCTGGGTTGCGGGCACCCGATGGGCCCGTTCGTGCTGTGCGACTTCGTGGGGCTCGATACGCTCTGTCAGGTCGCGGAGATCATGTACGACGAGTACCGCGAAGAACGCTACGCCGCGCCACCCCTGCTCAAGCGTCTCGTGACCATGGGACGGTACGGGCGCAAGAGCGGCGCGGGATTCTACGAATGGACGCCTGAAGGGCCGGTCGCCCTCAGGGTCTGAGGAACCGGCAGGATCCGAGGAACCGGGCTATCGACGGGCCCGGCGCTGGCGTCGCCGCTCGCGACGAATGGCCGCTTCGCGCCGCCGCTTCCGCTGAGCGCTCGGCTTCTCATAGAAGCGGCGCTTGCGAAGCTCCGAGTAAAGCCCGGATCGCTGCACCTTCCGCTTGAACCTGCGAAGTGCCCGCTCCAGGCTCTCGTTGTCTCTGACGAAGACTTCCAACTGGTTTCACCCCGTGTTGAGTGGCAAGACTTTAACCATAGCCGCATACGGGAGCCGAAATCAAGGTCGCGTCCTGCCGCGTCCGCGTCGAGCCTTGCCCGTCTGGTAAACATATGGCTATTATCCCGGTCCCTTACCCGGATTGCGAGCAGGGAGGACCGGTCCATGCACCGGATGATCACGACGGAACGTCGCCCCGAGGCGATGGCCGATGTGCCCGGCATTTGCGAGCTGGCGCTGACGCGAGCCGTCGTGCAGTACCGGGACACCCACGAACTGTACCGCCCGGGTGGCCGGATTCAGGACATCGGGCTGGCTGTGGTCCTGGAGGGACGGTTCGCCTCGTCCGTGCGCGCGATCGATCTGGGGTCGGCGAGGGTCAAGTACCTGAACCTGGCGTCAGAGCTCGTGATCCTGGATTGGGTCTACGACACCACGCTCGCGCACCTGCGTACCCTTGCCGCAGCCGACGAAGCCACGTCGGCCGCCGGAGAAGAGGCATCTGCAGACGAGCCGGGGACGGACGCTGGCCGAAACCGGCGTCGACTCCGTCGCTACTGCTTCGACCTGGCTCTCAGGGTCCTCAACCGCCGGGGCTTTTCTCCGTTGACGAGGCCGACTCTGCTCCGGATCGGTTTCCGCGACGTATGCAAGGACCTCGACCTTCACGAGAATACGGTGGTGCGCATCGTGACCGGCCGCGGGACCGTTACGCGGGTGCACCTCGACTACGAGGCGAACACCCTCGTCTTCGGCGCGACGACGCCCGACGCCGCGCGGATGCTCGAAGGCGTACTTCGCGAGGTCTTCCCGGGCCTGGACGTGAAACGCCCGCCCAGGGGCGAGTCGCACCGGCATGAAACGCGCCATGTGCGCTTCGGCATCCCCGTGGACTTCGACGAGGTTCGCACCAGCCTCCTTCGGATGCGTGGTGGACTGGGGCACCTGATCGCACGCTTCGAGCCGGAGCGATACCGGGCCGTCGGTGGCATCGTTTCGACCTTCGGGGAGCGGGCGACTCTGGACCGGCTCTCCATCGGGATCGGCGACGCGGTGGGCAGCGGACTCACCGTGCACTGAAAAAGCCGTCCGGGCGCGCGACGGGGGAGCATGGAGGCGGAAGGGGGCGCGGCCAGGACCTGATGGGGGTGTTTTCGGGCGCCGGAACCCGGCTGATTCACGGTTTCGAGGACCATTCCGTCCGCCCGCTCGCATGTCATATTTTTGGTAAAAATATGTTCCCACCCACCTTCTGATCCGACTTCGGAAGAGGCATCCAACTGCTTATCAATCTGTCACTTAGCAGGTATCGAAACGGTAACCGGCGGACGCCTCCAGGCAGTCGGAAACAACTGGATTCCGAAAGGTAGGAGTTTTCGTAACCTGTTGTCGCACAACGATTTAGGGTGTTTGGATACAAAGGCCACCATCTTCTTGCGAGTCCCGTTCAAGGCTTGTATCGTTCATGCCCGTCCTCCGGAAGGAAGGGTTGCCCGCTCGCCGCCGGCACCACCGCTCCTCCCAGGGCTTGTCGGCTGAAATCGGCGAGAATTACATTCCTCAACTTAAGGGTGTCGTGCGCATGTGGAACACGCGGTCCGTGCAACTGAACGTTCGTCTGCCGAACGATCTGGCTGCGGAGGCAGAAGAGGTGCAACGCTCGGATCCGGACTTTCTGAGCCGCGTCGTGCAGTATGGTCTCACACGCCGTTCCATCTACCGCCGACTTAGGGAAGCCGAGGGATGCCATGGCAATCCCGTGCGCCATTCCGCGGACTCCAGCGGCGGCTTCGCGCACCCCTGACAGCTCTCTCCCGGGGGGCGTCGCTTGCGTCCGCTCTCCGCCGTCGCTCCCGCGTCGCTCCCGCGTCGCTTCCGCGTCGTTTCCGGTTGTTTTCAGTCGCTACCTTGACGAACCGCGGTCGATGCAGAAAGTTCCTGTTGACCGGCTGAAGTGTGCGGGGTCAAGGCAAATCGGATCAGGCGTGCCGGCGTTTCCGAGGTCGCTTGGGAACCCCCGGACACGTACGAGGGCGACCATGGCCGACCGAGATGGGGACGATGTCCTTCGGGCGAAGTACACGGACTACTGTTCTGCTCGTGTGGCCGATGCCGTCCTGTCTCTCGATCCGGAAGAGATCTACGCGCTGGCCGAAGCCGAGGCCCGCCTGGCGGAAAAGTTGGCGCCGGCATCCTATAACGACGCCATCCGCTACGCGACCGCAAGAATCCGTGAGCAGCTCGACCTGCCGGAGTTCGACGAGTGGTCGACGCAGTACCTCGAGCGCCCGGAACGCTTCGACCCCTACCTGCTGGGCCTCTGGATGAGCGAGAGGGAAGAGGGGTGACCTGCCGCTACTTGTAGCGGTAGGTGACTCTGCCCCGCGTCAGGTCGTACGGCGACATCTCCACCTTGACGCGGTCACCGGCCAGGACCCGGATGTAGAATTTCCGCATCTTGCCGGACAGGTACGCCAGGATCTCGTGTCCGTTCTCCAGCTTGACGCGGAAGTTCGCGTTGGGCAGGACCTCGGTTACGGTGCCTTCCATTTCAATTGCGTCGTTGGCCAAGCGGGCTCCTAGAAGGGCAGGTCGTCCTCGGGTTCGGTGATGGGTGTTGCGGGAGGTGGGTTATATCCGCCGCCAGCCGCGTGGGGTTGCGGATCCGTGCGTCCGCCGCCACTCGATCCCAGCATGATCATCTCGTTGACGATGATGTCGGTCCAGTAGCGCGTGCCGCCCCGCTCGTCCTGCGTCTGGGAGTACTCGAGCCGTCCCTCGACGTAGATCCTGTCGCCCTTCTTGACCCATTGCTCCACCACGTCGACCAGTCGGCCGAAGAACGTGAGGCGATGCCATTGGGTGCGCTCCTGCTGCTGGCCGGAACGGTCCTGAAAGGATCGGCTGGTGGCCAGCGAGAGCTTGCCGACACGGGTGCCCGAGGCAGTCGTGCGCACATCGGGATCACTCCCGGTGTTGCCTATCAACGTCACCTTGTTCAGAGAGCGCGCCATTGTTCCTCTTGCGAGTAGCGGTATCGGGGCGAGAAGCGGTATCGAGACGATTCGGACAAGGAAGGTAATCGGCGATCGCCGGTACCGCTACGCCCGGCGGCGCAATCCGTCCCATTCCGACTTGGCGATGTCCCGACGAGACACATAGCTTCCCAGCGCGACGGCCGCAGCCTGCTGCCGCGGCCCCCGCCCACCCCACCCGAGAGCCCCCGATGAACGAAAACCAGTACGTACGAACCGAGGTGTCCGGATCGACCGCGACCGTTACCATCGACCGGCGGGCGAAGCTGAACGCCCTCAACCCGCAGGTCGTGGGCGAACTCGACGCGGCCTTCGGCGCGTTGCGGGACGACCGGAGCGTGCGGGCCGTGATTCTGACGGGAGCGGGCGACAAGGCCTTCGTAGCCGGGGCGGACATCGGCGTGCTTGCGGAGATGGGGCCCTTGACCGGGGCCGAGGTGAGCCGGGCCGGTCAGAAGGTGCTTCGCCGGATCGAGAGCTTCCCGAGGCCGGTGATCGCCGCGGTCGGCGGCTACGCGCTCGGTGGCGGGTGCGAGCTGGCCCTAGCGTGCCATCTGCGCGTCGCCAGCGAACAGGCGCGCTTCGGGTTGCCGGAAGTCGGGCTCGGGATCATTCCGGGGTACGGCGGCACCATACGCCTCACGCGCCTGGTGGGGCTCGGCCGCGCCGTCGAGATGATCGTGACGGGTGACATGATCGACGCGCAGAGGGCCGCCGAGATCGGACTGGCCAACGCGGTGGTTCCGCACGGCGAGTTGATGGACCGCGCGCGCGCGCTGGCCGAGCGAATTGCGGCGAACGCTCCGGTGGCGGTGGAGATGGCGCTGGCATCGGCGTACAGCGCCGTCGAGAGCACCATGGACAACGCCCTCGAGTTCGAGGCGTCCCTCTTCGGACTGCTGGCTTCCACCAGCGACATGAAGGAAGGGATGGCGGCATTCCTGGAAAGGCGGAAGGCCGACTTCAAGGGGTCGTAGGGCACGCCGGAAAGAGGGCGCCGATCCTGTTATATTCAGGTATGTCCGGAGTCTCTCGCTACCGGTTCCAGCCGCATTCGTGGTATTGAGCGAACTGGAGTTGCGCCACTTCCGCAACCTCGGTATCCAGGAGCTGCGCTTCCCTCCGGAGGGTGTAGCGGTCATCGGCGAGAACGCGCAGGGGAAGACCAATCTGTTGGAGGCGATCTACTACCTGGAGAGCTTTCGCTCCTTTCGCGGAGCGGGCGACGGTGAGCTGGCGGAATTCACGAAGGACGTCTTTCACCTGAAGGGATCCGTGGCGGGGAACGGACGGACCACGGTGGCGGTGGGATTCGATCGGAAACGAAGGAAGAAGCGGGTCTCTGTGGACGGCAACGAGGCGATTCGATTCACCCGGGCGCTCGGCCACCTCGGGGCCGTCGTCTTCTCGCCGGCCGACGTGGAGCTCGTCAACGGAGGTCCGCGGCTGCGTCGGCGTTTTCTGGACATCGTGCTCTCGCTGAACCACGCCGGATACGTCGAAGCCCTGTCCGGCTACCGGAAGGCGCTCGCGCAGCGGAACGCGGCCCTCAAGGCGGACGCGGGGCCGATGGCCGCGCGGGCTTGGGACGGGCTTCTCGTCGACAAAGGGGCGCGCGTGACCCGCATGCGCGACGAATGGGTCGCGCGGTGGGCCGAAACGTTCACCCGCTACAGCGCGACCATCTCGGGCGACGATCCGCTGGCCATGTCCTATCGGCCGGATCTGTCGTGGCCCCGCGGCGGCGGAAGCGACGACGGTGGGCCGGACGCGGACGCCCCGGTCGCCGGCGAGGACGCGATCCGCGAGCGTTTCCATGCCCGGCTCGAAGAGAACCGCGAGGCGGATCTGCGGCGCGGGGTGACCGGCTGCGGACCCCACCGCGACGATCTCGAATTCACCATCGCTTCGCACCCCAGGCCCCTGCCCGCGCGAACCTTCGGATCGGGTGGACAGCGGCGCACGGCTGCGCTGGCCCTGCGCCTCACCGAGGCGGCGACCATCCGGCGGCGGCGCGGCACGGACCCGATCCTCCTCCTCGACGATGCCTTCGCGGAGCTGGACGTGCGCCGTTCGGAGCGCGTGATGACCCTTCTGCGCGAGGAAGGCACCGGTCAGGTGATCCTGACCGTGCCCAGGGAGTCGGACGTGCAATTGAGGGGACCTTCGCTGACGCGCTGGCGTATCCGCAGCGGGGTGATCGAGGCGTGAGCGGGACGGCGAAGGACGGCACGCGCGGAGCTCGGTTCACGCCGGTGAGCGAAGTGCTGGAAGAGTTCCTGGCCGAGTCGGGCCTCGGGGAGTCGCTGGAGCGGCTCGGTGCGATGGACGACTGGCCGGACGCGGTCGGGAGCCGGGTGAGCGGGGTCACCAGCGCGGTGGAGGTTCGGGGCGACACGCTGGTTGTCGAGGTGGCGTCGAGCGCGTGGCTCACCGAGCTGTCGATGATGAAGGGACTGATTCTCGAACGACTCAATTCGCGCCGTGGCGATGCGCCCATAGGTCGCATCCGCTTCCGGCTGGCGGAGGCGTCGAACTGAGCGGCGAATAACATTGGACAAGGATCTTCGGGGCGACGATATGGCGGCGGACAGCAAGAGCGGCGACTACACTTCTCGGCGGATTCAGGTTCTCAAGGGACTGGAAGCCGTGCGGAAGCGGCCCGGCATGTATATCGGGTCCACCTCGGCCCGCGGGCTGCACCACCTGGTCTACGAGGTGGTCGACAACAGCATCGACGAGGCGATGGCGGGGCACTGCTCGTCGGTGCGGGTGGTCATCCGTCCCGGCGACATCGTCAGCGTCGACGACGACGGCCGCGGCATCCCGGTCGACATTCACCCCACCGAAGGCGTGCCCGGGGTCGAGCTTGCGATGACCACCCTGCACGCGGGCGGAAAGTTCGACAAGAGCTCGTACAAGGTCTCGGGAGGGCTGCACGGTGTGGGCGTGAGCGTCGTCAACGCGCTCTCCGAGTGGCTGGAAGTCGAGGTGCGGCGGGGCGGGAAGCTGTATCACCAGCGCTATGAACGCGGGATCAAGGTGACCGACCTCGCCATGCGCGGCCCCGCCGACGGCACCGGCACGCTGGTGACCTTCAAGCCCGACCCGGAGATCTTCACCGTGTTGAGCTACGGTCTCGACACGCTGGCCGCGCGTCTGCGCGAACTCGCGTTCCTGAACAAGGGCCTGGAAATCGTCCTGAAGGACGAACGGACCGACGAGGAGAGCGAACAGATCTTCCGCTACGAGGGCGGATTGGCCGAGTTCGTCGAATACCTGCGCGGCGCCCGGCTGCCCATCCACCCAAAGGTGATCTACTTCGAGACGAGCAAGCCCGAAGCCGAGATCGAGCTGGCCATGCAGTACGACGAGGGCTTCTCGGAAAACACCCACACCTTCGTCAACAACATCAACACGCACGAGGGCGGCACCCACCTGACCGGGCTCAAGGCCGCGCTGACGCGCACGATCAACGACTACGCGCGCAAGAACAACATCTTCAAGAAGGACGAGAGCCTGTCGGGCGACGACGTGCGCGAAGGGCTGACCTGCGTGCTGAGCGTCAAGGTCATGGAGCCCCAGTTCGAGGGCCAGACCAAGACGAAGCTGGGCAACTCGGAGGTGCGGGGCGCGGTCGAGACGGCGGTGAACGAACACCTTTCGGCCTTCCTGGAAGAGAACCCGCGGTCGGCCAAGCAGCTGATCGAGAAGTCGCTGCAGGCGGCCCGGGCGCGCGAGGCGGCCCGCAAGGCGCGCGACCTGGCGCGGAAGAAGAGCGGTCTCGAGGGCGGTGTCCTGCCGGGCAAGCTTGCGGACTGCTCGATCGCCGACCCCGCGCTCTCGGAGATCTATCTCGTCGAGGGCGACAGCGCCGGCGGCTCGGCCAAGCAGGGACGCGACCGTTCCTTCCAGGCGATCCTGCCGCTCAAGGGCAAGATCCTCAACGTCGAGAAGGCGCGGATCGACAAGATCCTCTCCAACGACGAGATCCGCGCCATGGTGACCGCCATCGGCGCCGGAATCCGGGACGACTTCGACCTGAGCAAGGCGCGGTACCACAAGATCATCATCATGACGGACGCCGACGTCGACGGCGCCCACATCCGCACCCTGCTGCTGACCTTCTTCTACCGCCAGATGAAGCAGCTGATCGAAGCGGGCTACGTGTACATCGCCCAGCCGCCCCTGTACCGGGTCCAGAAGGGCCGGATCGAACGGTACGCCTACACCGACGAGGAGCGCGACGTGGAAATCCGCAAGCTCTCCAACGGCAGGGAGGGCAAGGGCGTGTCGGTGCAGCGCTACAAGGGTCTGGGGGAGATGAACCCCGATCAGCTGTGGAAGACGACAATGGACCCGGACGCGCGGACCATCCTGAAGGTGACCGTGGAGAGCGCGGTCGAGGCCGACAGGATCTTCTCCCAGCTGATGGGCGACGAAGTGGAGCACCGCCGGCAGTTCATCGAGAAGAACGCGAAATATGTGCGGAACCTCGATGTATAGATAAGTTGTCTCCCCGGCCTTGACGCCGCCGACGGAGACCGACGAAGAAAGGAGACGCCTCAAGAACCCGAATTCGACCGTACCGGAGCCCAGGGCTCCACCAGCCATGGAGGCGCCGGCGGCAAGCCGGCGACTCCGCCAGAAACGGAATCACCACACAAGGATGGAAGACATGCAACTCAGCCGACTTGCAAGCAGTGCGGCGCTCGGCCTGCTGGCGCTCCTGGCGCTTACGGCCACCGCCGCCACACCTGCACTGGCCCAGACGGGCGTCGTGCAGGGGCAGGTGGTGGACGCCGCATCGATGCGTCCACTCTCCAACGTCCAGGTCCTCGTCGAAGGGACGGGGATTGGACTGCTCACCAACTCTTCCGGGCGCTACGTGCTTCTGAACGTGCCCGCCGGAGAACACACGGTACAGGCCACACTGATCGGGTATGACCAGGCGAGCCAGACCGTCACGGTCGCGGCCGGTCAGACGGCCACCGCCGACATCCAGATGTCCTCGACCGCGATCTCGCTCAACGAAATCGTCGTCACGGGCGTGGGTGCCGAGACGACACGGCGCGCGCTCGGCACCTCGGTCGAGGTACTCGCGGCCGAAGACTTCGAACTGGCGCCGGTACAGTCCGTCGACCAGCTCCTTCAGGGGAGGGTCTCGGGCGCGACCGTAAGTGCCACGTCAGCGAATCCAGGGACCGGATCGCTTATCAACTTCCGGGGCGTTTCGTCGGTCTTCGGCGCGCAGACCCCGGTCATTTACGTTGACGGCGTGCGCGTGGACAACGACCAGTCGACGGCGGCGGGCACCGGTGGCGAGCAGTCTTCGGCGCTGTCGGACCTGCTGACCACCGACATCGAACGGATCGAGGTCACCAAGGGCGGGGCGGCATCGACGCTCTTCGGGTCGGACGCCGCCACGGGCGTGATCCAGATCTTCACAAAGAAGGGAACGCCCGGGGCGCCGCGGATCACCGCCCGCGTCGAGCGCGGGATCGAGATGCCCGAGCTGAAGTACATCTTCGACATGGGCCTGATCTTCCCCGAGCGCGTGGAGTCCGGCGAGATCACCGAGACCTTCATGCGGGACCTGTACTTCAAGAACGGGCAGGTCCAGAACTACTACGTCGGCGTGTCCGGCGGCACCGCCGACGTCACCTACAGCGTCAGCGGCCGCCTGGAAGACCGCGGGGGCACACAGCCCAGGGATGCCAGCACGAACTACAGCATCCGCGGCGGACTGCAGGCGTCGCTCTCGGACAACTTCCAGCTGCAGTTCTCGGGCAGCTACGTGCGTCACAACTTCGAACGCCTTTACAACGGCGCTTCGATCGAGGATCCCCTGACCACCTTCGAGGTCGGGGACGCCCTCTTCTTCTCGGGCGCTTCTACGCTTCACGAAGCCCTTGACATCTTCCTGATGCCCACGATCGACGAATGGGTCAACCGCTTCATCTTCTCGGCCGGTGCCCGCTGGAACGTGCGCGACGATCTGACGGCGAAGATCACCCTCGGCACCGACAACCGAAACAATCAGCAGCGTCAGTACGATCCCATCGGCTTTACGCCGGGTGAGCCCACGGGCATGCTCAACCGCCGCGACCGGTCGTTCACCTCGGTGTCTCTGGACGCCGGAGCGACCTACGCCTGGGCAAACTCCGACAACACCATCGGATCGAGCCTGACGATCGGTATCCAGGGGTTCCGCGAGGACGAGAGCATCATCAACGGCAACGGGCGCACCTTCGCCCTGCCCGGCACCTTCGACTTCGACGCCGCGGCGGACATCACGGCGGCCGAGGCGAACATCGAGGTGTTCAACGGCGGGCTGTACGTGGATGAGCAGCTGAGCTTCTGGGACAAGCTCTACATCGGGGGTGGCGTCCGGGGCGACGCCGGCTCCAGCTTCGGCGACAACATCGAATACGAGTTCTACCCCAAGGCCACGGGCGCGTACATCCTTTCGGAAGACGTCAGCCTTCCGTTCGTGGACGAGCTCAAACTCAGGGGCGCCTACGGACAGACCGGCAAGTTCCCCGGCGCATTCCTGAAGGACAGGACCTTCTCGGCCAGTTCCTTCCGTGGCGAGTCGGCTCCCAGGTTCTCGAATCCGGGCAATCTGGACCTGCGTCCCGAGAAGACCTCCACGATCGAGACCGGGATCGACGCGGCGCTCTGGAACAACCGCATCGGGCTCGACGTGACCGTCTACGAGGCCCGTACCGTCGATGCGCTCTTCCAGGTGCCCCGGCAGCCGGTGACCGGCCAGGGGACACAGCAGGAAAACGTGGGCGAGATTCTCAACCGGGGCGTCGAAACAGCGGTGAACGTCCAGGTGATCAACACACAGAGTTTCGCGTGGAGCCTGGGCGGCACCTTCCAGTACAACCACAACGAAGTCACGGACATGGGGGGTATCGCGGACTTCAACGCGGAGGGCTCCCAGAAGCGGGTCACCGGCTGCTGGACCCAGAGCGACCCGAACGACGACAGCACATGCCGGGGCGGTCCCGTCGGAGTCTGGTGGCTGACCATGCCGGTCGACACGAACGGTGACGGGCTGCCCGACGACTTCGAGCGCAACTTCACGGGGTCGTTCCCAATGCCCGACAAGAGCGGGAGCGTCAATACCACGATTTCGGTCGGCAACGACCTTACGATCAGCGCGCTCGGCGACTGGGCCGGCGGCCACGACGTCTTCGACTACGGGTCCGTATGGGCAACGTTCAACGGGATCTATCGTCGGGAGCGGGTGCGATGCGGGATGGAAGACGGGGCCGCCGAGGGGTGTGCCTACGCCTTCCCGGTCCAGTACAACGCAGACGGGACGGTGCGCGGCAAATACAGTCAGAACCGCGCGCGCACCGGGTTCCTGTACGACGGGGACTTCTTCAAGCTCCGCGAGGTCTCGCTGCGGTACGTTCTGCCGCAGGAGTGGGCGGAGACCCTGAACGCCGGCCGCGCGACGGTCTACGCCAACGGTCGCAATCTGTGGATCTGGTCCAGGAACCAGATGATCGACGGAGAGCTGAACGGGCTGAGCGGCGGCGGATTGCGGCTGGGAGGCGAGAGCAGCATCACCCTGTCCCCGAACCGGACCTTCAGGTTCGGTGTCGAGGTCGTATTCTAGCCGGCATCAAAAGGAGACCAGACAAATGATCAGGAAGAACCTGTCTATCTTCGGAAGGGGCTGCCGGTTCGGTGCCGCAGCGCTTCTTGCCACGCTGGCGATCGCGGGCTGCGATGCCATCGATCCGACGAGCGTGAGCAATCCGACAACCACCGACGACGACCTCGCGCAAGCCACCGATCCTACCGCGGCACTGCTGCCGGGACTCAGGGCGCAGTTTGCGCGCATGATCAACGCGTACGTCGTGGCGACCGAGGTCGTCAGCGACAACTACTCGATCCACGGAACGGGACTCAACCAGTCCATGGACGAGCCGGCCACCGTTGGGCCGGACATCTTCAACGGAACGGGGACGAGCGCAAGCGGGGTGTACTGGAACGTCCAGGAACTGCGCGCGCTCGCGGATTTCGTCATCGACGAGATCGCGCCCAACGATCCCGGTGCGCCGCCTGCGCTGGTGGCCGAGGCCCACTACTACCGGGGAATGGCATACCTCACGCTGGGCGAGGTCTTCTCGCACGCGCCGCACGAGGAGGACGGGACCGCGCAGGCCTCCGATGTCGCCCTGACCAAGGCGGTCAGCGATCTGCAGGCTGGCACGGCGTTCGGGGTGCAGGCGAGCGCGGCGCTGGCGCGTGCCCACCGTCTTCTCGGCGACGCGGGAGCCGCGGCGGCAGCCGCGAACACCGTGCTGAGCGCCGAGTCCAACCTGCTCTTCGCCCCCCCCTACGATTCTCAGTTCCTCAACAACACCTCGGTCTTCTTCCTCGTTCTCCGGGCCCTGCAGGAAATGCAGCCGCTTCCGAGGCTGGATTTCCTGGATCCGAAGTACACGGACCGTGACTCGCCGGTGCCGATCGCCAAGGCCGAGGAGATGCATCTGATCCTGGCGGAGGTCGCGCTGGCGTCGGGCAACATGACCGAAGCCGGGAGCCAGCTGGCGAGCGCGGTCACCCTGGCCAGGAGCCGCGGCGTGGTGTCCTTCGACGATATCGACGAGCGACGCAACGCCGATCTGAGCCTCCGTCCGCGGAGCGAAGAGATTGTCGTCAGGGCCGACGAGGACAGTCCCTACCGTGCCGGACTGGTGCTGAACCGGCCGAGCGATGGGCTGGCGATCCCGAACATCTCGGGCACCTCGCTCAGCGCGGACAGCGTGGCGGCGCTGTCGAGCGCGTCGGAGATGTGGCATGCACTGTGGCTGGCGCGCCAGGAGATTCTCTTCCTGGAAGGCCGCCGCATGTCGGACCTGGGAATCAAGCTCCCGATCATGCTCCGCGAGATCGACCAGAATGACAACATCAGCGAGGGCGATCCGGGCACGGTGCCGGTGGTTCCCGGCTACATTCCGGGGTCGCCCCAGTACGCGATGGACATCTATACTCCGCTGGATCTGTACGACGGGGTGGAACCGGACTCGCCCCTGGTCAAGACGGAGGTGACCGTCCACATCGACATGAACAAGGTATTGGTGGCCAACAACGTTTCGCCGTTCTGACCAGGTCCAGCCTTACGGCAGCCAAGACGCCGGCCGGCGGGGTCCCCGGACCCTGTCGGCCGGCTTTACCTTGAAGGAATAGATCCATGAAGTCGAAACGAAAACTCGGGGGCGTCGCCGGGCTCCTGGTGGCTGCAGGGCTTGCGATTGGCGCGGTGTCGGCCCAGGCCCAGACGGGCGTCATCCAGGGACAGGTCCTGGACGGCGCATCGCGGCGGCCTCTGGCAAACGCACAGGTCCTGGTCGAAGGGACCGGAAACGGACAGCTCACCAACTCGTCGGGACGCTTCGTCCTCCTCAACGTGCCCTCCGGCGACCATGTGGTGAGGGTGACGCTGATCGGCTACGAAGGCACCGGGCAGACCGTGACCGTGACCGCCGGCCGGACCGTGACCGCCGACATCGAACTCTCGTCGACGGCCATCGCGCTCAACGAGATCGTGGTCACCGGCGTGGGTACGGAAACGACCCGGCGCGCGCTGGGAACCTCCGTCGAGGTGCTCAGTGCGGAGGACTTCGAACTGGCCCCCGTCCAGTCCATCGACCAGGTCCTCCAGGGCCGGGTGGCCGGCGCAACCATCAGCTCCACCTCCGCGCAACCCGGCACCGGATCGCTGATCAACTTCCGCGGGGTATCGTCGGTCTTCAACGCACAGACGCCGGTCATCTACGTCGACGGCGTGCGCGTGGACAACGACCATGCGACCACATTCGGGACCGGCGGGGAGCAGTCGTCGGCGCTGGCCGACCTGCTCATCAGCGACATTGAACGGATCGAAGTCACCAAGGGCGGTGCGGCGTCGACGCTCTACGGTTCGGATGCGGCCACCGGGGTCATCCAGATCTTCACGAAGAAGGGGACCCCGGGTGCCCCGCGCATCACGGCCCGGGTCGAGCAGGGGATCGAGCGGCCCGAACTCTGGAACATCCTGGACACGCGGCTGATCTTCCCGGACCGCGTGGAGTCCGGCGAGGTCGCCGGGACCTTCATGGAGGACCTGTATTTCCAGCAGGGCAGGGTCCAGAGCTATTACGTCGGAGTGTCCGGCGGCACCGCCGACGTGACCTACAGCGTCGGCGCGCGTCTCGAGGACCGCACGGGGACCCAGCCCAAGGACGGAAGCACGTACTACAACCTTCGCGGTGGCATGCAGGCTTCGCTGAGCGACGACTTCACGCTCGAGTTCTCGGGGAGCTACGTCCGCCACAACTTCCAGCGTCTCTACAACGGCGCCGCCATCAACGACCCGCTGACCACCTTCGAGGTCGGCGACGCGCTCTTCTTTTCGGGAGCCGCCGACCTGCACGAGGCGCTACGCATCTTTCTCATGCCCGATATCGACGAGGCCGTCACCCGGGCCATCTTCTCCGCCGGGCTCCGCTGGAGCGTTCGGGACGACCTCACCGCCAGGGTCAATGTGGGCCTGGACCACCGGACCAACGGGATGCGTGTGCTGCAGCCGATCGGATTCACCGTCGACGACCCCACCGGCGAAATCACCCGCCGCGACCGGTCCTTCATCTCGGCGTCGATGGACGGAGGCGCCACCTATGCGTGGGAGAGCCCCGGCGGCTCGTTCGGCTCCACGCTGACCGTGGGCGTACAGGGCTTCCGCGAGGACATGAGCCTGATCAACGGCTACGGGCGGACGTTCGCGCTCCCGGGGACCAACGACTTCGACGCCGCGGCGCTGATTACGGCGTACGAGGGCAACGTGGAGCTGTTCAACGGGGGCGCGTACGTCGACGAGCAGGTGAGCCTGTGGGACAAGGTGTACCTGGGAGGCGGGTTTCGGATCGACGCGGGATCGAGCTTCGGGGACAACATCGAGACCGAGGTGTACCCGAAGGCCACGGGGTCGTACATGCTGTCCGACGATATCGGGATTCCGCTTGTGGACGAGCTCAAGGTGCGGGCGGCGTACGGACAGACGGGGAAATTCCCCGGTGCCTTCCTCAAGGACAGGACGTATTCCGCGCAACCCTTCAGGGGCGAGTCCGCGCCCCGCTTCGCGAATCCCGGCAACCTCGATTTGAAGCCCGAGAAGACATCGACCATCGAGGCCGGGATTGACGCCGCGCTTTGGGCGGACCGCGTCGGACTCAACGCCACCTTCTACGAGGCACGGACCACCGATGCGCTCTTCCGGGTGCCCCGGCAGCCGGTTACCGGCCTGGGCACGCAGCAGCAGAACGTGGGCGAGATCCTGAACCGGGGCGTCGAAGTGACGCTCAGCGTTCAGGCCGTCAACCGGCCGTCGCTGGCATGGTCGCTCGGCGCCACGTTCGCATACAACCACAATCAGGTCGTCGACATGGGCGGCGTCCCCGACTTCTCCGTCGACGGATCCCAGAAGCGGGTCACCGGCTGCTGGGTGATGACCGAGGAGGGCAACGAAGACACCTGCCGCGGCGGGCCCATCGGGGCGTGGTGGGTGACGATGCCTTCGGACACCAACGACGACGGACTCTTCGACGCCTCGGAACGCCAGTTCACCGGCGGCTTCCCGACACCCGACAAGACCGGCGGAATCAACACGACCCTCTCGGTGGCCAACGACCTGACCATCTCCGCGCTGGCCGACTGGGCCGGCGGCCACGAGGTATTCGACTGGGGTTCCGTATGGGCGAGCTTCAACGGCGTCTACCGCCGCGAACTGGTTCGTTGCGGTGCCGAGGATGGGGCGGCGGAGGGATGCGCGTATGCGTTCCCCGTGCAGTACAACAGGGACGGCACCGAGCGAGGCAAATACAGCCAGAGCAACGCCCGCAACGCGTTCGTCTATGACGGCGACTACTTCAAGCTCCGAGAGGTTTCGGTGCGCTACGCCCTGCCCGAGAGCATCGCGGAGCGTATCAACGCCAGCCGCGCAACCGTATACGCGGCCGGCCGCAATCTCTGGATCTGGTCGCGCAACGTTCTGATCGACGGCGAACTCAACGGACTGACGTTCGGCGGCGGTCTGGCGCTAGGCAGCGAGAGCAGCATCACGCTGTCGCCGAACCGGACATACAGGCTGGGGGTCGAGGTCGTTTTCTAGCAGAGGGCCGGCAGGAGGCCGCGTTTGGACGAAAAGCGGAAGAGCCGGTTGCTGGCGCGGCCGGTCGAGCACATCGACGTGACCGCATTCGACGGGTGCGCGGTTGTGGACACTTACCGGCACGCCGCCTTCCAGGCCCGCAACCTTGCCGAGGGCGCCGACATCTTCGCCGAAATGCTGGAGGAGCCCCGTGGCGTGGTGATCCTCACCCTGGCGGGCTCCCTGGTGTCGGCGGGGCTCAGGGACGCGCTGCTGACCCTGGTGGAGTGCGACATGGTCGACGTGATCGTGGCGACCGGCGCGATCGTGGTCGATCAGGACTTCTTCGAGGCGCTCGGGTTCCGCCACTACATGGCGCCGGGCTCGGTCGACGCGCCGGCGGCGAGCGACGAGGAACTCAGGGACCTGGGCATCGACCGGATCTACGACACGTACATCGACGAGGCCGAACTGCAGGTCTGTGACGAGACGGTGGCGGGGGTTCTGGACGGGCTGGCGCCGCGCGCGTACTCCAGCCGCGAAGTGGTGCGGGAGCTGGGCGCGTTCCTGGACCGCAACCATTGCGACGCCCGCTCGATCGTGCTATCCGCGTACCGCAGGGACGTGCCGATCTTCGTGCCGGCGCTCAGCGATTCGTCGGCGGGATTCGGTGCGGTGGCGCACCGGACCAGAGCCGCGCGCATGGGCCTGCCGCACATCGCCTTCGACTCCGCGCAGGACTTCCATGAACTCGCGCGGATCAAGCTGGCGGCCGCCGAGACTGGGCTGCTCATGGTGGGTGGGGGCGTGCCGAAGAACTTCGCGCAGGATGCCGTGGTTGCCGCGCGGATGTTGTTGGAGGGGGGTGGGGAGGAGGGCGCAGGTCCCCGCCCGGCCGAGATCCCCATGCACAAATACGCCGTTCAGCTCACGGTGGCGGATGTACGCGACGGCGGCCTCTCGGGCTCCACCCTGCGCGAGGCCACGACCTGGGGCAAGGTCGAGACCGCGCGGGAACGCATGGTGTACGGAGAAGCCACGATCACGCTCTCGCTGCTGGCCAGCGACGCGTACCACCGCGGCATCTGGCGGCGGCGCGAGGCACGCAGGCTCGGCAGGCTGTTCGCAGCAGACCCCCTGGCCCGCCCCGTGGCCGGCGCGCATCCTTCCGGCCGCTTCGCGCCGTGAGCCAGCTCTACCTCGACTTCGAGGAGGGCCGCGGCCGCCCTGTACCGCCGCCTTCCGGCGAGCACGCTGCGGCCTGCGTTCTCGTGCAGGAACTGGAGCGTATCACACGCGACGGCGGTCGTGCCCGCAAGGTTCTGATCGCCCGTACCCTGGGCGAGGGCAGGGAACTCCTCCGGCAGCTCGCGTTGCGCGGTCGGTCCTGGGTGGGCTTTGAGGTCAACACGTTACGACCCCTCGCAACGAAATTCGTTGCGCGGGAGCTGGCCGCCGCGGGCCGCACGATGATCGATTCCTTCGACGAGCATGCCCTCGTCGAGCGCGCCATCGACGACGCGCTGGACGCGGGGCGCGGCTTCCGTTTTCCGACGCTCCGCGAGAAGGTCGGCTTTCGCGACGCGGTCCGTCACTCGGTGGCGGCGCTGCGCCTGGGAGGCATCGGTTCCCGTTCGATCGGCGGACCCGCGCAGGCGACGGATCGGCAGGCGCTGATCACCGCCGTGCTCCGCCGGTACGAGCAACTCCTCGATGCCGACAACCTTGCCGACACGGCGACCGTGCTGGCGACCGCCACCCGGATTCTGAACGACACCGCCGCCCCGCCCCTGAGCGATCCGACCTTCCTGTTGCCCGGCCTCCCGGACCGCGGGCTCGCGGGACGGTTCGCGCGCGCGCTGCAGTACCGCGGCGCGACCTTGCTCAGGACCGACCCGGTCGAGGGCATGCGGGTGCCGAAGGGCATCCTCTGGGACGTCGCGCCACCCGCCTCGGCCGGAAGCTACCTGCACGCCGTCGAGCGCTGCACTGGACCGCGACCGCGCATCGAACTGTTCGCCGCGGGCTCGGTCCAGGACGAAGTGCGAGGGGTCCTGCGTCGCGCGATCGACCTGGGCGCGCGCTGGGACGAACTCGAGGTGATCGCTGCGGATCCCTCGCTGTACGGATCCGCGCTGCACGCGCTGGCGGAGTCGCTGGAAATACCGGTCACCTTCGCAGTGGGCCTTCCCGTGGAGCGCACGCGTCCCGGCCGCGTGGTCACGACGTACTTCCAGTGGATCGAGAACGACTTCCATGAATCGCGGCTGCGGGCCCTGCTCGAGGCCGGAGACATCCAGCCGCCACCGCCCGGAGAGGGGCTGGCCGGTCCCGGTCTGGCCCGCGAACTCAGACGGCTGCGGATCGGGTGGGGCAGGGAGCGCCACCTTGCCCGGGTCGAGCGGGCCATCGAGGGTCTGGACAGCCAGAAGCGGCGCCCCTTGCAGACGGAAGAGAGCTTCGAGCGGGTCAAGCAGCGGAGGCGTGACAACCTGCTCGCCCTGCAGGCGCTCATCCGCCCCCTTCTGGACGCCACCCCTCCCCTCGACGGCACCGTGTCCCCCGCGCGGGTCGCGACCGGCGTCAAGAGCATCCTCGCGCGCGTCGCCCCGGGCACCGACACCGACGACACCGCCCGCGAACGGCTGCTCCGCCAGCTCGACCGGATCGAGGCGACGCTGACCCGTCCGACTGACTACGCGTCGGCGTCGGCCATCGTCAAGACCTTCCTCCAGATCCGCATTCCAGCGCCTCGAGCCGAAGGCACGGCGCCCTGGAGCTCGGCCGCCGGCCACCTCTACCTGACCGACTTCGCCCACGGCGGAGCAACGGGCCGGCCGTACACCTTTGTGGTGGGCATGGACTCGGGCCGCTTCCCCGGCTCCACGCTGGAAGACCCGCTGCTGCTGGACCGGGAGCGGTGGCGTCTCGGGCGCGGCGAGCTTCCCCTCGCGCGCGACCGGACCAACGAGGCCCGCTTCAACTTCGCCCAGCTCATTGCGCGCCTGCGCGGCACGCTGACCCTCAGCTACGCGCGCTGGGATCCGGCCGAAGCGCGCGAGCTGGCCCCGGCGCCGGAGCTCCTCCAGGCCCTGCGGCTGCGCGAAGGCGACCGGACCCTCAACTTCGAGCAGCTTGAGGCTCACCTGGGCGCCAGCGAGTCCCGCCTGCCACGAGCCGACCTGGCAACCGATGTGGACGAGGGGGACGTCTGGCTGCGCGCGCTGGCGGCCCCCGACGGCAGGCTCCTCGACGGACTCGAGGCGGTCGGGCGCGCGTACCCCCGACTGGGTCTCGGGATGGCAGCCGCGGAGGGGCTGCGAACGGACCAGGCCTCCGTGCACACGGGCTTCCTGGGCACGCACGAACCCGCACTCTCGTATCAGGATCTCTCCGGCCACGCCTTCTCGGCGAGTGGCCTGGGAAGCCTGGGCGCCTGTCCGCGCCGCTTCCTGTTCCGCTACATCCTGAAGGCCTACCCGCCCGACGACCCGGAGTTCGACCCCCACCGCTGGCTCAACCCGCTGGAGCGGGGCAGTCTTCTGCACCTGGTCTACCAGCACACCCTCGAGCTGGCGCGTGAGCGGGGACTGGACCCCTCGGACGACGACTTTCCCGCGCTGGCCCTGTCGCTTGTCGACGATGAGGGCGCGCGGAAGCTATGGCATGTCCCCACGCCCAGCCGGGCTGTCCACGAGTGGGAGATGGAGGCGCTGCGCGACGACGCCCGATCCTTCGTCGAGATGATTCGAACCGGCCCCCCGCCTTGGATCGCCCTGGAGATGCCCTTCGGGATGGCCGACGATCCCACGGTGATCGACGCGGACGGACGACCCGTGCAGGTGCGCGGTTACATCGACAGGCTCGACGACCACGGGGACGAGCTGCGCGTGGTCGACTACAAGTCCGGCACCGACTACGGGTACGGGGGGAAGAGGGGGATCTACGACGGCGGGCGCCGTGTGCAACACGTGATCTACACGCTGGCGGCAGCCGCTGTCCTGAACCGCGCTGTCAGCGGAATGGAGTACCACTTTCCCACCCGGCGAGGGGAGAACCGCGTACGGGCGTTCGAGACGGACGAACTGTCGACCGGCGGGCTCCTTGTCGCGACACTGCTCGACGGCGTCGCCGCGGGGCACTTCCCGGCGACCGAGAACGCGAAGGACGACTGCCGCTTCTGCGACTACGGCGAGGTGTGCGGGGTCCGAAGCGGCGGGTGGGGACAGGTGTCGTGCCGCGTCACCGGCTGGACCGCCCGCAATCTGAAGCATCTGCCCGAACTCGAGCCCCTCCGGCGGGTCCGCGACTGGGGATGAACATGACCCTCCCTCCCGACCAGGCCGCCCGGGACGCCATTGTCAGGGCGCTGGACCGCAACATCCTCGTCGAGGCGGGCGCCGGGTCGGGCAAGACCACGTCGCTGGTGGACCGCATGGTCGCGCTGGTGCGGAGCCGGGCGTGCACGGTCGACCAGATCGCCGCAGTCACCTTCACCCGCAAGGCTGCGGCCGAGCTGCGCCAGAAGTTCCAGTTGGCGCTGGAGAGGGAAGCGGCGAAGCGCGCGCCCGGCGACCCGGATCTCGATACGATCGAGGCCGCGATCCGCGACATCGATCACGCCTTCCTGGGCACCATTCATGCATTCTGCGCCAGGCTGCTCCGCGAGCGGCCCCTGGAAGCCGGGCTCGACCCCGGTTTTCGCGAAGTGCTGGAATCGGAAGCGGAGCGCATGCAGCGCAGCGCCTGGGTCGAGTATCTGGAGCGCCTGGCCACCGACGCAGACCCCCGCCTGGAGGAGCTGGGCCGGCTCGGCATTGAGCCCGACCGTCTCCAGGACACGTTCCGCGAACTGGTCGAGAACCCGGACGTCGACTACGGCTTCGAGCGCGCCGAGTCACCCGACACCGGGGCGACCCGCGAGGTGCGGGCCGACTTCGAGGCGCTCCTCGACCGCGCCGAAGCGATGATGCGCGGCCGCACGCCGGCGGACGGGTGGGACGACTTCGGCAAGCGGATCCGCACGCTCCTCTACTGGCGCCGCACGCTGGATTGGAACGACCCGCGGGCCTTCTTCGACGCGCTGGCCCGGGTGCACCTGAAAAAGGGCGGCCTGGTCCAGAAGCGGTGGGCGGACGACGGGGTGGGGAAGGCGCAGGCCAAGCGCCTCTTCGATCGCTTCCGCGAATTCGCGGGGCCCGATGGACCGGCGGACAGGCTGCTGCGTGCGTGGTGGGCCTATCGCTATCCGGTCGCCATCGGTGTTGCCAGGGACGCGGCCGCGACCTTCGCCGGCCAGAGGAAGGACCGCGGCCAGATCAACTTCCAGGATCTGCTGGTCCTGTCGGCGGCGCTGCTCCGCGACAACCCCGAGGCGCGCGTCGACCTGGGCAGACGCTACCCCCGCATTCTCGTCGACGAATTCCAGGACACCGACCCGCTGCAGGCGGAGATCCTGCTCCTGCTGGCCAGCGATCCGGAGGCCGGCAACGACTGGCGCACCGTGGTGCCTCGTCCCGGCGCGCTCTTCGTCGTGGGAGACCCGAAGCAGAGCATCTACCGCTTCCGGCGCGCCGACATCGCGCTGTACCAGCTCGTCAAGAAGCGTTTCGAGGACTTTGGCGACGTGCTCCTGCTCGAGGCCAACTTCCGCTCCCTCGGCGGCATCGAGGCTCTGGTGAAGGGGGTCTTCGACCGTGAGGACCGGTTCGGGAAGGTCGACACCGACCGCCAGGCGGCCTTCGCGCCCCTGCTGACGCAGCGCAAGGAGACGGGCGTCCTGGCGACGTACAAGGTTTCGGGCGGCAGGCAGGACGAGGTCGCCCGGGACGACGCCGATCGGATTGCAACCGAAATCGCGCGCCGGGTGGCGGCGGGTGACCGGAAACCCGACGATTTCCTGATCCTCACCCGGAACCGCAAGTACCTGTCGGTCTATGCCCGGGCCCTGGAGGACCGCAATCTCCCCGTTGACGTGTCGGGCGCCGGGGTTGGCTTCGAGGATGAACTTGAAGCCCTTCTGCTCCTTTTCCGCTGCCTGGAGGATCCGGCGCATCAGCCACGGGTCCTCGGCGTGCTGACGGGCCCGCTCTTCGGGATCACGCTCGACCGGCTGGTGGCGTACCGTGACGGCGGCGGACGCTTCAGGGTCAATCGTCCGGCCGAGGGCGACGACGAGGTGGCGGACGCGATCAACGTGCTGCACGGGTGGTGGAAGCGGGCGTTGCGCGAGCCTGCCGACGTGACCGCCGAGCGCCTGATCGGCGAGACCGGCCTTTTCCCCCTGGCTGCCGCCGGCAAGCTGGGCGGACTGCGCGCCGGAGCGCTTGCGTACCTGCTCAACGCGGTGCGAGCCCGCGCGCTGGAGGGCGACACGTCGATCGCGGGTGCCGTCGACGCCCTGGCGACCGCGCTGGACTGGGAGGATGCGGAGGCGCCGCTGGTGCCCGGGCGGGCGAACTGCGTCCGGGTGATGAACCTGCACCGGGCCAAGGGCCTGGAAGCCAACGTGGTCTTTCTGGCGGCGCCCTTCGGCGAATTCCCACGGAAACCCCGCATGCGCGTCGCCCGGGACGATACGGGTGCCGCACGCGGGACGATCCCGATCGTGGTCAAGCGCGGATTCACGACCGAAATCATCACGCAACCGGCGACCTGGGAGGAGGACCGGGAGGTGGAGGCCACGTTCGAAGAGGCGGAGAAGACGCGTCTGCTGTACGTGGCCGCCACCCGGGCGAAGGACGAACTCTGGATCGCGCGGGGCGGGGGGCTGCGCGGGAAGAACTCGTCGCCGTGGAAGGCGCTGGAGGAGTGGGTGAGCGGCGTGGTGAAGGGCGTCCAGCTGCCGCGCGGGATTGCCCCCGAGCCGGACCGGCTGGACCCGGAGATCGATCTGACGGCGCCGTTGGCGGCGGTGGCGTCTGCCGCGGCGCGTTCCCGTGAACCCACCTACCGGTTGGAGACCGTGACGGCGCGGGCAAAGGCGGCAGTCCCTGACCCCGACCCGAGCGAGCACGCCGTGAGCACCGACCGCTTCGACCGGTCCGCCCTGGGCCCGACCAGCGGTGGCTTCGAGTGGGGCAGCGTGGTCCACGACGTGCTGGCGGCCGCCGGCGAGGGCACCCGCGGCGAGGCTCTCGGGCAGCTGGCCCGCGACCTGCTCATCGAGTACGAGCGCCCGGTTGATCACACGGGCGCGCCGACCGAACTGGACGCGCTGATGGCGCTGGTCGAGGCGGTGCGCGGCTCCGCGATCTGGGCGCGCGCCATGGAGAGCAGCGAGCGATACAGCGAGATCGCGTTCGCGGTGAGTCGAGGCGGCGATGCCCCTCGCGGCCACGTTTCAGGCGGCGCCCCGCAAGTCCTCGAGGGCGTGATCGACCTGGTCTTCAAGGACGGGAACCACTGGGTGGTGGCCGACTACAAGACCGACACAGGCGACGACCCCGACTTTGCCGAGCGGGTGCACCGGTACCGTGCCCAGGTGGACCTCTACGCCGAGTGCTGGGAGGAACTGACGGGTGAAGAGGTCGGGGAGCGCGTGCTCGTGTACACTGCCCAGGGGAGGACGGAGTCATGGTGACAAGGGTGCGACCGGTTACTCCGGGATGACCCGCGTTGGCCGGGAGGGCTTGTCACAAGCGGATCAGGCCACCAAACTGGGCTGACCGACGGAGTTGACCCCGACCCTATCTCCCCTGAAGCAAGGACACCATGCGCCCGCCCGCCCCGCCGATCGCAATTGCCATCGCCGCGCTAGCCTCAGCGCTTGCGGCTCTCCCCGCCGTCGCCCAGGACGACGACGCGCCCGCACTCGCGTTCCCCGACGGGTGGGAGGTTCGCTTCGATCACGAAGGCGCGAACCGTGACGACCTGTACATGGTCGCCATGCCGCCGGGCCTCCACGTCACCACCGGCCCGGCGACGATCGCGTGGCACCCCGATTCCGTGGCCACGGGCGACTTCCATATCGAGTCGGAGACCTTCCTCTTCGACCCCCAGGGACGGCGCGAGGCGTTCGGCTTCTTCATCGGGCGCAGCGACCTGCAGGGCCCGAATCAGCGCTACACCTATTTCCTGCTCCGCGAGGGCGGGCAGTTCCTGGTCAAGACCCGTTCCGGCTCGGAGACGGCGGTTGTTCAGGACTGGACGGCGCACCCTGCGATCGTGTCGTTCGCGACGAAGCCGGAGGAGGCGGGCACCGCGAAGAACGTGCTCGAGCTGGTGGCCTACGGCGACGAGCTGCGCTTCTCGGTCAACGGCGAGGAGGTCTGGAGCGGGTCACGCGAAGGACTCGCGACCGAGGGCGTCTTCGGCCTGCGGGTCAATCACGGACTGAACTTGCATGTCACGACGATCATGGCGCATCCGGGAATGCCTCAAATCTCGTTCGACGAAATGGTCGTATACTGTGGCGGCGCATCGTGCCAGAAGGAGCCGCAAAGCCTGGGAGATCGGCTGCGCGGCTTTCTTGACCGGCTGAGGACCGAACAGGAGCGCAAGATCGCGGCCAACCCTGGCGAAAAGGGACATCCTCCCCACCACTGAGCCTGGAGCTGTCATGAAAACGATCGGGCTGGCCGGGGTCGGCGCGTTGGCCGTGATGGTGCTGATGGGGGCCAACTCCGGAGGTGAAGCGACGCCGGGGGACACCGTTGAAGCCCGACCGGGCGCCAGCACGTCGGTGGCGCTCTTGCTCGCGCAGGACACGCCAGTCGTACAGCAGACCCAGCAGGTCCCTCCCCAGCAGCGTCGGCGGTGGCGCTACCGCAACCGCTACCCCGGACCCATCCCTACGCCCGAGGAGTGGCGGCCTCCCGACGGTCCGGTGCGCATCGGCCTGCAGGTGGGTCACTGGCGGGCCGAGGAAGCCCCGCGTGAGCTGTCGCGGCTTCGCGGTAACGGCGCCAACTGGAATGGGATCGCCGAATGGGAGGTGAACCTCGAAATCGTCCGCCACACAGGCGCGATGCTGGAAGACCTGGGTTACGTGGTCGACATCCTGCCCGCCGTGGTGCCTCCGGGCTACCGCGCCCACCTCTTCATCGCGGTCCACGCGGACGGGAGCAACGATCCGGGAGCAAAGGGCTACCGGGTGGCGGCGCCGAGCCGCGACGCGACCGGACGCGTCAGCGCGTTCGTCGACCTGCTCAGGGACACCTACGGTCCGGTGACCGGCATCCGGCGGCTTCCCGACACGACCCGCCGCATGCGCAACTACTACGCCTTCAACTTCCGCCGCTACGAGCACGCCCTGCATCCCATGACCATCGCGGCCATCATCGAGACCGGCTTCCTCACCAGCGCCGCCGACCGCGAACTGATCATCGGTCAGCCGGAGCGCGTCGCGCGCGGAATCGTGGACGCAATCACCCAGTTCCCGATCACGCCTCCGCCGGGAGGTGGTTCGCGGTAGGTGGCAGGGTAGTCGAGGAGATCGAGAATGAGTGAACGGAACATCGCTACGGAGGTGCTTCAAGGCCTTCGTGAGATCCAGGAGCACCGAGCGGGGAAACGCACACTTCGAACGACTCGGATACCGAAACCGTTGCCGAGCTCACCCACCGCGCACCCGTGAGCCAGCCGGCCCGCCTGCGTCAATCCTAAATGACAACTTTACTTGTCATTATTGCAGGAGGGATCTCTTGGACTATCGGGAGTACAAGTAGTGGCGGTATGACATGAATCACTCTTACGGGGATGACCCTGAAGACCGAGCACCCGTTGACGTCAAGGAGGACTGATACGGACCGGGATCTTGGCCGTAGTGGCGTGGAAGCGACCACACTGACTGACATCGGCCCAGCAGACAGGTTGCTACACCTTTACTGTGCCTCCACGTTGCTGCTCGGCCTTCTGCTCGTCTGGGAGGTCACCCACGAACGGTCCTGCTGGGCACTTTTGGCGCCGGGACTCGTGTATGTCTTCGCCTTCTGCGGATTGCTGGCCCACCGCTTGGAGCGAAAACGCTTCGCCGTAGACTTCTACATCGATCACCGGTCCCCTTGGCGGAAGCGTGTCCGGGGGTGGTGGTTGCCGACGATGATCGCATTCGTTGGGGCACTACCCCTGGTTGTCGTGTTGGTCGTCTTCGTGGGGCTCTCGCGCTCCACCGACTGGGTTTTTCTTGTTGCGGCTACGGCTGTGGCACCGCTGCTATTTGCAGGAGCGAGCATCTGGCCTGGGCGTCATATCAGGAACGATGCTGACGCGGCTGGGCGGGCACCGACAGTCGCGGACATCTTAGCTGGGCGTTTGGCCGGGTGGATCCTGCTGGCACTCCTTGTCGGCGCGTATGCGTACTTCAACTACACCCGCATTCCCGGCCCCGGACAAGACATCTTTCCTGCGTCGCTGCAGCTTACGGTAGCAGCATTCGCGGATCCGGTCAGATCGCAGTGTCCGGTCGTGGAGAGCGGGTTGCAGGCGGCCGCAGCGTTTGAGGGTATTACGTGGTGGCTGGTGACCCACGCGGCTACGGCACCGTGGATGCCCAGGGGAATCAGGGTATTGGTGTGGGCCGCCTTCTTCCTGAACACCGCCCTGGCGTTCGGAGGATTCGTCCGCGCACTGGAGGGAGTCGTACTTGTGGCCCGGCGCGTGGCCTTTTTCAATCGTGACGGAGATCCGGATGTCAGCTAGGCCAGCGAACACCGGAAGGCGATGGATCGGACGGACGGCGCTGGCGCTGATACCTCTGTTGGTGATTGGAGCGACCGTCCTCCATGTGCTCCGGGAACGGGCGGAGGAACGCAGGCAGATGGAGCAGGCGCTGTGGCTTCTCCACGAACGGACGGAGGAGCGGTGGGCGACCTTCACCGCAAACTTCCGTCTGGATTCGCTGCCAGCAACGAGGCGATCCATTGACGAAGCCATCGACCAAGCGTTCGCCCCGGTCTACGCTGCGATCGACCCCTTCCTCGACTGGCATTACTCGTTTTGGGGCCAGTCAACGCAGTTGATCCTGTTTCTGTTGGGAGAGATCGAGGATCTAACCGGAACGCAGGTGCGAGGACTCGAGGAGCAGGTCGAGTCCCGGTTGCTCGGAGGCCTTGAAGACCGTATGGCCGATGCCAGGAAGCGGGCGGACAGTGCGATGAGAGAGGAGTTGCGCGCGAAACTCGATGGGTGGTTCAGTCAGGAGGAAATGTGGCTACCTCTAGGACGCGCGGGGGCAGAGTACGGACGCATCTTGAAACGGGTTCGCGACGACACGACGCGCCGACTGGCCGTGTCCGTCGGCCCGCTGGCTATCGGTACGAGGATCGCCGATGTCACGGCCTCAGTTGGCGGCAGAGCGGTTGCCAGCAGATTGGCGCAAAGGCTTCCACTGTTGGTCCAGAGATCAGTGTCACGCTGGATGCCCCGATGGGTGGGCATAGCGTTGCGCGCCGGTCCGACAATCCTGATGGGAGTGACCATTGACTTCGTGATCAGGAGGATCGACGAGTGGCTCAACAGGGAAGAGTTCCGTCAGGAGTTGATTGGGATGGTGGATGCAGAGCGGCAGCGGGCGAAGTCGGAATTGGTCGATGCGGCCGACAGGTTCAAGTTGGATGCGATCGACGCCCTAGGCGTATTCGTTCCCGCCGAACTTGGCAGGCAGTCTCCAGAGTAGCACGCCGAAGTGGCCGATACGGCACGTTGAACCCGGAGCCGTCTACGGCGGCACCTGGCGACGGGGGGCTGCCCCATCTGACCAAATCGCCACCGGTCCGTCGTGTGGGCGAAGATTCGCCCGTGTTTCCGATCCTCATTGCGTGGAGCATCAGCCTGTTTTTCTGGCGATAGGTGGAGGGATGGGAGACGTTTGACGTCTGTGGATTCCGCCGTTACCGTGGCTTCACTCACCACCCTCCCAAAGGAGCGCGGTCCTTCAGGAAGCCCCCGCGCCCGTCCAGCAGAGCACCCCTGCCTGTGCCCCAACAGGACCCGAGTGCCACGTCGGAACAGGTCGCTGGGGTGCTCCGGCGACCGCTCGCGGCGCAGCCTCGGAAGGAGTAGTACCGCTGGTGACATCCCTACCCCAAATCACCGATGGTGTCAACAAAAGTGCCAACCAGGCACTCGCGGCCATCGGCAAAGGCGAATATGACCGCGCCCTGCTGTTCGCCGACCTGCTTGAGGGTGCCGGATTCCAAGAGGCGGCGGGCCGCATCAAGCAGACAGTCGCAGAGAAGCAAGAGGGGGCTAACGAGTCGGACGTGCCGTTCTAGCCTCCGGTCGGCGGACTGCGGGACCGCAGCGCGTTCGACAAGGCTCCGCGCTCCTCACTATGCCGCACTGCGGCGTGAAAACGACGCGGGGGTCGATTCACACTTCGACCGTCCGGCGATTCACTGCGACGTTACTGCTTATCCGCAGGCGCGGCCAAACCTTGCGGCACCGCGGCCGAGGTGCGCGGTGGCGCACCAGCGACAGGCGCCGTGGCGGGAGCGACCCCCCGCCCAGAGGGCTTGGTGCGGCATAGCGGCGAGTGTGTTCTCACAACTCGCCGCCCCCCTTCCAGGGGTCGCTCCCGAGCCAGCAATCCCGTGCAGGAAGGCCTTTGGCCCCCCAAAGGGCGGGAGTTCTCGATGGAGACCGGCCGTGGGGGGGCCACATCGCGCGTGATGCCCGCTAGCCGCATGGACGGGGAAGCTTCCCGGACGCCAAGTGTAGTCTGCGTCGCTGCGAGGGCCGCAATCGGTCCCGATCCTCCTCGTCCACGGAAGCCCAAGGCTGCCATAAGGCTCGCTGGAGCCGACCAATTGCTTCCGTCCACTGGCCGCCGTTCTATTTTTCTGGGGAAACTGCCCTGGCGACGCCGCTGGGCCAGGCCAGCTACTAATCCCCCCTTCACAGGACCACACGGAATCGCGATGCGTGGCGAGAAGCCCGATACAAGTCGGCAGGGCAAAGGGTTCGAAGAGGTTCACGCGGGTCTCACCGTCGGGCAAATCGCCGTGCCGCGCCCTAAGCTCAGGATATGTGGCGCGAGCAGTCGGGTGCCTGAAGTGCGGGCGCGAAACCAGAACCCGGTCTTCGACTACCTCCCCGTGGAGGATGCCCACGGACACCTGATCGGACTCCTTTCCAACTTCGCGACCAACGACGTTGGCTGCGATGGCCACGATACGAGGGTCAGCGAGCTCATGGACCCTTTGTCCGAGGCGGATCTGATCGGTGCGGGAACGCCCATCGTGGCTCTGATCCGCCGAATCCGACAAAAGCCGTTCCTCGTGGTGTCCGCCCAAGAGGTGATTGGCATGGTCGCGTGGTCAGACCTCCAGAAGCTTCCGGTCCGCGCCGCCCTGTTCGCGCTGGTAACCGGATTCGAACTCACGATGTACGAGACGATCAAGAGACATTTCGGGGAGCGTCACGATTGGACGAGCCTCCTGACCGACCGACGACTCGGTATCGCCGAGAAGGAGTACCGCGAACAGTGCGAGCGAGGCGGCGATGTCGATCTTTTGCTCTGTACGCAGTTCTGCGACAAGCGCGATATCCTCCTCAAGTCCTTCGACTTCGATAGTGGGAAGAAGACACTGACGGCCAGGCTAAAGGCGATCGAGCGGGTGCGCGACGACGTGGCTCACGCCAACAACTACGCCATGAGCTTCGAGCAGGCCCAGCAGCTTGGCGCGACGGTTGGAGACCTCGGCGAGCTTCGCAGCCAAATCAACTCATTTGCCCGGTGATTGATCGAGGATGCTCGCAAGTGGGCTGCCGACACGGCCCTGGACGGGGAATGGCAGATAGCTGGACGATATCAAACGGGGACGGCCGGGGCGCCGGAGACCGTGACGGAAGCGCGGGCCAACTTCGGAGGTGGGCAGGGAATCGAGCACGCGCTTCGTGCCCTGGACGTGTGAGGGCGGCACCGGTTGGGAACCTGAATCCTCGCAGTTCACGCGATAGGGCGGAGTTCATCACATACGCAGCCCTCTCCCATTGTGACGATATTCGGGTTATGTTCGGTTACTGCCCGAACCCCACGCAAACTCCGCCAACATGGAGGTCGCCCGATGGGTCAGCGGACATCAATTGAGTGGACCGAAGTCACCTGGAACCCGACGACCGGCTGCACGAAGGTGTCGGAAGGGTGTGACAACTGCTACGCGGACGTGCTTTCCAGGAGGCTCTTGGCCGGTGTCTACCGTGGGCGACTGCCGGTCGTCAACACACCGGCTAACCGTGCTGATCCGTTCGCCGTCAGGACGTGGCCGGAGCGGCTAGGTCAGCCGGCCCGTTGGAAGGGAAGCCGCCTCGTTTTCGTCAACTCGATGTCGGACCTCTTCCACTGCGACATCCCGCCAGATTTCCTGCGGGAGGTCTTCAAGGTGATGCTCGATGTGGGTCGACACACGTACCAAGTGCTGACCAAGCGTCCGAGCCGGGCCGCACGTTTCGTGCGACAGAACCACGATCTTTTCGGTGACCGAGGACTGCCTTCACACATCTGGATCGGCACATCGACGGAGAATCAGCAGACGGCCTACAGGATCCGGCATCTCCAAACAGTGCCGGCGGCGGTTCGGTTCCTAAGCTGCGAACCGCTGATCGGACCGCTGAGCCTGTGCAAGGTGCTGGGCTCAGGCGGGATTCATTGGGTCATCGTGGGGGGCGAGAGTGGCGCGGGGCGCAGGCCGATGGATGGTCGGTGGGTACGGGACCTGCGAGACGAGTGCCTGGCTGCGGAGGTGCCGTTCTTCTTCAAGCAGTGGGGAGGAAGGACACCAAAGGCGGGCGGAAGAGAACTGGAGGGAAGGGAGTGGAATCAGATGCCGATTCGAGCGGGGAATGGAGCGTTGGGATTGGATGCACTCAGGGACCACGGATCCGATGAAGCCCAACCCCCTGCGGAAGAGAGGACCGTATGAGCAGACGCGTTGAATGGATGATGGGGTTCGGTGGCCCGTGGACCACGGAAAAGCTGAGCATTCTCGAGAGCTACTTGAACTCCTACACGACCGCTCTGAAGAGCCAGCCTTTCAGGCTCGTCTATATCGACGCGTTTGCCGGATCGGGGGAGATCAATATCGGCGAGTACGGGGTCAGCGACTTTGACAGCGATTCCTTCGTTACGGGATCGACGGCGCGAGCGCTCAGCGTACGGGACAAGCCGTTCGATCAATTCGTTTTCGTGGAGAAGCAGGCCGACCGGTACGAAGAGTTGATGGAGTTGAAGGCACAGCATCCGGATCGGTTGATCGACGTCAAGCAGGAAGATGCCAACGCGTTCCTGACTAGCCTGAGAAAACAGAGCTTCCGACGTGGCCTTAGCGCCCGAGCCTACGTGGATTGGCGAGGCGTACTGTTTGTGGATCCATTTGGTACCGAGCTCAAGTGGACTACCGTGGAGCACGTTGCTGCACTTCGTCGGCTGGATGTGTGGCTCCTCGTGCCGGTGGGAGCGATCGGGAGAATGTTGCCCCTCTCAAGGAATCCCGACGAGGTCCAGCCTAAGTGGGTGGACCGCTTGAACATCGTGTTCGGCGGTAATCACTGGCGGAGGCTCTATTCCGTCTCACCTCAGGGAGACTTGTTTGGCCAGGAAGCCTCGGAACGAGAGCCCGGTGTGGATGGGTTGCTGGAGATCTACAAGGACCAACTCAAAGGAGTATTCGGTACCCGCTTCCTGCCGGAGTCGCGCACCCTGAAGAATTCCAAGAACTCCCCCCTCTTCGAGTTCATCTTCTGCGCGGGGCATCCCAAAGGGGCACGTATCGCCAAGAGGATCGCCAAGCACCTGATCGAGAGGATGTAGAGTCTCTCTTGGCCGAGCCGCTAGGGCAAGTGGCTGTCCCGGGCCCCCCGATGGCCTTCCTGCCAAGGACTGATGGAACGGGAGCGCCCCAGGCGGGGGATGGGATGGTAGCGCACATCCGAACCGTCGCCGTGCCGTATGAGGCATGCCGCATACGGGGGTCGCTCCCGTCCACGGCCCGGAGACCCGGATCGGCACCGGTGATCCGCGGGCCGTGGCACAACTCCAAGCTGTCCAGCGACTTGCGGACTCCGCGTTCCGCACGTCAAGGCGGCATTCCCTTGCACAACGACCCCGATGTGAACCGAACACCTCTGGATCGGCAACGGCGCCCACCCATGAGCGGTCAAATCCCGCCTTCCGAAAAGCGACTCGAACGCCATACCGTGAAGCGGTCGATCATCGCCTCCGAGGGCGCGGTCGGGAGCGCTTCCCGGAGCTCGGCGAGCCGCGTCAGACAGTGCTTGATACGGCTGTAGCGCCCGATCACGCTCTCGTCCCTGCTTCGTATGCCCCACTCGATAACCTCGACCTCCGGGCGCATCCGGCGGCCGGCGGCGGACACCGTGACCTCCTGCCATCATGTGAACTAAAGTTTACACTCCCCCGATCTCCGTCACCAGGAACTCCTCGAAGAAGTCCAGCATGTCGTGGAGCTTCTGGATTGTGTTGTCTCGCCCGTAGACGTAGTAGCCCTCGCCCGGGTACGCCTTGTAGCGGACGATCTTGTAGTGCTGGTCGAGCTTGCGCGCGAAGTCGAGCGCGGCCTGCGGCTGGTCCTCGCGCAGCCTCCAGTCGGCCGCGACCCCCTCGCCCTGAATGACGAACGTGGGCGTGGTCACCTGGTGCGCCTTCAGGATGGCTGAGCTGTTCAGATACACGTCCCGGTTTTCGGGATACGGCCCGAGTTCGTATTCCAGCAGCTTGATGTGCTGAAGCTCGTGCACCTTGGTGTGGAAGTCGGTCATGTCGCCGTAGCCGGACAGCGCGATGGCGGCCTGGAACACGCCGGGCGCGAACGCCACCGCGTCCATCGTCATGATGCCGCCGTAGCTGGTCCCGGTGACCGCAATCCGGTCGGGGTCTACATCGGGCAGGGTCTTGAGGTAGTCCACCCCCGCGAGCACGTCTTCCAGGTCGCAGTGGCCCCAGCATTCGTTGTTGAGGTCCTCGAACGCCAGGCCGTACCCCGAACTGCCCCGGATGTTGGGCATGAGGACGACGTACCCGCGCTGCGCGAAGAAGTGCACCTGCTGGTGTCTACGGAACTGGTCGTCGAATTGCGACGTGGGTCCGCCGTGGATCCACATCACGCCGGGGAACCGCTCACCCGGCTGCGCGCCCGGCGGCCGGTGCAGGTACGCCTCGATCGTGAGGCCGTCGCTGCTGGGATAGCTCACCTTCTCGGGCATGTGCAGCTTCTCGGCCGAACCTGCCGCGACCGTGCTGCGCAGAAGGCGGCTCTCGCCCGACTCGGCGTCCATCACGAACAGCTCGGCCGGCCGCGTCGGCGTCTCCACGGTGTAGCTGATCCGGCTGCCGTCGGGTGACCACTCGGGTCGCAGCGCAGCGCCGACCTCCGGATCCACCAGCGCCTTGTACTTCGTACCGTCCGCCGAGACCAAACGCAGCGAGTGCACGCCGTCGCGGTTCTCGGTGTAGCTGATCCAGCCGCCGTCGGGTGACCAGCGCGCGTCGCTCTGGTCATGGTTCGACGCGGCGATCTGGCGGGGCTGAGCTCCCCCACTACGCGGCACCACCCAGTAGTTCAGCCAGCCACTGCGCTGCGAACGAAAGAGTACGGTCTGCCCGTCGGGCGACACCTGCGCCGAGGCAAACGCGCGCCCCGCCCGGTAGTCGAAGAAGCCCGTGTCGCGCACGACCATGCGGGGGTTGCCGCCATCGGGGTCGACCTCGATCACATCGTGATCAACCCAGCGGTCGTCCATGCGTACGTACAGGAGCCGGCTGCCGTCGGGCGTCCAGCTGGGGTAGCCTTCGTAGAGCGGGTCGTCGGTCAGGCGGTGCACCTTGCCGTCCGGCACCGTCACCGTCCAGATGTCCATGTTGCCGAACCGATCGCCCGAGAACGCGATCGACTGCCCGTCCGGCGACCACGCCAGCCCGTTGGCCCGCGCCGCCAGCCGCGTGAGCTGCATGTCTCCCGCGCTGCCCGTGCCTTCCTCGGCCGACCACAGCCAGATCTCCGGCGCGCCGCTCTTGTCCGAGGTGTAGGCGACCCAGCGCCCGTCCGGCGACCACACCGGCTGCGGCGCCCCCAGCGACCCGACGCCGCTCAGCGACAGGTCCTCGGTGAGGATCTCAAAGGTGCCGTCCCCGGTGCCGACCGCACCCAGGTCGCCGCCCGACACGAAGGTGATCCGCGACCCGTCCGGCGACCACTTGGGCGAATAGGTGCCGCCCACGGCCGCGCTCAGATCGACGAGTTCGGCGGCGGAGATGGGATCGCCGGACATGGCCGGGCCGGAGGAGGCTGCGCCGCCCCCCGCATCGCCGGAGGCCGGGGCTTCCGTTTGACAGGCCAGCGCGCCAAGGAGCACGCACGCCGCAACGGTCGCGCACGCGGAAACGGGCAGCGCAGACGGGCCGAACAATGGGGTGGCAAAGCGTCTCATCGGTTCATCCTTTCGCCCGCGTCCACCATTTCGTCGTTCAGGAAACGGCGGAAGAAATCGAGCATGTCAAGCAGCATCTGGCGGCGGTTCGCCTTGCCGTACACGTAGTAGTTTTCGTTCGGGTAGGTCGTGTACTCGAACGGCTTGTAGAAGTTCTCCAGCGCCTGCGCGAAGATCTCGGACTGGTCAGACCCCGGATACCGCCCCTCGCCGTGCACCATGAAGATCGGCGTGGACACCTTGTCGATTTCATAGATCGCCGAGCTGTTGCGCCACACGTCCTGGCTCGTCTCGAACGGCCCGAGTTCGTGCTCGAGCAGCTTGATGTGCCGCAGTTCGTTCTCGCCGTGGTAGAAGTGGATCCAGTCGCCGTACCCCGAGCCGGGGATGATCGCGCGGAACACATCGGGCGCGAACGACGCCGCGTACATGCTCATCACGCCGCCGTAGCTGGTCCCGGTCAGACCGATCCGGTCGGGGTCGACCTCAGGCAGCGTCTTGAGGAAGTCCACACCCGCAACGACGTCCTCCAGGTCGCAGTGGCCCCAGCAGTCGTTGTTGCCGTCGGCGAAGTCCTTCCCGTATCCCGAACTGCCCCGGATGTTCGGCAGCAGCACCGCGTATCCCCGCTGCGCGAAGAACTGCACGTGCTGCTGGAAGGTGTCGTGGAATTGCGACGTCGGTCCGCCGTGAATCCACAGCACGCCGGGCGCCCGCTCGCCCGCCGGGACTCCTGCCGGGCGGTAGAGGTAGGCGGGGATCGTGTATCCGTCCGTGCTGGGGTAGTGAACCTTCTCAGGCAGGATCAACCGCGCCCCAAAGTTGCCGGCCGGCATGGAGAAGGTGAGTTGGCGACTCTCGCCGTCCTCCAAGGACACCACATACAGATCCTGAGGGGTCAGAAGATCGGCCATCAGGTACGAGATCGACCGTCCGTCGGGCGACCAGGAGGGACTGGACGCGACGCCGCCTGCGGAAGTGCCGCCCATCGAGCCCGGCGACGCCAGCACGCGTGGCTTCCCGCCGTCTGCGGCGACCACGCGCAGGTCGTGATGTCCGTTGTGATTCTCGGTGTACGCGATCATGCTTCCGTCCGGCGACCAGGTCGCGCTGCTCTGGTCGGCCTCGGCGGCGGCCATGGGACGGGGCTCGCCGCCCTCGATCGGGGCGATCCAATAGTTGATCCAGCCACTTCGGTGCGAGCGGAAGAGGACCTGGCTGCCGTCGGGCGAGACGCGCGGATAGGCGAACGTCGTGCCGGCGCCGTAGTCGAAGAAGTCGGTGTCCTGGAGCACGGTGCGGGCGCCCGTGCCGTCCGGGCCGACCTCGATCACGTCGTGGTCCTCCCAGGTATCGTCGAGGCGCACGTACAGAATGCGCTCCGAGTCGGGGGTCCAGGTCGGGAAGACCTCGTAGAGCTTGTCGCTGGTGATGCGCCGGACGCTCTTTGTGGCCACCTCGACCGTCCAGATGTCGTAGTTGCCGTAGCGGTCGCCCGCAAACACGATCGAGCGCTCGTCGGGTGACCAGGTCATGGAGTTGATGCGTCCGCCGAGGTTGGTCAGCTGCGCCTCGGAGCCGTCCTCGGTCGACCAGATCCAGATCTCGGGCGAGCCGCCCTTGTCCGACACGTACGAAATCCACCGGCCGGACGGCGACCAGCCGGGCATCTGCGAGGCCAGGAAGTGTCCGGATGTGCCCATCTCGGTCGGCAGGCGCGTGGGGAAGCCGCCGTCGGGCGAGATCGTCATCAGCCCGCCGGACAGCGACGACTGGAAGAGGATCCCCGAGCCGTCGGGCGACCACGCCGGAGAGCCCGAGACCACGGACTCGATCGACAGCAGCTGGTCGATGGTGAGGATGTCCGCCTTCTGGGCGTGGAGGCCCGTGGCCGTGGCGCTCGCCAGGATCGCGGCGGCGGTGAGGGAGAGGGCGGCCATCGCCCGTTTGCGATAGCTGGTCATTGTGTGCTCCTTGTTGGTTGTCAATACACCCACAGGCTGGACTGATCCAGCACGTTTTCAAGTCTCCACCACACCGTCTGGCCCGGGCGCAGGTAGATCGTGTTGCTGCGGTACGGGTCCGCGCCAACGGGATCGGCCACCAGGCGGAATCCGGTGCCCGTCAGCAGGCTCCGGGGCAGCGGCACCGAGTCGGCTCTCATGCTTGTGAGGGTGAGGAGGGTAATGCGCTCCGACCCCCTGAGCGCGTAGATTCGCATGTCGAGCCAGTTGCGGTTGGTGACATGCAGCTTGCTCTCTGCGGCTCCGGCCCGGACCCCTGCCGACTCCGCGCCGGACGGCTCGCCGGAGCGCTCCTGGGTAGAAGCGCATCCGGCGGCCGCCACGGCGAGGAGGACCGCCAGCCAGGCTCTGCGAGCCCGTCCTAGGGTATGTGGCCCTGCTGTGTCATGCAGCCCGCCGGCACCTCCGGCTCCCGCGGGAGGCATTCGCTCAGCGGGTAGGGCATCGCGCTGTGAAGCCGCTGATCCGCGCTGGGCGGACCCAGCACCGGGATGTCCAGCAGCTTGTCGTAGCGGTTCATGTCGATCCACGTGTGCCCCCACTCGAATACCAGCGAGAACCGCTTGTTGTAGAGCAGCTCGTTGAGCAGGTCGTCGTCCGATCCGGGATAGGGATCCGGCAGCGGTTCCAGGCCGCCCGAATTCATGCGGATCAGGTTGATGTCCTCGATCGCCGCCGCCCGGTCGCCCATCGCCAGGTTCGCCTCGGCACGAATCAGGATCAGCTCCTCGTTCTTCACCCAGACGAAGGGCGCGCTCGGGCTCTCGTACAGCGTATACTGCAGGTCCGAACTGACCTCCAGCAACTGGTACGCCGGCACCACCTTGAACTTGTTCTGGAAGCGCAGGTCGGGCGACCCGTCCGCGCGCGGCTGTGCCTCGTTGCGGAAGCGGGTGTTGGCCCACAGCAGGTCGGGGCGATTGGCCGGGTTGACCAGGTCGCCGGAGTTGACCGACCAGCTGTGCTGCGCGCCGTAGTCGAGCGGCATGCCGGTGCCCATGAAGGACTCGGCCACCGCCTGCAGCGCGCCCGACCAGTTGTTGCGATGTACCTCGGCCCGCGCCTTGATCGCGCGGTTGAGGCGGATGAAGTCGCCCGGCGACGAGAAGTTCGCCAGTCCGGCCGTCACGCCGAACGGGAACGAACTCGCGGCCTGCAGGTCGCCCCGTGCTTCGTCCAGCAGGCTGATCACGTGGCCGTAGACCTCGGTCTCCGACACGATTGGGGCCGGAGGTTCGTTGGGGTCGGACCCGACCGCGATCGGGGCGCCCAGGTGCCGCCGGGTGACCGCGATGTGCAGCAGGTCGTACGCCTGGATGGTCTTGGTGAATCCGCGCACCGCGGCCTTGTCGGGCTCGGGCAGTTCGGACGCGGCCAGGGCCTCGAGCAGCAGATTCGCGTTCCGGATGTTCCTGTACGCCTCGCCCCAGACCTGCGTGCCCACGAACAGGGTCTGGGTCCACGGGTCGCGGACGCTGCCGGGCAGCGAAGACCCGGTGGGCGCCATCGGATAGACTTCGCGGCCGAAGGCGCCGACCCACTGCACCATGTCCGCCGCGGTGAGGCGGGTGTCGAAAAGGAGGCCCTGCGCGGCGGCCGCGACGGCGGCCGAAGTCGGGTTGGTCTGCAGGTCCTGCACGCTCGGGTTGTTGAAGTCGGGTACGGTCAGTTCGCACGCCGTGAACACGGTTGCGACGAGACCGGCCGTCAGAAGACGGCTCAATTGCTTAGTCATCGTTCTCTCCTGTTCACTTGTGTCAGAAGCCCACGTTCACCGAGAACCAGAAGGTCCGGCTCGGTGGGAAGGGTGCCACGTCCTGGCCGCGTCCGACCGCTTCGCTCCCGAAGTTGCTCACCTCGGGGTCCAGGCCGGCGTAGTCGGTCAGGGTAAGCAGGTTGCGGCCACTCAGGTTCAGCCGGATGTGCCGGGCGCCGCTCCAGACCGACGTCACCATGTCCTGTGGCAGGTCATAGCTCAACGTGAGCTCGCGCAGCTTCACGAAGGAAGCGTCCTGGAAGTAGGTCCCGGTGTTGTTCGGGAATTCCCGGTTGCGCATCACGCAGACGCTCTCGCCGTTCACCAGGTTGTTGCAATCCTCGGTGTTCCGCGTCAGGTCGAAGAGGAACTGCGTGAGGTTGTTGGCCGTGCCGCCCTTCTGCCAGTCGAACGTGGAGTACACGTTGAACTGTCCGATGCTGATGTCGTTGGAGAAGCCCATGCGGAAGTCCGCGTTGGATTCCGCCAGCGGGCCCACGCCGACCTCGCCGGTCTCGGGATTGGGGCCGTTGCCCCAGAGCAGCGTGAGCGATCTGCCCACCTCGACGGCCGTGGTTCCGTAGAAGTACCCGAAGCCCTGGACGGTGAAGCGGGGTACCGGCAGCGCGACCACCTCGCTGCGGTCCATGGTGAAGGTGGTGCGCGACGTCCACTGCAGGTTGCGGCTGAAGAACGGCACCACCGTGAGTGCGGATTCGATTCCCCAGATCTGGATTTCTCCCCCGTTGAAGATGGCTTCGGCAAAGCCGGTGGACGGGGCGAGCGACCGCTCGAGGATCACGTCCGTCACGTTTTTCTTGAAGTAGGTGAGCTCGAGCGTCGCGCGATCCTCGAACAGGGTGGCGTCGATTCCGCCCTCGATCTCGGTCTGCCGCTCGGGACGCAGGTCCGTCGCCGCCGTGGCGCCCTGCACCCGCAGGGCCGGCAGCCCGCCGATGTTCCTGCCCTCGTATTCGGTGAACTTCTGTCCGTAGACGGGCTGGTTGCCCGACTGGCCCCATGCGCCGCGGAACTTGACCTCTTCCAGCAGGTCGCCGCCGATCGGGAACCGGTAGGAGGCCGCGACCTTCGGGTAGAAGTGGAAGTCGTCGGTGACGGAGTTGTTGGAGCTGCGGTCGGCGCGCATCCCCGCGGTCAGCAGCAGGCGCTCATCCAGCATGAGCACCTCTTCCTGGGCGAAGATTCCGAAGTCGAGCACGCGTGCGCGGTTCTGCCGGACTTCGGTGGCCGTGCCCCGGTCGATGTTCTGCAGGCCGCCGATCAGGTTCTTGGCGATCGTGCTGCTGAAGTCCAGATCGCGCAGCTCGTACTGGGTGCCGAACGACGTTGTCGACTGGAACGCGTCGGAGTTGAACGTGTAGACCGCGTTCAGGTTCGCGTTCATGTACTGGCTGTAGGCCGACCCGAGAACCGAGGTGCCCGGGAGCCCGTCGTTGGGCTCGAACTGCGACTCGGGCGGCGAGAACAGCTCGTTCTTCTGGTTGTAGAAGTCGATTCCGCCGGTCGCGCTCAGCCGCAGCGTGTGGGTGGCCGAGGTGATCGCGTCGAAGGTCAGGTTTCCGGACCCCACGAAGCGCCACACTTCCTCGTCGTTCCGCACGAGCGAAGCCGTTTCCAGGATGTTCGACGCCGCGAAGGGATTCCTCGGATAGGTGCCCGTCCCGCTGGGACAGTTGTCGATATCGGCCTGGCGGCTGCCGTCCGCACACGTCGCACGCAGGTCGACGAAGCTCGGGGTCGACGGGAGCGTCATGTAGTAGCTGATGCTCCGGTTGTCGTTGTTCGTGATCCCGCGGCCCGCCAACGTGTGGATTGCGTTGGTGTTGAGGCTGAAAGAGACGCGTTCGCCCAGCGTCTGGTCGATGTTCAGCTTGATCGACTCCTTGTTGTAGAAGGTGTTGTCGATGATGCCGCCATCGTGCTTCATCAGGCCGGAGGCGTAGTAGCGCGTGTCCTGCGTGCCGCCGCTGACGCTTGCCGACGTCTCGTAGGAGAGGGGCTCGTTGCCCGCCAGCAGCTCCTCGTGGTCGAAGAACCTGCCGGCCTGCCAGTGGTCCCTCGCCTGGGGCCCGAAGAACTCCACGGCCTCGTCCATGGACGTGAATTCGCGCAGACCGAGCTTGTTGGAGAGCTGGGAGAAGCCCATGCGCTGGGTGACGTTGAACTGCGGCGCCCCGACGCGGCCCCTCTTGGTGCGAATGATCACCACCCCGTTGTTGGCCTTCGATCCGTAAATGGCCGCCGCCGAGGCACCCTTGAGCACCTCGATGCTCTCGATGTCGTACGGGTTGAGGTCGGCGATGCGGTTCGCCGAGTTGTCCTGCGAGCCGCCGCGCACGGGATTCGAGGACGAGACCGTGACGGTGTGCACGCCCGAGGGAATCGTCTCGTCGCTGACGATCACGCCGTCAACTACGTAAAGCGGCGTGTGGTTGCCCAGAATCGTGGACACGCCGCGCAGCTGGAGCTGCATGCCCCCGCCCGGCGCTCCCGAGTTCGACTGGATGTTGGCTCCGGCGACCTTGCCCCGGAGCGCCTGTTCAACGGACGCCGAGGGCACCCGTTCGAGGTCCCGGGCGTTCACGGTCGAGACCGCGTTGGCGAGGTTCCTCCTTGAGATTCCGGTCGCCTGTCCCGTAACCACGATCTCGTCGAGGTTGAGGACGTCGACCCTCAGGTCGACGCTGATGTTGTTCGTGCCCTGCGGAACGGTGATCGTCGCCGGCTGGTATCCCAGCATGCTGATCTCGAGAACGACCTCGCCCGCACCCACGGAGACGGCGAAGTTGCCGTCATCTTCCGAAAAGGTGCCGAGGGTCGTTCCCGTGACGGCGATGGCCGCCCCGGAAATGGGCTGTCCGGTGGTGGCGTCGGTGACGGAACCCGTGAGGATGCGGGTCTGAGCCTGGATATCACCAGCGCCCAGAATCGCGATCAGGCCCGTCAGGATGCCGTAGCGCAATCTCATAGAGTTCCTCCTTGCTGATTGCGTACAACTGTGAGTGAAGTGTCCCGTTTCGCGGCCTGCGTACCGATTTGCATACAGACGTGAACAAAAGGGGTAGCCGATTCCGCTGCTGCCGCGTAGTGTTCGGACATGATCAGGCCCCAGCCCCCCTCCAGCGCTCGGTGCACTTTCTCACCGTTCAGCCTCCCACTGCTGGCCCTGATCATGCTGGCGGGCTGGGGCGGCGGGACCGCCGCCCAGGAAATCCCGGAAGACCGGTTCGCCCGCTTCCGGCAACATATGGCGTTCCCGTCACTCGTGAAAGGGGGAACGGTCAGCGCACGGTGGTTGGGCGACGGCCAATCCTTCTGGTATGCAGATGGGGTGCCGGCGAATACGGTGATCCATCGTGTCGATCCCTCGCAGGGCACGCGCGAGCCCGTCTTCGACACAGGGCGGCTGCGCGCGGCGCTTGCTCCGGTTCTGGGACATGCGCCCCCGTACGACGGGCTGCCCTTCTCGGACATGAGCTTCGACGAAGCCGCCTCGGCGGCCGAGTTCGAGGTGGACGGGAGACGCTTTCGGATCGACCTGGACTCGTACGGCATCGAGGAGATTGCCGCCAGGAGTCCTGCGGAGGTGGCGAGGACCACGCCGCAGACGGTCCAGGAGGGATGGCCCGCGACATCCGGCCCGGTCACGGAGGTCCCTTCACCCAACGGCGCCTGGTTCCTGCGGCACCAGGACAACGACCTCTGGCTACGCGCGAGCGAAGACGGCCGCGTGGTGCGCATCACCAACGACGGTGAGGACCGGTATGCGTGGTCGTCGGCGGGGGCCAGATGGTCGCCGGACGGGTATCGCTTCACTGCACTGAGGACCCGCTCCGACGGAGTCCACCGGATGCCGGTCGTGCACTGGCTCGGGCCCGAAGAAGAGGTCGAGTGGCGGGAGTATCCCTACACCGGCGGTCCCTGGCCGCAGCCCGAGTTGTACGTCGTGGATGTGAACGCCCGCGTGCCCGTGCCCGTCGACCTGCAGACCGACGAGGATATCGGTGTTCATGTCATCGGCTTCAGCCCGGACGGGTCGCGGCTGCTGTTCCAGCGGGTTAACCGGCCGATGACGCGCCTGGACCTGATGGAGGCCGACCCGGTGACCGGCGAGAGCCGGATCATACTCACCGAGCGGCAGGATACCTACATCGAGGGTCTGCGCCTGCTGGAGGTGCAGGGATCCTTCTACACGCCGGTCGACGACGACCGCTTCCTGTGGCTCTCCGAACGGGACGGCTTCACGCACCTCTATCTCTACAACAACAGCGGCGAACTGGTGCGCCGCCTCACCTCCGGACCGTTCCCGACCGGTCCGGTCTCGACGGTCGATACGGAGGGCGGGTGGGTGTACTTCCACGCCCAGCGCGATCCCGAACGGCCCTACGACATCCACCTCTACCGCGTGAGCCTCGATGGCGGCGATCCCGAGCAGCTCACCGAGGGCAGCGGGCAGCACGCGATCCAGTTCAGCCCTTCGAAGGCGTTCTTCGTCGACACCCATTCATCGGTGGACCGGCCGCCCCGCTCCGAGCTGCGGTCGGCCGACGGCACGCTCGTCGAGACTCTTTCCGTGGCCGACATCAGCGCCCTGGACGAGTTGGACTGGCGTGCGCCCGAGGAGTTCGTGGTCAAGGCGGAGGACGGGTCGACCGATCTCTACGGCGTGATCTATCATCCGCCCGAGTTCGATCCTTCGCGGAGCTATCCGGTCATCGAGATCATGTACCCGGGGTCGCAGACGACCGCCGTGCCGCGCACCTTCGTGCCCAACGGGTGGGGCTTGCAGGCGCAGGCACTGGCCCAGCTCGGCTTCGTGACGTTCATCGTCGACGCGCGGGGGCAGCCGGGACGCGGCAAGGCGTTTCAGGACGTCGTCTACAAGGCCATCGGCCGCAACGAGATCCCCGACCACGTGGCCACGATCCGCCAGCTGGGCGCGGCGCGGCCGTACATGGACCTGGGCCGCGTTGGCGTGCATGGGTATTCGTGGGGCGGCTACTTCACCCTGCGGGCCATGCTGCTGGCGCCCGAGGTGTATCACGTGGGCGTGTCCGGGTCACCGGTTGTCGAACTGGAGTCGGTGGCGTGGGTGCCGGTCGAGCCGTACATGCTGAAGCCCTCGGACAACCCGGAAGGGTACGCCTACGCGTCCAACCTGTCGATCGCGGACCGGCTGGCGGGCAAGCTGCTGATCACGATCGGTACCGCCGACGTCAACACCCCGTTCGCCCAGACCATGCGCATGGCGGAAGCCCTGATCCGCGCGGACAGGCCCTTCGACCTGCTGGTGCTGCCCGATCAGAGCCACGGGCTTCAGGGACAGAGCATGACCTACTTCCAGGACGCGATGGCGCGGTACTTCGTGGAGCATCTGGAGCCGCTCAGAAGTCCAGCCAGTAGCTCGCCTTGATCAGGAAGACGTTGCGCATCGGGTCCGAGAAGAGGCGCTGCAGATCTCCGATCCCGTCGAAGGCCGGGTCGCGGACCCAGTCGGCGCGGTCCTGGCTCCAGACCAGGAAGAGGGTCGAGCCCGGCAGGTATTCCCAGCGCAGCACCACGTTGCTCCGGAACGAACGCGTGCGGAAGTCGGGATTGCGGAAGCGGATCGGGTCTGCGGGCCCCGCGCCGTCTGCGTCGGCTGTGTAGATGCCGTCGGCTTGTGAGCGCCCGATCGTAGCCGTGCCCTCGCCATAGCGGAGGAAGTCGTAGGTACGGGGCGCGCGGAGCGCCATGAAGTTCTCGTAGTCGCCGGTCGCCACGAAGGGCTGGCCGTAGACCTGCAGGGTCATGCGCGGGGTCAGCGCGAGGTCCATGCGGATCGTGACATCGATCGCGGACTGCTCGAGTTCGGCAAAGACGTAGCGCCGACCGTAGGTGGCGTGCGCGGAGGGATCGTCGGCCTGCGTGACGTAAAAGGCGGCGTTCCTGCTCTTTCTCAGGCTGGGCCGGACGCTCCAGCTGAACAGACCCTCGCCGCGGCCGAAGAGCATGGGGCCGGCCGAGATCGAATAGGATCCCTCGGCATCGCCGGAGAAGTTGACCGACATGCCTCCCGAGACGCGTCTTCGTCCATCGGTGTTGAACCACAGGTTGCCGCCCCAATCGGCCGGCCGTGTCATTGCGGGCCCACCTCGGGTCGTGCGGTGGTCCAGGGTCTCCATGCCGTATCGCAGCGAGCCGCGTAGGGACTGGAAGCCCAACGTCTGGCCGTTGCCACGAAGCGAAATCTCGCGCTGGAAGACCAGGTTGCCGAAGTTTCGCCGCTCGGATCCGCCCAGTGTCAGGCTGGCGGATCTGAAATAGCGGCCGGGCTCGACCCAGCGGCGCGTTCCGCCCAGCGTGAGCGAATAGATGTCGGCGATCGTCTGAAAGCCGGCGTCGTTCATCTCGAAGCCGGGCGAGATCATGCTTGCCTCGAAGCCGTACAGCCACTCGCCGGCAATCTTGCGGAAGGCCAGTTCACCTGCGTAGCCGTCGAGCGATGTGCGGTCGGGGTCGAAGGTCACGTAGTCCTGATCGGGCCGCTGGTAGTACCGGACCGAGGAGTACTGTGCCCGCTGCATCGCCTGCGGGGTGCCGCTGATATGCGAACCGCCCACCCAACCCTGCATCGCATACGTCCGGTTCGCGAAGCGGTGCAGAAAGTCGATCCCGCCCGTGACCGCGCGATCGCGCAGTCCGGCGAAGGAATCGTGATTCAGGTCGCGGCCTACCCCGGTCGCGATCATCCCGATGTAGCTGTCTCCTTCGCGCATGTCCCGGCGGAGACGCAGCGCCGTGATGTTGGACAGGGGGTCAACAGGAATCTCGGCGACGGGCGAGGCTGCTCCCTCTGTAACGCGGGCGGTCTCGCGTTGGGTGGTGGCGTTCATGAATGCGACCACCCACCCCGAGTCGGTGCGCCCGGAAATCTTGGCCGCCCCGAGAATGGTCGACCGCGTGGGCTGGTCGACGAAGGGACCCCGGCCGCGAGCCGAGAGCGCAGGACGCTGGCCGACCCTCCTCGAGTAGAAGAAGCGCAGCCCTTCGAGTCCGCCGAATCCGAACAGCCCCGCGCCCTCGACAAAGAAGGGCCGCCGCTCCTCGAAGAAGGTTTCGAATGCGGTCAGGTTGACGACCGCCGGATCCGCTTCGACCTGGCCGAAGTCGGGGTTCACCGTGGCGTCCAGCGTCAACCCGCCGGTGAGTCCGTATTTCAGGTCCAGTCCCGCCGAACCCCCGTAGACCGAGCCGTCGTCGAAAGGGCTAGCCGGGTCGGCGCGCTGGTCGAAGCTGGCGCGCGTGACCGCGTACGGAAGGACTTCCAGGCGCTCGGGCCGGCGCACTCCCTCCAGCCCCAGCAGGTGTCCGAACGACGATGCCAGGCCGCTCTCGGTGGACGGTCTCCACGCCCAGTCCACCGCTTCTCCTGCGTGCAGGATGTCCCGGCGGAAGTTGACCCCCCAGACTTGGCGTTCGCCCTCCCGGAAGCGGAGCTGCGAGAAGGGAATGCGCATCTCGGCCACCCAGCCCAGCGAGTCGACCCTGGTCGCGGCGTCCCAGACGGGATCCCATCCCGCGTCCATCCCCTGGAATCCGTCGTTGGGCGCCACCAGGTCGTTGCGCCCGCCTGCCGGCGTCACCCCGAAGACGAAGGTGGTGCGGTGATCGTGGTACGAGTCGAGCTGGATCAGGAACAGGTCGTTCGGCTGCATGAACGAATCGCGCCGTCCCCGCAGCAGCGAGATCCGCGACGGGTCGCGGTCATGCATGCGCGCGCCGACATACAGCGCGTCGTCGGTGTAGGCCACGCGCACCTCGGTCCTCTCGGCCGCGGGAAGCCCGTCGCCCGGCCGGTCACGCCGGAATCCGGTCACGGGCACGGCCGTCTGCCAGACGGGTTCGTCGAGGAACCCGTCGAGCACCGGCGCCGGGTCCGCACGCACGGCGGTAACCGTGGGCGGAACGACGCCGTCCCTGTGGGTCAGTGCCGAATCGGCGGCCATGCCGATCTGGTGGGCAGATTGCACGCCGACCGCGGCGGCGAGGAGTAGTGCTGAATCGAGGATCATGGTGTTTGCCGACGGTCAGAGTGGGCCACGGAACCTACCGGTATCTGGACACTCGGTCCGCCGAAACCGCTGTCGATTCCTCACCGGTATCCGTGAAAGCGCCGGATCATCTCGCCGATCGCCGCGCCCGCGCCCGGCCGCTCGTACCGTCCCGACTCCTGGTCGTGCCAGCGCTGCCACAGGGCGTCGCCGAAGGCGGACTGGATCTCGCCGCCGTCGGGCCGGGCCGCGACGACCTCCTGCAGCAGGCTCTGGTAGCCCACACGCGCCAGGCCCACGACCGCGACAAGGCCATCGTAGGCTTCGCGCATGTCGGCGGCGGTGAAGCTGTAGGTGTCATCGGCGTAGTCCATGCCGGGGACGCCTTCGAGGAAGCGCAGGTTCGCCGGCGGCACCGCGTGCAGCGACGCGCGCACCGGCAACACCGCACGCATCGACTTCGCCTCCGCCAGCCGCTCGACCGCCAGCCGCGCCCCCTCGCGCAGGTCCGCGCGGGCCTCGTCGACGGGGCGGGTGATGGCGGTGTCCGCCGCCGGGGAATCCTTGACCGTCACGTACTCGATCCACGGCATGGTCGCCAGGTCGCCGCGCAGCTTGTCGTCGCCTGAGGCGAAGATGACCGGGACGCCGAACCGCCCCCACGACAGCGCGACCAGCTCCGTCTCGGTGATGGCCTGACCGTTGATGAGCAGGTCGATCCCCAGGGTGAAGGTGTGCGCCGCGAAGCCGCCGCTTCCCGTTTTGGAATGCATGCCGACGACCGCCACCGCGTCCATCTCCTCCGATTCGGGCAGGTCGAAATAGGTGTCGAAGGGCTCGTCGCGGATGATCTGGGTGGCGCGCCCGTCGAGCAGGTCGGTGCGCAGGTCGGGGTCGGAGTTGCCGCTGCCGTGACCGTCCGCGATCACGACCTCGGTGGCGCCGCCCGCAACGAGCCCGTCCACGACCGCGTTGATATCGGCGGCCAGCATCTCCTGCCCCGACGGGTATTGCTCCGTGCCGAACCGGTAGCTGCGCGGATCGTCCTGGCCCGAGAGGCCCTCCATGTCGTGGATGATCAGGACGCGGATGCCGTCATCGGTGTCGGGCACGACGTCTTCCAGCGTCCAGGGCTCGGCCGGCGGCTGGGCGGACATGGAAGCCATGCCGCCGGCCCCCGCCGCATCCGAATCCTGGCCCATCTCGCTCGCGGGCCCGCAACCCACGGCCGCCACGCAAAGGAGCGCCGGCAGCGCAAAAGCCGTCGTGCTTGTGAACCTTCTCATCCGTCTACCCCCGCCACTCTTCCGTGTACACGCGCCCGAATCGATCCGTGGCCTCCACGACGACGACGCGCTCGTCGCCCGTCAGCGTCGCCCGGAAGATGTGATCGGTCGGGACCGGCTCGACCCAGGTGCGCCTGGGCGGCAGGTCGGGTCCCGCGTGCAGCTCTGCGCTCAGCGGATCGAGGCCCCGGCGCCTGGGCATCACGCCCCGCGGCTCGCCGTCCGCGAACCAGCGCACCGTCCACTCCGGGTCCCAGTTCCAGATGTTGGCGACCAGTTCGCCGGGGGCCGACGGATCGCTGCCGCCAAGCTGCAGCCGCATCTGATGGTCATCCGGACGCCCGGTGGCCTTGTAGCGCCAGCTGACCTCCTCGCCGCGCACGGAGTAGACGCAGTAGCCGTTGGGCGTGCCGTCGTGGCAGATCGGGCTGCTCCACCACGCGCCGCAGACCGCCCCGGTCACATGCTCGTGCGTACCCTGTTCGAAGACATGCTCGCACTCGTGTGTGTGGCCGGTGAGGATGTGGGCGTCGAAGGGCTCGAGCAGCCGGTAGAGCGCCTGGCGGTTCATGATCGCGAGCGACGTGCCGGGACGTTCCTCGCCGAGGCGCAGGTGCTGGCTGCCGAGCACCGGAATATGCGTCGCCACGATCACGGGCGACCCCGGCTCGACACGCGCCAGGTCCTGCTCCAGCCACGCCAGTGCGTCGGCCCCCAGGTAGCCGATGTAGCCGCTCCCGTGCCAGAACACGTCGTCCAGGACCACGTAGTGCACGGCACCCCGGCTGAACGAGTAGTAGCGCGGCCCGAAGTGGCGGCTGAAGGTCTCGGTCGAGGACTGGTCGGTCAGGTTTTCCATGTCGAGGTCGTGGTTGCCGACGACCTGGAAGAAGGGGACGCCGACTTCGCCGACCCCGCGCTCGTAGTCAGGATAGAGTTCGAGGTTGTCGAACATGATGTCCCCGCACGAGATGCCGAAGGCGTGCTCACCGCCGAGTCCGTCCACGGTCTCCCGCAGGTCCGGGACCGACTGCGAGAGGAACCATTCCATCTCCATCGGGTCCTCGGTCTGGATGTCGCCGAGGAGCAGCAGCGTGTGGTTGTCGTGGGGGACCGGATCGGGCTCGAGTTCGAAGACGGCCGACTGCTCGCGTCCGTCGGACAGCGGCTGGTAGAAGCGCGCGGTGCCGGGCATGTTCTGCGGAATCCGGTAGCCGGACGGCGTCGTGAACCAGACGAAGCCCCGGTCGGGCGTCGTGACGAGCTCGAAGGAGCCGTCGTCCGCGGTGTCGACGACCTGCACTCCGTCCGAGACGGGCACGCGGGGCAATCCGGTTCCCTGGGAGCGCACCACGCCTCTGACTCTGATTGGGGTTGTGAGGGCGGCGGCCCCACGCGGGGAACCGGGCCGCGAGGGATCGGCAAGGCGGTCGATCGGCGCGTAGGGATCGGCCAGGATGCGTTCCGGGGCGATGATCGCGCCGCTCAGCGCTGCGGCCCCGGCCTTGAGGAAACGGCGGCGGGAGGTGGGGCGGGGGTGCGGATTCATTTGCGGTCTCCGTCGGGGATTCGTTCGCTCATGGATGCCCTCTCCCACCTTAACGCCGGACTGCATCGCCCGCCCTCATCTCCTCCCGCCATCCGCGTTCCCGTCGCGCCTGCGCCAGCTCGTAGCTTGCCTGCATTCGCATCCAATGATCGGCCGTGCCCCACCCGAGAGCCTCCAGGGCGAGTGCCATGTTCGCCGACACGCCGGCTTTGCCGTTTATCAGTCGCGACAGAGTCCCCCGCTCGCACCCCAGACGTGCCGCCGTTTCGGTAACGTTCCAACCGACGTCGTCCATGCTCTCGCGGACCAGCTCGCCCAGGTGCGGAGGGTTCAGCATCGCGCCCGCGCGCTCGCTGCCTGTACCGTTCATGATCTTCCCTCCTGCCATTCAGTGGTAATCCACAAGGTCGACATCCACGACCTCGCCGTCCTCGAAGCGGAACACCACGCGCCAGTTGCCCGACACGCGCACACTCCATTGACCAGTCCGGTTTCCCTTCAACGGATGCAGCCGGAAGCCTGGTGCGTCTGCGCTTCCAGGATGCGTCGCTTCCTGAAGCCGGAACAGGATGCGTCGAAGCCGCGGCACCAAATTCGCGGGAAGCCGTGCGCGATCATCCCGCTCATGGAGCGCCCGCAGTCCCTTGTGCCTGATCTTCACGAACGAACTGTAGCGCGTCGCGTTACGCGCCGCTAGTTCCGGGGCGCTGGAAGGTTGGCGGCGCAGTGTCGCGCGTCCTATTCTGGCAGTCCGGCACAACCAAGGAGGATTCCATGCCGATCCGCACGAAGGCGATGCCCCTCAGCGTTGATCCCACGGCCACCCGCAGGGACTTCCTGAAGAAGGCCGCGGTCGCGGCCACGGTGCCGGCGGTCGCCGGCGTCACGTCCTGCGCGCCCGACACTCCGGCGCGCACCCGGCCCTCGGGCGCGGCGCCTCCCGGGACCGATCCGGCGCTCCAGGCCGACCTCGAGGAAGCGCTCGCGCGCCATAACGTGGTCGGCGCCAGCGCGGCCGTCTTCGCGAACGGCGAGATTCGGACCGCAGCCGCGGGGCTCACCAACGTCAGCAGCGGCGTGACGATGACCCCCGAGACCGTCATGCATATCGGGTCGATCACCAAGATCTTCAACACCACGCTGCTCATGCAGATGGTGGACGAGGGACTGGTCGACCTGTCGGCTCCCGTCTCGAACTATCTGCCCGCACTGCGCCTCGCGGATCCGGATCACCTGGCCCGCATCACGGTGGGCATGCTGGTCAATCACACCAGCGGCATCGATGGCGAGATGGTTCCCGAGCAGGGCCACGACGAAGAGATCATCGAGAAGGCGATCCCGCGCTTTGCCGACATGGGCATGATCCACGAGCCCGGCGCCGACGCCTCGTACTGCAACACGGCCACGGTCATCGCCGGCTACCTGTGCCAGAGGATCCGGGAGCGCAGCTGGTACGACCTGGTCAAGGAGCGGATCTTCCAGCCGCTCGGCATGGAGCACGCCGCGGTGCTGCCCGAGGACGCGCTGCTGCACCGGGCCAGCGTCGGCCACTTCACGGACCCCGAGACCGGCGAGCCGGTGCGGACCTCGTTCGTATTCCTGCCCATCAGCTTCGCGCCCGCAGGGGCCACGGCGATGATGTCGGCCAGCGCCCTGGTCACCTTCGCGGCCGCGCACATGGCCGACGGCACCGGCCCGAACGACGCCGCGATCCTGTCGCCCGCAAGCGCCCGCGCGATGCGCGCCGAGACCGCCCGGGTGCGCGGCGAAGGCATGCCGATCGCGTTCGGCCTGGGCTGGATGCTGTCGGAAGGCGGGTTCGTATCTCACGGCGGCGGCGGGCCCGGCATCCTGGCGAACCTGACCGCGCACCCGGAGAGCAACGTGGCGGTCGCGGTCCTGGGGAACTCCTCGCACAGCGCCGGGCTGACCGGCGAACTGGCCGGCAAGTGGATGGCGGAGGCCGCGGGGGTGGCGCCGCCGGAGCCGGTGGTGAAGCCGATCGTGGACACGGAGGTCGACATCGCGCGCTACGCGGGCCGGTACGAGAACGTCGCCCAGGTCTACGAGATCGTGGAGATGGACGGCGGGATCGGCGTCTCGCTGTGGGCAAAGTTCGCCTTCTACGACGACACGCCGATGGAGCCCACGCCGCCGATACCCCTGAGGCCGGTCGGCAACGATGCCTTCACCTACCCGGACGCGGAAGGAAACGCGACCGCGTCGATCATGAGCTTCCTCGACCCGCGTCCCGACGGGCGCATGACGTATATCGCGCAGGGCGCCCGCATGGTGCCCAGAGCCGATTGATACACCGCAGAGCGCACACCGCAGCACCGAAGGAGTCAGCCATGTCCATCCGCCGAACCACTCCATTCCGCCGTGCCAGTTCGGCCCCCAGCGCCGCGCTTGCCCCGCTCCTTGGCGCCGCGCTGGCCACCGCCGCGCTTGCCCCGGCCGCCGCGGCCCAGACCGTCGCGATCACCGGGGGCACCGTGATCGACGGCACGGGGGCCGCGCCGATCGAGAACGGCGTGGTCGTGTTCACCGACGGGCGGATCACCGCAGCCGGGCCCGCGGGCTCGACCGCCGTCCCGGCCGCCGCGACCACGATCGACGCCGGGGGCAGGTACGTGATTCCCGGGCTGATGGACGGCAACCTTCATCTCTTCCTCAACCTCGACCTCGAGACGCTCATCCTGCATGAGCACCGCCTTCACGAGATCATTCTCGAAGCGGCTCAGATCGCCCTGAAGACCGGGCAGACGACCGTCTTCGACACCTGGGGACCGCGTGCGGCGCTCGCGCAGGCGCGCGACATGATCAACGCGGGCGAGGCGCCGGGGAGCCGGATCTACATTGCCGGCAACATCATCGGGTTCAGCGGACCGCTCGGGCCGGACTTCCGTGAGTCGCACGCGCCGTACGTGAGCCAGGCGTTCGTCAAGCGCATCAACGACACCTGGGAGGAGGACACGGGGCGGGAGCTGCTGTGGATGACGCCCGATTCGGTGGCCGACGTGATCCGCAACTACACGACGCTCGGGATGGACTTCCTCAAGTACGGGGCCAGCGGGCACGTCGACATGAACCTGATCTCGTTCTCGGAGCGGGTGCAGCGCGTGATCGTCGAGGAGGGGCACCGCGCGGGGATGACCGTGCAGACCCACACCACCTCGGTCGAGAGCTTCGACATGGCGATCGAGGCCGGCGTGGACATCATCACGCACTGCGGGATCTCCGGCCCCGAGATCCCGATCCCGATGGAGTCGATCCGGAAGATGGTCGACCGGGGGATTGCGTGCTCGGTCCTGCCGATCACCGCGCGCCGAATGGCCGCGCTCGAGGAGCACAATCCGACGGGCACGCTAACGCCGTACATGAAGATCGGCGCGATCAACCGCCGGAACATGATCGAGGCGGGCGCGAAGCTGCTGATGTCGACCGACGCCGGGATCGAGAACCCGGTGCTGCTGGCCGAGTCCCCCATGCTTGCCTCCGACACCGTTGATTCACGCGTGAAGCTGGGCGAGGGGCACTTCAATGCCCTGGTGGGCCTGGAGGAGCTGGGCATGGACCCGATGGAGATCCTCAAGTCCGCGACCAGCAACATCGCCAGCGCGTACCGCGTGGACGACGAGATAGGGACGCTGCAGCCCGGCAGGTGGGCCGACATCGTGATCCTTGACGAGAACCCGCTGGAGAGCGCGTACAACTACCGGACGATTCACATGGTGATCAAGGAGGGGAGGAAGGTCGACCTGGACGCGCTGCCCGTGGCCCCGATCATCAGCTCGATGAAGGCCGCACGGTGACCGGGAAATGTTCGCCGCGCCACGCGGCCGCCATCCTGGCCGGGGTCCTTCTCGCATGTGAGGCTCCCGCTGAGAGGGCACCCCGGCCGGACGCATTCTCCCACTACATCACCGCCGAGGACGGCACACGTCTCGCTGCCGACGTCTACCTGCCGGCTGCGAACGAGCCAGCCCCCGCCGTCGCGCAGTACCCCGCGCTCCTCACGCTGACCCGCTACATCCGTGGCTTCGAGGACCCCGAGACCGGCGAGCGGATCAACACACTGTCGCCGCTGGACGAGCATTTCCTCGCCCACGGCTACGCGCTCGTCAAGGCGGATCTGCGCGGGAGCGGGGCCTCGTTCGGCACCCGGCCCATCGAGTACGGGCCGCAGGAGGTGCGCGACATGTACGACATCGTCGACTGGGTGGTGTCTCAACCCTGGTCGGACGGCAACGTCGGCGCCTACGGCACGTCCTACACCGGTACGACGGCAGAACTGGTCACCGCCGTCAACCACCCGGCCGTCAAGGCGGTCATCCCAGGCTGGTCCGACTTCGACACCTACGTGAGCCCGGTTCGGCCATACGGCCTCACCGCGCGGTCCTTCCTGGGGGTCTGGAGCGAACTGGTCGGTTACATGGACGACAACAACACGGCCGAACTCGGCGCCAGCGTGCGGCGCGTTGACGAGGACGCCGACGGATCGCTCCTGGCGGCGGCGGTGGCCGAGCACGGGGCCAATCCGGACGTCTTCGAGACGGTTGCGGCCAACGAGTTCCGGGACGACCTGATGGACGGCGAAGTGGGCTGGGCGCATGCCGCGCCGGTCTACTGGAAGGACGAGATCCAGGCTTCGGGCGTCCCGATGCTGGTGCTGGTCAGCTGGCTCGACGCCGGGACCGCCGATGGCACCCTGCTGCGCTTCCGGCACTTCAGCAACCCGCAGACGGTCGTCGTCATGGCGTCGACGCACGGGGGTGCGAATCACGCGAGCCCCTACCTGGTGGGCGCGGAGCCCATTCCACCGGACCCGCCGGTCGAGGAGCAGTTCGAGATGCGGCGGCTCTTCTTCGACCACCATCTCAAGGGCGCGGACAACGGCGTCGACGAATGGCCGCCGATGCGCTTCTACAACCTCGGCGAGGAGGCCTACCATACGACCGAGGTCTGGCCGCCGGAGGGGACGGGCTCTCGTACCCTGTACATGGCGGCTGGCGGCGGATTGGCCGTGGATGCCGCGGGGACGCCCCCCGGGGTGGACGAGTACGCGATTGATCCGGGGGTGACGTCCGGGGTGAACAACCGCTGGCTGGCCCAGATGGGGACCCCCATCCTGAACCTCGACGACCGCGGCGAGATGGACGCACGGATGCTCACCTACACGACCGCGCCGCTCGAATCCGACCTGCAGATCGCCGGCTACCCCGTGATCACGCTCAACATGGCGACCGACCGCGACGACGGTTCTGTTTTCGTCTATCTCGAGGACGTGGACCCGGAGGGACGCAGCCGCTTCGTGACCGATGGCGGCATGCGGCTGCTCCACCGCAAGGTCACACCGAACCCCTACTTCGAGGGCGAGGCTCCGTACCAGTCCTTCGCGCGCGCGGACGCCGAACCGATGCCGGTGAGCGAGGCGGTCGAGGTCACGTTCCGGCTCTGGCCGGTTGCGGCGCTGATCCGCGAGGGCCACCGCCTGCGGGTCGCGATCGCCGGGGCGGACGCCGACACCTTCGACCTGCTGCCGGCCGATGGCGACATCACGTTCACCGTGCACCATGGCGGCGACGACGGATCGCGCATCGAGCTGCCGGTGGCGGAGGGCGGTCTGGGGGGAGGGTCGTCGTAGTGGCGGCCGGCCAGGGCAGCCCGGACGGTCCCGGCGGCAGCGCCGAGCGCCAAACCGGCGACGCCGACCGCCAGCGCGCCGCGGAACTCCACCGCCGCGCCATCGTCGTCGACGGCCACAGCGACATCCTGATCCCCATCACCGAGGGCAAGATGTCGCTGGGCGAGCGCGTCGAGGTGCCCGAACTCGACTGGGAGGCGCCACCCGGGCTGGAGAACAACCCGCTCGTCCGCTTCGGCATGGGTGCCCACACGGTGTGGTTCGGCCCCATGGGGCAGTACGACCTGCCGCGCTGGCAGGAAGGCGGCATCACGGCGCAGTTGTGCGCCATCTACCTCGACGACGACTGGCTGCGGGACCCCGTCCGGCGGGGCATGGAGATGGTTTGGAATCTGCATGACCAGATCGACCGCCACGACGAACTCGTGCTGGCCACGACGGCCGGTGACATCCGCCGCGCCAGGGACGAAGGGAAGGTCGCGCTGGTCCTCACCTTCGAGGGGTGCGAACCCCTGGGCAACGATCCTCGCCTCCTGGATCTGTACCACCGCCTCGGGCTGCGTTCGGCGAGCCTCACGCACACCCGGCGCAACATCTTCGCCGACGGGTGCTGGGCGGCCGACCGCCGCGGTGGCCTGACCGGGCTCGGCAAGGAAGTCGTCCAGCGGATGGACGCCCTCGGGATCGTCATCGACCTGGTGCACATCGGCGAAGTCGGCTTCACCGAGATCCTCGAGCTCACGGGCAATCCCGTCATCCTCTCGCACACCACACCCACCATGTTCCCCGACACGGCGCCCGAGGCGCAGGACCTGCTCGACGGCAAGCTGCCCCGCCCACGCCTGGAGCTGCCCCGCGACCGCTGGATGCTGGACGCCCTGGCGCAGAATGGCGGCGTTCTCGGCCTGATTCATGTGGCGCACCGCGATCTGGACAGTGTGGTGCAGGACATCGAAACCGCGCTGGACGTCATGGGTCCCGACCACATCGGCCTCGGGAGCGATCACTACGGCAAGGAGATGGCGCCTGCCGGCCTGGAGGACATCTCCAGGGTGCCCCGCCTGACCGAAGCTCTGGTCGCCCGCGGCCACTCGGACGAGGTGATTCTCAAGTTCCTGGGCGAGAACTACCTGCGTGTCTTCGAGGAGGTCTGCGGGGGATAAACAGGGCGCCCCCGGGCGAGTGCACGCCAGCCGGACGCCCCTGGTGCACGACGCTAAACAATAATGTTTAGAGTCAGCTGTTTAACATCGGTTGTCACCGTCCTTCCACGCGAACCAGTCCAGCGCCCAGTTCAGATCGGGTGTCTCGCCCTGCCACAAAGTGGTCCCCGTCCAGGGGCCGATCCCGTTCTGGCCGTGCCAGCGCGCCAAGCCGAAGTCGGGCGGTGGGAGGGGCGGGTGTTCGGCTGTGCCCGCCAGACCTTCCACAGGCGGCAACCCACCGACCTCCGGCGTCTCCGGCACCGTAGGCATTTGCACGGCCCAGCGGGTTGAAGAACCGCGGCACACCCCGCTCGTCCATCTCTACGTTCCAGCCCCCTTCGTGAACCGTGCGGTGATGGAAAGGACACAGCAGCACCAGGTTGTCCAAAGCCGTCTCGCCGCCCCGGGCCCAGTGTTTGATGTGGTGGGCGTGTGTGCGGAGACGCGAGTCGCAGCCGGGGAACCGGCACCCGCCGTCGCGCGCCTCCAGCGCCTTGCGCAGCCGCCAGTCCACCGTCCGCCGCCGGCGTCCGACGTCGAGTACCGAACCGTCGGCTCCGCGCGTGACGGGCACGACCTCCGCGTCGCTGCAGAGGCGCAAACACGTTTCAGCTGGAACGCCCGCGCCCTCTTCTGTGACCACCGAGCTGGGCGCGTCGAGTGAGCTGGGCGCGTCAACAGACCCGGGCACGTCGACGCAGTGCACCACCAGCTGGACCCTCGGCTGCACGCGCTCTTCCAGCCAGAGCCCGAAGGCATCGGCCCGCCGCCCGGCCGCCGTGTTCTCGTGTTCCGTGCCCGCGGCCCGTTGTTCCTTGTAGAGCTTGTCTTCCGTCGCTTCCAGCGCTTTGAGCAGCAGAGCGCCCACCTCGGGGGCGAGCCGGCCCCGGATCTCGTAGTCGCCGTCGTCGGTGACATACACGGAGAGGCCCCGGCGCGCGGCCCGCTCGGCGGCCGCAGAGTCGTCGCCCGCCAGCATGCGCCGCCGCTCCCGCACCAGCCGCTCGACATGGGCGGTGGTGCCGTGGGTGGCGAAGGTGAGGAGTTGCTCCTCGTTCTCGGCGGTGGCCATGCGGGTCATGGCCCGCACCTTCGAGTAGGAGAGTTGTCCCTTGGCCAGCGCGGCGGAGATGTGCGGGAGCGAGGGGAGGCAGCGGGCCACCCGGATCCTCTCCCGGGCGGGCCCGAGTGAGAGGCCGGTGCGCCAGGAGAGCCAGTGGGCACAGGAGCGGAACCCCTGCTGGTGCCAGCGCCCCTCTTCGTCGTAGCGGAGGATCAGGGTGAGGAGCCGGTAGATGGCGGCGTCGATGTGGGCGGAGAGTTCGGCGATCTCGTCGCCCAGGGGATCGTCGTCGGAGACTGGGGCGGGGACCGCCGCGTCGAAGGAAGCAGGGGCGAGCGCCTGGGTATCGGAGAGGCTGGTGGCGGCGGAGTCGGCGTGCATTGTTGTGATCCCGGAGTCATGGAGTGATCGGTTGTCGTGTCACCTCCTTATACCCCATAGTTCGGGAAATGTTCGGCACCACAAGCATCCGCACGACCACAGGAATGCGCACAATACCACGAGGCCGTGACACGGCCCATTCCGCCATGCCGGTGTCCCGCCGAAGTCGCCATCTTCAGTGTCCGGGATCGACTTGATGCTCACCGGCCGCGATGAGTAGAATCCTCAGGTGGCGCCAGGAGTGGGAAGCGGGGAGGAACGACGCGATGAATGTGGCGGAAACCGGAGTCGTCAGAAGGATCTGGCACACCCTCGTGGCAGGACACACCGAGAAGCGGATCGACGAAGCTACGAGCAGGATGGCCGAGGCCATGCGGGAAATGGCCCACGCGATCCGGGATGAGATGCGGAGCATGGAAGCGCGGCTTACCGCCCGGATCGATCGGACGGAGACTCGGCTCGCTGCCCGGATCGATCGGTCGGAGGCTCGGTCACGGGAACACACGGACCAGTCAGTCGCGGCTCTTGGAGAGCGAACGGATCAGGCGGTAGCAGTTCTTGGAGAGCGGATAGACCGCGTGGCGGAGGAGTCGCGGCAACACACCGAGAAGGTCGCGGTCGAGTTGGGAGAGCGAATCGACCGTGTTGCGAAAGAGTCGCGGCAACACACCGAGAAGGTTGCGGTCACGTTGGCAGAGCGTATCGACCGCGCTGCCAAGACGCGTCGAGATCCGGTTCACCCTGCGGATTGATCGGACGGGCTACTGCGCGCTCACACGCCAAACTCCCGGAATACCTCGTCGTTGTGCTCGCCCAGGGCGGGCGCGGCACGCCGTCCGGCGGGCATCCCGAGCGGGGTGCGCACCTGAAGCGAGCCGGGTGAGCCGGCGTCGCCGATCTCGAAGAAGAGGCCGCGTTTGCGGTGCAGCGAGTGCTCAACCACCTCGTCCAGCTCCAGCACGGGTTCGCAACAGCAGTCGTGGTCCGCGAGAATGCGTACCCATTCGTCGCGGGTTTTCGTCGCGATGATCCGGGTGAGCTGCCGGCGCAGATCATCCTCGGCCGCCGCCGCGGAATCCGCCGAGTCAGCCGACCCCGCCGCCAGTTCGAGCCCCGCGCCCGCCGCCAGGCTTTTCAGGAACTGCGGCTCCAGCGCCCCGACGCTCAGGTACTTGCCGTCGCTCGTCCGGTAGACGCCGTAGCGCGCGGCGCCGCCGTTGAGCAGGCCGTTCCCACGGGTGGGGACTGCGGGTTCCGCGCCCAGGATGCCGAACTCGCTGGCCAGAAGTGCCAGGGCTCCTTCGGTCATTGAAATGTCCAGATGGGACCCCTGGCCCGTGCGGTCCCGCTCGATCAGGGCGGCGAGAATGCCGACCGCGCCCCACATCGCACCCCCGGCCATGTCCGCGATCTGCACGCCCGCCACGCCGGGAGGGCCGTCGGGAGCGGGGCCACTCATGGCCAGCACGCCGGCCAGCGCGAGGTAGTTGATGTCGTGACCGGCGCGGTCGCGGTACGGCCCCGTCTGTCCGTAGCCCGAGATCGAGCAGAGGATGATGCCTTCGTTGCGCTCGCGGAGCGCTTCGTACCCCACGCCGAGCCGATCCATGACACCCGGGCGGAAGCTCTCGACGACGACATCGGCCTGGGCGGCCATGCGCAGGAACCTGTCGCGCTCCCGGTCGTCCTTGAGGTCGACCGTCACTGAACGCTTGTTGCGGTTGACGGTCAGGTAGCGCCCGGACATTCCTTCGCCGCGGGGCGGGAAGTCGCGCATGTAGTCGCCGCCGCGGGGATCCTCGACCTTCACCACGTCGGCGCCGAGGTCGGCCAGGACCATGGTCAGGAAGGGTCCCGGGAGGAGCCGGGAGAGGTCGAGGACGCGGACGCCGTGCAGGGACCGGGCAAGGGACATGGGATTGCTCTTGTGATGGGGGATGCGATGTCGGCACGTCATGCCGCTTTGCAACGATGACGTCTCTGCCGTGGCGCGCAACACCCGATGACGCGAAGTTCACCGTGACCATGCTGGAATCGACTCGTTTTTCGCTCGCCACCGCGGTAGTGCCGGTCGCCACCGCGGTAATGCCGCTCGTCACTGCGGTGCTGCCGGCCGCTGCCGCGATAATGCTGGCCGGCTGCACCGGAGCCGAAGAGTCGCCCGAGCCGCCGCCGCGCATCCTTACGGTCACGGAGGCACCGGTCGGCTTCACCGAAATCGGCGACGCCATCGAGCCCGCCGCTGACATCGAGGCGCTGATCGCGCCGTACCGGGCCCGGCTCGGGGAGCAGCTTGCCGAGGTGCTCGCGCATTCGTCGGGGGAGTTCCGCAAGGACGAACCCGAGGGCACGCTCGAGAACCTCGTCGCCGACGCACTGCTCGACGTGGTGCAGGATCTTGCCGCGGACACCGTGCACGTCGCGCTCCTCAACGACGGGGGCCTGCGGGTCCCGGTTGCCGAGGGGCCGTTCCTGATGCGCCACGCCTACGAACTGCTGCCGTTCGAGAACTACGTCACCGTACTCTCGCTGTCCGGATCGCAGCTGGAGCGACTCGCGGACGAGATCGCGATCACCGGCGGCGAACCGATCGCCGGATGGACGATGGAGCTGGTCGGCGACGACGCGGTGGACGTGCGGGTCGGCGGGCAGCCCGTCGACCCGGCGCGCAGCTACCGCCTGGCCACGGTCGATTACCTGGTCGACGGTGGCGGCACCTGGACCGTGCTATGGGAGGCGGGCGCGCAGGGTGCCCAGGCCCGCGAGGACCTGGACGTGCTGATCCGGGACGTCCTTGTGGCCTACCTGCGCGAGCGCGACACGGTGTCGCCGGCGCTGGACGGCCGGGTTCGCCGCGCGGGCGGGGAGACAAGCGAAGGGAGCAACCGATGAACCGTCGTGACTTTGTGCGGACACTCGGCGTCGGCGCGGCGGCGGGGGTCGGCGCGGCCGCGGGACCGCGTGGCGCTGCGGGGCTGGCGTCGCCGGGACCGCTGGGCGGCACCTTCCGCCGCCGCACCACGCCTCACCGGCTCGGCCCGCTGATCGACGACGCGTTTCGCCTGGTCGTCCTTCATACCAACGACACCCACTCCCGCATGGACCCGTTCCCGATGGATGGCGGACGCTTCGCCGGACTGGGAGGGGCGGCCCGGCGCGCGACGCTGATCCGGCGGGTGCGCGAGGCGAACGAGCATGTGCTGCTCGTCGATTCGGGGGACATCTTTCAGGGCACGCCGTATTTCAACTTCTTCGGCGGCGAGATCGAGTTTCGGGCGATGACCGCCATGGGCTACGACGTCGCGACCCTGGGCAACCACGACTTCGACAACGGTGTGGACGGGCTTGTGGCGATGCTGCCCGAGGCCGGGTTCGAGTTCGTGTCGGCCAACTACGACGTGAGCGAGTCCGCGCTGGCCGGTCATGTGCAGCCACATACGGTACGCGAGTTCGACGGCGTCAAGGTGGGGATCTTCGGACTGGGCATCGCGTTCGAGAAGCTCGTGCTGGCCAGCCTGCACGAGGGCGTGCGCTACACGGACCCGGTCGCGGCGGCGCGCGCGTCCTGCCGTGAGCTGCGCGAGCAGGGATGTTCGCTGGTGATCTGCCTGTCGCACCTGGGGTATGTCTACCCCGATCAGGCCCGTCCCAGCGATCGGACGCTGGCGGAGGCGGTGCCCGAGATCGACCTCATTCTCGGCGGCCACACCCACACCTTCCTGGACGAAGCGGTGGTTTTCGGGCGGGGCCGTGCAGGGCCGCAGGGGCGCACGGGGTTTACCGTGGTGAACCAGGTCGGCTGGGGCGGGATGCGGCTCGGCCGCGTCGACGTGACCTTCGACCAGGCACGGCAGGCTTCCGGCTGGGCCGCTGCGGGCTACGATATCGACGAACGGCTGGACGCCTAGCGGTCCCGCGCTGCCCCGCCAGCGCTACGGTACACGCACGACCGCCCCCGAAACCGGCTGCGGACCTGGCTTCCGCTTCCGCCATCCCGGGGGCTCCTTGGCACCCGCAGCGGCGGTCCGGCTCGAGGGCGGTTTTGGGGAGCCCCCGGCAGAACCGTGGGCCCCTCGTTCATGTCCTACGCGAAGCGGCTAGTCGCCACCCCCCGTCGGTACCATCGTCATCACGGCGCCGCTGACCCCGTAGACGATGGCGCCGGTCAGAATCGCGCCGATCAGTCCCATGGCGTCGAACCCCATGCCACCGATCTGGCCGGCCAGGCCGAGGAGAACGCCGAAGGTCGCTCCCGCTTTGCCCGCGCCGGCGGCGTCACTCGCGCCGTTCCAGCCGAGCACCGTGGCCAGCACGGCACCTGCGAACAGGTGTCCCACGATCGAAGACGCGGTGAACTCGGCTCCCATGGAGGCGGAGAGCAAGTCGACTCCGATCGCGCCCAGGATCATGTTGACGACGAACATTGCGACGCCCGCCACAACGGATCCTACTACCCAATTCTTGTCCACGGTTTTCTCCCTTTTTGGAGTGGACGGGGAACTGGTGAACGCGGTCAACGTGGGGACCGATTCGCAGCCCCGCAAGGGGTGCGCTCAATTTTGTATACGAAATCGGCTGCAAATCGGGCTTTTTCGTCGGATTCCGGCTGTCAGGCACCCCCGGAGCCGTAGACGAAGCGTTCGACCTCGCCGTGGATGCGCTCGACAGCCTCTGCCGGGGGCGGCTTCGTGAACCGCGACACCACGATGGTCACGGCGAAGTTAACGACCAGCGACCACACCGCCTCATGGAGCCCCAGAGGCTGCGGGAACACCACGCGGGTCACGTAGAGCGTCGCCAGACCTGCTGCGATGCCCGCGATCACGCCGGCCGCGGTATGCAGGCGCCGGCCCGGGTAGCAAACGCCCAGCACCGCGGGCATGAGCTGAAGCGCTCCCGCGCCCGACAGCGTCACCAGGGTCACGAGGAAGTCGAGGTTGTATACGGTCAGGAACCATCCGACGACCAGCAGCACGACGACCACGCCGCGCCCGAAGGTCAGGTAGTGCTTCTGGCTGCGGCCCGGGGCGGCGTAGCGCTGGTAGATGTCCCGCGTGAGCACGGTCATGTTGGAGTGCAGGATCGAGTCCAGCGTGGACATCGCGGCCGCGGTGGCGCCGGCGAGGATCAAACCGGTGAGCCAGGGTGGCGCGTAGCGGAAGAGGAGTTCGGGGAAGACGCGGTCGGGTGACGCCAGATCGGGCAGGATCAGCGCGCCGCCGAGGCCGACGAACGCCGCCGGGATGAACAGGGTCATCAGGTAGATCGGCGTGGTGGCGCCCAGGATCTTGAGCGTTCGGCTCGAGGCCGCCGTGAAGTAGCGGATCATCATGTGCGGCTGAAAGATGATCCCGAACGAGAGCGCGATCGTCATGCCGACCCAGATCCCGGGCGTGAAGAAGCCCTCGGGGCCGGGGAGCGACAGCAGATCCGGGCGTTCGGCCGCCAGGCGGCGCCAGAGTTCGACCGGCCCCCCGAAGAGCCTGTAGGTGATGACCAGGCTGCCCGCCCACACCGCGACGTACATCCAGATGCCCTGGATCACGTCGGTCCAGTAGACCGCGCGGAGTCCGCCGACGACCAGATAGCCCGCCGCGACGACAAGCAGGATCAGCGAGGCCAGCTCGAACGAGATGCGGTCGCCGGTTGCCACCGAGAGGATGTACCCCAGCCCCTGCGCCTGCACCTGGATGTAGATCAGGGTGAACAGCACCGACACGAGCGCGACGATGACCCGCACAGGTTCGCTCTGGTAGAAGTCGGCGATCATGTCGGCGGGGGTGATGTAGCCGAACTTCCTGCCCACCGCCCAGATGCGCGTCCCTAGGGTGTAGGTGATCGCCCCGACCAGGACGGTCCACGTGCCGGCCATCCAGAAGCCGATGCCGTGGGTGTAGAAGAAGCCGCCCGATCCGAGGAACGCGAACGCGGAGTGGAACGTGGCCACCACGGTCAGGTAGAGCACGATCAGTCCGGCCTGGCGCCCATAGAGGAAGAAATCCTCCATGTTGGCGCTGCCCTTCCTGTTGGCCAGAATCCCGATCGCGATGGTGGCGAGCAGGTAGATGAAAATCAGTCCGGTTGAAATGACCCAGGGTTCCATGCCGCTACACTCCCTTGCGCAGCGCCCAGACGAGGACGGCGATGCCGACCAGGTAGGCGGCCAGCAGGTAGGCGAAGAGGAAAGGCATCCCCAGAATCCAGGGCTCGATCCGGTTTACGAGCCCATGAACGATCGGAGGCTGGGACAGCGCCATGGCCAGAAGGAACGCGACGGTCGCCAGCCGGCCGGACCGGGTACGCGGAATGAAGTGCGAGCGGGGGACTTTCATGGGCGTGACCGGGGTGGGCATATGCGTGCGTGACGGCCATATGCGTGGGTGACGGTAGGGACGAAAGGGTAGCGCGCTCGGTTCAGCTCTTCAACTTGCCGCCCGCCACGGCGTCGTCGATCAGCTCGCGAGCGTAGGCCCAGAGCTCCGGCGCGCCGTCCTGCATGTGCCGGTTGAACGCCACCACCTGAGCGCTGCGGATGTCGTGCCGGCGCCACGCCGAGTCTTCCCCGTGGTAGTTGAGCAGCATCGGATGCAACCGGTCCAGCGCGGCTGCGTATCGGGCCTCTGCGGTCTCCCGCGCCTCGAACTCCTCCCAGAGCGCGAGCAGCGTGGCTCCCTGGTCGGCCGGCAACAGTCCGAAGATGCGCTTGGCCGCGACCCGCTCCCGTTCTTCGCGGTCCGCCTGGCCCGCGTCGTCGTAGGCGAACGTGTCGCCGACGTCGATTTCCACCAGGTCGTGAATCAGGTGCATGACCAGCACCCTGGCGAGGTCGATTTCCTCGGCGGCGTACTCGCGAAGCACCACGGCCATGAGCGCCAGGTGCCAGGAGTGCTCGGCGTCGTTTTCCCGGCGGCCGTCGTCGATCAGCCGCGTTCTGCGGTAAACCTGCTTGAGCCGGTCGACGGTCACGATGAAGTCGATCTGCTGCGCGAGTCTATGGTTCGGTGGGGCCATGTCTGCGAATATAGCAGGTTGACACCACATGCCGACTTTGCCAGCGTTAACATCTTATGACCAATCGCACGCGCACGGCGACGCATCATCATCACGGCCACCCCGGAGAGGCGGCCGCGTGACGGTGTAACCGTACGAAAGCGAACGGAATACCCAGAACGCCGGCTTCCTCGGGGGGTCGGCGCTTTTTTGTGCGCTGATCGGTCCCCGGGGAGGACCGGCCGGAAGGAGACGACAGCCGGGATGAACGGTACAGTGCTGGAAGACAGGAGCACGGACGCGAGCGAGCCGAGTGTGGGGCGGGCGATCCGCATCGGGCTTCCCAAGGGACGCATGCAGGACGGTGTCTTCGAACTCCTGGCCGACGCGGGCATCGATGTGCGCATGGGGTCGCGCAGCTACCGGCCCGCGTTGTCGTGGCCCGGGTTCCGGGCGAAGCTGCTGAAGCCGCAGAATGTGGTGAAGATGCTGCACGCCGGATCGAGGGACCTGGGGTTTGCCGGAGCGGACTGGGTCGCCGAGCTGGGCGCCGATCTCGTCGAGCTTCTGGACACCGGGCTGGATCCGGTGAAGGTGGTCGCTGCGGCGCCCGCGGCACTGCTGCGGGGCGGCCGGCTCCCGGGGGATTGCCGCCTGGTCGTGGCCACCGAGTACGTGCGTATCGTGGAGCGCTGGGCACGCGAACAGCCCTTCGAGACGACCGTGGTCAGGTCCTACGGGGCGACGGAGGTCTTTCCGCCCGAGGACGCGGACCTGATTGTCGACAACACGGCGACGGGAGCGACGCTGCGCGGAAACGGCCTGGTCGTCGCAGACACGCTGATGAACTCGTCCACGCGGCTCTACGCCAACCCTGCCGCGCTTGACGACCCGGTCAGGAGGGCCAGGATCGACGACCTCGTCCTCCTGCTCAACTCGGTGCTGGAAGCGCGTCAGCGGGTCATGCTGGAGCTGAACGTCTCGGAGGACGACTTCGAGCGGGTCGCTTCCATCCTGCCCTGCATGCGCGAGCCGACCGTCTCCCGGCTGCACGGAGAGCGCGCCTACTCGGTGCGCGCGGCCGTGCCCAGAACGGCGCTCCCGACGCTGCTGCTCGCTGTCAAGGCACGTGGCGGCACGGATCTGGTCGTCTCGGAGCCCCAGCAGATCGTGCCATGAGAGACGTGATCGACCTGAGCATGAACGAGGGCGAGCCGCCCAGCCGGGAATGCCTGGCCGTGCTGGACCGCATCGGACCCGGCATCCTGAGAAAGTACGCGGATCCGGTGCCGCTGGAGGCGGCCTATGCCGAGTACATCGGCACCGATCCCGCCAACGTTCTGGCCACGACCGGGGGCGACGACGCGATCGACCGCGTGTTCCGGGCGTTTCTCGCGCCCCACCAGGAGATGGTCTTTCCGACGCCCACCTTCGAGATGATTCCGGCGTGCGCGCGCATGGCCCGGGGGAATCTGGTCCCGATCGAGTACGAGTGGGGCACGCTGCCGCACGACGACATCCTCGCACGGGTGAACGAACGGACCGGCGTGGTCGCCGTGCTGACGCCCGACAACCCCACGGGCCGGGCCTTCACGACCGCGGAGCTGCTGCGGCTTGCCGATGCGCTGCCGCCCGAGGTCGTGCTGCTGGTCGATTCGGCGTACGCGGAGTTCGCTGACCAGGACCACACCGCGGCGCTCCTGCGGATCCCCAACGTGGTGATGATCCGCACGATGTCGAAGTCGTGGGGGCTGGCGGGATTGAGGGTCGGTTTCGCGGTGGGTTCCAGTGACCGGATCGACGTGCTGCGAGGCTTTGGCGGCCCGTATGCGCTCACCGGGCCCTCGATCGCGATCGCGCTGGACAGACTGGAGAACGGGGTCGAGGAAATGCGCGGCTTCGTCGAATACGTGCGTTTGCGGCGGGAGCGGCTGGCCGGGGCGATCCGGGGTGTCGGCGGGGTGCCGCAGCCATCGCAGACCAACTTCGTCTTCTCGTCGTTCCCTGACGCGCGCTGGATCCAGCAGGGAATGGCCGCGCAGGGGGTACTCGTGCGGTACTTTGCCCACCTGCCGGAATTCGTGCGCATCACGGTGCCGCGCAACGACGGCGAGTTCCGCAGCGTTGAGCGGGCGCTTGCATGTCTGGACCGGCCCGATGCGCTGCTCTTCGACATGGACGGCGTGCTGGCCGACGTGAGCCGCTCCTACCGCGAGGCGATCGCGCAGGCGTGCGCATTGTACGGCGTGAAGGTGAGTCAGGCCGACATCAGCGCCGTCAAGGCGCGGGGCCACGCGAACGACGACTGGGCCCTGACGCGCACGATCCTGGCCGAGGCGGGCGTGGATGCATCCCTCGACGAGGTGACGCGCCGTTTCGAGGACGTGTACCAGGGCACCGATGAGGCACCGGGGCTCAGGCGGCACGAGACGCTGATTCCGGACCGCGCGCTGCTCGAGGAGCTGGCGCGATCGTTCAGGCTGGGTGTTGTGACGGGCCGACCCAGGAGCGATGCGGAGCGGTTTCTCGGGGAGCACGGGGTGCGGGGACTGTTCAGCGCGGTCGTCTGCCGCGAGGACGGGCCGCTCAAGCCCGATCCGGCGCCGGTCAGGATCGCGCTGACGCACCTGAGGGCACGGACGGCGTGGATGCTGGGTGACACCCCGGACGATGTGCACGCGGCGGTTGGTGCCGGCGTGGTGCCGGTGGGGGTGGTGCCGCCCGGGCGCGGCGGGCGGTCGTCCGAGGACGTCCGGGCCGCGCTGACGGAGTCCGGAGCGGCGCGCGTCGTTGACGCTGATTCCAGTTTCGGGGGGCTTTTCAATGGCTGAACGGGCGAGGACCGGCCGGGTTCTGCGTGAGACGGGGGAAACCCGGGTCGAGGTCGTGGTGGGGCTCGACGGGCCGCGCGGCGTGAGCGCGCACACCGGCATCGGATTCCTGGACCATATGCTGCACGCGCTCGGCTTCCACGCGGGCTGGGCCCTGGAGATCTCCTGCGACGGCGACCTCGAGGTTGACGACCACCACACCGTTGAGGACGTCGGGCTGGCTCTGGGCGAGGCGATTGCCATGGCGGTGGGCGAGGACCGGGGCGGTATCGTCCGGTTCGGCCACGCGTATGCGCCGCTCGACGAGGCCCTGGCGCGCGCGGTCGTGGATGTTTCCGGCCGACCCTTCTTCGCGGGTGAACTGGATCTGCGGCGGGAACGGGTAGGGGCGCTCTCGTGCGAAATGGTCCCGCACTTCTTCCACTCCCTGGCCCAGACGGCTGGCCTCACGCTCCACATGGACGTCGTCCGGGGCGCCAACGACCACCACCGGATCGAGGCGGCGTTCAAGGCGCTGGCGCTCGCGCTCAGGGCCGCGCTTGCTCCCGGCGGCACAGATGGCGTGCCCTCGACCAAGGGAGTGCTGTGACCAGGCCCGGCTCGCGCTCGGTGGCCATCGTGCGGACCAGCACGGCGAATCTGGCGTCGGTCGTGACCGCGTTCGAGCGCCTCGGCTGCCCGGTGCGGACCACCGCCGATGCGGACGTTGTGGCCGGGTCCGGCCACGTCGTGCTGCCGGGCGTGGGAGCGTTTGCGGCGGCCCGCGCGGCGATCGACGAGGGCGGCCTGGAGGACGCGCTCCGCGATCGCATGCTACAGGGCAGGCCGACCCTGGGCATTTGTCTCGGCATGCAGCTGATGGCTCGTGGAAGCGAGGAATCGCCGGGCGTCGCCGGGCTGGGCGTCCTGGACGGGATGGTTGCGGGCCACGGCAAGGGCCAACCGGGCCTGCGCGTTCCACAGATGGGCTGGAACCGGGTCAGCCCGGCCGACGGCTGCCGCGTGGTGCCGGAGGGGTTTGCCTACTTCGCGAATTCGTACCGTCTGGCGACTGCAACCGACGGGTGGCTTCCCGTGTGGTCCGACTACGGTGGCCGCTTCCTGGCGGCGGTGGAGCGGGGGGCCGTGGTCGCGTGCCAGTTCCACCCCGAGCTGTCCGGCGCGTACGGCGAGGCACTGCTCGCGCGCTGGCTGGAGGCGTAGCCGACCATGCTGCCGGTTCGCATCGTGCCCTGTCTGGATGTGCGCGCGGGCCGCGTGGTCAAGGGCGTGAAGTTCCAGGGACTGCGCGACCAGGGGGACCCGGCGGAACTCGCCCGCGCGTACGAGGAACAGGGCGCCGACGAGGTCGTCGTGCTGGATGTCACGGCCACGCCCGAGGGCCGCGGGACGCGGCTGGACACGGTGCGCGCCGTGCGCGGCAGACTATCGGTGCCGCTCACGGTCGGTGGCGGAATCGGTGGGGTGGAAGATGCCGCCGCCCTGCTCGAAGCCGGCGCCGACAAGGTGGCCGTGAACACGGCGGCGGTGCGGCGTCCCGAGCTGCTGTCCGAGCTGGCCGCGCGCTTCGGGTCGCAGTGCGTCGTGATCTCGGTGGACGCGGCCGCGGCGGGGGACGACGGCTACGAGGTCGTGGTTCGCTCCGGCACGAAACGCACCGGCGGGGACGCGGTGGAGTGGACCCGGCGGGCTGCCGCGATGGGCGCGGGCGAGGTCCTGCTGACCAGCTTCGACCGCGACGGGACGCGCAGCGGGTACGAACTGGACCTGATCTGCGCGGTTCGCTCCGCGGTGCGGATCCCGATCGTGGCGTCCGGCGGGGCGGACACGCCCGAGCACATGGCCGAAGCAGTGGCGGCCGGGGGGGACGCTGTGCTGGCCGCGTCGATCTTCCACCAGCGGAACTGGACGGTCGCCGAGGTCAAGGCGGCGCTGTCCGGGCTGGGGGTGTCGGTGAGGCCGGCATGGGGTGAAGGGACGGAGGCTCTGCGATGATCGTGCCCTCGATCGATCTCATGGACGGGCGGGCCGTCCAGCTCGTGCAGGGCCGCCGAAAGGTCCTCGACGCGGGCGACCCGCGTCCCATTGCGGAGCGCTTTGCGCGCGTGGGCGAGGTGGCGGTGGTCGACCTGGACGCCGCGCTCGGCCGTGGCTCGAACGCTGCGGTGATGGAGGAGCTGTGTGGGCTGGCTCCCTGCCGGGTGGGCGGTGGCATACGCGACCGGGACGCGGCGCTCGACTGGCTCGACCGGGGCGCCGCGAAGGTCGTCCTCGGTACCGCCGCCGTCCCGGAGGTGCTTCGGGCGCTGCCGCGCGAGCGCGTGGTGGCGGCGCTCGACGCCTGGGAGGGAGAAGTTGTGGTCAAGGGGTGGACCGAGCGTACGGGCCGCACCGTGTACGACGGAATGCGCGAACTGCGCGGCCTCGTAGGCGGCTTCCTGGTGACCTTCGTGGAAGGGGAGGGCAAGGAAGGCGGCTTTCCTCGTGACGAGGTGTCGAAGCTGGCCGATGCCGCGGGTGATGCACGCCTTACGGTAGCCGGTGGGATTACGACGGCCGAAGAGGTCGGGTGGCTGGACAGGGCGGGCGCGGACGCGCAGGTGGGGATGGCGATCTACCGCGGCACCCTGGGGCTCGCAGAGGCGTTCACGGCGCCGCTGACCAGCGAGCGCGCGGATGGGCTGTGGCCCACGGTCGTCACGGATGAGCGGGGCGTTGCGCTGGGCCTGGCGTGGTCCAGCCTGGAGAGTGTGCGGGTCGCGATCGACGAAGGGCGCGGAGTCTATCACTCCCGTTCCCGCGGCCTTTGGCGCAAGGGCGCGACTTCGGGTGCGACCCAGCGCCTTGTTGGCATCGCGGCCGACTGCGACCGGGACGCGCTGCGATTCACGGTGCGGCAATCCGGGGCGGGGTTCTGTCACCTTGACGAGTGGACGTGTTTCGGCCCCGCACGGGGGCTGACCGCATTGGCGCGCACGATCACGGACCGGCGGCGGCACCCGGTGCCGGGATCGCTCACGGCCCGACTGCTCTCGGACGACGCGTTTCTGCGGGGGAAGCTGATCGAGGAGGCGGGGGAGTTGGGTGAGGCGGTGGTCGAGTTGGGCGAGGGGGTGGGCGATCCGGGCGAAACCGCCGGCGATGCGGCCGAGGCTCCCGGGGCTAGCCGCGTCGTGGAGGAGGCCGCCGACCTGATGTACTTCCTGAACGTCGCCCTGGAGCGGGCCGGGGTGGATATGGCGGACGTGGAGCGGGAACTCGACCGGAGAAGTCTCGCTGTGAGCCGCCGGGTCGCGTCCGCGCCGAAGGGGGCGGGTCTGCCCGGGGACGACCAGGGGACTGCGGCTACGAAACGGGCGGATCCGGCGGCGGGGTCGGGCGTCCGGTTGCGCCGCGTGGCCGCGGCGGACGTGAGCCGGAGCCGGCAGCCGGCGGTGCCGCCCGAGGTCATGGGGCCGGCCCTGGAGATCGTCGAGGCCGTGCGGGAGCGCGGCGAGGAGGCCGTGCGCGAGTTCGCCGAGCGGTGGGACGGTCTCGAAGCCGGCGGCGCGCTGGTCACGACCCCGCAGGAGATGGAGGCGGCGCTCAGGTTGCTGCCGCGCGCACACCGCGAGGTGCTGGAGCGCGCCGCCGGCCGGATCGAACACTTCGCCCGCGCCCAGCTCGAGTCGGCGGCGCCGGTGGACGTGGCGGTGGAGGGGGGCAGAGCCGGCGACCGTCTGGTGCCGGTCCGCGTGGCCGGGTGCTACGCGCCGGGAGGGCGGTTCCCGTTGCCGTCGTCGGTCCTCATGACGGCTGTGACGGCCAGGGTCGCCGGGGTGCGCGAGGTGTGGCTGGCGTCGCCACGGCCGTCCCGCGAAGTGATGGCGGCAGGGGCGGTGGCGGGGGCGGCGGGGCTGCTGGGGGTGGGGGGGGCGCACGCCGTCGCGGCAATGGCGTACGGGGTGCCTCCGGTGCCCCGGTGCGATGTGGTCGCCGGGCCGGGGAACCAGTGGGTGACCGCGGCCAAGCTCCTGCTGTCGGGTGTGGTGGGGATCGATCTCCTCGCGGGACCCTCGGAGCTGGCGATCCTGACCGATGAGGACGGCGATCCGGCGCTGATCGCCGCCGATCTGCTCGCGCAGGCCGAACACGATCCAGCTGCGCTGCCAATCCTCGTCACCACCCACGAACCGCTCGTCGGGCGCGTGGAAGCGGAGTTGGCGCGACAGCTGGCCGATCTGCCGACCGCCGAGGTCGCCAAGGCGGCGTTGCACAACGGCTTTGCGGTCGTCGCCCCGGAGGAGGAGGCGCTGCGGTGCACCCGGCAGCTCGCGGCAGAGCACGTGCAGCTCCACGGGAGTCGCGCAGGCGAATGGGAGGAGTCGCTGGACAGATTCGGCACACTATTTGTCGGCGAAACCGTCGCGGAGGTGTTCGGCGACTACGGAGCGGGGCCGAACCACACGCTTCCGACCGGCGGCACCGCGCGCTTCACCGGGGGGCTGTCGGTGTTCTCGTTCCTGCGCCGACCGACCTGGCTGCGGCTCGAAGGCGGTCCGGCCACGGACGCACTGGCCCGCGACACCGCAGCGCTGGCTCGCATGGAGGGGCTGGAGGCCCACGCCCGGGCGGCCGAAGCGCGCCTGCGGAACCGGCCCGGATCGGTCAGGGCGTCACGACGCTAGCGGGCCGTGGAAGAGACACCCGCTGCGGCCTGCTAAAACCAGATCGGAAACGGTGCCAGCCGTACCTTGGCCGCGCGTTCCATGAATCCGTGCGTATAGGCCCGGATATGCGCACCGCGGCTGTACACTTCGATCATGTATAGCTGGCTGGTCGGCAGGGTCTCGAGCTGAAACCATCCGCCGATCAGCGGAAACTCGTCCAGATACACCGTCGGATTCACCGTTCGCCCCCGGCGGTAGACGCACGTGGTGCCGCCCTCGCAGATCGTGGTGAAGACGCCTGCGCGCGACGCGATGAAATCGGCAGCCGTCCAGTATCCGCTACGCGCGAGTTCCTCCTGGTCGAAAGCCCTGACGGTGGTCGCCACCGCCTTCCGCCGGCGCTCGAACCGGTCCGTGACGACCTCGAGGCCCTCCAGCAGGATCGGATCGGGACGCATGCGCACCACGTTCACGTCGCCCTCCCGGCTGGTCTCCACATAGGCTTTGAGTGTCGCGTAGCCGAGCTGCTCGGCCGTGATCAGGTGCGTTCCCTCGCCAACGCCGCAAAGCAGGAAGCGGCCACCCTCGGTGGTGAGCGAAGCCCATTCGGATGCCTCGATCGACACCAGCGTGTTGGCGAGCGGCTGCTCGGTCGCGTCGTCGATCACCACGCCGACGATACGCGGCTCGTCGTCCGTGCAGACGGGCTTGTCCTGGGCGTCAGCCGGCGACGTGGAAAAAGCCATACACGCGAAAACCGCCAGGCCAAGTGCCGGGCGGTACGCCGGCACGGGCCACATGCTCAGCAGTAACCGGATTCGTGGCTCCATCCAACTATCCTCGCGGTCAATAGGCTTGCCTGAGGTCACAAGATACGCTTCTGGGAGTTACCCCGACACTACCGGCGCGTTCCGGTGTGTCCGCGACCATCACCGTGCACGAGACGGTGCCCGCCGCGCCGGCCGCGCCAGGCAAACCCGCAGCGACCCCCGCCGTGTCCGCCGCGCACCGGTCACCCTTGGCGACGATCAGCCCGGCCAGCCAGTCCATGAACGGTTCGGTCACGGGCGCGCACAGCCCGTCGTTGATCGCCCAGTTGAGCGATTGCATCCGCCGGAGCGACACCATCGATCCGGGCATCTCGCCCGTGAGCTGGTTGACCGCGAAGTTGACGTGCTGGAGCGCCCTCATGTTGCCGATTTCCGGGGGCAGCTGGCCCGAAAACCCATTGCGGCAAAGGTACAGCTGCCGCAGGCTCGTCAGCTTGCCCAGCTCGAGCGGAAGCTCCCCCTCCAGTGCGTTGTCGCACAGCGACAGCCGCGTCAGGCGGTCTGCCGAGCCGATTGACGCCGGCAGCGGACCGGTCAGCATGTTCGAGCCGAGTTCCAGCTGTTCGAGCGCCGCCAGGTTTCCGATGGACGCCGGAATCGGGCCGGTCAGTTCGTTCCCGCCGAGGTCCAGCCTGGTGACCCGCACCAGGTTGCCGATCTCGGCCGGAAGCTCTCCCGTCAACGAGTTCTCGCCGCTGATCAGCCCGATGCCCAGGTTCAGCGTCTCCAGATTCACCAGGTTCCCGATCTCCGGGGGAATCGGCCCGGTCAGCCCGTTGCCGTAGGCCGACAGGAACAGCAGGCCATCGAGCTTGCCGATCTCTGGCGGAATGCCGGTCAGCATGTTGCTGTAGAGACCGAGGCTGTCGAGGCTCGCCAGGTTGCCGATTTCCGGTGGTATGGACCCCGACAGCAGGTTGGCACCCAGGTTGAGGTGCCTGAGCCGGGTGAGGTTGCCGATTTCCGGCGGAATTGGTCCCGTGAGGCGGTTGCTCTCCTCCGGGTTCGAGTCGATTCCGCAGAGCGCGAGATACTCCAGGTGCTCAAGGTTGCCGATTTCCGGCGGAATCGGTCCGGTTAGCTGGTTGTAGCAGAGGTCGAGGAGCCGGAGGTTCGCCAGCTCACCGATTTCCGGCGGAATCGACCCCTCGAGGTAGTTCCCGAACAGTCCCAGCACCACCAGGCTGTCGAGTGCACCGATCTCGGGCGGAATGACCCCGGTCACACCGCTGTACGTGAGCCCTAGCGATGCCAGTCTCCGGAGCGCCTTGATCTCGGCCGGGATCGGACCGGACAGGTCGTTCAGCCCCAGGTGCAGCGATATCAGGTCCACAAGGCTGCCGATCTCGGGGGGAATCGCCCCGATGAGACCGTTGCCGGCCAGGACCAGGTGGGCCACGCGCCCGCCCTCGTCGAGAACGACCCCATGCCACTCGGACAGCGGCGCGTCGGTCAGCCAGTTGGTGTTGTCGTGCCAGAGGTCGCCGTTGGTGGATTCGTAGAACGCCGCGAGAGCCACGGCAGGCGGGAGAGGCAGGGAGATCAGGCGGGTGCTCGTGGTCAGATCATCCAGGGCCACGGTGATTTCCACGATGCCGGGGATGCGGGCGAACACCCACCCGTCGCCGGTCACGCGCGCGATCGACGGATCGCGCGATGTCCACTCGAGCGCGGCGTCCGTCACGACGACTCCCGCCCCGTCGAGGGCCTCGGCGTGCATCCGGATCGAATCGCCGACCATGAGCGAGTCGGGGGCGGACAGGAACGCGAGCGACCGGGCGACCTGCTCGACGTTGACGGCGGCGGACCCTGTCGCGGCACCCGCGCTCGCGGTGACGGTCGCGCTTCCGTTGCTCACCGAGGTGACCAGTCCGGTGGGACTCACCGTGGCGACATCGGAAGCGCTGGATTCCCAGGTGACGGTGGCGCCACCGAGCGCCTGGCCCTGCTGGTCGCGGACCGTGGCGGTGAGCTGTGCCGTGTCGGTGAAGGACTCGAAGTCCAGCGAGGAAGGCGTGACCGCGACGGAGGTGGGGACGGGAGGCGGGGGCGGGGCCGTGCTGTCGCCGCAGGCCGCCAGCAGGGTCGGTCCGAGGACGGCCACCTGCAGGATCCGCACGGCACTTCGGCGGAACCGCATGGTTTCGTTTGCGGGCATGACTCCTCGTGGTCCCGCGGCTCAGCGCCCGCGCGGCGGCACGCCGAGGCCCCGGTCTTGTACTCGAATGGTCAGGATGTCCCTGTCATGATACTGCTGGTGCCTTACCGACGAAGCGAGGTGGCGCAAGAGACGAACCGAGACTTCGTGGTCGCCGGGCACTCCCCCTTCCTGTTCGGCGAGTAGCGCGATCCGGTCCTGCACGTTTTCGCCCCGGGGCGCGACGAGGAGTTCGAGGATCGCGTCCTCTCCTTCGCGGTGCGCTGTCAGTACCAGGCGACGGTTGTCCGTCGAGCCGTCCCTGGTGAGGGTCAGCAGCGCCTCTTCGGTTGCGGCGGCCAGCCGCTCGGCCATCGCCGCATCCCATCCGGCGCGCGTCGAGAACTCGGCGAGGAATTGCCTGATCCGGGGCAGTTCCGCTGAATCCAGCCCGATCTCGAGGCGACTGCGGCGGGGCTGGGCCAGGCGCAGGAAAAGGGTCATGAGGATCGCCGCGAAACCGCCCGCGTTCATCCCGTTCTCGAACATGCCGCCAGCGAACTGCGACACCTGTTCGGGGAAGATCATCCCGAACTGGAAGCTCACGCCGGCCAGGAACGCGATGCCGACGACCATGCCCTCGCGATAATCGAGTCCTTCCTGTACGACGATCTTGAGGCCGATGGCGAACAGCATGGCAAGCAGGATGACGAGATAGCCGGCGAAGACCGGGTCGGGGATTGCCAGGACCGCCGCAAACGGCTTCGGGAGGAATGCAAAGGCGATGAATGCTCCCCCGGCTACCATCCCGACCGTGCGGGCCGCGACGCCGGTAAGCTGTGTCAGCGGCACGCTGGTGGTGGTAGCGCTGCCCGGGACGGTCCCCGCCAGTCCGGCGAGCAGGTTGCCCACGCCGTCCACGGCCATGGCACCCTGGACCGCGCGGAAGTCGATTGCACGTGTCTTCCGGCGCCACGAGACGCGCTGGACGGCCACGGCGCTGCTCATCGTGCGAATGGCGGCGATGACCGCCACGAGCAGGAAGGAAGCCAGCAGGGGCCAGAACGCGGGGCCGAACCCGAGATCGAACCCCGGTGGCCGGGGTCGTGGAAGGTCGACCCAGGGAGCCGCGGCGACGCGCTCCAGGTCGTAGAGCCCGTGGAAGGATGCGATCACGGATCCTGCAACCACACCGATCACGGGAGCCCACAGTCGCAGTTGCCCCGTGGCCTTGAGTGCGAGTGCGCCGATGATCAGCACGGTTGCGAAAAAGCTGAGCGGGGCGCCCGGCGCCGTGCCCTGGTCGGTGCCGGCGGACAGGAGCCCGGAGATGAAAGGCAGGACCGTGATCGGGATGAGCATGATCACGGTTCCCGAGACGGCGGGGGTCAGGATGCGCTGGAAGAGCGACAGGCGCCACGAGAGCAGCAGGGGGATCAGCGCAGCCATGGCGACCAGGGTGGCCAGCAGCGCCGGGCCACCCGTGTCGAGCGCCAGGATGGACGCAGGAATGAAGGCTCCCGACGTGCCCATGACCATGACATGCCCCATGCCGAATCGACCGGTGCGAGCCGCCTGGAGCACGGTGGCCAGGCCGCAGATCGTCACCGAAGCGAGGACGGCCCAGGACAGGTAGGCGTCGGTCATGCCGGCTGCCCGCATGACGACCATCGGAATCAGCATCACCGCGGCGATGTTGAGTACCGCCAGCTGCAGGCCGACACCCAGGGCGAGACCCGCCGGGGGCTTTTCGTCGGGCTGATAACGGGGCGCGGGGCCGCCGCCGGATTCGCTGGAACTCAACAGTCTGCCTCGCTGAGGTGGCCTGGGGCTGGGAGGCGTAGCAGGATAACGAGATACTGCGCCGCCCCTCTGCCGCCAAGACCCTTGACGCCGTCAGACCATGCGCACATTATCGGACCGGTCAACCATCTCATGTACACAGTGCTACCCACAACAATGGACAGTCACCGATGACCACGACCGAAAGCCGCCTGAGAGCACTCATTGACGAACACCTCGACCTGGGTCGCGCGCCGAACCTTGACGGAGGATTCTCGGACGCCGGGGTTTCCTCAATGGACGCGGTCGCATTCATGAGGATCGTGGAGCGGGAATTCGGCGTCTCGATTCCGCCCGAGGACTGCGCCAAGATCAACAACTTCCGGAATCTCATCGGGCACCTTGACTCGAAGGCCGGCTGACGACATAGCCGGTTCCTGAAGGATCCGGGGCGGTCGGCAGCAAGTGACGCTCCGCGTAGCCCGCAGCCTTCAGGTCAGCGCTTCGAACCAGTAGCGCTTGCGTTGGAAGGGGTAGCCGGGTATCGAGATCCGGCGCCGTGGTTCGCCCGCGAACAGCGCGGCAAAGGAAACCGGAAGGCCCGCCTCGTACGCCCGCGCGACCCACCCTTGAAACGTGCCCGTGGCACGACTTGTGCCGTCCGCCCAGTCCTTCGGCGGAACCGGGCCGAGCCCCGTTACGGGACCGATCTCCAGGACCAGATCGACGTCGAGGTCCCCCAGCGCCCGGGGCAGTTGGGGTGGCGCCTCCGGCATGTCCGCCTGCCCGCGCCAGTAGGCTGGGTCGAGAACCTCCTCGGGGCGAACCACCTGACCGCTCACCTGGCTCACGATGGACAGGGAGGGTGATGAAAGCGTGATTCCGGGGAACGCTGCCCCCAGGCCTTCCACACCGCGCGCCGACGCATAGCGAAGTCCATCCTCAAGGGCGAACACTCCTGCGGTCCATCCCGCCGCCAGCTCGCCGATCGCGCAGCCCGACACCACCTGGGGCCGGATACCGACGCTCGACCAGAGCGCGGTAAGCGCACACTCGAGCGCAAAGGTCGCCGGCTGGCTCCAGGCCGGGTCCTGCAGGTCCGCCTTCGCGCCGGTCCGGCCGAACATCACGTCCAGCAGGGAGGCGCCGTCACGCTCGTCCCGCAACACCTCGTCGCACCGGTCGAGAACCACCCGCACCACGGGCTCCGTGCGGTAAAGAGTCCTTGCCATCTCCGCCCACTCGGTGCCTTCCTCCCCGGCGTAGGAGAAGGCGAGCTTCGGTATCGTGGCGGCCACAGGTGCCGTTCGCGAAGACATCGCCGCGTCCACGTGCGCGACTGCGTGCAACCCCTCGCGCAGGGCGTCGGCATCGTGGAAAACGATACCTGCCCGGTGCGGGAAGTGGTCTCGCCCGACGCTCGCCGTCCAGGCCATGTCGGACAACAGCGAACCTGCAGTCCCACGACCGGCATCGAGATCGTGGGCGTGGGTGTCGAGCCACGCGAGGTATCCTGCCGCCAACTCGCGCAACGCTTCGTCCGACCTGGCGGAAATCGGCAGGACCCGGGCGGTGCGGGGATCGAAGTCGCCCGCCGGAGGCGGCAGTTCCGTCAGCGGCTCCGGCATGGTGCCGACGACAGTGTGCGCGGGTCCGGCGGGCGCACCGTTGCCTCCAGCCACAAGGGAGGTGTCGACGGGCGATTGATAGCCCTCCAATACGACATGCGCGTTGGTGCCCGATATCCCGAATGCACTCACGCCGGCGAGTGGGGGCCGATCGGAGTTGCCGGGCCAGCCCGTCGCCTCCGAAGTCACCCGGACCGGAAGCGTGTCCCAATCCACGTGCTCGTTCGGTTTGCTGAAATGAAGGTGCTTCGGTATCACGCCCTGCTTCATCGACAGCATGATCTTGATCAGCCCCGCGATACCCGCAGCCGACTCGAGGTGGCCGATGTTGGTCTTGACCGAGCCGATCAGAAGCGGATCGCCTGCCTCGCGCCCCCGGCCATAGACGGCGGCTGCCGCCTGCACCTCGATTGGATCCCCTAACGTGGATCCTGCGCCATGGGCTTCCAGATAGTCCACGTGCGCAGGCGCGACACCCGCCCGCGCGAGCGCCTCGCTGATCACGCGCTGCTGTGCTCGCCCGTTCGGCACCGTCGGTCCGGCGGTCGCTCCGTTCTGATTGACTGCGGTGCCGCGAACCACGCCCCAGATCCGGTCACCGTCGGCCTCCGCTTCGCCAAGTCGCTTGAGGACGACCATCCCGCAACCCTCGCTCCGCACGGCCCCGTCCGCAGAGGCGTCGAAGGTCTTGCACCGGCCCTCCGCCGACAGCAGGCCCAACTCCACCATCTCTCTGGCCAAATCGAGCGAGAAGACGGCGTTGACACCTCCCACCAGCGCCAGGTCCACTTCACCCTGTCGCAGGGCTGCGACGGCCTGGTGCACGGCGACCAGGGACGCGGCACAGTTGAGGACGACCGGCATCGTCGGCCCCATGAGCCCCAGCTTGTAGGCAACCCCGCCGAGCGCCATGGAGTTTGCAGTGCCGAGGTAGTTGAGATCCTTGCCGCCCGCCAGCATCATCAGGTCGCGGTACTCGCTGGTCGCGATGCCCGCGTAGACGCCGGTGTTGCTGCCCCGCAGGCTCTCCAGATCGATGCCCGCATCCTCGAGCGCCCGCCAACTCGTCTCCAGGAGCAGCCGCTGCTGCGGGTCCATCATGCGCGTTCCGATCGGGGTCATGCCGAAGAAGCGCGCGTCGAAGCGGTCGATTCCTTCGACGAACCCGCCGCGGCCCCAGGCGTTGTCCGCGGCGGCAGGGTCGCCCGCGATCCCGGCCCATGACCCGTGGTCCTGTCGCCCGTTCGTCACCGCGTCGTGGCCGGCTTCAAGCTGGCGCCAGAAGGCCTGAAGATCCGGGGCGCCAGGGAAACGGCACGCCATGCCGATGATGGCGATCCCATCGTCCTCCAGCGGCGCCGGCGGTGGCGGCGCAGAGGTCGGTGTACGGACGGGCGCCGGAACGGACGTCGGCGCGGTTGGGGGGAGCGGCTCGGGCGTGGCGGCCACAGAATCGGGACCGGCGGTCGGCTCGCCAAGTGCGTCCAGCAGGTGGCTGGCGAGATCGGAAATGGTCGGATAGTCGAATACCAGCGTATTCGGAACGGCGTAAACTTCGGAGAGCGTCCGGTTGAGGCGGTTTCGCAGCTCGACCGCCATCAGGGAGTCCATCCCCAGGTCGAAGAACCCAACGGCAGGCGCCGGTGCCGACGGCAATCTCAGCACGGCCTGAACTTCCCGCTGCACGAAGGACACCAGCAGGGTCTCGCGCTCCGCCGCCGGCGTCGCTGCGAGCCGCGCAAGCACGTCTTCCGACGAGGACGCGTCATCGTCGTCCGTGGCAACGGTGAGCAGGTCCTCCAGCAGGGGCGGACGGCCTCCGACGGTTTCTCCGAACACCGGCCAGTCCACCTGCGCCACTACGCTGCCCGTCGCATCCTGCCTCAGCAGACGCTCGAACGCCAGGAAACCTTGCTCAGGCGTGAACCAGCCGGTGCCGGATGCCTCTCGCCGCCCGGCGATTCGTTCGCGCTGTTCCTCCGCCTCGCCAAGCTCCGACCATGCACCCCAGGCAATCGCCTGCCCCGGAAGCCCGAGCGCGCGCCGGTGAGCGGCCAGCTGGTCGAGGAAGGCGTTGGCCGCCGCATGGTTGGCCTGCCCCGGGTTGCCCAGGACTCCGGCTACGCTGGAGAACAGGACGAACATGTCCAGATCGCGATCCACCGTCGCCCGGTGCAGGTGCCAGGCCCCGAGCATCTTGGGCCACAGCACGGTCTGGAAGCTCTCCCAGCTCTGGTTCCCGAGGGCGGCGTCCGACAGCACACCGACGCTGTGGATCACGCCGGCGAGCGGCGGGAGCGTGCCGTCCATTCGTCCCAGCATGGCATCGACAGCGGCCGTATCCGTCACGTCCGCAATCTCGACCTCGATCCCGAACCCGCGGGCGCGCAACGCCTCGATCGCTTCTTCCGCCGCCGCGTCCGGCGCCCTGCGGCCGTTCAGCACGACCGTCCCCGCGCCGCGTTCCGCGAGCCATTCGGCGAGTGCCAGGCCGATCCCGCCCAGCCCGCCCGTCACCAGATACGTCCCGTCCCGCCGCAGCCGTCCTCCCGCGAGCGGCGGCGTCGTGAGCACGATCTTGCCGATGTGCCGTGCCGCGCGCATGTAGTCCATCGCGGCGCTCGTTTCGGCGAGGGGCCAAATGGTATGCCTGAGCGGTGCCAGCTCACCCGTTTCGATGCGTGCCAGCACATCTCTCAGGGCCGCGCCCGGCCCCTTGGGGTCGTGCTGCTTCAGGGTGTAGAGATCGAGGATCGCATACGCGACATCGGGCCGCAGCGCCGTCATCTCGTCCTCGCTGAGGATGTCCCGCCTGGCGAGTTCCACGAAGCGGCCGCCCTGCGCGAGACAGGCAAGGCTAGCCTCGATGAAGCCCTCGCCCGTCAGGCTGTTGAGAACGACGTCGACCCCGGCCCCGTCGGTGGCGTCGAGAATACCCTGGCCGAACGCGGTCGAGCGGCTGTCGAACACGTGCTCCACGCCGATCGAGCGGAGATACTCGCGCTTGCGTGCGCTGGCCGTCGCGAACACCTCCGCTCCCGCAGCCTGGGCCAGCTGGATGCCCGCAAGCCCGACGCCGCCCGCGCCGGCGTGGATGAGCACCCGGTCCCCGGCCTTCAGCCCTGCGAGCTCGTAGGACAGCACGCAGGTCACGAAGACCGAGGGGATTGTGGCAAGCGCCGGCGCCGACACGTTCGGCGGCACCCGCGCCACAAGTTCCTCCCGCGTCACCACTTCCTCCCCGAACGTGCCGAACGCGAATCCGGCCACGCGATCGCCCACGGAGACGGTGGTTGCGTCAGCCCCGGTCTCGACAATCCGGCCGCACAATTCCTCGCCGAGCATCCCCTCGTCCTCGACCAGGCCCATGGCCCGGAATACGTCCAGGAAGTTGAGTCCGCAGGCCTCGACCTCGACACGCACCTCGTTCGGTTCCAGGGCGCGCGGCGACAGCGGCTCGATCCCCAGCGTCTCGATCGCCCCGCCCTCGCCGGGCGCCAGCACCCAGTCCACGTCCTCCGGCAGGTCGAGGCGCTCCACGCCGGCGCCCGCCCGGACGAGCCGCGCCGCCTGGCGGCGCCCCTCGCGGTGCGCGATGTGGTTCTCGGCATCGGGGAACAGCACTTCGTCCGCGAGCACGGCGTGCGGTTGCGCTGCCTCGGGGTCGAGGTCGAGCATCCGCGGTTGCATCTGCGGCGCCTCCCGTGCCACCACCTTGCCGAGGCCCCACATGGGGGCGCCGGCCAGTTGCCCGGTCCGTTCCCGTTCGAGCACTTGCGCCCCCCGGGTGACGAGCCACACGCCCTTTTCGGGCACGGCATCCGCGTCCGCGATTCCCTGCACAAGCGCGAGCGCGCTCGCCGCCGCCCGCCTGGCGTCCGCCGCGATGTCCGCGGTTGTCGCCGCGGGCCCGTGGCCGTCCTGTGCGACGAGGTGCACCGCGCCGGCGAACGGCACGTTGGAAGGGAGGGCTTCGACGAGCGATCGCCATGACTCGCGCCGCTCCACGTCTACAGACGCCGCGGCGACCCCGGCCTCGCCCAGCGCCGCCGCCTCGAGACCTTCCGGATCGTCGCCGGCCAGCAGCACACGCTGATTCTGGGCCGCCAGTTCCGCCGCCAGCGCCGCCGCCATTCCGCCCCGATCGGCGGCCAGTACCCAAACGCCCTCCGGCACGTCGATCTCGGCAGGACCCTGCGCCACGATCACCCCTCGATCCGGCAGGCCAGCCACTTCCTGCAGATCCAGGCCGAGAACCTCGGACTCGGCAAAGCCCGTGTCGGTGAGCGCCCGTCGCCATACCTCGGGTCCCGCAAGCGCGTGGTTCGCGCGGTAGCGATCGTCGAAGCGCCACCATCCGTCGAGCTGTCCGAAGATCAGATCCATCCAGCCCCTGCCGCGCTGGTTCTCGAGCGCCACCAGCAGCCCCGACGGCGCGAGCAGCGCCCGGCAGTGGGCCAGCGTCTCGTCCAGATGGCGCGTGGCGTGCAGGACGTTGGCCGCGATGACGAGGTCGTAGGCGTGTGCGTCGAATCCCTGATCCATCGGGTCCTTCTCGATGTCCAGCACCCGGTAGTCGATCGACGTGTCCTCGGCGGTGAAGCGCGCTTCCGCCTCCGCGAAAAAGCCCGCGGAGATGTCGGTGTACATGTATTCGAACCGTCCCGCGGGGAGCTCGGGCATGACGTATTCGGTCGCGGACCCGATCCCGGCACCCACCTCCAGCACGCGCAGGCGCCGGTCCGCCGGCAACTCGTCCACGAGCGTGCCAACGACCTCGCCCAGCATCCGGTTCGCCGCGCGCCACACAGCCGCACGCCGATAGAGGTCGGCGGCCGTCGGTTCCGCATCGCCGAACAGCAGCGACAGCGGATCCGCGTTGCCGCGAAGCACGTCGGGCAGTGCGCCGGCACAGCGCCGAAACAGCCCGATCTCGTTCGTTGCGTGCGGCAGGCGCTCCTCCGTCTCTCGCAGAAACGACTCCACATTTCGCGGTATTTCATCGGGCAGCGGATCGCCCGTTCCGACCGTTACCACGAAACCTCCCCCGTTCGGCCGCAACACGCCTGAACGAGCGAGGATTTCGAGCATGCGGCGCAGCAGATTCCCGTGCTCGGGCAAGATCCCGAGGCGTTCGCGCAACTCCTCCGGGTCCGTCGCTGCGCCCGCTTCGCGCTCCCATCCCAGCACCTCCAGGGCCGACAGCGCGTAGCACCACGACACCAGTTCCATCGCCTCCTGCAGGTCGGTTTCGTCTGCGATCTCCACTCCCTCGGAGGCCAGGTACCGGGAGAACGGCAGGGAGCGCGCCGCCGCGGCTGACGGTTGGGGGAGGAAGTCCGCCGCCGGCATGCCGGGCGGAAGGGCGCTGTCGCGCCACACGACTTCGTAGAGCAGCTCATCCACGCCCTCCACCGCGGGGAGCAGCGCACTCCGTGTCGCCCGCTTCACCGTGTACCCGGTCAGCGTGCCGATCCGGGATCCACCGAAGTCGTACAGGGCGATGTCCGAGCTCAGCACCTCCGGCAATTCGGCACCCGCGCTGTCCGGCGCCGGGCGCACGCGGACATGGCAGAGCAGCCGGTCCGGCAGCTCTTCCGGCACCGAGAGGCGCTCCCACCCGAAGGGCAGATAGGTGACGTCCTCATCGGACCCGAACGTTTCACGGGCCGCACCCATCACTTGAAAGCACCCGTCCAGCATGAGCGGGTGAAACGCCAACCCGGCGCGGCTGGCTGCATCCGGGAGCGATACCTCGCCCAGTGCTTCGCCCGGTCCGGCCCAAAGCGCCTCCAGAGTCCGGAAGGACGCGCCGAGATCGATCCCGACCTCCGCCTTGGCGCGGTAGTAGGCCGGAAGATCCACCGGCGCCAGATCGTTCCTGAGCCGTGCGAGGTCCGGCGATGCGGCGAGCGGCGCCGGATCCACGCCATCGCCGGTCGAGACCTGGCCCTCCGCGTGGAGCGTCCATTCCTCGTCGGCCGCACCCCTGCTCAGAATCCGGACGCGGCGCGACCCGTCCTCTGCGGCGCCGTCCAGCAGCACCTGCAGCCGCCGACCCTCTTCCTGGCTTGCGTCTCCATCGCCCCGCTCCGGAAAGACGAGCGCACTCTGCATCTGGAAGTCCTCGACGACTGCCGGTCCGGGGCTCTCCACGGTGCAGGCCGACGCGGCCATGGCGCCATGGAGCGCGCCGGGCACCACCACCCGGTCGAACACGCGGTGGTCACCGAGCCACGCCGGGTCCGACGGAAACAACTCGGTGTCGAAGCTGATCTCTCCGCTGGCCGACTCGTGGCGGCTGCCGAGGAGCGGGTGATCGGCGCTGGAGCGCCGCCGTCTCGGTGCGTCGATCCAGTAGCGGTCACGGCGGAACGGGTAGCCCGGCAGCGAGATTCTGCGCCGTGACTCGCCGGTGAACAGCCCGTGGAAGCGTATCGGCAGCCCCGCGTCGTACGCGCCGGCGACCGCCGCAAAGAAGGCGTCCTCGGCTTCCGTCGCCGAGACGTTGCGGCCAGGGCGCTTGAGGCTGGACAGCGCCAGGGGCGGCGCTGGGGCCCCTGCCGATCCGGGCCAGGCGAGCGTGGTCATTGGCCCGAGCACCGAGTGGGGCCCGATCTCCACGACCGCGTCCACCCCCAGCCCCGCGAGGGTCTCGACGCAGGCGCGGAAGGCGACCGGCGCGCGCATCTGCCTCCGCCAATACCCCGCATCCAGCGCCTCGTCCGAACCCACCGTCCGCCCGGTGAGGTTGCTGATGAAGGGGAGCGACGGCGCCGCAAAGGACAGCCGTGAAAGCGCGCCCTCCAGATCGTCCAGCGCCGGCTCGATCATGGCGCTGTGATAGGCCGGGCTCTTCCTCAGCCGCGCAACCCGGATCCCGGCCGCCTCCAGCCGCTCGAGGATCGCGGCGACCTCCTCCGCCGGACCGCTGATGACCTGATGCGCGCCGTTGTCGGCTGCGATGCAGAGGCCAATGCCCTGTGAGGTCGCATTGTGCGCGTCCAGCGCCTCCGTGACCTGGGTGGCCGGCGCGAACACCGCGCCCATCGCGCCCTCGCCGGGAAGGGCACCGACCAGCTCGCCCCGCACCGCCGCAAGGCGCAGGCCGTCCTCCAGGCCGAACACGCCCGCGGCATGGGCCGCCGCGATCTCGCCGAGGCTGTGTCCCAGCACCACGTCCGGCCTGATACTGAGGCTCGACCACAGCGCCGCCAGCGCGCATTCGAGCGCGTAGATCGCCGGCTGCTTCCACCGGGGATCGTCCAGCTCTCCCACCGCGGCGGCGCGGCCGAACATCACGTCGAGCAACGAGGCTTCACGCTCTTCCCGGAGCATTTCGTCGCACCGGTCGAGCACTGCGCGCACCACCGGCTCGCTCGCATACAGCGCCGCGCCCATGCCCGGCCACTGACTGGCCTGTCCGCCGTAGGCAAAGGCAATCTTCCGTCCCGCCCCCCGCCGCGACTCCGTGCCCGGATCCCCGTCCGGCGAGACGATCGCGCGCAAACCCTCACGCAACGACGCGCCGTCCCGGAACACCACACCGGCGCGGTGGTCGAAGTGGCTCCGCCCGACACTGGCCGTCCACGCCATGTCCGAGAGACGCGGGTCGTCCGCACCGCTCTCGGCCGATGCCATCCCGACGCCTTCGTCGACCCAATCGAGATACCGCTGTGCCAGGTCACGGAGCGCCTCATCCGACCTGCCGGAAAGCGGCAGGATACGTGTCACGCGGCCGGGGAGCTCCTCCTCTCGCGGTGCTGGCAAGGCGCCGGCTTCCGCGTCTTCTGCCGCCAGCGGGACCTCGACCGGCAAGGCGGGACCGACGGGCCACCCGGCGGGCGATCGTGAACCGTTCGCATCCACGTCGCCCGCGGAGCCGTCGCCCGCGGAGCCGTCGCCCGTGGCGGCATCGCCCGCTGCGTGCCCTTCCAACAGGACGTGAGCGTTCGTTCCCGACCACCCGAAGCCGCTCACTCCCGCCACCGGCAGCCGGCCGGAACGGAGCGGCCACTCCGTCCGTTCTCCGGCCACCCGCAGGGGAATGCGGTCCCAGTCGATCTGCGGGCTCGGGTCATTGAAGTGCAGGTGCTTGGGAATCGTGCGCCGTCCCATCGACAGCACGGCCTTGATCACACCCGCCACGCCCGCCGCCGCCTCCAGGTGGCCGATGTTCGTCTTCACCGAGCCGATCAGGAGGGGGCGATCCGCCGCGCGTCCCTTCCCATAGGCAGCCGCCGTCGCGCGCGCCTCGATCGGGTCACCCACCTCGGTTCCCGTGCCGTGCGCCTCCACGTAGTCCACATCCGCAGGACTCAGCCCGGCCCGCAGGAGCGCGTCCTCGATACACCGTTCCTGCGCTTCCCCGCTCGGAACCGTCAGGCCCGGCGTCGCGCCGTCCTGGTTCACCGCGGTGCTGCGGATCACGGCCCAGATCCGGTCGCCGTCCGCCACGGCCTCGGCAAGCCGCTTCAGGACCAGGATGCCGCATCCTTCCCCCCGCACGTAGCCGTTCGCTCCCGCGTCGAAGGTGGCGCACCGCCCATCCGGCGACAGCATCCCGGCGTTCGCGCGCATTTCGAACAGCTGGGCCGACAGGATCACATGCACGCCGCCCGCCAGCGCCAGGTCGGCCTCTTCCCGCTGCAGCCCCGACACGGCCTGGTGGATCGCTACCAGCGACGACGAACATGCGGTGTCGAGCGCCATCGCCGGCCCGTTGAGCCCCAGCGCGAAGGCAACCCGTCCGATGGCGGTGTTGAACGACGTTCCCGTGACCGAGTACAGGCTTGCGGCCGGCTCGGTCGGCTCTCCCGCGTCAAGGACCAGCGCACGGTAGTCGTAGTTGCTGATGCCCGCGTAGACGCCCGTGCGGCTGCCCTTCAGCCGATCAGGATCGATCCCGGCATCCTCGAGCGCCTGCCAGCTTGTCTCCAGCATCATGCGCTGTTGCGGATCGAGGCGCTGCGCTTCGACCGGCGAGATGCGGAAGAACGAGGCGTCGAACTCGTCGAGCCGGTCGAGGAAGCCGGCGAACCGGCAGGCCCCGGCGACCTTGTCGTCGGAAAAGAGCTGCCCCGCACGCCCGGTCCCGGAACCCGGAACCCCTTCGGTGACCGCGTTGACACCCGCTTCCAGCAGGCGCCAGAAGGCCTCGATGTCGTTTGCGCCCGGGAACCGGCACGCCATCCCTACGATTGCGATGGGTTCAGAGGCCGACCGTGGCATCAGTGCGGTTTCCTTGCGAGTCTTGACGGATGTCGTGACAGATTCCTGATACTATCCGTCAAATATAGGTGGACATGGTACCGTTGACATGCTCTATCTGATCGCCGCTATCGGGGCGCTGGTGGCCGGGCCCCTGTTGGGACTGGGCGCGGGGCCGCGCCAGGACGCGGAGACCGGGCCGCAGCGCACGCTGGCGCCCCTGCTCGAGGGTCTGGCAATCGCGGCGATTCCCGGGCTGATCTTCCTGGAGTTCGTGCCGTCGGCGGTAGGAAAGGGGGATTGGAGTGTCCTCCTCGTCCTCGCGGTCGGGTTCATGCTGCCGATTGCAGTCGAGAAGGCCACTCGGCAGACCGGCGGGGAAGCCCACCGCTGGGCCCTGCTGGCCGGTCTCTCCGGGTTTGCGGTGCACGCCGCGCTGGACGGGGCCGCGCTGGCCACACTTCCCGCGGATGCCGGCGCGTCGTTCCCGCTTGCGACTGTGCTGCACCGGCTGCCCGTGGGCGTGGCCGTGTGGTGGCTGGTCGCGAGGGAGATGGACAGCCGCGCCGCGGTCGGCGCCCTGTTCGTGCTCATGGCGGCGACCGTGATCGGGTATGTGGTCGGCGATGAAGCGGGGTGGACTGCGGCCGGTGCCGGAGGGGTGCGGCTGTTCCAGGCCGCAGTGGGTGGTTCGCTGGTCCACGTGGCGATGCATCAGCGCAGGGGGCCGATGGAGCCGCTGGACCGCCGCCGCGAGGGCTGGGGCGCCATCATCGCGGTGGCGCTGCTGCTGGCGGTCTTCGTCGTCGGCGTGGACGACCGCTCGACCGCGGCGGCAGGCTTCCTTTCCCGCCTGTTTGTGCTGAGCGCGGAGAGCGCGTTCGCTCTGTTGCTGGCCTATCTCTGCGCGGGTCTGCTCAGCGCTTTCCTTCCGCAACGATCCGTACGCTGGATGGAGCGCGGCGGGGCGATCTCACAGGCCGGGCGGGGCATGCTCATCGGCCTTCCCTTTCCCATCTGTTCGTGTGGCGTGGTGCCTCTGTACCGCAGCCTGATTCAGAGGGGCGCCCCGCCCGCCGCAGCCATGGCCTTCCTTGTGGCCACCCCGGAACTGGGCCTCGATGCGATCCTCCTTTCCATTCCCCTCCTGGGCCCCCAGGTGACCCTGCTTCGCCTCGGTACGGCGGCCGTCGTGGCACTGCTTGTGGGGTGGTGGGTCGGGGGCAGGCTCAAGTCCGCGGTATCCGCACCCGCTTCGGTGGCCGGCGAGACGGCGCGGCCCGAAACCCGTCAGCGGTTCGCGGCCGCGCTGCGGACCGGGACGGGCGAGGTGGTCGACCACACGGCACCCTGGATCCTGCTCGGTCTCGGGGTCGCCGCTCTCATGACGCCGTTCCTGGAAACCGGCTGGCTGGCCGGCCTGCCCCCGGTTGCCGATGTTTTCCTGTTCGCCCTCCTCGGCTTCCCGACCTATGTGTGTGCGGCCTCGGCAACACCCCTCGTTGCGGCCTTCCTGGCCACCGGACTGTCTCCGGGCGCGGGAATCGCCTTCCTCATCACCGGACCTGCCACCAACATCTCCACGCTGGGCCTGGTAAGCAGCCTCCACGGCCGGCGCGCGGCGATCGGGTTCGCCACGGTCGTGGTGGGGCTGGCGGTGAGCATGGGTGTGGCGACGAACGTGGCGTTCGGGGCTCTTCCCGTTCCGTCGCTCGCGGCGCTTACCGAGGAACTGCCGACCCCGCTGCAGCAGACCAGCCTGCTGCTGCTCGCCGGCCTCTTCGTCCGCTCGGTCGTGCGGCGCGGACTCCGCGGTTTTGTGGGCGAACTAAAGGAAGGGCTGGGATGGACACACTGACCTGCCGGGCCGGACGAACCACCCGGCCGCGTTGTGGTGCCCTGTGGAAAGACGGTCCATGCAATCCCCGGCAGGAAATCCCGGTGCGTCCCAGATCGGCAGGGGCGCAAGCCGGTTCTGTGCGGCGCGCTCCATGAAGGCGTGGGTATAGGCCCGGATATGCGTCCCCTTGCTGTACACCTCGACCATGTACAGCAGGCTGGTCGGCAGGGTCTCGAAGTGGCTCCATCCTCCGACCAGCGGAACTTCGTCAAGGTAGACCACCGGGCTGACCCTGGTGCCCCGATAGAACACGCACCTGCTCGCCCCACAGGGTGCCATGAAAACCCCCGCGCGCGAAACGACAAAGTCCCCGGCTGCCCAGTATCCGCTGCCCGCGATTGCCGCCTGGTCATAGGTTCGGACGACCGTTGCGGCGGCCCGCCGCCGCTGGCTGAAGCGATCCATTACGATCTCGAGGCCCTCCAGCAGAATCGGGCGGGGCTCCAGCTGAAACCGGACGACGGCACCCGCGGCATCGGCCGTGACCTGGACCGTCAGGGTCTCGTAGCCGAGCCTCTCCACGGTGACGCCGTGGGTGCCGGGGCCGACCTCACACAGCAGGAAGCGGCCGGAGTCGGTGGTCAGCGAAGCCTGGCTCGACTCCGCGGCCGACACCACTGCGCCCTCCAGCGGCGCCGCGGTGCTGGCGTCGACGACCAGCCCGACGATGCGCGGCTGATCCGGCTCACAAGCCGGTTGCGCGGTGATCGGAGCAGGGGTCGTCGCGGCAAGCGCGGCCAGGGTCAACCCGGCGAACAGGGCAGGGTTCCTGAACGGCTTCGACATCCTGGCAGACTCCGTCCGCTTGAGTGAGGGGTCGGGGCAATCAGACTGCCTTCGCCTACCCGGACAACCCCGGCAGGTTCCGTTGTTCCACGTGGCCCGACTTGCCAGGTGCCGTCGCCGCGCGGCAGCTTCTCCTTCCCTCCCCAGGTTACCGCCCACCCCACCGGAGCCCGTGTCATGACCCGCCGACCAGCGACCTTGTCTGCCGTACCGGCGCTGGCGTTCGCCGCCGCCGCGTTCCTCGCGCTCCCCGCCACCCTCGCGCTCCTCCCCGCCCCCGCCGCTGCCCAGTTCGTCGAACCGGCACCCGACCGCGCCGAAGGCGACGGCCCCTTCGACCGGCTGGTCATCCGCGGCGCGATCGTTATCGACGGCACCGGCGCCCCGCCCCGCGGCCCCGTCGACATCGTCATCGAGGGCAACCGCATCACGCAGATCGCGGGCGTCGGCTACCCCGGCCTCCCGATCGACGAATCGCGCCGCCCCGCCCCCGGCGACCACGAGATCGACGCGCACGGCATGTACGTGCTGCCCGGCTTCGTCGACATGCACCTGCACACCGGCGGCCTGCCCAAGACCCCGAAGGCCGAGTACGTCTACAAGCTCTGGATGGCCCACGGGGTCACCGCGGGGCGCGGCATCGAGTACGGCCCGGTCGAGTTCTCGCTCTCCGAGCGCGAACGCGCCAACAACAACGAGATCACGGCGCCCCGGATGTTCGTCTACCAGCGTCCGGGACAGGGTTGGGACCGGGGGCCCGTATTCACGCCGGAACAGGCCCGCGAATGGGTCCGCTGGGCGCACGACCAGGGCATCGACGGGATCAAGTTCGTCGCCTATGCGCCCGAGATCATGGAGGCGCTCCTCGATGAGGCGGGTCAGCTTGGAATGGGCAGCGTGGCCCACCTCGCGCAGCTCGGGGTCGCGCAGATGAACGCCATCGACGCCGCGCGACTCGGCCTCGGCACGGTCACCCACTTCTACGGGCTCTTCGAGGCGCTCTACGACGACCACGACGTCCAGCCGTGGCCCTCCGACATGAACTACGCCAACGAGCAGCACCGCTTCGGCCAGGTCGCGGCCCAGTGGGACCTGATCCACGCGCAGGGGAGCGACGAGTGGAACGCCATGCTCGAAGAACTCCTGTCGTACGATGTCATTCTCGACCCCACCATGACCGCCTACCTGGCCAGCCGCGACGTGATGCGTGCCCGCACCGCCGAGTGGCACGAGCGCTACACGCTGCCCAGCCTGTGGGACTTCTACGAGCCCAGCCGCGCGAACCACGGCTCCTATTATTACGACTGGACCACCCACGACGAGATCCGGTGGAAGAATTTCTACCATATCTGGATGGCGCTGCTCGACGACTACAAGGACATGGGCGGCCGCGTCACCATCGGCTCCGACGCCGGCTTCATCTACAACCTCTTCGGCTTCTCGACCGTCGAGGAGATGGAACTGCTCCAGGAGGCCGGATTCCATCCGCTCGAGGTCATCCGGGGCGCAACGCTGCACGGCGCGCAGGCGATCTTCGACCCCAAGGGCCAGATGCCCGAATTCGGGATCGTGCGCGAAGGCCTGCTGGCCGACCTCGTGATCTCGCCCGAGAACCCGATCGAAAACCTCAAGGTTCTGTACGGCACGGGCCACGAGCGCCTCAACCCCGAAACGGGCGTCAAGGAGCGCATCGGCGGGATCAAGTACACGATCAAGGACGGGATCATCTACGACGCCAGACAGCTGCTCGAGGACGTGGCGCGCATGGTGGAGGAGCAGAAGAAGGAGCGCGCGGCGGTTTCGGACGGGTGAGCCACCCATCGGCCAGCGAGTCGGCGCAGGGCCGCGGAGCCGTTTTCGGTCCTGAAACGCGCACGCTGTTTGTCGCTCTCGCCACGTTGACCATGGTGGTGCCGCTGGCCATCAATCTGTACCTGCCCGCTCTTCCGGAAATCGCTCTGTCCTTCGGCGTGGATGTTCCACGCATCCAGGTTTCGCTGGCCGTGTTTCTGCTGGGACTGGGCCTGGGACAGTTCGGTGGAGCCCCCGTCGCCGACCGGTACGGCCGGAGGGTCACCGCGCTGACCGGCACGGCGATCTTTGGCGTCGCCACGGCTGGCGTTCCGTTCTCCGGGTCCGTCGAACAGTTCATCGCGCTCAGGGCGGTGCAGGGTGTGGGAGCAGGGGTCGCGTTCGTCAATATCGGGGCCGTGGTCGGCGACCTCTTCGAACGGCCGGCACTGCACTCAGCGTCTTTCATACGGGCACGCTCGCCACGGCGGCCATCGCGTCGACCCTGTGTGCCTTCCTCGCTATCCTGACGCTGGCACGCGCGAGACCCGCGCCTGCTCCGCAGCCGTGACCCGGGTGGGGGAACATGGCCGGGCCCCCGGCGATTCTCCTGACCGCGTCCTACCCGGCTGAATCGACCGTTTCCGGAGGATTGAGGCGGTACATCTGAACCGTCTGTATGCCAAGTTCCGTTTCGCCGAGCAACAGGACGTAGTCGTGACCGATTTCCCAGACCTCGCCGGGCAGCCCGGCCAGATGGCAGACGAACGCGCCGTCGGCACCGAAGGCGAGCCACCCGCGGTTTTCTCGGGGACGGTCGTACTGCCGCACCCAGATTCGGCCGTCGCGACCGATCATGATTCCCGAGATGGCCGGAAAGAGGTCGGCCACCGGCCGTTCGTCGCTCAGACGGGCGTCATCGTATTCGTCCCACTCCCTGGAGCCGAACTGTCTGCGGCTCTCAACGTAATCCTCGCGCCAGGCACGCACGTCGGCAGGAGTAACCTCGCGATCCGGTTCGGACCAACGGATGATCGTACGCAAGTTGAAATCGTCGTCCAGGAGCCGGACTTCGGTCTCGCTTCCGTGTCCCAGGACGATGGTTGATCCCCGCGCGTCAATCCGGGCGAACGACTGGAACAAGGGGAACAGCCAGAAGTTCGGGCTCTCCGGGACGGTGCCGCTGGTCCGGTCGGGCAAACGGGCCAGATTCCCCACGAGAGCGCCCTCGGGGTTGTGGACTTCCACGACCATGGTATCCGCAACGGCGAAGCCCTCATTCCGCATGGACTCCGCTCTCGCGTTTACCGAGTATCCGTTGTCGAGCACGCCTCCGGCACGGGCCGGATTCGGCCATACCGGCGTCAGGGTAACCCGGCGCACGAATTCACCGCCGGCCGTGAAGACGTTGTAGCGCCACGGGCGGTAGTCGCCCACCCAGAGGGTGTCGCCTGCGGTGATCCACAGCACATAGGGATCTGCGAACTCACCGGGCCCTTCGCCGCGCCGACCCATCGACCGCAGGTGTCGGCCGGTCATGTCGAAAATGCGTACTTCGGCGGCCGTGCGATCGACCGCCACTACGGACCCGTCGGACAGTCGTCCCATGCCCCGGACGGAAGAGAACCACTGATCCTCGTCCTCTTCGTCTTCGCCTATGACCAGGACCGGCTCCCCACTGATCGTGCAGGTTGCGTCCAGGCTCTCGGGATCGCTGGTTACGATTCGCACGTCGGCACTGTCGATAGCGATGGTGGGATCCGGCGCTGCTTCCGGGGCGCAGGCGCCGAGGACAGGAATGAGCGTAGCGGCTACTGCCCCCGGTGCAGCGGAACATGTACGTGTGCGTTTGAAGCCAGGGCAGGTCATGTTTGAGGGGGCGAGTGAAAGGCTCGATAGAGGTGTTGGCGCTTGTGACGGTTTTGCCGACAGGTACGCAAAAGGTTGGCCGGATAGTACCATGCGATGACGGATTCTGATACCAGGCAACGCGACAGCTCCGGCGTGACGGAGCCGCAGACGGCCGCGGGCGTCCCTGGTGGACCGCCCGTGAAGCCGCCGCTCTGGACCCCACCTGCGGAACGCACCCGCGCGAGCAACCTCGCCGCCTTCGCGGCCTGGCTGGCGGAACGGGGCGAGGGCCCCCACGACCCTCCCGCGCCCCCCGACCCCTACCACGCCCTCTGGCGCTGGTCGATCGACGACCAGGCCGCCTTCTGGAGCGCGGCCTGGGACTGGTTCGGCATCGTGGGCGAGCGCGGCGACCGCGTCCTCGTCGACGGCGACCGCATGCCCGGCGCCCGCTACTTCCCGGACGCGCGGCTCAACTTTGCCGAGAACCTCATGCGCCGCCGCACCGACGACCCCGCCATCATCGCCTGGTCCGAGGACGGCCGCCGCCGGGTGGTGAGCTGGCGGGAACTGCACGACCTCACTTCGCGCCTCGCCCAGGCCATGCGCGACGGCGGCGTCGGGCCCGGCGACCGCGTAGCCGCGCTGCTCCCGAACGTGCCCGAAGCGGTGGTGGTCCTCCTCGCGGCCACCTCGATCGGCGCCGTCCTCTCGACCGCCTCGCCCGACTTCGGCGTGCGCGGCGTGGTCGACCGCTTCGGCCAGGTGGGCCCGCGCCTCCTGTTCGTCACCGACGGGTACAGCTACCGCGGCAGGCGCTACGAGACGCTGTCCCGCGTCCCGGCGATTCTGGACGGGCTGCCGACGGTCGAGCGCACGGTCCTGGTGCCGAACCTCGCCGCGCCCGACGACACGGCGCCGCCCGCCGGCCACGCGCTCGAAATCCCCGGCGCAGTCCCCTTCGACACCTTCATCCGGCCTTTCGAGGCCCGCGCGATCGATTTCGCGAGGCTTCCCTTCGATCACCCTCTCGTCATCCTCTTCTCCTCCGGCACCACGGGCGTGCCCAAGTGCATCGTGCACCGCGCTGGCGGCGTACTCTTGCAGCACATCAAGGAGCACCGGCTCCACTGCGACATCAAGGCCGGCGACCGCGTCTTCTACTTCACCACGCTTGGCTGGATGATGTGGAACTGGCTGGTATCGGCGCTCGCGTCCGAGGCGACGATCCTGCTCTGGGACGGCTCGCCCGTGCACCCTGCCGACCACGCGCTCTTCGACTTCGCCGACGCCACGGGCGCGACGCTGATGGGTGTCTCGCCCGGCTACCTCGGAGCGCTGCGCAAGGAAGGCGTCAGCCCCGGCGACAGCCACGACCTGTCGTCGCTGCGGACTTTGCTCTGCACCGGATCGCCCCTGGCGGCCGCGGGCTTCGAATACGTGTACGAACACGTCAAGCGCGACGTGCACCTCGTGTCGATCTCGGGCGGAACCGATCTCTGCGCCTGCTTCCTTGGCGCGATCCCCGGCTGGCCGGTCCGAGCGGGCGAGATCCAGGGGCCGGCGCTGGGAATGGCCGTCGACGTCTTTTCACCGGAGGGATTTTCGATGGATGAGAGCAAGGGCGAACTGGTCTGCACCCGGCCCTTCCCGTCGCTGCCGTTGGGTTTCCTGAACGACGACGACGGGAGCCGCTACCTGGGCACGTACTTCGGGCGGTTCCCCGGGGTCTGGCACCACGGCGACTACGCGGAGAAGACGGCAGGCGGCGGATACGTGATCCACGGCCGCTCCGACGCGACCCTGAACGTGCACGGCGTGCGCATCGGCACCGCCGAAGTCTACCGCCCCGTCGAGGGCATGCCGGAGGTGGCGGAAGCGCTCGCGATCGAGCAGCGCCGGGGCGACGCGACGCGCATGGTGCTTTTCGTCCGGCTGGTGCCGGGGGTGTTGCTCGACGCCGGGTTGCGGGACAGGATCCGCGCGACGCTGCGGGCACAGGCGAGTCCCCGGCACGTCCCCGCGAGGATCGTCCAGGTCGACGACATCCCGCGTACGCGCAGCGGCAAGATCGTGGAGCTGGCCGTGCGCGCGGTCGTGCACGGTGAGCCCGTCGCAAACGTGGAGGCGCTGGCCAACCCCGAGGCGCTGGAGGAGTTCCGGGGAAGGGCGGAGCTGGAGGGGTGAGACGCGCGCGCCGTCCTCAGTTTGCCTCGCTCACCACCTCATCCCGCGCCAGCAACAGCGCCGACCCCTCCGCCATCTCCCGGTAGTACTGCACGAAACGCCGCGTTTCGACGGCATCGTACGCCGCCAGGTTGTCGGCCCACCGGTAGCCGATCGGCTGGAACCAGAGCTCGGCCTCCACGGTGAAGGGCCCGTCAGCCGGGTTCACCGGGACCGTGTAGTGGGTGCGGTCGGAGCCGGCCGCGAAGTCCGGGTCGCCCGCGGCGGTGCCCACGACCTGCACGCGGCTGTCCGCCCGCGCCGGATCGAAGCCGTCGGGGAGGATGCGGTTGTCCTTCACCCACCGCTCCGCCGACATGAGGCCGGTCGTGACCGCGCCGACCGCGTCGACCATGACGGCCTGGTAGATCTGCACCTCGTCCGGTGACGTGATGACCGTATAGTGGGGCTCGTAGCTCGTGCCGTCGGCGTCGTGGTCGTCGCCGGCGACGCTGCCGTCGGGCGAGAGGGCACCGGATTCGAACACGCGCTCTCCAAACGTGTTGGTGACCGCGAACCGCAGCCACGCCCGCCGCGAAGGATACGCGGTCGGGAACTTGTGGCCGGCCAGGTTGCGCACGGCCACCGTGGCCTCGAGCCGTCCGCCGCCGACGCCCACGCCGTCGATCTCGACGGTGGCGGTCGCCGTGCGGAGGTGGTCGGCGGTGCGTTCGGCCGCGAGTTCCATCTCCTGGGGGAGCGCGGTGACGCCCAGTTCCTCCCGGTAGCGGTTCAGCATCCGCAGCATGAAGAAGTTGCCGCCGCGAAAGACGTGCCGGGAGACTTCGGGGCGGGCCTGCCCGAGCACGCGGGTGACGGGCACGTCTTCCCCGACCTCGGGCATGTGGCAGTCCTGGCAGCTGTGCGCGCGCTCGGCCCCGTCGGCGTAGATGCTTGCCTGCCATTCCAGGTACGGCGCCTGCTCGGGGAATGCGGGGCCGCTCCCGCCGGGGCGCACCGCGTGGGTGATCACCGTGTGGCACGACGCGCACAGTCCCGACGAGGTGACGTGCTCGCCCAGCGTGGGGCGGAAACCGGTCGCCGAGTGCATGATCCCCACGCCGCCCTCGTCGGGCTCGAAGGGGCCGAAGATGGGGCGGCCCTCGGGAAACGTTTCAGCTGAAACGTTGAAGCGGGCGGTGAAGGTCTCCTCCGTGCCCAGGCCGTCGGGCTGGATCTGGTGGCAGAGCGCGCAGGAGACCCCGTCGGCGGCGAGGTCGGCGTAGGGCGCCTCCGCACCGCCGATGGGCAGGTTGGCAAACACCGCGCCGGCGCTCCCCTCCTGGAGCGCCGCGACGGTCGCCATCGGCATGTGGCAACGAGAGCATTCGGCCTCGATCTCGGCTGCCGCTTCGGGATGGTCCATGATCTCGCGCCGCACCGCCGCCTGGAAGTAGGGATCGCGCGCGGCGTTGGCCATCATGGAGGCGCGCCAGTCGAATCCGATGGAGACGTCCGTGCCGTCGGACGCGGAGACTCCCTTGTGGCAGGCGACGCAACGGTCTGCGGTGCGGAAGTTGTCGGCAGCGGCGTTCGGGACGGCGTTGGAGGTGCCGACCGTGTCCGCCTGCCGGTGCGGATCGGCCCACAACGTTTCCGCCAACCCTAACGTTACGTCAGGGTTGGGCGACGAAGCGCCGGCCGTCACCAGAACGCCGCCGACCGTCAGCCCGGCCGCGCAGGCAACCCGAAATCCCGTGCCCGTGAGTCCGCGTTTCGGCTTCCGCATGGTCACCACCCCTCGAAGAATCCGCCGTCGAACCAGTCGAGCAGCACATAGGCGACGAATTGGACCGGCCGGGGTGTCCCGTCGCCCGCGGCGTCGCCCTCGGCCACCGGAACCAGCAGGCCGAAGTTGGCCAGCACGTGCTGCCGGGTGTTGAGCGACACCTGGAACTGCGGCACCAGGTCCAGGTATGTCCTGGCTCCGGACTCAAGATGGCGTTTGGCCTGCACCTCCAGCATGGGCGACCACGCGCGTCCCCACGGTCCCTGCGTGAACGTCCGTCCCAGCACGAAGCGGCCGAACGTCTCGTTGACGCCGCTCGCGTACAGCGGAGCCTCGATGCCGGCGTGCGCCTGGATGAAGGCGTCGCCTGGCAGGATCTGGCCGAAGGCGGCGAACGCCTCCAGCGCGCTGCCGGAGGCTCCCAGGCCGGCGCCGGAATCGCCCGTGGAGAGGATGACCTCGCCGCCGAGCGAGAAGATTGTGCCCGCGTCGAAGTTGTGGTAGAGGGCGTGCTTCACTCCCAGCACGACGTCGCCGAGACCGTGTCGCCACGCCTGGTCGGACCGCGACGGTGCGCCGTCGTGGTCGTGGGAGTGTTCCTCCTCATGGTGGCCGCCGTGACCGGATATCCACGCATAGGGGATTACAACTTCCACCTGGCTGCGCGGTCCGAACCGCTGCTCGTAGACGAATGCTCCCGTGATGTGGCCGTCGCCCTCCAGATCCAAACCCGTCTCCACCACCCATTCGTCCTCCGGATACGCTTTTTCCGTCAGGAGCGGGCGTGGCAGGTTCAGCTCGCCGCGCGGCCAGTTCGCGTCGGTGCAGAGGGTGCGGATGTAGCCCATCACGCGGCCCAGCTGCTCTTCGGTGAGCGCGCCGCGGAAGGCGGGCATCATCTCGCTGAAACCGCGCACGGGGCCGCCTTCGTGGGCCACCGCGATCCAGTCGGCGTCGGGCTCGCGGGCGGCGAAGTCGCAGTCGGTGAAGTCGGGGACCTCCTCTTCGAACGCGAGCAGCGATGGAGGAAGGCCGGTGCCGTCCAGGCCGTGGCAGTTGGCGCAGGAGGCGGCATAGATGGCTTCGCCGGGAGCGTCGGCGAGATCCTGGCCGTTGACTGCGCGCGGAAGCTGCGCGGAGGCGGGCATGACGCCGGTGAACTGGATGGCGGCCACGAGCAGGGCCGCGACGCCGGCGGGCGCTGTCAGATTTTCTTCAGCAGCCAACTCAGGATGACGCGCGCGATCGTCTTGAGGATCTGGACCATGAACTTCGTCCCTTGGGTTCGTGTCCCTCCGGCCGGGTGTCGGCGACTCACGCATGGGGAACGGATCTGAGCATTACGAGCAGCCCGGCGTCAAGGGTTCATCGCTCCTGCCTTCTCTTCCATCGCCTGAAAGAACATACGGTGATTGCGCACGATGCGCTCCGTCTCGGCCGGATCGGGCTCCAGGGTGGCGACCCCGCGCTCGAACGTGCCTCCAAGCATGATCCCGTCGCTCCGGGGGAACATGTACTGGCTTCCCCGCGTCGAGAACCGCCCGCCGCCGACGGTCAGGTAGTCGACACCCTGCTGGGGCCTGAGCACGACGAGCTGGCCCTTGACGGGAACCAGCGAGGTGTCGCCGAAGAGCTTGCCGGCACCGAGGCCGGTGCAGTTGACCACCACCGGCTCGGGCAGCGCCGCCAGCTGCCGCAGGTCCGCGATCTCGCCCACGACGACGCGGCCGCCGGCGATGCGAACGTCGCGGAGGAGCGCGCGCAGGTACCGGGGCGGCTCGATGAACATCGTGGCGACGCGGCGGGCGTAGCGCGTGGGGAAGGGGTGTTCGTCGCCTTCGAGGTCTTCCCACTCGGCGTAGAGGTCCCGGATGCGTGCCATGTAGTCCGCGACGCGCATCGGCCTGTCCGACGGGAAATAGTTGTCGATCCAGCGGACGCCGTAGTCGGGGCCGACGAGGGTCTGGAAGTGGCGATGCGCCAGGCGCGCGGCGCGCTCGAAGCGGACGCCGAACGGGCCGTCCAGGCTGTCCGACACGGATGTCGGCGACCACTGGGCGCCCGCGACGTTGGACGTCGTGTTGGGCGGAAGGTCGCGGGCGTAGATGGTCACCGTGCGTCCGCGGCGCTGCAGCAGGCGGGCCGTGGCGAGGCCGACCGCGCCGGCTCCGAGGACGGCGACCTCGCCCTCCACGCCGCCACCGCCGACCAGGTCGGCCGCCATCTCGGCGGTTCCCCAGGAGAGGCTGACGCCACCGCCGCCGTGCCCGTAGTTGTGCACGAGGAGCTTGTCCTCGAACGATTCGGCGCGCAGCACGAACCCGGCGGGGCGATAGGGACGCAGCCCGGCAACGACCCGGATGACGCGGTCCGGGGACACCAGCGCGGGCACGACGCGCGCGCGGGCCGGTTCGCCCCACGCCCACCTTGCCGCCCGCGGGGTCGCGCAACCGGCTGCCCAACCGGTGGCCAGCGCGCCTCCGGCCAGCCTGAGCCAGCGGCGCCGGGTCAGGCCAGGGCCAGCTCCGTGGTGATCTCGATGCATCGATACAGCGTCCGATAGACGGGGCATCGCATGGGGTGCAGCTCGAATGCCCGCTGAATGGCTGCCTCGTCCGCGCCCTCCGCCTGCACCAGGTACTTGCAGTGGATCCGGCGGATGACCAGGACTCCGTCCTCCTTGCCGACCTTCCCCTTGACTTCCGCCGTGAGTTTGCCGCCCGACGCGTCGATCCCGCGTGCCTCCAGCACGCCTCCGAAGGTGCCGACGAGTCAGCCGCCGGTCGCGGCGATCACGTAGTCGAGGGTGGTGGAGGTCTCGGTGCGCGGGCGGACGCCGTAGTGCTCGGCGATTGCCCCGTGGACGCCGAACGCGACGGCTCCGTCGTGCGCGGGGATGAAGGCACGACGCTCCGGACCGCGCACGCGCTCGATCCGGATGTCGGCTTCGTAGACGATGTCGCTCATGGTTGTGAGTGTCCTGGTGGATGTGTTATGAGGGCCACAGCCAGCCGAAGATGCCGGCCGTGAGGAGGGCGTACGCCAGCCCGTCGATGCTGTGCTTGAAGGCGACGGACCCGGGGAGTCCGAACCAGATGCTCTCCTGATAGCCGATGAACCCGTAGGCCATGAAGGCTGCGGTGCCCGTGACCTGGAAGACGGACAGGTAGGAGGCGCCGGCATCGAGCGCGATCGACGCCAGGTAGGCGACGAAGACGCCGACCACGAGGTAGAGCAGAATCGACTTGCCCATCGCCGGCTTCATGTCGAGGACGCTCTGCGGATCCCGAACGCGGAGGATGCCGACCGGGCCGGCGCGCAGCCGCTCCCGGTAGGCCTCGCTGTTCGTCTCGCTGTCCGGGGCGTGCGGGAACATGTACATGCCGGGGTCGCCCGCGCCCTTGCGGACCGCGTCCATCAGCCCGTCCTCGTCGTCGGCACGGGCGAAGTCGTTCTTGTGGTGGGGCATGACCATCCACACCATGGCGCTGACTACGAACACGACCACGGCGGAGAGAAGGATGGGCGCCCAGAGAGCGGTGACTGTCACCATGGGACACTCCTGTGAAGATGATGTTGTCGGGGGCGGTAGACCCTATGGGGCATCGCCGCTCCCGGCCCTCACCGCCCACCGTCGCTGGCTCGGGAAGACTGGCTTCCCGGCGACGCGCCACAATAGTGTTTCGGGCGGAGTCGGGCCAGTTTGAGGGATTACCCGGTTTGGGGAGGCAAGCATGAAGAAGGCAGCGATCCCGTTCATCCTCGCGGCGGCCGCGGTGGTGGTGGCGGCCACGGCGGCTGCGGTCGCCGCCCCGCCCGCGGCCGCTCAGACCGACCCGGAAGTACTCGAGATCATCGATGAGGTCGACCGCCTCTGGCGGGGCGCGTCGAGCGCCGGGACCATGCGCATGGAGATCGACACGGAGCACTGGTCGCGTTCGCTCGAAATGGAGGTGTGGTCGCTCGGCACCGACTACTCGCTGATCCGGGTGGAAAGCCCGGCGCGCGAGGCCGGCACCGCCACGCTGAAGGTCGACAACGAGGTCTGGAACTACCTGCCCCGGGCGGATCGCACGATCAAGATCCCGCCCTCGATGATGCTGGGGTCCTGGATGGGCTCCCACGTCACAAACGACGACCTCGTCAAGGAGAGCCGGCTCATCGACGACTACGACATCGTGATCTCCTACGAGGGCGACCGCGATGGCGAGGCCGTCTGGGAGTTCACGATGACGCCGAGGCCCGAGGCGCCGGTGATCTGGGGGCGGATCGAGCAGCGGATCCGCAAGCGCGACCGGATGCCCCTGTGGACGCACTACTACGACGAGGACGGAACCCTGGCCCGGACCATGTCCTTCGGGGAGTTCCGGACGATGGGCGGAAGAATGGTTCCATCGCGCATGGTGATCGAGCCCGCGGACGACGAGGAGCGCACCGTCATCACGTACCTGGATCTCGCGTTCGATGTGGGCCTTGACGAGGAGTTCTTCAGTCTGCGCAACCTTCGGGCGCGTCAATGAGCCGCCGGATCGGGGCGCCATGACCCGCGGCGCCCGGGACATGTGGTGGCGGATGGCGTGGCGGAACCTGTGGCGGAATCGCCGTCGCACGCTCCTGACGGCGTCGGCCCTTTCCTTCGGCTTTGTCGCCGCGGTCCTGATGATGGGGCTGATGAACGGCATGCTGGAGGAAATGGTCTCCAACGGCACCGAGGTGGTGTCGGGGCAGGTCCAGATCCATGCCGAGGGGTATCGTCCCGAGCGCAGCATTCACGACACGATGGGCGGGCGTGAGGGTGTGGATGTGGGCGCGCTCGTCGCCGCGGCGGAGGGGGAGGAGGGTGTGGCGGGGGTCGCACCGCGCGTCTACGGGGGAGGGCTGGTCAGCTCGGGGGACGAAACCGTGGGAGCCGTGCTGATGGGCGTGGATCCGGTGCGCGAGGCGAGTGTCAGCCGCTTTGCGAGCGTGTTCGTGGAGGGGGGGATGCCGGGGCCGGGGGAGGTCGCGGTGGGTGCCGATCTGGCGGGCAGGGTCGGCATCGGGGTGGGCGACGAGGCGGTGCTCGTCGCGCCCGCGGCCGACGGGTCGACGGGGAACGGTCTCTTTGCCGTTTCGGGAATCTACCGCATGGATCTCGGCGGTTTCGACGACAGCTACGCGCTGCTCGAGATGGGCACGCTCCAGGACTTCCTGGCCATGGACCGTGGCCGGATCCACGAGGTGGCGATCTCGGTCGATCGCGTCCGTGACGCCGATGCGGTGGCGGACGCGGTGGCCGCGGCGGTCGCGGATCACTCGCCGGACCTGGTCACCGAGCCGTGGTCGGTGTTCCTCGGGCAGCTCTACTTCGTGGTGAACATGGCGGGCGCCATGAACTGGATCGTAGCCGTCATGATCTTCGGAATGGCGATCTTTGGCGTGGCCAACACGATGCTCCTGGCCACCTTCGAACGCCGCCGCGAGTTCGCCGTGGCGCGTGCGCTGGGGACTTCGGGCGGGGCGCTGGGGCGGATCGTCGTCTACGAGGGCCTTTTGCTCGGGGTTGTTGCGCTGTCCGCCGGCGCGGCGCTGGCGCTTCCGATCCTTGCCTGGGTCCGCGCGAATCCGATCGACCTGGGCTCTTTCGTCGGCACGTACAGCTTCATGGGCTCTGCGATCCGCCCGCTGCTGACGGTGGAGTATTCCCTGGTGGAGCCGGTGGTGAGCGCCGTGGCACTCCTCGGCACGGGGATCGTCTCGGCCCTCCTGCCCGCCTGGAGAGCCTCCCGTCTGCTTCCCGCGGACGTGCTCGCCGACCGATGATCCGCTTCCCCACCCTGGTCTGGCTTGCGCTGCGCAACCTGGGGCGCGAGCTGCGCCGGAGCGCGCTCACGGCGGCTGCCATGACCGTCGGACTCGCGCTTCTCATTCTGTCCCGCACGCTGGCCGACGGAGCGCACGAGGACTGGATCGACTCGGGCGTGCGGCTCGCGTCGGGACACGTCTCCTTCAACGCGCCCGGCCACCGCGACAGCGGGAGTCTGGACGACCGGCTGACCGCCGAACAGCTTGCGGCGTCGCTGGAAGCCGCTACCGGGAGCGCGCTTGCCGGGCCGTTGGCCACGACGGTGCGGGTGGCCACGCGCGGCCTCGCGTCGTCTGCCGACGGGGCGCTGCCGGCGCTGATCGTGGGCGTCGATCCGGCGGCGGAACTCGCGTTCTCCGAGCTTGGCGCGGCTCCTGCCGACGGACGGTACCTTCAGGACGGCGACCGACTGCATGCGTTCATCGGCGCCGGGATGGCCGCCCGGCTCGGCTTGCGGACGGGTTCGAGAATGGTCCTGACCGCGCAGCTGGCGTCGGGCGAGATCGGGGGCCAGCTGGTGCGCGTCGTGGGAACGTACCGGACCGGGCTGGACGAGCTGGACGAGTCGCTGGTGCATTTGCCGCTGGCGACGGCGAGGAGCTGGCTGGGGGTGGAGGGCGCGACGAGCGTCTCGATGGTCCTGCCCCACTCGAACCTCACGGAGCCGGTACTCGCGGAGGCGCGCGCCAGCCTCGACAGCTCGGGGATCGAGGTGGTCGGGTGGCCGGAGAGCGCCCGGGAGCTCTACTCGGCGGTGAGGATCGACGACGCGGGGGACTGGGTCTTCCACCTCATCCTCTTCGCCATCGTGACGCTGGCGATCCTCAACGCGGTGTTCATGTCGGTGCTGCACCGCAAGCGCGAACTGGGCCTGCTCCGATCGCTCGGCCTGAGCGGCTCGGAGACCGGACTCGTGGTCTTTGTCGAGGGGGTCCTGCTCACGGCCGCGAGCGGCGTGCTGGGCGTGGCGCTCGGATTCGGCCTGGTGTGGGTCTTCTTCCGCAACGGGCTGGACCTGACGGAGCGGATGCCGGCCGACATCACCTTCGGGGGCATCGTCTTCGATCCCGTCATGCACCCCTCAATCGAACTCAAGCACCTGGGCCAGAGCGTCGCGTTCACCGCGGTGATCGGCCTGTCCGCGTCGCTCTATCCGGCGTGGCAGGCGGCGCGCCTGGATCCGGCCGAATCCGTGAAGGTGGAGTGAATGAAGACGACGTTCGATTCCGGTGACGCCGTGCGCGCCACTGCCGAGCACGCCGTGCGCACCGAAGACCTGTGGAAGATCTACCCGCAGGAGCCCCGCCCGGTCGAAGCGGTGCGCGGTGTGGACCTCGAGGTGGCGCCGGGCGAATTCGTGGCCATGGCGGGGCCGTCGGGGTCCGGGAAAACCACGATCCTCAACCTGCTGGGAGGACTGACCCGCCCGACGCGGGGCAAGGTGTGGATCGAGGGTCGTGAGCTATCGGCGCTGCCGGACCGGGAGATTGCGCAGGTGCGGCTGTCGCGGATCGGATTCGTCTTCCAGTCGTACAACCTCCTGCCGGTGCTGAGCGCCCTGGAGAACGCGGAGTTCACGCTGCTGCTGCAGGGCGTGCCGGCACGCGAGCGCCGGGAACGCGTGCGGCGCCTCTTCGGCGACATCGGGCTGGAGGGTCTCGAGGACCGCCGCCCGCCGAAGCTCTCCGGCGGCCAGCAGCAGCGGGTTGCGGTGGCGCGCGCGGTGCTGGGGGATCCGGCCATTGTGCTGGCCGACGAGCCGACCGCGAACCTCGACTCGGCCACGGCGGAGGCGCTGCTCGACGTCATGGAGCAGCTTAACCGGGACAAGGGGACGACCTTCGTGTTCTCGACGCATGATCCGATGGTGATGGAGCGCTCGAGCCGGCTGATCCGGCTGGTGGACGGGCGCGTCGCGGAGGAGGTCTTCGCCGGTGGTGGGGGGTAGCTTCCGGGCGAGGCGGCAGGCGGCGCTGGCGCTGCGGCCGGCGGTTGTGGCGCTCCGGTGCGCGGCCTGGGCGCTGCTGCTGACGGCGGCGGTGCCTCCCGGGCGTGCGGGTGCCCAGCAGCCGGGGCTTTCCGGGTACTATCTGAACGTCTTCACAAGCGTCGCGGAGAGCGCGCTCGCGCCCGCCGGGGTATCGGACTTCCAGCGGCTTCGGGTCATGTGGAACGGGTCGGCCGGCCCGGTGCGCCTGGACGCGGCGTACGAGCACACGCTGACGCTCAGGGAGCGGGGTGCGCTGGGGGCTCAACTATTCACCGCGGCGGGAACCGCGTCAGGTGGGGACTGGCTGTCGCTGGGCGGGGAGATCCGCTCGGGCGAGCGGGCGGTGTGGAGACACCGGGTCGACCGGCTCAGCGCGCGAATCGATCTGGGGAGCAGCGCGGATCTGGTGATCGGACGGCAGCCGGTTTCCTGGGCGACAACGCTGATCCTCACGCCGGCCGACCCCTTTTCGCCCTTCGATCCGGCGGACCCCTTCCGCGAGTACCGCACCGGCGTGGACGCGGCGCGCCTGCGCTACTACAGCGGTTCGTTCACGCAGCTTGAGGTCGTGGCGCGGCCCGCGCGGATCGGCGACCGCGAAACGCTGACCATGGTCGGGCGCGCGAGTTCGAACGTGCGCGGCTGGGACCTGGGCGCGTGGGGCGGGGTTGTGCACGACACCTTTGGCGCGGCGGTGTTCATGAGCGGTTCCGTCGGCCTGTGGGCGCTGCGCGCGGAAGCCGGGGTGCGCGATCTGGAGGACGAGCTGGTGGTGCGCGGCACGTTGGGTCTGGACCGGACGCTGCCGGTGGCGGGGCGAGACCTCTACGTGGTGATCGAGTACCAGCGCGACGGACTGGGGGCCACGTCGGCGGACGGGCTGATCGACACGGCGCGGAGCCGTGCGTTCGGCCAGGGCGAGATGCAGGTGCTGGGTCGCGACGTGGGCGCGCTGCAACTTTCGTATCCGCTCCATCCGCTGGTCTCGGCCAGCAACCTGGTGCTGGCCAGTCTCCGTGACGGCTCGTTCATCGTGGCGCCGGGTCTGGGGTACTCGATCAGCGAAAGCGTGTCGGTGCGTGTGGGTGCGTTCCTGGGCGGGGGCGAGGAACCGCTGCTGGAGGGGGTGGACCTGTCGCTACGCTCCGAGTTCGGCGCGTTGCCGCGGGTGGTGTTCGTGTCGGCGAACGTGTTCTTTTAGCCGGTCGCGGCGAGAGCGCCGGTCGCAGGCGGGAACGGTCAACTTTGGTTTACATGGTGTAAACCCGGGTTTACTTTCCCAGCAACCGGAGGACGCGCGCGGCTGTCGAGCGGGCCACGCCGCGGTGGCGTTCCATGGCTCGGCGCGCGCCTTCCGCTACCGTGGCGGCGACTTCGGGGTCGGCAATCCAGCGCTTGATCACGGCCATCGGGTCAGCGGAGACCACGACGCCGTCCTCCCTTCCGAGTTCGGCCACCACACCGGCGAAGTGCTCATGGTGCGGGCCGATCACCACGGGCTTGCCCGCCGCGATCGCTTCGAGCGGATTCGAGCCGCCCATCGGTGCCAGGCTGCGCCCGACGAAGACGGCGTCGGCGAGCAGGTAGGCCGCGGGCAGCTCGCCCAGGGTGTCGAGGAGGAAGACGCGTGGCGCGTCCACGGCGGCCTTCCCGTCCATGGCGCTGGCGCCGGACCGGCGCGGCATGCCCGGGACCAACCGCGCCACCTGCTCCCAGCGAGCCGGGTCGCGCGGCGCGAGCAGTAGTTGCCACCCGTCGGGAAGTTCGCGCAACAGGGCCTCCTCCTCCCCCGGCCCCGTCGACCCGGCGACGATCACGGGCCGGTCGGCGTCGATCCCGAGCGCGGCCGCGAGCGCGGCGGCCCTGGCCGGATCGGGGTTCCGCGCCGCGGCGTCCCACTTCAGACTGCCACCGACCACGGCCCGCTCGGCGGGAACTCCCAGGGCGACGAACCGGTCCCGGTACGTCTCCGTCTGGGCGCTCACCAGGGCCAGTTGGCGAAACATGGGACGAACCAGCGCGCGCCACCTGTGGTAGCCCCGGAAGCTGCGCTCCGAGAGGCGGCCGTTGACCACGGCGACGGGGATGCGCCGGCGCGCGCACGCGGCCAGGAAGGACGGCCACAGCTCGAGTTCTCCCAGCACGACGAGCGCGGGGCGCACCCCGTCGAGGAAGCGGTTCGCCATCCAGGTGAAGTCCAGGGGGTAGCGCACGACGTCGCGCGCCGGGCGGTAGATGGCGCGGGCACGTTCATGTCCCGTCGCCGTGCTGGCGCTGACCACCACGTCCGGAGCCGCGGGGGAGGCCGCCAGCGCCTCGACCAGCGGCTGCAGGGCATGCGTTTCGCCCACGCTCACGCCGTGCACGAGGATCCGCTGCCCGGGCGCCCGGCGGATCAGGCCGCGTACCCGCCCGTTGCGCGTGCGCAGGTCGTCGCGCCAGCCGCCGGTTCGGAGGCGCTGCTTCGTGGCGTACGCGGCGAGGCCGAGTCCCAGCGCCAGGTCGCGAAGCAGTCCGGTCATGGCGTGCGCGGTCGTGGCTGTGTGTCCCGGTTGTGAGTCGAACAGGCTATCATAACGGCGTGAGCGTTGTCCATGTCGAGACCGGACGTCACCTCTACGGCGGTGCCCTGCAGGTGCTGTATCTCGCCCAGGGGCTGCAGGAGCGTGGCATCAAGTCGGTGCTGATGGTGCCGCGCGGCTCGGAGGTCGCGGCGGCGGCGCGGGACCGGTGGCTGGTGGTGGAGGAGTTCCCGTTCCACGGGGAAGCCGATGTCCTGTCGCTGGCCAGGATGACCGTGCGGTTTCGCCGCGCCGATGTGGAGCTGGTGCACCTGCACTCGCGCCGCGGCGCGGACACGCTGGGAGCCGTGGCGGCCACCCTGGCCCGCGTGCCGGTCGTGCTTACGCGCCGCGTGGACAACCGCGAGGCCGGCTGGATCGTGGCGGCGAAGTACGGATTGTACCGGCGCGTGGTCGCGATCTCGGGAGCCGTGCGGGAGGTGCTGGTCGACCAGGGCGTGCCACGCGACAAGATCTCGCTGGTGCATTCGGCCGTGGACGCCGGCGATTGGGTGCAGCCGGCCGGTGCCGGGGCGCGAAATCTCAAGTTCGGACTTGATCCGGACAGCCCGGCCGGCGCGATGGTGGCCCAGTTCATCCCGCGCAAGGGGCACTGGGTGCTCGTTGACGCGCTGGCCATCCTGAAGCGCAGGGGAATGACGCCCGGAGTCGTTCTCTTCGGCCGCGGGCCCATGCGCGGCAACGTCGAGGCATTGGCCGAGGCCGCCGGAGTCGGCGGTCAGATCCGCTTCGCCGGCTTCCGCGACGATCTGCACACGTGGCTGGGGTCGTTCGACTTCTGTGTTCACCCGGCGTTGCGCGAGGGACTCGGCGTGGCGGCGCTGCAGGCGGGTGCGGCCGGGGTACCGGTGGTCGGCGCGCGGGCGGGAGGGATTCCGGAGATCATCGAAGACGGACGCACCGGGCTGCTCTGTCCGCCCGGTGACGCGGGCGCGCTCGCCACGGCGCTCGCATCGGTTCTCTCCGATCCAAAGGCCGCGCGGGCCATGGGGCGGCGGGCCCGCGACCGGATTGCGACCCGGTTCTCGGTGGACGCGATGGTGGACGGGAACCTCGACGTTTATCGGGACGCGGTGCACAGCCGGCGCCACGGCGGGCCGCGGAGGGAAAGGCGAGCATGAACAATTCCGCACGCGAGCTCCTGCAGGCGTATCGCGCCGAATTCCCGGTGTCGCGCACCCATATCTTCCTCAACCACGCGGGCGTGTCCCCGACATCCACGCGCGTCGTGGATGCGGTTCACGGCTTCATGGACTCCATGGCGCGCCTGGGCCGTCCCAGCTTCGACGACTGGGAGTCCCTGGCGCAGAACTGCCGGGAACGCTTTGCCCGCCTGATCGGGTGCGGGGCGGGCGAGGTCGCGTTCGTGCGCAACACCTCGCACGGATTGTCGCTCCTCGCCGCCGGCCTCGATTGGCGCCCGGGCGACCGCGTAGCGGCGGCCGCCGCGGTGGAATACCCGTCCAATGTCTACCCCTGGATCGACCTCGACCGCCGCGGGATCGCTTCACTGGACAGGGTTCCCGTCGACGAGACCGCGACGGTGACGGTAGACGCTGCCGCCCGTGTCCTGAGACCGGAGACGCGCGTGCTCGCGGTCAGTTCCGCACAGTACGCGACCGGTGCCGTCACCGACCTGACCGGCCTCGGCGAACTCTGCCGCGAGCGGGGCGTGCTCCTCTGCGTGGACGGTATCCAGACGGTGGGCGCGCTGCCGCTCGACGTGAAGCGGGCCGGGATCCACTTCCTGTCGGCGGACAGCCACAAGTGGATGCTCGGCATGATGGGGATCGGCGCCGTCTTCGTCGACCGCTCGCTTGTGGGCAGCGTGCACCCGCCTCTGATCGGCTGGAGGAGCACAACCGACGCGTTCAACTTCGACCGCGTGCACTACGAACTGCTCGCCGATGCGGGCCGCTTCGAGGAGGGGAGTCTCGCGTACCCGCTGATCGCCGGGTTCCTGGCCGCTCTGGAGTTGCTCGAGGAGGCCGGGATCGACCGGGTCGCGGAGCACGTGGGCGGGCTGGTCGACGACCTGGCCGATCGTCTGGAGGCGCTGGGGTGCGAGACGTCTCCCGACCCCGGCGAGCGCCGCCACATCCTCACCTTCAGTCACCCGGATCTCGATGGAGAGCGGCTGGAGGAGGCGCTGGCGGAGGCGTGTATCGTGGTGTCGTTGCGCAGAGGCCGCATCCGTGTCTCGCCCCACCTGTACAACACCGCCGGAGAAATGAAGCTGGTGGCGGATGCGGTGCACGCCCAGCTTGGCAGGAGCTAGCAGTTCAATCCGGGTCGGGCCCGACAGGCGGGGCCCGGCCTCACCCAGGGAGGGTTTGCACGATGACGAGTTTCCGCTTGGGGTGCGCATTCGCCGTGGCACTCACGCTGACGACGGCGCCGGCAACGGTGGCCGGCCAGGAGAGGATGGGCGGGGGAGACCTGCCCACGATCGAGGAAAAGACCGCGTCCATGCGGCTGATGGACGGCTTCATGCCGCTCTACTGGGAGGAATCCACCGGCAGGATCTGGCTGGAGATCGGCGAGTGGGACACCGATGTGCTCCATGCCTCCGGGATCGGTGCCGGCCTGGGGTCCAACGACATCGGCATCGACCGCGGGCAGCTCGCGGGCTCGCGCGTCGTGCGCTTCCACCGCGTGGGGCCCAAGGTGCTGATGATCCAGCCCAACTACCGGTTCCGCGCGTCGAGCGACAACGCCGCCGAGCGCAAGGCCGTGGAGGACGCCTTTGCGCCGTCGACGCTGTGGGGGTTCACGGCGGGGGCGGAAACGGATGACCGCGTGCTGATCGACTTCACGCCGTTCCTCCTGCAGGACATCGCGGGGTTCGCGGCCAGGATGCGGCCCGGCACCTACCGGCTCGATGCGAGCAGGAGCGCGGTGTACCTGCCGATGGTGATGAACTTCCCGGAGAACACCGAAATGGAGGCATCGCTGACCTTCGTGCGGCAGGGCGGCGGGGGCGGAGGCTTCGGGGGGTTTGGCGGCGGCGGTGGCGCGTTCGAAGGGGTCGGCAACGTGGCGGCTTCCGCGGCCGCGGCCACGATCCGGATGCATCACTCCTTCATCAAGCTGCCGGAGCTGGGGGAATACACGCCGCGCGCCCACAATCCCCGCGCCGGATATGGGGGACTCTCCTTCCAGGATTACTCGACCCCCCTCGGCGAACCGATGACGAAGCGCTTCATACGCAGACATCGGCTGGAGAAGCGGGACCCCTCCGCCGCGATGAGCGAGCCCGTCGAGCCCATCGTCTACTACCTCGATCCCGGGACCCCGGAACCTGTGCGCTCGGCGCTGCTGGACGGGGCCCGCTGGTGGAACCAGGCGTTCGAGGCCGCGGGGTTCATCGACGCCTTCCGGGTCGAACTGCGGCCCGAGGACGTGAGCAGCCACGACGTCCGCTACAACGTGATCAACTGGGTGCACCGCTCGACCCGGGGATGGAGCACGGGCGGATCGGTTACCGACCCGCGCACGGGCGAGATCCTGAAGGGGAACGTCACGCTCGGCTCGCTGCGCGTGCGCCAGGACTACCTCATCGCCGAAGGACTGCTGGCCCCCTACGAGAACGGCGACGAGTCGGCGGACGACCTCGAGGAATGGGCGCTGGCGCGGATTCGGCAGCTGTCGGCGCACGAGGTCGGGCACACGCTGGGACTGTCGCACAACTACTACGACAGCGAGGCGGGGAGGATCTCGGTGCTGGACTATCCGCACCCGCTCATCACGCTGGACGGCGACGGTTTCGACTATTCCGAGGTCTACGACGTGGACATCGGCGAGTGGGACAAGGTCTCGATCCGTTACGGCTACGAGGTTTTCCCGCCGGGCGCGGACGAGGCGGCCGAACTGGAGCGGATCCTCGACGAGGCCTGGGAGGAGGATGTGCGCTTCTTCACCAACCAGGATGTCTCGGCGCACGCGCGGGCGGATCAATGGTCCAACGGGACGGACGCGGGCGCCGAACTGGACCGCATGCTGGATGTCCGCCGCGCCGCCCTGGACCGCTTCGGCGAGCGCGCGATCCGCGCGGGGCGTCCCATGGCGCAGCTGGAGGAAGTGCTCGTGCCGCTCTACCTGCACCATCGCTTCCAGGTGACCGCGGCGGCCTCGGTGCTCGGCGGAATGCACTACACGTACGCGGTCCGCGGTGACGGGCTCGATCCGGTGCGTCCGGCTTCGGCCGAGGAGCAGCAGCGCGCTCTTGACGCACTGTTGCGCGCGCTTCAGCCCGCCGAACTGATCATTCCGGAGGGCGTGCTGGCAGAGTTGCCGCCCCGTCCGTCAGGGTACGGACGGACGCGGGAACTGTTCCCGCGCTACACGGGCCCGATGTTCGACGCGGTCTCTCCTGCGGTGGTCGCGGCGGGGCACGTGGTGGGCGAGGTCCTGAATCCGAGCCGGGCGGCGCGGTTGCTGGAGCAGCACGTCCTCGATGCAACGCTACCGGGTCCTGGTGACGTGATCGGCGCCATGGTGGAAATCGGCGAGCCGAACAGCGGGGACGGGCCCTACGAGGCCGAGGTGCGCAGGGCCGTGGGGCGGGTGGTCGCGGACGGACTGATGCGGCTCGCCGACGGCGCGGCCATGCCGCAGGTGCGCGCGGTCGCGTCGCAGCACCTCGACCGGCTCACGGAGACGGCCGCCGCACTGGGCCGGAGCGCCGACGCGCACGGGGCTCATTTCGCGCTGTTGGCACGGGACATCCAGCGCTTCCAGGACCGTCCGCACGGGCCGTGGTCGCCGGTGGCGACGCCCAACGCGCCTCCCGGGGCGCCGATCGGATCGCCCGCGATGGACTGGATCGGCGGGTGGATGAAATGGACCGGCGGACAGATGGAATGGCCGGCACCGGCCTGCGCTTTCGAGGGGTGGTGACGGCTGCGAACCGCTACGAGAAGCGGTCGATGACCACAACGCCCAGCACGTTGTAGTCGTCCATTCCCGTCAGCACGTCCACGCCCTCTTCGAGGGAAACGGTCCGTGTGACCAGCTGCGCCGGATCGACGGCACCGGATTGCACCATGCGCAGCATCCGGTCGTACTCGTGCGCCTGCAGACCGTGGCTCCCCACCATTTCGAGCTCCCATGCGATCACAAGGTGCCAGGGGATTCCCGCGGTCCGGTGATCTCCTGTCATGAGCCCGACCTGCACATGTCGGCCCCGCCTGCGCAGACAGGCGACCGAGTTGAAGCAGGTGTCGGGGTGCCCGAGGGCGTCCAGCGACACGTGGGCTCCACCGCCGGTAATCTCGCGGATCTCTTCGACCGGGTCGGCGGACGCAGTCGCATTGACAACCTCGGCCGCGCCCACGGTGCGTGCCATCCTCAGCGCATCGTCGCGTATGTCCACGGCGACCACGCGTGCACCGAGCGCGTGCGCGATCATCACCGCGGCCAGCCCGACGCCGCCGCACCCGTGGACGGCGACCCAGTCCCCGCCCGTCACGCGACCCTGGGCCTGGACCGCCCGGAGCGATGTCGCGAACCGGCAGCCCAGGCTGGCGGCATCAACGAAGCCGACCTCGTCGGGCAGCGCTGCCAGGGTGAGGTCCGCGTGCCGCAGCGCCACCCTCTCGGCGAAGCCGCCCCAGCCGTGAAATCCCGGTTGAAACTGATCCTCGCAGACCTGCTGATTGCCGGTCCGGCACGGACGGCAGCGCCCACAGCCGGCGATGAAGGGCACCGAAACGCGGTCGCCCGTCTTCCAGCGCCTGACGTCCCTCCCGACCTCTTCCACCACGCCCGCGATTTCGTGCCCCGGCACGTGCGGCAGCACGATGTCGGGGTCGTGTCCCACCCATCCGTGCCAGTCGCTCCTGCAGATGCCGTTCGAAGCGACGCGCAGCACGACGCCATCGGGCCGCGGCACGGGGTCCGGCAGGGTTTCCACGGTGATCGGGCCTCTGTATTCCCGATAAATCGCAGCTTTCATCCGGCTTCCCCTTCCATTCCGGGGCGTTTTCCATCACAGTTTTACGCGGGAACTGTGCGGGGTTGGGAGGTTGGACATGCGGCAGGATCATAGTGAACTCAAACGTGGCGCGCTCGTCGGCGCGTCGCATCCACCCCGATCCCACCACACGCGCGGGAAGGGCAAACCACCCCAAAGGAGCAAGAGCAGATGAACAAATCCGAGATGGCCAGGAAGGTCGCCGCACGGTCTGATTTGACCCAGGCGGATGCGGCGGAGGTCCTGGATGTCATTTTCGACCCCGTCGCCGGCGTCGTTGCCAACGAACTCGATGCGGGTGGGAAGGTCTCGATCGGAGGCTTCGGGACCTTCGAGGCTCGTCAGCGGGGGGCCCGCACCGGCCGCAACCCGCGCACGGGCGAGAGCATTACCATCGCTGCGAAGAAGTATCCTGCGTTCAAGGCCGCGAAGGGCCTGAAGGACAGGATTTCGTAGGATTGCGGGGAGGCGCCCCTGCGGGGGACTTTGGGGTGCCCTGTTGATTGCGGGACTCGCCGCGCGTGAGTCCTTCCATGGGGAAAGGGGGAGGCGGCTTCGTGAACCGGAGTCGCCTCCCCTTCGTAGTATATTGAGCGGACGCTCCATGGATGGAGGGCCAGGATGACCGAGTTTGTCGCGCCGGCGCTGATCGGCGAATTGGTGGTGTTCGTGCTGCTGTTCGGTCTGACGTGGATGATCTTCAGGGAGTTTGTCCGAATCGCTCTCAAGGTCCTCGTCCCCGCGGCGATCCTGCTGGGGGTTGCGGTCTGGCTGGGCCTGCTCGACCGGACGATGGTGGGCGATGTGCTGGTGGCGGTGGGCGAGGGCGTGATTACGGGAATCCGCACGGTCGCCGACTGGATTGCGGTGACCGCGTTTTCGGGTTGATCCGGCGGGCCGCGATGAGGCTGCGGTTCGCAACCGCCGCGGTCGCGTTTCTGGCGGGCTGTGCCACCCCTCCGAATTCCGCAGTCGACGAGGCGGCCCGGCTGGATCCGCTGGGCCAGTACGAGGTGACGCTTTCGTCCGAGAGCCTGGTTTCGGAAGGGACGATGTCGATCCGTGGCCAACCGGGTGCCTACCGCGGTGCGTTGGTGGCCGGAGACATGACTGCAGTCATCACCGGTGTCGAGGTGGGCGTGGACCTGATGCACGTCCGTGCGACGGTTGGCGTCGGCAGGCTGATCCTGCGGCTGGCCGGAGACGGGCACTTCCTTGCGGGGAATTGGGTGATGGGCACCCGGCGGGGGACGGTGACCGCCACCAGGCTCCGGTAACGGCGACCGCGCCCGAGGTCAGGGTTGGCGGACGCTGTCGGGCGGGCCCGTATCGACCGGGACGTCGTCACGTCCACCCCACTCCGACCAGGACCCGTCGTAGATTGCCACGTCCGCGTGACCGGAGCGGGCCATGATCCAGGCGAAGGCGCACGCGCTCGTCCCGGAGCCACACGTGCCGATCAGCTCACGGGCGGTGTCGATGCCCGCCCCACGCAGCGCCTCGGCAAGTTCGGCCTCGCCAATGGCCAGGCCCGTGTCGGAATCCACGAGCCCTGTGTAGGGGAGGTTGCGGCTTCCCGGAATGTGGCCACCCCGCAGCCCGGCCCTCGGCTCCGGTGCGGTTCCGGCGAAGCGGCCGGCCGGGCGGACATCGACGATCTGCGTACGGGACGCCCCGACCGCGTCCCCGACGTCGGGGAGCGAGCGGATGAGGTGTGGCCGGGCGGTCGCCGTAAAGGGCGCGGCTGCCTCCAGGGTGCGCACCGGCGGCCCCGATTCGACCGGGTGTCCTGACGCGACCCAGTGGCGGAGCCCTCCATCCAGCACCGCCACCCTGTCGAATCCGAAATAGCGGAACATCCACCAGACGCGCGCCGCGCTCAGGTTCACGCCGGAGCCGTCGTACACCACCACGCTGGACGAGTCGGAGACTCCGGCGGCTTCCGCGCACGTCTGGAAGTGTTCCGGAGGGGGGACCGTGTGCGGCAGCGCGGCCTCGGGATCGCTGCAGTGGTCGATATCGAAACAGCGTGCCCCGGGAATGCGCTTCTGCTCGAATTCCCGGGTGGGATCACGACCCGAACCGGGCAGGTACCAGGATCCGTCGAGGACAACGAGGCCCGGCGACGACAGATGGGCGGCCAGCCACGCGGAGGAGACGGCGGGTCCGGGGAGATCGAGTCCGGAGACGTGGGCGGGATCTTGCATGCGTCGATTCTAACCCGACCCGGCGCGGATCGTTAGAGTATGTGCCATGAGCACCTTGACCCGGCTTGCGGTGTGCGCCTTGCTGGGCGGCTGCGCATCGGCGCCTTCGGGTTCGAACACGGGTTGCGAGCCCGCCGACGGTGCCGCCGGCTTCCCGGGGGTGTTGTTGCGCCTCGGCTGCGACGAGCGGCTGGAGCCCGGACGAGCCGAATGGCAGGTAGAGGATGGCGTCGTGACCCTGCAGTTCGATGCGGCGTTGCCGGGAGCCAGGGGCGGTGAGCTGGTCGACGCCTGGCCGCCGCTCGACCAGCCCCCGTGGCTCGGCCACCAGGTTGACGGCATCGTGGTGTCCGGCGACCGGGTCAGCGTCGCGTTCAGGGATCCGCATCCGGATGTCGCACGCGTTTTCGCGGACCCCAGACTGGCGGTTCCGGTCACCGTGGTGGCGGATCATGACGTGCGCGACGCGATCGACCGGGACGAGCGCGGGATCTTCACACGCCACGCCGCCTCGATCGAGTACGCGAGATCCGTCGGGCTCCCGGTGCGCCTGGCCGCCTTTGACCGCGTATACCTGGTGGTACTGGCGGCGACGTCGGAGGCGGCGGAAGCGGACGCGCTTGCCGCGGCGCTGGGCGCGGACTGGGTGCGGCGGGCACCGACCGGAACGCGGCGTTCCTCGTCTCGCAGCTGGGACGAGATCTCGGCGGCGTGCCTGCAGGCAGGCCGAGGCCTGCCCCCGGATTCCGCCGGCGCGGACGCTCCGGGCCTGGCTGGCGCGGCGGACGGAGCGAACCCGTCGGTTAGCTATCCCGAAGGCGATCTGGCCGCAAGGCAGGTCGCGGAGCGCCTGGCCGCGATGGCGCTGCGGGATGGTGCCGGCGCGGTGCTGGCCGAACTCACCGGCGCTCGTGGGCGATTGACGGTGCGCGCGGCGCCGCCGGGGGACATCGCGCGGGCTCCCGGGGACGTGGCCGCGGTGGTGCCGGTGCCCGCGGGTCCCGTGCACCCCTGCTCGCTGTTTGCGGAAACCGCACGCAAGCTGGCCGGGTGGGGGGTGGGGGACCCGGGGAGCGAGGCCGCCGTGCTCGTGATCGGCGAGGCCGGGGCCTTTGCGGTCGGGCGCGCGGCGAGGGGTCTGCCGTGAGCTTCCGTACCCGTCTGGTGATCGGCGCGCTCGTCGCTGCGTGGGTGCCGGTCCTGGGCATGGGGCTGCTCATGCGCTCGGTTGGCGCCGGACGGCTGGCGGAGGCCAATGGGCGAAGGATGCAGGAACGCGCCGTCCGGCTCGCGCAGAGCTGGGAACGGAGCGTCGGCGAAACGCGTCAGCGACTCGATGTTCTGGAGCGCCTTCTGATCGAGGACAACGCGGCGAGGATTGCGCTCCGCGCGGGGAACGCCGTGGCGCTGCAGGCCACCGTGAGGCGTTTCGCGGCGTCGAGCGGAGCCGCAATCGCGTACGTGACCGATCCGGGGGGAACGATCCTGGCGGCCAGTCACTTTCCGGGCGACGCGGGACGGCGCGATCCGGATCTCGCCGGACTGGCGGAGGTCGATACCGGGCCGGTGGTTACCAGCGTGCCGCTGCCGACCGGCGACGTCACGGCGGTGATGCTGGCGCGCCGCCTGGATGTGGGCGGGGTCGGCGCCGTCGTGATCGTGGGTGCCGGGATGGACGATTTCGCAGCCGGGGCCGGCGACAGCGAGGTGACGCTGCTCGCGGCTCCCGTGGGCGGGCCGGACCGCGCGCCGCGGCGGATCGGGCAGGGCGGGGCGGTCGGGGGGACCGGGCCGGTCGCGGCGACCACGCTGGAGATCGCGGAATTCCAGGGCCGCCACCCGGTCGCGCGCGTTGCCTGGCAGGGCTGGAACGGTAGCACCGAAACCGTACCCGTCGACCTGGTGGTCGCCTGGCAGGACCCGTTGCTGGCGGCGATGGTGCGTTCCTGGGACAGAACCCTCCTCCTCGGTCTGGCCGCGGCGTCCGTGCTTGCACTGTTCCTGGGGATGGCGATGGCGCGGCATCTCTCGAGTCCCGTGGAGAAACTCGCGGCAACGGCGCGGAGGGTTCACCTGGGGCGGCTGGATGTTGCCTTCACACGCGGGGGCGCCCGGGAGATGGACCGGTTGGGGCTGTTCCTCAACGGGATGCTGGGACGGATCCGCGAGGGGCTTGCCCGCGTTCGCGACGCCGAGAAGCGAGCCACGCTCGGAGAACTGGCGCGGCAGGTCAACCATGACGTGCGCAACGGCCTGATCCCCATCCGCAACGTGATCCGGCACCTGGACGATGCGCACCGGACCGGCGCGGACGCGCTGTCGCAGACGTATGAAGCGAGAGCCTCCACCATCACCGAGAGTCTCGACTACCTGGGTGAGCTGGCGGATCAGTACCGGGCGGTCGCCGTGCATGGGGCGCGCGAGCGGTCGGACCTCCGCGCCGTAGCCCTCTCGGTGGCAGAGGCGAAGACCGGGACGAACGGTGGCGTCAGGGTCGTGGCCGGGCTCGGGACCGGGCCTGCGTGGGTGGAGATGGACGGTGTCTCGTTGCGCAGGGTGGTCGACAACCTGGTCGTGAACGCCGTGGCGGCGGCGCGCGAGACGGACGGCGAGGTGCGGGTCGGGCTCGAAGAGGTAGCCGGTGCGGTTCCGCCCGAGTACCGCCTGGTGGTGGAGGACGATGGTCCCGGCATCCCCGAGGAGTTGCGCCCGCGTGTGTTCGAACCCTTCTTCACCACGCGCTCCGACGGGACTGGTCTCGGCCTCGCAATCGCACGCAGGCTGGTGGCGGATGTAGGGGGCAGGATCGCCCTTGAGAGCGAGGTGGGGAAGGGAACCCGGATCGAACTGGTCCTGAGGGCCGCGGGCGATGAGGGCCGAGGAAGAGAGGGGTCATGAGCCCACTGGTATTGATCGTCGACGACGTGAAGCCGCTGGCGAGGCAGTATGCGTACGATCTGGAACGCCTTGGAGGGTTCGAGACGCGCGTTGCAGCCGGTGGGTCGGAGGGGCTCGACATCCTGGCGCGCGAAGTCGTGGACTGTGTGATCCTCGACCTCGAGATGCCTGGACTCGACGGGTTCGATGTCCTGAGGTCGATGGAGCACCAGGGCATCGACGTCCCGGTGATCGTGTACACCGGCACAGGCAGCTTCGACCGGTGCGTGGAAGCCGTGCGTCTGGGCGCGTTCAGCTTCGTGGACAAGGCCGAGCCAATGGAGCGCGTCGTCCACGAAGTGCGGCTGGCACTGCGCCAGACCGACCTTCGCGAGCGCCTGCAGGAAGCGGAAGGGCGATCCGCGCGACCGACGACCCTGATCGGCGAGAGCGGGCCGATGGCCGACCTGCGAGCCGCCATCGGCAGGTTGGCGGGCATTCCCAGTCCGGTCCTGATCCTGGGGGAGAGCGGCACGGGCAAGGAGCTGGTGGCGAGGGAACTGCACCGGCAGAGCCGGCGCCGCGACGAGGCGTTCGTGGCGGTCAACTGCGGCGGCATGGCGGAAGGGCTGGTGGACAGCGACCTCTTCGGTCACGACCGCGGCGCCTTTACGGGAGCCGTCAAGGCGCGCCGGGGAGCGTTCGAGCGCGCGTCGGCCGGTACCCTTTTCCTCGACGAGATCGGGGAGCTGCCCGGTTCGCTGCAGGCGCGGCTGCTGCGTGTCCTGGAGGGTGGCGAGGTCACGCGGCTGGGCGGGGAGGACCCGATCGTGGTGGAGACCCGGGTCGTGGCCGCGACCCATCGGGATCTCTACGCCGAGGTGGACTCCGGAGCGTTCCGCAGCGACCTGTTCTATCGGCTCAACGTGCACGTCATCCGCGTGCCCCCGCTGCGCGAGCGCGGCGGCGACGTCGGGCTGCTCGCCGACCACTTCGCGGCGGCGCTTGCCCCGCGTCTGGGCCGGACGGCGCGTCCCCTGTCGGAGGCGGCGCGCGAGGCTCTCCAGGCGCGGGACTGGAGGCGCAACAACGTCCGCGAGCTCCGCAACACGATTGAGCGGATGATCATCGCCTCGGACGGCGCCGTTCTGGGCGTGGGGGACCTGCCGCCGGATCTGCGGCCCGACGGCACGCCAACGGAGGATGCCACGGCCACACGCGCCACAGCGCCGGAGGGCGGCGCCGGGACGTTTCGGGAGCAGAAGCGGGCCGCGGAGCAGGCCATCGTGCTGCGAGCGCTCGAGGCCCATGACTGGAAGGTGGGCCTGACGGCGAAGGCGCTGGGGCTGGCCGATCATTCGAGCCTCCTCAAGATCATGAACAGGCTGGGGGTCCGCCGGCCGGAGGCCTGACCGGGGCGGCGGCCGTTGCTCAGCCGGCAGGAGACCGACCGGGGCCGCCGTCGTGATCCGCCGGCCACTGGACCCGGACGTCGGACGTGTCCAGTCGGACACGATGGTGAGGCTCGGCCGGGAATCCGGCGCGCCGCGTTCCCCGCCAACTCGTTCCCCCGCAACACCTTGCGGCTGCGCCCGGCTGTCCGTGCGTGATTGGCCCGCTCGTTGCTCTCCTGAATGCCGAACACAACCACCCCGTGCCCGAGGACCCGGAACGACCCGGATCCCGCTACGGGGCAGGCTCGGGAGGCCGAACAATGATGTACACGACGACGGAGCACGATCGATCGGAAGCGTTGCTGCGGTGGAGCGCGGTGGGACTCGCGCTCACCGTCTTCGCGGCCGCCGCGGCGTGCGTGGACGAGCGGGAAGGAGTGCCGGTGGACGAGGTGGCGATCGCGGAGGTCGGGTTGCCCGCGGCGGTCGCGGAGGTGGAGTTGCCCGCGGCGGTCGTAGCGGTGGAGTTGCCCGCGGCGGTCACGGAGGTCGCGTTGCCCGCGGAGGACGTAGCAGACGGGCTGCCGGATTCGTCCGAGACGCCTCAGCGCTCGCCCACAGAGGACGAAGAAACTGCCGCACCCACCCCGACGGACCGCTACTCGCTCGGCCTGACGGCCCTGCGGCACGGCGACCCGGAACTCGCGGAACAGCACCTGCGGGCGTGGGTCGCGCACGAGCCCGGGCACGACAAGGGCCGCGTCAATCTGGCACGGGCCCTCCTCGAGATCGGGCGTCCGTACGAGGCCAGGGAACACGCGGGCATCGCGACGGACGTCAACCCCGGTTCGGCCGCGGCGTGGCGCACACTGGCGCGTGCCCAGGCCGAGAGCGGCGACTGTTCGAGCGCGCTTGCGAGCTACGAGGAGGCGCTGCTGGTGGATCCCCAGGACGCGTGGGCGCTGAACAACATGGGCTACCTGCTGATCGAACACGGCCGCTACGAGGACGCCATCGGACCCCTCGCCCTGGCGGCCACGCTCGACGGCGACAACGAGCTGTTCCTGAACAACCTGGCCGCGGCGCTCGCACGGTCCGGCGAGGACGTGGCCGAGCTCGACGCCTATGTCACGGGTCAACTGGCCGAGCGATATGCCCGGGAGCGCAAGGGACCCCCGGGATCCTGGTGACTCATGACCGCCGGGCGTTCCACGGCCGGATACTCCGTGGCCGAACGACCCGCGCCGGCAGCCAGCCCGCTTGGCGTCCGCTCCGTGTCCCCGCTACCGTTCGTTCCGGTGCAACCGAACGACGAAGGGTCCAGGGGGCGTGACCGAGAAGAAGCTGAAACCGGGGCGGGTGTGGAAGGAGGCCAAGGCGATCATATGGCGGTATCGCCGCCGCGTCGCCTTCGGTCTGGTGGTGATGGTGATCGGGCGCCTGGCGGGGCTGGTGGCGCCGGCGTCGTCCAGGTTCCTGATCGACGACGTTGTCGGCCAGGGACGCACCGACCTGCTGTTGCCGCTGGCTCTCGTGGTGGGGGTGGCAGCGCTCGTACAGGGGATAAGCTCGTTCGCCCTGTCCCAGATCCTCGGTGTAACGGCTCAGCGCGCCATCACGGAGATGCGCAAGACGGTGCAGGCCCACGTCGCGCGCCTGCCGGTCAACTACTTCGATTCGACGAAGTCCGGGGTCCTGATTTCGCGGATCATGACCGATGCCGAGGGGATCAGGAACCTCGTGGGAACGGGGCTGGTGCAGCTGGTCGGCGGCCTGGTGATGTCGGCCACCTGCTTCGCCATCCTGCTGTACGTCAACTGGGTGCTCACCCTCTTCACCATGTCGATCCTGCTCGTCTTCGGCGGCGCCATGGCCATCGCCTTCAGGCGCCTCAGGCCGTTGTTCCGGGAGCGGGGCCGGATCAACGCGGAGGTGACCGGACGGCTCGGCGAGAGCCTGGCCGGCGTGCGCATCGTCAAGGCGTACACCTCGGAACGGAAAGAAGACCGGGTCTTCGCCAAGGGAGCGCACCGGCTCCTGCGCAACGTGGCCAGGTCGGTGACCGGCGTCTCGGCCGTCACGTCGTTCTCCTCGGTGATCATCGGCCTCATCAGCATGGTGATGATCCTCGTGGGAGGACGCGCGATCATCACCGAGGCGATGACCCTGGGCGACTTCGTCATGTACCTGATCCTCACAGGCATGATGGCGGGTCCGCTCGTCCAGATCGCGAGCATCGGCACGCAGATCACCGAGGCGTTCGCCGGCCTGGACCGCATCCGCGAACTCAGGTCGATGAGCACGGAGGCCGACGGGGACGAGGACAAGCGGGCACTGGATCGAATCGACGGACGGATCTCGTTCGAAAACGTGTCGTTCGCGTACGACAACGATGTGCCGGTCCTGCGGGACGTGTCGCTGGAGGCGCCTCCGGGCACGACGACTGCGCTGGTGGGGTCGTCGGGGTCGGGGAAGAGTACGCTGGCCAGCCTCGTGCTGTCCTTCAACGCGCCGGATTCGGGCCGGGTGCTCGTGGATGGCCGCGACCTGGCGAAGATCCGGCTGGCCGACTACCGCCGCTACGTTGGAGTCGTGTTGCAGGACAACTTCCTCTTCGACGACACGGTCGAGTACAACATCCGCTACGGCCGCGTGCGCGCGACCCGGGAAGAGGTCGTGAGGGCCGCGCAGCTGGCGCACTGCCACGAGTTCATCACGGGCTTTCCGGACGGCTACGACACCGTGATCGGCGAGCGCGGCGTCAAGGTTTCGGGCGGTCAGCGGCAGCGCCTCGCGATCGCCCGCGCGATTCTGGCCGATCCCCGCATCCTCGTTCTGGACGAGGCCACCTCCAGCCTCGATTCCGAGAGCGAGGCGCAGATTCAGAAGGGACTGCAGGCGCTGCGGTCGGGACGCACCACCTTCGTCATCGCGCATCGCCTGTCCACGATCAGGAGCGCGGATCAGATCCTGGTGATCGAGGAGGGCCGGGTGGTGGAGCGTGGCGACCACGACCGCCTCATGGCCGCCGCAGGCCGCTACCGGGAGCTGCACGACCGACAGCACCAGCTTGAGCTCAACAGGTTCGTCAACCCTGGCGAGGAACTGCGGCCCCTCACAGGGTCGGAGCCGGACGGGGATTAACAGCCCGCGGACAAAATCCCCCGGCATTCGGGCGGCGATGCATCATGGAGCCGGGAGCGTGCCCGCCGGCCACGTGGTAGATTGGCCGAATGCGCAGGCCATCCGAGGGAATCCGGGACAAACCCGCCAGCGCGGCGTCCGACCGCGAGGCAGGCTTTGAGGTAGGCGAGGACTTTCGCCGTTTCTCGCAGAAGGACGACATCTTCTGCCGCTCGTTCTGGGACGCGGAGGTGCGGACGCACCGTTCCGACATGTTCTACGAGACGTACAGGACCCCGCGGATGACGTGGCGGTCCGTCGACGGCTTCACCCAGCGGGACTACGCGCTGCGAAACGCCTCGTGGCATGTGACCGACATCTTCGCCGAACTGAAACAGGACGCCGACCGGCGAGAGGGCTTCCTGGATCCGTACACCGTCCTGCGCGAAGGGCCCGGGAGCGCCCTTCCCGTCGAGTCCCCCGAGGAGATGGCCCGGGAGGTCAAGCACGCGGCGCGCATGCTCGGGGCGGACCTCGTCGGGATCACCGGCTACGACGAGCGCTGGATGTACACGCACGCCTACAGCCGCGAGGGCGAGCAGGAAAAGCCGCAGGAGATTCCGCCGGATCTCGACAACGTGGTCGTGATTGCGCAGTCCATGGACCTTGAGGTCCTGCGCACGGCACCATCGGCCCTGAGCGGCGCGGCGACCGGCGCCACCTATTCGCGCGACACGATCGTGCTACTGGCCATCGCCCAGTACATCACCAACCTGGGCTACCGCGCGGTGGCAAGCATGAACGACTCCGCGCTGGTCATCCCGTTGGCGATCAAGGCGGGGCTGGGCGAATACGGACGCCACGGCCTCCTGATCACGCGCGAGTTCGGCCCCCGGGTCCGGATCGGCAAGGTCTTCACCGACATGCCCCTCGCGCACGACAGCCCGGCGCGCTTCGGCGTCAAGGAGATGTGCGACATCTGCCGGGCGTGCACCGAAGGGTGTCCGGCGCGGGCCATCGACGGGGGTGCGCCGTCCACCGTCGTGCACAACCGCTCCAACATCCAGGGGATCCGCAAGTGGACCACCGACGCCGAGAAGTGCTTCCGCTTCTGGGCGAACCAGAACACCGACTGCTCGATCTGCGTGCGCGTCTGTCCCTACAATCGTGACTTCCGCCGCTGGCGGGACCGCGCGTGGCGCTGGCTGGCGGGCACCTGGCTGAGACGCCTGGCCCTGTGGCTGGACCGGGTCGGTGGCCGAGGGAAGCGACTGAGGCCGTCGCGCTGGTGGCACGAGGCGGCGTAGCACTGTCTATTGACTCACGGTAGCTGGCGCGGTCGCCGGTCCCGCATGACAAAGGAGCAGTGCGATGGAGAGAGAGTATTCCAGGATGTTCGCGGCCATCTGTGCGCTCACGCTTGCGGCGTGCGCGCCTGCGGACACGGGCGAGAGCGAGGCCGCCGGGGGGATGGGCGCGGATGACGCCGCCGCGACCGCAACGTCGACCGTTCAGTCCGAACTGCTGGGCGACCTGGGCGACCTGCGGGAGAAGTACGTGGGCCTGGCCGAAGCCATGCCCGAATCCGCCTACGGCTGGCGGCCAGGAGACGGCGTGCGTTCCGTTTCCGAGGTCTACATGCACGTGGCCGCCGCCAATATCGGGCTGGTCGGCCGTGTCATGGGGACCGACCCGCCCACGGGCGTGGAAACATGGTACGGAGACGATCCCGAAGCGGTCACCGACAAGGCGACGGTCGTCGCGGCGCTTGGCGCCTCCTTCGACTACATGGCGGAGGCGATCGAGGGCACCAGCGGGGATGCCTGGGGGCAGGACATCGAACTGTTCGGCCCGACCAGCGTGCGCGGCGCGATGACCTTCACGCTGGCGCACTGCCACGAGCATCTGGGCCAGTCGATCGCGTATGCGCGCGTCAACGGCGTTGCGCCTCCGTGGTCGGTCGGGGGGTGAGCGCCCGATGAACGCGACTCGAACGGTACCGGATCCAACTGACCGCCGGTCCGCGCGCGGACCGGGGATTGTCAGCGCCGCCATCGGACTGTCCCTGGTGGCTTGCGCACAGGGTGACGCCCCGGAGGCCACGACTCCGGCAGGCAGCTACGAGGACCTGACCGCCCTCTTCTCGGAATGGCGTGAATTCGAGGCTCCCGACTTCATGGACGGGGTGCCCGACTACACCGCCGACGCGATGGCCGCGCAGCACGCCGAGCTGCCGGCCTGGCGGGCGCGGCTCGAGGCCCTGGACCACGAATCCTGGCCCGTCGAACAACAGATCGACTGGCACCTGGTGCGCACCGAAATGAACGGTCTCGACTTCGATCACCGCGTGCGGCGGCCGTGGGAGCGCAACCCCGCCTTCTACGTCACCATCTTTGCCGCCGAGAGCGACGTGCCCGCGCACGAAGGCCCCGTCAATCATGCGTGGATCGACCTGTGGACCTACGAGTACCCGCTCTCGGCGGAGGACGCGGCGGAGCTGGCCGCCCGCATCGGCACGGTCCCCGCGCTGCTGGAGCAGGCGCGCGGCAACCTGACGGGCAACGCTCACGACCTCTGGGTCGCGGGGTTGCGGTCGTTCCGCAACCAGGCTGCCGACCTGGACGGCTTCTCGGAGCGCGTTGCCGGCACGAGCGACGCCCTGGACGCGGCGATCGCGTCGGCCCGGGCCGCGACCACGGAGTTCCATGACTGGATCGACGAGCTGGCGGACTCAAAGACCGGTCCTTCGGGGGTCGGCAGCGACAACTACACGTGGTACATGCGCCACGTCCACCTCGTCCCCTTCTCCTGGGAGGAGCAGGTCACCCTCATGCGCCGTGAACTGGCCAGGGCGCATTCCTCGCTCCGGCTGGAGGAGCACCGGAACCGGCACCTTCCCGAGCTCGACCGGATCGACACCCCGGAGGCGTACGACGCGCGCCTGAACGAGGCGGTCACGGAGTACATGCGCTTCCTCGAGGAGGACGAAATCCAGACCGTGGAAGTTTGGATGGACCCGGCGCTGCGCGCCAAGAACGGCTCGTTCACCCCGGCGGCCCCAGGCGAGATCCGCAACTTCTTCAGCGAGGTCAACTACCGCGACCCCTTGGTGATGCGGACCCACCTGCACCACTGGATCGAGCTGGCCGCCATGCGCGAGGTCCCGCACCCGAGTCCCATCCGCAGCACGCCGCTCCTCTACAACATCTGGGACGCGCGCTCCGAGGGGCTCGCGACCGGCATGGAGGAGATGTTGATGCACGCGGGACTCTTCGAGGGGGAGCCACGGTCGCGCGAACTGGTGTGGATCATGCTCGCCCAGCGGGCCGCGCGCGCCCTCGCTGGTCTCTACCTTCACGCCGGCGTGTTCGACATGGAGGAGGCGGTGGCGTTCGCGGGCCGGTGGACCCCGCGGGGATGGCTGCCCGACGCCGCTCTCGTGCGCGGCGAACAGCACCTCTACCTGCAGCAGCCGGGGTACGGCACCAGCTACCTGACCGGGAAGGTCCAGATCGAGGAGCTCATGTCGGAATGGGCGATCCAGGAAGGCGACGCCTTCACGCAGCAGCGTTTCTTCGACGAGTTCTTTGCGGTGGGCGTCATTCCGGTGGTGCTGACCCGCTGGGAGATGACGGGTGCCCGCGACGGAGTGCTGGATTTGGACTGACCACGGTCGGCAAAGCACTCAGAGGCGCCTTCTTCGGCGGAAGAAGCGCTTCCGGGAGTGTTTTCCAACCCGGACATGATCATGAACGAGCCGGGGGGAGGGGCCGAGGTGGGGGGGGGTGCGATGGTGAGGGGTGGTGGAGGTTGGGATGGTGGGGTGGAGGAGGGGGCGGCGCAAGGGCCGCCAGCCCCGAGGCGAGCGGAGCGAGCCGAGGGGCGGGCGGGGCCGGTCATGCTGCGGGGTTCAGCGCCTTGGCGATGAGCTGGAAGAGCACCTTGCGGGCCCGCTGGACCTTTTGGCCGGCCTCCACGGTGTTCACGGCGTGTGCTGCGGCGTCGAGCTTCTCGAAGGTGACGCCCGGCTTCAGAAAGCCTTCGGCCCCGGGCAGCGACCGGAGCTTCTCGTACGGGGTCCTGACCAGCTCCTGGGGGTACTTCCTGCGGCGGCGCCCGTTCGCATCCTCGACCTCGACCGCGAAGAGGCAGGTGCGGTGATGGTTGAGAAAGGGCGAGAGATGGTCGCGCAGGAACGCGTCGGCATCCGGTGCCAGAGACTCCGGGATGTGGCTGCGCCCCAGCCACCGGCGAACGACGTTGCCGTTCTTGGACTCGACCAGCGCGTTGTCGTTCGAGCGCCGGGGCCGCGACTTCGTGAAATCCTCGACGTGCAGCTTGTTCAGCATCTCCGCGACCCGGTGGTTGATGAACTCCGACCCGTTGTCGCAGTGAAAGGCCAGGACGCGGAAGGGGAACGCGCCGATGAGCGCCTCGAGCACGGGGACCATGAACTGCTCGGTGATCCGGCGAACCGACGCAAGTTGTTGGTACTGCGTCACTTCGTCGACCATGTTGATCACGTAGGCCCCCTTCTCGCCATCGCGGTCACCGCTGTGCACGGTGTCGACGCGCACGAAGCCCGGACGGCCCTCCGGCCGGGGCCTGCGCCGCTGGCCGATCGGCGAAGGCGCACCCCGCGTCGTCCGCAACGTGGTCCGGGCACGCCGGTACACCCGGCGGTTCCGCAGGTTGTAGATGTGGCCGTTCGAGATCCCGGCCAGGCGTTCGAAGCGCTCGTCGCGGAAGACATGGTACATGCGCCACAGGATCCGCTTCGTCGCCGGTCCCGAGAGCTGGCCGACGGCCTCGTCCACCTCGGCCAGCAGCAGCGCGTCGGCGGTCGTGTAGACCGTGGCGAAGGGCCGCGCCGGAGGGCGCAACCGGTGGTCGCGGATGCGGCCCGTGCGGCGCTGCTGCGTGATCAGCCGGGTCAGCTGGGCGTCCGAGTAGCCGGTGACCCTGGCGAGATACTTCCTGACCAGACCCTTCCCGGCCCTCGACAGGCCGAAATGGTAGCGGAACCGGACCAGCGTCCGCTCAACGAACGCGTACGCCGCCTCGCGGTCGTGGGGGGTGATCTCCGCCGCCTCGCTCCCGCCGAGGAAGGCGCGGATGTCGTCGAGGGTGCAAATCCGTTCGGTGCAGAGTGTCACGATCATGCTCCCATGATCTGCTCGCACCCCCGCTCGTGCTCACTTCCCGTTGGAAACCCGCTTCCCGCTCATGATCATTTCTCATTGGACAACGCTCCGGGTGGCGCGGTTACGAATCAGTGCCGATATTGAATGAGGTCCGGTGCGTCGGACGAATTGGCAATGCGGAAGGCATCCAATATGACAATTTCGGACAATCGTGCGACAATTTCGGACAAATCGGACCACGCCAGGCTCCTCTTGGCTTGGCGGGACTTCCTGCGGACTCTGCCGGGCTCCTTGTGGACAAGGCACGACTCTTTCACTCCAGTTGGGAGGGGTGCTCATGCGTAGACGCGATTTCTTCCTGAAAGCCGGCGCGGTTTCCGGGCTTGTGGCGGGCACGAACGCCTTCGGGGGACTCGGGAGCCCCCTCGCCGGCCTTGTCGGCGCCCCGGGGCGGCGGACGAGCGACGGGTCGGTGCGTCTCAATTCCAACGAGAACCCGTTGGGGATTTCGCCGGCGGCGAAGGACGCGCTCATGGAAGCCATCGTGCTCGCCAACCGCTACCCGTCGGACCAGCAGGGGCAACTCGTCTCCAAGCTGGCCGCCGCCCACGAGGTGGACGAGGGGCAGATCGTGATCGGCACCGGCTCTGCGGAGGTTCTGCAGATGGTGGTGCAGGCCTATGCCGCGCCGCGCGCCAGGCTCGTCATGGCGGACCCCACCTACGAGGCGGTGACCAACTACCAGCGCACCGAGGCGTACGAACTCGTCAAGGTGCCGCTCACGTCCGACCATGCGCACGACATCGGGCGGATGCGCGAAGCGGCAGAGAGTTCGGGACACCCGGCCCTGGTCTACCTGTGCAACCCGAACAATCCGACTGCGACGATTACGCCCAGTGCCGAAATCGACGCATGGATCGCCGACGCGCCCGAGCACGTCTTCTTTCTCTCGGACGAAGCGTACATCGAGTACGTCGACGACGAGCGCATGTGGAGTTCGCTCCCGTGGATCGCGAAGAAGCGCAACGTGGTCGTCGTGAAGACGTTTTCGAAGATCTACGGGCTCGCCGGGCTTCGCATCGGATACGGGATCGCCCATCCGCACACCGCCACGCGCCTGATGGATTTCGCGTCGCGCAACAACGCGAACCAGCTGGCGATCGCTGCGGCCGGGGCTTCGTTCCAGGACCAGGCACTCATGAAGGAGAGCCGCGAGGTCAACCGCGAGTCGCGGCAGATGGTCGAGTCCACGCTGGACGAGCTGGGGCTGGAGTACATGCCCACCCAGGCCAACTTCCTGATGCATCGGATCAACGGCGACCTGGCAACCTACCGAAACCGCATGGCGGACGAGGGATTTCTCGTTGGAAGGGATTTCCCGCCGATGCTCGACTGGAACCGGCTGTCCTTCGGCCTGCCCGAGGACATGGGCCGATTCTGTGAGACGCTACGTACCTTCCGAGGAAAGGGATGGATTTAGCATGAAGAAGAAACTGCTCTTCATCGGGGCGCTGGTCGCCCTCGCCGCCCCCGGGGCGGTTCTTGCCCAGGCAACCGGAACCCTTGAGGGCACGGTGACCGTGCAGGGCACCGGTGCCGCGTTGGCAGGAGCTCAGGTGTCGTTTCCGGATCTCAATCTGGGTGCGAACAGCCGCGCCGACGGCGGTTACACCGTGACGGGGATACCCGTCGGCACCCACGACGTCGTGATCGTGCTGATCGGGTTCCAGACGTTCCGAACGGTCGTCCCGATCACGGACGGCGGGACCACTCGTCTGGACGCGGCCCTTACCGCCGTAGCGCTGGAGCTGGAAGGCCTGGTCGCGGTGGGAAGCCGCGCGCGGCCGCGGACAGTGACCGAGTCGCCCGTACCCGTGGACGTGATCCCCACGACGGAAATCGTTCGGCAGGGGGACACCGACTTCGCCAACCTGCTGCGCAACGTTGTACCGTCGTTCAACGTGAACATCCAGCCGATCTCCGACGCGGCGACCTTCGCGCGGCCCGCCAACCTGCGCGGCCTGGCCCCGGATCACACGCTGGTGCTGATCAACGGCAAGCGGCGGCACCGCACGGCGGTCATCACGTGGTACGGCAACGGGCTCGCCGACGGCTCGCAGGGCCCGGACATCGCGCTCATTCCGGGGGCGGCGCTGGAGCAGGCCGAGGTGTTGCGCGACGGCGCGGCGGCTCAGTATGGCTCGGACGCCATTGCGGGCGTGATGAACTTCGTGCTGAAGAACGACCGCTCCGGCGGCTCGCTTGAGCTCAAGACCGGCGGTCACCTCTTCGGCGATACAAGCAACCGGGTGGATCGCGGCATCCTGCCGGGGGACGGGGACATGTATACCCTGACCGGCAACTTCGGACTTCCGCTCGGCGAGACCGGCTTCCTGAACGTGACCGGTGAATACGGCAATGCCCTGCCGACCGATCGCAGCGTCCAGCGCGACGATGCGATTGCCCTTATCAACACGCAGGGGAACACCAGCGTGCGCGATCCGGCCCAGATCTGGGGATCGCCGGAGGTCTCCAACGAGCTCAAGCTGTGGGCGAACACGGGCTACGTCTTCGGCGACCAGACCCAGTTCTACGGCCACGGCAACTATGTGAGCAAGCAGGTCGAGGGCGGGTTCTACTTCCGGAACCCGAACACCCGCAGCGGCGTGTTCGGCACCAGCGACGACGACGGGGCCTTCCTGCTGGTGGGCGATCTTCTGGACGCGCAGGACGGCGTGCTCGACGGCTCGGCGGGCTGCCCCAGGGTGGCCGTCTCCGGGGGCGTGGTGACCGACCAGGCCGCGTGGCAGGAATTGCTGGCCAACCCCAACTGCTGGACCTTCCAGAAGATGTTCCCCGGCGGCTTCACGCCGCAGTTCGGGGCGAACGTGCTGGACGCCTCCGCGGTTGCGGGGCTCAAAGGCGCGGGCGAGAGGCTCTCCTGGGACGCCAGCGCGGCCTGGGGCAAGTCCAACATGGACTTCTACATGTACAACACGGTCAACTCGTCGCTCGGGCCGGACCAGCCCTGTGCGACCGACCAGAAGCTTTCGCCGCACGTTCCCGACCAGCCGTGCACCCCGTACTTCAACCCCGGCATCTACGACCAGCAGGAGACCAACCTGAACGTCGACCTTTCCTATGCCGTGAACAACAGGGTCAACTTCGCCGGCGGCGCGGAGTACCGGAACGAGCGCTTCGAGATCGTCCCGGGCGACCGCGCGAGCTGGACCGAGGGTCCGCTGGCCTCCCAGGGATTCACGCCGGGATCGAACGGGTTCACCGGCTTCGGTCCGCTGACCGAGGGCGTCTGGAACCGCAGCAACGTCGCGGCCTACGCCGACCTGGAGATCCGCGAGCCCGAGGGCGCGTGGACGTTCGGCGTGGCGGGCCGCTTCGAGAACTTCTCCGACTTCGGCAGCACCATCAACGGCAAGGTGGCCGCCCGCGTAAGCATGTCCGAGGCTTTCGCGCTACGGATGAGCGCCAGCACCGGCTTCCGCGCCCCCACGCCCGGTCAGTCCAACGCCTTCAACATCTCCACGATCTACGACCCGGTCATCATGGACCTCACGAACAACGGGACCATCCCGGCGACCTCCGATCTGGGGAGGGAGTTCGGCGGCGAGCCGCTGACGCCGGAGACGTCGATCAACCTGGCGGTGGGCGGCGTGGTCGAGAGCGGCAACCTGAGCATGTCGTTCGACGCCTACCAGATCCGCATTTCCGACCGGCTCACCTTCACCCAGGACTTCAGCCTCAGCCCCGCTGACATTGACCGGCTGCTCGCCGAGGGCATCATCCGCCCCGGCGGCGTGCTCGCCCGGTTCCGCTTCTTCATCAACGACTTCTCGACGAAGACCTCGGGAATCGACTGGGTGGCGGCGTACCGGGTGGCTGGCGGCGACGGTTCCGCGACAACCTTCAGCACCGCGTGGAACCTGAATCGCACCGTGGTCACCGATCACAACCCGCAGACGCTGAGCTCAGGCCGAATCCGCATTCTGGAGGAAGGCCTGCCGAACCTGCGCGGCAACATCTCGGTCAACCACGACTTCGTCGGCGGCATGCGCGTGCTGGCGCGGATCAGCCACTGGGGCGGCTACTACGACGGCGAGCAGCCGTACTACGAGGGCAGCTCCGACAACACGATCGACTACCCGTCGCGCAACCTGATCGACCTCGAGGCCGCGCGGACGTTTGCGGACCGGTGGACGCTGACGGTCGGTGCCCAGAACGCGTTCAACACCTTCCCCCAGGAGTATCCCGGGGCGGCGGCGGGCGTGGGCAACACGTATGGTCAGTTCACGCCGTTCGGCTTCAACGGCGGCTTCTACTACACCAGGCTGGGCTACAGATGGTAGGGTAACCCCGCCGGTTGCCCCGGGGACGACTTGAACCCGGGCGCCGTTGATCGACGGCCCCGGGCCGGCCTCGATGCCGGTCCGGGGCCGTTCGCCTATCTTCAGGACCGACCATGAGCGAACACGGCATGAACGACGGCGCGCGCCGCCCCTTCATCGGAGTCGAACCCTTCGACGTGTCCCACGGCGCCGGCTTCCGCGCGGACGAAGAGGATGAACACGCGGTGGAATGCCGGATCGTGGAGGACGGGGGCCGCTTCCGGATTCACCAGCCCCCCGACGCGGGCCCACCGGTCCACCTCTGCTTCGTCGACGGGGTACGCCGAACGGAGGCGCACCTCACGCACACCAACGCGGACGGCGAGACGATCACCGGGCTCGCGGGAGCATGGGGAGCGGGCGCGGTACTGATCGGCCCGGACGGGCCGGCGGCGATCCAACACGTGGAGACCGGCCGCGCGGTGATCTTCTCCGGCGGGCAGCAGGTGCGGCTGCGTCCGCATCCCGGGGGGTGGCGCTGGGCGCCCCTTTCGGTCGACAGCGAGGAACCCCGTGCGGCGTCGCAACACCTGCAGCGCCTGATGCGGGACACCGAAGCCGACATCGCCGACCACCTCACTGCGGACGGGTGGCTGGTCGTCTTCGACGGACCGCTTCATGGCATCCGCCGCAGCCGCACGACACACGTGGTCGGGTACGTCAAAACGCATCACCGGCGCACGCTGGCGGTAGAGCACTGGCAGGCCGTGCCGCGTCTTGGCGTCGGTGAGCGGACGAGCCTTTTCGCCATGAAGGACGAGCGATATGCGTGCTACATCCGGTTGGGCGACCCAGGTCCCTGGGCGGGTCCGTGGGCGGGGATCGCGCGTCTGGAGGTGCCCGCGAGTTCGGGCAGCGGTCAGGCCGTCGACACCGTGGACCGCGCCGCGCGCTGGCTCCCCGCTTTTGCGTCCGCACCGCACCGCAACGCCCGCGCACCGGTCAACCTGACCCCGGTCGCGGCGCTCGAAGAGCACCTTCATCACCTGCTCGGCGACCCGCGTCTCGCGCTGCGCGCCGTTCGCGAAGCCGTCATGCAACGCAACCGGGAAGAGGAGGCCGCGTGAACGACCAGGACGGCCAGACGACACCAGACACGGGCGGAAACCCGCCCCCGGACACCCGGGTCGGGCTCGTCGACGGCTCACACGGCAGCAATTCCCGCGACTTTCAGGTCGTGCTGGACCCCGGCGCGACGGTCCAGCTGGACCAGTTGATCGCCGTACGCACCGACCTGCCTGACCGGACCCGGGTCACCCACTACGGCATCGTCACCGAACTGCGCAGCCGTTTCGAGGGCGCCGACCTGCCCTCCGACACGGCCCGTGTCGTCGACCGCATCATGCCCGCCGAGCACGTGCGGCTCGCCGAGGTGCGGGTGTTGCGCGTCGTACCGGAGCTCTTCGTCGCCCCGAACGTTGGGGCCGTGGCCATGCGCGCCGTGGGGGCGGATCGCGCGATCGCGCTCTTCGAGGACGAGATGAAGCGCGGCAAACTCCCTGTCGGCCTGGACATGGGCGGCGAGCCGGTGTTTGCCGACATGCGCTTCGTCGACGGTCGGTCCGGGGGACATTTTTCCATCTCCGGGATCTCGGGCGTGGCGACCAAGACGTCGTATGCGCTGTACGTCCTCTACCAGCTTCTGGAGACCGAGGGCGGGATGGCCCTGCTCGGGGGCCGTGCCGAACGCGAGAACGTGCGCGCGCTCGTCTTCAACACCAAGGGCGAGGACCTGCTCCACCTCGATCGCCCGAACTCGGAGTTCCCCGGCAGACCGCACGCCCGCACGCAGTGGCGCGCCCTCGGCGTACCCGGTCCCGGTCCCTTCCGCTCGGTGCGCCTGTACGCCCCGCGCCGACCCGGCGTCTCGGGAGCGGTGCCGGGCGTCAAGTCCCGCCACACCGCCGATGTGAACGCCTACGGGTGGACCCCGGAGCAGTTCATCCGCGAACAGCTGCTTCAGTTCTGCTTCACCTCCGAGGACGATCGCTCGACCCAGGTCGGGTTCATCGAGCAGCAGTTCCGCATTCAGCTTCTGCGCCACCTCCGCCGGCTCGAGGGCGGCGAGACCGGCGCCGTGGTGATACTCCCCACCGTGCCCGAGGACACGAGCTTCGACCCCGACAGGCTGGCGGCGAAGGAACCGGAGTCGGTGCCCGCGGGCGCCGGCCACGTGATCGAGGACTTCGGCGGCTTCGTCGACTTCACCGAGAAGATGGCTAACCGGGACGACGACGATGCTCTCAAGGCCTGGTTCGGACGCACCCAGGCTGGCACCCGCCAGGCCTACCTGCGCCGGCTGCTGCGGCTCCGCAAGCACATCGGGCCGCTGATCGGCTGCGGCCTCAGGCCTGTGTCGGCAGAAAACGCCCGCCTGCACGTGGTCGACATCTCCACCCTGCACGACGACGCCCAGCGCTTCGTGGTGGGCTCCCTGCTGGACGGCGTATGGCGCGAGAAGCAGGGAACGGGGCGCCTGCCCCTGCGTTTCGTCGTCCTGGACGAACTCAACAAATACGCGCCCGCGAAGGGGTTCTCTCCGCTGCGGGAACTGCTCGTGGACATCGCGGAGCGCGGGCGCTCGCTGGGCGTGCTGCTGGTGGGAGCGCAGCAGGCGGCTTCGGCGGTGGCTCCCGCGCTCCCGCGCAACGCATCGATCAAGGTCGCGGGGCGGCTCGACGCGAACGAGGCCGACGCCTACCGATTCCTCTCTTCCGCGCTGCGTCAGCGTGCGTCGCGCTTCATGCCCGGGACCATGGTGTTGTCGCAGCCGATCGTGCCCGAGCCGATCCCCCTGCGATTCCCCTTCCCTCCCTATGCCACCAACCCGGACGAGGCGGAGGCCGACGAGGCGCGTGACCGCGCGCGGACCGAAGCGATCCTGTCCAACCTCTCCGCCATGTCGGGCCCGAAGGTGGAGCTGTAGCACGCCGGTGGAGGACCGCCCGGGGGACCTGCCTTGAAGCTGCTCCACACCGCCGACTGGCACCTCGGCGCCAAGCTGGGACGCCACGACAGGATGGAGGACCACCGCGCGGCGCTGCAGGGCCTGCTTGAAGTCGCCGACTCCGAGCGCCCCGACCTCATCATCCACGCGGGCGACCTCTTCGACGCCTACCGCCCCCCGTACCCGGCACTGCGGCTCGGAGTCACGGCGCTGCAGCGGCTGGCGGAGATCGCCCCCACCGTGGTGATCAGCGGGAACCACGACTCGCAAGCGTTGCTGGAGGTGCTGGACCACTTGGCCGGACTGGCCTCGCCCCGGCGCCTCAGGTTCGTCACCAGACCCCGCGTCCTGGAGTTCCGCGACCTCGCCGAGGTCCCCGTCGCCCTCGCGTGCGTCCCCTTCATTCCTCCCGGGGCGATCACCGACTATGCCACGGGCGACGCCTCGCGCTTCGAGGGCGACTACGCGGACGGCATCCGCACGCTCAACGACGGGTTGATCGACGATGCGCGCGAGGCCGCGGGCACCGCCGGCATCGTCCTCTACACGGCGCACCTGCACGTTGACGGCGCGCGCCCGGGCAGGTCCGAGCGGCGGTTCACCGTGGGCGAAGACCACGCTACGCACACGACGGGGCTGCACCGCGCCCTATACTGCGCCTTCGGCCATATCCACGATCCTCAGCAGCTTCCAGGCAGTGTGCGGGGCCGGTACGCCGGGTCGCTCGTCCCGCTCGACTATGGCGAGAGCCGCCAGAACAAGCACGTGGTCGTGGTCACGATCGGCGATGACGTGCGACTGAGCGAGCGCGAGCTGCCGCCGGGTCGGCCCCTGGAGAGCTTCGCCGGCACAATCGGCGAGCTGGAGGCCCGGGCTCGCGGCGGCTGGCTGGACGGGTGTTTCCTCAAGGCCGTGGTCACCTCCGACGAGCCGATTCCCGATCTGGCGGACCGCGTGGCCGCGTGGTCGCCGGGGTGCGTGGTCTTCAACCTGGTGAACGAGGTGGCCAACCGGCGGGTCCGGCCGATCTCGCAGGCGGAGGCGGACGGCGGCGGTGAACCCGCCATCGACGATCTGTTCGCCGAATGGCGGACGACCGCGGCGACCGGTCGGGCCACGAAGGCACCGCTTGCGACGGTCCAGGATCTCTTCCGGGAGGCCGTGGCCGGATCGGGCGACGAGGCGGGGGCGGAATTCGGGGTGACGGCGCTCACGATACGCGCCGAAGCGGCTCTGCGCGCGTTGAGCTGATCGCATGCGCCCGCTGCGAATCTCCGTCGAGGGACTGCGGTCCTTCCGGGCCGAGGTGAAGATCGATTTCGGCGACCGCACGCAGATCGCCGTCATCGGCGACACCGGTGCCGGGAAGTCCTCGATCCTCGAGGCGATGACCTACGCCCTGTACGGCCAGACCTCGGTGAGCGGCCGGTCCAAGCAGGAACTCATGAACGACACGTCGGACACCATGCGCGTGGTGCTGCGCTTCCGCGTGGCCGGCCAGGAGTGGGAGGTCACGCGCGTGGACCGAAGGGCGGGGGCGGGGGGACTCCGGCCGGCCCGGGCCCAGCTGGTCCGCTTCGACCCCGGCGGCGAGACGCTCGAGAAGGTCGAGCAGGTGCGGCAGGTCAACGACCGCATCGAGGCGCTGATCGGGCTGGACAGCGACGCCTTCCTCCGCACCGTGGTGCTTCCGCAGGGGCGCTTCGCGCGTCTGCTGGTCGAGGATAAGCCCAGAGACCGCACCGAAATCCTGCGTCAGGTGTGGCGCACCCGCGATCTGGAAGCGGCAGGCGAGACGGTGGGCCGGAAGCTGCAGGAAGTCAGGACGCTCGGAGCGCGCTTGCACGACGCCGTGGCCCGCTGGCCGGACGATCCGCAGCAGCATCTTGACCGCCTGACCGAGCGTTCCGACGAAGCGACGCGGCACGCCCGGGCCCTGGCCGGACTCCGGGAGCGGGCCGAGCACGCGCGCGACACCCTGCGGCAATCCGATGCCGTTATCGCGGCGGCTCAGCACGTCGACGCGACGGTCGCGCCGGAGGCGATGGACAGGCTCACGGCCAGGCTGGATCCCGTGGCAGAGGCCCGGCGGCGCATTGACGCCCAGCAGGCGGAGCTGGAGAGCCGGCACACCAGCCTGAAGCGCGACCTGAACAGCATCCCGACCGACGACGGCCCCGACCATCGCACAGTTGCCCAGGCCTCGGCCGCGTTGGGTGCGCTCCCGGAACAGGCCGAACGGGCGATCGAGGACGCCGGCAGGCTGCGCGCGCTTATCGCCGACGAGACCAGGGCCAGCAGGGACGCGGACAACTTCCTGCGAACGCTCGAAACCGCGAACGACCAGCTGGCGCGGCACGCGGTCCAGGAAGCGCCCCTCGGAGATGCCGTCAAGGCCGCCCGTGATCGTGTGACAGGTACCGAGGTCTTGTATGACAAGTGCGACGAATTGCTGAACCGTCTCCTCTCGACGCGTGGCGAGCGGGCCAGGCGGCGCGAGGAGATTGCCGACATCGAAGCGCGGCTCGCCTCAGCGGCAACCGAGGAGGGTCGCGCGAAGGACGAAGCCGGGCGGGCGGACGCGGCGCTGGCCTCCGCGCAGCGCAGCAATGCCGCGGCGGCGGCCGCCCTCGGCTTGCACCCGGGCGACGAGTGTCCCGTTTGTCGGCGCGACCTGCCCGCGGGATGGACCGCGCCGCCCGATCAGGGGCTTGACTCCGCGCAGCAGACGCTCGAGGCGGCGCGGTCGCGGGTGCGCGACCTGAGCAGAACCGCGGCCGGGCTCAAGGCACGGGAGGAATCCGCGCGGCAGACGATGGCGGACATCGAGAAGGGGCTGGCAGAGCGCGGCTCCGAGATGGCCGCCGCGCTGGAGCGGCTGCGTCACGCCGCCGGGTTGGAGGAACCCCTCTCGCGCGCGGATGACGGGCCGCTCCCCGATCGGGAACAGATTCTTGCGCCGGTGCAGCGACGGCTCCGCGCCGCTGAGGCCAGGCTGGACGAGCACAGCAAGGAGGCGGCGAGCCTCCGCGAGGCGCAAACGCGCGCCCGGATCGGCGGGAACCTGGCCCAGCAGTCATTAAAGCAGATCCGGGACGACATTCGCTCGACCCGCGACGCTGTTCAGTCCGCTGTGGACGGTCTCAACCGGAACATCCAGTCCATTCCTTTGTCCTTCCGTCCTCGCTTGGTCCTCCCTCCCGACCCTGTTGAACTTGAAACCGTGGACACCACACCCGTCGACCGTGCGCTGTACGCAGTCCGGGAGCGCGAAGCGATCCTCCGGCAGCGCGAACAGGAGCGCGACCGGCTGCGCACGGGCATCGAAGAAATGGGAGCGGCGCTGAAGCAGGTGGGCGAGATCCGCAAGACCGAAGTCGAAGCGCCGCTGCAGGCGATTGTGCGCGCGGTTGGCGACCAGCGGACCGCGCTGGTTGAGGCTGTCCGCACATTGAGTTCCGGATCAAGCTCCGGCGAGCCCGGATGCCGGTCCCCCGCCATCGCGATTCCCGCCGTTCTCTACTATCCGGTCGAGACGGATGCTCTCCAGGACGGGATCGACCGGCTCCGCGAGGCGATGGCCGAGACGCTGACCTTGGCGGCGGACCTCCGTCGCGGCGCCGTCGCCGCCGCGGACGCAGCCCGGCAGGAAGCGCGCAAGATCGCCGGCCAGCTGGACCCTGCCACCGACGCCACCGATCTCGACGCCCTGGTTCAACGCGCCGCCGCGCTTGCCGACGACGCCCGTTACATTGCCCGGGACGCGCAGCGCGACCGCGACGTATTCGCCACAGTCCTCGACGATGTCCTGGAGCTGCGTGATACCGCCGACGAAGTCGCCGCCCTGGAACTCGCGCTGGGTGACCTCGACGCCGCGCTCAAGCCGGGGGCATTCCTCAAGTGGCTCACCCTGCGGCGCTCGCGCGACCTCCTGGTGTATGCGTCCCGGATGCTGGAGGAGATGACCGGCGGCCGCTACGCGTTTGCCGACCCGGGCGACCACGAAGACCAGGAGTGGCTCGTGGTTGACAGCGACTCCGGCGAGGCGCGCTCCCCCGCCAGCCTCTCCGGCGGAGAGCAGTTCATCGGGTCGCTGGCGCTTGCGCTGGGGATGGTCGAGATGATGGCCCGGAGCGGCGGCCGCCTCGAGTCGCTCTTCCTGGACGAGGGCTTCGGGTCGCTCGACCGCAGCAACCTCGACTCCGCCATCGAAGCGCTCTCGACGGTGTCGGGAAGGGGCCGGCTGGTGGGCGTGATCTCCCACGTTGCTGCCGTCGCGGAACAGATCGACGATGTGCTCGCCGTGACGCGGACCGCATCGGGCAGCCAGGTGACATGGCTTTCACGCTCCGAGCGGCACGAGCTTGCACGTGGCGACACCGGTCTGGAGGGAGCTTCGGCGCTGGCGGGGCTGCTGGAGTAGCGGGCCGAGTCGTCCTCAGTTCCCCAGCCGCGCCAACGCTTCCTGAGCGTCCTGATTCCCCGCGGCCGCCGCCCGCGCGTACCAGTCGCGCGCGGCATCGAGGTCGCGGGTCGCTCCACGGCCCGCCTCATATGACTCGCCGAGCCGTAGCTGTGTGATCGCGTCGCCCTTGTCTGCGGCGAGCGTCCACCATTCCACCGCCAGGGCGGGGTCGACGGCCACCCCGCGACCCTCGCTGTACTGATTCCCGATGTTGTGCGCGCCCAGGACGTGTCCGCGTTCTGCCGCCCGTCGGTGCCACAGCGCCGCCCGCTCGTGGTCGACCGGCTTCCCCAGACCTTCGTCGAAGGCTGTACCCATCAGGAACACGGCTTCCAGCACACCCGATTCGGCCGCCCGCTGGACGTCGCGGATCACTCCGTCGGCGATTTCGCGAGCCTTCTCCAGATCGTGGGGAAACCCCATGCGGCCAGTGGAATGGACCCGCGCCAGCCACATCGTGGCGAGCGGGCCTCCGCCCTCGATCGCCTCATCCAGCAGCGCCCGGGCGCGGTCGTTGTCCACCGAGCCGGCGACTCCGGTGTACCAGTCGATGGCTTCGAGGAGGACCGGGTCGGGCTCCTGCGGGGCGCTGAGGCAGGCGACGGCAAGGACAGCGGCCACAACCGGACGTCGCAGTGTGAGAAGCGAGAGAGGCTGGGTGGCTTTTGACATTACCTATTCCATGTTGGACCCGAAAACAGATATAGCGAGACTCACTGTTGTGAAAACCTTAATAGGCGACAGGCCTGCCTTCCTAGTCGGTCCGGATCGTGCAGGGTCGCCAGTTTCGTGTCCAGTGCTGATCGGTTTGAACGTGATCCTCACGCACACTCTTGCAGACGTTGCGGGCGAAATCCGCCGAGGGGAAGCCTTCTGCCACCCGTACCACGACGCCCTCGCGCTCACCGCCGAGCGCTGATGGCTTCGCATGCTCGCCTCGAATGAACGCCCGCATCTCGGCGACCGAGGCGAACGAACCCCGGTGGATCACGGGAACAACAGAGATGCCCCGTTCAGCCGCGAACTCCTCAAGGGCTGCGACTGACCGAAAGTCCCCCTTCGAATCCCGCAGGGCGAACGCATGGAACGTCTCGTCCTCCCTGACGGCTCCATACTCGATGCTGTGCACGCCGTAGATGTCCTCGCCGTAGAGGTAGACTTCCGGCTCGGTGACCTTCCAGGCGTGATGCTTCTTTACCATGGCCATCCACTTGTTCGCCGACTCGGACGCGACGGAGCGCCCGTAGACCTTGCCTCGATGGATCAGAACGTTGGATCCATCGAGCTTTTCGGTCACGACGACCGGGCGCCCGACAAGCCACTCGGGATCGGGGTGAACCGTGTCGCCGCGGCCGATTGTCGGTGAGTAGGGCCAGTAGGGAGTGCGGGGGTATTTGAGCCTATTGGGAAGCATGGTCGCCGCGCGACTTCTCAGGACGGGTCGCGTGTTCAGGGCACAGTTGCCGCACATCCACATCCAGTTGATCGGTCAGCTCGCGATGCTCGTTCCAGTCCGAGTCGGAGGCATTCACGATCACGGCATCGGCCTTGAGGGCCACCGCTAGGAACTTCGCATCCTTCTTCAGATTGTTCGGCGGCAGAATTGGGTCCGTGAAGTCCCTGCCCTCATCGTCGCGCGGCCTGACTGGAATCAGGCGGACTCGGTTTGAGTCACCCATCTTCTGCCAGACGTGCTTGTAGAAGATCGTACCCGGTCCTGCTTGTCCTGCGTGTGCGATCCTTTTCCCGTACTCGCCCATGATGAGTCCCTTGTCGTCGACACACACAACCTCCTCACGCGCGAGCCTTTTCAATTCCTCCACGCAACTCTCTTGACACCCTTCGTCGACATGGGTGTCTCGACCGTTAGCTGCGACGAGGACATTAGTGTCTACAACCGACCTGCCAATCATCGCGACCGATCCGCCAGCTTGCGGCGCAGGGTGGCGGAGCTGATCGCAGCGATCTCCGCCATCTCGTCCCCGAAGAAGTCATCAGGCCAGTTCTCAATTTCTCCCCAATGGTTGAGGCGCAGATCCTCCAGCTTCGCGACGCCCCTCGACACAGAAGAGAAGTAGAGGCGCACATCGTCCGACGAGATGGCGAACGGGGAACTGGATCCTTTTCCCGGTACTGCCACCTTTCCCTCCGCGACACGTCGCTGGAGTCGTTGCAGCAAGTGCTGGCTATGTGACTCAACGATGACCTGAAGGTTGCGGTGCTTCGCGACGCAAAGCAACAAGTCTGCCAGCCGGCTCTGGACGGCAGGATGCAGGTGAATCTCGGGCTGCTCAAGCAGTATCACGGAATCCTCGGGCACATAGTACAGAAGGACCAGAACAGGCAGGACTTGGGAGACACCGAACCCGACATCCGTCAGGGTGGTGGATGTCTTGGATGAATTGGCCGTCAAGCGCGCTTGATAGAGGTTGGAGGCGGTTCCGATCTCCTCCATCGAGAACCGATCGATCAACCCGAGTTCTCTGAGCCAGTGCGCGATTACCTGCTGAAACGGCTGGTTGTGGGCGCGTTGCTTGAGTTGACGAGTCTTTCCTTGCGCTGTGGCAGCCAGAATCGCGTCGATGGCCCGCTCGCCCCGGGTTCCGACATCCGAGGGGCTTGCGCCGCTCCAGTAGTATTGCCGTTGAGGATAGTCTCGTAGTGGCCCGAGATAGTAGATGCGATCCATTAGGCTTTCGTATGACAGCTCCAGGTCGCTCAGAAAATCGGCGTTCTGGTAGGACCACCGAACCTGCTGCGGGAACGCATGAGTCTTGACGGGTGGGGGGATCCGGAACGGACGTCCCTGGCTCCGCTTGAGCGCAAAGTCATGGTGCCCGCCAGAAATGTTCAGCGTGTAGGCGCGCCTCTTTCCGCCGTCGGAAGGTTGGAGCGAGAAGATTGTGTCATCGAACTGGTAGCCCAGGTTGCGCGTGAAGAAAGTCGATGATGGCCGAGATCCCGAGAGGCCGACGGTGCAGTGAATGGCCATTTCGCGGCCCGCGAAGCTCACCGACTTCCCACCGGCCGATTGCGTGGCAATCCTGAGGAGCTTGGGCAGAGTCCAACCGAGTTCCCAGCTGATGTCTGAGTCGGTGTTGTGGCCATGGGCGACTTCGCGGAAGCTGCCGAGATTCGCCAAGCTCTCGGGGCCGCCAAAATCGAGGACGATGCGGCGGTCCGTGGCCTCACGGGTCTGCTTGAGGAGTAACAGGAACTGTATGAGACTGCTCTTCCCCGCGCTGTTGGCGCCGAAGATGCCGGTCACGGTCGCGAACCGGATCTTCAGTTCCCTCCATGCCTTGAAATTGGTCAGCCGAAGCCGCGTAATCACCGTGCACTCTCCTGAGCTTCAGGGACAGGTAGCCAAGCCAATCTAGCCGGACGGAGCATCACCCGGAGAACAGTAGCCAGCGCTTGACCTCAGACCAGATCCTCCCCCGCCAACCCCAGTCGCTCCAGCACCTCCGGCGGCGGCCCATCGAAGCTGGGGAGCGGGATGTTGCCCACGTAGCCCAGGTCGCGCATCCCCTCTTCCGTGGTCCAGAACCCGGTCGACACCATGTCGCGGAACTGGTCGAAGAAGCGCGCCTGCGGCTTGAGGTCGGCGGGCGCGTCGGGCTCGAAGCAGATCTCGTCGCAGATCTCGTGCTTCTGCGCCAGCGTGAGGGCGGGGAAGTCGTCAGCGCCGAACCGTTCCCGAGCGCTGCGGTTCAGCCACGCCACGCCGCCCCGGAGCGCGATGAGGCTCTCCTCGTGGCCGGGTGCCGAGACGAATTCGTTGACGTAGTCGGGCACGCCCAGGGCGCTGGCCGCCGGTGACCGGTCGTCGGCCGGGATGATCACGTCGGCCAGCGCGGAGACAAGCCGCATCTCCTCGTCGGTGAGCACCATCTCCCAGGGGACGACGGGCGCCAACATGTCCGGATCGGTCGGCGTGCCGGCGGCCATGGGGTTGCTGGGGGGCAGCGGATCGAAGCCCGACAGGGTCTCGTGAGCGGACTCGGCCGATTGTGCGGCGTCTTGCGGCGCGCACGAGCCGGCTGCGCCGAGGGCTGCGCCCGCAGCGATCACCTTGAGCGCGCCGCGTCGGGAGATCGCTCCGCCGGCGGGCGCGGCGCCCGACTCCGGCGGGCCGCCCTTCGGATCCTCGCTCACCCGATGCTCCTTTGCCTGAGCTGCTCGACGATGTAGTCGCTGGCCCGCCACGCGATCGCCATGATCGACAGTGTCGGGTTCTTGTCCGCGTTGGACACGAAGGGCGCGCCGTCGGTGACGAACAGGTTGGGCACGTCCCACGACTGGCAGAACTCGTTCAGCACCGAGGTGCGCGGGTCTTCACCCATCATCGCGCCGCCCACTTCGTGGATGATCTGCCCACCCTTCGAGATGGCCTGCTCGCCATCGGTGTGAATCGTCGACAGCACCTGTCCGCCCATCTCGTCCACGATCTCCGCGAAGGTCTGCTGCATGTGCACGGCCTGGCGCAGTTCGTGGTCGGCCCACTTCCAGTGGAACTTGAGCACCGGAATCCCGTAGCTGTCCACTCGGTCCGGGTCGATCTCGCAGTAGCAGTCCTCGTTGGGGATCATCTCGCCGCGCCCGTCGAACCCGAGGAAGCTGCCGTAGTAGCGGCGGCAGTCGTCCTTGAAGCGCTGGCCGTAGCTGCCGTTCGTAAGCGGCTCCACCCCGCCGAATGCGCCGAACCCGGGCATGCGCCGCCCGCCGCCGAACTCGATGTGGTAGCCGCGGGGGAAGTCGAGCCGGCCGGCCAGCTGCTCGCCGTACAGCCACCACGGCATGTACATGTGCATCGCGGACGCGCCGTCCTCGTTGTGCGGAGGGAGCGCCTGGAGCGCCGGAATGTGGGCCTGGACGCCCGCGCCGACGGTGTCCATGACGTACTTGCCCACGAGGCCGGAGGAGTTGGCCAGGCCGTCGGGGAACATGCTGCTGGTCGAATTGAGGAGGATGCGCGCGGACTCGCAGGCGCTCGCGGCGACCACGACTACGCGCGCCGCGGCGAACTCGTCGACCAGCGTCGCCTTGTCGACGTAGTGGACGCCGGTGGCGCGTCCCTGCGAATCCACGGCGACCTCGCGCACCATCGCACCCGTGCGGATCTCGAGGTTGCCGGTGGCGAGCGCGGGGGGGAACAGGACGGTCGTGGACTGGAAGTTGGCGCGGATCGAGCACCCGCGGCCGCACGGCGTCGCCCAGTAGCACGCGGCGCGTCCCCGCATCGAGTCGGCGGTCACGCGCCGGGCCAGATCGTTGTCGGGGAAGATCTCGCCCGGCAGCCGGTTGGGGTCCTGGGTCTGGGTGAGAATGGCCAGGTGGGCCGGAATCACCGGAATCCCCAGACGGCGGCAGGCCTTGCGGGTCAGCAACTCGTACGCGCGCGGCCTCGGCGGTGGCTGCAGCACCCCCGGCGACGAGTTCGGCGTATTCTCGAGCCCCTCGTTCGACCCGTATACGCCGATCAAAGCCTCGGTCCGGTCGTAATAGGGCGCCAGGTCCTCGTACGACATCGGCCAGTCGAAGCCCAGCCCGTCGCGGGAACGCGGCCTGAAGTCGTACTCGCCCATGCGCAGCGAGATCCGCCCCCAGTGGTTGGTGCGCCCGCCCAACATGCGCGAGCGCCACCACATGAATTCGGAGCCCTCGGCCACCGAATACGGTTCGCCCGGCACCTGCCAGCCCCCGTCCACCGTCGCATCGTAGAAGCCGAAGGGCTTCTCGGGCGTGCCGGCTGCGCGCAGGGGAGCATCCTTCGGCAGCTGGAACATCGGGGTCTCGCGAATCGGGTCGTAGTCCCGCCCCGCTTCGAGCATGAGCACGCGCAGTCCCGACGTGGCCAGTATGAAGGCCGCCATGCCCCCACCCGCCCCCGACCCGACCACGATTGCGTCGTAGACGGGGCTTTGGCTCATGGCTGGTTCCCTGGTTGGTGCCGGTCGCGGTTCAGCTGTCGTCCGGCGGCGCGGGAGCGATCCGGTCGGCCCGGAAGGAGGGTATCTCGAAGATATACGGGCTGGCCGGGGTGGAGACACGGAAGTTCGCCTCCTCCTCCACGAGCGCGACGGCCGCAACCTCGTTTCCCGCCGCGTCCATGGCCTGCACAATGCGGTCCGGCTCGTCCGGCATCTCGGCATCCTGCGGGGCGAAGCCGCTCGCCCGCAACCCCGCCAGCTCCTGCAGCATGTTGCGAACCGCTGTGGCGTCGGCCTCTTCATCGCCCGTCGTCCACGTCGAATCCTGGCGTTCGTAGACAACCTGCCGGCCGTCCCTCGTGACACGAATGCTCGCCACCGCGGCGGTATCCGCCTGGAGAACGATCTTGTTGCGCCAGTCGAAAAGCGGCCTTGCCGCGGCCGAACGCAGGTCACCTTCGATCAGGCTGACCCGATCCGCGTCCGGCAGCCGTGCGTACGAAGTGCGGAAGCGATTGCCGGCATTGCCAAGAAGCACCGTTCCGGCGCCGTCGGCGGTCAGTGCCCATGCGTCGTCGGCCGTGACCCCGAGCCGCGCGTGATTGGCCGGATTCGTGGCGACGACCGCGGCCACTTCCACCTCGTCGATCGCTCTCAGAAAACGGGCAACGGCGCTCGAATCGGCCTCGAAGCCGTTGACGGTCCACGCATCTCCACTGCGCTCCAGGCGGATCGTGTCCTCTGGACCCGCGATCTCGACGACCGAAAGGCTCTCGCCGTCCATGTCCGCGAAGGCTCCCGCCAGGTCGGAATCCGTCGTGTCCGCCCCGCCCCCCCCGCCACCGCCCGCCAGGCGGGCCACCAGGTACAGCGCAACGACCGCGCCCAGGAACCAGATCGAGGCGCGCAGGGACTTCTCACTCATCGTCCGACCCCCCTTCGCCGGCCTCGTGCCAGCGGCGTTCGGCGCGTGCCGTCCGCCCGTTCACGCGCATGAAGCCGAACAGCATGAACAGCACCGGCACCCCCACCAGCGACCCCCATTTCAGGGCGTTCTTTCCGGCTTCGGACTCGAACGCGAGGCTGGGAGGCGTGCGGTCCTTCGAGCGGATCCCGATCAGCGCCTCGTCCTGGGCAAGCCAGTCCACCGCGTTCGCCGCGAACACCAGGTTCTGCGAATTGGACTGCACGAAACGGTCTTCCAGGAAGTCCCCGTCGCCCACCGCGATGATGCGGCCGCCCGCCCTCGGACCGGCGGGCATGTTCTGGTCCTCGTCCTCCACTTCGCCGTCGCCACCCTCGTCCTCGCCCCCGCCGTCCGCCGCCGACCGGTCCACCGCGACGGCGAAGGTGTGGATCCCCAGGTCGTCCTCGGTCACCCCGAGTTCCATGCCCGGCGCGATCATGCCGCCCGGCGGCCTGCGCGCCCCACCCTCCGTGGTGTTCCACAGCGCGGTCACCGCCGGATCTCCCTCCTCCCATGTGAAGGGCGCGGCCCAGCCAAAGCTGACGTTCTCGAGGTCGCGGTTGGTGGCGTGATCGTCGCCCCGGAATGCCACGGGCCAGAGCGGATATGGGCGAACCACGTTGAAGATGCCCTGGCGCATCGAGACGCGCTCGGCCGACGCCAGGTCCACGACAAGGTCGCCGGACGCCTCGACGCCGCGCGCCGCCAGCAGATCCTCCAGCCCCGTGATCACCGGCATCGACGTCGGTGCCTGGGGGTTCATCGCGTGTCGCTCCATCAGGAGGAGCGCGGCCCCGCCGCCGTCCAGGTACCCGTCAATCGCGGCGGCGACCTCGGGAGACACGGGCTGCGCCGGAGCCGCAACCAGCAGCACGTCGATCGAATCGGGGGTCAGCGCGCCCGTCGAATCGTTCTGGATGTCGATCGACGTCACGCCGTACCGGTCGCCGATGCTCTCGCGGAAACTCCGGTAGTAGAACGGGTCCTTGGCCTCGAAGCCGCTCATGAAGGCGAGCGTTGGGCGCTCGTCCGTGGTCATGTTGGCAATTGCCGACACGAGGCGGAATTCTAGGTCGTCGGCCCGGTCGATCACCGGGATGATCTCCTGCTCGTCGGCGTAGGTGACGGCGAGCCCGAAATAGCCGCGCTTCACCTGCAGCTCGTCGTCCCTCAGGACGTTGAACTCGATCGGCGCGATGCCCACCGAGGTCGCTTCGTCGGCCGCATCCTCACCATCGTCGGGGTTGATGATCGAGACCGCGAGCATGTCGTTGGACGCGTTCGCCAGGTCGGCGATCAGGTCGCGCACGTCGCGCTCGGTGAGCTGGATCTCCTGGGGCAGGTCGTCACTGACGAAAAAGCTGAGGTTGACGATGTCGTCCAGGCCGCCCAGGATGTCGCGGCTGCCGTCCGAGAGGGTGAAGAGGTCGCCACGGGTCAGGTCCAGACGCCCCCGCACGTGTCCGCCAAGCAGGTTGAGGACGAGCACGCCGAGGACGAGCACGCCGGTTCCCAGCCGCAGCCTCCGGTAGGCCTCACCCTCGCGGCTCAGGCGTTCGTGTCCGAGTGCGGCGACAGCCAGCAACAGGAACAGCCCGCACGTGGAGACGAAATAGAGGAGATCGCGCAGATCGATCACGCCGCGCGCCACGTTCTCGAAGTGGCTCAGCACCGACAGCTGGACCGCCCAGCCGCCGATCAGGCGCGGCAGCCCGATCTGCACGATCGGCGTCCCGATCAGTACCAGCATGAAGCACGTGAACGCCCCCGCGATGAACGCGGTGATCTGGTTGCGCGTCATGGACGACGCCCACACCCCTACCGACAGCATCTGGGCCGCCAGCAGCGACGCGCCCACGTACTGCGCGACCATGATGCCGGGGTCCGCTTCCGACGCCAACAGGACGCCAAGCGCCATGGGCAGCGTGCCCGCCAGCGTGATCAGGATGAAGAGCCAGCTTCCCAGGAACTTGCCGAGCACGATCTCGGTCTCGGTCAGCGGTTGTGCGAGCAGCCATTCCAGCGTTCTGCCCCTGCGCTCCTCGGCCAGGCTCTTCATCGCCACGGCCGGCACGAACACCACGAGCAGCCACGGCAGCAGGTCGAAGAACGGCCGCAGCGTCGCCGCCGACATGGCGTAGAGCGAGCGGAAGGCCATGTACAGCCCGAGGCCGAGGAATGCCACCGCGAGCACATAGGCGGTGGGCTGGTCGAAGAAGCTCCGCAGCTCCTTGCGTGCCACGAAAAGGATCTGCTTCATCATGCCTCGCTGTCCTCCTCTCCGGTGTCCTGCCCGTCCTCACCGCCGCTGTCCATGGTGAGCTCCCGGAATACCTGCTCAAGGGTGGCCCGCTCCCGGTGCAGCTCCCACAGAGTCCAGCCGCGCTCGGTTGCCAGTCTGAAGATCTCGGGGCGCAACTCCTGCTCGCCCGTCGTTTCGAGACGGACCCGGATCCGCCCGTTGACCGACTCGGCTGCGTGGTCGGCCACGCCGGGCAGCCCCTGCAGCGCCTCGGCCACGCCGTCGCCGGCAGCCTCGACGGTGTACCGCGAAATACTCCGCCCGGCATCCATCAGCTCTGCGACCGTCCCGTCGGCTGCAATCGCGCCCTTCGAGATGATCAGCAGCCGGTCGCAGGTGGCTTCGACCTCCTGCATGACGTGCGTGCTCAGAATGACCGTGCGGTCGCCCCCCAGCGAGTTGACGAGTTTCCGGATCTCGACGCGCTGGTTGGGATCGAGCCCTTCGGTCGGCTCGTCCAGGACCAGGATCTCGGGCTCGTGCAGGATCGCGCCGGCCATGCCCGTGCGTTGCCGGAACCCTTTCGAAATTTCGCTGATCGGCCGGAAGAATACCTCTTCCAGGCCCGTCTCCTCCACCACTCTCTCGATCCCGGCCCGCCCCGCCGCTTCGTCCATGCCACGCAACCGGGCGACGTACTCCAGAAACTCGCACACGAGCATGTCGTCATAGAGCGGATTCGCTTCGGGCAGGTACCCGACGCGCGTCTTTGCGCCCGTCAGGTCGTCCGAGATCGGTTTGCCGTCAAAGCAGATCGTGCCTTCGTCGGGCTGCAGCGTGCCGGTCAACATGCGCATCGTGGTGGTTTTTCCCGCCCCATTGGGGCCCAGGAACCCCACCACCTCGCCGCGGGCGACCTCGAAGCTCGCCCGGTCGACCGCCACGATGGAGCCGTAGCGTTTGGTGACGCCTTCCACGGAAATCATGCATCCTCCTTTGTTGCCGGAAGGGATTCTATGCGGTTCCGCGATGCCTGTCCAGATCCTTCCGACGCCGTCGCTTTGACCGACTCCGGGAGGCGGATTCCGGGTTGCCCCTGACACGTCCACGGACCCCCCGCGGGCTTGTCACGCGGCCCCCAGAACCGCACTTTGTGGAACAACCGGAGTTACGATTTCGTTACGGTCCCATGACCGCTTCCGTGCCGCTCCTCGCGTATCGTTTCCAGACGGCGGCCAGCGGAGGCGGGGCCGTCGAATACGACACGACGCAGAAAGGCGTTGCCGGGGCAGCGCCTGAACCAGCAAGGGGAGGAAATCCGGATGAAGCAACTTCGTTTAATGCCATTCCTGCTGTTCCTGGCGCTTCCGCTGAGCGCCCAGCAGACGGGTACGGTCACGGGCATGGTGACGGCCGATGGATCCGGCCTGGGCAGCGCCCAGGTGGTTCTGTCCCAGTCCGTCACCGGCGCCCAGTACGGTGGCCTGACCGATGACAGCGGACGCTACAACGTGATGGGTGTGCCGGCCGGCTCGTACAGCATCAGCGTCCAGTTGATCGGCTACACCACTGCCAGTCAGCAGGTGACCATCGAGGCCGGCGGAACTGCCACCCTCGACTTCGCGCTGACCCCCACGGCCCTGGCGCTCGGGGGCATCGAAGTCCTGGCCGAGCGCGCCGAGGAGCGCCGCACGCCCGTCGCCTTCACCGATGTCTCGAAGACCGAGATCCAGGCCCAGCTCGGCTCGCGCGACCTGCCACTGGTCCTGAACATCACCCCGTCGGTCTACGCGACCGCACAGGGCGGCGGAGCAGGCGACGCGCGCATCAACGTGCGCGGATTCAACCAGCGCAACACCGCCGTGATGATGAACGGCGTGCCCGTCAACGACATGGAAAACGGCTGGGTCTACTGGTCCAACTGGGACGGAGTCGGTGACGCCGCCACCAGCATCCAGCTCCAGCGCGGCCTCAGCGCGGTCAATCTCGCCACGCCGTCCATCGGCGGGACCTTGAACGTCATCACCGACCCGAGCGCACTGAACCCGGGATACACCCTCATGCAGGAGTTCGGCTCGGGCAACTTCCTCAAGACGACCATGACCGCCTCGACCGGGCCGATCGGGAATTTCTCCATGACGGCTTCGGGGATCCGCAAGACCGGCGACGGCATCATTGATGGCGTGTGGACCGACGCGTGGGCCTTCTACCTCGCTTCGCAGTACAAGTTCAGCGATCGGAACCGGCTCGAGTTCTACGCCCTGGGGGCGCCGCAGCGCCACGGGCAGCGGCTGTACAAGCTCAACGTCGCTACGATCGACCGGGAATTCGCGGCTTCGCTGGACGGCTTTGACCGGGCGGCGCTGGACCACTTCTCGACCGAGGCCGGGCGCTTCTGGAACCCGAACGTCGGTGGCGTAGATCCCAGCTACAACGGACGCCAGTTCAACAGCACCGGCCCTGGCGCGGGCGTCTCCAGCCGCTTCGGCAGCAACTTCCTCAACGAGCGCGAGAACTACTTCTACAAGCCCCAGGTCAACATGAACTGGTATTCGTACCTGGGCGACGGCCTCACGGCCAACACCGTGGCGTACTACTCCGGCGGCAACGGAGGCGGCACCGGCACCTACGGGTCGCTGCGCTGGGACTACACCTACGGCCAGCGCTACGCCGACTGGAACGCGACGATCGCGCGCAACCGCGGCAGCGATAACGGCGGGTCCTTCGGCATCCTGCGGAATTCGGTGAACAACCAGGACACCTGGGGCGTCATCAGCAGTCTGCAGAAGGAATTCGACAACGGCCTGAACACGGTCGTCGGCATAGACTGGCGAACCGCGACCATCGAGCACTATCGCGAAGTGCGCGACCTGCTCGGCGGCTCGTTCTACAACGATTGTTTCCGCGGCTGCAGCTCCGACTTCTGGAGCGAGGCGCAGGGCGACCGGCGCCTGGGCGACAAGATCAACTATCACAACGAGAACGACGTCAACTGGATCGGCGCCCACCTCCAGGCCGAGAAATCATCGCTCGATGGATCCTATTACGGCATGATCGGCGTTTCGAGGATCTCGTACGACTTCCAGGATTTCTTCACCAGGGGCCCCACCGGCGGGAATCTCACGTTGGCCAGCGGCGGCCTCACCGGCTACCAGCTCAAGGGCGGCGCGATGCGTAACGTCAGCCCCGAGTGGTCCGTCTACGGCAACGCCGGGCTGGTCTCCAAGGTGCCGATTTTCGACGGCGTCATCGACGACAATCGCGGGATCCTCAACCCGGATCCCACGAACGAGACCTTCACATCCTTTGAGGCGGGCACGCGCTTCCGCTCCCTGAACCGGCAGGTCTCGCTGGACGCCAACCTCTACTTCACCCAGTGGAACGACCGGACCCGCAACCTGTTCATTCGCAACCTCCTTGGGGACAACCAGGACGGGCTCGTCAACCTGCTGGGCGTCGATGCACGTCACATGGGATTCGAAATCGAAGCCGCCTTCCAGCCGGCCGACTGGATGCGTTTCGACGGCGCGTTTTCGTACGGCGACTGGAAGTACACCAACGATCCCACGGGCACCTACAAGCCCGACGACCGTCAGGCCGAGACGCTGGAGTACAACTTCTACCTGAACGGGTTGTATGTCGGCGACGCGCCGCAGGTTCAGGTGGCGTACGCGCTGTCGGTGTTCCCGTCCGGGGGGTTCTACGGGCGTCTGGTGGGCCGGACCTACGGCAAGCACTACGCGAACTTCGATCCCTTCGGCCGCACCAGCGACGTGGACTCCGGCATCCAGTCCTGGAGCCCGCCGGGGTACACCGTCTACGACCTCCACACGTCCTACCGGCTCCCGTCCGAGTTGGCCGCAGCGTTTGGCGGCAACGTGCAGATCTTCCTGCACGTGCTCAACCTGCTGGACACGGTGTACATCCAGGACGCGCAGGACAACTCCCGTTTCAACGGCTACTGGGACGCCGGCGAGCGCGAGCGCGGACAGCTGAGCCACAAGGCCGACGACGCCGAAGTGTTCCTGGGCTACCCGCGGTCGCTCAACTTCGGGTTCCGGATCTCCCACTAGCGGTTTTTGGACTGAAGGGCGGCGATGGCCGGGCGGCGGCCCGGTCCTCGCCCGCCTGCAGGGCCCCCGCGCCGATGCCGGCGCGGGGGCCTTCGCATTCAGGGGGGAGATGACCGCCGAGCCGGCCCGGCGAGTCGGGCAACCGGTGGCCTCCCGCCCGGGCGCGGTCACCCCAACCCGGCAACCAGCAGCCCCAGCAGCGCCTCCGGGTTCTCCGTGTTCACCCAGTGCCCGCCGTCGACCTCGTGCAGGAACACCCGCCCGGTATCGCGCCCCGCCGCCCGGATGCGTCCCGCCGCCGACCGGATCCGCCGGACCGCCACATCGTCCAGCACGCTCGATCCCAGCGCCCTGACGAAGTGCACCGAGGCCCCCTCGGGTGGGGCGGCAGCCACATCCCACGCGTCCGTGCGGAAGTAGTCCCGCAGGTAGGCCTCCATCTGGTCGGGGTCGATCCGCCACCTCAGCCCGGTGTCGGTGCGCACGGCGTTGGTGGCCATCCAGTTCGCCACCAGGGGCGCGAACCCCTCCGACGCGACCGCGTCGACCGCCTCGGCACGGCTGCCGAACGGGCCCGGATGCCGCCGCAACATCCCGAGCATCCGCCACGCGCTTCCTCCGGGACGGCCGGCGCCCGGCGACGAATCCACGATCCACAGCTGGAGGGCGGAGCCGGGCCGCTGGAGCGCGCCGCCCGTCGCGCCGCCACCGCCCGCCCGACCCTGGAGCGCGCCGCCCGCCCCCCGCCCCCGCGCGTACAGCAGCGCCACCTTCCCCCCGAACGAGTGCCCCAGCACGGCGTCGGCTGCGCGGCCGAGGTGGTCCTCCAGATCCAGCAGGTCGGCTGCGCAGCATGCAAGCGTGTGCGGCGCCAGCGCGGGCGACTGCCCGTGCGAGCGCAGGTCCACCAGCACGACCCGCCAGTCCGGCCGGGCCCGCACCAGCCGGCGCGCCACGCTGCCCCAGTTCCGGCCCGCGCCGTAGATGCCGTGCAGCAGCAGCATCTGGCGGGACGGCACGGCCCCGGGCGCTTCAACGATTTCATGGTGCAGGGTGGTCATGAAGTATGTTATCAGCGGCGCGCGGCTTTCCCCGCGCCGACACGCCAGCCAGCGGAACGACCAGCCACCACGTGAAACCGACTCGAACCTCCCTTCTGGCCGCACCCCTCCTCGCGGCATTCCTGGCGTGGCCGGGCGGCCTGAGTGGCCAACTCCGCCCTGTACAACCCTCACCCGACTCCCCCGTCACGATCCCACGCCTCTCGGGCGAGATCGTGCTGGACGGCGTCGTTGACGAGGCGGCCTGGGACGAGGTCGCGCCGCTGGCGATGACCATGTACTCGCCCAACTTCGGGGGTCCCCTCACCGAGCAGACGGAAGTGCGCATCGCGCACGACGACCGCTACCTGTACGTCTCGGGGCGCATGTGGGACTCCGAGCCCGACGGGATTCGGACCGGCACCCTCTACCGCGACCAGTACAGCGGCGACGACATCCTGTCCATCGTCATCGACAGCTACAACGACTACGAGACCGCGGTCTGGTTCACCGCCAACCCGTCAGGGGTGCGGCAGGACCGGACGATGTCGAACGACGCCGAGTTCACAAGCGGCATGCCGATGAACTGGGAGTGGAACTCGCACTGGGACGTGGCGACCACGCAGACCGCCGAGGGCTGGTTCGCCGAGTTCAGGATCCCGTTCTCGACCCTGGGGTTCCAGGTGACCGGGGGCGAGGTGACGATGGGTCTGATCGCCTACCGCGTGGTCGCGCGCAAGAACGAGCGGCAGATCTTCCCGGCGATCGATCCCGGCTGGGGACGGCTCGGATTCGCGAAGCCGTCGCAGGCCCAGCGCGTGGTGCTGCGGGACGTGCGGCAGTCCGCACCGGTGTACATGACCCCGTTCTCGGTCGCGGGCTTCAACCAGAACCCCGTGCTTGCCGAGCCGCCCGACGTGCCGCGGGCGGAGTGGCGCAGCGAGCGGGATCCCACCGCCGAGGCGGGGATCGACATCAAGTACTCGCCCACCTCGAACCTGGCGCTCGACCTCACCGTCAACACCGACTTCGCGCAGGTCGAGGCCGACGACCAGCAGATCAATCTGACCCGCTTCGCGCTCTTCTTCCCCGAGAAGCGCCAGTTCTTCCAGGAGCGCGCCTCGACCTTCGACTTCAACACCGGCGGCATGTTCAACCGGCTCTTTCACAGCCGCCGGATCGGGCTGCACCAGGGCGAAATCGTGCGCATCTACGGTGGTGCGCGGGCGGTGGGACGCTGGGCGGGCACCGACTTCGGCTTCCTGAGCATGCAGATTGCCCCGCACGACGGCCTGTCCTCCGAGAATCTCGGAGTGGTTCGCCTGCGGCAGCAGGTGATCGACGAGTTCTCGAGCATCGGCGGCATGCTCACCACGCGTCTGGGAACGGCTGGCCGGAACAACACGGCCTACGGCCTGGACGCCGTCCTGCGGTGGCTGGGCAACGAGTACGTCGTGCTCCAGTGGGCCCAGACCTTCGACGAGGCGGCGAGCCAGGCAGGGGGAGCGGAGTCGGGACTCGCGAGGGTCCGGCTCGAGCGCCGGCTCGACGACGGGTTTTCCTACTACGCGGAGGGGATCCGGGTAGGGGCCGACTACCTGCCGGGCCTCGGGTTCCAGCTGCGGAAGGACTTCTCCTACGGGGGCGCGCAACTGCGCTACCGCCAGCTCCAGGACGATGGGTCGCTGCTGGCCCGCGCCCTGCAGATCGGCACGGCGCAGTACTTCCGCAACGCGGACCGAAGCGCCGAGTCCCGCGAAGTGAAGCCCGAAATCGAACTCGACTTCCGCGACGGGTCGAACCTCCTGTTCGGTGCCCTGTCGAGTTTCGAGAGCGTGCGCGAACCGTTCCCGATATCCGACGTGGTGATCCCGGCAGGCGAGTACTGGTTCCACGAGGCGACCGCGATGCTCAGGCTGCCCCGCAGCGACCTGTTCCGAGGCGAATTCGAAGCGTCGGCCGGGAGCTTCTACGACGGCAGCCGCCTGCGGCTGATGGTGGCTCCCGTGTGGGTTGTGTCCAAGCATCTGGAGCTTGAAACAGGCTACGAGGTCAATCGACTGGACTTTGCGGACCGCGGGATCGCGACCACCGTCCAGCTGGGACGCCTGCGCGTCAAGACCGCGCTGAACCCCAGGGTGTCGATGAGCACCTTCGGCCAGTACAACAGCGCCACGGACCAGACGAGCCTCAACGTGCGCTTCCGGTATCACTTCCGGGAGGGCACCGACCTGTGGATCGTCTACAACGAGGGCTTCTACAACGAACGCGACGCCGGGTTGGGGCCGCGGCTGCCCCTATCGGCTGGCCGGGCGGTGTTCGTGAAGTACACGCACACGTTTGCGAGGTGAGTTTGCCCGATCGGGACAAAACGTCGTCCCGATAGTTCGCCATTGGCTCATTTTCCCGCTCGGGAGTGTATTTTGGGGGAATGAAGGGTCGCGACCCCAGTTCGGCCCGGAGCATTTTTCCCGATCGGGAAGGAGCTATGCACATCACGCCTGCGGAAATCGGACACATCGTGCGGGCTGCCAGGCGGGCGCAGGGCCTCCGACAGGATCAGTTGGCGGGGGCAGCGGGCGTCGGCGTCCGCTTTCTCTCCGAACTCGAGAGGGGCAAGCCGACGGTCCGCCTGGAGAAGGTGCTTGCGGTGCTCGACGCGTTGGGATGCCGGTTGCGCGTTGAGATGCCGCCGGGTGCCCGCGAACCGGGTGAGGGGGAAGCCGTGCCGGCGGCTGCCGAGCGAGAGGGCGTGCCTGCGGACGGCGATCCATTGCCGGGATGGTCCTCTGAATGACCCGGTCGCTGAACGTCTGGTGGGCCGGGACGCTGGCCAGCTGACCCGTGACCACCTTCACCGTCTACCTCCGCCTCGGCTTCGAGCACCTCCTCGACCTGCAGGGGTACGACCACATCCTGTTCCTCGCGGCGCTCTGCGCGGCCTATTCGCTGACGCAGTGGCGCGAACTGCTCGTTCTCGTCACGGCCTTCACAATCGGGCATTCGGTCTCACTCGCGCTTGCCACGCTGCGCCTCGTGCGTGTCGACACCGGGCTGATCGAGTTCCTCATCCCAGTCACGATCGTCGCGACGGCGTTGGTCAACGTCGCAAGGCTGCGGCGCCGGGAGCGCCGCGACCAGAAGGCCGCGCGCTCGGCACGCCACATCCGCTACGCGCTCGCCCTGGCCTTCGGCGTCATCCACGGCCTCGGCTTCTCCAGCTTCCTGCGCCTGGTGCTGGGCGAGGAGCGCAACCTGCTTCTTCCGCTGCTGTCCTTCAACATCGGGCTCGAGCTTGCGCAGATCGTGGTGGCGGGCGCCGTGCTGGTGTTGGCGCTGGTTGCGACGCGCGGCCTGTCCCTTTCGCCCAAGGCCTGGAACGCCGTCGTTTCGACCCTGGCCGGGGCCCTGGCGGCCTGGATGGCGGTGCAGCGATTGCCCTGGTGAGGGGGGGACGGCTACTCGGCCTACGTGCCTGATCTGCCGGGATGCGTCGCTGCCGCAGACTCTTATGAAGACACCGAGAAACTGATCCAGGAGGCGGTGGTCTTCCATTTGGAGTCCCTTCGCGAGCACGGCGACCCTGTCCCCGAACCACGGACGGGTGTCGGATCGGTGGAAGTGCGGACGGCCGCACCATAGCAACGGGGCCAGAAGAGGCGAGCACCGGACCCCCTCTCCGATTGCCCAACCCAAAACCCCGTTAGTACCTTGAATCCCTGCGGCCCCGTCGCCGCCGGGAACCGCCCCGCCAGGGGTCGTCCAGCCAACCGAGCCACCCAGGGAGTCGTCAATGTCTGTTCGGTTCAAGCACCTCTTCTCCGCCGCCGCCGTCCTCCTCCTTGCCGCGGTCGCCGCCCCCGCCCACGCCCAGTGGACGGCCTCCAAGCCCGGCAGCGACAACATGGACATCCTGGGGCACATCCCCCTGGGCCCGCGCCTCTCCGTGGCCGACATGGACATCGAGCAGGAGCTGGACCGGCCCTACGCGTACGTCGCGCGAATGGTCTACGGCGACATCGGGCCCAAGGGCCTCGATATCGTCTCGATCGCCGACCCCGAGCACCCCGAGGTCATCTACGAGTGGCGGATCGAGAACCAGGATCTCCACATGCGCACCGGCGGCATGGACGTGAAGCACTTCAAGATCGGCGACCGCTACTACGTGGTGCAGTCGCTGCAGTTCGGACAGGGCGGACCCAACACCGACATGGGCGCGGTGGTGCTCGACGTGACCGGCCTGCCCGATCCCTCCACCGTCCGCGAGGTGGCCCGGATCCGCGAGCCCGACCTGCCGGGCGGGTTCCACAACATCTTCGTCTACAAGCACTCCGACGCGCGGGTCCTGCTCTTCTCGACCGTGAGCGGGCCCTTCGCCCACGTCTACGACCTCGGGCGGGTGGTCGAGGGCGACCTCGACAACGCCCTCGTCGGCCGGGTGCCCGTGCCCGAGACCGAGTTCAACCGCGGCGGCCGCGGATACCACGACTTCTACGTCGGATACCACCCCGACTCGGGCGAGGATCGCTTCTACGGCGGCGGCTCCGGCGGCTACTACATCTACGACGTCACCGACATCGAGAACCCCGAACTGCGGATCACGCTGGTGGGCGTCAGCGGCGTGCGCGGCGGCCACACGTTCACGCCGAGCCCCGACGGCCGCTACGTGGTCGCCGAGACCGAGTACCAGTACGCCCCGATCCGGATCTTCGACCTGCAGCCCGCGCTCGACGGCGAGGTCACCAACATCCGCAGCCCGATCTCCGCGTGGACCGCCGACTGGCAGAATCTCGTCCACAACCACGAGGTCCGCTGGCCCTACGTGTTCGCTTCGGGCTACCTCGACGGCCTGCAGATCTTCTCGCTCATGGACCCGGAAAACCCGGTCACGGTCGGCTTCTACGACACCTACGTCGGCCCGCCCAACCGGGACCGCACGCCTGTCTTCAACGGCGCCTTCGGGGTCGACGTCCGCAACGCCGACGGCCTGATCGTCGTCAGCGACATGTCCACCGGCCTCTGGACCTTCCGCATGGACGGATTCAGCGGCTGGAACGGCGAGGACTGGGGCGTGCCCAACATCTCGTCGGTCCAGGACTGGGACCGCGGGCCGATCCGGCGGCCGGTGAGCTGAGCGGCGAAGGGAGAGCAGGATGAGGATGACTGGATCCGGCCGACCGGGCGGTTTCCTGACGCTGACGGCACTGCTTGTCGTCGCGGCGCCGGTCCGGAACGCCGCGGGGGAAGCGGGCCTGGCCGGCTCGCCGGCCGAGGTGGCAGGGGACGTGGCGGTTTGCGAGGCGCTCGCCGACACCGGGCCCGCGCCGCACGCCGCCGGTGCTCGGCCCGGCCCCGAGTACTACCAGTTCCCGATGGTCTCCACGAAGCGGGTCCCGGGCACCGGCAACGCCGCCGGCGTCGGTGAAATCGCGTTCGCGCAGTCCCCGTACGGCATCGCGCTGGGAACGGACGGCAGCTACGAGTACGACTTCACGGTCCGCTTCGAGCGCCTGGGTCCCGCCCGGGGCGGCGCCTACGTGGTGTGGACCACCACTCCCGAACTGGACCAGGTCGCCCTCGCCGGCGAACTGACCGACCCGGCCGGCTTCAGCGGCAAGGTCGCCTGGAACAAGTTCCTCGTGGTGGTCACCCTGGAGCCCGCCTTCGACCCCGACGCGGCCATGTGGACGGGCCCGATCGTGATCCGCGGCATGTCGCGCAGCGGCATGATGCACACCATGGCTGGCCACGGCCCCTTCGAAGAGAAGAACTGCGCCGCCTACGGGTATGAGTAGGGCCATCGCCCGAGTTGTGCTGCTGGCGGGGGTCTTTGCGGGGCCGGACCCCGCCACCGCCCAGAACGGGACGGCGCTGGTCTCTGCCGAAACCCTCTGCCGGGCTGCGCCCTCGCCTTCGGCGGATGCCGTGGGGATACTCGATACTGGAGACGTGGTCCTTTTCTTCCAGGGCGTGTACGCTGCGACGGGCCAGTGGACGCGCGTCACGCCCAGCCGGCCTGGCCACGGTGTTTCCGGTGGCTGCTGGGTACCGTCATCGGAAGTGGCACCGGCCAGAGGGACTGGGCGCTTTCTGCAACTGGCCGACCGGTTGTTGTCCGCGACAGTCGGGCCCACCCTCGATGAATTGCTGGCCGTTCACAACCTGTTCGCGCATCCCTGGCACCGGGAGGAGGTGGAAGCGTCCGCCGTCCTGAGTGAACGGCGCCGGGGACTCTTGGCCAGGGCGGTCAAGGTTGCGCAGAGGCAGCAGTTGGACGGCCGCCGCCCGGTCGATGAGCCATTGGTCCTCGCGTGGATCGAGTCGCTCGGGGAACAGGTCACGTACTCGGAAGGCGGCAGCGGTGACGGGAGCTGGACGATGGCCGTGACGGCTTACGAACCGGAATCGGAGCCGCCGAGGTCTCAGCCGGTCGAGCGGGCAACGCGGCCCGAGCGCGGCGAAATGGCGGTCATCGCGCCTGACGTTGCCTGTCGTTCGCGCCCGTCGCGGACGGCATACTCCTACTCGCACGTACTTCCGTTGGACTTCCACTTCCTTACCGACCGCGCGGATACGAGTGTGGCCGGGGGAGCCTGGGTCCATGTCGGGCGTTGGGGGTGCTGGGTGCTGGGCGAGCACACGGCCCCGGGCGACTCTGAAGAGCATGTAATGGCGATGACACGTCGGCTCCTGACCTCGGGAGAGGGCTGGTCCTCCGAAAACCGCCTGCGGCTGTACAACGCACTGTCCAGTTGGAACCGCGGTCACCGCGAGGAGGTCGAAGCCTCTCCGGTGCTCGGACTTGCGCGCCTGCGGGTGTTGGAGGTGGCGCTGGATGAGCTTCGGGCTCGCGCTTCCGGTGTTCGGACAGACGCTTGGATTGCGGCGCTTGGCGACGAGGTAACGCTTACGGACGAAGGACATTCCTGGACCGTTAGCGACGAGGCGTATCTGAGCCTGTACGAGCAGCACCGCGCAGATCCGTTCGCGGAAGAGATTCTCTGGACGTTTGCGAGCGAATCCGCCGGCTACGACTGCGAAGGTGGGTTCGCCTGCAGTGTGAGGGGGGCCGTCGTCGAGAGGCTGGCCAGGTACTGGACGGACTTCCCGAACGGTCGGCACATCGCCGAGGCGGTGGCGCATGGCCGGACCGTATTGGACCATGGGCTCGAGTCATGCAATGCCGCGCGCGGTGCCGACCCGGACTCGCCGGAGGCAGGAATGTGGGAGTGGTCGGGGTGGGACAGGTCGGGTGCGGAGATAACGCGGGAGCTTCTGGCGACGCTGTCAGAGGTGAACGACGAGGACAAGGCACCACTCCTCGGGATATTGGCGGAGTTGGAGGCTTGCGCGGCGTGATGAAGGCTGCATTGATGGCTCGGATCCCCTCGATAGGCGGAGGGCTCTTGCTGGCTGCGGGTATGTTCCTCGTCGACGCCAACCCCGCCGCCCCCCAGGAGATGGACCACGCGGGCCACATGATGATGGGCGGCGGCTGGCGCATGCCGCCCATGGACCCGAACATGCCCATGATCCCGGGGCTGGAGATGGCGCTGCCGCCGGTCGAGCCCTTCCTTGCGGCGGCGGGGATCGATGTCATGACCCTGCCCGAGGCGCGCCCCAGCGAGGTCGTCCACCTGGAGCCCGGCGACACCTTCAACGTCGACGTTACCATCGTCCGCCGCACGCTGCACGGGCACACGGCGGCCATGTACGGCTACAACGGCCAGTATCCGGGCCCGCTGATCCGGGCGCCGCAGGGGTCGACCGTCGTGGTGCGCGTCACCAACCGGATCGAGAGCCCCACCACCGTGCACTGGCACGGTCTCCGCCTCGAGAACCGCTTCGACGGCGTCGAGACGCTGACCCAGGACCCTATTCAAGTCGGCGAGTCCTTCACCTACGAGCTGCACGTCCCCGACGCGGGGATGTTCTGGTACCACCCCCACATGCGCGAGGACGTCCAGCAGGACCTCGGCCTCTACGGCAACCTCCTCGTCGACTCGCCCGACCCGGACTACCATGGCCCCGCCCACCGCGAGGAGATGCTCGTCCTGGACGACATCCTGATGGACGACCAGGGCTTCATCCCGTGGGGCAGGGAAGCGCCGACCCACGCGCTCATGGGCCGCTTCGGCAACGTGATGCTGGTGAACGGGGTGACCGGGCACGGGCTCGAGGTGCGTCCGGGCGAGGTGGTGCGCTTCTTCATGACCAACGTCGCCAACACCCGCACCTTCAACGTCACCTTCGGGTCGGCGCGGGTGAAGCTGGTCGCGTCGGACGTGGGCCGCTTCGAGCGCGAGGACTGGGTGTCGAGCGTCGTGATCGCGCCTGCCGAACGGTACGTGGTGGACGTGGTCTTCCCGGAGGAAGGCGAGGTGGCGATCGCGAACACGATTCAGGCCATCAACCACTTCCGGGGCGAGTTCTACCCGCACGTGGACACGCTGGCGCTGGTCACGGTGGCCGGACCGGCCGTCGCCGACGAGGTGACGGAGGCGTTCGAGACGCTGCGCGGCGTCGCCGAGGTGGCGGCCGAGGTGGAGCCCATGCGCGCGCATGCGGGCCGTGCCCCCGACTACACCCTCGAGGCCACCGTACGGGTCCGGGGACTTCCGCTCCCGATCATCCGCTCGATGGAGATGGACACGCTGTACATCCCTCCCATGGAGTGGAACGACGCGATGCCGATGATGAACTGGCTCTCCTCAGGGACCCAGGTCACATGGGTCCTCAGGGATCTGGCCACCGGCCGCGAGAACGGCGACATCCACTGGACCTTCCAGCGGGGCGACCTGGTCAAGATCCGCGTGTTCAACTCGCCCGAGTCGTTTCACCCGATGAACCACCCCATTCACGTGCACGGCCAGCGGTTCGTCGTGCTCGCGCGCGACGACGTCCCCAACGACAACATGGTGTGGAAGGACACGGCCATCCTGCCGGTCGGGTCGACCATGGACATCCTGGTCGAAATGTCGAACCCGGGGGACTGGATGCTGCACTGTCACATCGCGGAGCACCTCAGCGCGGGGATGATGTTTCACTTCACGGTGGAGGGGTGAGCGCGCGGGGGTGACCGGGCATGGCACGGACTCCGGCTGACCGGCGTCCTCGATGTAAACTTAACGTTACATGATGTAATGTGGGGTTTACTTTTCTTGAGACGATTGCGGTCCGCCGAAGCGCCAATCCGGCAGGCACGCCAACCCCCTCCAAAACCGGCATTCACTGCGACATTTTCGGGCTTTGCGCCTTCTCCGGAATCCCGGTAGCTTTCGCAGTCACCCAGTTCAATCGGGCCCGCCGGAACTGCCAGACCGGCACCCGAACGCACCCTCTACACGACGAGGAACGACACCCGATGGCCCACTCCGCGAAGCCCTTTGATTCCGTCAACGCCGTCCGCACCTGGACCCCCGCGTCCAAAGAACCGTACCACCTTGCCGAAGTCTTTGGAGAAGATTCATTCGGGCTCTCTCAGATGCAGGACCGCCTGGCCGAAGGCACCTACAAACAGCTATTGGCGACCATCGAACACGGCGACAAGCCGACCGTCGAGGTCGCGGACGCCGTGGCCGCGGCGTTGAAGGACTGGGCGCTGTCCCGCGGCGCGACGCACTTTACGCATGTTTTCCAGCCGCTGACCGGTCGCACGGCCGAGAAGCACGACACCTTCCTCAAGGTCGACAGAAACGGCCGCGCGCTGACCGAGTTCGGGGGCGACCAGTTGATCCAGGGCGAGCCCGACGCGTCTTCGTTCCCCTCGGGCGGACTCCGCTTCACGCACCAGGCCCGCGGCTACACTGCGTGGGATCCGACGTCACCGGCGTTCATCCTGTCCGGCGAGAGCGCGACCTACCTCTGCATTCCCACCGCTTTCGTGAGCTGGACCGGCGACAGCCTGGACTACAAGACCCCGCTGCTCCGCTCGATCGAGTCGCTGGACCGCGTTACCCGGCGGGCGCTGGCGCTCTTCGGAGACGACACGGGCCGGGTATCGGCCAATCTGGGGCCCGAGCAGGAGTATTTCCTGGTCGACCAGGAGTTCTACTACCGCCGTCCGGACCTGATCAACTCGGGCCGCACGCTCTTCGGCGCCAAGCCGCCGAAGGGCCAGGAGCTGGACGACCACTACTTCGGCGCGATCAACGACCGCATGATGGCGTACATCCAGTCCGTCGAGTCGGACCTGTTCCGGCTCGGCGTGCCCATGCAGACGCGTCACAACGAGGTGGCGCCGCAGCAGTTCGAATTCGCCCCGGTCTACGAGAACGCCAACGTGGCTGCGGACCACCAGCAGCTCATGATGCGGGTCATGGAGAGGAACGCGGCGCGGTACGGACTGGTCTGCCTGCTGCACGAGAAGCCCTATGCGCGCATCAACGGCAGCGGGAAGCACCTGAACTGGTCGTTCGGCACGCCTTCGCAGAACCTGATGGAGCCCGGCAAGTCGATCCACGAGAACGAACAGTTCCTCTTCTTCTGCACGGCGGTCATGCGCGCGGTGGAGCGGCACCAGGACCTGCTGCTCGCGTGCGTCGCCAGCGCCGGCAACGACCACCGCCTGGGCGCCAACGAGGCCCCGCCGTCGATCATTTCGATCTTCCTGGGTGACGAGATCCAGGGGATCTTCGAGGAGATCGCGGACTCCGGCTCGGCTTCGGACGGCGGAGGCGGCGGCCTCATGGACCTGGGGGTGAGCATCCTCCCGGATCTGCCCAAGGACTCGGGAGACCGCAACCGCACGTCCCCCTTCGCGTTCACCGGCAACAAGTTCGAGTTCCGCGCACTGGGATCGGCGGTCAGCATCTCGTTCCCGGCCACGGTCCTCAACACCATCGTCGCCGAGTCGGTCGACGAGCTGACCAGCGCGGTGGAGGCCGAGATGGCCGGCGGCGCGAGCCTGAGCGCGGCCCTGGGCAGCGTGCTGTCGAGCGAGGTCGCCGGATTCCGCCAGATCCTCTACAACGGCGACAACTACACCCAGGAGTGGGTCGAGGAAGCGGCGCGGCGCGGGTTGGTGAACAGCCCCAGTGGCGCGGAAGCGCTGCCGGACATCGTCTCCGACAAGAACACGGCGCTGTTCGTCAAGTACGGCGTGCTCTCGGAGGAAGAGGTGCACTCCCGTTTCGAGGTTCTGGCCGAGCAGTACGTGACCAGGATCACCACCGAGGGCGAGACCGCGCTGAGCATGGGACGGACGATGATTCTGCCCGCCGCGGTGCGCTACCTCGGCGACCTGGCGACGGCCGCGAGCGGCGGTGCCGGAGCGGAAGGGCTCAGCTCGACCGCGGGGACCGTCGGCGGCCTGGTGGACGCGCTCGTCTCGGCGCTCGACTCGCTCGACGCGCAGCTTGCGCACGAGGACGATGGCGACGACATGAACGCACACCTGCAGCATGTGCGCCACGGCGTGATGCCCGCGATGGACGCGGTACGCGATGCGGCGGATCAGCTGGAGGGACAGGTCCCCAGCGACCTGTGGCCGCTCCCGTCGTACCGGGACATGATCTTCGTCCGGTAGGCGGCCTGCGGAGAGGTCTCGCGGGGTGTCGTGGGCAACCGCGGCGCCCCGCGGCTTCATCTACAGGGCGGTCAGGTCAGTCGGTGGACGCTCAGGGAGGAGTGAGTTTGCAGGATGAAGACGTTTCTGGCATTTGGGGTGGTGGCGGTGGTGCTGGCAGCCGGCACGGCTCTCATCGTGAAGGGAAGTGACTATCCGGGTGTGACAGGGCCGGGAGGGCAGGGCCCGACGACGCTGGGCGAAGCGGAGGCGGCGTACGAGGAGTCGTTCTCCGTCGTGTCCACGGTGCGGGAGTTGCCCGATGGCCAGGTGCTGGTGGCGGACGCGCTGGGCCAGGTGCTTGTGCGGCTGGATCTGGACGCGGGCACGGCCGACACGCTGGGACGCGTGGGCGAGGGGCCGGAGGAGTACCGGCAGCCGGACGCGGTGTGGCCGCTTCCCGGCGGCAGGACGCTGTTGGTCGACCTCGGCAACGGCCGCCTCACGGAGCTGAGCCCCGCACTGGAGTTCGGCGCCACACGGCCGTACGCGATCGGCGAGCTCGGCCCCGGCCGGGAGCTGGTGCTTGCCATTCCACAGGCCGTGGACGACCGGGGCCGCCTCTATTTCCGCAGCTTCGGACGCATGGGCGGGGGTGAACTGGCCGCCGATTCGGCGTACATCCTCCGCCTGGACCTGGAATCCGAGGTCGTGGACTCGGTGGGCCGGATCAAGCTGCCGGGTACTACCACGCGGACTACCGGCAGCGCGAACAACCAGAACACATCGGTAAGCCCGATCCCGTTGTCGGCGGCCGACGCGTGGGGCGTCGCTGGCGACGGCCGTGTGGTCATCGTCCGCTCCGGAGACTATCGCGTGGACTGGGTTGCGCCCGGGGGCCAGGTGTCGAGCGGACCCGCCGTTCCGTACGAGCCCGTCCGTATCGGTCGGGGAGAACAACAGGAGTGGGCGGACTCGCGGTCGGAGACCGGCGGCGGTCTCGGAATCTCTATTTCGATGTCGAACAACGCCATGGCCATGACCGCCAGCCGCGGCGGGGCCTCGAACGACGATGATCTGGACCAGTACGAGTGGCCCGACTTCGCGCCGGCGTTCTACGGGCGTCCGGTACCGGTCGACGGTGGGGGCCGCGCGTGGGTAAGACGTCACGTGGAAGCCGGTGATGCACCGGTGTACGACGTTTTCGACGGAGCGGGCGAGCGCGAGATGATCGTACGGCTGCCTCCCCGCCGGCGGGTCGTGGGTTTCGGCGACGCGAAGGTCTACGTGGTCCGCATGGACGAGTACGGACTGCAGTATCTGGAGCGTTACGCGCTGCCCTGATCCGCAAGGGCGGCCTCGGCCTCAGCCGGGCCGGGTCCGAGTGGACACCTTCACCCCCCGGTCGTTGATCGTGGCCGGGTGCCCGTCGGAACGTGCCAGCCGATCGATCTCCGCTTCGTCTACTTGCACGACCGGCACGGTCGGATGCCCGAGTTCGTCGGCCACCAGGATGCCGAGCATGAGAATTGCGTCGGGCCGGCCGAGGACGATTCCGGCGGGTGAGACCCCGTTGCGCAGCAGTTCCAGCATGATCGCGCTGGACGAACTGGACCCGATCGTGCGCTTCATCACCAGGATGCGGCCGGCCAGCTCCTGTCCATGCTGCGGATGGCGCGGATCGGCGATGATCCCCCTGATCGGATCCACACCGCCCCAGAAGCTGACAGGCTTTTGCAGGACGAAGAGGCGTCCCGTGGCCGAGCCGCCGTGCAGCGCGGTGCCGGTCAGCTCCACAGGCTCTCGTCCCTGACGACGCGGCCGCTCATCGCCGACCGCACACAGTCCTCCAGGCTGCCGTAGACCACTCCATACCCCGTGTTGGATGGGGTGTAGTGGGCGAACTTGCCCGAATTGGTCATCAGGACGCCGTCCTGTGGCGGCAGAATGGGCGTGACGACGACGCACGTGTCGACCACGATTTCGATGCCGGCGTTCTCGAAGCGTCGCAACCGGCCCGCCCCCTCCAGCTGGCGGTACTCTGACCGACCGGTGCAGACGTAGAAGGGGACGGAGAACGGTGCGGAGGGCAGGAGGGCTTCGAGCAGGTCGAACTCGGTTAGGGAGAAGTGCGGGCTGCCCACGGCAACCGCGTCGATACGGTCGGCGGCGCTCGTGCTGAGGGTGTCGCGCGCGCCGCGGAGTTCCCGGGGCGCGGGTGCGATGACTGTTTGCGGCGCCGTCCTATCCAGCGCCGTCTTGAGGTCGGGTGCCTCGGGCGTGACCCCCACGACATGGAACAGACCCACGGCTCCCGACGATGCCGCCGCCGCGCCCATCGCCTTGAGCTGGTCTTCGGTCACGTCCCCGGGGAGCCCTGTGATGGCCGCGACGCGGTCGTCCACGGTCGCGCCGAGCCACGTGCCCAGCACGGGGTAGAAGACATCGCGCCGCTTCAGTCCGGGATCGATGGCGCTGGTGTCGACCACGACCGTCGCGAGGCGGTTGTCGTCCATGTGGAGCCCGGTACGCGGGGCGCGTCCCGCGATGGCGCAGCAGATATCCATGAAGTCGCCGTAGCGGTTCGTGCGCGCGCCCAGCACCGAGTTGGCGAAGCATACCGCGTTGCTCTCGCCCCATGCGACGTGCTCACCCGGGGCAGGGCGGTGTCCAGCCTGATACGGGGCGCAGGTCCAGGTCGATGTACACCCGAGTGCCTGGTAGGCGCGCATCTGGCGCAGCGCCATCTCGCGCCTGTGATCGTTTCCGCGCACGCGCGCCGGGTTGAGCAGGTCGAGCGCACCGACGTTCAGCGTCGCGGGAACTGCCACCCTCGCGTCCAGGTCCACCAGCCGCTCGGCGAACTCGACCCCGCCGTCCCCGTGATACAGGCAGCCGTCGATGTGCGACGACGTGATTTCGACCAGCTCCCGCGCTCCGAGTATTTCACCCATGCGCACCACGATGCGCATCGCCAGGCGGGCAGCGGGGCCGGAGTCGCCTGCAAGCATGGCGGCGTCGCGGCTTGAGAGTTGCAGAGAGGTCATGTGGTGTCCGTCGAACGCACCTTGTGGCATCGGGGATCATCAGAAGAGTCGGTAGGGTACAGGATGCGTGGCAACGATGCGACGTTTCAAGAAGAGAGAGGAGGCCGACATGACTGGACTCAATCCGATGAAGCGGTCGTTCGCGGCGCTGTTGCTGGGCGCCGTCGTGGTCGGCTGTCAGGACAACCCCACCGAGCCGGCGGAGCCGCTTACGCTGGCGGAGACCGAGGCCCTCTACTTCGCCCTTTACGGATTTGCGACCGACACGACCCCCTCGACCCCGTCGGACGACGAGTTGGTCTATACCTGCCCGCTGGGTGGACAGATCAGAGCCACGGGTGATTTCAGCGAAGAGGCGGCGGGCGATACGACCCGTGTGACCACCGAGATCGAACTGGATCCGGAAAACTGCGTGACCGGCCACGGGGGCCATGAATTCACGCTGGCCGACGGGAATCCGAGTATCAGGCTGCGGCTCACCATGAGCTTTGTGTCGTTCTTCGAAGCCATCGAGATGGACGGGTCGATGACCGGGGGTGTGGACTGGGAGCTGGAGGACCGCGCGGGAACGTGCATGATGGATCTGGTCATCAGCGGAACGCTGGATTTTTCGGGGACGGAACCAGCCGGGGGTGGGAGCGCGACAGGACGAATGTGCGGTCTGGAGGTTGACTTCGATTCCAACGTGGATGTTCCCGGTTCGTAGCGGCCGGGACCAACGGCCCGGCCTGTGGCCCGGCCATATGCATCACTTGTTGCACACAAATGGAGGTGCGTGAGATGAATGCGGCATCCAGCAGGTCGATGATCAGAGTCATGGCGGTTTGTGCGGCGCTGTCGGCAGTTGTTGCCGTGGGCTGTGAGAACAGCACAACCGGGCCTTCCGATCCGCTCACGATGGCGGAGACCGAAGCGCTCTTCCTCGGGATCAGCGAAGTGGCCCAGGACACGGCCCCGGATTTCGTTTCCGTGTCGACGGCTGGAGGCGTGATCGCGTGCCCGATGGGCGGGCAGGCGACGGTGGGTATCGAGCCCCCGAACGAGACGGCTGGCCCCCTCCGCCTGGTCACGACTTTTGACCCGGACGGCTGCGGGCTTTCCAGCAGAGGTTACGATTTCACACTCGACGGCAATCCGAATGTCAGGACCGATCTGACCATCGCGATCGATGAATCGACCTTCGCCTTCAGCGTGACGGGATCGATCACGGGTGGTGTCGACTGGGCTTTGGACGATCGTTCAGGGGCCTGCATGATCGACCTGGTGCTCAGCGCGGGACTCGACGGGTCGGGGCCCGGCGGGGTTCCAACGGGGATCGTCTCAGGAATGATGTGTGACCTTGAGGTCGAATTCGACGCAGTCAGCATCCAGACGCCTGGATAGGGTGCGCGCCGAGCGGATCATTGCCTGCCGAGGCCCCCTCCCGCCGGGTGAACGGATCGGCCGTTCCCGCGAGGGGCGGCCGATTCAAGCGTACCGGATCGGGAGCGGCCCGTTACGGGTCAGCCTGGTTGGCGGCTGTCACGCCGACGAGCCCGTCGGGCCACGGTTTTTGGAGCGGCTTGTGCGGCGTCTGGGCACCCCGGCCGGGGCGAAACTGTGCGAGGTAGCCACGTGGTCCGTGATCCCGCATGTCAATCCCGACGGGGCGGAGGCCAACGCCGCGTGGCAGACACCGGGAGCCGACCGGTACGACCTCGTCGCCTACCTGCGCCATCGCGTACGGGAACTGCCTGGCGACGACATCGAGTTCGGCTTCCCGCGCGGTGCAGACGACAACGGCGCCCGCCCCGAGAACCGGGCCGCGTGGGACTTCTGGCGGGCGGGCGCGCCTTATGACCTGCACGTGAGCATGCACGGCATGAGCGTGGCCGCGGGACCGTACTTCCTGGTCGAGCGGTCGTGGTGGCCGCGTCTTGGCGACATGGCCAGGGCGCTCACGGGCATGGTCGAGGGGGCCGGGTACGCGCTGCACGACGTGGAGCGCCACGGCGAGAAGGGATTTCACCGGCTGGGGCGCGGGTTCTGCAGCCGCCCGGACAGCCGCGCGATGAGGCAGCACTTTCTTGATCTCGGCGACCCTGACACGGCTGCACGCTTTCGTCCCAGTTCGATGGAGGCAATTCGGGCGCTGGGTGGCGACCCGCTCACGCTGGTGACGGAGATGCCGCTGTTCATCACGCCGGGCGTGGGGGAGGAGTTGGGTCCGCCGGATCCCGTGCTGATGAGGTGGCGGAAGCGGATCGCTGACTGGGAGGTGCGGTTGGGAGCGGGTGCGGCGGAGGACGAAATCCGCGCCGATGCGGCGCGGGCCGGCCTGACACCCATGCCCGTGCGAGACCAGATGCGGTTTCAGTGGGCGTTCATACGGGAAGGGCTCAGGGCCGTGGGGGCTGCGGACGTCTGAAGGTTCAGCGGAACGGGTCGCGCGTCTGCAACTCCGGGAACAACCCGAAATCACGATCCCGCGTGAGCAGCTCGTCGACACCGTGTGCCAGGCAAATCGCGGCCACGCGTGCGTCGTGGACGACCGGACCACGCACCCGGGGCCGACACACGAAGCGCTCGAGGATGGCGGGGAAGCGGCCTGTTTCGCCTATCAGCCGGTTCGATGGCGAGTCGGTCCAGGCCTGCAACTGGTTCCACGCCTCGTCCGGCGACGACTCCGCGCCGTGCCAGATCCGACGGTTGGTCACCACGCTGAGGAACTCGTAGCAGCACGGCCAGGGGATCGCCCATCGACGAGCACCCTCCGCCAATTCTCGCAGCACGCGGTCGGCCGCTTCGTGCACGCTGGATTCGCGACGGTGCGCGTACACCAGAACGTTCGTGTCAACCGCGATCATTCGCCGCGCGGATACCCGTAGATGACCTCGGACAGGTCCTGCCAGCTGTAGGCTTCCAGGGGATCGTCGCCGTTCGGATCCCCGACGCTGAGGTCCGGCATCCGGTAGTCCCTGGCTGCCTGGGGGGCCTGCAGAACGAGGCGGAGCCCCTCTTCTACGACGGCCCGGAGCGGGACTCCCGCGCCACGGGCGTGTTGCTTGGCCCGATCGAGCAATTCGTCGTGAATGTCGATAGTCGTTTTCATGAACCCATACTACCCATACTATCTAATATGGTCAATCTGGTTGGCCGTCGCCATCTTGTATGGTCGGATTTCGCCTGCGGAACGGTAACAACCTGCGGACGCCGCGCCGCGGCCGGGCACGCCGGGTGTCGCGGCGCGCTTTCCTGATCCGCTTCCTGATCCGCTTCTTGAACTCGGCCTCGATGGCGGCGGGCTCCGGGGTATCCGCCTTGGACTTGGCGAACACTCGGTCCAGCGCGGCTGTGTAGGCTTCGCCCAACGCGGCGGTGAGCGCCCCGGCGGTTGCGGCTCTAATGGCACCTCCCACGACCAACCCGGCACCCGGGATCAGCTTCAGGAGTGCAGCGACGACGGCCCGCCCGGCCGGTCCCATGGGGCCGAGCAAGCCGACGAGCCTGGTCACAAAGGCCTTCGTCACATGCAGTCCATATAGTCTCGATATCTGCGCCAGCATTCGGACCTGAATGGGCACGAGCACTGCGGCATCGGCAAGCGGGATGGGAGTTGCACCCACGGTGGCGGCGGCGGCTGACCAAGACCATACACAACGGTGCGCGCGCTCCCTCTTCTGACGCAGGGAGACGCATTGCGCGGCTGCGAACGCTTGTCTGATCCCTTTGGGCAGGAGGCCGACGGTGGCCTCGATGAGATCGTCGAGCCCCAATGGCTCCAATGTGTGGCCGTCGTCCAGCTTCTCGGCAATGGCCCTCACGCGCACGACGTTCCCGGCTTCGGGAAGAAGCCTCTGCGCTTCGGCGCGAAACCCTTCGTCGCTCCGCGCCTTGGTGATGACCCCCAGCACGGGCATGCGCTTGCTCAACGTGCGGCACAGGTCCCGCTCCGCGTCCTGCACACGGCGTCCGTCTTCGTGAATGCAAAGCCATGCGACGTGAATGTGATGTTCGGGATCCGGGTTTCGCGCCTGCTCCTCCACCAGTTGGTTCAGTTCGTCAAGCGTCTCCCGGAAGTCGGCCATTTCCAACCCGCGAGTATCCCAGATACCCAGTGGAACGCCTTCCTTGCGGATGAGACGAGCCGTCCTGGTGACGGGTTCGCCGTAGCCCGTAGCCGCCATCCGTCCATGGAACACGCCGTTGATCAGCGTGCTCTTGCCGACGCCGGTACGGCCCGCGATGAGGATGTTGCAGGTGCCCAATCCCTGAAGGGCCTCGTCGATCGTCGTCTGATCGAAGATCTCGTGGTCCGTGGGGTCAGGACTCGTCACGTGGTGTACTCCTGTACTCTGGGTTCGCCCCGATACTGCAGTCGATGGGCAGGGAAACGGGAACACCGATCAGCCGGGTACGGAGGACCAAACATGCCTGGGCCTCGATGCGGCAGGCAACGGCCGGCGGCCGGTGCCGTGGCCCGGCACGGTTCCTTACCCTATCTTCCCCGCAGTCGCCGGGGGCATCCCGCCCCGCACGGAGCGCGCAGTTGCCGCACACCGGGCGCGAGACGGGATTGAGAGCGAACCCCAGAACCTGATCCGGCTGATACCGGCGTAGGGAGCGCGGCTCGCGGGGGGAATCCCGCCGCTGGCCGGACGTTTCCATCCGGCGACGACGTGGCGGCCGGAGAAATCGAGATCGCGATGATCAAGCCGACCGGCACATTGGCGCCCGCCGCACCACCCGCCCCACCCACCGCCGCACCACCCCCCGGCACCCCGCCCGTCGCGTACGGCGACGCCTTCCCCAACTCCGCCCGCGTCCACGTCGACGGCCCCGGCGGCATCCGCGTCCCCGTGCGGGAGATCTCTCTCTCGGGCGGCGAGCCGCCCCTGCGCGTCTACGACACGGGCGGCCCGCGCGGCTTCGATGTCCGCGAAGGCCTGCCTCCACTCCGCGAGGCCTGGATCGCCGCCCGGGACGTCCGCGTCACCGGCCGCGGCGCCACCCTCACGCCCGGCAAGCGCGACGACCCCCTCGAACTGCCCCACGGCCTCCAGCGCACCACGCGCCGCGGCAACGGCCCCGTCACGCAGATGCACTACGCGAGGCGCGGCGAGGTCACGCCGGAGATGGAGTTCATCGCGATCCGCGAAGGCCTCGACCCGCGCTTCGTGCGTGACGAGGTGGCGCGCGGCCGCGCGATCATCCCCGCCAACATCAACCACCCCGAACTCGAGCCGATGATCATCGGGCGCGGCTTCAAGGTGAAGATCAACGCCAACATCGGGAACTCGGTGGTGACGTCGTCGATCGACGAGGAGGTGGAGAAGCTGCGCTGGGCGACGCTCTGGGGCGCCGACACGGTCATGGACCTGTCCACGGGCAGGAACATCCACGCGACGCGCGAGTGGATCATCCGCAATTCCCCCGTGCCGATCGGCACCGTGCCCATCTACCAGGCGCTCGAGAAGGTCGGCGGCGTGCCCGAGGAACTGACCTGGGAGGTTTACCGCGACACGATCATCGAGCAGTGCGAGCAGGGCGTGGACTACTTCACCGTGCACGCGGGCGTGCTGCTGCGCTACGTGCCCCTGACCGTCGACCGGGTCACCGGCATCGTGTCGCGCGGCGGCTCGATCCTGGCCAAGTGGTGCATGGCGCATCACAAGGAGAACTTCCTCTACACCAACTTCCGCGAGCTCTGCGAGATCATGTGCGAGTACGACGTCTCGTTCTCGCTCGGCGACGGTCTGCGCCCGGGCTCGATCGCGGACGCCAACGACGAGGCCCAGTTCGCCGAGCTGCGCACCCAGGGCGAGCTGAACCGGATCGCGTGGGAGTACGACGTGCAGGTCATGAACGAGGGGCCGGGCCACATTCCCATGCACCTCATCAAGGAGAACATGACGAAGCAGCTCGAGTGGTGCGACGAGGCGCCGTTCTACACGCTCGGGCCGCTCACGACCGACATCGCGCCGGGCTACGACCACATCACGAGCGCGATCGGCGCGGCGATGATCGGCTGGTACGGCACGGCGATGCTCTGCTACGTCACGCCGAAGGAGCACCTCGGCCTCCCCAATCGCGATGACGTCAAGGATGGCGTGATCGCGTACAGGATCGCGGCGCACGCGGCCGACCTGGCGCGCGGGCATCCGACCGCCCAGCAGTGGGACGACGCGATCTCCAAGGCGCGCTTCGAGTTCCGCTGGCGCGACCAGTTCAACCTGTCGCTGGACCCGGTGACCGCCCGCGAGTTCCACGACGAGACGCTCCCGGCCGAGGGCGCCAAGGTCGCCCACTTCTGCTCGATGTGCGGCCCCAAGTTCTGCTCGATGAAGATCAGCGACGACGTGCGGCGGTTCGCGCGCGAGCGCGGGCTGGACACGGCTCAGGCGATGGAGGAAGGAATGAGTAAGAAGGCAGAGGAATTCCGGCGCGGCGGAGGAGAGCTCTACGTGGCCACCGGGGACTGACCCCTTGCGCCTCGCGCGAGCTGCCGTCCCGCCGGTCTGGGCGGCCTGCGCAATCTGGACGGCCGGCTGCGGCAACGGCGCCACCGAGCCCTCCGACCCCGCACCGGAGACGCCGGCCACTCCCACCGTCGCATTCGCCAGCCGACTGGTCGGTGCGCCGGAGGGTGGTACTGCCGTGCTGCCCCTGCGAGTCGCCCCGGCCCCCGAATCACCCGTCACGCTCGGCTACACCATCGGCGTTGACCAGGACGCCACGACCGACGACGCGGACAGCGCGGACTACGCCGGCGATTCCGGCAGCACGGTGCGAATCGGCGCGGGCGACACGATCGCGGCCATCGAACTCGACATCAACGACGACGACGATATCGAGCCGGCGCGCGAGATCCTGAGCGTCCTGCTGGACGCGCCCGCGCCCGACGCCGGATACCTTCTCGGCTCGCCGGGCACGGCACAGGTCGTGATCGAGGAAGGCGTGTGCGACCGCACACCCAGGATACAGGAAGAGATCCTCGGCGTCGCGGGCTTCGGCCACTGTGTGGAACCCAGCCGGGAGAATCTGGCGGGAATAACCGCTCTCGAACTCTGCAATCGCAGGGAATGGCCTCTGTGCCGGCGCGAGGACGCGGTCATCCCCACGCTGCGCCAGGGCGATTTTCAGGGCCTGTCACAGCTTCAACGGCTCACCCTGGCCGGCGTCGGCCTGACCGAGCTGTCGGAGGGCGTCTTCGCGGACCTTGTCGGACTCGAGAGACTCCTGCTGGCAAACAACCGGTTGACCTGGCTCCCGGAGCGCGTGTTCTCCGGGCTGGAGAGACTGGGCAGTCTGAACCTTGCAGACAACGGACTTGCCGAACTGCCGGTGGGGCTGTTCTCGGGTCTGTCCAACCTGTTGTGGCTGGAACTCAGCGGGAATCCGGTCAAGAAGCTTCCACCCGCTGTCTTCAGCGGCCTCACCAACCTCTCCGGGCTGCTGATGGTGAGCGGCCACCTCACCGACCTGCCGCCGGGGCTCTTCGTCGGCCTGTCGAAACTGCGCGCCCTCGACCTCAGCGCCAACCCGGGAAGCCCATTCGGGCTGCCCGTGCAGCTCAGGCGTATCGACGACGATGACCTGCAGGCCCCCGGGCCCGCGGAGGTGGCCGCAAGCGTGGAGCAGGGCGCACCTTACTCGATGGAAGTCATCCTCTTCACTCAGGGCGTCGGCCCGTCGGTCGACACGCTCGACATCGAGGCCGGCAGCGTGCTCAGCACCATGGTCACCGTCACGCACGACACAGCGAACACCGAGGGCACGCGCATCACCATGCGTTCCGTGTCCGCGTTGCCGGACGACTACCGGGGCATCGAACTCCACACGGGGAATCCCATCGTGCTGTTCGCGCGGCCGTCGCCCGGCCTGACCGCCCAAATGCAAGGGAGAAAGAAATGAAGAACGCAAGACTGTTGCGGGTGCGATGGCTGGCCGTGGCCGCTCCGACGTTCTGCCTGGCCGGCTGCTCCTCCGCGGGGTTCGTCGATCCGGCGGCCGACCTGGTCGTCTACAACGTGCGTGTGTGGGACGGCACCGGAGCGGAGGTCACCCCTCCCTCGGTCCTGCAAATGGGCGGTGGCAGAATCCTGTCGTTGGAGCCCGTGGCCGGTGACGCCGACATTGCGACGGCCGCCGAAGCGTCCGGCGTCCCCGCCATCGATGCGACCGGACAGTTCATCATCCCCGGCCTCATCAACACGCACGGCCACGTTGGAGGCACGTGGATCCCCGGCACCGAGGTGGAGTACGGCGCCTACGCCGCCGCAGAACTCGCCCGGTACGCGCGTTTCGGGGTCGTGACGGTGGCGAGCCTGGGGGGAGACCGCGAGGCGTCGTTCGCACTCCGGGACGCGAGCTGGGGCGACGGAGCGGCCGCGGGTGCCGACGCGGCCGCGGGTGTCGAGGCGGCTGCCGGTGCCGGCGCAGCCCCCGGTTCCGCCGCGGCCGCCCCATCCCGCGCGCGCCTTCTCGTCGCCGGCCCGGTCGTGACCGGCAACACGCCCGAGGCAGCCGCCGAGCAGGTCGATGCCGTCGCCGCGATGGGCCCGGACTGGATCAAGATCCGGGTGGACGACAACCTCGGCGCCAGCACGAAGATGTCGCCGGAGACGTACGCGGCCGTGATCGCCCGCGCACGCGAACACGGTCTCCGGGTCGCGTCGCATCTCTTCTACCAGGAGGACGCGAAGGGGCTGCTGCGGGCGGGGACAGGAATGGTCGCGCACAGCATCCGGGACGAGGCCGTCGACGACGAAACGATCGGCCTCTTTCACGAGACCGGCGTGTGCTACGTGCCGACCCTCACGCGCGAGGTGTCGACCTACGCCTATGGCGAGCGCCCCACCTTCTTCGACGACCCTTTCCTCATGTCCGATGTCGATTCGGCGCAGGTTGCGAGGGTCAGCGACCCCGAACAGCAGGCCCGCGTGAGGGCGTCGGGCGCCGCCGAGGCGTACGGACGCGCGCTTGAGGTCGCGCAGGATAATCTGGCGCGGCTGGCCGAAGCCGGCGTGCCGATCGCCTTCGGCACCGACTCGGGGCCGCTCGGGCGCTTCCAGGGCTATTTCGAGCACATGGAGACGGAGCTGATGGCCGAGTCGGGCCTCTCCGCAGAACAGATTCTGCGTTCCGCGACGGGCGTGGCCGCCGAGTGCCTGGGCAGGGACGACATCGGGACCCTGGAGCCGGGACGGCGCGCCGACTTCGTGATCCTGCGGGCGAACCCGCTCGAGGATATCGCGAACCTGCGCGAGATCGCGGGCGTGTGGATCGGGGGGCGGCAGGTGGAGGCGTCGAGCAGGTTCTGAAGGGACACGGACGGGCGCAACCCCTGTTCCGCGCGTGCTCCCGGCTTATCCTTGTCCCCATGCCACTACTCGAAGTTCGCGACCTTTCCCTGCGTTTCGGCGGCGTCACGGCGCTCGCCGGGCTTGACATGGAGGTGCGGCAGGGAGAGCTCCTCGCGCTGATCGGCCCGAACGGGGCGGGGAAGACCAGCGTGCTGAACTGCATCTCCGGTCTGTACCGCGCGCAGGAGGGGACGATCACCCTGACGGACCGTGAAGGCGTCGGGCACGCTCTCCACCGTCTCCCGCCGCACCGGGTCGCCGCGCTGGGGGTGGCCCGCACCTTTCAGAACATCGAGCTGTTCAAGCACATGACCGTGCTCGAAAACCTCATGCTGGGCCGGCATGTGCACATGAAGGGCGGTGTGCTCAGCGGCGGCCTCTATCTGGGCCGCCAGCGCCGCCGCGAGATCGAGCACCGCAGGTATGTGGAGCGCGTGGTCGACTTCATGAACCTGGAACCGCTGCGCAGCGCCGAGGTGGGAAGCCTGCCGTACGGGAACCAGAGGCTCGTGGAGATGGCGCGTGCGCTCGCGCTCGACCCCTCCCTCCTGCTGCTGGACGAACCCACGGCCGGGATGAACGCCGAGGAGAAGGAGTCGATGGCGCGCTTCATCCTCGACGTGCACGAGGAGTGGGGCGTTACGGTCGTGGTGATCGACCACGACATCGACGTGATCATGGACATTTCGGACCGGGTGATCGTCCTCGACTTCGGGCGGCGGATCGCCGAGGGGACGCCGGGGGAGGTGAGGGAGGATCCCGCCGTGATCGATGCCTATCTGGGGCACGCGCGGGAACAGGATGCGACGGTGGGGGCCGGGGCATGAGCGATACCCTGCCGGGCCTGCTCGCCCGACACGCCGCAAACGCGCCGCACGGTGTCGCCCTTCGCGAAAAGGAGTTCGGGATCTGGCAGGAGACGACCTGGGCCGGGTACCTGGCGCGGGTACGGTCGTTCTCGCTGGGACTGCTCGACCTCGGCGTGGACAAGGGCGACCGGATCGCGATCATCGGCGACAACCGCCCCGAGTGGGTGATCGGGGAGCTCGCGGCCCAGTCGATCGGGGCACTCCCACTGGGCCTCTACCAGGACTCGATCCCGGCCGAGTTGGAGAAGATGCTGCAGGCCGCCGACGCCCGGATGGTCATCGCCGAGGACCAGGAGCAGGTCGACAAGGTGCTCGAGGTGCGGGACCGGGTCCCGGGCCTGCAGCACATCGTGTACTACGACCCGCGCGGCATGTACGGCTACCGGGTGCAGGGCCTGATGGCCTTTGAAGAGGTCGAAGGGCTCGGCGACCGGCGCCGCGACAGATTCCCTGGAGAATTTGACCAGAAATCCGCCGAAATCGGTGCCGAAGACACCGCGCTCCTGTGCACGACCTCGGGCACGACGAGCATCCCGAAGCTCGCGATGCTCTCGCACGCGAACCTGCTGGCCATGGCGGCGCAGCTCTGCGATGTCGACCCCATGAAGCCCGGCGACGAATTCGTCTCCTTTCTGCCGATGGCATGGATCGGCGAGCAGATGGTCGGCGTCGCGAGCGCGCTCCTGGCGGGGTTCACGGTCAACTTCCCGGAAGAGACGGCGACGGTTCGCCAGGACATGCGCGAGATCGGCCCCGCCTTCCTGATGTCGCCCCCGCGCATCTGGGAGAACATGGTCTCCGACGTGCAGGTCATGGCCGAAGACGCCACCCCGCTCAAGCGCCGCGTCTACAGGTGGGCGATGAGGGAAGGAGCGGTTGCCGCCGAAGCTCGCGCCCATGGCGCGCGACCCGGCCTCCCGGCCCGAATTCGCCACCGCATCGCCGACTGGACGGTCTTCCACCCCATCCGCGACCAGCTCGGGCTCAACCGCGTGCAGCGCGCATACACCGGCGGCGCGGCGCTCGGTCCCGATGTCTTCCGGTTCTTTCACGCGATCGGCGTGAACCTGAAGCAGCTCTACGGCCAGACCGAGGTCTCGGGGATCTCGGTGGTCCACCGCGACGGCGATATCCGGTTCCACACGGTCGGCACGCCCTTCCCGCAGACCGACATCCGTATTTCGGACGAAGGGGAGATCCTCTGCCGCAGCCCCGCCGTCTTCCAGGGGTACTTCCGCAACCCGCAGGCAACCGCCGAGACCCTCGAGAACGGCTGGCTGCACTCCGGCGACGCCGGCTACTTCGAAGACGACGGTCACCTGGTGGTCATCGACCGGCTGGCCGACGTCATGAAGCTGCCCGACGGCACGAACTTTTCGCCCCAGTTCGTCGAGAACAAGCTCAAGTTCAGCCCCTACGTCCGCGAGGCCGTGGTCTTCGGCGGCGGCGGCGCGCCGTTCGTCACCACGATGATCGCGATCGACATGGAGAACGCGGGGCAATGGGCGGAACGCCACCGCATACCGTACACCACCTTTACGGACCTGGCTCGCCGCGCGGAGGTCTACCGGCTCATCCGCAGCCATGTCAGGAGCGTCAACGATGATCTTCCGAAGGCCGCCCGCATCCGCCGCTTCCTCCTCCTCCACAAGGAACTGCACGCGGACGACGCGGAGCTGACCCGTACGCGCAAGGTACGCCGCCGCTACATCGCGGACCGTTTCGGGGACATCATCGCCGCCCTGCAAGGGGATGGGGACGCGATCCCGGTGACCACCGAGATCACATACCAGGACGGCCGCACGGCGGACGTCACGCACGAACTCCGCATCGAGACGCTGGGGTCTCCGGGCGCGTCCGACGCACCGGCCACCGACGGGGCGGGGGCCCGCTGAGCCATGGACGTCTTCCTCCAGCTCACGGTCTCCGGACTGAGCACCGGCATGATCTATGCCCTGGCCGCGGCCGGGTTCGTGGTCATCTACAAGGCCAGCGACGTCATCAACTTCGCTCAGGGCGACTTTCTGCTGTTCGGCACCTACCTCATCTTCTTCGCCGTAGCCCAGACCGGACTTCCGTGGAGCCTCGGGGTTCTTGTCACGGTGTTGCTGGCGGTTGCCGTGGCGCTGGCCATCGAACGGCTGGTGCTGCGCCCGCTGATCGGCGAGCCCATCATCTCCATGATCATGGTGACGATCGGACTCTCATCGGTCCTGCGCGCCGCCGTCAACGCGATCTGGGGCCCCGCCCCGCGCGCGTTCGAGTCGTTCCTCCCTGCTGGGGATGTCGCCCTGGGCCCGGTCATGCTGTCCTCGGGGCGGCTCCTGTCGATCCCGATCGCGCTGGCGGTTCTGGCCGCGCTGTGGCTCTTCTTCCGGCACACGCGCGACGGGATCGCCATGCGCGCCATCGCCGACGATCAGCAGGCCGCGCTGAGCATGGGGATCAGCATCCCGCGCGTCTTCGGGGTCGCCTGGGGGCTGGCGGCGGCGTCGGCCGCGATCGGCGGCATCATGCTCGCCAGCATCGTCGGAGTCAGCCCGAATGTGGCTTCGATCGGGCTCAGGGTCTTCCCGGTGGTGATCCTGGGAGGACTCGATTCGATCCGGGGGGCGGTGATCGGCGGCGCGATCATCGGTCTGCTGGAGGTCTACACCGGTGGGTACGTCGGCCACGGGCTCAGCCTCGTGGTACCGTACGTCGTCCTGGTTCTGGTGCTGATGATCCGTCCGTACGGCCTCTTCGGGAAGGAGATCATCGAACGGGTATGAGCGCGTCATGAGCCTCGAGTGCGGCGTCTTCCACACACGCTACGAGTCCGACATGGGACTGCGGCCGCGGCCCACGCAGCGGATCCGGCTGGCGGCGTTTGCTGCTGTCGTGCTCGTGTTCCCGTTCGTGGCCGGACCCTACTGGCTGGATCTGGCCAACCAGGTCGCCATCGCGACGGTCGGTGCGATCGGCCTGAACATCCTGGTGGGCTACACCGGGCAGATCTCGCTGGGACAGGGCGCCTTCATGGCCATCGGGGCATACACGGCGGGGCTGCTCACCCTGAACCTCGGTCTGCCGTGGGGCGTGAGCATCGCGCTCGCGTGTGTCCTGACCTCGGTGGCGGGCACCTTCTTCGGGCTGCCGTCGCTGCGGCTCAAGGGACTGTACCTGGCGATCGCGACGCTGGCGGCCCAGGAGATCGTCGAGTGGGCGATGACCCACTGGACCGCCGTGACCGGCGGCACCGAGGCGCTCGTGCTGCCCGCCCCGAGTCTCTTCGGCGTGCGGCTCAACAGCACCTTCAACTTCTACTGGTTCGGGGTGGCGATGGCGGCCGGCACGGCGCTGTTCGCGGCCAATCTCTTCCGCACGCGCATGGGGCGAGCCTTCGTGGCGGTGCGCGACCAGGACATCGCGGCCAGCGTGATCGGCGTCAACCTCTTTCGCACGAAGCTGCTGGCCTTCGCGACATCGTCGTTCTTCGTCGGTCTCGCCGGAGCGATGATCGCGTACTACCGCACCATCATCACCTGGGAGCGTTTCACACTGGATACGAGCATCGTCTACCTGGCCATGATCATCGTAGGGGGACTCGGCTCGATCCGGGGGTCGTTCTTCGGCGCGGCGCTGATCACGCTGCTGCCGGCGCTGATCACCAACGCGGGGCGCGCGCTCCAGGACACCGCCCCGGTGGTCGCGAACCTGCTGCCCTACGCGCAGCAGGCCGTCTTCGGGGTCGTGATCATTCTCTTCCTGATCTTCGAGCCCAAGGGCCTGTCCAAACTGTGGGGCAACGTGAAGGACTATTTCCACGTGTGGCCGTTCGCGTACCGGCGGGGTTGACGGCGCGTCAACTTTCCGAGCGGGGGGGCCAGTCCCTATCTTCCATGGTGTATTCGCCTCCCTTCATCCCATGACTCAGGCGTGTCAATGGCTAACCGATCCATCACAGCGGCCCTGGCCGCCCTTCTCGTCACTCCGGCAGCCTCGGTCGGACAGGGCGTGTCCGACGAGCAACTGGAGCCCCTCGTAACCCGTGTCGAAGAGGGTGTTCTCGACCGCGCCAAGCTCGCCCAGGTCATGGTCGACAAGATCTTCTCCTTCTCCGAACTGGGGCAGCAGGAGATCGAGACCTCGGCGTACGTCACCGGGATCCTGGAGGAGAACGGATTCACGATCGAGCGGGAGCCGTCGGGCATTCCGACCGCCTGGTTCGCGCGCTGGGGCAGCGGCAGGCCGGTGATCTCCTTCGGGTCGGACATCGACGGGATTCCGAAGGCGAACCAGAAGCCGGGTGTGGCGTACCACGATCCCCTGATTCCGGGTGCGCCCGGCCATGGCGAGGGACACAACTCCGGTCAGGCCGTGAACGTGGTGGCGGCGCTCGCACTGAAGGATGTGATGGAGGCCGAGGGCATCCAGGGCACGCTGGTGCTGTGGCCGGGGGTCGCCGAGGAGCAGCTGGCGTCGAAGGCCTGGTATGTGCGCGACGGCTACCTGGAGGACATCGACGTCACCCTGTTCACCCACGTCAGCAGCAATCTGTCGGTAAGCTGGGGCCAGGGTGGCGGGACCGGGCTCGTTTCCGTGGAGTTCAGCTTCGAGGGCGAGGCGGCGCACGGAGCGGGCGCTCCCTGGCGCGGCCGCAGCGCGCTGGACGCGGTCGAGCTGATGAACGTCGCCTGGAACTTCCGGCGCGAGCACCTGCGCCCCGACCAGCGCTCCCACTACGTGATCAGCGACGGCGGGGACCAGCCCAACGTGGTGCCGTCACGGGCGTCGGTGTGGTACTTCATCCGCGAGATGGACTACGAGGACATCAAGCGCAACTTCGACACGGCCATCCGCATCGCCGAGGGCGCGGCCATGATGACCGACACCGAGATGTCGTACCGGATCATCGGAACAGCCTGGCCGCGGCACTTCAACAAGGTTGTGGCCGAGACCATGTACGAGCACATCCAGGATGTCGGACTCCCCGAGTGGACCGACGACGACCACGATTTCGCGAGCGCGGTGCAGGAATCGGTCGGGAGCGTCCCGTCAGGGATGCCGACCGCGCTCTCGCAGCTCGGCACCCCGGGCCCGCGCCGGAGCGGCGGCTCCGACGACATCGGCGACATCTCCTGGAACGTGCCCACGGTCACCCTGCGCTTCCCGTCGAACGTGCCGGGCCTGCCCGGCCACCACTGGTCGAGCGCCATGGCGATGGCCACCCCCATCGCGCACAAGGGGGCGGTTGCGGGCGCCCGCGTGATGGCCCGCACCGCGCTCCAGCTCTTCGCCCAGCCGGAGTTGGTGGATCAGGCCTGGACGTACTTCCGGGAGGACCAGACCGCCGGTGTCGAGTACATTCCATTCCTCGGGCCCGACGACGCGCCGCCCATCGACCTCAACCGGGACATCATGGACACGTTCCGTCCCCTGCTGGAGCAGTACTACTACGACGAGACCCGGTTCGAGACGTATCTTGAACAGTTGGGGATCAGGTACCCGACGCTTACGCGGCCGATTTCCGAGGATGACTGGGGATCGCGCTGATAGATTCTGACAATCGGAGGTTCTGATGAACGCAACCAGACGCAGACTTCTCTCCGGCGCAGTTGCCATATTCCTGGTGCCCACTCTTGTCGGTGCCGGCGGTCATTCCAAGGCTGTCGCCGGGCCCGCAAACGACCCACCCTCGGTCGCACCGGCCGACGAGCCCACCGAGGTGGGCTGGCGTCTTTTGGCCAAGCTCAACTACAGGACCGGCGAAAAGACCGAGGAGCTGGCTGCCCTGGAAGGCAAGCTGGTCAAGGTCCCCGGCTTCACCGTGCCGCTCGAGGACTTTGCCTCTTCGGCGACGGAATTCCTGCTGGTGCCTTACGTGGGCGCCTGCATCCACACACCGCCTCCCCCGCCCAACCAGCTCGTCTACATCCAGATGGACGAGGGCAAGCGCGCGAAGATGGACGGCTGGAATCCGGTGTGGGTCGAGGGCGTGCTGACGATCGAGATGACGGAGAGCATCTACGGCCACGTGGGCTTCACCATAACCGGCCAGCGAGTGTACCCGTACGAGGCCTGATGGGCGAACGGGCCGCGCGCGAGGGCCACGGATGAGCCTGGCAATCGACGTCCGTCGCCTCCGCTTCCGGTACGGCGGTGGTCCCTGGGTCCTGGATATCCCCGAACTGACCCTTGAGCGGGGGACGCGCGCGTTCCTCTTCGGTCCCAGCGGCAGCGGCAAGACGACGCTGCTGGGCGTGCTGGCGGGTGTGCTGAAACCCGAAGAGGGCGAGGTGAGTGTCCTCGGCCGGGACCTGGCATCGCTCTCGGGCGCCGGGCGGGATGCGTTCCGGGCGGAGCACATCGGCTACGTCTTCCAGATGTTCAACCTCATCCCCTACCTGTCGGTTCTCGACAACATCACCCTGCCGGTGCGCATGACCGCGGCCCGCCGCGCCAGGCTGGACGGCGCGGGCGTGAAGGAGACCGCCAGGACGCTCGCCGACCACCTTCAGATCGGCGATCTGTTGCAGAAGCCGGTGACGGAGCTCTCGGTGGGCCAGCAGCAGCGGGTGGCCGCCTGCCGGGCGCTGATCGGGGCTCCGGAGATCATCGTGGCCGATGAACCGACCTCCTCGCTGGACTTCGACCGGCGGGAGACCTTCCTCGAACTGCTGTTTGCGGAATGCGAGCGCGCCGGCGCCACACTGGTGTTCGTCAGCCACGACCGTACGCTGGAGGGCATGTTTTCCCGCAAGATCTCGCTTCCCGACATCAACAGGGCGGCGCTCTGATGCTCGTTCTCGACCTTGCGCTCAAGTCGCTCCGCAACCGCGCATTCAGCACCTCGCTCACGGTGGGGTCCATCGCCCTCAGCGTTGCGCTCCTTATCGGCGTCGAGAACGTGCGCGTCGGCATGCGCGAGAGCTTCTCCAACACGATCAGCCAGACCGACCTGATCGTGGGCACGAAGGGCGGCACGATTCAGCTGCTGCTGTATTCGGTCTTCGGCATGGGATCGCCCACGAACAACCTGTCCTGGGATACCTACCGCGAATGGGCCGAACACCCTGCGGTCGAGTGGACGATCCCCTACGGCCTCGGAGACAGCCACCGGGGATTCCGCGTCATCGGCACCAGCGAGGACTTCTATCGCCACTACCGGTATCGAGGCGGACAAGAGATCGCGCTGGCGGAAGGCCGCGCCGGCTCGGGGGTGTTCGATGTCACCCTGGGGTCGGATGTGGCGACCGAACTGGGCTACGGGCTCGGCGACGAGATCGCGGTCACCCACGGGATCGGCGAGGTGGGCTTCCTGACCCACGACCAGATGCCGTTCACGGTCGTGGGTATCCTCGACAAGACCTTCACCCCGGTCGACCGCGCGGTCTACGTCACCCTGGAGGGCATCGAGGCCATCCACTTCGGATGGGAGGACGGCGCGCCGCCCATGGACGAACAAGAGCACACGCGCGGGGACGTGCTCGCGATGGACGAGATCGAGATCACCCAGGTGACCTCGTTCTTCGTGGGGGCGACGAATCGGAGGGACGTGCTCCGGCTGCAGCGCGAGATCAACGACTACGAGGGCGAGCCGATGATGGCGGTGATCCCCGGGCTGGCCCTGAACGAGATGTGGCGGAGCCTGGGCTACGCCGAGACCGGCCTCAGGCTGGTGTCCATTTTCGTCGTTCTGGTGGGACTGCTGGGCATGCTGGTTTCGCTCTATACGTCGCTCAACGAGCGCCGGCGCGAGATGGCGATTCTGCGCGCCGTCGGGGCCGGACCCAACCGGATCGTCGCGCTGCTGGTGCTGGAGTCGGTGTGCCTGGCCGCGGCTGGAGCCATCGCCGGGCTGGTGCTGGTCTACGTGCTGCTCTCGGCCGGGCAGCCTGTCGTGGAAGCGCAGGTTGGGCTCTTCATCCCGATCCGGCCGCCCGGATCCATCGAGTTGCTCTTTCTCGGTGCGGTGGTGACCGCTGGCTTCCTGATGGGCTTCGTGCCCGCGCTCAAGGCCTACCGCACTGCGCTGCACGACGGGCTGGCGGTGCGAGTGTAGGGGAGGGGGCGCGGGCAGGGCACGGCTACGCGGTCAGCCTTAGTGGGAGGGCGTGGAGTCGCACAGGCCCACGGTCGAACGGCAGGGCTTCGGATCCCGTGTAGAACAGGACGCCTCGCTCGAACGCGGCCCCGGCGAGTTCGGCCAGCGCCGCCAATCCGTTGAAGTCCTCGCGCCGGACTGTGGCGGAGGCCTTGACCTCGACGCCCACGATCCGCCCGTCCGGACGCTCCAGTACGATGTCGACTTCGCGCTTCCGCCTGTCCCGGAAGTGGTACATGCCGACTTCCTCGTCCGCCCACTCGGCGTGCTTGGCGCACTCCATGAAGACCAGGGTTTCGAGGAGCGCACCGTAGTGTGGGCTCAAGAGCAGGCGGGCCTCGTTGCGCAGGCCGAGCAGATGCGACGCGAGGCCGGTGTCGACGAAATGGAGCTTCGGCATGCGCACGGCCATCCGCCGGACCAGGTTTTTTCGATATGATGGAACCCGGCGAATCAGGAACATGAGTTCGAGGATCTCAACGTAGCTCTTGGCGAGCTTGTCGTTGAGTTCCAGGTCGTTGGCGAGGCTCGCGTACTTGAGCAGATTGCCGCTCCGGCCTGCGAGGTACGGAGCCAGGGCGCGCAACCGCGAGTGGTAGTCGCCGCGTGCGGTGTAGAGTGACTCGAAGTCCTTGAAGAAGCGGCCCTCGGTATAGGATCGAAACCAGATGGTGCGTGCTCGCGGACTCATGCCCTGAACTTCGGGATAGCCGCCGAACAGGATCAGCCTGGCGATCTGTTCGCGGGTTGGTGAGGGCTGCGCGCCGGACGTTTCACGGGACCGGGCCGCGGCAGCCGGGCTGGACGACGAGAAGTCTCCTGCCAGCAGGTAGTCGATCAGGTTGTGGCGGCTGGCTCGAAGTTCTGCGATGGAGAGCGGCAGCAACTCAAGGCGAGCCATGTGTCCGGGCAGGGCTTCCTGCGCGCGGGCCGAGCGGAAAATGTCGGCGGACCCGGTGAGGAGGAAGAGACCCTTCGGCGGGACGCCGAGGTGCCGCACCGTGTCCGGCACGTCGCTCGGCACCTGGCTGGCATGCCGATCCGACGCTTCCTTGATGGCCGGCACCAGTCCGGGTACCTGCTGGAATTCGTCGAGCACGACCGGCTGGTTGTCAAGGGACCTGACAAAACCGAACGGGTCCGCAGTGGCTGCGGCCTGCACTGCGGGGTCGTCCAGGGTCAGATAGCGCAGATCCAGCCGAGCGGCGACGCGGCGGACCAGGGTGGTCTTGCCGGACTGACGCGGACCCGTGACATAGACGATCCGGAACTCGCGGAGCATGTTGCTCACGAGCGGATCAAGGTGTCTGGCGTACATGGCGGCGAGGTGGGCGAATCTTCCAATACGAGGAATCCAACAGCTTATTACGAGAAATATTGTCTATTATTACGAAATTTCAAGGCTCTTATTACGAGAACTCAATGGCCCTGCACTGGATGGCAGACGCGCGCATGCCGCCGTGCAGGGCTGGCGGCGGAACGAGCCGTTTGCGTAGTGTCCATCCTCTGACCGATTGAAAAGGGACGACGCCATGACCATATGGGAACGCGCGCGGGCAGTTCCAGTGCGCGCCGCCGTATTTCTCGCCGGCCTCCTCCTCGTCGTCACCGTTGCCTGCGGCGGCGATGGCGGCGGCGACGGAGCGGCCGACAACGCCATCAAGGTCGGCGCGATCTTCGATCTCACGGGTCCGACCGCCGACGTCGGCACCGACTACGCGGACGGCATGCGCGGCTATGCCGATTGGCTGAACATGCAGGGCGGGATCGCAGGGCGGCCGATCGAACTCATCTATCAGGACTACGCCTACCAGGTCGACCGCGCGGAACAGCTATACAGCCAGTTCGTGAGCGAGGGTGTGGTCATCTTCATGGGGTGGGGCACCGGCGATACCGAAGCGCTCCGACTGCGCGTCACCGAGGACGAGATCCCCTTCAGCTCGGCCTCGCTTTCGCACGTTCTCGGCGACCCGTCCGAGGCGCCGTACAACTTTCTCGTCGCCCCCACCTACACCGACCAGTTCCGCATTGCGCTGGACTGGATCGCGCGCAACCACGGAGAGGGAACGCCGGTCGTCGCGCTCATGCACAACGCAAGTCCGTTCGGGCTGTCGCCGTCGCGGTATGGCGGTGTCGAATACGCCGAGGCAATCGGCGTCGACCTGACCCTGTACGAAATGCCGCGAGCCGCGGTCGACTACACGGGTGAGTTCTCGCGCATCCGCCAGAGCGGCGCCCAGTACGTGGTCTTCCAGAATACGTCCGGGCCGGCGAGCGTCGCGATCCAGAACGCGGGCAGCCTGGGTCTGGACCTGACCTTCATCTGCCTGAACTGGTGCGCCAATGCGCAGCTGGTGGACCTCGCGGGCGAGGCGGCGGAGGGGGTAATGGGGACGATCCCGTATGCGCCGCTGAGCGTGGATGTGCCGGGCACGCGTGTCATCCGCGAGTACCTGGAGACGAAGGGCGAGCAGATCGCAGGCATAACGAACGCTTACACGCAGGCGTGGTGGACGTTCGCCGTCTTCGCCGAGGCGATGAGCCAGGTGGTGGCGTCGGGCCAGGAGTTGACGGGGGCCAACATCAAGGCGGCGCTGGAGACCTTCACCGATCTCGACATGGGGGGCGTGACCGTGCCGATCAGCTTCACGCCCGACGACCACCTCGGAGCGAAGGGTGTCAGGATCTTCCGGGTCGAAGGCGGCGCGTGGGTGCCCTTTACCGAGTTCATCCAGGCGCCGGCCGTGCCGTGAGGCCGCGGTGAGCCCGGGCGACCCGCTGCTGAGCCTCAACAACATCGAGGTACTCTACGACGAAGTGATCCTCGTGCTGCGAGGACTGTCGCTCGAGGTTGGCGAGGGAAGGATCGCGGCGCTGCTGGGCTCCAACGGGGCGGGGAAGACGACGACGCTCAAGGCGATCTCCGGACTGCTCTACACCGAGGACGGCGAGGTCAGCGATGGCACGATCGTCTTCGACGGCGAAGAAATCCAGGGCACGGACGCCCACCGGATCGTCGAAAAGGGCATCTTTCAGGTCCTCGAGGGGCGCCGGGTCTTCGAACACCTTACCGTCCGCGAGAACCTATCGGCCGGAGCGTACACGCGCCGCGACCGGAAGAGCGTCGAAGCGGACACGGAAAAGGTCTTCGAGTACTTTCCGGCGCTTGCCGACCGCCGGCGCCAGATCGCGGGCCACCTGTCGGGCGGCGAACAGCAGATGCTGGCTCTGGGCCGTGCGCTGATGGCGTCTCCGCGCATGATGCTGCTCGACGAGCCGTCGCTGGGACTCGCGCCGATCCTGGTCGAGAGCATCTTCGAGATCATCCAGCGGATCAACCGCGACGAAGGGACAACGATTCTCCTCGTCGAGCAGAACGCGCGCCTGGCTTTGTCGGTTGCCGACTACGGGTATGTGATGGAGGGGGGGAGAGTGGTGTTGGAGGGCACGGCCGACGAGCTCCGCGCCAACGAGGACGTAAAGGAGTTCTATCTGGGGTTGGGAGACGCCGGTCGTCGTTCCTACAGGGACGTCAAGCATTACCGCCGCAGGAAGCGCTGGCTGTCGTGAGCGGCGAGGGCTCCGACGCCTCCGGCGGCCCGGGCCGCGCGTTCCAGACCCCCGGCCGGCCGCTCTACGATCCCGACGGCGAGGCGCCCGCGGACTGGGGCGCGGCGCAGGACAGGCTCGCGGTGCGGGCGGTGCGCCACGGCACCGAACACAGCCGCGAAATCCGGCGGCGGCTGGCGAGGGCGGGGGTGGCGGTGGACGATGTCACGGGTGTCGGCGACCTGGCCCGGATCCCGGTGCTGGACAAGGACGATCTTCCCGCCCTGCAGGCTGGCGACCCGCCGTTCGGGGGCATGCTGGCCGTACCGCCGGGGTCGCTGCGGCGGATCTACCGCTCCCCGGGCCCGATCAACGACCCCGAGGGCGACACGGACGACTTCTGGCGTGTCGCACCGGCCGCGTGGGCCGCCGGGTTCCGCCCGGATGACGTGGTGCTCAACACGTTTTCGTACCACCTGACGCCCGGTGGCCTCATGCTCGACGCCGGGTTGCGCGCGGTGGGGTGCGCCGTGATCCCCGGCGGGGTCGGCAATACCGCCGCGCAGATCGACATGGCGTGCGTGGCCGGCGCGACCGGTTATGCGGGCACGCCCCAGTTCCTGCTGACGCTGCTGGAGCGCGCACGCGAAGCCGGACGCGAGCTGCCCTTCCGCCGCGCCCTCGTCACGGGGGCGCCGCTGCCGCCGCCGCTGCGCGACCGCCTTCAGGACGGATTCGGCGTAGACGTCTACCAGTCCTACGGCACGGCCGACGCGGGAACGCTCGGCTACGAGTGCGACGCGAAGGACGGATGGCACGTCGCGACGGACATCGTCATCGAGGTGCTCGTGCCGGGCGATGACCGGCTCGCGCTTGAAGGCGAGGTGGGCCAGGTGGTGGTGACGAGCCCGAACGAGGTCTACCCGCTGGTGCGATTCGGGACGGGGGATCTGTCGGCGTGGAACCTGGAGCCGTGCGTATGCGGCCGCACGAGCCCGCGCCTGACCGGCTTTCTCGGCCGGGTCGGAGAGGGCGTCAAGGTAAAGGGCATGTTCGTGCACCCCCGCGAGCTGGCGGCGGTGCTCGATGGGGATGAAGAGGTGGCGCGGTATCAGGCGGTGGTGTCGACGGGCGCGGGCGGGGGCGACGTGCTCACCGTGCGGGTCGAAGCCGCGCCCGGATCAATGCCGGACGCGGTCGCGCTCGGTAGCCGTATCCGCGAGGCGGTGAAGGTGCGCGCCGGCGTTGATTTGGTGGCGCCGGGCACGATTCCGGACGGCGCGCGCCCTCTGGTGGACCAGCGGGACCAGGGAGGTGGATGAGCGGCGCCGGGAGGAAACCCTGACGTTACGTCGCCAGCTCAGAACCGGAACGAGGCATCGGGCGCGACGCGACCGGCCGCTTCCCCTAGCGCGGTGAACACCGTCAGGTCCACCTGCACCACGTCGGGCAGGAGATCCCCGAAACGCAGGCTCGCCGGTCCGCTGGGCTCACGGGAACAGGTGAGGGAGGCGAGCAGGCGCACGTCGTCGTGTACGCTGCTCTCGTCCTCGTGAGCATGCTCGTCGTCGTGCGCATGCTGGTCTTCCTGAGCGTGCTGGTCCTCGTGAGCATGCTCGTCCTCGTGAACATGCTCGTCCTCGCCTGCATGGTCATCCTCTGCAACTTCAGGCCCCTGCACCTCCGCCGAATCGACCGCACAGGTCGCCCCGTCCGGAAAGGCGACGAGACCCGCGCCACCGGTTCGGAGCCTGTCGAGGGCCTCCGCTACGGTGGCCCGCTCCTCCTCAGATCGGGGGGCGTGCTCGAAGCCGAACACGGATTCTGCGGGGAGTTCCAGGTCGACGGTGAGGCGGGTGCCGTCCACGGCCAGGCCCAGTCGAGCGATGCCGTGTTCGTGGGCCCCAGCCGTCCCCAACCGTTCGCCCTCGACCACGGGAGGACCAGGACGCTCGGAGGATGAATCGCCGCATGCGACGAACAACAGAAGGCACGGGATCGTCCACCCGACGAAAGGGGAGCGGACCTGAGGCCGATCGAGTGTAGGGATGCTCATGGTGAGGGCACCGGTGGAGGTTGTGTACGTACAGGTGTTATGAATGATAATGTATTCTCATTACCATGTCCCGGTTCCCGAAGGGCGAGGCTCCCGTCAATGCCAAAGCCGCGCTGCCGATTCCCGATCCTCTGGAAACCCCTCCAATTCGCCCTGGTCATCCTGAGCGGCTGGCTTGTGCTCACGTCGGGCCCCCGCTCCGTTCTTGCCGATCCGAGCGATGGAGCGACGATCCGCGCGGGCAGTGTCCCGCGGGACTCCACCCAGGTGGATTGGCAGCTGCTGGCCTCCCTGGACTACAGCACTGGCGAGATGTCCAGGGAACTCGAGTCGGTCGTGGGGCAAGCAGTGAAGGTGCCCGGATACATGGTTCCCCTGGAGGACTGGGCCGGCGAGGTCTCGGAGTTCCTCCTGGCCCCGTACGTTGGGGCCTGCGTGCACACCTCGCCCCTGCCCCCCAACCAATTGGTTCATGTCAGGATAAAGAACGGTCAACGCGTATCAGTCTCTTTCTGGAATCCCGTGTGGGTCCACGGCACCTTGACCGTGGAGAAGACGACCAACCTGTACGGATCGGTTTCCTTCAAGATGGCCGGCACCTCGATTACGCGCTACGAGTGGTGACGAGTCGCAGTCCTGCTGCCATCCGTAGGCGAGGTGGCGCTCATCGGGGGTGACCCCCCAACGCTCCCTGGCGTTTCCGCTCGAAGATCGACACCCTCATGGCCAGGATCTTCTGTCCGGCGTAGCCGGCGACCGGCGTAGCCGACATGCGCGCGTCGATGTCGTGGTATACCGCCGCCTTGCCCTCCAGCGTCGCGCACTCCTCGAGAACGATACGCGTCCCGTAGGTGACGAAGCTGTCTTTCGGGAGCACCCCACCCTCCCCGACGGTCCACTCCGGCCTGCCAAGGCCATCGATCGGCCCGTCGGACCAGGGCACGCCTATCTGAGAGAACATCTGCTCGACCTTCACCGTGAGGGGGAGGTCCAGGGGCTCGCTCCATCGGTTGAGCAAGTCCACGCTCACATCGAAGCTGCAGGAGGCGGCGTCGAACGTGCTCCTGTTGACGAGAACCGCGACCGAGTCGGAAACGTTGCGTCCGAGATCCGCGTTCCACTCAGCCCGGGTCCTGGCCGTGCCGGCGACCTCCACGGGCGCGGTATACAGCTGCGCGACCCCGGTCCGGTTGTCGACCCATACGGGGTGGAATCGACCGTCTGCCGCAACCATCATTCCGACGTAGTCTCCCACCTCCTCGTAGGTGCGGTACGCTCCGCCCGTGATGATCGCGATCCAGCTGCTGCCGTCACCGGGTTCGCGGACGGCGCCCAGGCCCGCATACCCTTCCCGTTCACCCTCGCCTCGCGCGTAGGTGTGTGCGGCCTCGCTCACCGCCACGCTGGGCAGCACGCTTTCGCCCCCGTCCAGAGAGGCCGTGAATCGCTGGCGGAACTCCTGATTCAAGGGGTCTTCACGACGGTCGAGCCAGGTGACCCCAACGACCCCGTCGCGGTTGACCGCGATGTCGGGCATGAACGCGTTCGGGCCTGCGGAGTCGAGGGGAATGCGGGGGTCGTCGACTGGAAGGGGGCTCGCCCATTCCTCACCGTCGTCCGACCAGCTCAACATGATCTGACAGCGTCCGTAGGTGCGGTCCGTGAATGCGAGGTAAACCCGCCCGTGGAATGGGCCGTCGGAATGATCGACCGCGATCTCCGGAGGACCCCCATCGGGCGTACACGGCGTGGTCTTCGCGACGTGGTGCGGTTGGCGGATGGACGCGCCACCATCGGTGACCGTCACGACGGAGGCGAAGTTCTTCGTGGTCGTGTCCCGGGGGGCGCGTTCCCACCAGGTCGTCGGCGGGGGAGGGGGGGGCGTGGGCCGAAACGGGGGAAGCACATCGAGGGGAACGAGGACCCGCCCATCCGGCTGCACGGCCGGTGCACCGACATGGCCCAGATCCCAGGCCTCCGGGACGAACATGTCGACGGGGCCTGCGTAGGTCCGACCGGAGTCGGCTGAGGCCACGAGCGACACATGCCGCTGTGGGAGCTTGCCCTCTTCCTCCTCGACCCGCCCGCCCACAGCGTAGACGTGCCCGTGATACGGCCCGCCCGTCCAGTCGGCGACGAGATCCGCGTTGTCCACGAACGGTGCGAGCACGGGTTCGCTCCACGTGAGGCCACCGTCCGTCGAGCGGAAGAGGTGGATGATGGCGTGTGACTCGTACGCGATCCTCGGGTCCCCGCGGGTCGGTCCCGACGCGAAGTAGACCATGCCTCCCGGCCCGAAGGCGCAGGCGGGGTCCCATGTCTCGCCCCACCGCGAGATCGTGTCGTTCAGCGCCATGCCCCAGGTCGCACCCGCGTCATGGGACACATAGATGCCCGACGAGAGCCGACTTCGGGTGGGGTCGACGACCATCGAGCACACCACCATGCGGGTCGAGTCCGAGGGATCGGCATGGGCGAAGTACTCCGAGTGCGATCGCCACTGACGAGCACATTCCGTCCCACCTGGATCAGGGAGCGGCCGTGGCGGGGCTGTTCAGGCGGCGCGCACGCCGCGGTCGTGAGGATGAATGCGGGGGCGAGGACGAACACGGCCGCCAGGCGGGGCACCATGCGGGCGAATCCTGGTTTGGAGATCATCTGATCCGGTCCTTCACACCGCCAGATCGACGGAAATGCCACAAGGTACGCCCGGATCGGGCCCCGGCCTACCGCGCCGTAGCCCGTCGATTGCGTCGGCGAGCGTGCGCCAGGCTTGGGGAAGCGTCTGGGGCGGCAGTTGCTCGGAAGGCCGGTTCCATTGGCGCAGGACGGCGCGACGATACTCCAGGCCGCTATGCGCGAGAACCCACTCCTCGTAGTCCGCGACGCGCCGAATTGCGGCGACGGTCAGGTCAACCGGTATCCGGGGTGACGGAGGCGCCTGTTCGGGCGGGATCATGCCGGGCTTCCAAATCGGCCCCTGGATTGTCTCCGACGGGAGCCAGACGGGTCGAAACTCGTAGCGGTTGAGGTAGACGCCACCCCTCTGCGACGTTCCGTACAGAAGCCCGAAACCCCACAACATGAGACTGTCGCCGTTGGGCAGCGCGAGCGTGTAGCAGCTGGATCCCGCTTCTCCCTCGGGCGGCCGTCGTTTGAGGAAGCCCGCTTCGAGCAGGAGGTTGCCTTCCGGGCGCACGATGTCCTGGCCCCAGTTCCAGCACTGCTGGTGTAGCAGCTCCTGCCCCTTGCGTTGGCGCGGGCCGGAGACCGGGCTTACAGCCATGCTCCGCCCCAGGCCAGCAAAGCGCTGAACGCGGTGGCGGCCACAGCCTGCCGACCCACCAACCGTAGCGCGAACGCGCCGCCCTGCTCGCGCGCAACCGTCAAGCAGGTGACCAGGCAAGGCAGCAGCACGCCGGCCAGGTAGACCGCCGTCAGCAGTTGGACGGCGCTGAGGCTTGCGGCGACCCCCGGCTCCGCCAGCAACAGGATGCCGTCCTTGCGCACGCTCGCCATGACCACAGCCGTGGCCGCCTCCGAGGGCAATCGAAAGATGGCCATCGCCGGCTCGACGACGGTCGACGCGACTTGCAGCGCGCCCAGCCAATGCAAAAGGGACGCCGTGGCCGTGATGAGAAAGAAGATCGGCAAGGCCCTGCGAAAGAACTCCAGAATCACGCCCTGTGTCTCCAGCCAGACGGCCCTCGGGCGCGGCCAGGTCAAGAATGCCCGACTCTCCGTCGACAGCACATTGAGCAGAGAACGAGCCGCTCGCGGCGCGGTGAGACGAGCGTAGGCGACAGTCGTGGCGCCAAGGTACAGCAGGTAGGCCACGACCAACTCGGTTCGTCCCGCCACCGCGAAGACCGCCAGGGTGGCTCCCAGCTGATACGAACAGGCCGAACCGAAAGCAATGGCCGAGACGCATGCGCCACGCGAGCAAGCGGGGGACGAGCGCGCGCTGATGACGGCGGGCACGTTGCAGCCAAAACCCATCACGACCCGCGCCAGCTCCCGGCCCGTCACGCCGAACGGCCGCAGCCACGGATTCATGGCGGTTGTCAGGCGGTGGAGCAGGCCGCTCGACTTGTACGCGCTCATCAGCAGCGCATGGAGCACGACCACCGGAGTCGCCCACACCAGCAACAGCGGCCCCATCGTGACAAAGCCGTAGTCGCCGGCAAGGATCGCCGCAAACGGCTGCGGCCAACTCGTCAGCAACTCGGTCAGCGGCTCAGTCCGGGCGCGGACCCATGGGTCGATTCGATCAGCGAGACGGTTGGCTGTGTCAACCGCGACCCAGACGGGCGCCAACAACAGCAGCAGCGCCCAGAAAGGCCGGGCAGCCCCGGACCTATTCAACAAGCGCAGGCATCTTCGCAGCACGACAGATCGTCGAGGTACATCCCGTGACGGCGGTACCACTTCAGCGGCTCCGTGCTCACTCGCAGGCGGCGGGCGATCTGGTTGGCTACCACGGCGAAGCGTTGGCGGAACTTGTAGATGAAGCAGAAGACGAGGTTGCCCTGGCGGACCTGCGGCCCGACCAGGAAGAGCCCCCTCGTCACGGTGGACTCGTCGTTTTCCGTCAGCAACGGAAAGTTCTCATCTCGCCAATCGAACAACGAGCGAACGAGGCTTGCCGAACCGACGAATCCGGTGGCCAGGATCGGCTTCTCGGCGCAGTCCATGACCTCGCCGTCCTCGAACGCCAACTGATAGCCGTTGCCGTTGCCGTTGCGACGAACGCCGGTAACGGTACAGCCGCCGGACAACGTCACCCGCTCCGAGTCAACGGCCGAGTTCAGGCGCGCCCGCGTAAACGGTGACAGGAGTTGGCTGGGGTCCGAGCCTCTTCGGTTCCACGGCTCGTCGCGGTCGAAGACGACGGCTCGCCGACCGGCAGCGGCCAGCCCGACGGCGGCGTCGACGCCGCTCTCGGCGCCACCGATGATGCATCTCTCGCCGCCCACAAGATCATCCCATGAGGTCACCTCGGAGTAGTGCAGGCAAAGCTCGGCGCCGTGGAAGCCGCCGGTCTGCGGATACTGCATTTCGCCGCCCGCCCATACCACGAACCGCGCACGGATCTCGCCGCGACTCGTCTCCAGCCGAAACGGCTGGTGCCGCGTTTTCCTGGTGATCGAGCGAACGTCGATTCCGGTCGCAATGGGCAATTCGAAATGCTCTGCCACCCCCTGCAGATAAGCGGCGTACTCCGCCCCGGTGGGGTGCTCGATGCCGATCGAGTAAGCCGGCGAGGTTTCCAGACAGACGGCGTTCAGGTCCAGCAGGCCGTACTGGTTGCTGGCGAACGACGGCGTGATGAAGCGCGTTTGTCGGGGCCAACGCAGGAACGAGGCACCGACGCAGCCGCGGTCGAGGATCCCGAAGTTGTCGATTCCCAGGTGGCGCAGCGTCACTCCAAAACCGAGACCTGCAGCCCCGGCGCCGACGATGACAACGTCGAGTGTCCGGGTTCCGTTTGTCATCGGCTCACCCGAACCGTTTCGCGTCCGCCGAGGCGTAACGCGCTCTCCCGTCCCGTGTGTTCTCGTTCAATGCCTTCATTTCATGTCCCCTTGCGGTACTCGGTCGTAATGATAACGTGCTATCAATAATGGGCAAAGGAGTCGCGCCCGGCCTCGGCGACAGGGCCGCGGTCACGCGGACCCGGTCACGAACGCGCCGACGCAGCGCCGCTAACGGAAACTCCAAATTTCCAGCCCCACCGGCCCCGACCCCGAGTCGATGCTGTCGGTCAGCGCGAATGTCTCGGGCGCGTAGCGGAATATCAGGGGCGGCAACCCCTGACGTGTGCTGCCAAAAAAGGTCTGGTAGAGCGAGCCGTCCGCTGCCGTGTGCGCCCCAAATGCGCCGCGACAACCACCGCCGTCCAGGGGCGCACAGATGGGATCGGATCCGTCCCGCAAGAATGCCTTCGTGGCCGTGTTCCACGCCACGGTGCCCGTGAAGAAGGCCGAAGCGAAGAGCGTGCCGCCCTGTGAGACATGGACGTGTCCCGAACCCGCGGGGAAACCTCCGACCACCTCGACCCTCGCAAGCGAAGCGGGATCGATGATCGCCAGAGTCGACGGCGTGACGTAGTCGCCGGTGTTCATCACATACAGCATTCCGTCCGGGCCCACGGCCCCGAACTGCGGATTGGTGCCCCCGGTCTCGATTTCGGCGGTCACGGTCATGGTGCGCGGGTCGAGCGCGGTGACCACGCCGTCGCCTTTCGGTGCGTAGTTGTCGTCCAGGTTCGCCGAGATCACGAAGGCCAGCGAGTCGGAGAACGGCACGATGCCGGTGGGGAACTCGGTCACCGGGACCAGGTCGCCGATGGAGTTGCCGGCCTGTCCGAGCATGAACCTGCCCACCTGGTCCGTCTGCTGGTTGGCCGCGAGTACCGTGCTGGCGCCCACGAACGCCGAGCCGGTTGCGTTCCCGGATTCGAAGAGGAAGAAGCCGTCGATCTGCTGGCTGCGCATGTCGATGACTGCAACCGAAGCCGCATTGCCGAGGGGAACGACACCGGTCTCGCCACGGATGGCGATACCGGTGGGGGTCACCGCGCTCGACGCACCCAGCGCGATGTCGCGGTTCTCGCCCGGATCGCCCAACTGAAAGAGGCGAACCGCGTTCCCGCTCGAGTTCACCACGATCCCGATCTGCGGATCGCTCACCGTCCCGTCGATAAACGCAAGCTCCTCAACCAGCAGCGAAACCGAGGTGTTGCCGGTGTTTCCGTCGGAATCCGTAGCCGTGAGCGTGATCGTATGGACCCCGACCGACGGCGACGCCACCTCCAGCGACGACCCGGTGCCCAGCGCGCCGTCGATCGAACTCGACCAGGCCAGCGCTGCGTCGCCGAGCGTGCCGTCCTGCGGATCGGTGGCGGTTCCGACAAGGCCGACGGGCGTTCCTTCGTGGATGGCGAGCCCGGAAGCTGGCGAGGTGATGACGACGGTGGGGGCGGAAGGTCCGGCGGGCGCGGTGGGCGCTTCGTCGCCGCACGCAGTGATCGCGAGAAGGGCCAGCAAGATGGCGGAGGGGAGGGCGGTGTTGGTCATGAGAGTCCTGTCGATGGTTAACAAGATGGTTAAGTATTGATTCGGCAGTGGAAGAAGGGCCGCGCTCATCGTCCGGCTCCGATGCGGATCCGTGTCGACCAGCCACGGCCCGGCAGCGGATAGTCGACGAGCAGCGCGGCGCGTTCGTCGAGGAGGTTGCTGAGGGCCAGATCGAGCCGCCCGTCGCGCTCGGCCAACTCGAATGGGACGGAGATCCCGGCATCGAAGAGCGTGTATGCGGCGAGCCCGTTCAGCGTAGAACCGGGAACGGTGCGGCGCTCGCCGACGTGCGCGGCCGACGGGATCAGCGTGATCCCGGCCGGCAATCCGATGACGAGGACGAGGTCGGCGGTGAACCGCGGTCGATAGGCGACCTGGCCTTCAAGTACCACGCCGGTGTATTCGACCTCGGACCAGGCGGCGGTGGCGGTGATGCTGTGGATACGTCCGAGCGCGGCCAGGTCGGTCGTGGCGCCGACTTCGAGTCCGCGGCGCGTTACGTCGTAGTTGTCCGGGCTCCACACGAAGCGGTGGTCCGGGAACCAGAGGATCATGTCGTCGAGGTCGGCGCGGTAGGCGGTGGTGCGCAGTTCGCCGTTGGCGGCGCCGAGCGACCACCGTTGGGCGGCGGTCGCCGCGAGTTCGCCGCGAATGCGCTCTGGTGCGAGGTCGGGATTGGGCTCGACGAGGACCCCTTCCTGAAAGAAGAGGTCGCCGACTCCGGGGGGCGAGAAGCCGCGGCCCCACCGGAGGTCGAGGGTGAACCCGGCGCGGGTCAGAGTGGCGTCGACGGCGGGCGAGGCGGTTACCCCGTCCACGAGCTCGTGCCGGTCGGCGCGGAGCGCGGCACCGAGATCGAGACGGACGCCGCGCCCCAGCTCCCAGCCGCGCCCGGCACGCGCCCACGCCCCGAGTTCGTCGAGGCTGACGCGGCGCGAGGTCAGGACATTCGACTCGATGTCGAGACGGGCGGCGTGGAGACCGAACCGCAGGGCCATGCCAGCCCCGCGGGGCAACGGCGCCGGAAGTCCGCTCCACCAGCCCTCGAGCGCGACTTCCGCACGGCGCACGCGGGTGCGGGTATCGTAGGCGCGGCCGAAGGGGGGCTCCGGATCGGCGTATTCGGCGCGTTGCCACTGGAGCGAGGTGCGGACCGAGCCACCGAGCCGTGAATCCGGCGATTCGCCGCCCGATTCGACCCCGACGCCCAGCCCGTACCGGCGATGGTGCTGTCGGGCGGTGAGCGAGGGCTGTGCGATCGTGCCGGGGCTCCCGCGTTCGACGTCGCTGAGGTGAGCACGCACCGATGTGTTCGCGCCCCCGTGCCGTGTGATACGGAAGTCGCCGCCCGCATGCGAGAAGGCGGAGTTCTCGCGAGTCGACTCGCCGCCACCCCGGAAATCGGGGACATCGTAGGTGAACGCACCGTTCGACCGCCGCCAGCGCGCGCCGCCCGACAGCGACCAGGTGTTCCCGAACCCGTGCGACCCGGTGACCGCGGTCTCCGCCATGGACCAGGCACCCATCCCCGCGGTAACGGTGCCCGTGGCCACCGCCCGGTCGGGGCTCTCCAGAAGGACCACGCCGCCGAGGGCCTGCGGACCGTATCGGGCCGACTGCGCGCCCGGAATCACGACGATGCGGGAAATGGACTCGAGGTCCACCGTACTCAGATCCGCCACGCCGGTGAGCGGAGAGTTGATCGGCGCTCCGTCGAGGAGCACGAGGACCTGGTCGCCACCCGCGCCGCGCAGCTGCAGAACCGCCGGCGCACCCGGTCCGCCCTGCCTCACGACCGTCGCGCCCGCGATGCGTTCGAGCGCGGCAGGGAGATCCGTTACCCCGGGTGGCAGGCTCGCCGTCTCCAACACGGTCGCGGAGAATCCCCCCTGACGCGCTGCAGCCTGCACGTCCAGCCCCGCGATCCGAACCGGGGCCGGGTCGAGCACGACGCTTGCACGCGTCAGGCGTCCATTCACGGCCTCGACCTCGATCACGGCCTCCGCGAAGCCGAGCGCCGAGATCACGAGCGCGTGCCGTCCCGGCGACAGGCCCCGCAGGACGACAATGCCCCGCGAGTCGGTCGTCGCAGCGAGCCCCGCGTCGCGGACGCCGACGGAGGCAGCCGGAACGGCGATGGCGCCGATGTCCCCCGACGCCTGCACCGTCACCTGCACCGTCGCGGCAACCTGGGCATCCAGCAGGCGCACCGGCATGGCCGGCAAGACGGTGGCGGCGGCCACCACGGCCATCACGAACTCGGTCTTCACTCGACCCCGTCTTCTCCGGACGGGGAGAAGCACGGCCGAACGTCCACGCCAGGGCGAGAACGCGGGACCACGCCCTCCCTCGAGGGTGTTGATCCAGTGACGGAGGAGAGGTCTCCTGGCTTGGGACGGTTCCGCTCGCCTTCCCAGGCATCGCTGCCCAGTGGCTTCGTGAGCGGAACCACGAGGGATCGACTCCCTGCAGTCCCTTTACAGTGGCGGGGCCGCGCCGGACTTTCACCGGACTTCCGAGCGCCCCTCCGTCTGTGAACTGCGAACATGGATACAGACTCCGCAGGCAGCGCGCAAGCCATCCGGGTTGCCCCGCCGCTGGAGATGCCGCTATCGTGCTGCGTTGACGCGAGGGGGCCACCGGAAGTTCGGTCCGAAGCCGACGCGGCCCCGCCACTGTAGGAGGTCCGGATCCGGTCAAGCGGATCCGACACGACTCGCTCGATCGCCACTGGGTTGTCCCGGGAAGGCGAGCGCAGTCGCCTTGAGCCAGGAGACGCGGTTCCCTCGCCCATAGCGCACCATCCTTCGCGGGAGGGGACCCGGTGTACACGGCAGATCATGCAAGGGGAGGCACGGCGACGCTTCCCCGTCTCTCGTCCACGCTGCCGACCCCCGCCCTGCTGGTCCCGATCCTCTTCGCAGCGTGTGCCCCGGTCGGGAGTCCGGAGGTGCCCGCGGTGTCCGTCGTCGATGACACCGGACGCACTGTCGCGCTCGCCGCCCCGGCCCGCCGGGTCTTTTCGGTGATCCCCTCGCTGACCGAGTCGGTCACCGCTCTCGATCCCGGTGTCCTCATCGCGCGCACCCGCTTCGACAGGGCCGCCGAACTCGCTCACCTGCCTTCGCTGGGTGGGGCGATTCAGCCGAATCTCGAGGCTCTGGCCGGCCTCGAGCCCGATCTCGTGATCACGTGGGCCGACGGATCCCAGCGCTCGGTCGGGGAGCGGGTCGACGCGCTCGGCATTCCGGTCTACAGGGCCGACGTGCAGACGATCGCCGACGTGCGCAGTCACCTTCGCCGCCTGGGCACGCTGCTGGGCCGCACGGTACGAGCTGCCGCTGTGGTGGACTCGCTTGACATTGCGCTCGAGAGCGTTGCAGCGGCGGTGCACGGGCGCGAGCGCGTCGACGTCTACTACTCCGTCTGGCATGACCCGCCGCAGACGACCGGGCCCGGGACCTTCATCGACGAGTTGATCGAGCACGCCGGCGGCCGCAACATTTTCGCCGACGCCTCGCGTTCGTGGCCCCGGGTGTCCATCGAGGCAATCCTGCGGCGTGACCCCGACGCCCTCGTCATTGCTCGACACGCGCCGGACGCTCCCGGTGCGCCGTGGCTCGAGGCGCCGGGTTGGCGGGAGCTGCGCGCGGTCCACACCGGCCGCTACCTCATGGTCGACGGCGACCTGTTCAATCGCCCGGGTCCCCGCGTGGCCGAGGCGGCACGTGAAATGGCCCGCTTCCTGCACGGCGCGCGTTGACGCACACCCCCCGCCGACTCGCCCTGCTCGCGCTGGGCGTCGTGGCCGCGCTCGTCTTCAGCGTGTCCTTCGGCGCCTCGGGAATCGGTCCCGGCGACCTCTGGCACGCCCTCTCGGGCAGCGGCGACCCCACCACGCGGTCGATCCTGTTTCAGTTGCGGTTGCCCCGCGCCGCACTGGCCGCGCTGGTTGGCGGCGCGCTCGGCCTCAGCGGCTGCACGTTTCAGGCACTCCTTCGCAACCCGCTCGCCGAGCCGTACGTGCTGGGCGTGTCGGGCGGAGCCGCCGTCGGCGCGGTGGCGGTCGTGGTGACCGGCATCGGCGTGGTCCTTCCCTGGATGCTCCCCCTGGGGGCGTTCCTGGGCGCGCTGGCGGCGATGGCCCTGGTGCTCGAAGTCGCGCGGCGCGCCTCGCCCGGACGCATGGACACGCGCGTCCTGATCCTCTCCGGCGTGATCATCGGCGCCTTCTTCAACGCGGTGATCCTGCTCCTGCTCTCGATGGCCGATGTGGAATCGTTCCGCTCGGCGATCTTCTGGATGATGGGAAACCTGTCCGGCGCCGACTGGGGATCGACCGGGCTTCTCGCCCTGCTGCTCGTACCCGGGGCGCTGGCGGTGCTTTCCCTGGCTCGTGCCTTCAACCTCCTGTCGCGAGGCGAGGAGGTCGCCTTCTACCTCGGCGCCTCGGTGCAGCGCGTGAAGCTCACCGCCTACCTGGCCGCGTCGCTGATGGTGGCCGCGGCGGTCGCGGCGGGCGGCGTGATCGGCTTTGTCGGGCTGATCGTTCCGCACGCCGTGCGGCTTGCGTGGGGGAACGACCACCGGTTGCTCCTCCCTGCCTCGTTCCTGGCCGGGACCGCCTTTCTCCTGCTTGCCGACACGGCTGCCCGACTGGTGGTGGCGCCGGCCGAGCTCCCGACCGGGGTGGTCACCGCCGTCGCGGGGGTCCCGTTCTTTGTGGCGCTGCTGCTGCGGGGGGGACGGCGGTGAGGGATACCGCACGCTTGCGCGACTGGCGGCCCGAGCTCCGGGGCCGAAACCTCAGCTTTACCCATCGACGGGCGGACGAGGCCGCCGTGCGGGGGGTCTCGCTGTCGATCTTCCCGGGAAAGCTGCTGGCGGTCGTGGGGCCCAACGGCGCCGGCAAGACCACGCTGATGAAGCTCCTCTCGGGATCGCTGCCTCTGCAGGAGGGAGACGTCACCCTCGACGACCGTCCACTGTCCGGCCTGGCCGATCGCGAACGCGCCCTTGCAATCGCCGTGGTGCCCCAGTCCGAGTCTTCTCCCTTCCCCGTTACAGTGCGGGAGATGGTGGGGATGGGGCGGTATGCGCACCTCGGCCCGTGGGAGCGATCCGGCGCCAGGGACCGGACGGTCGTGGACGGCGCGATGGCGCAATGCGCGGTCGCCGAGTTTGCGGACCGGCAGCTGGGCCAGCTCTCCGGCGGCGAACAACAGCGGGCGCGGATCGCCCGCGCGCTCGCCCAGGAAGCGCCCGTCCTCCTCCTCGACGAGCCCACGGCCGGACTCGACCTCCGCTACCGCATGGAGCTCTTCCACCTGTTGCGGCAACTCCGGGCAGCGGGACTGGGTGTGCTCGTCATTACCCACGACCTCAACCTCGCCGCCCGGTTCGCCGACCGGCTGCTGTTGCTCGACCGCGGTCGCGCACTCGCCCGGGGCACCCCGGACGAGGTGCTGGCGCGAGCGTCGCTGGAGGCGGTCTACCAATGGCCGCTCAGGGTCGTGCCGCACCCCGGACCCGGGAGCGACACCGGCGCACCTCAGACCGTCCCGCTCAGGAGGGATGAACCGTGAGCGCGGGGGAGCGGAGCATCCAGAGCGCCGCTTCCTCGCCGCCCTCGATGAAATCGCCGCACCCACAGCTATCGCAGGAGGACCCTTGTGACCCAGGACGACGAGCGTGGCACCGGACGCCGCCCACGCTGCCGCCCCGCGCCCCGCGAGGCCGCCGATCCCAGGTGCTCGACCGGCGACCGGGCCCCGCGCCACCCCAAGGCACCCGTCCCGAAACAGAGAACCCCCGGCCCCTACCGGGTCCCGCCCCGGGAGAGGCGCACCGGCCTCGTCATCCTGAATACCGGCAACGGCAAGGGGAAGACGACGGCTGCGCTCGGGACGCTGCTGCGCGCCCGCGGACGCGACATGACCGTGGCCATGCTGCAGTTCCTCAAGACCGAGGGCATCAAGCGCGGCGAACACATCGCGGCCGAGCGGATCGGCGTCGAGATCGTGCCGATGGGCGCGGGGTTCACCTGGCTCAGCGAGCGGATCGAGGAGGACCGTGCGCTGGCGGACGTGCTGCGGCGTCGTGCCGGGTCACATCCCTAGAACACGACGCGGTAGGTAGCGCGAACGCCCCTCCCGGCCTCGGGCATGATTTCCTTCACGCGGGAGAGGTGGTTGCGGTATTCGGTATCGCCGATGTTGTCGAGGTGGAGCGTCACGACGTGCAGGCGCCCGGCGAAGGTGAGACGCACGCCGCCCGAGAGGCCAAGGACCGCGTATCCGTCGGTTGGTTGCTCGAACCGTCCCGTCCGTTCCTGGCTCCCGGCCATCCGCGCCTCGGCCTCCACGAACCAGTCCACCGGCGAATAACCGATTGCAAGGCGACCCTCGAGCGGGGGCATGAACGGGAGAGGTTCGTCGGTGGCGCGGATCGTGCCGCGCACGTGCGATGCGACGGCCTCAAGCTTCAATCCGGCTGGAGTCGACCATCCGAGCAGGCTCTCGAAGCCGGTCAGAAGTGCGTCCTCGCCCACGTACTGATAGATGGGGAGCAGTATGCGGCTGAGCTTCCCGGTGGCCTGCGGAAAGATGTAGCCCGCGATGGTGTTTCGAAACCACGTCACCTCTGCACTCAGTCGTTGCCTTGTGAAACGTCCGAACACGTCGATTCCGAGTCCCGATTCCGTCTCGAGCGAGGGATTGCCAACGTCGAATGAATTGGCCGCGAGGTGCGGCCCCTCCGAGTAGAGTTCGTGTACATCCGGGGTGCGAAAGGCCCGAGCCACGCTTGCTCCCACGGTGAACTGCCCCGTCAACCGCAGAAGTGCGCCCAGCGATCCGGAGACCGCGCCAAAGGAACGTGCGCGGATGTGCCCGATGTCGGACATCTCTTCCCTGTGCGGTTCCAGGTTGACCCGATCGTAGCGGAGCCCGGCCTCGATCAGAACCGGATCGAGCTGGATCTCCTCAATGACATACGCGGCCTGCGTCCTGCGCCGGGTATTCGGGGAGTACAGCGCGCCCCCGAATCCGAATTGCTCCCACGAGACTCTCGCTCCGACGGCGCCCGACGCGAACGGCCCCCACCCGGCGTGCCGTGCCCGCGCCTCTCCGCTCGCGATCTGCCGCTCGAACAGCGTTCCGAGGATGTCCGGGGGGCAGATGCTACCGGATTCACATCTCGTTGTGAATGCGGAACTTAGGAGAATCACCGGACGGGTTCCCGCTGTTCGGTTCCCGCCGAATCGACTTGGGACTCAGCCCCGGACCCTCGGGCGGTTATCCAAGGCCTTCCTGAGTTGTACCGTGTCGGCCCGCTGGTAGCAGCGCAGCACGGTCTTGATGTCCCGCCAGCCGCCGAGCTCGCAGAGCACCTTGAGCGGCAGGTCCATCAGGTCGCTGGCGAACTTGCGTCTGAGCGAGTGCCAGCCCCGCTTCGCCCTGGGCTCCAGTCCCGCAAGCGTCTCGGCTCTGTTCCACCAGTCGCCGACCGGCGACTCGCCCGTGCATCTCCAAGGACGCTGGGCTGCTGGGAACACCGGATCTTCCCCGGTTCCGGGATAGCTGCGTTGCGCCTCTTCCAACGCGGCGATGGCCTCGGCGGTCAAGGGCGTTCGGTGTTCGTATCCCGTCTTCTCGTGTTCGGCGCGCCACCGGATCGTCCGGTCCTCGAAGTCGATGTCGGTCCACCGCAACTGGCGGATGGCACCGATCCGGTGACCCGTCTCGTGCGCGAGCACGAGGGCGACGTGGAACTTCCAGCCGACCTGCCGGGACACCTTCAGGAGCGCGTCGTATTCCTCGTTGGAAAGCACGACCCGGGTGGGGTTCTTCACCTTGGGCGTCCTGAGCCCCTTCAGCGGGTTCGAGTCGAGCAGCAACCGGCCCCGCTCGTCCCTCGACTTGGCGGCCCAGTTGAGGACCGCGTTCAGAAACTTCAGGTCCTGCGTGATCGTCCGATTCGACACCGGCTGGCCGCTCCCTCCGACGCTTCCCGCCCTGCGTGCCCGGATGAACCGGTCCCAATCCCGCTGGGACAGGGTCCCGGGTCTTCGGTTCGGCCCGAGGAAGTCGAGGAAGGTCCGCATCGCGGCCCGGTCGTGTTGCTGCGATTTCCGGGCCTTCGTCGGCGTCACCTCCTCACCGTAGATTTCAAAAAGCCCTCCCAGTGTGAGCGGCTCGGGTTCGGCGTCCTTCTTGCCGTTGGGCTGGTGAACCGCCAAGCCGGCGGCAACCTCGTCCGCCTGCCGCTTGGCTCTGCCCCAATCCCGGTGTTTCAGAGACCGGCTCAGCCTTCGCCCGTTCTCGCGCCACTCTATCTGGTAGATGCCGGTCTTCGGATCCGGAAACACCCGAACCCGGTTCCGGCCCCACTCGCCGGCGCTGTAGCTCCGCCGACTTCGTTTCGTGCGTGCCATCATTCGATTCCTCTCGTGATGGACCGCACGATCTGCGCGGTTGAAACTTCGCTTCGGGAAGGCTTCTCCGCCAGACGGACGGTCGGCGGCGCGCCGGGCCTTGCGGCGTTCGGGCGGCAAGCGACTGGACGCCATCGTCAGCGGCTCGGACCCTGATCGCGATCCGGTCCCGGGCGGGGAATCAGATACGAAGGCCTCTCGGTCTCGCGGCGGCGAATGTCCCGTAGTACTCGGCCAAGCGTGTCACCTGCCCGTCGAGCCGCTCGATTTGCCGCTGCAAGGCTTCGTTCTCCGCGCTCAGCCGCTCGACGCGCCGCCGCAAGGCTTCGACCTGCTCGGACTGCCGCCGCCGTTCCGTCCCGGACTGCTCGGACAACCTCTTCAAGGCCTCCGTCAACTGCCTCTCCAATTCGGTCATGCAGCCTCCTCACCTTCTCGACAGCTCTACGTAGGGCCGCCCGTCCACGGTGAAGGCCGTCAGGACCGGCGTGCCACGCGGCAGCGTCGCGTACCGCACCCCGTCGACTTCCCGCAGCCCCACGCCCCACGTCGTCTCCTCGATCTCGGCGATCATCTCGCGCCCGCCCTCGATCTCGATGTTCGCCAGTTCGATGTCCTCGATCCGGTCCTGAATGCTCCTCGACAACCACTGCATCGTCGCCCAGCTCCCGACGAAGATGCCGAGCCAGAGAGCCACGCCGACGATCAGGGGCCGGAGCCACGCCTTGACCAGCAACTCGCGCATGTTCCCGACCGCCACCTCCGTATCGCGCTCGATGGAACGCAGCGCGCGCCTCGCGACGCGCCGCGAGTTCTCGCCGAGCCGCTCCAGCTCGTTCGCGGTCAACTCCTCGATCTTCCTGCGTTCGGTCTCCAGCCGTCTCCCGAGCCGGGCGGTCAAATCGTTCGCGTTGAAATCCAATGCCGTACAGTTCTCCTTTCAGCCGCCACCGGTCGCCCGTCTCCGGGTCCAGCGCGGTGACGTAGTCCATCCCTTGGCGCGGCACTTCGAGGCCCGCCTCGCGAAGCGCGTCTACGACCTCGTGACGATTCCGCACGGTCCCGTGCTCGACGCGCTGGAGCAGGTAGTCGCGGATCAGGTCGCGGGGTGAGGATTCGAGCCGGAGGCCCGCCCGCAGTTGCGCCGCCTCGATGTAGGCTCGGTGGCCCGGTTGCTGCACTCTGGCCCGCGCCGGATCGTCCGGGCGAGCCCAGCCGTGCTCGTGGTTGAAGGCGTCCCGGAGCGGGCCGAACGTATTCTCCCAGCCCGGAGGCGCGATGTTCAAGCTTCGTCCGGTCTCCAGGTCGCACCGCGCGGCAAGGACGTGGACATGAGCGCCGCCGCCCTCCTCCCGGTGAAGCACCGCCGTCCATGCGTAGCGGTCGAACTCCAGCCCCGCCCAGGCCGTCTTCTCGAAGGCGTCCACAACCGCCTCGATCTGCTTGTCGGTCGGTTGGTCCTCCGGTGCCCACGCGATCACGCCGGACGTGTACCTGTGCTCGAAGGGAAGCGCATCGGCCACGGCGGCCACCTGGTGGGGATCTCCCCTGAGCACCTCGACGCCTTCGCGCGGCTTCCCGGCCGCGTCAATCTCGCCGAGGAGGTATTTGGCCGCCTTGCGGGCCGATCCGGTTCCGTGCGCCAGGAACTTAAGATGCATCCGGGTCCGGGCTTTCGGCGGGCTCCAAGGCGCTGAGCGCCCGCCTGATGGCGATCAGGTGGCCGATCACCTCGACGGCCTCGACCCCCTCCTTGTGGGAATTCGCCCAGCGAGCGATCTGGTTGAGGTTGTTGCCGACGCGCGCCACCTGCCGGGTGCGCTCGCGCTCGACCTCGGCGTGCGCGACGGTCCACGTGTGCGTCCGGCCGACCGCCCGGCGCACCAGATCCGACAGCGTCAAGCCCGCCGAGCGCGCCTTGGCGTGCCACTCGGCACGCTCCGCCTCGCTGGCGCGAACCTTCACCCAAACGGGGCGTCCGGGCTTCATGGCGCGCCGTTGGCGTTAGGGGGGTCACAGGGGGCACAGCCCCCCGCCAGCCTCCGCAGGGGACTCACGGAGTGTGGCCCCAAGGAGTACGCTGGCTGAATCACGAAACGGGCGTCAGACAAGCCCGTGGGCGACGTGTCTCGGAGGTTTCGCCGACCAGCGTCCACGCGGTGGCGGCGCACCTCCGGGAGCGCTTCGGGGAACCCGTTCAGACGGCCCTCGCAAAGCGCGGTCGGCGGTCGTACTGAGGCCAGCCACGTCGGGCCGTCCATGCAGCCCGCAATGCCAAGCGGCAAATAATCCCGCCAGCGCCGGTGTCGATGGACGCGGGCGCCGGTTCCGCCTTGGGGGTGGATCAACCTGGCTACTTGCGTGTCCTCCAGTCCTTCGCCTCGTTCGATCGTGCGGCCCTCCGGGCTTCGGTGACCCGAAGGGCCGCATCCTACGGACTCCATCCGCAATAGGTTTCAGTGCGGCCATCGTGGACGACGCGGCAGCCCCGATGGGAACGCTGCCCCGTGTGCTGAACTGCTGCTTCGGCGTCTCCATGTCCAAGACGCTGGAGAGCCTCCCGCGAGGCGGTCAACCCTTCGGAAACGCTGTGATGTCCCGTGGTGTCTCGGCCTGTCTCGGAACGTATCCGGGCCATCGGATGCCGTCGCCAACGGGGTGGAGGAATGCTCCGGCAGCGTCTCGGTGGGCCGCCCCGCAGTACTCGGCGTCTCGCCTCCCGAGCAGATCGTCCGTTTGCTCGATGAGCCTCGGTGCGGGCATCTTTTTGGGCATCGAAATCGAAGGTGGCCATCGGTACCCGTAGCGCAGCAACACCCCTGCGATCCAATCCACAGGTACTCAGTCAACGAAATAGGATGCGCGCGAGAATCCCCGCGACCGGCCCGAGCGATAGGCAGCCGTTTCCCGGTTTGCCCGGGTGCTTGATGGACGGAGCCGTAAGGCGATGGCTGCCGGTGGCGGCGGCCGCGCTATTCTTGGCGGCGCTCGGATCCTGCGACTCGGATCCGGTGGTCGAGCCGGGGCCGTCGCTCGACATAGAGCCGGACTCGGTGACTCTGACGCACATCGGGCAGCGGCTGGCGTTCGCGGTGCGGGGTGGCGGGTTGGGACTGAATCCTGTGCGGTGGACTAGCCGGGACACAACGGTCTTCGCAGTGGACGCGGACGGTGTGGTGACGGCGCGCGGCAACGGCACGGCGGGATTGCTGGCGGAGCGTGACCGGGATTGGGATCAGGCGTTCGTTCGGGTGGAGCAGGCGGCGGCGTCCTTGGAGACGGTCGGTGGCGGCCAGGGGGCGGTCATCGGAGTCCCGCTGCGGCGACCGGTCGGAGTGCGGCTTCTGGACGCGGGGGGCACGCCGGTGTCGGTGTCGGCGACCGTCCGGTTCGACGCATCGGCGCACGGCGGCACGGCGAGCCCGCCGGAAGTGCCGAGCGACAGCGCGGGGATGGCCTGGACGGAGTGGACGCTGGGTGGGGTGCTGGGCTCTCAGACGCTGGTCGCGTCGGTGGCCGGGGGTGCGCAAGCGGAGATCACCGCGCTGGCGCTGCCGGACGAAGGCGTTTGTGCGCGGACGCTGGAGGTGGCCGAGGAGTTGGTGAGGCGTGCAGGGACGGCGGACTGCGCCGGGGTGACGGAGGAACACCTTGCGGCGATCGGCAATCTCGACCTGGGCAGCCGCGGCATTGCGAGCCTGAGGAGCGGCGACTTCGCGGGCTTGTCGAGTACTGAGGTGCTCCGCTTGGATCGAAACCAACTGACGGCGCTACCACCCGATATCTTCGAGGGTCCCGCGAACCTGAAGTCGGTGTGGCTGACCTTCAATCAACTGAAGGCGTTGCCGCCCGGTATCTTCGCGGGTCTCGGGAACCTGAGGAGTCTACATCTGAACTACAATCGGCTGACCGCGCTGCCACGGGGGATCTTCGCGGAACTTCCGCAACTGTACCGCGTGGATTTGACCAGCAACCAACTGACGGAGCTGCCACCGGGGATGTTCGCGGGCACGACGCAGTTGCGCGAGTTGGAACTTGGCGAGAACGAACTGACGGCGTTGTCGGCGGAGATGTTCGCCGGTCTGGAGGCGCTGGAGATTCTTTCCCTGCATCGGAACCGCCTGTCCGGTCTTCCGCCGGGGATCTTCGCGGGCTTGGCGAACCTGCGACACCTGAGGCTGGACGCGTGGGTCGGTCACAACAAGCTGGGCGAGCTGCCGCCGGGCATCTTCGACGGCCTGTCGCAACTGCGGAGCCTGAATCTGAGCGGTACCCAACTGTCCCCTTTGCGGCCCGGCGTGTTCGACGATCTGGAGCGGCTGGAGGTCCTGAATCTTTCACCCAATCCGCTGTTCGATTTGCCGTCTGGCGTGTTCGACCGGTTGGGTGCCCTGAGGGAGCTGAACATTGCCGGCCTCTACCTGTCCCGGCTCAGGCCGGGTGTTTTCGATGCGCTGCGGAGGCTGGAGTACTTGGACGTGGGAAGCAACCATCTCGAAGCCTTGCCGCCCGGGGTGTTCGCGGGAATGGATCGGTTGGAGCAGTTCGTTGGCAGGAATAACCCCGGCGCGCCCTTTCCGATCTCGGTGGAGTTCGTGCGCACGGACGCGGTCGAAGCGCTGGCGCCGGGTCCGGCGCGGGTTGTGATGCGGGTTCCGGACGGGGCACCTTTCGGTTTCCGCATACCAGTTGCGGTGCAGGGCGGCGCGGCATCCGAGAGTTGGTTCGAGGTGGCGACGGGCGACACGGCGAGCGCGCCGCTGGTGGTCGGACCGCCTTCCGGCGGTCGGGGACCCGTGCACGTCAGCTTCGGCCAGCCGCCTGGGCTGCCGCCGCACTACGAGGGCATCGAGGTGGTGCCGGGCGGGCAGATGGTTCTGTTCGCCGAATCCGACAACCGCTCGCCGGTGTACCGTCAGGCGGTGCCGTCGTATTGGCTTCAAGCCGGCGGCGCGCCCGAGCCGCTGCCGCTGGAACCCTACTTCTCCGATCCCGACGGCGACTCGCTGGCCTACGCGGTCGAGTCGAGCGACGGCGGGGTGGTGGAGGGACGCATCGAGGGCGGGATGCTCTGGATGGAACCGATGGGCGAGGGCGACGCGGCGCTCGTGGTGGCGGCGGTCGATCCCTCGGACTTGGCGGCCCGGCAGCTTGTGCAGGTGCAGGTGGCGCCCGCCAATGACCCGAACCGATTCAACATCAACCTGATCTTCGATCCAGGGTTCACCGACGAACAGAAAGCGGCGATGCGGAGGGCGGCCGACCGATGGGAGGAGGTGGTGGTCGGCGACCTCCCGGACGTACCGATCGACGGATACATCAATGCACTTGGGGAGCACGGCCCCCGCTTGGCTGGCGTTGTCGACGATCTGGTGGTGCATTCGGTGTGGGCACCCAAGTATTCGATCACCCACGCTTGGAAGCTTGGCGTGCGCGAAGGGTCCAGGCTGGCCTTCTACGGTGGCGCCAGCTACAGCACCCTCGCCCCACAATGGCATCTGAGCACCTTCCACAAGGTGGCGCAGCACGAGATGGGGCACGTTCTAGGGCTGTTCGCGTCGAGTGGAGAGTTCAAAGAGGAGATCGGGTCGCCGCGGGAGTTCTACTTCACAGGCCCGCTGGCGATCGAGGCGTTCGACGCGGCAGGGGGCTCGGCGTACGATGGGCCGAAGATCCCGCTGAACGAGTACGGCGTCCATTGGCGGCGCAGCGTCTTCGGCGAGGAAATCATGTCTTCGAACGCAGACGTCATCAGCGCGATCACGCTTCAGGCGCTTGCGGACATAGGCCATGTGGTGGACTTGACCAAGGCCGACGAGTACAGATTGCCGGGGACGGGTGACGTGGGGCGCGACGCCGCGCCGACCGGGCCGGATGGGGACGTGTTCGAACTGACGGACGCCATCTTGAAGCTCCCGGTGATCGTGGTGGACGAGAACGGCAAGGTGGTGCGGGTGATCCGCGACTGAGGGGAAAGCCCTCAGCGGGCGTCCCGTGCTCGGCCCGGACGGATCGCGACCGGTGGTGGTGCCGCGATCCACCACGCGCTCCGATCCGGATGATCCGGGCGAGCTTGTGCTTTCGCGCCGTCCCCTTACCTTCCTGCGTTCTCGCGCTGCCGGTATGTCCAGCAGCCCACGCCGACCTCCAACCCTCCCCCCAACAGGACGCAACCGCCCCGATGCGCCTTCTCCCCTTGCCTTCGGGCCTGCCGTTCGCGCGCCCGCGCGCCCCGATCAGGGCGCTATTTGCGGCACTCCCACTCGCTGCTCTCCTGCTCGCGGGGTCCGCCAGCCCGTCCGGTGCCTCTCCGCGCACGTCCTCAGCGCACTCCGCCGCCGACACGTTGCGGGTCACCTTGGCCGCGCCGGATGGCGGCTCGGTGGCCGAGGGCTCGGAGGGCAGTTTCGATGTCTCGGTGGCGGGCAGCACCTCCGACGGAGCGGTGACCGTGCGCTACTCGGTGTCGGGCACGGCCACGGCGGGCACGGACTACCGGACGCTGTCGGGCGAGGTCACGGTGGCCAAGGGTGAGAACAGCGCGCGGATCGTGCTCGCCGCGTTCGACGACGACATACTCGACGATGGCGAGACGGTGGTGCTGGCGCTGACGGGCGCGAGCGGCGCGGCTGCGACGGTCGTGGACCCCGCCCCGGCGACGGCGACTATCTCGGACGATGGCACGGTGCTGGTCGAGATCACCCCGATGAACGACACGCTGCCGGAGGGTGCGGCTTGGAACTCGACGGTGACGCTGTCCTCGGCAGTGGCCGCGCGGGTGTCGGTGGGGTGGCGTACCAGCGACGGCACGGCAGTGGCGGGCTCCGACTACGAAGGAACGAACGGAAACGTCGTTTTTGAGCCGGGCGAGCGCTCGAAGACGATCAGCGTGAAGACGATGGAGGACGACGAGTCCGAGCCGGTCGAAATGTTCTATGTGGCACTCGACGCGGTGGCCGCGGCTGCGGCAACAGCGGGCGGTGCGGGCGCGTGGGCGGGCGCGGGCAGCGGTGTGCGCGTCGACCCGCAGCGGAGGTTCGGATTCATCGCGTGCAGCGTGGAGTTTCCGGACGGTCCGATCTCGCGCGCAGTTTCAGAGAATGCGCCGGCTGGTACGCGCGTGGGCGCTCCTGTGACGGCCGCCACGGAGAGCATCGCGTTCTACAGCCTGAGCGGAGGGTCGGGGCGCTTCGCCATCGACGACGTCTCTGGACAGATCACGACCACCGAGCCCCTCGACCATGAGGAGAGGAGTAGCTACGTCGTCAGGGTCAGCGTGAGCGATGATTGCGGCGCCAGCGACGCCACGAACGTCACCATCAATGTCGAAAACGTGAACGAAGCGCCCACGGTCGATGCGGGCACCGATCAGGAAGATGTCCCAGCGGGTACGGAAGTGACGCTGAGCGGCACGAGTACGGACCTAGACGGCGACGACGCGACCTGGGGCACCCCGTCGCACGACTTCGCCTGGGTGCAGATTGAAGGTCCAACGCCAAAGGACGGGTTAAAGAACGCGAACACTGCGACGGCGACCTTCGAGGCGCCGAGTGTGACTAAGACCACGGACCTGGTTTTCGAACTGACAGTCACCGATGGCGGCAGCCTCAGTGACACCGATGCCGTGACGATCACCGTAGAGCCGCCCGAAAACAAGCCTCCGGAGTTCGATCAGGAGAGCTATTCGTTCGACATTCTCACGACTGTGTCCAAAGGGGATCCGGTAGGACGGGTGAGCGCGACGGATCCCGAGGGCGGGCAGGTGACATACTCGCTGTCGAGTTCGTCATACTTCGAGGTCAACGGGTCCACGGGCCGGATCACGGTGAAAGCGACGCCGCCCGAGGGCAAATACGAGTTGACCGCCGCCGCGACCGATCCCCCCGGGCTCAAAGACACGGCTCCCGTGGAAATCACGGTGGAACCGCCGCCGAACAAGCCTCCGGAGTTCGATCAGGAGAGCTATGCGTTCGACCTTCTCACGACGGCGTCCAAGGGAGATCTGGTCGGACAGGTGAGCGCGACGGACCCGGAGGGCGGGCAGGTGACATACTCGCTGTCGAGTTCGTCGTACTTCGAGGTCAACGGGTCCACGGGCCGGATCACGGTGAAGGCGACGCCGCCCGAGGGCAAATACGAGCTGACCGCCACCGCGACCGATCCCCCCGGGCTCAAAGACACGGCTCCCGTGGACATCACGGTGGAACCGCCGCCGAACAAGCCTCCGGAGTTCGATCAGGAGAGCTACTCGTTCGACATTCTCACGACGGCGTCCAAGGGGGATCTGGTCGGACGGGTGAGCGCGACGGACCCGGAGGGCGGGCGGGTGACGTACTCGCTGTCGAATTCGTCGTATTTCGAGGTCAACGAGTCCACGGGCCGGATTACGGTGAAGGCGACGCCGCCCGAAGGCGAGTACGAGCTGACCGCCACCGCGACCGATCCCCCCGGGCTCAAAGACACGGCTCCCGTGGAGATCACGGTGGAACCGCCGCCGAACAAGCCTCCGGAGTTCGATCAGGAGAGCTACTCGTTCGACATTCTCACGACGGCGTCCAAGGGGGACCCGGTCGGACGGGTGAGCGCGACGGACCCGGAGGGCGGGCGGGTTACGTACTCGCTTTCGAGTTCGTCGTATTTCGAGGTCCACGGGTCCACGGGCCGGATCACGGTGAAGTCGCCGCCGCCCGAGGGCGAGTATGAGCTGACCGCCACCGCGACCGATCCCCCCGGGCTCAAAGACACGGCTCCCGTGGACATCACGGTGAAAACGCCGCAGAACGTACCGCCGGACGCCAACGCGGGCGACGACCAGACGGTGGAGGAGGGGGACCGCGTGGAACTGGACGGTAGCGACAGCTCCGACAGGGACGGGACGATCGAGGATTACGCGTGGACGCAGCAAAGCGGACCGACGGTGACGCTCTACAACGCAGACAAGGCGGAGCCCCACTTCTGGGCTCCAGCCGTGACGTCGACGACGGATCTGCGGTTCAGGCTAACGGTGGAGGACGATGATGAGGCGACCGACACCGACGACGTGACGGTCACGGTGGAGCCGGTGCCGCCGCAGGAGTGTTCGATCACATCGGTTGCGGCCCGCAACTTCACGGTGGGAGAGCACGCGACCGCCGTGGGAAGGGTGCGCGTGACTGCGAACGATTGCGGCACCCTCGATTACGCGTTGAGGGGCGCGGGCGCGGACGACGTTTCCGCCGCCGCGGTGAACGCCAGCAGCGACGACGCAGCGATCACGGGGAACCTCAACTTCGAGCGCAGGAGTTCATACGACCTGACGCTGACGGTGAGCGAGCGCGGCGGTTCGGCGAGCAAATCCGGGCGCGTGCGCATCAAGGTGACGGACGAGAACGATCCGCCGAGGGCGAGCGGGGCGATCGGCAAGCAGAGGGTCCAAGTCGGGGATCCGATTTCGGTGAACCTGACGCGCTACTTCACGGACGAGGACGCCGGGGACCGGCTGACGTTCGAGTCGAAGTCGTCGGCGACGGGCAGGCTGACGGTGAACGCGAGCGGGAGCCCGGTGACGTTGACGGGCGTTGCGGCGGGGAGCGCGACGGTCACGGTAACGGCGCGGGACCGCGGGAACCTGACGGCGACGCAGACGTTTTCGGTGACGGTTGTGCCGAAGACGACGACCCAGTGCGGGATCACGGTGTCGGATGGGACTCTCTCTGTGCCGGAGGACGCGGGCAAGGGCGACGGGGTGGACGGCAAGGTGGGAGTGACGGCGACGGGAGCTTGCGGCACGCTGAGCTACGCGCTTTCGGGGACCGGGTCGGGGAACTTCACGGTGGCGGCTGCCGGTTCGGGCGACGACGCAGCGAAGCTCAAGGTGGCCGGGAAGCTGGACCACGAGGCGACGGCGTCGTACGCGCTGAAGCTGACGGTGAGGTCGGGGACGGTGAGCGCCGAGGGCGACGTGGGCATCACGGTGACGGACGTGAACGAGGCGCCGGTGATCGACAGCGCGATCCCGGCCCAGGGGGTGGTGACGGGCAAGTCGAAGTCGGTGGTGGTTTCGTCGCGCTTCAGCGATCCGGACGGCGACGACCTGACGTATCTGGCGTCGTCGTCGAACCGGAACGTGGCGACGGTCTCGGTGAACGGCGGCACGGTGGTGGTCCGGGGCGTGGCGAAGGGCAGCGCGGAGGTCACGGTAACGGCGCGCGATCCGGGCCGCCTGGAGGTGAAGCAGAAGTTCACCGTCACGGTGACGGATCCGCCCCCGACGAACGGCGCTCCCAAGATCGAGAGCGCGATCCCGGCGCAGGAGGTGGTGGCCGGAGAGTCGGTTGCGGTGGTGGTGTCGTCGCACTTCAGCGACCCGGACAACGACCCCTTGACGTACCTGGCCGAGTCCCTGGACGAGACCGTGGCGACGGTTTCCGTGAACGGCGACAAGGTGGTGGTCCAAGGGGTGGCGAAGGGGAGCGCGGAGGTGGAGGTGACGGCCCGGGATCCGCACGCCGAGCAGATCTCGCAGCGGTTCAGCGTGACGGTGAAGCCGGCGAACGCCGCGCCGGTGGCGGCGAGCGAGATTCCGGCGATGACGGTCGCGGCGGGCGAATCGAAGACGGTGGACGTGTCGGCGCACTTTCGCGACCCGGACGACGACGAGCTGGAGTACGCGGCGTCCTCGTCGAACGAGGCGGCGGCGACGGTGGGGGTGGAGGGGAGCGAGTTGAAGGTGACGGGCGTGCTCCGCGGCGAGTCGCGGGTCACGGTGACGGCGCGGGACCCGGATGGCGCGCAGGCGTCCCAGAGCTTCCTGGTGACGGTGCCGAACCAAGCGCCGGAGCGTGTGGGCGCGATCGCGGCCCTGACCCTGTCGAAGGGCGACACGGGGAGCGTGCGGGTGTCGGCGCACTTCTCGGATGCGGAGTCCGACCCGCTGACGTACAAGGCGTCCTCGTCGAACGCCGGCGTGCTGTCGGTGAAGGTGGCCGGGGAGCATGTGAGCTACGAGGCGCTCAAGGTCGGCACGTCACGGGTCACGGTGACGGCCGACGACGGGCACGGCGGGACGGCCGATCAGGAGTTCGGCGTGACGGTCAAGCCGGAGAACGCCGCGCCGGTGATCGTGAGCGCGATGGCGGCGATCACGGTCGAGGCGGACTCGATGGAGGTGGTGGACGCGGCGCCCCACTTCCGGGACCCGGACGGGGACGTGCTGAGCTACGAGGCGTCCTCGTCGGACGAAGCGGTCGCGAAGGTGTCGGCGAGCGGGAGCGAGGTGACGGTGACGGGCGTGTCGCGCGGCGCTGCGCGGGTGACGGTCACGGCCCTGGACGGCCGCGGCGGGTCGGTGCCGCAGGACTTCGCGGTGACGGTTCCGAACCGGGCGCCGGAGGCGGTGGGGTCAATCGGACCGGTGACGGCGTACATGCACGACAGGGTGAGGGTTCCGATGTCGGATGCGTTCCGGGATCCGGACGGGGACGATCTCACCTACCGGGCGTCTTCGTCGGACGAGGGCGTCGTGACGGTCGAGATGATCGGGAGCGAGGTCGGGATTCGCGGCGTGTCGCGAAGCTCGGCGACGGTGACCGTGACGGCGGACGACGGGTCTGGCGGGACGGCCGAGCAGGAGTTCGAGGTCGAGGTTCCGAACCGGGAGCCCATCAGCGTTGGCGGGATCAAGGATCGGACGGTCGCGCGGGGCGAGAGTTTCAAGATGGGACTGGCGGAGTACTTTCGCGATTTCGATCTGGACAAGCTTACGTACACGGCGACCGCGTATCCAGGTGGGTTCGCGAGCTTTTCGGTCGAGGGCGCGGAGTTGACGGTGACGGGCGTGAAGAAGGGAAGCACCCGTGTCGATGTGCTGGCGAGCGACGGGCACGGCGGAAGCGCGAAGCAGTATTTCGGGTTGACGGTGACGAACGGCGCGCCGTCGTTCGGGGCGGACGGATTCGAGCGCGAGGTGGCGGAGAACTCGGCGGCCGGCACGGCGGTGGGCGATCCGGTGGCGGCAACGGACGCGGACGGCGACGCGGTGACGCACGCGTTCGCGGCGGGCGGGGACGAGGCGCTGTTCGAGATCGACGAGACGAGCGGCCAGATCACGGTGGCCGCCGGAGCGGCGTTCGACTACGAGAGCGAGAAGAAGGTCTACACGGTCCATGTCGAGGCGAGCGACGGGAAGCTGACTGCGACGGTCGAGGTGAAGATCCGGGTGACGGACGTTCCGGCACCGGGCAGGCCGGACGCGCCCGTGGTGGCGGGCGGAACGGAACAGGTGTCGGTGTCGTGGAGCGCGCCGTCGAACGAGGGACCGGAGATCACGAACTACGACCTGCGCTACCGTGCGAACCCGGACAACGAGTGGACGGACGCGGCGGCGCTGGGCGCGGTGCTGGCCCACACGATCACCGGGCTGGATGCGGGCACGGCGTACTCGGTGCAGGTGCGGGCGGAGAGTTCGGAGGGGGCGGGCGAGTGGTCGGCCTCGGGCGAGGGAACGACGGAGGCGTCCAACCGCGCTCCGGCGTTCGGCGCGGACGCCTACGAGCGCGAGGTCGCGGAGAACTCGGCGGCCGGGACGGCGGTGGGCGAGCCGGTGACGGCCACCGACCAGGACGGGGACGACGTGAAGTACGCCTTCGTAGCGGGCGGCGACGAAGCCTCCTTCGAGATCGACGCATCGAGCGGCCAGATCACGGTGGCCGACGGCGCGGCGCTCGACTTCGAGAGCGAGAAGAACGTCTACACGGTCCATGTCGAGGCGAGCGACGGGACGCTCGCAGCCAGGGTGCCGGTGACGATCCGGCTGACGGACGTGCCCGCGCCGGGCAGGCCGGACGCGCCGGTGGTGACGGGCGGTGAGAAAGAGGCGTCGGTGTCGTGGAGCGCGCCGCCCAACGAGGGGCCGGAGATTACGAGCTACGACCTGCGCTACCGTGCGACCCAGGACAACAAGTGGACGAAGCTTGCGGCGCTGGGGGCCGTGTCGGCCAATACGATCACCGGGCTCGACGCGGGCACGCTGTACTCGGTGCAGGTGCGCGCGGAGAGTTCGGAGGGTGCGGGCAAGTGGTCGAAGTCGGGCGAGGGGGAGACGAATGAGGCGGTCAACCGCGCGCCGGCATTCGGCTCGCACATTCACGAGCGCGAAGTGCCCGAGAACTCGGCGGCCGGCACGGCGGTGGGCGAGCCCGTGACGGCCACCGATGAGGACGGCGACGACCTGACCTACTCCTTCATCGCCAGCGGAGACGAAGCCTCCTTCGAGATCGACGAGGAGAGCGGCCAGATCACGGTGGCGGCCGGCGCGGCGCTCGACCACGAGGGCGAGAAGAACGTGTACACGGTCCATGTCCAGGTGAGTGACGGGAAGCTCGTGGATGCGACCGAGGTGAAGATCCGGCTGACGGACGTTCCCGCGCCGGGCAAGCCGGACGCGCCGACTGTGACGGGCGGCGAGGGCGAGGTGTCGGTGTCGTGGAGCGCGCCGCCCAATGAGGGACCCGCGATCACGAACTACGACCTTCGCCACCGCGCGAACCAGGACAACGATTGGACGAACGTGTCGTCGCTGGGCGCGGTGCTGGCCCACACGATCACGGGACTCGACGCGGGCACGGCGTACTTCGTGCAGGTGCGCGCCGAGAGTTCGGAGGGTGCGGGCGAGTGGTCGGAGTCCGGCGAGGGAACGACGGAGGCGGCCAACCGCGCACCGTCGTTCGGCGCGGACGCCTACGAGCGCGAGGTGCCGGAGAACTCGGCGGCCGGCACGGCGGTGGGCGAGCCCGTGACGGCCACCGACGCGGACGCGGACGATCTGGCGTACAGCTTCATCACGGGCGGAGCCGCGTCCCTGTTCGAGATCGACGCGGCGACGGCCCGGATCGCAGTGGCCGGCGGCACGGTGCTGAACTACGAGAGCGCGGACACGCTCTACATGGTCAATGTCGCGGCGAGCGACGGCGAGCTTGCGGACACCACGTCGGTCACGATCCGCGTGACGAACGCGGACGATCCGGGCGTGGTCACGCTGAGCCCTGCGGTCGCGCGCGTGGGCGTCGAGTTGACCGCGACGCTGACCGACGAGGACGGCGTGAAGAGCGCGGGCAGGACGCGGAAGTGGCAGCGGTCGCGCGACGGCAACTCGTGGAACGACATCGGCACGGGCCGGATGTACAATCCCGTGACCGCAGACGAGGGCCGGTGGCTGCGCATGGTGTTCACCTACGCCGACCGCCACGGACCGAACAAGCGGGCGTCGAGCGCGCCGGTCAAGGTGCTGGCCGCGAACGCGGCGCCGAAGTTCCCCGCGGTGTACGAGCGCGAGGTGCCGGAGAACTCGCCGGGCGGGACGGCGGTCGGCGCGCCGGTGGCCGCGACCGATCCGGACGGCACGCCGCCGTCCTACAGCTTGGCCTCCGGGAACGAGGACGGGCTGTTCGGGATCGACGCGGCGACGGGCCAGATCACGGTGGCCGACGGCGCGGTGCTGAACTACGAGAGCGGCGACACGCTGCATGTGGTCGGTGTCGAGGCGAGCGACGGAGAACTGGCCGACACCGCCTCGGTGACGATCCGCGTGACCGACGCGGACGATCCGGGCGTGGTGACGCTGAGCCCCGCGGTGGCGCGCGTGGGCGTCGAGCTGACCGCCATGCTGACGGACGAGGACGGCGCGAAGAGCGCGGGCAGGGTGCGCAAGTGGCAGCGCTCCCGCAGCGGCAGTTCGTGGAACGACATCGCCTCGGGCCGCAAGTACACGCCCGGCACGAACGACGAGGGCCGGTGGCTGCGCGCGGTGTTCAGCTACGACGACGGCCACGGGCGGGGGAAGCGTGCGTCGAGCGATGCGGTCGAGGTGATGCCCGCGAACACGGCGCCGAAGTTCCCCACGGCGCTGGACCGCGAGGTTCCGGAGAACTCGCCGGGCGGCACGGCGGTCGGCGCGCCGGTGGCCGCGACCGATCCGGACGACGGCGCGTCGCTGTCCTACGGCTTCGTGCCCGGCGGGGACGAGGCGCTGTTCGGGATCGACGGCTCGACGGGCCAGATCACGGTGGCCGAGGGCGCGGTGCTCGACTACGAGAGCGGGAACACGCTGTACAACGTCAAGGTCGAGGCGAGCGACGGCGAGCTTGCCGACACCGCGTCGGTCAGGATCCGGGTCACGAACGCGGACGATCCCGGCAAGATCGCGCTGAGCGCGGACGTGGCGCGGGTAGGCGAGCGGCTGGCCGCGACGCTGATGGACCAGGACGGCTCGAAGGAGGCGGGCAAGACGCGGCGCTGGCAGCGCTCGGGCGACGGCGGCGCGTCCTGGACGAACATCTCGGGCGCGCGGACCCGGTTCTACACACCGGTAGCGGCCGACGCGGGCAAGCACCTGCGCGCCGTGTTCACCTACACCGACGGCCACGGACCCGGCAAGCGGGCGGAGAGCGACGCGGTGGCGGTGGTCGGAGCCGACACGCCGGTGGTCTCGTTCGGCGCGGATGTCTATACCGTCGCCCAAGGCGCATCGGTCGATGTCGCGGTGCTCTTGTCGCCCGTAGGCTCGGCGGCGCTGTCGATCGAGGTCGTCGCGGGCGACTCGAAGCACACCGTCACGTTCCAAGCCGGAGCGGGCACGGCAAACGTCACGGTCGGTACTGCGGGGTTCTCGGCGTCCGACACCGTCGAGGTCCGGTTCGGCGACCTGCCCGATGGCGTGGCCGTGGGTGTCCCGGCCACCACGCAAGTCGTCGTCGCGGCGGTGGCCGGAGACAGAGCCGCCGGTGCGGTGGTCGACACCGGCGCGCCCGCCGAACTCGAAGTCGAGTTTGCGGCGGCGGAGTACACGGCGACGGCGGGAGCGCCGGGGACGGAAGTCAAGTTGCGGATCAGTCCCGCGGCCGACCGGCGGGTGGCCGTGCCTCTCACGGCGGTTATGGACCGGGGGATGGCCACGTCCATCGTCCCGGAGCCGGTCGTCTTCCAGCCCGGCGACTCGCTCGCGGCGTTCACGCTCGACGTCCCGGCCGAGGCCCCGTCCGGCCTCTTGGCGCTCGGGTTCGGGTCTCTGCCCGAAGCCGTGAACGCGGGCACGGCCGCCTCCGCCACGGTTCGGATCGCGGCGCGCGACGACGGCGCGCTCCGGGACGAGGCGTTTGATGTCGGTCTCGCGGTATTCGGGCGCGCCGTGGCCGAGGGCGCGCGACAGGCCGTCGGCGCGCGCATCGATGCCGTCATGCGGCCCTCGCTGAGCGGCTCCGCCGCGGTCGGTTCCCCATCCGGTTGGGCGGGCCGCGCCGCGGGCACGCTCGCCTCGCTCGCGGGCGTCTCGTTCAACCCGTCCTCGGCCGCCGAGATCGGACGACGCTCCGGGTCGCCCGAACTGCCCACGGGGCGCGAGGCGGCCCAGCGTCTGCTTCCGAGCGTCTCGTTCGCCACCTCCCTCGGGCCGCAGTCCGCGCAGGAGATGCCCCGGTTCGGGCTCTGGGCCGAAGGCTCCGCCCAATCGTTCCGGGGCGAGCCGGGCGTCGAATACGACGGCGGCATGCGCGCGCTCAGCGTCGGAGCCGACGCGCGCATCGGCTCGTCCGCGCTGTTCGGAGTATCGGTCATGCGCAGCGACGGCGACCTCGACTACGGCCACCGGTCAATGGACGGCTCGCTCGGACACGCCATGAACAGCGTGCATCCCTACCTGTTCGTCCAGCCTTCCCCCGGGATCGGACTCTGGGCCATGGCCGGATACGGCGGCGGAGAGGTGGGCGGCGACGACCATCGAGGGGACACCGGCGACGCGTCGCTCCGCATGATCTCCGGCGGCGTCAACGCGCCGCTCGCGCAACAGGGCGCGTTCGGGCTCGCGCTCAAGGGCGACGCATTCACGGTTGGCATGCGCGCCGACGACGGGCGGGGCGAAGGCATGGCCTCGCGCGCACGCGCCCTGCTCGAGGCGTCATGGATGATCGGAGGACTCAAGCTCGCCACCGAGGCCGGAGCCCGATACGACGGCGGCGACGCCGACACCGGCGGCGGAGCCGAGACCGGCGCCTCGGTCGGCTACGCAGGCCGCGGGATCGACCTCGACTTCCGGGGAAGGCTCGCGCTCGGCTCCGGCCGGCACCGCGAGTGGGGCGCCGCGCTAAGGCTCGCGTTCGATCCCGGCACCCGGGGCGAAGGGTTCCGCCTCGCGGTCAGCCCCAGCCAGGGTCACGACCGGAGCGGCGTCCACGGGCTCATGGACGGCCACGCGTTCCGGACCATGCCGGCTGGCGCGCACGGACAATGGCGCCTCGACGCCGAGGCCGGATACGCGCTCAAGACGCCCGCGGGCGGAGGCGCGCTCGACAGCTATACCCGCCTGTCCGCCCACGGCGGGAACCGGGCATGGTCGCTCGGAGCCGGATACCGCATCGGCCAGACGCTCAGACTCGGCTTCGAAGGCTCGCGCAGCCAACTGCCCGGTCAACAACCCCACCTCGGAATCAGACTTGCACTGGACTTCACGTTCTGATTGATCGGAAACGCCGCGAAAGGACACCGGCGTGCCAGCCCAACCGACCGGGGGAAATCCCGCCAATCAGGTCCGGGATTCCCGGTTTCAAGGCACGGTCCAGCAGGGTCCGGTACAACGGCAGAAAGCGCAGATCGTGCAGTCCCGTATACAGTTAGACGATCTTCTGCCGTGATTTGGACCTCATGCGATCCGCCCGGGGGTTCCCACTCGTTGTGCCGGTACCACGTGTAGCCGGCATCGAGTTCAATCGCCTCGAAGCCTCGCCCGGGCCGGATGACGCTGCGAAATCGACCTGCGGCTCTCTCCTGCTCCGTGCGCACCGGGTTCGTGTGGCCGCCGAGGAAGCCTCCCGGGATTCCGTAGTCGTTCGAGTAGAAGCGAAACGAACCGCCCGCGTAGCCCCAGTCGTCCACCCACGATGTCCCGCCGGCCACGCCCCACGTGTCGGTCTGGGTTCCGGCAAGCGTCCCGATGGGCGTTCGCAGGTCTCCCCCCTCGTGTCTCGATACCTCGACGCGAAGAGGGACGTGCTCGGTGACTCGGACCGTCAACCGGCTGCTCCCCCCGATGGCCCGAGTCGCCGTCTCAGTCTGGAGCGAGGTGAAGCCGGTCGCGCGGTACGGCACCGCGAGGGGCACCTCGTCCCGAACCACGTTGATCACCCCGCCCAGTGCGCTGCTACCGTAGAGAATCGCGCTTGGTCCCCGAATCACGTCGATCCGCCGGGCCGAGGAAGGGGAGAGCGCCGTGGCGTGGTCCGCGCCGCTGTTGACGACGTCACCCACCCGCTGGCCGTCTTCGAGCATGAGGATCCTGTCTCCGCCCAGGCCGCGGATGACCGGCTGGGAAGTGCCCGGCCCCATGCTGGTCACAGACACCCCCGGAACCGATGCAACCGTCTGCGCAACCGTTCCCGCCAAATGCCGCTGCAGCTTCTCCTGCGCGAAAACGGAGGAAGGCCGGATCGTCTCGTTGGCGGCCGTGGGACTCAGGACCGCCGTGACGACAACGTCCGGCAAGGGGATGGCAGCCACCTCAAGGTCGACTGTGGCCGGCTCCCCCTGCCCGACCTCGACGGTAGCCATCGCGTACCCGAGGCGATCGATCCGGAGCCGGTGCCGCTCCGCATCCGGCACGGCGATACGGAACGTCCCGTCACCGTGCGTAATCGCGTTGCCGCCCGTGCCGACGACGACCACCGCCGCGCCCGCGAGAGGCGTCCCGCTGTCTGCCGACCGGACGGTCCCCGCTACGTAGTCGATGGTGTCTGCGGCCTGCTGGTCGACAGGTGTCGAGCCCGCGGAGGGTGCCGGAACGCCTGCGAGGAAAGTCCCTAGGAGTAAACAGGCGGCGGGAAAGCGTTTGGATATCGTTATGGGAAAACCGGGTGACGACATGATTGTCTCCTGCCGGGTGCGCCGTCAGCGGCGCAACCGTGGCCAAGTCTTCGGCTTACGCGTTTCTGCGCTCAGCCGATTGGAGTCACGCTCCCGACCGGAGCAGAAGGAGCAGGCAAGTGCCTGGACCGTAATGATAGTGGATTATCATTAACGGACAAGAGGGAATGGGCCACGGCCTCGGCGACGGTGCTTCCAGGCCGCCGTGGGGAGCGGCTGGATCATGAGGCCCGTCAGGCACACTCCGCGCAGCGACCGAAGAGAATCAGCTCGTGGCTGTCAACCTCGAATCCGTCTGGCGCCAGCGCTTCGACTTCGTCCGGGCACCGATAGACATCGAAGGCCTGATCGCAGGAGTTGCAGAGGAAGTGGTGATGATGCGGTCGGTCGGCCAACTCGTACCGCAGCCCGCCGCCCGGGAGCTCGACCTCCGACAGCCACCCTTCGCCAACCAGCATCTTCACGTTCCGGTAGACGGTCGCCACTCCGAGTGACGGTACGATCTGTTGACCGTGGCGGAGGACCTCCTCACACGTGAGAGGGCGCCCGGCGTTCATGAACACGCGGCGGATCGCTCGGCGTTGACGGGTGTCTCGTTGCATCGACGTAACGTCAGGGTTGGTCTTGGTCGGGGTGCTGGTGCCCTGGGGGATGGCCGCTCCCCGTCAGCGTAACGTAACCCACCACGGTGCCGTCCTGCTCCACGACCGCGACCGGGCCGCGAATGAGGTCGTCACCGAGGTCGATCCGTCCCGCGGGATGCGCGGCATCGGCGGCGGTCGCGGCCGGCAGCACGAACTCGTCGGCCAGACTAATGTCCACCCCCGTGTATCCCATGTCGGTCATCGACGCGAGCGTGACGATGCTAAGGGGATTGAGGCCGCTGTCGATAAAGCTCGTCATCAGCTCGGTGCGGAACACGAATTCGCGCCAGTGCCCGTTCCAGACCCCGGGGCCGCCGACGGCCTCCACCGGCACGGGCTTGCTCGCGGTGTAGCTGGCGCCGCCGATCTGGTCGAACGCCTTCAGCGCTTCCGGGCCGACGAAATGCGGGTCCGCGCCGGACGTGCTCCCCGCGGGTTCCTTGAGCAGACCGAGGTATTCCCACATGGCGCCGAACCCGATCACGTGCGCCATTTCGTGGAGGATCGTGCCGTCGAGGTGGCCCTTCTCCTCTAGACCTTCCAAATCGGCTAGGTCGAAGTACATCGTCCCGACCACGGGCAGACCGCTGTCTGCCCGGATCTGGCAGGGCCCCGCGCCGGCGATCGTGCCGCCGCGCCCGTCGATCTCGCGGATATCGGCGTAGATGAGAAGATCGTCGACGACCCGGTCGCCGGGGACATCGAGGTCGAAGCCGTTCCTGGCAAGGCACAACTCGAGCGAATGTTGCCGCAGCGTGCTCCAGAACAGGTTGCCGGTGATGGCCCTTTCCCAGAACGCCTCGGCCCTCTCGAAGGCGGTACGCTGGCTTTGGGAAAGAGCGTCCGGGCTCGCGTGCACGATCACGATTTCGTAGACCGCCTCCGTGGCCGTCGCGGTGAACGTGAGCGGTGGAACCGTGGCGTCGAGGACTGTGACGACCAGCCGGTAGGTGACCCCGGCGGCATCGCCCAGCACCCACTTGTCGACCGCCACGAATCCGTCTTCGTCCGTATCGCGGCGGGGCGGAATGGCGACGCTCCCCCGGTCCGCGCTGAAGCCCACCGGGGCTCCGGGCACCGCGTTGCCATGGGCGTCCAGCACCCGGACCCTCGGCTGAACGGGAACCGGCAGCTTCGTTTCGGACTCCTGGCCGTCCCCCTCGATGGCTACGAGTTCGGCCGCCGGACCCGGCAGCGCGCGCGCCTCGAAGCGCACCGGGTTGCCCTTGATGCCCGTGCCGTCGAGCCACGCCTCCAGCCAGTAGCCGCCGGTGGTGGTTCCAAGGGTCCAGCCGCCGACCGCGGCGCGGCCCGACGCTGCCGTGATGGCTTCCCCGCCGGTGACCGCAGCGTCCCGCTCGGTGACGAAGGTCACGCGCACTCCCTGCAGTGGTTCGCCATCGGCATCAGTCACCAATACCTCGGGACGTACCGGGACTGCCGAACCGACCGCTACCTCCTGGTCCGCGCCCGCCACCGCGGCGATCTCGGCGGGCGCCCCGGTCGCGGTGGCGCTGATCACCACCGGTGCCACTCCCAGCACGTCGCCGCGCATCTGCTGCGGCCCCGGCGGCCCGAGCGTCCAGCGTCCGGGCGAGGCGATTCCGTTGGCGTCGGAGGTCGCGCTGGCGCGCTCGATCGAACCGCCACCTGCCGTGACGGCGAAGGTAACGGAGACGCCGGCGAGGGTTGCCCCGGTCCGTCCGGTGACCCGCACCTGGATGGGATCGGGGACGGCGGTGCCGGTCGTGGCGACCTGGGCGTCGCCGGCGAGTACCACCAGGGCGGTGGGGACGTCGGGCTCGGGGTCGGGGGGGACGACGGGTTCGTCGCCAGCGCACGAATAAAGGACGGTGCAGGCGAATAACGAGAGTGGTGCCGGGGCACGGCCCGTCAAAGTGGTGGCGCGCATGGCTAAGTATGGCCGACGGAGCCCCACGGGCGGAAGGGGCGGCCCCGTCGTTCACGAGGCGTCGCCTCCGGCGCCGGTTGCCCCGCGCCCCTCTCGGTGAACATCTTGCCCGCCCGACTCTCGCCCACACGGAGACAGTCATGCATCTGCACCGCGCCGCGCGGCCCGCGCCGCCCTTCACCCGCCCCTTCCTGGCGATCCTGCTTGCGGTCCTTCCCGTCGGCACGGCTCCGCTCAACGCGCAACCCGGCCCCAGCAGGCCCGGCATCGACGCCGAGGCGTACCGCTTCGAACTGACGCTACGCGACGACACGGACGAGATCGCGGGACGTGCCACCATCACGGTGCGGTTCACGGCGGACGGCGTCACCGAGGTGCCCCTCGACCTGATCGGGCGCCGGGGCGGGCAGAGCGGTGGCGGGCAAGGCGACGGGCGCGGCATGCAGGTCCTCGCCGTGACCTCGGGCGACGACGGTGCGGCACTCGCCTACCGTCACGAGGACGATCTGCTCACTGTCACTCTGTCCCAGCCAGCCATTGCGGGGTCCCGCGCCTCGGTCACGGTCGCCTACCGCGGCATCCCCGCGTCCGGCCTCAGGATCGGTCCGAACAAGTACGGCGAGCGCACGTTCTTCAGCGACAACTGGCCCAACCGCGCGCGCCAATGGCTGCCCACGGTCGACCACATCGGCGACAAGGCGACCTGCGAATTCGTGATCACGGCGCCCGCGCACTACCAGGTGGTGTCGAACGGCCGGCTGGTGGAGGAAACCGACGTGGAAGGAGGTGCGCGCCTGACCCACTGGAAGCAGTCCGTGCCCATTTCCCCCTGGCTCTACGTGGTCGGGGTGGCGCGCTTCGCCGTGCAGCATCTGGGCACCTTCAAGGGCCTGCCGGTGCAGACCTGGGTTTACGCGCGCGACCGCGACGCGGGCTTCTACGACTTCGCCGTGCCGACGATGCAGGTGCTGCACTTCTACGACGACTACGTGGGGCCGTTCGCCTACGAGAAGCTGGCCAACATCACCTCGCCCGCGACCGGCGGCGGCATGGAGGCGGCCACGGCGCTCATGTACGGCGAGAACTCGGTCACGGGCGAGCGGTCGGTGCGGTGGCGCAACGTCGTCATTCACGAGATCGCGCACCAGTGGTTCGGCAACTCGGTCACCGAGTCCGAGTGGGACGACGTCTGGCTCAGCGAGGGGTTCGCGACGTACTTCACGCTGCTGTTCCGGGAGCACGCGTACGGGCGCGACGATTTCGTCACGGGACTCAGGGAAGCGGCGGATCGGGTCTGGCGCTGGTACGACGAGAACCCGGACTACCGGATCGTCCACGACAACCTCGACGACATGACGCGCGTCACCAGCATCGCCACCTACCAGAAGGGCGCGTGGGTGCTGCACATGTTGCGGGAGCGGCTCGGCGACGAAGCCTTCTGGCGTGGGATCCGGCTGTACTACGCGCGCCACTTCAACGGCACCGCCACCACGGACGACTTCATGCACGCGATGGAGGAAGCGTCGGGCGACGATCTGCAGCGCTTCTTCGACCAGTGGCTGCGGCAGGGGGGCAACCCGCGGCTGGCGGGCACATGGCGGTACGACGCGGCGGCGGGTGCGGTCGAGATCGAACTCGAACAGGTACAGGCGGTGGGCCGGTTCGATCTGCCGCTCGACATCGGCGTCTACGTGGGCGGCGGCCTGCTGCCCTCCGAGGTCACGACCGTCGAGGTGGGTCCGGGCGCGAACCGGTTCGTCATCCCGGTTGAGACGGCGCCGGCGGATGTCCGGCTCGACCCGGGCACGAGGGCGCTCTTCCAGGCGGAGTTCCGGCGGGTGAACTGAAGGCTGCGCTCAAGTTCGCGGACCGCGTGGACACGGACCGGTTGGGCAAACCCTCGGCGCTCGCGGTGATCGTGCACGATGGCTACGGATACACACGCCCCGACGGCGTCGCCGTGATTCCAATAGGAGCGCTGGGACCGTAGCCGGCCGCTGGTGCCCGCAAACCCCCTCCCGTACCTTGCCCAGCCTGCCATTCCGTCCAAACCAGCCGGGAAAAGTCAATGCGCGAACCCACCAATCCCGCCCTCGCCATCCTGCTGACCGTCGGCTTCGCCGCGGCAGCCCCGTCCCACCTCTCCGCCCTCTCTCCGTCCCTCCTCCACGCCGCCCCCCTCCTGCAGGAACAGGAGGAGGCCGCCGGCGACGAGGAAGAACAGGACACGACGACGTCCTACTCCGACGTCATCACCGAGGACGCCGTCACCAGCGAGGGCCTCTTCGACACGCACATGATCGACGGCGACCTCTTCTACGAGATCCCGCTCGACATGATCGGCCGCGAGATGCTGCTGCTGACCCGCATCGCGCGCACCCCGGACGGCGCCGGCTACGGCGGCTCGAAGGCCAACACCTCGACCGTGCGCTGGGAGCGTGACGGCGACCGGGTGCGCCTGCGGCTGGTGAGCTTCCAGAACTTCGCCGACGACACTACGGCGATCGCGGCGGCGGTCCGCAACTCCAACTTCGAGCCCATCATCATGGCCTTCGATGTGGAAGTGATGAACGACGACTCGACCGCGGTGGTCGTGGAGGTCACCGACCTTTTTACCGAGGACGTCGCGCTCCTCGGCCTGCAGAGCTTCCGCCGCCAGGCATACGGCGTGCGGCGAGTGGACGGCGACCGCACCTACGTGGTGCGCGCGACCGCCTACCCCACGAACGTCGAGGTGAGGCGCGTCCTCACATACGACGCCACCGAAGCCCCCTCCAACGCAGCCAGCAACACGCTGTCGATGGAGATGCATCACTCGATGCTGCTGCTCCCCGACGACCCCATGGAGCCCCGCCTCTGCGACGAGCGCGTCGGCTACTTCTCCACCAGCCACATCGACTACGGGCTGGACGAGCAGCGAGCGGTCACCCGCTGCCTCATCACGCGCTGGCGCCTGGAACCGAGCGACCCCGAGGCCCACGCGCGCGGCGAACTCGTCGATCCCGTCAAGCCGATCGTCTACTACATCGATCCGGCCACGCCGCCCAAGTGGGTGCCCTACCTCAAGCAGGGCGTCGTGGACTGGCAGCCCGCCTTCGAGCAGGCCGGCTTCAGCAACGCGATCATCGCCGCCGACGCGCCCACCGACGACCCCAACTGGAGCCCCGAGGACGCGCGCTACTCGGTGATCCGCTACCTGGCATCACCGATCCAGAACGCGTCGGGCCCGCACGTGCACGACCCGCGCACCGGCGAGATCCTCGAGAGCGACATCCAGTGGTACCACAACGTGATGAACCTGCTGCGCAACTGGTTCTTCGTACAGACCGCGCCGGCCAACGAGGACGCCCGCGGGATCGAGTTCGACGACGAGGTCATGGGCGAGCTCATCCGCTTTGTCTCGGCCCATGAGGTCGGGCACACGATCGGGCTCCCGCACAACATGCAGTCGTCCGCGTACTACTCGGTCGAGGACCTGCGCACCCGGTTCGTGTGCGAGATGGGCGTTGCGCCGTCGATCATGGACTACGCGCGCTTCAACTACGTCGCGCAGCCCGGCGACGACACCTGCTACATGCCCCTCGTCGGCCCCTACGACAAGTTCTCCGTCGAGTGGGGCTACACCTACTTCCCCGGCAAGGACCGCCTCACGGAGCGCGAGGACCTGCGCGCAATGGTCGTCGAGATGCAGGAGGATCCCATCTACCGCTTCTCGAGCCCGACCGGTTTCGACCCTTCGGCGCTCACCGAGGCGATCGGCGACGACGCGATGCGCGCGTCAGACTACGGCATCGAGAACCTCAAGCGCATCGTCGACAACCTGACCGACTGGACCCGCCAGGACGGCGAGGACTACTCGCAGCTCCAGGAGCTGTACAACAACGTCGTCGGCCAGTGGGGCCGCTACACCGGGCACGTGGTCGCCAACCTGGGCGGTGTGGTGCACACCCGGATGCACCAGGGGCAGGACGGCGTCCCCTACGCGATGGTCGACCGTGACCGTCAGCAGCGGGCGATGCAATACCTGAATCGGCAGGTCTTCGCGACCCCAGGGTGGCTCCTTGAAGCCGACATCCTGCACCGCTTCCAGGGCACCGGCGCCGTCGAACTCGTGCGCACCCGCCAGACGCAGGCCCTGAACCAGGTGCTCAACGTGCCCCGCATGAAGCGCGTCGTCGAGCAGGAGGCTTTCCACGGCTCGGACGCCTATTCGCTCGGCGAAATGCTCGACGACCTGCGCGCGGGCGTCTGGTCGGAGGTCTCGTCGGGCGATGCCACGGACGCCTACCGGCGCAACCTGCAGCGTGCGTGGCTCGCGCGGATGTCGGAGTTGATGGAGGACGAAGAGGCGATGCAGTCCGACGTGGTCCCGTTCGCGCGCGGCCAGCTTGGCGCACTGCGCGGTGAGCTTGCGGCCGCCTCCGGCGGCACGTCCCACAGGGCGACGCGGCTGCATTTCGAGGACGCGATCGCGCGGATCGACGCGGTGCTGGATCCGGGAGGCTAGTCGGCGCAGCACACCGCGGGCGGCCATGAACGCTTGACTGGCCAACTCGACATGGCCATAATGGCCAGATGAAACGGGCCAGTGTCAGCGAGGCGAAGGACGGGCTCAGCGGACTGCTGAGCGAGGTTCGGCGCGGCGAGGCGGTGTTGATCACGCACCGCGGGCGGCCCGTCGCTCGGATCGAGCCCTGCCGTGTCGATGGCCCCGAAGCCGAACACGCGGTGGCCGAGATCGTGGGACGGGGCGTGGCGGTTCCACCTCGTACGCCGCTCGATGTCGAGCGATTCCTGGGTGCGCCCGCCGTTCGGCTGACGGAGGGCGCGAGAGCCAGCGAGATCATCGTGGCCGAGCGGGCGGCGCGCGATTGAAGTACTGGGACTCATCGGCTCTGGTGGCGCTTGTCGTGGACGAGCCGCGTAGCGCCGAGTGCCGTGCGACCCTGCGCCGGGATTCCGTGATCGTGACGTGGTGGGGAAGCCGGATCGAATGCGCATCGGCTCTGAACCGACTTGAGCGCGATCACCGTTTCGATGGGGACGGCTTTGACCGGTCGATGGACCGCCTGGGACTGCTGGCCGCGAGTTGGGTCGAGATCGAGCCCGTGGAGCAGGTGCGCCGCCGCGCGATCAGGCTGCTTCGGCTTCACCCGCTGCACGCGGCCGATGCGTTGCAGTTGGCTGCGGCGCTGACGGCTGCGGACGAAGACCCGCAGCGGCTGGATGTGGTGAGCAGCGATGATCGCCTTTCCGCTGCGGCCCGCCGTGAGGGGTTCAGGGTCCTGTGAATCCCTGCACGTAGCGAGCCGGTCAGGTGGCCGGCAGCACCCTTATATCGGGACACTCGAGCAGCGACCTGTCCGCCGTGACCAGCGTGAGACCGTGGACCATGGCGGTCGCCGCGATGAAGCGGTCGGCCGGGTCGTCATGAGGAAGGCGGACGCTGCGGCTGCGGAGGGCGACCTCGTGGGTAAGCGCAACCTCCTTCAACGGCCTGGTCGCGAGTGCGGTGCGTATCCAGCGCCAGGGGTCGGGAGCCAGCTCCACCCGGCCCTGTTCCGCGAGCAGAACCGCCTCCCAGACGCTCACGGGGGAAAGCGCCAGGGTGTTTGCCGGCTTCGCCAGAGCTTCGCGGGCCGTGGGCGAAATGCGATTCGGTTTTCCTACGCTCCATATCCAGACGTGCGTGTCGAGCAGAAGGTTCACGGCGCCTCGTCGCCCTCTTCGCCAGATGCCGCGTCGGAACGGTACACATTCCAGTCGGACAGTTCGGATGCAGGAGAGATGATGTCCCCCGTGATCTCGGTGACATCCCGCATCATACCCAGCCATTCCACACGTTCAGCCTCGTCATCCGGACGTGGATCGGTGGCTTGGGTCTGGGAGTCGGTCAACGTGTGCTGTGCCACGGGAACCGGGGCGTAAGCGGCGCGAACCCGCTCACGCATCAGTCCAAGGTTGGAGTCCGGGACTGCATAACGGCTCAGCAGGTAGCGAAGTTCGCCCTCCAGCGAGCGGTGATTGGCCTTCGCCCGCGCCTTGAGTGCGGCGATGACGTCGTCGTCGACGTTCCTGATGGTGAGTACGCCCATCCGTGCCGTGCCTCCGTGTTCGAATAGCGACAGCATAGTGTAGTGAATATGAATGCATTATGCCAGCGTCGCGACACGATCACCCCGTCAGCTCAGTTGAAGCCTGCTGAAGGCGGACGGACACCCTGTCTATCGCCTCGATCCGATCCTGCACGGACGGGTGCGTCAAGCTCTTGCGATGCAGCGGCGTCCTCTTCAGCATAGCCAGCTTCTCGAGGGCCGTGGCGAGCGGTGCGCCCTGTCCATCGAGCAGTTCGACCGCCCGGCGATCGGTCGCGTACTCCATGCGGCGCATCACAAACCCAAGGGCCACGAAATACAGTGTATTCGCGGTCGCGGTTGCCATGACCCCGAACACGTCGCGACCAGCTTCGTAGAGCGGAGCCAACACGAGCATGGTGCATACCGTCATCGCTGCTGCCCACGCCATCCCTGAGAGCATCAGGCGCACGTGGTCGCGTCGAAGGAGATGGGCGATCTCGTGCGCGAGGACGGCCCGCACCTCACTGCGCGACATCTTCCGAAGCAGACCTTCGCCGACAAGGAGCCACGGCCCGCGGATCCCCCACAGTACGAACGCGTTCACCAGGCTGCCTTCGTACACGCGTACGACAATCGGCCGCTTTCCGTTGCGGGTCATGACATCGTCCACCCACGGCTGCAGATCTCCGGAATCCGGCGATTCCCCCAGGCGCGGCAACCGGAGGAACGTCAACCATGGCACCACAAACGACTGAGCCATGAAGAAGGCAGCGTAGAACAGGCCCATGGCGATCCATAGCCATGCCGAACCCCGGTCTTCCAATGCTTCGAACACGGGCATCGCCAGGCCGAACACCAGGGCGACGGCACCAACCAACAGCACTGCCCATCGCACGCCCACCCGCCTGGAGGGCAGTTCGATTGGACGGCGCAGCACCCACAGTGCCAGCACCGTTGCCAGCCAAAGGCCGCCGGCCACCAGGACGGCAATCAGGGCGCCCATCAGCGCACCAGCCACGAACGGCGACAGACTCGAGAGGTCGGGGTCGATTTCGTTCACCGTCACGAACCCGACGCCCACCGGCCCGTACACGGCGGCGTAGGCCGCCAGCAGAACACAGAGCTCCGTCGATCCGCTCGCCTGGCGGTCCGGACGCAGGGTGCGTACGAGCGCCAGTGTCACGATCCCGATGATCGTGAGGATGGTGAACGCGAGTGCCCAGGACATCAGCCCAGGTCCGCTTCAGCCACGTTCACGGCATCCGTCCGGCCAAGCGTTTCCTCCGAGCGTTCACACTGTGAGTATATACTCATATGAGTATCCGTGACCGAGGTCGCCACCTTCGACCGTGGCTTCGACCGGATCGAAGAGGTGACCCGGGTGGAGTTGGAATAATCGCGATGAACCGCACGCTACTCCAGCTCGTCGAAGCCGAATTCGTGCGCTACAAGCTCTTGGGCGAGCGCGCCATGGGACAGCTGCAGCCGGACGAACTGCACGTCCGCGGCGAACACGGCAACTCGGTCGCGATCATCGTATGGCATGTCTCCGGAAACCTGGAGTCCAAGTTCACCGACCTGCTCACGACGGACGGCGAGAAGCCTTGGCGCGACCGCGACTCCGAATTCGAGCTGCGCGACGTGTCCCGGGCGGAAGTCGCCGGGAAGTGGGAACGCGGGTGGGATGTGCTCTTCGGCGCGCTGGCGGAGCTGACGGACGACGATCTTGTAGCGCCGATCACCATCCGCGGCGTCCCGTTCCGCGTTGACGAGGCGCTCCTGCGCTCGCTGGCCCAGCGGACTGGAAGCAGCCAGAATCCCGGCAGGAAGTCGTCTAACTACTTACAGGACTGCACGATCTGCGTTTCCTGCCGGTGTACTGGACCCTGCTGGACCGCGCCGCGAGAGCGGGAAAACCGGACCTGAATGGCGGGACTCCCGAAGCGGTCGGATGCCCTTTGTGGACGTATCCCCCGGTATGTCCGGGGCTCCTTTCAATCAGCCTGTCCAACAATCCCTTTACCGAGTTGTGGAGCCCTCGCGTTCGTGATTGTCGGCTCAACCGCCAACCGCCGCCTGAATGGTCTTCGTTCAAACGCTCGATTCCGGGAGGAGCCCCAAGTCACGTCGTTCACAATGGCGCGCGTGGTTTGCGGGGATTGCCAGGAAAGCTAGGAGGTCAGCGTCAAGGTGGACGAGTCCGTGTGACGAGCGAATCGGTGACGCAGCCGAAACAGCCGGGCGGAAACCTGCGGCCCAGCGTGCCCAAGCCGCCGCGCACGGGCTAGGCCCACCGTCCGGAGCATCCCATCGAATCGTGTGTTAGAATCCGGCATGATGCATCTTGACGACCTGAAGGCGGAGATCGACAAAGCGCTCCACGAGATGGGCATGTGCAACGTGCTCATCGCGGGTCGTACCGGGGTCGGGAAGAGCACGCTGATCAACAGCATCTTCCATGGAAGAATGGCGGCGACGGGCCACGGGAGGCCCGTGACCAGAGCGGCTCGCTTCATTTCCAAGGAGGGAGTTCCGCTGGGAATCTGGGACACGCGCGGATTGGAGTTGGAGGACTTCGAGGAGACACTCGACGAGTTGACGCGACTGGTGGAGAGGAGGGCCGCCGACCCCGATCCCAAACACCACATCCACGTCGCGTGGCTCTGCGTGCATGAAGATGGCCGCCGGGTAGAGGCCGCCGAGCGGAATCTGTGCTGTACGCTGCACGAGCACATGCCGGTGCTCGGGGTCATCACCAAGGCACGCAGCGACGACGGGTTTCGCGCCCAGGTCCAAGAGCTTCTTCCCGAAGCCAGAAACGTCGTGCGCGTGAGGGCGATCGCCGAAGCACTGGACGACGGACACACGCTGAGTCCGATGGGGCTGGAGGACCTGGTCGAAGCGACCATGGATTTGCTGCCCGAAGGCACGAGACGCGCATTCACATCTGTTCAGAGCGTCTCAATGCGACACAAGAAGCAACAGGCTCGCCGCACGGTGTTCTCTTCTGCCTCAGTGGCCGCCGCTGCCGGGGCGACTCCGATCCCGTTTGCCGACGCCGCTGTGCTGGTACCTATCCAGGTCGGAATGCTGGCCCGCGTGTCTGTGCTGTACGGGTTCGACGTCACAAGATCCTATCTGAAAGGGCTTGTGACGGCCGCGATCGGACCCACGGCCGCGACGGTGGGCGGCAAGGCCATCGTCGGGAGTCTTCTGAAGCTGATTCCCGGTGGGGGCACGGCGCTGGGCGGAGTGATTTCGGCGACCACGGCCGCCACGCTCACAACCGCGCTCGGCGAACTCTACATCGCGGTGCTTGATGCGGCGTTCGCCAAAACCGCGCAGGGCGACATGCCGGAGCCCACCGAGGTCGCGAAGGAGTTCAAGAAGCGCGCGAAGAGACAGAGAGGAGACACCCGGCTGGGTGGCCTGCGATCCAGAGTCCGCAAGCTGTGGCCCTTCCGGAAATGATCCGGAGACATTCGTCCACTCGTCCTCGAACCCCTGTCTCCGGAACCGGAGCGTCCTCGCCTCGGTGACCGTGCGCACCAGAGAACTAAGGAGGGAATGCCGTTTCGGGGCCGGTACTCCAACCCGCTGGAGTACCGGGACTTGGTCGCGGAGGTACTTGCCGCAAGCAGGCCGACCCCCCAACCTCACATCGTCACTATCGTAAGCCCCGAGTCGGGCTAGCGCGGCAGCCCGGCCACCGCCGTCTCTCGCGTCGCTGTGGAGGGTGTATTCGGGCGTCCACAGGGCTGGCTTGACGCTCGTTAAGGGCGTCAAGTATCCATCTCACAAGCGGACGCCCGTTTTTTGCGGAGCAACCTGCGTCGCAGCGCCCCTTTGCGACGCTTCCGCTTCGGCGCCCGTTCTTGCCCGGTTCGATCATCCGTGAACGCTCCCCGCCGGGCTGGGCGTCGGGAAGGCCGGGCAGGAGTACTCGCGCGGCGGCTGCGCCGTCCAAGTGCGGTCCTGCTGCACCAGGGCGTTGGCGAGGACGAGGAGCTTCCGCATCACGGCCGTCAGGGCGACCTTGGGCGGCTTCCCAGCGGCTCGGAGCGCCTCGTACTTCCGCTTGAGGTCGGGATTGTGCTGGACCGCGACCACCGCGGGCATGAAGAGCAGTCTGCGGACCCGGTGCCTGCCGCCTTGGATGAAGCTCCGTCCCTTCCAGTTTCCAGACTCCCGGGTGACCGGGGCGAGTCCGGCGAGGCTAGCCGCTCGCGACCGGGTGAGCATACCCAGTTCCGGCAAGTGGACGATCAGCCCCGCGGCGGTGATGTCCGAGATGCCCGGGATCGAGGTCAGGATCTCGGCCCGGCGCTCCATTTCCTTCTCCTCCCCGATCCGCTGCCGGATCTCGGCATCGATGAGCTTGAGCTGGCGGTCGATCTGCCTCAGCCTCTGCTTGGTGACCCGCTTGCCCACGGGAGTGCGCAAGTTCCTGCCCCGGTTGGTGGTTGCGGTCCGATCCCTGACCAGCGCGTCGCGGATCAGTTGGAGCTCGGCAAGGTCGCGCTGCCCCTCCGATCTCGCCTCGGTCGGACGGAGGTCTTCGACAGCGGCCGCCATGGTGGCCAGCATCCGGGCGTCCACCGCGTCGGTCTTGGCGCGCCGCCCGATGGAGCGGGCGAAGGACCGGGCTTGGAAGGGGTTGATCGCGTACAGGGGGAGCCCGGCCTTCAGGAGGGTGTCCTCGAAGTCGCGGTGGAAGGCTCCGGTGGGTTCGTACGCGATCCGGTCGATCCCGGAGCCGATCCAGGCGATCAGCTTCCGGAAGCCGGCGCTGTCGTTGGGGAACCGGGACGCTTTCCCCTCGGGGACGGCGAAGGCGTCGAGCCAGTCTTTGGAGATGTCGATCCCGACGGTGCGGAGGATGCCGCTCATGTGTTCTTCCCTTCTCCTGTGCTTGTCATGCGAGCCTCGATGCTCGTGTATCCATTCAGGACATCGGGAAGGACGGTGGCGATCACACTGAACGACGGCCCCTTGCGGCCTGCCAGCCTATCGATCCGACCACCGTCCCTGTTGAGCGCCCGCTCCGGCTCGCTCCGCTCGCCTCTGCGGGCGCTCAACAGCCCGGGCCTTCCCCGTGACCCGGTCATGCAAATCAGGCGGGAATCTGCATGATTATGGGAGACAAGCCGATGGAGTGGACGCCCCCTCCCGACGGCATCGCGATGTGCCAAGATGGTACTGAGCGATTTAATCGGACCATCTGAGGGAGGAGGCATCCACATGGAAGAGGTTAGCGTCATCGGGATCGATCTGGCAAAGCGCAGTTTTTCAGGTGCACGGGGCGAAGGCGGACGGGTCTGTGGCCTTCCGCCGGAAGCTGAGCCGCGGGAAGCTGCTGGGCTTTCTCGCCTCGCAGCCGCCTTGCACGGTGGCGATGGAGGCGTGCGCCGGCGCCCACTACTGGGGCCGGGAGATCGCGGCGCTCGGCCACGAGGTGAGGCTGGTTCCGCCGATCTACGTCAAGCCGTTCGTCAAGCGGCAGAAGAACGACGCGGCGGACGCGGAGGCGATCACGGAAGCGGCCGAGCGGCCGACGATGCACTTCGTGGCGGTCAAGACGGAGGCGCAGCAGGCGCAGGCGATGCTCTTTCACACGCGTGACCTGCTGGTGCGCCAGCGCACGCAGACGATCAACGCGCTCAGGGGCCACCTTGCCGAGTACGGCGTTGTCGCTCCGAAGGGCAGGGCCCGGATCTGGCAGTTGGCCGCAGTGCTCGAAGACGGGGACTGTGGCCTGCCCGAGGCGGTCGTCGAGCTGGGCAGGCTGCTGTTCGGGCGGATCGAAGAACTCGATGAGAAGATCGACGGACTCGACCGTGAACTCCTGGCGGGGTCGCGGGAGGACGCAGAGACGGCACGCCTGATGACGATCCCCGGAGTGGGACCGGTCACCGCGATGGCCATCCAGGCCTTCGCGCCGCCGATGGAGAGCTTCCGGCGCGGTCGCGACTTCTCGGCTTGGCTCGGCCTCGTGCCGCGGCAACACACGACCGGAGGCAAGCCGAGGCTGGGCCGGATCTCGAAAATGGGCCAGCGCGATCTCAGGCGGCTCCTGGTCTCCGGAGCGATGACCGTGGTCACGCATGCGATCCGGCGCGGCGAAGTCACGGATCCGTGGCTGGCCGGGATGTTGGCACGCAAGCCGAAGAAGCTGGTGGCGGTGGCGCTCGCCAACAAGATGGCGCGGACGGTCTGGGCGCTGGCCACGAAGAAGGAGACCTACCGGGTTCGCACTGCCGCCTGACCGGGCGGAGAAAGGAGAAGAAGCGAAAAGCAAAGACGCTGTCGGGGAGGTGTGGGAAGCAGGACGCAGGAACGGGTAAGACATCATGGATTGACCTGCCCTGCCTCGGGCATCGTGGGTTACGCTCGAGGCGGGCAAACCTCATCAGACGCAGAGCCACATCGAGGAGGGCAGGTCAATGGCCGAGTACAGGGCATACGTGGGGCTGGATGTTCACAAGTCCACGATCGCAGCCGCGGTCGCATGGCCGGGCCGGGAGGAGCCGGAATATCGCGGTATCGTCCCGAATCGCAGCCGTTCGCTTCAGAAACTCATTCATGGACTGCAGGGCCCGCACGGCGAGGCACTGAGCTTCGCCTATGAAGCGGGTCCCTGCGGCTACGGCGTGTACCGGGAGATCACCGGGACCGGCCACGACTGCCAAGTCGTAGCGCCGGGGCTGATCCCGCGCAAGCCCGCCAGTCGGGTCAAGACGGATCGCCGGGACGCGATGACGCTGGCGCGTCTGCACCGGGCCGGGGAACTCACCCCGGTTTGGGTGCCGGGACCGGACCAGGAAGCGGTGCGCGATCTGACCCGTGCACGCGAGGACATGAAGGCGCTCGAACTCAAGGCCCGACAGCGACTGGGGGCCTTCCTGTTGCGTCATGGCCGGGTCTACGGCGGCAAGACCCGGTGGACGCAGGCACATTTTCGCTGGCTGGAGCAGCAGCGCTTCGATCTAGCGCTCCAGCAGATCGTCTTCCAGGAGTACGTCGACGCCGTCGTCGCGGCCGTGAAGCGGACCGCCGGGCTCAAGGCACAGATGCATGAGGCTCTCGATGCCTGGTCGCAACGCCCCACGGCCGAGGCTCTGATGAGTCTGCGGGGCATCTCGACGATCACGGCGATGACCATCCTGGCTGAGCTGGGCGATCTGACACGCTTCGACTCACCGCGCCAGCTCGTGGGCTTTCTCGGCTTGGCCCCCAGTGAGTACTCCTCGGGTCTTCGACGACGCCAAGGAGCGATCACCAAGACGGGCAACGGGCATGTTCGCCGGGTGCTGACCGAGGCGGCGTGGGCCTATCGCTTCCCGGCCAGGAAGACAGCGCACCTGCGCCGCAAGGCAGCCAACGTCCCGGACCGGGTGCAGGCGATCGCCTGGGCGGCACAAAGACGGCTGTGCGGCCGATATGTGAAGCTCTACCAACGCGGGAAGGCGAAGAACAAGGTGGTCACGGCAATCGCGCGCGAGCTCGTGGGTTTCATCTGGGCCATCGCCTGCGAGGTGCAGGGCAAGCCTCACGGCACCCGGTCGACCGCCTGAACGATACATGACACCGGAGACATCAACACCTTCGCTATTCAGGAGGATGTAACAAGACATCGGGGTGTGGGCGGCCGGTGAGGAGAACCCTCGGTTTGCCCTTGTGAGGTCTGCCCACGTGGGCAGACCCACCCACGACGTAAGAGAGAGGCAGCTCCGCGACGAAGTGAAGTCAGGTGGTAGCCAACCCACGGATATCAGAGTGATCCACCGTCGCTATAAGCCGCTCACACCCCGGGACTGTTATGGCGGAGAGGAGTACCACATGCCGACATGAAGACACCCGTATGCGGACGGGTTGACAGGTCAATCCATATCAGGGCAAACGGTCGGCAAGACGGGATCGGAAAAACCAGCGTAGGCTGATGGGCCTCTGAGCCCGCTAAGCCGATTTGGATCCGATCCACGAACACCATACGGGCCCGCAGCCAAACAGCGCTGCATCAAGAGGCCGGACATACGACAGTACCTGGCCAACTGCCACCAACTCGGTCCCGAATCCGCGCTTGCCCAACTGGGGGCGTCCACATACAGCCTACCCCTGGTAATACACAAGGGCTGGCGAGGGTGGCTCACGCCCCCCTTCGATCCCCCCAAAAACGTCTCCGCGCTGAGGCGGTCGGCTCGGCGTCAGCCATTGCCCAGCAGGGCTGCACCCGGTCGCCGCCGACTTGTCGGACTCGATGCGTGCGCGGCTCTTTGGCAATCCCGCGCACAGTCAGCCCGTCCTGCGGATCCTCATGAGAGTCGCAAACAGCTTGGCCCCCTACCGTGTGGGGTCTTTGCTGGACGAGTCCGTTCCTCGAAGGTTCTCGCGGCAGCTTCAGCGCGGCCCGTCTTGTGCTTCGACGGTAGCGGCGCCGGGAACGAGGGAAGTCGGAGGCCGCTCCAACGCCTGCTCGCGGAACAGCCCGAGCAGGCTTTGCGGCACCGTCTCGGGGCGCCCCACATCGATGGTCGCGGTCTCAAGGCGGTAGTCGGCCCCGGTCACCGTCCATCGCCGGTCAATCCCCTCGTCGCCGATCCCCCTGTGCCACGGATAGACGAGGATGACGCGCTTGGCACGGTAGGCCTGACCGTACACCAGCATCTGCCACGTGTCGTCCTTGCTCGGCGCGTCCGCGGGGTCCTTCCATTTCGTGTCGAGGACCACCGGACAGCCGCGCGCGTCCACAACAATGTCGGGGCGCAGCCCAAACAGATGCCGGCCGGTTTCGGACTTCAGCGCGCGCCGGCTCGGGTCCTGCAGCCGCACCCGTCCCGGCCCCAGCGCCTTCCGCAATGACCTTCCCACGAACTCCTCAAACAGCACGTTCATGGGGAAGAGGAACGAAAAGCCGGGTGTTCTACCGCTCCTGGTGTCCTGCCAGGGGTCCGACAGGAACACCCGCGCGAGTCGATAGACATCGTGGAATGCCGCGTTGGTGCGGTCTAGGGAGACCGGCTCCTTCAGGGGCGATGCCGAGTCCGCCACGTTGTCCAGCCGAGCGAGCAGCTCCATCAGGCGGCGGTGGTTTTTCAGCGAGCGCGTCATCGCGGCGAGTCTCGTCGCGGCGGCCCTGCACACTCGATTCAGGGGAGTGTTCTCCGATAGCTCGTCGAACCGGCCCGCGACCAGGTCCGGGCGCACCAAGAGGTGCGTGAACTGGCGCTTCACGTTGAGCGTGCCGCGAAGGACTGCCAGGTCTTCCTCGTGCCGGACGTAGCGCCGCGGAAGCCCGCGCCGGATGGCCGTCCGCAGACGCCTCGCGAAGAGTTCGATCAGCAGTTCCAGCCAGTTGTGCCGCTGGGTGCTCATGGCCGCCAGGTCGCCGGTGGGCACGTCGAAGTCCCGAACCACCGCCAGCATCTGCACCAGCGCCGCCCGAACGGCTCCGTCCGGACCATCCACCTTGGGCAGAATCTCGACGGCGATACCGGGAGCAGCCAACACCCCGACCATCTGCTGCGCCGCGAGGCCCTTCTCCGTGCGTTTCAGGATGGCGTCTTCCGCGAACCCCGCGCGACGGGCCTCGTTCGTGGCGGCGCGGTGCAACACTTCGAGATCGGCACCCGTGAGCTCCCCCGTGGGAAGCTCCTGCCACTCACGGCAGGTGATCAACTTGCACGGTCTCAAGTCTTATCACCTACCAGGAGTTCCGCGTATGCGTCTTCCGCAAAGGACGGCCGCACAGTCCACCGAAAGCGCGTCTCTCCGGCACCGTCGAGGCCCGGTGGGGTCTCCAGTTCTTTGCCCGTGACAAAGGCGTCCGTCCCCCCCAGCACCGCCCGCACCTTCTCCCAGTCGTCGTAGAAGTACTCGGCAATCAGCGGGATCACCTTGCGCCGCATGACCCCGTCCACGTCCTGCCGCGACCTCGCGCCCAGAAACCAAGCGTGGCCGATCCGATGGTCGCGGTCCACGAGCCATTCCAGACGGTCGTTCATCGTCCGAAGTACATCCGGGAGATCGATTCCGGCCTTCTCTCCGGCCTCCGTCAGCAACGCCGGCTCGGGCGCAATCTCCTCGAACGTGAAGCGGCGCCGCAGCGCGGTGTCGAGCAGCGCGATCGAACGGTCCGCCGTGTTCATGGTGCCGAGGACATGGAGGTTGGCCGGAAGGGTGAAGCGGGCGCCGGAGTGCGGCAGCGTCACCGCGATTTCGTTCTCCGCCCCGGCGCGCTTGTCGTCTTCGAGCAGGGTGATCAGTTCGCCCATGACCTTCGCGATGTTGGCGCGATTGATCTCGTCGATCACGAGGACGTATGGGAGGCGCTGCGCGGGGTCCTGCTTGAGGTGCTTGAGGAGGGCGTTGGGGCGGTTGGGGTAGAGTTGGTGCAATGCCATAGCACTGAATCGTTTCTCCTGGAAGGCGGAGACAGGTTCCGGGTCGTTAGCCGATACCCAGTGCCAGCGAACGGCGCGACGGTGGGGAAAGCGCTTGCCCTCGTGGAACTCGTAGTCCCCGACGACCTCGCCAACGGCCCGGTAACGACTCAATTCCCCGGTTTCCCAGTCCTTCGTACCCCCGCCGCCCACCGGTACCACGACGAGGTCGCCCCGCTTCATCTTGCTTCGAAAGGTCACTGTTTCACGCGGGGCAAAATTTGCCAGCGCGCCCAGCTTTCCCTCCTCGATGCGGTTCCTCACGGCATCGTAGGAGTCGTACCGCGGATCGGACCAATCCTCGTTCTCGGGCCAATAGTAGCCTGCCCACCCGTCGCGCATGCACTCCTCGAACAGCCCCTGGTCCTCCATCGACACCTTGAAGAACCGCCGATTGCCCACTTTCTCCAACGGCGCATTCTCCGCCCTCGCCGCGATTTTCTTCAGCACCCCGTCCCGCGAAACCAGCCGCAGCCCGCCACCCTCCTCCGCCTCCGGCCTCAAGCCCTCGACGAACTCCTCGTATCCGTAGGACTGGTGGAAGGTCACGAATTCGACGCGCTTTTCGTCCACCAGTTGGTCATAGCGCGAGCGGATGGCCACGGCATCGACGTCGTCCGCTGACCCGTCGCAGATCTCAACGCAGCGCCGGAACGTGGCGTAGGTCTTCCCGGTGCCGGGTGGGCCGTAGAGGATGGTGTTCAAGGCGTGCCGAACTTCGGTGGACGGTGGTGGAGGCGCGGACCGGTGCTTCCATAGCTGCCAAACCACGGATTGAGCGTCCTGCCGCGTTCTGGGTCTGTCCATTCCTTGCTTTCTAGCCTCTTCGAGTAGGCGGTCGAGAAAGCCCAGGGCGTGTTCGTACCGACCCCCTGCCTCGTCTGGCACGTCGGTGGAGGGCTGCGGATAACCCAGCCTCTGGTAGGCGTCGCGGAACACAGTGAACAGGTACGGCGGATAGCGGTGCGAGTCGATTCCCATCATCAAGTACGACGCCACATTGGCTCGCGTGCCGACGGAGCCGCGTGAGAACACGGTTTCGGGCAGACTGGCGTCGAAGGAGCGAACTCGGTCGCCGGGCGCGTGTTCGTCCTGGGACCACAGTTCCGACAGGGCACTGTTCGCTTCGGCCGGGTTCTCGTCAATCCACTTCGTCACCGGCCCGCGATTGCGCCAGTCGACGATGTTGTTGTCCTTGTGGTTGATCGCGTCTCTTACCAGCTTTGGCCAGGCGTCGTCATCGCGCAGCAGCGCCTCACGGGCTGTTCTCAACGCCTCGGCAAGATCCTCCTTGTAGCGTTCGGCGCTGTAGATTCTGTCTGACCTTGCCCTCGCGGTCGCGAGGTACCAGTCCCACTCTGTCTTCGTCATCGTGGCGCCTGAATCTCCCGATTGGTGACGGGCGGAACCCGTTCGTTCTCATCTTGGAGTTGTCCGAGGCTAACCGAACTCGCGCCTCTCCGCCAACCCGCCCACAGCCCACGCTGTATGGACCATGCCGTCGGATCGAAACGGTCGCTTCGTCTACCTTGTGACTGGACTTCGCGGCTGGTTGTCTCTTCGATTGGCTCGTCGTTATAGGATTTCTGCCCATCGTGCTATGTCAAGAGGCACGCGCTTTGGGCACCTTCCCCACGACGGGCGCTCAACAGCCCGGGCCTTCCCCGTGACCCGGTCGTGCAAATCACGCGGGAACCTGTATGGGAGACAAGAGCGTACTTGGGGCCACACTCCGTGCGTCCCCTGCGGAGGCTGGCGGGGGGCCGCGCCCCCTCTGACCCCCGAAGATCGTCGCCGCTGTGGATTGCGCGGGCGGGGTGTCACCCCGCTTCCCCTTGACGGCGCATCCCGGTGGTCAGCCTATTCGGGGAAGCTGTCGGCGTCCTACGACAGCACCGCATTCCGCCCAGCGTCGGCTCGAACTGTAGTCGTTGCGGTGGGCAGGTGTACACCTTGACGGGAGCAGGTTCATTCCGTGAGCGACAGCGGAATCATCGGGCAAGCCTACGGGCGGAAGATATACGCCCGCGAGGTGGTCGCCATCGACGAAGCCGGGGACGGGTTGTGTTGGGGTCCGCCTGACCCGGTTCGGCGACGAGTGGCTTCTGATTCGCTCCGATGCCCGCGACGTGTCGCGCGCGGTGCGGAAGCTCCGCCAGATTCCGGCGGGCGAGCAGTCGGATCGGTTCCCGGAGGTCGGGCCGTGAGCCCGCTCCTCTACCTTGCCATCGGGGCGCTGGCCGCCGCCGTCATCCTCGGACTGTCCACCGACGTGCGGGCCGCCGTCCGGCGGCTGTTTCGTCAACGCCGTCAGTAGCCTGCGAACGTTCGCCGCGTCCCCGGAAGCAATGACCGGTTGGCTTCACCGCACGGCGATTTGGGCAAGGGTGTAGAGAGGTCCGTAGCGACCGTCGGACGCGGGCGTTGGTGGCAAGTCCTGCATGTCCGGTTCACTTTGGGGGTCGCCGGACACGAAATCGCCGCTCGGCCGGACACGGCCTCGGTCATGCAGGTCGCTGGCGCGTTTGCAGTTGGGCCACGTCCGGCGGAACGCCGGTGCCGATCCGCGCTCCTCGGACGTGGCTGGGAGTGACCCCCGTCTCGGCAATACCTCGATCGGCGCTTGGGAGGATGGAGCCGGACAGCCCCATGCTCCCCGGCGCTGCGGGGTCACTCCCAGCCAGCGGTCCGTCCGGAAGGGTGTCGAGCGCCGCTTCGAGGAGATGGCGGGCCTGTTGGCCAACCGGCTGGCCGGTGGGCTGTACGGCATCGCCAACCGCAGTCGAGACGGGACCCATCTCGGCTTGCCGTTTCTCCTTCCCGCAAGGGACCGCTGGACCCGGAGCGACCTCCCGCAGAGGGTTGGGATGGCGTGCACATCCCAACCCTCCCCCGTGGCACGCCAAGCGTCCAGGGAGGGGGGTCGCTCCGGCCACGGCCTCCGATTCCGGCGCGGCGCAGCCGCCCCGGAGGCCGTGGTGTAACTGCAATCCTCCAAACGGCATGCGCCGTCGCTGGAGTGCACGTCCGGAACGCGGGTCCGCGCACATGGCCCCCGATGTCGATGTGCGCTCGCCGTCCGGCCCCGGTGACCGGATTTCCGGGACGTAAACCGCCTTCGAGCAACTGGCGGAGAAGCCTTTTATCCGCGAACTTCCCATCGTGCAGATCGTGCAGTCCATCGAGAGAGGAATCGAACGATGGCACGCACGAAACGAAGCCGGCGCTCCTACGGCGCCGGAGAATGGGGCCGGAACCGGGTCAGGATCTTCCCGGACCCGAAGACCGGCATCTTCCAGATCGAGTGGCGGGAGAACGGGCGCAGGCGCACCCGGTCCCTCAAGCACCGAGACTGGGCGCGCGCGAAGAGGCAGGCGGATCAGTTCGCCGCCGGGTTCATCGACGCGCCCAACGGCAAGGCCGAAGCCGAGCCCGAGCCGCTCACGCTGGAAGGGCTTTTTGAAATCTACGGCGAGGAGGTGACACCCACCAAGAGGCGGCCGTCTCGGCGGCGGGACAGGGCCGTGATGGCGATGTTCCTCAAGTTCTTCGGCAGGGGCCGAAGGCCGGACACCCTGTCACAGCGGGACTGGGACCGGTTCATCCGGGAGCGCCGTGCGGGCACGGTCGGCCCCAGTGGCAAGCCCGTGGGCGACCGGATGATCGAAGCGGACCTGACGTTCCTGATGGCGGTGCTCAACTGGGCGGCGCGGTCGAGGGACGAAGAGGGCCGCCTGCTCCTCGACAGGAACCCGCTCAAGGGTCTCAGGAAGCCCGTCGAGAAGAACCCCAACCGGGTTGTTCTCACGGAAGAGGAATACCAAGCCCTTCTCGGGGTCTCGCGGCAGGTCGATTGGCGGTTCCACGCCGCCCTCGTGCTCGCGCACGAGACCGGTCACCGCATCGGGGCGATTCGCAACCTCAGGTGGGCTGACATCGACCTTGAGGGCGAAGCGGTACGGTGGCGCGCCGAGTACGAGAAGACGGGCTATGAGCACCGGACGCCCTTGACCCCGGAAGCCATCGAAGTCTTCGAGGAGGCACGAAGGCGCAACCCGGCGAACGGGGACGCGCCGGTGCTGCCCGCGCCCAGGGACCCCGACAGGAGCATGGGCCGCGCGGTGGCGCGCTACTGGTGGAAAAGGGCCGAGGCGCTTGCCGGGCTGGAGCGCAAGCGGGGCAGGGGCTGGCACTCGCTGAGGCGCAAGTTTGCCTCCGACCTCATGGACCTCCCGCTCAAGGTGCTCTGCGAACTCGGAGGCTGGAAAGCGGCCAAGACGGTGTTGCGCTGCTATCAGCAGCCGGACGAGGCGCAACTCCGGCAAGCGATTCAGAGCCGCCGCAGGCCCCAGACTCAGGCCTGAAACCAATCGGCGGGAACCGATTGGCGGGAATCGCGCCACCGGATTCCATAACGTCAACGCTCACAACAGTATCCACGCCCGATGGCAAATGCTGGCCCACCTTGCCTACCACGTCGGGCAGATCGTCCTGCTGGCGAAGTCCTTCCGCGGGGACGAGTGGGAGTACCTCAGCATTCCGCCGGGCCAGTCCGAGGCGTACAACCGGAACCCGGTGCTGGAGAAGTCGTCGATGTACGCAGAGAACCTGCGGGAAAATCAAAGATGACATTTTCGATTTTCACGAATAGGCTGGCGTGTTCGGAGGGGATCGCGTGATTTCCGCAGCACAACTCCGGACTGCCGTCCGCGCGCTGTGCGCCGACTTCGGCAACGACTACTGGCAGGCCGCGGACGACGCGGGCGCCTATCCGCACGACTTCGTCGACGCGCTGACCGATGCGGGCTACCTGGCGTGCCTGATCCCGGAGGAGTACGGCGGGATGGGGCTTGGTGTGCGTGAGGCGTGCATCATTCTGGAGGAGATCAACCGGTCCGGTGCGAACTCGGGCGCGTGCCACGCGCAGATGTACACGATGGGCACGCTGCTGCGGCACGGTTCGGAAGAGCAGAAGCGGCGCTTCCTGCCGGGGATCGCCGCGGGCGAGCTGCGGCTGCAGGCGTTTGCAGTAACCGAGCCGGACGCGGGGTCCGACACCACGCGCATCCGCACCTTTGCCGAGCGCCAGGGCGAGCGCTACGTCGTCCGGGGGCAGAAGGTCTTCATCTCGCGGGTGCGTCAGTCGGACCTGATGGTGCTGCTCGCGCGTACCACCCCGCGCGCCGAGGTCGCGAAGCGCACGGGCGGGCTGTCGGTGTTCCTGGTCGACCTGCGCGAAGCCCGCGACAGCGTGCGCATCAACCCCATCGAGACGATGATCAACCACGAGAGTTGCGAGGTCTTCTTCGACGGCCTGGAGGTCCCGGCCGAGAACCGCATCGGCGAGGAGGGAAGGGGATTCCGCTACATCATGTCCGGGATGAATGCCGAGCGCATCCTGCTGGCATCCGAGTCGATCGGCGACGGCCTCTACTTCGTCGACCGCGCGTCAGACTATGCCAGCGCGCGCAAGGTCTTCGGCCGCCCGATCGGGGAGAACCAGGGGGTCCAGTTCCCGATCGCCGACGCGTACATGGACATCCGGGCGGCGGCGGCGGTCCGCGACGCTGCGGCCCGGGAATACGACGCCGGCGAGACGCGGGGCGAGGGGCCCAACATGGCCAAGTACCTGGCGTCCCGGGCCGCGTGGAAGGCGGCCAACGTGGCCATGGACACCTTCGGCGGGTGGGGAATGGCGTCCGAGTACGGGATCGAGCGCAAGTTCCGCGAGGCGCGGCTCTACATGGTGGCGCCGGTGGCGAACAACCTGGTCCTCAGCCATGTGGCGACGCATGTGCTGGGAATGCCGAGGTCGTTCTGATGGGCGGCGCCGACGATGAGTGAGCCCGACAATGAGTGAGCCCGACCATGGGTGATCGCCTGCCACCCGTCCGCTCGATTCTTTTCGTTCCGGGTGACCGCCCGGACCGCTATGGCAAGGCCCTGGCGGCCGGAGCCGACGCGATCTGCATCGACCTGGAGGACGCGGTCGCACCGGGCGCGAAGGCGGGTGCACGGGAATCGGTGGCGCGCTACCTGGCGAGACGGGGAACACTGGATCCGACCGACGCCGGTCCGATCCACGGGCGCCAGCCCCTGGTGATCGTGCGGGTGAACGATCCGGGGTCCGACGAAGGCGCACGCGATGTAGCGTCCATGGCCGGGGGCCCGCCACCCGACGCCTTCATGATCCCCAAGGTGACCATCGAAACGGGGATCCGCGACGCTCGGCAACTCCTCGGGAACGTGCCGCTGATCCCCATCATCGAAACCGTCCGCGGCCTGGAGAACGCGGCAGGTATCGGTGCAGCGTCCCCCTCCGTCGCCGCCCTGATCTTCGGCGGCTTCGACCTCTCCGTGGAACTCGGCGCCGAGCCGGAGTGGGAGCCGCTGCTGTACACGCGTTCGCGGGTGGTGCACGCCGCGGCGCTGTGCGGAATCGACACCATTGACATGCCGTCGCGGGATCTGCGGGAGATGACGGGGCTGCGAGATGAAGCCGTGAAGGCCCGCCGACTGGGGTTCACCGGCAAGGTGGCCATCCATCCCGCGCAGATTCCGGTCATTCACGAGGTCTTCACCCCGTCGGCCGAGGAGGTGGAACAGGCCCGCAGGATCGTGGAGGCGGATCGCGCTGCGGGCGGTGGCGCCGTCGCACTCGATGGCAGGATGGTGGACCGCCCGGTTGTCGAGGCGGCGCGCCGGATGCTCGAACGGGTGGGCGAAAGGGTGGGGGACGGTGGGGACCGGACGGAGTGAGGACGTGACGGGCAAGTCGCCGCCGGGCCGCACGCGCGTGCGCGCCGAGGTTCTGTCGCCGTGGCCGGCGCAGGCCATGCAGGCTCTCCTGGACCGGGATCCGGCCGGTTCGGGCGAGGGCGATCCGCTCCCGCTCGGGTGGCACTGGCTCTACTTCAACAAGCCCGTTCGCGCGTCCGGCCTCGGCCCCGACGGGCATGAGGTCCGGGGCGCCTTCATGCCCGAAATCGACCTGCCGCGGCGCATGTGGGCGGGTGGGACGCTGCGATCGATTCGTCCGGCGGTGATCGGGATACGCGCCGAACTGAGATCCGGGATCCGCAAGGTGAAGGAAAAGAGGGGGAAGAGCGGCCGCCTCGTCTTCGTCAGGGTAGGCCACACGCTGCTGCAGGACGGCCGCCCGTGCGTGGAGGAGGAGCAGGTCATCGTGTACCGGGACGCCATGCGGAGCCGGGGCGCCGCGTCCGCGCGGGGGGCATCCACCAAAGCATCGCCGCGCGCGCCAGCCGGAGACGGCGCAGCGGTCTCCGCCGCGACGTGGACGCGAACCTTCACCCCAACCACCGTCACGCTCTTTCAGTTCTCGGCGCTGACGTACAACGGACATCGCATCCACTACGACCACCCCTACGCCACGGAGACGGAGGGCTACCGGGGCCTTCTCGTGCACGGCCCGCTGACCGCGCTGCTGCTGCTGGACGCGGCCCGGCTGCACAGCGAAGCCGCGATTACCAGCTTCCGCTACCGCGCGCTGGCGCCGCTGTTCGCCGATGAGCCGATCACGCTCGTGTGTCGGCGCGGACCGGAGCGCGTGGTCGAAGCGTTGGGACCTGCGGGGGCGGTTGCGATGCGCGGCTGGATTACCTGACGGACTGAGTCCCGGTCATCCGGTTTTGTCGGCCACCCCCACCTGCACGATCCGGGGGCGGTCCACCCCCGCGACGCCGACGTACTGGAAGACCCTTCCATCGAGTTCACGCGGCTGGGGGTCCTGGATCACCACGTCGGTGGTCCCCTGCAGAAGAGCCGCGAACGGTGCGCCCTGGCTGTCGCCGTCGGGATCGCTCGGAAACACGAAATCCATGGGCTCCGAACCGAGTATGATGCGCCCGGTCTCGTCCGTGATCCAGAACTCGGTCATTCCGGATCGCCGCACGATCCCCGCGAGGACGGTTTCGATGCTTTGCCGGCTCGTCCCGGCCTTGAGCGCGGCGTCCAGGTAGTGCGCGGCCGTCATCGCCGCGGCCACCATCGCTCTCTCTTGACGGTTGCGGCCCCAGTTCATAGTGGTCATGCCTGTCGCACGCTCCCAATGTCCAGCAGAGGTGAATGCAAGGTGAACGCAATGGGGAATCTACCAGTTTGTCGTATTGTCGGGAGCGTGTCGATGCTTCTGCTGGCGTGCACCGTCGCGCCCGCCTCCCCCCAGAAGCCCCGTGCGCGGGATCTCGGGGTCCCTTTCGAGGGCACGCCGGGGGCGCTCAACGCGATCACCGATGTGGACGGCGTCGAGGTGGGTCACGCCACGATCGTTCGCGGCAGCGGGCCGGTTGTGGTCGGCGAGGGGCCGGTGCGGACGGGTGTGACGGCCGTGTGGCCGCGCGGCCGCGACGAGGCCGACCCGGTCTACGCGGCCTGGTTCACGCTGAACGGTGACGGGGAGATGACCGGCACGACGTGGGTGCGTGATTCGGGCATCATGGAAGGTCCGGTGATGATCACGAACACCCTGAGCGTGGGGATCGTGCATCACGCGGTCATCCGGTGGGGGGTGGCGAGAGGGATGGAGCGGGGCGGTGGGCGCTGGCTTGCCGCACTTCCGGTTGTGGGCGAGACGTGGGACGGCACGCTCAACGACATCCGTGGCCAACACGTCACCGAGGGCGATGCAATGGCTGCGATGGACGCGGCGCGCAGCGGGCCGGTCGTGGAGGGGAACGTGGGGGGCGGCACGGGGATGATCTGCCACCGCTTCAAGGGCGGCATCGGGACGTCGTCGCGGGTCGTGGACGTTGCGGGCGACGACTACACCGTGGGCGTGCTGGTGCAGTGCAATTACGGGAGCCGGGAACTGCTCCGCGTGGCAGGGGTGCCCGTGGGGCGGGAGATCGCCGACCTCATGCCGGAGCGGCCGGGTGAGGGGGCGCAGGGCGAGGCGTTGGAGGGGGCGGAGGGCGAGGCGGACCGCGATGGTTCGATCATCGTCGTGGTCGCGACCGACGCACCGGTCATGCCGCACCAGCTGGAGCGGATGGCGCGCCGGGTCTCGCTTGGGCTCGGCCGTAACGGAAGCATCGCGTCGAACGGGTCGGGCGACATCTTCGTGGCGTTCTCGACGGCAAACCAGCGCGCCGCGGCCGAGGTGGGCACGTCCACCCAGGCGCGGGTGCTGGCCAACGGGCGCCTCAACCCGCTCTTCACGGCCACCGTCGAGGCGACCGAAGAGGCGATCATCAACGCGCTGGTCGCGGCCGAGACGATGACGGGCGCGAACGACGTGACGGTGCACGCGCTGCCGCACGAGCGGTTGCGGGAGGTGCTGAGGATGTACAACCGGCTGGAGGGTTGAGGGCGCCCCTACCGCCTCCTGTCCCAGTAGTCCACCGGTCGGTTGTCCATCAGCCACGCGTTGGGGTCCACCCACCAGTGCTCGCCGTAGGGCACCTGGTTGGGCCACACCTCGTCGAGCGTGAGCCCGTCCCGCACGATGCCGCCCTGCACCACGTACATGATATCGGTCGTGTTGCGGATGTTGTCGAGCGGATTCGAGTTCAGCACCAGCACGTCCGCCAGCTTGCCGACCTCGATCGAGCCGATGTCCTCCTGGGCACCCAGGAAGACCGCGCCGTGGAGGCTGGCCACCTCGAGCGCGGCCATCGGCCCGGCGGCGGCCTCGATCATCCAGACTTCCCAGTGTGAAGCGATGGCGTGGGCCTGTCCGTGCGACCCGATCGCGCCCCAGCCGCCGGCTTCGATCACGTCCATCATCCCCAGCGCAATGAGTGGATAGGTGTAGTCGGTATCGGGGCGTTCCCAGCGGCGGCGCATGTGCGGGATGACCTGGCGCCATGGCAGCCATTCGCGCTGCTTGGGGTCCAGCCAGACCTCCTGTTCGGCGAAGAAGAACTCCTCGTTCCAGGGACCGATGCCGCCCACCACGAAGGTGGGTGAGTAGGCCGACTCGGCCTGTCCCAGGAAGGTGCTCAGGTCGCGGTACATGGGCAGGTAGGTCATCGGGTGCTCGAAGCCGGTCTGCCCGTCCATCATCATCCCGATCGTGTACGGGATGTCGTTGTTCTCGGATGTGACCATGAGGTTTTTCCGGCGGGCGATGTCGGAGATCCACTGGCGCTGGTCGCGGCGCGGCTGCAGGTACTGCTTGAGCGCGGTGGCGCCCCACGATGCCAGCCGGTTGATGTTCTGCTCGGCGACCTCGTAGCTGGAGATATCGTTCTGCCGCATGGCGTCGCCGCGGTACATCGGATCGCCCGTCGAGTACGTCCGCGGGCCCACGACCGCACCCCCGCGGATCATCTCGGCGCTGGCGAACACGTTCTGCGACCACATCGAGTTGTCGAGGTTCGCGGTGACTCCTTAGGCGAGGTAGATGGCCGACTCGAAGTCGCGCTTCGGGATCAGCCCCTTGTGCTCGCGGTAGTGGTGGGCGTGCATGTCGATGAAGCCGGGAATGATGGTCTTGCCGGTCATGTCCATGGTCTGATCGGCGCCGGAGGTGTCGCAGTCGCCGATGCAGGCGATCCGGCTGCCGTCGATGAGCAGGGTGGCGTTTTCGTGGACCGCGCGGTCGTCGAGGGTGACGATGCGTGCGTTCGTGAGCGCGAGCGTCCCTTCGGGGATGACGCGGTCAACGCTGAGCCGGACGGTCGTGGTGTCGGTCTCGCCGGTGTTCGCGTCATGGATGAAGAAGCTCTGACCGCTCCCGAATTCGAGGCGGTCGTTGTCCAGCCAGCGCGGATAGAGCCCGCCCTCTGTGGTGAGCTGGGTGACTGGCACCGGCGCGCCCCTCTTCCTGAGCGCGACGGGATCGCCGCCCGTCCCGCCCGGGGGCAGGGGCGCCCAGAAGACGTTGTCGCCCTCCTGGAAGGCGACACGATCGCCGTCTGGCGAAATCACGAACTCGTCACCCCAGGGGATGGTCGCGTGCACCCGCGCGTCGGAGCCGTCACCGCGCACCGACATCAGGGCGATCGCGCCCTGTCCTTCTGCTGCCTCGTGGCCAGCCGGGAGGTGGATTCGCCCGCCCGGGCCGAAGGACGCACGCGTGATCTGGCGCCGATACCCGAGCAGTCCGCCAGGGCCCCCGGCGGGGATCGTCATGATGCGCTCCTGTGACCCGCCTTCGGCAGGGACCCGCCACAGCTCCCAATACGGGTTCTGCGTCGTGGACCGGGCGCGCGCCGCCGCGCCGCTGCCTCGGGTCACCACGATCTCCGAACCGTCGAGCGACCACACGGGGTGCGCGTACTCGGATGGCGACGTGGTGAGCTGCTGGGGCGTGCCGCCTCCGGCCGGGATCTTCCACACGTGCCCGCCCTCTTCGCCGCCCCAGGTCGTATAGGCGATCCACTGCCCGTCGGGGGACCATGACGGCGAGAACTCGTGCGGACCGTCGCCGCTGGTCAGGCGGGTTGGCGCACCGCCGTCCGCGGGCGCGATCCAGACCCTGCCGACCGCCTGGAAGGCGATCCGCGACGCGTCCGGCGAGGCGCCATACCAGCGCAGCATCCTGGCCTCGAAGGGACCGTCGTCAATGCGGAAGTCGGCGCGGGCGAGCTCGGAAATTGTGCGCTGCACGCGTGCCGAGAAGGGGACGGTGGTGACTTCGCCGCTGGCAACATCGAGCACGCGGATCTTCCCGCCCTGCGTGATCACGATGCTGGACCCGTCGGCGCTCCAGCTGTAGCCCGGCAGGATGCGCATCGTCTTGATCCCCTCGGCGTTGTCGATGGTGATCGGGTCCATCGCGACGCGCTCTCTCCCCGTCTCCAGATCGCGGATCCAGAGCGCGGCGCGGGGGCCGAAGGTGTGGCCGCGGTACGAAATCGTGCCGCCGGCGATCCGGCGGGCGAAGGCGAGGTGGCGTCCGTCCGGCGAAATCTCGGCCGCGTAGGCGCTGCCGCTCGAGGCGCGCACCTGCTGCGAGGCGGTCCCCGCCGTGATGTTGAGTACCTCACCCGTGCGGAGGTCCTTCCGGCGCACCTGCCAGTGCCCGGCCAGTGCATCGCGGCCCTGCAGCCCCGGCGGACCCGTGTAGACGTGGAAGTACAGGTAGCGCCCGTCCTTCGACGGAGAGGGCCACGCGGCCTGCGGCTGGTCGCCGACGACCTGGATCCCGTCACCGCCGTCCACATGGTACATCCAGATCCCGCTGCGCCCCGTCTGCCCCCGTCCGGCGGCGACGTCCTGCAGCTTGACGAAGATGTACTCGCCGTCGGCGGACCATGCCGGCGAGACCGCGCGCGTTGCCATGTCGCTGAAGACCTGGCGCGGATTGGAGCCGTCCGCATCCATCAGCCACAGGTTGTTCTGCCCCTTGCGGTCGCTGACGAAGGCGATCGTCGAGCCGTCGGGCGAATAGCGAGGATGGTAGTTGGTGGCGACTCCGGTGCCGCCGGTCAGCAGTTCTGCCTCGCCGACTCCGTCGACCGGAACCCGGTAGACATGTGCGAGGAGGTCGAAGGCTACCCAGCGCCCGTCCGGCGAGATGTCCATCGACATCCACGTGCCCTCTTCGGTGGTGAAGTCGATCTCGCGCGTCTCGCCGCGGGCGAGGGTGACATCCCAGTCGTCGGTGGCGTCCTGGGCGTCCTGGGCGGTGACGGGGGCTGTGAGGGTCAGCGGGCCGAGGCCGAGCAGGGCGGCGGCCAGCGCGAGGGTGGGCGGCCGGGGTGGCAGGGTGGTGGGGGTGGCGAAGCGCATGAGGTCCTCCCGGGTCGCGCGGTTGGCCCCAGCCCTGACGTAACGTCAGGGTTTCAGCTGAAACGTGGGGTCAGCGTTGAGATTGGGGCCGGGCTGGTACCGGAGCAAGCTGCGATTGCGGGAAGAGAAGCCCCCGGGTTCACACCGACCGTCATTGTGCGGCCGAGCCGGGGTCTCCGGGTCGCCACGTTCTGACGCGCCTTCTTCCAGCGGCGGTCATCCGATAGCGCTGCTTGCTGCTGCGCGGCTTGTCGGGGATGGTCATCTCAATGAGTCCGGCATCGAGGGCAGGGCGGAGGTAGGCGGTGCGGAAGTGGTCATCATCCGCGAGTCCAAGGATCTCTTGAAGCTGTTCACGGGTCATGTCGCCGGAGAAAGCACTCAGCAGGCGGACTTCCGGGGTGACTTCCGGGGTGACTTCCGGGGTGGGACCGGTGGACGGTTCGGTATTGGCTGCGGGCTCGGAATCCAATGGGGGCTTCGTGATGTATCTGCGACCGTCTCCAGTGATCCGATAGCGCTGCTTGCTGCTGCGCGGCTTGTCGGGGATGGTCATCTCGATGAGTCCGGCATCGAGGGCAGGGCGGAGGTAGGCGGTGCGGAAGTGGTCATCGTCTGCGAGTCCAAGGATCTCTTGAAGCTGTTCACGGGTCATGTCGCCGGAGAAAGCACTCAGCAGGCGGACTTCCGGGGTAACTCTCGGGGTGACTTCCGGGGTGACTTCCGGGGTGACTTCCGGGGTGGGCCGGAAGACCGCTACGAAGAAGGGGCCACGCATCATGAATTCGGGCTCGGGGCAGCCGGCCTCGCTAGCCTCATCACGAATGCGGCGGATTCCGGTGCCGGCCTTTTCTATGAAGCCAATGCGGTGGAGCAGGTCGGCGATGAGGGCGTTTCGCCGGACGCTGCCGTGACCGAGGTCCGCCAGTGCCATGCCCTTCGGCAGACTGCCCGGGCTAACGACCTCGATACGATCATTGTAGATCTCGACGAAGACGTTGGCCCCGTGGATGAACCAGTCGCGGTGCATCACAGCGTTGGTGATCGCTTCGCGCACTGCCCTCATCGGATACTCCGGCACTTCTTCGCGCCGTAAACCATCGATGCGATACGCGAGACGAGTGTTGCGCTCGACGAATCGCATGGCGTCTTCGATATCGGAAACGACTCCGCCATCGAAATCCTTGCGGTCCAGGATGTGTACCTTGTCGGTTCCCTTGGCCAGTAGGCAGGTCACATACGCCTGCGAATAGAAGCGGCGTGCGTCTCTTGCGAAGAAGAGCACACCAGCGTTGCGAAAGAGCAATCCGCCGTTCACATGTTCAGCGGTGTCGGTGTTGACCAGCACGTCCGTGACGTCTGGTGAGCCGCTGATGCCAGAGAGCCTGAGCCAAGCACGATACTTGTCTGGGTCAAAGTCCTCGGGATAGCGGAATCGCGGGCAGGGCGACAAGTCGAACCGAATGACACCCTCGGTCTGGAAGAACCCACGGATTTCGTCGCGCGTGAGCTTCTGGGTGACGGCGCCCTGTCGCCAAAAGAAGCCGTCGCCACATTGCACCGGTTTGGCGTCGCTCTCTCGGACGTGAACCACACTCGAGCGTGGTTCCCTCGCCCTCCTGGACGAGAATATCGATATCCGCCTGCCTCATCACACTTCCCTCCCTCAACCCTCCCGTCTCGGCATCGCCACCGCCTTGCCAACCTTCGGCCGCAGCCCCTCGGCGTACACCATGGCGTTGAGCGCGGGCAGCCGCTCGGTGAGCAGTTCGTTCAGGCGCTCGATCAAGGCCGGCAGCTCCTCCCATGAACGGTCGATCTGCCACAGCTGGTCCGCCGTGGCATCGCTGGTCGCGCGCTCGATCGTTCCCCACGCCGACGCGCCCGCCGCGACGCCGCTGCCGCCGCCCCCGAAGCCGCCGCCCCCACCGATCTCCTCCTGCAACGCTTCAAGGTCCTCGCGGAACGACTCGATCTCTTCCGTCAGTGCCTCGGGCGGGTCCTCGGCCGCGCCGACGCGCTCATCGGCCTGGTCGAGCTGGTCGCGCATATCCCCCATCCGCTCCCGAGCGTCGCCCACCGCTCCCGACAGCCGGTAGGAGTCCATCATGGCCGCGTGCCGCGCCATCAGGTCACTCCGCAAGATCTCCACCCGCGGATCCAGGCGCACCTCGACGGGCGTTTCCATGGTTGCATCGGCCGCCGTCAGCGCCACGGTGTAGCTGCCCGGCAGGACACGCGGACCCGGGTCCATCGACTCGCCGTCCGCGCCCTCGGCCGCCAGCCGCAGATCCCAGAACACCTCGTTGAGGCCTGCACCGCCCGGCCCCTTCAGCTCACGTACCGTGCCCCCGTCGCCGTCGGTGATCGCGATGGCCACGCTGTCGCCGTCCGCGCCCAGGTGATAGCGGATCCGCGCACCGGCGGGCGGATTGGGCGCCGCGTAGATGCCCGGTGTCCAGCCCTGCGGCGTGTACAGGTTGTAGGACGTGGCGCGCCGCACCGGGTAGAGGTGCGCGGCCGAAGCCATGACCTCGCTGCTCAGGTGCTCGAGCGGCGCGATGTCGTCCATGATCCAGATGCCGAGCCCGTGCGTGCCGATCACCAGGTCGTTGTCGCGCGGGTGCACGACGATGTCGTCGACGGGCACGGTGGGGAGGCCGTTCCTGAGATCGTGCCAGCTCGCGCCCCGGTCGATCGAGAAGTGCACGCTCACCTCGCTGCCCGCGAAGAGGAGGTTGTGGGCACGGGGATGCTGCGCGAGCGCGTTCATGGAGGTGCCGGGCAGCCCCTCGGTGATGGCCCGCCAGCTCGCGCCGAAGTCCCCGCTCACGTACACATACGGCGCAAAGTCGTCGCTCCTGTGCCCGTCGAAGGCCGCGAAGACCTCGCCCGCCGCGCCCCGCGACGCCACGATCCGCGTCACGTAAGTGAACGGCGGCAGCCCGGGCACGTTCCCCGTGATGTCGGTCCAGTTCGCGCCACCATCGCGCGTCACGTGCAACCGCCCGTCGTCGCTTCCCGTGTAGAGCACCGCGGCATCCAGCGGCGATTCGGCCACCGCCGTCAGGTTGCCGTAGTTCGACTGGCCGTCGTTGCGCGACATCTGCGGCTCGCCGCCCGCGACTCCCATGAGCATGAGTGTGTCCCGATCGATCGCGTACGTCAGGTCGCCGCTGATCTCCTCCCAGCTCTGGCCAAGATCGTCCGAGCGGAACAGGACGTTCGAGCCCGCATACACGACCTCGTCGTCGTGCGACGAAAGCAGCATCGGCGTGTCCCAGTTCCAGCGCAGACTGCGCTCCTCATCCCCTCCTGTCGGGCGGGGCAGGGGGCGAATGCGTGCGCGCTCGCCGGTTGCGAGGTCTACGCGCATAAGGTTACCCCCCTGAGACTCCGCGAACATCAGGTCGGGATTCGTGGGGTGCATGACGGTGAAGAAGCCGTCGCCCGAGCCCACATTGTACCAGTCGCGCGTGCGGATGCCCTGGTTGGACCAGGTGTCCGACGGCGCGCACCAGGAACCGTTGTCCTGCAGCCCGCCGCACACGTGGTAGGGGTCCCGCATGTCCACGCCGATCTCGTAGAACTGGCCGATGGGCAGGTTGCGCAGCTGATACCAGTTGTCGGAGCGGTCCCAGCTGACCGACACGCCTCCGTCGCCAGCCAGGATCAGGTGATCGGAGTCGGCGGGGTTGATCCAGAGCGCATGGTGGTCGAGGTGGACCCCGGCCGCGGCATCGGGAGTGAAGTTGCGCCCGCCGTCGGACGAGCGGAACAGGCTGGAGCCGCCCAGGTAGATGCGCTCGGGGTCGTTGGGGTCGACCCGGATCTGGCTGTAGTACATGGGACGGTTGTTGGTGGTGGACAGGTGCTCCCAGGTCTCGCCGCGGTCGGTGGAGCGGTAGACGCCGTTCTGCGCGTCGCTGCCGCCCCCGCCGCCGAACCCCTGACCGGGCGCGCGCGCGTCTGCCTCCACCAGCGCGAAGACGACGTTGCCGTCGCGGCGGTAGACGTCGAGGCCGATTCGGCCCTTGTCGCCCTCCGGCAGGCCCTCGGTCAGCTCGGTCCAGGTGTCACCGCCATCGGTCGTCCGGTAGATGCCGCTGCCCGGGCCGCCGCCGTTGAATCCCCAGGCCCGCCGCCGGCGCTGGTACATCGCCGCAAACAGCGTGCGGGGGTCGCCGGGGTCCATGACCAGATCGGTCGCGCCGGTGTCGTCGTCGACAAAGAGAACGCGTTCCCAACTCTCGCCGCCGTCCACGGTGCGGTACACGCCCCGGTCCGGGTTCGCGCCCCAGAGGTGACCCACCGCCGCGACGTACGCCACATCCGGGTCACGCGGGTGCACCCGAATGCGCGCGATGCTGTGGGTGTCGTCCAGCCCGAGGTGCGTCCACGTCCGTCCGGCGTCCGTCGAGCGGTACACGCCGTTGCCCCACGGCGAGCTCTGCCGGTTGTTGGGTTCGCCGGTGCCGACCCAGACCACGTTGGGATTGGTGGGCGCAACCGCCACGGTCCCGACCGACGCGGTCGCCTCGTCCCTGAACACATGCGCGAACGTGATCCCCGCGTTCTCGGTCTTCCACACGCCGCCGGTCGCGACGCCGACGTAGAAGATGCGCGGGTCATCCTCGACGACCGCCAGGTCGGCAACGCGCCCGCCCATGATCGTCGGACCGATCGTACGGAACTCGAGCGCGGCGGTGGCCTGCGCCATCGGGTCGTCGCCGTCCTGCGCATGCAGCCGGTTGGCGGTTCCCGCAAGGCCGACGGCAACGGCAAGTGCCGCCAGCGCGCAAAGGGTGGGCAAGGCAATGGAGCGATGGGTCTGGGCGCGGTCCACGGTAGTCTCCGGAATCGGGTCTGTTCAAGGCACGATGGCGCCTCAATCAATAACGACCGACCGGTTTGACCGACAGAACAGGTAGGCAAACACCAGAACAGGTAGGCAAACACCAGCGGGCGGAGGTATTGTGGTTGGAAGCGCGACCAGGGCAACACGGCAACGCAAACCAACCAGGAGCAATCACGAATGACCACACGGCGCAAGTTCATTGGGCAGGCGGGCATCACGGCGGGGGCCGCGGCGCTGGGCCTCGCGTCCACGCGACCGACCGCGGCACGGCATGGCCCCGACGCCGAACCGGCCCACCGGCCCCGCCAGGACGGCATGACCATCCTCATCCTGGGCGGCACCGGGTTCATCGGCCCCCATGTCGTCCGTCACGCGCTGGCCCGCGGCCACGAAATCACCCTCTTCAACCGGGGCCGCACCAACACCCACCTCTTCCCCGAGGTGGAGAAGCTCGTCGGCGACCGCAACAGCGACCTGACGGCGCTGGAGGGCCGCCGCTGGGACGCGGTCATCGACAACTCCGGCTACACGCCCCACCAGGTCGGCCTCTCGGTCGGCCTCCTCGCCGGTGCCACCGACCAATACCTGTTCACCTCCACGCGCGCGGTCTACACCGATTTCACCGCTGCAGTCATGGACGAGGACGCGCCGATCGGGCCCTCGGACCTCCCCGAGAGCGAGTGGACTGCGTACGGCCCCGCCAAGGTCCTCGCGGAGCGGGCCGTGGAGGAGGGGTTCGGCGCACGCACGCTCATCGTGCGGCCCCCGGTCATCGTCGGCCCCGGCGACCGCAGCGACCGCTTCACCTACTGGCCCGACCGCATCGACGCGGGCGGCGACGTCCTGGTGCAGGGCGATCCCACCGACCCCGTCCAGTTCATCGACGTGCGCGACCTGTCGGAGTTCTACATCCACCTGCTCGAGCAGCAGACGGCCGGCATCTTCAACAGCGTCGGCCCCGGTGCGCCGCTTTCCGCCGCCGAACTGGTCTACGGGATCCGCGCCATCACTTCGACGCCCGTCTCGTTCACCTGGGTGGACTGGGACTTCCTCGCCGAGCGCGGCCAGATGCCCCAGCAGCAGCTTCCCTTCTGGCAGCCGCCACGCGGCCGCTACCTCAACTACGGGCGCATCGACAGCAGCCGGGGAATCGCCGCGGGGCTGACCTTCCGGCCCCTGGCGGTGATTGCGCAGGACACGCTCGACTGGCACAGCGGCCGGGAAGCGGGCGGTGAATACCGGTTGCGGACGGGACTCAGCCGGGCGAGGGAGAAGGAGTTGCTGGCGGAGTGGAGCGAGATGGCCGGCTGAAACCGGCGCAGCCTCGGTGGTCGCGGGCATGTCCCTCGGGCATGCCGAACGCGCCTCGCCTCAGCCGCCCTCCATTTCCCCGAACGTCCCCGTCCGCAGAAACCGGATCACCGCGTCGGCCGCGTGTCGGCTGTTCGGTATGAACGCGTGTGACCGCGGCAGGACCAGGACCGGAAAGTCCCCTATCCTGGTCTGTTCCACGCTTACGATCCCGTCGTCCGGCCCCGGGATTGCCGGGTGTCCGATGGGGTGGATGGCGCGGCTGCCGGCGATGATGCCCATCTCGTAGTCCGGCAGCGGCAGGTTGGCGGGAATGTCCGTGCTGTCGGTGCCGAGCGCGCTGCCCACGGGCCCGAGCACGTCCTCCGCAAGGGCAACCTCGTCCAGCCAGTCGACGAAAAGGCTGCCCTGGTTGGGCGGCGTCAGAAGGACCACGCGCCCGAGCGAGGCGGGCGGGTTGTCGGCCAGGTACCCGCGAATGACCAGACCACCCAGGGAATGGCCCACGAAGTGGACCCTGGGAGCGTCCGGACAGCACCGCTGGACGGCTGCCGCGACCGCGTCGACCTGTCGGGAAAACGGATCCGACAGGGACTCGTAGCTGACGGTCGTGACGTCGTGGCCGGCCCACTCCAGCCGCACGGACAGCAGAGCCATCGAACTCGCCCTGCGTCCCAGGCCATGTACGAGCACCACCGATTCCGCCTCTCCGGAACCCGAGGTCGCGTCACAGCCGAGGGCCGGAAGCAACAGCAACCCGAACAGCAGCCAGACCTTCTTCATGACCCTGAATAATACTCCCGCGCAGCGAAGCAACACCACGGCGTCCATGGTGTGTCTACCAGGACACACGACGATACGCTGCGGCATGGAGGATTCGATGAAGGCCTTGACGATCGCGTCGGCGGCAATCGTTGCCGCACTGGGCGCCGGCTGCGGGAGCGACCGCGACATGGCGCCCGGACTCCCGTCAACAACCCGCGACAGCGCCGGCGTGACCATCGTCGAGAATGCGCGGCCAGTCCCGGGCTCGCGGCTCGGCTGGCGCGTCGGCGAGGTGCCCTCGGTGTCCATCGGCACGCAGGAGGGTGACGAGTCCAACATGCTGTTTCTCGTGTCCGACGCCGCCAGGCTCGCCGACGGAAGGATCGTGGTGGCCAACGCGGGAAGCTCCGAACTGCGGGTCTTCTCCGCCGACGGACAGTATCTGGCGGCGTGGGGTGGAGAGGGTGAGGGGCCGGGCGAATTCAGCGGCTATACGCCCGACAAGGTCAGCCGGTGGCCCGGTGATTCGATCGTCGGCGAGGACATGTTCAGCGCGCAGCTCCACGTATTCGATGACGATGGCAATCACGGCCGGACCGTTACGCTTCCCGACGGCTACCATTCACTTCTCGGCGTCATGGCCGACGGGACCGTGCTGGTCAAGCCCTCGACCGTATTCGGACTGGCGTTCGGGGCTGGACCGCTGGCCCGGAACGACCAGGACTTTGGCCTCCTTCTGCCCAGCGGCGACGTGAGGGCGTCCCTGGGATCCCAGCCCGGCGAGGAGTGGTTCGTCTCCACCTCCGCGCCCGCCGCGGCGCCCCATCCATTCGGCCGGTCCACGATCGCCGCCATCTGGGGGGATCTCGCCATCGTAGCCCCCACCGACCGCTACGAACTCCACGCCTACACCAGCGACGGAACGCTGGCCAGGATCGTGCGCCGCGCCCACGAGCTGAAGCGCCCCACCCAGGCTGACGTGGATGCCTGGATTCAGGGGCGGCTCGCGGAGTTGCCGGAGGAACGGAGGGAACGGTATCAGGCCCAGACCGAGATGATGGCGCCGGTGGAGTTCTTCCCTGCGTTCGAGGCGCTCCACTCAGATCCGCTGGACTACATGTGGGTGAAGGAGTACAACCTGCCCGGTCAGGATCAGAGCCTTTGGACCGTATTCGATCCATCGGGCCGCGTGCTGGGGCAACTTGACCTGCCCGCCGACCTCGATGTTTACGAGATCGGAGTGGACTACATCCTCGGAGCGAACATGGATGAGCTTTCGGTGGAGCAGGTGCAGCTCTGGCCGCTGGACCGCAATCCCGGGTAGCGGCACCTGATCCGACATGCCATACCATGTGCGGATTCCAGCTGAAACGTAATATCGACAGGCCGCGTAGAGTTCCATTATGACGAGCCACCAACTACCCGTCGAGAGACCACAGGATCTGGCCTTCCTGCCATTCCTCGCGGCCGTTGCCCTGGCCGCCTGCGATCCGGGATCCTCCACTGGCCGCGGCGACATGACGCTCTCCGTGGAGCCCCATGACGGCGAACTGACGACCGTCATCGATACGGTCAACGGAATCATCCGCACAGCCAACGCCGGCGTCGCCCCCGAATGGCAACTCTCGCACATCGTTTCCATCGGACCCAGGTCGGTGACCGACGAAGGATCTCCCGATGAATTCGGCTCGGTCGCCAGCGTCGCGCTGGGCCCGGACGACGCTGTGTACGTCGCCGACGCATGGAACCGCGAAGTGCGCGTTTTCGGCCTGGACGGCGCGCACCGGCTCACCTTCGGTCGGCCCGGCGAAGGTCCGGGCGAGTTCGACGGACTCTACTCCCTGGCGTGGGTTGGTGACCGGCTCCTCGCCATGGACCCCCACCTGGGGCGGATCAGCGAGTTCTCGGCGGAGGGCGAGTGGCTCGGTCAACGCACGACGGTGAGGGGCCTGACCGGATCGGCCCGGAACATCCGCTTCTACCCTCTCGGCGAAAACAGTGTCATGGCATACGGGGTCAGGGGGGCCCTCGTCGAGGGCGTATATGTAGGTCACGACAACCGCAGTGTTACGGGCGACACCGTGCCCGTGCCCACGGCGCCGCCTGGCCCCGCCGCAAGCGTGACCTGCAGCCTCGACGGTGGACAGCGGCTGAGGTTCTTCAGCATCCCGTTCGGGGCGAAATTCGTGCAGCACCCGGGTCCGGGCGGCGTCATCTACTCCGCAACCGCCGACCTCTACCGCATCGCCGTTACGCGTGGCGACTCCGATACGCTCAGGGTGATCGAGCGCGCGCTGCCGGCCGAACCCGTCTCGGATGAGGAGTGGACCGCGCAAAGCGCCGAATTCGAGGAGTTCCGGCGCGAACAACCCGACGCCTCCTGCGACACGCGCGCGCTCGACCGGGCGAGCAGCAAGCCATTCATCGAAGACATCCATGTCGCTCCCGACGGCAAGCTCTGGGTGGAAGTGATCCGCACGTCCGGCAATCGCCTGGAGTTCTTCGACCCCGAGGGGAAGCTGCTCGGAAGCGTGCTGGCACCTCCGCAACGTGAGCAAAGGGTGCCGGTCTTCCACGACGATCTTGTGGTCACTATCCGCCGGGACGAGCTGGATCTGGATCACATCGATGTCTGGCGGCTTGAACCGCCGGGACCATAGCCTTCATCTGATCTTCGGCCTCTGCCGGTTCGCAGGTAAACGCTTCCGCCGCTGCCGGCGTCTCACTCCTCGACACCACACGAGGACAACCAAGGACCGAGAGCCCCATGCTCTCCGATCGAGAGTTCCTGGAGTTGGCCGAAAGGGCCGGGAAGGGAGAACGGGAGGCACTCGGAAGGCTGGCGGGTGCGCTTCGGCCCCTGGTCTGCCGGTGGGCCCTGGTGATCACCGGCGATCCTGACGATGCGGAGGATGTAGCGCAGGTCGTGTTGATGAAGACGCTGGGATCGCTGGAGCGCTTCGACGGCCGGTCGAAGTTCACGAGCTGGGTCTACCGCATTGCAAGGAACGCCAGCCTGGATCACCAGCGAAGGAAGAGGCGGGACCTGCGGTTGATGGACAAGCTGGCGGCGCCTGCCGCGCTGGAGGCGCCTCCAATGGAGGATCCCCTCGACGAGATCGAGATGGAGAGAACGCTGGGACTGATTCGGGCACTTCTGGGGAAGCTGTCCACGAGACAGCGCGAAGTCTTCGACCTGGTGGACCTGCAGGGACTGAAGCCGGGCGAGGCGGCCCGACTGCTGGAAATGAACCCGAACACGCTGCGCGTACAGTTGCTGCGCGCCAGGCGCACGATGCGCAGGGAGATGCTGGCCCGGGGCCGTGGATACGGAGGGAGGGATGGATGATGGATCATCGTGATGACTGGCCGGATGGCCTGCTGGACGCGGATCTCGATTCCGCGGAGGACCTGGAGCCGTCAGCGAGGCGGAGCGCAGAGCGGATTGCCCGGGACGCGCGCAACATGGACGCCGTCCTGACGGCGACGGCGCAGCGGATGAGCGAAAAACTGCCCGCCGTGGACCTCGGACGGGTCGCGCCGCCGCGCGGTCGAACCGCTTGGAAGAGGTGGACGCTGGGGCCGCTCGCTGCCGCTGCCGCCGTGGCTGCGCTGATCCTGGTGCCCGGCGACGGAACCGAGCAGAGCGGCGCCCCCGACCATTCCGCAGGCGCGCCGCGCACGCCGAGCATGATGGCGGAGATGGACGTGGAAGCCGACGGACCCTTCGTGGTCTTTCCCACAAACAACCCCGACATCGCCGTGGTATGGCTGCTCAACCCGCAGGAGAGCGAGTGATGATTGAGATGATGAAGAGAAATGTTCGGTGCGCGCTGATCGCGGCACTGGCTGTGGCGACGCTCGCGAGCGTTGCAAACGCGCAGGAGATTGAGGAGCCCGGGCAGGACATCGAGAACGTGCTGCTCACGTTTCATCTGGTGGAGGCGGATGGGTTCGCAGATGAGGACCCCGAGATCAGCGACGTCGTGAGCGAACTGAGGCAGCTGTTCAGTTTCCGGGGGTACAGGCTGCTGTCGACTTCGGTTTTCAACGTCGGCCTGTTGCCTACCTCCAGGGGGACGTCCGGCGACGGGTCGCAGAGGATCATCCCAAGCGGTTCAGAAACGCCGCTGACGATCATGGCTTCGATCAGTTCACGGCGTTCCACAGGAGCCGTCCGAGCCACGGTGACCCTCGCGGAAGTGGTGACGCAGGCGGATTTCTTCGAGCCCCGACCGACCCCGCTTCTCGAAGCTTCGGTCACCATGCGCGACGGCCAGAGCGTGGTGCTGGGATCGGCCCGCCGCACCCCCGGTGAACCCGTGCTCATCCTTGTCGTGACTCCCAGGATCGATCCGTAGCGATGAGGGCTCACAAACGGGGGTCGAATCAACGGACCCATCGCGACGGCTCGGGCGTCGGCACGTTGGGCGGAACCCTGGCTGTGTTCAGCACCGCCATCACGCTGGCCACGGGCAGCGCTTGCTCCGACGCCGTGCCCGCCGGCCCGAGCGTGGCAGTTGAGACGATCGGCGACACGACCATCGTGCGCACGCTGTCGGGGAGCGTCTGGGGCACGGAGGCAAGGCTGGTCCCCGAGGTCTCGATCGGCGACCTGGAAGGGCCTGACGAGTATCTCTTCGGCCGGATCGGATCGCTGGCGGTGGACGAGGCCCGCAACGTTTACGTCTTCGACACGCAGTCGCAACAGGTGCGGGTCTTCGACGCCGCGGGAGCCTACGTCGAGACGCTGGGAAGGGACGGGCAGGGGCCCGGCGAGTTCGCCCGCGCCGAGACCATCGCTGTGCTTCCCGACGGCCGGGTGCTGGTGCGCGATCCGGGCAACATGCGGGTCCAGGTGTTCGACCGCGCGGCGGGCCGGACCGAAGAGTGGGAGTACAATTCCGGCAACTCCTACCGGCAGGGAGCCCCGCTGTACACCGATGTGCTCGGGCGAACCTTCCTGGTGACCAGCGACGGGTCCAGGGACGACATCATCATCATTCTCGGGGTCGACGGTGCGCACCTGGATACGCTTCCCGGGCCGACGATGGACTATGAGCGATTCGTCGTGAGCGCGGAGCACACCACCGAACGCGGCACCAGCTCGGTCGCGTCGGTCGTGCCCTTCACACCCAGGTTCTTCTGGGCCGTTCACAGCAGCGGCCAGTTCCTCACCGGCCTCTCCTCGGATTACCGAATCGACCTCGCCCGCGACGACGGCGTGCTGCGGATCGAACGTGCCTACGACCCGGTTCCGGTGTCGGACGCAGAGCGTGCGTACCGGCGCGAATCCACCGTGCGGATGATCCGGTTCACAGCCCCCGACTGGACATGGGACGGTCCGGCGATCCCGGAACACAAGCCGGTGTTTACCGAGTTGCTCAGCGGCAGGGGCGGAAGAATCTGGGTCAGGCTGTTGACCGAGGGACAGCGAGTCGAAAACGAGGACCACGACCCGGAGAATCCTTTCTCGGAGGCCGTCACCTGGCGGGAGTCGACGCGCTACGATGTGTTCGAGGCGGACGGGACCTACCTGGGCGCTGTCGTACCGCCGGATGACTTCTCCACCTCGCCCGACCCCGTGTTCGCGGGCGATCACGTCTGGGCGGTAGCCCGGGACGAGCTGGGGGTGGAACGGGTGATCCGCTACAGAATCGAGGTTGGCGTGGGTGGCGGCGGCCGGCCCTCCCCGGACAGCAACCTCGCGACCACCTTCGACACGATCGCCGGCGTCGTCCACGTTGCCAACAACGGCACCCCACCCGCGTGGCGGCTTGTCCCCGTTGTGTCCATCGGACCGAAGACGCTAGCGGACGAGGGCGGTCCCGAGGAATTCGGCCGGGTCACCGCGGTTGCGTTGGGCCCGGACGGGAACGTGTTCGTTGCGGACACCCGAAACCACGAGGTGCGGGTGTTCGGTCTGGATGGCTCGCACCGACGCACCTTCGGACGAGAGGGGGAGGGGCCGGGCGAGTTCCGGAGCATCTATTCCATCGCCTGGGTGGGGGACAGACTGCTCACCTTCGACCCGCCGCTGGGTCGCCTGGGCGAGTTCTCGGCCGACGGCGAGTGGCTTGGCCAGAGAAGGACCGAGGCCGCGGGTCTGACCGGCTCTCCTGCCGACATCCGCTTGTACCCTGTCGGCGCAAACGAGGTCTTTCGCTTCGCGCTCGGTTCGGCGCTCGATTCGGGTGCGGGGGTTGTGTGGGTGGGCTATCGCAGCGCGGGGGAAACCGGAGATACGGTGGCAAGGCCGACTCCGGATCCTCCGGAGGGCGTGGACCTGGGCATCTTCTGCGAAGCGGAGAGCGCAATCGGCTATTTCCCGAACCGCTTTTCGCCGCAGTTCGTTCAGCACCCGGCCTCGGGCGGTGTCCGGTACTCGGCCTGGTCGGGCTCGTATCGGATCGTCGCCACAGGCGCCGCCGGCGACACCTTGCGCGTGATCGAGCGCGCCATGAGCACCGAGCCCGTTTCGGACGGGGAATGGGCAACCGTGACCGAGGAGTACGACGAGTTCCGGGAACGGTTTCCCAACGCTTCCTGCAGACCCCGGACATTTGAACGGCCGGACCGGAAGCCACTGATCCAGCAGGTCTTCATCGCCCCCGACGGCAAGCTGTGGGTCGAGGTGATCCGCACGGCCGGCAACCGCTGGGAGCTCTTTGACACCGAGGGCAGACTGCTCGGCAGCGTTCCCGCGGCGGCATACAAGGACCGCAGCGTCCCCGTCTTCCGTGGGGACTACATCGCCACGATCCGCCAGGACGAGCTGGAACTGGATCATGTGGACGTCTGGCGACTCGAACGGGCGCGATGATGATATCATTATGATATCATTTCGCTGTTGACGACGAATCTCGCCGCATCCGTCAAGGCTCGGTCCCAACCAGGCCCCTCAACAGTTGTGCCGGGCGGAGGAGGGGCGGCCCTTGCGCCTGACATACGAGCGTTGTAAGGTATCCTTTATTCCTTACTTCAAGGAAACCCTGCTCTCATGCTGGCAAAGCTGACCTCGAAAAACCAACTCACCCTTCCCAAGGCCGTCATTTCCGGCTTTGGCGGTGTGACCTATTTCGACGTGACCAGTGAGCGTGGGAGGATCGTGCTGACACCCGTTCGGATCAACCGGGCGGATGCGGTGCGGGCAAAGCTGGAAGAGCTCGGGATCACCGAATCGGACGTCGCCGATGCAGTAAAGTGGGCTCGGCGGGGGAGTGAGCCTGTCGATTGACTCCGCTTCGCTGGGTGCTGGACACGAAGGTCCTGCTCTCGGCTCTTCTCTTCGCGGCCGGAAGGGTCACCTGGGTTCGTGACGCATGGCGAGCCGGTACCGTTACGCCGCTGGCCAGCCGCGACACGACAACCGAACTGATCCGGGTGCTCGGCTATCCAAAGTTCGGACTGACCGTCCGCGAGCGCGAAGATCTCCTTGGAGACTACCTGGCGTACGCCGAGACGGTGGTCGCGTCACATGCGCCGGTCGTCCCCGAGTGCCGTGATCCGTTCGACCGCGCTTTCCTGGAGTTGGCCCTGACGGGCGGAGCTGACGCCCTGGTGACCGGCGACAAGGATCTCCTGGTTCTGGCGACCGATTTCGAGGTACCGATAATCACCCTGGACGAGGCACGGGCCCACCTGTCACGACGACCGGCCGGCTGAGGCGCGGGGACGCCGCGCACGGGTCTCATCGGTGGCCCCTCGTCTTGCGCGCCGCCTCGCCGGACCGCACTCTAACCACAACCCAAAACAACTGGAGAGCCCACGAGAAGGGCGTATACAACGGCGCAGAACCCGGGAGACCACCCCATGCCGCGACGCAAAGGCCTGAACCGCAGAACGTTCCTTAGAAGCGCGGGGACCACGGCCATCCTCGGCGCGGCCGGGGCGACGGGCGCGGCGGCCCGCACAGTGCCAGGGCAGCGACCGCCCACCCGACCCTTCCCTCCCTCCCTCGACGACTACGACTTCGACGAGGTCTACGAGCGCGTCGGCACGGACAGCGTCCGCTGGGACCGCGCCGTGGATCAGTACGGCGACGGCATCGTGGCGGGCATGGGCGTGGCGGACATGGACTTCCGCGCGGCACCGTGCATCACCCGCGCGCTGGCGGAGCGATGTACGCACGAGAACTGGGGCTACATGCATCGCCCCGGTTCTTATGCGGAGGCGGTGGCCGAGTGGAACCACCGCCGCTACGGGGTCGAAATCGACCCCTCCACCATCGTCTTCACCACCGGCGTCCACCCCGGTCTCATCGCCGCGCTTCACACCTTCTCTCCTCCCGGCACCCGCGTCCTCCTGCAGACGCCCACGTACTCCGGCTTCTACACCGACACCCGCTTCAGCCGCACCGTCGCCGACGACAGCCCCATGCTCGTCGACGCGGACGGCCGCTACTCGATCGACTGGGATGACTTCGAGCGCCGCGCGCGCCGGTGCAACACCTTCATTCTGTGCAACCCGCAGAACCCGACGGGGAACTGCTGGTCGCCCGAAGACCTCACCCGCATGGGCGAGATCTGCCTGAGGCACCGCGTGATCGTGCTGGCCGACGAGATCCACTGTGACTTCGTCACCAGCGGCAACACCTACACGCCTTTCGCCAGCCTCGACCAGGAGCTCGTCGACAACAGCATGACCTTCAAGTCGGCCAGCAAGTCGTTCAGCCTGGCGGCGATGAAGGTGGCGTGGTACCACACCACCAACCCCGACCTGCTCGCGCGCGCGAAGCTCAACACCCGCGCCGACCTCAGCACACTGGGCATGGTGGCCAGCCGCGCCGCGCTGAAGGAGGGCGAGCCCTGGCTGGACGATCTGCTTGCGTACCTCGACGCGAACCACGACTTCGCAGAATCGTACGTTCGCGACAAGCTGCCGGGGATTACCCACCGCAAGGGGCAGGGCACCTACCTGGCGTGGCTGAACGTTGCCGAGTTCGCCGACCGGATCGGGGCCGCGGAGACCGCCGCCCGCGAGAGCGCCGAGGGATCGGACGACGTCACCGCCGAGAAGATCGTGCAGCGCTGGTTCGCCAAACACGCCGGCGTCTTCCTCAACCCCGGTTCGAACTACGGGACCGGCGGTGCGGGATACATGCGCATGAACCTGGCCTCTCCGCGCGCTATAGTAGAGAGGGCATTGAACAACATGGCCGCGGCAGTGGCCGAAGCATGAGGATGATCGACATGAAGAAATCGAGCACGACCGTTCGCTGTGCGGCCGCCGCCGCGGCCCTTGTCCTCGCTGCCCTGGCCGCCCCGCCCGGAGCGCAGGCGCAGTTCGAGGACGTAGGCGTCATCACCTTCCCGACTTCGGCGACGGGCGAGGCGCAGGACCACTTCCTGCGCGGCGTCGCGATCCTGCACAGCTTCGGCTGGAAGCAGGCACGCGCGGAGTTCCATGCCGCCCAGGCGATCGATCCGGACTTTGCGCTGGCCTACTGGGGCGAATCGCTCGCCTACAACCACCCGCTGGTCACGAACATGGACCCGACCGAGCCCAGGAAGGCGCTCGAGCGTCTCGCGCCGACTCCCGAAGAGCGCATCGCCAAGGCGCCCACCGAGCGCGAGAAGGGACTCATGCGCGCGGTCGAGATCCTCTGGGGCGATGGCGACCACACCAAGCGCCGCTTCGAGTACATGGAAGCGATGGGCGACCTGCACGAGGCGTATCCGGACGATCCGGAGATCGCGGCGTTCTACGCGCTGTCGCTGCTCGGCGTCAACCGCCTCAACGGCAACGTGACCGAGCGGTACAACATCCGCGCCGGCACGATTGCGCTCAAGCTGCTCAGCGACAACCCGATCCACCCTGGCGCAGCCCACTACACCATCCACTCCTTCGACCATCCGATCAACGCCCCGCTGGCGCTGGAAGCTGCCTACGCATTCGCAGACATCGCCCCGGCGGTGTCGCACGCGCGCCACATGCCCACGCACATCTTCATCCAGCACGGGATGTGGGACCTCGTCTCGGGCCACAACCAGTCCGCCTACAACGTCGCGGTTGAGCTCTGGGAGCCCGGCGACGCGCTTGGCGACGCGGTGCATTCCCTGGACTGGGGACAGTACGGCGACCTGCAGCGCGGCGACTACGCCAAGGCGCGGCTGTGGATCGAGCGTATCGAATCCATGGCTGAGCACGAGGGCTTCGAGGTCGGCGGCGCGCGTGGGGCGGCCGGGGCGGCGCGGGCGCGGGGTGCCGTGCCGCTCCTGAAATCCCGCTACACGGTCGAGACCGAGGAGTGGAACGTGCGGCCCGTCACCGACGACATGCGCACGAACGAGCTGCTCGCTACAGCGCTCAGCGCGGCCCGCACCGGCGACCAGGAGACTGTGGCGGCTGCCGAGAAGGCGCTGGCCGATGAGTCCGACGGCTCCGGCTACGACCATGTGATGCACATGCAGGTGAGCGCGCTGTTGCACCAGGGGATGGGCCACGGCGACATGGCGACCGACTTCATGGACAAGGCCGTGGAGGCCGTTGAGGCCATGGCACCGCCCCGCGGCTCCGCAAACCCGGTCAAGCCCGTCCACGAGCTGTACGGCGAGCTTCTCCTCGAACTCGACCGCCCCGAGGACGCGGCGGAGATGTTCGAGACCTCGCTGATGCGCATGGCCGGCCGGCCGCGCTCGCTGCTCGGCCTGGCCCGCGCGAACGCCGCGATGGGCAACACGATGGTCGCGCTCGAGAACTACTCGAAGGTGGCCGCGCTGTGGGAGGGCCGGGACGGCATCGCCGGGCTCGCCGAGGCGCGGGGCTTCGTGGAGGAGCAGGCCGACGGGGGCGGGAGTTCCAGCCGGTAGGCGCTCGGGCACAGACTCAGGATTTGAGGCTGCCGGGGGGGCGGATACCCCCGGCAGTCGCCGTTTTGGGGGTGCCAGCGGCGGATACTAAACATTTTTGTTTACTATCTGCTATTGCAGCCCGATCGCCAGTGCCACCGCGATCGCCACGAGCCCCAGCGCGACCAGCCCCAGGTAGAGCGGGAACGCGTGGCGGACCCAGTCCTCGTACCGGATGCCGGCTGACGCGAGGATCGCCATCAGCGCGCCGTTGGTTGGCGTGAGCAGTTCACACAGGCCCGCGCCGTACTGGTATGCGAGTACCGTGACCTGGCGTGACATCCCGAGCAGGTCCGAGAGCGGCACGAGCAGCGGCATGGTGAGCACGGCCTGCCCGCTTACGCTGGGCACCGGAACGTGAATGGCGGTCTGGGCCGCGACCATGCCGATGCTGGAGGCGAGTACGGGCAGGCCTTCGAGCGGCGTGAAGAGCGCGTGCACGATCGTATCCACGATGCGCCCGTCCTGTAACACGACGTAGATCGCGCGCGCGAAGCCGATCAGCAGCCCCGCGTAGGCCATGCTGCGGAAGCCGCGCACGTACGCTTCGGCCGTCCCGCGGATTTTCATCCCGGAGAGCACTCCGACGATTACGCCCATGATGAAGAACGCGGCCGACAGTTCGTTGAACCCCCAGTGCCAGCGCATCATGCCGACAACAACCACCGCGAAGGTCGCGAGAACGAGCGCGAAAATGACCTGGTCGGAGGTCCGCATGCCTTCGGCACGGCCTTGGCCCACGTCCGCCCCGGGGCCCCCTGCATGCCCTGCGTTCGCCCCAGCGCCGTCGTCGCCTCCGTCCGCGCCGTCGCCTGGCCCCCGCGTGCGCCGTGCATATCGCATTGTCATGCCGATCCAGAAAGCCAGCGCGATCACCAGGAAAACGATTCGGAAGAGCGCGCCGGACCCCAGTGGCAACTCGGCGAGCCGCTGGGCGATCGACACCTGGAAGGGGTTGATGGGACTGAAGGCCGATCCTACGAACGCGGCTCCCGCACTCATCGCGACGGCCACCATGGGGGTGAAACCGAGCCTGCGGGTAAGAATCAGCAGTACGGGGACCAGGGGAATGATCTCCTCCTGCATGTTCTCCACCACGCCACCGGTCGCGAAAAACACCGATACGACCGGGATCACGAGCAGGTCGTGTCCCCGGAGCGACCGGATCAGCGAGGTCACGCCACGCTTCAATGCTCCGGTCTCGTCCACGACCGTGAACGCGCCGCCGATGAGGAAGACGAGGAAAATGACCTCGGCCGCGTCCGCCATGCCGCGCGGCAGCGCTACGATCGCGTCGAACAGGCCGACCGGGTTCGGATCGACCGCCTGGTAGGTGCCCGCCACCACCACGCTCCGGCCCGTGTCTTCATCGTCGTGCCGCTCGTACTCTCCTGCCGGGAGCAGGTGGCTCGCGACAGCTGCCAGGATGACGCAAAGGGTCAGCAGCACCAGGGGGTGCGGGACCGAGAAGCGGAATCGGCGCGCTATGGTGTTACCGCCTCTCACGCCGGTTTGCCTGTGCGGGTGGCTGCCCCGGATCGGCCGGTGGCCTCAAGTCGCCCGGAATCACCCGCAGGACGTTGCCGTCCTCGTCGATCACCATGATCGGTCCGCGCTCGAAGTCGCCGTGCAGGTCGACCGTGTGCACCGGCCCGGCGATGTCGGCCGCGTCTCCGGAGGTCAGCGTGAACGCGTCCGCGAGCGACACATCGACACTGTACCCCATGTCCGCCAGCGCCTGGATGGTGATGGCGCTGAGGGGATTGGTCACGCCACTGCTCAGGCGGGGCGTCATGACCTCCAGACCCAGGACCGACTCCCGCCAATGCCTGGTGTCGCTGCTGCTCTGAACAGGCACCTTGGCGCCCGTGTACCCGCTGCCTCCGGCGTCGTCGAAGGCGGTGGTGGCCAGCGTCCCGGCGAAGTGCGGGTCCGGGTCGGAGCCGCCAGTGCCCTGAAGCAGCCCCGACCAGCTTGAAGACAGGCCGATTCCGAGGACATGCCCGATCTCGTGTATCGCCACGGACCCCAGAAGCCCAACGCTTTCAAGTTCATCGAGGTCGGCGCCGTCGAATACAATGGCCCCGATGGCGGGTGTACGGCTTCCCGTGCGAACCGCACAGATCCCGGCGGTCGCCACGACGCTTGGGGATCCGGACCCGTCGATTGCGCCGACGCCGACAACAATCAGGATGTCGTCCACGTCTGTCCCGGGAGGCACGGAGAAACTGACTCCCCTCAGCGTGCATGTGAAGCCCGAGTCCGCGGTCACGTCCGCGAAATCCGTGGCGGACAGGATGGATTGCCAACTCGAAGCCGCACCGCCTATCGCGGCCTTCGCGGTTGCGGTAGCGGAGGAGTGGTACAGGATGCTGATGTCGAACCCGCTGCCGCCCCCACCGCCCCTGTCCGTGACCGTGACGGTGAAGCGCTGGGTGGCCGACCTGCCGCCCGGATCGGTGGCCACGACGGTGATCACGGCTGTGCCCCCGCCGTGGGCCGTGACGCTCAGCGTGCTGCCGCTCATTGCCGCCGAGGCGACTCCGGTGTCGGAGGTTCCCGCTATGTAGGCCAGGCGGTCGCCGCTCGGGTGTCTGAAGTAGGAGTCCATCTCGAGGGTCAGTTCCTCACCGGCTTCCAGTGACGCGTCCCCCACCGAGCCCACCGTTTCCGGGCCCTGGCCGGCCTGGCCGACGCTGACCCGCGCCGTCTGGGTGGCCGACAGTCCGTCGGAATCGGTGGCCCTGATGGTCACCGTGGCCTGGCCCGTCGCCACGCCGGTCAACCGGATCACGTCCGCCGAGGCCGTGGCGGTGACGACCTGCGTATTGGAGGAAGTCGCGCTGAAGTTGAGACTTTCCCCGTCCGGATCCTGGAAATAGGGGTCCGGGTACAGGGAACTCGTCCGTCCCCGCGCGACGGTCTGGTCCGGAATCGAGCCGGCGGCCACCGGGCCGGAACGCGGAAGGACGACGACGATCCGTACGGTCTGGGCCGCCGAAAGGCCGCCGGGATCGGTAGCCGTTACGGTCAGCGTGGTTTCGCCGGTTGTCACACCCCGTATCGTCACCCGGGCTCCCGACACCGAGACCGTGGCAACCGCGTTGTCGGCTGTGGTGGCCCGATACCGAAGCGGATCACCGTTCGGGTCCCGGAAGTAATCGGACGCGTTCAGGGTGCGGTCGATGCGCTGGCTGATGGTCTGATCCGGGATCGTTCCGACCGGGGTCGGCGTACCTCCGCCCGTGCCGACGACCGTGAGCGTCGCCGTCTGGGTGGCCGTAAGACCGTCCGGGTCTGTGGCCGTCAGCGTCAGCGTCGTCTGCCCCGCGGACACGCCCGTCAGCGTCACTGCGGTGCCGAAGACGGAGGCGCGGGCAACCCTGGAATTGGTGGTGCCCCCGGTGTAGGTGAGCCTGTCCCGGTCCGGATCGGAGAAATAGCTCGAGATTGGGAGGGTCAGGTCTTCCCCCCTGGCGATAGTGAGTTCCGGGAACCTCCCGACCGCCCTGGGCGCCTGGTTGGCCACGACCACGGTGAACGTCTGCTCGGCCGTCAGGTCGTCGGGATCGGTCGCGGTCACGGTGACTTCGGCGGAGCCCTTGGCCCGCGCGCGCAGCGTGAGTGTGCTCTCCCGCACCGATACCCTGACCACGCGGTCGGAGGAGACGGCCGTGTACACCAGGGCGTCGCCGTCCGGATCGGCGAAGTGCAGCGACAGGTCGACCGTCCCGGGCGTGCCCAGCCCGATCGTCTGTTCCGGTATCGGTGTGGTGACGGCGGGCGGGCGATTAAGGACCGTGACAGAGAAGCTCTGACGTGCCGACAGGCCGCCGGGATCGGTGGCGGTCACGGTAAGGGTGGCTCTACCGTCCGTCCCCGTTTTCATCACAAGCGTGACGCCAGTGACTTCGGCCGTGACCACGTTGCCGTTGGTCGTCTCGACGACGTAGGTGAGCGCGTCACCATCGGGGTCGCGGAAATGCGGACTCAGGTCCAGCGACGCCGTCTCCCGCTTGTTGAGCGTCTGCGCCGGAATCTCGTCCCCGACGACCGGTCCCCGGTTGGGGACGGTTACCAGGAAGCTCTGTACGGCGGCAAGACCCTCCGGGTCGGTAGCGGTTACCGTCACTTCCGCCTCGCCCTGCCCCACAGCGGTGATCAAGAGCGTGCCCACCGCGGCCGACACGGCCACCGCCACCACGCCGCTATCCGACGCCTCAGCGGTGTACGCCAGCGCGTCACCGTCGGGATCGGTGAAATGCCCCGCCAGAATCAGCGTGTCGGCCTCGTCCTTGAAGAGCACCCGCTCCGCGATCGTGTCCGCCACGATCGGGGGCCGGTTCGGAACGGTCACCGTGAAGCGCTGCTCCGCCGACAGTCCCTCGTCGTCGGTCGCGGTCACGGTCACCTCCACCTCGCCCTTTGCCAGCCCGGTCACGACCACGGCACTCCCCGCCACTGACGCCGCCACCACCGCGCTGTCCGACACGGTGGCCGCGTAGGTGAGCGAGTCGCCGTCCGGGTCGGTGAAGTAGGGCGACACGTCGACGCTATCGGCCCGATCGACCGCGACGATCCGCGCGGCGATCGAGTCGACCGCGACCGGTGGCCGGTTGGGAACCGTGACCAGGAAGCTCTGGGTGGCCGAGAGTCCGCCCGGGTCGGTGGCCGTCACCGTCACCACCACGTCCCCCTTTGCCAGCGCCACGATGGTCACCGTGGCGGCTTCCACGGCGGCCGACAGCCGGCTCGAATCCGAGACCGCCGCCGAATAGGCGAGATCCTGCCCGTCAGGCTCGCTGAAATACCCCGAGACGTCGAGCGCGGCCGTGTCGCCCACCATCAGCTCGCGGTCGTCTATCGTGCCCACTGTAGTCGGTGATCGGTTCGGCACCACCACCCGGAAGCTCTGCTGCGCCTTCAGCCCCGTCGGGTCGGTCGCGATCATCGTCACCAGCGCGACTCCCGGCGACACCGCCGTCACCGTCACGGTGCTGCCCGTCGCGACGGCGGTGGCAATCGCGGGGTCCGAACTCACGACCCTGTGCGCGAGCATCTCCCCGTTGGGATCCTCGAAGCACACCTGCACCGTGACCGACTCGCCCACGGTGATTGTCTGCTCGGGGACCGTCCCGCACAGAGCCGGCGGCTGCGGATTATCGCACGCGAAGACCCAGGCCGCGCCCAGCAGCGCGAGCGCGGCGGCGTAGCCGGACCGCTTGTTCAACTCTCCGGATCGTGGGTGTACTCGTTCTCCGTCTTGCGACGGAAGTGGACCGGATCCATACCCTCTTCGGTGATCGTCACCCCGCCAACGATGCGGTAGGTGCCCGCGGGCGCGGTGCCGTCGGCAAGTTCCGTGTAGGCGCAGATCACGTCGTCGGTCGCTTCTGCCGGCTCCTGGCGCGTACCCGGCACCCGGACCCAGCCCGTGCCCTTCCTGACCTGCCACTCGCTCCAGTTGATCCGCAGAGTGGAGTCGAAGATTGCCACCAGCGTTCCCTGCACGCACGCGCTGAGGACGATGGCACTGAACTGGAGCTTGCCCTTGTCATCGCCCTCCTGGATGATGCTCAGCCCTTCCCAGACGTCATAGTCCATTGCTGCCACGCTGACATCCGCCTCCTGCGTGACCGACAGGCCCTCGGGATCGGTGGCCGTGACTGTCAGCGTCACCAACTGGACGCCCTCCTCGCCTGCCGATACGCCGCTGGTGGTTACCACCGCACCATCGACGGAGGCTGTGGCGATCGCCGCATCCGAGGTTTCCGCGGTGTACGTCAGCTCGTCCCCGTCCGGATCGCTAAAGTATGCCGACATGTCGAGCACGACCGCGCTGTCCACGACCACATCGTGGGCCGGAATCGAGTCGGGCGCCTCGGGCGCACGGTTCTGGGGCCCCTGGACCGTGACCGCGACATCCTGCGCGACCATCAGGCCCTCGGGGTCGGTGGCCGTCACGGCCACGGTCGCCTGGCCCGCCGTCATGGCCGCGATCATCACCGTGTCACCCATCGCCAGCGCCTCGGCGACGCCGGTGTCCGCACTCACGGCCTCGTAGCTCAGCTCGTCCCCGTCCGGGTCAGTGAAGTACATGGACACGACCAGCCTGACCGTGTCGCCGACGTTGAGCGTCTGCGCCGGGATCATGTCGGCCACCTCCGGCGCCCGGTTGGGCTGTTCGACGGTCACGGTGAAGCCAACTTCGGCCGCCAGCCCACCCGCGTCCGTGGCAGTCACGGTCACGGTGGCGCTGCCGGCCGCGACGGCCATGACCGACACCATGGATCCGGAGACCGAAGCGGTCGCTACGGCCGTGTCCGAGCTGGTCGCGGCAAAGGTGAGCTCGTCCCCGTCGGGGTCGCTGAAGCTCGCAGCGACATCGATGGTGACGGAGTCGCCCACGCTGAGAGTCTGGTCGTCGATTGTCCCGGTCACCGTTGGCGGGCTGTTCGTAGCCTGCACGGTCACCGCCATCGTCTGTGTTGCCGTCAGGCCGCCGGGGTCGCGGGCGGTGATCGTGATCGTCGCGGTTCCCGCTGCCACGCCGGTGGTTGCGACTTGGCTGCCCGACACGGTGGCGGTAGCGACACCGCCGTCCGAGGTGGCGGCCGAGTAGGTCAGCGCGTCGCCGTCAGGGTCGTTGAAGTTCGACGCGACGTCCGTCGTGACCGTGGCTCCGACATCAATGGTGAGGGCACCAATCGAGCCCACCGGAACAGGGGCCCGATTCTGGGGTGGCGGTGGGTCAACCGGTGGAACCGTCGTTCCCCCGTCTCCGCCGCACGAGGCGGCCAGAGTTGCGGCGGTAAGAGCTGCGAACAGACCCGTGGTCGTGCGAAGGTGCGTCATGCGACAATTCCGGTTGTTGTTACGACAATTTCGGCGAAGAGCGGGGTAATCCAGGCAGAAAGTCTACCGCTCCCGCAACGCGCAGGGCAAGCCGTCGCGCGGCTCCGCGTCCCACCATCGGCTCGAGCCGCTCACTCGTTGATTCCCACCCTCCCCCGCACGTCCTCCAGCATGGCCGGCGAGTCGTACCCCACCCCGTCCTTGAACACGACGGTAACGTTGCGGATCACCGAGGGGTCCGCGGTCAGATCACCGCTCATCACTACGAGGTCGGCGATCTTCCCCGCCTCTACCGTGCCCAGGTCGTCGAACACGTCCAGCACGCGCGCTCCGTTGGCGCTGAGCACCTGGACGACCTCGTGGGGCGCAAACCCTGCCTCGGAGAGCAGCTCGTAGTTGCGCTGGTCCCCGTAACCGGGCAGCGCGCCGCCGTTGCCCGTTGGATCGACGCCCGACGCCAGCACACCCCCTGCGTCGTAGAACGCCTTCTCGTAGGCCATGGCGTTGCGGAATTCCTCGGGGTCGCGCCCCACCTCGTCGATCTGCGCCTTCGCCGCCATATAGTCCTCGCGGACCGCCGGCGCCATCGCTTCAAGCGTGCGCGCGTCGCGCGTGGGCCGCCCCTGGATGAAGAGTTCGTAGACCGCCAGCGTCGAGGTCATCGCCACGTCGGCGTCGATCATTGCCCGGAACGTCGCCTGCGCCTCGGGACCGTTCACGTCCACCGAAGTGGCGTCGTCCCAGAGCCCTGGCGGGCACTCGTCCCTGCCGCGGCCGGGCGAGTAGTCGCTGTTGGTGGCGAGCCCGTGTTCGATGTTGTCGATCCCGAGCGCGACCGCCTCGGTAAAGCTGATCGAGCACAGATGGCCCGTGACCTTGATGCCCTGCGCGTGAGCCTCGTCGATCGCGGCGCTCAGCTCCTCGGTACGGATGTTGGTGTACGCCTTCAGCCAGGTCGCGCCCTCGGCGGCCCAGTAGCGCACGAAGCGCCGTGCCTGCTCTGGCGACTCCAGCATGGTCATCCCGGAGATGCCGCCGCCCGCCGTGATGTAGGGCGCCGTGATGTGAATCCGCGGCCCCGGCGTCCTCCCGGACTCGATCTCGGCGCGCAGGTTGAGTTCGGCGTACGGCTGCCTGCTCCCCGTGGTGCGCACGGATGTGACGCCGCTGCCCAGATAGAGCCGCGGCGCACTGTACGTCAGCTGCGCGGAGCGCCCGCCCGCGGCCGTGTAGAACAGGTGATTGTGCAGCCCGATCATCCCGGGCATGACCGTGTGACCCGACAGGTCCATCACTTCGGCGCCGTCCGGGATGTCCACCTGCCCGTCAGGCCCCACCGCGCCAATGCGGCTCCCCTGAATCACGACCGTCTGACCGGTGCGTGCGGGCTCTCCGGTCCCGTCGATCAGCGTCACCCCGGTGAGCGCGACCGCCTCCGCGTCCACGACAGCATACCCGGCGGCTGCGGACCCCTCCTGGGGCCGCTGGGCGGACAGCTCGGCGGCGGTGAGCGCCGCGATGGCACAAATGCAGGCGGCGGCTGCCGCGGTCTTCATCTTCATTTTCCGTCTCCCTAGTTGATTCCCACGCGCCCCGTGACGTCGTCGAGCATGGCCGGCGAATCATATCCGATCCCGTCCTTGAAGACGATGGTCACGTTGCGGATCACCGACGGATCGGCCGTCAGGTCGCCCTCCATCACCACCAGGTCCGCGATCTTGCCGGCTTCCACCGTACCGAGATCGTCGAACACGTCCAGCACGCGAGCCCCGTTCGCGCTGAGCACCATCACCGCGTCCTCGGGACTGAATCCCGCCTCGATGAACAGCTCGTAGTTGCGCTGGTCGCCGTAGCCCGCGAGCGCGCCGCCGTTGCCGGTCGGGTCCACGCCGGCCGCCAGCACCCCGCCCCGGTCATGGAACTTCTTCTCGTACGCCATCGCGTTCAGGAAGCCCTCCGGCGGACGCCCGATCTCGTCGATCTCGGCCTTTGCGGCCAGGTAGTCCTCGCGCACCGAGGGCGCCATTGCGGCAAGCGTGCGCGCATCGCGCGTCGGCCGTCCCTGCACGAACAGCTCGTACACCGCGAGCGTCGAGGTCATCGCCACGTCGTTCTCGATCATCGCGTCGAAGGTAGCTGCGACCTCGGGCCCCTCCACGTCCACCGCCTCGGCGGCGTCCCAGAGGTCGGGTGGACACTCGTCCTCCATCTTGCCCGGCACATAGTCACTGTTGGTGCCGAGCCCGTGCTCGATGTTGTCGATCCCCAGCTCGACCGCCTCGGTGAAGCTGATCGAACAGAGGTGGCCGGTCACCTTCAGCCCCATCCTGTGCGCCTCGTCTATGGCCGCGGCAAGGTCCTCGCCGCTGATCGTCGTGTACGCCTTCAGCCAGGTCGCCCCCTCCGCCGCCCAGTAGCGCACGAAACGCCGCGCCTGCTCGGGGCTCCGGAACCGCGTCATGATGTTGAGACTCTCGTCGCCGGTCATGTAGGGCGCCGTGATGTGGATCCGCGGCCCCGGCTGGAGCCCCCGCTCGATCTCGTCCTTCAGGTTCAGCTCGGCGTACGTCGCGAGACTGCCCGTGGTGCGAATGGTGGTGACCCCCGACCCGAGGTACAGCCGCTGGCCGGTGTAGCTCATCGGATGCATGCGGCCGCCCGCAGCCATGTAGAAGAGGTGGTTGTGAAGCCCGACCATCCCCGGCATGACAGTGTGGCCGGCCAGATCGAGCACTTCGGCGCCTTCGGGGATCGCCACGTCGCCTGCGGCGCCGACGGCGGTAATCCGCGTTCCCTCCATAACGACCGTCTGGTTGCGTTCGGCTGGAGCCCCGGTACCGTCGAGCAGGGTGACACCCTGCAACGCCACGGTGCCGGCGTCGACGGCCACGTACGCGGCGGCCTCGGAGCCGGGTGCGGGCCGCTGGGCGTCGGCGGGCTGGACGGTGGCGGCAAGCAGGACGGTGGCGGTAAGCAGGGCGGTGCCGGCAGGCAGGATGGCAGCGTGCAGGGCGCGCGCGGCGCCCTCCCACCTTGAGCGGTTTTGCGGGAAGTCGGTCATCCGGTGGTCTCCTTCCGGGAGGTCGGCGTCGTCACGGCAGGCGCAATCCCGTTTCCGCCTGCGCACCACGCATTGTGGTTCCGGTCGGGTGTCCGCGCCAGTGGAGCCGGGCGTGACTCCCGCCAGGCGGAACCGTATCATGCCCGGCACACGAGACGGAGGGCGGACACATTGAGTACGCGAGACCTGCGGAGTATGCGAGACCTGCTGTGCACACGAGACCGGCACGCGCACAGACGGCGGATGGCGACACGACTGGCCACCATGGCCGCACTGGGCGCTGTGGCGCCGGGCTGCGTTGCGAACGATCCGGCGGACGACTTGGGTCCCTACCGGATCGGGACGACGATCGAGGTCGGCGCCGCCCCGCACGGCATCCGCTTCAGCGCGGACGGCGACACCGCATACGTCGCGCTGAGCGGCGACGGCCAGATAGCGGTCGTCGACCTGACGGGCCCGGCGGTGGTCGCCCGTTGGGATGCCGGCACCACGCCCCTCGACCTCATCCGCGCCGGGGACGGCTGGCTCGTCAGCCAGTTTCGCGACTCCACGCTTATCCTCCTCGACGGCGCGGGCCAGCGCGTCGCCGGCGCGGCATGGAACGTCGGCGCGGGGCCATCGCTCTTCACGCCCGGCACCGTGCGCGGACAGGCCTGGGTCACGAGCGAGTTTGCCGACCGCCTCTCGGTCGTCGACACCGGCACGGGGGCGCCGCTCCGGTTCCACGAGACCGGCGACCGCCCCTATCCCGCCGACGTCATGTGGGACGGTTCGCACGCGTTCGTGCCCAATCTGGATGCGGGAACCGTGTCGGTGATCGACCTGCTCAACGCCGAGACGGACGCGACGGTCGATGTCTGTCCGGGCCCGCCCGGCGGCGCGCTCACCCCCGATCAGGTGACCTACATCGTGGCCTGCGGCGGCTCCGACGAGCTGGCCTTCATCAACACGGCATCGTTCGCGGTCACGGGCCGCGTCTCCGGCCTCGGTCCCCGCCCCTTCTCGGTGGCGATCCCCGGCGACGGACGCTACGCCGTGGTCAACAACGCGGGTGGCAGCACCGTCTCGATCGTGGACATCGAGGCGCGGACGGTCGCGCAGGCCATCGAAGTCGGCGCGCAGCCGATCGTCGTCCGCGTCCACCCGGACGGCGAGCGCGTCTTCGTGGCGAACGAGGTCGCCGGCACGCTGGTCGAGCTGGTTCCGGCAGAGGACGTCTGGTCGTCAGCGGGTGCCGTCGCCACCGCCGCGGACGCGCCCGCGCTCAGCGAAGTCGTCGTGATGGGCGTGATCCACAGCGGTCACAACGACAGCGAGCTTTTCAGCCTTGCGGTGTTTCGCGACCTGGTCCGCGAGATCGATCCCGACTACTGGCTCACCGAGATCCCGCCCAACCGCTGGGACCGGGCGTGGTCCGAGTACCAGGAAACCGGAACGGTGCAGGAGCCGCGCGTGCGCCGGTTTCCCGAATACATGGAGGGGCTTTTCCCGCTGTCGCGCGAACTGGACTTCCAGGTGATCCCGACCGCGGGCTGGACCGAGCCGATGTCGGACTTCCGGGCCGCGTATCTGGATGCCTACGCAAATGACCCGGAGCGGGCGGAGCAATGGGCCGAGTACCGCGCCGCCGCCGCGCGGTCTGCCGAAGCCCTTGCGGCCGGTGGTGCCGGCGACGACCCCCGCTGGATCCACACCGACGCCTACGACGCGGCCTACGACATCCGCATGCAGGTGTACGCCCGTCTCTTCGACGAGGACCTCGGGCCCGGTGGGTGGGATCCGATCAACGCGTCGCATTGGGCGAACATCGAACGCGCGCTGGACAAGCACCGGGGCGAGGGCGCGCGTTTCCTGCTGACCTACGGCGCGGGTCACAAGGGACCGTTCCTGCGTGAACTGCGCAGGCGGGACGACGTCGTGCTGCTCGAGGTGGGGCCGTTCCTGGATCGTGTGGGGCGGCCATGACCCGGTTTGTCGCCGCGCTGGCCGTCGCGACCCTTCTCGCAGGCGCACCGGGGCCCATCTCCGCGCAGGACGCGCCGATTCTCATCCGGGGCGGCACGGTTCACACTGTCACCAACGGCACACTGCGGCCGGGCGAGATCCTGATTCGCGACGGGGTCATCGCCGCGGTAGGGTCGACCGTCGATGCGCCGCCCGACGCGCGCGTCTACGAGGCGGAGGTCGTGATCCCGGGGTTGATCGACGCCCACACGCATTTCGCACTGAACCGGATGAACTGGCCGCGGCCCGACGGGCCCGTCACCGCCGAGTGGAAGGCGGTCGAGCACCTCGACCTCAACGATCCCACGATCCAGGTCGCGCTTTCCGGGGGTGTGACCTCGGTGATCACGCGCTCGGGCAGCGGCGTCATTTCGAGCGGGCAGTCGGTGGCGCTCAAGATGAAGCGCGAGCCCGGGCCCGACATGATTCTCAAGCCCTACGTCGACCTCAAGATGGCGGTACGCCCGCTCGTCAAGCTGCGGCCGGGTGAGACGCCCCAGACCGTGATGGGCTGGTACGCCACCGCGGACGACTACTTCCGTCGGGCGATGCAATACCTGGATCGGCAGGAGGCCCACGCGGCGGGCCGTGGCCCGGCCCCCGAACACGACGAGCGGCTGGAGGCTTTCGCGGCGGTTATCCGCGGCGAGGTCATGGTGCACGCGCACACGCACTACCCCAGCGAGACGATGATGGTGATGCGTCTGGCGCGGAAGTACGGCTTCATCGACCGGCTGGCGCTGGCGCACGCCGAGGAGGTATTCCCGATGATCGAACTGCTCGCGGGCACGAAGATCATCCCCGTGATCGGCCCGATGATGATCGTCCAGTACTTCAACGATCCGGAGCCGATCAACCTGCTCAAGGTGCTCCTCGACGCGGGTGTCAACGCCAGCATCCAGACCGACATGTCGCGCCAGCACTTCAAGGACTTCCGCGAATACGGGGCGTTTCTTGCGCGCCACGGTCTGACCGACCGGCAGGCGCTTGAGGTAATGACGATCAACGGGGCCCGCGCAATGGGGCTGCAGGACCGGGTGGGCAGCATCGAGACGGGCAAGGACGCCGACCTGGTGCTGCTCGACGGGCACTTCCTGGACTTGACGGCCGACCGGGTCGAGCAGGTGATTGTGGATGGCCGAATCGAGTATGAACGCGCCCGTCTGCCGCAACCGGATGAGCCCCGCGCGGTGGGGCCGTTCAGGCCGGTCGCCGGGACGATCGGGCCGGACGACGAGGCCTTCGCCATTACCGGCGCACACGTCTTCACGATCAGCGACGGGGCGATCGAAGACGCGACCCTGGTGGTCGAAGACGACCGCTTCACCATGGTCGAGGCCGGCGCCGCCCCGCCCGCGGGCGTGCCCGTCATGGACATCGGCGGCCGGGTCGTCATGCCGGGGACGATCATCGCGCGCGCGTTTCCCAACGACTGGATCGGCGATCTGAAGTGGCAGGTGCAGAACGACGAACTGACCGGGCCGGTCGTCCCGGAGATGAACGCGCTCTACGCCGTCGATCCGTGGTTCCCGTCGTACCGGGTTAACACGAACATCGGCGTGACCGCGATCCACGTGACCCCGGGCACGGCCAACCCGATCGGCGGCAGCGGCGTCGTGATCAAGACGCCGGGGATGGATTTCGAGAAGATGGTGCGCCGCGAGCCGGCGAGCATGGTGTTCTCGATGACGTTCGAGGCCGCCTCCGGCTGGGGTCTGTCAGAACCCGACATGATCATGGAGACCCTGGACTCGGCGCGCGCCTACGCCAGCGCCCGTGGCCGCGATGCCAGCCCAACCGACCCCGGATACAACCCGCGCATGGAGGCGCTCCTGCCGGTGCTGCGGCGAGAAGTTCCCGCCGTGGTCCACGCCGACCGGGCACCGGAAATCAGGTCGGCGATCTCGCTGGCGAACCTCTACGACCTGCGGCTGGTCGTCACCGGAGGGGTCGAGGCGCACGGTTTCGCGGACGAACTCGCGGCGCTCGGCGCCGGCGTCATCCTCGGCAACTCGGGCAGCTACGCCTCGGACATCCGCGGCGGCGGCGACGGCTGGAGCGTCGAGGGTCCCGCGATCCTGACCCGCGCGGGCGTGAAGGTTGCGTTCTTCGGCCCGGGTGCGTCGCGTCGCGCCTCGCCGATCGGGCGGCTGGGCGGGGAACCGATCCTCAACTCGGCGTGGGCGTTCCGCAACGGGGTGCCCGAGATCGAGGCGCTGAAGATGGCGACGCTGAACGCCGCCGAGATCCTCGACATGGACGACCGCATCGGCAGCATCGAGGTGGGCAAGGACGCCGACTTCGTGATCCTCGAGGGGCACCCGTTCGATTACCGGGTCCTGCCGAAATGGGTGTTCGTGGACGGGAGTCTGGAAGCGTCGCGTTAGCGGCCGGTCAGCGGGCCGGTCTGCCCCCGGCCAGCGGGCGAGCCTGCGGCTACCCGCGCCATTGTCTTGACACATTTCTTGTACCACTATATTGTGTCATGCACCACTTTATTGCACAGGATCTGTCATGTCGCGCATACATTTCGTCGTGAAGGAGACCGCCAAGGCCCGGTATCAGGCCCAGGCCGAGCGCGAGGGGAAGTCGCTGGGACAGTGGATGCGCGAGGCGGCGGAGGAGAAGCTCGCGTCGGAGCGTCCACGGCTATACACCGTCGAGGAGCTGCGTGAGTTCGCCGCGCGTTGCGATGCCCGGCATCCCCCCGGTTCGCGGGAGCCGGATTGGCCCGAGATCAAGCGCATGATCGCCGAGTCGAAGATCGCAGGGCTGGGAGACGCATGATCTTCGTCGACACCAACGTCTTCATTCACTTCGTTGGCCACGACCATGCCCTGCGCGACGAGGCCCGGGAGTTCATGGCCGGGGCCCGGCACCGACGACATCGCCTGGTTACGTCTTCAGAGGTGCTGCAGGAGATTCTCCACTACTACCACCGATCCCGGAGACTGGCGGATATGAATGCCGCCTTCGAACTCGTCGACGCCAGCGTGTCGGAGGTCTGGCCGGTGGAGCGGACCGATATCGAACTGGCCCGCGGTCTTGCCGATCGCTATCCCGGGCTCGAGGCTCGCGATCTCGTCCACCTGGCCTGCTGCATCCGGCACGAGCCTCGCGATCTCGTCACCTTCGACCGCGGCCTGGCGGCGGCCTGGGAGGCGCGGAGGTGATCAGGACGCGCGTGGTCGGCGACCTCCTGCCCGGCTGGCGAGCGTTCCCGCGCTAGCCACCGCCCCCCGGCGTCGCCGGATCGTTCACCTCGAACAGCATCCGCATCCCCGACTCCAGGTGTTCCGAGATGTGGCAGTGCGCCATCCAGCTGCCCGGGTTGGTGATCTCCAGCAGGATGTCGGTCGTGGTGCCGGTCGGGAGCAGCACGGTGTCCTTCCAGGCAAGGTTCTCGTTCGGGACCCCGTTGCGGCTGAGCACGAGGAAGCGCTGGCCGTGGATGTGGAAGGGGTGCTGCATGGCGTGGAAGGACCGCCGTTCGTTGTGGAGGCGGATCCTGACCACGTCGCCCACCTCGAAGTCCCAGTCGATGTCCATGTTCTCAAGCCCTGTCGAGGGCTCCCGGATGATCCAGCGCACCTCCTCGGACGACGAATTCCAGTTCATCATCGGCATCGTCCCACTCCACTCCACCGGGTGGAAGTAGGCGGAATCGAAGCGCATCAGCCGGTCCACCACGAAGGGGATCCCGGATGCCTCCAGGGTGAAGGTGAGCTCGTAGTCGATGGGATCGTCGAAATGCTCCCGCAGGAGTGCGATCTCGCGCGCGGCATGGAGGTTGGTGCGCAAGCTGTCGAACGCGATTCCCGCGGACGACTGCGAAGCATCCGGTCCCGGGGCGTCCGCGGCCACACGCACCATGCCCAGCGAATCGGTCTCCGAGAAGAAGCTGCCGCCCAGATGGTCGATCCCCTGCACGCGGTTGAGCAGCGCGTAGTCGCCCGGCTCGTCGAAGCGCACGTGCACGATGTAGCGCTCGGCCGGGCTCAGCACGATGCTCTCGACCCACTCCTCGCGCTCGAAGGCGCCCACATCGGTGCCCACCACCTTCATGCGTGCGACCGTTGATGGGCCGCCGGACGCCGTCCCAGTCCCGTCCGCACCGCCGCCTTCCCACGCCCGCTCGAACGAAAGGTTGAACGTGCGCGTGTTCGACACGTTGGTCAGGTACAGGCGAATCACTTCGCCCGCGGTGACGTCAAGCTCGTAGTGCGGCTCGCCGTTGGTCAGCATCAGATTGCCGAAACGCCCCATGAACGCGTGCGTGGAGCGCTCCATGCCGAAGGGCAGGGGCTCGTCGCCGGTCATGAGGAAGTCGTCGACCATGAGGAACTCTTCGCGATCCACCGGCCCGAAATAGTCCGGCTGGCGCGGCTCGACGAGCATGTTGCCGTAGAGGCCGAGGTCCTTCAGCACGTCCTCGCGGTGGTGGGGATGGTACCAGTAGAGGCCGGGGTCCTTGAAGTGGATCTCGTAGCGGAAGGTCTCGCCGGGCTCGACCGGCTCCTGGGTGATTCCGGGGACCCCGTCCGACGCGTTGTCGAGGCGGAGGCCGTGCCAGTGAATGGTCGTCGGCCACGCGATGGAATTGGTGAAGTTCACGGTGACCGTGGCGGCCTCGGGTACATGAAGCAGCGGTCCCGGGTACTGGCCATTGAAACCGTACATGACGTAGTCGTGGCTGCCGATCCGCCGCCGTACCAGCCCGGCCTCCAGGTCGATCTCGTCACCGTCGCCGAGGCTGATCACGTCGCGGGGCCGCGCCAGCGGCAGGGCAGCGGGGTCGATATCGGCGCCGGGCAGGAAGGGGCTCGCGCCGGGCGGGTCGAGCGCCATCAGCGCGGGGAACATCGTAAGACCGGGCATCATGGACGGGCGTGGCCATGGCCCGGTGCTGCCGGCGCCGTGTCCGTGACCGGCCATCCCCGCGTCGTCCCCGCCCGCCCCGGTGGCCCCGAAGATGTACTCCTGCAGATCGGGCGGTGACATGCGTGCGCTGGGCGAGGTCGCGCGCAGCAGAAGCCGCCCTTCCCATTCGGGAGCGTCGGGCCGCGGCTCCGCCGTGACCAGGATCATGAACTTGTTGAGGCTGATCTCACCGATGCTGCTCGTTCCGTTGCCGACCGGGCCCAGGTTCACGACCGTATCGAAAAGCGGGGTGGCCAGCCATGCGACGATGTGGCCGTAGTCGCCCAGGGTGGCGGGGTCGGGAAGGCCGTCGAGCGTAAGGATGCCTTCGTACAGGTGGTTCCCGGCGGCGTTGACGGCGACCCCGAATGGGGAGTGGGGCGTGCGCAGTTCGAGGCGTCCCGACATGCCCTCCAGGCCCGGGCGCGCGGTGAGGAAAACGCAGTAGAGGTCGCGGCTGGGCGTGAGCGTGGCGCCGGGACGCGGGGGCGTGTCGTCGCATGGTGAGGTCACGGCCTGGACCCCGGCCAGCTCCTGCGGCGCTTCGCCTGGCCCGGAACACGTGGCCGTCAGCACCGCGGCCAGCGCGGCCGCGACCTGCGCGGCAGATCTCCCGCTACGCATGCGCTTCGTCCCACGGATTGATCACGGCGATCCCGATGTTGCGGAAATCGCGCGTGTTGCGCGTGACGATGGATAAGCCACGGCTCGCTGCGGTTCCGGCGAGCATCGCGTCCGGCAAATGGCTGTCGAGGGACTCTCCCAGGCGTCGCTTGTCCTCCATGATGCGGGCACATTCCTCGGCATCGGTCGCGGTCCAATCCAGGACGCGGTTTTGGAAGAGCAGCGTCATGGTGTTGCGGAATCGTCGTCCGAGATCGTCTCGACGTGACTGGTGATCCAGGCGACCAATCCCGTTGAGAATCTCCCAGGCCGTGATCGCACTCACATTGAGTCTATCGCCGCCGACGCGGTCCAGAAACCGTGCGACCCGCGGCTCGGGGTGGGGGCGCATCATCTCCGAGACGACGTTCGTGTCGAGCAGGAACGCCACCGAGGATCACTCCCCGTCCCGGAACTTGACCGGCTTGTAACCGTAGCGCTTGCCGATTGGCAATTCCACGCCGTGCTCCGGGCCGAAATGGCGCCGGAACACCTCGGAAGGCTTGAGACGGCTGCGGGCCTTCTCGCGCCCCTCGCGAATCAAGCGGCGGACCAGCTCTTCCATCGAAACACCGGCCCGACGCGCTTCACGCTTCAGCCAGGCCTTGTCGCCTGAGTCGATTCGGCGCACCGTGATCATGGAACTCATTGTGGTCGTGGTCGCTCCTGCGGAAGCCAGAGGGATTTGTAGACCGGGATGCACACCAAGAGTGGTGCATGCACTCGATGCATGCAACATTGGATCATCATTGACCGGCGCATCGCCCGCCCCTACAGCCCCGCCTGCTCCTTCACGTACTGCGCGGCTTCCAGATGCGTCGCGAACCACACGTCCTCGTGGCCCTGGATGTAGTCGATCAGCTCCTCCAGCACGACGATCCGCGACCGGTGGCCGATCACGTGCGGGTGCATGGTCAGGAGGAACATGGTGCCCTCCTCGTAGGCGCCGTCGAAGTCGTCCTTCCAGACCTCGAGCACGTCGCGCGGGTGCGAGTAGCTGGCGCCGCGCGGATTGAAGACCGGTGCGTCGTCCATGATCCACTCGACGGGCAACTCGACCATACCGGTGGGCTCGCCGTGTGCGTTGATCTCGTAGGGCCGGTCGTCGGCCATGAGGGACGAGTCGTAGAAGAAGCCCATCTCGCGGATGATGTCCAGGGTGTTCGGACTGAAGTTCCACGACGGGGCCCGGTATCCCAGCGGGCGGGTGCCGGTAACCTCGGTCAAGTAGTCGACGGCTCGGACGAGCAGGGCGCGTTCCGTTTCGGCGTCGAGGCTGGAGTTGAGTTCGTGGATCCAGCCGTGGATGGCGAACTCGTGGTGGCCGGCGGCCTGGATTACGTCGACCTGGCCGGGGTTGAGCACGATGCTGACGGCGGGGATGAAGAAGGACGCCGGGATGCCCTCGCGGTCGAGCAGGTCGACGATGCGCGGCAGCGCGACGCGGGCACCGTACTCTCCCTGCGACAGGGAGCCGACGGTGGCGTCGCCGTAGCGCAGGCCGAGGACCGTCTCGTTGTCGACATCGAACGACAGGAGAACCGCGACGCGGGCACCGCCCGGCCATGACTCGGGCTGCAGGCTGCGGCCCGCCCGCACTGCGTTGACGGTCTCCATGACCCGCTCATCCGACCAGAGCCAGCCGGGTTCGTTTTCCGCGCTGGCCGGAGGTGGGGGAGCCGGCTGGCAGGCCCACATTGCCAGGGTCGCCGCGAGCAGTACGGCGCGCTTGTTCATCCTTCCATCCTCCATAGAGCGACTCCTCCGGCCTGTTTGCCGATCTCGGCGGACGCGACACGGGCGCCCGCTTGGATGTCGATGACTTCCACCGTGCCCGGATCGCCTCCGATGCCCTCGACGGTCACGATGGCGTAGCGGCCGTCGGGGGTGACGACGACGCCGTGCGTGACACGCATCTCCGAGTCTACAAGGTGCAGCAGTTCGCCCGTCTCGACATCCCAGATGCCGAGCTCGGCGCTTCCCTTGAGCGTGGCGAGCAGCTTCGAGCCGTCAGGCGTGAGGTCGAGGTTGTAGGGCGCGCCCGGGGCCTCGATGCGGCGGGTGACGCGCCACCGGTCGAGGTCGACTTCGAGGATGACGTCGCCGCGGTTGCACGGGACAAAGACGCGCGAGCCGTCCGGGTGGGGAGTGGTCCAGGTGGGTGAGCAGTTCTGGCCGTCGGGCGGTGCCATGGCCATATGCCCGTCCATCGGTGCGTGCGCGGGCTCGTTGGCGATGAGGTCGAGGCGCCGGGTGACGTCGAGGGTGGCGCCGTCGATCTCGACGAGCTGGTTGTCCATCATGCACGCCGAGTAGTGTCTGGAACCGTCGGCGTTGAAGCGGGAGCCGTGCGGCATGGTGCAGGTGACCACGTCCGCGATCGGGTACATCGATTCCAGGTCGACGATCGTGACGGTCGACGGCACGTGGTCGCCGTGGAAGTTCGCGTTGACCGCCAGTGCCACCGTGCCGTGCGGCGGGACGGCGATCGTGGCGGGGAACAGTCCCAGGTCGGCCACGCCTACGATGGTGTCGGACCCGGTCGCGTACTTGACGAGGCGGCCGTTCGGGAAGCCGTGGCCCAGGGTGAGGTACCAGTACTCGCCCGCCGGGTCCATGGCGAGGCCATGGGGTGCTTCGATCTCGGCTGCGAGCCACCCGGTCGTGATCGTCTTCTCGACGACCAGGTCCCCACCCGCGTCGTAGCGCAGCAGCGACACCTCGTCCTCGGACTCGGCGGCCACGTAGACCCAGTAGGACTGGGCGGCGGCCTGGATGGGCGGGGCCACGGCCGTCAGCGCGGCCGCGGCCAGGACGGCCGCGACCGCCGGTCCAGCCGTGCGCCTCACGGAATCAGCGTCCGCCGCGGCTGCAGCTTGACTGCCCACATGCCCGAGAAGTACTCGCTGAAGAACAGGTTGCCCTTGTGGATCTGCGGCCCCCAGGTGAAGGGCGCGTTCGCCACCACGCCGTCGGGATCGTAGGACTTGTACACCGCGATCTCGCGTCCCTGGTGGTACAGGTTGCCCTTCAGCTCGCCCGAAATGTCCAGCACGCGCAGCCCTCCCTGGTAGAACGCCGCGTAGAGCCGGTCTTCGTCGATCCACATGTTGTGCGACCCGGCCTCGGGGATCTCGTAACGGGCCACCTCTTCGGGGTTCTCGGGGTCGGTGAAGTCGACCACGTGGATGTAGCCGCTCATGAACTCGGGCGTGCGGCCGTCCTCCTGCCCGTCGAAGGCGGGCGCGCCGATCTCGTCGCCCATGAAGATGTAGAACTTGCCCGTGGGGCTCCGGTACGGGAACGCCGCGTGCGTCGCGCCGCCGATGTCGCGGAAGCGCGCGATCTCCACCGGGTTCTCCGGGCTGCCGCCCCTGTCGCCGCCGCCCACGTCGATCACGGCCACCCCGTCATTCCAGTTGGACGTGTAGGCGATGCCGTCCACGATCCAGATGTCGTGGATGGCGTGCCCGGGCGTGTCGAGCTCGAAGCGGCCCACGCGGTGCGGGTTGGCGGGATCCTCGATGTTGATCACGTCGAAGCGGATGCCGTTGTTCACCGCGTACACGTGGTCTTCGTAGATGAACAGGTTGTGCACGCCCCCGGTCAGCTCGTCGTCGTAGGTCGAGATGATCTCGATGTTGCGGGGATCGGTGCAGTCCACGATGACGATCCCATTGCGCCGGTTGGACGCGCCCTCGCGCGAGATCACGCAGAGCTCGCCGTCTTCCGAGACCTTGACATCGTTGGTCGTGCGGGCGTCGACGATGAGCGAATCGGTCAGGACCGGGCTGGCCGGGTCGGTCACATCCCACCAGTACGTGCTGCCATGGCCGCTGTGCGTGCCGGTGATCGCGTAGTCGCGGCCATCGACGCCCTCCCACACCCAGAGATCCGACGTGGACACGTTGCGCACCGGCGCGTGGCCGACCAGCTGCACCTCTTCGGCGACGTGGCGCGGCAGGATCTCCACCGTGGCGTGCGCGGTCCGGCCCGGCACGCTCGCGGTGACCGTGTAGACGCCCGGCTTGTAGGCCACGAAACGGCCCCGGTCATCGACCTCGGCCGGCGGGAAGTCGGCGGTGGCGATGACGTCCGGATCGGCGATCAGCCCGAAAGTGACGGGGATGTCGTTGACGGTTGCGTCCCCGTCCGACGCCGTGGCGGAGAAGTGGATGACATCACCGGTCCGCCCGCGTGCCTGGCTGGCTTCGACGGCAACGGACGTGACCGGATTGGCTGCCACTTCGTAGGTGATCCGGCCGACAACGCCCTCTGCGGTTGCGGAAAGCGTCACGTCGCCGGGTGCGTGGGCGCTGAACACTCCGAAGCGGTCGACCGTGGCTACGGACTCGTCCGAGGTGCTCCAGGTGACCTGCACATCGCGCGCGTCGTCGGCCTGGTCGATCACGGTAGCCTTGTGGCGCAGCGTCACGCCGACGTAGTAGCGTCCGCCGTCCTCCGAGATCTCGATGCGGTCGAGCGGCGGGAAGGCGACGGTGACCGTCATCGTGCCGCTGATCCGGCCGGGCCCGAGCGCACGCGCCATGACTTCGAACTCGCCGCCCTTGAAGGCCTCGATCTCGCCGGTCGTGCGGTTGACGGCCAGGCTGCCGCGCCCGCCCCGGGAGAAGTAGAGGAAGGGGATGTCGACGACGTTGCCGGCGGCGTCGTAGGCGGTGGCGGAGACGGTTGCCGTCCCGCCGACTTCGAGGGAGAGCGTCTCCGGGCTGACTGCCACCCGCGCGACGTCCTGGGCGGCGGCCTGCGTGGTCGAGAGGGCCGCGACCGCGAGGAGCAGCGCGGCGGACCGGATGGTGCTGTGTGTTTTCATGGCGTGGGTTCCCTTACTGCGGTGTTGCGTTTTCCTGCGTCGTTGCGTCGTGTCCGTGGCCAGGTGGACACGGCGGAAGGAAAGATTGCCGGTGGGGGAGCAGGGCGCAATCACGACCCTGTGGCCCAACCTGTGGCGGCCTCGTCCCCTACAGCGGCCTGTTCGGAAACGCGATCGTCCGCCACATGTGCGCCACCGGGCTGTTGTCGTAGCCCAGCCCTTCCTTCGGCTGCTTGAACTGGCGCCCGATGATGTCGGTGAACTCGTTGATGTCGACGTCCATGTCGTCCTGGAACGCGTAGGTGTCGTTCACCGTGATCAGCCGCGCCTCGCCGTACCAGCGGTGGTTGCGCGCGTACTCGTAGGCCTGCTTGATGTAGGGTTCCGGCACGTAGTCGTGCCCGAAGATGCGGTTGTACATCTCGGGATACTCGTACCCGTACTCCTCGTCCGGATAGAAGCGCAGCGCGGCGTGGTACCGAATCCCCCAGGAAATGCGCTCGTCCACGTAGGGCTCGACCAGCTGGGCGCCCCACCAGCCGTGGTCGACCTTGATCAGGTTCAGAACCACGTCGTGCATCAGGCAAGCGAAGACGGTGCGCTCGGGTTGCCCCGTCCGGAGCGCGTGCGTGGCGCTCTGGAGCACATGGTTGGCCGGCGCGAAGCGCAGCTTGAAGAAGTCGAGCACCGTCGGCTTGTCGGGCAGCGGCGGGAACTCGTCCTCGCGCGGCATGAAGAGGCGGCCGGTGCCGCGAGGAGAGCGGGCTTCCTGCTCCTCCAGCTCCTCAAGAGTGATGATGGAGCCGGCCTCCCCGTCCGCTCCCGCGCGCCGCGCGGCAATCAGGTCGTCCAGCTTCTCTTCCATGTAGTGCTCGAGTTCCTCCGCCTTGTCTTCGTGGGACATGGCGGCGAGAGCACCCGCGGGAAGGCTTGCGAGGAAGGTCTTGCGATCAACGTCCACCATCGTGACCTCCAGCCAGGGGTCGGCGGCCCACCCTTGCCACCGGTTCCCGGCGGCACGACGAGCCTGGGATCCAGGAGACACAAATACGCCATGAGGATGGGCGCGGCAAGGGTGACGGTCAGCCTCCAGCCATCGCCGTCTGCACCGCTTCCTCCATCGCGCCCACTTCGTCGTCCGTCAGTTCGGCGAACCGGGCTCGTTTCCTGACGGCAAGGCGACCCCCGTTCTGCAAGCACAGACGCACAAGCAGAGAGGCGCGACGATCGGGCATGTTCACGACATCGCGAACCCCTTCAAGCGCCCGGTCGAACACCGCGACGAAGTCAAGCTCCTCCCTGAGGTCGTGGCGGATCGATTCGGCCAGCCGGTCGTACAGATACTCCGCGAACGGCGTGGCGTCGAAGTAGCGGTAGAGATCGACGGTCTCGTTCCGCACCTCCATTGTCCGGCCGAGGGAGCCCTTTGTGCCTCCAGTCCATCGCCACGCGGTCAGGTCCAGGAGGGGATCGGAGAAGCCGGCAAGCACTTCGTCGTAACCTCGGCGGTCGCGCAGAATCGCTGCCGACACCGGTAGAATCGCGCCCGGTGGTCCGAATTGCCGTTTCGCGAGGACGTGGTGTATGAGAAAGCGGTGGATCCGGCCGTTGCCGTCTTCAAAGGGATGAATGAAGACAAACGCGAACGACGAGACCGCTGCCGCGACCACGGGGTCGATCCCTCCATCCACCAGGCGGCGGGTCAAGGCCGTCCAGCCGGTCATCAGGCCGGGGACGTCAGCTGGCTTCGGGCAGATGAAATGGACCAGCTCGCGATACCCGCCGATCGTCTCCCCGACGAAGTTCTGGACCGTTCGCCAGTCGCTTTCCGAGTAACGGGGATCGACGATGGCAGCATGCAAGCGAATGAGCGCGGCCTTGTCCGCAGGGTCGAAAGAGGGTGCCGCCCTGAGCGCCGCGACGAAGCGTTGAGCCCTCCGGGCGTCCGGAGTCTCTCCTTCGAGCGCAAACGAAGAGCGTGTTTCCTTCGTGTAGAGATAGTTCACCGCCCTTGCCAGCACGGACGGTTCGGCAGTCGCAGTGAGAGTCCGTGCCTCCTGGCCAAGACCCGAATCGACCGCGGCGCGCAACTTCGGAGTCAACCTGACGATGGGGCAGAGTCCCGGCCCGCCGAGCAGGTTGTCCACGATGCGGTGGCGGCGGCTGTTGGTACGCCTGGCGACCACGTGCCGACGAGGGTCGAGGGCCCCCGCGTAGTTTCCTGCACGGGCGTCTGCCAGATCCAGCGTCCCTCCGATGAAGGTCTCATAGAGGAACCATGTTCTGCGGCTGAAGACGCCTGTTGGTTGCCTGCGCACCCAACTCTCGAGCACCGAAGGCTCCATCTTGCGGAGGGCTGCGACCAGGACACCAAGATCGAAAGCCTCGTGCCGGAGTGCGAAACGCAAATGGGAGACGACCGTGTCTTCCGTGGCGTACCGCGTCGGATACAACTCGACGATCCGCTGTCCATCCATCTCCGTGCGCCGGGCGCCCGCAACGACGTAGCTCTCGACGGCAGGCCTCGGAACCGCCAGTTCGAATTGGCGAAACAGCCACGCTTGGCCGACGGGGCTGCGGGAGTCACTCGTCATGGGTCTTGCGGTGGAAAAGCGGTTACGGAGGTGGCGATTCGATTACAATAACTGGTTGTCGTGGAAAATCAATTTTCCGGACTCGGGATCCGTCCGAATCCATTCACCAGCGTCGCCACCTCTCGCGCTGTTCCGCTTTCCGGTCGAGCAGCTTCGAATCGCGCGTCGTCTCCACCAGCCGGATGAACTCGCCGCGGTAGCCGCGCGGGTCGTCGCCCTTGCCCTGCTCGGCCATCCGCACGACATCGTCGAGCACCAGGTCGCCCGCGTGCTCGGAGTCGCGCAGCAGCATGCCGAATCCCGCCACCGCCGCCGCGAACCGGAAGTCGGTCGACGGCGACCGCACCCGGTCGGCGACCGCCCGCTCCAGCAGCTTGCTCGTCGCCCCGGCGGGGTCCTTGTAACGCACCTTGACGTACATCAGCTCGTCGTCGAAGTCGCTGAGCGGCGGGTCGTCCGGCTGCGGCTGATAGCGCAGGTCGTCCACCTCGCCGCGGGGAACCTCCACGCCCGCGGGCACTACCTCGTAGAGCGCCGTGACCGTGTGGCCCGCGCCCAGTTCGCCCGCGTCCTTCGTGTCGTCGTTGAAGTCCTCGTCGGCCAGCAGCCTGTTCTCGTAGCCGATCAGCCGGTATCCGGCGGCGCGCGCCGGGTTGAACTCGACCTGCAGCTTGACGTCCTTGGCAAGCGTGAGCAGGGTTCCGCCCATCTCCTCGACCAGCACCTTGCGGGCTTCGAGCAGGCCGTCGACGTAGTGGAAGTTGCCGTTCCCGTGGTCGGCGATCTGCTCCATCTTCGAGTCCTTGAGGTTCCCCGTGCCGAACCCGAGAACCGTGAGGAACGTGCCGCTCTCGCGTTCCTTCTCGATCAGGCGCACCATCTCGGCGTCACTCGACGCGCCCACGTTGAAGTCGCCGTCGGTCGCCAGGATGACCCGGTTGTTGCCATCGTCGATGTGGTGCTTTCGCGCCACGTCGTAGGCCAGCGCGAGTCCGGCGCCGCCGGCCGTGCTGCCGCCGGCCTGGAGGTCGTCGAGAGCGGCCAGGATCTCGGCCTTTTCGTCGCCTGACGCCGACGGAAGCACCAGTCCGGCCGCGCCGGCATACACGACGATCGCCACCCGGTCCTCGGGCCTCAGCTGCTCGACCAGCAGCGCGAACGCCTTCTTGAGGAGCGGCAGCTTGTTGTCCGGCATCATCGAGCCGGAGACGTCGAGCAGGAACACGAGATTGCTCGCGGGCAGATCCTCGGTATCGATCGACTCGGCGTGCAGCCCGATCCGGACCAGCCGGTGTTCACCCTTCCAGGGAGCTTCCCAAACCTCGGTGGTGACCGAGAACGGGTGATCGCCCGATACCCGGCCCCAGTCGTAGGGGAAGTAGTTGATCATCTCTTCGATGCGCACGGCGTCGATGGGCGGACGTTCGCCGGACTGGATGAAACGCCGGATGTTCGCATACGACGCCCGGTCGACGTCGATCGAAAACGTGGAAAGCGGCGCAGCGCTGACCAGCCGGAAGTCGTTCTCCCGGATGTGCGCGTAGGACTCGGTGTTGAAGTCCGGAGCCGCGGCGAAATACACGGCGGCCACGGACAGGTCGGTTCGCGCACGCTCCATCGTCTCGGCCAGCGGCTGATCCAGCCGGAGTTCGTCGAGGCTCACGGCCGCCGGGATCAGCACCAGATCCAGGACGGTCGTCTGACCGGGCGCCACGGCCACCTGTCTCCGCTGCGGTGCATAGCCGATCAATTCGATCGCGATGGTGCGTTCGCCGGCCGGGACGCCCGGCAACAGGTAGCGTCCGTCGGCGTAGCTCTGCACCAACAGGCTGGTTCCCTCCACGGCCACCTGCGCGCCGGCAACGGGCGCTCCGGAAACGGCGTCGGTGATCCGTCCCGCAACGCTGCCGGTCTGCGCGTGGGCCTGCGCGGCCGAAGTGAGGATCAGGGCCGGGAGAAGCAGGAGCCCGGCGACAAGCATGCGCGTCGGATGGTTCACGGATCGCATCGGTCGGTCCTTCTCGTGCGGGCTGAGTCGTTGTGCTGCCTTGCCATATAGGACCCCGGGAACGGTGAAAGGTTGCCCTTGCTTGCCTGGGAGCGGCATCGATCAACCCCGCTTGCGAGCCCGGTACCTCGCATGATCGGGCAGGTATCGCGTGTGTCGCCGGATCACTTCCGCCGAGAGGGTCTGGAAGTGCCTTTCCACGAGCGTGGCGGCGACGCCCGGGTACACCTTGGACAGGTCGCTGATCACCCAGCCGATGCCGGTCTGAATGAACCGTGCCTTCTCGGTCACGAGCACGGCGATCGTCTCCTGGATCAGCGCGTGGTATGCCTCGTCGCGAACCACGGCCCGAAACGGCACGATCGACGAACGGCGCTGCCACAACTCGACGGCGTCGCGCCAGCCCGCGATGCGCTCGGCCGCGGATTGGCCATGGCGGACGATCAGCGGACCGAGGACCCGGGTGCTGTACCAGTCGGTGGTGGACCAGTCGAAGAAGGCGCGCTCGGCGAACAGTCCCTCAGCGGTGCACAGCAGGGTGTCCGCGTCCAGAAGCCGAAGCAGGTGCTTCTGCATGTAGAGGATCCCGGCGAACTTGTCCTCTGCGTGTATCTTCCGGATCAGCATTTCGGCGAGGCGCAACTGGTCCCCTTCGGACAGTCGCTGCAGCTCGTGAGCATGCCGCCATTCGGCGAGGATCCGGGCGACGGCCGGAGTCTTCACCCCCCGGTAGGAGATCACGTGCTTGAGGTAGTTCTCGAACCACGCCTTGGTGCGCGGGTCGGCAGCCTCGCGCAGACGTTGCTGCAGGTCGGCGACCAGCCGGGCCTCGCGGGGGCGGGCACGCGGGGTCATCGAGCGGGCACGGGGGTCACCGGGTCGGCGCCGCGGTCATCTCGCCGTGCCCCCGCCGCCGGTCTCGAAGAAGCCGTAGTGCTCGAGCATGAACGCGCGTATGATCCGCGCCGCCTTGGCCGCGTACGCGAAGCGGTTGTCCGGCGTGTCCCTTATGCCGCCGTAGTGGTGCTCGATCTGCACGCCGCTGACGACTTCGCCGTCGGTCACCGAGCCGTGTTCGCGGGTGTTGTAGCCGCCGCGGAAGTAGGGCGCGTCACCGGGTCCGGGCGCGGCAGGGCTCGGCACGGACGGGATGCCTTCCTCCTGGTACAGGCCGCCCAGCGAGGCGGGGCCGCGCAGCAGTTCCGCGAAGGGGATGGGCGATGTGCGGCCGAGGTCGCGAATGCTCGTGCGTGACACGACCTCCAGCGAACTGAGCGCCAGGTCGGGACGGTTGAGCTCCTCGGCGGAGAGCAGAAATCCCAGTTCGAGGCGGTCGATGTCATGACCGTGGCCGTGAATGTCCAGGTACAGACCCTTGCTGTAGTTGCCCGCTACCTCTGCGCGGGCGGTCCTGATCCACTCCTGAAACTCCTTCCAGGCCTGCTCGGCGTATGGGTTTCCCTGCGCGGCCTCGACGATCTCGCGGTTCGGGTCGAGCTTGACGCGGTGCAGATGCGAGAGGATGACGTGTGGGGCGTACCCGGTGAGATCGAGCAGCGCCTGGCGCATGTCCAGGGTCAGTTCCAGCGTGTTGCGGTCGGGGCGGGTGACGCCGTACGTGCGGTTGGGAATCTCATCCGGCGTGAGCGCGCCGCCGTGGGCACTCGAAAGCACCAGCGGCAGCTCTCCGGGGATGTACTCCACGTAGTCCCGGCGGCCGTAGTAGTGCTGGCCCGGCTCGTAATGCGTCACCCTCTGCGGAACATGGACCTCGAGCGCGGCCGTCCCGCTCACGCCGCCGATCCTCGCGGTGACGGTCGCGAGCCCGTGCGAAATCGCGGTCGCAAACCCGTCGTCGGTGATCGACGCGACGGACGGGTTGTCGATGGACCACTCGGGTGTGGCGGTAACGATCGTGCCCCCGGCGTTGCGCGCGACAGCGAGATACCTCGCACCGTCGCCCACGCCCACCAGCAGCACCTCGCCGGGCACGACCTCGATGGTGGCGACGTTCGGCGCGATCGGGGAGTCCCCGCCGCCGCAACCGGGAAGGACGCTTGCGAAGAGGATGCCCGCGACGAGCACGCGCCGGGAAACTGCGACGGGACGGGCGGGCCGCCCCTGCGGCCGCCGGTGGGACCGCCCCCCGGGCCGGTTTGTCGACGCAGGCCTCGGCATCGTGCGCTACCCCGGCAGGCCGAACGCGACCAGCGCGCCGCCCTCGGGCCCGCCCGTCGCGATCACCACCAGCTGGCGCCCGGCGCGGGTCCGGAAGGTCATCGGATTCGCGTAGCCCCGGGCCGGTAGCCGCCCCTCCCACAGGACCTCGCCGCTGGCTGCGTCGAACGCGTACAGCACGTCGGAGCCGCCGGTGAGGAACACCAGCCCGGCGGCCGTGGCGAACGGACCGGGCGGCCCCACCACGCCCAGCCGGGGCGGCAGCGCAACCCCCGCCAGCGCGGGATCGCTCCGCACCTCGGGCCGCTCGCCCACCGCCTCCTGCCACAGGATCTCGCCGGCGTTCATGTCGATGGCGGTCAGCGTGCCCCAGGGCGGGTTCGTGATCGGCACGTTGCCGATCCGCAGCGTGCGGGGCGCGCCCCGGTCGATGCCGTAGTCCGCGACGGTCGTCTCGGGGTCGGCGGGACCGATGGTGAGCAGGCTGGGATCCTCCGAGGACTTCACAAAGAGCACGCCCGAGCCGGGATCGAAGGCCGCGCCGCCCCAGTTCCCGCCGCCGAGGATCCCGGGCATCGTGATCGTGCCGTCCAGCGACGGGGGTTCGAAGAGGGGGCCGAACCGGTATCCCGCCGTGAGTTCCTCGGCCTGGCGGCGCAGTTCGGGGGTGAGGTCGATCAGGTCGTCGGGCGTGAATCCCTGCCGCGCGAAGGGGGGCGGGCGGGTGGGGAAGGGCTGGGTGGCGGCGGCGACCTCGCCGGGCACGTCGCTCGGCGACACGGGACGCTCCTCGATGGGCCAGACGGGTTCGCCGGTCTCGCGGTCGAAGGTGTAGACGAAGCCGGTCTTGCCCGCCACGGCAACCGCGTCGAGCGCCTCGCCGTCCGGCGCGATGGTCATCAGCACCGGAGCACCCGGCAGATCGAAGTCCCACAGTCCGTGGTGGACCGTCTGGTAGTGCCACGCGAGTTCGCCGGTGCGGGCGTCGAGCGCGACCAGCGCCTCCGCGTAGAGGTTGTCGCCCTTCCTGTGGCCGCCGTAGTAGTCGTTCGAAGGCGTGCCGATGCCTGCGAAGAGAAGCCCCCGCTCCTCGTCCACCACCATCGGCGCCCAGGCGTTGGTATGGCCGGTGTAGTCCCAGCTGCCGTCCTCCCAGGTCTCGTTGCCCGGCTCGCCCGGCTGCGGGATCAGGTTGAACGACCAGACGAGCTCGCCGGTGTGCACGTCGAAGGCCTGGATGTTCCCCGGCGGGTCGCGCGGATAGACGAAGCCGTCCCACACGCCGTTGCCGATGATCAGCAGGTCCTCGAACACGACCGGCGGCGACGTCTGCGTGTAGTGCAGCCGGTTGGTGCGCCAGAGCAGCTTCTCGGTCAGGTCGATTTCGCCCCGGTGCCCGAACGACGTGACGGGCTCGCCGGTGGCTCCGTCCAGCGCGATCAGCCGCCAGCGCGTGTTGAGGAAGACGCGGCGCCCCCCGGGGCCACTCCACACAGCGACGCCGCGGTGCACGAACCCCGTCCCGTTCGGCGGCTGGCCCCACTCGGTGGTGCGGGGGTCGAAGTCCCAGATTGTCTCGCCGGTGCTTCCGTCCAGTGCGATGACGCGGTTGTAGGGGGTTGTGAAGTAGAGTGTGTCGTTGAAGGCGACCGGAGTCGTCTCGAAGTTGCCTGGCCGTACCTGCTGGCCCCGGATGGGAGCGATCGGACCCGGGATGGGCACCTCGCCGGTCTGCCACTCCCACGCGACCTCGAGGCCACCGACGTTGTCCGGCGTGATCCAATCGAGTGGCGAGAACTTGCTGCCGCCGGCGTCGCGCCCGTACGCGGGCCAGTCACCGTCTCCGGGCGACGGCGCGTCGGGAGCGCAGGCACCGAGGACGAGGGCCAGGACGAGGGCCGGAATCGGGCCGGACTGAACCGGGAACAGCGTGGTCTTCGGTGTCGTTCGCAGCATTTGGGGCGATGCGTTCAGGGGTACGCGTGTGCGCCTGCACCAATAGTGCGCCGAGTAGGGGCGGGGGCAACCTTGCACCGCACATGTTGCTGGAATATGATTTTCCGTATCATCTTTTCATACGGAGTCAGGCATGAGAGTGTCGGAACGCGGCCAGATCACGATCCCGAAGCGCCTGCGGGACCGCTTCGGGATGAGACATAACGTCGAAGTCGAGATTGTGCCGGCCGACGGTGGCCTGCTCATACGGAAACGATCCGCGGCCGATCATCCCGTGGACAGGGTCTACGCGATCCTGGGGCGCGGGCGCAACGCCGGGGATCTGCCCGAAAGCACGGACGACTACCTCGAGGAACTCCGCGGCAGATGATCACCGCCGTCGACACCAGCGTCCTGCTCGACATCTTCCTTCCCGACGAGACGTTCGGCCCCCGTTCCGCGCAGTGGCTTCGCGACGCCTACGACGCGGGCGCCATCGTGATCTGCGATATCGTCTATGCCGAGCTGGCCCCCGCGTTCCCCGAGCGCAACGCCCTCGACGAGGCCCTGAGCCGGATCAACGTGATCGTTTCTCCTGTTGACGCTTCGATCGCCTACGACGCGGGCCGGCGCTGGCTACGGTACCGGCGCGCGGGCGGCAAACGCACCCGCATCATCACCGACTTCCTGATCGCCGCGCACGCCGTCGCCGCCGCCGAGCGGTTCCTCACCCGCGACCGGGGATTCTATCGCACGGACTTCCCGGAACTTGCCGGGCGGATCCCTGCGGGCGGAACCCGTACGCCTACGGAGCGCGCTCCGCTCTGAGGCGGTCGCCCACCAGCAGCGCCTCTTCCACCGCTTCCACGAGCCGGTTTCGCTCCCGCGCGAGCACCGGTGCCGCGAAGCCCCGGCGGTCACTTCCCGCATCCTCGTCGGCCAGGATCCGCGCAGGCGCCAGCCCGGGCAGCGGGCCAAGGGAAACGCCGGGATCCGGGTGGTAGTCGTTCAGGGGCACGTACATGACGCGGTGAAGCGGCCGCAGGAACGCGACCTGGTCGACGGGTCCGATCTCGCCCGCGCCGGCCCGTTCGTCCAGATCCGCCGCGACCCTGCGCAGGCGCTCCATGCGGTTCCCCAGGTGGCGGTCCAGTTCCAGCGCTCCGCCCGACGCCTCCTCACGTGCCGCGATCGCCTCCGCCAGCGCCTCGACCTGCGCGGCGAGGCTGACCGGGTAGTGTGCGCCGGCCAGCATCGTCGCCAGCGCATGCACGTAGATGTCGGTGTCGGTCTTCAGGACATCGGGGTCGATCTTGTCGTAGGTGTCCTCGGTCGTGTGCCACCACCAGTAGCCGCCGTCCTCGGCGAGCCGGGAGTGATTGAACTGGAGGAGCGGCAGTCCGACGCCGTTGAAGGCCTGGTCCGAATTGCGGCCCGGCCGCGAAGGCGAAACCTCCACGCCCTGCGTTTCGGACACCACGTGCGTCGCAAAGGGTTGAAGCGCCTCGGACGCCGAGGCACCGAACACCCTGGCATCGATCTGGCCGACGCCGTCGATGTTCATGTAGGCAAGCCCGCGCGTGCGCAGGTCGGTGAAAAACTCGTCGGCGAACCAGGTCGAGCCGGCGTAGCGCGCGTTGCTGTGTCCGGGCCACCACGCCACCACCAGGCCATGCCGCAGCTGGTCGCGCACTTCGTGGAAGGCCAGCGCCATCGTGAGCATCGCCGCGTTCGACGCGGCCTCGTCGGTCGCGCCGTGGTGCCAGCCGTCGATATGGCCTCCCAGCACCACGTACGGCGCGTTCTCCACGCCGGACGGCTCGATCGTCGCGACCGCTAGGCGCATCGGCTTCCACCCGGTCGCGACCTCGGTCTCGACGCGCAACTCGACCGTTCCCGCCGCCATCCGCGCGCGCAGCTCCTCCCCCGCGCTGCGCGTGATCTGCGCCACCGGAATCGTCGGCAGGCGGTGGTAGTTCATCAGCGACGGGCTGCCCCACGTCGACGTCACAATCAGCTCGTTCAGGCGCTCCTCGGGGTTGACGAAGACGACCGCCGCCGCGCCCATGCGCTCCAGCGCGATGGTGGGCACGTTGCGCGGCTGGCCGTCGACGATGGCCACCCTGCCACCCAGATCGGGAAGATCGGCGCCGAACTCCTCGCCCTCGATCACGAGGCGCTCACCCGTGCCGACTTCGAGCCGCGGCAGGTCCGCGAGCGCCCCCATGTCGACCACCTCGCCGACCGTGCCGGCGCTCGACGCCGAATAGGCCATGGTGATCGCATCCGGCGAGAAACCGGTCCCCGGGATCGAGACCGTTGCCGAAATCGGGTCGCTGGCGTAGGCGTCGAGCTCGTGCACCACGACCGGAACGCCGTACGCCTCCAGCGTGGCCACGACGGTGTCGATCGCGGCGTTCTCGCCGGGGCTTCCCGACGGGCGCACATGTTCGGTGATCGCCGCCGAAAAGGTCATGAGCGCGTCGGTGGTGATCGCGTCCTTGACCGACTGCGCGAGGGCATCGACCTCCGCGGTGGTGGGCGCGGGGGCGTCGGCCGCGCAGCCGCCGGCCAACAGGGTGGCCACCGCCGCCGAAAGTCCGGGATTGGTGCCCGGGAGCTTTTTTCTCACGCCTCCGGCTCCCTTCCGGGCGGATACCAGCAGTTCTCGCGATGCATCGTGTCGATCAGCTGCGTGATCTGCCATCCGCTGTCTCCCTTGTAAAGCTGGAATCCCTCCCAGCCGCAGTGGGAGAACTCCTCGTCGCGGTAGAAGGCGTAGCGGGTCCACATCTGCGCGAGTCGGCCGTCGATCTGGACGGTCCAGTCCCAGACGGGCTCGTCGTAGACCTCGTCGCGGGGTTGGCCGATCATCTGGATGAAGCCGTCGGCAGGCCGGAAACTGATGCCGTCCTCGCCCGCGCGTCCGAGACGGGCCTCGGGGTGGAACACGGCGGCGGCCATCTCGCTGTCTCCGGTGCGCATCGCCTCGAAGAGCTGCTCGACGGCGGCGACCACTGCGGCCTCCTCGGGGTCGGGCTCGGGCTCGGCCTGGGGCGCTTCGGCCTGCGGGGCGCAGGCTGCGGCGACGAGCACGAGGGCGACGACGGTTACGGTCGGGATCGTCATTGGGTTTTCCTTTCGCTGTCGGGCTCACGCCACCGGGTCAGGCCACCGGCTTGTCCCGGAACTTGTCGAACCACGCCTTCAGGTAGAGCTGGGTCATGATCCGGTGGGATATCGCGCGGGATCCATGGTATTCGTCTGGAATCTTGACGTGCATGGTCTCCTGCCCGAGCACCTTGAGCGCGCGGTAGAACTCTTCGGCCTGCGGCATCGGGGTGCGCAGGTCCTCGACGCCGGAGAGCAGCATCGTGGGCGTGGTCACATTGCCGACGTAGTGGAGCGGCGAGCGTTCGGCGTATTCCACGGGATCCTCCCACGGGAAGGACCGGAAGCGCCGGTACCAGCCCGAGCCGTCGGTCGTGCCGACGAAGGAGTGCCAGTTGATGACCGGGCGCTGCGACACGGCCGCGCGGAAGCGGTCGGTGTGGCCGACGATCCAGGCGGTCAGAACGCCGCCGCCGCTGCTCCCCGTGACGAACATGTTGTCCTCGTCGATGAAGCCGCGGTCGATGGCGGCGTCCACGCTGGCCATGAGGTCGTGGAAGTCGTTGCCGGGATACAGATAGTTGATGCCGTTGACGAAGTCCTGGCCGTACCCGGTGCTGCCGCGCGGGTTCATCCACAGCACCGCGTAGCCGTCCGCGGCGAAGTTCTGCCAGTTCCAGTTCCAGCGCACCGTGTACATGGAGACGGGCCCGCCGTGGATCCAGAGCAGCAGCGGATACTTCTGGCCGGGCTCGTAGTTGGCGGGCTTCATGAGCCAGCCCTGCACGGGCCAGCCGTCGAAGGACTCGGTCCAGATCTCCTCGACCTCGCCGAGCTTGACGTCGGCGAGGACGTCTTCGTTGTAGTCGACCAGCGTGGTGAGTTCGTCGGCGTTGTCCAGGTCGAAGGTGACCAGGTAGTTCGGCCGGTAGAAGGTGGAGTTGGTGGCGGCCGCGGTGCCGTTGTCCGCGAACGAGACGCCCGTGATGTAGTGCACGCCGTTGGTGACCTGCTCCATGTCGCCATCCGTCGAGACGAAATGGAGGTTCGAGGACCCTTCCTTGCCCAGGGTGAAGTAGACGCCGGATCCGTCGGGTGCCCAGGTCACGCCGCTGGGAGAGTTCGCGAGATTCCCGGCGAGCATGCGGCTGTTGCTTCCGTCGGCGTCCATCAGGTACAGGTGCGACAGGTTGCTGTAGTTCTCGTTCTGGTCATAGCCGGTGTAGGCGATCATGGTACCGTCGGGCGAGACGACGGGTCCGTTGTCGGGACCGAGGCGATCGGTCAGGGTGGTGATCTCGAGGGTGGCGAGGTCGATCGCATGCACCTCCGAGTTGCCGCGCTCGTAGCCCTCGTCAGGGATGAGGTCGCCGCTGAAGTACAGCTTCGCGCCGTCCGGCGACCAGCGCGGGTTGCCGTGCGAATTGTCGCCGAAGGTGATCTGCCGCGGGGTGCCGCCCAGATCCGCGTCAACGATGAAGATCTGCGTGTTGCCCTTCGGGGTGAGTCCCCGCCCGTCCCGCTGCCAGGCGATCCGGTCCTCGACCACCGCCGGCTTGGCGAGGGTCGCGCCCCTCGGGAACGCCGGCATCTTGATCGGCAGGGGAGACCCGGTCTCGGGCAGGAACATCGTGAACGAAATCTGCGTACCGTCGGGCGACCAGCGTATGCCGCCGGGGGCGCGGTCGAGGTTCGTGAGCTGCACCGTCTCGCGCGTGTCGAGCCACATCATGTGGATCTGGTTGGTCCCGCTCTTGTCGGAGAGGAACGCGATCCTGGTTCCGTCGGGCGACCAGATGGGCGACGACACCTCGAAGCTCCCGGTCTCGAGCTCGCGGACGCGCTCGGTGGCGAGGTCGATGATCATGAGATTGCTCTGGTTGCGGTCGTTCATCTTGTCCACGCTGCCGCGCGTGAACAGGATGTGCCGACCGTCCGGCGAAATGCGCGGGCTGCCGACCGACTCCATCTCCATGTAGGTGTCCATGTCGAGGAGGCCGGTGGGCTGCTGGGCGGCGACCGGGACCGACAGGACAAGGGCGAGGAGCAGGGGAGCGGCGAAGAGGGAGTACCGCGTCTTCATGAGGACCTCCTTGGGTGTTCAGAATCGCGCTTGACCGTGCGTCGGGCGGGCGATGGCGCCAATATCAGCACCGGCACCGGGGAAATCAAACCGCCTGGGGGAGGAACATTGTGAAAACGATCACGAGTCTCGGTACAGTTGCGACCCTGGCCCTTGCCGGCTTTGCCTGCGAGGCCCCTGACGCACCCGGCGCGGATCCTTCCGGCGCGTCCCCCGGTCCGCCGCCCGCGTTCGCGCTCAACGGCTTTGCCAAGCGGTTCTGCTCGGCCATCTGGGTGTCGGAACGCGACCCTGGCGACGCGCTCCAACAGAGTGTTCTCCTCACGGATGACGACGTGAGCGACTACGAGGCCGGCCGCTTTGCCTTCGAAGTCGACGAGGAGCGGCGCATCGTGACCGCGTGGCGGGATGGCGCCTCCGGCCGGGCGCGGCACTTTGGCGACCAGGGGTGCATCATCCTGCCGCCCTGGACCGACAACGTGTTCTTCACGCCGCGCAAGGTGATGAGCGCATTGCCCGACGCGGCGACCACACCGTGGCCGATGGGCGACCTCCTGCCGGAGGAGCCGCTGCCGGATGACGTGAACGGCGATCTGCTCGAGGAAGCCGTGGGGATGATGTTCACGCCCGGCGACAACCGGGCGGCGTTTGTCGTGGTGCACCGGGGGCGCCTCATCGCCGAGCAGTACGGCCCCGGCGTCCACCAGGACACGCAGCTCGAGAGCTGGTCGATGGGCAAGAGCATGACTGCCACGCTCATCGGCCGTCTCATCCAGATGGGCCATCTCGAACTCTGGCAGGGGGCGCCGGTGCCCGAATGGCAGAACTCCGCTGACGATCCGCGCGCCGCGATCCGGATCGCCGACCTGCTCCGCATGTCGAGCGGGCTGCGCTTCACCAACGCGGGAGCCACCCCGGAACAGATGGCGTTGGCGTTCGTGCCGGGGCAGTGGGACCACTGGATGGGTTACGAGGCGCCGATCGACGTGTTCAGGTTCTCGACGACGCGTGAGCCCGAGTTCCCGCCCAACACGGTCGGCCGCTACCGCAACTCGGATCCGTGGACCCTCGGGTACATCGTGCGTCGAACCGTCGAGAACAAACTCGGCGAGGAATACCTGTCATGGCCCCAGCGCGCGCTCTTCGACAGGATCGGGATCCGCCGCTTCGTCATGGAAACGGACGTTCACGGCAACTTCATCCTGACCGGGTACAACTACGGCACCCCGCGGAACTGGGCGCGGCTCGGTCTGCTGTATCTGCAGCGCGGCGTCTGGAACGGCGAACGGCTGCTGCCGGAGGATTTCGTGGACTTCGTCAGCTCGCCGGCACCAGCGTGGGATCCACCGGTCTACGGCGGGCAGTTCTGGGTGAATCCGCCGGGCGAGGATGGTCGGGGAATCCGCATCGAGACCCTGCCGCCCGACACGTACAACGCAGCCGGGGCGGGGGACCAGCGGACGTACATCGTGCCGTCGCGCGACCTGGTGATGGTGGTGCAGAGCCACCGCGCACCCGCAGCGCACGCACCCGACAGGAGCGACCGCGAATTCGAAGCGCTCGGGATCGTGGTGAAAGCGGTGGACCCGGACTGGAGCTGGTAGTCGGGAGCCATCGACCCCCGATCAGCGTCTGGAGCGTGACTGGTTTCTCGATATCGACATGTCCACCAGCCGCCGGAGCTCCCTGAACGGCTCGGCGTGATCGTCCACGCGCACGTCGACCCAGCGATCCGTGGTCCGCCCCGAATCGCCGATCGGCCTGACCACCAGCACGCCGCCGGACTGTTTCCCGCGCGCGTCGCCACCGGCGGCCTCACCCGCGTCGAGCGCGTCCATCAGCCGCAGCGCCAGCGGTCCTTCCGCCGCCTCAAAGGCCTCTGCCATGGCCTGCACCACCGCTTCCCCGGCGAGAATGTTGCCCTGTACCGAGTAGTTGTCCCCCTCGATGTGGCCGGCCCAGGCGCTGGTCCCCGAACCCGTGTAGGCGCGCACGCGCCCCTGGTCGTCGATGACAGCGAGCTGCCTGCGGTCGCGCCCGGGGTCTGATCCGGTCAGGTGACGCACGACTTCGTCCGGTGAGAGCCCCATTTCCAGCAGCTCGAGTCCCCGCGGTCCGTAGGTCTGGTTTGCGGCCGCCTGGGTGGCGACCGCGCCGACCCCGGCCTTGGCATAGGAGACGATCGCCCCTGCCCGGAAGGCACGTGACTGCACCGCGACGCCGAGTTCGCCGGTTGCCGGGTCGCGCGCAACGATGGAGAAGGTCGCGATGACTTCATTGTCGAGATCGACGCCTTGCCTGCCAGGCTCGACGTCTGCGGCCTGGGCCGCCAACTGCGGCACCCCCGGCAGGAACAGCGCGAGTGCGGCGGTCATCGTCAGGTTGGTGGTCGGTGTGCTCATGGTCGGGTATCCCTAGTCTTTTCCAATACGGAGATGAGCCTGAACCGGGGAAGGTGCGAGAAGTGAGGCCGGAGCCCGGAGCAGGTGGCAGTTGATGGAGTTTGATTATCTCCTTGGACGTGGGAGAGAGGCAACCGGCGAGCCGGAGGATGGCCGGGAGGCATGAGGGTCTCCGGCGAGCCAGCGGTTGGCGCGAGTCGGATCACGCGGCGGAGTTGCCGGCTTGGCCGATGGCGCGGAAGAGTTCGTCGCGGGCGCGGCGGACGGCTCGGGCGGCGTCGAGGTCGGTGGTTGCGGCGGCGAGTTGGTCGAGAGCGCCGAGGGTGACGCCGTGCCGGAGGAAGGCGTCGGAGCCGGGCAGGGCTTTGAAGCGCTCGTAGGGCGTGGTGACGTCCCGTTGCCGGTAGCGCCGCTTGACTCGGCCGGTGGGGCTGGTGACTTCGGTGGGGAAGAGGCAGGGCCGGTGGAAGTTGAGGAAGGGGCAGAGGTGGTCGTGGAGGAAGGCGTTGACCTGGGGGACGAGGGCGTGGGGGACGTGGACGTGGCCGAGCCACTTGCGGACGACGCTGCCGTTCTTGGTCTCGGCCAGCGCGTTATCGTTGGGGTGGCGGGGCCGGGACTTGGTGAAGACGCCGATGTGGAGCTGGTTGAGCAGCTCGGCCACGCGGCCGTTGACGTATTCGCTGCCGTTGTCGGAGTGGAAGGCGCGGATGGCGAAGGGGAAGGCGGACAGCAGGGCTTCGAGGCGCGGGACGAGGAAGTGGTGGGTGATGCGCGGCACGGCTCCAAGGTGTTGGAACTGCGTGACTTCGTCGACGACGTTGATGAGGTAGATGCCCTTCCGCCTCTCGCGGTCGCCGAGGTGGACGGTGTCGACGCGGAGATGGCCGGGCTTGCCGTCCGGCCGCGGCTTGCGGCGGACCCCGATGGGGACTGGGGTGGGCCGGGTCTTGCGGAAGGTGAGGCGGCCGGTCCGGTACGCGCGGGTCTTGCGGAGGTTGTAGATGTGGCCGTTGGAGATCGAGGCGAGACGCGCGAAGCGTTCGTCGCCGTAGACCTCGTGCATGCGTTGCAGGACCACCTTGGTGGCAGGTCCGGAGGGCTGGCCGAAGGCTTCGTCGACCTCCGCCAGCAGAGCGGCGTCGTAGGGCGTGTAGCGGCGCTGGAAGGCGTTGGCGGGGGGCCTCCTGCGGTGGTCGCGGATGTGGCCCGTCCGGCGGTGCTGTCGGATGAGGCGGGTGACCTGGGCGCGCGAAAGGCCCGTCACCTTCTCGACGAACCGCTTCACCAGGCCCTTGTCGGGCTTCCCGAGGCCGTGGTACTCGAAGCGGACCAGCGTGCGGCGGACGAAGACGTAGGCGGAAGTGCGGTCGGTGATCTGGAAGTCGGCCGGTTCGTTGCCCTCAAGGAAGGCGCGCATCTCGTCGAGCGTCCGGATCCGTTCGGTGCGAAGTGTCACGATCATCCTCCAATGATCTCTTCGCCCCGGCCTTCAGGCTCACTCCCCGCTGGAAACCGGCCCCGCGTTCAGGCTCATTTGCCGTTGGACAAGACTTCCCTTCGTGAAGTGCGTGAATGGAGGTTATACTTAAGGGGCGCAACCTGCGAACCCCGTGAATCTCATCATCAGGGGGATTGGCAATGCGTAGACAAGATCCGTGGATGGCTGCACTCGCCGCCACCGTGCTGGTCTTCAACGTCGCCTGCGGCGGAGGCGACGATCCGACACCGGTCGACCCGGTCGATCCTCCGGTCGCCACGACCGTCAACGTGACTCCCTCGACCTCGCAGCTGGCCTCGCTGGGCGCCACCGTCCAGCTGACCGCGACCGTGCTCGATCAGCGCGGGCAGCCCATGGCGAGCGTCGCGGTGACCTGGGCCAGCAGCGACGGTTCGGTCGCGAGCGTGGACGGGAACGGCAACGTGACGGCGGCCGCAAACGGGTCCGTGACGATCACGGCGACCGCGGGTAACGCCTCCGGTACGGCCACGGTGACCGTGTCGCAGCAGCCGGTGCGGGTCGACGTGTCGCCCTCGACCGCGTCGCTCAGCTCCGTCGGCCAGACCGTGCAGCTGGCGGCGGAAGCGTTCGACGCCAACGGTCACTCGATCACGGGCATCAACTTCGACTGGACGTCGTCGAACGAGTCCGTGGCAACCGTGGACGCGGCCGGGCTGGTGACCGCCAGGCGACCAGGCAACGCGGACATCGCCGCAGCGGCAGGCGGCGTGCGCGCCTCCGCAGAGGTCACGGTTTCGGTGGAAGCCGTGGCGCTTAGCGTGTCTCCGTCCGCCCACACGATGTTCTCGGTCGGCGATACGCTGCGGCTCGAGGCCGAGGTCCTGGATGCTCAGGGCAACGCGATCCCGGGCATCAGCGTCACCTGGGCTTCGGAGAACAGCGGTATCGCGACCGTCGACACGGAGGGGCTGGTGACGTCGGTGCGGACCGGCAGCACGAACATCTACGCAGAGGCTGGAGCACTGGCCGACTCGGCGGCGATCAGCGTCGCACAGCTGGCCGTGGGAATCGACCTGACGCCGGAGAAGGACACTCTGCAGACCGTCGGCGACACCGTGCGGCTGACCGCGGTGGCCCGCGACGCGAACGGCAACGAGGTCGAGGACACGGATTACGTCTGGACCGCTCTGCACCCGCACGTGGTGACCGTTGACGAAAACGGTCTTGTGACCGCGACCGGCGTGGGGTCGGGAACCATACGGGTCAAGGCCACGCGGGCAGGTGGCAACTACGTCGCCAACGCCTCGATCACCGTGCTGCAGGACAGCAGCGGAGACGCTGTGGATCAGTTCGCGCAACGCTTCAGGAGCGTCATCTCATCCACACGTCCTCCAGAACGGTGACCATCCGCGACATCTCCTGACCGTCCACCGTGAGCGTCACGCGGTACAGTCCCGGCTGCGCCATCGGGCCCTGGTTGCCCCCGAACTGGAACCCGCCGAAGCCGCCCGCCGGACGCTCGCGGCGGTTCCCCCGCAGATTCCACTGCACGCGGTTGATGCCCGAGTTGCCGATCGGTTCGAGGTCGCGGAAGGTCTCGCCCGTCACGACATCGGTCACGGTGATCTGCACGTCTCCGGACGCTTCGCGCAGCCAGTACTGAATCGCCACGCCGGGCGCCGCGTTGTCGCCCCGCAGCACCTTGTCCCCGGTCACCGAGCGCGACAGGGTGCGGTCCTGCTTCCACAGCACGGCCTCGCGGGGCTCGAACAGGTGCATGTCGGCCGCCATCACCTCGTCGGTGAGCTGCTGCAGCGACGTGATGTCGTCCATGATTAGCACGCTGCGCCCGTGCGTCGCCAGCACGAGATCGTTGTCGCGCGGGTGCACCAGCACGTCGTCGACGCGCACGACCGGCAACCCGTTCATGAAGGGCTGCCAGGTGCCGCCCTCGTCGAGCGAAACGAAGAACCCGAACTCGGTCCCCGCATAGAGCAGGCGCGCGTTCGCTGGATCCTGCCGGACGGTGTTCACGTTGCCGTAACCGGGCAGGTTCGACGTGATGTCGGTCCAGTTCTGGCCGTAGTCGCGCGTCACGTACACGTAGGGCCGCAGGTCGTCGCTCTTGTGCCCGTCGATCGACACGTACGCCGTGGCCGCGTCGAAGTGCGACGCCTCCACCCGTGACACGTAGTAGCCCATCGTGCCGCCCGGGATGTTCCGGCCCACCTCGCTCCACGTCGTACCCCCGTCGCGGCTCACCTGGATGTTCCCGTCGTCCGTGCCGACCCAGAGCAGCCCGGGCACCAGCGCGGACTCGGTCAGCGACACGATCGTGCTGAAGCGGCTCACGCCGTCGTTCCGCGACAAAATGCACTCCCGGCCGCGGTCCATCCGGTTGCAGCGGGCCAGCGCGTTCGACTGGCCCATCAGTTCGACCCGGTCACGGTCGACGTTCCGGGTCAGGTCCGGGCTCATCGTCCACGTCTCGCCCCGGTCCAGCGACCTGAACATGCGGTTCCCGCCCGCGTACACGACGTCCGGGTTGTGCGGCGACAGGATGAACGGTGTGTTCCAGTTCCAGCGGATCTCCGTGTTCAACTCCGGTGCAGGCACGATGTTGGTGCGCGAGTTGTTGTCGGTGGGCGCGCGCGGCCGGATGCTGCCCTGTTCGCCGGTCGCCAGGCTGAGCCGCCGGAGGTTCCCGTTCTGGGACTCGGAGTACACGACCGTGTGGTCGGTCGGATCCACGGCGGTGTAGAAGCCGTCGCCGCCGCCGACGCGGTACCAGTCCTCGCTGAGGATGTCGCCGGTGCGCACGGCGCTCGGCCCGCACCAGCTGCCGTTGTCCTGCAGTCCGGTGCAGACGTAGTAGGGCCGCCGCATGTCCACCGACGCGTGGTACGGCTGTCCCACCGCCCAGCGCCGGAACGCCTCCCAGGTCTCGCCCTGGTCGTAGCTGACGTCGATCGCGCCGTCGTTGCCGAGAATGATGTGGTCGCTGTTCGCCGGATTGATCCACAGGGCGTGCTGGTCCACGTGCCCGTAGCCGCTCAGCACCTCGAACGTCTGCGCGCCGTCCCGCGACTTGTGCACGCGCTGGTCGACGACGTACACGAGATCCGGGTCGTTCGGATCGACACGGATCTGGCTGAAGTACATCGGCCGCCCGTTCTCGTTGCTGCGGAACTCCCACGTCGCGCCGCCGTCGGTGGAGCGCCAGATGCCGTTGTACTGCGGGTCGGGCGGGAGCGGTTCGTCCTGCTCGGCGAGGCTCTCGAGTTCGCGCCGCTCGTCCGCCGTCAGCGGCTCCTCGCGGTCGGCCGCTACCTCGATCTGCGCGTACACGACCGCCGGATCGGCGGGGGTCATGGCCAGCGCCACGCGTCCCATGGTCCCGCGCGGCAGGCCGTTGCCCTCGAGCCGGGTCCAGGTGTCGCCGCCGTTGTCCGAGCGCCAGATGCCGCTGCCGGGCCCTCCGCCGACGAAGCAGCACGCCGTGCGGCGCCTCTGGTAGGTGGCCGCGAAGAGGGTGTTGGGGTTGGAGGGATCGAGTACGAGGTCCGTCGCGCCGGTGTCCTCGTCCACGCCGAGCGTGAGGTTCCAGGTGCGGCCGCCGTCGGTGGTCTTGTAGACGCCGCGTTCGGGGTTGGCCCCGAAGAGGTGGCCGTTCGCCGCGACCCAGACCACGTCCGCGTTTTCGGGGTGGACGATGACGCGCGAAATGGTCTGCGTCTCGCGCAGCCCCATGTGCGTGAAGGTCTCGCCGCCGTCGGTGGACCTGTAGATGCCGTCGCCGAACGACGAACTCTGCCGGTTGTTCGGCTCGCCGGTGCCCACCCAGACGATGTCGGGGTTCGAGGGGGCGATCGCGATGTCGCCGATCGAGTGCGTGCCGTAGCTGTCGAAGATGGACTCGAACGTGGTCCCGTTGTTCGTGGTCTTCCAGAGTCCGCCTGTCGCGAAGCCCACGTAGTATATGTGTGGGTTTTCGGGGTGCACGGCGAGGTCGTCTACCCTCCCTCCCTGGCCGAAGGGACCCACCGACCGCCACGAGAATGCCCGCAGGATGGGGTCGTCGCTCTGGTTCACCAAAGGCTCGTCGTCGGCCTGGGCGAACACGGCGCGGGGCGTGAGCGCGGGGGCCGCGAGGAGTGCAAGTGCGAGGGCGGCGAAGGGGACGGCGGGGGCGAACGGGCGCGCGAGGGCGGCGCGGATGCCGGACATGGGAACCTCTCGGCTGGGGTGACAAGCAGCGAATCCGGAGAGGTAGTGTAGGTGCGCCTTGGGCCCGCCGCCACGTCGGCCGGCGGGGCCGGATCACAAGTCGTGGAAGAGTCCGTCGTAGAGGATGGCGTGACGGACCCTGTCGCAGTCCCGCTCGCTTACGCCTTTGTCGCGCATGACCGTCAGCCATGACGACCGGATCGTCGCGGTGATACGGTCGAAAATGGCCTCCGCCCCGGCGCGGTCCAGAAGGAAGCGGCCCGCGGAACCGAGCAGGTTGGCCCGGTTGGCCCAGCGGCCTTCCGGTCCGCAGGTCATGGCCAGGTCCCTGCGCGATGCGGACATGGCCGGTACGGGCGTGAGGTCGTAGGCGGGGCTCAGCCGCCAGTCGTGCCCGTGCGCCACGATCGCGTGATTGCGCGGGTGGTCGTCCAGGTTCGAGATGGCCGCGTTGAAGCACATGCGGGCGAAGAGTTCGTGCAGGTCTTCGCGCGGCTTCGAGCTTGCGCGCCGGATCTCGTCGGCAAGCGCGAGGTACGACCCGCGCCGCCGGTCGGTCACGCCGTCATCGGCCCTGAGCAGGGTGAGCGCCCTGACCATGCGGCTGCGGGCGTAGCCCGTGCCTCGCCAATCGCGGTCGAAGCGGCGCACCAGCAAGGCGTCGCGGTGGCCGATGCGTTCGATCCGGCTGGTGGCGGCGTTCAGTCCGCACTCCCGTGCGAGTTGCAGCACCGCGTGTTCGACCTGCGGGTCGTTCCACCGGTCCTCGTCCCGGCCGAACTTGGCCACCCAGAGCGCGCCGTTGTCCTCGACGACCGCCTTTGGGCGCGCACCGCCCATCGACGTGCCCTCGAGGAGCAGCTCACGCGCGCGCCAGGCCAGCGACACGCGCCGGCCGCGTTCCTCTGCGAGCACGGCATCGGCCGCTGCCTGAAGCTCGGCCAGATCGATGGCGGGGTTGAAGGCCTGCCGGGGATCGGGCGGTTCGAGGTTGCGGTTGAAGCCGAGGGCGCCGGCGCGGTCATCCGGACTCTCGATCAGGTAGTCGAATTCCTCCAACTGCGTTCGTCCGAAGCGCCGTTCCATGAGCAGGCGTCCCCAGTAGTCCGGCATGGAGTCGCGAATCGCGCCGAAGAAGCCGTGCATGCGGGTGGTCTGGTACACGCGTTCCGAGAGGCGCAGTTCCACGGGGTCCAGTTCGACCGCGTCCGAGCGGCTCAGGTAGCTGCGCCCGTAGACGAACTCGCCCACGGGGACACCGTCCGGCGTTGTCGATACCCGAAAGCGGCCGGCAACCACGAAGTCGGTCTCGTCGGGCAGGACGACGAAGACGTGGCACTCGCGCTCAGAAGTCATTGTCGAGCCGCCGGCGACGCGGGGCCTGCGTCGGGCGCCGGGCGCTCTCGAGGATCCTGCCCTCTTCGTCGCGGTCGGGGTTGGCGAGGTCGTCCGCCTCGCTCAGCAGCCCCAGCGACCACAGCGCCCCGAAGTAGGCGGCGGCCGAGGCGCCGGGCTTTCCCCTTTCGAGTCCGGCGACGGTCAGCCGCGAGACACCCAGCCGGTCGGCGACGTCCTGGATTCGGAGCCGGCGTCGCAAGCGGGCCGTACGCAGGTTGCGGCCGAGGCGCCTGAGTGCCTGCTCGACCTCGGCGGGAGGTGTGTGGTTGATGACGCTTCGGCCCCATGACCGAGGAACTCGACTGGATTGCGCTGCTGTCAAATGAATAGTACAGTCCTAGTCATATGAAATTTCGGAAAGGAGTCCGCTTTGAACGCCCTTGCCGCCTACGCTGATCCCGGTCGTCTGCCTCCGACCGCCTCGCGCAGGCTTGCCCGACTCCTGGGTCTGGACGAACAGGAACAACTGGATGAACTGGAGTTTGCCAGAATGGTTGCCGATGGGTTGCCGGTCAGTGCCGTGAATGCCCTTGGCGAACTCATCGGGCGCGCTCGAATCGAGGGGAAGGTCGCTTCCGAGGCCACGCTCCATCGGCACCGGAAGAGCGGGCGAACCCTGTCCCGGACCCATAGCGAGAGGCTTTACGACGCGGTGCGGGTGCTCGATGCGGTTGGAACCGCGTTTCACGGCGACGTGCCGCGGATTCACGACTTCCTGTTTCGCCCCCACCCGCTGCTAGGTGGCGAGTCCCCCCTCGAACTGGCGCTTGCGTCTTCGCCCGGGGCAGACGCCGTGCTGAATCTGGTATGGCGCGCGGAGGCCGGCGTCGCCGTTTGACTGCTCCACATCGCCTCGCGGAGACCCTCCACGCGTATCGAATCGGTGACTCGCAGGGCCGATGGCCCGTCTTCAGCTCCGACGGCGCCCGACGGGTCTCGGGGCGTTGGCACGAGGTCGGGGATCAGGTCATCCAAGCTTCGGAACGCTACGCCACCGCGATGCTGGAGACGCTGGTGCGATGGAACGGTCCTCCGCCGGGAAACCAGCATTTCATCAGAATTGAGATACCGGCCGGTACGAGCTATGAGACCGCCGATGCCGATGCGATACCTGGCTGGCAGCTTCCGGACAGTCCGTCGGCCCGCCGGTTCGGCCACCAATGGTACGCCGAGGGGCGGAGCGCTATCCTGATCGTTCCTTCCGTCGTTGTTCGCATGGAGCGGAACATCATCATCAACGCGAGTCACCCGGAGTTCCCACGACTGACACCCGGTGCCGAGGCCCCGGTGTGGTGGGACCAACGGCTGTTCACCTGATTCCGGGGCTGCCGGCTTGAACGCACGCCGCGTGCGCGGCCCCTTACCTCAGCGGGAGATTGCCATGTCCACCCTGCGACGTTTCACGTACCCGGTCGTTGCGGCCGGGCTCGGCGCCCTCGTCGCCTCCAGTCCCCTCGCCGCCCAGCAGCTCGGGCCCGACCAGCTGCAGGGCCTCCGCTTTCGCCACATCGGTCCCGTCGGCAACCGCGTGGCGTCGGTCACGGGTGTGGCCGGCGACCGCTCCACGTACTTCGCGGGCGCGGCGAGCGGCGGGATCTGGCGGACCACCGACGCGGGCCTGAACTGGGAGCCGGTCTTCGACGACCAGCCGGTGCACTCGATCGGCGCGCTGGCGGTGTCGCCCACGGATCCGGCGATCGTGTGGGCCGGGACCGGCGAGAGCTCGATCCGTTCGAACGTGTCGATCGGCAACGGCGTCTGGAAGTCGACCGACGGCGGCGACTCGTGGGCGCACATGGGGCTGGACGGCACGGGGCGCGTGGGTCGGATCATCGTGCATCCGCGCGATCCGGATGTCGTGTATGTGGCGGCGATCGGGCACGCCTACGCGCCGTCCGGGCAGCGGGGCGTGTTCCGCACCATGGACGGGGGCGAGAGCTGGGAGCGTGTGCTCTTCGTCGACGAGAACACCGGCGCCTACGAGATGGTGATGGACCCGCACAACGCGCGGAAGATGATCGCCACCACCTGGGATCTGGACCTCAAGACCTGGAAGCGGGACAGCGGCGGCCCCGGGAGCGGCCTTCACGTCACGATGGACGGCGGCGACACGTGGCGCCGGCTGGAGGGGAACGGCCTCCCCACGCGGCGGATCGGCAAGATCGCGGTCTGCATGTCGGCCGGCGACTCCGACCGCGTCTACGCGCTCATCGAGACCGGCGACGGCGTCCCGATCGACGGCGAGGAAACAGACAGCGGAGAACTGTGGCGCAGCAGCGACGGCGGCGACACCTGGCAGCTGACCTCGTACAGCCACGACCTGGCGACGCGGCAGGCCCATTACACGCGGTGCGGCGTCTCGTCAGACGACCGCGACGAGATCTACTTCCTGTCGTCGAGCTTCAGCTGGAGCACCAACGGCGGCGAGTCCCATACGACGGTGCGGTACCTGCTGGGCGGCAACGAGGGCCCGGGCTGGGACCATCACGACATCTGGATCGATCCGATGGACGGGGACCGGATCGCGGTCGCGCACGACGGCGGCTTCTCGATCAGCGAGAACCGTGGGCGCTCGTGGTACCGGGTACAGTTGCCGATCGCGCAGATGTACCACGTCACGGCTGACAACGCGATCCCGTACAACGTGCTGGGCAACCGACAGGACGGGCCGTCGTTCCGCGGGCCGTCGAATTCGCGGCTGTCGGGGCTGTTTGCGAGCGGCCGGATTCCGCGCGGGGACTGGCGGGGCGTGGGCGGCGGCGAGAGCGGCTTCGCGACCGCCGACCCGACCGACCCCAACATCGTGTGGTCGAGTGCGTCGGGGGCCGGCGCGGCCGGAGGCATCGTGGTGCGGCACGACGTGGCGCGCGGCCAGTTCCGCCAGGTCGAGGTCTGGCCGATGTCGACGCTGGGCTGGCCCGCCGAGGACATGCGCTACCGCTTCCAGTGGACCTTCCCGCTGCTGATCTCGCCGCACGACAACAACACGATCTACGTGACCAGCCAGCACGTGCACCGGACCCGCAACGGCGGCCAGAGCTGGGAGGTGATCAGCCCGGACCTGTCCACCAACGACAAGTCGCGGCAGACCATTTCGGGCGGCCTCACGCCTGACAACATCGGCGTCGAGTTCTGCTGCGTGATCTACGCCTTCGACGAGTCGCCCGTGCAGCAGGGCGTGTTCTGGGCGGGGACCAACGACGGGCTCATGCACGTGAGCCGCGACGACGGCGCCACCTGGACGGACGTGACCGCCAACATTCCGGACCTGCCGCCCGACGGGGTCGTGCGCAGCATCGACGCGTCGCGCTGGGACGTGGCGAAGGCGTACATCACGATCGAGCATCACCAGGTGGGCGACTTCGAGGCGCGTGCGTACCGGACCGACGACTTCGGCGCGTCGTGGACGCGGATCACCAGCGGCGTGGACAACGACCCGGTCGACTACACGCGGTATCTCCTGGAAGACGCCGTGCGACCCGGGCTCCTGTACCTGGGGACGGAGAGTCACCTCTACATCAGCTACGACGACGGCGACAGCTGGCGCAGGTTCATGCCGGGACTGCCGCCGTCGCCCTACTACGGCCTCTTCATCCAGGAGCACTTCAACGACCTGGTCGCGGGCACCTACGGCCGCGGCTACTGGATTCTGGACGACCTCGGCCCGGTGCAGCAGCTCACCGAGGAGATCGCGGCGGCGGACGCGCACCTTTTCCGGCCGCGCGACACCTACCGACTGCTTCCGATCACCGAGCCCTCGACCATGCTGGGTGACTGGTCGGACGGTGAGAACCCTCCCGCGGGCGCGGCGATCAGCTACTGGCTGGGCGGGGTGAGTTCGGCCGGCGGCGACTCCGGCGCGGAGGTGCAGGTCCGCGTGGACAACGCGGCTGGCGAGACGGTGAAGACCCTGGACGGCACGGCTCACGAGGGCTTCAACCGGGTGTGGTGGGACCTTACCGGCGAGCCCCCCACCGAGATCCGGCTGCGCACCAAGCCGCTCTATTCCGACTGGTTCCGCATGCCCGACGAGGGATACCGCGTGGCCGGCGGGGGCTTCTTCGGCGTCAGCGGCCCGCGGCAGCCGCCGGGCACCTACACGGTGACGCTGCTGGTGGACGGGGCCGAGGTGGGCAGCGAGCCGGTGGCGGTGATCAAGGACCCCAACTCCGAAGGCACGCTGGCCGACATCGACGCGCAGTTTGCGATGGTCCGGGAGTTGATGGACGACCGGAACCGCGCGGCCGACCTGGTGAACCGGATCGAACTCCTGCGCCGGCAGATCCAGGACCTGCGCCCGGTGCTCGAGGAGAGGGGCGACGCGGACGATGTGATCGAGGCGGGCGCGGCGCTCGACGCGCGGCTGATCGAGGTCGAGAGCGAACTCATCCAGCTCAAGGACACCGGCAGTGACGGGGTGCGCTGGCCGTCCATGCTCGTGGGGCGCCTTCGCTACCTGCAGGACGTGGTCTCGGTCGCGGACTTCCCACCGCCGGACCAGCATATGGAGGTTGCCGAGATCCTGCGCGAGCAACTGGAGGAGGTCGCGAGGGCGCTGGAGGCAGTGCTCGCGGACGATCTGGCGCGGTACAACCAGCTGCTGCGGGAGCGGACGGGGCGGACGATTACGTAGCGTCCGGGTTGGCGCCCGGCATCGCGCAAGGAAAGGAGAGTCTACCATGAGCGGACGCTACGATCGGCCGCTCACGCCCGAGCAGATCGCGGCGGTGAACGACGAGACATCGACTTCAGTGACATTCCGGAACTGGACGAAGGATTCTGGGAGCGAGCGGAACTCGTCGAACCCGATGCCCTGGCTGCAGTGGTTAGGCGGGCGAAATCGATCCTGGGAGACGCGTTGTTGGGCGTCGTCGCGTTCGGCTGATGTAAGGCCGTGATGCGGCCAGCATTCATGCGCGCAGGGTCTGGCGCGATGGTTTTGACCGTGGCGACGGGATGCGCCGCGCCGCCGGGTGCTCCCGAGATCGTTCCCCTGGTGCCCTTCGCCGAGATTCAGGCGCCGCTGAGCGACAATCACGACGTTGCTCTGGTCTCCCCGGAAACCGCGTGTGTGATCGAGTCTTTCGAGTATCGGGTAATCTGCAGGACCCGGGAGGGGGTCACGGTTGGCGCTTTCGGCCGTCAAGGCGAAGGGCCGGGCGAGTTCCTGTCTGCCAGCATAGTGAGGCAGTCCCATGGCACGGTGGCCGCGTGGGACGCGAGGCTGGGTCGGGTCAGCGTATTCGAGCCCGACGGAACCGCCGTATCCGAGTTTTCGGTGTCCGGACGCTTCCACGTCACGGGTATCTCGGCGGTGGGCGCGTATGGCGCCGAGGGATTCGGTCCGGGACCGGAAGGACCCGCGATTGAAAGCCAGGTGCGCGATGCCGCAACAGGTGAGATCGTCTGGCGGCGTAGCATCTACGAGATTGCCGACACCGAGTGCGGCGACGTGGGGTCAGGCATGCCGTACCGTGATGGCGGGTTTGTGTTTTGGGCTTGTCAGGGCGACCTCGTTTTCGTCGAGGACCCTGGAGCGGAGACTGTCACAGTCGTCAGGTCGCCGACCTACATGGCCGAACTTCCCAATCGGCGCGACGTCGACGCCTATCTTGACGACATGGCACGGATGGCCGGAACGATGTCCATGCCCAGGTCGGCGATGGAGCCGTACGCGGCTGCATATCGGGAAGAGCCCAAGAAGCTGTTCCACGTTCCGCGAACGTTCAATGCCGACAGCCAGGGCCGCCTCTGGGTCGCCACCACTCGTGACCGCGACACCTTCTCGTACTTCGACGTCTGGTCAGGCACGGAGTACGCGGGCTCCGTGCGGATCCGGGGCCGGCTGATGGGCTACGACATCCTGGATTCGACCCTCGTGGCGCTCGTCGAACGCAAACCGGATGCGGATGGCATCGCGCAACGGGCGATCGACTGGTATGACATCGGCCGAGTGCCGTTCGGCGTGGGAGGCCGATCGGTGGCCAGGGACTGATACCGAGCTACCCCATCATCTCCGCCACGCTGCGCATTCGCTCCGCCAGGTCGCGGATCGCGTTGATGTACACCCGCTCCCATCCCGGCAGGTCGGCGCGGTCGTCGGTCTCGATCTCGTACCTGAGCCCGGGCAGCATCCATGACGCGTACCCGCTGAACGGATCCGGCGAGACGTAGATCGAGCGGCTCCACGGGCGTCCCTGCAGCCCCCGGTCGTTCAGCCACGCTTTCTCGAGTCCGATCAGGGCGCGATTCACGCCTTCGGCGGTCGCGGGGTCGATGTTACCGGACCGGATCCAGTCGTCGCGCGCGTCGACCAGCTCGGCGGCCGCCTCGTCCAGTTCGCGGCTCGCCTCCACCAGCGCCGAGAGATCCACATCGAGCCGGCGCGCCTCCGCTACGCGGTACAGCGTTTCCACGTGGGTGCGGGTGTCGGTGGCGTAGCGCGCGGCGTCGTAGGGCAGCACGTCGGCGTTGGCGAATCGCAGCGCGAGGATTCCGTCGGTGCGCGCGACCATGGGGCCGTAGACGAACGTGCTGTCTCCGAAGCGCTCGTACCAGGCGAAGTTGTCGTAGTTCGAGTGATAGACGCCGCTGGGATTCCCCGAGGAAAGGCCGGCCGAGGGCACGCCGGCATGGGTGTAGAAGGCGACGTGGTCCGACCCGCCGCCGAGGTTGCCCAGCGCCGGCTCGTCGGCGTCGGCCGGTGCCCGCTCGAACCACCAGTCATAGAGCGGCTCACCGGTCTCCGGGTACGTGACCGCCTTCGTCGCCTCGAGGATCTGCCCCTTCAGCGACGGCGACGAGGAGCCGCCGAAGTTGGACCCCGACACCGCTGCATCGGCATTGATGTACGCGACCGCGTTCGCCTCCAGCTCCTCGCGGAACTCCTCCACCCACTCGGTCGACCCGATGATCCCGTACTCCTCGGCGTCCCAGTGCGCGATCATGATCGAGCGGCGCGGCCGGCACTGCTCGTCCCCTGCCAGTTCACCCAGCGCCTCGGCCAGGGTGAGGAGCATGGCGGTGCCGCCGTTGGGATCGATCGCGCCGAAGCCCCACGGGTCGTAGTGCGCGCCCAGGATGAACCATTCGTCCGGGAACTCGGTGCCGCGCAGGGTGCCCACCACGTTGGTCGCGCGCGTGAGCCGCTTGGGCTGGTTGACGCGCACGCGCACGGTGAGGTCCGGGCCGCCTGTCAGACGGTAGTCCAGCTCCATCGAGGCGTCCCAGCCGGGCGGAACTTCATTGCCGGTCATGCGGGTCAGGATTTCGGTTGCCGCCCCGTACCCGATCGGCAGCACTGGAATGGTGTGGAGGGGGACCTCGGACGGATCAAGCCGCTCGACCTGTACGTCCCCGTCGACCGGCAGCGCCGGAACGAAGGGAGTGAGCGGGTCGCCGGTCCACGGGAGGGTGAGGACGGAGCCGCGCTGGATCGTCTGCCCGTTCATCATCGGGCCTTCCGGGTAGGCGTCGAATCCCGAAAAGCCGGGGTCGTTGAACATCACGACACCCGCCGCGCCCCGCTCTTCGGCAAACTTCACCTTGTAGCCGCGGAAGTTCCCGCCGTAGCGGGCGATCACGACCTTGTCGACCACGGAAATGCCCATCGAGTCCAGCGCCAGGTAGTCCTCGCGGCGACCGTAGTTGGCGTAGACGACCTCGCCGGTCACGTCGCCGGAGCCGGAGAAGGCGTTCCAACCGTTCAGGAGGTCGTCGTGGCCGGAGAAGCGGTCCTCGTCGAGCGCGGGCTCGCGGTTGGAGAGCTGCATGGCCACAGGCGTCACGATGTGGACTTCGACATCGTCGGTGAGTTCGGGGAGGTACACGTCGTAGGGATGGTTCGTGACCTCCAGTCCGGCGCGCTCCATGGCGCCCGCGATGTACTCGCCGACGCGCGCCTGCGCGGCCGAGCCTGCCGGGTGGGGCTCGGCCGTCACCGTGCGAAGGTGCTCCCGGAAGGACTCGCTGCGGGGCAGCTCCAGGAAACGAGCCTCGCAGGCGAGTTGCGTGTCTGCACGGCTCTCGGTGAAGCCGACGAGCGTGGCCTCCTGCGGCACGAGCGCATAGATGGCCGCTGCCGCGGCAAGCAAGCCGGCGAACAACACCAGGGGCGTGGTGTAGGCAGAGGTGCGAGTGCGCATGGGCGGGTTCGCTCCCGGGTTGTGTGGGGTGGGTTCGGAGGGATGTCGGCAGGCCCGGCGGGGGGCGTGTCTCGATCCGGCGTGTTCATATTGCAGGAATGACGCCCGGCGGCAAGTCGACCGACCCCCGTGGCCAGCCGGCTTCCGCAATGCGATAGACTTCGATTCCCGCTAGCTTTGGCCTCACCTTTGCCTGTGTTCCAGACGCTCGATTCACGATGAAACCAATCACCGCCGGACCAGGAATCCGTGGGATCGCCGTGCCATGCGCGTTGGCCCTGTGGGGTTTCGCCGGCTGCGTCGACGAGGACGCCCTCGTGCGAATCGAGCCCTCCCGGGCCACCATGGTGACCGTCTCGCCTCCGTCCGCGACCCTGGCGTCGCTCGGCGAGACCGTGACCTTCCGGGCGCAGATCACCGATCAGAACGGCGTGTCATTCCCCGGGGTGGTCACGTGGTCGAGCAGCGACCCGGGTGTCTTCGGCGTTTCCGCCGGTGTCGTGACCGCGGTCGGGAACGGCACGGCAACGCTGACCGCGTCCTACGAGAACCTCAGCGGCACCGCCTCGGTCACGGTACAACAGGCTCCGGCGACTGTGTCGGTGGTGTCGGGTGGTGCTCAGGAGGGCCTTGCGGGGCGCGCGCTGCCCGAACCCATCGTCGTGCGTATCGACGACGCGGGCGGCTCGCCTGTCGCGGACATCACGGTTTCCTTTGCGGCGGCCGAGGGGCACGGCGCCGCGGACCCGGGTTCGGTCGTCACCGACCCGGCCGGGATGGCAAGCACCAACTGGACGCTCGGCGAGGTGTCGGGGGTTCAATCGCTGTTTGCTTCCGCCGCCGACGGCGTCTCCGCCGAGGTCAAGGCCGTGGCGGGGGAGGTCCCCGTGCCGTCGGATACCGCCGTCTACAGCGTGGTCTTCAACGCTACCTGGAGCGCGACGACGCACCCGACCGACTTCCCGCCGGGCCCGCACTTCTCCCCGCTCATCGGAGCGGTCCATAACGACAGCGTCAGCTTCTGGGCCGCAGGCGAGACCGCGAGCGCCGGCATGGAACAGATGGCCGAGACCGGCGGGACCAGCAACCTGACACGGGAGATCCGCGCCCATATCCCCGGACATGCGCTGTCGGTCATCAACGGCCGCGGGATCGGCAGCCCTGCGAGCACCACGATCAGCAGCGTTCGAGTCAGCCTCGACTACCCCCTTATTACGCTGGTTACGATGATCGCACCCAGTCCCGACTGGTTCGTGGGCGTCGCGGGCCGGTCCATGCAGGACGAGTTCGGACAGTGGGTGGACGAGCTGGAGGTCGTCCTCTATCCCTACGATTCCGGCACGGACGACGGGCCCAGCTACCGTTCGCCCAACGCCGATTCGTCGCCCAAGCAGCCGATCAAGAGCCTCAAGGGGGTGAGTCCGTTCTCGGACGAGCCGATCGGGACGTACACCTTCACCCGCGTCGACACCGCGGGTAGCCGGTAGCGGGCCGGCCGGCCGGACAGGTCATGCAGGCCGAGCACCCCGGCGATCCCGTGCGGCTGCGCAACATCGCGATCATCGCGCATGTGGACCACGGCAAGACCACGCTGGTCGACCAGATGTTTCGGCAGGCGGGCGTGTTTCGTGAAGGCCAGGAGGTGGGCGAGCGGATCCTCGATTCCAATCCGCTCGAGCGCGAACGCGGAATCACGATTCTGGCGAAGAACACCGCCGTGGCGTGGCGGGGGACCAAGATCAACATCGTGGACACCCCCGGGCACGCGGACTTCGGCGGCGAGGTCGAGCGCATCCTGCGCATGGTCGACGGCGTGCTCCTGCTGGTAGATGCCGCCGAGGGACCGATGCCGCAGACCCGCTTCGTCACGCGCAAGGCGCTGGCGCTCGGTCTGGCGCCGGTGATCGTGATCAACAAGGTCGACCGCGCGGACGCGCGCGCCGAGGAGGTCCACGACGAAGTGCTGGAACTGCTGATGGACCTGGAGGCCAGTGACGAGCAACTCGACGCGCCGTTCCTCTATGGGGTGGGGCGGGAGGGCTGGGTCGCGGCGGAACCGGGCGTCCGCAGGGACGACCTGACGCCGCTCTTCGAAGCGGTGGTGGAGCATATTCCGCCGCCGGCCGTGAACGCGGACGGGCCCTTTCAGATGCTGGTCTCGACGCTGGACCACTCGTCGTACGTGGGCCGGATTGCGATCGGGCGGGTGGAGCGGGGCGGGGTGCGGATGGGGCAGCGGGTACTGCGGCTAGCGCCAATCGGTGAGCATGCCGAGCGAAGTGCGGCCGCGGAGCGAGGTGCGGGTGCCGAGCGAGGTGCGGGCGCGGACGGGCAGGGCGCGAGAGTGACGGGACTCTACACCTTCAGCGGCCTGGACCGCGTCGACATCGAGGAGGCCTGCGCGGGCGACATCATCGGTCTGGCCGGCGCGGACGGCGTCGAGATCGGCGATACGCTCACCGACCCGCGCTTCCCCGACCGGCTGCGCGGCATAACCGTGGAGAAGCCGACGATCTCGGTCGACTTCGTCGTGAACGATTCTCCCTTCGCCGGCCGCGCCGGGAAGTACGTGACCACCCGCCAGCTGCGCGACCGCCTGGGCCGCGAGCTTGAGCGCAACGTCGCGCTGCGCGTGGAGGCCACGGACCGTCCCGACACCTTTGCGGTCAGCGGCCGTGGCGAACTCCACCTCACGATCCTGATGGAGACCATGCGGCGCGAGGGCTACGAGTTCCAGGTCTCGCGGCCCAGGGTGATCACGCGCACGAGTGGCGACGGGACCACGCTGGAGCCCTACGAGGAGGTCGTGGCCGAAGTCCCGTCGGACCTCGCCGGGACCGTGATCGAGAAGCTCGCGCGCCGGCGCGGCGAGTTGACCGCCATGAAGCCCGTCGGCGACTCCGGCACGACCCGACTCGAGTTCAGCATCCCCGCGCGCGGCCTGTTCGGCTACCGCACCGAATTCCTCACCGACACGCGCGGCGACGGCATCCTCCACCACCGCTTCGACCGCTGGGACAGCTGGGCGGGGCCGATTCGAGGCCGCGGCAGCGGTGCCATGGTCGCGGACCGGCTCGGCAAGGCTGTCGCGTTCGCGATCTTCGGGCTGCAGGAGCGCGGCACCATGTTCGTCGAGCCCGGGCTGGACTGCTACGGCGGCATGATCGTGGGCGAGTGTGCCCGGCCCGGCGACATGGACGTGAACATCGGCCGCACCAAGAAGCTCACCAACATGCGCACCACTGCCGCCGACGATGCCGTGCGCATCGAGCCGCCGAGACGCATGACCCTGGAGCAGGCGCTGAGCTTCATCGACGACGATGAACTGATCGAGGTGACCCCGGACGCGATCCGGCTGCGGAAGCGGGAACTGGATGCCAGTAGGAGGCGAAAGGCGGCGCGTACCAGACGCTTGTGAATCAGGTCACAGGTACTCCACCGCCAGCCCGTCGATGCGCGAGAAGCTGCGGCGGTCGCGCGTGGCCACCCGGTAGTCCAGATGCACCGCCGTCGCCGCGATCATCAGGTCGTGGCTTCCGACCGGTCTCCCACGGCGCCTGTGCTGGGCCGCGAGGGCCGCGTGGACCTTCGCCACCTCGATGTCGAAGGGGATGACCGGCAGCTCTGCGAGCCATCCTGTGACGATCCGCTCGGTCCGGACCCGCCGCGCCCCTGCCAGCCGGTGAACGCCGTGGAGCAACTCGGAGGCGGTGATTGCCGCGATCGCCACGGGCTCGTCCGGGCCGACCGCTCCGGCAACGTCATCCGCCGGGAGCTGGCCGCGCTCCACCGCGACCAAAACGCTCGAGTCGATCAGGAGTCCCACGGACTCTCCGGAACCTCTTCCCGATTGAGGAAGGCGATCCCCTCCTCCACTGCCCGCAGATACTCTTCGTCGGCAGGCCGCCGAGCCCCGGTGGGGAAGAGCGCGACGAACTCGCGCACGGTGACGACGCGGTTCTCCACGGGACGAATCTCGACGACCGGCTTTCCGCGGCGCTCGACGACGCAGGCCACGCGCTCCTCCCGAACCTGGTCGACCAGGAACGCGAAGTTCCTTGCCGCGTATGTGGCACTGACAGCGCGGGACCTGGGAGAGCCGGATGGCTTGGACATGGCTCCAGAATACGTATTATTCGCAATTTACGCAATTCTGGCGGACGTCCGACGTCGTGATCGTCCCGTCCAGCGACCCGGGCTGGCGAACCCGAGGATCCCTCAGTTCATGAACAACGCCGTGAACGCATCCGTGAGCGCGGGGGGCACTGTCGTGATGTGTGTCGCGCCCGGGTACACCTTTGACGTCACCGTCAGGTTGTCAGCGGGATTCGCATCGAAGACATCGATGAGGCGCCGCGTCCCCACGGCGAGGTCGTTGTAGATGTCGACGGCCCCTGTCTCCTCCAGTTCGCCAAGCGTGATGAACACGCGCGTCTCGCGCTCGAAGCCCTGCGCGATCGCTGCGGGGAGGCCCTCCAGCAGTTCGTTGGCCGGAAGGAGCCCGGGGCTTCCCATCCAGTAGTGGTCGAAGACGGGTGACCGCTGCTGGAAGGCGTAGGCCGTGAACAGACCGCCGAACGAATCGCCCAGAATCGCGACACCCTCGGTCTCCACGCGGTAGTTCTCGACGATGCGGGGGTGCAGCTCGTCTTCGATGAAGCGCAGGAATTCGGCCGCGCCTCCAAGGCCGTCGAACACCGGAGCCGAGCGCAGAAGCTGGTCGAACTCCTCCGACAGCGACCCTGCCGGGGTCAGGTCGCGGGCACGCAGCGTACCGACACGATAGGGGTCCGGATACCCGATGCCGACCAGAACCATTTCCGGGACGCCCGGCCGGATCAGGTCCATCTGGTGCAGGCGGGCGATCTCGACCGTCATTCCGAACGAGATGTTGGCGTCCAGCACGTAGACCAGCTGGTAGGACTGGTCGCCGGTTCCGTAGGTCGCCGGCAGACTCACGCCGATGAGAAAGTCGTCTCCGACATTCGTCGAAGTCATCACGAAGGTCTCGGAGTCGTAGATCTCGAAGGCACCCGGCTCGAAGCCTGCCGTTTGGTCCACGTCTCCGGCCGGGGCGTCGGCACAACCCATGGCCAGACCCACAACCGCCGCCGCGCCCGTTGCTGTCAAAACGCGCCTGTTCATGTTCGCCTCCGTGCTTGATGTGTGTGCTTCAATACTCGACTTCAATACCCGACCGCCCGGCCGCCCAGCGCCAGGCCGCGGATCGAGGCGCCCTGCAGGTCGCCGGTCTCCGGGTCGATCATGATGGCGATCCAGTAGCCTCGCGTCGCGTCGTTCTCCTGGATCGGCTGGCCCATGGCTTCGACTTCGGCGATGAACTCGGGCGGGTAGTCGCCGACGCCCACCTCCTGTGCCGCGGGGCCGGACGCGTCCTCGGCGAGCGCGCTGAACGAGAACGAGCCGAGCGCGGGCTTGTCGACCGCCTCGCGCGGCGTGAGACCGAAATCGAGCACGCTGATGAGGCCGCCGATGGTGCGCTGGTGGAGCCCCGAGCCGATCGAGCTGAACCCCATGAACGGCTTGCCGTCCCTGAGGACCAGGCCGGGGTTGGTGGGATCGGGCAGGCGGCTGCCGGGTTCGATCTGGGCCATCATGCCCTGCTGGAAGATCCCGGAGTCGGGGATCGAGATGCCGTCCACGAAAATGCCGGTGGTGCCCCAGCTCACCGTGTTGATGGAGTGGACGACGGCGGCAATGTTGCCCCACTGGTCAATGGCGACCACGGCGTCCGAGTGCGGCGCGGCGGCGCCCTCCGGAACGACCACGCCGGGGAACGATCCGTCCTGTATTGCGCCCCAGAGCTTCGCCGAGGTCTCCTTCCGCACACGGGTCTCGTGGGTGAGGTCGCTGCCGATCATCGCCGCGATGCCGTCCGCGGCTTCCTGGCCACCGATCGCGAAGGTGAGTCCCGGCCGCGCGATCTGCGTGAGCCAGAAGAGCGCCTCGGGCGCGTCGCCGCAGTGGCCGTAGTCGGAGACACCGGCAAGCTCGGCCAGGTTCATGGCCTCGATCAGGCCGATGCCGCCTTCGGCCGGGCTGCCGTGGGCGTACAGGTCGTAGCCGCGGTAGCTGCCGCGGGCGGGCTCGCTCCATACGACCTCGTAGTTGGCGAGGTCCTCGACGGTCATCCGGCCGCCGATGTCGCCGACCATCTGGACGAGCTTTTCGGCCCAGGGGCCCGCGTACATGTAGTCCGCGCCCTGTTCGGCCACCATGCGCAGGGTTGTGGCCAGTGCGGGCTGGGTGAACATGTCGCCCGCTTCGTAGGGCGATCCGTCCGCCTTGGTGAAAACAGCCTTCGTTTCGGGCAGACGGCTCAACACTTGTTCTCTAAAGGCATACTGCCCCGCATTGCCTTCCTGATACTCGAAACCATCCTCGGCGCACGCGATGGCCGACGTGAACAGGTCGCTGAAGGGGAGCTTGCCGAAGCGCTCGTTGGCGGCCTCGACGCCCTTCATGAAGCCGGGAACAAGGACGGTGCGGCCGTTGGGCTCGGCCTCGAAGCCGCCGAAGCCGGCGGTCAGGTCGATGCCGGGGATGGTCAGCGGATCGGTCTCGGCGGCGACGGTGTTGTAGGCCGCGTTCATGTTGTGGACCTCGCCGCTTTCGGCGTCGTAGTAGACCATCGTCATGAGGCCGGCGTAGCTGACCCAGGAGCCCGCAGCCATGCAGATCTGGGTGAGTGCGGTCGACATGGCGGCGTCGGCGGCGCTGCCTCCGGCCTTGAGGATCTCGACGCCGCCCTCGATGGCCTGTGCGCCCGTGGTGCCGGTGACCATGCCGCGGGGGACGTCCGGCTCGGGCTGGGGGCTGCACGACAAAAGGATCAGGCAAGCGGCTGCTGCAGCGAGCGGGACGGAGCGATTCATCGGGGCACACAGTGGCATGGGATCCTCTTGTGTCGGGAGTCGTGCAGGTACCGATACGCGGGCCCGTGAGGGGGCGCAACCGCGTCTCGCCCGATTCGGCGGCGACGGGTTAGCTTGGGAGCCATGGAACCGACTTCGCACCCGACTCGCCGCCCCACAGTCCCCGCCGCCGAAGAGATCCTGGGCGGCTATTTCCCGGTCCTCGACCACGGCTTCGTCGCGCTGGTCGACTACATGGGCACCGACGACTCGGTGGAGCGCGCGGCGCGCGTGAGTTACGGCTACGGGACGCGCAAGGTGTCGGCCACACGGGGACTGATCCGGTACCTGCGGCGGCACCTTCACACGACGCCGTCCGAGATGGTCGAGTTCAAGTTCCACTGCGCGATGCCGATGTTTGTGGCTCGGCAGTGGATACGGCACCGCACGGCGTGTCTGGCGGAGGGCACCGAGGTCTACTTCGACCTTCCCAAAGCGGAGGCCCGTGGGCGCCGGCAGCTGTACAAGCTGCCCATCGAAGAGATTTGGCGGCGGTTCCAGCCTACGCGGAACAGGTCGCGTCCGAACAAGCAGCGGGACCCGTTCTTCCGCCGGGACCGCGTGAAGCGGATGAAGCTCCGCCAGGTTGACGAAGACACGCTGGCGTTGCAGCACACTCGTGTCGTGGACGTCTACCGCAACGGTGTGAAGCCGGTCTTCAGAATGGTCCTGGAAGACGGCAAGTCGATCGAGGCCACGGCGGATCACCGTTTTCTGTTTGCAGGGGGCTGGGACACGCTCCGCGGGGCGACCGGAGTGCGGGAGACGGGCGGCCGGGCGGTGTGGAGGCAGGGGGAGTGCTTCGTGTATGTGAATGGCGCGGCGGAGGAGCGAGACTTGACTTGGTATTACTCAGCCAAACTCGTCCGCGTCGCCCGCCTGGAGTATGTGGGCGAACGCGAGACCTACGACCTCGAGGTGGAGGGCCCGCACCACAACTTCGTCGCGAACGGCATCGTCACCCACAACTCCGTCAACGAATACAGCGGCCGCTACAGCCTCATGCCGCTCCTCTTCTACAGCCCCGAGCACGACCAGTTTTCGCTGCAGAGCGCGACGAGCAACCAGGGCCGTGCACCCGGCTCGGTCAGCCCCGAATTCTACGGCGAGGCCATCCGCCGCTGGGAGGACGTGCGCGCGCGGGCGGCCGACGACTACGGCTGGCTGGTGGGCGAGAACGTGGCGCGCGAACTGGCCCGCATCGACCTGCCGCTCTCGACCTACACCCAGTGGTACTGGAAGATCGACCTGCACAACCTGCTTCACTTCCTCACGCTCCGCGTCGACGACCACGCCCAGTGGGAGATCCAGGAATACGGGCGGGTCATGGCCGGGATGGTCAAGCGCGTCGCGCCGCTCAGTTACGAGGCCTGGATTGACTACCAGGTCATGGGCGACAAGCTCACCGGCGCCGAAATCGCAGCGCTGTCCCGCCTGGTGGCGGCCGACGGCGACGGGGTGTGCGCGCGGGACGGCGCCGCGCTGACCAACGCGGAACTGGCCGGGCTGGGCCTGTCGGGCCGCGAGATCCGCGAACTAAAGGAGAAGCTCGTGCCGCGCGAGGTGCCGAACTACGATCTCGACCTGACGCAGATGCGCGATCCGCAGGAGGTGGCTGCCGAGATGGATAAGGCGGTGCCGGAGGTGGATCGGGGTTGAGGGCGCCTGCTGACATGGGTCGCCGCTCGGGCACGGCCTTGCTCCTTGCCGCGTGGCTTCCCCTCCTGTCCGGGTGCGCCGACACGGCCACGCCTCCGGACGCCGATACGTTCATTATCGAGGGCGCGACCATCGTGGACGGAACGGGGAGTCCCGGCTACATCGGTTCCGTGCGTGTGGACGGCGGGGTCATCGCCGAGGTGGTAGCCGCCGACGCGGACGACGCCCTCACACCCAAAAGCGGCGAACCGGTCCACGATGGCAGCGGACTCGTGCTGGCGCCCGGCTTTATCGACACGCACAGCCACCACGACGGCGGCCTGCTTGAGGAGCGCACGGCGCTGGCCGCGGTCAGCCAGGGGATCACGACGATTGTCGCGGGGCAGGACGGTGGCTCGCAGTTCCCGATTGCGGACTTCTTCGCGGCGCTGGAGGCGACGCCGGCGGCGGTCAACGTGGCTTCGTACGCGGGGCACGGCACGCTGCGGCGACAGGTTATGGGCGACGACTTCCGGCGCGAGGCTACGGGCGAAGAGGTCACGGCGATGCAGGAGCTGCTTGAGGCCGAGCTGGCGAGCGGGGTGCTCGGGCTTTCGACCGGCCTGGAGTACGACCCGGGGATCTATTCGTCGACGGACGAGGTGGTCGCGCTGGCGATGACGGCGGCGGCGAGCGGGGGAAGATACATCTCGCACATGCGGAGCGAGGACCGGGCCCTGCTCGAAGCCATCGAGGAGACGCTGGAAATCGCGGAGCGCGCGCGGCTGCCGGTGCAGATCTCGCACTTCAAGCTGGCCGCGCGAGGGCTGTGGGGGCAGGCGGCGGAGCTGCTGGCGCGGCTTGACGAGGCGCGCGCGGCCGGCCTCGACATCACGGCCGATGTCTATCCGTACGAGTACTGGCAGTCAACGATGACGGTGCTGTTTCCGGAGCGCGATTTTACCGATCGGGAAGCTGCGCGGTATGCTCTGGATGAGCTGGTTGCGCCCGACGGGATGATCATCGGGCGTTTCGGGCCGGACCCGACGCTGGAAGGGATGACGTTGGCCGAGATTTCCGCGGCGCGGGGCACCGATGCGGTCACGACCTATCTGGATCTGATCGCGGAGTCGCAGTCCGCGGAAGCGGCGGGGCGGGACGGCCGCGAGAGCATCGTCGCGAGGAGCATGACCGTCGACGACATCGCGACGCTGATGGCTTGGCCGCACACGAACGTGTCGAGCGACGGAGGCTTGCGGGGTGCTCACCCGCGCGGTTTCGGCTCCTATCCGCGCGTGCTCGGCCGCTACGTGCGCGAGGCGGGGAGGCTCGGCCTGGAGGAGGCGATCCACAAGATGACCGGGCTGGCGGCGGCCCATATGGGGATGTCGGGCCACGGGGTTCTGGCGGCGGGGGCGCCGGCGGACCTGGTGCTCTTCGACCCGGCGACGGTGATCGATCGTGCGACGACGGCCGAACCGCATCTGACGGCTGAGGGCATCGAACGGGTCTGGGTAGCGGGTGTGGTCGTCTACGAGGACGGTGCGGTGACGGGTGCAACGCCCGGGAAGGTGCTCCGGCGGGAGTAGTGCCGGCGGGAGCTGGGCCGGCGGAGGACGCCCTCGGCAGGTTGTTCGCCTACCGCTCCACCCTCACCGTCTTCACGTTCACGAATTCGCGGATTCCGAAGTCGGCCAGCTCGCGCCCGAAGCCGCTGGACTTCACGCCGCCGAAGGGCAGCCGCGGGTCGGATTTGACGAAATCGTTCACGAAACACGACCCGGCGTGGATCCCGGTGCGGGCGATGCGTTCGCCCCGCTCGAGATCGCGGGTGAAGACGGCGGCCCCGAGGCCATACGCGGTGTCGTTGGCAATGCGGACCGCTTCCTCCTCGGAACCCGCACGGATGATGCTGGCCACCGGTCCGAACATCTCCTCCTCGTAGGCAGGCATTCCTGGCTCGACGCCCGTCAGGACCGTGGCCGGGTAGTACCATCCCGGCACGTCGGGGACCTCGCCGCCCAGCGCACACTTCGCGCCGGCCTCGATGCTGCGCGCGACCTGATCGGCGAGGTGGTCGCGCAGATCCTCGCGCGCGAGCGGCCCGACATCGGTCATCTCGGCCATCGGGTCGCCGACCCGCGCGGCCGCCATGCGCGCGATCACCATTTCGGTGAATTCGTCCGCCACCGATTCGTGCACGATCATGCGCTTGGCCGCGATGCAGCTCTGCCCCGCGTTGATGAGGCGGCCGGTCACGCATGCCTCGACCGTGCGGGGCAGGTCGGCGTCCTCGAGCACGATGTAGGGGTCGCTGCCGCCCAGCTCCAGCACGCAGGTCTTGATCTGCGATCCGGCGATGCGCGCGACTTCGCGGCCCGCGCGGGTGCTTCCGGTGAGGGTGACCGCCTGGACGCGTTCGTCGCGGATCAGATCCGCCGTGGCCGGCAGATCGATGAAGAGGTTGGTGAAGAGCCCTTTCGGGAGTCCGGCCGCGGCGAAGAGGTCGGCGAGCTCGAGCGCGCAGCATGGCACGCTGGGCGCGTGCTTGAGGAGGACGCCGTTGCCGGCGATCAGCGCCGGGACGGCCGCCCGGATGACCTGCCATAGGGGGAAGTTCCACGGCATGATCGCCAGGACGAGGCCCAGGGGCTGGAAGGTGACATAGCTGCGGTGCGATTCGGTGTCGACCACCTGGTCGCGCAGGTAGGCGGCACCCATTTCGCCGTAGTGCTCGCATCCGGACGCGCACTTGTCCACCTCCATCACGGCCTCGCCCAGGGGTTTGCCCATCTCCATGGTGACGATCTGGGCGAGCTTCCGGTCCCGTTGGCGAAGGTGGGCCGCGAGACAGGCTACGGTGCGGGCGCGCTCCTCCACCGGCACGGCGGCCCAGATGCGCTGGGCGTTGCGGGCGGTGGTGAGTGCGGCGTCCAACGCATCGTCGGACATGAACGGATACCTGCGCAGCATCTCGCCGCTGGCGGGGTCGATCGTGGTGAATGCCATGGCGCTCAACGTACTCCTGGCCGGGGCGGCGCCGCCCACAGCGGGTGAAACGACGGAACCAATCTTACGAAGCGGGGTTGCGGGGGGTACCTTACCCGCTCCCAATGATCGTGGCCAGCCCGGTTGCGACCGGTCATGGCTGCTTCCTTCCGGAGTTGACGGATCATGATTGCGCCACTGGTTCCCACCGTCCCTCTCACATCGCTGGACCAGCTCTGGATCCAGGTCAGCGGTACGGTCTGCAACCTGCGTTGCAGCCACTGCTTCATCTCGTGCTCGCCCGACAACCACTCGTTCTGGTTCATGACGCGGGACCAGGTGCGCGGCGCGCTCGATGAAGCCGCCGGGATGGGTGTGAAAGAGTACTACTTCACCGGCGGCGAGCCGTTCATGAACAACGAGATCGAGGGAATCCTCGCGGACACGCTCGACCGCGGCCCGGCGACCGTGCTGACCAACGCCACGCTCTTCCCGGCGCGCAGGGTCGAAGAATTGCGCCGGATCCGGGAGCAAAGCCGGCATCCGCTCGAACTCCGGGTCAGCATCGACGGCCCCTCGGCCAAAATCAACGACCCCATCCGGGGCGAGGGCACCTTCGACCGCGCCATGGAGGGCGTCGGACACCTGGTGGCTGCAGGGTTCCGGCCGATCATCACGACCATGCAGAGCTGGCCCTGCGAGCATATGGCCTGCATGCTTCAGGCGTTTCGGGACGCGCTTGGCGCGGTCGGGTACCATGAGCCGCGCCTCAAGGTCCTGCCGCCGCTGCTGATCGGCGAGGAGGCCACGCGAAACCGGCCGTACCGCGCTTCCGAGCGCGTCACCCACGAGATGCTGCACGGGTACGATCTGGATCAGCTGCTCTGCACGCGTGCCCGCCTCGTCACCGCCGCGGGCGTCTATGCATGTCCCATTCTGCTCGACTACCCCAGCGCGCGACTCGCCGACACGCTCACCGAGGCGGTGGGCGCGCGCGCGCCGCTGGGAGAATCGGCCTGCTACACCTGCTACGAGAACGGCGCGATCTGCTCGAACGCCACGACGGGGACGCCTGCCTCGTGCGGCACGGCCGCGTGCGACGCGGAGTCGGTGGAGGCGGAGGCGGCAGAGTCCGCCGCCCAGGGTGCGGTGCCGGCGAGCAGCTGCGGGGGTTGACGACCGGCCCTTCAGAGACCGTCCGGATCGTAGCCGAGCGGCTCCACCGTAATCCTGCGGCGGTCGATGGCGACCGCCGCCTCGGCGCCGCGTGAACAGGGGACGTTCGCCACGTGCCAGTCGGCCGGGGCCTCTCCGTGTTCGCCGGCGCGCACGAGCACGCTGCGACGACCAGGGGACGGATCGACCGAAAAGGAGCGGAGGGGTTCGGTAAGACCCACGCCGAGCGCTTTCAGGAAGGCCTCCTTGCAGGTCCAGATCCGGAAGAACATGCGTTGCCGGTCCCGGTCGGGAGTCCTCTGAAACAGTGTGGCCTCGTCGGGGGCGAGGTTCTTCCGGACGATCTCGGCCATCAGGCGCACGGTTCTGATCTTCTCGAGGTCGATGCCGAGGCGGCCTTCGGCGGCGACGCCAATCATCACGCGCTCCGATGAGTGGGACTGGTTGAATGCCGGACCCCCGGTCAGGAACGGCTTGCCGTGCTCGCCGTACCGGAAGCGGACGCGCGCCGGGTGAATGCCGCGAAGTTCGGCGAGGATGCGGCGAAGGTGCGCCTGTGCCACCGTGTACCGCCGGCGGTGACGGTCGTACACGAAGCGGTCGGCGCGCGCCTTTTCCCTGGTCGACAGCAGCGCGCGGGCTGCCGCCTCGATCGTGGCGTCAACTTCGAGCCGTCCTTCCCAGACTTGGACAATTCCTTCACGCAAGGGTTTCAATCGCAGTCCGTCCTCCTTACTGTGCAGCCAGTGTCCTTCGGCCGGAGCTTTCGCGGAGTCTAGTCCACAATGTCCGACAGGTCCAAGATCGCGTACGTGGACGGTCGTCGTCTGAAGCGTGCCGTGCTTGCGTCCTGCAGCCACGCAAATCGCGCCAAGGCCGAGCTTAATCGGATCAACGTGTTTCCGGTGGCCGACGGCGACACCGGGACCAATCTGGCGCTTACGCTGGACGCGATCGCCAGTGGTCTGGCCGGGTCCCGGGAAAGGCGCGTGGACGAGGTCGCAGCCGCGGTGGCCCGCTCCTCCCTGCTCGGGGCCCGCGGCAATTGCGGGATGATGCTGTCACAGTTTCTGCTCGGACTGTCGGGGGAACTGGAAGGCAGGTCGCGGGTTTCGCTCGATGGTTTTGCGCTCGCGCTCGTGGCCGGGGCCCGTGCGCTCGACGCCGCGGTCGAGAACCCGGTCGAGGGCACGATTCTCACCGTGGTGCGCGACTCGGCCACAAGGGCGGTCGAGGAGGGCGACCGGGACGAGAGCGGAGACTTCGCCGACGCCATGATACGCGTGCTCGAGACGGCACGGGAGTCGCTCGCACGCACGCCCGACCTGCTGCCGGTCCTCGCCGAGGCGGGAGTCGTCGACGCGGGCGCGATGGGGTTCGTGGAGATGCTCGAGGGCGTGGCGAGGCTGATCGAGGAGGGTGATGCCGAGGCGGTTCCGCAGGAGGGGATCGACGAGAGTATCCTCGACGAAATGTCGCGTCCCGACTGGTCGCCGATTGGTGGTGCGGCCCACCCCTTCACGCACGGCAGCAGGCGGTACTGCACCGAGATCCTCGTCGAGGGTTCGGACCTGCCGTCCGAACGCGTCGTGCGGGCGGCGCTGTCCGAGGGTACGGAAGAGCTCCTGGTCATTAGGAGCGAAGAGATCCTCAAGGTGCACCTTCACACGGACGACCCCCGCTCGGCGATCGACTACTGCGCGAGCGTCGGGACGGTGACCGCCCACAAGGCCGAAGACATGCTGGCCCAGTTCGAGGCGGCCCGGCGCGCGGACCGGGGTGCCGTGCGGCGGCCGGTGGGCATTCTGGTGGACTCGGGCGCGGATCTCCCGGAGGCGGTCGTCCGGGCGCACGGGATCCAGGTGGTCCCCCTGCTCCTGATCGAAGACGGCAAGACGCTGCGGGATGGCGTGGATGTCACCGCGGAGGAGTTCCATGCCCGGATGGAAAGCGGCGAGACACTGCCGTCGACGTCGCAGCCGCCTCCCGGGGACTTCGTGGCCGCATTCGAGCGCGCCTCCAGCGAGGCGGAGGTGGTGATCGGGGTGCTGGTGGCCGCGGCTTTGAGCGGCATCTATCGCTCGGCGGAGAACGCCGCTCGCATGGTGCCGGACCTGGATGTCCGGCTCATTGACTCGGAAGCGGCATCGCTGCTGGTCGGATTGCTGGCGCTGAAGGCGGCGGAGTTGGCCGAAGCGGGCGTGCCGCCGGACGAGATCGTCGCGGAAGTTCGGAGGATCCGGCGCCAGTCGGGTGTCCTGTTCACCGTGCGCAACCTGGACCGGCTGATGGCGTCGGGACGCGTGAGCCAGTTCGCGGGCTGGCTCGGCGGCGTCCTGGACCTGAAGCCGGTGCTGGGCGTGGGTCCGGACGGCAGGATCAAGGCCTACGGCAAGGCCCGGGGCCCTGCGCGCGCACGCAAGATGATCATGGAAAAGGTCGCGGCGGAGATTCCGCGAGATGTCCGGAAGGTTCGCTTCGGGGTCATCCACGTGGCGGCACCGGAGATCGCGAGCCAGGTGCGCGAGGAATTGGCAGGGCGCTACGGCGACGCGGAGATACTGGCTTCGCCGATCACGCCGACGATCTCGGCGCACCTGGGGCCCGGAGCGTGGGGTGTTGCCTACATGGTGGAGGATTGAGGGCGCCGGAGGGTTGGCGCCCAGCGTCTATTCCGCCAGCGCTCGGCGGCCTGCAACAAGCCACCGGTGCGTCGCCATTTGCGCGGACGACGGCTTCGGCGGCAGCCCCACCAGAAGCGGCGGCGCGGATCCCGCATCCGGGAAGTGCAGCACGAGGTCGTCGGTCGTGCCGGTGGATGCAATCGGGCGTGACCGACCGCTCGGATCGATCGCGACGGCGCGCCCTGGGGCAGTCATCTGGGCGATCAGCAAACCGTAGGCCCGCCATGCCTGCAGGGGATCGGTGTCCGCTTCCGCAATGGACGGGATCAGTTCGTCCTGATAATATCTGACGGCTTGCGCGTACCCCTCGGGGTTGGATCGCTTCAGCTCGCGCAGTCGGGTGCGGTAGTATTCCCTTGGGTCGCGGGCGCCGCTGGCGGCAAGAGCTGCGGCAAAGCGGGCGTCGGCCTTCTCCTGGAGATCGGTCGTCATGGCGGAAAGTCTAAAGCGCGGAGAGGAGAACACAATGTTGAACCGTTCGTTCGACCAGCGCGACGTCGTTCCGTCCGATGACTATCTGGAACTGTCGTGGGAGATGTTCGGCGAACTCTGCCGGGCGCTCGCGCTCAAGGTGGCGGCCGACTACGACCCCGAGATCGTCATCGGGGTGGCGCGCGCCGGTGTGATACCGGGCGCCGTCATCGCGTCGATCATGCGCCGGGACTTCTTCTCTCTGAAGATCACCCGGCGCGAAGGTGGACGGGTCGTGCGGCACCGCCCCTCCATCCTTTCGGCGGCCCCGAGGCAAGCCAGGGGCAAGCGGGTGCTGATCGTGGACGAAATCACCACCTCGGGCGAGACGCTCCGGCTTGCTCTGGCGGCGGTCAGGGATGTCGGCCCGGCAGAGGTGCGCACGGCCACAAGTTTCGCCCGCACACGCGGCTTTTCGCCCGACTACCACGCGCTCGCCACCGACGCCACCCTGGTCTATCCCTGGGACCGGAAGGTCTTCGAGGAAGGCAGCCTCACGGTCAACCCGCGCTACCAGGACCTGGACGGCTGACGGCAGGGGTCTACTCCCCGGCGACCATCGCGTCGAGGAACCGGGCGTTGGTCCGATGGCGGCTCATGCGCTCGATGAGGAACTCGATTGCGTCGGGGGCGGGCATGTCGGCGAGGAAGCTGCGCAGCAGATAGACCCGATTGAGTTCCGTCTGCGAGAGAAGCAGCTCCTCGCGCCGCGTGCCGGACCGGTTCAGGTCGATCGCCGGGTAGACGCGGTTGTCGGCGATCTCGCGATTGAGCACCAGTTCCATGTTCCCGGTTCCCTTGAACTCCTCGAAGATCACTTCGTCCATTCGGCTTCCGGTTTCCACCAAAGCCGTGGCGATGATGGTCAGTGAACCACCCTCGTGAATGTTGCGGGCCGATCCGAAGAACCGCTTCGGCTTCGACAGGGCGTAGGCATCGACGCCGCCCGAGAGGATCCTCCCGGAGTGTGGGGCCAGGATGTTGTAGGCCCGGGCGAGGCGTGTGATCGAGTCCAGGAGGATGACGACGTCGTCTCCCTGTTCGACCTTGCGCTTGGCCCGTTCCAGCACCATTTCGGCAACCTGGCGATGCCGGCTCGCGGGTTCGTCGAAGGTGGATGCGAAGACCCGCGCCCCGGCGGCCTCCTCCATCTCGGTGACCTCTTCCGGCCGCTCGTCGATCAGGAGCACCACCAGTTCGACATCGCGGTGGTTGGTCGCGATCGCGTTGGCCATGTTGCGCAGGATCGTCGTCTTGCCGGCCTTGGGGGGGGACACGATCAACCCCCGCTGTCCCAGTCCCACCGGCGCGATGAGGTCCATGATGCGCATGTCCATCTCTCCGCCGGGCACCTCCAGCGTCAGCCGCCGCTGGGGATAGAAGGGGCGCAGGTCGTCGTATTCAGGGCGCTCCCGGGCTGTGGCAGGACCACGCCCGTTGACGCTGTCCACGCTCACCAGGGCCACGTACCGCTCCCGGCGGCTGGGCGCACGGACCGGCCCGGTCACGGTGTCGCCCCTGCGGAGACCCAGCGACGCGATCTGCGCGGGGCTCACGTACACGTCATCGGGGCCATTCAGGTAGTTCCAGCCCGCCGAGCGGAGGAATCCGTATCCGTCCGGAAGGATGTCGAGCACACCTTCGGCCCGAGGGGTCTCATTCCGCGCCGCGAGGCCGCGGTAGATCATGAAGATCAGATCCTGCTTGCGGAGCCCGCCGGAGTTCGGAATGTTGAGCGCTTCCGCGTACCCCTGGAGCTCTGCTACCGTTCTGTTCTTGAGGTCGGCGATTTCCATCGGGAAGTCACGAATGGGGCCTGATTCGACGGTCCGGGAAGGAGGACCCGCGGCGAGGTTCATGGAGAAAGCCACCGTATCCCGGGAGGCCAAGGTTCCCGATTCCGACCCACCGTGGACGAGCATCCTGACGGACCACGGGGCTGGCAGAGCCGGCGCGTACCAAGTCGTGCGCGGACAGATGCGGAACGATGTCTCCGAGGAGGATATGCTAAAGGTGGTTGCGTGGGCCGACCAAGTCCACACCCACGAGCACGGAGACGCCACGAGTCTGGTCGCGCTGCGCCGGGACGGACCCGCTCCGCCGCAGCGTCTTCTGCTGCATCTGGGTCTCTTTCTGGCGGCCTTCGTTAGTGTAGCGGTCGCGGGCGGGTTCCTCGCGGGCGTCGATGTTCTCGGCACTGTCTCCCGTCATATCGGCGGCCAGTGGTTCCCGGTGCCCACGAGCCTGAGGATACCGGCACTCGGGGTCGGTCTGCCCTTTGCGATCGCGTTTGTCGGCGTTCTCTTCGGTCACGAACTGGGGCACTACTTCGCTGCCCGCCGGCACCGCGTTGCCGTTTCGCTTCCGTATTTCCTGCCGTGCCCCCCCTACGTCTCGCTCGTTGGAACCCTGGGCGCCTTCATCCGGCTCCACGGCCCGATGGTTCGGCGATCCGTGCTCTTCGACATCGGGGTGGCGGGTCCGATCGCGAGCTTTCTGCTCTCGCTGCCGCTGGTGATGATCGGACTGGGGCTGTCGGAGACGATTGCGGGCAGCGACGCCGGACTCCATCCGTTTCTGGTGCGCTTCCTGGATCAGCCGATCCGGATCGGCAACAACGTCGTCATGCAGGCGGCGGCGCTGATCGCGGTCCCGGGATTCGAAAACGGCGATACCGTGCTGCTCCACCCGCTGGCGTTTGCCGGCTGGCTGGGGATCTTCGTAACCGCGCTCAACCTTGTCCCGTTGGGGCAACTGGACGGCGGACACATCATCTACGCCCTCGCCGGGTCCCGTCAGCGCACCTTCGCGTTGGCGTTCGTGGCGCTCATGCTTGCTCTGGGGTTCGTGTGGTGGGGATGGTGGCTCTGGAGTGCGGTCGCGCTGGTGCTGGGCCGTGGCAGCCTTGCCCACCCGCCGGTACTCATGGAGGAGGTGCCGCTGGAAAGGGGCCGCAGGATCCTGGGGTGGGCGGCCATCGCGATTTTCCTGCTCAGCTTCTCACCTGCACCACTGCAGCTCTGAGATGGCCCGACACAACCGCAACGGAACGGGCGTCGATCAGCGCGGTTTCCGCTACCACATCAGCTATCATCCGGATTGGCTCGACCGGATTCGGGTGACGCGCCGCCTCACCAGCGGGCGGCAATCGACAAAAACGCTGTTCAGAAACCCGGTGCGGGCGCGTGAAAGGCGGGAGGGGGATCTGGTCCGGACCACGATCCGAAGCCGGGAGCAGGATCTGATGGTGGAAATCGTCTTCCGCGCCGCCGCGGAACAGGTCGGTGAAGTCGAGGTACACTGGCGCGGCGCGGGAGGGATCGATCCCCTGATGGATCGGGTGTCGTTCACCCTGACCGCGTTGCGGTAGTTATTGTTTTTCCATGCTTGACTCTGTTCTGGGACCCCTGGCCACGGCCGGACGCGGCACGGTCGCGGCCCTCGGTTCGGTAGGGCGCACGTGGCTTCTTTTCGCCGGTACCGCGGGGGCGTTGCGCCACCCGGGAATCTGGGGCCCGCAGCTGTTTCCCCAGATGGCCCGAATCGGCGTGGCGTCGGTCCCCATTGCACTCTTCATCGCGACCTTCACCGGCATTGTCATGTCCCTGCAGGCGTCGTATACGCTGACGGGAACGATCCCGCTCTACTTCGTGGGCGCTCTGGTCGGCAAGACGATGATGCTCGAGCTTGGGCCGGTCCTGACCGGCCTCACGTTGGCGGGCCGGGTCGGTGCGAACATCTCCGCCGAACTGGGAACGATGCGCGTCACCGAGCAGGTCGACGCGCTCGAGACCCTCGCCTACGACCCGCTCGCCTATCTGGTCGTGCCCCGGATGATGGCGGGGATCCTGATGTTCCCGATCGTCGTCCTGCTCGCAATCGCCATGGGCATCCTCTCCGGGTGGTTCACCGCGCTCCAGCTGCTGGACATGTCCTCGCAGGAGTTCATCAAGGGGCTGCGTCTGCTCTTCGAGCCCTGGGACGTGTGGTTCGGCGTCATCAAGTCCGTGTCCTTCGGGGCGGTCGTGACGGGTGTGGGGTGCTTCCAGGGGCTCCAGACGGAGCGTGGCGCCGAGGGCGTGGGACGGAGCGCGACCCGGACGGTCGTGATCGCAAGCATGATCATTCTCTGTCTCGATGCCTTCTGGGCGGCGACGCTGCTGTGAGCATCCGGATCGCCGAACTCCGCAAGTCGTTCGGCCGGAAAGAAGTCCTCCGAGGGTTCACCCTGGACGTCAGCGAGGGCGAAACGGCGGCGATCGTCGGGCCGTCGGGCTGTGGCAAGTCCGTGCTCCTGAAGCACCTGGTCGGGCTGATGCGACCCGACCAGGGGTCCGTTCTCGTGGACGGCGAATCGGTTCCCGACCTGGGCAGGCGGGAACTCGCGCGGCTGCGCAGGCGTATCGGCTATGTCTTTCAGTTCGCCGCTCTGTTCGATTCGATGACGATCGCACAGAACGTGGGAATGGGGCTGAAGCGCCTGCCGGACTGGGGCCCCGGCCGGGTCGGGCAGCGCGTGGACGAGTGCCTGTCACTGGTCGATCTTGACGGCTACGGCGAGCGGTACCCGGCGCAGCTGAGCGGCGGCCAGCGCAAGCGGGCCGGGCTGGCGCGGGCCATTGCGGCGTCCCCGAAGTACCTGCTGTATGACGAACCGACGACCGGGCTGGACCCCGTTACGACATCGGTGATCGACGAACTCATACTCCGAATGCGCGACGAACTGGGCGTGACCGGGCTCGTGGTGACGCATGACATGACGAGCGCCTTCCGGGTAGCCGACAGGATTACACTTCTCCACGAGGGGAAGGCCCGGTTTACGGGTACGCCCGCGGACGTGCGCGCCGCGCGGGACGACGTGCTTCGCGGTTTCGTGGAAGGCGATCCCGGGCTGTACTATGGACTGCAAGGAGGACGGGAACATGGAGCGTAGACGCGAAGTCACGGTCGGTCTGGTGGTGATGCTCGGGATCGCGGTCGGGGTGGTGGGTACCATCTGGCTGCAGGGCGGATGGGGCCGCGACCAGGTCTCGCTGCGCGCCGCGTCCACCAGCGTCGGACAGCTCGTCGAGGGGGCCTCGGTCAAGTTCCGCGGGGTCGCCGTGGGGCGTGTGGAGTCGGTTGCGGTGGTGCCCAGCGGCGAGGCCGTCCTCATCGACATGTCGATTCGGCCGGACCTGGTCATCCCGGCCGACGCAGCGGTCCTGATCGCACCGGAGTCCATGTTCGGGGACTGGCAGGCCGAAATCATCCGGCGGGACGAATACGACACCCACCCCTACCTGGACCATCCGGAAGAAGGGGTGCTCCCCGCGGTCGCCCTTCCGGATTTTTCGCGCCTCACGGCCACCGCCGACGAGATCGCGCAGAATCTCACGACCATTTCCGAGAGGTTCGAGATCGCCTTCACCGAAGAGACGGCGCAGAACCTCGGCAGGGCGATCGACAACCTTGGCGAAATCAGCGACCGCTTCGACGAGATCATCAACCAGCAGGCCGAGCGCTTCGACGCCCTGACGGAAGGCGTGGACGCGTCCACCCGCGAGCTCGGGGCCGCCGCACGCGCAGCCCGGATGTCGTTCGAGCGGGTCGACGCGATTATCGCGGACGGACAGGTTCAGGAGTTGTTTGCCGACGCGGGCGCGGGCGTGGAGAACCTCAGGAACCTCACCGGGCGCATGGACGCTTCGCTGGCGGACCTCCAATCTGCCGCCCGTCAGGCCGATGCCACCTTTGCTCGCCTCGACGGACTGCTGGCCGCGTTCGAGGACGAGGAGGGCTCGCTGGGCCGGCTGCTCGCGGACCCGGCACTGGCCGAAGGCGCCATGGACGCGGTCGCGCAGCTGCGCACGCTGCTGGAGGACATCCAGCAGCATCCGCGGCGCTACCTGAGCTTCTCGATCTTCTAGACGGCAGGCACGGAGACATGTCCGAAGCGACGGCAAGAATCGAGCGCAGCGCGGGCGGAGTCGTCGTCCGTCCGGTGGCCGGGGTGTGGCACGCGCTGCTGATCAGGGACCCGTACGGCCGGTGGTCGCTGCCCAAGGGACACATCGAGGGCGGCGAAAGCCTGCGCGAGGCGGCGTTGCGCGAAGTCGAGGAGGAAACCGGCATCAGGCCGGAGATCGTGGGCCCCCGCATCGATACCATCGACTGGAAGTTCCAGCACGGGGACAGGACCGTGCACAAGTACTGCACGTTCTTCCTGATGCAAAGCCGCACGGGCGAGCCCGTCCCGCAGCTCGACGAGGGGATCAGCGCCTGCGCATGGCTTCCGGTCGCCGCCGCCGCCTCGCGGGTCCCGTACAAGGAGACGCGTGACGTGGTTCTGCGAGCGGACGCAAAAATCGTGGAGGCGGGATGGTGAGCACAGGTTCCGGCGGGGGCACGGAAGGCCCCTGGCGCATCGCGCAGGCTGCCGTGCTCGTGCTGGCGGGCGGTTTCTTCCTGTACAGCCTGCGCGACCTCCTCAATCCCTTCCTGCTCTACTGCGTGTTCATCGCGCTGCTGGTGCCGTTCCGCGGAGTCCGCGGCCACGCCCTCATGGTTACGGTCGCCTCCATCCTCGCGGCGCTCTGGGTACTGGACACGGCGGGCTCCCTGCTCGCCCCGTTCTTCCTGGCGTTCGTGCTCGCGTACATCCTGGATCCTGTTGCCGACCGGATCTCGGCGCACCCGCGCATCGGGCGCACGCTGGCCATCTTTCTCCTGCTGGTCCCGTTCCTGGCCGCAGGCGCCCTGGCCATCGTCTTCGCCGTGCCGGAGATCATCCAGCAGGTGCGCGCGCTGATCACCGAGACGCCGCGGGCCCTCAACACCTTCACGACCTGGCTGCAGGGGTTGACCCCCTCGACCCTGGGATTCGACATCCCGTTCCTGGACGAGGCGGCGCTGCTCGCCCGCGTACAGTCGATCGACGGGCAGATGATCACCGATTTCCTGGAGTCGCGCCGCGCCGACCTCACGGAAAGGGCCTGGGCCACCGTGCTCGGGCTCGGCCGCGGCGTCGGCACCCTGGTCACGATCCTCGGCTACCTCGTGCTGACACCCGTGCTCATGTTCTACCTGCTGCGCGACTATGACCGCATCGTCGCGCGCGTCGGCAGCCTCCTTCCCGGCAGAATCCGCCCCGAGGCGACCAGCTTCCTGCGCGACTACGACGAGCTCCTGTCCCGCTATCTGCGCGGCCAGGTCTCGGCCTCGCTGCTGACGGGCGCCGTCACCTGGCTCGGCCTGCTGATCGTCGGCTTCCCGTATGCCTTCCTGCTGGGCGCGACCGTCGCGGTGCTCGGCGTGGTCCCGTACCTCGGCGTGGCGGTCTCGCTCATACCGGCATTCGTGCTCGCGCTGGTCAGCGAAAGCATCGGCGCGTCGCTGATCAAGGTCGTGGTGGTGTACGGCGTCGCTCAGGCGCTCGAGAGCACGGTGATCAGTCCGCGGATCGTTGGAGAGTCCGTGGGGTTGCACCCGGTGTGGATCGTGCTGTCCCTGTCCCTGGGGGGCTTCTTCTTCGGCTTCGCCGGTCTGCTGATCGGGGTGCCGGTTGCCGTCGGCGTGAAGCTGCTTCTGGGGCGGGGTCTGGAACGCTACCGGAACTCCGAACTGTACAAGGAATAGACGAAACTCCCACGTCCACCACCAACCCACGTCCAACACCAAACCCATGTCCGACACCAACATCGAGAACATCGTGATCGTCGGTTCCGGCCCCGCCGGCTGGACCGCCGCCATATACGCAGCCCGCGCGAACCTCAACCCGCTCGTCTTCGAGGGCGCGGGCCACCGCACAATGATCCCGGGCGGCCAGCTCATGTTCACCACCGACGTAGAGAACTACCCGGGATTCGCCGACGGCATCGGCGGCATCGAGATGATGATGGCGTTCAAGAACCAGGCGCTGCGCTTCGACACGCGCGTCTTCACCGAGGACATCGTCGAGGTCGACTTCTCGAACCGGCCCTTCCTGCTGCGTTCCTCCGGCGGGCAGGAAGTGCGCGCCGGCACGGTCGTGGTCGCGACCGGCGCCAACGCGCGCTGGCTGGGCGTCCCGGGCGAGGAGCGGCTGGCCCAGAGCGGCGGCGGCGTGTCCGCGTGCGCGGTTTGCGACGGGGCCCTGCCGCATTTCCGCGGCCAGGTGGTCGCCGTGGTGGGCGGCGGCGACAGCGCCATGGAAGAAGCCCTCTACATGACCAAGTTCGCCCGCGAGGTCCTGCTCATTCATCGCCGCGACGAGCTCCGGGCTTCCCGGATCATGCAGGATCGTGCGTTCGCGAGCGACAAGATGCGTTTTTTGTGGAACAGGACGGTGGAGGCCGTGCTGGGCGACGACGTCATCACCGGCCTCAGGCTGCGGGACACGGTGAGCGGGCAGGAGTCCGAGGTCGCCGTCGGCGGGATGTTCGTCGCCATTGGCCACGACCCCAACACGGCCTTCCTGCGCGGCCATGTCGACCTCAAGGACAACGGCTACGTGCTGCTGCCCACCCCGTGGCGCACCGAGACGAACGTGCCGGGCGTCTTCGCGGCGGGCGACGTCATGGACGACTACTACCGCCAGGCGGTGTCGGCGGCCGGCACGGGCTGCATGGCCGCGCTCGAAGCGGAGCGGTTCCTGGCGCACGAAGGGTAGTGCTCGGCCGACACCGGGATTGGCAGTGCCTCGAGGTTGCACTCAGCGGCCGGGCTTTGATACGTCGACGACGCAGACCGAGATTTTCCGGCGTTCTGCGGTGGTAAGGGTTGAGAGCAAGGCCTGCTCCAGTCCCTGGGCCGACCTGGGGCGAGGACTGGATCCTGGGGTTGGCCTGCAGCCTTCGGCCTTGCCGAACCAGAACACCAGGTAGATGCCGTAGCCGTCGGTGCCGGGGTCGCGGGTGTATTTCGTAATCAACTGGGTGTGCATCGCGCTCCAGAGTTCGCGATGGCAACTCCGCTTGATCTCGATCGGGACGTTGTTCCCGGGGATTGAGACACGAATATCGGATTGTGTATCGTCCGCGTAAGGGCCCTCCTTGATGCCCTCTACCCCAAAGGGCGCCAACGCCTGCTCCAGTTCGGACAACAGGGCATCCCGGCAAGCGTTTTCCGGTTTTGGTTTATCCGGCCGGTTGTAGCTGTCGACGTTCCAGTACTGGCGCCAGTCCGATGTGGCTCCGTCCCGGATCCTTTCCGAGACTCGACCCAACAAATCGACAGTGAGAGCATAGAGGTCGGCTGCACGGGCGGGGCGACCGTTGTCCAGGACCGCGGCGACCTGATCGAGGTCTGGATGCGCGTATCTGGCTTCGCGACTGATGCTCTGCTGCCGATGGAGACGATCAAGCAACAGGGACCGCCAGCTTGCAAGGCGATCGTCTGCGGCCAGCGCCTTGAGCGCGTGACTGGCGGCATTTGAAGTATCCTGCGCGAGTCGATCGATGATGCTGTGAAGAGTCCGGTCGGCTTGTATCGGCCACGTCACCGAGTAGACCTCGCCCGCGGGCGGTTGGACGGAGTAGGGCCCGATCAGGCGAACCAGCCTTTCGAGGACGGTCGCGTCCCATGGCTCTACTGAGTCACGCGGGACGGCATCCAGCATTTCCGCCAACCGTTGGACTCGGCGGTTCCTGCCGGAAACATATGCTTCCAACCGGTCCCCGTACGTCTCCGGCCGCACGAATAGCGCCGCTGTGAGCCAGTAGACCCGCTGACCAGAGTTCATGCTCCTGTAGTCCAGCTTCGTTTCGAGCACATCCAGGAATTGTGTCCTGTCCCCATGCGACATGGCCGCGTCCAGCAAGGATCTCAGGATCGGGAGCTGTCCAGTTGCACACCGAGCCGGGAATGCCCTCAGGAGCGGAACCGACGCCACCCTTGCCAATTCGCCGTATTCGGGTTCTCGGGCCAGCCGGTGGGCGTCCGCCAACCACGTCTCCCCCTTCCGGAGTTGAGCTTGGCACACCGGGCCCAGACCTCGGCAACTGTATCCGGTGTGTGCACCAGGCAATTCCGAAGCCAGCGAGGTGGACTCCCGGAGCCGTCCAGGTGCTGCCTTCGGGGAACCGCGAAATGGATGGCGAGGGCCAGTCGGATCTGCGAATCGCTGAGTTGGACGTCGCCGACGTCAGTGGTTCGAAAGAACTCCTCAAGTCCCACCATGAACGGGTACGCCAGGTAGTGGGTTCGTCCTTCGATAGCCAGCTGCAAGACCTCGGTCCATTCGGGGAGGTCTGCCCGGGTAATCGTTCCGCGCAACGCTGTCATGGCGGGACCGACGAGATCGTCATCGGTGCCGAGCAGGAATCGCATCCGCTCCTCGGGTGTTTCACCCCGGACATCCGCAAAGCCGTTCAGGTATGCGGTGGCAAGCGTATGGAGCAGGTCGGGTCGACATTCGTTACCGTGCAACGCTACCGAATTGGTCTTTATCCAGCCTCTCAACTCGTCGAAGCGACCATCGTCAGGCAACGGACGGGGCCGCGGAGTGCTGTCCAAACCCTCCTCCAGGCGGCTGTGTTCTTGGAGGGCCACCAACCTGCTTTCAAATCGTCGTGTCAGGCGAACATCGCCGCGCAGCTTGTCGACCACCTCCGCCCGGCGGTCCGGCTGATGTCCTTTCGCGTTATGGACGAATCCCGCCGCCTCCCGGACGAACCAGTCTGCCACCTCGTCGCTGCTCGCTTCCAGCGCCCTGTCCGCGCACCAGACACCATAGTCCACCGGGGGAGTCGCCCCGAAGAGGCCACGTTTCACATGGCCCATGCACCGAAAGAAGTGACGATTACCCTGGCACCCGGTTGCGCCGTCCTGGATGATCGCCTTCTGAACCTCAGGGTTTTCGCCGAGCCAGGTCCGGAAGAACTCGGCATCGCCGATGACACCGCCGTAGCTGAATTCCACCTCCCTTCCGAGCCATCCCGCGAAGTCAAGCCAGTGCAAAAGATGCTCCCGCGGAACGCTCTCAGGTGACTGCTCGAGGAGGTGCCGCAGCAGCACGACGGGCGGTCGGACCACCAGGTCGACGCCCCGAGGTGAGTCCCCTGATTCCGATCGCACCTGCTCCATCGGACCCTTGAGCAGATCGAGTAACGCGACCATCTGCTCAATCGTGGACTGTTCTCTTACGTGGCCCGTCCAGAACACCCCATAGCGTGTCCATGGCCTACGCCGGGCGGGTTCCCTCAGGTAGCCGATGAGATCCGCGACCGACAGGACATCCGGGTACAACTCCGTCAGCAGTGCCCCAAGCAAATCATCGTTCCGGGTCGCGACCGCACCACTGTAGACGTCGTCGAGCAATCTCCTCAGCACCCCAGCGACCGCGGGATCGTCCTGACAGGCTCGCAGGTACGCTTCCAGGGCGGCACAACGGACGGTCATCGACCAGGAATCATCCCGAACAATGGCCATCAGAGGCTCGGCAAGTCCCGGCATCGGATCCCCGGCTCTGGCTGCCCGAAGCATCAGAAGCACGAACGATTCATGGGCCTCGTGACGAGCTGGATCGGCGAGGGCTTGACGGAAGTCTCCCTTCAGATCGGGGTTGACGAGGCATCCCAGCGGCGAATCCAGGTTGGTGTCACCGCGCAACCACGGGTTCCGGTCCGTTTCCGCCTTCAGCGTCTGCAGGACCAGGCGTTTCTCGGGAGGACTGAAGTCTTGAGCGTCACCATGAAGAACCGTCCCAAGTGGATCGCGCTCGATGAGCTCTCGACGCGCCACCCTGCTCTGCGCGGCCAACCAGGCGGCAAGACCCCGGAACTCCGAGATGATGCCGCCGTCGAAGCCGGTCATCACCGAGAGTACGCGGCGCACAGGGAGGCCGTTGTCGATCAGACCGGCGATGTGTCGGGCTGCAAGGAACTCGGCCAGCTGTCGGTGTGCGGGCACCAGACGACCCTCGGCGGACAGTGCGAACAGTTTGGTATCCAGCACGCGAGAAAGCAGTTGCCGGTCCGCTCGGGGCACACGCGCCAGGCGCGGATGATCCGAGTCGGCCCCGGTGCCGGGAAGTGTGACCCCCGCCTTGCCAGCCAAGAGGAGGATCGCGCAGAGGTCGCCGGCAGCATCCAGCAACGCTGTGGTATCGGCAGTACCAAACCACGCGATCTGGTGCTCGGGATTCTCCTCGGAAACGAGCTTGCGGCAGGCCATGTCGAATGTCTCGGTCCTCGACCGCGGCCATGGGTTGTCTGCGACCGCCGCCGCCAGCATCTGCAGGTTGAGCGGATTGCGGAGCAAGCCGTCGACTCCACGTTCCCGAGCAGCGTTTACGAATCCTTGCGGATCTTCGTGGCCGAGATTCCTGTCGAGAATGTCGAGCACCCCCTGTTCCGAAAGCGGATCTAGCCGCAATACCAGCAGTTCCCCGTTGGGAGCGACCGCCTTGAGACGTTCCCTGTCGTTGGCGCCGAACCAGTCCGCCTCGCGGCAGGACAGACGGAACCGGGGGCGTCCCAGCTCTTGAAGCCTCGCGCGGATCGCGTCGAAGGGCGTGCGACCATCTGCCGACCCGGCACGGGTCTCGTCGAGGCCATCGATATAGAGCGTCTGGTCTTGCCAGGAGGGGTCCGGGTCGAACGTCTGGAAATCCCGGGCCGTTATCGGCACAACACCCTCACGCCTGGCTTCGCGCCTGAACGCTTCGGACTTGCCCGATCCGGGAGGCCCGAGGAGGACGTAGGCCGGCGTGTCCCGAAACGACTCCAGCGGCCGTGACTTGGGCTCGTGCGAAGAGCTCGATGCGGTCTCCTGTCCCGGCTCGTCGTTCCGCTCGCGAACCACCGTGCACGTCCGCTCGACGAAGTGCTTCATGACCCCTCGAACCATTCCCGAGCAGGAGTCAGCAGGAATTCACCGATCGGAATCCCACCCCGTCCAACGACGTGAGATGCCTTCACCGGAAAGTCCTTCCTGAACGCTTCCAACCCGCTCACATTCCCGCGCCGCTTGCCGCTCTTCACTTCGAAGAGCACCAGCGTCCGCCCGTGCTCAAGAACGAAGTCCACCTCTCGTCCCCTGTCGCGCCAGTAGTAGACGCGGTACTCCGTGCTCGCGGTGTTGACCAGGTGCGCACCGACCGCGCTTTCCACGAGGTGTCCCCAGAACGTCCGGTCGGCCCGCGCTTGCGCAAAGGTGTAATCCGAATGGACCGACATGAGTGCTGTGTTGAGGACGTTGAGCTTCGGACTCGAAGCCCTGCGCCGATGGGGACGGCCGGCATACTTCTGCAGCCCGGTAATCAGCCCGGCCATGGAAAGCAGGTCGAGGTAGCGGGCAAGGGTGGTGGTGTTGCCCGCCTCGTCGAGCTGGCCAAGCATCTTGGTGTAGGAGAGAATCTGGCCCGAATACTCGGACCCGAGCCCGAACAACTGCTTCAGGAGAATGGGCTTGTCGACTCGCTGCAGAGCGAGGATGTCGCGCTCGATGTTGGGTTCAATCAGCGAGCGGTGGATGAAAGTGCGCCACCTGATCTCGTCATGGATCAACGGTGCAGGGCCCGGATAGCCGCCGAAGTAGATGTAGCGGTCGAGATCGAAGTCGAACGCGGCAGCCATCTCGGCGAAGGACCAGTGCGCCATGTCGATGACCTCGTAGCGACCGGCCAGACTCTCGCTCATCCCTTGCTGCATGAGGAGCGGGGCAGAGCCAAGAAGGACCACGTGGAGGGGGAGGCCAACGGACCGGTCGGCATCCCACAGCCCCTTTATCGTCTCGGACCAGTTCGGGATCTTCTGAATCTCGTCGAGTGCGAGCACGAAGCCGCGGTCAGATGCCTTGGCCTCAAGCCGAGCTTCTTCCCAGGTGCGGACAAGCCATCTGGTGTCTCGCCGATCGATGGGAGGAAGTGAGATGCCCGTCGTGACCGATGGGGTGCCGGCAGAAAGTCTAGTGGGGACCGGGACGGTCGTGGTATCGGGTGCATCCACGGCGATATGGCTGGACGGCATCTGGACCCGTTGGAGGACCTGCTCGACCAGGGTAGTCTTGCCCGCTTGCCGTGGTCCGGTGATGATGATGAGCCAACGGGGCTCTTCGCGGAGACGGGAAAGCAACGTCTCTCCCTGTGGGCGTTCGTAGGTGTTCATAACGCCAAATTACATCATTGAGTAAAATTACTCAATAGCGTAACCAGCCGGGATGCTCCGCTCATCCTTGCGGCTGGTGACCTCCGCACCGCACCTTGGCCGCACCAGCGAATGCGTCCCTTCCCGACCAAGGAGACACCGTGAACCAGAAATGCATCCTTGCGACCGTCGCCGGCGGCGTGACCCTGTTCGTGCTCGGATTCGTCATCTACGGAGTGCTGCTGGCGGACTTCTTCGCCAACGACGCCATGGCGGAGGCGCCCGTCTACTGGGCCGTCGCGGCCGGGCAGTTGGCCAGTGGCGCATTGCTCGCCGTCGTGCTGAGCTGGAGGGCCGCCGGGGGACCCGCAGAGGCCTTCAAGGCGGGGGCTTCCGTGGGCCTGCTGTTCAGCCTCTCGATGGGGCTGACCATGTTCGGGACCACCGAGGGCATGTACACCGTGACCACGGTAGTGGGCGACGCCGTCGTGTCGGTGGTGATGTACGGCATTGCGGGCATGGTGGTCGCGAAGATCCTCCACGACGGCTGATCGAGCGGGGCCGGAGCCCGGCGCTGACGGCTACGCGAGCCCCAGGCCGCCGTCGACGCCGATCACCTGGCCGGTGACGTAGCTGGCCCGGGCCAGAAACCGCACCGCGTTCGCCACGTCGCCGGGCGTGCCCACACGGCCCAGCGGCACGCGCCGCCGGGTGCGTTCGATCTCGGGTTCGCTGTGGTGCTCGGGCGGCAGCACGTACCCCGGCGCCACCGCGTTGACTCGCACTTCGGGCGCGAGCCGCATGGCCGCGACCCGGGTGAGGTGCAGCAGGCCCGCCTTCGAGACCGAGTGGTGCGGGTGGCTCGTCCAGGGCCGCAGCGCGGAGAGATCCGCGATGTTGACGACCGCGCCCCGGCTCGTGCGCAGCATGTCGGCGGTCTCGCGGATCAGGAGGAAGGGCGCGCGCAGGTTCACCGCCATGACCGCGTCCCACTCGTCGGCGGTGACATCGAGCAGGTCGTCGGCGACGAAGCTCGCGGCCGAGTTGACCAGCAGGTCGAGGCGTCCGAAACGCTCCCGGGCGGCTTGTGCGAGACGGACCGCGTCCGCCTCGCGCGACAGGTCGGCGCGCACCGCATGGGCACCCCTTCCGATGCGCACGGCCGCCGCTTCGACCTCGGCGGCACCCGCAGGCGACGTGTTGTAGCCGACCAGCAGGTCGTATCCGTCCTCGGCCAGCGCCAGGGCGATCGTCCTTCCTACTCTAACCCCCCCGCCGGTCACGAGTGCGACTGGAGTCATCGTTGCTATCTTTCCTCGTTCGTCCGCCGCGCGCGGGCTGTTCGCACGCCACATCAGCCAAGCCAAGAGTACGATCATGTCACGATCCCATCGAATCGAGAAGGACTCCATGGGCGAGGTGCGGGTTCCCGCCGATGCCCTCTACGGCGCCCAGACGCAGCGGGCGGTCGACAACTTTCCAATCAGCGGCCGGCCTTTCGGGCGGCGGTTCATCGAGGCGCTGGGGAGGCTGAAGGAGGCTGCGGCCGAGACGAACGTGGATCTGGGGCTGGTTTCGGCCGAGCGGGGAGAGGCGATTGCGGCGGCTTCGCGGGAGGTCGCGGAGGGGCGCTGGGACGAGCATTTCCCGCTGGACATCTACCAGACCGGGTCCGGCACGTCGACCAACATGAACGCGAACGAGGTGATCGCGGCGCTGGCCAACCGTTCGGCGGGGGAAGCGGCGCGTGGCGCGGGTGCGGCGCACGTGCATCCGAACGACCACGTCAACTACGGACAGTCGTCGAACGACATCATCCCGACGGCGATCCACATCGCCTGCCGGGCGGCGATCCGGGACGAGCTGGTCCCGTCGCTGGGCCGTCTGCAGGGGGCGCTCGCGGACAGGGCGCGTGACTTCGACGGCATCGTGAAGTCGGGCCGCACCCACCTCATGGACGCGACGCCGGTGCGGCTGGGACAGGAGTTCGGAGGCTATGCGCGGCAGGTCGAGAAGGGGATCGAACGCGTGGAGCGCGCGGGCGAGGAACTGGCCGAGGTGGCGCTGGGCGGGACCGCGACGGGGAGCGGGATCAACACGCATCCCGAGTTCGCGAGCCGCACGATGGCCAGGGTCGCGGCCCGGTACGGGATCGACTTCCGCGAGGCCGAGGACCACTTCGAGGCGCAGGGCGCCAAGGACGCGTGTGTTTCGCTGGCGGGCGCGCTGAATACGGTGGCGGCGAGCCTCATGAAGGTCGCGGACGACATCCGCTGGCTGGCGAGCGGGCCGACGTCGGGCATCTCGGAGATCCAGCTGCCGGCGGTGCAGCCTGGGAGCTCCATCATGCCCGGCAAGGTCAACCCGGTGATCTGCGAGGCGTTGATGATGGTGTGCGCGCGCGTCATGGGGAACGCCACGACGGTCACCGTCGGCGGCCAGCGCGGGAACTTCGAGCTGAACGTCATGATGCCCGTGATTGCCGACGCGCTGCTGGAGTCGATCACGCTGCTGGGCAACGCGGCCGCGGTCTTCACCGACAAGTGCGTCGCCGGGATCACGGCGCGTCCGGAGCGGGCCCGGGAGCTGCTGGAGCGGAACCCGTCCATTGCGACCGCGCTGAATGCGTACATCGGCTACGACAAGGCTGCCGTAGTGGCGAAGAAGGCCGCGAGCGAGGGACGGTCGGTGCGCGAGGTGGTGGAGGAGATGGGGCTGATCGACCCGGACGAGCTGGACGATGCCCTGGACGTGCGCCAGATGACCGAGCCGGGGGTGCCGGGGAGCTGAGGTTGGTCTGGGACGTTCGGCCCCGCCGGAGGCCGGGCGTTTGCATGTCCGGATGGGACGGGTTTTGGTGCCCCTATTGCGGCGGCGGCGGTCGCACCTCATATTCGGGCCGTGCTGGAGGGCTTCGTATTTGAGCCAACACTGGAAGAGCCGGGACTGCCTCCCGCGGTGGACGTCACGCCTCGTTCACGGGGACTGCGAAAGCAGTGGGGGAGTCACCAAGAGTTAAGCCCGGGCTTCAGGTTACACCCTCCGGCACGCCGGCGGTCGGGCGACTTCTCCCGGGCCGCCTGGGGTCGGCGCTCCCTCGTGGGCGCCGACCCTTGTTTTTGGCGCCAACCTCCAGGAGTCATCACCCATGCCTGACGTGCGAATCACCCGCCGGCTCCACTTCAGCGCCGCGCACCGGCTGGCCCGGCCGGAGTGGGATGACGAGAAGAACCAGCGCGTCTTCGGCGACTGCGCGAATCCCAACTGGCACGGGCACAACTACGAGCTCGAGGTGACGGTAGCAGGCCCGGTGGACGCCGAAACGGGCTATGTCATGGATCTGAAGGATCTCAAGGATCTGGTCAACAGCCATGTGGTGGCCGATCTGGACCACCGCAACCTCAACCTGGACGTGCCCTGGCTCGAAGGGGTCATCCCCTCGACCGAAAACCTGGTGGTGAAGATCTGGGAGCGGCTCGCGCCGCTGGTGCCGCCGCCGGCTGTGCTCGACAAGCTGGTATTGCGCGAGACGCCGCGTCACTGGGTGGAGTACTCGGGTGAGTGATGCCGGTGACCGCACCGCGCTGGTCACGGGAGCGACCGGCGGGATCGGCGAGGCGGTTGTCCGGCGCCTGGCAGCCGACGGATTCAGGGTATTCGCGGGTGGCCGCCGGCGGGAGCGCCTGGAGCGGCTGGCCGGCGAGGTCGGCGCCGTTGCGCTGCCGTTCGATGTGGCGGTCGAGGCAGAGGTCGAGGGGGCGCAGGCTGCGGTGGAGCGGGCTGGCGGTGAGCTTGCGGTGCTCGTCAACGCCGCGGGCGTGTTCGATCTGGCGCCGGTGGCGGACACGAGCGGTGCCGTGCTGGACCGCAACCTCGACGGGAACCTGAAGGGTGCGTTCAATGTGACCAGGGCGTTCCTGCCGGGCATGCTGGCTGCCGGAGCCGGGCTGGTAGTGCACGTGGGGTCGGTGGCGGGGTGGCGGGCGTTCCCCGAGAACGGCGCCTACGCGGCGTCCAAGTTCGGCCTGCGCGGCTTTCACGAGGTTCTGCTGGAAGAGATCCGCGGGACCGGCGTGCGCGCGTGTCTTCTGGAGCCCGGGGCCGTGGATACGCCGATCTGGGACCCGTTGGCGCCGGACTCGTCCCCCAACCTTCCCGGCCGTGGCCAGATGCTCCGTCCCGCCGATGTGGCGCGCGCGGTCGGCTTCGTGGCCGGGCTGCCCGAGACTGTCGCGGTCCCGTTGCTCCGGATCGAGCGGGCGTGAACGTCGCCCTCACCGACCACCTTGTCTGTCCGCGCTGCGGCCCGCCGTTCGGGCTCATCCTGCTGGCGCACGACGTGCGCGACCGCCGCGTCCACGAGGGAGAATTCGGGTGTCCCAACTGCCGTGACCGGTTCCCGGTAGAAGGGGGGTTCGGGGATTTGAGGCCGCCGCCCCGCGGTGCGGGGCCGGGGGGCGCGCGTGACGGGGATGATGGCGATGCAGGCGCGCCTGCGGGAGACCTGGGTGGCGACGCGGCGACGCGGGCCCTGAAGCTCGCCGCGGCGCTGGGTGTGGCGCGGGGGCCCGGGCTGATGGTCGTGCCGGACAGCTGCCGCGACGAAGCCGCACCGCTCGCGAAGGTGGTCGCCGGGATCGAGGTGGTGGTGGTGGGGTGGGGCGGCCGGGGACTGGTGGCGGAAGGCGTGAGCGCGTTCGTGACGGGGCCGCTGCTGCCGCTGCGTGATGGTGTGGTGCGTGGGATGGTGGCCGAGGGTGGGGCGGGGGAGGGGTGGTGGGGGGAGTGTGTGCGCACGGTCATGCCGGGTGGCAGGATCGTGATCACGGATGCGACGGTGGCTGTGCGGGAGTGGGTGGGGGGGGCGGGGCTGGCGACCCTCGTCGACGAGGGCGGCATGCTGGTGGCCGGTGCGCCCCTTCCAGGAGCGGGGCCTCGGCCCGGGCGGTGGATGGGTCCGACCCCTGGCTAGGGGTCCCGGGGCGGCGGGTACGACTCGTGCACCGGCACCACGAGGTCGACGTCTTCATATGCCCCTGATCCCCCGTGATGAAGCGCCCTCAGGTACGGTGCCGGTCGGCTGCGCCGGCGCCCCACAACCCCTATCTTGATCCGCCGGTCGATCTGACGTCGCCATGCGGGTCCGGGAGGGACCTGGGATGAAGACACCCTGTTGGGCGTCACGAGGCATTCTCGGAGGGTCTGTCCTCGGCCTCGTCGTGATTGTGGGGGCGGGCGGATGTGCGCCGGAGGGCACCACGGACGGGACCGGGGCCCGCACACTCGACGACATCCTCAAGGCCGGTACGATCAGGATCGGTTTGAATCCGCGGATTCCGCCGCGCGCCATGTACGACGACCGGAACGAGATCGTCGGGTTCGAGGTTGACGTCGCGTCCGAGATCGGTCGCTTGCTCGGGGTCGATGTCGAGCTCGTGGTCGTCGGCTCACCGGACCGCATTCCGTTCGTCGCGCTGGGAAAGGTGGATGTCGTCATGGGAGCGATGACGCGGGACTCCAGGCGGGCCAGGGTCATCGACTTCAGCGTTCCGATTCACACGTCGAGCTACGGTGTCCTGACCCGGAAGGACACGGGCATCACCACGTGGCAGCAGCTCAACAACGAGAACATCACCCTCGTTCAGGTACGGGGCACCGTCACGGTCGAGATCGTCAGACGGCTGTTGCCGCAGGCCCGGCTCCTGCTCCTCGACAACTACACGGACCGGGACCGGGCGCTGGCCCAGGGTCGCGCGGACGCGTCGGTGGACGGGATCGACACCCTCGGGTTCCGGTTCACGCGTGCGTTTACCGATGTCGACTGGCATTGGTTCGCCACGCCCGACTTCCGACCTCCCGACTACTCGGGGTTCGGGGTCGCCAAGGGTAACGACACGCTCCGGGACTGGCTGAACGTCGCTGTCTACGAGATGCACGAGTCCGGCTTCATCGCGACTCGCTGGGAGGAGTGGTTCGGAGCCCCGATGGCCACTCCCGTACCGTTTACTCCCTTCTTCTGACGTGGCCTATACGCTGCAATGGGGGCAGGTCGTCGGCTTCACGGGCTACCTGATCGGCGGAGCCTGGCTCGCGCTCCAGATTGCGTTTCTCGCCTTCGTCGGGGGCGTCACCATCGCCACCGTCAATGCGACCGTTCTGTCGTATGGCAGAAACCGGGCGTTGCGCGCCGCGGTGAGGAGCTACGTCGCCTTCTTCATGAACACACCGGTCCTGGTACAGATCTTCTTCCTGTTCTTTGCTCTGCCGGAAATGGGTGTGTTCCTGTCTTCCTACCAGGCCGTGCTGCTGGGGTTGACGCTCAACGTCAGCGGGTATCTGACGGAAACGTTGCGTGGCGGCTTCCAGTCCGTACGCAGGTCGGAGATCGAGGCGGCGGAAACGCTCGGCATGAGCGTTGGACAAATGACGTGGCATGTCATTCTGCCCCACATCGTCCGAGTGCTCTATCCACCGTTGACCAACCAGTACATCCTGCTGACGATGACGACGTCCATCGCGTCGATCTTCGGTCTCGAGGAGCTCACCGGCCGGGCCTACAACGTCAGCGCCGAGACCTTCCGCTCATTCGAGGTCTTCTCATTGTCGGCCGCCCTCTACGTGGTGTTGACCTTCGTCGCCAGCGCCGTGCTGTGGCTCGTCGGACGCCATCTCTTCCGCGTCAAGGCGAGGCTCGTCTGATGGGTGGGTCCCTCCTTGAGCAACTGCCCCTCTTCCTGTCGTATTCCAATGTGTCGTTTCTGGCGCGGGCCTTTGGCGCAACCGTGGCCCTGTCGACCGTGGGCGCGGTCTTCGGGTACGCCGTCGGCGCGCTGCTCGCCTTCGTTCGCAACCGCCACGTGGTCGACGTGTTGCCCGCGCGCTTCCTTTCCGTGGGGTTCAGCGAGACCTTCCGGCGGGTTCCGTTCCTGGTCAAGCTGATGGTGGTCTTTTTCGCTTTCGAGGTCGTCGGCATGAGGGTCTCCATGTTCACCGTCACTGCGACCACGGTTGCGCTGGCCGCGGCCGCCTTCTCGGCGGAGATCATGCGCGCGGGGCTCGAGGCACTGCCCGAGAGTCAGTGGGATGCGGCCGAATCCATGAACATGGCGGGCGTCATGAGCCTCAGACTCTGGGCGTTGCCACAGGCGTGGAAGGTCATTCTGCCGCCCGCGCTGAGCTTTACGGTCGGCCTCGTCAAGTCGACGTCGATCGCCTCGCAAATCTCCGTCTTCGAGCTGACCTACGCGGCGAAGGTCCTGAACGAGAGAGGGTTCTCGCCCGTCCTGAGCTTCGGGTCGCTGCTCGTCCTGTACTTCGTGATCTGCTACCCGCTCAACCTCTGCGCACGAAGGCTCGAGAGGCAGCTGGAGCGACCTCGTGGCTGGAAGCCGGGCGCCCCGCTGCTCGCCGAGTCCGGGGCTGCATGACCGCGACCGACCACTCCAACCGACCCGAATTATGACGACATCGACGAGTCCCGGAATGCAGTATCTGCAAGGTGCGATCGACTGCCATATGCATGTCTGCCCGCACATCAACGGCCGGTCGATCAACGTGTTCGAGGCGACACGACAGGCGGCCGACGCCGGCATGCGCGCCATCGGCCTGATGGACAACTTCGGCAACAGCTCGGGGTTCGCCGCCCTGGCCATGGCCGAACTCGGGTCGCTGGGCGTCGAAGTGTTCGGCGGGATCATCATGCAGCCGATCGCCGGAGGCGTCACGGTCGAGGCCGCGCGTACGGCGCTGGCCTACGGATACGGACCGGGAAACGGCGCCCGCTTCGTCTCGCTGCCGACCCATCACACGCGCAATGTTGCCGAGCGTGAGGGCCGAAGTCCTGCCTACCTCGAGACGACCTTCTCGGTGCCCCGGTCGGGCAGGGTGCCGGACGAGGTGCTCAGGATCATGGATCTGGTCGCCGAGGCCGATGCGGTCTTCGACTGCGGTCATGTGGCCGGGCACGAGGCGGTCGCGTTGGTCGAGGAAGGCAGGCGGCGAGGTCTCGAGCGACTGCGCACCCACGCGGCACGCTATGCCGAAGACGAGATCAGGGCCGTCGTCGCCGCCGGTGCGTACGCCGAGTTCTCGTTCTTCATCCTGACGCATGCGACGCAGGTGAGCCTGACCCATGTGGACAGTGAGAAGCACCGCTCGAAGGGCATGACCATCGACGAGATGGCGCCCAGGATCCGGGCCGCGACCCCGCAGCGTGCCATTGTCTCGAGCGATGCGGGTGTCTTCCTGCTGCCGCCGCCGGTCGAGGCGTTTCGGGAGTACATGCTGCTCCTGGAGAGCGCCGGTTTCACCGAAGAGGAGATCCGCACGATGAACTCGACCAATCCCGGAGAGCTGTTCCGGATCGGTGCCGCCCCGGTCCGGCCGGTCTGATGCATCAGCTGGAAATCGATCGCCTTACGGCGAGCTACGACGGGAAGGAACAGGTCCTCGTCGACGTCAGCATTCAGGTCGCGAAGGGAGAGATCGTCAGCCTGATCGGCCCTTCGGGCTCGGGGAAGAGCTCGTTGTTGAGGAGCCTCATGGGGCTCCTGGTGCCGCAGTCCGGCGAGGTGATGCTGGACGGGGAAAAGGTCGACTATACGAACAGGAAGAGCGTGAAGGCGCTCCGGGAGCGGCTGGCGATCGTGTTTCAGCAATACAACCTGTTTCAGAACATGGATGCGCTGCGCAATGTGACCGTCGCACCGGTCAAGGTCCGCAAGCGCAACGCCCGCGAGGTCGAGGAGGAAGCCACCGCCCTTCTCCGGAAGGTGGGTCTCGGCGACAAGCTGCACGCGTATCCCGACGAGCTGTCGGGCGGCCAGCAGCAACGGGTGGCGATCGCCCGGGCCCTGGCGCTCAAGCCGGACATCCTGCTGCTGGACGAGGTGACATCGGCGCTCGATCCCGAGCTGGTCAGCGAGGTGCTCGACGCGATCCGCATCCTGGCCGCCGACGGGATGACCATGCTGATGGTCTCTCACGAGATGGCGCTGGTCCGCGAAATCTCCACAAGGGTAGTCATGATGGACCGGGGCAGGGTGATCGAGGAAGGCTCCGCGGACCGGATCTTCGACAACCCCCGGACGCGACGGTGCCAGGCGTTCGTGGGCAAGATCCTCGGCCACAGCCCTTGAAGCCATCGCTCGGTGCTTCTAGCTTTTCTGGCCTTGTAGGGGCCTGTAGCTCAGGTGGTTAGAGCGCACGCCTGATAAGCGTGAGGTCGGTAGTTCAAGTCTACCCAGGCCCATTGGACTTGCGAGATTGGAGGACCGGCTGGGGGTCTTCCACCCGCCCAAGTCGCAGAGGACCTTCCCTCAACCCCGAGTACGACAGCTACGAACGCTCCGTCGAGGAGGTCCACGTCGTCGGGTGGGCGGTATGGGTCTCCAGGAAGCTGTAGGAGGGGTGAATGGCGGCCCCTTGCCCGCGCGGCTCGTGGCGCCCACCGAGGCGAGGCAGTACGCTGTCCGGTCGGTTATCTTTTGTATTTGAGCCTCCCGAGAGGAGGCTGAAATGTCGGTAGACGGAATCCTGACCGAAGAGAAACGGAGCGATGAACAGCCTGCCCGAGCGGATCATGGAGTACGCCGAGACTACGCCGGAGGCCACGCCGATACAGGCGGAGGATCTCCTGCACCTCGGCGACCGGGCCGCGGTGAGCCGAGCGCTCTCCCGCCTCGCGCATTGCGAGCGCCTCATGCGGGTTTACCGCGGCATCTACATGCGTCCGATCGAAACCCGGTTCGGCCTCAGGGGTCCGCGCCGTGAACTGGCGCTCGCCGCCCTATGCGAGCTGTGGGGCGAGACCATTGTACCGAATGGAGGCGATGCGGCGAACTGGCTTGGGCTGACGACGCAAAACACGGTGCGATCCGTCTACCTTACCTCTGGACCCAACCGAATTCTGCGCTTCGGGGCTCACCGGGTCGAGCTGCTACACGCGCCAAGCTGGCAACTGGCGGCGCCGAACCGAAACGCAGGCACAGTCATCCGCGCGGTCGCGTGGCTTGGCCCGAGAGAGGTTGAGAAGAGCCTCGATGCCGTGCTCCCCAAGCTCTCGGCGGAAGACCTGAGCGAACTTCTCGCCGCGAGGACGGTCATGCCGCCTTGGATGGCCGAACCGCTCGGGAAGCGCCTGACCCATGGCTGAGGCCGGATACGGACGCCTTTCCCCGGCCGCAAGGCGCGACGCACTGGAGGTCGCGGAACGGGAGTGCGGGCAGCAGACCTACCTCCTGGAGAAGGACACCTGGGTCGTTACAACCCTGCGAGTTCTCTTCGAAGCGCCATTCGGACGGCATCTGGTGTTCAAGGGCGGCACATCGCTGTCGAAGGTCTGGAAAGCGATCCGGCGGTTCTCCGAGGACATCGACATCACCTACGACATTCGAGGATTCGCACCCGATCTGGTGGCGGGCGGTGACGAGGAGGCGCTGCCGCCAACACGCAGCCAGGAAAGGCGCTGGACACGGGCGATCCGGCCCCGCCTCGCCGAATGGGTTCACGAAGTCGCGCAGCCCCTCGTGGAGGAAGAGCTTGAACGAAGCGGGTTTCCGGCGCGAGTCCGTGCGGAGGCCGAGCGGCTATACGTGGCCTATGAACCCCTGTTCCTCCCGCTCGGACCCATGCGGCCGGAAGTCCAGGTCGACTTTGGAGCCCGGTCCACCGGTGAGCCCCACGTGGTCCGTACCGTCGTGTGCGACGCCGCTGCCCATCTTCCCGGCCTCGGATTCCCGGAAGCCCGGCCCGCCGTCATGCTTGCCGAGCGAACGTTCTGGGAGAAGGCGACATCGATGCATGTATACTGCCTTCAGGGCCGGGTCCGTGGCGAGCGTTGGTCCCGGCACTGGCACGATCTGGTCCGCCTCGACGATGCCGGGATCGCGGCCAAAGCACTGGCCGACCGCGAACTCGCGCGGTCGGTTGCCCGCCACAAGGCGATGTTCTTTCGCGAGAACGATGCCAACCGCCAGCGGATCGACTACCACGCCGCCGTCTCGGACAACCTCCGACTGGTTCCGTCGGGAACCGCCCAGGAGGCGCTTGCCGAAGACTACGCCAGCATGCTCTCCATCGGGATGTTGCAGGACGAGGACGAGCCGTTCGACACGATCATGCGACGTTGCGCGCTGATCGAGGAGAGGGCCAACGCTCCGCAAGCGACGGGCCTCTAGGTAGCGCCGCGCCGTGGATGTATTCGCATTCCGCGACGAGCTCGTAACCGAGTACTCGAGGTTCTCCCGGAGCTTCACGCGCATCCGGGCGGAGGACGTCTCGCGGGAGGTCGATGCGGCCTACGCCGCTGGCCGCTTCTGGCCTGCGCCGCTCATCCAGTTGAATCCGACCTTCGAGCCGGGCGGCTCGATTGACGAGCTGGTCTCGGACGGCACACTCGACGCCAAGTGCGCGAGGATCTTCCGGCTAAAGACTCCGGCCGACCCGGAGGGCAAGCCCCTTCGCCTGTACCGGCACCAGACGGACGCCATCGACATTGCGAAACGCGACGAGAGCTTCGTGCTTACGACCGGCACGGGGTCCGGTAAGTCGCTGGCCTACTTCATCCCCATCGTGGACGACGTGCTCCGGCGCCGAAGAGCCGGAGGCGATGTCACGGGTATCACCGCGATCGTTGTCTATCCGATGAACGCCCTCTGCAACAGCCAGCGCGAGGAACTCGAGCGCTACCTGCGGCTCGGCTACGGCGAGGGCCGCGAGCCCGTCACGTTCGCCCGCTACACGGGCCAGGAGTCGAAAGAAGAGCGCGACCGGATCGCGAAGAACCCGCCGGACATCCTCCTAACGAACTACGTCATGCTCGAACTGATCATGACCCGGTTCCTGGAGACAGACAGCGCCGTGCGCCGCCATGCGGCGGGGCTCCGGTTCCTCGTGCTGGACGAGCTTCATACCTACCGCGGACGGCAGGGTGCCGATGTCGCGATGCTCGTCCGCCGCGTCCGCGAGCGGTTCAACGACGACCTCCTCTGCATCGGGACGTCGGCAACCATGGCCTCGGAGGGTTCCGCCGAGTCGCGCAACACTGCCGTGGCGCAGGTCGCGACCCGGCTGTTCGGGACGCCGGTCGCCGCGGCCAACGTTGTGGCCGAAACGCTCCGGCCCGTGACTGACCGGGCCGCGCTCCCGGAAGGAGCGGATCTTCGGCGGGCCATGGAAGAGGGAATCCCGCCCGACGCGACTTACGGGCAGCTTGCCGGCCATCCGCTGGCGGCGTGGGTGGAGCACACGCTCGGCCTGGAGGAGGAAGACGGGAAGCTCGTCCGGACTTCGAGTCCGCTCACGATACTCGACGCTTCCGAGCGTCTGGCAACGTCGAGCGGCCTCGACGCCGACATGTGCCGAAAGCGTCTCGCGGACTTCCTGCTGGCGGCGCACCGTTGCTTGGACGAGAGCGGTCGCAGCCTGTTCGCGTTCCGGCTCCATCAGTTCATCAGCGGCGCCTGGAACGTGTACTCGACGCTTGAGGCGCCGGGCGAACGATACCTGACGCTCGACGGCCAGCAGTTCAAACCGGGAGATCGTGAGCGGCCGCTCTACTCGCTCTGCTTCTGTCGCGCGTGCGGCCAAGAGTACATCCCCGTGTGGGCGGGGATGGCCGGGAGGCAGCCGCGCGCCTTCACGCCGCGCGATCTGGCGGAGCGCTCAAGCGAGGAGGAGGACGTCCAGTACGGCTATCTCATGCCCGATCCAGACGGCATGTTCGACCCGGCGGACATCGAGGGTCGGTATCCGGAGGACTGGCTGGTCTTCAGCGGAGACGAAGCTCGCCTGAAACCCCATTTCCGCAAGATTCGCCCCCGCAGTGTCCGCGTCGATGCGCGCGGCCGTGCGGCCGCGAGTGGCCTGCCTGCCCACTTCATTCCCGGGGCGTTCCGCTTCTGTCTCGCCCCGGGCTGTGAGGCCCGCTACGACGGTACGATGCGGAGCGAGTTTCCAAAGCTGTCGGGCTTGTCCAGCGAGGGGCGCAGTTCGGCGACCACGATTCTCGCGCTGTCCGCGCTTAGGCACCTGATCGGCACGGATCTCGACGAGCGGGCCAAGAAGCTGCTGGCGTTCACCGACAACCGTCAGGACGCGAGCCTACAGGCCGGGCACTTCAACGACTTCATTCAGGTCCTGCTGTTGCGCGGCGCGCTCCTCGCCGCGCTTCAACGGGCCGGTGGCGAGGCGCTTACGGACGATGTGCTTACCCAGCGCGTCCTGGCCCATTTGAACCTCGATCCCTCGGATTATGCCGCCAACCCGCACGCCAAGGGCATCAAGGCGGACAACACGCTGAGGGCGCTTCGCGACGTTCTGGGCTACCGGCTCTACTTCGACCTGCAACGGGGTTGGCGCATCACCAACCCGAACATCGAGCAACTCGGCTTGCTGAGGATCGGTTACCGGGACCTTACGGCGTGCTGCGAGGACGAAGAGGAGTGGTGCGCCGGGCATCCGCTCCTCGGGTCGATCACTCCCGCGCAAAGGCTCAAACTTGTCCGTGATCTGCTGGAACGCATGCGTAAAGCGCTCTGCATCAAGACAATCTACCTCGATCCCGAACGCCAGGACACGATGCGGAACCGGAGCTACAACGAACTGAGGGAGCCGTGGGGGTTCTCGGAGGACGAGAACCTGTTCGCGCACGCGTACATGGTGCCGCGTCCGAGTACGCGGGGACGGCGGCCCGACCACCGCATCCACCACATGTCCCACCGCTCGGCTTTCGGCCGGAGGTTCAAATCCGCGGCCTACTGGGGGCAGAGTAATCCGCACTACCCGGAGAAGTTCAACGAGGACGAATACAACCGTGTGATCGACGATGTGCTGCGCGTGCTGGCCACCTACGGATACGTGGAGTCCTCCGAACTCGGCGGCGGCCGGGTGGGATACCGCATTGACGGCTCGGCTCTCGAATGGCGCGCCGCGGCCGAAGGCGAGCACGGAGGCGATCGGGACGCCGCAAACCGCTTCTACCGCGAGCTGTACCGGAACGTGGCGGGGCTGCTGGGCTCCGAGGACCGACTGTTCCACCAGCTCGAGGCGCGCGAGCATACAGCGCAAGTGGATGCGGAGGACCGCCAGGAGCGCGAGGTCCGCTTCCGCAAGGGCATGGACCGCTCCGGCCCGTCCCCAGGCCTGCCGGTCCTCTTTTGTTCGCCGACGATGGAACTCGGCGTGGACATCTCGACGCTCAACACCGTCTACATGCGCAACGTGCCGCCGACGCCGGCCAACTACGCCCAGCGGAGTGGGCGCGCGGGCCGGAGCGGGCAGCCCGCACTGGTCGTGACCTACTGTGCGGCCAGGTCGCCGCACGACCAGTACTTCTTCTCCAGTCCGAACCGGATGGTCGCGGGCGCGGTCAGGCCGCCCAGCATTGACCTGGCGAACGAGGATCTCGTCCGAAGCCATCTGCAGGCCGTCTGGCTGGCGGAGACGGGGGTGAAGCTCGGCTCCTCGGTCAGCGACGTGCTCAACCGGGAAGAGCCCGGCACACTGCCATTGCACGGGGAAACTGCGGCCGGGATCGGTTCGGCCCGTGCCGTGCGCAAGGCGACGCGGCGGGCGACGCGGCTCCTCGGGACGCTTGAGGCGGATCTCTCCGAGCACGCGGCGCCTTGGTACACGGACACATGGCTCCCGAGCGCGATGAACTCGGCGGAACGCCGGTTCGACGAATCGTTCGACCGTTGGCGCTCGCTCTTCCGGGCGACAGCGAGCCAGATCAGGATCGCCAACCAGGTCATCAACAACGCCGCGGCAACCGAGGGGGACCGGAGGCAGGCCAAGGCACGCTACGACGAGGCGTACACTCAGCAGAATCTGCTTCTCGGCAGCCGGGCCACGATGAACTCCGACTTCTACACCTACCGCTACCTGGCGTCCCAGGGGTTCCTGCCCGGCTACAACTTCCCGCGGCTGCCGCTCATGGCGTTCATTCCCGGCCGTCCCAAGAGGAAGGTGGCGCGCGATTCGTTCCTGAGCCGTCCGCGCTTCCTGGGCCTTACCGAGTTCGGGCCGCAGTCGATCATCTATCACGAGGGCAGCACGTACCGCGTGCGCCGCGCCATCCTCACGATTCGAGAGGAGTCGGCGGCGACGGCCTCGGCCAGGCTGCCGGTGCGAACCGCCCGCATTTGCGGGTCCTGCGGGTACGGGCATTTCGGGGACCAGAAGGAGTTCGAGCGTTGCGTCAGCTGCGACGCGCTGCTCGACGGGGGGCGGTTGATCCAGACTCTGCACCGGATCGAGCAGGTCTCGACCCGGAGGGCGAACCGCATCACCTCGGACGAGGAGGAGCGGCAGCGGCAGGGCTACGAGATGGTCACGACGCTTCGGTTCAGCGAAGAGGACGGGCGCACGCGGGTCACCGCGACCTCTGTCGTCGAGGGCGGCGACACGTTGCTCGAACTCCAGTACGGTCCGGCGGCCACGTTGTGGCGCATCAATCTCGGGTGGCGCAGACGGAAGGAGAAGTCCGTCTACGGGTTCAGTCTGGACGCGACGACCGGCGAATGGACCCGGGACCCGCAGTCGCCCACCGACGCGGAGGATGACAAGGTGGGCAAGGGCAAGACCGTCCAGCGCGTCACGCCCTACGTCGAGGACACGCGCAACGTTCTGGTCCTCCGTCCGGCGCTCGAGCTGCCGGAGCCCGCGATGGTCTCGCTTCAGCACGCCCTCAAGCGGGGCATCGAGCAAGAGTTCCAGATCGAGGAGGCCGAGCTCGCCGCCGAGCCGCTGCCCGACGAGACCATCCGCAACCGGATACTGTTTTACGAGGCGGCGGAAGGCGGCGCGGGCGTGCTCACCCGTGTGGCGGGCGATCCCGGCGCGGTGTCGCGGATCGCGCGCAAGGCCCTCGAGGTCTGCCACTACACCTCGAAGTCCGGCGAATGGGAAGGCCCCGGCGATCTTGAAGACGGGAACGAAGAGTGCGAGGCCGGCTGCTACCGCTGTCTGCTCAGCTACTACAACCAGCCGGATCATCCGCTGATCGACAGGCGACACCCCGAGATGCTTGATCTGCTGTGCCGTCTGGCTCGCGGCGAGCTTGCGGAAGCCACGCGTTCCGCTGGCGGCGACGACACCGCGGCCGAGTTGGAGGCTTTCTCCGGCTCCTCGCTCGAGAAGGGCTGGCTCACATTCATCAGCCTCGGCGGCTACCGGCGGCCCGACAAGGCACAGCCGTATCTCGAAGAGTTCGGTACGCGCCCCGACTTCGCCTACTCGGACCACCAGACGCTGGTGTACATCGACGGGCCGCACCACGACGGAAAGCGCAGGCGGCGCATGGACCAGGAATTGACGCGAAGACTCGGCGACGCCGGCTACACGGTCCTCCGGTTCGGCACAGACCGGACGGCGTGGGAGCGCATCGTGCGCGACTACGCCTGGGTTTTCGGCCCCGGCGCGTCGGCGGCGGACTGACGGGGAAGAGCGTGTTGCAGTCTCAACCGGGGCCCGCGTTCAAGCCGGGCGATCTCGTCCGCGCGCGCGGTCGCGAGTGGGTGGTCCTGCCGGAGGCTCGCGACGAGGTCCTGCGGCTCCGGCCGCTTGGGGGCGCCGAGTCCGACGCGACGCTCATCTATCTGCCGCTTGAGCCCGAGCGGCCCGTATCCGCCACGTTCGCGCCTCCGGATCCCGACGCGCCGGGGTCGCTGGCTGCGGCACTCCTGCTCCGCGACGCGCTCCGCCTCAAGCTACGTGCCGGAGCGGGTCCGTTCCGGAGCTTCGGCAACCTGAACGTCGAGCCGCGTGCATACCAGCTCGTGCCGCTGCTCATGGCGCTGAAGCTCGAGCCGATCCGGCTCCTGGTCGCCGACGACGTGGGAATCGGCAAGACGATCGAGGCCGGCCTGATCGCCCGCGAGCTACTCGACCGTGGCGAGATCGAGCGGCTCACGGTCATTTGCCCGCCCCATCTCTGCGAGCAGTGGCAGGCCGAACTCGCCGAGAAGTTCAATATCGACGGCGTAGTCGTGCGCACCGGCACGGCGACCCGGCTTGAGCGGGGGCTCCGGCCCGACGAGTCGGTGTTCGAGGTCCACCCCCATACCGTCGTCTCGCTCGACTACATCAAGTCGGACCGTCGCCGGAGCGACTTCCTGCGCGCGTGTCCCGAGTTCGTCATCGTGGACGAGGCACACACCTGCGTCCGCGCAAACACGAACACGCGCCACCAGCGCTACCAGTTACTCAAGGGACTGGCCGAGAGCCGGCCGCAGCGGGGCCTGGTGCTTCTGACCGCCACTCCACACTCGGGCGACGACACGGCGTTCCACAACCTGCTTGGCCTGTTGGATCCCAAGTTCGCGTCTCTCGCGGAGATGCCGGAAGGGGACACCCGCCGCGCGCTTCGCGGTGAGCTGGCCCGGCACCTCGTCCAGCGCCGCCGGGGAGACATCGCCGAGTGGAGGGACGACACGCGGTTCCCGGTGCGGGAGAGCCGGGAGGCCACCTATCGCCTCTCGGGAGGCTGGGGCCGACTCGTCCGGCACGTGCTTGCCTACGCGAGGACGATGGTGCGGCGCGCCGAGGGCGGGACCAAGCTCGAGCAGCGCATGTCGTGGTGGGCGGCCCTCGCGCTGCTCCGGTGCGCGTCATCGAGCCCCGCAGCCGCATCGCTGGCGCTCAGAACGCGCCTCGAAGCCGCTACCGCCGAGACCGAGGACGCGCAACTGACCAAGCTCGACAGTGCGGGACGGGAGGCGGTCATGGACGAGGCCGCGGAGGATCTTCTCGTGGTTACCGAGAGCGCGCCCGCGGGCACGGTGGACGACCCCGAGGGGAGTGAAGACCTCCGGAGGCTGATCGTCGAAGCGGACGGGCTTCGCGGTCCGTCCAGGGATCCCAAGCTGAAGGTCCTGATCGGCGAGGTGCGGCAGCTGGTCGAGGACGGGTTCGCGCCCGTGGTCTTCTGCCGTTTCATCGCGACGGCCCATTACGTTGGCGAGCAGTTGGCCAGGATCAGGGTTAAGGGCATGCGCACGCACGCTTTTGTGGTCACCGGCGAACTCACGCCCGACCAGCGCGAGGAGCGCATCGAGTCGCTCGACGAGCTGGACGACGGCGTGACCCCCGTCCTCGTGGCGACCGATTGCCTGTCGGAGGGCGTCAACCTTCAGAAGCACTTCGACGCCGTCGTCCACTACGACCTGACGTGGAATCCTACCCGCCATGAACAGCGCGAGGGCCGCGCCGACCGTTTCGGTCAGGCGTCCAGGGTCGTTCGCGCTCTGATGATCTATGGTCAGGACAACCCGGTTGACGGCGCGGTCCTCCGCGTGATCGTCCGCAAGGCGGAGAAGATCCGGAAGGAACTCGGCGTTTCCGTGCCGATGCCGTCGGACAACAACAAGGTTGTCGACGCGATCATGCGGGCCGTGCTTCTCCACGGCGATCCGGACTCCTGGACCAGGCAGGGCGTACTCGAGCTCGGCCAGACCGAAGAGGAGGTGGACACCGCCTGGGAGGCGGCCGCCGACAAGGCGTCGCGCACGGTGTTCGCACAGCGGCGGCTGAAGCCCGCCGACGTTTGGCCCGAATGGGAGAAGGCCGTGTCCGTGCTCGGCGGGCAGGAGGACGTGGAGCGGTTCGTCCGCCTTTCCGCCGAACGGCTGGGAGCGCCGCTCGACCGGCGCGATGGCCACTGGCGGCTGCCGGTAGCCCATCTGCCGAAGCCGCTGCAGGACCGGCTCGACGGCATCGGCATCCGGGAGAGCGCGAAACTCGCGTTCGATTCGAGTTCGTCGGGCAACGCCATCTTCGTGCACCGGGCGCATCCGCTGGTTTCCGTTCTTGCCGACCACGTGGCCGAGGAGGCTCTGGGGCGGGCGAGCCGGAGACAACCCCGTATCCGACCGGGAGTGGTGGCCGAGACGGCGGCCCCCTATCGGACGGAGCCGGACGTGGCGGCGCGCTCGGCAGCCGCGTTCACGGGCGGGATCGACGTGCGAACCGTGCTCTACCTGCTCCGGCTTCGCAGTCACCTTCAGGTCGAGCGACGCGGATCGAACGGCTATGTGCCCTTCAAGTCGCTCCTGGCGGAGGAATGCCTGGGGGTCGCCGTGCGAGGAAGCGGCAAGCCCGAACTCCTGGCAGAGGACGAAGCGCTGTCGCTCCTCGCGCTCGAACCGGGCCGCAACATGCCCGAGGGCCAGAAGACACACCTGCTCCGGAAAGTGATCCGCGGCCTGCCCGCGCTCGCACCGACCTTCGAGCGGATCGCTCGCGAGCGCGCCCGGGAGCTTCTCGCGGATCATCGCCGGATCAGGGATGCGGGCGGGGGTACGGGCGAGCGCTACGAAGTGGTTCCGGCGCTGCCGGTCGACACGATCGGCGTGTACGTCTTCATGCCCATGGTGAGGATCTGACCGTGGCACGCGCGCGCAACGGCGGCGCCTTCACGGCGCTCAAGGTCGAGGGGGGTATCCTGCCGCCCGAGTTCCTCTCCGAAGTTGCCGCCCTCGACGCGCCCCGGCAGAGCGGCGCCGATTACGGGCTATCGAAGTCGCTGTCGATCAAGGATGAGATCGCCCGATACTGGAGGATCGGCAACGACCTTCACGGACGATACGCCGAACGCCGCCCTCGGCGCGGTCTCAGCGCGTCCCGGGTGGGAGTGGATGACTATCTCGTCGAACTGCTACGCGTTCCGTTCGGATACGGGGATCTGGCGACGGCGGGGAGCGTAGAACTTGAGGAACGGGTCTTCAGGCTCACGCATCGCGCGTGCGGCGGCGCGGTCCCGCTGCTTCTCGTGACGCGTGACTTCGACTTGGACAAACCGGATCCGCGGCTTGGCGACAACGGCCGCCGTCCGGCCCCGCACGGCATGATGCAGGAGTACCTGAACGCCGAGGCCGGGGCGCTCTGGGGGATGATCTCGAATGGGTCCAGGCTCCGGATCCTCCGCGACAACCCTAGCCTCACGCGCCCGTCCTACATCGAGGCCGACCTCGACCTGATCTTCGCCGAGGAGCTCTATCCCGACTTCGCCGCGCTCTGGCTGGCCGTCCACGCCAGCCGGTTCGCACCGGCCGACGACAATCCCTCGAACTGCATCATCGAGACGTGGCGGGCCGAGGCGCACGAGACCGGCGAGCGGGCGCGCGAGAACCTCCGCGACGGTGTGACGGCCGCGCTCCGGCGGCTCGGAAACGGGTTCCTGGAGCACCCCGACAACCGCCAACTGCGTGAGGCGGTCGACCGTGGCGCGCTGTCGCCGGAAGACTACTACCAGCAATTGCTCCGGCTCGTGTATCGCATGCTCTTCCTGTTCGCCGCCGAGGAGCGGGAGCTGCTCCATGCGCCCGAGGCGGGCGACCCCGAGCGCGGCGTGTACAGGGAGGGGTACGGGCTCGCCCGGTTGCGCGAACGCGCGCTACGGCGGCGCAACTACGACCGGAACTCGGACCTCTGGCAGGGTCTCCAGGTCACGTTTCCGGGCGCTCGCCCGGGGAGCGCCGGGACTCGGGCTTCCGGCCCTCGGCGGCCTGTTCCGGGACGAACAGTGCATCGACCTCGACCAGGCGTCGATCACGAACGAGCACCTGCTCGAGGCCATCCGCACGCTCGCGTACTTCCCGTCGCTTTCGGGGAAGACCCTTGCCCGCATCAACTACCGGGACATGGACACCGAGGAACTCGGGTCCGTCTACGAGAGTTTGCTTGAGCTGCATCCCGTCATCAACGTTCGCGCCTCTCCGTGGCGGTTCGCGTTCGCCGGCGACGACAGCCGGAACGGGAAGGCCAAGGGCTCGGCGCGGAAACTCAGCGGATCCTACTACACGCCGCCCAGTCTCGTGGGCGAACTCGTGCGGTCCACGCTCGATCCCGTCATCGAACGCGCCGTCGCCGATCACCCGGAAGACCCGGCGGCAGCCATCCGCGGCCTTCGGGTCATCGACCCGGCCTGTGGATCGGGCCACTTCCTTTTGGCCGCCGCGCGGAGGCTGGCCGCCGAGATCGCGCGCATCGAAGCCGAAGACGATGGCCTCGACGAGACGGCGCGCCGGCACGCGCTCCGCGAAGTCGTGCGGCACTGCATCTACGGCGTGGACCGCAATCCGCTCGCCGTCGAGCTCTGCAAGACCGCGCTCTGGATCGAGACCATCGAGCCGGGCAAGCCGCTCACCTTCCTCGACGCCCACATTGCGCTAGGCGACAGCCTGATCGGCGTCCTCGATCCCGAAGTGATGACGGACGGTATCCCCGCCGCCGCGTACAAGCCGCTGACGGGAGACGACAAGGGAGTCTGCACCGACCTCAGGAAGCGGAGCCGCCAGCGGGGTCAGGGCGACCTGTTCGACGAGGAGGCGGTTCTCGAAGTCGCCATGACGAGCATTGATCTGGACGCGATGCCAGAGGAGACGCTCGAGGACGTGGAACGCAAGCGCGCCGCGTGGCGGGCGGCCCGGTCGGACGAGCACCGCGCCCGGGAAGCGCTGAAGGCGGATCTGTTTGCCGGGGCGTTCTTCGCCCCCAAGACGCCGCGAACCGTCAGGACCGTGCCCCTGTCCGACGACCTGCAGCGCGGAGCGTCGGGTAGCGCCGGCCGGGCAGGAGTGGAATCCGAAGCTCGCAAGCTCGCGGGTCGGCACCGATTCCTGCACTGGCACCTCACGTTCCCCGAGATCATGCAGAACGGCGGGTTCGACGCCGTGCTCGGCAATCCTCCGTGGGAGAGGATCAAGCTCCAGGAGAAAGAGTTCTTCGCGACGCGCTCTCCCGAGATCGCCGCCGCGGCGAACAAAGTGGCGCGCGACCGCCTGATCCGCCGCCTGAACCGCGACGACGCTTCGCCAGCGGAGAAGGCGCTCTTCCGGGCATTCCGGGACGCCAAGCGCGACGCCGAAGCGGCGAGCCAGTTTGTCCGGACGGGCGGACGCTTCCCGCTCACGGGCAGGGGGGATGTGAACACCTACGCGGTCTTCGCCGAAACGTGCCTGCAAGTCGTTCACTCCAAGGGCCGCGCCGGACTCATCCTGCCCACGGGGATCGCGACCGACCACTCCACCCGCAAGTTCTTTGAGCATGTCGTCACGGACCGGCGGCTCGCCACGCTGTACGACTTCGAGAACCGGGAAGCGGTTTTTCCCGGTGTCCATCGCTCCTACAAGTTCTGCCTCCTCACGCTCGCCGGGCGTGACAATCCCGTGCCGGAAGCCGAGTACGCGTTCTTCCTGCGTCAGGTCGAGCATCTGAAAGAGCGGGAGCGGCGGTTCACGCTCGCGGCAGAGGATTTCAAGCTGTTCAACCCAAACACCCGGACCTGCCCGATCTTCCGCACCCGCCGCGACATGGAGATCGCCCGCAAGATGTACCGGCGCGCCGGCGTGTTCTGGAAAGAGGCACGCGACGGCCAGCCCGAGGAGAATCCGTGGGGGGTCAAGTTCTCGACGATGTTCCACATGTCGAACGACTCCGGGCTGTTCAGGACCCGCGAGAATCTGGAGGAAGAGGGATGGCACCTCGACGGCAACGTCTTCTTGCACGGCGACCACGACGACCGCTACCTGCCGCTCTACGAGGCCAAGCTGTTCCACCAGTACGACCACAGGTTCGCCACGTTTGATGGAGTCTCCAACAAGGACATCCGAAACGGCAGAGCGCGGCTCGTGACGCCGGAAGAGAAGGCAGATGCCAGTTCCGTGGTCATCCCGAGGTATTGGGTGCCGGAAACCGAAGTGGCCAAGAAACTTGACAAACGAGGCGCGGGGCGTACTGACCTTGTCAGTTTAAACCGACCGACCGACCGACCGACCGACCGACCGACCGACCGACCGACCGACCGACCGACCGACCGACCGACCGACCGACCGACCGACCGACCGACCGACCGACCGACCGACCGACCGACCGACCGACCGACCGACTATTCCGCGCTCTCGAAGAACTGGCTATCAGCTCGCTCTCCGAAAGATCACAAACGCCACCAACGAGCGCACGGGGATCTTCACGGTGATCCCGATCCTCGGTCTGAGCGATTCCGGTACCACCATCGTCTTTGGGGCTGGATCCTTGTCTTCAGGGGCATCGCGAGATCCACGGACCACAGAACTACCATCGTCGCCGCTACCCAAGGGACAGCTATGAGCAATGCCGCCCCGGTCATGAACTTCGATCACGGCACCTGGCTTCAGGCCCTCCGAGGGATCACCACGGCGACGAACGAACGCACTTTGATCACAACAGGACTCTCGTCAAGTGGGGTGGGGAACAGTGCCCCGGTCGTCGACTACGAGACCGTGCCTGCGGTCGCCGCCGCTCTTGTGGTTGCCAACATGAACTCCATCCCTCTCGACTGGGCAGCACGGTTCTCGGTGGGGGGCGTCAACATGAACTTCTTCATCGTGAAACAGCTCCCGGTCCTCCCGCCCGGCGCCTATCTGAAGGACGCGGGATGCGGCACCAAATACGTGGAACTGATCGTCCCGCGGGTCTTGGAATTGATCTACACGGGTGACGAACTTGAGGGGTTTGCGGCAGACCTCGGCTACCACGAGTGTCCGTTCCCTTGGGACGATCGGCGCCGCCATCGGCTTCAATGCGATCTCGACGCGATCTTCGCACGGATGTACCGCCTGGAGCGGGGCGATCTCGAATGGATCCTGGATTCGTCCAGCCCCGGCACCTCCTTCCCGTCGCTCAAACAGCACGAAATGAAGCGGTTCGGTGAGTACCGGACCCAACGCTGCGTACTGGAAGCGTTCGATCAGCTCGCAAGTGGCGAGAGGCTGTCCAGCCATGTTTGATATCAGCTTTCCCATGGAGAATGGCGACGTACGAACGTCACAGTTGGGCGTTGGCGAGGTGCTGTTTGTCTTGGGTCCGAACGGAACTGGAAAATCGAGCCTGATGCTTCGCTTCGCCACCAACAACGCCGGCAACTCCCGAAGGATATCGGCACATCGGCAGACTTGGATGAATACGGACGCGCTTGACATGACCCCAGCATCCAAGCTGCAAACCGAGCAGCATATCCGCGATACAGATCGCGACCAGCAATCTCGATATCGCGATGACTTTGCCGCGCAGCGCGCCAGCATCACCATTTACGACCTCATCGACGCAGAAAACGTACGTGCGCGGGGAATCGCCGCGTTTGTTGATTCGGGTGACATCAAGTCGGCGAAGAAAGCCGCAAAGAAGGACGCACCGATCACTGTCATTAACGACCTGTTACTGCGTTCGAGTATACCGATCACCATCAGCATTCGTAAGAACGAGCGTCTGGTGGCGAGCAAGAATGGTGGACCGGAGTACAGCGCGGCGGAACTGTCGGACGGCGAGAGGAACGCGGTCTTGATAGCAGGGAACGTCTTGACCGTCCCAAGTGGCACGCTCTTGATCATTGACGAACCCGAGCGACATCTGCACCGTTCCATCATTTCACCCCTTCTAAGCCAGCTATTCACGCGCCGACAGGATTGCGGTTTCGTCATATCAACTCATGACCAGGATCTGCCGTTGGCGATGCCGGAATCCCGAACCCTTCTGCTTCGCTCGTGCAAGTTCACGGGTCAGAGCGTGGCAAGCTGGGAAGCCGATGAGTTGCCGCAGGATGCATCAATTGACGATCGACTGAAGCGAGATCTTTTGGGCGCGCGACGAAACATGGTGTTCGTGGAGGGTACGGCGAGTAGCTTGGACAAAGCACTTTATGACCTGGTGTTCCCGATGGCATCGGTGATCCCCAAGGGGAGCTTTCGCGCCGTAAAGCGCGCAGTATCGGGGGTGCGGGCAGGGGAGTCCTTTCATTGGCTTCGGGCGTTTGGGATCGTCGATGGCGATGGGTATGAGCCGACGAATGGTCCGGCGAGTGGCGAAATGGGGGTGTACACGCTCCCGTTTTACGCCGTCGAGTCAATCTACTATCACCCGAGGATCATCGAGAGGGTTGCACGACGTAAAGCTGACGTTACGGGAGATGCACCTTCCGACTTGACGAACAAGGCGCTGTCGGTGGGAGTCAATGCGGTCAGTGGGGAGACTGAGCGGCTCAGCCGTATCGCGTCGAAGAGGCAGGTACGCAAGGAAGTATACGACAAGATACCGGACGACGACGAGCTGCTCGGCGGGGAAGCTGTGACGTTGGAGAACAATGCGATAGCGATTCTCGCGACACGGAAGCGAGAGCTCGATGAAGCGGTCGAGAATCGGGATTGGGAGGCACTTGTGACAAAGTGCCCGGTGCGCGAGTCGGCAGCTCTAGCCCAGATGTCGGTTGCATTGGGCTTCCGTAAACGGAGAGAGTATGAGAAGGCTGTCCGGCACCTCCTCAACGGCGATGATGAAGCCATGGGGTTCGTTAGGGGACTGTTCGGTGACCTGTTTGAGCGATTGGCTGGAAGCCATGCTCCGTAACGTGGGTTTGTCGCCACAGGCTTGTTGGCGGAATAATGAGCGAGCCGACGTGATAAACTCGCGTCGAGCACGGTCGTGGATTGCGGAGTCCGGTGTTCCGGCCGCGGTCGTCGAGCAGATAGTGCCGGGCGAGCGGTCGGACCGGTTCCCGGAGGTCAGGCCATGAACCAGCTTCTGCCCCTTTCTCTCGGGGCGCTGGCCGTAGCCGTCATCGTCGGACTGTCGACCGACGTGCGGGCCGCCGCCCGCGGCCTGTTGGCGCGGGCGGGCGGACGGGGTCGGGCCGAGAAATGCAGCTCTTAGGGTATGTTGCTGATTGAGGTGACCGACTTGCGATGGCAGAAACGCATCCGATGAACAGCCTGTCCCAGCGGATAGGGGCGTACACGCACGCTAGGCCCGAGGTCACGCCGAAACAGACGGCGGACCTCCGGCACGAATCTGCTGTCGGTGTTGGAGCGGGGGGACGCGTAGTCCAGGAACGGGATGCAAGCCATGTTCCAGATCATGAAGGGCGGATGGGAGAGGTCGTTGGGGGTGCCGGGGGGGTGGGGACGGTGTCGTGAGGGAGTGGTCAGTCGCACCGATCAAAGGCAAGGATCTCGCGTGAGGCTGCGAGTTGGCGGTCCCGACATCCCAGATGAGTTGCTGTCCGCTCAAGAATCTGGGAACGTGATATTCCTGTGTGGTGCAGGAGTTTCAAAGGGTGCGGGATTACCCCTCTTTGAAGGACTGGTCCAACACGTCTATGAAGCACTTGGCGAGACTTGGGGAGATCCGGCTGAAGACGACGCTAGGAAGCGGAATCAGTATGATCGTGTCTTACGCTGCCTCGAGAGGCGTCTGGTAGACCCGGATCCGAAGCGGGGACAGGAGATGCGAGATCGCATTCTCTCGTCAGTGGCTAAAGTGTTGACGCCGATGGGTGATCCCGAACTGTCGACGCATCTCGCTATACTAGGATTGTCGCGCGGTCCAGAGGGTAGCATCCGCGTGGTCACCACCAATTTCGATACCCTCTTCGAAAGAGCATGGTTCGCCGAACATTCCCAGTCCCTCGCAAGCCACGCGGGCCCCGCGATGCCGCAGCCGAGGGCGGCTGGATTCGAGGGAGCGTTACATTTGCACGGACGCATAGCAGATTGCTCGATCCAACCGAGTCTTGCACAAACGGCACTGGTACTTACGAGCGTAGACTTTGGCGATGCCTATCTCCGGTCAGGGTGGGCATCCCGGTACCTCTACGACTTGGTTCGGGCCTACACAGTAGTACTTGTTGGCTATGCAGCAGATGATCCGCCACTCCGGTACATCCTAGAGGTCCTGGAAGCCGATCGCCAGCGGTTTGCGGATCTCAATAAAGTATACGCGTTCGCCGTAAACGGCGGTCGCAACGAATCAGAGAGTCGTGAGCTGTGGCGTGCGAAAGGGATCGAACCGATTCTGTACAACAGTAAAGGCAACGACCACAGTGCACTATATGATACGATAGCAGAATGGCACGTGTATGCCCGGGACCCAAACGGGTGGATTTGTGATCACCTCACCTCTGTTTTGTCAGAGCCTCCTTCCGCAGCCCATGCCGAGGACGCAGGCAGTATCAAGGGCATGCTAAGCCGAGCCGATCCCGGTGCGGTCCTCGCTACCGTCAACGCAAATCCTAAATGGCTCCCTCCCTTGGCTAGGACGGGCTTGTTCACAGGTTCTCTACCGGCCCAGTGGATAGCGAAGCGAGTTGCGGACCCGGACATGATTCGCGCCTGCATCGATGTCGACTCAGTCGATAAGCAGACGCAGTCGGCCATAAACCGGGCACTCGCGTCAAGTGACCTGGAGGTACCGCCCGCGCGCTATCGAGCTTGGCGCCTTCTAATCCGTGGGAAACAACGCCAACATTACGAGCACCTCCAATACAGGTGGGAATGGGAAGAGCGTCCACTGTTGGTCTCAGGCTCGGAGCCCGACACCGCCACATGCCACGTGGTAGCCGATCTATTGCGTCCACGGGCGTCCGTAACACGGCCACTGCCGTGGCACCTGTTAGGAGATTCCGGTCACGTCGGAGAAGAACGCTTACTAGACCACCTGAGTATTGCATTCGATCCGGTCGTCAGTTTTCCGCCTCGTAGCATCTTGACGGAATGGCCTGATTCGCCGTCGGCGAACCTAGCTCTCTTTCGGGCCGTTGATCGGGCATTTGCGGATGCGTTGGCTGAAATCACACATGACCTAGGGGATCTCGACTACCTTAGCAGTGGCAGCGTTAGGTCAGTTGCGAGCCTCTCAGGCCATGAGTTTGGGTGGCGGTCAGGGTTCAGACCGATTGCCAAAGTACTTGTCGACCTGCTGGTACGTATTGGTGCTCACGATGCTGCGGTCGCAAGGGAACGCGTAACGGATTGGGCTGAATCAGGGTCCGTACTGGGATGTCGGTTGGCTCTATTCGTGAGCGGGCAGGAATGGATACCGGCGGAAGATGTCGCGGTTATGATAGTTGGTCTCAGTGAACGAGTTTTTTGGGCGGATAGCGCCGAACCGGAACTTATGCTTCTGTTGGTCAAACGCTGGCATGCATTCGCGTCGCCAGAGAGAAGGGCGATTGAGAGACGCTTGCATCGTGGGCCGCCAAGGAACTTGTACGTGGAAGAGACTGTCGCTGACGACTCGGCGTGGGGAGCGTTCCGTGATTCCGTAGTGTATCAACGCCTTTCGCACCTTCAGGATTCAGCAGGGGGTCTCGGCAGCACCGCGAACGCGACGGTTAACAGATTGGCGGAAGAGAACCCGCATTGGACTCGGGGTATACGGGAGCGGTCTGATGATTGGGGGCGGATGGCGTCGTTTTCCGGACTGCGGGGAGACGGCGGCCTATTGGAAAACGTCCCGGACCACAAGTTGATAGGGGAGGCGAGACGCCTAGAACGGGAGCGCCCAGGCGAGCAAACAGATCTCTGGAGGGTCCTCTGTCGCAAGGACCCTTGGCGCGCTCTGAGGGGCATTCGAGATAATGCGGAGCAGGGGCAGTGGGACACGGTGGCACTGCAGGGCTTCTATTGGGAGATAGCGGACAATGATGATGTGGCCCTTCATCTGGAGTGCATCCGTCTGGCGGCGAAGCTTCCGACGGGTGTGCTCAAGGACCTGGCAGGCACCGTGTCATCTTGGCTTGCTTCCCAACTGGACACCCTGTTGCAAAACGATGGCAGCCCCTGTTTCTTGGAACTTTGGGATCAGTTGGCCTCCATCGTCTACGTGGGTCCGCGGGAGGATACTGGCGAACTTGAGGTTGATCGGCATCTCCTTTCAAAGGCGTTTGCTGACCCAGGAGGCCAGCTAGCGGATGCTCTGATTAGGTATGCGGGGCAAGGGGATGTTTCGAGTTCGTTGGGCTTTGCCAGCGTGTTTATATCTCGGGCCGACCGGATTGTGGAGTCCTCGACGTTATCCGGGTTGTTTGGACGCATGGTGGTCGTGCAGCACCTAGCATACCTCCATGGTGTGGATTCTGCTTGGGCAACCCGACAAATAGTCCCGCTGATGACTCGGGACGACGAACATACTAACGCCTTATGGTGGTCGTACTTGACCCGTGGACAGATTGGTCCACCCGAACTCTTCAACATCCTCAAACGTCGAATGCTGGACAGGTCAACAAGGTCAGAGATCACGGACGTTGCCCTTGACAACTTGGTTGGCAAGGTGATTCAAGTCTACTATTGGCTCGTGCTTGAGCCAGATCTGGAATACTTGCTCACGGTCAATGAGGTCAAGATGTTCCTTCGCAACGTTCCTACGAGGGGCCGAACGCATGCAGCATGGTTGCTGTGGAGGGTTTTGACGGGCGAGGACCACGACCCTCCGGCGAGGAGGGCGGCGCGATGGCGAACCGTTGTCGGGCCGATGTTTCGGGCAATATGGCCAAGGGACCTCCGGTGTCGCTCGCCGGAAGTGTCACGCCGCTTAGTGTACATGGCCTTAGAGTGCGATGAGGCGTTGCCAGATGTGGTCGACGCAATCGGCGACGTTCTTGTGCCTTACGGGGTGGCGGGGGTGCACCGGTGGCTGGAGGTGGGGGAGGACGGTGACCGTAGGCCTCAGGAGCACGTTCCGGCCTTGCTTCGGATGGCTAGCGCGGTGATCAACGCAAATGCCGTTCCACGGGACCTCGGAGTGTTCTTGCAAGAGTGTGCGTCGATGGACCCTGACGTGGAAGGGGATCCAAGCTACATCCGGCTGCGCAGCATCCGGCGTCAGAGCAACCAATGATCGCCAACCCAAAGGGGAAGTCCTGCGGTCTCCGGTCCGAATGGACTACAGCAGTACCGTAACGACCAAGTCGGCAATCTGCCTGGCATCGATGCCACCGACCTCATCGTCTCGTGTGATGATCAAGGTCCCGGCTTCGCCGCCGCCTTCCTCATACGGAAGAATGTCGGCTGCACGATACGCGGCTAGCTTACGCTCCCAGCGGATCGCGTAGTCCGGGTTGTGCAATAGGCCAAGGTGCTCCCAATAGTGTCGTTCACCCGTGTCGTCGTCGATAATAGTGAAGTCCGGGTAGCGCGTCTGTCCGTTGGGCAACCGGAGCGGCGCCTCGTACTCGTAGCGATCGACGCCTTGAGCGAGGAGTTCGTTGGCAATGATGACCTCGGACTTCGACCGCACGAGATCGCCGCGTTTGGTGCGATGGATAAGTCGGTCCTCCAGAAAGCGCTCGTTTCCGTCAACCTCGACGGAGATCGGGCTGGGCGGGCCGAAGATATTGGTCAGTCTGCGTGTGATTTCGGAGTAACTCTCATTAGCGTACTGACGCAGCTCGCGTACATCGCCTTGATGCAGGATGACGACGCGCTCCTGTTGCCGTGTCAGTGCCGTATACAGCAGCTCGCGAGATAGGAGCCAGCACGGATTCGGTAGCACGACGAACGTGATCCCGAACTCGCTGCCTTGCGTCTTGTGGACGGTAAGCGCGTAGGCAAGCTCGAGGGGTGGTCCCTCCTCGTCGCTGAACTCCCGTGTGCGGAAATCGTAGTCGTGGCCAGGCTGGGAAGTGAACTCAACTTCGAGCCACGGAAACAGTCTCTTCTGATTCTGAGTCCTGTAGTTGCCGACGACAATCCCTACATCACCGTTCGCCACATATGACGGGCGCTCCGGGTATACGGTTCGTCGAGTGCTGTTTTGCAGGTTGATGACCTTGTCGCCGTAGATGATCCCCTGCGGCCCGAGCGGACGGTGTACCTTGCGCCCCCAGGAGGACATCGCTTTTGCCATCCACTTGCTTCGAAAGGACCGCTGGACAACCCGGTTCAAGACACCGACACCGTGTTCGGCACCTCGTACCGGAGAAATAATCTGCCATCGCTCAGCCTTAGGATCATGATCATCGCGGCTGCGCCAAAAGTAGGTTGCCCCGTTGTACGTGGTCGCGCCCAGGCTGCGTTCGAAGCCCATTTCGTCGTCCGCACCACCGAGGCCGAGCTCCTTCACGATGAGCGAGAGCAACCGTTCGTGGAGGTCTTCTCCATCGCTCCACGACTCGAAGCCGATCTCTTCCATCTCCTCAGTTTCGAGCCGATCCCAGATTTCGTCGGCCGCCGGATCCGGAGTGCCGCCGAACCAACTGGCCAGCAGCAGATCGGCTCTTGTCTTTCCTTTCTGGCGCCGCGGAACAGTGAGTTCGGCGTAGCCTCGCCCTACCCGCGGGAAGTGGTGCTCGACACCTTCGGGCTTCAGTTCTCGGACAATGTCGACCAAGGGGCGTCCACTTCCTATTGGCGGAAGCTGACCACGATCACCGACTAGGACGAGACGGTCAACGCCGCTGAGACCATCGAGCAAAGCAGCGAGTTGCTCTTCGGTGAGCATCGAACACTCGTCGACGATGACGGTGCGGTAGTTGCCGCACCGGTCTGTGCTTGCGGTGACTCTGTAGCGACCGGTGTCCGGATCGTATCGCCCGCCATACCGCATCAGGAACTGCGCGATCGTGAGCCCCCCCTTCATCTTGGTCTTGGTCTCAAGCTGCACGCGGGCTTTTCCGGTAGGAGCCAACAGCAGGACGCCACCGGTCGACACATCGCTCAGCCGGCAGAGCATCTTGAGGAGCGTGGTTTTTCCGGTCCCGGCACCACCGACCAGCACGGAGAGCCTCGAGGCGAAGAGCTCGGCTAGCGCGGCTGCCTTCTCGGTGCGCGCACGCTCCTCGCTCGCACGGTCGGTCGCGTCCGGCGGCAGTTCGCCAAGGGACTCGTCTACAACCGTGCGGAAGTCGTGCGTACCTAGGTGGCGCCGACTCCTGGGACCTAGCCGCTTATGAACCATCCTGCGTATGAGCCGGGCCGTTTCACTGAATCTCTGGAGTTGGTACGCAGGGCTACCGTCGGCCATCTCGATGGAATCGACAACCCCGACAAGGAAGTCCCCGAGGCCAGCAATCACTTCCGGTCCGACGGGACAGTCGGTCTCCAAGGGCATCTCGTTGATCGAGGCCTTCAGCCAACTGCGAGGCAAGAGCGTGTGCCCCTGCTCGGCACTATGCTCGAGCGCCGCCACCAAGAGCGCTCGCACCCGACGGGGATCGATCTTGTCTTCGAGCCGAGAGCGTTCGGGGAGCGGATGCTCCTCCAAGATGACCCGGTCGGGTAGCATGCCACGGTCGATCGTCGTGACCGAGATGGGGTCATCGGCCAGACGATGACTTTCGTAGAGGAGGTATGGATTCGAAATCAGCCCCATGTCGTCAACGTCTGCCGGTCGCTGGTCAGGATCGAAGAACCGGACTGCCTGGGAGGCCTCGAGCGAGAAGCGGCTGAGGAGCTTCAAAAGCTCCTTTCTTTCGGGTGCCATCGCGAGCCAGGCATTGGCGAACCCTTTGCCGATGAGTTTCCTGGCAGAGCCTGTAGCCTTGTGAGGCGCTCGCATCACCTCCTCGAAGGCCGGCCACGGATCGGCATTGCCGTCGCTGCTTCCCTCCGCGAACTGCTCGGCCAGTTCGTAGGCTACCAAATTGCCCCCGTCGCCGAGAAACGCACTAAGTGCCGAGCCGAAGCCGGGAAAGGGTCCCCGTAAACACCACAGCCGGTTGAGTTGCTGGTCGAGCCAAGCCCTAACGCGCCTCCATGGGCCAGGCAGCACCGTTTCGATTCGGTCTAGGGCCCGCATACAGTTGAGGACAGCTGCGATCGCGTGGTCGTGCGATACGTGCTCCGATGCGTACGAGAAACTCCAGAATGCATCGTCCGGCGCAAAGGCGAGGAACTGCTCAGCGTCGAGCCCCTTTTCGACTGCGAGGTCAGATAGCTCCTGGTACGGGAACACGAAGCCCTCCTCAAAGTCTGGACGGATCGAGTGCTCAACGTTCCGCTCCCAGAGCACACTTCTATGGGGCGGTTTGTCGGTCGAGTAGTCGTACTCCACGTGGGTGCCGACAGCCCGCACCAAGCCGATACCGACGATGACCCGACCAGCGGACGCCGATAGCGGTGTGTCCTTGGCGTAGAAAAAACACAGAGACTGGTCCGGATGCACGGCACCGAAGAACGTGTCCAGCATGACGAGTTGGTTCGCGCGGTCCTGGATCCATTCAGGGTCGAATCCGAAGTCTGGTTCACGATCTGGCTGGAACCCAAGGTTGTAGCGGTCTACCAGTTCTGCTCCCTCCTTGTGAAGCATCCAGCGGAATGGAACGCAGGCCGCACTATACGGTTGCATCGTGTAGCGCGTGGGAAGAAAGTGCCTGTGCCACTCGGATCTTCGGTGGACGTAGGGATGCTGCTTGGTCACCGTAATCGGGAACGGCGCCATGAAGTTCGCACGCTCAGCCATGCAGGCTGGGAGCTGATCACGTGACAGGTCCGCCAGAGACTTGCCAGCCACAGCTACCTCGGCGATGTCATCCTTCGCATCGGCGATTCTGCGAAGGGCTCGACAGGCGATGTTGCTCGCCGGCTTGTTGCAGACGACCCCGGTCCAACCGGCGTCGTGCCATGGCACGCGGATCGAGAGGTGGTGTGCTGGCAGACCGCGAGCTCCTGCCATCATAAGCGCCTCCTCGGTGATTGCGTTGTTGAGTGACGGAGCATCCGCCAAGGGGATAGCAAGTCATCCATCGTTTCGCCCGCTTTTCGATAGGGTGTACGCCACGGTCATGCCGCCTTGCCGCATCTGCAGAAGTGGAGTTGCGTCCGGCTCGAACGGGTTGGGTAGCCAGTCGAACTCGGGTCGGACGGACAGCGCCCTCCTTACGCGCAGGATACGCCAACGTTCGTCCTTCCTTGGAGCAATGCGGCTGGCCGCTGCTACCTCGCCCGGCGACAGATCGAATCTGGTGCCGTCCTCGGTCGTCGCCTTTACCTCGACACACCACGTCGTGGCGTCGTGTATGAACCGGAAGTCGTAGCCGAGGCTGTCGCTGGTCTTGTCCTTCTCGCCCTCCGGCAAGGGCAGGACCTTGGCTCTAAACTCCGATACCCAGGCATCCGCCGTGATGTTGTCGAACTTGGATCGCAGGAATCGGAAGGCTTGAATTTCACCAACGATTCCCACCAGTTCGGGCGCGAAGGGAGAGGGATGCAGCTGGGCGGTCTTGCCTCCGGACCGTTCCAACTCACTTCCATTGCTCGACTTCGAATCTCCTCTTCGCCGACGAGGGCTCGGTCCAACTACTAACCCGGGGAACTCGTCAAGATCGGCTCTCGGACCGCTTGGTTCTTCAAGCTCTTCGTTCAGTCGGTCGTAGAGCTCGCCGTACGTCTCCACGCCGCCGACTTCGAAGTCCTTTCCGGCTATCTCGAAGGTCCGATGCTTCTTGCGAGTCCCGCGCCCATCGCGATTGGTCGTGCGTTCCACATCTTCAGTAGAGATGTCGAGGTTCACACGCATTTCGTCGATTGAGACACAACCGGTAATGGCGCGGAGGAACTCCCGGTCAACGATCATCCGTGTTGCCCCTTGCAACAGCTCGGTCTCGGTCCACTTGCGTAGATACATCGAGGCGTCCAGGCGGCGCTCCGGCGCCTCCCTGTGTTGCGATAAATCGACTCCCCTTGTCTTCAGCCAGACCCGGTAGATCGCCCATACCTTGCGGACGGCGACATCGAGACGGCGCCGGTTGGAGCCCGCCACTTCGAGAGGGTCGGGCTCCAGAGTCACTCCGCGTGTCGCCAGCACCGATTTGAGCTCGTCAATGGTCTCGATATCCGTGAAGGCGTCAACGTGTGCCTTGACCGCCGGAATCCGCTCGTACCGTGGCCGCATTGCACCAAGCACCACGCTCAACGGCACGTTCCACCAACGGCTGGACCATTCTTCGCAGAGACGAGGCCAGTCAGCGTCGGCTTCAATATGCTCGTGCACGTTGTTCATCTTGACGAAGAGTTGTGTCTGCTCACCTACCGGGCCGTCAGCGGCCATGGCAACCTGTCGGGCAAGGGCACGCAACGATGGCGCCGCTTCTTCGAGATATTGCTGCGCCTGGCATTTGGCGCGGGCGTTCTTGACCGGCGCATACTCTCCGCCGAGGGCTTGGAGGGCGGCGTTCCACCTGGGAAGCTCAGCGGCATCACGGAGGACATCCCACGCCCTCAATCCCATCTCAAAGTCGTCGTAGCACTCCCGGGCGGCGGTCAGCAGTTCCTGGCCTGACCACCCAGGGATGTTGTCCGACAGCCAGGCTGCCAATCGCATGGTGTCGGTCGCGGCGGCCTCGATGTCGGCGTCGCAGACATCTAGAAGCTGCAAGACCGGGCGAATGCGGGCGAGCAGTTGGGACGTCTCGCCGTCCCACCGGTGTCGGATGTCAGCAACGGCCTCGGCGTCGATCTCAGCTCGGTCCAGGGCAGTGTCGATCATCCGCTCGGTCGGTTTCGCTTCTCCGACCAGGGAGCCCAACACGAGACGAAGGTCCTTGAGGAGATCCTGACGATCAAGAGCCGCCTGGCACGCGGCGGCCATGTCCTCGTACGAACTCTTGCGTACGATCTCCCAGTCCAAGAGGAGAATGTTGTCCCGCGACAGCCAATGGGCTCGTGGCTTGCTGCTCGCGACAATCCGCCCTTCATCCACGAGTTCCACTGCGATGGAGTGGCTTCGGCAGACGCGAACACGTCGCAACCGAGCGGCTGCTTCCTGCCACGCGTCGGTTGCAGGTCCTCGTGGGTTGGCTCCGCCGTGGGCTGCCAGGGTCAGGAGAACGACCGGAAGCCACCTAAGTCCTATCGCATCGAGGGCCTGCGCTCCCTCTATCGCCTCACTGGCCGGAAGGCCGTCGATCAGACAACGCTCTTTCAGGCTAGATGCACGCCTTACGCGCACTTCGTCGTACCAAGCGATCACCAACATTGCCATTCGCTTCGACCGGCCGGATCGCGAGGATGGGCTGCCCGTGTTCGCGGAGTGACCGGGTGTTGGCGCTGTGATCCGGCAGGTAAACATCCTTAAGTTCGGCGGCGGTGCGGACTTCGAACGTGCGCGGTTTAGGCCGCACGACGAACCGCTCGGGAAGGCCTTGATCCAGGTCCAAATGTCTCCAGGCCTGCCGGACCTGACCGAGGAATACGTCGAATCCACCGGCGGGCATTGCACCCGGGGCCTTGGCTGCGACATCGGCCAAGGCGTTGAGGAGATTCGGTCCGGTCAGCGCGTCCTCTGTAGGGTAGACGTTCAGCCCGAGCCTCTCCAGGCCGCGAAGCAGCTTCTCGTCTTCTGCCAGCCGGTGGGCTAACGGCAGTGGGAGCGGTGATAGGTGGCGGAAGCGGCCTTTCGGACCTCGAAGGAGTGATGCGGGAACAAGCCATCGTTGCCGCAGCGCTTTTTGACCACCGTCGTGCCCGTCATCGAGCCATGGCAAGGTCGAGAGCCAGTGCTTGAGCGGAGATGTGATCTGCTGCGACCAGGGCCAACGCTTCCGCTTCTTGATCGTGACTTCTTCCCAACCGTCCTCCCAGTGCGTCAGGGAGGCGAGGATCAAGTCGGCCAAAGCCTGCCGAGCGGGATCCGCAATGTCTTCGCGATGAAGTAGGTCAACTATTGGAAGTTGCTTGATGTCCTTGACTTCGTACTCAAACTCTCCGGCGTAACCGGGATTGACCTCCCCCCGAAACACATCTCTCCAATCGTCCCACCCCGACTGTGGTATGGTTGCGGGTGCATTCTCCGGTAGTTCCGCATGGGAACCGCTCATCCAGAAGGGAACTGAATCGTGGGGTTCGAGCCGGAGTCCCTCCGCTACCCCGGCACTCTCGAACACGTCGCTCCGATTCGAAATGTCGATCTTCCCAGTCGCGGGATCACGGGACTCAAATCCAAAGCTCCAGCGCGAGTCGTCAGGGGGCAGAAGCGCGCTGCGCAGAAGCCTGTCGCCTCCTCCGTCAGGCAGGCCGTCGGCCAGCGTCTTCAAAGGGTCGCCGCACCGACCGGCCCATCCCGGTCCGAATACGGCGTCTCGCATTGCGAACCAACCAGCAACGCAGGCGACTGGAAGGCGCGCAAGCAGCGGGCGCAGGCTCTCCTGCTCCTCTTGGCCAATCATGCTTAGCGTCCAGCGTAGCACATCGGCGCACGCGGCCGCCTCGGGGCTCCCATGCTTGGCTGGCAACTCCGGCAGCGACGGGAGGACGACATCCCGCAACAGGTCCTCTCTTCTGAAGCTCTGGACGAACCGCCCGTCGAGGAATTTCTGCACGTCGGTGTTCCGTTGCGTTTTGCCTTGGTGTGTCTTCACGCTGGGGTGGAGGAACGCGATCCGCGGCTTCAGCGAGCCCGGAATCGAACCAACAAAATCCGCAGCGTCGTCGGCACCGCGGCGAGGCCGGAAGAAGAGTTGGGCGTCGCCGGAGGCTGAAAGCAATCGGCCGTCCTCAGTGGGCAGGAATGTTGCCTCAAGAAGAGGGTCGGTATCGGACTGCTTCGGCTCACTTCTCAACTTCGCGGGAAGCACGGCTAGGATGCTGCTCAGAAGGTCGTTCCAGATGGCGTCCGTCTGGAGTTCGCTCACCTGGTGGGCCAGTCGTTGCAAGGTGTGAGCCCACTCTTGGCCCTGGGGCAGGGGCGAGCCGCCGAGAGTTCGAAGGAGTGCTTCAACGGCGGTGCGACGCTCGTCGAGCGCAGAAGAGGCAACGGTGAATCCCGCGTGCTCGCGCCACGCCGCGCGACCAATCGGGTCGTTGTCCGGGATGGCAGGCATCGTCCGCGCTACTCCGGGCAGGTGCCAGCCATCGTCGCACAGGATCAGCGCCAATTGGGTGAGAGGCCGGCCTAGGTCGACAGCCCGTCGGCGGACGCGATCCGCTAGCGGTTGCGCCTGATCGGTTGTCGGCGAACTGGCAGCCTGCCCAATGAGATCGATTATCGCCCGGCCTCGCCACGGCTCTGGAGGACCCTTCACGAGTTCAACGACCGCATCGAGCGTCAGATCCGTTACCCACTCAAGAAGAAGGTTGTTGTACTCGTCGCGGAAGTTGATCTGCCGCCGGTCCAGAGAGCCGTAGAACGGGGCGTTGATGTGCGCGCCGACGCCAGTCCTCATCGCGGTTGGCAGGAAGATGACGAAGACGCCCCGGCGTGCTTCCCGTGTCTCCTCGACCGCGACGGCCACGTCGACCTTTCGGACCTCCGGCCATCGATTCGGCAGATGGCGGACGGCGGCAACAACCCGCTCGGTCTCCGCTGGGTTGGCGTCACCGCCGACGGTCCTGCTCCAAAGGTGGAACGTGCGCTCTGTTGCATCGCTGCCGCCCACCGAAGACTTGACCCGCAGCTGCTCCTTCCGTGTGGATTGGGCGTGAGACGGGATCTTGGAATCGACCTGCCGTGTGAGTTCAGTGTGTTCTTCGTCGATGGTGATGCGAAGCACCGACAGGTGGTGCAGGAAGACCATCGCTGCCTCGTCCAGAGTTCCAAGTTGTTCCCGGACCGACTTGATGGCGTCGCCTGGGTTCCCAGTTTTTCCTCCGTCCAGAGGAAGACGAATGACCGTCACATGTCCGGCTTCAAGCAGCTTGGCGACTTCCTTCGGTGGTGACTCGAGAAAGCGCGGAACTACATAAGGCGAGAGGTAGGTGTTGACCTCTTCCAAGGGATCGATGTCGTCCCGGCGCAGCTGTTCCCGGTATCCATCGATCTGTTCGGGCGTCCAGTCTACGATACGCTCAGTGCCGAACTCCGGGTCGGTCGAGAGGTCGCCGCTGACGAGCGCCCTCGCAATCCGGCCTATCGGTTGGCGGACGGCGGGATCGAAGCCGAACGTAAAGGCGGCATCGCCTCCCGGCGGGGCTGTCGACCACACCTCTGGACGAGTCGACAGTTCGAGTACGCTTTGGAAGCCAAGTCCCTTGTTGCCGACGCTCTCGTTCGGGTCCTTGGGGCTCTGCGCCAACTCGCAGATCCCGGTGAAGTCTCTGGGCAGGAAGGGGCGGCCGCTATTGGCGACCAGCAGTTCAGGCTCGCGAGACGATCTCAGAACGAAGGAGATTCGGCGAGGATCGTCATCTGCGCCGAACGCGAGCACATCATGGGCATTCTGCAGCAACTCCAAGACGGCTCGACCCCGGTATTCCTGCGCGACCTGGCCGCCTAGGCTGGCCACCGTTCGGTAGTTCCGGGTACCGTTCTTCAACTCATCGAGGAAGGTCCGCACCTGGCGCCGGGCCTGCCCATCGATGATCCGCTTGCCTACCAATCTGCGCTGGCGATCAAGCTCCTGCTGCTTTTCAGGAGTCGTCGGCGCGGTGTACTCCCGGTCACTCTTGGTGCTCTCCTCGTCAACCGCGAAGCCGCGGCGTTGGGCTGTCGAGTGGCGGTCCATTCCTAAGAACTCCCGATGATGGGTGGTGTCCAGTGCGCGGCGACAATCAAAGTAAGGACGAGCCGTTCCTAGGCAAGGGGAAACAGCCGGAGGCGGCCGCCGCGGGGAACCGCGATATCCTCGCTGGCGGGCGCGCCCCCGCGGCCGGAGCGCCGGATGCTGATCTAGGCCTTGAGGCCGTTGGCGGCGCGCCCCTTCTTTCGATGCCTATGCGGCATCGGGTCGGACCGGCATAGGACACAGCCATGCCAGCGCGCCCGGTGAGTCGCTGGACGCCATCTGTCCTTAGCAGGAAGAGCCATCAGCGCCCGGCGGGCCTTCGAGACACAGTGGTATCCGATGCAAGCGGTGGCTAACCCGGCTGATGGCGAATGACCACCCGTCCCTACCTGCGCTGGCCTTGAGTCGATAGGTCATACTATTGAGTATTTTCACTCAGCGATTATCTTTGGTCGCATGAGTACGTTCCGGCGCGCCCATGTTCATCGGCTTGTGAAGCTCTTCACGGAGAGCGGGCGGCGACGCCTCATAGCTATCACCGGCCCCCGCCAGACAGGCAAGACGACGATTGCCCGACAGGCGCTGGCGGCACTGGAGTCATCAGGAATCGCCTGGCGATATGTGGCTGTGGATGCGCCTCCGGGTACGGGTCCGGAACTGCAACCCGGCGACACCCACTCGTGGCCCGACTTTTCGGAACCATCGCACACCGATGGTCGCGCCTTCGTCAGTCAGCCCGACTCCCGCTGGCTCGTCGGAATATGGGAACAGGCGCGTTACGCGGCCGAACGCTCTCCCCGCGGAGCCCTACTGGTGTTGGACGAGATCCAGGACGTACCCGATTGGTCCCGAACGGTGAAGGGGCTCTGGGACCAGGACCAGGCGACCGGCTGTCCGCTCCGTGTGGTCGTCATGGGATCCGCGCCGCTTCAGTTGCTGGTCGGTTTGGGCGAACGGCTGGTCGGCAGGTTTCTGCCGTTTCCGGTCAGCCACTGGTCGTTGGTCGAGATGGTGGGCGCCTTCGATTGCAGCATGGATCAGTATCTGTTCTTTGGCGGGTACCCTGCGGGAGTGGAACGATGGGACGACGAGGACGATTGGCGGAGCTACATCGAGGATGGGATCGTCCAACGCAACGTCGAGAGGGACATCCTCTCCCTGACCCGAGTGGACAAGCCCGCGCTTCTTTCCAGCCTGCTGGAACTGGGTTCCTCCTATTCCGGGCAAATCCTGTCCTACAACAAGATGCTCGGGCAACTCCAGGACGCCGGCAACACCACGACGCTGGCGCGCTACCTCACGCTGCTGAGTGGTGCGGGCTTACTGGCCGGTCTTGGCAACTACAGCTCGAAGACGCACCGCCGACGCGCTTCCAGCCCCAAGCTCAACGTGCTGAATACGGCCCTCATGACGGCTTCGTCAGGGTATACGTTCCAGGAAGCGAGAGCCGACCGCTCCTTCTGGGGCCGGATAGTGGAGAGCGCAGTGGGTGCCCATCTCCACAATACCCGTGCACCGGGAGTGAGGCTCTACTACTGGCGTCGCAACGGCTTGGAGGTGGACTTCGTACTCGCCCGCGGGCCGCGCTTGACGGCGATAGAAGTAAAATCCGGCCTGCGGCGCGGAGCCGTAAGCGGAATGGATGAGTTCAGGAGGCGATTCAACCCCACCCGCACCGAGGTGGTGGGCATGGGTGGCGTGGCGCTCCACGAGTTCCTGTCTGAACCTGCCAGCTACTGGCTTGAGAAAGAACGATGACGACGCTTCGGGTACCCCGGCGGGTTCACGAGGTGAACCTTGATCCGGGCCCGTCCGCAGAGCCCGATGCAGCCTCGTCCGCAGAGGCGAGTCGGTTGGCGGACTACCGCGACGCGCCGGCATACGTGCTGCTCGGCGAGCCCGGATCGGGGAAGACCACAGCGTTCAAGATGGAATGCGATGCCGATCCGGACGGCAGCGAATGGGTGAGCGCTAGGGATTTCGTGGAGTTGAAGGTAGGGAGCCACCCCGAGTGGCGTGGAAAGACGCTTTTCGTCGACGGGCTCGACGAGATGCGAACGGCATCCGGCAACTGGCGTGGACCGCTTGACTCGATCAGGAGACGTTTGGAGCGTCTCGGTCACCCGCGTTTTCGTCTTTCGTGCAGGGCTGGTGAGTGGTTAGGCGAGGATGATGCCGCTGCCCTCAGAAGGCTCGGCGCGTACCGTGAATTGGTCGTGCTCCGATTGGGTCCGCTGAACGAAGACGAGGTCCGCACGCTTCTGGAAGACCGCGTCGGGCCAGTGCGAGCCGGTGTACTCATGAGGTACGCGCACGAGCAAGGCGTATACGGATTTCTTCAGCACCCGCTCAATGTCAAGCTGCTGTTGGAAGCCGGAATGGGCACCGACCGGATCTCCGGGAGCCGAGGCTTGTTCGAATCGGCCTGCACGTCGATGACCCAGGAGCGAAACCCAGCGCACCGCGCCGCTACGCGGGGGGCGTATCGTCCCTCCGAGGCGTCGTTGCTGAATGCGAGCGGCCGGCTCTGTGCCCTGAGCCTCCTGACGGATACTCTCGGATGGGCGGTTGATCCTGGTGAAGCGGCCCCTGGTTATCCGTCGATTCGCAAAATCGAGAATGCGGATTCCGGTGTAGTCGCGGAGTTGGATGGCGCGCTTCGTACCCGGCTTTTCAAGCTTGCCGCGTCCTGCCGTTTCGAACCGATTCATCGACAGGTCGCAGAGTTTCTCGGGGGCCGGTTCCTGGGCGGGCTGGTGGAGAGCCGCGTGGTCTCGGCCCTCCGGCTGCGCGCGCTCATGGCGGGCGACGACGGTGCGCCCGCGCCTTCGCTGCGTGGTCTGGCGGCGTGGATCGCGGTGCACAGCCCGGCTGCGCGCGCTCCACTGATCCGTGACGATCCGGTTGGCGTTGCCAGCTACGGGGATCCTTCGGAGTTCTCGCGCGAAGACCAGCGACAGCTCCTGTCGAACCTTCGCGTGCGAGCCCGGGAGATCGACATTTGGCACTGGCCCCCTTCCGCGCTTCCGTCGCTGGCCGCACCGGGAGCCCTTCCGATCGTACTGGACATGATCTCCGCCCCCGATCGTGACGACGCGACACAGTCGCTCGCATACCTTGCGTTGCGTGCAGTGGCCCACACGGAGGGTTCGTCCATTCCCCGGGAGTTCCAGCCCGCGTTGCTCGGGGTTGTACGCGATTCGCGCTGGTGGCCGGGGACCCGGGCGGCAGCGTTGAAGGCGTGGATCGCGAACTCGGTCGCCGATGGGCGAGTCATTCGTAGAGCCATGGAGCTCCTGATGGAGATCGAGGACGACGTATTGGATGACCCGAGGGGGAGCCTGACCGGGCTGCTGCTCGGCCTCCTGTATCCGGAGCACGTCACGCCGGAGAAGCTCTGGGATTATGCGCAGCCGGTCTCACCCAACCCCATTGGCAGCGGCCACCTGGACTTCTGGCTGCACGAGCTACCACAACGATCCGAGGACGAAGGCTGCTTGGAAGAGGTTCTCGACAGCCTGTGTCAATGGCTGGACGGAAGGCCGTATGGCATTGACGACTCCTGCGCTCGCGACGGCATTGCAAAGATGTTCGCGCTCGCCCTCGAACAGCACGGCGACGACATCGAGACCGAACGGCTCTACGCCTGGCTTGCGGCGGTCCTTCCCTTGATGCCGAGCAAGGGCGATCTCGAACTGTCCAGTCTGGTTGGACGTCATCTTGGTGTGGACAGGCCGGATGAGGACATCAGGTCCAAGACCGACGCCTGGCTCAGAGATCGACCATCGACGCAGAAAGCGCTGATGCTGGAGATCGTTCGCCGCCAGGAAGACAATGAGATCATCGTCCCCGCGGATCCTGTCTCGCCCGCAGGTTCTCTGACCTTGGACGATGTACTCGCCGACGCTCCAGTCGCGGAGTTCGCGCCCTGGTTCCTGGAACGAGCCGTATCGTTGTCGAAATCACGCCCGTGGCTCGCGTGCCACATGCTGCGGCTGACCGGCATTGGTACGCGCACGCTAGCGGAACGCCTCGATGATCGCCACATGCCTTGGGAGAGGAAAGCGGGCCCGGCCCTCACTACGGCGGCCGCTCTGAAGGCCGGCGGCCTCACCCTTGACGAGGTCCGCGCGAGCATTTCTGGGCACTTGCCGCTCGAAGAATGTCTTGAATCGGCGTTGGCGCCGGTCCCGCGGCCGAACCCACGGCATCCCCTCGCCCTGAAGCGGGCGCGGAAACGGAAGGAATGGATCGATTGGGTGCGGCAGCACGCCGGCGCGCTGGCGCGCGGGGAAGGTCTGCCACGTCTGTACCATGATGTTGCGAGTGCCTATCTGGGAGTCAACAGGTCGGTCCGCGGCGACACTCCCGAGGAGCGCGTCCGCAGTCTCTTCCTTGGCGACGAGGAGTTGTTGCGCGATGCGCTGGACGGCCTACGGCGGGTGGCTCGTCGCACCGATCTCCCAACTATGGACGACCTGGTCCGGCTCGATGAGGACGGGAGGATCTCCTATTTCATCCTTCCGCTGCTGGCGGCCCAAGAGGAAGAAGAACGGACGGCCAACCGTGACTGCGCGCGCCTGGAGGGAGACGCTTTGCAACGCGCGCTCGGCTCCTTCTTTCTAGCCAAGGGCTACGAGAGCACCGACCCGGCGTGGTATCGAAGGGCGCTCCGGCGCGACCCCGAAGACGTGGCCGATGCGTTCGTCAAGGTGTACCGGTCGAGCGTTCGGCGATCCCCGGGTGTGGACAGACATCTGCGCGCATTGACTGGTAACGAGTCGCATGGGAACGTAGCCCGGGCCGCTCTTCCACGACTGCTGAAGTCGTTTCCCGCGAAAGCGGCGGCTGATCAGGTATTCTTGCTGGACCATCTGATTCCGGCGGCTTTGAAGCATGTGGACCGGGACGAGTTGGCGTCGATCGTTCACCAGAAACTCGAATTGGCCAGCCTGCGAATCGGGCATCGCATACGGTGGTTGGCCACTGGGATGTTCCTTGGCGATCCGCTGTTGGGGGAGCAACTGGACCACTTCCTTTCCGGCGGATCGGATAGCCGGGCGCGCGAGTTCGCAGCCTTTCTCATGGTTCAGGCGGTCTCGAAGCGAGTCCGGTCTCTGCCGTGCCGGTCGTTGGCGATGCTTGTCAGGAGGCTTGGCGGCTACTACGGTCCGGTTTCTGGAGGGGTTCCCGGCTACATGTCTTTCGAAGTGGACGAGGCGCTTCAAACCGACGGCCTGATCCGCACGGCTCTCGACGCGCTCTCGTGCCGTCACACCCCGGAGGCCACGGAACTGCTTCAGACCCTGCTTGACGACGAAGACCTCGCAGCATGGCGAGAGCCAATCTCCGAGGCATCCGACGCGCAAAGGGTCGTCCGGCTGGACGCGGAATTCGAGCCGCCGACGATCTTGGATGTGACGAGTGTGCTCAAGGACGGCCAGCCAGCTAGCGCCGCGGATCTGGCCGCGCTTGCGGTGGACAGAATCCTGGCTATCGGTGAGCAGGTGCGGGACGGCGACGCTGATGCATGGCGTCCTTTCTGGAGCGAAGGAGAACGCGGAAAGCCGAAGACACCCAAGATTGAACCCTCGTGCCAGCAGGCACTCCTCCTTGCGCTACGGCCGCAACTCCCAAAAGGGGTGCGAGTGGAGTCAGAAGTAAGGTATGCGGGGGACACGCGCTCCGACTTGCAGGTCTCCTTCGGCGAATTCGCCGTCCCCGTCGAGACCAAAAAGAGTTCAAGCCGCGACCTGTGGACCGGTGTCACCGCTCAACTGATCCCCCGCTATACGCGCGACCCGAGATCGGACGGCTACGGCATCTACGTCGTGTTCTGGCACGGCCCGGAACACGCGAAACGCCCAACCCCGACGGGGACACCACCGCGAACGCCAGACGAGCTACAGGATCGCTTGGCTCGACAATTGGCGACCGAGGCTCACCGGAAAGTTTCGGTGATCGTTCTGGACGTAAGTCCACCGTAACGAGGTACGGGGAGACGACCGAGCCTTGCTGGGATGGGAAGGGGGCCCGAACCTGGCGGAGGGACGGGTGGGAATCTGTCCCGGAGCCCGGGGGGACCGGTGCCGGAGCGGTGGCAACGCTGACCACGCCGCCCGCCGGTCACGACGCAGGGCTCACCCGGGAAACCGACGGCCTCGACTGGCGGTGATCGGTGGTCAGTGGGAGAACTCCCAACCGCGAACGCCGCCGGATCGGGGGTTTTCCGGCGGGATCTAAGGGGGGCGGCAGCACCCCTCGCCAGAGCGCGAGTGTTTACATGTAGTAGGCGCAGCCGGGATGCCGCGTAGGCGAATCTACCGCAACGGCATGAGGCCGGTGCTGTGAATCGGATCCGTCCCAGCCGACGGGGCTTGTTCCCGAAGCAGTTGAAAGCCCGGGACAGCCGCCACCGACAGCAGCTCATTCCGCTCTAGAACACCTACCACCTCGGAAGGAGTACTCCCCGTCCATTTTCTGCCAAATTCCGGCAATTACGGTCCGATGGATGGTGACGGCCTGCAAGGAGCAAAAAGGAGGGATCGTGCGGTCCTGGTTGGATTTACGTCACTTCTTGCCGTGATTGCGAACTACCGTCTGGCGGCCTGATAAGCGTGAGGTCGGTAGTTCAAGTCTACCCAGGCCCATAAGGGAACCCGGGCCGTCAACCCTAACGTAACGTCAGGGTTGACGGCCCGGCCGTGCGGCGGATGAGCGGCGATCAGTGAGTCGTCTACGAGTCGGAACCGGTGACGAACACGAGGAAAGTCTGAGAGACCGATTTTCCGCCGGGATCGGAGGCTGTGACCTGAACCACAGTGTTCCCGGCCCTCACGCCGGTGATCTCGAGTTTGCCATCCGACACTTCGGTAGATACGTGAGGTCCGGATTGGGCTGAGTAGCTCATATCGTCGTTGTCGGGATCCTCGAAGTAGTCGGATAGCACGTACGTTTCGGTCGCTCCGACGGCGATACTGATTGAGCTGGAGAACTCCTGCTTGATTCGAGGCGGACGGTTGGACGCAACCGTGACCGTAAACGTCTGCGACACCGACAGGCCACCCAGGTCTCGTGCGCCCATGGTTACGGTCGCCGTCCCGACGGCAACGCCCTGGACATGCGCGAAGTACCCCAATACCGGGTCGAACTCCAATGTGCTGGTGGCCACGGAGCTCTTCGACGAAGACGTGGAGTATGTGAGCTCGTCTCCTCCGTCATCGTCCAGGAATGCACTGTTCATGGTCACGGTGTCTTTCTGGCCGGGAGAGGAGGTCAGCGCGGGCGCCTGCTCGTTTATCCGGGGTGCATTGTTTCCGACCTCGAAGACAAACGACGCCTCGGCCGTCAGACCGCCGGTATCCTCGGCCGTCAGCGTGATGGTCGAGCTTCCGTTGGACCTGGACCTGACCTCGAGGTAGAAGTCGCTGGCGTCATCGTCCCGGATGGTCGCTACCGATGAATTCGAGGTTGTCGCGCGCAGGGTCAGCGGGTCGTGGTCCGGGTCCTCGAAGAAACGCCATCCCTGCACCGGAAGTGACTTGGACCGTACCCAGAATTCATCGGGCGGCTCCTGGATGATCACCGGTGCCCGGTTCGACGACGGAGTACCGACCGTCACTCTGAAATCCAGCGAGACGGTCCGGCCACCGGGATCCCCGGCAGTCACGGTAATCGTGGTCCTGCCGTTTGCCACCGCGGTCACGGTGAGCGTGGTGCCCGAGACGCTGGCCGTAGCTGCTCCCGTGTTGGAACTCGACGCCTCGTAACTCAGCGGGTCGTTGTCCGGGTCGGTGAAATGATTGTCAAGGTCGGCTTCGAAGGTCTCGTCCGTATCGAGCCGCTGGGCCGCGATCGCGTCTGTTACGCGCGGGCGCCGGTTGCTGACCTGCGTGCTTACGGTTACCCGGAAGGACAGCGTGACCTGGCGGTCCCCGGGGTCCGAGGCGGTGACCGTAACCGTGGTCTCGCTTGCGACTCCGGCTCTCACGGTCAGGTTGCTGCCGGAGACCGTTGCGGTGGCGACGGCTCCATTGCCGCTCGACGCCTCGAAGCGCAGCGGGTCGTTGTCCGGGTCGCTGAAATGATTGTCGAGGTCGGCCTCGAAGCTCTCGCCCGGATTGAGCCGCTGGGGCGCGATATCGCGCGTCACGTTCGGGCTCCGGTTGCCGACTTCCGTGCGCACGTTTACCCGGAAGGACAGCGTGGCCTCGCGGTTCCCGGGGTCCGAAGCGGTGACCGTTACCGTGGTTGCACCCGCGCCTCTCGCTGTCACGGTCAGGTTGCTGCCGGAGACCGTCGCGGTGGCGACGGCTTCATTGCCGCTCGACGCCTCGAAGCGCAGCGGGTCCCTGTCCGGGTCTTCGAAGTGGTCGTCAAGGTCGGCGGAGAAGGTTCCCCCGGGGGAGAGGGTTCGCGACGGTATGCCCCGGACCACCCCCGGAGCCTGGTTGGGACGCGGGGGACGCGTCACCGTCAACGGGAACTGCTGCTCGACGCTGAGTCCTTCCGGATCCGTGGCCACAACCGTGATCCGCACCGTGCCCCGTCTTTGCCCCGAGAGCGTGAGCTCCCGGCCGGACACCGCAACGGTTGCGATGCGCGGCACCGAACTCGTCGCCTCGAAGTCCAGATCGTCTCCGTCCGGATCGCTGAAGTAGGTGGTGAGGCGAAGGGTTCTTGTCCTGGACTGCTCGACCTGCTGTTCGGAGATCTGCCTGGCAACCACAGGGGCACGGTTGGGGACCATGACCGTGAAGCTCTGGGTCGCCGCGAGCCCCTCGGTGTCGGTCGCGGTCACGGTCACCGTGGCTTCACCCCTGGCGACCGCCATGACGGTGACGGTGGGCCCGCTCGCCGTGGCGCTCGCCACGGCCTCGTCAGAGCTCAGCGCGGCGTAGGCCAGCATGTCTCCGTCAGGGTCCCTGAAGTAGGTCGTCACATCCAACGTGGTCGCGGCGCCGGCCTGCAAGGTCTGTGACGGGAGCGATCCCACCGGCACTGGAGCCTGGTTGGGGACGGTGACCGTAAAGTCCTGGGTGGCGGTGAGTCCTTCGATGTCGGTCGCGGTCACGGTGACCGTCGTCGTTCCCTTGGCGAGCGCCGTCACGATCACGGCGCTGCCCTCCACCGACGCGACGGCCACGTCGCCGTCCATGGCTACCGCGCCGTAGTGCAACGCGTCGCCATCGGGATCGGCGAAGAACGGGGTCATGTCCAGGGTTACGCGGTCGCCGACCGCCACGGTCTGGACGGGAATCATGTCCGCCACCATCGGGGCCTGGTTGGGCACCTCGACACTGAAGCTCTGTGTCGCGGTCAACCCTTCGGTGTCGGCGGCGGTTACGATGACCGTCGCCTCACCCTTGGCAACCGCCACAACCGAGATCACGCTGCCCGTGGCCATGGCCACGATGACGGTGGTGTCGCTGGTGGCGGCCGAATAGGAGAGCGCGTCGCCGTCCGGGTCGCTGAAGAACGGGGAGATGTCCACGGTGGCCGAGTCTCCGACTTCGACGGTCTGCGCGGGTACCGTCCCCTCCGCCACCGGAGCCCGGTTGGGCACGGTGACCGAAAAACTCTGCGTGGCGGACTCCCCTCCCGGGTCGGTGGCGGTGATTGTGACCGTGGTCCTCCCCTTGGCCACCGCCGCAACCGTCACGGCGGAGCCCGCCACCGAGGTTTCGGCCACGGCCGTGTCGGACGTGGCGGCATATGCAAGCGTCTGGCCGTCGGGCTCCCGGAAGTAGGCTGCGGCATCGAGCGTGATGGAATCGCCGACCGCGACCTCCCGGTCCGCGATTTCGCCGACTGCGACCGGCGGCCGGTTGGGGACCAGGACCTTGAAGCTCTGCTGGGCCTTGAGGCCGCCCGGATCCTCGGCGAGGACGGTCACCAGCGCGCTGCCCGGGCTCACCCCCGTAACGGTCACCGTGGCGCCCGACCCCGTGACGGTGGCAATCCCGACATCCGAGCTCCATGCGCTGTACCTCAGCATGTCCTCGTTGGGATCGTCGAAGCAGGCGCTCACCGTGACCGACTCGCCCACCGTGACCGTCTGTTGCGGGATGGCGCTGCAGAGCCCGGGGGGCTGAGGGGCCTCGCAGGCCAGCAGCAGGCACAGCACCGCCGTGGCGGCGGGTAGGCCACGTGGGCCTGGAATCTTCCGTTCTATCGTTGCCATCCGTCGTCTCCTGTCGGCGTGCTGCGGCGTCCGCAACACTGGTCATGCCCTGCATCCGAATCGCCTGCAGCTGCGTCCCTGCGTAGAGGCTCGGACGCGCGGCACGCCGAAGGTAACTATAAAAACACAAGACGTATAGAGGTACGATATACTAACGGCCAACGATAGGTAGAGAGCGTCGTGACTGGACGGGACCTGTGTCGAGGCCGCTGCCCGTGATGAACGTCGGCGACCGAGTTGACTCGCGCTGTTTCTCCGGGAAGACCCGGGCGCCGTCTACGCCACCGATTCCTCAGGCCTGCGGGGGGCCCACTCGCGATCGCGCAGCCACAGCGAGACGGCTACCAGTGCGAACGACGCAGCCCATGCCCAGTAGGCTGTCCCCAGATGTCCGTACATGAACCGGTCACCATCGACCGGGAGCTGGAGCGGGCGGAGTAGATTGAACACGCCGAGTCCGACGGCCGAGGCGCCCACAGCCCCGGTCACGAGCCGCAGCCACCGGTCCAGCCGGCTTCGGGCGCGTCCGAGGGCCGGCAACGTCAGAACCATCGGAAGGTTCAGCAGCAGCGGGAGGAGGATCCAGCCGTTTTCCAGCGCGAGCCGCAGAAACTCGTATCCGGGAGCCGACATTCCGAAGCCTGTGCGCGACGGACCGAATCCAATGCCGCCGAACCCTGGAAGAACGAATGACAGCGCGTACAGGCCCCAGCCGGCCAGCAGGAGAGGCCGCCACGAGGTCTTCTCCGACTTCTCGAACTCCCGGAAGAGTGCCGTGGGCTCACCGAATTCCTCCCGGGCGGCGGTCTCGAGCGTGCGGGCGATGTCGATCCCGGGGTCCGGCTGCAGTTGCCGAGCGGTGTGGGCCCGCAGGTGATCCTCGAGTTCATCCAATTCGCGCGGCGAGAACCATCCCCTGTCTTCCAGACCCTCTCGCCAGCCCCGGACCTCGTCATCCAGCCGGAACACTTCCGCCTCGCCAGGAGATTTCGAGGGCTGCATGCACTGCCCGCCAGCTCTCCCTGTCGATCGACATCTGCTGTCGGCCCTGTGCGGTCAACCGGTAGTACTTGCGGGGTCGTTCTTCGTGGGTGAGCTGCCAGTAGCCGTCGACGAGCCCATCACGCTCCAGCCGGTGCAGGAGCGGGTAGAGCATCCCGGGAGACCACTTCAGGTCGCCCCCGGACAGCCGCTTCACCTGGCTGATGATCTCGTAGCCGTACTGGTCGCCGGCGGCCAGGATGGAGAGCACCATCGGGCGCGAAGATGCGGCCACCAACTCCTTGTAGATGTACTTCTTCATCCATGCCTACCATGTAGAGAAAGGATATATGTATATCCATACAATGTAACGGTGCTACGCGCCACGAAACACCGCAACTCCCGGACGCAGGCCCTCGACGCCCTCAACCGGTGGCGAATCGCCGGGTCCCGAGGCGCGCCAACAGGTACCCGAGCAGGGCCAGCACGGCGGTGCCCGCGGCCACCCTGGTCGCGACGTACCGAAGGAACCGCTCCCGTATCGATTCCCTGCGCACTTCCTCTTCCTCGATCATCTCGACCAAGCGTCTGTCCTTGGCCCAGAGCGTGGGGGTGGCCCCTCCGTGCGCTTCCGCCGCGACGTCGGCGCCGCGCCGAAGCAGCACTGCCACCACCTGCGGGTTCGGGTTTGGGACATCGGGGAAACCCTGGCTCCTGGTGGCAGAGTGCAGCGGCGTTTCTCCGACCTTCGTTCTGACGTTTACGTCGGTCACCCTCGCAAGTTCTTCAACGACGTCAGGGTTATCGTTCCACAAGGCCGCAAGATGCAGGGGTGTACGCCCCTGGCGGTTCCGGGCGTAGGCGTAGGGCTCGTATCGGAGCAGCGCACGCAGCACCTTCGGGTTGCCGTTCCTCCGTGCCGCGAAGTGCAGCGGGGTTCGACCGTTGCGCGACACGGCCTCCAGGCTCGCCCCCGCCTCGACCAGCACGCTGACCACTTCGGGGTCGTCGCTGAACGCCGCTGCCCAGTGCAGCGGGGTCGCGTTCCTGATGGCGGACCGATCGTTGACGCTGTACCCCAGGGAAATGCACGCTCGTACTGTCGCCGGATCCACCGCCCGCCAGAACTCGTCGGTCGTCCAGCCGTCACACGGGGTCTGGGCCGGAGTGAGGGCAAGCGAAGTCATGACCGCGGCCCCAAGGATGAGTGATCGATCTCGGGGCATCCGCGCGCGCCGGCGAACCGACAACAGCAACATTGGCGATCCTTCCGTTCTGACTGTATCCACACGTCCCCTAAGACAAGCAGTTATTCTACGCGTTTAGCAGTGACACTCAACCCCCTTTGTCTCCTGTCGGCAGGAAAACGGGATGGCCACGATTTCGGGGGTCCGATTCCCCCGTCCGCCTTCAGATGCGCTGGTGGTCGGCGCGCCAGTCTTCGATGGCCTGCTTTATGAATTCCCGGTCCGTTAGTTCGCCCGCAAGGACCCGCCGGACCAATCCGGCCAGTTCCGCGTCGGAAGCGAAGCGCAGGCCGATTAGCTGGTCCGTTGTCAGCTGCCCGGTTTCGCTCTTCAAATCGTCCGGCAGATTGGACTCGGCATCATCGCCGCCCCCCGGGAACCAGCCGCACGATGCCCGTCGCCGGACCATCGATGTCCCGCGTCTCTCCGTCGATGGCCAGGTAGATGAACCCGTCCGGTCCCTGCCGCACGTCGCGGACGCGGCCGATCCCCTGCAGCAGCGTCTCCTCGTGGGTGACCTGGCGTCCCTCCATCCGCAGCCGTACCAGGCGCCTGCCGCTGAGTCCGCCGACGAGCATGTCGCCGCGCCACTCCGGAAACGCGTCGCCCGTGTAGAAGAGCATCCCGGAGACGCCGATGGAGGGCACCCAGATGTGGGTGGGCTCCTCCATGCCGTCCATGAGCGTGCCCGGATGGATGCGCGAACCCGTCCGGTAGTTCACGCCGTACCCCACAACGGGCCAGCCGTGGTTGCGGCCGGGCTCGATCAGGTTCAGTTCATCCCCGCCCTGTGGACCGTGCTCGTTCTGCCACAGGTCCCCGGTCTCCGGATGCACTGCCATTCCCTGCGCGTTGCGGTGACCCCACGTCCAGATCTCGGGGTGCACGTCCGCCTGGTCCACGAACGGGTTGTCCGCCGGGACCCGCCCGTCGTCATGAATCCGTATGGTGCTCCCGTTGTGGTTCGACAGATCCTGGGCCGGGTGAGCCTCCAGGTTGCCCGCCGAAGGCCACTGCCGGTCGCCCAGCGTCATGAACAGATAGCCGTCGTGGTCGAAGACCAGACGTCCGCCCCACATCGAACTCCGGTCCGTCCCGTTGCCGAACGCGTCCGCGTGGAACAGTTCCTCGACATCCGTCAGCCGGTCGTTCTCGAACCGTCCCCGGGCGATGGCGATTGTGCCCAGCGAATCCGCTCCCGGCTTCACGTAGCTGAGGTAGAGGAGCCGGTTCGTTGGGAAGTCCGGGTGAAGGATCGCGTCGCGCAGTCCGGCCTGCTCGAAGCCGCTCATGGAGCGGGCGCCGCGTCCGAGCGCCCGGATCGGCGGCAACCCCTCCACGGAGTCAGCAAGGAGAACCCCGTCGCGGATGACCCGGAGCCGGCCCGGGCGCTCCGTTACGAGCAGGTCGCCTTCGGGCGTGAAGGCCATCGCGAAGGGACGCACCAGGCCATCGGCCACCTGCTCCACCCGGAAGTCGTGAAGCGCGGTCCGGGTGACGGCGTCGTAGCCCTGTGACTGGTCCGAACCGCCGACATTGCACCCCGCCAGGAGCAGAAGGAGGATGGGTAAGCGGAAACTGGGGGGATGATGCATATGGAGGTCTCTCGTCGGTGCCGCCTGTGATGCAGTAACATAGCAGAGCGCGTCGCCCGACCCGCTACATTGAAGTGATGAGGCGCGAAAAAACTCGGATTGTCGTCCTGGGGTCCGGTCGGATGGGCCGATCGATCGCCGCGCTCGCGCCGTCGCAGGGCTTTGATGTGCTGGCCCGGTTCGGACGTAAGGACGTGGAGTCACGCGGCGCGGCGGTTCGAGACCGGATCGCCGAGGCCGATGTCGCGCTCGAATTCACCACGGCCGCGGCGGCGGCCTCCAACATTCGCATGTGCGTCGAGGCGGAGTGCTCCGTCGTCTCCGGCACGACCGGGTGGTCCGACCGGCTGCCGGCGATAGCGGCCTGGGTGAAGGAGCGCGGAGGAACCCTCATGTGGGCACCCAACTATTCCTTCGGGGCGGTCGCGCTGCAGTTGCTTGCGCACAGCGCGGGCCAACTCTTCGCCGGAGCTGCAGAGTTCGACACGCACGTAGTGGAGACGCATCACGCCGGCAAGCTGGATACCCCTTCCGGCACCGCCATCGCCCTCGAAGCATCGCTGGGAGCGGCCTTGGGGCGGCGCTCCGACACGACTTCGATCCGGACGGGGCACGTTGCCGGCATACACGAGGTACTGATCGACGGTCCCCACGAACGGTTGGTCCTGCGTCACGAAGCCCGCGGCCGTGGCGTATTCGCGGAGGGCGCGCTCAGGGCGGCGGCGTGGCTGCGTGGTCGAAAGGGAGTCTATACCATGCAGGATCTGCTCGCGGAAGAGTCACGATGAAGCACGAGATGCTCAGCGGATGCGGCACGGCGCTGGTGACGCCGTTCCGGGAATCGGGGGAGGTTGACGAGCCCGCGCTGCGGTCGCTGGTCGACTGGCAGATCGAGCAGGGTGTCGACTTCCTGGTGTCGGCCGGTTCGACCGGGGAGGCAGCGACGCTTGCGGCTGATGAGCACGAACGGGTTGTGGCGATTACGGTAGACCAGGCCGCCGGCCGCGTCCCGGTGGTGGGTGGAGCGGGATCGAACAACACGGCCGAGGCGATCGATCTCTCGCGCAGGATTGCATCGACGGGGGTCACCCACCTGTTGCATGTCTCGCCGCCGTACAACCGCCCGCAACAGCGGGGACTGATCGAGCACTTCAGCGCGGTCGCCGACGCGGCGCACTGCCCGGTGGTGCTCTACAACGTCCCGGGGCGCACCGGCAGCAACATCACCGCTGCGACCACTCTGGCCCTCGCCGAACACCCCAACATCGTCGGGACCAAGGAAGCGGCCGGCAACTGCGACCAGGTCGCGGAGATCGCCCGGCACAGGCCCGCCGGGTTTTCGCTGCTGTCCGGGGACGACTCGCTGACGGTGCCGTTCATGGCGCTGGGTGCCGACGGTGTGATCTCCGTGGTCGCCAACGCCACCCCGCGCGCCATGGCGGAACTGGTGCGAGCGATGGCGTGCGGCGACCTGCCGCGCGCGCGGGCCTTGCACTACCGCCTCGCCGACTGGATGCGTGTCGCATTCGTGGAGTCCAACCCGGTGCCGGTCAAGGCGGCATTGGGGATGATGGGGCGCATCCACCCGCAAGTCCGACTGCCGCTGGCTCCTCTGGCCGAGGCCAATCGCAAGGCTGTGGCGGAGGCAGTGCGAGGGACCAGCCGTGAGCCGTAGCGCAGCCGCTCCAAATCTGGGAGCAACGCTGGAACAGCGTATCGACGCGCTCCATGGTTGGCCCGCCGGCGAGGCTCTGCCGAAGGCCGCGGAAGAGGTCGTGGCCGAGCTGCTGGGCCGTCTGGAAGCGGGATCCCTGCGCTCCGCTGTGCGGAGGGAAGACGGCTCCTGGGTAGCGGTGCCGTGGGTGAAGCGCGGCATCCTGGTGGCCTTCCGGAGCGGGCGCATCGGGCCGGTTGCCGCCCCCGGGGGAAGCCCGGTCGATGGTGAGGCACCATCCAGCTTTCTGGACAAGCACAATCTGCCCGTGCGGCGCTTCGGCACCGAGGAGGGTGTTCGCGTGGTTCCAGGCGGCTCGGCGGTCCGCTGCGGCGCTTATCTGGGTCCAGGCGTGGTTTGCATGCCTCCCATGTACGTAAACGTGGGTGCCTGGGTGGGAGGGGGCAGCATGATCGACTCCCACGCGCTGGTGGGCTCGTGCGCCCAGATCGGAGAACGCGTACATCTGAGCGCAGCGGCCCAGATCGGCGGAGTCCTCGAACCCGTAGGGGCGTCCCCGGTCGTCATCGAGGATGACGTGCTGGTGGGGGGCAATTCGGGTGTCTACGAAGGGACGGTGGTCCGCCGCGGCGCGGTCCTGGCGGCGGGGGTCATCCTCACGCGGGGGACACCGGTTTTCGACCTGGTGCGTGAGAAGGTCTACCGAGCCGGTGCCTCGGGATCGCTCGAGATTCCCGAGGACGCCGTGGTGGTGCCGGGAGGGCGGGCGGTCGGCACCGCGTGGGGTCGGTCGCAGGGGCTTGCCCTCTATGCTCCGGTCATCGTGAAGTACCGGGACGCTGGGACGGATCTGGCGACCGCTCTGGAGGACAGTTTGCGATAATGAAGGAGGCCTCCGACCACTTCGATTTCTGTATGGGCCTTTAGAGGGACCGAGACTCGGGGCTGTGCGTTTGTCCAGGAGTGTCCTGACAACAATCGGCCTCGTATTCGGCTCGACCTCCGCCGGTTGCGGTCCGGAGCGGACGACGGAGCGGTTCGTGTCATTGAAGCCTGTCGCTTCGGTTGACGCTCCGCTGAGTGGCAATACGGATGTCGCCCTTGTGGACGAGAACACCGCCTGTGTGATCAACTCGCATGAGTTTCTGGTCCAATGCCGCAACCGGGCGGGCTCCAGGGTCGGGGTTTTCGGGGGCGAGGGAGAGGGCCCAGGAGAGTTCCGCCGGCCAGCGTACGTTGAGCGAGGCCCGGCCGGCACCTTGGGGGTGTTTGATTCGGCCCTGAGGCGGATGACGGTCTTTCAGGCGTCAGGCACCCGGCTGTCCGAGACAACGCTGCCACCGGTCTTTTTTCCTGTGGGGCCTTTCGGGACGTCGGTAACGGGTCACTACTTCACCGTGCCGGAAGGCACCCCGGTCCCGATTGAAGTGGAACTGACGTCAGGGGAGATTCTCTGGGAGTGGCGGGGCGTTCACGATCTGGTGGAGACCGAATGCGGAATGTTGGGTCCGGGGCTCCGGGGGCCTGATGGCGGGTATGTGTTCCGTGCGTGCGAAAGTGAACTCGTCTTCGTGCCAGCGCGTGAGGCGGACCGCGCAACGGTGGTCAGCGCGCCAACCTACGTGCCGGAACTGCCGAATGAGCGCGATGTGGATGCGTACCGAGAGGATCTGGCGGCGATGGCAGGCGGGATGTCGATGCCGCGGTCGGCGATGACGCCCTATCTGGACAGCTTCCGGGAAGAGCCGAAGATGTGGTTCCTGGTGCCGCGGTCCCTGGCCTACGACGGCATGGGGCGACTCTGGGTCGCGACGACGCGAGACAGAGATGCGTTCTCCTACCTGGACGTCTATGTGGGTGTGGAATACGCTGGCACGGTGCGGATTCGGGACCGACTGGTCGGCTACGATCTTCTGGGTTCGACCTTGGCCGCCCTGGTGGAGCGGACACCAGGGCCGGACGGAGTGGGGAACCGAGCGATCGACTGGTACCAGATCGACGGCGTTTCAATGGGGGTGCCGGGTAGTCGGTAAGGGCGGCGACGTCACCCCGGCAACCGAAACCGCAACGCCACCACCGAGTGCACATCTGTCGTCGGGTCCATCACCACACCGACGATGATGTCTTCGCCGAAAAACGGCGGCGGATCCGCCAGCAACGGGGCAGGGACGACAACAGTGCCCGCGTAGCGCCCGTCGTATTCCAGCACATCGTAGTACCGGGACGACGCCATGCCTTCCAGCGGCCAGCGCTCGACCCAGATCCGGTCGGAGGCACCCACATGAATCGCGATCAGGGGTGGCAGCGAGTCGGGTATCTCCCCCCGTAGAATCTCCGGCGCGACGTGTTCGACTTCTTCCAGCGGGACGGGCAGGGAATCAATGCGCGCCTCGAGCGCTCTCATGCTGTCCGCGCGTTCGGCCGACGGCACCGCTCGGCGCTCCAACTCGGGACCGTCGATCGTCCTGAGCAGCTGGCCGTCCTGGTCGAACTCCTGGAGCTGGTAGGCCTCCCCGTCGCTCACCATGATGGTCCCGCGCCCGGTCATATCCCAGTCCGCGCGGGGTGCGAAGGGGGCGGGGTTCAATCCGTGGACCAGGCGGCCGCTGCCCCGGCTCACCATGTAGTAGGCCGTTCTCTGTCTCGACATGCCACCGATGTCCGGCACCCGCGCCGTGTCGGCCGTAAGCCCACCTGGGCCGTATTTCATGTAGAAGTACTCGGCAGGTCCATTCGTCCGCAACGTATAGTGCGGGTAGTAGTAGACGCCGTCGACCAGGCGAGCCCGCCAGGAATTGGAGTTGTAGTAGGGCGGGATGCGCCACGTGCTGGCAACGTCATCGGGATAGTCCGACGAGCTGCTGGTCGCGAACGTCGTGATCCGTGATCCCCGCACGAAGATCTTTCCATCGTCCGTGGGCAGGATGTCTACCGGCCAGGTGAACTCGCCGGGTCCTTCGCCCTCGCGTCCAACCCAGGCGACAAACTCGCCGTCGGAGCCGAACAGCCGAACCGACGGAGGTAGGCGGTCGGCGACGTAAATGCGCCCGTGCCGGTCGGCGGCCACCGATGTCACGTCGCCCAGGATGTACTCTTCAGCCTCGTCGTCCAGCCCCGCGCTGCCGATTCGTGCGACGACCTCCGCCGAGACCGTGTCCGGCCACGTCTGGACCGGATGGGCTACCGCCGCTGAGACTCCCACGCCGCCGATCGCTGTGGCCATGAGTACTGGGGCGAACGTGTTCCGACGCGGCCGACGCCGCTTGAGGATGGCCACGATTCTCCTCTCCAGCTGCGAGTGCGAGCGCTGGCTCATGGGCAGGGACAGGATGGGCCGACGGACGCTCATGCCCCCCGCCAGGGCTAGTAGGTGCGTCGCGTATTCCGAGGGGCGGGTGCCGAGTGTCAGCACCTCCTCGTCGCAGGCTTCCTCGCTCGCGATCGACGCGAGCCATGCTGCCACCCAGCTCAGGGGATGGAACCAGTAGAGCGCGAGCACGGCCCGGGCCAGGAATTGCCGAAGCACGTCGCGGCGGCGCACGTGAACCAGCTCATGCGTCAGCACCACCCTCCACCGTTCGGCGGACCACGCCGCCGCCGAACCCGGGAGCAGGATGGCGCGCTTCCATAAGCCGCCCGTCATCGGTGCGGCGACTGCCGGGCTGAGGACGAGCCGCACATCGCCGCGGATCCCGAGCCGCCGGCCAATCGCCATCGCCTGTCGAAGCCGGTCCGGATCACACAGTGGATCCGCCGCGCGCACAAGCCTGGCGAACCGGATCCCGCCGATCGCCAGCGATGCCAGCGCCGCTGCGCATCCGACTCCCCAGAGCAGCAGTGGAAGGGGTATCGAGCGCGAAGGCGACAGGGGCTTTGCTATCGGGGCCGGGGGCGTTCCCGCGTCCGGCAGTGACGCGTCAGGCCGCCGCGGCATGCTGATTGGCGCGCTTGAGGAGGCCCCGGCGACCGGAAGGGCCTCAGCAGGGGGTTGGTGGGGCGTACTTGCCGAGGACGGCAGGATCCGCACCTCCCAGGAAGGTCCGAGGACGCTCAGTACGGGCAGTCCGAGGAGAAGGGCGAAGGTCATCGTCCACAACAGGTGACGGACCCCGGCGGGCCCCTTTCGGGCGAGCCACGCCAGAGCCAGCGCCGCCGCCAACAGGATCGTGGCCCTGAACGCGAGCCCGAGCATGCCCATGGAGACGGGTGTCAGGAGCGCGTCCATCACCGTCCCTCCTCCGACGCCTCGTCGATGAGCGACCTGATGCGTGCCCGCTCATCCGGAGTGAGCTTGCCGTCCTCCAGTTGGAGCAGCGCGGCCACCGCACCTTCCACCGAGCCGCCGAAGAAGGTCTTGAGGACATGTCGCAGTGCCGAGCTACGCGCCCGTTGCGCCGATACCGTGGGCGAGTACACATAGCGGGGCCCGTCGTATTCGCTCGCCAGATGTCCCTTTTCGACAAGGATCCTTAGCACCGAGCGGACGGCCGAATCGGTGGGCGGGTCGATCATTCGCTCCCGGATCCCGGCAGCGGTGGCACGGCCCGACTCGTGGACGATGTCCATGACCTCGCGCTCTCGTTTGCTGAGCCGTGGCAGGTCGGTCATTGTGGCCGTGCTTTTTCAGGGAGAGGGCGGACAAACTCGGTCTGGCGACCGCCGATCCCTAATGATAAGCGATCGTATGCTGAAAAATCAACAGCATGTTGAGATTTCAGCGCAGAACGGAGGCACCCCCCTCAGTTCGCCGCCACCGACCCCACCGTCCTGAACCCCGGATCGTCCAGCGCGGCGAACGACAGCGCGGAGCGATCAAGCAGAACACCGCCCTGAATCACCGCAACGATGTCGCGCGTCGCCCCGACATCCACAGCCGGATTGCCGCGCACCACGACCAGGTCGGCGGCCAGGCCCGGCGCGATCGCTCCCCAATCATCGCTCGCCCCCATCAGGCGGGCCGCGTTGCCGGTCGCAGCCGCGACCGCCTGCACCGGTGTCAGCCCGGCCTCGACGAGCAGTTCCAGCTCGCGGTGAATCCCCTCTCCCTGGAACACACCCGGATACGGCGCGTCGGTGCCCGCCACCACCAGCACGCCTGCGTCGTGCAGCCGCTTCACGTTGGTCATGGCAGCCATGAGCCGCTCTTCGATCGAGGCCACGAGTTCCGCCTGGTCGTCCGTGAGGGAGCGCGTGGCGTGCGCGCGCAGGTCATCGAGGAACCATGGCGGCGTGGTGGCCGCGATGAGCGGGTCGTCGAGGAATGCCAGGTCGCCCAGCCGGCGCCGCGCGAACGACTCCAGCACCGCCAGCGTCGTGATGTTGGCGGTGCCGCGCTCGACCATCGCCGTGATCGCGACGTCGCTGAGCGGACCGGAGGGCGCATGGGCCCGCGCCGTGACACCCGACTCGACCGCCGCGGCGTAGTTGCCCCACCATCCCAGATCCACCAGGACGGGCAGGTCGTGCTCCGCGCCGGCCCGCACCAGTGAATCCACCATCTCGGCGTCGAGCCCCGCGTACCCCTTGAGCACGTCGACACCCGCAGCCGCGAGCTGCCCGGCGTGCGTGCGCATGGCCGCCGGCTCGAACGTCGCGTACGTGATGGGCGGCCAGATCGGCACCGGCCCGTCGACGAGCGGTCCCGCCATGTAGACGCGCGGCCCGGGAAGGCGGCCCGCCTCCACCTCCGCCCGGATCTGCTGGATGAACGGCAGCACGTTGCCGACATCCAGCACCGTGGTCACGCCCGCGTACAGCAGCGCATTCAGGTAGCGGCGGTAGCCGAGCATGTCCGTGCTCACCCCGTCCCACCCGCCCACCATGTGCACGTGCATGTCGGCCAGGCCGGGCATCACCGCGCCGCCGGCCGCGTCGATCACGGTGGCTCCGTCGGGCACGGCCACTTGCGAAGCGGGCCCCGCAGCAGCGATCCGGTCGCCCTCGACCACGACGACGCCGTCGACAACCGGCTCGCCTCCCAACCCGTCGATGATGACGGCGTTCGTCACGGCGACGGTGCCGGGCGCGGAGGGGTCGTCGGTGGGCGCGGGTTCGCATGCTGTGGTGCCGAGCAGGACGGCCGCCCCAACAAGAACGACGGTCGCCACCGGGCGGCGGGTCGGCCGATTCGGGTCGCTTGTTGTCATGGTCATGGTCATCGTCCTGCAGCCTCCTCTAGCAGCCCGTGGACAAAATCCCCCCGGCATTCGAGCGGCGATGCATCCGGGCTGGATCGCTCGCCTTCACCCGTTCGCGATGTGAAGAAAAGTTTACATAGTGTCATGTTTACTATACATTCTGCCACTGTGGAGCCGCGCTCTGCGTTGCTCCTCGGGCCCGTAGCGCTGCTACTGGCCCTTCGTCGCGCCTTGCCAGCCCGGCAGAGGCCGACAGTATCGCATCTCGTTGTGGTGGTTGTGGTTGCATGCGTGGCGGGGTCTGATTCCCTCTGGATGGTTCCCGCTACTTGAGGCTTCAGCTGTGCGCCCGGCGGCGGGCGTCCAGTGCCTTCCGAAGCTGTCCCTCGTCGGCTCGCTGATAGCAACGTAGGACCGTCTTGGCCGTTTTCCAACCGCCGAGTTCGCACAGCACCTTCAGCGGCTGGTCCATGAGGTCGGTCGCAAACTTCCGCCTGAGCGAGTGCCAGCCCCTGCCGGGCTTGGGCTCCAGCCCCGCGAGCCTCTGGGCCTTGGCCCACCACGAGCGCGCCCGCGAGGACCCCAAGCACGCCGAGGGATTCCCGGGCGTGGGCAGGACGGGAGCGTCGCCGCCCCCGACCTTCATTTTCCGGGCATCCGCGAGTGCGGCGAGCGCTTCGGCGGTGACGGGCGTCGTGTGCTCGTAACCCGTCTTCTCGTACTCGGCCCTCCACCGGATCATTCCGGCATCGAGTTCGATGTCCGTCCACCGCAGCTTGCGGATGGCTCCGATCCTGTGCCCGGTTTCGTGCGCGAGCACGAGCGCGACGTGGAACCGCCAGTCCATCTTGCGGGACACCTTCAGAAGGGCTTGGTACTCGTCCTCGTCAAGGACGACCCGCGTCGGGTTCTTCTCCTTGGGCGTCTTGAGCCCCCTGAGCGGGTTCCTGTCGAGCAGTAACCGGCCCCGCTCGTCCCGGGACTTCGCGGCCCAGTTGAAGATCGCGATCAGGAGCTTGAGGTCGTACTCGACCGTCCGGTCTGACACCGGCCTCCCGCTCGGGCCGACCCTGCCCTCCCTGCGCGCCCGGATGAACCGGTCCCAGTCGCGCTGTGAAAGCGTCCTCGGGTCCCGGTCGCGTCCGAAGAACCGGAGGAACATCTCCATCGTGATCCGGTCGTGCTTCCGGGTGTGCTCGCCCTTCGTGGGCGTCACCTCTTCCGCGTAGATTTCAAAAAGCGCTCCCAGCGTGAGCGGCTCGGGCTCGGCGTTCCGGCTCCCGTTCACCTCCGGCGGGACGAAGCCCGCGGCGAACTCGTCCGCCTGCCGCTTCGCGCGCCGCCAGTCGCGGTGCCTGAGCGACCGGCTCAGCCTGCGCCCGCTCTCTCGCCACTCGATCTGGTACATGCCGGTCTTGGGATCGGCAAACACCCTCACCCGGTTCCGGCCCCATTCGCCGGCGCTGTATGCTCGCCGACTTCGTTTCGTGCGTGCCATCATTCGATTCCCTTCTGGATGATGGACTGCACGATCTGCGCATTCGCAATCTCGCGTGAACGAGGCTTCCCGGCCAGTGCCGGATCGTCCAACGGGTACTCAACGCCCCGACGGAAACGGTTCAGGCGCGTTGTCAGGGGTCTGTGAGGGTGTGGCGCGCATGAAAGCTGGGGCTGATGGTTGATCGGACTCTGGACGCGCGCCTGGGGCCGTGCGGGGACCGCACATGTGAAACAGACCTCATGTGCGCGAGATCGCGGTTCGGACGTGCACGGTCACGATTGCGTATGTCGTTGTCCGGATTGTAGTTGCACCACGGCCTCCGGGGCGGCTGCGCCGCGCCGGAAGCGGGGGCCGTGACCGGAGCGACCCCCTTTTTTCGATGCCTGCCGTGGCATCTGCGGAGGTTGGGATGTGCACTCCATCCCAACCTCCGCGGCGGGTCGCTCCGGGCCAGCAATCCCATGCGGGAAGGCCATAGGTCAACCGCGACGGACGCCGTCCTGAAGCCGGGAGGATGTCTGCTTCGGCCAACGCCGTCGGGGCACGGCATCGCCTTGGCGCGGTCCGTGGGACCAGCCAGCCGCCGTGGGTCGCGCCCCGGGTTATCATACTGAAGCGGCAGGACTCGGCCCACACTTCGCGCGAGGAGAAGAGGATGACCAAAGCCGACCTCGTTGATCAGGTCGCCGACGCAGTCGGACGGGGGGTCACCAAGCGGGATTGCGGCCTGATCGTCGACGCCTTCCTCGACGCCGTGAAGGAAACGCTGACGCGCGGCGACCACATCGAGATCCGGGGCTTCGGCACCTTCAAGGTGAGGCACCGCAAGGCCCGCACGGGCCGCAATCCCCGGACCGGAGAGGCGGTCGAGGTTCCGGCCCGGGATGTGCCGGTGTTCAAACCGTCAAGGCACCTCTGCGGCCGGGTGGAGCGAGGCTACGGCGTGGCGGTCGCGAGAGAACCCTTGGGGGCCATTGGCAGGCCATAAACTGCCCACTTTCCGTCGCTCACGACGCGAGTTTTCAGTTGGGGGGTCACAGGGGGCACAGCCCCCTTGCCAGCCTCCGCAGGGGACTCACGGAGTGTGGCCACACGGAGTAAGCTGGCTTGTCTCCCATAATCATGCAGATTCCCGCGTGATTTGCATGACCGGGTCGCGGGGAAGGCCCGGGCTGTTGAGCGCCCGCAGAGGCGAGCGGAGCGAGCCGGAGCGGGCGCTCAACAGGGACGGTGGTCGGATCGATATGCTGGCAGGCCATAAGGGGCCGTGTTGAGTGTGATCGCCACCGTCCTTCCCAATGTCCTGAATGGATACACGAGCATCGAGGCTCGCATGACAAGCACAGGAGAAGGGAAGAACTCATGAGGAGCATCCTCCGCACCGTTGGGATCGACATCTCCAAGGACTGGCTCGACGCCTTCGCCGCGCCCGAGGGGAGAGTATCCCGGTTCCCCAACGACAGCGCCGGCTTCCGGAAGCTGATCGCCTGGATCGGCTCTGGCATCGACCGGATCGCGTACGAACCCACCGGAGCCTTCCACCGCGACTTCGAGGACACCCTCCTGAAGGCCGGGCTCCCCCTGTACGCGATCAATCCCTTCCAGGTCCGGTCCTTCGCCCGCTCCATCGGGCGGCGCGCCAAGACCGACGCGGTGGATGCCCGGATGCTGGCCATCATGGCTTCGGCCATCGAGGAACTGCGCCCGACCGAGGCGCGGTCGGAGGGGCAGCGCGAGCTTGCCGAGCTCCAGCAGATCCGCGACGCGCTGGTCAGGGATCGGACCGCAATCACCAACCGGAGTAGGAACTTGCGCACTCCCGTGGGCAAGCGGGTCACCAGGCAGAGGCTGAGGCAGATCGACCGCCAGCTGAAGCTCATCGATGCCGAGATCCGGCAGCGGATCGGGGAGGAGAAGGAAATGGAGCGCCGGGCCGAGATCCTGACCTCGATCCCGGGCATCTCGGACATCACCGCCGCGGGACTGATCGTCCACTTGCCGGAACTGGGTATGCTCACTCGGTCGGGAGCCGCCAGCCTCGCGGGACTCGCCCCGGTCACCCGGGAGTCCGGAAACTGGAAGGGACGGAGCTTCATCCAGGGCGGCAGGCACCGGGTCCGCCGGCTGCTCTTCATGCCCGCTCTGGTTGCGGCCCATCACAATCCCGACCTCAAGCGGAAGTACGAGGCGCTCCTCGCCAAGGGGAAGCCGCGCAAGGTCGCCCTGACGGCCGTCATGCGGAAGCTCCTCGTCCTCGCCAACGCCCTCGTGCAGCAGGACCGCACGTGGACGGCGCAGCCGCCGCGCGAGTACTCCTGCCCGGCCTTCCCGGTACCCAGCCCGGCGGGGAGCGCTCACGGATGATCGAACCGGACAAGAACGGGCGCCGAAGCGGAAGCGTCGCAAAGGGTCGCTGCGAGGCAGGTTGCTTCGCGAAAAACGGGCGCCCGCTTGTGAGATGGATACTCGTCACACTAACGGTGGTCCAAGCCAGCCGGGCGAACGCCCGCAAAACGCTCCAGCGCGCCGCCCGAGACGGCAGTCATCCGACCGTTGCAGGCACCCTCCTCCGCCTCTTGGTCGAGGGCCTCAAGGACGGCGAGGGCGACGGGCGACCCCGTCCACCCTCCTGGCGATAGCGGCGCTCTCAGCCAACCGCTGCTCTTCGCCCTACCTCTACCCCTCGGGAACCCGAGATCGTCGATCCGAGACGATCCCAGCGCCCGTAGATTACCCGAAACTCATCGAAAGAGCCCGGAAACGACCTTCTGAGCCCGGTGGTGAGGTCAGATCAGGTCTCGGTGCCTGCTCACCGGCCCGCGAGATAGGCCGCCCAATCCTCAAATGAGCCGTCGTCGCTCGTACAGGTCGGTGCGCCGGGACGCGGCATCGACCGGGATTGCAGACCTTGGGGGCCAGCGCGGCCTCGGCAACTTCGCGATGGTGACCCGCTTCCTCGGTCTCTCTGCCGCGCTGGACTGAAAGGCTCGTTGGGCGAATCGTATCGCAACGGAGATGCCCGCCCCTGAGGGTGATTCCGCAGACATCAACCCCGGACCAGTCTTTTCCAATACGGAGATGAGCCTGAACCGGGGAAGGTGCGAGAAGTGAGGCCGGAGCCCGGAGCAGGTGGCAGTTGATGGAGTTTGATTATCTCCTTGGACGTGGGAGAGAGGCAACCGGCGAGCCGGAGGATGGCCGGGAGGCATGAGGGTCTCCGGCGAGCCAGCGGTTGGCGCGAGTCGGATCACGCGGCGGAGTTGCCGGCTTGGCCGATGGCGCGGAAGAGTTCGTCGCGGGCGCGGCGGACGGCTCGGGCGGCGTCGAGGTCGGTGGTTGCGGCGGCGAGTTGGTCGAGAGCGCCGAGGGTGACGCCGTGCCGGAGGAAGGCGTCGGAGCCGGGCAGGGCTTTGAAGCGCTCGTAGGGCGTGGTGACGTCCCGTTGCCGGTAGCGCCGCTTGACTCGGCCGGTGGGGCTGGTGACTTCGGTGGGGAAGAGGCAGGGCCGGTGGAAGTTGAGGAAGGGGCAGAGGTGGTCGTGGAGGAAGGCGTTGACCTGGGGGACGAGGGCGTGGGGGACGTGGACGTGGCCGAGCCACTTGCGGACGACGCTGCCGTTCTTGGTCTCGGCCAGCGCGTTATCGTTGGGGTGGCGGGGCCGGGACTTGGTGAAGACGCCGATGTGGAGCTGGTTGAGCAGCTCGGCCACGCGGCCGTTGACGTATTCGCTGCCGTTGTCGGAGTGGAAGGCGCGGATGGCGAAGGGGAAGGCGGACAGCAGGGCTTCGAGGCGCGGGACGAGGAAGTGGTGGGTGATGCGCGGCACGGCTCCAAGGTGTTGGAACTGCGTGACTTCGTCGACGACGTTGATGAGGTAGATGCCCTTCCGCCTCTCGCGGTCGCCGAGGTGGACGGTGTCGACGCGGAGATGGCCGGGCTTGCCGTCCGGCCGCGGCTTGCGGCGGACCCCGATGGGGACTGGGGTGGGCCGGGTCTTGCGGAAGGTGAGGCGGCCGGTCCGGTACGCGCGGGTCTTGCGGAGGTTGTAGATGTGGCCGTTGGAGATCGAGGCGAGACGCGCGAAGCGTTCGTCGCCGTAGACCTCGTGCATGCGTTGCAGGACCACCTTGGTGGCAGGTCCGGAGGGCTGGCCGAAGGCTTCGTCGACCTCCGCCAGCAGAGCGGCGTCGTAGGGCGTGTAGCGGCGCTGGAAGGCGTTGGCGGGGGGCCTCCTGCGGTGGTCGCGGATGTGGCCCGTCCGGCGGTGCTGTCGGATGAGGCGGGTGACCTGGGCGCGCGAAAGGCCCGTCACCTTCTCGACGAACCGCTTCACCAGGCCCTTGTCGGGCTTCCCGAGGCCGTGGTACTCGAAGCGGACCAGCGTGCGGCGGACGAAGACGTAGGCGGAAGTGCGGTCGGTGATCTGGAAGTCGGCCGGTTCGTTGCCCTCAAGGAAGGCGCGCATCTCGTCGAGCGTCCGGATCCGTTCGGTGCGAAGTGTCACGATCATCCTCCAATGATCTCTTCGCCCCGGCCTTCAGGCTCACTCCCCGCTGGAAACCGGCCCCGCGTTCAGGCTCATTTGCCGTTGGACAAGACTGGACCTTGCGGCCCGAAGGCACGACCGGCTATCTTCCCGCCGCAACCAGACACTCACCTACCAACTCCAAGGGAGAACACTGAGAATGCGCCCCATGACCATTCTGCGCACGGTCCGCCATTCGTCTGGATCCGAGAGGATGCGCGTGACGAAGCAACTGCTGTCGGCGTTCGTTGTACTCGGCTTCCTCGTGGTGGGACTTCTCCAGTTTCGTGCTTCAACGGCTACTGCCCAGCCGCCGCTGTCTTGCGGGAACTTCTCCGGTGGGCTTTGCAGTATCGAGTGCGAGAAGTCGCCGTGGTGGTGCGTGTGGTGTGGTGAGTACCGGTGCGATCTGGACTGGTGGATGACGCCGGATGATATCCCTGGCCCGCCAGCCTGTGACGCCACCTGTGTCGGCTGACAGGGCACCAGATCCTTCAAGTTGGCGGGCCATGCTGGGACACCGGCTGCGCTTCCTGCGACACTGGAAGACTGCCGTATGTTTCGCCGCCTGCTTGCTGTTCACACTGGCCGCATTTCAGCAATTCGCAGGTCGGCACGAACTGGACGGACACATTCGTGAAATGGCCGCCTCGGGCGGCGGCGTGCTGTTGATAATGTCCGAAGCGGATTGCGCTGAAGCGGCTCCCGTGTCTGAAGCTGTTGCGGCAATCCTGACCGGTGCTGGGATGCGGATCACCGGCTTGGTGCTTCCATATGGCCTGGGCCGAATGGATGAGTTGCTTGCGGCAGGGAACAATCACTTTCCGCACTTTGCCGTTTCCAGTCGTGTCGGGCCGTCGCTGGGCCGCATCGGAACTCCGGTGGCAATGGCCGTTGGTCCTTCGGGTCGCATCGGGGCAACTGAGCGGTACGGGCTAGAGGGGCTCTCCGGTGCCGAGGGGCTTGCCAAGCGCTTGTTGGACAGCGTACGAGCGGATCGTTGAACTCCCGAGCGGTCGTTCGCACGGCAACGCTGTTGGCCATCGCTGGATGCGGCGTGGACACGGTCCCCTCGACACCGGTAAACCTCTTCGACCAAGCTGCCGCTCCGGTGGTCACGAGACGCGTGGCCTTCGATACGTTGTGGGTATACGGGGGAGCAAGCGACACAATCATGCTGAACGCCGACCGCGTGGCGGCGTTTCCGGGCGGCGAAGCTGCCGTTCTCGATCTGTTGGGTCGCCGGGTTCACCGGGTGGGAGCCGATGGAGTCGTGTGGTCGTGGGGAACAAGAGGTGAGGGACCTGGAGAGATCGACCAAGTGCGGGACTTGGACGTGAATTCCCAAGGAGAAGTGGTTCTGGCAGACTCTGGAAACGGAAGGCTGCAGTGGCTGTCAGGGGATGGAGCGTGGCTCCGAGAGGTTGGGCTGCCTGAGGGGACGATCAACGTCGACGCTGTCGCATCCTTGGAGGGCGATCACTACATCTTGTCGTCGCTGATGTATTCCACAGCACTCTCGACCTCTGAGTCGATGTCACGGGGTGCGATGACCGCCTACCGATGGGTCCGGCTGTCCGCAACGGGGGAGATGGAGGGCCTCGTGCCCTTTCCTTGGAACGGCTTCCACTCCATGTCCTTTCTTCAGACGGTTGGCAATATCGCGGGTGCCCGATCGTCATCAGGAGACGGCCGACGGTGGGTATTCGGATTCGGCTTGGGGAACGGGTTCTTCGTTTTCAATGACAGCGTGGCAGAACCGTACCCCTACGTACGCCACGCGGACTTCCCCGAAGTTGAGACGGGAGGCTTGGCGGGCGGCAGGACCGGCTTCCGGGTCGGCTATAGCGAAGGCCGTCCTGAACGAGTGGCGCGTGACGTGGCAATTCGCGGCGACACAGTGTTTGTGCTTGCGGGCAATTACTGGGAATTGGATCGATATGAGTCAGCCACCGGTCAGTACTTGGATTCGGTGCTGCTGCCCGTACCGTTGTCCCAGTTCGCTTTGGCTCGTGATGGGCTTATCGGCATCGTTGCCGGGGCGACGTACCCGCAAGTAATAGCGCTAAGACCCAAGTAGAGGGCGGGTTGCTGGCCGGCAGAAAATGCGGATGGAGCCCTGGTTTTAGGATGGCGGAGACACAGGGCTTGACCGCTGCACGGATTCCCGCGAATAGTTGCCGGTTTTCCCGCTACGATGACCTGATCGAGTCCGAGGTACGTCCCAGGCAAGAATGGCAGATCGTGCAGTCCTGTAAGAACTTACGTGACTTCTTGCCGTGATCCGTGATTCCTCAACTCTGCCAGCCCGGCAGAGCACCTGATGCCAGAATCCCGGCAGGAAGTCATGTAAAGTCAATCAGGACTGCACGATCTGCGCTTCCTGCCGTTGTACCGGACCTGACTGGACCGTGTCTCGAAAGCGGGCGAAACGGACCTGGATGGCGGGAGTGGCGGCAGTCTGTGGAGTGTCTCCAAAAGGAGCTAGGCGCAACCGAAGTCACGTAAGCCTTGGCGACCGCATTCCGGCGATGCCGCCCACCGATTCGGCAAAGCCGAATCGGTGATGCCGGGCGTTTCGCCGATCACCGTGGCGAACCGCTGGATGAGCTGGGGATACGGGACCCGTAGCCCCGGGCGAGGGAGAATTCGTCGAGTAGACGGGAGACGCGGTAGCCACGCCAGACCTCGATGAGGGCTGGGAAGCTAAAAGAAGTAGCACTGACCGTTACACCTGTAGCGCCACAGTGTACCACACCCATTGCGTAGCTGGCAACCACCCGCTGCGCACGCACTGAAGAACCAACACCAGTCACTCTGGGTGCTGCAGGAGCAGGCGGGACGGAGGAGGTCATCGGCGGTCGCCTCTGTCGGAGTGGCCGGGCCCAGCATTGCGATGGCGCGGAAAGCCAAGTCTTCTCCCAGAATTCGCCTTGCTTCCTCCGTCAAGGTGTCGAGCTCGGGAGGCAGATCGCCCCGCAGGTAGTAATCGAGTTCCCGCGACACTCTTTCTAGGAAGAGACGTTGACCGGGCGACACGTCTCCTCGAGACACTGCCGTCAGGTTCTGGCGCCAAAGGGAAATGCGGGCATCGGTATCGAGTGCCCCATAGATGGCCCGACGGAAGGTGACGGAATGCTCGCCGAAGGCTTCTAGCGTTTTCGGAAGCGCGTCGCGGTGTGCCGCAACCCATTCATTCGCCAACTCGCATTCCGAGACCGCTACCGATGCGTCCGCGGACCCATCGACACCTGACTCGGGTGTGGACCAAACGACCGCGCCCACCAGTAGGAACGCAACCAACAGCTTACTCATGTCCCTTCTCCTTCGTCGACAGAGGTTCAACATGCCAAGTGAACCGACCGCATCTCAATGGCACGGACTGCTTTGGGGCGATTCTCATCGGTTCACGGTAAGCGCAGTTCTCCGCTTGAGTCAATAGGCTGTGTCGGGAAGGAAGGAGATGAGCGGCTGGTTCCGGCAGCGCAAGATGGGACACGGGAGACCCCGTCGGGGTCCCGTCTGACCGGACAAGTCGCCGCCTCAGCGGCTCCCCCTCTTGATGCGTAGTTGTCCCACTCGAACCCTTCGGTCTCCGTCCGGCATGTCGATCAGATCAAAGGCCAATCCCCCATCGCCAAGCGGTCGCACCAAGGTTTCGAGTCGATCAGTTCCCACAAGCATGAGACCGTTGGGGTCCAAGCGAACCGAGTAGACGAAGGTGTCGAACAATTCCTCCACTAGCGGCTGGGGATCCCCCCCCCGCCGAATCTGGGTGGGATCCTCGACCGGTGCGAACGCGAAGACCCAAACGCCGGCACCGTCGGGTGCTGGACGCATCCCGACAACCATGGCTGGGGGAGCGGCGGGCCCGGAGTTGGGGTTCCACGCGCTGAGCCCGGGCAATTCCAGTTCTAGGGAGCCCAGGAGTCCAAGGTCCTCGTCGAACACCTCAACTACACCCAGCATCGAGGCGATCCAGATCCTGCCGTCCGTGCCGCGGATCGCATCCCCTGCCATGAGACTCAGACTGGAGGACTCCTCTCCGACCTGCATCGCACGGACCACCTCCCCGCCCTGATCAAGAAGCAGGATCCCTGCCTCGGAGCCGTCGCCTGCTCCCATGTAGCTGACCAGCCAACCCCCGGTCAGCGAATCCGGTTGAATCGAGCCGACAACCCCGGGAGCCCGGAGGGTCTTGGTGAATTCGAGGTCGCCGGAGTACAAATGCAGCGTCGGAGCGAACTGTTCATGAATGAGGATACCTCCGCGACCCAAGGCGAACTCCGGGAATCCGCGGAACTCTCCCGGCCCCTCACCCTCACGGGTGAGTTCCCGCTGATACCGACCGGCAGAGTCGTAGACCACCACGATTCCGCCGAGGACATCGGAACTCATAAGATACCCGCGGTCCCCCATCCTGAGAATTTCCGCGATCAATCCGGCGCCTACGGGGTCCTCAGTGGAACCCAGCGTATCCGTAGGTTCAAACTCTAGGGTGCATCCGGCACACAGTTGGGTCGCTACGGTGGCGGTCAGAATCAGGCTCATGTGAATTCCTCTTCGATGGGTTTCGATGCCGCTACAGCTTGAGCGGCCTGCGTTCGAGCCGGCGCAGCCCCAGCCAGGCGATCGCCGTCCAGAGCGCGAAGTGATACAGGACAAGAACGACGCCCCCCCAATCCCACGGAACGCTGGACTGGAAGCCCGTGACGAACTCGCGCATCGGGCTCGTCGGAAAGATCAGGTAGGGCATCACGCCCCACGAGCCGAGCGCGGTGTCCCTCAACTGGGCCGACATCGTCATGTTGGAGAAGAAGTAGTACGCAAACCCGAAAAAGGCGGCGCGCCGGATGCCGAGAGCGGAGATGGCGAAACTGATTGCGCAGGCCAGGAGACCTGCAAGGCAGGACTCCGCGAGCAGGTCCATCGACGGGATCGCGCCAGCGGGCAACGTAAGAGCTAGGACGCCGGAAATGCCGATCAGCGCGAGTGCGGCCAGTGTGGCGATCTGCACGCCCAGATACCGCTGCATGTAGAAGCGGCTCAGCGTCATCGGATGCTGGGCCCATAGCATGATGGCGCCGCTGCGCCGTTCGTTGGCGACCACTCCGCCCGGCATGAGTAGGCCCACGAACAGAGGGCCAACGAGGAAGAGCCCGTCGAGGATCATGAGAAACGGCGAAAGCCGTCCCCAATCGGCAAGGGCAGCGGACTGCACGGGCGAGCGCGAGTCCGGTTGCATCCGCACCGCTTCGTCGAACGTCTCGCGCAACTCGGTCACGTCGAAGGCGTGATAGACCGCCACCAGCACCACGCCGCACAGCACCACTGCGGCCGGGAGCTTCCATTTGCGGCGCAAAAGCTGCCGTAGCGTCGCCTTCACGATGGTCATGACACCGCCCCTTCCAGCTGGAGGAATTCCTCCTCCAGGAAGTCGCGGGTGAAGCCTCCGCCGGGCTGCTCGATGAGCTTGTAGCGCCCGCGGTCAACGAAAAGGACTCGGTCGCTCATCAGGGCAAGTTCCCCGAGGTCGTGACTGGCCACCAAGATGGTCATCTCGTCGCGAATCGTCTCGATGTTTCGACGCAGCCTGTGACGCTGCCCGGGGTCGAGGCCCGATTCCGGCTCATCCAGGATCAGCAGACTAATCGGGCGGATGAACGCAACAGCCAACGCCAAACGGCGCTTCATCCCCTTGGAGAGCCTCTCGGCAGGAACATCGGTTGGGTAGTCGATGCTGGCGAGTTCGAGCGCTTTGCCGACATCCGCATCGCGCCCGGCGGCGGCCGCAGCGAGTGTGAGAATCCCATCGCATGTCCAGCCATCCGGCATGGCGGTGTCTTCAGCCAGGTAGCCGAGACCGTACCTTCCCCGGTAATCGGCAGGCGTGAGGCCGGCAACCAGGGCCTCCCCACCGAGGGGAGCCAGAACTCCCAGTAGGGTCCGAAAGAGGGTCGTCTTTCCGGACCCGTTAGGGCCGACGATCGCGAGTACCTCCCCAGGCACTGTGCTGACGGTAAGCCCAGCGAGAATGGGCTGTTCGGGGCGGTATCCAACGCAGAGGTCGGTCAATTGGACAAGGGCTGGTTCGGGATGGCTCACGGGTGCTGGTCAGGGCTATTGGATTGGGACGGTCACTGTATCCTGTAAGACTACGGCGGTCATGTAGTAGTCGCCAGCTAAGCTAACAGCGACAGCCCAGCGCGCGGTTCCCGAGAGTCGTTTCTGTGCGTTCCCCTGCGGAGGCTGGGCAATCTACGGGCGCTGGGATCGCCCCAGATCGTATGTGGACGCCCCGCAGTGGGCAAGCGCGGATTCAGAACCGAGTTGGTGGCAGTTGGCCAAGTACTGTCGTATGTCCGGCCTCTTGATGCAGCGCTGTTTGGCTGCGGGCCCGTATGGTGTTCGTGAGATCGGATCCAATTCGACGATGCGGGCTCAAAGGCCCTCGATCTGAGTCTGGTTTTTTCGATCCCGTCTTGTCGACCGTTTGCCCTGATATGGATTGACCTGTCAACCCGTCCGCATACGGGTGTCTTCATGTCGGCATGTGGTACTCCTCTCCGCCATAACAGTCCCGGGGTGTGAGCGGCTTATAGCGACGGTGGATCACTCTGATATCCGTGGGTTGGCTACCACCTGACTTCACTTCGTCGCGGAGCTGCCTCTCTCTTACGTCGTGGGTGGGTCTGCCCACGTGGGCAGACCTCACAAGGGCAAACCGAGGGTTCTCCTCACCGGCCGCCCACACCCCGATGTCTTGTTACATCCTCCTGAATAGCGAAGGTGTTGATGTCTCCGGTGTCATGTATCGTTCAGGCGGTCGACCGGGTGCCGTGAGGCTTGCCCTGCACCTCGCAGGCGATGGCCCAGATGAAACCCACGAGCTCGCGCGCGATTGCCGTGACCACCTTGTTCTTCGCCTTCCCGCGTTGGTAGAGCTTCACATATCGGCCGCACAGCCGTCTTTGTGCCGCCCAGGCGATCGCCTGCACCCGGTCCGGGACGTTGGCTGCCTTGCGGCGCAGGTGCGCTGTCTTCCTGGCCGGGAAGCGATAGGCCCACGCCGCCTCGGTCAGCACCCGGCGAACATGCCCGTTGCCCGTCTTGGTGATCGCTCCTTGGCGTCGTCGAAGACCCGAGGAGTACTCACTGGGGGCCAAGCCGAGAAAGCCCACGAGCTGGCGCGGTGAGTCGAAGCGTGTCAGATCGCCCAGCTCAGCCAGGATGGTCATCGCCGTGATCGTCGAGATGCCCCGCAGACTCATCAGAGCCTCGGCCGTGGGGCGTTGCGACCAGGCATCGAGAGCCTCATGCATCTGTGCCTTGAGCCCGGCGGTCCGCTTCACGGCCGCGACGACGGCGTCGACGTACTCCTGGAAGACGATCTGCTGGAGCGCTAGATCGAAGCGCTGCTGCTCCAGCCAGCGAAAATGTGCCTGCGTCCACCGGGTCTTGCCGCCGTAGACCCGGCCATGACGCAACAGGAAGGCCCCCAGTCGCTGTCGGGCCTTGAGTTCGAGCGCCTTCATGTCCTCGCGTGCACGGGTCAGATCGCGCACCGCTTCCTGGTCCGGTCCCGGCACCCAAACCGGGGTGAGTTCCCCGGCCCGGTGCAGACGCGCCAGCGTCATCGCGTCCCGGCGATCCGTCTTGACCCGACTGGCGGGCTTGCGCGGGATCAGCCCCGGCGCTACGACTTGGCAGTCGTGGCCGGTCCCGGTGATCTCCCGGTACACGCCGTAGCCGCAGGGACCCGCTTCATAGGCGAAGCTCAGTGCCTCGCCGTGCGGGCCCTGCAGTCCATGAATGAGTTTCTGAAGCGAACGGCTGCGATTCGGGACGATACCGCGATATTCCGGCTCCTCCCGGCCCGGCCATGCGACCGCGGCTGCGATCGTGGACTTGTGAACATCCAGCCCCACGTATGCCCTGTACTCGGCCATTGACCTGCCCTCCTCGATGTGGCTCTGCGTCTGATGAGGTTTGCCCGCCTCGAGCGTAACCCACGATGCCCGAGGCAGGGCAGGTCAATCCATGATGTCTTACCCGTTCCTGCGTCCTGCTTCCCACACCTCCCCGACAGCGTCTTTGCTTTTCGCTTCTTCTCCTTTCTCCGCCCGGTCAGGCGGCAGTGCGAACCCGGTAGGTCTCCTGCTTCGTCGTCAGTGCCCAGACCTTCCGCGCCGTCCTGTTGGCGAGCGCCACCGCGACCAGCATCCTCGGCTTGCGTGCCAACATCCCGGCCAGCCACGGATCCGTGATCTCGCTGCGCCGGCTCGCCTGCTGAACGACCGCCATAGCTCCCGTGATCAAGAGCCGCCTGAGATCGCGCTGGCCCATTTTCGAGATCCCGCCCAGCCTCGGCTTGCCTCCGGTGGTGTGCTGCCGAGGCACGAGGCCGAGCCAAGCCGAGAAGTCGCGGCCGCGCCGGAAGCTCTCCATCGGCGGCGCGAAGGCCTGGATGGCCATCGCGGTGACCGGTCCCACTCCGGGGATCGTCATCAGCCGCGCTGTCTCTTCGCACTCCCGGGCGCTCGTCCGGAGTTCGCGGTCGAGCCCGTCGATCTGCTCATTGAGTTCATCGATCCGCCCGAGCAGCAGGCAGCCCAGTTCGGCGACCGCCTCCGGCAGGCCACAGTCCCCGTCTTCGAGCACCACGGCCAACTGCCTGATCCGGGCTCTGCCCTGGGGAGCGACAACGCCGTACTCGGCGAGGTGGCCCCGAAGCGCGTTGATCGTCTGCGTGCGCTGGCGCACCAGCAGGTCACGCGTGTGAAAGAGCATCGCCTGCGCCTGCTGCGCCTCGGTCTTGACCTCCACGAAGTGCATGGTCGGACGCTGCGCCGCCTCCGTGATCGCCTCCGCGTCCGCAGCGTCGTTCTTGCTCCTCTTGACGAAGGGCTTCACGTAGATCGGGGGAACCAGCCTCACTTCGTGGCCGAGCGCCGCGATCTCACGGCCCCAGTAGTGGGCGCTGGCGCACGCCTCCATCGCCACCGTACACCCCGGTTGCGAGGCGAGAAAGCTCAGCAGCCTCCCGCGGCTCAGCTTCCGGCGGAAGGCCACCGACCCGTCCGCCCTGGCCCCGTGCACCTGAAAGCTGCGCTTTGCCAGATCGATCCCGATGATGGTAACCTCTTCCATGTGGATGTCTCCTCCCTCTGATGGTCAGACCTCTCAAGGTCGCAATCGCTTCAGTACCATCATGGCACATCGCGATGCCGCCGGGAGGGGGCGTCCACTCCATCGACGATCTCGGGTTCCCGAGGGGTAGAGGTAGGGCGAAAACCGGCGGTCGAGCACGAGGGAGCGTCGCCGCCGTCGTCGGAAATGAGATGGTCGCTTTCCGCATCGCCGTCCGTGAAGGCCCTCGACCAGGCGGCGGAGGAGCTTGTCCGCGACGGTCGGGTGACCGCCTTCTCGGGTGGCGCGCGGGAGCGTTTCGCGGGCACCCCCAAGGCTGGCTTGAGCCACGTTAAGGTGGACAAGTATCCATCTCACAAGCGGACGCCCGTTTGTCACGAAGCAACTTGCCTCGCAGCGCCCCTTTGCGACGCTTCCGCTTCGGCGCCCGTTCTTGCCCGGTTCGATCATCCGTGAACGCTCCCCGCCGGGCTGGGCGTCGGGAAGGCCGGGCAGGAGTACTCGCGCGGCGGCTGCGCCGTCCAAGTGCGGTCCTGCTGCACCAGGGCGTTGGCGAGGACGAGGAGCTTCCGCATCACGGCCGTCAGGGCGACCTTGCGCGGCTTCCCCTTGGCGAGGAGCGCCTCGTACTTCCGCTTGAGGTCGGGATTGTGATGGGCCGCAACCAGAGCGGGCATGAAGAGCAGCCGGCGGACCCGGTGCCTGCCGCCCTGGATGAAGCTCCGTCCCTTCCAGTTTCCGGACTCCCGGGTGACCGGGGCGAGTCCGGCGAGGCTGGCGGCTCCCGACCGAGTGAGCATACCCAGTTCCGGCAAGTGGACGATCAGTCCCGCGGCGGTGATGTCCGAGATGCCCGGGATCGAGGTCAGGATCTCGGCCCGGCGCTCCATCTCCTTCTCCTCCCCGATCCGCTGCCGGATCTCGGCATCGATGAGCTTCAGCTGGCGGTCGATCTGCCGCAGCCTCTGCCTGGTGACCCGCTTGCCCACGGAAGTGCGCAAGTTCCTGGCCCGGTTGGTGATTGCGGTCCGATCCCTGACCAGCGCGTCGCGGATCTGCTGGAGCTCGGCAAGCTCGCGCTGCCCCTCCGACCGCGCCTCGGTCGGGCGCAGGTCCTCGATGGCCGAAGCCATGATGGACAGCATCCGGGCGTCCACCGCGTCGGTCTTGGCGCGCCGCCCGATGGAGCGGGCGAAGGACCGGACCTGGAAGGGGTTGATCGCGTACAGGGGGAGCCCGGCCTTCAGGAGGGTGTCCTCGAAGTCGCGGTGGAAGGCTCCGGTGGGTTCGTACGCGATCCGGTCGATCCCGGAGCCGATCCAGACGATCAGCTTCCGGAAGCCGGCGCTGTCGTTGGGGAACCGGGATACTCTCCCCTCGGGCGCGGCGAAGGCGTCGAGCCAGTCCTTGGAGATGTCGATCCCGACGGTGCGGAGGATGCTCCTCATGAGTTCTTCCCTTCTCCTGTGCTTGTTATGCGAGCCTCGATGCTCGTGTATCCATTCAGGACATTGGGAAGGACGGTGGCGATCACACTTACCACGGCCCCTTTACGGCCTGCCAGCCTATCGATCCGACCACCGTCCCTGTTGAGCGCCCGCTCCGGCTCGCTGCGCTCGCCTCCACGGGCGCTCAACAGCCCGGGCCTTCCCCGTGAACCCGGTCATGCAAATCACGCGGGAATCTGCATGATTATGGGAAACAAGCCAGCTTACTCCTTGGGGCCACACTCCGTGCGTCCCCTGCGGAGGCTGGCGGGGGGCCGCGCCCCCTCTGACCCCGCGGTTTTTCGGCCCGTCGCCGGGGCCGCGGTCGAGCGCTTCCCCTCCGTGGCCGACGATCCGGCCGACGCGATCCTGGCCGGACCCGCCAGCCGCGAACTCGGTCACGACCGGCGAGACCGTCAGGATCCGCCCGTGGGCGAGTCCTTGGCCGACCGGGTGGCCCGGGAGCCCCGGAGCCGTATCAAGCCCGGAAACCCACTCTCGCGGCGATTCTGGGCGTTTTGGGGGTGGTCTGGCGGAATCCGAGGCCACAGAATCGCATGTAACGCACGAACTCGACCCCCGGAGGGGTAGGAGTACCCCCGGTTTCGGACCTCCGGCAAAGGAACTCGACATCCTCGCGGTGGATGATCGAGCCACGGAAACGGGTGTGGGCGCGTCCTCGATGGCCTAACGGCCGGCGGTGGCCGGATGGCCCGCGCGCGCAATCTGACCGGCGATCCTGCCCCGGCGCTCCGCGCCCTTTTCGGGCACGACGCCGAACCGGGACATCTCCGTGCCGGTTGACATGGCGCGCGGCTCCTCCACAAACCGCAGAAACCAGCGCCCCCGTGGGGAGGGCTGCCTCGCAAACCTATCCCGCGCACTTCCACCGGACAGCCGACGCATCACCCGAGCCAGGACGGTGCGACCGAACACTAGCGGAAAACCCCCGGCCACGCGACCTTTCCCTCGCGCAGATCGTGCGGTCCATCACCGAAAGGAATCGAATGATGGCACGCACGAAACGAAGTCGGCGCAGCTACGGCGCCGGCGAGTGGGGCCGGAACCGGGTGAGGATCTTTCCCGATCCCAAGACCGGCCTCTTTCAGATTGAGTGGCGCGAGAACGGCCGAAGGCTGAGCCGGTCGCTGAAACACCGCGACTGGGCGCGCGCGAAGAGACAGGCGGATCAGTTCGCCGCCGGGTTCATCGACGCGCCGAGCGGCAAGGCCGAAGCCAAGCCCGAGCCGCTTACGCTGGAAAGGCTCTTTGACATCTACGGCAAGGAGGTGACGCCCGCGAAGGGCGCTCATACCCGGCAGCACGACCGGACCTCGATGCGGATGTTCCTCCGCTTCTTCGGACGGAACCGCGACCCGGCCACCCTCTCCCAAAGGGACTGGGACCGCTTCATCCGCGAGCGCCGGACGGGCAGGATCGGTCCGAGCGGGAGGCCCGTCGCGGACCGGACCGTCGAATATGACCTGAAGTTCCTGATCGCGGTCCTGAACTGGGGGTCGAAGTCCCGCGACGAACGGGGCCGGTTGCTGCTCGACCGGAATCCGCTCAGAGGGCTCAGGACGCCCACGGAGAAGAACCCGACCCGGGTGGTGCTCGCCGAGGAGGAGTACCGGGCGCTCCTGAAGGTGTCGCGCCGGGTGGACTGGCGGTTCCGCGTCGCGCTCGTACTCGCGCATGAGACGGGCCACCGAATCGGGGCAATCCGCCAGCTTCGCTGGTCGGATGTCGACTTCGAGGGCGGAACCATCGTCTGGCGCGCCGAGCACGACAAGTCGGGCTTCGAGCACGTCACGCCCGTCACTCCCGAGGCCTTGGACGCCTTGAAGGAGGCGCGAAGTTGGAATCCCTCGACCGGGGATGCCCCGATCCTGCCCGCTCCCCGGAGTCCGTCGGCCTGCATGGGAGCCGCGTTGGCGCAGGGATGGTGGGACAGGGCCGAGAAGCTGGCGGGGCTGGAGCCGAAGCCCGGCAGGGGCTGGCACTCGCTACGCCGCAAGTTCGCCTCCGACCTGATGGACCAGCCGTTGAAGGTGCTCTGCCAACTCGGCGGCTGGAAGACGGCCAAGACGGTGCTCCGGTGCTATCAGAGGGCCGACGAAGGACAGCTTCGGAAGGCTCTGGAAGACCGCCGCCGGGCTCGCAGCTGAAATCCAGAACGGCGGGAGTCAATCAGCGGGAATCCGGGCTGTCGAACATGCAAACACCTTCACCGCAACAAGATGCGAAACTTCAACCACATGTCAGCCCGGCGCCTCACCGCTCTCGGTGCTCGGGCGGCTTTATCCACGGCCTGCCAGCATGGCGTCCAATGTGGCCCGGTCGAGCCACTCCCCCCGCCGCACCACCCCCGCGATTCGTCGCGTGTTGCCGATCGTGGCGAGCGGATCGGCCTCCAGCAGCACCAGGTCGGCGGGACTCCCCTCCACCACCATGCCCGTCCCCTCGCCACGACCCAGAAAGCGCGCCGGGAGAACCGTGGCGCTCTGCAACGCCTCATACGGAGACAACCCCGCGCCCACCAGCTCCTCCAGCTCGCGATGAAGCGCGAAGCCGAGGGGCGGGGTGTCGGTGCCGGCCATCACCGGCGCGCCCACGCCCACCAGCGCGCGGATCAGGGAATCGGCCACCGCGAACCCGTCCATCGCGGCCTCGAAATCGGCGGCGGTGAAGTTGCTCATCCACGGGATCGACATGCGGGCGGTGTAGAAGGTGCGCATGGCGTCGGTCATGTGGGACGCTTCCTCGGTGGCGAGGTAGGCCTCGACCAGGTGGTCGGGCTTCATGATCATGCGCACGGACAGCGTCGGGACGCTCCAAGCGCCGGCGTCGCGGGTGCGTTCGGCAAGCTCCTGAATGCGCGACAGGTCGCCGTGCGCCCAGGCCAGGGTGCGCGAGCGGAGGTCCGCGCCGGGCTGGTTGGGCGCGTCTGGCGGCACGAGGTGCCAGATGTAGCCGCGCAGGTGTTCGATGCTGCGCTGGCCGGCGGCGAGGGCGCCGTCGAGGCCCACCTCGAAGGGGACGTGGCCAGCGACCGGGATTTCCAGCCGCTCGGCCTCGGCGACGATGCCGCGATACGCCGCCGCGGGGACATTGTTGTAGACCTTGATGAAGTCGTAGCCGGCGGCGTGCTGCTCCCGGACCGCGCGGGCGCCGCCCGTGCTGTCGTGCACGATCACGCGGCCCGCGGTGTCGATCACCGCGGCCAGTGCCGGGGGCGGCAGCCCCTCGATGATCGTGCCCGCCGTGTGGATGTCGGGCCCGGCCAGTTCGCCGCGCGCGATACGGTCGCGGAAGTCCAGCGTCGGCGGACCACCCCACAGGACGCGGATGCCGGTGACGCCGGTGGCAAGGAACCGGCCCAGCGCCGACGAGTCCTGGAAGTGCACATGCATGTTGTTGAGGCCGGGGATCAGAAAGCGGCCCCGTCCGTCCACGCGCGTGGCGCTGTCGGGAATGTCGGCTTCGCTGGCCTCGGCGGAGGGCCGGACGGCGAGCACGCGGCCGCCGCCGATCAGGACGGTCATGTCCGGCAGCGAGCGCTCGCTGTCCATCGGGATGACCGAGACGCCTTCGATGGCGAGCGTGGCCTGGTCGGCGGAGGGGCGGGTACCGGCGTCCTCGGGACTGCACGCGGCGACCAGTGCAACGAAAGCCGCGATTCCGGCGGCGAGCGGAATTCTGGCGGAGGGCGGAGCGGATCTCTTTGTCATCGGCGGTCGGAAGGTCGAGGCGGCGGGCCGTATCGGGGCGGGAGGGCAACATGGCCGTCCGGCAAGCTGGCGGGCAAACGGCGCGCGGCGTAAACTCCCGACGACTGCCAAAGGTTCGAGTTCCGGGAGAGCCAACATGAGAGATCCTGCACTCCTGTCACGTCTCCGAGACGCCAGACTGCTGGTTCTCGCTGGCGTGCTTGCTGTCGCTTGCGAAACTCCGCCTGCCGAGTCCGGAGACGAGGCCGGAGAAACGGGCGCGGCGGCCGACGCCGGCGAGGCCACCGCCACCGCCGAGGCACCCGAGGACGCACAACAGGACTCGGCGCAGGAAGTCCCCGACCCCGAGGCCGCGATCATCCGCCTCGATCCGAACGACCCCAACCTCGAGGTCTGGCGCGACCGGGACATCTCGAACGATCCGCCCCGCGAACCCGGACCCATTCAGGTGGGGTCCGTTCTGACCTTCTTCGGCCTGCCCATTGCCCGCACCATCGAGGATCTGGTCGCGGGCGAGGTCGAAGTGGCGTTCATGGGCGCCCCGGTCGACATGGGCGTGGGCTTTCGCGGAGCCGGCGAGGGGCCGACCGCGTTCCGTGCCATGCGGCGCAGTGTCGGCAGCATGGAGACGATGGTGCGCTGGCGCAGCGAACTGACGGCGGTCGATTACGGGAACGCTCCGATCGACAACCTCAGTACGGAGCGGAGCATGCCGCCGATCCGCCGCATGGTCCGCGAGATTGCGGAGACCGGCGCGATCCCGGTGATCATCGGCGGGGACCATTCGATCGAATTCGCCAACGTGGCCGGACTGGCGGACGTGTACGGCAAGGAGAACGTCGGCGTCATCCACTTCGACGCGCACTACGACGCCGGCGGCAGCCGCAGCGGCCACCTCATCTCGCACGCCCAACCGGTGCGCCGCCTCGTGGACGAGGGCCACATCCTGGGCAGGAACTTCATCCAGGTGGGGCTGCGCGGCAGCTGGCCCGGCCCCGAGGGCTTCGAATGGATGCGCGAGAACGAGTTCCGCTACCACACGATGGCGGAGATCGACCGCGACGGCTGGACCACGGTCATGCAGCGCGTCCTCGACGAGGCCAACGACGGGCCCGAGTACCTGCACATCTCCTTCGACATCGACGTGATGGACCCGGCGTACACGTCGGGCACCGGCACACCCGTTCCCGGCGGGCTCACCCCGCGCGAGGTCTTCCCCATCGTTCGCGGGCTCTGCTCCGAGAACAACGTGGTCGGCTTCGACCTGGTGGAGCTCAACCCGCTGGTCGACCCCGGCTACACGACCGCGCTCAACGCCAAGCAGGTGGTGGACGAGTGCCTGACGGGGATCGCGCTCCGCAAGCTGGGACTCGGCAGCCGCGACTACCTGAGCCCGCTGACGAGGCGCGACACGCGGCGGTAGGAAGACATGGCATCCGGCGGCAAGCGCTCGACCACCACCCGCAGAGACTTCCTCGCCGGTTCGGCGGCCCTGGCGGCGGGGGGCCTGGCAGGATGTGATGCGGGCGCGGGCGGCGCAGGCGAAGGCGGCGCGGGCGCGGACGGCGTAGGCGGCGGGGGCCCAAGTGGCGCGCAGACGGGCCTCGCCGACATCACCGCCGCCACGATCGCCGAGGCCGAAAAGCTCCACGGCCTCGTCTATACCCCCGCGGAGCGCGACCAACTGGTCCAGACCATCGGCAGTCAGGTCGCCGGGGTCCTCCAACTCCGCGAGGTCCCTCGCGATCTGGCGCTCCAACCCGCGATCACCTTCGACCCCCGCCTGCCCGGCGTGTCCTATCCCGCGCAGGAAAACCGGCTTGAGATGTCGCCCGCCGAACCCGCGCCGCTACCGGACGACGAGGCCGACATCGCGTACGCCTCGGTTCGCGACCAGGCGCACTGGATCCGCACCGGCCAAGTCACCAGTCGCCGCCTCACCGAGATCTACCTGGACCGCATCGAGCGGCTCGCGCCCGACCTCTACTGCTACATCACGGTCACCGCCGACCACGCGCTCGCCCAGGCCGACGCGTCCGACCGCGAACTCGCCGCCGGCAACTACCGCGGCGAACTCCACGGCATCCCCTACGGCATCAAGGACTGCTTCGACACGGCCGGGATCCCCACCACCTGGGGTGCGATCCCCTACCGGGACCAAGTGCCCGACCGCGACGCCCGCATCGTCACCATGCTCCGCGAAGCTGGCGCCGTCCTCCTGGGCAAGCTCGCCACCGCCAGCCTGGCCAACGGCTACCGCTGGTACGGCGGGAAGGTCCGCAACCCCTGGAACACCGAGGAGCACGCGGGCGGGTCCAGCGCCGGGCCGGGGTCCGCAACCGCCGCCGCGCTGTGCTCGTTCTCGATCGGGACCGACAGCCTGGGCTCGATCCTCAACCCCGCCGACCAGTGCGGTGTGGTCGGCCTGCGCGCCACCTTCGGGCGCGTGCCCACCGAGGGGGCCATGCCTCTGACACCCAGCCTCGACCGGATCGGCCCGCTGACCCGTCGCGTGGAGGACGCGGTCCCCGTCATGGCCGCGATCAACGGCCCGGACCCGATATCGGCGTCTTCCATCGACATGGGCTTCCGGTACGACGCCGGCTTCGACCCGGCCGCCATCCGCGTGGGCCATTCACCGGACTGGTTCCGTGAGATCGGCTTCACCGGCGCCACCGTGCCGGCCGCGGACGCCCACCTGGCCGCCCTCGATGCGCTCCGCGAACTCGGCGTCGAACTGGTCGAGGTCGAGCTCCCGCCGTTCCCCTACCCGGCGCTCATCCCCAACCTCTACGCCGAGGCTGCCGCGATCTACGAGGCGCTCACGCTCGACGGCCGCGACGACCAGCTGCCTCCGGAAGGCTGGCCCAACGCCTGGCGGCAGGTGCGGATGCTGTCCGCGGTCGACTACCTGCAGGCCGAACGCCTGCGCCGGCACCTGATGCACGAGTTCCACCGCATCTACAGCGACGTGGACGCCCTCTTCGCCCCGACCTACGGCTCCTTCGAGCTGCTCATGGCGATGAACTACACCGGCCACCCCGGGGTCACCCTGCGCGCCGGCCTGGACCAGAGCCCGACCCGAAGCGCGGGCCCGGTTCCGGACGATCCGCAGGGAGAGCCGTACACGATCACGCGTAATGTGGCTTTTCATGGCCGACTCTTCGAGGAGGGGAAGATCCTCGCGCTTGCCCGGGCGCTTGAGGAGCGGCTGGGCGTATATCACCACCGCCCGCCGATCGGGTAGGGAAGGGCGCCCGAAGTCCCGGCTTCGCGCGGGTCGGGGGAGCCGGCTCGCACGGCCCCGCGGCCGGGCGCCTACTCCCCGGACCACCCCCGTGGAGGCTTTTGCGGCGGGCCCGGATCCGGCGGGATGACCATTTCAAGATGAGTGTGGCGCGCGATGACATCGAAATCGCGGTTGCGTGCCAGCAAGGGGCGGCCCTTGTCCACGGCGGTTGCCGCCACCAGACAGTCGATCATTGAGCGGATCGTGAATCCGGCCCGGCGGCAGATGCGGTAGATGCGCGCGGCTTCCCGGTACACGCCGAGCGAATCGGGCTCCAGGATCTCGAAGCGGTTCAGGAGTTGCAACAGCTCCAGGGCCTCGGCTTCGCTGCGACTACCCGACAGCAACTCCATCACAACAGTTGCGGGCGTGGCAATGGGTTGGTCGGATCGGATCGCGGCGTCGATGAAGAGGTCGAACGGGCCTTCCGTGCGCCGCGTGTACTCGATCCAGGCCGATGTGTCAACGATCACCGCAGCTCAATCGACGTCACTTGGGTCAAGTACATCGTCATTGGGGTAGATCATCTCGATCGGGGGCTCGTTCCGCAGTTCGTCGAGATCTCCATCCCATCCCACGCCCCGCATCGCGAGCGCTTCCTCCTTGGTCATCGGGACGATCGACTGCCTGAAGACCGCCTCCTTCACCGCCGAAGACCAGTCGCGCAGATTGTAGCGCCGACGCACGGCTTCCAGATCCTCCTCCAGCAACCTCACCTCGATCGTGACGTAGCGCAGGAACTCCGGCTTGATGGCGGAGTAGCCGGGCCGCGCTTCGCGCACCGCGGCCGCTCCGCCGCGCCGGTCGAGCTCGGCCGCGGCGCGCAGCGTGCGGCGCACCCATGCGGACACCGTGACGTTGTTGCGCCTGGCTGCGTCGCGGACCTCCTCAAGGTCTGCGTCGGACATCACGACCTGTAGTCTCTTACTCATAGTATGAGTATATCATACTCATCTTTGCCCGCAAGGTTCCCCGTGTGGCATCGTATCGGGAGCCCCAGGCATCCCGCCGGTGGAGCCGCCCCACGCCCAGCACGCTGGAGTACACCCATGAAGCGCCGCGCCGTCCTGTTCGCCGCAGTTGTTCCGCTCGCCCTCGCCGCGCTCACCACCTCGTCCGTCGAGGCCCAGCGCTTCTCGATCGAGGACGTGCTCAGCCCCGCCTACCCGGTGCAGCTCGTCGCGGCGAAGGACGCCGACCGGATCGCGTGGATCGAGTACGAGGAGGGACGGCGCAACGTCTACACGGCGGCCGCGCCCGGGTTCGAACCGGTGCGGCTCACGCGGTACGAAGACGACGACGGCCGCGACCTCTCCAACCTGCGCATCTCGGACGACGGGTCCACCCTGGTGTTCCTGCGCGGCCACACGCCCAACCGGGACGGGTGGATCGCGAACCCGGCAAGCGATCCGCGCGGCGCCGAGCGCGCGGTGTGGGCGGTGAGCACCACGGGTGGCGAGCCGTGGCGCGTCGTGGAAGCCTGGAACGTGGCGCTGTCACCCGACGGCGAATGGGTCGCCTACGCGAAGGACGGGGCGATCTACCGCGCTCCCGTCAACCCGGGCGTGGTGACGGTCGAGCCCGAGCGGCCGCTCTTCAGCGTCTTCGGCCGCCAGGGCAGCCCGGTCTGGTCCCCGGACTCGCGCAAGCTCGCGTTCGTGAGCGACCGGGAGGATCACAGCTTCATCGGCGTCTACGACACCGACCGCCCGGGGATCACCTACCTGGGACCGGCGGTGGACCGGGACACCAGCCCGACGTGGTCGCCCGACGGGACGAGGGTCGCGTTCATCCGCAGGCCGGGACTGCCCTTCGGGGCCCGCGCCGATCTCGGCGACGCGAGCGCGGACGACCTGCCCGACGGCATGACCGAAGCGCGCTTCGCGGGCGGCCACGACTTCTCGATCTGGGTGGGTGACGCGCGCACGGGCGAGGCGCGCGAGGTGTGGCACAACGCGCAGGGCGACGAGATCCACCGGGAGGTGCGCTCGGTGATCTGGGCGGGCGACCACATCATCTTCCAGGCCGAGCCGGAGGGGTGGCGGCGCTACTACTCGGTCGCCGCGTCGGGGGCTACCACTTCACCCGTCGAACTTACCCCGGGAGACGGCATCGCGGAGTACATCTCGCTGTCGCCGGATGGCCGCACTCTCTTCTACACCACCAACGCGGGAGACATCGACCGCCGCCACCTGTGGCGCGTGCCGACAGCGGGGGGCGACGCCCGGCAGCTGACGCAAGGCGACGGCATCGAGACCTACCCTGCGGCGCTGGCTTCCGGGAGCCACGTCGCGGTGATGTACGCGGACGCCAGCCAGCCGCTGACCGTGGCCGTGGTGCCGGCGGACGGCGGTGTGGTGAGGACGATCCGCGAGCTTCCCGACCGCTACCCGCTCGACCTTCACGTCGTGCCGGAAGCGGTCACCCTGGAGGCCGAGGACGGCTACGAGTTCTACAACCAGCTCTTCATGCCCCCCGATCTGCAACCCGGCGAGAAGCGCCCGGCGATGATCTTCATCCACGGCGGGTCACGCCGGCAGATGCTGCTCGGCTACCACTACATGCACTTCTACCACATGGCCTACGCGATCAATCAGTACTTCGCGAACAAGGGCTACGTGGTGCTGTCGGTGAACTACCGGAGCGGCATCGGGTACGGCCGCGAGTTCCGCAACGCACCGGGGCGCGGGCGCCTGGGCAACACCGAATACCGCGACATCAAGGCGGCCGGCGAGTACCTGCGGGATCGCGCCGACGTGGATCCGGCCCGGATCGGGCTCTGGGGGCTGTCTTACGGCGGGATTCTCACGGCGCAGGGGCTGGCGCGGGACTCGGACCTGTTTGCGGCGGGCGTCGACATCGCCGGCGTGCACCTGTGGGGTAACTCGATCGATCCGGAGACGGTGTCGTACCAGTCGTCATCGGTGGCCGAGGTGGAGAACTGGACGTCGCCGGTGCTGCTGATCCATGGCGACGACGACCGGAATGTTGCGTTTTCGCAGACGGTGGGGCTGGTGCAGTTGCTGCGCGCGCAGGGGGTGCCGCACGAACTGATCGTCTTCCCGGACGACGTGCACGACTTCCTGCTGCACGAGCGCTGGCTGATCACGTTCGACGCGACGGATGACTTCTTTGACCGCTACATGGGGGGTGACGGGGCGGTGGCTACGGAGGGGAGGCGGTAGGGGGGCATGACCCAAGCCGAAGGTCGGCGGGTCTACTCCCATTCCCATTCTGACTCGTCGAACGCGGTTGGGATCGGCTCGTCCAGCGGGTCGCCTTCGCCTCGGGCCCTCAACTTGCGGGCCGCCTCAGCCCAACCAGCCCTGGGGTCGTCCGACTCCTGTTGCGACCTGACTCGCCGCCTGTCGGTCTTCACGCTTCGCGCACTCGCTCAAGAAACTCCGCAGCGGTCTGGCATTCGATGACTGCGTCGGCCAAGGCCGCAATATCGTCCGGGTCCGACAGGTTGTTGAGCAGGGCAAGGACTCGTTTGGCCGTGGCACGACCGAATCTGCGAGAGACCATCCGATGGACCAACTCGCGTTCCCCTTCAATCCGTCCCTCGATACGACCTTTCGCGATTCCCTTCTCCAGCCACAACTGATCCCTCTCCTCACCCCACTTGCGGGCCCGCTCTAGCAATGTCGTCATCTGTCCTTCCTCCACCGCCTCAGCGGTCGAAGCCTGCTCAAGCCGCGCGATCATTGCCAGCACGCTATCATCGGGCAACGCCCCCGGATCAAGCTCCTGCACGTCGATGAGAAGATACCGATGGCGCGGAAGGTAGCCAAGCAACTCCACCGGCACGGGCCCGAACAGATCGCGGATGTCGGTCGCCGCCGTCCAACGTTGTTCCCCGTTGTAGACCACGACGGGGAGGACGACCGGATACTCGCTGCGCGGACCGAGCTCATCCCGGCCGAGACCTCGGAGCACGCGCACCGTGTAGTCCGTCATGCGGAGAGCCATGCGTCGGTCGATGGTAGACTGGAATTCGAGCAGAACCATCAGATACAGCCACTCGGCGTCGGTGGTGCGGATTCGCCAAAGCATGTCGGCGTGCCGCTGGCCCAGGTGTTCGGTGACGAAGCTGGCCGGGAGCCGTTCGAGTGTAGAGAAGTCGAGGTGACGGGCTACGTCGCGGGCTGCGCCGAACAGTGTGTCTGCCACGGTGCGCCTTTGGGCGAAGAAGCCCTTGTACGAGGCGTCGTGTTTCGTGCTGGCGGCCCGCCCCGTCCCCTTCGGCATGAATGTGCTCTCCCTGGCTTGAGAAGGACGGACGAACGGGCCAGATGGCACCGGATCGTCCGATCCTTCAGTCATTGCCGGGAACGATCGCCAGAGATTTGGGGCGCAGGAATAGCTGAATGGGACTACTTTCCCGTGGTTCAAGAAAGGCGAGCGACTGCGGCAGGAACGTCAGGCCGCGAACATCCGCTGCGCGCCTACTGACGGACAAGCCGATAGACCCTGATGGTCTGCGCGCCGTGCGGTGCCGTGTAGACACCGTACACGCGGTCGTTCGCCACCTCGTGGGCCGCGAACCCGCCGGGCAGGTGCACCGGTCCCAGCCAGACGCCCGCTGAATCGAGCACGGTCCAGGTTTCAGGCGCGGGTGGGTCGTGGGGCGGGCGCAGATCCTGTATTCCGAGCCCGTTCGGGGGAAAGTGACGGGCCCAGATGTTGCCCTGGTCGTCGAGCAGGAACCGGTCGAAGAACGGCTTGCGCGTCGGGAGCCGCGGAAACTCACGCAGCGAGGGAAACGAAACGAGGGCGTCGGGACTGTTCTGGTACCTGGCAAGGAACTCGTTGCGTTTGTCATTGTAGCGGTCACGGTCGGCGGCCGTGACCTCGTCGGCATTGGCGTGCCAGCGAATCAACGCGTCGAGGTCTCCGCCAAGGGAAAGGACCCGAAGCTCTGCCCACTTCCCGAACCCCGCTACCAGTTGCTCGCCGCGGAGTGCCACATTGAGACCGACGGGGGTCCAGGGGAACACCACGGAGATCTCTTCTCCTCGCAGTGAACGTGTAAACGCCTCACTGGTTACCACCCGGGCGATGGTATCGCGGACCACAAAGGAGTCGTCCGTTCTTGCGAGCACTCCACGCGACAACCACTCCTGACCTGCAGGCGGGGCCGGGCCGTCGGCACTGCGCGAAACGACGAAGTGTGCGCAGTCGGGGGCTATCGCACGGACTGTCCAGGTCGTGCCGCCGCCCGTACTGATGACGCGGCGGATGAACTCGCCGTCGCCACCGAAGAAGCTGAGCTGCGTTCGAAAGCGCACGATAACCGTGTCTCCGGCGCAACTGTACAGGTCCCAGATCCCGCCAAGTTCGCCGGGGCCCTCTCCACGGCCGCCGAAGCGGTGGACGAGCAGCCCGTCGGGATCAAAGACCGACACGACCGCGGAGAGTTCGTCAGCTACCGCAAGGCGCCCGCTTGGCAACACCGCCATGGATCGAATCGACCCGAAGAGGATGTCGGTCTCATCACCTCCCACCGCGTCGTCGACGCCAATTGTCACGGCTGGCTCAGGAGTGACCTTCCACCCGGCGCCCGCGCCCCACCGTGGCCTCTCGCTGGTCACGATCCGGACCCCGGCGCTGTCCCGGACCGTCGTCGCATCCGGCCCCGATGCCTGACCGGGACCATCGGCACAGGCCGTCAGGGCGACAAGCAGCGAAACGTGCAACAGGGCACCGGGAACGGATGCCCGATCGGTCGAGGTGGTCATCAACTCACCGGCCTGAACGCCCTCCTCAGCGCCTCGATGCCCCCCACCACCGGCAACGACACGGTCGTCCCGCGCAGGTCCACCGTCAGCGTCGTGCCCGGATCGGGGTGGAGCGTGAAGTACTTGTCGCTCGAGAAGATCATGAGGCCGATGCGCGCGCCCGCCGGGATCACCTGGTCGTCGGGCTGCAGCGGGAACTCCAGTTCGACGAACTCGCCGGGGGTGAGGTCGGTGCCGGACCGTGGGGCCGCGATGTCGTCGGCGCCGGCGTTGGCGGGGTCGGCCCAGCCCTTGGTGATGATGTTGTCGTTGATGTCGCCGCCGTCGGTCCAGGGGAGCGAGACGAGCCAGACGGTGAGGTTTGCCGCGTCGGCGTCCGTGGCCACCCGGACGCGCGCCGTGGCCACGCCCGAGAGGTGGACATCCTGCTGGAGCACCGGTGTCGCATATAGAAGCCGGTGGTTCGACCATTCCGCCGCGGCGAGTTGGCCGCCCTCAAAGGCAAAATTGTCCACAATGCCGCCGGTACGGGCCTCGTCGCCGGTGTCGGGGTCGCCGGCGTTGACGTCACCGGGGTTGAGCGAGAGAGTGCCGGTCCAGTTGCCGTCGCCCGCGGGGTGCAGGGGGACGCCTTCGGCTTCGGGGTGGGGATAGTCCGGGTACGCGGTGGGCTGCTGGCGGTCGTCGGCTTCGCGGACGATCCAGGCGCGCGGGTCGTTCTCGACGCCGTTCCCGACGCCCAGGACGTAGCGGGTGAACCAGCGGTTCATGAGCTCGAGGGGTGGGGGACCGCCGTGGCCGCCCTGGTGATAGTAGATCTGGACGGGGACGCCGCGCGCCTTCAGAGCCTCGGTGATGCGGTAGCTGTGCTCGGGCATCACGTTCCAGTCGTTGAAGGCGTGGGCCATGAGGGTGGCGGCGCGGACACCGTCGATGTGGTTCAGGTAGTCGCGGCCCGCCCAGAAGTCGTTGTAGTCACCGGTGGTGCGGTCGAGTTGGGCGTACATCTCGTCGCGCACGTGGGCGATGCAATAGTCACGCGCGTCGGGGTGGCCGCTGAAGATGAAGTCGAAGAGGACGTCGATGTCCTCGCCGGGGTAGCCGCCGGGGGAGCGCACGAGGCCGTTGGAGCGGTAGTAGTGGTAGTAGGACGTGTTGGGGGCGACGGGGATGATGGCTTCGAGGCCCTCGACGCCGGTGGTGGCGGCGGCCAGGGGGAGGGTGCCGTTGTAGGAGGTGCCGGTCATGCCGACCTTGCCGGTGGCCCAGTAGGCCTCGACGGGTTCGGTGCCATCGACCGTGGTGAAGGCGCGGGCGCGGCCGTTGAGCCAGTCGATCACGGCCTTGGGCGCGAGCGACTCGTTGGCGCCGCCGACGGTGGGGCAGCCCTGGGACTGGCCGGTGCCGGGGGACTGCGAGTGGATGACCGCGAAGCCGCGCGGGACCCAGGTGCGGATGTGCGACTGCGAGATGACCGGCTGGGTCGCGATGTGGCGGATGGTGGCGGGGAAGGGGTCGCGGGCCGGGGGATCGTCGCCGACCTCCTGCCGCAGGTTCCAGAAGTGGTCGTAGTTGATCCCTGCGACGCCCGAGTAGTAGGGACTGGTCTCGTAGATGACGGGCACCGTGAGCCCCTCGGTGTCGGTCTGGCCGGGGCGGGTGACGTCGACGTGGACGCGGTCGGGCCGGCCGTCGCCGTCGGTGTCGAATTCGGTCTCGACCCAGAGATCGTGCCGGACCCAGGTGGCCGAGTCGGCGAAGGCGGGGACGATCTGAGCCTGGCCGTTTTCGATGACGGGGGCGGTCTGGGCGGTGGCCGGGCCTGTGAGCGCGGTCAGGGCGAGGAGGGTGAGGGCGGTGGCGGTGGGGCGGGTTGTTGGGGCCATGGCCGCGGGGCGGGAAAATGTCATGAGTCGAGTCCGAAGGTTGGTTGGGGGCGTCGGAACGTCACGGGCACCGCTCGCTGATCGCCTTGATCGCGGTGTCGATCTCGTCACGGGTGTTGAAGAAGTGGATGGAGAGGCGGAAGTCGCGTGGCTGGCGGACGGGGGAGGCGAGGATACCGGCGTCGTCGCGCAGGTCGTTGTAGAGGTCGGTTGCGTCGCAGTCTTCGGGCAGCTTGAGCACGAAGACCCCGGAACGGTCGGGGCGCGTACGGGGCGAGGTCAGGGACAGCGCGTTCGTCGCGTCCACTGCCTCGACTGCGTGATCGACCAGGGACTGGATGCGGCCTTCGATCCGGTCGAGGCCGATCTGTTCCATCCAGTCGACGGCGCGTGCGAACCCGGCGAAGTCGGCGAGCGCCCGGGTGCCGAATTCGTAGCGCGCGGCGCTGGGGAGGAGGGTGTAGCTGCCTTCGTAATCCATGGTGGCGTGGCTGTGGGAGCCGGCCCAGCTGAGCTGGACGTCGTCGAGCACGTCGCGGCGGACGAACAGGGCGCCGGTGCCCTTGGGGCCCAGGAGCCACTTGTGGCCGCAGGTGGAATAGCAGTCGCAGCCGAGCGCGCGGAAGTCGGTGGGGACGCAGCCCGGTCCCTGGGCGCCGTCCAGGTGGTAGCGGATTCCCCTTGAGCGAAGGAGGCGCGCGAGTTCGGCGGACTCGCCGGTGCGGATCGTGCGGCCATTGTTGCGGGACACGTGGCTGATGCTGACCATGCGCGTGCGGCCGGACAGCCGAGACCGGATCTGGTCGAGGAGGCGCGTGCCGGCGGAGAGGTCGATCTCGCGGATCACAATGCCGTAGCGGTCGCGCAGGACGTACCACGGGATGACGTTGGCGGGGTGTTCGATGTTGGAGATGATCACCTCGTCGCCCGGCTGCCAGTTCAGGCTCCAGGCGACGATCGAGATCCCCTCCGACGTGCTGTGGGTGAGCGCGACCTCGTCGGCCTCGGCGCCGAACACCCGAGCGAGCTGCGCCCGCAGGTCCGGCTCGATCCTGGCCATGTCGGTCGCGTAGCGGGGGTCGGCGGGACCTCGGTTCTGAAAGTCCAGGCGCTCGCTGACCGTGGCCATGACCGCCGTCGGAGAGGGGCCGATGCCACCGGTCTGCAGGTATACGCTGCCGGTGGCGGCCGGGATCTCGGCACGAGCGCGGGCCACCCAGGCGTCCTGAGGGAAGGTCTCGGGGCGGCGTGAACCGGGGGCACCCGCGGCACCCGGGGCATCCGGGGCCGCGGCCCCGGATCCGCCGCCGTGGAGCGCCGCAATCCGTCCAACCGGCACGACGGGCGCCAGCGCCGCCCACCGAGCGGATTGCCGCAGGAACCGGCGGCGGTCGGGGGTCACGGGCTCGTCCTCGGTGTGGTTCGGGTGCATCGTCGTCGGGCCGCGGCGGGGATCTCTTCCACCGGCTGCTACATCAGAACGAAGCGAATGGCGAACAAGACCGCGACTGTCGCGACCGCGGCGTTCAACTCGTGGCGCCGGCCGCCCAGCACCTTGATCAGCGCATAGGCGATGAAGCCGAGGCCGATGCCCGTTGCAATCGAGTAGGTGAAGGGCATCGCCAAGGCGGTGACGATGGCGGGCACGCCTTCGGTGAGGTCGTCCCATTCGACGTCGCGCAGCGCGCGCGCCATCACGCATCCCACGAACACGATCGCGGGGGCCGTCGCGTAGCCGGGAATGGCCGTGGCCACCGGCGCGAACAGCAGCGCCACGAGGAACAGCCCGGCGACGACCACGGCCGTGAGTCCGGTCCGTCCGCCCGCGCGCACGCCGGCCGCGCTCTCGATATAGGAGGTTGTGGTCGACGTGCCGAGCATCGCGCCCACGATCGTCGCCGAGCTGTCGGCCACGAGGGCACGGCGGAGGTGCGGAACCCTGCCCGTGCCGTTGGTCAGCCCGGCTTCGTTGAGCACGGCGACGAGCGTGCCGCTGGTGTCGAACAGGTCCACCATCAGGAAGGCGAACACGATGGCCAGCAGTCCTACCTCGAAGGCGGCGGCGATGTCGAGCTGAAAGAGCGTCGGCGCCAGCGAAGGCGGGGCCGCGATCACGGACGCCGGAGGGGGAGACTGGCCCGCGATCCAGCCGATCAGCGACACGGCCAGGATGCAGATGATCACGGCGCCAGGGAGCTTCCGCTGCTCCAGGGCCACGATTCCGACGAATCCGAGGGCTGCCAGCACGACGGGCCACTGGGTGAGCCGGCCCAGTGTTACCAGTGTCGCCTCGCTGTCTACGACCAATCCCGCGTTGCGAAGCCCGATGATGACCAGGAAGAAGCCGATTCCCGCTGCGATGGCCAGCTTCTGGGAGCGCGGAATGGCGTTGACCACCCATTCGCGCACCGGCAGGACCGACAGGATGAGCATCAGGACGCCGGAACAGAACACGGCGCCCAGCGCGACCTGCCAGGACAGGCCCATCGTGCCCACCGCGATCGCCGCGAAGTAGGCGTTGAGCCCCATCCCGGGGGCCAGCGCGATGGGGTAGTTGGCGTAGAGGCCCATCACCATCGAGCCGAACGCCGCGGCCAGACAGGTGGCGACCAGCACCGCCCCGGCGTCCATCCCCGCACCGCCCAGAACCAGCGGGTTCACAAAGATGATGTACGACAGGGTAAGGAAGGTCGTGCACCCCGCCAGCACCTCGGTGCGCACGTCGGTTTTCCGCTCTTCCAGGCGGAAGTGGCTCAGCATTGCGGGTTCGCTCCTTTTCTGCACGGGAACTGCTCGCCGCGGCCGCTACGGCCCCAGCGCTCCAATCGGAATCACACCCACCTCGCCGCTTCGCACATGACCGTATCCGTTGGGAAGGATGACCGCCAGAGCGCAACCGATAGAATGGCAAGATGATACCGAAGGATTTGACAGAAGGGCAGCGGATAATTTGGCAGACTTTCAACCGGGAATTCGGCTACAGCCGACCAGAGGCCACCTTGCGCCGCGCCGTGCCGCAATGGAGTCTACGCTCTCCCACCGTCCCGTCCGGCGGCGTTGCCGCCTGGCGCGGTTCGGCTCACCGCAAGAACGCGCTCGCTCTCATCCCCCAACCAAGGTCAGTCATGCGCACCCATCATTCCCGGCTCTCGCTCCTCGTCGCCCCCGCAGTCCTGCTTGCCGCCGCTCTCGACCGGCACCCCGCCATGGCGCAGCAGGCCCCCGACCCCTCCGCCTACACCGCGCTTGAGTGGCGGCACATCGGCCCCGAGGGGAACCGCTTCTCGGCGGCGGCCGGGATCGTCGGCGATCCGCACACCTACTACGTGGGCGCTGCGTCGGGCGGCATCTACAAGACCACCGACGGCGGGGTGCACTGGGACGCCATCTTCGACGGTCACCCCGTGCAGTCGATCGGGTCGCTGGGCGTCGCGGAGGCCGATCCGAACATTGTCTGGGCCGGCACGGGGGAAGGGAAGATCCGCAGCCACGTTTCGATCGGGCAGGGTGTCTACAGGTCCACCGATGCCGGAGCCACGTGGACGCTGATGGGGCTGGAGCGCACCGGGCGGATTCCGCGTCTCGTCATCCACCCGACCGACCCTGACACCGTGTACATCTGCGCGCTGGGACACGCCTACGGGCCGCAGCCGGAGCGCGGGGTGTTCCGCACCACCGACGGCGGCGCGACGTGGGAGCGGATTCTCTTCGTCGACGAGGACACGGGCTGTTCCGATATTGCCATGGATCCGTCCAACCCGCGCGTGCTGTTCGCGGGCACCTGGCAGCTCGAGATCCACACCTGGGGGCGCACCTCCGGCGGAACGGGCGGCGGCCTGCACGTCTCGCGCGACGGCGGCGACACCTGGACGAAGCTCAACGGACCGGACAACGGGATCGGGCTGCCCGAGAAGCCTGTGGGCAAGGTGGCGGTGGCGGTCGCGCGTTCCAACCCGGATCGCGTCTACGCCATGCTGGAAACCGGTGACGGGATCCCGTGGGAGGGGCGCGAGACCGAGGACGGTCAGCTCTGGCGCTCGGAGGACGGGGGGCGCACCTGGGCGCTCATCACACGCAACCGCAACGCGATGGGGCGCCCGCACTATTACTCGCGCGTCGTGATCTCGCCCAATGACGAGAACGAGGCGTACTTCCTGACGGCCTCGTTCACCACGTCGACAAACGGGGGCCGCACGCTGGACGTGACCCCACGGCCCCAGGCCCCCGGCGGCGACCATCACGACATGTGGATCGACCACACCAACCCCGACCGCATGATCGTCGCGCACGACCAGGGCCTGTCGATATCGATCAACCGCGGCAGGACGTGGTTCCGCCAGCGCCTCACGAACGCGCAGATGTACCACGTGACGGTCGATAACGCGATCCCGTACAATGTCCTCGGCAACAAGCAGGACGAACCGACCTACCGGGGCCCGAGCAACAGCCGCATCCAGGGCCAGCGCCGCATCACCGGGATACCGCGCGGCATGTGGCATCATGTGGGCGGCGGCGAGAGCGGGTGGGCCACGCCGGATCCGACCGATCCGAACATTGTGTGGTCCTCCGCATCCGGGTCGGGTATGGTGGGCGGCATCGTGGTGCGCTACGAGGAGGACCGGCGCCAGTTCCGTGCCGTCGAGGTGTGGCCGGAGCAGAGCCGGGGCGCCGCGTCGGGCGTGCGCTACCGCTTCATCTGGGACGCGCCCATCCACATCTCGCCGCACGACAACAACACCGTGTACGTGGGCAGCCAGCACGTGCACCGCACCCGCAACGGGGGCCAGAGCTGGCAGGTGATCAGCCCGGACCTGACACTGAACGACCGCAGCCGCATGGGGCTCTCCGGCGGACTCACCGGCGACAACATCGGCGTCGAGTACGCGGGCACGGTCTTCGGCATCGCCGAGTCGCCGGTCGAGGAAGGGCTTATCTGGGCAGGCACCAACGACGGGCTGCTCCAGGTGACCCGGGACGGTGGCGGCACGTGGACAAATGTCACCGACAACATGCCGGATTTGCCGGAGTGGATGGCGGTGCGGTCCATTGCGGCTTCCCGCTACGACGCGGGGACGGCGTACGTGGCCATCGACGGCCACCAGGTGAATGTTCGCGATCCCTACGTGTACAGGACCCGGGACTATGGCGCCTCGTTCGACAAGATCACGACCGGGATCCCGCCCAGCATGCTCAGCTACACGAAGGTCATCGCCGAGGACACGAAGCGGCCGGGACTGCTGTATGTGGGGACCGAGAACGCGATCTACGTCTCGTTTGACGACGGTGACAACTGGCAGCCGCTCCAGAACAACCTGCCCGCGGCACCGGTGTCAGGGATTGTCGTGCAGGAACACTTCGGCGACCTGGTCGTCGGAACGTACGGCCGCGGCTTCTGGATCCTGGACGATCTGGCGCCGCTCCAGCAGCTCACGCCCGAGGTCGTGGCGTCGTCCTCGCACCTGTTCGCGCCTCGCGACGCGTATCGCTTCCGGGCGATCACCCCGCCGTCGGTGCCCTACAGCGACCCCACCGAGGGAACGGACCCCGAATACGGCGCGTCGATCAACTACTGGCTGTCGGAACCGGCGACCGGCGCCCCCACCGTGGAGATCGTGAACGGCGCAGGCGACGTCGTGCGCACCCTGACAGGCACCAACGACGCCGGTGTGAACCGCATCCACTGGGATCTGCGCGACGAGCCCAACGGTCCCATCCGGCTATTGACAAGTCCCATCTACGCCGACCACATCGCGGTCGGCGAGGAGGGGCGCCCCGCCCCCGGCGGCCAGCAGATCTCGATCCTGCAACCGCCCGGGCGCTACACCGTGCGCCTGAACGCGGCCGGCGAGACCCACGAGCAGCCCCTCACGGTGATCAAGGATCCCCATTCGGCGGGCACCGAGGCCGACATCGCGGCGCAGTTGGCCTTTATCCGCGAGGTGCGGGACGACGTGGTCGCGGCGGGCGATGCGGTCCACCGCGTGGAAGCGATCCGTGTGCAGCTCGCCACCATGTCGCGCTTCGCGGACGACGACGCGCTCGCCGAAGCGATCGCCACACTGCGGGACCAGCTCGTCGACCTGCAGATGGACATGGTCGACCTGCGTCTCACGGGTCAGGGCCAGGACGGCGTGCGCTTCGAGGCCAGGCTGCTCCAGAAGCTCGGCTACCTGACCGGCGCGATCAGCGTGGCCGACTTCCCGCCCACCGACCAGGAACTGGAGGTGAAGGTGCTGCTGCACGAGGAACTGCGTGCGCACCTGCAGGCGCTGGACGAGCTGGTCGCGAGCGAAGTCGCGGCGCTCAACGAGATGTTGCGGGCGCGTGGGATGCTGATCATCGCGGACGGGGGGTAGAGCCCGCGGGGGGGTAGAGTCCGCGGTGTGCTCCTTGCCGTCACGGTCCTGGCCAGGGGTGCCTGTGTAATTCATTGATCCATACCATATCGGTGAGTTACATTGCACTCCATGTACCCGTACCGACGTCTCCAGGTCGACCGGTTGATCGACCTCATGACCCGTGATCGAAAGCCACTGATCGTCGCGGTCACAGGGCCCCGTCAGGCGGGCAAGACCACCGTCATCCGCCAGGCACTCGAGCGGGTTAACATGCCCGGCCGGTATCATGCGGTGGACGAGGTGGCGGTGGATCCCTCCAGCCGGTGGGCCAGGGGCGGCGATCGGGGGGGAAGCGTGTGGTTGCACCAGGCGTGGAGAGAGGCTCGGCGGAGAGCCGAACGGAGCGATCGCGGCTTCGTTCTTGCACTCGATGAAGTCCAGCACGTGGACCGATGGTCGCTGATCGCAAAGGCGCAGTGGGACCGTGACCGGCGCCGCGGTTGCCCTCTGCGAATCATCGTTGCCGGGTCGGCGCCCTGGTCCATGATGACCGGCCTGCACGAGAGCCTTGCCGGGCGCTTCATGCCCGTGCACGTCGGCCACTGGTCGTATGCCGAGATGGCGGAATGCTTCGGCTTCACGCTTGATCAATACCTGTTCTTCGGAGGATATCCGGGGATGGCCACGGAGATCCGCGGGGTCGATGCGTGGCGCGCCGCGGTCCATCACACCATCGTTTCGCCCGCCATCGAGAAGGACATCGTCGCACTGGCGCGCATCAAAAAACCCGCACTGATGCGCCGGCTGATGGAGTTGGCCGCCGACTACTCCGGGCAGATCCTGTCCTGGAACAAGATGCTCGGCCAGCTCCAGGAGGCCGGCAACCGAACCACGCTGGCCGAGTACCTGGATCTGCTGTCCGGTGCGGGACTGGTCACGGGGTTGTCCGGATACTCCGGGGCGCGCTACAGGGCTCGTGGCTCAAGCCCGAAGCTGAATGTCCTCAACACCGCCCTGATGACGGTCCCGCTGAGGCGTTCCTTCCAGGAGGTGGTCGCCGACCGCGCACTGTGGGGCCGGATCGTCGAAAGTGCCGTCGGGGCTCACCTGCACAACACCGCCGGATTCGAGGTGGATGTCCACCATTGGCGTGATGGCCCGCATGAGGTCGATTTCGTCCTTTCGCGCGGAGTCGGTCCGATGGGTATCGAAGTGAAGAGCGGGCGCGGAATGGGAAGGAGGCGTGGCCGGGAGGCGTTTCGCGACCGCTTTCCGGGGGCGCGAACGCTTGTGGTCGGAAAGCACGGAATACCGCTGGATGAGTTCCTTTCGAGACCGGGTCGACATTGGGCGGACTACGATGGGCCGTCCTTTGCCGATGCCGGATCCGGCGGTGAGAGCGGAGCGGGCGCGGTCCGGGAGCCGACGCGCCGCTACGCCGGCAAGGCGTGGACCGAAACCTGGACCCGGCCCCTGGTCCCGGGCCGGAGGGAGTCGGTGGACCCGGTTGCCGAGAACGAGCAGAGAGAGTTCATGTCATGTGCCTGCCGGGAAGTGGAAGCAGTCCGGCGGGGCCGGGGAGGCGCGTGGCTCTGGCGCCGGATCGGGCGCGCCTACATGTGCGCGGTGCCGGGAACCTTCGACGACGAGCCGGCAGCTGGCCTCCGCGCGCAGGTCGAGTCCGACGAAACGCTGCTCGGTGCGGCGCTGCAGGGACTCCCGCGCTTCGTGCACCGCGACGACATTCCGCCGCTCGGCGAGATCGTGCGGATGGACGAAGCGTCGGAGGGCGCCCACTACCCGTATCCGGTACTTGCCGGCCTCGCCGAGACCGCGCGGCTCGGCGGCGACCCCCTGCACGGGCTCGATGCGGAGGCAATTCGGCGGGCGGTGGGTTGCTACTACCTCGCGGACCACGTGGGAGAGCCTCCGTGGTATCGGCGCGCGATCAGTCGGCATCCGCGGCTTTGCGCCGAAGCCCTCGTGACGGTCTACAGGTCGCGCATCCGTCGTCGAAGCAGGGAACAACAGCCACTTGTTCACGCTCTCGCACGATGCGGCCCTCGCCGACGTGGCGCGGCTCGCGGTACCTGCCTTGCTGGGTGTGTTTCCGACGCGCTGCACCAGACCCCAGGTCTCGGCACTTCACGCGCTTCTGTGGGCCGGGGTGCTCTATCTGCCGAAGGCCGAGCTGGCGGAGCGCGTTCGCCGGCGCGCCTCGGCGAGTGGGATGGACGCCGCGCAACGGGCCCTCTGGCTCGCGGCCGGCCTCTTCCACTCCGCGAAGGAGTACCGTCCGGAGGTGGTGGCCTTCGTGTCGACGGGACGGGAGCAAAGGGCGCACCACATCCTCGATTTCCTGGTGCCCGGCTGGCCTGCGCGAAACGACCTGCCCGAGCCGTGGAACGACTGGGACGCGGCGGACATCATGGCGCTGTTCAAGGCGTTCGGTCGCTGGTTCGATCCCTGGCGCGGCGACGGAGGGTGCCGCTACGAGGCGACCACGCACGGCCTGCGGGTCGACTGGCTCCTCAAACGCTGGATCCAGATCCTGCGGCAGCGACCGGGGGCCGCGGCACGCGCGGCGCTTGCCGAATTGCTGCAGGCGCCGGTACTGGATCGCTGGTACGACGAGATTTCAGGCTGGCAACCCGACGTTATCGCCGCTCCAGAACACAGTACCGGTACAGCTTGAGCGTCTCGCGCCAGTCCTCGGGGTAGGCGGCCACCATGTCGGCCAGTCCGAAGTCCACGGCCAGCGACGCGAAGGAACCGTCCTCGGCGACCTTGAGGGGGGTCTGCTCTTCGAACACCGACAGGTCGGCGAACCCGGTCGGAAACGAAGCTCTCATCGCCTTTTCCACGCCTTCAAGCCGCCTGCGGTCTTCGTCGGATTCGAACTCACGGCTCTGGAGGTCCACGGCGAAGTAGTCGAAGGCGATCCGGAACGTCCCGATTGCGTCGGCCAGCCGGTTGACGAACGGCATGATGCTGTCAGGCGGCAAATACATCGTATTGCCCTCCCAGACGATGAGCGTGGGAGTTGCAGGGTCGAATCCGATTTCGTCGAGGCCACCCGCGACATCGACCTCGAGGTAGTTCCCCAGAACGGAAGGGCTTTGCTCGATCCCGTGCCGCTCGAGCATCACGCGCTTGAACTCGAGCACGGCCTTCTGGTCGACCTCGAAAAAGGCGGCCTCGCTGTTGTCGTAGATGTGGGCGCGCATGTCGAAGCCGCCTCCCATCAGCACCACCTGCCGGGCGCCGTCCGCGGTCCCGCGCTCGATGAACCGGTTGAAGTACCGGGTGCGGAAGCGGACCATGGTGGTCGACGGCGGAAAGACCTCGTTCAGCTGCCGGGCCGCTCCAAGCGCCCGCTCGTTCGAAAACCACTCGGCGTAGGGGTCGTTGAACAACGGGTCGGACTGCTCCTGCTCCATGGCCCGGATGGACGCGATGACGAATGCGGTAGCGCCGATTTCGTTGATGTCGATCATTGTTTCCTCAAAGGTGTAGATGCACGGCGCCGCCGGGGCGACCGTCGCGCGGCAACAATACCCGCCAGGATGACCACGGCCCCCAGCAGTTGCTGGACCGTGGGCGTCTCGGCGAGCCAGAGCCACGCGCTGATCAGGGCGATGACCGGCACCAGGTTCTGGTATACGGACGTCCGGTTCTGTCCGATGGTCCGTACACCGCGGTACCACAGAAGATACGCAATCCCGATCGCGAAGACGCCGGCGTAGACCACGCCGAGCCACGCGGTCAGCGAGACCGTGCTCCAGTCCGTGCGGATCAGGTCGGGCACGCCGGCCAGCACGATGAAGGGCAGACCGGCCCAGAGCGTCCAGGCCGTCATCTGGAGTGCGCCGCGACGCCTGACCATCCTGCGGCCGAAGACCGTGTACGCGCCCCACGAGAGCGCCGCGCCCAACACCAGCAGGTCGCCGAGACGGGCCGCGCCGACCTGCTGACTGCCTCCCGTGATCAGGATCACCATCCCGGCCAGGGTGGCCAGAACGCCCGCGAGGACGGCGGGGTTGAATCGCTCGCGGCCCAGGGCGAAGGAGATCACGAGCACCCAGACCGGGCTCGTCGAGAGGAGCAGCGCCGCGTTGCCGGTCAGAGTCCAGTCGAGTCCGAGTATGAACCCCATCTGGAAGGTGACGTGGCCCACGACCCCCAGGAGTATCACCGCCGGCCAGTCCTTGCGTGGCGGAATCAGTTGCCGTCCGGTTCCGCGCATCAGCACCAGCACGGCGGCCGCCGCAAAGGGGAACCGCAGGGCATTGAACGCGAGGGGCGAAAGCTCCTCGAGCCCGGCCTTCACGACCGTGAAGTTCAGCCCCCAGATGATGGCGGTGAGAGCGAGACCGAGATCGACCGTCCAGGTGCGTCGCCGCCGCCTGGCTGACAGTGCGCTACCGCCCGAGTTCGCCGAAGGTCGCATTCTGGAGCGCGTATTCGCGCCAGTCGTCGTGGTCGAAGTGCCACCATTCGGCTTCGTAGACCGTGAACCCCTCGGCTTCCATCGCGCGGCGCAGGATCTCGCGCTGCCAGCGCTGCCGCGAAGTCCCGCCCGGGTAGTTCGGGAACGACCGCGGAGAGAATTCGTCGAAGGTGCCGACCATGTCGACCGGCTCGCCCGTCTCCAGGTCGTACAGGTTCAGGTCGATCGCCGAGCCGCGGTTGTGCCGCGAGCCGCTTGCCGGGTCGGCGACGAAAAGCTTCTGCTCCTCGGGCGTGGCGTCGAAGAACATTTTTGTGACGTACCAGGGGCGGTAGCCGTCGTGGAGGAGGAGGCCGAACCCGCGCTGCGCGAGTGCACGGTGGGCGCGCGCCACCGCTTCGGCGGCGGGGCGCTGCAGGAAGACGCGCGGCTCGTCGTAGAAGACCGACGACATGAAGTTGTTGGTGGTGGCGTAGCGGACATCGAGCAGAATGCCGGGCTCGATCGTCGTGACTTCGACCAGTTCGGAGTCGCGGAACGGGCCGGCTTCGTCGGGAGGCGACGCGGCGAGCGCCTCGGCGCGCAGTTCGCTCACCGGTCGGACGGGGTCGATGCGGAAGGTGCCGCCCGCTGCGGTGCCGACATCGCGGCGCGCAAAGGTGACCGATGCTGCCTCCACCGAGGTCGCGCGATCGCCATCGTCGCGCGCGAACACCAGCTGTTCGCCGTGATAGAGCCCCCAGTCCGGGAAGGCGTAGATGTCGCGCGAGACCTGTTCGAGCGGGTACAGGAAGAACCACTCGATCAGCGCGTGAAGCTGGCCGTGACGCTCCAGGATGTAGAGGACGCTGTGGTCCGGGCCGTACTCGCCGATCAGGCCGCTGAAGTGGGTGGGGGGAGGGTCGGGGCGGGTCGTGGGGGGCTGGCGGGGCAGGGTGGCGAGCGGTTCGCCGTTCGGGGCGAGAGGGGCGAGGGCGGTGGTGGGGCCGCTGCCGGCGCTGCCGCCGGCGCTCCCGTCGCGGTCGCGCAGGAACCGCGTGCCGAACGCGATGCGGTCGTCGATGATGAGGGTGTCGCCGCGCGCGCGGATCTCGACCGTGGCGCCGCCCCGCGCCGGGGTCATGAAAAGGCTGCCTTCCCGGGCGTCGAGCTCGATGGCGCCGTCGCCGGTGCCGTAGGTGCCCTCGAGCTCCAGCGCGAGGGCGGGGTCGAGGGGGGTGGTGCCGCGGGTGGGGGCGGGGGGGAGGGGGGTGCCGGTGCGCGCCGCCAGCATGAGTTCCAGCGCCGCGTCGGCCACGCGGCTCGTGACCGTGTTGGTGCCGTCGACGGCCGAGACGACGACCACGCCGATCCGGGAGCCGGGCAGGAAGGCGAGCTGCGTGGAGAAGCCGTAGATCGCGCCGCCGTGGCCGAGCCAGCGCTCGCCGAAGCGCTCCTCGACGGCGAAACCGAGGCCGTACCCGGTGGTGGCGCCCGGGTCGGCGAACTGTGGCTGCCCCATCGACTCGAGCGTCTCGGGGGCGAGGAGACGCGTGGATGGGGAGTCGTTGCTCGTGGCGGCCAGTTCGCCGCGCCGGAACATGACGCCGATGAATTGCGCGAGGTCCAGCACGGTCGAGTACATGCTTCCAGCCGGTGCCATCCCGAGTTCGAAGGTGGGTGCGTCGAAGAGGCCGCGATCGAAGCCCCACATGTGGGCACGGGCGAGGTCGTCCACGATCCCGGCCTCGGGCGTAAACGCGCTGCTCGTCATCCCAATCGGGTCGATCACGGCGCGCTTGACGTAGTCGGCGAACGGCTCTCCCTGCGTGACCTCGAGCGCGTATCCGACCACCGCGATCCCTGCGTTCGAGTACTTGGCGCGCGCCTCGGGCTCGTAGATGAGCGGCGTCCCGTTCAGGCTGGCGACCGTGGCGGCGAGTGTGGTCCCGGCATCGTCGAAGTAGTTGCCCGCCGGGGGCTCGCGGATCAGTCCGGAGCGGTGCGACATGAGCTGCCGCAGCGTGATCGGCGTGCCCGAACGATTGTCCGGCACGAAATCGGGAAGGTAGGTGCGGACCGGGGCGTCGATGTCGATCTCGCCGCGTTCGGCGAGCTGCATGACGGCGATGTCGGTGAAGAGCTTGGACACCGAGCCCACCCGGTAGACGGTTTCCGCGGTTGCGGGGATCCCGGGCGACTGCTCGCCGAATCCGGCCGCCCAGACGACGCCGCTGTCGTCGACGAGGGCGATGGACATCGCCGCGAGGCCTTTCTGGTCGCGCTCGCGCTCGATCATGGTGGTGAGGGCGGCCGCGACATCCGCGTAGCCGTCTGTTTCGGTGGTCGCGGCCGCGCCGGCGTTCGGGGCCTCCGTGCAGGCCGCCGCGAAGACCGGCAGCAGGGTGAGGAGGAGCACCATCAGGCGCGCGCGCCGGATTGTCTCGAGGCCGGTCTGCACCCTGTTTCGTCCAGCGAGATTCATCGGATCTCCTTACATCACAACAACAAACGGACCTTTGGCCACCCTCGGCGTCAATGCCAGCGCAGGCGGCTCGACTCCACCTTGTAGAGAATGTAATCCCGCAGCCTCGCGGCGGCTTCGTGGGTGATGTAGGGGATCGCGACGACTCCCGAGGAGAGATGCACCTCCAGCGTGGCCAGTCGCTTGCGGCGCTCCAGGGGCGATTGACTGACCGTGACGCCCTGCACCTTGCGGAAGAGGAAGGCGTCGACCCGGCTGCCGATGAATCCCCTGCGGCTGGCCAGCCCCTCGTCGTCGTGGAGATAGCCGCGGCGGCGCCAGCTCTGCAGGCCGATCAGGACGGACAGCGCCAGCCACGCGACGGACCCGAGGGCGAAGGGGAGGCTTGCGACCGGCACCGGTGCGCCCGGAATGCTGAAGAAGACGGTCGCGACGAGCACCGGAAGGACGCCGGCGCGGAGAACCAGGGCGCGAATGTAGTACGGCGAGACGCGCGTGAAGGCCGGGCGCGCCGGAAGCAGCGTGAGTCCGGCTGCTTCGGTGCCGAAGATCTGGCGGCGCAGACTCTCCGCGGCGGAGGCGTCGAGCAGCGGCACGCTCAGATTGTCGGCGAACTCCAGATTGGCGGGACCTTCGCTTCCCGGCATCTGGATGGCGCCGGCGGGAAGCGCGCCGAAGCGGTATCGTCGAAACCAGCGCAGGACCAGGTTCTGCGACAGGGTCAACTGCTGGATCTTTGCGGTCTCGACGACGACTTCCTTCTGGGTGAGGAGGCCGCCCCGCGAGCGAAACGCGGTCCCCCGTCGCCACAGCGTGAAGTCGTGATGGCGGAGCAACGCGGCCGTGACGACCGCCACAAGCAGCGTGACCAGCACGGTGAGCGCCAGTGCGACCATGACGCTCGCGCGGACGAGCGGACCTAGGTCGACGACGACGCGCTGGAGCGACATGAAGACGCCGGCGACCACGTCCTGGAACGGCTCGGTGGCCTGTCCCAGCGCCGCGAGGGCCCCGGCGAAGACCAGCGCTTTGCGGTCGGCGAGCGCGATGCGCAGCATGTCTCGAGTGGACAGCCGGAGCAGGATCTGATCGGCGGCCGGTGCGAGCGTGCTGTCGCTGGATTCGCGGGCATGCTCGACCACGGCACCTGCATCGGCGGCGGGTGATCCCGGCCGATCCTCGCCTGCACCGGCCCGCCGCCCCGGCCCGCCGCGCCGCCCGCGGTCGACCCGGGTGCGCAGCCAGTCCGCCAGTTCGGTGCTGACCGCGGGGAGCCGCCCTTCGGCCACGATCGAGCCGGCGGTATCCAGGCGGACCGTGACAAGGCCGAGCACACGGTCGACGAGCGAACGCTCGACGTTGATGCCCTGCACGCGGTCGAAGGGCAGGTCGAGTGCGGTCCTCTTCAGAACGCCCTGATGGATCAGGACCCTGTCCTCCTGGAGCTTGAACCGGAAGAACCAGTATCTGAGCAGGGCCGCGGCCCCGATCGCCACAACGGCGGCCGGGATCACCAGCGGCAGCCAGCTCTCTCCGGACATGGACCGGAAGCGGGTAAGGTATGCGATGGCCCCGAAGGAGGCCGCGAGCTGGATATAGCTTCTTGCGATGTTCTTGACGGTGGCGCCGAGGAAGAAGACGATCGCGAACGGGGACGTTCGCCGCCAGACACCGAAATCAGGCCTGCTCGTCGGCACCGGGGCCGGCCTCCTCGGCGGTCTCGGCCTCTTCGGCGGGGCCGGCCTCCTCAACGCTCTCGGCTTCGATGCGCGCAGAGATGTAGACCCTCAGCCGCTCCGCCGTCTCTCCTCCGAGCCCCCGGATCTTGTGCGCGCCCCCGCCCGCGGGGAAGACGGACAGGTTGGCCAGGCCGAAGCGCCGGTCCATGGGTGTGCTGTCGGTCTTGGTGTGCTGCACGCGGTTGAAGGGAACGGCCCGCACGGAGCGCCACAGGACGCCCGACCTGTACAGGATGTCGCGGTCCCGGACGGCGTAGCCGCGGTACCGCACGGCGATGGCGGGCCACGTGAGCGCATGGAGAGACAGCGCCGCGAACACCGACCAGGCTGCGACCGGCAGCGACGGCCCGGCTCCGGCCGACAACGCCGCATTCCCGATCGGTGCCATGGTGTGCGCGGCCACGCCGATTGCGGCGAACAGGAGTACGCGGAGGAACACGGTCGCCTGCAACCGCCGCACAAAACGGGGGTGCAGGGGCTGCCAGTCGATCCGTTCGGCCGAGGGCAGTGCGTCGGGGGCGACCTGATGATTCGCGAACATCGTCCTCCGGCATCGTCCTCCGGGTGATTCCCTGGCATTTTCCAGACTCCCAACGTCTCACCACAATGTAGTAGGCGCGAGCCGCACAGGAGACAGCACCGCGGGGCTGACACCGGATGACCCACGACGAATACGTTCGACACGATTCCACTGCGCTCGCCAGGCTGGTGCGCTCCGGCGAGATCACGGCGCTCGAATTGATCGAGCTGGCGGTGGGGCGCCTCGAGGAGGTCAACCCGGCGATCAACGCCGTTGTCTACCGCATGGACGCCGAGGCGCGCCAGGGTGCGGCCGACATCGACCGCAACGCCCTCTTTGCAGGCGTGCCGTTTCTTGCCAAGGATCTTCTGAGCGGCTACGCGGGGCACCCGACGTCCGGAGGCAGCCGGGTGGCCAGGGATCTCGTCGTCGAAGAGGACACCGAGCTGGTGCGCCGGGTGCGAGCTACCGGCGTCTCCATCCTGGGCAAGACGAACGTACCCGAATTCGGGCTGCTGCCGTATACGGAGCCGGAGTTGTGGGGACCCTGCCGCAATCCGTGGTCGCCGGACCGCACACCGGGTGGGTCGAGCGGGGGATCGGCGGCGGCGGTCGCGGCCGGGATCGTGCCGATGGCGGGCGGTGGTGACGGCGCGGGCTCGATCCGCATGCCGGCGTCGTGCTGCGGCCTGTTCGGGCTGAAGCCGACCCGGGGACGCATCCCGCCAGGACCCCGCGACGCCGAGTCGTGGCGCGGATCGGTCGCCGAGCATGTGCTCACCCGCTCGGTGCGGGACAGCGCGGCGATGCTGGACGCCACGCACGGCCCGGAGCCCGGCGCGCCCTACAGGATTGCGCCGCCGGGCGGTCCCTTCGCCGACGAGGCCGCGACCGATCCCGCTCCCCTGCGCGTCGCCTGGACGACCGAGCCGCTCGTCGGATCGACGACGCCCGACCCGGATTGCGTGCAGGCGGTCGCGGACGCGGCAGGACTGCTGGAAGAGCTCGGCCATCACCTGACCGAGGCCACCCCCCGCGTCGACGGCAAGGCCTTCGCACGCGCCTTCATGGTCATGGTCGCAGGCGAGGTGGGCGCGGAGTTCGAGGATCTCGCGCGGGTACTGGGGCGGCGGCCGCGCCGGACGGAGCTGGAGCCGCTGACCTGGGCGCTCGGCCTGGTGTCCGGGGCGGTCTCGGCCCGGGAACTAGCCGACTCCCTGCGCCTGCTCGAGCGGTGCGGCAAGGCCGTCGGCCGGTTTTTCACCGACTACGACGTCCTGCTGACACCCACCGTCGCCACGCCGCCGCCGAAGATCGGTGCGTTGCCGCCAAGCCGGTTCGAGCACCTCCAGCTTCGGCTGGTGGGTGCACTGGGATCGGGTCGCCTGATCAAGGCGGGCCGGCTGCTGGACCGCATCGCCGCGAGCGCGTTTGAATACACAGCCTGGACCCCCGTCTTCAACATCAGCGGGCAGCCGGCCATGTCGGTGCCGCTCAACTGGAACGCGGCCGGACTCCCCGTCGGGGTGCACTTCGTGGCCCGGGCCGGTGACGAGGCGACGCTTCTGCGGCTCGCCGGACAGCTGGAGCGCGCACGTCCCTGGTTCGACCGCCTGCCGGAGATGCCGCCGGGGCCCAGGTAAGCGGACTGCCGTGCCGCCGGCCCTGGCGGGGCGCGGTCGCCCTTGCCGCTCCACCTGGGCGCGCCGCACCTTCACCGTTTACCAGCAGCCCCGGAGGGACCCATGCGCGCACTGTCCTCGCCCACCCGTTTTGCCGCGTTGGCCGCGGCTCTCGCCACTCTGGCCACCGGCTGCCAGCCCGCCGCTCAGGCCCCACCGTCCGCCGATGCTGCCGCCACCGCGCAGCTCCGCATCGAGGTCACCCACGACGCGTCCCTCCACGACGGGCCGCTCACCGGCCGGCTCTTTGCAGTCTTTGCTCCCGCCAACGACCCCGAGCCTCGCATTGCCGGGTACAATTCCGCCCGCCAGCGCAATGGCGAGGTGCCCATCTTCAGCGCCGATGTCGAAGGCGCCGCCCCGGGCGATGCCATGGTCATCGACGCCGGCGCCGACGGCTATCCCTACCGCCGCCTGGGCGGCCTGCCCGCCGGCGACTACTGGGTGCAGGCGGTCCTCCACGTCTACACCAGGTACGAGCGCGCGGACGGGCACACGATCTGGGCCCCGCAGGACCAGTGGGAGGGCCAGCGCTGGGCCTTCTCGCCGGGCAACTACTTCACCGAGCCGCGCAGGGTCCGCGTCGATCCCGCCAGCGACGACGTGATCGAGTTCGAACTCACCGGCGAGATCCCGCCGATCGAGGTGCCGCCCGACACGGAGTGGGTGAAGCGCGTCAGGATCCAGAGCGAAATCCTTAGCGAGTGGTGGGGCCATCCCATGTATCTGGGGGCGGTCGTGCTGCTGCCGCGCGGCTTCGACGAGAACCCGGACATGCGCTACCCGCTCGTCATCGAGGAGGGACATTTCCAGCTCGACCCCGTCTTCGGCTTCACGACCGAGCCGCCGTCCGGCGAAGCGCTCTTCTCGCAGATGCGGCGCGAGGCGGGTGGACTGCGCGAGTCAGGCTACGACTTCGCGCAGGCGTGGATGGGTGACGACTTCCCACGCGTGGTCGCGGTCATCTTACAGCACCCGACGCCCTACTTCGACGACTCCTACGGCCTCAACTCGGCCAACAACGGACCCTACGGCGACGCCATCCACGAAGAGCTGATCCCCTACATCGAGGAGAACTTCCGGCTGATCGGCGAGCCGTACGCGCGCGTCATGACCGGCGGCTCCACCGGCGGCTGGATCTCGCTCGCGAAGATGCTGCATTACCCGACCTACTACGGCGGCACATGGACCTACTACCCCGACCCGATCGACTTCCGGCGCTATCAGCTCGTGAACATCTACGAGGACGACAACGCGTTCATCGTGCCGGGATCGGTGGCGGGCGCGCCCGAGCGCATGTTCCAGCGGACGGTCGAGGGTCAGCCGGTGGGCAGCAACCGCCAGATCAGCCAGCTGGAGGCGGCGCAGGGCTCGCGTGGGCGGGGCGCGGGGCAGCTTGACGCCTGGCACGCGGCCTACGGTCCCACCGACGAGGACGGCTATCCCATGCGGCTATGGGACCTGGACACGGGCGTCATCGACCGCGAGGTGGCGCACTACATGCGCGACAACGGGTTCGACCTGCGCCACTACGCCGAGGAGAACTGGTCGCGGATCGGGCCCGACCTGGTCGGCAAGATCAAGATCTACAACCCCGAGATGGACCACTTCTACCTGCCCTACGCGGTCTATCTCATGGAGGAGTTCCTGGAGAGCACGACCGACCCGCACTACGCCGGCGAGTTCATCCACGGCGCTCCGATGAAGGGCCACGGCTGGTCTCCCTTCACGAACGCCGATCTCGTGCGGCAGATGGCGGCGCATGTGGCCGACAACGCACCCGAAGGGGCGTCCACGGCGTGGATGGAGGGGCGTTAGGGGGAAAGAGGATCGCCGGGGTCGCCGTCTTCCTGGTGGCGCTGGCGATCCTGCTCCCGAATTTGCCCGGCCCGGTCGACGAGGCGCGGGACGGGTCTGACACCACCGCGGAAGGTGATGTCCAGCCGCGTCGTGCGGGCCCGCCAATCTTCGACTCCTCGGAGTATCCGGATCTCTCCGGGCTGCTCAGTCGGCAGGCACCGTTCCAGGACGTCTTCACCTCCCGTCCGGTGGGCGTTGGTGCCGGCGGCCGCATCGTGTTCCGCGACGGACTCGGCAGATTCGGGAGATTCGGCGAGGGCCGCATTTGGGATCCGGCATGGTATGTCGCTGTGGATGAGGGCGGCGCGCTGCAGCGGATCGCGGAGGCGAAGGGTGAGGAGATGTACTACGGACAGCATCAAAGCGATGCCGTGACAATGGGGCACCGAACGTTTGAGGCCGCGACCGAAGACCACCTCATCATCGCCGACACCGACCGCGGAGCCATTGCGGTGCTGGATTGGAGCGGCAGTGAGGTTGTCGAGATTCCCATGCCGGCGGGCGTACGGCTGTCCGCAGCGCAGGTGCAGGAAGGGCGCGAGTGGCGGGTGTCGCAGGAGCAGCGGTTCATGGCGTGGGTGAGAAGAGCTGTCGCGTCGGGGCAGCTGCCGGAGATGGCCGAGGGTCTGGACGACGCCGAAGTGGCCAAGGCGTATGCGGACTGGCCGGTAAACGAAGTGGCTCCCGCGATCGACACACTCCTGACCGACTTCGACGCGAGACTCTGGGTGAGGGATTACCGTCTTTCCGATCAGGACAGCGTCACCTGGCGGGTGTGGGACGTCGATCCGCCACACGCCCTCTTCACGGTCAAAATGGATGAGGGCGCCAGGCTACTCGACGCGCACCGCGACCTGCTCCTGCTGCGGCGCGTGAACGCACTCGACGTGCCGCGGGCCGAGGTCAGACGGCTCGTGGGGCTGCCGGATTAGTGGCTAGTGAGCTTCAACGACGCTAAACATATTTGTTAAGTATTGTGCGGATGCCCGTGGCCGAGTGCGGTGTTTGTTTGGCCGAACATTTCCCGAACTGTGGGGTATAAGGAGGTGACACGACAACCGATCACCCCATGACTCCGGGATCAGAACATGCACGTCGACTCCAACACCTCCAGTTCGTCAAACACCCAGGTGCTCGCCCCGGCTTCGCCTGTTTCTCCTGCCTCCCCCGTCTCCGACGACGATCCTCTGGGCGACGAGATCGCCGAACTCTCCGCTCACATCGACGCCGCCATCTACCGGCTTCTCACCCTGATCCGGCGCTACGACGAGGAGGGACGCTGGGCCTGGCAGGGGTTCCGCTCCTGTGCCCACTGGCTCTCCTGGCGCACCGGCCTCTCGCTCGGCCCCGCCCGGGAGAGGATCCGGGTGGCCCGCTGCCTCCCCTCGCTGCCCCACATCTCCGCCGCGCTGGCCAAGGGACAGCTCTCCTACTCGAAGGTGCGGGCCATGACCCGCATGGCCACGGCGGAGAACGAGGAACAACTCCTCACCTTCGCCACCCACGGCACCACCGCCCACGTCGAGCGCCTGGTCCGGGAGCGGCGGCGCATGCAGGCGGGCGACGACTCCGCAGCCGCCGAGCGGGCCGCGCGCCGGGGCCTCTCCGTGTACGTCACCGACGACGGCGACTATGAGATCCGGGGCCGGCTCGCCCCGGAGGTGGGCGCCCTTCTGCTCAAGGCGCTCGAGGTGACGGAGGACAAGCTCTACAAGGAACAGCGGGCCGCGGGCACGGAGCACGAGACCACCGCGGCCGGGCGGCGGGCCGACGCCTTCGGACTCTGGCTGGAAGAGCGCGTGCAGCCGAAGGTCCAGCTGGTGTTGCACTCCGTCGACACGCCCGGCTCTTTCGACACGCCCGGCTTGGTGGTCACGGAAGAGGGCGCGGGCGTTCCAGCTGAAACGTGTTTGCGCCTCTGCAGCGACGCGGAGGTCGTGCCTATCACGCGCGGAGCCGACGGATCGGTACTGGACGTCGGACGGCGGCGGCGGACGGTGGACTGGCGGTTGCGCAAGGCGCTGGAGGCCCGCGACGGCGGGTGCCGGTTCCCCGGCTGCGACTCGCGCCTGCGCACCCACGCCCACCATATCAAGCATTGGGCTCAAGGCGGCGAGACGGCCCTGGACAACCTGGTTCTGCTGTGTCCCTTCCATCACCGCACAGTGCACGAAGGGGGCTGCGGGTGGAGATGGACGAGCGGGGCGTCCCGCGGTTCTTCAACCCCTTGGGCGTCTACTTGCCCGTGGCGCCGGAGACACCGGAGATCGGCGGGTTGCCGTCTGTGGAAGGTCTACCAGGTGCGGCCGAACACCCGCCCCTCCCGCCGCCGGACTTCGGGCTGGCCCGCTGGCACGGCCAGAACGGGATTGGTCCCTGGACGGGGACAACGCTGTGGCAAGGCGAGACGCCCGATCTGAACTGGGCACTGGACTGGTTCGCGAGGAAGGACGGTGACAGCCGATGCTGAACACCCGACTCTAAACATTATTGTTTAGTGTCGGACCGACGGGACGTTGTTGGCGTCGCTCGCGGACGCCGCATGAGAATATGTCACCGAGAACTTTCTGGGTCGGTATATTAGAGAGCAGAATCGTCCAACCGGTCCGACGAGTCTGGTGGCTCGCCGCCCCGCTGCCGCAGGAGCCGCCGCGCAGCATCGATGTCTGCCTGGGAACTGCGCTCGGCGAAGAATTCGGCCGTCCGTATGGCTGAGAGCTTCTCCGCGACCGCCGTGTTGACGAACTGGTCGATGCTCGTCCCGTCCCGGCGGCTCACTTCCCTGATGGCCTTTTTCAGGGACGACGGCATGCGCAGGGGAAAGACGGCGGGCTGTTTCTTTCGCTCGGTCATTTCCGTTTCCCTTTCGCCACTCGGCGATCCTGTTCAGTGTCTGGCGGGGCGACAGCACCTCGATCCCGAAGACGTCGGGAGCATCGCCGAAGTCCCGCTTGTTGAAGGTGACCAGGGCGCCTGCACCTCGGTTGACCGCCGTCTATAGTATCATTTCGTCCGCGGGATCAGATCACCGGGTGAGCCGGTAGGAGATGCCGGCGATCAGCGACGACGTGAAGTCGATGCCCCCTGCGGATTGCTCTCTCATGTCGGTGCCGCGGCGATAATCGAAAGACACGTCGAGGCTGGGTGACACCTGGAACCCCGCCCCGGCGCCGATGACAAGTCGCCGATCGGTGCTGAGGTTGGCGGTCGGGCAATCCCTTACCCCCCCATGCGAGACGCTCTTCCTCCGGCACTTGACCGGAATGCCCCACGTCGGGCCGATGACCAGGCGTACATCAAGCCGGCCGCCTGCCGGAATACGTGCCTGGCCGAACATGGAGAAGTCGATGTAGTCGTAAAGGCGGTGCACGGTCTCGGCTTCGTGCGTTTCCATCATGTGCGGCCACACGCACGGTGGGGTGGCCCGGATCGGGGCCTGCCGTTTTGCGGGAAGGGTGGTCTGTTGCTTGGGGCGGGCCACGCAGTGCGAGTAGCCGCCCTGCTTGTACCCACCACCGAACTCAACCCCGAAGTGCTCGTTCAGGGCGGTGTGTGCGGTGACCCTGGTTGCCATTCGGCGAAGCGGTTCACGAGTGTCGGGGTCCGGCCAGTGCGGCCCCCCGCTGATCCCGACCTCGCTGATCGGCGGTTGCAGGATGAAACCGAACAACCCCATCACGATGACTACCGCGAGCTTTTCCATCGGTCAGTCCTCTTGCCAGTCTCCCTGCATCGACGCGACGAGGCCCCGGCAAGCTGCCGCTGCCTGATCGTATGCCGCCGCGCGACGATGGTTCCGTCTGGCGCTACCCGGCCCCCAACCTCGTCGAGTCAGGCAGCGGCCATCCGTCGGCCCCGTCGGGCACCAGATCCCGGCTCTCGATCATGTACCGGAGGATTGCGTCGTACTCGGCGTCCGCGAGGCTGCCGGGGGTCTCGTGCGGCATGGCCGTCCTCAGATAGCGGTCCAGCCGTCCCACCGTACCGTACGCGGCCAGCACCCGGGGCGTGATGGCGGCCCCGATCCCGTTGGGCACGTCATGGCAATAGCTGCACCGGACCGTGTAGGCCTGCTGACCGTCCACGGGCGGGGTCTCGGGAGCCTCGCCGTCTTGAGAGCACGATCCCACCAATGCCGCTGCGGCGATCAGCCCCGCTACGGCGAACAGCAACCCGCGCCGGAGGCCCTTGCCGGTGCTCGCGGATCCGTCGGCGGACATGGGTAAGTGAGTATATGAGTATATAAGTATATGAGTAGGATTGACGGGATCAGGCCGGTCCGCCGCCCCGGCGCCTCAACCCACCTCCACCGGGTGCGGCAGTGCCACGTTCAGCAGGTAGCCCTTCTCGTTGTAGACGCCCTCCAGCGGCTGGGTGTCTCCCGAGGCATCCGTGGCGCGGGTGCGCAGCACGTGCTCGCCGGGCGCGGCGTTCCACTCGAACTCGAACCGTGCCCACGCGTGCGGCAGCGCGGCGGGGGTGCCGATCAGCCGCGCGGTCGCCCACGGGCCGTCGTCGGCGCTCCATTCCACCCGCTCCACCGGTCCGCGCGGCGAGTAGGCGAACCCGCGCAACCGCTGCGTCCCGGCCGACAACTGCGCCGGCCGCGGCAGCGCCAGCGCGCTCTTCACCGCGCCGGTCGAGATGGGGGCGCCGTCCGCCGGGGCGTACTGGTCCGCGGGCCATTCATCGCCCACCAGGACGTACGACGACGTGTTCGCCCGCACCCACACCTTCTCGGTCGCGACCTCGATGCGCCCCACCCACTTCACGCTGGACGACCCCACCCACCCCGGCACCACCGCGCGCACCGGAAACCCGTGGTCGGGCGGCAGCGGCTCTCCGTTCATGGTGAGGGCCAGGATCGTGGCCGGACCGAGCGCCTTCGCGAGCGGCATGGGGCGCTCCCACGCGCCGTCGTCGAGCCCGATCACGTTCACCTCGAGGGCGTCGTCGCGCACCCCTGCCAGCGCCAGCACATCCGCCAGGCTCGGTCCGGTCCACTCCGCGCACCCGATCGCGCCCGTGCCCCACTGGCTGCCGGACGCGGTGCGCCCCGTGACCGCCTGGAAGAACCCGCGCCAGTTCCCCGCGCACTCGATGTAGGCGATCAGCGTCTGGCTGGGCAGCGCCCGCAGGTCGTCGAGGGTCAGCCGGACCTCGGACTCCGCGCCCGGGCCGCCCACGGTCAGCGCGTACGTCGCCGGGTCGATCACCGGTGTGGGCGCGTGGTTGCGCACGAAGAAGAGGTCGTTGGGAGTGATGAGGCCGTCCAGGTCCTCGAGACGCGTCTCCAGGTTGGTGCCGTGCCGGACGAACGGTGACGGATCCTTGACCCAGATCGGGGTGGCGCCGTCCGTGCCCGCGTCCGATCCGGGCGCCGCGCCCGCTTCCGCACCGGACCCCGAGTCCGGACCACTCGCGCCCTCGGGCGCGCAGGCGGCCGCGCCCGCTCCCGCCGCCATCAGCGCCAGAGCTTCTCGCCGGTTGACCAACTTCGCTCTCCTGCCCACAGGCACATCACTCGTTTTCACCGGCATCCTGTCCTTTTTGCGGGGACCATCCGTTCGTGCCGCTGACGTTAGGAGTGCCCGCGCGGTCCGGCAACGGGACGCCGCTGGCCGGAGACGCCTCTGGCCCGGCGGGGGCTGCCGCCACACCTTGACAAGGCGCGACGTCGCGCCCGGACCCAAGCACGAGCAGTCGGAGGTGCCCGAATGTCCACTCAGTCCCGCTACCCGATCCGCCTCGCCCGCCCGGCTATTGCCCTGGCCGCCCTCGCGCTCGCGTGGACCGCCGCCGCCCCGGAGGCCTCCGCCCAGCGCGTGTACGCGACCATCGACTCGCTGCGGCACATCCAGTCGGTCGAGCCGCGACTCGGCCCTCCCGGCACGGTCGTCGAGATCTACACCGAGAATCTGCCGCCGCAGGCCAGGATCCACGTCGGCATCGGCGCGATGAGGGCCGGCTTCGAGGCGCTCGCCGAAGGCACCCAGGAGATGTGGGGCGAGGTGTCGGCCACCGTGAAGGTCCCCGGCTACGCCAGCTGGGAGCGCCCCCTCGTGTTCATCGTGTTCAACGGGGTGTTCAGCCCGATCGGCATCTCGGACCCGTTCCACGTCACCGACGACGACGGGATGGTGCAGCGCACCGGCCGGATCACCGACGAGGGGCTCGGGTGCGTCACCATGCGCGACAACGACCAGTACGTCTACGCGCTCAGCGGCGACGTCGAGGGGCTGCAGCCGGGCGACGAGGTGGTGGTCGAAGGCCCCGTCACCCTGGCGGGTCCCTGCGGGGGTGCCGACGCGATCGAGGTTGTTCGTTGGAGAGAGAGCGGCTGACCCCACGCGGCCGCCTCCTGCCGCGCGGACCGGCGGCCCATCCCACGACAGTTCAGGAAGGAATGACCACCATGCGAAGCACTGCCCCCTCTTCCGCCCTCATCGTGTTTGCCACGCTTGTGTCGGCCTGCGCGGCCCCGGACATGCCCCCGATGCAGTCGGATGGCCAGACCCACACCTTCGAACTGGACGCGGAGACGTTCTTCCTGGCCGAGGTGGACCAGATCTCCAACGACTTCAAGGTCACCGTCACGGGCCCTGACGGCGAGGTGCTGAGCGAGGTGGACGGCCGCACGCACGGGATCGAGACCATCCGGTTCGAGACCGAGGCGGCGGGCACCCACGAAGTCGCGATTACCGCCACGGACGGCGAGGCCGGCGAGTTCACGTTCAGCGTGCTGCGGTCGGAGCCCATTGCCACCGATCCGGCCGCGCGGCTCGACCAGATGATGGCGGCCTACGACGGCGCGGGCCGTCCGGGTGCCGTGATCGGCGTGGTGGATGGTGGCGAGTTGGCGCACGTGCACACCGTCGGGATGGCCAACCTGTCGCACGGAGTGCCCTGGGCGCGTGGGACCATCTCGAACATCGGGTCGGTCACCAAGCAGTTCACCGCGATGGGCGTGCTGACCCTCCAGGCGCAGGGGAAGATGTCGCTGGACGACGACATCCGGACGCACATCCCCGAGCTTCGCGACTTCGGCACCCCCATCACGATCCGCAACCTGCTCAACCACACCGGCGGCTACCGCGAGGTCTACAACCTGCTGCCGATCGGGGGCTACCAGGGCGAGGACGCGTTCGCCCGCGAGCGCGCGATCGCCATCGTGCAGCGCCAGCCGGAGTTGCAGTCGCCTCCGAACACCGAGTGGAACTACAACAACACGGGCTACATCCTGATCTCGCTCGCGATCGAGCGGGCGAGCGGACAGTCGTTCGCGGACTACATGCGCGAGAACGTCTTCGAGCCGCTCGGCATGGTGGACACCCGCGTCAAGATGGTACAGGGCGAACTCATTCCCGGCAGCGCACAGGGCTACACCCCGGAGGCCGGGGGCGGGTACCGGACCACACGGGACCTCGCGGCGTCGGCGGGCGCAGGCGGCGTGTACACGACCGTCAACGACCTGACGCGCTGGATGCTCAACTACCGCGACGCGACGGTGGGCGGTCCGGAGGCGATCGAGGCCATCACGACCACGGCGGTGCTGGAGTCGGGCGACTCAACCGGCTATGGCCTGGGCCTGGGCCTTGGCGAACAGGGCGGCCGCACCCTGTACACGCATACCGGCGGCGACGTCTCGCACCGCGCCTATCTGAGCTACTACCCGGAGCTGGAGAGCGGCGTGATCGTCATGAGCAACAACGCGGCCTTCGACCTGTCGGTTGGCGGGCAGATCGGCGAGATGTTCTTCGCGGAGCACTTCGACGAGGCGGAGGAGGAGGACGACGCTGACGCTGACGCCGACGATGCGGCCGACGAGGAAGCGGGCGAGGACGAGGGCATGTCGGACGCGCGGAAGTACGCGATCGCGGGTGACTGGATGCTCGAGACCCAGGGCATCTCCCTGGCCATGACGGTTGAGGTGGAGGACGGCAATGTCTTTGTCGACGTGCAGGGCCAGGGACGGACGGTGACACGGCCGACCTCGGACTCGACACTCGAACTCGCGTCGGTAGACGCCGAATTCACCTTCGATTTCGACGACGACGGTACCACGAGCAGCGGAACGCTGGTCCAGTCCGGACTCGAGATCGCAATGCGCCGCGTGGAGAGGTCCGCACTGGCCGAAGACGAGCTCCGGGCGTACGTCGGCCGCTACTACTCGGCGGAGCTGGAGACCTTCTATGAAGTCGCGGTCGAGGACGGCGGCCTGGTCCTGCGCCACATCGAGATGGCCGAACCGCTGGCGATGCAGCACACGGACGGCGACGAGTTCTCGACCGACCTGGTGTTCCTCAACACCATCGCCTTCCAGCGCGGCGCGGGCGGCAGCGTGACCGGGTTTACCGTGGCGAACGGACGGACGCGGGGGGTGCTGTTCGAGAAGATGTGAGCGCTACGCTGTTTCGTTCGATCTCCTTCTGGAACGACGCTGGTATCTCGTCCCACACGAGCACGTCCACACGAAATGGAAGATCGCTCTCCTCGAACGCCTCGCGCAGGTTTGCCACCTGCCGTCGCTGCCCAGGTCCTGCCATCGCCACCAGATCGAGATCGGACGCAGGTCTGGACGTCCGTTTAACACGGGATCCGTAGGCCCGGACCTCGGTGTCCGGGAGGCAGGCCCGAATCAGACGCAAAACGGCTCGGTGCTGAGCGGCGGTAAGCTCGACCCCGGGAGTCACTCCCAGCTCCGACCGGTCATCGTCTGGTACAGCTTGACCGCGCCCTGGATGAAGCCCGGAATTGCTTCCAGGCAACGGTCTGCCTTCTCGACACTGTAATCGTGTGCGGTGTCCACTCGGTGTCCGGCATAGTCCAGCCATTCCTCCACGGGGCCCGTGAGCAGATCGTTCTCGTTGGCCAACCGCAAAAGGGGCTTGGGGCTGTTCGGCACGTCCGGAACGCCCAACTCCTCGGCCATGTACCGTTTCAGGACCTTCCAGAGTGAGTCGAAGCACGTCTCGAACCTCTGAATGACCGACTCGGGAACGGCCTCGTACGTGAGACGCGGCAGCGACGGGTCGAGGTGCTGGTAGTTCTCATACTGTTCCTCCAGCCGTTGCAGCGACTGCCGGAACTTCGTGTAGTCGATCATCGCGGGTTCCCGCGGCGCAACGACCAGATCAGCTCTGTCAGGGCTGCCCTCCTACCCCACCGGCTCCAGCCTTACGATCGGCGTCTGGTCGTCGCCGCGCGCCTCGAGGGCCACGTAGATGAATCCGTCGGGGCCCTGGCGGATGTCGCGTACACGGCCCATGCCCTGCAGGATGGTCTCGCTCGCGACCACGCGGCCGTCCTCGATGGTCAGGCGGTCGATGCGCTGTCCGGCGAGGCCGCCCGCGAGGAGGTTGCCCCGCCATCCGGGGAACTGGTCGCCCGTGTAGAACGCCAGCCCCGACACGCCGATCGACGGCACCCAGATGTGCTGTGGCTGCTCCATGCCCTCCATGTGCGTGGCCTCGTGGATGGCGCTCCCGGACCGGTAGTTCACGCCGTATCCGATGACCGGCCAGCCGTAGTTGGCGCCGGGGGTGGAGACGTTGACCTCGTCGCCGCCCTGGGGTCCGTGCTCGGTGGACCAGACGGCGCCGGTGCCGGGCTGGATCGCCAGTCCCTGTGGATTCCGATGGCCATAGCTCCAGATCTCCGGCCGCGCGCCAGCCTGTCCGACGAACGGGTTGTCGTCGGGGATGCTGCCATCGTCGTGAAGCCGCACGATGACGCCGTGGTGGTTCGAGATGTCCTGGGCCGGATGGGCGGCCAGGTCTCCGCGTGGAGCGACCTGCCGGTCGCCGACCGAGAGGAAGAGGTAGCCGTCTGCATCGAAGGCGAGCTTGCACCCGTAGTGGCCGTTGCCCTCGGAGACCGCCTCGAAGATCTCGTCGGTCATCGTGAAGCGGTCGTTCTCGAAGGTCCCGCGGATCACCGATGTCGTGCCGCCGGGCGAGTTGCCGGTGGCCTTGGAGTAGCTGATGTAGATCAGCCGATTGGTGGCGAAATCCGGGTGGGGGAGGACCTCCAGCAGTCCGCCCTGTCCACGTGCCACCACTTCGGGGATGCCCTGCACCGGGTCTGGAAGGAGCATGCCGTCGCGTACGATCCGCAAGCGCCCGGGACGCTCTGTGACCAGCATGTCACCGTCCGGCAGGAAGGCGATGGACCAGGGGACCACGAAGCCGTCGGCGACCGTGACGACACGGTAGTCGTGCAACGCGGTCCGGTGGATGTCCGACGGGGCCGGGAGGATGTCCGACTGGGCGCAGGCGGGGGCTGAGACCGCCAGAAACGCGGCCGCGGCAAAAAAATACGAGCAGGAGCGCATCATCTTCATACTGCCTCTTCCTGTGGGGTCCGACCGCCGGCTGGCGGGGGACCGTAGTGACCGAGCGTTGCAGAAGGTAAAGCGAGCAGGGCGTAGAGGAAAACCCCGTGCGGCGTTTCAGCTGGAACGTGTTCGCGCCTCTGCTGCGATGCGGGGACCGTGTCCGGGCTATCCGGGCTGCCGAGGGAGGCTAGGCACGCAACAGTTCGGCAAGCTCGCCCAGCTCAGCGTCCCAGCCCTCGTCGTTCTGTCCGAGGTGCAGGTCGGTCCTGAAGCCGGTCTCGAGCAGGTGCAGCGTGGTGCCGCCGTCGTCCCGCGGCGTCAGCGTCCACCGAACGCGGGTCGCGGGCGCCTCCTTGAAGGCCACGTCCGGCTCGTGCACCCAGCTCCACACCAGCCGGCGCGGGGGATCGACCTCTTCGATGCGCATGGCATAGCGACCGTGGTTTTCCCATTTCATGGCCGCGTCGCCCCCCGGCCGCAGGTCCACCTCGGCTTCGTCGCCGAACCAGCGCGCCAACTCCGCCGGATCCGTGATCGCGCGCCACACCTGCTCCACCGGAACATCAAGTTCCAGCACCTTCTCGACCGTGCGCTCCGTCATCGTTCAGTCCTCTCCCTCATCAATCCTCTCCGTGCAGGTGGAATCGCAGACGCTCAAGGCGCTCGTCCCAGGCGGCGGCGTAAGGGGCCAGCCAGTCCTCGACCTCCTTCAGGGGCTCGGGGCACAGCGCGTGGAGCCGGTTGCGGCCTTGCGCGCGCTTGGTGACCAGACCTGCGCCGACGAGAATGTCCAGGTGCTTGGTGACGGCCTGCCGACTCATGGGGAGACGGCGGGCGAGGGTTGTCAGCGAGCTCTCGCCTTCGTCACGAAGGCGGCCCAGGATGAGGCGGCGGGTCGGGTCGGAAACGGCTGCGAATACATCGGGCATGAATGCAATATGCAACTAAACGGTTGCATGTCAACTGGACTCGCGTCATCCGGGGTCGCCGACTACCTTCGAAAGCCTCAGCACATACTCCAGTGAGCGGTTGCGGACCGAGAGTCCGGCTCCCGAATACGCTTCCGTGAGCCCGCGCGTCAGACGGGCCTCTGCCTCGATCACCCACTGGCGTCCGACACTCAGTCCTGCGCCTGCCGCGGCACCGGCCGTCAGAATCGTTCCCCGCTTGTCGGCGAAGACCTGCGCCAGGACAGGGTCCTCCCGGCTCCTGACCAGGTAGTCCAGCCCCGGACCGGCGGCCCCGAACGCGTGCAGCGGTCCCAGGGAGACCGACAGCTTGGTTTCGATGCCGAAGTGGAGGTAGTCGCCACTCACTTCGCCGTCCAGGGGGTTCCCGCGAGTGTCGGTCGCCACGAAGCCGCCGCGCCGGGCGAAGCCGCCCTCGGCGCGCAGCCGGAGCAGCGGGATCGGCGTGCGGACATCGACGAACGCGCCAAGGAGGAAACCCGGACGCGAGGACGTCTCGACCGGTGTGCTCCACAGGAGGTCGGACTCCGCACGCCCGCCGTACACGCCGTTCAGTCGACCGGTGTTCTGCGCATGCACGGGTGCGGCGCCTGCGGCCCACACCCAGAGCAGGGTGGCCGCCGACGAGGTGGCCATGGGCCGCAGACTCCTGCCGCGCTCGCTTGACGGACTTCCTCCCGTGGCTGAATACATCAGTACCCGTGGTCGCTGATTGTCGGATGTGCGGCGGTCGCGAGACTCCTCCAACCTACCGGACAGGCCTCTCATGTCACGCTACCGACCTTGCTTCCGATACCGCTGGCCGTGCCTCCTCACGGCCGCGGCAGGCTGGTGCCTGGGCACCGCGACCGACGCGTCCGCCCAGCAGATGGACGTCACCCGCTACCACCGCGCCGAGCGCCTCCTTTCCTGGAATGTCAACCCGCTGATCAGCGGGGGTGCGGTGGCGCCGCAGTGGATGGCCGGCGGCAACCGTTTCTGGTACCGCAACCAGACGGGGGATGGCGCGGAGTTTGTGCTCGTCGACCCCGCCCGCGCCTCGCGCACCCTGCTCTTCGATCACGATCGGCTGGCGGCTGCGATGTCGCTGGCCGCCGACACGGCTTTCGATGGCCGCAAGCTGCCGTTTCGGACCTTCGAGTTCGGGGAGGGCGACGGAGGTGTGCCCGACGAGCGGACGATCCGCTTCAACGCGAACAAGCGCGGGTTCACCTGCGATATCGGCGCCTACGACTGCGTGACCGGTGACACGCTCGTCAACCGGACTCCCTTCGTGCGCTCGCCCGACGGGCGGACGGAGGCTTTCGTTCACGAGCACAACCTGTGGATCCGGCCGACTGAGGGCGGCGACTCCACCCAGCTGACCACCGACGGCGAGGAGTACTGGTCGTACGGCACGACGTCGCCGCGGCCGTCGCAGATCATTGCGGCGATTCCGGCGCGGCCGGTCCTCCAGTGGTCTCCGGACTCGCGCCGCATCGCGGTGGAGCGGATGGACGAGCGCAACGTGGAGCACATGCCGATCTACTCGGCGACCTCCCAGCGACCCAGGCTGTACACGTATCCCTATGGTCTGCCCGGGGACTCGATCGTCGCGACCTTCGACATTCACGTGGTCGACCTGGAGAGCGGCAGCAACGTGAAGCTGCAAGCCGACCCGCAGCCGTACATGACCTTCACCGCGACGGGCATGCGCGACTCCACATGGGTGACGGTGAAGTGGAAGGAGGGCGGCGAGCGACTGTACTTCGTGCGCGGCTCGCGGGGCGGCAAGACCGTGACCCTGTACGAAGCGGACCTCGAGACCGGCGCGGCGCGGCAGATCCTCGAAGAGAAGCGCGCCACGCACGTCGAGATGAACCTCGACCTCATCGGCGGCTACCCCAACTGGGACGTGATTCGCGGTGGCGAGGAAATCCTGTGGTTCTCGGAACGGGACGGCTGGGGCCACCTCTACCGCTTCGACTCGGGCGGCGCAATGGTGGGTCGGGTCACGGAGGGCCCCTGGACGTTCGGCGACCTCTTGCGTGTCGATGAGGCCGCAGGGCGGATCGTGTTCACGGCGCGCGGGATGGAAGCGGGGAGGATCCCCACCATGGCCGACCTGTACGCGATCAACCTGGACGGCACCGGCCTCACCCGGCTTGGCGGCGAGGACGCGGACCACACGGTGCGGGCTACCCCCGACGGCCGCTACTTCGTGGACTCGTGGTCGCGTCCCGACCAGCCCCCCGTGAGCGTCGTGCGCGACCGCACGGGCAGCGTCGTGCTGGAGCTCGAACGCGCCGACGTGTCGCGGCTCGCCGATGCCGGCTGGTCCGCGCCCGAGATCTTCGAGTACAAGGCGCGCGACGGCGTGACCACCATGTACGGGCTCATCTACAAGCCGTCGGACTTCGACCCCGAGAAGGTGTACGCCGTGATCGACTACATCTACCCGGGTCCGTTCATCGGCAGCGTGGGACGGTGGAACTTCGGTGGCGGGGTGCTGGGCGGTGCGCTGCGCGGGGACCAGGACGCGCTGGCCGAACTCGGCTTCGTCGTCCTCCAGATGGACCACCTGGGCACGCCCTACCGCTCCAAGGCCGTCCAGGACAACTACTGGGGCAACATGGGTGACAACGGCATCCCCGATCACATCGCCGCGATCAAGCAGCTCGGCGCCCGCCACCCCTGGATCGACCTCGACCGCATCGGCATCTACGGGCATTCGGGCGGCGGCTTCGCGTCCACCGACGCCATCCTCCGCTACCCCGACTTCTTCAAGGTCGCCGTCTCCACCGCCGGCAATCACGACAACCGCTCGTACCACGCCGCGTACGCCGAGAAATACCAGGGCCTGCTCGTCCGTGACACGGTCGCCGGCACCGACAACTACGCCAACCAGGTCAACGCCTCGATGGCCGCCAACCTCAAGGGCAAGCTCTTCCTCATGACGGGCGACATGGACGACAACGTGCACCCGGCCATGACGTACCAGGTGGCCAATGCACTGATCGCCGCCAACAAGACCTTCGACTTCCTCATCCTGCCCGACCGCGCGCACGGACTGAACGAGCCCTACGTGATCCGCCGCCGCTGGGACTACTTTGTGGAGCACCTGATGGGGCTCGAGCCGCCGCTGGACTACCAGATCCAGGCGCCGCCGGGCTGAGTGGGGCGGGCTGAGCATGCGCATATGAGTATATGAGTATATGAGTATGATTCGACGACTTTCCGCCGGTGCCGTCGGTCCGGTTGTGGCGGCGGCCGCGCTTGCGGGGGCAGTATCGGCGCCTGCCGCGGCGAGCCAGGCTGCCGCCGAGGAGGCCGCTCAGGCTGCCGCCCAGGCCCGCGTCACGGAGGAAGTGCGCCTCCTCGATACCTATCCGTTCTCGGATCCCGACCCCGTGCCGTTTCTTGCGAGCGATGCCCGGCTGTACCCGTATCACGCCTTCCGCGGGTACTCGCCGACTTCCGAGCCGCGGCGGTGGAAGGTTGTGAAGATGGAGAACGACCTCATCGAGGTGTTCGTGCTCCCGGAGGCCGGCGGCAAGGTGTGGGGCGCGGTGGTGAAGGAGACGGGGCACGAGTTCATCTACCGCAACGAGGTCATGAAATTCCGCGACATCGCGCTGCGGGGACCGTGGATCTCGGGCGGGGTCGAGTTCAATTTCGGCGTCATCGGACACACGCCGGCGACCGCCACCCCGGTTGACTACACGGTGCGCGAGAACGCGGACGGCAGCGTGAGCACCTTCGTCGGCGCCATGGACCTGCCGTCGCGCACGCACTGGCGGGTGGAGGTCCGCCTGCCGCCGGACAAGGCCTACTTCGAGACCCACGCGCTCTGGTACAACCCCACGCCGCTGGAACAGCCCTACTACAACTGGATGACGGCGGCCGCCTTCGCGCAGGACGACCTGGAGCTGTTCGTGCCGGGACAGTCGTACCTGGAACACTCCGGGCGGGAGCGTACATGGCCGGCCGACGAGGAGGGCCGCTTCCTGCCTCTGTACCGGAACAACGCGTTCGGCGGCAACAAGTCGTACCACGTCGTTGGCGAGCTGAACGACTTCTTCGGCGGCTACTACCACGACGATGGTTACGGCTGGGGGCACTGGGCCCGCTACGAGGACATGCCGGGCCAGAAGATGTGGCTCTGGTCGCTGGCGCGTGACGGCGGGATCTGGGAAGACCTGCTTACCGACACCGATGGCCAGTACGTCGAGTTCCAGGCGGGGCGTCTCCTGGTGCAATACCAGCCGGGCGACCACGTCAACCCGGTGACGGAGGCCGCCTTCGATCCGCTGTCGGCGAGTGCCTGGACCGAGACCTGGTTCCCGCTGGAAGGAACCGGCGGCCTGACCGACGCGTCGCGCGAGGGGGCGATGCACGTGGCCAGGGAGGGCGGCGAGGTGCGCGTGACCGTCCAGGCCTTTGGCGACGTGACCGACACTGTGCGGGTGTGGTCGGGCGACGAGTTGGTGGCGGCCGAGCCGGTGCGGCTGGCGGCGCTGGACCCTGTTGCGGCGGACTTCGACGTGCCGGCCGGGCGGCCGTTCAGGGTGGCGCTGCCGGCACTGGGCCTCGACTACGCGTCCGATCCGGCGGTGCGGGCCGTGGATCGTCCCTTCGAGATGGATGCAGAAGCGTGGGAGAGCACGCCCGAGGCCGACCGGCTCGTGTTCCAGGCCCGGGAGCTGGCGAAGGGCCGCCGGTACGCGCAGGCCCGCGAGCTGTTCGAGGGGGCGGCCGCGCGCGAGCCGTGGAACCGGGGCGCGCTGCTGGGACTGGCCGACCTGGATCTGAGGTCGGGCCGCTACGAGGAAGGTCTGGTCCACGCCCGCCGCGCGCTGCAGCTCGACACGTATGACGCGGCGGCGAACTTCATGGCCGGGAACCTGTACCGGGCCCTCGGGCGTGACGTGGATGCCCGCGAGGCCTTCGGCTGGGCGGCCCGCGCGGTGGCGTTCCGGGCGGCGTCGTACGTGCGCCTGGCCGAGATCATGACGGGGGCGGGGGAGTGGGGGGAGGCGAAGCGTTACGCCCAACTGGCCCTCGACTTCGACCGCAACAGCGTGCCCGCGTGGCAGCTGCTGGCCACGGTCGGCCGTCTCTCGGGGGACGGGGCGCTCGCGCGGGAGGCGCTCGGCGCGCTGCTGAAGATCGACCCGCTGCACCATTTCGTGCTGGCGGAGCGCTATCTGGAGGAAGCGAGCGCTGAGGCTGCGGCAGCGCTCACCGGCGCCATGACGAGCGAGTACCCGGACCAGTCGCTTCTGGAGCTTGCCGTCGGCTACGCGCACCTCGGGCTCCACGATGACGCGATCGCCGTCCTGGACCTGGCTGCGGAAGTCGTGTGGGAACAGCGGTGGCCGCAGCTGGGCGGGGTCGACGACGAAAGCCAGGCCGGCGAATTGGCCCGCACCGGCGGAGCGACGCCGCTCATTCAGGCGTGGCGCGCCTTCCTGGCCGACGATCCCGCGGGGCTCGCCGCGCCCGCGCGCATCGCCTACGCCTTCCCCTTCCGTCCCGAGACTGTGCCGGTGCTGCGCTGGGCCGCCCGTCACGACAGCCATTGGGGCTGGAGGTACCTGCTCGGCCTGAACCTGTGGGCGCTCGACCGCAGGGACGAAGCGGCTCTGGCGCTGGAGCTTCTCGGAGCCGAACCGGACTACGGCGCGGCCTACATCGCACGCGGACACCTCCTGCGTGAGGTCGAGGACCGCGACCCGGGTCTCGACTTTGTGCGCGCCGTCGAGTTTGCTCCGGAAGACCGGATCGTGCGGATCGAGCTGATCCGCTATCTGCAGGGCGAGGGGCGCTGGGCGGACGCGCTGCAATCGTCGGCCCGGGCGCGCGAGGTATTCCCGGACGACTTCAATCTCGCCCTGCTCCATGTGCGCGCGCTTGTCAGCCTGGGCGGGTACGGCGAAGCGATCGACGTCCTCGCGGCCACGCACGTCCTCCCCTCCGAAAACGCCCGAGAGAGCCACCATCTCTACGAGCTCGCCCACGTTGGCGCCGCAATGGACGCTGTCGACGCGGGCGACCATGCAGCGGCGCGCGACTTCCTCGAAGCTGCGCTCCTGTGGCCCGAGTCGCTCGGCCAGGGACGACCGTTCGAGCCCGACGAGCGCCTCGTGCGCTTCGTTCTCGGCGCTGTGGCGCGGCAAGCGGGCGACCAGGACGGCGCGCGCGAGGCCTTCGAAGCGGTGGTGGCGGGCGCGGGCGAGGCGCCGGCATCCCCCGCCGCACCCCGCGACGTGCTTGCCATCGCGGCCCTGCATGCCTTGGGGCGCGATCCGGGCATCACCGTCGAGGCGGCGATGGCCCGCGTCACCCCGGCCGGCCCTGGGGACGCCCGCGCGCTGGAGTGGAGTCTTCTGGAGCGGGTGCTGCGGCTGGCGGACAGGGCTCCGGCACAACCCGGGAGATGACCCGGGTACCCGCAGTCACTCGCTCGCGGTCATCTTGAGGATCCTCGCGCAGGTGGCCCAGACGTCCCGGGCCAGTTCCGGATCGCTCGGCCGCAGCACGGGGCGACCGGTTCGCCGCCCCTTCCGGGATCTCGCGATCGACCGACACTCGCGCACTACCCGGGTGCGCTCCTCCGGTAGCAGACGATCGCTCACCTGCGCCCAAAGCGGCGGACGGTGCAGCGCGGCCCAGGCGAAGTCATAGAAATCCCTCGACACCATCTGTCCGGAGTCGAGCACCCTTCCAAACAACTTCCTCGCCAGAATGCTGCCGGGGGACTCGCACCTGATGTCCATCGCGGTGCGGCCCTCGATGGAAACGCCTGCATCGACCCCCTCAAAAACGAACGACAGCCTAACACCTCTGGCTGTCAGCATCACCGATCGCCGTCTTGCGTATCGCCAAACATCAATCCTGCCCTGGCGCTGAAGCGCTTCGAGCCTGCCCCGTAGCGCTCCGGCATTCAGGGGCTCGTCCTCCTCCACCACGAAGTCGAGGTCGGTGCTGTGCCGATGGTGCCAGTGCATGGCCAGGACCGTGCCGCCGCCAAGCACAAGCGCGGACCAGTCCCGCACCAGCAGCTCCTCGATCACTGGTCTGAAGTTGGCGAGAGCCGCGCGGTGGGTGCCTGTCAACTCCAGCCTCAGCCCGCCCGCCACTCGTCGTCCCAGTCTTCGTAGAGGTACTGGCACATCCAGCCGACCGCGTAGTGAGCGCGGCATTCGATGATGTGCATCACGCGGGCGATCTCGTAGATCGACGCACCGCAACTCTGGCGGAAAGCGAAGAGATCAATGCCGCGCAGGGCCTCAAGGAAGTCGTGCAGTGCGGTTTCCTCGTCCGGGGTCAGGACCCCGTCCCGGTCGGCGCGCAACCAGTGCCGCATGCGGAGGGCTTCCCTGTCCATGCGAACGGGGCTTCCGGCCATGTGGTCATGCCAGAGGGCGCGAATCGTATCGGCATCAAGCGGTGCCCTTTTCCTGAACGACGGAACCGACGCGTATTCCTCCAGCGGCGGCAGCATGGGGCGCATCATCCAGGGAGTGGGCGCACCTCTGCCGCGCCGCCAGGGCGCGGTGCTCGTCGCTTGAGGTCGTTCCTTCATCGGTTCGCGTCCTGCAGGGGGCGGTAACCTAAGCTACGGCTTGGGCCTGATCGCTCCAAGGCGCGTGAGGCCGGAGGCAATGGACTGGCTCGGCGAGCGTTCCTAATTTGGCTGTATCATGAGATTGCCGACATACGGTTGGGATGCACGCCAATGAGAGACGCTCTCCTTCTCGCCGCTCTGGGCGGCGCGATTCTAGTGATGGGGACGGGCGGGACACCCGGTGCGGTGCGTCCGGTCCCCGGATTCGGTCAGGGTCCCCCAGCGCCCACTCAGCCACTCCCGGGGCTTGTCTCCCCCACCGCGCTCACCGAGGTCGTGGAACGCTACTGCACCCGGTGTCACAACGAGCGCCGCCTGCTCGGCAACCTGTCATTGGAGGACTTCGACGTCACCCGGGCCGACGAAAACGCCGAGACCGCGGAACGCATGATCCGCAAGCTGCGCGCGGGCATGATGCCGCCGCCGGGGGCCCGCCGGCCACCGCCTGACACCGTGGCCGCGCTGGCCGAGCTCATGGAGGAGGTGATCGACGAGGCGGCCGCAGTCCGCCCCCGTCCCGGCACCCGGCCGTTCCAGCGACTCAACCGGGCCGAGTACGCCCGCGTTGTCCAGGACCTGCTGGGCCTGACCGTCGACCCTGCGGAGTGGCTCCCGCAGGACCGGATCACCGATGGCTTCGACAACAACGCGGACGCGCAGACGCTCTCGGCCACCCTCATGGACGCGTACCTGAACGCGGCCAGCGAGATCGCGCGGCGTGCGGTTGGCGATCGCGACGCAGCGGCGTCCGCGGTCACCTACACCAATCCCCCCACCGTCTCCCAGCACGAGTGGGAACGCGTCGAAGGGGCGCCGTTCGGCACGCGGGGCGGCATCAGCGTCCTCCACTCCTTCCCGGCGGACGGCGAGTACACCTTCGAGATGACCTTCATGTCCGGCTGGGGAGAGCGCTACCACGACATCGACATCTCGATCGACGGCGAGCGGGTCGCACTGCTCCGCTACGGCGGCGACATCGACTTTCAGGGCCGCAAGGGCTTCCCCTTCCGCACCGACCCGGTCCTCGTGCGGGCGGGCGAACACCGCGTGACGGCGGCGTTCGTCCGTCAGATGGACGGGCCCTACGAGGATGTCATTCGTCCGAACGACTGGTCGCTCACGGGCACGGAGACCAGCTACGGCACGACGTCTCTCCCCCACCTCATGAGTCTGACCCTGGAGGGCCCGCACAACTCGACCGGGGTGTCCGACTTCGAGGCCCGGCGGCGTGTCTTTTCCTGCAGGCCCACCACGCGCGACGAGGAGCGTCCCTGTGCGAGGGAGATCGCGACCCGGCTGGGCACGCGCGCCTACGGCCGCGAACTGGAGCGCGACGAGGTCGACGACCTGCTCGACTTCTACGAGCTGGGCGCGGGCGAGGGCGGCTTCGAGGCCGGGATCCGCACGGTGCTGGAGGCCATCCTGACCAGTCCGCACGTCCTCTTTCGCATGGAGCGCGAACCCGGCGGTGTCGAGCCGGGCGAGTCCTATGCGCTCGCGGACGAGGACCTCGCGGCGCGGCTGTCCTTCTTCCTGTGGGGCACCACGCCGGACCAGGTTCTCGCCGACGCGGCGGCCGGGGGCGCGCTCTCGAACCCGTCGGTGCTCGCGGCCGAGGCACGGCGGATGCTCGCGGACCCGCGTGCCGAAGCCCTCGCGACCCGGTTCGCCGCGATGTGGCTGCGGCTGCAGGACGTGGAAAAGGTCGAGCCCGACGCCTTCCGCTTTCCCAACTACAGCCGCCAGCTGGCCGAGGCGATGCGCCGGGAGACTGAACTCTTCTTCTTCAACCTCATCCGCGAGGACCGCAGTCTTCTGGAACTGTACGGCGCGGACTACACCTTCATGAACGAGCGGCTGGCGCGCCACTACGGGATCGAGGGAGTGCGAGGCGAGGCGTTTCGGCGTGTCTCATACCCGGACGACCGGCGGCGCGGCGTGCTGGGGCACGGGAGCATGCTTGTCCAGACGTCTCTCGGCAACCGCACATCGCCGGTCCTGCGTGGCAAGTGGGTCATGGAAGTCCTCATGGGGATGCCACCGCCCCCGCCCCCGCCGGACATCCCCGAACTGGATGAAACGGAGAGCGCTCGCGAGGGCAGGATCCTGACCACCCGCGAGCGGCTGGAGGAGCACCGCGCAAGGCCGGCGTGCTCCTCGTGTCACAACTTCATCGACCCCATCGGGCTGGCTCTGGACAATTTCGACGTCACCGGCCGCTGGCGGATCCGCGAAGGCGGGACCCCGCTCGACACACGCGGCACCTACTACGATGGCACGGATATCGCGAGTTCGCGGGACCTGTCCATGGTCCTGCTGAAACGACCGATTCCCCTGGTCCGCAACTTCACGCGGAACCTCATGGCGTACGCTCTGGGGCGCTCGGTCGACTACCGCGACCAGCCCGCCGTGCGCGCCATCTCGGCTGCGGCTGCGGACGATGGCTACCGGCTGTCGTCGTTCATCCTGGGCGTGGTGACCAGCGACGCCTTCCGCATGAAGGAGGCGGTCGCCGCCGCACAGGATGACCCCGGCTCGCCAACCTCCGGGACACGGCACTAGATTTACCGAACGCACTTCCTGTTGGAGCCGACATGCATTTCCTGACCGGCAAGTCACTGCCACGCCGCACGTTCCTCAAGGGAGCGGGCGCGACGGTTGCGCTGCCCCTTCTGGATTCGATGTTCCCGGCCGGTCGGCTCCGCGCGACCCCGCTGGCGGACCGGCCCACGCGGCTGATCTGCATCGAGGAGGTCCACGGTGTGCCCGGATGCAACGAGTGGGGCGCCGAGCAGCACCTCTTCGCGCCTGCCACCGTGGGGCGCGACTTCGAACTGGTCGACGCGAACGTTCTCAAGGCGCTGGAGCCGTGGCGGGAGCATCTGACGATCGTCAGCAACACCGATGTGCGCATGGCCGAGGCGTTCGAGGCGCAGGAGGTCGGAGGCGACCACTTCCGATCCAGCGCGGTGTTCCTCACGCAGGCGCATCCCAGGCAGACGCAGGGGTCGGACATCTTCTGCGGCACGTCGCTGGACCAGTTGCACGCCCAGCGTTTCGGGCAGGAGACGGCGCTTCCATCGCTGCAGCTCTGTATTGAGCGTACCGACAAGGGGGGCGGCTGCGACTACAACTACTCGTGCTCGTACACGGACTCGATCAGTTGGGCGTCGCCAACCACGCCGCTGCCGATGATCCGCAGTCCCCGCACGGCGTTCGACATGCTCTTCGGCGCGGGGGGGACGGCGGAGGAACGCGCGAGACGGCGTCACACGCACAAGAGCATTCTGGACTGGGTGGCGGGCGAGGTGGCCGACCTCCGGCGCGAACTGGGTGCCGTGGACCTGCGCCGTGTCAACCGCTACCTGGAGAGCGTGCGCGAGATCGAACGGCGGATCGAGCAGGTGGAGGCGCGCAACACGAGCGGCGAGCCGCGCGAGCTGCCGGGGGCGCCTCCCGGGGTGCCGGACTCGTTCAGCGAGCATATGAAGCTGATGTTCGACCTGCAGGTGCTCGCCCTCCAGACCGACACGACCCGGATCGTGGCATTCAAGACCGGCCGCGACGCGTCCAACCGGGTCTTCCCGGAGAGCGGCTCGGACAGGGCCTTCCATCCTGCCTCTCACCACGGCGGCAGGGAGAAGAACATCCTGGAATTCAACAGGATCTGCCAATACCGGACGGCGCAGTTGGCCTACTTCCTCGAACGGATGCAGGAGACCATGGACGGGGATTCGAGTCTGCTCGATCAGTCCATGATCATCTGGGGCTCCCCGATGGGCGACGGCAACCTGCACAACCACCGGCGCTGTCCGCTGGTGGTGATGGGCGGCGCCAACGGCGCGCTGCGGGGTGGCGTGCACCTGCAGGCAGCCGCGGGAACGCCGATGGCCAACGTTTTCACCACGCTGCTCCACAGGCTTGGCCACGACGATCTGGAGCGCTTCGGAGACGCGACGGGGGAGTTTTCGCTGGCCGCGCCCGCAGAGGCCGCGACCGGACGATGAAGCGCCCCGCGATGGGCGCGCTGGTCCTGATCCTGGGGCTCGGCGCGTTCGCCGCGCCCGACGCGCCCGCCACACCCGCGCCTGACGGGCCCGTGGCCGACGCCGCCCAGCGCGGCGACCTGGAGGCCGTCCGCCGGCTGCTCCGCGACGGGGCCGACGTGAATGCCGCCCAGGGAGACGGAATGACCGCGCTGCACTGGGCCGCCGAGCACGGCGACCCGGAGCTGGGCGAGGTACTCATCTATGCGGGCGCCAGGGTCGATGCCGGGACCCGGATCGGGCATTACACGCCGCTTCACCTGGCGGCACGGGCGGCGCACGGCCGGGTGGTCGGCCTCCTTCTCGAGGCGGGCAGCGACCCCGATGCGCGCACCACCAACTCGGGCACGTCGCCGTTGCACCTCGCCGCCGCGGCTGGGGATCCGACCGTGGTCGGCGCGCTCGTCGAAGCGGGCGCCGACGTGAACGGGCGCGAGGCCGCGTGGGGCCAGACGCCGCTGATCTTCGCAGCGGCCAACAATCGCGCGGAAGCCATTCGCATGCTGCTGGACGCCGGGGCGGACCCGTCGCTGCCGGCGCACTCGGTCGACGTGGAAGAGCGGGCCAGGGCCGATCAGGCCGCCGAGCGCCGCCTCGACGAGTTCCTGGCTGCGTTCAAGGAAAAGGAGGGCGGCGGCACGGACTGGCAGCCGACCCCGCGCCAGGTCCAGGCGGCAATCGAAGCGTCGCGCGAGATCCAGCGCAAATGGCCCGACGTTCCCGATCCGGCCGATGACGGGGAGGAGGATGAAGAGGGCGAAGAGGGCGAGGGCGAGGAGGGCGAGGGCGAGGAGGACCCCCAGGACGAAGAGGGCGAAAGCGAGGACGAAGCCGACGACGCGAAGGATGAAGCCGACGAAGAGGCTGAGCCCGCCGACGAGGAGCCGCGTCCCATGTCCTACGCACAGCTCGTTGGCGCCTGGGGCGGCCTGACGCCGCTGCTGCACGCGGTCCGGCAAGGCCACCGGGCGGCGGCCGAGGCCCTGCTCGCAGGCGGTGCCGACATACACCAGCCCTCGGCCGGCGACGGAACCAGTCCCCTGCTGATGGCGGCGGTCAACGGTCAGTTCGACCTTGCCCTCTGGCTGATCGAGCGCGGCGCGGACACCGACGCGGCCAGCGAGGCCGGCGCCACGCCGCTGTTCGCCGTGCTCGAACGCCAGTGGGCTCCGCGCGCGTCCTACGCGCACCCCACCGAGCACGAACAGCAGGCGGCGACCCACCTGGACGTTGTGCAGGCCCTCCTGGAAGCCGGGGCCGACCCCAACCCCCGCCTCAGCAGTCACCTGTGGTACATGGAATACACCTTCGGCGTCCTGAGGGGCAGCGGGATCAACATGAAGGGGGCTACCCCGTTCTGGCGTGCGGCCTACGCGCTCGACGTCGACGCCATGAGGCTGCTCAAGGAGCACGGAGCCGACCCGAACATCGCCACGATGAAGCCTCCGGAGCGCCGCCGCCGTCCACCCGCCTCCGAGGAGGAGGAGGAAACGGCGGAGGAAGAAGGCGCCGAGACGGAAGAGCCCACCAAGGGCAATGCCGAGGGAGAGTCGTCGGAAGACGAGGCGGAGCCGCCTGCCCGGGAGGAACGGGACGGGGAAGAGGACTCGTCAGGTGTTCCACCGATTCCGGTGGGCGGGCCGCACATCCATCCGATCCACGCGGCCTCCGGTGTCGGGTACGGGCAGTCGTTCGCTGGGAACGCCCACCGTCACGTGCCTGGAAACTGGCTGGCGGCCGTTCGATTCCTGGTTGAAGAGTGCGGCGCCGAGGTCAACGCCCGCGACGCCAACGCCTACACCGCGCTGCACCACGCCGCCTCCCGGGGAGACAACGACCTGATCCTGTTCCTGGTGGAGCACGGAGCGGACGTCACCGTCGTGAGTCGCAGGGGCCAGACGACTGCCGACATGGCGAACGGCCCGATACAGCGCCTCCAGCCCTTCCCGGCCACGGTCGCTCTACTGGAGGAACTCGGGTCGAAGAACAACCACAAGTGCCTGTCCTGCTGAACTGATCAGGGAGTGACGCCCAGCGCCTCCGCCACGGCCTTGGCGATGTCCAGCTCGAGAACGCCCCGCGACTGACAGTGCATCGGGTTGCCGCTGACCGCGCGCGGCTCGCCCCAGGCGTCGAGCACTGTCAATACCTCGGTGGCGCCCTCTCCCTTGGCGCTGAGCCTCGTCGATACCATGAGCGTGATCTCCAGCTGATTCGCCAGCGGCCCGGACAGGTCGGCGCCGCAGTCGATGAAGGAGTTCATGCGTTTGCCTCCGATCCGGCGTGGCTTGTAGGAGGGATTGCCGAGTTGCATGGTCTGCGGGTTGGACGACGTGACGGGAATGCCCATTTCACTGTACACCCCCCCGAGGACCCGCCAGGCCAGTTCGGGGGCCACCTGAACGGTGCGTGCGCCCACTCCCGGTTCGGTCCACATCTCCACCGGCGCGTAGTTGCCGATTCGCATCACGGTCCGGGTCTGGTCCGGGATTGCCACGGCATTGTTCTCGGAGTTCCCTGCACCCGATGAGCCGGAGGCGCAGCCGATGGCTCCCGCCGTGACCGCCACGGCAACGGCCGGCAGAAGGTGGCGGCGTCCGCGCATGGGTCTGCCGGGTTTTGCGTGTGTGCGTGTCATTGCGGGCTCTCTCGTGTCCTTGTGGGGTGTCGGGGGATCCTCCGCCATCGTCATACACCGTACGTGCCGATCGAGGTCCGGCCGTCAGGCGCCCACGGCGGCCTCGGATTCGAAGATCTCGGTTTCTTCGCGCCTCAGCGCCGCTCGCGTCCGCTCTACCCAGGTCGATTTCCGTACCAGCACGAGTTGAAGGTAGGGCGGTGCGGGAATGCCGTCCACGATTCTGATGAAGTGAAGGTCGCCCAACTCGCCCGGGTGTTCGATGTCGTAGGCGAGTCCCGCCCAGGCGAACCTGATCGCCGGAGTGCGCGCGAAGTCGCCGCGCGTCCAGTGTTGCTCGATATACACGTCGTCCTCGACGGCGTAGATGCCCGCACCGATCCGGTCGCCGTGGCGGTAGTAGAAGGGATCGAAATTGAGCCCGTCGTACCGCAGGAAGGTGTGTTCCATCGCGTAGTCCACGCCGAGGAGGTCGTCGGTGTCGGCAAGCGACTCCAGGTGATGGCGGAGTTCGTGCGTGAGCGTCTCCCAGATCTGTTCTCCCCAGTCGAACGCGGGATCCATGTCCGCCAGCGCGCGAAAGGACCCCCAGTAGAGCAGCACCACCGACCGGAGCGTGTCGGGTCCGTCCCAGCCTGACGGGTACGATTCGGTCACGCACTCGCCAAGGGTGAACACCGCGGGGAAGCGCGGGTGGGGGAGGGCCTCGCGGTGCACCGTCAGACCGTCCACGCCTTCCCGGTAGCGCTCCGGGATGGCCTCGAAGACCTGGCGTGATTCCCTCTCGAAGTCGTTGAAGTCCATGCGATGTGAGGTCTGGCGGGATCGGTTCCGGTCCTTGCGTCGCCGGCCGGAGGGGCGCGCCGCTGGTCACGGCCTGCTATGCTCCTTCTTCAAAACTATCCTGAGGAGGGACGCTTGACCGCACCGGGGCGCGGCCGCAAGGCCGCCATGATCTTCATCCTCATCACGGTCTTCATCGACGTGCTGGGGATCGGGATCATCATCCCCATTCTGCCCGAGCTGATCAAGGAGTTCGCAGGAGGCAGCACGCCGCTGGCCGGCCGCTGGTTCGGCGTCCTCGCCTCCACGTACGCTCTGACCCAGTTCGTGTTCGCACCGGTGCTGGGCTCCCTGTCGGACCGCGTCGGGCGCCGGCCCGTGATCCTGATCTCGCTCTTCGGCCTGGGCATCGACTACATCATCATGGGGTTCGCGCCGTCGCTGGCCTGGCTCTTCGTCGGTCGCCTCATCGCCGGGGTGATGGGCGCGAGCATCACGACCGCGAACGCCTACATCGCCGATGTGTCGAAGCCCGAGGACCGCGCCCGCAACTTCGGGCTGATCGGCGTTGCCTTCGGGCTGGGCTTCATATTCGGTCCCGGGCTGGGCGGAGTGCTCGGCGGTATCGACCTGCGGCTGCCGTTCTTCGTCTCGGCCGGACTTGCCCTGGTCAACTGGCTGTACGGGTTCTTCGTGCTGCCCGAGTCGCTGCCCCGCGAGAAGCGGACCGCCTTCAGCTGGAAGAAAGCGAACCCGGTCGGGAGCCTCTACGTGCTCGGCTCCTACCCCCTGGTGGCGGGCCTTACGATGGTCTTCGTGTTCGTTGTGCTTGCGCAGCGGGGCCTCGAGACCGTCTGGGTCCTCTACACGGGGCACAAGTTCGGGTGGGACGAGCAGATGAACGGGTTTTCACTGATGCTTGTGGGACTGATGGCGACCATCGTGCAGGGGGGATTGGTGCGTCCCGTGGTCAAGTGGCTGGGCGAACGGCGGGCGATTCTGTATGGACTTGTCACGGCCGTGATCACGTATCTGGGCTATGGGCTGGCCACGGCGGGGTGGATGCTTTTCGCATTCATCGTCTTCGGGTCTATCGGGGGCGTGGCGGGGCCGGCGATCCAGAGTCTGGTGGCGGGCGCCGTGCCGTCCGAGGACCAGGGCAAGGTGCAGGGCGGGATCACGTCGCTGATGAGCCTGACCAGCATTCTGGCGCCGCTGATCTTCACGGCGGGGCTGTTCAGCTACTTCACGTCGCCGAATGCTCCGATCGAGCTGCCGGGGGCGCCCTTCCTGCTGGGCGCGGTGATGTACGCGCTGGCGTTCTGGTCGCTGGTTAGGCTGTTCAGGAGGATGCCGGGGTAGGGCGGGCTGCCGGCGAAGGGACAGCCGTCGTTTTTCTGCCGTTGCGGGTGTCATATTTCTGCCGCTGAAACCGTCGTATTCCTGCCGCTGAGTCTGTCACATTCCTGCCGTTACGCTGGCATATGCTCGGTGCGAGAAGTTGCAAGCAGATATACTATCATGATAGTATTATGATGATAGTATATGACCCCTGACAATGCGGCTGGAGGACCGAGGATGAGACGAAAAACGCTGAGCCGGCTCGGCGAAACCGAGATGGAGGTGCTCCAGCACGTGTGGGCGTCGGGAGAGGCGTCCGTGGCCGATGTTCATTCAAGGATCCTGAGGGATCGCGCGGTCGCCTATACCACCGTGATGACGGTCATGAAGAAGCTGGCGCGGAAGGGGTTTCTGCACTGCGACAGCAGCGGGTCCCGGTACCTGTACAAGCCCGCCCGCCCGCCCGCGCAGGTACGTGAGGAACTGCTGCAGGACCTGCTCGACCAGGTCTTCCAGGGCTCGGCGTCCGCTCTCCTGCAGACGCTGGTGCATGGCGAGCGCATTTCGCCGGAAGAACGCGCGGAGTTCCAGGATCTGTTGGCCAGCCTGGCCGACAAAGGGGAAACCGATGCTTGAGGTGCTCATGGGCCTCGGCAGGTCGAGCCTTGTGGCGTATTGGGTGCCGGTGATCGTCTGGACGGGACTGGCGGGCGCGACGCTACCCGCCGTTGCCATGGCCCGCGGGCTGCATCCCCTGGCCGAGTACCGGCTGCGGCAGAGCTTGCTGTTTGCGCTGCCCGTCTCCGTCATCCTCGCCCCGTGGCTCCCGGTGCCGGCACTGATGAGCCGGGCTTTCGCCGTTGCCCTGGCCAGGCCGCCGGTGGCGGTTTTCCCCGACCCGGCAGCACCGATCCAGGTGGGGGGAGCCCAGGTCAGTGCCGTCGAGGTCCTCCTCGGCCTGGCGACGATCGCCGTGGCCTTGCTGGCGCTGGCTCGCCTGTCGTTACTGGCCCGCGACCTGCGCCACCTTCACAGCCTTCGCCTCGCGACCCCCGCTCTCGGCGATCAGGCTGCAGACCGGACGCTTCGGGAATTGGCCGATCGCCTCGGTGTTCAACGCCCGGTGGAGTTTCTGGAAGGACCACGTGGCTGCGTACCGATGACCTTTCACTGGCGACACCCGGCAATTGTCGTCCCTCGCGGCCTCCTTCGCGATCGCGCCGCGCTCCGGATCGCTCTCGCGCACGAACTCATCCATGTGCGCCGGCACGACTACGTCTGGGCCGTCCTGGTTCGCCTCGCCTCGGCCGCCTTCGCCTTCCACCCGCTGGTCCGGCTGTTGCAAAACGGGATCGATCGCTGTCGGGAGACCTCTTGCGATGCCGAGGTCGTGGCTTCCGGTGTCGCACCGCCCGAGGAATATGCGGAGGTGCTCGTCCGCACCCTCGCTCATACGCAAGTACCGATGACTGCGGTCGCGGCCGGAATGGCCACGCGGTCACCCACAATCAAGGAAAGGCTGAAGACCATGAAGCAGTTTGCAACCACTGACGTCACATCGCGGCTCCGCTCGGTTAGTGCGCTCGCTGCCGGGCTGCTGTTCCTGGTCACGACAACCCTGGCTGCCTGCGTCGGGCGCACCGAACGGCCCGACTCGTCCGTGTCGGCCACGGCGACCGGGAGCAATGCGGCCGTTTCGCGGACCCTGGAGGCGACGCAGGCCTCACAACGCCGCCTGGAGGTCGAGCTGACCTACCTGCGGGCGCGGATCGACGAGCTGCGGGCGCAAGCGGACGCGGTACCGAGGACGCGTCCGGAGCTGCCGCCCCAAGGGGAGGACTACCAGGTGTACAGCGAGTTGGTGCAACGCCTGTCAGTGCTGAGCCAGATGCTCGCGGAGCGCGTCAGGCAGTTCGAGACCCTGAGAATGAACCAGGAGACGCTACGGCGACTCCAGGAGGGCGGATCCTGAGACCGCTGGAGGCGCGGTGATCAGGTGATCGGTCGGGCGGGGGATCCGTCGTACCCCTTCAGCGTCGGCGCTTGAACAGGACGTGGGCGGCGAAGTCCCGCCGGTCTTGAAGTGGCGTAGATTCAAAACGACGAATGATTTGGCGCGCAACGCCGAGCCGATCCTCGATGGTCTTCGGGTCTGGGTACCAGACCGGATCGTAGTCGGCCCTATGTCGGTCATCCTGTAGGTCAACGAAGAGTCGAGCGAATTCGCGTAAGCTGTAGGACATTCCGCGCAACCCCTGCTGATGGCGGCAGGCCTGCTTTGCTCTGCCATGCTCCAACGCCCGATAGGTCCGCAGCCACGCGCCAGACGGACGCGAAAGGCCCTCCTGGCCGATCAAGGTGTCAGCACAGGTCCTGGCCAGGCAGTGAAACGCCGCGTAGTAGATCGTGCTGGCTGCCCGTCGGAGATCGGCATCGGCCGGGCGTCCCGGCCCCGTGGCGAGCAAGCGCTCTGCAGATCCGAGCAGATCCCCGGCGTTCACGCGGGGGCTGTCCGGGATTCCGGTGCAGGAGTGAAGAACAAACTGGGGAACGCATCGACACCGTCCTCCCAGATCGCGTCCTGCAGACGAACCAGGATTCCCGGCCGCTCGGGCCCGTGTAGCTGTTCCATGTCCCCTTCATAGAACGCAACGATCTCGATCTTCATGTCATCTCCCCAATAGGTCTCCTTGGCCGAGATCCTTACATCGGTGAAAGTCACGTGGCTGAAGGTCTCGCGGATCATCCGCTCCAGCGCCTCCGTGAGCGGGGCGAGCTTATGGTCGGGGATGTTCATTTGACGCCTCCTGGGCATTCGCTCCTCAGCTCGGCCGGACTCCGGCGACATGAACAATGTACCCTCGCGGATCAGCGGCACATCATTCTGGATCCTACGCTCCCGTCCCCTCCCACGGAAACGCCCCCGGCATCTCCACGCCATGCGCCTCGAACAGCAGCTCGACGAGACGCTGCCACGAACGCCAGGCGGTAGTCCGCCCGTACGCCGACTTTGTCTTGTGGGCGATCACAAGGTCGAGTGCCGGGAAGACGCTGATCCACTGGCCGACCGCGCCGCGCCCCGTGTACGCGCCCTCAAACGGGCCGCCGACCCGGGGGCCGTCGAAGACCCACCACATGTAGCCGTAGCCGAAGTAGCCATCGCGCCGCGGCGGCGGATTCATTTCCTCCAGCGGGGTGACCACGCTGACGATCCGCCGCGCCCAGTCGCGTGAAATGACCTGCTCGCCGTCCCACGCGCCCTCGTTGAGCATGAGGTGGCCGATGCGCGCCATGTCCCGCGTGGAAAGCCAGAAGTGGTACGCCGGATTCCGCGAGACGGTCAGGTCGCCGCTCTTGCGCTGCGCGGAGCGGTCCCAGTCCTCGAACCCGAGGGGAATGGCGAGCTGGGCCTGCGCCTCGTCGTAGATGTTGCGCCCGGTGAGCTGTTCGAAGACGGCGCCGGCGGCATTGAAGTCCCAGTTGCTGTAGAGCATGTAGGTGCCCGGCTGCTGCGAGCCGCGCGGCGGCGCGTCGGCCAGGTTGTCGCCGGAGTTGGATGCCGGGTGGTAGACGCCGGACCGCGCGGTGACCAGGTGGTCGACCGTGGCCTGCCGCTCGATCGGGAGAAGGCCGCCGATGTCGTCGACGCCCAGGTCCTCCAGCGTGGCGTCCAGGTCGATCACGCCGTTTTCCACCCAGTGCCCGTAGAGCATGGCCAGGATGCTCTTGCGCACCGACGCCAGGTACGAGAGCTCCTCGGTGTCCCCGAAGGCAAAGACGACGCGGCCCTTGTGCGCCACCACCACGCCGGTCGAATTGGCACTGTCACGCAGGAACGCCGAGGCGCGCTGGAGCGTCTCCGAGTCCCAGCCGTGCTCGGCCAGTTCGGAACCGCGCAACACTTCCCAGGTCTCGCTGGGGAAGACGCATTCGTCGCATTGGGCGGCGAGGGGGGCTGCGGGTGCGAACGCGAGGGCGCCGGCGAGCGCGAAAGCGCCGGCAAGCGCGAGGGTGGCGAAGAAAGCGAACAGAGGTGCCGCGAACGCGAGGCGGCAGGTTCGGCGCGTCATTGGCTCGCCCCCTCCGTCCCCTCAACCCCCAGCTGCCCCAGCAGGAACGACAGCTCCATCGCCGTGTTCCGCACGCTCCGGCTGAACGTCCGACCGCCGGCGTGTCCCATCCGGGGGTCGTAGTCCAGGATCACCGGCAGTCCCGAACCGGTCGCCGCCTGCAGCCGCGCCGCCATCTTCCGCGCCTGGAGCGGCGGCACGCGCGTGTCCAGGTCGCCCTGGGTCAGCATCACCGCCGGATACGCCACGCCGTCGCGCACGTTCTGGTACGGCGAAAACGTCCGCAGCACCTCGAACTCCTCCCTGACGGCCGCGTTCCCGTACTCCAGCAGCGCGGGCATGTTGTTCGCGTCGGTGAACTGGTAGAAGCGCACCATGTCGAGGTCGGGCAGTCCGCAGAACACCGCCCGGTACAGGTCCGGCCGCTTGGTGAGCGCCGAGCCTACCAGCAGCCCGCCGTTGCTCACCCCGCGGATCGCGAGCCGGTCCGGATTCGTGTAGCCGTTCGCAATCAGCCACTCGGCCGCCGCGATGAAGTCGTCGAACACGTTCGGCTTGTTCTCGAGCATCCCCGCCCGGTGCCACTCCTCGCCGAACTCGCCGCCGCCGCGCAGCGTCGCCAGCGCATAGACGCCGCCGCGCTCCATCCACGCGGCCGCACCGTTGTTAAAGCGCGGCATGTTGCTCGAGTTGAAGCCGCCATAGCCGTACAGCAGCGTCGGCGTGTCGCCATCCGGCTCATACCCGCGCCGGTGCGCCACATACATCGGCGCCTCGGTCCCGTCCGCCGACGTGTACCACACCTGGCTCACCTCGTAATCCGCGCCGTCGAAGGGCACTTCGGAAGGGTGCCACGGCTCGGTCTCACCCGTTTCCAGGTCGATCCTGACAATGTGGGTGGGTGTGACAAGGGATTGGAGGGTGAGCAGACCCGCGCCTTCACCCCACGGGCGCAACGTCGCCACATGATGTTCGGGAACGGGGATATCCCCCGTCCGCGTCCCGTCCATGTCGTAGCGCACGATCCTGCTGCTCACGTTGTGCAGGTAGTCCGCGTAGATCGCGCCGTCGATGATCTGGTAGTCGGTCAGCAGGTCGTCCGTCTCGGCGATCACCTCGCGCCAGTTGGCCGGGTCGGGGTCGGGACCCTGCAGGTCGACCGCCACCACGCGGTTCCTGGGCGCGTCCAGGTTCGTGAACAGGAAGATCTCGCCGTCCGAGAAGCGGGCGCGGAAGCGCGCCGGCGCGCCCACGCTGATCGGCCGCGCCCCGGTCCCGTCACTGGCCCGCAGGTCGTGCAAATACACGTCCGAGCGCGCCCAGCCGTGCTGCACGGTGTAGACCATGTAGCGGCCGTCGCCGCCCTGCGTGGCGTTGATGAACGTCTCGGGTCCGTGTCCCTCGCCGAACAGTTCGACGTCGTCGGCGACATCGGTGCCGAGGACGTGATGGCGCACCCTTGGCCCGACCTCCCGTGACCTCCACGTGTAGTAGAAACCCGTGCCGTCAGGGTCGAAGAAGGTCGACCCGTAGAGGAAGTTGGGCAGACGGTCGGGCAGGTCCTCGCCGGTCGTCACGTTGCGGATCCGGATCATGACCTCGTCCTGCCCCCCGTCGCGGATGGCGTACATCATGAGGGTGCCGTCCGGCGAGAAGTCGCGAATGCTCACGCTCGTCGTGCCGTCGGGATGAATGTCGAGCGGATCGAGGACCATCTCGAAGTCGCCGCCCGGGTCGATCGGTTCGCGTTGCGGCTCCTCGGGCGCGGGGCGGCGGTAGATCGCGGCCACTTCGCGGTCGGGTGAACGGAAGGCGAAGTACTCGTGGTCGCCGGCCCGTCGGGGAAAGAGCGCGCCGGGAACGTTCATCAGTTCGCGCAGCCGGGTCTCCAGCCCCCGCCTGAGCGGCGTGTCGCCCACGATCCGCTCGGCGTAGGCGTTCTGCTCGGCGATCCACGCGCGCGTCTCGGGGCTGTTCTGGTCCTCCAGCCAGCGGTAGTCGTCGGTGATGGCGACGCCGTGGAGCGTGTCCACGACAGGGTCGCGCGCGGTTTCGGGTGGCGACGGGTATGCGGAGCACGCCAGGACTAGCGCGAGGCCAGCGAGGACGAGCGGCACAGCGGGGGCGAGGGTGGTCGGACGGCAGGCTCGGTACGGCATGATCGGCTCCGGCTGGTGGCACCGTGCGGTCGCGGGTGGCATTGCGGCAGGGAGCCGAAGGTGGCGTTTGGCGATGGGCCGGCGCAAGGCGCTGACAGGGGGGCTGGGTTAGCGTATGATCGTGGACATGATGACCAGCCGCAGGAGCGGGTGCGACCGGAGGTTCGTGGCCGAGCATCGCGGTGGCTCACTGCTCCGTCATGACCACCGCGCGCTGGCGGTGTGGGCCGCCTCGTGCGCCCAACGGGTGCTCGCAGTGCTTTGGATCGATGACGAAGACGGCCGACCGCTCGATGCGGTGCGACAGGCTAGGGCCTGGGCGAGGGGTGAGGTTTCAGCGGCCCCCGCCATGCGCGCGGCGGTAGCCGCCCACGCCGCAGCCAGAAGGGCAGTCGGGGCGAAGATCGCCGCAGCGCGCGCGGCGGGCCACGCTGCCGGAACGGTCCATATGGCGGATCACTGCCTCGTTGCGGCGGACTACGCGTTGAAGGCAGCCGAGGAAGCGGGCATGGACGTGGAGCGGGAGCGCCGCTGGCAGGAGCGCACTCTTCCCGGTGGCGTGCGGACCCTGGTCATGGACGTACGGGGGTAAGCACCTCCCGCAGCGCCCCCAGCTCCGGCTCGATCGTCACCGACCGCCGTGGCCGGTCCATGACCCGGGCGATCCCCGGAGGAATCGGGACTTCCCGCCCGATCAGCGGCTCCACGGTTTCCGCGAACTTGGCCGGGTGAGCCGTCGCGAGCACGACGCCGTGCGCGCCGGGGCGGTCCCGCAGCTCCCGGCGCAGCCCCAGCAGGCCCACCGCCGTGTGGGGATCGATGGCGATCCCGCGCCGGCGCCAAAGGTCGCGGATGCACGCGCGTGTCTCGCGGTCGGTCCACGAAGAACCGCTCACGGTGCGGAGCAGGGTCGTCCGGGCCACGTCGCCTGCGGCCGGATACGCGCCGGAATCGTCGTCGCTGCCAGCCCCGAACATGTGCAGGATCCGCCGGAAGTTGCCGGGATCGCCGACGTCCATGGCGCTCGAGATGGTGGCGACGGAGGGCCGCGCATGGAAGCCGCGCCCGGCGAGGTAGTCCGGGACGACGGCGTTCCTGTTGGTCGCCGCGACGAAGCGCGCGAGGGACATTCCGAGCGCGCGACGCGCGATCAGCCCCGCCGTGAGGTTGCCAAAGTTCCCCGAAGGAACCGAAACCACCAGCTCGGAGTCCGGAGCCGTCCGCGCCAGTTCCGCCCACGCGTGCACGTAGTAGAAGGTCTGGGGCAACAGGCGACCGATGTTGATTGAGTTGGCGGACGTGAGGCGCGCGCGTGCCAGGTCCGGGTCGGCGAAGGCCTGGCGGGCGAGACGCTGGCAGTCGTCGAACGCGCCCCGGACCGCGACGGCGGTGACATTGCCGCCCAGGGTAGTGAACTGGGCCTCCTGGCGGGGACTGACCCTGCCGAGCGGATAGAGGACAACGACGCGGGTGCCCACAACCCGGTGGAACGCGTTTGCGACGGCACCGCCGGTGTCGCCCGAGGTGGCCGCGAGAATCGTCACCGGAGGGTCGCCCGGGTCGCGAAGCGCGGACATCATGCGGGCCATGAAGCGCGCGCCGATGTCCTTGAAGGCGTGCGTGGGGCCGTGGAAGAGCTCGAGCATGTGGATGCCGGGCTCGATCTCGCGCAGGGGGACGGGGAAGTCGAGTGCTTTTTGGATGACAGGGCGGAGGACGTCGTCCGGGACCTCGCCGCCAAGGAGATGGCGCGCGACCACGAGGGCACGCCTGCGGAAGGCGGCGTCGGCCAGTGCGGCGCAGTCGTCGTGCGGAAGGGGCGGCAGCGAAGCCGGGACGAAGAGTCCGCCGTCCGGGGCCTGGCCGAGGAATAGCGCCTCGCGGAAGGTCCAGGTGCGGTCCGCCAAGGCGTGTTGGCCGAGGGGGTCGGCGGTGCTGATCAGCTGCATTGGTGTGTGCCGGGAGGCCAGTCCCGTCACTCGGCCGCCACGATGCGCGCGCCGTTTGCATTCGCGCGCGAAACCACGAGGTCCGATTCGACGCCCGCGGCCTCGCGGAAGGCGGTTGCCATTGCTTGTGCTGCACTCTCCGCCGCTGCCCGCCCCCGGCAGAGCGCGAGGACCGACGGACCGGAGCCCGAAAGGCCGGCGGCGACGGCGCCGGATTGCAGGGCGCGTGCCTTGACCTCCGCGAACCCCGGCACGAGCTGCGCCCGCCTGGGCTCGGCCACCGCGTCGCACATGCAGCGCGCGATCAGCTCCCAGTCGCCCGAGAGCAACCCGGCAACCATGCCTGCCGCGTTTCCCCATTGCTGGACGCCTGCAGAGAGCGGGATGGTGTCGCCCAGGATCATCCTCGCGCGGCGCGTTTCGACCTCCATCGCCGGGTGCGCCACGGCCACCATGAGATCGTCCGGGGTCGGAAGCTGAACCATCTGTGGAGGGTGACCCGGCAGCACGAGCACGAATCCCCCGATCAGCGAAGGCGCGGCGTTGTCGGCGTGGTCGGCGCCCGAGCCCTTGCGCTCGCCGATCATGGCGCATTCGAGCAGCGCGGTGCGGTCGAGTCCTCCGCCCAGGAGCGCGTCGGCCGCCACGGCGCCGGCCACCGCGCTGGCCGCGCTGCCGCCCAGCCCCGAAGCCAGGGGGATCCCCTTGCGGACCTCGATCGCGACGCCAGAGGTCGATCCGGTTCGACGGAGCACACCGTCCACCGCCAGCGCGGCGGCATTGCGTTCGGGATCGCTGGGGACGCGGCCGCCGTCCCCGCTGACCGACACGGCGACGATCCCCGTTCCCTCGGCGGCGCGCACCACGACCTCGTCGCCGGGGCGCTCCAGCGCCATCCCGAAGATGTCGAAGCCGCACCCCAGGTTGGACACCGACGCGGGGGCGAACACACGGACTTTGCGGGGCAGTCGGGCCGATCGCGACATGTCAGCGCCCGGGGCTCTCGGGCGAACGCTCCGATCGCGGGCCGCTCGAGCGACTATCCTGCCGCCCCTGCCGCCGGCGCCCCTGCCGCCGCCTGAACGGCATCGTCAACATTCCCGGCAGCGTGGCCCAGTCCCGCCGTTCGATGTCCTCCAGTCCCAGCGTCAGCGCCCGCGGGTCCGCGACCAGGCGGAAGCTGCCGAAGATCCGGTCCCAGAACGAAAACACGCTGGAATAGTTGGAATCGGTCTCGGGCTGGTAGTCGGAGTGGTGCACCCAGTGCATCCAGGGGGTGACGATGAGCCAGCGCAGCCACCGGTCCGCGCCCGCGGGCACGCCCACGTTGCCGTGATGGAAGAGGATGACGGGAAGCAGCACGGCTTCGTACACAAGCACCTGGACCACCGTCATGCCCAGCAGCGGCAGCACGGCGAGCCGCGCGACCGACGACAGCACGATCTCGCCGGTGTGGAAGCGCAGTCCGGAGCTGGCGCTGAGTTCGCGGTCCGCGTGATGCACCGCGTGAAAGCGCCACAGCAACGGGATGCGGTGGTTGAGGCGGTGCCAGAGGTACTGCCACATGTCGAAGAGGACGAAGCCGAGCGCGAAGGCCCACGCGCCGTCCACACCGAGCCAGTGCAGCACGCCGAAGCCGTTGGCGCGCGCCCATTCGGTCGCTACGAGGGTGGCGGCGGCGAAGATCAGCGAGGCGACGAGAGCGTTGAAGACGCCCAGAGCGACGTTCGAGGCGTCGTGGCGTGCCCGCTGGCGCCGGCCCTCGAACATCGGGACGAGTCCCTCGAGCAGCCACATGGCGCCCAGCCCCGCGGCGGCCAGGATGGGCTTGTAGGCGAAGATGGACTCGGTCATCGGGGACTGCTCGGGCAGCATGGACGCCGACCACCGCATGGCACGGCGTCGTTCATCGCGTCTCGCTCTCCAACTCCGCCATCAGGTCGCTGACATGCTTGATCAGCGCGCCAGCCAGGGCTCATACCGCTCGCTCATACAGCACCTTCCCTTCGCGCAATGCTCGGGCAAGGACGTGGTTGATGGAGTCGCGCCAGTATTCGACCTCGTCCCTGGAGTAGACGAGGACGTCGGTGGGGACTCCGAAGTGCCGAAGTGCCGCCATGAGGCGCAGGGTCTCTTCGTGGCGGCTTCGTCCAGGACGGAAGGGTTGCGATTCGACGACGATCAGGTCCACATCGGATCGTTCGCGCTGGTCTCCACGCCCGCGAGATCCGAAAAGGATGACCTGTTCGGGATCGGCTACCGCCACGAGCGCCTGCACCATGCCGGCGATCAGGCCATCCGTGACGGGAGTCTCCACGTTCGTCTCCTCTCGGCTCGCTACTCTCCGGGTAACATTAGCTACTCGGGTCAACGCCCGGAAGGATTCGCAGTGAGGTCCGCCCGGCACCGGTTGTGGCACACGCCGCCTCGCCGTCTATTGGGCGGGTCGGTCGACCCTGCAATCGCAGCCCACGCCAGCCGGAGCCCTCCCCTTGCCACTCACCCACAACTACTCGGGCTACAAGTCCTTCGAATACGTCAAAACCCACCGCGACTTCACCGAATACGACCTGATCGAGGGCGAGTCGCTCTTCGAGCCGTATCTCGTGCCGCTGACACCCACCCAGGAGGCCCGCGTAGCCGAGCTCGTCGAGCGCACCCTGATGATCTCGCTGCACGAGCACCCGCACCTCTTCCCGGCCAGGGCCGATCAGATCCGCGCCTACGACTCCGAGGGCCGCGTGCACACCGCCTACGAGGCGCTGGCGGACTCCTGGTGGGACTGCGTGTTCGACAACTTCCTCGACGGCGCGGCGTGCATCACGTCGAAGAACGGGTGGAAATGGGACGACATCATCTACGACATGGGGATGCGCTTCTGCGACCTGGCGCACCAGGACTTCATCATCAAGTGCGAACGCGTGGAGGACATCTACCGCGCGCACCGCGAGAAACGGATCGCGCTGGTGGCGGCCCAGGAGGGCGCCGCGATGATCGAGAACGAACTCGACCGGATCGAGATCCTGTACGGGATCGGCCTGCGCGTGCTGGGCATCACCTACAGCGAGTCGAACGCGCTCGGGACGGGCCTCAAGGAGACGCGCGACGGGGGGCTGACCTCGTTCGGACGCAAGGCGGTGAGGAGGATGAACGAGGTGGGACTGGCGATCGACTGCGCGCACGCCAGCGACCAGACCACGCTCGACACGGTCGAGGTCAGCCGGCACCCGATCTTCCTCACCCACACGGGCGCGCGCGGGCTCTGGAACATCAAGCGCCTGGCGCCCGACAACGTGATCCGCGCGGTGGCCGACAAGGGCGGCATGATCGGGATCGAGGCCGCGCCCCACACCACCGTCTCGCCGCGGCACCTGCGCCACGGGATCGAGTCGTTCATGGATCACTTCGAGTACGTCAAGGACCTGGTGGGCATCGACCATGTCGCATTCGGCCCCGACACGCTGTACGGGGACCACGTCGGGCTGCACAAGGAGTACGCGGCGGCGCTCTCGATCGACGAGACGCAGACGGACGGGGCGGGCGACGCCGGCCAGGCCGGTGGCGCCCCCGAGCACATCCCGGTCGACTACGTGCGCGGAATCGAGAACCCGACCGAGGGGTCGAAGAACATCCTGCGCTGGCTGGTGAAGGAGGGATACAGTGACGAGGATATTGCGAAGGTGATGGGCGAGAACATCATCCGGGTGCTCAACGAGGCGTGGCAGTGAGCGGGAACACGGAAGCGCCGGCCCGCGTCCCGGTCGTCTCGATGATCCTGATGGCGATCTTCCTGCTGGGCGGAAGCGTCGGGCTGCTGCTGGACTGGCCAGCGGGCCCGTACAACCTCGACTGGGGAGTATGGGTCGTGCTGTATGGGGGATATGGGTTTGTGATCGGGGCGGCCATCTTTCACGCCCGCACCGGGCGCTGACCGAAGGGCGCGATCATGTCCACAGCGACCCTGTACACCGTCATTCTCATACTCTACTTCTCCTTCCTCATGGGCCTCGGCGTCTGGTTCAACAGGCGCAACCGCTCCAGACAGGAGTTCTTTCTGGCGCGCGGCGACCTGGGGCCGGCGACGCTCGGGTTCTCGTACTCGGCGACGCAGATGAGCGGCAGTTCGTACATGGGCGCCGTCGGCACCGAGCGCGAGCTGGGGTACAACTTTGCGCCGGCGGGCGTGTCCTCTGCGGCGGCGGCGTGCTTCACGTACATCCTGCTGGGCGAGCGGCTGCGGCGGCTGGCGTCGCGGATCCGGTGCACGACGATCGTGGACGTGTTCCAGGCGCGCTATCCGGGCCGGACGGTGGCGATGACGGCGACCGGACTCATGCTGGTCGCGTTCATCCCGCTCATCGCGGCCCAACTGAAGGCGGCGGGCAACTTGTTCGAGGTGCTGATCGGGATGCCGTACCTGCTCGGGCTCTTCGTGTTCGGGGGCATCGTGATCCTGTATACGGTGATCGGGGGGATGCACGCGGTGGCATGGACCGACCTGATCCAGGGATCGATCATGATCGTGGGCTTCGCGGTGCTGGCCCCGGTGGCGGTGGGCGCGGCGGGCGGCTTCGGCGAGATGCATCTGCGGTACGCGGAGTTCAACCCGGACGGGATCTCTTTCCTGGGCGGGATGCCGGCCATGTGGGTGGTGTCGTCGTTCCTGGTCTGGGGGTTCTTCCAGATCGGCGGGGCGCCCGCGGCGGTGACGCGCTTTCTGATCCCGGAGGACCGGGGGACGCTCAGGCGCGCACTCGTGTATTCGATCGGCTTCTCGTCGTTCATCTTCATCGGCTCGACGCTGATCGCGATTGCCTCCGGAGTGCTGCTCCCGGACCTGGAGCAGACCGACCTGGCCCTGCCGACGCTGGTGCAGCTGCTCCTGCATCCGCTCTTCGGCGGGATCCTCGTGGCGGCGGTGCTGGGCGCGACGATGTCGACGATCGACTCGGTGCTGCTGCTGGCGAGTTCGCTGGTGGTGGAAAACCTGTATGTGCCGCTCGCGAAGAAAGAAGTATCCCAGGAGCGGGGCGTGCGGCTGGCTCGCTGGACCACGCTGGGGATCGGAGCGCTGGCGATGACGGTCGCGGTGGACCCGCCCGCGACGATCCTGTTCATCGTGACGATGTCATTCAGCCTGCTGGCGTCGGCGTTCACGTTTCCCTTGCTGCTGGGGATGTGGTGGCCGCGCGCGACCCGGACGGGCGGACTCGTGGCGATGATCGGCGGCGCGGCGACCTGCGTGGTGTGGTACGTGCTGGGCTACCTCGAGCACGGGACGTTCGACAACTGGATCGCGGGGTTGTGGCCGGCGCTGATCGGGCCGACGGTGTCGCTGGTGCTGCTGGTGGGAGTGAGCCTGATGACGGCGCCGGCGCCCAGGGAGGTGCACGAGGTGTTTTTCGAGTAGGGGGTGGCGGATTGCCGGTGGCCGAGTACCGGGTTTGCACGAATACTAAACATATTTATTAAGTATTGTGCGGATGCCTGGAGGTCGAGTGAACGCCAGCAATGCCGAACATTTCCCGAACTATGGGGTATAAGGAGGTGACAGGACAACCGATCACTCCATGACTCCGGGATCAGAACAATGTACGTCGACTTCACCGCTTCCAGCCCGTCCGACTCACAGGCGCTCGCCCCTGCTTCCTTCGACGCGGCGGTCCCCGCCCCAGTCTCCGACGACGACCCCCTGGGCGACGAGATCGCCGAACTCTCCGCCCACATCGACGCGGCCATCTACCGGCTCCTCACCCTTATCCTCCGATACGACGAAGAGGGGCGCTGGCACCAGCAGGGGTTCCGCTCCTGTGCCCACTGGCTCTCCTGGCGCACCGGCCTCTCACTCGGGCCCGCCCGGGAGAGGATCCGGGTGGCCCGGTGCCTCCCCTCGCTGCCCCACATCTCCGCGGCGCTGGCCAAGGGACAGCTCTCCTACTCGAAGGTGCGGGCCATGACCCGCATGGCCACCGCCGAGAACGAGGAACAGCTCCTCACCTTCGCCACCCACGGCACCACCGCCCACGTCGAGCGGCTGGTGCGGGAGCGGCGGCGCATGCTGGCGGGCGACGACTCATCGGCCGCCGAGCGGGCGGCGCGCAGGGGCCTCTCCGTGTATGTCACCGACGACGGCGACTACGAGATCCGGGGCCGGCTCGCCCCCGAGGTGGGCGCTCTGCTGCTGAAGGCGCTCGAGGCAACGGAAGACAAGCTCTACAAGGAACAGCGGGCCGCGGGCACGGAACACGAGACCACTGCGGCCGGGCGGCGGGCCGACGCGTTGGGGCTCTGGCTGGAAGAGCGCGTGCAGCCGAAGGTCCAGCTCGTGGTGCACTCGGTCGACACGTCCGGCTCGGTTGAAACGCTCAGCTCGGTGGTCACGGAAGAGGGCGTCGGCGTTCCAGCTGAAACGTCGTTGCGCCTCTGCAGTGACGCGGAGGTCGTGCCCATCAAGCGCGGAGCCGACGGTTCCGTGCTCGATGTCGGACGGCGGCGGCGGACGGTGGACTGGCGGCTGCGCAAGGCGCTGGAGGCGCGCGACGGCGGCTGCCGGTTCCCCGGCTGCGACTCGCGTCTGCGCACCCACGCCCACCACATCAAGCACTGGGCCCGGGGCGGCGAGACGGCTCTGGACAATCTGGTGCTGCTGTGTCCCTTCCATCACCGCACGGTTCACGAAGGGGGCTGGCAGGTGGAGATGGACGAGCGGGGCGTGCCGCGCTTCTTCAACCCGCTGGGCGTTCACATGCCCGTCGCGCCGGAGGTGCCGGAGATTGGTGGCTTGCCGTCTGTGGAAGGTCTGCCGGGTGCGGCCAAACACCCGGCACTCCCGCCGCCGGACTTCGGGCTGGCCCGCTGGCACGGCCAGAACGGGATCGGGCCGTGGACGGGCACAACGCTGTGGCAAGGCGAGACCCCGGATCTGAATTGGGCGCTGGACTGGTTCGCGGGGAAGGACGGTGACAGCCGATTATAAACAGCCGATGCTAAACATTATTGTTTAGGTTCGGGTCGTGGGATGTAGTTGGCTACACTCGCCGAGCCGTACCAGGAGTCGGTCATCGAACGTCTGCGTCGGTGTACTGGTGCTAATTGAAGGCCGACACGACCAGCGTCGTGATCCCTGCCTGCATGAAGGACGGGATGGCGATGAACAACGCGAAGCTGTCGTCCGGGTCGACTATGGCGCCCATGGCCATTTGCAATACTACGACGCCGAGCCCTGCGGCCGATCCTGCCAGGGCGGGGAGAAACGGTGCTCCGGCGAGCTTGGCGCCTGCGGCAGTGCCGAGGACCGGGACTGTCATCATGGCCAACACACCGAATCCCCCTTCGATCACGCAACCGCTCCCGCCATCGGCGCAGATTCCGAAATAGAATCCGGCGACATCGGACAGCGCCGCGGCGCCCCACGACATCAGCAGCACGCGGCCGGTCGAAAAGGTGCTGTCGCTTTCAGCCGCCTGAGTCACCCAGGCGGGCGACTTGACAGGCACCGGCGTCAAGTAGCCCAGGGCTACACTGGCTGCGGGGATGGCGGAGGACCTCGGACCGTAGAACGGACTGCGTTGCACCTCCTCGATGGCGGCGCTGAGCCGGTCGACATCAAGCGGTGCCCGGGCATCCTGACCGCTTGCCCACGACCACGGGAGGAGGTGCACGACGCACAGGACGGCGCAGACGAATGCCGATCGCCAGGACCGCAATACCGGTCCGAGGGAGAACGAAGCCATCATTGCTGGGGGCGCCTCCTGAAGTGGATTCTCGCGGCGGTTGGGCGGGACGGGCCCATTACACCTACGTTGCGTAGCTGGTCCGGTACCGAGCAACTGCCAGGAGGCCTCGATGGATTCCAGAGTACGCTTCGCTGCCGCGGCGCGTGCACCCGCCGCGTTGGCAGGGGCCGTCGCCGCACTTGCCCTCGTTCTTGCCCCCACCCCCATACACGCCCAGCAACCCGCCTGGTCCGTCGAGACCCACACGGGCCCCGTCCGCGAACTCGCCTTCGACGCCACCGAGGGCACGTGGCTGAGCGTGGACGTCTCCCCGGACGGCGGGCACATCGCCTTCGACCTGCTCGGCACGATCTACGAGATGCCGGCCGACGGCGCGGACGCCGTCGCGCTGACATCCGGGCGCTCATGGAACATCTCCCCCCGATACAGTCCCGACGGGGGCCGGATCGCCTTCTCCTCGGACCGCACCGGCAGTCACCAGATCTGGGTGCTGGACCGCGAGTCCGGAGAGGTTCGGCGCGTCTCGGACTGGCCCGACGCGAACATCTACCGCCCTTCGTGGTCGGCGGACGGCGCGCGAATCTACGCAGGCGTCTCGGGCGACGGGATCGCCAGCCAGCTGGTCGCCTTCAGCGCGGACGGGGACGGCCGGCAGTCGCTGATCACCGGTCGGGGGCCGGTCAACGGGGCCGACCCCCTTCCCGGCGGCCGCCGCTTCCTCTTCGAGCACCACAGCGCCACCACCTACCCGTTCGGCTTCAACCCGTACGTGATCCCGTCCGGCGGCTCCCGGATCGAGATGTTCGACGAAGCGACCGGGGCGAGCGAGGTGGTCGTCGAGCGCCCGGGCGGGGCGTTCCAGCCGGCGCTGTCACCGCGGGGCAACGTCCTGGCGTACGTGCACAGAAGCCTGGAGGGCACGGTCCTCGTGCTGCTCAACCTCGACACGCGCGAGGAGCGCGTCCTGCTCACGGGACTCGACCGGGACCGCCAGGACACGCGTCAGGCGTACGGCCCCTACCCGAATCTGGCGTGGTACGAGGACGGCAGCGGCGTGGTGCTGGGGTTCGAAGGCGGTCTGGCGTCGGTGGACGTGGTCACCGGGACCGTGTGGAGGATTCCGTTCAACGCGCCGGTGCGCCGCGAGATGTCCGAGACGATCCGCTTCGCGACCGAGTTGCCGGAGGAGCGAACCCGCACCCGCACGCACCGCTGGGGCCGCCGCGTGGCCGACGGAGTCATCTCCGAAGCGCTGGGCGACCTGTGGCTGCACGACGGGACCGGCGCGCGCAACCTCACCCGCTCCGATGCGCACGAGACCAGTCCGGTGGTCGATCCGGCGACGGGTGCGATCTATTTCGCGTCGTGGACGGACGAGGCGCTGGGTTCGGTGCGGCGCATGGATGCCGCGGGCGCCCGCATGGGCGACGGCGCCGGCGATCGGGCGGAACAGCTCACCGAAGTCGCCTCGCAGTACGGCAGCATCGCGCTTTCCCCCGACGGCGACCGGATCGCATTCGTGCGCGGCACCGGCGCGCTCCACCAGGGGCGGTGGCTGTCGAACCAAACCCGGTTCGAGCTGGTAATCCACGGGCCGGACGGCGAGCGCCGCCTCACCGCTCTGCAGGGCCAGCCGCTGGAGTACGCCAACATCGCCGGGAAGATCCCGCCGGCGGTGGTGTTCGGGCCGGACGGCGACACCGTCTACTTCACCGAGTTCGAGGACGGCGTGCTCGTGCTGAAGCGGATCGGGACGGACGGGTCCGGCGAGCGCGTGCTCTACGTGTTGCCGCATGCCGTGGACGCGGTGCCGTCGCCCGATCTGGAGTGGATGGCCGTCCGGGAGTACCACCGCAGCTTCATCGTGCCCTTCGATGCCGGGGCCGCAGCGGTGACGGTATCGCCGTACGAGGGCCAGGGCAGCGCCTACCGCGTGGATCCCGAGGACGGCGGGTACATGGTCTGGTCGCGGGATGGTGAGACGCTTGGGTGGACTCGGGGTACGGGTTTCTATGAGAAGAGTGTGGACGAGATCGTCGATGGCGCCGGCGGGGGCGTAAGCGGCGCGAACGGGGCCGAGTGGGCGCGTGCGCGCGTGCCGGGTTCGACTGCTCGGCGCACGGAGCTGTCCATCGAGTACGAGGTGGACCGCCTCACGGGAGCCGTCGCCCTGACCAGTGCCCGGGTCATCACCATGGACTCGGTCCGCACGGTCATGGACAGCGCGACGATCATCGTGGAAGGCGGGCGGATCACCGCGGTCGGCGACACTGTCGAGATTCCCCCCGCGGCCCGCGTGTTCGACATACGGGGCGCGACCGTCATCCCCGGGCTGATCGACGCGCACGCGCACCCGCACATCGAGCATTCCTCGCTGCACGTGATCGAGCAGGCGCCCGCCTATCTGCGCGGTCCGGTCGCGTACGGCGTCACCACCATGATCGAGGTCTACGGCAACGAGTACCGCGACGGCTGGCTCACCGACATGATCCGCTCCGGCAAAATGACCGGCCCCCGCTTCCTGACCACCGGCTCGATCATCTACGGCCGGCGGCACGGTGGCCGGCTGCGCATGTTCCGCCCCGTCGAGACGCTCGACGACGCGCGCGAGCAGTTGCGCTGGAACCGCGACCACGGGGCGATCGCCGTGAAGGACTACGCGCAGGGCACGCGCAAGCCGCGGCATCTGGTCGCCACGGCCGCCCGCGAGCTCGGGCTGAACGTGCTGTCCGAGTCCTCCTCGAACCTGCATATGAACCTGACCCAGCTCATGGACGGAGTGACCGGAATCGAGCACACGATGGGTCTGGCGCCCTTCCATGACGACGTGGTCCGCTATTGGCAGGGCACCGACGCCGGCATGACGCCGACCCTGGTGGTCGTCTACAACGGACCGATGGGCGAGCGCTGGTTCCACCAGGCAGACAAGCTGTGGGAGGACCCGAAGCTGACCCGGTTCATCGACCCGATGTCGCTCATGCGCGTGCGCAACACCACCCATCTGTGGCCCGACGACATGTACGCCTGGGAGATGGCCCGCGAGTTGCGCAAGCTCTACAACGCAGGCACCTCGCTGCATCTGGGCGCCCACGGCCAGATGATGGGCCTGGGAACCCACTGGGAGCTGGAGCTCTTCGCCGGAGGGGACTTCCCGCCGTCGCAGATCCTGGAGATCGCGACCATCCGGGGTGCGGAGCACCTCGGCCTGGACGCGCAGATCGGCTCGGTGGAGGTGGGCAAGCTGGCGGACCTCGTCGTGCTCGACGGCAATCCCCTGTACGACATCCGCAACGTGGCCGAGATCCGCTATGTGATGAAGGGTGGCGTGCTGTTCAGCGGCGAGGACGCGGCGCGCGTGTGGCCGAATCCCCGGCCGGCGCCGAGGCCATACTCCATGCGGCCCTGATTCCCCGGCGCGCTGCCGCGCGGTATCCTATCCGTCATGACCAGGTCACCCAAACCCCACCGCCACCTCGGCCTGCTCGGCGCGACCGGCATCGGCGTCGGCGCGATCGTGGGCGGCGGCATCCTGGCGCTGGCGGGAGTCGCGTTCCGGACCACGGGTCCCAGTGCCATCGTGGCGTTCGCGCTGAACGGCCTGATCGCGTTCATCACGGTGTACTCCTTCGCCGAGCTCGCCGCGCGCTTCCCCCAGTCGGGCGGGACCTACACCTACGCGCGCAAGGTGCTTACCGTCGAGGCCGCGTTCGCGGTCGGCTGGATCGTCTGGTTCGCCTCGGTGGTGGCGGCCGTGCTGTACGCGATGGGGTTCGCCGTCTTCTTCGTGCCGCTCCTGGAGCAGGTCGTCATTCTGGTGCAGGGCGAAGCGCCCGCGTGGCTGGGGGGCAGGGGGGCGCTGGTCGCCTACGCGCTGGCCGCGGTCGGCTACTACGTCTGGCGCCTGACCCGGTCGGCCTCGGGGGGGCGGCAGTGGGAGACGGTCGGCAAGGTGGTCGTGTTCGGCGTGATCATCCTGGCGGGATTCCTGGCGCTTGCCGGCGAGGCGCCGGCCCCCGGGGCGCTCGCCGCGCGCTTCCGTCCCTTCTTCTCGGACGGCTTCACCGGGCTCGCGCAGGCGATGGGCTACACCTTCATCGCGCTGCAGGGCTTCGACCTGATCGCCGCCGTCGGCGGAGAGGTGAAACGGCCGCGGCGCAACGTTCCGCGCGCGATGTTCCTGTCACTGGGCGCCGCGCTGGTGATCTACCTTCCGCTGCTCTTCCTCATCGTCGCCGTGGGCGCGGCGGGCAGGCCCGTGACCGAAGTGGCGGCCGAGTTTCCGGAGATCCTCGTGGCGGTCGCGGCCCGCAACTTCATGGGGTCGGCGGGCTACTGGCTGGTCATTGCGGCGGGAATCCTGTCGATGCTCTCGGCGCTGCAGGCCAACCTCCTGGCGGCGTCGCGCTTCGCCCGCACCATGGGCTCCGACCGGACGCTGCCGCAGCGCTACGCCAGGCTCGCGCCCGGGACCGGGACGCCCACGGCTGCCATCCGCCTGTCCGCCGCGGTTGTCGTCTTCCTCCTGATCGCGGTACCCAACGTCGCGGTTGCCGGTGCCGTTGCCAGCCTGATTTTCCTCGCCTGCTTCGCGCTGACGCACCTGATCGGATATCTGGCCCGCAAGCGCGCCGGGCGGCCGCTGGCCTTCCGGACGCCGTGGTTCCCGGCCGTTCCGGTCGTAGGAGGCTCCGCCTGCATGGCGATCGCGCTGTACCAGGCCGTTGCCGTACCGCAGGCGGGCGTGTTGGCGGCTCTGTGGCTCAGTGTCGGCGCCGTCTTCTACGCGCTGTATCTCGCGCCGCGCGCCCGCGTGGTCGACGCTTCGTCGGAAGGGCGCGACCCACAGATGATGAAGCTGCGCGGACGGCGCCCGGTGGTGCTCGCCCCGATAGCCAACCCGGCGAGCGCCGAGATGCTCGTGACCATGGCGAAAGCCCTGGCCCCGCCGGACGTGTCACGGGTGCAGTTGCTGTCGGTTGTCGGTCCGCCCCGGGATGCGCCGGACAACGGGCTTCCAAGGGGGATCCGCGATGCGCAGGCGGTGCTGGGTGGGGCGCTCAACACGGCCGTCGCCGTGGACCTGCGGCCGGAAGCGCTGATTACGCTGCACAAGGACCCCTGGAGCGAGATTGCGCGCGTGGCCGAAGCGACGCGCTGCGAGAGCCTGCTGCTGGGTGTGGGACACCTGGACGATTCGCTCATGACCGGCGAGTTGGCCCTGTTGATCGGCGCGGTCGACGCGGATGTCGTCATCATGCGCGCCCCGCATGACTGGAAGCCGGAACAGGCACATCGCATCCTCGTTCCCTCGCGGGGCGGGCGCGATCAGAGTCCGGTGCGAGCGCGCCTGCTCGGCAGCCTGCTGCGGACTGCGCCGCGTGACATCGCCTACATGGGCGTCGTGACCGCCGGCGTCGGGGGCGGGGTGCACAAGCGTGCCATGCGTGACCTGGAGCGGCTGGCGTGGGACGAGGTGGGCGAGTCCGCGCACGCCGAACTGGTGGTCAGCGACGATGTCGTGGCCCAGGTGGCCGGCCGCGCCGAACAGGCCGACCTGCTCATCCTGGGATTCCACCGGCGGGGACGCAGACGCGCCGTATTCAGCAGCCTGATGCTGCGGATCGCGCGTGCGGCCACGTGTCCGCTGGTCATGATCAGCCACCGCCGGGGCGCGTCGGTGCTTCCGGACGCGTCGTTGCTGAGGGCAGGGCGGTCGGGGGCCTCGGGGCGGTAGGGGCCCTCCGGCACCTCCTGTTTCATCGCCGATACACCTCGCGGCGGTGCCCAATGGTGGCGATGAGCACCGCGCGAGTGGTGTCCTCGATGGTGTAGATGATTCGGTAGTCACCGGCGCGGACACGCAGCAGCCCGTCGGAACCCTGGATTCTCACGGATTGAGGTGGCCGCGCGGTCGTCGCGAGCCCGTCGATCGCGCGGATGATGCGTTTGCGGGCGGTCCGATCGGCGATCTTCCTGAGTGCCCGCTCCGCTGCGGGCTTCAGGTAGACGGCGTATTGCGGGTTGTCGGTCAAGCCGTGGCGTCGTCCTGCAGCGCGAGATCGGCCCTTACCTCGTCCCAACTCCGCCGACCGGGCTCCCTCAGCGCTCTCCGGGCCGCAGCGATGTCCATTCGGTTCTCGATTGCTTCGAGCAGCTCGAGGTCGTCGGGGCTGACGAGTGCGGCCACCGGCTTTCCGTGCCGCTCAACCGCAATCCGCTCGCCATGATGGACGACACGATCGAGCAGATCGGAGATCGTGGTTCGCAGTGTGGTCGCAGCAACTGTGGTCATCGAGGTTCCCCCTGTTCACGCCAAGAGATCCGGGTCCGGACAATTTGTACAATATATGCATATTGTCAACTTCTTGAATACTCATATACTCACTTATGTGACTCAGCGTGCGTCCAGGTCCTGCAGCAGTCCCGCGTACACCGACGCTGCCTCGTCCACCCGCGCCAGCAACTGTTCGCGGTCCGCGGCAGTGACCCAGCGGTCGCGCACCACGACCCTCACGCGGAACGCCTCGACGGCCGCAAGCAGGAAGCGGATGTCCTCGGCGGACCGGTATTCGCGCTCGCCGGCCGTCACCCACACCGGGCTGGTCTGGGCGAAGGCGTAGCTGTCGGCGACCAGGGGTGAAGCCGGCCCCAGCGCCCGCGCCGCGATCCAGCCGCTTCCGTCGCCGTCCAGACGCACCTGGCTCTCGACCCGGAAGCGCTCGCCCATCCCGCCCACATCATGGGTCGCGGCGACGGCGCCGTTGACCACGATCTCGACCGCATCCAGCGGGCTGTTGGACGCGACCTCCACCGCCACCACGCGCTCGCCGCCGTCCCCTGCCGGCACGTGGATCTCGCCGCCGGGCTCCACGCCGTCGACCGTCAGAAACAGCAGCGGTCCGTTCGTGGCAAAGGTGCGCCGTTCCCGCACTGCCTCCAGCCACGAATCCACCGAGAGCTCACCATGGATACGGGCGTAGGTGCGGCTCGCGCCCGGCCCCGGATCACGCCACACATCCGAAAAGTTGTCCGTGCCCCCGGTCGCGGCGATGCGGAAGCCCGCGTTCAGCAGCCGGTAGTAGATCTCGGCGTTGGCGAGTTCGTCGTACCAGAAGCAGATCACGTCGTAGAAGTCGCCGGCGCCTAGCGCCACGTCCACGGGGATCTCCGACGCGCCCACGGCCTCGGGCGTGGCCACGGAGCCGGTGAAGGGGTGCATGAAGCCGCCGGTGCCGCCCTGTTCGCGGGCGGCCAGGAGGTAGTCGGCGTTGAGCACGTCTGCGGAGAACGCGGTGCCGCCGGCCCCGCCGACCAGCGGCGTGATGAACTCCCGGATGCCGGCCAGGCCCACGTGGCCGAACGATCCGCGGAATTCCTGAGCGTATTGCAGAATATGGTCGTCCGTGGAAAGGGGATGCGGGTGTCCCGTGAGGTCGTCCCAACGTCCCATGAGCCGCGTTCCGTCCATGTGGATGAGTGCGATCGACACCCTCAGGTCCTCGCTGACGAGGTCGTTGAAGAAGTCGGCGTGCGTGAGGCCGTAGCGTCCCTGGTGCAGGTCGTGCACGTGCGTGTCGCCCGCGTACCAGCCCATCGCGGCCGCGTCGACGAGGCGCGCCAGTCCGAAGCGTGTCTCGGCGAATCCCCCCGCGGGCACCCGCACCGTCATCTCGATCGGCCGGTACTCCAGGCCCCGCCGCACAACCACCGTCGCCGCGCCCGCGGGGACCTCGACCTCGAAGGCGCCGTCGGTCCGGAAGTAGTGCGTCTCGGTCGGCGACAGCACGCGGTGAAAGCCCCCGCGCGGTGCGTAGGCGCGGCCGTCCGAGGCGGCCACCGTTACTCGGGCAGGCGTCGGGCGCCCGCTCTCGTCGAGTACCGTACCGCGCAGCGTCCCTACGGGTGCGGCGTGCCGGCGGTCGCTCACATCGAGCGTGCGCCATGACCCCCGCGCGCCTCCGGAGACCGCCATGACATGCAGTTCCGTGGGCCCGTTCTCGTTGGAGACGAAGGCGATCTCGGTGCCGTCGGGGCTGACGCGCGGCGTGAGTTCGTGGGTGAGTCCGCCGGTCAGGCGGAGCGGGTTGCCTCCGTCGGCGGCGATCAGCACCAGGTCGTTGGAGCCCGCGTCGTCGGATACGTAGACCAGGCCGCTGCCGTCGGGCAGCCAGTCGGGGCGGGCCCGGTACGCCGTCTCCTCCGCCCGCACGAGCACCGGCTCCGTCCCCGCCCCCGCCGGTCGGTCGCCGTCCGGCGCCAGCGTCCAGATCGCTCCGCTGCCGACCACGCCCGGCGACGGAGCCATGTAGGCCAGCACGCCCTCGCGTGAGACGCGCGGCTGGTACTCGCTGCCCGGCCCGTCGAGTACCACCTCCCGCGTGCCGGTCGCCATCTCGATCCTGTGAATGTCCATCCCGCGGCCGGCCGTGGCGAAGTACACGTAGCGCCCGTCGGGGCTCCACGACGGCTGCACGTCCACCCCGCCGCCCTCCACGAGCGGGGTGACCTCGCCCCCGTCCACGTCCAGCAGCGCGATGTCCAGCCCGTCTCCCGTCTCCACCGTCATCACGATGCGCCCTCCGTCGGGGCTCCAGCTCGGCTCGAAGTGGTACCACGGTCCCTGCGTGAGCTGCTCGGCGGTGCCGCCGCGGGCCGGGATCCGCCAGATGTCGCCCGCCATCGCGAAGGCGAGCCAGTTGCCGTCGGGTGACCACGCGGGGCTCATCGGCCCGGCGCTCACCGGGGGGAGCATGTGCAGCTCGCCGCGGATGTTGCCCCCCAGGCTGGCGTAACGGAGCACTTCGGCGCGGCCCGCCGGCCGGGCATCGATGCCGGCCGTCTCCCGGACAGCGGGGCCCGGCGCATCGCCACCCGTGGACCCCGGCTCGCCGCAGGCGGCCAGCGGCGCGTACAGCAGCATCGGCACGCACGGCAGCAGCGCGGCCCGCAGACGCCGGCCCGGCGGCAGCCGTTTGCCCGCCGGCGCGGCCGGGCCCAAGATGGACGAACGCCGGGGAGCTTTCTTCAACGGAGAGAACGGAGCCATGAACAGACGCTGGATCAGTTGCATTTCAGGCCTCCTGATGATGGCGGCGGTCGCTCCCGCGGCCGCACAGGATGTCGACTACCACCGCGCGGAACTCCTGCTCAACTGGCACACCTCGCCTCTCATCGCGGGCGGGCCCGTCACGCCGAACTGGATCAACGATACGGACCGGTTCTGGTATCGCAACAACACCGGTGCGGGGCACGAGTTCACCTTCGTGGATCCGGCGGCCAATGTGAAGCGGCCGCTCTTCGACCACGCGCGGCTGGCGGCGGCGCTCTCGGTGGCGGCGGATACGAGCTACGTGCCCGGCAAACTCCCCTTCGAGGACTTCGAGTTCGTCGACGACAACGAGGGCCGGATCGCGTTCGAAACCGGCGCCAGGCGCTTCGAGTGCGACCTCGGCGAGTACATGTGCATGGCGGGCGACACGCTGCCGGACGACACGCCCTTCGTGGAGTCGCCCGACGAGCGCTGGGAGGCCTTCGTCACCGACCACAACCTGTTCATCCGGCCCGCGGGCGGCGGCGACACCATCCCGCTGACCACCGACGGCGAGGAGTTCAACGGCTACGGGTTGGCCTACCCGCGTCCCAACGACATCCGCAACGAGCGGGTGCGCACGCCGGACGTGTACTGGTCTCCGGACTCGCGCAGAATCCTCGTGCAGCGCATGGACCAGCGCGGGGTCGAGCATCATCACTACGTCTCCTACACGCCGCAGCGCACGGTGCACTACTCGCAGCCCTACGCTCTGCCGGGCGACTCCGTCGTTCCGCTGCCGGCCTTCCACATCCTCGACGTCGGCGAGGTGCTGAGCGCCGCTGCGGCGGGGTCCGACGGCGACGCAGGCACCGTTCCCGCGGTCGGCAACATCCGCGTCGAGCTGGAGCCGAGGCCGAACCGCCTCTACCTGGCGGGCTCCCAGGTGGACTCGCTGTGGTCTGCTGACTCCCGCTTCGCGTACATGAACTGGGAGACGCGCGCGTCGAAGAGCAACCACCTGGCCGAGGTGGACGCCGCCACGGGGGACTTCCGCCTCATCGCCGGCGACGAGTCGCGCACCTGGGTCGAGACCGCGCAGCGGAACCCGACCTCGTGGTTCGTCTCCGAGACCACCGACGACGCCTTCTGGTGGTCGGAGCGGGACGGATGGGCCCACATCTGGCGCTTCTCGAAGGACGGCACGGTCAAGAACCAGGTCACCTCGGGCCCGTGGGCGGTCGGCGCCATCTGGCACGTCGACGAGGCCAGCCAGCGCATCTACTTCACCGCGTACGGGCGCGAGGAGGGGATCCCGTACTACGGCCGCCTCTACCGGGTCGGCTATGACGGCAGCGGGCTGACCACGATCGCGGGCGAAGTGGGCAACCACCAGATCTCGGTGTCGCCCTCCGGCCGCTTCGTCGTGGACACGTATTCCACGATCGGTGACCCGCCCGTCTCGCTGCTGCGCCGCCTGGCCACCGGCGAAGTCGTCCGCACCCTCGAGACCGCCGACATCTCCCGGCTCGTGGAGGTCGGCTGGCGCGCCCCGGAGGTCTTCTCGGTGAAGGCCCGCGACGGCGTCACGGACATCCATGGCCTCATCTACTTTCCCGACAACCTCGACGAGTCCGCGCTGTATCCGGTCATCGACCACATCTACCCGGGTCCGCAGGTGGGCAGCGTGGGCTCATGGACGTTCAAGTCCGGTGGCGAGGATTTCTCGCTGGCGAAGCTGGGTTTTGTGGTGATTCAGCTTGACCACATGGGGACGCCCCACCGCTCCAAGGCGTTTCATGACATCTACTACGGCGACTTCAACGATAACGGCCTTCCCGATCACGTCACGGCCATCAAGCAGCTGGCCGCGCGCTACCCGTTCATGGATCTCGACCGGGTGGGCATCTACGGACACTCGGGGGGTGGCTTCGCGTCCACCGACGCGATGTTCCAGTATCCCGACTTCTTCAAGGTGGCCGTTTCGGGGGCGGGGAACCACGACAACGCCAGCTACAACATCTACTGGGCCGAGAAGTACCAGGGGCTGCTGGTGGCCGACTCCGCGAGCGGCACGACCAACTTCACCGACGAGGCCAACAAGACCCACGTGGCCAACCTGAAGGGGAAGCTGCTGCTCATGCACGGGGACATGGACGACAACGTGCACCCGGCCATGACGGTGCAGCTGATCGACGAGCTTACCAAGGCCAACAAGGACTACGACCTCGTGTGGGCCCCCGACCGCGCCCACGGGCTAAACGAGCCGTACTTCATCCGGCGCCGGTGGGACTACTTCGTCGAGCACCTGCTGGGGGCGGAGCCGCCGACGGAGTACGAGATCACACGGCCTGTGAACTGAGGTCTCCGGGCCCTCGGATTTGACACCGGGGAACAATTCGTCCCATTGTCTACTAACAATGTAGGAGTTGGCCCCAACGGAGCGGGCACGCGCCCGCAGAGGAGAATTCGCATGAGCCGAACGCTCACCACACGGGAGATGGACATCATGGCCGTGCTGTGGGACATGGAGTCGGCCACGGTCGCCGAGGTCCGCGACCGCCTCGACGACGATCTGGCCTACAACACGGTCCTCACCATGCTGCGCATCCTGGAAGCGAAGGGCCTGGTGGACCACGTCAAGGAGGGCCGCGCCCACCGGTACCAGCCGCTGCTCGGACGCGCGGAGGCCGGACGCACCGTGCTCGGCCGCCTGAGGGACAAGGTCTTCTCGGGATCGGCGGAGCTGCTCATGGCCCAGCTGGTGTCGGACGAACAACTGTCGCCGGATGCGGTAAGACGCCTCCGCGAAATGCTTGACAAACGCCTGGCGGCGACCGGCCGCCCGAAGAAAGGAGAAGACGAATGACTGCCGCATGGATGCTATGGTCGATAGGAGCCGGGCTCCTGTTCCTTGTCGCGGGACTCGCGCTGGAGAGGTTGCTCGACGGCGGACGGCGCTGGGTCTGGGTGGCCGCCGGCGCGGGCACGGTGATCCTGCCCGCCGTGCGACTGCTTGCGGGCGCCCTCGGCGGCAATGCGCCGCCGCCTGCGGCTCCCATCGTGCTCGAGCCCCTGTCGGTCACCGTTGCCGGCGATTCCGCGCTCCACTCGCTGGACGGGGTGCTGCAGCTGGGCTGGGTCGCCCTTTCCGCGATGCTGGCGGTGGCGGCCCTGCTCGGGGGCTGGCGCTTTCTCCGGCGGCGCGCGTCGTGGCGCGAAGGCAGTCTCCTCGGACGCAGCGTGCTGTGGTCGCGAGACTCCGGCCCCGCAGTCGTGGGGCTGATCGCGTCGCGCATCGTGATGCCCGAGTGGGTGCGGGGTGCGGGCCCGGAGCGCCAGGAGCTCGTGTTGGCGCACGAGGAGGAGCACCAGAGGGCGCGCGACGTCCAGCTCCGCTTTCTTGCCGCGGTGCTGCTGGTTGCGTTCCCGTGGAACCCGGCGCTCTGGATCCAGTACCGGCGCCTCAACCTCGCCATGGAACTGGATTGCGACACCCGCGTGATGCGCCGCTGGCCGGAGAGGCGGGCCCTGTACGGCGACCTGCTGCTTCGCGTGGGGACGAGGGGCCGGATCCTGCCCGGCATCGCCGTGGCGGCGCTGGCGGAGCAGCCTTCGCTGCTGGAACGACGGATCCGGGCCCTTCTGAACAAGGCGCCGCAGGTCAGGCTGGCCCAGGGGGCGATGCTTCTGTTCGGCGCGATCATGGTGATCGGGCTCGCGATGGTGATCCCCGGGATTACCGGCGAGCGTGCTCGGGACGACGGGGCCGCCGAGGTGGACATCTCCGCGGCGCCGGTGTTTACGCCCTTCACGGTCAAGCCGGACTACGTCAACGGGCCCGAGATCATGAGGGCGCTCGAGCGCGAGTACCCCCCGCTGCTGCGTGATGCGGGCATCGGGGGCACCGTGCTCGTGTGGTTCTTCATCGACGAGACCGGCGTGGTGAGGAATCAGCAGGTCTTTGAGAGCAGTGGACACCAGGCCCTTGATGACGCCGCGCTCCGGGTGGCGCCGGTATTCCGGTTCACCCCGGCGATGAACATGGACAAGGCCGTGCCGGTGTGGGTGCAGCTGCCCATTACGTTCACGACGGCAGGCGGAGCGAGCGAGGCGGAGGCGGAGGCCGAGGCGGACATCTCGGCCCAGCCGGTGTTTACGCCTTACACGGTCAAGCCCGACTACGTCAACGGGTCCGAAGTCATGCAGGCGCTCGAGCGGGAATATCCGCCGCTGCTGCGCGATGCGGGCATCGGCGGTACTGCGCTCGTGTGGTTCTTCATCGACGCGAACGGGGAGGTGAAGAACCAGAAGATCCAGGAGAGCAGCGGACACGAGGCCATCGACGAGGCGGCGCTTCGGGTGGCCCCGGTGTTCCGGTTCACGCCGGCACTCAATCGCGACAAGGCCGTGCCGGTCTGGGTTCAGCTGCCGATCACGTTCACGGTGAGATGACGCCGCGGCCGGGCGCCGCGAAGGTGCGGCGTCCGGCCAGCGGCACCCGGCGGCCCGGTGGCCATATCTTTCACGCATGGCCGCCCCCCACCCCCTTTCCGCTTCCCTGACGTTCGCACCGCGATTCAGGGACTACATGTGGGGGGGACGGCGCCTGGAGGACCTCGGCCGCGACCTTCCGGACGGCATCGTCGCCGAGAGCTGGGAGGTTTCGGGGCACCCCGACGAGCCGTCAGTCGTGAACCGGGGGCCGCTCGCAGGACGTGATTTGCCCGGCCTCGTGGCCGACCATGGGGTGCGGCTCGTGGGCACGCGGGGGCGGGAAGCCGCCGAGCGCGGAGTCTTCCCGCTTCTCGTCAAGCTGCTGGACGCGAGCCACGCGCTGTCGGTTCAGGTCCATCCCGGCGACGGGCACGCCGGGGTCCACCGTCCGGGCGAACCCGGGAAGACCGAGATGTGGTACGTCCTTCACGCCGAACCGGGCGCGCGCGTCATCCACGGGCTCCGGCCCGGCGTCGATCGGTCGGCGCTTCGTGAGGCCATAGCGGGCGGCACGGTCCAGGAGTGCCTCAACCGGGTGGCCGTCCGGCCCGGCGACGCGATCCTCGTCCCCGCCGGAACCGTTCACGGCATCCTGTCGGGAGTCGTGCTGGTGGAGATCCAGCAGTGTTCCGACACGACCTACCGGATCCACGACTGGGACCGTCTCGATCCCGACGGAAAGCGGCGCAAGCTGCACGTCGACAGGGCGCTGGACGTGATCGACTTTTCGGCTGGCGGTGCCGCACCGACCGCTGCCCGGCAGGTCGAGGAAGGCGGCGGCGTGGAGCGCGAGGTGCTGGCCGCGTGCCACGCCTTCGTGGTCGAGCGTGTCAGCCTGGAGTCCGGGGCCGTGCATGAGGCCCGACTCGACGGCGAGACGTGCGAGATCTGGGGGGTCCTGTCGGGCTCGGCGACGCTGGAGGCCGGCAGTGGCGACGCGCTCGGCCTGGACGCCGTCGGGTTCGCGCTGCTGCCCGCCACGATGGGCCGGTTTCAGCTTCGCGCCAGCGACGACGTGGTGGCCCTGCGCGCCTACCTTCCTTGAAGCAGCAACTGGGTTCGACGGGAAAGGGGTGGCCTCGGCCGCGCGCCGAAGCCACCCCTTTCCGCAGTGCCCCGCCAGGGACTCGAACCCCGAACCTGCCGATTAAGAGTCGGATGCTCTACCAGTTGAGCTAGCAGGGCGCGGGAGAGGAATATACCACAACGCGTGCGACCTGCCAGCCGGTTGGGCCCCCTGGCGAACGGTGCCGCTCAGCGTCCGCGGCGGCGACGCTGCTGGGCGCGTGGCCACCTGCGGTCACGGTCCATGCCGCCGCGGCGCCACAACGCCCGCCTGGTCAGCTGCCGGAGTTCCTCCCGCTGTTCGTCGGTCAGGATCTCGCCGAGCCGGTCGCGGAGGTTCCCACGGGTCGCGGTCCCCGCCTCCCGGAGCGTTGCGAGCTCCTCCCGCATGGACGCGGGCTCGCGGATCCCGGCGCGGACTTCGGAGGCCAGGGTCATCAGCGTCGCGGATCGGGCCGTCCTCTCCTCCAGGACCTCGACCCGGAGCGTCTCCAGCTGGTCCTGCTGCTGCTCGGTCAACTCGAGCGCGTCGGCGCGCCGCATGACCTGCTCGACCGCCGACCCCGTGGCAGTGCGGGCACCGATCCCGGCATTCCCTCTCCGCTGGCCCTCGAGGGCCTGTGCGGCCAGCGCGGTCGTCGCCGCCAGCGTGAGTGCCGCCACGGTGGTGATACGGATATTGCTGCGTGCGGTTATCATCGTTTTTCCCCCGGTTTGAGTGGTCCGGTACTGCATGTTCCGGGAGCGTGCCTTAGCTTCCACGCTCCGGGTCTCTGACAGGCGGGGCCGCGGGTCCGTTAGGAAAACGCAATGTTCTTCAGACAGATCGTCGACGACAAACTGGCGCAGCACGCGTACCTGGTCGGGTGCCAGCGTACACGTGAGGCCGTGCTGATCGATCCCGAGCGGGACGTGGACCGCTACGTGACGATCGCGCGCCAGGAGGGGCTGCGGATCACGGCGGTGACCGAAACCCACATTCACGCCGACTTCCTTTCGGGGTGCCTGGAGTTCGTGGAGCGCTACGGATGCCGCGCCTACCTGTCGGCGGAGGGTGGCCCCGAGTGGGAGTACGAATGGGCCGCGGGCCGCGACCGGGTCACGCTGCTCAGTGACGGGGACGGCTTCAGCGTCGGCGGGATCGGCATTCAGGCCATGCATACACCCGGGCACACGCCCGAGCACCTGAGCTTCATGATCACGGACCGGGCGGGCGGCGCGTCCGAGCCCATGGGCATGGTTTCGGGGGACTTCGTCTTCGTGGGCGACCTCGGCCGGCCCGATCTGCTCGAATCGGCCGCGGGACACGCGGGACAGATGGAGCCCTCGGCGCGGCGCCTCTACGGCTCCGCCGTCGGAGTATTCGATCTGCCGGACTACCTGCGCATCTGGCCGGGACACGGCGCGGGCAGCGCGTGCGGAAAGGCGCTCGGGGCGGTGCCGGACACCACGGCCGGCTACGAGAAGCGCTTCAGCCCCGCGCTGGCCGCCGTTCGTGGGGGTGAGGATGCGTTCGTCAGTTACATCCTTGACGGCCAGCCCGAGCCCCCCCTGTACTTCGGCCGCATGAAGATCGAGAACCGCCGCGGCCCCGCGCTGCTCGGCCCCCTGCCGCACCCTCCGCGCCTGGCGGGCACAGAGCTGCTGGCAGTCGCCGCGGACCCCGGTGCCGTCGTTCTGGACACCCGCGTCGATCGGCTGGGGTACTACAGTGCGCACGTTCCGGGCTCCATCTACGCGCCGCTCAACAAGTCCTTCCCCACGATCGCGGGCTGCTACGTCGACCCGGCGTCGCGCATTGCGCTGGTCTGCGAGGCGGGACAGGTCGAGGAGGCGGTGCGCGACCTGGTGCGGATCGGGCTGGACCGCGTGACGGGATGGGCGCCGCCCGGGGAGCTGGACGCGCTCCGGTCGGGCGACAACGGTCTGGCCAGCATCGAGGTCATCGATTTCGCCGAACTGGAGCGCCGTCGGGACGCGGCCGCGCTGCGCGTCCTGGACGTGCGTCGCGCCACGGAGTTCGCGCGCTCGTGCATCGACGGGGCGACGAACATCGCGCATACGCGGCTCGCGGCAAGGCTCGACGAACTTCCCCGCGACGGGGCGCTTGCCGTCCACTGTCTCAGTGGCGCGCGCGCGTCGGCGGCCGCTTCGCTCCTGGAGCGCGAGGGCTTCCGCGTCGTCGCAGTGAACGATGTCTTCAGGCAGGCGTACCGTCATGGGTAGACGGCTGTGGATCGCGGGGCTGGTGTGCGCCATGCCCTTCGGCGCCGCCCGGGCGCAGTCCCCGGACACCGAGGCGGGCAGGCTGGCCCTGATCGGCCGGATGGTCGAGCTGATCAAGGCCGATTACCCGGATGTGCCCACGATCTCCGCCCCGTCGCTCAGGCAGGCGCTGCCGTCGGCCGACTTCCTGCTTGTGGACGTGCGGAGCGAGGCGGAACAAGCCGTGTCCATCCTGCCGGGAGCGATCACGGCCGAGGAGTTCGAGGCACGCATGGACGAGTACCGGCGGAGTGGCCGCACCCTCGTCGCGTACTGCACGATCGGTGCGCGCAGCTCGGCCTACGTCCGGCGGATGCGCCAGCGCGGGATCGACATGATCAACCTGGAGGGCAGCGTCCTTGCCTGGACCCATGCCGGCGGGATGCTCACGGCCGGCGATCTGCCCACGAAGCGCCTCCACGTCTTCGGCCGCCGCTGGAACCTGGCGGCCGACGGCTACGAGACCGTTTGGTAGCGGAAAACCGGCACCGCCAGAAGTGCTCCGGCGACCGGTCCCACCCAGTAGATCCACAACGCCGAGAGGGAGCCTCCCTGGAAGAGCGCCACCAGGATCGGGCCCGTGCCGACGGCAGGGTTGAAGACGCCGCCGGAGATGCCGCCCACCGCGAAGGCTCCGGCCATGACCACCAGTCCGATGGCCAGTCCGTAGTACGCGTTGCCCTCGGTGCGCGGCGAGGTCGCCACGTTCAGGATCACCAGCGCAAGCGCGAAGGTGAACAGCATTTCGGCGAGCAGCGCGACCGCCGTGGAGGCGCCGTCGGCCGGGGCCACGACAAAGGACTCCCCCGTCAGGGTCCGGACGAGCAGTGCCGCCACCGTGGCGCCGGCAACCTGGGCGATCACGTACGGCGCAAGGTCCCCGCGGTCCAGCCTGCCGCGCACCATGATCGCGATGCTCACCGCAGGGTTGTAGTGGGCGCCCGAGACGTGCCCGCCCATGTAAACCAGCGCCGTCAGGGCCGCGCCGACGGCGACGGGCGCCGGCATCACGTCCTGAACGGCGGTCAGGCCGATTGTGAGCACAAGGAACAATGTGCCGGTGAACTCCGTAGCGTATCGGGCCATTGTTGGGACACTTCAGGAAAGGGAAGCGACGAGTGACGGCAGGAAGAATATGGCGGACGGCGGCAGAGCGTCATGGGGTGGCGCCTGCGTTGGCAGCGTGTTGTCTGCTGGCGGCGGCGTCCACGGCCGCCGCGCTACAGGACGACAACGGGTGGACGAACTCCAGCGAACTCAGCTTCGTGCGCACCGGAGGCAACGCCGAATCGTCCACGCTCGGCATTGCCACCACGTGGACGCGCTCATGGGACCGTAGCGAGGTGAAGGTCGAGGCCGGAGGGATCCGTACCTTGACCACGCGGCTGAAGCGCACGGCGGTGGGGACGCTCGAGGACTACCACGTCATCGAGGAATCCACGACCATGACGTCGGCCGAGAACTACCACGTGAGGACGCGACTGGACCGCAGGGTGTCGGACAGGACCGCGTTCTTCGTGCAGTCGGGCTGGACGCGCAACACGTTCGCCGGCATCGACAGCCGTCTCGTCAATGTGCTGGGGGTTGCCACGCGTTGGGCCGAGTCGGAACGTCGGAACCTGCGCACCGCCTACGGCGTGACGCATACGTTCCAGCGGGACGTGGTGCCGGATCCGGAAGGGACCGGCCGCTTCCTGGGGGTCAGGGTGTCGTGCGAGTTCCAGCAGCGGCTGACGGGCAACACGGACTGGCGGAGCGACCTGGTGGTCGACGGCAACGGCGACGAACCCAGCGACCTGCGCGCCGACTGGACCAACTCGCTGAGCGTCTCGATGAACGAGCACCTGGGCCTGAAGACCTCCTTCCGCGCGACCTTCGACAATCGTCCCGCGCTTGCCAGCGTCCCCCTGCTTTCGCGGCAGGACGAGCCGGTGGGCGAGGTGCTGGTGACCCGCAAGAAGCTGGACGAGGTCTTTACCGTAGCACTCGTGGTCAGTTTCTGAGCGCGGTTGCGGGGGCCCGCAGACCGAAATCCAGACCCTCGACGTATGGCTCCCCGAAACGCAGCAGGGTCGTCATCGCAGGCTGGCCGGGCTGAATCACCAGGATATAGAGCCGGTCGTACTCGAGGTCGTCGATCGGATCCGACGGGTCGCCTCCGAGCGCCGCAACCAGCTGCGGCGTGGTGTTGCTGTGGCCCGAGACGAAGTGCCGCCCCGGAGTCGTCACGATCTCCGCGGCCAACGCCTCGAGCTCGCGCGGATCGTAGATCGCGGGTTCCACGCCGGCCCTTTCGGCAAACGGGCGGGCCGTATCGCGCGTGCGCCTGAAGTCCGTCGTGTGAACGTGGGTGAGATCGACGTCGGCGAGCATCCCCAGCAGCAGCTGCACCCGGATCTGCCCGGCCAGCGCCAGCGGTGGATCGCTGGTTCCGTCGTCGGCTCGCTCCGCGTGGCGGACCAGATAGACCACGACGGTGTCGTCGTCGTGCGGGGTGGCCCCGGGTGTCGCCGGACCGGCGGCGGATGCCGCGGACGTGGTGCCTGGGGTCGCTCCGAGGGCAGCTGTCGCGAGGAGCCGGAAAGTGGCCCTCGAAGCCTTCGCGAAGCGGTTCCGGGTCATTCCTAACCGGGGTTCCCAGGTTGGAAGGGTATGGACTCGGGAAACGTCACGGACCAATGATCGCACGTCTCCGGCGATATGGCAAGACATATGTTCCGTTGGGGTGAATGAAGTTAGCCGTTCGCAACGAAAGCCCCGCCCCACGCACCCGGAGGAGCGTTTGCCGCGGGCGGGTATCGACGGCATCGTGCGGTCGGTATCATCATTGAGGTCCAGGAGGACGGGCCGAGGGATCGCCGCCGGGAGTCCGCAGGGCTTGCCGGACGGAGGAAAGTCCGAACTCCATAAGGCAGGGTGCCGGGTAACGCCCGGGCGCCGCGAGGCGACGGAAAGTGCCGCAGAGAGCAGACCGCCGATGGTCCCCCGGGGACACAGGCAAGGGTGAAAGGGTGCGGTAAGAGCGCACCGGGCCGCTGGCAACAGGGGTCGCATGGCAAACCCCACCCGGAGCAAGGCCAAATAGGGGACGAGGGGCCGCCTGTCCCATGACAAGTCCCGGGTAGGCCGCTAGAGGTTCGGAGCAATCCGGATCCCAGACAGATGATTCCGCCCCGCCCTCGTGGCGGGACACAGAACTCGGCTTATGACGCCCGTCCTCCTGGGCCGTTCCCCTCGGGGTGCCCGGCGCCGGTCCCCTTGACCCCGGATCGGCCGTTCCGGATCATTACTGCTGCTTGCGCCCGTAGCTCAGCTGGATAGAGCGCTGCCCTCCGGAGGCAGAGGCCAGAGGTTCGAATCCTCTCGGGCGTACTCAGGCGGACGACGCGCCCGGCGGATCGGCCTGCGGCGCCGGTTTCCGCGGTGGCCGCCGGAGCTTCACGGGCTGGCCGGCCCTGGCGCGCAGGTTTAGCCCCTCCACGAAGATCGAGAAGCCCATCGCGAAATAGATGTACCCCTTCGGGATGTGCTGTCCGAAGCCCTCGGCGACCAGGGTCATGCCGAGCAGCAGCAGGAAGCTCAGGGCCAGCATCTTCACGGTCGGGTGGTCATTCACGAATCGCGACACCGCGTTGGCCGCCAGCAACATCACCACCACCGCGAGCACGATCGCGATGGCCATGACGGCGAAGTCCTCCGCAAGCCCCACTGCGGTGATGACGGAGTCGAGCGAGAAGACCATGTCCATGATGGCGATCTGCACCAGGACCGCCCCGTAGCTCGCGGCACCCACCTTGCCGGCGTGATCGTCGTCGCCCTCCAGGCGGTGGTGAATCTCGCGGGTGGACTTGGTGAGGAGGAACAGTCCCCCGATGATCAGAATGAGATCACGACCCGAGTATGCGTGTCCCATGAGGCTGAAGAGGGGCTCGGTCAGCCGCATGATCATGTTGATCGTGCCCAGCAGCGCGAGTCGCGTCACCATCGCCAGAAGGAGGCCCAGCTGGCGGGCGCGCGCCTGGCGTTCCGCGGGCAGTTTGTCGGCCAGGATCGATATGAAGATGATGTTGTCGATCCCGAGAACGATTTCGAGCACGGCCAGTGTGGCCAATGCAACCCAGGCTTCGGGATGTGCTATCCATTCCATCGGTGGTGGCCTCTCGACAGGTTGTGATTGCAGTCGGGCTGCGGGCGCCTCGCCGCGCCCCGTGCCCGCGAGCCTCGTCCAATGGCTCCCAACTTACCGAAACGTATCGACCAGAGGTTTTGGAGGATGACATGGCCGGCTACTCGGGAACCCCCCTGGCGCGCAAGCTGGGGATCGGCGAGGGGCACCGCGTCGGGTGGGCGGGCGGCCCGGACGACTTCGCCGAGGCTCTGGACCTTGCGCCCTCGGTGGTCGTCGACCACGCCTTTTCCGGCCGGCGTTGCTACGATGTAATCGTGGTTTTCCTTCCGTCGCTGGCGGCGCTTCCAGGGACCGTGGAGCGCTTCCGCCCGCAACTGAACTGGAACGGCGGGCTCTGGCTTGCGTGGCCGAAGCTCGCCGGCAGGCTGGCCAGCGATATCCGCGAGTCCGATGTGCGGCGCGCGGGTCTTGCGGCCGGACTCGTGGACAACAAGATCTGCGCGATCGACCGGGACTGGTCGGGACTGCGCTTCGTGTACAGAAAGGAGGAGCGTCCCAGGTGAAACTGGAATCGCTCATCGAACGGTGGGACGGGCTCGGGGTGGTCTCGTCGTTTCACCGGGAGACCGGGAGCTGGATCTTCGTGGCGCTTCACGATGACACGCTGGGTCGCCCAACCGGCGGTTGCCGCCTCAAGAGCTATGCCTCGCCCGACGAGGCGCTGCAGGACGCCATGAGGCTGGCCGAGGGCATGACCAGCAAGTGGGCGGCCATCGACCTTGCCTACGGAGGCGGCAAGTCCGTGCTGGCGGTCCCCGGCCCGATCGAGGGCGAACGGCGGCGCAGCCTGCTGAGACGGTTTGCACGGGTTCTGAACGCCCTGGACGGAGGCTACAGCGTCGGCGAAGACCTCGGGACGACCAGGGAAGACATGACCTATCTGGCGACGCTCACGAAGTCGGTGGCGGGCAGCCGCGACGGCAACCCGCCGCCCGATCCCAGCCCGTACACGGCGGTCGGGGTTCACGCGGGCATCGTGGCGGCGATCAATCACGTCGACGGCAGCCCGGACCTGACGGGAACATCGGTGCTGATTCAGGGCGTGGGAGACGTTGGCGGCGCCCTTGCGCACCTTCTCCGCGATTCGGGCGCCCGCGTGCTCGTGTCGGACATCGACCGGGAGCGCGCGTTAGCGGTCGCCGCGCAGTGCGGCGGGGCCACGGTCGACCCCGGCGCGGTCTACGACACCGAGTGCGACGTGTACGCGCCCGGCGCGGTGGGCGCGACCCTCAACGAACGCACGATCCCGCGGCTGCGCTGCCGCGTCGTGGCCGGACCCGCGAACAACCAGCTGGAAGTGCCCGAGGACGCGGAGCGACTGAGGGCACGCGGGATCCTTTACGCGCCCGACTACATCATCAACGGCGGCGGGGCGATGTCGTTCGGCCTCATGGAACGGGGCATTCTCGATCGGGCCGACCTGGAGTCGCGCGTGCGCGCCATCGGAGGGTCGCTCGCCGCGATCTTCCGCGAGGCGGACGCCGCAGGGTGCTCTCCCGTCGCGGCGGCCCGCGAGAGGGCGTTGCGCGCTCTGACCGGCGGTGGCGCAGCGGCTGTACGGGCTGGCGGGCGCGTCCCGGTGCGGTGACATTTCTGGACGGACAGGAGACGGCGGAATGTGGCATGCAAGAAGATCGAGAGTGGCGGCGGTGCTGCTCTTCGCACTTGCGCCCGGAGTGCTTGAGGCGCAGGCAGGGGACGCGCTCGACCCCGACGCGGCGGCGTTCCTCCGCGCGGTAGGGGAGTACTTCGGCACCCCGGCCAGCGAGGTTGCCGTCCTCACCCGCTGGAACCTGTCCACCGACGAGATTCCGGTTGTCCTGCGTCTCGCCAGCCGCGCCGGGGTTCCGCCCGACGTGGTGGTGGCGCAGCGAAGGCGCGGCGAGGGCTGGCTGGAGATCGCGCGGCGGTACTCGGTGCACGCGGGCGATTTTCATGTCCCCATCAGCGGTTCGCCGGGGTTTCTTGCCGGGGCCTACGAGCGCTTCGGCGCGCGGGTCGCTTCCGAATGGCGCGACATCGCCCTGTCGGACGAGGAGGTCGTCGGACTGGTGAACGTGCGCTTCCTGTCCCGCTCGTTGCGCGTTCCGGCCTCCAGCGTGGTGAGGGAGCTGGGCGGCGGGGACGCCGTGGCCGCGTACATCCGGCTCAAGAGCCGCGACGGACAGTGACGATGCGGCCGGGGCGGGTCCTTCCTTGAGCGAACCGCGCTACGTCCCCCTCGAGTCGTGGATCGAGCGGCCGCCCGCCGAGATGGCGCGCCGCGCCGAGGAGTTCCGTGCCGACGTGCAACGCCGCCGCACGGTCAGGGAGTACAGCGACCGGCACGTTCCGCGCGGCGTCATCGAGGAGTGCATTCGGGCGGCGGGAACCGCCCCGAGCGGCGCGAACCATCAGCCATGGCACTTCGTGGTGGTCTCCGACCCGGAGATCAAGGCCCGCATTCGGGTCGCGGCCGAAGCCGAGGAGCGGGCATTCTACCGCGGTGGCGCCCCGCAGGAATGGCTCGACGCGCTGGCTGCGCTCGGAACGGACGAACACAAGCCGTTTCTGGAGAAGGCGCCCTACCTGATCGCGATCTTCGCCGAGCGCTACATGGTCGGACGCGACGGCGGCAGGGTCAAGAACTACTACGTGCAGGAGAGCGTGGGGATCGCCACGGGCATCCTGATCACGGCGCTGCACCACGCGGGCCTGGCGACCCTCACCCACACACCTTCGCCGATGAACTTCCTCAACGAGATCCTGGGCCGGCCGCCGAACGAGCGTCCGTTCCTTCTGCTCGTGACCGGATATCCCGCCGCCGAGGTTCGGGTGCCGGCGATCACGAAAAAGGCGCTCGCGGCCATCGCGACCTTTCGCTAGGACAGCCTTTCCCGATAGAATCCGTCGCGTCGGCCCTCGATGGGCCTGCTTGATACGACATCGGACTTTGCGAACCCGCGAGCGGTTGGAGCGGCCATGGGCGTAGACCTGACACCCAAGACATCTCCCGAAGCGATCCGCGTCTTCACACGCGCACTCCTGAGGGACCTCCAGGCAATGGAGCGCCTTCTCGAGGACGGCCGGATCGAGTCCGGCGTGCGGCGGTTCGGCGCGGAGCAGGAGTTCTTTCTGGTCGACCGCGCCTGGCGGCCCGCGCCCGTCGCGGTCGAGGTGCTCGAGGAGCTCGACGACGAGCCCTTCACGACCGAGCTGGCCCGGTTCAACCTGGAGGCCAACCTGTCTCCGCGGCTGCTCGAGGGCTCCTGTTTCTCCGACATGCACGGGGAGCTTGACGGCTACGTTACGCGCGTTCGGGACGCCGCGCGGCTGCACGACTCCGAAGCCGTGCTGACCGGCATTCTGCCGACCCTCACCAAGTCGGATCTCTCCCTCGACAACATTACGCCGCGGGCGCGCTACTACGCCCTCAACGAGGCGATGAACCAGGCAGGGAGCGGGTTCCGTCTGCGTATCAGAGGCACCGACGAGCTGATGATCCAGCACGACTCGGTCATGCTCGAAGCGTGCAACACCAGCGCGCAGGTGCACCTCCAGGTCTCGGCCGAGGAGTTCGCGCACTTCTACAACGTGGCCCAGGCCGTCACAGGACCCATCCTGGCGGCCTCCGTCAACTCGCCGCTCCTCTTCGGTCGCCGGCTGTGGGCGGAGACCCGGATCGCGCTCTTCCAGCAGTCGCTGGATACGCGCGGGGCCGACCTCCACATGCGTGAGATGAGTCCGCGCGTGCGGTTCGGTGGAAGCTGGCTGGAGAAGTCGGTGACCGAACTCTTCCAGGAGGACATCGCCACCTTCCGGGTCCTGCTCGCCATGGACATCGAGGAGGATGCGCTTGCGGTGCTGGAGGAGGGGGGTGTGCCCAGGCTGAGCGCTCTCCAGCTGTTCAACGGCACCGTGTATCGGTGGAACCGCCCCTGCTACGGCATCTCGAACGGAAAACCGCACCTGCGGATCGAGTGCCGCGCACTGCCGGCCGGACCCTCCACGCTGGACGAGATGGCCAACACGGTGTTCTGGATCGGGGCCGTGCTGGGGGTTGCCAAAGCTGTTCCGGACATCACCGAGCGCATGGAGTTCGACGACGCGAAGGCGAACTTTCTCGCCGCCTCGCGGCTCGGACTGCGCTCGGGGATGGCCTGGCTCGACGGGGACAGCGGCCCCGCCGACCGGCTGGTCCTGGACACGCTGCTGCCGCTGGCCCATGACGGACTGAGCCACTACCCGGTGTACAAGACCGAGGTGGACCGGTACCTCGGGGTGTTCGAGGAGCGGGTCTCGGCGGGAGTTACGGGATCGAGCTGGGCACTGAAGTCGTTGAGCAAACTCAAGCACGCGGGGACGCGGGGTGAGCAGCTGGCGGCGCTCACCTCGGCCACGGTGCGCCAGCAGAAGAAGGGTCTGCCGGTCGCGCGGTGGCAGCACGCGGAGTTGAGCGAGGCCGGAGGGTGGAAGCACAACTACCTGCGCGTCGAGCAGTACATGACCACGTCGCTTACGACGGTCAAGCAGGACGAACTCGTCGAGCTGGTGGCCTACCTCATGCACGTGCGGCAGATCCGCCACGTGCTCATCGAGGACAACGAGCATCACCTGGTCGGTATCGTATCCTACCGTTCCATCCTGCGGCTGATGGCCGAGGGACGGACGCGCGAGGAAGCCGAGAGCATGCCGGTGAGCGAGGTCATGGAGCGCGATCCGATTACGGTCTCGCCCGAGACTCCCACCCTCGAGGCAATCAACAGGATGCGGAGTAATCGGGTATCGGCCTTGCCGGTGGTCCAGGACGGGCAGCTCGTCGGGCTCGTGAGCGAAACCGATTTCATGCCGATGGCCTATCACCTCCTCGAAGAGCGGCTGCAGGGGGACTAGGCGTCCGTGGCTCCACGCATGCCCGCCGGTGTCATCGGCCGCGTAAGGGGCGACGCACCGGGTCCGCTGCTCCTGTGCATCGGCGGGCTCCACGGGAACGAGCCGGCCGGCGTGCGAGCCCTGGAGGCGATCGTCGAGACCGTCGCCGCCCGCAGGGGCAGTGTGAAGGGGGATTTCGTGGCCGTTGCGGGCAACCTGCCGGCGCTCGAGGCCGGACGCCGCTTCATCGCGTACGATCTGAACCGCGTGTGGACGCCGGCCAGGGTCGCGGAGGCGAGGTCTGCGCACGTTGCGGACGCGATGTCGCCGCGCGTTGCGGATGGCGGGCCGCCGGAGCCCGAGGACCTGGAAATGGTCCGGATCATCCGTGTGCTCGATGAGGTCGCGCGAAAGCGCCGCGGCCCGGTGTATGTGCTTGACATCCACACGACTTCGGGTGGGGGCGGCGCCTTCACAACCGCCACCGATACGGCACCGAACAAGCGCTTTGCGATGGCCATACCGGTACCGCTGGTCATGAAGCTCGACGAGCACCTGGAAGGCACCTTCAACAGCTACATGGACCACCTGGGATACACGGCGGCCGTTTTCGAGTGCGGGCAGCACGAGGAAGCCGAGGCCAGGGTGCGGGCGGCGAGCGCGGTATGGCTCGCGATCCGGGCGGCGGGGCTGCTCGGGGACGGGGACGCGCCCGAGGCGGCGGCCGCGTCAAGGGCGCTGGGAAGTGCGTACCGGGGACTGCCTCGGGTGCTCGAGAGCACCTACCGCCATCCGATCGAGCCACGCGACCGTTACCGCATGCGACCCGGTTTCCGCAACTTCCAGCCCGTGCGCGCGGGCGATGTCGTGGGCGACGACCGCTGCGGCGAAGTGGCCGCGCCGAACAGCGGCCGGCTCCTCATGCCGCTCTACCAGGAGCAGGGAGAGGACGGCTTTTTCGTGGTGAGGGAGATCGCGGCCACCGCGCGCGCGACCGACGTGCACGCGGCCGCGGAGGCTTCACCGCCGGGCGTGTGAGCCCGTGTGCGGCCGCTTCACCCTGGCCAGCGAGGTCGACGCGATCGCCGCCGCCTTCGCGGCCGAAATCACGCCCGGCCTTCGCGACCACCGCCCCCGCTACAACATCGCCCCCACCGAGGACGCGCCGGTCGTGATCGCCGCGCCGGGAGGGCGGCGGGCCGGCCTCATGCGGTGGGGACTCGTCCCCCACTGGGCCGAGAGTCCCCGCGTCGGGCCCCGCATGATCAACGCGCGGTCCGAGACGGTGGGCACCCGCCGCGCTTTCCGCGAGTCGTTCCTGGCGCGCCGCTGTCTGGTGCCCGCCGACGGCTTCTACGAGTGGGAGAGCCGCCCGTCCGGGAAGCAGCCCTACTGGATTCATCCGGCGGCTGGCGGAATTCTCGCGTTCGCCGGGATCTGGTCGGCGTGGCGGTCTCCCGCCGGCTCCCGCCTCATGACGTTCTCGATCCTCACCCGGGGCGCTCCCGGCGCCATCCGCTGGCTCCACGGCCGCGTCCCGGTCATCCTCCCCGCGCGCCGCTGGGACGACTGGCTCGCACGCGGCACGACGCCCGAGCTGCTGCGCGGCATCCTGGACGGCACCGAGGTGCCGGAGCTGAGCCTGCACCCCGTCTCACGGTCGGTGAACCGCGCGGGGTACGACGAGCCGGATTGTGTGGTGGCGATCGAACCGGCCGACTAGCGCTCTCTAGACCGCCCCCGCGGTCGCGAAGACCGATCCCAAACGCTCCAGCGCCCGCACAAGCTCCTCCTCGGGCGGGCCGAACCCGATCCGCATCGTTCCCTCGATTCCGAAGTGGGCGCCCGGAACGATCAGCAGGCTGTGCTCGACCCGGAGCCGCTCGGCGAGTTCGAGCGAAGGCGTGTCCGCGTGGTAGCGCACCATGCAGATCGCGCCAGCGTCGGGCGGCGTGTGGCTGAACAGATCCCCATGCGCTCCCATCCACTCTGTCATGACACCCAGATTGTTGCGGATGATGCCGCGCGTCCGTCCGATGATCCGCGGACGCACCTCCGGGGCAAGCGCGATGGTGGCCAACGCGTCCGAGAGCGACGCAGGGGCGATCGTCGTGTAGTCCGTGCGCGCCCACAGCCGCTCCGCGACGTCGTCGGGCGCCACCACCCACCCCAGCCGCACCCCGGGCAGCGCGTAGGCCTTCGACAGGGTGTTGGTCACCAGGACCCTGTCGTGGCGTCCCCAGAAGGACGGGACCGGCTCTTCGCCCACCTCGGCGTCCCGGTACACCTCGTCCGCCAGAATCCAGGCGCCGTACCGGTCGGCCAGGGAGACGATGTCGTCCATTTCGGCCGAGGTCAGAGCCACGCCGGTGGGGTTGTTGGGGTTGGTGATCAGGATGAACCCCGCACCGGCCCGCAGCGCGCTCTCGAGCTGGTCGAGATCGGGTCGCCAACCGCTCTCCTCATCGAGGTGGAAGGGGATGAATCCCCCGTCGAAGTTCTCGATCAGCCCGGGCACCTGCATGTAGTTGGGCAGCATGACCGCGACCGGCCTGCCAGCCGCCGCCAGCTCCCAGAATCCCACGAAGTTCGCCTCGGCGCCGCCGATGGTGACCACCACGGAGCGGTCGGAAGCACCGGGATACAGCGACGCGATCAGCGACCGCAGCTCGTCCGAGCCGTTGGACTGCCCGTAGCCGAGCCGAACGCCCGAGAGATCGGTGGGCCGGCCGGCCAGAGACAGCAGTTCGCCGACGGTCAGTGGATGAACGCCGCTCTCCGACAGGTTGTAGTCCACCCGATGTTCCCAGGTGGATTGCCACCGCTCCATCTGGAAGGGAATGAAGCCCACGTTGCATGCCTCCTTGCAGGTTCCCGCCAATCGCGAGAGTGTTGTCGCACGCCAGGGATAAGATGGCGCAACCGGCGTTTTCTGGGAACGATGGGGGGCTCGTTGGCAGGGACATGATCGAGATCGAGCAACACACGCTTGCCAACGGCCTGAGGCTTGTCCTGGCGCCGGACCGGACAACCCCCGTCGTGGGGGTCAACCTCTGGTACCGCGTGGGCTCCAGGAACGAGCCACGGGGACGCACGGGGTTCGCGCACCTCTTCGAGCACATGATGTTCCAGGGCTCCGCGCATGTTCCGAAGAACGGGCATTTCCACCACATCGAGCGGGTGGGGGGCACGGCCAACGCCACGACCTGGTTCGACCGCACCAACTACTACGACACGGTGCCGTCCCACCAGCTGGATCTGGCCCTGTGGCTGGAATCCGATCGCATGGGCTGGATGTTGCCCGCAATGACCGAGGAGAAGTTGGAGAACCAGCGCGACGTTGTCATGAACGAACGACGCCAGCGGTACGACAATCAGCCGTACGGCGACTGGGACGAGAGGATGCAGTCGCTCCTGTTTCCGGCGACCCATCCATACCGCCACACGGTGATCGGCGCCATGGAGGACATCGCCGCCGCCACGCTCGACGACGTACACGACTTCTTCGCCACCTACTACCTCCCCAACAACGCCGTGATCTCCGTCTGCGGCGATTTCGACCCGGACCACGCGCACGACCGCGTGCGGCACTACTTCGAGGAGATCCCGGCGGGCCCGCCCCCGCCCCCCGTCCCCGGCACGGCAACGATCCCCTTCGCCACCGGAGAAACCCTGCGCACCGACGTTCACGCCGCGGTGCCGCTGCCCAGGGTGTACATGGCCTCGCGGGTGCCGCCCTTCACAACCGACGCCTTCTACGCGGGCGAGGTGGTCTCGTACTGCCTCGGTTCGGGACGGTCCTCCCGGTTCTACGACCGCATCGTGCGCACGCGCCTCGCGAAGTCGGCCAGCTGCCACCTTCTGCCGCTCACCACGGGCGTCACCATCTTCCTGGTCGTCGCCACGGGCTACCCCGACACCGGCATCGACGACCTGGAGCGCGCGGTCGCGGCCGAGATCGACGATGCGGCGACGCTGGAGCGCGCGGACGTCGCTCGTGCGGTGGTCGGAGCGGAGACGCGCACGCTCAGGGAGCTGCAGCGCGTGGAGTCCCGGGCCGACCTCCTCTCGATGTATGCCACCTCCTTCGGTGACGCCGCGCGTCTCAACCACGACCTGTCCAGGCTGCGAAGCGTCACACTGGAGGAAGCGCGCGAATGGGGCCGCCGTTTCCTGCACCCGGCGAACCGCGTGAGCGTGCGTTACATCCCGGGCGGTCCGCCCGCTTCGGGAGGCCCGGAAGCATGAACGCACGCCGATCACCGCCCGCCGCCGGTTCGATTCGTGGCTACGAGTTCCCCGAGATCGGCGGCGGACGCCTGCGCAACGGGATTGAGGTGCGTGTGGTCTCGCAGGCAGCCTTCCCGATCGTGACGGCTATGGTGGTGCTGCGCGCAGGCGAGACGGCCGTCGACGCCGAGGACGCCGGGCTGGCGGTGCTGACCGGCGACGCGCTCGAAGGAGGAACCGAGCGGCGCTCGAGCGTGGAGCTTGCTCGGGCGCTGGAGGACATTGGCGCGAGCTTCGGCGCGGCAACCGGGTGGGACTCGACCACGGTGGCCGTATCCTGCCAGGCGGAACACCTGCCGCGGGCGCTGCCGCTGCTGGCCGAGATGGCCCGGCGCCCGGCGTTCGAGGAGAGCGAGTTCGAGCGCTACCGGCAGCAGCGGCTGGCCACCGCGGTCCAGCGGAGCATGCACCCGTCTGCGCTGGCTGCAGATGCCCACGCCCGGTTCGTCTTTGCCCGCGGGGCGACGTACGCGCGGCCGCTGGGCGGAATCGAAGCGTCTCTCTCGCGTGTTGGCGCGGGCGACGCGCACGCGTTCGCGGCCGGGCGCTACGGTCCGGCCGAGGCGGCCGTGGTGATCGTCGGAGACGTCGATCCGGCCGAGGCAATGGCGGCCGCGGACGAGGGGCTGGGTGACTGGCGCCGCGCGGTGGAGCCGGCCCCGGCGCCGAGCGCGCGCCCGCGCAGCCTGGAGAGGGTGGTTCAGGTGGTTCACCGGCCAGGCTCGGTGCAGTCGCAGATCCGCGTCGGCCACGTCGGAGTGGCGCGTGCCGTTGACGACTATTTCGCGACGATCGTGCTGAACCTCGTCCTGGGCGGCTCGTTCTCGTCGAGACTCAACCTCAGCCTGCGCGAGAGGCACGGGTTCACCTACGGGGTGACCTCGTCCTTCGCCCCGCGGCGGGGACCCGGGCCCTTCGCGGTCTCCACGGCCGTCGAGAACGCGGTGACCGGCGCCGCCGTGGCCGAGATCTTCCGCGAAGTCGAGGGCATTGTCGCAGATGGCCCGAACGAGGACGAGGTTGCGACCGCGTGCGCCTATCTTGCCGGCGTGTTTCCGCTGCGGCTGGAAACGACCGGCCAGGTCGCGTCCAGGATCGCCGGGATGATCATCTACGACCTCGACGACGACTACTACCGGACCTACCGGGACCGGGTACGGAGCGTGACGCGGGAAGATGCGGCCGGGGCCGCGCGGCGGCACATCCGTCCGGACGAGCTCTGCACGGTCGTGGTGGGGGACGCCGGTGCCGTGGCCGAACAACTGGAGAGACTGGACATCGGTCCCGTCCTGGTCCACGAGGACACGGGCGGGGGAGCGGCCGGATGAGCGAAGACCGGCGGGCCCTCATGAACACGTCGCTCGTTCACGACGGGCGGGTCGTGCACCTGAGCATCGACACCGTTCGCTTCCCCGACGGCTCGATCGGCGAACTGGAGCTCGTCCGCCATCGCGGGGCAGCCGCCGTGCTGCCCGTCCTCGGCGGCGAGCGCGACGCGGATCCCGACATCCTCCTCCTGCGCCAGTACCGGTACGCCGCCGGCGGTGAGATCTGGGAAGTCCCCGCAGGGATCATCGAACCCGGCGAGTCCTGGGAAGACTGCGCGCGCCGCGAGTTGGAAGAGGAGGCGGGCGTCAAGGCGGGAAAGCTGGTGGCGCTGACGACCATTCACACCACGCCCGGATTCACCAACGAGGAAATCCATCTCTACGCGGCCTTCGACCTTGAGCCCGGCGAGGCGCGGACTGACGAGGACGAGTTCCTGCAGGTCGTCCGCCTCCCCCTTTCCGAGGCGCTCCGGATGGTGCACACCGGCGAGATCTCGGACGGGAAATCCCTGGTCGCGATCCTTTATGCCGCGCGCTTCCTGATGGGGCGCGCGCAGGAGCGGGAACGCGGCTGAACCCGGTCCCGGCTGTCTCCCCGGGGGGATCGGGTGTCCCCGCCGGAGGACACCGCGGGCGGCGGAAACGCAGTGTTCAAGCGGGATTTTCGGTTGGCACGCTTCCTGCGGTAATGGCCATCGAGCGCATGCGGGGTGGGGCACGGGAAGGGAGTCAGTTCCACTTGCAACCGCTGGAAGGAGGGTGTTCACATGTCACGAGCCAAGCTGTCGCTGATCGAGAGGGACGGCGCCCGCCGACCGCCTACGGCCAGTGAAATGAGACGGCAACTTGCCGTCCTCGACGACAGCCAGATCGTACAGTGCTTTCTCGACGGCGAAGACAGCGCGTTTGCCGAGCTGGTCGGCCGCTACGAGCGGCGCCTTCAGAGCTTCGTCCACCGTACCGTGGGTGACCGCGAGCGGGCCGAGGACCTCGTACAGGAGACCTTCGTGCGTGTATACAGACACCTGCATCGGTTCGACCAGACGAGGAAGTTCTCGACCTGGATCTACACGATCGCCGGCAACCTGGCCAAGAACGAACTTCGCAACCGCGCCAGGAACCCCCTGGTGCTGTTCCAGGCGATCACGAAGAACTGGGACGCGGACTACCGGCCCCTCGAGTGGGAGGATACCAAGACGCGCCCCGACGACCTGTATCGCCGCCGTTTCCTGCGCGAAAAGGTGAACGAGGCGGTCGCCAAACTGCCCGATCATCACCGGACCGTATTCGTTCTGAGGGAGCTGCACGGCAAGACGTACGAGGAGATCGCCGAGATCACGGGGTGCAACCTGGGCACCGTCAAGAGTCGGCTCAACCGCGCCCGCAACAACTTCGCCCGGATTATCGCGCCGATGGTCGACTGACGCCGGGACGGCCTGCCGCTCCCTCGGTGGTCCTTCGTGCCGGCAGCGGTCCTCCGTGCCGGCTCGACGGCGCGAATCGCCGGAATCGTTCGCGGGAACCTTCCCGAGGGCTCCGTTGTATACAAGTGCTGAAGCACTACGTGATGGAACCCGTGGCCCGCTCGACCCGTAGCACATCCGTGACCGGTGTCATCGCGCCTCTGGCGGGAAAGGCCATCGTCACGGATCTTTGGTTGGCAGGCAGGAAGACTCGGCCGACAGGCAGCGGATACCGTGAAGAATACGATCTCAACGCTCGGGCCCACCAGCGGTGGCAGGCGGCACGCTGTTCCGTCGGCGTGCCGTCGCTTTCTGGACCGCTATTCGGACTACCGCGATGACCGCCTGGAGCCCGGGGCCAGGTCCGCGATGATCCGTCACCTCGAGGCTTGCGAGTCTTGTGCGCGGTACGACCGGGTCATCCGACAAGGGGTCCGCCTCCTCAGAGCCGAGCCTTCGGAGGAGGCTGCCCGCCCGGTGAGGGTGGCGTCCGTTCGGCGCGAGGCCTTTGCCGCGGACCGCAGGTCCCAGGCATTGAGCGCGGCGGGGTCGGGCATGACACTCGCCGCTTCCCTGATCGTGACCGTCCTGTTGACGGCCGCTGCATGGCTCCCCTTCCTGTCGCTGCAGACGCCCGAGGTGGACATGCCGCCCGTCGTTGCCTCCGCGCCGACCGTGCCGGCCGTGCCGCTCATGTTCCCGCTGCCTCGTCCCTTCTCCACCCCCGCGCCGCGAACGGCTCCGGTGGAGATCGCGCGTACCATGCTGTTCGAGTACGGACACACGCCGGCCCGGCGCACGCCCCGCGAAATCCGCACCGGGCTGGATCCGGACTAGCAGCCCCGGTCATTGAGCCAGTCCCGCAAGGGAGGTGTCTTCTACCTCCACGGGGGTGACGAGTTCCGGAAGTCCGTCGCGGTCGATTCCCTCGTCGAGCAGTACGCGGATCCGGCGATGCGCGACTTCAACTTCGACGTGCTGCGCGGATCCGAGACGTCCGTGGAGCAGCTCGCATCGGTGATCGCCACACCTCCGATGATGGCCGAATGGCGCGTCGTACTGGTCAAGGAGACGGAAGCGCTGGCTTCCAGTCCGGCGGCCCGCAAGGTGGTGCTGGATACGGCGGCCAAGCCGCCGCCGGGGCTCGTTCTCATCCTGAGGACTACCGTGCCCAGGCAATCCCGGGCCCGGTTCTACAGGGATCTTGCCCGGATACCCAACGCGGTGGAGTTCAAGCCGGTACCCGCCGACGCGATTCCGGCCTGGCTCGTGTCCTGGGCGAAGGAGGAGCTCGGCGTGACGGTCCGGGTCGACGCCGCGCAGGCGCTGGTGGGCGGTGCGGGCACCGACCTGGGCGTACTCACGCAGGAGGTGCGGAAGCTTGCCGAGATGGTGGGGCCTGAGCAGCCGGTGGATGTCGACGCCGTGCGCAGGGGCGGGATCCAGCTCCCGCGCCAGGATCGCTGGGCGTGGTTCGATCTGGTCGGCAACCGGCAGATCCCCGAGGCCGTGCGGGGTCTTCCCATCCTGCTCCAGCAGGGTGAGACCGCCGTGGGCCTGGTGATCGGCCTCTCCAGCACGCTCCTGAGGATCGGGGTGGCCATGGAGGGAGGCGCGGCCGCGCTGCAGAAGACGCTGCCCCCGTACCAGCGCTTCCTCACGCGCAGGATCGTCGGGCAGGCCCGGCGCTGGACCCGGACCGATCTGGCCGGCGCGGTGAGAGGACTTTGCCGCCTGGACCAGCTGCTCAAGGCGAGCGGCATTGCGGACGAGGTGCTCGTCGAGGAATGGCTGCTTGGCCTGCAGGTGCGCCGGCGGGGCTCGGCGGGAGCCGCGTGACCGGGGGTGCCGTGGCCGGAAGCGTCGGTACCGGGCGCGTCGACACCCGGTTGAGCATTCGCGGGATGCACTGCGCCGCCTGCGTCACCGCGGTGGAGCGTGCTCTCGGGGCCGTGGGCGACGTGGCCGAGGCGAGCGTGAGCCTGGTGGAAGGGATGGCCACGGTTACGCACGGGAAGGCCCTGCCGGACCCGCAAGCGCTGGTCGAAGCGGTCGAGGGGGCCGGATACGGGGCGGAGGTGCTATCCGGCTCCGGCGTGGCCCTCGAGGCGGAACTCGAGCGCGACCGGGAGCGCGACGAGGAGCAGGCCGAGCTCATGAGGCGCTTCCGCACCGGTGTCGCGTGCGGTCTTCCCGTGGTGCTGATCGGGCACTGGGAGATGATCCCGGGACTCCCCGCCCTGGACGGGGACATGCTGCGCGCGGCCTGGTGGCTGTCGGCCCTGCTCACCCTGCCGATTCTCGCGTACGTCGGCCGCGGTTTCTTCACGGGGGCCTGGTCGGCCGCGCGCGCCGGAAGCTCCACCATGGACACGCTGGTCGCGCTGGGAACGGGCTCGGCCTGGCTGTACTCGACGGTGGCGGTGGCGGCACCCCACCTCTTCCCCGCGGGAAGCGGCCGCCCCTTCTACGAGGCCGTGGCTGTCGTGATCACCCTGGTGGTGCTGGGACAGGCCGTCGAAGCGCGCGCGAAGGGCAGGACGGCGAAGGCGCTGAGAGCCCTGTTCGACCTCACGCCCGAGACGGCCGACCGCGTCGCGGGTGAGGACGTGGAGACCGTGCCGGTGGCGGACGTGCAGCCCGGAGACGTGCTGCTGGTGCGCCCGGGTGCGCGCGTGCCCCTGGACGGGCAGGTGCTGCGGGGCAGCAGCGAGGTCGACGAGTCCATGCTGACCGGCGAAAGCATGCCGGTCGCCAAGGGTCCCGACGATGCGGTGGCCGCCGGCACCGTCAATGGCACGGGTGCGCTGACCGTTCGTGCGACGCGGGTCGGCTCCGACACGGTGCTCGCGCGCATCGTCGCCATGGTGCAGAGGGCGCAGGCGACCAAGCCGCCGATTCAGCGGGCGGTGGACGCCGTGGCGGGCTACTTCGTGCCCGCCGTGGTCGTGGTCGCGCTGGTCACCTTCGCCGTGTGGTTCTTCTTCGGGCCCGAGCCCCGCACGAGCTTCGCGATGGTGACCGCGGTCTCCGTGCTGGTCATCGCGTGCCCGTGCGCGCTGGGACTGGCCACGCCGATCTCGGTGATGATCGCGATCGGCCGGGCCGCCCGGCACGGGGTCCTGATCCGCGACGGCGAGTCGCTCCAGCGCGCGCGTGCCATCGACACTGTCGTCCTCGACAAGACCGGCACGCTCACCGTCGGGAGGCCGGTGGTGACGCAGGCGCACCCGGCGCCCGGGGTCGATGAGGAGGACTTCCTGCGCGCGGCCCTCTCGGTGGAGGCGATGTCGGAACACCCGGCCGCGCGCGCCATCGCGGGCTACGCGCGGGAGCGGGGCGTCCGGGCCGGCGATGCGGCGCACTTTGCGGCGCACCCCGGGCTGGGGGCCTCCGCGGTGGTGGGGGGGCGTCGCGTCCTGGTGGGTTCGCCGCGGTTCCTGGAGAGCGCGGGCGTCGGTGCCGGGCCGCTGGGCGGGCACCTCGACAGGGGTGCCGCCGAAGGGGGGACCCCGGTCGTGGTGGCGGTCGACGGGGCGGTGGCGGGGGTGTTCGTGGTGGCCGATTCGGTGCGCTCGGGCGCCCGGGCCGCGGTGGAGCGGCTGCGGGGGCGGGGGGTGGAGGTGACGATGCTGACCGGCGACGAACGGGCCGCGGCCGACAGAATCGCATCCGAGGTCGGGATCACACGGGTGCGCGCCCGGGTCTCCCCGGAGGAGAAGGCCGCCGAGATCCGCACGCTGCGCGAGTCCGGGCGAGTGGTCGCGATGGTCGGCGACGGGATCAACGACGCTCCCGCGCTGGCGACCGCGGACGTCGGCATCGCGATGGGGGGCGGCACTGACGTCGCGCTGCAGACCGGCGACGTCGCCCTCCTCGGAGACTCCCTGCGCGGTGTCGAGACGCTGCTTCGCATCTCCGCCGCGACCCGGCGCAACATCGCCCAGAACCTGGTCGGAGCCTTCGCCTACAACGTGATCGGCATCCCCGTCGCGGCAGGCGCCCTCTACCCGTCGCTGGGGCTGCTCCTCTCTCCGATGATCGCGGGCGCCGCCATGGCGTTCAGTTCGGTCACCGTGGTGGCCAACGCGAACCGGCTGCGGGCCGTCGACCTCACCTGACAGGACACGGACGTCCTGCGGCGGCAGGGAGAACACCCGCGCGGCAGGAGGCCGTTGATCGCCGGTCGCCCCGGCGGTATCGTTGGTCCATCCGCGACTCGGTTCCCGGCCTTTCAGTCACCCGAATGCGGCCGGGATTTCTTCCACGGACTGCCAGGCAAAGCTTCTGAACCGCGGCCTCGAGACACCGCTCATGCGCCAGTGGCGCGACGCGAAGTCACGTCATCGGGATGCCCTCGTCTTCTTCCGCGTGGGCGACTTCTACGAACTCTTCTGCGAGGACGCCGAGGAAGGGTCCCGCCTGCTCGGGCTCACGCTCACGTCGCGGAACAACGGCGCGGCCAGCCGCGTCCCCCTGGCGGGCGTGCCGGCGAAGGCCCTCGACGAGTACCTGGAGCGGCTGGTCGATCTCGGCAAGCGGGTCGCGATCTGCGAGCAGGTGGAGGACCCGGCGGAGGCGCGGGGTATCGTGCGCCGCGAGGTGGTCGAGACCGTAACTCCCGGCACCGTGGTGTCGGACAACCTGCTGGAAGCCGGACGAAACAACTTCGTCGTCGCGCTTGTACCGGGGCCGACGGCGACCGGTTTCGGGGCGCTGGATGTGTCGACGGGCGAGATCGTGCTCCTGGAGGTGCCTTCCGACGAGATCGAGGACGAACTCGACCGGCTGGAACCGCGCGAACTCCTGGTGCCCGAGTCCTGCGACGAATGGCGGGACGATGCCAACGGGCGTGTCCGCACGGCCCGGCCCGACTGGCTTTTCGATGTGGAGACGGCCCGCGACGAGCTGTTGAGACGGTACGGGGTGCTGTCGCTGGAGGGCTTCGGCTTCGAGTCCCGCGACGAATCGCTGATCCGTGCGGCTGGCGCGCTGGTCGCCTACGTCGAGGAAATACGGCCGGGGTCGGCCGAGCACCTGCGGGCTCCGCGGATCCAGCGTCCGGACGCGGTCATGACCCTCGACGCCATGACCCGCCGCAACCTCGAGCTGGTCGAACCGCTGCGTCCCCACGACGGGGGTGCGACCCTGCTGTCGATCCTGGACGCGACAACCACGCCGATGGGCGCCCGCCTGTTGCGCGCCTGGCTTCTGAGGCCGCTGCGCGATCCGGAACAGATCGGGGAGCGGCTGGCCGGAGTGGCCGAGCTGTTCGACGATCCGGACACGCGGGCCGGGCTGCGCACGGCGCTTGGCTCGATCCGCGACCTGGACCGTCTGGCGACCAAGGTGGGCACTGGCCGCGCCTCACCGCGCGAAGTGCTCGCGCTCGGTCTCTCCGTGCGTCAGCTGCCGGCCGTCAAGCGTTGTGGCGACGCGCTCCGGACCCGGTTGCTCGCCGGGCTGTGCGGCGAACTCGATACGCTCGAGGATCTGGATGCGCGGATCAGGGAAGCGATCTCGGACGATGCACCCGCGACGCTGGCCGAAGGCGGCGTCATCCGCGAGGGCTTCAGCAAGGAGCTGGACGAGTTGCGGACACTCCGTGACGGCGCGCGCGACTTCATCGCCGGCCTGCAGGCCAGAGAGCGCGAACGGACGGGGATCGCGTCGCTCAAGGTCGGTTACAACAAGGTCTTCGGCTACTACCTGGAGGTCACCAAGGCGAACCTTGCGCGCGTTCCGGAACACTTCATCCGCAAGCAGACGCTCACCGGTGCCGAGCGGTACTTCACGCCCGAACTGAAGGAGTGGGAGGAGAAGGTCGTCGGCGCCGAGGAGAAGATCGCCCGGCTGGAGCAGAACCTGTTCCTTCGCGTGCGGGGAGAACTTGCCCTTGCGGTGCCGCGGATCCAGGGGGCCGCGCGCCGGATCGCCGCGCTCGACGTGCTCGCGTGCCTGGCCCAGGTGGCCGAGACGCGCGGGTACGTGCGCCCCGTGGTGACGACGGATTTCGACATCGACATCGCGGCGGGACGGCATCCGGTCGTTGAGACGATGATGCCGCGCGAAGAGTTCATTCCCAACGACCTGCACCTGGACGAAGACGGACGGATCGTGATCCTCACCGGCCCGAACATGGCGGGCAAGAGCACGGTGCTGCGCCAGGCCGGCCTGATCCAGCTGATGGCCCAGGTTGGATCATTCGTGCCGGCCGACCGCGCCCGCCTCGGGATCTGCGACCGCATCTTCACCCGGGTGGGCGCGTCGGACAGCCTTGCGCGCGGCCAGTCCACCTTCATGGTCGAGATGAACGAGACGGCGGCGATCATCCACGGCGCCACGCCGCATAGCCTGGTGCTGCTCGACGAGATCGGCCGGGGGACGTCCACGTACGACGGCGTCTCGATTGCGTGGGCGGTCACCGAGCACCTTCACGACCGGACCGGCGCGAAGGCCATCTTCGCGACCCACTACCACGAGCTGACCCGGCTTGGCGATCTTCTTGCGGGCGTGAAGAACCTGAACGTGGCAGTCCGGGAATCGGGGGAGAGCATCGTCTTCCTGCGGCGGCTTGAGGAAGGAGGGGCGGACCGGTCCTACGGGATCCAGGTCGCGCGGCTCGCGGGCCTCCCTCCACACCTGATCGCACGCGCAATGGAACTTCTGGCCGAGCTGGAGGGAACACACACGGGCGGCGATGCCGGACTCGGTGGCCGGAGTCTCGGGACCACCGGCGCTGCAGCTGGCCGCGACCAGCTGTCCCTGTTCACGGCGCGGCATCCGGTGGTGGAACGTCTGCTCGGTCTCGAACCCGACCGCATGACGCCGCTGGAGGCGCTCAACGTGCTGCACGCCCTTCGGGCCGCGGCCAGAGAGGATGGGTGACGGATGATCGAGGTCAGACCGACGGCCTGGCTGCTCGTGGCGGGGCTTGCCCAGGGGTGCACGGGAGATCGCGGGATCGAGCGCCCGCAGCCGCTGTCTTCCGCCAGCGCGGTGGAGTATCCCCTGGAATTGTGGGACCAGGATGTGGAGGGGAGTACGCTGGTGCGCGTGCTGGTCAACACGGCGGGGGGCGTCGACAGCGTCATGGTGCTCGAGAGCAGCGGCCACGCCGCCCTCGATTCGGCGGCCCTCCAGGGGGCGAAGAGCATGGAATTCGAACCCGCGCGGCGGGCCGGCGAGCCGCTCAGAGTGTGGGCGCGCGTTCCGGTCCACTTCTCGAAGAGCGGCGAGCCCCCTCGGCAGCCCCCTTCCGCGGCAGCCCCGGACACCACGTCGGAGCCGGGCGCGGGCCCGGCCGCTGGGGCCAGCCGTGAGCCGCAGCCGGAGCCGACCGTGAGCCGACCGTGAACGCGCACAAGGGCCGCGCCCCCCGCCACGGCCAGCCGTACGAAGACGTCCTCGATCTGGTCGGGTGGACGCCCCTGATCCGGTTGAACCGGGTCACGGCGGGGACGCGCACGCCGGTGTACGGCAAGGCCGAGTTCATGAACCCGGGCGGGTCGGTCAAGGACCGCATCGGGATCGCGATCATCCGGGCCGCCGAGGAGCGCGGGCTCCTGCTGCCGGGTGGCACGGTCGTCGAGGGCACAAGCGGCAACACCGGGCTCGCGCTTGCGATGGCGGCGGCTTCGCGCGGGTACCGCTGCATCTTCACCATGCCGGACAAGATGAGCCGGGAAAAGGTCAAGCTGCTGCGTGCGTTCGGCGCGGAGGTGGTGATCACCCCGACCGCCGTCCCGCCGGATCACCCCGACCACTACGTGAACCGCGCCCGGTCGATCGCCGACGCCACGCCCGGCGCATTCCTGGCGGATCAGTTCTACAACCTCGACAACCCCGAGGCGCACTACCTGACGACCGGACCCGAGCTGTGGGAACAGACCGGCGGCAGGATCACGCACTTCGTCGCGGGCGCAGGCACCGGCGGCACGATCTCTGGAACCGGCAGGTACCTCAAGGAGCAGAACCCGGACATCCGGGTGATCGGCGTCGATCCGGTGGGGTCGGTCATCTCCGGCTACTTCCACACGGGAGAGGTCGCCCCCGGAGAACCCTACAAGGTCGAGGGCCTCGGCAACGACAAGATCCCGGGCACGCTGGACATCGGCTGCATCGACGAGTACCGCACCGTGACCGACATGGAGGCCTTCACCATGGCGCGCCGGCTGGTGGCCGAGGAGGGGCTGTTCGTGGGAGGGTCCACCGGTCTGATCGTGCATGCCGCGCTGGGAGCGGCGCGGGACGTCGACGACCCGGATGCGCTTGTGGTGGCTATCCTGTGCGACTGGGGGGAGCGCTACCTGACCAAGCAGTACGACGACGAGTGGATGCGCAACAACGGGTTCCTCGCGCGGAAGCAGACCACGGTGGCGGAGATGGCCGCCGCCAAACCCGAACGGCTGCCGGGCCTGCTCACGGTAGCGCCGGCCACGCCGGTGCGCATGGCCGTCTCGACGCTGTCGTCGCACAACGTGTCGCAGCTTCCCGTCCTGGTGGAGGGCGAGTGCGTCGGGAGCGTCGCCGAGCGTGAACTGATGGCCGCCGTTCTGGCCGATCGCACCGTGCTCGAGCAGGACGTGGAGTCGGTCATGGGGCCGCCGTATCCGGTGGTGGACGAGGGCGCGGACGCGGACGCGGCGATGCGGCTGCTGACCGGGGGGGCGCACGCGGTGCTGATCCGGTCGAACGGGTCGCTGGAAGGGATCCTGACCCGGTACGACCTGGTGCAGTCGCTGGCGGCGTCGCCATGAGCGAAGGGCCGATGCGCGTCGTGGTGCTGCTGGGCGGCAGCTCGGAGGAGCGCGGCGTCTCGCTGGCCAGCGGCTGCCAGGTGGCCGCGGCACTCCGCAGCGCGGGACACCGGGTGACGAGCGTCGATTCGGTTGCCGGGGTCCTCTCGCCGAAACTCGAACGCGGGATTCTGGAGGCGGGGATCGGCCGGGCCGATGTGCCCGAACCTTCGGCAGGCGCACCGTACGCGCTTCCTGACGCCGGAGTGATCGCATCCGAGCCCGCGCTGACCAGGGCGGAGGTTGTCTTCCTCGCACTTCACGGAGGTGCGGGAGAGGACGGCACGATTCAGACGCTGCTGGAGGTGTCCGGGATTCCGTACGCCGGCAGCGGCCCCGTGCCGTGTGCGCTGGCGATGAACAAGGACCTCACCAAGCGGCTGCTGAGGGACGGCGGCGTCGCGACACCGGACTGGATCGTCGGCGAGCAAGCGGGACGCGTCGTGGCCGAACGGCTGGGACTGCCGGTGATCGTCAAGCCGGTTTCGGGCGGTTCGTCGGTGCGGCTGGCGCTGGCGAGGACGGTCGCGGAGGTGGACGAGGCGACGGTGGATGCGGCCGGCGGAGGCGACGAAGTGATGTACGAGGCGTATGTGAAGGGGGGCGAGTTCACGGTGGGGATTCTGGACGATGCCCCGCTGCCGGTGGTGGAAATCCGGCCGGTGCGCGAGCTGTTCGACTTCGACTGCAAGTACGACGCGGGCATGGCGGAGGAGATCGCGCCGGCGCGGATCGGCGCGGAGCTGGCCGACACGCTCCAGAGCGAGGCGCTGAAGGTGCACCGGCTTCTTGGATTGGAGCACTTCTCGCGCGTAGACTTCATGGTGGACGGGGACGGGCGCGCGTGGTGCCTGGAGGCCAACGCACTGCCCGGACTTACCGGGAACAGCCTGCTGCCGAAGGCTGCCCGGGCGGCGGGAATCGAGTTTCCGCAGCTGTGCGAGCGCATCTGCCGGCTGGGTGCGCGTGCGGGTGCGCGAAGCCGGTGGTGAGATCGGCCGGGCAGGAGTTGATGCCGTGAGATTCGTGAACCAGTCATCGTCGTTCGGCGGCGCGGCGGGGGGTGGCGGCCCGGTCGGGGGTCTGCGGGTGACCCGCTGGGTGAGGATTCTGCTGATTGCCAACGCGCTGGTCTTCCTGGTGAGCGTCGCGGTGGGCCGGGAGCTGGTCTTCGATCTCTTCGCGTTCTCGCCGAGCCGCCTGGCGAGCCGGCCCTGGGGGATGGTGACCTACATGTTCGTGCACGCAGGGCTCTGGCACCTGCTCATGAACCTGCTCTTCATCTTCTTCTTCGGGCCCCCTCTGGAGGAGCGGTGGGGCTCGGACATGTTCATCAAGTTCTACCTGGTGTGCGGACTGGGCGGGGTGCTCCTCAGCTTCGCGTTTTCGGGCGCGACGATCGTGGGTGCGTCGGCCGCGTGCTACGGGATCATGCTGGCCTTCGCGATGGCGTGGCCGGAGCAGCCGGTCTACATCTGGGGAATGTTCCCCGTGCGGGTGAAGTGGCTGGTCGCGTTTCTCGTGGCCCTGAGCTTCGTCAGCGCGATCGGGCCGGCCCGCGACGGTGTCGCCCACCTGGCGCACCTGGGCGGCGCGGCCGCCGGGTTCCTGCTGGTGAAGAGCGGGTGGATGCCGTCGTATGGGGGCGGGTGGGGTGGTGGGGCCGGGCGGGCTGGCGGGGGGTACGGTGGTGTGCGGCGGGCCAAACCGGGACGCGGCGCCGCGACGGGTGGTGGTCGGAGATTCGGCGGCGTTTGGCGCCGCCGTGGCCAGGCGGGCGCGACCCGGCCGGGCGGACCTGCCTCGCGGAGACGCAGTCAGCGGGACGACCGGGGGGACCGCGCCGGTTCGGGACGCATCACGGCCGCCTTCGAAGCGCGCAAGGCTCGGCAACGGGCGGCCAGGGAGCACGCCGAACTCGACAAGGTCGACGCAGTACTCGACAAGATTTCGGCCGAGGGAATCGACTCGCTCACCGCCGAGGAGCGGGAACTCCTGGACCGGGTATCCAGGCAGACGAAGGCCAACTAGGTTCGTCCTACCGGAACATACTAAACAATAATGTTTAGCATCGGCTGTTTATAATCGGCTGTCACCGTCCTTCCTCGCGAACCAGTCCAACGCCCAGTTCAGGTCCGGGGTCTCGCCCTGCCACAGCGTTGTACCTGTCCACGGGCCAATCCCGTCCTGGCCGTGCCAGCGCGCCAGCCCGAAGTCCGGCGGCGGGAGTGCCGGGTGTTCGGCCGCACCCGCCAGACCTTCCACAGGCGGCAACCCGCCGATCTCCGGCACCTCCGGCACCACAGGCATTTGCACGCCCAGCGGGTTGAAGAACCGCGGTACGCCCCGCTCGTCCATCTCCACCTGCCAGCCCCCCTCGTGAACCGTACGGTGATGGAACGGACACAGCAGCACCAGGTTGTCCAGGGCCGTCTCGCCGCCCCGGGCCCAGTGCCTGATGTGGTGGGCGTGGGTGCGCAGACGCGAGTCGCAGCCGGGGAACCGGCAGCCGCCGTCGCGCGCCTCCAGCGCCTTGCGCAGCCGCCAGTCCACCGTCCGCCGCCGCCGTCCGACATCGAGCACCGAACCGTCGGCTCCGCGCTTGATGGGCACGACCTCCGCGTCACTGCAGAGGCGCAACGACGTTTCAGCTGGAACGCCGACGCCCTCTTCCGTGACCACCGAGCCGGGCGTGTCGAAAGAGCCGGGCGTGTCGACGGAGCCGGGCGTGTCGACGGAGTGCAGCACCAGCTGGACCTTCGGCTGCACGCGCTCTTCCAGCCAGAGCCCCAACGCGTCGGCCCGCCGCCCGGCCGCAGTGGTCTCGTGTTCCGTGCCCGCGGCCCGCTGTTCCTTGTAGAGCTTGTCTTACGTTGCCTCGAGCGCCTTCAGCAGCAGAGCGCCCACCTCGGGGGCGAGCCGGCCCCGGATCTCGTAGTCGCCGTCGTCGGTCGGGTACACGGACAGGCCCCGGCGGGCGGCCCTCTCGGCGGCCGATGAGTCGTCGCCCGCCTGCATGCGCCGCCGCTCCCGGACCAGCCGCTCGACGTGGGCGGTGGTGCCGTGGGTGGCGAAGGTCAGGAGTTGTTCCTCGTTCTCGGCGGTGGCCATGCGGGTCATGGCCCGCACCTTCGAGTAGGAGAGCTGTCCCTTGGCCAGCGCGGCGGAGATGTGGGGCAGCGAGGGGAGGCACCGGGCCACCCGGATCCGCTCGCGGGCGGGCCCGAGGGAGAGGCCGGTGCGCCAGGAGAGCCAGTGGGCACAGGAGCGGAACCCCTGCTGGTGCCAGCGCCCCTCTTCGTCGTATCGGAGGATAAGGGTGAGGAGCCGGTAGATGGCCGCGTCGATGTGGGCGGAGAGTTCGGCGATCTCGTCGCCCAGGGGGTCGTCGTCGTAGACTGGGGAAGTAGGAGCGAGCGCGTGGGTATCTGACGGGCCGGAGGCGATGGAGTCGACGTGCATGGTTCTGATCCCGGAGTCATGGGGTGATCGGTTGTTGTTCCACCTCCTTATACCCCATAGTTCGGGAAATGTTCGGCATTGCAGATCCACCCGACCTCCTGGCACCACACAATACTTAATAAAAATGTTAAGTATTCGCGCCACCGACAGGCCAGAACGCTTAAACATGGCCACCCTCGATGCCCCCCGTTCCAGCCCAATCCACGCTCTCCCGCCACGCGTGACCGCGCCCGCGCCTTGACCCGTGCGTGGCGCGGTTTCTACAATCCGCATCCCCGATCAGGCAATCAGCAACAGGAGGTGGCATGGCCGCGGCCAAGTCTTTCAGAACGGAACAGATCCGCAATGTGGTGGTGCTCGGACACGGTGGGTCGGGCAAGTCGACCCTGATCGACGCGGTGTGCTTCGCGTCCGGGTCCTCTCGCCGCAAGGGCAGCGTGGGCGACGGAACCGCGCTGACGATGACCACGCCCGAGGAGACGGGTCACGGCATGTCGATGCAGCTCACGGTCGCGCACGCCGTGTGGAACGGAACGAAGATCAACCTGCTGGACACGCCGGGATACATGGACTTCGTGGGCGACGCGACCGCCGCCGCGCGGGTGGCCGACGCCGCGCTCGTGACGGTGAGTGCGACGTCCGGGGTGGAGGTCGGGACCGAAATGGTGTGGCAGCTGTGCGAGGACCGGGGTCTGCCGCGCATGGTGTTCGTGTCCATGATGGACAAGGTGCACGCCAACTTCGCGGAGGTTCTGGGCGAAGTGAGGGAAATGCTCGCCGCGGGGGCGATCCCCGTGGAGATCCCGATCGGCGCGGGCGACGGGTTCAGGGGAATCGTCAACCTCTTCACCGGGAAGGCCCACATCTACAAGCCGGGCACGATGACCGGCGAATACGAAGAAGGGCCGGTTCCGGACGAGGTCGCGGACGAGGTGGAGGAGTGGACGACCGAACTCATGGAGACGCTCGCCACCACCGACGAGGACCTCCTCGACCGCTACCTGGAAGGGGACGAGATCTCGCCCGAGGAGCAGATCGAGGCGCTGGCGGTGGCGGTCGCCGAGGGCGAGGCCGTGCCTGTGTTCTGCGGGGCCGCCGAGCAGTCCTGGGGCGTGCGCGCCCTTGCGCAGAAGATCGTCGAGCTGCTCCCGCATCCGGGCCAGGGGGGCGACATCGAGGCGGCGGGCCTGGGCGGCGATACCGTGCGGCTGCGCGCGGCCGACGACGAGGGAGTGAGCGCGCTGGTATTCAAGACAAGCGCCGAACCGCACGTCGGCGAACTGTCGCTCTTCCGCGTGTATTCGGGGATGATCGTCAACGGGACCGAGTTGCGGAACACCACGCGCGACGCGAACGAGCGGATCAATCACCTGGCGATTCCGCAGGCGAGGGAGCGCGTGGAGGTCGAGGCGCTGCACGCGGGCGACATCGGGGTGGTGGCCAAGCTCAAGTCCACCCACACCAACGACACCCTCTGCGGAACCGGGAACGCCGTGAAGCTCGAAGGGGTGACCTTCCCGAGTCCCGACATTTCCGTGGCGGTGCGTGGCGCGGGGCGCGCCGACGAGGACAAGCTGGGCGAAGCGCTGGGCAAGCTCCAGGAGGAGGATCCCACTTTCGTCGCGGCGTTCAACCCGGAGCTGCGGCAGACGATCGCGCGCGGAATGGGCGAGCTCCACCTCGACGTGCAGTTCGCGCGGATGAAGCGGAAGTACTCGGTGTCGGTGGAGACCGAGCGCCCCAGGATCGCCTACCGCGAGACGATTACCGCGCCCGCCGAGGGACAGGGCCGTTTCAAGAAGCAGACGGGTGGCCGTGGCCAGTTCGGCGACTGCTGGGTGCGCCTGCGCCCGCTGGGACGGGGAGAAGGCTACGAGTTCGTCAACTCGATCAAGGGCGGCGTGATCCCGACCAAGTACGTGCCGTCGGTCGACCGCGGGATTCAGGAGGCGGCGCAGAAGGGCGTTGTCGCGGGCTATCCGCTGGTCGATTTTGCCGCCGAATGCTACGACGGGTCGTACCACTCGGTGGATTCATCCGACATCGCCTTCAAGGTGGCGGGCTCCTACGCGTTCAGGAACGTCGCCGAGAAGGCGCGTCCGGCCCTCCTCGAGCCCATCATCGAGGTCACGGTCACCGCCCCCGACGAGTACGTCGGCGACATCATGGGAGACCTGAACGGCCGCTCGGCGCGCGTGCTCGGCATGGAGCCCGAGGGCGGCAAGACCGCGATCAAGGCGCAGGTGGCGGAGGCGGAGCTGCACAAGTACGCCTCGGCGCTGCGCTCGATCACGCAGGGCAGGGGATACCACAGGCGCAAGATGCTGGGGTACGATGTCGTCCCGGCGGTGCGGGTGGCGAAGATCGTGGCCGAGCTGAAGGAGGGCGAAGAGTAGCCGGGCCTACCGCGTGTAGATCAGCAGCACGCCGTTCGTGCCCCGGTCGCCGTAGAGCAGGCCCGCCTCCAGGGGCGTGATGAACTGAATGCTCCTGACGTCCTGCGGATTCAGTTCGAAGAGGAAGAACGCGGGGTCCGGCACGGGACCGTCGTTGATGCGCACCTCGACCATGTTGCAGGCGTTGGGGTTGCTGGCATTCCGGGCCCGCTGCATCTCGATGCAGATCCCCATCTGCGGGTCTCCGAATGCGTTGGATATGTACTTCTCGGTGACCGACAGCCCCGGCACGCGGGCCGCGCGCGCCAGCGTGGCGAAGTCGAAACTCCGCGGAATCAGGGAGTCGACCTGCGCCTCGCTCAGCCCCGAGAAGCGCGTTCCCGGGGTTGTGATGATCCGCCGGTCCCTCCTGCGCCCGGTCACCACGAGAGGTTCCAGAACGATGGCCTCGGTCGCCAGCAGGATCTCCAGCCCGAGAGCCTCGTTGCTGAAGACGGTCAGCGAATCGACGCGCGAGGCGAACCCCAGGTTGTCCGTCTGGATGATCTGTTTGCCGGGCGGGATGCCGGTGAAGCCGAAGTTGCCCTCGGTATCGGTGAGGATGTCGTGCTGCGTGCCGATGAGCCGGACCCGGGCTCCCGCGAGGGGCGCACGGGTCGCGTAGTCCATCACGGTTCCGTTGATCGTGACGGGGTCGGAGATGTGAATGGTCAGGTCCATCACGTGCGGGCCCGGCCGCGTGATCTCCACGGGCAGGGTCGCGTTCGTGCCGAAGCTCGCGCTGATCGAGATTTCCGTGCTTGCGTCCAACCCGCACAGCCTGAACTCACCCGAATTCTCGGTCCGCGCTTCCAGGACCACGCGTCGGCGCTGCATGACGCCCACCCGGTCCCCCAGCGCGACCACCCGCGCCCCTGGCAGGGGCACCCCGGTCAGGGCGTCGGTGACGATGCCCCCGATCGACGTGTTTCCCGTCCCGGCGCCGACCGAGCACCACGCGGTCAGAATGGTCTCTCTGGAAGGGATCGCGAGATAGGCCTCGGACACGCTCTCGCCCCGCACGACCACCTGCTGGGTCGACCCCGCCACGCCCAGCGTACCCAGCCGCGGGTGGAAGAACATCACCGTGTGCTCGCCTTCCGGCACGCCGTCCAGACGGAACTCGCCGTTCTCGCCCGTGTCCGCGACGGCGGCTGTCCCCATGACGGCCACGCGGGCCTCGGCCAGGGGAGCGCTGGCGGTGCTGTCGTACACCATGCCCAGGATGGTGCCGGTCGGTCCGTCCGTATCCTGCGCCGTGAGAAGGCCCGTCTGCACCGAAGTGAGCAGACCGGCAGCCAGCACGGCGCGGATCGCGAGCGAGCGGGCCGGGGAGGGCTGGAGTCGCTGCTTCATCGTCATCCCTTGAATATGGTCCTGTAAGACACTGCCAGATACTATATCGTTCCGTGCCGCAAAATGTGACAGCCGCCGGCATGCGCGGGCCGGTTCCGCACCGGGGCGCGGGGCGGTCGGGGGCGGCCCCTGGTTCGCTATATTATCCACTCCGACACCCGGCTCGCATCCCCTGGGTTCGCCGGGGTCACTTTCCCACGGAGGCGCGCTGTGGCGGGACACAGCAAGTGGTCGAAGATCAAGCGCAAGAAGGCGGTTGACGACCGGAAGCGCGGCCAGATGTTCACCAAGCTGATCCGCGAGCTCACGGTCGCGGCCCGCGAGGGCGGCGGAGACCCCGACTTCAATCCCCGGCTGCGGCTCGCCGTGGACACGGCCAAGGCCGGCAACATGCCGCAGGAGAACATCGACCGCGCCATCAAGCGGGGGACGGGCGAGCTGGAAGGCGTGACCTATGAGGAGGTCGTGTACGAGGGGTACGGTCCGGGCGGCGTGGCGCTGTACATCGAGACACTCACCGACAACCAGAAGCGCACGGTGGCCGAAGTCCGCCATCTGCTCGACAAGAACGGCGGCAACCTGGGTACGGCGGGCTCGGTGGCGTGGCAGTTCGACCGCAGGGGAATGATCTACGTCGACGCCGGGGAAGCCGACGAGGACGCGGTTTTCGAGGCGGCGGTCGAAGCGGGGGCGGACGACGTGACGAGCGCCCAGGGCGAATACCTGGTGACGACCGATGCGGGCTCGCTGCACGAGGTGCGCCGCGCCCTCGTGGACGAGGGAATCGCCGTCGCCTCGGCCCAGCTCGAAATGGTCGCGAAGAACGAGGTGGGCGTTGCGGGGCGTGCGGGCGAGCGTCTGCTGAAGCTGCTGGAGGTCCTGGACGATCACGACGACGTGCAGCAGGTGCATTCGAACGCCGACTTCGACGAGTCGGTGCTGGCGCGGGCTCTGTGAAGACCGGCGCCGGCCCGGAACGCTGCGTGCTGCTCGGCATCGATCCCGGCACGGCGGTCACCGGGTTCGGCGCGGTGACGGTCGACGCCCGGCGCCGCGCGGAGCTGCTCGAATGCGGCGTGATCCGGACCTCTCCCGCGGCGTCGCTCGTAGTGCGGCTGCTGGAGATCCACGAAGGCGTGGAGGAGCTGATCGCGCGGCTGCGGCCCGCCGTGCTGTCGATCGAGAGCGCGTTTTACGGGAAGAACGTGCGCAGCGCCATGACGCTGGGGCAGGCGCGCGGCGCGATCATCGTTGCCGCGGCCCGATGCGGCGTCGAGGTGGCCGAGTACGCTCCCCGCGCGATCAAGCGGGCGGTGACCGGGACGGGGTCCGCGACCAAGGACCAGGTCGCGTACATGGTGCGCCGCCATCTGCGCCTCCGCTCGGACCCGAAGCCGAGCGATGCGGCGGACGGGATCGCGGCCGCGCTCTGCCACGCGTATACGGGGCAGCTGCCCGAGGGCGCGGCTTCCCGGGTGGCGTCTTGATCAGCCGGGTGCGCGGCCGGCTGGTCGGACTCGATGTGGACCGCGTCGAGGTGGAAACGGTGGCCGGCGTCGTGTACGAGGTGCACGTTCCGCTCACGGTCTTCAACCGTCTCCCGGCCCGGGGCGAGGACCTGGAGCTCCTCACCGCCTACATCGTGCGCGACGACACCCCGAGCCTGTACGGGTTCCTCGAGACCCGCGAGCGCGTGCTCTTCTCGCGGCTCCTGACGGTTCAGAAGGTGGGTCCCCGGCTGGCGCTCGCCATGATGAGCGCCTACCGTGCCGGCCGGCTCGCGCGCGCCATCGCCGAGCAGGACGCCAAGGTCCTGATCCAGGTCAGCGGGCTCGGCAAGAAGACCGCCGAACGCGTGATCCTGGAGCTGTCGGACAAGGTCCGCGACATCGCGGTGACGGAAGACGGCGACGCCCCGGACACAGGTGTGGCCGCCGAGGCGGTGGCTGCGCTGGTCAGTCTCGGATACTCGTTCCCGGCGGCCGACGAGGCGGTGCGCGATGCCTCCCGGGACGGGGGCGCCGGGCCGGCCGAGTCGACCGAAGCGCTCGTGCGGCGGGTGCTCGCGCGGCGCACCTCCGGTTCCGAAGCGTAGAGGGGGTCGCAAACCTGCCATGGCCAGACGACTGGAAGTGACGACTCCGGAGGTCCTCCCGCAGGAGACGCGCGCCGACGCGTCGCTGCGTCCGGAGCGCCTGGAACGGTTCGTTGGGCAGGGCAATGTGAAGGAGGGGCTGCGGATCTCGATCGAGGCCGCGAAGAAGCGCGGAGAGCCACTCGATCACATACTCTTCCATGGCCCGCCCGGACTGGGCAAGACGACGCTTGCGATGCTGCTCGCGCGGGAGATGGCCGTGAACATCACGAGCACCTCCGGACCGGTGATCGAGAAGCCGGCGGACCTGGTGGGGGCGCTCACCAACCTCGGCGCGGGGGACATCCTCTTCATCGACGAGATCCACCGCCTGCGTCCGGTGGTCGAGGAGTTCCTGTATCCGGCCATGGAGGATTACAGGGTCGAGGTGCGGCTCTCGGAGGGACCGAGGGCGCAGACCATGACCATGGCGGTGGAGCCGTTCACGCTGGTGGGCGCGACGACCCGCTTCGGGCTGCTGACGGCGCCGATGCGGGCGCGTTTCGGGATCACGGAGCGGCTGGACTTCTATCCGAGCGCCGATCTGGCCCTGATTATCGAGAGGAGCGCGCGGATCCTCGGCGTCGAGGCGACGGATGCGGGTGCGCGCGAGCTGGCGACGCGGGCGCGCGGGACTCCGCGGGTCGCCAACCGGCTGCTGCGGCGGGTGCGCGACTTCGCCCAGGTGCGGGCGGACGGGGTGCTGGACGCGGCGGTCGTGCGCGACGCGCTGGAGTTGCTCAAGGTGGACGAATACGGGCTGGACGCGATGGACGTGCGAATCCTGCTCACGATCATCGACAACTTCGAGGGCGGGCCCGTGGGGCTCAATTCGCTGGCCGTGGCCCTGGGCGAGGAGGCGGGGACGATCGAGGAGGTCTATGAGCCCTTCCTGATCCAGGAGGGGTTCATGATGCGAAGCCCGCGGGGACGGGTCGCCACGGGAAAGGCTTATCGGCGCTTCGGACGGCCCGTACGCGACGAGGGTGGCGGGGGGCCGGAAGGGGGCTCCGTGACGGGCCAGCCGACGCTGTTCAACTGAATGTCGCGGTCGCCCCTGTCCGGCGCGGAACCTGGCCAGCGGGTCGCGACGTCCGACTTCGACTACGATCTGCCGCCCGAACGGATCGCGCGGTATCCCGCCGGACGCAGGTCCGACGCGCGGCTGCTGGTTCTCAGCCGAAGCTCCGGCAGGGTGCGGCACCTGCGCTTCCGCGACCTGTCCACCCTGATGGACGCGCGCGATCTGCTGGTCGTCAACGACACGCGCGTGTTTCCGGCCAGGCTTCGGGGGAGGAAGCCGACCGGGGCCGTGGCGGAGGTGCTCCTGCTGCGGCCCGCAGGTGGGGACGACGACCATGTGTGGGAGGCGCTGGTGCGTCCGGGCCGAAAGCTGAAGCCCGGACGGCAGGTCGTGGTCGGACCGGACCTGCGCGTGCACGTCCTGGATGTTTGCGCCGACGGCCGGCGGATCGTGCGTCTGGAAACGCCGCTGGCGGTCCGCGACGCGATCAAGCGGTTCGGGCGCGTGCCCCTGCCGCCCTACCTGGAGCGGGAGGCGGAGCCCATGGACCGCGAGCGCTACCAGACCGTCTACTCGCGGCGCGAGGGATCGGTGGCGGCGCCCACTGCGGGACTCCACTTCACCCCGGAGCTGTTCGCGGAACTGGAAGGGCGCGGTGTCCGGACGACGGCGCTCACGCTGCACGTGGGGACGGCGACGTTTCGTCCGGTGGAGGTCGCCGACCCGTCCCGCCACACCATGGACGCGGAGTGGTTCGACGTGCCCGAGTCCGCGGTGCGGGGCTACCGCGGCTGTCGGCGGCGGGGAGGGCGCGTCTGGGCGGTCGGCACCACGGTGGTGCGCACGCTGGAGAGCGTGGCGGAGGGGAGGGCGGGACTCCGCGCGGGCCCGGGGACGACGGATCTGTTCATCCATCCCCCGTATGATTTTCGCGCCGTGGACTGCCTGATCACGAACTTCCACCTGCCCCGTTCCACCCTGCTGATGCTGGTGGTGGCGTTTGCTGGCCTGGATCGGGTGCGTGCGGCGTACGACAGCGCGATCGCCTCGGGGTACCGGTTCTACTCCTACGGCGATGCGATGGCGGTCGTCCCGTGACGGGTGCGCACGGGGGCGTGCGCTTCGCCCTGGACGCGGTGGACGGGAGCGCCCGCGCGGGACGCCTCGTGCTGCCGCGGGCCGCGGTCGACACGCCGGTCTTCATGCCCGTCGGCACGGCCGGCACCGTCAAGGGGGTGTCCCCGGAGGAGCTGGACGCCGCGGGCGCCACGATCGTCCTGGCCAACACCTATCACCTCTACCTGCGACCGGGTGATGAAGTCGTGGAGGCCCTGGGCGGACTGCATGACTTCATGCGCTGGAAGGGCCCGATCCTCACGGACTCGGGCGGCTACCAGGTCTTCTCGCTCGCGTCCACCCGGGACATCGGCGACGACGGGGTCACCTTTCGCAGCCACATCGACGGGAGCAGCCACCACTTCTCCCCGGAGCGGGTGATCGACATCCAGCGGCGGCTCGGCGCCGACGTGATCATGGCCTTCGACGAGTGCGCTCCCGGCGGCGTCGAGCGGGAAGACGCCGCGCTCGCCAACCGCCGCACCCTGGCGTGGATGGAGCGATGCCGCGCGCGCTTCGAATCGACTGCGGACGCCGCGCGGGCCCCGCAGGCGCTCTTCCCGGTCCTGCAGGGCAACGTGTACGACGACCTCCGGCTGGAGCAGGCCGAGGCCGCGATGGCGCTGGGCGAATGGCCGGGGTTCGGGATCGGTGGCCTGTCCGTGGGCGAGGCCAAGTCCGACATGTGGCGCACGCTCGAGCTGCTGGACTCCGTGCTGCCGCGCGACCGCCCCCGCTACCTGATGGGCGTCGGCTACCCGGACGACCTCCTGGAGGCCATCGGGCGGGGGTGCGACATGTTCGACTGCGTCGCACCGACGCGCAACGCGCGCCATGGAACCGCCTGGAGTCTCGACGAAGGCCAGATCAACCTGAAGGGCGCCCGCTTCCGCATGGACAGGTCCCCCATCGATCCCGAGTGCGATTGCTACGCCTGTCGCGGGTACGACCGCGCCTACATCCGCCACCTGCTGGTCTCCGGCGAGCGATTCGGCCACCGCCTCGTCTCGATCCACAACCTCCGCTTCCTGCTGCGGCTGGCCGCCGCTTCACGCTTGCGCATCCGCGAGGGTACCTTTAGGGAGTGGTCCCGGTCCTGGCTCAAGCGCTACCGCGCCGCCAGGGCCGCCCGAGACGCTTCCTGACCCCAGTTCCGAGGACGAAGACACTTGTCGCTCCACATGGCCGCAGCCTCAGCGCTCACGCTCATGCCGTCGCCCCCGCTGGTTCCCCGCGAGGGCGGAAACAACATGACCGTGTTCATGGTCCAGATCATCTTCATGATCGCCATCTTCTACTTCATTCTCATCCGGCCGCAGCAGAAGCAGCGGAAGCAGCACCAGGAGATGCTGCGGACGCTGTCGAAGGGTGACCGCGTGATAACGAACGGCGGCATCATCGGGGTGATCATCCACGCGACCGACACCGAACTGACGATCAGGAGCGGCGAGAACACGCGCCTGGTCGTCGACCGCGGGCACATCGGTCGCAAGGTCGAGGACGAAGGCGCCGCGAGGTAGGACCGGTCCGGTGGCGGTACTCGACATCGAGATCATGGGCTCCGGGGTGCTCCGCGAGAAGGCATCCGCGGTCGAGGCCGTGACCGGCGACACCCGGCGCCTGATCCGCGACATGTTCGAGACGATGTACGACGCCGAAGGGGTCGGGCTCGCCGCGCCGCAGGTGGGCGTGTCGCAGCGGATACTGGTGGTGGACGTCTCCGCCGGGAACGAGGACCGGCACGTGCACGCCCTGGTCAATCCGGTCATCGTCGAGTCGAGCCGGGAGACCGCCAAGGAAACCGAGGGGTGCCTGAGCATTCCCGGGCTGGAGGAGACGGTGACCCGTCCCGTGGAGGTCACGGTCGAGGCCCTGTCGCCCGACGGCGAGCCGGTCCGGATCGAAGCGGACGGCATGCTGGCCAGGGCTCTGCAGCACGAGGTGGATCATCTGGACGGCGTGCTCTTCCTCGACCGTCTTTCGTCGCTGAAGCGGGGGATTCTCCTCAGGAAGTGGCGAAAGAGCAGGAGCCGGAGCTGAGCCGCGGTGCGCGTCCTTTTCTGGGGCACGCCCGAGTTCGCGATTCCGTCGCTGCGAGCGGTCGACCGTGCGGGCCATGCGATCGCCGGCGTCGTCACCCGGCCCGAGCGCCCGCGGGGCCGCGGCAGAAAGCGCGCTCCCCCGCCGGTCGCGTCCTTCGCGCAGGCTCGCGGCTACCGGGTGCTGAGTCCCGAACGCCCGGCCGGCGAGGCCTTCCTGGATGAGCTCCGGGCGACTCGGCCCGACATCTCGGTCGTGGTGGCCTATGGGCGGATCCTCTCGCGCGGTGTCCTGGACGCGCCACCGCTGGGCTCGATCAACGTGCATGCGTCGCTGCTGCCGGCCCTGCGCGGCGCCGCGCCGATCAACTGGGCCATTGCGCGCGGCCACGAGGTGACCGGTGTGACGGTGATGCGCATGGTGGAGGAGATGGACGCGGGTCCGGTCCTTGCCGCGGCGGAGTGCCCGATCGGCCCCGCCGACACCGCCGCGCACCTGTCCGGCCGCCTGGCCGGGATGGGGGCGGCCGTGCTCGCCGAGACGCTGGACCGGCTGGCGGCGGGACCGGTGGACGAGGTGGAGCAGGACCACGCGCGCGCCACCTTCGCGCCGAAGGTCGACCGGTCGTCGGCGCGGATCGACTGGCGGCGCGGCGCGGTCGAGGTGGCGCGGCTGGTGCGGGCGATGGACGACGTGCCGGGCGCGTGGACCGTGTGGAAGGGGCAGCCGGTCAAGCTGTTCGCGCCGGCGGTGCAGGGCGGCGGCGGGCGCGGCGGCGGTGGGCCGGCCGTGCCGGGTTGCATTGTGGAGGCCGACGCCAGGCGGGGGCTATCGGTTGCGGCCGGAGACGGGGTGATCCGCATTGCCGAGGTGCAGCCGCCCGGACGGCGGCGCATGGAGGCGGCCGCGTGGATTCGCGGGCGGGGGCCGGGGGTGGGGGGGCGGTTCGAGTAAGGGCATGAGCGTGGAATCGATGCCGGGCCGGAAGGCGGCGGCGGGGGGTGGGGCGGTGCGGGGCGGTGGGGCGGTGCGGGATCTGCCGCGCCTGCACGTCATCGCGGGTGACGCGATCATCGCGGCACACGACTGTCGGGACAGGCTGGGGCGGGTTCTCGAGGCGGGGGGCGCGTCGGTTGCAGTGCACCTGCGGGCGCGGACCCTGCCGACGGTGCGGCTTCTCGAGGTGTCGGAGTGGCTGGTAACGAAGGGGCGCGAGACCGGCTCGATGGCCGTGGTCAACGACCGCCTCGACGTGGCACTGGCGGCGGGGGTCGGGGGGATCCACCTGCGCGAGGATTCGCTTCCTGCGGCCGAAGTGCGCGCCGTGGCGGACCGTGCGGCCGTCGAATCCGGAAGGCTGCGGATCGGCAGGTCGATCCACCGGCCGCAGCAGGCGGCGACGGTCACGGGAGACGTGGTCGATTACCTCGTGCTGGGAGCGGTGTACGCGACCCCGTCTCACCCCGGTCGCGCGCCCCTGGGGCCGGGGGCTGTGGTCGACGCCGTGCGGTTGGCAAGCGTGCCCGTGCTCGCCATCGGGGGAATCACGCCGGCCACAGTGTCGAATGTCGTGGCGGAGGGCGCGTACGGCGCGGTCGTCCTGAGTGGCGTGTGGGGGGCGAGGCATCCGTCCGAAGCGGTGAATCGCTACCTTGAAGTGCTGTACAGGGAGTCCGTGGACAAACCCGCGTGAGGGAGCATCGTGACGATGTCAGCGCAGGGCGCCGGACCCACCGGGGGCGCCGAAGTGATCGGGGAGCGCGGCGACGTTTCCATTGTCCTGAACGGCCGGGACCGTGCCGTCGAGGCGGGCTTGAGCGTCAGGGGTCTGTTGCGGCACCTCGGACTGGAGCCGGGAATGGTGGTCGTGGAGCACAATCGGCGGATTCTCGCCCGCGACGCGCTCCCGGAGACGGGGGTCGAGGACGGTGACCGGATCGAACTCGTGCATTTTGTCGGAGGAGGGTAGGGCGCCGTGAGGGACGCGCCGTTCGAAATCGGTGGACGAAGCTTCACCTCGCGGCTGATCGTGGGTACCGGCAAGTACCGGGACAACGAAGAGATGGTGGCCGCGATCCGCGCCAGCGGGGCGGAGATGGTGACGGTTGCCGTGCGCAGGGTCGACCTGGACCGCAGCCGGGAGGAAGGGATCCTGCATCATCTCGACCCGTCGGAGTTCTTCCTGCTGCCCAACACGGCGGGTTGCTACACCGTCGGCGATGCGCTGCGATACGCGCGTCTCGGGCGCGCGGCCGGGCTGACCGAATGGGTCAAGCTGGAAGTCATCGGCGACGAGCAGACGCTGCTTCCGGACACCGCCGCCACGCTTGAGGCCGCGGTCGAGCTGGTTGCGGACGGGTTCAAGGTCATGGCCTACACCAACGACGACCTGATCACGGCGCTGCGCCTCGAGGATGCCGGGTGCGTGGCGGTCATGCCCCTCGCGAGCCCGATCGGCAGCGGGCTGGGCGTCGTCAACCCGTTCTACATCCGCGAGATCAAGCGTCGCCTTTCCGTGCCGATCATCGTGGATGCGGGTGTGGGCACCGCGTCCGACGCTTGCGTGACCATGGAGCAGGGCGTGGACGGCGTGCTCATGAACACGGCCATCGCGGCGGCGGATGATTCCGTCGCCATGGCCCGCGCGATGAGGCTCGCCGTGCGCGCGGGAAGGGAAGCCTACCTCGCGGGACGAATGCAGGCGCGGGAGATTGCCGTCCCATCCTCGCCCACCGAAGGACTACTTGACGCGGAGCGCGCTTGACCGGGCGCCGCGCACGGCGCCGACGGCGGGGCGGGCTGTCGCCCGAGCGGCTCCTGGCGGCATCCATCCTGGAACAGGTCGAATCCGGACGCAGACTCGACGTAGCCTGGGAGGCGTCCGGCGCACCCTCTTCGCCGCGGCGCGCCTGGATCCGCACGCTTGTCTATGGGTCGGTACGCCTCAGGGGAAGGATCGACAGCGTCCTCGCCCGGCATTGCGGCTGTACGGTATCCGATCTGGACCCGGAGGTGCGGATCGCACTGCGCATGGGCGCCTATCAGATCCTGGAAATGGACGGGGTGCCGGACTACGCCGCCGTCTCGCAGTCGGTGGAGCAACTGAAGCGCACGCGCAGGCGGGCGGCGGCCGGGCTTGTCAACGCTGTGTTGAGGACGGTGGTCGCGTCGCGTTACGGGACGCGCACCTTCCCGGACCCCGCGCGGGACCTTGCCGGCTACCTCGAAACCTGGGGATCGCATCCGGGGTGGATGGTGCGCCGGTGGATCCGGCAATTCGGGGAAGCGGGTGCCCGCAGGCTGGTGGAGGCGAACAACACGGAGCCGGACATCTATCTCCGTCCGGTGGGTGTCGATGTTGCCGAGGCGGAACAGGCCCTGAACGCGGCCGGCCTGCGCGCCACAGCCGCCAACGGGGGGTCGGTGTGCCGCCTGCGCCAGGGCGTCGATCCCGCCGAAGCTCTCCGGGTCGTGCCCGGGGTGATCCAGGATCCGGCGGCGGCGCTGGTGGTCGACTATGCATCGCCGGATCCCGGATCGTTCGTGGCCGACCTGTGCGCCGCCCCCGGCGGGAAGGCGATGGCGCTCAGTGCCGTTGCGGGGAGTGTGCTCGCCGCCGACCGGTCGGCGCAGCGCCTTGCGCGCGTCGCGGAGGCCAGGCGACGGCTGAACGCAAGGGCGTGGCTGGTGGTGGCGGATGCCCGTACTCCCCCCCTTCGCGAGGCCGGGACGGTGCTTGTCGACGTGCCGTGCAGCGGCACGGGGACACTCAGGAGGCACCCGGACGGACGCTGGCGGATGGGGGAAGACGGCATTGACGTGCTCGCGGGCGTTCAGGAGCGAATCCTGGAGGGTGCGGCGTCCGTGGTTCCCCGCGGGGGACTCCTGGTTTACGCTACATGTGCCCTCGAGCCAGAGGAGAACCGGGGTCAGGTGACGAGGTTTCTAGCACGGCATCCGGATTTTCGCATCGAGCCGGGGAACGTCCCGGATGGATTCCTGGATTCGAAGGGATGCCTTGCGGTGTTGCCGCAGGAGAGCGGATTCGACGGTGCCTTCGCGGCGCGCCTGAGACGAAGGGTGGGTGTCTGATGGACCTCGGCAGTTCGATCCGTCGTCGGCGGAAGCGCCGGGAAAGGCCGCCCAGGCGCAAACGGACGCGCGACCGCACGGATACGTCCGGCCGCACGGGAGCGTCCGGCCGCACGCGGATCCCCAGGCGCATGGGGAAGGCCGCCCAGCTGGCGGTCGCACTCACCCTGGGCGGTTTGGTGTCCGGATACCTGGTGGCGACCAGGCTCTTCTTTCCTCCTGGCGAACCACCCGCCTCCTTGCAGGGCGTGCCCGACGTGTCGGGCCTCGGTTTCGGCGCGGCGGCGGCACTCCTGGCGGATTCGGGTCTCACGGTGGAGCAGGTGGACTCGGTGCGGCATCCCCTGGTCGCGGCGGGTACCGTCATCGGACAGAGCCCCCTGCCCGGGCGGACTGCCCTGCCCGGAGCGGCGATCCGCATCACGCTGTCCGTCGGCCCCGAGATCGGCGCCGTACCGGACGTTACGCGACTGCTCGGCGGACGCGCCACGCGGGTGCTCGAAGCCAGCGGCTTCGTGGTCAGGGTCGACACCATCGAATCCGACGCCGCGGCGGGAAGGGTCATCGTGATCGATCCGGAACCGGGGACCGAGCTTGCACTTCCTGGTGAGGTGCGTCTCGAGGTGAGCCTCGGACCGCCCACGCTTCCGGTGCCCGATTTGTCCGGGATGTGGATCGAGGAAGCGATCGCGGCGCTCGACACCCTGGGGCTGATCGTATCGGAATTCGACCGGCGGTACAGCATATTGAATGTGGATCGCGTGTTTGCCCAACATCCGGCTCCGCACACGCACGTCGAGGCCGGAACCGCGATCCGCCTGACGATCGGGCAGGCAATGGTGAGGACACGCCAGCAGTCCGGAGTAAGGAACTGATGTCCAGCAAGACGAGCCGCAAGCCGTACCTGGTGGCCGTTGCCGTCGCGGTGGCGGTGGTCGTGGCCGCATGGCTGAGCCGCGGACGTATACAGCCGGCCGTGGCCGGGTATCCGGCACCGGGTTTCCAGGTGACGGATCCCGGGGGCAACCCGGTGACGTTCGATGACTTCGCGGGCAAGGTCGTGCTCCTCAACGTCTGGGCCACGTGGTGTGGCCCCTGCCGCGAGGAGATGCCCTCCATGCAGCGTCTATACGACCGCTTCGCCGCCGCCGACTTCGAGATTGCGGCCATCAGCATCGACGCGCCCAGGGGCACGCGCGACCCGTCGGGCAACGTCGGTGGCGATCCGGTGGCGTTCGCAAGGGAACTCGCGCTTACCTTCCCGATCCTCCTCGATCCCTCGGGGGACATCCAGCGCGTGTACCAGACATCGGGCGTGCCGGAGTCGTTCCTGATCGGCAGGGATGGCGTGATCTACAAGAAGGTGGCCGGGTCGACCGCGTGGGACTCCGAAGCCAACGTCGCGCTCGTGGAGCGCCTCTCGGGAGGAGGATGACGCGTGTCGCTGTCGGGGCTGATCATCCGCAACTGGCGGCTCAAGATCGCCGCGTTGGCCCTCGCCATGCTCCTTTGGGTCACCATGCGGCTGACCGATGGCCGCGTCGGCCGGCTGACGATTCCCGGCGTGGAGGTCAGGGTGGAGCAGGTACACCGCGACTGGTTCCTGCGCCAGGGACCCCTGCCGTCAACCGTGCAGATGAGCGTCAGCGGTCCGCAGGGAGCTCTGGCTCGCGTTGCGATGTCGCGCCCCGCGATGGTGATCCGCGTGGATTCCGTGCTCAGCGAGGATTCGGTCGTGACCCTGATCCCGGACTGGGTGAGCAACGTCGACCGGAGCAGCGTCACGATCGAGAACTTCGCCCCCAGCTCCGTGCGTCTGCTGTTCGAGCGGAACAAGGAGGAAGAGATCCCGGTGTCGCTCCGCCTGACCGGCACACTGCCGGATTCACTGGCGATGGTGACCGAGCCCCGCGCCAACCTCCTCTTCACCCGCGTCCGCGGGGCCGCCTCGGTTGTGGACGAACTGGAGACCGTCTTCCTGGAGCCCTTCGACCTCGGTCGGATGACCGGATCCGGGCGGTATGATGTCGCGCTCGACACGGCGGGGCTGGGAGGGCTGGCGGTGAACCCCGTTTCCGCCACGCTGACCGTGGAGGTGGCAACCAGGACGAGCCGGGTCGTCGCGCTCCCGGTGGCGTTTCCGGGAACTGCCGCCGAACTCCTGGCGGAGCCCGACACGGTAGCCGTCATCCTGTACGGGGCAGAAGAGGTACTGGCACGGGTCGACTCGTCCGCTCTCGGGTTGCGGGTCGCCACGGATCTTGTGGCGTTGCGAAGCGCGCTCGAGGACGCGGAGAATGTCCGGGTGCCTCTGGTCCTGAACGGCGTTCCACAGTGGGTCGAAGCGGTGATCGGCCCGGATTCGGTCAGCGTGCGTCGGGAGGGGGTGCCGTGACCGGACCGATTCTCGGGATCGAGACGACCTGTGACGAGACCTCGGCGGCCGTCCTCGACGCGGAGGGGGCCATGCTGAGCCTTGTGGTGCACTCGCAGGACGTGCACCGGATCTACGGCGGCGTGGTTCCGGAACTGGCCGCGCGCGACCACCTCAGGCGGATCGAGCCGGTGGTGGCCGCGGCCCTGGACGAGGCCGGCGTCGCGCGGCGGGATCTGGGGGCAATCGCGGTGGCGGCCGGTCCGGGGCTGATCGGCGCGTTGCTGGTCGGCGTGACCTGGTCGCACGCTTCGGCGCTTGCCCTGGGGATTCCCATGGTCCCCGTCCACCACATGGAGGGGCACATCTTCGGTCCGCTGCTGGAGGATCCCGACGCGGCGCCGCCCTTTGTCGCACTCCTCGTGTCGGGCGGGCACACGCTCCTCGTCTGGGTCCCCAAGTGGGGCAGATACTATCTCATGGGCGAGACGCGGGACGACGCCGCCGGCGAGGCGTTCGACAAGGTGGGAAGGCTCCTCGGCCTGCCCTATCCGGGTGGACCCGCGGTGTCCGCCGCCGCCGCATCGGGGGACGCGGACCGGTACGCGTTTCCACGACCCATGCTGAACCGGATCGCAGGCCTGGGCGACAGGTCCGTGGTGGCCGCTCCGGGCGACCTTGACTTCTCCTTTTCCGGACTCAAGACCGCAGTCGCGCGCACGGTCATGCGCCTGGAGCAGGCCGGCACACTCGACGATGAACGGCCGCACCTCGCCGCCTCCTTCCAGGCCGCGGTCGTCGATGTCCTGGCGGGCAAGGCGCTCGCAGCCGCCGGGGCCGTGCGCTGCAGCCGCGTGCTGCTGGGGGGTGGAGTCGCCGCGAACCGTGCGCTGAGGGCGCGGATCCGCGACGGTCTGGGGCGCCGCGGCCGACTGTTTGCGGGGTCGCCCCGGTTGTCGATGGACAATGGGGCGATGATCGCGCGGGCGGGCCTGTTTCGGCTGCGCGCGGGAGCGGGCAGGGGGCTGAACGGGGCCACCGCCAGAGCCCGCATTCCGGGCATGCTCCGCTGGAGGCCCAGGAAGCGCAAGGGCGCGGTCAGCCGCAATTCGCCAACCCGGAATCAGGCGGGCGCAAAGCCCCAATAACCCAAAGGCAGAACGCCGTGTACCCCAACCTCTTTCACGTTCCCGACTGGGTGCCGATCCTTGGTGGCGCACCGGTCACGTCCTTCGGCGTGATGATGCTGTTGTCGTTCCTGACTGCAGGCTATGTCCTCCGGGCCGGCATGGTGAGGGAGGGACACGATGCCGACGTGTCCTGGGACCTGCTGTTCTGGGCAGTTATCGGCGGCATCCTGGGGGCGAGAGTCTACTATGTGCTCCTCAACTACCCGCGTCTGCTCGCCGATCCGATGGGGATGCTGCTGTCCCGCGGCGGAATGGTCTGGTACGGCGGCTTCCTGCTCGCGACGGTCCTGGTCGTCTGGCGCATTCGCAAGCTCGGGCTGCCTCTCGGCAAGACGGCCGATGCCGCGGCGCCCGCTCTGGCGCTGGCGTACGGCGTCGGTCGAATCGGCTGCTTCCTTGTGGGGGACGACTATGGCCGGCCGACAGACTCCTGGGTCGGCATCGCCTTCCCCAATGGCCTGCCTCCAACCACTGCAACCGCGATGCGCGACCATTTCGGGATCACCGTGGATCCGGCGCTGATCGAGCGGTACGGCGAGGTCCTCCCCGTCCATCCCACCCAACTCTACGAGACGGGCATGTCCACGCTGATCTTCCTGCTCCTGTGGCGCCTTCGCGGCCACGGGCATCGGGCGGGCTGGCTGTTCATGGCGTGGCTTGCGCTGGCTGGCGTCGAACGCTTCGTTGTGGAGGTTTTCCGGGCGAAGGACGACCGATTCTTCGGCGTGCTCACCCTCGCGCAGGTGATTTCCCTGGTGCTGGTGGGAGTCGGGGTCGTCTGGATGTCGAAGCTCGGACGCGGGAGGGGCGCAGCGTCCGTGTGACTATCCTGCACGTCTCGGATGTTCACTTCGGGAAGCCGCACCGGCCCGTGGCTGCCGCCGCGCTCCTGCGTTTTGTCGACGAGCGGGATCCCGACGTGGTTGTCGTCTCGGGAGATCTGACGCAACGGGCCAAGGTCGGCGAATACAGGGCGGCGAGGGCGTTTCTGGACGCCCTGGAGCCACGTCCGGTGGTGACGACCGCCGGGAACCACGATGTCCCGCTGTATCGCTTCTGGGAGAGACTGTTTGCGCCGTACAGGAATTACCGCGCCAACATCGCGCGCGAGCTGAACACGGTGCACGACCTCGAGTCGCGCGCCGGAGGGCGGTGCTTTCGTTTCGTTGCCCTCAATTCGTCGGCTCCCCGCTCGGCGATCGTCAACGGTCGTCTGCGTGGCCGGCAACTGGACTTCGCTGCCAGCGCCTTCCGTGCGACTCCCGCCGCAACGTTTCGGGTGCTGGTCGTTCACCATAATCTTGTCAGACCGCCGGACGGAGATTCCGCACGACCCATGCGGGGGGCGCCACGGGTGCTGAACAAACTCCGGGAGTGGGGGGTAGGTCTTGTGCTGTCAGGACATATCCATCGCACTCATCTCGGCTGCGGCGGGACCGGACCCGGAGGCGGGGGTGACGGGACACCAATCGTGCTCGCCGGAACCACCACATCGGACCGGGGACGGGGGAAAGAGCAGGGGAAGAACTCACTGAACCTGATCCGTGTGCGATCATCGGGACTGGAGGCCGAAGCCTATCTCTATTCGTCCGAAGCCGGCGAGTTCCTGCCCACGGAGCGCCGCCGCTACCCCGTCGCCCGTCGATAGGCGATACCTTTTCCGCGTAACCGTGGAAACGTGATCGGCAGGGTGAAAATGGCGCACGCCCCCAGGAGTTCGTGGATGGTGGGTCCTGCTCTTGTCGCCGTGCTCGCGCAGGCAGGTCCGGTGGCCGATGCGGCCGCGCAGAACGGCGACGAGGAAATCGCCGCGGTCGGTTTCGTCGGCAACCAGGCCTTCACGGACGGCGAACTGCGCCGCGCCGTCTTCACGCAGTCGTCGAGCTGCCCGCTCGTGCTGGCGGTCACGACCTGCGCGCTCGGGATCGAGTGGGGAAGGGACCGCTCCTACCTCAGTCCGCGCGTGCTGGATGACGACGTCGAACGGCTTCGGTGGCTCTACCTCGCGCACGGGTTCCGCGGGGTCGCCATCGAACACACGCTGTCACGGAGCGCCGACGGAGAGGTAGCCGTCCAGTTCCGGATCGACGAGGGCGAACCCTACAGAATCGGCTCGATCAGCCTGGTGGGCGACACGCTCCCGCCGGAGCTGGCGGATGCGGCGGAGTTTCCCGTGGGGGTGGGGGATCCGCTCAGCTTCCTGCTCCTCCAGGAGGCCCGCGACACGCTGACGCTGCGGCTTCGCAACGCGGGCTTTGCCCAGGCGGAGGTCTTTCGCGGGACCTTCCTGCCGGCGGGCAGCGACCGGGCCTCGGTGAGCTACCGGGTGGACCTGGGGCCCGTGACGACGTTCGGCCCCGTGCGGGTCGTCGGCAACGCACTCCTGGATGAATCCGCCATCCTGGACCGGCTCCCGTTTCGAGAAGGTGAACTCTACCAGGTGAGCCGGATCAGGGAAGCGCAACGCAGCCTGCACCAGTTGGAGATCGTGGCCCGTGCCCGGGTGTGGGCCGACAGCGCGCGCGTCGAATCGGACTCGGTGATGCCGATCCTCGTCGAGGTGGTGGAGGGCGATCCACGCAGGGTGCGGGCGCAGGGAGGACTCAACAGTGCGGAGTGCATCAACTTCGAGGGCCGCTGGGCCAGCCGGAATTTTGCCGGGGGCGGGCGCATCCTGCAGGCCCGTGCGCTGGTATCGAATCTGCTCGCCTCGTCGCTGCAGTCGACACACCTGTGCTCCCAGGCCGGGACGGGCCCGTTCGGACGCGTCAACTGGCTCCTGGGTCTCGACTTCAACCAGCCCAGCTTCTTTTCGAGGAACACGAGTTTGCTGGCGGGGATCTTCGCCGAGCGGCAGTCGCGGAAGAACATCTTCGTGCGCGACGCCTTCGGCCTGGATATCGCCCTCAGGCGCTCTCTCGGAATCAACTCCTTCGCCAATCTGCGGTTCCGTCCTCAGCTGAGCCGCCTGTCCGCCGCCGAAGTCACGCTCTGCGCGACGTTTCTGGCGTGCGCGCCCGACGATATCGAGGTGCTTTCCGGCGCCAACTGGCTTTCTCCGGTCGCGCTTTCGCTGAACCGGGACGAAACCGACGATCTGTTCAGTCCGACAGCCGGCTATCGTGCCCTTCTGGATCTGGAGTTCGCCGACAGGCTTACCGGATCGGACTACGCCTATGTGCGAGCTTTTGCCGATGCCAGCGTGTACAGGGCGATCGACCGGCGCACCGTCCTCGCAGTCAGGTTGCGTGCGGGCAGGGTCAGTCCGGGGGGACTCGAGGGCAGTTTGACGGGACAGGACCGGTTCGCCGATGTGGTGCCGTCCCAGAAGCGCTTCTACGGAGGCGGGGCGAACAGCCTGCGGGGATTTGCCCAGAGTACGCTGGGGCCGCGGAGCCTGTCGATCCCCGTGGAAGAGCTTCTGCGCCGCCGCGCAAGCGACGGTACGCCCACCTGTCCGCCGATGGCGGTGCGGGATCTGATCTGCGACGGAACCGCCCTCGCGGAGCTGGGCCTCTATCAGGTGAGGCCGATCGGCGGGCTGGCGACCCTCGAGGCGAGCGCGGAGCTTCGTTTCGGGTTGACCGACGGATTGCTCGGCGGGGCGGCGTTCGTTGATGTCGGACAGGTCTGGCCGCGCGGATTCGATTTCGGCGATCTGGAGGTCTCGCCCGGAGTCGGGTTGCGGTACAACACGCGCTTCGGGCCCATTCGTGCCGATATCGCCTATTCCTTCCGGGGCCTGGAACCGCTGCAGGTCGTGACGTCCCAGATCCGTCCCTTTGTTGCCGGTGCGGACAGCGGGTCCGACCGGATCGACATCGCGCCGGCCGGCGCCGCAAGCGAGTACATCGACTGGGTGGTGTCGGAAGACCTGGCGATTCAGGGTCTGCCGGTCATGTTCGGAGACGACCACGGATTCTCGCTTCGCCGCTTCCAGCTCCACTTCTCCATCGGTCAGGCGTTCTGATCCATGGATGGCGCGCCGACTTCCCGGGCGGACGGGGCACCGGCCCGCGGCGGCCGTGGATGGCCTCTGGTGCTGCTGCCGTGGATCGTCGTGGCGGCCAGTGTCCTCGCTGCCGCAACGACCGCAGGCGCCCTCCTGCTCAGCCACACGGCGACGGGACGTGAGTTGGCGCTGGAATGGGCCCTGGGGAGACTGCGGCCGGCGATCAACGGCGAGATCCGCGTCGGTTCCGTGGGGCCGGGCGGGATCCTCGGGGGCGCCACCCTGGTGGACGTGGAGGTCGCCGACAGTCTCGGCCGTCCCGTCCTCGTCATCGATTCGCTGCGCGCACGCTATTCGCTGGCAGCCCTTGTCGCGGGCCCGCCCGCCATCGCGGACCTCGAGCTGTGGGCGCCCGTGGTCAATCTCGAGCCCGCTCCCGGCGAGCCGGTTGAGCTCGGGACGCTGCTTGGGCGCGCGGAGCCCGGCGAAGAATCACCCGGGGCCGACCCGGAGCAGGGCGCGTCCCCCGCCCTGGTCGTCAGCGGCGCCGTGATTCACGACGGCACGGTGATCCTGCGGGACGCGGCCGGCCGTGAAAGGCGCGTCGAGCACATCGAGGTGGATCTGCTGCGCGTCGGTTTCCGGCCGGACCGGACCCGCCTCCTCGAGGCGGACGTGGCGAGTGCCGGCCTGTCGTTTCCGGTGGGCGAAGGCACGCTGGAGCTGGCCTCGCTTCGCGGCACCCTCGAGGCGGGCCCGCAGGGCGTTACACTGGATGCCGATCAGTTCCGTCTGCCGCGGTCGGTCGGATCCGGCACCGTCTCGTACGTCGGAGGCGTCTCGGGCGGAAGTTCCGTTCTTGACCTCCAGCTGGAGCGGCTCGCCCTGGCGGACCTGCGGTCGATCGACGCGCGCCTGGTGCGGGGGACGGCCCGGGGCGGCGTGCGCATCGAGGTCGACGGGCGCGGGGTGCGCGTGGACGTGGACGCGGGCGTGGTCGAGACCGGGTCGGGGCGTTTGGCGGTCCACGGAGGGATATCGCTGGGTGACTCCGTAAGGTTCCGCGACCTGCGTGTCGCGCCGGATCCCCTGCCGACTGCGGAAATGGAGCCCTGGCTCGACCGGCCCTTGCCGGTGTCCGGACGACTCGCCGGCGATGTGGGCTTCGACGGCACTGCCGGCCGCCTGGCGGTCGATGGCTCCCTCGCGGTGCTCCAGGGGGCAGCGTCCGACACGGTTGCGGCCGTCTCGGGGGGCGGAACGTTCCTGGGTCCCCGGGCATTCGAAGACGTGGCCCTCGACGTCGACGCCCTGGACTACGAACTGCTCGCCGCCCTCTTCCCCGCGATTCCCTGGGCGGGCCACGGGGGCCTGAGCCTCGAGGCCACGGGCGATCTTCCCGGCGGCGTCGACATTTCCGCTGCCGTCGTCCATGCCGTTGACGGCGGCACCCCGAGCACCGCGTTCGTCGAGGGGACGCTGTATGGAGACACGACGGTGTCGGTCGTCGACCTGGAGGCTTCTCTCGAGCCGCTGTCGCTGTCTCTCGTGCGCGGGTTCGCCCCCGACCTTCCACTCGGCGGCGACGTGGGCGGCTCGGTTTCCCTGGCGGGAAGCCTGAGCGAACTGGATGTGCTGGCCAATCTGCAGACGAGCGCGGGTCCGCTGGATCTTCGCGGCGTCGTCAACGTCCTCGACCCCGCCACCGGATACCGGCTGACGGTCACGACCGACTCCTTGCGGGTCTCGGAGCTGGTCGGCGGGCTGCCGGACGCGACGGTCCTGTCCGGGACCGCAAGCCTGGACGGCCGGGGACTCGACCCCGAATCGCTCCGCGGTGCGCTCGTGCTCGAGGCGGGACCGTCGGCCATCGGGGGACTGCGCCTGGATTCGGCGAGCCTGAGCATCTGGGCGGACGACGACGGGCTGCTGCACGTCGAGTCCCTATTCGCCGATGCGGGAGGCGTCGTGGTGCGGAGCGGCGGCGGCAGCCTGGGCCTGACTCCCGACGCGGTCGGCGAAGGAGTCGTGCTGTCGCTCGCGTCTCCATCGATCCGACCCCTGCGTCCGGCCTTCATGGGAGGAGGCCTGGTGGCCTGGGACGAATTGACGATGGTCGAACAGGACGTGATGATCGAGTTCGACGGCGTCGACCCGGACACGTTCCCGCTGGCACGGGAGATCCGCTTCGACGGCGAGCTGGACGGACAGATTCGGCTGACGGGTGGCTTCGGCGACCTCTCGGCGCGCACCGTCGCCACCATCGAGGAACTGCGTTACGGTGTCCACTCGGCCCGCACGGTCAGCGCCGACTTCACGGCGGAGGGTCTGAACGTCGCACCTCCCTGGATCACCCCCCGCCCCTCCCCGGGCCAGCCCGCCCGTCCCCCTCCACAGCTGCTGCTGGACGGCACGATAACCGGCGATTCGATCGTCCTGGACGACCGCGCCCTCGACTCCGCAAGGGTGACGGCGACCCTCGCGCCGGGCGCGGGAGGAAGGGTCCACGCACGGCTGACCCGTTCGGACTCGGAGTCCTACGAGGGGCAGGCCGTGCTCAGGCTGGACGACGAGGGCGGACGGGTGGATCTCGACCGGCTCACGCTGATTCTCCCGGATCGGCGCTGGAGCCTCATGGGGCCGGCCAGCGTCGAATGGGACGAAACCGCGCTGACCGTCAACGATTTCGGTCTCATCCGCCCCGGCTCGGAGGGGCTCAGGGCGCGCGTCGATGGTCGGCTGGCCCTGGAGGGAGGTGACTCGGACCTGGAACTGGACGTCGGCAACCTCGATCTGGCTGTCCTGGGAAGCCTCCTCCAGATGCCCGATCCGCCCGCCGGCATCCTGTCGGCAGACGTGCGTGCGCGCGGACCGGGTCCGGACCACAGGTGGGAGGGGTCACTCAGGATTGCGAATGCCGCCCGCGGCACGGTGGCCTTCGACACGGTGACGGCGAGCGGGCGCTACGCGGACGGTAGTCTGCACCTCGACCTGGACTCGTGGGTTCGCGGCGGCCGGAGACTTCGCCTGGAAGGCATGGTGCCGCTGGACCTTCGCCTCGCCGAGGTCGAGGACCGAATACCGGACCGCGACCTGGATCTCGACATCCTCGCCGATTCCTTCCCTGTGGTCATGATCCTCGGGATGATCAAGGGAATGGAAGAGACCGGCGGCCACATCACCGGCGACGTGAAGCTCCGCGGCACGCCGTCCGATCTCGAACCGGCCGGGACGCTCCGCCTTGCCGACGGTGCCGGCCTTATCGAGCCTCTCGGCGTGCGCCTGACGGGCATTGACATTGCCATGCAACTGAGCCCCGACGGGACCGTGGCGGTGGATGGATCCGCCGTGTCCGGCGGCACCATGGACGTGCGGGGTTCGGTCAACGCGGGCCGGCTCAGCGACATCCGGCTCGACCTCGCCTTCTGGCCCCGCGAGTTCCAGGCGATCGACCGCCGCGACATGGAAGCGGCCATGAGCGGCGACTCGATCACGCTGACCGGCGCCTACAACGCGCCGTTTGTGGAGGGCCGCATCACCGTCACCGACGGGACGGTCTTCATCGAGGAATTCCAGCGCGCGGCCCAGGTGATCGACCTCTACGACCCGATCCTGTTCAGCGCCGCCACCGCGCAAATCGGTTCTGCCGAAGTGGACGACGAGGCGAGCGCCGGAGCTGTGCGGGCCCGGAATCAGTTCCTCGAAAACCTCCGCGTTCTGGTCGATGTCGACATCGGACGCGGAAACTGGCTGCGCTCCCGCGAATTGAACGTTGAGACCGCCGGCGATCTGTCCCTGACGTTTGACCGGCAGGGGAACCAGCTCACCCTGCAGGGCGAAATGGAGGTTGTGCGCGGCACCTACAACCTCGGAGGGCGCAGCCTCAGAATCACCGAAGGGGGATTTCAGTTCGTGGGCACGCCGGGCTTCAACCCCGGTGTCTCGATCACCGCCGAGGACCGGCTCCGTACCCGTGAGGGGCAGCCGCTCGTCATCACGGCCGACATCTCCGGGACGCTGCTTTCCCCGGTCCCGACGCTGTCCAGCGACTCCGAGATTGCGATCTCGGAAGCGGACCTGGTGAATTACCTGTTCCTCGGACGGCCCACGTCCGCACTCATCGACGAAGGGGTCGGAGCGTCGGTCGGAGCCGGACAGAACCTTCTGTGGGGACAGGTGGCCAACCAGATCGGCTACCTCCTTGCGCGCCAGCTGGATGTGGATCATCTCTCCGTATCGCAGGCCGAGCAGAGTCAGGCCGGCGCGGCGTTCGGAGCGTCCTCGCTTCAGGTGGAGCTGGGGTGGTATCTGTTGGACGATGTGTTCTTCACCGGTGTCTACCAGCGGGGCTTCTGCGCCGACCCGACCCTGCCCGTCAGCAGCGGTGGCGTGAGAGTGGAGGTCGGCATGCCGAAGGACGTTACACTCGAGGGATTCTATGAGGGCCGCTGCACGCGGGAACGTTACCGCGGGCTGGGTGATCTGTCGCTGGAGCTGGCGCGCATCTGGGGGTTTTCGTTCTTCCGGGAGTGGGGGTACTAGGTGGACCTGGTCGTCCGGGGCGCGCGCGTACACAACCTGCGCAACATCTCGCTGGAGATTCCGCGGGAGCGCCTGGTGGTGGTCACCGGCCTGTCGGGGTCCGGCAAGTCGTCGCTCGCCTTCGACACCATCTATGCCGAGGGTCAGCGCCGCTACATCGAGTCCCTGTCCGCATACGCGCGCCAGTTCCTGGGCCTCATGGAGAAACCCGACGTGGACGCGATCGAGGGCCTGTCGCCGGCGATCTCGATCGAGCAGAAGACCGTGTCGCGGAATCCGCGCTCGACCGTCGGGACGGTCACCGAGATCTATGACTACCTCAGGCTTCTCTACGCGCGCGCCGGGACCCCCTACTGCCCGACGTGCGACCTTCCCATCGTGCGCCAGCCGGCCACACAGATCGTCAAACAGCTCATGGCGACCCAGGAAGGAGCGCACGTCCAGGTGCTGGCTCCCCTCGTGCGGGGCCGGAAGGGCCAGTTCAGGGACGTCTTCGACCGCGCCCGCCGCGAAGGATTCGTTCGCGCTCTGGTCGACGGGCGGGTATACGACCTGCGCGAGATCCCGCGGCTGAACCGGTACGAGAACCACGACATCGCCATCATCGTGGACCGCCTGGTGGTCAGGGAGGAGGACCGCGTCCGCCTCTCGGACTCGGTGGAGACCGCGCTGCGCGCCGCCGACGGCGTCGTGCAGGTTCTCGAGCGATGTGACGGGCGCGACGTGTCCCACCTCTTCAGTGAACACTATGCGTGCGCGGATTGCGGGACGAGCTTCCCCGAACTGGAGCCGCGCGTCTTCTCGTTCAACTCGCCCCATGGCGCGTGCCCGGACTGCGGCGGACTGGGCACCACCAGGGAGGTGAACGGGGCGCTGCTCGTGGGAAGTCCGTCGCTGTCCATCCTGGAGGGCGCGATCATTCCCTGGGGAGAGCCCGGCGGACACCTGCGGGGGTCGGTGATTCCCGGCCTGGCGGCGGCCTACGAATTCGATCCCCGCCTTCCCTGGAGCGATCTGCCCGGCGATGCGCGCGACGCGATACTGGCGGGCTCGGGGAAGATGAAGATCCGTTTTCCGTACAATGCCGGAAAGATGAAGGGCCACTACGAGGACTATTGGGAGGGCGTGGTGGCCAACGTCGAACGTCGCTACCGCGAGACCTCCTCCGAGCATGTGCGGTCGCAGCTGGATCAATACATGTCCAGTCAGACGTGTGCGGCGTGCGAAGGGTCGCGGCTGGGACCGTTCGGCAGGTCGGTGAGAATCGGCGGCGTTCCGATCAGCAGCGTCGTGGACCGGCCGATAGGCGACGTACTGCGCTTCATCCGTTCCCTGCCCGTGAGGGGCGAGGCTCTGCCGCCCGATGTCCAGCCGGCCCCCGGCGAGCCCCTCTCGTCCGAGGTGGCGGGGCCGATCCTGAAAGAGGTCAGGGAACGGCTCGGCTTCCTTCGCAACGTGGGGCTGGAGTACCTGTCGCTCAGCCGTTCGGCGGCCACGTTGTCGGGGGGCGAGTCACAGCGGATCCGCCTTGCCACGCAGATCGGCAGCCGCCTGGTCGGGGTTCTGTACATCCTCGACGAACCGTCGATCGGGCTGCACCAGCGGGACAACCATCGCCTTCTCGACACCCTCGCGGACCTGCGCGACCTCGGGAACTCGGTGCTTGTCGTCGAGCACGACGAGGACACGATCCGTGCGGCGGACTTCATCGTCGATCTCGGCCCGGGCGCCGGGCTCGCCGGCGGCGAGGTCGTGGTGGCCGGCTCACTGGAGGACGTGCAGTCGCACCCCGGGTCGGTGACCGGGGCGTACCTGCGCGGCGAGTCGGAGATCCCGGTGCCGCAGAAACGCCGCCGTCCCGATCCGGAACGCTGCCTCACCGTGCGCGGGGCCTCGCAACACAACCTCAAGCGCATCGACGCCGCGTTTCCGCTCGGGTGCTTCATCGCCGTGACCGGCGTGAGCGGCTCCGGCAAGTCGACGCTGGTCAACGGCACTCTGTACAGGGCGCTTTCCCGGCACTTCTACCGTTCCCGGGCCATCGCCGGCGCGCACGACCGCATCGACGGGCTGTCGGGCGTGGACAAGGTCATCGAAGTCGACCAGTCGCCGATCGGCCGGACCCCGCGGTCCAACCCCGCCACCTACACCGGTCTGTTCACGCCGATCCGTCAGCTGTTCGCCGGGGTCCCCGAAGCACAGATCCGCGGGTATCAGGCGGGCCGGTTCTCATTCAACGTGAAGGGCGGCCGCTGTGAAGCCTGCAAGGGCGACGGACTGGTGAAGATCGAAATGCACTTCCTTCCCGACGTATACGTCCTGTGCGACGTGTGCAAGGGGCGCCGCTACAACCGCGAGACGCTGGACATCTACTACAAGGGCCGCAACATCGCCGATGTCCTGCGGATGACGGTTCAGGAGGCGCTCGACTTCTTCTCGGCCGTGCCCCAGATCAAGCGCCGCCTGCAGACGCTGGCCGATGTGGGGCTCGGGTACATCCAGCTCGGTCAGAGTGCGACCACGCTGTCGGGAGGCGAGGCGCAACGGATCAAGCTTTCGGCCGAACTCTCGAAGAAGGCGACGGGGCGGACGGTGTACATTCTCGACGAGCCCACGACGGGTCTTCACTTCGAAGATGTCCGCATTCTCCTCAAGGTCCTGCATCGCCTCGCGGAACGCGGCAACACCGTCGTGGTCATCGAGCACAACCTGCACGTCGTCAAGACGGCGGACTGGGTGATCGACCTCGGTCCGGAGGGCGGAGAGGCCGGCGGGCGCATCATCGTGGAAGGAACACCCGAACGCGTGGCGGCGGAGCCGGCCTCCTACACCGGCGAATACCTGGCTCCGCTTCTCGCTTCTCGCCACAAGGTGAAGGGGCGCGCCGGAAGTGCCGAACCGGCCGGATGACGGACGCCTGGACCACTGCCCGAACCGGTGTCTGGCGCCCCGGAAACCGGCCCCGCAGACGGGCTCGTAGGGCGTTGGTATCAACGGGCCGGCTGTGTTACGTTCCGGCTTGTCACCTTCGCTGACTCTGGAGGGAAAACGGTCAATGGTTACCCGAGACGACCTCGAAAGCTATCTGATCCGCATGGACGCGGATTTCGACGAAGTGGACGACGGCATGTTCCTGATCCGCACCGACAACGGCGGTGCTCCCATCGTCGTCCATCATTCCGAGCCACTGTTGCTTGTCCGCATGAAGGTCATGGACCTGCCAACGGACTCGGAGGGCCTCGGCGGCCTCTACGAGACGCTGCTGAAGCTCAACGCCACCGATGTGATTCATGGCGCCTACGGGATTGAAGCGGGCGAGCTGATTCTCAGCGATACGCTGCAGCTCGGCAATCTCGATTTCGACGAACTGAGGGCGTCGCTGGAGAGCGTGCAACTCGCCGCGTCGTCCCATGTTTCCCGCATTCAGGCCCTGGCCGGCGCGAGAGGGGACGAGTAGCAGATGAGCATATTCAGCAAGTTCTCGACGATGATCAAGTCGAACATCAACGACCTTATCTCCCGGGCGGAAAACCCGGAGAAGATGCTGAACCAGATCATCCTCGACATGCGGGACCAGCTCGCGAAGGCCAAGCGCGAGGTGGCGGCCGCGATCGCCGACGAACGGAAGCTCAAGGGGCAGCTGCAGGGCGAGGTCAAGCAGACGCGCGACTGGGAGCACCGGGCGATGCTGGCGGTCAAGGAAGGGCGCGACGACCTCGCCAAGCAGGCCCTGATGCGCCAGCAGGAGCACGCGGACCGGGTGGCCGTACTCGAGGGCACGTGGCAGGCGCAGGCGCAGGAGACGGAGAAGCTCAAGGGGTCCCTGCGTCAGCTGAACGACAAGATCGAAGAGGCCAAGCGCAAGCGTAACCTGCTCATCGCCAAGCAGAAGCGGGCGCAGGCACAGAAGCGCATCCACGAGACCATGTCCGGTCTGTCGGACACATCGGCCTTCGAGGCTTTCAACCGCATGGCCGAGAAGATCGAGGAGGAGGAGCGGCGCAGCCTGGCCCATGCCGAGGTCAGCGAAGCCCTGGCGGGCGACACGCTGGAATCCGAGTTCCTTCGGTTGGAGGCCGGCTCGGGCGACGCCGATGTCGACAACAAGCTGGCCGCGCTCAAGGCCGAGATGGGCCTGCTGCCGTCCGGCGCCCCCGACGCACCGAGGCAGATCGGTTCCGGGCGTGACCGCGACGAAGCGGCCGCGAGCGCCGCGGGCGACGGGGCAGAAGAGGCCTCGCCAGAGGCCGCCGCCGACCCGCCCATTCGGGAGGCGGAACTCCTGGAAGAGTTCGACAAGCTCCAGCGAGGGGGCGCACGGGCATGAGTATCGTCTTCCTGGACGGTCAGTACCTGCACAAGGACGAAGCCAAGGTGTCGGTCAACGACCGCGGCTTCCTCTTCGCCGACGGGATCTACGAGGTGACCCCGGCATATCGCGGCAGCCTGTTCCGCTGGGAGCACCATCTTGCGCGCATGCGAAGGGGATTGGCGGCGATCGCGATCGACTACGATGCGTCGGTCCTCGAAGAAGTGAAGAAGGAGCTTCTCGCGCGCAACGGGCTCACGGACGTACCGGTGGCGTATGTGTACGTGCAGGTTACGCGTGGTGTAGCGCCCCGTACCCATGCTTTCCCCGACCCTCCCGTTCAACCGACCGTCTACGCGTTCGCGAACGAGTATCACCGCCCGTCGATGGCCAACTGGGGGCTCGGATCGCGGGCGATCACGGCAGGGGACCAGCGGTGGGCCCGCGCGGATATCAAGGCGATCGCCCTGCTGCCCAACGTCCTGGCGCAGCAGGCCGCGGTGGAGTCGGGCGTGACGAACACGATCCTCGTCCGGGACGGCATGGCGATCGAAGGCACGCACAACAACCTCTTCGCCGTGTTCGACGGGGTGGTCACGACCGCGCCCAAGTCGAACTACATCCTGCACGGCGTGACGCGCGACTTCGTGATCGAACTGGCCCGGGAACTCGGCATGCCCGTCGATGAGCGAGCCATCCCGCTCACAGAGCTCTACAACGCGGACGAGGTGTTCTTCACAGGGACCACCACCGAAGTGCGACCGGCGATTCGGGTCGACGACCGCATGATCGGCGACGGACACGTCGGTCCGGTCTCGCGCGCGCTTTTCGAGAAGTTCCTGGAGGTTACCGGGGGCTGAGCTGGCTCCCGGACGCGGCGCCTGGACCTACCTGCGCAACCGTACGGCCTCCTCAAGGCCACGCGTCGTTGTCGCGGCGACATCCAGATCCGATGCCAGCGCCGCCGGTAGCGGCCCCTCCCAATCCCGCAGAATCGCGCGCAGCCGTCCCGAACCCCGCTCTGTCACCACCGTGATCGCGCGGTCGTCCTCGCCGTCGATCACCACCACCCCTTCGGGCCCCACGAGCGCGATCCGTTCCAGCGTTTCGGACCAATCGGCCTCGATGGGGACAGCAAAGAAGAAGTGGCCGTTCCCGTACCCGTCCTTGCCCGGCGTGAAGTCCAGCGAGAACATCGTCCGGCCATCCGTACCGCTCCCCAGGATCCGATACGGACCTGGCTCGTCGGGCAGGCGCGCCGTCGTGCGCATCGAAAACGGCGGATCCAGCCGTAGCTCACCACCGAGCACGCCGCCCCACAGCACGAGCATCTCCCCGGCTGGCTGCGCGGCAGCGGCACCAGCCCTCGCGGCATCACCGGCGAGGTTGGCCCGATAGTCGATCACCTTCTCGAAGTAGAAGTCGCTGAGCCATGGCCTGAACCTGGTTGTGCAATAGGTCATGATGTCCTTGCTGCGGTCCGGGGACACCGTGTTTCCATTCCGGAAGTCGTACCCCCAAACGCCGATGCTGCCGTCGCGGTACGGGAAGGTCGGTTCGACGTTCGCGGGATTGCCGCAGGGAGCGTGCCGAAGGTTGAGGTTGTGCCCCACCTCGTGCGCCAGCGTAGTCGCGCTCGCCTGGCCCATGCCCACCCAACCCGGCAGCCGCCCCCAACCCCGCACGAACCCGTTCACGCTCGCCGCGACCCCGTAGTAGTAGCCCGTCCCGCCCTCCGATGTGCGCAGCGCGTCGAGCTCGTTGAGCAGCCCGTGCTGGCCGTCCTCGGTGGTGAGATCCAGCGAGGTCGTGTAGACGGCGTGTGGGAACACGTTGAATTCGGCGAACGGAAAGGAGTGCCGCAGCAGCCCCAGGTGCGGGCTGTCCCGGTTGACCCCGCGCGTCCACGCGAAAACCGAGGTGTCGGGCTCCGCGGCCTCCACCACGGGAACCAGTGTAAGCCGCATGGGAGGCACCGTCACCACGTCCAGGGAATCGCTGCCCTCCTCCGGAAAACGTGTCCGGCTCTCCGCGGCCAGCGGCAGGCCCCCCTCGGGATCCACCTCCACGACCATCCGCACGCCGGGCGTGACCACGTCCGCGGGGACCACCGCGTTGAACGACAGCTTCAGATCGCCCTCGTCCGCCTCCGCCGGGATCTGGTTGGCGTCACGCGTCATGACCACGCGGTGAACCTCGCCCCCTCCAGGCCCGCTGAACACCGCGACGACCTCGGGCTCGAAGAACCCCCTCGGCTCCTCGGCGGTCACAAACGCCCTGAGCAGCGCGTCCCGGTTGGCCACCAGACGTACGCTGCGCGACGGTGTCTGCACCGATTGCGTCAGGTAGACGGTCGCCAACGACACCGTAACCTGCTCGGGGTTGTCGCAGATCGCGCCCGCGGTCTCCGGAACTGTGGCCAGCCAGGCCTGAAAGTTCGCGGAAGGGGACGCGCACAGGCCGGTGTCCGAGTAGTCCAGCGCCTCCAGCCGCTCCAGCCGCCGGAGACCGAAGGGCAAGGCGCCCTCCAGCCCGGCATTCCGGCCAACACGCAGCTCGGTCAACTCCGAAAGACTGGCGATCGCACTCGGAAACGCACCGGCCAGTTCGTTCCCCGAGAGATCGACCACTCTCAGTGCACCCAGATTGCCGATCTCCGGCGCGAGCGGGCCGGCGAGCCCGTTGTCGGCCAGCGACAAACCGACCACCCGGCCGCCCTCGGCACCGACGCCATACCAGTCCCCGACGTCCGCATTGCTGCCCCACGCGCTCCGGTCGTCCCACGACTCGCCGCCGGTCAGTTCATGAAACTCGGACAGGGCCAGTCTGTCGACTCCAGCCGGATCGCACGCCTCGCCAGCGCGGTTCGGCACCTTCTGCAGCCACTCCTGGAACTCGTCGTCCACCTGTTCGCACAACCCGGTGTCGAAGTACGTCAGCACCACCAGATACTCAAGGTCCAGCAGGCTCCGCGGCAGCAGCCCGGACAGTGCCGGGTTGGCGTGCAGCGTGAGGTCCTCCAGCGTGCCGATCCGGCCGATCTCCCGCGGGAGCCGACCGCTGAAGTCGTTGTCGTGGAGCAGAAGGTCGGTCAGCGGGAACCCTCCCAGAAAGGACGGGATCTCGCCGCTCAGCCGATTCTCGTAGGCTCTGAGCACCTCCAGCTCGGTCAGGGCGGCGAACGCGTCCGGTATGGCGCCCGTGAGGTCGTTCTCGTGGATCCAGAGGAGGTCGAGGCGCGAAAGCTGCCCCAGGGCTGCGGGGATCTCGCCGCTCAGCTGGTTGCGATACAGGTACAGTTGCCCCAGAGTCGCCAGGTCACCGAGTTCGGCCGGTATCGTACCCGTCAGGTTGTTCCGGGAGACCGACAGCAACTGGATCGACTCCAGGTCACCGAGTTCCGGCGGGATGGTGCCGGTCAGCTGATTCAGGCTGAAGTTCATGTAAGTGACGTTGTCCAGGCGCCCCATCTCCGGCGGTATCGCCCCCGTCAGCTCGTTCCACCCCACGGTGAGCCTGCGCAGGGAACCCAGGTCGCCGAGCGCGGCAGGTATCGGTCCGGACAGGTCGTTGTCGAAGAGGTCCAGAGTGTCGAGAGCGGCCAGTGCGCCAAGCTGCGCAGGAATCGATCCCTCCAGGCTGTTCCCACGCAGGTTGAGCATCGTGAGCCTGTCGAGATTCCCCAGCTGCGGCGGGATGCGCCCAGAGATCGAGTTGCCGTCGAGCACGAGCCTTTCCAGTTGCGCCAGATCGCCAAGCCCGGCCGGCAGCGTCCCCGTCAGGTTGTTGTCGTCCAGCACCAGCTCGACGACGAAGCCCTCCGCATTGGTGTCGACCCCGTACCACGTGCCGATGGCGCCGGGACTGTTCCAGTTGCGGTCTTCTTCCCAGCCCGCTCCCCCGGTCGCGTTGTAGAAGTCGATCAGCACCTGCCGGTTCGGGTTGTCGGCGTCTACCGGCGTGACAGGCGGCGGCGCAACCGGCTCCGCGTCGTCCGAGCAGCCTGCACCGAACGCCGCAATGAGAGTCAAGGCGAGAGCCGAAGCCGTCGGTCCACGCGCTGCCAGGAGCCGCGACGGCCCCCGCTGGATTGCTGTCCGCATTCTACGCCGGCGCAACTGCATTCATGTCTCCGCTAGTTGTACAGGAGATATGCCGCGCGACGCGCGACGTACTCCTCCAATCCATCCCCCCAACCGTCCGCCAACCCTCTGTAGGACACACCGGCGTCCAGTGCGTTCCGCAGCGCGTCGGTGCCCGCCAGCCGGTCGAAATGGGCCACGCGCCAACTCCATCTGTCTCCGGACATGGCCTTGATCTCCACCAGAAGCGCCAGCGCCGCCAGCGTCGGGTCGTACGCCGGGCCGTCCGCCTCGAGGCGCACACCGTGCACTTCCGTACCGGCGAACTTCCCGTCGCCGGGGCTCTCGGGGGTGAAGTTCACCGGCACAAAACGTACGCCGGGCACGTCAAGCGCTTGCAGCCGGGCCGCCAGTTCGTCCGCGTCCAGCCACGGCGCGCCCACCTGCTGAAAGGCCCGCTCCGTGCCGCGGCCGACCGATATCGGTGTCCCCTCGAAGAGGCACGTGCCCGGATAATGCAGCGCGCTTTCCACCGACGGCATATTCGGCGAGGGCGCGATCCACGGAATGCCCGTGTCCCCGTACGGCATCGTGCGCCGCCATCCGTCCGCGACCACAACGCTGAGTCGGACGCGCACGCCGAATTCTCCGACGGCCATCCGCGCGAACTCGCCCGCCGTGAGCCCGTGCCGCATGGGGATCGGGTAAAGGCCTACAAAGGTTGAGTATTCAGGGTCGAGAACGTTGCCCTGCACGGGATCGCCGCCGATCGGGTTGGGACGGTCCAGAACCACGAAGGGAATGCCGCGCTCCCCCGCGGCCTCCATGGCCAGCGCCATGGTCGACAGGTAGGTGTAGTAACGGGCGCCCACATCCTGGATGTCGAACAGGAGCACTTCGATCCCTTCCAGCATCTCGTCGGTCGGCGACCGGGTGTCCCCGTAGAGAGAGTGAATTGGCAATCCGGTACGCCCGTCCACGCTGTCCGACACGCGGACCCCCGCCTCGGCGCTGCCACGGATACCGTGCTCCGGCGAGTAGAGCGCTACCAGCTCCACCTCGGGATGATCCGCGAGCAGATCGATCGTCGGGACGCCGGCGCGGTCGCGGCCGGTGTGGTTGGTGATCAGCCCGACCCGCCTGCCCCTCACCAGGTCGAGCGAATCGCTCAGGAGCACCTCGATGCCCGGACGGACGGCGGCCGCGCGGCCACCGGACTCCGCCGGGGCCTGGCACGAGGCGGGGACGGCCAGGACCGTCGGGAACAGGGCAAGCGCGCCCCAGCGCAGAGGTCTCGTCATGAATACAACATGACCGCCCCGAACCGGGGCGCAAGCGGTTAGATTTTCTCGGCTGCCAGTTCCCCACGGAGCGTGGAGCGACCCCGTGAATTCACGACGCTTTTCGGCCGCGGCCCTGCGCCCGGCACGCCTGTTGCTCTCGGCGGCGACCCTGACCCTCGCATCCTGCAGCGTCTCGGGCGGCAGCGAGCGCGCCGCCGGGCCTGCGCCGCCGGACCCCACCACCGTGTCCCCGGACCCGGCCACCCCCGCCACCCCACCCGACCCCGCCCCCACGACCGCCCCACCGCCCGAAACCCGGCCCCTCCCCGAGCGGTACGCACCGCCTCCCGGCCTGGAGGCACGCCGCGAGGCATGGGACGACGGCCGCGACTGGGCCGCGCGCACGCTCGAGACGCTGACCCTCGACGAGAAGGTCGGCCAGATGATGATGCCGTTCCTCTTCGGCGACTTCGCGCCCCGGGGATCGCGCGCGGCGACACGGGCGCGCGCGATGGTGGAGGATCACAAGGTCGGCGGCATCATCGTCTCGGTGGGCTCACCGACCGAGGTCGCGGCCAAGCTGAACTGGCTCCAGTCCCTGTCCGCGCTGCCCGTCCTCGTCGGCGCCGACCTCGAGGCCGGGGCCGGCTTCCGCTTCGACGGCATCGTGCACGTCCCCACCAACATCCCGCTGGGCGGCGCCACACGCTTCCCCGCGCTGATGGCCGTGGGCGCGACCGGCGACCCGGACTACGCCTACGAGATGGGGCGCGTCACGGCGCGCGAGGCGCTCGCGCTCGGCGTCCACGTCCCCTTCGCGCCGGTCCTCGACGTCAACAACAATCCCGAGAACCCGGTCATCAACGTGCGGTCGTTCGGCGAGGATCCGGAGAGCGTCGCGACGCTCGGCGCCGCGTTCGTGCGGGGGATCCAGGACCAGGGCGCGATCGCGACGGCCAAGCACTTCCCGGGGCACGGCGACACCGGCGTGGACTCGCACATCGCGCTGCCGGTCATCCAGGTCGACCGCGAGCGCATGGAGGCGGTGGAACTCAAGCCCTTCCACCGGGCCATCGCGCAGGATCTGGGCGCGATCATGACCGCGCACATCACCGTCCCCGAACTCACCGGCGACCGGACCCCGGCCACGCTGGCTCCCGCCGTCATGACCGATCTGCTGCGCGGCGAGATGGGCTTCGACGGCCTGATTGTCACGGACGCGATGGACATGGCCGCCGTGGACCGCACCTTCGGACGCGGCGAGGCCGCGGTGCGCGCGGTCGAGGCGGGCGCGGACGTGATTCTGATGCCCCCCGACCTCGCCGCGGCGAAGTCCGGGATCATCGCCGCCGTGCGCTCGGGCCGGCTCGACGAGGAGCGCATCGACAGGTCGGTGCTCCGCATTCTCGACGCCAAGGCGCGGGTGGGACTTCATCGCTGGCGCCAGGTCGATCTGGGACGGGTCGCCGAGTTCGTGGGCGTCGAGTCGCACACTTCGGTTGCCAGGGCCGTGGCGGAACGGTCGATCACCGTGCTCAGGGACGAGCGCGACCTGATGCCACTGCTGGGCACGCCGAACGCGGCGGTGTACTCGGTCACGTACCGCCGCACCAACGATCTGCGCGCGGGCCGCGCGTTCAACGCGGGTCTCCGACAGACGTACAGGCGGCTCAGGACCGCGTACGTGGACCAGAACTCGGATGAACGTGACTACCAGGCCATCCTCGCGCGTGCCCGCCAGTCCGCGCTCACGGTCGTATCGCTGCACGTCGGCGTCAGGACCGCGTCGGGGTCGGTCGCGCTGCCGGAGCCGGCGATGGACTTCGTCAGGGCGATCGCCAGCGGCTCCCGGCCCTCGATCGTGGTGGCCTTCGGGAATCCCTACCTCCTGGGCGAGTTCCCGGAAATCGGCACCTACCTGACCGCGTGGTCCGGCGTGCCGGTGGCCGAGCGCGCGGCGGCCGACGCCATCCTGGGCCGTATCGAGGTTACCGGGCGGACGCCGACCCGCATCGCCGGCTATGAGATCGGGCACGGCCTGCAGATCCCCCGCAAAGAGGCCCGGGGGAGGTGAGGCGCGCCGCAGCGCTTGCCGCCGTCGCCGCCCTCGCCGTGCTCGCGGCCTGCGCCCCGCCCGCCTCCGCACCATCTGCCACGCCCACACCCGCTGCCGCCACCCCCGCCGCCACCCTCGACGCCGACGCCCGCCGCTGGGTCGACGAGACGCTCACAACCCTGACGTTACGTCAGGCTGTGGCCCAGCTCGTCATCCCCTGGATCTCCGGCGGCTACGCCTCCGACACCGACGCCGAGTTCCAGGAGCTGCTGCACTGGGTAGAGCAGGGGCTCGGCGGCGTCTCGATCTCGATCGGGGTGCCGGACGCGTACGTCGCCAAGCTGAACCGCCTGCAGTCGCGCGCCCGCGTGCCGCTCCTGGTCACCTCGGACTTCGAGAACGGCGGCCCCGGGATGCGGATCAACCACGCCTACGCGCTTCCCTCGCTGCTGGCTCAGGGCGGTGGCACCAGCTTCCCGCCGACCATGGCCTTCGGCGCCGCGGGCGACGAGGAGCTCGCCTTCGAGTACGGCCGCATCACCGCCATCGAGGCGCGGGCCGTGGGCGTCCACTGGCTCTTCGCGCCGGTGCTCGACGTCAACAGCAACCCCGACAACCCCGTGATCAACGTGCGCTCGTTCGGCGAGGACCCGGAGGCCGTGGGCCGTCTCGGCGCGGCTTTCATACGGGGCGCCCGCGCGGGAGGCGCGCTCACCACAGCCAAGCACTTCCCCGGACACGGCGACACGCGCACCGACTCGCACATCGAGCTGCCCGTGATCGGCGCCGACCGCGACCGCCTCGACCGGGTGGAACTCCGCCCCTTCCGCATGGCGGTCGACGCGGGGGTGGACGCGGTGATGACCGCACACGTGGCGGTCCCCGGCGTGCTCGGCGACGATCGTCCCGCCACCATGTCGCCCGAGCTCATGACCGACCTGCTCCGGGGCGAGATGGAGTTCGGCGGCATCCTCTTCACCGACGCGCTCCGCATGGGCGCGATCACCGACGGCTACGGCGCGGGCGAAGCCGCGGTCCTCGCCCTCGAAGCCGGCTCCGACGTGATCCTCGCGCCCGACGGCATCGGCGTCACCGTCGACGCCGTCACCGCGGCGGTGGAGTCCGGCCGCGTCACGCGCGAGCGCGTCGATGCCTCCGTACGCCTCCTCCTCGAAGCCAAGGCGCGCCTGGGGCTGCACCGCACACGCCGCGTCGATCCGGAAGCCGTCGCCCGCCACGTCGGGACTGCCGAGCACCGGGCCGTGGCCGACCGCGCCGCCGCGGCGTCGCTCACCCTCGTGCGGGATCACGGAGGCGTGCTCCCCCTCCCAGGGGGCACCGGCGTCCTCAGCATCACCTACGCCCGCTCCGACGCCCTCCTCGCGGGCCGCACCTTCGACGCGACGCTGCGGAGCCAGGCCGGCCGGGTCACGACCGCGCGCGTGGGCCCGGACACCCCCTGGGCCACCTACGACGCGCTCCTGCATGCCGCTGCCGACGCCGACGCGGTGGTCGTCGGAGCCTACGTCCCGCCGCGTTCGGGCACCGGTTCGGTTGGCGTGCCCGCGCCGTTCCGCGTCTTCGTGGAGCGCGCCAGCCGCCTCCCGACCCCCGTCGCCGTGGTCTCCTTCGGCAGTCCGTACCTGCTCTCGGCGTTCCCGGACGCGGGCACCTACATGGTGGCGTGGGGCGGCTGGGAGGTTTCGCAGCGCGCCGCCGCCCGGGCCGTGGCGGGCCTCGCGCCGATCACCGGCCGCCTGCCGATCTCGATCCCCCCGCTGCACGCCCTCGGCGATGGTCTGGACCGTGCGGTTTCCGGGCGGTTGGTGGAGGAGGAGGAAGAGCGACCCGACCCGCTCCGCGAAGCGGGCTTCATCCCCGGGGCCGCAGCGGACGAGGCGGCGGAGGAAGACGGCCAGGAGGGCCCGTCAGGAGGCCCCGGCCGGTGGCGGCCCGGCCCCGCAATCGCGATGTGCACGCACCACCCGGCCACCGCCCTGGCGCCCCCGGATGCAGCCGGTCCCGGCGCCGGCGATCTCGCCGACGTGTTCTGCACCGCGGATCCCACGGCCGGCGCTGCGAGCCCCACCGGTGCTGCCGGCCCCACCATCGCCTCCCCGCGCGAGGTCGACCCCGCCCGGGTCGCCATGAGCGCCGACTCCCTCGCCGCGCTGGACGACTTCATCGTCGCCGCGCTCGCCGACTCGGCCGCCTCCGGCGCGGCGCTGGCCGTGATTCGACGGGGCCAGCTCGTGCGGCTGCGCGGTTACGGCCGCCTCGACTGGGACCCGGCCGCGCCGCCCGTCACGCCGGCCTCGATCTTCGACCTCGCCTCGCTGACCAAGGTGGTCGGCACGACCTCGGCCGTCATGATCCTCGCCCAGCGCGGCGCCATCGCGCTCGACGACCTCGTGGTCGATTACCTGCCCTGGTGGGACGACGGCGACCCCGCCAAGTCACGCGTCACGATCCGCGACCTCCTGCTGCACCGCGCCGGCCTGGTGCCCTTCCGCCGCTTCTTCCTGGAAATGGGGGGCCGCGAGGCGTACGAGAACGCGATCGGGTCGCTCCCCCTCGACCATCCCCCCGGCGACACCACGGTCTACTCCGATATCGGCCTCATGACCGCGTCCTTCATCGTCGAAGCCGTCTCGGGCCTGCCCCTGGACGTCTTTTTGCGCGACGAGGTGTGGAGCCCCCTGGGCATGGCCGACACGGGCTTCACCCCGGCGCCGTCGCTCTGGGACCGCGTCGCGACCACCGAGTTCGACGAGGCCTATCGCGGCTTCCACGTCCACGGCGTCGTGCACGACGAGAACGCCTACGCGATCGGCGGCGTCGCGGGTCACGCCGGGCTCTTCAGCTCGGCGCGCGACCTGGCCGTCTTCGCCCAGATGATGCTGGACCGCGGCGTCGCAGGCCCCTGCACGGCCGACGCCGTATCCGGCCTGCCGTGCAACCGGCCCCGCTTCGAAGCCGTGCCGATCTTCGCGCAGGGCCGGGTCGACCGCTTCACGCGGAGGCAGTCCGATGCCTCCACCCGCGCACTCGGCTGGGACACGCCGTCACGGCGCTCGTCGGCCGGCGACTACTTCTCGGCGCGGTCGTTCGGCCACACGGGTTACACCGGCACGTCGGTGTGGATCGACCCCACGCAGGAGCTGGCGGTCGTGCTCCTGACCAACCGTGTCAACCCCACGCGTGACAACAGCAGGCACGTGCCGCTAAGGCGCGGGGTGCACGACCGGGTGGCGCGCGCGATCCTGGACACGCCGCCGGGCCTGCGGGAGCGATGAGCTTCGGCGGCGTCGACCTCGCTGTACTGGTCCTCTACATGGCGGGCATCACCGCCTGGGGCGCCTGGCTGGGACGGCGCAACCGCGGCGGGACCGACTACTTCCTCGGCAGCCGCAACCTCCCCTGGTGGGCCGTGATGCTGTCGGTGGTCGCGACCGAGACCAGCACCCTCACCTTCCTCTCCATTCCGGGCGTCGCCTATCTGGGCACGCTGGCATTCCTGCAGCTGGCCATCGGGTATCTGGCCGGCCGCGCCGTCGTGGCCTGGGTGCTCCTGCCGGCCTACTACCGCGGCGAGCTGTCCACCGCGTACGCCCTGCTGGAGACGCGCTTCGGCGGCGGCGCGCGGCGGTACGCGTCGGGCGTGTTCATGCTCACGCGGCTGCTGGCGGACTCGGTGCGGCTGTTCGCGACGGCGATCCCGCTGGCGATCATCACCGGCTGGTCGTACCCGGCGTCGATCCTCGTCATCGGCGCCGCGACGCTCGTCTACACCTACTTCGGCGGCATCAAGGCGGTGGTGTGGGTGGACGCGCTGCAGATGGGGCTCTACGTGGCGGGCGGACTGATCGCGCTTCTTCTGCTGCAGATGGCCGTCGACGGCGGCTGGTCCGCGATTCTTGCGAGCGCGGGGTCCGCGGGGAAGCTGCAGGTGCTCGACTTCTCCACGTCGCCCGCGGTGGCCTACACCTTCTGGGCGGGGCTGATCGGCGGAGGCTTCCTGTCGATGGCCTCGCACGGGACCGATCAACTCATCGTGCAGCGGCTGCTGACCTGCCGGGACGCCGCGCACAGCCGCCGCGCGCTCATCGGCAGCGGCTTCGCGGTGATCGTGCAGTTCGCGCTCTTCCTGATGGTCGGGCTCGGGCTGTGGGTCTTTTTCGAGGGACGCGACTTCGCGCGGTCCGACGAGATCTTCGCGCGCTTCATCATCGCGGAGATGCCCGTGGGCGTGCGCGGACTGCTGATCGCGGGGGTCTTTGCTGCCGCCATGTCGTCGCTGTCGTCGTCGATCAACTCGCTGGCCTCGGCGAGCGCGTATGACTTCTGGGGGCCCGCCACCGGTCGAAACGACGACCGCGCCATCATGTCCGCCGGCAAGGTCTTCACGCTGCTCTGGGCCGGGCTCCTGATCGCCGGCGCCATCGTGTTCATCCCGCTCTCCGAAGGGTCTGCGGCGGTGGAGGTAGCGCTCGCCGCGGCGTCGATGGCGTACGGTGGGCTGCTCGGCGCTTTCGCTCTGGGCGTGCTCACCCGCCGCGTGAACCAGGCCGGGGCGATCGTCGGCATGACCGCGGGCGTGGGCACGGTGGTGGCGATCTGGGCCACCGCCCGCGACGCCGTGGCGTGGCCCTGGTTCGTGTTCATCGGGCTGGCGGTGACGCTGGCGGTGGGCTCGCTGTTCCGGACGCGCCGGTGATCTGGATCGGTGTCGACGGGGGCGGGACGCGCTCCCGGGCGGTCGTCGGCGACGGTGACGGCCGCGAGCTGGGCGCCGCCGACGGGGGACCCGGGCTGATCGATCCGCGTGACCCGGAAGGCGCGGTGCAGGCGGTGGCGGCGCTCGTGCGCGCGGCGGCCGCCGATGCGGGCGTGGAACTTCCCGCGCGGGGTTTGTGGGCGGGTCTTGCCGGTTCCGGCAACGAGGCGGCCCGCACGGCGGCCGAGGCCGGGCTCCAGGGCGGCGGGCTGGCGGACGCAGTCGTCGTCGATTCCGATGTCGTGGCCGCGCACGCCGCGGCGTTCGGGGAGGGGGCCGGCATGCTGCTCGTGGTGGGCACGGGGTCGGTGGTGCGCGCGGTGGATCCGCGGGGCAGCGTGGTGAGAGTGGGGGGGTGGGGTGCGCTGCTGGGCGACGAGGGGAGCGGGTACGGGATCGGTCTGGACGGGCTGCGCGCGGTGGTCCGCAGCGAGGACGGGCGGGAGCCGCCGACCGGGCTCGGCGGGGCGCTGCTGTCGGCGACGGGCGTGGCCGGGGTGGCGGAACTGCCGGCGTGGGCGGCGCGGGCGACCAAGCGCGAGATCGCGGCGCTGTCGGTCGAGGTGGCGCGCGTGGCCCGGTCGGGCGACACGGTCGCCGCGCGGGTGATTCACCGTGCCCTGGGGGCAGTCCGCGCCCATCTGGAAGCCGTGCTGGAGGGGACGGCGGGGTGGGTGGGGGCGCCGCCGACCGCGCTGGTAGGGGGGCTGATCCGGGAGGGTGGCCCGCTCAGGGAAGCGGTGGTGGAGATGGGCACCGAGCTGGGGTGCGACGTCCGGCTCGACGAGGTGGTCCCGGAGCGGGGCGCGCTCGCCCTGGCGATTGGCCTGACGATGGTCTGAGCACCACGTCACGAACCTTGTAGATTCCACGCAGACCCCGATCCACCCACGCCCGCACCGCGGATAATCCCCGCACCCTGGACGCGCCATGACCCTCGATCAGCTCAATCACTACAAGAGCAAACTGGCGTTCGAAACCGACTCCTGGGACCTCTACGAGGCCCTGTCCCGCAACGACCCCGTGGTCGTCGTCGACGGCCGGTCCGCCGAGGCCTACGCCCGCGAGCACATCCCCGGATCCGTCAACCTGCCCCACCGCGAGATCAGCGCCGAGACCACGGAACGGCTCGACAAGTCCAGGCTGTACGTGTGCTACTGCGGCGGAAGCTGTCGGGTTCACATCTTACTGTGACGATTGAGCTTACGGGACTCCCATCCCTAATTCCCGCTTTTCGATTCCCGCCGAACGCCTTGGGTCAGGCGCAAACTTTCGGGCGGCTCTCCAATGCCTTCCTGAGCTGTCCAGCGTCGGCCTGCTGATAACAGCGCAGCACCGTCTGGGCCTCCTTCCAGCCACCGAGCTCGCAGAGCACCTTCAGCGGAAGAGCCATGAGGTCGGAAGCGAACTTCCGCCTCAGCGAGTGCCAGCCCCTCCCGCGTCTGGGTTCCAGCCCCGCGAGCACTTGGGCTTTGTCCCACCAGTACCGGACCGCCGATATGCCCGCGCACCGCGAGGCGTCCCTGGGGGCAGGCAACACCGGAGAGTCCCCGGTGTCGGGACCCCTGCGTTGCGCAGCCTCTGCCAAGGCGACAACGGCCTCGTCGGTCATCGGCGTGACGTGCTCGTAGCCCGTCTTCTCATGCTCCGCCCGCCACACGATGGTCCTATCCTCGAAGTCGATATCCGTCCATCTGAGGTGGCGGATCGCGCCGATTCTGTGTCCGGTCTCGTGTGCGAGCACAAGCGCGACATGGAACCGCCAGTCGACCCGCCGGGAGACCCCGAGCAACGCCCCGTACTCTTCGTCGGAAAGGACGACGCGGGTGGGGTTCTTCTCCTTGGGCGTCTTCAAGCCCCTCAGCGGATTCGAGTCGAGAAGGAGCTTCCCGTTCTCGTCCCGGGACTTCGACGCCCAGTTGAGGACGGCGATCAGGAATCTCAAGTCGAACTCGACGGTCCGGTCGGACACCGGCCTGCCGCTGGGTCCAACCTTGCCAGTCCTCCGCTCCCGGATGAAGCGATCCCAGTCGCGCTGCGACAGGGTCGCCGGATCCCGGTCCTTACCGAAGAACCCGAGGAACATCCTCATCGCAACCCGGTCGTATCGCCGCGATCTGTCGGCCTTTGTCGGCGTCACTTCCTCACCGTAGATTTCAAAAAGCGTTCCCAGCGTGAGCGGCTCGGGGTCGGCTTTGCCGTTGGGCTGATGCACCTCGAAGCCCGCAGCGGCCTCGTCGGCCTGCTTCTTCGCCCGAGTCCAGTCACGGTGCCCCAGCGACCGGCTCAGCCTGCGCCCGTTCTCGCGCCACTCCATCTGGTAAAAGCCGGTCTTGGGATCGGTGAACACCCTCACCCGGTTCCGGCCCCATTCGCCGGCGCCGTAGGAGCGCCGGCTTCGTTTCGTGCGTGCCATCGTTCGATTCCTCTCTTGATGGACTGCACGATCTGCGCAACGGAATCTCGCTTGGCGGCGGCTGATTGACCAGTGCGGCACCCGTGCCGTTCGCTTCTCGAAAGCGATGAAGGCGCGGCTGCCGGAGGCCTGTCCGCATCCGGGACCGCACTGGACTGCTTGGGACATCCACTCGCGGGCGAGGCTTGACGCGGCCCGGCGCGCGCTCCCCGATTCCAACCGGAAGCGACACGCGGCGATGAGGAAGGGAGTCGCATGCACAGCCAGACATTTCAACCACGGGCGACCGCCCTGATCGCCCATCTCCGGGGACGCGAGAGGGCTCTGGAGGCTTTCGGCTGGACGGGACGCCGGGCCGAGTGGATTGCCTTGGTATGTCTCCACGGCGGCGCGTTCACCCGGTTGCAGTGGACGAGTTTCCTGGGTTGCCACCCGGAGACGGTGCGGCGGGCCGTCCGCGCCCTCGTCGCGCAAGGCTTGGCCGTCGAGGAGGCCCCGGCCGACGGCGTCCACAGGATCGGCCGCGTGTGCCGGATAAAGGCCCGCAAGGTCTACCGGGCGCTCGGAGCCGGAGAGTTCTTTCGGCGGCGGCGGATCACCTCCCGTGACGTGCTTATGCGACGGTTGCTCGCACTCGACCATGTGCTTGAGCGTCCCCGCCTGCCGTGGCTGCCGACCGAAGCCGAGAAGGTAGCCGCGTTCGAGGCGCTCGGGATCGAGCGCCGGGTCCTGCCCCGGCGGACCTACCGGGGCGCGGCCGGGAACATCCGGCGCTACTTCCACCTCGGGCTGCCGCTCGCGCTGGACGCCGAACGCGCCATCTTCGTCCACGTCGATCCCGGCCACGAGACCGCGACGGCGCTACGCGCCTGGGGCGCGGCGCACCGTGAGCTTTGGACGATGCTCCGGGATCGCGGACACAGAATCGAAGTCGTGGCCGTCACGCGGACCTGGGAGGCGTCGCGCCGAGCCCGGGCGGTGCTCGGCAACTGGGCGAGAGACCCGCGCCCGTCCGAGTTGGACGCGCGGATCCGCCGCGAGATCGACCGTATCGAGCATATACTCCGCCACGGGGACGCCCGGGAGATCAAGGAGGTGTGCGGCACCATCCAGGGCGGACTCGTCCGGCTGTCGGAACTCCGGAAGCAGGCCCGTCGGCAGACCGGCCGAGGGCTCTTTCACCGCGTGGTCACATGGCGGACGGAGCGGCTCCGTCGGAGGCTGTTCTGAATGCTACTCGGGCCGTCCCGGTGCCGAACGGGCCATGTGTATTTGATACCAAGGGTCGCCGGACACGAAATTGCCGTTCGGACGGACACGGCCCCGGTCTTTCAAGTCCCTGGCGTCCTTGCGGTTGAGCCACGGCCAGCGGAGCGCGGGTGTCGATCCGCGCTCCTCGTACGTGGACGGGAGCGACCCCCCTCTTTCGATGCCCAGTGCGGGCATCGCGGAGGGTTGGGATGTACACATCCCGGACATCCTCCCTGGGGGGTCGCTCCCTGCCATCAGTCCCATGCGGGAAGGCCATCGAGCCCGCGTTCCGCGGTTGGTTGCGTCCGTGCGCCGAAGCAGTCGCCTCCGGGCCGGTCGTGGATGGCTCAGAACGAGACGTACCCGCCCATCTGGAAGAGCGTCAGGGTGCCCCCGGAGGCCTCCCCGAGGTGGAGGATGAAGCGCGCGCCATAGCGGCGTCCAAACGTCAGGCTCGCCCCGGCGGTCGGCGACACGTCGCCGCCATCGTACTCGACGCCCGCGCGCAGCGCTGGGCGAACGAACCAGTGCGCCCGCCCGAGCCGGACGGACGTTCCGATGCGGTTGGCGGAGCCCGCGAAATCGGCGCAGCGGTAGGTCTCGACCATGCCATACAGGGACACCGGCCCGGCGACCCGCCCCTTGATGCCGACGTAGCGTCCCGGGCAGGCGTTGCCGCTGCCGCCGACGAGACCCGCTTCGAGCATCATCCGGCCCGGCTTCTCCTGCGCCCCGGCCTGCGCGGGCAGCAGCGCAAGCCCCAAGAGCAACAGCTTCCTCATCGCGATCGTCCGATCCCCCGGCTGTAGGGTGTACCGGCCCGTCGAAGCCGAGCCGGTGGCCCGGGTGCGAAACCGAAACATCGTAATCAACGTAACGCAAGGGAGAATGGACCGCCCGGTCGCGTCGGACCACGGAGGCCCGTCGGCGAATCGCGTGGCAACGGGGATGCCCGCCGCTGCGACGGATGGGTGGACGGGGACCGCTTGCTCCGCCGCCTCGCAGCGGCGCTGAACGGCCTTCCGGCACGGATCGCTGATGCGGGAGCGACCCCTGGAAGGCGGGGGGCGAGTTGTGAAAACACACTCGCCTCTATGCCGCACCGAGCCTTCGGCGAGGGGGGTCGCTCCCGCCACCGCCCGAGCCGCTGGTGCGCCACGGGCGATCCGGCCGCTCATCCGTAAGACGTTGCTGAACCGCAGGATAAGTAGGACGGCCAGTGTGAATCGCGGGCAGTCGGAAGTGTGAATCGGCCCCCCACGTCGTTTTCACATTCCGGTGCGGCCGTAGGTCCGAGTGCTCGGGGCTATCAAACGCGCTCGCCCGACAGCTTGCCGGTTGGAGGATCCAACTTCGGGACGAGGTCTCACTTTCAAGCTCTACGGCGTCCGCCTCGACCGGGTTTCTCCGGAAACCGGGGGCCAAGCCGTGAAAACGCCGAGGGCACGCGATGGCTGGACTGGGTTGGGGGATGCCGTTCCGAATGCGTGGTCACGCTTGCTCCCTCGATGCAAGACTGAACGGCTCGCGGGCGAAGATGCGGCGCACCATTGGCTCGAAGAACTCCAGCGGCAGGGAATCGTAGTCGGGATCGAACGCGCACTGGTCCCAGCAGTGACAGAAGTCCACGGCGTCCTGATACCAAGGGTGGTCGCGGTACTTGTCGCGAGCGTTGCGGTCGCCGCCCACGTGGTGCGCGTAGTAGACGCGCTGGAAGAGGCCGTGGTGCCGGACGATCCAGCAGGTTCGCTCGGTCACATAGGGACGCAGCAGCAGGGCGGCCAATTCCCCGTGGCTGTGCGGGGCCAGGAGATCGTCGATGTCGTGGAGGAGCGCCGCCACCACCATCTCCTCGTCCGCGCCGTCCCGATACGCACGGGTGGCGCTCTGCAGCGAATGCTCCAGCCGGTCGACCTGGTAGCCGGACAGCGAACCGGACAGCTCACGGAGGTGCGCCAGCACCCGGTCGGCGGTTCCGGCGGCGAACTCCTCCTCAAAGCGATCAAGCAGTTCGTAGTCCTCCCGGGTGCCGTCCGCCATCCTGGTGAAGCTCACCCTGGGGTTGTTGGGCTTTGTCGCATCCTCCATGCATATCACTCTCGAAACAAGGGCTTCCGACCGAAGGAAGCGTGGGTCCAAACCGAGAGCCGAGTCAAGGGAGTGACGCCCGAGTCCCGGACCTACACCCGGCCCGCTTCGCGCACCACTCGGAGCTAGGGATGGCGACCGGGCTGCCTCAGCCGGGGCCCCTGCAGCTTGACGCGCGCCGGAAGGGCGCATTCTGATACTCGGTGGCGTGTGCGTGCGTCGCGCTTCCGGCTCGAAACACCGACGCCCGAAGTCCTTCCGGCCGAGCAAGCATCGGGCCGGTCCCCACGCACCCGAGGGAATCGACCATGCATCACTCGATCAGCGACCTCACTCGCAACGCGGATTCCCTGTGCGCCACCTGGAGCGGCGGCGCGCAGACCGATCTTCCCTACCTCTGGCTGCGCGACAATTGCGGTTGCGGCGAGTGCCGCGTCGAGCAGACGACGGAGAAGCGGTTCCACCTCTTCCGGGTCCCCAAGGACCTTCGACCCCTCAAAGTCGGCATCGAATGCGCCGGATCCAAGGACGAGGCGATCTTCATCGAGTGGCCGGACGGACACCATACCCGCTATCGGTCGAGCGAGGTCCACGGCTTCTTGAGCAGCCTCGCTTCGACCTGCACTACTGGGATGGCCGGTTCCGACCGCAGAGATTCGACTATCAGCGTTTCTTGGCGAGCGACCGCGCCGCAGCAGAGCTGATCGAGGAGTTCCTGCGGACCGGGGTCTGCGTGCTGGTCGACGCCCCCACCGAACCGGACTCGTCGGAGCAGCTCGCGGCCCCGCTCGGCCCGATCCGCGAGGTGCTGTTCGAGCGCATCCACAACGTCAAGGTCGATCCGAAGGGATACAACATCGCGCACACAGGTCTGGCGGTCGCGCCGCACAACGACTTCACGAGCTACACCTGGCCACCGAACGTGCAGGCGCTGCACATGCTGGTGAACGAGTGCGAAGGCGGCGAATCCGTTGTCGTGGACGGCTTCGGCCTGCTCAGCGAACTGCGCCGCGATCACCCCGACAAGTTCGACGTGCTGTGTGCGGTGCCGGTGCCATTCCGCATTTTCAGCGAGGACTACGAGTGCTACGCCGTCAAGCCGATGGTCGGGCTTGACAGCGACGGCGAGGTCAGGCTGGTCCGCTTCAACACCGCACAGATGCAGACCATTCCCCTGTCCGAGCCTCGGCTGGCCGACTTCTACGCCGCCTACCACGAGCTGTCCAGGCGCGTCAACTCCCCCGATTCCCAGGTCAACTTCCGTTTGGAGGGCGGGCAGATTCTGCTGTGCGACGGGCACCGGGTGCTGCACGGCCGCACGGCCCTTCGCTCGGACGGTCGGCGCCACCTTCAGGACGCCTACTTCGAGCACGACAACGTGCGCAACCACCTGAGATGGCTGCGGCTCGGCGGTCGGATCTGAAGACCGTCGAGCCGCCATCGGTCGGCCAGCCTCCCCGGCGGCGGTCAGCCAGATCGTGTACCGAATGCCACCTTCGCTAAAGACGCGGACCCGTGCAGCGCTTCGCGACTTGGCTCTGGGTGCCTCGGTCGAGGTCTTGGCAGGTCAGGTCCCGGCACCGGGAGTCCTCGCCGGCCACCTCCCGCGCGGATCTTCCATCTATGTGCCGTTCCCGCCCAAGGGCCGGTGGGCGGACACGGTCACCGCCTGCGAACGGGTGCTGGCGGCCGGCATGACGCCGGTGCCGCACCTGCCAGCGCGCTCGGTGCGGAGTTCGGGTCAACTCGACGACTGGCTCGCCGCACTGGTCGAGACCGGAGTGGTTTCCCTGATGCTGGTGGCCGGAGACCGCGACACGCCCGCAGGCCCGTACCCCGATACGCCGTCCCTGCTCGATTCCGGGCTGCTCGCCGGGCACGGTCTCCGGCGGCTGGGCGTCACCTCGTATCCGGAGGGGCACCCCCTCGTCGGCCAGGCCAATCTGGATGAAGCGCTCCGGCGCAAGACGGAATACGCCCGGGCGACGGGTTCGGAGCTATGGATCGTGACCCAGTTCGTGTTCTCGCCCTCTCCCGCGCTCGCCTGGCTGGCGCGGACGAGGGAAGCCGGATGCACCCTGCCCGTCCGAATCGGCGTGCCGGGACCGGTCGCACTGAGCGCACTGGTCGGGTACGCTGTCCGCTCCGGCGTCGTGGCGTCCGCCAGGGCGTTGATGCGCAAGCCGGGCCTCGCGCGCTTGGCGGGCAGTTGGTCACCGACCCCCGTTGCGTTGGCGCTCGCCCGGCACTTGGCCGCCTTGGAGAACACGCCCGCCGTGGACATTCATCTGTTCACCTTCGGCGGCCTCGCGGGCGCCGCCGAATGGCTTTCCAGCCTCCCCGCCACCGATTTGGGAGGAACCGCCGATGGGGTCCATGAGAAACGGTGAATCGAAGCGCGACCACTGTCGGAACGTCCCGTCGAGTCGCCTGGACGGAAACGCCGTCTGTCAGACCGTTGCGTCGAGGCCCCGGGCCAGCGCCACCTCGCGGGCGCTGGGGTTCGCGGAGGGGCGGAAGGGAACCTCGCACACTTGCGCGCGGTCCGGCTGGCCAGGCGCGCTGGCGTATTCGTCGGGCAACCATACGGCGGGATCCGTGCCCACGGCCGACTTGCCGGCGGGGACGTAACCGAGCGCGATGTTACAGCCCAGTTCCGGGGCGTGCCACGGCGAAGTGAGATAACCGATGGGGTCGCCGCCGTCCGCGTCCGAGACGAGCCAGAAGTCCGGGGCGTAGTCGTCGATGGGCTTTCCACCCAGCGTCATTCCCACCATGACCATGGCAAACGGACAGCGCCCGGCGTCGAGTTCGGCGCGTTGGCGCTCCAGCGCGGCCCGTCCGATATAGTCCCCCCGCTTCTCGCGCGGCACCTGGTAGGCCAGGTTGCACTGGAACGGACTCGTCTCATGGTCGATGTCCTGTCCCCAGGACAGGATACCGGCCTGGATCCGGCGCTGATGGCCCGGAGCGATGACCATCAACCGGTGCGCCTCGCCGGCCGCGAGCACGGCGCCCCACAGCGCTTCGGCGTGCAGGGTGGCATCGCGAAGGTAGATCTCGTATCCCATCTCGCCCGAAAAGCCGGACTGGGAAACCACAACGGAACAGCCCGCGATCTCCGCTCCCATGATTCCGTAGTATGGGATGTCGCGGACGCCTTCGCCCACCAAGTCGACCATGAGGTCGAGCGACTTCGGCCCTTGGATCTGCAGGGGACAGACGTCGATTTCGTCGATCTCCACCTCCATCCGGAGCCCGACATTGACGCCCTGCAGCCAGAACAGCAGGTCGGAGTCGGCAAGCGAGAACCAGAACTCGTCCTCGGAAAGCCGCAGCAGCACCGGGTCGTTGAGAATGCCGCCCTTCTCGTTGCAGACGATGACGTATTTCGCGTGCATCGGCTCGATGCGGGTCGCGTCCCGGGTGATCACGTAGTCGGTGAACCGTTCCGCCTCTGGTCCCCTGACCCGGATCTGGCGCTCCACCGCGACGTTCCAAACGGTGACGTCCCGGGTCAGCGCCTCGTGCTCCGTCGCCGCGCCGCCGTCCGCGGGCCGCACATAGCCGCGGGGGTGGTAGATGCGGTTGTAGACGGTGGCCCGCCAGCAGCCCGCTTCATGCGACAGATGCCAGTAGGGGGACTTCCGAACCCGGGTGGAGATGAGCAGTTCTGCCGGCGTGCGGCCGCTCTGGCGAAGGTTGATCGGGACGATCCTGTCGGACTGGTCCACGCTGGTGGGTTGATGGATCATCGCCGGGTTCTCCGGTTGCGTTCCTGGTGTTGAGGCGGTTGCGGGCGCGAACGTCGGTGCAGGTTTAGCATGTCGGACCAAACACCGGGGAGCAAGCGGTTAGAGGCAGGCTGCCAACGCTTCCGGCGGTTGACCGGACGCCGCTGGACTCCCCGTGTTCCGCCCGTTGGGACCCGAAGCGGCGGCTGGCGCATGGCCAGAGCCTTAGGCTGGCAACATCCTGAATAGACTGAGTGTGCACCGATACACTCCAAGGCAGCATCCCAGTCGGGTTGGGCCGCCCCATCGCCGCACGGAGTGGAAGGCTCGCTCCGTTCGGGCTCGTTCATTCGCTCATGGTCTTCGTGGCAGCTAACTTACTTGGCGACTACAACCGAACGGGACCCGGAGAGTCAGCTACACCGCCGCAGCGTCCGCAGAATGGGAGTTCGTCGCCATGACAACCTTTCAGAGCAACCTCAGCCTATTCTCAGCCGTCTGTGCCCGAGCCTCGCTTCTGTTGTTGCTGGCCGCAGCGCCCGTGGCCGCGCAGTCCGAGGGAACCATCAGGGGCACGGTCGAGGACGCCTTCGGCAACGCCATGCCCGGTGTCCGGGTGACGGTGACCGGCTCCGGCGTGGACGCGGAAGACCTCACCGACGCCGATGGGGCCTATGAGTTCACCGATCTCGCCGTCGGCAACTACGTCTTGACCGCCAACCTGTTCGGCTATGCCACGCGGGAGATCCCGGTCACCGTCCGCGCGGGCGCGGTTGAAAATGTCCAGGTCGTTCTGCAACCCTTTTTCCAGCTTGATCCGCTGAGCGTGGTGGCGGAGGAGCCTACGGTCTTCGCGCGCAACTTCGTCGCGGAGCCGATGATTAGGCAGCAGTCGAGCATCACCGCCGTGACCTCGGTGATCGACAACCTTCCCGGCGTCTCGGTGCAGGAGGGGGACGCGTACTCCTTCGACGACTGGTCGAGCAACGTGGTCATGCGCGGGTTCCAGACGACCTACAACGACGCGCAGATCGGCACCACCATCGACGGGTTCCCCAACGGCACGTCGGACTACTGGAGCGGCTCGAAGGCGAACCGGTTCGTGGACCCGATGAACCTCGGCGGGGTCGAGGTGTCGCAAGGGACCGCCGACATCGCCTCGCGGTCGGTCGAAGCGCTGGGCGGCACGCTCAACTTCCTGACGGCCGATCCGTCGGATGACGCGAGCCGGACGGCCTCGGTCACGATCGGCGAGAACGAGGGTCAGCGGTTCGCCGCGCGGATCGAGGCCGGATCGCTGTTCAGCGGCACGACGCGTGCCTGGGTGGCCGCGATCCGGCAGGAGGCGACCGACTGGATGGAAGGCTCCGCGAGGAACGAGCGGGAGCACTTGGCCGCCAAGATCGTATCTTCTCATGGCCGCCTCGATCTCACCGGCTACCTCTCCCACGACGACATTCACGAGGATGTCTACCAGCGGCTCTACAGCGACGCGGACTTCCGGGCGGATCCGCGCTGGGACCGGCTGATTGGCCACTGGCCGGGCGTGCCCTATCTGAACCAGTTCTACCGGCCCGGCTGGCAGACGCGGCGAAAGAACACGCTGGCCTACGTGAAGGCCGACTGGTCCGTCAGCGAACTAGTCTCCCTGAACGTGGGCGCATACCACCATCACATCTCGGGGCGCGGCGACTGGTTGCCGCCGTTCATCGTGGACGTGGTGGACGACGGCGACGGACCGGAGTCTGAACTCGCGGGCCGCGGGCCGGTGCGGGGCGGAAGCCAGCTCGGCGTGATCCACTTCGTGGACGGCAATGGCGTCGCCGTTGAACCGGTGCCCGGATGCACCTCGTCCTACATCTTCAACTACTACGGGCCGGGCGGGCCGGAGGTCGACCCGGCATGCCATCCGGAGGCGACGGCGGTTCAATCGTACCGCCACAGCCACTACGGAAAGAACCGCCTCGGCGTGACTATCGACGGGGAGTGGTCCGCGCTGTTCGGCGGGGGACGGGGCAGCGTGCTGCGTGCGGGCATCTGGTACGAGGACTCGCGCCGGGACCTGGGGCGCGACTGGCACCGCATTCTGGATCCGGCGATCAACTTCAAGTGGGACGAGCAGGCCTACTGGCACCAGTACGAGTGGGACTTTCCGCAGGACATCTTCAAGTGGTACGTCGAGGAGACGTTTTACTTCGGCCCGTTCGAGTTGGCCGGCGGCGTCAAGCAGTACCTCGTCTCGGTGTCGCGCGAGGACCAGTTCGGCGTCGATCGGGACCTCGGTGTCAATTCCGATTCGAAGCTGCTCTTCTCCGGCGGCCTCACCTACGAGACGCCGGTCGAGGGTCTCGACCTGTTCGCGGGCTACGCCGAGAACTTCAGGGCGATCGGCAGTCTTCTGCTCGAAGTGCCGGGCCGCAGTCTGGACCGCCTCGAGCCCGAGACAGCCTCGAACGTCGATGTCGGCGTCCAGTACGCAGGCGAGCGGATCGCCCTGAGCGCCACCCTGTACTCCATCGACTTCGACAACCGGATCTTCTACCTCGGCCCGCAGACTTCCGCGGGACCCAACTATCTCATCCCCGGAGGGGGAGCCTACTTCAACGCGGGCGGCATCGAAACGAGTGGTGTCGAGTTGGCCGCCACCGTGGCATTGACGGGCCGGACTTCCCTGTACAGCGCCCTCACGCTCAACGACTCGAAGTACGTCGGGACCGACGATCCGCTCGTCGACGCCAGCCAGGGCATCGTGCCCGGCACCGACGTTACCGGCGTGCCGCCCCGGCTGTGGGTCGTCTCCCTCGACCGCGACGGACCCTTGGGCGGCGGGCTGTCGGCAAAGTACACGGCATCGCGCCGCGTCAGTCTGACGGCGGATTGGTACACCGACGCCTACTGGACGGTGGACGCATACGTCAGCTTCAGGGGCGAGGCGCTGAGCGACCTGTTCCGGTCGACCGAGTTCTCGATCGTCGCGAACAACCTGCTCGACGCCCCCTACCTGTCCGCGATCACGGAGAACGCAGCATGGCTGGGCGCTGCCCGAACCATATCCATGACCGCGACCGTGTCGTTCTGAAATAATAGCGCGGGGCCGCGCTTCGCTTCATGGACGGTTTTCGACCGTTGTGCGGGGGACGTGGGCAGAGCGGTGGTGCAGGATGGGCAAAGTGCATGTACCGGTGTCGTAGGAAACGGCCCAGCTATCGACCATGAGGAGCAGGCGGCACCGGCGAACCACGGCGGAAGCCGGGCTGTGGAAAGGCGTGAATCCCCGGATGGCTCTGGCCGCCAAGGGCGTCGTCCTGACTTTCGTCCTCGCCACGGTCTGGGACGTGGACGCCGCCGGCATGCTGTTCGGCCGCATCCGCGATTGGATCGAGGGCACGCTCGGCTGGTTCTACTTCCTGTTCGTCGGCGCCAATGTGCTCGCCTGCCTGTTCCTCGTGTGCAGCCGGTTCGGCGGGATCCGGCTCGGCGATGACGCTTCCTCGCCCGAGTTCAAGATCTCCTCCTGGCTCGCCATGCTGTTCTCGGCAGGCATCGGGATCGGACTGCTGTTCTTCTCCATCGCCGAACCGCTCTTCTACTTCGACAACAGCCAGAGCGCGGGTTATCCGAACAATCCGAGCGCCGACCTGGCGGGCGCGGTGTTGCTCGACGAGCAACGCGCCGTGCACGCCATGCGCGTCACCTATTTCCATTGGGGCATCCACGGATGGTCCGTGTACGTCGTGGTCGGGTTGTGCCTGGCCTACTTCGGGTTTCGCAGGAAGCTGCCCCTGACGCTCCGCTCCGCCCTGTACCCGCTCATCGGCGGCCGGATCTACGGGCCAATCGGTGATCTGGTGGACCTCCTGGCCGTGTTCGGGGGGGTCTTCGGCATCGCGACCTCCCTGGGCCTCGGAGCAAGCCAGATGGCGACCGGACTCGACGTGCTGCTCGGCGTGGATCCGGGTGTCGCCACGCAGATCGCGCTCATCGCCGCGATCTCGCTGGCGGCGACCCTGTCGGCCGTTTCCGGCGTTAGCCGAGGAATCCGCGTCCTGTCCGAATGGAACATCCGCCTGAGCCTTCTTCTTCTGGGTTGCTTCCTGTTGCTTGGCCCCTTCACATGGCTCGCCGGATTTGTCGCGACTTCGCTCGGCGAATACCTATGGCGTCTGGTGCCCATGTCATTCTGGATCGCCGACGATCCGGGGGGAGCCGCCTGGCAGAGCAACTGGACGATCTTCTACTGGGGATGGTGGATCTCCTGGGCACCCTTCGTCGGCACGTTCATCGCCCGCATCTCGCGCGGGCGCACGCTGCGCGAGTTCATCCTGGGCGTGATGTTCGTCCCGAGCGGCCTGGTGCTGCTGTGGTTCGGAATCTTCGGCGGCAACGCCATCCATCTGGAGCTCAACGCCGCCGGCGGCGTCGGAACCGCCGGGATCATGGAACTCGTGCGGAATGCGAACTACGAAGCCGCGCTCTATGCGGCCATCGACCGAATGAGCGACATCGGCTGGCTCACCTGGGCCATGTCCGCCACCGCCACCCTCCTGCTTGCGACGTGGTTCGTTACGTCCTCCGACTCCGGCACCCTTGTCATCACCACCTTGCTCAGCATGGGCGACGCTCACCCCCCTCGGCGTCTCCGCATCGTCTGGGGGATCGGCGTGGGCGTGGTGGCCGCCGTGCTCCTGTTGGCCGACGGCCTCCAGGCCTTGCAGACCGCCGCAATAACCGCAGCCCTGCCCGTGAGCGTCGTGCTGTCGTTCATGATCGCCGGACTGCTCAGATCCTTGGCGCAGGAACGGTGAAATCGCACCCCAATGAAGAAGCCCGACCCGACTCGAAACCGCACCATTCCACGCGGCTTCCTCGCTGTTCGGTCGGTCGCGGAGTGCGTCGTCGCGTTCATCCTTCCTCCCGGCGCTCCCGTTTCCGTTGGGTTGCCTCCTCGATCCGCCGGGCTTCGGCGCGTTCCTCCTCGATGGCGCGTGACAGCCCAGTTGCCATCAGCCCGGCGGGCACAGCTACGACGCCCAACCCCAAGAAAAGCACGACGAAAGTCCAGATCCTTCCGCCCACCGTGATCGGATACGCGTCGCCGTAGCCCACCGTCGTGAGCGTGACGACGGCCCACCACAGACTGTCGAACACCGAATGGAACTTGTCCGGTTGCGCCTGCGACTCGAAGTGGTGTATTCCCATCGCGGCGATGTAGAGCAGGACCAATGTGGCGAACAGAAACACCGTGGCCTCATCACGCGCGTACCTCAAGGCGCTTCCGATTCGGGCGGTTGCGGTGGTGTACCGGACGGATCCGAATGCGCGGAACAGCCTAAGCAGGTGGAGCACGCGGAGCGCGCGGAGGTCCATCATCCCGGTCCAGACGAGATTCGCGTAGAACGTCGACAAAGCCACCAAGTCGATGATGCCGTAGAAGCTGAAGATGTACCTCCACCTCCTGTCAGCGGTGACGATCCGCAGACCGTACTCAATGGTGAAAAGAGCGACGATAAGGTACCTGGCCGCCGCGAGCGCTACTTGCCGTGTCGGTGAGAGGTCGGGAACCGTCGACAGCGACATCGAGATGGCGGACGCAATGATCAGCAGGAGCACGAATCGATCGAACCGGCGTCCCGGAACCGTGTCCGACCTCTGCACCATGTCATGTAGATTCAATCGAGAGCCTCGTCGGCTTTTGCGGTGGGCGGTGGAGCGCGATCAGAGGCACTTGGTTGCCGTCCATCTCTGCGCTCATGAACACGCCTCACGGGTGATCTGAAGCGCACACAAGAATGCTACAGCAGCGCTCGCGCGGCGAGCCGTGCATGGAGTCGCGGATCCAAGCCGGTGAGTCCGTCACGACCCTGGCGCGCCACTCTAATGGTCTTGTCAACGGGCTCATCACCCGTCCGAAGGGCCGAAGTCGTTCCGATTGCTGCTGGAGTGTTCTGTAATCCCGTTAGCTCCACCGAGGAACTTGCGTGGGGTCCATCGGTCGACCGGCTGGCCGGTCGCGCCGATTCGTGGATCAACTGGGAATCGCGAGACCACCCTGAGCACGGTTATTCTTGATGTTCAGGTCGTTCGTCGCAGATGCCGCCCCATCGCTCAAGCTACCGGTGAGGCGGCTGCATGGTGTTCGAGTCGATGCGGAATTCCACTTGAAGGAGTCGTTCTCAGCCAGATGAAAGAAACACGTCTGAAGTCTGTCCAAGCTCGCCCGCGAGCGCTGCCAGCGCTGCTGCTAGGCATGGTTCCCTGGCTTGTCGTAGGCACGATGCCGGTCCTCCACGCCCAAGAGGCCACCAATCGCCCGATCGCACAGGTCGCTTTCGTCACGGACGGAGTGGGCGCCCCCTTCGCGGAGGAGGTCCGCGCCCTCGTCCGCCAAGAACTGATCGCTCTGACGCGTGACGACTTCGACGTGCGATTCCGGGACGAACTTGCCGGGATGGCAGACAATTCGGCGGACGGGATCGCCCGCGCCCTCGACCGGGTTCTTGCCGACGATGACGTGACCATCGTCGTTACATTGGGGCTGGTAGCTTCGGAGATGGCCGCCCGCCGGACGCCAACGCCCAAGCCGGTGATCGCAGCCACGGTGTTCGATGCGCACCTTCAGGGGTTCCCAGAGAGCGCGGGCACGAGCGGCGTGGCCAACCTGACCTACATTGCATCGCCTGCGCCCGGACCCGTCATCCGCGATCTGCGCAGATTCCAGGAACTCGCGACGTTCTCCACTGCGGCCATGCTGGTTGACGAAGAGGCGGCGGCGACCTTTGCGGACCTTCTCGACCAAGTAGTGGAGACGGCGGCAGACCTCGGCATCACGCTGGAACCGGTGCCCGTGGGCGAGACGGCGGCGAGCAGCCTCGGTCGTCTTCCCGCTGAAGTCGACGCCGTTTACGTGACTCCGCTGGCTCGGATGGCGGCCAGCGAGTTCGAGCTCCTCGCGCAGGGTCTCGCAGATCGTCGCCTGCCATCCTTTTCCTATTCCGGCGACGATGTTGCCAGAGGCATCATGGCCTCCTCGGCGGCCCTGGACCTTCCAGTTGTAGCCCGGCGGATCGCCCTCAACGCGTTTCGCATCCTGCTGGGCGACGACCCCGCCACGCTTCCGGTGACCCTCGAACCCGGCGAGGCGCTGGTGGTGAACATGCGCACGGTGCGGCAGGTGGGCGTTCTGCCGCCACTGGGCGCGCTCTTGGGGGCACGACGGCTCTTCGAGGCTCCCGATGGGGTTGTGCGCAACGTGACCCTGAAGAGCGCCATGGACGATGCCTTGGCCGCCAACCTGGCGCTCGCCGCGGAGGACCAAGCAGTGCGCGCGGGCGCGGAGGAGATTCGCTTGGCGCGGGCAAGCCGACTCCCGAGTCTGGAAGCTGGCGTGACGGGTGCGACCCATTCGAAGAGCGTCGCGGAGGCCTCCTTCGGACTGCGGCCGCAGCACAGCGTGGACGGCGGACTTGCGCTTCGGCAGTTGATCTTCTCGCAGGAAGCCAATGCGAACGTGTCCGTGCAGACATCGTTTCAGGAGTCTAGGGAGCGGGACAGGGCATCGCTCCGGCTCGACGTGGCACTGGAAGCCGCCGAAGCCTACCTCAACGTCCTGCGGGCGAAAACGCTGGAGCAGGTCCAGCAGGACAACCTCGACCTGACCCTGGCGTCCCTTCGGCTTGCCCGCGAGCGCGAGCGCATCGGGGCCGCCGGACCCGGCGAGCGGCTTCGGCTCGAAAGCGAACTGGCCCGGCGAAGGGCCGACCGGATCGACGCCTTCGCGAGACGCTCCGCCGCCGAAGTCGCGCTTAATCAGGTGCTCAACCGACCGCTCGACGAACAGTTCCTCACGCCGGAAGCCGACCGCGAAGGGCGAGCGCTGCTGGAAGGCACCCTGGCTACCGTATACTTGGCCGACCTCAACCAAGTCGCGGCGCTGAGCGACTTCCTGGTGGACGCGGCCCTGCGCCTCTCTCCCGAGATTCAGAGCCTCGATGCCGTTGTCGCGGCCCAGGAACGGCTGCTCACGTCGACGCGCCAGGCGTTCTATCTCCCCAGCGTGGCGCTACAGGGCAGCATGTCCACCAATATGCTGAGGGAGGGGGCTGGCACATCGTTGCCCGCGGCTCTGCCGATGACTGAAATGACGGATTACCCTTGGAACGTGGGCCTCTCCCTCACCTTGCCACTTTTCCAAGGAGCTTCCCGTTTCGCCCGCCGCGAACGAGCCGCCGCCACCCTGGCCCAGGTGCGACTCCAGCGCGAACTTGCGGCCCGAAGCATCGAGCAGAATGTCCGGGTGCAGCTCCAGTTCGCGCGGGCCAGCCTCGCAGTCGTGACCGAGACCGAGACGGCGGCGGCAACCGCCCGACGATCGCTCGAACTGGTCACCGAGGCGTACGCTCAGGGGCTGGCCAGCGTTGTTGATCTCTTGGAGGCGCAGACGGCCGCGCTGCTCAGCGAGAGGGGCGTTACCAACGCAACGTTTGATTACCTTGTCAACCTGAAACGGGTCGAGCGGGCCGTCGGTCAGTTCGAGGCCCTCGCCACGCCGGAGGAGCGAGCGAGCTTCGCAAGGCTGCTGGAGGAGTACATTCAAATCGTGGAGGATGGATCGTGATGGACCAATACGTCGCCCGGATCCCTGTCCTACTGTTTGCGGTCGGTCTGGTCGCCGGGTGCGGCGGGGGGGAGGCGGCATCCTCTGCGGACATCCGCCCGGTCAGGTATGCCCGCGCCGTCGTCGCGGGCGCAGACCGGACCCGCACCTTTGCGGGGATCGCCCGAGCGGCCTCCGAGCAGGATCTGGCTTTCCGCGTGGCCGGCACGGTGACCGCAGTGGAGGTCGCCGTGGGCAGTTCGGTCCGGCTCGGGCAGGTGCTGGCGCGGCTGGACGCCGGCGATCTGGAACTACGGCGCCAGCAAGCCGAGGCCGGTGTCGCTCAGGCGCTTGCCCAAGCTCGCAACGCGCGCGCAACCTACGAGCGCGTAGTCGCGCTCTACGAGAGCGGCAACGCCTCCATGAGCGACCTGGACGCCGCACGCGCAACCTACGAATCGGCGAACGCGTCCGAAACGTCAGCGGCCACGGCGCTGCGCCTAGCCGAGCAGCAGGTATCCTATGCGCGCCTACAGGCACCGGTGGACGGCTCGGTCAGCCGAGTGGCGGTGGACGTCAACGAGGCGGTGGGGGCCGGCCAGACCGTAGTGGTCGTCATCGACACGGGTGGAAATCCCGAAGTGCAGGTCGTGGTGCCGGAGGCCTTCATCGGCGAAATGCGTGCCGGGCGTCCCGCAGAGGTGATCTTCGGCGCGCTGGGCGACGGCGCGTTCGACGCCACCGTTACGGAGGTTGGCACGGCAGCCGCAGGCGCCGGTGGCTTTCCGGTGATCGTGCGGTTGAACGCGCAGCCATACGCAGCGCAGGTGCGCCCCGGCATGGCGGCCGAAGTCACATTCCACATCGAGGGCCGGCCCGGCGCCACCGGAGTTCTGGTTCCACCCGAGGCCGTGGGTCAGGACCAGCGGGGGCGCTTCGTTTACGTCCTCACGCCGCCGGACACCGCAAACGTCGCCACGGCCGAACGCCGAACCGTTGAAACCGGCGCGCTGATGCCCGAGGGTTTGGAGATTCTTGGAGGCGTGGAGGACGGCGAATATGTGGCCACCGCCGGACTCGGAGCGCTGGCTCCGGGACAGAGGGTGCGCCTCTTGGATGCCCGCTGAAGGCACTACCCGAACCTTCCCTGCCCATGGACCTGACCCGATACGCGATTAACAACAGGGTCGTCACCTTCGTGGCGCTCGCAGTGGTCGCACTCTCGGGAGTTTCCGCATATCGGGGGCTCCCCCGTGCCGAGGATCCCGGCTTTCTCGTGCGCAGCGCCATAGTGCGCACCCAGTTCCCCGGGGCAGCGCCCGAGCGGGTTGAACTTCTGGTGACCGACAAGCTGGAGAGCGCAATCCAGGAGATTCCCGAGGTCGCCCACATCACGAGCGAGTCCCGTACCGGACTGTCCATCATCACCGTCGAACTCCGCGAGACCGTAACGGACCTGCGACCGGTATGGGACAATCTACGCCGGAAGGTGGACCGGACCGCCGGCGAACTGCCCCAGGGGGTGGTTCCGGTCGTGGACGACGAACTAGGGGATGTTTTTGGGACCGTGCTGGTGCTTACGGCGGACGGGTTCTCCTACGTCGAACTTGAGGAGATCGCCGAGCAGGTGCGCGATGTCTTTCTGAGGATCGGCGATGTCGCCAAGGTCGAGATCCACGGGACGCAGGAAGAGCGCGTTTTCGTGGACTTCGACAACGCCCGTCTCTCCCGGCTGGGCCTATCGGTGCCGCAGCTTCAGGGCATCCTGCAATCCAGCAACATCATCATCTCGGGCGGAGCCGTTGAGACGGGCGTCGAGCGGGTCACCCTGGAGCCTACGGGCAACTTCACGTCGTTGGACGACATCCGCCAGACGCTGATCACGCTGCCGGGCACAGGCGAGACGGTGTACTTGGGCGATGTTGCCGAAATCCGCCGCGGCTACGCCGATCCCCCCCGCGCGAGGGTACGAGCAAACGGACAACCGGCCTTGGCGCTGGCGGTCTCGATGCGCGACGGCGGCAACATTATTCAACTGGGCGAGAACATCCGGGCGGCCGTTACGGAGTTGGAGGGGCGCTATCCCGTCGGTGTCGCCTTCGACATTCTGGCCTTCCAGCCCGAGGTCGTGGACCGGGCCGTGTCCACCTTCGTGAACTCGATCCTCCAAGCCGTGGGGATCGTGCTGGTGTGCATGCTGCTCTTTCTGGGGCTTCGTACCGGTCTCGTGGTCGCCAGTCTGGTTCCCATGGCGATGATGGCCACGCTGATGCTGATGCAATACCTGGGCATTGGCCTTGACAAGATGTCGCTGGTCTCGCTGATCATCGCACTGGGACTTCTGGTCGACAACGCCATCGTGATGAGCGAATCGATCTTGGTGCGTCTGGAGGGTGGGGAGAACGCGCGCGATGCGGCCCTGGACTCTTCGAGAGAACTTCGCATTCCGCTGCTGGTCTCCTCTCTGACCACCATCGCCGCATTCCTGCCCATCGTGCTGGCCGAGAGCGCGGTCGGGGAGTACACGGCGCCGCTGGCCGTCGTGATCGCGCTGACCCTACTCTCCTCCTGGCTGCTCGCCATCACGATGATCCCGCTCCTGTGCATGATCTTCCTTAGGGTGAAGCGGCGCAGCGGTTCGGCGGGGGACGCGGAGTTCGACACTCCCTTCTACCGGCGCTATCGCGGAGTTCTCCAATCCCTGCTCCGGCGCCCCCTGGTTACGGTCGCCGGAGCATTCGGACTGCTGGCCGCAACCTTGGGGCTGTTCCGCCTCGTCGAGCAGAACTTCTTCCCGGACAGCACCGAAGTGCTCTTCACCGGCGATTTCGAGTTCCCCTACGGCACCTCGTTCGCCCATACGGAAGCGGCCATGCTCGACATCGAGCGTTTTCTGATCGAGGAGCTGGCCGCGAGCGAGAATCGCGAAGGCATCCGCAACTGGGGCATTTTCACAGGCACCGGCGCACCCCGCTTCGCTCTCGGCTACAGCCAGGCCCAACCCAACAGCGGATACGCGGCCTTCATCGCAAACGCATCGGTCTTCGACATCCAAGACACGGTCATCGACCGACTGCGCACATACGTGGAGGCCAATCACCCCGACATCGACGTGTCACTCAAGCGACTGACTTCGGGTCCTGGAGGTGGTACGCCGGTGGAGGTCCGGCTCTATGGCGCGGACCAAGACGTTCTGTTCGATCTGGCGGACGGCGTGAAGACCCACCTTGCGTCGCTCCCGGGCACCCGCAACATCACGGACAACTGGGGCGCGCAGACCAAGAAGCTGATCGTGAACATCGACAACGCGCGGGCGCGGCGCGCGGGCATCACCAACCAGGACATTGCCGTCTCCCTGCGCACGGCCCTATCGGGCTCGCCAGTCACGGAATACCGGGAGGGCGACAAGGCGATTCCCGTGGTGCTGCGCTCCGAAGTCGGAGGGCGGGAGGACATCGGAAAACTGGAGTCGATCAACGTCTACGCCCAGTCCGGCCAGAACGTGGCGCTGCGGCAGGTCGCCGACATCGCGCTCACCTTCGAGCCGTCCAGGATCCTCCGCCGCGACCGCTCGAAGACGCTGTCGGTTCTCGCGGACCTTGATCCCGGTGCAAACGCCACCGCATTCAGCATCGCCGCCGCCTTGGAGCCGTGGCTGTCGGAACGGCAGTACAGCTGGCCGGTGGGCTACAGCTACGAGATCGGCGGAACGTTCGAGAGTTCGGCCGACGCCAACGCATCCATCGCCGATAAGCTGCCCGTGGCCGGCCTCTTGATCCTGCTCCTGCTGGTGGGCCAGTTCAACTCGCTGCGCAAGCCGCTCATCATCGTCCTGACCATCCCACTGGGCCTCACCGGCGTGGTGGCTGGCCTCTTGGTGACCGGGCAGTCCTTCGGGTTCATGACGCTGCTCGGCGTCATCTCACTGGCCGGCATCGTCATCAACAACGCGATCGTGCTCATCGACCGCATTCGCATCGAGATTGATGAGAACGGTCTGGAGCCCGGTCCGGCGGTCCTGGAAGCTGCACAGCGGAGGCTGCGCCCGATCATGCTGACGACGGCGACAACAGTCGGCGGGCTGCTGCCCCTTTGGTTCGGCGGCGACCCCCTCTTCGTCTCAATGGCCGTGGCGATCCTGTTCGGATTGGTGTTCGCCACGGTCCTGACCCTGGGGTTCGTGCCGGCGCTCTATTGCTTGCTGTTCCGGGTGCGGTATCGGTGAAATGGATGACCTTGGCAGCCCTGACGTAGGCCTGGCTGCTTGGATACACTGGGAGCCTCGTGGCGCGAAACGGTCGACAGGATGTGAGGCGAAGGATCTGTTGTTCGGTCTTGATTGTGGCCAGCCGGACGGTGGATCTCGCTCCGGGGTATCAAGGACCGGCACAACAATCGTGTGCGGTGTGAAACGGGTCAGGGCTACCCTAAGTCGTGCCCGCACTACGATTCCACAAGGCCGCGCGAGAGAGGAACACGCCTGGGTCCGCTCGCCATTCCGCGTAGCCGATCCGCCGCTGGTCGGTAAGCCAATCGAGTCGCTCGTCGATGCAGTCGAGCAGTTCGCCGTCTTCGGCGTCGAGGGCGAATCCGCCGTACTCCGCCAAGGAATCGACGACGGCCACAGCAAACGCGCCACCAGATGCCCTCGCTGCCTCGCCGTTGCCGACCTCGACTTGAGCCACGGCGTCGATCATCCCCGTGCGCAAGGCAGTCAGCAATTCGCTCTCGCCCGACACATCGCCCAAGTAGACGACTTGGGGCATCGCAGTCGAAGGCGGGGAGATGCGGGTCCTGCCCTCCAACTCGACCGAGGCGGATGCCGCGGTGATCGTGTAACGGGCCGTCCCGTCGGCAACCACTACGCCTTGGGGCGTCTCGATTCTCGTCCCGGCCGCAAGGACGCCGCCTTCGTCCGTGAGTCCCGTGATCTGGAGCAACCGCGCCTCTCCGGTGGACCCGCGGAGGACTCCGACGCGCACCGCACTGCTCAAACTGTCGTACGAACCAAAGCGCTCCGCATCCCGGGATCGAACCAGCAGCGACTGGCGGAAGGCGATGTGGCCCGACGTGAATTCGATAGCCCGCTCACCCGAGGCATCGAGGGTGCGGGACTCCAGAATGGTGATGCCTCCCCCTACCATGTCGAAATCGGGTGTCGCCGGAAGCAGCCAGATGCCCGGCCAGTCCGCGACGGGCTTCCGCATGACTGTCATCCCGCGTGGCTCCATCGCCTCGAAAGCCGTAAGCAAATCGGCCTCGTATCCTGCGTGCCGGGCGAACCCCGGCGAGTCCGGGTTGGCGTCCTCGCTATGGCTCACAGGCGCGAAGAACGCGTAGAACCCGAACCTGATCCGAGCACCGTGATCGGCGGCACAGGCCCCGGGCACAGGATCGACGACGCCGTCACGGCAGGCGGAAGCAAGCGAAGCAACGACAGCCAAGCCAATGACTACGCGAGTCATCCCGCCGGTCCCGGGCCGCTGGGATCTGTCGGACTGTTCGCCCCCGATTCGCAGCCCTCGAAGACCCCACATTTCGAAGAAATCAACGGTGTCCTACCCCCAGAGGCAGCGAGTTCAGCGTACCCTTCGTGGGTTCGCCAAGATAGAGCCCTCCGTTGAGTGTTCCCCCGTTGGCAATGGCAGTTTCTGGAGGCGGTCGACCTGCTGGCGGCGGCATCGTCGCCAAGGTAGTAGAGGGATACCGGATCGCCACTGGCGCGAAAGCATGGGGAGGCGTACGGCACCGCGCCCCGGCTTTGCGGGAATGGCGATCACGATCGTCCATGCCCCGCTGGTCACCGTACCGGGAAGACCAAGCCGGTCTGAAGGCTCAGGTGCCGGGTCTTGGCGTCAGCGTCGTCCACCTCGGCAAGTCCGAGCGAGTAAAGCACATCGAAACCCAAGCGGAGACTGCCCGCGAGAGGAAGCTCGACACCTCCGCCGAAGGCCAGCCCGTAGTCGAGCGCCCTGATGTCGAAGCCCCCATCGTCGCAGGGGGCACTGAGACTGAAACTCTCGGCAGCGGCTTCCACATCGCATGAGAGTCGGTAGCCGGCCCAAGGGCCGGCCAGCACACCCACGGAAAAGCCTCCTTTGCCCGGCGTGGCGAGCCTCGTCAAGGCCGAGAACTGGAGGTAGTCGACATCGAGCGTGACCTCGAAGCCCTCGACGGTGGCGGTGCCGCCCTTTTGAGCGTACACGCCTCCAAGTCTCAGGCTGAGCACGCTGGAGGCGCGGATGCCGAGGTCCATGCCCGCCACGATGCGGGAGACAGATTCTTCCTCGACTTCCACCCCTTGGATGGCGACGGTTGCGAAGCCGATGCCGCCTCTCAGGCCCAACGTGGTTTGAGCGGTCGCCGGGACGGCGATCAACATGAGACCGGCCAGCCAGATGAACCTGCTCATGGTATGCTCTCCGTTCCGGTTTCTTGCGACCGAAGCGTCTCATATGTCCCTTCGGCCTCCTCCGAAGGAGGCGGAATATAACACGTGGAGCCCAAACGACGAGTGGAAATGGAGCCCCTCACGCGCCCGCCCTTGGCTTCCAACCTTGGCAACGAGACTCAAGTCGCCGTGAACGCAAAAGCATTTTGGACGTGACTCATGGCCCAACTCGGATATCCTCCGAAGAGGCCGTCATCGTCTCCGCCGCCGTGTCGCCACGGCTTGTGGCGCTTACTGCCGGATACGTCGAAACCGACGCGTTGCGCGCCGGACCCTTTACCGGACGCGTCGGGACCGCTGACTCGCGGGAAGCCTAGGAAGACTGGGTGGGGTTTGATTTGGGGCCAGTCGCACAGCGGCAAATCATCTGCTCCGATTCCCGCCGATCACTCCTGCATTCCGGGGATTTCGGGACGGTTCAGTCGGATGCCCTTCAACGGCAGGAGTGGCAGATCGTGCAGCCCTGATTGAACTTACGTGATCTCCTGCCTTGATTAGCCCCTTCGGGTTTCCGCTACTGCGACGGCATCGGCTGCAACGCCTCGACCAAGACCGCGCTCAAGCTCCTCACCCTTGGCTTCCAGGTGCGCGAGCTGTTGGGTGGTCTGGATTGGTGGAAGCGCGACGGCTACACCACGGAGGGGGAACACGCGCAGGTCGGCACCGGGGTCAGCTGCGGCTGCTGAAGGCTGGGGACACGGGCACGCCCGCTCGACGACACTCGCAGGCGGTCCGGACGTCAGCCGAGGGCGCGCTGGAAGAGCACCATTCCGACCACCGCGAGACTCACGAGCAGAGCCACGGTCGGTTTGCGCTCCGTCTCGTAGGCCTCGGGCAGGAGTTCGTCCAGCACCATGAACACCATCGCGCCTGCCGCGAAACCGATCCCGTAGGGCAGCGACGGCCGGAACGATTCCACGAACAGGAACGCGGGGACGGCCATCAGCGGCTGGGGGAGCGACGAGACGACGCTCCAGCCCGCGCACTTCCACACCGAGACGCCGCGCGCCCGCAGCACCGCGCTGATCGCGAGACCCTCGGGGATATTGTGCACGGCGATCGCCAGCGTGATCACGGTGGCCAGGGTGACGCCGCCTCCGAACGAGAGACCGACCGCGACTCCCTCGGAGAAGGAGTGGACGGTCATGACGATCACCATGAGCGCCATCCGGCGGGAGTCCTCGCGCGGGACGGTGCCGATCTCGAAGTTGTGGCTTTCGAGCACGCGCTGCGTGACGAGGATGCACGCGAGGCCGACGACCGCGCCGGCCAGGGTCTGCCAGCTCCCGTGCATCGTCCCCTCGGCTACCAGGCCGAAGCTGGCCCCGAGCATGAGCCCGGCGGCCAGTGCGTTCGACACCGCGGCCGTCCGCGGCGACAGGGTTCGCACATAGGCGAACGGTATTGCCCCGAGCCCCGTCGCGAGTGCTGTCACCAGCCCGCAGATCCCGACGACGACCCAGGGCTCCATGTCCCGTCAACCTCCGCCTGCGCCGCCGATGAGGACAACGATCCCCATGGCCACGATGGTGACGAGCGCGATCGTGGTGTGTCCCGCCTTGCGGTACGACTCGGGCAGGTGCTCGGCAAGCACGAGGTAGACCAGCGCTCCGAACGCGAAGCTCAGCGTCCACGGCAGGAGCGGCGGGGCGGTCCGGATGAGGGCGACGGCGGCCACTGCCATCAGGATCTGCGGCACGTTGCTGACAAATGCGAGACCGGCGGCGTGGGAAAGGCGCACACCGTTCGCCCGCAGCACCGCGCTCAGCGCCGTGGCCTCGGGCACGTTGTGGACGCCCATCGCCAGGGCGAGGAAGACGCCGAACGGAAGGCTGACCATCACGGCCGCGCCGATCGCAACCCCTTCGGACGCCGAGTGCAGAGCGTTCACGAGCAGAACCCTGTATCCGTATGTCCCGCTCGTCTCGTCCAGGCGGTCGAGATCGAGGTCCTCGGTGCCCGACGCCATGTGCGTGAAGCGAACGAACGCGATCCCGAGCAGCGCGCCCAGCGCGGCGACATTCAGGTGGCGGTCCGGGCTCGCGGTCATGAGAACGAACGCCGCGCCCAGCATCGCACCCCCGGCGAGCGCATGCGCCCACCCGATCGCGACGAGCGGCACCTGTGGCCTGCACAGGAGCGGCAGGACCCCGGCCACGGACATGGCCGCCGCGATTGCCGAAAGAAGCAGGACTGCGAGTGCCGGATCCTGCATCTGGTTTCCTTTCTTCGACGAGTGTGAAAGGTCGCGTTTCGCCGGCGTGCGCTCAGCGGTACACCCTGAAGATGCGAGAACCCGACGATGACCGGTAAGGTTCTCAGCGCCCAACGCGTCTCCCGGCGAATGTCGGTCGCGGTTGACATGCAAGCCCATGCTTGCCTATCATTCGAGCCCTGACACGCAAGCGGACACTTGCCCAAGACTGACATGTGGACATCTACCGCGCGATCGCTGACCGGACCAGGCGAGCCATCCTGGATGAGCTCGTCGATCGCTCGGGCCAATCGCTCTTCGAAATCTGCGCACGTCTCACGATGAAGCACGGCATCAACTCCTCCAGGCAGGCGATCTCGCAGCACCTGGACGTGCTGGAAGACGCCGGGCTGATTCGAACGAAGCGCGAGGGACGGTCGAAGCTCCACTGGTTCGTGGGCGCACCGCTGCAGGCGATCGGCGAGCGGTGGCCGATCTCGACAGACGACAGCACTTCCAACCCACCACAGGAGGACACCCGAGAATGAGAATTAACTGGACCAGCGTCGTCGTGGACGACCAGCAGACGGCACTACAGTTCTACACGGAGACACTTGGGTTCCGTGTGAAGCACAACATCCCGATGGGAGAGCACGCCTGGATCAGCCTCGTATCCGAGGAAGCTCCGGACGGGACGGAGCTGGTGCTGGAGCCTGCCGGGCACCCCGCGGTCATTCCGTTCAGGAAGGCGCTGGTGGAGGACGGAATCCCCTATACCGCCTTCGCGGTCGACGATGTCGAAGCCGAGCACGCCCGTCTCGTGGCAGAGGGTGTGCGATTCGTGCAGCCGCCAACCGACCTGGGAACTGTCATTACCGCAGTCTTCGACGATACATGCGGCAACCTGATCCAGATCATGGAGGAGAAGGCCCAATCGTGACGCGACCGGCGCTGATGGCCGCATGTCTTGCCCTCTGCGCGGGTCTCGGCTGCCAGACCGACGCGGATCCCAGCGGGCTGTCGGAGGCCCACGCCGCGGCGATCCGCGACAGCGTGTCAGGCGCGCTCGATGCGTTTCGCGAGCTGGGGTCGAGCCCGGACCCGACGGCGGCCGCCGGCTTCTACTCCGAGTCACCCGCGTTCCGGTTCTACGAGAACGGGGCGCTGCGCTACGAGTCGGCGGCCGACGTGCGCGCCGCTCTCGAGGGTGTCGGTGCGGGCATCCGGATCACGACGGAGTACTCGGACACGGATATCGTAGCGCTGGCGCCGGGTCTCGCGCTGGTCCGGTCCCTGTTCGAGAGCACGCTCCAGGGCGAAGGCGGGTTTGCGCTCAACTACGGCGGGGCGATGACGACGGTCTGGGTCCACGAAGCGGACGGGTGGCGCATCCTTAGCGGTCACACGTCCGCGCCGGTGCCGAGGGGCGGTGCGGGGGATGGGGGGCCGTGAGGAGGGTGGCCACGGCCTGCCATTTCGGCAGCGCATCCGTTCCGTTTCCGGCAGCCTGCACCCCATCAGCTTTCGCTTTCTGCCATTTCGGCAGAATCTAGGTTGGCACGGCAGGTGCGATGAGACGCATCGGCTACACGGCGTGCACCAACGATCGAATCGTCAGACGCGAGTTTATCCTGCGTATCAAGATGTCGTTGACACGCGGTACCTCCAGCTTCTGCTAAGGATCAACTTCTGCGGGACCATCCATGCCATCACGACAGGACACTCGAACCGCAGGTGGACCCAAGAACCTGATTACGACGCCCTTCACGGGCCCGCAGGCAGAACGATTGTCGGTTATGGACCGATTGGTCGGGACTCAGATATCGATTCCTGGTCTGGACGATCGACCGGCGGCGGCGTTTGACTTGGCTGGGAATGGCACTACACGTTTGCTTTGGATCGTCGATCTGGAACGGTGCGCCTCGTGTTTAATGGGCGGATTCGCGGTTTGGAACGCATTGGCTGAAGACCCTTCCATGATACGCCACCTACTGGTGGTCGGCGACAGTGAAGTCCCTGAGGAAGCGCGTCGTGCGCTGCGAAGTACGAATATCAAGTCGGTATCCCGAGAAGAGATGGAAGTGGCTCTGGGCCCGTTGCTCCCGAATACCAAGGTTCTTATTGATGGGAGTGGTAGGGTCCTGTTGGCCGATTCACGAGCGGCAGACTCGGAGTGCGGCTGGAGCTTCGAGGCCCAGGTGGGAGTCCTTCGGGGGGTTCTTGCCGGCAACGTTATCCGCAGTCAATCCTAGGATCCAAGGAGACGATCAAATGGAGAGATTCACAAAGCTGGTTCGCGTGGCGGGTCTTGCGGCTGTCACGGTTGTATTGATGGTCGCTTACGCCACTGTGGAAGCGGTCGAGTTAAAGGCGGACGGGGCTAGTGACTGTTCGGCAAACCCGTACTGTCTTGAGATTCCTCGCGGTTCATGCTCCGACACGCCGTGCTGGACTTTCACGCACTTTTGTTGCATGCCTCCCATCTCAAATGAACCGTAGCCGGCGTATGACGGAGATACCTGGAGGTGCGTAGCACACTGGGCCCAGCCCGGTCGTGTGCCACAGTATTCTCCCTCCTACTTCTCTGTTCCTGTACCGAGGCAGACAGTCCGGTAAGGGCGGCAGCTCCTATTTCCACGTCCCTTGACCAGGTGTTTGCCTTCGAAACGGTTGTGCAACTCGGTGAAGATCCCGCCGACTCGATCGCGGAGGTAGGCGATTTCGTCGAGCGGCGAGATGGCGGTTTTGTAATCGCCGACCGGCTTCTTCCCAGAGTGCGCAGCTACGATCGGAACGGCCAGCTGGAGGCAGGGTTCGGGAGGTTCGGGGAAGGCCCTTTCGAATTCAGGCGCGTCAATGCTGTAGCGGAAACGTCCTCGGGTCGAATCGTGGTAGCGGACTTCCGCAGTCCCCGGCTGACCTACCTTACGAGTGCGCTTTCTGCCGATACGTTGGTGCCGCTTCCATCGGCGCCGGCAGACATCGTCGCGCTCGGACCTGATCTGCTGGTGTGGATGATTGTGGAAGACCTTAACGACGTCTTTCTTGAAAGACTCCGTCCGCCACTCCTTCACCGAGTGACCCCACAGGGGCTGGATTGGAGCAGCTACGAGCACCCGTTCACCGACTGGGACAGGCCCTATTGGAGTTCCTTCGTCCGTTTCCCGCTCGCCGTAAGCGGTGACTCCGTATATGCGATGTCGGGCCTGAGGTTTCCGGTCACGATACTGAACGGGGTGGGAGACACAGTGGGGACCGTTGGCACAGCGTCCGCTTCGTTTCGGCCGCTTCCCATATTCGAGCTGGGCGCCTTCACGAATCTCGCGGAATACGGCACCACGCTCCCTGGACTGCTCGCGAGCGCTGACGTGATCGACCGCATTGACGTGGTCGGCACATATCTCATCCTCACCCGCGCTCGGTTTGACCACGAGCGACCGTTCCCCCCATTCAGGACGTTGCACTCCCATCTCGACATCTACGACCGACACACGGGCGTCAAGCTGTATGAGGACATTCCGCTACCGGCGGGGTCGAAGGTTCTCGGTGGCGGCCGGTTCCTCTACCTGCTCCTGAACAAGGACATCCCGCCGTGGGAGATCGCGAAGTTGCGGATAAGGGCGGGCGACTGATCGTGCCACGTTCATGCGACTCTTGCAGGCGTCAAGGGTCATTTCGAGTTCCAGAAACCGTGTCGCGTCCCGCATTCCTTTCCGCTTCCCGCCGCTCACGCATCGCTCGACTGCGCTCCATGACGGCGCCCCAACGTACCTGTCCCTCGATTCCCGTCAGGGTGCGGAGAAAGCGCTGGTATTCCGGTCGGCGCCAGCCAGGCGCGCCGAAACCGCAGTTGGATGCGTCGAAGCGCCCGCCGCAGGTCGGTATGGCCAATCCGAAGACATAGATCACTCCCGGCGCAGCGCCCCAGAGCCGACCCTCCGCGTCTCGCGCGGTCCATGTGCTGAATGCCCAGGCGTCGATCGGCGTGTACCCCGGTCCCCCATCGTCGGCGCGACCGCGCAGGCGCGCGACGCTGGTGTAGGGTGGAGCAGCGGAGGCGTCCCGCACGGGCCGCCAGAGCAAGGGACTTGCCGAGCGGGCACTCAGCAGGGTGGCGGGTGCCAGGGTGGCAGCTGCCGGCGACTCGAGGTCGAGTTTGGATGCCGAATCCTCCGGCGCGGACTCCAGTACGGGTGCCCGGACGTCCGGCTGGGGTGCCGTCAAGTTGGCCAAGACCCTCTCGGCCGCCGCTTCGGGTGAGGCGGGTCGCGCGGCGGGCTCAGCGACGGCGATTCCGGTGATCCGGATGGCGGAGGGAAGGGTGGGCGGCACGTGCGCGGTCGCTTCGCGGCCGTCGGTTGCGGCGGGCGGGCTGAGGCCGAGAGAAAGGAGAAACGCATGGATGGCCCCCGATACGGCCACTGATGCCATGAGAATCCGGCGGTGTTGCTTGCGCCGGGATTCGACTCTCGCGCGAGCCGGCGTTACCGCGGACACCGCATGTCGCTCTCCCTTGTAGAGAGTGCTCGTGCCAAGGCCGTCACCGACCGGGATGCCTCACTCCTTGGGCCATGTGAGTCTCCTGGTGACAGGGCTGGTTGCCCGAACCCGATAGGCGGGCGGGTCGTCACTCTGCCATTTCGGCAGCCCGATCCTGCCATTTCGGCAGCCCGATCCGCCATTCTGAAAGCCCATCCTGCCATTTCGGCAGTCGGCCCTGTCATTCTGACAGCTCACTCCGCCATTTCGGCAGAATCCCGGTTGGCACGGCAGGTGCTATGAGACGCACCGGCTGCACAAGCGTGCACCAACGATCGAACCATCACACAAGGAACTGCCAAATGTCACTGATCAAACACACCAACCGCCTCAGCCCCTGGAACGACCTCGACATCTTCGCCAACCGGATGAACCGGCTGTTCAACGACACCGGCCTCGGCAACCTGACCTACGCCTCCAACTGGGTGCCTCCGGTCAGCGTCGAGGAGAGGGGGAACGAGATCCTGCTCACCGCCGAGCTCCCCGGCATGGCCGAGGACTCGGTCGAGATCAACCTGGGGAACAACGTGCTCACGATCTCGGGCGAGAAGCGCGAGTCCCGCGAGGAGGGCGAGCCCGGCGGCAAGTACCACCTGGTCGAGCGCAGCTTCGGCTCCTTCCGCCGGTCCTTCACGCTTCCGCGAACGGTGCGCGCGGACGGCATCACCGCGGACTTCGAGAACGGTCTGCTGACCGTGCGCCTGCCCAAGGCCGAGGAGGCCGTCAGCAGGAAGATCGAGGTCAGCCGCAGAAGCTGAGTTCGAGAACGGGACGGCGGCGTCTGAGAGATGGACGCCGGTGTCCGGGAGAGGGACGCGAGGGGTCCGGTCGGCCTGGCTGGGCCCCTCGGTCGTTCGGCTGGCGTGCCGAGTGTCAACGACGGCCACGTGCCGACGGTCGTCATTGATCAGCTACTACGCCTCCGCGCCCGCGCGACGAACTCGGGACCCGTATTGCACTCGATGACGGCGGCGGCAAGCGCCTCGACCCGATCGGGATCCGTGAGTTGATCGAACAGGGTGGCGAGCTCACCGACCACCTCGGGCCCGAACTTCTGCACGGCCAACTGACGCAGGAGCGACCGGCGCCCTTCGCGGCGGCCTTCGTGCAGACCTTCCTGTCGCCCCTCCCGCAGCCCCTCGTCCAGTCCCTGGCGGTGACCTTCCTCTCGCCCCTCCTGCCGCCCCTCCTGTCGCAACTCCTCGTACAGCTTCCTCAGCCGTGCCGCCATCAGGGTTTCCTCGTGTCTGATCATCGTCCTCCTCCTCCCGGGCGTCGCCGCCGTCAGTTCGGGATCCGGTTCAGGTAGCCCCGGGGCCAACTGCTGCCGGAGCGCCCCGAATCCGCGAATGATCCCCTCGTCCCCCGACTCCAGTACCGTCCCCCACAACCTGGCCAGTCGGCCCGCGTCCCGCCCCCAGCGGGCGTTCTCCCACTCGGCGAGCGTCGAGAACCAGTTGTCGGGGGGCGAGTCGGAGGGGTCCGGCGCCAGATCCTTCATTTCGACCAGAATGTACCGCCGCCGCATTTGCAGGCCAAGCAGCCTCTTGAGGACGGGGTCCGGGTCGGGGACGATCCAGTCGGCGAGGTCGGTGGTGGCGCCCCACTTCGCGTGCCCGTTGTAGACGACGAACGGAGCCACGATCGGCGGCCTGCCCGCCGCGCCGGTGTCCTTCTGGGTCTCCGCCTCCTGAAGCACGAGGGCGGCGTACTCCTGGATCCGGAAGGCCATGTTGGCCTCGGGGCGGGACTGGAACTCGAGCGCGATGAAGAGCGGGTGGCGCTCGGGCCGGCGCAGCTGCGTCCTCCATATGGTGTCGCCGTGCCGCTGCCGGAGACCCGCCGCCTTGACGAAGCTGGCGGAGGCCTTGCGGAGCGAGGCGGGCTCGATCACGTCCGGCAGGCCGGGGACCATGGCGGACAGCAGGCCCTCGACCAGGGCCGGGTTGGAGAAGAGCAGCCGGTATGCTTCGTCGTGCCTGGCGCGGGGGCGTCTGGTGGGCATCGGCGTTTGGGTTCTGAAGGGGATTCATGGACGGCGAAACGTGGCTTCGAGGCGTGGCATCTCGGCCAAGGGGTAACGGTCGCACCGTTTCAGGGGCGCTTCTATGGCTGGATGGGACTGATTCCCCGGCGAAGGGAACCGGGGCCAGCGCCGCGTCGCGCGGGCGAGCCCGGCGGCAAGTACCACCTGGTCGAGCGCAGCGTCGCGCCGGTCCTTCACGCTTCCGCGCACCGTCCGTGCGGACGGCATCACCGCCGACTTCGAGAACGGTCTCCTGACCGTGCGCCTGCCCAAAGCCGAGGAGGCCGTCAGCAGGAAGATCGAGGTCAGCCGCAGGAGCTGAGTTCGAGAACGGGACCGCGGCGTCTGAGAGATGGGCGCCGGTTTCCGGGAGTGGGACGCGAGGGGTCCGGTCGACTTGGCCGGGCCTCTCGGTCGTTTGGCTGCGTGCCGGATGTGAACGACGGCCACGGCACCGGCTTCATTAACATACCCGCCCTCATCCCGAAAACGTGCAAATCGGTCGTCGCGCGGCGTCCGGGCCGTCCCCCACGACCGCGCGCCACGTGCGCCTCTGCCTCGCCAGGCTCCACGCGGCCCTGACCTCCTGGCAACGAATCCTCGGTCGACCTGGCTGAGACCCTGGGTCGTCTGCTTCCGCCCGCATGCAAGGGACGGCCATCACCCCCAGCCGCGCCCATGAGCTGCGGCCCTTCTCGGACGGGGTAAAACCGTGCTCTGGAGGTCATGCGCTCCGCAACACGACCGGCGGTATATCACCTAATTATCACGCAATAATATCACAAATATCACGATGATAACGTAAGCCAGTCGCTCTCGTGGCCCGACGTGGCTGGCGAGACACCGATCACCCTTGCGAGGAGGTGTGAAAGACCCTTGTTTGTCGATGATTATATGAAATAAATCGCTTAATCATCGTGTATTATAGGGGTCAGAGATCAGAATATCACGAAATCACTCAAGCGAAAAATCAAGCATTGACTCCGTGACACGGTGTCACGCAGTGGCGGGGCCGACCTGCCGCCGCCTGTTCGCTGTGCTCGCGGCCGTGGTCCTGAGCAGTGGATGCGGGGACGGCGAGAGCCCGATCGGACCTCCCCCCGACCCGCCTCGTCCCACGACGGTGACGGTTAGCCCGGCCACGGCGGAACTCTCCGCGCTGGGTGCGACCGCCCGGCTGACTGCGGAGGTACGCGACCAGAATGGCCAGGCGATGGCGGCTGCGGCCATCGCATGGTCGAGCGGGGATGCCTCGGTCGCGACCGTTGACGCGACGGGCCTGGTGACGGCGGTGGCCAACGGGGCGGCGACTGTCACGGCGACCTCGGGAACCGCCTCGGGGAGCGCGACCGTGACGGTGAAGCAGGCGGTGCACGCCGTGACGGTCTCACCTGCCGCCGATACGCTGCTGGCTTCCGGCGATACGGTGCGTCTCGCCGCGGAGGCGAGAGACGGAAACGCGCATATTGTGGCCGGGACGGAGTTCTCGTGGGCGTCTGGCGACACGACGGTCGCGATGGTGGATGCGGACGGCCTGGTGACGGCGGTGGCCAACGGGGTGGCAACCGTGACAGCGACTGTGGGAGCCGCGTCGGGACATGCGTCTGTGACAGTGGTGCAGGTGGTGCATGCCGTGACGGTCTTTCCCGCTGCCGACACACTGCTGGCTCTCGGGGATACGGTACGTCTTGCCGGGGAGGCCACAGATGGGAACGGGGGTGTCGTGGCCCGGACGAAGTTCTCGTGGGTGTCCAGCGACACGTCGGTCGCGACGGTGGACGCGGCAGGCCTGGTGATGGCGGTCGACAACGGTATCGCGACCGTAACAGCGACTGCGGGAGCGGCGTCCGCAAGCGCGCGGATTGCGGTGGAACAGGCGATCTCGGCAGTGCGAGTCTCACCAGGATCGATTGCGATGGTGGTCGGAGACACCGTGCATCTTGAAGCAATGGCTCTGGACGCAAGGGACAACGAGGTGGTCGGCGCGGAGTTCGAGTGGTCCTCCGGAGATGCGACGGTCGCGGTCGTGGACGCGACCGGGGTCATCCGCGGGGCCAGGGTGGGCACGGCGATGGTCACCGCCGCTTCAGAAGACCGGCGCGGCTCGTCACGTGTCGATGTGCAGTCAAACGATCCCGCGGTTCACCAGGCTACGCTCACGGCAGGTTTGCCTGAACGCCCCTTCTTCGGCATGACGGTGGGTGGGAACGAAGGCTCCACCACCACCGTCGGCACGCTGCGGTTGGGTCTGGATGGCAGTGCAATTCCGGTGTTGGTCGGCCAGGGTGGTATGGGACTGTCCGTGCTGGTAGCCGGTTCGCAGCTCGGCAGGGGCAGGGTGGTTGCGTACTCAGGGCAGGATTTCCTTTCATCGGGGGACCGGGCGACGCTTCTCGGCAGGACGAGCGCCGACCGGCTTCTGGCCAACGCGGTCCGCTGGGCCGGATGGCAGGCGGGCGCCGAGCGGCTTCGGATCCTGGCGGACAACCAACGGATTGCCGACGCGCTCGCGACCCAGGGATTGCAGGTGGTCAAGGTGGTTGGGAGGCGGCGCGGGTACGAGCGCGTGTGGAGCGCCGACGCGCTGGACAACGCCGATGTCGCGGTGGTTCAGACGAATGAATGGGGTACACCTCATCTGGTCGAGGACTTTATTGCGCCGCTCCGGGCGTTCGTCGAGCGCGGAGGCGGCCTGATCATCGCCGGCTCGGCACTGCATTGGAGCGTGTGGATCAAACGATCCCGCGGGCCGTTTACGGCCAGCGCGCTCCTTCGCGGCACCGGCATCTCCTGGAACGAGGACGCCATAGACGAGATTGCTTCGGCGTCTACGCGATTCGATTTGCGCGCTCTGGCTCCCGCTACGCTTTGGGAGACGTATGTCGGTGGAGGCCGAGTCGCGTCGGATCGATTGGCGCTGTTGCCCGGCCTGTTTGGTGCGGCGCTTGAGCTCGGTCGCACGACTGAACTGGATGCGGCCCTTGTCCGTCTGGTACGTGAGACCCCGGGCCTGCCGAGCTCGAGCGCGGCGCCCGAAGCCCGTCTCGCTGCCGGCGTCGCCGAGACGCTCGGCCCCTACGAATGGCCCCGGGTGCATCCCTGGGCGGCCGTGTTCCCGGGCCTCCCCGCGGAGGGCGCGCGCCGCGTCGACGGCACCGTGACGGTGGACGCCACCCGGAGCGAGTTCCCGGCCGATGCTCGCAGGGATGAACGCCACCTGCCTCTCGGGTTCTATGCGCCGCCGGGTGCGCTCGTGACAATCGAAGTCCCGGCGGGCCACGCCACGGGAGAACTGCGAATTGCCGTGGGCGAATCGTTTCACCATCTGGGGGAGGGGTATACGGCGCAGCCCACCTGGCGGCGCCCTCCCTGGCTTCGTCGCGAGTTCCCTTTTGTGGACAGGCAGATCGGGGTCACGAATGCGTACGGCGGCTCGATCGCGCTCGTCGTCCCGGCCGACTACGCGGGCACGATCCCGGTCACCGTCCGGAACGCCATCCCGATGGCCGTATACACCGCCGGCGAGTCGGGCGTAGCCGAATGGTTCGCGGCCATGGACGCCGGAGCGCCGCAGGCCGTCATTCAGAACCGGGGCGGTATCCGGTTCATGATCTCCGCGGAGCGGGCACGTGGCATCACCGATCCAGGAGCGGTGGCGGCGTTCTGGGACCGGTTCCGGGGCCACCACGCGGAGCTTTCAGGAGACCCCGTGGCGAGGGGGTACGAGAGTACCTGGATCTTCGATCCTCAAATCGGATTCGGGACCGCCTATCCGAGAGCGGGACGGCTGCGCATCGCCTTTCCGCTCCACGGAGAAGCCTGGGTGCTGTTGCCCGGCACGGCCGAGGGCAAGGAGTACATCGCCACGCTCCCCGAACTGGGTCCGCAGCCCTATGTGATCCCGCCATCCACGGGCTATTCCCCGAGCGCGCACGGCGTGGACTGGTGGATCTTCGGCCACGAACTCGGGCACCAGTGGCAGACCGAGGACTGGACAGGACACGGGATTACCGAGGTCGGAGTGAACCTGTTCACGATGTACACGCTGAATTACCACGTCTACGCTGGCGACGACTTCAATGTCTACGCCGAGCAGAAGACCCACGGCTGTGCCGCGCCTCTGAACCATGCCGTGCTGGCCAAACAGAGGTGGCCCACCTCCGGCAACTGCGAAAAGCTGGCACTGTACCGGCAGCTCATAAGCGAGTTCGGATGGAAGCGCATGAAGCAGGTCTTCCACAGCTACTACGATCCGGCCTACCCGCGATCGACGTACGGCGGTGCCCTCGATGGTTTCGCGATTCGGTTCAGCGCCATCGTACAACGTGACCTGGTCGGCTTCTTCCGGCACTGGGAGTACCCGCTGTCCGAATCCGCCGCGGCCACCATCCGCTCCTTCGGGCACAAGGAGTGGCTGCCGCCGGGGTGGTAGGGTTCGGGCTCAGTTCACCTTCCGCACAAACGTGACCGCCTGGTCCGAAAACGCGGCTGGCCGGTCCGAGCCGTCGCCGTCCGGATTGGCCGGCTCGAAATCCACCACGAACCGGTCGGGTCCCTGGATCTCGGCGATTCCGAACAGCGTGCGGCCGGCCAGGGGTCCGTCGGCCCACGGCCCCACATCCAGCAGGATCGGGTCCGTCCGGTAATCCACCCGGTAGGCGACCGGGAACGTGTCGGGCCCGCTCTCCAGCTCGAGCACCCACTTCATGCGGCCCTCGCCCTCGAAGATGTAGGTCATCGGCGGACGTTCGGATCCGACCGACACCCATTCGCCCAGCAGCGGCTCAGGGGGCTCGGAGCAAGCGGACAGGGTGGGGAGGAGCAGAGCGGCGGCCAGGGAGGCGAGACGGGTCGGGCGTGCCCAGCTGCCCGCCAATGCCGGAGTCGCCGTCACACCCCTAGTACCGGTAGTGGTCCGGCTTGTACGGCCCGCCCACGGGCACGTTGATGTAGTCGGCCTGCTCGGGCGTCAGCTCGGTAAGCCGCACTCCGAGGCGGTCCAGATGCAGCCGCGCCACGCGCTCGTCTAGCGTCTTGGGCAGCACGTGCACGCCGATCTCGTAGCTGTCGTGTCGCTGGTGCAGCTCGATCTGGGCCATCACCTGGTTCGAAAAGCTCGCCGACATCACCAGACTCGGATGCCCTGTCGCGCAGCCCAGGTTCAGCAGGCGCCCCTCGGCCAGCACCAGGATGCTCGTGCCGCCGGGGAAGGTCCACTCGTCGAACTGCGGCTTGATCGTCCGGCGCACCGCCTCCGACGACTCCAGGCCGGCCATGTCGATCTCGTTGTCGAAGTGACCGATATTGCCCACGATCGCCTTGTCCTTCATGCGGCGCATGTGATCGAGGGTGATGACATCTCTGTTTCCCGTCGCCGTGATGAAGATGTCCGCGGTCTCCACCACGTCCTCCAGGCGAGCAACCTGGTATCCCTCCATGGCCGCCTGCAGCGCGCAGATGGGGTCGATCTCGGTCACGACGACGCGCGCGCCCTGTCCCCGGAGCGCCTGCGCGCAGCCCTTGCCCACCTCGCCGTACCCCATCACGACGGCCAGCTTGGCCGAGATCATGACGTCGGAGGCGCGGTTCAGCCCGTCGATCACCGAATGCCGGCACCCGTAGATGTTGTCGAACTTGGCCTTGGTGACCGCGTCGTTGACGTTGATCGCGGGGAAGAGGAGCGTCCCGTCGCGCGCCATCTCGTAGAGCCGGTTGACGCCGGTCGTGGTCTCCTCCGACACGCCGTGAATCGCGTCGGCGGTGCGCTGCCAGCGGGTGCCGTCGATCCGCTGGTGCCGGCGCAGCAGGTCCAGGATCACGCCCCACTCCTCGCTGTCCGCGGCCGGATCGAAGGCGGGAACCGCTCCCGCGCGCTCGAACTCCGCGCCCTTGTGCACCAGCAGCGTGGCGTCGCCCCCATCGTCGAGGATCAGGTTGGGGCCGCCGCCGTCCGGCCAGGTGAGCGCCTGTTCCGTGCACCACCAGTACTCTTCCAGCGTCTCGCCCTTCCACGCGAAGATCGCGGGGCCCTCGGGGCGTTCCGGTGTGCCGTCCGTTCCCACCACGGCCGCCGCGGCCGCGTGGTCCTGCGTCGAGAAGATGTTGCACGAGGCCCAGCGCACCGACGCGCCCAGCTCGACGAGCGTCTCGATCAGCACGGCGGTCTGCACGGTCATGTGGAGCGAGCCCATGATCCTCGCCCCGGCCAGGGGCTCCAGTTCGCGGTACTCGCGGCGGATCGTCATCAGCCCCGCCATCTCGTGCTCGGCGAGCCGGATCTCGTCCCGGCCCCATTCGGCCAGGGACAGGTCGGCGACCTTGAAGGGCGGCCGCTCGATATCGGTTGCGGCCCGCTGCGGGCCGGTCACTGCGGTCTTCATGATGCATGCACCTCAGGTTGTTTCAAACGGTAGGCACATAATCTAGCTGCGGTGGGTACCCGATCCAGACCTGGTTCATATTTGGAGTAATGTCCCAACAAGGAATCCGATGAGAAAGACCAGCGTGGTAATCGACGACGAGCTCGTTGCCCGCGTGCGGGTTCTGCTCGGGACCTCGTCGATCCGGGAGACGATCGACCGGGCACTGCGCGAGGTCGAGCGCCGTGAGGCGAGGCGCCAGGAGTCCGGGCGCTGATCGAGATGGACGGGCTCGACCTGTGCGACCCGACCGTAATGTCGAGAGCGTGGCGCTACTAGCACATGACGGGAAGACCAGCATGCCCTACCTGATCGACAAGAGTGCGCTCGCCCGCATGTCGCACCCGCAGGTACAGGCCCGGCTCGTCCCGATCCTGGAGGCGGGCGAGGCCGCCACCTGTGCCGTGATCGATCTCGAGGTCCTCTACTCGACCCGAAACGCGTCCGACCACGCCCGCACCCGCCGCCGCCGAGTGCGGCTTAGGCTCGCGGTCCGGTGTACAGTCCAACCCACGCGGCCGAGGCAGGAACTGCATCTGCTTGACAATCACACTAGCCGGTGGCCACCGTCATCCGTGAGACGCAACCCCTTTGTTGGGGCTGCCCTCTTTCCGAGGCCCGTGCCAGAGCACGGGCTTTCGTGTTTCCCTGAACTTTTGTCCCTGTGGCGTACTTGGTGACCATGAGCCCGTCGGCCAAGCGGGTCGCGTTTGTTGCCGTTGCCGTGCTGAGCAATGCCTGCTCAGGTGATCCGGCTGATCGAGTCGTTGACCACGCAGACTACCAGGGCCCTGATGTCGTAGTGCTGGATCCCGTTCTGCTGGAGGAGAGCGACGAGTATTACCTGGGGAATCCATCATCGCTGGTCGTCGACACGCTGGACGGGAGCTTTCTGGTTTCCGATCACTTCTCGGGACGGATGTTCCGATTCGGACGCGACGGGTCAATTGTCCGGACCTACGGACGCCCTGGGTCCGGTCCCGGCGAATTCGAGCGCATCGGCCCGGCCTTCGTGCTCAACGATTCGGTGGTCGTCGGCGCAGACGTGGGCCGCCGCCAGCTGTCTCGCTTCGTATCCGCGACGGGAGAGCATGCCGGCCTCACTCCGTATCACGGCAGCGCTGGCATCTCCGCGGCGGTCGTCAACGGTGTGGCTCTGATACCATCGGTTGATCTCGACAGCATGAAGGCCATGGTCGTCTGGGATCCGGCTGGCGGAAGCCTCCGTCATGTGATCGATCTGCCGGAGGCCTACCGACGATCGTTGCGCGGTACAAGAGTGTTCATGGGGATTTTCGGTCTCGGCACTGTGGCTGCGTGGCCGGATACGATGCTCTTCGGAATGGGCGGAACCAACGAAGCCTACGTCGCAACCTGGGACGGCGAGGTGATTGACACCGTGCATTTGCCCAACGTGCGACGCAGGGGCGTACCGCATGACGCGCAGGACCGGATCGATGATGTGGCCGACGCGTCGATGACGTTCAACGGGCGCATGGAAATGCTGTCGCTGCTTCATGGTCTCTACGTCATGTCCGATGGTGCCACCGTCTTCATCCATCACGACATCGAGGTGATGGGGGAGCCTCCGATGGTCGAGTTTCTGGCGACCATCCATGCCAGCGTGCTGTCCCGCGACCGCAGAACTGCGTGCGTGGATGGGTCGGTCGAGTTCGCCAATGAGATGCGGGTGGTCCACACGGTGGCCCGCGACACGCTGTACCTGCTGGACCGAACCCTCAACGAGGCCGGCGATGCCATGATGACCTGGATCCGGCGGTACGGGATCGATACGAGCGCGTGCGATTGGCTGCCGGTCGGCTAGTGCCTACGCCCCCAACCCGTGCTCGATCCGCCCGAGCGCCTGCTCGACGATCAAGATCCGCCTCGCTTCCGGTCCCAGTAGTCCGTCGGCCGGTCGTCGCTCAGCAACGCGTCCGCGTCCATCCAGTAGTGCTCGCCGAAGGGCCGGTCGGTCGGCCACAGTTCGTCCAGGGTGTCCCCGTTGTAGACGATGCCGTCCTTGATCACGTAATCGATGTCCGCAGTGGCACGAATGTCCTCCAGCGGGTTGGAGTTGAGCACCACGAAGTCGGCGATCTTGCCCACGGCCAGCGACCCCAACTCGTGCGCCAGGCCAAGGAAGTGCGCGCCGTGGATCGTGGCGACCTCGATGGCGGTGTGCTCGTCAGAACCTGCTGCGACCATCCAGACCTCGTAGTGGGGACCGAGTCCGTGCAGTTGGCCGTGGGCGCCGATCGCGCCCCAGCCGCCCTCGTCGATGATGTCGACCATGCCGCGGGCGATGAGCGGGAATGAGTAGTCGGTCTCGGGGCGCAGCATGCGCCGCCGGGTGAGGGGGACCAGCATCCGCCACGGCAGCCAGCGCCGCATCTTGGGATCCTTCCAGATCTCGTATTCCTGGTAGAAGTACTCCTCGTTCCAGGGCCCGGGGCCGCCCACCATGAAGGTCGGCGAGTACACGGCATCCGCCTGCCCGAAGAACTTCGCCACGTCGCTGTAGAGCGGCACATAGCTCTGAGGGTGCTCCCACCCCGTGTGTCCGTCCATGATCATGCCCATGTTGAACTCGATGTCGCCGCCCTCCGAAGTCACCCGCATTCCGCGCACGCGTGCCGCTTCGGTAACCCACTGCCGCTGCTGCCGCGTCGGCTGCAGGTACTCCTTGATCGTCACCGCGCCCCACGAATGGAGGCGCGCCACGTTCTGGTCCGCCAGCTCGTAGCTCGAGATCTCGTTCTGGCGTGCGCCGTCGCCCGAATACACCGGATCGCCCGTGCTGTAGACGCGCGGCCCGATCATCCTGCCCGACTCGACCAGTTCGGCGGCCGGGAACACGTTGGCCGACCACTGCGAGTTGTCGAGCGTGGTCGTCACGCCGTACGCCAGGTAGATCGCCGACTCCCAGTTGCGCAGCGGAATGATGCCCAGGTGGTCGCGGTGGTGATGGGCGTGCATGTCGATCAGTCCCGGGATGATCGTCTTGCCCGTCGCGTCGAAAACCCTGTCCGCACCGGTCGTGTCGCACTCGCCGACGCAGGTGAGCCGTCCGTCCGTGGCGACGAGTGTTCCGTTTTCGAGGACGACGTCGTCTTCGACGGTGACGATGCGGGCGCCTGTGAAGGCGACCGTGCCCGACCCGATGTGGCGGGGAAGTTCCAGCCGGATCGGCACCTCCTGCGTCTCTCCCGTGGTGACATCGTGCGCGTAGTAGCGCGGCCCGCTCACGAATTCGAGTGTCTCGGCATCCCGCCACCGTGGGTGGATGCCGCCCTCCAGACTGAGTTGCGTCACGGGGAGCTGGCCGTCCCGCTTGGCGATCTGCACCGTGTTGAACCCGGTGCCGCCGTAGGGGAACGGCATGCGGTAGACGTTGTCGCCCTCCTGGAAGGCCAGCCACGCTCCGTCGGGGGACACGGCGGCCTCGTCGGCGTCGGGAAGCGTGAAGTGGACGCGCCGGTCGGTGCCGTCGGGGCGAATGGAAGCGATGTCGGTGCCCGCGGGGTTGTCGCCCATGGGTCCGAGCGCCTCGGCGTAGAACAGGCGGCCGTCCGGGCCGAACCACGCCTGGGGCGGGGGACGCCGCGGCATCATCGGGCGGCCGCCGGTGTAGGGGCGCGCCACCTTGGTGATCGTGCGGGTATCGCCGCCGGACGCGGGCACCGCCACGAACTCGAAGTACTCGTTGCTGGCCACGGTGCGGCCGCGGCTGGTGGCGCCCGCGCCCCGGGTGACCACGATTTCGCCGCCGTCGGGGCTCCACACCGTGTTCATGTACTCGCCCTCGCGCGTGGTGAGCTGCTGCGCGGTCCCACCGTCGGCCGAGACGCGCCAGACGTGGCCGCGCCCGTTCTGCTCCCAGCCTGAGAACGCGATGTCGCGGCCGTCCGGCGACCACGCGGGAGCGATCTCCGAATGGTCGAAGGAGTCGTCGGTGAGGCGCTCGGGCGTGCCGTCGGGAAGGTCCATCGTCCAGATCCGGCCCGCGGCGTGGAACGCGAGACGGCTCCCGTCGGGGGACGAGGCGGTCCAGCGCGGGAACTTCACCGTGAACGTGGTGCCGAGCGGCTCCTGCGGCCTCCCGGCCATCTCCGAGATGACGCGGTGCACGCGCGCCGTGAACTCGATGGTGGTCACCTCGCCGCTCTCGATATCGACCCGGCGGATCTTCCCGCCGGCCGGGATCACGATCGAGCGGCTGTCGCGCGACCACGCGTAGCCGGGAAGATCCCGCGAGACCTTCATGCCCTCGGCCATGTCCACCTCGATCGGATCCATGACCACGCGTTCCGCGCCGGTCTCGAGGTCGCGCAGCCAGAGCGCGGTGCGGGGACCGAAACGCAGCCCCTTGTGCGAGATCGTGCCGTCGGGGATGCGCCGCGCGAAGGCGACCCAGCGCCCGTCCGGCGAGGGTTCGGGCGCGATCGCGCCGCCGCTCGAGGTCTGACCCTGCTGCACCGCCTGGCCCGTCGTGACCTCGTCCACGCGCCCCGTCTCCAGGTCGAGCCTGCGGACCTGCTTGTAGCCCTGCACGACGTCGGAGCGCCCCGACCAGGTCCCGGGTGGGGCCGTGCGGATCTGGAAGTAGAGCGACCCGCCGTCGGGCGAGAACGCCGGCCACGCGGCGGCGGAATAGTCCGATCCGACCAGTTCCACGCCCTCGCCCCCGTCGCGCGAGTACATCCAGAGCCCGGCGCCCCCGGCCCCGCGCTGTGTCGACGCGCGCCGGACCGCGATGAACCGGCCGTCGGGCGACCACGCCGGTTCCCAGGCCCGGAGCGCCTGGTCCTCGAAGACCGGTCGCGGGTTCGACCCGTCCGCGTCCATCAGCCACAGGTTGCTCTGCCCTCTGCGGTCCGAAATGAATGCGATCGCGGAGCCGTCCGGCGAGAAGCGCGGGTGGTAGTTGACGGCGACGCCGCTGTTCTGGGTCAGCGAGACCGCCTCGCCGCCGGACGCCGGAACCCGGTACACGTGGCCCAGCAGGTCGAAGACGACCCATTCGCCGTCCGGCGAGAGGTCGACCGACATCCAGGTCCCCTCGCTCGTCGTGAAGTCGACCTCATGGACCTCGCCGCGGGGGGCGGTCACGTCCCACTCGTCCGGATCACCGCCGGCTTCCTGGGCATGGAGAAGAGACGCGCCTCCCGGGCGGGACGGCGGCCGGAGCCCGTCCATGACGGGTGCGAACAGCAACAGGAGCGGGACCATCCATAGCGGGCGCATCGGAGAACCTCCATCACGAGTACCGGGAGCAGGCACGCGGCGGGTTCGCGGGCGTGGGTCCGCCCCGCTATTCACACTGTGGGGCCGGTACGCGGCGTGCAACACGAAACCTTGGTCGCGCTTCGGCGTACACGCTTGGTGGTACCCGATGGCATCGGTAGGTTTGTCGGTTCCGTCCGGCCGCATGCAGTGGGCGAGCGGCCCGTCCGGGCCACCCTCGCGCGTGGCCCATCCAATCAGGACATCAAGGAGTTGTTCCATGCTCAGAAAGACATTCGTAGTCCTTGCCCTGCTCGGCACGCCCGTCGCGGCGGCCGCGCAGACGACCATCGCAGGCACCGTGCGCAGCGGCGATACCGGTCAGGGCCTCGGCAACGCCCGCGTGGAGGTTGCCGGCCTCGGCCTCGTGGAGTTCACCGGCGCGACCGGTACGTTCTCGATCCCCGGCGTGCCCGCCGGCACGCACACGCTCGAAGTCCGGCTTCTCGGGTACGGCCTGTACACCCAGGCGGTGACCGTGACCGCCGGCCAGACCCTCAACCTCGATATCTCGCTGGATGTGGTGGCCTTCGCCCTCAACGAACTTGTGGTGGTCGGTAGCCGCACCCGGCCACGCACCGTCACCGAGTCGATGGTACCGGTGGACGTGATCCCGGACTCGGAGATCGCGCGGCAGGCCGAGACCAACATCGACTTCCTGCTGCGGAACGTGGTTCCGTCCTACAACGTCAACATCCAGCCGATCAGCGACGCCGCGACAATCACCCGTCCGGCCAACCTCCGTGGACTCGCATCGGACCACACGCTGGTGCTCGTCAACGGCAAGCGCCGCCACAGGGGTGCGGTCATCTCGTGGCTGGGCGGCGGTCTGTCCGACGGCGCCCAGGGGCCGGACATCGGCGCCATCCCGGGCATCGCGCTGCGCCAGGTCGAAGTCCTGCGCGACGGGGCGTCGGCCCAGTACGGTTCGGACGCCATCGCAGGCGTGCTGAACTTCCAGCTGAAGAACGACCGCTCCGGCGGATCGGTCCAGGTCAAGCAGGGCCGGCATTTCGACGGCGACGAGTTCATCGACGGTGCGGACCGGAGTTGGGGCGGTCACGGGAACGCGCTCTCGGTGGCCGGCAATTTCGGGGTTCCGCTCGGCGAGTCCGGATTCGCCAACCTCAGCGTAGAGTTCGGCAATCAGGAGCCGACGGACCGCGCCATCCAGCGGAACGACGCGGCCGGGCTCGTCGCGGCGGGCAATACGGCCGTGCGGACGCCGACCGCGCAGGTGTGGGGTTCCCCCAGGGTCACGGACGACCTGAAGGTGTTCCTCAACACCGGCTACAATTTCGACGACGACGAGCAGGTCTACGCCTTCGGGAACATCGCCACGAAGCGCGTGGACGGCGGCTTCTTCTTCCGCAACCCGAACACCCGCGGCGGCGTCTTCTCGGGCGACGGCGGCGCGACCTTGCTGATCGGCGACGTGCTGCAGGCGAAGGGCCTCGGATCGGCCGACTGCCCGGTCGTCGCAATCACCAACAACGTTCCCGACCCGGTCGCGCTCCAGCGGGTCTTCGACGACCCGAACTGCTTTTCCTACCAGGAGATGTTCCCCGGCGGCTTCACGCCGCAGTTCGGCGGCGAGGTCCTCGACGCCTCGATCGTCGGTGGAATCCGGGGCCGCACCGACAGCGGCATCGCCTGGGACGCCAGCACGAGCTGGGGCCGGAACCTGGCCGATTTCTTCATCTACAACACGGTAAACGCGGCGCTGGGTCCGGACACCCCAACCGACTTCGACCCCGGCCTCTACAACCAGGAGGAGATCAACTTCAACCTGGATCTCTCCTATCAGGTCAACGAAGCGGCCAATCTGGCGGCGGGATTCGAGCAGCGCGAGGAGCGCTTCGAGATCGGACAGGGGCAGGATGAATCCTGGAAGATCGGACCATACGCGGCACAGGGCTTCAGTTCCTCTTCGAACGGCTTCCCCGGATTCAGCCCGCTGGCTGCCGGCAATTGGACCCGCAGCAACACCGCGGTGTACGCCGACCTCAACCTGGGCCGGGCCGACGACCCGTGGGCCGTGGGAATCGCGGGCCGGTACGAGGACTTCTCCGACTTCGGCGGCAAGGCGACCGGAAAGGTATCCTTCCGATTCGAGGCCACCGACCAGGTCGCGTTCCGGGCGAACATCAACACCGGCTTCCGCGCGCCCACGCCGGGGCAGCAGAACGCCTTCAACGTGTCGACGGTCTTCGACACCGATCTCGGCGACCTGGTCAATCGCGGCACCATTCCCTCGACCTCGGAGGTGGCGAGAACCCGTGGGGGCAGGCAGCTGGAGCCGGAGACCTCGGTCAGCCTGACCGGCGGGGTCGTGTACGAAGCGGGCGCGTTCCGCTTCACGGCGGACTACTTCCGCATTTCGATCTCGGACCGCTTCGCGCAGACGAGGACCTTCAAGCTCGAGCCCCACGAGGTCGCGCAGCTGGTCTCGGAAGGCGTGACGAGCGCCGCCAACCTTGCGGAGTTCCGCTTCTTCACCAACGACTTCGCGACGCTGACCCAGGGCATCGACCTGGTGGCGAACTACTCGCCCGGTGACGCGACCAACGTGAGCCTGCTCTTCAACTACACCGGCACCGAGGTCACCGAGCGCAATCCGGAGGTCGTGAACGATTCGCGGGTGGACCAGCTCGAGCGGGCGTTGCCGCGCTATCGCAGCGTGCTCAGCCTGTCGCGTCAACTGGGCAGCCTCAACACGCTGGTCCGGGGCACCTACTACGACGGCTTCTACGATTCCGAACTCAGCGACCCCGACCTCCGGTACGGCGCGCGCGTCCTTTTCGACGCCGAGGTCTCGATACCGCTGGCGAACAACGCGGCGATCGCCTTCGGCGCCAACAACCTGTTCAACACCTACCCGGACGAGAATCCCGCCGCGGCGGGCCTTGGAGCGCTCTACCCGGAGAGCACCCCCTTCGGCTTCAACGGCGGCTACTACTACCTGCGGTTGAGCTACGACTGGCTGTGGGAGACGCGGTGACCAAGGCGCCGGGTTAGTGGCGGCACGTGTGAACGGACCCTCCGGGCGTCCCGGCGGGTAGAGACGGCCATGGCACGGACGGCGGCTCGACGATTGCGTGAATGGTGGGGTCGGGCCGCCGTGGCGCTCATTGCGCTGGCGCTCGGTTGCGGAGACACGGGCACCACGCCCGAGAGCAACAGGGCGCCCCGTGCCGTCGGCTCGATCGCGGCTCACACCGTCACCGAAGGGCAGTCCAGTCGAATCGACGTCGCCGAGCATTTCTCCGATCCCGACGGTGACCCACTGACCTACAGCGCGGCATCCTCCGACCCGCGAGTGGTGGTCGCGAGCGTATCCGGCTCGCTGGTGACGGTAACCGGCGTGGCTGTCGGAAACGCCGGTGTCACCATCACCGCCACCGACCCGGGCGGGCTGACAGCCACGCAGAGTCTGGCAGTGGCGGTGGAGGCACTGTTGGTGACCGCGGAGGAGGTCTTCCGCTCGCTGCTCACGGATTTCGCCGAGCAGCATGATATCGGTGCCGCCGCCCTGGGTGTCATGAGGAACGGCGAGATCGTGTACAACGAAGCGGTGGGATTCATGGACGCCGATCGTCAGGTTCCGATCGCGCCGGACGTGATGATGAGGATTGCGAGCGTGTCCAAGCCGGTCACTGCGGCGGCGATCCGGGCACTGGCAGCCGCACGGCGGCTTGATCTCGGCGAACGGGCGTTCGACCTCGGCCAGGAAAGCGGCGGAATCCTCGACATCGACCCTTTTCCCCGGTTGGGGGACCCCCGGGTTGCCGACATTACGGTTGCGCACCTGCTGCGGCATGAGGGCGGCTGGGACCGCGACGCGGCCGCGGACTTCGTGTTTCGTGAGGTCGAGATTGCCGAGGCGATGTCGATTTCAAGCCCGCCCGGTCGCGTGAACACGCTGCGTTATGTGCTCGGACAACCCCTGCAGTTCGCGCCCGGCGACCGATCTGCCTACTCCAACGTCGGCTACCTGGTGCTCGGCCTTATCGTCGAGGAAGTGTCAGGGCAGGACTATATGACCTATGTGCGCGAGAACGTCTTCGCGCCGCTCGGCGTCCCGCCGGAGGAGGTCGTTCAGGGTCGAACGTTTCCCGACGACCGCAGCGGACGTGAGCCCTGGTACGATGCTTCCGGCACAGCGGTCAACGTGTTCGACCCCACGGGTCCACGGGTCCGGTGGCCCGATGGCGGGTGGGACCTCGAGGCCAAGATCGCCGAGGCCGGGCTGGTCACCTCGGTCGGCGCGCTGCTCCTGTTCGCGGACGCGTATCGTCTGTTCGGCGAGAACATCGGTCGCCGCCGCAATCGCTTCGGGGGAGCTGGCACGTGGGCGTACCATACCGGATCGCTTTCGGGCGCCAACACGCTGGCCCACCAGCGAGGGAACGGAATCACCTATGTCGCGCTGTTCAATCGTCGGCCCCCGTCGAAACCCGACTACGCGGAGGATTTCCGGCAAGTAATGGAGAGCCGGCTGAACGGCCGAATCGAGTGGCCCGGCCCGACGTTGGTCGCGGCGGCGGGGCACTGAACCGTTACTCAGGCGAAGGAACGGGCCCCCCTCAGCCCGGCACCCACCCCACGATCCTCAGCGGCCCCCCGCTCCCGCCCTCGATCTTCATCGGCAGCGCGACGATCCCGGCCCCGGTCGGTGGCAGGCGGTCGAGGTTGGTGAGGTTCTCGAACCCTACGATGTTCTCGCGGTACAGGATCACGTGGGACCGGAAGTCGCTGGACTGGCCGTAGTCGATGCTGGGCGTGTCGATCCCGATCGCTGCGATGTTGCGGTTGTCGACGAGCCACTGTGCGGCGTCCGTGCCGATGCCGGGGAAGTGCAGTTCGGGCACGGCTTCGGGGCCGGTCAGGTCGGTGCCCAGGTACGCGGTGCGGTCGCTCCAGCGCGACGACCAGCCCGTGCGGATCAGCAGGGCCGTGCCGTCGGCGATCGGACCGTGCTCGGCCTCCCAGGCCGTCAGGTCGTCAGCCGACAACAGGTAGTCCGGGTCGCCGTCGGCCGAGGCCGAGACGTCCACGACCGAAGCCATGGTGATGAGGTTCGACAGCGGGATCTCGTGCGCCGCGCGCCGTCCCTCCGCGAAGTGGATGGGCGCGTCGAGGTGGGTGCCGCCGTGTTCGGCGGACGCGAAGGCGTAGGAGGCGTAGAAGTAGCCGCCTTCGGTCGTGCCGTACGCCAGTTCGGTGAGCTGGAAGCCCGCCGTGTCGGTGGGCCAGTAGATCGTGGACGGCCCGAAGGTGTGGCCAAGGTCGATCCACTCGCCCGCGCTGCCGTCGAAGAGAGCCGTGTAGTCGGGGGAGCCGGGACTGCCCTCCGGAGCATCCCGCAGGTACACCACGGCCACAAACAGGGCCACCAGCGCGGCCGCCGAAGCCGCAGTCCGTCTCTTCATGCTTGTTTCCTTCCTCCTACTCCGGCAAACGCAGCGCCACCAGCGAACCGGGAAGCCCGCGGCGGTTGATCGCCATCACCACGTACTGGACGCCTTCGTGCATGTAGGTCATCGGGGCGGTCACGGTGGCGCCCGGGATTTCGACGGCGCCTACCTCCTTGCCGGTCATCTTGTCGACGGCGCGGAAGATGGGGGCGGCGCCCCGGCCCTCGGCGTACATGAGCAGGCTGCCGGTGACCAGCTTGGTCGCGTGCGAGCGGGCGCCGGTGTTGCCGACGTCGACGCCCTCGAGCAGCGGATGGTTGCGGATCGCGTCGGGCGTCTGGCCGTTGGGGATCTGCCACACATGGTCGCCGGTGTTGAGGTCGATCGCGGTGATGCTGCCGTACGGCGGCTTGAAGATGGGCAGGCCCTGGGGACCTCGGACGCCGCCCGGGCCGACGCTGACCCAGTCCACGTTGGCGTCGGGGTCCACGTCGGTGCCGGGGACCAGCCGCGGAGCGCTGCAGCCGCGCGTCGACGCGACGTAGAGGATGCCGGTCTCGGGGTCGACGGCCGACCCGCCCGGGATGTTGGCCCCACCGTTGGCGCCGGGGCAGTGAATTGCGGCCTGCGTGCCGTCCGGACCGTTTTCGACCGACGGGGGATTGAAGAGCGGCCCCAGCCGGAAGTTCTTGACGATGTCGAGCGCCATCGCGCGGAGTTCCGGGGTGAAGTCGATCAGGTCGTCCTCGGTGATCCCCTGCATCTCGAAGGGCGCCGGGCGGGTGACGAACGGCTGCGTCGGCGACAGGTGTTCGCCGGGCACGTCGGACTGCGGCACCGCGCGCTCCTCGATCGGCCACACCGGCTCGCCGGTTGCGCGGTCGAGCACGTACGCCCAGCCCTGCTTGGTGGTCTGCACGATGGCCTTGATATCGCGCCCGTCCACGTTGATGTCCACGAGGTTGGGCGCGGTCGGGTTGTCGTAGTTCCAGACGTCGTGGTGCACGGTCTGGAAGTGCCACCTGCGCTCGCCGGTCTGCACGTCGATCGCAAGGATGGAGGTCGCGAAGAGGTTGTCGCCGGGGTGGAAGCCGCCGAAGTAGTCGATCGTCGGCGGGTCGGTCACCACGTAGACGAGGCCCAGTTCGGGGTCGGCGGAGAGCGGGGCCCACGCCGACACGTTGCCTGTCCACTTCCAGGCGTCGTTCTCCCAGGTGTCGTTGCCGAACTCGCCCTCCTGGGGGATCACGTTGAAGGTCCACATGTGCTCGCCGGTCGCCGCGTCGTACGCGAGCACGTTGCCGGGCACGTTCTCCTTCCGGGTCTGGAAGTAGCCCTGCTCGTGCGAGTTGCCGACGACGACCACGCCGTTGACGACGATCGGGGGCGACGAGTTGGTGATGTAGCCGACCTCGGGGGGCAGCCCGTCTTCGCGGTCGTGCTCCCAGTGGCCCAGGTCGGCGAGGAGATCGACGGTGCCGTACTTGCCGAACGACTCGATTGGCTGGCCGGTGTCGGGGTCCAGCGCGTGCATGAAGAAGGCGGGGGTGACCAGGTAGATCATGCCGCGTCCGTCCACCTCGGCGTAGGCGACGCCCTTGCCGTAGTCCTTCCGCATCGAGTCTTCCCACCGCTTGGTGTGGGGCTCGCGGAAGGTCCACAGCGTCTCGCCGGTGGCGGGATCGATGGCGACGGCGGTGCGGCGCGTGCCCGCGACCGAGTAGAGCGTGCCGTCTACGTAGATGGGGGTGGCGCGGAGGTATTGCGTGGGGTTGGGGCTGAAGTTGTCGCCGCGCCACATCCACGCCACCTCGAGGTCGTTGAAGTTGGAGGCGCCGATCTGGTCGAGGGGGGAGTAGCGCGTGCTGGCCGCGTCGGAACCCCAGTAGCGCCACTCGCCGTCCTGGGCGGAGGCGGGGGCGGCGGTTGTACCGGTGAGGACGGCGGCGAGGGCCAGGGTGGCACAGGGGGCCAGGGCGCGAAGAGTCGGTTTCACGTGTTCCTCCGGAGGGTCTGTTGTGGTTGAAGCCGCATGGACATTATTGCGGACTCCGCCGGTGGGCCAGTGGTGGCGGGTGGGCTGGCGGCGATCACCACGGTGCTGCCGGTCACCCCGGTGCCGAGTGTCACCCCGGCGGCAGCTCTCCGTTCAGTTCCATGTAGACGCGGCCAAGCGCGCGGCCGCCCTGACTGGAGCGCAGCGACCAGCCTTCCAGCTCGCCGAAGTCGGCCTGCTCGACCGCTTCTTCCAGCGTGAGTCCGGCGGAGTGGAGGCGGGTGGCTTCGGCGATGACCTGTACGAGGGCCTGGCGGTACGTCTCCAGCTCCTCCGCCAGCACCGCGGGCGAGTCGACGAAGCCGTGTCCGGGCACGTAGATGTCGATGTCCATCGCCTGGGCTGCCTCGATCATCGCCACCCATTCCGTCGGGTATGCCGAGCGCATGGCCGGAAAGACGCGGTGCAGGTAGGCCTCGCTCATGAAGAGGATCTTCTCCGCCGGCAGGTGGACGACCAGGTCGCCGCCGGTGTGGGCGCGTCCGAGGAAAAGCAGCCGGATCTCCCTGCCGCCGAGGGTGAGCGTTGTTGCAGTCTCGACGAGGTGCGTGGGCACGACGACGGGGGGTGCGTCGTCGGGACGGATCGGGTTGTCGGCGACCACCTGCAGCACGGCTTGCGACGTGGGATGCGCATGGAAGCGGGCGTCGGCGGGAAACTCGGCGTTGCCCGCCGTGTGATCGCCGTGGTCGGAGCAGACGACGACATCGGTGATGGGCCGCGCGGTGATCCCGGCGATGGTCTCCACCAGGCGGCGCGTCTCTTCGGGACTACCCTGACCATCGGCGACGAGGACGCCGTCGTCGGTCACAACGAACATGCTCACCGTGGTGAAGCGCTCGTCGCCCGCGGAGCGCAGCTGCTCGTAGGAGTAGACCCCGGGCGCGAGCTCCTGTACGCGCGGAAAGTCGTCGTCGGTGTAGCCGCGGGCGTAGGGGTCGGCAGTGCGGAGGACGTCGTCGGCTGGGGCGCCCGTGTCGGGGGCGGGGGCACAGGAGAGGGTGGCGATGGCCATGACTGCGACGGGTCTCATGATGGGCGGCCTCCGGGCTGGGGAGTCTCGTGACGGGCGGTCGCGCGCGGATTCATATACTCATATACTCATGCACACTCTCAAACGAGAACGGAGAAAGCGAATGATGCGCAGACTTTTGGTGGCGGCCGTCCTGGCCGGCGCGGTCCTGATGGGCGCTCCAGAGGGCTCGGCTGCCCAGGAGGCGGGGGCCGGACTGATCGAGGTCGGTGCGATGGCGCCGGACTTCGAGCTGACCGGCGCGACCCGTCACGGCGTGCTGTCGGACCAGGTCCGGCTGAGCGACTACCGCGGCGAAACGGTGGTTCTGGCCTTCTTCTTCAGAGTCAGGACGCGTGGCTGAACGGTTCAAATGAGAGCGTACCGTGATCAGTACGCAGAACTGTTCAATGAAGGCCGCAACGTCGTGCTCATGGCGATCTCGAACGACTCCGCCGAAGAGGGCGCTTCCTGGCTGAAGGACGAGGACTTCCCCTACCTGTTCGGCAGCGATCCCGACGGCGACGCCTTCACGGCGTTCGGCGGATCGCTCAGGGACAACGGAATGGTGGGGAGCCGGGCCGTCGTCGTGGTGGGGCCGGATGGCCGTGTCGCGAAGGTGATCCCGCAGTTCAACCAGGTGGATCCCGCGGCGTATGACGAATTGGCGGCCGTGATCGACGAGGTGACACCGGAACCTGAAGAGGGGTAGGCGTCCGGGGGCGTCAACCCCCTCCCAGCATCGACTCCACCGCCGCGACCAGCGGCTGGTCGGGCCCCACATCCGTGGACACGATGCGCCCCTCGCCGTCGATCAGGACGACGATTGAGGTCGTGAGGGCCTGGTAGGCTCTCACGGCCTCGCCGTTTGCATCGTACACGAACGCGTAGCCCGGATCGTGCCGTTCGACATGCCGGCGCACGCGCCGGACCGACTGGTTCACCGCGACCGCGATGGCCACCACGTTCACCTGATCGGCGAACCGCTCCCGGATCTCGTCGATCTGGGGTTGCAGCAGCTCGCACTGCTCGCACCAGGACGCCCAGAACTCGATGAGCGCGGGGCCACCGCCCACGATGTCCAGCAGCGACACGCCATTGCCGTCCAGATCCTCCACCTGCGCGTCCGGCGCGGGCGTGCCGGGCGGCAGACCGAATCCGCCGTCCTGGGCCGCTACGGCGCGAGGTGCGGCCGCCAGGAAGGCGACCGCCGTCAGAGCTGCCAGCACGATCCGTTTCTCACACACGTTCACGATATGCTCCTCACAGGTTGTATCCGACCTGTATGAAGTAGTACTCCGCCACGCCCAGCATGACCAGTGCCGCGAGCCGCTTTACCGTCACCATCCACTTCCCGGACTTCGGGAGGCGCGTGAGGGTTCCCGAGAACAGCCCCACGGCGGCCAGCAGCGCGGTCATCCCGAGGGAGAAGACGAAAAGGTAGACGAAGCCCATCGCGCCGGCGCGCGTCGCCGCGACCCACGCCAGCACCGCCGCGAAGGCCGGAGCCCCGCACGGCGCGGCCACGATGCCCGACGTCGCCCCCAGCACGAAGACGGCGCCGTAGGAACCGCCCTCCCGCCCCCCGGCCCACGCCAGCAGCCGCTGCGGCACCCTCACCGGGATCACGTCCAGCATGGCCAGCGCAAATACGACCAGAAGGTTCCCGATCGCGAACAGGGCCCACGGGCTGGCGCTCACCGTGCCGAACAGCGTCCCGGTAAGCCCCGCCAGGAGCCCCAGGAACGCGTAGAGCATCGCCATCCCCACGACGTAGGCCATGGTAAGCCCCACGGTGCGCCGCATGGGCTGCCCGTCGGTCGCGGTCCCCGAGATCACCGACGCCGTGATCGGGATCATGGGGTACACACAGGGGGTCAGGCTGGTGGCGACGCCGGCACCGAAGAGCACGGCGAGAGCCAGGAGCGGGCTGGAGGCGAGCGTTTCGGAGAGACCCCCGGCTGCCTCCTGAACGAGCACAGCCGCGGCGACCTCCGTCACGAGGGGATCATTTTCCGCCGCGCCGCTTGGCCGTCCGACCGCTGCTGCCGCGTGAGGAACTCGCGGATCCGGCCGAACTGCTGCGGCCGCTGCCGCTCGAGATGCCGGAACTCCTCCCGCCGTAGTACCCGCCCGTGCTGACCGACCGCGGCCCACGGTAGCCCCGGCCGGCGATCACGCGTCCGTTGCTCGATCTCGACGGGGCCCGGTTCACGTCAACAACCACCGGCCTGTAGTAGCCGCCCCAGCCGCCCCAGTAGGAGGAGCCGTAGCCGTAGCTGCCGTAGTAGCCGGGGTAGCCGTACCCAAAGCGGCTGCCGTAGCCGTAGCCGAACACCGAGGGAGAGTAGTAGTAGCCCATGGGGGTCATGAAGACGCGCCGACCCCGCCGGTCCGACCCGTAGTCGTCCACAAGCGCGCGGCCGTCTCCGAGCGCAAAGTGCCGGGGAAACGAGACGGCCACGATGACATCGATCACCTCGGCCGGCACGCCGGCGTCGTCAAGCCGGACCAGCTCTTCGGCACCGAGGCCGTCGAACTCCTGCCTGACCTGCGCGAGCCACCCTGAAACCGCCTTCGCATCGACGTTCTGCGAAGCGTCGATCACGTCTTCGATCGTGACCCGGGCAGCCGCAAAGAACTCGGATCCCCGCAGCACGAGCGGAAGGGGCTCGCTGCGACGGGGCAGTCCCAGGTCCTCCAACACGGAGTCGTCCGCGTAATTGTACCACTGCGACCACGCGGTCGCGCCGCCGTTCGCCTGCAGCGCCCGCACGTCCAGCCACTCTCCGGGGCCCGGCATCGAGATGATGCCGGTACTGCTGCGCACCGTTCCGTTCTCGCAGGTCAGCTCGGATGCCGTGTACAGACGCCTTCCGTCCTCGGAGAACCTGGCCGACTCCGTACCGCGACAGCCATCCTGCTCGACCGGATGAGGCTGGCCATCGGCGAAATAGCCCTCACGATGCGTGATCTCGCCGTCCACGATGGTCAGCATCTCCACGTCGGCGCCGCTCGGCACGAAGCAGAGGATGCCCTGCTGGGCGGCAGCTTGCCCGCCGGTCGCCGTTTCGGCCTGCGCGGGCGCGTTGGGCTCCCAGCAGCCGAGGTAGGGTTGCCATCCGGCCCGCGTCTGTCCGGCCTGGGCCTGTGCGACCATGGGAAGGGCAGCCAGCAGGAGGCCGGCCAGGGTGCCGATGCTCTTCGTTCTCGTCAACATGTTCGATCCCTTTGTGTAGCTCATGGCTTGTCTCCCTGCCGGGAAGCGTCCCTTCGCGCGGTCCATTGTCACAGCCTGAACCCCACCCCGAACGTGACCTGCAGGCCCGCCAGGTCGAGTTCCGGGAAACCCACGAAATCGGCCGAGAGCGGGGCGCTGGCGAAGCCGTATTTCGCTTCGCCCACAAACAGCACGCGACCGTTCACGGCGACATCCAGTCCACCAAGGAAATGTATGGTGCCGGCACGGTCCCGTGAATAGAAGCGGTCTCCAAAGATCTCCAGGGTTTCGAAGTCGATGAAGTCGCCGTGCTGCAAGAAACGGTACGAAACGATACCGCCCGCGACCCCCACGTAGGGGTTCCACGTCTCGGGAATCCAGGCGAATCGCCCGATCGCTCTTCCCCGGTCCTTCAGATAGGCCTTCAACCCGACCGTGCCGGACTTGGTCGAAAACTCCGTGGTCTGCTCGATCGGCAGGTCGTCCTGGTCCACCCAGTCGCGGAATTCCGACCTGGTCCTCGAACTGCTGTATCCGGCGCTCAGGAGCACGTCCAGCCGCGGCGTCACCCGGATCCCGAGATCCCCGCCGATCGACCCCCCTGCCAGGTCCCGGGTATCGACCGTCAGATCGGAACGGGTCCGGTCCCACAAGCTCTCGGGGCTGTCGCTGCTCCCGGCCCTGGGCAGGTGGAAACCCGCCCTCAACGTGAACGTCGTCCGGGGTGTACCGAACAGGAAGTCACGGCCCTGCGCACTCGCCGGCGTGGGGGCGGTCGCCGCCAGCAGGGGCAGGAACACGATGGCCCCGAGCGCGAGCCCCATTCCGGCACTTCGTTTGTTACCGAACATCCCGGTCTCCTGGTTGCGGGTCTGGCGCTACTAACAAGCAAAACCCGTGCCGTTCCTGGAATGTACTCCGGGGGCGCCCGCAGACAGGAACGACCACGCGCGAATCCCACCACGGGGACAGCAGGCGTCCACCTCGTGTGACACCCGACATCAGCGCAGGGTCCGCTCCAGGTAGGCCTTCAACCGCTCCCATGCGTCGGCGGCCGGCTCGGTGCGCACGTCCGGGTCGCCGTCCACGCGAAGCCAGAAGCCGTGATCCACGTCGTCGTAGATGTGCAGATCGTGGTCGACGCCGGCAGCGCGCAGCGCGCTCTCGAAGGCCGCCACGGACTCGGGCGACGGACCGCCGTCGAGGGCGGCAAACGTCCCGTAGACCTCGTGGTCCAGCCGGGCGACCACCTCCGGGTCGTCCACCAGGCGACCGTAGAAAATCGCTGTGGCCTCGTGGTTCGCGCCGTCGAGGCCGTAGGACAGCGCGACTCCCCCGCCGAAGCACCATCCCATCGCGCCGACCCGCCCGGTCACGTCGGGCCGACCCTTGAGATAGGCCACCGCGGCGTCGAGGTTCGCGATCATCGCCGCCGGGTCCGACTGCGCCTCGCGCACCAGCGCCATGTTCTCTTCGCGGTTGGAGCCGGTACGTCCGTGGAAGAGGTCGGCCGCGAGCGTCACGTAGCCCTCGCCCGCGAAGTCGTCGGCCAACTGGCGTACGCGGTCCTGAAGCCCGTTCCACTCGTGGATGATCACCAGGGCGGGGAAGGGGCCATCCCCGCCCGGCACGGCGAGGTAGCCGGTGGTGAGTGCGTCACCGTCCACGTAGTTGACGGGACTCCCCTCCAGAGCACCTCCTTCGCCGATGATAGCAGAGGGCAGCTGGGGAGCCGGCTCCGTGGTCGCGGCCGGCGGGGCCTCCGCGCACGCCAGCGCGCACGCGAGCGCCCCCGTAAGTACCCGTGTAAGTATGCGTCGGCCCATATGTCTTTCTCCATCCGGGTGTTTGCCACCGAAAAGGCCGTGAGTTAGACAATAGGTGGGCCGGGCATGCCCGGCGTCAAATGAAATCGGAGCGGACGGAACGCCCGAAAACAGACCGGTGGAGGTGCCGAGAATGAAGATTCCCCTGATGGGAGAGTGGAGCCGTGCGGCGCCGGTTGCCGTCGCAGCGGTCGTCCTGACCGGCGCCGGCGCGGGGGCGCTGTACGCGCAGGAGGACATGTCGGATGTGGTGATCACCACCGTCCGCCTGGAGAACGACCTCTTCATGCTGTTGGGACGGGGCGGCAACATCGGACTGTCCGTGGGAGAGGACGGCGCGTTCCTCATCGACGACCAGTTCGCGCCCCTGACCGAGAAGATCCTCGCGGCGGTCGCGGAGGTGACCGACCAGCCGGTGCGGTGGGTGCTCAATACCCACTGGCACGGCGACCACACCGGCGGCAACGAGAACCTGGGCGAGGCCGGCGCCATGATCGTCGCCCACCGGAACGTTTACCGGCGGATGAATCCGGCCGAGTTCGCGGACCTGGTGGGCCGCTCCGACCAGGCACCGCGGGCGGCGCTGCCCGTCGTCACCTTCGACACCGGGGTCGAGTTCCACTGGAACGGCCGGCACATCGGCGTGACGCACATCGGCGAAGCCCACACCGACGGCGACGCCATCGTTCACTTCCCGCGCGCCAACGTTTTCCACATGGGCGACACCTTCTTCCGCGGCCGCTACCCCTTCATCGACATCGACAGCGGCGGCGGGGTCGACGGCGTCATCGCAGCGGCCAACTTCGTGCTGGAGCGCTCGAACGAGGGCACCAGGATCATACCGGGTCACGGCGACCTCGCGGCTCCGGAGCATCTGCGCGAGTACCGCGACATGCTGGAGACCGTGCGCATGCGCGTCGCGAGCCTGGTGGCCAACGGCCGCACGGAGGACCAGGTCGTCGCCGCAGCCCCTACCGCCGACCTCGACGGCGCCTGGGGCGCCAATTCCGAGCGCTTCGTGCGCGCAGTATACCAGAGTCTGGCAGGAGGGATGGATTGATGAAGAGGACGAAGATTCCCGGCAAGGCGCCGCCGGCTTCCCGCACGGCCACGTTCGCCGCGGCGGCCACGTTCCTGGTGATGGCCGCGCTCGCAGCCGCTGCGCCCACATCGCCCGCGGCCGCGCAGAACGCGCGCGTCGACGCGGTGCTCGCCACGGTCCAGGACACGATCATCCGCCTGCGCGAGCACATCCACCAGAACCCCGAGCTCGGCAATCGCGAGTTCAACACGGCCGCGCTCGTCGCCGACCACCTGCGCGCGCTCGACTTCGACGAGGTCCACACCGGAATCGCCCACACGGGTGTCGTCGGCATTCTGCGCGGCGGCCGGCCCGGCCCGGTGGTGGCGGTGCGGGCCGACATGGACGCGCTCCCGGTCACCGAGATGACGCCGTATCCGTTCCGGTCGACCGTGCGCACCACCTACCTCGGTCAGGAAGTGGGCGTATCCCATGCGTGCGGCCACGACATCCACGTCGCCGTGCAGCTGGGCGTGGCGTCGGTGCTGGCCGGCATGCGCGACGAGCTACCGGGGACGGTCAAGTTCATCTTCCAGCCGGCCGAGGAAGGGCCCCCGCCGGGCGAAGACGGCGGCGCGCGCATGATGGTGGCCGAGGGCGTCCTGCAGGATCCCGCCCCGAGCGCGATCTTCGGCCTCCACTCCTTCGCCGAGATGGAGGTGGGCAAGGTCGGGTTCACCTCCGGGCCGGCGCTCGCGGCCGTGGACCATTTCAAGATCCGCATCCTGGGGCTGCAGTCCCACGGCGCCGCGCCCCATCTGGGGATCGACCCGATCGTGATGGCGTCCCAGGCGGTCAGCGCGTTCCAGACCATCCGTTCGCGCAACCTGCCCCCGCTCGAGCCCAGCGTGGTGACGGTGGGGATCATCCGGGGCGGCACCCGCTTCAACATCATCCCGCACGTGGTCGAGATGGAGGGCACGGTACGCACCTACAATCCCGACGTGCGCGACGCGGTCGAGCAGCGCATGGGCGAAATCCTGGCCGGGATCACGGCGGCCGGCGGCGGCACCTACGAGCTGGACTACGACCGCGGAACGCCCGCCACGATCAACGACCCGCAACTCGGGGAGCGCATGCTGCCCACCCTGGCGCGGACCGTCGGTGCCGAGAACGTGATCGACCTGGATCCCACGATGGGCGGCGAAGACTTCGCGTACTTCGCCAACGAAGTCCCCGGGTTCTACTTCCGTCTGGGGCAGGTCATCCCCGGCGGAACCTCCGGGGGACACCACACGCCCGACTTCCAGGCCGACAACTCCGCCGTACCCGTCGGTATCCGCGCGATGACCAACCTGCTGCTGGACTACCTGGAGATGGGGAGGTCTGCGTCGGAGTAGCGATTGCGGCGGAGCGGGCCCCGCGGTTGCCGGGCCGGACTCCCGCGGGTGCCCGGCCAGCCTCAGTAGGCGGCCTCGTGCACTCCGGCAACCGCCCGCCCCGAAGGGTCGAGCGTCTTCGACAACGCCTCGTCCCACGCCAGCGCCTCGGGCGTGGAGCACGCGACGCTCGTTCCCCCGGGCACGCACTGCGCGGCGGCCGGAAGCGGGAAATGGGACTCGAAGATCCGGCGGTACAGGTACGCTTCCTTGTCGGCGGGCGGGTTGTGGGGGAAGCGGAAGGGTGCGCTGGCCATCTTGCGGTCGCTGACGCTCTTCTCCGCGAAGTCCCTCAGCGAGTCGATCCAGGAATAGCCCACGCCGTCCGAAAACTGCTCCTTCTGGCGCCATAGCACCTCGGGGGGCAGGTAGTCGGCGAACGCCTCGCGCAGGATGCGCTTTTCGATTCCGCCGTTCGGCATCTTGCCGGCCGGGTCGATCGACATCGCCACGTCCAGGAATTCCTTGTCGAGGAACGGAACGCGGGCCTCGACCCCCCACGCCGCCATCGCCTTGTTGGCCCGCAGACAGTCGTACTGGTGCAGGCGGTCGATCTTGCGAACGGTTTCGGCGTGGAAGGAGCGCGGATCGGGCGCGCGGTGAAAATACAGATAGCCGCCGAAGACCTCGTCGGCTCCTTCGCCCGACAGCACCATCTTGATCCCCAGCGTGCGGATGCGGCGGGCCATCAGGTACATCGGCGTGGCGGCGCGCACCGTCGTGACGTCGAAGGTCTCGAGGTGATGGATGACGTCGGACAGCGCGTCCAGTCCCTCCTGCACGGTGAAGTGGAACTGGTGGTGCACGGTGCCGATGTGATCCGCCACGAGTTTCGCGGCGGCGAGGTCGGGCGATCCCTCCAGGCCGATGCAGAACGAATGCAGCCGCGGCCACCACGCCTCGCTCCGGTCGTCGTCCTCGATCCTGCGGCGCGAGAAGCGCTGCGCCACAGCCGACACGATGGACGAATCCAGTCCTCCGGACAGGAGCACCCCGTAGGGCACGTCCGACATGAGCTGCCGATGGACCGCCGCCTCGAGCGCATCGCGGACGTTCGCCGGGTCGGGGTCCGATGTTGCGGCCTCGTAGTCCCTCCAGTCACGCGTGTAGTACGGCTTGGGCGTGCCCTCTTCCGAGTCGAGCACGTGTCCGGGCGGGAACTCGGATACGGTGCGGCAGACCGGCGTGAGCGCCTTCATCTCCGACGCGACATGGAACCGGCCGTCGTCGTCGTAACCGGTGTAGAGCGGGACGATGCCGAGGTGGTCGCGGCCCACGATGTACCGGTCCTGCTCCACGTCGTAGAGCACAAACGCGAAGATTCCGTTCAGCCGGTCCAGGAACGCGCTTCCCTGCTCGGCATACAGCGCCAGAATGACCTCGCAGTCGCTCCGGGTGAGGAAGCGGTACGGTGTCCGCAGTTCGGATTCCAGCGTCCGGTGGTTGTAGATCTCGCCGTTGACGGCCAGGACGTGGGTCCCGGCGGCGTTCTTCAGAGGCTGGGCGCCGTGCTCGACATCGACGATGGCCAGGCGGTTGTGAGCCAGCACCGCCCGTTCGTGCGTGACAATGCCGGACCAGTCGGGACCGCGATGCCGCTGCAGCTTCGACAGGGCGAGCACGCGGTCGCGAGGCGGTGGGTCGGCGGGGTCGAACCCGAGAATGGCGAGAACGGAGCACATGCGATTAACATAGGTGACCTCAATCCGGGGGTGTACCCGGACGGCACCGACTCCCTGGCATGGACGACCAGCATGTCTTCATCCATTCGATTCCCGGCGGGCCCGCAATCGCGCTTCGCTCGGCCGGCCCTGCGATCCATAGCGTTTCTCGTTCTTGTGGGCCGGCTTGCGTTCGCATCCGCGGCTCGCGCACAGGATCTGGGTCCCGCGGACGGCCACGACCTGGCTCCCACCGACATCGAGCGGGTGGCCGTCGGAGACGAAGCCCCGCTCTTTACGCTGGAGTCCTTCGACCGCGGCGCGGTGAGCCTTTCGGGCTTCCGGGGCGAGAAGAACGTCGTGCTCATCTTCTACCGGGGCCACTGGTGACCGTACTGCGCCAGTCAGCTCGTGGAGCTGAGAGCCCTTCTGCCCGACGACCTTCAGGATGAGACCGAAATCGTCACGGTGTCGGTGGACGACCGCGACGGGATGCAGCTGATGATCGACCGCGTGGCCGCCGACGACGGCATGGCCCCGGATTTCATCATGCTCTCCGACCCGGACCACGCCGTGATCGACCGGTACGGCCTGTTCAACGAGAACGCGCCTCCCAACCGGCCGCTTCCGCATCCCGCCACCTACGTGATCGACAAGGAGGGGGTGGTGCGGTACCGCTTCGTGGAGGTGGACTACCGCGTGCGGCCCACCAACGAGGACATCCTGGAGGTCCTGAAGACGCTGTAGGGAGGGAACGGGGGTGTTTGGGGGGTTCGGGTAGTCCTTTGAGGCCGCTTTCGGGCGGCATTTCGGCCTCGAAAGGCCGATAGTCCCAACCAGACATGTAACCGCACATCGGGTGCCGGTACCGTGGATCTCGCTTGATCGAATGACGATCCACCCACCCGGGAGGCATACCGATGCCAAGGTACCAGCCCGAAGTGTCCGGCCGGCGGGAACAGGGATCGCGGAAGCGCGCGTGCAACCGTCGCCGCTCCGCGATTCTGACGCTCGTCCTGGTGTCCGGCGCGCTCGCGCTCGGGACCCTGGCGGCCAGCGATCTGCCCCGTCTGGGGCGACTCGTCGCCCGTGCCGAACTGGCGCGTTCGGATGCCGAGTTCCTGGGGAGTGAAGGCGTCGTCTTCCAGTCCGCGCTGAACGACTGCGGTCCCGCCGCGCTGGCCAACCTGATGCGCATTGTCGGCGTTGCCGCGCCATCGACCGACTCGCTCATGGTGCTGGCGGGGACGAGGCCGCGAGGGACGACCGCGGGTGGGCTGATCCGTGCCGCGAGCCGATTCAACCTGTCGCTCATGCTCACACGGCTCACGCCGGCCGAGCTGCCCCACACGCGTTTCCCGTTCATCGCCTGGGTGAACCGCAACCACTTCGTGACGGTCACCGGAAGGTCGCCGTCCGGACGTCTCACCGTCGTGGATCCTACGGTGGGTCGCTACTCGATCAGCGAGGAAGGGTTCGACGAGATCTGGTCCGGCGAGTCGATTCTGCTCGCCGGGTAGCACCGGATCGACCGCGGCGAGACGCGTCGCGGTTCTGATCACCACATCGAAAGAGGAGGAGAAGGATGAAGAAGAGGAGTTTTCGGCCCGTTGTGCTGACGCTGTGTCTGGCACTGCTGGGCGCCCAGGCCGCGACAGTGGGCGGCCCGGTCGGTGACAGATCGCCGCCGCCGGCCGAGACGGCGGACGTTGTGGGGGCTGGCTGGAAGGCCTTTCTCGGTTGCGTCGGATGCATAGCGGTCGGAGTAGGACTGTTGTACACCGGTGGGTGGGCTGCGCTCGCAGCCGCAGCTGGCAAAGCCGGTTCCACGCTCGCATTGGGCGCGTGTGGGGGGTTCTGCTATCACTCGGTCATGTAGGTGACCCTTGAGGAAAGGAATGCTCGTGAACGTTACAGGAGTGTTGAGGCATGTAGCGTCGTTCGCCGTCATCGCCGCGCTGGCGTATCCCGCCGTTTCGGGTTCACCGCGCGTGCCGACATTGCGGGCAGAGGGCGTGATGGAAGCACAACAGGAGGACAACGTCATAGGAATGCAGGGCGGCGCTGGCAAGATCATCGTAAAGGGCGGGTGCAACGTTTGTGTTGGCACCGCGCTGGGACTGGGTGCCGGATCAGTGGTTGGCTTTTTTGCGAGTTTCGGATGGCTTTGGCCGGTATATCTCATATGTGGCGGTCTCTGCTATGTCGGGTACGCATGAACTGAATGGAAACCAACAGGAGAACAAGATGAAATCGACAACAAGAACAATTGCGAGTGGCATGCTTGTCCTGTCGCTCATGCACACGACTCTGGCGTCGGTTCCGATGAGCGGGACGGACCGGATCGAATCGGCGTCTGTTGAAGTGGTACAGGCGGTCGAAGCCGACGGCGTCGTGAAGGGCCAGTACGCGCAGCATGTCGCGAACGTGAACGATGTGGTTGGGGGCCAGTGGAAGAGCAAATGGTTTGCCTGCGGGCTCTGCATGTTCGGCAGTGCCGTTGCACTGGTTGTGGCCCCACCGGCTGGGTTCGCTAGCGCCTTCGGGTGCGCTATGCTGTGCACGCAGACGTTCTGACAAATCGCAACAAGCGGAAGGCTCTGGAAAGGGAGGCACAGATGAGGTGTGCAGCGAGAAGGACAATTGTGATGCTGGCAGGTGCGCTGACACTGTGTACAACGATGATCTCTGCACGTGGAACAGCGGTGGGCGATGAAGTTGGCGGAGTCCTGGCCGCAACTTCAGTTGAGGCTTCGGTGACAGCAGATGTCGTCGGAGGACAGATGGCAATCATCTTCTGGGCAGCTCTTGTAGGCGCATGTATGAGCTGCTTGCCGATGATTGCATCTGGCACTGCGCCGCTCGTCACCGTTGTGTCGTGCGCGCATGTCTGCTATCTGGCATTCGGCTGAATCAACGCCGGCCTGGCAGCCAGCGGAGCCCGGATGGGCGGCGATCCATCCGGGCTCCGCGTCGGGAGGAGGAGAGTGATGGGAGACAAACAGGGTACGGTGAAGAAGGTTGTCGCCGCGGTAGTTGCGGTCATGGCCGTGGGAATCGGATTGGCACCACATGTCCTGGCTGGCAGGAGAGGGCCGGTTGGTCCTGGGCCCGCCGAGCCGCCATGGGCGCTGCCAGGGATCGTAGCGGAACGGGTGTGGGTTGGTGGGCGAGCGCGGACGTCCGGCCTCCAGAGTTCGGCGGCCCTCGTCTACGTAGACCGGAGCTGTGTTCATTGCAAGGCCGACCTGGAGTTGTGGGAGTCGCTGATCGGGAGCGGTGACAGGACGGGCCCGACCGTGGGGGACCTGCAGGTGTGGGTGGTCGCATCGCCGAAATCGGTGATGGACGATGTCGCATGGGTGCCTCCATCGCTTCGTGCGAGGACGGTTCACGACGAGGACGGCAGCGTAGCCCGTGCTCTCGGACTGAACGCAGTGCCGGCGACCTTCTGGATCGACGACTCGGATACAGTGCGGCTTGTGCATGTAGGGCGAACCGGCAGGAGCAGGCTGATTGACAACATCGCGGCGATGCGCGGAGGAATCGGGGGAGGGTCATGACAGGAGGTGGCAAGGTGGAAGGATGGACGCGACGCGTGCTGGCCAGGCTACGGCACTTTGTGAACATGCTCATTCCGAGTCTGGAGGACATTCGGGTGCATACGCCGATCGTGCCGCCGCTGGTCGTCGGATGGGTGTTCTCGCTCGCCGCAGCGTTCTCCCTGCGACCGCTGCTGCAGAGTCTGATGGGAGATCAGGGGCCTGAAATCACCCGAACAATGATGTTCATGGTATGGCTGCTCGCGCTGATTGCGCCGGTGGTCCAACTGCTCAAGGCAGGCCTGTTGACGGTGCTGGGCTGGGCGATGCTCGTGCTGACGAACTCGGAGCGCCGGATCCGACCGATCCTCTCCGTGCTGCTGTACGGAGAGGCGATTCTGGCGGCGCAAGGCGTGCTGCTCGCGCTCTATCTGCATCTGACCACCGGTGGCACCGTAGCTTCGCCGGCCGACCTGCAGGTATCGCTGGGGCTGGCGGCCTTTGTCCCCGCTACGAGTCCGTTCCTGTTCGCAATCGCGCAGGTCTTCTCGATCGGACATTTCTGCTGGTTCGCGTTTCTTGTGATGGCTTTGCGCCGGTGCGACGGCCCGGAGGTCCGGCCATCGCTCGGTCTCGCACTCTTCTTCTGGGGCGTGATGATGGCCTTTTCTGCGGCGCGCGCATGGGTCACATTGTAGAGGTGCCGGAGAGAGGGCGGGCGGCGCGGGGACTTCCAAGATGACCGGTGTGAGGTTGCGGGGATTCAGCGTCCGGTACTCCAATTTCTTCCTGGAGCCGATGGACGTCACGATCGATCCGGGAGAGCGCGTGGCGGTGGTGGGCGCGAACGGCGCCGGGAAGAGCACGACGCTCAAGGCGATTGCGGGGCGGCTCCGGGACTACGAGGGCCGGGTTGAACTCGGCGGAGGCGAGATCCGGCCCCAGTTGCCGGAGGTCAGGGCGCAAATCGGGTTCCTGCCCGAGAAGCTGCTGGGACTAGGATGGATGACCGTTGGGGAACACCTGAGTTTTCTCTCGGCGTTCTATCCCACCTGGGACCACGAGTACGCGCAGGAGCTCCTGAATCGGCTGGAACTTCCCAGTGATTCGAAAGTCGGCACGCTATCCAAGGGAATGGCTGTGAAGCTCTCCCTGGTAGGAGCGGAGGCACACCGGCCACCTGTCCTCATTCTGGACGAGCCCACGTCGGCCATCGACCCGGTCATGCGCCGTGAACTGCTCGGGATCATCGACGAGTGTGCGCCTGGCGGCGGTGACCGGCTGGTAATCTTCTCCAGCCACATCCTGGAAGACGTGGAGTTCATTGCCGAGCGGGTCATCCTTATGAGGGCGGGAAGAATCCTCGAGGATGTCGCTACTGCGGAGCTGCGCGAACGCGACCCGGGTGCGCCGCTTTCCCGGATACTCCTTCAGGCATTGGAGCGGTCATGACCAAGCAAGCGTTTCGAGCACTGGTGGGCGTTGAGTTTCGACGCTCTCGGAAGTTCCTGGTGGGCATTGGAATCATGTTCTCGGTGGCCGCGGTGGCGGTGCTCGTGCTGGGATTCGGTCGGACGGGATGGAGATCCGTGCTGTCGGTTCTGGGGATTGCGGTCACACTGCAGGTTCCCCTGGAGGTGGCCAAGGACAAGATGACCGGTGGCCTGGAACTGCTCACCACCCTGCCCGTGAGGGCATCGACGCTTGCCGCGGCCCGGTTGATAGCGACCGCTCTCTTCTCGGCGCTCGGCGCCCTGCTGCTTGCCGTTGCTGCTGGATTGACTTGGCCCGGCATTGTGGGGGACGCAGGTACTGTGCGCACCATCGCCGTTGCTTTCCCCGTGTTCTGGATCACCGCAACCGCAGGCTGTAGTGCCGCGCTGGCGCTCGCACTCCGCTTCAAGGCCAGGACCGTCATGACCTACGGGTTTCTTGCAGCCCTTGGGACATTCCTCGCGGTGTCCTACCTCTACGAACGCCTCTTCGGCAGCCCCCTGCGTGCCATCCAGGCCATCATGGCCAGCGACCACACGCTGCTGATCGCCACGGCCGTGGCACTGGGGGCCTCGGCCCTCGTCCTGGCGGGCTCTTTCCTGCTCGCCCGCCAGGGGCTCGAACGCTACGAGCCCGAGCTGGACGCGATGGACTGGTGAGCCTGACACCGCGACCGGCACGTCGGCGTCTGTTCCGCGCCTCGATGCGACAAAATCGGCGCCCCGCTCCGACAAAATCGGCACCTGATCCGACAAATCCGGTCATTCCGGAGCGGTTCCTGGCCGGCGCGGCGCCAACGCCGGGGCAGACTCGCGGGTCTCTGGGGTTGCGGGGAGCGTTATTGTACTCCCGGAGCACGGCCGCCCGAGGCCGGCAGAGTCTTTTCCCGAGGTGCCATGAGTCTGGTCGAATCCCTGCTGTCAAAAGTCTCATTCGCGGAGCGTTCGGAGGGGTGGAGCCTGATCGAGCGATTCGCGGTACTCGTTCGCGAGTCGGGCTCGCCGGAGGAGCGGGCCGCGGCCCACTACATCGTCGCCCGCCTCGAGAACTCGGGGATCCCGCACGACGTCTACGAGCCGGATCTGTACCTCTCCATTCCGAAGGGAGCCTCGGTCGAGTTCGCGGGAGAGTCCTTCGACGGCAAGCCGCCTTCGTTCGCGGCGTCGACCCCGGCAAGAGGGCTGAAGGCGCCGCTCGTCCACGTTCCCGCGAATCCCTCCGACGACGCGGCCGATCTGTTCAAGTCGCCGCACGGTGAGCTCCCCGAGGACATCGCCGGCAAGATTGTCGTGACCGAGGGCATGCCGATGCCCGTGTCCGTACAGCGGTTCGAAGCTGCCGGAGCGGTCGGTCAGGTCTACATCAATCCGGGCAGCCGCATCCACTGGGGGATCTGCACGACCGTGTGGGGCACGCCGGGCGCGTCCCAGCTCGGACAGCGTCCCACGACGCCGGTCGCCGCGATCAACCGGTGGGATGGCAACACGCTGCTGGAGGCCATCGAGGACGGCCTGGACACGATCAAGATCCATACAGACCTGAACGAGGGCTGGTATCCCTGCCCGCTGCCCGTCGCACGGATCGACGGTCAGGATGAGGATTTCGTCCTCGCGCACGGGCACTACGACTCGTGGGACGTCGGGATCGGCGACAATGCGGTGGGCGACGCCACCCTGCTCGAGCTCGCTCACATCTTCCACGCACACCGCGAGGAGTTGAGGCGGTCACTGAGAATCGCCTGGTGGCCGGCCCACTCGACGGGACGGTATGGAGGCTCGACCTGGTACGCCGACATGTTTGGCGTCGAGCTGTCGCGGCGATGCGTGGCCACCGTGAACATCGACTCGCCGGGTTGCTGGGGCGCGACCGAGTACGACGCTGTGCCGTGGATGGCGGAGGCCGGTGAGGTCTGCAGGTCCTCCATTCAGTCCGTGGCCGGCGTGGAGCCCACTCGCCAGCGCCCGCTGCGCGCGGGGGATTATTCGTTCAACCAGATCGGTCTCTCCTCCTTCTTCATGCTGCTTTCCAACATCCCGCAGGAGGAACGGGACCGGCTCGGCTACTACCCCGTGGGCGGTTGTGGAGGCAACATCGCGTGGCATACGGAGAAGGACCGGATCGAGGTCGCGGACCGTGCGAACCTCGAACGCGACCTCCGCGTCTATCTGACGGCCATCGCCCGATTCCTGAATGACGAGGTGCTTCCGCTGGACTTCCGGGAGACCGCGGCCGAGTTGGGCGAGGCGCTCGAAGCGTACGAGGGATCGATCGACAAGGATCTCGGCAAGCAGTTCAACCTGTCGCCGGTCAGAGCCGCGTACGACAAGATGGTGGAGCGGCTGACCGCATTCTACGAGGCGGTCGAAGACGGCAGCCTGGACCCTGACGCGGCAAACGAGGTGCTCCTGAAGCTGGCGCGGATCCTGGTGCCCATCGGATACGCCGAGGGGCCCCGGTTCGAGCACGATGCGGCGACGCCCAAGGTGCCGATGCCCAGGCTTGCCAGGGTGCACGAACTGATCGCCATGCGCGAGGACGATCCGGACCTCTTCCCGTTCGTCCTGACGGACCTCCGGCGGCAGGTGAACCAGGTGGTCACCGGTTTCCTGGAGGCCTCCACGCTACTCGGGCGTGCGGTTGCTCCGTACCTGGCACACCTTCCCGGGGGCTGATCAGACCCTGGCCACGTCCAGCTGCTTGCGCGGCGTCGGGTAAGCCCGCGCAGAGGGCGCCACACCCGCAGCGACCATGCCCTCAGCGGCCTTGAGCGCGGCCACCACCGGGTTCACAACCGGCACTCCCAGGCGCGCCTGCAAGTCCCGCGCGACATCCACAAAACCCATCGTCATGCATCCGAGCACCAGGGTGTCGGCGCCGTTCGACAGGGCCGCCAGCCCCTCGGCCTCCAGCGTGTCCAGTACCTCGTCGCGCCGGTCGCGCAGCTCCAGCACGGGCACGTCCACCGCCCGCACCTCCGATACAAACCGAGCCAGTCCATGGCCCCGCATTTGCCGGCGCACCGCGGGAACGACCTCGTCCACGACCGTCAGCACGGCGAACCGATCGCCGAGCTGGGCGGCGAGATGACCGCTTGCCTGGCCGGGACCCACGACCGGGATACGCGTAACCTCGCGGACGGCCACCAGTCCGGGATCACCGAAGCACCCGACGATCACCGCGTTCGCCCCTTCGGACTCGAGCCGCGGGACAGCCGCCAGCAACGGTGGCACCGCGAGGCTCTCCTCCGCCGTGGATTCGATCGAGGCTGGTCCCTCGTCGCTGTCCTCGACCGCCACGGTCGTTCCAGGGGCGGCGTGGCGCTCCAGGTACGTCCTGCGGCGTTCGAGCTCGCCGAACCCGAGCGGGCCACGGGAAAGGGGGCCCGGAATGAAGTACGTGACATGCATGTGAGGTCTCCTGGTTCGACGCCTGCGCGTGGGGGCCGAAGCGGTGCTCGAAGCGGCGCCCGCATGTAGTCTTGTCCACACGGTGCTTTGGTGCCAGCCTTACTAACTTGTCGCGTCGGAATCGAATGTGGGTCAGGAAGGGGAACATGAGAAGAATGTCGAGGGGTGCGTGTCCGGCTCTGGCGAGCATGGCTCTGGCGGGCATGGTGCTGCTCCCGGGGTCGCTGCTCGCGCAGGGGTTCGGTGGAAGCGTGGTGGTTTGGGGGAACGAGGTCCTGGTGGCCGATCCCGACTTCGGTGGCACCGAAGGGGGCGGCATCTACACGTACATACGCGATGGCGACCGCTGGATCGAGGCCGGCAGGCTGACCGGTCCGGAGTCCTCCGCCGGCGACGGATTCGGCTATGGCATCGTCCTGTCGGGCGACCGCATGCTCGTGACGGCGCTGAACCCGCGCTCGCCCGGCGGCGGCGGTGTCCACTCGTACCTGAGGACGGAGACCGGTTGGAGCCACGAGGGGATGCTCGTCGCCGACGGCCTGCCCGAGGGCATGGTGATGGCGAACGCGGCGTTGAGCGGCGACCAGGCCGCGGTCGCCACCGCGTCGATGAACAGCGACGGGGCGGTGCTGCTGTTCCGCAGCGCCGCCGGCGCCTGGGTCCAGGAGGCCATGCTCGAGTCTCCACGGCCCGGCGAGAGGACCGGCTTCGGAGGGTCGATCGCGTTGTCGGACGACCTGCTGGTGGTGGGGGCCCCCGGTGCGGATTCCGCCCGTGGCGCGGCCTTCGTCTACGAACCCGGGCCGGACGGCTGGACCATGACCGCCGAACTCACCGGGAGCGGCGACGGATCCTACATGGGCAGCGCCGCACTCATCATGGAAGACCGGATCCTCGTGGCCGCCGGCCATCCGCTGAGCGACCCGGGAAGCGTGGTCGCATTTGCGCGCGAGGACGATGCATGGACCGAGGTCGGCCGACTCGGCGCCTTCGACGGCTCGCCGGGCGACCAGTTCGGCACCACGATGGCGTCGGACGGAGCGACGCTGTGGGTCGGGGCCCCGGGCGTGGACACCCGCCGAGGCGGCATCTACGAGTTTGCCGCCGACGGCACGGGCGGCTGGGCCTCCGCGACGAAGCTGACCGAGCCGGAGCCGGCACCCGGTGCGTGGATGGGCACCCTCGTAGCCTACGGCAACGGGATCCTGGTGTCGGGCATGCCCCGCGACGACTACGGCGCCGGCACCGCGCTCATCCTCGAGCGCGAAGGCTCGGCCTGGACGCCCGGGTTCTCCGTGTTCGCCGAGATCGAGGGCATGGAAGCCGTCCTCGGCGGGCAGGTCGACTGTGCCGCGGGCGCCGCTTCGGCGTTCGGGTGCAGCGACGTGGACCTGGTCGCGTTCGTTCCCGTCGGGGATCTGGGCGGCAGCCGGGGCGTGCGCGTCAACGACGTGTGGGGATGGACCGATCCGGAGTCCCAGCGCGACTACGCCATCGTGGGCCGGATGGACGGCACGTCCTTCGTGGATGTGACCGATCCGGTCAACCCGGTCGTGGTCGGCAACCTGCCCAAGCCCGAGTGGGCGCCGGGCAGCATCTGGCGGGACATGAAGGTGTACAGCGACCACGTCTTCATTGTGGCCGACGGCGCTGCCAATCACGGCATGCAGGTGTTCGACCTGACCCGCCTGCGCAACTACGACGGCGACATGATCACCTTCGACACCGACGCGCACTACGACCGGGTCCACAGCGTTCACAACATCGTGATCAACGAGGGCACCGGCTTCGCGTACGCCGTTGGCGCCAGCGGCGGCGGAGACACCTGCGGCGGCGGGCTCCACATGATCGACATCCGGGAGCCCACGAACCCGGTTTTCGCCGGCTGTTTCGCCGACCCCACCACCGGACGATCCGGCACCGGTTACTCGCACGACGCCCAGTGCGTCGACTACGACGGCCCGGACCGCGAGCACGCCGGCAAGGAGATCTGCTTCGGCGCCAACGAGACCGCCCTGAGCATCGCCGACGTCACCGACAAGGACAACCCGATTGCCCTGGCCTCGGAGAGCTATCCCAACGTCGCGTACTCGCACCAGGGCTGGCTCACGGAGGACCAGTCATACTTCTACATGAACGACGAGCTCGACGAGGTCGGCGGGCTCACGCAGGGGACGCGGACGCTGATCTGGGACGTCAGGGACCTGGACGAGCCCTTGATGATCAAGGAGCACATTTCCGCGAACACCGCCAGCGACCACAACCTCTACATCGTCGGCGACCTCATGTACCAGTCCAACTACAACAGCGGACTGCGCGTGCTCGACATCTCCGATCCGTCAAACCCGACGGAAGTCGCGTTCTTCGACACCGTTCCGGGCGAGGACTCTCCCTCGATGGACGGCTCCTGGAGCAACTACCCGTTCTTCGCGTCCGGCGTCGTCCTGGTGACGTCGGGGTCACAGGGTTTGTTTCTTGTGAAGAAGCGAAGCCGCACGCCGGTCTCCTGATGGGAACGATCTTCCGGCCGAAAGGCGCAGCGATGAGTATCCTCCGTCGCGCGGCCTCGCGCACCACCCGTACCGCAACGCGTGTCGCGCTGTCCGTCTGCGCGGCCACGGCCCTCGGCGCAGGGGTCCTGCACGGCCAGGCGGCGACGGCCGAGCGCGTCTACGTGGCCAACCAGGCGGCGGCCAGCGTCTCCGTCATCGACGCGGCCTCCGGCGAGGTCCTGCACACCATCGACCTCACCGAACTCGGCTTCGACCCCAATTGCCGCCCCCACCACACCGCGGTCGACCCGGACGGCCGCCACTGGTACGTCTCGCTCATCGGCGGCGGCAATGTCCTCCGCTTCAACGCGGACAACGAACTGGTCGGACAGGCGCCGTTCGAGACGCCCGGCCTCCTGTCCGTCGACCCGTCCACCGAGCGGCTTTACGTGGGACGCTCGATGATGGCGGTGAACCCGCCGCAGCGGATCGGCGTAATCGACCGCGGCGACATGACCGTCGAGGAGCTGGACGTGTTCTTTCCGCGTCCGCACGCGCTGACGATCGACCCCGCCACCGACCGCATCTTCGCGGCTTCGCTTGTCGAGAATCGCGTCGCGGTTGTCGAGGGCGGCACCGAAGCGCTGGAACTGGTGGACATCGACGGACCCGCGCACACCTTCGTGCAGTTCGCGCTGTCCCCCGACGGCCGACGGCTCGTCGCCACGACGCAGCTGACCGGCAAGCTCCTGGTCTTCGACGCCACCACGCCCGCGCTGGACCTCGTCGCCGAGGTGACGGTCGGGACGCAGCCCTGGCATCCGGTGTTCTCGCCCGACGGCGCGCGGGTGTATTTCGGCGCCAAGGACGACGACGCCGTCGTGGTGGTCGAGACGGACGGATGGTCCGTCGTGGAGCGGATCACGGCACCCGGAATCGTGGAGCCGCACGGCAGCGCGGTGACCGCCGACGGCCGCTACCTGTTCGTGTCGAACCGGAACCTCAAGGGCACATACGCGCCCACGCGCCCGGTGGACGACAACGCCGACGTGGGCACGGTGGTGAAGATCGACACCCGAACGCTGGAGGTGGTGCAGACGATCGAGGTCGGGACGTATCCGGCGGGGATCTCGCTCGGCGCGGTGATGACTTCGCCCCCCACCGATTCGCCGCCCCTCCTCCCGTGACCCTCGCGCGCGCGGCCGCCACCGCCCTGGTCCTCGCGGGCTTCACCGGGGTGTGCGGGCCGTCGTCGTCCCCGCTCCCGCCGGCACCCGTGTCGTCCGCCCCCGCGTCCGACTGGGAGCGCGTTGTCTACGGCATCACCGTGACGGACGAAGCCGGGGAGGTGATCGACCATCCCTTCCTCGGCGGGTTCAACCTGCCCAGGCCCCAGCTCGCCGACGCCGATGGGGACGGGGACCTGGATCTCTTCATCCAGGAGCGGTCCAACCAGGTGATGTTCTTCCGCAACGAGGCACAGGGGGACTCGCCCGGTCCGCCCGCCTACCGCTGGGTCACCGACGCCTTCGAGGACCTCGCCGTGGGCGAGTGGTTCCGCTTCGTCGACGTGGACCTCGACGGTGATCTCGACCTGCTCGCCGAGGAGCCGTTCAGCTACATCCGCTACTACCGCAACGACGGCGGAGCCGGGCCGGCCGCCTACGTCCTGGCCGCGGATACGCTCCGGGACGTCACGGGCGAGCCGGTCTTCTCGGACCGCCAGAACATCCCCAACGCCGCGGACATCGACTGCGACGGGATGCTCGATCTCCTGATCGGACGCCTCACCGGCACCATCACGCGCTACGAGGCCGAGTCCGTCGACGCCGACGGAGTCCCGCGCTTCCGCCACATCACGGACTCCTTCGAGGACATCGAGATCGTCGGCGCCTTCCAGGGAAGCCTGCACGGGGCCAACACCATGGCGCTGGGGGACGTCGACCAGGACGGTGACCACGACCTGTTCTGGGGCGACTTCTTCGAACCCGGTCTGCTGTTCATCGAGAACACCGGCAGCTGCCGGCGGCCCGTTTTGCGGGGTACGCCCAGGCCGTTTCCGCTGCGCGACCCGGTCGCCACCTCCGGGTACAACGCTCCCGCGCTGGGCGACGTGGACCAGGACGGCGACATGGACCTGACCATGGGCGTGCTGGGCGGCGCCTTCAACCCGAACCTCACCACGGTGGAAAACCTCCACCAGTTCGAACAGGACGCCGACGGCGAATTCAGCGAGGCCACCACCCGCCTGATCCGGGCCCTCGACGTGGGCAGCGAGTCGATTCCCGCCTTCACGGACCTGGACGGCGACGGCGACCTCGACCTCCTCGTCTCCAACAAGATCGAACCCGGCGACACGCGCAGCGGCCGCCTCTACGTCTTCGAGAACACCGGTTCGCCCACCGCGCCCGCCTTCACGGCGCGCGGCACGGTCCCGGGACTCCCGGAGGCGTACCACTATGCCCCCGCGTTCGGGGACCTGGACGGCGACGGCGACGACGACATGCTGCTGGGCGAATGGCGCGACCGGATCGCCTACTACCGCAACGACGGCGATCGCCGCGGCCGCGACGGACAACGCGGCCCGGACGACCTGCTGCCGCGCTGGACCCTCGTCGACTCGGCCGCCGTGACCCTCACCCGCGGACGCAACACCACCCCCGCGCTGGGAGACCTGGACGCGGACGGCGACCTCGACCTCATCGTGGGCGAGTCGTCCGGGACGCTCAACTACTACCGCAACGACGGGGGTCCCGGAGCGCCGGATTTCCAGCTTGTTTCGGACGAGTATCAGGACATCGACATCGGTCGCCGCAGCGTTCCCACCATTCTCGATCTTGACGGCGACGGCGACCTCGATCTTGCGGTCGGAACGGAAGCGTCGGGGCTGTTGTTCTACCTGAACGAAGGAACTCCGCAGGAGCCTGTTTTCGTGGAGACCGTGCCATTTGCGCCTCCAGTCCCCACATTCACCGCACCGGCGTTCGTCGACATCGACGGCGACGGGGACCGTGACCTGGTGGCGGGTGGCGTCGGGGGCGGGATCACGGTCTACCGCAGACGATAGGAGTCGGATTGAATCTGAGAGACGTTCAGGCCGTCATCGACAGCGCGAAGGTTCGGGACAACGGGATGCTCGAGGAGTTCATCCGCGGCACGGCGCCGACCGCGACCGAACAGGAGGTTTCGGAGGCGGCCGCGGTTGCGGTCGAGGTCGTGGAGACGGTCCCCGTGCTGTTGGCGAGGGCGGCGCAGGCGGCGGAGCAGCGTGGCCTCAAGGTCGTGGTCATGCCCCTGTTGGAGCACGCGGCGCGCTACTTCGTGAATCCGGTCGACCTGATTCCCGAGATGACCAAGGGGATGGCGGGGCTTCTGGACGACACCTACCTGGCCCTGCGCATCCTGGAGAACCTCAACCGGGGCTCGGATCCCCTGTTTGACGCCGATTTCGACGAGCCGCTACGCTTTCTGCGGAGGCTGGTGGGCCGGGATATCAGTAGAAAACTCGACGCCGCCTCGATCTTCGCCCTGCAGGACGTGTCGACACACGTGAGCAGGGTGTTCGACGAGATGGCAAGGCCTTCCTGACGCGGCGCGGACGGGAACGGTCGCGGACGGGAAACGTTCACGTTGCCGGGGTCGTAGGTGGGCGAAAAAGCGGGGCTTGGCCCCGGGAAAGGACAGACTGAAATGCTGGAGTTGCTAGGTCTTGGAATCGGGGGTGCCGCCGGCTTGTTCGGCCATGTGAAGTCGAAGGATTTCGTAAGTCGCAAGCTCCGGTATACGAAAGTCGCGGAGCGGTCCGCAAGCGGGATGGGGATCGCGGCAGGCGCCGCCACCGCGATCGCGGCCGCACCGGTAGTGGCGTTCCTGCCCATTGTGGGCACGGGCGCCGCCGTGCTGCTGGGGCTCGGTGTAGGGACGGGTGTAGGCCTCGGAATCAAGCGGGCCCGGGGGGAATAGCCGCCATATCCGCGTGTAGCCGGTCACGCCTGTCGACAACCCCAAAGGACTCCTTCCCTTGAACTACGACGAGCGCACCGTCAGGTCATGGGTGCTCTACGACTTCGCGAATTCCATCTTCCCGGCGGTAATGACGACGGCGGTGTTTCCGCTGTTCTATGTGAACGTCATCGTCGCCGAAGGCGGGGGCCTGGGAGATCTCTGGTGGGGCCGGGCGGTGTCGCTTTCCGCGCTGCTGGTGGCGTTCACGTCTCCGGTGCTGGGCGCCATCGCCGACCGCAGCGGCGTGCGCAAGAAGTTCTTCGCCTGCTACGTCGCGGTGTGCCTCCTCGGCGTGGCGCTCATGACCACGCTGGAGCCCGGAATGATCGTTGCGGGCTTCGTCTTCTTCGTGATCGCCAACGTGGGTTTCGAGAGCGCGGCCGTCTTCTACAACGCCTACCTTCCGGACATCTCGCCGCCCGAACGGCTTGGCGAGGTCTCGGGCAGAGGCTTCGGCTGGGGATACCTGGGATCGGCGCTCGGTCTGCTGCTGGTACTCCCACTCGCCATGGAGCAGGGGCAGGAGCTGCTGGGGATCACGGCGGACCAGGGATACCAGTTCACCTGGCTCACCGTAGTCGCGTTCTTCTTCCTGTTCTCGATCCCCGCGTTCCGGAGACTCCCGCGGGATGGTGCGGGGGAGATGCCCATTGGCCGGGCCGCCGTCGTGGGGATAAGGAACGTCAGGTCGATCGCGGCCGAGGTGTGGGGGATTCCGAACCTGCGGAAGTTCCTGTTCGCGTACTTCTTCTACATCGACGGCGTGCTGACCATCATCGCGATGGCCGGCGTGATCGCGGGCGTCACCTTCGGCTTTTCGATCGTGGGCGTCATCATCCTGTTCCTCATCGTGCAGTTCTCGGCGATGGCCGGAGCCCTTGCGATGGCCAGACCCACCGATCGTCTGGGGCCGAAGAAGGTGCTGACGTGGGTGTTGATGATGTGGGTGGCCGCGGGCATCGCGGCGTATTTCATCCAGGGCCAGACGGCCTTCTACGTGCTGGCGGTGGTGGCCGGGATCGGCCTGGGGACGGTGCAGTCGGCCAGCCGTGCGTTCATGGCGTCACTGATTCCCGACGGAAGGGAGGCCCAGATGTTCGGCTTCTACGCCCTCTGCGGGAAGTCGTCGTCCGTACTCGGACCGTTCCTCTTCGGCCTCGTGACCGTCTCGGCCGGGGGCAACCAGCGGCCGGGCTTTCTCTTGCTGACGGCCTTCTTCCTGATCGGCCTGCTGTTGCTGCAGCGGGTGAGGGATCCCAGGGCGCATTCCGCTGAAGGAGCAACTGCATGACAATCAACGCCACCGAACGGCGCACCGTGGTGCGCGAGCGCTACGCACGGGCCGCGGTGAACGGAGACAGCTGCTGCGGGCCCACGGACCGCCCGTCGTCCGCCGACGAGATCAGCCTTGCCGTCGGGTACGACCAGGACGAACTGAACCGCGTTCCCGAAGGGGCCAACCTCGGTCTCGGGTGCGGGAATCCTGTGGCGCTGGCGTCGCTGGCCCCCGGCGAGACCGTGCTCGACCTCGGCGCGGGCGCCGGGTTCGACTGCTTCCTCGCCGCGGAGCGTGTCGGGCCGGAGGGGAGGGTCATCGGCGTTGACATGACGCCCGAGATGGTGGAGAAGGCCCGCGCGAACGCGCTCGAGGGCGGCTTCGCCAATGTCGAGTTTCGGTTGGGCGAGATCGAAGCGCTGCCGGTGGCCGACGCCAGCGTCGACGCGGTCATTTCAAATTGCGTGCTCAACCTCTCGGCCGACCGGCCGCGCGTGCTGGCCGAGGTCATGCGCGCGCTCAGGCCGGGTGGGCGCGTGATGATCTCGGACCTGGTGTCGGATCAGCCCGTGCCGGACTTCATCGCGAACTCGAAGGACTCGCTGGTCGGCTGCCTTCCGGTGCTGATCGCCGAATACGAGGCCGACCTGGCCGCGGCCGGATTCGAGGCCGTCGGCGTGGACAAACGACACCGCTATCCGTCCGAACACGTCCTCGCCGATCCGCAGGTGCAGGACGTGATTCGCCGCGATCCCGCCCGGGAGAGCGAGGTCCGCGCCTTCGTGGAGTCGATTCACAACGGAGCGATCCAGGCGGTCAGACCGGGTGGCGTGGGCGGAGGCCTGGCAGGATGACGAGATTCGCCGGCAAGGCAGGGGGTGCGGTGCTGACCGTCGCGGTTCTGACGGTGGCTGTGGTGGTGGCGGTGGCTTCCCAGCAGGGCGGGGCCGGCAACGGTTCGCCCGCCCAGGCCGTTCAGGTCGGGACTCCCGCCGAGATGCAGGCCATCATCGAGGGCGTCCAGATGCCGAACCGCCAGGGGCTGGACGTGCTGACGCTCGATGAGGTCATGGAGCGGTTCGGCGTGCCGGGCATCAGCGTGGCCGTGATCCACGACTTCGACGTGCACTGGGCCAGGGGCTACGGGATCGCCGATGTGGAGACCGGCGCCCCGGTCGACGTCGAGACGCTCTTTCAGGCGGCGTCGATCAGCAAGCCCGTGACGGCGATGGCGGCGATGGTGGCCGTCGAACAGGGCCGCTTCTCGCTCGACGACGACATCAACGGCGTGCTCACGTCGTGGCAGCTGCCCGGCGACGGCTTCACCGACGCGCGTCCGGTCACGCCGCGTCTGCTGTTGAGCCACACCGCGGGGCTGGGCGACGGCCACGGCTTTCCCGGCTACGACCCGGGAGTGCCGCGCCCCACGGCGGTCCAGATCCTGAACGGGGACGATCTGTCCAATGTGGAGGCCGTGACCATGGTGCGGCCGCCGCTCACCGCCATGCACTACTCGGGCGGCGGCACCACGATCATGCAGCTGGCGCTCACCGACGTCTTCGGCGAGTCCTTCCCCGAACTGATGCGGAAGACCGTGCTCGAGCCCGTCGGGATGACCACCAGCACCTTCGCCCAGCCGCTCCCCCCGGACCGCGACGCCAATGCGGCCCGCGCGCACGCCGGCGGCGAGGCGATGGGCGAGGCCAAGTGGCACGAGTACTCGGCCATGGCGGCGGCGGGGCTCTGGACCAACGCCCGCGATCTTGCGCGCTTCGCCATCGAAGTGCAGAAGGCCGCGCGCGGCGATCCGGACCGCGTGATCACAGCCGCCTCGGCCACCGAGATGCTCAGCCCGGTCGGCGTAGGCGACTTCGCGGTGGGGTTCAGCATCGCCAGGCAGGGCGAGGGCTGGTACTTCAGCCACTCGGGCGGCAACTGGGGCTTCACCTGCTTCCTGATCGCCCACAAGGCGAAGGGCTACGGCGCGGCGGTCATGACCAACGCGTCGGGCGGCGGTCAGGTCTTCCGCGAAGTGATCGAGCGCATCCAGCGCGCCTACGGCTGGGACTCGCTGGACAAGCCGACGCTGCGGTAGATCAAGCCGCAGAGGCCACCGTGCAAGCACCCGACCGCCGCACCGCGAGAGCGATCAGCCACCTGAAGATGATCCGGGCGGCGGTGCGCTCCGACCGGACGACGGCGGAGATCCTCGGGGTCTCTGCGTCCCAGGTTTCGCGGTGGCGTGGGGGTCAACGCCCCGACCGGGACAACGCCGATCGGCTTGCCGGCCTGGCGCTGGTCGTAGAAATGCTGCTCCGCTGGCTGGAGCCGGACGTCGTGCCGGAGTGGCTCACCGGAGCGAACGCCCACCTCGACGGCGCGACACCGGCCCATTTCATCCAGCAGAGCCAGCTCGCCGAAGTCGTCGGTGCCCTCGAAGCGATGAAGGCCGGCGTCTTCGCCTGAGCGACCCCGGGTGAGATTCGTGCCGCTATTTGTCAGCCGTCCGGGACGGTACCGGCTTCCGCCCACCTCAGGCGGCTCGCGTCCGCGTGCCGTTCTTCACCTCCTTCGGTTGAGTCTGTTCCGTGCCTGTGGCCCGCGCCGTTTCTGTGGTTTGTCCGGTTCCTGTGGCCTGGCCCATCGCAGCATGCGCAGGTCCCTGCTTTTGCCGCGGAAACGCGGGCGGTGAGGCGGGTGTTGTGTCGCTCTCGCCCGCCCGCGCCGGCGCCTTGCCCTCCGGCGGAGGTTCCTCCAGCGCCTCCTCGACGGCCTCCCGCGCCGCCGCCTCGATCGCCCACGGGACCGCGCCGTTCGCCAGCCGCGCCGCGCCGTTGTACATCCGCCCGGGCCCGAGCGGCGGGGCGGGGGGCAGGTTGGGCGTCAGCTTGAGCTCCTTCACCGGCGGGGGCACGCTCGCAAGCATCTTGCCCTCGGGTGTGAAGAACAACGCCTGACCCTTCGCGTCGAGCGCCATCCGCACCCCGCCCTCGTGCACCAGCCGGTGATGCCGCCGGCAGAGCAGCACGGTGTTCGCGAGACTCGTCTCCCCGCCGTCGGCCCAGTGCTTGACGTGATGCGCCTCCGTGAACCGGCTCCCGCACCCCGGATACCGGCAGCCCCGGTCCCGTTCCTCGAGCGCGCGCCGCAGGTGCGGCGGGATGGTCCGCGTCTTCCGCCCCACGCTGACTACCTGACCGTCCCGGTGCATCATGTGCACCAGCGACGCATCGCACGCCATGCGCCGCGACGTCTCCGCGCTCACCCGCACCCCGTCGAGTTCCGACCGGCCCGGATCCCCATGCTCCTCCAGCGTGCTCATCTCGGTGTGCACCGTCACCTGGTACCGCTCGGCCCGCGTCCCGCTCTGCGTCGCATCCAGCCCCGCCGCCAGCGCCCGCTCGGCCACCAGTCCCGCCGCATCGGCCCTGCGCTGGCGGCTCGTTGGCCGCGCGTCGGGGTCTTCGCCCCGGTACAGCGCGTCCGTCGCGGCCTCGATCGCCCGCATCAGCACGGCTCCGGCCTCGGGCTCGAGCCTTCCCCGCACCACGTACGTCCCGTCAGCGTCGATCACGACCGACAGCGTCCGGCGCTGGTGCCGCACCTCTTCGGCCGTCAACTCGCCGTCACGCGACAGGTGCTTCCATCCCCGCACGATCCGCTCGAGCTCTGCGGCGGAGCACTTGTCGGCGTACTTGAGCAGCCGGGCCTCGGTCTCCTTCGTGGCCACCCGGGTGATCGCCCGCGCCTTGGTGTAGGACAGCCGCCCGACCTTCATCTCGGCGGATGTTTCGGGCAGATCCTCAAGCGCATGCGCGACCCGGACGTTCTCGCGGCACGTGCCGATCATGCGGCCCGTCCGCCAGGCGAGCCACTCGGCGCAGGAGGTGAACGCATCGGCCCAGCCCTCGCGGCGGTCGAACTCGGCGATCAGGGTGAGCATCTCGTAGGTGGCGATGTTGATCCGTGCGGCGAGTTCCGCGATGCGGTTACCGAGTTGGGTGATGGTCATGGCAATCCTCCGAAGTAGAAGTCCGGCAAAGAGTTAGGTGTAGCGGGCCGTCCGCGCACCTATAAGATAACGCCGGTTTTTCGACCTTCTGGGATGGCCCAGGACGCGTAAAGTCGGCTCAAGGCACGTTGAATGGGTCCCGCACCGGCGATCGGCCGTCCTACGCCCTCCTGGCGACCTCTGGCGGCCATCCTGACAGCGGTCCCGGACCCCGCCGAAACCGCACGTTCAGAACCCGTCGATAGCTGGATGGGACTATCGCTCGATCCCTTGGGCCAAGCGGGACACCGGCATGCTCGAATGGGACACGCGGGACCGCCGCATGCTCCTGTGGGACGCGCTACACGCCGACGCCACCGCGCGGACCCTCCAGCAGCACCGCGGGCAACTCCAGCGGCGCCACAATCACCCCCTCAGGCCGCCCCCCCGCGTTTCCGCGGCAAAACCCGGGACGCCGACATGCTCGAATGGGACCGCCGACCATTCTGCTGCACCACCAACGGGGGTGTTCCGCTCCGGCGGCCCCACGCCCACCGGACTCCAGCCACGCCCAGTCAGCAGCACTTCTTTACCGCCAACCCTAACGTTACGTCAGGGTAGGCCGAGCCGCGACAGGATCGGAACCAACTACTTTACTTTCAGCATTCTCGATGAAGGAGGAAACGCATGAAGGCGATTCGGGTCACGTTCGACGAGGTGCTGCTGGCCAGACTCGATCAGTACGCGCAGATCCACGAGCGCAGTCGGTCCGCGGTCCTGCGCGAGGCTGCCGCGGCATTTCTGGAGCAGAAAGAAGCCGAGGAGATCGACCGGAAGTACCGCGAGGGATATGCCAATGCCCCCCAATGCCACCGTGAGCTGGAGGAGTGGGCGGCCCAGGGATGTGACTAGCCCGCGCGCCGCCTGGGGCGTATCCCGGGCCCTGACCGCGTCCCTCGCCCTGGCCACGTCCCTGACGCTGGCCGTACTCCGACCCGCCGCCGCCCAGACCACTGCCCAGGAGACCGCCCAGGACACCCCCGAAACCCCCGCGACGACCGCCCAGACCACCCCGGAAGAGACCGCGCAACGCTTCTTCGACGCCCTCAGCCGGCTGCGCTGGGCACGCGTGGCGACCGAGATGCACACCGCCGCCCTCGACGAGTTCCACCTCATTTCCCGGCAGCTCGTCGAGAGCCTGCGGGGCGACAGCATCCTCATTCAGCTCTACGACGCCACACGCGCGGAGTGGGACGGCTGGTCGAGCAGGGAGGTCTTCGAGCGTTCGATGACGGGGCTGACCCGCTACGCCCGGGGCCTGATGGAGTCGCAGGTCATGACCGACTTCCGCGTGCTCGGCACGGTGCCGGAGGGCGACACGATCCGCCATGTCGTGTACCGGGAGAGTACCGATCATATGGGCCTGGTCATTGAGGCCGCGCCGACGACCACCCTGGTGTTGGAGGGCGGCCGGTGGAGGGTGCGCGAAAACGCCGAACTGGCGGTGCTCCGGGTGGCGCTGCGGGGGATTCCGATCGGGCGCTGAACGCTGTACCCGGCCCGCCCGGCGCGATACCTTCAACCGGCTACGGGCCGAACGCCCCGAAGCACCAATCACCATCCTGCGCCCCAACCCGAGAGAGACACCACATGAGAAGGCTCCTGGGCATCACAACCCTCATCGCCGCCGCGGCCTGCGCCGCTTTCCTGCCGCCCGCTCCCGCCGCCGCACAGGACGGTGCCGCCACCTTCAGCGACGACCTCTTCGGCAGCTTCCGCTACCGGTACGTTGGCCCCTCACGGGGCGGCCGGGTCACCGCGGTCGCCGGGCATGTCGACCACCCGACCACCTTCTACATGGGGGCGACGGGCGGGGGCGTCTGGAAGACCACCGACAACGGGCACAGCTGGCACAACATCTCGGACGGGTACATCGGCACCGGCTCGATCGGCGCGATCCGCGTCGCAGACTCCGACCCGAGCGTCGTCTACGTGTCGACCGGATCGGACGGGCTGCGCAGCAACGTGATCATCGGCGACGGGGTCTACAAATCCACCGACGCCGGGGCCACCTGGCGGCATGTCGGGCTGGAGGCGACCGGCAACAGCGGCGCGATCCTCATCCACCCCGACAACCCCGACCTGGTCTACGTCGCCGCCATCGGCAACCCCTTCGCGCCGAACGCGGAGCGGGGCGTCTACCGCAGCAGCGACGGGGGCGCCAGCTGGGAGAACGTGCTCTTCGTCTCGGACAGCACCGGCGCGGTCGACCTCGAATTCGCGCCCGACGACCCGAGCACCATCTACGCCAGCATGTGGCAGGCGGAGCGCAAGCCCTGGACGATCATCTCGGGCGGCCTGCAGGGCGGCGTCTTCATTTCGCGCGACGGCGGCGACAGCTGGGACCGCGCGACCGACGGGCTGCCCACCGGCCTCCGCGGCAAGTCGGACCTCGCGGTCAGCGCGGCCGATCCGGATCGCGTGTACGTGCTCATCGAGGCGCCCGCCGACACCGGCGGCGTCTACCGCTCCGACGACCGCGGCGGCACCTGGCGGCAGGTCACAGACTTCCAGCCGATCCGCAACCGGCCGTTCTACTACAACAATCTCGAGGGGCATCCGACGGATCCGGACATCCTCTGGGGGATGGCCGAAGGCCACTGGAAGTCCGTCGACGGGGGCGTGAGCTGGATGCCCGAGCGCACCCCCCACGGCGACAATCACGACATGTGGATCAACCCGGAGAACCCGAACATCCTGATCCAGTCGAACGACGGGGGCGCCAACGTGTCGCTCGACGGCGGCATGACGTGGTCCACCCAGTACAACCAGCCGACCGCCGAACTCTACCAGGTGGACGTCTCGGACGACTTCCCCTACCGCCTCTACGCGGGCCAGCAGGACAATTCGACCATTTCCGTGCCCGCTCTGCCCGAGCGCTCGGAGCCCGGCGGTTCGCAGTCGGCCTGGGAGGCCCACGGGGGCTGCGAAACCGGTCCGGTGGTGCCCAAGCCCGGCGATCCGGACATCGTCTACGCCAACTGCAAGGGCCGTTTCGGCCTGTACAACAGGCGCACGGGACAGGAGGCGCAGTACTACGTCGGCTTCGGCAACCTCTACGGCCACAACCCCCGCGACCTGGAGTACCGCTTCCAGCGCGTGGTGCCGATTCACGTCTCGCCGCACGACCCCAACAAGGTCTACCACGGTTCGCAGTACGTGCACGTGACCACCAACGGCGGGCAGTACTGGGAGACGATCTCGCCCGACCTCACCGCCTTCACCCCCGAGACCCAGGTCGTCTCCGGTACCCCGATCACCATTGACGTGACCGGCGAGGAGCATTTTTCCGTGCTCTACGACATCCAGGAGTCGGTGCTCGAGCCCGGCGTCATCTGGGCGGGCGCCAACGACGGGCCGGTGCACATCACCCGCGACGGCGGCCGCAACTGGACCGACGTGACGCCTCCCGGCATCGGCCCCTACGGCCGCGTCCAGAACATCGAGGTGTCCCATCACGACGCGGCAAAGGCCTATGTGGCCATTCTCCGCTACATGATGGGCGACTTCACCCCGCACACCTACCGCACCGACGACTACGGCGCGACCTGGACCCGGATCACCACGGGCGACAACGGCGTGCCGAACAACCACCCCGTGCGCGTGGTGCGCGAGGACCCCGACCGCGAGGGCCTGCTCTACCTGGGCACCGAGTTCGGGATGTTCATCTCGTTCGACGACGGCGGCACGTGGCAGCCCTTCCAGCTGAACCTTCCCGCCACGCCCATCACGGACATGAAGGTGGTGCAGAGGGATCTGGTTTTGTCGACAATGGGTCGGGGTTTCTGGATCCTCGACAACCTCACGCCGCTGCACGAACTCAGCGACCGTGTAGCCGGCGCTGACGCGCACCTTTTCGAGGTTCGGGACGCGTACCGGTTGCGCTATGGCGGTGGCTTCGGCGGCTTCCGGGCCCGGGACGCGCATGAGCCCGAGTACCCGCAGGCGGGCGTCAACATCGACTATATGCTCGCCTCTGCGGCGCAGGGACCGGTCACGCTTGACATCGTGGCGTCGAGCGGCGAGGTCGTGCGCTCGTTCTCGAGCGAGAGCCCTGGCGAGTACACCGTCCCGGCCGAGCCCGGCATGCGCGAGTGGCGGCTGGAACGCTTCGGCACGCCGAGCCTGCCGTCGGAAGCCGGCACGCATCGCTTCACGTGGGACCTGTCCTACCCGGGCCCGTGGGACGCCAACCCGATGCGGTCGGGGCGCGGTGGCCCCATGGTGCCGCCCGGCACGTACACGGCGCGTCTGTCGGCCGGGGACTGGAACGCAAGCCGCACCTTCGAGGTCATGCTCGACCCGCGCGTCGTGGCAGAGGGGACCGGCGAGGAAGTGGTGCGGCGTCAGGTGGAACTGGCGCTGCAGGCCCGTGATGCACTGAGCGAGGGACGCCTGGCTGTCCACCGCATCAATGAGGCACGCGAGCGCGGCGGCGGAAACCTCGCGGCCGAGATCGAGGCGATCGAGCGCGAGCTGGTGACCGCGCCCCGGCGTTACTCGCGCCCCATGCTCGTCGACCAGCTCCAGTACCTGTACGGCAACCTCACCCGCGCCGACCAGGAGCCCGGCCAGGACGCGATCGTGCGCTACGACCAGCTCAACACGGCGCTGGAAGAGCACGTGGCGCGCCTGGAGCGGCTGTTGCGCGCGAACATCTCGGACGACGGCGCGGGGCGCTGACCGCATGGACCTGGGACTTGCCGGAAAGGTCGCGGTTGTCACGGGTGGCAGCCGCGGCCTCGGCCTCTACAGCGCGCGGGCGATGGCGGCGGAAGGCGCGCGGCTGGCGATCTGCGCGCGGGGAGAGGAGGGGCTGGCGGCGGCGGCCGAGACGTTGCGGGCTGACGGCGCCGCCGAGGTGCTCACGGTGCGGTGCGACATCGCCGACGAGGGCGGCGCGGCCGAGCTGATCGACGCGGTGCGGTCGCGCTACGGTGCCCTCGACGTTCTGGTGAACAACGTCGGCGGCAACCGCCGCGGCCGCTTCGAGGAGACGAGCGACGAGGACTGGCTGGACATCATCCAGCTGAACGTGCTTTCGGGGTTCCGCGCGGCGCGGCTGGCCATTCCCATGATGCGCGAGGGTGGCGGCGGGTCGATCGTGTTCGTGTCCTCGGTGTTCGGGCGGGAGAAGGGTGGCCCTGGGCTGTCGATCTACAACACGACGAAGACGGCGCTGATCTCGGCGGCCGGGATCATGGCGCTGGAGCTTGCCAAGGACGGCATCCGCGTGAACTGCGTGGCCCCCGGGTCGATTCAGTTCCCGGGCGGCAGCTGGGACAAGCGGGTGAAGGCCGACCCGGACGGGATGCGGGAGTTCGTACGGGCGAACCTGCCACTCGGCCGGTTCGGGAAGGGTGAGGAGGTCGGGGACGTGGTGGCGTTTTTGTCGTCGGACCGGGCGAGTCTGATTACGGGTGCGTGTATCGCGGTGGATGGGGCGCAGGGGAGGTCGCTGGTGTGATCAGGGGTTTGGCCGCACTCCGCGTGCCCCCTAAACGAACCTCACCAGCTTGACGTCCAGGGTCTCCAGGACGGGCAGAGTGAAGCCGCGCTTCATGCGCAGGAAGTGCGACACGGGAACGGCGGGCGTAGAAAGCAACGTGGCTGACTGGGCTCCCGGCTCATAGCCCGCAATCGAGCGAGGGGATTTTCCCCCCATGGGCGGCAAGGGTTTTCCCTCACGAAATTGTAGGGTTTTCCCGCTATTGCCGCAGAAAGGCGTTGTCGATCTTGGAGTACGGTCGATCCGGGGGAGGGATCACCCGGATCTGACACCGTCGCTCTACCGCAGCCACAAGGAGACCACGACCCGGTCGCCGTCGATGACGGTTCTGTGGAACCCGCCGAGCCGGAGGTGTTCCCGTCGTCCACGCACGAGGACGCCGCCGACCAGGGAAGCGGTCGGGCTGAACCATACCGACACCGGCTTTCGGTCAACCTGAGCTTCGATGGCGAACTCGTGCCCCACGAAACCATCACCCTCCGGCTCGAAGGTGTTGCGACCGAGAAGCTCACTGGGGGCGACGTGCGCGTCATGCTCCCGACCATCGCCGCGATGGACCACGCCGGTGCCGGCAAGTACCCCAGCTATCCCGCTGGTAAGGAGATCCCGGCCGTTGCGAGCTGGGACGTGCCTGCCATGGACCCTGGCGAGATGTGGAAGCAGTCCATCGAGATCACGCTGCCCGACAAGGGATACTATCAGGTCGCCGTCATGGCTGCCGTCCAATCGCCCGACGACAAGGATCCGTTCGTGCTCAACACGATCAATCTTGAGCGGTGGTTGCTTGTGATGGACGGCGGCGGGCTTGTCACCTACTACCTCGACCCGGACGCCATGCCCGAAGGCGTCATCACGGGCGAGGGCCCGTTCCGTCAGGCACCCGGGCACGCGAGTTCGCCGGATTGGGGCAACGCCGATAGCGATGACGACGTCTCGCTCCATGCCGTGTATTACGAGTCCGGAACACGCAAGAACGCAGAGGGCGCGGAGATGCGTATTCACTACCGGAATCAGGCGGACGAAGTCGTACTCACCTTGACGGTTACGGTACCGTCCAATGGCACAGTGACTACGCACTGCCCGGACGCCTATGAGTACATCGAAGCCTACCTGTACGTTCCTGTCACGAACGAGACGAAGGGGCGGTACCTCATCGGAGGGACTGAGGTCTATGACAGCGACTGCGGGGCCACAAGAACGGTCATTTCGAATTCCTACCTCTTCATCCCGTGGCGGAATCTGAACGAGGTCATCCCCGAGATCGAGCGGTACTTCGGCCAATACCGCTCGGCGATAAAGTGGAAGATGCTGTTCGCCGTGAAGGACAGTACACTCTATTGGCTGGACTCCGATCTGATAACCTTCGACTACAGTTCCTACGACTACGACTGGGCCGCGGCCCACGAATTCGCGCACGGCCTGCACCACAAGGCGCTCGGCGGCATTACGACCTCGAGCGACTGCACGGACCATAGGGTCAGCAAGCCGTCGTCTTACGACTGCGCGTTCTCTGAAGGGTTCGCCGACTATGCCGCCTCTGTCCCCTTCAACACTACATCGGGCTGGGAAAACCCCAATTACCCGGTTCCGTCGGGCCGGGACGCCGCCGAGATCGAGGGCTACGTCGCCGCACTGCTCCACGATCTGATCGACAGCGCGAGCGACGGTGACGACGAGACCTCCTACCCGGTAAGTTACGTGACGCGCGTATTCGAGACCTGCCGGGCCGACAACAAGCTACGGGACGATGTAACCGACTTCGTATGGTGCCTTGAGAACCGAATCAACTCGACCGTGCACGATGACTCGTTCCCGCACGGTCCGGACGCGCCTGACAGAGTACGCGAAAGCGCGAGCGAGCCATCCGATTGGTCCGCGAGTGACATCCGCGACACATGGCTCCAGAACGTAGGATAGGAAAATGCGCGTGCTCTCACTGGTGCTGGTACTAGCTGTGACCGTCGTTGCATCCGGGTGCGACCTGCTCGGCCTTCGACCGGACGCCACGCTGTTGATCCAGGTATCCGTTGGGCACGGCAGGACGCAGTGGCCACTCCGCAGTACCACGTTTGTCGAGACCAACGGGTCGCTTGACGATGAGAAGGGGTTCGCCGGCCTTGAGATCACCACCGGTGGTGACATCCCCCGGCGGGTCTTTACGGCCACGGACTTCGTCGACTATCCCGGGCCGAGTCTCACGGTGCCTGATGCTGGCGTGGCGAGGGTTGCCGCGCGCCTGGTGCAGCACGGCAAGATCGTAGCCGAGGGTGCGGTGTCGTGGCCTCTCGAACCGGAGCTCGAATGGAGACTGGATGTGGACCGGGCGCCCTACCCACCGGGCCACGCACTCAACGGGAGGTTAGACCTGGACGACCCTCAGTGCTCCTGGTTCTGCTGCCATGGGACTTGGCGTTTCCCGATTGCAGAGGAGTCCGCGAACTATGAGCACGAGGCGCTCTGGCTGACGCTGTACCGGGGGGGATGCTCGGATATCAAGTTCGGCTGAACGGGGCGCGTCCCCGGGTTTTGCTCCGGGGGCGCGGCCTCTCCCCCTAAACGAACCTCACCAGCTTCACGTCCAACGTCCGCGTCTGCCGCGACGCGCCCTTCCACTGCACCAGGATCGGGCTCTGGTAGGTGCCCCAGCCGATCTCGCCCTTTCCATCGCCGCTGCGATCGAGGATCGGCAGGCTGAAACCGCGCTTCATGCGCAGGAAGTGCGACACGGGAAGCGCCACCGCCTTGTTGACGACCCGTTCGACAAGCGAATCACGCAGCCGGATCCGGTCGAGCACCTGGTTGAGCACGTAGAATGCGTCGAACTGGGCGAAGTTGACGGCCTTGGCGGGAATGGTGCGGGGATCGCGCAGTACCGACTTGACGTCCTTCCCCGTCTGCGCCATGAAGCGGAACGGGTTCCTCAGGGCGTGGCGCAGGTCGTAGTTCATGAGCAGCGTTTCGTACTCGTTCACCGTGAGGCCGGCGTGCTCCTCCTCGTCGGGAAGCGACACGTCGAAGCGCCCGAAGGACACGCGGTGCTTGTCGGCCAGCTGTTGCAGCGTGTCGATGAATCCCAGCTCCGGGTCGCGCAGGTTCTGGGCGTCGATCGGGTGGGCGGAGGCCCTGACCGGCACCCGCAGGCTCGCCACTTCCTCTTCGTGGTCGTAGGCGATGACCGTGGTGCGCCGATGCCGCGTCCCGCCGATATGCACGCCGTCGAGCTCCACGAACCAGACGGGCTCCGAGCCATCGAGTTCGTACGACGCCGAGTTGTGAAGCCCCGCGCCGATGAAGGTCAGGTGGGAATCGGCGTTGAGCGGCTCGTTGACCTTCTGCTCCTCCGTAAGCTCGGTCCGCAGGTGCATCGTGTCGTGCACGTAGTCGGCGCCCGCGGGGAAAAGCTCCTGGAAGAGCTGCAGGTAGCCCTGGATGCCGCTTCCGTCGTGCTCCAGCAGTTCTGCCAGGCGCTGGTCGAGATAGCCCGCGGTCGTGTGGTTCGAGATGTAGAACGACCGTGTGTACTTCGTGAAGTCGTCGCCGAACTCCTCGAGCAGCTTGCCGCGCACGTTAATGAGTTCAATGCGGGAGGCGGGCTTGATCCGCAGGGTCGCGTGAAAGGGCCCCTTGCCGGTGCTGGTGTGCCGGTCAATGAGAATCATCGCGTGGTCCTCTTCCTGCCTGCGGTCATTTTTGTCGCATGCCCCGTAAACATATGACAGGTCGGCGCCTTGGGAAAACCCGACCGGTGGTGCTGTGTCCCGGAGGCCGCATCAGTTCGCCAGGGCGCCGTACACCAGGGCACGGAGCTTGGCGTGATCGTCCACCGGGAGGTTCCCCCGCAACTGTGTAAAATACACAACTACGAGCCGCTCGGCCGGATCCACCCAGTAGGTGGTGTGGTAGGCGCCTCCCCATCCGTAGTCTCCCTCCGATCCGAGCTGGCCGGCCGCGCCCAGGTCAAGCCGGACCTGGAAGCCGAGGCCGAAGCCCTGCCCACGTCCCATCAGGTCACCGACGTGGTTGGCGGTCATGAGCGCAACGCTGGCGGGGGACAGGATGCGTGCGTCGCCCAGGTGGCCGCCGTTCAGCGTCATCTGGAGGAAGCGAGCGTAGTCGCGTGCGGTGGACAGAAGACCGGCGCCGCCCGACAGGCTCTTGCGCGGACCGTCGACGTACTGACCCTGGGTGTCCATGCCGGGGCCGTCGGGCGCGCGGCTCAGATCGCCCGGGCCGGCGTGGCCGTACACGACCGCCAGGCGATCGGTCTTGTCGCCGGGCAGGTAGAAGTGCGTGTCGCGCATGTCGAGGGGCTCGAAGATGCGCGTTGAGAGGAACTCGTCCAGCGGGAGGCCGGAGACCTCCTCCACCAGCGCGCCGAGAATGTCGGTGGCGTAGCCGTACACGAAACGGCTGCCGGGCTGCGCCTGGAACGGCAGGGCGGCCATGCGGTCGACGGTGGCCCGCACGGGTTCGTCGCGGTGCGCGAAGTACCATCCGGTGATGTCGGCCTGCTGCCAGCGGTCGCCTCCCGGTCCGTAGCCGTAGCCGATGCCGGCCGTGTGGGTGAGAAGGTCCCGGATCGTGATCGGGCGGTCGGCGGGGACGACATCGTAGCCTCCGCCCTCGCGCGGTGCCGCGACCGTGGTCTCGGTGTAAGCCGGGAGATACCTGCCCACCGGATCCGAGATCAGGAGCGCGCCGTCCTCCTGGAGCATCATCACGGCCACGCTCACGACCGCTTTTGTCTGCGAAGCGATGCGGAAGATCGCGTCGGCCTCGATCCTCCTACCCCCTTCCACATCGCTGTACCCGACGGCCTCCTCATAGACGACCGCTCCGTCGCGCAGCACCGCGACCACTGCTCCGGGAAGGCTGCCGTCGGCGACATAGTCTTTCAGCGCGGCGCCGATCCGCTCCAGCCTCCCGGGGACGAATCCCGCTTCGGCGGGGGCGACACGGGGAAGCTCCTGGGCAGTGGCGGCGGCCACGACCGCGATCGGCGCCAGGACCGCGACGACGAAGCAGAGGGCGGTGGCCGGCACGGCGCGGGCGGCGGTACGGATGATCCGGGTCATGCGGGGTCTCCGGGTACGGGGTCTCCGGGTAGTGTAGGGTCTCCGGGTCTGGAACACGGTGAGCGGGTAAGCTAGACTTTGCCGCCCCCACTCACAACGAACACCCTTGCACGCATGGAGTTGGCCAATGTCGCAGGCAGCCGGACTCGTGGCCCAGCTGAAGACGTCCCACGATTTCTTCAGGAAGACGGTCTCGATCTTCGATGAGGAGGACGCGGGCTTTGCGCCGCAACCCGAGCTCTATACCGTGGCCGGGCACATCGCGCACGCGGCCGACTCGGTCGAGTGGTTCGTGGAGGGTGCCTTCGGCAAGGGCTGGAACATGGACTTCGAGGGGCTGATCGCCGCCGCCCGCGCGGTCGAAACGCTCGAAGAGGCGAACGCGTGGCTTGACCGGGCTTTCGAGACGGCGATTGCAACGTTCGAGTCGGCTTCCGACGAGGACCTCGCCGCGACCATCGCCGACGAGCGCATCATGCGGGGCGCGTCCCGTTCAGCCATTGTGGGGCCCATCGTGGACCACACGGCACACCACCGCGGCGCGCTTACGGTATACGCGCGGCTCCTGGGCAAGGTGTCGCCGATGCCGTACGGCTGATCACCGCGGCTGGGCCGGTCAGAAGATCATGTGACCGATCACGGCGCAGACCGGCACCGTGATGACCGTCCGCAGCAGGAAGACCACGAACAGGTCGAGCAGGCTCACCTGGAGGCGTGATTTGAGCAGGTAGGCGCCCACCTCAGACATGTAGACCAGCTGGGTCACCGCTGCACAGGCGATGACGAAGCGGGTGAGTTCGCTCTCGATCGACTGCCCGAGAATGACCGGCAGGAACTGGTCGGCGAACCCCACAAGGAGCGCGGGAGCCGCGGCGGCCGCTTCGGGAAGCCGCAGCAATTCGGCGAAGGGCACCAGCGGGTAGGACAGCCAGGAGAAGATCGGGGTGTGGTTGGCGATCACCAGCGACGACGTACCGATCACCATGACCAGGGGCAGGAGGCCGAACCAGATGTCGAAGGTCGTGCGCACGCCGTGGCGTGCCAGAGCGGCGGGACCGGGGGCTTGCGCGGCGCGCTCACGGGCGAGGGACAGGCTGTGGGCGAGCAGCCCCTGGTCCGGTCGGGTGCGGCCGGCTACGGGGCCGGCACCGGCGTCCGGCGCGGTGCGGGTCGGCGCGTAGCGATCCTTCTTGCGGGACAGGGGCGGCAGTCGCGGCAGGATCGCAGCCGCCGCGATGCCGCTCACGGCCACCGCGCCGTAGAGTGGCAGGAAGTGCTCGCCGACGCCCGCGAAGTCGGCCACGACCTTGGCGAACGCGACGGACACGATCGAGAAGTTGAGCCCGATCACCAGCGCCTCGCGCTCGGTGTAGTGGCCGCGGTCGTACTGCTCGGTGGTGATGACCAGCCCCACGATGGACGAGCCGAACCACGAGGCGGCACCGTCCACTGCGGCCCGGCCGGGGAGGTGGAAGAGCGGGCGGAAGACGCGCCGTGCCATCGTGCCGATGAACTCCATGAGCCCGAAATCGGTCAGGAACGGGAGCAGGAATGACGCGAAAACGAAGACGATCGTGATGATCGTCATGAGGTCGTTCAGGATCACCCCGCCGGTGTCGCCGGACGTGATCCATGCGGGGCCGGTGCCGAAGAGAATCATGCACGCCAGGATCGCCGCGACGACGCGCACGGCAACCGCGGTGCGGGACACTGTAAACAGCGCGGCGAGTCCCTTCGGGGTGCGCGACCACGCGGGCCGAACAAGCGCGGCGTACAGCGACACCAGCGCGGACAGGCACACGATGACGACCGTGATCGCGGGCAGACGGTCGCCCAGCATCGCCCCGGCCCGGTCGGTCAGGATGCCCAGCCCGATGTTGAAGCCGTCCGCGGTGGGGTACGGCGTGAGGAACATCGCGACGCCCAGGAGCGACGGGAGTGCGAAACGGAGGGTTTTCATGGCCGTGCAAGGTAGGGGTGCGCTCGGCCGACTCGCCAGTTCAACCGAATCGTGCGAGTTTTCCAGCCGGAGGCGGACGGGGCAGGGGATCCGACACTGTTGAACAGGGCCTGAAACCGGTGATCTCTCTCGCTGGAAAGACAGCCATCGTGACCGGAGCGGCCAGGGGGATCGGAGCCGCGTGCGCGCAGGCCTTCGCTGCGCACGGAGCCAACGTGGTGCTGGGCGATGTGCTTGAAGACCTGTGTGCCGAAACCGCCCGCCGCATCTGTGCCGACACCGGGGCGGCCACGCTGCCGGTACGCGCCGACGCGAGTGACCCCGAGGACTGCGCCGCCCTGCTCGCCGCCTGCACTGATCGCTTCGGCGGCTGCGACATCCTGCTCAACAACGCCGGCATCATCGTGCCGGGATCGATCCTGGACGCTACCGTCGAGGACTTCGACCGCGTGCTGGCGGTGAACCTTCGTGGTCCCTTTCTGATGAGCAGGCTGGTCGCGCGCCAGATGGTGGCACGGGGCACAAAGGGCAGCATCATCAACATGTCCTCCACCAATGCCGTCGTGACGATCCCCGACCAGCTTCCGTACGCGGCATCGAAGGGCGGGATCACGCAGATGACCCGGGCGATGGCGGTGGCGCTCGCGCCGCACGACATCCGCGTCAATGCGATCGGTCCGGGGACGATCATGACCGACATGCTCAAAGTCGTCATCGCCGACGGCGAGGCCCGGCGAACCATTCTGTCGCGCACGCCTCAGGGCCGGATTGGCGACCCTTCCGAGGTCGCGAGCGTCGCCGTCTTCCTCGCGTCCGACTACGCGTCGTATGTGACGGGGGACACGATCTATCCCGACGGTGGTCGGCTGTCGCTCAACTACACCGTGCCATTGCGCGACGACGTCCGGGATGTCCCGTAGAGCCATTGCCATGTCCTCGGACAGCCGGACCGCCCGCATTGCCATCGACATCGGCGGCACGTTCACCGACGTAGCGCTCGAGACCCGCGGCCGTCTGGTCACCACCAAGGTGCTGACGACCTACGCCGCGCCGGAGCGGGGTGTCCTGCAGGCGATCGCCAAGGTCCTGGGCATTGCCGCCGTTCCCGCCTCGTCCGTCCGTCTGGTCATTCACGGCACCACGCTGGCCACCAACGCCATCATCGAACGGAAGGGCGCGCGCACCGCGCTGATCACGACATCGGGGCACCGCGATGCCCTGGAGATGGCCCACGAGAACCGCTTCGAGCAGTACGACATCGGCGTGGACCGGCCCGCGCCGCTGGTCCCGCGCCACCTCCGCCTGCCGGTGCCCGAACGCATGGATCGGCACGGCCGCATCCTGGTTCCGCTGGACGAGAGCGGGGTGCGCAGGGTCCTGCCGACACTGCGCGAGCACCAGGTGGAATCCGTTGCGGTCGCGCTCATCCACGGCTACGCCAATCCTGCCCACGAGCAGCGCATCGCCGCGATTCTGGCACGTGAGCGCCCGGATCTGGCCGTGACCCTCGCGTCCGAGGTGTGCCCCGAGATCCGCGAGTACGAGCGTACGTCGACGGCGTGCGCCAACGCCTACATCCAGCCGCTGATGTCGCGCTATCTCAAGGGTCTTGCTGCGTCGCTGCGCGACTCCGGGCTTGACTGTCCCTTCCTGCTCATGACGTCGGGGGGCGGCCTGACGACGCTGAACACGGCCATGACGGCCCCTGTCCGTCTCGTTGAGTCCGGCCCTGCCGGAGGCGCGATTCTGGCCAGCCACCTGGCCGGCACGCTCGACCTGGGTGACGTGCTCTCGTTCGACATGGGGGGTACCACGGCCAAGCTGTGCATGATCGACGGCGGCGAGCCGCTGCACTCCCGCACCTTCGAGGTGGCGCGCAGCTACCGCTTCAAGCAGGGCAGCGGGTTGCCCGTGCGGATTCCGGTGATCGAGATGGTCGAGATCGGCGCCGGGGGCGGGTCGATCGCGGGGGTGGACGATCTGGACCGCATTCATGTGGGGCCGGCGAGCGCGGGGTCCGAGCCGGGTCCGGCGGCGTACGGGCGGGGCGGGGAGCAGCCCACCGTGACCGATGCGGACGTGGTGCTGGGGCGGATCGACCCGGAGCTGTTCGCCGGCGGCGCGATCGCGCTGGACAGGGGCCGGGCCGAGGCGGTGGTCGGGAGCCGCGTGGGGGGGAAGCTGGGTCTCGACGCCAGGGTGGCCGCGCTGGGCGTGAGCGAGATGGTGGACGAGAACATGTCCAACGCCGCGCGGACCCACGCGATCGAGTGGGGCAAGGGCGTCGAGGGACGTACCGTGATCGCGTTCGGGGGATCGGCGCCGATTCACGCGGCGCGACTGGCCGACAAGCTGGGGCTGGACCACTTCCTGGTGCCGGGAGATGCCGGCGTCGGCTCGGCGGTGGGGTTCCTCCTGGCGCCGATCTCGTACGAGGTCGTGCGCAGCCGCTACATGCGACTGTCCGGTTTTGACGCCGACCTGATTCGCGAGGTGTTCGCCGGGATGAGGGACGAGGCGGCTGCCGTGGTCGCGGAAGGCGCACCGGGTGTTGCCACGACCGAACGGGCCCGCGCATACATGCGCTACGTGGGCCAGGGACACGAAATCGGAGTGGAACTGCCGGTGGAGGTGGTGGATGGCGTTGCCGCCGGCTCTTCACGTGGCGGGGCCGGAGCCGACGGTGCCGTTGACGCGGATCCCGCGGCGGCCCTGCGCGACTCGTTCGATCGCGGCTACCACGCCGTGTACGGCCGCACGATTCCCGGGCTGGATGTCGAGGTGCTCAGCTGGACGCTGGTGGTATCCGCCCCGGCCCGCCTGGGGGCGGAGGCCGAGAACCCGACCGCCGCGATGCCGCGCCGGTCCCCGGAAGCCTCGCCCGTTGCTTGTGCCGAACTTTTCGACGGCACCGGCAACGGGGTCGTCAAGGCTGCGGTCCACCACCGCACGGCCCTCGATGTGGGGGCCGCCATCCGCGGCCCCGCGCTCATCGCCGAACCCCAGACCACCACCGTGATCCCTGAGGGGTGGGAGGCGCGGGTGCTGCCCGATGGCCACCTCCTGGCGCAGCGGCGGCCGCGGGAAGCTGCCGCCGCGGGGATCTCGGCGCTTCAGGACCAGATCATGTGGAGCCGCCTGCTCTCGGTGGTCGAGGAACAGGCCCGTACCCTGGTGCGCACCGCGTTCTCGACCCCCGTGCGCGAGGCGGGCGACCTGTCCGCGGGAGTATTCGATCTCTCGGGGCGCATGCTCGCGCAAGCGGTTACCGGCACGCCCGGCCACGTCAACGCAATGGCGGCATCGGTCGGGTTTTTCCTGCGCGACCACCCGGTGGAGACCCTCGAGGACGGCGATGTGCTCGTCACCAACGATCCCTGGGAGGGCACGGGCCACCTCAACGACTTCACTGTCGTCACCCCCGCCTTCATGGACGGCCGTCCGGTGGCCCTGTTCGCGGCGACGAGCCACATCGCCGATGTAGGTGGCCGCGGCTTCGGAGCCGACGCCAACCAGGTGTACGAGGAAGGGCTCCGGATCCCGATCGGACACCTCATCCGCGCAGGCAAGGTGGACGAAACGCTGATGCGCATGGTGCGCGCCAACGTGCGCGAACCGGACGTGGCGCAGGGCGACCTCTACTCGCTGGCGGCATGCAATCGGACGGGGTGCGACCGTCTCGTCGCGATGATGACGGAATTCGGACTGGATTCGCTCGACGAGCTGGCCGAAATGATCGTCACCACGTCCCGCCGTGCGATGCTGGAACGCATCCGTGCCCTGCGGCCGGGCACCTACAGGTACCGGATGACCATTGACGGCTTCGACCAGGATCTGGAGCTCGTGTGCGCGCTCACGGTGTCGCCCGACGGGATCCGCATCGACTTCGACGGCACCTCTCCCATGTCGCCCTACGGCATCAACGTGCCCGAGACGTACACGCGTGCCTATGGATCGTTCGGCGTGCGGTGCGTGGTCGGGTCCGAAGTCCCCAACAACGCCGGCTCACTGGACACGATCGAGGTCACGGCGCCCTCCGGCTCGCTGCTCAACGCGCCTCCTCCGGCGGCTGTCTCCGCACGGCATTCGATCGGCCAGATGCTCCCCGACGTGGTGCTCGGCTGCCTGGCCCAGGCGATGCCCCCGGGGTCGGTTCCCGCCGAAGGGGCCTCGTGCCTGTGGAACCCGGTCATCATGGGTGGCCACGGCCTTACGGAGTCCCATCCGTACGGCGACGCCGAAGAGTTCGTGGTCAACCCGTTCCACACGGGCGGCACGGGTGCGCGGCCGGGCAAGGACGGACTCTCCGCGACATCGTTCCCGTCGGGGGTCCGCAGCACGCCGATCGAGATCACCGAGACCGTCGCGCCGCTCATCTTCTGGCGGAAGGAGTACATCCCCGACTCCGGTGGCGAAGGCGAGTATCGCGGAGGTCTGGGGCAGGTCATGGAGATCTCGCACGCCGACGGGGCCCCGTTCGCCGTGTCCAAGATGTTCGAGCGGGTGCGTAACGCCGCGCGCGGCAGGGACGGTGGCGGGCGCGGGGCCCGCGGCAAGGTCTACGTGCCTGGAGCGGGGAAGATGCGTGTCAAGGGCCGCGAGGTCGTACCGCCCGGTCACAGGATCGTTCTGGAGACGCCGGGGGGTGGCGGTCTGGGGGATCCGCGGCGGCGGGACAAGGACAGGGTGCTACGGGACGTCCTCGACGGGTTCGTGAGCCCGGAGCAGGCGGCCGGCTCCTATGGGGCCCGCGGCGGAGCCCGTGACGGCGCCCGCGGGGGCCGAGAGGGCGAGGGGGACTCCTGAAGCGGTTCTGTGTTCTCGTGCTGGCGATTGCGCCGGGTGTGGCGGCGTGTGGCGTGTCGTCCCCGGAATCCTCGAACGATTCGAATGCCGCCCCGTCCGTGTTCATCATCGGGGGCAGTCGTCCCGCTACGCTGGTTCGTCCCATCGACTACGCGGTCGGCAAGCGCCTTCCCGTCGTGATCGCCCTGCACGGGTACACATCAAACGCGTCCAGCACCGACCGGTATTTCGGGCTGGCACAGCGGGTGACACGCGATCAGTTTACGCTGATCCTGCCCAACGGCACCCGCAATTCCGACGGCGCCAGCTTCTGGAACGCGACCGACTACTGTTGTGACTTCGGGAGGAGCGGTGTCGACGATGTTGCCTACCTGAACAGCCTGGTGACCGAGGCGGGCGAGTATGTCGTCGTCGACGGCGTGTATCTCATCGGGCTCTCGAATGGTGCCTTCATGTCCTACCGCATGGCCTGCGAGTCCATGCCGGGACTGCGCGGAATCGTGCCCGTAGCCGGCGCCAGCTTCGACGATCCGGCGCGTTGCGAGGGCGCCAGGCCGCTCTCCGTGCTGCACATCCATGGAACCGGGGACGTCGTGATCGGCTATCACGGCGGCACCAGCGACGTGGGCACAGCCTATCCGGCCGCCGAGGAGGCGGTGCGCCGATGGGCGTCCCGCGCGGGGTGCGACTTGGGCGCGGCGGAGATGCTGGAGCCGCTTGACCTCGACTTCACGCTGTCGGGCGCTGAAACGCAACCGCTCCGTTACCGCCAGGGTTGTCGAGCGGGGATCACGGTCGAACTGTGGACCATCGAAGGTGGCGCCCACGTCCCGGCATTCGACCCGGACGACATCGGCGGACGCCTCATCGCCTGGCTCCTGGATTGAGGTGTCGTCTACCCCTACGGGCACTCAGGGTACATGACAAGCGACTCCAGGTCCTCCCTGATCGCCTGGTAGACGCTCTCCGGCTCCGCCGGATTCTCGTTTTCGATCCAGCCGCCGCACTGTGCGCCCGCAGACATCTCGCCCTGGTAGCGCACGCGTCCACTCGTGTGATAGACCGTCAGTTCGCCTTCCCAGGTGCCGTCGTGCAGCGTCGCCTCCAGTTGCAGGAGCTCCTCCTCGCCGCGGAAGTACCGCACCACCCGGCCCGAATAGGGCAGCATCGTGCCCGGTTCCAGGTAGGTGCTGTCCTGAACGACCAGCTCGTCGAGATCGCGCGTGGGCGTCGGTGCACACGCGCACAGCGCCATGGTCAGAAGGAAGGAGAACCGGGCCGTGCGGCCGACCGGCCGCGGCCACCGGGTGCGCGCCGGTCTTGAAGCGGAGCCCGGGCCCGGTACAGATTGCATCACCATGAGCATAAACCTAGCCGATGACGCCATTCACGCGCTGAACCGCGCGTCCGCCGCCGCCGCCCGGAAAGGGACGGAAGCGATCACGCCCACCGACATCCTTGCGGGGACCGTCTCACAACGGGACCCGCGTCTGCTGGAGGTGCTCGACGAGCTGGGACTCGAGGTCGAATCCCTCCCTGAAGAGATGCGCGACCTTCCCGAGACCTATCAGGGGCACCTTCCCTTCACGCCCGACTCCCACGAGGTGCTTGCCGCCGCCGTGACCGCCGCAGAGTCGGGGAACGGTGCGACCACCAGCGGTCATCTGCTCCTGGGCGTGGCGCGTGCCGGCGACGCGGCGGCGCAGAAGGCCCTGGAGGAGTGGGGATTGGACGCAAACGCCCTCGGGGCTGCTCTCGCTCCGCAGCCGGCGGACGGCTCCGACACGGTATCGGCCATCCCGGGGGCCGGCACGGCTCTGCTGCTCGCGTTCTCCCTCGCGGTGGGGTGCACGGCGGACACGGCTTCCGACACTACGCAGGACGCCAGGGACCCCTTCGCGGCAACCCCCGCCGACGGCCCCTTCCCGCATTTCGACCCCGCTCCCCCCGACTACGTCCCGACGGCGGCCGGCGCTCCCTCCACCGACATATGGCTCGGCCGGATCGAACGCGGCGGCCAGGGCGAACTCGTCGTCGCCGGGCTCGCCAACGCCACCGACCGCGACGGCTACGACAACCAGCCCGCCTTCGACCCTTCGGGTACCGCCTTCTACTACACGGCGGCGGTCGACTCGACCCAGACCGACACCTACCGCCACCGACTGGACAGCGGCTCCAGCGAACGGGTCACCACCACGCCCGGCGCCAGCGAGTTCTCGCCCACGCCTATTCCCGGGCAGGCGGCCTTTTCGGCGATCCACGAGAAAAACGGGCTGCAGTACCTGTGGAGGTACGGCGCCGACGGAACCGAAAAGGGGCCGATCTTCGCCACGGCCGAGCCGGTCGGATACCACGCGTGGGCTGACGGGCACACGGTGGCGATGTTCATTCTGGGCAGTCCGCCAACGCTTCAGATCGGCGACGCTCTCTCCGGCGAGATCCGCACCGTCGCCGAGAATCCGGGGCGGTCGCTCCACCGGATTCCCGGGTCGAACGAGATCTCCTTCGTGCGCAAGGACAACGGCGACGAATGGTGGATCGAGCGCCTCGATCCCGCCTCCGGGCGCAGCGAGCGCGTGGTGCGGACGCTGCCGGGCCGCGAGGACCATGCATGGACGCCGCAGGGCGAGATCCTGATGGGTGATGGACGCGTGCTCCTCGCATGGTCCGGCGAGGGCGGATGGCGCGAAATCGCCGCGCTGGGCGGCGAGGCGGGAGACATCTCGCGTATCGCGGTCAGCCCTGACGGATCGCATATCGCCCTCGTGCGAAACCGCGGCGGGCCGTAGGCAGTAGATTCACAGAGGCGAAACCAACCTCCACGAGTCGAGGAGAACAGAGATGTTGGGAGACTTCTTCAGCCTTTACCTGACCTCCCTCGGTGAGTTCTGGAGTTCCGCGATCAGGATCGGCCTGCCGCAGATTCTGTTGGTGGTCCTCCTCATCTGCTGGCTTCGACGGAGGCGCTGCGGCGAATCCCGCTCGAAAGCCTGCTGGTTCTGTTGCTGGTGTTGCGGCGACGCCAGCGGGTGCACCGATGGCGGCTCCCGTGGCGCCGAGGATGTCGGTGACGCCGAATCCGATCAGGAATAGACCGGTGCGGGATGCCCTCGGCCTCTCCGCGGGCGTGTGCGCGTAGCGCGCCTGACGCTTCCGGCCGCGCTTGTTGCGGCTGTCGGCGCCGGTCCGGCGTTCGGCCAGGAAACCGGATCCCGGCAGGCGGACGATACGACATCGCCCGACGGCCCCACCGTCCGCGCCGTCCGCACGTCCGCGCCGCCGACCATCGACGGGGTCCTGGACGAGGCCTTCTGGCACGAGATCGAGCCCGTCACCGACTTTCGCCAGCGGGTTCCCGTCGATGGCGCCCCCTCGTCGGAACTCACCGAACTGAGGGTCGCGTTCGACGACGACAACCTCTACTTCGCCGTCGTGCTCCACGACTCGGACCCGTCGGGGATTCGGCGCAGCATCCTGCACCGCGAGGGAAGGATCGACCAGGACGACAACATCCGGATCGGCCTGGATACCTATCACGACAGGCGCAACGCCTACATCTTCGAAATCAACCCCTTCGGTACCCAGGGTGACGCGCTGATCACCGACGAGTCCATGACCCTGTCGGACTGGTGGTGGGAAGGTGTATACGACAGTCATGCACGCATCACCGAAGACGGCTGGGTCGTCGAAGCGGCCGTCCCCTTCACGACCATCCGTTTCGCGGACGCGGAGCGGCTCGAGATGGGGATCCTCATGGAGCGCACCATCCGTCGGAAGAACGAGATGGTGTACTTCCCGCACATCGGCCAGGAATTCAGCCGCGCGCTCACCCAGGTCTCCCAGTATGCCACGCTGACCGGACTGGAGGGGCTGCGCCGTGGCCGCTACATGGAGGTGAAGCCGTTTGCGATCACGGGTAGTACGGTGACCGGCCGGCGCGGCCCCGCCGAGGGCGCAACCGAAACGGTGAACGACCTCGGTCTCGACTTCAAGTACTCGATTACGTCGAACCTGACGCTCGACGCGACGCTCAACCCCGACTTCGCGCAGGTCGAGGCCGACAACGTCCAGATCAACCTGACCCGGTTCAGCCTCTTCTTCCAGGAGAAGCGCGAATTCTTCCTCGAGCGGGCGGGGCTGTTCGATTTCGGCGACCCGGAGGAGACGCAGGTCTTCTTCAGTCGCAGAATCGGCATTACAAACGACATCGCGGGCGGCACGCGTCTGACCGGCCAGGCCGGACCGCTGTCTGTGGGCGCCCTGGGCCTCTTCACGGACGACGCCCTGGGCAGCCAGGGGGAGGTCCTGCGCGGCGGCTTCAATTCCGTGGTGCGCCTGCGGGCGGACCCGTTCCCCCGCACGACCGTGGGAGGGATCCTCACATCCCTGAACACCGACGATGGCGGTAGCCGCGTGGTGGGCGGCGACATGCAGTACCGCTTCGGGGGGTCCACCGTAAGAGGATGGGTGGCGCAGTCCGCGGAGACCGGCAGCGGATCGGGTGCAGGGGCCACCGCCGGCACCGTCGAGGCGGATCTTCGCAATGATCTGCTCTCGGCCGGGGGGAGCTTCACGCAGGTGCCTGCCGACTTCAACCCGGCGCTGGGATTCGTACGACGCCGCGACATCCGCACCCGGTCCGGTTCCATCGCGGCGTTCCCCCGGTTCGAGCAGAGCGACTGGGCACGCCAGCTCGTCACCGTAGTGAGCGGAGACCACATCTCCGGGATGGACGGCGAGACGCAGAGCACCTTCCTTCTGTCCCACAACATGCTGACCTTCGAGAGCGGGGACCGCATGATGCTGAACATCACGCGCCGGGCCGAGTGGCTCGACGAGCCGGTGCGGATTCAGGGCCGCGAACTGGCCCCCGGCGACTATGCGTTCAGCGGGGCGCAGATCCGCTTCAACACCAACGACAGTCGTGTGTTTTCGGCCCGCGGCGGCTTCTCCAGGGGAGGATTCTGGGGAGGAACCGGTACCGAGGTGGCGATTGGAGGGATGTGGAAGACCGGGCCCTACCTCACGATCAGCGGCGACTACACGCGCAACGTCATCAGCCTTCCCGTTGCGGACGGGGATTTCACCACCAGCCTCTTCAACATGACCATCCTGGCGGCGGTCAGTCGGGCGCTCTTCGCCAACGCCCTGATCCAGTACGACGATGTGTCGAACGAGGTGCAGGCCAACGTGCGCATCAACTGGATTCATACACCGGGAAGCGACCTCTTCTTGGTCTTCGATACGGGATACCTGACCGGTGATCTGCTGGACCCGCGAACGGAGAGGTGGCAGCGCCGGACCGGCGTCGTGAAGCTGACCTATATGAAGGCGTTCTGACGGGCGGGCGGCTGCCCTTCGGTACATACCCGGGCGCGCAGCGGTATCACTTCTGGATGCGATATGCCAAGGAATCCCGAACGCGCTCCTGAATGGGAGAGGCTTCTTTTCGGAGGAATGGATCTGACCGTCCCGACCGAGGCCGAGATCCTGCGCATCAAGGGGGTTCTCATCCTCAGGCGCAACGCCACAAGGGATTACCTGGATTTCGTGGCGCTCGCGACCCACCTGGGAACGACCTCGACCGGCGAGGCACTTCCGAATACTGGGACCTCGCCCCGCGATGGCGGGACTGGAAGGAGGTAAAGTCCACGTGCGGACGCGTAGCGGTCTCAGTCTTCGACCACGTTTGTGACACGATGTAGAGCGCGACGGCTCTCTTCCGCTTGACACGCGCACTCCACGGTCCGCACTTTGTTCGGAAACCGAACAAAGTAGCCGGGTCCCGGCTCCCGCCGGGGAGGAGTGCAGCCATGAGTGCGATCCGCGATCAAATCCCCCGGGCCGCGAGGGCGCCCGCCGTCCCGCTGCCGCCGACCCTGGCGCCGGCGCTCACCGCAGCCCTGGCGGCGGTCGTGTCGGTCCACGCCCCGGCCCCCGTCACCGCCCAGGACGACCAGCCCCCCTTGCCCGTCATCGAACTCGTGCGCGACGACTCGGGCACCCGGCTCCAGGTCGATGGCGAGGACATCATGGTGCTCGGCGTCAACTGGGACTACTTCCCGCGCGGGACCACCTACAACTACAACTTCTGGACCGAGCCCGACCACATCATCGAGGCGGCGCTCGAGCGAGAGATGTCGCTGCTGAAGGCGATGGGCGGGAACGCCATCCGCGCCTACGTGGGAATCACGCCGAGGTGGGTGCGGCACATCTACGAGCAGTACGGAATCTACACGGTCCTCAACCATGCGGTCGCGCGCTACGGCGTCACCGTGGGCGGTGTCTTCAACCCCAACACTGACTACTCGGATCCGCGGGCCCGGGCGGTGGTGATGGGGGAGATCGAGGAGATGGTGGGCGCCTTCAAGGACACGCCCGGCGTCCTCATGTGGCTGCTCGGCAACGAGAACAACTACGGGCTGGTCTGGAGCTCGGCGGAGACCGAGGATCTGCCCGCGGGCGAGGCCGACGCCGTTCGCGCGCGCTACATGTACTCGCTCTTCGGCGACGTGGCCGCGCGCATCAAGGAGATGGACGACACGCGCCCGGTCGCGATGGCCAACGGCGACCTTCAGTACATCGACATCATCGCCGAGGAGATCCCCGACCTGGACGTCTTCGGCACCAACGTGTACCGAGGCATCTCCTTCCGCGACCTCTTCCAGGAGGTTCACGACAAGCTCGACCGCCCCGTGATGTTCACCGAGTTCGGCGCGGACGTCTGGGACGCGAAGAACATGCGCGAAGACCAGGTCACCCAGGCGAAGTACCTGATCGAGCAGTGGCGCGAGATCTACGAGGAGTCGGCCGGAAAGGGAGGGGTCGGCAATTCGATCGGCGGTCTCACCTTCCAGTGGACCGACGGGTGGTGGAAGTTCGGCCAGGAGGACCGGCTGGACATTCAGGACACCAACGCCTCCTGGGCCAACGACGCCTATCCAGAGGACTTCGTCGAGGGCGACAACAACATGAACGAGGAGTGGTGGGGGATCGTCGCAAAGGGTCCGACCGACCACAACAACCTCTACGAGCTCTACCCGCGCGCCGCGTACTACGCGCTGCAGGAGGCGTACAGGCTCGATCCGTACGGGCCGGGGACGAACGTTGCGGCCATCCGGGAGCATTTCGCCGCGATCCAGCCGGCCAACGTCGGCTTGCAGGCGCTCGGCGACAGGGCCGCCCTGCTGGCCACCGCGCGCGACCGCGTTCACCTGAGCGGCATCCGCGCCGAGCTGGAGACCTTCAGCACGGGCGGGCATCTGGTGAGCACGCCCGAGGAGGCGCCGGAACGGAACCGCGCCTTCCCCAGCCACCGGGGCTTCGACAAGATGCAGTCGTTTTATGCGGATCTGGCGGCGAGACCGGTCCAGAACATGGTCGCGGACATCTCCGTCAACATCCTCGGCGACGTTCCCCAGAACCCGATCGACGAGCTGTTCTACGAGAATCGAGGCCGCTCGCGCATCATCGAAACCGACGCCGGCGAGACCTTCCCGCTGCAGGACATCGAGCGGCTCAAGGTCTATAGCGCCAGCTTCTCGTGGGACGACCGCTGGTTCAACCTCGAGGGCTTCTACCGCACCGGCCACTACCACTGGGGCTACGAGGGCGACTTCTTCGGGCTCTACCCCGAGGCGAACTACGGGCCCAACATGGACATCTACAACGGCGTCGCGCCCGTCGGGATGGAGATTACCGGGAAGCGCGCGTTCAGCGGCTGGAAGGTCGCGATCGGGCCCGAGTTGTGGTGGGGCGCCAACCCGGCGGTACTGGCAAGGTACCGGACCGATATCGGGCCGTTCGAGACCACGGCGATCTACCAGGAAGACCTGGCCGCGGCGGGCAAGGCGGCGAGTTCGTTCGCTATTCCGCTGCCGCCGACCCGCAAGGCGACGCTGCACATGACCGCCACGCGCGGCAACATGATCGTCGATGTCGGCGGCATCTGGTCGGGGAGCACCAAGGAGGGCCAGCCCTTCCAGGTCGTCGACGGATCGCCCGGCAACTACCGGGTGCTGCACGACGAGATCAAGCCGTCGGACGCCCTCGGGGCGAAGGCGAAGATCGAGCTCACCCGGGGGCGCCTCAGCTGGTACCTGCAGGGCGCCGCGATGGGCCTCGTGGCCGACGGCGGCTACACCCAGACGCAGACCTTCACCGGGTGGACGCTGAAGGACACGGGCCACGGCAACCAGCGCAACGTCATCACCGGCTTCGCGATCACCTCGGGCAACTGGCAGGTTGCGCCCAATTTCATGTGGCGGAAGCCTCTTGTCGGCCCCGTGCCTGCCGACGCCCCGGCCCCGGGACGCCCCCGCAACATCCTCGACGATCCCTTCGCCGTTCGCGGCAACCGCGAGACCCGCGCGGCCGAGATCCTCTTCACCTACGATCCGACCCCCGCGACCTGGATGTACACCTGGGACAGCGACATTCGCGAAGACGCGCGCTTCGCCACCTCGTTCGGCTTCGTCTACTACAGCTTCCCGACCACGCAGGATGCCGGCATCGGGATCTTCGCCGACGGCCGCTCGACCTTCGCGTTCCCGGGCGCGCCCCCCGCAAGGGACCTGTGGGAGGTCAAGGCACGTCTCGTCTCGAAGCGTTCGGCCGCGGCGGGGGTGATCGCCAACGTCTTCGCGGGCAGGGGCGAGCCGAACGGCAGCGACGAGCGGGTGATCAACCGGGCGGGCGCGGACCTGCGGCTGATCGGCGGGCCGGTCAAGTTCCAGGCGATGGCGCGTATCAACGACTGGGGCCCCTACGACTACCACCGCGACTTCAACCACACCTTCCCGCTGCAACTCATGGGCGACATCTCCTACACGCTCGGGCCTCCGGAGTGGTTTGACATGCCGCAGACGCGCCTCGGCGTACGCGCCGCCATGCGCACCCTGAACGAGTTCTCGCCCCGCTACTGCCCGGGACTCTCGCCCGACGATTTCGGGAGAATGGAGTGCAACGCCAGTCTGGGCGGCGGAAACGGGCGCGAGTGGGAGATCAGGACGTACCTGCACATCGGGATGTAGCGCGGCCGGCTGCGTCCTCGTCAACCCGGGACCTGTGAACGTGTTCACAAGCGTCGCCCATGGCCGTAGGGCCGAGAGTGCGGAGCACGCCGGCGAGCTGCTCAGGCGCATGACGCTTGCACAGAAGATCGGGCAGATGACGCAGCCCGAGAGGCAGCACGTCACACCCGCCCAGGCGAAGGCGTACCACATCGGGTCGGTGCTGAGTGGCGGCGGATCGTGCCCCGGAGACAACAGGCCGGCAGACTGGGTCGCGATGAACGACGCCTACTGGGCCGCCTCGATGGAGGAGGACGACGATCACCTGGCGATCCCGATCCTGTACGGCGTGGATGCCATCCACGGCAACGCAAACGTTCTGGGCGCCACGATCTTCCCGCACAACATCGGCCTGGGTGCCGCGGGCGATCCCGACATTGTCGAACGGATCGGGCGTGCGACGGCGCGGGAGGTGCTGGCCTCCGGTGTCGACTGGACCTTTGCACCCACGCTGGCGGTGGCCCGGGATCCGCGCTGGGGGCGCACCTACGAGAGCTACTCGGAGGATCCGGCGCTGGTGGCGCGGTACGCGGCGCGGATCGTGCGGGGGCTGCAGGGCGGAGGCCGTGGAGACGGTCCGTGGCGTCTCGGCCCCGATGGCGTCGTCGCCTGCGCCAAGCACTGGGTCGGCGACGGCGGGACCGACGCCGGGGTCGACCAGGGCGACACGCTGGCCGACGAGGAGGAGCTCCGGCGTCTTCATATTGCCCCGTACCTTCCGGCGCTGAAGGCCGGCGTCCTCACGGTGATGGTGTCGCTGAGCAGCTGGAACGGCCGGAAGTGCCACGCGCACCGCTACCTGATCCGGGACGTGCTGAAGGGCCGGGTGGGCTTCGGCGGCTTCGTTGTCTCGGACTGGAACGGCGTCGATCCGCTCGCGGACGACTACGGAGAGGCCGCGGCGATGGCGGTCAATGCGGGCATCGACATGTTCATGGTGCCGGAGACGTGGAAGGCCCTGATCTCGGGACTGATTGCCCAGGTGGAGTGGGGCGCGGTCCCCATGGAGCGGATCGACGACGCGGTGACGAGGATCCTGCGCGTCAAGTTCGCGAGCGGACTGTTCGACAGGCCGCGCCCGGCGCTGCGCAGGCGGGCCGGTGGCGCGGGATTCGGGTCACGCGAACACCGCGAACTGGCCCGCGAAGCAGTCCGCAAGTCCCTTGTGCTCCTCAAGAACGACGACAGTGTGCTGCCTCTCGACAAGGGCGCGCGCATTCTGGTGACCGGCCGCAACGCACACGACCGTGGGCGGCAGTGCGGCGGATTCACGGTCGAGTGGCAGGGCGTCTCGGGCAACGACAGGATTCCGGGTGGCACGTCGATCTGGGAGGGAATACGGGCCGTGGCGCCCGGGGCCGTGCTGTGGGGAGACGGGGGGGACTTCCGCCGGGCGGGCGGCGCCGACGCGGGGGACTTCGACGTGGCGGTCGTCGTCATCGGTGAGCGTCCCTACGCCGAGGGGATGGGTGACATCCGCGAGCCGAGCCCGGTTCGGCCGGGGACGAACCACCTGCCCGCCGGACCGGGCGTGTTGATGCCATACGGGCGGACGCTTGAGCTCGCAACGCTCCATCCCGAGGATCTCGCCACGATTCGCGCCCTGGCCGCGCGCCGTGTCCCCGTGGTCACGATCCTGATCTCGGGCCGCCCCCTCGTGGTCGACGCCGAACTGGCCGAATCGGCGGCGTTCGTCGCGGCGTGGCTGCCCGGCTCGGAAGGTGCGGGCGTGGCCGACGTGCTCTTCGGTGACTACGATTTCACAGGGCGGCTGCCGTTCTCGTGGCCGGGCGGGACGCGCACGAACCCGGCCGAAAACGGTGTCTCAAGCCCCCAGGCTACGCCGCCGCCGCTCCCACGCGCCTCCGCTCCAGCTCCTCGCGGGTTCGGCGGGCCATCTCCTCGGTGATCGGGAACTTCGCGATCGCGTAGATGGCGACGCCCGACGCCACCAGGGGGATGAAGGCGTCGAATGCACGCATCATCACGATGGTGTCCGCCGCCTGGTTCGCACCCAGGTCGATGTCGAAACCGGTGGCGACCAGGAGGTAGCCGCCGAGACCGAGTGCGACCGCCTGGCCCACCTTGACCACCCACCAGTAGATGGAGCCGAACATCCCCTCCCGTCGCTGGCTGCGGCCCCGGGCGTCCATGTTCTTCAGCTCGTCGAGATCGACCACGTCCGCGATCATCGAGCCCATCAGGGTGAACAGCCCGCTCAGGCCGAAGGCCAGGAAGGGGGCGGGCACGAGGGCCAGCATGGGGTACTCGGGCCGGTAGCAGAACCACTTCAGGGCATAGCCGAGCATCGAAATGGCCGTCGACACGAAGAAAGCCCTGCGTTTCCCGATCCTGGTGCCGAGCCAGGTGACCAGCACGATGGCGCCGAAGCCCGCCACGATGCCCACCGTGCCCACGATGCCGGCGAGCCAGGCGCCGTCCACCTGGCTTCCCTGCGAGATGTGGTAGATGAACACGAAGATCTGGAACGACGAGATCATGATGAAGCTGTTGAAGATCAGGAACGTCGCGAGGCACAGCAGGAGGAAGGGACCGGATCTGACGGTCTTCAGCAGTCCCGACAGGAAGTCGGCGACGTTGGCCCCGAGACTCCTGCCCTCGTCGTTCGAGGCTGCGGCGGGCACCGCGGCGACCCGTTCGCGCAGGAGGAGGGCGGGGAGGACGCCCAGGACGATCGTCGCGATGCAGACCATCAACGCGAGAAACTTCGCGCCGTCGATCTGGTTCCTGAACCAGTCCGGGTTCGTCATGATCACGAGGAACCACGGCGCGACGATGAACGCGAAGTTGCTGATGAAGTTCTGCACGCCCATCAGCCGCGTCCGCTCGTTGTAGTCCGGCGTCAGTTCGTAGCCCAGCGCGACCCACGGCGTCGCGAAGACCGTGTAGCCGAGGAAGAAGATCAGCGACCCGATCAGGAAGTGCCAGAAGTAGTACATGTCGCTTCGGCCTTCTGGCGTCTCGTCGGGCGTCCAGATGTCGAGGTGGACGTGCGTCATTTCGGTGGCGTCCACCGTCTGCTCGCCGAAGTCGATGCCCGCAAAGCGAAGGTTGTGGTAGCGCTTGACGGGGTCTCCGTCTGCGACGGCGTCCTCTACGTCCGAGCGGTCCCATTCGGTGGAGAAGTACTGGACCGGGACGTTCTCGTAGGCGTCGCTGAAGAACGAAATGGCGTCGTCGGCCGGCACGGTCGGCGTCGGAGCGGCGGTGGCCGGCGCCGTTGCGCCCTGTACGTCGGTGGGCGCCGCGGCTGCCTGGGTCTCCCTGTCGTCGCCGGCCCGGTACAGATAGATGTTGTCGACGTAGACGGTCTCGAGGTCGCCCGAGATGAGGATCTGGGCGAGGTGGTCGCGCGTGGTGAGCTGGTCGAAGTCCGCGAGCGGGACGTCAATGCCGACCCACCGGCCCGTGACCAGCGTGGGCGGGGTGATCGTCACCTCGTGCTCGACGTCGTCCATGCGCTGGGCGGCGCCCATGCGTCCGCGGATGGCCTGCGCCACGCCCAGCGCCTCGGTTTCCTCCTGGATCGCGTGCACCCCGCTGTACACGCCGTCCGCGCCGTAGTCCACGAGCTTGAGCCGGAACTGCGCGGGGGACGGAATCTGCCAGAGCAGCGCGAAGACGATGCCGGTGAAGATGGCGCCGACGAAGATGAAGGGCCGCCGGCGTCCCCATCGCGACCTGGTATTGTCCGAAATGAACCCCACGAGGGGGTCGGTGATCGCGTCGAAGATGCGCGGGAACAGCCCCAGCAGACCGACGAGCGCCGGACTCACGCCCAGGGCCAGCGTGAGGATGATCGCCATCCCGCCGATCGCCGAGGCCAGCAGATTGTTGACGAAGCCGCCGATCCCGTACGCGACCTTGTGCGGAAACGATATGCGGTCTGCGGGCGCGGTCCGTCGGCTCATGGGGTCAGTCACTCCGGTAGACCCTGGCCCAATCGACCAGCATGGTTTGGGGGAAGGTCGTGGATTCGTTGGGCGGGCCGACGAACCCGCCACCCACGGCAACGTTGAGCAGAATGAAGAAGGGATGGTCGAAGACCCAGCGACCGTTCAGGCCGCTACGGTCGACGGAGTGGTAGTGGTTGCCGTCGACGAACCAGTCGATGCCGTCTTCCGTCCACTCGATGGCGAAGACGTGGAAGTCGGTGTCGAAACGGGTGCCCTGCAGCGCGTAGCGGCCCGAAACGCCGGCGCTCGCCGAGTACCCCGGCCCGTGGATGGTGCCGAGCACGGTGCTCGGTTCCTGGCCGCGGTATTCCATGATGTCGATCTCGCCGCACTCCGGCCAACCCACGGTGTCGATGTCGTTGCCGAGCATCCAGAAGGCGGGCCAGATGCCCTGGCCGGCCGGGAGCCTGATGCGGGCTTCGAAGCGGCCGTAGGCCTGCTCGAACAGTCCCTGCGTCTTGATGCGCCCGGAGGTGTAGGCGCTTCCCAGGTAGGACTCCCGGCGGGCGGTGATCGCCAGGTTGCCTTCGCCGTCGAGAGACACGTTCTCGGGCCGGTCGGTGTCGTACTCCAGTTGGGCGTTTCCCCAGTCGGTGCCGACATCGAAGGCCCAGTTGGCCGGATTGGGAAGCTGTCCCGCCGGACCCTCGAACTCGTCACTCCAGGCCAGGGTCCACGTGGCCGAGCCGCCGTCGTCCATGTCGTCGCACGCCGCCCACAGCACCGGTACGAGGACGGGGAGAGCGAGGCGGAGCCGGGCGGAACGGGTCGGGGCGCACCTGTGCGCCACGGTCGCCGCGGATGGGTCTCGGTCAGTATTCATGCCGATCTCACTCCGGGAAAGAGATTGGGGTTGGCGATGGCGGCGACCAGCACGTGCGTCGCCGCGCCCAGGGCCGTGGCGCGGGGTCCCAGTTCGCTGATCCGTATCTCGGAAGCCGCCGCCGAAGCCACCAGGGTTCGACGCAGGACGGCTTCGCGCAGGGGCAGCAGCAATCGGTCGCCGGCGCGCGCCAGGCTGCCGCCCACGATGACCGAGCCCGGGTTCAACAGGTTGACGACGCCAGCGACGGCGATGCCCAGGTGGCGGGCTGCCTCGTGGACGACCCGCAGCGCCACCGGGTCGTCGGCGAGCGCCGCATCCTCGATGGTCTTGATATCGAGATCCGTCCCCGCGAGGACGCTGGGCATCGAGCCCTTCAGCAATTCCTGCGTCCTCCGGACCAGAGCCTGTGTCCCGACAAAGGTCGCCAGGCAGCCGTGACCGCCGCATACGCATTCGGGGCCGGCGGGGTCGACCACGATGTGTCCGATCTCTCCGGCCACGCCGGTCGCGCCCCGGTAGATCTCTCCACCGATCATCAGGCCGGCTCCGACGCCGGTCGCCACCTTCAGGTAAAGGAAATCGTCCACACCGGTCGCTTTGCCCCACGCGTGCTCGGCCACCGCTCCGAGGTTGGCGTCGTTTTCGATGAAGACGGGCACCCCGAAGGCGGCGTCGAGCCTGTCCAGGACGTGGCGGCCGCGCCACGCCGGGTGGATGCGTTCGAGGACGCGGTCGGGAGCCTCGGGGTCGACGGGACTGGGCACCGCCACGCCGATCCCGAGCAGGCGGTGCGGGTCTCCGTCCGATTCGGCGATGCAGTCGCGGCACAACTCCACTGCGAGCCCACCTGCGCCGCGGGGATCACTTCGTACCGGGTACGACCGATTGCGCCAGGCCAGTGCCGAACCGCGAAGGTCGGTCAGAATGACGGAAACGTGTGTCGCGCCCAGGTCGACACCCAGGATGACTCCGGCGTCGTCCCTGAACCCGATCAGGATGGGGCGCCGTCCACCCCGGCTTTCGCCGCTCCCGACCTCCTTGACCAGACCGGTGGCGATGAGTCGTCCGACCACATCCGAAATCGTCGAGCGGGAACGTCCGGTGTGCCGGGCGATTTCGGCGCGCGACACCCTCTGCCGTCTCCACACCAGATCGAGTACCGCCGTCGTCAACCCCCCGTCGGATGCCTTGGCCGAACGGGGCCGATTCGAGTATCCCATGGCTTTTGTGAGCCCTCGTGATCGCCCGCCCGCCGAAGAGGGACGACCGGTGTGATCACTTGTGCAGGTACACGTTGTCGACGAACACCGTATTCGGGTCGCCGGAGAGGATCATCTGTGCCAGGTGACCGCGGGTGGTCAGCCCGGCGAACGCCGTTAGCGGAATGTCGAACGCGACCCACGTTCCTGTCGCGAGCGGCGGGTCGGACATCGCGTTGAGGGTCAGTTCGTGCTCGGTGTCGTCGCCTCCGCCGAACCCTCCGTCGGCCCCGAAATCGACCAGCTTGACCCGGAACGCCGCCGGGTCCGCAGTGGGATCGGGCGTCCAGAAGTCGAAGTGGAAGTGGGTCATCTCGCTTCCGTCCACCGTCGCCGAGGTGAACTCGATCCCGGCGAAGACCAGGTTGGTGTACTTCTTCACATTGTCGCCGGCGACCTGGATGTCCTCGAGGTCGGCTTGGTCCCATGAGGCCGACCAGGTGTCCACGGTCGCGTTGTCATAGGCGTCGCTGAAGAGCGAAACCACGTTTGCGGGTGCATGCGTGGGCGTGGGTGCGGGGTCGGTGGGTGTGGTCGGCGCGGGAGGTTCGGTGGTGAAGAAATAGATGTTGTCGAGGTAGACGGTGGGGCTCGCGCCCGAGATGATCATCTGCGCCATGTGGCCCCGGTTCACGAGGCCCGCGAAGGCGGAGAGCGGGATGTCCAGCGTATTCCAGACGCCTGCGGCGATGGGCGGCATCGATCCCTGGTCCAGGGTGATTTCATGCTCGGTGTCGTCGCCGCCGCCGAAGGCGCCGTCCCCCCCGAAGTCCACCAGCTTGATGCGGAAGGCGGAGGGATCGTTCGTCCACAGGTCGACATGGAAGCCCGTCATGGACGAGGCATCGATGGTCTGCGAGGTGAACTCGATCCCCGCAAAGGCCAGATTCGTGTACTTCTTGACGTTGTCCCCGGCGACCCGGATGTCCTCGACGTCGGCCTGATCCCACACCGCCGACCAGGTGTCCACCGGAACGTCGTCGTACGCGTCGCTGAAGAGGGAGATCACGTCCCCGGCGGCTCGGGTCGGGGCCGGTGGCGCACCGGTGGGCGGAGCGGTGACGTGCACGGTCACGGCGCCCGACGCGGCCGTGGCGCCCAGGGTCGCCGTAATCGTGGCGGTGCCCGCCGAGACCAGCGAGATCGAGCCGTCGGGTGTTACGGAAGCCACGCCGGAGTTGGACGACGTGAAGGTGAAGTAGGCGGGGGCCGTGAGGACCGTCTGGTCCTGGCCGTTCACGTCGAAGGTGACCCGGGTGCCGCCGACGGAAAGCGTACCGCCAACCTCGCCGTTCACGGTCTGCGTCGCGATTTCGGGCCGTGGGTTGATGATCGTCCCCAGCCGCTCGAACTGCACGTCGTCGAAGAAGATGTCGTAGCCGACCGGATACTCGGACCCCTCCGCGATGAGGAAAAGGCCGCGCTCCTCCCCGAGCCTGGAGGGGAGGGGGAGGGGAAGAGTGTACTTCGTCCAGCGGGTGGACAGGGGGATTCCCTCGATGGTGGCCGGGTAGCGGGAGTTGCCCGAGTTGTCGTTGCCGGTCCCGATCGTGTTGACCGTGGCCGCCGTGCTGGACTTGGCCCAGAAGGTGAGCGCGTCGAAACCGGTGAGGTCGCGGGGCACCTCCGAATAGAAGACGCCGCCCGCATAGCCGCCCGACGGATCCGTGGGCGCGGGGATGGTGAACCTGAGCGCGGCCGTCCCCCGGTATACGTCGTCGTGCTCGATGTCCAGTGCGTCGACCTTGGAGCCGCCGAACGCCGAGAACTGGACCCCGGGTCCGAAGCCGTCGTCGAAGACCACCGCCTCGGGCGGGAAGGGAGCCGGCTCCAGGACGGAGACGTCCCGCTCGCAGCCCGCGGCACCGAGGAGGATCAGGAGCGATGTGGCCGCCCCGATCCGGTCGCGTCGCATGTCGCGGGTCGCCGGGGCTGCGACGGTCAGCCGATTTGAGGTGCTCGCTGTCATCTTTCCGTCCCCAGTTGATCGGATACCTCCGGTGTCCGACTGCTGCGGCGGAGTACCGGGGCACCATGTCCCAAGACTTTGTTCGGTTGCCGAACAAAGTGCAGGGATGGATCACGCGCTGTCAAGCGGATCCCTGCTGGTGCGCTACTGGTGCGCTCCCTCAGCCATTGACCTGGCCCACTCCGGCACCTCCGCCGGGTCGATGCCGAAGACCGCCAGCCCCACCGTAAAGACGACGGTGGCGATCACCAACACCCCGATCAGGTTGAGGAAGATGCCCGCGCGCGCCATCTGGCCGACCGTGATCCGATCGCTGCCGAAGACGATCGCGTTGGGCGGGGTCGCCACGGGCATCATGAAGGCGCAGGACGCGGACAGGGTGGCGGGGATCATCAGCACGAGGGGATGGGTGCCGGTTGCGACCGCCACGGATGCCAGGATCGGGAGGATCATCTCCGTCGTGGCCGTGTTGCTGGTGAACTCCGTGAGGAAGGTCAGCGCCGCGCACACCAGCAGAATCATCACAAACACCGGCACGCTCGCCAGCACATCGAACTGGTTGCCGATGAGCTGTGCGAGTCCCGTTTCCTGAAAGCCGGCGGCCAGCGCGAACCCGCCACCGAAGAGAAGCACGATGTTCCAGGGCAGGCGCGGGATCACGTCGGGGCCCATGACCCGGGTGGCGCGTTTCGCCGCCGTGCCCTTGCTCGCCGCGCCCCCGGCCCGGTTGCGCGCGGGGATGAAGAAGAGGATCGACGCCATGGCGATGGCGACGGTACCGTCGTCGATCAGCGCCGCGTCGGGCAGCAGGCGCGACCAGCCCGGCACGGTCAGAAAGCCCAGCTGCAGGTCGACCCGGAAGACCCACAGTAGCGCCGTCGCCGCAAAGACTCCCAGCACCGCCCGCTCCTCGAAGGAAACGGTGCCGAGTCCCCGGCGCTCCTTCTCCACCACCTCGCGATCGATGGTGACGCCGTCGGGAACGCGGTGGAGCACATGGGTGATGAGGAACCAGGAAACGAAGAGCATGATGAGGCCGACCGGGAAGGCCATGATGAGCCACTGGCCGAACGCGATGGCGGGCGCGTCCGGAAAGAGGATCTCGAAGATGCGCACGAACGACAGGTTCGGTGGCGTTCCCACAAGGGTCGTCAGCCCGCCCACAGTGCAGCCGTATGCGATCCCGAGCATCAGTCCCACCGACAGGTGGCGTGCGCCCTCGTGGCCCGCCTCGCTCTCGATCTGGAGGCAGATGGCCAGACCGATCGGCACCATCATCACGGCCGTCGCCGTGTTCGAGATCCACATCGACAGGAAGGCGGCCGCGATCATGAAGCCGAGTACGATGCGCGCCGGTCCGCCCCCCACCGCGTGGATGATGTTGAGTGCGATGCGCCGGTGCAGGTTCCACTTCTCCATCGTCAAGGCGATCATGAAGCCGCCCAGGAAGAGCACGATCGTACTGTTGAAGTAGATCGGCGCCGTATCGTGCCCGGCCATGATTCCCAGGAGCGGATAGAGGACCAGGGGAAGCAGTGCGGTGGCGAAGAGGGGAATGGCGTCCGTGACCCACCAGATCGCCATGAGAAGGGCCACCGCCGCCAGGCGGCTGGCGGGTGCGTTTCCGGGGTCCACCGGGAAGGCGAGGAGGAGGATGAAGGCCCCGAGGCCCAGCCACAGGCCGAGGGCGCGGCCCTTCGAGGTGGTTTGTCGATTGACGGCCATTGGGGGATTTGCGCTAGGGGGACTGGTGACCGGGTTCCTGTTCGATCCACGCCGATATTATACCGGCGAGCGATCCAATGAGGCCCAGTGAGAGGATGAGCAGCCAGAGGGACATCAGCCGACCGGCGGTCGTCACAGTGTAGTGGTCGCCGAATCCGGCAGCTTCCGCGCCGAACAAGGTAGACACTGCCCACCAGAGAGCGTCTTCGGCGGTCAGGATGTTTGCCTCGGGCGCGCCGCTCTCAACTCCCAGGACCACGAAACTGCTCGTCAGCACCGAGATTACGATGAGTGCGAATACCGTGGCGGCTACGGAGCGGGTCCTGTCCACGTTGAAGTAGGTCGCGATCCCATGGATTCCACGGGTTGTTGAGCGAATGACTCTGACCATCATGATCAGTCTCAGGGCCCTGAGCGGTCTGAGAAATCCCACGGTCGGGATCGACGCCAGCAGATCAGCCCAGCCCCAGCGAAGCCAGATGAGTTTGGAAGGCGCGCGGTAGAGATCCCAACCGGCTTTGATCCAGAAGAGTCCACACACCATCAGATCGGCCAGCTCCGCCAAGTGCAGAACCTCTCCGTGGAGAGACGAGATGTTGCGCAGGCCGAAGAGGATCACTGAGCCCATCGCCAGCAACGCGTAGAGGCTCTCGACTATGATCTGTGGTCCAGATGGGGCGCTCTGGCTATTGGCGCCACTCATCGCCGTACCACCGAATCAGCTTTCCGTCCCGCAACGGGCAAGGAAGTCCATCACGGAGACAATGGGTTTTCCGTATTGTCGGGCCTTGCGGGCCTTGCCCGACGCGCTGGAGATGTCGGCTGCGACGAGAAGGTCGCACCTCTTCTTGGTGACGCTGTTTACTGGCTCACAAGCGTTTCGACGTGCAATCTCCCAAAGGTCCGCACGCTTCCACAAGCGACCGGCCGCCACTGCCTCTCCCGTGAAACAAATGCGCATTCCCGGAGTCAGTTGTCCAACTTCCGTTCGTTGGCTGGGCTCAGGTATCTCGGCATCCACCCGAAGTTGGCCAGCTATCCTCCTGAGAATCGCGTGTTCGGCCTCACTCACGAAGCCGTCTCTTTCTGCGGCTGCAATCATGCACTCAACATAGGAGCGGTGGGCTTGAAGCTGCTTCGTCGCGGAGAGACCCCACTCCCTCGCGAGATCATCCATAGCGGCCCACTCGGTGCGGTCGATGACACCGTCATCCAGGACCCAGTCCAGGGCATCGAGGTAGTGCGCCATGGCCTCGTCCCCGTGAGGGTACGGCGACCGACAGACGACTCGATGCATCGGACTCGTCCCGGCATCAGCGAGACCTCGTCGATGAGTGCGCACGTTGGCTTTCGTGTCGAGTGCATCGACCTGTACAGGTCGCGTCGAACCCTTGGTCTTCCCTAGCCGAAGCTTCCTGGCAAGCTCTGCCGTTGCACGGGCGTCGGTCAGCGCACGGTGCGCGTTTTTCAGTTGGATGCCTTCACGCTGGCACGCAACTTCCAGTTTTTTCCGGGTTGCTCTCAAGGTGCACCAACCGCGACCAAAATCGATTGGTACATGATGGCGCTCGAACTCGAAGCCCATCATGCGCGTATCGAACTGAAGATTGTGGGCGATCAGAACAGCGCCGCGCAGTCTTTGGGCGAGAGGTGGAAGGACTTCTTCGAATACAGGAGCGAGCTCCACCATTCCGGCGGTTACGCCGTGAACGCCGGTTGGTCCAACATCCCTTTGGGGGTTGATCAGCGTGTCGTACTCGTCCTGAGTCTCCCAAGTCTCGGGATCGAGGGTAAGGATGGCGATTTCGACAATTCGGTCGTGCGCGCCGAAGCCGGTCGTCTCGACATCGACAACAACCGGCTTCGGGCTCTTTGCGAAAATGTTGTGGAGGTCTGGCATGCTCGAGTGAAGGATCCCTAATGCGGTTACGCCGGATCCTACCGCCTCGACCCCTCCTTCGTCTCGTCGGCAGCCGTCCGCGCTTCACGCTCCGCGACCGCCTCGGCGTACTGCTCTTCGGTGAGGTAGGTCACATCCACCCACGCGTGCGCCATTTCGTCGACGGTCCGGTCGCCCCAGCCGACCCACTGGGTGTGGTCCGGGTTGTTGGGGTTCTCCGGCGTGTTGTCGTGCCATGCGGTGAACACGAGCGTCGTGCCCGCTGGCAGGAGAGGCGCCGCGTGGTCGGCGTAGATGTAGTTGATGTGCCAGTTCCACTGGAAGTTGTTGACCTGGCTGAGGATCTCCTTGCGGCCGTCCGGATAGAGGGCCGCCATGGACATGGCCTTGCCCCGCATGTGCATGTGCGGCTGGTAATTCTCGAGCCGGGAAGGCCACCTGAGCAGGTGGAAGTCCTGGGTGACCGCGATTTCGCCCGGCGGGATGTCGATGTCGTCGCCGGTCGCGTTGAAGAACGCCAGACGGGTCCGGTTCTGTGGGATCCGGTCCCGGGGGTAGAACCAGATGCCGAGTTCGACGTAGCTGTCCTTCACCTCCTGGCCGATCGCGTGCATGTGGACTTCCCACCGGATCTTCGAACCCGGGAGCATGAGCTTGCCGGCCCCGTCGGGGAAGATCTCGCCCGCCTTGCCCACGGCCCACTCCATGAAGAGGCCGGGTCCGCCCATCGCGCGGCTGCTGGTGCTGAGCGCGGCGGTCGCGGCGGTCATCTCGTCAGGGTCCTCGTCCTGGATCAGATAGGCCAGCGTGTGGTGAACGATGCGCCGCCCGTCGGGCCAGGAAGGCCGGATCTCGATGGCCTTGACCCAGCGCTCTTCGGTCAGGCCGGTCGGCGTCTCGGGCCGGAACCATTTGTCCTGGGTCTGCGCGGCCAGCGTGTACGGTTCGGACCGAACGACCAGGTCCGGTTGCCCGAACCGTTCCGCGTACTGCCATTCGCTCCCGTCCGCGAACACCGGCGGGGGAGGCATGTCGGCCTCGTCGCCGAAGGGCATGTCGCCATCGAGCCACGTGACCAGCGTCTCGAGTTCCTCGTCCGTCAGGCCGCGGTCGTTCTTGAACTCCTGGATGCCGACGGACCGGTCGATGTGCCACGGGGGCATGATGCGGGCCGCGACCTTGTCCCGAATCCTGGGCGCGTAGCGCCTGACCGCCTCGTAGCTGGTCAGCGACATGGGCGCGATCGAGCCCGGCTGGTGGCAGATCTGACAGTTCTGCTGGATGATCGGCGCCACGTCCTTCGCGAAGGTTGGGTGATCCTGCGCCGTGGTGGACGCGGGCGCAATCACCACGGCGACGGCCAGCAACACTCCGCAGGTGGCAGCGTTCCGGGACAGGCGGTGTTGTCGTTGCATCGTCTCTCTTTCGGTCAGCGGGTCACTGTCACCCGTACGAATCCGTTGGTCCAGCAGCACTGGGAGTGGCCAGCCGTGGACACTCCCGACGCGTCGTTCGCCCTCACGCGAATCACATAGTCACCGGGCTGCGAGAAGGTGGCCATGGTCGTCGTCATGCCTCCCTCGACCGGCACTGTCGCCGTACCCTCGTCGAATGTCACATCACCCGGTCCCTGGTGCTTGAACCAGGTCAGGGTAACCGGGACTCCGGTGCGTCCTCCCCTGGCGATGCTGCCGCGGGGACGGCCGTCGTCCCATGCCCAGACGGTCAGCGGCACCGGTGCGCCCACCACGCCTTCGACCGGTCCGGCCCAAGGGCCGCCGGGTCCGGCGCGTTTCGGCCCATCCTCCGCAAACGCCAGCACGGGCGGAGTGTTGCCGGTCTCGGCCTCGCCGTCGAGGGCGTCTATTTGCCAGTCGAGATGGAGACGTGCCGGGATCGCGTAGCGCTCACCCCGGAAGTCGATGGTCCACACGACCGCCTGGTCCCCGAAGTCCGCCGGGACCGTCACCGTGAAAACCCCCCAGTGCCTCCTCGGGTGGAATCGCGTGGGCTGCGCGCCGTCGAAGGCAGCGGGCTCCATCCGGTTGGCCGCACCGTGCGGGAGGTCGACGATCTCCTCGAAGTTCCGGTTGTAGTAGCCGAACGAGAGGCTGAATGTGCCGTCCGGGTTGTCGTACCAGCCTTCGTACACCGGCGTGACACTGAGGCCGCTCGCGGTGCGGATCCCGAGCGGAACCTGGGCGGTGGCGGGTGGGACAGCGGCCAGGGCGCCGCAAACCGCGGCGATCGGCAAGCCTGTAAGGAAGCGGAGTCCTGACATCGATGCTCCGGCTGGGGGAAACTGCATGCTGACTTTAAGGCAGTCGCGAGGTCCACGCAAAAGCGATAAGGCGATGGCCCCGCCACGCGCGTGTGGGTGACCTTTGCCGGGTTGGGCGCTACCTCACTGCGGGTCCGGTTGCAGCCGACCTCAGCAGATCCAGGACTTCGGCCAGGATCGCCTTGCCCTTGTCACGGGCGTAGAAACGGCGGACGCGGGCGTAGCGGGGCCCGGGGTCCATCTTCATCCCCTCCTCCATCACCCACTTCTGCAGACCGGTGGGCCGGGGCCCCCACCAGCCGCGCTCCCGGTAGTCCTCGTCAAGGAGGATCACCACCGGGATCGACCTGCTCCTGCCGTCGGTAAGGTGCGCGTCCATGATGTCGGGGTTTTCGTCGCGGGACAGCACGCGCAGGTCGACGCGGTCGAGCGCTTCCGTCAGGCGGGCGAGCACCGGAAGGATGTTGATGGCGTCCCCGCACCAGTCTTCGCTCAGTGCCAGCAGGTGCCAGGTGCCGGGGATCGCGCGCGCGGCGTCGACGCTTCCCTCCGGGAGCCGCACGCGCTCGTGGACTGCGTGCCACAGCTCTTCGTTCTTCCGGACGGTCTTCAGGTAGTCCGTGAACGAGAGTCCGGACTCGAATCGGTCGCGCATGTGTGCTCTTCCCTGTGTCGGCTGTTCGGTGACTATCGGTCTCTTCGGGGCGTGATGACGCGAAGCAGCCCCTCCTGGGCGGCGGACGCCACGATCTGTCCCTCGCGCGTGAAGAACGTACCCTTCGAAAAGCCCCGGGCACCGTGCGCGATCGGACTCTCGACAACGTACAGAAGCCATTCGTCGGCCCGGAAGGGTCGGTGGAACCACATCGAATGATCCAGCGACGCGGCCATCAGGTCCTTGTCACGCATGGTGCGGCCGTGCGGCTGCAGTGCCGTCGACAGGATTCCGTAGTCGGACGCGTACGCCAGCGCCGCCTGGTGATGGGCGGGGTCGTCGTCCAGTGCGCCCGACGACTTCACCCACGTGCGGCGGACGGGCGCTCGCGCCGCGCGGTCGAAGGGGTGGTAGGGCTCCACGGGCCGAAAGTCCAGCGGTCGTTCCTGCGTGAGGAGGACCCGAAGGTGCGAGGGGATCTTCTCGGGCGCTTCCCGGACGATATCCAGTTCGGAGCGCAACTCCTCGGGTGGCGGTACATCGGGCATGGGCGCCTGGTGGGAAAGGCTGTCCTCGGTGCGGTGAAAGGAAGCCGACAGGGTGAAGATCGCCCGCCCGTGCTGGATGGCGGTGACGTTGCGCGTGGTGAAGCTGCGCCCGTCCCGCAGGCAGTCGACGAAATAGACGACCGGCACCTCCAGATCGCCCTGCAGAATGAAGTAGCCGTGCAGCGAATGAGCGGCCCGGTCCGGCTGCTCGATCGTGCGCCGGGCGGCGACGAGCGCCTGGGCGAGCACCTGCCCGCCGAAGATGCGGCCGGAGCCGATGTCCCGGTTGTGGCCGCGGTAGATGTTGTTCTCGATGCGCTCGAGGTCGAGCAGTTCGATCAGGGCTTGGGTCGAACGGGCCATGGTCCCTGATGGTAGTGCAAAGGTCCCGGTGGCGAAACGGGCCGCGGTGCGGGGCGCGGTGCCGGGCGCGGTGGGCGCCGCGGTGGGCGACCCAGTACCTTTGGGAGCTTCTCGAAGTTACCGAAACCGGTTGACCCAGGACGCCGCATGGCACGTTCGCGACTGACCCGCCTGACTCTTGCCGCCATGGTCGTGGCGCTCCTCCCCGGCGGCGCTGTCGTGGCGCAGTCGCCTGCAGGGTCGCCTGGGTCGCCGGCCAGGCCCGAAATCGACGTCGTGGAGCTCACGGCGGTCCGGGTGCAGGAGGATTTGCGCGCCGGGCGCTACACGGTCGTCCAGCTGGTGGAGGCGTTCCTCACCCGGATCGAACTGTACGAGGACCGATACAACGCGTTCATCTCGATGAATCCGGACGCGCTGGGCACCGCTGCCGCGCTCGACGTGGAGCTTGCCGCGACCGGTCCGAGGGGACCCCTGCACGGCGTTCCCGTCGTCATCAAGGACAACCTGGACCAGGCCGGGCTCGTCACCACGGCGGGCTTCGACGGCTTCAGTTCGGCCGCGGGCGGCCTGGACATGATTCCGGGCGACGACGCGGCATCGGTGGAGCGCCTGAGGGAAGCGGGCGCGGTCATCCTCGGCAAGACGAACATGCCGGACTTCGCGGGGCACGGCACCCGCACCCGCAGCTCGGTCGCGGGGGAGACCCTGAACCCGTACGCCGTCGACCGCGTGCCCGGCGGTTCCAGCGGCGGCACGGCCACCGCGGTCAACGCCAGCTTCGCGGTGCTGGGGCTCGGCACCGAGACGGGCGGCTCGATCCAGAATCCCGCAGCGGCTCAGGCGCTGGTCGGCGTGAAGCCCACCTTCGGCCTGGTGCCCATGGAGGGGGTGGTTCCCATCGACGCAACCTACCGTGACGTCGTTGGTCCGATCGCGAGGAATGTACGGGACGCCGCCCTCGTCCTGGACGTGATCGCGGGTCCCACCCCGGAGGATCCCGCGACCTACGCGGCCGTGGAACACCTCCCGGATGTCGGCTATGCGGCCTCGCTCAGCGCCACGGCGCTCCAGGGCAAACGCTTCGGGCTCGTGGGCCCGGGATGGCGGGATTCCTACCTGCCGCTGGCTCCCGAGACCGAAGTGCTGTACCGCCAAGCGGTTGCCGTGCTCGAAACCCGGGGTGCCAGCGTCGTGGAGGACCCCTTTGCGGACCGGGGCTGGGTCGAACTGTACGAAGAACGTCCGTCGGTCCCGTCGGTGGGCAGCCATGACATGTTGATGTATCTGCAGGGTTTGGGCCCGGACGCGACCTTCAGCACGATCGCCGAGTGGGAGGCGCTCACGGGGCGCGAGTTCCGGCGCGGCCGGCGCAGCCGCCCGCCCCCAGCTCCCGCCGCGCCGACGGCCACCGAGGAGGGTGACGCGTTCCAGGCATGGCGGATGGAGATCCGCGCCCTGTTCCGGGCGGTGCTGGAGGAAAACGGACTGGACGGGCTCTTCTTTCCCCAGGCCGGTGAGCCCATTCGGCCGATGGTGGAGGACCCGGAGCGCCCGGACTATCGGCCCAACAACCACGCGGAATTGCCGAGCAACATCATCAACGACATCGGTCTGCCGACCGTCACCGTGCCCTTCGCCTACTACGACGACGCGACGCCTTTCGTGCTGGCCTTCATCGGAGACCTGTGGACGGACGCCGAGCTCCTGGCGTACGCATACGACCTCGAACAGGCGACCCTGGCGCGCGTCCCTCCGACGCTCGTGGAAGGACCGCGCTAGCGGTTCGGGCAAGGTGGGCCGAGGGACATCGGCAGCCTTGCGCGTAACGCCGGTCTTTCTCAGTCTCACCGGCGTATCCTCACCCGCCGCAAGCCCCCTCGCCGGATGCGGCGGCCCGACGAATCCAGCGCGCCGGCAAAAGCCCGGGGAAGGTAGCCAGATGTTCGCCTCGATCACGCCCGCATGTTCCCTCCGCCTCTTCTTTTCGGCTGCACTGGCCATTGCGGCCGCCGCGGTCGCCGCAGAGCCCGTCGCAGCCCAGGACTCGCACCCCACCATAGCCGACAAGACAGAGGGAATGGACCCGATGGAGGGGTTCTTCAACCTCTACTGGGACGACGGCGCGGGTGCGCTCTACTGGGAGCTTGATCTCGCGGGCGGCGAGTTCCTGTATCAGATCTCGATGGGCTCCGGCCTCGGCTCCAACCCGGTGGGGATCGACCGGGGGCAGCTGCGCGGCACCCATGTGCTCGAAGCGAAGCGAGTTGGTCCCCGCGTGCTCCTGATGGAGCCCAACTACCAGTTCCAGGCCCGGAGCGACAACCCGACCGAGGTGCAGGCCGTGCGCGACGCCTTTGCGCCTTCGGTGTACTGGGGCTTCGACATCGTGGCGCGCACCGGCGACCGGGTACTGGTGGACGCCACCCCGTTCTTCATCCGGGACGCGCGCAACGCGATTGGGCAGATCGCGCAACGAGGTCAGGGCAGCTTCCGCCTGGACCCGTCCCGTTCAGCCATTCACATGCCCGCCACGAGGTCATTTCCGGAGAACACCGAAGTCGAGTCCCTGCTCACCTTCGCCAGCGATAACCCGGGCGGCCTGGTCAGGGGCGTGGCCGTGAACCCGCAGGCGGTCACCCTGCGCCAGCACCATTCGTTCATCCAGCTGCCTGACGACGGGTACCGGACACGGATCGCCGATCCGCGCATCGGGGTGAACGGCCCCACGCTGTTCGACTACGCGACGCCGATCGACGCGGACCTTCGGGTCCGCCTCGCGCTGCGCCACCGCCTCCAGAAGCGCAACCCCGGGCCCGGGCCCTCGGAGCCGGTGGAACCGATCGTCTACTACGTCGATCCCGGCACCCCCGAGCCCATTCGCAGCGCGCTGGTCGAAGGGGCGGCGTGGTGGGAAGAGGCGTTCGAGGCCGCCGGCTTCATCGACGCCTACCGGGTGGAGGTGCTTCCCGAGGGCGTCGATCCGCAGGACATCCGCTACAACATGATCCACTGGACGCATCGGCGGACGCGCGGGTACTCCTACGGCAGCACCGTCACCGATCCCCGCACCGGCGAGATCATCCGCGGCGTGGTCAACCTCGGCAGCCTGCGTTTGCGGCAGGACTATCTGCACGGACAGGGGATGGTCGCGCCGTTTGCGGGTACGGTTGGCGGTGACGCCCAGGGTGGTGCGTTTTTCGGCCTGGATCCGTGGGGCGTCATCGATCATTCGGGCCACGGCATGGCGTGCAATCTCGCGGCCGCTCCGGACTTCGAATACCTGGCCCAGGTGTCCGGCAACTCGGACGCGGTGGAAATGGCGCTCGCGCGTGTTCGCCAGCTTTCCGCGCACGAGGTCGGCCACACGATCGGATTCCCCCACAACTATCTCGCGAGCACCTACGGGCGCGAGAGCGTGATGGATTATCCCGCGCCGTATGTCGAGATCGACGAAGAAGGCAGCCTCGACCTGGGGAACGCCTACGTCCAGCGCATCGGCGAGTACGACAAGCTCTCCGTCAACTGGCTCTACCGCGAGTTCGCGGAGGGTGCGGACGAGGCTGCCGCGCTTGACGAGATCGTCATGCAGGGCATCCGTGACGGACTCGTGTTCATGGCGCACTCGAACAACAACTTCATCGGCGCGGGCCACCCCTACGCGAGTGTCTGGGACAACGGCGCCAACCTGGTGGACCACCTCGAACACGAAATCGAGGTCCGCAACATCGGCATGAGCAACTTCGGGACGGAGATGATCGGCGCGGGCCGGCCGCTATCGGACCTGGAGTACGTCCTGCTGCCGCTGTACATGCACCACCGTTTCCAGCTGCGCGCCGCGGCACAGACGCTGGGAGGCGCGGACTACACCTATACGATCAAGGGCGACGGCCAGACTCCGGTTACGATCGTTCCCGGCCAGGAACAGCGCCGCGCTCTGGAGTCGATCCTCTCGGCGATGACGGTGGACTTCCTGGCGCTGCCCGAGGAGGTGGTCTCGATGGTCCCGCCGCCGGCCTTCCGCTACGAAGAAGGCGAGGTCTTCGCGGGCCACACGGGACTTCTCTTCGACCCGCTGGGCGCGGCGGAAGCGGCCGCCGACTTCACCGTTGGCGAGATCCTGCACCCCGCGCGGATGGCGCGGCTCGTCGTCTATGGAAGCATGGGCGACTACCCGGATCTGGAAGAGGTGGCCGACCGGCTGATCGCGGCGACCTGGGGCGCTCCCCGGGAGGCTGACGCCTACCGCCGCCAGGTGCAACAGGTCATTGAGCGCGCCGTCGCCGACCGGATGATGCAGCAGGCGGGGAGCGCTGCCACGATGGCCGAGGCACGCGCCGTGCTTTCGGACCGCCTGGCCGCGCTCGCCCTGAGCCTGGAGGCGACCGGGGACCCGTCGCCGCACCAGCGCCTGGTCGCTGCGGACATCCGCCGCTGGCAGCAGCGGATCGAGAACACTACGCCGGGACAGTCGCTTCAACTCCCGCCCGGCGACCCGATCGGTGGCTGAAACCGGTAGCCGAACCCCCGGACCGTCTCGATCCACCGGCCCGTGGCGCCGAGCTTGGCGCGCAGCCTCCGGACATGCATGTCTACCGTGCGTGTCTGGAGGCGGCCGGCGACGGCGGGATCGACCTTCCAGGCCTCGGTGAGCAGCTGGCGCCGGCTCTGCGTGCGTCCGCGGCGTTCCATGAGCGTGCAGAGAAGCCGGAACTCGGTCGGGGTCAGCTGTACCTCGTGGCTGTCCAGCGTCACGGTGCAGGCGCCGGTGTCGACCCGGAGCGCACCGGCGCGGAGAATCCTCCCGCCGCCCGGTGCCGGGACCAGGTCTCCCTGCGCCCGGCGCAGGATCGCCTTGGCTCGCAGCACGAGTTCCCTGGGGCTGAACGGCTTGGTGAGGTAGTCGTCCGCCCCCAGCTCCAGCCCCTGGATTCGGTCCTCCTGCTCCCGCTTGGCAGTCAGCACTAGCACCGGCACTCTCGCCAGGGTCGGGTCCGAGCGGACCACCTTCAGCACGCTGTCTCCGTGAAGGCCCGGGAGCATGCGGTCGAGGATCAGCAGATCGGGCAACTGACGCTCCAGGGCCTCGAGCGCGGCCGTGCCGCTCAGCGCGGTCTCGACGCGGTAGCCCTCCCGTGTCAGCTGATAGGCAATCAGCGCGGCAACCTCCGCCTCGTCCTCGACGACCAGAATCCGTGCAGCCATCTTGCTGTTCCTGCCTCTTGTGGGTGCGCCCAACCCGGCAGCACCGGTCCTGGCGACGGATGCGACGTGTTTCATGGTCCCTTCATGAGCCTGGGTTCTTCGTCGTAGTAGCGAAAGATCTTGAATCCGCCGTCCCTCTCGAGCACATCCTTGAACAGCTGGATCGAGTAAAGGCGTCCGCGGGCGGCAAACCGGGTGTGGCAATCGGTGTGCACCACGAAGGTGTCGAACGGCCTGGTTTCGCCAACGCACTCGACTCCCGCGAATTCGAGCGGCCCCGCTGCGTGCAGCGTGTTTACCGCTCTGGGAATCGCGCGCTGGTTCCGAAGCTCGATGTTCTGCCACGCCAGATCGAGGGGATAGGGCGAAGGTCCCTGCGCCGCCGGCAGTTCGGGCCACACAACGGTGTTGTGCTCGGTCTCGGTGAGACGCAGGCTCTCCAGGGTTTGGCGGTCGTGCTGCACGAACGCTTCCAGCACATTCCGCCCCAGCGCGTCCAGATCGCTGGCCGAACCCGGAAACGGCTGCTTGCCGCCGCACGCGGACGCGGCGGCAAGCAACCCCACGACCGCCCAGCACCGGTGGCTGCGGCACGGTGTCGCGCCGAGCCGGGGTCCTGGGCGGTCGTGCAACGTCATCCTAGTTGATGTCAAACGAGGTCCACCCCATCCACCACTTGTCTGCCCCACTCGGGTCGGCCGCGCCGATGTAGTCGGTCACGGTGAAGAACCCGTCGTCGGGAGGCGTGGCCGCGCCCGTCAGAAGCGGCGAGCCGGCGAGCGGAGTGAAGTCCGGCGCCCCGTCGCGGTTGAACGGATCGGCCATCATGACGTCGACCTCGACCCGGTTGGCCCAGTCGGTGGTCATGAAGAACGTTTCTTCCTCTGTCGCCTCATAGGTGTCGGCGTTGCCCGACAGGACCGAGTTGCGGATCTCGAGACCCTGCGAGAAGGTCTCCGGGTCGTCCACGTCCAGCCCATCGCCCGGGAAGCCGATGACGACGGTGTTGGCGATCAGGCCCGCCGTGCCCCGGCGCAGCCGCAGGCCATCGGCGCCGTCGGAGGCCCCCGTGCCGCCACCGACGAGCGTGACGTTGTAGATCACGGGATCGGTCAGCGGTGTGGCCGCGTAGTCCTCTTCGTTGCCGTCCACCTCGAAGCCGTTGTCGGCGTCGTCCGGGTTCTGCTGCACGATCCAGAACTGGCCACGTCCCTGCCAGCCGGTCGAGTAGTCGAAGCTGTCATCCGACGCGTTGGTGACGAGTGCATACTTCAGGTCCACCGTGCCTCCGAAGAACTCGATCCCGTCGTCCAGACCGACGTTGGTCTGCACGTGGTGAATCTCGGTCCCGGCACCCACGCCGTTGAGGGTCAGCGCGTTCAACTCGTTGCCGAACGACACCTCGAAGCCGGCGAACTCGACGCGCGTATAGACCATCGCGCCGCTGTCGTCGTCTTCCATGGTGCCGCCGTACTGACCGGAAGAGCCCTCGCCCACACACGAATCCGCGGGGAAGTTGCACAGGGACCGGCCGTTGATGACCACGCCTCCCCAGTCACCCGCCCGGCGCTCGCCCTGGGACGAGGAGCTGGTGAAGACCACCGGAGCGTCGGCGGTGCCCATCGAGAAGATCTTGCCGCCGGTCCGCACGATGAGAGCGGACGGCTGTACGGCCGCGTTCCCCTTGATCATCGTTCCGGCGGGTATGTGAAGCTCACCGCCTTCATCCACGGTCACGATGCCGGACAGGATGTAGACGGAATCGGGGCTGAGCGTGCGCTGGCCGCTGATGGTGCCGGACAGGTCCGCACGCAGATCCACGGCGCTCACCTCGACCAGTGCCGGGTCGGAGGGATCCGACGACAGGCCGCCCGCGACCGCGATCACGCGATAGGAGTAGGTTCCCGGCTGGAGGCCGGCGTCGGTGTAGCTGGTACCGGTCACGCCGGTGGCTATGGAGGAAAAGCCGGTGCCGGTGGTTTGACGTTGGACGGTGAAGCTGTCGGCCGTGCCGCTCCATCTCACGGTGACTTCGTTGCCATCTGCGGTTGCCGCTACCCCTGTCGGCGCTGCGGGTGGCTGCGGTTGTGCGGGCGGCGGAGCCGTGATGCCACCTTCTTCGTCGTCGCCACAGGCGGCGGCGAAGACGGCTACAGCCGTCGCGAGCGCTCCGAAGAGCAGGCGTCCCTTCCGATTCATTTTCTCAAATCTCCTTGATTTGGGTCTGGGCGTTGATCACCCGGTTGGTGCCCGTCCTGTCCGGTTCTGTATGCCGGTTCTTTGCAGGGGTCGGGCGTTGGTCATTCGATCATCAGTTTCCGGTGTCCCAGCCAACGGACAGGGATACCGTCCTGCCATTGTCCCAGCGGCGAAGCAGGTCGCCCTCCTGGGTGTATTCCACCACGTTGCCGAGGAGCCGGCTCGCCGAGAGCTTGACCTTGGCGCCGCTCGAGAGCCGCTGTTCCAGGACGATGTCCAGCTGGCTGCGGGCTTCCTCGAACACGTCCGCGGTGGCCTGGCCTCCGACGGCGTCGATGCGGCGCCCGAAACGGTTGAAAAGCACGCTCGCCCTTGAGTTGCCGGAGTCCGACGCGTAGGTCAGCGAGACGTTGGCCACATAGGGCGACTGCCCCTGCAGCGCTCGCGTCTTCGGCACGACCGGAAGGTCCGTGCCCCCCTCTCCCGGGATGTAGATGCGGATGACGTCCGGAGTCGTCACTTCGGACCGCACGAGCGTCAGGTTGCTGTTGAGCGACACGGACCTGAGTCCGGGCGACAGGACGCCGAGGTCCGACCGGAATTCGAACTCGATTCCGTAGTTGTTGGCGGAACCGCCGTTGACCCAGGACTTGAGCAGTTCGGTGCTCGGCAGCACGGCGACCTCGATGGGGTCATCGAACGTCTTGTAGAAGGCGCTGGCCGCGACCAGGGCGCCCGGTGCAAAGAAGAGCTCCCAGCGGGCGTCGTAGTTCTGTATCAGCGATCGGACCAGCTCTGGATTGCCGACGGTCAGGTAGCCGCCCGCGTAGTCGGCGAACGAGAAGGGAGCCAGTTCGCGAAGCTGTGGACGGGCCAGGGTCTGCGACGCGGCGAGGCGCAGGTTCATGCCTTCCTGCAGCCTCAGGGTCATGTTGAGCGCCGGGAGGATGTCGGTGTTGTCCAGCTTCGCCCCCTCGAGCGGCGCCTGTCCCACATCGTGCAGATCGAAGGGGGTGACCGTCTGCGACGCGGACTCCACCCGCACTCCCGCCATGACCTTCAGCGATCCCGATACCTCCGTGTCGAGCAGTGCGTAGCCCGCGCTGATCTCCTCCTGCGCGCTGTAGTTGTCGGGCCGGAATGTGGCCTCGACGAGTTCGAAACCGTTGGAGGCGATCGTCTCGGGATTGAAGAGACCGTTGGGATCCCGCTGACGGACGTCGTTCGTGACCACGCCGCCCGGGATCAGCAGGTAGCGGAAGCGCCGCGTGAAGGCACCTCGGTCCTTGCTGCTCAGGGATCCGCCCAGCTTGATGGCGCCGGTGCGGTTGCCGGCCGTGAAGGGAATGTCCAGGTCCCCCGCGCCGCTCCAGGTGTCGTCCAGGAGGTCCTGGTGGAAGACCGAGCCGGACGAGACGAAGTTGTCGAAGAGGAAACGTCCGTTCACCTCGCGGTAGAGCACTTCGCGGGTATTCGGCTCGTAGCGGCCCGCCCGGGACCACGCGCCCCGCCAGTCCAGTTTGGCGTTGTTCAGGAAGCCGATCCGGTGCTCACCCTTGAGTTGCGCGTTGATCAGCGTCTGGGCGAGAAAGCGGATGCGGTAGTTCCGCTGGTCCGTACCCGAGTCGAGGTTGTAGCCCTCGTAGACGCGCGCCTCGTCGTCCATCAGACGGTTGTAGACGAAGTTGGCAGTGACGCGACTGGTCGGGGTCAGTTCGTACGACAGATTGGCCAGGCCGCCCAGCGAGACAGAGTGGGTGGTTTCGTTCCCGGTGTAGTCCACTTCGGGATTGGACAGGCCCGAGGTGGAGAAGACACGCTCGATCACGTCGCTCTTGTTGCCGTACGAGTTCGAGTAGGTCAGCGAACCGAGGACACCGAACGAGCGGCCGAAGAGCTCCAGATCGTCGCCGAAGGAGGTGCCGAAGGAGGAGTTGGGGGGCAGACTCCCGGCTGTGGGCCCCCAGTCTCCACCGAACGCCTCACCGAAGCGCTCGAGGTCGCTGCGCGTGAAGTTGGGGAAGATGACCCGCCTGTCGCTGGGGAGCAGAGTGGGCAGATTGCGCGTCCCATCGTCAAAGCCGAGCAGGTCCAGACCCCCTCCCGCGTAGCGAAGGCCGTCGGCGAAGGTTGCTGCCGAGTTGTAGCTGCTGGATGCAGACATCGAGAGGATGCGCCGCGCCGGGAAGTCCTTGGTGCGCAGCTCGACCAGTCCCCCCGCGTAGTCGCCGGGCTGGTCGGGCGAGTAGCTCTTGGCCGTGACGATCGACTCAAGCAGGTCGGAGGGAACCACGTCGAGCGGTACGACCTTGCGGTCGGGCATGGGCGAGGCCAGAGGGGCCCCGTTCAGGGTCGTCGAACTGTACCGCTCACCCAGTCCGCGCACGTAGGCGAACCTCCCGTCCACCACCGACAACCCCGGCACGCGTTTCAGCGCGGCGGCCGCGTCTCCGTCGGGTGAGCGCGAGATCTGGTCCGCGCCGATGGCGTCGACCACGAACGATTCGGTCTGCCTCTCGTTGAGCAGCGCCGCAGTCGATCCGGTCTCGACCGTAGCCTCGACCGTGATGCCCTCCAGCTCCAGAGCCGCCTGATCCAGGCCCACCTCGATTGTGGCCACGTCTTCCGGGCCCACGGTGACGCCGGTCAGCGTCTTGGTCGCATAGCCGATCATCTGCACGACGACGTTGTGAGTGCCCGGGGGGACCCTGCGCAGGACGAAGCGACCATCGATCGCGGACAGGTCGCCGATGGTTCCGCCGTCGAGGTAGACCTGGGCGCTGGGGATCGGCTGGGCGGTATTCCCGTCGACGACGCGGCCCACGATCTTGCCGGTCTGGCCGGCTGCGGCAGTGGGAAGGGCCGCTGCGAGCGCTGCGGCGAGGAAGAGGAAAGGGCTTCTTGTCCTGTAGTTCATCGGGGCCTGTTTTTGACCGTTGGTCCGTAGGGTGGCGGGCAGCCGGGACGGATACGGTGTCCCCGCTTCGTGCAGGAACATGTGGACCCTCGGTAACGTGTTTCCCGGAAGCACGTAACGGTGTCGTAACAGTGATCGGTGGACGTGCGGCGGCCGTTTCCGTCCCCCGCCGGCTTGCCACCGTGACTGCTCGCTGTATCATCCCGGGACACCATGGACACCAGGCAAAGCGGCGAGCGACGCGCGGCCGAATTCGAGCAGGCCGTGCAAAGGACGGAGGGCGTCCAGCCGTGGCGCCGCCTGTTTCATGCCGTGGGCGGACTGGGGCTCATCGCCTTCGTGCAGGTGACCGGACCGGAGTCCGTACTGGCGCTGGCGGGAATCGGCGGCGGCTTGGTCGCGGCGCTCCTCCTGGATTGGGCCCGTCTCCGATTCGTCGGTGCGAACACGGCGTTCTTCCGGATGTTCTCCCGCCTTGCCTCGCCGCGGGAGGCCGCGGGGATCGCGTCGTCCACGTGGTACCTGGCCGGTGCGCTCGCGGTGCTGGCGATCTTTCCGTCTCGTCTGTTCGTTCCCTCGATCCTCGTCCTGGCGTTCGCCGATCCGGCCGCGAGCGTGGTCGGGCGCATCTGGGGACGCCGCCGGCTGGGCAAGGGCACATGGGAGGGCACCGGCGTGTTCTTCCTGGTCTCGGCCGGTGTGCTGACGCCTCTGGCAGGGGTTGGCGCCGGCCTGTTTGCGGCCGCAGTCGCGGCAGCCGCCGAGGTGCTGCCCTCAGGGCTCGACGACAACGTTGTGGTTCCGCTCGGCACGGCGCTCGCCCTATGGCTGGCCGGGGTTCCTTGACCCCGGCAACATTTGCTGTCAGCTTTCCACCTTACCAATCAGGAGCATGTCTGCACGGTCAGTTACCAATCCACATTCTGCGAACGGCCCCGAGACGGAAGAAGGGGCGCTCGTCAGTTTTCTTTCCGCAGTATCCCGGCCAAACCACGCGAGGAATCGGGTGGCAGGTGTGTGGATCAGCAGACAGCACCACGACACGAGGGAGAGCAGCAACGTGCGAATGCAGGGAACCGTCAAGTGGTTCAACGACCAGAAGGGCTTTGGCTTCATCTCCAGGGCCGACAATGGACAGGATTGCTTCGTCCATTTCTCCGCGATCCAGTCGGAGGGCTTCAGGAGCCTGGCCGAGGGTGAAAAAGTCGAATTTGACGTGGTCGACGGCGCAAAGGGGCCGGCGGCCGAGAACGTCGTACGGGTGGAGTAAGCCACCGGTAGACCTGCGGTAGGCTCCGTGATTGCGCGGGGCCGCACCACGTCTGCAAGCACCACCTCACAGAATGCCGGCGTGCGGGTATCGCAAGCCGGATCCCGCGAGATGTCGGCGGCATCCTTCGGTCGATGGGTTTCCTATTGGCCAGGCTCAGTGACCTGGCCACGGCCTCCCGTGGCGTCCGCGACCGCGGAGCGTAGACGGGACCGGTTGGCGACGGGGATCAGCACCCTGTAGCGAACATCGGCGCCGAAGTCCCGCTGGACGACTTTGGCGTCCAGTTCGCGTAGGCGCCGGTCCACGCGTCGGGACGCATCGTAGTCGACCGTGATCCGTACGGCGACGCGGTCCACCTTCCGTTCGGTGGGGCAGGCTGCCAGGACGCGCTTGGCGCCTCCGGCGTAGGCACGCGCCAGCCCGCCCGTTCCCAGCTTCACGCCGCCGTAATAGCTCGCGCAGACGACCGCCACCTCGCCCAGCCCGGAGTGGAGGACGGCGGTCAGCATGGGCATTCCCGCCGTGCCGTGGGGCTCTCCGTCGTCGTTGGCGCCGACGTGCGCCGTGGATCCGGGCGGGCCCGCGTTGAACGCCCAGCAATAGTGCGTCGCCGCCGGGCAGCGCTCCTTGACGGAGCGCACGAAGCGGAGCGCGGCCTCCCGCGAATCGGCGCGTCCCGCACAACTCACGAAACGGCTGCGGCGGATCACCTCCACCACTTCGGCCGTGGCGCATGGCACCGGGTAGGAATCCTGCAACCGCAGCCTCCGGCAGTGGGCGGGACTTTCCATTTCGGGAACACCACCTTACTCTAATACCCGGCATGCCGATTGAGAATCAGTCTCAATCTCAACGATTCCCATCGGCGCATGGCATGGACCCGGCAAACCACAAGTCTCCATCTGGAGGGAAGTGTGAAACGCAGGCGAGACACGGCCGACACACCCGCCGATCGCATGTTGGCGGACGTTCCCCTGCAGGAAGAGGTCGTACTGGTCCGAATCGACGTGGCCGGCGACGACGTTGAGCCGTTGCTCGAGCGGGGGATTGTGCCTGGTTGCAAGCTCTGTCCGGTCCGGCACGCTCCGGCGGGAGGTCCCACGGTCTATCGGGTGGACGGGGAGCTCGTCGCACTGCGAAGAGAAACCGCGTCCTGTCTGTGCGTGCGCAGCTCGCTGGAAGCCGCGGGGGTTCTCGACTCCAATTGAACGGAGCAACTGGGTCCGCCACGCTGGACCGGGTTCCGGCGCACGGGACCGGTGTGGATGACGGAACCCCTCTGGTTGCCCTGGTAGGTCCTCCCAACTCCGGGAAGTCCACGCTGTTCAACCACCTCACGGGTCTTCGCCAGCGGGTGGCGAACTATCCCGGCGTCACCGTGGAACGCAGGTCCGGCATCGCCAATCTGCCGGCCGGGCCGGTGGAACTGATCGATCTCCCGGGCGTCCACGGCCTTTCCCCACGCAGTCTCGACCAGATGGTCACGCGCGACGTGCTTCTGGGCGAATTCGAGGGCGGCCGCCAGCCCGATGCGATCGTTCTGGTGCTGGACGCGACACGGCTGAAGTCGCACCTGATGGTTGCCGAGCCCGTGCTGGCGGTGGGGATTCCGACGCTGGTCGTACTCACGATGGCCGACGAACTGGACAGACGCGACGGAACGGTCCGATGCTCGCGCCTGTCGGGCGAACTGGGCGTCGAGGTTGCGCTGGTCAATGCGCGCGACGTCAGCACGCTGCGCCCGGTACACGGGTTCCTGGACGCGCTGCACACCGGTGGCGAGGAGGTGCGGGCGTGCCCCATCGTTTCGGCGGCGGAGCATGGGGAGGAAAGAGGCTCCGGCCGCGCGCTCCCGGTGATCGACATCTTCGCGGCGCGCCGTCAACGTGCCGGCGAGTTGGGACGGGCGGCCGCGTTTCAGGCGCCCCGTCCGTCGCGTTCGACGCAGCGACTTGACGCTCTCGTGCTGCACCGTCTCTGGGGACCGGTGATCTTCGCGGCGGTCGTCGCGCTCGTCTTCCAGTCGATCTTCACGTGGGCGGTGCCGCTCATGGACGCGACCGAGGCTGCCATCGCGACCTCGGGCCGGTACCTCGGCGGAGTGTTGCCCGCTGGCTGGTTCCGCTCGCTGCTTCTCGATGGCGTCTGGGCGGGTGTCGGTTCGGTGATCGTGTTTCTTCCGCAGATCCTGATCCTCTTCTTCTTCATCGCCATACTGGAGGACTCCGGATACATGGCCCGCGCGGCGGTCATCGCCGACCGTCTCATGCACCGGGTGGGGCTGCAGGGCAAGTCGTTCCTGCCGCTGCTGTCCGCCTACGCGTGTGCGGTGCCCGCCATCATGTCCGCCCGCACCGTGGAGTCCGAACGGGACCGGATCGCGACCATCTTCGTGGCGCCCTTCATGACCTGCTCGGCCCGCCTGCCCGTATACGCGCTGCTGATCGCGGCATTCATCCCCGCCGGACCCCTTCTGGGGCCGTTTCTCGGGGTCCGCGCCGGGGTGCTTATCGGACTGTACCTGCTCGGTCTCGTGGCCGCCATCGGCACGGCCGCGCTCCTGAAGAGAACGCTCCTGCGTGGACGTCCGGCTCCGTTCGTGATGGAGCTGCCTCCCTACCGTCTGCCCACGGCCCGATCGATCCTGACAAGGCTGCTGGATCGCACGAAAGTCTTCCTGCGGCGCGCGGGCAAGATCATCCTGACCGTCACCGTGGTGCTCTGGGTGCTCACCCAGTTTCCCAGGACGCCGGCCGGCGAGGCCCCGGTAATCGGCGACAGCGCCCTGGGGCAGATCGGGCAGGTCATCGAGCCGGCGATCGAGCCGCTCGGGTTCGACTGGCGCATCGGGATCGGCCTGGTGACGTCGCTGGCGGCCCGGGAGGTGATCGTCGGGACTCTGGGCACCATCTACGGAGTGGAAAGCGAGGACGAGGACGCGTTCGAGCTGCGGGCGGCGCTGCAGCAGGATCTCGACCTGGGCGCGGCTGTGGCGCTCCTCGTCTTCTTCGTATTCGCGCTGCAGTGCATGTCCACCGTGGCCATCATGCGGCGCGAGACCGGAGGTTGGCGGTGGCCGATCCTGCAGTTCTGCTACATGCTCGCCCTCGCCTACGTGGGAGCCTGGGTCGCCAACGCGGTACTCTGACGGCGTCTCCGCGCTCCCGCCCGCCGGTGTTCCCGCGCCCCGTCAGGACACCCGAGGGGGCCGCTTCCTGAGGACGAAGAGTCCCTCCTTGATGCTGGAGACGATCACGACGCCGCTCTCGAAGTAGGGATACACGCTCCACGCCCCGGCAAAACCCGGGTTGTCCTCGCCGAAGGGCACCGTATCGAAAAAGCCCACCTCTTCGGGCGACTCGGGATCGGAGATGTCGAGGATGCGCAGACCGCTGAGATAGTTGGCCTGATACATCACGTCGCCGATCACGTACAGGTTGTGGTCCGATGCCCCGGTGGTGCCGAAGTGCTCCTTGACGAGTATCGGGTCGTCCAGATCCTCGATGTCCCATATGAGCGTACGCGTCCGGGACACGTTGCCGCCCACTTCGTCGGTCTCGTCGTTCATGTAGAAGTAGCGGTGGTCGTCGGTGATCCAGCCCTGGTGCAGGTACCCGGTGTTGGGGTAGGAAGACGCCGACAGCGCCACGGTGGCGTCCTTGTCCGTTACGTCTGCGATGGACAGCGCGGTCTCGTTTGCGCCCAGGCAGATCTCACGTCCGACGTACTCCTCGTCCGGGCCGTGGTACCGCACGCACTGGGCGTCGTGGCTGTATCCCGTTCCGGCCCCGCCCGTGTTGGCGTCCGAGAAACACCCGGCAAATACGGGATCGCCCGGGTCGCTCAGATCGATCATGTGCAGGCCGCCGCCGCACGTCTCCCCTCCGCCCGAAGCCCCGACCACATAGCCGAACCCCGTCTCCTCGTTGATCACGATGTTGTGGGCGGAGTTGATCCCGTCGTACAGGGCCGTGGCCTCGAAGGTCATCGGCGGATCGGTCACGTCCCGCAGCTGCGTGAGATCGAACACCTGGACTCCGTGCGCCCCGGAGTTGTCGGCGACGATGTAGGCGTGGTTGTCGTAGACCTTGATGTCGCGCCACATGTTGGCGATCGCGCCGTCGGTCAGCGGCAGCTCGCCCAGGTAGACGGGATTGCCGGGGTCGGAAAGGTCCACGAAGGTCGTTCCGTCCGCGCGGCCCATGATGGCGTACTCGCGCCCGGACTCGGGGTCGGTCCATCCCCAGAGGTCGTTGGCGATCATCCCGCGCTCGCCGCCGAGGTCCGTGGTCGGCACGAAGGCGACGAGATCGACCTCGCTGCACGTGAATCCGCCGGCCGAGCCGTCTTCACACTCGCTCGTTCCGCCGGTTACGGCTTCGAGTCCGGCGGCGTCGTCGACGATCGTACCCTCGGGCTCCCAGCCATCTTCAGTGCGTCGGAACACAAAGCCCGTGCCCTCGAAGAAGTCGGCTCCCGGGGCTCCCACCACCGCGACGTCGCCATCCACCGCGACGGCGTTGCCGTAGAACGCGAATGGACCGCCCGGGCCGAAGCTGGCGACCTCGGACCAGTTGCCCGCGCCGTCGTGGCGAAACGCGAAGCCGCCGCCGATGCCGCCCCCTGCCAGCGGGGTCCCGACCACGACATCGTTGCCGGACGCCGCCACCGCCATCCCGAAGCCGGACATGGGAGCGGGAGACTCGGCCCGGATCGCATCGGCGAGCGTCCACTCCGACGCATCACCGTCCGCCGAGGGGATGAAATGGTAGACCGTGCCCATGAACTGCGCGCTCAGAGGAGCCCCCGCGAAGACCTCGCCTCCCGAAAGGGCTACGCTGGCGCCGAGCGATCCCGGCCCGGGATCGGGTGGGGCCACGCTGCCTGCGGGAGACCACGCTCCGTCCCCGCCCCGGAACAGGTGCACGGATCCCGGCTGGAGGTTGGGTGGGCCGGTACCGGGGATCAGGGAGATCCCGCCTCCGGGCGCGCCGACGGCGAGCAGGTCGCGCTCGAGGTCGATCGCCGTACCGAACCCGGCGCCCGCGGGCGCGTCTTCGGTGCGCAGGGTGGCGGCCTCGGAGTAGCCTGCTTCGTCCCCGGAGAAGACCACGACCACGCCCGTTCCCGAATCGGCCCCGGGAGCTCCGACGACGATGTCGGTTCCGTTGGTGGCGACCGCCGCGCCGAAGCGGTCGTCCGCGCCGGCCCCCGACCAGGTCAGGCGCTGCCGCAGATCCCACGCCCCCGCTGCTCGCCGGTAGACGTACACGGCGCCCGTACCGTCCGTGGGCGCGCCCACCACCATCACGTCCCCGGTCACGTCCAGTCCCTCGCCGTACCCGATCGCCCGGCGCGTCTCATCCGGCGCCACCGATGCCGTCTGGGACCACGCGCCTCCCGCACGGCTGAACACGTGCACGCCTCCCTGCCGATTCCCCGGCATGGGAAAGAGCGTGAGCGTGCCCGGTCGGCCGACGTATATGTCTCCGCCCTCCACGGTCACCGCGGCGGAAAAGGCGGTGATCGCGCCGGCCGGGACAGGCACCGGCGTGCTCGAGCGGGCAGCGGTCTGCCCAGCGGCGCCCGACGGGCCAAGGAGCATCAGCGCGACGAGCGCGCCGCACCGCGGTGCAATCGGGAACTGACGGTGTAGTTGTTTCGACATGACTCCTGCTTCCTCGGTGTCGGGGTTGCGCTTCGTTTCCGCCGTTTCGTTCCGGCGGCGCTCTTATAGTATGGTACACACATGATCATGTCCCGCTGGAGCCAGCCCTGGATGTCCGCCGCGGTCTCCTGCCGCCCCAAACGCCTCGCGACCGCTGTGCTCGTCGCCGCCACCGCCTCCGTAACCGCGACGGCCTGCGATTCCGGGCTGCGCGAACCCGAGCACCTGACCACGGCCCACCAGATGGGACCGGTCGCGTACCGGGACCCGGCCGGGGCGGTGTCGCCGGACGGGCGGCTGCTTGCGTTTACCCAGGGCAGGGAAGTGCTGGTAAGGGAACTCGACGGCGGCGAGGCGCGGAGCCTGACGGTCGCGCCGAGCCAGGTGCGCTACGTGACCTGGCACCCGGACTCCCGGCGCCTCCTCGTGCACGAACGCGCCTTCGACCGGCGAAGGCAGGGGTGGTTCGTCTACGATGTGGAGTCCGGCGCCAAGGAGACGCTCTGGGTGAACGGGTACGATGTGGCGCTCCCGTCGCGTGACGCGCTGCTCGAACTTGCCTGGGCACCCGACGGCGGGTCGCTGGTCGGTGTCGTCCGGGACGCGGAGGGGTCGCGCGTCTGGAGAATCGGCGCCGCGGGAGATTCCGGGGAGATCGTGGGAGCCGCCCGTCGCCTTTCCTACCCGGTGGTGTCGCCCACGGGAGAGGTGGCGTGCGTGGAACGCGAGCGGGGCGTCCAGCACCTGCGGTATCCTTGCGCGGAAGACGCCGTCGCCTGGCTGGACGGCCATGAGCCCTACGGCCACGTGGCCTTCTCGCCGGACGGATCCGAACTCTACTACGCGGCCCCCGATACAGGCGGCGTTCTGGAACTCTGGTCCCGGCCGGCAGGCGGAGGCACTGCTGAGCTGCTCGCCACCGCAGAGCGCGATGTCTACGCCCCCGGTGTCACGGCCGACGGCGACATCGTGTATCGGAGCCAGTACTACATGGTCACGCTGTCCGCCGTCCCGCCAACGGGCGGCGACGTTACCCGGATCACCACGTTTCAGTCCGAGACTCCGACCTGGAGCCCCGGCGGCACGGAAGTCTCGTTCACCTTCGGTCGCTGGCGCGTGGCCACGGACGACATCAACTACCCGGACATCGACCAGCACATCGGCATTGTCAATGTCTCTTCGGGACTGCCCAAGGGGCAGCCGGACCGGGTGGTGCGCAACTCGTACTCCGAAGACCAGGGAATGCACTGGTCGCCCAACGGGCGCTGGATCGCGTACCACAGCCATATCGACGCCACCGACGACATCTATCTCGTCCCGGCGGACGACCCCTCGGCACCGCGTCTGATCTCGGAGCATGGCCACGAAACCGGATGGCCCCGCTGGTCGCCGGACGGCCGGTGGATCTCCTTCCCGAGCTACACGCGGGACGCCGCGGGCGCAAGGAAGAGCTTCCTGTACGTCATTCCCGCGAGCCAGGCAACGGGCGAGACGCGGCCGCAGCGGATCGTCGACATGGGTGACTTTGCCCACGACGCGCTGCAGGCCGAGTGGACTCCGGACTCGGAGTCACTGGTCTTCGAGGCGGCGGAAGGCGCGGGGAACAAGGCGCTGTACGTGGTCGCCCGCGCAGGCGGCACGCCCGAGCGCTTCCACGAGTGGACCTCGGACCAGGTTCATTCAGGCATTGCGGTGTCCCCCGACGGTGCATGGGTGGCGTACATCGGTCCGGGACGAGACGGGTTCTTCCAGGTCCATCGGGTGCCCTTCGGCGGCGGGCCCGCGGAGCAGCTGACCACGGATCCCACGCAAAAGACGCAGCCGGCCTACGATCCCACGGGGAGAATGCTCGCGTATACCGTGTTCAGCTACGAATCCAGGTTCTGGCGGCTGCGCAGGTAGCCGGGCTGGAAATGGCGGCCGGTCACACCAGGCCGCTCACCATCGTTGCATGCCGCCCGTCACCTCGACATCGACGGGCACGCCGCCGGCCGAGCGTGGCAAACGGCGGCGCAACCGCGCATCGTCCTTCTCCAGGTACACCTTGATACAGGGCTTGTCGCCCCTGAGGCCGATCGCAGTGCCTACCACCCCGTCCATCCCCATGACCTTCCGGGTGACCTGCTTGCGCGCGCGCTCCACCGAATCGTCCACCGCTTCAGTTCCCGTCGATCGTGACGTCGAATCGCTCCAGCACCAGGTCGATGGGGTTCGCCAGCGTGCTCGTCTGGCTGCCGGCGAAGAGCAGAGCGACCGGGCGGCGGGCGTCGTCGCCGCTTCCCGCCGAAACGATGAGCGAGCCGGAGTCGCCGGGTCCGGAGAAGTTGCCACTGGAGATGACGATCTGTCCGGTGAAGCGGGCGGTGTTGTCCCGGAACCCGATGTTCATCGTTGCGTTGATGCCGCTGATACGGCTGACCGTATGTCCGGTGGTGCGGCCGTACTTCTGGACTTCCATTCCCAGCCGCGGCGCGACCGTCTCGCTGCGCGGGGTTCCGTATCCGTTGCTCGGCGTGCTGTTCCCGAGCTGATCGACGGTCGTCGTCGCGATGGCCGCGTCGATGCGGTTGGGGGGACACGTCGGGAACGGCGAACAGAACCTGATCGGCTCGAAGTCGTGCAGCGTGCCGATTGCGTCGGTGGGATTGACTCCACCGTCGACCGTGCCGGGCTGCAGGACCTGGTCCCCGACCTTGGCCGCGTTGCGGTTGGCGTAAACGTGGTTGTTGCTGAGCGCGAAGACGTCGGAGCCGGAGACCACCCGCGCGGCGATGGTGCCCGCGGTCACGTCGACCTGGCCGGTGGAGACACCGATGGGGACGGGCCGGGGGAAGGACTGTTTCGGATCGGTCGGCTCATTCTCGTTCGTGGCCTCCGGCGGCGCGTCTTCGGCAGCAGGCATGTCGCCCAGGGCCCGGAACGCGCCGGTGACCTCGGTCACGTAACCGTGGCCATCCAGGCTGGCGGGGAGTCCCAGGACCTGGGCGTTGGCCAGGTACACCTTGACGACCGGACGGCCGTCAAGACCGAGCGAAACGGCGGTACCTGCCACGCCCGGTATGTCGAGCAGATCCGGATTGTGCTGCTCCTGGACCGCCATGGCCGCCGCCAGATCGCCGTGGGCGAAGGCAAGCAGCTGGTCGCCGGCGTCAGCAGGGCCCCCGGTCGGACGGAAGAAAACGAGGTCCAGCCCGATGGCCAGGGCCAGGGTCGCGTAGCGGACGAATGGCTTTCCGGTCATGTCTGCAGCCTCCCCGTCATGTCTGCAGCCTCCCCGCCGGCGGAAGGTGTCATATATCCGATACTCTGGGAGCACCCGGAAGGTTTCCCCTCGGAGCGCCCTCGCGCCACCCCGCGACCCGCCGGGCGCCACCGATCACGAGCGGGGCCACCCCCCGTCACTCCTCCGGAAACAGTTCGCCCTGGTGCTCTCCCGCATCGGGAGGCGGGCGGCGCAGCGGGGCGCGGTGTCCGTCCCACAGTATTGGCATCGGGATATCGACGCAGCCCTCGAGGTCCGGATGCGCGCACGACCGCAACATTCCGGTCGCGGCCGTCTGCGGATCCTCCAGCGCCGACGCCACCGTGTGTATCGGTGCGGCTGGCACGCGATGGCGCTGGAGCAGCGCCAGCAGGTCATCGGTGCTGTGCCGCCTCGTCCCCGCGGCGACGATCTCCGCGAGCCGCCCTCTGTTCGCCACGCGTGCCGGGTTGGTCGCGAAGTCCCGGTGCCCCGCCAGATCCAGCTCCAGCGCACGGCACAGGCGGCCGAAGATGTCGTCGTTGCCGGCGGCGATCATCACCGACCCGTCCGTGCACGGGAACGCCTCGTACGGGGCGATCATGGCGATCGACGTCCCCATCGGACCGGGGAGTTCACCGGTGGCCAGGTAGCTGGTCAGGTGGTACGACATCCACGCGAGCGACGTGTCGAGCAGCGAAGCGGTGACATGGCAGCCGCGTCCGGTGCGCTCCCGTTCCATGAGGGCGCCCAGCACGGCGACCGCGATCCACATGCCCGTTCCAATATCCACGATGGAGGTGCCGACCCGGACCGGGTCTCCATCCGGCTCCCCCGTCACGGACATCAGGCCGGACCGCGCCTGCATCAGGGGGTCGTAACCGGGATCGTCCCGGAGCGGGCCGGCGACCCCGTGGGACGTGACCGAAACGTAGACAACCCGGGGATTCCCGTCGCGGATCCGGTCGTACCCGATACCGAGCCGGTCCGCCACGCCGAACCGCAGTGCCTGGATCACCACGTCGGCCCCGGTGGCGAGTTCGCAGGCGCGCGCGCGCCCCTCAACAGTCTTGAGATCCAGGACGACGCTTCGCTTGTTGCGGTTGGCGGCCTGAAAAAGGTGACTGTTGCCCGCAACGAAGGGTGGTCCCCACCTCCGCGCCGGGTCCCCGCCCGGGGGCTCCACCTTGACGACATCCGCGCCGAGGTCGCCCAGGATCTGGGCCGCGTAGGGGCCGGCGAGATTCTGCGAGAAATCCACGACGCGCACGGCGGACAGGGGCGCTATTTCGGGCATGGTGGAATCCCGTCCCCTTGCTGGAGTATGACTGGCGAAGCTTTTTTGGACGAACGACCGTCATGCGTGAGAGACACCGGGCGTCCTTCAGGAGACGGCAAGATAGAAGATATGGAGACAATCCGAATCCCCAACAGCGCGACCTACTCGCCGCTCTCGCTGACCGACGTGATGTTCGCAGCGCCGCTGGCCTCGAGGCTCCTCATGGGAGCGACGCTTCCGGGCCGTCTGATTCAGGCGGCCGCCGCGGGCGCGTACGTCGGCAGTGTGCTCAGCGACTGGGCGTCGCGGCGTGGCGTCCGCAAGATCGACTTCCTCGCCACGTTCGCGTCCGATATCAAGCACATGGACGAAATGCCGGAGTCCCGGCGCCACGAGGATGTGGAACGGTTTTCCAGGGAACTGATGTCGATTCACGAGCCCGTGCGGCGCGACCGCGACGTTCTCGCCGGCGACATCAACGAGCGTCTCACGTCGTTCGTCGCGTCGATCACCGGGCAGCGCGTCGAAACCAGCAGTTCGGTGCGCGAAATGACGCTGGCGCGCCTGATGATGCCCTTCGCCGTCGGGAGCTGCGACATCCTGTCCGGGGACATCGCCGTGTTCCGCAGCACCGGGATCTTCGAGCCGCACATCCTGGCCCACGAGTTCTGTCACCGAAAGGGCTACCTCAAGGAGCTGGAAGCGCAGGCGCTGGCGTACCTGGCTCTGGCGGGCTCGCGGGACCCGCAGCTTCGCCAGGCCGCGCTGGCGGAACGGGTCTACCGAAATCTCAGGGTCCTGGACGGCGACGACCCGGCGCGCTACGGCGAGCTTCTGGATGCCACACCGCTCTCCGGCCCCGTGCTCGAAGACTTTCGCCGGCTGCGTCCTCCGGATCAGCGCGCCGGTCCGTTCTCGACCGCGATGCGCGAACTGTACGACTCCCGCATGAAGCTCACGGGTCAGAACGGGCTCTCGGACTACGACCGGGGCTTCACGAACTTCCTTTACACCTACGAGCGGGCGGTCGCGGAGGGGCGGGTACAGTAGCAGTCGGGCCCGGGGAGCCGCGCGCCCGAGCACCCGTGCCTGGGAGGTCGCCCCGCGGTCACGCACGACGAACCGCTAGGATCGCCCTCCAACCGGCCAGCTGACCGTCAGGCCGGAGGTGCCGGACCAGGTCGTGCCCGGCATGGCCTGGAACCGGATCCGGTCAAGGGTCAGCGGCACCCATCCCTGCCGCTTGATGAAGCGGCTCAGCACCGCCCCCGCGACAATGCCCACGCCCGCGCCGAGCGCCAGTCCGCGGAGCACCGCCTCGCCTTCGGATGTTTCGTCCGGACAGGTGGTGAGATTCAGGCCCACCTCCAGCGCGTCCTGGTTGACGTGGCACTGATCGTGCCATCCCCACGCGAACGTGGCTCCGGCGGCGGCCGACACCAGCCCCGTGACGAGCATTGAACGCTTCATGTCGCTCACCGAAGCGCGGCGCTCGACCAGTGGCCTGGTGCCGAGAGGGATCCAGTAGACCGGTTCGTTGCCGGTCTCGAAGAGCAGCGTGTCGCCGCGCATCCCGACGACGTTGCCCTCCAGAACCGTGGGCAGCAACCGCGGCGGCGAGGCGGGCCCCCCTCGCAGCACGGTGGCGCCCGTGATCCGGACGATCGCGCCCATGGTCAGGTCGTGCTCCTCCTGCGCATCGAGCCCGGCTCCCGGGAGCGTGGCCGACCCCGCCAGCAGTACGGCGAGTCCCACGCGAATGAATGGTCTCGTCTCGGTCACGGGTCTTCGTCTCGGTTACAGATAGGGCCGGAGCCTGGGGTCCACGGAAAGGATGACCTCGAACCTACCGCCGGGCAGGCCCCACACGCCATCGATCCGGACAATGTCATGAATCGTGCCGAGCCCCGCACCGGCGAAGGCGCGTGCCCCGCCTGCGGCCTCGACTCCCCACTCCCGCGCGAGTGCGCCGGGGGTGCCGCCCACCGCTCCGGCACCGGCCAGCAGCCGTCCGGTCAGCCATCCGGGCACGAAGGTGAACCCCGCCTCTCCCGTCACCAGGACGAAGCGGTGTCCCCCGAACGCCCGGAACCCGTGGCCCGGCAAGGTTCCGCGTCCACCGAGAAAGAAGAGGAGCTGATGCGGCAGCGAGCCCCAGGAGGCGCCGGCTTCCAGCTTCAGGTTCACGCGCCGAGACAGATCCCGTGCGGCCGCCCTTGCGTCCAGGCGTGCGCGGAGGGTCAGATTGCCACCGCCTGCCCAGCGCCCGACGGTGGCCGCGGTCGCCGCCTCCGCTCCCCAGGCGGGAATCCCGCCCCACCGGTAGCGCAGTTCGGCGCCGGTCCCGACAAAGGTGCCTTCGCCCACGGGGTTGAGCGGACGCTGGTTCATGTCCGCGCCGAGCCCGCGCGACCAGAGGACGTCGGCTCCGCTGAATTCCTCCACACGGCCGCCGACGGTGATCGCGCCGCCGCCAACCAGCTGCCGCTCGACATCCAGGCGGAGACCGGTGGCGAAGTACGGGTCGGTGTGGTCGAAGCCCCGCACGAGAGTGGAGAGGGTGTTTACGGTCCCGGAGGCGCCCGCGCGCGGGCCTGCGTCGCGCAGCTGCCGGTGGAAGAGTTCGAGCGCCGCCACGGTCAGCCCGTCTTCGCTGCTCACGCGGCCGCGCATCATTCCGGAGAGGGTGCCAGGGGCCGACTGGTAGCCCGCGAGGGCCTGAAGGCGGGTCCTGTCGCCCGGCGCAAACGAGGTCCCGAGTCCGAAATGCACGCCCTCGGCGCGGTTGACCCGCAACACTGACGAGAACCCGTCCGCGTAGAGCCGCATGCGGGGCAGTCCGCTGACCAGCCGGGCGCGGGCCTGACGTCGGACCTCCGCTTCGATCCGGGCCATGCTCACGGGCGAGAGCCCTTCCTCGGCCATCCGGTCCATGAGCCCGGCCCGGAACCCGGTCGAGTCGGCCTCGCCGTAGGGCACCATCGTCACTCGGGGTCCGCGGAAAAACCCCGGTTCCAGCGCGGGGTCGAACTCGTAGCCCGTGACCTCCAGGGTCGCTCGGATCACCGAACCCACCGGAAGGTCGAGCTGCGGGATCTCGCGCCGGACCTCGACTACCTGCCGGTACGGGAGCCACTGGGTCTCCTCCCACTCGGCCTCGTCCCACGGGGCGTGCTCCAGTCGCACGGTAATCCGGTCGCTGCGGGGGTCCACATAGGACGCCGCCGTGAACGTGAACACCATTCTCACGAGCGCACCGGTCCGGGCTTCGACGAAGACGCTGCCGATGAAGCCCGGAAGGCCCTCGTCGCGGGGCTGCACCTCGATTTCGTGCACCGTGATCGGCCCGCGCAGCGTGGGCGCGCTGATCCGGATCGAATCGGTGATCCGAAAGCGGTAGGTGTCCTCGCCCTGGCTCCCGAGCGGATGCGGTACGTCGCGCACGTCGCGGCCTTCGCCGATCGAAATGCGGTCCCCGAAACCGTTCTGGACCGCGGTGAGCCGGTCGATGTAGTACCGGAAGTCCTGTACCGGCAGGAATTCCTGGCGCCTCAGCGCGCGAATGGCCTGGCGGGTCCGCCCGTCGGCGCTCCTGTAGAGGTCCACGGCGACCTGGTCGACGCGCATGGGGACGGGCTCGCCGCCGTCGTCGCGGTCCAGGTAGAAATAGATGTGGCCCTCGGCGCGCGCCTTGTAGGCCACCGATGCGGTCCTCGGCCGGGGTGTCTCGCGCAACTCCCGCGCCTGACGCACCAGCGAGAGGACCGTGGGCGTATCGAATGCGGCTTCCTGCGCCAGCACCGGCGCGCCACCGGCCGATGCGAGCAGAAGGGCCGCGATGTAGCGGAGCCGTGCACCCGGACCGCAGGCACGGCCCTGGCGGCAGCGGTCGCCGCCGCGGGCTGTCAGGTGACGTCGCTGAGCGAGAGCCCGTTCTTCCGTAGGAATGCCGCCAACCCCATTTTGTCGATCGACCGAAGGGCGGACGTGGAGACCTTGATCCGCACCGACTTCTTCAGCTCGGGGACGAAGATTCGCTTCGTCTGCAGGTTCGGCAGTTGCCGCTTCTTGGTCTTGTTGTGTGCGTGGGAGACGTTGTACCCGGTCAGGGGCCGTTTCCCGGTGATGTCGCACTTGCGGGACATCGTGATCCTCCGTTTGTACCCCGGCCGCCTATTTCTCTTCCCGGAACAGGACGTGACGTCGCAGCACCGGGTCGTAGCGCCTGAGCTCCAGCCGCTGGGGGTTGTTCCGCTTGTTCTTGGTGGTGGTGAAGCGATAGGGGCTTTCCGTGCTGGACATCTTGACCATCACGCGCGGTCCCTTGCCCGACTTCTTCGCCATGATCCCTCCTCAGCTTTTTGCCGACCGACTCCGGCCACACAGTAAGATAGCCCGTTGACCACGATCGTCCAGACTGCGTATCATTAAAGGCTGCACTGTCTACGCCGTGGCGGTCCGGGGTCGTTCCCCGGCCAGGGCCGTCCAAACCGGAATCTCGAGTCGTGAAGAAAGACATTCATCCCAGGTACCGGCCCGTCGTCTTCCAGGACGTATCCACGGGCTACTCCTTCCTGACGCGCTCCACCGTTTCGACCAAGCGGACCATTCAGTGGGAGGACGGGAAGGAATACCCGCTCGTCACCCTGGAGGTCTCGTCGTCCTCGCACCCGTTCTATACCGGGACGCAGCGGCTGCTCGACAGCGCCGGGCGGGTGGAGCGCTTCCAGCGCCGCTACGGGGGCCGGAAGAGCTAGGCAGGGCTCCTGGAAAGGCCTCGTGGAGCCGTGCCGGTGACGCAGTCGCAGGGCCCGGTCTCCGCACCGATCGACCATCTCGTTTACGCGGTCCCGGATCTCGCCGAGGGGGTGCGCGACATCGAAGGCCTGCTGGGCGTACCGCTGACGCCCGGTGGAAGCCATCCCGGGCTCGGCACCCGGAACGCGCTGCTGCGGATCGCACCCCGTGTGTACCTGGAGGTGGTGGGTCCGGATCCGGAGCAGACGCCGCCACCGGGCGGACTGTGGCTGGCCCGTGGCGCAGCCCGGTTGCCGGCCCTGGTCACCTGGGCGGCACGTTCCGGCGCGTTGAACGACCTCGCCGCCGGCGCGGGCGGCCCGCTTCTCGGCCCGGTCCGCTCCATGTCGCGGACCAGACCCGGTGGAGACCGCATTTCGTGGACGCTGACCATGCCCCGTGACCCGCTCCCGCGGCACGGAATCGTCCCGTTCTTCATCGATTGGGGCAAGACGCCGCACCCGTGCACGGGGCTCCCGGACGAGGGCGTCTCGCTGGCGAAGCTGCGCGCCCGCCATCCTGACCCGGAAGCGGTCCGGGCAGATCTGGACCGGTTGGGAGTGAAGCTCGAGGTCGCGTCGGGCCAGCCGGCTCTGGAAGCGGTGTTGCGGACGCCCGAACGAGGCGCCGTCACACTCTGACCGGGCGTCGGCCCCCGGCCCGGCCCGGGTCGCTCCCGCGCCCTGGCGGCGCCGTCGCGACCTCGCCGCGCCGTCACGGGCCCTCTTCCACCTGGGCGTACGCGTCGTGCTCGTGGATCGACTCGTAGTTGACCACGTGGACCCTGAACCAGGTGACCTTCTTGAGCGCCCGCAGCCGGAGCGTGACCTCGCGTACCAGGTCCTCCACGAAACGCGGATTGTCGTACGCCCGCTCGGTGACCCATTTTTCGTCCGCCCGCTTGAGCACGGGGTAGAGGTCGCACGACGCCGATTCGTCGACCAGCTCCACGAGGTCCTCGATCCACAGTTCGCCGTCGAAGCGGACCTCCACCGTCACCATCCCGCGCTGATTGTGGGCGCCACGGGCGCTGATCTCGCGCGAGCACGGACAGAGCGTCGTCACCGGCACCTTCACCGTCAGGACGAAGTCGTCCTCCGCTCCGCTGGAAGCGTCGAAGACGCAATCGTACGACAGCAGACCCGGGGCCCGGGTGATCGGCGCCCTCTTTTCCATGAAGTACGGGAACGAGATGCGCAGGTGCGCGGTGGCGGCGTTCAGGCGCTTGCGCATGGTCCGCAGAATGGCCGGCAGGGCCTCGACCGAGATCTCGCCGTCGTGGGAGTTCAGGATCTCCATGAAGCGGCTCATGTGGGTCCCCTTGAAGTGGGAGGGGAGGTCCACGGACATGTCGACGGAGCCCACGGTATGCTGCGCGGCCTTGCGCCGGTCCCGCACCGCGATCGGGAAACGGATGTTCTGGACGCCGACCTTGGCGATGGGCACCTTGCGCAGGTCGGGGTTTGCCTGCACGTCCGCAAGCGTGGCTTCGAGCGTTTTCGTCATTTGTCTTCCGGCCGGCCGGCGGATTCCGGGTTGGCGACACGTCGCCCGTCGATCTTGCGCATCTTCCGCTCCACGACGGTCGCGAGGTCGATTCCACGGCTGTTTGCAAAGTTGATGAGCGCGATACACACGTCGGCCGTTTCGTCCTCGAAGGCCGCATCCTCGACGCTGCGGCCCTTCCACACCTTCTTTTCGAGGTTGGCCAGTTCGCCGGTTTCGCCAGCCAGTTCGAGGGCGAAGAAGCGGGGCGGGCGGACGGGGAACGCGGCTGCCTGATAGCGCCGAAACTCCGACTGCAGGGCTTGCAGTCCGCAGTAGTCGGCAGGCAGCAATCGGCTGGCTGCGTCGCGCGGGGCGATGTCGGTCATGTGGGCTCGTATCCGGTCGAGTCGGGCGGCCGCTCCGCCCGTGCCGTGAAAAAATGCCACAAACGCTGCATATTGTCGAACATGAACGCGAACGACGGAGGTGAGCGGGTGACTTCAGGCCGGGAATCGGACGGTCAGGGGGGAGCGCCGGTGCGGATCGGCATTGTCGTCGTATCGGATCGCGCATCCCGCGGGGAATACGAGGACCGGGGCGGGCCCGCGGTGCGGGCCTATCTGAGCGATGTGCTGACGACTCCGTGGCACGGCATCACGCGGATCATTCCCGACGAGGTTGAGCTTGTGCGCGACACGCTGGTCGGGCTCGTGGACGACGAGGGCTGCTCGCTGGTGATCACGACGGGCGGGACCGGACCTGCGCCCCGCGACGTGACTCCGGAGGCGACCGTCGCCGTGCTGGACAAGGAGCTGGCGGGCTTCGGCGAAGCCATGCGGGCCGTGTCGCTGGCGCATGTGCCGACCACAATCCTGTCGCGCCAGACGGCCGGTGTGCGGGGATCGGCGCTGATCATCAATCTGCCGGGCTCGCCCAAGGCCGTGCGCGAGTGTCTGGATGCCGTGTTCGCGGCGGTGCCGTACTGCGTGGACCTGATCGGCGGACCGTACCTGGAAACGGACCGGTCGCGGGTGGTGGCGTTCCGGCCACGCTGATGCGCCGCCGCCTGTGGCGCGCCGGTCGCGGTGGTCTTGATTTCCGCTCGCGATATCACGAGCATTAAAGGCTTGACAGTGTGTCGACCGCGTCGGCCACGACCATCCATGTCACCTCCAGAGAACCGCCGATGGCCAAGAAGGGCAAGCTGCAGAAGAACGACCGCCGGGAGAAACTGATCGCCAAGTACGCCGCCAGGCGGAAGGAACTCACGGCTGTCATGAAGAACGCGAATGCCACGCCCGACCAGAAACGGCAGGCGATGGCGGCTCTGCAGGCGCTGCCCCGGGACTCGGCTGCCGTGCGCTACCGCAACCGCTGTCAGATGACGGGACGGCCGCGCGGCTTTATCGGCAAGTTCGGGATCTCCCGCATCGCCTTTCGCGACATGTCCCTGCACGGGTTGATCCCGGGCGTTCGCAAGTCATCCTGGTAGGTCGGCCGGCCCCGCACCGAGGGCGGCCTGCCCGGATCTCCGGGATTCGATCGCGTCGGTGCGCGCATACGCCGCGATCCGGTCCGCCATCCGCTCCAGCTCGCTGCGGCGTCTGATCCCGAGCTTTTTCATCCAGTACCGCACTCCGGCATAGAGCCCCCCGATGACGCCGGCCGGAAAAACCGTCGCAAAGAGCGCGGAGCCGAGAGCCGCCAGTCCAACGGAGATGCCGACCCCCAGGCCAACGCCGGTGCCGGCGCCCACGACAATCCCCAGGTGCGCGGCCGCGGCCGTCCCGTGGAGCCGCTCCTCGGCGCGGATTCGCGTCTCGCCGCGACGCGATGAGACCGTTACCTGCAGCGAACTCTGGTGGTCCATCGTATCCGACTTCCACATCAGTGTGCGGCCCACCATCGACGCATTCCCGGAACCGGAGAACGCGCGCTGTATCTCGAGGATCGCCTGCTCGAATCCCTCTTCGGCAAGTTCGCCGGGCACAACCCGCTCCACGGTGATCGTCAACCCGGTCCCCGCAAGCCTGGCTGCGAAGCCTGACGGCCTGGACTGTTCGATCCCTGCCGCGGCCTGCTGAATGTACCTGGGGTGGATTCCGGCCTCGGCTGCGACTTCCTGCAGGTCGGTCAGGGTCAGGCCTCCGCCGTCATCCGCGTATTCACGGACCGATTCCTGCTTCTGGAGCTCCGCGGCCCGTTGCAGGAGCCGCCTGACCTCCCTGTCGCCGTAGCGGCGGGCAGGCGTGGGCAGATCGGAAGACATTGGTCGTTTCGAGGCGGTGGCGGTCGCGGGTAGTTTGGTGGGGGTTCGGAACCGATGAGTCTACAACGGGAGGCCACCGACAAGCGAATGAAGACCGGGACGGGCCAGGGTCGGCGGATCGGCAGATCCTACTACGACGAGACGGCCTACTTCGATGCGGCCGCGCACCTGCAGGACTTCGAGAGCCGCTTCCAGCGCTACCGGGTCGCTAAGGTGACGGAGCTGTACCGCGGCGGTCCCACCGACCGGGTGCTCGACATGGGGTGTGGCTGGGGTACGATCAGCTTTGCGCTCGCGCCGAGGGTCCGGGAGGTCGTCGGCCTGGATTTCTCCGAGCGGGCGATCGCGGGCTGCAATGCGCGCGTGCCCGTGCACGGCGTGGACAACGTGGTGTTCCGGGTCGGGGACGCCCGGGCCAGCGGACTCGATGGGAGTTCGTTCGACGCCGTGATCGCTGCCGACCTGTTCGAGCACCTCTACCCGGACGACTCGGAGGCGGTCGCGGCGGAGGCGCATCGCGTCCTCGTGTCCGGCGGCCTGTTCGCGGTGTGGACGCCGTGCCGGAGCCACATCCTTGAAGTGCTGAAGAACAACAACATCGTCCTGAAGAGGGATGTGAGCCATGTCGACTACAAGTCGATGGCGCGCATGAGGGCGCTTCTGACCGGGGCGGGATTCCGGATCGAGCGCGCCTACTTCGCCGAGTCGCACCTGCCCGGACTGAGCGCGCTGGAAAGGGTCGCGCAGCGCTGGGTGCCGCTGCTGAGGCGCAGGATCGCCGTGCTGGGGAGGAAGCCGTGAGGACGGCGCTGACGGAGCACGCCGGGATCGATGTGCCGCTGATCTGCGGGGCAATGTACCCGTGCAGCAATCCCGAACTGGTGGCAGCCGCGTCGGAGGCGGGCGGAATCGGCATTCTGCAGCCCGTCAGCCTCACCTATGTGCACGGCTATGACTTCCGCGAAGGACTCCGTTACATGCGGCGCCTGACCTCCAGGCCGATCGGCATGAACGCGCTGATCGAGAAGGCGTCCAGGAAGTACCACGAGCGCATGGTGGAGTGGATCGATATCGCACTCGAGGAGGGTGTGCGCTTCTTCGTAACCTCGCTGGGGAAGCCGAGGTGGGTGGTCGACAGGGTCGCGCCGCATGGCGGAGTCGTCTATCACGACGTCACGGAGCGGAAGTGGGCCCTCAAGGGACTGGAGTCGGGCGTCCACGGTCTGATCGCCGTGAACCGTCGTGCGGGGGGGCACGCGGGGCCGCTGGGTGTCGAAGTGCTGCTGGATGAGGTGGGGGACCTGGGTGTTCCGGTGGTCTGCGCCGGCGGCGTCGGCACGCCGGGCGAGTTCGCGCACGCGCTGTCGCTCGGATACGCGGGCGCCCAGCTGGGAACGCGTTTCATTGCCACGCGCGAGTGTACCGCGTCGGACGCCTACAAGCAGGCGATCCTCGATGCGGCCGAAGACGACGTGGTGCTGTCGGAAAAGCTCACGGGGGTGCCGGTGTCCGTGCTGAACACCCCGTACATCCGGCGGATGGGCCTGCGCGCGGGGCCGCTCGCCAGGCGTCTGCTGAGGAGCAACCGGACGAAGCACTGGATGCGGTTGTTCTACGCGGTCAAGTCGTTCTGGCAGCTGAAGCGTTCGCTGACGGACGAGGAAAAGGAGCTGTGGCAGGCGGGGAAGAGCGTGGCCGGGGTGTCCCGGATCGAGGCGGCAGGCGAAGTGGTGCGGCGCTACGCGGCGGCCGCGCGGAATGAAACCGCGCCGTTACGGTAGCTTACGGCTGCCCGTGCCGGTGGTATCGGGCTGGCTGGCCGGCTGTGCCGTCAGGGTATCGGTCGCGGGCGGGCCGCTGGGGTCGCCGACGGGGTCGTCTTCGGCCGGGTTCTCGGCCTCAGCAGGCTCGGCGACGACGGTTGTCGTGTCGAAGAGTTCGTAGCGCCTGGACGTCGGCACGATCTGGTCGGCGATCCGAACGAGGGGCTCGGCCGCAAAGCCCTCTGCCGGTTCCAGCGCGTCCTCCGTGTAGCGGCTGCCCGGATTCCAGAGCACCCATTCCATGATGCCGAGGTCATACGCGGCCTGGATCTGGGCGCGGACCTCCGGCGCCTCGTATCGCGGGGGCCCCAGCGTGAAGTCCTGGAGCCACGGGCGTGTCGTGCCGGCACCCTCGAGCGCGTCGGACCGGCGCAGCGCGTCCCTGAGCGCGTTGCGCACGATCTCGTAGGGGTGGGCGTTGGGCTGCTCGATGCCGAAGCTGCCCTTCCAGTAGTGACTCGGGTAGACCATGGGCAGCGCCACGTCGACGACATCGATGAAGGATTCCCACACCTGCCCGATGCCCACGTCGCGCGTCGCGGACGTGGTGACGCCGAACACGTCGGCGGTCACATCAACCTCGAGATCCGACAGTGCCTCCCGGCTGTACGCGAGGAACCCGCGGATCGCCGCAGTCCGGGGCTGCCCGTTCCGGCCGGGGAAATGGGCGCGCCCGAGCGCCGATGCGGGGGCGTCCGGGAAGCGCACGTAGTCCCACTGAATCTCGCGGAAGCCCATCTCGGCGACTTCCCGGGCCAGATCGACGTGATACTCCCAGACATCCCGGTTGAACGGGTTCAGCCAGACCACGCCGTTGTTGTCCGTCCAGACGCCGCCCGCGGTGTCCTGGACCGCCACCTCGGGACGCGCGGCCGCGAGGACCGGGTCCTTCACGATGACGATCCGGGCGACAGGGTAGATTTCCGCCGCCTCGAGCTCGCCCAGCAGCCAGGACAGGCTCGGAATGCGGATGTCTTCGGTCGCACCAATCTCCACCGCCAGCGGCACCTTGCTGGGGTGGCTGACGTAGCCGCTCGCGTCCTTGATGTCGACCACGAAGGTGTTGATCTCGGTGCGGCGCGCGAGATCGAGCAGCGCGGCCATGCGTCGCCTGGAGCCAGCGGACCAGGAGTTCACGTAGATCCCCCGGACATGGTCCGGACGATGGAAGAGGAAAGTGCGATTGGCGGGTGTGGTGTCGGCGTCCAGGTCAGGCGTCGCCGTTTGAGCCGGATCAGCCTCGACCTTCGCGGCGCCCATCGGCGCGTCCTCCGCGGCGCCCGCCGGCGTGACCTCGACCGCTCCCGCTGGCGTGTCCGCCGCGGCGCCCGCCGGCACGTCGTGCCCGACACCGCAACCCGCGCAGAGGACTGCAAGCAGGCATCCCACCACGAGCTGTCTCATGGACTAATATAGCCTGAATACTTGGGCAGGGGTTGTCCGGCGGCTATCTTGTCCCCGCTGGCTGCCGCCAGCGTGCCTGGGGCCATAGCTCAGCTGGGAGAGCGCTGGCTTTGCAAGCCAGAGGTCACCGGTTCGATCCCGGTTGGCTCCATTCGGCCCAAGCGCTTGTGATCTACCGGAGACCGGACCCATGACCCTTCCCCTGCGTCGCATCCGTTTCCTCCTGTTCGCCGCCCTGGTCGCCGGGTGCTCCGAGTCCTCCGATCCTCCCGACGCCGGACGCGTCTCCGAATTCGGCCGGTACGAGGGCTACTCCGAGGCCGCCTACGACAGCTGGGTCAACACCTCCCGGTACGTCGAGATGCGTGACGGCGTCAGGCTGGCGGTGGACGTCACCCTACCGGCGATCGGCGGCGAGGCCGCACCAGGTCCGTTCCCCGTCGTGTGGACCCACTCCCGCTACCACCGCAACCCGGGCCAGCTGGTGCGGTTCTTCGCCCCGGAAGGGGCCGAGGTGCCCGAGGTCGACTCCCAGGTCGACGCCAACGAGGCGCTTCAGCTCCTGGTGAAGCACGGATACGTCGTGGCGGCGGTGCAGGTGCGCGGGGGCGGCGCGTCGTTCGGGACCTATCAGGGCCTGTTTTCGGAGGCCGAGACCGACGATGCGCGCGAGATGATCGAGTGGTTCGCCACTCAGCCATGGAGCGACGGCAACGTGGGGATGTACGGCGGATCCTATCTCGGCATGACCCAGTACATGGCGGCCTCCGAGATGCACCCCGCACTCAAGGCCATCTTCCCCAACGTGGCCGGACTCGACATGTACGACCAGCTCCACCCCGGAGGCATCTACCGCAAGGACATGATCGATCACTGGGGCGGCCTGACCCGCAACCTCGACATCGACTGGGCCGCGCCGCCGGTCGACGAGGACACCGACGAGTCGCTGCTGCGTGCCGCCATAGCCGAACACGAGGACAACTGGGACGTGTCGGTCGAATACGCCGCCGGTCGCTACCGCGATCACGATATCCCGACCCTGACCTGGACCGAGCACGGGGTCTCGGGCGTCCTGGACGAGGTGAAGCAGGCCGGCGTGCCGGCGTATCACTGGAACGGCTGGTACGACATCTTCGTCCTCGACGCCGTGCTCCTGTGGGCGAACTACGAAGGGCCGCAGAAGCTCGGCATCGGCGCATGGTCGCACGCGGGCATGCCCGACAGTCTCCTCATGGCCGAGAACGCCCGACTCACGGCGGTGGAGCAGCACCGCTGGTTCGACTACTGGCTGAAGGGGATCGAGAACGGGATCATGGACGAGCCCCCCATCCACTTCGCAGTCATGAACGATCCCGGAGACTGGGCCTGGACCTCGGCGGATCGTTGGCCCGTGCCCGAGGGCGCAGAGGTCACCTGGTACCTTGGCGAGGGGCCTTCGGGCAGCATCGAGTCCGTCAATGACGGTGGTTTGTCAGCAACCGCGCCGACGGCTGAAGGCGGGATGGACAGCTACGACGTGGATCTCACCACCACGACCGGGACCACGACCCGCTGGGATAACGCCGTGGGTGGGGCTCCGCTGATGATCTACCCCGACCTGGCCCCCAACGACGCCAGGTCGCTCACCTACACCACCGCTCCGCTGGAGTCCGACGTGAACGTCACCGGGCACCCCGTGGTAACGCTGTGGGTGTCGTCATCGACCAACGACGCAGACGTGATCGTGCTTCTGGAGGAGGTCGACGCCGCCGGTGTCTCCCACTACATCTCCGAGGGTGTGCTGAGGGCTTCCCACCGCGAGCTCGCCGAGGCTCCCTGGGACAACCTGGGACTTCCGTTCCAGCGCAGCTTCGCCGAGGACGTGCAGCCCCTGCCGGACGGCGAGCCGGGTGAGCTGGTCATGGATCTCCTCCCTACGGCCAACGTCTTCAACTCCGGTCACCGGATCCGCGTGACGGTCATGGGCGCCGACGCCGACAACATCGAACTGCCCTCGGCCGCACCGACCATCCACGTGCATCGCACGGCGGCCCAACCGTCGAGGATCGTCCTGCCGGTCGTGCGCTAGAACCGCGAACCGCTAGAAACGGTACGTGTAGTTGGCCTTGACGGCGCCGCCGCGCGACAGCGTGATGAGGTCGCGGTCGTCGAGGATGTCCAGGCCCAGATTCCGCCAGTTGTGCGTGTAGACCAGGTAGAGGTCGTTGCCGGGTCTCACGATCCAGCGCAGTCGCGCAAACAGGCCCACGATGTCGCTGTCGTTGTCGTAGCGGATCTGGTTGGTGAAGCTGACCCACTGATTGGCGTTCCACTCGCCTTCGATTTCGTAGACATCGGCCGTGAAGTCGCCGCGCGGGAGCGAAACGGCGTTGTGCTCGAAGTTGGTCGAGATGCTGATCCCGGGGTTCGGCCTGAATGATGCTCGGGCATTCATGCGCGTCCGGTCTCCGTCCCAGAACCCGCCGCGGTTGACTCCGCCGAACATCGACACCCGGCGATGCCCCGCCGTGCGGGCCTGAATGCCCCATTCCCAGGTCGTGTAGTCCCCTGGCAGGATGTCGATTCCGTCGCTGACCTCGTAGGAATAGTCCAGGAATTCCCTCGTGCGCGTCGCCTCGATCTCGATGTTGTCTCCGCTCTCGAAGTCGATCCCGAAGATATCGAACTGCCATTCACGCTCTTCCAGCACACCGTTGTCGAGGTTGGTCAGGTTGCGGAACTGGACCGCGAAGTCGAGCTGACGCAGCCAGTCGATGCTGGCCGGCCGAGGTGCCCACCCGATCCGGGGCTCGACCCGCCGAAAGCCGTTGCGGGGCACGAAGCCGAGAGACGGACTGTAGTCGTCCCCGAATTCGCGGTACGAGATGTGGGCGGTCCAGACGTCGTTGGGGAAATTGAGGCGCAGTCCACGCGCCGTGAGGTCGTTGAGCGATCGGTCGATGGTGGGGTCCGGGTTGGAGTTCCACACGAAGAACGCCTCCATTTCGAGGCGCTTGTCGCCGAAGAAGTGACGCGTGTTGAGTTGGGCGTCGACCCCCATGGTGTGGCCATCCGGCGTCACGAGACCATCTACCCCGGGTGCGGCGGCCCGGCGCGTGTAGATCGCGCCGATGGAGGACTGCTCGAAGATCGTTCGCTTTGCGCGCGCCACGGTGAAGGTCTCGCGTGGCACGTTGATATCGACCAGGCTGCTTTCGCTGAAGAACGAGTGCGCGGCGGTGCCGATCTGGTAGAAGCCGAGCTCGTACTGTCCCGCCTGACCGGTCAGTCGTGTCCCGTACTGGATCGGTATCTGCTGGCCCGAGCTGAGCCCGATCCGGCGCGAAAAGAACGGCGTCGGACCGCTCCTGGGCGCGAAGCTGAAGACACCCGAGCCTTCGAGGAAGAAGTCACGGCGCTCGCGAAAGCGCTGCGGGAAGCGCGTGAGGTTGACGCGCCGCTCGTCGCTCTCGACCTCCGCGAAATCGGTGTTGATGCTGGCCGAGGCGCGCAGGCTGGAGGTTACGCTGTAGTTGACGTCGAGACTCACGTCGCTGGGGAAGGTGGTGGGATCGACATTGTCCGGCACGTTCTTCCAGGTCGTGACCGCGGACGGTCGCGCTTCCAGCCCGAGTCCCTGTGAGAGATTTCTCAAGCCGGTGAGCTGGCCGGCGTACACAGGTCGGAAAAGCCCCTCGTTGCGCCGGTAGCCCCGCCATAGGATCTCTTCGTTGCGGTGCCGGATGGTGCGCTGGAAGTTGATCCCCCAGCTGTCCAGGTCGGGGTTGAAGTTGAGCGTCCGGAAGGGGATGCGGATTTCGGCCGACCAGCCGTCCTCGCGTTCGGCGGTGCGGGCTTCCCAGATGCCGTCCCAGGCCTTGCCGGCGCCGCCGCCGCCGCCCCCACCGCCGCCGCCCCATCCACCGCTTCCCGTCAGAATCCCGTCGCCCATCAGTCCGGCCGGATTGATCTCGAAGAAGTAACCGGTGCGGCCGTCCTGGAAGGTGTCCAGGATCCACATGAAGCGGTCGTCGGTCCGCAGGCTGGCGTCCCGCTGGCGCTGGTAGGCCAGGATGTCGGCGGGGTCCCCGTACAGGATGGCGCTGATGTAGAGGTTGTCCTCGTCGAAGACGACGCGGATTTCGGTCTGCTCCGAAGGGACGCCCCCTTCAACCGGCTCCTGCTGAGTGAAGTCGGTGATCGGGTTGGCGGTGCGCCAGATGTCCTCGTCGATGCGACCGTCGAGGTCGATGTCTGCGGCGGCGGGCAGAGCGACGGCTTCGAGCACCACCGCCGCGCCGTTGTCTCCGTTGGCTGTCTGGGCGGCCGCATGGCTTGTGGACGCCGAGAAGGCCGAAAAGAAAAGCACCGTGGCTGCGCAGCCCGGTGCGGCGGCTGACATTGATTTCATTGTTGTTCCGGTTCCCTGGCCGTGGGTCGCACCGTCCGCCGGATCGGCGTGACGGCGTGTTCCGGCCTTCCGGGAAAAGACACCCTGGGAAGCCCGTTCGTTGGGCGCGCCGACATTTGTCCCCCGGCGTTGAAACGTTACGTTCTCACCCCGTCGGCTGTCGAACGTGCAGTGAGGCGCGATCCACATATGGGAGGAGAGAAGAATGTTCCGCAAGCACACCGTGCCACTCGCCCTTGTCATGATACCCCTGCTGTTGGTCGGCTGCGGCGGAGGCGGCGATTCGGCGGAATCCGAACCTGCCGCCGAGGAGCCCGTGGAGGCGATGGATGAAATGCGCGCCGCCGATGCCGCGGTCGCCCTGCTCAACCCCAACCTCGCTTCGGAAGATGAACTGATGTCGGTCCCGGGGATCGACGCGGAGGCTGCCGCGGCTGTTGTCGGCGGGCGGCCCTACCTGCGTGCGGCGGATCTGCACGCGGTGCTTTCCGGGGCGATTGGCGGCGACGGGGCGCTGGCCACGTATGAGTCGCTGTGGCTGCCGATCAACCTCAACGACGTGACGAACGACGAGGTCCTGATGATCCCGGGTGTGGGGGACCGGATGGCCCACGAGTTCGAGGAGTACCGGCCGTATGACGGCATGGACGAGTTCCGCAGGGAGATCGGCAAGTACGTGGACGAGGACGAGGTGGAGCGGCTGGCGCGGTACGTGTACGTCCCGATCGACCTGAACGGCGCCACCCGCGAAGCGATCATGGCCGTTCCGGGAATGAGCGAGCGCATGGCTCACGAGTTCGAGGAGTACCGCCCGTACACCGATCTGGACCAGTTCCGGCGCGAGATCGGCAAATACGTGGACGAAGACGAAGTCGCGCGCCTCGAACGCTACGTGACGCTGAACTAGGCGGCGTGACGGGGCGCGCGGGGCGGGGACGGGCGCGGGGCGGGCGCTGCGCCGGGTGCCGCGCCGACCCGCGGGCGTCCCGATGATCCGGGCGGTCCTCTTCCGGCTGCATCTTGTGGTGGCCGTGGCCGCCGGGGTGGTCGTGTTCATGCTGGCCGCGACCGGTGTCGTCCTGTCGCTGGAGGAGACGGTGACGGGCCTCGCGGAGCGGCGGCACTTTGTGGTCTTCATGGATGGGGCGGAGCGGCTGGCCCCGGACGAGATCGCTGCGGCGGCGGGGTTTGCGGCAACTTCTCTGGAGTACCGCGCGGACCCGCGCGCGCCTGTGCGCGTTTACGAGGGTCGGGACCGGTACGCGCGCGTCGATCCCTACACGGGGCGGGCGCTTGGCCCGGGGCCGGGCGGGCTCGAGCGCTTCTTCGAGAGCGTTCACAACTGGCACCGCTGGTTCAATGTCTCCGGCGGCTCGGTCCGCAGGGCGCGCGCGGTGACGGGGGCGGTCAACGTGGCGTTCCTGTTTCTTCTGGTGACGGGGCCGATCCTGTGGCTGCCCCGGCCCATCACCCGAAGGTCGCTCGCTAACGTGCTCCTCTTCCGTCGCGGGCTCCGAGGCGCCTGGCGGGACCTCAACTGGCACCAGGTGGTCGGGATCTGGTCGGCGTTGCCGCTGGCGGTGATCGCGGCCACCGGGGTGACCACGTCGTATCCGGCGGTGGGAGACCGCGTCTATCCGGTCGTGGGGGGCGTAGTGCCGGCCGAGCCGTGGGTGATGGGGGTCGCGGGGGCGGGGGACGACGAGCGTGGGAGCGAGGAAGTCGTGGGTGACGGCTCGGGTACGCCGGGCCCGAACCTGCGCGCCGCGCTCGCCGCCGCCGAGGCGTGGGCACCCGGGTGGCGGACGCTGATCCTGAACGTGCCCCGCCCGACGGATCGAGAGGTCCGCATCGAGGTGCGTGGCGGCCGAGCGGGGCAGCCCCACAGAACCGGCTACCTCACCGTCGACGCGGCCACGGGTGCCCTGCGCGATTGGACGAGCTTCGCGGATGACTCGCCGGGGCGCCGCGCCCAGCAGTTCCTGCGCTACGCGCACACCGGCGAGTACTGGGGGCTGGGCGGGCAGCTGCTGGCGGGCCTCTTTTCGCTGGCGGCCACACTGATGGTGTGGACCGGTCTGTCGCTGGCGCTGCGGCGCGCACGGCGCTACGTGCGGCTGCGGCGCGCGCAACGGGGGTAGGGCCGCCGCCGCCTCAGAACGACGCCGGGTACCGAAACGGCAAGACCGTTGTCGGCCGCGTCGACTCGTAGTGGATCAGCACGTCGTACCACTCGGGTAGCGGGGATTGCGACCAGTAGCGGTACGATGCGCCCGGGTCGTAGCAGCAGCCGATGGCCCGGAAACCGCGGGGTCCCGTCAGCCACGACGACGCCGTCGAACCCGTGCCGCGGTTGCGCAGATCGATCACGTAGCGGGGAGCGGCCGCGGTGGACAGGTAATCCTCGTACGAGAGCGGGTTCGGCCTGCCCAGCGTGAGCGCCGTCAGGCCCAGGTAGCTGGAACCCCGCTGATGGACGGCGGTGAAGGTGCCGGCCTCGTGGCTGAAGCCGACAATCAGCATCGCGTCCCCATAAGCTCCGCGCAGGAACGAACCCTGCGCGCCCGGCTGGGCGGAAACGTGAAAGTTGTGCGCCCAGAGCACCATGCGCGTGCCGGCCCCGAGGTGACGGTCGATCCAGACGGTGTTTTCGGCCATTGACTGGTCCCGGCCCTGTTCGCCGGTGACCATCAGGTGGTACTGGATGGCCACGCGCATGCTCTGCAGCGCCACGGCGAACGCGTTCTCGCCGGACGCCTCCTCGTACGCTTCCCGCTGGCCCAGGAACATCTCGTGGACCCCGTTGAGCGCGTTGCCGCAGTTGGTGCGGTAGGTGTCCGACTGGTCGGCATAGCGCGGACTCGGAAAGCGGCCGGACGCGTCGTTGGCGTACCGGCCCAGACAGTCGAGCCGGGTGGCGACCGCGCGGGCCTGACCCGTATCCACCCGGGCGATGTAATCGCGCACGTTGTGGAGCGCCATCCCGGGGTACTGCATGTCGAATCCGTAAAAGCCGACGTCGCCGCCCGCCTCGTTGTGCATCCGCATCCACTCGATCATCTCGAGCACCGACTCGGTGTTCCAGGTCCAGAAGTACAGCCCTGATAGCAGCTCCTCCGGGTCGCTTTCTCCGTGGCGAACGTAGGCGTCGAGCCGGTTCGCCTCGGGCCAGGTGGCCTCGATCGCGAAGGCGTTGAACCCCATCTCCTCGACGAGGAACCGCAGAATCCGCGCCTTCATCTCGAAGAAGTCGCGGGTCCCGTGGGTGTTTTCGCCCAGCGACACGATCCGCGCATCGCCGACGATGTCGCGCAGAAACCCGATGTCGGAGTGTGGTAGGGAGAGGTGGGAGCCGTCGAACGGGATCGCACTGCGCTCGATCCAGGCCGTCGCCTCGGCGGGGACGGGGGGAGGGGTGGGGTCGGTCGGCGCTTCGGTGGGGGTGGTTGCGTCGCTGCCGCACCCGGCAAGGCAGAGCAGCGCGGCGCACGGCACGACCAGGCGGCCAACCATCCGGACCCGGTGCGACCGCGGCGGGGGTGGTGTCACGCTCTGCCTCCCGACCGAACGGTCACGTGCCGAAGAACACCTCGCTGAACTCGAGGGCGCCGCCCTCGGACAGACTCGCCCGCTGGCTGTAGCCGACCTCGCCGTCGAACGCAACCGAGAGCAGGACCTGTGCGACCTCGAGGCTGTGGTTGGTCAGTCTGACGTAGAACCGGTGCGTGCCCTCGATGTCGTATTCCATGACAAAGTCGGACTCGAGCTCGACAAGGGACGTGTCTGCCTGGATAACACGGGTGTACCGCGTCCCCTGGTCGAAGTCCGCCACCCTCTCGAAGTTGTCGGAGACCACCAGTTCAAGCGGTTCGGGCGAGGTGCCCGTGATCTCCACGCGCGCCACGCCCGGAAGCTGCTGATCGTCGTCAAGGAGGTCGCAGCCGGCGAGACCCGTGGCCAGCAGCACCGCCGAGAACATCCCGACGGCAAGAGGGGGCACGGCGGTCGTTGTCGCCGCCGCACCCCCTCCCGTCACGCGCTCAGGCACGCTCGTTCACCTGCCGTCCGGCGATCAGGATGGCTTGGTGAGGTTCGGGTTCCCTTCATACTCCTCGAGCGGGAGCGGGAAGCAGGTTGCGTCCCCGTATGAGCCCCACTCCGTTGTCGGGTGGATCCCGCTCGGGAAAAAGTCTCCCGCGCCCTGGTTCTTCCAGCGGCGCAGGTCGCCCAGACGGAAGCCGCCCATGTACATGTCGCGGCCACGCTGGTCGCGCAGTTCGGCCATCAGATCGGCACCCGACAGGTCGACCGGCTCCTGTTTGCCCGCGGCCCGCCGAGCGTTCACGAAGTCGAGCGTCGATCCGGCCGGACCCATCCCGCCGGGCCCCGCCGCCTCGTAGTAGTGGTGCATCGCCTCGATGCCGGACGCCATCTTGATGTCCGTGCCCCTCTGGTAGAAGGGGGGCGATCCGCCGTCCGCGATCGCCTCGCCGTTGTACCCGCTGAAAGGCAGCGACTGGTACGGCTTGTACAGACGGGTCAGACGGTTATGCCCCAGCGACCAGCTGCTCGTGTGCTGCACCCTCGGATCGGTCTGGCCGGCGATGATGTCCTGATCACCGAACTGTCCGTTCAGGAAGTTGGGGTGAACGCCGAGCGAGTGGTTTCCGCCGTTGATCCTTCCCCACAGCACGAGGTCGGTTCCACCGTCGGAGGTCTGCTCGTATTCCACCCAGTGGACGAAGTCGGCGGGCACGTCGCCGGCGTACTGCATCACCTGGCTGTGGTTGCCGAGGTTGAGGTGGGCACGAGCGAGGCCCATGCGGGCGAGGTTTACGAGATCCTGGCGCCCGGCGGCTCCAGCCACCTGCATGCCCTCTTCGAATCGGGGCAGGCCGCGCTCATAGATCTGCGCCTGCGACGCGATGCTCTCGCCCACGTTGAAGACGGCTTCGCACATGGCGTCGCCCAGAATGATGTGAGAGTACCCGGCGTAGATCAGCGCGATCGCCATGCGCTCGTCTGCCCCGGAGTTGTCGATCAGCGTGCGGAACCGTCCCGCGGCGCTGTCCGCCATCACTCGGGCGGCACTGATCTGGGAGAACATGTTGTCGGGGTCGCCCTCGTCGAACCGAACCAGCCTCTGGCTCAGCCGCGCGGTCGATTCCCAGTTGATTCCGGTGATCTGCTCGTCGGTGAACATGCTGCCCCGCCAGATGAACGGGTCATCGTACATGGCGGAGAACTCGCCGATCACGCTGTTGGTCAGCACATCGACCAGAAGCGCGTCATTCAGTGCGTCTTCCGAGATGCGCTCGGGGTTGTTCGCGATCAGAAGCTCGTCGAGGGTGTCGCATCCGGCGACCGGACCAACGACGGCCAACGCGGCCAGAAGCCGCAGCGTCTTGCTGAATCGAGTCATTTGCTTCCTCCTCTCAGAACTGCAGGGCGACTGATGCCGAGACCCTGCGGGTCATCGGCGTGGACGCGTAGTCGAGCTCACTGAACTCGCGTGTACTGTAGAAGGTGACTTCCGGATCGGACGTGCCTCCGTACTTGGTCCACATCCAGATGTTCCGGCCCGAGAGCGTGACCGTGGCACGGTCTGCGCGGAAGGCGTTGCTCATGTGGGCCGGCAACGTGTAGCTCACCGCGATCTCACGGAACTTCAGGAAGTCCGCCGGGAACAGGTGCGTCTTGGTCTGACGGCTGCGCCACACCAGGACCTCGACCGGATCGGCACCGGGGTTGTTCACCTCCCAGCTGTTGCGATCGATCCGGTTCCGGATCGAGCAGATCGCGCACCACTGGTGGTGGCCGCCCTTGTAGTCGAACTGGGCGAAGACGCGGAGGTTCCCGAGCAGCGTGAAGGTGTTGGAGAACGCAATCTCCCGCGTTGGCAGCTGCGGTCCTACGAACTCCTCGTTGTCGTAGTCGACCGTCACGCCACCACCCGAGTTGAGCACTGGGTTGCCGCTTGCGTCCCGCACAACGTCGACAGACCAGTACCCGCCCAGCGGGTAGCCCTCGATGTGCTTGTGAACCTGGGCAAACGCGCCGAAGCTGATGTCTTCCAGCGCACCGCCGAATGAGACGAGTTCGTTCGAGTTGGTGTAGAACGACACGCTGGCGTCCCACTGGAGATTGCGGGTGTAGATCGGGGATCCGGTGAGCAGCAGCTCGAAGCCGCTGTTCGAGATCTCGCCGATGTTCACGAAGTGGCTGCCGCTGAACCCGCTCGAGGGCGGATCGGGCACCGAGATCAGCGCATCGGTGGTCTTCTGGTTGTAGTATGTGAATTCAAGAGCGGCGCGACCCTCCAGCAACGATGCGTCGAAGCCGAGTTCGATCTCGGTCCCCGTCTCGGCCTTCAGGTCGGGATTGCCGTACGACGCTGTCGAAAGCTGGTTTACGGCCACATCGCCGACCACGGTCACGTCCGGTGCGTAGGCCCGGTCCGCGGTGAAGGGGGCCGGTGCCTTGCCCGCCTGGCCCCAGGCGCCCCGCAGCTTCATCTCGTCCACATAGGGCAGACTGAAGAACTCCTCGTCCGAGACGATGTAGGACACCGAGGCCTTCGGGTAGACGACGAGCGAGAAGTCGTTACCGAACGCCGAGTTGTCGTCGACACGCACGGCGACCGTGCCGTACAGGCGATCCTGCCACGCCGCCTGTTCCTGCAGATACACTCCCAGAGAGGTCTGCTCGACGAACCCCTCCGACGCCGACGTCACCGCGGCGGTCCCGATGAGGTTCAGGTTGTTGGCGACGAAGCCCTGTCCATCGACGAAGTGGGATGAGAACTGTTCCCTTACCAGCTGTGCCCCGAACGACAGCGACGACGTGAGGTCGTCGGTGATGTCGGTTCCGATGGTGCCGGCGTAGTCGGCCGTCCACGAATGATCGACGGGCAGGAAGCGCTGTACCCGGCCGTTGGAGGAGGTGGCTCCCCACGGCTGCAGTCCGGTGGTGTCGATCATATTGACCTCGGAGTTGTTCCGATCCTGCTTGTCCATCCCGAGCGTCAGCCGGTTCGTCATCCAGTCCCAGGGCTGGTAGTTGACGGTCATGGCGATCGTCGTGCGCTCGGCCTCGGTCTGGTTGTCATACTCGTTGGAGAGGTTGGGTCCGAAGCCCCGGAATCCCTCTTCCCATGGCGCGGACGACCCGGGTCTTCCCCTGAACCCGTTCCGCAGAATCGAGTTCGACGAGTTGTTCGCGAACGGCATCTGAACATGCGTGCGCGCGTACCCGACGTTGACTGATGCCGAGAACCGCTCGGTCGGCGTGAAGCCGAAGTTCGCGCGTCCCGAGGTCCGGTTGGAGAAGTTGTTGTAGTAGACGCCCTCTTCGCCGCCCTTTTCGAAGGACAGGTAGTAGTTGAAGGCTTCGCCCCCGCCGCGCGCGGAGAGGTTGAAGGTGCTGAGATCGGCGTAGTTGTCCGGTCCGCCATCATTCTGACGGAGTGCCATCGGATGGCGCTTCACGGGGTCATCCATCAGCACCGTGTTCTCCGCCACACCGCTGCACCCCGGGTACACGTCCGGGTTGCCGATATTGGACGCCGTGCATCTCCAGTAGTTCGTCGGGGTGTCGAGTGCCCACTCGTTGAAGCCGGTCTCGAAGGAGGCGTTCCACACCAGTCCGGAACCGGCACGGCCCTTCTTGGTGATGATCTGGATGACGCCCCCGGCCGCATCGGCGCCGTAGAGCGTGGATGCGGCAGGACCCTTGATGGTCTCGACCGATTCGATGTCCTGCGGGTTAAGGAAGTCCAGGGCGTCTGTTCCCTGCGCCCCGCCCCAGCCCACGTCCTGCCCTCCCTGTGTGCCGGATTTCATGCGAATCCCATCGACGTAGACCACGGGTTGCAGCCCTGCCGCGAGGGATCCGGCTCCCCGAATCCGAAGCTTGGAACTCGATCCGGCCTGGCCGGAGTTCTTCATGAGCGTCAAGCCGGGGGTCCGGGCGGTCAGCAGTTCCTGCACGGTGCTGATCGGGGCGATTTCCACGATGTCCGCAGCGTCGATCGTCGAGACCGTGTTGCCGACCGATCTCGCCTGTGTCTCCTGCGCGGTTCCCGTGACCACGATCTGGTCCAGCTGCAGCGCCGCCTTTGTGCGAGCTCGAAGTCGAGCACCGCGGTCTCGCCGCTGGCGACCGTCACGTTCTGTGTCACGGTGGCGAAACCGATGAACTGTACCCGCACCTCGTGATCGCCCACGGGGACGTTAAGGAGGAGAAACTGGCCGGAGGTGTTGGTCAGGCCACCGCGGCGGGTGTCGACAATCTGAACCTGGGCGCCTCCGATCGCCCTCAGCGTGATTGCGTCGACCACCTGCCCACGAATCGAGCCGGTCTGGGCCTCGATAGCGGAAGGCAGCGCCAGCGCGAGCGCCGCAAGAGCGAGGGCTCCTGCCGCGCGACGCGGTCTCGTACGCTTTACTTGTGCCATGGCGTCCTCCTTCGGGACAAAAGGGTTTGGATTCCAGAGTGTATACACTCCGGGCGAGTGCGCTTTCGCCGCTCGCTCCCTACTATGGGTAGTGACACAATACTACGCGCGCGCCTTTCCGGCCAACATTGCGTAGTTTGAGTTGTCAGAGGGTTCACGTCAGGCCGGAGGTGTTGATGGAGTGGACCTGGCGTATTTGGACGCGGTACCTGCTGGCGGCCTCACTGGCTGCCTGCTGTGGGATACCGTCCGTGGGGGCGGCGCAGACCGGCACGTCGCTGTCCGGAAGCGTCGTGGATCAGACCACCGGTGAGCCCGTTGCCGACGTGGAAGTGTGGATCGATGGTGTGGGGACACGGGTCAGCGACGCCGGCGGGTCGTTCGCCTTTGACGGCGTGCCACGCGGGAACTGGGTGCTCACCGTCCGCCACGTGGCCTACGGGGCGCACTGGCAACAGGTGGAGGTGGCCGACGAGTCCCTCGAGCTGACGATACGGATCGCGCCCACGGGCATCCGCCTGACGCCCATTGTAGTTGAGGCCATGAGCCGGGGCGCGCGCGAGCGCCGGGGGGCGGGTCGCCAGTTGAACCGGATCTCTCGCGAGGAGATCCAGAGATACGAAAACACGGCGGTCACTCTCGTCGAGCTCGTGACCGCCCAGGTGCCCGGTGTGCAAATCACGCGGAGCGGGGTTGTCGGACAGCCGACCTGTCTGGAATTCCGCGGTGCGCGTGCGGGCAACTTCATTCGGGGGCTGTCCAGCAGCGATCCGGGCTGCAACTCCCCCGAGGTCTATCTGGACGGTGTGCTCATTCGCAATCCGGCCAACATCTACGCCACCCTGCCGATCGAGACGATCGAGAGCATCGAGGTCGTGCAGCCGTCCGAGGCCGGCGCGCGCTTCGGGACGGGGTCGATGTGGGGAGCGCTCATCATCGAGACCAGGCGGCCCGGGCGAAACCCGAACGAGGAAGCGAGGCGGCGGGTGCTGGGCCCGCAGCGGTACGACTGGTCGCTCGAGCCGGCGCCGCACCGCACGGGCAGGGTCTTCCTGGGATCCGCGGTGGGCAATGCTGCCGGGCTGGCCGCCGGGATTGCAGTGGCGAACCGCTGCATCGGATTCAGGGGGCGAGACAAGGATGCGCTGTTCACCGAATGCAGCGCCACCACCACCATGATGGTCACGGCCACCGCCGTGGCGCTGCCGGCGCTGGGGTCGGCGCTGGGCGCCCGTCTCGGCGGCGAGACCGAGCGGTCGCACGGGACGCTCGGCGCGGCACTGATCGGCGCGGCGGTCGCAATCATCCCCGGCTACGCGCTGGGGATCGCGGGCCAGCGCGAGGATACGGAGTTCCTGGAGGGCCTGGGGCTGGTGACGCTTACGGTGGCGGTGCCGCTTGTGGCGACGCTCACGGACCGGTTGTTCCGAAAGGAACGGTAGCCAGGCGCCAGCTGCCCGCGGCTACAGCGAGCGCAGAAAGCGGAGCAGTGCCTGACGGTCGCCGATGGGCAGGGCGCCGAACGCGTCGCGGGCCGTTTCGGCTTCGCCACCGTGCAGTTCGATGGCGCGCTCCGGCGTGGTCGCGCGCAGGTCGTGCAGAAAGGTGCGCCGGTGCCTCAGGCCGAGCAGAGGGGCCGTGCGGTACTCGGTCTCGCTGGCGCCGGGCGCGCAGGTGCTGGCCAGCGCGGGGCCCAGGTCGTGCAACAGCAGGTCCGAATACAGGGGTGCGCGGACGCGGTCGAGAGGGGCGAGCGGGGAGGGGCCGGTAGTGATGTGGGGCGTGTGACACGCCGCGCAGCCGATGGCCGTGAAGAGGGCCTCGCCGTGCGCGATCGTGGACGCCGCGCCGGGGTCGGGGGTGGGGCGGGGCGGGGGGGCGAGCATTCGCACGAAATCGGTGAGCAGGTCGGCCGGGGCGTTGTCGAGCTCGGGGTCGGCGGCGGGGTCGACGCCGGGGGGAAGGGGCGCGCCGTTCGGGCCGCGCTCGCGCTGGTGCACGGTGGTCGTGATCCCCATCTCGTTGAAGAGCGCGAGGTGGGTGAAGTCGTGCAGCGATGCCACGTCGGCCTTGCGCCCGAAACGGCCCGTGCGGCCGTCAGGGGTGCGGCCAACGCGCCCGGAGATGCCGTCGCCGTTCAGGTCGTCGGGGTCCGCCGCGTCGTGAAGCGCCTGCTCGGGCACCGCGTCCGCCGCTCCCAGGCCGAACAGGAAGGGGACCGCGAACGTCGCGATGTCGGCGGTTGCCGAAGGAAGCGTGTCCCGCTCGATGCCCAGGCGTGCCAGAGCAGGTGTCGCCTGGCGCCGCAGGTTCTCGCCGCCTTCCGCGGCCAGGATGTCGCAGCTGCCGTCCGGCAAGCGCCGCGTGGCCTTGATGACGAGTTGCTCCCCGGTCCCTCCGGGCGCTGGAAACGTATGGCAGGCGCTGCACTGGTTCTCGTTGAACAGCGGCCCGGTGCCCTCATCTACGGAAAAGACCCGGTCAAAGAGCGCGCGTCCGGCCTCGAAACGGGCCCGTTCGTCTTCGGTCAGACCCGGCAGGGGGTCGCCCACCGCTTCGGCCTCCGGGAGAGAACGGACGCAGGCCGACCCGCCGACCACGACCGCCATCCCCACGGCGATTACGGCATTCGGGGCGGCCACAGCTCTCGCAGCCACCAGGGCTCTCGCGACCACTAGGGCTTTCCCGGCCACGGACCCCTCACTCGAATGGATCGAACGGGGCCAGGCTCATGCGCGAGTTGCTGAGGCGCTCGATGAAGAACGTCGTGTAGACGCGGAGTTCGCCCTTGCCCGGCAGCCAGTCCATCGAGTGAATGTGCCCCGAAGGGAACATCTGGAGTTCGTTCATGCCGCCGAGCAGCGGTGCGTCGTCAAGCAGGACCCTGACGCCTCTCACGCGGCCCCTGCTGTCATAACAGCCATGCACCTGTTCGACCGGACCGAAATCGCACGTCCGCAGCAGCACGTTGGCGTTCCACCTGAAGATCGCGGTCGGATCGGGGTTGACGGCGTCGGCGATGTCCTGCGGCGAAATGTGGTCCACCCGGTACGGATGGCGTCGTCGCCTCCGTTCGAGCAGCACGTCTGCCCGTGATCGCACCCGCAAACCCTCGAGCGCAATGGGATCCGGATTCAGTCGCAGCAACAGGCCGTTCCCCTCGGCGACGGTGATCGGCCCGTCCAGGGTGTGATACCCCAGCATCTCGACCACGATGTCCCAGGTCCCGGCGGGGAAGTCCAGCGCACGGAAACGGCCGCGCGTGTCCGAGAAGACGAACCGTCTGAGCTCGGGGAACTTGACCACCGCCGAAATGACCGCGTTGCCGTTGACCGCATCGACGATCTGGCCGGTCAGCGTGAAGGTATCGCTCGGGGGAATCGTGTCCTGACCGTTCACGCCGCCGCCTGCCGGCACCGCGACCGCGGCACCAAGGGCGAGCAGTGCCGCCCGGGCAGGCCAGGCTACCAGGCCGGCCATTTGAAGGACCTCAGCGTCGTGCTTGAGGTATTGAGGCGCTCCGTGAACCACTTCGTATAGACGTGGAGCTCGCCGGTATCCCGGAGCCAGTCCATCGAGTGAATGTCGGTGGCGGGGAACATGGACAGCTCGGACATGCCTCCCGGCAACACGCCGTCGTCGAGATAGACCGTGACCTCCGACTTGTTGCCCCTCCGGAAGTAACAGGCGCCCAGGGTCAGGAAGCCGGACCGGTCGATACACGACATGAGGTGCGAGTTCGCGTTGCGGCGGAAGATTGCCGTCGGATCGGGGTCCTCCGAATCGCCAATGGTCTTCGACGAGATGGTGGTCACGCGGTAGGGATAGCGTTGCCTTCTCCGTTCGAGCAGCCCGTCGGCGCGCGTCAGAACCCGCAGGCCCTCCAGCGCGATCGGGTCCGGATTCAGCCGGAGGAGGAGGCCGTTCCCCTCGGTCACGGTGACCGATCCGTCCAGCGTGTGGTATCCGAGCATTTCGACCACGATATCCCAGGTCCCTTCGGGGAAGTCCTGGAAGCTGAAACGCCCGCTCACGTTTGAAAAGGCGAAGCGCCTGAGTCCCGGCACCTTGATGACCGCGGAGATTACGGGCCGCTCGTTGACCGCGTCGACGATCTGCCCGGTGAGGGTGAAAGTCGGTGCCTCAGGAGCGGTGTCCTGGGCGGAGGCGACCGGGGCCAGCGCCGCGACTGCGACGGCGGCCAGCACAGCGGGGGCCAGTACGGCGGGGGCCAACACGGCGACCACGGCCACGGCAATCCGCACTGCCCGAACTCCGCGGAGATTCCTTTCACGGACTGCCGGATTCCGTCCCATCCTTGTCAGTACACCAGTGGGGACAGGCTGATCCGCGTATTGTCGAGGCGTTCGATGAAGTGCCGGGTATAAATGCGCAGTTCCCGCATTGCCGGCACCCAGTCCATGGAATGGATGTGTTCGGTCGGAAGCATGGCCAGCTGGGTCATCCCCGACTCCAGCCGCCCTTCGTCCAGGTAGACCGTGATCCTGGCCGGCCCCCCTCGCGACCAGAAGCAGCCGGGCGTCATCTGTTCATCGGCATTCGCCGCGGTTTCCGGACAGGGCAGGATCTGCGAGCCGGAATTGTGCCTGAAGATCGCGGTCGGATCGGGGTTGATGCTGTTGGCGAACGTCTCGGCCGCGATCGTCTTGACCCGGTACGGAATCCGCAACCTCCGCCGAGTAAGCAGCCGTTCGGACCGCGTCCGCACCCGCAGACCCTCCAGTTCGATCGGATCCGGGTTCAGGCGAAGAAGGAGCCCGTTGCCCTTGGCCACTGTTACCGAGCCGTCGAGGGTGTGATAACCGAGTTGCTCGACCACGACGTCCCAGGTGCCCTCGGGGAAGTCGGTGAACGCAAAGCCGCCGCTCGTATCGGTGAAGACGAAGCGGCGCAGTTCCGGGACCTTGACCACCGCCGCGAGGACGGGTGTTTCGTTGACCGCATCGACGATCTGGCCGGTCAGCGTGAAGGTGGTGGATTCCTGCGCGGACAGCGGCGGCGCGGCGACGACGGTGAGGCCGAGCATGATCGCGGCTCCACGAACGGCCCCCGTGCCCCGCCGCCGGCTCGCCGGCACACTCATCGATCTGACGGCACCCTCACGTACCGGCCCCGGCGTTGGATCGTCCGGGGCTCGGGGGGACACAGCGACGGCGTCGATGACACGGCCACCCGTCTCTCCCGCGTCATCCGATCGAGGTAGGGCTGGGTATACGCCTTGATCGCGGCGCCATATTCGTAGACCTCCACCATGGCGAAGTCGGCCGGCCTGTACTGCTCGAAGATCCCGATCCGCACGGCCCGGTCGTCCACGTACAGCTCCACGATGCGCGGCTCACCGTAGATCGTGGCCAACGGACAGCCGTAGTTGGAATAGCCCTTGAAATGAAAGCCCTCCCGCCGTCCCACGAGTTCCCAGACGTTCTCGTGGCGGGTGTTCAAGAGCGCTTCTCCCTCGAGCGCGTAGGACCGTGCCGGGTTGGCGTTTCGCCTGCGCCGCAACCGCGTCTTGTAGGTCAGTCCGCCCGCCCTGATCTCGTCCAGCGCGACCGGATCCGGGTTCAGGCGCAGATGGAGCCCGGTGCCCTCCGCGACCGTGACCGAACCGGCCAACGTATGGTACCCGAGCTGCTCGACCACGATGTCCCAGGTGCCTGCGGGGAAGTCGGCGAACTGGAACCGGCCGTTGACGTCGGAAGTTGCCACCTCGCGGAGCGCGGGCACCTTTACGAGCGCGGCAATGACCGGCGCGCTGTTTACCGCGTCGACGATCTGCCCGGTCAGAGTGAAGGTGGCGGACTCCTGTGCCGACAAACGGGGCTGGCCCGGGCCGGTCGGAGCGAGCAGGATCGCGGCAATGGCAAACGCCCCCGCTCGCCGGCGCCGACTGACCTCCGCGCTCATCGTCCGGGCGCCGCTACCCAGACCCCATGGCCGCCCGGATCTGCCGGACCGCCGCATCCACGCGCATCTCCATCCCGACACGGCCGTACTCGGCCGAGGCGCGCGTCGGATCGCCCGACACGCCGCTGTTCTCGAAGCCGCCGCCGGGCGCCAGCTGGTCCTGGCGTATGTGCTGCGGTTCCACATACAGCAGGATCGAGGTGTCCGAGATGCCCGCGTGCCGCCCGATCGTCTCGTCGGTCTCGCCCTGCTCCATGAGCCAGTCACGGAAGCCGTTGTTCGCGTAGTAATCGCCGATGAAGTGCACGGTTGCGCCCTCGCCGCCCCACTCGTCGTTCAGCTGGGCCGCGACCGCCTCCATCCCCCTCTGGTTCCCGCCGCTGTCGCCGATGAACACGATGTCGGTGAAGCCGTGGGCGCGGAGACTGCGAGCGGCGTACTCGACCAGCTTCATGAAGAACTCGTTCGGGAGGGTGATCGTCCCGGCGTACCGCATGTGTCCCGAGGGCGGGTCCACCTCTCCCTCCGGCACATAGGTCACGGCGGGCGCGACCAGGGCGTTGCCGAGCTCGCGCGCGATCCGGTCGCTGGCCTCGTCGATGATGTAGCGATGCTTGCCCATCACCATGTGCGGCCCGTTCTGCTCGGTGCCGGCGGTCGGCAGGATAACGGTGGTCTTGCCGCCGTCGATGGCGTCGCGGATTTCCGTCCAGGTCATCTCCTCGATGAAGACGGTGTTGACCGGCTGGGGCTCGGCCGTGGCCGCGGAATCCTCCTGGTCGGCGCACGCCGCGAGCGCGAGCGCGGGCAGCAGCGCCGCCAAAAGGAGGAGCGCGCCTCGCCGACGCACCCCGCGCATCAGGTCCCCGCCGCGAAGCAGTAGAAGAAGCCGTTGCCGCCGGTGCCCTGCAGGTTCTCCTGGCTGCAGCCGCGCGATGCGTGGGCCGAGTTCCACGAGGTCGGGTTCTGGCCCCCGCCGATCCGGTCGTGGTGACCCACCGCCGCGCTCCCGTCCTCGCCGTTGCTCATCCAGTTGCCACAGTTGTCGTACTCGTCGGCGGTATAGGCGGTCCCGTCCATGTTCGAACCGGTCAGGATGTCGTGCATGTTGGGGTCGTCGCCGCGGCCGTTCACCATGTCGCCATTCTCGGTGAGGATCGTCTCCTTGGTGAGGTTGGCCGCCTCGGAGTGGAGCTCGTCGACATCGCCGGCGATCATCACGCCGGCCTGGTTGTGCCACGGCCCGGTCCCGATCCGATCGCGCGCGTGCACCGCGGCGGCGCCGTCCTCGCCGATCGTGCTAAGGTAGGCCATCCAGCCCATGCCCCCCGCGCCCGCGGCCGAAGCCAGCGTCTCGCAGTGGGCATCGGCCCCTTCGAGGCCGCCCAGGTTGGCGCCGTCCCCCGGCCCGGCGCTGGTGATGAAGAAGGTCATCGGGGCCTGCTCGACGACCTCGGCTTCGGGTGCGTCGCCCGGTGCGCACGCGCCCACGGCGAGCGCGCCAGCGAGCACGGCACAGGTTGCGGTTGGGAACTTCTTCATGGTGTCACCGCTCCTTCTGCTGGTGTCCGGTATGTTGCTCCTCAGTTTCCGGTTGGCCAGGGCGCCCCCTGATTCATCGCCGTCACGGGACCCATGCCCTTGTAGACGAACTTCTGGACGCGCTTTCCTTCATAGGTCTCGGTTGTAAAGATGTTGCCCTGCGAATCGGTCGCGATCGAATGGACCGCGAAGAAGAGGCCGGGCTGCCGTCCGCCGTCCCCGAAGCTGGTCAGCACCTCGAGGTTCAGCCGGTCCATCACGTACACCCGCATGTTCTTGCCGTCGGCCACGTACATGTACTTCTGCTCCGGGTCACGCGAGAACGCCACGTCCCACGTCGATCCGTCCCCGAGCGTCCGCGGTGCCAGCTGCACCTCGTCGACGAACGTTCCGTCCGTGGTGAACACCTGGAGCCGGTTGTTGGGACGATCACATACGTAGACGTGCCCGTCGCGCGACGGATCGGCGCAGTGCACGGGCGTGCGGAACTGCTCGATCAGCGGCGCGTCCGGGTCGTACGGCGGCGTCCGCGTGTCGTCCGGCTCGTTGCCGTAGGCGCCCCAGTAGCGCTTGAACTCGCCGGTGGAGGCGTCCAGCACCGCGACGCGGCGTCCCCCGTACCCGTCGGCCAGGTAGGCCTCGTTGGCCGCGGCGTCGAACGCCAGCTTGGCGACCCGGTTGAAGCGCGTCTGGCTGTTGCTGTCTGCCGGGCCGGCTTCGGGCTCGCCGTAGGAGGCCAGGAACTCGCCGTCGCGCGAGAACTTGAGCACGTGCGTATCGTTCGGGCCGTTCCCGCCGATCCAGATGTTGTCCATGTGGTCGACCGTGATCCCGTGATTCGACGCGGGCCACACGTAGTCGTCCGACGGCCCGCCCCACGAGTTCACCAGGTTGCCCTCCGGATCGAATTCGAGCACCGGCGGGGCCGCCCGGCAGCACTCACCGATCGGCGGATCCGCATCGGCACCGCCCTCTGTGCGTTCGGTCAGGTTCCCCCTGTGTACGATGAACACGTGGTCGCGCGAGTCCACGCCGACTCCGATGGCCGACCCGAGCACCATGTGATCCGGGAGCGGTTTGGGCCAGAACGGATCGACTTCGAACATCGGGGCCATGACGGCGTCCGACGCCGCGGTCTGGTCCATGCCGTTCTGGGCCTCGCAGGCGACGACGACCGCACCGACGATGGCAGCAACGAGAAGCAGCTTGCGCTTCATGAGAATCTCCCTTGAATGGGCGGAGACATGGGGGAAAGGGGCAAAGTACGGCATCGGTTGCTTGTCAGCCAAGGGTTGAGTGTTGACGTTGAGCGTTGACGTGTTTTGGTTCCCGGCTTCGCCGGGCAGAGCGACCCCTTGGGAGACACCGCAATGAACCGCCACGGAATCCCGTGTCTTGCCGTGCTTCTGGGAGGGATGGTGTGCCTGGCAGGCCCGGCGATGGGTGCCGGCGAGGCGGCGTCGCGGTCCACGCGGCCGGACGGCCCGGCGGCGGCCACGGTCACCCCGGCTTCCGCCTTCACGGCGGCGCTCGCCCCGCGCGAGATCCCCGCCCCTCACGAGATCCCCGCCGACGTCGTTGTCCGCGCGTTCGTCAAGGCCGAGGGCGCGGCGCTGCGGCTGATCGTGCGGGTCCCGCTCACCTCCATGCGCGACGTGGACTTCCCCGTCCGCGGCCCCGGCTACGTCGAAATCGCCGAGGCGAGCGCGCTGCTCGACGACCTGGCCACGCTCTGGATTGCCGGGTACGTGGCGCTCCACGAGGAGTCGGCCCTGCTCCCCGCGCCCGTCGTGACCGCCACCCGGATCTCGCTGCCGTCGGATCCGTCCTTCGCCGACTACGACCGCGCGCTGGCGCACATGTCCGCCCCACCGATCCGGGACGGTGTCGATCTGGTGCTGGAACAGGCCATGCTGGACGTCGTCCTGGAGATGCCCATCCGGTCGCCGGACTCGCGCTTCTCGATCGATCCGGCGTGGGCCCACCTCGGGCTCCGCACGTCCACCGTGCTGCGATTCGTCACGCCCGACGGCGCGGAGAGGGTGTTCCAGTACCAGGGCAATCCGGGCCGTGTGCGTCTCGACCCCAGGTGGCACCAGGCGCTGCTGCGGTTTGTCGTGCTCGGCTTCGCCCACATCCTGGACGGCATCGACCACCTCCTCTTCCTGCTCTGCCTGGTGGTCCCGCTGCGCCGCTTCTGGCCGCTCGTGTCCGTGGTCACCGCGTTTACGGTCGCCCATTCGATCACACTGGGCGCCTCGGTGCTGGGGCTCGCGCCCAACGCGCTATGGTTTCCCCCGCTGATCGAGATGCTCATCGCCGCCTCGATCGTCTTCATGGCGCTCGAGAACGTCGTGGGCAAGACGCTGGACCGGCGCTGGCTTTGGGCCTTCGGCTTCGGCCTGGTGCACGGGTTCGGCTTCTCGTTCCAGTTGCGCGAATCCTTGCAGTTCGCGGGTTCGCACCTGTACACGTCGCTGCTCGGCTTCAACATCGGGGTCGAACTCGGCCAGCTATTCGCGCTGCTGTTCATGGTGCCGGGACTGGCGCTGCTGTTCAGCAAGGTGCTCACGGCGCGGGTCGGCGGCGTCCTCGTGTCGGTGCTCGTCGCCCACACCAGCTGGCACTGGATGACCGAGCGCTGGAGTGTGCTCACCGCCTACGATTTCCAGCGCCCCGTCTGGAATGCGGCGTTCTGGGCGGTGCTCATGCGCTGGATCATTCTGCTGCTGATCGTTGCAGGAGTCGCGTGGGGGCTGGCGGAGGCCTACCGGCGGCTGGCGAAGCGGTGGGGGAATGCGCGGGGTGGGGGGGCTGGTGGGGCGGGGGTGGGCAGCGAGTAGAGCGTCCGCGGATCCTTGTCAGCCGTCTCGGGTACTACGAAGCTTGACGTATGTGACCGCGGGGCTGTCGGGGTGCGATCCTACGAACGCAGTGAGGTGAAACCGGAAATGCGTGCGCCCGCACTCGGGAACATCGTTCATGTGTCGGCGTCGGGCCTCCGGTACCCAAGAGCCTTGCGCGTGGCCTGTCTCCTGGCTTGTGCGTGCTTTCCTTGGGTTGTCGACCTCAGCGCCCAGGAAGTCGTCCACCTTCCCGCCGAGGACCGTCTGCTTGAGGCCGACTTCGAAGAGGTGTACCGGGTCGGGTCGCGGGCGGGCGAGGACTGGGAGCAGTTCGGGAACGTTCGCAAGGTGGCGTTCGACGAGGCGGGGCACCTGTACGTGTTCGACAGCCAGACGGATCGAATCGTCGTGGTGGGGTCGGACGGCGAGTACCTGCGCGGATTCGGACGTAAAGGCGAGGGGCCGGGCGAGTTTCGCAATGCGGCGGCCGTCGCGGTCATGCGTGATGGTCGGGTGGTGGTAGCGGACACCGGTCACCGGGCCTATCAGGTCTTCGACGCTCACGGGGTCTTCGAGCGGATGGTGCGCATGACTGCCGAAGGTGTCTTGATTGTGACCGACCTGTTGCCGAACCCCAGCGGCGGGTCCGTTTTTACAGCGGTCGGAGGCCGGACCCTGTCCTTTTCGTGGTCCCGGGACAGCGGGTCGGGCGTGGCGCCACCTCGCGCTACTCGCCCCATCGAGCGCCTCCTTCTCACCGGAGACGTAGTCGAAAGAGATACGATTGCCGAGGGCTGGCTGCCCCTGTACGGAGAACCGCCGACAGTCGACGTCGGCGGGGCGCAGTTGAGATTCCCGATGGCACCTCCGCGCGTGTTCGGGCCAGGCATGTTGCCCGGCGTGCTTCCGGACGGAGACGTGGTCTTCTCGGACTCCACGGCGTACGCGATCAAGGTGGCGCGGCCGGGGACCGGTGTGTGGCGCATCCTCAAGCGGCCATTTCAGCCGGTGCCCGTGACAGACAGGGTGATCGACGCCGAAAAGCGTCGCCGGCTGCGCGTGCTGGCAGCCACGCCCGACGATGAACTGCCGCAAAATAGCTTCCTTCCCAGATCGCCGGAGGAGATCCGGCAGCGCGAGAGGGAGCGGATCGCGAATCTCGAGTTCTTCGATGAGGTCTCGGTCGTTCGCGACCTGCAGACCACATGGAACGGGCGAATCTGGGTGCAGCGGCGCGGTGAGGACCCGGGCGACGACGACGGTCCCATCGACGTGCTGACGGTTGATGGCCGGTATTTCGGCAGCTTCGTAGCGGACGCGACTGACATGCCTTCCGCCTTTGGCCCTGGCGGGTTGGCCGCGTTTGTCGAGGAGGACGAGTTCGACGTCAGGGTAGTAGTTGTCAAGCGGTTGCCGGAGGACCTGAACTGAGCGGTCCTCGGGCGATTGGACGATCAAATGGCCCGAGATAGTAATGCGCGCTTTACACTATGGAAACTAAAGTTTACAGAAAGGGAGAGTGAACAGTGGATGATACAGTGAGCGCTTCCCAGGCGTCCGTGCCGCTCCGTGCGCGGGCTGCGGCCTGCTTCCCGCCCCGCCTGTTGGCTGCAGTCTTTGCACCACTCTGCCTGCTGGCCACGCTTCCCGTCGCCGCCCAGGAGGTCGTCCACCTACCCGCCGAGGACCGTCTGATGGAGGCCGACTTCGAAGAGGTGTACCGGGTCGGGTCGCTGGACGGCGACGACTGGGAGCAGTTCGGGACGATCCACGAAGCCGCGTTTGATGGTCAGGGCAACCTGTATCTCGTGGACAGCTACGCGTTGAGGGTCGTGGTCGTCGACCGGCGCGGTGACTTTCTCAGGACGATCGGCCGGCCCGGCGATGGTCCCGGCGAGTTCGCCTTCCCGCGCAACCTCACGGTCATGCCGGACGGACGCATCGTGGTGAGCGATATCAGGCATCGGGCATTCCAGATCTACCACAGCGACGGATCCTTCGTCCGGAATGTGCGTCTGGGCGACGACCTGCTGGGAATCCGGGGGCGCCTCTACGCGGACCGGGGGCGGGACGCGGCGGTGATTCTGTCGGGGGATCTCGTGCTGATCGAGTCCGCGCGTGCCTTCGCCGAGGCGATTGGAGAGCCTTCGATCGCCGACCGCTGGACCGGCCGCTTCGAGGAACGCGAACCGGGGAAGCGACCGGTGCGCCGGATTGCGCTCGAAGGCGAGACTGTCGTCCGCGAGACGATCATTGATGCCTGGGCGCCGCCATCCGCGGGCATCGTGGAGGTTCGAATGGGAGGCCAGACGCACAGCATGGAGGGCCAGACGCCCCCTCCGCGCACCTTCGATCCGGGCCTTTTCGTGGCGCCGCTGCCCGGTGGTGGGGTGGCATTCTCCGATTCGTCCGCGTACGCGATCAAGCTCACCGATCCCGGCGGCGCGGTCTCGCTGACCCTCTCCCGGCCCTTCCAACCCGAGCCGGTCACCGGCCGAATCCTCGAAGCCGAGGTCGAGCGCCAGATCGAGGCGCGCGCCGGAGCAGCGGTGGCGAGACTGGGAGGCGGCAGGCCCGCCGTGGACGGGCGGACCGGCAATCCCGTCCAGGGAATCCCGGACGAGATGGTCCGGGAAGCCGCCAGGAACTCGACGCGCGCGTTTCTGGACGCTGTGCCCGCGGCCGACGAGGTCCCCGTCGTTCGTGATCTGCGGACGACCTGGGACGGACTCATCTGGGTACAGCGGCGGGGCGAAGAGCCTGTAAGCGATGGCCCGGTCGACGTGCTCACCGTGGACGGTCGCTATCTGGGGAGCTACCCGGACGGGACGATCGTGCCCGACGCCTTCGGCCCCGACGGACTCGTCGCATTCATCGAGATCGGCGAGCTGGGCGAGTCGACGGTGGTGGTGCGGCGGGTGCCTCCGGTGGCGAACTGAGCGGGCAGGGGGAAGGCGTGGGTTGGGCGAAGATCATCGGGTCTCTCGGCTCTCAATTGGCGTGGCTTGTGGTTGCTGCGGCTGCCGGCGCTCAGGAGGTCGTCCACCTACCCGCCGAGGACCGTCTGCTGGAAGCCGACTTCGAAGAGGTGTACCGGGTCGGGTCTGTTGCCGGGCCGGAGTGGCAACAGTTCGGGACGATTGCGGGGGTCGCCTTCGACGCGGATGGCAACCTTCACATCGTCGACGGGCAGGCGGGACGCGCCTTTGTGGTGAGCCCGGCCGGCGAACGGTTCCGCGAGTATGGGCGAGCTGGCGAAGGACCAGGCGAGTTCGAGGATGCCAGGTGGGTTGGCGCGACAGCAGGCGGTCTGGCGATCGTCTTCGATTGGCAGCGTAACGGCTTCCACATCTTTGACGCCGAGGGCAATGTCGAACGCCTGGTTCGCTTCCCGGGGGACTACAGCCTGGTGCCGGAACAATTCGATGTGGCCGCAGGAGACAACGTCCTGATTCCGAACGGCACGGTGACCTCGATGTCGCTGGCGGCGGCGTTGGCGGGTCGCGGCAATCCGGCCACAGCGGACACGCGTCCTGTCGTCCGTCTTCGTCTCAATGGTGACAGAGTCCGAACCGATACGATCGCCCAGGCGTGGATGCCGGATCCGGAACAAGCACGATTCCGTACTCCCGATGGATCCGATCGCGAAAGAAGTCTGACTCCACCGCTCCTTGTTGGAGCCCTCCCCGACGGCGGCGTGGTCTATTCCGATTCTTCGGGGTACCGGATCAAGGTGACCGACCCCCAAGGGTCGCTGGAGCGGGTCCTGGTTCGCCCGTTTCTCCCGAGGCCCATGACGGATCGCATACGCGAGGTGGCGCTGCAACGCGAAAGCGAGCTCTACCAGGAGGACTTGCGGGGAGCAATGGAGTCGCTGGACCTGTCAGATCGTTCGCTCGCCTTTCTGCGCGGATGGGTCGAGTCAATCGAACTCTACCATGAGCTATCGGTTGTGCGGGACCTCCAGACCACCTGGAGAGGCGTGATCTGGGTCGAACGAAGCGGAGCGGACCCTGTGAGCGCCGGTCCCATCGACGTGTTGACGGTCGACGGGGACTATCTTGGCAGCTTCGCGGCGGGCGCGACCGAAATGCCGGCTGCGTTCGGTCCCGCCGGGCTGGCGGCATTCATCGAAACGGACGCATTCGACGTGGAGACGGTTGTGGTCCGGCGCGTGCCGGCGCTCCTGAACTGAGCGGGCGGGGTCCGGCGCCGATGTCTCCGGCTCCCGAACGACCTGCATCGGCGCGCGACAATGCCGGTTCCAGCAGATGCAGATACGCACCGCCCGAATCGGGCTCGTGGTAGGCCACGACGTACCGTGAACCATGCGCGAACCCCAGGAGCGCGTCGTCCCCGCGGTAGCGCGCCAGGGTCCGGCCCGTCTGCGGGTCGATCAGATCCAGCCAACCGTCGAGCACCGTCTGCCACGGCGCTTCCGGGATCTGCCCGCCGGGACTGATTCGCTCCGTCCATTCGGGGTCGGGCGTCTGCCACGCGATCCAGAGCCCGTTTTCGTCGAGCATGCTCCCCACATTCAGGGACCGGGGCCACGTCTCGGCGGGCGGATTGTGTCTCTCGAAGGGCTCGACGGTCCGGTCGTAGGTGCGGCTGACCCTCGGCTCGGGCTCAAGGTCCCAGCGGACCAGGCGGTTGGCTTGCTGGCGCACGGCCCAGAAGGTCCTGTCGTCACCGGCCACAACGAATCTCTGTGACTGTGGGCCCGGCTCCCGAGGCGGATCGCCGCCGAATCGGCGGATCCGGCCCGCCCGGTCCAGGATGTGAAGCTGGTGTCCGACCGCGGCGGGTTCAGCGGCCTGCACGGCGTACGCGACTTCGTCCGTGCCCAGGATCACCGACGATAGCACGGGTCCCGGCGAAGGGTCGATCCGGACCACATTGAAGTCGCGATCGAGCACCGTTCGGCCACGGCGGAAGTCGAAGACATGGATGAAACGCGGACCCACATTCACATGGGCGATCGCTTCGTATTCGCCGGGGCCCTCGCCGCGTTGCCCCACCATGCCCAGAAACTCGCCCGATGGAGAGAACACCGAGATTGCGGGATAGGTGAGGTGCGTGATCAGGAAGCGGCCCTGGTGATCGACCGCCACGCGTGAGAAGGGCGTGATGACCGGGATCCCCGAGTCGTCCCATCCCCCGAGGGTCGCGACCGTGTCCAGCGTGATGACGCAATCGTCACAGGACACGTCACCGGAGACGGGGGTGGGCTGCTGGGCCCGGAGGGCGGTTGTGGGGTATTCGCCGGGGGCCAGGCAGAGGGCCAGGCAGAGTGCAGTGGCAAGTAGCCCGGCGTGTCGGCCGGCATGCGTGGCCTGAAGGAACGCGAAGGTGTCCAACATTGTGAAGGGAACGTAGCGCGCCGGGCGCGGCGGGCGAAGCGGGCGCCTGGTCGTTCCTGCTTGCCCCCGTCCGGCGACCCCCGGCACTATGGATGGGCGTCCACACGCTCCGGGCGTCCAAACGCTCCGAATGCGACCCGCGATCCGCTCCAGGGAGGCTCCCATGAATCGCACGCCCCGTCCATTGTTTCGAACCCTCGGGCTTCTCGCCCTGATCCTGACTCCCACGGGAAGCTGTGCGCAGTCAGCCGATCCGACGCAGGACCCGCGCTTCCAGCAGGCCATGGAGCTTTTCGAAGTCTGGCTCGACGCCAAGATGGACTATGAGAAGTTGCCGTCGGTGGCGGTCGGGCTGGTGCACGACCAGGATCTGGTCTGGGCGAAGGGATACGGGTACGCGCACCCCGACGATGGGGTCGAGGCGACGCCGTCGACCATGTACTCGATCTGTTCGATCTCGAAGCTGTTCACGTCGATCGGCGTGATGCAGCAGCGCGACGCGGGGAAGCTCCGCCTCAGCGATCCCGTGTCCGACATTCTCCCGTGGTACGATCTCGATGAGTCGTACGAGGGCGGCCCACCGGTCCGCGTCGAGGGGATCCTCACGCATTCGTCGGGACTCCCCCGCGAATCGGCGCAACCCTACTGGACCGGCCCCGACTTCCCGTTCCCGACGCGGGAGGAGATCATCGACGGGCTTTCCAGCCAGGAGACGCTCTACCCCGGCGAACGCTACTTCCAGTACTCGAACCTGGGGATGGCGCTTGCGGGACAGATCGTCGAACAGGCGTCGGGCATGACCTACGACGACTACATCCGGACTCACATCCTGGATCCGCTCGGCATGTCGGACACCTACACCGACATTCCCGAGCAGCACAAGGGAGCCCGTTACGCCACAGGCTACAGCCGGCTCAAGCGGGACGGGATGCGCACGGAGTCGCCCTTCTTCCAGGCGCACGGGATCGCGCCCGCGGCGGGGTTCGCGTCGACCGTCGAGGATCTGGCCCGGCTGGCGTCGTGGCAGTTCCGGCTGCTGGAGAACGGCGGCACGGAGATCATGGACGTCAATACGCTGCGCGAAATGCACCGCGTGCACTGGGTTGACCCCGATTTCGACACCATGTGGGGGCTCGGGTTTGCGGTAGGGGAGCGCGACGGCGACCGCACCGTCGGGCACGGGGGCAGCTGCCCCGGATTCCGGACCACGTTTCAGCTGAAACCCGCAAAGAAGCTGGCCGGGATCGCGATGATCAGCGCGCAGGGAGCCAGCCCGGACGATGTGTGGTCGAAAATGATGTCGACGGTGGGCGCGGCCCTCGAGTCGATTCAGGACGACCCGGGTGGCGGCACCGCGCGGCCCGCCGCACTGGCCGAGTACGAAGGGCTCTACGAGTCCAACTGGGGCGAGACGGCGATCCTGCGCTGGGACGACAGCCTGATCTCGGTCGGGGTACTGAGCAACAATCCGGTGGAGGCGATGAGCAAACTGCGCCAGACCGGCGACGACATCTTCCAGCGTGTCCGCGACGATGGCGAGCTGGGTGAGGCCTACATCTTCCAGCGGGACGACTCGGGCGCGATCGAAAGCTACACCGTGCACGGGAACTACTCGCGGAAGGTGCGTTAGGGGCGGATGCCCACAAACGGCGGAGCCAAGTTCCCGCGGCCAGTCGGACGGATCGGGTCCTGCGTCGCGTTCACCGTGGCGCTGGCGACCGCTCCGGGCCACACGCAGGAAGTCATCGAGCTCACCGGCGAGGATCGGTGGCTGCAGGCCGATTTCCAGGAACTCTACCGTCTTGGCACGCTGGACGGGGAGGATTGGGAGCAGTTCGGGATGCTCTTCGACGTGGATTTCGGTCCCGGGGGCGACCTGTACGTTCTGGACATGCAGACCGCGCGCCTCTTCGTGGTGGGAACCGACGGTCGTCTGGTGACGGAACTGGGCGGGAAGGGCGAGGGGCCGGGCGAGTTTGGCTACCCGGTAACCACGGCGGTGTTGACCGACGGGCGCGTGGTCGTGGGCGACCTTTCGCGTCGCGGCTATCACATGTTCGCCCCGGGTGGCGAGTTCCAGCGAATGGTCCCCATGTCCGGGGATCCCGCCGTGACTACCGTGGGGTTTTTCGAGGCACTGCCTGGGGCGGACGCCGTCATCCGCGTACCAACGCTGGCGAAGGGGGTAATGTTCACGGCGGACGCCTTCCGCGGCCCCCTCGAGTTGCCCTCGTCTCACATGATCGTTCGGACAAGCCTCACCGGGGAGGAGGCGGAAACCGATACGGTCGGGGAGGCATGGCTGGCTCCGGTCAACTTCGAGGACATGCCGGAGACGCTGCGACGGAATGTTGCCCCCGCTCCTACAACCATGCTTCCGGAATTCAGTCCCAACCTCTACATGGGAACCCTGCCCGACGGCCGGCTGGCGTTGGCGGATTCGTCCACGTACGCCGTCAAGATCGTCGAGCCGGGCAGGGGCGTCACGCGGGTCCTGACGCGGCCGGTGTACCCCGAACCGATGTCGGGCCGTATGATTCGCGCCGAGAAGGACCGGCGCCTCCGGCGTCTCGAAGACGCGGGTGTGGCGGGAGACGATCTGACGCGTCGTCGCACGAGTATCGAGAATCTCCAATTCGCCGACGAAATCCCCGTGATTCGCGGACTCGGCACGACCTGGGACGGCCGAATCTGGGTACTTCGCTATGGCGAGGATCCCTCCACCGATGGCCCCGTCGATGTGCTCGCGCCAGACGGCCGCTATCTGGGCAGCTATCCCGTTGGAGCGACCGGACTGCCGGCTGCATTTGGACCGGACGGGCTGATCGCGAACGTCGAGACCGATGCACTGGGCGTGCAGACCGTGGTGGTCAGACGAGTGGTGGAGCGCTGAGGCCAGGCGCGCGGCGTCAACCCGGCGCGGCCCCCGCCCCCCGCCGCTCCTGCACCGCCGACCTCAACATCAGAATTGCCGCGTAGAGCACCACCGCGACCACCAGCCAGCGCATTGCGTTCAGCGGGAGCGACCTGACGATGAAGGCCGCGATGAGCACCGCGGGCACGCCCCCGATCGCCAGCCCGAGCGCCGCTTTCAGCCCGTAGCGTCCGGCCTTCAGGAACCGCAGGCTTGCGACGGGCATCAGAAATGCCGAAGCGCCCATCATGATCGGGAACGCCACGGTCGGGTTCATGCCCATCAGGCTGATCACGATCATCGTCGGGGCGTACATGCCGATGCCGATGGTCATCAGCGATCCGAGCACGAACAGGCATGCAAACGCGATGACGAGCTTCGTGCCTGACAGGCCGGAAGCGTCGCCACCGACTGCGGCGATCTCGAAAATGGCCAGGATGAAGGTCACCGCCGCGATCAACAGGGCGATCCCCATGCCCACCTGGATCCGGTAGCGGGTAAGCCGGGCCACCACCCCCGCGCCCAGCCACCCGCCGAGCACCGCCGCGACCAGCAGCGTCACGAGCGTGAGCGGGTCCACGGAGATGATCGCGATGAAGATGAATGCCTGGACCACGACCGGAGGCGCGTGGCCGATCATCATCGTGCCGGGGATGTTCTCGTCGGGCACCACGCGCTTGAGCTTGAAGAGCGAGGTCGTTGGCGCGAACGACCCGATCCCGAGCGTGTCGAAGAAGTTCGTGCCGAAGCCGACCGCGTTCTCGAAGAAGCTGGGCGGCCCGCTCCATCCGTCACCGGTGCGGCCCGCACGGGTCGCCGCGGCCGCCGCGCGATACCAGGCGAAGAGGAGCCAGGCCGTAAAGAGCGCCAGGGCCGTAGAGAGAAAGACGCGAGGGTCGAGAGAGTCGGGCACGTTCGACGCGGTCTCCTTGTGCTGGTTGAACACTCCCGCCGCGCGGACTACGATTGCCGTCCGTCCCCTTCCGCACAAGGAGTCGCCCCATGAAACGCCGGGATTTCCTCGCCGCCTCCGCCGCTGCAGCCGGCACCAGCCTGCTGGCATGCCAACCGTCCTCTACCTCCGGCGGCTCGTCGGACGCGACCGACGCCTACCGACCCCCCGATACGGGGCGCCTCGGCATCGCCCACGGCAGCGTCTGGGGCCGGCGGGGCGTCACCGCCGCGGCCGACTACTACGCCTCGCTCGCCGGCACCACGATCATGATGCAGGGCGGCAACGCCGTTGACGCGATCGTGGCCGCCGCCGCCACGCTGAACGTTTCCGAGCCCTACATGTCGGGGATCGGCGGCTTCGGCGGGTTCATGGTGATCCATCTGGCCGAGGAGAACCGGGTAGTCGGCCTCGACGCGATGGGCAAGTCGCCTGCCGCCTCGTCGCCCGGCACGATGACCCTCGACGACTTCGACGCCGGCTACAAGGCGCCGATCGTCCCCGGCGCGCTCAAGGGCTGGGCGGCCGTGCTCGAGCGCTACGGGACCATGAGCCTCGGCGACGTCTTCCAGCCCGCGATCCAGCTCGCCGAAGACGGCTTCGTGATCTCGAAGTTCGACCAGTTTCACACTGACGGCGCCGCCGAAAAGCTGGGCCGCTTCCCCTCGACGACGCGGGTACTCTTCCCGCACGGCCGCCCGCCGCGCATGGGCGAAGTCATCAAGCAGCCCGAACTCGCCGCGAGCATGCGGCACCTGGCCCGCGCCGGAGCGGACGACTTCTACAAGGGTGACCTGGCGGACCGGGTCGTCGCATTCCTCGCGGAAAACGGCGGTCACATGACGAAGGCCGACCTCGAGTCATACGAAGTCGAATGGCGCGATCCGATCACGACCACCTTCCAGGGCCACGACCTGCACGCCATGCCGCCGGGGTCGTGCGGGATGTCCATGTTCCAGGCGCTCAACATCATGGACGGCTTCGACCTGGCGGGCATGGATCTGTACGGCAGCGAGTTCGCCCACCTCTGGCTCGAAGCGGTCAAGCTGGCGCTCGCGGACGACGACCGGTACAACACCGGCAGGGATGTCGACATCCCCGTCGACCGGATCATCTCGAAGGCGTACGCGGACGAGCAGCGCGCCAGGATCGATCCCGCGCGCGTGGCTTCCTTCGCCGGCGATCCGCTCCCCTTCTTCGGCACGACGAGCCTGTCCACCGCCGACCGCTGGGGCAACGCCGTCGCGTTCACGCAGTCGCTGGTGAGCATCTACGGCAGCGGCGTGATCGCGGGCGACACCGGCATCTTCCTGAACAACGGCCACACCTTCGGCTTCGTGCTCGAGGAGGGTCATGTCAATAGCCTGGAGGGCGGCCAGCGGGCGAAGGGCGTGATGACCCCCTGCGTGGTCATGAAGGACGGCCAGCTCGTCGCGGCGGTCGGGGCGGCCGGCGGCTACACGATTCCGCAGACCGTCGGGCAGACGATCACCAAGCTCGTGGTCGGCGGCATGGACATGCAGCTCGCCATCGCCTCGCCCCGCATGGCGATCAACCGCGGTGGCGGCCGGACGCCGATCCCGGAGGACTCGGTGACCTATCTCGAAGACGGCTTCCCGGCCAGCGTGTACCAGGAACTGGCAGATCGGGGCCATCATCTGGTCGAGCCGGGCAATATGGGCGGTGTTCAGGGTGTTTACAGAGACGCGGAGACCGGCGCGCTGGCGGGTGGATCGGATCCTCGCCGCGACGGTCACGCGATCGCGTGGTGATGGCCGGGTTGTCGGAGGCGGCGGGGCGGTGGCGCGTGGCCGCCGGGTGGGGTCGCGGCACGCTCGGTCCGGCGCGTGCCCTGGCGCTGGCGGCGGCGTGCCAGCGAGTGTCCGCCCTCGCGCTGGGAGCGGCCCTGGCGCTGGTGCCGGCCTGCGGCGGGGACGGCGCGCCCGGCGCCGACGACGGTCGGCCTGGCGAGGCGGTGACCTCGGGCCGGGCGGCCACGGAGGGCCCGGTCAGCACGCTCACCCGCAACCAGGCGCTGCACATTCCCGTGCGCGACGGGGTGAGGATCGCCGTCGATGTGTGGCTGCCCGACGGGATCGAATCGGGCACCCTCCTCCCCACAATGATTCGTGCGACGCGCTACTGGAGGGCGCGAGGACTGGTCGACGCCCCGCTCGAGATCGATACCAACTTCGACGAGGCCGAGCGGTGGAACGCGGCGGGGTACGCGCTGGTGCTCGTGGACGGGCGCGGAAGCGGAGCCTCGTTCGGCATCCGGCGCTTCGAGCTGGCCGAGGACGAGGTGCGGGACTACGGCGAGGTCGCGGACTGGATCGTGGCGCAGCAATGGTCGAATGGGCGCGTCGGGGCGTACGGAGTCTCCTACGCGGGCAACACGGCCGAGATGCTGGCGGTCAACCGGCACCCGGCGGTGAGGGCGGTAGCGCCGCTCTTCAACGACTTCGACAACTTCGGCCACCTGGTGTTTCCGGGCGGCGTGCTCACGGTCGGGTTCCTGGAGAGCTGGTCCGACCGGACGCGCATGCAGGACCTCAACGACATCTGCGGGCTCTCCGGCGTGCGCGGCGAGGCTTGCGACGAGCTGCGCGGGCGGGTCACCGGGGTGAAGCCTGTCGACGCGGACGCGGACGGCGCCTTGCTCGCGGCTGCCGTGGCGGAGCACCAGGCCAACACCGTGCCCTTCGGGGCGGCGCTGGAGTACGAGTACCGCGACGACCCGTTCGGGCGCTACGGCGAGACCAACGTCGGGCACCGGCGCAGTCCGTCGGGCCACCTGCCGCAGATCGAGGAGTCGGGGGTGGCGATGTTCATCCGTGTGGGATGGCAGGACGCCGGGACAGTCAATGGCACCCTGGGCCGCTACAACACGATCTCGAACGCGCAGCAGGTCTTCATCGGGCCGTGGGATCACGGGGCGCGCAACGACGCCGACCCGTTCCGGCCCGACGACATGCCCGTCGCGCCCGCAGCGGACGAGCGGTTCGCGGAACTGGTCGCGTTCTTTGACGAGCACCTGAAGGAGGAAGGGTCCGGGCAAACGCCCACCGAGATCAACTACTACACGCTCGGCGCGGATCGCTGGACGCGTACCGAGACGTGGCCGCCCGACGGATTCGACGACGTGGCCTGGCACTTCGGCGCCGGGGGCACGCTCTCCCGCGACTACCCGCCCGAGGCCGAAGGCGCGGACACGTACACCGTCGACTTCACCGCGACCACCGGCACGCGGAATCGCTGGTACACCAACGGCGGGGGCGGCGATGTCGTGTACGGAGACCGGCGCGGCGAGGACGCGAAGCTGCTGACCTACACGAGCGCGCCGATGGCGGTCGACACCGAGATCACCGGCCACCCGGTGGTGACGCTGTGGATGTCGTCAACCGAGAACGACGGCGCCTTCATCGTCTACCTGGAGGACGTCGCGCCGGACGGTACGGTGCGCTACGTCACCGAGGGGCAGCTCCGCGCAGTGATGCGCGCCGTCACCGACGATGCGCCGCTGTACCGCAAGTACGGTCCCCACCGCTCCGAACAGCGCGCCGACGCGATGCCGCTCGTGCCGGGGGAAGTGGCCGAGATCGCCTTCGACCTGTGGGCGACATCGGTGCTGATCCGGGAAGGACACCGGATCAGGGTGGCGGTCGCGGGGGCCGACGCCGACACCTTCCTCAGGTATCCGCGGGACGGCAGCGTGCCGGTGCTGTCGGTGCAGCGCAATGCGACCTACCCGTCGGGGATCGTACTGCCGATGAAGGAGTTGCCGTAGGGCAGACTGCGGACCGGGCGCTACGGACCTGAGTCCGCGATACGGCTTGTCCGTCTCGAACCCGTCCCGCGAACGGGATTGCAGAGAAGTGTGGGCCGCGCCGGGTTGCGACATTGCGGGGCCACGACCGAAAGTGTGTCGATGACGAACTCGCCCGAGGTCGTCAGGCCCGAGACAACGAGCCGGAAGTCGTACGCTCTTGCGATGTTGCCCCACACCCGGGCGGTGTCGGGCGACTCGAAGCTGCGACCACCCGCCTTGCTGATCACGCTGGGGTGCCAGAACGGGTTCGCCGTTTCGGCTTCCAGTTCCCACGTGAGCACCAGGTCCTCGCGGGTCGGCGGAACCGCGCTGATGCGTACCCATAGGGATTGGACCTCGATGTCCAGCGTGTCCAGGGCCAGCTCGAAACGCGACTGGCCAGGGCCCTCCTCAAGCGCCGTGGGCAGGGCGGGTCCACATCCGTGGAAGACGAGGACTGCGAGCAGAAGCCGGAAATCCACTCGGGTTGTGCGCGTCCAGGAGCCGTACATCGTGCCCTCCTTCGAATCGCGTTTTCTCCACCGTCCCTCGTTTCATGGGTCGAAAGGTAAGTTAGGGGACCCTAAATAACAACAAATCAATCACATTTTGATCACGATAATATGTCTTTGGTATATCCAAATGATGTTTGCGGGCATTTTTGCACTCCCGTTACGAAGTAGGCACCAAGTGATCGAGGGTCGCAGGTATCATCCGGGATGCCAGGCTTGCACCTCCACAGAATACTCGCGGAACGGATGCCGGATCACCTTGAGCGCTCCGTTTGCGTGGTGATCCCCGCGCTCAACGAGGAACACGCCCTTGCGGCGACCCTTGACGCGCTCAAGGCCCAGTCCATGCCCCCGGGACAGATCGTGATCGCCGACGCGGGATCGGCTGATCGAACGGCCGAAATCGGGCGCGCCAGCGGATGCAGGATCGTCGCTGGCGGCCTTCCGGGGGTCGGACGCAACAACGGCGCCCGGGAAGCCGATGCCGAGTGGGTGCTGTTCCTCGACGCGGATGTCATCGTGCCGCCGGAGGGAATCGAGCAGGCGGTCACCAGGGCCGAGGAGGATCGGCTTGATGCACTGAGCTGCTGGTTCGTGCCGGATGTCACCGAGTGGCGCATGCGGTTCACGCACTGGCTCTCTGCGATGTACTTCCAGGTCAGCACCCGCTTTCGGTGGCCGCATTCGATCGGCGGATTCCTGCTGGTGCGCAAAGAGGTGCACGAGGCGATCGGGGGCTTCGACGAGTCCGTTCTGGTCGCCGAAGACCAGGACTATGTCCTCAGGATCAGCCGGGTCGGCCGCTATGCGTTTGTCCGCCGGCCGACTGTCGTGATCTCGGCCAGGAGGTTTCGTGACGAGGGGTTCCTGCGAGCCTCGGTGCGCTGGCTCGGGATCGAGGTTCACCGCTTGCTGCTCGGTGAGGTCCGGCGGCCCCTGTTCCGCTATTTCGGGTAGCGCGGGGAGAGTTTCACAGAGGTTACCGTACCATCGCTCCGTTGTTGCCGCCGGCCCCTACCGTAGTGGTTCAGGACCCGCGCAGATCAACATTCGGAGGGATCGCGGTGGCAGGTTTGAGAGTGCGCTTGGCCGGCGCCGACCAACGTCTCCTTGTGGCGGTGGTGTCGCGTCGTGCGCCATGGCTGGATGGGCCGATGCGAACGGTCACCGTGCTTGCCGACCCGTTGGTGGTCGTTGTCCTGACTGTCGCGCTGACCCTTGGAGTGGTTCCAGGACTGGCCGCCGCCGGCCGCGAAGCCGCGATGGTGCTCGCGGTCTCGCACGTCCTGGTGCAGGTCGTCAAGCGCCTGGCCATTCGGCCGCGGCCCGCGCTGCCGGTAGGAATCGACTCGATGATCGGCGCGCCGGACCGTTTCTCCTTTCCGTCTGGACATGCCACGGCGGGAATGGCGGTCGCTCTGCCCGTCGCAGCTGTGCTCCCTCCGGCATGGGCGGCCGCGGTGGTCGGCGTGGGCGTTGCCGTCGGTGTATCGCGTTGCTATCTGGGCATCCACTACCCGGGGGATGTATTGGTCGGCTGGGCGCTGGCGGCCCTCACCTGGGTCCTCATGCCGTCGGGTTGAATTGCGCAGTCCGTTCCGGGTCGCCGTCTTCTCCGAGGTCGGACATCCCCGCTCCGGCTTCGCGCATTTCAGCGGCGTCAGCAACTTCCTCTCCTACAACATGCGCTACTGCGGAGAGCGCGGCGTGGAGATGGATCTGTACAGCTACGCCGCGCGGGACCGGATGGACGAGGACGGGTCGTTGCGCCACTACGGGTGGCGGCCGAGAATCGCCTTTCGGGTGGATCCGACGATTCCCCAGGATATCTCCCACCTGGTCCCGGACCGGCGGATCCTCTCGCTCGCGGCTTCGCGCCGGTACGACGTGATCAACATCGTGGCGCCCGGCACGATGGGAATGCAGGGCATATGGGTCACGCGCCGTCTCCGCATTCCGGCAGTCGCCATGTACACCACGAGCCTGGCGGAATACGGCGGTCATCGGGTATCCCGCTGGTTTTCCCGGATGGGCAAGGCGAGGCGGTCGTCGGTTGGGGCGGCAGAGATGCTGTGTTGGCGGGTCATGCGCCGCTTCTATTCCCGCAGGAACGGAATCAGGGCGGTATTGGCACCCACACGGCGCATCGCGGACGAGGTGGCACCGCGGCTCGATGCGCCCCTGGCGGTATTGGGCCGCGGCGTGGACACGGACCTATTCAGACCAGGGCCGGCGAACCCTCGCCGCCATCGGGCGGCAGAAGTAGTCGTCCTCTTTTCCGGCCGACTGCACAGGGAAGAGAAGGGACTGCACCGATTCCACGACATACTGACGGCCATCCCCGAGGTGCGGCTTCTCGTGGTGGGCGACGGCCCGCACCGCCGCGAACTCGAACGTGACTTCGGCGCTCGTGCCCACTTCACTGGAAGGCTGGCCGGGGAAGAGTTGGCAGCCGCTTACCGGCAGGCCGATCTGTTCGTCTTCCCCAGCAAGCACGACACTTTCGGACAGGTCGTCATGGAAGCGATGGCCACGGGACTGCCGGTCGTCGTCACGGATCGGGGCGGACCGCGGGAGCTGGTGGATCATGGAGTCACGGGGTTCATTGCGGACGACGCCTCGTTCGTGCCGCAGGTACGACGGCTCGTCGAATCGAGCGCGCTGAGGACGACCATGGGCCAAAATGCGCGCGCCGCTGCCGAAGCGCGCAGCTGGACACGCATCTTCGACGACCTCATGGACCTCTACGCCAGGGCCGCGCCTACGCGCCCCTGCTCACACGAACATCGAAGTGCTCGAGGCCTCTGAGCACGACGCTGGGCCGATACCGCGGCGGCCGCGCCCCGAACCCGATCCCGCTGAACCTCTCCAGCAGCACTTCCAGCGCAATTCGCCCCTCCAGACGGGCGAGCGGGGCGCCCAGGCAGTGATGGATGCCGCGGCCGAACGAGATGTTCCCCTGATCCGCCCGCTGGATGTCCAGTTCATGGGGCCGCCGGAACCGCGCCGGGTCGTGGTTGGCGGAGCCGATCAGCAGGGCCAGCATGTTGCCCGACCGCACGGATCTGCTTCCGACTTCCAGGTCGCGGCGTGCGATCCGCATGTCCAGCTGCACGGGCGAATCGTACCGCAGCAGCTCTTCGACGGCCGAAGTAATCAGTTCCGGCCGTGCGCGCAGCAGCGAGAGCTGGTCGGGATGCCGCAGAAGCGCCCGAACACCGTTGCCGATCAGGTTGGTGGTCGTCTCGTTCCCGGCGATCAGCAGAAGGCGGAGCATCACGATTGTCTCGTCGGACGTGAGCTTGTCGCCCTGCTCCTCGGCTTCGACCAGCCGCGATATGAGGTCGTCGCGCGGGTCGCGGCGGCGCTGCTCGATGATCGCCCTGTGGTAGTCGGCCAGCTGCCGCTCGCTCTCGTGAACCAGCTCGACTTCCTGCGGGGAGAGCAGGGGTTCGAGCGCGCGTGCCAGGTGATAGGACCACGTCTTGAAGCGGTCGAGGTCCTTCGCGGGGACACCGATCATGCGGGCGATCACGATCGTCGGGAGCGGCATCGCGTAGGCCGTCATCAGGTCGAACTCGTCGGCACCTTCGACCTGATCGAGAAGACTGTGGGCAGCCGCCCGGATGTAGTCTTCCATCCCGGCTACCGAGCGGGGGGTGAACGCCCGGTTCACGAGCCGCCGCAGACGCGTGTGGTCGGGTGGGTCCAGCACGAGGATGCTGGGCTTCAGCTTCTTCCGCGTGGCCAGGGAGCCGTACGATGAACGCGCCTTCTGCAGGTCGTTGGAGAAGTCCCGGTGATTCCGGAGGATGCGGTCCACGTCGGCGTAGCGGGAGACCACGACCTGCTCGGTGAGGATGCTGTGGTGGACCGGATTCCGTTCGCGAAGCCTCTGATAGGCCGGATAGGGGTCCGTGACGAACTCGGGCGCCAGTGGCCACCATGCCACGCCGCTCCGCAGCCGCTCCTCGGCCAGCCGGGCACGGATGTATATCGACTTGACCGCCGCCGCAATTGCGTTCTTCAGCGCCATCGCCCCTGCTAGCGGCGCCAAGCGGCGGAATCGGGGACTCCGCGGCTGACAAGAGCGCGCAGCCCGGGTGCCGGCAAACGAAGCGTCGCTCCGGGTACGGGTGGCGCCCGTCCCGGGGTGTCGCGCAGGAACCCTCGTGCACGGCCGGTCGTCCCGTCGACTAGAAGAACCGACGCCCGGCCCTGCGGTTCCTGGCCGGGGCCGGGTCCCACGCGTCCCACCGTATCCGATCCTCCGGGGCCGGTCAGCACGATGCGGTCCAGCGCGTCCACCCAGGAGCCCTGTGTCGGGAGCACAAAAGCAAAGGCCGATTGGCCATCGCCTTGCCCCGTCTCCGGCATCGCGAAGGAGAACGAGAACAGCGTGTCTTCGTCGACGGTCAGTCCGGCCAGGCTGAACGGTCCTTCCTCACTCGGCAGCGACGGCGGCGCGCGCACCACGAAGGCCGGCTCCAGAATCGGGACGCTGTCGGCGCGCTGGCCTCCCCACAGCAGCAGGCCCTGGCCGGGAGCCGCGGGCGCCCGCCCGGGCAGAGGTCGTCCATCGGCAGCCAGATCCCCAGTCGCGGAGCCCGCCCTTTCCGCTTCCAGCGTCTCGCGGAACCGGAGCGCCTTGTTGAAGTTGTAGTCGCTCACCCACTCGGGGCCGCAGTACGACATCAGATCCGGGCGCGTCGGGCTGACGGGCTGCCCGCGCAGGAAGTCGTAGCCCCATGAACCGACGGAGCCGTCCAGGTAGGGGTAGATCAGTTCAATGTTGGGGGGATCTCCGCACGGCGCGTGGCGCAGCGACATGTTGTGCCCCAGTTCGTGGGAGATCGTACCGGCCGACAGACCCGCGACGCTCCCCGGAAAGCCGATGTATCCACGCCCGCCACCGCCGCTCATCACACCCATGTAGTAGCCCGTGCCGCCGTCCATCGTCCGTGTGGCCCACGTTTCACGCAGCAGTGCCGAACTGTTGCTGGCAACCGGTTCGATGGAGGTCCACACGGGCGCGCGCGCCGTGACGTTGAACTCCTGAACGGGCAACAGGTCGCGTGTGTCGCGGAAGAGATCGTCGTTCGCCCTCAATGCCTGCACGCGGTCGGCCAGAAACTGGTCGGGGTTTGACGTATAGAGGAACGGGACCAGGGTCAGATCGAGCGGCCGCATCACACGGACGTCCAGGGGGGCACGCCCCTCCTCGGGCCAACGCCCGGGCACCCCGGTACCCGACGGCAGCGTACCCTCGGGGTCGATCTCGATCGTCATCTCCAGCCCCGGGACCAGAGCCGAAGCCGGAATCCGCGTGTTGGCCGATGCCTCGAGAGAACCCTCGTCAATAGCTGTGGGCAGCGGCCGGGAAGATCCCGGAATCGATACCGAGTGCACCTCCCGGCCGTCGGCGAAAAACCGCGCGCGCACCGCCGGGAAACTCGTGGTGACCCCGCTGTTGGCGACGAGGAATACCCTGAGAAAAGCCGGCTCGCCAGCCACCAGCGTCACCGGAACCGACGCCGACTGCGACGCCTGGGTCAGGTAGGCGTGGGTACGCTCCACGGCGCAGAACGGCGCCCATCCCGCCCCGATCGACCGCGACCACGCCTGGAAATCGTCGTCCGCGGGCAGGCACAATTCCGTGCCCCCAAGCTGAATCTCATCCAGCGCAAGCGCGGTCAGCTCGTGAGGAAATGGCCCCTGCAATCGACGGTTGCGCGACAGATGCAGCCCCCGGAGGGCCGCCAGCCGCCCCAGTTCCGGCGGCAATGGACCGGAAAGCTGGTTGCGCACCACGGTGAACAGCTCAACGCTTTCCAGACCGCCCAGTTCGGGGGGTATCGGACCGGTCAGATAGTTCCGGTCCAGGTAAAAGCGGTCCAGGTTGGTCAGGTTGCCCAGCGCGGGCGGGATCTCGCCCTCCAGCCGGTTCGACGACAGACCCAACTCGGTCAGGTTGCGCAGGTTGGCCAGTTCGGGCGGGATTTCACCCGACAGGTAGTTGAAGTACAGCTCCAGCTCTTCGAGTTCGGTCAGGTTGCCCAGTTCGGGCGGGATCGGACCGGTCAGCTCGTTGGATCGCAGAATGAGGCTCGTGAGATTGGCCAGTTTGCCCAGTTCCGGCGGGATTTCGCCCTCGAGTTCGTTTCCGCCCAGGTAGAGGTAGGTCAGGGTCGAAAGGTCCCCAAGCTCTGGCGGGATTTCGCCGACGAGGACGTTGCGTCCAAGCGCAAGGCTCTCGATGGCGGGCATCCGCGCCAGTTCCGGTGGAATCGGACCGCTGAAATCGTTGGAGATCAATGAAAGCACGCGCAGCGACGACATGTCCGCGAGCCACGGCGGGACTCTGCCGGCGAGGTCATTCGAGGACAGAAGCAGGAACTCCAGACGATCGAGACTGGCGAGTTCTGCCGGCAAGCGGCCGATGAGCGCGTTGATCTGGAGGTCGAGGAATCGCAGGCTCCGTAAGTCGCCGAGTTGCGGGGGAATCCTGCCAGCCAATCCGTTGTCGGAAAGTTCCAGGTAGGCGACCCGCCCATTGTCGTCGAGGCCGACCCCGTGCCAGTCCTCCGCCGGGACGTCGGTCAGCCAATTGTCCGAACGTTCCCAGCGCGGACCGCCGGTGGCCTGGAAGAACGCGGTGAGGACACGCTTGTCGAATACGGCGGCCGCCTCCACGGTGAGCGACGTGGTGGCCTCGAGGTTGCCGGCGCTGGCGGTGACTGCCGCGACCCCGGGTGCAAGCGCGGCCACCAGGCCAGCGGCATCTACGGCGATCACCTCTGGGGCGGCGGAGGTCCACTCGAAGGGCGGCGCTGCGGCAGCGGCAATGGGATGGCCGTTTGCGTCTGCGGCCAGGGCCGTCAGAGCGATCGAGTCGCCCACGGCTACCGTGTCGACGGCCGGGAACACCTCGAGTGAGGTAGCGACTTGGGCGATGTGCACCGTGGCGACGGCGGCAACGGACGCGCGCTCCGCCTTGATTTCGACCGTGCCGTTGTCCACCGAGACGACCCGGCCCAGCGAGTCGACGGTAGCGACCGAGGTATCGGCGCTCGACCACGCGAGGGCGAGGCCTTCGATCCCCTCGCCTTCGGGGTCCAAGGCCTTGGCCGAGAGTGACGTCGTATCGCCCAGGGACGCGAATTCGATCGCCTCGGGCGCGATTGTCACGCTGGCCGGCGGCGACAGAACCGTCACGGCGACCTCGGCCACCACGTCATCCGACGCCGCGACGATGAGTGCGCGCCCGAGGCCAACCGCCGTCACCCGGCCCGATTCGTCCACCCTGGCCACGGCGGTGTCGCTCGACTCCCAGGCCACCGGAGCACCGTCAACCGCGTGACCGTTGGCGTCCACGATGGCCGCCTTCAGGGGCAGCACCTCGCCGACCACAAGCACGGACGAGTCGGGCGAAACCGTGACCCCAGCAACACGCTGCTCGACCGTGACGGCTGCGGTGCCCGACACGTCCCCGACCCGCGCGGTGATGCTCGCGGTCCCGTTCCCGGTCGCTGTGGCCTTGCCGAGGGCATTGACTGTCGCGACGAGCCCGTCATCCGACAGCCAGCTCACCTGGACGCGCGTCATCGGCTGACCTGTCTGGTCACGCACGTCCGCGGTGAAGCGGACCGTGTCGCCGATCGCTTCCATCGTGACCCAGGCGGGGGTGACCAGAACGGTGGTCGGAACCGGGATGGGACGTTGAATGGGTGCCTCGGTCGCGTCTTCGCCGCATGCAACCGCCAGCGCAAGCGCGAAGGCCAGCGGCAAACGGCTGGGACGGAAGGACCGGGACGGACGAATCATGCGAACAAGGTAAGGGGGTCAGGAGGATGCATGCACGTGATTCAATAGTAATGTATACATTACATAATGGAAACTAGAGTTTACTTTCGCATTGCGCCTGATCGTCCAGGCAGTTGCTCTCCTCCACGGGGAGTTCCAGTCTACAGCTTGCAGCGTCCGTGCCTTGCGCGATTCCCGCCACTGCCGGAGTTCCTTGCGAATGACGATATCCAATGCCGAGAGGACGCACGCGGTTTCCAACTGGTTGTACACCCTGACCGCGGGTGCGATCCTCACTTCGGCGTGCGGCGAATCGGGCCCCGCGGCTGACTGGACTGTCGTCAGGGACACGCTTCCGTCGGGTGTGGAGCTGGTCACCAACCGGCCACCCCCAAGGGCCGCCCCCACGTGGACGCTCGTCGAGGAGATCCGCGTTGGCACGGTCGAGGCGGATCGGCCGGAGTCCTTCGGAGAAATCAAGGGTCTGGTGGGACTGGAAGACGGTGGCTTCGCCGTGCTCGAGTCCCAGGCGATGGAACTCCGGATCTTCGCGGGCGACGGGTCCCATGTAGCAACCCACGGACAGCAGGGCGAAGGCCCGGGCGAGTTCGTCGGCGCCAACGGATTGATGCTCGACGCTTCCGCGCGCATCTGGGTGCCGGATTCGTACGCCGCCCGAATGTCCGTGTTCGATCCCGAAGACGGGTTCGTCGATTCCTTCCCGTTCACGAGTTTTGTGAGAGGCTGGGTCTGGACGGGAGCCATGACGGACGACGGACGCATCCTCAAGCACTCGACGAGCACCATGCGCGTCTTCGACTCGACGATGACCGAGATGCCGTCGCTCACACTGCCCCCCGCGGCCGAGGACGTTGGCGACGAGGACCCGAGCATCTTCCTTGTGGAATCGGCCACAGGGTGGCAGGTGCGCCAGGTGCCGTTCTATCCCGGTGGAGCCACCGCGTTCGACCCTTCCGGGGTGATCTGGTCTGCCGCGTTCGGAGACCCCTCGCACCGGGTCCACAAGTGGTTGCCCGGAGGCGACACGCTGCTGGTTGCGGTAACGGATCGCCCCCCCTTGCCCGTCACCGCGGCCGAGCGCGACTCGGTCATTGTGGACGTGCGCGCCTGGCTCCGGGAGCGGGGCGTCGAAACCGAGGCGGACTGGTCGAGGATCCCGGATGTGAAACCCGCGGTGCAGGGACTGTTCACGTCCGCCGAGGGGAACCTGTGGGTGCGGACCTCGTCACCCGCCGGTGGGGTCGCCTACGATGTCCTCGCCCCTGATGGCGCCTATCTGGGCAGCACCGCGCCCGCGCCGCTGGAAACCGTGTTCTGGCTGAGACCGGTGGTCCGCGGCGACTCCTATTGGACAATCGTATTCGACGAACTGGACGTGCCCTACGTGGTCCGCGCCAGGATTACACCCACATGACAGCCGGCCGCTGCCCGTACCGGCCGCCGCTTTTCCCCGAGACACCGAGAGCCATCATGAAGACCGCGCGCATCCTCCTCTTCCTCTCAGCACCGCTCCTCGCCACCACGTCCGCCACCGCCCAGACCACGCTCGAGACCGCCATCTCGCACCTGCAGTACCGCGAGATCGGCCCCGCGCTCATGGGCGGCCGCATCGCCGACCTCGCCGTCGTCGAGTCGAAGCCGCAGGTCTTCTACATCGCGACCGGCACCGGAGGCGTCTGGAAGACGGAGAACCACGGGACCTCGTGGACGCCGCTGTTCGACGACCAGCCGACCAGTTCCATCGGCGACGTCACCCTCGATCAATCCAACCCCAACCTTGTCTGGGTTGGCACCGGCGAGCCGCAGAACCGGCAGTCGTCGGGCTGGGGCAACGGCGTCTACAAGTCCACCGACGCCGGAAACACCTGGCGCCACATGGGTCTCGACGCCACCAAACACATCGGCCGCATCCTCATCCACCCCCGCAACCCCGACATCGTCTACGTGGCTGCCGTGGGCGACCTCTGGGGCCCCAACCAGGAACGCGGCGTCTACCGCACCCACGACGGCGGCGAAACCTGGGACAACATCCTCCACATCGACGAGCACACCGGCGCGATCGACCTCGCCATGGACCCCGGCGACCCCAACACCATCTTCGCCGCCATGTACCAGCGGCAGCGCACCGGCTGGGGCTTCAACGGCGGCGGCCCCGGCAGCGGCCTCTACCGCACCTTAGACGGCGGCGACAGCTGGACCGAGCTCACCGAGGGCCTCCCGGACGGCGACAAGGGACGCATCGGCGTCGACATTTTCCGCCAGGACGGCAACGTCGTCTACGCCCTTGTCGAGGCGGACGCGCGCGACCCCGACGCCGGTTTCTTCGGCGGAGGCGGAGGCGGCCAGTCCCGCAGTGGCCTCTTCCGCTCCCTCGACCGTGGCGACAGCTGGGAGAAGATGTCGAACACCAACCCGCGTCCCATGTACTACTCCCAGGTCCGCATCGACCCCAGCAACCCCGACCGCATCTACGTCCTCGGCGGCAACCTGGAGGTCTCCGACGACGGCGGCCGCACCTTCCGCAGCGACGGCGCGGCCCAGGTCCACGTCGACCACCACGCGCTCTGGATCAACCCGGACGACCCCGACCACCTCATCCTTGGCAGCGACGGCGGCGTGGCCGCGAGCTGGGACGGCACCGGGCACTGGCGCATGTTCGACAACCTGCCGCTGGGGCAGTTCTACGCGATCGGCTTCGACATGCGCGACCCGTACTTCGTCTGCGGCGGCCTCCAGGACAACGATCCCTGGTGCGGGCCCTCCAACACGCGCTCCTTCCACGGGATCCGCCACCAGGACTGGTACGAGACCGCGTACGGCGATGGCTTTTTCACCATCGTCGACCCCACCGACTCGACCATCGTCTTCTCCGAGTCCCAGAACGGGAACATGAACCGGTACGATCTGACCACCGGCGAGAAGACCCCGATGCGCCCCATCACCGGCCCGCGCGCCGACGGCGACACCGCCAAGACCTACCGCTTCAACTGGAACTCGCCGCTCCAGCTCTCGCCCCACGACCCCGCCACCGTCTACCTCGGCGCCAACTACCTCCTGCGCTCCCGCGACCGCGGCATGTCCTGGGAGGAGGTCGGCGGCCTCGACCTCACCCGCCAGATCGACCGCGACGAGCTCGAGATCATGGGCGTCCCCGGCTCCGAGCCGCAGATGTCGGTCAACGACGGCATCTCGACCTACGGCAACCTCACCGCCTTCGCCGAGTCGCCGCTCGCCCCCGGACTGCTTTACGTCGGCACCGACGATGGCAATGTCCAGATGAGCCGTGACGACGGCGCCACCTGGACCAACGTCACAGACCGGATCCCCGGCCTCCCCGAGCGCACCTACGTGAGCCGCGTCGAGCCCTCGCACCACGCCGAAGGCCGGGTCTACGCCAGCTTCGACGGGCACCGCAACGCCGACTACGCCGCCTACGTCTACGTCAGTGAAGACTACGGCGACAGCTGGCGACGCATCACCGACGGCCTGCCCGATGGCTGGTCGGTCAACGTCGTCACCGAGCACCACCGCGCTCCCAACCTCCTCTTCGTGGGCAACGAGGTCGGCGTCTTCGTCTCCGTCGACCGTGGCGAACGCTGGGTCCAGCTCAAGAACAACCTCCCCGTCGTCCCCGTCGACGACATCCTCATCCACCCCCGCGACAACGACCTGCTCGTCGGCACCCACGGCCGCTCCTTCTGGATCCTGGCCGACGTCAGCGCGCTCGAGCACCTCTCGGCCGAGACCCTCGCCGAAGCCGGCCGCGTCTTCACCCAGGCACGCGAGACGATCATGTGGGCCCAGCGCGGCGACTGGCCCTTCGCGGGCGCCACGTATTCGGCGCCGAACCCCCCGCGCGGCACGCTGATCCGCTACTACCTGCGCGACGCGTGGGCCATGTCAATGGCGGAAGAGGACGGGGAAGAGGCCGACGATTCGGGCGACGGCGACGATCCGGGCGCCGGAGACGACGGCGACATGGCCGACGGTGAGCCTGCGGAAGAGGCCACCTTCGCGCTGACCATCACGTCCTCGGACGGCAGCCACGTCCGCACCCTGGACGCGCCCGGCGAGGCCGGCGTCAACGAGGTGGTGTGGGACTGGCGTATGGACGCGCCCTACGAGCCGGAAGGCCCACAGGGACCCGTCGGGTTCGGCCAGCCGGGCACGCCGCAGGGCCCCATCGCGATGCCGGGCACCTACACGGTCAGCATGGAGGTCGGCGGGCAGACCTTCTCCTCAACCGTCGAGATCCAGGCCGACCCGCGGCGCCCCATGACCCGCGCCGACCGCATGGCCCGCCAGGACGCGCTGATGAGCCTGCACACGCTGGCCCCGTCGATCTACGAGGCCGGCCGCGCCGTCGACCGCCTCGAAGAACAGCTGAACGGCGCCGAGGAGCTGATCGATGGCGTCGAGGAGCCGCCCGAGGGCGTCCGTGACGAGCTGGAGGCGATCCGCGAAGCCCTCGAAGAACTCGACGACGACGTGGGCGACGCGCGCCGCAACGCCGGCGTGGCCACGGCCATCCAGGGCTCGTCAACGTTGCCGACCGAGGACCAGATGTGGCAGATCGACCGCGCCTGGGAGCTGATCGAGGAGCTGGCCGGCCCCCTCAACGAGCTGATCACGTCGCGCGTGCCCGCGCTGAACGCGCAACTCTACGCCGAGGGCGTTAGGCCGAAGCCGGGTGAGGTGGTGGTGGTCCCGGAGCGGTGAGGATTAGACCACCATCCACCACGGCGCGGCGAGTACCTCGGGGGTGAGCCACGCCAGCGTTTCTCCGCCGTGCAGTAGCAGCCCCGGCCGAGCCCGCCGCCCATACTCCGCGCGGAACGCCCGGAGGTGCCTTGCGTCGCGGAGGCGCGGCCGCTTTGTGGCCTTGACCTCGATGGGGACGAGGGACTCTCCTGCCTCGATCACAAAGTCCACCTCGTCGCCAGTGGTCGTGCGCCAGTGCAGGACTTCGGTTCTCACGGAACGCGAGTCGCGCCACGCCAACAGGTCCTGCAGCACCAGGTTCTCCAGATGGGCACCGCGCGGCTCGTCCTCCTGCGAGAGGTACATCGCAAGACCGGTGTCCGCCCAATACAGCTTGGGGGACTTCATGAGCCTCTTCTTGCGATTCACGGTGTAGGCTGGAACCCGAACCAGCAGGCAGGAGGTCTCGAGCAGATTGAGGTAGCGGTGAACCGTTGGCTGCGGCAGTCCGATGTCGCGCCCCAGCTCGCTCTGGTTCACGGTCGACCCGATGCGCAGACAGGCGGCCCTCATGAGTCGGCGGAAGTCCGGCAGGGCCGCGATCGACGAGAGCGCCTGAAGATCGCGTTCGAGATACGTACGTACATAGCCGTCGAACCAGATCGCCCTTTCATCCGCCGTGCCCAGATGGACCGCCGGTACGGGGAAGCCGCCGGGTCGTGCAAGCGGACGCCATCCCTCCTGGCCGACGGAGTCCGCCCCGATGACGTCCATCCAGTCGCGATCGTCTGCCCCAACCAGCTCCTCCCACACGCCGCACCGGCCGAGGCCCAATTGTTCCCGACGCGTCATCGGCCACAGGGTCAGGTAGCTGGCGCGACCGGCCAGGGACTCCGAAACGCGGCGCATCAGGAGCAGATTGGCGGAGCCGGTAAGCAGGAACCGCCCCGGTTGGCGATCCCGGTCGATCTCCCGCTTGACGGCGCTGAGAAGGTTCGGCTCGCGCTGAACCTCGTCCAGCGTTACCGGGTGCGAGCCCCGGACCAGGGCGTCCGGATCACGCTGAGCAAGGTCGAGTACATCAAGGTCGTCCAGGGACATGTATCGCCGACCCGGCGCCGCGTCCGGGCGGATTCCCTGCACGTGCTCCGCATGTCCGAGTGTTTGAGCGAGGGTGGTCTTGCCCGTCTGGCGCGCACCGGTGACGACCACGGCGGGCATGACCCGCAAAGCGGATTCCAGATTCGCTGAAGCAAGTCGAAGTAACACAGAGCTATTCATGATATGAATGATAATCATTCACGACATGAATAGATAGGGTTTCAGCTGAAACGTTGCCGGCATTCCGTGACTGGCGGACGGGTCCGCTTGTCATGTCCTGGTCAGCATTTGCTATTGCAGCGGGCGTGCGGGGTATTGCACAATTCGATCAATGTCTGTTGGCTGATTCCGCATTGGCGACGGTTAGGCGGGACGTTTCTGCTGGGGTGGGGTTGGACATTACGGGCACGCCGACATTCATCCTCAATGGCAGCCTGTACAGGGGCACGGCGTCGGCAGCCTCCTTGCAACGGGCCATCGCAAGGCACATGCGCGAGGAGGGTATGCGATGACACTCAGGGGTGCGTTGGTCGTCACGATTCTGTCCACCTCTGCGTGTACTGATAGAGACACGGTAGGCGGTGGATTCTCCGTCGTGGACAGTGCTGGGGTCGAAATCGCAACACACTGGCGTAACGAGGTGTCGGCGCGATCTTCCGGCATCGGTCTTTGCCCGACGCCCTCGGTTGAAATCGGGAGTCTTGGCGACGATGCCACGGCGCTACACCGTGTCACGGATCTCGCACGAATACAGGGCCGTGGGATCGCAGTCGCAAATTCTGGAAGTGGCGAAGTGAAGTTGTTCGATTCGAGCGGACGCTTCAGTCATTCACTCGGTCGATTGGGTGGTGGCCCCGGGGAGTTCGGTCGGCTCACCAAGATCGGCGTGTCACCGGACGGCAATGTGTTGGCCTATGACGGCCAGGCTGGCCGGGTCACCGAGTTTGATTGGGATAGTGGAAGCGTGATTGCGACCACGAGCCTCGCAGTAGATGAAGGAACCTATGAGCTCGCTGGCCTCAGGCGTGCGCGAGCAATCGGTTGGTTCAATGACGGCCGTTTTTGGGGCTACATTGACGTGCGGGTGGGAGATCGCCTCCCGCCCTCGGGCGATGGATGGGTCAGGCACGAATGGGTTTCAAACCTCCATGTGTTTGAAAACGGAACGGCATCCGACGTTGTGGCCGCCATGCCAGGCACTCAGGACTGGGTAATGGGGACCGACCTCGGTGGTGGCAGGGTACGATTTGAGGGTGTACACAACCCGTTCTTGCCCACGTTCGAGGCAGCCACCGACGGTGAGTTCGTGGCATATGGCAGTACCGGCAGGTTCGACATCAGCTTGATCGAGAGGCGTCTGGGTAGGGTCGTTCGGATCGTCCGTCGAGCTGACGGAACTCGATTGGTATCGGCGGCCCATCGTGAGACTTGGATCAATGCGATTTGGGGGCGGGGGGATGGTGACGGAACCGGACTTTCTGCGAGGCGCAGGTCCCTCTATGAGAGTGTTCCCGTTCCAGACACAATGCCTGCGTTCGAGACTTTTCTGCTTCAGCCAAGGGGACGATTGTGGGTCAAGGAGACCAGCTTCGACAATCCGACGTCACCGACCCGACAGTGGTCTGTGTTTGACGGGCAAGGGACTCCGTTGGGCATTGTCGACATACCGACTGACCTTCAGGTGTTCGAAATCGGACGTGACCATGTGTTCGGCGTGTGGACTGACGACTTGGGTGTCCAGTACGTGCGAATGTACGATCTGGTAGCGGGGGGGTCCTCCACAGGCTGCTGATTCGACCCTACGAACCCCCGTCCAGCAATTCGAAGATCCGCTGCACCGTGACCGCCGGAACCCCGGACCCGCTGACTTGCGGATAGTTCTCCGCATGGTCCGACATGTCGATCCGCTGGGCGGCCTCTTCGTACGACAGCCCCTGCGCGTGCAACGCTGCCGCCTGCGCCTGCAGGTCCCGCATGTACTCCTGTTGGTGGGTGATGCGCTCCCTGTCCTGGAACGGGTTGCCGTGGCCGGGCAGCACCCAGTCGAAGTCGAGTGACTTCAGGTGCTCCAGCGTGTCGTCCCACTCGTCGAGGTAGCCGTCGCCCATGTAGGGCAGACCGGGCAGCAGCAGGTCTCCGGTGATGAGTACGCGCTCCTGGGGCAGGTGCACGACCACATCGCCGCCGGTGTGACCCCGGCCGAAGAACAGCAGCCGGATCTCGCGCTCGCCGCGGAACAGCGTCATGCGCTCCGACAGCGTCGTGTTCGGACCCACGGGCACGACGGCCTCTTGCCCGGCCAGGTAGTTGCGCATGTAGGCCAGCTGGCCTTCGAGCCCGGCCCGCTCGTCCGCGTCCTCGGTCGCCGCGACCCGCTCTTCGAGCGCAGCGACCTGGTCCGGCAGCCCACCTACGAACGTCTGGAACGAACGCCCCATCGAGCCGCCGTTCTCCAGCATCTCGCGGGTGACCTCGTGGCCGATCACGTGCACGTCGGGCGGGTAGATCTGGTTGCCGTGCGCGTGGTCGAAGTGGTAGTGCGTGTTGACCACGTACCGGACGGGCTTGTCGGTGAGCGCCTCGATCTCGGTCACGACCGCGTGTGCGGCCGCGGGCGAGATGTGCGACTCGACCAGGAGCACGTCGTCCTCGTTGACGATCACGGCGCCGTGCGATCCCACCGCGAGGCTCCCGGTCCCGCGCGCGTGGAACACGCCGGGCACGACCTCCTCGAACTCGAACGCGGGCCCCTCGAAATCGGAGCCGGGCGGGGGCGCGGCCTCGTCCGCCGACGTCTCGGAAGGTTGATCCGCAGCCTGACAGGCGGCGAACACCAACAGGGCGGCGAGGGCGGGTGCTTTGGCGATTCTCATGGCGCAAACTGGGGCTCGGGGGCGTGTCCGGCGGCTGCCTAACACTTGCGGGCGCTTCCGTAGAGGGCAAGATGGATGAGTGGGACGGATTGTCCGCTCCCCCGAATCCGCCAAGCACTTCGCAACCCTGCCGAAACAGCATGCCCACAGCCAAAGCTCCCGACGGGACCGAGATCTACTTCGAGACGCGGGGGGATACCACCCGTCCCACCGTCTTCATGGGCCCGCACTTCTACGCGTCGTTCCGCAATGACTTGATAGAAGGCTTCGAGGACCCTACGCAGGCGTGGATCGACGGGCTCGAGGAGGACTTCCATCTGTTGCTGGCCGACTATCCGAGGGGAGTCGGCAAGACGCCCAACGCACTGGGCCTCGATTACTCTCCGGACGTGGCGGTGGAGGAGGCGTGTCTGGTCGCGGACGCAGCCGGCGTGGATCGCTTCGGATGGGTGGGTTACAGCTATGGGGCTGCGATGGGAACCCAGCTGGCATGCCGCACGGACCGGCTTTCGGCCTTCGTCTGCGGGGGGTTTCCGCCCCTCAACGCCCCCTTCGCGCGGATGGTGGAGATCACGGTGGATATGGCCGAGAATCCACCGGTGGGATGGCCCGACCTGGGCGACGAAGTGCGCTATCAGGCGGTCGGCTTCTACCGTCCGCTGCTCGAATGGCCGGAGCGCGAAGAGGTCGCGAGGCTGAAGATCCCGCGCATGGTGTTCATGGGGACGGAGGACAACGGGGACGGCATGCCCGAGCAGTACCTGACCCCGCTGGCCGGCTTTCTCGGTGACGCCGAAGGCGACCTGCTCGAACTGGGGTGGCAGGTCGAATGGCTGGAGGGGAAGAACCACCTGACGGCGATCGCTCCCGAGGTGGCACTTCCCATCGTACGGAGGTTCTTCCAGGAGGTGCTGACGTGAACCGAGGAATCTGCCCTGATGTTCGTTCCCATGTGGCGACCGCGGTGCGCTCTGCCGTGCTTGCCACGGCCGCCCTCCTCTCCTCCTGCACGCCCGGAGCCGCTCCGACCGCCACCGACCGGGCACGGGTCAGCGCCGAACCCGTCGAACTCTTCGACGGCCGCGTCATTCCGGGCATGCCCGAGCTGCTCGGCATGCGTGCGCAGTACGAGTTGCGGCTGGAGTGGCTGGCCCAGAAGCGCGCGCTGCTGCTCGACCAGATGCGCATGCACGGGATCGAGATGTGGATCGTGGTCAGCGAGGAGTTCCACCAGGATCCGGCGCTGTACTACGTGGCTCCGCCGCTCCAGTACGCGCGCCGGCGCGATGTGATGGTCTTCGTTGATGCGGGCGACGACGGGCTGGCCGCGTACTCCGACTACTGGCGGCCCACCGCCGACTTCCGCCGCTTCTTCGAGCCGATGCCCGCCACGCGCACAGCCCGCGGTATCCAGGACACGCCGACCGGCCTGCGAGTGCTGTGGGAACGCTACGATCCGGCCACGATCGGCCTCGCCATCGGCGGCAATCGCGGGCACGACAGCAGCCTCACGCACGACAGCTACCTGTTCCTTGCCGATGCGCTCGGGCCGGAGGCGGAGGCGCGCTTCGTGTCGGCGGCCCCGCTCATCGAGGAGGTCTTCGACACCCGCCTGCCCGGCGAACTGGAGCACTACCGGCAGCTCGTCCTCGCCACCGACGTCATTGCGCAGACCGCGCTCTCCAACGTCGTGATCACGCCCGGGGTGACGCAGGCCCAGGACATCAAGTGGTTCTTCGACGAGACCATTGCCGAGCTGGGGGTCGGCGGCAAGCCGTGGTTCGAGATCCACGTCGCGGTCCAGCGCTTCAACGAGGAGAGCGGCGAGATGATCCTGTACATACACCCCTCGCCCGACGACCTGGTCTTCAGGCGCGGCGACATTATCCATATGGACTGCGGCTTCGACTACGTGGGCTTCGCCAGCGACTGGCAGAAGGTGGCTTACATCCTGCGCGAGGGCGAGGACGATGTGCCGGCCGGGCTCAAGACAGCGCTGGCCAACGCGAACATGGTGCACGAGGCGTTCGCGGCGGCGCCCCGCCCCGGCATGACGGGCTGGGAGGCCACGCTGGCGATTGCGGCGATGCTTGAGGGTGTCGACTTTCTGCCCAGCCTGTACTCGCACCCCATAGGCTACCACGGCCACGCACTCGGCCCCGCGATCAACGCCCGCGACATGGACCTGTCCTCGCCGCCCGAGTGGGACTCGCACCTGCGGGACGGTTCGTACCGCTCCATCGAGTTCAGCGCCACGACCGCGATCCCCGAGTACGGCGGCGGCACGGTCCGAATCCCGATGGAGGACGACGGCTACCTGACCCCGGACGGCTACGAGTACTTCCGCCCGTACCAGACCGAGTGGTACCTGATCCGGTGAGCGGGACGGGCGAGACGAGCGGGACGAGCGCGCCGACGACGGTCCCCTACGCCATGTCGTGGGAGGAGCCCTTCTACGCGCGGGCCGAGGGATACGACTACGACCACGAGATCCTGGTGGCGTTGCCCCCGTCCTACCACGTGTCGCCGGACCGCAGCTACCCGGTGGTCTGGTCGATGGACGGAGCCATGACCTTCGCGGCAACGGCGGGTGTCGCGAATCTCTATATCGTGGGCACGCGCATCCCGGAGATCATCGTGGTGGGTGTCGGGCACCGCAGCGAGCACGGCATGCTGGGGCTGGCCAACCGCACCTTCGACCTGTTTCCGCCGGGCAGCGTGTGGTCGGAGCCGGGATTGGGGCAGGATCATATGAAGGGAATGGGGTTTAACTTCGAAATGTCGCGGCCGTTTCTGAAGGGCGACCTGTTTCTGGACTTCCTGGTGCAGCAGCTGCGCTCCTCACTCGGTGAGCGGTATCGCATGGCGGACGATCACGCGCTCTGGGGTCACTCGGCCGGCGGGGGTCTGGCGGGCTATGCGATGCTGGCCCGGCCAGGCGCGTTCGGGCGCTTCATCATCGGCAGCGGGACCAACGGCCTCACGATCGACCTTGAGGCGGAGTACGCGAAACACCACGACGACCTGGAGGCCAGGGTGTTCATCGGCATGGCCGACGGCGAGATCAACCACACGCCGCTGTGCGCCCAGCGCCTGGTCAGCCGGACGACGCTGCTTGCCGAAAACCTCCGGCTGCGCGGCTATCCGAGCCTGGACCTGCGCACCCGGTTCTACGCGGACCGCGACCACTTCACATCGATGCCGCCGCTCATCGGCGACGGCCTGCAGCACGTATATGCCGACCTGATCGCGGATTTGCCGACGCCGAACTGGTAGGCGTCTTCAAGGAGTCCGAGAATGATCCCAATCCTGCGCCTGTTGCTTGCGGTCCTCATGCTGGCCTCGCCCGCTGCGGCCCAGATCGTCCCGTACGCCATGTCCTGGGAGGAGCCCGCCTACGTCCGCGCCGACGGATACGACTACGACCACGAGGTGCTGGTCGCGCTGCCGCCCTCCTATCACCTGTCGCCCGAGCGGAGCTACCCGGTGCTCTGGTCGATGGACGGTGCGATGGCCTTCTCCATGACGGCGGGCATCGTCAACCTCTACACCCTGGGTGCGCGGATCCCGGAGATCATCGTGGTCGGGGTCGGTCACCCCAGCGAGGAGGGGATGGCGGGTCTGGGCAAGCGCACCTTCGACCTTTTCCCGCCGGGCAGCATCGTGGCGGACGAGGGCCCGGCGGCGGATTACACGAGGGAGGTGCTGGGCCTCGACTTCGCGTCGATGGAGCCGCTGCTGAAGGGCGACCGCTTCCTGGATTTCCTCGTCGGCGAGTTGCGCGCGTCACTGAGCGAGAAGTACCGCATGGCGGACGACCACACGCTGTGGGGCCACTCGGCGGGCGGCGCGTTCGCGGGTTACGCTCTGCTGGCCCGGCCGGGAGCCTTCGACCGCTTCATCATCGGCAGCGGGACCAACGGCAAGACGATCGACCTGGAGGCGGCTTACGCCGAGGACCACGACGACCTCGACGCCAGGGTCTTCATCGGCATGGCGGACGGCGAGATCAACAACCCGGGACTGTCCGCCCAGCGACTGGTGAGCCGCACCTCGCTGCTGGCCGAAAACCTGAGGCTGCGCCGCTACCCCAGCCTGGACCTGCGCACGCGGCTCTACACCGACCGCGACCACTTCACCGTGATGCCGCTGATCATTGCGGACGGGCTGCAGCACGTTTACGCGGACCTGATCGCGGATCTGCCGCAGCTGCCGTGGTGAGGGCGCGCGGGTGGGCTCGCCGGTACGTACGCACGGCCATACCGCCCGCCCACCGTTTGCAATACTTAACATACATGTTTAGTGTCATGCCCGCGACTGGAGCGTCGCGCTGACTTCCAACCCCACAACAACGGAGTTTTCACATGGTTCCTGCCCTGAGCCTCTGGCTCCCCATCCTGCTTGCGGCCGTGCTCGTGTTCGTGGCGAGTTCGGTCATCCACATGGTCCTCAACTGGCACAAGAACGACTTCCGGGGCGTCTCCGACGAGGACGGGGTGATGGACGCCCTGCGTGGCTTCGACCTCGCGCCGGGCAACTACCTGATCCCGCGCGCGGAGAGCATGGAGGTCATGAAGAGCGAGGAGTTCCAGGCCAAGGCCAAACGCGGCCCCACGATGTTCATGACGGTGCTGAGGCCCGGCGATCCGTCGGCCATGGGCAAGCAGTTCGTCCAGTGGTTCGTGTACTGCCTGGTCGTGGGTCTGTTCGCGGCCTACGTGACGGGCCTGGCGCTCGGGCCCGGTGCCGAGTACATGGCGGTCTTCAAGGTCGCGTCGACCACGGCCTTCATGGGATACGCGCTCGCGCACGCCCAGGACGCGATCTGGATGTCGCAGGGGTGGCCCGCGACGTTCCGCAGCATGCTGGACGGGCTGATCTACGCGCTGCTCACGGGCGGCACCTTCGGGTGGCTGTGGCCATGAGCGACCTCGTCGGGCAGACGTGCGAGGCGTGCCGGGTCGGCGCTCCGCCCGCGACCGAAGCCGAGATCGCGGAGTACAGCAAGCAGGTCCCCGAGTGGGAGATTGTGGACCGCGATGGGATCCCCAGGCTGGAGCGCGTGTTCGCTTTCCCGAACTTCGTTGCGGCGATGGCGTTCACGCACCGCGTCGGGGAGCTGGCCGAGGAGCAGGGCCATCATCCGGCGCTACTGACCGAGTGGGGACGCGTGACCGTGACCTGGTGGACCCACAAGATCCGCAACCTGCATGTCAACGATTTCGTGATGGCGGCGAAGACGGACCGGGCGTTCGGGGGCGGGTAGGGTGGCAGGTCTCTTCCTGACCTGACCAATTCGGAGTACATTCCAAATTAGTTCAACTATTTCGGAATATACTCCAAGTTGGTCGAAGCAGTGTACGCTCGCACACTCGGAATCGAACTGCCTCAAGGCCAGTCGGCGTTCCTATGGGGAGCGCGCAAGACGGGGAAGTCCACGCTGCTCAGGCGGCGGTTCCCGCTGTCCGCCAGCTACGACCTTCTCGACACGAGGTTGCTCCTTGAGTTCACACGTGCTCCGTGGACCCTGTCGGAGCGGATCCGCGCCCTGGAGCCCGCCCAGCTCAAGCGTCCGATTCTCATCGACGAAGTCCAGAAGGTGCCGGCCATCCTCGACGAGGTGCACAGACTGATCGAGAGCGACGGGCTCGGTTTTGTGCTGTGCGGCTCCAGTGCAAGGAAACTGAAGCGTGGGCAGGCCAATCTGCTCGGCGGACGAGCCTGGCGCCTTACACTTCATCCGCTGACCTGGCGCGAGATCCCCAATTTCGACCTGCTCCGCGCCCTCAACCGAGGCCTCATCCCCGCCCACTACGACTCCGCACATCATCGCCGGGCGCTCGCCGGTTATGTAGACGACTACCTCAGGGAGGAGGTGTTCGACGAAGGACTGACCCGCAACGCACCCGCCTTCGCCCGGTTCTTCGATGCGCTGGCGTTCTGCCACGGCGAGCTGCTGAACTACAGCAACGTCGCCAGGGACTGCGGCGTCAGCTCCAAGACCGTGAAGGAGTACTTCCAGATTCTGGTCGACACGCTCCTGGGTGTCTTCGTCGAGCCTTTCAGCCGCCGCCGCTCGCGGGCGGTGATCACCAGCGCGCCCAGGTTCTATCTGTTCGACGTGGGTGTGGCGAACCACGTGGCTGGCAGACGCATTGAGCGGACCGCGGGCACCGATTTCGGGCGGTCCCTGGAGCACTTCGTCCTCATGGAGTTGCTCGCATACCGCTCCTACCGCGAGCGCGACTTTCCCGTGCGGTTCTGGCGGACAAAGTCAGGCCTGGAGTGCGACTTCGTACTGGGGCGCAAGGGAGACGTGGCGATCGAGGTGAAGGGTGGCAGGCGCGTCGACCGGCAGGAGCTGGTGGGCCTGCGCGCGTTCGTCGAGGAGCACCGGCCCCGCAAGGCCATCGTGGTATGCAACGAGCGCGCGCCCAGACGGACGGACGATGGGATCAGGATCCTGCCGTGGGAGCGGTTCCTGGAGCGGCTGTGGGGGGACGGGGTCGTGGGGTGATCCACCAGCAGGCGGCATGGCCGCCGATGCCGTTGCCAGTCGCCCTTGCAGCCTTTACGACGGACACGGTAGCGTCATGCGCATGAGCCATCCATCGAATTCCCGTTCCCTCGCGGACCTTGCTCCGGGTGAGGTGAAATCCGTCGTCGATCAGTACACCGGGATTCATGATGCCGGTTCGGAGCGCAGAAGAGAGCACTATCGGTCGTTCGTCAATCACTACTACGACCTGGTTACGGACTTCTACGAGTTCGGCTGGGGGCAGTCCTTTCACTTTGCCCCCCGGCGCCGGGGCGAGAGCTTCAAGGCGTCGCTGCTCAGGCACCAGCGTTTTCTCGCCGATCGGTTGGTGCTGAAGCCGGGGATGCGGGTACTCGATGTGGGGTGCGGTGTCGGGGGGCCGATGGCCGCGCTCGCCCGCCATACCGGCGCCAGCTTCGTCGGGCTCAACAACAACGCCTACCAGATCGAGCGCGCGAAGGCGCACACTCGTAATGTCCGGTCATTGTGCAGCTTCATCCACGGCGACTACATGCAGATCCCCGACGGCGACGCCCGCTACGATGCCGCCATCGCCATCGAGTCCATGCCGCATGCGCCGGACAAGACGGCTGCGTTCCGAGAGATCTTCCGCGTCCTGCGTCCTGGCGCCTGTGTGGCGGGCTACGACTGGTGCCTTACCGAGGATTTCGATGTCGGGAATGCAGGGCACATGCGGATCAAGGAAGGAATCGTGGAGGGGAATGCACTTCCGGACATCGCCCGCGCGCCAGACATCGATACCGCACTGCGCACGGCGGGATTCGAACTGGTCGAGTCCGATGACCGCGCCTCCGCATCGGACCCGACCACGCCCTGGTACCGTGCCCTGCAGGCTCGCGACCTCAGCCTCAGGAGCATCCCGCGCACGCCCGTTGGCCGCGCCCTGACGACTTTGGTGACGAGGGTTGGCGAGAAATTGCGGGTCTTCCCCGATGGCACCGCCGCGGTCCATGCGCTCCTGGACAGGACGGCGCACGCGCTGGTCGAAGGTGGCAAGACCGGGATCTTCACCCCGATGTACTTCTTTCTGGCTCGCAGGCCCGGGCGGTCAGGAGGCTGAACCCGTGAAGACGGGGTCCGGTCGCCCGCTGCCCCGTGCCACCACTGCTCGCCCCCCCTACCGAAACCGCTTCTGCAGCCTCTCCAGCGCGTCGGCCCCTGGACACAGGTCCTCGAACGGGTAGTTCGCCAGCGGCTCGTCCACCGTCCCCTGAAGGCCATGGAAGTCGACTGCGTCGGTTGCATCCTGCGGCGCGGGCTCCACGTACAGCAGCCCGGTCGCAACTTCACCGGCACGCTGGCGCTCCCTGATGTAGCCGTACACCTGGTCGCGGTCGGTGGGGTCGTAGTCCTCGGGCACCTTCCTGAACGCGATACTGCTTCCGTCGTGCATCTGGACCGAGCGCACGTCGCCGGACTCGTATGACGCCGCAATCTCCTCGGCCGGCGGCACGAAGTCGGCGTACACGAGCTGGTTGTAGTTGTCGCGCGTGTACTGGTAGCTCTTGGTCGAGCCGCGGTGGTCGTTGAAGGTGACGCACGGCGAGATCACGTCGATCAGTGCGAACCCCCGGTGGCGCAGACCCGCCTTGAGGATGGGGACGAGCTGCTCCTTGTCACCGGAAAAGCTCCGCGCCACGAAGCCGGCGCCGAGGTTCAGGCTGAGGAGAACCGAGTCGATGGGATGCTCCCGGTTGACCTGGCCGCGCTTGGCGGTCGACCCGACGTCGGCCGACGCCGAGAACTGCCCCTTGGTGAGCCCGTAGACGCCGTTGTTCTCGATGATGTAGAGCATGTCCACGTTGCGCCGCACGACGTGCGCGAACTGGCCCATGCCGATCGAGAGGCTGTCGCCGTCGCCCGAGACCCCGATGCACACGAGCTCGCGGTTCGCCGCGTGCGCCCCGGTCGTGATCGACGGCATCCGTCCGTGCACCCCGTTGAAGCCGTGCGCCTCCTTCAGGAAGTACGTCGGGGTCTTGCCGCTGCACCCGATCCCCGAGGTCTTGGCAACCTCGTGCGGCGCGATCTCCAGCTCCCAGAAGGCTTCGATGATCGCCGCGGTGATCGAGTCGTGGCCACACCCGGCGCACAGGGTGGACATGGTGCCTTCGTAGTCGCGGCGGGTCAGGCCGAGCCGGTTGCGGGTCAGGCCCGGGTGGTGGATGCGGGGCTTCTTGATGTAGCTCACGGGGTCGCTCTGGCCGACTCATGGGCCGCGGCGGGCGATCCAATGTCCATATGCGACGCCAGCCCGTCCATCACGTGGTGACAGCTCATGGGATAGCCGCCGTAGTAGCGGATCGACACCAGCGTGTCCTTGTCGGCATCCGTCTCCGCGATCAGCAGCTTCCGCAACTGCCCGTCGCGGTTCTGTTCGATCACGAAATTGACATCGTGAGCGGCCAGGAAGGGCTCGACGTCGGGGTGGAAGGGGAAGGCCCGCACCCGCATGTAGTCCGCCTCGACACCGCGCTCGGCCAGCTCCTCCACCGCCTCGAGCACCGCGCCCCGGCACCCCCCGATCGTCACCAGCCCGATCGTCGCCCCGTCGCGCAGACGGATCTCGGGCGCGGGCAGCTGCGGCGCCGCGCCGTCGATCTTGCGGCCGACCCGCGCCAGCACGTCCGCGTACGGCTCCGAGTCCTCGGTGTAGTCGCCGTAGCGGTCGTGGCCGGACCCGCGCGTCAGGTACGCCCCGTTCGGGTGCACCCCGGGCAGCGTCCGCCACGGAATCCCGTCGCCGTCCACATCGAGGTAGCGGTGGAACGGCCCCGTCGCCTCTTCCAGCTCCTCGGCGGTCAGCACCTTGCCGCGGTCCGGCCGGTAGGAGTCGTCCCATTCGAGCTTCGGGATGACCCAGTCGTTCATCCCGATGTCGAGGTCGGTCAGCACGAACACCGGCGTCTGGAACCGTTCGGCCAGGTCGAACGCCTCCACGGCGAAGTCGAAGCACTCATGCGGATTCGCCGGGAAGATCACGATGTGCCGCGTGTCGCCGTGGGACGCATACGCCGCGAACTGGATGTCGCCCTGTTGCGTCCGCGTGGGCATCCCCGTCGACGGCCCCACCCGCTGCACGTCGAAGAACACCGACGGCACCTCGGCGTAGTAGGCCAGCCCGATGAACTCGCTCATCAGCGACAGTCCGGCCCCGCTCGTCGAAGTGAACGCGCGCGCGCCGGCCCATGCGGCTCCGATCACCATCCCGGCCGCAGCCAGTTCGTCCTCGGCCTGGATGATCGCGAATCGGTTCCTTTTCGTCTCGGGGTCCTTGCGGAATTGGTGACAGAAGGCGGTGAAGGCATCGACCAGCGAGGTGGACGGCGTGATCGGGTACCACGCCGCAACCGTCGCGCCTGCATAAACACACCCCAGCGCCGCGGCGGTGTTGCCGTCGATCACGATCGAGTCCCTGTTCCCGTCCATGGGTTCGAGGCGGACGGGCAGGGGACAGTCGAAGTGCTCGCGCGCGTATTCGTACCCCAGGTCGATCGCGAGATAGTTGGCGTCGAGCAGCTTGGCCTTGGCGGCGAAGGTCTCCTTGAGCAGCCCGCGCACGATCTCCAGATCCATGTCCAGCAGCGCCGCCAGCGCGCCCACGTAGCAGATGTTCTTCATCAGGATCCGGACACGCGATCCCTTGAAGTTGTCGACCGTCATCTTCGCGAGCGGGATTCCCAGGAACGTCACGTCGTCGCGGTCCAGCTCACGGGGCAGCGGCCAGGTCGAGTCGTACATGACCCAGCCGCCCGTGGTCACCTCGGCGACGTCGCGGGCGTAGGTGGCCGGGTTCATGGCCACGACCATGTCGAAACGGGCGGTTCGCGCCGTGTGCCCGTCCCTGTTGGCCCGGATCTCGTACCAGGTCGGCAGCCCCTGGATGTTGGACGGGAAGAGGTTCTTGCCCGAAACCGGGATGCCCATGCGGAAGATGGCGCTCCGCAGCAGCCCGTTCGCGCTGGCGGACCCGGTTCCGTTGACGGTGCCGATCTTGAAGGCGAGGTCGTTGACGCGGGCTGCGGGCCGCTCGCCGTTGGTGCTCGCGCGGGCGTCGGGGAGTGTCGAGACCGCCATCAGCCCGCTCCGCTCCCCGCCAGCTCGGCCTCGACCGGCCCCCCGTTCTGCGCCAGGTCCATGATCGACATGCCTGGATGCAGCTCGCCGGCCCCCAGCCCCGCGTAGGGCACCAGCAGGTCCGACTTCCGCATGTCCCAGGCCGCAGTGGGACACCGTTCGGCGCACAGGCCGCAGTGAATGCAGAGGTCCTCGTCCTTGACCATGATGCGCCCGGTCTGCGGCAGGTCCTCCGAGATGAACAGGGGCTCTTCCGGATAGTTCAGCAGCGGGGCCGTGAGCCGCTCGGTCAGCTCGTCCTCCGGCCCGTTGTGCGTGATCGTGAGGCAGTCCAGCGGGCAGATGTCGATGCAGGCGTCGCACTCGATACACAGGTCGGCCTCGAAGTGCGTCTGGATGTCGCAGTTGAGGCAGCGTTCCACCTCGGTCAGCGTCTGTTCGAAGTCGAATCCCTCCTCGACCTCGATGTCCAGCCGCTTGAAGCGCTCCTGCAAGTCGACGTGGCGCATCTTCACGCGCTCGGCCTCGTCGTAGTCGTTGGAATACGACCACTCGTGCAGTCCCATCTTCTGGCTGACCAGGTTCATGCCTTCGGGCGGACGGTCGGTCAGCGGCTGGCCCTCGCACCACGCGTGGATCGAGATGGCCGCCTGATGCCCGTGCTCGACCCCCCAGATGATGTTCTCCGGGCCCCACGCCGCATCACCGCCCATGAAGACGCCGGGGCGCGAGGTCATGAACGTCGTCTTGTCGACGATCGGCATCTCCCACTTGTTGAAGTCGATGCCGATGTCGCGCTCGATCCACGGGAACGCGGTGTCCTGCCCGATCGCGAGGATCACCTCGTCGCACTCGATGATCTTGCTGCCGTGCACCTCGGCCTTCAGCCGCCCGTTCTCGCCCGGTGTCCAGGTGACCAGGTCGAACTCCATTCCCACCACCTTGCCGCCCTCGATGATGAAGCGCGACGGCGAGTGGTTCTCCAGGATCTCGACCTGCTCCTCGATCGCGTCGTCCAGCTCCCAGGGCGACGCCTTGAAGTAGGGCTTGGTCTTCCGCGCCATGACCTTCACGTCGCTGGCGCCCAGGCGCTGGGCGGTGCGGCAGCAGTCCATGGCCGTGTTCCCGACGCCGATCACCAGCACGCGGTCGCCGCAGCTGTCGATGTGCCCGAAGCGCACCGATTCCAGCCACTCGATGCCGATGTGGATCTGCTCGGAGTCCCAGCGGCCGGGGAGGTTCAGTTCCTTGCCCTTGGGCGCGCCCGAACCGATGAAGACGGCGTCGTAGTCCTCTTCCAGGAGCGTGGCCAGGCTGTCGATGGGGCTGTTCAGGCGCAGGTCGACGCCCATGTCGAGGATGTAGTCGATCTCTTCCCACAGAACCTTGGCCGGGAGGCGGAATTCGGGGATGTTGGTCCACATCAGACCGCCGGGCTTGGCGAGCTTCTCGAAGATCGTGACCTCGTAGCCGAGCGGCATCAGGTCGTTGGCGACCGTGAGCGACGCGCAGCCAGCGCCGATGCAGGCGATGCGCTTCCCGTTCTTCTTCTCGGGAATCTTCGGCAGGAAGCCGGTGATGTCGTCGCGGAGGTCGGAGGCGACCCGCTTCAGCCGGCAGATCGCGACCGGTTCGCCGTCCAGCCGCACCCGGCGGCACACCGGTTCGCAGGGCCGGTCGCAGGTGCGTCCGAGAATCCCCGGAAAGATGTTCGACTTCCGGTTCAGCAGGTACGACTCGGTGTACTGCCCATTGGCGATGAGCCGGATGTACTCCGGAACGTTGGTGTGGGCCGGACAGCCCCACTGGCAGTCCACCACGCGGTGGTAGTGGTCGGGATTCCGGGTGTCGGTGGGTTTCAGCAAGGGCGGCAGCGCGGCTACGGATTCAGTGCCGGACGGCATCGGCCCGATGGGGAACGGCGATCCGGCGTCAGGTCGGTTGCCATGCTACCACTCCTTCACCCCGAGCGACAGGGCAGGGAGGTGAGGGGTCGGCCCGCCACCCTGCCCGCAAACCCGCACCAATGTACGCACGGGGGATTGGGGACGGTAGGGAAGCGTTGTCCAATGAGAAATGATCATGAGCGGGAAGCGGGTTTCCAACGGGAAGTGAGCACGAGCGGGGGTGCGAGCAGATCATGGGAGCATGATCGTGACACTCTGCACCGAACGGATTTGCACCCTCGACGACATCCGCGCCTTCCTCGGCGGGAGCGAGGCGGCGGAGATCACCCCCCACGACCGCGAGGCGGCGTACGCGTTCGTTGAGCGGACGCTGGTCCGGTTCCGCTACCATTTCGGCCTGTCGAGGGCCGGGAAGGGTCTGGTCAGGAAGTATCTCGCCAGGGTCACCGGCTACTCGGACGCCCAGCTGACCCGGCTGATCACGCAGCAGCGCCGCACGGGCCGCATCCGCGACCACCGGTTGCGCCCTCCGGCGCGGCCCTTCGCCACGGTCTACACGACCGCCGACGCGCTGCTGCTGGCCGAGGTGGACGAGGCCGTCGGCCAGCTCTCGGGACCGGCGACGAAGCGGATCCTGTGGCGCATGTACCATGTCTTCCGCGACGAGCGCTTCGAACGCCTGGCCGGGATCTCGAACGGCCACATCTACAACCTGCGGAACCGCCGGGTGTACCGGCGTGCCCGGACCACGTTGCGGACGACGCGGGGTGCGCCTTCGCCGATCGGCCAGCGGCGCAGGCCCCGGCCGGAGGGCCGTCCGGGCTTCGTGCGCGTCGACACCGTGCACAGCGGTGACCGCGATGGCGAGAAGGGGGCCTACGTGATCAACATGGTCGACGAAGTGACGCAGTACCAACAACTTGCGTCGGTTCGCCGGATCACCGAGCAGTTCATGGTCCCCGTGCTCGAGGCGCTCATCGGCGCGTTCCCCTTCCGCGTCCTGGCCTTTCACTGCGACAACGGGTCGGAGTTCATCAACCACCGGGTCGCGGAGATGCTGAACAAGCTGCACGTCGAGGATTTCACGAAGTCGCGGCCCCGGCGCTCGAACGACAACGCGCTGGTCGAGTCCAAGAACGGCAACGTCGTTCGCCGGTGGCTGGGGCGCAGCCACATCCCGGAGTCTCTGGCACCGGATGCCGACGCGTTCCTGCGCGACCATCTCTCGCCCTTTCTCAACCATCACCGCACCTGCCTCTTCGCGGTCGAGGTCGAGGATGCGAACGGGCGCCGCCGCAGGAAGTACCCCCAGGAGCTGGTCAGGACCCCGTACGAGAAGCTCCGGTCGCTGCCCGGGGCCGAAGGCTTTCTGAAGCCGGGCGTCACCTTCGAGAAGCTCGACGCCGCAGCACACGCCGTGAACACCGTGGAGGCCGGCCAAAAGGTCCAGCGGGCCCGCAAGGTGCTCTTCCAGCTCATCGCCAAGGCGCTGAACCCCGCAGCATGACCGGCCCCGCCCGCCCCTCGGCTCGCTCCGCTCGCCTCGGGGCTGGCGGCCCTTGCGCCGCCCCCTCCTCCACCCCACCATCCCAACCTCCACCACCCCTCACCATCGCACCCCCCCCCACCTCGGCCCCTCCCCCCGGCTCGTTCATGATCATGTCCGGGTTGGAAAACACTGGGATGAGCCTGAAGCGAGGGGCGCTGATCGATTCATGAGGCCGGTAGGGTAGGATGGTCTGACGGCAATGCCGCCTCGTCCAATCCACCCGATTCACCGGGAGGCCAACCATCGTGAATCCCACTCACCTGCTCGACGTTGCCGATCAGCTGGCCGGCGGGGACGGTCCCGGTGCGCCCCGCCAGGTCAACCTTCGACGAGCGGTCAGTACAGTGTACTACGCGCTGTTTCACTGGCTGGCGAGATGTGCCGCGGATTCACTCGTCGGAGTCGGCGAGACCTCCGGTGAGAGCTGGGCTCGTGTCTATCGAGCCCTTAACCACCGCGATCTGCGGCAGCGGTGTCAGAAGGGCCGCGTGCCTCCTTCAACGCCGTACCCGCTGCGGCAGCTTGGGACGGCACTCGTGCAGCTACAGCCGATACGGAACGGAGCCGACTACAATCCGGTCGCGAGGTTCGCCAAGAGAGACGTGCTCGCACAAGTTGATGCCGCGCGCGGGATCCTGGATGACCTCGAGCGTACGGCTCAGTCGGAGAGGCGGGCGTTCGCGGTGCATGTCCTCTTCGCCGAACGACGTGATTAGGGCGGGCATCCTGACTACATTCGACATACAGCCCCGCACGGGAGGCGTCCGAGAATGGTAAAGAAAAAGCAACTGGCGAAGATCCAGGAGATCGTGCAGAGGGCATGCAACGACCACTTCGGGAGCCATCCCGCCGAAGTCCGCCTCGAGCCGGGGACCGACTTTCTTTACGGTACCGATCTCGTGGACGTCTACATCGTCTTCAATGTCCTCCCGGAGGAACTGGGCGGCCCCGACTGGGAGAATTTCCGGGGAAGGAATACTCTGGGTTTCCAAGAGACGATCGACGACATGATGGTGAAGGAAGAGCTGCTCATCGACACGATCTTCTGGTATAGGAAGCCTGAAGAAATGGAGTCGGTTGCGGCCGACGGCTAATTGCTTGCGAGGCGGGCCCGGGGCTGGGCCAACGCTGGGCCGTTGGAGCGATGCGCCGATGTCACCTTAAGTAGACATGATGTCAACCAAAGTTGACATTCTTGCTTCTGCCGACGTCGACACGGTATTCTGACCGATCCGATTCAGCGTCTCCGGCCCCGGATCCAGCCCGTGTCCGAATCCACCCGCCAGCAAGCTACTCCGTCCTTCGACGACCTGAAGATCCCCGACATGCGCCCGCGCAGCCTGCTGCGTCAGTTCGGGCCCGGGATGATCCTGATGATGACGGGGATCGGGACGAGCCACCTGGTCACGGCCCCGACGGCTGGTGGACGCTTCGAGTACGCGCTGCTCTGGTGCGTGCTGCTCGCCTACGTCTTCAAGTACTACGGCTTCGAGCTGGCCTTCCGGTTCACCAACGCCACGGGCAAGAGCCTCATGGCGGCCTACGCGACCGCACCGGGGAAGCTGCCGGTCTGGTACGTGCTCGTGACGACCATCGTGCAGTGCGCGGTGGGGCAGGCGGGGCGGCTGATCGCGGCGGCCGCGGTGATGTACTACCTGTTCTCGGCGCAGCTGGGGCTGCAGGTGCCGCTCTGGGGCTGGGGCGCGTTCCTCGGCACCGTGTCGGTGATCATCCTGCTGTGGGGCCGCTACGCCGCGCTGGAAGTGGGGGCCAAGATCGCGGGCGGGCTGCTGTTCGTCTCGGCGGTGATCGTGTATTTCGTGCGGCCCGCGCCGATCGGCGAACTTGAGCACTTCGTCATCTTCGACGCGCCGGCAGGATCGTGGCTGGTGATCGCCGGGTTCCTCGGGCTGCTGCCGACCGGGATCGACGTCTCGCTGCAGGCTTCCGAGTGGGGTAAGGCCAAGCGCACCGGGATGGCCAGGATCCGGGACCGGCTGGAAGCCGCGGGGCTGGCGCCCACCTTCAACCCGTTTGCACCGAGGATGTCGGACCTCACGGTCGATGTGCGCCGTTTGCCCGAGCGGGCGGTCGAGTACAGCCGCCGGTGCTTCAGGATCAGCATCTGGGACTTCCGCCTCGGCCACGTGGTGTCGTTCATCATCGCGACCATCTTCCTGCTGCTGGCGGCGGTCTGGCTCTACCCCAGCCCGGTAGAGGGACGCGCGGTCATGGGCGAGATCGCCGGGATGTTCACCGAGAGCGTCGGTCCATGGATGATGACGATCTTCATGCTGGGCGCCTTCGCGGCGACCTTCTCGACCGCCTTCAACTACTTCGACGGCTGGCCCCGGATCGTGGGCGCCTGCTGCCGCAACCTGTTCCGCCCGACGGCGCGGCTTGCCGGGACCGCTGCGGACCGCCTCACCGCCGACCACCGCCGGCGCTGGTACTCGGAGTACAACATCTACCGCGCGACCATGCTGTTCTCGCTGGTGACCGCGGTCGTCTTCATCGCGCTGGTGCCCCGGCCGGTCTACCTCGTGCTGGTCGCCTCGGCGCTGGCCTACTTCGTCGCCCCGGTCATCTACTGCCTGAACTTCTACTACTGCCTGAAGGTGATTCCGAAGGACGATCCGCACTTCTACCCGTCGGCGTTTGCGCGTGGCTTCACGTGGATCAGCATCGTGGTGTTTACGGGGATGAGCCTGATCCTCATCCTGGGCAGGATCTTCGACGTGACGCTGTTCGGGGGTTAGCGTCGGGGGTCAGTCCCGTACAGCCCCGCCACCTCCGCCCGCTGCCGCACCAGCGCGAGCACTACGTCGACCGTGGGCGTCGGCACGTCCACCAGCCGCCCCAGTTCCTGCACGGACGTCACAAGCGCGTCGATCTCCATGGCGCGGCCCTTCTCCAGGTCCTGCAGCATGGACGTGCGATGTGCGCCGACCGCCGCCGCCCCGTCGATCCGGCGCTCGATGTCGAGCTTGAAGCGGATGCCCAGCGCCTCGCCGATCGCGCGGGTCTCCTCCATCATCGCGCGGGCGACCGAACGCGTGCCGGGCTCGGTGGCGACCCTGTCCAGGGTGGCCAGCGTGAGCGCGCTGATGGGGTTGAAGCAGACGTTGCCGAGCAGCTTGACCCAGATCTCCTGGCGGATCCGGCGTGCCGGCGCCCGCACGCCGGCCCCGATCAGCGTGCGGCTCAGCGCCCGGACGCGCGCGGTTTTCTCGCCGGATGGCTCGCCGAGCGTGAACCTGTTGCCGGAAAGGTGCCGGATCACCCCCGGCTCGGCGATCTCGCTCGCCACGTAGACGACGCAGCCGATCGCCCGCTCGGGCCCGATCCCGTCCCACTGGCGCCCGCCCGGATCGACGCTTTCCAGCCGCGTGCCCTCCCACGCGCCGCCGACGCGGTAGAAGTACCACCACGGCACGCCGTTCTGGGCGGTGACCACCGCCGTGTCGGGGCCCAGCAGCGGCTGCATGGCGTCCACCACACGCGTTGCCGAGTGCGCCTTGAGCGTGATGATCACAAAGTCGTGCGGGCCGGCCTCCGCCGGGTCGTCGGTGCAGAAGGGGTGTGCGACGAGCTCCTCGCCGTCGACCCGCAGCCGCACGCCGTGGCGCTGCATGGCTTCCAGGTGGGGACCGCGCGCGATCAGGGTGGTGTCCACCCCGGCCAGCGCCAGCTTCGCTCCCAGGTAACCGCCCGTCGCCCCCGCGCCGTAGATCGCGACCTTCATAGCCCCAGCTGATCCGCCAGCCCGATCCGGCGCAGCTTCCCCGTCGGGCCCTTCGGGATCTCGTCCAGGATCACCACCTTGCGCGGCACCTTGAACCCGGCCAGCCGCTCGGCCGCGAAGTCGCGCACGTCGCCCGGGCCCGCCTCAACGCCGTCGCGCAGCACCACGGCCGCGGCGACCTCCTCGCCCAGCTTCGGGTGCGGCATCGCGAAGGTGACGACCTGCTGCACGGCCGGGTGGTCCATAAGCACCTCGTCCACCTCGCGCGGCGAGATCTTCTCGCCACCCCGGTTGATGATCTCCTTGAGGCGCCCCGTGATCGTGAAGTAGCCGTCCTCGTCGCGGAACCCCTGATCACCGGTGCGGAACCAGCCGTGCGTGAACGCCTCGCGGTTCGCGGCCTCGTTGTTCTCGTAGCCCGGCGTGACGTTCGGTCCCCGGATGACGATCTCGCCCTCTTCGCCCGGCGCGAGGTGGTTGCCGGCCATGTCCATCACCGAGACGTCGGGGCCCGCGGCGATCCCCACCGTGCCGGGCTTGCGGGGCGCCGGCGGCAGGGGGTTGCACGTCATCTGGTGCGCGGCCTCGGTCATCGCGTAGGCCTCGACGACAGGCGCGCCGAACAGCTGCTCCAGCTCCGCCATGACCCGCGACGGCAGCGCCGCGGACGACGACCGGATGAAGCGCAGCCGCAGCCGCTCGATGGTGTCCGCGTTGCGCGGGCCCCGCGCCAGAATCGTCTGATGCATCGTGGGCACCGCCGAGTACCACGTCGGATCGGCGTCGGCGAGCCAGCCGAAGACCCGGAGCGCGTTGAAGCCCGGTGCGCAATAGACGCTTGCGCCCGCGTGCAGCGTGGACAGGACGCACGCCATCAGCCCGTGGATGTGGAAGAGCGGCATGACGTTGAGGCAGCGGTCGGCGGGCTCCAGCCGCAGCGTCTGCCGGATGTTTTCGGCGGTCGCACACACGTTCCTGTGCAGCAGTGGCACGATCTTTGGGCGCGACGTGGTACCGGAGGTGTGGAGGACGAGGGCGACGTCGTCCGGTCCGGCCATGCCTCCACGCTCTGCGGCGTTGCCCCGGGGCTCGCCCACGAAGGAAAAGGTGCCTGCCGGGCTGTCCGGGTCGCTGCGGATGTCCATGGCCGAGACCCCGAGCGCGGCCGCGGCTGCACGGGCGGGCGAATCGTCGCCCTCGGCCAGCACCACCGCCTTCGCCCCCAGGTCCTGCAAGTAGAACTCGAACTCGGGTTGGCGGTACGCGGGGTTGAGGGGTGCGGTGGTCGCTCCGGCGGCCATGGCCACGAACGCGCTGGCCATCTCGGGGCCGTTGGGCAGCACGATGGCCACGCGGTCGCCACGCCCGATGCCGCGCCGGTTGAGCGCGGCTACGGTGTCTGCCACGTGGTCGCGGAGCCCCTCGTAGGTGAGGTCGGGGCGGCCGGGCGCGGAGAAGGCGACGCTGTCGGCCGCGCCAGCGCCCAGGAGCTGGAGGATGTCCGTGGGTCGGGTCATGACCCCTCCGGCAGCGCCAGAGCCACCAGCTCGGCGGGGTGCCGCCGCGCGCCGACCGCCACCACGATGTACTGCCGCCCCTCGTGCATGTAGGTCATCGGCAGACCCGTCTGATTGGCGGGCAACTCGATCTCGGCGAGCACCTCGCCCGTGGCCTTGTCGTGGGCGCGGAACCTGTTCCCCCCGGATCCGAACGCGGCGAACATCCCGCCGCCTTCGCCGGCGAAGAGCAGGGTGCTCGTCGCCAGAACGCCGCCGCGATCCGGCCGACCGGTCCTGCCCACGTCGATTCCCTCGAGCGCGGGGTGGTTCTTCACGTAGTCGGGCGCATCGCCGTTGGGCACCTGCCACGCGATCTCGCCCCGGTTCAGGTCGATCGCGGTGAGGCGGCCCCACGGCGGCTTGAAGAGTGGCAGTCCCTGTGGGCCGCCGCCCAGCCGGAGCCGCAGCCCCCCGCCCCGGATGTAGTCCATCGTGGAGACGTCGGGCTCGCGGCTCAGCGCGATCACGCTCGGAGCGGTGGCGGACTGGACGAACAGGTAGCCGCTCTCGGGGTCGAGCGCGCCGCCCGGCCAGTTGGCGCCGCCCAGGGAGCCGGGCACCATGAGCGTGCCCTGCGTCCCCCCTTCGACGGGCACGCTGGGCGGCTCGTACAGCGGGCCGTGGCGCAGTTGCGTTAGGATCTCCTCCGCCTCGGCGCGCAGCTCGGGTGTGAAGTCGATGAGGTCGTCGCGGTTCGTGCCCTGGCGGTCGTAGGGAGGCGGCTTCGTGGGGAAGGGTTGGGTGGGGGCGGTCCGTTCACCGGGGACGTCGGTCTGGGGGACGGGCCGCTCCTCGATCGGCCATACCGGCTCGCCGGTGCGCCGGTCGAAAACGAAGGTGAACGTCTGCTTGGTGATCAGGGCGACCGCGGGGATCTCGCGGCCGTCGACCACCAGGTCGGCCAGAATGGGAGCGGCCGGAGGATCGTAGTCCCAGATCCCGTGGCGCACGGTCTGAAAGTGCCACACGCGCTCCCCGGTGGCGGCGTCGAGCGCGACGATGCTCTGCGAAAACAGGTTGTCGCCGGGACGGTGGCCGCCGTAGTAGTCGCCGGTACCCAGTTCGACGGGGAGGTAGACGTAGCCGAGTTCGGGGTCGGCGCTGAGTGCGGTCCAGACGGCGGCGTTGCCCGTGTACTCCCACGAACCGTCCTCCCAGGTCTCGTTGCCGTATTCGCCGGGCTGCGGGATCGTGTGGAAGGTCCACCGCAGCTCGCCCGTGAACGCGTCGTACCCGCGCACGTGGCCCGGGGGCATCTCGGGGGCGGGCGGGGCGCCCCCCGAAGGCAGCGCCGAGCCGATCACGACGACGTCGCCCACCACGATCGGGGGCGAACTGGATCCGATCGGCGCGCGGATCAGATCCAGCTCGCGTCCGAGCTCGAGGCGCAGGTCGACGACCCCGCCGCTACCGAAGGCCGGGATCGGGCGGCCCGTAGCGGCGTCCAGCGCGACCAGCTGGAACCCCGGGGTCACCATGAAGATGCGCGCCGCGCCCTCCGGCGGCTCCCACCAGGCCACGCCGCGTCCCGAATTGCGGCGCGGCGCCGCCCGGTCGCCGTCGTCCAGGCGGTAGGTCCACAGGGTCTCGCCGGTACCGGCGTCGATGGCGACCACGGTGCGCCGGTACCCGGCTGTGGCATAGAGCACGCCGTCGACCATTAGCGGGGTGGTGCGGTAGTTGTACTCCGGCGCCGGGCCGAAGTTGGCCGCCTGCCATCGCCATGCGACGTCCAGCGAGGCCACGTTGTCGCGGTTGATCTGGTCGAGGGCTGCGTAGCGCGTGCTGCCGGCATCGCCCCCGTAGTACCGCCACTCGCCCAAGGCGGCGCCCTGCTGGGCCGCACCGGCTGCGGTTGGCAGCGCCATGCCCGTGGCAAGCGCCAGGATGGTGTGCGCGGTCGTGTACGCTGTCGTCCTTTGGCGGGTCAAGGTGGTGACTCCGTTGCGTGTGGATGTCGCCGGCCGCGCCAGCGGGATACGTTGCCGGGCCGATGAACGCGTGAACATGACTTTGTCGTGCAGCGTAGGAAAGTAGCCGGACCGCAACAAGACGGGCCTGGGAGGAGGGCCGCAATGCTCACAGCCTACATCTTCTGCCTCGCGGTCGGCGGCGGCCTGCTCGCCGTCTCCTTCTTCGGCGACTTCCTTGACAGTGACGTCGATGTCGACCTCGACGCCGACGTCGATGTGGACGTGGACGGCGAACTGGGGGACATCGCGGCGGGGACCGGAATCGCGCAGGTCTTCTCCGTTCGCGCACTGATCAACGCCATCTTCGGCTTCGGCGCGGCGGGGACGCTTCTGCATCTGGTGTGGGGCGGCGGCCAACCGGTGCTCACGGCGGCGATCGCGGGGGGAACCGGGCTGGCGTCGGGTGCGCTGATCAGCACCGTTTTCGGCTACCTGAAGCGCACGGAATCGGGGGTCTTGAAGGGCGAGGAGTCGTTCGTCGGGCTGACGGGCGAGGTGTCGCTGGAGATCGGGCCGGACAGCCAAGGTGCCGTCACGGTGCGCCGCGGGGACCGGCGCGTGCGGCTGCTCGCGCGACCCGCCGATGCTTCCGGGGGAGCGGCGGCTCTCGGTCCGGGGCAGGCCGTCGTGGTGGTGGAGATGAAGGATGGCGTCGCGGCGGTGACGCCGGTAGGACCGAGATTGCTGGAGGAATGACGGGGCGGGAGCCCCCAACGCGGGGGCCGGAGCCCTTGGCGCAGGGGCCGGAGCCCCCCACACAAAAGACAGGAGGCGGGTAAGTGTTTACTCCATTGGGGGCCCTCATCGCGGGTCTGGTGCTGGTGCTGGTCATCGTCGTGCTCGTTGCGACGATCAAGTCGCTGATCGTCATCTCGCCGCCGAACCGGGCGGCCGTGCTCACGGGGCGCAACCGCCTGCTTACGGACGGACAGCGCGTGGGCTACCGGTCCATCTCCGGGGGGCGCGTCTTCCGCGTTCCGATCATCGAAACCGTTCAGCACATGAATCTTGAGACGATCCCCATCGAGGTCTCGGTGCGAAACGCTTTCTCGAAGGGAAACATCCCCCTGAACGTCGAGGCCATCGCCAACGTCAAGATCGCCTCCGAGCCGGAGTGGGTCTTCAACAACGCGGTCGAGAGGCTGCTCGGAAAGACCGAGGACGAAATCAAGGCGCTTGCCCAGGACACCCTGACCGGCAACCTGCGGGGTGTGCTCGCCACGCTCACGCCCGAAGCGGTCAACGAGGACAGGCTTGGCTTCGCGAAGGCGCTGTCCGAGGACGCCGGCGAGGATCTGGCCTCGCTGGGATTCCACCTGGACGTGCTCAAGATCCAGAACGTCAGCGACGAGCGCGGATACCTGGCCGCGATCGGGCGGGAAAAGTCCGCGGAGGCGATCCGCCAGGCTGAAATCGCGGAGGCGCGGAAGCGGGCGGATACGCGCGAGGCCCAGGCCGAGGCCAGCCGGCGCGCGGAGGTCCGCGAGGCGGCGGCCGCGATCAAGGTGGCCGAGGCGCGCAACGAACTGCGGGTTCGCCAGGCCGAACTCGACCGCGAAGGCGAAACCGCCGAGAAGATCGCGCGGGTCAAGGCCCAGGAAGCCGAGGTCGAAGCCGAGAGGATCCTCGAGATGAAGCGCGTGGAGCGCGAGGAGCAGCGCCTGCGGGCCGACGTGGTGGAGCCGGCCAAGGCGGACAAGATGGCCGCATTCGCGCGGGCCGAGGCCGAGGCGGCGCCGATTCTGGAGCGCGGCAAGGCCCAGGTCGAGGTGTTGCGGCGTCTCTACGGGGAGGTGCGGTCCGGCGGCGACGCTGCGTTCGCGGTGTTCATGGCGGAGAAGCTGCCCGAACTGCTGGAGATCGCGGTGGGGGCGGTGGAAGGGGTCGACATCGACCGGGTGGTGGTCATGGACGGCGGCAAGGGCGAGGGCGTGTCCAATGCGTTGAACCAGCGCGTGAAGGGGGCGTACGGCACGATGGAGGGGCTGGCATCCGTGCTGGGTCTCGACATCCAGGAAGTCCTGCAGCGCGCGGTGGGCAGCGGAAAAACGGAGGGCGTCACCGCGGAGAACCCGCTTCCGCGCGAGTAGCGCCCGACAGGATTCCGTTGCCGTACCGTTACACGACGGCATCACGGTGACCGTACAGCCATCGTCCTGTGACGACTCCGTTACACAGGGCGTCTATCTGTAACACCTGACGATTCGGCACCGGCTTCGCGCCCGTGCCTGGTGTCCTGCCCATCCGCAGGGTGTTCCGTCCATCGGGAGGTGTGTTTTCGTGATCAGAGTCCGTGTGGTTGCCACGGCCCTTGTGCTGGTTGCCGTCACGATCCAGAACGTGCAGGCGCAGGTGGAGATTTCGGCGCGCGGCGCCCAGGTCCGCTTCGGCGGGCGTCTCCATTCCCAGTTTGCGACGAGTTCGGCGGAGGCGGGGAAGTCGACGGATTTCTTCACGCGCCGGGCGCGCTTCACCCTCGACATCGGCGTGTCCGACCTTCTGGACGCGCGCGTGCAGCCCGATTTCGGCGGGGGCGAACTGGAACTCAAGGACGCGTACTTCCGCCTCAACGTGAGCAGCGGCTTCCGGTTCTCGGTGGGGCAGTTCAAGCGGGCCTTCGACATCTTCGAGCTCAACAGCTCGACGGATATCGTCGTGGTCGAGAGAACAGGGAGGATCAACGGCATGAGCGGGTGCGCGGGCCCGGGCGGCACCTGCGCGCTCAGCCGGTTCACGGAGAAGCTCGCGTATTCCGACCGGGACATCGGCTTCAAGGCCGACGGTTCGCTCGGGGACAGGCTGTCGTACATGGCTACGCTCACGAACGGCACCGGCACGGCCGGTTCGGACGAAAACTCCGGCAAGTCGCTCGCCGGACGCCTGACGCTGCGCCTTGCGGACGGCGTGTCGGCGTCGGCCAACGTGTCCCGCCATGACTTCGTGGGCCCGCATGGAGAGGCTGAAGCCGCGACGGCCTTCGGCGCCGACCTCGAAATCGGCGGCTTCCGCAGCGGGACGCACCTGCAGGTGGGCGTGATCGGCGGTGGGAACTGGCGTCTGCACCGGTCGCCCGACGGAGAAGTGCCGAGCTTCCTCACCGGCCAGGCGATCCTGAGCCGCTACGTGCCCCTGCAGGGCGACAGCTTCGAGGCCATCGAGCCCGTTGCCCGCGTGAGCTGGGGAGATCCCGACCGCGGAGCCGCCCGGGACGGTGGACTGCTCCTGACCCCGGGGCTGTTCCTCTACGTCGCCGGGAAGAACCGGATCGGTGCGAACCTCGACATCTACGACGCCGACGGGGGCACCCGGGAGTTTTCGTTCAAACTGCAGACCTATCTCTACTACTGATCGGCATGAATGGCCGTTACCCGTACCCCGAAATCATCGGTACAGTGTCGTCACGGCACGGTGACCGCGCCGTGACAATCCTTCACCACGGTTGTATGTGCAACCAGGAAACGGAGTGAGAAATCGAATGAAGAGACTGATCCCCCTTGCCGCGCTGGTGGTCCTCGGATGCGGCGGCGCCGACCGGGCGCAACGGGCCATGATCCAGAACAAGGGATCGGACACGTTGCTGAACGTGGCCCAGGCGTGGGCCGAGGCGTATAGCGCCGTAAACCCGAACGTGGCCGTGGCGGTCACGGGCGGAGGATCCGGGACCGGCATTTCCGCGATGATCAACGGTACCGTCGACATCGCGAACTCGTCCCGCAAGATGCGCGAAGCCGAGTTCGACGCAGCGAGGGGAAACGGGGTCGAACCCATCGAGTTCATTGTCGGGTACGACGCGCTCGCGGTCTATCTGCACGCGGACAACCCTATCCGGAGCATCAGTCTGGCACAGCTCAAGGATGTCTACGGCGACGGGGGCACCGCGACGAGTTGGTCCGACCTGGGCGTGACGGTTCCGGGATGCAGCTCGGACGAGATCGTTCTCGTGAGCCGCCAGAACAATTCGGGCACGTACGTCTACTTCAAGGAGACGGTGCTCGGCGACGACACGGAGTACAAGCTCGGCTCCCGGGACATGCACGGCTCCAAGGATGTGGTCGACCTCGTGGAAAACACGCCGTGCGCGATCGGATACAGCGGGCTCGCGTATGCCACCGAACACGTCAGCATGCCTTGCGTCGTGTCCGAAGAGGGCGGGACCTGCGTCGAGCCGAGCATCGCCACCGCGGTCGACGGGAGTTATCCTATCGCCCGCCCGCTCATGATGTACACCGCAGGCCAACCGCAGGGTGCGGTCAAGGAGTACATGGACTGGATCCTCTCCCAGGAGGGGCAATGCGTCATTCTGGAGCGCGGGTACGCACCCTACACTGATATGGAGTGCGCTTGACACTCTACGACCAGCGCCTGGAAGCCGACCTCCTCGAAATCCGCTCGCGATTGCGGGAGGTCGCAGACCAGGTCCTGCAAAACCTGCGATACGGTGTGCAGGCTTTCCTGGATCTGGACCCACGCCTCGCCAACGAGACCCTGATCAAGGACCGTGCGGTCAATCAGGCCACCCGCGACCTCGATCACCTGTGCCACCTCTTCGTCGCCCGTCACCTTCCCAGCGGCAGTCACCTCCGGTTCGTCTCGGGGGTTCTGCGGCTGTCCGTCGCCCTGGAACGTGTGGGCGATTATTCGGTTGCGATCTGCAGGGTGGCGCGACAGCTCGAGTCACCGTTGCCGGACACGGTCGTCCACAACGCCGCAATGATGAGCGAACACGGGCGCCGCGCGCTGCGAACCGCTCTGGACGGGTTCCTCGACGGAGATCCGGACGCCGCGCGCGTTTCTCGGGGGTTCGCGTCGCAGACGGCGGCGTTGTACCCCTACGCCTTCGAAATCCTGAGTTCGGCCGCCGAGTCCGACGCTCGCCCGGTACGCGATCTCTTCGGGGCGCTGCTGGTCTTCCGGCTCATGCAGAGGACCGCCGAGCAGGCGGAGAACGTCTGCCAGCAGACCCTGTTCGCGGTTGCCGGCACGCGAAAGCGGGAGAAGCGGTACCGCATACTCTTCGTGGACGCGGACAACGCCATGGACAGCAAGATGGCGGAACTGGCGATTTCGGAGAGTCATCCGCACGCCGGACGCTTCACTTCGGCGGGGCTTGAGGCCGCAGAGGAGTTTGCTCCGGAACTGCTTGCGTTCTGCCGGAGCCGTGGCATCGTATTGCCCGCCAACGACGTCCCGAGATCCTTTGATGATCTTGTTGGAATATCGAGGCACTATCACGTGATCGTGGGACTGGGCGTGGACCCGGCGCGGCACTGCGACGTTCCCTACCTGAGCGCTGTGCTGCGGTGGGACTTCGACGAGGATGGGGGCGACGCCCCGATGGAGGTGGAGGAGCGGTACCGGCAGCTCATGCTGCGGATCCGCGACCTCATGGCGACCCTGGGGGTTCGGGACGACGGGTGACTCCACCGGACCACACCACCACCGCCCCGGGGCCACCCGCGCCGCGCCGGGGTGATATGGGCGGACGGCGCGGCGCAATGGACCGCCGGGACCTCGCCTGGTACGCGGACCGCGCGGCCCAGGCGATTGTCTTCGTGGGTGGAATATCCGCGATCATCTTCATCCTCGGGATCTTCGTTTTCGTCACGAAGGAGGGCCTGGACTTCGTCCTGGGGTCTCTGAACCTGGGCGAGTTCTTTACCTCGATCGCATGGCGTCCCACATCGAACAACCCGACGTACGGCGCGCTGGCCCTCATCGTCGGGACCGCCAGCGTCACGGGCTTCGCGATGCTCTTTTCGGTCCCCCTGTCTCTGGGGGCCGCGCTCTACATCGGCGAGTTCGCAAAGGGGAAGACCCGCGAAGCGCTCAAGATCCTCGTCGAGATGCTGGCGGCGATTCCCTCGGTGGTGTGGGGATTCGTCGGCATGTCGATCATGAACCCGCTGATCATCCGGATCTTCGACGTGCCTGTGGGGCTGAGCGTGCTCAATGCCGGACTGATCCTGGGACTGATGGCGGCGCCGATCATGACCACGATCGCGGAGGATGCGCTGAAGGCGGTCCCCGACACCTACCGGGAGGCCGCGGAGGCTCTGGGGGCCACGCGGTGGGAGGTGATCCTCCGGGTGGTGATTCCCGCCAGCAAGAACGGACTCCTGGCTGCGGTGCTGCTCGGTGTCGGACGGGGCTTCGGTGAGACCATGGCGGTGCTGATGGCGTCGGGTCATGCCATCAACCTGCCCACCAGTCCGTTTGATTCGGTGCGCGCGCTCACTGCGACGATCGCGGCGGAACTCGGCGATACCGTGTACGGATCGGACCACTACGGCGCGCTCTTCACGCTGGGCATCTTTCTGTTCCTGATCACGTTCATCATCAACCTCACCGCGGATGTCGTGGTGCGCGGCATCCGGAAGAAGTAGCCCATGTTCACGGCGACGACACTCAACCGGCGAAACCACCGAACGCAAAGGGTGGCGGGGGCCGTCTTCTTCCTGATGACTGTGGCCCTCGTGATCCCGGTGCTGATCATCCTCGGCACCCTGATCGTGAAGGGCGGGCCGGCGATTTCGTGGGAATTCCTCTTCACGCAGCCGCGGGACGGGATGACCGCCGGCGGGATCTTTCCGGCCCTGGTGGGAACGATTTGGCTGGTGGTTGTTGCGCTGCTGGCCTCGGTGCCGGTCGGCGTGGCCGCGGCCCTCTATCTGAGCGAGTACGCGCCGGACAACCTGCTCACGCGCGCCATCAACCTGGCGATCATCAATCTGGCCGGCGTGCCTTCGATCGTGCACGCGCTCTTCGGCGTGGGCGCGTTCGTCCTCTTCTTCAATATCGGAGCCTCGATTCTCGCGGCGAGCCTGACGCTCGCCGTCATGACCCTGCCGGTCGTGATCGTCGCCACCCGCGAATCGCTCCAGGCCGTGCCGCAGGCCTTCCGCGAGGCTTGCTGGAACATGGGGGCGACGCGCTGGCAGACGATCCGCAAGGTGGTGCTTCCCAACTCCATCAGCGGGATTCTCACGGGCGTGATCCTCGAGGTCTCGCGGACATCCGGAGAGACGGCCCCGATCATGTTCACGGGGGCCGCCGCGTTCGTGGCGTTCCTTCCCGCCAGCGTGCTCGACCAGACGATGGCCATGTCGTACCACCTGTACTACATCGCGACCCAGCAGACCGGCGTGCCCGAGGAGGTCACCTTCGGCGTGGCCCTGGTGCTGATCTCGATCGTTCTGCTGATGAACGCGGTGTCGATCGCGTTCCGGGTCTACCTGCGAGGCCTGAAGAAGTGGTAGAGATGGACGAGACCGCAGTCGGAGTCGGCGACCGCGGCCCGGGCCCGCTGTATGAGGAGCCCCCGATCATCGAGGTCCGCGATCTGTCGATCTCGTACGACGGGACCCCCGCGCTGCGGGACATTACGCTGGACATTTACAGGCACGAAATCTTCGGGATCATCGGTCCGGCCAACAGCGGCAAGACCTCGTTTCTGCGCACGCTCAACCGCATGGACGGCTTCAACCCGTCGATGGACGTGCGGGGGAGCATCCGGCTCAACGGCAAGGACATCGACGACTGGCGCAACGTGTACGCGCTGCGCAGCAGGATCGGGGTCGTGTTCCCGCTGCCGGTGGGACTCCCGCTGACGGTGTACGACAACGTGGCCTTCTCGCCGCGGTTGCGCGGCATCCGCAAGAAGGCCGAGCTGGACGAGGTGGTCGAGCGATGCCTGACCCGCGCCGCGCTGTGGGACGAGGTCAAGGACAGGCTGGATTCGCTGGGGAGCCTGCTGTCCGGAGGCCAGCAGCAGCGCCTGACGATCGCGCGCGCGCTGTCGCAGGAGCCCGAGTTGCTGCTCCTGGACGAGTTCTCGATCGCGGTCGACCCGGTCACGACCATGCGCATCGAGGATGTGCTGCGGGAGCTTCGCTCCGAGTTGACCATCGTGCTGGTAACCAACCTGGTGCAGCAGGCGCGCCGTCTGGCGGACCGCACGGCCTTCTTCCTCATGGGGGAGATGGTCGAGGTCGGCGAGACCGGAGCCCTCTTCGACGGCGATGTCCGGGACGAACGCACCACCGGCTACATCGAGGGACGATATGGCTGACGGCGACCCCCGCGACTACGCGATCGAGACCCGGGGTCTGAACCTCTGGTACGGCGACTTTCAGGCGCTCTACGACGTCGACCTGGGTGTGAAGCGCGGAATCATCACCTCGATGATCGGTCCGTCGGGGTGCGGCAAGACCACCCTGCTGCGCACCTGCAATCGCATCATCGAACGGCTCGGCTACGTGCGCACCACCGGGAGCGTGAGCATTCTCGGTCACGACATCTTCGCCGACGGAGTCGAACTGGTGCAGGTGCGCAAGCGCATCGGCATGGTCTTCCAGCGCCCGAACCCGCTGCCGATCTCCATCCGGGACAACGTGATGTTCGGGTTCCGGCTGCACGAGGCGCGGCTGCGCAAGGTCTCGGCGAGCGAAGAGGACGAGATCCTGGAGTCCTCGTTGCGGCAGGTCCTTCTATGGGATACGGTCAAGGATCGCCTGAACAAGCCCGCCACCGGTCTTTCGCTGGAGGAACAGCAGAAGCTGTGCATCGCGCGCCTGCTGCCGGTGAAGCCGGAGGTGCTGCTCATGGACGAGCCGTGCTCGGCGCTGGATCCGGCCGGTACCGAAGCGGTGGAGGAGCTCATTTGGAAGCTGCGCGGCGACTACACGATCCTGGTCGTGACGCACAACATGGCCCAGGCGCGGCGCGCGTCCGAGGAGTGCGTGTTCATGCTGCTGGGCAAGATCATCGAGCATGGCCGCACGGACGAGGTATTCCTGAACCCAGAGCACTCCGAGACGGCGGACTACATCGAAGGCCGTTACGGCTGAGGCTGCGCTCGCGCGGTCGGCACGGCCGCGCGGCAGCCAGGGCGGGTCCGCTTGGACGTGCGCTTGTCGCGGCCAGGCTGACCGGGGTAGCAGGATGGGCCGTTCTGTGCGGTGGCTGCGCTCCCGGGACACCGTACGCCGACCTGATCCTCCACAACGGCCAAGTCGTCACCGTGGACACGGACCTTGGCACGGTCGCGGCGCTTGCCGTGCGCGCGGGACGGGTGGAGGCCGTGGGCTCCGACGCCGACGTCCTCCGCCTGCAGGGGCCCGACACCGACGTGTTCGACCTGGAGGGCCGCAGCGTGGTCCCCGGCCTCGCGGACAACCATTTCCACGCGTTGGGCGGTGGCCCCGGGGTGGACCTGTCGGGCGCGCGCACCATGGCCGAGGTCCTCGGCGCGATCGCCGCCCGCGCGGCCCGGACCGCCCCCGGCGAGCTCGTGATCACCAACAGCAACTGGCACGAGGGCCAACTGGCGGAGCAGAGGCTGCCGCTGCGGGACGACCTCGACCGGGCGGTGCCGGATCATCCCGTGGTGGTGGTTCGCGGCGGTCACGAGTTCATCCTCAACTCGGCAGCCTTGTCGCGGTGGGGCATCGACGAGAACGACGTGTCGCCGCCCGGCGGCCGTATCGGGCGCTACGAGGACGGCCGCCTCAACGGCGAACTGGTCGACCGCGCGAAGGATCCGGTGCAGCTGCCTCCTCGCGACGAGGGAGACCCCGTGGCGCGGTTCCTCGAGACCCAGGTCATCATGAATGCGCTGGGCGTGACCGCGCTGAGGATACCCGGCGGCTCGCCGGAGCAGTTCAACGTGCTGCGGCGACTGGCGGAGGAGGACCGGCTCACCCTGCGGGTCGAGTTCCTCTTCCGGCTCCGGGGGACACCCGTGGACGAGGTCCGGGCGACCGTGGCGTCGTGGGGCGTGCCGCCGGACTTCACCACCGGCCTGCTTACGGTGGGTGGTGTCAAGCTCGGCGTCGACGGCGGCTTCGAGGGCGGATGGATGCGGGAACCCTACGAGGAGCCGTGGGGCAGGGGGGGCAGCTTCCACGGGCTCCAGACGATGCGGACCGACCTGTTCCGGGGTACGGCGCGCGAGTTGAACGCGCTGGGGTGGCGGGTCGCGACGCACGCGGTGGGGGACGCGGCCATCGATCTCGTTCTGGACATCTATTCACGGGCGGACGCGGACGCCCCCATCGCCGACCGCCGCTGGACGATCGAGCATGGCTTCATCCCGGCGGCCGACCAGTTCGAGCCGATGCGGCGGCTGGGACTGACGGTCACCGCCCAACATCACCTCTACGTGGCGGCCCCCAGCCTGGTCGACTACTGGGGCGCCGAACGCGCAGCGCTCACGACTCCGCTGGACTACTACCTGCGGGAAGGAATCCCCGTGTCTCTGGGTTCCGACTCGCCGGTGGTTCCCCACCACCCCCTCGCGGTTCTCCATCACTTCGCGACCCGGGGCACCATCTCCGCAGGCATCATGGGCGCGGAACACGCGGTCGGGCGCCTGGAGGCGCTCCGCGCGATGACTGCCGGCTACGCGTATCTGGTCTTCGCGGAGTCGAGGCGCGGCACGCTTGCCCCCGGTATGGCCGCCGACCTGGCCGTCCTGTCCGGGGACTACCTGGGCGTGCCCGACGAAGACGTTGCCGGATTGCGCGCGCTGCTCACCGTCGTTGACGGGAGGATTGTCCACGACGCGCGCTGAGGGCGCGTGCGCCGGTGGCGCGCCACACGCGAAACTGGCCCCTGTCGGCGGCTGTGCGCACGTCGCGAAAGGCGTGCTCGAGCAGGCGCGGGACAGGGAGGCGCCGCTGCGCGACCAGCAGCAGGCTTCCGCCTTTCGCCAGCGTGGCGGGGGCGCCGCGCACAAGGCCCTCGACCGTGCGCAGGCTCTGGGCTCCGCGGGCGTGGATCGGCGGGTTGGAGACGATGAGGTCGTACGGGCCGGCGACGGCGGAGAGGCCGTGCCCGGCGATCCGGGTGGCTTCCGCGACGTTGACCGCGGCCGCGGCCAGCGAGACCGCGTCGGGTTCCAGCAAGTGCACCTCGGTTCGGGGGCCCGTGCGTTCCGTGACTGCCGCCGCGACCGGCCCGGTCCCCGCGCCGAAGTCCAGGACGCGCGACCCGTCGGGCACGGCAGGCAGGGCCGCGATGAGGAGCGCGGTCGCCGGATCGAGGCGGCCGTACGCGAACACGCCGGGGTAGAAGGTCCAGTCGCGGCTGCCGGACCCCCAGTCCACCGGGGCCACGGACTTCCAGCTGTCGAGACCGTCGGGCCGCGGTGGCGGCGCGGTCCTTGCCGCCGTGAGGACGCGGCAGCGTGCCTTGATCAGCGCCGTGCGCGGCTCGTCGGCACCCGCCGGGAAGTGCCTGGCAGCCGACCGGATGCCCTCCGCGCCGGCGCCGTAGAGGTGGATGTGGCCGCCGCGCGGCACCCGGCCCGCGGCGGCGTGGAGGAGCATTGCGGCTTCCAGCGACGAACGCGGCATCCGCACCCACACCTCGCCGAACGGGCCGGGCGGTGGCCAGGGCGTGCACAGCTGGCCGGGACAGACGACCCGGTGCCAACGGGTGACCGTGTGGCCGCGATCTTCCAGCGCGAGGGGGAGGTGGGGGGCGGGGTCGCCCAGCACGAGGGCCGTGGCGTCCGGCGTGGCCAACGTGCCGTGAGGACGGGACCGCGCCCACCTGGCCGCCACCTCGGAGGCCATCTCACCGTGCGGGGGGTTCACGGGGTCAAAGCAGCGCGGAGACCAGGCCTGCGGTGTTCTCGGCCAGCCGGATCGGCCAGCTGCGGGCCGACCACCTGGCCGCATCGACCTGGGTGCAGTCCTCCAGATACCGCTTTTGCAGCAGGCGAAGCTCCGAGGCGAAGTCGCTGTCGTAGATCAGCGTGCTGATCTCGAAATTGATCTCGAAGCTGCGCCGGTCGAGGTTGGCGGTGCTCACGAGCGCAAAGTCGCGATCGACCGTGATGGTCTTGGCGTGGAGGAGCCCCTTGGTGAATTCGTGGATCTCGGCGCCCGCGTCCAGGAGCGTTTCGTAGAAGCTGCGGCTGGCGAGCGCCACGAGCGGCGAGTCGTTCTTGGCGGGGACTACGACGATCGTTCTGACGCCGCGGATCGCGGCGGTCGTGAGGGCGGCGAGCGTACCCTCGTCCGGGACGAAATAGGGCGTGGTCAGGATGAGCTCTTCCCGGGCCATGTGAACCGCGGACTGAATCACGCGCACCAGCGCCTGGTTCTGCGAGTTGACGCCGGTCCCGACGATCTGGACCATGCGGCCATCCGGAAACTCCGTCGGCGCGTGGGCGATCAGGTGGTCGAGATTCTCCTCGGTGTCCATGAACCAGTCCTCGATGAAGAGAGCCTGGAGGTCGCGGACGGCGGGCCCCTCGATTCGGAGCGTCGCATCGATCCACGGCGCAAAGCGCGGCTTCGGGTGGAACGCCTCTTCGGCGATGTTGTGACTCCCCGTATATCCCACCCGCCCGTCCATGACCGCGATCTTACGATGATTGCGCATGTCGAAGCGGATGGACGCGATTTGCGTGATCCGGGTCGGCAGGGCCGCGACCACCTGAACGCCCGCCCCCCTCAGCATCCGGCACAGCTCCGACTTCAGGAAGTCGCTGGATCCGACGTTGTCCACGAGGAGGCGGCAGCGGACCCCGCGTGCTGTGGCCCCCATGAGCGCCTCGGCCACGGTTCGCCCGACGTTGTCGTCCAGGTAGATGAAGAAGAGGAGGTGGACGTGGTCGCGGGCACTCTCGATGTCGTCCACGAGCTCCTGCGTGAATCGCTCCGCGGTGGCCACCAGCCCCAGCCGGTTCCCGCTGCGCGGCTGGGTTTCGCTCCCCAGCCGGGCGAGTCGGGCGATGGCTTCGGTGCCCCAGGGAACCACCGCGGTCCCGGTCGTCTCGTGCCAGGCGTGCCTGAGGACGGTGCGGATATTCCGCTGGATGGTCCGGTGCCGGCGCTTGCGCCTGCTGCCGGTACGCACCTCGCCCACGATCAGGTACAGCACGATCCCGCCGAAGGGGACCGCGATGATCACGAGGATCCAGGCGAGTGACGAAGGTTGGCGGACGCGGGGCCGCAGCAGGACGAAGACCAGGAATACCGCGTGCAGACCGATGACCCCGCCGGTAACGACGATGGCGCCCAGGGTCGGGATCATGCCGACAGGCGGTTACCGGTCCCGGGGCGGCACGATCATGATATGGGCGCCCGGTGTCCCGGCGGACATCAGGTAGGGGCCGCCTTCGACCGGCGCAACCGACAGTCCGATCGACTCGCCGGTCGCTCCCGGCACATAGATCACCCACCGCACCGCGCCCTCGGCGGAAAGCGTCTCGCTGTCCCAGGTTCCGTCGAAGATGTACTGGGCGGCGGACATGACCGGCATCGGCAGCGTCCCCGCCTCCATCTCCTCGTAGCGGATACGGTACCGGTCCTCGCGACTCGTCCCCTCGGCGTCCAGCTCTCGACCGCGGGCGAAATACGGTTCCAGCGAGGCATGGTAGCAGGACGACGAGAAGTACTCGTTGGCCGGGTTGGACGCCAGGCATATGAAGTCGTTGGATCCCTCGCGCAGCTGCACAACGGTGCCGTCGGTGGCGTAACCGAGGATCCGGGCTCCATCGGCAAGGTCGTCCGGTGCGGCCGCGAGGGCCTGGGCGACCTGCTCCTCGGGGTTGGCCACCTGTGGCGTCGCGCAACTCCATGCGGCGGACGCGGCGAGTGCGGCCAGAGCGAGCAACCCGCGCTCGATCGTTGGCTTCATGACGATCCATCCTTCCTGTCGCTGGAAGTCTCCAGCGGGTGAAATGCAGGTGAAGCGGCCCCCGGTCAGGTAGACGCCGGCAGGCGGGGCCGGGTTTCGGAAGATCCCACCATCACGGGTTGCGGCGCCAGTGTCGTGTGCCCGTGCGCCTTCATGCGGCGGGCAGCGGCCCCTTGGGGCGACTGGCGTGCCACGGTGCTTTTCGTGCAGATTGCAGGTGGAACGTGTCGGTTACACTTCGTTGACGGGACCCGCGAGTGCGTCTGCACAAGACACCGCTGAAGCTGAGACAGGCGGCGGTCGGCGCTGCAGCATGCCTTCTGGCTGCGTGCAGCGAAGCCACCATGGGCCCGGGATCCTCCGATGGCCCGGATATCGACCTCGCTCTGCCCTGGGTCGAGGCCTCCGTGTCGGCCGTCGGTGGCTCGCCGGAACGGGTGGCGCGTGCGGTGGAGCTGGCCCGGGCGAACGACCGCATGCGCAGCCTCCTGGTCGTAAAGGACGGGCGGCTGGTCGTGGAGGAGTATTTCGGTGACGGCGCCGACGAGGAATTGCACGATGTGCGCTCGGTCACGAAGAGCGTCGTTTCGGCGCTTGCGGGCATCGCGATCGAGCGTGGGGACATCGGTAGCCTCGACGATCCTATCGGCGACTACCTGGATCCGGTGGTCAGCTGGATCGGGCCCGACAAACGAGCGATCACGGTCGGGCATCTCCTCACCATGACCAGCGGTCTGGAATGGGACGAGACCGGCGGATTCGGGTCGTACATCGAGTGGGTCCGGTCCGGCGACTACCTCGGTTTCGTGCTGGAAAAGCCGCTCTCGCACAGCCCGGGCAGCCATTTCACGTACAACTCGGGCGCCGTGCACCTTCTCGGTGTAGTCATCGAGCAGGCCACCACGATGCAGCTTCCCGCCTTCGCCCGGCACGCACTCTTCGATCCGATGGGGATAGCACTGAGCCAGTGGGAGAGCCTGGGCGGCGGCTTCCATAACGGCGGGGCGGGGCTCGATCTGCGACCGCGCGATCTGGCGCGGTTCGGGCAGCTGTTTCTCCAGCGGGGGTCCAGCGGTGGCCGGCAGATCGTGCCCGCCGAGTGGGTCGACCGGTCCACGGTGACACGCTTCGATTGGCGCCTGGACTCGGGTTCGCTCGAGGGGATCTCGTACGGGTATCTGTGGTGGACCGTCCCCGAGGCGCCCGAGCCCATGTACTTCGCGTGGGGGCACGGTGGCCAGTACATCGTCGTCGTGCCGGACCTGAACCTGGTCGCCGTCACGACCAACAACTGGTGGCGCGTTGGCGAGGCGGCGGGTGACTACGAGCAGAAGACCATGGACATCGTGGTCCGGCACGTCCTGCCCGCGTTCAGGTGATCGGCCGGCTTGACCGCAAAAGCGTCAGCCATTCGGGAATCGGATGATCACCGGCGGGTGATCTTCCGCTTCGAGAAAGCGCATCAGGCCTGCCCTTGACACGGTCGTGGTCTTCGCGTTGTCCAATGGATGGAAGTTGAGCGGCTCGGCGTCCAGAAGATCCGCGTCGAGCGCGACCTGGACGACTCCGGTGATGTCATTCATGACCGCGAACGGGGAGACGCTGCCGCGGCCGATCCCGAGATAACCGGCGAGGCGGCGCTCGCTGCAGAAGGTCAGCCGCTTCGTGCCCAGCGCCGATGCCAGCCATTTGAGGTCGAGCGTTCGGTCGGCGAGGCACGAGACCAGCCAGTGCCGTTCCTTCTTGTCGCGGACGAAGAGGTTCTTGGAATGCGCGCCCTCGATGTGTCCCCGCAGGCGCCGCGCCTCCTCCACCGTGAAGACCGGGTCGTGGTTCAGGGTGTTGTGGGCGACGCCGAGCTCGTCCAGGCGGCGGAAGAGGTCGCGTGGTCCCCTCGGCTTGTCGCCGGTGATCAGCAGCATGCGCTTGTCGTCATGGGTAGGGATCTGGTTGCCGCAATGGCCGGTATATACGTTGAACGTAAGCGTCGAGTATCCAAAAGGGAGGTGGACTTGTTTCGCTCCAGATCCGGATCGCTGATTGTCGCGCTGGCAGGGGTTGCCCTCGTGTGGAGCTGCGCCGAGGAGGCGATCATACCACCGGATCCGACGCCCCCCGACCTTACGGGAACGTATACCATCGAGTCCTTTACCTCTGCACTGGACGCCGAAACGACGCTGGTGCCCCCGGAAGTGGCCGGCAGTTTCACGGTGCAACAAACGGCGGTCGGCGGCGGCGAGGCGACCGGCACGTTCACCACCGATCTGAAGCTGCCCTTCAGCGGCAACATCATCGAACTTCCTGGCTCCGGCACCTACACCAATCGACTGGACGGAACATGGGAGCAGGAGTTCCTGACCGGGCCGCTGGTCCAGTTGAGCCCGCAGCAAACAGGCACCTACACCTTTGAGATCTCCATTCTGACGGTCGTTGTCGAGCAGCCCGCGCTCTCGGCCTCGACTACGGTGTGGCGGCGTCAGTAGCCGTGCGTAGTCCCGGCAGGGTTTGCGGTGCGCTTCTCTGGCTCGCCGTTTTTGTCGCGTCCGCCCCCGCGTCGGCACAGGAAGACGCCCCCTTCCGCGGCGTCGTCGTGGACGCCGAACTGGGTACCGCCGTCGCGCAGGCGGAGGTCCTGGTCGTCGGCACGCCGCTGCGCGCGTTCACCGGCGCGGATGGCAGCTTTTCGCTGGATCTCCCCGGCCCCGGCCCGCATGTGCTGGTCGTGACGGCCGACGGGTACACCACCGTCGAGCATTCCGTAGTCCCTCAGGCTCCGGGGCAGGATCCGTTCCGGATTCCGATGAGCAGGCGTCTCTTCGAGGTTCCCGGAGTCACGGTCACGGCCAGCCGGTCGGCCACGCGGCCTGGGGACGCGCCGACGAGCGTGGCCGTCATCGGATCGGAGGAACTCGCGAAACGGGACGTCACCAGCCTTGACGAGGCGCTTCCCTTCGCACAGGGCGTGACGTTCAACGCCGGCCACATGGACATACGCGGTTCCAGCGGAATCGCGCGGGGGGTTGGCAGCCGCGTCCTCATGCTGCTCGACGGCCACAGGGTCCTCGGGGGCGTGGGGTCGGCGATCGACTTCGGCGTCCTGCCCATTCTCGACGTGGAGCGGATCGAAATCGTCAAGGGGCCGCACTCCACGCTCTGGGGCACCAACGCCATGGGCGGCGTCGTCAACGTGATCACCCGCCCGCTCGTGACCGGGACCGAGACCGTGATCCGGGGATACTACGGGGTGTTCGACACCCCCGGCGAACGCAACTTCTCGGATGAGCGCCTCAACATGGAGGGGCTGCACCTGCAGCACTCGCGGCGGATCGGCACCACCGACCTGACGCTGTTCGCGGGGCGGGAGGGATCGGACGGATTCCGGCAGAACGGCGGCATGGAGCGGTGGCGTCTCCGGGCCAAGACCGTGCTGGGAGCCGAGTCCTCAAGCCCATGGGAGCTGTTCGCGAACTGGAAGCGCGAGGACAAGGAAGAGTTCTTCACCTGGCTCTCGGCCGATCGGCGGCTGGAGGTCGATCCCGCCCGGCTCGGCGACTGGATCCGGAATTCAGACCTGGTTGTCGGCGTGACGGGCACGCCGCTTGTCACGTCTCGACTCGAGCTCCAGGTCCGCCCTCAGCTTCAGCACGTCCGTGTACAGAATCACTATCACGACAACCGGGACTACCACCGCTCCACGCGGTTCGGAACCGACGTGCAGTTCGCGCTGTTCAGCGCAGGACGGCACTCTCTGACCCTGGGCGGGGAAGCGGCCTACACGCGTGTGGCGTCTAATTTCCTGGAGCCGACGCCCAACGTCACGGATCTGGCGCTGTTCGCCCAGGACGAGATCGAGTTCTCCGAACGGTTCCGCGGTACCGCCGGGATTCGATTCGACCGGCACGCGGCTTCGTTCGTCGAGGGGGACGTGACGCTTAATCCGAAGATCGGACTGGTCCTTCAGCCTGGCGCCCACCTGAGCCTGCGAACCTCCATAAGCCGGGGTTATCGCGCTCCCTCCGTGTCCGAGCAGTTCACCTCCACGACCGTTTTCGGTTTTCGTGTCGTCCCCAACCTGGAGTTGCGGGGCGAGTCCGCGTGGGCCGGTGAAGTGGGGATGACCGCGACACCGCGCGACTGGCTGTGGCTCGATGCGGGGCTGTTCTGGAGCGAGTACGCCGGCCTCATCGAGGTGTCCGGGGCCCCGGGGCAGTTCCTCACCTTCCAGTTCCGGAACGTTGCCGAGGCGCGGGTCCGGGGACTGGACGCGGGCATGAGGATCGGGCTTGTGCCGAGGAAGCTCAACCTGCAGGCCAACTACATGTTGCTGGATTCCGAGGATCTTCTCACCGGGCGCGAGCTTGCCTACAGGTCACGGCACAACATCACCACCACCCTTTCGGGCTGGTCGGACCGCGTAGCCCTGGACGTGCGCTACCGCAGCCGTGCCGAGCAGGTTCTGGCCTACCCTCTGGACGAGCGGGGCGACATCACGCTGCTCGACCTGCGCATGGGCGCGACCATCATGGACATGGACGTGCAGGCCAAGGTCGCCAACCTCCTGCAGGCCGAGTACGTCGACGTTCAGGAACGGAATCCGGGCGCCACGCGTAGTTTCCGTATCACCCTTACGTCCCGTTTCTGACCCCGGATCCCACCCGATGAAGAAGCCAGTCCCGCTTGCGCCCGTCGTTTGCGCCGTAGCCTCCGCGGCGGCCCTCGGCATCCTCATGGTCCCTGCACCGGTCCTGGCCCAGGACCGCGCGGCTGCGTCCGCCGTGCCCGCGCCGCAGACGATGCCCGTCGATCCGCTCGTCGAGGCCGACTGGCTGTTGCAGCACATCGGGGACGACGACGTGGTGGTCCTGCAGGCCGAGCGCAGGTCGGGAGCGTTCGCGGCCGAGCACATTCCCGGGGCCCGTCCATTGCGGTTCGACGACATCGCGTGGGAGGGCGAGGAGCGGTGGATCGCCGAATTCCGGGAGGTTGACGAAATCACCTCCGCCCTCCGCGCCGCGGGTGTCGACAGCGATTCGAAGGTCGTGATCTATGGGAACAGCATGACCGCGACGGCCCGCACCTGGGTCACCTTCGACCTGCTGGGACTCGGGGACCGCGCATTCGTACTGAACGGCGGGATCGAAGCCTGGAAGGCGGCGGGCGGTGCCGTGGAGAGCGGACCTGCGCCGGAGGTCGCTCGGGGTGATGTCGAGCCGGCGGACCCGGTCGACTTCCGGGTATCGGCGGACTGGATCCGAACACGGCTCGGTGGCGAGTCCCTGGTGCTGCTCGACGCGAGGCCCGACGACGAGTACACGGGCGACGACGGGGGTCTCGGCAACGGAGGACGGCCCGGGCACATCCCCGGCGCGGCCCAGCTCTACTGGGAAGAGCTGATGGACCCGGACAACAACACCCGCTTCCGTCCGCGTGCCGAGGTCGCCGGAATCCTGGAGCGCCACGGTGCGGGCGAGGGCAAGACCCACGTCATCTACTGCATGATCGGGATGCGCGCCAGCGTGGACTACATGGCGGCGCGCATGATGGGGCTCGACACCTACTTCTATGACGGGAGCTGGCGCAACTGGGGTGACCGCCCGGATCTCCCGGTCGAACTGGGGCCGGATCCGCGCGACCGCCGCGACGGGTAGCTGCCGGCAGGCGGACGCCGGTCTACACGCCCCCCATCACCCGGTGCTGCACCATCGCCAGCGCCGGAACGATCATCATCAGCACGCCCGTCGCGAACAGGATCCCGAACCCCAGCGACGCCGCCATCGGGATCAGGAACTGGGCCTGCAGACTGGTCTCGAAGACGAGGGGCGCGACCCCGAGAAAGGTCGTCACCGACGTCAGCAGGATCGGACGGAAGCGCGCCTTCGCCCCCGCGATGATCGCATCGCGTCCGGACATGCCCTGGCGCAGCCGTTCGTTGATGAAGTCGATCATGACCAGCGAGTCGTTCACGACCACCCCGCTCAGGCCGATCACACCGAACAGTGACATGATCGCCATCTGAAGTCCCAGGATCGCGTGGCCGAGTACGGCGCCGATGATGCCGAACGGAATGGCCGCCATGATGATCAGCGGCTTGGTGTAGGAACCGAACGGAATCGCGAGGAGCGCGTAGATCACCAGCATGGCGAGAGCGAAGCCGCCGCCCAGCGCGCCGAACGATTCGACCTGCTCCTGCCGCTCGCCTCCGAAGGAATAGGTGAGCCCCGGGTTGCGGGCCGTCAGCTCCGGGAGGATCGAGCCATCCAGAATGTCGGTCATCTCGTCGCCCGTCACGACGTTGGTGTTGACGTCGGCAGTGACCGTGAGCACCCGGTCGCCGTCCTTGCGCCGGATCGTCGTGGGCGAGTTGCCGAACCGTACGGACGCGACCCGCGCCAGGGGCACTTCGCCGCCGCCCGGGGTGCGAACCAGGTAGCCCTCCACGTCGGCGATCGCGTTGCGCTCGTCTTCGGGCAGCCGGACGTACACGCGCATGTCCTCGCGCCCGCGCTGGACCCGCAGCGCCTCGTCGCCGAAGAAGGCCGAGCGGACCTGTCTGGCCAGGTTGTCGAGCGTGAGCCCCATGGTCCGCGCCTGGGGCAGCAGGTCGAGCTGAATCTCCCGCAGCCCCTGGTCCTGGTCCGCCTGCACGTCGAAGACGCCCGCGAACTCGCGCAGCCGCGCCACCAGCGTGTCGCCGACAAGAGCGAGCCGCGCGGGATCAGGGTGCGAGAGTTCGACGTGCACCGGGGCGCCGAAGCTGATCAGTTCGGCGCTGATGGTGAGCGACTTTGCCTCCGGCAGCGGGCCCAGCTCCTCGCGCCACTGCTGCTGCAGGTCGATCGCCGAGACATCGCGTTCGTCGGGGCTCACAAGCTTGAATTCGACGGCCGCGATGTTGGCCTGAGGATTGGCCGAGCCAGCGTCGTTACCGGTGGGTCCGGTCTGCCTGGCCGGAAGGCCGATCGTGACGTTCACGCCTGTCAGGAGGCTCTCGAGGCCCTCGCTGTCGTCGGACACCAGTCGGCCGAGCGCCGTGTACCCCGCCGTCTCCAGCGTCTGCGCGACCTCGGATGTGCGCTGGACCGGGGTGCCCTCGGGCATCTCCAGGCTGGCGGTCACCAGGTCGGCCTCCACCGAAGGCATGAAGTCCACCCGGATGATCCCGGCGGGTATCATCGCGACGCACACGATGATCATGGCAACGCCGGTCGCGATCACGATTCCGGGGCGGCCCGTCGCGAACCGCAGGCCCCGGTCGAGCGGTCCGTCGATGAAGCGCTTGAGCCCGGAATCCACGCCGGACTGGATGCGGCCCACCAGGTGGGGCTCGCGGCGGGCCGAGGGACCACGCCTGCGGGGCAGGTGGGACAGGTGGTTCGGCAGAACGAGAAGCGATTCGATCAGGGAAAAGAGGAGGACCGAGATCACGATGATCGGAATCTCTCCGACGATTCTTCCGATGGAACTGGGGATGAAGAAGAGCGGGCAGAAGGCCACCACCGTGGTCAGGACGGCAAAGATGACGGGTCCGGTGATCCTGCGCGTCCCGCGGATCGACGCGACGACGCCACGGTGACCCTTCTCCCTTTCCGCGTAGATGTTCTCGCCCACCACGATCGCGTCGTCCACCACGATCCCGACCGCGAGAATGAACGCGAAGAGCGACATCAGGTTGATGGACACGCCCAGAACCGCCATCACGCCGAAGGTGCCCACGAACGAGACGGCGATGCCCACCGCTACCCAGAACGCCAGCCGGATCTCCAGGAAGAGCGCGAGCGAGAGCAGCACCAGCGCGAGCCCCAGCAGCCCGTTCTTGACGAGCAGCCCGAGCCGGTCCTGCAGGATATCGGCGTCGTTGTTCCAGATCTCCAGTCCGACGCCCGCCGGCAGCGAGGGGATCACGTCGTCCGCGAGGTGCTGCTCCACCGCGTCCACGATCTCCAGCGCCTTCTCGTCGGCGGTCCGAAAGACCTCGACGTAGGCCGCGGGCTGTCCCATGTACCGGCCGATCAGGTCGACCTCGCGGAAGCCGTCCCGCACGTCCGCGATGTCGCCGAGGCGGACGACCGTGCCGTCGGCCCGACTCAGGACGATGATCTCCTCGAAGTCCTGCTGGTTGTAGTTCTGTCCGGTCGTGCGGATCCGCACCTCTTCGTCGCGCGTGTCGATGCTTCCGGCCGAGAGGTCGAGGGATCCGCCCCGCACGGCGTTCGAAATGTCTCGCAGCGTCAGTCCCAGAGCCCGCAACCGCTGCAGCGGGACTTCGATCGAGATCTCGTATTCGCGAACGCCGGTGGTCTCCACGTAGGAGACTTCGGGCAGCGCGGAAAGCGCGTCCTCGGTCCGGTAGGCGAGTTCCTTGAGGGTCCGTTCAGACACGTCCCCGTACAGCACCAGCCGGATGACGCTCTGCCGGGTGGTCACTTCCGTGACCTCCGGGCGTTCGGCACCCGCGGGGAAGGTCTGAATCCTGTCGATCTGCGCCTTGATGTCGTCGAGGAAGCGATTGAGATCCTCGCCCAGTTCGACCTCCGCCACCACCGTTCCCCGTCCCTCGGCGGCTGTGGACCTGGTCTGTTTCAGGCCTTCAACACCCTCGATCTGTTCCTCGATCTTGAGGATGATCGATTCCTCGACCTCATCCGGCGTGGCGCCGGGGTAGGCGACCGAGATATTGACCCGGTCGAGCGAGACTTCCGGGAAGACCTCCTGCACGAGGGTGGTGAGCGCAAAAAACCCGGCAATGAGGATGAAGAACATGAGGAGGTTGGCCGCGACCCCGTTGCGGGCCATGTAGGCGATCGCGCCGCCGCCCCCGTGTTGTTCCCGTCCGCCCGAACTCACGGTCTCCGACGCCCTCGCGTCTCAGCTCTTTCGGCCGCCGGGTGCTGTGGATGCCCTCACGACGTGTCCCCCGGCCGCACCACCATGCCCTCCGTCGCGATCTGAATCCCCCTGACGATGACCGGCTGTCCCGCTTCCAGCCCGCCGGTGACGTACACCTGGTCCTCCGACCGCTGCAGCACCTGCACGGGCACAATCGTCACCAGTGAATCCTGTCGCGTGGCCCAGATCTCGTTGCCGGTTCGCAGAGCGGCGCGCGGCACCACGAAGTAGCGGTCCGGCGCGACACCGTCGATCCGCACTTCGACGAACTGGCCCACCAGAAGCGGGGGCCCCGATCCGGCGAAGGGGTTCGGCACGCGCACGATCACGTCGATCGTGCGTGTCTGCTCGTCCAGCGCGGCCTCGGCGCGGTCCACGTATCCGTTCCAGTCGTGCTCCGCCTGTCCGTAGCCCGCCGTCACGACCACCTGCACGGCGCGGTTCCCGTCACCGGCGGCGAGTTGCCAAAGGTTCGGGACCAGCGCGGCATCCGAGTCGGACAGCGGCACGACCACCTCGACGGCGTCGTCGGCGTACAGCCTTCCGACGCTTTGACCCGCCGCCACGAACTGCCCCAGGTCGACCGATTCGGACCTGACGGCTCCGCTGAACGGCGCCAGCACCTCCGTGCGCGCCAAGGCGAGTTCGGCGTCCGCCAGCGCGGCGCTGTCACGAGCCAGCGCGGCGCGCGCGGCCTCGAGCTGGGGCTCGCGCAGCGTAAGCGGATTGGCGTCACCCTCTCTGGCCGCGTCGGGCTGACGCCTCAGGAAGAGTGCATACTCCTGGCGCGCGATGCGGGCGTCCTCCTCGGCCTGCAGGAGCGCGACCTGACCTGCTGCGACATTGGCGCGCGCCTGCCGCACACGGTTGCGGTAGTCGGCGTCGTCAATGCGGAAGAGAACGTCGCCGCTTCGGACGCGCCCGCCCCCCTGGAACGCGGACGCGACCCACGCGACCTTGCCGTTGATCTGCGCCGCGACATCGATTTCCGCGCGGGGCCGCACCGTGCCGGCACCGAACACCGGTATCGCGCCCTCGCCGGCCGACGTGGCGACGGTCGTGACGAACGGAACCTGCGACGGCGGCTCGCGCAGCGGAGGTTCAGGCCTCAGCTGAACCATGACGACCGCGATGACGATCGCACCGAGCAGGATTCCCGAAGCGATCAGGGCATTCCTGAAGCGACCCATCTATTTGCTCCCTTCAGTGTTGGATGCGGAGGAGGTGGCGGCGTCCGACCCCGTGACCGGGACCATCTGCAGACCTTCCAGCGACTCGGGCGGGGCGGTCCATTCTCCTCCCAGGGCGCGATGCACGGCGAGCCGGGCCAGAGCCAGGTCGCGACTTGCCCCGGAGAGGGTCGATTCGACATTGAGGAGCGTGCGCAGCGCGTCGAGATAGTCGGTATAGCCGCCGACTCCCGAAGCGTACCGCTCCGACTGCAGGTCGACCGAGCCCTGCGCCTCCTCCCGCTGGGCGACAAGGAAGGTATGCCGCCGGTCTTCGTTCGCGAGGGCGGCCAGCGCGGCCTCGACCTCGTATACGGCCGTGACCACCGTTCGGCCGTATGCCGCTGCCGCCTGTCCGAACTGCCCGTGCGCCAGTGCGATGTTCTGGCGGATGCGGCCACCCTGGAAGATCGGCGCGGTCAGGTTGCCCAGGAGATTGCGGAACCACTGGTCGACGTTGAAGAGGCCGTCGGCCTGCGCAGACTGCACGCCGATCGTCCCGGAAAGGGAGAGCGACGGGAGCAGCTCGGCCCGCCGCGCACCGATGGCGAAGCGCGCCGCGTCCATGCGCAGTCCCGCCGCCAGAACATCGGGCCGCTGGAACAGCAGGTTGGCGGGAACGCCCGCAGAGACGGGATCGCCCAGGGGCACCGGAGCAAGCGAATCCGGCAGAATCGCGTCGAGCTTCCCGCGGAAGCCCCCCAGGAGAACCGCCAGACGTCCCTCGGCGTCGGTAAGCAGGGTCTCCAGCTGGGGCAGGGCGGCCTGCGTGTTGCGCAGGTCCTGCCTGACCTGGTAGAGCTCGAAGGAGGTCACCAGCCCGCGATCGTACCGCGTCTCCGCCAGTGATTCCCGCTCGAGCAGCACATCGACGGTCCGGCGCGCGAGCTCGGTGCGGCGGCGCAGGTCCACGATCTCGAAGTAGGTCGAAATCGTTGTCGCGAGCACGCCGATACGTGCGGCGTGATAGTCCGACTCCGATGCCATGTACTGGGCGCCCGCTGCCCGGGCATCGTTGCGGGCACGGCCCCAGAAGTCGAGTTCGTAGGCGAAATCGATGCCCAGCGAGTAGGTCGTGAACGCCAGGCGGTCCGGGAACTGGAATCCACCGGGCAGCGCCCCATCCTCGCCGCCCGCCAGCTTGCGAAACTGTTCGCCGAATCCGGCGTTCGCGGGCGTGTCTTGATCTGTGGCGCCGGCGCTCGCCTGCAGGGCGGGGAAGAGTCCGGCCCTTGCGATTCCCGCCTGGGCCCTGGCCTGTTGTACTCTGGCCACGGCCTCGGCCAGGTCGAAGTTCGCAGCGAGGGCCGAATCGACGACCGTGTTCAGCACGGGATCATCGAAGACCTCCCACCACTCGCGCGACTCGTAATCCCCCGGCAGCGAGCCGCCCATGAAGTCCCCCGGCAACTCGGCGACGGGTTCAGGCACCGCTGGCGGCGGCGCGAACGAACACGCGGACAGGAGGAGGAGTGAGCACGCCGCAAACAGCATGCGTCCGGCGCGGGGTGCGCCCGGCCCGCCTGCGCCGGACGTACCGCCCGGCGAAACAAGTGTCCCGTTCATGTGTCCTCTCGACCGTGTATGTCAGCTTCCCGCAATGCCTGCGTGGATCACGGAGCCGCCCGGGGCTGGCGTAATCGCCTCCTCAGGGGGAAGTTTCCCGGGCGTCCCGTGCCTACGCAAGTACGTCAAGCCTGCATTCCCGCGACAGCGAGACCACCAATGAGAATAGCCGCAAGCGAGCGAGTGCGCAGACTCCGGACCTGGGCAGCGTGCCTGCCGGTGGCGTTGGCGGCCGCCGCGTGCGAGGCGCCACCGGACGCCGACGCTCCGGGGGCGAACGCCAACCCGGGCGATGCCCCGCCGGGTTTCCAGGTCGATCCCTCGTGGCCGCTGGAAATGCCGAACAAGTGGATCATGGGGGCTGTGACGGCCGTGTTCGTCGACGATCGCGACCACGTCTGGGTGGCGCACCTGCCGGAGACCCTGACGCCCGAGGAAACGTCGGCGGTTCAGGATCCGCCCATCGGGACGTGCTGCGTGCCCGCCCCGACCGTGATCGAGTTCGACCCCGATGGCCGCGTCGTGCAGGCCTGGGGCGATCCATCACAGGATGTTGCCGAGTATCCGCGCAACCCCCACGGGCTCTTCGTGGACCACAACGATTTCGTCTGGGTGGGCACCTACCGTCACCACCGCGTCATGAAATTCACGCGGAGCGGCGAGCTGGTGATGACGCTGGGCGAGTACGATGTCACGGGTGGAAGCGACGATCCCCGCCTGCTGGGGGGTCCGGCGGGCATGTGGGTGGACCCCGAGTCGAATGAACTGTTCGTTGCCGATGGCTACGCCAATCGGCGCGTCGTCGTCTTCGACGGCGAGACGGGCGAATACCTGCGCCACTGGGGCGCCTACAGCGAGCCGCCGGATGACGAGTACAGCTACGACTATGCGGGCCGCGACCTGGACTGGCCGCCCCCGCTCCAGTACTCGACCGTCCACGACCTCATCGGGTCCGAAGACGGCCTGATCTACGTGGCGGACCGCCGGGGCAACCGGATCCAGGTCTTCCGGCAGAGCGGCGAGTACGTCGCCGAGAAGACGATCGCGCCGCGTACCCTGGCGTCAGGCTCGGCCTTCGTCATCGCCCTGTCCCCCGACCCCGGCCAGCGCTGGCTTCATCTGGCCGACGGGACCAATCACAAGATCTGGACCCTGCGCCGGGAGGACCTAGAAGTCGTCGGCGAATTCGGGCGCGGGGGACGCCAGGTGGGCCAGTTCCTCCGCCCACACGGCATGGATGTCGATTCGCAAGGGAACCTGTACGTCGGCGAAGCGTCAACGGGACGCCGGGTACAGAAGTTCACGGCGGTCAGCGCCGCGCGGTAGAACGACGGCCCGAACCGTCAGGCCCGGCCGCCGCCGGGAAGCTCGAAGTCCAGCGCGAGCGTGTGGGTTCCGTCCGCGGCCACGGAAATCTCCATCGTCCCGGTCAGGCCGGCCAGCTCACCGGTGCCCGATCCCGGTACGACGTGCCCAGCGGTCCTGGGTGGCTCGCCCGCCGCTGCGACTCCCCAGTGCTGCAACACGAACGTCCCCTCCCTGCCCACGAGGCGCCCGGTGACCTGTTCCGATGCCACGTAGCCGGCGTTTTCGCTGGTGTTCGCCGGGTCGGCGCGACACATCAGGAGTCGGGCGCGACCCGTGCCTTCGAGTTCGCCGCGGTAGCTCTTGAGCACGATGGCCTCGCCCAGACTCGGACCGTCACCCTCCTCCCCGTACGGCGTCTGGTCCCACCCCGTGACATCGAATTCCGCAACGACGCGCCGGCGCATCAGACTCCCGCCGGCTGGGCCGTGGTCGCCGCCGCGCGCGCCGTATTCGCCTCGGCCGTCGCGTCGCGCACCACCTGCTCCAGCGCCTCGTCCAGCGCGTTTACGGTGCGATCCACGTCACCGAGCTTGTCCAGCCCGAAGAGTCCCAGCCGGAACGTGCTGAATCCCTCCGGCTCGCCGCACTGCAGGGGAACGCCGGCCGCGATCTGCAGGCCGGCCTTGCTGAACCGCGTGCCGTTCGCGATCTCGGGATCCTCGGTATGGCAGACGACCACCCCCGGCGCCTCGAAGCCCTGGGCCGCCACGCTCGGGAACCCTCGTTCCGCGACGAGCGCCCTGACGCGGTCACCGAGCTCCTGCTGGCGGGCCCGGGCCCTCTCGAACCCGAAGTCCCGCAGTTCGACCATCGCCTCGTGCAGCATGCGGAGCGCGTCCGTGGGCATGGTGGCATGGTAGGTGTGGCCGCCCTGCTCGTAGCTCTCCATGACCTTGAGCCAGCGCAGGAGGTCACACGCGAAGCTGGTGTTGTCCGCCGGTGTCATCCTGCCGAGCGCCTCCGGACCGAACATCACGAGGCCGGCGCACGGCGAGCCGCTCCACCCCTTCTGCGGAGCACTCAGCAGGACGTCGACGCCGCACTCGTTCATGTCTACCCACATCGCGCCCGATGCGATGCTGTCGAGTACGAAGAGTCCTCCCGCGGCGTGCGTCGCGTCCGCCACCGCACGCAGGTAGCCGTCCGGCAGGAGAATCCCGGACGACGTCTCCACATGGGGGGCGAAGACGACATCCGGGCGCTCCCCGGCGATCGCCGCGGTCACCTCGCCGATCGGGGGCGGGGCGAACGGCGCCTGCGGACCATCGCCCACGGTCCGCGCCGCAAGCACGGTTTCCGCCGACGGAACCGCTCCGGCCTCGAAGATCTGGGTCCACCGGTAGCTGAACCACCCGTTGCGGATGACCAGGCACCGCTTCCCGGTGCCGAACTGGCGCGCGACCGCCTCCATCGCGTAGGTCCCTCCACCGGGAACCACGGCGACGGCCTCGGCACGGTAGGTCGCTTTCAGGGTACTGGAGAGGTACTTCATGATGTTGCGGAACCGCGCCGACATGTGATTCAGTGATCGGTCGGTGAAGACAACCGAGTATTCTAGAAGTCCGTCGGGATCGATATGCGAATGCAATCCGGGCACTTCCGCCTCCTTGGCGCGAGATGAGAAGTGATACGTTAGCCTGACGGCCCCACGATGAGAATAGAACGCGCTCCCGCCCGATCGGCGATGCGCATGACCACGCGAGGCAGGCCATGATCCAGCGAGTCGGCCGGTTGTTTGCCGCTGCCGCGGCGCTGCCGCTCTTCCTTGCCGGCTGCGGCGACCCGGTCGCACAGCTCGGCTATGAGTTGCGGCGCACCCTCCCGCACGACCCATCCGGATACACGCAGGGTTTGCTGATCCACGACGGGGTTTTCTTCGAGAGCACCGGCCAGTACGGGGAATCGGAGGTCCGGCGGGTGGACATCGCGACGGGCGAAGTGCTGCTCCGCCACGCTTTGGCCGATGAGTATTTCGGGGAGGGTATCGCGCTGGTGGGCGACAAGCTGATCCAGCTCACCTGGAAGGCGGGCCTGGCCTTCGTATACGATGCCGCCACACTGGTCCCGGAGGGCACCTTCGCGTACGAGGGCGAGGGCTGGGGACTCTGTCACGACGGCCAGTCGCTGTTCATGTCGGACGGCTCGGGTACCCTCCAGCGCCGGGATCCGGCCACGTTCGAGCTGCTCGACCTGATCGAGGTCACCAACTCCGGTTTCTCGGTGCGCAACCTCAACGAACTCGAGTGCGTGGGCGACCACATCTACGCGAATATCTACATGAGGGACGAGATCGTTCGGGTCGACAAGTCGACCGGGGAGGTCACAGGACAGCTGGACGCGTTCGCGCTGTCCCTCGCGAGCGGCCGGCCCGCGGACACGGGAGCGGTCTTCAACGGCATCGCGTACGACGACGCCACCGGCACTTTCTACGTAACCGGCAAGTTGTGGTCGTCGATGTTCGAAATCGGCATCACGGAGGAGTAGGGGGGCGCAGGGAGCGCCCGCCCGCTATCCGAACAGCAGCCGGTCCAGCCCCCGCACCAGTCCCGTGGTCCCGCCGGCCCGCCGCGCCGCCAGCAGCGTTCCCGCCACGTAGGGTTCGGCGCTCTCGCCGGCGTCGTGGCGAATGGTCAGGTGCTCGCCAGGAAGCCCGAACAGGGCCTCGACCGAGATGACGTAGCCGGGAAGCCGCACCGAGTGCACCTGTGTTCCCCCGATGTCGGCGCCGCGGGTTCCGGGAACGCCCACGATCTCGTCGACGGGGACCTGGAGCCGGTTGGGGGCGACGGTGCCGAGGTACTCCGCGAGTTCCCTGGCGGTGCCGCTCGGGGCGTCCGGCTTGCCGGCGTCGGCATAGTCGACGATCTCGCGGTGGGGAAGATGGCGCGCCGCGATCCCGGCCAGATGCTTGAGGCACGCGGCCGTCAGCGAGAAATTGCCCGCCGCGATCACCCCGGCGCCGTGCGCGAGAGCCGCGGCCTCGATGTCGCGGTAGTCGGCTGCCCCCAGCCCCGAGGTGCCGATCACGACCGCCGTACCCGCCTCCAGCGCGGTCAGCGCGTGCCCCTTGACCGCCAGGGGATGCGTGTAGTCGATCCAGACGTCCGGGGCGGCAGCCAGCGCGCCCGCGGGGTCCGCGGCGATCTCCACTCCGGTGCGTTTCGCCCTCCCGAGCGCCTCGCCGACGTCGCTGCCCGCGGCCCGGCGCGCGACCGCCGACACAAGCTCGAACTCGTCCGAGTCCAGCACCGCGCCGGCTACAGCGCGCCCGGTCCAGCCCGTGACCCCGGCAACGCAGACCCGAATGCTCATCCGAAAGCCCGAATGCTCATGCGAACGCCCGGCTGCTCATCCGAAGAGCGCCCTCGCGTCCTCGCTCCCGGCGAACTCCGCGAACCCGTCGGTATCCCCGGCCGCCTCGGCGATCCTCTCCACGCCCCGCAGGATGTCGTCCATGCTGTTGGCGATCGAAAGTCTCAGGAAGTCCTGCCCCTCCGCTCCGATCCGGCCGAACGACGCCCGGTCCATCGACGCCACGCCGTACCGGTACAGCAGGAACATCTGGAGCATGCCGGCCGGCGTCGCGCGCCGCCGCGCCGAGGCCGGCAACCGGGACCACGCTTCGTGCACGCCCAGCCGCGCACACATCCCCGACACATCCGGAAACACGTAGAACGCGCCCTTCGGCGTCCGGCACCTCACCCCCGGCACCTCGTTCAGGGCCGGCACGATCCAGTCGCGTCGCCGCTCGAACTCGCGCACCATGCGCTCCACCGCCACGGCTGACGCCGGATCCTCATACGCGGCCGTTCCCGCCTCCTGCAGGAACGGGGGCACGCACGACATGATGTTGATGTTGAGCTGCTTGAAGATCGCGGCCTCCTCCGCAGTGGGCAGCACCGCCCAGCCCAGCCGCCAGCCGGTCATCGCGAACCCCTTGGAATGGCCGCTCGCCAGAACCGTCCGCTCGGGCATCCCCTCATGCGACATGATGCTCTCGTGCTCGAGCCCGTCGAACAGGATGTGCTCGTAGATCTCGTCGGCGTAGATGCGCACGTCCGGACGGCAGCGCTCCCGCACCAGCGCGGCGATCCCGGCCAGGTCGTCGCGCGACAACACGCCGCCGGTCGGGTTCGAGGGCGAGCACAGGATGATCACCTTCGTCCGCTCGGTGATCAGCGCCGCCAGATCGTCTGCCGTGAACGCGAAGTCCGTGTCGTCCGACAGCGGCAGCGGCACGGGCACGGCGCGCGCGAAGCGCACCCATGACTCGTAGATCGGGAAGCCGGGCGAGGGGTAGATGACCTCGTCCCCCTCGTTCACGTAGGTCTGCAGCGTGTAGCCGATCGGCGGCTTGGCGCCCGGCGTGACGATCACGCGCCCGGGGGTGACCTCCACACCCCGCGTGCGCGTCACATGCGCCGCGATCGCCTCGCGGAAGGACAGGATGCCGGCGGGATCGCAGTAACCGGAATTCCCCGCGTCGAGCGACTCGCTGGCGACACGGTTCAGGTGCGGAGCGCTGCGAAAATCCGGCGCGCCCAGGTTGAACCGGATCACGTCCATGCCCCGGTCGACGCACCGCTGAATGTCGTCGCCGAGCCGGAACGCGTTTTCCGTACCCAGGTGGCTCATGCGTCGGGCGATCAGGGCCAAGGTGCTCTCCTGTGGGGTGGGACGCGCGTGGAGACTGGCAACGGAAGCTGCCTACCCGGTATGATCAGAGCAACCCGCTCGTCAGGCCCCAGCTGCAGGAGGCAAGCCCGTGAAGCGTCGAACCACCCGCCGCTCCTTCCTCGCCGACGTCGCCGCCGGAGCCGTCGTCCTGCCCGTGGCCGCCTCGCGCGCAGCCGACGTGGCCCGCGGAAACCCGGCCGATCCGCCCATTGGCCCGGCTCATCCACCCATTGGCCCGGCCCGCCCCGCCGACGAAGCGTACTGGCAGCAGGTCCGGGCCCGGTTTTCCTTCACCGAGGAACGCGTCCCCATGAACGCGGCCAACCTCTGTCCGTCGCCCCGCTCCGTGGCCGCCCGCGTCGAGGACCTCACGCGCGACATCGATCGCGACTGCTCCTCCAACAACCGCGCCAAGTTCCGCACCCTCACCGAGGCGTCCCGCACCAGCGTTGCCGCCCAGCTTGGCGTCAGCGCCGACGAGATCGCTCTCGTCCGCAACACCAGCGAGGCCAACAACACGGTCAACAACGGCGTGCCGCTGCGTGCGGCGGATGAAGTGGTTGTTTGGGATCAGAACCACCCGACCAACAACGTGGCGTGGGACGTGCGGGCGGCGAGGTTCGGGATCAAGGTGAAAAGGGTAGCCGTGCCACGTCACCCGGCTTCGGCCCAGGACCTCATGGACCCCTTCGTCGCGGCCCTGACGGAGCGGACGCGCGTGCTGGCGCTTACCCACGTGTCGAACGTGAGCGGGATGCGGCTTCCCGTCCGCGAACTCGTCGAGGTGGCCCGCCCCCGCGGCATCCACGTCCACCTGGACGGCGCCCAGAGCTGGGGCGCGCTCGACGTCGACCTGCGCGAACTCGGCTGCGACTCCTACTCGGCGTCGTCGCACAAGTGGTTCATGGGCCCGAAGGAAGCGGGCGTGCTCTACGTCAGGGAGGACCGGATCGCCGAGATCTGGCCCAACATCGTGGCGCCCGGCTGGGGCAGCGACGCCGATCCGGACGTCAAGGGCGCGCGCAAGTTCGAGTCCATGGGCCAGCGCGACGACGCGTGCCTGGCGGCGGTCGGCACCACGGCCGGCTTCCACGACGCGATCGGCCCCGGCGCGGTCGAGGCGCGGGTGAGCGCGCTCGCGACCACCCTCAAGGAGGGCCTCGCGGAACTCGGGATGTCGCTGGTCACACCCATGGAGCCGGAGCTGTCCGGCGGCGTGTGCATCATCGAGGTGTCGGGCGACCGCGGTGCGGCCCTGCGCCGCCTGTACGAGGAACACGGGATCGCCGGCGCGGGCACGGGAGGACTCCGGCTTTGCCCGCACGTCTACAACACGACGGAGCACGTGGCCCGCGCGGTGGAGGGCGTGAAGGCACTCAAGGACGTGATCCTGGGGTAGGTCGGCGTCCGGGGGCGAGGGTGCAAGCCAACGCCGTGGTGCGATACTAAACAAAGTTGTTTAGTGTTTGCCATGCGCCCCCCTACGCGGGTGCGGCGTGTTGACCGTCGTCACCTCCGTCGCTGCGGTCCTCAACCCCGGTGCTCCGGTCGTCACTGTCCTTCCTCGCGAACCAGTCCAGCGCCCAGTTCAGATCGGGTGTCTCGCCTTGCCACAGCGTTGTCCCGGTCCACGGGCCAATCCCGTCCTGGCCGTGCCAGCGCGCCAGCCCGTAGTCGGGATCCGGCACTGGCAAGCCACCGATCTCCGGCACCTCCGGCACCACAGGCATTTGCACGCCCAGCGGGTTGAAGAACCGCGGGACGCCCCGCTCGTCCATCTCCACCCGCCAGCCCCCTTCGTGCACCGTGCGGTGATGGAAGGGACACAGCAGCACCAGATTGTCCAGAGCCGTCTCGCCGCCCCGGGCCCAGTGCTTGATGTGGTGGGCGTGGGTGCGCAGACGCGAGTCGCAGCCGGGGAACCGGCAGCCGCCGTCGCGCGCCTCCAGCGCCTTGCGCAGCCGCCAGTCCACCGTCCGCCGCCGCCGTCCGACATCGAGCACGGAACCGTCGGCTCCGCGCTTGATGGGCACGACCTCCGCGTCACTGCAGAGGCGCAACGACGTTTCAGCTGGAACGCCGACGCCCTCTTCCGTGACCACCGAGCTGAGCGTTTCAACCGAGCCGGACGTGTCGACCGAGTGCACCACGAGCTGGACCTTCGGCTGCACGCGCTCTTCCAGCCAGAGCCCCAAGGCGTCGGCCCGCCGCCCGGCCGCAGTGGTCTCGTGTTCCGTGCCCGCGGCCCGCTGTTCCTTGTAGAGCTTGTCTTCCGTTGCCTCGAGCGCCTTCAGCAGCAGAGCGCCCACCTCGGGGGCGAGCCGGCCCCGGATCTCGTAGTCGCCGTCGTCGGTGACATACACGGAGAGGCCCCTGCGCGCCGCCCGCTCGGCGGCCGATGAGTCGTCGCCCGCCAGCATGCGCCGCCGCTCCCGCACCAGCCGCTCGACGTGGGCGGTGGTGCCGTGGGTGGCGAAGGTGAGGAGTTGTTCCTCGTTCTCGGCGGTGGCCATGCGGGTCATGGCCCGCACCTTCGAGTAGGAGAGCTGTCCCTTGGCCAGCGCGGCGGAGATGTGGGGCAGCGAGGGGAGGCACCGGGCCACCCGGATCCTCTCGCGGGCGGGCCCGAGGGAGAGGCCGGTGCGCCAGGAGAGCCAGTGGGCACAGGAGCGGAACCCCTGCTGGTGCCAGCGCCCCTCTTCGTCGTATCGGAGGATAAGGGTGAGGAGCCGGTAGATGGCCGCGTCGATGTGGGCGGAGAGTTCGGCGATCTCGTCGCCCAGGGGGTCGTCGTCGGGGTCGGGGGCGGGGACCGCCGCGTCGAAGGAAGCAGGGGCGAGCGCCTGGGTATCGGAGGGGCTGGTGGCGGCGAAGTCGAAGGACATTGTTCTCTTCCCGGAGTGATGGGGTGATCGGTTGTCGTGTCACCTCCTTATACCCCATAGTTCGGGAAATGTTCGGCACCACAAGCGCCCGCACGGCCACAAGCATCCGCACAATACTTAACAAATATGTTTAGTATCAGGACTCGGAGTGTGTCGGCTGGCTCCTGAACAGGGCCTACGCGTACCATGGTCGCCAGCCATGCGTCGAATGCGGGCGTGTCGATTCCTCGAAGAATGCATGGAGACCTTTTGCGGCGGGATGTAACTGGCAGTCCTGATCCGGTGTTTCGCAGTTGTTGGGCGGTCGCGGCAGTTGCAGTACTCGCCGCGACCGCCTGCCGGAACGAACCCGCACACGTCGCCATACCCGAGCCGCTCGCGTTGTTCCCTGTGGCGTCGTCCCCAGCACCGCTGAGCGTCAGCAAGAGCATCGCCCTCGCTGACGACGAGACGGCCTGCGTAGTCGACTCGTTTGAGTTTCGCGTGGTCTGTGTCAGGCGTGAAGGCGATGAGTTCGTCGCTTTCGGGCAGGAGGGCGACGGCCCAGGGGAGTTTCGTGGTCTCAGGTTGGTGGCCCGTGTTTCGCCCGGCCGTTTGGGTGTCGTGGACGGCAGGCTAAACCGGTTGACGATCTTCGACGCCACGGGCGACCGTGTATCGGAGGTTGGCTTTCCTCCGATGTACCTCGCCGACGGGATTCGACAGGCAACCCTGTTCGGGCACGAGGTCGATGTCGCTGCGTTTTCCCCAGGCGATTCGCTCTTGACGCTGATCTACACGGAGGTGGACATCAATTCGGGGGAAGTCACATGGACACGCGGTGACATGAACGGGATCGCCGATACCGAGTGCGGCGGGTTGGGAAATGGCGTGCCTCGACCAGCGGAGGGATACGTGTTCTGGGCATGTCGCAGAGAATTGGTCTTTCTTGACGCCGACGCCGCGACCGTGGTCACGTCTCCAGCCTATCGGGACGAACTCCCGAGCGAGCGTGATGTTGAGGACTTTGCCGCAGGGCTGAGGAGACTTGGAGGCAGGATGGCCATGCCGAGGTCGGCGGTTGCCCCCTACGTCGAGACGTTCCGTGAAGAACCCAAGCGGTGGTTCAACGTTCCGCGCGCGCTGGTCTTCGATTCAAGCGATCGGTTGTGGGTGGCGACCACGCTCGACCGCGACACCTTCTCGTATTTCGAAATCTGGATCGGCACCGAGTACGCTGGCGCCATCAGGGTGCGTGACCGCGCGATGGGCTTCGACCTCTTCCAGAACACCCTGGCGGTATTGGTCGAACGGCAACCGGGACCCGACGGCATCGCGGCGCGGGGTATCGACTGGTACGATATCGGCCACCTCGATTGCAGCGCTTCAGAGGCCGACCGGGGTTGTAGGCTGAGCCCCGGCAGCCAGTAACCCCGTCAGGCCCCCGGTGGGCTCGCGAGCTTGCCGGCGAAGAGGATGGTGCCGGACAGGCGCTCCCGGATGAAGAAGAGGAAGGGCCGGTCGGCGCGAAGGACGGGAACGGCGCTCTCGACCATTGTGACCACGGTCGCGGCGGCCGCCTCGGTACCCTGCTCGTTCACATCCACCCAGGACTTCTGCTTGACCTCGGAGACGAACAGGCCGCCGACCGGCGAGAGCCGTGTGAAATCCGCCCGCCCGTCGAACGCGTCGACCATGCCCAGGGCCGCGAGGTCGTCGTTGAGCATGCGCTCGTAGCCCAGCCGAAAGCGCGGCAGGAACATCTGCATTTCGGTATCGTGGAAGCCGTCGGCGATCGACTTCCATTCTGCGGCGTCCAGCGATGCGGCGAGGTCATCCACGCTCACGCCGGGTGCGGGAACGAGCACGGTCATTGAGAAGGCGCGTCCCCCGTACGGCAGATCCACAGCCTGGAACCGGCTGTTCTCCTGATACGGCAGTTCTTCCCGGAGGGTCATGAGCGGCACCGTCCGGGTGGAACCGTCGTCCCGGTGGAAGGGCTCGGTTCGCGTGTCGGACGGATCGAACCGGAACGTCCACGAACCCTTGAAGTAGATCGCGTTGATCAGGTACATGACGACGGCTCTGGGAATCTGTGCGGGAACGATGTCCTCGATCCGTCCCTGTGTCGCCGCTCTGACCCAATCGTTGATCCGCGCCGACGCCGAAGGACTCGCGAAATCGAGTTCCGCCACCTCTGCGCCGAACGTCTCCCGCACGGCGTCCAGGAAGTTCGCGTGCACCGGGAAGCCCTGCCGGGTCCACACGGAGTTGCCGATCGCGGTCTCGACGACGGGATCGAGACCAACCAGGAGTTCGAGCAGTGAAGCGTACGAGGCATTGATCTCGTCCTCAGAGAGGCCCTCGGCCAGGCTCCCGAACCCGAGCACGTCGCGCATCTGGTTCCAGGTCTCTCCGGCGGCTCCGTTCATGGTCATCCCCAGCGCCATGGACGCCGAGAGCGGGGAAAGGAAGAGGTTTTCGCCGGGTTGGCTGGCCTGCCCGAGGAGGCCGAATGCGAACCGGTTGCTTGCCTCGATGACCTCGACCTCTGCCGCACTCAGGGCGCGCGGAAGCTCGGTGATCTCGTCGACGCCGTCGGGTGGATCGGTGAACAGATCGCATCCGGCCGTGGCCAGCAGGAGGAAGCCCCCTGCCATGGCGGACCGGAAGCAGCGCGCGCCAGGGTGGGCGCTGCCGGTCGGATTTGGACGTCTGCGCCTGGTCATGGCGAGTGGTACCCAGGCGAAGGGCGGGGGATCCCGCCAGTCCGGACTGCTACCGCCTCACCGCCGTGCCCATCACCTCGAAGCGGGCGTTGAAGAGCAGTGTCCCCGAACCCAGGAACGCACGCGCCGGGAATTCGCGGGTGAAGTACGTGCGATAGACGCTGTTGAAGGCGTCGTAGTCGGCGACGTCGGAGGCGAACACCTGCACCACCACGAGGTCGTCCATCGTCAGGCCCTCGCCCTCCAGCACGGCCTTGATGGCGTCGAGGACATTGGTGGCTTCCTGCTCGGCCGTCTCCGGAACCTGGCCTCCCTCGAGCCCGAGCATGCCGGACACGTAGAACGTGTTGTCGACCCACACCGCGCCGCTGAAGGGAAGGACCTCGCCGTCGGTGGCCGAGCGGGCGTTCACGAACTCGACGGTCGGCGCCGCGTCGGGCATCTGGCCGTCGGCGGGCATGTTTCCGCTGTCGCAGGCCGCGGCGAGGACGAGGAGTGGGACGGCGAGCACCGCGGACGGACGGTAGCACGGGTTTGCCGGGGTCATGGGGATCTCCTTGTCAAGTGTGTCGGAGGTGTCGGAGCCGGATCGGGCGTCGGGCGCGTGGACAACGCGGCCAGCCTCTGGCGCTGTCTAGAGTGGCAGCGAGATTAAGGGAGATTCGGCCGGTACGGCAAGGCCGACGAGAGAATCGGAAAGGCGGGGATCATGAGACGCATCGTGCACGGGCTCGCAACGTTGGTGTTTGTCGCGTGCGGCGACGAACGGCCGTCTGCCACGCCGATGGCGGAGGTCGTCGACTCGGCAGGAGTGGCCATCGTGACGAGCCCGCCGGGCGACGCCGTGTATGGAGTGCTCGCGCCGGAGCCGACGCTGACGTTCGGCACTCTGGAAGGCCCGGAAGAACTCATGTTCGACGGGATCGTCACCGTTGTCAGGGATGGCGAGGGCAACTTCATCGTGGCCGACAACGGTGCCGGAGAGGTCCGCGTCTTCGACCCCGGCGGCAATCATCTGCGCTCATTCGGAAGCCGCGGAGAAGGACCCGGGGAGTTCCAGTCGCTGGTCGGCGCGTGGCCGCGCGCCGACGGGCACATCGTCACGGCCGACAGGCGGCTTCGGCGCGTTTCGCGGTTCGACGCCGAGGGGACGCTCCTCGGAACGGGAACCCTGACCGGTGTGGAGGGAATGGACATGGCGACGCCCGTCGGACCCGGGGGTGCCGGAACCTTCCTGAGCCGGTTGCGGCCTCTTCCGGTGCCGTCCATGAGCGAGTCGCCGCTCGAGAGCCTGGAGGACGCTTTCGGTGGTGACGAGGCCCCTCTGGAGCACTATCTGCGTTACCGTCTGGACGGTACGCTCGTCGACACCCTGGCCAGCCGCCCGGGCATCATGATGTCGGTGTCGGCTTCCGGCAGCGGCGCCAACATCGCCCTGAACCTTATGCGGGTACCGTTTTCCCCGGAGCCGTCGGCGCACGGATCCAGCCGTGGTGTCGTGCTGACCGGGGGCGCCGCGTACGAAGTCAGCGTCTTTGACGACACGGGCGCACTGACCCGGATCGTGCGGCTTGACGAAGCACCCACCCCGCGCACCGACGAGCACCTGGAAGCGCATGTGCGCAATTCCGGCAACCCGTTCGCCGAGGACGAAGCGTCCATCCGCGCGATGATCGCGAACTTCGAAGAGCTGCCCCTGCCGGAAACGCTCCCCGCCTACACCGACCTGCGCACGTCGGGCAGCGGAGAGCTGTGGGCGCGCCGCTTCGCACCACGCGGCAGCGCCGCGTTCCGCTGGGATGTGTTCGGTGCCGACGGCGGCCATCTGGGCCGTGTGGACGTTCCGGCGTCCTTTGCGATCGAAGAGGTCGGCCGGGGCGAAGTCGTCGGCGTGTCGCGGGACGAGTTGGGGGTGGAGCGCGTGGAAGTCCGCGAGCTTACCTTGAATGGCTCGCAGTAGGCGCACGGACAACCCGAACCACGGACGACCCGAACCGGAAGGAACCCCTCATGAGCCGCAATCTCGAATGGCGCTACCACCGCCCTGGCTGAACGAGTTGCAAACGCACGCAGGAGTTTCTTGCGCAGAACGATATCGAAGCGGCCGAGACGAGGAGCGCCACAAAGGACCCCGTGACCAGGGACGAAGCTCTGGCGCTGCTCGACGGCATGACCGAACTCCGTGTCGCCAAGGGCAGGAAGATGGTCCGCGTGGACCTCACGGCCGACGATCGGCCCTCAGACAGCGAACTCGTCGGCATGATGACCAGCCGCTGGGGCAAGCTCAGGGCGCCCGCGATGAGGGTCGGCACCACGTTCGTGGTCGGCTTCAACCAGGACATGCTTGCGACGGTTTTCGGCAACTAGACAGGAGATTTCCACCATGCGTCACGTACGCTCCCGCACGACGGCCTTCACCCTCTCGCTCGCTCTCCTTGTGGCCGCCTCGCCGGCTCTGGCGCAACAGCGCGCCCTCGACCACGAGGACGTCCTCCGCTGGAACACCATAGGCAACCCCTCGCTGTCACCCGACGGCATGTGGCTGGCCTTCGTGCTCAGCGCCATGGAGGGCGATCCCGTGCTCACGATCCGGGCCGCGAGCGAAGGGGCCTCGCCGGTGACCTCCCGGGGAGCGGACCCGCAGTTCACCTCCGATTCGCGGTTCCTGGTGTACGAGGTGCCGCCGGTCGAGGCGGTCGTCGATTCGCTCCGGCGCGAGGGCAAGAGGGGCGACGCGCTGCCGAAGGACACGCTCGCGTTCGCTGACGTCGCGGCGCTGCTGGAGGGCGGCGGCGGGCCGCGCATTGTCGGCGCGATCGAGGGGTACCGGGTCGCGGGCGAGGGGAGCTGGGTGGCGTACAAGCCGGTCGAGGAGGAGGAAGAGGAGGAGGACGAGGGGGGTGAGGAGGAAGAGGGCGAAGAACCCGAGGCCGGGACGGAGGCCGGTGAGGAAGGGGAGGACGAGGACGCCGCGGAGGAGAAGTAGAAGGATGAGGGCTCGGCGCTGGTGCTGCTGAACCTGGCCACGGGTGAAGAGACGCGGTACGAGAAGGTGACCGACTACTTCTTCGCCGACGAGGCGGCGGTGCTGACCTTCGCCACGTCTGCGAAGGACGGGGAGGGCGACGGGGTGTACGTGGTCACTCTCGACGACATGACCCGGCACGCCGTGCTGCAGGGCGAGGGCAACTATGAGCAACTGGCGATCGCTGAGGACGGTGCGCAGGTGGCGTTCCTGTCCGATCGTGACGACTACGAGGCGGAGCAGGCGGAGTTCACGCTGTTCCACGGGGCCGGTCCGTCGTGGACGGGCGCCGCAATGGCCAATTCGGCCAGCGAAGGGGTGCCGGCCGGCTGGTGGGTCAGCGAGAACGGCAATGTCAGCTTCTCCGACGGCGGCGGCCGTGTCCGCTTCGGGACGGCGCCGAGGCCCGAACCCGAGGAGGATGACGAAACGCTGGACGACGAGCGCGTCACCCTCGACGTCTGGAACTGGAAGGACCCCTACCTGCAGCCGATGCAGCTGGTGCAGGCCAGCCAGGAGCGCAACCGCACCTACGCGGCGGTGGTGCATCTGGACGGCGGTGCTTCCGGCGCCGCGGTCGTGCAACTGGGCACCCCGGAGGTTCCCACGGTGCGCTTCGCATCCGAGGGCGACGCCGCCTTCGCGGTCGGCGCGACCGACGTGCCCTACCGTCAGCTGATCTCGTGGGACGGCCGCTACAACGACGTTTATGCGATCGACGTGGGCACCGGCGAGCACCGCATGGTCGCCGAGGGGGTGAAGGGGTTCGGCGGCGCGTCGATCTCGCCATCCGGCGCCTACGCGTCGTGGTGGGACGGCGAGGCCCGGCACTGGATGGTGGCGCCGTTGCAGGGCGGCGACGCCATGGCCGCCAGCGCCGACGTGCCGCACGCGGTCTGGAACGAACTCGACGACCACCCGGACCTGCCGCCTCCCTATGGCCCGGCCTTCTGGACCGAGGGGGATGGTGCGCTGCTGTTCTACGACCGCTACGACGCCTGGCGCTTCGAGCCGGCCACCGGCGAGACCACCAACCTGACCGCCGGCGCGGGCCGCGAATCGGGCACCCGCTTCCGCTACGCGCGGACCGACTTCGAGGACCCGGCGATTGCGGAGGGCGACGCGCTCTGGCAGGCCTTCCACTACACGGGCAAGCAGTCCGGCTTCCACCGCGGGCGCACCGATCGGGCCGCCGACCCCGAGCCGGTCATCATGGCCGACAAGACCTTCCGCTTCCGCGGCAAGGCGGCCGACGCGGACCGCTGGCTGATCACCCGCGAGGACTTCCGCGAGTTCCCCGACCTCTGGGTGGCCGGTGGCGAGGGGACCGACATCGCCTTCGACGACATGATCCGGATGTCCGACGCCAACCCCCAGCAGGCCGACTACCGCTGGGGCTCGGCCGAGATTGTGGAGTGGAACTCCAACGACGGCACGCCGCTCCAGGGCATTCTGTTCACGCCGGACGACTTCGACCCGTCCACGCAGTACCCGATGATGGTGTACTTCTACGAGCGCATGTCGGACGGCATCCACCAGCACCGCTCGGTCCGGCCGGGAGGGTCCTCGGTGTCGGTGCCCTTCTACGTCAGCCGCGGCTACGTGGTCTTCATCCCCGACATCCCGTACGAGATCGGCTATCCCGGCGAGAGCGCGCTCGACGCGGTCGTGCCCGGTGTGCTGAGCCTCGTCGCCCGCGGCTTCGTCAAGGAGGACAAGATCGGGGTGCAGGGACACTCGTGGGGCGGCTACCAGATCGCCTACATGGTCACCAAGACGAACCTCTTCGCGGCGGCCGAGGCGGGCGCGCCGGTCAGCAACATGACGAGCGCCTACGGCGGCATCCGCTGGCAGTCCGGCATGAGCCGCATGTTCCAGTACGAACGCACGCAGAGCCGGATCGGCGGCACGCTGTGGGAGTCCACCAGCGAGTACCTGCACAACTCGCCGGTCTTCTACGCCGACAAGATCCACACGCCGGTGCTGATGATGCACAACGACGAGGACGGCGCGGTGCCCTGGTACCAGGGGATCGAGATGTTCGTCGCCATGCGCCGCCTGCAGAAGCCGGTCTGGATGCTGAACTACAACGGGCAGGGTCACGGGCTGAGCCGCGAAGCCGACCGCAAGGACTGGGCTATCCGCATGCAGCAGTTCTTCGACCACTACCTCATGGACCAGCCGGCGCCGGTGTGGATGGAGGAAGGCGTGCCCGCGGTGTTGAAGGGGAAGACCCTGGGGCTGGAGGTGAAGCGGAAGGTGTCGTAGTGTTGGCGCTCGCGGCGTTCCTGCTGGTGCTCATGGCCGCCTGCACCCCGCCTGCCGCCGACCCCCTGCCCGAGGGCGCGTTCGCGTTCGGGGTGTACGGAGACGGACCCTACTACTTCTGGGAGGACGCCCGGCACGGCCGTCTCCTCGCGGACGCCGAGGCCTCGGATATCGACTGGCTGATCCACGTCGGTGACATCCTCTGGGTGCCGTGCTCGGACGACACGTTTCGCCAGCGCAGGGCACTTCTGGACTCGGTGGAGCTTGCGGTCGTCTACACCCCTGGCGACAACGAGTGGACGGATTGCCGCGGGGAGATCGCCGGCGGCTACGATCCACTGGAGCGCCTGGGCGCGCTCCGCCGCATCTTCTTCGCGGACCCGGGCAGCAGTCTCGGTGGCCGCCCCATGCCGCTGCTCTCGCAGGCCGCCACGCCGGACTACCCCGACTTCCCCGAGAATGCGCGCTGGAGCAGGGGCGACTTTGTCTTCGCCACCGTGCACATCGTCGGGACCGCAAACGCGATGTGGTCCTTTCCCGGCAGCACGGCCGCACACCGGGACGCGGCGCTCCGCCGCACCGATGCCGCGGTGGCGTGGCTGGACGAGACGTTTGCCGCGGCGCACGCCGACAGCGCGAAGGGAGTGGTGATCATCGCCCATGGGAATGTCGCTCTGGAATCAGGCGGCGTGTGGGAAGACTCGGACATCCAGCCATACGAGCGATTCGTGGCCGCTCTGGAGGCTCAAGTGGCCGCGTTCCCGGGGCCGGTCCTGTTCATACACGGGGACTCGCACGACCAACGCGTCGACCAGCCGCTCCGTGACAGTGCGGGGGTCGTCCACGCCAACTTCACGCGGCTGGAGGCCTTCGGGTCTCCGGATATCGGCTGGGTGCGCGTGGTGGTGGACACCGTCGGCGCGCGCTTCCTGGAGTTCGAACCGCGGCTCATGCGGGGCTGGTTCTGACCGGGCGTCCCGTACTGGTCCGCCCTTCGCCGCCGCCTTAGCTTCCACCCATGCCCATCTACGAGTACACCTGCCGCGACTGCGGCCTCGACTTCGAACGCCTCGTGCTCGGCGGCAGGACCCCGACCTGCCCGGAGTGCGAGAGCGAGAACCTGGAGCGGCGTATCTCGCTGCCGCGCGTCAAGTCATCGACCACCCGCGACATGGCGATGCGCGCGGCCCGGAAGCGCGACGCGGGCCAGGCCCGGGACCGGATGCACGAACGCATCCGGTACGAGGAAAGCCACGACCGGCACGGCTGATGGCCACAGCGTGAGCGGCGCTCGACCGTCTCCCGGACTCAGCAGGCAACTGGGGCTGCTGGGGCTGACGGCGACCGGCATCTGCGCGATGCTCGGCGCCGCGATCAACCTGATCCCGATCATGCTGCAGCGGAACGTGCCCGGGATCGGGCCCCACGTGCTTTCAGCCTACTTCTTCGCCGCGCTCCCCGCGCTGGTGGCCGCGCTTGCCTACGCCAGCCTGTCGTCGGCCATGCCGCGCGCGGGCGGCAGCTACATCTACGTGAGCAGGTCGCTCAGCCCGTACTGGGGGTTCGTGGCGAGCTTCTCGCAGTGGTTCGGGCTGTCGATCGCGATCGGAGTCGTCTCCTACGTCCTCATCCCGTTCCTGCGCGACATCGCGGATGCGGTGGGGTGGGCGGGGATCGCGGGAGCGCTGGACACCGGGCCCATCAGGGTGGGGCTCGCGCTCGCCTTCCTGTGGACCTTCGTGATCGTCAACCTGCGTGGCCTGGGCGCGTACGAGCGCAGCCTCGTGCCGATGATGTTCCTCATGTTCGCGCTCGGCAGCGTGGTCATCGTGGCCGGCTTCCTGTTCGACCACGGCGACTTTGCGGCCGCGCTGATGGCGAGCGAGGGACGCGCCGTCCCGCCCGAGCCGGCGGCCCCGTTCCGCATCGGCTCCTTCCTCGCGGCAGCCGCGCTGCTCTTCTCCAGCTTCATCGGGTTCGATTCGATCGCGCAGGCGGGTGGCGAGGCGCGCAACCCCGGCCGCAACCTCCCCCTCGCGACGTGTTTGGCAGTCGTCACCGTCGGCACCTTCTACCTCCTCTTCACGGCGGCCGTCTACCATGCGGTCCCGTGGAGCTTCGTGGCCGAGGAGGCGCAGCTCCGCGACCTCACCGCGCCCGGGCTGCTGGGCTACCTGCTGCCCGTGGGCTGGACGGTGGCGATTGTCGCCGGTGCCGCGGTCGCGCTCATCAATGATCTTCCGGCCATGCTGCTGGCGGTCTCTCGGCTCATGTTCGCGTGGGCGGAGGACGGGATCTTTCCGCGCGCTGCGGCGGCCGTGAATGCGCGCCGGCGGACGCCGCACGTGGCGCTTGTGGCGAGCGGCCTGATGGCAACGGTGGGGATCCTGGGGAGCCACCTGGCGGGCGACTTCTTCCTCGGCATCGACATCCTCGTGACCGCGATGCTGGTCAACTTCCTGCTGATGTGCCTGTCCCTGCTGAACCTGGCGCGCCGCAACCCCGAACACGCGGGACGCATGCGGGTGCTGAAGGGGCGCACGGGACAGCTGGTGGTCGGTACGGCCGGCGTCGTCCTGCTCGCCGTCTTCCTGGTCGTCCACATCAACAAGGACCTGACCGCCGACGTGGCCGCGTGGTACTTCCACTCCACCTGGGTGTGGCTCGGGGTGATGGCCGCGGCCTCGGCAATCTTCTTCGTTCGCGTGGCGCGGATGCGGCGCCGGGGCGAGGACACGGGCGCCCTCTTCCGGGAGCTGCCGCCGGGTTGAGACCCTCACCGATGAACGTGGAGCGCGCAACGCTGGCGCCCGGACTCGAGGTGTCCCGGGTGCTGACCGGGCTCTGGCAGGTCGCCGACCAGGAGCGGGGCGGGCGCGCGCTCGACCCGCAGGCCGCCGCCCGCGCGCTGGAGCCGTATGCGGACGCGGGCTTCACGACGTTCGACATGGCGGACCACTACGGGTCGGCCGAGATCATCGCGGGTGCGCTGGCCACCCGGCGCGAGGACGTCCAGCTCCTCACCAAGTGGGTGCCGGAGCCGGGCCCGGCGAGCGCGGACGCGGTCGCAGCCGCCGTGGACCGGGCGCTCGGACGGCTCGGGACGAACCGCATCGATCTCCTGCAGTTCCACCCGTGGAGCTACGCCGATCCGAGCTGGCTGGACAACCTGTTTCTTCTTGCCGAGCACCGTGCCGCGGGCCGGATACGCCACCTGGGCCTGACCAACTGCGACGCCGTCCACCTCGACATGGCGATCCGCAGTGGCGTGCCCATCGTCTCCAACCAGGTCTGCTTCTCGCTGATCGACCGCCGCGGGGCGGGAGCGATGTCGCGGGTCTGCCGGACGCACGGCGTGAAACTGCTGGCGTACGGGGCGCTTGCGGGCGGCCTGCTCAGCGACCGCTGGCTGGGGCGCGACGAGCCGGCGATCGACGAATCGCTGACCTGGTCGCAGATGAAATACCGCCGTTTCATCGACCAGGCGGGTGGCTGGGAGAGGTTCCAGGGGCTCCTGCAGACGGTGAGCCGCGTGGCGGACGGGCTGGGCGCCTCCATGGCGAACGTGGCCTGCCGCTACGTACTCGAGCAGCCTGCGGTCGCGGGCATCATCGTCGGTGCCAGGCCCGGCGAGCGGAGCCACATCGAGGACAACCTGAAGCTGTTTCGCTTCACGCTGGACGACCGGGCGCGTCGGGAGCTGGAGGCGGCGTGCGAGGCGCTCACCCCGATCCCGGGCGACTGCGGCGACGAGTACCGGCGTCCTCCGTTCCTGACCGCCTCGGGTGACCTCAGCCACCACGTTACGCACTTTCCCGCCCCTTATCCGGTCCTGGCCGGTGACGATGCCGCGCGCGTGTCCACGGGGACACCCTGGGAGGAGATGGCGGGCTACAGCCGCGCGGTGCGCAAGGGCAACCGGATTCATGTCTCGGGCACGACCTCGAACCACGGCGGCCGGTTGATCGGCGGCCGCGATCCCGGCGCCCAGACGCACTTCATCATCGACAAGATTGAAGGGGCGCTGCAATCGCTGGGCGGGTCACTGGAGGATGTCGTGCGCACCCGCGTTTTCATCCGCGACGACGTGGACTGGGAGCCGGTGGCCCGCGCCCACGGCCTCCGCTTCGGGCACATCCGTCCCGCCAACACGCTCGTGCGGGCCAACACGGTCGGCGACGATCTGCTCGTCGAAGTCGAAGCCGACGCGGAACTGTCATGAACCCGCCCGCCCGCGATCCGCGTCCGTCCGCGCGCGTCCGCCCCAAAGTCGTCCTCTTCGACCTGCTGTCGGCGCTGCTCGATTCGTGGTCGCTCTGGGACGACATCGCCGGGGGGCGGGGGCCCGGACGCCGCTGGCGGATGGAGTACCTGCAGCTCACCTACGCCGCGGGCGCCTACGTTCCCTACCTGGACCTCGTCGTCGAGTCCGCCCAAGTGGCCGGCATGCCGCGGGACGTCGCGCGCGCCTGGGCACACGAACTCGAGGAGCGCTGGGACGAGCTCAAGCCCTGGCCCGGCGCGCACAAGGTGCTTCACCGGCTTGCGGCAGACAGGCCCCTGGGCGTGGTGACCAACTGCTGCGAGGCAATGGGGCAGAGGGCCGCCGCACTGGTCGGCGCGCCGTTCGGTGCGGTCGTCACCGCGGAGTCCGCGGGGTTCTACAAGCCGGACGCGCGCATCTACGCGGCCGGCGCCGAGGCGATGGGGGCCGGCACGGACGAGGTCCTGTTCATTGCCGGGTCTCCATTTGACGTCCTCGGAGCGAGCGCTGCAGGCCTGACCGTGGCATGGCACAACCCGGCAGGGTTCGTAGCCCCGGCCTCCGAGGCGGCCGCCATCGCCGTATTCGACGACCTCGGCGCGCTGGCGACGCTGCTGGCGTGACTCCGGCGGGGGGTTACCTTGCCTCTCCCCGTCCGATGGCTCCCTCGAGAGAAGGCCGACCGCACATGTCCGCTCGCCGCCACGCCCGCGCTGTCCCGATCCTGTTGCTTCCCCTCGCTGCCTGCCTGCCGGAGGCGACCCTCGAGACCGACGCGCAGAAGGCCAGCTACGGTATCGGGCTGAACATGGGGCGGTCGCTTGTGGACGTGATCGACCATGTCGATGTGGCGGCGCTGATGAAGGGTCTTTCCGACGGTATGGGCGAGGTGGAACCTCCGTTTACGCACGAGGAGATCCAGGCAGCAATGACGGCGTTCAGCGACGCGATCCAGGCGGCCGCGGCGGAGGAAGGCATGGCCGAGGGCGAAGAATTCCTGGCCGAAAACGGTGCCAGGGACGGGGTGACCACCACGGCGTCCGGCCTGCAGTACGAGGTGCTGGAGCAGGGTGATGGTCCCACGGCCGAGTCCGGTCAGATCGCCGTGCTGCACTACCGGGGCACGCTGCCCGACGGATCCGTGTTCGACTCCTCCTACGACGACGACCCGGCCACGGAGGACCAGCCCGCCAGCTTCGGCGTCGACAACGTCATCTCGGGTTTCTCCGAGGCGCTCCAGCTCATGTCGGTGGGCAGCCGCCTCCGGGTGGTCATCCCCAGTGAGCTGGCGTACGGTGCGGCGGGAGCACCGCCCAACATCGGCCCCAACCAGTTGCTCATCTTCGAGATCGAGCTGCTGGGGTTGCAGTAGGCCCGTTGCGGTTGCAGCAGGCCCGCGCCTACGGGTCCCGCGCCTGCGGGTCCTGCGCGCGCCGCCCCGCCACAAGGTAGAACACGAGACCGGCACCGATCACCACCGGGGCCATCGCGGCTTCGGCCGGCCGGTCGATCGCGATGTACACCAGTGTCCAGAGCGTCAGCCCGATGTAGATGAGCGGCGTGACCGGGAACCCCCACGCGCGGTAGGGACGCGTGATATCGGGTTCGCGCAGTCGCAGCACGAGCACGCCCGCGACCGCCAGCAGGCTGTTCAGCCCGAGCGTGAACCCCGCGAAGACCAGGATGGACTCGAACGAGGCCGTCAGGATGAACGCCAGCGAGAGCACGGCCTGCGTGACGATCGCGACCGCCGGAATCCCGTGCCGGTTCACCCGGCCCAGCCGCCGGAAGGCCTGGTAGTCCTCGCCGATCACCTGGAGCACGCGCGGCCCCGCCATCACCATCGCGCTCACCGTGGAGACGAGCAGCGTGGCCAGCGTGACGCCCATGATCGCCGCCCCCACCGGGCCGAACACGTGGGTGGCCGCCACGTAGCCGACCTCGAGCCTCCCCTCCAGCTCGGCCATCGGCGCCGCGCGCAGGAAGGCGTAGTTCAGGGCGACGTACAGCACCGTCACCAGGAGCGTGCCCGCGCCGAGCACCCGTGGCAGCGTGCGGCCAGGATCGCGTACCTCTCCCGTGAGGTAGGTGGCCGCGTTCCAGCCGGTGTAGGCGTACGAGACGTAGATGAGCGACACGGCGAAGGCGCCGCTGAAGACGAGCGCGCCGTCGCCGGAGACGGGCAGCAGCGAGATGGGCTGGGGTGCGTCCACCATAGTGACCGCGGCCAGGCAGAAGGCGGCGATCAGCACGACCTTCACCGTTGTGAAGGAGCGCTGGAAGAGGCTCGAATTGCGGTAGGTGGTGGCGTGGACCCCGGTAAGCGCGACCACCAGCCCCGCGCCGAGCCAGGTCGCCGACAGGGAGGGGAAGACGGAGGCGAGGTAGGTCCCGAACGTGATAGCCGCCAGCGCGGTGGGCGCCGCGAACCCGATCGTCGCCGAAATCCAGCCCGAGATGAAACCGGCGACAGGGTGGTAGATCCGCGACAGGAAGGTGTACTCGCCCCCGGACCGGGGAATGGCGGCGCCCAGTTCGGCGTACGAAATCGCGCCGCAGAAGGCCGCCGCGCCACCGACCACCCAGAGGAGCAGCAGGGGGAAGGTGGACTGGAGGTCGAGGAGCTGGAATCCCAGGCTGGTGAAAACGCCGGTGCCGATCATGTTGGCGACGACCACCGACATGGCGGCGTACGGTCCGTACCCTCTTGCCCTCATTGGCGCGTCGCCTTGCGGATTGCGAGATTGGGGACGAAATGATCGGTGACGTGAAGCAGCTTCCCATTGTCGGAGTCATGGGCGCGGGCGCCCACGCGCACGAGGATCTCGCTGCGCCGCTGGGGCGTCGTCTGGCCCGGCTCCCGGTTCACCTTCTCACGGGAGGTGGCAGCGGGGTCATGACCTCGGTGTCCCGCGCCTTCGCCGAGGTGGAGGGCCGCGCCGGGCTCGTGATCGCGATTCTCCCACGTCGCGATGAGGACGGTGGACCCGAGTCTTCGCGCGGGTATCCCAATCGCTGGGTGGAACTGCCGATCCGTACGCATCTGGGGAAGGAGGGCGCCGAACCGGATTCGCGCAACCACGTCAACGTGCTCAGTTCGGATGTGGTGGTGGCCCTGCCGGGCAGCTCCGGCACGGCGTCCGAGGTCGCGCTCGCCATCCGCTACGGCCGGCCCCTGGTGCTGTTCGGCGATCCGGGCCGGGCCCGCGAACTGCCCCGCCGGGTCGCTACCGCGTCCACCGTCGACGAAGTCATCGCGTTCGTGCGCCGGCACCTGACCCATGCAACGCCACCGCCCGTCACGCAGCAACAGCGCCAGCACCTTCACGCGCCCCCGACCGGCGGCGGCGCCCAGCAGTAGATGACCGATCCGCGGACCCCCGTGAGCCCGCCCGATCCACCGCCGCCCTCCCGCCTCGGCGGCCTCGCCGGCTTCTCGATCGACCGCGTGGCGCAGGCGGCGGGCGCGGACCCGGACGTCCTCCGCCTGGAGAACCTCGACACCGACATCCCGCCTCCGCCAGGCGCCATCGAGGCGACGCGCGCGGCCGTCGGGAGCGATGACGCCAACAGCTACCTCCCGTTCCTCGGGCGCGACGACCTCCGCGCCGCCGCGGCCCGCCACGTCGCCCGCCTGAGCGGCGTCCCGCACGACCCCTCGCACACGATCGTCACCGCCGGCGGCACCGAAGGGATGCTCAACGCGCTGCTGGCCCTGATCGAGCCCGGCGACGAGGTCGTGGTCACCGACCCGACCTACGCGGGCATGCTCTACCGGGTGCGCGTCGCGGGCGGCGTGGCACGTTTCGTTCCGTTCACGCAGCACCAGGGCGGGTGGGTCCTCGACCTGCAGCGCCTCCGCGACGCCGTCAACGACCGCACGCGCGTCATCTTCCTCATGAATCCCTCCATCCCGTCCGGCGCGCTCATGACCCGCGGCGACTGGGAGGAAGTCGCGCGCATCTGCGAATCCCGCGGCATCTGGCTCCTCTACAACGCCGCCATGGAACGCATCCTGTTCGACGGGCGGGACCATGTCCACCCGGGCGGCGTCGGGGGGTTGGCCGACCTGACCGTGACGGTCGGTTCGATGTCCAAGGAGTACCGGATGATCGGGTGGCGGGTCGGCTGGGTGACGGGACCGCGCAGCGTCATGAACCGCATTGGGTTGGTGAGCATCTACAATGTCGTGACACCCGTGGGAATCGCGCAGCCCGGCGCGCTGGCGGCGCTCGTCGATCCTGCGGGAGCCGGCGTGGCGGACGCGGTCGCCGAGTGGGAGCGCCGGCGAAATACCGTACAGGCCGAGCTCGAAGGCCTCCCCTTCGTCCGAGCCGACGGCGGCTGGTCGCTGCTGCTGGACACCGGCCGGCTGGGCTTCGACGCCGCCGAGGCCTCGCGCCTCCTGCTGGAACGGGGCCGCGTCGCCGCGACGCCCATGACCCACTGGGGCAGGGAAAACGCCGGTCAGTTCGTTCGCCTCGTGTTCAGCAACGAGCCGGCAGAGCGGCTGGAAGGGCTGGGAGACCGGGTGCGGACAGCGCTCCGAACGCCCGTCAACCCTCCAGCTCCGCCAGCCACGACTCGATCGCACGCTGGTAGTAGCCGGGGTTGAAGAGCACCCACTCGCCCAGTGCTTCGGGAACCTCGTACGCGCCCGCCGCGTCCTCGGCGTTCATGCCGCGCCGCCGCGCCTCCCGCGCCGCCTCCTCCACCGAATCGATCAGCGCGACGTAACGCGACATCGCGTCCGCGTCCGCCATTGGTCCGTGGCCGGGCACGAACGACCCTGTCGGCAGCGCCTGCAGCGCGCGCACCGCCAGCGACAGCCGGCTCGGAACCGCGTCCATGTAGTTCGGGAACATCGCGTTCCACACCAGGTCGCCACACCACACCGGACCCTCGCCCCCGTCCACCTCCACCGTGAGATCGCTGGCGGTGTGCCCCCGCCGGGGGACCACCGACACCACGCGGCTCCCCAGGTCGATCTCGGCCGGCGCGTCCTCGCCCACCAGCACGACATCGGCCCAGGGCGCCTTTCGTTCCTCCGGGCCGGGGCCTGCCTGCACCAGATCACGCGTGGTCCCGGTCGCGAGCAGCCCCGGCGTGGCCTCGCCGTCGCCCGCAAACCCCGCCGGTCCCGCCGAGTGGTCGCCGTGGTAGTGCGAGACCACGACGTGCGTGGGCCAGCGCCCGGTCAACTCCCGCGCCTGCCGCGCCGCCCAGGCCGAACCTTCGGGCGAGGCAAAGGCTTCCACCACGATTGTGCCGTCGGCCCCGCCGATGATTCCGCCGTTGCACACGGTCGTGTAGTCTCCGCTCAGCGGCGTGGAGATGATCGCGAACATCCCGTCCCCCACCTCTTCAATCCGCGCGAACGGTTCCTGGGCCCTCAGGCGCCCCCGCCCCGGCCGCCGCCAGCCTCTCAGAGCCGAAGGCGAAAGAAACGGTCCCGCGGCGGCCAGGTAGCAGGCGCAACTCGCGGACGCGGAAACGAAACGGCGGCGGGTGATGGTCATCGTGAATCGCTCCAGTGCAGGTACAGGTTCGAGACGACGCGCCCGACCAGGAACGCGACGAAGGCCGCGGTGGCGCCGATCCATCCCAGCCCCCAGGCCATGACGGGGAAGACCAGCGCGATGCCGGCCAGCCCCAGCGTCGTTGCCATCGTGATCGCCTTGGTCCGCCGCTTCAACACCATAACCGCGCTCTGCTGCGCCAGCCAGAAGCCCAGCGCGGGCAGCGGAATCAGCACCAGCGCCGGAATCCTGGCGTACGCCGACAGGTCCGGCGTCAGCCCCGAAATCCCTTCGAACCACACCCCGAAGAGCGGCGTGACGACGATCAGCGCGTATCCGACCGACGTCGCGAGCCCCATCCCCAGCGCGAATCGCCCGACCGCCGGCCGATGCTCGAACTCCTTGCCCATCAGCGCGATCGCCGCCTCCTGGTAGCTCAGCCCCATCGCCCGGAAAAAGAACGACAGCGCGTGCACCACCGGCAGTATGGCCAGCGACTCGAGCGGATCCCGCGCCCTCCCCACAAGGAAGGTGAGAATGGGATGGGTGCTCAGGGCGACCAGTGCCGTAAGGGCGAGCGGATAGTAGAAGGACACGATGCCCCTGTACGTGGGAGCCGGCGTAACGCTCTCCTCGGCGGAAACGGCCCGGAACCGGCGAATGGCTCCCGCAGCCATGATGCGCGCCGCGATGGCCTCCACGCAGACGCCGGCGGTGAGGCTCGCCGCCCCCACCCACGCGCCGTGGAGGTCGGTGATCACCGGCAGCGTGAGGGCTGTCCCCGCCATCGTCGCCAGCCGGAAGACGGTCCCGAGCGCGACCTGGCGCGTCTGGCCCGCGGCGATCATCACGCCGTGAATGAAGCGCCGGTAGCCGATGGCCCCCGGCCACGGCAGGAAGATCCACAGCGCCCCGTAGATCAGGTCCGCGACGTCGCGCGGCAGCGCCAGCAACCCGAGCACCAGCGGATCGAACACGAAGGGCAACAGCGCCACCAGGACCAGCACCGTGGCCAGCACGTTCAGACCCTGCGCGAAGATCCACAGTTTGCGCAGGCTCTCGCGGTCGCGCACCAGCGCTGTGGCCGCGGTCATCAGCATGATCACCGGCGCCTCGACGAGGATGGCGATCGCGAAGACCACGCCGTGGGCGGCGAGGTTCAGTGTGGGATCGGGAAGCCGGGCGATCGTCGCCGCGATCAGTGGGCCCTCGACCGCCATCATCATCCAGGTCGCGGCCAGCGGGGACCAGAACCGTGCGATGGTCCCGGCGGTGAGCGTCCCGCGAGGTGCGGGGTTCATGGGCTGGGTTCGTCTCCGCGCGGGCCTGGCAGCCCGCTTTGTGGTGTGCAACGCCGGCACCTACGATAACCCCGTGGGAAAGGACCATGAACGGGTACGCCAGAGGACCATCAACGGGCAGCGCGGGCATGCGCGACGATTCCTTCGACCACGGCTCCGTCGACCAGGGCCACTGCTTCAGCGACGCCAGACCCTGGGGCGCGTATCTGCCCGGGGGACGGGGTGCGCTCTGGCTGGCGGTGGCGCGGGCGTTTCCGGGTGGCTGGCCCTGGAGCCGCTTCGCGCTGCTGGCCCGCGGGGCTGCGCGCCGCCACCTGACCGGACCCGTCGACGCGCAAGTGTGGGGACAGCGGCTCCGCCTGTTCCCGGACCGCTCCATCTCGGAGGCCAGGATCCTGTTTCTGCCGCGCGCCTGGGACCGCGCCGAACGCCGTGTGCTGGCCGGCTGGATGACGCCCGGGTTCACATTCGTGGATGTCGGCGCAAACGTCGGCGGGTACGCGTTCTGGATGCTGTCGCGGCTCGGTGCGTCGGGGTGCGTGGTGGCAGTGGAGCCCAACCCGGATCTGTGCCGCCAGCTGCGCTTCAATGTGTCCACGAACAAGGCGGAGGATCGCGTGCAGGTCGTGGAGGCGGCGTTGGGGGCGCAGCGGGGGACGGGTACTCTGCTCCTCGGCGCGCGGAACTCGGGCGAGAGTCGGTTGATACGGGCGGATCCTGGGGGCGGCAAAGCGATCCCCGTCGACGTGATCACCCTGGCGGACGTGGTGCGCGAGGCCGGACTCCGCCGCATCGACTGCCTCAAGGTCGACGTGGAAGGGCACGAGGCCGAGGTCATTCAGCCGTATCTGCGCGGGTCGCCACGCGTGCTGTGGCCGCGGCACCTGATCGTCGAACTCGGGCAGGCGCACCGCAACGGCCAGCGGTCGCCGGGGCTTGCGGACTGGCTCACGGCGCGGGGTTACCGGCCTGTTCTCCGCACACGACTCAACGGGCTGTTCAAGCTGGCATGAGCGCACGGCAACGTGGTATTGTCAATGGGTATGCGCGCCGGCGCCGGCGCGCCGAACGGGGAGCCGCCGCATGAAGTTCATCCGTCTGGCCACCATGGCCACCGCCGCGTCGATTGTCGGTCTCGCCTTGCCGATTGCAGGATCCGCGCAGACCCCGCCGGATGAGACCGTCAACGCGCAGGAGCCAGCGGGCTGGGAGGTCTCGTACGGCTTGCGCGCCGGGTATTTTCTGCCGCAGCGCGACAATTCCGGGACGCAGAGTGCGGTGCGCCGGCCCACCTACGGGGTGGAGCTGGGCTTGAAGCGCAAGGACGCGTGGTACGGCGCCAGGGCGTTGTTCGAGCGTTCGACCCGGTGGACGCCGGAGCAGGATCCGGCGAGGGCAGGGCTCGGCCGAGGGAACCCGCTGCAGGAGTCGGACGCATCGCGTTACTTCGAGACCGTCGTGGTGGACGCGGTGGCGTACAGCCCGGTGTACGAGGGTGTGCGGGGATACGTGTTCTCGGGCTACGGCACCAAGATCATCGGTTCACCGGCGGAGACGCCCATTCTGCCGTATTCGTTCACGGGTGAGGACCGCGCGCGCGCCTGGCACGGCGGATTCGGGATCGAGGCTCCGCTGCCCGGCGGATCCCTGGTGTTCGAGTTGGGCGACTATTACGGACCCAATGGCGGCGACGCTTCGGTGCACGACCTTCACATCACGCTGCTGGGGCGCATTTCCAGCGTCCGGGAGTTCGTCACCAATCTGGCTACGTTCGCGGTCTTGACCGACGGGTTTGGGTCGGACGGATAGTCATTCAGGCCGGCGGATGGAACGTCGTTCGCCACGACGGGCCACGCGCGTTCCTTGACCGGGCCGAAGGTTGGCTCCTGGAACGCGAGGAGGAGAACAACCTGGTGCTCGGGCTGGCGGATTCGCTGTGCCGAGGCACGGCCGGGTACGGGTTGCCGCTGTACTTCGCCACGGTCGAACGTGGGGGCGATGTCGTCGGGTGCGCGTTCCGCACGCCTCCGTACAAGCTCGGCATCACGCGCATGCCCGTGGGGGCGGCGCCGGCGTTGGCTGCAGACGTGGGCGAGGTGTACGGCGAGTTGCCGGCGGTGCTCGGTCCGGTGGCGGAGGCGCGGGCCTTCGGCGAGGCGTGGGCTGAGCTTCGGGGCGTGCGACCGGTCACCGGGGCGCGCCAGCGGATTCACGCGCTGGACCGGGTGCGCTTTCCGTCGCGGCCGGCCGCGGGTCACATGCGTCTTGCCGTGGCGGACGACGTTCCGCTGGTCAACGTTTGGGTCAGGGACTTTCTGAGGGCTACGGAACTGACCGAGGCCGGTGACCCGGATCTACTCGTGGAGCGTGTCGTCGCGGGCGGTTTTCTGGCGCTCTGGGTGGACGGGGACCCGGTGTCGATGGCGGGTTTTCCGGCACATACCAGGAACACCGTCAGGATCGGGTACGTCTTCACGCCGCGGGAACACCGGAGGCGGGGGTATGCGAGCGCGCTGGTCGCGCATGTCAGCCGGCATATCCTCGACTCGGGATTCCGGCGGTGCGTGCTGTACACCGACCTGGCCAACCCGACGGCGAACAACATCTACCGTGCTGTGGGATATGTGCCGGTCCAGGATGTCATGGATGTCGATTTCGAGTAACCTTCTCACATGATCGACCTGCGGAGCGACACCGTGACCCGGCCGACGGCAGCGATGCGAGAGGCGATGGCCGACGCCGATGTCGGGGACGACGTGTACGGCGACGACCCCACGGTCCGGCGTCTCGAGGCGCAAACGGCCGAGATCCTCGGCAAGGAAGCCGCGGTCTACATGCCCACGGGGTCGATGACCAACCAGGTCGCCATTCGTGCGCACACGGAGCCCGGCGACCTCGTCCTCATGGACGCGAGCTCACACGTGGTGCGCTCGGAGGGCGGTGGTCCGGCGGCGCTGTCCGGGGTTACTGCCCAGCGTATTCTCGGCGACCGGGGGATCTTCACCGCGGCGCAGGTGGAGGGCGCGCTGGGGGTCAAGCATGCCGGATCGCCCACCACGCTGTCGCCGCCGGCGACCCTGCTGTGCGTGGAGAACACCCACAACGGCGGGGGAGGCAGCATCTGGCCGCTGGAAGTGCTCGACGACGTGGTCGGAACGGCGCGCGCGGCCGGGCTTGGCTGCCACCTCGACGGCGCCCGCGTCTGGAACGCCTCGGCGGCGACCGGTGTTCCGCCGGCTCGCTATGCGCGCGACTTCGACAGCGTCTCGGTGTGTTTTTCCAAGGCGCTGGGCGCGCCGGTGGGTTCGGCGCTGGCCGGTTCGGCCGCGTTCGTGCAGCGGGCGCGGCGCTTCAAGCAGCTCTTCGGCGGCGGGTTCAGGCAGGCCGGCGTCATCGCGGCGGGCGCGCTGTACGCGCTGGAGAACCACCGCGCGTGCCTGGCGGAAGATCACGCCAGGGCCGGCCTCCTCGCCGATGTCCTCGTCGACGTCCCCGGGGTGGAACTGGTGCGGGAGCACGTCGAGACGAACATCCTCCGGTTCGCGGTACGGTGCACGGCGAGCGATTTCGTGGACGCGTGCATCGAGCGCGGCGTGCGGATGCTGGTGGCGGGGCGCCACGACGTGCGGGCCGTGATGCACCGCGACGTGTCGATCAGCGACGCCGAGCGCGCGGGGCGGGTGATCCGCGAGGTGATGCGGGTGCTGGTCGCGAGTGGCGACTAGGCCGCCCGGGGACGGCCATGTACACCACATGCATGTTCTGCAAGAAATCTCTCGGCAGCAACGAGGTGATCGAGGAGTTTCCGGTCGGTCGCCGCCTCGCGTTTGATCCGGCAAAGGGGCGGCTATGGGTGGTGTGTCGCAGGTGTCGGCGGTGGAATCTCTCCCCGCTGGAAGAGCGATGGGAGGCCGTGGAAGCGTGCGAGCGACTCTTCCGTGGCACGCGATTACGCACTTCTTCGGAGAACATTGGCCTCGCGAAGCACCCTGAAGGGCTTGAACTGGTGCGGATCGGGAAGCCGCTGCGGCCGGAGTTCGCGGCCTGGCGCTACGGCGTGCAGTTCAGCAGGCGTCTTCGCAAGCAATGGCTCTGGCTCGGTCCGGTGGGAGGCTGGATGGGGCTTAATTGGCTCTTCGCCACATCAGGCGCGGTGTCGGCGCCCTTCGCCCTCACGACAGTTGGCATCATGGCATCCCCTGTGCTGGCCTGGGCGTATCTGCGAGGGCCGCTGGCACGGGTCCGCATGGACGGCGACCCCGCTGACGGACCCGTCACGCCCGAGCAGGTCGCCAGGTTCAGCCTGCGCGACTTGCGGTCCATTCAGCTGCTCCCCGATCGCGATGCACCGGGATTCAGGGTCGAAATGCTCAAGGGGATGCGGAAGGCCCGATTCGTGGGCGAGCAGGCCCGGCGCGTCGCGACCCAACTCATTCCCCACCTCAACCCATTGGGCGGTACCCGCTTGTCGGTTGAGCGAGCGGTTCACGAAATCGAGGCCGAAGGGCATCCTTCCCGGTTCCTCACCCACGCCGTCAAACTCGGTTATCAGGACTGGAGAGGTCGTTCAGGGTACATAAGAAGCATCCCCGGCCCCACCCGGCTCGGCCTCGAAATGGCACTCCATGAAGAGCAGGAGCGCCGGGCTCTCGAAGGTGAACTCTGGATTCTGGAGCAGGCGTGGAAAGAGGCGGAAGAGATCGCAGCCATCTCGGACAGCCTCCTGCTTCCCGCGGGCACCGAGGCGTTCTTCAAGCGGCACGGGCAAAAAGGCTGAACGCGCTACCGACGATATGTCAACTAAACATTACATCCTGTAAACTCCGGTTTACTCTTCCAGCCCTGCCAGCACCTCTTCGATCTCCTCGATGCGCTCTGTGGCCTCGGGAAACCCGGTCAGGTAGGCGCCCAGCGGCGCGACCAGCCTGAAGAGCGCGGCCGCTTTGGCCAGGGACGACCGCGCCCGCCCGGTCTCGCCGTCGTGCAGCAGGCGCATCCCGTCGGTCATGAGTACCTCGGCCAATAGCCAGCAGCGCGCGGGCTCGATCTCTCCCGTGGGCGCCATCATCGCGGGCAGCGCGTCGATGGAAGCCGCCCGGGCGAGGTCGAGGTCCATGCCGGCGGCGCCCGCCGCGCGGCGCAGGGTGTCCTCCACCTCGGTTGCACGGGCCGAGCCGCCCAGAATCGCGTTGCGCAGCGCGATCAGGACGGCGCCGAGTTCCTCGATGATCCGGAGGATGTAGTCGCGCTGCACCATCAGCCCGCGTACGCCCAAAGCCACTTGCGGCTGACCGGATCGAGCGCCTCCCGGTCGGGGACGTGGTAGAGGTCGCCGGCCAGATCGCGGATCAGCAGGCCGCCGCCGGCAATTTCTACCGGCCAGTCGTCCAGACGCGTCTGGAACCGGCGCGCACCCTGTCGGGTTCTGACCACCCAGTGCCTGATCTCGACCTCCTCGGACACGTCTTCCACGGCGGTAATCTCCAGCAGGAATCCGGCCACGGCAAGCGCGCGTTCCAGCACCGCGCGCGACGCACCATCGAGCTCGGACGCGTCTCCGACAAAGGCGAATTCCTCCTCGTCGTGGTCCCGCAGCGAGATGTGCCGCAGCGGATCCGACCACGGGAAGCACCGATGGACCACGACCGCGGTCCGGCGGCCTCCGCGCTCGGCCCACAACTGGCCGTCCGCGCCCCAGGCCAGGACCAGTCGGTCGCCCGCCACCGCGCGCCGCGGGCTCTTCGTTTCACGCGTCATCTCAGTCGTCCTTTCCTGTCTCGATCTGCAACTCGTAGAGCCTTCGGTAGACTCCTTCTTCCAGTGCCAGCAGCTCCCCCTGTGTGCCCGATTCGACCAGGTGGCCGTTCTTCATGACGAAGATCCGATCCGCGCGCGCCAGCGTCGAAAGCCGGTGGGCGATCGCGAACACCGTCCGTCCCGCCACGAGCCGGTCGATGGCCTCCTGGATCTTGCGCTCCGTCTCGGTGTCCACGGCCGATGTGGCCTCGTCCAGAATCAGGATCCGGGGGTCGTGCAGGATCGCCCGGGCGATCGACACGCGCTGGCGCTCGCCGCCCGACAGCGTCTGCCCGCGCTCGCCGACCACGGTGTCGTAGCCCAGCGGGAGCCGGCAGATGAAGTCGTGCGCATTGGCCGCCCGCGACGCCGCCACCACCGCGTCGAGCGACGCCTCCGGATCGCCGTAGCGGATGTTCTCCAGGATCGTGCCGTGGAACAGGTACGGATCCTGGAGCACGATCCCGATCTGGCGCCGGTAGTGGCCCGTGTCGAGCGTGCGGACATCGACACCGTCGATCAGGACGCGCCCGCCCGTGGCGTCGTAGAAGCGGGCGATCAGGTTAGTAATCGTCGTCTTTCCGCCGCCCGACGGGCCCACCAGCCCGATCATCTCGCCGGGCTCCACCGAGAACGACACGCCCTTCACCACCTGCTTGACCCCGTCGTATCCGAAGGTGACCGAATCGAACGCGACGGCGCCGCGCACCGGCTCGAGCCGCACCGGCCTGGGCTCGTCGCGCACCTCCGGCTCGGTGTCCAGCACCTCGAAGACGCGGTGGGCCGAACTCGTGGCCCGGTTCATCACGCGCGCCATCTGTCCGATCACCTCGATCGGCTGCACGTACATCGTCATGTACAGCAGGAAGGACACGAACGTCCCGGGCGTGAGATTCCCCGGGCTTCCCGGCGTGCCGAGGAGCCGCGGCACGGCCAGCGCCCATACAGCCATGGTCATGACGTGCACACCCAGCATCAGGGCGGGCCAGAAGACCGTCCAGACGCGGTGGATCCGGTTGAACTCGTACATGGCGGCGTCGTTGCTCGCGTTGAAGCGCCGCTTCTCGCGCCCCTCCTGGTTGAATGCCTTGACCACGCGCATGCCCGGGATCGTGTCGGACAGGATGTCGGTCAGCCCCGACCACTTCCGCCACGCGCGCGCGAACAGCCGGTGGATGCGCTCGCCGTGCCGGAAGATCGACCAGCACAACAGCGGCACGGGCAGGATCATGACCAGGCCCAGCTGCCAGTCCAGATTGAGGAGCACGGCGCTCAGCCCCGCGAGCATCACCGCCGACAGCGACACGTCCACGATCCCGAAGGCCAGGAACTCCCACAGGCGGTCCGTGTCCGAACTGACCCGGGTAATGAGTCCCCCGGTCTTCTTCCGCGCGTAGAAGCTGAGGCTCAGGCGCTGCAGGTGCTCATACAGCTCCGTGCGCAGATCGCGGGCCACGTACTCGCCGAGCACGCTCATCTGCTTCAGCCGCACGTGGGCGGCCCCCTCGCGCACCAGGTACATGAGCGCCATCGCGGCCACCGCCACCCAAGCAGTGCGCAGCGCCTCGCCGAACGCCAGCGACCCGTCGCGTGCGGGGCGCACCACCTCGTCGATCAGGTAGCCCGCCAGAAACGGCGGTACCAGGCTGACCCCGGTGATGAACGCCGCGGCCGCAAAGCCGGCCAGCATCCGCGTCCTGTACGGCGCCAGGTACCCGAGCAGGCGCCAAAGGACCGCGCGGCGCGTGCCGCCCACCAGCGCCTGTGCTTCGCGTACGGGTCCCGCGACGCCGCGTTCGTATTCCTGGTCCGCGCCGGCGCCCGCGGGCTCCGCGCCGGTGTGCGCCAGCGCGCCGCCTTCGTGCCCCTCGGCCCCGGCTTCGAGCACGAAGCGGAGGTTCTCCATCGCGCGCCGCTGACGGTGCGTGTAACGCACACTGGCCAGGGGCCGGTCACCCGCGGGCCCCAGCACCAGCAAAACCGTGCTGCTCAGCCCCGGCACCTCGCGGACCACCTCCACGTCGCGCCGCTCGAACGAGTCGATCCTCCACGAGCCGTCGCTTCGCTCGGTCGCGGTCGCCGCCTTCGTGGGACCCACGGCGAACCACCGCTCGGAGAGCGCCATGGACTCGTCCAGGTCGGCCATGGCGTACAGCTGCACCGGCTCGCCTCCCCAGCCGGCCTCGATCCGCTCGCGCAAGGCGGCGGGCATGCGCGCGGGCTGGTCGGTATACCGCTCGATGATCCGTCTGTCCTGTGTCTTCTGTGACATGTGTCTCTCTGGTGCAAAAGAAATCGGCCTTCCGACGGTCGAGGCGCCGGAAGGCCGATGCGGGCCGCTTCTGCTGTGGCTTACCGTCCTATGGCGCTCTCTCCCTTGTCGCGGTCGCGACCGGATCGATGACGAAGACCCTGATCACGGACGCACTTGTCCCCTTGGGCCTGGAGACGGGCGAAATACGCCGGTCCATCCAGCCCGCCGGGCGTTGTGGCGAGTTCAGTCTCATTGCCTGGTGGCCTCCGTGGTGTGCAGGTTTGGTGGCGATTACGGGTGGGCTCACGGATTGGTTTCAGGAGAAGACATTTGACATTGCCGAAGTGTTGGGCGGTGTTCGTCGCGCGGGTCATCCTTGGCCTGATCTTCCTCATGGCCGGTTTCTGGAAGGTCTTCGAGCTCGGCGCCGTCGAACACGCCAGGAATCTGTTCGTGGAGGCCTACGAGGGGACGTTCCTGCCCGCCTGGTCGCTGTGGGCAACCGGCGTCGTGGTCCCCTTCGTGGAACTGGTGGGGGGTGCGCTCATGGTGGTGGGGTGGAGGCGACTGCGTGCGGCGTTCGCGCTGGGCGGCGTTCTGATCCTGGTCACATACGGCCATCTGCTCGCCGAGCCGCTGTACGCCTTCCACACGCACGTGATCCCACGCACCCTGCTGTTGGTGCTCGTGCTGGTGTTGTTCGAGGAGGACCGCTGGAGCCTGGATGCGTGGCTGGCTCGGAGGGGCGAAGCCGCAGCGGACGCGTCATGACCACGCCCTGGGATGACTTCGCGTGGCGTCTCCGTGGCCACCTCTACCGCCGCACCCGGGACAACGGTGCGGTGCCGACGCGCGCCGAGCTGAGCGCCGACCTTCGCGTAACCGCAGACGAGGTCGACGAGGCGCTCCGCTTCCTGGCGGACCGCTATGTCCTGGCCCTGGACGACGCGGGCGAGGTCTGGATGGCGCACCCTTTCTCTGCGGTGCCAACCCCGTACCGGGTCGAGACGGGGATCGGCGACTACTGGGCCAACTGCGCGTGGGACGCGCTCGCGATCCCGATCACTCTAAACACCGACGGGCGGACGCGGGCCCGGTGTCCGCACTCGGACGTGGTCATCGATCTGGTGGTGGCGGGCGGGCGCGTCGAGCCCGTTGGCACCGTCGTGCTCCTTCCCGTTCCGGCCCGGCATTTCTGGGATGACATCGGCTTCACATGAAACAACATCCTCGCCTTCCGGTCGGAAGGGGACGCGATGGCCTGGGCAGCTGGGCAGGGACTGGAGTCGGCCGTCGCCGTCGGTATCGAGACCCTGGGCGAACTGAGCCGGGGCTGGTACGGCGGGCGGATGAGGGATGAGTGGCGGCCCCTGTCGCTTGCCGCGAAGAAGGCGGTGCTGCGGAGTGCGGGACTGCGGGGAGAGTTCTGGGAGATGGGGTGATTGTGGGGCATCCCCGCGCTGATCGTGCGAGGGATGCGAAGGACTATGTTTCGCGCGCGTTGTCACACGGAAATGCAACCGGAAAGCGATCCATGCGACTCAGATACGTCCTGACCTACTGCCCGCCCCTCGGGGCCGCAGATGTGACCGAAGCGGGTGACGAGGCCGGAGGAGCGCAATGATCCCGCCGCTCCTCTCCAGTACCGAACTTCTGACCATTCTGTCCCGCGGTGAGGGTCAGTTCGTTGAGTTCAAATCGGCGTGGGATCGCACCGCGGCACGTCCGAGACCCCTGGGGCGCCGCACACTTCGAGACAAGATCGCGGATGTCGTCGCCGGTTTTGCGAACGCGGACGGGGGCCTGCTGCTCGTTGGTGTGGACGACGATGGCACGCCAACCGGGCACCGCTGCCCGGATCGGGTTGTGGATGACTTGTTCGCTGTGCCCGACCGCAGGTTAACGCCCGCCGTCATCTGCCGCACCGAACGCCTCACTCTGGACTGTCACGAGATCCTTGCGTTCCAGGTCCCCATAGCCCCCGAAGCCGTCATGATCGGCGGGAATGGATTCCCGTACCGGGTAGGTGCCCGGATCACCCGGGAGCCGCAGGAGGCAATCAACCAGCGCAAGCAGGCATATCGCCGCGTCGGATACGAAAAGCGGTTCCGACCGGAAGCGACGGTGGAGGATCTGGATTTGACGCTGGCCGAGTCCTTCCTTGGGGAGACTCCGGTTGGGGACCGTGCTGTCCTGGATGCCCTCGACTACTACGGCCTTATCGAGAGTGACGTTCGAGCGGCTGGAGGGTTACCAACGCGGCCCTGCTGCTCTTCGGTAAACGGCCGGCGCTTCGCTGGCATCCAAGGGCCGGGTTACGCGTGTTTCGGGTAGCGGGGGCGGAGATCAAGTACGGACGCCGTAGGAATGTGACGCAGATCGGACGGGCCGATCCGCCGCTCGCGTCGGCCATCCACGAGGTCAGGGAACTGGCACGGCACCAGGTTCGCAGGACGGAGCGTCTCACCGGCCTGCATTTCAAGGACATTCCCGAGTATCCCGACTTCGCCTGGCAGGAGGCGCTGGTTAACGCAGTGGCCCACCGCGACTATGAAGTCCAGAGCCGGGAGACCGAAGTGTGGTTCTTCGAGGATCGGCTGGAGGTGTCCAGCCCGGGAGAACTCCTCGCACCGGTTACGGTGGAGACGCTACGCGAGGGCCACCGGGCGCATGCGACGCGCAATCCGATGCTGGTCCGGATACTTGCGAATGTGGAGATCATGCGGGACGAGGGGGAGGGGATCAAGCGCGTGCGCCAGGAGATGACGGACAGCTTCCTGCATGACCCGGAGTTCGTGTCAGACGCGGGTTTGTTCACAATTACGCTTTTCAACAGAACGGTATACGAGACCGCGAATCCCGACTGGCGTTGGGTGGTTCGTCAGCTTCCGATCACCGACGACCAGGAGAGAATCGTTATCGTACGGCCTGACGGCTTTACCCTTTCGGATTATCAGAGACTCAACGCGGTGTCCGAACACGAAGCTCGTGACCAGGTATCGGACCTCGTTAGCAAACGCATTGTGGTCTCCCTTGAGATCGGCATTGGCGGACCGCCTTGCTACCGCCTCGCGCCGGCGTTTGAAGCGGCGCGACAGATCCTTGAGGGGCGGATGCCCGGGCTCCGCCAGTACCTCCGCGATCACGCGTCCCTGAAGAACGCCGACTACCGGCGTCTGTTTCGGATGGATCGCCATCGTGCGCTTTGCGAGCTTCGCCATCTCGTGAGGCTGGGGGTGTTGGTGGAGACCGGCGTTGGTCGCGGCACCCGCTACAAGACCGCGACGCTCCCCGTAGAATGACGACTCTGCGTCGCCATTCTGATGTTGTGCGGCGTTCGCAAGCGACTGTTTGGAAGCGAGTTACGGAGATGTGCGCACTGCTTATCGTGAATGTGCGCGGCTGGAGAGCGGTCGTCGCGCTCGTTATGCTGTCAGGCGTGGGCCACCCCCACCGTTTGCGATATGATCACGAATACGGCCGATTATGCGCACCCATAAAACACCGTCACATATTCACTTACAGAAATATGCGCGCTAGGAGTGCCAGTTATGCGTACGCCTGACTCCCCCTTCCTTCCCACGCCAGCGGCCACCGCTCTCGCCCTGGCCGCCATCTGCACCACCCTCCCCCCGCTCCAAGCCCAGCCCCCCGGCTCCACCGCCGTCGACGAGGGCCTCCTCTCCGCCCTCGAACTCCGAGGCATCGGCCCGGCCTTCATGTCCGGCAGGATCGCGGACGTGGCGGTCGACCCCACCGACCGGAGCGTGTGGTACGTGGCGACCAGCTCGTCGAACGTCTGGAAGACCGTGAACCGCGGGACCACCTGGACGCCCATCTTCGACGACTACCCCTCGTACTCCACGGGCTCGATCGCCATCGACCCGACCGACTCCAACGTGATCTGGCTCGGGACCGGCGAGAACACGAGCCAGCGCAGCGTCGGGTGGGGCGACGGCGTCTACAAGAGCCTCGACGGCGGCCGCACCTGGTCCAACACCGGCCTGCGCACCTCCGAGCACATCGGCCAGATCCTCATCGATCCGCGCGACCCGGACGTGGTGTACGCGGCGGCCATGGGCGGGCTGTGGGCGCCCGGCGGCGACCGGGGACTCTTCAAGACCACCGACGGCGGCGCCAGCTGGACCCCGGTGCTCGAGATCAGCGAGAACACCGGCATTGCCGATGTGGCCATGGACCCGCGCGACCCGGACGTTCTATATGCGGTCGCCTTCCAGCGGCGGCGCCACGTCGGAGTGCTCATCGCCGGCGGCCCGGAATCCGGCGTCTGGAAGAGCACCGACGGCGGCGAGACCTGGCGCGACATCACACAGGGACTGCCCGCGGGCGACCTGGGCCGCATCGCGCTGGCGGTCTCACCGATCGACCCCGACGTCGTCTACGCCAATGCCGCCGCCACCGAAGACAACAGCGGCTTCTACCGCTCGCCCGACCGGGGCGAGACGTGGGTGCGCATGTCCGACTACATCGTCGTCGACCCGCAGTACTACGGCGAGCTCTACCCCGACCCGCACCGGATGGACCGGGTCTACGCGGTCGACGTGTTCATCCACGTCACCAACGACGGCGGGCGCACCTTCGACCGGGTCAACACCCGCTTCAAGCACGTCGACAACCACGAGATCGTCTTCGACCCGGACGACCCCGACTACATGCTCGTCGGCTCCGACGGCGGCCTCTACGAGACCTTCGACGGCACCCGCACCTGGCGCTACGCCTCGGGCAACATGCCGCTGTTTCAGTTCTACCGCGTCGGCATCGACAACATGTCGCCCTTCTACACGGTCTACGGCGGCACGCAGGACAACTCGTCCGTCGGCGGTCCCTCGCGCACCGACAACGTGCACGGAATCCGCAACAGCGACTGGTTCATCACCCACGGCGGCGACGGTTTTCAGGCGCGCGTCGACCCCGAAGACCCCAACATCGTCTACACGCAGTCCCAGTACGCGGGCATCGTCCGCTACGACCGGGCCAGCGGCGAGGAACTCGACATCCAGCCGCAGCCCGAAGCAGGCGAAGGCGCGCTCCGCTGGCACTGGGACTCGCCGCTGATCATCAGTCCGCACAACCCGCGCCGCATCTACTTCGCCGCCCAGAAGCTCTTCCGCTCCGACGACCGCGCCGAGACGTGGACCGCGGTCAGCGGCGACCTCAGCCGCGGGCTGGACCGCAACCAGCGTCCGGTGATGGGCCGGATCTGGCCGCCCGAGGCCGTCTGGAAGAACGTCTTCACTTCGCCGTACGGCACGATCGTGGCGCTCGACGAGTCGCCTGTCGTCGAAGGGCTGCTTTATGTGGGTACGGATGATGGACTCGTGCAGGTGAGCGAGGACGGAGGTGGCAGTTGGCGCCGGCATGAGGCGTTCCCGGCTGTGCCTGCGATGGCCTACGTGGCCGATGTGGTGGCGTCCCGGCACATGGGCGACCGGGTCTACGCCGTCTTCAACAACCACAAGGAGGGCGACTTCGCGCCGTACGTCGCGCGCAGCGACGACCGGGGCGCGACCTGGACCAACATCACCGGGGACGTGCCCGACGGGCAGTCGACCTGGACGCTCATGGAGGACCATGTCGACCCGGACCTGCTCTTCCTGGGCACCGAGTTCGGGCTCTTCGTGACGCGCGACGGGGGCGGGTCCTGGGTGCGGCTGCGCGGCGGCCTGCCGACGATCGCGGTGCGCGACCTGGAGATCCAGCGCCGCGAGGACGACCTGGTGCTGGCGACGTTCGGCCGCGGCTTCTACATCCTGGACGACTACTCGCCGCTGCGTGAGATGGACGAGGCGGTGGCGGGCCCCGCCCACCTCTTCCCCGTGAAGGATCCGTGGGCGTACGTCCCGGCACGGCCCCTGGGCGGTCAGGAGAAGGGGACGTTTGGCGACGCCTTTTTCACGGCGCCCAACCCGCCCTTCGGCGCGGTCTTCACGTTTTACCTGGGGGACAGCTACGAGTCGCTCAAGGAGCGGCGCCAGCGGCTGGAGCGGGAAGCCCTGGCACGGGGCGAGGACATCGAATACCCCGATCAGGCCACGCTGACCGCCGAGGACATGGAGCGGCCTCCGGAGGTGTTCGTTGTGGTGTCCGACGCTGCCGGCGACGTGGTTCGGCGCGTTCCCGCCCCGAGGAGAGCCGGCCTGCACCGCATCGCGTGGGACCTGCGGTACGCGTCGCTGGAGCCCCCCTCGCCCGGCGGTGGCGAGGCCGACGGGCCCATGGTGGCGCCCGGCGAGTTCTCCGCGCGCATGGTACTCGTCACCGACGACGGCCACGAGGACCTCACGGCCCCGCAGTCCTTCACGGTCAGGCCACTCGGCACGGCCACTCTCGCCGCCACCAACCGGGACGCGCTGCTGGCCTTCCAGCGCGAGGTGGCGGCCCTGCAGCGCGCCGCCATCGCCACCGACCGCGCGGCGCGCGAGACCTCGGCGCGGCTGGGACTGCTGCGCCGCGCGGTCCGCGCCGCCCCCGGGCTGGACGCGGCGCCGTACGAGGCGCGCATCACCGCCTTCGAGGCGCGCCTCTTCGACATCGGGCGCGTCCTGTCCCGCGACCGCACCGCGCTCGACCGGGCCGAATTCGCGCCGCCGTCGGTCATGCAGCGCATCTCGCGCGTCGTGGGCGCGCAGTTCAGGGCGACCTCCGCGCCGACGACCACCCAGCGCGACAGCTACGCCGTGGCGTCGGCGCAGTTGGCGGAGATGTCCGAGGCGCTGCGCTCTCTCGTCGAAGGCGACCTGGCCGCGCTGGAGGCTGAACTGGAAGCCGCGGGCGTGCCCTGGACCCCGGGCCGGCCGATTCCGAGGTGGCCGCAGTGAGGCAGTTGGCCGCAGTGAGCCGCTTGACCGCGGTGAGACGCCTGGCCGCGCTGAGCCACTTGGCACTCGCGGTCGTGCTGTTGGCGAGCCCCCACCCGGCTTCGGCGCAGATGGACACCCTCGACCTGTCTCGCGACCCCATCGCCACGGTGATCCCGGCCGAATACGACGGCGGCTTCTTCGCCCGCATCGGCGACGTCGTGGTCAATGACCTGGGCGTCTGGGTCTCGGATCCGGGACACAACCACGTGTTGAGGTTCGATGCTGCCGGCCGTCTGCTGACCGAATTCGGCAGAGAGGGAAACGGACCCGGAGAGTTCCTGAGTCCTGGCATTGCCAGCATCGACTCTATTCTCACCGTTGGAGACTTCCGGCAGGGCAGGTACGTCCGTTTCTCGTTGGACGGTAGCCACCTGGAGACGGTGCGGGCGCAACACTTCGCCGACCCGGACGGCTGGGAGAAACCACTCGTCGACGCAGTGCCGCTGAAGGGTGGCTTCACGGTCGGCATGATTCTCGCGAGCTACCAGGTCTCCTTCTCACGAGACGTCGTTAACGATTTGCGCCACCACGTTGTTCTCGTGTCGCCCGGAGGGGAGTCTGCCGACACGCTCCTCTCCTTCCATTGGGGACTGGCAGGCTGGACGACGGAAGTGATGGGATCTGTCGAGTCCACCCGTTTCGGCGCCGCCGGAGCCTGGGGCGTGATCGGAGATTCGGCCGTGGTTCTCGCCGACGGCGTCGCCGGGACCCTCACGATCGTCTCGCCCGAAGCGAGATTGGTCCCGGGCGAAACCGTCGATCTGGGACTGGCGGGGCGCCCGGTCACGGACCGCGATCTGGACGATGTGGAGGAGGACATCAGGGAAGGCACCAGTCGAGATCTTCCGCGAGAAATCGAGATCGACGCACCCGGATACTGGTCCGTCGCGACACGCCTCATCCCTGCCGGCGATCACGTATTCTGGCTGCGTCAGGGCGTCGACGATGAACGCGGGCACTGGGTCGTGGTCGATATCGAGACCATGCGGGAACGGGTGGTGATTCTGCCGGAGCGATTCCGGTTGACATCGGTGTATGGCGGCCTTCTCTACGGCGTTGCCAGGGACGAACTGGATATCCCCAGCGTGGGTGCCCTGGTGAACCCGATTGCGGCCGAGCCCGTGCCGGAGCCGGCATGAGCGCGCGCCCGCGGGCGACCATTTTGTCCGTTGCGACCAACGCAACCGCGACAACAATCCTGCTGACAGCCGCCGCCTGCGACACCGCTCCCGCGCCAGTGCACACCATACACACCGACTCGGCAGGCATCCCCATCGCCACCGTCGTCGAGCCGCTGTGGGGTCCGGGCGAGGGCTGGACCGTGCCCGACGAGCCCCTTGTCGAGATCGGCACCGTGGACGGGCCGCTTGAATACCAGTTCGGCGAAGTGGTGGCGGCGGCGCGGCTGAGCAACGGTGACATCGTGGTCGCGGATCGGGCCGCTTCGGAACTGCGAAGCTACGACGCAGCGGGCGACTTCAAGTGGCGCGCCGGCAGGTTCGGGCAAGGCCCAGGCGAATTCGAGAGCCTGGACTTCGTCGGAACCACGGCCGGCGACTCGCTGGTGACCTACGACGAGACGCTGATGCGCGTGCAGCTCTTTGACGCCGGGGGGCAGGTGGCGCGGAGCTTCGACGTGCGTCCCCAGCGATTCGATTCCGACGGCGGCGGCGTGCCGTCCCCGGAGGATCTGTCGGGTCCCAACAAGGCGGTGGGCGTCGTAGGGCGCTACCTGATCGTTCGCTTCATCGAGTTGGGCGACCAGGGGACACGCGGTGTCGTGCGGTGGATCGACGAACGCCCGGTGGCCATCGCACTGGGAGACGGCTCCGTCGATGACCTGATTGTGGTTGGCGGAGAGGAAGTTGCGTTCCACGGCGGCCGGAGAGATCGGTACGCCTTCGGCAACCACCCCGAATTCGGGGCCTCCGCTGACCGTGTCGCCGTCATCGACACCGAAGCCTGGTTGGTCCGGGTCCTATCCCCGGTCGATGGCGCCATTCAGGGCATCGTGCGACGCGATGTGGAGCCTCGCGAGGCTACGGACGCAGTCTTCGAAGAGTACCTGGCCGGAATCCTGGAAGCGCTCAGCGGACTTCCTCCCGAGGAGCTTGATCGCGTTGAGCAGATGTGGCGCGACCACCCCAGAGCCCCCGTCCTTCCCGTGCTTCGCTCCATCCACGTCGACGCCACCGGGAACCTGTGGGTCGCGCCGTACTACCTGACCGGCGCCGAGCCCCCGCCTTTCGAGATCCACGCACCGGACGGTACGTGGCTGGGCAGCGTGTCGGTTCCGCCCGGGCTCCAGCGGGCCTTCGTCCAGCTGTTGGCGCCCTACATGGAGATCGGCGAAGACTACTTACTGGGCGTCTGGACGGACGAACTGGACGTGCAGTACGTGAGGATGTACAGGCTCGACAAGTAGCCGGCCAATGCCCGACCAAGGACCTGCACCCCCCGCGTTCCTCGCACTCGCTGGCCTGGTTGCCGCCGCCGCCTGCGACACCGCCCCCGCATCAATACACACCATACACACCGACTCGGCCGGAATCACGATAGCCACGGCTGTCACGCCGCTGTGGGCGCCCGGCGAGGGCTGGACGGTCGAAGCGGAGCCGCTCGTCGAGATCGGGACGGTCAGCGGCGCACCCGAATACCAGTTCAGCGAAGTCGTGGCAGCCGCGCGCCTGAGCACCGGTGACATCGTCGTCGCGGACCGGGGGGCGTCGGAGCTGCGGAGCTACGACGCAGCGGGCACCTTCCAGTGGAATGCGGGCAGGTTCGGAGAAGGGCCAGGCGAATTCGAAAGCCTTGATTTCGTTGGTACCACGATCGGCGATTCCCTGGTGACCTACGATGCCGGTCTCATGCGCGCCCAATTGTTCGATCCCGCGGGCGGGCTGGCCCGCACGTTCCGGGTGGCGATCACGGGGGACGGCGCCGGGGCCGAGACTACGGTGGCCGACAAGGCGGTGGCTGTCGTGGACGGTCGCCTCGTTGTGCGGTTCATAGAATACGGCGACGAGATGCCGACCGGGATCGTTCGGTGGCCCTCGGAGCGGCTGGCGGCGCTGGACCTCGGGGACGGGACCGTGAGGTCGCTGATGGTTCTGCCCGGGCACGAGGCGCATGTGCGGATCAATGGGGACCGCTGGTCGCACGGCTGGTACGTGTTCGCGAAGGGGCCGGAGTTCGCGGCTGCGGCCGGGAGTCTCACGGTGATCGACACGGAAGCCTGGTCGGTGAGCCTGATCTCCCCTCGCGACGGCACGACCTCGGCGCTCTTCCGGCGCGATGTGGCGCCCCTCGAAGCGACCGCCGCCCTCGTCGACCTCCATCTGGACGGCATCGTCGAGATTGCCTTCCCGAATCCGGAAGCGGCCACGCCTGAAGACATCGCGGGGTTCCGGCGCATGTGGCGCGACCGGCCCAGAGCCCCCACGCTCCCCGTGCTTCGCTCCATCCACGCCGACGCGGCCGGGAATCTGTGGCTGCAGCCCTACTACGTCGCCGGCGCCGAACCCCCACCCTTCGAGATCCACGCACCCGACGGCACCTGGCTGGGCAGCGTGTCGGTGCCGCCCGGGCTCCAGCGGGCTTTCGTCCAGTACCAGGCGCCCTACATGGAAATCGGCGAGGACTACATACTGGGCGTCTGGACGGACGAACTCGACGTGCAGTACGTGCGGATGTACGAACTGCGGAAGTAGCGCCTAACCAGGCAGCCGAACGCCCGGCGTGCCCGGTCGGCCCTGCGAGACCACGCCGTCCACCGGGTCGTCGAGCCGGAACAGCTGGCTCCGGATCCTCCAGTCGCGGCCCTGGCGGATCAGCACGGTCATGTGCAACCCTCCCACCGTGCGCGACCTGCGCGCATCGCGCATCTGGAAGGTCAGCAGGCCAGAGATGAGGCCCATGCGCCCGCTGGCGTCGAAGTCGGTGAAGGCCGCCTGCACCTCGCCGGTCTGCTCAAGCAGGGTCACCAGCTTCTCGCGGATGGCCTCGCGTCCCTGGACCGGCGCGTCGTTGGTGAAGATGAACAGCGCGTCCTCGGTGTACAGTTCCAGCACCGCGTCGAGGTCGTCTTCCGCCCAGGCCTGGCGCCACTTGGACAGCACTTCGTTCGTGTGCTCCAGGACGTCGGCGTAGAATTCGGCCCTGGCGGCCGCGGCCGAGTACCCGTCGCTGCCGGGAGCTCCCGGGTGGCGCCTCATCTGCGCGTCGGCTTCCGCCGGCAACAGGCTCGCTGCCACTACCAGCGCGGTGGGCAACAGACGGTGGGTCATGCTCTGTCTTCCGATCATTCGGCGGGAGGGTACGCACGTACAATAGGCGTTCGGTCGTATCTCGCCAACTTGCAGAAAAATTTAGGCTTGCCTAAATTGCGGTATGTCTGATCCAATCCTCGCACTGTTGGTCTTCGCGGGCCTGGTCGTGCTCGGCTGTGTCGTCGCGTGGCCCGGCACCGGCGCCGCCGCGCGCGTGCGCCGGCTGGCTCGCCTGACCGAACGCGTGCGGCTGGAAGACGTGCTCAAGCAGCTCCACAAGCTGGAGTACGACAGGCTCCCGGCCACGGCGGACAGCGTCGCCGGCGGCGTCCAGATCTCTCGGCACCAGGCGATCCGCCTGCTCCAGAAGCTCGAGGAACGGGATCTGGTGACTGCCGACGGTGCCCGGTTCAATCTCAGTGACTCCGGTCGCGGACAGGCCCTGCGCATCGTGCGCACCCACCGCCTGTGGGAGCGCTTCCTCGCGGACAGGACCGGCACGCGCCCCGAGGAGTGGCACGACCAGGCCGAAACCCGCGAACACACGCTGTCCGTGGAGGAGACCGAAGACCTTGCAGCCGCGCTGGGCAACCCCGTCTACGACCCGCACGGGGACCCGATCCCCACGGCTTCGGGCGAGATCCCCGCCCGGTCCGGTGTCCCGCTTTCCTCTCTGCGCACCGGCGATCAGGCAGTGATCGTCCACCTCGAGGACGAGCCCGCCGAGATCTACAGTCAACTGGTCGCGCTCGGACTCGGCCTGATGGAGCCGGTACGGCGTCTGGAGGGAGAAGCGGGACGGGTCCATTTCCAGACCGGCGACAGGCAGTACGAGGTGTCCAGCGCGCTGGCCCGCAACGTGACCGTCGAGATTGCGGAGGACGTCGCCGGTCCGCGCTGGTCGCGCACGCTGGCCGAGATGGAGCCGGGCGACTCGGCCACCGTGGTCGGGATCTCAACGCGCTGCCGGGGCCCGGCGCGGCGGCGGCTCCTCGACCTCGGCGTGGTGCCGGGCACGGTCGTCAGCGCCCGCATGCGCAGCGCCGGAGGCGATCCGGTTGCGTACGACATCCGGGGCGCCCTGGTCGCGCTGCGCCGCGAGCAGGCCGCGCTGATCCACGTCAACGGCGAATTGGCGGAGGACGGGCCATGACCTCCCAGGCAGCCGCCGCGGCGCGCCACGATGCGGGGCACCGGCGCAATCGGAACCTGGTCCGCCTCGGTCTCAGCCCGCACAAGTGGGATCACCTGATCGCGCTCGCCGGCAACCCGAATGTGGGCAAGACCACCGTCTTCAATGCGCTGACCGGGCTCCGCCAGCATACCGGCAACTGGCCCGGCAAGACCGTGACCCGTGCGGAAGGCGCGTTTCTGCACGACGGGCGCCGGGTCAAGGTGGTCGACCTGCCCGGCACCTATTCGCTCCAGGCCGGGAGCGCCGACGAGGAGATCGCGCGCGATTTCGTCCTGTTCGGGCAGCCGGATGTGACCATTGTCGTGGTGGACGCCATGCGCCTGGAGCGCAACCTGAACCTCGTGCTCCAGATCCTCGAGATCACCGACCGGGTGGTGGTCTGCCTCAACCTGATCGACGAGGCGCGCCGAAACGGCGTCACGGTCGATCCCGCGCGCCTGGAGAAGGAACTCGGCGTCCCCGTGGTGCCTACGGTGGCCCGCCGGAATGAAGGGATCGACGCGTTGTTGCGCACGGCGTCGGAGGTGGCCAGCGGCGCGCGCAAGACCGCGCCGCACCGCGTGGCATCGCATCCGGCCGGCGTGGAGGACGCGGTGGATGCCCTCAAGCCGCTCATCGCGGAGGCGTTCCCGGAGCTGCCGAACGCGAGGTGGGTGGCGCTTCGCCTGCTCAACGCGGACGAACGCGTCACCGAGGCCGTGCGTTCCGGCGAAATCGGGGATCTGACCCCGGACGCGGCTCCGGTAGCGCGCGTGAGCGGCGAGGGGGTGAGTGGCACCGACCAGGCCGCGGGCGGGGCCCGACCGCGCGAGGGGCCGCCGCCCGAGGTGACGGCGGCGCGCGCGCGCATCCTCGATGCCGCCACGCGGCAGCGGTGGACGCTCAGGCCCGGCTTTCACGACGCCGTGGCCGAGAACCTCTACCGCGAGGCTGCCCGGATTGCCGGGACGAGCGTGAAACGTGGCCAGGAACGCGCAGGCGCGGCGCTCGACCGCGGGCTTGACCGCTGGCTGACGAGCCGTGTTTTCGGATTCCCGCTGATGCTGATGATTCTGGCGGTCGTCTTCTGGCTGACGATCGCCGGCGCCAACGTCCCCTCGGCGATGCTGGCGACGCTGCTGATCGACAACCTGCACCCCGTTCTGCTCGGCTTCGGCGAATGGGCCCGAATGCCATGGTGGCTAAGCGGATTCCTCTTCGACGGAGTGTATCTGGCGACCGCCTGGGTGGTGAGCGTCATGCTGCCGCCCATGGCCATCTTCTTCCCTCTGTTCACCCTGCTCGAGGACTTCGGATACCTCCCCCGCGTCGCCTTCAACCTGGATTCGCTCTTCCGGCGTGCCGGCGCCCACGGCAAGCAGGCGCTGACCATGAGCATGGGGTTCGGCTGCAACGCGGCCGGGGTGGTCGCCACCCGCGTGATCGACAGCCCCCGGGAGCGGCTGATCGCGGTGATCACCAACAACTTCTCGCTCTGCAACGGCCGCTGGCCAACCCAGATCCTGATTGCCACGATCTTCATCGGCGCGCTCGTGCCGCCGCACCTTGCGGGCTTCGTCTCCGCCGGCGCCGTCGTGGCGATCGCCCTGCTGGGCATCGCCTTCATGTTCCTCACCTCGTGGGGCCTCTCCAACACCGTCCTGAAGGGCGAGGCGACGACCTTCTCGCTCGAACTGCCGCCCTACCGACCGCCGCGGGTCCTGCAGACGCTCTACACGTCGATCATCGACCGGACCCTGATCATTCTCTGGCGCGCGGTGCTCTTCGCGGTCCCCGCCGGCGCGGTCATCTGGCTGATCTCCAACATCGGCTTCGGTGGCGCGTCGCTGGCCGAGCACGCGATCGCCTGGATGAACCCCTTCGGCATCCTGCTGGGGCTGAACGGGGTGATCCTGCTGGCCTACATCATCGCGATTCCGGCGAACGAGATCGTGATACCGACGGTGCTGATGCTCACCGTCCTGACCCTGGGCACGCCCGAACTCGGCGCTGGCGCCGGGGTGATGTTCGAAGGCGAATCGGCCGGCGAGATGGAGTCGCTGCTGCGCGCAGGCGGGTGGACGCTGCTGACCGGCGTCAACCTCATGCTGTTCAGCCTGCTGCACAATCCGTGCTCCACGACCATCTACACCATCTACAAGGAGACGAGGAGCGGTCGCTGGACGACGGTGTCCGCGCTGCTGCCGCTGGTGATGGGCTTCGTGGTCTGCTTCCTGGTGGCGCAGTTCTGGCGGCTCGCGGGCGGCACCTGACGGGCGGCACCCTGACGCGCGGCCGAGATCAGTCTTCGGACCCGGGCTCCGGCGCGGCCGCGGCCTCGAGCATCTCGCCCACAGTGCAGAACTTCACCCGCGGCCTTCCCTGGGCCTTGCCGAGCGCCGTTTCGCATGCGTCCATGCGTGACCATCCGGCGTTGTCGACCCAGTGGACGCCGCGCCGCTCCAGCAGGGCGGCCAGGTCCCCGTCGCGCCCGGGTTTCGCCTCGACTGGATCCGCACCCTGCCGCAGGCTCCCCGTGAACACTCCGGCGTCCCGGTCCTCGCGCATCAAGGCCACCGTAGCCGCCGCGTCGGCCTTGTTTGTCCCGATCACACCCGACGGACCCCGCTTCGCCCACCCCACCACGTACTCGCCCGGGACGACCTCTTTACCACCGGCTCGCGCCAGCACTCGCCCCCCCTCGTTCGGCACGGTCCCGGTGCGCTCGTCGAAGGGAACGCCCGGCACCGGAGCGCCCCGGTATCCCACGGAGCGAATCAGCATCCCGCAAGGCAGCGTCTCCATCTCGCCGGTGCCCTCGGCGCTCAGGTAGCCACCATCGCGCTCGATCAGGCGGTTCCTCTCCACGCGGACCGCGCACACCTTGCCGTCCACGCCCACCACCTCGACCGGCGACACCAGGAAGCGGAACCGCACCACGCGGTCGCCGTCCCCGGGCACGGCCTCGCCGTATCCTCGCAGCGTGTTCATGTTGCGCTGCCGCACCGCGTTGTCGGCGATCTCGGCCTCGCTTGCGGCATCGATCTCCAGTTCAGCGGCGTCGACCCGCGCCGAGATGCCGTCCAGGCGGCCGAATTCGCGCAGCTCCGGGTTGGTGAACGACGCCTGGGCCGGGCCTCGGCGACCCAGCAGCGTGACCCTCCTCACGCGGCTTCGCCTGAGCGCCGCCAGCGCATGGTCGGCGATGTCGGTGGTGGCGAGGCGGTCGGGGGAGTGCACCAGGATGCGGGCGACGTCGATGGCGACATTGCCGTTTCCGACGACCACCACGTCCTCGCAGTCCAGGTCGAACTCCTGCTCGCGGAAATGGGGGTGGGCGTTGTACCAGCCCACGAAGTGCATCGCTGCGTGGCTCCCGGCCAGATCCTCTCCCGCGATGCCCAGGCGCCGGTCGCTCTGCGCGCCGAACGCGTAGATGATCTGGTCGTACCGGCGGCGCAGGTCCTCCAGGGTGATGTCCCTGCCGAGCGTGACGTTGCCGAAGTAACGGACCTCGTCCCGGGCCAGGATCCTGGCGTAGACCCGCGCCACCGACTTGATGGCCTGGTGGTCGGGGGCCACGCCGTCGCGGACGAGCCCGTAGGGCGCGGGGAGGTTGTTGATCATGTCGACGGCGACACGCTCGTCCCCCTTGAGGAGTGCCTCGGTCGCGAAGAACCCGGCCGGCCCGGCGCCGATGACCGCGACGCGCGTCGAAGCAGCTGTCATGTAATCCGTGATCCCTCCCGCGGAAGGGTTCGCGCTACGGTTGACCATTGCGGCGCCCGCAGGCGAGCTTCCATTCGCACGAGCGAAAACTCGCGCCAGGACGACTCCTTCATTCGAGGAATTAAGTTAATGACCCCGAGCAAGACACATCGACCTCTCCGCTGCGCGATGCTCGTGGCGGCGCTCGTGCCGCTTTGGGCCTGCGGCGGCGGCGATTCCGGCTCCTCAGCTTCCGAAGGAGCCGCGGAGACAGGCATGACCCCCGCGGAGGAGGCCGCCACCGAGGCCGTCGACCTGTTGGCCGGGCTCGATGCCGCCCAACTGCCGGAGGGTGTGACGGTCGAGATGGTCCGGGAGGGCCGCGACCTCTTCAACGGCGGCGGCATCTGCTACACCTGTCACACGATCGAGGCCACGGGCGGACCGCTCGCGCCCGATCTTACCGACGACACCTGGATCAATGTGGACGGCGAGTATCAATCGATCATCGAGCTCGTGAAGACGGGCGTGTCGCAGCCGATCGAGCATCCGGGAGCCATGCTTCCCCGCGCGGGCATGCCGCTGACCGATGAGCAGGTGGAGGCGGTGTCCGCGTACGCGTACATGCTCAGCCGGTTGTAGGCTCGGCTGCCGCGAAGAGGTCTCGCTGGGTGCCACCGTCCCGGCGAAACGCGGCAGTTGTCAGACGCGGCGGCTTGCCCGTGAGACCGGCCTTCCGCGCGGCGGCGCGGAACAGCGCCTGAATCTGTCCGGCGTATTGTCCCTGGCCGCGGAAACGGCTGTGGAACCCGGAGTCGTTGAGCTTGCCGGCGCGCACGTCCCTGATTCTGCCGAGGATCCTGTCCTTCCGGTCCGGGAACGTGGCTTCCAGCCAGTTCACGAAGTGGTCGGCCACGCTCATCGGCAGCCGCAGCAGGAGGAACGAGGCGTACGCCGCGCCCGCCTCGGCGCATGCCTCGAGGATCGCGGGGATTTCGTCGTCGTTCAGTCCCGGAATCACCGGGGCCACGAACACGCCCACCGGTATCCCCTCGCCGGCGAGGCGCCGGATCGCTTCGAGGCGCCTGGCGGGAATGGAGGTGCGGGGCTCCATCACGCGCTGCAGCTCGTTCTTGAGTGTCGTCACCGACAGGGTGACGTTTACGCAGTCGTGCCGGGCCAGTTCGCCGAGCACGTCCGCATCGCGCGTCACCAGGTGGTTCTTGGTCACGATGGCCACCGGGTTCCGGAAGTCCCTCAGCACCTTCAGGCAGCCCCGGGTCAGTCGCAGGCGTCGTTCCACCGGCTGGTAGGGGTCGGTGACACCCGACATGCCGATCAGCTTCGGTCGCCACGACCGCATCGAGAGCGCCTGTTGAAGCAGTTCGGGTGCGCGCCGCTTGACCAGGATCTTCCTCTCGAAATCGAGTCCGGACGAGAAGCCGAGGAATTCGTGGGTCGGCCTCGCATAGCAGTAGACGCAACCGTGCTCGCAGCCCCTGTACGGGTTGACCGACGCGTCGAAGGGAATGTCGGGGCTGCGGTTGGTGGCGATGATCTCCCTCGTGGCGTCCGGCAGGAACTCCGTTCGAGGAGGCTCGCCGGCGAAATGCCCGGGGTCGATCTCGGTGTGTACCGTTTCGAAACGGTTGGGAGGGTCGTAAGGTACCGCACGCCCCTTGAGCCGTTGCCGGATCGAAAAGCCCCTCCGGGGACGGGCAGGGTCGTGCCGGCGTTTGATGGGCAGGATTCGCATCCATTGAACTTCGGCATTTATTCGGATTCACGCAAGGAGATCCCTCCGCATGACGCTGGAACAGCTCGAGAAGAGGTTGAACAGCCTGGCCGACCGAACGCTGAGATACCACTACATCATCCAGCTCGGCCGGCGTTTGCCGCCGATGCCGAGCGAGCTCAAGACGGAGGAGAATCAGGTGCGCGGATGCATGAGTCCGGCCTGGCTCGCCGGCGGGCTCGAGGACGGCGATCCTCCCGTCCTGCGTTTCGTGGGCGACTCGGAGTCCGTCATCGTGAAGGGACTCTTCGCGATTCTGGCGGAGGTGTACAACGGAAACCCGCCGGAAGAGGCGCTGGCGGTCGACCTGTCCGACGTCTTCGATCGCCTGAAGCTTGGTGAAGCCCTCAGCCCGAACCGGCGCAACGGCTTCTACTCGATGGTCGAGAAGATCCGGCGCGTGGCCGCCTCTCTGGCCTGAGAGCGGAGTTGGCGCGGGTCGGTCAGACCGTCTCGATCTCGTAGCCGATGCGCCAGTTGGACATGTTCTCCGGGTCGTCGGAGCCCTCGTCCCCCGGCTGGATCACCGCGACGTGCCCCCCGATCGGGCCCGTAAAGGTCCGCCTGTAGGTGTCCAGCTGGTCGTTGGCGCTGAACTGGTCGATTTCCTCTCCGCGCAGTTCGATGACCAGATGGTCGGTCACCTCACCCTCGAACAGCACCTTGTCGAGATCCTTGAGGCGGTTCCAGCGCGGACGGTCGGAGATCGAATAGTGCCCCTTCGACGGCATGCGGGTCTCCTGGACCTGACCGCCATGGTTGTCGGTGGCGACCTTCGCCCAGAAGACGAACTCGCCCTTCTCCTTGAAGAACGGTTCGAGATTGTCGAGAACCTGCAGCCACCGCAACGTGACTCTGATCCGCGTTCCGCCCTGTCCAGTCATTTCCGCTTTGCTCCTTAGGTGGTGCGCCCGGGATGGCCCAGGCAACGATCGGCGTCAAGGTACGACAAACCGGTGTCACTCGTCCAGACCCCACGCGGGGATGAAGCCTTCCGGCTCCACGCCGAGACCGTCCGCGACCCGGGTAATGTAGTTGAAGAAGCCGATCACCTGCACGGCGTCGTGGATCGCGCGGTCGCTCAGCCCCTCGCCGCGAAGCCGGTCCAGATCCGCCTCGGTCATGGTTCCGTCCTTGCGGGTCAGCGCGGACGCGTAGTCGCAAAGCGCCTGGTCGGTCGCGGACAGGGGCGCGTCACGCCAGGAAGTCACGACCTGGTGCACCAGCATGTCGCCTTCGTCGGTGCCCAGACCCATCTCCCTGACCTCTGCCCGGAGGTCGTGCGCGTGCGCCTGCGTTCAGTAGAAGCAGTCCAGTTCGGCCGAGACGACGGTGGCCAGCAGTTCGCGCTGGAAACGCGACAGCGGAGAAGGACCGAACATGATCGCTCCGTAGTGCGCCATGGCGGACCGCAGCACCGGCGCATTCAGGCTCATCACCCGCACGATGTTCCAGACACGCCCCGAGCGCGCTATGGCCGCGTCGAACTCCTTCCTGAGGAGCCCGGTGGCGTCGCGGGGCGGAATCTGCTCGATCCAGGCCATGGGGCTACCGCCAGCTGTCGACCGGCTCGAACCGCCGCAACATCTCGGCCCGCAGCGTGGACGCGAGCTCCTTGCGACACCGGGCACGCACGGGGGCGTCACAGAAGCGGATCGCGCAGTACGCCCGCTTGAGTCCGAACAGTCCGAGGACGTGTGCGACGAAGCCGATGCCCTGCCACCAGCAGACGCGTTCGCGCGCTGTCGGGCCTCCCGGCGGCGTGCGGTACGATATCGTCATCCAGTAGACCGGACTGTTCCGCTCGGCCGCGCCTGCCAGGAGCGCAGGCTTGAGCGGACGAATGGTCGACCCGTCGGTGCTGGTCCCCTCCGGGAAGACCAGAACACGGTCCCCGCGCGCCAGCGCCTCGTTCATACCGCGCAGCACGCGCACGACATCGCGCCTTCTGGACCGGTCCACGAACACGGTTCCGCCGAGTGCTGCCACGAACCCCACGAATGGCCAGCGGCGCACTTCGGCCTTGGAGACGAAGACCACGGGCGCGACCGAGCCCACCGCCGCGATGTCCATGTAGGTGAGGTGGTTGGAGACGACCAGCGCGCCGAGGGGAGGGGGGACGCCCTCGGCTGCGACCCGGACGCCGGCGCAAGCCATCAGGCCCTTGCCCCAGATACGCATCGCCCGGCGCCTGGTCCTGGACCGCCACGCCTCCCCGGCGGCCGGCGCGACCAGTGTGGGAGCCCATGCGGCGAGCAGTCCGGCGGCGACCACGGTGGTCCACAGGAGGACCGCGGCCGCGCGGCAGATCGCGCGCGCTCGTTCGGCGGAGGAAGCTGCGGTCGGCATGGCGCTCCAAGCTACTGCCGCGGCCCGCGAGTCGCACTGCCTCGCAGCCCGGGCGCGCGAAACAATCGGCCCCGGCGCCCCGTAGCTACAACATGTCCAACCCCCAGGAGAACGAATGATGTCTGACCCCTATTCGGAAGCAACGCGTTACGACCGTCGCCGCCTTTCGCCGCTCGCCCGGATCATGCTCATCCTGGCAGGATGCTTCGCGGTGGGGCTGACGACGCTCGTCGTTGTCGGGATGCTGGTTGTGCGCAAGGCGTCGGAGGTGGCTGCCGAGTACCACGAGGACCCGGCCGAAACCATTGCCGAGATGGCGGAGTTCTTCGCCGGGGACGTCACGGTCGTGGAGACAGACGTCGAGGACGAGCAGGTCACGCTTCGCTTCGGCGACGGTGGCGAACTGGTCACGGTGGATCTTGCGCAGGCGGTGGAACAAGCCCTGGAGGGCATCCGGTTCGAGGGAGAAGCGGACGAATCCGGAGGGCGGCTCAGTTTCCAGACATCCGACGGCGAGACCAGGATCGAGTTGCGCGGGAACGATGACGGGGGATTCCTGCACATCTCCTCACCGGACGGTGATGTGCTCTTCGGTGCCGGGGACGAAGCGGCGGACCTGCCGGACTGGGTGCCGGTCTATCCGGGTGCCCGGGTCAAGGACCAGCTCTTCTCGAAGCGCACGGAAACCGGTCGGGCGGGAGCGGTGGCGCTGACCACCGAAGCCTCCGCGGGCGATGTCGTCGCCTGGTATGCCGATGCCCTGGAAGACGAGGGATTCGAGTCGGTCGTGGTCAAGGGGTCGCGGGGCGACCGCGGACATCTGGAGGTGACATCCGGCCGCGACGGGGAGCGCAAGCTGTCCGTGGTCGCGGGGCGGGACCACGACGGCAGCGGGACGATCGTCCTCTTCTACCACGAGGCGGACTAGCGGGTCCAGAGCAGAAGCGCTCCGTTGGCCGCGCGGGCCCCGTAACGGGCCAGCGCCTCAAGCGGAGAGACGATCTCCAGTCCCTCCAGTTCCGCCGGCGTGATGCTCGCCAGGACCTCGGCCGGATCGCGCACGGGCATGTCGTTCACGTGCACGGCCACCATGGCGCACACGCTCGCGCGCGCCTCGATGTCGTCCTGATCGGCCATGCCCAGCTCGTCCCGCGCGCCGGCAAGACGGCTGCGCGTCTTCTGCAGGACGGCGCGGTTGCGCCCCAGCTCGACGCACAGGCCGGTCTCGGGAGCTCCCGTGGAGAGTGCCATGCGGCGCGCGCGAAGTCCCGGGATGTTCATGGTCGTCAGGAGCGACACCAGGTCGCTGCGTGGGCCGCGCGACTCGATCTCCGCGCGCGTCAGGCGCCCCACCAGCGTCCCCCGCGCACGCTCCTCCGACAGCAGGCCGCGCAGGCGCCCGGCGTCCGGGGTGTTGCGCGTGGACCGCACCGTGAGCGAGTCGAGGGTGATGGGAGTGGGGGGGAGCAGGATATCGAGGGTGACATCGTCCGAGTCGATATCGAGCCGCGGTGACATGGCCTGCTGATACCCGATCTGCGCGACCCCCACCATGTATGCGCCGCTGCCCGGCGTGTCGATCGCGAACCTCCCGCCGGAATCGGTGAACACGCTGGCGACCCGCTCTCCGGCTTCATTCACGACCACCACCAGCGCGTCGGCGACGGGGCGGGCGGATACGGGGTCGGTCACGCTGCCGCGAATCGTCTGGGCGGCAGCGCCCTGCCAGGCCGCCAGCGAGCCCGCGAGGACCGTCAGGATGGCCGCCAGTGCTCTGCTATGCATACTGTATCTTGGCGCAGGTGCGTGACCCCTGCAACGAAGACCCCGGACCACAGGGAGGCGATCCATGCCAGGCCGAACCAGCCTGACAGTCCTTCTGGCGGCCGCCTGCCTCCACGTGGCAGGTGGCTGCGCACCCGAATCCGGCGACGGCCCTGAGCCATCGGCCGAAGGGACGCTTGACATCCCGGCCATCGCCGCGACGCTGCTGGAACGCGCCGGGCTGCAGCCCGGTGAGCGGGTGTTGCTGCTCGGACAGCCCGGCAGCCGCTGGGACCCGATTCTCCCCCTGCTGAGCCAGGGCATCGCCGACGCGGGCGCCGCCTACCTCGGCGCGGTGGACAACTTCGGTGCCCCGCTCCCGGGCGGACAGCCCGCGGACTTCGCGTCGGCGCTCGGCGGCGATCCAGACCGCTGGGCCGACGCGCTCGCCGATGTGGACCTGGCGATCAAGCTGCCGGGCGCCACGCCTTCGCCCGACGTCGCGTACGACGTGTACCGCGCCCTGCAGGACGTGCTGCGCGCGGATCGGGGCCGCACCGTGCACTTCCACTGGGCCGGCGCGACCGCGTTCGACATGCGGGAGCTGCCGGTGGACGAGAACGTCGACCGTTTGTACCAGGGAGCGTTGCTGGGAACCGACTACGACGCGCTGGCCGCAGACCTCACGGCGTTCGAGGCCGCGTTGCGTCGGGGCGTGGTGCGTGTGACCACCCCGGCGGGTACCGACATCAGCTTCGAGGTGGGCGACCGGCCGGTGACGCGCCAGGACGGGGATGCCTCGGCGGCGCGAATGGCGGAGGCCCGCAACCTGATCGACCGGGAGGTGGAGTTGCCCGCGGGCGCCGCGCGCGTGTTGCCCGTGCTGGAAACGGTCACGGGAACGATCGCCTTCCCGCCGGCACAATGGGCCGGCATGAGGGCCGAGGGGTTGGTGCTGACCTTTGACGGCGGTCGCGTGGTGGACGTGCAGGCGGACAGCGGGGAGGAGGGCGTGGTCGCCGAAATGGATGCCGCGGGAGAGGCGGGCCGGACCTTCCGCGAGCTCGCGGTGGGACTCAACCCGATGCTGACCATCCCCGACGGCGAAGAGTGGATTCCGTACTACGGGTACGGCGGCGGGGTCGTGAGGCTCTCGCTGGGCGACAACACCGAGCTCGGTGGAACGGTCGGGGGCGGATACGTGCGCTGGAACTTCTTCACCGATGCAACGGTGGAGGCGGGCGGCGAGGTGTGGGTCAGGGACGGCGCGCTGGTGGCGCGCTGACGGGCGGCGGCCCGGCGCTGACGGACGGCTGCCTCGTGCTCGGCGCCATCACCCGCGCTTCTCGGCTTCGAAGAGGCGGTCCATCTCCACGGACTCGTAGGCGGGCGTCCATTTCGCAACCGCCCAGTACGCCAGGAACGACAGCGCCACGCCCGGGAAGACCTGGTGAATCCCGTCGGTTCCCGGCAGGCGGTTCCACAGCAGCAGAACCGCGAGCCCGACGATGAACGACGTCACGGTGGCGGTCCCGTTGCCCCTCCGCCAGTACAGCCCGAACAGCAGAGCCGGGCCGAAACAGGCTCCGTAGACCGCTCCGGAGAACGCGGTAAGCGCCACCACGCCGTCGGGCGGGTTGAGCGCGATGATGGCGGTGATGAGAGCGAAGAGAGCAACGTACCACCGCGTCGCCCGCAGGGTGGAGCGCTCCGAGCCGGCTCCGAACGCTACGCCCACCAGATCCCGCTGCACGGTCGACGCCAGAACCAGCAGCACGCTGTCGAGCGACGACATGGCGGCCGCCACCATGGCGAGCAGGAGAAACGCGCTCGTGCCGGCGGCGAAGACGTCCGGTGCGGCGAGCAGCTGCGGCACGACGAGGTCGGTGTCGGCCAGTCCGCCGGGCAGGATGTTGCGCGCGTACAGTCCCACCGGAATCAGGAGGGAATACACGACAATGAACGCGGCTGTGGATACCCACACGCCCTTCCTGATCGCCGCCCTGCTCTCGAGCGCGTAGAAGCGCGACAGCTGCCGCGGCTCCACCGCGAACTTGACCGTTCCGGCGAACACAACCCCCAGCGCCAGGGGCACCGACACGCCGCCGCCCCACCGGAGCAGCGGCTCCGTGACCGGGTCGCCCGCCAGCGCGCCGACGGAGTCCAGTCCGCCCGCGGCGGCGACCGTCCCGCGAAACAGCAGGATGCCCGCGATGATCATCACCACGCCCTGCACGGCGTCGGTCTTCACCACCGAGATGAAGCCGCCCACCACCGTGTAGATCATCACGATGAAGAAGACGATGATGATCGCGCTTCGGTACGGGATCTCGAGGAAGACCTCCAGCAGGTTCCCGATCCCCTTGAAGACGGCCGTCATGTAGAAGAACGACGCGAAGATCACGATCACGGCCGCGAGCACGCGCGCCGGCGTGCTGCCGAAGCGGAAGCCGATGAAGTCGGGGATCGTAAGCGAACCGAGGGACTCGGTGAAGGTCCGCAGCCGGGGCGCCACCGCGATCCAGGCGAACAGCGAGAACCCGACCACCGCGGGCACGAGCAGGAACCAGGTGATTCCCCAGTCGTAGGCCTGCCCCGAGAAGCCGACGAACGAGTTGGTGCTGGAATAGGTGGCGAAGAACGAGAGGCCGATGGCAATGGGACCCATCGAGCGTCCCCCGACGAAGTAGTCGGCGACGCCGCTCGTCTTCCGGTTCCCGTGCCACGCGTGGTAGGCGAGCAGGACGGTATAGACGAGCAGAAGCGTGTGGACGATCCAGTAGGTGCGCAGGTTGTCCAGAATGGCCTGAATCAAATCGGCTCCTCGTTCGGCTGACTGGTGGGCAGTGCCGTGCCGCCGGCTGAAGGCACTTGCCGCGGGCCGGCCCCGGACCGCGTGAACATGCCGGAGACGGCGTCCTTGCGCACCTTTCCCATGGCGTTGCGCGGCAGACCTTCGACCGGGATGAAGTCGTGGGGCACCTTGTACGGGGCAAGCCGGTCCTTGCCCCAGGCCCGAAGCGCGGCCCCGTCGACGGGATCGCGGTCGCCCCCCGGAACCCACGCCGCGCAGATCCGCTCGCCCCATTCGCGGTCCGGCACCCCGACGACCGCCAGGTCCCGGATGGCTGGGTGCGTGCGGTAGAGTTCCTCCACCTCGAGCGCCGACACCTTGTAGCCGCCGGTCTTGACGATGTCCACGTCGCGCCGTCCCAGGATGCGGTGATACCCCCCCTCGCCCACCTCTCCCTCGTCGCCGGTACGAAACCAGCCGTTGCGGAATCCGGCCTCCGTCTCGCGGGGGCGCCCCCAGTACTCGCGGAACACCTGGGGACCGCGCACCTCGATCTCTCCCTGGACGCCGGGGGCCACCGGCCGCCCCTCGCCGTCGACGATCCTCACCTCGACTCCGGGCAGCGGGCGGCCCACATGGCCGGCGCGGCGCTCGCCGTCCAGCGGATTGGAAAGCGCCATGCCGATTTCGGTCATGCCGTACCGCTCGAGCAGGGTGTGTCCAGTGATCTGCCGCCACCGCTCGAGGGTCGCGGCGGGAAGCGCGGCCGAGCCCGACACCATGAGGCGGAGTCCGCGTGCCCCCCGCGACCACCGCTGCCTCACGGAGCGCGGAGCGTCCTCCCAGGCGCGGATCAGGCGGGCGTAGACGGTGGGGACCGACATGAACAGCGTGATATCGCCGGACGCGAGGCGGTCCCAGGTGGAGGCCGGCGCCCCCGGGCCGAATTCGCAGGCAGCGCCGGACCACAGGGCGCAGGCCAGGGCGTTGACGAGGCCGTGGACGTGGTGGAGGGGAAGCGTGTGGAGGATGCGGTCGCTGCGGCGCCACGCCCAGGCGGTGGTCAGCGCGGTGATCTGGGCCGCGAGGTTGTGGTGGGTGGTAAGGACGCCCTTGGGGCGCCCGGTCGTGCCACTCGTGTAGATGATGAAGGCGGGGTCGGCGGGGCGGGGGGGGAGGAAGGCGGCGCGGTTGGGTTGGGGGCCGGGCCGGGGCGGGTGACTGATGCCGGCGGCGTCCAGTGTGGGGATGCCGCGCGCCGCCGCGGTGGCGGCGAGGGCGGGGGCGTGGGGCAGCCCGCGGTCCAGCACGACCACGGACGGCCGCGCGTCGTCCACCACATGGTCGAGTTCGCGCGGGGGGTGGGACACGGCCAGCGGCACCGCGACGGCGCGGGTGAGCCACGTGCCCACCTGCACGGCCACGTGGGTGCGTCCGGGCGGAATCAGGTAGGCGACGCGCTGCCCGGCCATGGGGTCCGGGCCGTCCGCCGGGCTACCCGCCCTAACCGCCGCCGCAATGCGGTCACTGGCCGTGGTCGCGGCCGCCAGCAGCTCCGAGTAGCTCCAGCTGCCGCTCGCGCCGATCAGTGCGACCCGGTCGGAGGCGGAGGCGCGCGCCAGCCGCGACGGCAGAGTCTCCGGGTCGGCGGCGGCCGGAGGCGGCCCCCTGGACGGAGCCGGCTGCTTGGAGGGAAAGGGGTCCATGACAACCGGGAAGTTGCGGCGAAGCCCGTGCGCGCGACAGGGCGGAGGCACGGCGTCGACACCGGCGGCCGGGTTTTCCGATGTTGGCACCGGCGCACGCCCAGCCGCATCTTTCCCGTATGTCCCGCGACACCCGCACCGCGTCGGAGCCCACCGGTCGCCGCGACGCCGCCGGCCGGAGCGTCTGGGCCAGGATTCGTGGTGCGGCGCTCCTCGATGCGAGTGTGTATGAAGAGGTGGCCGGAGATCCGAGGGCCGGCGTCCAGGCCACCTGCGTGGTTGTCGTCGCGTCGCTCGCGGTGGCCAGCAGCGATTACCCGCTTGGATGGGCGGAGGTGGCCAAGGCCGCGGCGGCCGCCCTCCTGCAGTGGTGGGTCTGGACGGGGATCGCGTACGCTTTGGGACGGAGGTGGCTGGGCGATGCCACATCCTGGTCGGCCCTGCTGCGCGCCCTCGGCTTCGCCCGTGCACCGGGCATCCTGGCGGCCCTCGCACCGCTGGTGGGCGGGATCCATCTGGCCGCGCAGGCCTGGGTGCTGGTGGCGGGGACCGTGGCCCTTCGACAGTTGCTATGGGTCGGTACCGCAAGGGCCCTGGTTGCCGCGCTCGCGGGAATGTTGCCGTATTGGGTCGTCCAGTTCTTCTACCTTCACTGACCGGATCGGCGCGCCATGCAGCGAACACTTGCCACCGCGTTGCTCGGCGGCACCCTCCTTGCCGGCGCCGCGCGTCCCTCCGGTGCGGAAACCACATGGCCCGGGCAGGAGCAGCCGGACGGCGAACAGCTCGTCGAAGCGCTCGGATGCGGAGCGTGCCACGAAGGCGTGCCCGCAGGCGACGAGATCCGCCGGGTGGCGCCCGCAATGGGCACCGGAGCCGCACCGCTGGCACCGGCCTACATCTTCCACTACATGGCCGATCCCCAGACGATCCGGCCCGACATCGCGCCGGCCCGGATGCCGCGCTACGACCTGACCGAACGGGAACGTCTGGCCCTGGCCCTTTTCGTCACGAACGAGCGCGAGCTGCGGGGCGTGGACGACGCCTTCCTCGCGGCGCGCCAACGGCACCCGGATGCGGACAGAGCCGAGGGCGGCGCCCTGTTCCGGACCCTGAACTGCGCCGGGTGCCATGTGCACCCGGACATCGCGGCCGATCGCAACGCCCCCGACCTGAGCGTCGAAGGATCGAGGGTCCTGCCGGAGTGGCTCGCGGGATACCTGTCCGACCCGGTGACGATCCGGCCCGCGGGACCGATTCCCGGGCGCGGCGGCCAGATGCCCGACTTCCTCCTGGAGTCGGCGGAGGTCGACGCCATCGCCGCCTACCTGATGACCCGTTCGGCGACCGCCGTTCAGCCCTGGGACCCCGCCGCCCTGTCCCGCTTCGCCATGGCAAAGGCCGAGACGCTGCTTGAAGACCGGTGGAGCTGCCTCGGCTGCCACCAGCTCAGCGACGACGGCGGCCGCATCGGTCCGCGCCTTGACGGCCTCGCCCACCGCCTGCAGCCCGCGTACGTGCGCGCGCTCATCCGGGATCCCGCGCATCTCGCGCCCGGCACCGTCATGCCTGCCTCGCTGGAGCAGCCGGACCGGCTCGACCTCATCGCCTCATACCTGATGGGGCGCGAAGCCGAGTGGTCCGCCAGCGAGCCGGTGGCCACGTTGCCGGCCCAGCCCGATACGACGTCGCCCGGGGCGGCGCTCTACGCGGCCCGCTGCGCCCCCTGCCACGGCGTCGCCGGCGCGGGCGACGGCTTCAACGCGCCCTTCCTCCCGGTCGCGCCCACGATGCACTCCGACTCGGCCGCGATGTCGCTCAGGCCCGACGACACGCTCTACGACGGCATCCACGCGGGCGGCTGGATTCTGGGCAAGTCGCACCGCATGCCGGCGTTCGGGGCGTCGCTGGACGACGGCGAAAAGCGGGCGCTGGTCGCGTACATCCGCACACTCTGCCGTTGCGAGGGCCCGGCCTGGTCCCGCGACGGACGCCGCGGCCGGTGAGGGAGGACGAGGCCGCGGCTTTAGCCTAGCCTAGAACTGCCAGACCACCAGCAGCTGGACGATGTTCTCGTCCACCTCGGTCCCCAGCTTGTTGCTCCAGTACTGATACTCGATCCCCACGAAGAGCCCGTTCTGTCCGCCGATGTCCCAGCGCAGCTGCGGTTGAGCCAGGATTGATCCGGGCACCTCGCCGCCCAGTTCGTTGGTGGTGGCGACGAAGTACTCGGCGTGGCCGGAGATCGAGAAGGACTGACTGCCCAGTTGGAAGGGAAGCAGCCCGTTGATGTCGATCCCGAAACGGCTGTCCTGCTCGGGAGGATTCCCGCCGTCCAGGCCGTCGGTCCCGTCGACGGCCAGCATGAAGTCGGTATTCAGGAAGATGAAGCCAGGCAGGTTCCAGGCGATGCGTGCGCCTGGCAGCCACTGCAGCACGTTGGCGTCCATCCCCATTGCAATGCCCGCGAACAGGCCGAAGTCGGCGAAGGGTCCGAAACCGAGGTCGCGTCCGCCGAGCTTCGCCAGGCTGAAGTTCGAGTACCACTCCCCGTAGGCGTCCTTGTCGTTGAAGCCGTCGCTGCCGCCGTCCTCGGTCACATCGATGAAGAAGAAGTTGTCGCCCAACCTCCAGAACGAGGCGTGCTGAAAGGTGACGACAGCCGTGCCGGTGCGGGTCCCGGCGAACGGGTTTGTAATGCTCCCGTACTGGAAATGGATCTCGGTCTGGGCGCTCGCGGCCACCGGTGCGGCTGCCAGCAGAAAAGCAGCGAAGAGCGTGCGCGGTGGGCGTGTCAATGTCACGACGGGCCGCCCCGCGCTGCGCCTCCCGGCACCCGGATCCGTTCCACCAGTTCGCGCACGCTGGCCGGAGGCGCCGGCGTGAACTTCGACACCGTGAACGCGACGGCGAAGTTGAGCAGCATGCCGAGCGTGCCGATCCCCTCGGGCGAGATGCCGAACCACCAGTTCTCGGGCGAATCCGCGGCCGGGTTCACGAAGCGGAAGTAGATGATGTACGCTGCGGTGAACGTGATCCCCGACAACATTCCGGCGATCGCGCCCTCGCGGTTCATGGAGCGCGTGAAGGTTCCCAGAATGAGCACCGGGAAGAACGAAGAGGCCGCCAGCCCGAAGGCGAACGCAACCACCTGAGCCACAAATCCAGGCGGATTGATCCCGATCAGCCCCGCCACCACCACCGCGAACGCCGCGCTGAACCGCGCGGCCAGCAGCTCGCCTTTTTCCGATATGTCGGGTCTGAGCGCACACTTCAGCAGATCGTGGCTGATCGCCGACGAGATCACCAGCAACAGCCCCGCCGCCGTGGACAGCGCCGCAGCCAGTCCGCCCGCCGCCACCAGCCCCACCACCCAGTTCGGCAGACGCGAGATCTCCGGGTTGGCGAGCACCATGATGTCGCGGTCGATCGTCAGCTCATTCTCGGCGGCGTCGCCCACGTACCGGATGTTGCCGTCCCCGTCCTTGTCCTCGAAGGTGATGAGCCCGGTGTCCTCCCACTTGCTGAACCACTCGGGCATGGCCTCGTACGGTTGTCCCGCCACCGTGTCCAGCAGGTTGGCGCGCGCGAAGACGGCGACCGCGGGCGCCGTCGTGTATAGGACCGCGATGAAGAGCAGCGCCCAGCCCACCGAGGTGCGGGCGTCGCGCACGCGGGGCACCGTGTAGAAGCGGATGATCACGTGCGGCAGCCCCGCCGTGCCCACCATGAGCGCGGCCGTGATGAAGAACACGTCGATCATCGACTTGGTGCCGTCGGTGTAGGCCGTGAAGCCGAGCTCCCGGTGGAGTCCGTCGAGCTTGTCGAGCAGGAAGACGCCGGTCTCGGGGTCGGCGCCGCCGAAGCCGAGCTGCGGAATGAACGTCCCCGACAGCATGATCGCCAGGAAGAACGCAGGCACCATGTAGGCGAAGATCAGCACGCAGTACTGCGCGACCTGGGTGTAGGTGATGCCCTTCATCCCGCCCAGAACGGCGTAGAAGAACACGATCCCCATCCCGATGACGACACCCACGGTCACGTCCACCTCGAGGAAGCGGCTGAACACGATGCCGACACCGCGCATCTGGCCGCTCACATACGTGAACGAGACGAAGATCGCGCACGCCACCGCCACCACCCGCGCCACCTGCGAGTAGTATCGCTCCCCCACGAACTCGGGCACCGTGTACGCCCCGAACTTGCGCAGGTACGGCGCCAGCAGCATGGCCAGCAACACGTACCCGCCGGTCCACCCCATCAGATAGACCGACCCGTCGTACCCCATGAACGAGATCAGTCCCGCCATCGAGATGAACGACGCCGCCGACATCCAGTCCGCCGCCGTCGCCATGCCGTTCGCCAGCGGCGAGACCCCGGTCCCGGCCACGTAGAAGTCCTTTGTCGAACTTGCCCGCGACCAGATCGCCACCCCGATATAGAGGGCGAACGACAGCCCCACCATAACGAAAGTCCAGAGGCGTACGTCCATCGGCTATCGCCTCGCCGCGGATGGCGCGAAGGTGTGGCCCCTCATTCCTCGGCCACTCCGAACTCCCTGTCCAGCCGGTTCATCAGCCGCGCGTACACGAAGATCAGCACGACAAACACATAGATCGACCCCTGCTGTGCGAACCAGAACCCCAGCTTGAAGCCGGTGCCGGGGATCCGAATCGCGTTCAGCGCGTCGGCGAAGAGGATCCCGAAGCCGTAGGACACCGCGAACCAGATCGAGAGCAGGATCGCAAGATACCGCAGGTTGCGGGCCCAGTAGCCGTGGGAGTCGGACATGGGTGAGGGGTTTTTGGGAAACGAGGCCGGCGGGTTCGATGCGGCCACAACTTGGGCAAACGGCGGGTTGGCCGCTACCCCGCGCCGCAGGAGGGGCCGCCTTGGCTCACACGGCGCCCCTCCAGCGCCCGCTCGCCGCGGCAACGAGCTCGGCGCGTCTGCTATATTGCCAAACCGGTTCATCTTCAGAACGGATTGCAATGCCCAGGACTTCCCGGAACGCCCCGGTGGGCCACTCCTGGCGGCCCATCGACGATCTCCCGGACGATTGGCAGGACCTTGCCGACCCCGGCCTCCACCGTTTGGCGCGTCGATGGGCCGAGGTTCGCGAAGGCGTCGGCCTCGACGGGGCCATCCGCGACTTCAACGAGCGGTTGAAGCGTGAGTGGGCGATCGAGACCGGGCTGATCGAACGCGTTTACACATTGACCCGCGGAATCACGGAGGTCCTGATCGAGAGGGGACTGCGCGAGGAATTGATCCCCTCTTCTGCCACCGACCGGGACCCGGCGCTCGTCTTTGACATGCTGCAGGACCATGCAACCGCTGTGGACGGGCTGTTCGATTTCGTAAAGCGGGAGCGCCGGCTGTCGACGAGCTACATCAAGGAGTTGCACTCCGTGCTTCTGGCCCATCAGGAAACCGCGAGCGCGCGTGATGTCTTCGGGCGGCGCGTCGAAATGCCACTGGCGAAGGGCGCGTACAAGCAGCGCCCCAACAACCCTGTGCGGCCGGATGGTCTGGTCCACGAATACTGTCCCCCGGAGCAGGCGGCTTCGGAGATGGACAGGTTGCTGGCGATGCATCGGGAGCACGACGAGCGAGGAATCCCGCCCGAAGTCGAAGCCGCCTGGCTGCATCACCGTTTCGCTCAGATCCATCCCTTCCAGGACGGAAACGGCCGGGTCGCCCGGGCGTTGGCAACACTGGTGACGATCCGCGCGGGGTGGTTTCCGCTGGTCGTGACGGATGCCGGGCGAGGAGACTACATCGACGCTCTGGAGTCGGCGGATGCGGGGGACTTGCGGCCGCTGGTGCGGTTGTTTTCCGGCCTCCAGCGGCGAGCGTTCGAAGGCGCGATGGACATCGCGCGCGACGCGACCCGGATGCGTGATTGACTCCCTGCGATTCGAGTGTCGGCCTATTCTCTGACGAGGATGATCCGAGGACCATTTCCTGTGCGCCGCAACTCGATCCGCTCCGGGTCGACGATTTCCCCTTCGTAGATCAACGGTCCTTTCTCCTTCCACTCTCTCCACACGCGCACCGTACCGCCGGAATCGACCTCGAAATGGTGGACGCCATCTCCGTCAGCGGACCGAAACACGGCCATCCCGGCGCGATTGTATTCGAAGAAGACCCGTTCGAGCGACCCGGCGTTTTCCTCGACCGTCCAGACTCCATCGATCGGCGTGGGGTTGCGATTGTTGTAGTTGGCAATCCAGTACGTGAATCCCCATGCCCCCGCGAGCACGGCCATGGCTACGGCAGCGCGAAGCGCCACGGCCCTTCGGGATGAGTCGAAGTCAAGAAGTACGGCCTCCGCAATCCGCCTCGCGTGGGGTCGGATCACGATGATCAGACAAATCAGTGCCAGAACGGCTGCCGGCAGGGCATTGGCAATGCCGAAGAGTATGTCGATGAGGATGATGTTACCCACGACCGGCAGTAGGGCCAGAGCTCCGATCAGAGCTGTCCGCGGCCAGATCAACAGCAGGCCGCCGCCGATTTCGACCAGGGCAACGAACGTTCGATAGGGGGCAGAAGACCCGAAGTAGTACCAGGTCAGCCAGAATCCGTTGACCTCGCCCATGGGCTTCGAGACTTCCGAGTCAAGCACCGTGAACTGGGACCCGGTAAGCTTCGCAAAGCCGTAGGCGATCATGATCACCGCCGCAATCCACCGCGCAATCCTGACGCTCTTCTTCATGTCGCGTTCGGCCCGCTGGTCAACGGCGGGTGTGCCGAATTCCGGATCCTGGCCCAATCGCCTCTCCCCCCTACATCAACCCGCCGATCACCCCGTCGTCGTCGATCGTCATGGCGAGCGCGGCCGGCTTCGCAGCCAGCCCCGGCATCGTCATGATCGAGCCGGTCTTCACCACCACGAACCCCGCGCCCGCCGACGGCGTCACCTCGCGCACGGTGATCCGGAATCCGCGCGGTCGACCGAGCAGCGCCGGGTCGTCGGAGAACGAATACTGTGTCTTGGCGATACACACCGGCGCGTTGGCCAGCCCGAACGACTCGAGGCGCTCGAGCTCCGTCGTCACACCGCGCTGGAAGTCCACGCCGGAGGCGCCGTAGATCTCCGTCGCCACGGTCTCGATCTTCTCCTTGAGCGGCATCCCGTCCGGGTAGAGTGGCCGGAAGGCGGCCTCGCCGCTCTTCGCGATCTCCCAGACCGCGTCGGCCAGGTCGACGCACCCCTCGCCGCCGCCCCCGTGCGGGTCGGCCTCGACAGCGTGAATCCCGCGCGCCGCGCAGCCGTCGAGCACGGTGGCGACCTCGGCGGGCGTGTCGCTCGCAAACCGGTTCAGCGCGACCACCGCCGGAACCCCGAACTTCGCCACGTTCTCCACATGGCCGTACAGGTTTTCCATGCCGCGCTGGAGCGCCCCCAGGTCCTCGGTCGCCAGGGAGTCCTTCGACGCGCCCCCATTCATCTTGAGCGCGCGGATGGTCGCGACGATCGCGACGGCGTCGGGGCTGAGCCCGCCCAGCCGGCACTTGATGTCGAAGAACTTCTCGGCCCCCAGGTCGGCCCCGAACCCCGCCTCGGTGACCACGATGTCGCCGAGCTTGAGCCCCGCCCGGGTCGCGATCAGCGAGTTGCAGCCGTGGGCGATGTTGGCGAAGGGTCCGCCGTGGATGAACGCCGGCGTCCCGCCCAGCGTCTGCACCAGGTTGGGGTGCAGGGCGTCGCGCATGAGGACGGTCATCGCGCTGTCGGCGCCGATGTCGCGGCAGCGCACCGGGTCCCGGGAGCGCGTGTACCCGATGATGATGTCGCCCAGTCGCCCCTTCAGGTCGGCCAGGTCGCGCGCCAGGCAGAAGATCGCCATGACCTCGGACGCGGCCGTGATCATGAACCCGTCTTCGCGCGGGATCCCGCCGAAGGGGCCGCCCAGGCCCACGATCACGTTGCGCAGCGCGCGGTCGTTCATGTCGACGGCGCGCCCCCAGGTGATCCGGCGGTGGTCGAGCCCCGCGCTGTTGGGGCGGAACAGATGGTTGTCCAGCATTGCCGAAAGCAGCGCGTGCGCGGACGTGATTGCGTGGAAGTCACCCGTGAAGTGGAGGTTGATGTCCTCCATCGGCACGACCTGCGAGTAGCCTCCGCCCGCCGCGCCGCCCTTGATTCCGAACACTGGCCCCAGCGAAGCCTCGCGTATGCAGAGCACCGGATTGCGCCCCCGCAGATTCAGGGCGTCGGCCAGGCCGACCGAGGTCGTGGACTTCCCCTCGCCCGCCGCCGTGGGGCTGCATCCCGTCACCAGGACGAGCTTGGCACCGCGGTCGGGCCGGGCCCGCACCACGTCGAGTGGGACCTTGGCCTTATAGTGTCCGTACTGGAGGATCTCGCCGCGATCCAGCCCGGCGGTGGCTGCGATCTCGGCGATCGACTTCATTTCGTGAGCTTGCGCGATTTCGATGTCGGAAAGCATGGTATCGGGTCGGGAGAGCGGGTAGGAGGCGTGCACGGCAAGGCGCCCGCAGCGGCGTCAAAGTCTGGCGTGGATGTGAAGAGCGAGCAAGGGGGTTGCACATGTGGGGAGCGATCATCGGCGACGTTGTCGGTTCCGTCTACGAGTGGGACAGGATCAAGACGAAGACGTTCGACCTGTTCCATTCGGACGGTCACTTCACGGACGACTCCGTCTGCACGGCCGCGATCGCCGATATCCTGCTGCACGATCGCAGCGCTCCGGAAACGCTCCAGAAGTGGTGTCGCCGCTACCCGGCGTCCTACGGGAGCTGGTTTGTCGACTGGATGTGGTCCGACAATCCCCAGCCCTACGGAAGCTGCGGGAACGGGGCGGCGATGCGCATCTCGCCCGCCGCCTTCCTGCACTACGACGACCTCGACGCCGCGCTCGCCGCCTCCGACCGGCTCACGGGCATCACGCACGATCATCCGGAGGGGATCAAGGGCGCGCGGGCGACGGTGCATGCGACGTGGCTCGCGCTCGAGGGCGAGGAAGCGCACGTCATCCGAAGGACCATCTCGGCCCGCTACCGGTACAACCTCGTGCGGTCCGTGGACGACATCCGCACCTTTTACCGCTTTGACGAAACCTGCCAGAACACCGTCCCGGAGGCGATCACCTGCGCCGTGGAGTCAACCAGCTTCGAGGACGCGATCCGCAACGCGATCTCGCTGGGAGGGGACTCCGACACGCTGGCCGCGATCGCGGGACCGATCGCCGAGGGGCTGCACGGTATTCCCGAGGGGATCCAGCGGGTGGTCGAGGAGCGTTTTCTGGCCAGGGCGCCCGACATTGTCGAGACGATGCACGAGATGTACGACCGCATCGAGCGCCGCCGCGCCAGGAAGCGGAAACGCCGCCCGAGGGCTCCTAACCGGCCGGCAGGGCGGTCGCGGGCCCGGTCTGACTGAGCGCCGGCGGAGGCCCCACCGGCTTCAGCGCCACGGGGCAGGCCTTGAGCGCCGCCGTCTGGGTGACGGGGTCGTACCCGCCGCCCGTCAGCACGTTGACCGGCACGTCGCTGAAGGCGAACGAAGCGAAGACCGTGCCCCGCGGTGACCGCGTCGTGCCGCGGATCTTCACATACACGCAACCCCTGGGATTGCTCAGCTCGCCGTATCCCCCGTCCTTCAGCCCCAGCGCGGCGATGTCGTCCGGGTGCACCTCGAGCGTTTCCTCGGACAGCAGGTAGTCGAGCCCCGCGGATCGCCCGGTCTGGGTCCGCGTGTGGTAGGCGGGCAGGCGCCGTCCGGTCGTGAGCCACATCGGGTAGTCCTCCGAGATGGTCTCGTCGGGGTCCCGGTACCGCAGCATCTTGAAGATGCCGCGTCCGTTTTCGAACCGTTCCTCGTGCAGCCTCGGCGTTCCCGGGTGATCCGGGGCGGGCACGGGCCACTGGTATTCGCCCTGGTCGATCCGGTCCCAGTCCAGTCCCGCATAGATGGGGGAAAGGGCGCAGAGCTCGTTGAACACTTCCTTTGCCGACGCGAAATCGAAGCCCTTCCAGCCCATTCGTTGAGCGAGCCGTGAGATGATCCACCAGTCGGGCCTTGCTTCGCCTGGCGGCGGCACAGCCGCGCGCAACCGCTGGACGCGGCGCTCCGTGTTGGTGCAGACGCCGTCGGTTTCGGCCCAGGCGGTGGCGGGGAACACCACGTCCGCCACCTGGGCGGTGTCGGTCATGAAGATGTCGATCACGACCAGGCACTCCAGGCTTTTCAGGGCGTGCTCGCAGTGCTGCCGGTCGGGATCGGTGACCAGGGTGTTCTCGCCGTCGATGATCATCGCGTGGATGCGGTCGCCGCACAGATCGAGCGCGGTGACCTTGGTCATCCCGGTCTCCAGGTCGACCTTGCGCCCGTACGCCTCGTGGAACTTCTCCTGGTGCGCCGGGACGGTGACCGCCTGGAAGCCGGGATAGTTGTTCGGCAGCGCCCCCGCATCGCCCGCTCCCTGGATGTTGTTCTGCCCCCGCATGGGATTCACGCCCGTGCCCTCGCGGCCCAGGTTCCCGGTCATCAGCGCCAGGTTGCACAGGCTCTGCACGTTGTCGACGCCGCAGACGTGCTCCGTGATCCCTACCGTGTAGTAGATGGCGCCGCGGTCGGCCGCGCCGTACAGGAGCGCCGCCTTTTCGATGTCCTCCGGGTCGCACTCGCAGATCTCGGACGCCCACTCGGGCGTGTAGCGCTCCACATGCTGCAGGAAGTCTTCGCCCTGCGTGGTGCGCTGTCCCATGAAGTCTTCGTCCATCAGCCCTTCGCGCGCGATCACGTGCGCCATCGCCAGCAGCAGCGACACGTCGGACCCCACGCGGATCGGCAGGTAGACGTCGGCGATCTCCGCCAGCCCGATGCGCCGGGGGTCGGCCACGATCATTTTCGCGCCCCGCGCCAGCGCGCGCTTCAGCCGCGTCGCCGCGACGGGGTGGCACTCGGTCATGTTGGTGCCGATGCAGAAGATCACATCGGGCTTGTCCATGTCCGCGAGAGGGTTCGACATGGCCCCTCTCCCGATTGTTGCCGCCAGACCGGCGACTGTGGGAGCGTGTCAGGCACGGCTGCAGTTGTCGATGTGGTTCGTCCCCAATCCCGCCCTGATGAAGCGCTGCATCATGTAGGCGGCTTCGTGGGGCGCGCGTCCGGAGGCGATTCCGTAGACGGCGTGGCGCCCGTGCTCCTTCACCACGTTGCCCAGCTTGCCCGCCGCGCGGTCCAGCGCCTCGTCCCACGACGCAGGTCGCAGCTCGCCGGTGTCGTCGTCTCGCACGAAGGGAGTGCTCAGCCGCTCGGGGTGGTCGACGAAGTCGAAGGCGAACTGCCCCTTCACGCAGAGCGCGCCCTCGTTGGCCGGTCCGTCCATCGCCGGCAGCACGCCGACGATCTTCTCGCCGCGTGTCATCACGTCCACCGAACACCCGACCCCGCAATACGGGCAGATCGTGCGTGTGGTCTCCGTCTCGCCCGGCACGTCCCTGTTGGCGAGCGCCTTGAGGTCGCCCAGCGCACCGGTCGGACACGTCTGGATGCACTGACCGCAGAACGTGCACGCGGAGTCCTTGAGGTGGCCGCCGAACTCGGTGGTAATCTGGGTGTGGAACCCCCGGTTCATGACCGAGATCGCGTAGTCGCCCTCCTGCTCCGCGCACACCCGCACGCAACGGTAGCACGAGATGCAGTTCTCGTAGTCGCGCTTGATGAAGGGGTTGTCGTCGTCGGGCCGGCTGGTGCCGGACAGGGCGCCCTCGAAACGGCCGGTGCGGGCGTCGTAGCGGTCGAGGAGTTCGGCCATCTCCTGCGAGGCGTACCCGTGCATCGGATCCACGTCGCTGTCGCGGTTCTCCGACGCCACCATCTCCATGAGGATGCGGCGCTGCACCTCGACGCTCGCGGTGCGCGTGCGCACGGCCATGCCGGGCTCGGCCCGCATCGTGCACGACGCCACGGGGTTGCGCGCGCCCTCAAGCTCGACGATGCACAGGCGGCAGCCGCCGAAGGGCTCCAGGCGGGCGTCGTAGCAGAGCGTCGGGATGTTTCTGCCGTGGCGCTCCGCCACTTCGTACACCGTCTCACCGCGGGTGAACGCGACCTTCTCCCCGTCCAGGGTCATGGTCAGCGCCGCGCCGTTGTGCCTCATGGTGTCAGCCCTTCCTCACGCGGGGGGCTTGCTCGGACCCGCCACATGTTCCCGTATCCGATCCGGGAAATAACGGATCAGGCTTTCGGTAAGCAAGGGCGCCGCCTGTCCGAGCCCGCACGCGCTCGTCTTCTTCATGACGGTGTTCAGGTCGTCCACCTCCTCCAACCAGGCCTCCACGCTGCGGGGACCGCTTCCGTCCAGTCGTTCCACGAGGCGCTGCGTTCCGATCCGGCACGGGAAGCATTTGCCGCACGACTCCTCCGCGAAGAACTCCATGGACTCGCGCGTGACCCGGATCATGTCGCGGGAGTCGTCGAAGACCATGATCCCGCCCGCGCCCAGGAAGCTGCCCCGGGACCGGATCGAGGGCTCGTCCAGGGTGACGTCGAGATCCGCACCTGCCAGGAAGCCCCCGGAAAGACCCGCCATGGTGACGGCCTGTACGGAGCGTCCCGGCGCGGCCCCTCCCGCCCAGTCGTCGAGCAGCTCCCTCAGGGGAAGCCCGATCGGCACCTCGTAGTTCCCGGGGCGCGCGATGTCGCCCGACAGGCTGATCACCTTGGTGCCGGCGTGGTCGCCGAGCCCGAGACCGCGGTACCACCCGGCGCCGTGCACCAGGATCGGGGGCACGGACGCCAGCGTCTCCACGTTGTTCACGACCGTGGGAAGATCCTCGTAGCCGTGGGTGACGGGGAAGGGGGGACGGTTTCTGGGGAACGGGTGCTTGCCTTCCAGCGAGTTGAGCAGCGACGTCTCCTCGCCGCAGATGTACGCCCCGGCCCCGCGCCGCACCATCAGGTCGAACGAGAAGCCGGAACCGAGGATGCCGTCACCGAGCAGCCCCGCCGCCGCGGCCTCGGCGATGGCGCCCTCCAGGATGTCCAGGGTTTCGGGGTACTCGTAGCGCAGGTAGATGAAGCCGCGCACGGCGCCCGTGGCGTAGGCGGCAAGCGCCATCCCCTCGACCAGCGCGTGCGGATCGTGATCCATCAGCGCGCGGTCCTTGAAGCAGCCGGGCTCTCCCTCGTCGGCGTTGCAGACGATGGTCTTCGGCGTGCCGGCGGCGTCCGCCACCGCGCGCCACTTCCGCCCGGTGGGGAAGCAGGCACCGCCGCGGCCGGCCAGACCGCTCCGATCCACGGAGCCGATCACCTCGTCGGGACTCATCACCTCGACCGCACGGGTGAGCGCCGCGTACCCGCCCTCGCTCCGGTAACCGGCCAGCGTGGCGCGCCCCGGCTCGCGAATCCCCGCGAAAACGCATTCCTCGACACCCGCGGACGGAGGAGCCGGCAACGGTGAAGCGCCGCTCCTGAGGCTTCCGGCGGTCCTGCCGGTTAGCACGGTGTGGCGGTGGATCACGGGAACCGGCTGGTCGCAGCGGCCCGGACACGGCATCGTGTGCGGGTCGTGACCGGCGGCGCGCAGGCTGGCAATCAGGACCTCGGCGCCCCGCAGGCTGCAGATCGGCCCGTCGCACACCCGGGGCCGCTCGACGCCACCAGCCTCGCGCGAGAAGTGGTGGTAGAACGTGACCGTGCCGAAGAGATCCGCCAGCGGGATGCGCAGACCCTTCGACACCGCCCGCAACGCTTCTTCCGACAGGTATCCGTCGCGTTCGTGGAAGGCGTGGAGCAGCGGCAGCAGGGGTGCCGGCTCGTCCTTCCAGCGCGCGATGAGGGCTTCGTCAGTCGGGGTCGGCATGCCGGGTGCGGTGTGTTGGGGGGAGGCGTGATGAAGGACGCGCCGCCGGCCGCGCCCGGTTGGACTTCGCGGAAATACCGCGTGGCATACATAATAGTGGAAGAAACATCTGGCGACACGGGACACGGAGGCAGCTGCAATGAGCGACGGCCGCGGAAGCGGTGCCGGCCCGCGGACGATCCGCCGCAGGGCCGCGCGGGTGCGCGTGGAGCGCGTGCGCGGCGGCCGGCACTCGGCGCGCGGCGACAACGTGGCCGTGGAGGAGCCGATGGAGGTGCGCCTGGAGGTCCCGGGCGGCGAGGGGACGCGCGAGCACCCCGTTTCGGTGACGATGAGGACCCCCGGGCACGACTTCGAACTCGCCGCGGGCTTCCTCTTCACCGAAGGGGTCGTGATCGACCCGGCAGCCGTCGCCGACGTTCGGTATTGCCGGGACGTGGACCCGCAGGAATACAACGTGGTGACTGCGTCCGTGCGGGACCCGTCCGCGTTCGACGCCGCGAGCCTCACGCGCAACTTCTACGTGACGTCTTCCTGCGGCGTGTGCGGGAAGGCCTCGCTGGAATCCGTCGAGGTCATGGGGTGCCAGCCGGTCGCCGACGGTACCTTTGCGGTCGCCGAGAGCGACATCCGCGCCCTGCCCGACAGGCTGCGCTCGCGGCAGAGGATCTTCGAGCGCACCGGCGGCATTCACGCGGCCGGACTCTTTGACGGGGCCGGGAGAATGACGGTTGTGCGCGAGGACGTCGGCCGTCACAACGCCGTCGACAAGGTGGTGGGCACCCTCGTGCTCTCGCGCTCGCTCCCGGGGTCGGGGCTGGGCCTGGTCGTGTCCGGAAGGTCGTCCTTCGAGATCCTCCAGAAGGCCGCGATGGCGGGCATCCCGGCCGTGATTGCCGTGGGGGCGCCGTCGAGCCTGGCCGTGGCCTTTGCGCGGCGTTTCAACATGACCCTGGTGGGGTTCGCGAACCGGGACGGGTACAACGTCTACTCCGGTGGCGACAGGATCGTGCGCCAGCAGGCGGCGGGTTGAGCGCTCGCCCCCGCGACGACCGGCCGCGGCTTCTGGGCGTGGTCCTGGCCGGTGGCGACAGCCGCCGTTTCGGGTCGCCCAAGGCGCTGGCCAGGCTGCACGGGAAGCCGCTTTGGCGGTTGGCGGCGGAGCGGCTTGCGGCGGTTTGCGACCGGGTCGAGGTGTCGGCCAACGACGCGCGCGTGGCGGGTGCGGTGGGTGCGACGAACGGAGTGTTGGCCGACCGCCAGGCCGGCGCCGGTCCGCTGGGTGGCATTCACGCGGCGTGGGCGCGTGCTGTCGAGCTGGGCAGCGAGGCGGTGCTCGTGGCTGCGGTCGACACGCCGTGGGTGCCGGAGGAGGCGCTGAGGCGGCTGGCAGGGGAGTGGCGCGTGCACGGGCGGCCCAGCGTTGCCGCGTCGGGGCCGCCGTGGTGCTTTGAGCCGCTCACCGCGGTGTACCCCGTGTCTTCGCTCGATCCACTCGAGGCGGCGCTGCGGCGCGGCGTGCGCAAGGCCGGCGAGTTTGCGAGGTCGCTGGACCCCCTGGTCGTGGACACGGGCACGGCTCCGGCCCGCTTCCGCAGCGTCAACCGGCCGGAGGACCTGCCGCCGCCCGCGTGCTCCATCGTCGGCAACAAGAACTCCGGCAAGACCACGCTCGCGGTCGCCGTGATCGCCGAGCTGGCACGCCGCGGACGCCGGGTGATGTCGGTCAAGCACGGCCACCATTTTCGCGTGGACGCCCCCGGCACGGATTCGTGGCGCCACCGCCACGAGGGCTCCGCCCAGCGCGTGCTGCTCGCGGGCCCGGACGAGTTCGCCCTGATGGGCGGCTGGGACGAGGGGGGCGAGCCGCCGCTCGATCTGCTGCTGTGCCGACACCTGTCAGATGCGGAGATCGTGATCGTCGAGGGGTACCGTCACGAGCGCCTGCCCAAGGTGGAGGTCTTCCGGTCCGACGCGCAGCCGGAGCCCGTGGTGGGGCCCGGGGCGGCCGGCGACGCGGGGGTTCTGGCGGCGGTTACCGACCGCGACGACCTGCCATGGCCGGTGCCGGTGCTTGATCCCGGCGCCGCCGACGTGGCCGCGCGCGTCGCCGACGTGATCGAGGCGGCGCTCCTGTGACCGCGCCGCCGTCCCCCTCGCGCCTCGCTTCGCTGGATGCGTTCCGCGGCCTGGCCGTCGCGGGAATGATCCTCGTCAACAACCCGGGAAGCTGGTCGCACGTCTACGGCCCCCTCCGCCACGCGGCCTGGCACGGCGCCACGCCGACCGACCTGGTCTTCCCCTTCTTCCTCTTCGCTGTCGGCGTGTCGCTGTCGTTCTCGTTCGCGGCGCGCACGGCCCGGGGGGACTCCCGGCGCGACCTCTGGACCCACGTCGCGCGGCGCGCGCTCATCATCTACGGCCTCGGCCTCTTCCTGGCCGCCTATCCCGGCTTCGACCTCACGACCGTCCGGCTCGTCGGGGTGCTCGCGCGGATCGCCATCGTCTATCTGCTCGTCGGCACCCTGGTCCTGTTCGTGGCCCGGCGGGCGGTCTTCGCCGTCATGGCGGCGCTGCTGGTCGTCTACTGGGCCCTGATGGCGTGGGTGCCCGTCCCGGGGTTCGGCGCGGGCGACCTTTCACCCGAGGGCAACCTGGCCGCCCACCTCGACCGCCTGATCCTCGGTGTGCACATGTGGAGCGGCGGCGGTGGCGTCTACGACCCCGAAGGCCTGCTCAGCACGCTCCCCGCGGTGGCGACCACGCTCTCGGGGCTTTTCGCAGGAGACTACCTGCGCGCCCGGCGCGACGCAGGAGACGGAGGTCCCGGAGCCGCCCTGCGCCTGGCGCTGGCCGGTGCGGTGCTGGTGCCGGCCGGTCTCGTCTGGGACCTGTGGTTCCCTGTCAACAAGCCTCTCTGGACCAGCTCCTACGTCCTGTACACGACAGGGTGGGCCCTCATGGTGCTGGCGTCCCTTTACTGGCTGATCGACGTGCGCGGCCGGCGCGCGTGGGCGAAGCCGCTCGTGGTGTACGGCATGAACGCGATCACCGTCTTCGTCGCGTCGGGGCTCCTCGCCATCACCCTGGTGCGGTGGCGCGTGCCCGCCGGGCCGGACGGGGCGACGACGTCGCTCTACAACCGCATCTACGAGGTCGGCTTCGCGTCGTGGGCGGGTCCGCTCAACGGCTCGCTCGCCTTCGCCGCCGCGACCGTGCTCCTGTGGTTCGCCGTGCTTCGGGTGATGTACGCGCGCGGGATCTTCATCAAGGTGTGACCCGGTCCTCCTCCGTTCCCGGCGACAGGACCTTCTCGCCCTCGGTGCCGCGCAGCTTCGCATCGAACTCGGACACTTCGACCAGCCGGTTGAGCGATCCCTGCAACTCGTCGAGCTGGTGCTCCAGGAGGCCGAGCCTGCGCTCGACGATCTGAATGGACTCCTGCGTCCCCTGTCCCTCGAAGTAGCGGCCGAGCGCATCGACGACGGGCTTCAGCGCGTAGCGGGCGGTGAGCCCGGCGATGGGGATCAGCACGATCGAGATCCCCATGATCACGGACACGAGCGCTACGAAGTCGATGGGAAGTACCTGCATGGCTGAATCCTCTCGTCGGCTGCAAAACTTTCACGATGCCCGGTGCGTAGGTGCCGTCAGGTGCGGTCGGGTCTCGCCGGCCGGCAGCGTTCGGGAACCTGAACCAAGGATGATCTGGAAATGAATACGAGGAAAGACCGTCTCGCGTTCCGTTTGGCTCGCTACGGGCTGCCGTTGATCCTGCTCGCCGCCGGACTCCCCCTGGCTTTGCGGGCGCTGGCCCAGGAGACCTACCGGCTGGACGGCGGTCGCGTGGCGATCTACAACCTCGCCGGAGAGGTCGAGGTCGTGCGGGGCGACGGCAGCAGCGTGGAAGTCGAGATCAGCCGCGGGGGTGCGGACGCCGATCGGCTTGCGGTCGAGGTTGATCGGATCGACGGCAGGGAAGCTCTCCGCGTGATCTACCCCGACGAGCGGGTCGTCTACGAACGTATGGGGCGCTCGAACGCCACGATCCGCGTGAGGGACGACGGGACGTTCTTCCGCGACCGGTCGCGCGGCGGGCTTGGGCGGGGGGACGAAGTGCGGATTTCGGGGCGTGGCAGGGGGCTTGAGGCGTACGCGGACATCGTCGTGCGGGTACCGGCGGGCGTCGCCGTGGCCGTCTACCTCGCCGCGGGCTCCGGGCAGGCAGACGGCCTGGCATCCGACCTCGTCTTCCGCACGGCCTCGGGCGCGGTGGAGGTGGCGGGCGTCGTGGGCGACGTCGACGTCGACACGGGCTCCGGCGCGGTCGCGATCTCGGACGTCGAAGGCGACGTGACGGCGGACACCGGCTCCGGCGCGATCGGCCTCGAGAACATCCGCGGCGGCCGACTGGACGCCGACACCGGGTCGGGAGGGGTGCGGGGGAGCAACGTGTCGGTCGGTCAGCTGGTGGTGGACACGGGCTCGGGAAGCATACGCATCGACGGCCTCAGCGCGGCGGACATCGATTGCGATACCGGGAGCGGCGCCGTGCACCTCTCGCTGCTCTCGGACGTGGAACGCCTGGTCGTGGACACCGGCTCAGGCAGCGTCACCCTGGGAGTGCCGAGCGGCTTCGGAGCCGAGCTGGAGCTCGACACGGGCAGCGGCGGGATCAGCGTCGACGTTCCCGACCGGGTCGTCGAGACCTCCCGGCGGACCTATTTTCGCGGCGCCGTGGGCGACGGGAACGGATCCGTGGTGATCGATACCGGCGCGGGCGGAGTGACCATCCGCCGCAACTGACCGCACCCGGGCTGCAACCGGCCCACGTCCGGCCCGCAACCGGCCGCGCCCCGGGATGGACCTTTCCGGGCACGCGCGATGTAGTAGGTATTCATGTTGACCTTGACCGAAATGCGTTCATACATTACTCAGTCTTGCGACCTGAGCGACGTATCCATCGAGAAGAGAGGAAACATGAGGAGTTGGCTACGCATCGGGACTGTCACAACGGGGGCGCTCGTCCTGCTCTTCGGGGCCCTGCTTTCGGCACCTGCGCACGGCCAGGTCGCCGAGCGCTACAGGGTGATGGTCACCAACCTGATGCCGCTTAACGACGCCGACGACGATTTCGGCAAGGATCTGGCCGAGGAACTGCGGGATCTGATCAATCAGTTCGCCACGCATCAGCCGGTGGACGAGAAGGAGATCAGGGACGCGGCCGACGGGTTCGACATCGACATGGAGGACCTGGACTGCGTCCTGTCGCTCCAGCTGGCCGCCCAGATCAACGCCAACGTGGTGTTCTGCGGCACCTATACCGAAGACAAGGACGCCGACACGTTCTCGCTTCAGGGGGTCCAGTTCGCCGCACCCGGCGGGCCGGCCTTCAATATCGAGGACAAGACCTGGCACAAGGACGACCACGAGACCGCGGCCCAGGAGATCTCCGGCGAGTTCGGGACCTACGTCGACCAGCTGCGCGCGGCACAGTTCTGCGGTGACTTCTACCAGTCCAAGGACTGGGAGGGCGCCGAGCGGAACTGCACGTCCGCGCTGGAGATGAACCCGGACAACTCACAGGTCCGGTTCGTCTACGCCAACGTGCTCTTCCAGACCGACCGGCTCGAGGAGTCGTACCAGGAAACGCTCCGGGTCATCGAGGCGGATCCGCTGCACGAGGGCGCGCTCCAGCTCGGCGGCTACGTGGCGGCCAACCTGGACATGAACGATGCAGCCCGCGAGCACTATTCCGCCTACCTCGCGCTGAACCCCGGCGACGCTCGCATCAGGATGCAGATCGCCTACGACCTGGCCCAGGCGGGCGATGTCGAGGGCGCGATGCTGCTGACCGAGGAGGGGCTCGCGATCGACGCCAACGACGTGGAGCTGCTGCTTCGGCACGCGGCCTTCGCGACCCGCGCCGCGCAGGACATCACCGCGGCAGCGCAGCCGGGCGAGCCGCTTTCCGCCCGGGCGGCCGAGCTCTACCGCAAGGCGATGAGCTCCTATGAGGTCGTGTACGAAGTGCAGGGCGACGAGATGGAGGTGGGACACCTCCTCGCCATGACCGCCGGCTACACGGAGCTGGAACAGCTGGACGACGCGATCAACCTCGCCACGCGGGCGCTCGAGACCCACGGGGACAACGCCTCGCTCTGGTCGCGCTACGCCGACGTCCTCAAGCGCGCCGACCGGGTCGAAGAGGCGATCGCGGCGCTCGACGAGGTGGAGGCGCGGGATCCCGATTTTGCGAACGTCAAGGCGCGCCAGGGTTCCTGGATGCTTGAGACCGGCAACGAGGAAGCAGCCCTGACCTACCTGCAGGAGGCCGTGGAGAAGGGGGAGCAGACCGCGGACGCAATGGCCAACCTGCTCTTTGGGTCGGCGCACACCAAAGGGGTCACGCCCAAGGACTGGAACTACGCCCTGCGCCTGATCGGGTTTGCGAAGGCCTTCGAATCGGAGGTCAGCGACAACGTGAAGGGACAGCTGGACTTCTGGCACGGGTATTCGCTGTTCAACCAGGCGCTGGAGCAGGAACGGCCGCAGACGCTCGAAACCGCGCAGCAGACGCTGCCCAAGTTCCAGCAGGCGGCGCGCTTCTTTGCGCTGCCCCTGGTCGGGGCGTACGCGGAGGCCAACGGCATCGGTGCGTTGCAGCAATTCCGCGACGCCACCCAGCAGTACATCGAGATCCAGGAAGCGATCATCCAGAGAGGGCGCTGACGCGGGAGGCGCCCGGAGACGACTTCCGGGGGCGCCGCGGGCCGTTTCGAGCCCGCGGCGCCCCTTTTTTTGCCCATGAGGGGGGATTGGTGTTGCGAAGTGGGGGTGGAACATGGTATTGTGGGGGTTCAGGGCATAAAATGGGATAAAAGACCATGCTCGGATTCCTTGGCCAACACGAGTATCAGATTGACGCGAAGGGGCGGGTCAGCCTGCCCTCGGCGTTTCGCCATGCCATGTCCTCAAGTCAGATGGTGCTGGTGCAATCGAAGGACACGCACCTGGACCTCTATCCCGCAGACAGTTGGAAGGACATCCGCAAGAATCTGCGGAGCCACATGAAGGCCAACCGCCCCTGGGTGAGGCAGTTGTTGTCCAGGGCAAGCCCGATCGAGCCGGACAAGCATGGCCGGATCCGCATCCCGCCCCAGGTGCGGGAGCGGGTGGGGCTTGAGGACTCCGTGCTCTTCGTCGGCCTGCTCGATCGGATCGAACTGTGGCCACCGGCGCGATTCGAGGAGCACCTCCGCGAGGAGGGTGAGTACGATGACGACTTCGCGGACCAGATCTTCGGGTGACCCTCGTGTGCGCGCGCCGGGATACCACCGTCCAGTGCTCGTGGAGGAAGCCATGAGCCACCTGGTCGGGCAGCACGGCCTGTACCTGGATGGCACCGTAGGGGGCGGCGGGCACGCGGCGGCGCTCCTTGAACGCTGCCGCAAATGCCGGATTCTGGCGGTGGATCGCGACCCCGAAGCGCTGGCGGCGGCGCGTGCGCGCCTTCACCGGTTCGGGGATCGGGTCACGTTCAGTCACATGTCCTTCCGGCACGTCGGCGACGATCGCCGCGTGGGCGACGAGGGCCTTGCCGGCGCGCTCCTGGACCTGGGCGTGAGCTCCCACCAGCTCGACGAGGAGGGGCGCGGCTTTTCCTTCCGGCGCGGCACGGCCCTGGACATGCGCATGAACCCGGGCACGACCCTGACCGCAGCCTCGTTTCTGGCCTCGGCGTCGCGCGAGGCGCTCGCGCGGGCGCTCCGGGCGGGAGAGGCGCCCAGGCCGGCGGCGCTCGCCGCGCGCATCGTCCGGCGCCGTGCCGAACGGCCGTTCCGAACCAGCGACGACCTCGTTGCCGTGCTGGAATCGGTTCTTCGCCGACGCGCCGCGCGTGCTGAGAAGGCTCGCCTGTTCCAGGCGCTCAGGATTTGCGTGAACGACGAGATCGGCGCGCTCGAGGAGGCGCTGCCGGCCATCCGCGACGTCCTCCTGCCCGGCGCGGTGTTCGTAGTCATCTCCTACCACTCGCTGGAGGACCGGGTGGTCAAGCGCGCCTTCCGCGAATGGAGCGATCCGTCGCACGGGCTGCCGCACCGCCTCCCGGTGCGCGCGGCGGAGTTGGCTGGCCGGGGCACCGTGCTCACCCGGAAGCCGGTCACCCCGGGCGATGCGGAGGTGGAGGCCAACCCGCGCGCGCGCGCGGCGCGGCTGAGAGCCTGGAGAAGGGCCGCGTGAGGCGCCGTCCGAAGGGTGGAGCGGGGAGGGCGGTGGTCGTCCTCGTCGCCGTGACCGGTTCCCTGGCCGTGCTGGCCTGGCGCCAGTCGACCACCCGGGAGACGCTCGAGGAGCTGGACCGCGTGAGCCGGGAACTCGCCGTGCTCGCCGACCGGCGGGAGGAGCTTACGCGCGAGCTGGTCGGCATCGAGAAGCGCCCGTGGGTGCTGGCCGAGGCCGGCCGCAGGCTCAGGCTTCGACCCGCGAGCGAACGGGAAATCATCCTCGCATCGGGGGGTGTGCCGTGAGCCCGGGCGACACGGGCCGAAAGGTCGAAATCCGGCGCCGATGCCTGCTGATGTTCTGGCTGGTGCTGGCGGCCGTCATGCTCGCGCGCGCGGCCGAGGTCCAGGTTGTCGAGCGGCTGGCCTGGAGGCAGGACGCGCTGGGACAGCACCAGATGAGCAGGGTCGTTCCCGCGCCCAGGGGCCGCGTTCTCGACCGCAACGGTTCCGAGCTGGCCGTGAGCCACTGGAGAGCGGCCGTGGGCATCGCGCCGCGCGAGATCCAGGACCGTGACGCGGTGGTCGCCGCCCTGGAGCAGCGACTGGGGGTGAACCGCCGGACGGCGCTCGATGTGTCCGCAGGTACACGTCCGTGGCGCGTCGTACAAGGCCGGTACTCCATGACCCAGGTGGAGGGCCTCAGGGGACTGCGCGGCGTACACGTTCAGGGGGAATTGAGGCGGCTGTATCCGCGCGAGGACCTGGCCCGCGGCTTGCTGGGTGTTGTGCAGGACGGAGTGGGGACCGGGGGGATCGAGCAGGCAATGGACTCCGTGCTGGCGGGACGAGCCGGGCGGGAGATCGTGGCACGGGACAATCGAGGAAGGGAGATCGTGGGCCAGGTCATCACGGTGCAGGAGCCGCTGCCCGGCCGCGATGTCGTGCTGACCATCGACGAGGACCTGCAGGCGCTCGCCGAGGATCTGCTTGCCATGTCGGTCGATTCCTCCGGCGCGCGGGGCGGTGACCTGGTCATCACCGACCCCCGGACCGGCGAGATCCTCGCCATGACCTCGGTGAACAACGGGTCGACGGGGTCGCTGTCCGCGATCAACGCCCCCTACGAGCCGGGTTCCACGATCAAGCCCTTCACCACCGCCGCCCTCCTGCGCCACGGCGTGGCATCGCTGGCGGACTCGGTGGACACGGGCACCGGCAGCTGGGATGTCGGCACGCGCCGGATCAGCGACATCAGCGGGGGCGGCTGGCTGACACTGCACGAGGTCGTCCAGCGTTCGTCGAACATCGGGATCGCCAAGTTCGCGGAGCGTCTCACCCACGCGCAGCAGTACACCAACCTGCGCGATTTCGGTTTCGGCAACCGCTCGGGCATCAAGCTCCCCGGCGAGGCGGCCGGCCTTCTGAGACGGCCGGAGCGATGGTCCTCGATGTCGGCCCAGTCCCTCGCGTTCGGCTATGAAATCTCCGTGACGTCGCTACAGATGGCGATGGCGTTCGGGGCGCTTGCGAACGATGGCCGGCTGATGGAGCCGCGGCTGATCAGGGAGGTGCGTGACCGCGACGGCCGACCGGTACGCTTCGGCAGGCCCAGGACGGTGCGGCAGGCCGTGCCGAGGCGGGTTGCCGAAGCCCTGACGCCGGTGCTCGTCGATGTCGTCGAACACGGGACGGGTACGCGGGCGCGGATGTCCTCGTTCCTTGTCGCGGGCAAGAGCGGCACCGCCCGCGCGGTGGACGCCAACGGACGCTACGAGCCCGATGCCTATTTCGCCTCGTTCGGGGCGTTCTTTCCGGCGGACGATCCTCAGCTCCTCCTCTTCGTCAAGCTGGACCGGCCGTCCGGCACCTACTACGGGGGAGCCGTAGCGGCCCCGCTCACCCGGGCGATGCTCGAAAGCCTGCTGCCCACGCGGCGCATGCCTCTGGACCGGGAGGCGCTCGTTCTCGCATGGCGTCCGGCTCCGGTCGAGCCGCAGACCGCGTCCGTGGTGCACTTCGCGTCCTCCACTCCCGAGGTTCTGGCGCTGCCCGCCGATGCGCCGCCATCGCGTGCGGAGGGCATGACCGTTCCCGACCTCGACGGAGAGCCGATCCGGGTCGCGCTCCGGAGGCTGCACAAGATGGGCCTGCGGGTACGGCTCGAGGGCGGCGGATCGGTGCGCGCCACGTTCCCTGCGGCCGGAGCCGGCATCGCCGCCGGAGACACCGTGCGCGTGCTGGGGCGGGAGGGGTGATCATGGAACAGGTGCTGGCAGCGATCGAGGACGCCGGAGTGATTATCCGGCAGGTGGCGCCCCCGCGTGGCGAACTGAGACGCGTGGAGGTATCCGGCGTGCAACAGGACTCGCGCGCCGTGCGACCGGGCGACCTCTTCGTGGCCTGGTCGGGGTCGTCCCACGACGCGCACGACTTCCTGGACGGCGCGGTGGCGGCGGGAGCCGCCGCCGCGATCGTGGAGCGGCCGGTCCCCGAAGTGGCGGTTCCCCAGATTCGGGTGGACAACGCGCGACTCGCCGCGGCCGTCGCCTCCGGATTCGTGGCCGGAAGCCCCTGGCGCCAGCTGCGCACGGTGGGCGTGACCGGGACCAACGGAAAGACGACGACGACCCTGCTGCTGCGTGGCCTGCTGGGCAGGGACGCGCCGTGCGCGGCGATCGGGACGCTGGGCGTCGTCGGACCCGACGGCCGCGTCGAGGACGGCACGTCGGGGCTCACGACCCCCGGCCCGGTGCGGCTGGCGGAGTGGCTCGCCGCGCTCGTCCGCGCCGGTGTGAACGGTGTCGTTGTCGAGAGCTCGTCACACGCCCTCGACCAGTTCCGGCTCGACGGCGTCCGTTTCGATGTCGCGGCCTTCACCAACCTGACCCGCGATCACCTGGACTACCACGGCAGCCGCGAGCGATACCTGGCCGCAAAGGCACGCCTGCTGGAGCTGGGCAAGGCTGGAGCCACAGCCGTGATCAACGTCGACGACGACGCCTGGAGCGTGCTCCGCCACGCCGGTCCGGTCCTGACCTACGGGACCCGTGCCGGCGCCGACCTGCGGGCGACCGCGCTCCGCCTGTCGTCGCGCGGCTCCAGCTTCGAACTCGCCTGGCAAGGCGCCCGGTACCCCGTCGAACTGCCCCTGCCCGGCGCCTTCAACGTCTCGAACGCGCTCTGCGCCGCGGCCTGCGCGCTGGCGCTTGGCCAGAAGCCCGAGACCGTGGCCGCGGGACTGGCCGAGGCCTCGCCCGTCCCCGGACGCCTGGAGTGCATCGTGCGGGGGCCGTTCGACGTCTTTGTCGACTTTGCCCACACGCCCGACGCGCTGGACCAGGTGCTCAAGGCACTCCGGCCGCTCGTGTCCGGGCGCCTCATCGTCGTGTTCGGCGCCGGCGGAGACCGCGACCCGACCAAGCGCCCCGAGATGGGAGCGGCGGTCTCGCGCCACGCGGACATCGTGGTCGTCACCTCGGACAACCCGCGCACCGAGGACCCGGCCGCGATCGTCGCGCAGGTGTCGGCGGGCGTTGCGGCAGCCGACCCGGTCGAGATCGTGAGCCGCCGCGAGGCGATCCAATGGGCGCTGGGCCGCGCCCGGCCGGGAGATGCCGTGCTGCTGGCCGGGAAGGGCCACGAGACGTACCAGATCGTGGGCACCGAAACGCTGCCGTTCGACGAGCGGCAGATCGTGCGCGGCATGCTGGAGGAGCGTGCATGACGGCCGCGGCCTTCCGCTGGAGCGACGCCTCGGTGCGGCGGGCGCTGGGTCTCCCCGGTGGGGACCCGGGCCGCGCCTACCGGGGCGTTTCCACCGATACGCGCACGCTCGGGCGTGGCGACGTGTTCGTCGCGCTCGAGGGACCCCGCTTCGATGGCCATGCGTTCGCGCCCGCGGCCGTCGCGGCCGGCTGCGCCGCCATCGTCGCCAGCCGCGACCTGGGCGACCTCCCCGTGCCCGTCTACCGGGTCACCGACACGCTCACCGCGCTGGGGGACCTTGCGCTGCATCGGCGGGAGCACGCCCTGATCCCCGTCGTGGGAATCACCGGATCGTCCGGCAAGACGACGGTGAAGGATCTGACGCTGGGCGCGCTCGCGTCGACACCGTGCGCGCACGGCACGTCCGCGAACAACAACAACCGCGTCGGCACCCCGCTGACCATCCTGTCGATGCCCGACCGGGCGACCTCGCTGGTCCTGGAAATGGGCACCAACGAGCCCGGTGAGATCGCCGAGCTGGCGCGCGTCGCGCGTCCCACGGTCGGGGTGGTCACGACCGTCTCCGAAACCCACGTCGAGCGCCTCGACGACCTCTCGGGCGTGATGACCGAGAAGCTGGACCTGCTCCGCGCCGTCGACGCGAACGGAGTTGCCCTGGTTGGCGACGATCCGCCCGAGCTGGCGCGCGAAGCCCGCGGGATCCACCCCGCCGTCGCGGTGAGCGGCTGGTCGGACCGGGCCGACGCCGATCTGCGCCCCTTCGACGCCCGCCAGCGCGCCGACGGCACGTACGCCTTCTCGTGGATGGGCCAGCCGGTCTCGCTGCGGATTCCGGGGGCCCACAACGTGTACAACGCGCTGCTCGCCCTGGCCGTGGCGCGGTCCCTGAACGTGGCGCCGACCCGCGCGGTCGCCGGCGTCTCGGCGGTCGGGCCCCGCACCATGCGGGGCGAGGTGCGCACGGTGGGCGGCCTGACCCTCCTCGTCGACTGCTATAACGCCAACGCGGCCGGGATCGAGGCCGCGGCCGCGACCCTGCAGGGGATGGCCACGGACGGGCAGAGGGTCGCGGTTCTGGGGAGCATGCTCGAACTCGGCCATCGCTCGGCCGCGATTCACCGCGACACGCTCCTCGCCGTGCTGGACGCGGACATCGACCGGTACGTGCTGACCGGGGCATTCGCCCGCGCGGCCCGGCACTTCACCGACGACCGCATCGTCGCCGTCGAAAGCGTGGACGACCTCGCGGAGCGCCTGCCGCGCCTGATCGGCGGGCACGACACGGTGCTGCTCAAGGCCTCGCGGGGCATCCGGCTGGAACGCGTCATCCCGGGGCTCGAGTCCGCCTTCGGAGGAGCGCGCGCCTGATGCTGTACCACCTGCTCCCCCGGCTCCAGGACGTTCACATCGTCTTCAACCTCTTCAACTACCTCACGGTGCGGTCGGCGGGGGCGATGGCCACCGGGCTGGTACTGATGCTGCTACTGGGGCGCCCGTTCATCGCCGCCATGCACGCGCGCGGAATCGTCAACGTGCCGCGCAACGGACTCGACCGGGGCCAGGGGCCCAAGGTCAACATGGGCGGGGTGCTGATCGTGGCGGTCGTGGCGGTCTGCACGCTGTTGTGGGCCGAGCTGACGAACCCGTACACGGTCATCGTGGTCGTGGTGATGCTGTGGATGGGGTCGCTGGGCTTCCTCGACGACTACCTCAAGGTCGTGCGCAAGACCCCGCGCGGGCTGGTCCAGCGGTACAAGTGGGCGGGCTCGCTGGGGCTGGGCCTGGCGCTGGGCGCGTTCCTGATCACCTGGGGCCCCATCGCCCCGGTAGGAGCCACGACCACGAACCTGCCCGTCTTCGACGAATGGCAGCTCGTCTTCACGCCGCTTGCCTACGTGCTGTGGGTGACCGTGGTGCTCAACGGCGCGACCCACTCTGTGAACATGACGGACGGGCTCGACGGGCTGGCGCCCGGACTGGTCGCGATCGCAGTCGGGACGTTCGGGATCTTCGCGTACGTGATCGGGCGGGTCGACACGTCGGCCTACCTGGGACTCTTCTACCTGCCCGGTGCGGGCGAGCTCGCCGTGTTCGCCGCGGCGATCACCGGAGCGGCGCTCGGCTTCCTCTGGTTCAATACCCAGCCGGCCCAGGTGATCATGGGCGACACCGGCTCGCTGGCGCTGGGCGGTGCGATCGGCGGCATGGCGGTGCTGCTCAAGGCCGAACTGCTGCTGCTGGCCGTGGGCGGCGTGTTCGCGGCCGAAGCGGCGTCGGTGATCATCCAGACGCGGTACTTCAAGTACACGAAATGGCGCTACGGCGAGGGCCGGCGCGTCTTCAGGTGCGCCCCCATCCATCACCACTTCCAGATGCTCGGCTGGAAGAACGAACAGGTCGTGGTCCGGTTCTGGATCCTTGGAGTCCTCTGCGCGATGGTCGGCTTCGCCACGCTGAAGCTGCGATGAAATCGAATGAACAAGAGACAATTGCGGTCATCGGGCTGGGCGAGAGCGGCGACGCCGCCGCGCGGCTGGCCCTCACAACAGGAGCGAGAGTTCATGTCACGGATGCGAGCAGCGAGGACGCAGTTGCAGCCCGTGGAGCCGCTTTGCGGGATCTCGGAGCCGAGATCCGGCTCGGCGGACACGAGCTGGAGAAGATCGCCGCGGCGGACACCGTCGTCGTCAGTCCGGGCATCCCCCCGACGGCCCCCGTGCTCGCCGCCCTACGCGCACGGGGCGTCGGTTGGATATCGGAGCCTGAGTTCGCCGGCCGGTTCATCCGCGGTCCACTGACCATCGTGACCGGCACCAACGGAAAGACGACCACCGCCGCGCTCGGCGCCCACCTCATGCGCGAGGCGGGCATGAACGTGGCTCTTGGCGGCAACATCGGCGGCGGCCTGGGTCCGCCGGCGTCCACCCTGGCCGCCGCGCGCCCCGACGCCGCCCGGATCGTGCTGGAGATGTCGTCGTTCCAGCTGGCCGACATCCGCGACCTCACCCCGGACGTGGGCGTGATGACCAACTTGGGCGTCGACCACATGGACCGGTACGACACGGTCGCCGACTACCACCGCGACAAGCGCCGCCTCTTCGAAGCCGGCGACGAGAACACCACCTGGGTGCTCAACGGCGACGACCGCGCCGTGCTCGACATGGCGCGGGGCGTGCCCGGCACGCGTCTCACCTTTTCGCTCGGGACCGCCGCCGCGCCCGGCGCCTGGCTCGACGGGCAGGGTCTCGTGGTGGACATGGGCGCGGGTCCCCGCCGCGTGGCCGGGACAGGCGACGTCATGCTGCTGGGAAGACACAACCTCGCCAACGCGCTCGCCGCCCTCCTGGCGGCGGCCGCTTCCGGGGCCGCGCTCGACGGGGCGGATCGCGCGCTGCGCTCCTTCGCGCCGCTGCCGCACCGCCTTGAACCCGTGGGAACGGTGGCCGGGGTGCGCTGGGTAAACGACTCGAAAGCGACCAACGTGGCCGCCGCCGCGAGCGCGCTGGCGAGTCTGGAGGGTCCCCTGGTCGTTCTCGTCGGCGGAACGGACAAGGGAGAGGACTTCGGAGACCTGGTGCCCGCGATGCAGGGGCGCACGCGCGCCGTGGTCGCGTTCGGCGCCGCGGGGCCACGGGCGGCGGCCGGCATCGTGGGGCGGGGGATCGCGGTGGAGCGCGTGGACGGGTCCTTCGCCGAGGCGGTGGCGGCGGGATGCGCGGTGGCCCGCCCGGGAGACACGCTCCTCCTGGCGCCGGCGTGTTCCAGCTTCGACATGTTCGACAACTACGAGGCGCGGGGCGACGCGTTCCGCGCCCTGGCGAGGGCGGCGGGATGAGGCGCCGGCCTCGCCGTGTGCCCGGGCGCCGCGTGCGCGGCAAGGGCGCGTGGGCGCGGGACGTCGCCGCCAAGGCGCGGCGGTCGCTTCCCGAGACGGGGATCGGGCACGGCTGGGAGCCGGCCGCGGTCGTTGCCCTGACGGTCGTGCTGCTTCTCTTCGGCCTCCTCACCCTCCACAGCGCGAGTTCCGTGATGGCGCAGCGGGGGGACCTCCCGCACTACCACTACGTGGCCCGGCAGGGGGTCGGCGCCGCCCTCGGCCTGGTGGTCATGGTGTTCTGCGCCCGCATCCCCACGCAGGTGTGGAGGCGCTACGCGCATCACATCCTGGCGGCGGCGGTGCTCCTCCTGATCGTCGTCATTCTGCCCTTCACGGAGGCCATTGCCCCGACGATCAACGGCGCACGCCGCTGGCTCCGCCTGGGCATCACGTTCCAGCCGTCGGATCCGGCCAAGCTGGCCATCGTCGTCTGGACCGCCGCGCTGGCCGTGCGCAAGCAGCCGCTGATGCGGAACATGCGGCGCGGGCTCGCTCCGTTCCTCGTCGGCTGGGCCCTCGTCCTGGTGCCGGTGGCGCTCGAGCCGGATCTGTCGACCGCATGCCTGATCGTCGCCGTCGGGATGGCGATCATCTTCGTCGCCGGCGCCCGCATCGGACACTTTGTCGTGCTGGGTCTGGCCTGCCTTCCCGCGGCCATTCCGCTCCTCGTCTCGGGCTACCGCGGTGCGCGCTGGAAGTCGCTCCTGCTCAACCCCGGCACGGTACCGGACGCTGCGTCGTTTCAGAGCTACCAGAGCCTCGTAGCGATCGGCTCCGGCGGGGTGACGGGGGTCGGATTCGGAGAGGGACGCCAGAAGTTCGGGTTCCTGCCCGAAGCCCATAACGACTTCATCTTCGCGATGATCGGGGAGGAGTGGGGATTCGTGGGCACCGTTGCGGTCATTCTCTGCTTCCTCGCGCTGATCGTGCTCGGCTTCAGGATCGCGCGCCGGGCCAGGAACACCTTCGGGGAACTCCTGGCCGTGGGCGTCACCTCGCTGATCGGGTTCCAGGCGTTCGTCCATGTCGGCGTGGGGCTGGGTGTCCTGCCGGCCACCGGCCTGTCGCTGCCGTTCATCTCGTTCGGCCGCAGCAACGTGGTGGCGATGCTTGCGGCCGTGGGGATTCTCATCGCGGTCGCCCGGGAGGCGCCGGGGGCGGACATGATCCGGAGGCCGGGATGATGGTGGTCTTTTCCGGTGGCGGGACCGCAGGCCATTTCCACCCGGCCAGAAACATCGCGGAGGCGCTTTGCGCCGCCGTTCCCGGAGTCGAGCCGTATTTCGTGGGCACCGAGGGGCGAATCGAGGCGGCGGAGCTTCCCGCGCTGGGGTACGCGTACCGGCTTCTCCCGGTCGCCGGCCTCCGCAATCCGCTTGGCGAGGCGCGCCGGCCGGGACCGCTGCCGGTTCGGGCTCGGCGGGCACTGGCCGCGACCGCCGACAACCTGCGGGCGCTATGGCTGCTCCTGCGGGGCGTACTGCGGCTCGTGCCCGACTTCCGGCGGCGCCGGGCGGCGGCGGTCGTGCTCACGGGAGGCTACGTCTGTGCTCCGGCCGGCATTGCGGGACGACTGCTGGGCCTCCCCGTGATCGTGCAGGAGCAGAACATGCACCCGGGCAAGACGACCCGGCTGCTGGCCCGGTGGGCGGACCAGGTCCACCTCGCCTACCCGGAGGCGACCGCTGCGCTTCCGCAACGCGCCAGAACGAGGGTCCTTCAGACCGGCAACCCGATCCGGCCGCTGCCGCCGCTGGAGTCCCGTTGCCGGACGGCCGCGCGCCGTGCGCTGGGGCTGCCCGAGGCGGGTCGCTTGGTGCTGGTCGTCGGAGGGAGCCAGGGCGCCCGCAAGATGAACCGCGTATCGATCCAGGTATTGCAGGACGACCTGCCGATCGATGGGGAATTCGTCTTGTGGGTGACCGGCCGCGCGCATCATGCGGAGGCCGAAGACGCCCTGGCCGGGGTGGCGCGCGATCGCTTCGCCGTCGTCCCGTACCTCGAGTCGGACGAGATGTACCAGGCGCTCGCGGCCGCGGATCTGGTGATCTCGCGAGCCGGCGCAATGGCGACATCGGAATTCCTGGCCTGGGGGCTGCCCGCGATCCTGATCCCCCTGCCCACGGCGGCGGGCGATCACCAGACCGCGAATGCGCGGGCCCTGGCCTTGGCCGGGGCGGCGGTGCACCTGCCGGAGTGCGACCTGACCGGCGCTCGGCTGTGGAGCGAAGTGCGGCGTCTCCTCGACACTCCCGGCGAGCTGGACGCCATGTCGCGCGCCGCGAACGCCCGCGCGCGCCCCGAAGCCGCCCGCGAGGTTGCGGCATCCATCGCCACCCTGCTGAACCCGGAGACATCCCCGTGACGGCCCGCCTGCGTGTTCTTGCCGCCCGCGGTCCGATCCATTTCATGGGCGTGTGTGGTGCCGGCATGGCGCCACTCGCCGAGATGGTTATCAGGAGCGGCGGATCGGTGACCGGCTGCGACCTGGTCGGGGGCCGCCCGGCGGAGGCTCTGACCCGGCTTGGCATGACCTTCACGCTCGGACACGATCCGCAGCACGTGGAGTCCGTGGTTGCCGTGGTCGTGACGTCTGCGGTGCCGTCCGGCCATCCCGAGCTGGCCGCGGCCCGTGCGCGAGGCATCCCGGTACTCAAGCGCTCGGTCGCGCTCGGGGACTGGGTGAACGAGGGGCGCGTGGTGGGAATTGCCGGAACACACGGCAAGACGACCACCACGGCCATGGCCACGCACGTGCTGGAGCATGCGGGCATCGACCCCACGGGCGTCGTCGGCGGCGAGGTGCGCGGCTGGGGGGGCAACCTGAGGCACGGCGAATCCGATGTCTTCGTGGTCGAGGCGGACGAGTACGACCGCTCCTTCCTCGACCTCGAACCGGGCGTGGCCGTCGTGACCAACCTCGAGGCCGACCACCTCGACGTCTACGGCGACCTCGCGGGGGTCCGCACGTCGTTCTCGGACTTCGTGGACCGTCTCGACCCGGAGGGCCGGCTCTGGGTGTGCGGCGACGACCCCGGCGCCGCGCGCATCGGCGTGGAGGGCGGCTCGCGCACATCCAGCTATGGACTTGGCGCGGGCGCCACCCTGCGCGCGACGCACCTGCGCGGCAACGGGGCGGGGACCACGTTCCGCATCAACGAGCGCGGCAGGAACGCCGGCGACTTCACCGTGCCCGTGCCGGGGCTCCACAACGTGCGCAACGCGCTGGCTGCGACGGGCGTGGGCCGGTCGTTCGGCGCGCCCTGGGCCGCGATCCGGACCGGTCTCGTCAGCTTCCCCGGCGTCGGCCGGCGGTACGAGGTGCTGGGAAGCGCCGCCGGCGTGCAGGTGATCGACGACTACGCGCATCACCCCACGGAGATCTCCGCGACGCTGACAGCGGTGCGGCGGGCGAACCCGGGAAGCCGCGTCGTGGCCGTGTTCCAGCCTCACCTGTACACACGAACGCGCGACTTCCACGCCGGATTCGGGCGTGCGCTGGACCATGCGGACCTGGTCTGGGTCACGGATGTCTACCCGGCCCGCGAGAAGCCGTTGCCGGGGGTCACCGGAGAACTCGTCGCCCGGGCGGTCCCGCACACCGACGCACGCTATCACGGCGAACTCGCCACGCTCGCCGCCGCGGTGGCCGCGGAGCTCGCGCGCGGCGACGTGTGCGTGATCATGGGCGCCGGCTCGATCGAGCGCGCCGGGACCGAGGTTCTCGCGCTGCTGCGGGAGCAACACGCATGAGCCGCCACGTAATCGTCCCGCTGGAGTCCCCGCGTGCGCGGGCCCGCCGCCGCTCCCGCGCCACCGCGAAACGGATCGCGCGGCGCGCGGCCACCGTGCTGGGGATCGCCGCGGCGGCGGCCGGAGTTGTGCTGGGCGGCCTCCACTTCGGCGCGCGGCTGCCCTGGTTCCGTGTGGACCGGGTCGAAATTACGGGGACCACCCACCTGACCCGCGCGGATGTGCTGGCCGCCGCCGGGATCGAGGCCGGGGTCAGCGTCTGGGAGAAGCGGTCGCTGCTCGAAGCGCGCGTCGAGTCGCTCGCGCTCGTCGAGTCGGCGACGGTGGAGCGCCATCTTCCCTCCACGCTTACGCTCGCAATCGACGAAAGCGAGCCCGTTGCGCTGGTCGCCCAGCCGCTGGTAGTGCCGGTGGACCGCACCGGGAACCCCCTGCCGCTCGACCCGCACGCACCGTTGCTGGATCTGCCGATGCTGCGCGTCGTCTCGCCGCGTGCCTCCGCGTCCTGGGGACTGCGCGTGCTGGCGCGAGACGTGTCGCGCCTGGCGGAACAGGTCCCGGAAGTGTTCGCGGTGCTTTCGGAAGCGCGCCTGGCCGACGGCGAAGCCACGCTGCTGCTGGGCAACTCCGGCATCAGAGTGCGCTACCGACCCCCGGTCTCCGGGCCCAGGCTTCGCGCCGCGATGATCGTCATCAACGACGCGGTCGAGAGGTTCCCGCAGCGCGCGCTCCGGGAAGTCGACCTCCGTTTCGAGGACCAGGTGGTCGTGCGGACGGTGAGCGGGGGTGAAGCATGAGATCAATCCTGCTCGCAGGTCTCGACGTCGGTTCGACCACGACACGTGCGGTGATCGGTCAGCTGGTGAAGGACTTCAACCGCCCGGAGCTGCGCATCCTCGGCGTGGGCAGCACGCCGACGGCAGGGGTGCGCAAGGACGTGATCACCGATCTCGATGGCGCCACGAACAGCATCCGCACGGCGGTCCAGGAGGCCGAACTGATGGCTGGAATGCGCGTGGACCGTGTGTACGTCGGAATCTCGGGCGACCACGTGAACGTCAAGCGCTCCGCGGGCGTGGTCGCGGTTTCGGCCAGCGAGATCGTGCCCAGGGACGTCGACCGCGTGCACGAGGTGGCGCAGGCCGTGCCGCTGCCCCGTGACCGCGAGCTCCTTCACGCCATACCGCAGGACTACCAGGTCGATCACCAGCGGGGGATCAAGGCGCCCGTCGGGATGCCCGGCACGCGCCTGGAGACCGATCTGATGCTCGTGACCGGGTGCGCCACGGTGGTGGGGAACGTGGCTAGGGCGGTCGAGCGCGCCGGCTACCGGGTGCAGGATACCGTCATCGAGCCTCTGGCCGCGGCCCGCTCCGTCGTGCCCGAGGACGAGAAGGAACTTGGCGTTGCCATGGTGGACGTGGGGTCCGCCACGACCGGTCTGGCGATCTACTACGAGGGCAGGCTCTGTGATCTCGAAGTACTCCCTCTGGGCGGGTCAATGGTCACAAGCGACCTCATCCGCGGCCTCTCGATACCCTTTGCCGAAGCGAGCCGCGTGAAGGAGAACCACGGCGCGGCGCACGCGAGCATGGTGGACCCCTCGGAACTCGTCGAACTGCCGGGAGCGAACGGCCACGACCGCAAGGTGGCCCGCAGGTTCGTGGCGGGCCTGATGGAAGAGCGTTTCCGCAACATGTTCCTGCTGATCAGCCGCAAGCTCAACGGCTTCTTCAGCCCCGAGTCGCTGTCGGCGGGCGTTGTGATCACGGGGGGTGTGGCGATCACGCCGGGCCTCGTCGAACTGGCGCAGCGATGTCTTGGCACGCCGGTGCGCGTCGGTGTCCCGCGCGAGGGTTTGTCCGGGCTCCTCGACGTCGTCGGGGCGCCAGGCTTTTCAACGGCAACCGGACTCGTTCTGCACGGGGCCGACTACTTCATGGATACAGGCGAAGGCGCCTCCACCATGGCCTCGGGCATGGTGACGAGAATGGGCGCCTGGCTCAAGGAATTCTTTTAGTCGAACGGGACAGGGATCCCACGAAAGGAGATGAAGCGATGATTTTCGAACTCGATGATGCGCCGAGGAACCGGGCTCTCATGAGGGTGATCGGAGTCGGGGGTGCGGGCGGCAACGCCGTCAACCGCATGATTGACGAGGACCTCGAGGGGGTTGAGTTCATATCGGCGAACACCGACGCGCAGGCCCTCGGCCGTGCCAAGGCGCCCCACGTGATCCAGCTGGGCAAGCGGCTCACGCAGGGGCTGGGTGCCGGCGCGCGCCCGGGGATCGGCCGCCAGGCGATCGCCGAGGACGCCGACGAGGTCCGCAAGGCGCTCGAAGGCGCCGATCTCGTGTTCATCGCGGCCGGCATGGGCGGTGGCACGGGCACGGGCGCCGCACCGGTTATCGGCGAAATGGCCCGCGAACTGGGCGCGCTCGCCATCGCGGTCGTGACCCGGCCGTTCGCGTTCGAGGGCAAGAAGCGCCTGCGCCAGGCCGAGCAGGGGCTCGCCGAGCTCAAGCGTTCGGTCGACACGATGATCGTGGTCCCGAACGATCACCTGCTCGCCGTTGTCGGAAAGGGGACCTCGTTCAAGGCCGCGCTGAAGAAGGCGGACGAGGTGCTGCTGCAGGCGACCCAGGGGATCAGCGACCTGATCCGGGTGAGCGGCGAGGTCAACGTCGACTTTGCCGATGTGCGCACCATCATGGCGTCGTGCGGCGCGGCGCTGATGGGTACGGGCGTCGGCCGGGGCGAGAACCGCGCGGTCAGCGCGGCCCGAGACGCGATCACCTCCCCGCTGCTCGACAACATCTCGATTCGCGGGGCCGCCGGCGTGCTCATCAACATCACTGGCGGATCCGACCTGACCATCGACGAGGTGACGGGCATCTCCATGATGATCCAGGAGGAGGTCGGGGACGAGGCCGAAATCATCTTCGGGACCGTCCAGGACGCCACGATGGAGGGCGAGGTGAGAGTCACCCTGATCGCCACGGGGTTCAAGGAGGGCGCCGAGCGCCGGCAGGAGAAGCAGGTGCTGCGGCCGCGCTTCGGAGCCGGCCAGGTCAACCGGGCCACCGAACAGCGGCGCGCTGCGGTCGGAGGCGGCGTCGAGGCACCCGCGATCTTCCGCCGCGAAGCCGTCGGCGGGAGTGCGCGAGCCCACGCGGGCATGATGCGCCCCGGTGGGGCGGAGACAACGAATCCGCGCTCTTTCGGGTCTGGTAGTAGTATGCGCTCGGTTTCCGATTCCGATCTGGGTGGCCCGCGCGGCACCGTGATCCGCCGGGAACTTGAACTGCCGACCTTCATCCGGAGGAGCTACGCCTGACCCGGAGGCCTGACACGGGCGACCTGACGGCCATCGCCGCGCTGGTGGCGGCGGTCCTGACGGTCGTCCTCGTCCCATGGAGCCGCGACAGGGTTCCCGAAACGGATACCCTGAACGGCATCTTCGCGAACGCGCCCGAAGTGGTCGAGGTGCGCGCGCTGTCCGCGGGCGTCACCTTCGGACAGATTCTGGAAGATGCGGGCCTGGGCGGGACGGATCGCAACAATCTCCTGCTCGCCTTCCGGGAACAGGCCAATCCGCGCCGCATGCGGTCCGGCACCGAGATCCGGGTCGTTCGCCGTCGAAAGGGAGCCGAACCCTACAGGATCGATGTCGCGATCGACCGCGACCGCATGGTCCGCCTTGAGCGCGACCGCCGCGGATGGGATTCCTCGCTGGTCGAGTTCGTGGCAACCACCGATACCGTGTTCGTGGCGGGTGAAATCAGTTCAAGCCTCTGGACAGCCATCGTGGGTCACGATCAGCTGCGCGAGGTGCCCGCCAACGACCGCCGCCAGATGGTCGGGCGCCTGGACCGGGTGTTCCAGTGGCAGATCGACTTCTCCCGTCAGATCATGGAGGGCGACACCTATCGCTTCGTGCTCGAGCGCGAAAGGCGGCCGGACGGCAGCATGCGTTCGGGCACGCTGCTCGCGGCGGAGCTGGTGAACGCGGGCCGTTCCTACCGCGCCATACGATTCGAACCGGAGGGCGAACCCGCCAGCTGGTTCGACACCGACGGACAGTCGGTCCGCCGCGCGTTTCTCATGAAGCCGATCGAACTGAGCCGGATCTCGTCGGGATTCACGAACAGTCGCTTCCACCCGATTCTCCGCCGCTGGCGGGCCCATCGCGGCGTGGACTATGCCGCCAACTCCGGTACCCCCGTGCAGGCCACGGGGAGCGGCGTCGTCGTTCGGCGGGGCTGGGGCGAAGCCTACGGCCGGGTGATCGACATCCGGCATCCGAACGGCTTCCTGACGCGCTACGCACACCTGAGCCGCTGGGCGCGCGGGCTGGCCGTGGGCTCGCGCGTGACCCAGGGCGAGGTGATCGGGTACGTGGGCATGACCGGGCTGGCCACCGGCCCCCACCTGCACTACGAAATGCACGTGGGAGGACGGCCGATCGACCCGGTGGCGATCGACCTGCCGGCGGAGGATCCGGTGCCCGACGCGGACTGGCAGCGGTGGGAGCAGGCGCGCGACGAGCGCCTCCGCATGTTGCTCAGCCTCCCCGGTCCCGAGACATTCCGGGAGCGGCGCACGGTAGCGAGGGTGGAGGATTCGGACGGCTGAGCCGCGGCCCCTTACACGGACAGTCATGGTACCAGCCTTTCTTCTCCTGCTTCTGGCGGGCGGGTTCTGCGCCTGGGTGTACTACCGCCGCGAGTTCGAGGTGCGCGCCCGGCCGTTTCTCGTCGCCGCCCGGGTCGGGGCGCTTGCCGGGGTGCTGGCGCTGCTCTGGAACCCGGTCTTCTCCACGACACCCCGCGATACCGCGCCCGAGCGGTTCGTGATCCTCGACGCCAGCGCATCCATGGCGGCTCTTGCACCCGGGGACGTTCCGCTCTGGGACTCCGCCGTGGCGCGGGCGCGAAGCCGTGCGGCGGCCGGGGCGCGTCTGCTGCTGGCGGGCACGTCCGTCGAGGCGGTCGATGCCGATTCCCTGGTTGCCGTGTCGCCGTCGGCCGTGCGGTCGGTCATGGCCGACGCGGTGGCGGTGGCGGCCGAGGCGGGCGCGCGCGAGATCACGCTGGTGACCGACCGTCGCGTCAATGACCCGGTTGCGGTCACGCGCATCGCCAGGCAGCTCGGCGTAGGCCTCTCGGTCGACACCCTGAACACCACCGCTCCGAACCTCGGACTGGCCCGCCTCGTGGTGCCCACCGCGGTCGAAAGCGGCCAGCCCGTCAGCGGCAGGGTCGAACTCCAGGGCACGTCGCCGGAGGACTCCGTGACCGTCACGGTTGCGGTGGACGGCCGCACCAGCCACGCGCTCCGGATGGCGGCGCCCGAGCGGGGCGGAATCGCTACCGCCGAGTTCGCGCTGGGCGTCCTCGACGCGGGATCGCACCGCGTGACCGCGCGCCTCGAGGGGCGCGACGCGTTCTCACCGGACGACGAGCGCACCGCCTACGTCGACGTGGACCCGGAAGAGACCGGGGTGCTCCTGGTCTCGTTCTCGCCGGACTGGGAGCCGCGCTTCCTGCTCCCCGTGCTGGACCAGGTGACGGGATTGCCGGTGCGGGGATACCTCCGCACTGCTGAGAGTTTCCACTCCATGACCGGCACCGGTACTGTGGACCAGGCCGCGCTGGAGCGCCTTCTTCGCCGTGCCGGGATGGTGGTCGCCATGGGCGTCGACGGCGCGTCGGCCGAGTTCCTCGAACAGGCGACCGCCCGTACCCGCGCGCTCATCATCTTCCCGGCCGACGGTGCGGGTGCGGCGCTGGCCGGGGTCGCCGCCGGGGCACCGCTGCCGGGTGAGTGGTATCTGCACGAGGCCCCACCGTCGCCGATCGCCGCCGAGACCGGACGGCTGCTCGACCTGCCCCCGCTCAGCGCCGTCCTCCCGCTGGTCGACGAGGGGGGAGCGGCCCTGAGCGTCAGGCTCGGCGGCGCCGGCGAGCCGGAGGCGGCTCTGGTGCTGCGCGACGAAGGCCGTCGGCGCGTGGCCGTCGTGCTGGCCCGCGGCTTCTGGCGTTGGGCGTTCCGCGACGGCGCACCAAGGGAGGACTACCGCGCCCTCTGGGCTGCGGTGGGCGGATGGATCCTCTCCGGCGAAGCGCTGGCCGGCGGCCCCGGCGTGCGTCCGGCCACACCGGTGTTCGGGGCCGGAACCCCGGTTCGCTGGCGCGGCAGGGGGTACGAGGGCGAAGAGGTTGCCCTGAGCGTCAGGGACTCCGCCGCCGCGCCGGTATTCGACACCGTCACGAGGATCCCGGCTGGCGCGCTGTTCACGACTCCGCCGCTTCCCCCTGGACGCTACGAGTACACGGCAGCAACCTCCGATACCGCCGACGGCGGCTTCGACGTGGAGCCCTTCACCGACGAAATGCTGCATCCTGAACTCCCGGCCGACGAGCTCACCGTGCCTCCCGGCGACCGCGGAACACTGGAGGGGGGCGGCCGGCCGCTGCGGACCAGGCCCTGGCCCTACCTGCTGGTCATCGGCCTTCTGTGTACCGAGTGGGTCGGCCGGCGCCGGGCGGGCCTGCGATAGGAATGTGGAGGCGGGCTCTCGCGCGAGTGATCCCCGCGTCCTTTCGCCGCGCGGACACCGACGCGCTTGCGGCCGCGCTCGACGACCTCGAGGAGCGGCTCATCATGGCCGACTTCGGGGTGGAAGCCAGCATGCGCTTCGTGGCCGCCGTGAAGGGGGCAGCCCGCCGCGCTGAACCGCGCGACGTTCTCGCCGGGCAGATCCGGGCCGTGTTCGACGGCGACGAGGGTGCGCGCCTCGCCGTGTCCGCCGAACCCCCGACGGTGTATCTGCTCGCTGGCGTGAACGGGGTGGGCAAGACCACCACCGCGGGGAAGATCGCGCACCGTCTTGTGCAGGAGGGCATGAGCGTACTCGTCGCCGCGGCCGACACCTTCCGGGCGGGCGCAATCCAGCAACTCGCGCGGTGGGCCGAGCGGGCCGGCGCCGACTTCGTAGGGGGGAAGCCGGGCGGCGATCCGGCGGCGGTCGCCTACGACGCGCTCGAGGCGGCCCACGCACGCGGAACCGATGTCGTCCTCGTGGACACCGCCGGGCGCCTCCACACCCACGGCGGCCTGATGCAGGAGCTCTCCAAGGTCGAGCGGGTGATCGCCCGCCGCCACAAGGGGGCTCCCCACGAGACGCTCCTGGTGCTGGACGCGACGGTCGGACAGAACGGACTGGTGCAGGCCCGCGAGTTCGCGCGCTTCGTCGACGTGACCGGGTTCGTGCTGGCCAAGCTGGACTCGACCGCCCGGGGCGGCATTGTCGTCGCGCTTCGTGACGAACTCGGCATCCCGGTCAGACTTGTGGGCGTGGGAGAAGCGATCGACGACCTGGTGCCCTTCGAACCGGAAGAATTCGTCCGTGGTCTGTTGTCATGAACCAGCTCGACAACCGGGTGCAGTTCCTCAAGGGAGTAGGGCCGAGGCGGGCCGAGGCGCTCGCCCGCATGCGCATCCTGTCCGCCCGGGACCTGCTGTATCATGTCCCCCGGCGCTACGACGACGCGTCGACAATCACGCCCGTCACACTCGCGCAGGTCGGAATGGATGTCACAGCGGTGGGAGAGGTGCGGAGCAAGGGAGTCGTTCCCACCCGCTCGGGACTGCGCATCTTCCAGGCCGTCATTCAGGACGACACCGGAATCATCACCTGTGCCTGGCCCGGACAGCCGTGGGTGGAGCGTGGCATGCGCGTGGGCGACCGGATCCTCGTCACCGGCCCGGTGAAGTTCTTCCACGGCCGCCAGATCCAGCCCCGCGAACACACCGTCCTGACACGCGCCTCCGACGCCTCCCACCCCCCCGCCTCCGACCCCACCCCCCCCGACCCCGCCTCACCCGGCACGATCTTCGCCACCTATCCCGCCTCCGAGGAGCTGCCCCAATGGGTCTTCCGGCGCGTGATCGCGCAGAACCTCGACCGCCTCCTCAAACAGGTGAGAGCCGAGGAGTATCTACCTCCCCCCGCGCGGGGCGATCTGATGGAGCTTTCGGACGCACTCGAGACCCTGCACCGCCCGCGCTCCCTCGCCCAGGTCGACGACGCCACCCGGCGCCTCGCGTACGACGAACTCTTCTTCCTGCAGCTCCTCCAGGCGAGGGAGCGCTACCGCGCCACGCGCGAACGGCCCGGGATCGCGTTCCGGCGCACCAACGAGCGCATCCGGGCGCTGCACGAACGCCTGCCGTTCACCCTCACGGGGGCGCAGATCAGGGCCCTGCGCGAGATCTACGCGGACATGACCTCCCGCCGGCGCATGAGCCGCATGCTGCAGGGCGACGTTGGCTGCGGCAAGACGCTGGTGGCGCTCTTCGCCATGCTGCTCGCGGCCGAGGGCGGGTACCAGGCGGCCATGATGGCGCCCACCGAGATCCTCGCCGAACAGCACGCCCAGCGCCTGCGCGAACTCGGCCTGAACGTCGAACTCCTCGTGGGATCCATGAGCGGCTCCCGCAGGACGGAGGCCCGCACCCGGATCGCCGACGGCGCGAGCCTGGTCGTGGGCACGCACGCGCTCATCCAGGAGGGGGTCGACTTCCACGCGCTCGGGCTCGTGGTGGTCGACGAGCAACACCGTTTCGGTGTCCGGCAGCGCATGGCCCTCGCCGAGCGCGACCCGGCGCCCGACATGCTGGTCATGTCGGCCACGCCGATCCCGCGAACCCTCGCCATGGCGATGCACGGCCATCTCGACATCAGCGTAATCGACGAACTCCCGCCGGGCCGCCGTCCCGTGACCACGCGGCTGATCGACCCGGGCGATCGCGGCGAGGCGTTCCGCGAGGTCGCCGACAGGCTCGACCGGGGACAGCAGGCGTACGTCGTCTACCCGGTGATCGAGGAGTCCGCGAAGACCGAACTGCGCTCCGCCGAGACCGAGTTCGAGCGGCTCCGAAAGGAGGAGTTCGCGGGTCGTGAAGTCGCCCTGCTACACGGCCGGATGCGTGGCGAGGAGAAGGACGAGATCATGCGCGCGTTCCTGGCGGGCAGCGTGAACGTGCTCGTCTCGACGACCGTGATCGAGGTGGGAATCGACGTTCCCAACGCCACGGCCATGGTGATCGAGAACGCGGAGCGCTTCGGCCTGAGCCAGCTTCACCAGTTGCGCGGAAGGATCGGCCGCGGCGACCAGGGAGGTGTCTGCTACGTGATCGGCCCGGAGAATGTCCGTCTGCAGGCCTTCGCCCGGACGACGGACGGATTCGAAATCGCTGCCGAGGACCTGCGGATCCGCGGGCAGGGCGATCTCTTCGGCGCCGAGCAGCACGGGCACGGGCCGGACCTGAAATTCGCCGATATCCTCACGCACAGCGATCTGCTGGCCACCGCGCGAGACCGGGCCCGCGCCCTGATCGACGCCGACCCCCAGCTGACCGCCAAACCCAACGCCCTGATCCGGCAGCTGCTCGAGCGGCGGCACGGAGATCGGCTCAAGCTCTTCGGGCTTGGTTGAACCCGCGGCCACGCTTCCTTTAGCTTCCCAATCCAATGTCACTCGTCAAGAATCTGCCCCAGCTCGTGCAGGAGACGGTTACCTTGTCCGGCTGGATCGCCTCCGTCCGGGTCCACGCCAGGGTCGCGTTCGTCGTGTTGCGCGACGGCACCGGCACCGTTCAGGCCGTCGTCGTGAAGTCCGGCGTTTCGGAGGAAACATGGGACCTCGTCACTTCGCTCACGCAGGAGAGCTGCATCGCGGTCACCGGTGAGGTGCGCGAGGACGCCAGGGCCCCGGGCGGGTACGAACTGACCGCGTCCGGCTTGAACCTGATCGGCGCCAGCGACGAATACCCGATCCAGCCCAAGGAGCACGGCGTCGAGTTCCTGCTGGACCGCCGTCACCTGTGGCTCAGGTCCAGCATGCAACGCGCGGGGCTCAGGGTGCGCGCCGAAGTGGAACAGGCCATCCACGACTTCCTCTATGAACGGGACTTCGTCCGGATCGACACACCGATCCTCACGGGCGCCATCGGCGAATCTGCGGGAACGCTCTTCGAGACCGACTATTTCGGCGAACGCGCCTTCCTGGCCCAGACCGGCCAGCTCTACGTGGAAAGCGCCTGTCCGGCGTTCCGAAAGGTCTATTGCTTTGGCCCGACCTTCCGTGCCGAAAAGTCGAAGACGCGCCGGCATCTGACCGAATTCTGGATGGTCGAACCCGAGGTGGCGTTCGCCGACTCGAACGACAACATGAACCTCCAGGAGTCGTTCATCTGTCATATCGTCGAACGCTCCCTGGAGCGCTGCGCGGCTGAACTGAAGACTCTGAAGCGCGACCTGAGCAGGCTCGAATCGATCGTCGCTCCCTTCCCGCGGATCAGCTACAGCGACGCGGTCGCGCGCTTGAACGCCGAGGGACGCGACTTCGAGTGGGGCAGGGACCTGGGCGCGGTCGAGGAGACCCTGATTTCGGGCTGGTTCGACCGGCCGGTGTTCATCTTCAACTACCCGCGCGAGGCCAAGGCCTTCTACATGAAAGAGAACCCCGACGATCCCCGCACGGTTCTGTGCAACGACCTGATCGCGCCCGACGGGTACGGCGAGATCATCGGGGGGAGCCAGCGGGAGGACGACCACGACCGGCTGTTGGCGCGGATCCGCGAGGAAGGTCTCCCGGAGGAGTCCTACGACTGGTATCTGGATCTGAGAAAGTTCGGCACCTTCCCGCACTCCGGCTTCGGGCTCGGGGTCGAGCGGACGGTGGCATGGATCACGGGCCGGTCGCACATCCGCGAACTTGTCCCCTTCCCGCGTCTGATCAACCGTCTGACCCCGTGACCGCCTGACCGTTGGCCACTCTCGTCATCGATCTGATGGATCGGCGCCCCATCTGGGCGCTGCCGGACCGCGCGCGCGAACGCATTGTCGCGGCGGTGCCGGCCGACTGGACCGTGAAGTTCATGGAGACGCCGGCGGACGGTTCGGGTGACGGGGTGCAGCGCGCGCCGCCGGAGCTGCTGAACGCAGTAGCCTCGGCCAGGGTGTACATGGGATACGGGATTCCCGAGCAGGTGCTCGAGGCGGGTCCCGGTCTCGAATGGGTGCATTCGGGGGCTGCGGGCGTGGGGTCGTCGCTGGGGCCGGCGATGCTGTCCCGGGACATCCTGTTCACCAACTCGGCGGGAATCCATGCCGAACCGATGTCCGAGACGGTGCTGGCCATGATCTTCCACTTCGCGCGGGGCCTTGACATGGCCGTGCGGGCACAGCGCGAGGGGCATTGGAGCGCGCCGTCGTACTGGGCGGCCGACGCGCCCGTGACCGAGGTGGGTGGGGCCACGGTGGGCATCGTCGGGTATGGCGGGATCGGCAGGGCGGTGGCAAGCAAGATGACCGCGCTGGGCAGCCGCGTGCTGGCGGTGCGCCGGCATGACGGGGCGGTGCGCCGGCATGACGGGGCGGTGCGCGCGAAAGCGGTCGAGGTCGTCGCCGGAGAGGAGGGGCTGAGTCAGGTAATCTCCCAGTCCGACTACCTGGTGCTGGCCGTTCCCGAGACCCCCGGCACCCGCGACATGATCAGCCGGAAGCGGCTGGCCACGATGAAGCCGGGGGCGGTTCTGATCAACGTCGCGCGCGGACGGCTGATCGACGAGGAAGCGCTCCTGGACGCTTTGAAAGCAGGCCGCCTGCGCGGGGCCGGACTCGACGTGTTTCGAACGGAACCGCTGCCCGAAGGTCACCCGTTCTATAGCCACCCGCGCGTGGTCATGACGCCCCACGTGTCCGCAACCACCCGCAGATTCTGGGACCGCGAAACGGACCTGATCACCGAGAACATTGACCGTTTCATACGCGACGAACCCCTGCGCAACCTGGTCGACAAACACGCCGGTTACTGAGGGCCGGACCCAGGCGGCGCGCGCCAGGGACGTGACCCAGGCGGCCCGCCGAATCCGATTCGCGCCGACTCCCGCCCCCCTCTCAGGCAGCTCGCGTACGCGTTCCGTTCTTCACCTCCCTCGGTTGAGTCTGTCCCGTGCCTGTGGCCTGCCCCAGTGCTGTGGCCTGTCCCATTTCTGTGGTCTGTCCCATTTCTCTGGCCTGTCCCATGGCAGCATGCTCGTGTCCCTGCTTTTGCCGCGGAAACGCGGGCGGTGAGGCAGGCGCCGGGCTCGCGCCCTCCGGCACCGGCCTCTCACCCTCCAACGCCTCCTCGACCGCCTCGCGGGCCGCGGCCTCGATTTCCCACGGGACCGCGCCGTTCGCCAGCCGCGCCGCGCCGTTGTACATCTCGCCGGGCCGGAGCGGTGGGGCGGGGGGCAGGTTGGGCGTGAACTTCGGTTGCTTCACCGGCGGCGGCACACTCCCGAGCATCTTGCCCCCGCGCGTGAAGAACACCGCCTGACCCTTCGCGTCGAGCGCCATCCGCACCCCGCCCTCGTGCACCAGCCGGTGGTGCCGCCGGCACAAGAGCACGGTATTCGCAAGACTCGTCTCCCCGCCGTCGGCCCAGTGCTTGACGTGATGCGCCTCCGTGAACCGGCTCCCGCACCCCGGGTAGCGGCAGCCCCGGTCCCGTTCCTCGAGCGCGCGCCGCAGGTGCGGCGGGATGGTCCGCGTCTTCCGCCCCACGCTGACTACCTGACCGTCCCGGTGCAGCATATGCACCAGCGACGCATCGCACGCCATGCGCCGCGACGTCTCCGCGCTCACCCGCACCCCGTCGAGCTCCGACCGGCCACCCTCCCCGCGCTCCTCCAGCGTGCTCATCTCGGTATGCACCGTCACCTGGTACCGCTCGGCCCGCGTGCCGCTCCGCGTCGCATTCAGCCCCGCCGCCAGCGCCCGCTCGGCCACCAGTCCCGCCGCATCGGCCCTGCGCTGGCGGCTCGTCGGCAGCGCGTCGGGGTCCTCGCCCCGGTACAGCGCGTCCGTCGCGGCCTCGATCGCCCGCATCAGCACGGCCCCGGCCTCGGGCTCGAGCCGCCCCCGCACCACGTACGTCCCGTCGGCGTCGATCACGACCGACAGCGTCCGCCGCTGGTGCCGCACCTCTTCGGCCGTCAGCTCGCCGTCGCGCGACAGGTGCTTCCATCCCCGCACGATCTGTTCGAGCTCGGCGGCGGAGCACTTGTCGGCGTACTTGAGCAGCCTTTTCTCGGTCTCCTTCGTCGCCACCCGGGTGATCGCCCGCGCCTTGGCGTACGACAGCCGCCCGGCCTTCATCTCGGCGGATGTTTCGGGCAGATCTTCAAGCGCATGCGCGACCCGCACGTTCTCGCGGCAGGTACCGACCATGCGGCCGGTCCGCCACGCGAGCCATTCGGCGCAGGACGTGAACGCATCGGCCCAGCCCTCGCGGCGGTCGAACTCGGCGATGAGGGTGAGCATTTCATAAGTGGCGATGTTGATCCGAGCGGCGAGTTCGGCGATGCGGTCGCCGAGTTGAGTGATGGTCATGGCAATCCTCCGAAGTAGAAGTCCGGCAAAGGTTTAGCGTTTCTCACCCATAAAGATAACGGCAGTTTTTCGACCTTCTGTGATGGCCTAGGACGCGTAAAGTCGGCTCAAGCCATGTTGAATGGGTGGCGCACGGCCGATCGGCCTTCCTGGGGCATGCTAACGCTTCTGAAGGCCATCCTGTGCGTGGTCCCGGATCTCACCACAACCGCGCCTTCAAAACCCGTCTATAGCTGTATGAGACTATCGCTCGACACTTTGGGCCAAGCGGGACAGCGGCATGCTCGAATGGGACAGGCGAGACCGCCGCATGCTCCTGCGGGACGCGCGCACGCTCGAGCCGGCCCCGCTCGCAATCCATTCCGCCCCGCACGCGCGCCATCGCCACCCCAACCACCCCCTCAAGCCGCTCCCCCACGTTTCCGCGGCAAAACCCGGGACGCCGACATGCTCGAATGGGACCACCGACCATTCTGCTGCCCTCCAACGGGGGCGTTCCGCTCCGGCGGCCCCATGCCCACCGGACTCCAGCCACGCCCAGTCAACAGCACTTCTCTACCGCTAACCCTAACGTTACGTCAGGGTTGGCAATGGCCACGCAAACCGCCCCTCATCACCCCAGGCGCTCTCGCTCCTTCACCTCGTCCCAGATCCGGTCCAGCAACTCCAGCGCCGTCCCCGGCATGGACAGTCCCCGCGCTTGCGCCAACCGCTCGACCTCGCGAAAGCGCACCTCGAATTTGTGCGTCGCCTGGTCCAGCGCGTCTGCGGGGTCCACGTCCGCCAGGCGCGCGAGATTCACCACGGCAAAGAGCAGGTCCCCCAACTCGGCCTGAAGGGCCGCGCCGCGATCCGCCGCGCCGGTCACCATCCCGGCGGCCGCCACCCCTCCCGCCGCCGCCCCATCCGCATCCGCACCAGCCAAGAGCGCAGCCACCTCGCCGGCCTCCTCGAATACCTTCTCCAGCGCCCCGGCCGGCTCGTCCCAGTCAAAGCCGACGGTGCTCGCCCGGTGCTGCGCCGCGCAGGCCCGTGCCAGTGCGTCCTGTCCACCGCTGTCGCCCAAGTCCCACTCCTGGTCATCGGGGTCATCGCCGGGTGCCATCGAGTCCAGCCAACTCGCAAAGCTACGCCGCGCAGGCCCGCAATGTCATATTATCCCGCGAACCGCCACTCAAGCCCGCCAGATCATGCCCGCCCACCGCCCCACCCGTGACCGCACCCGCGCATGGGTCGAAGTCGACCTCGCCGCCATCCGGCGCAACCTGGATCGCGTGCGCGAGGTCGCGGGTTCGCATGCCAGACTGGTCGCCATGGTCAAGGCCGACGGCTACGGCCTCGGCGTGGAGCGCGTTCTGCGCGCGATCGCGCCCGCCCGCCCATTCGGCTATGGCGTCGCCACGCTCGACGAAGGCCTCGAACTGCTCCGCCTCGGCGTGCGCGAGCCCGTCATGGTGTACAGCCCGCTCCCGCCCGACTCCCTGGCCGTCGCCGCAACATCGGGCCTCATCCCCACCGTCTCCGACCTCCCGGCACTGAGAACCCTGGCTCAGCTCGCCGCATCCGCCGCCGCGCCCGCCACCGCGGCCCCCACCGCGCCAGGCACCCCCTTTCAGGTCGAAATCGACACGGGCATGGGACGGGCGGGCTTCCCGCTGAGTGAGGCCGCGTCCTGGTGGCCGGAGGTCCTTGCGGCCACCCGCGCCGGGCTCCGGCTCTTCGGGCTTTTTACCCACCTCCACTCCGCCGATCAGTCGGATCTCGGCAGTGCGCGCGCACAGGTCGCCGCCCTCGACGGGTTTGTCCGAGGAGCCCATGGCATCGCCCCGGATACGCTGATTCACTGCGCCAACAGCGCGGGCTCCCTCCGGCTGGTCTCACGCACGGCGAACGCGGTTCGGCCGGGCATCTACCTGTACGGCGGCGATATCGGCGACCCCGAAAACCCCCCTCAGCCCGTTGCGTCCGTGAGGGCCCGGGTCGTGCTCGTCCGCGACGTCCCGCCCGGCACGACTCTGGGCTACGGCGCCACGTATACGGCTCGCGGCAACGAGCGTTGGGCGGCCGTCGGCATCGGCTACGGCGACGGGCTGCCGCGGGTTCTCGGCAACCGTGGATGCGCCATCGCGGGGGGTCGGCGCGTGCCGATCGTGGGGCGGATCTCCATGGACACGACGGTGGTACGTATCTCGGGGGATCTTTCGGTCGGCGATATCGTTACGTTTGTCGGGCGCGATGGCGGAGTCGAGTTGTCCCTGGAGGAGATCGCGGAGTCGGCGGGCACGATCGGGTACGAGATCCTGACAGGACTTTCTCCCCGGTTGCCCAGGGTGCAGACATGAGCAGTCAGGTGCCGCTACAGCGGCTGGAGGAAATGGCCAGGGCGACGTTGAGCCGCGCCTACGCTCCGTATTCGGGGTTCAGGGTGGGCGCGGCGCTCGAAACCGAATCGGGCGCGGTGTTCACGGGGTGCAACGTTGAGAACGCTTCGTACGGTCTAACGATCTGTGCGGAAAGAGGGGCGCTGGCGGCGGCGGTGGCGCAGGGTCACCGTCGCTTCGTGCGCCTGGTGGTGACGACCGAAAGTGACCGGGCGGTGAGTCCCTGCGGGGCCTGCCGCCAGGTCCTCGCGGAGTTCGGAACCGCGTTGGAGGTGTATGGAATTGGAAAGAAGGAGAGACGGCGTTGGATCTTGCAGGACCTGATTCCCGAAGTCTTCGTGTTGAAGGAGGACCGATGACCGAGGGTCCCATTCGAGCATGCCAGCGCCCGCGCATGCGAGCATGCCAGCGCCCGCGCACCGGCGGCCGCTCCAGCCCGCGTACCGGCATCGCAGCGCTCGCCCTCGCCCTCTCAGCCTGCCAGGAAACCCTTCCCACCGCCGCAACCGACGACCTCGTCCGGGGCGGCGTGGCGGTGGAGGTCATCCTGCCGTTCGAGGACTTCGGCACGGGCACGCGCGTCTTCGGCGGCTACGGCCGGGCGTCGGAGCTCGGCGGCGGGTTTGTGGCTCACGCATTCGGATCCGGCACCGGGGGCGTCGACGAGGAAGGGCTCGAGGCCGTCACGCTGCTCCGCTTCGGTCGGTATCCCGGGTTCGCGTCCGTGACCGACACCACCGGCACCACCCGGCCCGACTCGTCGCTGACCTTCCTGTCGGGCCGCATCGCCGTGCGCTTCGACACGCTGTCCAGCGTGCTGCCGGGGCCCGTGGAGGTTACCGCGCGCGCCACCACCGAGGCGTGGGACGGGGTCAGCGCCAACTGGGAATACGCCATTGACACGCTCCGCCATCATGTGCTGTGGTCCCAGCCCGGCGGGGGGGTGCTGGAAGAGATCGGGAGCGCCGTCTGGGACCCCGCGGCCGACGGCGATTCGCTCATGATCATCGTCGACTCGGCGCGCGTGGCGTCGTGGGGGGACACGCTCAATCCGGCTCGCGGCGTGCACCTGAGCACAAGTCAGCCCGGCGTCCGCCTCCAGATGCGCTCGGCTCTCATGTGGCTCCGCACGCTCCCGAGCAGCAACCCCGACACCATTGTCGACGTTCTTGCCGCCACCGAGGCGACGAGTTTCATCTACGACCCCATTCCGCGCGTCCCCGACGGCTCGCTCAGGGTCGGCGGCGCGCCCGCCTGGCGCACGGTCATCGACCTGAACATCCCGAACACGCTCACCGGCCCGCCCGACCTGTGCGACGCCCTCGGATGCCCGCTGACGATTACGGAACAACATGTCTCCTACGCGGCTCTGCAGCTGACCACGGCCGCCGAGTCGCCCGCCTTCGCTCCGTCGGACACGCTCACGATCGATCTGCGCATGGTGATGGTGCCGGACATCCTGCCGAAGTCGCCGCTGGGGCCGGGGACGACCGGGCTCACCGGTGTCTCCTTGGCGCCCGAACTGTTCGCGCCGCCCGCCGGCAGGCTCGTGGAAGTGCCGCTGACCACCGTCGTTCGCGACCTCCTCCGCGGCGAGACCGACGACGGCGACCCCGTGAGCAACACGGTGGCGCTGCTGTCGACCTTCGAGCCGCTCTCGATCGAGTACCTGTCCTTCGAGGACGCGGTGGGCCCGGGCGCACCCCGGCTGCGGCTGATCCTGAACTTCGGAGCCGGCGGATGAGGCTGATCCTGCTCGTCGCAGCGCTCGTTCCCGCCAGCGCGGACGCGCAGTCGTTCCTGGGCTATCGCGCGCTCGGCCTCCCCGTCGGCGCCGCCGACGCCCGGGCCGTCGCGCTGGGGAATCTCGGCATCGGCCTGCCCGGCGTACAGCTGACGGCCAGCGACCCGGCGTCCGCCGGCGCGCTGCTCTTCCCCACGGTGAGCGTCTCAATGCAGCCCAGCTGGGGCGACTTCGACCTCGACGGCCAGACCGGCACCTCGCGCACCACCCGCTTCCCCATGATCGGGATCGCCTATCCGGTGCTGAGCGTTCAGGGCACGGTCACCCTCTCGCTCAGCGGGCACATGGAGCAGCGCTGGGCCGGAGAACAGGACCGGATCGTCAGCCTCGGAGGACTCGATGTCCCCGTCAACGACCGCTTCGAGACCAACGGCGGCAGTTCGGTGGCGCGTCTGGGCTGGGCGCAGAGGCTGGGCGAACGGTTCTCGCTGGGGGCCACCGTCGGCACCTACGTCGGCAGGATGGACCAGGCGTTCGAGCGCACCCTCGACTCGCTGGTCGTCGGTTCGGATGTCCGGCCGTACGAAGAGGCCAGCGCCTGGCAGTATGGCGGCTACACCTTCTCGGCCGGCTTCGCGACCGATCCGCACGATCTGATTCATCTGGCGGGCGCGGTCGAGTGGTCGGGGGACCTCAAGCGGAAGCCCAAGTCGCAGACCGAAGGAGGCGAGCGGGCGTTTTCGATCCCGCTCAGGCTGTCCGCGGGCGCCACGGGCCGGCTGTCGGAGCGGCTGCACGTCAACACCTCGGTCGCGTACCAGGACTGGTCCACCGCACAGGGGTTCGAGGCGGGAGTCGTGAGCACCGAGAAGCTCAGCTACGGCGCCGGGCTCGAGGTTCAGCTCATCCGCCGCGAAACCCGCAGCTTCCCCCTGCGGCTGGGCTACCGCCAGGGCGCGCTGCCGTTCCGGTACCGCGATCAGGACGCCGCCGAGTCGGCGTGGTCGCTCGGATTCGGCATGAACCTCGTGGAGATCGAAGGCGTGCGGTTCGGGTGGATGGACGTCGCCGTCGAGCGGGGCACGCGCGACAGCGCCCCGCTGAGCGAGAACTTCTGGCGCGCCACGATCTCGCTCGGGATTTCGAGCTCCTGACCGATGCGCGTCCACTACAAGACCTTCGGCTGCAAGGCCAACCAGTACGACACCGAGCGCATGCGCCAGCTGATCGAGGCGGGCGGCGGCCGCTCATCGCCGCTGGAATCCGCCGATCTGTGCGTGATCAACACCTGCACGGTCACCAACCAGGCCGACGCCGGGGCCAGGCGCTACATCCGCAGGGCGGCGCGGCACGGCCGGGTCATTGTCGCCGGGTGCTCGGCGGTGCTCAAGGGTGCCGAGTACAGAGGTATGAAGGAGGTCGACGGTGTCGTCGAGGGCCACGACCCGGGTCAGGTGCTGGAAGCGGCGTCCGCGGCCATGAAGGAGGTTCCTGGCCTCACCCAGCTGGGCTCGCGGGCACCGCTGGACCGCACCCACGCGGAGACGGTCGGCGCCACCGTGCTGCGACGCCGGGCGGGCGCAACGCGCGGATGGCTCAAGGTCCAGGACGGCTGCGACCGCAAGTGCGCCTTCTGCGCCACGCGGCTCGCCCGGGGCCGCAGCCGCAGCCGTGACCCGGACCGGATCGTGGCCGAGGCCCGAGCGCTCGCGCAGAGTCATCCCGAGCTGGTGATCACGGGCGTACACATCGGGCACTACGGCAGGGACCTCAGCCCGCGCAGCACGCTTACCGCGCTGGTGCGGCGCCTGCTCGACGAGGTGCCCGGTCCGCGCTTCCGGCTCGGCAGCATCGAGGCCACCGAAATCGACGACGGCATGATCCGGCTGCTGGCCACCTCCGGCGGCCGCCTCGCGCCCCACCTGCACATGCCGCTGCAGAGCGGGGCGGATCCGGTGCTGCGCAGGATGCGGCGCTGGCACACGCGCGAGCACTACCGCCGCCGCGGGCTAGAGATCGCCGAAGCGGTGTCGCCGGTCGGGCTGGGCGCCGACATCATCACCGGCTTCCCGGGCGAGACGGCGGAGGATCATGCAAGCACCCGCGACCTCGTCGAGGAGCTGCCGTTCACGTACCTGCACGTATTCCCGTTCTCGCCCCGCGACGGCACGGTCGCTGCGGACCTTCCCGACCCCGTCCCTCAGCGCATTTCGGGCGAGCGCGGCCGCGAGCTGCGGGAGCTGGCCGAGCGGAAGGGTGCGCGCTACGCCCGCGGCCGCGGCGGCGACGAGGTCGTGGTGGTCATGGAGGGCAGGGGAGGCACCGCGCTCACCGGCGACTACCTGAGGGTGGCGGTCGACGGCCGTCCCGATCCGGCGCGGCTGCACGCGGGCCGGCTCTCGGCGGACGGATCACGGGTCACGGTTGACGCATGAGAAGCTCAGGCCGGCGGGCTTACGTCGAGACCTACGGGTGCCAGATGAACATCTCCGACGGAGAGCTCATGGAAGGCGTCCTGGAACGCGGCGGCTACGAGATCGCGAAGTCGCCCGAAGAGGCCGACGTGATCCTGGTCAACACCTGCGCAATCCGCGAGCACGCCGAGCGCAGGGTGCTGGGGCGCGTGGCGCAGCTCAACGGCCTGAAGCGGGAGCGCGAGGTCGTGATCGGCGTAACCGGATGCATGGCGCAGCGCATGGGCGACCAGCTGCTGGAGCAGGCGCCGTATGTCGACCTGGTCATGGGGCCGGACGGCTACCGCGAGCTGCCGTCGGCGCTCGACGCGATCCGGCCGGACGCGGGGCGGGCGCGCAGGCGGCTGTCGGTGCTGGACCTGGATCCGGGCGAGAACTACCGCGGCCTCGAGCAGCGCCGCCGCTCGCGCGTGACCGCGTGGGTGCCCATCCAGCGCGGCTGCGACCATCGCTGCACGTTCTGCATCGTGCCGTACGTGCGCGGGCCCGAGAAGAACCGGGATCCGGGTGAGGTGCTCGCCGAGATCGAGGACATCGTCGATCAGGGCATCACCGAAGTCACGCTTCTGGGTCAGACGGTCAACTCGTACGAGAGCGGCGCCTGGACCTTCCCGGATCTTCTGCGGGCGGTGGCGCGCGTTCCCGGCATCCGCCGCGTACGCTTCACGTCGCCGCACCCGAACGACGTCACGCCCGAGCTGGTCGAGGTCATGGCGAGCGAGCCCGCGGTGTGCGAGCAGCTGCATCTGCCGGTCCAGTCCGGCAGCGACCGCGTGCTCAAGCGCATGGTGCGCCGCTACACGGCCGAGTCGTTCATGGCGAAGGTCGACATGGTGCGTGCCGGGGTGCCCGACATCGCGCTGTCGACCGATGTCATCGTCGCCTTCCCCGGCGAAAGCGAGGAGGACTTCGAGCGGACGCTCGAGCTGCTCGCCGAGGTCAGGTTCGACGACGCGTTCACCTATCGCTACAGCCCGCGCGAGGGCACGCCCGCCACCCGGCTGCCCGCGGATCAGTTCATTGCGGACGACGTGGGTCAGCGGCGGCTCGAGACGCTGATCGCCGCGACCAGGGCCGTGCAGGCCGAGATCAACCGGGACGAAGTGGGCCGCGTCGAGGAACTGCTGATCGAGCGGCGGGGCAAGGCGCCGGGCACGGTCATGGGCCGCACCCGCCGCCACAAGGCCGCGGTGATGCCGGGCGGCGACGCCGATATCGGGACGTACAGGACGGCGCGGCTGGTCAGCACGACCGGCGCGACATTTGTTGCCGAGCCCGTGAGTTCACCATGAAACGCTTCTACGGCCTCGCGGGGCTCGCGGCGGTGGTTCTGCTGGGCGTGGCGTTCGCCCGCGGAAACGCCGGGCGCGAGGTCGCGATCAACTTGGGCATCATCACGCTCGACAGCGTTCCCGTGACGTTCGTGGCGTTCGGGGGAATGGTCGTCGGGATGGCGGTGGTGCTCGTCGCGGGCATCCGGGCCGACCTCAAGGTGCGCCGGCTGCTGCGCGAGAGGCACATGAAGGAAAGCCTGACGGGGCCCGGCAGCGCTCCGGGAACCGTCCAGGGAACCGTTGCCGGATCCGCCCGGCGGGAGGGAGAGAAGCTTCTGGAGTGAGGGGCGCACCCCCGATCCTGTGGACAGCCGTGGGCTTCGCCGCCGGGGCGGCAGCCAGCGCGGCCATGGGGTTCGACCGGACCCTCCTCTCACTCCTGCTCGTCGCCTGTCCCATTGCGCTATGGCGCGGTCCCGGCACCCGGCTTTTCCCTCTGATCCTCTGCTTCGTCGCCGGAGTCGCGTGGGGCACGGCGGACCGCAGGAGCCGCGAGGTCTGCCACGGGGGCATCGCCGACGGCGACGAAGCGCGCGTCAGCGGCTACTTCACCCGCGTCAGCGCGGAAGGGGTGTCCAGCCTGCGCGTGACGGCCGGGAGCGGCGAGGGGTGCGAGGTCAGGGTGTACACGCGCGCCGGAGGCGGCGCCGGCGCTCCGCCCGAAGCCCGTCCGGTCAGCGTCGAGGGACGCTGGTTCCGGTCCGAGCGCCCAGATGGTTCGGTGTCGGTGTACCTGAGCGCGTCGTCGGTGGAGGAGTGGGATGGGTCGCCGGTGCCTTGGACGCACAGGGTGCGCTCAGCTATCCGGCAGCGGGCCGCGCTGGCGCTGGAGCGCCGCCTGGGCACGCAGGCCGGTGTCGCTTCGGCGCTGGTTCTGGCGGAGCGGGACGGGATCCCGCGCGAGCTCTGGGACGCCTTCGCGCGCTCGGGGAGCGCTCACCTGCTGTCGATCTCGGGGTTTCACGTCGGAGTGATCGCCGCGCTGCTCGGCGGGATCGTGGCGCTGGCCGGCCGCCCTCCGCGCACCCGGGCCGCGGGCGTCGCAATAGGCGTGTGGGCGTACGTGCTGCTCATCGGCGCGCCCACCTCGGCGGTCCGCGCCGCGTGGATGACCTCGGCGTTCGTGCTCGGCCGGATGCGCATGGCGCCCGCCCGCAGCCTGGGCGCGCTGGGGCTGTCCATGCTGATGATCGCGCTGCTGCGTCCCTCGGTCGTGGCGGGCGCCGGGTTCCAGCTCACCGTCACCGGCACGGCAGGGATCCTGATCATGACCCGGTGGATCATGCGGCACTGGCCCGCCCACCCGGGACGGTCATGGATCGCCCCGCCGCTCGCGGCGGGGATCGGCGCGTCCGTCTTCACGGCGCCCGTGCTCGCCTACCACTTCGGACAGATCCCCCTCCTCTCGCTGCCCTCCTCGATCGTGCTGACTCCCCTCGTCGCGACCGCGGTGCCGGGCGTGATCGCCGCGATCGTCATGGACATCCTGCACATCCCGGGGGCCGCCGTGGCGGGCGCGGGGGCGGAGGGGCTGCTGCAGGCCGTCACCGCCACCGCCGCCGCGCTCGGCGATCTGCGCTGGACCGTCGTGCTGGTGACCCCCCGCGAAGCCGCGCTCCTCACGGCGGGCGCGCTGCTGCCGCTTCTGCTCGCGAACGCGCCGTGGCGCACCCGGCCCGCGGTCAGGGCCGCCGTCTCGGTGCTCTCGGCCCTCGCCGTGCTCTGGACGGGCCAGGCGGCGCTCGCGTTCGCGGGGCGTGGGGCGCTGCACATCGTCGCGATCGACGTCGGGCAGGGCGACGCCATCGCGCTCGGCACGCCCGACGGGCACTGGTTCCTCGTCGACGCCGGGCCGCGCGGCTTCGGCGGCTCCGACGCGGGACTGACCCGCGTCGTCCCCTGGCTGAACGCGCGCGGCGCACGCCGTCTCGAGGCGATCATCCTCACGCACCCCGACGAGGACCACGCGGGCGGCCTCGCCGCCGTGCTGCGCAACGTCTCCACGCGCGCCGTTCTCGGCCCGGGGCTGAGCGCCGGCCAGCGGGGCCACATGGACGGGCTGGCAGAGGCCCGCGAGGCGGGCGTCCCCTGGCGGCGCGCGTTCGCCGGCGATTCCTGGAGTGTCGACGGGGTCGACTTCCGCGTCCTCCACCCGAAGCGGCCGGAGCCAGGCGCGAGTGGGCCGGGCGCGAGTGGGCCGGGCGCCGACCCCAACGACTGGTCCGTCGTGCTGCGCGTCGACTACGGCCGCTTCTCGGCGCTGCTCATGGGCGACGCGGACGCCGAAATCGAGGCCGGCCTCCTGGACCAGCCCGAAGTCACCCTCCTCAAAGTCGGCCACCACGGCAGCCGCACCTCGACATCGGAGGAATTCGTGCGCGCCGTCTCGCCCGAGTACGCGATCATCCCGGTGGGCGCGCGCAACCGCTACGGTCACCCCGATCCGCTCGTCCTCGAACGGCTCGAACGCGCCGGGGTGCATATCCTCCGGACCGACCGCGACGGCTCGGTGGGGCTCGTCGCCCGCCGCGACGGCACGGTCAGGGTCACGAGTCCTTGACCGACAAGCCCCGCCAGCTGCATGATATTGTACGTCAACCCTTGCCGAAGGATGCCTGGAACATGCCGAACAAACTTGTACAGGCGCGCATTGACAGAGCCGTGACGGAGGAGGCGGCGGCGGTGCTGGCGGCCATGGGCCTGACGGTGTCCGGCGCGCTGCGGTTGCTGCTGACCAAGGTCGCGCACGAGAAGGCCCTGCCTTTCGCGCCGCTGGTTCCCAATGCCGAGACCATCGAGGCAATGAGGGAGGCCCGCCGGGGCAACCTGCCTCAGTTTGCCAGCGTCGAGGATCTGCTCGACGATCTGCATGCGGACGATTGAGCGCACCAGCCGATTCAAGCGCGACTACAAACGGGAGTCAAAAGGCCGGCACCGGGAGTATCTCGACGCCATCCTGGTTCCCGTCGTGAAGGCGCTGGCCAATGATGAGCCGCTGGAGCCCCGGCACCACGACCACGCGCTGAGCGGCGAATGGGCAGATTTCCGGGACTGCCACCTGAAGCCGGATCTGTTGCTGATCTACCGGAAATCCGGGGCCGATGTCCTGCGTCTGGTGCGTCTCGGATCTCATTCCAGACTCGGTCTCTAGACCTCGGTCGTCCTCGCTCCCCGATGGACGTGCCCGCACCCACCTTGTTTCGCCCACGCGGTTTTCCCATTTTCCCGGTCGTCACCGTCTCCGCCGCGGGCGAGCCCCGCCACACCGCGACCCCCTCCAGGACCGGCCGTGCGCAGCAAGGTCGTCACCATAGATCGCCACATCATCGACCAGGAGCGTCATTACCCGGACGCCTCGGGTCGCTTCTCCGCCCTCCTCTACGACCTCGCCCTCGCCGCCAAGATCATCTCGCGCGAGGTGAACATGGCCGGCCTGATCGACATCCTCGGTCAGACCGGCGAGACCAACGTCCAGGGCGAACGCGTGCAGAAGCTCGACGTCTTCGCGCAGGAAGTGATCGTCAAGGCGATGGACCACGCGGGTCATCTGTGCTGCATGGTCTCCGAGGAGCACGACGAGATCATCCCGATCCCCGACCGGTTCGACATCGGGAACTACGTTCTCCTCTTCGATCCGCTCGACGGCTCGTCGAACATCAACGTGAACGTCTCGATCGGGACGATCTTCTCGATCCATCACCGGGTGACCCCGAAGGGCGGGGCGGGCACCCTCGCCGACTGCCTGCAGCCGGGATACCGGCAGGTGGCGGCCGGATACGTCGTCTACGGGTCGTCCACCATGCTCGTTTACACGACCGGCGCCGAGAGGGGGGTTCACGGGTTCACCCTCGACCCGTCGATCGGCGAATTCCTGCTCAGCCACCGCAACATCCGCATTCCGGACCCGCCGGCGAAGGTCTATTCGATCAACGAGGCGTACTACGCGCGCTGGTCCCGCGGGCAGCAGCGCCTGGTGGACCGCTTCCGCGGCGTCAACGGCGAAGGCAACGGCGGATTCAAGTCCCGATACATCGGTTCGCTGGTGTCCGACTTCCACCGGACGCTGCTGCAGGGCGGGATCTTCATGTACCCGCCGGACTCGAAGGCGCCCGGCGGCAAGCTGCGGGTGCTCTACGAGGCGGCCCCTCTGGGCCTGATCTGCGAGGCGGCCGGGGGACGGGCGTCGGACGGCCGCCGCGACATTCTCGACATCGTCCCGGAAGGCCTCCACGACCGCACTCCGCTGTTCCTGGGGTCGGCCAATCTGGTCGATTTGGCCGAAGAATACCTGAAAAAAGGGTCAGAAACCTGAACGGATTCCGTTTTCCTCACCCCACCGGCGCTGTCCGACGAACGCATATCGTTGTTGGTAAACGACTTACGCCGTATCCGAAAACTGGCACCACTCTTGCGTAACGAGAAGGCCGACCCCGCGAAGCGCGGTCAATTGACAACCCCTTGCAAACGTCACGGGTCGCCGGCGATGGCGAACCGGCCCCGGGGCGCTGACAATAGATCTTCGGACTGCCTGGCCACCGGCACTGAGGCTGGAGGACAAACCAGGCGACGAAAAAACCATCCATTCCAAAGGATTGGACGACATGGACAGATTCAAGAAGCTCCTAGCGGCGGCAACGTTGCTGGTGCTCCCGGTCATCGCCGCGTGCGGAGAGGATGTCATGCCTCCGCCGCCGACCGGCTCCATCGTGGGGCAGGTCTCGATCGAGGGCATGGGGGTCGACGGTGTAACCGTCTCCCTTAGCAACGGAGCCTCCACCGCAACGGCTGGGGGCGGGAACTACCGCTTCGACACTGTGGAGCAGGGCTCCTACACTGTCACGATCAGCGGATTCCCCGCGGACGCCAGCTTCGACGCAACCTCAGCTCCCGCCAACATCGGTGATACCGGCGGGACGGTTACCGTGGACTTCCGAGGCTCCTACATCCGTACCGCTTCTATTATGGGGACGGTAACGGTAGAGAACATGGGGCTTTCGGGCGTTACGGTAAGACTTTCCGGCATGGCCGACTCCGAGACGGCAACCGATGGCAGCGGACAGTACTCGTTCACGGGACTGCGGTCCGGAACGTACTCGGTTGAGATCTCCGGCTTCGACACAAACGAGGTAAGCTTTTCGAGCACGTCCGGCGCCGCAACTGTCGGTGTGGGCGAGTCCAAGGTCGTGAGCTTCGACGGCACGTATCTCCGCACCGCGGGGGTCATGGGCCAGGTGAGCGTGGACGGCGAGGGTCTTGGCGGCGTGACCGTCACCCTGATGGGCCAGGGCGCCGAGGAGACGAAGGTCACCGACGCGGGCGGGCTCTACGCGTTCTCGCAGCTCCGCTCGGGCGACTACACGGTCGCGATCAGCGGTTACGACACCGACGACTACGAGTTCGAGACCACCTCGAAGAGCGTCACCATCGCCACGGGTGAGACCGCGAACGTTCCGTTCGACGGCACGCTGCTCCGGACGGCGGGCATCGCGGGGCGGGTGAGCCTGGACGACGGCATGGGCCTGGACGGCGTGACGGTCACGCTGGCCGGCGCGGCCGAGGCGACGACCGAGACGTCGAACGGCGGGCAGTACTCGTTCGCGGGTCTGGCGGCCGGCACGTACGTGCTGAGCATCGAGAACCCGAACGAGACCGCGTACAACTTCGCCGACGACGAGATGCAGAAGACGGTCATGCTTGAGGACGACCAGTCTGCGATCGTCAACTTCTCGGGCACGCACACCCGCACCGCTTCGGTGTCGGGCATGCTGTTCATCGACGAAGTGATGCAGGACAAGATGTACAACGACGGCGAGCCCTCGATCACCGAGGCGATCGCGCCGCTGGTGGCGGCCGGCGCGCTGGACGCCGAGGTCGTAGCCGGCCTGCTGGCCAAGGCGAAGGTGAAGCTCCGCGGCCCCGATCTGAACCAGGAGCAGGACATCGCCATCATGGCGGACGGCAGCTTCTCGACGGGCGCGGCCCTGATGGCGGGCTCGTACCAGGTCGAGCTGCCGGTGAACGACGACGACGTGGCGGCGGGTCTTGCCGCGGCTGGCGTCGCGTTCGTTGGTGAGTCGATGGTTGTCAACGTCGACGCCGGCGGCAGCGCGACGGTGAACTTCCCGTTCCGGATCACCATGCAGACGGTGGCGACCGGTGCCCGCATGGGCGGCGGCGGCGCGTATGGCGCTCCGGTTGAGGGCGTGAAGCTGGCGCTGTATGCCCGGGCCGATGGCACCGGCATGCTGGGCGAGGCGACGACGGACGCAATGGGCGCGGCCACGTTCAACTTCGCGCGTGCGGACAACACCGGTCCGGCGGGCAACGACAACATCGTCTTCGTGAAGGTGATGGAGTCGGGGCATGACGCGCTGGTGGTGAGCGGCAACGAGTTCGTCGAGATCAACTACGCGTCGACGGCGCGTCTCTATGCGGCGGACGCAGAGAAGGAAGCGGCAACGCTGGTGAACGTGGCGGTCGCGTTCGACTTCTGGGTCAAGAGCAATGCGGACGCACGTGATGGCGACATGGGCCTGGGCGGCTGGAACACCGTGGTCTACATGGGTGATCCGGAGGCCGACGACGCCATGCCTCTGATGATGGAAGACGGAGACGGCGAGATGGTGAACGCCACGATGCCGACCAACGACGGCAAGAAGAACATGGACGACCTGGGCAAGTCGTCGTTCGCGTACGCGGTCGACCCGACGATGCTGCCCGCGACGTTCACGGTCATGGCGGGTGAAGACGACCAGCCCGACATGGGCGAGGCGTGGGAGCAGGGCGACGCGCTCACTCACACGCATACGGGTCTTGAACTTCCGTCTGACGACGTAGTCGACAAGGGTCCGCTCCGGGTCACGTTCACGACGCAGGCCATCTACGTGGGCGTGCACCGCGAACTGGACGACCGGACCGGGTACACGGACTACATCGGCCTCGGGGACGGCGATGGCCGGCCCGACGTCACTGGACGGGAAAAGATCACCGTCACCCTGATGACGGCCGACAGCCGTGGCCGGCTCAGGGTCCTCGAATACGACCACGACGCTGATGGCGATACGCCCGATGAGAGGGCGGAAGCGATGGCCGGCGCCTCCGGGATCGTGTCCTTCGCGAACATCCCGGCGGACATGGAGATCACGGTCGTGGCCGACGAGGGCAGCGGCATGGTGATCGTTCCGGACAGCCGGGCCACCCGTGAGATCGACGCGTTCGGCGACCAGCTGGACGACTATCCGGACGGCAAGATCGTCGGCGCATTCGGCGACATGAGTGGCGCACGCCCCGACGTGTGGCTGTGTCCGCTGCAGCGGCAAGAGAGCGACGATCCCAACGAGGTATGCTCGACATACGCCTACAAGTGGGCGACCGGGACGATCTCGGGTTCGATCAGCGGTCTCCGCAAAGGCGACAAAGCCACGGTCACGCTGACGCCGGTCAACAGCAACGACGACTACGCGGACGACCTCGCGGACGACGACGACATCACTGCCGGCAACGGCGGTGCCGCGAAGTACTCGTTCACGGGTGTAGCGGATGGCCGGTACATGGTCACGCTCGAAGCCAACGCAGGTAGTTGGGGAGAAGACGAGACCGGCGTGCTCTCCGTCATGCACGACGAGGAGAACGAGGAAGACGACTACGCCGGTGACAGCGCTACCGGCAACCTGTCCGCCACCGACCTGCGCGGTGTGATCAGGGGCCGGGTCGCGAACGACTCCAATGGCCGCAGCGGCCTGACGAGCGACGAGTCCAGGGCCGGCGTCGTGGTGAACCTCCACGCGGCGAGCGCAGCGATCAAGTCTGGCGCCAACAAGGGCCGCCGTACCGCCGGTGCGGACGTCGTGGCAACTGCCGAGACCGACGGCGACGGCGTGTTCATGTTCGAGAACCTGGTAGTGGGCAAACACTACTTCGTGAAGCCTCAGGGGACGGACCTGTACACCGCGGTCAGGAACGGCAGCACCAGCATCGCGAACGAGAAGAGCTCGGACATTGTCACGCACGCGCTCACCACAGCCGGGCTGCCACCCGCGCCGGGTAGCGAACCCGCGATCCCGACGTGGGACTACAACACCAGCACTGCCACTGTCGGTGCAGCCGACTTCGTGTTGCTGTACCAGGATGGCGAGGTCGAGGGCAAGGTGATGGATCCGAGTGTACGGGCTGCACACGCGCGTTCGGTCGTCGAACTGCACCAGTGCAAGGTGTCGAACTACGCGGCGGAGTCGAGTCCTGGCGCTGGCGATGGGGTCGACGCGAGCCAGTGCACGGAGTACACGGGCGTAGTTGTGGAAGCGTCCGTGGACGCGAAGGGCAACTGGGGCGCCGAAGACCTCAGGGAAGGCCTCTACGAGGTGATCCCCGACCTGCCGGCGGGTTACGTCAGTGCTGACTCGGCCGGTGCGACAGTCAACGTTGTCGGCACCACCACCAGCTTCTACAGCCAGCAGTTCGTCGAGCTGATGGGCGGGCGTGCCGATGACGACACCAGGACGTTCTACATCAAGGACCGGAACGCGGGTGCGGGCGCAACGCTTACGAGTGTTGAGGTCGACGGTGCTACTTGTGCTACCACCGCAAGCCCGACCAACGCTGCTCCCCAGTGCGGCCACAGCGACGACGGATCGTTCTCCGTGGTGGTCACGGCGTCTACCGGCGCGACGGTCCGGTTGAGTTCAAGCGCAACGGATGCGGCACCCAGCGGTTCAGGAACGTACTCGCAAGCGGTGACCAACGGGCGAGCCACGACGGTAAGCCTGTCCAAGGCGGGCACACGTACGTACTACGTCCACGTCGCTGCTGAGGACGGCTATGCCAGCAACACGGCGGCGGATGCGGGCTTCAGTATCCGGCGCGACGCTGATGTCCGCGTGAACGAGGTCACGATCACCTGGAACGGCGACAGGATCGAACTGGATCGGGATGGGCTCAACCTGGATCCCGACGGTGAGACCGATCCGGTGACTGGCACGACCACCTTGAGGATCACGGTGGACAAGGGCGACAACAATGGGGCGATCCCGGCGACGGATCTCTCCGTGACAGCCGCCAGCATGACGACCGGATTCGGTGTTGTGACGTGGGGTGAATTCGATGTGGTCGCTGCCACACCGTGCACCTTCACAGGACTCAGCGCCACCTCAGGCACCCTCACGCTGCCGGCGAACACGTCGACAACGAAGGGGAGTGACGGGGTCTGCTTCCGCATCACGGACAGCGACGGCGATACGAGCGACCCGGACATCAACGCGAGTAACACCCGCGACTACGTCCTGATCGCAACCAGGAAGTAGTAACGGACCAACCCGTCGGGATTCCGCTTGGGAATCGCGATGGTGCAGTAAAAGGTCGCCCCCGCCCGGTTCGCCGGGCGGGGGCGACGTCGTTTTCATGGCGGGATGGGCCTCCGGCTCACCTGCCTGGAGCTACAGAAACTCTCTTACCCAACTGGCAGATTGCGTCACAGACGCATGAAATGAGGGACGCGGGGCACCCCCGACCGCGTGGAGACCCATTTCTGCGGTTCCCCGTCAGAAGAGGAAAGAGGTTACCCCCCGCCCGGCGAACCGGGCGGGGGGTGGGTTTGGCCCTTCCTACTTGGCCAAGGGGCTTGTCAAGCCAACACTATCCGGCTCAATTAACTCCCCTTCGGTTGAGTGAACGTGATCCGATATGCGCGCGCATTGGCCGCACGGGTGCCGTCCGTAATCGTAATCGTAATCGTGGCTGACTGGGTCGTGGTATCGTCGGTGGCAAACGTAGCCGTGCTGCCGCTGAACGTAACGGCAGTACCAGTGCTGGCAGTATTGTTAGTACCAGCGTAGGTGACGGTTGCGTTGGTTGCCCCAGCAATCGCTTCCGCGGTCAGTGTCACGGTCGCAGTGGCCTTGTTGAGGGTTATGGTTTTGAGGATGACGTTTGCACTACTGGATCCGTCGACTGCGGCGATGAAGTCCGACTGCAACCCTTCCGACGTCACAAAGCCTGACATCGCCGTAAGGTCCGCTCTATTGAGTACCTGGTCGTCTGGAGACCCCGCGCCATCGCCATCTATCTCCAGTGTGTTCAACCGAGTATCATAATCGCGGTGGACGTTGTATATGTTGGTCGCCGTGTTAGTGCTATACCCGTGCGCAGAGGTCACCTCCACATCCAACTGGTTGGCACCGGGCGATACCGCCCAGGAACTCGCCTTTCCGTGGGTGAAGGGCTTCGTGCCCACCTTATATGTTGCACCCTTGCTGGTGGGGTTGGCGTCGTCGTCGTTTGACAGCTTCAAGCTCACTGCTTCGACGCCGTACGGAACGAAACCGTCGGTAGCTATCACTCTACTCCCGTTCTTGACCTCAACGGTCGGATTAGCGGTTCCGGTAGTTGCTCGGTGATTCACGATGTGGAAGGGTTCCAAGACCGAACTGGCACGATAACCGTCGGTCACGGTAGCAACCTGACTAGTGAAGTACTCGTTGCTTCCGAGGGTCCCGCCGGTAGCACCCGCATTGTCCGAATTGGTGAATCCCGGGGGCATGTCCAACACAACCTCGTACCGACCTTCAAGGAGGCCTTCCTTGAACCAATCGCCGCCGTCGTCGACCTTTGCCCTAATAGGATCTGCCCCTGGCAGTAGGGTGCCGCACTGATAGAATGCGGAAGCCGTGTTGTCAGCACTTGTCGTCGGCGTTAGGCACCGTCGCAACTCGACCTCCGTGCTCTTGTGCGCCGCCTCAGTGCTCTTATCGAAAGCAGTGCCGATCACGATCGCGTTCTCGAAAAGCAGCGCGAAATCGGGAAATGCCGCGCCGCTGGCCATCGCCCCGGTAGCATGATCCCATTTCGGGTATGCATGGTCGCTGGCCGGGAATTCGTCGTCATACACCGCCGCGCTGACCACGGCTTCGTCGTACATGTTGTCGGCTCGTTCGGCTCTCAGACTGCCGCGCGCCCGGACAACTCGGTATTCCCCACTCTCCGCGACACCTTTGACCACATACACGGTGTCCGAGCGCAGCCCACGGAACTCGTAGTAGCCGTCCGAGTTGGTTTCGGCGGTCATCGCCTCGCCATCCGCATCCATGACGGCGCCAAGCGCTTTACGCTTTCCTGCGACCGGGCTGGTGCTTCCGGCCTTGGCAGACGCGTAGTGGAGGTTCAGCGTAATGCCCGACCGCGTTTCGCGGCGCGACAGGCCATTGGAATCGTCGCGATTGTTGCCGACGAAGCCCTGGATCGCATACCTCAGCTGCGTCGCGCTCAGGTCCTTCGCGAGGCTATAGGTGGCCGCCCCGGTGTCGTTGACACGGCCACTCGTGCTCTCGTCGTGCACGATGTTGACAACCTCGCTCTTTTTCGTCCGCCATTTTCCATCAACACCCACCAGGATCACCTGATACGACCCGTCCGCTACGCCGGAGAAGCTGAACGGACTCGGTCCGGCCAGAGAGTAGTCGACCTCGGTATCGTCCTCGAGATCCGAAGCGTATTCGTCGTTGCTGCGAACAGGCTTGAGTTCCACGACAACGTCTTCGTCGTCCTCTTGAAGGTCGGCGACCCTACCCTCGATCTCACCATCCTGCCACTTGTAGGCGAACGTCGAGCAGTACTTCGCCGGATTCTCCGGGTCACTCTGGCGTTGAAGCGGACAGAGCCAGACATCCGGACGTGCGCCGCTCATATCACCAAAAGCGCCCTTTACAACACCGTCCGGGTAGTCGTCGAGCTGGTCGCCGTACGCGTCGATCTCTTTCGTTGTACGGTCGTCAGGGATGATCGTCATGCCGTTCGGGGCACTCGCCACAACCGTGATCGAGGCTTTGGCATCCACGTGCTTGAAGGACACAGTGCCACCCGTGAACGTCTTCTCTGCTTTGACGTCGTCGTTCGTCGGATCGAGGTCGTCATCGTATTCGTACTGCTGCAGTCGACCCCGGTCATCCGATGTCATCAGGCGAACCTTGATCTCGCCCTTCGCGTGTCCGCTCGGTCGTGCGTCCCCGTCGCCGAGACCGATGTAGTCGGTGTACCCGGTTCGGTCGTCCAACTCACGGTGCAAGCCCACGGTGATCGACTGCGTCGTGTACGTGATACGGATCGGGCCAAGGTCGGTCATATCGTCGCCTTCGCCCGGCGGAAGGTCGAGCCCCGTGTGCGTATGCATCAACGCGCCGCTCGCCTCCCACACCTCGTCCATGTCCGGCTGAACGCTGGTCCGTTTGCCGTCGTCGTCAACGGCCACGGGGGTGACCCGGACGTAGAACATCGCGGGGAGCATTGTCGGATCGACCGGCGTCGCGAACGTTGCCTTGCCCAGGTTGGCCATGTCCATTTCGCCATCGTCGGTCACGGCAGGCTTGGCGTCGTCGCCCTCACCCGTCATGATGGTCGTAAACGCAGCGTCGTCGCCCTCACAGACCACCGCATCCGCCTCGTCCGTCTTCGCCATCGGCACGCAGTACTGGACCTCCCAGCCGCCCAGTCCTTCGTCGCCGTCACGCGCGTCCTCGTTGCTCTTCACCCAGAAGTCGAACGCGGCCGCTACGTTGACGAGCGTTGCCACCTCCTTGTCGATGTCCGCGACGGAGAGCCGTTCGGTCCCCTCGTAGACGATCTCGACGAACTCGTTACCGCTCACCGCGAGCGCATCGTGGCCCGACTCCATCACCTTCACGAAGACGATGTTGTCGTTGCCCGTCGGACCCGTGTTGTCCGCACGCGCGAAGTTGAACGTTGCGTGGCCGTTCTCGTCGGTCGTGGCCTCGTCCAGCGGATCGCCGGCCATGTCGGCCCGGGCGAACAGCGCCAGCTCCACGCCCGGCACGGCAACGCCGAGAACGTCGCCCGCGCCCATGCGCGCGCCCGTGGTCAAGGTCTGCATCGTGATCCGGAACGGGAAGTCAGCCGTGGCGGAGCCGCCAGCTTCGACCGTGACCACCGCCGACCCGCCGACGAACATGACCCCGGCCGCATTGAGCGCGTCTGTCACCATGTCGTCGTTGACTGGCAACTCGACCTGATACGATCCCGCCATCAGGCTCTCGCCCGTCGAGAACGTGCCGTCCGGCATGATCGCGATGTCTTGCGTTTCGTTCAGATCCGGACCGCGCACGGTGACCTTCGCGCTCGCGAGCAGACCGGCTACCGCCATCTTCGCCGGATCATCGTCGGCCAAAGACGCCACCCAGGGTCCCAGCGCTTCGGTGATCGTCGGCTCGCCGTCGTTCCGCTCCTTGTCGTCCATCACTTCGTCGATGAACAGCACACCCGAGATCGAGGCGGTCCGCGTGTGCGTACCCTCGAAGTTCTCGATCGCCGACTGGTCGTCCTCCAGCACGACGTTCCGCGACAGGTTGGCGTCGTCGAAGTTGTAGGCGACTTCGTCGGGGTTGGTGATGGTGAGTACATATGTGCCGGCGGCCAGACCGGCGAACGCGTACTGTCCGCCGTTGGCCGTCTCGGTCGTCGCTTCAGCAGCGCCCGCAAGCGTGACTGTCACACCGTCCAAGCCCATGCCTTCAACGCTCACCCGCCCCGCGATGCCGGCCGTGCGGAGCAACGTGCCCTGGAACGGCACGTTGCCGACCTCGCCCGTGGCGATGGTCACGCTCTTCGACGTTGTCTGGAACTCGTAGTCGTCGGTGTCGTAGCCCGAGATCGCGACCTGGTAGGTGCCGCTCTTGAGCTTGGAGAACGCGTAGAGGCCGCCGGCGTCGGTCATGGTGGTGGCGTCCTCGTCCCCGCCCGTCAGGGTGACGGTCACGTTGGCGAGACCCTCGCCGTCCACGCTCACCTGGCCCTGGACCCCCGCGGTGCGGAGATACGTGCCGTCAAAGCTCACGACCTTCGACTCGCCGACGCCGACAGTTGCGGCGCCCGACGTGCTCGAAAAGCTTACCTCGTTCGTGTCGAATCCGGAGATCTCAACCGAGTACGTTCCGGACCGCAAACCGGTGAACGAGTACTGCCCGCTGTCATCGGTGGTGGTCTCGGAATCGGCCATCCCGGAAAGCCTTACCGTAACGCCTCCAAGACCCATGTTCTCTACCGTTACCGTCCCCCTCTCGCGAAGGAATGAACGGAGAGTTGTGAGGTAGGTATCGTGCCCTCTCGCAGATCACCGATCACCGCTACCGGACCACCCGTACCGACGCAATCCACGCCCAGCCTGGAAGGGCAGCGCTGACCCTCTCCTGGCGCATCGCGCAGCGTCGCATGACGGCGTCGAACGGCTCGTCTTCGTCCAGCAGCGCCGGGGGGGACGAGTCTGGGGAATTCCTGAGACGATGGCCTCGAAGTTGATCCTCTGGCCGCAGGAATCGTCCTGGCGAAGGAACATCGCCTTGTGGCGCGCAACCGACAGGGCGAGCTCGCGATCCGCCAGAGTCTGTGCCGCAATCCCGGCGTCGCCAGGGTGCACGAGATCGTGGACGGTGTGGGGTGTCGCTCGTGAGTGCGCCCCGAGATCGACTGTCACCCCCGGCCGTACGATGCCGCGTGCCTCGAACAAGGACTCGCAGCGGACGCAGAGCTCCTCGCCCTTCGCACGCCCGCGCACCATAACTCCAGCGCGTACAAGTATTTCCCGGATTGCCCCGGCCAGCACTATCACGCACCCACTCGGCAGGTCGACGGCGGATCACTCGCGGCCACAGCCTCTCCTGGCTGCGGCGGCGAACGGCCCTGAAAGGTTGACTCCAGCCATGCACGAGCGGTCGGCCGAGTGGCTCCGTCATCCATGGGGGCATGACCCCGCAGCCAGCAGCAAGATCGTCCAGGTCCTCTCCTGCCGGCCTCCGCCGGACGGCAACAAGGCTCTCCCTGACCTCGTTGGGACCGAGCCATTCCAGCGCCCGAATGACGTCGCCCGCGGTTCGCTCTGGCGCTGCCAAATCGCCAGCGTGGAGCGTGTCACAACTCCACCAGATGCTGGCCGAAATGCAGGAACCGGTCGGGCCCGGAACTCAGCTGACGGAGCGAATCGGACGCTGCGTCGTTAGACCTCGGCGTGCTCCATGATCCGCCCGAGCAGGCTGTTCATCATCGGCCTCCAGGTCGGAAATCGGGTGGTCAAAATCAACGGTTCCAGCGCTCGGCACCCCCGTTTCGCAGCCCCGAAACCTGGCCCAATCCGGCGTTGTATTCCCGCAAGCCGACGGAGGGTAACGGTAGGGAACATCGAGCTCGAGGGGCCGTCCTGCGACCGGAGAAAGCCGCCGGACCCTCCGGTTGCTGTCACCAATCGGCAAGGTCACCGCGCTCAAAAATTGTCAACTAAAGTTGTCATTGTGTACACCAGAGTTGACTTTTTTGGCTGTCTTGGACGCGGGCGGGCAGTCCTGGACACACGATGAATGGCGGCGGATCGGCCGCCAGTTTGACCTCCCGTCCTGGCTCCGGGTATTCTGAAGCATGGACCATTTGGAACGCATCACGCTGGAGCCGGGCAAGAGGGCCGGGAAGCCGTGCATTCGGGGACTCCGGATCACGGTGTACGACGTGCTCGAGTACCTGGCCTCCGGGATGACGAACGAGGAGATCCTGGCGGATTTCCCTGACCTCGAGCCCGAAGACATCCGGGCGGCGCTGTTGTTCGCCGCGGCCAGGGAGCGCAGGCTCGTCTCGATTCCGCCCGGGTGAAGCTCCTCTTCGACGAGAACGTCTCCCCGCGCCTCGTCGCCGCCCTGTCGGGACGCGGGCGGCCCCAAGGATTCAAGTAACGGGAGCGACCGGCTCCAAGCGTGCTTTGAACCACACGGCAAGTTCGTCGTATCCCAGTTCTCCCCGGGCAACAGCCGTCATGGTGTCAGCCAGAAGCAGATCCTCCACCGCCAACCGATACCCGCTTCTGACTGCCAGCAACTCCACCAGGTACACGGCCGTGCGCTTGTTGCCGTCCACGAAGCCGTGATTGGAGACGATCCCGTGGACCAGAGCCGCCGCCTTCTCGTGAACGTGCCGATGGTAGCCGTGATAGGGCCGGGCGAGCGCGGACTCGATGGCTGATCTCTTGAGGATTCCCGGCGCGCCGCCGGTCAGAAGCGCTTCGTCGTGGGCGCGGATTGCGTCGGCCCACGTAACTCGGTAGTGGGCGTCAGCGATCTGCCAGGACCTTCATGGCCGTACGCCTTCGAACCGAGACCTCCTTGATGATTGCCTCGGACGTGCTGGAAACAGGGCGTGCCGACTGCTCAGACGGAACGCGATCCGCAGAGGACCGGCGTGCATCCGATCCCACGGTCACGGGACCGCCAGACTTCGGATTGGCTTTCTCTTTGCTCATTGTTTCCTCCATGGCTGGACGCAGTACGCTAGCCTGTTCTTCCAGAGCGGACAACTCGCGACCACGTGGGTCATGAAACGGGAATCGGGGCGCAGGGAGGAAATATGGATTGGCCGTGGTTCACTCTGAGGGTGGGAGGACGAGGTTCGCGGCGAGTTCGAGGCGACGCGGCCGGAAACGGAGAGCCTGCGCCGCGAAGTCATGAGGCTCAGGACTTAGTCGAGGCGCTGTCGTTCGCCGCGGCCAGGGCTGGAGGCGGTAGCGGACGACAGGAACGGTCGTCCCATCCTGATATGGAAGTGCCCGCCGACCCATCCGACCTTGGTGTGGTCACTCAGTTGCTACCGCTCCCGGTACGTCGGTACCTTGGAGCGTCGGCAACGGTACCGGATGGGGAGGAGAGATGGATTGGTGGCAGGTGGATAGCGGGGTCGTGGCAACGCTCGTAACCGGCGGTGCGGCTGTGGGATTCATGTGGAAAATCGTTCGCACGGAAATCGGCACCGTTCGCGATGAGAGCCGGAAGGCCCACGAACAGATCGGGAACGCGATCTCCGAAGTCCGCAAGGAGCTTGGGGGTCAGATCTCCGAGCTCCGCGAAGGCCAGACGAGTCTCCCTAAGGAGCTGAGGGGCCAGATCTCCGAAGTCCGCAAGGAGCTTCGGGGCGAGATCTCCGAACTCCGCGAGGGTCAGACGAGTCTCCGCAAGGAGCTCGGGGGCCAGATCTCCGACCTCCGCGAGGGCCAGACGAGTCTCCGCAAGGAGCTCGGGGGCCAGATCTCCGACCTGCGCGAGGGCCAGGCCGGTCTCCGCGAGGGAATCGCTGGCCTTCAGGGCGAGATGAAGGGTATTCACCACGCCGTTCTGACCCTGCGAGACGACTTCCGGGCCCACGTGCTGGCGGAGAACTGACGGCCAGCCTACACAGGACCACCAGCCGCAGCCCAGGGATCCACAACCCGAACCCCCATGCCCTCGAAATCGCGGACGTTGCGCGTTGCCACCGCCATGCCCCGGGACGCCGCAATCGCGGCAATCTGGCAATCCGCCGGCGCGACCGGACGTCCGCCCGCGCGGCGCCCGGCAGCAATGTTCCCGTACGCGCGCGCGGCACCGGTGTCGAACGGCAGCACACGGTCCCCGAAGGCGTCGCGCAGCATCGCTTCGATCCTGAAGACCAGCGTGTCCCGGCGCCGACCCGCCGGGAGGATGGCCGCGCCGTAGCGAAGCTCGGCCTCGCTGACCGCCGAGAAGAACAGAGCGTCCAGGGGCTGGTCCGAGACCCATGCCGCCACGCCTGCCGAGGGCGATGTGCGCATCAGCTCCGAGACCACGTTGGTGTCGAGCAGAATGGACATGGCGGTCGGCCTACTCGAACGACGGCGGCTCGCGCCCGGGCCCGCGCGGCGGCAACTCCAGGTCCACTCCATGCGCCGGTCCGAAATGGGAGCCGATGATGCTCGCAAGATCCTCGGATCTCGGCGCGCGTCCGACGGCCCTGCGCAGAATCTGCCTCACTTCCTCTTCCATCGATTGGCCGTTGTGCGCCGCCCGGACACGTAGGCGGGTTCGTATGTCGTCGTCGAGATTACGGATGGTGATGCTCGCCATGGCTTTCGCTCCTTCCGTGGTGCGAGCAAGATAGGCGATGCTTGCGTTGCAAGCAAGCACTCCCGTTTCACTGTCTCCGCGCCAGCTCCAGCGGCGGATCCCACTCCGTGACTCCGGGCAACGCGCGGCCCCACGTATTCCCGTAGGAGTCGTCCTTGCCCAGCAGGAAGCGCAGGGTCAGACGGTGGAGCATGTTCATCTTGGGCAGCAGCCCGTGGAAGCCGGCGACCTTTGACAGGCCGCGGTCCCTGACTTCCCAGTAGCCGAAGTCGCCCGGTGTTACACATACCAGCCGCGATTCGTCCAGGAACTGCGGAATCGCGCCAGCGAGCGGGACCGTGCCGTCGCCGGTCCGGAGCCGCAACGCCTCGTCGTCCGACTCCCAGTCGTTCCTGCGTTCATCGGACCTGAGGTCGAACCGAGGCGCGCCGTCTTCGCCCGAGCGGACGCGCAGCTCCACGCGGGTCTCGGCGTCGACACCGGCGACCGCGAGCCAGTCGGTATCGTTCATGCCGTGGTCAACCAGGCTGAGGTCGGCCAGCCGTGCGCGGTGCGCTGCAGCAGCAGCGAGCATGTCTGCAAAGAGCTCGTCGCCCGAGACGCTCCACCCCTCCACCTGCTTCTCAAGCGTCCGGACCACGCTGGGCTGCCACGCGCTCGGGCTGTAGATGTCGGCGTCCATGCCCTCGTCCACGTTGAGCGCCCCGGCGAAGCTCGGGAGCAGGTGGTAGAGCGCCGGGGTCATGCGGGCCATTCGCCGTTCCCTGGCGCCGCCGGAGTTGTCGCCCAGGTCGGCGGTGCCGGTGGCGACCTTCAGAATGGCCTCGTAGGAGCCCTGGAAGGGCGATCCGAGTGTGACGACCTTGTCGACGGATCCGCCTCCGTAGCGCTCGATGTATCCACCGATGATCAGGCCGCCCATCGAATGGCCGACCAGACTGACGGTAGGGTTGTCCGCCCAGTCGCTGTGCCGGTAGTGCCCCATGAGCCGGGTCCGGTCCACGACCTCCTGTATGAACGCGGCCAGATGCTCCTCAGTCAGGTCGAGCGGCAGACGCCAATCGTATCCGAAGGGGTAGACGGCTGCGGCTGCACCCTGGTCCTCCGAGAGACCGTCCCGCAGCTCTGCGATCAGGTTCTCGTAGATCATCGGGAACGGGCCGCCGGGCACGACGCGCGCCGGTTCGTGGAACTCGTAGCGCTGGTCGTCCGGGTGCAGTGTAATGCGCTCGTAGTGGTGCGTGCGGATGGTCGTCCACACCGCCTCGGGGGGCAGCTGGTAGGCGTCGTGCAGGTCCGACGCGGTGATGCCGGGCACGAAGATGACCGGTGGGTTCATTCGTGTGTCTCTTGGTGAGTGGGGGATTGGTGGTGGTCGGCGGAGCATTCGAATAGCGCGGTCCATCATGTGAACCCGGCAAGCGACCTGCAACCCCCTTGCGCAGTACTGGACTGTCACCGTATTCTGACTCACCGGACAAATACAATCGCGTTTTCGTCGCCTATTGCCCGCGATAGTTAGGAATCCGTCGCGTATGATCCAGTCTGAACGGACACCCCTATTCCCATTCCTGATCCAGGAGACAGACCATGGCCGACTCGTACGTTACCAAGGCGCTCAAGAGCGTACCGCTGAGCCACCTCATCGGAGGTCCGCTTTGCGCTGCGGTAGAGGCACAGGCGAAAGCTGCGCATAGCACCGTACAGTTTGTCAACGCGATCGGCTTCGAGGCCGACTCGCCGGACAAGGTGCGCAACGTCACGTTCACCTATGAGGTAACGGAGCCCGAGCCACAGCAGGCTCGACTCACCGTCCCGATCCTCACGATCATTCCGATCCCGTTTATCCGCATCGACGAGATGACGATCAAGTTCGTCATGGACGTGTCCGAGCAGCGCGACACCGAAAGCAAGTCGGAGCGTGGCTCAAAGAAGTCCTCGGAGGTCAAGGCGGAAGCGAGCGTCGGATGGGGAGTGTGGAAGGCGAGCGCGAGCTTTAGCGGCTCCTATAGCTCGTCGTCAAAGGACACTTCCTCAAGCACACTGCGTCAGAGTACGCACGCCACCCTGGACATCACGGTGCATGCAGTGCAGGACGAGATGCCAGCCGGGCTGAGTCGTGTGCTGGGCATCCTTGAGAAGAGCATCGCGGAAAACCGGGCACCCGCCGGTGAAGGCGGGGCAGGGAAAGCCGCCGCATAAGCCGTGGCTGAGCTGAGCGCGTTGCTCGGGAGCGTGCTGAAGGAGTTGGCGCAGGCGCGCTACATGGCGGACTCGTACTCGTGCACGCTGAGCGAACTCTACGAGTCCAACGCCGCCCTTCGAATGTTCCCCGTGCCGCGAGCGGAGATCGAGGAGGCGGAGTTCACGCTCCGCTTTGCCGTTACGGATCTGGTGCGCGCCGAGGGCAAGTTCAGGGACAAAGTCAAGGAGATCCTCAGTCAGCAGGCGACAGCCATCGGTGAGTCGGTGTTGAACGAGCTGGCAAGGCTCGACGCGCCGAACTGGCGTGAGGCTGTTGCTGAGTTCCGATCCGCTGGGACCAGGGAACTGCGCAGGGCGATTGTGGCCGGCTTGCTCGAAGGGATGATGCCACTCGTATCGGAGGGGCTCAGGAAGGGAAGTACGCTGAGTTCGCTTGCAGGTCGCCTCAATCGCGCGGCTCTTGCCGATGCCGTAGGCGGCCGCGTTCGACGGTGCCTCGCCGGGTTTGATACTGTACGAGGCGCGCTGGCAGCCATGGAGAACCGCGAGCCAGTGAAGGAAGCCATCGCCCAGGCACTCCACTCCACGCTCGATGGCGTGCTTGAAGAGCTTGGCAACATGGAGCTCGAGGACTTGTACACGCTCGACATCGACGCAACGTCGGATAAGTTGAGCGACTTGCCCCCCGAGGCAACGACATCGTTAACTATCAAACTCGCCGTACGCAACTACATCTGGGCGAGCGTCGAGGGCGAGCGGGATGACGATGCCTACCGAATCCTGGGGCCGGAGTAGAGCCATGGCGGAGCGTATCGCCGGCAATCGGTCGTTCTCGCTGTACCAGTTGATCGGAGCGCCGCTGATGGCCATGGTGCAGGGTCAGGCGCAGGCGGCCCAGGCTACCGCCGAGTTCATCGACCGAATCGGATTCATGCCCGAAGATGCGGACGGCGGTACGCGGCGCCTGCGGATGATCGCGTTCCACTACACCCGACCGGACATGGAAGGCACATCGCGCCGGTGGCGGCTCGACGTGCCGCTCCTCTCGCTGGTGCCGATTCCCGCCATTCAGATTCGCGAAGGCCAAATCGAGTTTGCCGTGAAGATCAGCGACGTGGGCTCCGTGGACTCGCGCATTAGTCTGTCTGAGTCGTCTAGGGGTCAGCGCGACTGGCTTGCGCCCGGTCGGGCAGAGCTGCGGGGTACCGTCGCACCGCTCGCGCCGAACGGTAGGAACGATGCCGGCCGTGTGCAGATGGTCGTCAAAATGAAAGTCGAACAAGCCGCTGCATCCGAGGGCATCGTGGAGATCGCCCGAGTGTTCAAGCGTGCGATGGACGAACGGGAAGACGAAGAGTGAGAATCCGCTTGCTTCGCCGCGTCGCTGCACTGGCGCGGCGCGTGTGGCCGGGCCGCAAGGTGCGCACCACAGATGAGGTGCTGTTGCCGCAACATCCTGGGCTCGACTGCCCGCGGTGTAGCACGCGTCTCACGGTGACCATTGCGATGCTGCTTTCTTCGACGCCGTTGCGATGCCACGGTTGCGGCTTGGTGCTGCACGTCGATCGCAAGGAATCGCGAGAATGCCTTGAGCGCCTGGAAGAGTTGCAAGCGGCCATGGACCGCGCCAACGCGCTCGCGGCAGGCCCCGAACCATGAACCTTTCGGACGCGGGAGGAAACGACTGTGCGAACTAGAAGTAGACTGCTTGTGCTGGGGGGGATCACGCTCGCGCTACTGGCTGGTACCTATATGGTTGGCGAGTACCCCGAGGTGGTGTTGTTGGTCAGCATTATCGGTGCGATCGGCTTCGGAATTGCGTTCATTGTTGTCGCTGTCAAGGCGGCGGTGGGATGGGCCGCCGGGAAGGCGTCACGGTGGCGACTGCAAAACCCCATCGCGACCCGTGAGGATCCAGCGGTAGACGCGAGCTACGTGCCGAAACCCGCTGCGGCTATGTCCGCCAAGAACAAAGCCGACGAAATACTCGACGAGTTCATTCAGGACAACTAGACAAGAGTCAATTACAGCTGCCTGCCGGCGTCGAGGAAATGCGCTCTTCCGCGGCACATCGCCTTCAGCGATTTCGATCGCGCGAACGTCTACTGCTCGCCCTTGTGTTGCATGCGACCGCGACAGTAGCAACCGGTTCCGTGGGCCACGCGCAACAGCCCGTTGACCGGCCACGGGTGGGATTGGCGCTCGGCGGAGGTGCCGCGCGCGGAATCGCGCATGTAGGAGTACTCGAATGGTTCGAGGAACATCGGATCCCCGTTGATGCGATTGCGGGGACCAGCATGGGCGGGCTTGTCGGCGGCCTGTACGCCGCGGGGCTGCCGGCCGCCGACGTGGGGGCCGTGGTCGCCGGCGCCAACTGGGACCGGTTGTTTGGCGGCGAGGTGGAGTACGCGCTCCAGTCCTATCGGCGGAAGCAGGACCGACGCGCGTATCCGGTAAGGAATGAGCTCGGTTTGCGTGGCGGCCTGCGTCTGGTGCAAAGCCTCGAGCCGGGCCACTACATCGAAATGCTGTTGAGCAGGCGGGTGCTGCCCCACGCCGTGCCGCTTGACTTCGACGAGCTCCCGATCGCGTTCCGCTCGGTCGCCACCGACCTGGAAGCGGCAACGGTCGTCGAGATCGAGAGCGGTTCGCTTGCCAGTGCGCTTCGCGCCACGATGGCGATTCCCGGTGTGTTCGAGCCGGTCGAACGCGATGGCCTCCTGCTCGCTGACGGCGGCATGCTCAACAACGTGCCTGCCGATGTCGTGGGCAGGATGGGCGTGGATGTCGTGGTCGCGGTCGACGTCAGCATACCCCTCCACACACGTGAAGAGATGCAGTCCTGGGTGGGCTTGGCAGGCCAGGCGCTTACGCTGATGATGAACGAGCGTACCCGAAACGTCCTCAATGACCACGCTGACCACGTCATTGTGCCGACACTGGAAGGCGTGTCGCTGATGGACTGGAGGCACTTCGACACCATCCGGGCACTTGGATACCGCGCGGCAGCCGCCGCGGGCGAGGAACTGGCCCACCTCGCGTTGTCACCGGCAGCGTGGGAACGGCATGTCGAGGAGCAGCGTCTTCGAAGCGCCGCGTCGCCGGTCGTGCCGCGTTTCGTACGTGTGCAGGGCGTGGAACGCCGTGACGCCGAGGAAATAGCTCAAGCCATCGAACCGGTGCTCGGAACCGATTTGGATCCCGACGAGCTTGAGCTGCACCTGACTCGGCTTGCCGGACGTGGACGTTACGGAAGCCTCGGATACGACTTGGCGCGCGACGGCGATCGAACCGGGATCGTGGTCCGCGCTCGTGACAAGCCTCATGGTCCTCCGTTTCTGGATCTCGCGACGGGAGTCGAGTATCTCGGCGGCGAACTGGATCTGTCGGGCGGAACCCGCCTCACCATCATGGATGCCGGCACCCGGGACGCCGAACTGAGACTCGACCTGGCACTTGAGCTTGGGTGGGAGGCAAGTGCGCTGCTCGACTACTACCTGCCCGTGTCCGGATCGACCGTGTTCGTAGCACCCCGCGTTGGCCTGTATAGCCATCGGCAACGCGTGGCGGTCGACGAGGACTTGCTGGCAGAATACCGAGCGCGGCGCGGCTTGGCTGGGTTCGACCTTGGCGTGGCCCTCGGTCCCACGAGCGAGTTCCGGATGGGATACGAAGGCGCCTTCCTTCGCGCAGGGGTCGAGAGCGACGCCCCCACCTTGCAGGAGTTGAACGGATGGGAGCACGGCGGACGCGCGAGGTGGGTGTACGACGGGCACGATCACTGGCTCGTCCCCGGCAGTGGGACCCGCATCGAAACCGAAGCGCGGTGGCTGGCGACCGCGCCGGGGCATCAATCCGGCTTCGTGGCAGCTCGGTTGACGAGCACCACGTTCTTTTCGGTCGGGCCACGTGGCCGGGTGTTTCTCATGCTGGCCGGAAGCACAGCGTTCGACGACCAGCTCTCCCCTTTCTACCAATCCACCCTGGGTGGCCCGTTTCGGCTCGGTGCATTCGATCGCGACCGGTTCCGGGGCGTGAGCACGGGTTATGTCGGCACCGGCTACCTTCACCAACTCGGACGGCTGCCGGATCTGCTTGGCGGCGCGGCTTACATGGGGGCCTGGCTCGAATCCGGCCGGGTCAAAGCCGGTAATGCACTTCCCCAGGCCAGCCAAGCCGGACCCGGCGCCAGTTTATCGGCGGGGTTGCTGATCGATACGTTGCTGGGCGCCGTTTTCGCCAGCGGTAGCATCGCGAGCGGCAGCAGGCGACTCCATGTCGCACTCGGCCGCCCACCGTGGTAACAACCCGGAGACTTGGTCTCCTCTTTCACTTAAGGGATGGCGGATATGGACTTCACCATTCAACTGCTTCTGGGCGTGCTGCTCGCGGCCATCACCATCATCGTCGGCAGCATCGTGCATATCAGGGGACGCATCGACAACCTGGCGGATGAACACCACAAGGGCCTACTGGGTGTCGAGGAGCGCCTCGGTGAGTTCAGAGAGCGTGTGAAGGCCGCCGAGACCCGGACGGAAATGACGGCCCAGGACATGACACTGGTAAAGACCGTGCTAATCGACGGGAGTCAGGAGGAAGGTTGACGGCGGTCGACGGGTGCGTCGGGAAGCCTTCGACAAACTGCCCACCGGATTCAGCGACGACGAATAGTACCTCGATGTCCGCCGTGGAACAGTTGCCCCGCCGAATGGCGTCGGTCGCTCGGGCCAATCCGATGTCGCGAACGTGGACGGACCCGGGGAGCTCGTCCGACAGGGCGGAGACGAGGCGCGGGGAGACGTTCCCTCGCCGCGGCGAACAACAGCGCCGCCCGGATCTCTTCGGGCTCGAGGTCAAGCTCCTTGCGGACTTCGGAGATCTCGTTGCGGCAGTGATGCCTGAAGCCGGAACGTACATCACGTAGATCTCGGAGTTGCCGTCGCGGTCAGACGTGAACGCGATCTGGCGGCCGTCGGGGGACCACGCGGGAGACCAGTCGTCGGCGAAGTGGTTGGTCAATCGCACGATGCCACGCCCGTCCGTGTTCATCACATGGATGTTCCAGTTGCCGTCGCGGTTGGACACGAATGCGATCTGGCGGCCGTCGGGGGACCACGCAGGGGACCAGTCGTCGGCAGAGTGATTCGTCAGCCTCGTCACATCCCTCCCGTCCGCGTTCATCACGTAGATCTCCTCGTTGCCGTGTCGATCGGACGTGAACGCGATCCGGCGGCCGTCGGGGGACCACGCGGGCGACCCGTCGTGGGCGGGGTGGCTGGTCAGCTGCGTGACACCGGTACCGTCCGGGTTCATCACGGAGACCTGACAATTCCCGCCGACATTGAATTGGGCGGGGCAGTTGGACATGAATGCGATCCTGGTGCCGTCGGGGAACCACGCAGGGGATTTGCCGGACCTCAGCGGTGTCACACCGCCACCGTTCACGTTCATCACGTAGATGTCGCTGTCAAAGTTGGGGCCAAAGGCCTGGAAGGTCTCGAACGCGATCCTGGCCCCGTCGGGCGACCAGTCGGGGGAATAGTTCGGTTCGCGGTCGTTCGTCAGTCGAGCCACGCCGGTCCCGTCTGCCCTCATCGCATAGAGGTCGCCGAGGCTCAACACGAGGCCGCCGTCGACGAGGGCGTCGCGGTCCGACGCAAAGGCGATTCTGTTGCCGTCGGGGGACCACGCAGGGGAGAAATCCCTGTCTGCGTTGTTCGTCAGCCGCGTCAACCTTGCCGCCACGCTCACCGAAACGGTCTGCGACGCCGTCAGCCCTCCCGGGTCGCGCGCCGTGACGGTGATGGTTGCCCTGCCCGGCGCGCCCCGCGTCGCCGCCCTCACCTCCAACCTGCTGCCCACCATCGAAACCGTCGCCACCGAAGGGCGCGAGGACGACGCGCTGTAGCCCAGCGCCTGCCCGTCGGGCTCCATGAAGTTGCCCGACACGTCCACGACCGCGGTCCCCCCTTCCACCAACTTCAGCGGAGCGATCGCGCCCAGCGCCCGCGGCGCCCGGTTCGGCACCATCACGTTTGCCGCTGCGACCGCCTTGAGTCCTCCGGGGTCGGACGCGGTGATCGTGATACCGGCGCTCCCGGGCGACACCGCAGTCACCGTGACCGCGTTGCCCGAAGCCGCAACCGTCACTACCGACGGATTCGAGGATGTTGCCGTGTACGTGAGCACGTCGCCGTTCGCGTCGTTGAAGCACGCGGGCACGGTTGTCGACTCGCCGACGTGGATGGTCTGCTGCGGAATTGGTCCGCAGGAGACGGGGGCGACAGGGCTTTCGCATCCGGCGAGCGCGAGCGCCGCCAGCAGAAGGGTCTCGACGTGGGCCTTGCCTCGGGTGGTTGCAATCATGGTCGGCTACTCCGGAATCCCCCTGCTGAACAACACGTCAAAGCTCGGTTCGCCCGGGTCGCCCGCGGCGTCCGCCTGTGCGGCCGGTCCGCGCAGGATCGCCCGAATCTGCCCCGTGACCGGATCCCGCAGGATGGTCATCGGCAGGTCCGTGTCGCCGTCGAGGACGAACGACTCTTCCGCTCCACTCAGGCGGATGCGGCTGATCTGCCCCGCCCAGGTGACAGGAATGGCGAACACGAACCCGGACCTGCCGTCGTCGACGTCGAGCGTCACGGGCATGTCGAACCGGTACGAGAACGCCTCGCGTCCGTCCTCTGTCGTCCCCCTCAGCAGGAAGTCGTCACCCGCGGGCGGCAGGCCGGGCAGGGCGTCGGCGATGAACGACGGCTCAAGGTACGGTTCGCCCGCGGCGTCCACGCCACCCCACACGAGGAGCGACAGGGTCGTGTTCCAGTCGCCCGCCGCTTCCTCCGTGTCCATCCGGTGCCGGAGCGCGTTGGCGCGGTGGTATTCGCTGATCCACTGTCCGCCGCAGTACGACATGAGATCGGGCGTGTGAGGGGAGACGAGCCGTTGGTTCTCGCGGTCGTAGCCCCAGGCACCGATGACGCCCCACGGGTGCGGATACAGCGGGTCCGGCCCGCCGGCCCCACCGCAGGGTGCGTGCCACAACCCCATGTTGTGCCCGATTTCATGGGCCACCGTGGTCGGCAGCGCCTGGGAGAAGCTCGTCCAGGACGGGATGCCGTAGGCCACGCCGAGGAGTCCAAGCCGGACGGGCGTCTGCATGCTGAGCCAGTAGCCGGGGCGGGCACCCTCCATGCGCCGCATCAACTCGGTCTCGTTGCGGATCGTGAACCCGTTGGTGGTGGACGTAAGGACCGGATCGTGCAGGTCGATGTCCCAGCCCCCGATCGGCAGGAAGTCCCGCGTCGGCGCAAGCATCGGATGGTTCTCCGGGTCGGCGGCCATCCCGGCCGTGATGTCCAGAATGGCCTCGTCGGGATCCGGCTCGTAGAGGAAGGGGATCAGGGTGAGCGGGAAGTCGGGCAGTTCGACAACGCTCACCTCGTCCCAGTGATTGAGGTAGATGCTCCGGGGAATGCCCAGGGCGGGATCCAGCGTTCCGCCGGGATCGATTTCGATGTCTACATTGACACCCGGTCTGATGGCATCGCCCGGAATCTCCACGTTCACGGAGCTTTCCAGCGACCCCTCGTCGATCTCGGTGGGGATCCGCTTGTTTCCCCCCGGAACGGTGACCGAATAGACCTCCTCCACGACCTGCGTAAGCCCGAACGTGCCGGACAACGTGACCCGCACGTCGGGCATCGTCTCGCCGTTGGCGCGCGGCGAGGCCAGGAACACGCGCAGGAGCGCCGGCCGGCCGGCGACGAGGGGCACCGGGTATTCCCGCGACTGCACGGACTGGGTCAGGTAGGCCAGGGCCGATTCGCAGCGGGGCAGGCGCTGGAAGGGAACGCGGAGCAGCCATTCGAGGAGATCGGCGTCCTGTGGCGCGCAGAGACCCGTGCCGCCCGCCTTGAAGGTTGTCAGGGCCGGCAGCTTGGCGAGCGAGGTGGGCACCGGGCCCGCCAGTCCCTCGTTGTCGCCGACCCAGAGCTGCTCGAGTTCAGCCAGATTCCCGAGTTCGGGGGGGATGCCGCCCTCCAGCGCGTTGCCGTCAACCTGCAGTATCGACAGCTCGTCCAGGCTGCCGAGCGATGCCGGAATGGTTCCGCTGAAGCCGTTGTTGTAGAGGTAGAGGTAGTTGAGGTTTGAGAGGCCACCGAGGGACGACGGTAGTGCACCGGTCAGGTCGTTGTTGCCAAGGCGGAGGTACCAGAGATTCGCAAGGGCGCCCAGCCCCGCCGGAATCGCGCCGGTAAGGTCGTTGTGCCCCAGATCGAGGCGACGCAGGGAGGAAAGGCGGGCAAGCTCGGCCGGGATAGGCCCTTCGAGCCTGTTGTAGCTGAGCCCGAGTTGGCTGAGATTTGTCAGGTTGCCCAGCTCCGCCGGGATGGAGCCGGACAGATAGTTGCTACTCATATACAGCAGCACCAGCTCGGTCAGGTTGCCCAGTTCGGGCGGCAGCGGGCCCGTCAGGCTGGCGACACTCCAATACAGCGATCGGAGATTGACGAGCCGACCGATCTCTGGCGGCACCGGCCCTCCGAAGTCGGTCCGATCCAGCCTCAGATGGCGCAGCTCGGTAAGGTCGAAGAACTCGGGCGGCATCCTGCCCACGAGGAAGTTGCTCCTCAGGTCCAGGCCCGTGACGTTGCCGGATTCGTCGGCGTCGACTCCGTACCATTCGTCGAGCGGGGCGTCGGTCAGCCAGTTGTCGCTCTGGTCCCAGGTCGTCGGCCCGCTGGTGGCGTAGTAGAAAGCCTCGAGGATGTCGCGGTCACTCTGCGTGCACTCGACGCCGGTGCCCTCATGGTGCTGAATGCCGGCCAGCCACCGGCGGAACGCCGCGTCCGTGGGTACGCAGAGCTGCGTGCCGGAGTAGTGGAACTGGATCAGCGGAGCCTGCATCAGTGACAGCGGCAGCGCGCCCCTCAGGCCCTCGTTGTTCGTGACCCAGAACCATTCGAGCTTGCCGAGTTGGCCGAGTTCGTCTGGAAGCCGGCCGGAAAGGTCGTTCTCCTCGAGGAACAGGATCTCCAGGTTGGTCAGTTTGCCGAGTTGGGTCGGAATCGGGCCGGTGAGTGTGTTGCTATAGAGCTGCAGGATGCTGAGGCTGGCGAGGTCGCCGAGTTGCGACGGCAGTGTACCCGCGAGATTGTTGCCGCCGAGCGCCAGTGACGTGACTCGGCCATTGGTATCCACCCCGACACCGTACCAGTCCGCGAGCGGTGCGGCGCTCAGCCAGTTGTCACGGCGGGTCCAGGAGGGACCGCCGGTCGCGTTGTAGAGGGCGGTGAGTGCGGCTCTGTCCGTGTCGGCCGCGGTGGCGACCTGGACGGACGGACCACCTGTGTAGGCTGCGGCCAGCGTTTGCGTGCCATCAGCCGCCCCCGGCGTCCACTCGGTCTGGGCGATTCCTTGCGCGTCTGTGGCGGCAGTTGGCGGGTCCGCGATTCCGTGGCCCTCGCCGGGTGTGAACACGACCTCGGCATCCGGGACCGGCGAACCGCCGGCGTCCAGCACCCGTACGGCGACCGGCCAGCTGCTCGCTTCGGCGGGGACCAGGACAAGTCCGGCGTCCCGTGGTGCAGCGCCCGAGTCGTCGATGTTGCCAATCACCGGTGTCAGCGACGCTGGCGCTTGTGCAACGGTCACCGCGGCGGTTGTGCTTATGCCTTCGAAAGTGGCCGTCAATGTTGCGGCGCGGTTGGCCAGGGCAGTAACCGCGCCGTCTGCCTGAACGGTGAAGACGGCCTCATCGCTGCTCGACCACGCCACCGTGCCCGGAAACGCTACGCCGTATTGGTCGGTGATGGTCGCCGTGAAGGTCAACCGCTCGCCCAGCGACACGAGTTCGGCCGAGGCCGGCGTCACCGCGATGGCCGCGGGGCGGGGAGGCTCCGGCACCGCCGGGCTATCGGGATCGCCGCAGCCGGTGGCCGCCAGGGCGAGACCCAGGACTACTGCGAACGCTGTCGCAGGCGGCCGCTTCAGCACGGGTTCATGGATCCGTGGAAGCATCGGAAATGCTCCTGATCTGCAAAAGTTAACTTTGGTTTACATCATGTCGACTGTGCTTGACATTTCTGTTTCTTTGTGCATTGCTCACCGCGGCAGTTCGCGCAGGACGGCGCGTATTTGGTCGGTGAGCGCGCGCACGGGTGCCTTGGCGGGTTCGCGGGGGATGGTGGTCACTGGGGTCATGGGCAGGTTGTGTTTCGTCCCGTCTGGATGCGGCAGCCCTGCCTGCGCGGCAGAAGTGCTGACAGAAGCGGGGAAGGTCATCACGTAGACATCGGCGTTGCGGTGGCGGACGGATTCGAAAGCGATGCTGGCACCGTCCGGGGCCCATGCTGGATCAGCGTTCCGATGCTGGTTCGTCAACCTCGTCACGCCGCTTCCGTCCGCGTTCATCACATAGAGGTCGGAAACGCCGCCGCTTGTTTGGCTGAAGGCGATTCTGGAACCATCCGGGGACCACGAAGGTTCGGCAGTGTTGGCTTCTCTCAGGAGCATCGCCCCGCTCCCGTCCGCGTTCATCACATAGATGCCTATGGTGTGGCTGGCAGCGATCTTGGTGCCGTCGGGGGACCACGCAGGCGACGTATAGTCAAGGGAGTTGTTCGTCAGCCGCGTCACGCCCGTCCCGTCGGCGTTCATCACATAGATCTCGCCGTTGCCGTCGCGGAAGGACGTGAACGCGATTTTGGTACCGTCGGGGGACCACGCGGGTTGGTCATCCCAGCCCAAGTGGTTCGTCAGATTGGTCAGGCCGCTTCCGTCGGCGTTCATCACGTAGACTTCATAGTTGCCGTCGCGCTCGGACCCAAACGCAATCTTGGAGCCGTTGGGGGACCACGCGGGAGAACGATCTTCGGCTGAGTTGTTCGTCAACCGCGTCACGCCGGTCCCGTCGGCATTTGTCACATAGACCTCGGAATTGCCGTCGCGACGGGATGAGACGGCGATCCTGGTGCCGTCAGGGGACCACGCGGGGTCGAAGTCTCCCGCCGGGTTGTTGGTTAGTCGTGTCAAGGCTGCAGATGTCACTTTAACCGCGCCGGAACAGTTGTTGGCCGTGTTGGTCTCGGCAGGTACGGCATCAACACACATCCCGACATAAAAGCTCTCAGGCTGGGCGTTGGAAGGGGCCGACATCGGCAGGTTGACCGTTGCTTCCGCGTTTGGAAACAATCCGCCTACCGCACGCGGGTTACCCACAACAGGGTCCGATGTCGTGATCGTTGCGACCGATGAACGGTGACCCTGCGCGTTTGTCGGCGTAGCGTTCACGGTGCCTGCGTTTCGAATTGTGAACAGCACTCGACTTGGCATGTTGCCGGGCACAATCGTGAGTTGCGTCGGCGTGACGTTGCTGAAGAACAGGTCCGGCGCGCCCGCCGTGCCTACGCTCACCGAGACGATCTGCACGGCTGTGAGCCCTCCGGGGTCGCTCGCCACTACTGTGATCGTGGCCGAGCCCTGTGCTACGCCTGTGACCGTAAGCGTGCTCCCGGTCAGTGAGGCCGTCGCTACGGACGTGTTCCCTGACGATGCCGTGTACGTCAGCGGGTCGCCGTCGGGATCCGTGAAGTAGGGCGCCACGTCGACGGTCGTCGTCTGTCCGGCGGTGACGCTCTGGGCGGGTATCGTGCCTACTGGCTGTGGCCCGCTGTTCGACACCGACACCGTCACCCTGACCGCTCTCGAACAGTTGTTGGCGGTGTTCTCCTCTCCGGTCACCGGATCGACGCACATGCCGACGTAGAAGCTCCCGGGTGCGAAGTTCGAGGGGATGTTCAAGGTCAGCTCGATTCTTCTCGTCGCGTTCGGCGACAATGCGCGCACGGCGATCGCGTCGCTCACAACCCGGTCCGATGTCGTGATCCTCGCGTCCGGCGACTGATGCGCCCGTGCGTTCGTCGGTGGCGAGTTCGCGTTGCCCGCATTGCGGATCGTGAACACCACTACTTCGGAGCCGCCAGGTGCGATCGTGACCTGGGTGGGCGTGACGCTGCTGAACAGCAGGTCGGGTTTGGCGGCGGTGCCCACCGTAACCGAGGCAACCTGCGTTGCCGTAAGCCCGCCAGGATCGCGCGCGGTTACGGTGATCGTCGTGCTGCCCGGCGACTGCCCCGTGATCGTCAGCGTGGCGGCCGCCGCGCTTGCCGTCGCCACGGCTGGATTCCCCGACGCCGCGGTGTACGTCAGTGCGTCGCCGTCGGGGTCCGTGAAGTAGGGCGACAGGTTCACGGTGGCCGACTCACCGGCCCGCATGCTCTGGGCGGGTATCGACCCCTTCGGCTGTGGTGCGCTGTTCCGGGACACAACTTCGACAGTCACGAGCTGCGTCGCCGTCAGTCCGCCGGGATCCGTCGCCGTGATGGTGATCACCGAAAACCCGACGCCTGTCGCACGGATCGCAAGCACGCTCCCCGACACGGTCCCCACCGCCACCGCCGGGTTCGCGTTCGTGGCCGTGTAGGTCAGCGCGTCGCCGTCCGGGTCGGTGAAGTAGGACGACAGCACCAGCGATTTGGTGGCGCCCTCCGTCAGCATCTGCGCCGGGATCGTGCCCACGGCTTCCGGCCCACGGTTGGGCACCGTGACCGGGAACGACTGCATTGCGGTCTCGCCGTCCGGATCCGCTGCCGTGACCGTGACCGTCGCCGTCCCCGGCGCGACCGCCGTGACAGTCAGCGCCGCACCCGAAACCGCGACCGTCGCCACTGCCGTCGCGGACGACGATGCCGAATACGCGAGGGCATCCCCGTCGGGGTCCGTGAAGTAGGACGACAGGTCCACGGTCGTCCGGTCGCCGGCGGGTACCGTCGCCGCCGGGATGCTGCCACGCGGCTCCGGCGCGCGGTTCGGCACCGTGACCTGGAAGCTCTGCGCCGCGCTCTCGCCGCCCGGGTCCGTCGCGGTGACGGTCACTGTCGCCGTGCCGCGCCCAACCGCGGTTACGGTGACCGTGCTGCCGGCTACCGCCGCTGTCGCCACCGACGGGTTCGACGAGGCCGCGCTGTAGCTCAGCGTCTGCCCGTCGGGCTCCATGAAGTTGCCCGACACGTCGACGGTCGCCGTCTCCCCACCGGCGACCGTGACCGGCGCGATCGTGCCGACCGGCCGAGGCGCGCGGTTCGGCACCGTGACGTTCACGACGGACGTCGCCGACAGCCCGCCCGGATCGCTCGCCGTGATCGTGATCGCGGCGCTGCCTGGGGAGACCGCCGTGACCGTCACCGAACTGCCCGCAGCTGCGGCCGTCGCGACCGACGGGTTCGACGAGGTTGCCGAGTACGCGAGCATGTCGCCGTTCGCATCGTTGAAACACACGCTCACGCTCGTCGACTCGCCGACGTTGATCGTCTGCTGCGGGATCGGTCCGCAGGAGACGGGGGCTGCCGGACTCTCGCAGGCTGTGAGCAGCACGGCGAAGACCAGCGCGAGCGGCGCGAGTCTCTTCAGTTGTGTGGCATGGGTCCGGGCGACCATCGGAACGGCTCCTTTTCGGAGAAAACGTCAACTCCGGTTTACATAATGGAAACTTTACTTGACATTTCTTGTGGCCATGACCATTGGCATCACCGCCTCCAGGTCTCCGGGGCTGGGATTCCTCGGCTGAACAGCACTTCAAGGCGCCGTTGGGGAGGGAGGCTGACAGCGGGCGCGTTCGTGACCGCATCCGTCGCTTCGGCCTGGGTCCGGGCCTCCAGAGGCAGATCCCGCAGGAAGCCCCTCACCGCCCCGGTCCGTGGGTCGCGAAGGATGGCCATGGGGCGGCCGGTGGCTCGGTCCATGGTGGCGGACCCGCCGGGGCCCGACAGCGTGATGCTCGCCAGGCCGTCTCCCCAGGCCGGCTGCGCGGGCAGCCCGAAGGCGAAGCTCGAACTGCCGTCGCCGTCGGCTGTCTCCGGGATGTCGAAGGCGAATGAGAAGAGCTCGCGACCGCCATCGGTGCGGCCGGTGAGCCGGTAGTCGCCGGTGGCCGTGGGGAGCGCGGGTGGTGCGTCGACGACAAACGCGGGTTCGAGGAACGGCACACCCCTCGGGTCCACGCCGCCCCAGAGCAACAGCGCTCTGGCTGCGGTGGCCCGCGCTGCGGTCCTGGTAGGGACGCGAGCGGCTGTGCGGGGTGCGGCGCCCTCGTCCAGAATCCGGTACTCGAGCGCCTTGCTGAAGTGGTAGTCGCTGATCCAACGCTGATCGAAGCAGTAGGACATGAGGTCGTTCCAGGTCGGCGGGATCAACTGGCCGCCGTGCCGGAAGTCGTAGCCCCACGCGCCCGTCGATCCGTCCGCGTAGGGGAACGCGGGGTCCACCTGGGCGGGGTCTCCGCACGGCGCGTGCGCCAGGTTCATGTTGTGTGCCAGTTCGTGCGCGACCGTACCCCACCTGGGCACGGCGACGCTGCTCCGTCCCGGTCGGTATGCCAGCCCGCCGTACATCTCGAACTGGGCGATCAGGCCCATGTAGTGGCCGGCTCCGCCCTCCATGACACGGATCGCCTCGATCTCCGCGAGCAGCTCATGCGCCTTGTTCGACGACGTGGTCACGGGGTCGTGCGCCGTCACCGACAGGCCGGCCACGGGGAGGAGATCCCGCACCCCCCGGAGCAGCTCGGCGCTTGCCGGATCCCCGGCGGCTTCGGCGACGACATCGACGACGCTGCGGTCGGGCGCGTCGGACCACACCAGCGGCACGAGCGTCAGGGCGAGTTCGGCGACGGGCCGCACGTCGGCGCGGATGCGTCCGAGGGCGGGGATTCGTCTGGTGACGCCGAGCGCGGGACCCAGGACGCCCTCGGGATCGACATGGGCGACCAACTCAAGTCCGGGCTGGATTACATGGCCCGGCACGAGTGCGTTCGCCGACGACTGCAGATTCCCCTGGGTGGGCGTCGGCGGAATCGGCCCCGAAGCGACCGGAATGTCGGCGATGTGCAGTACGTTGTCGCCGTCATGGAGCTCGGCGCGGACGGGTGGCATCGGCGCGCCGACGGCAGCTCCGGTGGGCCCACCGTCGACGAACACCCGCAGCAGCGCCGGCTCACCGGCCACCAGCGGCACGGCAAAGTCGCCGGACTGTACGGCCTGCGTCAGGTATGCCGGCACGAGGGAGGCCGGACCGGTGGATGGTCCCGTGGTCACCGACACCTCGACCGCGGCCGAACAGTTGTTGGCGATGTCGTCTTCCTCGGGCACGCCGTCAACGCACAGACCCGCGTGGAACCGCGTCCCCTGCGGGTCCGAGCTCGTGACCGTGAACGACAGCGTTACGGCCCCGCCCGGGGCGACAGCGCCTGGCAGGGCCCCTTCGCCAAGCACCGAGTCCGAAGGCGACAGGAGGCCGTCATGCGACCCGAAGAAGAGCGTCCGACCCGTCTCCGCGACCGCGCCGCCCACATTTTCCACCGTGAAGGTCAGCGTCGCTCCGGAACCCTGTGAGGGCACCTCGACGGCTGGCGGCCAGACACTGCTCACCAGGAGATCGGGCAAGCCCTTCGGCAGTACCGTGATCGCGGCCTGCTGGACGGCTTCGGCGCCCTCGGGATCGCGGGCCGTCACGGTGAGTGCGGTGCTCCCGACACCGATGCCCTGGATCAGCACGGCGTTGTCCGCGACGGTGACTTCCGCGACGCCCGAATCGGTCGTCACCGCCGTGTACACGAGCGCGTCGCCGTCTGCGTCGGTGAAGTACGGAAGCACGTCGAGGATGCTCGTCTTGCCGGTCTCGACCTGCTGTGGCGGGATGTTGCCGGCGGGCGCCGGCGCACTATTCGGCACCGTCACCCGGAACGACAGGGATGTCGACAGGCCTTCCGGATCGCTCGCCGTCACGGTCACACCCGTCTCGCCGCGCCCGATACCGGTCATCACAACGAGACCGTCCTCGGCAACGACCGCCACCACGGCGGGATCCCTGGCAGATGCCTCGAACGTCAGCGTGTCCCCGTCCGGGTCCGTGAAAGACGCCGCCGCGTTCACCGTGTCGCGCTTGCCCGCGTGCAGGGTCAGCGCCGGGATCGTGTCCCCTGCGACCGGTGCCCGGTTCGGCACGGTCACCCGGAACGACTGCGACGCCGAGAGCCCGCCCGGATCCGTCGCCGTGATCTCTACGCTCGACGCGCCGCGCGACAGCGCCGCGACCGTCACCTCGCTGCCCGACGCCTCTACCGACACAACCTCGGCCGCTGATGACTCCGCCTCATAGACCAGCGCCTCGCCGTCCGGGTCCTCAAAGTGGACGGACGCGTCCACTGTGACCGTGTCGCCCGCCCCGAGCGTCTGCGCTTCGATCGGATCTGCCGCCTGTGGGGCCCGGTTGGGAACTACGACCTGGAAGTCCGAGGTGGCCTCCAAGCCCCCGGGATCGGTGGCCGTCACCGTCACCGTTGCCACTCCGGGCGCCAAAGCCGTCACGGCCACTACCGCGCCCGACGCGGCCACCATCACCACCGCCATATCCGACGAGACCGCCGTGTACGCCAGCGCGTCGCCGTTCGGGTCGTTGAAGCAGATCGGCAGGCTCGCCGACTCGCCCGCGTGCAACGTGTGCCCAGGAACAGGGCCGCAGGCGGTCGGCGGCAGCTGGTTCTCACACGCGGAAACGGCTGCAGCCAACACCGTCAACCGCGTGCACGCCCGGAGGCCGGAGGGGCCCGGACACCGACGCCCGGACCCCCCCACCGTGCCTGGCACCTTCGTACTCTACCGCGCCCTCGGATTCCGTACGGTGACGGACTCGATGACGATCTTGATCGATCCCGGCAGAAGCGGCCTGACCTCCAACGGCTCCGGCGTTGCAACCGCGGCGGGTCGGGCTCGGCGGACCGGCTCCTCGGTCGGGCCTTCGTCCGACTGCTTTGCCGCAGACTGCTGCGAGCTGGAGGCGGTGATCACCACCGTGACAACCGCACCGGCCGCAGCCGTCGAACAGTTGTTGGCCTGCTGGGCTCCCGCGGCCTCGCCGTTTGCGCCCGTCGCGTCCATGCAGATGCCGACGTAGTAGACGTCGCCCGGGCTGCCGGCGCCGGTGATCGTAAAGGTGACGTCATGCCCCTCGAGCGGATCGAGGGTCGGCACCGTAACCGTGGTAAGCCGCGTGTCGCCGGCATCGATCACGTTGTCGGAGCTGCTCAGGACGTCCGCGTTCGTCGGCCTTATCGTCGGACCGTCGCCGACGTTCTGGATCTTGAATGCCACGTCCCTGCTCTGGCCGGCGCGAACCGTGACCGTCACGGGGTCGACCTCGTTGATCACCAGGTCGGGTCCTCCGGCCTGCACAACACCCACACGCACGGCCGGTGAGCAGTTGTTGGTCTTGTCGGCTTCGTTGGTCAGCTCAGCTACGCACATGCCATACCAGTACTGCGAACCCGGTGCCTTCGCGCTCGTGACCGTGTGCGACTCGTGGTGACTCGTCCCGGCTGCCAGCGCCGGTATCCGAGCGCTCGTGCCGACCCGCGTATCGTTGGTCGAGATCTTGTCGTCGTCCGACTCGTAGAAATGCCCCCGCGCGCTCACGGATTCCGCCTGCCCTTCGTTCCTCACCGTGAACACGGCCGTCTTGCCCGAGCCGCCCGAAGTGAGCAACAGACTGGTTGGGCGCACGTCCGGCACCGTGAGGTCCGGCTGTGGAGACGCGACCGTCAGGGTGATCGCCGCGGAGCAGTTGTTGTCCGTGTTCGACTCTCCGGTCACCGGATCGACGCACATCCCGATGTAGCCCGTGCCCGGCGCGGCGTTGGGAGCCACGTTCAAGGTCAATTCGATGTCCGCCGTCGCGTCCGGCACCAGCGCGGAAATCGCGACATCACGACTGGTGATGACCCTGTCCGATGTCGTGATCGTGGCGTCCGCCGACTGGTGGGCCCGCGCTCTCGTCGCGGCCGAGTTCGCGTTGCCCGCGTTCTTGAGCGTGAACGTGAGGACCTGGGAGCCGCCCGGTGCAATCGTGACCTGCATGGGCGACACCGCACTGAACAGCAGGTCCGGTGCGGTCGCGGTACCGACGGTCACCGACACGCTCTGGGTTGCGGTACCCCCTTTGCCATCGTCCGCAGTCACGGTCACCATCGCGCTGCCCGGCGCCTGGGCCGTAATCGTCAGCGTGGCGCCCGTCGTGGACGCCGTCGCCACCGCCGCGTTTGCCGATGACGCCGTGTACTTCAGCGCATCGCCGTCCGGGTCCGTGAAGTAGGACGTCAGCACCACTGTCGCCGTCTCACCGGCTGTCAGGTTCTGGGCGGGTATCGTACCCACCGGCGTCGGCGCACTGTTTCGCGCCGAGACCTGGATCGTGACAAGCTGCGTCGCCTTCTCGCCGCCCGGATCCGTGGCCGTGACCGTGATCACCGAGAACCCCGCTCCGATCGCCCGGATGGTCAGCACGCTCCCCGACACCGTCGCCACCGCGACGGCCGGGTTCGCGCTGGTCGCCGTGTAGGTCAGTGCATCGCCGTCCGGGTCGTTGAAGTACGGCGACAGCACGAGCGTCTGGGTGCCACCCTCGGTCGCCGTTTGCGCCGGGATCGTACCCACCGCCACCGGAGGCCGGTTCGGCACCGTCACCTCGAATGACTGGGACGCGTTCTCGCCACCCGGGTCCGTCGCGGTCACCGTGACCGTCGCCATGCCCGACCCGGCGCCAGTTACGGTCAGCACCCTGCCCGCAACGGATACCGTGGCGACCTCTGTCGCCGATGACGACGCCGAATACTGAAGCGCGTCGCCGTCCGGGTCCGTGAAGTACGGCCCGAGATCCACCGTCGTCGTCTCTCCCGACTTCACTTCGGCGTCCGGAATGGTCCCCTCCGCCATCGGCGCCCGGTTGGGAACCGTCACCTGGAAGCTCTGCACCGCGCTCTCGCCGCCGGGATCGGTTGCCGTCACCGTCACGGTTGCCATCCCGCGGCCTACCGCCGTGATCGTGACCGTGGCGCCCGACGCAGAAGCCGTCGCCACCTCCGGATCCGACGACGACGCGCTGTAGCTCAGCGACTGCCCGTCCGGCTCGTCGAAGTTGCTCGACACGTTCACGGTCGCCGTCTCGCCCCCGTGAACCGTCACCGGCGCAATCGTGCCGACCGCACGCGGCGCCCGGTTCGGAACCGTCACGTTCACGGCCGACGTTGCCTGCAGCCCGCCGGGATCCCTCGCCGTGATCGTGATCGTGGCGTTGCCCGGCGAGACCGCCGTCACCGTCACGGAGCTGCCCGTGCCGCTTGCCGTCGCCACCGAAGGGTTGGACGAACTCGCCGAGTACGTCAGCGCGTCCCCGTTCGCGTCGTTGAAGCACGCGCTCACGGTTGTTGATTCGCCGACGTTGATCGTTACTGCAGGGAGCGGTCCGCACGACGCAGGCGCCGCGGGGCTCTCGCAGGCAGCGGCAAAGGCGACCGCCGCGAGGGCGGCGAGGAAGAAAAGGCGATGGAGACTTCGACCGTGGATTGAAGCGGCTCGTTGCGGTGGATGTTGGGATGATCTGGGCTCGGCTAACTGATGCACGGTGTTCTCAATTCGTTGGTTTGTGCATTGGGCGTTTGATCGCCGTTTGCTTTGTACTTGTTATCGACGCGTAGCCCCCGCCCGGCGAACCGGGCGGGGGCTTGTTCCTGGCCACTTGTGGAGCGGCTCAAGAAGTACTGCGAGACGACTTAGGAAGCTGGCAGCCTGACGATGGCCTGGTACTGATGTCCGTTGTCGTCATGGCTGTCTGCGGCCGACTTCCAGTCACCGATCGAGATACATATCGTCTCCTGGAGTGGTGTGTCGTCGCTGGTGTCGTGGTCTAATAGGGTCACCGCTGTGGGCGTGGTGCTGGCACTACTCGGAGCCGTCCGCGCTGTACATGCTCCCGTCGCGACAGCCACGTTCCCGAAGGCCGAATCTATCGCAGCAGCTGAAACGTTGATTGCTGCCGCGGTTGCAGGAGCACCTGTGAGCGTGATGGTCTCCAGATCGACCGCTCCCGTAACCGGTGCGTCCTCACCATCCGTATCCAGGTCAAGCGCGTCGCGGTCCAATTTCAGTGTGCCACCGACCCACGTCACCGTGAGTGAATTCAGGCGCACGTCGGCGTCGCGTCGAACCTCGAAGTTTGCGGCAGCGCCACCACCATCGGCGTCCGGGTTGTTCTTCGTGTAGCCATCCCCGGCCGCAACGTGGATATGGAATTCGCGCAGTCCCTTGGGCAGCGAAACATTCGTCGCCTCTCCATTGGTCACTGCGTGCGAGTACGCCGTACTTCCGCTGGGCGCCGCTTCCTCATCGCTTGAACTCAGCCGGATCGTCGCACCTGGGGACGCTGTGACATTCACCGCGATCGAGCCGTCGTCGTTTGCATTGTCGATGCATCGCGCGGTTGGAGGCGTCCAGCCAGTCGCTGCCCCCGTCCCACAGGCATCGCCGTCGATGGTGACGCTCGTGATGATGTTCCCACTACCCGCGTTCCGGTCCTTGATGTAGAAGGTCTTGGTGCCGTCATCGGCACGTCCACCCATCAGTTCTGCCCTCTGCTGGGTGTAGTACGAGTTCGCAACGTCCGCGCCGTCGCTGTCATACGTGGTTCCCCCGGACCTGTTGACGTGGTCATAGCCCGCGGGCAGGTCCAGGACCACTTCGTAGATCCCTTCCGTGAGGCCACCGGCACTCCAATTGCCCCTCGCGTCCACGGAGGCTTCCGCCTCCTCGCCGGTGTACGCCGAGCAACCGTACAACTCACTCTCATCCCTGTCGGTGGTGCCTGTGTCATCTTCTACCGGGGTCACCGACCTGCACTGACGCAGTATGACGGTTGTACGGCTGTGGGCAGCCCGAACACTCGGATCCGACACGCTCCCCTCGACTTCGCCGTCCTTGTACAGCAACACGAAGTTGGCGTCACCACCGGCAGTGGCAGTGCTTGTGTTGTAGTCCCACGTCGGGATCGCTGGTTCGCTGCCCGCTTTGGGCGGCAACCCGGCTGCCTCGAGCGCGTGCGTCACGACATCCGTCTCCTTCTCGGCCGTTTTTCCGATGGAGGGGTTGCCGTTCCGGACCGCAGTGTACAGATCCGTGGCCTGAGGCTTCACGAAGTACATGTCGTCGACCACCAGGCCCTCGAACATGAACACTCCGCCCCTGTCGGTCTCAGCCATCACGGGATCGCCGTTGTCGTCCGTCACGGCCTTGTCGGCCACGTAATTGTCCTTGGTGTCGCCCTTGCCGCCAACCTTCTTCGCCGTGTAGAGGGCCACCATGACGCCCGCCCTGGACTCGTCGCTCGACAGGCCTGTACGGTTGTTGGAGTCATTGGCGATCCTGCCCCGGATCACACCGCGCAGGTCGGTGGCGGACAGGTCGGTGCCAGTACTTGCGACCGCACCGGCGTAATCCTCGTCGTCGTTGTCCTCGTCGTGCATGACCGAGATCACGCCGGTTTCGAATTTGTCCCAGCTCCCGGCGTTGGCCTCGAGCGTGACCATGTACCGCCCGTCCGCGACACCCGTGAAGGTGTATTTCGCGGCGCCGGCGTTGCCGGCGGTCACTTCCATGTCGTCCGCGAGGTCGTCCGCGTAGGCATCGTTGCTGTTGACAGGCGTCAGCGTGACCGTGGCCTTGTCGCCCTTGCGGAGCCCGTCGATCGATCCCGTGATCGTACCGGTCGCCCACTTATAGGCGTAGGTCGAGCACACCTCGTTTGGATCGTCGCTTGCCTGCCGTTGCAGCGGGCACAGCCACATGTCGGGACGCGCGCCGCTGCCGGCACCGAACGAGCCGACGATGACGCCGTCCGGGTAGTCGTCCAGCTGGTCACCGTAAGCGTCGATCTCCCGGCTGGCCCGGCTGTCCGGGACGACCACCATGCCGCTCGCCTCATCGGCCACGACCGTGATCTCCATGTCCGCCGGGATGTTCTTGAACGACACGATGCCCTTGCCGTCGGCCGTGGCTTCAGCCGGCTCATCGGGCGTCTCGGGATCGGCGTCGTGATCGTACTCGAGAACTCTCAGCCTGCCGCGGCTGTCCGCCGCCATAAGGGTGACCTCGATCTCGTTCTCGGCGGTGCCGCTGGGCGGACCATCGCCGCCACCGAGCAGGCCGATGTAGTCCGTGAACCCGGTCCGGTCGTCCAGTTCACGGTGCACGCCCACATAGACGGCCTGCGTCGTGAACGTGACCCGGATGGGGCCGAGGTCGAGCATGTCGTCGTCCTTACCGGGCGGAAGCTCGAGACCCGTGTGCGTGTGGGTCAGCGCGTCACCCTGCTCCCATGCCTCGCCCTGGTCGGGCTGGCCAGCCTTGGCACCCTCGGTCGCCATCACCGTGAACGTCACGCCGTCTTCCCCGAGCATCGTCGGGTCGATCACGTACGCGAACGAACTCTTGCCCAGGTCGGCCGCTTTGTCTTCGCCGTCGTCCGTGGGCATCGTGACGCTGACGGTGTCTCCGTCCTCATCAACCATCATCAGCGGCATCGCGTCGTCGGCTTCCGGATCGCCCATGTAGACCTGAGTGTTCCAGCCGCCCAGTCCCATGTCACCGTCCCGGGCCATCTCGTTGCTCTTGACCCAGAAGTCGAACGCGACGCCGACGTTGACCAGCGTCGCGACTTCCTTCTCGTTGTCCGCAGCGTAGAGACGTGCCGTCGACGCATACTGGATCTCGACGTACTCATTGCCGCTCACCACCAGCGCGTCGTGGCCGGTCTCCACCGCCCGTACGAAGACGATGTTGTCGTTGCCCGCCGGCGCCGTGTTGTCGGCGCGCGCGAACGTGAACGACGCCATGCCCATCTCGTTCGTCGTGGCCTCGCCCAGCATGTCGGTGCCGTCAGCCCGCGCATACAGCGCTAGCTTCACGCCCTCGACCGGAGCGCCGAAGGCACCGCCGCCGCCCATGCGGGCACCGGTCGCCACCGTCTGCATCGTGATCCGGAACGGGAAGTTGACCATTGCACTGCCGCCAGCCTCGACGTTGACCACCGCCGACTCGCCTACGAACGCGACGCCTGCCGCGGCAAGACCCGCCGCCACGTCATCGTCGTTGACCGGCAACTCGACCTGGTACGAGCCCGCCATCAGGGCCGCGCCCGTCGAGAACGTGCCGTCGGCGTTGATGGCGATGTCCTGCTCCTGGTTCAGATCAGGGCCGCGCAGCTTCACCTTCGCCTTGGCCAGCAGGCCTGCGACGACTTCCTGGTCCAGCGCACCGGCCGCTACCAGCGGGGCGATCGCCTCGACGATCGTCGGCTCGCCGTCGTTGTGCATCTTGTCCTGCGTCACTTCGTCGATGAACAGCACGCCCGACACCGAAGCGGTCCTGGTGTGCGTGCCACTGAAGTTCACGATCGCAGACTGGTCGTCCTCGAGCATAACCGTCTTCTGCATCTCGTCGTCGGCGAAGTTGTACGCGGTCTCGTTCGGGTTCTCGATGCTCAGCACGTACGTGCCGGCCGCCAGACCCGCGAACGAGTACTGCCCGCCGTTCGACGTCTCGGTCGTCGCCTCGGCCGCGCCGGCCAGCGTGACTGTCACGCCGTCAAGGCCCATGCCGTCGTCCAGGCTCACCCGGCCCGCGATGCCCGCGGTGCGAAGCAGCGTGCCCTCGAACGGAACGGTCGTGGTCTCGCCCGTGGCGATCGTGACGCTCTTCGACGTCGTCTGGAACTCGTAGTCGTCGGTGTCGTAGCCCGAGATGGCGACCTGGTATGTGCCGCTCTTGAGCTTGGAGAACGAGTAGAGCCCACCCGCGTCGGTCATGGTGGTGGCGTCCCCGTCCCCACCCGTCAGGGTGACGGTCACGTTGGCGAGGCCCTCGCCGTCCACGCTCACCTGGCCCTGGATCCCCGCGGTGCGGAGATAGGTGCCGTCGAAGCTGACGACCTTGGACTCGCCCACACCGACAGTTGCGGCGCCGGACGTGCTCGAAAAGCTTACCTCGTTCGAGTCGAATCCGGAGATCTCAACCGAGTACGTTCCGGACCGCAATCCCGTGAACGAGTACTGCCCGCTGTCATCGGTTGCCGTCTCGGAATCGGCCATCCCGGAAAGCCTTACCGTAACCCCTCTGAGGCCCATGTTCTCTACCGTTACCGTCCCCATTGCGACAAAAGGTTACGTAAGGGGGGCGATCCCGGTCGCTCCGAGGGTTGCCGCGGGCCGAGACATCCCGGCTTCCGCCGGATCACCACGAACCTCGCAGCGCACCTCGGCCTCCCGCTTTTGTCAACTCCGGTTTACACAATGACAACTAAAGTTGACAAGTTTGCTTCCGGCGGGATCGGAACGAGCCTGCGCTACCTCGCGAACGTACGGCCTCCGACCAGCCTACACAGGGCCGCCTGCTCGGAGCGTGTCGAGAAGACGCTTGGCGTGCGGCGCGGCACCTTCAAGCCTGGACGGACGGATCTCGCCGAGGATCCTGAAGCCGTGCGGCCCCTTGTGGCTGGTATAGGAACCCTTCCTCGTGTTTCGCGAAGCGCGGGCCAGTCCGGCCAGGACGTCGTCCTTGGCCACGTCCTCGACGTTCGGGTTCTCCGGGAGTGACCTCTCCCGGAAGGCCGGGCCATAGAACAGCTTCAATGCCCGCTTGTCCGCCAGAAACCACGATTCCATGACCTGCACCATCAGGTGGCAGTGATCCTCCGTTGCACCCCGTGGGCAACGCCAGCCGTCCTGCCGGCGGAGGTGCTCCCATGGTCCTGCACCCGTCAGGGGACCTTCGGCATCGACCAGGAGCATCGGAATGCGGTGGCCATCCTGGAGCGCGGTCGTGAACCGCTCGTACGCGCTCTCGCGGCTGCCGCACGCGACGATGCGCGGCATGGCACCCCTCAGTCCGGCTTTCTCGATCAGCTTGCTGAAGCCCTGCCGACACAGCGTCGTGAGTTGCTTGGAATTGCCGCCGCCCTCCACGTAGAGACTGATCGTCACCACCGAGTGCCGCCGATCTCTCCCTGCAGCCACAACTCTCCGAGGCGGTACTTCTCCAGCCATGGCTCCAGGCGCCCGGCGGTCAGGCGCTCCAGCCGCGTCGACCCACCGGCGTTCTCGCAAACGACGACCGTCTCGGGCGTGTCGGTGAGCGCATCGACCAACACGTCCGAATGGGTGGTCACGACGAGTTGCGTGCGTTCACTCGCCTCGAGCAGGAGGTCCGCCAGCCGCGGATGGATGTCCGGGTGCAGCCCGAGTTCGGGCTCCTCGATAACGATGAATGGCGGTGGGTCGGGGTCGACCAGAATCGCCAGCAGGCACAGGTACCGCAGCGTTCCGTCGGACAGGCGGCGGGCAGGGATCGAAAGGTCGTCCTCCGTGAGGTAAAGGGTCAGCAACCCGCCCTCGGGGATCACGTCGAAGTCATCGAATCGCGGCGCCAGCTCCCGGACCAGCTCAACGAGTCGGCGCTTGACCCTGGGATTGCGCTTCAGGGCCGCGAGGCGCGCGGGCAGGTTGTCGAGTCTCTCCGACAGGTGGTCGGTGCGCACGTCGGCGCCGCAAGCCTCCCGCACGACTGCATCGGGACCGAAGTGCCAGCGTCGGTAGATCCGGATTCCGCCCAGGACATCCGCCAGGCGGCCCAGCTCCGGGTATTCCTCGGGATCCCTGCGTTGGGAGAGAATGGACTGCGTGGGGTCAATGAACTCCCGGCGCAGCTCTCGGGGTTTGGACCCATGCCGCACGTTCAGCATCGGACGGCCGTTCTCGTACCCGAAGTAGAAGTACGGCTTGCCCGCGCCGGGGGCGGACTCGACGTTCTCCACGCGTTCGTCGAGCACGGCGAAGGAGTCGCCCTCCGCCCCGAAAGCCAGCCGGTACCGGACGGCGGGACGGGTTTTGTACGGGGCGATCCACCCCTCGGAAAACACTAGTTCGATGAGGGCCCGCGAGGAAGCCGCCGCGGATTTGGCTGCGATCCCGTCGTGGGTGCCGCCCGTGTCGCCCTTCCAGAGCCAGTCCTTTACCCGGCCACCCTGGCGAATTGGTTTGGACAGATCTCGCGGAACCGCTCGCAGCACCGACATCGCTTCGACGAGATTGGACTTCCCGGACGCGTTCGGTCCGATCAGAACATTCAGCCGCTCCAGGGGAAACCGCTCCACACCAGGCCCGAACGAGAGGAAGCCATTCAGCGTAATGGACTTCAGGACCGGGCTGGGTGGGTCCGCCATGTGCGCTTCCTCGGTGTCGAGTGACGTGATCGGAACGATGATCCGGGCGATGCGATTGCGGGAACGATGGCGAGTTCGTTGAGACGGAGCAAGCGAGGTATGGAAGCCGGCGACCTGAGATACGCCCCGCAACGCCTCATGCCTACGAGTCCCAGTCGTTCCCGCGTTCGTGTGTCCTGATGTCGAACCGCGGCGCCCTGCGAAGACACAACTGCCCCCCGCCCGGCGAACCGGACGGGGGGCGTTGTGGTTGCAAGAACCGGGAACTGACTTGCGAGCCAGTGTTCCAGTTCTCTAGGAACGCGCGTTAGCTTGCTGGCGTCGTTTGCGTATCTGTGTCGATTGCACCATCACCAGCAGCACTGACCGCTCGAACCTGCACCACGTACGCCGTCTCTGCGGTCAAGCCAGTAACCGGATGCGATCGCGCATTGCCTCCACCATTGACGGTCGTCCAAGCGTCGTCGTCCGTGAAGTCACCTGCAGCACTGCCCGCTTTCCAGCGGATCTGGTAGGAGGTGACGTCCGATGTGCTACCAGTAGCCTCGGTCCAGCTAACGACAAACTGAGTTGCGGCTACTCCGCTAAAGCTGATATCGGGTGCGGTCGCTACCTGGTCGTTGTCCGTGACGGTGAAGGTTCCAGTCGAAGCAGTCCGACCCTCACCTTCAGGCTCGTCGAGCTCCGCGGAAATCGTGACCGTGGTAACTTCGTCCCCGGTATTCGCAGGATCGGAGTCCACATCGTCCGAGACCGCAGTCACTGTGACGGTCTTCGTTACCTCACCAGGACCGAACATCACTTCCGTCATCTCCAGAGTCACCAATCCGCTGGCATCGACTGGGTCTGTACCGTTGTCACCGTCGTCGTCGTAGAGCGATTCCAGCGCTACTGAGAAGCCTGAGACGGCTGAGCCCGACATCGTGATCGTCACGGTCGTCTCGTTCTCCGCATTGTCCGCCGTAGCAGCAAGGTCTTCCTCGGCAACATTGTCGGGGCTCGCGGCAACACTGCTGATCGTTGGCCACGGCGTACCGGCGACACGGACATGCGCCCCTGCGCCAGCCCCGTTCACTGCCCGGACGAAGAGCTGGTATTCAAGCCCGTCGATGAGATTCGAGGCGACGTCGACGGTGTTGATAGTAGCGTCGGCGGTCGAAGTCCAAGTCGCGGTAGGCTCGTTCGAGCCGCCGGCAGGCCGGAACTGGTACTCGTAGTTCGTCACTGCCGAACTACCCACTATGCGCGGGTAACCCCAAGAAAGAGTCAACGTCTGACTTGCACCGGATGCCACGGATACACTCTGCGGTACTCCAGGCACCTCTTCGTCGTCCGTGATTGCGAGCATTACGTCCGCTGGGCCATCCACCCCCGTGGCTGGCGATGTCACGCTGCCCGATACCGTCACCACCTCGTCGTCCCCGTCGTCATCCTGGTTGGCCGTGATCGTGACCGTTCCCGTGCTCGCCCTCTGGCCAGCTGCGATCGTCAGCGTGTTATTGGCGGCGCTCACGGTGAAGTCGCCGGCCACTGTTTCACTGCCGGCGGCCGGTGCTGCCGATACGTCTATGGTAACATCGGCATCATGCGCTTCGGACAGCGTCGCTGTCACGGTGCTCATGTCACCCTCGTCAATGGTCGAAGGCGTCAGCGTCAAGCTCACTGTTGGTGTAGTGGGAGCCGCCGTCCGTGTCACCGCGACGGTGTAGGTTCCCGGGGTGCCGTCCTCCGCTGTGACCGACACGGTGATGGTCGTGCTCGCCCCGGATATGTCGACTTGGTGGCCAGCCATGTTCGCATCGGCATCGGCCGGTGTGATCACCGGGTCGCTGGCGTCAATGTGGTTCTTCGTCGCGGTGACCGTGGTCATGGCGGCAGCATCGTGCGCCACACTGGCCGTATAGGCCATCGTTCCGCTCGCGAACGTTGGGCTCAGCGTCACTCCACTCAGCGCCAATGCGCTCAGTGTCGCATCGGACGAGAGTGTCGGGTCGACGCCCCGTCGCACCACCAACTGATAGGCCCGGTCCACATCGTCCTCGGAGGTCACCGTGATGTCGACGGTGTTGGCTCCGGTGGCCAGAGTCAGTTCATACCTGAACTCGTGGGCGCGGTCGGCGCGCTTGCGGTCCGACGGATCCACATCGTCACCGCCCATCATCACGGCCAGTTCCTGCTTGTCGCTGTCCTCCAGCGTAACCGTGAAGGTCAAGTCTTCCACGGCTTCCGCGACATTCGTGGTAAACTGGTCAACGACACCCTGGTCCGCTCGGATTGTTGCACCAGCTGGAGCTTCGACCGTGAAGTCGCCGGCGGCCAGATCATTCCCCACCGGGGCGGCACGGTAGACCATGTAAGTGTAGTCCGAGTCGTCATAGCCGTTCTCGGCGGTGACCGACACGGTGATCGCCGTGGCCTTGACCATGCCTTCATCGTCACTGCCGGTCGCGTTGAAGTCCGGTTCGACGGTGGCCACGCCCTTGGACTGGGGCCAGGGCCTCGCACCACGGCTCGCGGTCCGAGCCGCGAAGCTCGCGTCTCTGTGGATGTCCGGCGTCACCGTGACCGTCTTCGAGGCCCACGTGATTACGTCGGAACTGGATGTCAGCTCCACCGGGTCCTCGTCCGGGTCCGTCGTCCCCTTGATTACGACCCCATCACTGCCCAGATCGTCGTCGTCGTCCAGACCGTTGTCGTAGACGTAGAAGTTGTTGCCGGCGGCCAGGTCGCGCTTGCCCTTGACGAGACCGGTATGCATCTCGTCCGAAACGGTGGAAGCGTCATCGTCGATCATGTTGTTGTCGTCGATATTCGCCGCCAGGTATCCCGCTTCACCGACGTAGACCTCGTACCAGCCCTCGAGGAGATCGTTGAACTCCCAGGTGCCGTTGCTCTTCGTCTCGGTGGTCCGGGTCGGGAAATCGCTACGGTTGTACGTGGAGCATTCCCCGTCGTCGGCATCATACGTCTCGCAGCGAATCAACTCGATCGTGATGTTGCCGGGGCTGCCCGAGGCTTCCCTCACACGGCCCGAAATCGTCCCGTCCGAGTACAGCAGCGCGAAGTTGACGAAGTCGGCCGAAACCGTTCCGGTCGCGTTGCTCACGGTCACCGAAGTGTTCTTCGCCGCGCCGGCGTTGTAATCCCAGTACGGCAGACCGAACTCACCCTCTTCCACCGCCGGATACTCATCGGCCGCAACCTTCCGCGAGAACCCATCCTTCGCGCTCGCTTCGGCGGCGACGTAGATGCCGGAGCCGGTGGCTCTAACGTAGTATGCGCTGCCCTCGACGACGTCGCCGAAGACATAGGAGCCGTCATCGCCCGTCTCGGTCGTCGCGTGCACCTTGAACGTGGTGTCCTTCTTGTTCGTCGAGACCTTCGTGATCGTCAGGAGCTCGAGCGCGATGCCTGCAACCGCCTCGTCTCCGCGCACGATCTGATCCAGATCGGGATTCACGTTGTCGCCTTCCTGGCCGTCGTTGGCGACGAAGCCCCTGATCTCGAGCCGGAGCGCGGTGACATCGGGGCTCCAGCTGTGCATCGCCGGGTTTCCGATCAGGCCGTCGTCCGCGTCGTCGTCCATCGTCTCGTCGTGATAGAACGCGACCCTCATGCTGTCGGCCTTGTTGTCGGCCGTTGCGGGGGTGCCCACCCAGTACTCGCCGTCCTGGACGGCCGAGATGCTGTAGTCGCCCTTTGTTGCCGCAGCCTTGCTGGTCTTGGTGTTCTCGCTCGGGCTGTGGTTGTCGGTGATGGCGTCAAGGTTCACCGTGGCGCTGGCGACTCCGGCGCCGCGCCGCGTGACCTGACCGCCGATCGACCCGGTGGCCCACTGGTAGGCGAACGTCGCGCAGTCGTCCGCGGACATTGGTGACATGGGGCACAGCCGGACTTCAGGCCCGGCGCCGGCCATGTCGCCGAACGCGCCGATGGACGTCCCGTCGTCCAGGTCGCCGCCGTAGGTGTCGACATCCCTGCCGTTGCGGTCGCTTTCCGCGTCCACCACGGCCTTGCGGTCCGAGCCTGCATGGAACCGCACCGTGAACTCCATGTCGGCGGGCAGGTTCGGGAACTTCGCCGTCCCGGTCTTGCCGAACGACATCGGGTTCGCGACGTCGATCGTGCGCTTGCCATCCGAGTCGAACCGCTTGTACTCGTACCGGGTGAGGCGGCCGCGGCTGTTCTCTACCATCAACTCGACTTCAAGCTCCGCGCTTACCGCCTCGCTCGGCCGCTGGTCACCACCGTCGACCTTGCTCTGGTAGTTGGTCCAGCCCGGCTCGTCGTCGGTCTCACGGTACACGCCGACGGCGAGCGCCTGCGTGGACCACGTCAGGTAGACCGGACCCAGATCGTTCATCTCCATCGAGTTCATGTCGGGATGCTCGAGCCCGGTGTGGACATGGGTGAGCACACCGCTCGCTTCGTACATCTCGCTGGACTGGCCGGGCGGCACCACGACGGTGAACGCCGCGGGCAGCATGGCCGGATCAACCATGTACGACACGGTTCCCCTGCCCAACTCGCCGTCCTCGTCCTCGGTGGGGTCGGTGAGGTTCACCTCCTTGGTGTCATCCTCGGGATCCGGCTTCATGAGGGGCTTGTCGTCGGTAACCTCGCCCATGAAGACCACGGTCTTCCAGCCTGCCAGCGGCATGTCACCACTGCGAGCGTCCTCGTCGCTCTTCACCCAGAACTGGAAGTTCGCATGCACGTTGACGAGCGTGGCGACTTCCATTTCGGTGTTGGCAGCATACAGACGCGAGGTCGGCGCGTACGCGATCTCGACGTACTCGTTGCCCGACACCACCAGATCGTCGTGGCCGGTCTCTACCGCCCTCACGAAGATGATGTTGTCGTTGCCGGCCGGCCCGATGTTGTCGGCCCGTGCGAAGTTGAACGTGGCCGCACCCATCTCATCGGTCATGGCCTCACCCAGCATGCCGGTCCCATCGGCCCGCGCATACAGCGCCAGCTTCACGCCCGCGACGGGAACGCCGAATTCGCCGCCGCCACCCATGCGGGCGCCGGTCGCCACCGTCTGCATCGTGATCCGGAACGGGAAGTTGGCTGTCGCGCTTCCGCCCGCGGCTACCTCCACCACCATCGACTCGCCCACGAACGCAACACCGGCCGCGGCGAGACCCGCCGCAACGTCGTCGTCGTTGACCGGCAATTCGACCTGGTACGTTCCTGCCACCAGGCTCTCGCCCGTCGAGAAGCTGCCGTCCGCGTTGATGTCGATATCCTGCATGGTATTGAGGTCCGGACCGCGCAGCTTGACTTTCGCTTTTGCCAGCAGGCCGGCTACGACCTCCTGGTCCAGCGCGCCCGCCGCTACCAGCGGAGCGATCGCCTCCGTGATCGACGGCTCGCCGGCGTTGTACATCTTGTCTTGCACAACCTCGTCGATGAACAGCATCCCCGACACCGAAGCGGTGCGGGCGTGCGTGCCCGAGAAGTTCACGATCGCCGACTGGTCGTCCATGAGTTCGACCGTCTTCTGCAACTCGTCGTCGTCGAAGTTGTACGCGTTCGCATCCGGATTGCTGATGCTCACGATATACGAGCCCGCCGCCAGCCCGGCGAACGAGTACTGCCCGCCGTTCGACGTCTCGGTACTCGACTCGGCAGCGCCCGCCAGCGTAACCATTACGCCGTCCAGGCCCGTGCCGTCATCGAGGCTGACCCGGCCCGCTATGCCCGCCGTGCGGAGCAGCGTGCCCTCGAACGGCACGTTCGCGGTCTCGCCCGTGGCGACCGTCACGCTCTTCGACGTCGCGAGGAACTCGTAGTCGTCGGTGTCGTAACCCGAGATGGCGACCTGATAGGTGCCGCCCTTGAGCTGCGAGAATGCGTAGTGCCCCGAGGCATTGGTCATCTCGGTACGATCTTCGCCCTGGCCCAACAGCGTGACCGTCACGCCGCCAAGACCCTCGCCACTGTCGACGATGGTGACTTGGCCCTGGACCCCTGCGGTGCGAAGATAGGTGCCGTCGAAGCTGATGACCTCCGTCTCGCCCACGCCGACCGTCTTCGAGCCCGACGTGCTCGAGAAACTCACCTCGTTCGTGTCGAACCCGGAGATCTCAACCGAGTACGTTCCCGCGCGCAAACCCCTGAACGAGTACTGGCCGTTGTCGTCTGTTACATCTTGTGCATCGCTCATGCCACCGAGGCGAACAACTACCCCTCCGAGCCCCATATTCTCGACCGTTACCGTCCCCATCGCGCGCGGGAAAACGGGCGAGTTTTTGGGCGGGGCCAATATAAATTTGACATTGCGGGATGTGCGGTTGATACTATTGCACAATGTACTGCATGTTTACATTGTCACTTGTGCATAACACACGTTGTGTTGCGTCTTATACCGCGGAATACCGGATGCGGAGGGCTGGACACGGCGAATACCGTGATTCTAAACAACAATGTTAACCTTCGTTGACCGATGCGCCCCCCCGGAGGCGGATACGCTGGCTTGGGGACACTGATGGCCTGCTAGCCCTCTAGTACAAAGGAGTGCTCACCTTCGACCGGCACGGCCACCCAGCTTTCCTTGCCGCCGAGGGCGGAGACCAGCAACGATTCCGCCGCCGATCACGCCGGATGGGCACCGGAGGAAGGCGGCCTGGAGTTCACCGACGCCCATGTGGAAGTGCTTGTGCTGTTTGCGTCACAGGCGGGGGCGGCGATCGCCAACGCCGGCGTCTACCGGGACGGGCATAGGGCGCGGGCCAACCTCGAGGCCCTGTTGGATACCTTGCCGATCGGCGTGGCGGTCTTCGACGCGATGGGCCGGAGGGCGGGATCGAGTCGGTCGTGGTGACGATGCAGGATCTGGCGCCCTTCGACGAACTCGGGCGGATGCGGACCGAGTTCCTCGCGATCGTCAGTCATGAGCTGCGTACGCCACTCACCTCCGCTACCGGTCAGCCTGCGGCAGAGCCGAGAACGTGGGCGCGGAAGTCCTCCCGCAGGGTGTCGATCGAGCTGGTGACCCCCCTCAGCTCGCCACGAATCTCCCCGAGCCCCTCGCGCATCTCTGCGATCTGCGCACCGATGTTCTCGTGGGCCTCCCGGCTTTCCTGGCGCAGCTTCTCGGTGTCTTGGCGCGTCTCAAGGCGTAGCGTTTCAACGCCGCCTCCGACCTTCCCAATCTCGTCGCGCACCGCCGTGTCCACCTTCCCAATCTCGTCGCATAGCGCCTCCCCCAGCTTCCCAATCTCCAGGCGTAGCGCCTCCCTCAGCTTCCCAATCTCCTCGTGCACGCTCCGCAGAATGCGCCAGCCGAGCCCCACCGCCGTCAGGACGGTTCCCGCCAACCCCACCACCACGCCCGCGCTGATTTCCTGCAACCACTCCATACGTCCTCCCCGTGCCGGTTCCGGGTTCCGGCCCCCCGAAGGTACCGGCAAACCAGCGGGGGCCGCAACGGTTTTGCCGGTCCTAAGGTCGGCGATTCCGCGGGGCGCTTACATGGTCTGATGGGACCGGTGCGCTGGTAACCCAGGCGAGCCAGGAGAGAGAAACGTGGACGAACTCAGACACCCATCCCTTGGTCCCATCGTGGGACACACGACGCCCGACAGCTGCCGGATCTGGATCCGCGCGTGCCTGAAGGATGACGACGGGATCCCCCTTGACCCGTCGAAGCGCACCGTGGGGGTGCGCCCTTCGGGTGGGCGACCCCGTCGATGGCTGCGGCGGCGTCGCCCGGATCAGTTCGGCTCGCTGGCGGCACCGGATTGCGTCGCCGGAGCTGGCCCGGGATCCGCATGGTCGCCCGAAGTCCCGAAGAGAACCCAGGTGTCGTCCGCGACGACCTGAATGCCGTAGATCCCACGGCGCAACGCGACCACCGGACCGGCAACCACCTCGGTGCCCGACTGGCTGGTCGCACTCATGGTCACGGTGAACTCCGCGCTGGCCGTGTGTCCCTGCTCGATCACCGCCTCGTCCGTAGAGAGTGTGCCGCGGCGAACCGAGAGCGGGACCGTCAGGGCAAAGGGTGCACCCTCAGGCAGGGAAAGCACGACCGTGGCGGGTCCGGGGGCCGACCAGCTCGCGTTGTCCCTTCTTTCCAGCTGGACATCGAGGCTGAACGGTGCCCCGGGATTGTCTTCGACATTCAACCAATCCAGCTCGACAAGCCCCTCGAACAGGCCGTCCGGCAACTCCGCGAGGTTATTGGCGGACAGGCCCAGCGTGTCCAGGGCCCCGAGCCCTGCGAATACTTCGGCGGGCAATTCCGTGATTGTGTTCCCCCACAACAGCAGCGTTTCCAGCCGATCCAGCGTCGCGAACACATCGGGCGGCAGTCCGGTGAGTCGGTTTTCCACAAGGCTCAGTCGACTCAGAACCGGCAGTCGCGCGAACATCTCGCTGGAGAGTTCCTCGATCGAGGTCCCGATGATGCCCAGTTCTTCCAGGCGCGGCAGGCCCGTGAATACCTGGTCGGGCAGAGCAGAGACCCCTCCTCCCGAAAGGTAGAATCCGGTCAGTCCGAAAAGGCCGTCGAACGCGTCAACGTGGATCCGGCTAAGGCTGCTGGAGCCAACCCAAAGCCGTTCAAGGCGAAGAAGCCCGGCAAACGCGTCAGACTTGAGTTCGACGACGGGGTTTTGGCTCAGGACGAGGTCCTCGAGGTCGCTGAGGCCGGCAAAGGTGCCGGACCCGAGGTCGTCGATCCGGTTCTCCCTCAGGGAGAGCATCTTCAAGTCGTCCAATCCCGAGAACATTCCGGGCCGCAGTGCCGAGAGCCGGTTGTCGATCAGCCAAATCTCCTCGAGTTCGGACAGGTTCGAGAACGCGTCGTCTTCGATATCGGCAATCCGGTTGCTGTCCGCGACCAATAGCCGCAGGTTCGTGAGTTCGTCGAACAACCCGCGCTGCAGTATCTCCACGCGATTGCTTGCCATCCACAAGCCATTCAGGTTGCCGAGATTCGCAAAGAGCCCGTGCGGCAGCTCGGTCAGCCGGTTGTCCCCAAATCCCAGGTTTTCAAGGTTGGTCAGGTCGGAGAATGCCGCACCGTCCAGTTCCGTCAGACGATTGCTGTACAGCGAGAGGTCGACGAGGTTGAAGAGCCCCGAAAAGATGCCCGTCGGCAGTGTGGCCAGACGGTTCCCCCACAGGTGCAGCTCTTCCAGGTTATCGGTATCGGAGAAAAGTCCCGCGGGAAGCTCGATCAGTTCATTCTCATTCGCCCACACTTCCCGCAACCGCGTAAGCCCCGTGAACAGGTCCGAGGGCAACCGTTCGAGCTCGTTCTCCTGAAGCCAGAACCCCTCGAGCCGGCCGAGATCCGACAGAAGACCTTCCGGCAAATCCGACAGCCGATTGTGGCCGAGATGAAGATGCCGCAACTCGCGCAGGCCGGAAAACACGCCCGCCGGCAACGCCGTCAACTCGTTGTCGAACAGCCACAGCTGCTCAAGTCCGGAGAGTCCGAGGAAATCCCCGGCGCGGAGTTCGGTGATGGCGGCGGCGGCCCGGGTCCCCCGACTTTGCGCCACAGCCGGGAGCGGCGCTTGTTGCCACGGCTGTGCGGCACATCTGGAAGGCGGTGGTGCCGACGCAGCGCCGACCCCCGGCACGTCTGAACTGGCCGCGGCAGCGCAACGTTCGGCCATAGCGGATGCTGACTGCGCGTACATGCGTGCACTCGACGCCGCGGACTCGGGCCCGCGCAGGTCGAGGGTTGCGACCGCAGCCAGATGAGAGGCATCCGTCTCGTGGCACTGCTCCACGCCCGTAAGAGCGATCAACTCATCCCGTACCCTCGGCAGGCGGTCGCATACTCCCTCTTCGATGGTCACGATCGCTGTAGCGGAGGACCCGAGCACATATCCGGAGTCCTCTCCCGGTGTGTTCAGCGAGATCACAAAAGTCTCGCGCATCGGCTCGATATCGTCGTCGTCCCGGATGTCGATGTCGAAGGTCGCACGGCTGGCGCCGGCTTCGAAGCGAATCATGCCTCCCGTTCCTGCGGTGTGATCCGCCTCGTTCGCGTCGGCTGTCCCCGCGTCGTCGTCTGCACCGATCGTGTAGCCCAGCTCGAGCGCCGACGCCTGCACCGGCATGGCTTCGACCTCGACCACCACCGTCCCACCCTCGGGAGCGGCCGTGGAAACGGTCACGAACTGGATGCTGGGGTCAACGAGAGGTGCCACATTGGCCGCAAAACTCTGCTCCGCCGAGCCGCCGTCCGAGTCGCTCGCCGTGACGGTGAGTGACGCAGAGCCATCGGCCACGGCCGCGACGGTGACCGTCTCGCCGTCAACGGTCGCAGTTGCCACACCTGCGTCCGACGTGGCCGCGCCGTAGGTCAATGCATCGCCGTCGGGGTCGCTGAAATACTCGGCCACGACGATCTCGACCGTATCTCCGGCCAACAGGTCAAGGTCCGAGATGGTTCTCAAGGCTGCCGGTGGGCGATTGGGCACGAGCACCGGGAAACTCTGCTGTGCCGACAGGCCATCGGGATCCGTCGCCGTGACCGTGATGGTCGCGTCACCCTTGCGAGCGCCGGTTACGACAGCGTTGCTCCCGGACACCGAGACGGTGGCCACGCCGCCATCCGAGCTATGGGCCGAATAGGTGAGCGCGTCTCCGTCGGGGTCGTTGAAGTACCCGGACAGGTCCACGGTGACGTCATTACCAACCTGTACCGTTTGGGCGGGGATCGTCCCGGTTGCCGCAGGCGGCCTGTTCATCGCGTCGATGGGATCGATGGGATCGGGGACCGTAGTTCCGTCGCCACACGCCGACGCCAGCCAGGCTCCCGCCAGGACCAGGGTGGCCAATGCTTGCCCCCGTCGTGAGCGAGGCTTCCCGCCAACATCCGAAACCCACTGCGGTCGTGATTGTCTCATCTGGCTGTCTCCTGGAAAAAGCGCAACCCCAGTAGACCGACCGTCAGTCCAACTGACATGACGCGAGCCCTATTCGTAAGATACCCGGCCTGGTGTGACCTTGTTCCGCCTCATCCGCGATCGAGCTTCCGCAAACGGCCTCGGAATCGCGGTCGTATCCCGGTATTCAATCATCGTATCGTTCTACAATCGCGAATTCACTGACATCAGTGATGGTACGATCACGGTCACTGAATCTGAGGTCGTCGGGCGCTGCGCGCCAGCCACACGTTGCGGCATTGCGCCACAGCGCTTAAATCGTCTCGCGGCAACCAGAGCGGTGATCGCGAAACGGGGGATGAGGAGCGTGCCGGGCGGATGCGGAGGGTGCGAGGTGGAGGAAGGGGTCGTCGTCGTCGCGGCTCGTGTCAGGATCTCCAGTGCTCGTTCGAGAGCGAACTCGTGAGTTCCATCTGCTCGTCCGTCCCCTCCGGCCCCGGGTCCCGCCCACGGAAACCCAGGCGAGCCAGGAGAGAGAGCCGTGGACAAACTCAGACACCCAACCCTTGGTCCCATCTTGGGACACACGACGCCCGACAGCTGCCGGATCTGGATCCGCGCGTGCCTGAGGGATGACGACGGGGTCCCCCTCGACCCGTCGAAGCGCACCGTGGGGGTGCTCGGACTGACCCTGGAGGACCGGCTCGCCATCCGGGAGCCCATGGTCCACTACTTCCGCCTCCGGCGCGAGTACGACCGCACCGGGACGATGGACGTGGGCGAGGAACGGCTGCTTCCCGACGGACTCCATCCCGGCGGCAGGTACCGGGTGAAGGTGGGCTGCCTGGTCGTGGACGATCCCGACCCGCCCGACATCGAGGCGAGCGACGCCGAAGTCTTTGCGCGGCTGCCCGACCCACAGGTGTGGACCGAACAGCTGCTCGCGCTCGACCCGGCCAGGTCGGAAGCGACATTCCGGACTTTCCCCAACGATGGCGACTCTCCGGACGAGCCGGTGAGCTTCATGATGGGATCGTGCCGCTACCCGGGGTTGGGGTGGAAGAGGCGGCACGCGGACAGGATCTTCGGCGCGATGTACGAGATGCTGGAGCGGCCGGACCCCCCGATGGCGCTGCTCAACGTGGGCGGCCAGATCGACGCCGCAGAGTTCAACGGGCGCATACCGACCAACCGGGAACAGGTGTACTGGGCGTACCGGCAACGCTACGTCAACGCGTACGGCACGCCCAACTTCCGGCGGCTCACCCGGAGCATTCCCACGTACATGACCATCGGCGGCCGCGACATCGGGCCCAGCTGGTCCCGTGACCGGCTGGCCCGCGAGGGCGAGGACCACCGGCTCGCGGTCGCCGTCGACGCGTTTCACAACTACCAGTGGAGCCTCGGGCCCCGTTCCTGGGACAAGGCGCTGTTCCACTACTTCGAGCTCAACGGCTACCCGGTGTTTTCGCTCGACACACGCACGCAACGCACCTACGGCGGCGATCCGGCCGATCTGCGCACCAACCACCTCCTGGGGTCGCCCACCCCCGACCCCGCCCTCGCGGGGCAGCTCGAACGCCTGTGCGACTGGCTGAAGGTCATGCAGGAGCTGCGGGGCAACACGCCCAAGTTCATCATTTCGCCGGGTCCGTTCATCCCGAATCCGATGTCGGCGCGCACGGTCCTGGCCAGGCACAATCCGGCGGCGCTGGGCAACAGTGACTCCTGGGCGGCGTTTCCCGAGACGAGGGCGAAGATTCTGCAGACGGTGATCGACCACTTGGTGCAGAACGTCGTGTGGCTGAGCGGGGAGGTCCACTGCTCCTGCGTCGCGCAGATGGAATTCAGCGACGAGGAGGGCCTCGAGCACCTGCGGATGTTCTCGATCACGTCGTCGGCGCTGTACCGGCCCTACCCGTTCGCAGATGGCGATCCCTTCGACTTCGTGCACGACTCGGCCGCGCCCGGGCAGGAGGACAGCTTCCGTTTCGAGACCCGGTCGGGGGCGCTGATCACCGCCAACTACAAGGCCTGGAACTTCACCCGGCAGAACAGTTTCACACTGGTCACCGTCGACCGCGATTCCAGTTCCATCGGAGTGACGGTATGCGACCGGAGGGGCGAAGTGATGAGAGAGGAGGTGGCGGTGGGCTACCAGGACCGGGACACGAAGCTGGCACTGTACCCCTGGTAGGGGGCGCGCGGCGCGCGGTTGGCGCTGTCGGTCAGCCGGCCGCCGAGCCGCCGGTCAGCCCGCCGCGGACCCCAGCACGTGAGCGCGGAAGTCCTCCCGCAGTGTGTCGATCGAGCGGGTGACCCCACTCAGTTCGCCACGAATCTCCCCAAGTCCCTCGCGCAGTGATGCCTGCCCCTCGTGCAAGGCGGCGATTTGCGCACCGATGCTCTCATGGGCCACCCGGCTTTCCTGACGGAGCTTCTCGGTGTCCGCTCTCGCCTCTTGGCGAAGCCTCTCGGTGTCCGCTCTCGCCTCCTGGCGAACTTTCTCGGTGTCCGCACGCGCCTCCAGGCGAGACTTCTCGATGTCGCCTCTGACTTTTCCGATCTCGTCGCGCACGCTTTCCAGAATGCGCCAGCCGAGGCCCACCGCCGTCAGGACGGTTCCGGCCAACACCACCACCACGCCGTTTCCCTGCAACCACTCCATAGCTCCTCCCCGTTGCCGGTTCCGAGTTCCGGCCCCCCGAAGGTACCGGCAAGCCAGCGGGGGCCGCAACGGCTTTGCCGGTCCGAAGGTCGGTGATTCCGCGGGGCGCTTACATGGTCTGATGGGACCGGCTTGCAGGCCGCCTCGCGACGGCTCGCCGGACCGTGGCGCGCATGGCACTTTAATGGACCGACCGTGCGCCTCCTTGGCGCGCCAACCCACCCCCAACGGGAATCCAGCCATGCGTGTCTTCGCTCCGATTATCGCCACCGCGCTCGCCACCGTCGCCGCCGCCACACTCGCCACCGTCGCGCCCGCCGCCGGCCAGAGCCCCGAGCCGCCCCCGATCCTCAAGGCCCACAACTACCTCCCGCACATGACGCGGCCCGAGGTGGAGGATTTCCTGACCCGGAGCGACATGGTGATCATTCCCGTGGGTGCGCTGGAACAGCACGGCACGCATCTGCCGATCGGCACCGACCACCTGAACGGCGTCGAGCGCGCAAAGCGGCTCGCGCTGCGCACGGACGTGCTTGTGGTCCCGATCCTCCTACCCGGTCAGTCCCCGTATCACATGGGGTTTCCTGGCACCGTCACGCTGCCCTCCACCCTGGTGCAGGAGGTCTACGTGGAGTCGGTCAAGAGTCTGATCCGGCACGGCTTCAAGCGCTTCCTGATGCTGAACGCGCACGGGGGGAACCGCGCGATCACGACCTTCATCGTCGACCGCATCAACCAGGAGACCTCGGGCATCGCCGTGGACCTGGGGGCGGTTGTGGGGCCGTTCAGGACGCCCGCGCCGCCGGTTGCGGCCCCGGAGGGTCCGCGGGTGCTCGACCGGCACGGGGGCACCGGCGAGACGTCCAATTCGCTGTACCTGATACCCGACCTGGTGGACCTCGACGCGGCGTTTCCGGCAGAGCTCACCCTGCCGCCGCACATGGAAGCGATGCTGCCTGCCGTGCTCGGCGGCGATCCGACCGCCCTGGCCCTGTTCCTGGCCGAGGGGCTGAAGGATGAATCGACCGGCAAGGGCACCGCCTCGCACGAGTTGAGCACCACGGGCGTGTGGGGCGAGCGCGACCCGCGCGAAGCGAGCGCCGAACGCGGCCGCCGGGTCGAGGAGGCTTTCCTGGACGCCGCCGTGGCGTTTGTCGAGCGCTGGAACGAGCTGCGGCCGCCGGGGACGGGGGGGTAGGAGCAACCGCCAGGGCCAAGCGTCGATTGGTCCCATACCGATATGTGAGCGCCCGCCCGATCCTGCGACATTGGAGTCGAAGCGACTCATTGCGGCCCCCGTTCGTTCGTCGGTACCTTCGGTGGGCTGGGACCGAGCACCGGCACGGGGGAGGACAGATGGAGTGGTGGCCGGAAGTTGCGGCGGTGGGAACGGTGATTGTGGGGGTGGCCACGCTTGGGTGGCGTATGCTTGATGCGATCCGTAAGGAAAACCGCGAGGCTCACGCGAGCATCGGCACTCAGATCAGTCAGCTACGCGACAGCGTTGCCACTGATTTCGCCAGCTTGCGGAAGGAGCAGAACGAGGCTCGCACCGAGGTCGCCAAGAGTCTTCGCACCGAGATCGCCAGCCTGCGGGACAACGTGAGCACCGAGATCGCCGGCCTGCGGGACAATATGGGTTCCGAGATCGCCGGCCTGCGGGACAACATAGGTACCGAGATCGCCGGCTTGCGGAAGGAGCAAAACGAGGCTCGCCATCGCGTCGGCGAAACCCTCGGCTCCGAGATCGCCCAGCTTCGTGAAGGCCAGGCGAGTCTGCGCGAGGGACTAGCCGAGATTCGCGGCGAGCTGACGGGAATACGCCATTCCGTCGACACGCTACGGGACGACTTTCGCGCGCATGTGTTGGGCGGGACGGTGGGCTGAGATTCTGCGCAAGGCCGTCGGGCGCGCGCCGAGAACCGAGGAACTCGCGAGCATCATCCGCTCCCACTTCGGGCCGACGCATGGGCTGGACCTGGAGCTGCCGCCACGCGGGCCCGGGCGAGAGCCACCGTCGTTCGATTAGCCACAAAGACGTCGCCCCCGCCCGGCGAACCGGACGGGGGCGACCCCTTACTGCGCCGTCACGATTCCTGAAGCGGAATCCCGACGGGTTATCCGTTCCTACTTCCTGGTCACGATGAGGATGTAGTCGCGGTTGTTGGCTGCGTTGGCATCTGGGCCGGGATCCGTTCCACCGTCGGTGTCCGCGATCCTGAAGCAGACCCCGTCGCTGCCCTTCACGGTCGACGTGTTTGCCGGCAGAGTGAGCGTGCCGTTGCCTGCCGTGAGGCCGGTGAAATCTGCGCTGGAACACGCGATCGGAGTCGCGGTGACGTCAACGGTCCCCGATGAGACCTCACCGAATCCCGTGGTCATGCCGCTGACCACAACGGTGAGATCCGTAATCGGGATGTCGTTGCCGTTGTCGCCCTTGTCCACGGTGACCCTCATGACGGTCGTCCCGGTGACGGGATCCGTCTCGCCATCGGGATCCAGGTCGAGTGCTTCCCGATCCAGGTCGATCCTGTCGCCGCTCCATCGGATCGAGACTTCCTCCACGCGCACGTCGGCGTCGCGCCGGAGGTGGAAGCCAGCCGCGGTTGCAACGTCGGCGGCGTTGGACGCGTAGCCGTCCTCGGCCGCGACGTGAACGAAGAACCGCCTGCTGCCAGCCTTGGGCAGCGTGATCGTCGTCGACTTCCCGTTTCTCACGGAGTACGAGTACGTCCCCGTTCCGGTCGGTGTCGCGTCCGTCGCGCTTGAACTCAGACGGATCGTCGCGTCGTCGGACGCCGTCGCAACCACGGAGAACTCGCCGTCGTCGGCGTGTCCGCACTGGTTGTCGGCGGGGGCGGCCGCGGCGCCCATGGTACAGGCGTCACCGTCGATCTCCACACTGGTAAGCGTCGCGCCGGCACCCGCGTTCCGATCCTTGATGTGGAACGTCCTGGTGTCGTCGTCGGCACGCCCACCCATCAGTTGAACGAACTGCTGGGAGTAGTAGCTGGTGCCGGTGCCGTCGGTCGTGCCGGCCGAGTCCGAGCTGACATAGCCAGCCGGCAGGTCGGGGATCACCTCGTAGTAGCCTTCCATGAGGTCCTCGGCACTCCACTCGCCGTCCTTGTCCACATCGGTTTCCACGACGACGTCCGTGTAATCCGTGCACTGGCTCGCGGCCGTGTCGTCGGAAGTGTCATCCGGAGTGTCGTTGTCGCTGAAGTTGGTCGACTTGCACTGGTGCAGCTCGATCACCGTACGCGCGTGCGCGGCCCGTATGCTCGGATCCGACACCTCGCCCTCGACTTCGCCGTCCTTGTAGAGCAGCACGAAGTCGGCGTCACCGACGGTGGCGGTGCTGGTGTTGTAGTCCCAGGTCGGGATTCCGGGCTCGGAACCCTCCTTGGGCGGCAGCCCGGCGTCCACGAGCGCGTGCGGTACGACGTCCGTCGACTCCTCGGCCGTCTTGCCGATCTTCGTGTTGCCGTTCCTGACCGAGATGTACAGGTCCGTTTCCACAGGCTTCAGGAAGTACGTGTCGCCGACTACCAGGTTCTCGAACATGAACACGCCTTCCCGGTCGGTCTCGGCCGTCACCGGGTCGTCGTCGGCGTCCGTCACGCGCTCGTCGGGCACGTAGTTGTTCTTGGTGGTGCCCGAACCGCCGACCTTCTTCGCCGTGTAGAGTTCGACCATGACGCCTGCCCTGGACTCGTCGCTCGTCAGGCCTCCGCTCCCGTTGGTGTCATTGGCGATCCGGCCGCGGATCACGCCACGCAGGTCGGTGGCAGACAGGTCGCCGGTAGCGCTGTCGCCGGCGTAGTCGTCTTCGTCGTTCTCCTCGTCGTGCATGATGGAGAGGCCCGTGACTTCGTCCTCTTCCCAGCTGCCCTTGTTGGCCGCGAGCGTGACCATGTACCGGCCGTCCGCGACGCCCTCGAAGGAGTACTTCGCCGCTCCGCCGGTTCCGGCGGTGATCTTCGCTTCGTCCTCGAGATCGTCCTCGTAGTCCTCGTTGCTGTTGACAGGCGTCAGGGTCACTGTCGCCTTGTCGCCCTTCCGGAGGCCATCGATATCACCCGAGATCGTCCCGGTCGTCCACTTGTAGGCGAAGGTCGAGCAGTTGTCGTTCGGATCTTCCTCGTCGAGTCTCCACAGCGGGCAGATCCAGACGTCCGGACGCGCACCGCTGCCGTCGCCGAAGGCGCCGACCATCTTGCCGTCCGGGTAGTCGTCCAGCTGATCGCCGAACGCGTCGATCTCCGTGCTGGAGCGATCATCCGGAACGATCGTCATGTCGCTGCCGGTACTGGCCACGACCGTGATTTCGGTGTCCGAAGGAATGTGCGCGAACGACACCATGCCCGACTTGCCGACCGTGGCGGTGGCTTCGATGTCGTCCGTGTCTTCGTCCATGTCGTGGTCGTACTCGAAGGGCCGCAAACGACCCCTGCTGTCCGCGACCATGAGGCTGATTTCGACCTCGTCGATCGCGGTGCCGGTGGGACGGGAGTCCGCGGAGCCTCCGATACCGATGTAGTCGGTGTACCCGGTCCGGTCGTCCAGCTCACGGTGCGCGCCGACGTAGACGGCCTGCGTCGTGAACGTGATCCGGATGGGGCCGAGGTCGAGCATGTCGTCGTCCTTGCCCGGCGGGAGATCGAGACCCGTGTGCATGTAGGTCAGGGCGTCGCCCTGCTCCCACATCTCGCCCATGTCGGGCTGAACGCTGGTCCGTTCGTCGTCCTCGTCCACTTCAACCGGTGTAGCCATGACCGTGAACGTCACGGGCAGTTCCACTTCTGTCGGGTCGACCACCCACGCGAACGTGCTCTTGCCCAGGTCGTCGCCCTTCGTGGTGTCCGTGGGCATCGTGGGGCTGACCATCATGGTGGTATCCATGGGAGCCATGGGATTGGGAACCATCAGCGGCTCGGCGTCTTCATCCTCTGGATCGTCCATGTAGACCAGGGTGCTCCAGCCGCCCAGGCCCTCGTCGCCGTCCCGGGCGTCCTCGTCGCTCTTGACCCAGAAGTCGAACGCGACCGCGATGTTGATCAGCGTCGCCACTTCCTTCTCTTCGTCCGCAGCATAAAGACGCGCAGTCGACGCGTGATTGATCTCGACGAACTCGTTGCCGCTCACCACCAGCGCGTCGTGGCCAGACTCCACCACCTTCACGAAAACGATGTTGTCGTTGCCCGCCGGACCCGTGTTGTCGTCCCGCGCGAAGTTGAACGTGGCCACGCCCATCTCGTCGGTCTCGGCCTCGTCCAGCATGTCGGTGCCATCGGCCCGGGCATACAGCGCCAGCTTCACGCCCTCGACCGGAAGACCGTAGTGGCCGCCGCCGCCCATGCGGGCGCCCGTCGCCACCGTCTGCATGGTGATCCGGAACGGGAAGTTGACCGTCGCGCTGCCGCCAGCCTCGACGTTGACCACCATCGACTCGCCAACGAATGCGACACCGGCGGCTTCGAGCCCCGCCGCCACGTCGTCGTCGTTGACCGGCAGCTCGACCTGGTACGAACCGGCCATCAGGCTCTCGCCCGTGGAGAACGCACCGGTGAGCGGATCGATCGCGATGTCCTGCTCTTCGTTCAGATCGGGACCGCGCAGCTTCACCTTGGCCTTGGCCAGCACTGCACCCACCGCCATCCGCGCCGGGTCGTCGTCGGCCAGCGACGCCAGCCACGGCGCCAGCGCCGCGGTGATCGTGGGCTCGCCGTCGTCGTACATCTTGTTCTGGTCGACCTCGTCGATGAACAGCATGCCCGACACCGAAGCGGTGCGGGTGTGCGTCCCCGAGAAGTTCACGATCGCAGACTGGTCGTCTTCCAGCATGACCGTCTTCTGCATCTCGTCTTCGTCGAAGCTGTACGCGGTCTCGTTCGGGTTCTCGATGCTCAGCACGTACGTGCCGGCCGCGAGCCCTGCAAAGGCGTACTGCCCGCCGTTCGACGTCTCGGTCGTCGCCTCGGCCGCGCCGGCCAGCGTGACCGTCACGCCGTCCAGGCCCATGCCGTCGTCGAGGCTGACCCGGCCCGCGATGCCCGCGGTGCGGAGCAGCGTGCCGTCGAACGGAACGTTCGCGGTCTCGCCCGTGGCGATGGTCACGCTCTTCGAGGTGGTCTCGAACTCGTAGTCGTCCGTGTCGTAGCCGCTGATCGCGACCGTGTAGTCGCCGCTCTTGAGCTGCGAGAAGGCGTAGAGTCCGCCCGCGTCGGTGACGCTCGTCGCCTCTTCGCCCTGGCCCATCAGGGTGACGGTCACGCCGCCGAGCCCATCGCCGTCCACGCTCACCTGGCCCATGATCCCCGCCGTGCGGAGATAGGTGCCGTCGAAGCTCACAACCTTCGACTCGCCCACGCCGACCGTCGCCGCACCGGACGTGCTCGAGAAGGACACCTCGTTCGAGTCGAACCCGGAGATCTCGACCGAGTACGTGCCGGCGCGCAGGCCCGTGAAGGAGTACTGGCCAGCGTCGTCGGTTGCCGTCTCGGAGTCGGCCATACCGGAGAGGCGTACCGTCACACCACCGAGCCCCATATTCTCCACCGTTACCGTCCCCGTTACGAAAAAAACGGCGCAACGGATCGAGTTCCGAATGGGGAACAGAGGCGTGGGGTGAACTGTAACTATCCTTTCCAGGACAGTTTAGATGGAGATTTTCCCAATGCCGAAAGGGGAGACAAAAACGGCAACAGCGGTGGCGATGAAGCCCACGTCCGCGCTGCCCGAACACTGCGTTGACGCGATCGCCGCCGCCGTCGAGCAGAGCAGGCGTCGCTCCACGTTGCGCGCCTACACCCGTGCCTGGGAGCGCTACGAGACCTGGGCCGCGTCGGAGGGCCTCCAGGCATTCCCGGCGGAGCCTCTGACCGTTGCGGCCTATCTGACCTATCGCGCGGGCATGGGGCGGTCGGCGTCGACACTGGCGATGGATCGCAAGGCGATCGGCCACAAGCACCGGAAGCGGGGCCTCGCGGACCCCACACGGGCCAGGAGCGTGAAGCGCACGCTGGAGGGACTCAGGAATCTGGCAGCCGCGCAGGGAAAGGCGGACCCGAAGCAGGCCAGGGGGCTGACCGCCGCAGCCCTCGAGCAAATCCGGCGGACCGCTCACATCCCTCGATCGGGGCCGACGGGTCGGACGGAAACGGTGGAGAACGCGCGTCGGCGCGGCGACGTGGACATCGCACTTGCATCGGTGATGCGGGATGCCCTCCTGCGGCGCAGCGAAGCGGTGCGGCTTCGCTGGGACTGCGTGGAGTTCTGGCAGGACGGGTCGGCACGCGTCATTATCCGCCGTTCGAAGACCTCCAACGCCTCTTCGATCCTCTATGTGGGCCATCGCGCCGCCGAGGCGCTTCGCCGGATTCGGCCCACGGACGCCGCGTCGAACGACCGTGTCTTCGGCCTCCGTAGCGGGCGCTCCATATCGAACCGCATCGCGGCGATGGCCCGGGCCGCCGGGCTCGGCGACGGGTTCAGCGGGCATTCGCCGCGGATCGGCATGGCGCAGGATCTCACGGTCGCGGGTGTGGGGCTGCCCGCACTCATGGTGGCGGGGCGCTGGAAATCCGAGCGGATGCCGGCCTACTACGCCCGCGCGGTGTCCGCGGGGCTGGGCGCAGTGGCCCGCTACTACGCGGAGGAAAGTCCCTGACGAGGTCGCCCCCGCCCGGCGAACCGGACGGGGGCGACCTGTCGTGTCACGACTCTCCGTGGAGAGCCGGCTGCGCCAAAGCGGGTCAGCTGGCCGGGCGGCGGAGGTTGACGACCATGCTCCCCGCAACTCCATCTTCCGACGTGACCTTCACGGTCACAACGGTCTGTCCGACAGCCGTCGCGACCGAGAACGTATGAATGGTGTTGTCGGCGGTGCCCGCCTTGCCGTCGACCGCGTCGCCACCGACCAGCGCCTCGACACTCTGGCCCTCGAGCAGGTCGATCACGATGTCCGCACTGGCTGAGTCGGCGGCGATGGCCTGGTCGTGGTATCCGCCGTTGGTCCATGTGACGGTGGCTCCGTCGGCAGTGATGCTTGTCGGTTCGTTGCCCACGGGGACGGTACGCGTAACGGTGAACGTGTAGTCGTGATCGTTGTAGCCGTTGGCTGCAGTGACCCTGACCGTGATCGCCGTGGCAATGCCTGTACCGGCATCGGCCGTACCCGTCTTGTTGTAGGGCAGGTTGTCCACCGAGAAGCCGTCCGCCTCGATCGAGGCCCGGGCGGAGGCGCCGGCGGACTGCTTGGTCCTGATCGTCACGCCTCCGGACGCGAATTCGATCGTGTTGGCACCAAGGCCGACGGCGTTCCCACCGTCTGCCTCCTGGGTGGCAATGTCGGTGGGGCTGGCCACCAGGTCCACCGAGTCGCCGTCGGCCTGGAATTCCTTGACCACCAGCTCGGTCAGCTCATCGGCAGTGCCTGCCTGCGTGTTGTAGACGTGGAAGTCGTTGTCGGTCGAGTACTGGTTCCACCCCATCACCGAAGCGATACGCGAGGTGGGGCTTGTATCCGTTCCGTCGTCGTCGGGCTTGCCCATGGCGTCCAGCATGGCCGGAGCCAGTCCGCCACCGGTGTACCAGACCGCGTAGTAGCCCTCCAGCAGGCTGTTGAAGTCGTAGTCGCCGCCCTTGGTGGTCCTGGTGTCCATGACATCCTCTCGCTGCCAGTTGCAGCTTGCGGGAATATCGTCGGAGTCGTCATCCGGCGTCCCATTGTCGTTGGCCGGCGTGTACGTTCTGCAGATCGCCGTCTCCACGATGATGCCGGAGCTGTTGGAGCTCACGTCGTTGACGTTGCCCGACACGTTGCTGGTCTTGTACACCAGGGCGAAGTTCTGCAGCGTTGCCGTCACCGGGTTGGTGCCGCCCGAGCTGGCAGTCGGGGTTGTTCCCGAGGCCGTGTTCGTCGCGTGGTCCCAGCTGGGCAGCTCCAGCGGTTCCTCCGTGACTCCCTTCGCCGGGTACTCGTCAGGGGTGACCACGCCCGACTTGCTGACCTTCCGGTCGCGGAGGCCGGCGTACTCGTCCGTGGCCACGACCTGGACCCTGTACTTCGCACCCTCGGTCAGGTCATCGAAGGCGTAGAGACCGTGCGCGTTCGTCTCCGCCGTGGCTACGACCTTCGTATACGCCGTGTCCTTGGCGTTGGCCGCCTGCAGGAGCTCAACCTCCACGCCCGCCACGGCCTCGTTGCCGCGCGCGCGCCCGTCGCCGCCGTCGTTGGCCACGAAGCCCTTGATCGAGAGACGCAGCTTGGTCGCGGTGAAGTCGGCGTCGTCCATCGCGAACGCCGTCCCGACGTATTCGGTGTCGTCGTCCTCGTCATCCTCGTTCTCGTTGTGGTAGATCTCCAGCGTGTAGCCCTTCGCCGGCGAGAACTTGTTGTCATCCGTGTTGGGCGTGCTGAGCTTGTATTCGCCGTCCTGGATTCCCGAGATGCTGAACATCCTGTAGCCGTCCTTCTTCGCGTCGCTGCCGGTCTTGGCGCTCCGGTCGCCCGCGTCGGTCATGGCGGCCAGGGTCACGGCCGCTCCGCCCGGACCGGCTACGCTGCCGCTGACGGAACCCGTCTCCCACTGGTACGCCCAGGTGGCGCAGTCGTCGGCGTCGGTGGACACCGAACACAGCTTCACCTCGGGCATGGCGCCGCCGGCGTCGCCGAACGACCCCATCGACATGCCGATGTCCAGGTCGTCGCCAAAGGCGTCGACGTCGCCAATGTCGGTCTCACCGACGAGCATGCGGTCGCCGCCCTCGTGGAGCCGGACCGTCAGTTCCATGTCCGCCGGCAGGTTCGGGAACGAAGCCATGCCGTCATCTCCGACCGCCATCGTGCCGATGGGATCGGTCGAGTCCTTGCCGTCGTGGTCGTACTCGTATCGGCGCAGACGGTTGCGCTCGTCGCGCGCGAGCAACTCGACGGTCATTTCCGCCGCCACGTCCTCGTGGGGCCGCGCGTCGCCGCCCAGCGGAGCACGGTAGCCCGAGAAGCCGGGTTCGTCGTCGACCTCGCGGTACACGCCGACCGTGAGCGTCTGCGTGGTGAAGGTCACGTAGACCGGCCCGAGATCGTTCATTTCGGCGGTGTTCATGTCGGGGTGCATGAGGCCGGTATGCGTGTACTCCAGGGCGTCGCTCTGGTCGAACATCTCGCCCATTGCGCCCGCCTGCTCTTCACCGACCATCACGGTGAACGTGGCCGGCAGGTCGGCCGGATCGACCGTGTAGGCGAGGCCGGCCCTGCCCCGGCTGGCCATCGCCGTGTCGGTAGGCATGGTCGCGTTGACCGTGTCGCCGTCCTCGTCGACCATCGTGAGCGGCATGGCGTCGTCGGCCTCCGGATCGCCCATGTACACCTGGGTGTCCCAGCCGCCGAGCCCCATGTCGCCGCCGCGGGCGTCCGCGTTGCTCTTCACCCAGAACTGGAAGTTCGCCATCACGTTGAGAAGCCTGACCGCGGCCGGAGAACTCGAGGACCGGTCCGTGCCTGCGTAGGAGACCTCGGTGAAGTCGTTCTCGGACACCACCAGGGCGTCGTGCCCGCTCGCCTGGACCTTCACGAACACGATGTTGTCGTGCCCGGTGGGCCCGGTGTTGTCGGCCCGCGCGAAGTCGAAGGTGGCCATGCCCATGTCGTCGGTCGTGGCCTCGCCCAGCAAGCCCGTCATGTCGGCGTTCGCGTAGAGCGCGAGCTCGACGCCCGCGACCGGCGCCCCCACTTCATCCGCATTGCCCATCCGTGCGCCTGCCACGAGCGTCTGAGTCGTGATCCTGAACGGGAAGTTGACCTGCACGTTACCGCCCGCCTCGACGTTGACCACCGCGCCCGTCAGGTCGCCGACGAACGCGAAGCCGGCCTCGGTGATCGCCGCTGCCGCCTCTTCGGTGAGGTTGACCAGCACACGGTAGGGACCGGCGGCCAGCCCCTCGAAGGCGAAGCTGCCGTCGGCCGCCGTGGCCCCGGCCGTCACGTCGTTGATGCCCGGTCCCTGCAGCAGCAGCGGAATGCCCTCGTGCGCGAAGGCGGGCTCGTTGGCCGTGTACATCTTGTCCTGCGGCGCCTCGTCGAGGTACATCATGCCGCTGACCGAGGCGGTCCGCGTGTGCGTGCCCTCGAAGTTGACGATCGCCGACTGGTCGTCCGCCAGCTCGACGTTCGTTGAGGTGTCTTCGAAGCTGTACGCGATGTCGTTCGGGTTGCTGATGCTGACCACGTACGTGCCCGCCGCCAGCCCGGCGAAGGCGTACTGCCCGCCGTTCGACGTCATGGTGCTCGCCTCGGCCGCACCCGCCAGGGTGACCTCGACGTCATCGAGCCCCATGCCCTCGACGCTGACGCGTCCCGCGATGCCGGCCGTGCGGAGCAGCGTGCCCTCGAACGGCACGTTGGCGGTCTCGCCCGTGGCGATCGTCACGCTCTTGGAGGTGGTCTCGAACTCGTAGTCGTCGGCGTCATAGCCCGAAATCGCGACCGTGTAGTCACCCGAGCGGAGCTGCGAGAACGCGTAGAGCCCGCCCGCGTCGGTGACGCTCGTCTCCTCCGCGCCCCGGCCCATCAGGGTGACGGTCACGCCGCCAAGACCCTCGCCGTCAATGCTGACCTGGCCCTGGATTCCCGCGGTGCGGAGATAGGTGCCGTCGAAGCTGACGACCTTCGACTCGCCCACGCCGACGGTCGCGGCGCCCGAGGTGCTCGAGAAGGCGACCTCGCCCGCGTCGAACCCGGAAATCTCCACCGAATAGGTCCCCGCGCGCAGGCCCGTGAAGGAATACTGGCCGTTGTCGTCGGTCGTGGATTCGGCGTCGGCCATGCCCGAAAGCCGAACGATGATCCCGTGCTGACCGGCTCCTTCTACTGTTACCGTCCCCGTAAATCGTGCTCGTTCGATTCGGGGTTGGGGCGGTGGGACCAGGTAGGGGAGAAGAGAACCAGCATGAAGAAACATGATCGAGCCAACCCGGTCGGAGCCGTCAAGGTGGCCGACCGCTACGTCGAGGGGATTCTCACGGCCGTCGAGCGGAGCCGGCGACCGGCGACGCGCAGGGCCTACGCCAGCGCCTGGAGGGGATTCGGCAAGTGGGCGAAGGAGGAGGGGCTGCCGTCCCTCCCCGCCGACCCGATTACGGTGGCGGCGTATCTCGTCCACCGGATGATGCGGGGTCTCTCGATCTCGTCACTGGAGATGGACCGGAAGGCCATCAGCCACTATCACCGGACCGCCGGGCACCCGAGCCCCACCTCGTCGGAGGGGGTGAAGAGCACCCTGGCGGGGCTGCGGAACCAGGCCATCGACCGGGGACTCTACAATCCCCGCCAGGCGCGCGGTCTGACGGCGGAGGTGCTCGAGCGGATCAAGGCGACCGCGTGTCTGCCCCGCTCCGGCCCCACCGGGCGGACGGAGTCGGTCGGATTTGCCAGCCGCCGGGGCCACATCGACATCGCGATCGCCTCGGTCATGCGCGATGCGTTGCTGCGCCGCGGCGAGGCTGCGGAACTCCGCTGGCGGGACATCGAGTTCTGGCACGACGGCAGCGCGCGCATCACGATCCGGAAATCGAAGACGTCCCCGGGCTCGGCGGTGCAGTTCATCGGGGTCGACGCGGCGACGGCGCTCCGCTTCATCCGTCCCACAGGTCCCGATCCGGATGGCCGCGTCTTCGGCATCGTCCGCGGACGCACGATCTCCAACCGGATCACCGCGATGGCCAAGGCCGCGGGGCTGGGGGAGGGGTTCACCGGACACTCGCCGCGGGTGGGCATGGCGCAGGACCTCACCGCCAGGGGCATGGGGCTCGCCGCGATCATGGTGGCGGGCCGCTGGAAGTCGGAGCGCATGCCCGCCTACTACAGCCGGGGCGAGTCCGCGGGCCGCAGCGCCGTGGCGAGGTTCTACGGGGACTTCGAGTGACGGTGGGGCGGGGGGCCCCGCGACCGAAAGTCCCGTTTGACCATGTAGGTGTCCCGCGGCAGCAGCCATCTTGCGTGTGCGCTGTCGTGAGCGCGCGGTCGCTTGATTTGCGCACCCATCACGTCCTGAACATATTGACGCCGTCTCATGCCGCATGGAGGGAGGGGCTGAGCGGAGGGAAGGAGGAGGAGAGTGAGTGATACGGTCATGAGCCTGGCCCTCTCGGTCATCGCCGTTTTCGTAGGGATCCAGGCACTGCATGCCCTCATCGTGGCGGTCCGTACCGAGGTGAACTCGGAGATCAAGGACGCTCGTGACGAATTGAAATCCGAGGTCAACGGAGTCCGCGACGAACTCAAGTTGGAATTCGACAACCGGCTTGGGGCCACCGAATCCCGGCTTCTCAAAGCGATCGACAGGTTGGCTGCCTAGCAGCTCGCCAGGGCTGCTCGCCGGGCCGGCGGGGAGAGCACCGGCCACCATCCCCAGTCGCTAGATTCCCCCCATGATCTCCGTCACCGGCCTGGCCAAGTCCTTCGGCGAGCGGGTTCTCTTCGAGGACGCCTCGTTCCGTCTCGGCGCCGGCGAGCGCTACGGGCTGGTCGGCGCCAACGGGGCGGGGAAGACGACCCTGCTGAACATCCTGGCGGGCGACATCGAGGCGAGCGAGGGGTCGGTCGCCATGCCCCGCAGGATCCGCCTCGGCGTGCTGCGGCAGGACCGCTTCCTCTACGAGGACGAGCCCATCCTCCAGGTCACCCTCATGGGCAACGACGAGCTGTGGCGCGCCACGGTCGAACGCGACGAAGTCCTGGCGCGTGCCGGAGAGCACTTTGACGCCGAACGCTTCTCGCAGCTCGAGGACATCTTCGAACGGCACGACGGGTATACGGCCGAGTCGCGCGCGGCCGCGATCCTCGAGGGGCTGGGGCTGGCGGACCGCGTGCACCACGATCCGCTGTCGACCCTGTCCGGGGGCTTCCGGCTGCGCGTGCTGCTGGCTCAGGTCCTGGCGAGCGCGCCCGACGCACTCCTCCTCGACGAGCCCACGAACCACCTCGACATCGTCTCGATCCGCTGGCTGGAGAAGTTCCTGCGCGGATTCCGCGGCCCCGTGGTCGTGATCAGCCACGACCACCGCTTTCTCGACAACGTGGCCACGCACATCCTCGACATCGACTACGAGACGGTGATCGGCTACCCGGGCAACTACACGCGCTTCCTGGAGGCCAAGGCCGCCGAGCGCGAGCGGCGCGAGAAGGAGATCGCCTTGCGCGAGCGCGAGATCGCGCACCACAGGAAGTTCGTTGACCGCTTCCGCGCCAAGGCGTCGAAGGCCCGCCAGGCCCAGAGCCGCGTGCGCATGATCGAGAAGAAGGCGGAGGCGCTGGTGGAGCTGCCGAAGAGTTCGCGGCGCTATCCCACCTTCCACTTCGAGCAGCGGCGTCCCAGCGGGCGCGAGGTCGTGCGCGTCAAGGGCGTCAGCAAGGCGTTCGGTGACAACGAGGTGCTGCGGGACGTCGACCTTCGGGTGGGGCGGGGGGACCGCCTGGCCATTGTGGGGCCCAACGGGATCGGCAAGTCGACGCTCCTCAAGATCATGGTGGGGCGCCTGGAGGCGGACGAGGGTTCGGTGGATTGGGGATACGAGACCTGGCCCGGCTACTTCGCGCAGGACCCGAAGGACCACCTGGGGACGGGTGACGGGGCCGCCACCGGGGCGGCCGGGGCGGCGGAGCGGCGGACCGCCGAAGCGTGGATCAGCGACCACTGCGAGGGGAAGGGAACGGGCTTCGCGCGCGGCAGGATGGGGATGGTCCTCTTCACCGGAGACGACGCCGACAAGCGGCTCGGCGCGCTCTCCGGCGGTGAATCGGCGCGGCTGGTGCTCTGCAGCCTCATGATCGGCGCGCCCAACGTGCTCGTGCTCGACGAGCCGACCAACCACCTCGACCTGGAGTCGATCGAGGCGCTGGTGAAGGGGCTGAAACACTTCGCGGGAACGCTGGTGTTCGTCTCTCACGACCGCTGGTTCGTGGGCCGGCTGGCCAACCGGATCGTGGAGATCAACGCCGAGGGCATCCGCGACTACCGCGGGACGTACGAGGAGTACGTGCACCACTGCGGCGACGACCATCTTGACACGGACACCGTTTTGCAGCAAATGAGGGAGAAGAAACGCGGTGCTCGCGCTGGACCCGGCGAAGCCCCAGGGGCGACCGGCGAGACCAGCGAGGCCACCTGGGGACGCGACCGCCGTGTCCGGGCCCGCCGCGACCGCCGCAACCGACGCGTGCTGGAACTGGAGGCCAGGGGCAGGAAGCTCGCGGAGCGGATCGATGCAGCCGAGGCTCGCGTGTCGGAGATCGACGCGGTCTTCGCGTCCCCGTCCTTCTACGAACGCGCGGCCCCGGAAGAGGTGAAGGAATTGGAGACCGAGCGCAGGGAGCTCACGCAACGGGTCGCGCGCCTGATGCGTAAATGGGAAACGGTCGAAGCCGAGGCAGAGGCCGCGGGCTGACCGGCACCGGGGCAAGGCGAGCCGGCCGCAGCGGGATCCAGTCGGGTTATCGCCCGCATGTCGCCACAACTGGTCATTCTATCGCCCACGGATCGGAATCGGGTGCGCATATTACAGATCTGCATCTACGGTCCCGAAAGCGATCAGATCAACTGCGACACGCTGGAGGATCACTTCCAGAACTGGGCTGGAATCGACTGGGTCGCTGTTGGCGTCGTCGTCAACGCCCTTATCGCCGGGTTCGTGTATTGGATCGGAAGGGGCATCCGGCGGAATGCCAGAAGGCAGAACGCGTTGCAGGATGCACGCATCGCCCGGGAAAACGAGCTGGAGGAAGCCCGCGCCGCTCGCGAGAGACGCACCCGGCGAAGACGTGATCGGCTCCAGGCCTTCGATGGCTACAGAAAGGAGCTCGTCCGGTTCTCGGACGAAGTCATCGATGTCATGGGAGAAATCCAGACGCTGATCGCGTTCAATCCCGATCGTGCGGATGTTCCTGCCAACGCGCGACAGCGTTTCGTCGAGGAACGTTCCAGGCTGATCGGTCGCGTCTCGTCACTTGTCGATCGCGGACGGTTCTTCTTCCCTGTTGAGGGTTCCGCACAAAAGGGCCTGCGTGATCCGGCGTTGAATCGACTATTGGCTGCTCGCCATGTCCTCATGGCCATCGACTACGAGAAGGCTGACCACAACAAGCCATGGATCCGCTGGAAGACGCTTGCTGCCGTGCAACCGGGCGCTGAAGCGAATGTGTGCCTGGCTTTTCGGCACCTGTCGAGGGAAGAACAGGGTCGACTGCTGCGGGAACTGAAACACAGGACTGACCTGAGGCTGATGGACCTTGTCGTGTCTGCGAAACGGGCGTTTGTGAGTGAGGTTCTCGGTATCGTGCAACCAACGGAGTGGCTCGGCGAGGTGGAAGGCGCGTACGGAATCGAATTGCGGTCGCGGAAACCGGAGGCACCGGGTGTAGACGTTCCCCAGCCGCGGTAGCTTACAAGCAGGGTAGTCACACGACACCCGGGGCACGACCGCCGCCGAGGTGGCACTCGCCCGCAAAGTCGCGTACCGTGACGACATCGTGAGAGGCCGAGGGATCCCGGATACGGAGGCATGGAGCCAATGACCAGGATATGTAAAGTAAACATGACATATTGTAAACTTCTCATTACATTGCGGGCCGTTCCTGTTATCACCCTGGGCGCGCTCACCGCCCTCACCGCCGGATGCGCGGGCGACCCCGGCCCTGAACCCGACCCGGTCTCGCCGGAGGTGCTCGCGCAGGAACACGCTGAATGGAGCGAGAACCGCCGGAACAGCCTCGCCAACCCCAACGCGGGCGTGATCAGCTGGGCCGGGCTGTGGGCGCTCGCCGAGGGCGCCAACCGTTTCGGTTCCGACCCCTCGCTCGCCATCGTGCTCCCGGCCGACGACTCGCCTCCCTTCGCAGGAACCCTCCACCTCGCCAACGGTGAGGTCCGTCTGGAGCCGGAGGAAGAGAGCGGCCTGAGCATCGACGGGGAGTCGGTCGCGACCGACGAACTCCCGCTCCGCAACGACCGCGAGGAGAATACCACCATCCTGTCGCTGGGATCCCTCGGCATGCGCATCCACTCCGAGCGCGGGACGGACCGCCTCTGGCTGCGCATCTGGGACACCGACGCGCCCCGCCTCGCCGCCTTCCAGCTTCCGGACTACTTCCCGGTGAGCACCGATTGGCGCGTCCCTGCCCGGTTCGACCCCTATCCCGAGCCCCGCATCGTCCCCCTCGCCGACGTCCGCGGCGGCACGGTCGAGAACGAGTCCCCCGGCGAACTGGTCTTCGACGTGGCCGGCCGGGAGCACCGCCTCGTCGCTTTCGGCCGCGCGACCAGCCGCAGCTACTTCGTTTCGCTGTGGGACTCGACCGCCGTGTCGGACACCTACCAGGGGGGCCGCTACATGCGCGTGCCACTCGCGAACGACCGCGGCTGGACCCTCATCGACTTCAACCGCGCCTACAACCCGCCCTGCGTCTTCACCCCGTTCTCGGTGTGCAGCCTGCCCCCGCGCGCGAACCGGCTCACGGTGGCGGTCACGGCTGGCGAGAAGCGCCCGGCGGAGCCGGCGTTTTGAGGGTGAGCTTGCCGTCACCCTTCCCGCAGGACTCTCGTTCCGCCGTCAAAAAGCCGCCGAGTCACGACCTGCTGAAACGGAACCTCTCGCGCAAGCGCGGCACGTTGATGCTTCCCCAGCACCGGGCCGTCAACTCGGAGCCCTTCGGCGGGAAGGCGCCGTGGATCACTTTGATGCCACGGGTCTCAAGGAACTCGGCCACGGGCACGAAGTCCCGGTCCGACGACACCAATACCGCAATGTCGTAGTTGTCGACCCAGGCAAGGCTGATCATGTCGGTCGCCATGCGGACATCGACGCCCTTCTCCTCGGTCCCCCGCATATCAGCGCCGCAGCGAGGGCAGGCAGTCAACCGCTGGTGGCAGCTCGGACAGGCCGGTGGCGAACGTTTCCTCTGACGGGGAGCGATCGACACCTTCACGCCCGGAAACGTGTCCACGACCCCGGTTGCCCAGCGGTGGAGCTTTCGGTCTGTCTCGCTGGCCGGGTTGTAGGAACCGTAGAAGTTCAGCCCCTGGTATTCGCCGGTCGCAGCGGGATCGACGACCTCTGCTGCGGCCCGCGACAACACGGGTCCCAGCTTCGACCAGTCCGCGCGGAAGGCGTTGTCCATGCCCTCATGTGCAGGGTGAAGTTCCAGAAGTCGACGAACACCCGGACGCGGTGCCGGGCATCGGCGGATTGGTTCGAGTCGGCCATCTCGTCAGGTCAACCCCGCAAAAAATACAGGGACGCGCGAGGCGTCCCTGGGGTCAAGATGATCGGACCCCGTGTCTCCCTTTCTGGGCGGTAGTCCGATGGGTTGTATTGGACAATAGTCTAATCGATCGCGGCCTCCCTTGTCCAATTGACCGCCCCGACCGTCAGCCGTCCAGATACCGCTCCGGAATGGGACCCGCGTCGGGCTCGTGCTGCCAGAAGATGCTGAGGATCCACCAGCGTTCGCCGTCGTGCAGGAGCTGGAACGAGTTGATGCCGCGGTTGAACGGCTCCTCGTTCGGGTCGTCCGTGCGGAAGGACGCGTAGCTGCTGAAGCGGTGCGCGATGTCGCCGTAGGTCTCGGTGACGTTGCCGATCTCGACCTCGTGGAAGCCGTCTGTTTCGAAGAACCCTTCGGCCCCCTCCGCGAACTCGGCGGGCGACACGTTGCCGACCGAATTCCTGCGGCCGTTTTCGAGGTGCTCGGTGGCGACCTGCATCAGGCGCGCGTTCGGGGTGAAGAGCGAGCGGAAGCGGTCCCAGTCCCGCGGCACTCCCGCGTCTCCGGAGATGGACTCATAGACTGCTGTCACGATCGCATCGACAGACGCGACATCGGCGGGGTCGGCGACGGGCGCGGGGGGCAGCTCGTGGACCTCGGCGGCCATCGGCTCGGCTTCGCCTTCGGCGCCTTCTCCGCTGTATTCGGGCGCGGAGCAGGCCACCGCCAGGGTCAGGATCGCGGCCAGCACGGGCCGCCGCAGGGTGTCTCGGTTGGGGCGCATCTTCAAGTCCTCCGGGTGGGTCGGTTGGCGGTGCCGCGGGGACGCCCCGCAAACGCTTCCGGGTCAACGTTCGGACCCATTGCCTCGCCCCGCAAGTTGCAGCAGGTGTCCGTGGCTTGCCGTGCCTGACTCGTTGCCAACCCGGGCTGCGCCTCCCTACTGTGCCTCCCGAGTCGCGTCATCCGCATCGCCGACGCTTGCTGCTCTCCCATCCTTCAAGCCAGGAGGAATCCCGTGGCCTCCCAACCGAGCCGCCCAGGCGCCGCCATACGCTTCGAGCCCGACGAAAGTCCCTCGCTCCCCATCACGATCGGACTTGCCCTGCAGTACTGCATCCTCACCATGGGACCGATTGTGCTCACGGTCGCGATCGTGTCGCGGACGGCCGGTCAGAGCGCGGTGTACGTTTCCTGGGCGGCGTGCGCGGCGCTCCTGGTCAGCGGAATCACCACAATGGTGCAGGCCCGGCGCGTGGGGCGCTTCGGTGCCGGCTACATCCTGCTGATGGGCACGTCGGGCGCCTTCATCGCGGTGGCGGTGACCGCCCTGGCGCAGGGAGGCCCCGGGATGCTGGCCACGCTGGTCGCGGTATCGGCCCTATTCCAGTTCTTCCTCGCGTCGCGGCTCGCGCTGCTCCGGCGCCTCATCACGCCGGCCGTTGCCGGCACCGTCATCATGCTGATCGCTGTTACGGTCATGCCGCTCGTCTTCGAGCTGATGGAGACCGTGCCCGACGGGACGGCGCTCGCCGCCGCGCCCGTCACCGCGATCGTCACCCTCGGCGTCACGATGGTGATCATTCTGCGCGCGAGCGGCGTGATGCGCCTCTGGGGTCCCGTGGTCGGGATCCTCTCCGGATGCGTCGCCGCGCTCTACTTCGGCCTCTTTTCCTGGGACCAGGTCGCCGCGGCCCCGTGGCTCGGGCTGCCGGTGCAGGGGTGGCCCGGCTTCGACTTCAGCTTCGGCCCCGTCTTCTGGGCCCTGCTGCCCGCCTTCGTGTTCGTCACGCTGGTGGGGGCGATCGAGACCATCGGCGATGCCGTGGCCGTGCAGCGCGTGTCCTGGCGCGACGACCGCGCGACCGACTTTCGCGGCGTGCAGGGCGCGGTGGCGGCCGACGGGCTGGGCAACCTGCTTTCGGGGCTGCTGGCCACGGTGCCCAACACCACCTATTCGAGCAGCGTGTCGATCGTCGAGATCACCGGTGTCGCGGCGCGGCGCGTCGGCATCGGGATCGGCGTGGGGTTCATCGCCCTGGCCTTCCTGCCGAAGCTCGTGGCGGTCATCCTGTCGATTCCCGACGCGATCATCGGCTCCTACGTGATCGTGCTGATCGCGATTCTGTTCGTGCTCGGCATGCGGATCGTGGTCGGCGACGGGATGGACTACCGCAAGGCCGCGATCGTCGGGGTCTCCTTCTGGATCGGCTACGGATTCCAGAGCGGCTTCCTCTTCACCGACCAGATGAGCCCCTTCTTCGCCGAGATGCTGGGCAACGGCATGACGTCGGGCGGATTGGCCGCGCTGGTTCTGTCGGCGTTCGTCGAACTCGCCGGCCCGCGGCGCAAGCGCCTTGTCACGAGCCTCGGCACGGACGCCGTTCCGAAGATCCAGTCGTTCCTGGGCGACTTTTCGTCTCGCGCGCGTTGGGACGATGCAATGGCCCGGCGGGTCTCGCTCGCCGCCGAGGAGGCGCTGCTCAGCCTGATAGGGGACGAGGGCGACGACGCGGACGAGGAGCGTCGGCTGCGCCTGAGCGTGCGCTCGGAACGCGGTGCGGCCGAACTCGAGTTCGTTGCCGTGTCAGGCGAAGGGAACATCGAGGACCGGATGGCGCTGGCCGGAGAGCAAGCGGTCGAGATCCCCTCCGATCACGACTTCTCGCTGCGGATCCTGCGTCACCTGGCGGCCTCGGTCCGGCACCAGCAGTACCACGACGTCGACATCCTGAGTGTGCGTGTGGAGCGCCCGGCGGCGTAGATTGGACCGCATGACAACCCGGACGCGCCAGGACCTGCGCTACCAGGCCGACGAGACCCCCGGCTACCCGCTGTCCTTCGGCCTCGCCTTCCAGTACGTCCTTCTCAACATCGCGGGGATCGTGATCACGGTGGCGATCGTGGTGCGCGCCGGCGGCGGCAGCGAGACCTACCTGACCTGGGCCGCGTTCGCGGTCCTGATCGTGTGCGGGATCACGACCATGGTGCAGGCGCTGCGCGTGGGGAGGATCGGGGCCGGGTACATCCTGCTCATGGGCACGTCCGGGGTCTTCATCGCGGTGTCGGTGGCCGCCATCTCGCTGGGGGGACCCGCGCTGCTGGCGTCGCTGGTCATCGTCTCGTCGCTCTTCCAGTTCGCGCTCTCCGCCCGGCTCTCGCTGCTGCGGCGCGTGATCACGCCGACGGTGGCCGGAACGGTGATCATGCTGATCGCCGTGACCGTGATGCCCATTGCCTTCGACCTGATGTTCCAGGCTCCCGAGGGCGCCACCGGGCTGGCCGCGCCCATCACCGCGCTCGCCACGACCGTGGTCACCGTCGTGATCATCCTGCGCGCGCGCGGTGCCATGCGTCTGTGGGGGTCGGTGATCGGACTGCTGGCCGGGTGCATCGTGGCCGCCGGGTACGGACTGTTCGATCCGGCCATCGTCGCGGACGCGGCGTGGATCGGGATCCCGCTCGCCGGGTGGCCGGGGTTCGACTTCAGCCTCGGTCCTGCCTTCTGGGCGATGCTCCCCGCATTCGTGTTCGTCACCCTTGTCGGCGCCATCGAGACCATCGGCGACGGCATGGCCATTCAGCGCGTGTCGTGGCGGAAGCAGCGGGCCACCGACTTCCGGGCGGTGCAGGGGGCGGTCGCCGCGGACGGTCTGGGGAACCTGCTCTCGGGCCTCTTCGCCACCGTGCCCAACACGACCTATTCGAACAGCGTCTCGATCGTCGACATCACGGGTGTCGCGGCGCGCCGGGTGGGCGTCTGCATCGGGGTGATCTTCGTCGCGCTGGCGTTCTTCCCCAAGGCGACGGCCGTGCTCCTCGCGATTCCCAACCCCGTGGTCGGTGCCTACGTCCTGATCCTGATCGCCATCCTCTTCGTTCTGGGCCTGGAGATGGTCGCCCAGGACGGAATCGACTACCGCAAGGCGACGATCGTGGGGGTGTCGTTCTGGATCGGGGCCGGGTTCCAGAGCGGCCAGATCCCGTCGGAGATCTTCGGGACCTGGGTCGGGACCCTGCTGGAGAACGGCATGACCTCCGGCGGCCTGACCGCGATCCTGCTGTCGGGCTTCCTGGAATGGTCGGGACCCCGCCGCCGCCGCATGGACACGGAACTCGACCTCGAGGCCCTGCCGCAGATCCATGGGTTCCTGGAGCGGTTCGGGACCCGGGCCGGGCTAAGCAATAGCACGATGGGACGGGTAAGCCTCGCCGCCGAGGAGACGCTTCTCGTCCTGATCGACCAGCTCAAGGACGACGACCTGTTCGGAACGCGCCGGCTGCGTGTCACGGCACGCGCGGATTCGGGCGCGGCCGAGCTGGAATTCCTCGCGGTGGCGGGCGAGGGCAACATCGAGGACCGCCTGGCCCTTGTGAGCGGACGCCCGGCGGAAGAGGCCGCCGAACACGAGTTCTCGCTGCGCCTCCTGCACCACATCGCGACCTCGGTGCGCCACCAGAAATACCACGACACCGACATCGTGTCGGTACGGGTGGATCCGGCGGACGGATAGGGGCAGTCGAAACCGTTTGCGTTGCGCGGCACCGGTGACGATTCTGGTTCCATGTGTGCCGCCCCGAAGTCCCGGTCCCGGAGAGCCATCATGCGAAACAAGGCCCACTTTCCCGATTCCCCAGGAGTCTGCGCCGTAGCCCGTACCGTCGCCTTGATCGCTGTTGCGTTCCTTGCGATTGCCGCCTTCCCGTCTCCCGCCGCGGCCCAGCCGGAACGGCGCCCCTACCTCTTCAAGGACGCGCGCGGCGAACTCGCGCAGGCGCGGGCGCGCGGCGAGACCGAGGTCGTGCTGGTGATCGCCTCGATGCCGGGCCGCAACGCGCAGGTCGCGGCCGCGGTCGAGCGCATGGGCGGACGCGTGGGGTTCCGCGCGGACGACGTGGACTACCTGCGCGCGTGGGTGCCTCTCGACGGCGTCGAGGAGCTGGTTGCGCTCGGCGACGTGCACAGTGCCGATGTCTCGATCACGGGCCGGCCGCGGTCGTTCGGGCTGGCCGGGGGCGAGGCCGAGGCGCCCGGGCTGCCCGCCGATACGGTGGACACCGTGTGGCCGCCGGTGTTGAGCGACGAACCGCTCCGCAACCGCTACAGCCCGCTGGGCGACATGCGCGCGCTCGAGTTCCGCGAGAACAACCCGACCTGGGACGGGCGGGGCGTCAGGATCGGCATGATCGACATGCTGCCCGACGTGCTGCTGCCCGAGCTGCAGACCGCGCGGGCGCTCGACGGGTCCGAGGTCCCCAAGATCGCGGTGTATCGCAACGTGCTGGACCCCGAGATCGAGGACAACGGCTGGTGGCAGCAGATGGACGACATGGTCGAGGCGGCCGGAGGGACGTTCGTGTACCGCGACTCGACGTACACGGCGCCGCGCGACGGCCTCTTCCGCATGGCCCTGTTCGACGAGGTCAGGGCCGACACCATGGGCGTGTACGGATCGAACCTGGAGCGCGACGTCAACCGCGACGGCAATCCGGAGGGGTCGAGCCGGCTCTTCGGGCTGCTCTGGGACGAGGAGGCGGGCGAGGTGTGGGTCGATACCGACCAGGACCTAGACTTCAGCGACGAGACCGCGCTCGGCGAATACGACGAGCGTCCCGTGTTCGGGGTGTTCGGCACGGACGATCCGGACACGCCGGTGCGCGAATCGGTGGGGTTCGGCGTGCAGATCGACCGCGAGCGCGGCCGGGTGGCCCTCAATCTGGGGATCGCGTCGCACGGTACGCTGGTGGTCGGGGCGGTGCTGGCCAGCCGCGGCGAAAACGGGCGCTTCGAGGGGGTCGCGCCGGGCGCGCAGCTGGTGAGCGTGGGCGAAGGGGGATCCGCGTACGGTCAGACGGAAGCCACGATCGTCGCCGGACGCACATCCGACCTCGTCTACTTCGAGCAGAGTTCGAACATCACGCGCAACTACCTGCTGCGCGACGGCCGGCTGGTGCCGTCGGTGATCAGCGACCGCCTCGTGGAGCGGTACGGGGTATCGATCTTCTCGCCCACCCACAACTTCCCCATCCTCGGCGCGATCGACGACATCGTCATGGGGCGGGGCGTCATCGGCATCGGCGGCCACGAGAGCAAGGACAACTTCTTCATGAACCACGGCGTGCGCGTCGAATACGACGACAATCTGCTCATCACCGGCGGCTACGGCCCGATGGGCGACGGCACGCTGAAGCCCGACGTGATCTCGCCGTCCAACTACGTGAGCACCTGGCTGGGGTTCATCGAGGGGCGCGCGATCGCCGGCCTCTTCCAGCTGCCTCCCGGCTACACGATCGCGGGCGGCACGTCGACGGCGACGCCCACGGCGACCGGGGCGGGCGCGCTGCTGATCAGCGCCGCGCGGCAGGCTGGCGTCCCGATCGACCCGTACCGGCTCAAGTACGCGATCACACGGGGCGCGCGCTGGGTGCCCAACATCGCAGCGTACAAGCAGGGCAACGGCGTGGTGAGCGTCGCCGGGGCCTGGGACATTCTGCAGCAGCTGGAGTCGGGCGCGCTGGCCGTCGACATCGAGGCGCGCTCCTCGGTGGTGACCCCGTACAGCCACCTGCTCCCGACGCCGCACGAGGGTGTGGGCCTCTACGAGCGGAGCGGATGGAAGGCGGGCGAGCGCGGCGAGCGGACGGTGACCTTCACGCGCACCTCCGGTCCGTCCGGCAACATGACCTTTGACGTCGCCTGGGCGGGCAACGACCACGGCACCTATTCCTCGCCGCTGACGGTCACGCTGCCGCTGAACACGCCGGTCGACTTCCCCGTCACGGTGACGCCGGCGGGGCACGGCGTCCACACCGCGCACCTGACCCTGCACCACGACGACGTGGCGGGGTATGCCCACCGGTTGCATGCAGCCATTGTGGCGCCCGAGCCGCTGAACCAGGTAAACGGCTACACGGCGACGCAGGAGGCGAAGGTCCCGCGTCCCGGGCTCAAGAGCTACTTCTTCGACGTCCCGGAGGGCACGAGCGCGCTCAAGATCGATGTCGGCTGGGAGGAGCGCCCGGTCACGCTCGGCGTGTTCCGTCCCGACACCCGCGGCCAGCGCGGCGAGATGATCCGCAGCGACGCGTCGGGGATCACGCAGGTCGTGGCGGATCCGGTCGCGGGCACCTGGGAGGTGCGCCTGGGAGACATCGCCGACACGCGCACCTTCGACTGGGAGCAGGCGAAGAAGGACGAGCCCGTGCCGCCCACCGCCGCGACGCTCACGGTATCGGCGCTCGCGGCCGAGGTCGAGGTGGTCTCGGCGGATCTGGCCGTCGACAACGGCGCGGCCACGGGCGCCGGCACGCACCAGGTGTGGATCACGAACCGGATGGCGACCTTCACGGGCGGCGCGGTGAACACGGCTGTGGGCAGCGCGCGGCGCCAGGCGAGGACGATCTCGGCCCGTGAGCAGCACGTCTACGAGATCGAGGTGCTGCCGGGCTCGTCGGCGCTCATGGTGCGGACCAGCGTGGAGTCGGTGGAGGGCGGTGGCGCGGACGCAGGCGCGGGAGCCGGTGGCGCCGATCTGGATGTCTACGTCTTCGACTGCACCGGAGAGGAGTGCACGGGCGTCCGCACGGACGGGGATCCGGTGGGCGACGAGACGGTGGTGGTGCACAGCCCGGCCGCCGGGACGTGGAAGGTGGTCGTGGACGCGGCCAGCGCGCCGGGTGAGGTGGCGTACCGGTACCTGGATGTCGTGTTCAACCCCGCCTTCGGGACCGTCAGCGCCATTGACATGCCCCAGGAGAGGGCGACGGGTGCGCGCTGGACCACGACCGCGCACGGGTGGGCGGCGCTGGCGGCCCACGGCGAGGGGCGCGGGCCGTACCTGGGGGTGGTGGTGGAGGGGGGGAGCGGAGACGCGACGTACTGGGTGACGATGGGTGAGGTCGGAGCCGGGCCGAGGTGAGCGTAGCCTATCTGGGGCCCCGCGGAACCTACAGCGAGGAGGCGGCGCTCCAGTACGCCGGCGTCGCCGCGCGCCTCGTGCCGTTCGACACCATCGCGGCCGTGATCGCCGCCGTAGAGGAGGGCGCGGCGGACGAAGCCGTGGTGCCGATCGAGAACAGCCTCGAGGGTGCCGTGACGCACAGCACGGACGTGCTCATCCACCACTCCGAACTCATGATCCGCATGGAGATCGTGCTGCCGATCCACCACTGTCTCCTGGTCCAGCCCGGGTTCGCGCTACCGCTCGTCCGCGTTGTGTATTCGCATCCGCAGGCGCTGGCGCAGTGCCGCGGCTACATCGCCGAGCACCTCCCGGAAGCCGAAGCCGTGGCGTCCCTGAGCACCGCGGGCGCAGTCAAGGACATGGGTGCGAGCACCCGTCCCGCCGCCGCCATATCGAGCCGCCGGGCGGCGGAGATCTTCGGGGCCAACATCGTTGACCGCAACATCGAGGACGCCGACAACAACAAGACGCGTTTCGTCGTGCTGGCGCGTGAAGACTATGCTCCGACCGGCCGGGACAAGACCTCTCTCTGCTTCGACTTCACGGAGGATGCGGCGGGCACGCTGCACGGCGCCCTGGGCGAATTCGCGAACCGCGGGATCAACATGATCAAGATCGAGTCCCGGCCCGACCGGCGCAGCCTGGGACGCTACATCTTCCTGGTCGACATCGAGGGTCACCGCGAGGACGCCCTGGTCAGGGAGGCGCTTTCGGGCGTTCGCCGCCGCGCCGGCCTCTTCCGCGTTCTGGGGTCCTACCCCCGGCCATAGTTCGCCCGAAGTCGGCCCGGCTCGCGCCCGAAATCGACCGGCACCCTGCCCCCGGCCTTGACGCCGGCCGGCAACGGGTGTACCTATCCTCCAACGACAACTCATCGAGACCGGCTGAGGGACAGGCCCGTTGAAGCCGGGGCAACCTGTGGGAAGTGGCATTCCCACAAAGGTGCCAACTCCTGCGGCGGACCGCGCGTCCGCCCGCAAAGATGAACCGCCCGTCGCTCTTCGGAGCGGTAGCCGGAAGTACCAAGGGTGTCGAATCTCCGGAGTCCGGTGAGGAGTCCCGACCCGGAGAGTTGAACGATGCCCGGTTGTTCTCCCGCCCGCGCGGCCCCTCCTGCCTACGCCGTGCGTTCCACACTCCGCGCGCGCATCGACTTCGATCACCTGGGGCCGCGCCGCGTGCCTGTCGACTTCGAGGCGGTGGGTCCCGACCGGGCCCCGACGGTCGTGCTGGGCGGCATCTCGGCGGGGCGGCACCTCGCGCCAACGTCGCCGTTTCCGGAAGCCGGATGGTGGCCTGGGGTGGTCGGGGAGGGCGACGCCCTCGACCCGGCGCGCCGTCTACTCATCGGCATGGACTTTCTCGGGGGCGCCTGCGGAGACCAGGTTCTTCGTCCGGTGACGACCCACGACCAGGCGCGTGCCCTCGCGGCGGTGCTCGACCACCTCGGCATCGCGTCCACGTCGCTGGTCGGCGCCTCCTACGGCGGCATGGTGGCGCTCGCCTTCGCCGAACTCTTCCCCGAGCGCGTGTCGCGCTTCGTCATCCTCGGCGCCGCCCACCGCACCCACCCCATGGCCACGGCGGTGCGCACGGCGCAGCGCGCGGCCGCGACGCTGGGCGCGGAAACCGGGCAGCCCGCGCGGGGACTTGCCCTGGCCCGCGCCCTCGCGATGACCACGTACCGCAGCATCGACGAATTCGAAGCGCGCTTCTCGCCTTTCGCACTCACCTCCGGGACGCCCGGCAAGACCCCGTCCAGGTTCCCTGTCGAAGACTACCTTGACGCGCGCGGGGCGGCATTCGCCCGCGTCTTCGAAACCAGCCGCTTTCTGGCACTTTCGGAGTCGATCGACCTGCACAGCACCCGCCCCGGCACGCTCCCGGACGACGCGCTGCTGGTCTCGTTCGACACCGATGTCATCGTTCCGCCCTGGCTCGTGGATGAGCTCTCCGAGCGGCAGGGCCGGTCACCCGTACGCCATGCGACCGTACAGTCATTGTTCGGCCACGACGCCTTCCTCAAGGAAACCGGGGAAGTCGCACGGCAGGTCAGGTCGGCACTCAACGCACTGCCGGCCGAAGAGGAGGCAATCCAATGAACCGCAACGACGCACGCCCCCACTGTCCCGACGGCGCGTCCCCAGGCCTCGGGGCCGGTCTCCCGCCCGGCTCCCCCTCGCGCGTCACCCGCGCGGTACGCGCCGGACTCGGTGCCGACTCGATCCATCGCTCGGTCATGCCGCCCATTCACCTGTCGTCCAACTTCTTCTTCGACTCGCCCGGCGTGTACGGGAAGTACGACTACACGCGGAGCGGCAACCCCACCCGCGACCTCACCGCCGACGCGATCGCCGAACTGGAGGGCGGATGCGGCGCGGTCGTGACGTCTTCCGGCATGTCGGCGATCGCGGTCGTCACGCGGCTGCTGGCCGCCGGCGATCTGCTGCTGGCGCCTCACGACTGCTACGGGGGCAGCCACCGGCTGTTCACCGCCGAGGCGGCGCGCGGATCGTACAACGTGCGCTTTGTCGACCAGACGGCACCCGGGGCGCGCGCCCGCGCGCGTGCACTCCGGCCGCGGATGATCTGGATCGAAACGCCGAGCAATCCGTTGCTGCGGATCACCGACATCCAGGCGTGGGCCTGTCTGGCCCGCGAGATCGGCGCCGTTTGCGTGGTCGACAACACCTTCCTGTCGCCGGTCAACCAGCGCCCGCTCGACTTCGGGGCGGACCTGGTCGTCCACTCGACCACCAAGTTCCTGAACGGACACAGCGACATCGTCGGAGGCGCGGTGATCGCGGCGGACGAGAAGCTGCTCGAGGACGTGGCGTGGTGGACCAACGCGATGGGTGTCGCCGGTTCGCCCTTCGACTCGTACCTGACGCTGCGCGGGATCCGGACATTGCATGCGCGCACGCGAGCGCATGAGGAGAACGCGCTCTGCATCGTGGACCTGCTGGCGGACAGCGACGTCGTCTCGAGGGTGAACCACCCCAGCCTTCCCGGGCATCCCGGGCACGAGATCGCCCGCCGGCAGCAGCTCGGGTGGGGCAGCCTCATCTCGTTCGAGCTGCGGGGCGGCCGCGAGGCGGTCGAAGCGTTCGTGGACGGCCTTGAGCACTTCGCGCTGGCCGAGTCGCTCGGGGGTGTCGAGAGCCTGGTCGCCCACCCGGCGACGATGACGCACGCGTCGATGGACCAGCACGCGCAGATCGTGGCCGGGATCCGCGAGGGTCTGCTGAGGCTGTCGGTGGGGATCGAGTCGCCCGACGACCTGGTGGCCGACCTGGGGCGCGCCCTGTGCCGCGCGGAGGAGGTCGTGTGCCAGGCGGCGTGAACGCGTGTGCGCAGCCAGCGCCCGTGCAGGGCTTCGGTCCCGGCCCCGTGCACGTGCTCAAGTTCGGGTCGTCCGTGCTCGCGTCACCGGAGGGCTACCGCAGCGTCGCCGCGCATGTGCGGGACCAGGTGGCACGCGGCCGCAAGGTGATCGCCGTGGTGTCGGCCATGGGCGAGACCACCGACGCGCTGGTCGCCCGCGCGAAGGCGGTCGCGCCCGGCCCGCCGGACGCGCTCATCAGCGCACTTCTGGCCACTGGCGAGGAGGCCTCGGTGGCGCTTCTGGGCATTGCGCTGGCCGGCATCGGTGTGCCATCGACCGGATTCACCGCCGCGCGGCTGTCCGTGCGCACCCGCGGCGCGCTGTGGGACGCCGAACCGATCGATGTCGATACCGGCCCCATAGCCGCCGCGCTCGACTGCTCGGACGTGGTCATCGTCCCCGGTTTCGTCGGCGTCGACGTGACCGGGGTGCCCTCGCTGCTCGGGCGCGGAGGCTCCGACTTGACCGCCCTCTTCCTGGGCCACGCCATGGGCGCTGCGGAAGTCCGCCTGATCAAGGACGTGGACGGGATCTACCCCGCCGATCCGCGCGCGACCGCCGCGACCGGCGGCCTGGCCCCGCTTCGCTCCGTCAGCTGGGACCAGGCGCGCCGCATCGGGGGTGGCGTGGTGCAGGACAAGGCGCTCCGCTTCGCCGCGCGCCACGGGCTCGCGTTCCGGGTGGCCGCGCTGGGCGGATGTGGGACCCGCGTGGGGACCCCGCGCCGCCCGTCGTTGAGAGGTTTCGCAGGCACGGGTTAGGTTGGGGTAGCGGCCAATTGCGGTTCGCGACGCCGAGAACCGACGGAAACGAGGCCATGCCCATGCCGGCAGAGCATCCTTCGCGCTGGGAGTACAGGTTCGACAATTTCTCACGCGCGCTGGCTCTCTTGCGCGAGGCCGCCGAGGACGATCCGTCCCGTCTGAGCGACTTGGAGCGGGAGGGTCTCGTCCAACGCTTCGAATACACATTCGAATTGGCATGGAAGACGCTGAAGGACCGCCTTGAACACGACGGGCTTCAGGTGTCGACAGTCACTCCGCGCAACGTCATCCGTGCCGCCTTCTCGGCCAGAATGATCGACGCCGCAGACGATTGGATCGACATGCTGACCGATCGCAACCGCATGTCTCATGAGTACGACTTCGCGGTGTTCGAGGAGGTGGCGAACCGCATCCACGTGCGGTATCTGGGGCTGTTCGAGGCAGTCCACGATTCGCTTGGTCGAGTCGAGGACGAGCCAATGAGCACGTCGCAGCCGGTCTCGGGACGAAACCCCCTGAGCCCAGCGCTTCTGGATCGGCTCACGCGCTTGTTCGAGGCGTACCCGGAACTGGCGGAAGTCGTGCTGTTCGGCTCGCGGGCCACGGGCTCCGCATCGCCTCGCTCGGATATCGATCTCGCCACCCGGGGAATCCGGGACACGCATCGGCTGGGTCGGCTGGCACTCGACCTTGAGGACCTCGACATACCGCAGACCTGCGACGTCAAGGCGATAGAGGACATACGATACGCCCCGCTCAGGCACCATATCGCATCCGTGGGCATTACCATCTACAGCCGGTAGGAAACTGTGCGGAAATCGCGCGTCGCACCGCAGACGGCGAAGCGACCAACCTGGCAACTCGCCCTCCTTCCCGCACAGTGAATGTCCGCCGCTCCGTTTCAGCTCTTCGGCACACCACACATCCTGGCCATGGTGCTGATGGTGGCGGTGCCTGGCGCGATGACGGCCGTGGCGAGGCGCCGCCGGTCGCCCAGCGTCACCCGGGGCCTTTGTGTCGGGCTGGCCGCGGTGCTGCTGTTCAACCAGTGCGTGTACTGGGTCTACCGATACGTCACGGTGGGCGGCGAGGTGTTTGTGCGCGAGCACCTGCCGCTCCATGTGTGCGGCCTGACCATCCTGCTGTCCGCCGCGACGCTGCTCTTCCGTTGGCGCTGGTCGTTCCAGCTCGTCTACTTCTGGGGGCTTGCGGGGGCCACCAACGCCATGGTGACACCGGAGCTGTCGGAGGGCTTCCCGCACTACCTCTTCTTCCAGTACTTCATTTCGCACGGGGCCATCGTGGCCGCAGCACTGTTCCTGACCTTCGGACTGGGGATGCGGCCCACGTTCCGGTCGCTGGTCCGCGCGTTCGTCGCGCTGAACATCCTGGCGGCGGTCAATGCCCCCGTAAACCTGTTGCTGGACAGCAACTACATGTACCTGAGCGTGGTTCCGGACACCGCGTCGCCGTTCATTTTCCTGCCGTGGCCGTGGTACCTGCTCAAGCTGGAGGTGGCGGCGCTGGTGTTTTTCGGACTGCTGTACCTGCCCGTTCACTTGGAGAACCACCGCCGCAGGCGGGCATGAAATGTGAATTATACATTACATTGTGTACACTTTGCTTTACACTGTGGACTTGCCCAGCGTAGCGGGCGAGTCAATAGCCGGATGAGCCGTACTGGCTATATTGAGGCGACTCGCTTCCTCGCCCGTCACGTGAAGGCGGGCGGCGCAATGGCCCGGCGCCAACGACCAACGCAGGTGTTGCCAAGATGAAGATTTCCCGCTCGACGCTGATCGTTCGTACGCTGGTCCTGGTGGCCGTCACGGGTTGCGGCGGCGGGGACGTTGGTCCCGTCACGCCATCGGATCCTCCGGTCCCTACCACGATCTCGATCCAGCCGGGATCGGCCACGCTCACCTACATCACCCAGACAACGCCCTTCAGCGCGAACGTGCGCGACCAGTACGGGTCTTCGATGGCGGTCACGGTGACCTGGTCGAGTTCCGAAGAGACGGTCTTCACGGTGGACGCCAGCGGCACCGTCACCGCCGCCGGAAACGGCTCGGCCACGCTCCAGGCGAGCACGGGGGCGCTCAACGCCACGGCCGACGTGACCGTGCAGCAGACAGCCGCGACGATCGCGTTCGTGGCCGGCAACGACCAGGAGTCGCTCAGGAACGAGCCCCTGCCGGAGCCGCTGGTCGTGCAGGTGGAGGACCGGGGCGGGTACGGCGTGGAGGGTCTGTCCGTGAACTTCAGGCCGGGAGCGGAGAGCGGCTCGGCCGATCCGGAGACCGCGGTGACGGACTCCACGGGTCTCGCCTCTACGGTATGGACGCTCGGCGGCAAGTTCGGCGCCCAGACAATGGCCGTTTGGGCCCCGGGCGGGATCCAGAACATCGCCTCGGCGCGGGCCACGTCGGACAACCCGCTACCGGACCTGAGCGTTGGGAGTTTCAACGTGTCGCGGCTGGATCCGACCGCCTCGGAGATGATCGAAATTGACGCTCTGATTGCCAACAACGGCGATGGCGCGAGTCCGGACAGCTTTGCGGTGAGTTTGACGCTGGACGGAACGGCGCTGGAGACGGTTTATGTGGCGCAGCTGCAGCCGGAAGCGACGGCGAGCGTCTCCTTCACGGCGGGTCCGTTCGAGGTGGGGTCGTGGAGCCTCGGCTTGCAGATCGACCCGGACGGCGCGATCGACGAGTGGGAAAAGGCCAACAACAGGGACGAAAAGCCGCTTACGGTCCTGCGCCAGGAGGTGATTGCCCTGGGGCAGTCCGTAACCGTTTCCTCATCGACGGTGGACGAGGTGTTCCTGTTCCGGGTAGACATCGACGAGGCATCCGACGAGGCTCTCAACGTCGAGCTGTCCGGCGGCACGGGCGACGCAGACATGTTCGTCCACTACGGACCCCGGCCGGATCACCACTACAAGTACCGGTGCCCGAGCGGCAACGCCGCTTCGGATGAACTGTGCCAGATGGTGCCGACGCGGGTGGGGACCTATCACGTCGCGGTTCACGCGTTCACCGCCTTCGGTCCCTCGACGCTCACCGTGACTATTGGCGGAAAACCCGTGGAGACTTTCGACATCGAGCTGGTATTCCTGGACGGGGGGTCGGCGGCGCAGAATCAGGTGATGCGGGACGCGGCCAAGCGCTGGGAGTCGGTGATCGGCCGAGGCGCCGACGATATCACCTACCAGGAGGCTGTTTCCGCCGACGCCTGCGGTCCGGGATCACCCGCGATCGCGCCCGGGGAGGTGATCGACGACCTTCGCGTCTACATCACGATCGACTCGATCGATGGGGCGGGGGGTGTGCTTGGGCGGGCAACGGCCTGCAGTCGGCGCATTGTATTGTTTGCAACATCCGACACCATCTATCAAGAAGCGATCAGAGGCTTCATCGAGTTGGACGAAGACGACGTCAACCGCCTGGAGGCCCAGGGCGCGCTCGTCAACACCGTCACGCACGAATTCGGGCACGTCCTGGGCTTCGGCACGCTGTGGGGCGACCGCGACCTTCTTCGCAACCCTTCGGTTGGGGGCAACGCCAACGCCGACACTCACTTCGTGGGACCGTATACACTGGCGGCATTCGATGCGAGCGGGGGGCGGTCGTACAGGGGGGCCAAGGTTCCGGTCGAGAGTGGCGGGCGCCGGGGGTCGGCGGACTCGCATTGGAGGGAATCCGTCTTCGAAGCCGAGCTGATGACGCCGTTTCTTACGATCGGCCAGGAACCGCTGAGCAGGATCACCATCGAGTCGATGGCCGACATGGGCTATGAGGTCAACCTGAGCGCGGCCGAACCCTACCGGGTAACCGGGTCGGGAGCGGCTGACGCCGCAGCAAAGCCCGACGGACCTGTGATCGATCTGAGCAACGACATCGCCCGGGTACCGATCCGCGTGTACGACCAGAAGGGGCGGCTGGTATGGATCGTGCCACCCATGCGCTGACGGCTGCGCCCGCCCTGGCAGCTACCGGATCAGCAGCACCCTGTCCGTCACCGGATAGAGCCACTCCACGCCGCGCTCGGTCACGACCGCGTCGTCTTCCAGCGGGATCCGCACCTTGGCGTTGTCCCACTCGGGATTGGCGGTGTAGGCGAACAGCTCCACCGCGATCAGTGTGCCGGGGCGCAGTTCGTAGGTCAGCCTTGTCGGGTTGAAGAACGCCAGCGACGGGCCGATGCCGTGGCCCCAGTTGCCGACCGAGTGCGGCCCGATCACCACATCGGTGACGTCGGGGTCGTCGGTGGGCTGGTTGAACTCGATCCGGTTGAAGCCGGCCGCCTCGATCGCGGCCCAGGTGGCGTCGACGGCTTCCTGGGCGGTGGGCGCGGGCTTGATCGACGCCTTCATGATGTCGCGTACCTGTTTGGCGCGCTCGAAGGCGTGCCGGATCCCCGGCGGGGCCTCGGTCTCGCCCTCGCGCAGCACGTACGCGACGCGCTTCATGTCGGTGTAGAAGTCGAGGAAGCCGACGCCCCAGTCGATCATGAGCAGGTCGCCGCGCTGGATGATCCGGTCGGACGAACTCGCCTCGATGCCCGTGGGGCCGGTGATGTACACCGACGGCATGTCGAAGGATGAATCGAGTCCGCGCGCGAGCAGCTGGTCCCACATCCACCAGGCGACGTCTTCGAGCGCGGTTACGCCGGGGGTGATGACCTCGTTGGAGAAGGCGCGCTCGGCGATCTCGCGGCTCATCTCGCCGGCTTCGGCGAACGCGGCGATTTCGATTGCCGTGCGGGTGGCGCGGAAGTCGGAGACGAAGCGCTCCGCCGAGACCAGGCGGTCGGCGTAGGGCGCGCCGAGCACCTCGCGCAGGTGCAGGTAGGAGGTGTGCGAGAGACCGTCGGCGCCGCCGATCGACTCGGCCATGTTCACCCCGATGCGCTCCGGGTCGCGCTCGGCCACGTAGTCGCGCAGCGAGGCCGCGCTGCCGAAGTGGTCGTAGACGCCGCACTGTTCCAGCATGTAGCCGCCCACGCCCAGCGCGGCGCGTTCGGTGCGCTCGCCCCGGTCGGTGAAGACGTAGTAGGCCCAGTCGCCCACGTAGCCGCGCCCGAGCGCTTCCCACAGAGGGTCGAGGAGGCCCTCGCGCATGACGACGATCCACATGTCGAGGTCGTTGTCGTGCATGGCTGTGGGCAGCACGAGGTCGAACTTCTCGGCGCGGATCTGGCACATGCGCTCCCAGCGCCGCCGCGCTCCTGGGCGTCGAGGGGTGCGGGCCATGCGGCGGCCAGGGCTGCCGCGATGGCGATCACGCCCCTCATCGTACCGCCACCCAGCCGGACCGGACGGTGCCGCCCTTGTCCGATTCCGCCGTCACCCGCACGGCGCGCTCTCCGCCCGTCGGGCGCACCACCCATGTCACCGTGTGCGACCGCTCGGTTGCGGCCTCCAGGAACGGGTTCGACCCCGCCAGATGCGGGATCACCGTGCGCGCTCGGCCCTCCACGATCTCGAGCCCGGGGTGCGTCAGCGTCACAGCCGGCGCCCGCACCACCTGGCGGTCCATGCTGCCGTCTCCGCGCTCACGCCCCACCGCGCCCCGGTCGGTGACGCTCGTGGGCTGGAATCCCGTGTTGGTCACGGTCACCGCGACGCGGAAGGTCCCGTCGCCCACGGCGGTCACCTCCGGGTCGCTCACCTCGATCAGCGGGCCCTGCTCGGCCAGGTAGAGGATCCAGTGCAGCTGCTGTTCGGTCTCTTCCTCCAGGAACTCGGGCGGCGGGTTCTGCCCCCAGAACTTGGCGTGCCACCCCCCGATCTCGACCGCGCCGAGCTGCGGGTGGTCGTACGGCGTCCAGTCCGAGAAGTAGCGGCCACCCAGCTCCTCGTCGTTGAAACGGTGCTGCTCGGCCTCGCTGACCTCGCCGTCGCCGTCGTAGTCGGTCACCCACGCCTCGGGGCCCGGCGAGAACTCGGGCACCCACCCGATCACGCCGTGATCCCAGTATCCCCACGAAATCAGCGTGCCGTAGCGGTGCTCGGTGGGGTGCGTGGCGCTGGGAACCACCGGGCGGCCGGTCGAGCGCGTGTACTCCTCGCCCAGATGGATGATCAGCGACAGGTCGATCTGCGGGAACAGCGACGGCGCGGACGCCGACGGGAGCCGGTAGACGAAGCCGCCCGAGGTGTGCCCGTGCACGATCCCGGTGATGTTGCGGTGCGCGTTGATGAACTCCGCCGCGGCGCGCGTCTCGGGCTCCGAAAGCGGGTAGTCCCCCGCGCCCGGCTGCATGTGCACGCGCTCCCAGTTGCGCGGGAAGTTGCGGTTCATGTCGAGCCCGCCGATCCCGTCCTCGTTGATCGTCCCGTCGCCGTCGTTGTCAATGCCCTCGCGCATGACCGAGTAGCGCGGGCCGGGGCGGCGCTGGTCCGGATCGCGGATGAGGATGCGGTCGTCGTCCGGGTCGAGGGCCCAAACACCGTCGTCGTCGCGTTGGCGCACCTGCGTGATCCAGCCGTCGCCGTCGAGGTCCTCGGGCGGGTCCTCGTCCGCGGTGCCGTCCTCGTCGTCGTCGAAGGGGTGGGGGGTGCTGCGCAGGAACTGGTCGTCGATGAGCGCCAGGTCCGACCCGTCGGGGTTGAACTTGGGCCGCACGTAGACGGCGCGCCTGTCGAGGAGCGCGGTGACGCGGGGGTTGTTGCCGTAGCCGTTGAGCAGGTGGCCGATGAGGTGCGTGGCGACCGCCGAGCCGGTCAGCTCGCCCGAGTGGAGGCCGCCGTCGACGTACAGCGCGGGCTTCTCGATGGCGGGGCCGGTGGCCTCGTTGGTGATCGTGATCAGCATGAGCGGCTGCCCGTGGAAGCTCTCGCCGAGGTTGTGCAGTTCGGTCAGCCCGGGATACAGGGCCGCGAACTCGCGCAGGATCTGGTTGGTCTCGGCCGCCGTGTAGAAGCGGTTCCAGTCGACGTCGCCGGTGGGCGAGACGAGGCTGGAGGACTGGGCGGCGGTGGGGGCGGGCGGGGCGGAGGCGACGAGGATGCCGGCAAGCAGCGCGGCCGAGCGCGGGAGGGCGGTGCGTCGTGTCATGGCGTGGTCCAGATGATCCAGTAGTCGTCGATGGTGTCGTCGTCGGTGCCGAGTTCGGCGTCGCCGGGGGGCAATCCGTTCAGCTGGAAGATATAGGTCAGGGCGTCGGTGACCTGCTCGCGGGTCAGGCTGCCCGGGTTTCCGTGCGGCATCCGCTCGTAGATCCAGTACCAGAGTCGAAAGACGGAAGCCTCTTCCCAGCGCTCCAGGAACGCCACGTCGGTCCAGTCCTCCGGCTCGTGGCATTCGGAGCAGATCCGGTTGTAGACTTGGGTGCCGCGCTCGGCCTGTGCGAGGGTGTAGATGCCGTCGGTGGTGTTGGGCTCGTCGGCCTTGGAGCGGGGCGGGGGATCGGGTGCGGGCGCCGGCTGAGCGGTGGACGCTGGCTGGGCGGCGGGCGTTGCGGTGCTGCAGCCGATGAGCGTGGCCGCCCCGAGGATGAGCAGCAGGCGTCGCTTCATGCCCTCAGACCAGGTGGAACGAAAAGCCGGGGAGCAGGTCCGACGTGATCTCGTACCGAATCCCAATGTGCGCCTCCACCAGAGGAGTGAGCGTGCCCGTCGAGACAAGGTAACCCGCGGCGCCCGGCGGCGGACTCTGCGTTGAAGCCAAGTAGGCAGCCATGGCCGGCTTGAGCGAGCGGCCCAGCTCGGCGAGGACGTTGAAGGGGCTCCCGAGCACCGCGCTGCCGCGGCCCTCGGCCAGCCGGGCGCCGTCGCCCGCAAGCGACACGGCCATCTCCGGCAGCGAACGACGGGGATCGGGGAGCCCTTCCTGGTCCCCCGTCAGCGGCACGGGTGGACCGACGATCAGTCCGGCGTGGAGGCCGAAGTCCGCGACCGCGTCCGCGGGGTGCAGCCGCCAATCCGCGTAGTGGCAGTCCACCAGTTCGGCGCCGAGCGCGACCCACTGTGGGCGCGGGCCCGACCGTGCGGCGCCGGACGCGTTTCCCGCATCGCGCGCGTCCGCAAAGCCGAAGACGACCTCCACTTCCAGCCGGGGCGCAGCGCGCGTGCCCATCGGAACGGTCAGGTCCGGCTCGACGGCCCGAAACGTCGTCTCGCGATAGACCGGGCCGATGATCGGACGGTCCAGTCCCCACCTGGGCCAGATCTCGCTGTTGGTGAATCCCACCTTCCACCCCGCCGGCCGCCATCCGTCTCGCAGGCGCAACCGCGCGATCTCGGCCCCGACGCGGTAGGCGTCACGCAGACGAAGCCCGTGGGCCACCGACGGCGGCTCGACGCATTCACCCGCCGACTGTGCCGCCATGAACTTTGTTGCCAGCGAGGCCGCTGTGACGCGTTCGCGGTCGTCGCGCGTACTCGTAGTCATGAAGACGAAGCTGGGACCTGCCTCCGCCGGAGTGCAACCCGGCAGAACCACCTCAACCCATCAAATCGGAGACACTTCTGAATGGACGCGTTTCTGGAGCTGTTCACCACCAGGGGCAGAGTCAACCGCGCATGGTATTTCTGGCACATCATGCTCGACGATCTGGTCATCGCCTCGATGGGCGCCGCGCTCGTCTTTGCTTCCGACACGCTGGCGCTCATCTTCACGCTTCCGCTGGCCGGCATCGCGCTTGCGGGCGCATGGGCGGCGATCGCCATCACCGTCAAGCGGCTCCACGATCTGGGCAGGCCGGGCTGGCACGTTCTGCTGATGGCCATCCCGCTCTACAACATCTATCTGGGACTTACGCTGATCTTCGCCCGGGGCGAACAGGGCGACAACGAATACGGACCGGACCCGCTGGCGATCTAGATCAGCCCGCGCACCCTGAGGAAGTCGCACATCGCGTCGGCGCACTCCTGAGGCTTTTCCAGCTGCAGGAAATGCGTCGTCTCCGGTATGAAGTCGTAGTCGACCGTCTGAATGTGACTGAGGTTGAAGGTGGGGAGATACGCGTAGGGCAGCGTGGGGTCGGATCCGATGACCTTCGTCGGACACGGGAGGCTGCCGAAGTCCACCAGGAAGGCGTAGGTCCTTACGTATGCAATGATCTGCGCCTCGTACTCGCGCGGACACCGCAGTTCGAAGCCTCCTTCGTCGGGCGATTCCCGCAGCACCGTCCTGGCCATCAGCTCCGAGGCACCGGGAACCGCTCTCAGAAGCAGCGGGAGGTAGCTCATGAGGTCGGAGAAGTCGCTTCTCTTCCGGAACCGCTGCGTGCGTCGCCGCGTCATCCCGGCCGACTGTTCGGCCAGCGCATCGTAGTCCGGGTCTTCCGGCCCGGGCCGGTACAGAGGGGGGTCGAAGAGAACCCAGGCCGCCAAGGATGCGCTCTGGCCCTCCGCCAGCGTCGGTGCGAGGAGGGTTGTGAGGGCCGACAGGGAATGAAACACTCCGATCGTCGGCCGCTTCCCGTAGCGATCCGCCACCGCGTCGATGACCTGATCCTGGTCCCGGATCAGGTTGGGCATGTTGTGTTCGCGCCGTTCGCCGACGTCGTTCCACCCGTGGTTTCTGAGGTCGTAGACGAACAGGTCGAAATCGTCCACGAGCAGCGACCAGAACGGATAGTAGAGATCGATCGCGAGTCCGTTGCCGTGACCCAGCAACAGCCTCGGGCCCTTGGGATTGCCGTGCCGACGCACGATTGTGACACTGCCGTCGTCGTGTCGCACGTCGCACACGGACAGCGGCTGGGGGAGATCCCAGGCGGCTTCCGCAGTCATCCCGGAGTGTCTTCCGGCTTCGAGGTCTCTGTGTGAACTGGCATGGTGTGCGTCGCGGTTGACCGGAACGATAGTGTCCCACCCGCTCGCCGCTGTCAAGTTGTAAGTTCTGCCACGCAAACATATTATGCGTGACGGGGCGCTTAGCTCAGCTGGTCGAGAGCGCCTGCCTTACAAGCAGGAGGTCGGCGGTTCGAATCCGTCAGCGCCCACTGTCACGATTCAGTCGCAAGGAAGGAGGCGGAGGCCGATGATCCACAGTCGCATGACCAACCGGCGGATGCGTACGCCGCGCGCACCACTGGCCGGACTGCTGGCCGTCGTTGTCTCCGTGGCATCCTGCGGCGGCGACGAGGAAACGCCCGTGGCGCCGCCGCCTACGCCGCCTCCCCCGCCACAGGAGCCCAACGAACTGCCGACGGCCGCGTTCACGATCAGCGTGGACCTCGGGCAGACTCCGCTCGTGGTGACGTTCGACGCGTCTTCGTCATCGGATCCCGATGGCACGCTGGTATCGTATGCGTGGCGGTTCGGCGATGGTGGCACGGGCACTGGGGTCCGCCCCACGCACACGTATCAGGAGCCCGGCATGTACAAGGTCGATCTGACCGTGCGCGATGACCGCGACGGCGAGGCCTCCGCGGACGGCGAGGTGGTCGCGTACAGCCCGCCCGGGACCGGGCCGAACGTGATCCAGGGCACGGTCTGGTTCGACCGCGACATGGACGAGGCCATGGACGACGATGAGCGCACGCTCGAGGGCTTCGCGGTCTTCCTCGACGAGGACGGCGACGGCGCATACGACAACGGCGAGCGCTTCACCCTGACCGGGCCGGACGGCACCTACGAACTGGCCGGACTGGACCCGGATCAGACCCACACGGTCTCACAGGTCCTCCAATTCGGCTGGACCAGCACGTTTGCGGGGCAGGCCGCTCCCCCATCGGGCGCGCCGCCGCCCGGCACCGCGGCGATCGTCAACGGCGACGACGCCGACATCGAGGACTTTCCGTTCCAGGTCGGGCTGATGATCCCCGGCACCAACTTCCAGTTCTGTGGCGGGACGCTGCTCAACAGCCGCTACGTGCTGACCGCGGCGCACTGCGTAGTCGGCGACGCCGCGAACGACATCGAGGTCCTGCTCGGCAGTGCCGATCTCACGAGCGGGGGCGAGCGGGTGGTGGTGCAGGCCATTCGCAACCACCCCGAGTACAACGGCTCCGTCGACTATGATGTGGCCATCCTGCGCCTCGAGGGATCGCATCTCCATCCGCGCGTGTACGTGCAGCACCCGGACCAGCCTGCCTATTCGACTCCCGGTGACACGGCCACGGCGATCGGCTGGGGGCAGACGGGGACGGGCTCCGATGGCGAGGACACGGATATCCTGAAGCGCACGACGCTGCCCATCATCACCAACGACGAGTGCGCCAAGGTGGCGGGCTTCCGGTTCGGCAGCATCACCGATCGCGTCATCTGCGCCGGTGCGGAGCGCCTGGGACGCGGTGTCTGCTTCGGCGACAGCGGCGGTCCCCTCCTGGTTCCCTACGAGGAGTCATGGATGGAAGTGGGGATCTCCAGCTTCCTGGTCAACCGTGACGAGTGCGGCAACATTCCGGCCGCGTTTGCGCGCGTGACCGCGCTGTACGACTACATCGTGGCGGTCGCGCGGATCGAGGATTCGCTCAGCTACGAGGTCGACTGGAGTGAGGGTACCACCGTGCGGGTCGACTTCGGCAACTTCCACTAGCGGGGGACTCCGGGCCCAAGAGGCCTCAGGAGACGTAGCTGCGGAGCTTCCGGATCTGCTCGTCGTCTCCGAGGATGATGACGTCGTCCCCGGCACCGAGTTCGGTGTCGGCACTCGGGTTGAATCGGACATCGTCGTGGCTGCTGTCCTCCTTGCGGATGCCGATCACGAGCAGTCCCGTTTCGTCCTGGATCCCCGCCTCGGCCAGGGTCTTCCCGGCGAGTGCCGAGTCCGCGCCGATGGTGGCGTGGTCCACGCGGCGCGCCAGGTGGCGCCCGGGGGCCGTCACATCGAGCATCGACGCGACCGAAGGCCGCACCAGGATCGAAGCCACCCAGACCGCCCCCGTGGCGTTCGGGCTGACGACGTGGCTGGCGCCGGCCCGGTACATCTTCGCGGTTGCCGTCTTGCCCTCGGCCCGGGCGATGACGACGAGATCGGGATTCAGGTGGTGCGCCGAGAGGCACACATAGAGGTTGTCGGTGTCGGCCGAAAGACAGGTCACGAGTCCCCGTGCCCGCTCGACTCCGGCCTCGCCGAGCACCTGGTCCCGGGTCGCATCGTCGTCGACCGTCAGAATGTCAGGCGATATCCGCCGCAACGCCCGCCTGGCCTCCGGATCGCGCTCGATGACGACGTACTGCTGCCCCGCCTGCTCGAGTTCGTGCACGACCTGGAGTCCCATCCTGCCGCCACCGCACACGATCACATGATCCTTCATTCGCTTGAGCCTCTTCATGGTTTTGCGCTTCTGGTAGGTATTGCGCAGGTCCATCCGGACAAGGGCCGCGGTAATCAGGGCGAACCACGCCGCCAGCCCCGTGAGGCCGCCGACCAACATCACGACGGTCCAGTAGCGGCCGGTCTGCGTCAAGGGATGCACTTCGTGGTAGCCGACCGCGGTGATCGTGATGATCGTCATGTAGAACGAGTCGGCCCAGCCCCACCCCTCGATCCATACGTAGCCGACCGTGCCCACGGCGATGAGGGCGAAGAAGAAGGCCACGACCATCGTGACCTGTGAACCGCGGAAGATCATGGGCGCCGCTCGAAGATCAGGTCGCGCACCCGCACGCCCGTCACCGTGAATGCGCTGATCCGACCTGCGCCGTCCCGCACGAAGCGCACCTCGGGCAGGAACCACTGGTCACCCGTGAACTCATCCTCACCGGCGGGCGACAGCACGCTCGGTTCGTTGCGCCAGTGGGTGGCCACGAGCCGTCCCTCCGCGTCAACCTCGAGGTCGTAGGTGCTGTCCAGTTCCGGACTGCGGTAGCTGCCCTCGTACTCCCGCAGCTGGTCGGCCGTGAGGCTGGGGCCCTCGGCGTCGGGCTCGGGCTCGGGGACCTCCGGCTCGGGCGCCATGAGGTCGCCGATGTAGACCTCGGCCACCCTCCGTGCGCGCCCGGCGGGATCACAGTCCGAGACGTTGCAGAAGACGGCGATCGAGAGGTTCTGCTCCGGGAAGCGCACGAAGTTCGTGCGGTAGCCCACCCATGAGCCCCCGTGCCCGAAGGTCGGCAGCCCGCGGTACTCCCCGACCGCCAGCCCATGCGCATAGTCGAGCGTGTCGCCGTTCGTCAGCACACCCGGCTGCACCATCGTCTGGAGCATCTCCTCGCCGCCCACCTGCGCGGTCTCGTAGTTGCGCATCCAGCGGACGAAGTCGTCGATCGAGGTGTGCAGCGACGAGGAAGCGAGCGCCGTGAGCTGGTTCGGCATCCGCTGGAAGCCCTCGCCCTCGGCTTCGCCCCCGCCCTCGGCTTCGCCCATCGGCGCGTACGACTCCGCCCGTCCGGGCACCACCTCCAGGTAGTCGTCCGAAAAGTGCGTCCGCGTCATCCCCAGCGGCCCGAAGATCCGCGATTCGGTGTACTCGCGAAACGTCATCCCCGACTGCACCTCGATCACGCGCGCCAGCAGGTTGTAGGCGGTGTTCGAATACGCGTACTCCGAATTCGGCTCGAAGTTGATCGCCTCCTGCCGGTAGAGCATGCGCAGGATCTTCTCGAACGAGATCACATCGGTGAAGCCGATCCCGCCGAGCGCCATCGTGTGCGGCCAGTCCCGGATCCCGCTCGTATGGTGGATCAGGTGCCGGGCCGTGATGACCGCGCCGAAGTCCGGCAGCTCGGGCACGTAGCCGCGCACATCCGCGTCGAGGTCCAGCTTGCCTTCGGATTGGAGGAGAAGAGCCGCGATGGCCCCGAACTGCTTGGATATCGACGCGATGTCGAAGACCGTTTCCGGGGTGATGGGGATACCGTGATCAAGATGCGCGGTGCCGTATCCGGCCCGGTGTACCACCTCCCCACCCATCAGGACCGCCACGGCCGCGCCGGGACGGTCGCCGGCCAGATCCGCGAAGATCGCGTCGACGTCCGGGTCGGTCGGCCCGCCGGACGCGGGAGGCGGGGGGGCGCAGCCGGCGAGTCCGGCCACCGAGAATGCGGCAAGGGCTGCCGTGAATGGGATCCGTTTCATGCGTCGGCCTCCTGATGACCGGGAATCGTGACAGTGATTGCCACGGTGGCGCGGACGTGCGTCGATTGCAATAGCGGTGCGGCCGGGGCGCGCGGCCCGGGGCCCGTCCTGCGGTCGGGGCCCATCCCACGGCCCGCCGGCGCAGCTACGGGCCCTTCGCGATCCGGTAGCGGACGATGTAGTCGACGTCCAGCTCGTCCTGCTCCGTTCCCCATACCACGCCACCGGCAACGTGCATGATCCGGAGGCCGGTCGGGGTGAGAGCCCGCGCCAGCGGCGCCCCTGCCTCGTCGAAGATCCACCACTCGCCGAAGGCCTCGCCGCCTTCGAGTTCGACGGGGTCGAACCTGCGCACCCAGATGTTGCCGTCCGCGTCGGTCATGACTGCGCCGACGGGCGGCACGTAGTCCGGCTTGTAGGTGGCGTCACGAATGCGCTCCTCCAGGGCGGCCCTTGCGAGCCCCTGCTGCCGTGAGCTCATGAAATCGTACAGGCCGTCGGTCGTGGCAGTCACGGCGGAGTCGATGCGCTCCGCCGCCAGCGGTACCGGGGTGTACGGCACGCGGACCGTGAAGACCGTGTCGCCCGCCAAACCGATCCGGGTCAGCGTGAAGAACGCCTCGCCGTCGCCGGTCCAGGCGCGCCGCTCGACCACCACCAGTCCGTCATCAGCCACCGTGTACGCGACGCCGTCGCCGAACGCCTGGCTTGAATAGGTTCCCCCTCCGCTCTCCCTGAGCAGGGCCAGACCATCGCGCGGCTCGTGGGGGTGCATCCAGATGGTCGAAAGCGTACCGCCCTCCGGATCCATGTGCGCGAACGCGGTTTCGGTAAGCTCCCCGGTCGCGATCTCGTGCGACCAGGCCGGCTCGACTCCGAGGAACGCGCCGTCCCGGAAGGGCCTGGACGGGCGCGGCGGCGACCCCTCCGGGCCACCGATGTCGACGCTGGGCGACACCCGTCCGAGGAACGCTCCCTCCGGGTTGAAGTAGCTCACGTGGTAACCGTTCCAATCCCAGACCCAGAGCGAGTCGCCGAAGAAGCCCAGATCCATGGGCTGCTGAAACTCCCCGGGTCCCTCGCCCTGCCTCCCCACCGACCCCGACGGGGTGCCGTCCGCGGACCAGCGCCGGATGGAACCCTCGCGCCTGTGCAATGAGTACAGGGACCCGTCGGGGCCCGGCGCCAGGCCCGCCACCATGCCGAAGACATACTCCGGGTCGTCGACCGAGCCTATCTTTATCTCCGGGCCCGAGAGGGTCCACGGATCGGCGGTGAAGGGGTCGGGCGCGGGCCCGGTGTCGCTCTGGCAGCCGGTGGCGGCGAGGAGCGCGAAAAGGAATGCGTGGCGCGTGTTGGTTATCATTGCGACAATTTCGGCGGGGATTGCGACAAAAACGGACAAGCGAAGATGGGTCCGCATGACGGAGATCTGACCATATGACCGCAGTCACCGGGCATGCAAACGTGCGCCCGTCGTCCTGGTGCACCCCTGCCGCGGCGTGGTGCCTTTTTCTCACGTCGTTCTTGCTCATCCCGGGATCTGCGTCGGGACAGGCCGTCATCGAGGGCACGGTGCGGCACGCCGGAACGGGCGCGCCGCTCGGCGGCGTGCAGATCAGTCTGCCGGCGCTCGGACTGGGCGGCATCACCGATCCGGGCGGACGCTACGAGGTGGGCGACATTCCGCCCGGCACGCACACCCTGGAGGTCACCCGGATCGGGTTTGCGATGGAGGCGCGGGAGGTCACGCTGGCCGACGGCCAGACGCTGCAACTGGATCTGGAACTGCGCGAGACCGCGGTCGCGCTCGAGGGGCTGGTCGCGGTGGGAAGCCGGGCGCGGCCGCGAACCGTAACCCAGTCGGCGGTGCCGATCGACGCCATCGCCACACAGGACTTCATCGACCAGGGCGACACGGATCTCAACGACCTGCTGCGCACGGTGATTCCCTCGTTCAACGTCAACCCGCAGGCCGTCGGCGACGCGGCTCGGATCATCCGGCCCGCCAGTCTGCGCGGTCTGGCTCCCGACCACACCCTGGTGCTCGTCAACGGCAAGCGCCGCCACCGCGCGGCGGTGATCACCTGGATCGGCGGCGGGTTCGCCGACGGCGCCCAGGGGCCCGACATCTCGTCGATCCCCGCGATTGCGGTGCGCCAGGCCGAGGTGCTTCGCGACGGGGCGTCGGCACAGTACGGCTCCGACGCGATCGCCGGAGTGATGAACTTCACGCTCAAGGACGCGTCGTCCGGCGGAAGCATCGAGTTCCGCACGGGCACGTTCATGGAGGGCGACGGCGAGTCCTACACGCTGGCGGGCAACATCGGGCTCCCGCTCGGCGAAAACGGCTTCGCCAACCTCAGCGCCGAGTTCGGCGCGTCGAACCCCACCAGCCGCAGCGTGCAGCGTGACGACGCGGCAGCGCTGATCGCCGCCGGGAACACCCACGTCCGCGACCCGGCCCAGATCTGGGGCGCGCTTGACGTCGACAACGACCTCAAGCTGTGGGGCAACTTCGGCCACTTCCTCCGCGACGGCCTGCAGCTCTACGGGCACACCAACTACTCGACCGAGACCGTCGCCGGCGGTTTCTTCTTCCGCAACCCGAACACGCGTGCGGGGGTCTACAGCCTGGACGGCGGCAAGACGCTGCTGGTGGGCGACGTGCTCGACGCCCGCGACGGCGTGCTCGACGGCTCGGCCGGTTGCCCGGTGGTCAACATCACCAACTGGGTCCCGGACCCGGTCGCGCTGGCCCGCGTGTTCGACGACCCCAACTGCTTCACCTTCCAGGAGCTCTTCCCCGGCGGGTTCACGCCCCAGTTCGGGGGCGATGCAATGGACGCATCGGTCGTGGCGGGCGTCAAGGGGCAGACCCGGGGCGGTCTGCTGTGGGATGCGAGCGCCAGCGTCGGCCGCAACGCGATCGACTTCTTCATCGACAACACCGTGAACGCATCGCTGGGTCCGGAGTCGCCTTCGTCTTTCGACCCCGGCACCTACCAGCAGTCGGAGCTCAACCTCAACGTCGACCTGAACTACGCCGTGAACGACGTGGTCAACGTGGCCGGCGGGGCCGAGTTCCGTGACGAGCACTTCGAGATCGGGATCGGCGAGGACGTGTCGTGGGTGATCGGGCCCTTCGCGGCGCAGGGGTTCAGCTCCGGCTCGAACGGCTTTCCCGGCTTCAGCGACATCGCGGCGGGCGACTGGCACCGGGTCAACTTCGCCGTCTACGGCGACCTGGAAATGCGGAGTCGGGACGACCGCTGGACCGTCGGCGCCGCGCTCCGCACCGAACGCTTCGAGGACTTCGGCACGACCGCTAACGGGAAGGCCGTGGCGCGACTCGCCCTCGGCGAGGCCCTGGCTGTCCGCGGGAGCTTCAGCACAGGGTTCAGGGCACCGACTCCTGGCCAGCAGAACGCCTTCAACGTGTCGACACAGTTCGACCGTACGCTGCGGGACCTGGTCAACAACGGCACGATCCCGTCCACGTCCAGGGTGGCGGAACTCGCGGGCGGCAAGCCACTCGACGCCGAGAAATCGTTAAACGCCAGCTTCGGCTTCGTGGTCGACGCGGGTGCGTTCAGCGTGTCGGCGGACTACTTCCGGATCGCGCTGTCGGACCGCATCGCGCTGAGCCAGGTCTTCTCACTCGATCCGGCGGACGCAGAGCGGCTCATCGCGGAGGGGATCACGAGCGCGCGCAACCTGGCCAACTTCCGCTTCTTCACCAACGAGTTCGACACGCGCACGCAGGGTGTCGACGTGGTGGCATCCTTCGTCCCAGGTGGCGCAGGGGGTGCGGGCCGGTCGGACGGCACCGAGTTCAGCCTGGCCTTCAATCACACGAACACGAAGGTCACCCGCTACAACCCCAGGGTACTCGACGAGGTGCGCATCCGGCAGCTCGAAGATGCGCTGCCGGGCACCCGCTGGATGGCATCGGTGCGGAGGAACCTGGGCGGCGTCTCGGCGCTTGCGCGGCTGAGCTACTACGGCGGCTGGTTCGATTCGCGCGACGACCGGGGCTATCCCGGCGAGTACCTGGCCGACCTGGAGGCATCCTACCCGTTGACCGCATCGGCGAGCGTCACCATTGGCGCGCAGAACGCGCTCAATCAGTACCCGCAGGAAAACCCCAACGCCGCGACCGTGGCAGGCAACCTCTACAGCTCGCAGACGCCCTTCGGTGCCAGCGGCGGATTCGTGTACGTGAAGGCCGGGTATCGCTGGTAGACTGAGCTTCAGCCGCTGTCCGGCCCCTGGCCCTCGCGGTGCTCGCGGATGAAGTCCTCCGTTCCCTCCGGCAGGAACAGGTTGTCGGAGATTTCCGCGATCTCCTCGGCCTCCCGCCAGGCCTGCTCCAGCAGCCAGAGTTCGCCTTCCAGCGCGCGGCGCTCCTGTTCTTCGTGGAGCGCCATCTCGAGCGCCAGCTTTGTCGGCTTCGGCATCTTGTTGATGTAGCCGGGCACGCCCTTCTTATCCCGGAAACGGTCCCCATCGGCGATGTCGAGCAGATAGCGCTCCGGGTGCCCGATGGCCTCGATCTCGTTGACGGCGTGTTGCACCGTCTCCTTCGTGCCGCCCATCGAGTTCATCCTGGGCAGGATCGCGCTCGCGAAGCGGCGGGCCTCGGGACCCTCGTGCCAGGTCTTCTTCTTGCCCTTGCGGACCTGGACCCTGAAGCCCAGGTCGTCGTCGGCCGGGCGCACCCGCGTGCCGAGCAGATCCTGACGCTTGAGCTTGATGGTTCCGCCGCTTTCGGGGTGCAGCTTCACCAGCGTGCGCGCGTTCATCCACATGTTGACGAAATTTCCCGACTGGCTGAGCATGAAGCCGCTGAAGATCCCCGCCGCTGCGCCCCCGATCACGACTCCCCCGAAGACGGCCAGCCCGGCGGCGCCATACAGGATCGTCTTGCGACGACGCCGCCCGAACTGGTCCCCGTAGCGCCACGCCGCGAACTCGGGCCGCATGGGCTCGCCGATGCGGACCAGTGTCAGCCCCTCAGGATGGCGGGCGAGCCCGATGTTGTCGGTCGAGACCCGGATTCGGGTGTCGCGGAAGATCCGCTCGCAGTCTTCCACCGCCTCCCAGCGCTCCTCGAGGGGGGTCAGGTTCCATCGCTCGCACTTCCTGCACACCACCCAGAGCCGGCCGCGCGCCGCGTCGAATGCGAGGCGGCGCCCCACGGGGAACGACTCGATGACCTCGTTCGTGCCCAGGGGCTTGCGGCAGAACATACAGGACTTGTACAAGGTGGCTCCTGTTGACTTCCGTGGTTCGGCGTCGTAACCAAGGTAGGATACGAGGCTGGTGGGCGTATCCTTCCAGGGGGCAAGTCAATGGAACCGCAGACGACCGCACTCATCACCGAACCCACCGCCGTATTCGGGTTCCTGGCCGGCATCGTGGCCCTGGTCTTCTGGGTCTCGGAACTGCCGCGCTGCCGCAAGCTCTTCGAGGTCGTGCCGCCGGTCATCTACGTCTATTTCCTGCCGATGCTGGCGACGACCGCCGGGATCACGCCGTCGACCTCGCCGCTCTACGACTGGACGGTTCCGTACCTGCTCCTCTTCGCGCTGCTGATGCTGATGATGTCGGTCGACCTCGGCAGCGTCGTCAGGCTGGGGACGGTGGCCCTGTTCATGGTGATCGCCGGTACCCTGGGCATCGTCGTCGGCGGGCCGATTTCTCTGATGATCTTCGGCGGGATGCTCCCGGAGGACGCCTGGACGGGGTTCGCGGCGCTTTCGGGAAGCTGGATCGGGGGAACCGCGAACATGGTCGCGATCGCCGAAAGCGTGGGGACGTCTGCTGACGCGATGGGACCGGTAATCGTGGTCGACACGGTGGTGGGGTACGGCTGGATGGGCGTGCTGATTGCGATGGTCGGACTGCAGGGCCGGTTCGACAGACGCACGAAGGCGCGTACCGGCGCGATGGAAGAGACGAATCGCCGGCTTGAAGCCATGAAGAGCGAACGGCGCCCGCTGACGCTTCGTCACGCTGTCGTGATGATCGGCTTCGGCATGGCGTGCGCGGTGGCCGCGCAGCGACTTGGGCAGCTGCTTCCGGCGGTAGGCGATCCAACGATCATCAGCAGCACGACGTGGGCGATCCTGATCGTCGTGACCGGCGGCCTCATTCTCTCGTTCACGCGGCTGAGGAAGCTGGAGGAAGTGGGGGCTTCACACCTCGGTTACACAGCGCTCTACCTTCTGCTCGCCGGGATCGGGGCGCAGGCGGACCTCAGGGCCGTGCTGGACGCCCCGGTGTATCTGGCCGCCGGCGCGGTCTGGATCGCGATCCACGTCGCCATTCTGCTGATCGCCGCGAGGATCGTGCGAGCGCCCTTCTTCTTTGTTGCGACGGGCAGCATGGCCAACATCGGCGGGGCCGCCTCGGCGCCCGTGGTTGCCGGCGTCTACCACCGCGCCATGGCGCCGATCGGCCTGCTGATGGCGGTCGCGGGGTACATCCTCGGGATTTACGGCGCGCTGTTGTGCGCGTGGCTGCTGGGGCTGGTGGGGGGCTGAGGGCCACGGGAGCGGTGCCGGGTTGCCGTGTACCGGACGTGCATCTACTGCAAGAAGGCACTGGGAAGCAACGAGGTCGTCGAGTCGTTCCCGGTCGGGCGCCGCCTGGCCTTCGACGCGGCGAAGGGGAGGCTGTGGGTGGTGTGTCGCCGCTGCGAGCGCTGGAACCTCACTCCGCTGGAGGAGCGATGGGAGGCGGTGGAAACGTGCGAGAAGCTCTTTCGCGACACGCGCGTCCGGGTTTCGTCTGAGAACATCGGGCTGGCGAAGCATCCGGAGGGTCTGGAACTGGTGCGGATCGGCAAGCCCCTGAAGCCCGAGTTCGCGGCGTGGCGATACGGCGATCAATTCGGCAGTCGGCGACGCCGGAGCATTGTGTTCGGCACGGCGGCTGGCATTGCGACCGTTGGCGGTCTGGCACTGGGCGGGGCAATAGGAGGGCTGATCGGAGTGGGCGCCGCCTCGAGTGTCGGGACCTGGATCAACAACTGGAGGCAGCTTGGTCCGTCAGCCTGGTTCCGGCCGGACGACGGACGGCTCCGGTGGATGAACAGGGCCCGGATCAATCAGGCTCGACTCGCACCGGCGGCCGACGGTTCCGGTTTCAGCGTAGAGGCGAAGGCAGGGGGCCTGGTCTCCGGGGAGGAGCGGTTCGAGGGGGAGGACGGAGTGCGTGCTCTCAACGCCATTCTTCCGAGCGTTAATGCCGGGGGCGGTTCTCGCACAACGGTACAGGACGCCGTCTCGAGGATTGCTCATACCGGGCGGCCAGACCGGTTTGTGACGCGCCTAGCGCACCGGCGGCAATCACCGTACTCCCCGGCAGGCGTACAGATGAGCACGTTACCCAAGCCCACTCGCCTTGCACTCGAAATGGCACTCCACGAGGAACAGGAGCGTAGGGCGTTGGAGGGCGAGCTCTGGTTGCTGGAGCGCGCGTGGCGAGAGGCCGAGGAGATTGCTGCGATTTCTGACAATCTGTTGGTGCCGAAGGGCGCGGAGGACTTTATCCGGGAGTACGGAGACCAGCGCGAGAGCGGGCTGCCAGAGCGCGAGGGCGGACCTCCGGAAGGCGTGGGCGGCGGGTGAGCACACTCAAGATTGAATACCACGGACCGCAACAGTCGGGACGCACCGGCACCAGTCGGAAGCGCCGGGGTCCGAACGGTTCCGGACGCCGTCGTCCGCGCCGACTTCCACTGCGCCTGCTCCGCTGGGCCGTGCTCGTCGTCTTCCTGGCGATCGTCCCCTTCTTCCTTCTCATTCGTGGCGGTGTGTTCGCCTCCCAACAGTGGGGATTGGGTCCGTGGCCGTCGCTGGCGGTGTCGGCTGCGGCGACCGCGCTACTCCTGGTGTCTTACGCCTGGGCACTGGGCCGTCGCCTCGGCGCGGGAAAGGGTCTCAAGTGGCTGATGACCCGTGGCGCGGTGGCCATCGCCCTCGCATATGTTGCGTACTCGGTCGTCTACGTGGGAAGCACCAACGTGAAATCCGACGAGGTGCGCGCCGAATACACGGCCCTCCACCCGTTGCTCCGCCTGGCCGCGAGCGCGGTCATCCTTGCGGACCAGGGCGCGGTCATCACGGACGCGAGCCGCACTCCCGACTTCTACCGCCGGATGGGCCTCTCACCGAACGAGTCGTCGCTGCATTTCCCGCAGGACGACGGCTTTGTGTACGCCCTTGACCTGCGTACGATCGGCCGGCCCGAGTGGAGGAACCGCACCGTCGAACTGACGTTCCGGGCGCTCGGTTTCAATACGCTGCGGCACGTGGGGACGGGTGACCACCTGCACGTGTCGCTGCGGTTGCCCGGATAGCCGCTCTTCAGTCGTGCTCGTGCCCCGTCTCGTAGTGCCGGGCCAGCGCGTCGCCGCCGAAGTCGTTCTCAAGGTCGCGCCACACCGAGTGCACGTGATTCGCGTTGCCCTGGGTGTTGTCGTACTCGATGAGGAACGGGGGCGCGTGGACGCGGTAGTAGTGGCCCTCGCCGAACTGGGTGGAACCCGCCCAGGCGAAGTAAAGGTCGTCGGGCGAGATGTCGTTCTCGATGCGCGCCATCCACGCGTGTGCGGCGGCAGCGTCCATGTTCCACACGTACTCGCCGATGACGCCCATGAGCATCCCGCGCTGCGCGTCGTCGAGCTGTGAGGCGGGGATCCCCTCGAAGGCGTCGAGCCGCGCCTCGCGATCGTTGCCCGTGATGATGTCGCGGGGCGCCTCTTCGGCGATCATCGCCATCTCGAGCTGTTCGGCCGAGAGGCTGTGCACCAGGCCGCGCGCCAGGTCCTCCTCGCGGCCGAGGGGGCGCCAGCCCGCCTTCGGGCCGGAGCGGACGGTCGCCGGGTTCGACCCCATGAAGGCGGGCCCGGTGATCGTGAGCTCGTTGGACGGCGAGGAGAAGCTGAGCGACAGGTGGTGGCCCTCGAAGCGCCACGCCCAGGGCCCGCCCGCAGCGGGCGTGCCGAAGATGACCACGTAGTAGTCCTCGGGGTCGCGCCGTTCGGGACGGCCCTCGATGACGCCGAGCACGCGTTCCAGCTCGATAATCGCGTTGGCCTTGTGATATCCCTGGCTGCCCAGGGTGGCCTGCAGCATGGCGTGGGCCGCGCTGCGCTGCTCCACCGTCATGTCCTTGAGCGGAAGACCGTTGCGCGACACGGGCGTGAAGGCCCAGTTGAAGCGCTCCTCGTCGGCCAGTTGGTAGGTGGCGCGGTCGAGCGCGTCGCCCTCCAGGAGCGACAGGAAGGTCGCTGCGGCTCCCGCCACGCCGTCCTCGCTGGCCGCCGGTGCGGAGGTGGCGTCCTTCGGCGTGGCTTCCCATGCAACGGCGGCCAGCGCCGCGCCGCACACCAACACCATGAACAGTCTGGTCGTCTTCGTCCGGTCCATCTTCTTCCTACCCTTCTTCTGCCTGGATCATTGCCGCCACGGCCTGCACCTCGTCGAGCACCCTCAGCAGGTTCCCGCTCCAGAGCAAGCCGATCTCTTCTTCCGTGTAGCCGCGCCGGACCAGCTCCAGCGTGACGTTGAAGGTCTCCGACGCGTCGTCCCAGCCCGCCACGCCGCCGCCGCCGTCGAAGTCGGAGCTGATGCCGACGTGCTCGAGCCCGATCAGGTTGACCATGTAGTCGATCTGGTCGACGAAGTCCGCCACACTCACGTCGGGTGGAATGTCCATCCCGGCTGCCCGCTCCGCCGCCGTTGCCCGCACCTCGGCCATCTGCGCCTGGTAGGCCTCGCGTTCGTCGGGCGGAAGCGCGAACATGCCGCCCCGTCCGAGTATCTCGACGCCCATTTCCGCTGCGACCTCCGCCTCGATTGCGTCCATTGCCTCGCGGTGGGCCGCGTTCCTGGTGGTGTTTACGAACGAACGCAGCGCCACGGTCTGCACCACGCCACCGTTCGCGGCCACCGCATGCAGCTGCTCGTCGTCGAGGTTGCGGCTGACGTTGCTCAGTCCGCGGGCGGACGAGTGCGACGCCATGACCGGCGCCCGGGTCATCTCCAGCGTCTGCATGATCGACGGCTTCGACGGGTGCGATATGTCGATCATGATCCCGAGCCGGTTCATCTCCGCGACCGCCTCGCGGCCCATCTCGCTCAGGCCGCCGTGCAGGAAGTCGCCGTCGTTCTCGCCGGAGTGCGCATCGGAGAGCTGGTTCGGGCCGGTGTGCGCCAGCGATATGTAGCGGGCGCCGCGCTCATGGAACTCCTCGACCCGCGAGATGTCCGTCCCCAGCGGATACGCGTTCTCAACACCGATCATCGCGACCAGCTTGCCCTCCGCCGCGATCTGGCGCACGTCGTCGGAGGTGAGCGCCAGCCCGATCCGGTCGGGCGCGTATTCGTTCACCATGCGGTGGATGGCGTCGAACTTGTCCACCGCGTTCTCGTAGGCGGTCGCGTAGCCCTCGTCGTTGAGCAGGCCCTGTGACGTGTAGACGACGAACCAGCCGACGTCGAGCCCGCCCGCCTCCATTTTCGGCAGCGTCGCCTGGGTGGGCAGGTCCATGGTGTAATTGCGCTCGGCGGTGAAGTTCGACGTGCTGATGTCGATGTGGGTGTCGAGCGTAATGACGCGGTCATGAATCCCGCGGGCGCGTTCGATCATCGCCTCTTCGGACTCCTCGCCCGCGTCTTCGGGAGGGACGCAGGCGGTTGTGGCGGCCGGGAGGGCCAGTAGGAGGGGCATTGCCAGCTGCGTGGCTCGGCGAATGGTCATGGCGGTCGCTCCGATGCTGCTGGGTGGCTGCAAGGCCGGCGGCGGTGCGCCGTCGTTCAAACATAGGGGACCGAAGGCTCCGGGGCATCCGCCAGTGTTTATGCGGCGCCCAACCTCCTTCTGATCCTGTCGGTGACCTGCCGAAGCTGAGCCGCTGACAACCGGCCGAGCCCCGAGGCGGCTGAGGCATCGATCGTCGCGATCTTGGCGCTACGGATGATTGAGGGAACAGGCAGGCCAGCGAGCCTCTGGTTGTTGATCGGCACATCGTCCGGCCAGCCCCGGTTCCTGGCGCTGGTGATCATGACGACCCACAGGAGTCCGTGCAGATCCTGGTACTCAGCTGTCGATACGACGACGGCGGGGCGCGACTGTCGCGTGGCGCGATCCGTGTACGGGAACGGTACCCTGATTACGTCACCGGGATCAAAGGTCGGCATAGGCCGCGGTATCTGCTTCCGAGTGCCACTCATCGAAGGTGCGGAACGGGTCATCCAGCAGAGTCCCGTCTTGCTGCACCTTGGTGAGGATGACGCGACCATCGAGGATCTCGTACGAGAGCTCGTCGCCCGGTTGCAGCTCGAGGGCCGCGCGGATCGGCTTCGGGATGGTGGTCTGAGCCTTCGAAGTAAGCTTGCTGACGATCACGACAGTCACCTCGGAGTCGGAGAGCGAAGGGGATCTCTAAGGTAAGCAATTTCCTTACCTTATGTCACTGGCGACCGATCTCCCACGAGGGAGGGCCTCAGTTCCGGCCCGCGCGCATCCTAATCCCACCCCACCTGTCCGGCCCTTCCCACCGCGTCCACCCGAATCGTCAGGACATCGATGTCGTGGTACTGCTGGTGGCGTATCGACGACGCATAGTGCCGCAGCAGCCGCAGCGGGGTCTCCGACTCGACGGGCACACTCGCCGACGCCTCACTGAGCATTGCCAGCTGATCCTCGATGTTCGTCGTGTCCGTCGTGGCGATGAACTCCAGATCGGCGGCCTTGCCGTCGCTGCTCGCGATCAGCAGCAGGCGCCGCTCCTGGTCCGCCGTCGCTTCCACCTCGCCGCGCGTCAGGATGTGCATCGTCTCTTCGCCCACCGCACGCAGCCGCATTTCCATCTCGTCGCCCCAGCGCTTGCGGGCAGCGAATCTCGACAGGAAGGCGTCGACCTCGGGCCACGTTTCGGCGGTCAGGCGCGTCTTCAGGCGTGATCGGCCCCCGCCCCCGATCTCCCCGAACATCGAGAGCAGGATCACGGTCAGACCGCCGACCGTCATGCCGTTTCCGAGCAGCTGGCCCCACTCCCCCTGCAGGTATTCGGGGTAGATCCAGTCGAACTGGAAGGCGATACCGAGCCAGAAGGCGACTCCGACCACGAGGCCCTTGCGATAGTCCAGTCCTTCCGACAGCAGGATCTTCATGCCGAAGACGAAGATCAGCGCGACGATGATCACGTAGTACGACGCCACCACCGGCCCCGGTATCGTAACGATCAGGGTGACGAACTTGGGCAGGAACGCGAATACGATGAAGACGGCGCCAACGCAGACGCCGATGCGGCGCGCAGTGACCCCGGTCAGTTCGGCGACGGCGATGCTCATGCCGTAGGTCGTGTTCGGGACGGTGCCCGCCAGACCGGAGAGGAGATTGCCGACGCCGTCGGCGCCGATCGCGCCCTGGATGGACCGGAAGTCGATCGCGCGAGGCTTGCGCCACGAGACCCGCTGGATCGCGATGGCGTCTCCGAGCGTGTCCATCGCGCCCACCAGGGTCACCATGATGAACGACGGCAGCAGGGCCCAGAACTCGGGCCGGAAGCTGAGGTCGACTCCGGGATAGGCCAGGTCCGGCAAGCCGATCCAGGCGGCTTCGCCGACGGCGGTCAGGTCGTAGATGCCGAAGCCGAGACCCGCGGTCAGGCATCCGGCCACGATACCGATGGCGGGTGCCCACAACCTGAGCACTCCCGAGAAGCGGAGCGGGATGAGGAGCGTCACGAGCAGCGTTACGCCTGCGCTGACCGGCCCTGCCAGTGGGGAGGCGTCCGCGGGTACCTCGGCCAGCTTCCGCAGGATGAGCGGGGTGAGGGTCAACGGTATGAGAATCAGCACGGTGCCTGCGACCGTCGGCGTAAACACCTTGCGCAGGAGCGCCATCCGTGCCGCCAGCACGAACTGGATCAGCGCCGAGGCGATGATCAGGGTGGCCAGCATGCCTGGCCCGCCCTGCTCGATGGCGGTCACGCTGACGGCCAGAAACGCGCTCGTGCTTCCCATGACGAGGATGTAGCCGGCCCCGATCCGCCCGACCTTGCGGGCCTGAATCGCCGTGGTGAGCCCACTGATCAGGAGCGCCGCAAAGACCGCCCACGAGAGGTACTCGTCGCTGCCGCCCGCGACGGTGATCATGACCATCGGGGTCAGAACGATGCTCGCAATGCACAGGATGGCGTATTGCACCCCCAGCCCGATGGTTATGGGCAGCGGGGGCCGGTCGTCCGGCTCGTAGCGGACGTCCTGCAGGTTGGGGTCCGCCATCAGCCGGGTACTCCGGCGGTTTGGCGGGCCGGCAGCCACAACCCCGGCTCCGCCTCCAGCCTCGCCACCGCGTCGCGCAGCACTTCGAGCGCCAGGTCGATCGTGTCCAGGTGCGTCCGAAACGCGAGAACCGCCATTCGCAGCATGAAGTCCCCCTCGACGGTTGTGGATGAAAGGAACACCCGCCCGTCGCGGTGCGTTTCTTCCACGATCGCCCGGTTGAACGCGTTTGCGCTGCCGGATTCCGGCACCCACCGGTACGTAACCACGGTGAGATCCGGCTCCGGGCCCACTTCGAACCCCAGCGCCGCGACCTCGCGGTGGAAGTACCTGGCAAGCTCGAGCTTCTCACGCAGGCACGCCCGGAATGGCTCCTCGCCGTACAGCAGCAGTGGCAGCCACACGCGGAGCGCGCGGAAGTGCTTGGTCAGCTCGGGCGAGACGGCGGCAGGCGAGCGGCCCCCGCCCTCGGACTCGACCGTGTCCTGCAGATAGGCGGCGTAGTAGGCATGCGCGTCCTGGAGTGCGTCGCGGTTCTGGACGAGGACGGCGCCCGTGCCGTACGGAAGGAACATGCTCTTGTGCGGGTCGAGGACCACCGAATCCGAGCGCTCCATGCCCGCGAGCGCGGGCCGGAACTCGTCGAGCAGCGCGAAAAACCCGCCGTAGGCCGCGTCGATGTGAAACCACAGACCCTCCCGCGCGGCGATGTCGGCGATCCGGTCCAGCGGATCGATGGCGCCGGTGTCCGCGGTGCCCGCCGAACCGAGAACCAGCCAGGGCAGCAGACCCTGCGCCCGATCCGCGGCGACCAGTTCGGACAGCGACTCGGGGCACAGCCTAAAGCCCTCGTCGACGGCGACGTCCCGTCGCACCGTCTCTCCCATCCCGGCCACGCGGATCGCCTTGTGCAGGCACTGGTGAATGTGCGGCGTGGCGTAAACGACCGCGCGCTCGAAGTCACGGGCCCGCAGCCCGGCCGCTTCCCGCGCCGCGACGATCGCGGTCAGGCTCGCGATGGATCCGCCCGAGGCCAGGTTGCCGTCGGCGGTGGCCGGGTACCCCACGAGGCGGGCCATCCAGCCGAGGAGCAAATCCTCCATTTCGACGGACCCCGGTCCGACGAAACGGACGCCGGCGTACTCGTTCGTGACCGCGGCGAGGTAGTCGGCAACCGACGACGCGTAGATCCCGCCGCCGGGGATGTAGGCCAGGTGGCCCGGGTGGGAGGGCACGAGCCCGGCCCGCACGACCGACTCGTCGATGCGCGCGATGAGTTGCTCGATGCCGTTTTCGGCGGGCAGGCCGCGCAGCTCTGCGACCGCAGACTTGTCGTGGTAGTACGCGGGCGTTTCCCTGAGCTCGTTCAGGAACCTCTGGACGTAATCATGAGCCTCCCGCATGAGACGGTCGCGCCCGGCCGCGTCCGGGTCGAGCGGCCGCGCGGCCGCCTCCAGTTCGAGGATTCGGGACCTGAGGCTCATGTGTGCGCTGCGCGCCCGGTCACCACGGGTCGTCCGGGAGCACCACCCGCGGCCCCTCGCCGCGCTCCTCAGTGGCGTCCAGGTGGAGGAAGTACTTGCCGACCCCCGCGGCGCCCTGCATGTGCCCGGTCTGTGCAATGAGCAGGTCGGGCTGTACGCGGTGCTCGGCCTGGGTCCACTTGCGGCCGTTGCCGGCGGGCGTGTCCACGGTCGTCGCGCGCCGGACCAGGTCGGCGTTCAGGCGGTCGACGAAAGCCTTGTACTCGGCGTTGCCTGTGATCCGGTACAGCGTCAGGAAGTGCTCGGCCGCGCCTGCGGTGCCGCAACACTGGCCGATGTTCTCCCAGAACCCGGGCGTGCGCCGCTCGGGGATGCCGGTGGCCATGACGCCTTGGGCGCCGCGCGCCACCCAGTCGCGCCACTCGGGGTCGCCGGTGATCTCGGCGAGCTGGTGGAAGAGCCGGTTCGTCCCGACCGGGCCGTGGCACCACGACAGGTAGTAGAGATCCTCGCCGCCGGGCCGGGAGTGGAAGATCCGGTAGCCGTCGTCCAGCGTGGCCTGCGAGGCGAGATACCGCGCGCCCCCGACCGCCGCGTCCAGGAAGTCGCGTTCTCCGGTGGCTCGGTGCAGGGTGGCCAGGAAGTATGCGATGCCCGCGGTGCCGTGTGAGAAGTTGGGCATCTCGCGGGCGTAGCCGGGCCACATGTCCCAGCGCAGGCCGGTGGGGGTCTCGATGGCGCGGTCCAGGAGCCTCCTTCCAGCCCCCTCTGCAACCTCCAGCGCTCCCCGGTGACCGAGTGCGCGGTCGAGCTGGAGGAGAGCAAGACCTGTCCCCGCGGTTCCGCTGATGATGTCGTTCGACTCGACCGCGTCGTCGCCGGTTCCCTGTGGCCACGCGACGCCGGTGCCTGCCGAACGGGCCCGGTCGATGAGCAGCTGGGTGGCGAGCCCCGCGTGGGACCGGTGCATGTCCAGATCGGTCGCGCGCCAGGTCTCGGTCAGGACGAAGGCGATACCCGCGAGCCCGGTGTAGAGGCCGGCGCTCGGCACGTCCGACAGGGTGGCGGCGAGGTGCGCCGCGCCTTCGACCGCGGCGTCCAGGTACCGCTGGTCACCCGTGGCGTAGTTGAGCTCGAGGGCGAACGGCAGCACCCCCGGACCGTGCGTGTAGAGCGTGTAGCCCGTGGACTGCGGATCCGTCGGATCGGAGGGCCAGGTCGCGCCCCGGCCCGTGTTGATGCGCGAGGCGTCGACCCAGTTCCAGGCCTCGATGGCCACCTGCAGATGAGCCCGCCTGACGCGCCCGGCGCGTGCCATGTCGCGAAGCAGGGCGGGCGACAGGGCGAAGGCGGCCGCGGCCCCGGCGGAATCGCGAAGGAAAGAGCGGCGCGTGCACCGTTCGCACATGTCAGTTGCCCTCCGTGCCGGGGACGTCCGCCACGCCAGGCAACTCCCCCGGCTCGTCGTCCCACCACCACATTGGCTCGACCTCCCGGTCTCCCGGATATTGCTCGGCCAGCGTGTCGGCGTCGAACAGCCGACCGTTCATCATCACCATGTAAATGCGGTTCGTGTTGCGGATGTCGTCCAGCGGGTTCGCGTCAAGGATAACCAGATCGGCCAGCTTCCCGGCCTCGATCGTGCCCAGATCCCGGTCCAGCCCGATCGCTTCGGCACCCATGACCGTGGCCACGCGCAACGCGTCATGCTCGTCCAGGCCGCCGGCCGCCATCGCCCACAGCTCCCAGTGGTATCCCAGCCCCTGGAGCTGCCCATGACTCCCGACCCCCGCGCGCCCCCCCGCCTCGACCAGGTCCTTCACAAAGCGGGCGTGGTCCGCAAAGACGTGCTCCTCGTCGCTGAACCACTGCGCGCGGCGGCGCGTGGCGGCATCGACCACCGAGTGGGGCACGAAGCGGCGCAGCTTGGCGTCGTCGTGCGGGCTCTCGCGGCTGTAGAAGTAGTTCTCCGCCCACGGTCCGCCGTAGGACACGAGCAGCGTCGGCGAATAGGCTCGCTCCTGCGCCTTGAAGAGCTGCACGTAATCGTCGTACACCGGATAGATCGGGATCGAGTGCTCCAGCCCGGGATAGCCGTCGATCGTCTCGTTCAGGTTCTGCCGGATGTTGAGCGAGCCCTCGGTCGTCGGCATGAGCCCGAGCTCGCGCGCCGCCATGATGATCCACTGCCGCGACTGCCGGTTCCCGGCCACATACATCTTGATCGTCTTGGTGTCGAAGTAGTTCGCGTACTTGGCCAGAATGTCCCTTGCCTTGTCCTCCGAGTCGATCATATGCTGCCAGAAGACGCCGGGGCCGGTCGAGTAGACGCGCGGCCCGACGAGTTCGCCGGTGCGGACGCGGTCGGCGTAGCTGAGGACATCGGTCGTGCCCGTCTGCGGGTCGCGCGTGGTGGTGACCCCGTAGGCCAGATTGGCCAGGTAGGGCCACACGTCGGAGCGGTGCAGGTCGCGGGCGGGTCTCATGTGGGCATGAGTGTCGACGAAACCGGGCACGACCGTCTTGCCCGCGAGGTCGACGACGTGGGCGTCGGCGGGGACGCTCAGCGAGCCTGTGGGCCCTACCGCGGCGATGCGGTTGTCGCGCACCAGGATGTCCGCGCGCTCGATCACCCCCGCGTCCGCCACGGTGACGACGCGGGCGCCGGTCAGCAGCGCCGTGCCGCGCGGGATGTCCCGCTCGGCCTCGATGCCGATCCAGGTCTCGGTGGGCTGATAGCGGTCGTCGTCTTCGGCCTCTTCTTCCTCTGCCTCGGCCCCGGCCTCCGCTTCCTCGCGCTCGGCCTCCGCCCTGCGTTCGGCTTCGCGGGCCTCCTCGAAGGCCTCCGCGTCGTCCAGATCGTAGGTGAAGAACGCGCGCCCGAGCGACCAGTGCACAGCGCGGCCGTTAGCGGCCCAGGCCGGGAACTCGCCGCCCATGTCGGTGAGGCGGCGGGCGGGCACGGCGGCGTTGTCGGGGTTGCCCACGTTGATCAGGGGAGCCTCGCCGCCCACCATCGGGACGGTCGCGGTGTAGATCTGCCCCTCGATCAGCGCCATGACCTGATCGCCGCGCGGCGCCATGCGCAACACGGCGGGCGTGAGCGCGTTCCGGGATCCGGGCGGCGTGGGGCCGCGCACGCGCACGTGCTGACGCTCGTCGGTCCCGTCCCAGCGAATGGAGACCAGGATGTCGGGCCCGCTCTGCAGGTAGATTCGGCCCCCGTCCACTCCGCCCGCGCGCGCCCCGCTCGCGCCCGGTCCGCTCGCGCCCGGTCCGCTAGGCCCCTCCGCGAAATGGGGCCCGCGGCGGCCGTTCACCGGTGCGATCACGGTGGCCGCGCCCGGACCGTCCGCGTCCGCCACCCACACGATCTCGGCGGGCTGCGGGGCTCCGGATCCGAACCCGCCCGCGGACTCCTTGAAGTCGCGCGCGTAGCTGCGTAGCGCGACGATCCGGTCGCCGGCGGGGGACCAGGCCGGGGTCACGTACACCGCAGCCATCGTGGTCAGCCGCACCGCCGAACCTCCCTCGGCGCGTGTCTTGTAGAGGTGCCCCGCCTCGCCGTCCCAGGTCGAATAGGCGACCCAGCCGCCATCCGGCGACCACGCGGGAAAATGCTCCGACATGTGGGAATCGGTGAGCCGGCGAGGGTTGGAGCCGTCGGCGCCCGCCACCCAGAGGCGGTCGAGCGCGGTGAACGCGATGCGGGAGCCGTCGGGCGAGGGGACCGCGTCGCGTATCTGCCGCACGGTGAAGGTGGGCGTATCCTCAATCGGGTAGTCGAAGTCGACCACCGGGCCGAGCGCGAGATCGTACCGGACCCTGAACGGGATCTCCTCCGCGCCGCCCTGTTCGACGTCCAGTTTCCAGATCCTGCCGCCGTAGCTGGCCACGAGATGGCGCGAATCGGGCGTGAACGACATGCCGGGCAGCACGTCGAGGGTCGCGCGCGATTCCTGGTCGTCGTGCTGAACGGGGTGGGCGAGCCAGCGTTCGTCGCCCGACGCGAGGTCGCGAATCCGCAGCCCCGTGCGCGCGTCGTGGCGCGTGCCGTAGACGAGCCAGCGGCCGTCGGGCGACAGGGTGGGCCGCACGCCGGAGCCGTAGCGCGACGTGCGCGTATAGGTCTCGCCGGTCTCGCGGTCGTAGACGGCGAGCTGGTACTGCGGCAGCTGCGCGTTGTACGTCCAGTCGCCCGTGCGCCGCGCGTGCCAGATGTAGCGGCCGCCCGGATCGAAAGCTGCTCCGATCGTCTTGAGGTTCTCGGGCTCGTCGATGAGCTGCACGCCGGAGCCCCCGTCCACGTGGTGCAGCCAGAGCTTGGGCAGGCCGCCGCCGCGGAAGCCCCCCTTGGACGAGACGATATAGTCGCCGTCGGGTGACCAATCGGGCGACTCGGTCCGGTTGGCCGCGCCCGTGGTGACCTGGATGGTGTCCGATCCGTCCATTGACATGACCCAGACATTCTGGCCGCCGCTGCGGTCGGAAGTGAACACGATACGCGACCCGTCGGGCGAGAAGCGGGGCTGGGCGTCGAAGGCCATGCCGGAGGTGAGCTGTGTGGCGTCGCCGCCGGTGATCGGCACCGTGAAGAGGTCGCCGAGGTGGTCGAAGACGATGGTTGCGCCGTCGGGGCTTACGTCCAGGGATATCCACGAGCCGACGGTCATGTCGATCGCGAGCGTGCGGTCGACGGGGAGGGGGAGGGGGGTGTCCCTGTCGCCGTCGGACTCCTGGGCGAGAACCCCGGCCGGCGCGAGGAGCGCGGCTACGCAGAGGAGAGTGCGCATGATGGTCCTGCCTTCCGGTTTCGCTTGGCTTCGGTTCGCGCGCTTCGGTGGGTCGCGCGGGCTGCGCGCGCATTCGCACGCCCCGCCCATCGCGGCATAATATGCGTGAGTGGGCCGCAGTGCGGCCACCTTGGAGGACGCCGGAATCTCAAACCCTGACGTAACGTTAGGCTGCCATGCCCGACACGACGCTCTACAGGTTGCTCGACCTGGGCCTCCTCGCGTTCCACGGCCTGCTCGTGAGCTTCAACCTGGTCGGCTGGGTCTGGCGCAGAACGAGACGGCTCCACCTGTTCGCCATTGCCGCGACCCTCTTGTCCTGGTTCGGGCTCGGGGTGGTCTACGGATGGGGGTACTGCCCGCTGACCGACTGGCACTGGCAGGTCAAGCGGGCGCTTGGCGAGACCGGCCTCCCGGCGTCGTGGGTAAAGTACTACCTGGACAGGATCACGGGCATCTCCTGGGACACGGCGCTCGTCGACGCACTGGTGATCGGCTCGGCACTGGCCGCGCTGTTGCTGTCGGTCGTGCTGAATGTGCGGGATCGACGGAACCGGTAGGTCCAACCTCAGGCGGCGCGGGCGCGCCCAGACGCGGACGGCTCGTCTCCACCGCTGTCGTCGGCCGTTTCGTTCTTCACCTCCTCCGGTTTTGGTTGTCCCATCCGTACATGCTCGCGTCCCTGGTTTTGCCGCGGAAGCGCGGGCGGTGAGGCGAGCATGGTCGGGCCGTCACCCGCCCGCGCCGGCGCGTCATCCTCCAGCGCCTCCTCGACCGCCTCGCGTGCCGCCGCCTCGATCGCCCACGGAACCGCGCCTTCCGCCAGCCGCGCCGCGCCGTTGTACATCTGGCCGGGCCGAAGCGGCGGGGCGGGGGGCAGGCTGGGCGTCAGCTTGAGCTCCTTCACCGGCGGCGGCACGCTCCCCAGCATCTTGCCCCCGCGCGTGAAGAACACCGCCTGACCCTTCGCATCGAGCGCCATCCGCACCTGGCCCTCGTGCACCAGCCGGTGGTGGCGCCGGCACAAGAGCACGGTGTTCGCCAGGCTCGTCTCCCCGCCGTCGGCCCAGTGCTTGACGTGATGCGCCTCAGTAAACCGGCTCCCGCACCCCGGATACCGGCAGCCCCGGTCCCGCTCCTCGAGCGCGCGCCGCAGGTGCGGCGGGATGGTCCGCGTCTTCCGCCCCACGCTGACTACCTGACCGTCGCGATGCACCATATGCACCAGCGACGCATCGCACGTCATGCGCCGCGACGTCTCCGCGCTCACCCGCACCCCGTCGAGTTCCGACCGGCCACCCTCCCCGCGCTCCTCCAGCGTGCTCATCTCGGTGTGCACCGTCACCTGGTACCGCTCGGCCCGCGTGCCGCTCCGCGTCGCTTCGGCCGCCTCCGCCCCCAGCCCCGCCGCCAGCGCCCGCTCGGCCACCAGTCCCGCCGCATCGGCCCTGCGCTGGCGGCTCGTCGGCAGCGCGTCGGGGTCCTCGCCCCGGTACAGCGCGTCCGTCGCGGCCTCGATCGCCCGCATCAGCACGGCCCCGGCCTCGGGTTCGAGCCTTCCCCGCACCACGTACGTCCCGTCGGCGTCGATCACGACCGACAGCGTCCGGCGCTGGTGCCGCACCTCTTCGGCCGTCAACTCGCCGTCACGCGACAGGTGCTTCCATCCCCGCACGATCCGCTCGAGCTCGGCGGCGGAGCACTTGTCGGCGTACTTGAGCAGCCTTTTCTCGGTCTCCTTCGTGGCCACCCGGGTGATCGCCCGCGCCTTGGTGTAGGACAGCCGCCCGACCTTCATCTCGGTAGAGGTCTTCGGCAGGTCCTCGAGCGCATGCGCGACCCGCACGTTCTCGCGGCAGGTACCGATCATGCGGCCCGTCCGCCAGGCGAGCCACTCGGCGCACGACGTGAACGCATCGGCCCAGCCCTCGCGGCGGTCGAACTCGGCGATGAGGGTGAGCATCTCATAAGTGGCGATGTTGATCCGTGCGGCAAGTTCCGCGATGCGGTCGCCGAGTTGGGTGATGGTCATGGCAATCCTCCGAAGTAGAAGTCCGGCAAAGAGTTAGCTGTGGCGGTCCGTCCGCGCACCTATAAGATAACGCCGGTTTTTCGACCCTCTGCGATGGCCCAGGACGCGTAAACTCGGGGTCATGCCACGTTCAAATGCCTCCCACACCGCCGCTCAGCCGTCCTGGGCCCTCCTGGCGGCCTCTGGCGGCCATCCTGGCCAAGGTCCCGGACCCCACTCAAGCCGCGCTTTCAGAACCCGTCTATAGCTGGATGGGACTATCGCTCGACACTTTGGGACCGGCGGGACAGCGGCATGCTCGAATGGGACACGCGGGACCGCGGCATGCTCCCGTGGGACGCGCCACACCCCGGCGCCACCGCGCGCGCGCTCCGGCAGCACCGCGGGACGCTCCGGCAGCACGAACATTCACCCCCTCAAGCCGCCTCCCCACGTTTCCGCGGCAAATCCCAGGACACCCGCATGCTCGAACGGGACCACCGACCATTCTGCTGCCCGCCAACGGGGGTGTCCGGCTCTGTCCACGCTCGTCCACCGCTAACCCTAACGTTACGTCAGAGTTGGGCCTGGCCGCCCAAAGGACTCGGGCGCCGAACCGTCAAAGCTCCACCGCAGTGTCCGAAAACGGTCACCGCCGTCATCCGACCGCCGCTCCTGGTGAAGGCCGGCCCCCTTGACGTCTCCGCGGCAAATCCCAGGACACCCGCATGCTCGAACATTCCCCCACTGGCGAGACCCCGCTGTTCCGCCCAGCTTTCCCTCGCGCCCAAATCGCATCTGACAGGAGCTCGACCTCGATGAAGTCCGCCCTCGCCCTCGTGGCCTCCGCCGCCCTCCTCACCCCGACCTCCCTCCTCGCACAGGACGGCGGAGCCGACGCGTCCGGCGCCGCCCCTTCCCGCTGGCAGACCAGCCACTCGATCATGGTCGGCGGCGAGACGGTCGAATACGACGCGGTCGTGGCCGGCACCACGCTGACCGGCGAAGGCGGCGAACCCGCCGCCGAACTCTGGTACACCGCCTACTTCCGCACCAACGGCGCGCCGGCGCACGAACGGCCGCTTGTCTTCTCCTACAACGGTGGCCCTGGTTCGGCGTCCTTCTGGCTCCACATGGGGATCATGGGCCCGCGGCGCGTCGTCACGCCCGATGTCGGCCCTCAGGGCGCGCCCCCGTATCCGCTCGAGGACAACGCCTACACGATCCTCGACGTTGCCGACATCGTGATGGTCGATCCCATCGGTACGGGATTCAGTCACACGCTCGGCGATACCCCCGGATCCGACTACTGGGGCATCGACGAGGACGCGCGCTCGCTCACGCAGTTCATCCGCCGCTTCCTGAGCGAATACGACCGCTGGAACGCGCCCCGGTACCTGCTCGGCGAGAGCTACGGGACCACCCGTTCGGCCGTGCTGGCGCGCCACCTGCAGGGTGCCAACATCGATCTGAACGGCATCGTGCTCGTCTCGGCGGTGCTCCAGTTCAACACCATCCAGTTCGCCCCGGGCGACGACCTGCCCTACATCGTGAACCTGCCCTCCTACGCGATCACCGCGCGCTATCTCGATGCGCTGCCGGGCCCGAACCCGCCCGACCTGGAGGCGTTCATGGCCGAGGTGGAAGCGTGGTCGCTGACCGAGTACGCCACGGCGCTGCTGGCTGGCGGCACCCTCGATGCGGATGTCCGCACCCGCGTGATCGACCAGATGCACCGGTACACGGGGCTGAGTCACGACTTCATCGACAAGTCGGATCTGCGCGTGACCGCTCCCGCCTTCGAGGCCGAGCTGCTGCGCGACGAGGGGCGCATCGTGGGGCGCCTGGATGCGCGCTTCACCGGTCCGGCCGGGGACCTCCTCGGCGGACGGCCGTCACACGACCCCCAGTCGACCGCGATCAGTTCGGCGTACACCTCCGCCTTCAACAGCTACGTGCGCAGCGAACTCGGCTACGACGGCGAACGCGAGTACGTCCCCAGCGGCGGCACCCGCAACTGGAACTGGGGACGCCTGGGCGGCGGCGGCGCCTTCGTGCGCGGTGGCGGCACCCCCAACGTCTCGCCCGACCTGGCCACCGCAATGAAACGCAACCCGAGCCTCGAGGTGCTGCTGATCAACGGCATCTACGACCTCGCGACACCGTACTTCGCGGCGGTGTGGGCCATGGACCACATGGGGCTGCCGCCGGATCTCAGGGACAACATCGAGCGGTCCGACTTCGCCGCGGGTCACATGATGTACGTCGAGCAGGCGCTGCTGCCGCAGTGGAAGGAGACGCTGGACGCGTTCATCCTGCGGACCTCCGGGCGGGTCACGCCGGTGTCGCAGTAGGCTGAACCGGGGCCCGGCCGACGGCCGACCGCGATGTCCCTGACAGCCCTCGCCCTGGTGCTGGCGGCCGGCTTCCTGCACGCCACCTGGAACCTGATCCTCAAGCGCACCAGCGAGCGCCTGCTCGTCACCTCCTGGGGACTGCTGCTCGGTGCGGTCATCTTCCTGCCCGCGCTCGTCCAGGCCGGGCCGCCGCCCGCGCGGGTGTGGCCCTACGCCGTCGCGAGCGCGGCCGTGCTGCTGGGGTACTACACCTGCCTCGCCCAGGCATACGACCGCGGCGCCTTCTCGCTCGTCTATCCGGTGGCGCGCGGCACTGCGCCGGCCATGCTGGCGCTGTGGGCGATCATCTTTCTGGGCGAACGTCCGTCGGCGACCGGCATCCTGGGGATCGCGGCGATTCTGTGCGGTCTCGTGGTGCTCGGTAGCGCCCCGCTGTGGGCCGCGGAAGGTGGGGAGGATCGCTGGCAGGCGCTGCGCACCCACGCGCGCGGCTCCGGCCCGGCGTTCCTGGTCGCGCTGCTCGTGTCCATCTACACCGCCATAGACGGCGCGGCGATCCGCCACTGGGAGCCGATCCCCTACCTCGTGGTGGTGTTCGCGCTCGCGGGCTCTGCACTCATTCCGCTCCTCGCCCTCCGCCGGGGTAAACATGTGTTTACCGTGCTCCGCACGCACTGGCTGCCCACCGTGGTCATCGCGGTCATGACGCTGGCCGCCTACTCGCTGGTCCTCAACGCGTTCCGCATTGCCCCGGTCAGCTACGCCGGAGCCGCGCGCGAGATCGGGATCGTGTTCGGCGCCCTGGCGGGATGGCTGCTCCTCGGTGAGCGCTTCGGTGGCGTACGCACGGTCGGCGCGGTCACGGTGTTCCTCGGGATCGGCCTGTTGGCGGCGGCATGATCATCCGGCCGGTCACCCCGGAGCGCTGGCCCGACTTCGAACGCCTGTTCGAGGCGCGGGGCGGTCCGAAGAGCTGCTGGTGCATGGTGTTTCGCAGGGACGACGACGGACGGAACCCGCAAGGCAAGGCCGACCGCAAGGCCGCCATGGCGTCGAAGATCCGCTGCGGGACGCCCGTGGGGCTGCTGGCGTACGATCATGGCGAGCCCGTGGCGTGGTGCTCGGTCGCGCCGCGGGAGACGCTTTCCGTGTTCCGGGGACTCGAGTGGCCGCCGGGCGACCGGTCGACCGTGTGGTCGATCACCTGCTTCTACGTAAAGAGCGGGATCCGGCGCGCCGGCGTGATGTCCCGGCTGATCGAGGAGGCGGTGGCGCACGCGCTCGGTAACGGGGCCGCGGTCGTGGAGGCCTACCCGGTTGCTCCCGACTCTCCCAGCTACCGTTTCTGCGGCTTCGTGCCGGTTTTCGCCGCTCACGGGTTCGTCGAGGTGGGTCGCGCGGGGCTGCGCCGACACGTGATGAGGCGGGAGCGCTGATCGGGTCCTGCTTGCGGCGCAGGTACATCGGCTGAGATTGTGGGACCTTGAAAAGCCAAGATGGGGAGAGGGGAAACGGAGGGGTGCATGTCACGGCAACGCTTGAAGTCCTTTGGCGAATTGCAGCAGCGGGGTACGGCGAGGCGGGTGGAGGGGGGAAGTCGCGAAGTTCGGGTCTCTGCGACGGTTGGCTCACACGCGGGTAGCGGGGCGGCGCGGCGTTGCCGCCACATCGTGCTGGATTGGATGCAGCGCACCGTGCACGGCAGCCTGCCGCGCAAGGCGTTGCGGCAGCGCGACTTCTCGTACCGGAGCGGCACGACGCTGTGCAGGGGCGTCAGGGTGGACGCCGGCCACAGCGACCAGTGGGCCGTTCTGATCGAGCGATTCCCCGCACGCGACCACGAAATCGCCACGGAAATCGTCGTGTCGAGCACATCCGGCCACCCTCCCTTGGTCGGAATCCGGGTCGTGGACCGGTCGATCGCCCCCGAGGGGCTGGAACGGGAATACCCTGCCGACCTGCTGGCCGCGCTGGCGTCCGAGGTCCCCCTCCTGCAGCACGGTCGAAGACTGGCGTTCGAGCCCGTGACGGTCGAGTCGGAGAGTACGATGAGCGGCTTTCTCAGGCTGCTGCTCGACCCCGCCCGCAAGACGCCCTTCGCGGTCCTCTCGCTGCCCGCCGACGAGTTGGACCGGGCGTCGCTGACGGCACGCGCGCACGCGCTGGCCCGGGCGCTCACCGGAGTGGCGGTCGTGTGGGTGCTTCCGCCCGCCATGACCTTTCGGCTGACGGAGCAGGTCACCCGGCACCTGTCGGTGTTCAATGGTGCGTGGAGACTCTACCAGCCGGGGTTCGGCGTTGGGTCGTCAAAGGCGGACCATCCGCTGATCCTGTGGGGCCGACTGGCCGAGCAGGGAGGTGTCACACGGGCGAGCGAGCGCTTTCTCCGGATGTCGGTCGAGGCCTGCCGAAGGGCAGGAGGCGGTGAAGACCTGCCGAGCTATGCCGATCTTCGACAAGCTGCCCCGACCGCGGGCAAGCGCCGCGGACGCCTGGTGTCCTTCCTCCGCCGGTCGATCTGGGGCGCCCCCGACAGCGCCGCGGTCGTTCGGGAACCCGCTCCGAAAGCAGCCGCGGAACCCCGTAATCGGGGCCGCAGGCTCCGGGCGGCACGGGAGAAGGCTCATGCAAACGCGCGGCGGTATGAACGGGTCCGAAAGCGGGTGGTCGTGGCCGAGCGCCAGCGCGACGAGGCCGTGAAGCGGGCCGAGCAGCTCGCGGGCCTGGTGCGGATTCTGGGGGGCGACCCCGAAGCCGACATCCCTTTCCCGACCGCCTGGGCCGAATTCGCCGCCTGGTGTGATGACAGTCTGCGCGGGCGCCTGATCCTCACCGGCGCGGCGCGGCGCGAACTGGACGGTGCCCGCTTCGCCGACGTCGACCTGGCGGCGCGGTGCCTCAACTGGCTCGCACACGAATACAGAGAGGGCAGGCTCAACGGCGGCAGTCCCCGGCTGCACGGCAGCATCGCGGGCCTGGACGGCGTGTTCAACGTCCCCTGCGGTGGTGACAGCTTCGAGTGTTCATGGGGCGGACGCACACACACCGTCGACTGGCACATCAAGCGGGGCGCCAACACGCGCGATCCGCGCCGCTGCCTCCGCATCTACTACTTCTGGGACGAACACGCCCGCCAGGTTGTCGTGGCCGCGATGCCCGGGCACCGGAGGAGCGCGCTGTCGTAGTCATCCCTCGGTTCCGGGCTTCGCGACCCGCTTCTTCTCCGCCTCCAATGCGTCCAGCAACACGCCGTCGGTAATCCACGCCGGTGCAGGCTCGCCTTTCAGGTAGTGTCCGAACCATTCGAGGATGCGCCGATGATAGTCCTTCTGGTTGGCCTCCTGCCGGAACCCGTGATCTTCCCCTTCGTAGACCAGCAGCACCATCTGCCTCTCGGCCCGGCGGGCGAAGTTGAAGAACTCGGTCCCCTGGTCCCAGTCCACGACGCCGTCCTCGTTGCCGAACGCCATCAGCAGGGGCGTGTTCATGTTGTGCACCTCGTGGATCGGCGAGTTGCGGCGTTGCGCCTCCGGGTCCTCCCAGAACGGCACCTCCATCCGCGCCTGCCCGGTCTCCCAATGGCTCACCTCGGCGATCCCCGGGTTCCAGTGCAGCTGGCCCATGAAGCTCACGAAGTCGGTCAGCGGAGCACCCGCCACCGAGGCCGCGAAGATGTCCGTCCGCGTGGGCAGGTAGGTTGCCTGGTAGCCGCCCCAGGAGTGCCCGATCAGCCCGACCGCGTCGGGGTCCGTCACGCCCATCTCGACGGCCTTCGCAACGGCCGCGCGCACCGACTCCAGCGCGCTCACGCCCGGGTCCCGCGCCGTGTACACGATGTCGGGCAGCAGCACGGCGTATCCCTGCTGGGTCCAGGCCGCGTAGTTGTAGTAATCCCGCTCGCTGGGTGTGCGAAAGAAGTGCATTTGGGGGGAGAGCATCTCGTAGGTGTACACGATCGTGGGGACCGCGCGACCCGGCTCATGGTCTGCGGGAAGAAGGAGTACCGCCTGGAGGTCGCGGCCCGATTCGCTGACGAAGTCCACCAGCTCCGCGCGGCCCCACGCCACCTCGTCGATGAAGGGGTTGATGGCTGTCGTCTGGCGGGCGTTGGCCAGATCGGGGCCCGCGACGAAGTAGTCGGGCGGGTCGGCGAAGGTCATCGAGCGGTAGAGAAGCACGTCGGCGCTGTCGGCGCGGGTCAGACCGGTCACGTACGCGTGATCCAGGATCAGGGTCTCGGCCGCGTCCGAGTCGCGCGTACTCGCCCAGCCGTCCACCAGGCGGGCGTAGCCGCGCTGCTCGGTCTTCTCGTTGTAGAGGGTCAGGTAGGGACGCGCGTCGGGGTCGACGCCGGGCTCGTCGTTGTCGGGGACGCCTGCCATGCGGTGGGTGATCCCGGTCTCGGCGCCGCGGGTGAGGCGCGCGGCGTTCGACCCGTCGGGCGCGACCCGCCAGATGTCGTGCTTGCCGTAGAGCAGAACCGCCGCGTCGTCCTCCAGCCAGGGGCCGGGGCCGAAGCCGTGCGGGGGGATCACGTCGGTGGGCGTGTCGTACTCGGTGTTGGCGAAGTTTTCCGTTAACCCTGACGTTACGTCATGGTTGGTACCGGTGGGGATGTGCAGGGAGTGGTAGGCGGAACCGTCCCATGAGAGCAGCCACTCGCCGTTTGTGCCGGGCCACTCGTAGCGGACCCGGGTGAGGAGCTCACGCCGCGCGCCGGTGGCCACGTCGATCGCCCAGACATCGTGGTAGGGGCGTCCGAACTTGGCGCCCCACGGGTAGGGCGCGCTGATGTCTTCCAGTGCGGTCTCCCAGCCGTGCAGGAGCTGCGCGTTCGCCATGAGGTCCGAGCCGAGCCGGACGACGCGGTCGTCGTCGAGGTGCCACACGGCCAGGAGGGTCCGGTTGCCGTCCCGCACCTCGTTGACCTTCTGCTCCGGGAACAGCCGCACGTCCTTCGTGTGCCAGATCTGCAGGCCGGGCAGATCGGGCTCGTCGTCGGGGGTCTGCGCGGTGTCCGGGCTCACGGGCCTCAGCCCCACCGAGATCATGCGGCCGTCGTCGGACCAGCCGGGGGCGCGATGGCGGACGACTTCGAGCGAGTCGGGGACGCCTGCGGTGTTTGCGCCGAGGACGGTCATGTCGACGCCGCGGTCCAGGTTGTGCCAGGCGAGCACGTCGTACGCGGTCCCGTCGGCCGAGGCCTGGTCGCGGGAGCGGAGCGCCGCGAGATCATGGGAATCGTCGCGCCAGCGCAGGCTTTGATACACCGACGCGGAAGCGTCCAGCGAGCGCAGGGTACCGGCCGCCGCGTCGTAGACCTGTACCCCGTTGCCGACGTCGGTGCCCGTGGCGATCGCGAGCGCCAGATGCGACCCCATGGGGCCCCAGGCCATCTCGCCCACGTTGCCGAATGTGGTCTCGGCGCCCGTGGCCAGCGTGATGATGCGCACGTCGGCTCCCTTACCTGCAGGCTCGTCCGGCGCGTAGCCACGGAGTGCCAGGAAGCCGCCGGAGGCGTCGAATGCCCGCTCCGAGACGGCCTCGAACTCGCGCGTCTCGCCGGTTCGCAGATCCATCACCGACGCCTTGTCGCGCACGGGCTCGTCGCTGCTCTCACGCTCCTCCGGTGACACGCCGACCGTCCACGCCAGCCAGCGGCCGTCGGGAGAAAAGCTCGGCGACGATCCCCACGCGAAGACGCGGGTGGAGTCCTGGTCCAGCATGTGCACGCGCAGCTCGGAGGTCTCGTCCACGCGGGTGACGGTGTACGCGATCCAGTCGCCGTGCGGCGACAGCGCCGCCGGGCCGAGGTTCTCCCAGCGGCCGTAGTCGTCGGCGGTGACGAGGGGGCGCTCCTGGGCGACGGCGGGAGCGGGGGCGGCGAGCGTGGCCGAGACGGCGAGTGTGGCTGCGGCGGCGAGCATGGCGGTCGAACGTTTTTGCATCGGAACTCCTGGAAAGCGCATCGGGTGGCTGCATAACGCTAACTTTCACACATGTACGAGCGCATCGTCTGCCTGACCGAGGAGCCCACCGAGATCCTCTACCGACTGGGCGAGGACCGGCGCATCGTGGGCATCTCGGGGTTCACCGTGCGCCCTCCCCGCGCCCGCAAGGAAAAGCCCAAGGTCTCTGCGTTCACATCGGCGAAGATCGACAGGATCCTCGCGCTGGAACCGGATCTTGTGTTCGGGTTTTCGGATATCCAGGCCGACATCGCCGCGGACCTGATCCGGAGCGGGATCGAGGTTCACATCTTCAATCACCGCTCGGTGGCCGAGATCCTGCGCACGGTGCGGGCGATCGCGGGTCTGGTGGGGTGTCCGGAGAAGGGCGAGGCGCTGGCGGTCGAGCTGCAGGCGGGTCTGGACCGGGTGGCGGAGCGAGCGGCCGCTCTCCCGCGCCGCCCGCGCGTCTACTTCGAGGAGTGGTACGACCCGCTGATCTCGGGCATCCGGTGGGTGTCGGAGCTGATCGAACTGGCCGGAGGCGAGGACTGCTTTCCGGAGCTGCGCGACTGCGGCCTCGCGAAGGACCGGATCATCGCCGACCCGGACGAGGTCGTGCGGCGGGCGCCTGACGTGATTGTCGGGTCATGGTGCGGGCGGAAGTTCCGTCCCGAGCGGGTGGCGGCGAGGCCGGGCTGGGCCGGGATCCCGGCGGTGGCGGGGGGGCATCTGTACGAGGTCAAGTCAGCGCTGATCCTGCAGCCGGGTCCGGCGGCGCTGACGGACGGCGTGGAGGCGCTGGCGGACATTATCGGAGGGTGGCAGGGGTAGAATCGGGGGGCGCATTCTGGTTGCGCTCAGACGTGCACGCACGTATGGATACAAGACGGCTTCGGTCAACATGGACTTGGCCGGTGGCTGGCCTTGTCGCGGCAAGTACTGGATGCCGCGCGATATAGAGAGTGCAGTTCAATGGCGGGACGCAAGCGACTCACGCTTGACTCTGTCCCCGTCGTGCGCCCTCGACCGACGACTCGTCCCGATCTCCGCTTTTCCAATCCGGATTCCGGATCAGCCGGATCCGTTGCTGCCCGCTCTTTCCGGAGGTGCTCATGGGCAAGCCTCGTATGAACCGCAGCGTTCCAATCGCATTCACCCTTTTGCCGATCGTCGCCCTCGGCATGACGGCGCTCGATGCGCGGGCCCAGGGCGGCACGATCACCGGGCAGGTGACCGATGTCGCCACCGGGGCGCCGGTCGAGCTGGCTCAGGTGACCGTGGAGGGTACCAGGATCTCGGTTTCCACCACGGCCCAGGGACGCTACCTCGTGACGGGCGTTTCTGCGGGTCTTCGCACAGTGACCGTGCAGCGTCTCGGGTATTCCGACGCTTCCCAGGAGGTGACCGTCCCGGAGGGTGGCGCCGTCAACCTTGATTTCGCGCTGGCCAGTGCCCCGGTGGACCTCACCGGAATCGTGGTGACGGCAACCGGCGAACAGCAGAAGCTGAGCATCGCCAACGTGATCGGGACGATCGGCGTCGATTCCATCGTCTCCAATGCGCCGATCACGAATGTGACCGACCTTCTGCAGGGGCGCGTCCCCGGCGTGATGACTTTCAGCAACGCCGGCATGACGGGCTCGGCCGCCCGCATTCGCATTCGCGGCTTCAACAGCCTGTCGCAGGACAATTCGCCCCTCCTGATCATCGACGGGGTGCGCGTCGAGAACACCACCGGGGGCGGCAGCCAGATCGGCCCCGGACAATTCAGTTCGGGATGGACGGCCGGCGCGGTCACGGACCTGAATCCGGATGAAATCGAGTCGATCGACGTCGTAAAGGGTCCGTCGGCTGCGACGCTGTATGGGACGGACGGGGCGAACGGCGTGATCCTCATCCGCACCAAGCGAGGCCGGCCCGGCGAAGCACGGTGGAACATCTATTCGGAGGGCGGCATCATCCAGCAGGCGGCGGATGTGCACCAGGGGTACTTCGCCTGGGGGCGCAACGCCGACGGCGCCTCCATACGCTGTGAAAACCGCGTGCGCGTTGTGGGCGGCTGTACCCTCGACAGCCTGACGACGTGGAGCGCGTTCCGTGACTCTCCCTCCGCTCCGCTCGGAATCGGGCACCGGGAGCAACTGGGGATCCAGGTATCGGGTGGGGTCGAGCGCTTCCGCTACTTCCTGGGCACCGAGCTCGAGAACGAGACCGGATACCTCGAGCTTTCCGAATCCGAGATCCAGCGCAAGCAGGCGGAGCGTGGCGGCGTCGAGATTCCCGGTTGGCAGCGACGCCCGAACTACCTCAGACGAATGAGCATGCGAGGGAACATCACGGCCCGTCTCAATGAGACCGCGGACATCAATTTCTCGACCGGCGTGACCCTACAGGAAAGCCAGATCCCGAGCAACGGGGTCTTCTGGAGGGGCAGCTGGGGACCCGGATACAACGACGACAATGAGGGCTGGTGGCTTGGAGACCGTCCCGGTGATCTCTTTGCCACCCGGGCCGGAAGCAACGTCAGTCGCTTCACGACCGGGGTCAACGGGAACTGGATTCCACGCCCGTGGCTGACGTTTCGCGGCATTATCGGCCTCGACCATACCTCGCAGTTCTCCGACAACCTGCTTCGGCGCGGGGAAGACACGTCGGGCGCGCTCAACACGGGGTTCCGCAACCATATTCGATCGGCCATCTCCCTGTATACCGTCGATCTGGGATCCACCGCCGAGTTCGACCTCAACCCCTCGGTCACTTCGAGGACTTCAACGGGTGTCCAGTACAACCGGCGGCACCAGGGGGTGGCCCAGGCCTATGGCTCCGACCTGCCGCCAGGGGCGCAGACCGTAAACGGCGCCGCCAACTACCGGGCCTCGGAGTCCAACGTGCAATCGGTCATCGCGGGCGTCTACGTCGAGCAGACGTTCGATATCGACGGACGCTTCTTCCTCACCGCCGCGATGCGGGCAGACGGGGCCAGCAACTTCGGCAAGGACTTCAGGACCGCCTGGTATCCCAAGGGAGGCGTGTCCTGGCTCATCTCGGAGGAAGGGTTCTTCCCGCGGGGCTCGTTCATCAACAGCCTGCGGTATCGGTTCGCGTACGGGGCCTCCGGCATCCAGCCGGAAGCGACCGACGCGCTGGCGGCCGTCAACTTCGGCAGCGTCTTCGTGAATGGCCAGTCGCGCACCGGGGCGAGCCTGAACGCGCTCGGAAACCCCGATCTCGGGCCCGAGCGAGTGACCGAATACGAGACCGGCTTCGACATGGAACTCTTCGATAGCCGGATCCAGTTCGAGGCGACCGCCTACTACCGCAAGAGCGTGGATGCCCTGGTCCGACGGGCGATGCCGCGATCCGTCGGCATCACCGGCACCGGACAGCTGGACAACGTGGGTTCGGTGCGGAACATGGGGATCGAAGGCGACGTGCAAGCCGATCTCTTCAGTGTGGGCGGGATCGACTTCAGCATGAACGTCAACGGTTCGGTCAACTCCAACGTGCTCCTCGAGCTCGCCGAAGGACTCCGCCCGCCGGAGGATCGCTTCATCAAGTTCGTGGAGGGCTGGCCGCTCTACGGACAGTGGGATCGTCCGGTCATGGGCTGGGAGGACACCAACGGCGATGGCGTCCTTCAGGCCGACGAGGTGCAGGTGGGTGACTCGATCGTGTTCATCGGCAACACGAACCCGACCAGAATGCTCAACGTTACGCCGACGATTTCGCTGCTGAACGGCAGAATGTTCCTGACGTCGCTGTTCGTGTACCGGGGCGGTTGGGTTCAGACCAACTTCAGCGAGCTCAACAAGTGCAACTTCGGCAGCTGCCGGGCGCGGAACGACCCCGAGGCCCCGCTTCACCTGCAGGCGCAGTACATCGCCTTCACGAAGCCCGGCCTGACCTACGCGGGATACCAGGAGGACGGAACCTTCACCCGGTGGGCCGAGGCCTCGGTGTCGTACAGACTGCAACCGGGTACCCTGCAGCCGCTTGGGCTGGGCGCCAGCAGTGCGACGCTCACGCTCAGCGCCAGAAACCTGATGCTGTGGACCGACTATACCGGTCCCGACCCCGAGGTGACCGCGAACCCGTCCCTCAACGGCAACTTCGGAACCCGCTGGGATCTCGGCTACGACAATCCGACGGCACCCCCGGCACGCTACATCATCATGCGCGTCGCGCTCAACTTCTGAGGAGGACCGACAAATGTACATGAACAAAGACGGACTACGCTTCGTCACAGCCATGGCCGGCGTCCTCCTGATCGGCTGCGACGCACTTACGGATGTCGAGGCACCCGATGTCGTGCAGCCCAAGGACGTGGACAACGCCGAGGGTGCGGCGGCCTTCGGAGCCGCCGCGATCGACAACCTCTATGGTCAATTCGCCGGAATGACCTCGACCACCGGGCGATTCTCGGACGAGTTCTACCTCTCCGACTCGTTCAACGCCTTTGCCGCCGTCGACTACCGCGAGCAGGCCGTGACCTACACCGAGTGGGGACCGGTGTTGCTGGGCCGCGGACGGACCTTCGCGCAGCTGGGGATCGATCTGTACCTCGAACACGCGCCGGAGGAGCGCGCCGCGATCGGGCAGCTTCATGCCGTGCGCGGCCTCGCGGCACTGCTCCTCGGCGAGGTCAACTGCAACGGCACGCCGCTCAGCGAGGTGGTCGACCTGAAGCCGGTCTACGGCGGACCGATCAGCAGCGACAGCATGACCACGCGCGCGGTGGCGGAGCTTGACGTCGCGCTGGAGCATGCGGCCGGCGACGCGCGCATCATGAATCTCGTCCGCGTCGCCCGTGGGCGTGCACTCACGAATCTGGGCCGCTACAGCGACGCCGCGGCGGCGGTTGCGGGCGTGCCCACCGACTACGAATACCTCGCCGAGCTGACCGCGGCCGGGTCCGGGAACCAGAATCCCATCTTCAACACGAACAGCATGACAGACGTGTGGGGCGCGATCACCGTCTCGGATCGTGAGGGGGCCAACGGACTCGACTTCGTCAGCGCCGACGATCCGCGCGTGCCCACCGAGCTGCTCGGGACAGGCAGGGACGGCGAGACGGAACACTACTACTTCAAGGGATACACCGATCGGTATGACCCGATTGTACTGGCTTCCGGGATCGAGGCGCGGCTCATCGAAGCCGAGGCGGACCTGAATGCCGGTGGCGGCAACTGGCTGTCGATACTCAACGACCTGCGGGCGGTCGCGATCGATCCGCCGCTGGAGCCGCTCATGGATCCGGGATCGATGGATGCTCGCGTGGATCTCGTCTTCCGCGAGCGCGCGTTCTGGCTCTTTGCCACCGGCCACCGCATGGGCGACCTGCGGAGGCTGCTGCGCCAGTACGGCCGGTCGCAGAACGACACCCATCCGGTGGGCCACTACAAGGGCCCGCAGAACTACGGCACCGACGTCGTGTTCATCCTGACGCTGTCGGAACAGTCGAATCCCGAAGGCTTCGTCTGCACGGACAGGAATCCGTAGGGGACATCCCCTGACGCGGGGCTGCACCCCGCCCGGCCAGGTGGTTTGCCTGGCCGGGCGGGATGTTATGTTCATATGGACAGATTGGAGGTTCATATGAACAATGATCTCGCCGAACTTCCCGCCCGGCTGGTCCGCGAGGCCCGTCCGGTCTACGGCGAGCCCGTCCAGCTCGAGCGGTTGCGGCTGGCTGCGGAGACCGGCCTGCCGGTCGAGGCCGTGAAGGTGCTGCAAGCGGAGTTGAAGCGATTCGGAGTGCGGCGCCCGTCCGAGTTCGTGAACCGGATCATCTCGCGTGCCACCCGGCAGCGCCGGGACCGGCTGAAGCGGGAGGAAAGCGAAGCGGTTCTGCGGGTCGCCGCGGTGATGGCGCTGGCGGTCTACGTCTGGGGAGAGGAGGAGGGGGCGGCCGAGTTCCTGATTCACCCGCACCGGATGCTGCGAGGGGCCACACCCATCGAGATGGCCCTCTCGGAAGCCGGCGTCAGGCACGTGGAGGACATCCTGTGGGGACTGCACTACGGCCTTCCCGTGTAGCTGCGCATGTCCGTACAGGTCTATCGAATCCATGACCGTCGCTTTCCCGCCCTGAGCGGGTTCGGGGCCAGCGTGCGGGGTGGACGATGGAATCCGCGCGGCGTACCCGTCGTCTACACGTCGCCTGCCTACGAGGGCACGTTGCTCGAAATCCTCGCACACATGGAGGCAAGCCGTGTCCCGCGGGGACATGTGGCGTCGCGCATGGTGCTGCCGAGAGGTTGCGACGTGCTGGTCCTTGACCAGTGCGAACACCCGGATTGGTCCAACCGGACGGCGTCCAGGGACATCGGCCGCGACTGGGTCGAATCGCAGCGGGCGCTCGCTTTGGAAGTGCCCTCCTACATAGCGCAACCCTGGGGCCGAAATGTGCTCCTGAACCCGCGTCATCCGGACTTCGCCCGGGTCCGTGTGGCGGAAGTCGTGGACGTCGGCTGGGATCCGCGGCTGTACTGATCGCGGGGCCCCGCGGTATAGTCCACAGTCACCTTCAACCCGGAGCCCGCCCCCTTGCAATACTCACTACTCGGAAACAGCGGCCTCGTGGTCTCGCGCATCGCGCTCGGCTGCATGAGCTTCGGCAGCCGCCAATGGCGCCCCTGGATGCTCGAAGAGGACGAGGCCAAGCCCTTCTTCCGGCGCGCTGTCGAACTCGGCATCAACTTCTTCGATACGGCGGATGTGTACTCGCTCGGCGTGAGCGAGGAGATCACCGGCAAGTGGGTGCGCGAATACGCCGTCCGCGACGAGGCCGTGATCGCCACCAAATGCCGCATGCGGATGGGCAAGGGGCCGAACCGCGGAGGCCTCTCGGCCAAGCACATCATTCAATCGTGCGAGGCCTCGCTCAGGCGCCTGGGCGTGGAGCGGATCGACCTCTACCAGATCCACCGTGCCGACCCCACGACTCCCGTCGAGGAGACGCTGGCCGCGCTCGACCGCCTCGTTCGCGACGGCAAGGTTCTCTATCTGGGGGCCAGCTCCATGTTTGCGTGGGAACTCATGAAGATGCTGTCGGTCTCGGAGCGCAACGGCTGGGCCCGCTTCGTCTCGATGCAGAACCACTACAACCTCGTCTACCGCGAAGAGGAGCGCGAAATGATGCCATTGTGCGTGGATCAGGGTCTGGGCGTGATTCCCTGGTCGCCCCTGGCGCGCGGCCTGCTCACCGGCAAGCGCTCGCGCGGGAGCCACGACGCCTCGGCCCGGGACGAACACGACGCGCCCCTCGCCGACGAGCTCTACGACCACGGGTCGGACTGGGACGTGGTCGACGCGACGCTGCGCGTGGCCGGGCGGCGCGGCGTCGAGCCGGTGCAGGTCGCGCTGGCGTGGCTGCTGTCGCGTCCCGCGGTGGTGGCGCCGGTGGTGGGGTTCACCAAAGTGGAGCAGATGGACGCCGCAGCCGCGTCGGTCGACCTGGTCCTCGCCGACGAGGAGTGCGCCGAACTGGAGGCACCCTACCGCCCCCACGAGGTGCGCGGCTGGCTCGGCGGCCCCCTCAAGCTCCCGGGGATCAGTTCGTGAGCGGGGCCCAGGCGGGTACGCGTCCCGGCATCCCGGGCCTCACGCTGACGCGCGCCGACTTCGAGGCCGCGTACCGGAACGTCGGCCCGCACGTCTACAAGACCCCGCTTCTGACCAGCCGCTCCCTCGGCGACGCGTGTGGACTCGACGTGCGCCTCAAGGCCGAACTCTTCCAGCGCGGCGGCTCCTACAAGGTGCGCGGGCCGCTCAACAAGATCGCCCGGCTGACCGACGAGGAACGCGCGCGGGGCGTGATCTGCTCGTCGGCGGGCAATCACGCGCAGGGTGTGGCGATCGCGGCGCAGCACTACGGGGTAAAGGCGGTCGTGTGCATGGCCGAGAACGCGACGCCCGCAAAGGTCGCCGCCACGAAGGGTTATGGCGCAAGCGTGGTCCTCCACGGCAGCATCTGGGACGAGGCCAACGAGAAAGCGCTCGAACTCGTCGAGACCGAGGGCTACACCTACGTCCACCCGTTCGACGACCCCGACCTGATCGCGGGACAGGGCACGCTCGGGCTCGAGATCATGGAGCAGTTCCCCGAGGTGGAGCTGGTGGTGGTGCCGATCGGGGGCGGGGGCCTGATCTCGGGCATTTCCATGGCGGTGAAGTCCATCAACCCGGAGATCCGTGTGATCGGCGTCGAGTCGTCCGGGGCACCCGCCATGCGGCGCAGCGTGGATCAGGGATCGCGCGTGACCCTCGATCGGGTGGACTGCGTGATCGACGGACTCGTCGTGAAGCGGGTGGGCGAAAACACCTGTTCTGTGGTGTCGCGGTTCGTGGACGAGATCGTGACCCTCCCCGACGAGCAGATCTTCGACGCCGTGCTGTGGCTGATGACCCGCGCCAAGCTGGTGACGGAGGGCGCGGCCGCGTCCCCGGTGGGCGCGTTGCTGCAGGGGCTGGTGGATGCGCCGGCCGGGACGAAGACCGTGTGTGTGCTGAGCGGCGGGAATCTGGATGTGAGGAAGCTGCGCGGGTTGAGCTGGAACTGAGTTGAGCGTCGGTGACGGACTGAGTGGCGTTGTGTCGCTGATTGTGTCAGTATTAGTACCGAGTTTCTGACACTTTTCCCGAACTGAGGGAAGGACACCTGCCGTGGCCAGCCTGCCGAAACGCATCATGGAACACGCGGAGGCGTTGCCTGAAGCCGCGCCGATCTGCCCGGGTGCGCTGCTTCATCTCGGGAACCGCGCCGCGGTCGATCAGGCCTTGTCGCGCCTGGCTCGGCGTGGCCAGTTGCTGCGGATCTGCCGGGGTGTCTACATGCGGCCGATTGAGACTCGGTTCGGGGTTCATGCGCCTTCCGTTTCCAAGGTCATCAAGGCGCTCTCAAGGTTGTGGGGTGAGACGATCGTGCCGTCCGGCGGGGCCGCGGCGAATGTGCTCGGGATTACGCGGCAGGTGCCCGTGCGATCGGTCTACCTGACTTCTGGACCGACACGCACTCTGAGGCTCTTTGCTCAGGTCATTCGACTGCGCCATGCCCCCCGTTGGCAGCTCGTGGCACCAGAGAGACCGGCAGGTCTTGCCGTACGCGCGCTCGCCTGGCTGGGCCGCCGTGAGATCGACGAGGGCCTTGAGGCAATCCGAATCAGGCTCTCCGCAGACGACTTGGAGGAACTGGCTGCTGCACGGGCTGTTCTGCCCTCCTGGATGTCCAAACCCCTGAGCGAACTGGTGGCTCATGGTTAGCGCGTCCTTTCATTTGCTGTCGGCTCGAGACAGGCGTCGCGTACTGAAGACAGCGGCTGCGTTGGGAGGGACAAGAGCCCATCTCCTCGAAAAGGACATTTGGGTAGTTCAGACGCTGTCCTTGCTGTTCGATGCACCCTTTGGCCAGGACCTCGTGTTCAAGGGGGGCACCTCACTTTCGAAAGCCTATAGGGCCATCCGCCGGTTTTCCGAGGACATCGACGTGACGTACGACATCCGGCGGTTCGCACCCGAATTGGTGGCAGGCACGGGTGAGGAGGCGCTGCCGCCGACCCGCAGCCAGGAACAGCGCTGGACACGCAAGATTCGACCGCGTCTGACGGACTGGGCCAGGGAAGTGGCGACGCCAGTGCTGGCCGATGGAATGGCAGATGCCGGGTGGCGGGCTCGGCTTCGTGCGGAAGATTACCGCGTGATCGTCGGCTATGACCCGATGTTCCCCGAGTATGGATTCGTCCAACCCAAGGTGATTGTCGAATTCGGAGCGCGTTCGACCGGTGAACCTAGCGAACCGCGGCAGATCCAATGCGATGCGGCCAATTTTCTTCCAGACATCAGTTTTCCCACGGCCCATCCTTCTGTCATGCTCCCCGAGCGCACGTTCTGGGAGAAGGCCACGGCTATCCACGTTTTCTGCCGTCGCGCCCGTCACCGCGGAGCACGTCTCTCCCGGCACTGGCACGACCTGGTCCGGCTGGATGATGTCGGCTACACCGAGTCGGCCTTGGCCGATCGCGAATTGGCGCAGGCCGTAGCACGCCACAAGGCGATCTTCTTCCGGGAGAAAGACACATCGGGGAACTGGATCGACTATGTGGGAGCTGTCTCCGGGGGCCTCCAACTGATACCCGCAGCTCCATTGTACGAGGAACTTGCAGCCGACCATGATCGCATGGTTCGCGACGGCATGTTGCTTGACGACTCGGAATCGTTCGAAGACGTCATGAGCAGGTGCGCCGACATCGAGGCCCGGGCCAATGCGCTCTGACGCTCAGGACGCCGCGTACATCGTCCGCATCGCCGCAGAGGTCGCGAGTAAATCCAACCGCACGCGCCGCCGCTTCCACAAGCAGCTTGTCCGCAACCTGCGCGACGCGCTCCGCTCCAACGGCGCCCGTCCCGACATCCGCGATCGCTGGAGCCGGCTGTTCGTGACGGTACCCGCCGACACGGACGCGTCCGCCGACGACGACCCCATGACCCCGGCCACCCGCGTCTTCGGCGTCCACTCCTACTCCGGCGTCGACGCAGTCATCGACGCCGACCTCGACGACATCGTGCGCGTCGGCCACGACCTCTACCGCGACGCCGTCACCGGCCGCCGCTACGCTGTCGCAGCCCGCCGCACCGGCCGCCACTCCTTTTCGTCGCGCGATATCTGCGTGGAACTCGGCGCCGCGCTCAACCCCTACGGCACGGTCGACCTCACCACCCCCGAGGTGACGGTTCACGTCGAGGTCCGCGACCACCGCACCTACCTCTTCAGCGACCGCACCGAGGGCCCGGGCGGCCTGCCTGTGGGCGTCCAGAGCCGGGCGGTCTGCCTGATCTCCGGCGGCTTCGACTCGGCGGTGGCGGCCTGGCTGCTCCTCAAGCGCGGCGTGCCCCTCGACTACGTCTTCTGCAACCTGGCCGGACCCGCCTTCGAGCGCTCGGTCATCCGCGTGACGAAGGTCCTCACCGACCGATGGAGCTATGGCGACCGCCCGCGCATGCACATCGTCGACTTCGACGAGGCGATCCGCGAGCTGCAGAGCCAGGTCACACCCCGCTATTGGCAGGTCGTCCTCAAACGCCTCATGTACCGCGCCGCGGACGCGGTCGCCGCCAGGACCGGGGCCGACGCGATCGTCACCGGCGAGTCGCTGGGCCAGGTGTCGTCCCAGACGCTCCGCAACCTGCGCGCGATCGAAGCAGCGGCGACCCTTCCCGTGCTGCGTCCGCTGGTCGGCTTCGACAAGGAGGAAATCATCCGCATCGCCGAGCGCATCGGGACCGCCGCTCTGTCCGCGCGCATCAAGGAGTACTGCGCCATTCTGTCGGGCAAGCCGGTCACGGCGGCGAAGGTTCTGGCGGTGGACCGGGAGGAGGAGCCGCTCGACCCCGGCCTCGTCGACCGCGCCGTGGCCGCACGCACGGTGCTGGACGTGAGGAATACCGCCGATGCCGACCTGCAGCGCGACTACCTGTGGGTCGACGCCCTCCCGGCGGGAGCCCGCGTGATCGATTGCCGCCCCCCTCAGCAGGACGACGGATGGCGTCATCCCGGCTCCCGCAGGGTGCTGCCGGCTGATTTCGCCGATCTGACCGCGATACTAAACAAAGATGTTAAGTATGTACTCTTCTGCGACAACGGGATCCAGTCCGGACAGTTCGCAAACCTTTTGCAGACCGTGGGGTACGAGGCGTACGCGCTGAAGGACGGAACCAAGGCACTCAGGGGATGATCAATCGGCTGCGATCACGCCGCCGCGGCGCCGGCCGGGTCAAGGAGGCACTGACCGCGTTCTCCCTGCTGGTCCTGGCCGCATGCGGCGGCGATGCCGGTCCCGCCGACGACGAGCTCGTCATCGCCTGGCCCGCCTCCCGCGAACCCGCCTCCCTGGACGGCCACATCGAGCCATACCAGACCGCTTGGCTCATCGACTACATGATCGCCGACCCCCTGCTGATCATCGGCCCCGACGGCCAGTTCCGCCCGGCGCTGGCGACGGCCTGGTCCTCGAACGAGGTGGCCGACGAATGGACGTTCACGCTCCGGAGCGGCGTGGTCTTCCAGGACGGCACGCGCTTCAATGCGGAGGCCGTCAAGTACAACGTCGAGCGCATCCTCGATCCGGCGACCCGGTCCGGCGAGATGGCGGCGCACGTCGGGCCTGTCGAGCGCGTCGAGGTCGTCGACGACACCACGGTGACGCTCCATTACGCGGCCCCCTGGGTGACCGTGCTCGACGCTTTCCGGCGCGTCCCGATCTGGTCTCCGGCGGCCGCCGAGCGCTGGGGAATCGAGCAGTTCGACCGCCATCTGGTGGGCGCCGGACCGTTTCTGCTCGAGGAATGGGTGCCCAACGACCACGTCACCGTGCGGCGCTGGGACGGCTACGGCGGCTGGAACTCGATCAGCGATGATCCCGGCCCGGCCAGAGTGGAGCGCGTGACGATCCGCTTCATCGGCGAGGACGCCGTGCTGGGCAACATCGTCCGCACCGGCAACGCCCACATCGCCATGAATCTGCCCACCGCGTACATCGACGACTACCGCGACGCGGATGGATTCTCGCTGCTCACCGGCTACCAGGCCGGGACCGGGCTGCAGATGGTCATGAACGTGCGGCGTCCGCCCTTCAACGACATCCGGGTCCGGCGGGCGCTGCTGCACGGCACCGACCAGCAAGCCCTCAACGACCTCCTCTACGACGGCCACTACCTTACCGCCGATGGCCCCCTCAACACGGTCCACCGCTGCTACCGGCAAGGCAACGCCGACCACTACACCCACGATCCCGGGACCGCGATGCGGCTTCTCGACCAGGCCGGATACATCGACCGGGACGGCGACGGCATCCGAGAAGCCCACGGGGTGCCCGGCGTCGAAGACGGCACGCCCCTGCGCGTCCGCTGGACCATTCTCGACCGCGAGGAGATGGGCGAGGCGGTTCAGGCGCAGTGGCGTCCGCTCGGCGTCGATGTTGCGATCGAGATCGTGCCCGGTCCCGTCCAGCTCGAACGGGTGAACGCCCGCGACTTCGACCTGATCTACGAGCGCCAGCGCAGCCCGGACCCCCTGCTGATGGACATGCTCTGGAACTCGGCCCACGACGTAGTCGGCGGATGGGCATGGACGGGGTTCGCGGACGCGGAACTGGACGGGATCGTGAGCCGGCTCAGGACGATCCCGGACCAGGAACGGCGGTGTGAACTTGCCCGCGTAGCTCAGGGTATCATCATGGACAACGCGCTGATGCTCCCCACGCTGAGCGAGCCCATCTTCTACGCGGTGTCGGATGAAGTGCGGGGGTTCGAGCTGGCGTCGGAGGGACAGTTCTACTTCGTGCACAACGTGGAGCTGGTTGCGGTTGGGACAGTGACGGATTCCATCGAAGGAGACTGACGTGTCCAAACGGATTGCCCGGCGAAGAAGATCCGACCGGCGGGTGTTGGCCTGGTGCCTGGCACTGGCGGGCTTGCTACACGTCGTCGTCTTCCTGGTTGTGCCAGTCTATCAGGAGGCGGCGGTGGAGAGGGCGAGCCTGAGCCTCGAGCTCACCGAGGCACTGCACCCGGGGGCCACTCGCCTCGATCTCTTCTTCGGACCGCCGGCCATCAGCCACGCGTCGGGCAGAGTCTCGATCGAACCACCCGAGAGGTTCCTTGAAACCGAACGGCTGGTCCATGTCCCGACAGCATGCCTGGGCAGGATCAGATCATCCGGCAACGCCATTAGCGGCAGCGTCCGCCTCCGGGTGAAGTTGACAGGGCGGGTCGAGGTGGTTGGCACCGCCCGGTCGTCCGGTATTCGTTGCGCTGACGAGTTGCTGGAGCGAGTCGCGGGCGACCTTCGGTATCATTGGCTCCCAAACGACGATTATCCCGCACCGGTAGAGCTGGTCCAGCCAATCAGGCTTTCGGAGTCAGGTGCGTAGTCGCCCGTCACCCCCAATGCTCGCCACCTTCCTCGCCCGCCGCTTCGCCCAACTCGGCGTTGTGCTCCTGCTTGTGTCGGTGGCGGTGTTTTCGATCATGCACGCGCTGCCGGGCGATCCGGTGCAGCTCATGCTCTCCGGCGCCGAAAGCGGCTCCGTCACTCCCGAGCGGCAGGAGCAGCTTCGCGAGGAGATGGGGCTGAACGACCCGCTCCCCGTGCAGTACGGCCGCTTCCTGGGCGGCGCGGTCACAGGCGACCTCGGCACTTCCGTCCGGCTTCGCCAGCCCGTCCTCGACCTCATCCTGGACCGCCTCGGCTCCACTCTCGCACTGAGCCTCGGCGGCATCCTGTTCGCGCTCGTCATCGGGGTCACCACAGGCGTGCTTGCAGCGCTCAAACAGGGCTCGTGGATCGACGGCTTCAGCCGCGTGCTGGCCTATGCCGGCGTCTCGCTGCCTCTCTTCTGGCTGGGCCTGCTGCTGATCCTCGTGTTCGCCTTCTGGCTGCCGTGGTTCCCGCCCGCGGGCTCCGAGGGCATCCGGTCACTGGTCCTGCCGAGCCTGTCCCTCGGTCTCGTCTCGGCCGGCGTCATCGCGCGCCTCACGCGAGCCTCGCTGCGCGAGGTGCTGGTCGAGGACTACATCCGTAGCGCATGGGCGAAGGGCCTTCCCAGGCACATCGTCTACCTGCGCCACGCGCTCCGGAACGCGTTGCTCCCCGTCCTGACCATGCTCGGGCTGCAGTTCGGGGCCATGCTCGCCGGGGCCGTCGTCACCGAGACCGTTTTCAGCCGTCCGGGCCTGGGCCGCCTGGTCGTGAGCGCGATCCTGTGGAAGGATTATCCGCTGGTGCAGGGGATCGTGCTGTTCATGGCGACGATGTACGTGCTCGTGAACCTGGCGGTCGACCTGCTCGCCGCGTGGCTCGATCCGCGCATCCGCGACGAGGCCCCGGCATGACCATCGGCGGCCGCACACTCACCCCCGCCTTCATCGCCGGCGCCGCCATCCTCGCCGCGTGGGTCGTCCTCGCCGTCTTCGCCACGCCCGCCACTCCCCACGACCCCCTAGCGACCGTCTCCGGAGCCCGCGAGGCGCCCTCGGCCGAATTCTGGTTCGGCACCGACCGGCTCGGCCGCGATGTCTTCAGCCGGGTCGTCCACGGTGCCCGCGTGTCGCTGATTCTGGGCTTCATCAGTGTGGCGATCGGCGCCGCGCTGGGCTCCGCGCTCGGGCTCGTTTCCGGGTACTACCGAGGCGCCGTCGACACGGTGGCCATGCGCATGGTCGATGCCATGCTGGCCTTCCCCGGCATCCTTCTCGCGCTCGTGGTGATCGCCGCGCTCGGGCCCAGCATCACGAATGTGATGGTCGCGGTCGGCGTCTCCACCATCCCCAGGTACGCACGCCTGGTCCGCAGCACCGTGCTCACCGTTCGCGAGCAGGAGTACGTCGACGCGGCGCGGCTGATCGGCGTGCCGGATGTCCGGATCATGGTGCGGCACGTGTTGCCGAACACGGCGATTCCGGTGCTGGTGCTGTCGACGCTTGAGTTCGGGCACGCGATTTCGGTCGGCGCGGGCCTGAGCTTCCTCGGGCTCGGCGCGCAGCCGCCGACACCGGAATGGGGGCTGATGGTTGCGGTCGGGCGCGACGTGCTGGGCAGGGCGTGGTGGATTTCGACATTTCCCGGGCTCGCCATATTCACGGTGGTCATGGCGACGAACCTTCTCGGCGACAGCCTGCAGGAAACGCTGGATCCGAGGCTGAAAGCGAGGTGAACGTGAGCGACAGGTGCGTAGGCGTGCAGGTCGGTCCCGCCAGCTTTGTGGACGAGGGCGTCGACGCGGTACTTGACACGCTTCAGGAGCGCGTGGGCGTCAACGCGATCTTCCTCGGCACGGTGAGCTGGCTCGGCCTCAAGATCGGGCGCAGCATCTCGTGGAAGATCGACGGCTGGCCGGACCACGGCGTGCCCGAGCCGCTGGAGGTGCAGGGCGGTTCGTACCTGGCGCACCGTCCCGAGTTCTACCGCAACACGTCCATCACCAACTTCCGCGCGCCGGACGAGGCAATGGCCGGACGGGACATCCTCGACATGGTGATCCCCGGCGCGCGGGCGCGGGGCATGAAGGTGATCCCCGAGCTGATGGAGCCGCTGTTCAAGTACGCGGGGCACGGGTCGGCCAACACCGTGCAGATCCCGAACCTGGTCCAGTACATGGAGGTGGACTACCTGGGCCGGATCGGCTGCGCGCCCTGCCTGGAGAACCCCGACTACCGCACCTGGTGGCACGCGCTGATCGAAGACCACTGCCGGAGCTACGACATCGACGGCATCATGTGGTGCAACGAGAGGCGGAGCCCACTTGACCAGTTGGTCACCGGGATGGCCCCGGGGTGCTTCTGCAGGCACTGCGTGGCAGCCATGTCGGCCGGTGGTGTCGACCCGGAAGCCGCGCGGCGCGCGTCGGCTGCTCTGCACAACTACTTCCGCAAGGCGCGCGCGGGCGAACACTTCACCGACGGCGCCTTCATCACCGGGCTGCGCACCCTGCTCGACAACCCCGAATTCCTGCTGCTCGAGAAGCACTGGGTGAAGCGCAACAAGGACCTCGACCGCGAGCTCTACGGGCTCGTCAAATGGTGCGATCCCGCGCTCGAGTTCGGGCTCAACGTGTGGAACCGCAACCACTTCAACCCGCTGCGCAAGGCGCAGTGGCCGTGGGCCGAAACGAAGGACTACGCCGACTGGGTCAAGCCGATCACGTATCAGCACCAGTCGGGCGGGATCTACGCGGCCGAGATGACCCATCTGCACGCGACGCTGCTGCGCGACCTGGCGCCGCCGGAGATGACGCCGATCATGTACCGCATCCTCGGGCTCGATGAGGCCCCGTGGGAGGAGCTCATGGGTGCCGGAATGCGCCCATCCAGCTATGTCGGTGGCCAGTGCCGCGACACGATCGAGGCGCTGGACGGCGAGCTCCCCGTGCTGATGGGGATCGGCGTCGACGCGCCCCGCTCCAGCCCGGAGCAGGCGGCCTGCACGCCCGAAATCGTCTACGAGAGCGTGCACGCGGCCTGCCAGGCGGGGGCGGCCGGCGTGATCTACTCGCCCAACTACGCCAGCATGAAGCTCACCAACCTCGACGGCGGCGCCCGCGCGCTCGCGGAACTGGGTATCTGACGGAGGGAGACTCACATGCCCGAAGCACCAGCCTGGAAGTTCCAGCCGGTCCTGCAGGATCTGGCCCCGCGCCCGCCGGCGTCCGTGACCCTCCGGGGCCGGGTGATTACAGGCGTTGGGGATGAGGTGATCGAGGACGGCCACCTCACCCTGCACGAGGGCCGGATTGTGTCGGTCGGGGAGTGGAGTGCGGCGCGTGAGGATGGTCGGGCGGTCGTCGCGACGGGCGGAACGATCCTGGCCGGTCTGATCAACAGCCACGCCCACCTCGGCTGGGACGGCATCCACGACCTCGCGGCCCAGTCGATGGGCGACGCCCCCGAGATCAGCGCCTACAAGGCGGCGGCCAACATGCTGGCCAACCTGCGCGGCGGGATCACGATGGTGCGCGACCTGGGGATGAACCGCAGCGGCGGATTCGCCAGACAGGCGGTGGAGCAGGGGATCTTCGCCGGCCCGCGCCTCCTGATCTGCGCGGAGGCGATCGTCCAGACCGGTGGCCACACGTACTGGTGCTGTCGGGAGGCCACCGGGGCGGACGAGATGCGCCGCGCGGTGCGGGAGCAGGTCAGGGCCGGCGCCGACCTGATCAAGATCATGATGTGCCACGACCTCCTGGAGTTCACCGACGAGGAGCTCGAGGCCATCGTCGACGAGACGCACCGCAGCGGGTTGCCCATCACCGCGCACGCCACCTTCGACGCGGCGATCGCGCGGGCGGTCGACTTCGGCATCGACACGGTGGAGCACGGCGGCAGCATGTCGGACGAGACGATCGGCAAGCTGCTCGCGCGCGGTGTGCCGATCGTGACCACCTTCTCGCCGGTTGTGATCCAGGCCAGACCCGAGATCGCGCGCAAGTACAACATCCCGGAGTGGAAGATTCGGGAGCGCCAGCAAGCGGTCGCCGACACGAGCCGTTACGACGGCCTGCTGCGGGCGGCGCGCGCCGGGGTGCGCATCGTGTTCGGGACCGACGCGGGGAGTCCGGCCGTGCGGCACGGGGTGGTGGTCCCCGAGATGGAGTTCATGATAGAGGTCGGGGTGGTCGCGGACAGACACGCCGCGATCATGAGCGCGACGCGCGAAGCGGCGATCATGAACCGGCTGGACGACCGCATCGGCACGCTCGAGGCGGGCAAGGAGGGGGATGTGATCGTCGTGGACGGCAACCCGCTGGAGGATCTGCGCGATCTGGAGCGGGTGCGGATGACGTTCGTGCGGGGCAGCCTGCTGTACTCGCGGCCGGAGGCCTGATCGCGATGCCGGAGGCGCGCCGCAAACACGACCGTGCAGCCGGCGCTGACTACCTTGCAGCCCGCGCCGTGAGCGTGAAGTCGAGCTTCCGCACCCGCATGCTCGAACTGGCCGCCGGCCTCGACGACATCATCGCGCTGGGCCGCGGCGATCCCGACTTCGAGACGCCGCCCGCGATCGTCGCTGCCGGCGCGGATGCGCTGATCGGCGGCTACACCCACTACAGTCCGCCCCCCGGCCTGCCGGAACTGCGCGAGGCGATCGCGTTTCAGCTGAAACTTAACAATAATGTTAAGTATTCCGCCGAACAGGTCATCGTCACCAACGGCGCGCAGGAAGCGTTGCTGATCGCGATTCTCGCCCTGGTGGGTCACGGTGACGAGGTCGTGCTGCAGGCACCGCGCTTCAACGCCTTTGACTACATGGTCAGGCTGGCCGGGGGGCGGATCGTGGATGTGCCTACGCTGGAAGAGGACGACTACGCCCTCGGGGCCGACGCCATCCGCGATGTGCTGACGGAGCGCTCGAAGCTTCTCGTGATCGCGAACCCGAACAACCCGACCGGGGGACTGACCCCGCGCGCGGAACTGGAGCGCATAGCCGAGCTGGTCGTGGAGCGCGACCTCCTGGTCATCTCGGACGAGATCTACGAGAAGCTGATCTTCGGCGGCGCCGAGCACGTCAGCCTCGCGGCGCTGGACGGGATGCTCGACCGCACCGTCACCGTAAACGGCTTCTCCAAGGCGTATGCGATGACCGGGTGGCGGGTGGGCTACCTCGCGGCGCCCGCCTGGCTGACGGAAGCGGCCATCGAGATCAAGCACACGCTCAGCATCTGCACCCCGCCCGCCCTGCAGCGCGGCGCACTGGCCGCGTTGAAGAGCGGTGGCGAGGCGGTCGCGTCGATGCTGGCCGAATACGAACGGCGGCTCGGCCTCGTACTGCGCCGACTCGACGGCATGGGCATCTCGTACGGGCGCCCGGGCGGGGGAATGTACGTCTACGCGAACATCTCGAGCACCGGGCTGGACGCCGAGACGTTCTGCCTGGAACTGTTGCGCCGGGAGCAGGTGATGGTCTTCCCCGGCACCATGTTCGCGGACCCCGCAAACCGGCACATCCGGATCACGCTGCTGTCGCCGTACGCATCCATGGAGAAAGCGCTGACGCGGATGCAGCGCTTTGTCGAGCGGGCGCGCGGCGGCTGACCGTGGACCCGACCCGCGTCCTCCTCGTCGGCGCCGGGGTGCGGGGCCGGATGTGGGCGCGCGTCATCGCCGAAGCGCCGGACGCGACGCTGGCAGGCATCGTGGACCGGGACGAAGCCCGGGCCGGGCGCGCCCGCGACGATCACGCCCCGGAGGCCCTCATGCAGCGCGATTTCGCGGCCGCGCTTGCCCGGACCGACATCCGGGCCCAGGCCGACGCCGTGGTCATCGCGACTCCGCCAGCAAGCCATCACACGCTCGTCAGCCGTGCACTTGCGCACCGCCTCCACGTCCTCTGCGAAAAGCCTCTCTCGGAGGATCTCGCCGAGGCGGTGGACCTGATCGCGCGGGCCGACGCGGCCGGGCGCCACCTCCTCGTCGGGATGAACTTCCGCTACCTCCCCTCGTCGCAGCGCATACGTCGCTACGTCCGTACCGGCGAGATGGGCGCGCTGAGTCATGCGCACTTCACCTACCAAAGACAGCGTGACGGCAACAGGGACGACCTGAACGACTACGTCATGTCGATGGCGCATCCGATGCTGCTGGAACAGAGCATCCACCACTTCGACCTGTTGCGCTATTGCTATGGCGCGGAGGTGGAGTCGCTGGTGTGTGACACGTGGCGGCCGTCCTGGAGCACCTACAAGGGAGACTGCTGCGTCTCGGTGCTCTTCCGCTTCGAGAACGGCGTGCGCGCGAACTATCTCGGGACGTGGACCGCCGCGTGGAACCGGATGGACTTTCGCTGGCGGAGCGACTTCGAGCGCGGGACGCTGATTCAGCGCGAGCAATTCGAGGACCTCTTGCGGGTCGACTTCGATCGCGGGCTGGGGCTGCGCGGGCCCAACTTCAAGGGGGACGGCGAGGCGGAGACGCCGGTTGTGGAGCCGCTCACGTGCTGCACGCCGTTTGTGGACGACACACGGGCGCTGCTGAAAGAGTTCCTGCGGGCCGTTCGCGGGGAGGCGGAGCCTGTGACGACAGGTGGCGATCATCTTGAGACGCTGCTGGTGGTGCAGGCGTGCATCGAGTCGCTGGAGGGCGGAGGATGGGTGGAGATGCGGGATCTGCGTGCCCGTTTCGCCGGCGCGGCCTCGTGAGTCGCGAGCGCCCCGACGCCCTGCTTCGCGTCCGTGGCCTCCACACCCGCTTCCTCACAAGCCAGGGGGTCGTCCACGCGGTCAACGGCGCGAACTTCTCGGTGCGGCGCGGCGAGACCCTGGCGCTGGTCGGCGAGAGCGGCTGCGGCAAGACGGTTGCCATGCTCTCCGTGCTGCGGCTGCTAGCTGCGCGGCGTGCGCGCGTCGACGCCGACGAGGTGAGCTATGGCGGGCGCGACCTGCTGGCGCTCGGCGAAGAAGAGATGCGGGGTGTGCGCGGCGCGGAGATCGCGATGGTCTTTCAGGATCCCCGCGCCTCGCTCAATCCGGTCCTCACGGTTGGACGGCAGCTCACCGAGGGTTTGCGGGTGCATCGCGGGCTGGGGCGACGCGAGGCCCGGGACGTCGCGGTCGAATTGTTGCACTCGGTCCGCATCCCGCGCCCGGGTGAGCGGACCCATGACTATCCGCATCAGTTCTCGGGTGGCATGTGCCAGCGGGTGGCGATCGCGATGGCGCTCGCGTGCGATCCCGACCTGCTCATCGCCGACGAGCCGACGACAGCGCTCGACGTGACCGTGCAGGCGCAGATCCTGGATCTGGTCACCGAACTGGCGGCCACGCGTGACATGGCGATGATCTGGATCAGCCACGACCTCGGCGTGGTGGCGAGTCTGGCCGACCGCGTGGCGGTGATGTACGCCGGATCGATCGTCGAGACCGCACCCGCGGGGCGGCTCTTCGACGCGCCCGAGCATCCGTACACGCGTGGGCTACTGGCGTCTCTGCCCGCGTCCGGTGCCGGCGGGACGAGTGGAGCGGACGGGAGAGACACGCGCCCCGAGCCCCTTCTCGAAGTCACCGGGCTGAAAAAGCACTTTCCGGTGCGTCGCGGCGTCATGCAGCGGCGGACCGGTTCCGTGCGTGCGGTCGACGGGGTCTGTTTCCGGCTCGAACGCGGCGAGACGCTGGGGCTCGTCGGCGAAAGCGGCTCCGGCAAGACCACCGTGGCCCGCGCGGTGCTGCGGCTCACCGAGCCGACAACCGGCCGCATCGTCTTCGACGGCGTCGACCTCGGCCAGGCGACCGCCGCGGAACTGCGCGCGCTGCGCCCGCGCATGCAGATGATCTTCCAGGACTCGTATTCGTCGCTCAATCCGCGGCGGAGCGTGGGTCGCTCGATTGCGGAGCCGCTGGTGGAGCACGCGGCGCTGAGCCGCGCCGAACGCGGGGAGCGGGTTGCCGAGTTGATGGAGGTCGTCGGGCTCGATCCCGGACTCGCCACCCGCATGCCGCACGAGTTCTCCGGCGGTCAGCGGCAACGCGTCGGCATCGCCCGCGCGCTGGCCCTCAGGCCTGACCTGATTGTCTGCGACGAGCCGATCTCGTCGCTCGACATCTCTATCCAGGCGCGGATCGTCAAACTGCTCGCGGACATCCAGGAACGGTTCGGGCTGACCTACCTCTTCATCTCCCACGACTTGAGAACGGTCAGGCACCTGTGCGACCGGGTCGCGGTGATGCACCGGGGCAAGATCGTGGAGACGGCGCCGGTGGAGGCGCTTTTCCGGGGGCCGGCGCATCCGTACACGCGGGCGCTGCTGGCGGCGATGCCGCGCCGGCCTGGGCGGACTTCGTGAGGGTCGCCCGAATTGTCTCCAACTTCGGCGGGAACATCAGTTTCACGCCGCGCCGCAGGTACACGCCACGCAGCGAGGAAGAGGTTCTCCGCATACTCCACGAGCACCGTGACGGGACAGTCCGCGTGGTGGGTGCCGGGCACTCGTGGAACCAGGGGATCGAAACCTCCGACGCGCTCATGGACCTGCGGCACCTTCGCCACATGAGCATGGATGGTGACCGCAGGCGCGTGACGGTGGGAGCCGGGTGCCGGATCGGCGCCCTCCTCAAACACCTCTCAAAACGAGGCCTCACCCTGCCCTCGGTCGGTCTCATCGACCGGCAGACGGTCGCTGGCGCGGTTGCGACAGGCACGCACGGATCGGGGCGGCACTCGATGTCGCACCATGTGGAATCGATGCGGATTGCCTGCTACGGCACGGACGGTCGGGCGCGCGTGCGGACGGTCGATTCCGGGATCACGCTGCGGGCGGCGCGATGCTCGGTTGGGGCGATGGGCGTCGTCCTCGAGGTCACGCTGCAGTGCGTGCCGCAGTACTACGTACTCGAGCGGTGCGTCTGGCGTTCCGACCTTGAGGCTGTTTTGGCGGGCGAGGCGAGGGCACCGCTGCAACAGACCTATCTGGTGCCACACGGGTGGACCGTTCTGGTCCATGAGCGCAGCGTGGCTGGAGAGAACCACACGGCAGGGGGCGCGGTTCTGTACCGGGCGTACTGGCTGATCATGATCGACGTGCTGCTTCACCTGTGCGTGAAGTTCTCCGCCTCGCTGATGCGGAGCCGACGCCTTGTACGTCTGCTTTATCGGCGCTTGCTTCCGGCGTTCATCTTTCCCCGGTGGCGAGTTACTGATCGCAGCGACCGGCAACTCCTCATGCGCCACGACCTCTTCAGGCACCTCGAAATGGAAGTCTTCGTTCCGCGCGAGCACGTCGTTGCGGCGGCGGGCTTCGTCACCGGGATCCTGCGGGCGGCGGACCACCATGGCCACGAATTGACGGCGGAGATACAGTCGCAGATCGATTCGCTGGGGGCACGTACCGGGCTAGAATCCCTGCGGGGCTCATTCGTCCACCACTACCCGATCTGCATTCGGCGCGTGCGGCCCGACGACACCCTGATCTCGATGTCGTCGTGCAGCGGAATGCCGAAGCAGGACTGGTACGCGATCAGCCTCATAACCATGGCGGAGCCGCGGGAGCCCTTTCAGCGCGTGGCCGCGTTCCTGGCAGAAACCATGACGCTGCTTTTCGGCGCGCGCCTGCACTGGGGCAAGTGGGTTCCGTCGGGGGCGCAGGTGATTGAGCGCGACGATCCCGGGGTGGGAGCATTCAGGACCATTTGCGAGGAGTTCGATCCGCGGGGAGTGTTCCGAAACGGGTTCCTCCAGCGAACCGTCTTTGGCCGGGCAAGCGAGGATCGGACGACTTGACACGGCGTGGGAGGCGGCGCTAGCACCAATTATGAGGGGTTCGCGCGCTTGTACGGTCGTTGCTGGACTGCTGGCCGGTGTCGCGTGGGCGGTTGGCTGCGGCGACGGCACGACCGCCCCCCCGCAACTACCCCCCCCGCTCCTGCCGGCGACGGTTATCGTGACCCCTGGCACGGCCGAGTTCACCGCACTCGGCGAGACCGTACAGTTGACTGTCGAGGTGCGCGACCAGCACGGCCAGGTCATGGCCGGGGTCACCGTGGCGTGGGTGAGCACCAGCACGGGGGTGGCTACGGTAGACGCGGCCGGACTGGTGACGGCTGCGGGCAACGGAACCTCCACGATCACCGCGACCGCGGGGGCCGCGTCGGGCAGCGCAGCGGTGATCGTGGCGCAGGTAGTGAAGGGAATCGAGGTGTTGCCTGCCCGTGGAAAGGTGTCAGCGGGCGATACCCTGCGTATGACGGCGGAAGCCTGGGACGCGCACGGGTTCACGGTGCCCGCGAGCGAATTCACATGGTCGTCGAGTGATACCGCCGTCGCCACCGTGGACGGGTCCGGACTGGTGCACGGCATTGTCGAGGGCGTGGTGACCGTCACGGCCACGTCGGCGGGAGTGCCGGGTGCCGTGCCGGTCACGGTGGCCCACCCGGACTGGGGCCCGCTCGCGGCGCTCTACGAGGCCGCGCAGGGTCCGGTCTGGATCGAAGACGATGGCTGGATGTCGGATCGGCCGATCGGCGAATGGCACGGAGTGACAACCCGGCCGGATGGTCACGTCATCGCGCTGGAGCTTGCTTCGAGCCATCTGACCGGGACGATTCCAGCGGACCTGGGCCGACTGTCACACCTCGAGACCCTGAATCTGCAGTGGAACCGGCTGCGGGGGCCGATTCCTCTCGAACTGACCAGGCTGCACAGCCTCCGGAGCCTGTGGCTGGGCGTCAACGCCCTGAGCGGCGAGATCCCGGCCGAGTTGGCCAACCTGACCAACCTCGAGGACCTGCGCCTGAACCACGGTTACCTCACCGGCCGGATCCCGCCCGAGCTGAGCAACCTGCCCAATCTCACGAGGCTCAGTATCCAGTCAAATCGCCTGACCGGTCTGGTTCCTTCCGCCCTCGTGGGACTCGAACGGCTCCGGTTTTTCCACTTCGCGGAAAACGAGGATCTCTGTATCCCCGACGGAATCGGTTTCATCGGGTGGCTGGCGCAGCTTGACGTCGCGCTCGGACCCGTGTGCAACGAGGACGACAGGAAAGCGCTCGTGTCTCTCTACGAGGCCACCGGAGGCAGCGACTGGACGCATTCCGACGGCTGGATGGAAGACATGCCGGTGAGCGAATGGCACGGCGTGAGCACCGATTCGGTGGGGCGGGTCCTCGCACTCGACCTGTCCGACAACGGACTTGCGGGTCGCCTGCCGGAGTTGTTGGCGCCGCTCACGAGCATGACTTCGCTTCGGCTGGACGGAAACGAGGGGCTGACCGGTCCCTTGCCGCTGACGCTGTCCGCGCTGTCACTCGAAGCGTTGGGATACCGGAATACGGGCCTTTGTGTCCCCGTCGCCGAATCGTTCGCCGAGTGGCTCGCGGCCATCCCCTCGCACGAAGGTACCGAGACCGAGTGTTTATCCCTGTCGGACCGCGAGACCCTCGAACTCCTGTACGAAGCTGTCGGTGGCGCCGAATGGAAGTACGACGAGAACTGGCTCTCCGGCCAGCCTCTCGGCGAGTGGACCGGAGTGGAAACCGACACCGTCGGCCGAGTGGTCGCGCTGCGACTTCCCCGCAACGACCTGGCGGGCCGCCTGCCACCCCAGCTGGGCTACCTGGACCAGCTCCGCGAACTGGACCTGTCCGGCAATCGCCTGGAGGGGCCGATCCCGGCCCAGCTGGGCGACCTGTCCGGCCTCACGCTGCTGAACCTCGGCCAGAACGAACTGGAGGGACCGATTCCTCCGCGGTTGGGCGATCTGACCAACCTTTCCCAGCTGCTTCTGTGGGCGAACGAGCTGGAGGGGCGGATCCCGCCGGAGCTGGGCAGGCTGACCAACCTGCTCGTGCTGGGACTCGGAATCAACGAACTGGAGGGACCGATCCCGCCGCAGTTGGGCAACCTTGCCAACCTGTATTACGTGTACCTGGACGGGAATCGCCTGGAGGGACCGATCCCGGCGGAGCTCAGGAACCTGTCACGCGTGTCCGAGTTCATCCTGAATCGCAATCGGCTGTCGGGGTCGATTCCTTCATGGCTTGGCAGCCTGCCGAACCTGACGCGCATCGGACTTGGCGAGAACTGGCTGACGGGATCGATTCCGCGCGAGTTGGGCAACCTGCCTGGCCTGACCGAGCTGATCCTCGGTCGCAACTACCTGACGGGGTCCATTCCGTCGACACTGGCCAACCTGTCCTCGCTGGTGGAACTCGATCTCGGCCGGAACAGGCTGACGGGAGGGATCCCACCGGAATTGGGAGACCTTTCCAGCCTGGAACGCCTCCAGCTCAGCGGGAACGAGCTGTCAGGTCGGATTCCCCGCGAACTCGGTGATCCGCCCGGGTTGCAGCTGCTGTCGATGGCGGGGAACCAGCTATCCGGTTCACTCCCGCCCGCTCTGGGGGGACTCAGCCGTCTGAAGCGGCTCCACCTGACCGACAATGCCGGGATTTCCGGGATTCTGCCTGCGGGTCTGACCGCCCTGGGCGAACTTGAGGAACTGATTGCGACGGGTACCGGTCTGTGCGCCCCCGCGGACACCGCCTTCCAGAACTGGCTGTCGGAAGTCAAGGTGGCGCGCGTGGCAAGCTGTGCCGTGGACGCGGGGTCGTCGGCATACCTGACGCAAGCGGTGCAGTCGTCGGACTTCCCGGTGCCCCTGATTGTCGGCAGAGAGGCGCTGCTCAGGGTTTTCGTAGTGGCGTCCCGCCCCGGCAGCGCGGGCATCCCGATGGTCCGAGCGACCTTCTACCTCGACGGAGTCGAGAGTCACGCGGTCGACATTCCGGCCTCGGCGATTCCCATCCCGACCGAGATCGAAGACGCCCGGAGTGCGCTGCAAAGGTCGGCCTACGCCTTGATCCCCGGATCGGTGATCCAGCCCGGGCTGGAAATGGTGGTGGAGATCGATCCGGACGGAACGCTGGCCCCCGAACTGGGCGTGACGAAGCGGATTCCAGAGGAGGGCAGGACGCCGGTGCAGGTGGAGTCGGTGCCCAGCCTGGACATGACCGTGATTCCGTTCCAATGGGCGCCGAAGCCCCTTCCGTGGATCGTCGATGTCGCCACCGGTATGGCCGAAAGCCCGCACACCCATGAAATGCTCGGCGATGTGCGCGCCATGCTCCCGGTTGCCGATATCGACGCGGCAGTCCACGAAGCCGTCCTCACCTCGACGACCAGATACCTCGACCTGCTTCGCGAGACGCATCTGATTCGGACGCTGGAGGGCGGTACGGACTACTACCTGGGGATCCTCCCCGAGCACGTTGTCGGGGCCCCTGTGGGTGTCGCGTTCCTTGGTTTCCGAATCGGCTTTTCGGTTGCCGATCCCTTTGTGATCGCGCACGAACTCGGACACAACCTGGGTCTCCGTCATGCGCCGTGCGGAGGTGCCGGCGGTCCGGACCCGGCGTTTCCGCAGACGGACGGTTCGATCGGCTCCTGGGGATTCGACTTTCGTGCCGGCGGCAGACTGGTATCGCCGCGGACCCGGGACGTGATGTCCTATTGTGGTCCTCCGAACTGGATCAGCGGTTTCAGCTTCACCAAAGCCCTGAACCATCGGCTGGAGGGCGATGGGCGCCAGAACCCGCTGGCCCGGACCGCCGGTGCCGGGCCCACGCGCAGCCTGATTCTGTGGGGTGGCGCGGACGAGGACGGGAGTCCGTTCCTGGAGCCTGCTTTTGTCACGGACGCCGCGCCCAGCGCGCCGCAATCCGGCGGCGACTACCGACTCGTCGGCCGCGGGGCCAGCGGCGACGAGCTGTTTTCGCTGAGTTTCGGCATGCCGGAACTGGCAGACGCGGAAGCGGCGTCGTCTTTCGTCTTCGCGCTCCCGGTGCCGGCCGATTGGGCGGGCCCACCCGAGAGCATCACGCTGTCCGGCCCCGGCGGAACGGCTACGACGGACAGTACGACCGACCAGCCCATGGCCATCCTGCGCGATTCGGCGAGCGGCGAGGTGCGAGGGGTGCTGCGCGGTGAGGGCGCGATGGACGTGTTGGGCATGGCGGCCGACGCCGTCGGGCCCATCGGGGCGCCTCTGCAGGTAGTGTTCAGCCGCGGGATACCCGACGAGAGGGACTGGCGGCCCTGACCCCTACTCCCGCCAGGGATAAGGCGGGCGCCGCAGGTGCCAGTCCGTCTCCCGCTGGTACGCCATCCCGAAGTCCAGCACGCCCTGGTCGTCCATCGGCGAGCCCACGATCTGCAGCGACAGCGGCAGTCCGTCCTCGTCGAAGCCACAGGGGATCGCCAGGCCGGGATGCCCGACCAGGTTGGCGATGTAGTTGAGCCGCGGGGTGCGCGCGCTGACCTCGCCGGAGGGCTCCCACTCATTGCGCGCGGGTATCGGCCAGCCGTCGCGCACCTCCCGCATGGCGGCGCCGTTGGGCCAGGTGGGCGCGATTACCGCGTCGTAGCGCGACAGGATCTCGTCGGCCTCGCGCACGAGCTGATTGCGGATCCGCTGCGCGGTGAGGTAGTCCGCAGCGGGCAGCATGCGGCCAGCCATCCACCCCGCGCGCCGGTCCTCGTTGAACGAGAACATGTTGGCGGCGCTCCCGTCGTCGAAGAGCGACTTGAAGTTGGTGCCGCTCTCGACGGTGACGATGGTCGTGAACAGCGCGCCCGTGGGCCGCAGCGGCAGCTCGATGTCCTCCACCTCGACCCCCATCTGCGCGAAGACGTCGAGCGCCTCCTGGAACGCGCGGCGGGTCGTCTCCGAGCCCGACAGCTCGAACTCGGCGCGGTGGACGCCGAGGCGGCGGCCGCGCATGGCCCCGGGGTCCGGGCGGAAGACGAAGCGGCGGTCGACGGTGGAGGTGTCGCGCGGATCGCGCGCGGCGATCTCCTGCAGGATGTGCCCGCAGTCCGCGGCCGAGCGTCCCACGGGGCCGATCTTGTCCAGGCTCCACGACAGCGCCATGCAGCCGAAGCGGCTCACGCGCCCGAAGGTGGGGCGGAGGCCCGAGGCGCCGACGGCGGAAGCCGGAAAGACGATCGAGCCGCCGGTCTCCGTGCCGATGCCGAAGCCGATCAGTCCCGCAACGGCGGCGGACACCGTGCCGCTCGACGATCCGAAGCTGGTGCGGTCGAGTTTCCAGGGGTTGAGGGCGGAGCTCGTGTTGCCGCCGGCGAATTCGCCCAGTGACATCTTGGCCATCATCACGGCGCCGGAGGATTCCAGCAGGTCGATCACGGTGGCGTTCCGGTCCGGAATCCGGTCCCGGAAGATGCCCGAGCCCCACGTTGTGCGGATCCCGCGTGTGTCGAGCAGGTCCTTCACGCCGTAGGGAATGCCGTGCAGAATGCTGCGGCGCGGGCCCGCGGCCAGTTCGGCGTCGGCGCGCGCCGCGGCCTCGAGGGCGTGGTCGTGCGCGATCGTGACCATGGTGGCGAGCTTGCCGCCGTGGTCGTTGCGCGGCTCGCTGGGCAGGTCGAACGGGGGCACGTCGAGGGCGTCCGCGCGGTCCAGGTAGGCCTGCGTGAGCTCGGTGGATGTCACCGCGCCGCTCTCAAGCAGGTCGGCGAGTTCCCTCACCGTGAGAAAAAGAATGTCCTCCTGCACGGCTCAACCCCTCCAGAAGACAGTGAGGGGCGGCTCGTCGGGGTCGAGCGGGAACTCACGCAGCTGCCGCTGCACGCTGATCATGTTGGCGAGCGCGGCGCGGAGCCGGTCGAGCTCCTCGGCCTCTTCGTAGATGCCGCGCGGGCCCTGGTGATCGAGAAGCGTCCGGGCGGTCGCGGCCGAGACCTCACCGGTGTCGGCCACCTCGGTGCACGCCTGCTGCCAAAGCAGCGCCATTGCGCCAGCGCCCGTGGCTGCGCATGCGGTGAATTGTCGACGGTCCATGGTCATGGCTGAAACCCGTACATTGCCTCCGGCAGGAACGTGGCAATCTGGGGCACGAACGCGATCAGCACCAGCAACGCCAGCATCGCGAGCCAGAACGGGATGATTCCGCGGTAGATCGCACCCATCGGGACGTCCGGGGCCACACTCTTCACCACAAACGTGTTCAGGCCGACGGGCGGGGAGATCAGTCCCATCTCCAGGGTGACGACGATCATTACACCGAACCAGATCAAGTCGACGCCGAGCGAGGCGAGGATCGGCTGCACCAGCGGAATCGTCAGGACGAGCATCGCGAAACCGTCCATGAACGTGCCCAGCACGACGAACATGACGAGGAGCAGCGCGACCACCTGGATCCCCGACCATCCCTGCTCGGCCACCCAGCGGACCGCGGCGAACGGGATTTCGGTGAAGCCCAGGAAGACCTTGAAGACATAGGCCCCGATCAGGATCAGGAATACCGTTCCGCTCGCCCTGAGTGTGGAATGGACCGCCTCGCCGAACCCCTTCGGAGTGAGGGAGCGACGCGCCAGCGCCACCAGCAGAGCCAGGAATGCGCCCACGCCCGCGGCCTCCATGGCCGAGAAGACGCCGGCGTAGATCCCGCCCAGGGTCACCACTGCCAACCCCAGAATCCAGTAGGCTCCCGCAGGCGCCCGCCGCCGCTCCGGGGTCGGGCTCGTCGGCCCGCCGGATGGTGCCTTGTGCGGCTGGAGTCTCACCACAAGGAAGACGGTCAGGACGAAGAAGAGCGTGAGCACGACCCCGGGAATCAGTCCCGCCATGAAGAGGCGGCCGATGCTCTGCTCGGTGAGTATGCCGTAGAGTACCAGACCGGCCGACGGCGGAATCAGGATGCCGAGGGTTCCACCGGCGGCGACGGCCCCCGCCGCGAGCGACGTTTCGTAGTTGAACCGTCGCATTTCGGGAAGCGCGACGCGTCCCATTGTCAGCGCGGCCGCCAGCGACGATCCGGACAGAGCCGAAAACCCGGCGCTTGCGACGATCGAGGCCGCGGCGAGTCCACCCCTGAAACGGCCCAGCCAGAGGTTGGCCGCCAGGTACAGCTCCCGGCTCATCCCCGAGACGACGGCCAGGTTCCCCATCAGCATGAAGAGCGGGATGATGGTCAGCGCGTATCGCGAAGAGACCGCGAACGTCTCGCCGGCAATAACGGGCAGCACTGCCTGGGGACGGATGAGAGCGATGCCGGCCGCGCCGGCGATCAGCATGGACAGCCCGACCGGCACCCGGATCAGGAGAAGGACGAAGAGGGTGGCGAGCCCGAGGAGCGCAACTGTTGTACCGTCCATCAGCTGCCCTGTCCCGCCGGCTCATCCCCGTCGGATGCGGCCGGGCGCCGGACCATCCGCGATGCCAGAAGCAGGGAGCACGTCGCCATGGACGCTCCCAGCGCGTAGTAGAACGGGGAGTGCACGATGGCAAGGCTCCCGGTGACATCGCCGCACTCCAGACCGCAGCCGCCCTTGGCGAAGAGTGCCACCGCCGCGATCGCTGTGGCGCCTGCGCCCAGGAGCCGCGCGAGTACGTCGGCCGCTCGCCCGGCGCGGCTGCCGCGGAAGCGCCGAATGAGGTCGACCGACACGTGGCCGCCCTCCTGCGCCGCACAGACCACCGCGGCCGCCACGAGCACCGTGAGGCTCATCGTCACGAGATCCTCGGAACCGAGCAGGGACGCCCCGACGAGGTGGCGCGCGACAACTTCGGCCACGGTGATGCCCAGCAGCAGGAGGAGCGCAATCCCTCCGGTGATTGAACACGCGGTGGTCAGACCCTGTTGGAGCGCATCATGGACCGGGCTGCAACCCCGATCCGGCTCTCGGGGCAAGACCGTCACTTCCCGCGGAACCGATCGATGACCTCGGCCACGGTCAGGTCACCGAGTCTTCGGGAGAGGTGCGCCTGGTAGGTGCCCGCGACCGCGTCCTCGAAACGCGCCTTCTCCCGGCCTGAGAGATCGATGAGTTCAACGCCCGCCTCGCGGGCCACCCTGAGTCCGCGGGCGCTGGTGGCCTCGTACCCCTGGGCCCCCGACAGCGACAGCGAAGCGTCCGAAGCCTGGTCCACCCAACTCCTCTCCGCGGCGGTGAGGGACGCATAGGTGTCCTGGTTCATCAACAGGACGAACGGAGTTGCGGAAAGGGGCAGCCATGTCGTCACGTAGGCGGCCGCTTCCTGCAGCTGATACGGAAGAATCCCCCCGGCGGTGATCACAACGCCGTCGATGACACCGTTGTGCAGATTCTGCTGGACTTCCGATATCGGCTGCATCACGGGGCTCGCGCCCAGCGCTTCGATAAACGGCATCTCGAGCCGCGATGACACCCGCAGCTTGAGTCCCTGCAGGTCCTCCAGCCTCCGGACGGGCCTGTCGCGGGTGACCAGCACGGGAGGGGTCGCGGACCAGATCGCCAGCACCCTCGCATTGTATTCGCCTTCCAGCACCGGACGGGCCCGCTGCAGCGCGTCCGTGCAGTCGATCGCGCTGTCGCATACACCCGGATAGACGCTGAGCACGGTCATGGGGAATACTGCGGAAGTGTATCCGGGCAGGGTGGCGACGATGTCCGCAACACCGTCGAGCAACATGGAGTAGTATCCACGAGCCGAGGAGCCGAGAGCTCCTCCCATGTACTCCGTCACGGTCAGCCTGCCCTCGGAGAGGTCTGCCAGTCGCTCCGCAAACGGGACCACCACGTCGACTCTGACGCTGCTCAGAGGAGACATGAAGTGTGCCAGGATCAGAGACCGGCCGTCCGGTCCGTGAGCGGGCCCGGGCGAACATCCCGAAATCACAAGGAACAGCAGAGGTGCCAGCGGCACGCCTCGGAGCGGCCGCGAGTTCAACACGTCAGCGCTTCCCGACGGCCCGTCACTCGGCCGCAACCTTCAGGGTGACGATATCCACGTTGCGAAACTGTTGGTGCCGAACGGACGACGCCAGATGCCGAAGCAGCCGGAGCGAGATCTCCTGCTCCTCCGGCGCGCCGGGAGCCTCGTCCCCCAGCCATTCCAGTCGATCCTGCAGGTTGAGTTCTTCCTGCCCCGGGGCGGCCGCCTTGAATTGCAGGACGGCGTGTCCATCCTCCCTGGACGCGGTCACCAGAAGCGCGCGCGTCTTGTGCTCGGTGTCTCCGGCCTCCGGCGTTCTGGCGCTGCGCGACTCGAGGAGCATCAGCAACGTCTCTTCGCAGGCGGCCTCCATGCGCTTCGCAGACGCCTCCAACCCATGGCGGCGGGCAAAGCCCGCGATGAAGTCTCTCATCATGGGCAGTTCGGCCACCTCCAGGCTTCCGCTGAACCGTGCCACGCGCGGCATCGTCAGGGTCGCGAGCAGGATGGCCACCAGGCCGCCCGCGGTCATCCCGTTGCTCAGCAGGCCGCCGGCCAGCTCGGCCAGGTAGTCCGCGAAGACCAGATCGAACTCGACGGCGATGCCCGTCCACACCGAGATCCCGGCGATGAGGCCGTTTCCCGGATTGGTTCGGGTTCCGGAGACCACCTCGCGCATGCCGACCACGAACAGCATGCACATGACGACAGCGATCGACGCCGCCACGACCGCGTCCGGAATGGCGAGAATCACCGCGACCAGCTTGGGCAGGCACGCCAGGGCGATCAACGCGAGCCCGGCCGCAACACCTACGCTGCGTGAAGCCACGCCGGTTGTTTCGATCGCAGCGATCGGCGTGGGATGCAGGGTGTTGGGAATTGCCCCCGCCAGTCCGGCCAGGGCGTTTCCGGCGCCCTCGGCTGCAACGGCGCCCTGTATGGAGCGAAAATCCACAGCGCGCGGGCCGCGCCATGATGCCCGCTGGGTGGCGACGGCCACGCCGACCGACTTGGTGGCCCCGACGAGTGCTATGAACAGAAAAGCCGGCAGGAGCGCCCAGAAAGCCGGCCCGAAACTCGGATCGAGCCCCGGTGGACCGTCCGCCGGCACGCCGATCCAGGCGGCATTCGCGACCAGCCCGGCGTCGTAGAGTCCGAAGAGCGCGCCCACGATCGATCCGGCCGCGATCCCTGCCACGGGTGCCCATCGGCGAAGTCCGCCGGTTCCCTTCAGGTAGATTCCCACGGCGGTTGTCAGCGTCGCGACGGCGCAAAGGGGCCCCGCCACGGCCGGTGCCCCGCCTGGCACCTCGTCGAGCAAGCGGAACAGAATCGGCATGACGGTAACCGGCAGCAGCATGATCACGGTGCCTGTTACCACGGGTGTGAGAATCCGGTGCAGCAGGGCAAGACGCTCGGAGAACGCCGCCTGCGCCAGCCCCGAAGCCACCACGAGCGTCGCGAGCATTGTCGGTCCCCCTTGGAGAAGGGCCGCGACACAAACGGCGATGAAAGGCGAGGAGACCCCGTGCAGCATCTGGTATCCGGCGCCGAAACGCCCCCATCCGACCGCCTGCACGACCGTAATGATGCCGCAGGCCAGCATGCCGGCGAAGACCGCCCACAGCAGGAATTCCTCCGCGCCGGCGGCACGGAAAACAATGGTCGGCAGCAACACCGCCGAATTCAGTGTGAGAACGGCGAGTTGCAGTCCCAGACCCGAAGCGAGCGGCCGTGCGATCGGGTCGGACGCCTGGTAGCGGAGAGTTTCGTCCGGTCTCATGCACCTGCCGTTCGCTCGAACACCGATGTGGTTTCCGCGATTGTCATTCAGCCGGCGCCAGGTTGACGGTGTCGCAGCAAGCTACGCCGTCGGCATTGACATTGCCAAGCAAAAGGCGCGGGGGTCTCGCGCACCCCGGGAACGCTCCCTAACTTCTCCCGCTGTTTTCCAAGTCCACCTCAACCGAACCGTCACCACGTTGCGAGCCCTCCACATCGAGCCACTCGCGGACTGGATCCGCGCCCTTTTTCAGCGCATCGCGGACGAAGCCGGCATCGAGATCACCTGGGGCGGGGAGCTGGATCACGGTGAACTCCTCGTCGCGGCCGTGGGCACCGATGCGCTGATCACGGCCACGCGGCGGATCGGGGACGAACTGATCCGGGCCGCGCCAGGGCTGCGGTTGATACAGGTCCAGGGGCGGGCGCCTTGGGCGGTGAACATGGAAGCTGCGGCGGCCGCGGGCGTTCCCGTGTCGGGCCTGCCGCACCGCGGCGCGATCGCGGTGGCCGAACAGACGATGGCCCTCATGCTCGGTCTCTATCGAAGGCTGGTCCCGGGTCATGTGGGCACCCGCAACGCGAACTACGTGGGGTTGGGGGTGGATCCGGTCCGCACGACCGAGCGCAGGATCGCCTTCAACTGGCTGGGCTACGACGATGTCCTGCAACTGCACGGCCGCGTGCTGGGCCTGGTGGGACTGGGCGGCATCGGCCTCGAAGTCGCGCGGCGCGCACAAGCGTTCGACATGGACGTGATCTACCACAGGCGCTCGCGCTTGCCGCGCGAATACGAAGCGATGGCGGGCGTGCGCTACCTGCCGCTGCACGAACTGCTCGCCGCGAGCGATGTCGTGAGCCTGCACGCGCCGCACACGGAACACACCGAGCACATCATCGACGCCGACGCGCTCCGCCTCATGAAGCGCGACGCGATCCTGGTAAACACCGCGCGCGGCGGACTCGTCGACGAGGCCGCGCTGCTCGACGCGGTGCAGTCGGGGCAGATCGCGGGTGCCGGACTGGATGTATTCCTCGACGAACCGCTCCCCGAACACAGCCCCTTGCGCCACGCCCCCAACGTGCTCTTCTCGCCCCATGTGGGCGGGGGCACCGGGGGCGGCCAGGCCGGCATGGCCCGGGACATGGTGGCCAACCTCGCTGCCGCGCGCGACGGAAGAGTCCCATGATTCAGGAACCCGTTCTGGTCCTGGCCTTCATGCTGGCGGTGGTGGCGTTCGCCCGCTGGCTGGAGGAGCGGTACGAGCCCATCAAGAAGATCAGCTCGGCGGTGGTGTGCACGCTGCTCGGGATCACGCTCGCGAACATCGGCGTGATCGATCACACGGGACCGGCGCACGAGGGCGTGTTCACCTACGCGATTCCGTACGCGATCGTGCTGGTGATCATGGGGACGCACATGAAGGAGCTGGCCCATGCGGGGCGGCCGCTGCTGGTCGCCTATCTGGTGGCCTGCGGGGGCAGCTTTGTCGGGGGTGCGGTAGCGGGCGCGACCATGGCTGGATGGGTCGGTCCCGAGACATGGAAGCTGGCCGGTGCGTTCTCGGCGGCCTTCGCGGGCGGCGGGATGAACTTCGCGGCCGTGGGCCAGGGGCTCGACGTCGAGCCGAGCACCTTCGCCGCCGCGGCCCTCGCGGACAACATGTCCACGGTGCCCTATCTCCTGCTGCAGGTGTGGCTGGCGGGGGTTCTGGCCGCAATGTTCCTGCGCCGTTGCGGTCCGGGGCGGGCTACCGCTCCGCCCGAGGGCACCGAAGAGGACGACCGGGAGCCGGACGAAGAGGCCATGCGTCGCCGGTGGACCGATACGGACATCAGCATCACCGACTTTGCCGTTCTGGGCGCGCTCCCACTCGCGGCCCTTTGGGTGGCACGCCTTGTCAGCGATGCCTTCGGAGAGACACTTGCCGCGATGCCGGATACCGACCCGCTGTACGGATTGGTGGGCTTCCTGAGCGAAGTACCGGAGGTCCTGTGGCTCACCACGATCGCGCTCATCGTGGCCCAACTGCCGTGGGTCCGGAGGTTGCGGGGCGCCGAAGTGCTCTCCTATTTCGCGCTGCACATCTTCTTCATCGCGCTGGGGGCGGCCTCCGACCTGGCGACGGTGGTCGACGCCGGACTGCCCATCTTCAGCTTCATGATCGCGATCATCGGCATTCACGTCGTCCTCGCCTACGGGCTGGGTTGGCTGTTCCGCATCGACCTGCCCACGGTTTCCATCGCAAGCCAGGCGGCGATCGGCGGGCCCGGTTCGGCGCTTGCTATCGGCATGGCGATGAAGTGGCACAGATTGGTGGCGCCGGCGGTGATCGTCGGGATCTTCGGGTACGCGCTGGGAAACTACCTCGGCTTCGCGTGCGCCCAATTCGTGAACGCCTTGCTGGGCTGACGTGAGGCTTGCAGTCGGGCGATGGATCCGCTCCAACCCAACCGCGTTGAGAGCCTCAAGGGCGTCGACGCCCTCGTCACGGGAGCCGGGCGCGGGCTGGGCACCGGCGTCGCTGCCGCACTTGCGGCGGCGGGTGCGCGAGTTTGGCTGGTGGCGGAGGTGCCGGAAGAACTCGATTGGACCGCTGCGCGGATTCGCGATGCCGGCGGGCGGGCGGAGATCTGCGTGGCAGACCTGTCACGCGAAAACGAACGTGACCACCTGGCGCGACGGGTTACCCGCGAAGCCGACAATCTTCGCGTGATCGTCAATAACGCCGGGGTGCTGGAGCGGCAGCCGCTGGAAGCGGTGGACCGTGGGCACTGGGACCGAACCATGCGCGTGAACCTCGAAGCGCCGGTGTTTCTTACCCGCGACGTGCTACCGGTCCTGCGGCGCCGCGGCGGGTCGGTGATCAATGTGTCGTCCCGGGCGGGGATCGAGGGATTCGCGACCCAGACGGCCTACTGTGCGTCCAAGTTCGGGATCGAAGCGTTTACCCGCTGCCTGGCGCTGGAGCTCATGGGGTCGAGCGTGAGCGTGAACGCGGTCACCCCCGGCATCCATCTCAAGCCGACCTCGCTCACGCGGCGCCAGGCCGACCGGGCCGATGCCGCAACCCGCGCGAGCTGGGAGGATCCCGTGAAGCTGGGCCCCGCCTTTGTGTTTCTGGCGGGGCTGCGTGGTGAGGTCAGCGGATGCCGTTTCGATGCGCACGTGCTCACGCAGGCGCTAGAGGATTGGGGGGAAGAGGGCGTCGTGCGCCGCGCGGCCGAGGTGGCCGAATACGGACCGGAGAGCGGCCCATGATCGGGCGAAGGGAAGGGTGGAGCAGGTGAGCGCGGTCGAGCTGGCGCTCGCATGGCGGGCACGCACCGCGCTGGAGGCCTGCCGCGGGAGCGTCCACGGCGCCCCGGCCACTGTGCCCGCCCCGGCGCCCGAGCTGCTGGACAGCCTGCGCCACCACCTGCTCGCGGGCGAAACCCACTATCCGGATCGCCCGGGAATGGTCGAACTGCGACGCCTGGTCGGCGCCGCGCTCCCGGATGCCGGCTATCCGGCGCGCGGTCCCGACGGCGTCCTGATCACGGCCGGCGAGGGCGAATCGCTCTTCGTAACGCTGCTCGGCGTGGGGCTGGACGCTGAGGTCCGCTTTCTCGGAGGCGTGGATGAACACGAACGCCTGCGGCGGTGGATGCGTGCGGCGCCCGGCGATGGGGGGACCACCGTTCACGCCGTTGGCGACCGGCTGTTCGCGGCTGACGCGGCGCCGGACGACCGGGGGCATGCGGACGACGATCTCGGCAACGTGATCGTCATCGGATCCCTGGACGGCCTGCACGCCATGGGCCCCCTCCGCCTCGGCTTCGTCGCGGCCCCGCCGGAGATCCTGAAAGGCATCACCAAGTGGAAGCAGGCGTCGTCGATCTGCTCGCCCGCACCGTCGCAGCGCGCGGCGCTGTGGGCGCTGGGGGTGCGGCCATGACGGCGGGCCGTGCAGCGCTGCGCAAGGGAGAGCGGGGCACCTCGCTTCGCTACCGCATGATGGCGCTGGCCCGAACGCGCGGAGACGTGATCTCGCTGGGTCGCGGCGATCCCGATATCGACACGTCGGCGGCCATCATCGAAGGCGGGCTGGCACACTTCGCGGGGACCGCCGACGCCGGGTCCGTCCGCGGTCTCGCCGCGTTGCGACATGGCATCGCCCGCCGCTACGCGCTGGAAAAGGGTGTCGAGGTCGACCCGGACCGCGAAATCGTGGTCACCAACGGCGCGCAGGAGGGACTTTTCCTGGCCATGCTGGCGCTGGTTGACCCGGGCGACAGGGTCGCGTGCCAGGATCCGCGGTACAGCTCCTACGACCAGGCGATCGGTGTCGCGGGGGGAGAGATCGTGCCGGTTCCGACCGGTGGCGATCGACCGTTCCTGCTTGGAGGAGACGAGCTGCGCGAACATGCCCGCGGCGCAAGGGTGCTCGTCTTCGTCAACCCCTCCAACCCCACCGGCGCATGCGTGGATGGAGACGGAGTCGAGGCGCTTGCCCGGACCGCCGCCGACCTCGACCTGATCGTGCTCTCCGACGAGATCTACGAGGACGTCGTGTTCAACGAAACGCCCTTCCGCTCGTTCCTCGCAGCCGATGGCGCGCGGGACCGGACCGTCGCGCTGTCCGGGTTTTCGAAGGCCTACGCGATGACCGGATTTCGTGTCGGCTACCTGGTCGGACCACCGTCGTTCATCGACGCGGTCGAGGCGCTCAAGAGCACGACGTCCGGGGCCTGCCCGGTGTTCTCCCAGTGTGCCGCGCTCGCCGCGCTCGAGGCGGATCCGGATCCGCGGCCGGCGTACCTGGCCCGCTACCGGGCGAGGCGCCAGGCGCTCCTGGACGGTTTCGCGAGGATCGCAGTACCGCACGGACCGCACGGTGGCGGCCTGTTCATGTGGGCGGACATCTCGCGTTTCGGCATGGACGCGGAGACGTTCTGCTACCGGCTGCTGGACGAAGCGGGCGTGCTCATGTTCCCCGGCAACGCCTTCGGGCGGCGGTGGCGGGGGTGGGTGCGGGTGTCGCTGCTGGCCCCGGAGGCGCACATTCGCGAGGCGATGGACCGGATCGGTGCCTTCGTCGGCACCTTGGCCGCGCGGGATTGAAGAGCCTTGATTATCATGGGGTAGCGAGTACGGGTTCACTTACACGGAGAGGATCACAGGATCGACCATGACACTGCGCATCAATGACGTGGCCCCCGACTTCCGGGCGGACACCACAGACGGACCCATCAGCTTCCACGACTGGATCGGGGACGGATGGGCGATCCTTTTTTCGCACCCGAAGGACTTCACGCCCGTATGCACCACCGAGCTGGGCACGGTGGCCGGACTGAAAGCAGAATTCGAGCAGCGCAACTGCAAGGTGCTCGGCATCAGCGTGGACGGGGTGAGCGATCACCATGCATGGTCGAAGGACATCGAGAGTTCGCAGGGGCATGCGCTGAACTACCCCCTCGTGGGTGATCCGGAACTCAGGGTCGTGAAGCAGTACGACATGCTGCCCGCCGACGCCGGGGACAGCAGTGTGGGCCGGACCCCCATGGACAATGCCACCGCGCGGTCGGTGTTCGTGATCGGTCCCGACAAGCGGATCAAGGCCACGCTGACCTATCCGATGAGCACGGGTCGCAACTTCGCCGAGATCCTGCGGTTGCTCGACTCGATCCAGCTGACGGCTGCGGAGCAGGTGGCAACTCCCGCGAACTGGGAGGACGGCGACGACGTGATCATCCTTCCCGCTGTGTCCAACGAGGCGGCCAAGGAGAAGTACCCGGACGGCTGGGAGGAGCCGCTCCCGTACATCCGCATCGTGCCGCAGCCTGAGTGAACACAGGCTCCACAAAGGCCAACCCTAACGTAACGTCAGGGTTGTGAACGAGCTGCTGATCACCGGGGGCACGGTCGTCACTGCGGACCGCATGGAGCGGGCCGACGTGTTGGTCCGTGACGGCCGGATTGCGGCGGTCGGGCCGAACCTCCTTGCCGGCGACCCATCCAGCCATGGCGCCGCCCGCACGATCGACGCGACCGGCCACTGGGTGATGCCCGGCGGCATCGACACCCACACCCATATCGCCCACCCGATCGACCGCCTGGGCATCAACACCGCCGACGACTTCTACACGGGTACGGTTGCGGGCGCCTGCGGGGGCGTCACCGCGTTCATCGACTTCTCCCTTCAGCGTCGTGGCGAATCGATGCTCCACGCCCGCGACCGCCGCCTCGCCGAGATCGAGCCTGACGCCATCATCGACTACGGCTTCCACACGATTGTTACGGATGTACGTGAGGATGTGATAGATGAAGTCCCTGTCCTGATTGAAGATGGATTCCCGTCATTCAAGGTTTACATGACCTATGGCGACAAGATCGTCGACGACGCGGGGCTGATCAGACTGCTCGAGGCCACCGGGACCAGCGGCGGTCTCGTCTACGTGCACTGCGAAAACGACTGCGCGGTCACCCACCTGATTGAGCGGCACCTGTCGGCCGGCAAGACCGGGCCGGCGTATCACGCGCCCAGCCGCCCGCCCGAGGTCGAGGCGGAGGCCACGGATCGCGCGATCATGCTGGCCGGCCTGGCGGGGGCGCCGCTGTGCATCGCGCACGTGACCTCGACGGGAGCCGCGCGGCACGTCGCGCACGCGCGGGCGCAGGGCCAGCCGGTCGCGGCCGAGACCTGCCCGCAGTACCTGGTCCTCGACGACTCGGTCTACGACCCGGACGGAGGGTTCGAGGTCGCCAAGTTCGTCTGCAGTCCGCCGATGCGCGCGGCCGAACACCGCGATGTCCTGTGGGACGCGCTGGCCGCCGGCTCGATCCAGCAGGTCTCGTCGGACCACGCCCCGTTCCGCTACCGGGACCAGAAGACGAAGGGGCGCGGCAACTTCACCCGCATTCCCAACGGCCTGCCGGGGATCGAGACGCGGCTGCCGCTGCTGTTTGCCTGCGGCGTGAAGGCCGGCCGTCTGTCGCCGCAGCAGTTTGTCGCGGTCACGGCCACCAACCCGGCACGCATCTTCGGGCTCCATCCCCGCAAGGGAACGCTCGACGTCGGCGCGGATGCGGATCTGATCGTCATGAACCCGGACGCCGAGGTCGAAATCGACGCGGAGGCGCTCCACTCGGCCGTCGACTACAATCCGTACCAGGGGATGAAGGCGTGCTTCCCCACCTGGACGCTGTCGCGCGGCGAGGTCATCGTCGACCGTGGTGAGCCCCTGGCGCGGCGGGGAAGGGGACAGCTGGCCGCGCGGGGGACGATCAACCCCGCGGCTCTCCCCTGACCCGGGTGTTCTCCCGCACCTCCTCGATGATCCCGAAAAAGCAGCACCATTCGCCCGCCAGCACCGCCGGGCGGGAGCGCAGCCCGAACACGACGCCGTTCAGGGGCGCGACCACCTCCGCCTGCACCTCGCCGTAGAGGTCATAGACGCGCCCAAGCGGTGTGCCGGCCGGAATCTCGGTCTCGAAAGGCACGTCCGCGCCGCCAACCCACATGCCGGAGGCAGGCGCCAGCAGCGCCCGCTGGTGGCCCATCCGCAGGCGTCCCGCGTAGCGCGCCTCGCCGTCGAGCATGCCGTAGTGCCGCATGACATTCACGTAGCTTCCCGCCAGATCCTCGGCCACCGCGTGAAAATCCGCAGTCAGCGTGCGACAGTTGCCGCCGAGCTCGACCGTGATCCCCGCCTTCCCCCGCTCGGCGATCCTGGACGACGGATTGGCGCCGCCGACGCCGCTGCGGAAGACCAGGTCCCACTGCGGCCCCATCGCCGCCGCGAGCTCCAGGCTGGGCGGGTTGTCGGCCGCGAAGATCATGTGCGCCAGGTACGAGTGCTCGCCGCCGGAATGGATCGCGATCTGCAGGTCGCAGGCGTCGCGCATCGCCTTCCAGTGGGCCCACGCCGCGCGCTCGGTGGGATAGCCGTCGGCGCGGCCGGGATAGATCCGGTTCATGTCGTGCGAGAAGGTGTCGAGCGGATCGCCGCGCTTGCCGGCCACGAACGCGGGCACATTCATCGCCGGTACGCCGACGACCGTGCCCCGTAGCGCCTTCGGATCGAGGTCCTCGAAGAGCTTGAAGATCGACAGCGCGCCTTCAGGCTCGTCGCCATGGGTTGCTCCGTTTATCCAGAGGACGGGACCGTCCGCCTCACCCCGGCAGATCAGGACCGGGATCTCGCTCGTCCGCCCGGTGGGGTCGATGCCCACCGGGATCGCGCCTCGGGCGTGCGTACCGTGCGCCGCGCTGGCCGTCCCCACCTGGAACGTCGGCCTCATCCCGCCACCGCCTCGGGCGCGAACGGCACCCCCAGCTCGGCGGCGAGTTCGCGCAGCCCCCCGACCGTCGCCCCGTCCACCGGCACGCCGCGCTCCAGCCGCCGCCGCGCGCGCTCCTGCTCGGCCTGCCCGGGGAGCCGCACCGGCCGGGCCGGGTCGATCGGCGGCGCGGACAGCACGTCGGCGATCAGCGCCTCGAGGCGCTCGGCGAAGCGCTGCCGGGGCATGAACGCGTCGATGGAGATCGCGATCATCGTATGGGCCACGTCGTAGTTCCGGTCATCCTGAAATACCTGCGCCCCGAAGAGCGATCCCGTCAAGACGCCCGTGAGAATGTCCGTCACCAGGCTGAGGCCGTACCCCTTGTAGTCGCCGATCGGGAGCAGCGGCCCGTCCATCGCGGCGCCCGGGTCGGTGGTGCGTTCGCCGCCCCGGGTGAGCGCCCAGTGGTCGGGCATCGGCAGCCCGGCGCGCTCCAGCCACCGCATCATGCCCTTGCCGGACTGGGTGAGCGCCATGTCGAGGATGATCGGGTCGCGGCCTCCGGTCGGATCGCGCCCTGCGGTCGCGCCACGCCCCCGCGGCACCGCGATTCCCCACGGGTTCGTGCCCAGCACGGGCCGCGCGGCGCCCCACGGGGCCATTTCCGCGCCCGCGTTGGTCATCGCGATCCCGATCAGCCCCGCGTCGGCCGCGCGTTTGGCGTGATAGCCCGCGATCCCGAAGTGATTGCTGTGCCGCACGGCCACCATGGCGATCCCGGCGCCGCCCGCCATCTCGATCGCCCGGTCCATCGCGCGGCGCGCGGCCACGTAGCCGAGCCCCTTGTCGGCGTCCAGCAGGGCCGTCGCGGCGCCCTCCCTGACCCATGTCATCTCCGCGTTCGGCCTGATCCCGCCGTTTCGCATCCGGCGCGCGTACCGGAACAGCTTCTCCAGCCCCTGTCCCTGTCCCGGGTGCCACCACAGCGCCGCGGTGATCACCCCGTCAGCATTGACGCGCGCCTCCTCTGCGGTCGCGCCCAGCGCGCGCAGCACCGATTCGGCGAACGCCCTCAGCGACGGCTCGCTGAAGCGCTCGACCGAGACGCGGTGGTCGAGATGGTAAGCGATGATGGTTTCCTAACGCGCCGATGGTACTGTGTGGCCCAATGCCGTTCAGACATGGTATGGCGGCCAATCCCGTCGAACCACCGGCACTGCTGTGGATTTACCGGCTGCTGTTGCGATAGGAGATCATATGGTACATTTGTTCTCAGGATACGGCAGATACTCGCTATGTGGGGATTATAGTGGATCATATGAGTGCGCAACTCAATGAGGTCGAGGCGATCTCCAACGGGCGATGCACGGGAGGGAAACCACCCCGAGGTCCGTCACCAGTTGGTCACTCTGATCCGACGAGGTCGTCGGACGGCACAGTTCACCCTGAAGCGGCCAACAGACCTGCGCTTCGGAGAAGTCCTACATCCCGAATCCGGAATCCCCCTTACGCGCAGCACCGCATGGAGAGAGATCATTCGAGTGCTCCAGTCCGACACTCCGCTACAGAAGACCCAACTCGATCGGCCCCGGGGCAAGACGGCTTGGGTCTGCCGTGCAAGGATCGGCCAAGACCATTCACCTGTCTACATCAAGCTCGAACTCGTTGGTGGGTCCAGGGTGTTCCTTCGCAGTTTTCATCTCGATGCACACCCCGATGAATAGGATCGCTTCTCCACCTGCGGTGCTCCGCGAAATCCCGGGACCTTCGGAATGCGAGATGTGTGGGGCTCCGGGCCTCAGGACCGAATTGGTCAGGGATCCCTTCATTTACGGTGTGGGCGACGACGCGGTGGAACTCTCCGCAGACATCCCTGTCCACACGTGCAATCAATGCGAGGTTGCTTTCACCGGGCGAGAGGCCGAGATGATTCACCATGAGGCCGTCTGTAGACACCTCGGAGTCCTTACGCCCAAAGAGATCCGGGACATCCGAAGACAGTACGGTCTCTCCCGCGCCGCGTTCGCCCGCTTGACCGGGTTCGGAAAGGCGAGCCTGGCGCGCTGGGAGCGCGGAGAACTTATCCAGAACATCTCCAGCGACCGCTTCCTCAAGCTATTGCTGGATCCCCAGGTCTTCCGATGTCTGACAAGCCTCGCAGGGCTTGAAGATGCTGATGGTGCCCCAACTCCGGCAGCGGCCCCTTCGGCCATGGGTGTGGTCGTCTCCATTGCCTCAGGCCGCTGACCATCAGGGGATCAGCCGCCGCGCCCGCGGCCGGACGATGAACAGTCCTTCCCGCCGGCTCGACAACAGCACGCTCCCGCTCTCGAAGTAGGGGTATACGCTCCAGGTGCCGTCGAACCCCGCCTCGTCCGCGCTCCACGGCGTGGTGTCGAAGTAGCCCAGCTCGACCGGGTTCTCGGGATCGCTGATGTCCAGCACGCGCAGCCCGGCGCGGTTGTTCGACATGTAGAGCCGGTCGCCCTTGACGTACATGTTGTGATCCGTGGCCCGCGTGGGGTTCATGTACTCGCTGAGCAGAAGCGGGTCGTCGAGGTCCGCGAGGTCCCAGATCAGCGTGCGCGTGGCGTCCACCAGGCCGCCCACCTCGTCGAGCTCGTCGTTCGAGTAGAAGTAGCGGTGATCCTCGGTCAGCCAGCCCTGATGCGCGTACGCCACGTTCGGATAGTCCGCGGCCGCCACGGCTATGGGATTGTCCTTGTCGGTCACGTCGGCGATGGACAGCGCGGTCTCGTTGGAGTTCACGCAGATCTCGCGGCCGGCGTAGTCCTCGTCCGGGCCGTGGTAGATCACGCACTGGGTGTCGTGCGAGTTGCCCGTGTTGCGGCGCCCCGTGTTGGGGTGGGCGAAGCAGCCCGCGAAGACCGGGTTCAGGGGGTCGTTGATGTCGACCATGTGCGAGCCGCCGCCGCACGTCTCGCCGCCGTCGGAAGACCCGACCAGGTACGCGAAGCCCGTTGCCTCGTTGATGGCGATGTTGTGCGACGATGCGATGCCGGTGTACATCGCGGTCGCCTCGAACTCCTGTGCTTCGGTGACGTCGCGCAGCTGGGTGAGATCAAAGATCTGCATGCCGTGCTGGCCCGCGCCGTCGGCGACCACGAAGGCGTGATCCCGGAACACCTTCATGTCGCGCCAGCTGTTGGCCCGACTGCCCTCGGTCTTGGCCAGGTTGCCCAGGTAGCGCGGGTTGTAGGGGTCCGTGACATCGACGAAGGCGGTCCCGTCCATGCGGCCGACCAGCGCGTACTCGCGCTCGTCGAGCGGATCGGTCCAGCCCCAGACGTCGTTCAGCCGCGCGCCCCGTCCGGCGCCCAGCTCCGCCCACGGGACGAACGAGAGCAGGTCCACATGATCGCAGTCGTAGCCGGCGGCGCCGCCGTCGGCGCACGCGACCTCGCCGCCGTTGATGGCGGGCAGGCCCGCGTAGTCGACCTCGAGCACCGCGCTGCGCGTCCACGCGCCGGCGTCGCCGGAGAACACGGTCGCGGCACCCAGTCCGAAATCGACCGAGGGATTGCCCAGCACCGCGACATTGCCCGCCAGCGCCAGCGTCTGGTTCGGCGTGATGACGCCCCCTTCGTCGTCAGGACCGAACACATCCACGGTGCCCTGAAGGCTGAACTCGCGCCCGTAAACGAACAGTCGCGGACCACCGCCCACCACCAGCGTGGTCCCGTCCGCGGCGATCGACATTCCAAACCCCTCCCGCTCGGCCGCGTCCTCCGGCTGCAGCGTGCCAACCGCCGTCCACTGATCGTCCGCGCGTGCAAAGCGGTGCACGACTCCCTCAACGGACACGTTGCCGTCGTCGCTCAGTTCCACGGTCATCTGTCCGACGAGAATCTCGTCCTGGAACAGCGCCACGGTCGTTCCGAAGGGCATCCCGCGCCGGCCATCGGAGTCGGGCGCGTTCACGACACCCGCGGCCTCCCACCCCTGGCCCCCGTTCCCGCGTTCGAAGACCCTGAGAGCGTCGGCTCCCGGATCTCCGACGATGAGCAGATCTCCCTGAAGGTCGAACCCCGGTGTGCCCGGCCCGCCGGCCTGCGCCGGAATGCCGACCGTTCCGCTGGCCGACCACTGGCCGTCGGACGTGCGCCGGAAGGTGGCCAGAACGTTGCCGTCGTCATTGGCCGCGCCCACAGCCAGATCGCTGCCCGATGCAGCCAAGGACGTCCCGAACCCGCTCAGCCCCGGGCTGTCGAGAACCTGAACCGGGCTGGCGTCCCCGCGTGCCACATCGTCGAGGCGGTACGCGTACACCTTCCCTCCGTCGATCCCGTCGGCCCCCACGAGCAGCAGTTCACCCGCCCGCGCGAGCGCCGTGCCGAACCCGTCCCGCACCTGCGGTTCGGGAGCCCGCAGCGTGGCGACGACCGTCCATTCGCCGTCGTCGGCGTAAACCCGAACCGTTCCCGGATCACGCTCGTGGGCGGCTTCACCGACGTACACGCGTCCGTCGGCGACGAGTACGGCGCCCCCGAAGGCCTGGGCCGCCACCGGGGAGGGAACGATCAGGCAGCAGGCTGCCAGGACAAGGAGCGGGTTGACGTGCGACTGCCGAATCCTCACGGGAATCCTCCGCTTTGGGGTCTGGAGACGAGTGCGGAATCTACTCGACTCGCCGGCGGTTCACGAGATGCGTTGAACCAGCTCCGCGGCCAACCCGGGCAGCTGATCCGGGTGAACGAACGCCGCCGCCCCCTCGTCGAACCGATGGATCGCGTCGTCGAGAATCCTGACTCCGCGCTCTCGCAGCCCGGCCACGTCGCGTTCAATGTCGCTCGTTTCCAGGGCGATGTGCTCGAGGCCCTCTCCGCGCTCCCGCAGGAATCGCCCCGCCCTCGTCCGGGGGTCCCGGCTCTCCAGAAGCTGCAACGAGCACCGGTTGTCGAAGTGAATGTACGCCTCGCGCATCCCCGACTGCTCGTCCGCTGCAAAGTCCTGCGCGACCAGGCCGAAGTACTGCTCGAAGCGCCGGCAGGCGTCGTCCAGGTCGCGCACGCAAAGGCCGATGTGGTGGAGACGCGACACCTGCAACGTGTTGCTCACGGGCTCGCCGACGGCTTCGGGGGGGTAGTACCAGCTGCGTTCGTGCGACTGGATGAGCTCCACGGTCAGCCCGGGAAGCCTGTCCGGGAATACGAATGCTTCGTACCCGTCGTTGGCGTCGAGGATCCGGTCCTCCCAGACGCCGACCCCGATTTCGCGGAGATGCGCCACATCCGCCTCGATGTCGTCGGTCTCGATGCAGATGTGTTCCAGCCCCTCGCCCCGCTCGCGCAGGAACCGGTTGACGCGCGACTCCGGGTTCCAGTTCTGCACCAGGTGCAGCCAGCACTCGTTGCCGAGGAGGATGCGCGCATCGAGCTGCATGCCCTGGCCCTGATCGTCGCGGAAGTCGCACGCCGGGAGGCCCAGAGCGCGCTCGAAGGAGCGGCACGCGTCGTGGAGGTCGCGCACCACCATTCCGATGTGCTGGAGGCGAAGGATCATCGTCCCGGGTTGATCATGGGTTTTGCTCTCCCAAGTGTCCGCAGGGGCTGAATCATGGTCCACGGAGTCGGAGATCGTCAATGCGCTTCCCGGACAACTTCGCATTGACGGTCCGAGGGCATACCGTGACATTCGGCCGAATGCGAAATGTCGCGAGTTCTGCCGGAGTGCTCGCTGCACCGAAACCGATCGACGTTGCGGGGCTCGGGTGCGCCTTGGGCTATGGAGTGCTTTCCTGGTCCGCGCGCCAGTCGGGTGATCCACCGCTGATCCTTTTCCTCGGTGTCGCCGCGTGGGCCGCCCTGCTCACTTTCGGCCTCTACGCCTACCACCGCCGCAACCCGGACGAGGCGTTTCCGCTGGGCCGACTCCTCGGATGGGCCATCGTCTTCCGCATCTGCGGACTGCTGGGCGGGCCGATCTACGAGGACGACTTCTACCGCTACCTGTGGGATGCATATCGCTTCGTCCAGGACGGCACGCCTTACGGGGCGCCCCCGGAAGCTTTTTTTGCCGACCTCCGAGTGACGGCGCAGTTCCAGCGAATCCTCGATCAGATCAACTACCCGGAGCTGCCGACGATCTACGGGCCGGTGACCCAGCTCGTCTTTCTGTTGGGGTACGGGTTGAGTCCGGGCAACATCGCTGCACTGCAGCTGCCGCTGATCCTCGTCGATCTCTGCTCCGTTGGCCTGCTGCTTCGTATGGCACCGGCACGCGTGGTGCTGTTGTACGCCTGGTGTCCGCTCGTGATCAAGGAAATCGCCTTTACGGCCCATCCCGACGGTGTAGGGGTCTGCCTGCTGCTCGCGGCGGTCCTGCTGGCGCAACGGAACCGCATGTACGGTGCAGCCGTATGCCTGGCGCTGGCCGTCGGCGCCAAGGTGCTGGCGCTTCTGCTGGTGCCGTTCGTCCTCGCGCGGGCCCGGCCGGTCCACTGGGGGATGTTCGCAGGTACACTGATGCTTCTCTACCTGCCCTTCGTCCTCCAGGGTGCCACCGACCTGGGGACGTTGGTGGTGTTCGCGCGGGAGTGGGAATTCAACGCGGCCCTGTTCGCGTTCCTGAAGCCGTGGATGTCCAATGCCTCAGCCCGCGTGGTCTGCGGGCTCGCGCTGGCATGTGGCGTTGCCTGGTACTATGTGGTGTACCGGCGATCGCCTTCCACGACCGTTCCGCGCGGTGACTGGATCTACGGCGGGTTCCTCGCGTTGTGGCCGGTCGTCAACGCGTGGTACCTGCTATGGCTACTGCCCTTTGCGACGATCCGACCGAGTGCGTGGGCCTGGACGGCATCCGTGGCCGTGCTGCTGTCCTACGTGACAGGACTGAATTTGAACGATTTGCAAATGGAGCCCTTCGGCCATCCGTTCTGGGTGCGCCCGGTGGAGTACGGCCTGATCCTGACGGCGATGATGTATGACTTCAGCCGACGTCGCGGCATCGCCGCCCGCCCGCCGGACTTGGCGTAGAGGCCGGCCGCCGTGTACAGAGGGATGACGGTCGGCGTGGTCGTGCCGGCGAGGGACGAGGAGCAGAATATCGGGGCCGTCGTCGCCGACCTGCTCGCGCTGGGTGACAACCGGGGCACACGGGTGATCGACGACTTCGTCGTCTGCGACAACGGATCGGCGGACGGGACGGCGCTCAGCGCGGGTGAGGCGGGGGCGCGGACGGTGCGACAGGACACACCTGGCTATGGACTGGCGTGTCTGACGGCCCTTGCGGCCCTCCGTCCGGTCGACGTCGTGCTCTTCACGGACGGCGACCGGTCATTCAAGGCCGTGCAGGGACTCAGGCTGCTCGACGCCATCGCCGACGGGGCCGATCTGGCCATTGGCTCACGAGTGATGGGCCAGCGGGAGCCGGGCGCCCTGTCGTTGCCGCAAGTGGCCGGCAACCGGGTCGCGAGCGTGCTGATTCGCCTGCTGTGGGGGGCTGTGGTAACCGACCTCGGTCCCTACCGCGCCATTCGCGCTGAGGCGCTCCAGCGCCTCGACATGCAGGACCGCACATACGGATGGACCGTCGAGATGCAGATCAAGGCCATTCAGCACGGACTTCGGGTCGTCGAGGCACCCGTGGACGCCTTGCGACGCCGCTTCGGCCGGTCTAAGGTGGGGGGCACGGTGCGAGGCGTGGTCGGCGCCAGCGTGGGAATCCTGTCGATGATCTTCCGGCTGCGCTGGCAGCAGGCGTACTCACGCCGACCGGTACGCTCCCCAGGCCCGCAGGACAGGGCGAGGCAACGCTCCAAAGCAGAAGGGAAGTACCTACAATGATCCGGTTGCCGCGGGCGCGGGGCACATGCGCCTTGTTCGCAGTACGGTTCCTGCAGCAGGGGCTGCTCTGCCTCCTTGCCCTGGGCGCGGTGTCGTGCGGCACGTCGTCCGCTGGCGTGAGCTGGACCGACCACGACCCGACCAATGCCGAGCGGCTCGACCACAGCGAGTGGCAGGCGCTGCTGGAATCCTATCTGATCACCAACGACCCTTCCGGCGTGCACCTGGTAGACTATGCGATGCTGCAGGGGAACGAAGCGGACCGGGAGCGTCTCGCCCGGTACGTCGACTACCTGCAGGAGCTGGATCCGCGGCAGTACGCGAAGGACGTGCAGATGGCGTACTGGATCAATCTGTACAACGCGGTGACCCTGAAGGTGGTCCTGGATGAATACCCCGTCGAATCGATCAAGGAGATCCACGAGGGTCTGATTCCCGGGGCGGGACCATGGGGTGACGTTCATGCGATGGTGGCCGGGCAGCCGCTGACGCTGGACAACATCGAACACGACATTCTGCGCCCCATCTGGCAGGACAACCGGATTCATTACGCCGTGAACTGCGCCAGCATGGGCTGCCCGAATCTGGCCCCGGAAGCCTACACCGCCGACAACCTGGAGCGGCTCCTGGAGCAGGGTGCGCGGGAATACGTGAATCACCTGCGGGGCGCGGAACTCCTGGACGAAGCGTTCGGCGTCGTCTCCAGCATCTACTACTGGTACCACGAGGACTTCGGGGACTCCGAGGCCGGCGTGCTGGAGCATCTGCGCAAGTATGCGGAGGGTGACCTGGCGGAGCAGCTGCGGGACTTCGACGGGTCACTCGATCACGAGTACGACTGGAGCCTGAACGCACCGTCCACGCCGTGACCTGCGGTGTGGCGTCCCCGAGGGCGAACGCCGCAATGGGCGTCGGGCGTCGGGCCTGCGTGAGCGAAGTCTAGAAGCCCTCGCCGAAGCTGCCGCCGAACCCGACGCTGAGGCCGAAGCCGAAGATCCGCGACTTTGCGGTGTTTCGCCCGCCCACCACCTGTCCGAAGAAGGCGCTCATGCCGACGGTGCCGGTCAGGTCGGCCAGCAGCCGGCCGCCCACCATCCGGGCATCTTCCTGAAGTCCGGGGAACCGGCTTGGCGAGAATCCATCTCCGCCGATGTCCAGACCGGAAAGTGCATTGACCATCCGGTAATCGGCACCGATCGTCACGCGGCTGCCGACCGGCAGGAAGAGAAACATGTTGACGAACATGTCCGCGGGGATGTCGACCGTCTCGCCTGCCGCACCGGCCGCGCCCACGGCATCGGGGTTTACTTCGGTGCTGCCTCGGTTGCGATAGCCGACTTCCGCCGAGGCCCCGAGGGCGTCCCAGAACTTGCCGACCACGAGCGATGTTTCAATGCCGTTGCCACCGTCTCCCAGCGAATTGATGTAACCGGTGTCGTAACCGCCGGCGATGATCGCGCCGACCCGAAGCGCAACGCTGGGTGCGTCGCTGATCAGTTCGTCGACGACGCGCCAGGTGACGGCGACGTTGGTGTCGAACAGGCCGCTGTAGCTCTCCTGGCCGCCGGCCGGGCCGACCGCTCCCTCTACGAAGCTCCTCGCCCAGGCAGTTTGCACGTCGAGGGCCACCGCGTCGTGGAGCGCGTAGTTGAACCCGATCCACACCGTGTTCTGCGCGAGGTTGGCCCCGGTCGCCTCCAGCGGTCCCTTGACCGTGGTCGTCTCGCGGTAGAACTCAAGGGCATTCTGATTGACGTAGGAAATGCTGAAGGTGCCGGTCCCGGGCTCGGCGATCCACGCCGTACCCTGTGCCACGGCCGGACGCACCGCCAGACACGCCAACAGACCCGACAGGGCCAGACCGGCTGCGAAGGACCTGCAAGCGTGAGACGCTCGCATGTCTTCTTCCAGGATGTCTCGGCCGGGCGCATCCGGCCTGGCGCACATCATGCGGCCGATTCCAGCTTGAAGCGGCGGCTAAGGAAATAGTGCACGACCTCCATACGGATGCCGCAGTCGTCGACTCCGGGGCCGCAGAGCGCCTGGACCGCCTCATCGTCCGGGGATCCGGTCTCCTCACCCTCATGGACGGCGACGAGGCTGGCCGTGAGGCTGAGCGCTCGATCGCGGTCAAGCTCGTCCTTCTGGAGCGGGCAGTCGTCGTCGCAGACCAGCACCTTGAACGTCAGTGCCTTGCCCTGCGCGTATGCCTTGCGCGGGCTGATCTGGCCGGGCCCGTGTCCGATCGACCCGGACGGCGGGACAGGAGTTGGTGTGAAGCCGACCGTGCCGGCGATCAGGACGGCCACACAGGCCAGGCGGATCATGGCGCCTCCTTGCTCAGGTGGATGGAAAGCCGAATGCTACTTCGCCGACTGACACAGCGTCAAGCGTCGATGCCATCGGCCGGGTCGCTCATGCATCCATCCAACACCTCAACAAGATGCCGTGCCCGCCGACCCGTCCCGGCGCGGATCTGCGCACGGCAACTGAAACCGTTGGCAATGACCGTATCCCCCGGGGCGGCGGCGCGCAGGGTGGGGAACAGGCCCAGTTCGCCCATTGCCCGGGAGGTACCCAAATGTTTGGCCGTGTACCCGAAGGAGCCGGCCATCCCGCAGCAGCTGGACTCGACGAGCCCACCCTGGATGCCGGTGAGTGCCGTGAGTGCTTCACCCGTGGCCGAAGCGGTGCCCGCGGCCTTCTGGTGGCAGTGTCCGTGGATATGAGCGGTTCGCCGGGCATCGGCGGTGATGGGCTGGGGTGGAACGGATGCGGCATCGCCCGCGCGCCCGGCCAGGAACTCGTCCACCAGAAACGCATGTTCCGCGACCGCGCGGGCGTCCTGCGTTGCCGCAGTGGCGTCTTGTGCCACCGCACTGCCCGCGTCCCCGGCCAGCAAGTGCAGCGCCTCGTCCCGCAGCGTCAGCAGGCATGACGGCTCCAGTCCCACGATGGGCACACCGCGCCGGGCGAACGGGGCGAGCGCCGATACCGTGCGCCGCAATTCGGCACGCGCGTGGTCGAGCATGCCGGCGCTGATGTACGTCCGGCCGCAACAGAGCGGTCGGCCGCGTGGCCGAGCCGGGGTCGGCGCGATCGGTTTGTGACCCAGTTTGAGCAATACGGACTGGGCGGCTCGCACCACATCCGGGTCAAAATATCTGGAGAATGTGTCCACAAAGAGCAGAACAGGTGAACCATTGCGGGCGTCAGAAGTCACCGACCTCGGGTGCATGGACAGATTATCTCGAGAATTTGTCAAAATCAGTTCAGCGTCCCGGAACGGATTCCCGTGCCACTCCGGCAGCGCGCTCTCCGCCGCGATGCCGAGCACCCGCTCACCCAGCCATGCCAACGTCCCGCTCCGGTTCCGCAGATTGAGTAGCCGGGCGAAGCGGGTCCCGGCCGGTGCGAGCCGGGGCAGGGAAGCGAAAAGGCGGTCTCGCAGGGGGACACCGCGCCGCGCGTTCCTGAGGTGGAGGACCTCGGCCTTCATCCTGGCCATGTCGACCCCGGCCGGGCATTCGCGCTTGCAGGCCTTGCAGCTGACGCAGAGTTCGAGAACCTCGGCGACCTCATCCCCCTCCAGACCCTCCGGCCCCAGCTGACCCGTCAGGGCCAGCCGAAGCGCGTTGGCGCGGCCTCGCGTCGTGTCGGCCTCCTCGCGGGTCACGCGGTAGGAGGGGCACATGACGTCGGGGTTCATCTTGCGGCAGGCGCCGTTGTTGTTGCAGGCCTCGACGGCGCGCGCGAACCCCCCGTTGGCGGACCAGTCCGTGGCGAGCGGCAGCGGCTTTGCCCGGTAGTCCGGCCCGTAGCGGAAAAGCTCGCGGTCGTCCATGCGGGGGGCGCCGACGATCTTGCCCGGGTTCATCATGTCGGCGGGGTCGAAGGCCTCCTTGACCTCGCGGAAGGCCCGCGCGAGCCGGCTGCCGAGCATCGGCTCGATGAACTCGGAGCGGAGGATGCCGTCGCCGTGTTCGCCCGAGTGGGATCCCTGCAGGCGCACGGCGAGCCGCAGCACCTGCTCGGCGATGGAGCGGAAGGCCTCGATGTCGGAGAGGTCCTTCATGTTCAGGGACGGGCGCACGTGGAGCAGGCCGACCGAGGCATGCGCGTACCAGGTGCTGCCGGTGCCGTGGCGTGCGAAGATGTCCTCGACGGCCGCGCCGAACTCGGCCAGCGCGGGGAGCGGTATCGCGCAGTCCTCGACGATCGAGACCGGCTTCCGGTCGCCCTTCATGGACATCACGATGTTGAGGCCCGCCCGCCGCACGGCCCAGATGGCGGCCTGCGCGGCCGTGTCCTCGGCGCGGGTCACCTGACGGTTCGGCCCGGTGGCGCGGACCACCTCGGCCAGTCGGTCGAGCTTGGCCGCCAGCGGACCGGCCTCGTCGCCCGCGAACTCGACCAGGAGCACGCTGTGGGCGCGGCGCGGGATCAGCTCCTCGACCGTGGCGCGGAACGTCGCGTTCTGTCGGGCGAGGCGGGTCAGGGTGTCGTCCACCAGCTCGACGGCGTGCGGATCGAGTTCGACGATGTGCTGGACGGCATCCAGGGCCTCGAGCAGCGACGGAAAGCCGCACACCCCGAGGACCCGGCGCTCGGGCCGGGGCGACAGCTTCAGCGTCAGCTTGCGGAAGAAGGCGAGCGTGCCCTCGGAGCCCAGGAGCAATTCAGCCATTGATCCGCCCGGACGCTGCAAACGGTGCAGGTTGTAGCCCGCCACGTGGCGCAGGACTCTCGGCACCCGGGCTTCCAGTTCGTCGGCCTCGCGGGCGGCGATGGAGCGGATGCGGTCGGTGAGCTGGCGCGCGTTGGCCGGGGCGGCGCCATCCTGGCCAGGGTCCGGCGAGCCGAAGTCCACGATTCGCCCATCCGCCAGCACGGCCTCGATCCTGGTCAGGTTGTCCGCCATGATCCCGTAGCGGATCGAGCGTGCGCCGCCGCTGTTGTTGCCTGCCATGCCGCCGAGCGTGGCCCGGCTGGCGGTCGCCACGTCCACCGGGAAGAAGAGCCCGGTGGGGGCGAGCAGGCGGTTGAGCTGGTCGAGCACGATGCCGGGTTCGACCTGGACCGTGCGCGCTTTGCGGTCGAGGGCGAGAATCCGGTCGAGGTGCCGGGAGGTGTCAATCACGAGGGCGCGGCCGATCGTCTGGCCGCACTGCGAGGTGCCCGCGCCCCGGGGCAGCACCGGCACACCCTCCTCCCGCGCGATGGACATTGCCGCATCGATGTCGTCGAGCGACCGCGGGAGGACAACGCCGAGCGGCATGATCTGGTAGATCGAGGCGTCGGTCGAGTAGAGGGCCCGGGTCAGCGCATCGAAGCGGACATCTCCCTCGAGGTGCCTTCGCAAGCGTTCAGCGAGCCGGCTTGTCTCCGGTTGCCTCGTGCGCACCGCGGACTCTCCTACGGGTGGAAGGGAAGGGTGGGCGCCGAACCGTCGGTAAACGTAAGCGCGCGATGGGCGGTTCACGATGGAAGGCCGGGGACGGGGCTTGACGTGCGTGCCCCGGCGATACAACGTTGTGCCGCCTTTTGTGGTTGAGAATGATTCTCAATCCCAACAATACCGACCAGAGTGTCACCCGTGCACCCAGAGCGACTCCCATGCAAATGAACCTCCGCGCTTCGCCCGCCGTTGTACTGACCCTGGTGCTGGCTGCCGGGGGGTGTGCTTCTCCCGCCGCCGCACCGCGCGCCGCGAACCCGTCGCCCGTAGCCGCGGATCAGCCCGGCCTCCTGTTGATGGCCCACGGCGGCGGTCCCGAATGGGACGGCCGCGTTCTCGCCACCGTCGCCGACCTGCGCGCACGCATGCCCGTGAGCGTTGCATTCGGCATGGCCAATCCGCACACGCTGCAGGCCGCGCTCGACTCGCTTCAGAACCAGGGTGTGGGCACGGTGGCCGTGGTAAGGCTCTTCATTTCGGGAGACTCGTTCCTGCACCCCACCGAGTATCTCCTCGGGCTCCGCGCCGACGCGCCCGCCCGAGCCATGGTGGGCCATCAATGGGTGGACGGGGACGAACTCGCGCAGCTGCACACCGACGCCCGGGTCCTGCTGGACCTGGAAGGCATGGTCGGTTCCCCCGAAGCAGCGCAGATCCTGCTCGCCCGCGCGGACGCGCATTCATCGGACCCTCCGGAGACCGGGGTCGTTCTGATCGCCCACGGCATGGGGGCCGAGGACGAGAATCGTGCGGTGCTGGCGGCGATGGACGACGCGGCCGCGAAGCTGCGCCTGAACGGCTACGCCGAGGTGGAAGTCGCCACGTTGCGCGAGGACTGGGCAGCGGAGCGCGCAAAGGCGGAGGAGCACATTCGGGCGACCGTGGCCCGCATGGGGAGCGACCACGAACGGGTCGTCGTCATGCCCTATCGCGTTTCCGGCTTCGGCCCGTATGCAAGGGTTCTCGACGGACTGGACTACGTGGGCACCGAGGGGCTTCTGCCGCACGAACTTGTAACCGAGTGGATCACCGGCAGGGCGACCGCGGTCTTCTGCGCCGCCGGCCTGCAGTCTCCGCTCGGGCCATGCAACACTCGACCATGATGAGGATGCCACTATGAAAATCGCTGCCCGGCGTGTCGTTTTCGCCGCCGCACTGCCTGCAATCCTGACTGTTCTCGCCTGCGAATCCGAGGTCATCGCGCCCCTGGAAGTCTTCGAGGAGGGCGTGATCGCAATCGACGCCTCTTCGCCGGTCGCGCTCGTGTACATGAACCTGGACGACGGGGCGATGGTCACGCCCACGGATCCGGACGCCTCCACCGACTGGCACATGGCGTTCAGCCGCTTCTCCATCCGCCTGAACGGCGGCGTGGCGGGTCCCGGGTCGGTGGCGGGATTCAACCTGGGGAACAACGCGGGCATGTCCGCCGAGCAGGTCACGGCAATGACGGAAGCGGACGGTGTCGCCGCGTTCCAGGCCGTGACCGATGCCGACATCCCGGCCGCTTCCTCCTTCATGGAAGACGGCCTGGCGCCCGACCCCGGCGGGTCGTGGTTCCGGTTCGATTTCCGCACGGGAAGTCTCGTGGCCAATCCGGGCGCCGCCTGGAAGCTGCGCGAGTCGTCCGGGCGCGGATTCGGGATCTTCCGGGTCACCGCGCTGGAGATGGAGGGGCAGCGCCCCGTGGGCGTGACGGTGGAATTCCGCCGACAGGTCCCTAACGCGGCCCTGGGCTCCGCGCAGACCTTTGCCGCGGATCTCAGGCGCGGCCCCGTGTTCTTCAGCCTGGCCGATGGGCCCGCGATGAGTCCCGCAGGGTGCGGCTGGGACCTCGGCTTGACGCCCGACCTGTCGATCGAGGTGAACGCCGACTGCGGGGCCGGCACGTTCCCGCTCGATGTCACGGACGACTTCACGGCGTTGCCGCAAGCCGACGACGCGCCCGAGTACGGTGGCTTCCTGTCGAGCATCAGCGGCGCCTTCCCGGCCACCGTCGACGACGCCACCGGCTTCTTCTGGTACAACATCCAGGAAAACAGCCGCATGTGGCCGACCTACAACGTGTTCTTGGTGCGGGCCAACGACCAGGTCTACAAGGTGCAGGTGACCGACTACTACGACGCCGGCGGCAACTCCGGCCATCCGACGCTGAGGTATCAGCGGCTGAGGTAGCGTCGTTGTCGCACGAGAAGAAAACCGTGAGTCGCCGCGGCGCGGGGACTCGCTGCAGTGCCGCGATCTGCCGCATCGCCGCGCTGGCGCTTGCCGGTGTCCCGTGGGCGACATCGGCGACCGCACAGCAACAGGGACGTGTCCACGATCAGGCGTCCGGTACGGCCATTGCCGGGGCCCGCGTGGTGTGGTCGGGGCGTGCAGAGATCACCGATGCGCGCGGTTTGTTTCAAGCGCCCGCGTCGTGGGGACCGGAAGGCACGCTCGTGGTGTCGGCGCTCGGGTACCGGGAGCGCTCGGTGCCGTGGCGGGACGCAGAGCAGGCCAATTGGCGCATCGGACTCGAACGTGATCCGCTTGCCCTCGACGGGATCGTGGTCACCGCGGGTGGACGGGCTCGGCGCCGCTCCGAGGTGGCGGTGCCGATCCAGACCGTCGAGGCCACCGCGATCCGGGCATCAGGTGCGCCGTCCGTGGACCGCCTGCTCGGGGAACTGCCCGGGGTGCAGATCACGGCGGGGGTGCCGACGGGATCGAATCTCCTCATCCGGGGCATCGGCGGGTCGCGCGTCCTCGTGCTGCTGGACGGCAGACCGGCGCCGGGCGCGCTGATCGAGAATCGCGACCTGAGCCGAATGTCGCTTGCAGGCGTCGAGCGCGTCGAGGTGGTGAAGGGACCCCTGTCATCGCTGTACGGCTCGGACGCGCTGGGGGGCGTCGTCAACGTCATCACCCGTGCGCCGACAGAGGGATTGCGGATCGACGGGCGGGCACTGTCTGGCGGTGCGGGACGGCGGCAGGCCGATCTGACCGTGAGCGGCGGCGGGCGACTGCGCTACCGCATGACCGGCGCCTGGCGGCAGGAGGACCAGATGCCGGGCCGGATCGTGGCCAGCGACGAGGGTTTTGCCCGGGTCTGGGACTTCAGGTCGGACCTTCGCTTCGACGCGAACGAGGCCTGGGACCTTGGCGGCGGCCTCAACCTGCTGCGGGAGCGGCAGCGTTGGCCGGTGGGCGGCGGCTTCTCGGGGTTCAACGACAACACCGGAATCTCGGGCTGGCTGGAGGCGCGGCGCCCGGCCGGACCGGGCGAGTGGACGACCACTGCGTTTGTTCAGGACTACGATCATCTCTACCGCAGCGCGCGCGGCGACGCACCGCTCGTGAGCGAAAAGGACGAGACCCAGTGGGAGCGCGAGGGGCGTCTGGCCACGCGGTACTCCGCCGCGCTCGGACGGCACCAGCTCGACATCGGGGTAGAGGGGTTGCGGCGCACGATTCGATCGCCGGGCAAGCTGATCGAGGAGCGTGTGGGGGACAGCCAGACCGCTCTGTTTGCACAGGACGCATGGCGTTTGGGTGAGCTGATCCTCACCGGCGGGGCGCGTTTCAGCTGGAACAGCCGCTGGGGTTCGAACCTGTCACCGACCGTAGGGCTGACGCGTGCCGTCAGCGGACAGTTGCGGGTGCGCGGTACGGTTGCACGCGGCTTCCGCGCCCCGTCGTTCAAGGAGTTGACCTGGCACTTCGCGAATCTGGGCGCGGGGTACGTGCTGCAAGGGTTCCCGGACCTTTTGCCGGAGAGCTCATGGAATGTCTCCGGCGGGATCGAGTGGAGTCCGCGCCCGCAGGTGCGGATCGATGTCGAGGCCTATTCCAATCGGGTCGATGACCTGATCGAACCCGGGTTTGTGGGCAACACCCCGAGCGGGCTGCTGATCTATTCGCCCCGCAACGTGTCGGACGTGACGACGCGGGGCCTGGAGGTGAGCGTCCAGGCGGTCTCCGGCATGGGAGACATCGTGGTGGGATACGCGTACCTCGATGCCCGCTCGCCAACCTCGGATACACCGCTCGACCGCCGCCCGAAGCACTCGGCCCGCGTCCGCGGTTCGTGGTTTGTGACGGTGCCGACGGCGATGCGGTTCGACGTCACCGCTCACTACACCGGCGAAGCGCCCGTGCTGGGCGCCGCCCGTGGCGGACAGATCACACAGACCGGCGTCCAGGAGCGCTTCGCCGCGGTCGACCTGCAGGTGTCGGCCGACCTGTGGCGCAACCTCGAACTCATCGCCGGGGTCGACAATGTGTTCGACGCCCGCCCCGACGGCTGGCAGGGGCTGATCGAGCGAAGGCTCCGTGTCAGCGTTGCCGTGAAGGAGCTGTTCGGCGGCTGACGCGGCTCAGGGAATGTTGGGGTTGTTGTTCTTCTCCAGCAGCGGCAGGGGGAGACAGGTTGTGTTTCCGTAAAACCCGCCCTTAGGCCCGGAACCCTCCTGGAAGACCTCGCCCGGAGGAGGCGTAAAGGGAAGACCGAGGCGGATCTTGGTGTAGAAGTGCTGTCCCTCCAGGAACAGTTCGCGGTTGCGTTCCTGGATCAGCTGTTCCCGGATCTCGGCGTCGCTCCCGCCCTTGAACATCGGCAACCCGGCGGCGGCGTGCAGCTGGTTGATGATGTCCACGGCCATCTGGCCGCCCGCGGCCTCGGCCATGATCAGCTGCGCCTCCGCGTAGCGGGCGATCGGCATCGGGCTGTCCTGGGCCGGGTACTTCTGCTGCGTCCAGAGCGGGGTCAGATCGTCCGAGGCGGCGGTGCGTCCCTGGTCGACGACCGTCACCCGCGGATCTGGTGTCCCCATGTAGTCGAGGTTCCAGAACGCACGCTCCACGCTCATGCGCTCGTCGCGGTTGTTCAGCGTCCAGATCCGGTTGGAGGAGCGGAACGAGGCGGAGCTGAAGCGCGCGTTGTGCACGAACCCTTCCGGTACCTGTGCCGCGTCCGAGGCTGCGCCCGAGGTGTTCCCCTGATTCAGGCGCGCACGGGCGCGGCCCACCATCGCCATGTTCGTAATTTCCGGCGGTCCGCCGCTGGCAGCCATGCTGAACTTCTCTTCGGCAAGCGCGAACATCTGCTGCGAAGTGAGTTCGGGTCCGCCGTCCACGGCGGCCGTACACATGGCCTCGCCCAGCAGCAGGTGGGCGTACCCGGAGTAGGCCGCAGAGGTCGCCATCAGCTGCGCGTCACCGACCTCCTGAGAGACGCCCAGCGCGTTGTCCGCCGCCCAGCGCGCGGTGGACAGCGTGGTGTAGACGCCGGGGTCGGCGTCCGCGCAGGTGAAGTTCGCGTAGACGCCGCCCGATTCCTCGAAGCTGCGCCGGTCGTAGGGCCACATGCGCGCCGCCAGCTGGCCGTCCACCAGTTCGTTGCCCATCAGGCCTCCGGCCGCCACCCATTCGCTGAAGGCGCACTCGAAGTCCGCGACCGCGCTGGCGACCAGCAGCGGCGCGTTGTCGGGATTGGCCAGATCGTCGGCCCTGACCCGGCTGGGTGCGTCGATCTCCAGAAGTGTGTCGCAAGCCGTGAGCGGAAGCGCCAGCATCAGCGTCGCGCCCGCGAGCCACCGGCGCAGGGCCCCCGTCGGGATGTCCCGTCGTATTTCGATGTTCATTTCTCTTCCTCTCCGGTCTCAGAACGACAGGTTCAGCGTCGCGGTGAGCTGATTGAGCTGGGGCGTGTTGTCCTGCTCCAGGAGCGTGTACCCGAACTCGACGAACGACGCCTCGGGATCGAGGCCGGTGTAGTTGGTCCAGGTCATCAGGTTGCGCGCGGTGAGCGTCAGCGTGCCCCGCGAGGCGCCCATGGGGCTGACGAACTGCCGGGGCAGGTTCACGCTTGCCGAGACCTCGCGTAGCTTGGCGAAGCTCCCGTCGCTGAAGATGAAGGACCTGAGCGGGCTGCCGGACTGGATCTCGGCGATGCGCGCGGGATCGTACTGCTCCGGGAAGAAGTTCTCGTGGCACTGATTGAACACCTGGCAGCGCGCCCTGAGGTTGTTGTCGAACTTCGTGAAGCCGGTCTTCCAGTCGACCAGCGCGTAGATGCGCACGCGGTCGAACAGCGTGAGCGTAGTGCCCAGCGACCCTTCCATGTCCGGCGTCACGTGACCGAGGTACAGGCGGGGGGCGATAGCGCATGGTACCGGCGACCCGCCGAGTTCCAGCGGCGTCCCGTCGGGGAGCGTCTTCCCGTTGGGGTCACCGCCGTCGCACATCGGGTCGACCGCGCGGGCCGTCGGGCCGGTGCCCTGCAGCGTCGCGCTCACGACCTTGCGGCGGAACCACGATGCCACCGGGAATCCCGGAACGCGGCGCTGGCTGCCGGCCGCGATGTACCCCGTTCCCTGGTCGATGCCGCCGAGGTCGATGATCTCGTTGTTGTTCGTCGCGACGTTGAGCGCCAGGTCGACCCCGATCGCGTCGGACTGGTAGGCCAGAGCATTCAACTGGATCTCGAATCCCTGGTTCCGGATCTCGCCCGCGTTCACGAACTGGCTCCCCGGAAAGCCCAGGGACGGCGGCAGATTGCGCGAAAGGATCGCGTCCTGCGTGCGCGTGTTGTAGTAGGTGAAGTCGAGCCCGAGCCGGCTGTCGAGGAATCCGGCCTCGAAGCCGATCTCGATCTCCGAGCCCTTTTCCGGCTCGAGCGCGTCGTTGCCGATGAACTGCGGCGTGACGGCCGCGATGCCGCCGCCGCCGGTGACGGGAGCGAAGGTGCGCAGCGCGGCGTAGTCCGCCGGCTGCTGTCCGGACATTCCGAAGGCGGACCGCAACCTGAATTCGCTGACTCCGGGGAGGCTGAAGAAGGCCTCGTCGCTCAGCACCCAGGAGATGCTCGCCTTGGGGTAGACAACGAAGTCGTAGTCCTTGCCGAAGGCGCTGTTGTCGTCGCCCCGGATCGCTGCGGTGAGGAACAGGCGGTCGCCGACCTCGACGCGCTCCTGCACGAAGAGACCGACGGTGCTGTTCTCGACGAAGTCCTCGCCGCCGAATGTCTGCGCGAGCGCGTCAACGACCGTGAGCCCCGGGGCCGGGAAGTTGTTTCCTTCGGTCACGAGGAATTCGGTGAAGCGGCGATAGTACTGCGCGCCCGCCGTGGTGGCGGAGCGGATGGAGCCTGTGAGGTCGAACGAGGCGGTTGCGCTGTAGTCGAAGGTCGTGTTTTCGACGTCCCGCGACTGCACGAACTTCCCGCCACGCGCCGTATTCGCGCCGAAGAACTGCGCGATATCCGGAGCCATGCGCTCCCACAGCTGCATGTTGTCCTCGAAGACGCGGTCCTGACCGACGTTCAGACGTTGGCTGAGCCACGATGTTGGCCGGTGGTTGGCGGACATGCTCAGCGTGAAGCGCTCTGTGTCCTGCCAGAACCTGAACGCTTCCGAAATCACCTCCGGCGGGTAGCTGATGAAGCCGCGGAAGCGGGTGTCCCGGTTGCCCGGCAGGGCGAACATGGTGGCCCACATGCGGCCCCCGCAGCCCGCCTCGCAGGCGAGGTTGGTCCTCCCCTGGTTGTACCCGATCGATGCGGTCAGGTCGTAGCTCGCATCGGTCGACAGGGTGATGTTGCTGCGTGTGCTCAGCCGCCAGAGGCTGTTGGTGGGCTCGATGCCCTCGTTGAACTCCAGATCGGCCCCGAGGTAGTAGCGGACGTCGTCGGTGCCGCCGCGCACGTTGGCGCCATAGCTCTGCAGGTGTCCCGTGTCGAAGATCGTGTTGCCGAGCGCCCGCTCGGACTCGAACAGGTTGTGCTGATACGGCTCGCCCGTTACCGGGTCGAACCCCCAGTTCGGTTCGATCCGGGTCTCCGCGTTGTGGAACCAGTTGGCGCCCTGGCGGATGGTCATCCCCCACTCGGGGGCCCCCGATCTCCCCTTCTTGGTGAGAATCTGGATCACGCCGTTGGACGCTTCGGTGCCGTAGAGCGTGGCGGCCGCCGGTCCCTTGATGATCTCGATGCTCTCGATGTCCTCGGGGTTGATGTCGTTCAGACGGTTCACCACACCGGACCCGAACCCCTGGATCGAGATGCCCGTGCCCACACCGTTGTCGAGCCGCACGCCGTCCACGTAGATCAGCGGCTGCGTGCCCAGGGAAAAGCTCGAGGCGCCGCGGATGCGGATCGTGGGGCCGCTCCCCACCATCCCGGTCCCAGGCGTCACCACGACGCCCGGAGCCCGTCCGTTGATCAGCTGACTGACATCGGGAGTGGGTGCCAGCGCCACCTGGTCGCTGGCGTTGATTGTCGCGATCGCCGTGCCCACCGCGCGCCGCTCGACCGCGCCCGCCGTGCCCGTGACCACGATCGCGTCGAGGTTGATGGCGGTTGCCACAAGCTCGAACCGGACGCCCTCCGCTGGCGCCGTGACCGTCTGCTGCTCCGCACGGTACCCCAGACTGACCACGCGAACGGTGACCGGTCCGGCCGGCACCGCAAGGCGGAACGCGCCCTGCGAATTGGTGAGCGTTCCGGAGCTCGTCCCCTCGACGAAGACCTGTGCGTTGGCGACCGGTGCTCCCTGCTCGTCCACGACCGTGCCCGACACGGCTGTATCCTGAGCGGCGAGCGGGCCGCCCACGAGTACGCCCGCGACCAAGGCTGCGCACCATCGAATCCGCCCGCGCGGACTTGCGAATTCCCGCATTGCCCCCTCCTGGCCTGCCAGGGAATGGTCCGCGCACACACGTGTCGCGAAACCATATTCCCTCTCGTCCTGCCAACAGCTTTCCGCCGGCCGGACGCAAACATCTCGGGGGGCGTTTTCGACTCCGCGGACAACGTAGACTTCCGACCCGGACCGGGGCAACACGGGACCGGCCGGGCAACGCGTCGCGGAACCTTTCGCGTCTGGCGCGGGCCGCGCGATTCGGGCATCTTGCAAGGGACATCGTGCACGGCCGCAACCAGAGCACACCAACGGAGGCAAGTCAATGCGGGAGCGGGCCCGGGAGAGTGACCATACAGACCTTTCCCGCGAGGCGCTCCACGCTCGGGGCCGCGCAGTGGCCCTGCTGGCGCTGCTCCTCGCCGCGGGTTGTGCTCCGGCTTCCGACGAACAGCAGGTCCTGGAGCTCAGCTTCGGGCACGTGGGCGCGCCGGGATCGCTGTTCGCACTTTCCGCCGAGGAATTCGCCGCGCGCGTCAACGCCCGCCTCGAGGGCGAGGCCGAAGTTCTGGTTTACGGTTCGAGCCAGCTGGGCGGCGACGACGTCCTCCTGAACAAGCTCAGGCTGGGAACCGTGGACCTGGCGCTGCCGTCGTCGATCATGTCGTCACGGATCCCGGAATTCGGGATCTTCGAGATGCCCTACCTGGTGCGGAACCGGCGGCACATGGCGCGGATCGAGGAGGAAGTGATCTGGCCTGTGCTGGCCCCGCTCGCGGAAGATCACGGATACCGGATTCTGGGCGTCTGGGAGAACGGGTACCGCCACGTTACCAACAACCTGAGGCCGGTGCGTGCGCCGGAGGATCTGGCGGGGCTCAAGCTGAGGACGCCCCGCGGGACGTGGCGCGTGAAGCTCTTCCAGAACTATGGAGCGAATCCCGTGCCGATGGCGTTCTCGGAGGTGCTGATCGCGTTGCGCACGGGCGTGGTGGACGGCCAGGAGAACCCGCTCGCGCAGATTCACGCGTCCAAGCTGAACGAGGTGCAGCAGTACCTGTCGCTGACCGAGCACGTGTATACGCCCGCGTACGTGACCGTTTCACCCGAGCACTGGCCGGACATTCCGGAGCACGTACGCGCGGTCGTCGAGGAAGAGGCCCGCGGGTTGCGTGACTTCGTCTACGAGACGGCCAGGCGGCTCGACCGCGAATTGCTCGTGACGCTTGCCGACACCGAAATCTCGGTCAACTGGGCGAATGGTGACGCGTTCCAGAGGGCGAGCCAGCCTATCTACGACGAGTTCACCACGAGCGTGGAGATAGGCCAGGAGCTGGTGGACCGTGCGTTGAGGGTGGCCGGGTCCCAGTAAGTCGACCCGCGGCCGTGTCAGACCCCCCCGCGACATCCGAACGGCACCGTAACGGCGCGCATCGGGTGAGGCGTGTCTTCCAGCGGGTGCTGGAGGCGATCGTGATCGTCATCGTAGTGGCCCTGGCCGTCGTCGTGGTCACGGGCGTGGTCTACCGCAAGGCCGGAGCCGCCCTGGTCTGGTACGACGAGGTTGCCGCGATCCTCCTTGCGTGGCTCACCTATTACGGGGCCGCGCTGGCGGCGCTGCACCGGGGTCACATCGGGGTGCCGGCCCTGGTGGAGCACCTGCGTGGAAGGGCGCGGACCTGCGTCGTGATCGCCGGTGAAGTCGCGGTGATCGGGTTCTTCGCCGTGCTGGCCTGGGCCGGCTGGGCGGTCCAGGCCGCGCTTTCGGGGACGAGCCTGGTGAGCCTTCCCGGCGTATCGGCCGGCCTCGCCCAGTCCGTGATCCCGATCGGGGCGGTGCTGTTCATCTGCGCGCAGTTGCTCAGCCTTCCCGGGGTGCTGAGGGGCGAACTCGGTGCCGAAGAGGGGACGCTCCCTTGACCGTCGCCCTGATTCTGCTGTTCCTGGCGCTGATCATGATCAACGTGCCCATCGCGGTCGCGCTGGGCGTCATGTCGGTGGCGGCGATCATCGCGCTGGGTGGCTGGGCGGCGATCCCCAACGTCGGGCTGGTCATGTTCTCGGGGGCGACCAAGTTCCCCCTGATCGCCATACCGCTGTTCATCCTCGCCGGCACCATCATGAACGCGACGGGGATCTCGCGGCGACTCATCGCCTTCGCGTCCGCGGTGTTCGGCTTCATCCGCGGCGGGCTGTCGATGGTGAGCATCTCGGCCTCCATGTTCTTCGCCGAGATCTCGGGGAGCGCGGTTGCCGACGTCGCGGCGCTCGGGTCGATCCTGATTCCGGCCATGAAGAAGCGCGGCTACACGCGCAACTTCGCCGCCGCGGTGACCTCCTCGTCCGCGACGCTCGCGGTGATCATCCCCCCTTCGATCCCGATGATCCTGTACGGCGTGATGTCGGGCGCGTCCGTGGTCGAGCTCTTCGTGGCCGGGATCATCCCGGGGGTCGTGGGTGGCGTGCTCATGATGTGCGCGTCGTACCTGTGGGCGCGCCGCAACAACCTGCCGGTCGAGGAGGCGTTCCGGATCAGGCGGGTGGTCGAGACCTTCAAGGCGGCCGGGTGGTCGCTCCTCCTGCCGGTCATCATCCTGGGCGGAATATTCTCCGGCTGGGTGACCGCGACCGAGGGCGCCGGCCTCGCGGTGGCCGCCGCGCTGGTGATCGGCGGCGTGGTTTACCGCGAACTCACCCTCTCGGGGCTGCGCCGCGCGGTTCTCGAGTGCGGACACCAGACGGCGGTGGTCATGCTGCTGGTGGCGGCGTCGGCGCTCCTGGGCGATTTCCTCACCGAGGCGCGCGTGCCGCAGCAGGTCGCGCTGGCCATCACGGGACTGACGGACTCGAAGCTGGCGATCCTGGCCCTGCTCAACGTCTTCCTGCTGGCGATCGGGCTCTTTCTCCACTCGGCCGCGGCGATCATCCTTGTGGTGCCCATCGTGATGCCGCTGGTGCAGGCGCTGGGCATCGACCCGGTGCACTTCGGACTGATCGTGACGCTCAACCTCGGAATCGGACAGCAGACGCCCCCCGTGGCCTCCGTGCTGGTAACCGCCTGTTCGGTCGCCAAGGCGGACATCTGGGCCGTCACCAGGGCGAACCTGTGGTTCATCGCGGTCCTGATGGCGGTGCTGCTGGTCGTCACCTACGTGCCCTCGTTCTCGATGGCTCTTGTGGAGGTGTTCTACCGATGAGCAGTTCCGAGCGCGTTGTTGCGGTCCGCGAAGAGGACATCGTGACCGTGACGCTCAGCCACCCCGACAAGCTCAACGTGCTGGACATGGCCGGCTGGGAACGTCTGGGCGGGATCTTCGAGGAACTCGCGGCCGACGACTCTGTGCGGTGCGTGCTGGTGAAAGGGCGGGGAGGGCGCGCCTTTTCGACCGGGTCCGACATCGGCGCGTTCGGGGCGCAGCGCAGCACGCCGGCGCAGGTGACGCGCTACGCAGCCGCCGTGCGACGCGGTGTGAGGGGCGTGTACGACTGTCCGCACCCCACGGTGGCCGTCGTGCGGGGGCTGTGCGTGGGCGGGGGGCTCATCATTGCGGCGTGTTGTGATGTTCGGGTGTGCGGGGAGTCCAGCCGCTTCGGCGCCCCGGTCAACCGTCTCGGCGCGACCATGGCCTACGAGGAGATGGCGCCGCTGCTCGCGGCGGCGGGAGCGGGGGCCGTGCTGGAGATCCTCCTGACGGGCGACCTGGTGGATGCGCGCCGCGCCCGCGAAATGGGTATCGTCAACCGGATCGTGCCGGATGAGGAGGTGGTGGAGGCGGGTGTGGCGGTCGCGCGGAACATCGCGCGGGGGGCGCCCCTGGTGAACCGGTGGCACAAGAAGTTCATACGGCGCACGGCCGACCCGGACCCGCTGGGCGAAGAGGAGCGGGAGGAGGCCTACGAGGCATTCCGGACGCGGGATTACCGCGAGGGGACGGCGGCGTTTCTCGAGAAACGTCCCCCCCGCTTCTCCGGGGAGTAGGGCGGTGGACGGGCCGCTCGCCGGGACCAGGGTGGTCGAACTGGCGCACGTCATGGCCGGGCCGACGTGCGGGCGGATGCTCGCGGACATGGGGGCCGACGTGGTAAAGGTGGAGCCACCCGGGTCCGGTGACCCGACGCGCGCGTTCGCGCCGCCGGAGATGGGCGGGACCGCCGCGGCCTTCATCATGATGAACCGCAACAAGCGCGGCATCGTGATCGACCTCAAGACGGAGCCGGGCCGCGACGTGGCGCGGCGCATGCTCGCGCGCTGCGATGTGGTGATCGAAAACTTCCGCGAAGGCGTGATGGAGGGACTCGGTCTGGGGTATGAAACGCTCCGGGAGGCGAACGCCGGCCTCGTCTACTGCCAGATCACGGGCTTCGGCAGAACGGGACCCCTGGCGTCGCAACGGGGATTCGATCTCATCGCCCAGGGCATGACCGGGCTGCTGAGCGTCACGGGAGAGGGGCCGGGAAGGCCGCCCGTGAAGTGCGGTCCGCCGCTGACCGACATTACGGCGGGGATTCTGGGTGCGCTGGGCGTCGTGGCCGCCCTGTTCGCGCGGGAGCGCACAGGGGTCGGCCAGCGGGTGGACACGTCGCTCTACGAGGCCGGCATCACGCAGACGTTCTGGCAGTCGGCGGTGGCGCTTGCGACGGGACAGTCACCGAGTCCGCTCGGGTCCGCGCATCCGCTGGCGGCACCCTACGAAGCTCTGCCGACCGCGGACGGCTGGATCACCGTCGGCGGCTGGAACCAGGTCAACTGGCTTCGGCTGGTGAAGGTGCTGGAAGTGGAGGAACTGGCGGAGGATCCGCGCTTCGCGACGAACGCGGATCGCATGGCGTATCTGGACGACCTGCGCGCGGCGCTGTCGCAGCGGCTGCAATCAGCCTCCACGGCGACGTGGCTTAAGCGGCTGGAGCGCGCCAATGTTCCGGCCGGACCTGTGTCCACGATCACCGATATGCTCATGCACCCGCAGACGGCGGCCCGGGACATGGTGGTGCGGGTTCCGCAGGGCGACGGCGAAGCTGAAGCGCTCGGCATGCCGGTCAAGTTCTCGGAGCCGGTGACGCCGGTGGAGCGGGCCGCGCCGCGAATGGGCGAGCACACCGAAGAAGTGCTCGCGGAATACGGGTTCACCGGGCAAGAGATCGCGGAGCTGCAACGGCGGGGTGCTGTGCGCGGTTGACACGCGGGACCGTGGCGGGGACCATGATCGGATGCAGAGAAGGTATCGGCGACCGGGCAGGAGCATGATCGGATGAGACGCTGGCAAGGCTTGGGGCGGAACCCGGGCAGACGGAGCGTATGGTTGCGCGGGCGAGGCGGACGCATGGCAGTGGCCGTCCTGGCCTGGTGGGTTGCGGGACCGCGAACGGTCGCCGCTCAGGCCCCCGACCCGGGCAGCTATTCTCCCGCCGTTCACGAGGTGATCGAGGAGCGCGGCCATCTCGTTCCCATGCGCGACGGCGTGCGCCTCTCGACCGACATCTACTTCCCGGTTGGCGACGGTCCCTTCCCGGCGATCCTCACCATCACCCCCTACGACAACAACGGACCGCGCGACCGGGCGCGCTGGTTCGCGCGGCGCGGGTATGTGGTCGTGCTGGCGGACTCGCGCGGGCGTTACGACTCGGGCGGCGAGTGGGATCCCTTCATCGTCGAGCACAAGACCGACGGGTACGACCTCGTGGAATGGATCGGGGCGCAGCCATGGTCGAACGGGAATGTCGGCATGATGGGCGGCTCGTATCTGGGCTGGACCCAGTGGTGGACCGCCAGCCAGGCGCCACCGTCGCTCAAGGCGATCGCGCCCGAAGTCGCGCCTCCCGACCCCTTCCACAACATCCCCTACCAGCAGGGGATCATGCTCGGGCCCTTCGTGGACTGGGCCGCGTGGATGTCGGGACGGACCGCGCAGGTGAAGGAGGAGGGGCCGTATGGAGGGTTCACGAATTCGCGCTGGGAAGACCTGCTGCACGCCCCCTACCTGACGCTCGACGAGGCCCGCGGGATGCAGGACGGCGGCTGGTGGAAGTCCTGGATCAACGGTTACGTGGCCACCGACCCATACTGGGACGGAATGGAGTACCAGTCGCCGGAGTCCTTTTCGCGCATCACCGTGCCCGCTCTGAACATGACCGGCTGGTTCGACGCCGACTTCCCCGGCTCTCCCATCAACTACATTGGGATGAAGGCTCACGGGGCCACGCCCGAGTCCCGGCGTCCCAGACTGATCATCGGCCCCTGGTTCCACGGCCTGAACGACCGCGTCGTCGGCGGAATCGACTATGGCCCCGAGGCCCGGATCGACCTCGACGGCTACATCGCGCGCTGGTACGACCACTTCCTCAAGGGCATCGACAACGGCGTCGAAAACGACCCGCCCGTTCATGTCTTTGTCATGGGGCCGAACCGCTGGTACACGGCCGACGACTGGCCGCTGCCGGGGACCGAGTGGACCGATCTGTACCTGACGTCGGGCGGCCGCGCGAACTCCAGCCGGGGCGATGGCATGCTCGAATGGGACATGCCCGCGGCGGACGGGACGGACGCATACGTCTATGATCCCCACGACCCCACCCCCTCCCCCTACGGTGACCACGGTCACATCCCGGGCGCGGTCGAGGCCGGCGGACCTGCCCTGCGGGACGACGTTCTTGTCTACGACACGCCGGTGTTCCAGGAGCCGATGGAGATCACGGGTCCGATCGAGGCGGTCCTCTACGCGTCGACCTCGGCGCGCGACACCGACTGGATGGTACGCCTCGTCGATGTCGGGCCCGACGGGTCGGCGATGCTGCTCGCCGAGGCCGTCATGCGCGCGCGCCACCGCAACCCCGAAAACGACGGCCGCTTCAACCCCGACCGCCTGAGCGAAATCGAGCCCGGGCAGATCTTCCGCTACCACATGGACTTCTGGCGCGTGACCGGCAACGTCTTCGGCGCCGGCCACCGGATCCGCGTCGAAATCTCCAGCAGCTATTATCCTTTCTACCTGCGCAACCTGAACTCGGGCCGGGACAATGCGGGGTTGGCGGGGCCGGACGAAGTGATGGTGGCGACGCAAACCATTCACCACGGACCGGCGTATCCGTCCAGGGTGGTGTTGCCCGTGATACGGAGACGATAAGGCGATGGACGTCCTGGGTATCGATTTCAGCTGGGCCCAAGTGGTGGATTTGTGGAACGGCGCGCTCGGCTACGTGGCGACCCGGTGGTTCCCGAGCCTCGTAGCCATCGTGCTCGGCGCGTTTGCGTATTTCGTGGGCGGCTGGATCCTGCGCCGGGTCCAGAGACGGCTTGCCGCCAGGACCGAAACAGATCTGGACGATGAACTCGTGCGGACCGTCCGTCACGCGTTCCGGCTCACGGTGGTCGCCTGGGTGTTGTGGCGGCTTTTGGGCCAGTGGGTGCCGATCCTCGGCGCAGAGACACCGGAAGGCGACTGGGTCGCGTGGGACGCTCAGCCACGCGACTGGGTCTGGGGCATCTGGATCGGCGTGGTCTTCTTCCCGCTGAGCCGTTTTGTCGGGCACGTCATGCGCACCTTCGAGACGAAGATCATATCGCGTACCTCGGAGACGGCGCTGGATCAGACCGCGCTGCCAATGGTCAACCGGTTCGTGCGCTTCATCGTGATCGCCATCGGCATACTGCTCGCGATGACCCATCTGGGGCTCCAGATCGCTCCGCTGCTCGCGGGTGCCGGTGTGGCGGGCCTGGCACTTTCCCTTGCGGCCAAGGACACCCTGTCGAATCTGATCGCGGGTGTGCTGCTGATCATGGACCGTCCCTTCCAGGTCGGGGACCGGATCGAGCTGTGGAACGCGCCCCGCGAGACGGGCACATGGGGCGACGTGATCGAAATCGGCCTGCGCGCAACCAAGATCCGCAATCCCGACAACCTCGTGGTCGTCGTACCGAACAACGAGATCATGCGGCGCGATATCATCAATTACACCATGTCGGGCGAGGACATCCGGCTCAGGATCCCGTTCTCGTGCGCGTACGAGTCGGATATCGAGCGGGCCAAGGTCCTGCTGAAGGAGGCCGCGGGCGTGGTGCGGGGCGTGAAGCTGGATCCGGCACCGATCGTGATTGTGCGGGGCTTCGGGCCGTCGGAGGTGAACCTGCAGTTGCGCGTGTGGATCCAGGAGGCGCGGAATCGCCGCCGGATCGCCGACGAGATCACCGAGAAGGCGATGGAGAAGTTCGCCGACGCGGGCATCGAGATCCCCTATCCGAAACGGGAGCTGTATATCAGGGGGAGCGGGACGGGAGACGGGCTGCTGCCGAGGGGAGAATAGTCCGGGCTGCCGCTACCCGATGCCTGCGCGGGAACTCCTCGCCGGCGCCCGGCACGCGGGCCACTCCGTCCCCTCCGGCATCGCCCGCTGCGTCCGCGGCATCCGCTCCGCGTCGTCCGACGCCAGATAGGCGAACATCGCCGTCATCACCGCGTCGTCGCGCAGGTCCTCGAAGATGATCTTGTCGAAGGTGTCGCGGTTGGTGTGCCAAGTGTAGATGCTCGTGTCCCAGCGGTTGTCGGCAATGTTCCTGCCGCTGCGGCCGTCGCCCACGTGGAAGCTGAACGCCGGCACGCCCGCGCACAGGAAGGACGCGTGGTCGGTCCCGCCGGATTCGGGCATACCCGGGATCTCGAGGGTGACGAGGTCCGCCAGCTCGCCCGGAATTTGCGCCAGCCACTCGCCGAAGCGCCCCGCGGCGCCGGCGAACCCCTGCATGGGAATGAAGGTGACCGGTCCGTTCCCGTGATCGACGTTGAATACGGTGTGGGTGCGCTCGAGGATTTCGGGGTGGTCTTCGACGAATGCGCGCGAGCCGTTCAGGCCCTGCTCCTCCCCGTTCCACAGCGCGCCGATGATGGTGCGCCGCGGGTTGGGAACCGCGCTCTTCAGGATGCGCATCGCCTCCATGACGGCGACTGCGCCGGTGCCGTTGTCGAGCGCGCCGTCGGAGCCGTCCCAGGAGTCGAAGTGGGCTCCGAGGATGACGTACTCCTCGGGTTCGGCGCTGCCGGGGATCACCGCAAAGGCGTTGAAGACCGGTACCTCTCCCAGAAAGCGGGCCTGGGCGTCGACGCGCAGCACCGGCCCCTGGTCGTTTTCGGCCAGCCTGTACAGGAGCCCGTACGCCTCGCAGCTCAGGTCGAGGACCGGTGCCCGCTCCGCGCGGGTGTCAAAGATCTTGTTCACGCCCCAGCCCTCGGACCACTGCGAGCGGATGACCCCGGCGGGTCCGGCCGCGTTCAGCGCTTCCGGCAGCGAGCGCTCAACGAACCCGGTGTTCCCCACGCGCTCGCTCCACTCCTCGATTGCGCGCTGCCGCTCAGCGGTCATGCGGGCCACGGTCTCGGATCGCGCGAACCACTCCATGTTGTCCGGCGCGCGGCAACTCGGCTCCGGGCGCGAGACGAGCACGAACCTGCCGCGCAGCTCCGACAGCGATGCCTGGAAGGCTCCGAGGCTGCCCGCGTAGGGCAGAATGACCACCTCCCCCTCAACGGGCCCGTCGGTGGCGGGGCTCCATGCGGCGGCCATCCCCTCCAGCGACCGCACGCGCGGCGCAACGAGGTCGATGTGCGTGATTCCCCGCTCCCACCCCCGCCAGGTACCGTACTGCTCCTTGTACGCCTCGATGCCCCACTCCGCGTACTTCGCCAGCGCCCAGTCGTTGGCGCCGGCCATGGCGGGCGAGCCGGTGAGTCGCGGCCCGATCGAGTCCATCATCACCTGGCCGAGCTCGTAGACCTGCGAGCGCTCGACGCCCTCCTCCCAGATCGCACGGATGACCGGATCGTCGGTGGGGAAGGACTGGGCGGCCGCTGCCTGGGTCGCCGCGGCGAACAAACAAACGAATGCAACTCGAATCAGGGGCTTCATGGACTGCTCCGCGATCGGGACTGGGTCTGCCGTGCCGGACACTATCCCGATACTATAGAGTCCACATACTTCAAGACCACCGGACGGGGAGCGTTGGCGCCCGCGTCCACGTACCCGACCAACCCCGAGGAAGACACGAGATGCGCCGATCGAACAAGGACTGGTGGCCGAACCAGCTGGACCTCAAGGCTCTTCAACGCCATTCCCGCTCGCCCGATCCCATGGGCGACGACTTCAACTATGCCGAAGCGTTCAAGTCGCTCGACCTGGACGCCCTGAAGCAGGACATCGAAGAGGTCATGACCACCTCGCAGGACTGGTGGCCGGCCGACTACGGGCACTATGGGCCGCTCTTCATTCGCATGGCCTGGCACAGCGCAGGCACCTACCGCATCAGCGACGGCCGCGGGGGCGGCGGTGCGGGCACCCAGCGCTTCGCGCCGCTGAACAGCTGGCCCGACAACGCGAATCTCGACAAGGCGCGCCGGCTGCTCTGGCCGGTCAAGCAGAAGTACGGCCGCAAGATCTCGTGGGCCGACCTGATGATCCTCGCGGGCAACTGCGCCCTGGAGTCGATGGGGTTCAGGACGCTCGGTTTCGGCGGGGGCCGCGAGGACGTGTGGGAACCCGAGGACATCGACTGGGGATCCGAGGACACGTGGCTCGGAGACGAGCGCTACAAGGGTGACCGGGAACTCGACGAGCCTCTCGGGGCCGTGCAGATGGGCCTGATCTACGTGAACCCCGAGGGGCCGAACGGCAAGCCGGACCCCGTGGCGGCGGCCCGGGACATTCGGGAGACGTTCCGCCGCATGGCGATGAACGACGAGGAGACGGTCGCGCTCATCGCTGGCGGACACACCTTCGGCAAGGCGCACGGCGCCGCGGATGTCGGCCGGTACGTCGGTCCCGAACCGGAGGGCGCCGACCTGGAGGAGCAGGGCCTCGGCTGGAAGACCCGCTTCGGCAGCGGCAAGGGGGTCGATTCCGTCACCAGCGGGATCGAAGGCGCCTGGACGACCGACCCGGTCAAGTGGGACAACAACTTCCTGGAGAACCTGCACGGCTACGACTGGAAACAGGTGAAGAGTCCCGCGGGTGCGGCGCAGTGGACCCCGACCGACGACTCGGCCGTGGGCACCGTGCCGGATGCACACGATCCGTCGAAAAGCCACGCCCCCATGATGCTGACGACCGACCTGTCGCTGAGGATGGATCCGGTCTACGCGCCGATCGCCAGGCGCTTCCTCGAGAACCCGGAACAACTGGCGGACGCATTCGCGCGGGCGTGGTACAAGCTCACGCACCGCGACATGGGGCCCGTTTCGCGCTATCTCGGTTCCGAGGTGCCCGCCGAGCCGCAGCTGTGGCAGGATCCCGTGCCGGAGGTCGACCACGAGCTGATCGATGCCGACGACATCGCCGACCTCAAGGGCCGGGTGCTGGCGTCGGGGCTGTCCGTTTCCCGGCTGGTCTCGACTGCGTGGGCGTCCGCGTCGACGTTCCGCGGGACCGACAAGCGCGGCGGCGCGAACGGGGCGCGCATCCGCCTGGCGCCCCAGAACGACTGGGAGGTGAACGACCCGGCCGAACTGGCAAAGGCGCTGGGCGTGCTGGAGGGGATCCAGGACGATTTCAACGGTTCGCAGTCCGCCGGAAAGAGGGTCTCGCTCGCCGACCTGATCGTGCTCGCAGGGTGCGCGGCCGTCGAGCAGGCTGCGAAGAACGCCGGACACGACGTGGAGGTGCCGTTTTCTCCCGGGCGCACCGACGCGTCCCCGGCACAGACCGACGCGGAGTCGTTCGCGGTGCTCGAGCCGAAGGTTGACGGGTTCCGCAACTTCAACGGACACGGCAATGGCAGGCCGGCGGCCGAGTTGCTGGTGGACCGTGCGGACCTGCTGACCCTGACCGCGCCCGAGATGACGGTGCTGGTCGGCGGCCTGCGCGCCCTGGGCGCCAATGCGGCTGGATCCGGGCTCGGCATCTTCACCGACCGGCCGGGGACGTTGACCAACGACTTTTTCGTGAACCTGCTCGACATGGAAATCGAGTGGCAGGCGTCCGAAGCGGGCGAAGACCAGTTCGAGGGACGTGACCGCGGAACGGGCGAAGTGAAGTGGACCGGCACCGGCGTCGACCTCGTCTTCGGCTCGAACTCGCAGCTCCGCGCGTTCGCGGAGATCTACGCGTGTGACGACGGGCAGCGCGCCTTTGTGCGCGACTTCGTGGCCGCGTGGGACAAGGTGATGAATCTGGACCGCTTCGACCTGGTCTGATCGTGCGGCTCGAGGGCAAGCGCGCGCTGGTTACCGGCGGGTCCCGGGGTATCGGCCGGGCCATCGCCCTGGCGCTCGCCCGTGAGGGAGCGGATCTGGCGGTCAACTACCGGCGCAGCCGCGCGGACGCCGACGGCGCCGTGGGGGAGATCGAGCAGATGGGGCGCCGGGCGGTCGCGGTGCAGGGCTCGACGGACTCGCGCGCCGACGTGGAGCGTTTTGTCGCCGAGGCGCACGACGTCCTGGGCGGCCTGGACGTTCTGGTGAACAACGCCGGGATCCTGAAGCGCACGCCCTTCCTCGAGATCAGCGAGGAAGAGTGGGACGCCATCGTCGACGTCAACCTCAAGGGCTACTTCCTTGTCGGGCAGGCGGTGGCACGCCGCATGGTCGGGGCGGGGACGGCGGGCGCAATCGTCAACGTGTCGTCCGCAGGACAGGCGGTCGCCGCCCCGAACCTCACCCACTACTGCGTGTCGAAGGCGGGGGTCGAGATGCTGACGAAGGAGATGGCGCTGGAACTCGCGCCCCACAGGATCCGGGTAAACGCCGTCGCGCCGGGTCTGATCGAGACCGACATCAACCGGGCGGACATCGCGCAGGACGCGTTCCGCGAGGGCCGCCTGGCCCGCATCCCGCTTCGGGAGATCGGCACGCCGGACGACGTGGTGGGTGCCGTCGTGTTCCTCGCTTCGAACGACGAGGCGCGTCTCATGACGGGCGCCTCCGTTTTCGTCGACGCCGGCCAGACGATCTGGTGAACCGGGCCCGGCGCCGGATCGGCGCGGCGATTGTGGCGACGGTTCTGGTCGCCACGTGCCGCGGCCCGATCCCCGGCGCTGACGACAACCCCGACCCGGGCGACGCCCCCGCCTGGGAGGTCCGCTTCTCGCACGTCCTCTCGAGCAGCTCCGAGCTCCACCTCATGGCGGAGCGTTTCCGCGACCTCATGCACGAGCGCACCGACGGGCGGTTCCGGGTCGTCATCTACCCGTCGGGACAGCTCGGGGGCGAGCGCGTGGCTTTCGAACAGATCCAGGTCGGCGCGGTCCACATGGCCATCACGGGCACGCCCGTGCTTTCGGGTTGGGTACCCGAGACGCAGATCTTCGACCTCCCGTTCCTCTTCAACACGCGGGACCACGGGCTTGCGGTGATGAACGGCCCCGTCGGGGACTGGTGGCGCGACCTTCTGCTTGAGCGCACGGGCGTCCGTTCGCTGGGTTTCCTCGACTACGGGTTCCGTCACGTCTACAACAAGCGCCGACCGGTCGAAGTGCCCGGAGATCTCGCCGGGCTCAAGCTTCGCGTTCTGCAGAATGCGACGTACCTCGCGGCCTATTCCGCACTGGGTGTCCAGGCGACGCCGATGAACTACGGCGAGGTGTACTCCGCGCTGCAGCAGGGCGTGATCGATGGCGGAGAGGCCAACGCGATCGGGTTCGTGAGCAGCCGACTCTACGAGGTGGCGAAGTTCTACAGCTTCACGTCCATCACCTACAATCCAATCACGCTGCTCGTGAACGAGCCGTTCTACGCGGGGCTTCCCGATGACATCAGGGAGACGGTCGATCGCTCCGCAGCCGACGCGCTCGCCTACCAGAGCCAGGTCGCGCGCCAGATGGAGGCGGACGCCATCGAACAGATGCGCGCAAACGGGGTGGAGATCTCACGGCCGGACCTGGCGCCGTTTGCGCCGGCCGTCGGGCCGCGCATCCGGGACGAGGTGGCCGGGTGGCTCCCGGACGGTGAGGCGCTGATCGCGAGGCTGGTGGCGGAGGCGGAGCGCGCCGCGGCCGCAGCGGTGGCCGCGCCCGGGGCGGAGCGCCGATGAGGCGGCGATTCCTGGCCCTTAACCGGGCCCTCGTCACGCTTGAGACCCGAGCCGCGGGCGCCCTCGTGATCACCGTCGCCGCCGTGGTCCTCCTTCAGGTGCTCATGCGCTACCTCTTCGCCTACCCGAACCCCTGGAGCGAGGAGGTCTCGCGCTTCTGTTTCGTCTGGGTGTCGCTGCTCGGGGCGTCGCTGGCGGTCGAGCATCGCGCGCACTTCGGGTTCGATCAGGTCACCAGGAAGCTGGACCCGCGCACGAAGAAGGCCGTGGAGGTGGGCGCCAGAGTGGTCGTGCTGGCCTTCGCGGTCCTCCTGATCACCACCGGTGTCGCGCTGATGGATCTCACCATGGGAGAGCGATCGCCCGCGCTCAACCTGCCCGTTGCGCTCGTGTACGCCGCGGCGCCGGTGTCCGGCGCGCTGATGGTGGTCCACATGCTCGCGGGATGGGCGGACCCCACCGAGGACCCCCCCTGATGGGCGGCCTGCTCGTCGGCATCTTCGGCGTCCTGGTGATCGCCGCGGTTCCCATCGGCTTCGCGCTCGCGATCGCGGCGGTCATTGCCATCGTCGCCGCCGACCTCCCGCTCGTCGTCATCCCGCAGCAGATCGTCGCCGGGATGGACTCGTTTCCCATGCTCGCCGTGCCGCTCTTCATCCTGGCCGGCTTCCTCATGGATGTCGGCGGGATCAGCCGCCGCCTGGTGACGCTGGCGCGGACGCTCGTGGGACACCTCCCGGGGGGGCTCGGGCAGGTGGTGATCATGGCCGAGATGTTCTTTTCGGGGGTATCGGGCTCGACGTCCGCCGACGCTGCCGCGATCGGCGGCATCATGGTGCCCCAGCTGACCGCGAACGGGTACAGCCGCGCGCGCGCCACCGCGATCGTGTCGGCCGCGTGCGGGATGGGGATCCTGATTCCGCCGGCCATCGTGATGGTCGTCTACGGCGTCATCGGCAACGTCTCGATCGGCGCGCTGTTCGTAGCCTCGCTCGCGCCCGCGCTCCTCATCGCCGTGGGGCTGATGACGCAAATCGGGTGGCAAGCCCGCAAGCAGGGGTGGCCGGCCGCCGAGCGCGCATCGTTCTCCGAGGTCCGCCGCGCCGCGATCGACGCCGTGCTTCCGCTGTTCATGATCGTGGTCATTCTGGGCGGCATCCGCTTCGGGCTCTTCACGCCCACCGAGGCCGCCGCCGTGGCCGTCGCCTATGCGCTGCTCCTGGCCGGTCCGGTGTACCGGTCGCTCACCGCCCGCGACCTGTGGAGCAAGCTCGTTCAGACCGCCATCGTCTCCGGGATGGTCCTGTTCGTGGTAGGCGCCGCGCGCCTGCTGGGTTGGGTGCTGGCCATCATGCAGGCTCCACAGTCGCTGGCGTCTTCGGTGGTGGCGATGGGTGGCGGCCAGACCGGCTTCATCGTCCTTACCATCCTCATCTTCCTTCTGCTCGGCGCGATTCTGGAGGGCGTGCCGGCGGTCGTCCTGCTGACTCCGATTCTGCTGCCGTTGGCGACGCAGCTCGGGATCGATCCCGTGCACTTCGGGGCCGTCATCGTGGCGACCCAGGGGATTTCGGTGTTTCTGCCGCCGGTGGGCGTGAGCCTGCTGGTGGCGTGCTCGGTCGGAGGGGTCGAGCCGGCGGAGGTCGCGCGGCCCCTGTGGCCCTATCTGGCGCTGATGCTGGCGCTGACGGTGGTGATTGCGCTGGTGCCGGGCGTGGTGCTGTGGCTGCCGGGGCTGCTGGGGTATTGAGGCGGGCGCCCCGTCAATACCTGATGTCGCTCCGACCGACCGTCATCCCGATGTTGCCGACCGGGCGACCCATGGTGTAGTGCTCACCGCTCCCGGCGGTCATCCCGAAGAAGTCGACGGCGGGCACGATCAGGCGGTCGTTGTCGTCGACCGCGCCCTCGACGACCGTCGTCGCCACGACTTCCGCGATAAAGAGCTTCCGCTCCGGCGGCACCTCGAGAGAGGCGATGGTACGGCACTCGCAGTGGATGGGGGACTCCTCCACAGTGGGCGCATCGACCGCGGTCGCCGCGCCTCGGGTCAGGCCCGAGAGTTCGAACTTGTCGGCTACGCGGCTGGAGTTCATGTCGACGGTGTCGAATGCCTCGACCATCGACGCAACCGGGACGTTCAGCACGAACTCGTCGTGCAGCTCCAGCAGTTCCCTCGCCTGATGCTCCAGGCCCGCGCTCACTCCGATCTGGGGCGGGTCGCCGTTGACGACGAACGTCCACAGCACCGAAATCTCGTCGGGGTCACCTGGGCGGCCGTCCACGGTCAGCAGGATCGCCGGGACGGGCGGGAGCATCGGGCCGGGGGCTGCAAGCGGGCGGCGCAGGCCGGTGAGGGGCGCGGGTGGGTTGGTGCGCTCTTCGTCCGCCGACGGCTCGTCCGGCGTGCATCCCCAGACGGTGGCGATGGCCGCGGCCGATCCGCTCTCCAGCAGACGTCTGCGCGACCAGACGGGAGTTGACGTGGGCGAGGGGGCGGGGCGGGGGGACGGGTTCATTGGGGAGTCTCGCAGGGGTGGTGGTTACAGGGCGACGATTGTCTACTGCGGTTTACAATATGGAAACCGGAGTTTACATGCGTGACTCGCGAAGCAATCTGTACATCCGCACCGTCTGCACGCCCAGCTCGTCCGTGTGGAATCCGAGGACGTGGTCCGCACCGATATCGGTGATCTGGAAGTCGCTCGGGGTGACCAGGTAGCCCGCCAGTCGGCCCTCCGTGTCGAAGATGTCCCATTCCTGCGGCCCTGGATCCGCGAGCAGGTGGCTGCGGTACCGCTCCACCCACAGGTTGCCGGCCTGGTCGGCGAGGAGAATGCCGTGGACCGGGTGCCGGCTCGCGTACTCGGTCGCAAGGATCCGCTCCACCGCCGGCCCCGACATCCCCTGGAGGCTCTGTTCGACCGCGGCCTGGGCCTCGGCGGGCTCCTCCGCTGTTACCGCTCTGGCCACCCGATCCAGACGCACGATCCGCTCCACGGCCCCGGTTCGGTCATGTGCCACCAGCTCGAAGCGTGCGGACTGTCCCACCCAGGCCACACTCCCGCCCGCCGCGAATTCAGCCCGGGACGCGAAGCCCAGGGCAAGGCCGTTGCGGCCCAGTGGGCTCCCCGGAAACTCGCCGAGTGTGCCCAGGATCTCGCCATTGCGGTCGACCGCGTACAGGAAATGCGTCGATTGGTCGCGCGTGTCCCGCGATGGTGATCGGGTAAGGGTCTCGATGAGCAGGATGCCGTCCGCCAGCCAGCCGACTACGTTGGGGGCGGACGCGTCCGGAAGCCGGGGAATCGGGAACGATCGGCCGAACGCGCCCGTCGCGTCGAATAGGGACACGCGCCCGGCTCGCGGGTCGATCGCCGCGATCGTGTCGCCGGCCAGCTCCGCAATCGACCAGAGGATCGTGAACTCGCCGGGGCCTTCACCGGGCCGTCCGAAGGTGTGCACGTGATCGCCGGCATCGTCAAAGACGCGAATCTCCTGTGCGTGCCTGTCCGCTACTGCGATGTTTCCGTTCGACAATCGTATGGCGTGGGCGATGGCCCCGAAAAGATCCGAACCGGGGCCCTGGCCCTCGCTTCGCCCGATCTCGAGGACGGCGGGCTGCTGAAGGGTCCACTCGTCGCCAGCGGCTCCGCGGGGATTCTCTGCGACGAGGATGCCCGCGCTGTCTCGCACGATTGCGGTTGGCGACGAATCATCTGCGGGCGCGCAACCGAAGCAGAGGATCGATGCGGCCGTGAGCGAGAAGAAGCGACCGGTCATGCTTGCCTCCAGCTAATGTGGTTGGACAACCACCGCGTCACGCCCGACGGTCTATCCTGCCGGCCGGAACCTCACTCGCGCGACGCTCTGGACATCCAGGGAGTCGGTTGTGGTCCCGTACAGTACCGACTCGCTCGCCCAGGGGACGCTGCCGGGCCGTACTCCCACCGGCCACCGATAGCGCGCCACCAGCGCGTCTCCCTCATAGACATCAGCTTCTCGCAAGTGGTTGCCTGCGGCCCCGGTTTTCTCGATCCACAGCCGACCGGACCGATCGAAGTAGATGGCACCGAGCGGCGGCTTGCGGTCCGGGATCCCAAAGGGGTGCTGCCCGAGATCGAGCCGCTGCAGGTCGCGGTCCAACCGGTCCTGCGCCCAATCCTGCTCGGCGGAGCTGAGCTCAGGCCCGGGAAGCGGCGGACCCTCGATCCGGGACGCTGTGCCATCGGCGTGGTGGAGGTTGACCACGTAGTCGGAGGTGACCGCTTCGGCCCAGGTGCCGCCGCGGCCGTGCGCGTGAATCCACACCGGGCCCAGGGGTTGGTAGACGAACATGGTGACAGCCATTTCCCCGAGCATGCGGTCCACCGTGGTCGACCCGGTTGCCTGCCGCTCGGGATCGACCATCGGCACCTCGTCGGCGCTGCCGTCCGCATTGATGTGGAAGCGCGTCATGACGCTCCCGCTTTCGGGCCTGCGCGACGGACCGATATCGATGAGCCGGCCCTCGGCGTCGAAGGTGATCGGAGCGACCATTCCCTGACTGGGATGGACGAATCGTTGTCCACGGACGTACTCCGCGCCTGCATCTTCCAGCTGGAACGCACTGTAGCGTGTGCTCTCGCGCACCCACAGCGTGCCATCCGGGCCGAACGCCAGGCAACAGGGGAATGTCAGCTCGCCGGGGCCCTCTCCGGGGCCGCCGAAGCGAAACAGGAAGCGACCCTCGGGATCGAACACGCGTATCTCGTGCGACTGCATGTCGGCCACGATCAACCGACCGCGTGCGTCCTCGGCGATCGACTCTATTCTCGTGAAGAGGTACGGATCGTCGCCGTCGATCTCGCCGAACTCGAGGTCGACGGCGCCCTCGAAGGTGGGCACGGCGTCAAGCAAGCCTTCGTCCCCGACGCTGTCTTCGGTGCAGGCTGTGCCCAGGTGAGCGAGCGCCACCGCGATTGCGAGCCGTACTGAAGTCGGGAATGGCAGGACGTGTGGCATGGATACTGGCGCAGGTCATGGAGGGTGTGAGGGTGTCGCTGTAATCTACCATGCGGAAGGGGGTATTCCTTCCCAACTACTGTCACGGCAGGAGATCCGCCCCCCCTAGTCCCACCAGGAGACTCCCATGATGGACCGTATGCCAGGATCATCGCATTCCCGCCTTGCTTTGCCGGGCGTCCTCTTTGCCATCGTCACCTTCGCCGGTGGAGAGGCCGCCGCCCAGTCGCAGCGCGGCTTCTATTATTCCACAACCGTCGGCGTTGCGTCGGGCGCGTCCACTGTGGCCCGCGTGACGGGTCCCAATCACCCGACACGGTGTGACCGGCTGCTCTACGCCGATCCCAACGACGCTCCCACCGGCCCGGAATGCCAGAGCACCGCGCTCGACTTCGTTTTCACCTTCGAGCCCGAAAGCGGGCTTGGGGGCAGCGTTGTCGTCGGCTATGCCCTGGGCCCACTGGCCCTCGAACTTGAGGCCGTCCAGCGGCACCAGATTGTGCACGAGGCTCCGCTCACGCTGGGTGCCGGGGCGGGAGCAGCCATCACGGGCAAGGACACCGAGTGGAGCACCGGGTTGCCGCCCTGGGGTGACCTGTCGGAGTTCAGGAGCCGCCAGTTGTTCGTCAACGCGCACTACCGGCTGGCCAACGGCAGCCGGTTCACCCCCTACCTGGGCGTCGGAGGCGGCCTCACGCGCGCGGACTATCGCTTCTATCTCGGGCTTCTCCGCAAGCCGGTCGCGGAAGGATACCTCGAGGTGTTCGGCGGCTCCAGGCAGAACCCGGAGGCCTCTCCGGAGTGGCAGCGCCGCGCGGCGGGAAGCCTCAGCCAGCTGGACGCCAGTGTGTCGGACACCGGAATCGGCTTTCAGGTGCTCGGCGGCATCGATGTCGGCTTCTCGGATCACGTGTCGTTCGATCTGCGGGCCCGCTGGGTGCGCGTTCCCGAGGTGGACATGGACCAGCGCTGGCTCATCATCCGCAGCCACGCCCCCGTGCACTCGGACGGGACGACACCGTTCGTGTCCCAGATCAACTTCTCCGAGCTGGGGTACATCGGGATCACGGCAGGGGTGTTGTTTCGTCCGTAGGCGTCGTTCGGCGGTAGGCGTGTTCCGTCCCTGGGCGGGAGCGGTCGTTAGTCCAAACCTGCCATTGCATTAATGCCATTTCTGCTATTGAAACATGTCCGTTTCTGTCATTGACTTGATGCCGAACCTGCTATTGGGCTCTTCTACGCGACGTCCCGTGGCCGAATCTCGGCGAGTGCGTCGCCCACTTTCCGCTCGGCCACCGCGAGTTCGTACCGATCCTGCAGGTTCATCCAACTCTGGGCGTCGGTACGGAAATACCTGGCAAGACGCAGGGCGGTCTCCGCGGTAATGCCGCACCGTCCCCGCACGATCTCGTTGATTCGCGCAGGTGTCACCCCGAGCGCCCGGGCCAGTGCAGTGGACGAGAGCGCACACGGCTCCATGAAGTCGTGCTTCAGTACCTCCCCGGGATGCACCGGATCCAGTCGGGTCATGGTGTTCTCTCCATCAGTGATGGTCGACCATATGCCAATCCTCAGTTTAGCTGGCCCGCCGTGAGACGGTAGTGGGGCACAGAGGGATTCCGAGCTCGGACAGACACTACCCATCCCGAATCGGGATATCTACATTGAGAGACATGCGGATCATCGCAAAGAGGACGCTGCGGAGCTACTGGGAACGAGAACCCAACGCCGAACAGCCACTCAAGGCATGGTACGCGATTGCCCGGAAAGCCGATTGGTCGTCTCCGTCGGACATCAAGGCGGTGTACGGGCACGCGAGCATCGTGGGCAACGACCGTGTGGTATTCAACATTGGGGGGAACAGGTATCGGCTCATCATCCGCTTCGACTACCCGCGTCGAATTGGTTTCGTCCGGTTCGTGGGGACACACGCCGAGTACGATCGAATCGATGCCTCCCAAGTGTAGGAGGAATTCAGAATGACGATCAGGCCAATCAGAAACGAGACGGATTACGATGCGGCACTGGCGGAGATCGACCGCTTGATGGGCGTTGCCCCGGACACGGTGGAATCCGACAGGTTGGAGGTGTTGGTAACCCTGGTTGAGAAGTACGAGTCAGCTCGGTGGAACATCGCTGCCCCGGATCCCATTGCTGCGATCCATCACGTCATGGAGGCTCGCGGACTACGACAAAAGGACTTGGCCGTTCTGATCGGTTCCCAGTCCCACGCTTCGGAAGTCCTGCGCCGACGGCGCCCACTTTCCCTGGCCATGATTCGGGTTTTGGCCACGGAATGGAGCGTTCCGGCCGAAGTACTGGTGCGGGAGTACGAACTCGCGACGGCATGACGTACCGCACCGAACCCGGCTTAATCTCGCTGAGTCGCAATCCTCACCGCCGAATCCTCAGCCTGGTCACGTAGGGCGTGCCGACTTCGTCCTCGCCCGCGAAGAGGAGGTAGTCCCCTCTCGCATAGGCCTTGGAGGCGTCGATCCTGACCCCTTCCGGAACCGCGACCCGCCCCAGGAACACGCCGTCTTCGCGGAACACGTCGATGACCGTGCCCGCGTCGACCCGCGAGGTTTCCGGGGCCACGAAGACGTGGCCGGCGCCATCCACGAAGAGCCCCACGATGACCGGTTTGTTCTCCGGCAGCGCCTGCAGGTAGTCTCTCAACAGCGCGGGGGCGCCGTAGCGCTCAAACGTGGCGCGTAGTTCGTCGCGGTCGGCTTCGTCGACAGGTGCCGGCCTGACTCCACCCAGCGTGAACACCACGGCCGTGTCACCGGCCAGGGAACGCCTGTAGACCCGGTACTCGCCGCTGGATGCGAACCAGACGTCGTCTCTGCAACCCAGGGCCCTCTTGAGCCGTGGTCCGAACTGGGCCGGCCGCCGCAAGCCCACCGACGGCAGATCGGCCAGCTGGAGGACGAACTCCAGGTGAGGCAGCGTGTCCAGCCTTTCCGCATCGGGTGATACCCGGACCGGATAGTAGTGGACAAGGTCGACGTCCGACGGGTCGTCGCTCCTCTCCCTGTTCGGATAGCGCACCCCCCACTCCATGTAGCTGCCGTCCGGCGCGATCGTGCAACGGTCCGTGATCATGCCCCAGGTGGCCTTGCGGACCCGCGTCCCGATCAGCGTGCCGTCCGGTCCGAAGATCGAATAGCGCGGCGCCCCCTGGTCGGCCACCCACAGTGTGTCTCCCGGCGCGATGGCCGGTCCCAGCGCTTCGCGAAACTCTCCGGCGCCCTGTCCCTGTCCGCCGAGCGTCCGCAGGAAGCCGCCCCCGGCATCGAAGACATCGATCTGCTGGGTCAGGCCGTCCAGGATGTAGATGTTGTCCCGGGAATCCGCGGCCACTGCGATGATGTCGCCCAGATATCCATCGGGCGGGCCCCAGATACGCAGATCCTCCTCGAGGGTCCATTCGGCAGTGGTCGTCCAGGCCGACGCGAGCGTGTTCTCGACGACGGCTTGCGCGCGGGCGTCCAACGGTGCGGTGCCGGTGGCCAGGAAAGCGGCCATGGTGACTGCGGCGGGGTATTTGGTCATCGAGGAGATCCTGTGGCGTGGAATCGAGCGATCAGCCCGGTGACACGGTGAGGGGCGGAAGGGTTGCTGGGCCGTGAGAGCGTTCATACGCCCGGAATTGTCTACTTTGGTTTACATTCTGGTAACCGCAGTTGACATTTCCATCACCAAGGCGCAGATCGACGGAGCCATTTGGCGGATTATCCGCGACCGCGTACCGGCGAAGAGAAACAGATGAGTCCACCGACTCCGGGAATCCCCATCCCAACCATTCCATCGGACCAGTCTGCCGACCTTGTCGACTCCCTACGGTGGTACGTCGCGAGCCGCCTCGTCATCGAGGGTGGATTCGACCCCGACTGGGTACGGCCACGTCCGCCGATTACCGTGAACCGAAACCGGCATGGATCGTTCCTCTCGCATGATCCTGATGCCGCCAAACCGGGTCGACGGACGCTCCTGGGCGCACTGAAGGCCGCAACACTGGACGTGACCGTCACAATTCCCGCCATCGGGCCCGTGCTCGCATTGTCTTTGGAGGGGACGGAGGGTGGAGAGGTCGGGCACGGTCGAGTCCCCGAAATGACCGGCGGGCTGGAGCGTATCGCCGGAGCCTGCGTGAATCTCCACATGGTCTACCCGGCGCTGGTTTACGGATTCTGGCACGTGATCGGCGCAGGGCAGATCCAGGACCTTGTTCCGTCCGGGCTTCCCGATGCCAACGCCGGCCCCGGCGATCACGGCGATCATTCCCTGCGGAACGGCGCACATGCGGCGACGATCCGGCGCTACCACGACGCCCTGGTCCGCCTCTCGGAGCGCGACCACATCCAGGACGCGCCGTCCGGCTACGAAGCCTGTGCCCTGACGCTGGTCGAGCACGGTGCGGGGCGCCACGAAGGCGTCCTGAACCCCGCCTATCCGCCACCTGGGTCGCTACTTGACCACGACCGGATGTTCCGGCGGCTGTACGCGGTCTACGACCACCGCTTCGTGAACAGCACGACGGCCTTGCGGCAGACGACCGAACGGAGGGTTTGGCATCGCGACTCACCGTTGTTGGCGGACGCCACAGTGCCGGGCGCCGCGCTTGCGGAGATGGAGTTGTGTCGGTTGAAGTAATGGTGCCAGCAATGCCTCGATACGGCAGAGCCTGAGATCCACCCCCCCATCAACTCACCGGCCTCCCCCGTGGCCTCAACACGAACAGCCCCTCACTCCAGCTCGACACCACGACCACCCCGCTATCAAAGAACGGGTAATTGCTCCACGCTCCCCCGAACGCGGGCAACCCCGCATCATCCGGCACCGTGTCAAAGAACCCGACCTCCACTGGATTCTCGACATCGCTGATGTCCAGCACCCTCAATCCACTCATCAGATTCGCCTGGTAGAGACGGTTGCCACGGATGTACTGGTTGTGGTCGATGGTTCCCGTCTCGGCGAAGTGCTCCTTGAGCAGCAGCGGATCGTCCAGGTCGGCCACGTCCCAGATCAGCGTGCGGGTGCGATCCACGCCGCCCTGCGCCTCGTCGGCCTCGTCGCCCATGAAGAAGTGGCGCTGGTCCTCGGTCAGCCAGCCCTGGTGCGCGTAGCCGACGTTGGGGTACTCGCCGCGGGCGATGGCGACGGGGTTCTCGCGGTCGGTCACGTCGGCGATGCTGAGCGCGGTCTCGTTGGCGCCGAAGCAGATCTCGCGGCCCTGGTAGTCCTCGTCGGGGCCCCGGTAGATCACGCACTGGGCGTCGTGGGAGTAGCCGGTGCGCTGGCGTCCGGTGGTGGCGTCGGAGAAGCAGCCGAGGAAGACGGGCTCGGCGGGCGTGCGCACGTCGATCATGTGCAGGCCGCCGCCGCAGGTCTGTCCGCCCATGCTGCTGCCGACCGCGTAGGCCATCCCCGTCTCCTCGTTGATCACGATGTTGTGGGCGCTGGCGATGCCGTCGTACCGCGCGGTCTCGGCGAAGGTCGCCGGCGGGCCCGCGGCGTCCCGAAGTTGCGTGAGGTCGAAGATCTGCACGCCGTGCGCCCCGGCGCCGTCCGCGACGATGAACGCGTGGTCCGCGTACACCTTGATGTCGCGCCACAGGTTCTCGGTGGCCCCCTCGGTCAGCGGCAGCTCGCCGGCGTACCGCGGGTTGGCGGGGTCGCTGACGTCGACGAAGGCCGTGGCGTCCGAGCGTCCGACCAGCGCCCAGTCCCGGCCGGTCATGGGATCCGTCCAGCCCCAGATGTCGTTGAGGATCGTGCCCGGGTCGGCTCCCAGCGACGCCAGCGGCACGAACGCGACCAGGTCGACCTGCGAGCAGTCGAAGGGCCCGGTGGTGCCGTCGGTGCAGGGGGCCTCCTCGCCGGTCACAGCAGTGAGTGTTCGAGTGGATTCTCTGAGGGTTGAGCCCTCGGCCCAGCCGCCATCCCCGCGCTCGAACACGACAGCCGCACCCAGCCGCATGTCAGCGTTCGAGGCGGCAACCACGGCGACGTCCTCACGCAGGGCGACATGCGAGCCAAACAGAGCGCCGCGGGAAAACCCCGATGCAGAGATCGCGTTCTCGCTTTCGAGGGTGACGGCGTCGTCGGGTGCGCGGGCATCGGCCGCGGCAGCCCCGGCGACCCGGAAGACCTGCGCGCTACCCGCGCCCTGGCTTGCTCCACTCGCGCCGACCCAGGCGGTGCGGCCGTCGAAGGCCACCGCCGAGCCGTATCCGGCCGGGCCTGCCTCGGGGAAGGCCAGCCGGGCGGTCTCGTCCCACTCGCCGTCGTCGCCGTGGGTGAAGAAGAGGGCCGCGCCCGCCCCTTCGTCCGCGCCGGGCGCTCCGACCAGCACGGAAGTGCCCCACGCGGCCAGGCTGGTGCCGAACGCGTCGCCGCCACGACCGTCGTCGAGCGCCAGGATCGCGGTGGGAGAAGGGCCGGTGGCCGGAAAACCGGCGTCGAAGGTGTGGACCGCCCCGCGATCGCCGCGGGTCCCGGGCGCGCCGACGAAGAGGAGGTCGCCGGTCAGGGAGAGGGACGCACCGAAACGGTCGATGGCGGAGACGACGGGTGAAGGGAGCACGGTGGCGGACCCGCCGGCCGCGGGAAAACGCAGGACCGCGCCGGGGCCGGTATCCGATGGCGCCCCGAGGTAGGCAGCGTCACCGGACAGCGCGACGGAAGCACCCGCGCCCCGGATCTCCCGGTCGGCCGGAGGCACGAATTCGACCGTCTGCGCCCACGAGCCATCGTCACCCCGCTCGAAGATGTAGGCTCCGCCGACGCCATCGGCCCGCCCGGGCGATCCCACCAGCAGCCGGTCGCCATCGATCGCCAGCGCGGCCCCGAACTCGTCTCCGATCTCCACATCGTCGCCGCTTATGACGTAGGCAAAATCCCACCCGTCACCGGCGCGCTCGAACACGTAGATGCTCCCGGGCGAGGGATAGATTGCGCCCGCGATCCCGCCACCCGTGCGCCCCACGAAGATCTCGCCGTCGCCGATGGCGATCGCGGCCCCGAAGCCGGCGGCGGCCCAGGTGGCCTCGAGGTCGGCGGAACGGGACTGGGCGCTGAGCGGTGCGGCGTGGCCGAGTGACACCACGCCATTCCCGGATCCTCCGCTCCATTGCCCGAATCCTCCTAGAGCCAGAATTGCGCTGGCGACGATTGTTTTGGCTCGGAACTCCATGGCGGTCCTCCTGTGTCACTGTTGAGTCCGGTCCCAAGATCCCGCGCCCGGAGGTCGCGCGCAATATGTAAAGTAAACATGACATTATGTAAACCAGACATTACAAATCTGAATCTGTCCCATTCAGGCATTCAACCGCCCCTCCTCTCTGCCCACGTTGATGGTCCCTGATTTGCCACACTCGGCCCTCTGCCTGGGACCCAACAAACCAACCCCGTGCAAGACCCAGCCTTCAAGCGACTGTTCAGCCATCCGGCGGCCATCGAGAGTGTGGTACGCCAGTACGCCTCTGAGCACGCCGAGGAGATCGACTTTTCGACGCTGGAAGAACTGAATCCGGAATTGGTGGGAGAAGCGCTGGTAAGGCGTTATCCCGACATGCTGTGGGCTGCTCGCACCCGCGACGGATCGGGCCGGGTACTGATCCTGCTGGAATTCCAGGGCGCTCACGATCCGCTCATGCCCCTTCGGATCGCCATCTACCAGCTGCTGTCGGTTCAGGCTCTTCTTCGGCGAATGCGACCATCCGCGACCCCTCGATCCGTGGAAGTTCTGTCCTTCGTCATCTACCACGGCGAGGGGCGTTGGAGGGCGGCAGGAAGACTGCAGAACCTCTTCCCGCGTTGGGTGCCGGGAGACTATCGGGTGATTGCCCGCGACCAGGACGAGCGCGCGGCACGCACGAGCGGTCGGGACCTGGCCCGGACCATTCTGGACTTGGAGAAGGACTGGTCGGTTACCAGCACGGTGGCGACCCTGCGAGAGCTTACGCAGATCGCCGACGAGACGGGCAGTCGATACGACAATCTGATGGCCGAGTGTGTATTGGAAATGCTAGTATCAAGTGGTCGGATTACGAGAAAGCAGGTACGGGAGGTGACGACGATGGCTCAGGTGATGACAGAATACGAGCGTAGCCTGGAGGAGTACGGAAGAACCTGGTTTCGGCAGGGACGCGACGAGGGCCGGGCCGAGGGCCGGGCCGAGATGCTGTGTCAACAGGTCGACATGAAGTTCGGTCCCGAAGTGGCTGAGGAGTTGCGCACGATACTCGGTGAGTTTTCTGAACCTGGCCAAGTCACGGAGGCCGCGAGCGCAGTGATCAACTGTGCGACAGCCGAGGAGTTCCTCGCCCGCGTGCGCCGGGCACGGCCTACCTGATCGATGTCCGAGCGAGCCTCCCCCAGACAACCGACCCCACGACCTCTCCCACCAGCCGACCCTCGTCCATCTTCACCGACCCCTCGCTGACCTGCTCGGCGATTCTTGCCCTCAGGGCCGCATCGAACTCGGCGGCCTTACGTCGCGACATTCGGTCCCTGGAAAAGCCGTTCTGCGAGTGTCGTCGCTCGATGTACTCGTCGACCGTCGGCGTCCACGGTACCGGACCTGTCTCCTCCTGTCCGAGGCGCTCGAACAGGCCTGCTTCCTCGAGCGCTGTCACCGGGTCCCAGGGCACGTAGTCCCGGTTCAGCGAGTAGCGGGGAATGATGTCATCCTCACGGAGCCCCACCTGCGCGCTGCGATCGTTTACCGCAAAGACGCCATTCTCGGCCAGCAGCTCGGCGAACCTCGGGATAACGACGCCCAGGTCGAACCAGCTCAGACTGTCTGCCGCAGTGATCAGCGCGTAGGGTCCGGCCAGGTCGGCCTCTTCGATCGGCGAGCAATGCCAGCGGATGCGCGCGTCATCGCCTCCGGGCAGCGTACGGGCCGTCTCGAGCATTCGCGCGGAGAAATCGACCGCGTCCACCCGGTCACAGTGCCGCGCGAGCGCACGGGCGAGGTCGCCGAGCCCGGTGCCGGCGTCCAGCAGCGACCGCGGACGGTCCACGATCAGCTGGCGCAGGAGATCGAACGTACCGGGCGGATGCGGCGGACGGTGCCGATACGCGGCCACCACGCTGGGGTCCTTGAACGTCTCGGCAAACGCGACACTTCGGCAGGCGGGCCGGGTCAGCATGTCCCCCGCTCCTTGTCCGCAGCGCCGCCGTTCAACTTGCCTCCGAGCTTGTCAAAAGACACACTCAATCCCCTGACCGGAGGAAGGTATCATGGCAACCGCTAGCGACACGACACGGCGCGGTTTTCTGGCGCGGATGGCAGGCCTCGGAGCGGTGTTTGCCGCCCCGCGCGCGGTGCTTGGGAACACGGCCGACGCGCAGACCACCCCCGTGCCCCAGGCCCTCCCCACCCGCCCCATCCCCGGCACCGGCGAGACCCTGCCCATCGTCGGCTTCGGCTCGTCGAAGCCCGTGCTCGAGATCCCGACCGAAGGGACCGAACCCGTGGCGGCGGTGATCCGGATGCTTCTCGAACAAGGCGGCCGGGTCGTCGACACCTCGCCGCGCACGCCCGAGATCGATGCCGAGTTCGGGCAGGTCCTTACCGCGCCCGAGTTCAACGACCGCCTGTTCGTCGCGACGAAGATCAACACGGACGGCGAAGCTGCCGGGATCACGCAGATGCGGCAGAACCAGCGACTCGTCGGCCGCCGCACGCTGGACCTGTTGCAGGTCGAGAGCATGCGCGATCTGGATGTGCACTGGCCGAACGTGCTCGAGTGGAAGGAGTCGGGCGAGGCGCGCCATATCGGTGTCACCGTGTCGAACACCCGTCAGCACGGAGCGTTCGAGGCGGTCATGAGGGCGGAGCCGCTCGACTTCGTGCAGATCAACTACTCGGTGATGGAGCCGGGCGCCGAGGATCGGCTCCTGCCGCTCGCGCAGGATCTCGGGATGGCGGTGCTGATCAACCGTCCGTTCATGAACGGCAGCTACTTCGGGCGCGTGAGCGGGCGCGAGCTGCCGGAGTGGGCCGCCGAGTTCGACTGCGAGAGCTGGGCGCAGTTTTCGCTCAAGTACATTCTCGCGCATCCTGCGGTGACATGCGTGTTGACCGAAACGACGAATCCGGTTCACATGGCGGAGAACATCCGGGCCGGCCTGGGTCGCCTGCCGGACGAGGCGACGAAGCGGCGCATCCGGGAACTGGTGCGGGACTTCTGAACGACTGGAGGGCCACATGACACGCCACACAACCACCACGCTGCTGCTTCTGGGAGCGGCGGCCTGCGCCCCGCCGGCCGACCAGCCCGCCCACATCGACAAGGCCAAGCTCCACGGCGTCTGGCAGATCATGACGATCGAGGACCTCGAGACCGGCGAGGTCGACTCGGTCGCCAACTACCGGACCATCTGGACGCACTACACCGACTCGCACTGGACCTACGTCTGGATGGACGCCGGCAGGGAAGGGAGTACGCCCGAGCAGTTCGCCGAGCTCTCTCCCGAGGCGCAGCACGCCGAAAACCGGGCCAAGATGCTGGACGACGAGGGCGAGTGGCGCTTCTGGGGCAGCGGGGGGGAGTGGTGGCTCGACGGCGACGTCATGGGCTACACGAACGTCGTGTCCATCGAGCCCTACCAGGTCCAGATGGGTGGTGTGGAGAAGGTCGTCTACGTCAACGACACGGCGTACGCGTACCACACCGTGCCGGACGACGGCGAGGCCGTGCTCGAGTTCACGCACCGGCGGCTCGACACCATGGGCGAGCTACCCGTGACGCGTCAGGGCGACATCGATCCGGCCGATCTGCGCGGCAACTGGCAGATCACCTCCACCCGCGATCTGGCGACCGGCGAGGTGGACGAGGTCTGGCAGCACCGGACCGCCTGGTTCCACGTGACCGATACGCACTGGACCTATGTTTGGATGAAAAAGGGTCGCCCGGTCGTCACACCCGACGAACTCGCGCGCCTGCCGCTCGACGACAAGGTCTCGGCACGCTTTTCGCAGATTTGGGACGATCGGGGTCAGTCGGTGTTCTGGGCGAGTGGCGGAACCTACAGCATTCAGGACTCGATGTTCGTCGTAGGGCCGCGGGTCCTCTCGATCGAGCCGTTCTGGATCGGCGTGGAGGGCGAGGAGCCGATCACGCGGCTGGACCGCGACGCGTACGTCTACCTCTCCCCTCCGCGGGCCGACGGCACCGTCATCGAGACGACGCACCGACGGATCGACTGAGTCCTTCAGGCCATCGCCGGCGTTCAGGCTTTCGCCGGTGCCCCGCGGTTGAACTTCCGCCGGTAGCGCCGCGTCCAGATGCCTATCGCCGGGAGGCCGATGACCGTCGGCAGGATCCACGGCACCACCGCGAGCGGTCCGGCGAGGTCGTAGGCCCAGAGGCGCTGGACTCCGAACACGGCGAACGCGGTGTGGAAGGCGATGCCGCCGCCGATCATCGAACCCAGGTGGCTGTAGAACCAACCCATGCGCTCCGCCCCCGGATTCCGCATCAGGCGCAGCATGTTCCGCCCTGTGAAGAGCCCGATGGGGCTGAGTCCCAGCAGGATCGGCGAGACCTGGGACGGGACCGCGAGCGCGAAGGCGATCAGGGTGGCGCTGCCGGCCATGGACGCCCACGCGAGTGCCTCGTGGAAGGGCGTGCGCAACGTCTCGGGTGCCCTGCGCGTGGCCAGGGCCCGTATCCCCTGGCGGACCGTTGCGAAGGTCACCAGACCGAGGTAGCCCAGGAACAGGGAGATGCCGTAGAGTTCCGGGTCGTCGGCGAGACGGATACCCTGAGCCTGGTAGGAGACGATCCGCCCGGCTGCCGCGGTGATCGCCGACAGCGTCACGACGTACGCGCAATACACGTAGACGCGTCCGGCGCGCACGTGCGTCCGCCCGCCCTTGCGCGCGAACACCGGAACCCAGAATGCCGCGAGACCGAGGAAGCCGGTCGCGACGTGGACGAGGATGAGGATGTCGAAGAGCAGGGTGACGATGGTCATGCCGGGAGGCCTCCGTCGCGATCCGAATCGACTCCTGCCACAGCTCCGGCGGGCTGTCGGGTCGTGATCCTCCGGTCGATCGCCGCCAGCGTCTCGTCGCACCAGGCCACCTTGGCCTTGAGGGAGTGAATGCCCATGCGGAGGGCGGCGAAATGGTGAAACCCGGCGTCGCTGTAGTGCTCCGGGGCGTCCCCGTAGGTGGTGACGATGTCCCGCTCGACCGCCTTGAGTTCGGCCAGCCAGCCGGAGTGATGGTCGCGGAGAGCGCTCATGAACGCTCGCGTCTCGTGGATGTCCCCGACTGCGTCCATGAAGTACAGCTGGGCCAGGTACGCGAACCGCTCCGTGCCGACCGCCGGTTCGCTGCGCAGCCAGGCCATCAATTCGGCCCGGCCCTTCTCGGTCACCGTGTAGACCTTGCGGTCGGGTCCCCTGGGCGACGGCTCCCGCCGGCTGCGCAGCATCTTTTGCTGCTCGAGACGCTTGAGGGTCGGGTAGATCTGGCTGAGCCGGGCGGACCAGAAGTGCCGCACGGTCTCGCTGAACACGTTCTTGAGGTCGTACCCCGTGGCCGGCTCGCGGAGCAGGCCGAGGAGGATGTGGTCGAGGCTCATCTCGTTGCGCCGCCTTGGTTACTATGTCAGTGCTGATATAGTAACTATATAAGAACTGTTATAGCAACGCAAGTGGTGACCGAATGCCGGCAGCCCCGAGCGGCCTGACCCTCACCTCGTGCCCGTGAGTTCCGCTTCCAGGTCATCCAGTGCCACCGGCCAGCGCGGGTGGCGCGCGGCTCTGATCCTGTCCAGCGGCCCCGCCACGACGGTCACGAACGCCGACGGGTCGAGGTATTCCCCCGCGACCGCCTTCACGTCCTCCGCCGTTACGGATCCGACCGCCGCCGGCCACTCCATCAGGTGATCCGTGCTTCCCCGCCGCACGTGCTCTACGGCGAAGGTCTCGCTCGCACTGGTCGCCAGCTCCAGCGACCGGCGCCAGACCGCGTCCAACAGCCAGCCCCTGGCGCGCGTGACCTCGGCCGCGGTGACGGGCTCGTCCGTGTCGTGAATGCGCTCCAGTTCGTCCAGGCTGTAGCGGACGAGCGGCGCGATCGCCTCCGGACGCCCGCCCGTTCGAATGAGCAGGAGTCCGGCACCTGACCCCGTGACGGGAATCTCGAAGTCGTCGCGGTTGGCGAGGCCGCGCATCTCCCGCGCGGCGATGTTCAACCGCTCGGCGAGGATGAAGCGCAGGACGGCCAGAGCGGCCCGATCCGATGCGGGAACGGCGCCGATCGCCCGGCCGATGGCGATCCATCCCTCCAGGCTCGGCACGTCCACCGCGTGGAAGCGATCGGGATTGGGGGTCGTAGCCAGTTCGAGCGCGCGGGGCTCAATCGCGGGGGGCTCCGTCGCCGTTGCGCCGCGCGACGCCCAACCCCGGGTCGCTGCCTCCAGCAACCCTGCCACCACGTCGCGGGAGACGGGCCCGCCCACCCCGAACACCACCCGGTCGGCGGCCAGGCTTCTGGCGGCCAACGCCCTGACCGCGGCTGGCGAGACCGCTGTCCCCGGGTCCGGAGGCGCCAATGGGTACCCGTGCACCCGGCGCTCCAGCTCGACCTTGGGGCGGAATCCGTTTCCTGTGATGCCGGCCATCGGCATGGTGTAGCCGGGGCCTGTCCGGTACTGGCGGATCAACGCGGCGTCGAGGTTGGGGGCCCGCACGATGGCCACGAGCAATTCCAGTCCGGCCTGCCAGTCCTCCGGAAGCACCTGGAGCGAAATGTGGGTGACATCGAGGGCCTCGACGGCACTCAGCGAAGTCCCAAGTTCGGCCAGGCGAAGCGAGAGTGGGCCGCTGGCGCCGACGGGTGCTCGCGTCGTGATCAACCGCGTCAGCAGCGCCGACGCGCCGGCCTCGCCCTCGGCCTCGTGAAGCCGTCCGATGGGCAGGGCGGCGGTGAGGCGGACCAGCGGGCCGGGGGCTGTCCCGGGAACGACAAAGGCCCGGGCGCCGCTCGACGTCTCGAAGAAGGCCTCGCGTGGATCGGGCGGCGTGAACGCGGCGGGCCTGAATGCGAGGTCGCCCGGCGCCGGCCAGACGTGCTCGAGGATCGGGCGCGAGCGACCCGGCAGCGTGTCGCCGGCGCTGTCGCCGCAACCGACCAGGGTGGCGGCAACGACTGGGACGAACGCCGCCAGGACGGTCGCCAGCCGCGTCTCCACCACTCGCGTCCCGGCCTTCATCGACCGTCTCCCGGAAGCTCCGCCCACAGGAAATCGAGCCAGCTCGGCCCACTGCCCTCGGCCGGCTCGGCCCGCGCCACAGCGGTCACCCGGTTGGACGGCACGAAGTACCTCGCCGCCACCCGCTGCACGTCGGCCGCCGTCGCCGCATCCCTCGTCTCGATCAGATCCGGCAGCACGCTCCAGTGGTTCATCGTTTGATGGTGCCCGATCAGGAAGGCGAGCTCCTGCGGACTGTCAAGGAACTCCGCCCACTCGACACGCAGACGCTTCCGCGCCCGCTCCAGCGCCCCCGCGTCGATCCGCCCCTCACGCAAGTCCTCCAACGCTGCCAACAGCACCCCCTCGACAGCCGTCAGGTCGCGATCCGCCCCCGCGTGCGCCACCAGGTTGAATGCGCCCGGGGACCCGAAGCGGTGGGTATGGATGACCCGGAAGTCCGCAGTCACCGTGGCCGACACGCCGCGCGCCGCCAACGCCTGACCAGCCATGCCGTGCGGCCCGCTCAACAACGCCGCAACAAGATCCAGCACGGGTCGGTCGGGATGCCCCATCCCCGGAATCCGATACCGCACGTGCACCTGCGGCGACAGGGGCTCCGTCCAGTCGAGCCGAACCGATCCGCCCGGGACCTGCTCCGACTCGATGTCCAGGTCGGCCGGCGGCTCCGGCCCGCGCGGCAGCGCTCCGAAGTACCGCTGCGCGAGCGGCACGATGTCATCCAGGGTCACGTCGCCCACCAGCACCAGCGTCGCGTTGTTGGGCACGAAATAGTCATCGTAGATCCGCCACATCGCGGCCCGCGTGAAGTTCGCGAAATCGGGGAGGTGCCCGCCGTCGGGCGTGTAGACCGGATGGGACTGCGCCGTGACGCCGTCGATCGCCTCGTTGAACCGGGTTTGCGGCCGGCTCAGTCCCCCGAGCACCTGCTCCAGCACCGTGAACCGCTGCGCCTCCCACCCGCGCAGAACCGCGTTGGTCATGCGTTCCGCCTCGAACCGGAAGAAGAGTTCCAAGTGCTCCGGCGGGAGCGCCATGTTCATCTCCATGTAGTCCTGCTCGGTGCTGGCCGGCACCGGATCGGTATGGCGCACGAACCCGCCGTGCTGCATGTACCACTTGTAGGTGGTCCAGAAGTCGCGGTACTCGTTATCCAGGTCCTCGAGTTCGTAGAGCCGCTCCCTCAACGCCCGCATCTCGGACGTCTCCGGCCAGCCCAGCTCGTCGAAGAAGACATCCCGCTCGCGGAGGCGGTTGCGCTCCCGGTTCCGCACCGCGATCCACTCCTGCTCGGTGTCGTGAATTTCCTGCAGGATCGGCAACTCGGCGGCCATGTCACGTGTGCCAAGGGTGGTCGTCCCCTGGTGGATCACGTGTTCGAGAAAGTGCGTGATCCCGTGCAATCCCTCGGGCTCCAGCATCGACCCGACGCGGACCCAAAGGTTGGCCGCGACCCGCGGCGCCCGATGATCCTCGACGAGCAGGATCGTGAATCCGTTGTCGAGCACGTGCTCCTGGACCTGGAGCGTAGGAGCCTCGGAGTCGGGCGCCGTTTGCCACGCGAAGGCGCCGATCGTGCCCACCGAAACGATGAAGAGCAGGATCCTCATGACTGCGGCCCTCTGAATCCCTGGTGACGGACGGTGCTCCCACGCAGAATGCGGCACGTTGCCGGCTCGGGCCAGTAGCATGGCGCCCGGTGAGAGAATCCAGCCCATGACCTAAAATCTTAGTTGACATGCGGCGCGGCACACGGTAGCATCACACCATGGCGTCAGGAAGCGTGGGCCGCACGGCAGCAGTCATCGTCGCTGTCGCGGGAGCGTCGTGTAGTCAGACGACCACACTCGACACGACTGTGGCCGATTCAGCCGGCGTTACGATCGTCACCAACGCCGGCGCGCCCACGGTGCTGCGGTGGACCCTCGACACGATCCGAATCTTCGGCGGAGAGGAATCGGGTCCGGCGACGTTTCACCGCGCAAGGCCATCCCTCGTGGATGTCGATGCCCAGGGCCGGATCTACGTCCTGGAGCCCTTCGAGTACCGCGTCACGGTTTTCGATTCAACTGGTGTGACCCTCGGGTCCATGGGCAGGCAGGGCGAGGGACCCGGCGAACTGGAGTGGGCGATGTCCGTGTCCGTCCTGGACGATGGCCGCGCATACGTGCACGACGGTGCGGGCCAGATCGTTGAGCTGCGGATGGGCGACCGGACGGGCACCGAGTCCGGTTTCGACTACGCGGTGATCCTGACGAGTCTGCGCCATGTGGAAGCGACTCCCCACGGATTCCTCATCTGGGCGCGGAGGCGAATCAATCCCACGGGACCGAACGTCGGCTATGACGACTGGCCTGAACGACTTCTTTCCGTCACCGGCCGCGACACGGTCGAACTCATCAGCGGCAAGCCTTCCTACAGAACTGCCGCATACTACCCGCGCTGCAGCTTCACCTTCTCGATCCGCCAGCCGCTGGCGCCACAGAATCGCTGGTCCCAGTGGAAAGACCGTGTGGCCTTGAGCGCGTGGGGCGGTTTCCGGATCGACATTCTGGAAGATCACCGGCTGGTCAGAAGCGTGCGGTGGGCCGGAGTCGGGGAACACGAGCTGACGCGCTCCGAGGCGAAAGCACTGCTCGCAGCCCGCGGATACCTTGGGCCCTGCGATGACGACCTCGACGAGACGCTCGAGAAGCACGGCTTCCATCCGCGGCCCCAAATGGTGGGCGAGCTGGCGGTCGCTCCGGATGGGTACGTGTGGGCCCAACTGCTCACTCGCGACAACGCCTTTCGCGTTCTCCTGCTGGATCGCCAGGGCAGCATCGCGGGCGTATTGCCTACCGGGTTCCCGATGCCGATGACCTTTCTTCCGGACGGTCGTCCGCTCATCGCGGTGGTGGATTCCCTGGACGTGGAGCGAATCGGGGTAGTCAGCATAGTCAGGTAGTGGGGCCAACGCGGTTATCCGACCCCGCCGACCCTCTTTCGCTGTAAAGGCTGAATCTGGCTCATTCAGCCATTCAAGCGCCCCTGCTTTCCACCATCTTGGTATTCCGTCATTGCCCAAGGGCTCTATCCCCACCCTCCGGGAGCCAGCCGTGCCCCACAGCACACCCTTGAAGTCGTGCTTGCCACCGTGTACCGCATCGCGGTACGTTTCGCCGTGATCCGATCGCTTCGGCACAAGGGTCTGAAGCGGCTCCACGACCGAGGAGAACGCCGCTGGCTCCGGCCGGATCCCGTGGCACGAATCTCATCGGTCCTGGCAGCCCTCGATGTCGCCAGCAAGCCGTCGGACCTTGACCTGCCAGGTTATCGGACCCACCCGCTAAAGGGTGAGCGAGAGGGCTATTGGAGCGTTTCCGTTTCGGGGAATTGGCGGATCGTCTTTCGCATCTGGAACGGTGATGTCTACGATGTCGACTTGGTGGACTACCACTGACTACAACGGAGGGTTGCCATCATGCCGATGAAGGATCCTCCCCATCCCGGATCGAGCATCCTTATGGACTGCCTTGAGCCCTTGGGCCTGACTGTCACCAAGGCATCTGAGGTCCTCGGCGTGGCCCGCCACACGCTGTCGAGGGTCCTCAATGGTCACGCGGCGATTTCTCCGGAGATGGCCATCCGTCTGGAGAAGGCCGGCTGGTCCAACGCTGACTTCTGGATGCGCCGTCAAGCGGCCTATGACCTTGCCCAGGCTCGGAAAAACGAAGACCGGATCAAGGTGGAACGATACTCGGCACGGGTGGCTGGCTGAGGTGGATTGACTTCCGGAGTTGTTCTCGTCACCGTTGCGGCCATGGTCCGCCACAAAAAGTGCCCCCTCGCATACCCGCTGCTGCCTGCCCTGGCCGTACTGACCCTGACGTCATGCGATTCCGGGTCGCCGGATTCCTCCACTGTGGAGATCGATCCCGCGGCGCTTACCGTCTTCGATGAAGGCGAACAGTTGTGGGGCGTTCGCGATGTCGTCCGGTCCGGCAACGCGATCTGGGCCCTTACCGAAACGGAGCCGTTCCTTCGCGCCTACTCGCCGTCGGGCCGTCTGTTGGCCGAATTCGGCAGCCATGGCGAGGGGCCCGGGGAGCTGCGCAATCCGCGAGCCGTGTCCGCCGCGGCGTCGGACGACGGTGTGGTCGTCTGGGACCTGGCGACCGGCAGTCGTCCCGTCTTCACGGTCGAGGGTACGCTGCTGTCGTCGGCGCCCATCCCGGACGTGCGCAGGCGCGCGCGCATGGATATCGAGAGCGTCACCTTCGGAGACCCGTTTCGCGTGGCCGAGAGCGTTGGTGGGACCCTTGTGGTCGACTACGGAACCGGCCCCAACCTCCCCGACGACATGTGGTCCGGCACGATCGTACGCGTTGCGGCGGATGGATCCGGGACCACCGCGCTCGTCGACTTCGACGCTGATCTGGAGGGGGCGGAGAGCCGGACCACCACGCTGATGGGGCTGGCCCCCGTACCGCTATGGGACCGGTGTCCGGATGGCAGGATCGCGGTGCTCGATCCGGTGGCCGCCCATGTGCGGTTGTTTGGGCCCGACGGCACATCGGACGGCTCGCCCGTCGGTTCGTCGCAGGAGCCGGTTCCGCTTCCATGGACACCGCGGGCGCTCCTGACGGAGGAACTGGTGGGGTACATCCGTGCCCGGATGCAGGTCGAAACGCGGGAGCAGGATGTCAGCGCGGCCGAGATTGAACAGGCTGCGGCGGAGGCTGTCGCAAACGCGGGCGACATGCTGCCGTCGGAGACCCCGCTCGCGGTCGATCTCCTTTGTTCCGGCGACCGTGTGTGGGTCCAGGAATTCGACGGCCTCGCCCATCCGATGGGATACGGTCGGGCGTGGTGGTCGGTCGCCGTCGATGCCGGGGCCGACCGCGCCGCCGGCGCCGGCCGCACGGAGCGGGTCATCTTCCCGGAGCGGTTCGCGCCGTTCCAGATCACGGATTCGACGGCGATCGGGATCGTCACGGACGCAATGGACCTGCAGCGCGTCGCGGTCGTGCGTCTTCCCGGCCAGGAGAATGTAAACTAAACCTTACATTCCTCCCGGCCTCCTGGCCCTCACCGGCGGATCCGGCTCGGCCAGGATCTGCACGGCCTCCGTCTCGAGCAGCCGCATCGCTTCGGCCACGGCAGCCTCCAGCTGCGGATCGCGTCCCGCGATCACATCGGCGGGGATCTGTCTCACCTCGATGTCGGGCGCGACACCCTCGTTCTCGACGCGCCACTCGCCGTTCAGGTCGAAGAACCCGCCGCGCGGCGCCGTCACCAGGCCGCCGTCGATGAGCGGGGGCACGTCCCAGATCCCGACCAGGCCGCCCCACGTCGTCGTGCCCACCAGGGGCCCGATCCCGCGGAAGCGGAACATGTACGGGAGCAGGTCGCCGCCCGACCCCGCCGCGTCGTTGATGATCATGACCTTCGGGCCCCAGATCCCCGCGGCGGGCAGCTTGAACGGCGTGCGGTCGGCGACCGGGTTGTTGAAGTAGCCGATCAGGTCGCGGCTCATGAGATCGACGATGTAGTCGGCCGCCGAGCCGCCACCGTTGTAGCGCTCGTCGACCACCGCGCCGTCGCGGTCCTGCTGCGCGAAGTAGTAGCGGTTGAAGTAGGTGTAGCCGCCCTGCGCGGTGTTGGGGAGCCACACGTAGGCGAGGCGGCCGCCGCTCATCTCGTCGACTTTGCGGCGATTGTCCTCGACCCATTCGCGCGACCTCAGCGCGCCCTCGTTCGCCACGGGGACGACCTGCACGACGCGCGACCCCTCGCCATCGGGCGACGCGCCGACCCGCAGCGCGACCTGCCTGCCGACCGTGCCCTCGAAGAGGCTGTAGGGGTTGGTCGGCGCACGCAGCTCCACCCCGTCGACGGCGATGATATAGTCGCCCTCGGCGACATCGATTCCGGGGGCGCTCAGCGGCGACTCCAGCCCCGGGTTCCAGTTCTCGCCGGTGTAGATGTGGGCGATCCGGTAGCGTCCCGCGTCCTCCTCCAGGTCGGCGCCGAGGAGCCCGACGGGCACGGTCTCGACATCGGGGGTGTCGCCGCCGAAGACGTACGAGTGCCCGATCGCGACCTCGCCGGCCAGCACGTCGAGAAGGTAGTTCATGTCCGAGCGGTGGCCGACTTGGTCGATCCAGGGCTCGTACATGTCATGGACGGCCGGCCAGTCGGCGCCGTGGACGTTCTCGACGTAGAGGAAGTCGCGCTGATATCGCCACGCCTCGCGGAAGAGCTGCCGCCATTCCTCGAGCGGGTCGACCCGCATGCGCACCGCGGTATCGATGCGGCCGTCGCCGACGTTCGGGCTTCCCGAAGTGGGGACCACGCCCCACGACGGACCGCTGCGGTAGAGCAGCTTCTGGCCGTCGGCGGAGACGGTGTAGTCCTGGATGGGGGACAGGAAGGGCGTGGCTTCGTCGTCTTCCAGCGAGTAGCGGTAGAGGGTGCCCGCGCCGGGACCCGTCAGGGCGGCCATGGCCGACGCGCCACCTTCGCCCGGTCCGGCGAAGAAGACGACGCCGCTCGGCCCCGCCGTGAGACCCGAGTAGTCGCGTGCGGGGATCCCGGCCGCGAGGATGCGCTGGTCCATCCCTTCGAAGTCGATGCGGATATCGTCGCCGTCCGCGCCGGAGTCGTCGGCGTCGCCCGGATCGTCGCCCTCACTCCCCTCCTCCTCCTCATTCCCCGTGTCCTCCGCCTCCTCTTCGTCGCTCGCGGGCAGGAAGGGCGAGGGCTCGTCGTCCTGCAGCACGGCCAGATAGAGCGCGCGGCGGACCGGCCGCTCGTAGGATGTCATGTCGAGCCAGGCGGTGTTGAGCCCGTAGTCGGTACTGGCGAGGAAGTAGAGGTACTTGCCGCCGGCGTCCCAGGCGGGCGAGAGCGCGTCGGAGAGGCCGTCGGTGAGCTGGCGGGTGCTCCCGTCGGCGAGCGAGTGCACCATGACGGCGTGGAACTGGTTGTCGAGGCGCCTGGCGTAGGCCAGCCAGCGGGAGTCGGGGGACCATACGGGATCGACGGTGCGGATCGGGTGCGCGTACTGGTCGGTGTCGACGAGGGTGACGTCGCCGCTCGCGACCTCGACGCGCCAGAGGTTGAGGTCGGCGTCGGTGAAGGCGAGGTGCTCCGAGTCGGGCGACCAGGTCGGGGTAAAGAAGAAGGTCGGGTTGGGGACGGCGATCTCGCGGGGCTCACCGAGGCCGTCCTGGGTGCCGATCATGAGGCGGTATTCGCCGGACGCGTCGGAGAACCACGAGACGTGGCGGCCGTCGGGGGACCACGCGGGACTGCGGTCGGCGACGCCCGGTGTGCGGGTCAGGTTGCGCCAGTCGCCGTCCTCGGTCGGGACGGTGAAGATCTCGCCCCGGCCCTCGAAGAGCGCGCGCACGCCGGTGGGGGACAGCGACGCGTTCTGGAGCGCGCCGCCGACATCCTCCCAGTGGGGGCGCAGCCAGGGGAAATCGCCGCGCACGGTGATGTCGACGCGGTTGGTGGCGCCGCTGGCAGGGTCGTGGAGATGGATGTAGCCACCCTGCTCGTAGACGACTGCGCCGCTGCCTGCGCCGCCGCCCGCGCTTCCGCCACCCGCGTCCAGGCTCTTGACGTCGAAATCGGCGTGGCGGGTAACCTGGCGGACGGTGCGCGTGCCGGTGTCGTAGGCCCAGATGTTCGTGGCCCAGTCCCGGTCGGAGAGGAAGTAGACCTCGTCGCCGAGCCAGACGGGATCGAGGTCGTTGCTGTCGTCCCACGGGACCTCCTCCAGCGCCCAGTCGTCCGTGTCCACGATCCACACCGGGTTGACCTGACCGCCGCGGTAGCCCCGCCACTCGGGGTCGTTGAGCCGCCGCTGCTGGTACGCGAAGCGCGCGCCGTCGGCGGAGAAGTCGCCGGTCATGCCGCGCGGAATCGGCATCTCGTCCGGGAGCCCGCCGTCGAGCGCCACGGTGAAGAACCTGGGGTACGCGATTGGCGCGCTCGTGCGTCCCGAATTGAAGACGACCCGGCTGCCGTCGTGCGTCCAGCCAACGACCTGGTCCGCTCCCGGATGCCACGTGAGGCGTTTTGGGTTCCCTCCTTCGGAGGGCAGGATGTAGACGTCGGTATTGCCGTCGTACTGGGCGCTGAAGGCGATGTGCCGGCCGTCCGGGGAGAAGTGAGGGTCGGTCTCCTGGCCCTGGAAGGTGGTGAGGCGCGTGGCCTCGCCTCCGGCCCGGTCAACGATCCACAGGTCGTTGGCGTACGCGAACGCGATGTGGGTCGCGCTGACCGTGGGCTGGCGCACCAGGCGAGTGGGCTCCTGGGGGGCGGCGGGGGCCGCGGCGATGGCGAGCGCGGTTGCGACCGCAGCGAGGGTGGTGCGCGCGGTCGGCCGCGCGGCGGGCGCGAGGATGTTCGTGTGAGTCACTGCTGGGCCTCCCTTGGGCGGAGTGTTTCGGGAATATCGCGTCGGCCGTGAAGGACGCGCCATACGTCGATTCGCGTGCGCGCCTCCATATAGAAGACGACCTGGGGGTAGGACTCGAGCGGCCAGGATCGCAGGCCTGGCAGGTTCAGTTCAAGCCCGTAGCGGGACGACCCCGATCGTGGATGGCGGGAAATGTGTCGGATGGCGGCTTCGAAAGCGCCGATGAAGCCCAGCGCGACGTCTGGGCCGCCGGAGTCGATGTAGTGCTCGGTGGCTTCGTCCACATCGCGCTGGGCTGCCGCCCGCAGGATCGCAGGCTTTGGCGTCACTTCTTCGAACGCCGGCGAACTCCACTGCGCAGAGACTCGAAATAGGCTTCGTCCGCAGTCACCGAGGGCGGAGACTCTCCACCTTCGAGCAGGAGTCCGCGCAAGTGCTGGCGATCCTGATCCCGCCGGATCAGTTCACGGATGTACGCGCTCGACGTTCCGTATCCGCGTTCGACTGCCTGTTCGCGCACGAACGACCGAAGGGCGGGGGGCAGGGAGATGTTCATGGTCTTCATGGCATGAACGATAAGAGCGATGGCAAAAATTGGCAACGCCCCCAGGAGGCTGCCCGCAGTAGCCTCTCCGCCCTCCTACCTTTCGCGCCGGATCACCGGCAACACGATGTGAGAGGCCCGGTCACCTCCATGGTACACCCGCTGCGTCGCCACCACCGCCTGGTCCGCGCTGACCATGGCCACGTTGTCCGCACCGGTGTTCAGGTTCGGCAGATAGTACGGATACCAGCTCGACGAGATCTCGATGCCGATGCGGTGTCCTTCCAGAAACAGGTTCCCGGTGCCGCGCCAGAAACGCAGTGTGTACTCGTAGACCTCGTCCGGCTCGATGGCGCTGAGCTGGGCGCCGTTGAAGCGGCCCTCGTTGCCCGGGTCGCGGTTGCGGGCGCGCATGACCGCCTCTGTCAGGAGCGCCGAGTAGCCGTCGGGTCCGATGTCGACGAGTCGCACGAACCAGTCGGTGTCGCGTGCCGAGGTGGAAGCGTAGAGCTTGATCTCGATGGGACCGGTGACCTCGACGGCTTCCTCGAGGGGCGGTGTGCGGTAGACGAGGACTTCCTCGCCCGCGGCCGAGGCGCGGGTGTCGAGCGCGCCGTCGATGTGACCGTTCTTGTTGGGCCAGGTGTCGAAGGGATCGCGGGTGGGGTTGAGGGGGTCGTAGACATAGGTGTCGTGACCCTCGTCGGCGGGGGCATCCGGGGTGAGGAGGCCGTTGCCGGCCGACGAGTTCGCGCCGCCGGCACTGGTCAGGTAGTAGTTCGTCCACTCGGTCTGGGGCAGGGGCCAGTCCTCCTCGGCGTGCCATTTGTTTTCGCCCATGACGAAGACATGGACGGGCGGATCGTTCTCGACGCCGTTGTCTTCGCCCTTGAGGAAGTGGTCGAACCAGCGGGCCACGTAGCCGTCCACGTCGATCACGGCGTCGGGGCCGTAATCGATCCCTCCGGATGAGCGCGTGTTGATGCCGTGGATCCAGGGGCCGATGATCATGCTGGGCCGCCGGGCCTCGGGTGTGGCGCCGTGTTCCTTCATCCCCAGGTAGTTCATGGGAGAGCCGGGGTAGTTGGCGTCGAACCACCCCGTGAACGACAGCGAGGGGACGGTTATCGCGCCGTACGATTCCGGCGTCTGGTAGGCGATGCCCTGCCAGTAGTCGTCCGTCGACAGGTTGCTGCGGTACCACTCCTCGAACCACGGGGCCGCGCGCAAGCCGCGCGAAGCGTTGATCTCGACGTACGGCGTGTGCGGCGGGTCCTGGCGGTTTTCCGACCATCCCAGGTAGCCGCCGTCGCCCGCGATCTGCTGAGTGCGGCCGGACAGCATCGCGGCCCAGTCGAGCATCCAGCCGCCCACGAGCACGCCGTTCTGGTACGGCAGGTTCTCGAAGTGGTCCGGCGGGGCGACCTTGGGCGCGATGGCGGCCAGGTGGGGAGGCGCGGTGCTGGCCGTCCACCACTGTGTCCAGCCGAGGTAGGAGCCCCCGATCATGCCGACCCTGTCAGTGGACCAGGGCTGTGCGGCGATCCACTCCACGAGATCGTAGCCGTCCGTCTTGTGGAGCGGGTTGAAGGGATCCCACTCGCCGCCCGAGTCGTAGCGTCCGCGCACGTCCGCCGCGACGACCACGTAGCCGCGCTGGGCGAACCAGACGGCGCCCGTCCTCGCCCCGTTGTTGTCGTAGGGCGTGGAGGTGAGGATGGCGGGCGCGGGCTGGTCCGTCCCGGCCGGGGCATAGATGTCGACGGACAGCTCGACACCGTCCCGCATGGGCACGAGAACGCCGCGCGTAACGGTGACGTCGTAGTCCGCACCCGAGTATTCGCCGGCATCGGGTGCCTCTGAATCGCCTGCACTGCCGGGTGCCTGTGCCGCCGGCCCGCACGAATTGAGCGCAACAAGTGCGATCGAAGTGTAAACTATACGTGACATTTTGTAATCTTTTCTTTACATTTGTGGCGGGGTTTCCACCGGCCCTTTACAGGTTCGGGTTCGAGTCCTTCTCCCGGCGCGGGATCTGCATGCACGTGGTCGTACCGTACGTGTTCCCGTCGTATGGGTGCGTTCCCGTCGCGAAGGGCAGGTCGTGGCGCAGGAAGTCGAACAGCCTGCGGCCCTCCAGGTAGAGTTCGCGGCTGCGCTCCTCCATCACCTGACTCATGATCTCCGCTCCGTCGTTCACGTCCGCGGGTTCGTACGCCGGCAGGCCGGCTGCCGCGTGGAAGCCGTTGATGATGTCCACCGCGGTCTGCCCCAGCTCGATCTCGGCGATGATCAACTGGGCCTCCGCCGCGTTGGCAATCGCGATGGGGCTCGTCCATGACGGGTACTTGTGGATATGCCGGAGCGGCGAGCCGTCCTGCCCGATGCCCGCGAGCGTGCTTTCCACCCGCGGATCGACCACCCCGCCGAACATCAGGTTGTCGCCGTCCAGGGTGGGCTGTCCGCTCTCGTCGTTGAACTCGGGCGAGAGGAACCCGTCCACGTGGTTGTGCTGGTAGATGCGGTTGTAGCGGTAGAGGTCCGCCGCCGAATAGTTGGCGTCGAAGCGGAAGCCCGCCGGCACCGCCGACGCGTCCGACATGGCCCCGGAGGTGTCGCCGAGATACAGGCGTACTCCCGCACGCCGGATCTGTGCCGCCGTGGCCAGGTCGCTGCGTCCGGCTGCCTGGGCCAGGGACATCGCCTCGCCCAGTGCGGTCTCTGCACTCTGCAGCATCTCGGTCTTCGACATGAGCGGACCGACGTCGATCGTCATCTCGCAGAAGGCCTCGCCCAGGATGGCGCGTGAGAACGCGCCGTAGGTCGCAACCGCGGCGATCTTCTCGGCTCGGCCGGGCACGTCGCCGTCGCCCCACTCCTCGAGTCGCGTCCGGGAGGATTCGGCCGACACGCGCGCCTTCTGCACCGGCGTGAACACGCCGTAACCGAAGTTGCCGTTGCAAAGGGCCACGTCCCGGTCCTGCCCGATCTTGCGGTGGTCCCACTCGGTCATCACCAGCCAGCCGGAGCTGTGCCTGAGTTCGTCGGTCAGTTGTCCGCTGGCGGCCACGAACTGGCTGAATGCGCACTCGAATTCGCCGATGGCGCTATTGACCAGCACTTCGGCCACCGACGGGTTTTCGAGGTTCTCGGCCGCGACCTTGGTGGGCAGGTCCACCTGCAGGAGGTCTTCGCACGCCGTGTTGAAGGAAGCCAGCAGGAGCGTGGTCACAGCTACGGTGACCTTTTTCTGATGGGTCAACATTGTCTAATCTCCCCGTTGTATGCAGTGTCGGTCAGTAGCTGAGTCGCAGGGTCACGCCCACGGTGGTTGCGGGCGGCATGGACGTCTGGTGATAGGCTCCTCCCTCACGCAAGGCGTGCCACTGCCGCGTGAGTTCGACATCGATCTCCCTGCGTCCGAAGGTTCCTGACTGGGCTTCCCAGAGGTTGAAGAGATTGCGTGCCGCGATGGTCAGCGATCCGCCGGAACTGCCCGCCAGACCCGCGATGTCCTCGGACAGCGAGTAGGAGAGCGACAGTTCGCGCAGCTTTGCCAGCCCGCCCTTGAGCACCCCCGCCTGGAGCCAGTTCCCCACGATCTCGCTCATCGCCGCGAGTTGCGCGTCCTCCCGTTCGAGAATCTGTTGCGAGTTCTGGAAGAGCAGGTGGGACGCGGCCAGGTCGCCGCTGATCTTGGTGAAGCCGCCGGAGAAGTCGACGAGCGCGAAGAGCCGGAAGTTCTGGAGGAAGCGCAGCGATGTGTTGACGCCCCCGAACCAGGTCGGGATCGACGGGCCGCGATAGACCGGCTGTGCCATCGCGCAGGGCACCGTGGCGCCGCCCTGCTCGGGGGTCGCCTCGCACTGGTCGTTGACGATGTTGCCGTTCGCGTCGAAGTCCGCCGAAATCACGTTTTCGACAAAGATGCCGCCGATCGGCAGCCCTTCCTGGTGCCGCTGTCCGAAGAGGAAGATGGTGGGGAGGCCGCCCAGGTCGACCACTTCGCTGTCGTTCGTGGCGTAGTTGAAGCCGATGTCCCAGTCCAAAAGCTCGCTGCGAATGAGCGTCGCTGTCCCCTCCACCTCGATTCCCCGGTTGTTCAGCTGGCCGACATTGACGAACTGCGTGCCGGCGAATCCGCTGGACGGCGCCACCGGGCGCGCGATGATGGCATCCTTCGTGTCCTTGTTGTAGAAGGTGAATCCGAGCCCGATCCTGTCGTCGAACAGGCTGGCGTCGAACCCGATCTCGAGTTCTTCGCCCACTTCGGGCTGCAGGTCGGGGTTGCCGACCGCGTCGGTGGTCAGGCCGGGCTGATCGCCGCCGGCCGTGATCGGAGCGTACAACCGGCGCGCGGCAAAGACATCGGGCTGTCGTCCGGCCTGCCCCCATGCCGCCCTCAGCTTGAGATTGTCGATGAAGGAGGCGTTGAAGAACGACTCATCGCTCACCACCCAGGACCCGCTGACCTTGGGGTAGAGCACGAAGTCGTAGTTCGTGCCGAAGGCGCTGTTGTCGTCACCGCGCATGGCCGCGGTAAGGAAGAAGCGGTTGCCCCAGCTGAGCTGTTCCTGCACGTAGACGCCGAGCGTCTTGTTCTCGATGAAGTCCTCCCACCCCGTCTTGACCGCGGCCGACGAGACCGTGCCGGGGCCGGGAGCGGGGAACTGGTCACCCACCGCACCGAACTCGTGCGTCCGTTTCACATAGTACTGGGCCCCGAACGAGGTCTCGGAGGTCGTGCCGAACACGGGCAGGTCCACCGTCGCCGTCGCGCCGTAGTCCACGTTGGCCTGGGTGACCGCCCGGTCCGTCGTCTCCACGTGCCCGAGACTCATCGAGCCGAAGAAGTCGGCGGAACCCAGCGGTGACCTCGGCACCATGCGTCCGGAGACGGTGCTTCCGAAGTCTGCGCCGCCGGTGATCCGGTGAACCAGCCAGGGGAACGGGTTGTGGCGTATCGTGGTGCTGGCGATGATCCGGTCGATCCCCTCGGTGACGTCGACCGTTTCCATGGCCCAGGGCGGGGTCCAGTTCCAGCCGCGGCGTCGCTCGTCCTCGGCCGCTGCGGGCGTGCCCCAGTAGATCGACGACACGAACTCGATGGGGAAGGGACCGCCTCCGTTGAAGCGTGACTTGGAGCGCACGAAGCCCATGTTGGTGGAGATGCTGAGCTGTTCGTTCGGCGTCAGTTCCAGGTTGGCGCGTGCCGAGTACTTGTTCTGGTGGTTCCAGTCGACGAACCCCTCGTCCCGGTCCATCTGCGCGGACACGTAGTAGCGAATGAGGTCGGTCCCGCCGCTGGAGGAGATCCCGTAGGTCTGGTCGTGCCCGTAGGTGAACGGGATTCCATGGCCGAGCGCCTGCTCGGATCTGAGCACTTCGAACTTGCGCACGCCGCTCGGGAGCATTTCGCAGTTGGGGCACGCGGCCGTGCCCTTGTCGTATACGGCCGGCCAGCGACCGACCGCGTTGGACAGGTAAGACACGCCCTGCCTGACGGTCACTTCCCACTGCGGAGCGCCGGCACTGCCGCGCTTGGTGGTGATCTGGATCACCCCGGCCGAGGCTTCGGTCCCGTACAGTGTGGCCGCCGCGGGGCCCTTGATGACCTCGACGCTCTCGATCTCTTCGGGGTTCAGGTCGTTGAGGCGGCTAACCGCACCGCCGCGCATTGTCCCGTTCCCCTGGTCGCTGCCGATGCGGGCGTTCGAGTTGTTGTCGATGCGGACGCCGTCCACGTAGACGAGGGGTCCGCTTCCCAGGCTGACGCTGCCGATGCCCCGGATCTTGACGGCCCCGCCCGTCCCGACATTGCCGGGGCCGGTAGCCATGTTCAATCCGGCGACATTCGAGTTCAGCAACTCCTGGATGGAGCCGGACTGACCGACCCGCATGGCCTCGGTCATGTCGATCTGTGCGATCGTGGTGCCGATCGCGCGTGTTTGCGATCCGCCGGCCGTACCTGTCACGACGATCGCGTCAAGGTCGATCGCGGTTTCCTCCAGATCGATACGGACGGCGCTTCCGACCGCGACGGTCTCCGTGTGGTCACGGTAGCCGATCAGGACAACGCGCAGGGTCACGTTGGCCCCGGAGACGTTGGTGATGAGGAACCGGCCCGATGAGTTCGTCGAGACACCCTGTCCGGTGCCCTCGACGACCACCTGAGCGCCCGCGAGGGGCTGGCCCGTGCGTGCCGACACGACCATGCCCGTGACCACCTCCTGCATGGGTGCGGCGGCCAGGGAGGCGTCCGGCACCAGCAAAGCCGTGGGGGCCGCGGCGAGGGCCAGACGGCCCGCCGATAGAAGTTTCCGTAGACTTTGCATGATTACACACTCCTCCCACTGAAGGGGCCAACCGGGGGTTCCCGAACCGGGTACAGGCGCGTGAAGGGTCGTCGGAGTGATTGTCCTGCTTCGGCCGGTCCCGCCATGGCCAACTCCCACGAATGTCCTGCGCCGCCACGACGTCCTCGTCCCACCGTTGCTCGATTCAGGCCGATCGCCGCCACCGGGACCGAGGGCGCCAGAGTCTAACGTGTACGAGTGTGTATACAGATACGCAAGGCCAAGTGTATTCAACCGGCTACGGAACTGACCTGCCGGTGCCTCAAGACCCGCTCAGTGCGGCTCCTTCCAGACCTCGCTGCACACGCGCAGCCAGTTGCCGCCGAGGATGCCGCGCACGTCGTCTTCCGCGTATCCCCGGCGCAGCATGAGGTCGGTAAGTTCGGGCAGTTGCTCGACCTCGAAGCAGGCCAGAGGCTCCCACAGACCCTGCTCCCTGCCCGGCCATTCGTCCGGCCTCGCGTCGATGAACCGCCGCAGGATCTCCAGGCCGGGCTTGTCCAGGTTGTCGAGGCCGATTCCGGCATGCCTGGGTCCCACGAGCTGTACGACGTGGTCGAGGTGGCGAAAGTACGTTTCGGTGCTCGTGTCGCCCAGGTAGAAGCCGGCGCTGGTGATGCCGATCACGCCCCCGCTGGCCGCGCACGCTTCGATCTGGTTGTCCCGGACGTTGCGGAAGTGCTCGCGGACGGCATGGCACCCGAGGTGCGAGAAGATGACCGGTGCGCGCGACACCTCCATCATCTCCAGCGTCGTACCGTGACCCGCGTGGGCGGCGTCGACGAGCATCCCGACACGGTTCATCTCGTGGATGACCTTGATCCCGAACCGGGTGAGCCCGATGTCGATGCGGTCCGCCGAACCCCCGCCGATCGAGTTGACGAGGTTGAAGATGGGGTGCACGAAGCGGACGCCGAGCTTGTAGTAGGTCTCGATCAGGTTGAGGTCGCGCTCCAGGCAGCGGAACCCCTCCAGGTGCAGGCCGACCGCCAGCTTCCCCTCGCGCTTGGCAGCCAGAATGTCGTCGACCGTGTTGACCAGGACGTAGCGGTCGGGCCGGCTCAGGATCTGGTGGCGGCAGCGCGCGATCCGCTGCATGGCCTCGCCGATGTTGTGGCGGTCGCCGGCGGGGTGCACCGACACGAAGTCGACGCCGGCGGCCTGCCACCTGGGGAAGAGGCGGGCGTCGTTGCCGTGGTCGGGCTCAAAGACGAAGACCATGTCCCACACCAGCGCGTCGTCGTGGAGCGCCGCGGCGCGTGGCGAGACTGCCGGTTCAGCCATGGTGTCGCCCATCCCCTACTGCTCCCACTCGATGTGACCATCGACCGCGATCACCTGGCCCGTCACCCGGCTCGCCCCCTCCGAACACAGGAAAACCGCCATGTCGGCAATGTCCTCCGGCTCCACCTTGCTGCGCATCGAGATGAACTGCAGGAACTCCGCCTCGACCTCGGCCGCCGGGCGCCCCTCCTGGTCCGCGATCCGCTGCACGACTCCACGCATGCGCTCGTTGTTGACCATCCCCGGCTGGATCGCATTGACGCGCACGTTCCAGGGCCCCAGCTCGCGCGCCGCCGTCTTCGTCAGCCCCTCGACCCCCCACTTCGACACGTTGTAGACCGAGCGGTTGAGAGGCAGGGTGCGCACGCTGCCCGTCGAGATGTTCACGATCGAGCCCTCACGCCTGACCTTCATTCCGGGCACGACCGCCTTTGTCCAGAGAAAGGGGCCGTAGAGGTTGACCCGCATCGTGCGGTCCCATTCGTCGTCCGGCATCTCCTCCACCGGGGCGCGGGGACCGGGGATGGCCGCGTCGTTCACCAGAACGTCCACCTGGCCCATGGCTGCCTCTGCGTCGCGCATGCCGGCGGCGACGTCGGCCGCCACCGACACATCCCCGACCGTGCCCGAGAAGGCCGCGTTGTCGCTCAGCGCCATTGCCACGGCCCGGGCGTTGATGTCGAAGATGTGGACACTGTATTCGGCGTCTGCGAACCGCTTGGCGATCACCCGCCCGATTCCGCTCGCTCCTCCGGTGACGACGACGGTGCGCGCCATCGATTACCTCCGTATGAAGCGCACGCCCCGAACCCGGTCGAGCGAGACGTGCAGGGTGGATACGCGGCCGCCGGCGTCGCGCTGGAACTTCACGGCGAGGGGCGGCAGGGAGAGGAGGTCCAGCATGGACGGACGGTGCGGCTCCGCGATGAATGCGTCGGGGGTGGTGGGCACCAGGTCGAACGTCTGTCCGGTCTGGACACCCGCGCCGATGCGCAGGGTCAGACGGGTTCCGCTGCCGGTGGCCGCGGCGCGTTCCACGTGCCAGTGGACACGCAACTGGTTGGAGTAGTAGGCGCCGAGGTAGTCGGCGAGGGGGTGGGGCGAGCCCGCTCCGGCGTCGGCGGCTGGCACGCGCACGAAGCGGCGCGGGGAATCCCAGGCGCTCCAGTGGACGTGCAGTTCGACGGGTGGCGCCGAGGCACAGTCCGGCGCCATCACATCGAGGGGCGGGATGTGGACGTTCCGTACCGTCTGGAAGGTGCAGTCGCCGAGGTCCAGCAGGGGCGCGGGCGCGCCGGAGAACTGGTGCGTGAGCGCGCCCGGCTGGCCGGTGGAACGCAGGTAGTCGCCCGTCTCGGGATCGACGAAGGTCCCCGCGAGGAGTTCATGCTGGTCGGCGGAGAGGGGGGCAGGGCCGATCTCGCCAGGCACCGAATAGCCCGAGCCGAGGTCCGAAGCCAGGAATGCGTCCACCATCTGCCTTTGCAGCGCGCCCGCCGACAGTCTGCCGAGATGGTTCGTGAAGACCGCGGCGATCAGGTCGATTTCGGGGTAGAACGCCCAGTGGGTGCCGGTGGCGCCGCCGTGCCCCCAGCCGCGCAACCCCCGGTGCCGTTCTTCGCCGAGGCCGAAGCCGTAGGAGAGGTCGGTGCCGTTGGCCAGCCGCGTAGGGCCCTTGAGCCGTTCGAACATCGAGGTGCCGTCCTCGAATCCTTCGCGCAGATGCCGGGGCCAGCGGAGGAAGTCGTCGAAAGTCGTGAGCAGCGACCCGTCGCCCGACGTCTGAAAGGGAAACTCGAAGCGAAATGAGGGAACGCCCTCGCCTGCATATAGATATGTCGTCCCCTGGCCGTCGTGCACTTGCGCGACATCCGGGGGCGCCAGCGTCCGGTCCATGCCGAGCGGCGCAAAGATCAGCTCGCGCAGGGCGTCCTGCCACGAGACACCGGTCACCGACTCGATGACCCGGGTCATCGTCCGCCAGTTGGTGTCGATGTAGTTGTGCGCGGTGCCTGGCACGTAGTTGAGCGTGTCCTGGCGGCGCACGAGCGCATACATCTCGTCCAGGGTGGCGTGCCCGGTGACGCCCGCCATCGGAAGCAGCCACTCGTCCTGCCAGAGTCCCGAAGTGTTGGTGACGAGGTGACGAATGGTCGGAGGCGCCGGGAACTCCGGGAATTCGGGGAGGTGCAGCTGCACCGGATCGTCCAGATCCAGCTTTCCGGCGTCGGCCAGGAGAAGGGTCGCGTGCGCGGTGAAGCCCTTCGTAATCGACGCGATCCGGTAGCCGACGTCGGGCGTCCACGGGACCTGGAACTCCCGGTTGGCGGAGCCGTAGCCGTTGAGATGCACGATGCGGCCCCGGTGAACGAGCGCCGCGATCCCGCCGGGGCTCCCGGGCGTGTCGTGTCCGGCAAAGAGCGCGTCGACGCTGGCGGAAAGGCCGGCCGACTCGGCTATTGCCCAGTCCCGGTCGGGCGTTGTCGGCGCGCACGAGGCGGTTGCCAGCGTCAGGGTCAGCGCCTGCGCAATCGCACGTGCGGACATTCTGGTCATAAGTCTCTCTTTCTCGGACACGTTGCGGCGTCCACCGCGATCGTGACTATACCCGCGCGTCGGTCACATTAGCCGGGCGGCCCGCCTTTGTGCTAATCTTTACGGCTGACAGCCGGCCTGACGAACAGGCTGGGCAGGATCCCGCGCACCCTGGGAAGCAATCGATGAGCAAGAAGACCGTTGACGAAGCCGTTTCTGCAAGCCCGCCAGCCGGGCAGGCCACACCCCCCGCCGCCGATGAATCGCTCGGGCGCCGGACATTCCTGGGCAAGGCTGCGACCGGCGTGGTCGGTGCGGGTCTGGTCACCGCTTGTGGAGGCGAAAGCGGTGGCGGCGAGTCCGGCGGAGCCCCGGCAGTGGTTACACAGCCGCGCGTGATGTGGAGGATGGCTTCGAGCTTTCCGCGCGGCCTGGACGCAATCTACGGATCGGGCGAGATGCTGGGCGAGATCACCTCCTCGCTGACCGGAGGGCGCTTCCAGATCCGGGCCTATCCGGCCGGCGAACTCGTGCCGGGCCTGCAGGTCATGGACGCCGTGCAGCAGGGCACGGTCCAGGTCGGCCAGAGCACGAGCTACTACTACACGGGCAAGAACCAGGCGCTCGCCTTCGACGCCGGCGTGCCGTTCGGCATGACCGCACGCCAGCAGGACGCGTGGCTGAACGAGGGCGGGGGGCTGGAAGTCGTTCGCAGCGTCTTCTCCGACTTCAACATCATTTCCTTCCCGGGCGGCAACACGGGTGGGCAGATGGGCGGATGGTTCCGTCGCGAGGTGAATTCGGCGGAAGACCTGCGCGGCCTCAAGATGCGCATCCCGGGGCTGGGCGGCGACGTCATGGACCGGATGGGCGTCACGGTCCAGGTCCTGGCCGGCGGCGACATCTATCCGGCGCTCGAGCGCGGGGCCATCGACGCCACCGAGTGGGTGGGCCCCTACGACGACGAGAAGCTCGGCCTCCACCAGGCCGCGCCATACTACTACTACCCGGGCTGGTGGGAGCCGTCGGCCTCGGTTTCGTACGAAGTGAACCAGCAGGCATGGGACCAGCTCCCGAGCGACTACCAGGCGGTCTTCGAAGTTGCGGCCAAAGCCACCGCCCGCCGGATGCTCTACTACTACGACGCCATGAACCCGGGCGCGCTGCAACGCCTCATCGAGGGCGGCACCCAGATGCGGTCATTCTCGGACGACATCATGAGCGTCGCGCGCACGACGATCGGCGAAATCCTGGAGGATTACGCGGCAGCCGACCAGCAGTACCGCCAGGTCTACGACCACTGGCGGAACTTCAAGGAGGCGTCCTACCGCTGGTTCGGCACGGCCGAACTCCGGTTCGCGAGCTTCGCGTTCGACACGGCGTAGCCCTCAGCGCACCAGCCCCGTCACCAGCCCGGGCCACTGGATGATCAGCAGCAGGCCGATGAGCTGGATGATGATGAACGGAATCACCGCGCGGTATAGGTCTGTCGTCTTCACCTCCGGGGGAGCCACACCCCTCAGATAGAACAGCGCGAAGCCGAACGGCGGCGTCAGGAACGAGGTCTGCAGGTTCATCCCGATCATCACGCCGAACCACACCAGGTCGATGCCCAGCAGCGACGCGGCCGGGGCCAGCAGCGGGATGATGATGAAGGCGATCTCGAAGAAGTCGAGGAAGAACCCGAGGATGAAGATCGTCAGGTTGGCCACCAGCAGCAGGCCGATGTGCCCGCCCGGCAGGTTGGTCAGCAGATCCTCGATCCAGATGTCGCCGTAGAGGCCGCGGAACACCAGCGCGAAGGCCGTCGACCCGATCAGCAGGAACATCACCATCGTGGTCAGCTTGGTCGCGCCGATGCACGATTCCCGCAGCACGCTCCACGACATGCGGCGACGTGCGCCTGCGAGCACGATCGCCCCGACCGACCCGATCGCCCCGGCTTCGGTGGGCGTTGCGATCCCCGCGAAGATCGACCCCAGCACGATCAGGATGAGCGCCAGCGGCGGAAGCATTACCACCGCAACCTTCCGCATCAGCGTGCCGAAATCGACATCCGTCATCTCGCGGGGCAGAGCGGGCGCGGCCTCCGGCTTCACGATGGCTACGCCACCCACGTACATCGCGTACATCGCTGCCAGCATGAGCCCGGGAATGAGTCCGCCGATGAACAGGTCGCCGACCGAAATCCCCAACTGGTCCGCGAGCACCACCAGGACGATGCTCGGAGGGATGATCTGCCCGAGCGTCCCGGACGCGAGGATCACCCCCGACGACAGCCGCGCCGAGTACTTGTAGCGCAGCATGACCGGCAGCGAGATGCTGCCCATCGCCACGACCGACGCGCCCACCACGCCGGTGGCGGCCGCCAGCATCGCCCCCACAACGACGACGGCCAGCGCCAGACCGCCGTGATGCCTGCCGAAGAGGGTGCCGATGGTGGTCAGCAGGTCTTCCGCCAGCTTCGCCTTCTCCAGCACTAGTCCCATGAAGATGAAGAACGGAACCGCGAGCAGGACGTAGTTCGACATCACGCCGAAGATCCGCTCGGGCATGGCGAACAGCAGATGCCAGTCGAAGTAGCCGAACTGCACGCCGATGAAGGCGAAGATCAGCGACGCGCCGCCCAGCGCGAACGCGACCGGATAGCCGCTGAAGATGATCAGGAAGACCACCACGAACATCAGCGGAGCGAGGATGTTCGTTTCCATCTAGAGGCCGATCCCTCCGGCCGGCGCCTCAGCGGCTTCCTCACCCTCGTCCCCGTCGTCTCCGCCCCGCCGCAGCACGCCGATGTCCTTGATCAGCTCGGAGACCCCCTGCGCGATCAGCAGCACGAACGCCACGATGATCACCGCCTTCAGCGGGTAGCGCGGCAGTCCCCCGGGATCGGGCGACGCTTCACGCACCGCCCAGGACGCCCGGATCGAGGGCCACGAGACCCACAGCACGAAGACGGAGAACGGCAGCAGCATCAGCACCGACCCGACGACGTTGATCCACGCCCGCGCCCGCGCTTGCAGTCGACCGTAGAGCACGTCCACGCGCACGTGTGCGTTCTCCTTGAGCGCGAACCCCGCGCCGAGCAGGAAAATCAGCGAAAACAGGTACCACTGGAGCTCCAGGTAGAGGTTGGAGCTCAGGTTGATCCCGATGAATCGCCCCAGGTACCGGACGATGGCGTTGTAGGCGCCGATCAGCACCATTGCCAGCGCCAGCCACGAGATGAAGCGCCCGAGACCGGTGGTTACGCGGTCGACGACGCGGGTGTAGGGGTTGTCGCTCATGTCGCGACCAGACTATCACACGGCGGACGTGGTCAGCAAGCTTTGCCCCGTCATCTGACTCGGCTGGGGTATTCCCATGAGATGAAGGACGGTGGGGGCCACGTCGGCGAGGATCCCGTCGCGAACGGCCTGCCGGGGGGAGCCCGGCGGCGAGGAGAGGATCAGCCGAACCGGCCCGGTGGTGTGGGCCGTGAAGGGGCTGCCGTCGTCGCACAGCATCCGTTCGGCATTGCCGTGATCGGCGGTGACCAATCCGGTACCCCCCGCCTGCCTCACGGCCTCGAGGACCCGCCCCACGCACGCATCCACCGTCTCCACCGCCGCGACCGCCGCCTCAATGCTGCCCGTGTGGCCCACCATGTCCGCGTTGGCGTAGTTGACGAGGATGAAGTCGTGGCGCCGCGCGGCGATGTGGGCGAGCAGCGCGGCGGTGAGTTCCGGCGCGCTCATCTTGGGCCTGAGGTCGTAGGTGGCCACCTTCGGCGACGGAATGAGGTGGCGGTCCTCGCCGGGGAAGGGCGCTTCCACGCCGCCGTTGAAGAAGTAGGTGACGTGCGGGTACTTCTCGGTCTCGGCGGTGCGGAGTTGGGTGCAGCCCGCCTCGGCCAGCACCGCGCCCAGGACGTTGTCGAGCGTGCGCGGGGGGAAGAGCACGGGGTGGGGGAAGTCGTCCTCGTAGCGGGTCATGGTGACCAGGCGGTCGCATGGACCGCGCGGCCGGGCGAAGTGGGGGAAGGTGTCGGCCATGAGCGCTGCGACAAGCTGGCGGGCCCGGTCGGCGCGGAAGTTGAAGAAGAGGATGGCGTCGCGGGGGCGGATGCCGCGGTCGCTTCCCGAGGCGGTGCCCCCGCTCCGCGCGACGACGACGGGCGGCAGGAACTCGTCGGTGGTACCCTCTGCGTAGCACCTCGCCACGTAGGCGGACGCGCTGGCCGCGCGGGGGCCGGCGGCTTCCGCGATCGTGCGGTAGGCGACCTCGGTGCGGGGCCAGCGCCGGTCGCGGTCCATCGCGTAGTAGCGTCCGGACACGGAGGCGATGCGGGCGCGTGGCCACCGGGTCGGCTCGCCGTCTTCACCGCGGCCGCCCATCCCCGCCTCCAACGCCTCGATCCAGCCGAGTCCCGAGGTCGGCGACGTGTCGCGCCCGTCGGTGATGCAGTGCACGCGCGCCCGTGCGCCCGTGCGCTCCGCCCAGTCGAGCAGCGCGTGCAGGTGCGAGATGTCGCTGTGCACGCCTCCGTCCGAGCACAGCCCGATCAGGTGCAGCGCGCCGCCGGAGCCGGCCTGCGTGCCGCCCAACTCGCGCGGGGCGCTGTCCGGCTCCTTCAGCGCGGCCCCGAGCTCGCGCAGCGCCGGGGTCTCGAAGAAGGAGCCGTCCCGGATCGCCATCGAGATCCGCGTCACGTCCTGATGCACGATCCGGCCCGCACCCAGGTTCAGGTGCCCGACCTCGGAGTTTCCCATCTGGCCCGCCGGCAGCCCGACTTCTTCGCCCGAGGTGACGAGCGTGCCCCACGGGCACTCGGCGAGCAGCCGGTCGCGCACCGGCGTGTCTGCCATGGCGACGGCGTCCCCCCGTCGCTCGATCTCCGCCGGATCGGTCGCGCCAATGCCCCACCCGTCGCAGACGATCAGGACAGTGGGACTGTTGCTATCGTTCATGGAGTGGTGGGCGCCACTGGAGGGCATGGCGTTGCGGGTGGGTCGCGGTGGGTCGTGGATGGCCGCGCGGTGCGGTGACCAATCTAACAGGGGGACGGCATACACTTGAGCGACGCGTCGAGCCAGTGCCTGGACCTGCAAGAACGTCCTGTGCCTCCGATTGCGTGGGTGTCGGCCGCCCCTGCGGGCGACCTCGCTGCGCTGGGGCGCTGGCGTGCGGCGGTGGGCCCCGCCCGCATCGGCAACCCGGGCTTCGGCCACGTGCCACCAAGCCGCGCGCCACCCGACCGCAGCCCGCGCCGACCCCTCACGGTGGCCGCGTGGAACGCAGGCGTCGGGGCCGGGGCGATCCGGGCGTTGTGGGATCACCTTTGCGGCGGACACGGAGCCCCGGCAGGTCCCACCGTGCTGCTGCTGCAGGAGGTTTTCGCCACAGGTCCGCACCTTCCCGCGGCGGCTCCGCCAGCCACTTGGGCCAAACGCATCACCGGTGTTTCGGCGAGCGAGCCCCGCACCGACATCGTCTCCTTCGCCCGCGAGGTCGGCCTCTCGCTGGTTTACGTCCCGTCCATGCGCAATGGGGGACCGGACCAAGGTCCGCCCGAGGACAGGGGAAGTGCCGTCCTGGCCAACGTGCCGCTCGCCTCGCCGCGCGCCATCGAGCTTCCGTTCGAGCGGCAGCGCCGCGTCGCGGTCGCCGCCAGCGTGACGCTTGACGACCACACGATCGACCTCTGTTCGGTCCACCTCGAAAACCGCGGGCCGTGGCGGCGGGCGTGGCGCGGTCTCGGCAGTGGACGCCGCCGCCAGATGGCCGCGCTTCTGACCGTGTTCCCCTCCGCGGACTCGGTCGCATCCGTCCTCGGGGGAGATCTCAACACCTGGGTCCGCGGCCACCGCGAGAGCGCCTACCGCCTTGCGCGAGCGCGGTTTCCCCTCCCAGCGCAGCCGGACCCAAAGCCGACTCATCACTTCGAGATCGGCGGACGCCTTCGCCATTCCGACCACCTGATGTTCCGCCTGCCGCCCGGCTGGCATGCCGACTATCGCCGCCTGGACGACAACTTCGGATCGGACCACTATCCGCTGGTGGGGACGCTGGCCCCCAATTCGGACTGCACAGGCTGAGGCACGATATGGACCGGGATTCGAAGCGGGCCGGACCGACGTCGGGTCGGGTCTCCGCATCGCCGCCACCTGGCAAGGTCGTGATCCCACTATTGGCGACTCTCCTGTCATGTGGAGGTCCAGCCGAAGAGGCAGGGGTCCCACCGCTCGCTGTCTTGTCGCCCGAACCGGTCTGGGCCGTGGGTAGCGCGGATGGTCCTGGAGCAGAGGTCTTTTCGCGGATATCGGGCGCGAGAAGGCTGGGGGACGGCAGTATTGTCGTAGGCGTTGAAGGATTCCACGAAATCCGGAAATTCGGACCGGACGGGGCCCACCGCTGGACGGCTGGTCGCAGGGGTGTCGGACCGGGCGAGTTCGAGCGTCTGCAGCTCTTGCGAGGGTGCTCCGGAGACATGGTTGTAGCCTATGACCGCAGCGCCTTCAGAATCACGGAGTTCACCCAGGACGGAGAGCGGTTGTTGACGTGGCAGCTGCCCTCTGGGGAAGGTGCTCCCTATGATGTGACGTGCGCGCCCGACGGAAGGATCGTCTACTTCCCTTGGGGACAATTCCCGTCGGCGGCCGGGATCGTACGCTGGCAAGTGCCCGTCTTGTGGAGCAACGGTAGAGGCGCGGCAGTCATCAGGGACGAGGTGCCGGGCCCGGAACGTGTTCTGGACCTGGACGGCGGGGGCTACTGGGAACGCCCGTGGTCCAGAAGGTTGGTGCTCGGAGCGACCAACGAAGGCGTGTGGATCGGGACCAGTGACGAATACATGCTGGAGTTCGTGGGGTGGGACGGGGCGGTCCTGGATACGCTGGCGTGGTCGGGGGAAGACCGGATTGCTACACAGGCAGACGTCGAACAACTACAGAATGAACTGACGGAGGGCCGCGATGAGGAGGAGAAGGCCCGATTCCTCAGGGAATCCTGGCCCGACTACGAGAACGTACTGCCGTTCACTGTGCCCGCATACTCCCACCTGATCGTCCTGGAAGACGGTACTCTCTGGATAGGGCATTGGAACGGCATGACGTGGCTTCCGCGGCTGCCCGGCCACCCCGGTAAACGCTGGGACGTCTTCGACCCTACCGGCGAACGGGTTCACCAGGTGACGATCCCGACGAACATGCGCCTCCTCGATGCCGGCGAAGACTGGGTTCTGGTGGTGGTGCAGGACAGCCTGGGCGTCCAGACGCTCGCCGTCTACGAGTTCAGCTGAAGCACCCGCGGGCCAAGGTCCAGCGGCGGCCGTTTCGCCCAACCCTAACGTTACGTCAGGGTTTGGCGTCAAACCCCGAACTGCCGCAGGTGATAGTCGAGGTGTCGCCAACAGAGCATTCCCCACTCCTGCCCCGAGACGATCCCGAACCAGGGATGACTGTCCCACGGTGCAGTCGGATCCCGGTCGCCGACGCGATCCACGAGAGCATGCAGCGTGTCGATATCCGCTCTCCACTTGCCGGGAGCTGTCGTCCGCATTTCGACAGGTGTCTCGAACCTGGCTCGCGGCCACGGGAGCAGGTGGACCAGCAGGTATCGCGCTGTTTTGAACCTGAGTAGCCCGGGGTCGACTGCCAACTTCCGGCTGCCCAACCTGATCATCGGTCTCGCGGGGCTGATTCTGACGTCGCCGAGCGCGATGCGCAGGTGGTCGGCAACGTGGCAAACCATTTTCGGCGCTCGCATCCGTCCCCAGCGGGGGACGCTGTCTGGCGACAGTCGGTCCAGTCGCGCGTGAATCTCTGCGCGCGCCGAGCGGCTGGAGAGCGTGGGCCTCATCGTACTCCTACGGTAACCTCGGTTTGTTGATCCAAAGTACGGTCGGGCCGCGGTCAGCGGACCTGCAACGCGTGGTCGCCCGCAACTTGTGTAGTTCGTCAATACAGACTACTCTGTATTATAGACTACGTTTCGGAAGGAGGCTTTGCCATGAATGAGTCCACAGCACGCGACGATCTCGCCGCGGTCGACAGGATTCTCCGCGCGGCGGACCGGACCCTGCATCTTCCGCCGCTCGTTCTCGTCGCATGGGGGCTGTGCGCCGCGATCATCAACGGGATTCACCAGGCAGGGGCGCTGGGGTTCCCCGTGCCGTCCGACACGTCCTTCCATGTCCCCCTGATGCTGGTCGCCGTCGGCATCACCGTCTGGACAGCACGTCGTCACGACGCGGAGCGCGAGACACGGGTCGACGCGCAGGCCGCTATGACCTTTGGCGTGGCCCTTGCCGTGGCGCTGCTCCTCAACGTCACCGCGCAGAACACGGTGATTCCCGCCACGGGGATGTCGTTGCTCTGGAGCGGGAGCATCAGCATCGCGTTGCTCGTCGTCGGGATTCAGGCGAGCCGGCCCCTGTTGACCGGCGGCGTTATGCTGCTCGCCGCGTCAGCGCTCGCCGGCTTCGTTCCGTCCTGGTTCTCCGGAATACTCGCGCTCGGCTGGCTGGGAGGGCTCGTGGTTCCCGGCATCGTGCTCTGGAGTCGGCGCGCCGATGCATGACCTCCTGCTCTCGCGCGTGCGTTTGGCGGTCATCGCGGAGCTGGTGCCGGTGGAGTGGGCTACCTTTTCCGACCTCCGGCGGGCGATCCAGACCACCAACGGCAACCTCAGCGCCCATCTGGCCAAGCTGGTTGACGGCGGTTACGTCGCCGAGCGGAAGCGCTTCGTGCGCCGCCGCCCGCAGACCCGCTACCGGCTGACCGAGACGGGACGGGCCGCGCTGGTACAGCACGTTGAGCGCCTGCAGGCATTGGTTGCTTCCGAACCGCCAGCGAAATGAACAGACCGATCGACGCGCGGACTCTGATCGCGAAGGCATGGCGAGCACGCTACGACGCGCTGCAATCGTCCCCGGCCGACAAGGCGACCTTACGTACCGTCATGGCACGGGTCGAGGCCGACCTCGTCAGGGCCTGCGACATCTGCGAGCAGGCCGGTGACACGAAGGCGCATTCTGTTGCGTTGGGGAAGCTGGGGCACGTCGCCCTGGACCTGGGCGACCCGGACAGGGCCCGTGCGCTGTTCGAGAAGTCCGTCGCGGTCGCCAGGGACGCCGGCGATCCGCTGCGCGTCGCACACGCCGTCCGGCATCTGGGGCAGGTCAACCGTCGGCTGGGTCGGCTTGACGAAGCGGTGCGTTGTTACGAGGAGGCTCTTGCGCTGTACGAGGCGGGTGGGCCGGAGGGTGGGCCGGCGCATCCACTGGATCATGCCAACGCCATTCGGCCCTTGGCCGCGCTGCGGGAGGAACTCGGCGACGGGGAAGCGGCGCGGCGCCTGTGGGGCAGGGCGGCGAAGCTGTACCGTGCGGCCGGCGTCGAAGAGGGTGTGCGCGAATGCGAAACCCGCCTGGCAGGCATCTCGGCGTCCGGGGGCAGTAGGGTCTCTTCCGGGCGTGGGGTCGCCTCTTCCGGGGGCGGTTAGTCCGCCGTTCCCCAGTACCCGCCCCTCGCGCGGTCGAACGCGATTTCGGCGCCGAGCGGTTCGGTCGCCACGCGCCCGTTGGCGAAGACCGTGCGGCCACCCACCCATGTCCTCACGGGCCAGCCCTGGAGTCTCGTTCCGTGCCAGGGACTCCAGGCGGACTTGCAGCGCTGATCCTCGTTCCTCACCACCCGCTCCATCGTCATGTCCACCAGCACCAGGTCCGCGTCGTAGCCGGCCTTGATCCGGCCCTTGTCCACGATGTCCCAGATTCGCGCGGGGCCGTCGCTCATCCACGAAGCGAGATCCTGCAGCGTGCAGCGGCCCCGGTTCACCTCGTTCAGCATGAGCGGAAGCGCCACCTCGACCGCCGGCAAGCCCGAGGGCGACCCGGGGTAGGGCACCGCCTTCTCCTCGAGCGTGTGGGGCGCATGATCGGTGGCCACGATCTGGATCGCGCCGTCCTTCAGTCCACTCCACAGAGCACGTCGGTCGGCGGGCGTCTTCACGGACGGATTCATCTGGACGAGCGAACCCAGGCGCGCGTAGTCGGAGGTGTCGAAGAAGAGGTGATGCGGGCACACTTCCGCCGTGATGATACGGTCGTGATGGGCGCTGATACGGTTGTGATCGACGATGATCGCGACCTCGTCCGCGGTGGAGACGTGCAGCACATGGAAGCGGTGCCTGTGGCGCTCGGCGAGGTCGATCGCGCGCCGGGTCGCCTTGACCGCGGCCTTGTGGTCACGAATGCGGGAATGGTCCTCGATCGACAGCGGAGGATCGAGCGCGGCGGCGTTCGCGCGCACTGTGGCCTCGTCCTCGCAGTGGGCCGTGATCGGCAGGGTCGTCTCGGCGAAAATCGCCTCGAGGCAGTCCTGGTCGTCGACCAGCATGTTCCCCGTGCTCGACCCGATGAAGATCTTGATTCCGGGCGTGCGCTCGGCCCGACATAGTTCATCCAGATTCTCGGTCGTGGCGCCGATATAGAAGCCGTAATTGACGATACAGCGTCTGGATGCGAGTGCCAGCTTGTCCGTGAGCGCATCGACGGTCACCGTCTGCGGCACGGTGTTGGGCATCTCCAGGAACGATGTCACCCCGCCCGCCGCGCACGCTCGGCTGCCCGTGCGGAGGTCTTCCTTGTGGGTGAGCCCGGGGTCGCGGAAGTGGACTTGGTCGTCGATCACGCCGGGCAGAAGGTGCAGCCCGGCGGCGTCCACGACTTCGTCCGCACGCGCATGCACCGCCGCGTCAACACCCGCGATGCACCCGCCTTCGATCAGCACCGAGGTGCGCACCAACCCGTCGGGCAGGACGACTGTCGCGTTGCGGATCAGCGTGCGGTGCGACGCCGCCCCGCTACGAGAAGTAGGGGTTTTCCCCACTCGCGTGGTCGGTCACGTCATGGATCTCGGTCACTTCCGGGACCGACTGCGACACCATGCGCTCAACACCCTGTCGCAACGTCATGCGGGACATGGAGCAGCCCTGGCAGCCGCCCGCCATCTCGATGAAGATCTCGGTGCCCTGAACGTCCACCAGATTGATCACGCCGCCGTGCGCGGCGATCGCCGGATTGATCTCGGTGTCCAGCACATGGCTCACGCGGTCGGCGAGTTCGCCCTCGGGGCCGGCGTTCTCCCTCGCGGCCTTCGTGGCGTCCGGGTCCGGCGTGATCTGGAACCCGCTCTCCTGGATCGTCTCGACGAAGTCGACCTTCGCCCCGTGCAGGCGGTCCACGCTCGCCTCGTCGACGAGTACGGTGAACGCTCCCGCGTCGACTTCGACATCCGAGTCGGCGCGCTGTTCGGCCTCCACCAGCGTGAGTTCGTAGTTGGGGGCGAAGGGGCTCCCGTCCACCGCGATCCGCAGCGCCTGGAGTCCGTCCTCCTCCATGTCCATGAACGACACGACCATGTCGCGCGCTCTATCGGTAAAGCTGAGCTTCATATGTTCCCTCGCGTTCGCGTGAACCGGATGCGCGACGAAAAAGCGTTACCATTCCAACGCAACCAACGCAGCCGCTCATCCGGACTGCCTATGAATATGCCGCCGCTTCGCACACCGGAGCAACCTGACATGAAAACAGTCGTCATCACCGGCGGGAACCGCGGAATCGGCCTTGCCGCGGCCCAGCGCCTGGCCGAGCAGAACCATCGCGTCATCCTGGTGTGCCGGGACGAAGGGAGGGGCCGCGACGCGCTGGCCAGCCTGTCCGACCTTCAAGGCGAGCCGGGCCACCACCTCGTGGTCGCCGACCTCGCATCGCTCGCGTCGGTGCGCGCGGGCGCCCGGGCCATCACGGAGCTGGGTTTTCCGCTCGCCGCCCTCATGAACAATGCGGCCGTCCTTCCGGCTCGCCGCACGCTGAGCCCCGACGGGTTCGAGATGCAACTCGCGGTCACCCACCTCGGGCACTTCCTCCTCACCAACCTGCTGCTTCCGCTGCTGACGCGCCGTCCGGACACGAGCCGGGTGATCACCGTCTCGTCGGGGGCCCACGCCGGTCCGCCGTTCGACTTCCGCGACCCCAACTTCGACGAGCGCCCCTACCGGCGCACCCAGGCGTATCAGCAGAGCAAGCTGGCCAACGTCCTCTTCACGCTGGCGCTGGCCCGCCGCACCGCGGACACAGGAATCGAGCCCCTGGCGCTGCACCCCGGGGTCTACGACACCGCGCTGCTGAAGGACTACATGGGCGCCGTCCCCGGCAGGCGGCTGGTCGCCGGCGTCCTGGGCCGCAATCCCGCGAAAGCCGGACCAATCCTGGCCGATCTGGCGGTCGGCCGGAGGGACGAAGACCTCTCGGGAGCCTATCTCGACAAGGCAACGGTCGACACTCCGTCGAAGGCGGCCCTGGACATGGAGGACCAGGAGGAGCTCTGGGAATGGAGCGCGGCCGCCGTCGGCATCCGCAACGACGGGGCCACCGGCCTGCGCTGATCCCGGCGGGTCTTTAGCCGGTCCACCGCATCTTCAGTAACTTTCGAACGCGTTTTGCGCGCCCCCGGCCGGGGCAGCGCACGGCCGCTCTCACACCACACCCGGGGGACGCGACGTGGCGGACCGCATGGAAACAATCGTCTCGCTGTGCAAGCGGCGGGGATACGTCTTTCAGTCTTCGGAGATCTACGGCGGCGCCGCCTCGGTGTGGGATTACGGGCCGCTGGGCGTGGAACTCCGCAAGAACGTGGCCGACGCATGGTGGTCGGCGATGGTGCACGCGCGCGACGACATCGAGGGCCTGGACGCCGGGATCCTCATGCACCCCCGCGTGTGGGAGGCCTCGGGCCACGTCTCCGGCTTCACCGATCCGCTCCTCGAATGCAAGACCTGCAAGAAGCGGTGGCGGGCGGACCACATCGAGCAGGCCGGCTGCGCGCGGAAGCCCTCGGTCGCCCCCGGTGCCCACGCGGACTGCGACCTCGGCGAGCCCCGCCTCTTCAACCTCATGTTCAAGACCTTCATGGGACCGGTCGAGGAGGACGCGTCGGTCGTCTACCTGCGCCCCGAGACCGCGCAGGGCTCCTACGTCAACTTCCTCAACGTCCAGCAGACCTCGCGCCAGCGCGTCCCGTTCGGCATCGCGCAGCTCGGCAAGGCGTTCCGCAACGAGATCACGCCGGGCAACTTCATCTTCCGCACGCGCGAGTTCGAGCAGGCCGAGATGCAGTTCTTCGTCAAGCCCGGCAGCGATGACGAGTGGTTCGACTACTGGCTCGACCAGCGTATCGCCTGGCACCACGAGATCGGCATCCGCCCGGAGAAGCTGCGGCAGCACGCGCACGGCCCCAACGAGCTGGCTCACTACGCCAAGACCGCCATCGACATCGAATACGAGTTCCCCTTCGGCTGGCAGGAGCTCGAGGGCGTCCACAACCGCACCGACTTCGACCTCGCGCGCCATCAGGAGTTTTCCGGCAAGCGCCTCATCTACATCGATCCGGCTGGTGGAGAGCGGTACCTGCCTTTTGTGGTTGAGACTGCGATGGGGGTCGGCCGGGCTGCCCTGGTCGCGCTAGTCGATGGATACCGCGAGGAGGAGGTGGGGGGGCAGCAGCGTGTCGTGCTGGGACTTGCCCCGCGCCTGGCGCCCATCAAGGCCGCGGTCTTCCCGTTGATGAGGAAGCACGGGCAGCCCGAGCTGGCGCAATCGGTGCTCAAGGCGCTGCGTGGAGCGCGCATTCCCGCCGCCTACGACCAGGCGGGCTCGATCGGCCGCCGCTACCGCCGTCAGGACGAGGCGGGGACGCCCTGGTGCGTCACCATCGACGGCCAGACCCAGGACGACGACAGCGTCACCATCCGCGACCGCGACACCCTGGAGCAGGTGCGCGTGGGGCTCGACCACGTGGTCGGCTGGGTCACGGAGCGGCTGTAGCGCGCGACCTGCCGGCCGGACCGCTGAGCGGTGTTGCCGGCGCTGGCTGCCGGGGCAGCAATTCCCGCGCGAGGAACCGCGCGGCCTCCCGTTCGGCCCAGAAGCGCGGACGCCACGGGAATGCGCCCTCCACGAACCCCAGATGGCCTCCGCGGTCGCTGAACGCCGCGGCGAGGTGGGGGTTGGCGGCGACCGCCCCGAAGGGGGTCGAGCCGCGGGGCAGGAAGGGGTCGTCCCGGGCCTGGATGAGCAGCGTCGGCGTCCGGATGTGCGCGAGATGGCGTCGTACGTCGGCGCGAGCGTAGTAGTCGTCGGCTCCGGTGAAGCCGTGCAGCGGTGCGGTGAAAGCGTCGTCGAAGTCCTTGAGCGTTCGCGCCGCGAGGGCGCGCTCCACATCGGCTTCGCCGTTCAGCCGATGTGGCTTGTCGCGCACCTTGCCCTTGAGCGAGCGCAGGAAATACGCGCCGTACGTGCGCCCCATGACACCGCTGGACAGGCGCCCCGCGCAACCCGGCAGATCGTACGGCACCGACACTGCGACGGCGGCCGTGATCGTGGCCCGGGCGCAGCGTTCACCCAGGTGCTTGAGGAGCACGTTGCCGCCGAGGCTGAACCCCGCGGCGCCGATCGGGCGGCCGGGGTAACGGTCCCGGAGCTGGGCGACCACGTGGGTCAGGTCGCCCGTTTCGCCGGAATGGTAGAAGCGCGCGCGGCGGTTCGGCTCGCCGCTGCAGCCGCGAAAGTTCATGCCCACGCCGCGAAGCTCGCGGTCGAAGAGTTCCCGTAGCATCAGGCCGATGTACTCGCGCCGCGTCGAGCCCTCGAGACCGTGCAGGACCACCACGAGCGGTGCGCGCGGCGCCGGTTCCGGGGCGAAGTCGAGGTCCAGGAAGTCCCCGTCCGGCGTGCCGACCCTGCGGCGCTCCAGCGGCAGGGCCGCTCCCGGACGCAGGAACCTTCCGGCCAGTGTCTGGGCGTGCCGGTTCCGGAGCCACCATGCGGCTCGGAAGCGGGCCGGCGGCACCTCAGCCGGCGTTCTGTGTATCGCGCACATTCATGACGCCCCGCGCCGGATCGGGGACTACGGCACTACGGCCGCCATGACGGCGCACCCCGCGCCCGCATCCCGCCGCCCGCCGCAGACGCGTACTGCGCCCCGTCGGCCGCATCCTGCGACGACGACGCGGGCTTGACGTAGACAATAAACCCCAGCTCGGCGCTCTTGCTCCCGGTATCCGTGGCGTAGACTGTGCCGAAGGAGAGCCCGTCGGCGACCTTGCCGATGATGTGAAGAGTGTCGCCCGAGACCGCCACAGTAGCAGCCCTGCCCACAGTTGCGGTATAGGTCAGTTCATCGCCGTCAGGGTCGGTAAAGTAGTTGGAAAGCAGATAGGTCAGGGTGTCACCGACGTTGGTTTCGAGAATACCATCAAAACTGCCCGTAGCTCGGGGCGGCCGGTTGCTCTCGACCACAACCGGGAACGACTGCGAGGCCGACAGGCCCCCCAGGTCCGTCGCCGTCATTGTGACAGTGGCACTCCCCACGGCAACACCTCGGACTTCCGCATAGGTCCCGTACAGACCGCTGGATTTGATGGAGACCGAGACGACATTCGTGTTCGACGACGATGCCGATAGTGAGAGTCTGTCGCCGACATCATCGTCGTCAAAGTGCAGGTTAAGGGAGAAGGTGTCGATCTGCCCCGGCGAGGACGTGAGCGAGCCCACCTCGGTTTTCACCGTGGGAGTCCTGTTGCCGGCGGTGCCGATCCGGACCGTGAAATCGGCCTCTGTCGTCAAGCCATCCGGATCCCGCGCCGTAATCGTTATGACTGCGCTGCCGTCGGAATGGGCAACAACCCGGAAAACATACTCGCTGGTCTGGTCTATGCCGGCCACCCCTGGGTTCGAACTGCTGCCGCTGTAGGTCAGTTCGTCGCCATCGGGATCTTCGAAGTAACGCCAGCCCTGCACCGGCAGCCGCTTGCCCTTCACAATGGACCGATCCGGAGGCTGCGAGGTTACCAACGGTGCCCGGTTGGGCGTGGGTGTTTGAGTTCCTCCGACGGTCACATCAAAGTTGACCCCGGTTGTGAGTCCGCCGGGATCCTCGGCTGTAACCGATATCGACGCGGTCCCCTTTGCGACCGCGGTCACCGTCAGATCGGTGCCGGATAGTGCGGCCGTGGCTACGGCCTCGTCGGAGCTCGCCGCTTCAAAGGTGAGTTGGTCATCGTCGGGATCGTCGAAGTGGTTTCGCAGGTCTCGCGAAACACTGCCGTCGACAGGCATCTGCTGGTCCGGAATCGGGGCCGCGGGGACGGGCGGGTTGTTCCCGGTATCGGACCGCGCGACGACCACCCGGAAACGGATCGAGGCCGAGGCCCCGTGGGGATCCGATGCGGTGACCGTCACGTTTGCGGTGCCTGCGTTGACTGCCGTCACCGTCAACTCATCGCCGGATACCTCGGCCCTGGCCACTCGTTTGCTGGAACTTGCCGCTTCAAAGGTCAAGTCGTCGGTGTCGGGATCACTGAAGTAGCGGTCGAGGTCAATGGTCTCGGTCTCGCCCTCATCCAGACGTTGCGCAGCGATGTCGGTTGTCGCGAGCGGCGGCCGGTTCGGGACCGTCACCGGGAAAACCAGGGTGGCGACTGCCCCCTCGGTATCGGTGGCTGTTACTGTCACGCTTGCCTCGCCTCCCGATAACGCGGTGACCGTGACGGTGGAGCCGGTGGTGGTCGCCGTGGCCACGGTCAAGTCGGAGGTTGTCGCTGCATAGGTGAGTGAATCGCCGTCCGGATCGCTGAAGTACGCGGTCGCATCGACCGTGAATACGGAGCCGGCCGCCACGGTCTGTGCCGGGATGGAGCCCTCCACCAGCGGCGGCTGGTTCGGCACCGTGACCATGAAGTCCTGGGCGACCGTCAGGCCCTCCGTGTCCGTCGCCGTCACCGAGATCGTGGTCTCACCCCTCGCGATCGCCAGGACGCTGACCGAACTCCCCACGACCGACGCCCAGGCCACGCTCCGATCGGCCGACACAGCCGTGTAGGTGAGCGAGTCGCCGTCCGGATCGCTGAACAGTGGGGCCATTTCGAGATCTTCGGTGTGGCCCACATGCAGCACCTGGCCTGGAATCTGCTCCATGACAAGCGGCGGCCGGTTGGGAACCATCACCGCAAAACTCTGTCTGGCCGTGAGCCCCTCGGTGTCGGTCGCGGTCACGTTGACGACTGCACTGCCCTTCGCGAGGGCCGTCACCTTGATCATGCTCTCCAGGACCGCAGCCGCGGCCACCAGCGTGTCGCTGGCCACGGCCGCATAGGACAGCGCGTCCCCGTCCGGATCCACGAAAAAGGGCGAGATGTCAACCATGGCACTGTCGGCCACTTCGATGGTGTGTCCGGGTACCGAACCCTCCGCAAAGGGCGGCCGGTTGGGGACCGTGACCAGGAAGCTCTGCACCGTGTTCAGGCCGCCGGGATCCGTCGCTGTCAGCGTGACCGTAGCGGTCCCCTTTGCAATCGCAACGACCGTCAGGATCGTTTCCGAGACCGTCGCTTTTACCTGGCTGCTGTCCGCCGTCGCCGTGTAGATGAGTTTCTGCCCGTCGGGTTCACTGAAGAATGCGGAAACATCCACCTCCAGCGAGTCGCCTACGATGAGTTCCCGGTCGTCGATCTGACCGACCGCCAGCGGCGGCCGGTTGGGGACCACCACGCTCATGCTCTGCTGCGCCTTCAGGCCGTTGTTGTCGGCCAGGATTGTCACCAGCGCATCGCCGGGACTCACGGCCGTGACGGTCACGGTCGCGCCGGTGCCGCGGACCGCCACTACACCCGGGTCCGAGGTCCACACCTTGTAGGCCAGCGCGTTCTCTCCGGGATCGTCGAAACACGCGGTCACCGTCGCGGACTCGCCCACCACGATGGTCTGTTGCGGCAGCGTGCCACACACCGAAGGTGGTCCGGGCGCTTCGCAGGCCGTGAGGGCGGACAGCATTGCCAGCGTTCCGAGAGCGAACGGGCGAGCGGTGCGCCGGGAATGTCTGCGCGGCCCCGATTCGCCAGCGCCTTCCTCAGCCTGTTCCCGTATCCCCAGTTCGCAGAGTTCCGCCCTCGACTCGACCTGCATTTTCATCGCCCGTGATTCGCCTGAATACTGCATCCGCTTGCGTCCTTGCCGGACAATGAGAACATAAAGATGGATCTTCGGTCACGCAATCGGCTGCCTGTACGCTTTTCCTGTACCGAAATGAGAATGTTCCGTGGTGGAGCATGACAGTAACGTCCCCTGTCGGGTGAGTGTTGTTCACCCCGGGGTGGAGGGGAGAGGCGGTGGGGTGGTCGCGGACACCTGATCGGCGAAACGGAGGCGCGTGACGATCCTCACGATCGCCGAGGACGAGTCCCCGGCCTGGAGTCGGGAGCCCGCACCACGGCGCCACGCCCCTATGGCCCCCGGGCACGCAAGGCGATAGCGTATCAGCGCCATTCGTCTTCCGGGTGGTTGGTCCGACGGAGGCCGCGGTCGACACCACGGCACCGGAGTGGCCGCTCCATCGGCAAGCCCCACAACAAGGAGTCCAAGCGTCGTGGCCACCAGATCCGAAGTCTTCACTTCCCGCTGGGGAATGCTGCTCGCCATGCTCGGCATGGCCGTCGGCACCGGCAACATCTGGCGCTTCCCGCGCATCGCCGCTTCGAACGGGGGCGGCTCCTTCCTCGTCGCGTGGGCCGTGTTCCTGCTCCTGTGGTCGATCCCGCTGCTCATCCTCGAATTCGGGATGGGGAAGGCGACGCGCCGCGGCACCATCGGCTCGTTCATCAAGACGATCGGCCCGAAGTTCGCGTGGATGGGGGCGTGGATCGCCTGGGTTGCCGTCGCGATCATGTTCTACTACTCGGTCGTGATGGGGTGGACGATCCGCTTCTTCGTCGCGACGCTCACGAGCGAGATTCCCACGTCCGTCCCGGGCAGCTTCTGGGATGCGTTCAACTCGACTCCGCAGGCGCTCATCTTCCACGCGATCGCCGTGGGGCTCGGCGTCTTCGTGGTGTCGAAGGGTGTTCGGGGGATCGAGAAGGCGGCCCGCTTCCTGATCCCGTCGCTGATCGTCCTTGTGGTGGTGCTGGCGATCAAGGCGCTGACGCTGCCGGGCGCGTCGGCGGGGCTGGCGTTCCTGTTCACGCCGGACTTCAGCCAGCTGGGCGATGTCAGGATCTGGCTCGAGGCGCTCACGCAGAATGCCTGGGACACCGGCGCGGGATGGGGGCTCGTGCTCTCCTACGCGGTCTACATGCGGGCGCGCGAGGACACCGCGCTCAACGCCTTCGTGATCGGTTTCGGCAACAACTCGATGTCGCTGCTCGCGGGCATCATGGTGCTCTGCACGATCTTCTCGATCATGCCCGAGGCGGCGGGCGAGATCGTGGGCGCCGGCAACGAGGGGCTGACCTTCATCTGGGTGCCGCAGCTCTTTGCGCAGATGCCTGCCGGCCAGTTCTTCATGGCGCTCTTCTTCCTCGCTCTGGTCTTCGCCGCGTGGTCGAGCCTGGTCGCGATGATCGAGCTGGCGTCGCGCATTCTGATCGACCTGGGGCTGACGCGGAAGCACGCGATCATCGCGGTCGGCTCGGCGGGCTTCCTGTTCGGGATTCCGTCGGCGATGCGGATCGGCATCTTCCAGAACCAGGACTGGGTCTGGGGCGTCGGCCTGATGCTGTCGGGCTTCTTCTTCGCATTTGCGGTGGTGAAGTACGGCGTGACGAAGTGGCGTGAGAAGTTCATCAACACGGGCGACTCCGATGTGCGCATCGGGGCGTGGTGGGACTGGGTCGTGCGCCTCGTGATGGTCGAGGCCGTGGTGCTGATGGTGTGGTGGCTGTGGGCAGCCGGCGGGGGCAACTTCGGGTCCGCCGAGACGTGGACGCTGTTCTCGCCGTACAACGTGGGGTCCGTGCTCATCCAGTTCGGGATCGTGCTCGTGGTCCTCTTCGCGCTCAACGGGTGGATGGTGCGCAGGATCCAGGCTGCGCGGGCCGTGCGGGGTGGGGCGGCGGTAGCCGGCGGCGACGGCGGCAGCGGGTAGGCGCTACCCGCCCGCAGTGTGGCCATCCACGACGCCTACGCGCGGCTGACGCCGTACGAGATGCTCCTGCCGGAGCCTGATTTTGCCGATCAGCACTTTCCCTCGATTGGGGAGGAAGCGGAGGAGCGGGGCGTTGACACCGGCAACCCGGCTGCTTTCGTGATGCTGGGAGCGGTCCAGGGCGCCATGGCGGAACTTCGAACCGACGACGCCACGCCCGAGTCGGCCAACGACCACGGCAGCGTGCTCTTCTTCGCCTACCAGCTGTGGCGGACCGGTGGAGCGCTGGTCCTCGCGCAACAGAAAACGTTGCGCGCCCTGCTTTCCGGTGAAGGCGACGCGCCGCGGGACGACCGCAATTCATTGTGGACAAAGGACTTTGGCGGCAAGGCCGGGTACGTTCAGTTGCCGCAGCATCTGGTCTGGATCGAAGAGGCGCGCAACGGCGAAGGGGCGCGCAACGGTCCTCCCGAATCGGTGGACGGATTCTTCTGGTTCGGGGACGCCCACGGGGCGCTTCACCTGGCGCTGGTGGCCGGGATGCGAGGCGACCGTCCCGGCTTCGCCGTGGTGCCCGTCCCGCCGGTGCCTCTGGACACGCTGCCGGAGTGGGCCACGGGGCCGGCGCGCGAGGGCGGCGGCGATTTCACGACATCGCTGCCCGGAGCCGACCTCGACGACTTGCTCGGCGTTCGCACGCCGGCGGAGGTTTTCAAGCTGGCGGCGCTGCTTCTCGGCCGAATCGCGCGGGAACGGCCGAAGGTGCGCCCTTCCTCGCAGGTTGACGACGACGCCCGTCCGCGCCCCTCGGCGCTGCCGTTCGCAACCCTGTGACCCCGTGAGGCGCGCGATGAGCCCGACACCGACCTCGCACCGCCCCGTGACGGCCCCATGACACCGCGCAGGCGCAGCCGCCGCGAATCGCAGAAGGCGCGCAAGGCCCGTGCCGCCGAGATCTACGGCATCCTTCAAACCGAATACCCCGACGCCGAGTGCGCGCTACGCCACGCGTCTCCCTATGAACTGGCCGTCGCGACCGTCCTCTCGGCCCAGTGCACCGATGCCCGTGTGAACATGGTCACGCCCGAGCTGTTTCGTCGCTATCCGGACCCGGAGTCGCTGGCGGCGGCGATCCCCGGGCAGCTGGAGGACGTGATCCGCTCGACCGGGTTCTTTCGCAACAAGACGCGCAACCTGATCGGCATGGCCAACGCGCTGCTCGACAGGCACGGCGGCGAGCTTCCGCGCAACATGAAGGAGCTGTCGGCGCTGCCCGGAATCGGCCGCAAGACCGCCAACGTCATTCTGGGCAACGCCTTCGGGATCGACGAGGGCGTGGTCGTGGACACGCACGTCAAGCGCCTGTCGGGCCGGATGGGGTTCACGAAGGAGGCCTCGCCGGTCAAGATCGAGCAGGACCTGATGAAGCTGTTTCCGCGCGGGGTCTGGACGATGTTGGCGCACCTGCTCATCTATCACGGGCGGCAGGTGTGCAATGCGCGCAAGCCGCGCTGCAACCAGTGCGCTCTGTCCCATCTGTGTCCTTCGAGTCTGGTGTGAGGGCGCAGGGCCACGACGTTTGTCAACTTTACTTTACACGATGTAAACTCTGATTTCCTTTTCCCACGACAACATAGCGAGGACTCCGAGATGCCCACCCGATCCGACGCCGTCGCCCTCCTCGAGGAATGGGTCGCGAGCGAAGCGCTGAGAAAGCACATGTACGCGGTGGAGGCTGCGGTTCGGCACTACGCCCGCAAGATGGGCGAGGACGAAGACCTGTGGGGCCTGGCGGGGCTCCTGCACGACCTGGACTGGGAACGGCATCCCGACGAACACCCGCGGATCGGCGTCGCCCGGTTGCGGGAGCTCGGCTACCCGGAGGAGGTCGTGCACGCGGTCGAGGCGCACGCGTACCCGGACCGCACCGATGTCGTGCCCGAGTCGCAGCTTGACCGTGTGCTCTACGGCTGCGACGAGCTGAGCGGGCTGGTTTATGCGTGTTGCCTGGTACGCCCCAACGGGATCGACGACCTGAAGCCGAAGTCGGTGGTCAAGAAGATGAAGGACAAGGGGTTCGCGCGGGGTGTGCACCGCGACGCGGTCCACCGGGGGATCGAGCTGGTCGGGCTGCCGCGTGCCGAGCACATCCAGAACGTGATCGAGGGGTTGCGGACGGTGGGTGATGTGCTGGGGGTGCGCGGGGTGGATCAGGCGAGGCGGCGGGCGGGGCGGGGGTAACCCGCGTCGCCATGGTCGGCGTTATGTGCGTAACGGAAGGAGAAGCTGGCGTTACATCATCGACCCACTGGAGTCTCTCGTCGCATTCGACTCGACCGAGGGCTTGAGTATCTCTGCAAACACAGAGAAGAGCTTGAACGGCGACGAGTCCCAGGTCAGGCATTTGCCCTCCCAACGATCGGGGATCAGGTCGCCCACGCATACGCCCCAGGCTTGGGCATCTGCCGCCACCCTGACATCGGCTTTCATCGCATTTGAACACGCATCAATGGAAACGGGATCCAGCCGGCATTCCTGTGGCAATCCGGGAGCGGCTGCGAGCGCATGCGGCCCAACGGTTTCACTTGCGGTCAAGACCACGTAGGCGAGTACAGGACCGTCCTCGGCAGCCACTGTAGGGTCACCCTCGACATTCCAATAGCGCAGTTCCTTGAGGGCTGGCTGACTCGCTGTTGCTTCGGAGCCCGCCACGGATGGTGACTCGGCCGCGTCTTCGGGCGCCGTCAGCAGCGGTTGGTCCGCAAAACCGCAGTAGACGAGCCCAAGGGGCAGCAGGCAGACTGTTGCCGTAGCGCGCGCTATACGCTTCCATCGAGGGGCGTGAACGGTCGACTTGCCGGACATGAGCATTCTGATTCTCCTCTCAAGAGCTTTGGGACTCCGGCCGCTCGCGGCGCCGCTTGCGAATGGCGGGATCGCTGGCGTCGGCGGTTTGGACAAGAGTTCCACAGCACGGAGCAGGGACTTCGCGTAGTCGCGCGGCGCGTACTTGAGCGCCGTCACGCCAAGCGCGTCACACGATGCTTCTTCAGCGGCCCTCAACTCGCGCCGAGCCCACCAGGCCACCGGATTCCACCAGAAAACCGAGCACGCGAGCCATTCGATCCAGCGCACGAGGTGGTCCCGCCTGATGACGTGTGCGAGCTCGTGGGCAAGTACGGCACGGAGTTCGTGCCGATCGAGGCTGGCCAAAAGGAACGATGGGACCACGAGCCGGACTCTGCCGCCGGTCCAGCACACCATCGGAGACACGCAGGCGGTGGTGGTGTGGACCTCCGGCACCCGGGCCAGCCCCAAACTGTGTCCGATCTCGGCGACCTCGTGGAGAAGCGCTTTCGGCGCGGGCCTCGAACTGCGTGCGAGCCAGCGCCTGAACCGGAGTGCTCGCAACAGTGTCCACGCGAACAGTCCAGCAGCGACAACGAGCCACACCGCTACCAGCGCGCTCCCGCCGTGTTCGGCGATCCAGGCCGGGAGCTGTGTGACGGGCTCCGCGTCGTTACCTCCTGCCGTGCCGACCTCAATGCGCTCTGCCGCCTCTCTCGCAACCCCCACGTCGCCAACGATCACTGCCACCGCGCCGCCTTCACCCGGCAGCACCGGGACCGCAACCACCGCCGGGAGTAGCAGCGCGATCAATACCAGCAACCAGAGCGGATGCGCGACCGCCGGGTGACCCACCCGCCGCTGCACCGTCCATGCCAAACCCGCCATCGTAGCCGAAATCAGCAATTTAGCCGTCCCGATCTGAAGCAATACGTCAACCATGCTATTCCTCCAGGATCCGGCGCAGCTTGTCGATCTCGGCTTTCGACAGCTTGTTGTCCTCGACGAGCCTCGTGATCATCGGCACGAGCGAGCCCTGAGTGAGCCGGTTCGCAAGCGATTCCAGCTGCCCGCTGGCATACTCCTCGCGGCTGAGGGTGGGCGAGAAGATGTTCACCCCGACATCGCGGTCGCGGGCCACGAAGCCCTTGGCGCGGAGCCGCTGGAGCAGCCGCTGAACCGTGCCGTGTTGCGGCTTGGCGATATCCGGGTAGAGCCGGTCCAGGATCTGCCGGGCGGTGAGGCGGCCCTCCCTCCAGAGCAGCTCCATGACCGCGAGCTCGGCGTTGGGTAGCGATTGAATCGTCACGGGCGCTCTTCCTCCCCAATCACAAGGACACACGACAATATGTCGTATTGTTAAGACACGATGTCGTAAATGTCAAGTCGGGGATGCCCCGGATCGAAGGCGGGCCTTACCGTCGCCGGTCGCTTAGGTGGGATGTGTCCGGCGGGCTGCTACCGGTTGGTCGTCGCCACCGGCTCGAACGCCTTGAGCACCTCGCGCGTCATGTCCCAGCGGTCGAAGCCCTGGCGTCCGTAATCCAGGCCGCGGCGGACGATGACCACATCGTGTGAGGGTACCACGACCACGAACTGGCCGCGGTTGCCGGCGGTGGAATAGGCGTCCGAGGGCACGTCGGTGCGGTCGTCCGGCACCAGCCAGAACTGGCCGCCGTAGAAGTTGCCGCTGTCGGCTGTGGCAGGAGCCGGCGTCCGAGCGAAGTCGATCCAATCCTCGGATATCAGCCGCTCGCCGTTCCAGACCCCGTTTTGCGCGTAGAGGATCCCGAAGCGGGCCAGATCGCGGGCCGTCGTGTAGACCTGGCTGCTGAGGATGAAGTCGCCGAAGCGGTCGGTGCTGAGGAGCGTGCTGCGCATGCCGAGCTTGTCGAGGAGGCGCTCGCGCGGGAACTCGAGGTAGGCTTGCGCATCCCCAATCATCAGCTTCATCGCGTAGACGCCGAGCAGCGTGTCGTAGTTCTCGTAGTCCCAGAAGGTGCCGGGCTCGCGCATGAGCGATCGGTTGCGCGCTCCGTCGACCGAACTCGCTCCGGCCCAGTAGGAGAAGCCGGAACCGGTGGCGTATTCCATGCCCCAGCTGTCCACGGGGTAGAGACCGCTCGACATGTTCAGGACGTGGCGCAGCGTGATGTGGCGTCGCGGGTCCGTCTTGGCGGAGCCGGCGTTGTCGGGGAGCCAGTCGAAGGGCAGGGGATCATCGAGCCCCAGCTTGCCCTCGTCGACCAGCATGCCGATGAGGGTCACGGCGATGCTCTTGGCGGTCGACCAGGTCCTCGTCTTCGTGGACATGTTCACGCCGGGGGCGTAGCGCTCGTGGAGGATGCGGCCGTTCTGAAGCACGATCAGGCTGAGGGTCACCTGCTCCGGCGATTCGCGGTCGAAAGCCCAGTCGGAGGCGGCCTGAAGGGCCACGGGATCGACGTCGGCGGGGAGCGGACGGTCTTCGACAAGGTCGCCATCCGGCCACGGGATGGCGGCGGGATCGCCCGGCGGCGGCGGGGTCTTCAGGACCGGCAGGTCGTCGATGTCGTCGAACGTCTGGTCGGGCGACATGATCACGCACCCGATTCCCTCGCGGAACGCGGCCCGCATGGTGGGGATCGCTCCAGCCGCCCCGATCGCGACCGCCTTCCTGTCCCAGTCGACTACGTAGTCACCGCCCTCGGCCGTCCCCACGGGGTCCGCGAGGTAGGCCAGCTCCTGGTCGAAGACCTGCTCCAGCGTGCGGTCGCCGGTGAACAGACCGTTGCATTGCAGGATGGCCTGGACGCCGCGCTGAATCATCTCCCGCTGGGGTGAGAAATAGTCGTAGGACCGCTCCTGCTGGCCGTGTACGGCGGCGGACGGGAGGAGGACGAGTGCGATGGCGGCGGCGGTGAGGCGTTTCATGCTTCCCTCGAAGGCTGGATTGGACATGGTGACGCGGTTTCAACATGCGCCTCCCCACGCGTCCCGCCAAGGCATATCTTTGGCCCATGCTGATCAACTGCGACATGGGAGAGAGCTACGGGCCCTGGGAGAAGGGCGCCGACGAAGCGGTGATGCCGTTTATCGACTGGGCCAACGTCGCGTGTGGAGGCCACGCCGGGGACCCCGACACGATGGCGCGTACGCTGTCGCTGGCGGTCGAGCACGGTGTACAGCCGGGGGCGCATCCCGGCTATCCCGACCGACGCAACTTCGGGCGCCTGCGGCTGGGCTGGCCGCTCGATTCCCTGGTGCTCGAGATCCAGGCGCAGATCGGCGCGCTCCAGGCGGTCGCGATCGCAGTGGGGACGCGCCTCCACCACGTGAAGCCGCACGGAGCCCTGTACCTCGCCATGATGAACGACGACCGCCTGCTCACGCGGCTGGCCGAAGGGGTGGCCGCCGTGGATGCCTCGCTCGTCTTCGTCCTGCAGGCGACTCCAGATCGTGAGCGGCACGCGGCCATGCTCGAGCACACGGGGCTGGCGCTGGCCTTCGAGGCCTTTGCCGACCGCGCGTATGCGGTCGACGGGCGCCTCCAGTCGCGCTCGATCCCGGGGGCGGTCCTGAGCGACCATGACGCGGTCGCGGAGCACGTGTCGCACCTGCTCGGCGGGTTCGTGGAGACGCCCGAGGGCGCGCTGTCGGTGCGGGCCGAGACGTTGTGCGTGCACGGCGACAATCCGTCGGCAACGGAGCTTCTGCGCCGCATCCGCGAGCTGGTGCCGCGCCGCAGGTGATCACGTTCCCGGGCCCGGTCAGCGCCCTGGTCACCCTTCCGGTGTCCGCCGACCGGGACGGGATCGCACGCATCCTCGGCCTGGAGCGCCTCGCACGTGACGCATTGCCGGACGTGCGCGCGACGATTCCGGCCTTCAATCGCCTGCTGATCGAGGGGGCACCGGACAGTTGGGACCCGGAAGGCGTCGAGGCGCTGCTGTCGGCCGCCGCGAGGGAATGCATGGCGAAGGCGCCCGAGGTCGAGATCGGCGATCCCGTTTCGCTGCCCGTGTGCTACGATCCGGAGCTGGCGCCGGACCTCGAGGATGTGGCGGCGGGCGCGGGGCTCAGCGTGGCAGAGGTCGCGAGACTCCACAGCGCTGCCACGTACACGGTGCTGGCAACCGGGTTTGCGCCGGGGTTCGCATACCTGGGCGACCTGGATGCCCGGATCGCCATGCCGCGCCTGGCCACGCCCCGGCGGCGGGTCAAGGCCGGCTCGGTGGGGATCGCGGATCGGCGCACCGGTATCTATCCGGCGGCTGGCCCGGGCGGTTGGCGCCTCGTCGGTCGCGTGCCGGCGCCGTTTTTTGCGGACCCCACGGAGCGGATCTCGCGCTTCCGAGCGGGCGGCACGGTCGAATTCCGCATGATCGGTCGTGACGCCTACGAGGCGCACTGCGGATGAGCCCGCACGGCGTCGTGGAGCGCCCGGGGCCGTTCTGCACGATCCAGGACCTGGGTAGGCGAAGCGGCCGCCGCGCCGGCCTCGCTCCCGGCGGAGCAATGGATCAACGAGCCTACCTGTGGGCGAACCGGCTCCTCGGCAACGACCCCGCGGCTGCCGCGCTCGAGATCACGCTGGGCGGTTTCGCTCTGCGCTTTGCGGTCCGGACCGTGGTCGCGGTCACGGGGGCGGGCTGCGCGGCCACGCTCGACGGCATCGCGACGGGCGCGTGGCGCACGGTGCGGGTGCGGCCGGGCCAGGTGCTCCGCCTCGGGTACGGTGCGACCGGAATGCGCGGCTACGTCGCGTTCCCCGGCGGGCTGGACGTCACGACTGCGTTCGGCTCGGCCTCGGCGGTAGTGCGGGACGGACTGCCCGGGTTGCTGGGCCGAAGCATCCGTCCCCTCGAGCCATTGCGCTGGCGCATCCCCGACCATTCATGTCCGGTCCGCCGCGTGCCCGACGAACTCATCCCGCCGGCCGCCGACTCGCTGACCGTCCCGCTGGTGGCCGGTTACGAATGGGCCGAGTTCTCGCGCGGCGACCGAACGACGGTGTTCGACGAGACATGGACCGTGGACCCGGCCAGCGACCGCACGGCGATTCGCCTGGCCGGTCCCGCACTCGCCACGGGTCCGCGCGTCCTCGATTCGACACCTCTCGTGGACGGCACGGTGCAGGTCACCGGCGACGGCCTCCCGCTGGTGTTCATGCGCGACCGCCCGACGATCGGCGGTTACGCGAAGCTCGGCTCGATCGACCCGATCGCGCTCGACGGCCTCGCGCAGGCCCGTCCCGGCACACCCGTCCGCTTCGTCCGTGCCGAGCCGGACAGGCTCCGCACCGCCCTGGCCCGGCGGGAGTCGTTCTTTCGCGTCCTGCCTTGCCCCTCCACCCCCGTTTCCGCACCTTAGTCCGGCCCCGGAAAAGGCGCTCCCCGCCCGGCGCTCGCCGCCGACCCTTCTTCCGCGGCCGCCCCATATGCCCACCGCGAAGTCGAAGGGAGCCGGTCACGAATGACCACCGCAACCTGGATCACCATGATCGTGATCATGGCGTTCGTGTGGGGAGGCCTCACCATGGCACTCCGCACCGCGGTCCGGAAGGAATCCGAGAAGAGCGCCGACTAGACGTTGCCTAAACGCACCGACATCGACTCGATCCTGATCCTGGGTTCGGGTCCCATCGTCATCGGGCAGGCCTGCGAATTCGACTATTCCGGCACCCAGGCCGTGCGCGCGCTCAAGGAGGAGGGCTACCGGGTCCTCCTGGTCAACTCCAATCCGGCGACGATCATGACCGACCCGGATCTGGCCGACCGGACGTACATCGAGCCGCTGACGGCCGAGTGGGTCGAGAGGGTGATCGAGCGGGAAAAGCCCGACGCGCTTCTCCCCACAATGGGGGGGCAGACCGCGCTCAACATCGCGATGGACCTGCACCGGCAGGGCGTACTCGCCGCGCACGGGGTCGAGCTGATCGGGGCCGACGAGCGGTCGATCAAGATGGCCGAGGACCGGGAGGAGTTCACCGCGGCGATGAACCGGATCGGTCTCGCGGTCCCCCACGGAGGCTTCGCGCGCAGCCTCGACGACGCGCTGCAGATCATCGAGGACACGGGCTACCCGGCCATCATCCGTCCGTCGTTTACCCTTGGCGGCACCGGCGGCGGGACCGCGTACAACCTTGCCGAGTTCGAGACCCAGGTGCGCAAGGGGCTCGACGCGAGCCCGATCGGCGAAGTGCTGATCGACCGCTCGGTGATCGGGTGGAAGGAGTACGAGCTCGAGGTCGTGCGGGACGGCGTGGACAACGTGATCATCGTCTGCTCCATCGAGAACTTCGATGCGATGGGGGTGCACACGGGAGACTCGATCACCGTGGCGCCGGCGCAGACCCTTTCCGACGCGGAGTACCAGCTCATGCGCGACGCCGCGATCGCGATCATCCGCGAGATCGGCGTCGAGGCGGGGGGCTGCAACATCCAGTTCGCGGTGAACCCCGAGAACGGCGAGATGCTGGTGGTCGAGATGAACCCCCGGGTCTCGCGGTCGTCGGCGCTCGCCTCGAAGGCGACCGGTTTTCCGATCGCGCGCGTGGGCGCGAAGCTGGCGGTGGGGTATCACCTGTACGAGTTGCCGAACGACATCACGAAGACGACGCCGGCCTCGTTCGAGCCCGCGCTGGACTACGTCGTGGTGAAGTTCCCCAGGTTCGCGTTCGAGAAGTTCCCGGACGTGGACGACACGCTGGGCGTGCAGATGAAGGCGGTGGGCGAAACCATGGCCATCGGGCGCACCTTCCGCAGCGCCTGGCAGAAGGGACTGCGCGGAATGGAGGTGGGGCGCATCGGCTGGGTGACGGGCAGGACGCCCGCAGACGACGGGCTCGAGACCGACGACCCGGAGGCATTGCTGGCCGCGGTTCGCCGACCGACGACCTGGCGCAAGTACCAGCTCAAGCGGGCGCTGGAGGCGGGCATCTCGATCGAGCGGCTCCACCGCGCGACCGGGATCGACCCCTGGTTCCTCGACCAGCTGGAGCAGATCCTCGAACTGGAACACTGGTTCGCCGACCTGCCGTCCCTCGATGCGGCCTCGGTGCGCCACATGAAACGCGAGGGGTTTGCCGACGCACAGCTTGCCGCCCTGCGCGGGGTCGACGAGGCCGCCATCCGGTCGCGGCGCTGGCAGTGGGGGATCCGGCCGACGTACAACGTGGTCGACACCTGCGCGGGAGAGTTCCCCGCAGCGACACCCTACTACTACTCCTCCTATGAATCCGAGGACGAGTCCAACCCTACCGACGGGCGCAAGATCGTCATCCTCGGCAGCGGGCCGAACCGGATCGGGCAGGGGATCGAGTTCGACTACTGCTGTGTGCAGGCGGTGCTGGCGCTCAGGGAAGCCGGCTTCGAGACGATCATGGTGAACTCGAACCCGGAGACGGTGTCGACCGACTTCGACGTGAGCGACAAGCTGTACTTCGAGCCGCTGACGCTGGAGGACGTGGTCGAGATCGTGGAGCGGGAGCGGCCGGTCGGGGTGATCGTGCAGCTCGGCGGGCAGACGCCGCTGAACCTGGCGTACGCGCTGGAGGAGCTGGGCGTGCCGATCCTGGGGACGTCCGTCGACGCGATCGACCGGGCGGAGGACCGCAGGCGGTTCGAGGAGGTGTGCCGCAGGATCGGGGCGCGGGTGCCTGCGAACGGGACCGCGGTGAGCGAGGAAGAGGCGCTCGCGATCGCCCGCGAGATCGGCTTCCCGGTGCTGGTGCGCCCGTCGTACGTGCTGGGGGGGCGTGCGATGGAGATCGTCTACGATGGGGAGTCGCTCAAGGGCTACTTCGCGCGGGCGGTCAAGGCGTCGCCCGACCACCCGGTGCTCATCGACCGCTTCCTGGAGGACGCATTCGAGGCGGACGTGGATGCGCTTTGCGACGGGACCGATGTGGTGATCGGCGGCATCATGCAGCACATCGAGGACGCGGGCGTCCACTCGGGGGACTCGGCGTGCGTGCTGCCGCCGTACCTGCTCGGACGCGAGGAACTGGACGAGATGCGGCGGTTGACCCGGCGGTTCGCGCTGGATCTGGGGGTCGTGGGGCTGCTGAACGTCCAGTACGCGGTCAAGGACGGGCAGGTGTACGTGCTGGAGGTGAATCCGCGTGCGTCGCGTACGGTGCCGTTCGTGGGGAAGGCGACCGGGGTGCCGCTCGCGCGGCTGGCCGCGCGCCTGATGGCCGGGGAAAGGCTGGCGGACCTCGGCGTGCCCTCCGAGCCGGAGGTGAACGGGGTCGCGGTCAAGGAGGCGGTGTTCCCGTTCAGCCGCTTCGACGTGGACACGCTCCTCGGACCCGAAATGCGATCCACGGGCGAAGCCATGGGCGTGGACGACTCCTTCGGGATGGCGTTTGCCAAGGCGCAGGTGTCGGCGGGCAACCGCCTGCCGGAGGGTGACGACGATCTGTCGGTGATCGTGACGGTGAACGACGCGGACAAGCCCACGGTGACGCCGCTGGTGCGTCGTCTGGTCGACCTCGGCTTCCGTGTCTTCGCGACAGGGGGCACGCGCAGCCACCTGAACCAGTTGGGCATTCCTTGTGAAAGGATTCACAAGGTCGGGGAGGGACGCCCCCACATCGTGGACCGGATCGTGAGCGGGCGGGTGAGCCTGCTCATCAACACGCCGCTCGGCAAGAAGTCCCAGTACGACGACTACGCCATGCGGCGCGCGGCGATCGCGTACGGCGTACCGTACCTGACGACCATGTCGGCCACCAGCGCGGCGGTGGACGCGGTGACCGCCCAGCGGACGCGCCGGCCGGAGATCCTCAGCATCCAGGAGCGAATCGCGCGGACGGAGGCCCTGGCGGGCGCCGCGCCGGCGTAGCCCGGGGGCGACAATGAGCGTTCGCGCGCCGACCGCGTTCCTCATGCACGCGGCGTCCGTCCTGCACGATACCGGGTGGGGGCACCCAGAGCACCAGGGACGGCTGCGCGCCGTGGCGTCGGCGGTGAAGAACGACCTCGTGGCGCTGCACGGGCGGGTGGAGCAGGTGGCGCCGGAAGCGGCTCGGGAAGAGGACCTGCTGCTCGTCCACACGGCGGGATTGGTTGATAGGGTGCGGGGCGCGGTCGCCGCGGCGCGGGCGCAGGGCCGCGTGGGTGCGCTCGACCCGGACACGCGCATCTCGGGAGCGTCCTGGGAGGCGGCGCTGGGGGCGGCGGGTGCGGGCCTCGAGGCGGTGCGCGGCGTGGCGGAGGGGCGCTTCCGCAACGCGTTCGTGGCCGCGCGGCCCCCGGGTCATCATGCCACGCCCGACCGCTCGATGGGATTCTGCCTCTTCAACAACATTGCGATCGCGGCCGCGGGACTGCGCGCGCGCGGGCTCGCGCGGCGGGTGCTGATCGTGGACTGGGACGTTCACCACGGAAACGGCACCCAGGACGCGTTCAAAGACGATCCGTCGGTCTTCTTCCTCTCCCTTCACCAGTACCCGCACTATCCGGGCACCGGCGCGGCGAACGAAACCGGGAGCGGTGCCGGGGAAGGATTCACGCTGAATGTCCCGCTGGCGCCGGCCACGCCGAGGCGGGACTACGTCAGCGTGTTCCGGATGGCGCTGGAGACGGCGGTGACCCGTTGCGCGCCCGACTTCATCCTCGTTTCGTCCGGCTTCGACGTGCTTGCAGGCGACCCGCTGGGCGGCCAGCTCCTCGAACCCGAGGACCTCCACGAGATGACGCGGCGGGTGATGGACGCCGCCGACCGCTGTTGCGATGGCCGCGTCGTGGTATTCTTGGAGGGAGGATACGACCCGGAGCGCACGGGTGCGGGGTGCGTGGCCGTGCTTCGGGCCCTCGCGGGGATCGACATGGACGGGGCCGCGATGGACGGAGGCAGTACCGAGTGATTAAAAGTCCTTTGCGAAGTGTTCGGCGTTGCGCCGGGGGCGCGGACGGCGCCGGAGCCACGCTGCGGACGACCCTGGCCGTGTCGGTGAGCCTTGCGGCGGTCAGTCTGGCGGCGATCCTGGCGCTTCCCTCCGGTGCTTCGCCTCAGGAGACCGGTGATTCTCCCCAGGAGACCGCGGCCCAGCAGTATCACCCCGAGGCGGAGGAGGCCATCTCGAAGATCCGCTCGCCGTTCTGTCCTGGCCAGACGCTTGAGATCTGCCCGTCGTGGCAGGCCGAGGCGCTGCGGGACAGCATTGACCAGCTGGCGTGGGACGGCCTTGCCGCCGACAGTCTTATCGAGCTCGTGGTCGCGAGCCATGGCGAGGAGTATCGCGGCTTTCCCCAGCGAAGCGGCACGGGACTGCTGGCGTGGCTCATGCCACCCGCGGCTCTCCTTCTGGGTCTCGGGTTGGTCGTGGTCGCGTTGCGCCGCCTGAGGGGGCCGGCAGCCGCGGTGGCGGAGCAGGGGGGATTGTCGGAACACGAGAGAGAGCGGCTCGACGCCGCCCTCGCCGAACTCGAAGCAATGGAGGATGCGGAATGAGCAGAGCCCCGGCCGATATCTCCGCCGTGCCGCTCGCGAGCGCCGCCGGTGTCAGAGAGGTTCAGGAGGCAATCCGCGAGCGCGGGTTCGACGCGTGGCTGATCTACGACTTCAAGGACCGCAACCCGATCGGCCGCTCGCTTCTCGGCCTGGAATGGACCACCCGGCGCGGCTTCGCCCTCATCCCGGCGGAGGGTTCTCCGCGCCTCCTGATCCACGCGATCGAGCACTCCTCCTGGCGCCACCTCGACTGGCCCAGGCGGAGCTATGCCAGCCGCCAGGGCATGGAGAGCGAGCTGCGCGACCTGCTGGACGGCCATGCCCGGGTGGCCACCGAGACATCGCCGCGCAGCAACGTCCCGTACCTGGACCTGCTTCCCGCCGGCATCCGGGATGTGATCCTGGACACGGGCACGGAGTTGCACAGTTCGGGGGACCTCGTGTCGACCTTCTACGCGGTGTGGACACCGGCACAGCGCGAGGAGCATGGCCGCGCCTCCGAGATCGTCAAGACGGTCGCGCGTGACGCCTTCGCGCGCGCGGCCAGCCATGTCGTGCGGGACCGCCGGATCACAGAGGGAGCGCTCTCCACCTGGATCCGCCACGAACTGAAGCGGCGCGGGCTGCCCGACCAGAGGGACTGCATCGTGGCGATCGGCCCCAGGGCCGCGGATCCCCACTACGATCCGGGGGAGGTCGGGGAACGGATCAAAGCCGGCGACCTCCTGCTGATCGACCTGTGGGGCGCGTTCCACGAGGACTCGGTCCCGGCCGACCAGACGTGGATGGGTTTTCTCGGATCCGAACTGCCGTCGCGCATCGGCGAACTGTGGAACACGGTCAAGGCGGCCCGGGACGGCGTCGTCGATTCGCTGCACGAACGATACGCGCGCGGGGACGTGATCCGTGGGTTCGAGGCCGACGATGTGGCCCGCAAGATCATCAGCGACGCGGGATACGGCGAGTACTTCATCCACCGCACAGGCCACTCGATCGACCGTGACATCCACGGGCGTGGCCCGAATCTGGACAACCTCGAGACGCGGGACGACCGCGTGCTGGTCCCGGGCGTGGGCTTTTCCGTCGAACCCGGCATCTACATCGCGGACGACGTTGGGCTTCGTACCGAGATCAACGTGTTCATGGGTCCGAACGGTCCGGAGGTCACGGTGGACAGGCCCCAGCAGGACGTCTTTCTCCTTCTGGACAGCTGATTTCCCACCCGCCCGGGGATGCGCAGCGTGGCTGACGTGATGCCCGCCGGGAGGCAGTCGCTGGTGAAGGTCGCGCTGCCGATTCCGGTACGCCGCGCGTTCACCTACAGCGTCGCCGGCGAGCCGCCGCCGGTCGGGGCGCGCGTGGTGGTTCCGTTCAGGAGCCGGACCGTGGTCGGATGGGTGCTGGGCCCGGGGAAGAAGGTGCCCGGTGTGCGGCCGTTGCGATCCGTGATCGACGCCGAACCCGTGGTGGTCGACGAACTGCTCGCGATCGCCCGCTGGCTGGCCGACTACTACGTGGCGCCGATGGGCATCGTCCTCAAAGCCATGTTGCCCGCCCGCATGGCCAGCGCGTCGTCAGGCCTCCGGGGTCCGCGCACAAGGGCCGTGGTCACCGTGGCGCGGTCGATCGGCACCCTTGACGAGGTGGAGAGCACCTTCGGTCGGGCGCCCCGGCAGCGGGAGGCGTACGAACGGCTCCAGGAATCCGGCGGGAGCCGGACGCTGGCTTCCCTGGTCGAGAGCGGCTTCAGCCGCAGCGTGGTACGGGGACTGGAGGCCAAGGGGCTCGCGCGCGTCACCAGGGAGCCGTTCCTGCGCGACCCGTTCGCCGACGAACCAATCGAGGAAGGGCCTTCGCTGGTGCCTACACCCGCGCAAGGCGGCGTCCTGAACCGCATGTACAGCGCGCTGGATGACGGCGGCGGCACCTTCCTCCTCCACGGCGTCACGAGTTCGGGCAAGACGCTGGTGTACGTCGAACTCATCCGCCGCGTACTCGAGCGGGGTGGCGGTGCCGTGGTGCTCGTGCCGGAGATTGCGCTGACGCCCCAGACGGTGTCGCGGTTCCGTCGAGCCTTCGGCGACCTCGTCGCGGTGTTGCACTCGGGGCTTTCGGACGGGGAGCGCTACGACGCGTGGCACCAACTCCGCTCGGGAGTGCGGCGGATCGCCATCGGCCCCAGGTCGGCGGTTTTCGCGCCGGTCGCCCATATCGGCGCGATCGTCGTGGACGAGGAGCACGACGGGAGCTACAAGCAGTCGGAATCCCCGCGCTACCACGCCCGCGACGTGGCGGTCGTGCGTGCGGTGCGGGCGGGTGCCGTGTGCGTGCTGGGCTCGGCCACGCCTTCGCTGGAGAGCTGGCGGAACGCGCATTCGGGGAAATACACCCTGCTGGAACTCCCGCACCGCGTGGGCGGGGGGGTACTTCCGGACGTGCGGATCGTGGACATGCGTTCGCGTCCGGTGCCGGGGCCGGGAGGACGGACCGGAGGGCCCGGGCACGGCGGCCCCGCCGGGGCAGGTGACACGCGGCCGCGCCCCGCCGACCCTCCTGCGCGAATCCTGTCGCCCAGGCTGACCAGGGCGCTGCGCGAGCGACTCGAGCGCGGAGAGCAGACGATGCTTCTGCTCAACCGGCGCGGATACGCGTCCTTTGCCCTCTGCGAGGCTTGCGGCGCCGTTGGCGAGTGCTTCCAGTGCTCGGTCTCGATGACTCTCCATCGTGGTCGCGGCCTCATGATCTGCCACCACTGCGGCCATACGGAGGCTCCGCCGGAGCATTGTGCCCAGTGCGGCTCCCGCGACCTGTCCTTCGGTGGCCTCGGCACCGAACAGGTGGAACGCATTCTCCTTCAGTACTTTCCCGGCGCGCGCGTGGCGCGCATGGACGTGGACACGACGCGCGGCAAGTGGTCTCACAGAGACATTCTCGATCGGGTTCGTACGGGGAGGGTGGACATCCTGCTGGGAACCCAGATGATCGCCAAGGGGCTGGATTTCCCCCGCGTTACTCTCGTAGGCGTGATCAACGCGGACATCGGGTTGCATCTGCCCGACTTCCGCAGCTGCGAACGCACGTTTCAGCTGCTCGCTCAGGTCGCGGGGCGTGCGGGCCGGGCGCACCTGCCCGGCGAAGTGATCGTGCAGACCTACGTGCCGGAACATTACGTGATCCGGGCCGCTGTCGCGCACGACTACAGGGGATTCGTGGAACATGAGCTGGAGGCACGGCGCGAACCTCCCTATCCCCCCCGTCTGCGAATGGCGAGGATCCTGCTGAGCAGCCCGGTCCAGGCCGATGCCCTGGCGTGCGCACAACGGCTCGGCGACTGGCTCCGCGGGCACCGGCCACCGTGGCCGGAAGTGCTGGGACCTGCGCCCGCCCCCATCGAAAAACTGCACGGCCGCTTCCGGTGGCACCTGCTGTTGCGCGGAGGGGTTGCGGCCGTGGGACGGGCGCTTGCCGCCGTCGCTGCCGATTTTCGTCCCGGCGGTGGCGATGTCAGGATCTCGCTCGACCGGGATCCGCAGCAACTGATGTAGCGGGGGAGACGCAGCGCCAGGCGGGCAATGGGGCCGGGGGCCATCTTTCACCCCGCCGGGACGATGCGTTATCGTGATTGGGCCCGAATGGCGCCTGGGGCTGCGCTATCCGGACGGCTTGTCGAATGGGCTACCAAGCAGGAGGCAGTGGGGTGAGTTGCCTGGCTCTCAACGCATCGTACGAGCCGCTGATGATCGTCCCTGCTCGCAGGGCGATCCGGCTGGTTCTGGACGAGAAGGCCGAGGTACTGGAAGAGGATTCGCACCGCGCCTTTCGCTCCGTACGGTCGCGGTATCCCTTTCCCCTGGTCATTCGGCTCGTCCGCTATGTGCACGTCCCCAAGCGTTTTCGCCGCCAGGTCACCAACACGTTTCTGTTCGCCCGGGACGGGTACACCTGCCAGTACTGCCACCGCCACAAGCGCGACCTCAGGGTCCGCGAATTCCTCACGCGCGATCACGTGGTCCCGCTTTCGCGGGGCGGGGGCAACTCGTGGGACAACGTCGTCACTGCGTGCTCGACCTGTAATCACCGCAAGGGCAACCGCCTGCCCGCCGAGGCGGGGTTGAAACTGCCCCGACGGCCGATGGAGCCCGATCATGTACAACTCGTGTGGGCCGTGCGCAGGGTGACTCCCATTCAGGCGAAGTACATCCGGATGTTCTTCGGCGCCGACGCCGTGCCCTTCGTGCGGGAATCCGCGGTTCCGAGTCACTGATCCATGGACAGATCGGGCGACGGAGACACGCAGCCGGCTGACCGCGCTTCCGGGGACCCGCGGCCGGCCGCGCAGCCCGCGCCTCCCGCTTCGGTACGCGAGGTCATGAAGCAACCGCGGCCATACCGGGCACCCGGTGGTCCGGCGCGTACGCGGTCGCCGCTGAAAGCGGCTCGGCAGGCTGCTCGGGCCCGACCCGACACACCTCTTTCGCGCGAGATCGAGGTCGAGCGGGAGACGTGGACGGTCCGGGTAACGGGGACAAGCAGCGTGGGAACGGGAGCGGATGCGGGGCCGCGGCTCCTGCACCTGAGTTTCGCCGCTCCCGGCGACCGACCGAATCCGGACCGCACGGTGTACGTATTGGCAAGGGGAATCGACGAGATTCCCGAAGCGGAACTGGCCGAGCTGGTCGCCGATGTTCGGCGCGACCCCGGAGCAACGTCGGCCGTGGCGAAGGGGAGAGGGCGCCCGGCTTCCGGCTCGCGTCCGTTTCGTCGCCGACGGCGCGCGACACCGCCCCGGACGTGATCGCTCGACCAGGCTAACAACGGCCCCGGCGGGGCTGTCCAACCACCGAGAGCAGGCGGAACTGCTTTCAACGGGGAGACCGCTACAGGTGTCTAAACCCAGGGAATGAAGGAATGGTCCGACGCCGAGTTGGTGATCCAGGCGCGCAACGGGGACACCGAGTCGTTTGGAGAGTTGGTCCGGCGTTACCAGAGGCCGGCGTTCTCCGTGGCTCTGAGCGTGATTGGCAGACCGCAGGACGCAGAAGACGCAGTCCAGGAGTCGTTCATGGTGGCGCTGCAGCGGCTGGAAGACTGTCGGAATCCGGACCGGTTCGCCGGCTGGCTTCTAACGATTGTCAGAAACCGTTCGCGCAACGTGATCCGGCGGGAGAACCTCCGCAGTGGAGACCCGATTCCGGCGAGTGCGAGCACGGCGGGCCCGAGTCCCGAAAAGGCGGCGAGCCTGGCGGAACTGAGAAGCAGCCTGGAGGAGGCTTTGAACAAATTGAGCGACGTGCAGCGCGAGATCGTTCTCCTGCACGATCTGGAGGGCTGGAAACACGCCGAGATCGCGGAGCGGCTCGGCATGCCGTCCGGGACGGTCAGGTCGCATCTGCACTTTGCCCGGAAAACTCTGCGCGTTGAGTTGTCCGGTTGGCGGGACTACGTATTGGCGAGTTGAGGTCGACATGAGAAACGAAAAGCGAATCACGCTGCTCAGGGCCCTGGACCCCGCGCATGATCGCCCCGGCTACTGGGAGCGGTTCCGCGCGGAGATCATGGAAAGGGCGGCGTTCGAACTTGCGCGGCGGCGCGAGCTGGCGCGGGAATCCGTGGAGCTGGTCCTTTCGGGCTGGTCGCGCAGCCTGGTGCCCGTCGCCGTGGCCGCCGCGGTGATCGCCGCAATCATGCTGGGCAGCGAAAACACACAGGATCCGGGCCAGGGCACGCCGCTGGTTCTGGAGGACGTGCTGTCGACCGACCTCGGCGATGAGGTTCTGCAGACCGTCATCGCCGGTGAAGCACACGCGAGCGCCGTGGCGTTCATGGCCTTTGTGGAAGGAGACCGCCCGTGACGTCCCGGCTGAAGCGGGCGCGCTTCGTGTCGGGGGCGCTGTTGATCCTGGTTGCCGCGGCCGGTTTTCTGGGCGGATTGGCGTGGCAGGGTGGCCGCACGGATTCCGAGCCGTCCGAGGAGAGCGACGCGAGCGAGGACCGCGGCCGCGAGGGCAGGCGGCTGGTCATCGACCAGGTCGGCCTTGCGCCGGCGAAGCGGGCGGAGGTGGACGAGATCATCGAGCACTTCACCGTTCGCATGCGGGCACTGGACGAGGAGTTTCGGGCGGCGTACCAACCGATTCGGGAGGCGTACGAACCGCGGCGGAGAGATCTGTTCCGCGCCACCAGGGACTCCATCAAGGCCGTCCTGCTGCCGGAGGAACGGGCGCTGTACGACTCGCTCCTGGTGGTCAGGTTCGGCAATCGCGACCGGGACCGCGACTCGTCTGGAGACGGGCGGAGGGGCGGAGGGACGGAAAGAAACGGAGAACGCTGATATCGTGAAACACACGTTTGGAATAGGGAGATCCGGACCGGGCACATGGGGAGCCGGACTGGCGGTACTTCTGCTGCTTGCGGTCGGCGCCGACCTGGATGCCCAGGACGAAGGCGTGGAAATGACCCTGGCCGAGGCTCTGGAAATGGCGCAGGTCCACAGCCCGCAGCTGGCGCAGAGCCAGGCCAACCTGAGTAACGCCGGCAGTTCGCGGCGGCGCGCCTGGGGGTCTTTCCTGCCCAACGTGAGCGTCGGCTCGGGCGCGTCGGTGCAGAGCCTGGACCGCTTTGATCCCAACACGCAGCGCATCGTTACGGGGAGCAACGACTCCTACAACGCGTCGTTGAACGCGAACTACCAGATCTTTCAGGGCGGACGCAAGTTCTACGAACTCGGCCGTACCGAGTCGAGCATTCTGGAAGCCGAAGCCCGCCTGCTTGACCAGCGCTTCGCAGTCGTGCTGCAGACGCGCACGCTGTTCATGAACGCGCTGCGCCAGTTCGAACTGGTGGCCGTTGCCGAGGCAAGCGTGGAACGGGCCGAGGAGAGTCTCGCGATCAGCCGGGCGCGTATGCTGGCGGGCACGGCCACGCGCTCCGATACCCTGCGAACCAGGCTGGAACTCGCAAATGCGCTCCAGTCGCTCCTGCAGACACGCAACCAGCTGCGGGTGGCCCGCTTTTCCCTGGGCCGGCAGGTAGGCGCAAGCGGGCCGGTGGTGCCCGTTCTTCCGGACAACCTGGAGCCGGCCCCGCTCCCGCTGAGTGAACAGGAGATCATTGCTCTGGCCGAGTCGGTGTCGCCGGCCGTTCGCGCCGCCGAGGCGGCTTCATCGGTCGCCGGCTCCGCTCTGGGCAACGCTCGAAGCTCCTACCTGCCCTCGCTGTCGGTGTCGTCGGGATACACCTGGGCCAACCAGGATCCCACCTTCAACGGCGGCAACACGAGTTGGAGTTTTCGCCTCTCGGGCAGCTACCAGCTCTTCGACGGCTTTCAGCGCGAGCAGAACGTGAGCCAGGCGTCCGAGAGCCGGCGGGTTGCACGGCTTTCGGAGGACGACGCGCGCAGGGGCGTGCGCCAGAGCGTGGACGCGGCTCTCAGAACGCTGGAGACGCAGGCACAGGCCATTGCGATCGCGCAGGACGCGGTCGTCGTGGCCGAGGAGGACCTGAGGCTCATCCGTGCACGCTACGGTGTGCAGGAGTCCGGGATTCTCGACGTGATCACCAGCCAGGTGGCATTGGATCAGGCCGAGGCGAACCTGGTGACCGCCAGGTATGACTACGCGCTCGCCAAGGCGGAACTTGAATCGATCGTGGGGAGGGATCTGTGATGATGAACGGGCACGGAAGTGACGGATACGGGAGCGGAATCGGAGTGAACGGGACGATTATTCGCACGGAGGGGCTGCGCAAGTACTATGTGCTCGGAGCCGAGACCGTGCGGGCGGTACGGGGGGTCGACCTGCAGGTTGGCCGCGGCGAATTCGTGGCGATCATGGGTCCGTCGGGAAGCGGCAAGTCGACCTTCATGAACCTGATCGGGTGCCTGGACACCCCCACCGACGGCCGTTACTGGCTGAATGGGCGAGAGGTGTCGGAGCTGTCGGACGATCAGCTGGCGCGTGTCCGCAATCGTGACATCGGCTTCGTCTTCCAGACCTTCAATCTGCTTCCGCGGGCGAGTTCGCTGCACAACGTGGAGCTTCCACTCATTTACGCCGGAGTCCCGGCCAAGGTCCGGCGGAAACGCGCCGAAGAGAAGCTGGAGCGCGTGGGTCTGGGCGACCGCATGCACCACAAGCCACCTGAACTCTCCGGGGGCCAGCGCCAGCGCGTGGCGATTGCTCGGGCTCTCGTGAACGATCCGGCGCTGCTCCTGGCCGACGAGCCGACCGGAAACCTGGATTCGGAGACCTCGCGCGACATCGTCCGGATCCTCGTGGAGTTGAACCGGGCCGGCCAGACGATCCTGCTGGTGACCCACGAACCCGACATTGCCGAAGCCGCGTCCCGGCAGATCCACCTGACCGATGGACTGGTCGAGCGCGATTTCAAGAAGGAAGGGATGTTGACCTGATGCGAATACGATTTTCGGGCGTGATTGCCGCAACAATGCTCTCAGGGCTTGCCACCGCCGGATGTGAGGCTGCCCCGGAGGAAGTGGCGGTCAGCGTTCAATCCGCCCCGGCCGAGATCCGTGACCTTCGGATTACGGCGGAAGCCACGGGTGAACTGGAGCCGGTGCTCAAGGTGGAGGTCAAATCCAAGGCCTCGGGCGAGATCCTGGAACTCCACGTCGACTCCGGTGACGAGGTGGAGCCGGGAACCCTTCTGGCTGAAGTGGACCCGCGTGACGTCGACAACGCATTCGAGCAGGCCGAGGCGGATCTCGCGGTGGCGCGCGAGCGCATGAACATCGCCGAGGCGCAACTCGAGCGCAGCAAGGAACTGCTGGACGTCGAGGTCATCACCGCGCAGGAGTACGAGAGCAAGCAGCTGGAATACGCCAACGCCCGGTCTTCGCTCGTCCGGGCCAGCACGAACCTGGAGCTGGCCACGCTGCGGCGGACCGACGTGACCATCCGGGCCCCGATGGCTGGCACGATCCTGGAGAAGCTGGTCGAGGCCGGGCAAGTGATTCAGTCCGCGACCCAGAACGTGTCAGGCGGCACCACGCTCTTCAACATGGCCAACCTCGACGACATGCGCGTGCGGACACTGGTTGACGAGACAGACATGGGGCAGCTGACGTCGGGAATGATCGCCACGGTGCGCGTCGAGGCGTTCCCGGACCGGACCTTTCAGGGAGAAATCGAAAAGATCGAGCCCCAGGCCGTGGTCAACCAGAACGTGACGATGTTCCCGGTCATCGTGCTGCTGGACAACCGTGCGGGCCTCCTCAAGCCGGGCATGAACGCCGAGGTGGAAGTCCTGGTGGACGAGCGTCAGCAGACCCTGACGGTGCCGAACAGCGGCGTGGTTCAGCCCTACGAGGTCGCTCCCGCGGCGGAGGTGCTGGGGCTTGATCCCCAGACCGTCAGCGTCGACAACGGTGCGTGGGGCGAACTGATGGCGCAGGCGGCGTCGCGGGCCGGGGTCGACATGAGCGGGCGTCGTGGCTTCGGCGGCGGCGCGATGGGCGGCGGACCCGCTGCGGCCGAGATGGCGAGCATTCGCGAGCGGATCCAGTCCGGCGAGATCACGGCGGACTCGGCAAGAGTGCTCGCGGCGGCCATGCGCGCGGGACAGAGTGGGAACGGAGCCGACGCGGATGGAGCCGGCGCGGATGGAGCCGGCACAGCCGCGGCCGGGCGGACTGCGGGGGACCGGGAGACAGCCGGGCAGGCAGGCCCGAACGGCGGTCCTGGCGGAGCCGCGCAACGCGGCCAGTGGATGGCTATGCGGGGCAACCGGGGCGCCGGTGGAGGGATGATGGGTGCGATGGGTGGAAGCATGGGTGATCCGGCGTTCACTCCCGGCGTCGTGTTCGTGGTGGACGAACTCGGCAACCTCACCCCGCGCCCGGTGGTGATGGGGATCAGCGACTACGACTACGCCGAGATCCTGGCCGGACTGGAGGAAGGCGAGCAGATCGCGCTGATCGGAGCGGCCCAGCTCCAGGCGCAACAGCAGGAGCGCATGGAGCGCATGCGCGGTCGCATGCGTCCCTTCGGCTAGCCACGGACTGACAGGAACCAACAATGTTCGTCATCAAGGAAACGATCTTCGTCGCATTCGCCTCGATTCGCGCGAACGCGCTGCGCTCGGGGCTCACCACCCTCGGGATCGTCATCGGCACGGCCGCGGTCATCACGATGGTGGCGCTGGGCGAGGGCGCGCAGCGCCAGGTCCAGGAGCAGATCGAGAACATGGGGACCAACATCCTCACCGTGCGGCCCGGCCAGGGATTCTTCCGCGGTGTGGCGAGCGGAAGCCGCCGACTTGAGGAGGACGACGCCGTCGCGTTGCGCGACCAGGTCGGCGACCAGTACCAGATCGCGCCCGAGATCGAGTCCCGTCTGCAGGTGTCGTACCTGCGCTGGAACTCGTCGAACTCGGTGGTGGGGACCTGGCCCTCGTTCTTCCCGCTGCACAACCACGAGATCGAGTACGGCCGCTTCTTCGACGAGGGCGAGGTGCAGGGACGGCGGCGCGTTGCGGTCCTTGGCTCAAATGTTCCCGACGATCTGGGAACGCCGCCGGGCCTCCTGGTGGGCCGCACGATCCAAATCAAGGGCATCCGCTTCGAGGTGGTCGGCGTCCTCAAGGAGAAGGGCGGGGCGATGTGGATGCAGCCGGACGACCAGATCTACATCCCCCTGTCCACCGCGATGTACCGGGTGATGGGAGGGCGCGACCGGCTGCGCTCGATCTACGTTGCCGCCCCGTCTCCGGAAGAGCTGGACCCGGCCTGGGCGGACATCGACCGTGTGATCAGGCGCGAGCACCGGATCCTGCCGACGGAGGAGGCGGACTTCTCCATCCAGCAATCGTCGGAGTTCCTCGAGACCTTCAACGAGACCACGCAGACGTTCACGTTTCTGCTGGCCGGAATCGCGGGCGTCAGCCTGCTGGTGGGCGGGATCGGAATCATGAACATCATGCTGGTGAGCGTGACGGAGCGCACCCGGGAGATTGGCGTGCGCAAGGCGCTGGGCGCCACGCGCAAGACGATCCTCTTTCAGTTCCTGATCGAGGCGCTGGTGCTTTGCGTCTTCGGCGGCGTGCTCGGTGTCACGGCCGGGACGGGCGGTGCCAGGCTCATTTCACAGCTCTACGGGGCCGAGACCGCGGTTGCAGCGAGCGCCGTGGTGGTGGCGCTGGGGTTCTCCGCGGCGATCGGCCTCTTCTTCGGGATCTGGCCTGCCCGGCGGGCTTCAACGCTCGACCCGATCGACGCGCTCCGTTACGAGTAGGCCGGCTCCAGGCGTCTGACTCGCGGTGGCCGCGGCGATCGGTCGCGGCAGGACCTGCTCAGCGCGGGTAGGAAATGGTTACGCTGCTGCCCTGACGCGTGACCGTCAGGTCAACCGGGAAGACAGCCTGCACCAGCAGAGTGCGGAGTTCCGCGACCGTGCCGGACGTCTCGCCGCTGACGGCGGTGATCACATCGCCGGCCCGGAGCCCGGCCAGGGCCGCGGGGCTGAGACCCATGACGTCCGTGACCAGCACACCGGACTCAACCCCGAAGACGCGGCCCAGTTCGGTGGTCAGGTCGCGCACGAACGCCCCACCGAGTACCACGGGACTGCTGAGCACGAACGGCGCCAGGAGGTGCGGTCGGGTGGTTTCCACCATCTCGACACGACGAACCCGGGGGCCCCCGCCACCGCCCGCGTCCGGGGGTTCCATGGGATCGCGGAGGCGCTCCTCGGTTCGGTTTGCCTCCGTCCGCGCTTGCGCCTCGCGCACCATTTCCCGGGTGGCCTCCCACAGCCGCCGCTCCGCGGAGAGCATGCCCTCGGTTATGTCACCCCAGTCGATCACCATCCGGAAGAGCGAGTCGACGTGTCTGCTCATGCGCGCCTGTGCGTCGAAGAACCTCTCCATGGAGGCGCTCGGCTGCAGCGTTGCCGGTCGCGCTCCCGCCACGATCGCCACGTCGTGCTCGGCCGTGCCGCGCTGCACCGTGAGGTGAAGCGTCTGGCCGGGTCCGAGGCCGCCCACCGCGCTGACCCACGCGTCCCAGGTCGGGAGGCGACTGCCGTTGACCGCGACGAGGCGGTCCCCGGCGACGACCCCACCCTGGTCGGCCGGTCCTGACCGGTACACATCCGTGATGACGATCTCGAAATAGACGCTGTCGGCGCCGCGGGTCCCGGTCAAACCCGCATCCAGGCGAATACCGAGCCAGCCGCTCCGCTCCGCTGCCTGAACCGAATCCTGCGGTGCGGCGGCGGTCGGCAGCGCGGCGAGCAGGGCGCCGACGACGACAAGCGTGCGGAATCTCATCTCATTCAATGCCAGTTCGCCTGTCTGATCTGCCGAAGCGTCTGCTGTCTCTCGGCGAGCGTGCTGACGACCAGTCCGTTGAAGAACTGGTCCGCCGGAGATTCCTCCACCGCCGCCGTGCTCGCAGCGAGGAGCGCGTCGATGGCGGCGAGCCTCACGGCCGGATCCCCCGGCAGCTCGCGCTCGACCTGCGCTCCCAGCAGCCGCCGGTATTCCCCGAAAGCCGCAGTCCACTCCTGCTCGGCTTCCTGCACCGCGAGCATCGCTTCTTCCAGAGACGCGAAGGACGCCGATCCCGGCTCGCCCAGCTCGGAACCCGCGATCGGTGCGCCGTCCGGAGCGCCGGGAGAGCTGGCCGTCGCCCAGCCGAAGGCCGTCCCCCCGGTGAAAAGCACCAGGCCGGCGGCAATCTGAATCCACTTGCGCCAGAGTGCGGGGCTCCCTCGCCGGCCACGGACAAGACCCTCGGCCACCAGCTTTTCCCTCAACTCCGGCCAGTTGTCAGGGGGTGGCACCATGGCCGGCAGATCCTTGAGTGCGCCGGTCTGGGCACGCAACGCGTCCAGTTCCCGCCGCAGGCCGGGGTTCGCGTCAAGGATCGCCCGTTCTTCGGATGTCGGCCGTTCATCGACCAGCCGAGCCAACTGTTCGAGACTCAAATGCTCCATGCTTCCACTTCCCTCGGCTGTGATTCGTAACCCTTCAGCATGCGCCTCATCTTTGCTCGCGCCTTGAACAACTGCGACTTCGACGTGCCCGAGGTCACCCCCAGGGCCGTGCCGATTTCTTCGTGTGTATAGCCTTCCACGTCGTGCAGGATCAGCACCTTCCTCATGCCTGCGGGGAGCTTGTCCAGCGCCTGCTCCAGCTTCCGTTCGAGCAGAACATCGCCGACGCGGGGACCCACCGCGACAACCTCCGGCAACGGCACCTCGCGCATCCTCGTCGTCTTCGCCTTTCTCACCGCCTGAAGCGCGGTATTGACCGCTATCCGGTGCAGCCAGGTCGAGAAGCGTGCGTCGCCGCGGAAGGATGGAAGGGCGCGCAGGGCGCGAATCCATGTCTCCTGGGCGTAGTCATGCGCCAGGTCGTCTTCACCTGCGATGCGCCGCACGACCGCGTAAACCCGGGGGGAATACCGGTCGTAGAGCGCGCGGACGGCCTGCTCGTTTCCTTCACACGCTTGCCGTATCAGTTGTGCTTCGATGTCTCCCCCCGGTGGGTGGCGCGTCGTGCCGCCTGCGTGTCGTGGGTTGAGATGCGTGAACCCATGGCAACGGTTGCCTGCTCCAAAGGTTCCACAGGGACGCCGCGCATGCCAGCTTTACGGCTGCGCGGCCGACTGTCCGGCCCGCCGGCCGTGTGCCGCGGACTTTTCGAGCCGCGGCTCCGCGAATCCTCCAGCCTCTTACCCGCGAGACGATGCAAGATCCCTACAACACGCTCCCCGGAGCCACCCATCTCGAGTGCACCGCCACCGGCGCCACCTTCGACTCCGAGTCCCTGCAGGGCCTCTCGCCGGCAGGCAAACCGCTGTTCGCGCGCTACGATCTCGATGCGATTCGGGATCGGTTCACCCCGGAGATAGTGGCCGGCCGGCCGCCCTCGCTCTGGCGCTATGAAGAGGTCCTGCCGGTCCGGGACCGCGCCTGCCAGGTCAGCCTCGGCGAAGGATTTACGCCGCTGCTGGAGTCGCCCCGTATGGCCCGGCGTGTGGGCGTGCGCCGTCTCTGGGTCAAGGACGAGGGGCAGAACCCGACCGGCTCGTTCAAGGACCGCGGGCTGTGCATGGCGGTCTCCCGTGCCCTGGAGCTGGGGGCGCGGGAGCTGGCCATCCCCTCGGCGGGCAATGCGGCGGGGTCGGCCGCGGCGTACGGGGCCGCCGCCGGCATGCCGGTTCACGTCGTGGTGCCCGAGGACACGCCGGTCGCCATCCTGGCCGAGATACGCGCGCTGGGTGCGGACCTGCAACTGCTGGACGGCCTGATCGGCGACTGCGGCAGGGTCGTGCGCCAGCGATGCGACGACGACGGCTGGTGGGACCTGTCCACCCTGAAGGAGCCGTACCGCGTGGAGGGGAAGAAGACGATGGGATACGAGCTGTTCGAGCAGCTGGGCGGACGGCTCCCCGACGCGATCGTCTATCCGACGGGCGGGGGCACCGGTCTGATCGGCATGTGGAAGGCGTTCGCCGAGATGGAGGCGCTCGGTTGGATCGGGGCCGAACGGCCGCGGATGTTCACCGTGCAGGCGACCGGCTGCGCGCCGATGGTGCGGGCGTGGGAACAGGGCCGGGAGGACGCGGGCCTGTGGGAGGACGCGGCCACGTACGCGGCGGGGCTGCGCGTTCCGGGAGCCGTGGGGGACTTCCTCATCCTGCGCGCGCTGCGCGAGTCGGGGGGAGGGGCGGTGGCGGTCACGGATCATGCCATGGAGGAGTGGGTCGGCGTGATGGGAGCCGCGACCGGGGTCTTCGGGGCGCCGGAAGGCGGAGCGACGGCAGCGGCGGTGCCCCGGCTGCTCGAGATGGGACTGATCCGCGACAGCGACGAGGTGGTGCTCTTCAACACAGGGAGCGGGCTCAAGTACGTGGGGATGGAGCCCGTGGCCTGAAGGAGCCGCTCCTCAGTTGCGCCGCCAGCGGTAGCTGAACTCGGGCAACGGCACGAGGCCGGTGCGAAGCGGACGCCCTTCTTCCGGGCCGGGCCGCTTTACGGCCAGCGCGCGATTCAGATGAATCGTGAAGGCCGCGTTGTGCCGTGAGCCGAAGTCCCAGCCCACACCGACGGGGAGGCGCGCGACGAGTCCGAATCCGGTGCCCCCGTCCTGACGGGCCGTGATCGCCCACAATCCCGCGCCCACGAAAGGCTCTATCGAGGACGACCCGACGTACTGTTTGGCCGTGACCGCCAGGCTGAGGTCGCGCAGCCGCCATGTGCCCGCCTGCACCTCCAGCCCCTGATGGTCCCAGCGGTACTCCGCGACCAGCGCCACCATGCTGGCCCCGAACACCGAAACGCCGAATCGGTACTGGGCGGACACGGGGGCCGCCGTCAGCACGATGAGCACGCAGGCAAGCGACAACGCGGGGAGGGTCGCCGGGAGACGTCGCCGGCGGGGGGCGCGGAAGCCGTCACGGACGGCACGGTCGGGGGGACGGGAGAGCGGTGGCGTCATGATGGGCGAGTATAGCGCTGCTCCAGGGACCGAGCGACTATTATTCCCGCATGTCTGCTCCGATCCTGCCCGCCCGCGCCGGACGCGCGATGCTTCTGGCCGCGCTGGCCGGACCCTCGGCCGCGTGCACCGCCACGGACGATCCTGCCGACCAGCCGCCTCCGCTGCCCACCGCTGCGCTCGCATACCTGGCGCCCGATTCGTCGCGCGCCGAGCGGCTGGGCCCGGATGTCCACTACCGCTACCTGTGGTCGCCGTCCGGTCCCTGGGCGATCCACCTGGTCTCGGCCGACCTGGACCGATGTGAGCTGGATCTGAGGGTCGTGCCCGCGCTGGATACGGACGGCGCGACGCGCGTGCGCAAGTCCGTGACGGAGATGCGGCCTTCCGCACCGACGGGTGTGCTGGGCGGCGTCAACGGAGACTTCTTTGCGCCCGACGGGACGCCGGTGGGACCGGAGGTGACGCACTGGACGAGGCGTACCTCCACGCGCCCCGCCCTTGCGTGGGGTCCGGACCGGGTACTCCATGTCGGTCCGGCCGATACGGAGTCCGGCGCGGTCCGCGCACCGCAACAGGCTATTGGCGGCTTCCCCGAGCTTCTCGACCAGGGGAGCCGGGTGGGCGATCTGGGCGTCGCCGAGCGACCGTCCTTCGCCGCGGCGCGGCACCCGCGGACCGCAGTCGGCCTGGACAATGAGACCGGGGTGCTGTGGATCGTCGTCGTGGACGGGCGGCAATTGCCGTACGCGGCCGGAATGTCCCTGCCGGAGCTCACGGAGCTTTTTCTGGCGCTCGGCGTGGACGAAGCGATCGATCTCGATGGCGGCGGTTCGTCCGCGATGTCGGTCGGTGGACGCATCGTCAGCCGCCCCTCCGACGCCACCGGAGAGCGCGCGGTGGGGAACAGCCTGTGGCTCGTGCTCGACGAGAGCGGGTGTCAGCGCTCCCCGTCCCAGGCCAGAGACAGCCCCACGTAGCCGCCACGGTCGGGTCCGGGTTCGAAGTACCGGCCTCCGAAGGCGTTGACGACCACGGAAGACGCGTAGCGGACGTTGGTGAGGTTGGTTATCGCCGCAAAGGGCGACAGGCGCAGGTTGCCGGCACGGACCCCGGACGCCCCCGCGCGCAACTCCACTAGCGTGTAGGCACGGGCGCTGGCGTCGTTCGCATCGTTTGCCGGGACCTCACCGCGCATCTCCATGCGCAGCTCGCCGAACCAGACCCCGCGACCCGCCCGCAGACCGGCCTCCAGCCGGTGGGGCGCGATCCCGGGAATGCGGTTGCCGTCAAAGACGTCGTCGCCGACGGAAAACTCGGTGAACCGGGCGCTCACGTAGCCGTAGGCGAGACGCACGGCGACGGCCGGGGATAGCACCGTCCGCGCCGAAGCCTCGAAGCCCCGTACGCTTGACCGGCCCGCGTTGCGGTAGAAGCGCCGGCCGGGGGCGGCCGGGACCTCGAAGGGGACCAGCTGGTTGGAGAGACTGGACGTGAAAGCGGTCAGATCGTACGTGGACCGGCCGCCCAGCGCGCCCCGAAGTCCTCCTTCGGCCGTCCAACCGCTCTGGGGTTCCAGTCCGGGGTTGAACCCTCCTGCGCGGGTGGGCTGATTGGCCAGTTCGGTCGTGGTGGGAGTCTCGAACGAACGGGCGATGGACGCGAACAGACCATGATCGCCCAGGTCGACGTGCAAGCCCAGTGACGGATTCAGCCCGCTCATGGTGCGGGAGCCCGAATCGTCGGGGTCGTCCGCCGCGACCATGCGATCCTCCGCGCTGAAGTCGAAGTGGTCGAAGCGCAACGCTCCCATGGCGCTCAGCGGTCCCGCAACGGGCACCTGGAGCTGACCGAACACGGCCGCGGCCCGCACCCGTTCGTCCTGGTCGAGGACCAGTGGGCCGCGTTCGCCGCCCTGGTTGGCGAAGTTCTGGCGATCATCGCGCTGCACCTCGCTCTCGATTCCGAAGTCGAGACGGCCCTGGCCGGCCTGCGCGTTCCATTCCCGGGCCAGCGCGACCCGCACGCCACCGCCGTTGCGCGTCAGGTCGATCACCCGGGTCGGGATGGGGTTGTCCAGCTCGCGCCTGACGCCGTAGGCGGAAAACGCACCCTGCAGGCCGCCGAGCCCGCCCGTCCAGCTCACTCCCGCCTGTCCCTGCCGAACGAGTTTCCGCGTGCGCCGCGCCACGTTGAACCCCCAGGCCTGGTTGCTTCCCTCGTCGAAGAGATCCAACGGCAGGGAGCCCGCGTTGAGCGCGTCGAGGTCGAGTCCGTTCAACTGCACCGCCAGGGTCCCGCCACCCACCGACGTGTTGAAGCCGGCGTTGACGGTGGTCCGGTCCGCCTGACTGTACGGGTCTTCACCGGACTCCGAGACGTTGTTGCGGAAGCCGTCGAAGTGGCTCCGGGCGACACTGGCACGAAAGCCGACCGCGCCCGCGGTGCCGGATCCGGTGGCCTGGAGCCTCAGCAGCCCGTCCGATCCGGTGACGAAGGTGGCCTCCTGGCTGTAGCTGCCGGCGTACGGCGCCGCGCTGCGAAAGAGGAGCACACCGCCCGCGCCGTTCCCGTACAGAGCCGCGGCCGGGCCGCGCAGCGCCTCCACGCGGCCCAGAGACCCGATGTCGAGGTGGTCGAGCGTGGTCTGGCCGTCGGGAAGGGTCGCGGGGATCCCGTCCACGAAGATCTTGATCCCGCGCACGCCGAACTGCGAGCGTGCGCCGAACCCGCGGATCGAGATGCGCTCGCCGACCGAGGCGTTGTACCGGTTCTGCACCCGCACGCCGGGAAGCGCGTGCAGCGCCTCCTCCAGGGACAGGCCGGCGTTGCCTTCCGCCAGCTCGGGACCCGCGATCACCGAGGCCGAGAACGGAAGCCGGTCCAGTCGTACCGGCGAACGGAGCACCGAGACGACGATCGGGGCGAGCTCGACGGTGTCTTGCGTTTCGGTCTGCGCCGTGGCCGAAGCGTCGGGGTGGAGGGCTGCCGCGCCAAGTGCTGCGAGCGCCGCAGCCATCGCGCGGGCATGGAAAGGGTGGTATGGAGGTCGTGTGATCACGCTGTTCGCAGTTGGTGGGGGGAGGCTGGTTGCCGTTCAGGGCTGTTTCGGATCAACCCTCAAGTCGAGTGTGGCGTACAGCTGGTCGGAGGGAATCAAGACCTGCTCTTCCCTCGAGATGATCATCTCGGACAACGTATAGGCCACCTCGAGCGTGTTGGGGTCGAGCTTCTCGCCGGGATCGAGCACCGCCACGCGCAGTTCGGTGTTCACCGGGACCCAGCAGGCGCGGTAATACCCCGACGCATTGGTGGTGACCGCCACGCCGGCGCGTCCACTCCGCAACCGCGTGTGGACAACCGAAGTCTCCTGAGTGGAAGAGAGGTCGTATTCGCGGGACAGAACGCGCACCGTCGCGTCTGCCACGGGACGCCCGCCATTGTCGGTCACGCGACCGACCAGAATGCCGTGGCTCCGCAGCACCTGCCCGCCGGGGAGGCTGGTGGTCTCACCAGGCGCCTCCACGTCGCGGCACATCTGATCCAGGACCCTCCCCATCCGAGGGGCCGCGAAGTTGACCTGGACCGGGCTTTCGGCTCCCTCGAGCACCTCGACCTCCCAGGGCTCGGGCCGAAACGAGAGCGGCTCCAGGTATGCGTGGCTGAAGTTGACCGAGTAGATCCCGGGCTGCAGGTGGGTGAACTGGAAACGGCCCTCGCGATCGGTGGTGACTTCCATGCCGGTTCCCTCGATGAAGACCCGGGCATTCCGGAGCCCCGCGCGCACGCTGTCGAACACGATGCCCGCGATACGGCCGCCGACATCGGCCTCCATCACGGTTCCTTCACGGCCGTGGACCCTCAGGACATCGCCGCCCTGCTCGGTGATCCCGTCGAGCACGGTGACGACGCGCCCGTCGAAAGGGCTGACCCCGACTCGGCTGCGGGGCATCCGGATCCGCCACGAACTCACGATCCAGGTGCCGTTGGGCAGCGCCTCGAATTCCACCGTACCACCCGGATTGGCGCGGTCCAGCGCGCTCGGCAGATCGAGGTTCTGGTAGTTGTAGTCCAGTCGCTCGAGCCGCGCGCCGTCGGAATCGAGCCACAGCGTACCCCGGATCTCCGCGATTCTCCTGCCGGGAACGGGTTCGAACTCGAGTCCGATCAGCCCCGGCTGGCGCTCGTCCGACCTGATCCGGAAACAGTGGGTGTCCAGGAACGCGTCCGACAGGAGAACGCCCGCATCGGGGGCCCAGTAGACGGACTCGTTCGGCGCGAGCTTCGCAAACCCCTGGGCAATAAGGGAATCCGCCGACAGGGAGACGAACGGGTATTGGCGATATGCCCGCTCGAAGTCCCGGTCCTCCTTGATCACCTGACGGCCCTCGGGACCCAGCTCGCGGACAACGCCCATCATCTCGTAGCGGTAGTACCCCCGTTCCTGGGTAAACGCCGCCGCGTCCAGCGCCTTGCGCGCCTCGTCCCACACCCTGGTGACGGCCAGACCCTCTTCCGGCCGCACCCGGCACCGCCGGTCCGCCTCGGCCTCGATGCCCCTCAGCGAGACCGCCGCGACCGCCGAGGTCATCTGGATGGTGAGCGTGTCACCGACCGCAAGATCGAAGAAATCCGAGAAGCTGGTCGCGTACCCGATCCGGTCGGCCCTCAGCCGGTACCTGCCGGGGCTGGCCGCCTGCACTTCGAACAGCCCCGTGCCCCGGGTAAGCACCCTGGAGGACTGGTTGCCGTCGCGGTCCAGCAGGCTGATCATGGCTCCGCTCACGGCGGCCTCGTCGGCGGCGTCCAGGAGCCGGCCCCGTACGACCTGGGCGTTCGCGGTCGGCGCGACTGCCGCGAGCAGCAGGGCGAGGACTGCGGGGCGGCTGACCATCGATGACGGCGGGCGCGGCAAGGGCGTTCTCCGGGCGTGTGAAGCTGGCTACAAGGTAATACGTCGAACACGGGCCGGCATGACCGCGGGCTTCGCGGCCGCGCGGTCAACTTGAGCCCGATCCCGTTCGCGCCTTACCTTGCCGTGCCAATGTTCAGCGCAGGTAAGGGAGTCAGCGATGACACCTCGAAGCTCTCTATACGGTATCGGCGTCGTTTCCGTGGTGCTGGCGGTTCTGCTTCCGGGGTCCGGCGGGTTCGGCGCCCTGGCAGCCCAAAGCCGCGGGTATGCACCCGACGACTACTACAGCCTGGTCGGCGTCGGCGAGGTCGCGGTATCGCCCGACGGGGCACATGTGGCCTTTGCCGTCACCACCGTTGTCGAGGCCGACAATCGGCGGCATCGCGAAATCTGGCTGCAGCCGCTGTCGGGCGGCCGCGCGCGTGGTGATGCCTTCCCGGTGACGAGCTCCAATGAGGAGTCGAGCGGGCCACTATGGTCTCCCGACGGCTCGCTCCTGTCCTTCACGTCGTCACGCGGAGACGACCCGAACCCGATCTGGTTCGTGCGCGTTCGCGGGCCCGGAGGGGAGGCCTTCCACATCGACGGTGTCGACGGGCCGCCGGTCTGGTCCCCGGACGGGAGTTCCATTGCCTACGTAAAGGCTCCCGAGCGGGAGCCGGACGAGCTAGAGGGCGCCGTGGCGGAGGGCCGCGAGGGATGGATTGCGCCGGATGCGGTTTCCAACACCCTGAACGCCACCCGCTTCGATGGCCGCGTCGTGACCTCGATCCGCTACAAGCGCGATGGCCGGCTCGCGTTCCAGCCGCACTACCTCACGCGCGAAAAGCGGCAGCTCATGGTGGTCGACGCGCAGGGGGGCACACCCAGGCAGGTGACGGATGTCTCGTTCGACGTGGGCGGCCCGGTGTGGTCCGAGGACGGGCGCGTGGTCTTCTTTACCGGCGACGAACGCCAGGACGACGAACTCGACAGCGAAAACACCGGCGACATCTGGGCCGTGGACGTGCGCGCGGGCACCGTCCGGCGCCTCACGGAAAACCCGGGCACCGAGAGCGCGCCGGCGATCTCCCCCGATGGCCGCCGCATGGCCTTTCTGTCGACCCCCGCCCGGGGGAGCCAGACCGATCTCATGGTCGCGGAGATCGGATCGGACGGGCACTTCCGCGGCGAACCCGTCAACCTGACCGCTGCCTGGGACCTGCGGCCCGGCGCACCGATGTGGTCCGCCGACGGCACGAACATCCGCTTCTCCGCCGGCACGCAGGGCGACAGCCACCTCTTCCGCGTCCCCGCCGATGTGCAGGGGACCGTCGCGGGCCCGGTCGACCAGGTCGAGCAGGTCACGCGCGGCGCCAGGCGGCTTTCCTCCATCTCGTTCTCCCGCGCGGGCGATGTGATGGCGTTTACGGCCACCGACGCGGTCACGCCCGCGGAACTCTACGTCGGCCCCGGGAACGGTTCCAGCGAACAGAAGGTCACGGGCTTCAACGACGGCTGGCTGTCCGATGTGACGCTCATGCCTGCCGAGGAACTGACCTGGGCGGCCGAGGACGGGACGATGGTCCAGGGCTGGGTGGTCCGGCCGGTGAACTTCCGCGAGGGCGGCTCCTTCCCCATGGTGCTCAAGATCCACGGCGGACCGCACTCGGCGTACGGGAACACCTTCTTCCCGACCTTCCACGTCCTGTCCGCCGCCGGGTTCTTCGTGCTATACACCAACCCGCGGGGGTCGTCCGGCTACGGCCACGACTTCCAGTACGCGACCCGCGGCGAGTGGGGCATCGTCGACCGCGAGGACTACCTGGCCGGGGTCGAGGCGGCGCTGGCGGCCTACCCCGAGATCGACGCCAACCGGCTCGGCGTTTCGGGCGGCAGCTACGGCGGGTTCATGTCCAACTGGCTCACGGCGACCACGGAGCGCTTCCACGCGGCGGTAACGTCCCGTTCGATCACCAACTGGGAGAGCTGGTGGGGGACTTCGGACGCGCAGGGGCTGACCGAGTACGAGTTTTACGGGCCGCCCTGGGAGCAGCGTGACCTGTATCGCAGACTGTCGCCGATATCGTATGTGGAGAACGTCACCGCGCCGACGCTCATCATCCACAGCGAGCAGGACTACCGCACACCGATCGCCGACGGCGAACAGTGGTTCATGTCGCTGAAGAAGCTGGGCGTGCCGGTCGAACTGGTCCGCTATCCGCGGTCGTCGCATGGCCTGTCCAGGACCGGTGAGCCCTGGCTGCTCGTGGATCGCCTGGAGCGGATCAGGAGCTGGTTCGAGCACTTCCTGATCGACGAACCGCCTCCCGCGCGCCGCGCCGGGGTCAGGCCGGGGAGCCGGTGACGCGGTCGGGACGCCACGCTCCAGCCGTGACCACGCTCGCGCTGTGACCGCACTCCCACCCATATCCTTCGACGTCAGGCGGGCGCGAGCGCTGGCCCGCATGTCGCGCGCGTCCATGGTCCTGCCCGCCGCACCGGTCAGGTTCAAGAGTGGCGATTCGGAATATCGGTACCGTCCGGACTCGGAGCTGCTTTACGTGACGGGATGGGCGGATCCGGGGTGCATCGCGGTGCTGCGGGGATTCGCCGACGAGAACCGCTTCGTCCTCTTCGTGCCCGAGCGCGACGCGAAGGCGGAATTGTGGACGGGACCGAGACCCGATCTCGACGAGGTGAAGGAATCGTTCGGAGCCGACGCCGTCTTTCCGCTGAGGGAATTGAGGGAGAGAGGGCCGGGACTCCTGCTCGGCGGCGATACCATTCACTACCGCCTGGGTGCCTCTGCGGTGTGTGATGATACGGTGGCCGCCGCGCTGCGGGATGGCCGCGCGAGGCGACCGAGGCGGGGCGCGGGGGCGCACGCGCTGGTCGATCCGGGCGCGATCCTCGACGCCATGCGGGTGCGGAAGGACGCCGCCGAGATCGCCCGGATGAGGGAAGCGGCGCGGATCTCGGTGGCCGCGTTCCGGGACGCGCTGCCGCGCGTGCGGGGTGGGGCGGGGGAGTGGGAGGTGGAAGCCGCGCTCGAGAGCGGATTTCGCAGCCGGGGCGCGGACGGCCCGGCGTTCCCGACGATCGTGGCGGCGGGGGCGAACGCGTGCACGCTCCACTATTCCGCCAACCGGGCACGGATCGGGGCCGCGGACCTCGTGCTGCTGGACGCGGGCGCCGAGTTCGACTGCTACGCCGCCGACATCACGCGCACCGTGCCGGCCTCGTGGCCGCTCGAGGGCGCGCGCCGGGACGCCTATGAGGTTGTGCGAAGCGCGCACCGTGCGGCGCTGGCGGCGAGCGCGCCGGGCGGGACGCTCGATGACGTGCACGAGGCGGCCAGCCGCGCGATCGCGGAGGGACTGGTGGGGCTGGGGGTGGTGGAGGGGCCGACCGATGAGGTGCTCGACAAGGGGACGCACCGTGCGTTCTTCCCGCACCAGACCTCGCACTGGCTGGGTCTGGACACGCACGACGCGGGCGCCTACCGCGATGCGGACGGCCCGGTGGCGCTCGAGCCCGGCATGGTGTTTACCGTCGAGCCCGGCCTGTACTTCGCGCCCGGCCGTTGCCCGCGCGTCCCGTCGCTGAAGGGAACCGGGATCCGGATCGAGGACGATGTGCTGATCGCCCGGGACGGCGTGGAGGTCCTGACCCCCGGTTTGCCCACGGCGCTGGATGAGTTGGCTGCGATTGTCGGGAGCGCGTCGTGATCCCGCCTGCCGGCGACACCCCGTGACTCCAACGCCCACGTGATCCCGCCCGCGTCCCCCGGCACACCCCGCCCACGCGACCTGCTGCGCCGTCTGCACCAGCCCGAGCCGCTTGTCGCGGTCGAGTTGCGGCCGCCCCGCCGCGGCATGGACATGTCCCGGAGCATGAGCGTATGGATCGACATGCACCACGCGGTCCAGCGTCTCGCGCGGCAGGATACCTTCATCCTCCTCACCGACGACGCGGCAGGCGACCGGGAAGAGGAGAGCCTGGCGCACCTTGCAGCGAATCTGGGCGCCAGTGCCGACTTCGGCGCGGTCGTGCCGTTTCTGACCTGCAAGCACTCCCTGGACTACTGCCGGATGTTCGCGCGGCGGGCTTCAGGGCTCGGGGTGGCGGCGGTCGCCGTGGTCGGAGGCGACCATTCCGTTGGCCCCGAGCGATGCGTCCCGCACGGCAAGGATCTCCGCCGCATTCTGCGCGCCGATCAGCCGGACCTGCCGCTCGGCGGATGGGCGAATCCGCACCGCGATCCGGTCAAGCAGGCCCGATTCGTTGCCGACCACCACTTCAGCGCCGATTTCGTCCTGACCCAGATCGTGTCGCACCACTCCCTGGACCGCGTCGAGCGCTTCCGGGAGGAACTGACGCGCCTCGGGATCGAGCTGCCGGTCGTCCACGGCGTCTTCCACTACCACAGCGCCAACCCCCGCACGCTGGACTACCTGGGGCGCTACTTTCCGGTCCCGGCGCGGGAGATCACCCGGGAGTTCGCCGAGGGGGCGAGCGCGGAGGAGATCTGTCTGCGCAGCATCCGCGGATTGCGTTCGATCGGCGCCGACAAGGTGTACGTGAGCAACCTTCGTATCCGGGATGTGGCGAGGCGGCTGAAGGGGATTGGGGAGGCGGTGCCGCAGGCCGAGTAGGGGGGACTGGAGTGTCAACTCCGGTTTACGGGATGTAAACTCCTGGAAGCTCAGACGTCCGGTGTCGGGAGCGTGCGAGGTGGGTGAGCCAATCGGCGGCACGAGCCTGCTTGGCCGGATCGCTACGGTCGTTGACGGTAGACGAAGACGTTCGTGTCAACGAAGACGAGAGCGGACATACAGTTCGTCCCGGGTTGGCCGATGCCCGTCGGGCCAGTCGATCTTTCGCGGCTTTCTCGCCAAGTACCGTTTCATGGCGATCTCGTAGTCGTCCTCGCGGTGCCGCTTCCGTTCCAGAAACTCGCAGATCCATCTGGCGACGCTACGATCGTCTTCGGCGGCCTTGACCCTCAGCCACCGCGCGACATTCTCCGGCAAGGCGATGGTAATGTTCTTCACGGGTCCGCGTTCCTTCACATATGGATGATGGCGACACGATTATCGTGAAATACGAAAACAGTGCCAAGAGGCCGGATGGCCCCTCGATCCGAATCCGGCTTGACGTGTGCCGGTCCGGCGAGCCGCCTATTGCGGAACCGGGACCTCCACCGATCCGACCGATGTCTTCGGTTCGGGAATCGGATCGCCGTCACCTCTGAGGGCCTCGAGGTGGAAGGCGACCGCTTCGTGGATCAGTTTCTCCGCGGTCTCATACGAACCTGCCGCAGCGACGCACCCTGGCAGGTCCGGGACATAGGCTGAGTAGCCGGTCGAGGTCCGCTCGACAACGATCGCGTATTTCATGAAGCATCTTCCGTTTCGAGTCCTGCCTGTCTGAGGATACTCTTCCAGGTCCCGGGGGCCAAGTCTTTGCTCAACCGGCCCGCGATTGTCACGGTTCCAGGCTTTTCCGGATGCCGGTACTGCCGATGGCTTCCGCGCGTTCGGGCCAGGGACCAGCCGTTCGCGTGCAAGAGTCGTATCGCATCTCTGACCTTCGCCATCGCTGGGTTCTCTGACCGGGAAGGACAGGCCCAAGCGGCGTTGGAGCCCTGGCCCGCACTTCGTGAGTTTGGCAGGGAACGATGACGATGCGCGCCGGGCGTCCGAATGGCTTGATGGGACTGATGTGCCTGTCTTGCCGGATTGGCGATCCTAACCCCCGCCCCCAACCCCCTCCAACACCCCTACCGCCGCCTCCACCCCCGGCCGCCTGTGCGCCGCGATCTCCAGTCCCGCGACCTCCCCCGCCAGCGCCGCCGCCGTCTCCCGCGCGATCACGATCCCCTCCGCGGCGGCGTGGTCTGCGCCCCGCGCCTCCGCCCGCCGCATCCGCTCCAGCACACGGTCGGGCAGGACCACGCCCGGCACCTCGTTCTTGAGGAACTCCGCGTGGCGCAGCGAGCCGAGCGTCTGGATCGCCGCCACGACCGGGACTCCGGGCCCGTCGTCGCCGACGCCCGCGAGGAACTCGACCAGGTGTTCGGCGTCGAAGACCGGCTGGGTCACGGCGAAGTGGGCGCCGGCGTCCACCTTCCAGTGGAACCGACCCAGCTCCCGGGCGGGGTCGCGCGCCCCCTGCCGCAACGCCACGCCCACCACGAAACCGGGCGGCGGGCCGATGTCGTTGCCCGACGGGTCGACGCCGCGGTTCATGGCGGTCACCACGTTGGTCAGGCCGATCGAGTCCACGTCCACGACCGACCTGTAGTCGGGGTAGGGGGCCGCGCCGGGCGGGTCCCCGGTCAGCAGCAGCACATTGCGGACCCCGGACGCCGCCGCGCCCAGCAGGTCGCTGATCATCGCGAAGAGTGTGCGGTCGCGGCAGGTGTAGTGGGCGAGGGGCTCACCCGGACACGCCTTCGCGATCAGGCTGGCCAGGGCGAGGACGCTCAGCCGGGCGGTGCGGCGGTCCTCGTGGATGCCGATGATGTCGGCGCCGGCCCGGGCCAGCGTGCGACAGTCGTCAAGCATCCGCGTGGTGTCCCACCCGCGCGGCGGCAGCACCCGGGCCATGGTCACGAACTCGCCGTCGGCCAGAGCGCGGCCCAGGTCCGATCGCGACTCCAGCGGGGGAGGGGGCTTGCGCGCGGAGGACTTGCCCACGGAGCGGGTCACCCGGACCGACACGCGCCCGGGCCGGGTCGCCGAGACGACCTCGCGGATGGCGCGGATGTGCTCGGGGGTCGTGCCGCAGCAGCCACCCACGATCCTCGCGCCCGCATCGATCGCCCGCCGGGCGTACTGCGCCATGTACCCCGGTTCGGTCACGTAGATCTTGCGGTCCTCGATGGCGCGCGGAAGTCCGGCGTTGGGCACGGCCGAGAGCGGCAGCCGCGTGACCTCGGCCATCCGTTCCAGACCGTCCAGGATGACCGCCGGCCCCACCGAACAATTGAGCCCCACCGCGTCCGCGCCCCAGCGGTCGACCGCCCGAGCCACGTCCTCCGCCGGCGTCCCGTGATCCGTCGCGCCGTCCTCGCCGACGGTCACGTGGGCGATCACCGGCAGATCGCAGCGCGACCGCACCGCGCGGAACGCCTGCCTCAGCTCGACGAGGCTGGAAAACGTCTCGAGGACGAAGCCGTCGACGCCGCCTGCAAGCAGTCCGTCCACCTGGCGGCCGAAGTAGTCGCGAGCCTCTTCCAGCGAGGTGGGCCCCAGGGGCTCGAGCCGGATACCCAGTGGCCCGACGGCGCCTGTCACGGCCGCGCGTCCCGAAGCGGTCCGAACGGCTATTGCGGCGGCGCGCGCGTTCAACTCCTCGGTCCTTTCCTCCAGCCCATGAGGGGACAGCTTCACCGGGTTCGCGCCGAAGGTGTTGGTCTCGATGATCTCGGCGCCGGCCCGGATGTACTGTTCGTGCACCTCCTCGACCAGCTCGGGGTGCGTGACGTTCAGCTCGTCGTAGCAGACGTTGAAGAAGACGCCGCGCGCATAGAGCATCGTGCCCATTGCGCCGTCCATGACGCGGACGCGCTCGTCGGCAAGCATCTCCCGCAGATCAGCCATGTGGGGTCTCCGCCAGGTTTGGACTGAGCCACTGCGTTGCCTCGTCGATACTTATACCCTTACGACTCGCGTAGTCGTTCAACTGGTCGCCGGCGATCCGGCCAACCCCGAAGTAGAAGCTGTCGGGATGCCCGATGTAGAGACCGGACACCGAGGCGGCCGGCATCATCGCGCAGCTCTCGGTCAGCGACACGCCGATCGCGCGCGCGTCCAGGAGCCGGAAGAGCGTCTCCTTCTCCGAGTGGTCGGGCGAGGCCGGATAGCCGGGCGCGGGACGGATGCCGGCGTACTCCTCGGCGATGAGCTGGCTGTTGGTGAGCGATTCATCGGACGCGTAGCCCCAGAACTCGCGGCGCACCCGTTCGTGCATCCGTTCGGCGAACGCTTCCGCGAGCCGGTCGGCCAGCGCCTTCGCAAGGATGCTCTGGTAATCGTCGCCGGCGGCCTCGAACTCGCCGCACAGTTCGGCGACGCCCTCGCCGGCCGTCACCACGAACGCGCCCACGTAGTCGGCGACGCCGGAGCACTCGGGCGCCACGAAATCGGCCAGGCAGAGGTTGGAGCGGCCGTCGCGCTTCGTGAACTGCTGGCGCAGGCAGTGGAAGACCGCGAGCGGGTTGTCGCGCGCCTCGCTGTCCCAGACAGCTATGTCATCGCCCACCGCATTGGCCGGATAGAGTCCGACAACCGCCCTCGCCGCCAGCATCCGTTCGCGCCGGATCCGCTGGAGCAGCGCGCGGGCGTCTTCATACAGACTCGTCGCCTGCGGGCCCACCTCGGGGTCGGACAGGATGGCCGGGAACTTGCCCTTGAGATCCCATGCGCGGAAGAAGGGCGTCCAGTCGATCCGCGAGGCCAGTTCTTCGAGGTCGTACGAGCGGGAGGTTTTGGAGGGGGAGGAGGCGGAGAGCGCAGATCTCGCCGACGCCGACGCTCCGTGTCCGGATGCGACCCCGTCGGTCCCGTCGCGAGGGAATATGCGCGTTCCCGTAAACGTCGGCCGCACCGGCGCGTGGCGACCCCAGTCGAGCTGCAGACGGTTGGCGCGGGCAGCTTCCAGGGTCAGCATCGGCGCCCGTTTGCCCGGCCCGGCCCGCCGTCTGCGAATCCCCTCGTATTCTTCCCGGACCGCGGCCGTGTATCCCGCGCGGCTCCCCTGATCGAGCAGCTTGCCCGCCACCGTGACGCAGCGCGAAGCGTCCAGCACATGGACCGTGGCGCCCCTGTAGCGCGGCTCGATCTTCACGGCCGTGTGGACGCGAGAGGTCGTGGCGCCGCCGATCAGGAGCGGCTGGGTCATCCCGGTGCGCTCCATTTCGCTCGCGACGTGCACCATCTGGTCGAGGCTCGGCGTGATCAGTCCGGAGAGCCCGATGAGGTCGGCGTCCACCTCGCGCGCCTTCTCCAGGATCTTCTCGGCCGGGGCCATCACGCCCAGGTCGAAGACCTCGTAGTTGTTACACTGCAACACGACCCCGACGATGTTCTTGCCGATGTCGTGCACGTCGCCCTTGACGGTCGCCATCACGATGCGTCCGGCGGATCGGCGGCCGGGGTCCCCGTCGCCGCCCGCCCCCTCCTCGTCCGCCCCCTTCTCGCGCTCCAGAAACGGCACAAGGTACGCTACTGCGCGCTTCATCACGCGGGCGCTCTTGACCACCTGCGGCAGGAACATCCTGCCATCCCCGAACAGGTCGCCGACGGTGTTCATCCCCGCCATCAGCGGCCCCTCGATCACGTGGAGCGCCCGGTCGGCGCCGGCGCGCGCCTCTTCCGTGTCCTCCTCGATGTAGTCCGTAATGCCGTGCACCAGCGCGTGCTGCAGCCGCTGGCCCGCGGGGGCTTCACGCCACGACAGGTCTTCGGTGTCGCCCGCGGCGCTTCCCCGGTACCGGTCGGCCAGCGCGGTCAGACGCTCGGTGGCCTCGGGGTCACGGTTGAAGAGCACGTCCTCGACCGCCGTGAGCAGTTGGTCCGGGATCTCATCGTAGACGGCGATCGCGCCCGCGTTCACGATCCCCATGTCCATCCCGGCCTGGCCCGCGTGGTACAGGAAGGCCGAGTGCATCGCCTCGCGCACCCCGTGGCTGCCGCGGAAGGAGAACGACACGTTGCTCACCCCGCCGCTCACCAGCGCGTGCGGCAGCGCCTTCTTGATCCGGGCGACAGCGTCGAAGTAGGCGAGCGCGTACTCGTCGTGCTCGGCGATCCCGGTCGCCACCGCGAAGATGTTGGGGTCGAAGATGATGTCCTCGGGCGGAAATCCCTCCCCCTGCACCAGGATGTCGTACGCGCGCTCCGAGATCTCCACCTTGCGGTCGGCGGTCGCCGCCTGACCCTCTTCGTCGAAAGCCATGATCACCACCGCGGCGCCGTAGCGGCGGATCCGGCGCGCCTGCTCGCGGAAGGCCTCTTCGCCGTCCTTCAGGCTGATCGAGTTGACCACCGCCTTGCCCTGCACGCACCGCAGTCCGGCCTCGATCACCTCCCAGCGCGACGAGTCGATCATGAACGGCACGCGCGCGATCTCGGGCTCGGCCGCGAGCAGGTTCAGGAAGCGCACCATCGCGGCTTCGGAGTCCAGCAGCCCCTCGTCCATGTTGACGTCGATGATCTGCGCGCCGCTGCGAACCTGCTGCAGCGCCACCTCGATCGCGGCCTCGTAGTCGTCGTCCAGGATCAGGCGGGCGAAGCGCCGGGACCCCGTCACGTTGGTGCGCTCGCCCACGTTCACGAAGAGCGACTCGGGCCCGACGGTGAGGGGTTCGAGCCCGGAGAGGCGGGTGCGAACGGGGGGCTCGGGCAAGGGCCGCGGGGCGACGCCTTCCAACGCGTCGGCGATCGCCGCGATGTGGTCGGGGACGGTCCCGCAACACCCGCCCACGAGGTTGAGGAAGCCGGAGCGCGCGAAGTCGGCCATGGTGGCGGCCATGTCCTCGGGCGTGAGGTCGTAGCCGCCGAACTCGTTGGGCAGGCCTGCGTTGGGGTGACAGCTGACAGGGAATTCGCTGACCGTGGACAGCTCCTGAAGGTAGGGCCTGAGCGCGCGAGGCCCGAGCGCGCAGTTGAGGCCGAAGGCGAGCGGAGCAGCGTGGCGCAGCGAGTTGTAGAAGGCCTCGGGGGTCTGGCCGGTGAGGGTGCGGCCGCTCTGGTCGGTGATCGTGCCCGAGATCATGATCGGGAGCCGTGTCCCGGATGTGTCGAGCTCCTCCAGGATCGCGAAGACCGCCGCCTTGGCGTTCAGGGTGTCGAAGATGGTCTCGACCATGAGGATGTCCGCGCCGCCCTCGGTCAGGGCGCGGGCCTGTTCCGCGTACGCCGCGCGGAGGTCCTCGAAGGTGACCTGGCGGGCGCCGGGGTCGTTCACGTCGGACGAGATCGACGCCGTGCGGTTCATCGGGCCGAGGATGCCGGCCACGTAGCGGGGCCGGTCCGGGGTGCGCGCCGTGTACTCGTCGGCGGCCTCCCGCGCGATCCGCGCCGCCGCACGGTTGATCTCGCCGACCGCGTCCTCGACCCCGTAGTCGGACATCGGCAGCCGCGTGGAGCTGAACGTGTTCGTCTCGATGATGTCCGCGCCGGCTTCGAGGAAGGCGCGGTGAATGCCGCCGATGATGTCGGGGCGCGTCAGGCTGAGGAGGTCGTTGTTGCCGAGCAGGGGCTGGTCGTGCGCGCGGAAGTGGTCGCCGCGAAAGTCCGCCTCACCCAGGTCGTGGCGCTGGATCATCGTGCCCATGGCGCCGTCGAGCACGAGAATGCGGTCGGCGAGGAGGTGCTCGATGGGGGGTCTGGTCACCTGATGTCCCGCGCTTCCCGCCAATCCGCCCGTTCGGAAGGGCCCGGCCTGTCAGGTCGGACCGAACCCCTTCGGGGCCAATCCGGGCCGGAACCCTCCGGCGGGCGTGGCTTTTTAGCTGTTCCCTGGCCGCAATACGCCACAAATCGCCTTACCTGCCGGCTTGTCCATCGCTGAAACCACAGCCGGCCGTTGGAGTTGCAACGATAGCGGAAACGGCGGGACGATTCCAGCGGCGCGGGCGAATACGGACCGCTCGAGACACTGATGGTGAGTATATGAGTATATGAGTATATGAGTATATGAGTATATGAGTAATAACGCCCCGATTCACGGACCGTGCCTGGTCAGCGGTCAGCCGTCTGGCCAGAAAAGTGTTCGATCAGGGCGATCCTAATGGAACAGAACAATTCGAGGCCCGGCCCAATCACCCGTCTCCCGGATCCGTGTCGAGGATCCGATATCGATGGATTGCCTCGCGGTCGAGCGCGTCGCGCACAACACCCACAACCCAGTCCGGCCCCCATCGCTTGACATCCAGGCCTGTCGGGAGTTCGATCGCGGTGACGATTCCGTTGGGGTCCACGGTGATCCACGCCCGCGGTGAGGCCTCGCCCAGATTGAACTCGCCGACGGCCACACCGCCGTCCATCATGCCCTGGATCATCCCCAGGCTCGGCGTCGTGGTATGACGGGCGATCTCCTGCTGGTCGCGCTTCAGGTCCTCCAGTGTGGGAACCTGACCAGCGTATCGATACCTCTCGGCGATGAACTCCTCCAGCAGCCGGTCGGTGACCACCGTAGCACTGGCCGAAGACCGGACAACCATGCGCAGGTCGCCTTGAGCTGAGTATTGCCGCAACTCCCATTGATCGTCGTCGGCGATCCAGACGGCATCGGGTGTGGGCGAGAGGTGAAGGCGCCTGCCGAACGGAGGTTGCGTTACCTCAAGGAGCCCGTCCTCCTCGAAAACGGCGAGCTCCTCGCCGGGCCACGTCCCCAGAAGGCGTACTTCGGCGCCCGCCGAAGGAATCACGACGACCTCGACCGACGGGCGTACGGTACCCTCCACCGGCGGGGGCCGCTCGAAGGAAGCCGCGACTACCGAGCCGTCCGCGAGTAGGCCCATGGGTCTCGGCGGAATGGGGCGCGACGCCAGGTCCACGGCGCTCGTAGTCATCGAGTTTCGGACATACCGACCTGCCGAATCGAAGATTGAGACCCGGCGCAGGCCACCATCGCCCGCCGCGAGGGAATCAGGTGGCAGGAAGGCCAGCCACTCGAGATACCGGAACTCCCCCGGGCCGTCGCCACTCCCGCCCCATGTGCCGATGTGCTGTCCGGCGGCATCGAATACCAGGATCTCGTTCCCGCTTCCGTTGGCCACTGCGACGCGGCCGCCCGACAGCACCTCGATGTCGCGTACATCGGAGAGCACGGAGGCCCTGTTGTCTTCGCCACTCCGAATCACGAGGTCGGGCTCGGGAGCCAGGATGCGATGTTCCGCCAGGTCCAGCGGCACGGGCCCGAGGTCGATGACCCGCACACCGGCGCTGTCGAAGACACCGACCGTCGGGGGCGACTGGGCCGGTTCGCAACCCGTGGCGACCAGCGCAAGGGCAATGGCCGGCGCGATGGGGATGGCCAGCTCGTAAACGGATTTGCTGTTCACCGATTCTGTGTCTCACCCCGTCGCCGCGACATCCCCTCGACCGTTGTCGAGGCGGCCATGTGGCCGATCACGTTGGCTGCGGAACGGAACACGTCCGGCACGCGGTCGATCCCGAGCAGGATGCCGAGTCCCGCCACGGGGACGCCCACCACGTTGAGCGCCGGCACCAGCGACACGATGCTGGCGCTGGGCACCGGCGCGACGGTCATCGAGGCGAGGAAGATCGCCAGCACCGCCGCCGCGATGAGCCCGGCGTCGAGCGGCACGCCGTACATGGCGGCGAGAAAGACCAGTGAGCAGGACTGAAACAGCGCGCTGCCCGGGCGGTTGATCGACGCCGCCAGCGGCAGGACCAGCGTGAAGGTTTCCTTCGACAGGCCGAGCTTCTCCGCTTCCTGCAGCATCATCGGCAGCGTCCCCACCGACGTCGTCGTGGTGAACCCCACCGTGTACGAGCCGATCGTCCCCCGGATGAAGCGCGCCGGTCCCACGCCGCCCAGGATCCGCACCAGCGGCAGGAGCACGAGCCCCTTCAGGATGAAGAGGCCGACCACGACGGCGACGATGAACACGGCGAGGTTCTGCAGCATCGCCAGACCCGTCTGCGCGATCACCGGGGCCGCGAGACCGAAGACGCCCACGGGCGCCGTCCACAGGATCCAGGTCATGAGCTTGATCAGGGCGTCCCCGAGTGTCTCCACGAACGACGTGAGGGTCTGCTGCTTCTCCTTCGGCAGGGTGGTCGTGGCCGCGCCAAGGAGGACGACGAAGATGAGGAGGGGGAGAAGCGCGCCGTCCGCGGCGACCTCGATCGGGTTCCGGGGCACGAGGTTGACGAGGAAGTCGACCACGCCCGGCGTCGCGGTCTCCATTTCCGCCACGGTCGTGGGCGGGGGAACCGGGGCCGTGAAGTTGAGCGCGAAGCTCATCAACCCCATCCCGATCAGGATCGCGGGCAGCGTCGTCACCCAGAAGAACCCCACCGCCAGGCCCCCCAGCCGCCCCAGTTCGCGCAGGTTCGCGATCCGCCCCACACCCACGAAGACGACAGCGGCCACCAGCGGGATCACGACCATCTGGATCGCGCGCAGGAAGACCTGGCCGAGCGGCTCGACGGCCTGGGCCGCCCACAGCAGCTCCGGCGATCCGGTCGCGGAAGCGGCGATCCCGAGTCCCAGCCCGAGCGTGAGTCCGATGAGGATGGCGCGTGTGTTCACGCGAGAGACGCCCTTGTGTCCATGTCGCTTGTTGTCGGCTTTCCGCGTGGGGGACGATGCTGTCGCGTGTCGACGGGTCGGAGCAGCGGGCAATCTGGGTCGGAACGCGCGGCTCGGTCAACCGGAGGCGCCCGGTGTGGCGGCAGCCCCTGGGCCCGCAGCGGCGCCGCCCCGCCCACCTTGCCCGGTGCCGCGCCGCGCCCCAACGTCACCCTCCAGCCACCACCCCATGCAGGAGCGCCCGACGATGGATCCTCGCCCACGCCTCCACCCTACCCGCAGGCTCCCCGGTCACCCGAACCCCCGCCGTCCGATCGCCGCGATCCTCGCCGTTGCCGCGATCTTCGCCCTCTCACCCCCCCAAACCGCCTCCGCTCAGGAGCAAACGGGCCGGCTCACGCCCGAGATCTACTTCGACTGGGAAGAGGTCCGTCCGTTCCTGCTCGCCGGCGGGATGGGCCCTCAGATCTCGCCCGACGGCAGCCAGGTGCTGTACGAGCGCCGGCACATCGACAGGATGAAGGACCGCTGGGTGTCGGAGCTGCACATCGTCAATGCGGACGGCACGCGGGCCCGGCGGCTTACCGACGGTGGCAGTGCGGCCTGGTCCCCCAACGGCGACCGGATCGCGTTCGTGCGCGCGGACGGGGATGGCGCCGCCCAGGTCTTCGTGCGCTGGATGGACGCGGAGGGGGCCGAGACCCAGGTCAGCCATCTCACCGAGTCGCCCGGCGGCCTGACGTGGTCGCCGGACGGCCGGCAGCTCGCGTTTTCGATGATGGTGCCCTCCGAGCCGGAGTGGACGGTCACGATCCCGGGCCGGCCGGAGGGGGCGGAGTGGACGGTGGAGCCGAAGGTCGTGACGCGCCCCAACTACCGGCGCGACTACGTGGGCTACACCGACGGCGGGTACCGGCACATCTTCGTGCTTCCCGCGTCCGGCGGCACGCCGCGCCAGCTCACCGACGGCGACTGGAATCACGGGGCGCCGGTGTGGTCCGCGGACGGCTCGGAGATCCTGTTCAGCAGCCTGCGCGAGCCCGACTCCGACTACCGCTTTCGCGAATCAGAGATCTACGCCGTGTCGGTGGCGTCGGGGGCCGTCCGGCAGCTGACCACCCGCGCCGGGTCCGACCACTCGCCCGTGCCGTCGCCGGACGGCCGGCTGGTGGCGTATCTGGGCCACGACGAGACCGACGACGCGTACTACGCCGACAACATCTACGTGATGAATGCCGACGGCAGCGATGCGCGCGAGATCGCGACGGACCGCGACCGGGATCCCTCCGGCCTGCGCTGGGCGGCGGACGGCAGCGGCGTCTACTACAACGCGCCCGACGGGGGTGCGGAGAACCTGTACTTCGCCCCGCTCGACGGGCCGGTCCGGCAGATCACCGAGGGGGAGCACTATCTGACCGTGTATTCCATGGCGGCGAACGGCATGGCGGCCGGCGTGGTCTCGAGCGCACACGAGCCGGGCGATGTCGTTGTCTTCGACGTGGCTGCGGGCGGGGACATCAGGAAGATTACCGACGTGAACGGCGACATCCTGGCGGGCGTCGAACTGGGCGAGGTCGAGGACGTGTGGTACGAGTCTTCGGACGGCCTGGAGATCCAGGGGTGGATCGTCAAGCCGCCGGGCTTCGACCCGTCGAAGAAATATCCGCTGATGCTCGCCATCCACGGCGGACCGCACGGTCGCTACGGCTTCGGCACGCCGTACATGTGGTACGAATGGCAGCTGGAGGCGGCGAGCGGATACGTGGTGCTGTACACCAATCCGCGCGGCAGCTCCGGATACGGCAGCGCGTTCGGCAACGAGATCGAGAACGCCTACCCCGGCATGGACTACGACGACCTCATGGCGGGGGTCGACGTGGTGCTGGAACGCGGCTACATCGACGAGCAGAACATGTTCGTCTACGGGTGCAGCGGGGGTGGCGTGCTCACGGCCTGGGTGGTCGGCCACACCGACCGATTCGCGGCCGCCTCGTCCGAGTGCCCGGTCACGAACTGGTTCTCCTTCGTGGGGACGACCGACGGACTCGGCTGGTACAACAACTTCGAGAACCTCCCCTGGGAGGACCCGAGCGAGCACCTGCGCCGCTCTCCGCTCATGTACGTCGGCAACGTGACCACGCCGACGCTGCTGATCACGGGCGAGGGCGATCTCCGCACCCCGATGGGGCAGACCGAGGAGTACTACCAGGCACTGCAGATGCTGAAGGTGCCCACCGCCATGGTCCGCCTCCAGGACGAGTGGCACGCGTACTTTTACCGGCCGACGAACACGATTCGCACCTGGATGTACCGTATGGACTGGTTCCGCAAGCACGCGCGGGAGCCGGGACCGGTGACATGAACACGGCGTTCGTCCCGGAGGTGCTGGTGGCGTTCCTGGCCCTGTCGGTGGCGCTCCCGGTCTCCGCTGCCGAGGGCGTCTCCGCGCTGCAGACGGAAGCGGAGCGGGTTTCGATCACGGGCACGGTGGTCGATGCGGTCACCGGCGCCCCCATACCGAATGTGGCCGCGCTGCTCCACGGCCCCGGGTTCCGGTTGCGAACCGACGCGGCGGGCCGGTTCACCTTCAGCCGGGTTCCCGTCGGCGATTATCGGCTCGAGCTTTCGCACCCCGCGTATCAGACCTCGGTGGGCGACTTCACCGTAATGCGCGCGGGCGAGTTCGTTGCCGCACTGATGCCGGTTGCCGCGGCCGACGACGAGCTCGTGACGGGGGTGATCGGGATGCTGAGCGATGCGGAAGGAGGCGGATCCATCCCGGGGGCGGCCGTTCGCGTACTGGGCGCCGACGCGGGCACGCTGACCGACCAGAGGGGCGAATTCAGCCTTACCGACGTGCCTGCCGGTACGCTTGCGGTCGAGTTCTCCGCGCTGGGGTATGTGACCCGGACGGACACGGTCCGGGTGATGCCGGGGCGTGTCACCAACGTCCGCGTCGGGCTGTCGGCCGATCCGGTGCGGCTCGATCCCCTCGAAGTCACCGTGGAACGGCGCGAGGCCGCCTTGCAGGGCGTCGGCTTCTACCGGCGCGTGAGCGAGGGCTTCGGCGAATTCATCGACCGCGAGACGATCGAGCAACGGGCCCCGGCCCAGATGAGCGACCTGTTCCGCAGAATCGTCGGAGCCGAGGTGCGTTCCGGTGCGGATGGCCCGTTCCAGAGGTTGGTCATCCTGCGCGGCGGGCGTGCCGAGGGCTGCTTTCCCCGCGTATTGCTCGACGGCATCGTGGTGCATCGGGGTGGCGACGAGGCTGCGGCGATCGACGATCTGATCGACCCGGAGGCGGTCTCGGGTATCGAGGTCTACCCGTCGTCGACCGGTGTGCCCATGCAGTACTCGGGAACCGACGCGTCGTGCGGAATCATCCTGATCTGGACGCGACGCTCAGGAGGTTGAGGAGATGACAGTGCGGCCATTGCAGTTGCGGAGCGTTCCCACCCTGGCGGCCATGGTGCTGGTTGCGGCGGCGGGTGTGCCGGGAGACATCGTCACGGCCCAGACGGTCGAGCAGAACGACAGTTCGGCGCGGGCCGCCCGCCGGGCGGATGCGCTCCCGCTCATCACCACGCGCACCCTCGACTTCACGACGGACGAGGGAACGTGGATCTCGCTCGACCTCTCGCCGGACGGCGAAACGATCGTCTTCGAGTTGCTCGGCGACCTGTACAGGATCCCGGTCACCGGCGGGGACGCCGCGCGCATCACGAGTGGGCAGGGCTACGACATGCAGCCGCGCTACTCGACCGACGGCGCCGAGATCGTGTTCGTGAGCGACCGCGACGGCTCCGAGAACCTCTGGGTGGCGAATGCCGACGGCAGCGACCCGCGCCAGCTGACCGACACCGAGCGGGACAACTACATGTCGCCCGTGTGGACGCCGGACGGCGAATACGTGATGGCGAACAAGGGCACGCAGCTCTGGCTCTGGCACGAGGACGGGGGGTCGGGCGTGCAGATCACGGGGCAGGCGGCCGAGGGCGCTCCGGGCGGTGGCCCGGGGTTTGGCGGGGGCACCCCCTCGCACACGGGCGCCGCCTTCGGGCCGGACCCGCGCTACGTCTGGGTGAACGTGCGCGGGAACCTGGGTGGCGGCTTCCCGGTGGACGGGGCCGGCGGCAGCTCCGACGTCCGCCACGCGGACCCGTTCAACCTCGACCCGGATCCCCCCGGCCACTTCGGCGCCGTGGAACAGAGCTCGGCGCGTCAGGTCGGCGCCTTCCAGATCGGAATGCTCGACCGCGAGACGGGGCGCATGATGGTGCGTACCCACGAGCACGAGGGCGCCTTCCGTCCCATGCCCAGCCCGGACGGGCGCTGGCTCGTCTATGCCACCCGCTACGACGCGCGCGAGGCGCTCAAGCTGCTCGACCTTGCCACCGGCGAGGAGAGCTGGCTCGTCATGGATGTTCAGCGCGACGAGTCGCAGGGCGGGGGCATGCGCGACCGGGACGTGTATCCCGGCGGGGCGTGGACGCCCGACTCCGGCGCGCTGATCACCTTCTACGGCGGCAAGATCATGCGCGTCGAGGTGCCGTCGGGCGAGGCTGCGGAGATCCCGTTCACGGCGCACATCCAGCAGGAATTGGGTCCTCTTGTCAAGTTCGACTATCCGATCAACGACTCGGTCCTGACCGTCTCCCAGATCCGCGGCGCGCGCCCCTCGCCGGACGGCACGCGGCTGGTCTTTTCCGCGCTCGACCGTCTCTGGACCGCGGACCTCCCCGAAGCGGCGGGCACGCAGACCGAGGGCTACCCGATCATCCGGGACGTGCGCCGCCTCACCACCTCGAACGATGTGGAGCACGGGGCGGCCTGGTCGCCTGACGGCCGCCATATCGCGTATGTGACCTGGAACGATTCGGCCGGCGGCGACATCTGGCGCATCCGCGCGGACGGCGACGGCGATCCCGAGAAGCTCACGCCCACCTCCGCCTTCTTCGACCGGATTGCGTACAACGGCGACGGCACGCGCATCCTCGCGGTGCGCGGCTCGAAGATGCACCGCATGCGCACCCTGGAGGACTTCGGCCGGCACAGCCCCGCAGCCGAGCTCGAATACGTGTGGCTGCCGGCCGAAGGCGGCGAGCCGAGCCGGATCATGTGGGTGGGGTCGGGCGCCACGCAGGAGGGCCGAAACGCGCCCCATCCGGGGCCGGACCCGGACCGCGTGTACGTGTGGGCGGGCCAGGACGGGCTGCTCTCGGTACGGTATGACGGCACCGACATCCGCACCCTGGTCAAGGTCACCGCGCCCGCGCGCCCCGGCCCCGGCAGCCGCCCGGCGCCCGACGAGGTCGTCCTCTCGCCCGACGGCAGGCGTGCGGTCGTGCGCGCCAACCGCAACGTCTTCACGATCACCGTGCCGCCGACCGGTGGCGAGGCGCCGACCGTCTCGGTCGCAGCCCGCTCGTCCGTGCCGACTCGGCGCCTCACCAGGGTCGGCGGCGACTTCGTGGGGTGGACCACCGACGGCGCCGCCGCCCACTACTCGATCGGGCGCAGCTTCTTCCTGCACGACATCGCCCTGAGCGACTCGCTGGTGGCCGACTCGGTGGCGGCGGCGCGCGCCGAGGCGCGGGAGGAGGCCGAGGGGCCGGAAGGGGAGGCCGATGCCGCCGCGGACGCGCCCGGCGAGGCAGCCGCCGATTCGGCCGACGCGCCGGACGACGAAGGCGGTCCCGTTTACGAGGCCGCGCGGTTCGACCTCGAGATCACCGTGCCCAAGGACCTGCCGCGCGGGGTGGTCGCCCTCACAAACGCCCGACTCATCACCATGCGGGGCGACGAGGTGATTCCGCGCGGGGACATCGTCGTGCGGGACAACCGCATCGTCGCGGTGGGCCCGAGCGGCAGCGTGGCCATCCCCGACGCCGCCGACGTGCGCGACATGTCCGGCAGGACGATCTATCCCGGACTCGTCGACATCCACGCGCACACCTGGGTGGCGTGGGGCGTGCACCGCGGGCAGGTGTCACAGTTCCTCGCGCAGCTGGCGTACGGCGTGACCACCCAGCGCGATCCCCAGACCTCCTCCGAGGACGCGGTCGCGTACTTCGACCTCATGGAGACCGGCGCGTTCATCGGGCCCCGCCTGTACTCGACCGGTCCGGGGGTCTTCAGCGCCGACCAGATCTCCAGCCTCGACGAGGCCCGCGATGTGCTCCGGCGCTACAGCGACCACTACAACACGAAGACGATCAAGCAGTACCTGGCCGGCGACCGCAAGATTCGCCAGTGGGTGATCATGGCCGCGCACGAACAAGGCCTCACGCCCACCACGGAGGGCGGCTCCAACTTCACCATGAACCTGACGCTGGCGCAGGACGGGTACGCGGGCCTCGAGCATTCGCTTCCGATCAGCCCGTTCTACCGCGATGTCGTGCAGCTGGGCGCGTTCAGCGGAATGGTCTACACGCCCACGCTGGTGGTGGCCTACGGCGGCCCGTCGGGGCGGCAGTACTACCTGACGCGCACCAACCTCGACGAGGTCGAGCGGCTCCGGTTCTTCACGCCCCGCGACGAGCTCGACAAGTGGAAGACCACGACGTGGTACCGCGACGATCAGTATCCGCACTTCCAGCAGGCCGAGCAGATCGTGAAGTGGATGGAGGCCGGAGGCCAGGCCGGCCTTGGCTCTCACGGCGAGGTGCAGGGACTTGGGACGCACTGGGAGCTGTGGATGATGGCGTCGGGCGGCATGGACAACCACGACGCCCTGCGCATGGCCACGCTCATGAGCGCGGACGCGATCGGCCTGGCGGGCGACATCGGGTCGATCGAGCCGGGCAAGATCGCCGACCTGCAGGTGCTCGCGTCGAACCCGCTGGACGACCTCGCGAACACGGTCGACATCGACTACGTCATGAAGAACGGGCGGCTCTACGAAGCGGCCACGCTGACCGAGGTGTGGCCGCGGCAGCGGCCCCTGCCGACGCAGTGGTGGTGGCGCGTGGAGCCGCCCGACGTGCGGCAGCAGCGGGGGCGGTAGCGGCCATGCCGTCCTCTGTCGAGCCCGTGCGCGGGGCTCCTCTGCGCGAGCGGGATGCTCCCGTGCCCGAGGAGCCGGGGCATGGGGCCGTCGCGCCGATGCCCGGTATCAGCGCCGTGCCCTTCACGTTCAAGCGCAGCTCCGACCTGTACACCTCCGGCGGGGGATACGAGTCCACCACCGAGACCGCCCACGGGCTCGTGCGGCTGGAGGCGGACCGGCTGGTCATCCAGTGGCGCGTCGCCGTGGTGATCGAGTCGATGGAGGGCTCAGGCTACGAGACGCACGAAGAGATCGAGCCGGTCAGGGAGATCGTGATCCCGCTGGCCAAGGTGGCGGGCGCGTTCGTTCCGGAGCGGAAATGGTGGAGGCTGACCGGGCCGAAGCTGATCATCACCGCCGCGGACCTGCTCGCGTTCGAGAAGGTCGCGGGCCAGGAAGGACTCAAGTTGAAGCATCCCTCGAGAGTGGTGCTGCGGATCAGGCGTGCCGACCGGCTGATCGCCGAGGAGTTCGCTGCCGAGCTGGCCCTGGCCCTGGTGCGGTTGCCCGCGGGAGGTCCGCAACGTGGGTGACCGGACCACCGGCGGCCCTCGGCACTCCGCCGCGAGCCGCCGGTGGGTCACCACCGCTCAGTTACCGCGAATCCCGGCCGCAGTCCCCGCCGGGTCCGATTCGGCGGGCCTCCTCCGCTCCAGCGCGCGCTCCACGGGATACACCTCGTCGAGTGTCATGCCGTCGAAGAGGCGGCCGTCCTTCATCACAAAACGGATATCCACCGTGTTGCGCAGGTTGTCGAGCGGGTTCGAGTTGAGGACGACGATGTCGGCGAACTTGTCCTTTTCGATGCTGCCGAGCTGATTGCCGAAGCCGATCGCCTCGGCGCCCAGGATGGTCGCCGCCCGCAGCATGTCATGGTTGGACGCGTCTTCCGCGGCCATGGCCCACAGCTCCCAGTGGAAGCCCACGCCCTGGATCTGCCCGTGGCTTCCGACGGCCACGCGCCCATCGTCTTCGAGCATCTGCTTCACGAATTCGGCGTGGCGCGGGAAGACGTGCTCCTCTTCCAGGAACCAGCCCACCGGACCCGGGCTGCCCCCGGACCCCGACCCCCGCCGGCGCGTGCGCGCGTCGATGTTGTCCTTCGGCACGAACATGTTCAGCTTCGGGTCGTCGTGGGCGTTCTCGGTGGCGTAGAAGTAGTTCTCTCCGAACGGGCCCCCGTATGAGACCAGCAGCGTGGGCGTGTTGGTGGTCTCCGACTCCTTGAAGAGCTCGACCACATCGGAGTACATCGGCGCGATGGGGAGGTTGTGCTCGATCCCCGGGTATCCGTCGATCGCGTGCGTGATGTCGATCTTGTAGTCGAGCCCGCCCTCGGTGGTGGGCATCAGCTCGAGCTCGCGCGCGGCCTGGATGATCCACTGCCGCTGCTGGCGGTTCCCGCTCATGTACATCTTGAGCGTCTTGGTGTCGTAGTACTCGGCGTAGCGCCTGAGAATGGTCTTCGCATGGTCGGCGTCGCGGATGTTCTCGCTGTTGAAGACGCCGGGTCCGGTCGAGTAGATCCTGGGTCCGGTCATGCCGCCGGTCAGGACGCGGTCGGTGTAGCTGAGGATGTCGGTGACGGCGGTCTGCGGGTCGCGCGTGGTGGTGACGCCGTAGGACAGGGTCGCCAGGTACTGCCAGACCTCCTGCGGGTGGATCTCCGGCACCAGCCACATGGAATGGTAGTGCGTGTCGACGTAGCCCGGGACGAGTGTCTTGCCGCTCACGTCGATCACCCGGGCGCTGTCCGGCACCTCGACCGAATCGGCGATCCCGACTTCGACGATCCTGTTGTCCCGCACGACCACCACCCCGTTCTCGATGACGTGGGGCGCGCCCGTCGTGTCGTCCGGCATCTCCGCCATCGTGATGATGCGGCCGCCGGTCAGGGCGACCAGGCCGCGCGGGATGTCGCGCGGCAGCTGCACCTCGATCCTGCGCTCATGCGCCTCGTAGCTGTCGGTCGTGTCGGCCAGGATCTCCTTGTCGCCGTCGCGGACCGCGCTGGCCCTGGCGGCCACCTCTTCCGCGGCCTCGCGGATCGAGTCGGCGCGGGCGATGAGCGAATCGGCCACGACCTGCACCGAGTCGGCCTGCAGGCGGGTGATTTCGTCCTCCAGGTCTTCCGGGACCTCCTCGTCCGCGTTTCTGAGGCTGTCGGCCTCGGCGCGCTTGTCGCTCAGCGTGTCCGAAATGGCCATGGCGCGGGCCCGGATCAGCGCGCGCTCGTGTGCGGTCTCCTCTTCTTCGGCCTCCTCCGCCTCGACGTGGTCGAGATCGTACGTGAAGAGGACGTTGCCCATCGCCCAGTGCAGCGCCGAGCCGTCCGGCGCCCACGCGGGGAACTCGCCGCCGACATCGGTCAGCTTCCTCACCGGGACCGGCGAGGCCCCCAGGTTGGTGAGCAGGATGTTGGGCGGTGCTGCACCGACCTCCGCCAGATCGACGATGAAGATGTCCTGGCCGAACTGGACGAAGGCCCGGTCACCCTCCGGGGAAAGCACGATGAGGCCCGCAGGCTGCGGCAGCCCCGGCTCGGCCGGTGGGTCGACGTCCGTCGGGTCGGGGCCCTTGCGCCAGGGGTAGACCCTCCTCGGCAGGTACTCCCACTCGTCGGGGTGCGGATTCGCGATTCCCGCGATGCCCTGACGCCCGCGCACCATCAGGTGGCGCTTGACGTCGGTGCCGTCCCAGCGGAACGAGACCAGGCCCTCCGCCGGGCTGTAGGCGTAGATCCGGTCGGGGTCGTCCGATGCGAAGTGCGCGACGTCACGAGCACCGGCCGGCGAGATGACCGTCGCTTCCGCGGGCTCGGCGGCCGCCGCCGGCACCCACACGAACTCCGCGCCCATCGGCCCGAAGAACAGCCCCGACGCTTCCATGAGGTCGCGCGCGGCGCCGCGGGAGGCGACGATGCGCTCGCCGTCAGGCGACCAGGCCACGTTGTAGTACATGGCCGCGGTGCCGGTCAGCCGCGTGGGCGGACCGCCAGCCGCCGGCACGCTCATGATGTGGCCGCCGTTGGTGTCGTCCCACGTGACGTAGGCGATCGACGTGCCGTCGGGCGACCACTGCGGGTGGAACTCGCCGACATCCGCTTCGGTGAGCCGGGTGGCGTCGCCCTCGGGCAGATCGCGCACCCAGAGCCGGTCGAATGCGGTAAAGACCACCCGGTCGCCGCCGGGTGACACGACGGGATTGCGGATCTGGCTTGCGGTGACCATCGCGGTCGTGTCGATCTGGTAGTCGAAGTCGACCGCGGGACCGATGCTCAGCTCGACTTCGACCTCGAACGGGATCTCGGTGGGCTCGCTTCCATCCATGGGGACGTTCCAGATCCTGCCGCCGTAGGAGACGACGATCGCGGAGCCGTCGGGAAGGAAGGCGTAGCCCGGATGCACGTCGATGGGAGCTCGCGATTCCTGCTCGTCGCGCTGCACGGGATAGGCCAGCCACTCCTCGTCACCCGTCGCGAGGTTGCGCTTCCTGAGCCCGGTGTCGGCATTGTAGCGGGTTGCGTAGACCAGCCACTCGCCGTCGGGCGAGATCGCGGGACGCATCCCGGAACCGTAGCGGCTGGTCATCACGGTGCTGGTGCCGGTTTCGCGGTCGTAACGGTACACCTGGTAGCGGGGAAGCCGCGCGTTGTACTCCCAGTCCCCGAAGGACTGCGCATACCAGATGTGCCGTCCGTCCGGACTGAACGCCGCCCCTATGCGCTTGATGCCTCCGAACAGGGACGCGAAGCCCGGTGAGGTCGGTGCCCCCGGGATCGTGATCGGCGACGAGCGCTCCGCGTGGTACATGTAGAGGTTCGCCGAGCCGCCCAGGCCACCCGAACGGCTGACCACGATGAACTCGCCGTCGGGCGCCCACTCGGGCGACAGGAAGAGGTTGTTGTTGCCGCGCGAAACCTGCGTCGTGTCCGTCCTGTCGATCCGCATGGTCCACAGGTTGTCGCCACCGCTCCTGTCCGAGATGAACGCCACCGACTCGCCGTCGGGGCTGAAGCGCGGCTGCGTCTCGAAGGCCATTCCGGTCAGAAGGGGCGACGCCTTTCCGCCGGCGATCGGCATGGTGTAGAGGTCGCCGAGGAGGTCGAAGACGATGGTTTGACCGTCGGGACTGACGTCGAGCGAGATCCAGGTGCCTTCGGTGGCGGTGAACTCGGCCGTGCGGGCACCACGGAGCGGCAGCGGGTTCTGGCGGGGTCCTCCGGGCCTGGGTGGCTGGGCTGCGAGGGGCGCGACCACGAAGGCGGTGGCCGCCAGGATCAGCGCGGGCGCTGCGAGATGGAAGGTCCTGACGCGGGCGGGGCTCATTTGTCACCTCCCGGGATTCCTGCGCGCACATTCGGCGCGGTGTTCCGCCATGGTTCGTCAGGCGCCGGCCGTTGCCTGGGCCACACCTCGTCGAGCGTGTCGCCGTCGTAGAGCCGTCCGTTCATCATCACCTGGTGGACCGTGTTGGTGTTGCGGATGTTGTCGAGGGGGTTGGCGTCGAGGATCACCAGGTCGGCCAGCTTGCCGGGCTCGATGGACCCCAGGTCCCGGCCCAGCCCGATCGCCTCGGCACCCATGATCGTGGCGGCCAGCAGCGCGTCGTGCTCGTCCATGCCGCCGCTTTGCATCGCCCAGAGCTCCCAGTGGAAGCCCAGTCCCTGCAGCTGTCCGTGGCTGCCGACGCCGGTTTTCCCACCGTTCTCCACCAGTCGCGTCAGCCAGGCGGCGTGCTTCGGGAACGCGTACTCGTCCTCCATGAACCAGCCGCCCGGTCCGGGGCCGGTCGTCTGCAGGCGCCGCGCCTTCGTGTCGAGCTCACGCTTGGGTGTGAAATGCGTGAGCTTCTCGTCTCCGAAGATGTCCTCGCGCGTGAAGAAGTAGTTTTCCGCCCAGGGCCCGCCGTAGGAGACGAGCAGCGTGGGCGAATTCACCGTGCCCGAGGTCGCAAAGAGTTCGACGACATCTCCGTATGCGGGGATAATGGGCATGGAGTGCTCGACTCCGGGATAGCCGTCGATCGCGTGGGTCATGTTGAGCCGGTAGTCCAGCCCCCCTTCGGTGGTGGGCATGAGCTCGAGTTCGCGCGCGGCCATGATCAGCCACTGGCGCTGCCGGCGGTTGCCGGACATGTACATCTTGAAGGTCTTGGTGTCGTAGTAGCGGCTGTACTTGGTCAGCACGTCCACCGCGTGCTCGTAGCTCTTGATGAAATCCTGGCTGAACACGCCGGGCCCGGTCGAATAGACGCGCGGACCGACCATCTTCCCGGCGCGCACCATGTCCTCGTAGGAGAGCACGTCGGTCGTGGCCGTCTGCGGATCCCGCGTCGTCGTCACGCCATAGGCCAGGTTCGCCGTGTAGATCCACGGGCGCGCCCAGTGGAGGCCCCAGAGATTCCACATGTGCGCATGCGTGTCCACGAAGCCGGGGACGATTGTCTTGCCCGCGACATCGACCACGGTCGCGCCCTCGGGCACGTCTCCCGGCCCCGCCGAGACGGACACGATGCGGTTGTCGGTCACGACGATGTCCGCGCTCTCGACGATCTCGTCGCCGTTCATGGTGATCGCCCGCGCGCCGCGCAGCACGACCGTCCCCTGCGGGATGTCGCGATCCGCCGTAACCGCGAACTGCTGTTCGGCGGGCTCGTAGTCGGGGTCGGCGGCGGCGGCGTCGAGGTCGTAGGTGAACAGCGCGTTGCCGAGCGACCAGTGCACGGTGCGGCCGTCCGCACCCCACGCCGGGAACTCGACGCCGAGTTCATTCAGCTTCCAGACGGGAACCGCCGCCGAGTCCGGCTTGACCACGTCCACCGTGGGCAGCGCGGCGCCCAGGTCGGGAACCGTGACGGCATACAGGTCGTCTCCCACCTGCGCCAGCGCCAGATCACCCCGCGGCGCCATCTCGACCGAGCCCGAGATGAAGCGCAGGATCAGTTCGCGCGGCTCGTCGTCGTCGAAGTCCGCCGGCATCACGAGGTCGGACGTCTCCGAGCGCTTGTAGCCGATGGGCACGCCGCCCGCCGACAGATCGGCCCGCCTCGTAACCTGGAGGTGCCGTTTCCTGTCCGTGTCGTCCCAGCGGGCCGAGGAAAGGGCGGTGGTCGCCGGCGGCGGGGCGGGGGAGCCGGGTACGGCATCCGCCCGCGCGGTTCCGTAGTAGTAGATGCGGTCGGGGTCCTCGGTGAAGTGGGGCGATCTGCGTCCCGCCGTGGGGCCGATCACCGTCACCTCGCCGCCGCCGGCCGGGATCCAGATGAACTCGGAACCCGCCGTGCTGAAGAAGGGGTCGACGGCCTCCTGCACGACGCGCCGGGGAGACCGCACGCCGACGATGCGCTCGCCGTCGGGCGAATACACGAGATCGCGGTAGTACGCTGGCGCCGTCGTGAGAGTGACCGCGGTGCCGCCCTCCGCCGGCACGCGCCGGATGTGGCCCTCGCCGCTGTCGTCGTCCCACGTCACGTATGCCACGTAGCGCCCGTCGGGAGACCACACCGGGCGGTGTTCTCCCACCTCGTCGCTTGTCAGCCGCCTCGGCGTCCCGTCCGGGAGATCCGCCATGTACACGCGGTCGAGCGCGGTGAAGGCGACGCGGCTCCCGTCGGGTGACGCACGCGGATACCGGATCTGCTTGACCATGAAGGTCGGCGTGTCTTCGATCGGGTACTCGAACTCGACCTCGGGACCGATCCCGATCTCCGCCTCGACGGTGAAGGGGATCTCGGCGGGATCGCTTCCGTCCACCGGCACGCGCCAGATCCGGCCGCCGTAGGACATCACCAGCGCATCGGAGTCGGGTGTGAAGGAGTAGCCGGGGAGCACGTCCATGGTCGCCGTCGACTCCATGTCGTCACGCTGGACCGGATAGGCCAGCCAGCGCTCCATCCCCGAGGCGAGATCGCGCAGCCGGATTCCCGTGTCGGCGTCGTCGCGGCTGCCGTACGCCAGCATCGTGCCGTCGGGCGACACTGCGGGCCGGAACCCGGAGCCGTACCGGTTGGTCATGGGGGTGCGCGTGCCGGACTGCCGGTCGTAGACCCACAGCTGGAACTGCGGGAAGATCGCGTTGTACTGCCAGGTGCCGTTGCGCTGGGCGTACCAGACATAGCGCCCCTCTGCATCGACCGCCGCGCCCATCATCCGCTGGCCTCCCGGCCCTCCCACCATCTCGATCCCGGTGCCGCCGTCAACGTGGTAGAGCCAGAGCTTTTCGAGCCCGAAAAACTGGCGCGACCTCGACACCACGATGTAGTTCCCGTCAGGCATCCATTCGGGCGACAGGAAGCCGCTGCCGACCCCCTTGCTGACCTGCGTGGGATCGCCGCCGGCGGAGGGCATCAGCCAGACGTTCTGGTCGCCGCTCCTGTCGGACACGAACACGATGCGCTCGCCGTCGGGGCTGAAGCGCGGCTGCATGTCGTATCCCATCCCGCTCGTGAGCCGCACGGCATCGCCCCCGGTAATCGGCATCGAATACAGGTCGCCGAGCATGTCGAAGACGATGGACTGGCCGTCGGGACTCACATCGAGCGAGATCCAGGTCCCTTCATTGGTGGTGAACCGCGCCCAGCGGGCGGGTTCCAGCGGGAGACCGCGGTCGGGGTCCAGCTCGGCCTCCTGACCGCGGCTGGCCAGGGGTGCGAGAAAAAGCAGTGCGACCGCCCATGGGCCGCGTTGGAACAAACGCATGCGCCAACTCCGTGTGCCTGAAAGGTCCTGGGTTTCCAGCTGGTCCGAGAGCGACCGGCCGTAAGCGCGGCCGACCCCATCCCTTACGGCGGGATTCCATTCTAGTGTCGCGTGTCGTGTCAGGCCAACGGGGAACCGGGGCTTGCGCCGCCGGTCCCTGTTGCGGAACCTGGGAACGGAATCTTCGTACGATTCCGGTGAACGGTCCGTGCCCGGGACCCCGAATCCGACCACAAAGGAGGAGTCGCATGCTTCGTTACGTCCCCCTGGCGATAGGCGCCATGATCCTTGCGGCTCCGGCCGCCGGCCAGCACCGGGTCAATCTGGGCCCCCTCGTCACGCTGGGCGACGACTCCCACTTCGGGTTGGGCGCGCGCGCCGAAATGGATCTTTCGGACCTCCTGGAAACCGGCGACGGCTACTTCCGGGACATCTTCGGGAGCGCCACGGCGACCTACTCCTTCCAGGACTGCCGCGGCGGCTCCGGATGCGGCTGGTTCGAGTTGGGCGGCAACCTCAACGTCCCGGTGTCCCCCCGGAGTGCCGATCTGGTCGGCTACGCGGGTGCCGGTTTCCACATTGTGAGTTCGTTCAGGGAGGATTCCTTCGACTTCAGGCAGCCGCCCGGGCGAGCCACATGGCACCGCCGCCAAACCGACACCAGCGTCGGCCTCAACCTTATCGGCGGGCTGCAATTCGCGGTCGCGTCGACGCCGGGGTTCGTCGAGGGCAAGCTGGGACTGTCCGGAGCCAGCCAGTTTCTGCTGTCCACCGGGCTCATGCTCTGGTGACGAAGGGGATCGGCGGCCGCGACATTGCGCTGATCTCCGTTTCCATAGACCTGGGCGCGGGCCGCCGCGGCGTCGACATGGGCCCCTCCGCGCTGCGGATCGCGGGCATCCGGGGCGAAATCGAACAGATCGGCCACACCGTTTCCGAACTGGGCACAATCACGGCCGGAGGGATCGAGACCACGGAGTCGGGCGAGGGCGCTCTCCCGTTTCTGAACGAGGTGGACGACGTGGCAGGCCGGACGCGGGCCGTGGTCAGGGAGGCACTGCACCGAGGCTGCTTCCCGCTGGTCCTCGGCGGCGATCACTCGCTCTCGATCGGGTCGGTGAGCGCGGTGTCCGACCACTACCGCGAGCAGCAGGAGTCGATCGGCATCATCTGGGTCGACGCCCACACCGACATGAACCAGCCCCACACCTCTCCAACCGGCAACATCCACGGAATGCCGCTGGCGGTGCTTCTGGGCCATGGCGAGCCACGCCTCACCCGCCACAGGGCGTGCGTGCGCGCCGGGAATGTGAGCGTCCTGGGTGCGCGCGACCTGGATCCGGGCGAGAAAGCGCTTATCCGGGAGCTGGGTGTAAGGGTGTTTACGATGTCCGAGGTCGACGAAAGGGGTGTGGCCACGTGCATGGACGAGGCGCTGGAGCGCGCCGGCGACGGCACGTGCGGATTCCACCTGTCCCTCGACCTCGACGCGCTCGACCCGAGGGTCGCGCCCGGAGTCGGCACGCCGGTGCGGGGAGGTCTCACCTACAGGGAGGGCCACCTGGTGTGCGAGAAGGCGTCCCGCTCGGGCAAGCTGCTCAGCCTCGAAGTCGTCGAACTCAACCCGGTCCTCGACGACCGCAACCAGACGGCGCTGCTCGGAGTCGGACTCGTCGCCTCCGCCCTGGGCGCTACGATCCTGTAGGCGCCAGGGTCATGTCCATCGAAAACGGGCCTGCCGAACTCCGGCTGACGGCACTGGATATCGGATACCGCCGGGGACAACCGGTGCTGGGCGGGCTTTCCATCGACGTGCCGCCCGGCGAAGTGCTCGCGGTGGTGGGGCCCAACGGCTCGGGGAAGACCACACTGTTCCGCACGCTTCTGGGCGTTCTGTCTCCGATCGCCGGCCAGGCAACGGTGTCCGGTGCCGACCCGGCCGATTACCGGCGCGGACAGGGTGTCGGCTACCTGGCGGAAGACACGGTGCTCCCTTCGGGGTGGACGTGCGACGGCCTCCTCAAGCTGGCGGCGTCCGCCGCCGGTCCCGGCGCCGACATCGAGCGCGCCTGCCGCCTGGCGGGTGTGGACTACGATACGCAGGGTCTCGTCGACGCGCTCTCCAAGGGGATGCGGCGCCGCCTTGCACTCGCGATGGCGCTGATGCGGCCGACCGGCCTGCTCTTTCTGGACGAGCCCGAATCGGGGCTGGATCCCGGACAGCGCATCCGTCTGCGCAGGCGGATCGACGAGATTCGCGCCCAGGTCACGATCCTGGTCGCAAGCCACGATCTCGGCGAACTGGCGATGATGAGCGACCGCGTGCTGCTGATCGACCAGGGGCGCGGGCGCGTCGTGCAGCAACCCGAAGGCGGGTTTACGCGCGAGTTCCTGGAAGCGGCGTTCCTGGGGCTGGAAGGGGCGGCGTCATGAACATCGTGAGGGCCTCGTTCCGGAACGCCGTGCGCCGCAACTGGAAGTTCGCGCTGGTCGTCTTCCTGTTCGGCCTGGGGCTCGCGGTCCTGACGAACGCGTACGACGTGGCGGGGACCCTCGAACGCTTGGGCGTCGTGGCAGAGGAGATGGAGAGCGGGGGCGCCGAGCCCACCGACGAGCAGTCGGAACTGCTCGCGCGCAGCTCGGCCATGCTCGCCCTCTTCGCCCTGCTGAGTGCCGCCTTTGGCTTCGGGACGATCCTCTTCGGTTTCCTGATGCCGGGTGGAGTGGTCGCGAACGAGCGCCGAAGCGGGGCCATCATGTTGTGGGCGCAGCATCCGATGCCGCTGCGCTCGTTCTATCTGCAGCGGTATCTCGGGGTACAGATCGCCGCCCTCGCGGCTCTCCTGGTTTTTGGCGTGACGGGCGCCCTCGTCGTCCTGCCACCCGAATCCGCGCCGGCCACCGACATCGAAGGGATCGTGAGAGTCTGTCTGAGAGGCGTGCTTGCCTGCGCGGTCAGCTTCGCCGTCACCGCGCTCGGCATCCGCCGCGCCGCGCTCGTCGCCCTGGTGTATTTCCTGCCCTCGGGGATTGTGTGGGCGTTGCTCGCGGACCCGCGGTTCTGGACCTCGACGGCGGCGGAGTGGGTGCGGAGCATTCTGCCATTCGTGATCTTCCCCAGCGGATCAATCGACGATCTCGTCGCTGGCTTCGAGTCCGGGATGGCCTGGGACTGGCGGGCCACCGGATTGGTCTTCTATCACTTTGTGCTCTGGACCGGCATCGCGTGGCTCGGTCTCGGCCGGCTCGAGAGGCGGCCGCTGAGGCTGTGATAGGTTTCAACGTCGGCCGGGGTGGTGAAACCGGTATACACAGGGGACTTAAAATCCCCCGGGAGCAATCCCATGCGGGTTCGAGTCCCGCCCCCGGCACTGTGGACCGAGCGGAACGGCCCGCAGGCGCCCAGGTGCCCAGCGGGGCGGCCTAACGCCGCCGGTACGTCCTCACCGGCGGCAGCCGTGCGCCCGTGCCGCCTGCGGGCTCGTCCTCGCCGACAACCGGAATCGTCAGCGTCCCGATCCCGTCGATGCTGGCCTCGATCAGGTCGCCGGGCTGCAGGAAGCGCTGCTCTCCGCGAACCGCGGTTCCCATCCCCACGCCGCCGGACGTGCCGTTGTTGATCATGTCTCCGGGGAAGAGGGTGATGATCGACGAGCCGTACTCGATCAGCTCCCACAGGGTGTGGATCATGTCCCCGGCACGGGCCTCCTGCATCTGCTCGCCGCCGACGCTCAGCGTCTGGCGCAGGTTTTCCATGGGATCGCCGTAGAACTCCTTGGGCACGATCCAGGGGCCCATCGGCGCGAAGGTGTCATGGCCCTTGCCGACGAACCAGTCCGACGTGAGCGGATTCCCGCCAGGGGGCCGGCCGCCCCGGTCCGAGATGTCGATGGTGACCGTGTAGCCGAAGACGTGGTTCTGGGCCTCGGTGGCGGAGACGTACTTGGCCGCCCTGCCGATGACGGCCCCCAGTTCGACCTCCCAGTCGGTCCGGTCCCGGCCCCACGGGATCACGACGGCGTCGCCGTTTCCGATCACGGCACCCCGGCTGGGCTTCAGGAACAGGTAGGGCACGCCCCGGTTCTCGCGACGCTGGCGCCGCGCTTCGGCGCGCTCCTCCGGCGTCCCCGTCTCGTTCACGTGGCTGTAGAAGTTGACCGCCGCGTTCATGATCTTGCCCGGGTACATGATGGGCGGAAGCGTGCGCACGTCGGCGACGTCGTGTATGAACGCGGGGCGCGCGCCGCCATCGATCATGTCGTTGGCGGAGAGGTGGTTGACGATCTCGTAGAGTCGGGGCTTCACGCCGTATTCGTAGCGGCCGATCAGGTCCACCATGTCCGCTGGCATCGGCAGGCTCGGGTACGCGGGGTCGCGCTCCAGCTGCCGGTTGGCGGCGGAGATGTCCACGACGAGCGCGTCCCGCAGCACCAGGCCAACACGGGCTTCGCCGTCGATCTCGAAGGTGCCCACCTTGAAGGGCTCGGCAATGTCCATCCCGGGGGTGGACTGGGCGTGGACGACCCCCGCGCCCGCAAGCGCCAGTCCGGTGAAGGTTGCGGCGGCGGCCAGAGGTGTCGTGACTGCGCAAAGGGTCTTCGTGAATCGCATGGCGGTCTCTCCCGGGTTGTCTGCTGCGCCGCGGCGCAACGGTGCCGTGCGCGGGACGGATCCCTTGATTCACTACGCCCGGCGGGAGCGCCAGTCAAGCGAGACGGCACGATACTTAACAATATTGTTTAGTATCGTGCCGTCGGTGGTCGGCCCGGCGGCCTACAGAATCGCGTCCAGGTAGAGATCGATCCGGAAGTCCTTGGCCGGGCCCCGGAGCCCCTGTGAAAAGTCCACACGGATCAGGCCGTCGAGGACACTGCCGCCGACGCCGATCCCGTACAGGATGTCGTCCCGGTCGAAGAGCGCCCGGCTTCCTGCCCAGCCGGCATCGCCGAAGAGGATCAGGCTCACGCCCTCGAACGCACGCGACAGTTCCAGCCGCGCGCGGGCGAAGGAAGAGCCCGACAGCGTGGAGGCGGGATAGCCACGCAGCGTGGCTGCCGCTCCCAGGAACCGGTGCCGCTGCACGGGCGCGTCGCCCCAGGTGGTTCCCGCCCCGACTTCCGCGCCCAGCCGCAACCTCCGCCACCCCTCTCCCAGCACCGGAACAATCCCCCGCAGCGTCGCGCTCGCCTGGCCGTATCGCCAACGGTCCTGCTCACCGGTCACACGCCACACCGCCCCGCGCCCCGACAACTCCAGTCCCAGTTGCGCCTTAGTGGGATTGTTGCCCCACCAGGGCGACAGCCGCAGCTCGGCCCCCGCCTCCTCGACATCGCCGGCCACCAGGTTGGGACGGAAGCGCCATTGGCCGTCCAGGGCGCGGAACAGCGCAAAATCGGTCTCGGCGGCCACGGCGGACTGACGTTCGCCATACGCGCGGAACAGGAACGAGTCGCGTCTGCCGTCGGGGGGCCGCCAGGTCAGGTCCGCGCCGGCGGCACGGTAGTACTCGCCGTCGTCCCGGCCGAAGAAAAGGGCGTTGAACGAGTTTCCGAAGTCCAGATAGCGGCCCGTAGGATCGGTCGGGCGGAGTTCGTGGAAGGCACCGAAAGTCAACCGCCGCAACACGGTAGACTTGCGAAGTTCAAGTCTGACCTTGGGCCTCAGGTCCGCGAACCCGAAGAACGCGGAACCTCCCAGCGCGTGCCGTCCCGGGAGGTCCGTCTCGAACTGCCCGCCCACGGCCGGGCCCTCGACCCGGTTGTAGCGCAGCAAGTCATGGCGCGCCCACCCCCAGTTGAAGGACCACGGAACCGTCTGCACGGGCAATGCCGGCAGATCGGCGAGACTGCGCATGTACTCCTCGATCTCGTCGTCGGAGGGGAAGCCGATCGCGTCGCGCCAGATGGGAGGGGGCAGGTGGGGGCTGTTGGCCACGAGACTGCGTTCGCTGGGGACGATCAGGAAGGACTCGCGGTCCCTCGCGGGCATTTCCCGATCGCTCATGAGCTCGTAATCGATGCCGTCGTCGTCCGAGAGGAGCCGCGCAATGAAGGCCATGGCCTCGGCCCTGGTCTTGAAGTGCACCTCCTGGAGCTGGGCGGCACCCCCCGCGTCCGCCGCGTCCGCGGCCGCTTCACGGGCCGCCCGCGGCGCCGCCGGGGCGCGCGCCGATTCGATCTCCGCATCCGGCTCCGCGACCGCTTCGTCGTCGGCCATCGTGACCGACTCGATCCGGTAGGACAGGTCCATCGAAACCGGGACCTTGATGATGCCGGCGCCCGCCTCGCCTTCCATCCGCATGCTCCGCGGCAGCCATACCTCGAAGTCCCACAGGCCGTAGTCAACTGCCATCAGGGTCAGGTCGAAGGTCCAGGGCTTGAAGAGCCCGGGCACATATCGAAACGTTCCGGCCTCCTCCTCTTCCTGCAGGTCGGGGATGTCCCTGATGGCGTCGAAACGGCGGCTGAACCGGTACACGGCGCGCACCAGGGCGCCGGTGGCGGGCTCGATCCACAGGGCGCCGCTGATCCGGTGGGAATCCGCCTCGCGGGGCAGAACGTCCAGCTGAATGGCCTCCAGACGGCGCCCGTCCGGGAAGGACAGCGTCAGCGTGTCCCCGCTCTGGAAGCGGTAGAGCGAGTCGGCCCCTTCGCCCAGGGGATGGGCCAGCCAGAAGTCTTCGGTGCTTGGCTGGAAAACGTCTTCGTCCCCTTCGGCAAGTCCGAAGAACAGCCGGTCTCCCCCCGGCTCGAACGGCTTGTCGAAGGGCAGGTCCTGCAGCCAGTCCATGTCGCCCTCGCGCATCGCGATTTCGCGTCCCGGATACTGCGAGCGGGTGCCGAGAACCTGGACGAGAGCGTCGTGGTCCTGGTCCCAGAAGGCTCGCACGGCGGTCTCGTTGTGGTAGATGACCCGGTCCTTGAGCGGCGTGCGGATGGCGGCCGCGATCCTCTGCTCGATCCGGGCCGTGTACCGCAGAATGGATTCGTCCAGGCGCGTCCAGTTGGCGAGCGCCGCGACGTACAGCTGCCGGGCGACGGGATCCTCGAAGGTGTCGGGCGCGAAATCCGTCTGGGCCGCCGCCGGCCCGGGCGCGGACACGCCGAGGAGCGGGGCGAGCAGGGCGGCCAGCAGTGCGGCGCGTGCGACCGGCTTCATGATCCGGGGCGCCGTGCTTCGCCGTGCCCGAAGCGCGCCGCATGGAAGTCCTCCCACGCGACGTAACGCCACTCCGGGTCCCCGGCCGGGTCCGCCGCCCCGGCCTCCCCGCTCCCGGTCAGGAACACGAAGATGCCCTTGTTGTCGCCGCCGACATCGTTGGAGCCCGTCAGTTCGAATGTGCGGCCGTCCCGGACCGTCACGCGGGCGCCGTCCTCGCCGGCCCGCTCGATCCTGAGGATGTTTGCGAACTCGATGGCGAAATCAACGTCTTCGGAGAATCCGTCGAGACGCTCCCAGGACCACTCCTCGTCGGAGTCCCAGCGGATGTGGCCCGAGAACTCCTCGCCATTCCGTGTGATGACCGTGCCGTGGAGCCGGTAGCCTCCGTCGAATGCCCCGTAGCCCACCGGTCGCGCGGGTGCATGGAAGCGGATGGAGCGAAATGCCTGCCATTCGACCTCCACCATGCCCAGCGAGGGATCGGAGACGCGCACGGGCCCGGGAGACCGGAACGGGCCGCTCTCCTCGTCGTCGAGGTTCAGGACCTCGCCGGTAACCAGGGTCGCGGAGACCCCGCGGCCGGATCGTTCAAGGGATTGAATCCGGTCGAACGGAATGTAGTTCCGGTATTCATCCTCGAAGTCGTCCAGCAGGTGCGAATCGAGGTAGGTCCGGCCGCCGCGGTTGAAGGCACGGGCGTCCACGAATCCGGTGAACGAGCGGCCCGACCGGTCATGCACGGTGCCGTGGAGACGGCGCGACGGTGCCGACGCGCGCTCGGGCGTGGAGGCGAACTCGATCCGGGTCACGTCGCGCCCATGCAGGCGAACGGGGCGATCCCGGTGCTCCGCGTCGACCACGATGTCCCTCCAGCGCCAGCGGGGCTCCTCCAGCTCGAGCCGGAAGCCGGCCCGGTTGAGGACTTCGACGTGGCCCGCGCTGTCGGCGGTGATTGCGGCGAGGTGTCCCACACGGATGCCCGCATTCGAGATGGCGGGAAAGTCGGGGTGTCTCTCCTCCCACGAGATCCGGTGCCCCTTGAACTCCACGACGCGGACGTGCGGCATGCCGTCGCGGGTCGCGTCCAGCCAGTCCTGGTAGCTCTCGTCCGGGATGTTCTTTTCGGCGACAAGGAAATCGCTCCAGGTGGCCACGCCGCGAAAACGGACGAAACCCGTATGAGTCTCGCCGTCCGTGGTGGTCACCCGTCCCCAGATCCGGTCCTGCGACTGGGCCTGCGCGGGCGGAGGCGAAACGACGACGGAGGCCACAAGGACGAGGGAACCCAAAGGCAAGGTCCGGAGCATGGAGCGCTTTCGGGGGGATGATGGAATCGTGCCGGCCTGCTTGACCAGTACACCGTGGCGCCGTCCCGGGTTTCGAAGAAGCCGGGCAAGGCCCTACCTTCCCCGGGCCGCGTCAGTGGACGACCACCCCTCAAGAGGAGCCTGCCGGATGACTGATCGCAAGCTATTGCCCGTTTCCCTATCGATCGCCGCCGCCCTGGCGTTCGCGTGCGCCCCGGCAGACCAGCAGGGCGAACCCGCGGGCGCGGAGGAGTCCGCGGGGGCAGCGGCCGAAGAGCCCTCGAACCCTCGCTTCGGCGTGTGGCAGCTCGAGTCCGACCGGCCGCCGCCGTACCGCAACGTGATGACCTACGAGCCCTACGGGGACGGCGGCATGAAGATCACCGTCGCGACCACGAACGACGACGGTGAGGAGTCCGCCTGGAGCTACACGACCATGTTCGACGGCGCCTTCCACCCGGTGGAGGGTCAGGAGGATGCCACGACCGCGGTCGAAGTCGTGGACGAGCGCACGAACCGGATCCTCAACGCGCGCGGCGGCGAGGTATACCAGATCATCATCAACGTGCTCTCGGAGGACGGGAACACCATCGACAACGAGTACCGGCGGACGCAGGAAGACGGCACCGAGAGCGTGTCCCACGCGGTGTACCGGCGGATCGAGTAGCAGGCGGATCGAATGGCGGGGCGCGGGGCCGCGCTGGCGATCAGGCCGGGAGCGTTCCCGCGTCGCTGGACGGAGCCCGCAGGTGGAAGCGCGGAATCCGCGCCCGAAAGACCGATCCGTCGCTGCGCCGGAAGTGGTAGTACCCCTCCATGAAGCCACTTCGGCCCTCGAGCACGCAGAAGCTGTTGTATTCATGCACGTCGCCCGGAGCCAGCACGGGACACTCGCCGACGACTCCCTCGCCCGCGACCTCCTGGTCCTCACCGGCCGCGTCATGGATCCGCCAGTGGCGCCAGAACAGCTGGGCCGTCTCGCCGCCCACGTTCTCGATGCGGATGAAATACACGAACACGAATCGGTCCGGTGGCTGCGAGTGCCCGCGGGAATACACGGGCCTGACCGTGATCCGCATCTCGTCGGGAAGGATCGGCGGCTGGCGGTCCGGGTCGCGGGCGAGTCTGATCATGGTTTAAGATACTACGCCCGCCGACACCCGTGCGACGCGATCCCGAGGCGGGGCTGCCGCGCTCGAGTTCGGCAGGATCCCCTTTGCAGTGGAGCGATGCAATTGGCCAGAAACAGGATATCTCCGTCCCGTGCCAACCCGTGCCGGACCCTCCGTCCGTCCGCGCCTCGACCCGCCTCCCGGTTCCGCACCGTTCTCGGTGGATTGGGGGGCGCCGTGCTCGCGCTTGCCCTCGGCCTTGCCCCGCTTTCCGGCCAGGCTATCGACCGGGTGGTCGCCGAGCTCGAGCCCGAGATCCGGCGGGCGATGGTGGAAGGCAAGATCCCCTCGCTGGCCATCTCCCTCACCGACCGCCGCAGCGAACTCTGGAGCGGCGCCTACGGCGAGGCCAACCTGTGGGCGCGCACGCCCGCGGCGACCAGCACGGTCTATCTCATCGGATCGACCTTCAAGGCGCAGTCGACCGTTGCGCTGCTGCAACTGATGGAGCGCGGGGCGTTCGCCCTGGACGACCCGGTGAGCGATCACCTCGACGGACTCGTCATCCGCGGGGAGGACATCGAGCGCCCGGTCACCTTCCGCCACCTCCTCACGCACACCTCGGGAATGCCCGTCGACTTCGGGCCGCACGCGCTCTGGGGCGACACCGCGCCGCTATCCCTGGACGCCTACCTGGGAGATTCCCTGCGCGTGGACACCCCGCCGCTCGAGGGCGTCGTGTATTCGAACATGGCCTACTCGCTGGTAGGGCACCTGGTCGAGACGTTCTCCGGCGTGCCGTACAAGGAGTACATCCGCGACAACGTCTGGGGTGCGCTGGGGATGTCGTCGACGGCCTTCAACCCGACCCCGGACATGGTGGAGCGCCTGGCGATGCCGTACGTCCCGGACGAGGAATCCGGCCGCAACGCACCCACCGAGCGGCTTGCCGCCAACGTGTGGCCCGCGGGGATCGTATACGGAACGGTTCACGATCAGGCGGCGTGGGTGCGCTTCAACCTCGGGGACGGCGCCTGGGAGGGTGAACGCATTCTGGAGGGGGCGACGCTCGACGAGATGCACGCGCTGCAGTTCGAGCAGTTCGCGGGTACGCCGATGGGCGGCGGCTGGGGCTACGAGAACCCGGGATACGGACTGACCTGGTGGGTGTCGCACCGCGGCGACGAGCGCTTCTTCGCCCACTCGGGGAGTGTGCCGGGATACACCGCCTTCGCTTCGGGGAACCGCACCCGCGGGTTCGGCGTCGCCTTCCTCACCAACGGAAACCGGGCACACCCGCACCTCGTACGACTCACGCGGCTGGCGCTCGACCTGCTCGCCGCTGAACTGGACGAATCCCGGTAACCGACGACAATGATCCCATATCTGCCCCCGGGATGGCCCCAGCTGGCCGTCCCCGTGGTCCTGCTCGCAGTCGCCGCATGGCTGTCCCAATGGGCGGCCTCCCGCATCCTCCACCGCGTGATCAGCGGCGTGACGTCGCGCACGCGCTCCACCTGGGACGACCGGCTCGTCGAGCGCAAGGTCTTCGGGCGACTCGCCCAGGTCGTGCCCGCCCTGGTCGTCTACATCGGGATCGGGCCGGCGCTCGGCGTTACGGAGGGCATGGTCGAGGCGGACCCCCGGGCCGCGCTCGTGGTCTCGTGGGTCCTTGCCCGGCGGCTCGCCGGCGCGTTCATGGCCTTTGCCGTGGTGGGGGCGTTCAAGGCCTTCCTCGACGCCACCAACGACATCTACAACGAGACGTACGCCGAGGCGAAGTCGCGGCCCATCAAGGGCTATCTGCAGGTGCTCGGTCTGGCCGCGTACCTGGCGGGCGGCGTGGTGATCGTGGCGATCCTGGCCGGTCGCTCGCCGCTCTACTTCCTGTCGGGGCTGGGTGCCCTGGCCGCCGTGCTCATGCTCGTGTTTCGCGACACGATCCTCTCGCTGGTGGCGAGCGTGCAGATCGCTTCCAACGACATGGTCCGCATCGGTGACTGGGTATCGGTCCCGCAGGCCAATTGCGATGGCGAAGTGATCGACATCGCGCTGCACACGGTGAAGGTGCAGAACTGGGACAAGACGATCTCCACGATCCCGACCCACAAGTTCATCGCCGAGTCCTTCAAGAACTGGCGCGGCATGTCCGAGTCGGGAGGCCGCCGGGTCAAGCGCGGGCTGCGACTCGACATGGGGTCCGTGCGGTTCCTGTCGGAGCAGGAGATCGCGGAGTTCTCGCGCTGGGAGGTGATCCGCGACTACATGCTCGAGCGCCGCGCGGAGATCGAGCGCTACAACGCGGAGAAGACCGCCGACACCGGCCCCGCGATCGTCCCCGAAATCCGCCGCCTCACCAATCTCGGGACCTTCCGGGCGTACGTGCAGCGCTATCTGGAGGCGCATCCCCAGACCCACAAGCGCATGACCCTGCTCGTGCGCCAGCTGGAACCGGGGCCGCAGGGCGTGCCCATCGAGATCTACTGCTTCTCAAACGATACGGCGTGGGCGAACTACGAGGGGTTCCAGGCCGACGTCTTCGACCATCTCATCTCGATCCTGCCGGAGTTCGGGCTGAGGGCGTTTCAGGCCCCGACCGGGCGTGACTTCGCGAAGGCTATCGCGTAGGAGTTCGGCTGAAGACGATCAGACCCACGCGTTGCGGCTGACGCCAGACGATGTCTCTGGTGAGAAGCAGATGGCCGCTGTCCAGGATGGAAAAGGCGTCACGGATCGTTGCGCCGCCCTGTATGCGCCGTTCCACGGCAAACTCGGCGCCGCTCCAGCGGAGGCGGACCTCGATCGGACCCTGGGGCGCGACGGACTCCATCCATTCGCCGCCGACGGGCAGCGAGTGGGGAGAGTCGTCTCCGTAGCGCAGCGACAGCGTGTCCGCCAGAAGCTCGAAGGTGAGCGTTCGTGGCGTGTGGCCGACCATCAGCATGGTCTGGCGGATCCCGGCGGGCGTGCCGTCGACCGCGTTGCCCCTCTCTCCGCGGGCGCGCATCTCGGTAATCGTGACGTCGGAAGCCCGCGAGGCCAGATGATCTTCGGCACTGGCGCCGCGCAGGTTGGCTGCCCGGGCGGTGGCGTCAGCGTCGTAGCTCCACGCGCCCTTGAAGGGAGCGATGGCGAGCAGTCGCGTCTGAGACGGAGGTCCGGGCGGCGCCCCCGCGCAATTGACCGTGCTTCCGATACACGTGGCGGCCAGTACCGCCGAGACGGCCACACGACCCGATGCGTGACGTGGTCGCCGCCGGTGAAGGCATGCGGTTCGCGCTGCGCTCATCAGCATCCTCGACCAACCAGGGTTACGGGTGCCGGCGAGAACCCCTCCTTCGCCGCGCGGGACAGGAAACCGTTGGTGTACAGTCGGATCATTCCCAGGCTCTCGTAGACCTCAAGGAGGCCGAGTTCGGTGGGGTGCAGGTTGCCCAGGAAGTTGCTCGCGACTGCGACCTCGTCAAGGCAGACCCTCAGATTCGTCGGCCTCCCGCGGAGACGGGCCTGCACCCGGTCCATCTGATCCCTGTAGATCGTGAAGCTGGTTCGCGTGTCCACGAAGGACGCAACATCAGGCTCGATCGTTCGCTTCATGGTCTCGGGCTCGAACACATCGGAGGCAACGGGGGTGCTCAGGCGGCGGACCTCAAGCTGCTCGATCAGCCGCTCGACGGTGACTTCGATCCCTTCGAGGAGAATCGCCATGGGATTGAGACGAACCACCATGAAGGCGTTGAGTCCGACTTCGGACGGCTCCCGGTTGGTCTCGTAGCCGAACCCCGAGGTCACGAACGTGTAGCGGTCCGGCCTCACTTCGGGAAGCTCGAAGTAGCCGTTGTGGTCCGTGACCGCCGAGCGCCTGAGTTCGACGATCTGCACCGTCGCCCCCGGGATCGGAAGCTCGGTCAGGTAGTCGCGCACCTCGCCCCGGAAGGTGAACGGGCGCGCGCTGTCGGGTCGCGCGTCCTGCCCGCCCAGCGGCCCGGCGACGATACATAGAACGACCGGTGCGACCCAGGAGAGCACCCCCGCCACCGGCCTTCGTACCGGGGCCGCCACGGCACCTGTTCCTGCTGCCATGCTTCAGTTCGCTCCTTCCATCGTTCCGCTCCCCTCGAGGAACCGGTCGAAGAAGTCTTGCGAGGCCCGGAACGCGGCCATCCAGTTCCGGTGCAGCAGGAAGCCGTGCACCTCGTCGGGGAAGACCAGGTGTTCCACATGGACTCCCCTCTGCCGCAGTACCTCGGCGAGTTCGACCGATTCCGCGAAAGGCACGTTGCGATCGTCGTCGCCATGGATGAGCAGCACGGGCGACGTCCATCGTTCCACGAACGCCATCGGTGAGGACTCGAAGGCGCGCCGCGCCAACTCGGGTCTGGCGGTCGGATCGTAGGAGGGGACGAAGTTCCTGATGGCCTTGTTCCAGTCGTGAACGCCGTGGATGTCGACTCCGGCCTTGAAGAGATCCGAAGCCTGCGCGAGGCCGTGGGCCGTCAGGTAGCCGCCGTAGGAGCCGCCCCAGAGTCCGATCCGGTTGCCGTCCACGTCGTCCCGCGATGCGAGGTAGACGCCCGCGCCCATGACGTCGTTGACCTCGGACGCGCCGTCGGCGCCGTAGTGAAGCGCTTCGCGAAACTCCATGCCGTACCCGATGCCGCTGCGGTAGTTGACCGAAAGGACCGCGTAGCCGTTGGCGGCGAGGTGCTGGTTGAAGGAGTAGGTGTGGTGGTAGTAGCCGCGGTGGTGGAAGCCGAGGAGCATCTGGCGGCGCGAGCCGCCGTGGAGGAACAGCACGCCGGGCCAGCCGCCGGGCGGAGACGTTCCTGCCGGCAGGAAGAGCTGGCCGTGAATGGGCAGACCGTCCGCTGCCGGGAAAACCACCTGTTGGGGCTCGGCGAGGCCGGCGGGTATCTCGCCCCTCGCGGCGGGCACGAGCCAGCGGCGCTCTTCCCCTGAAAGCACTTCGGCGTGGGCGGGAACCGTGCCCGCCGAGGCGAGGAACACCACCGAACCGTCCGTCGTCGGGGCCGGTTGCCACTCGGTTCCCGTTCCCGGTGTCAACTGTCGCGCCGCGCTGCCGTCCAGCGGTCCCCACCAGAGGTGCTGGCGGTCGACGTCTCCCTGGTTGGAAGAGAAGACGAGGGCTTCTCCGCCCGGCGCGAGCGTCACGTACTGCACCTCGAACTCGCCGACGGCGACGGGCCGGGGTTCCTCGCCGCCCTGGGAACCGATCGAATACAGGTTGGTGAACCCGTTCCCTTCCCACGGGAACGCGATCCGGTTGTTCGCACCCCAGAAGATGTTGTTGGCGCCGGAAATCGAACGGAATGCGCTCCCGGGACCCTCGGGGGCCCTGAACACGGTGCGGGCCGCGCCGTTGTCGAGTCGAACCACCCGGATGCTCCACGGCAGGGACTGCCGGACGGCGAAGAACGGAAGTTGCTCCTGGCGGTTCGGGATGCGCAGGAAAGCGATCTCGTCCCCCTCGGGCGACCACGCGGGGCTCCCGTCGAGGTCGAGCGAGGGGTCGAGGTAGCGAAGGGTGCCGCTGGCGAGTTCCAGCACACCGACAAAGGCGTGGCCTCCGCGTCGGCTTGTCCATGCCAGGTGGCTGCCGTCGGGGGATAGCCGCAACTCCGCCGGGCTCCCCCGGCCCCGGACCAGCGGCTCCGGAGGGACCGATGCGTCGAGGGTCGACCGGCGATGTATCACTCCGCCCTGGATATACACCACACTGGAGTCATCGGCTCCCAGGACGGGAGAATGGCCGGGACCCAGCTTGCGCGCGTCGCCGCCATCGGTTCCCACCACCCAGATTTCCCTTTCCACTCCTGCGGGGTCGCTTTCGGGGTTCGGAATCTCGCCCGCGCGGTTCGGGGCGCCTCCGCGCACGAACGCGACGACGGTTCCCGCCGCGGACACCGCGAGTTCCGCGATGTCCTGACCGTCGTCACCCGTGAACGAGGTCAGACGGCGGCCCGTCCAGGCGGGTGCGCTCGCGGCCCAGACGTTGCGGGCACCACGCTCATTGCGCACCCAGACCACCACCGGGGCCTCGGCAGCCGCGGTCAGAACCGTGGGGAATGGCCACGCCACCAGGGCTTCCAGATCGGTCTGTCGGGACTGGCCGGATGCCGGCTGCGTCACACCCGCCAGGATCGCGGCCAGCAGGGCGCCCGTGACCGGGGCGCGCGGGGGCACGCCAGGCAGTGCCACGGACGCCTAGGCCTCCGGCAACCCGTGCCTGATCGCCGACTCCATGGCCTCGCTGAAGCGGTCGAGCTCCTCAAGCGTCGTGTACACGCTCGGGGAAATCCGCAGCCCGGTGCACTCCTCGTGACCGATGGAGACGTTGATGATCCGGTGTTTGTTCCACAGCCACCGGCTCAGGGCCCCGGTATCCAGGCCCTCGACGTGCACGTTCGCGATCCCGCACGCGAATCCGGGCTTCTGACTCGTGTTGAGGCTGACACGGTCGTTCTCGAGAAGACGGTTCGCCCAGTGGTCGCGGAGGTGGATGAGGCGCGCCGCCTTCCTCTCGGCCCCGATCCCCTGGTGGAAGGTCAGGGCCTCGCCGATCGCCAGGTAGTTGGCCGCGGGGTGCGTCCCGATCTCCTCGTACTTGCGGATGTCTCCGTCCATGCGGTCGGGTGCGGCCATCAGGGGCCATATGTTGGGGATCTCGTCGCGCCGCACGTACAGAAGACCGGTACCGTGCGGGGCAAACAGCCATTTGTGGAGGCTGGTCGAGTAGTTGTCGCACTCCAGGTCGCGCAGCTTGAACGGGAAGTGCGCCATCGCGTGGGCCCCGTCCACGATCACGGGCACGTCGTGTCGCCGCGCCATCCGCACGATGTCGCGGACGGGCAGGATCTGACCCGTCAGGTTGATCATGTGGCACATGAGGATCAGGCGCGTGCGCGGGGTGATGGCCTCCTCGAAGCGGCGCACGACCTCTGCCGGGTCCTCGGCCGGGACGGGCACCTTGATCTGGCGCATCACGATGCCCTCGCGGCGCTCCCGCTGCCGGAAGGTGGTGAGCATGCGCCCGTAGTCCTGGGTCGTGGTCAGCACCTCGTCGCCGCGCTCCAGGTCGTAGCCGAACTGACAGGTCTGCAGACCCTCCGAAGCGTTGCGGGTGAACGCGATCTCCTCGGCGTCGACCCCCCACTCGCGCGCTGCTCTGGCCCGGACCCCTTCGCGCTGCGGCCCGAGAATCTGCCACATGGTGTAGGTGGGTGCTTCGTTCGAGTAGTCGAGATGCCGCTTCATCGCGTCCTGCACGAACGATGGCGACGGGCTGACGCCGCCGTTGTTCAGGTTCACCAGCGTCCTGTCCACCGTGAACGCGCGCGCGACCTCCGCCCAGAAGTTCTCGTCGTCGGCAGTCTCGGCCGCCGATCCCGGATGGGCGGCCAGATCCCGTGCGATGTGCGTGGCGCGCGAATTGAAGGCGGGCAGCTGGGAGGCGCCCAGCGCCGCCGCGGCGGTTCCGAAGAAGTCCCGCCTGCTCGGGTCCCGGCGGTGGTTCGGATCCTTCGCTCTGATGGCCTTCATCGGGGCTCCTCCAGGGGTAGTGAACCTTGGCGATCAACTACGATAATCGCCGCGAAGGGGGGCGGGCAAACGCCGGTTGCGGTTCGGTTATCTTTACGGGATGATACGAATCCGCTTCCTGGGGACCGCCGCCGCGCGGCCGACCGTGCGGAGGAACGTGGCGGGCATCGCGATCCAGAGGGAAGGCCGGTCCATGCTCTGGGACTGCGGCGAAGGCACGCAGCGCCAGATCATGCGCTACGGCACCGGTTTCTCGTTCTCCCACATCTTCATCACGCACGCGCACGCCGATCACTTCCTGGGTCTCCCGGGGCTGATCAGGACGATGGGGCTGCAGGGGAGGGAAGAGCCCATGACCATCTTCGGTCCGGCGGGGGCGGTCGCCACGCTCGACGCGGCCGTGCGGCTCGGTGTGGAGAGGCTGCCGTTTCCGGTCGACGTCAAGAGTCTCAGGCCTGGTGACCGGGTCGACTTCGACGATTGGGCGGTGCAGGCGTTTCGCGCCAACCACGGGGTGCCCGCGCTCGGGTACGCCCTGATCGAGGAGCAGCGCCTCGGCCGGTTCGATGTCGAGACCGCCCGCCGCCTGGGAGTCCCGGAGGGACCGCTCTTCGGGCGGCTCCACCGCGGCGAGACCATCGAGGTCGAAGGCAGGGCCATTGCGCCGGACGACGTGGTGGGTCCCTCCCGGCCGGGGCGTACGGTGGTCTACACGGGCGACACGAGGCCGAGCCGGGCCACCATCGGGGCCGCCATGAGGGCGGATCTGCTGATTCACGAGGCCACCTTCGGATCGGACGAGGGTGCGCGCGCCAGGGAAACGCGCCATTCGACGGCGCTGGAGGCCGCGCAGGTCGCCGCCAGGGCGCGCGTGAGACGGCTGCTGCTGACGCACATTTCGGCGCGGTATTCGGAGTCCCCCGACCGGTTGACGGAGCAGGCCCGCGAGGTGTTTCCCGAGGCGAGGGTCGCCTTCGACGGGCTCGAGGTGGAGCTCGGCTACCGTGGCTGAGCCCGGGGCCGGGACGATGCCGGCGGAGATCGCCGGCGCGGTGACCCTGGTCGGTCTGGGCGTGATGGGGGGATCGGTCGCCAGGGCGCTGCGGCACAGGTGTCCCGGGGTGCCGGTCTACGGTATCGAACCCGATCCGGTCAGCGCCGGGCTGGCGGCCCGCGACGGTGTGCGCCTGGCGCGCGCGCTGGACGAATGTCCGCTCGACGGCGGCGTTCTGGTGTTCGCCACGCCCCTCGACACCACCATCGAGCTGATACGCGAGACCGCCGGCGAGTGGAGCACGGCCGCGCTCGTCACCGATGTCGCCAGCCTCAAGGCCCCGGTGCTCGAGGCCGTCGCCGCGCACGGACCCGCGGCCGGGAGGTTCGTCGGCGCTCACCCGATGACCGGCTCGGAGCGTTCGGGGTACGCGGCCGCGCGCGCAGACCTCTTCGAGGGCGCCGACGTGTGGCTCAGCCCGTCTTCTCCTTTCGGCGCGTCCGGCACCGGTGGCCCCGGGGCCCCGGCCGACCAGGGCGATGCCGTGCAGCGGGCGGAGGCCTTCTGGCAGATCCTTGGCGGCCGGCCCGCGGTGCTTGCCGCCGCCGACCACGATCGGGCCATGGCGTGGGCAAGCCACCTTCCGCAACTGGTGGCCAGCGCGCTGGCCGCCACCCTCGCCGATGCCGGGGTCGAGCGCGCGACCCTCGGCCCCGGAGGACGTGACACAACGCGCATCGCGGGATCCGGCTCCAGGATGTGGGTCCCGTTGCTCCGGGCGGCCGCCGGGGAAGATGCCCGGGCGCTGGCCGCCCTGGAGGAACACATCGTCCGCGTGAGGCGGATGCTGGAGAGGGGCGAACTCGAAGGGGTCGAACAACTGCTGGAGAAAGGGAGGCAGTGGTGCGACCCGCGGGACTGAGCATTCGCGTACCGGGCGACAAGTCCGTCACCCAGCGCGCGCTCATCCTTGGCGCCATGGCGGACGGGGAGAGCGAAGTCCGCGGCGCGCTGCGGGGCGCCGATCCGCTGGCGACCGGGCGCGCACTGGCGAACCTCGGCGTCGGAATCGAGGGGCTGGGGCGGGCATCGGACGCGCCCTTGCGGATCGTTGGCCGCGGCCTGCGGTCCTGGACAAGCCCCGATGGCACCCTCGACCTGTGCAACAGCGGTACGGGAGCTCGCCTGCTGGCGGGTGCGCTGGCCGCCCAGCCGCTGTCGGCGGTGCTGGCCGGAGATGAATCGCTATCGCGCCGCCCGATGACCAGGATCACCGAGCCGTTGAGCCGGATGGGCGCGTCGATCCGCTTCCTGCACCGCCCGGGGGTCCTGCCGTTTCGCATTTCGGGCGGGCGCCTGGACGGGATCCGCCACGAGGGACGCGTGGCGAGCGCGCAGGTCAAGAGCGCAGTCCTGCTCGCCGGCGTGGGAGCAGGCGTGGGTGTGGAAGTGTGGGAGCCGCGGCGCTCACGCGACCACAGCGAGCGCATGCTCGAAGGGATGGGAGTCGAGGTGGTGGAGGAGGAATGCGACGGAGGCTGGATCGTGCGTGTGACCGCGCCCCCACAGCGCCTCGCGCCGTTGCAGATGGAGGTGCCCGGGGACTTTTCCTCGGCCGCCTTCTTTCTCGCCTGGGCGGCGCTGGCCGGGCCCGGGGACCCCTTGACGGTAGAGGCCGTCGGCGTGAATGCCACGCGGACGGGCCTGCTGCCCGTTCTTCGGCGGATGGGGGCGGAGGCGCGCGTCGTCGACCGGCGCACGGAGGGGGGGGAGGCCGTGGCGAAACTGCGCGTGGCGGGCGTGGCCGGCGTGGCCGGCGAGGCCGGCGCGCTGCGGGCCGTGACGGTGGGGGAGGACGAAATCCCGGGAATGGTCGACGAGGTGCCGATCCTGGCCGTGCTGGCCGCACGCGCCGAGGGGGTCACCCGGATCACGGGCGCCGGGGAACTCCGCGTCAAGGAATCGGACCGGCTGGCGGCGCTCTCGTCGAATCTGCGCCGGATCGGGGTGCGGGTGGAAGAGCTGCCTGACGGCCTGGAGATCGAGGGCACCCGCGCTCCGCTGGCCGGGACCGTCACGTGTTTCCACGACCATCGCATCGCCATGGCGTTCGGCGTGCTGGGCGCCACCCCGAGGTGCGACATCCGTGTGGACGACCCCGGCGTTGCCGATGTCAGCTTCCCGGGCTTCTGGGGGCTCCTTGCAAGGGTGCGGCATTGGGGCGAATCACGACGCGCGGGTGGACGGCGGCCGGCATCCCGCCCTGCCGGCGCGGCCCCACCGGACACGCCGAAATCTGCGCGGTGCACGATCGTGGCGATCGACGGCTCGGCCGGCTCGGGAAAGTCCACCACCGCGGCATCGGTGGCCGATCGGCTCGGCTATCGGCACCTGGACTCCGGGGCGATCTATCGCGCCGTCACGATGGGACTCCTCGACACCCTCCCGAAGTTGACCCGGGATGCCGTGACCCCGGCGGTCCTGGCCGCGCTCGAACTCGCGATTGAATGGGACGGATGCGTCATGGAAGTGCGAATGCGTGGCGCGCGCGTGCCCGAGAGCGAACTCAGGGCCGCGCGGGTGACCAGCCTGGTATCGCAGGTTTCCGCGCTCGCAGCCGTGCGCGAACACCTGCTCGACCTGCAACGCGCGGCCGCCGAAGGGCCCGGGCTGGTGGCCGAAGGCCGGGACATGGGTACGGTCGTCTTCCCGCACGCGGCCGCAAAGGTCTACCTGGATGCGCACCCGGACGAGCGGGCCCGGCGCCGCATTCTGCAACGGGGCCACGAGCCCGGCGCGGCGGAGATCGAGCAGGAGGCGCGCAGACTGAAGAAGCGGGACCAGCGGGATTCCTCCCGGCCGCTGGCACCCCTCGTCCGCGCGGACGACGCCGTGCTGCTCGATACCACCCACATGGATCCGGCGGCGCAGACGGACGCTGTCGTGCGGCTGGTGGAGGCCGCCGAGACCTCGCCTCGGATGCCCGATTGCACTATGGTTTAAGGTTACACCCGAAAACGGCGGCGGATGACTGCGGGTAGCGTTCGCCAGCCTTCATTTTCACTCAACCCGGCCGTCCCGCGAATCCCGCTGGCCGGATCGCGTACCGGAGCGCCGGCTTCACGGCCGGCGGCGCACTGCCATGAACGAAACCAGGGAATCTGCACCGGCCGCCAACGGCCACGATCCAACGACCGAGACCCCTTCCGACAGCCACGAACCCACAACCGAGACCCCGTCCGGCGGCTCGCGACTTCCGGAAGGAATCTCGCCGGAGCTGTTCAACGATCCATACGGCGAAGAGATCCTCGATGTCTCCCGTGACGACTTCGAGGCGATGCTCTCCGATCACCAGACCGCCCGCGGCGACATCCGCGAGGGTCAGATCGTCCAGGCCAGGGTTCTCCGAACCACGGATGCATCCGTCATCCTCGAGTTCGGCTTCAAGAGCGAGGGCGCGGTCCCGCTCGAGGAGTTCAAGGACCCCGGGTCCATCGAACCCGGGCAGGACGTCGAAGTGCTCCTCGAGAGCCTCGAGGACGAGGACGGCGTCGTCGTCCTCTCCAAGAAGAAGGCGGACTTCCTCAGGGTCTGGGAGCTGATCAAGGACGCATTCGAAAACGACCAGCCGGTCAAGGGCCTGCTGACGCGCAAGATCAAGGGCGGTGTGACCGTTGACATCATGGGCGTCGACGCCTTCCTGCCGGGCTCGCAGATCGCGCTGCGGCGGGTGCCCAATATCGAGGACCTGATCGGCGACACCTACGACTTCAAGATCATCAAGCTGAACAAGCGGCGGAGGAACATCGTCGTTTCGCGGCGCGTCATCCTGGAGCGCGAGCGCAAGAAGAAGCGTTCGACCCTGGTCAAGGAGCTGCTCACCGGCCAGGTACGCGAGGGCGTGGTCAAGAACATCACCGACTTCGGCGCGTTTATCGATCTCGGAGGGCTCGACGGACTCCTGCACATTACCGACATGTCGTGGGGCCGGGTCGGCCACCCCTCCGAGGTGGTGGACATCGGCAGTCACCTCGATATCAAGGTGCTGGACATCGACTGGGACCGCGAGCGCATATCGCTGGGGCTGAAACAGCTGCTTCCGTATCCGTGGACGGATATCGAGGAGCGCTATCCGGTCGGTGCCCGGGTTCGCGGCAAGGTGGTGTCGATCACGAACTACGGTGCCTTCGTGGAGCTTCAGAAGGGCGTGGAGGGGCTGGTCCACATCTCCGAAATGTCCTGGACCCGCAATGTCCGGCACCCCTCCAAACTCGTGTCGATCGGGGACGAGATCGAGGCCGTCGTGCTGAAGGTGGATCCGAAAGACCAGAAGATCTCGCTCGGAATGAAGCAGATCGAGGAGGATCCGTGGCTCGCGCTGCCGCTCAAGTATCCGACGGGGACCAGGTTGACGGGCACCGTGCGCAACCTGACTTCGTTCGGCGCGTTCGTCGAGATCGAGCCGGGGATCGACGGGCTCGTGCACGTGTCCGACATGAGTTGGACGCGACGGGTCGAACATCCATCGGAGGTGGTGCAAAAGGGAGAATCCGTCGATATCATGGTGCTCGACGTGGACTCGGACAACAAGCGGATCTCGCTCGGGATCAAGCAGTTGTACGATGATCCCTGGCCGAATCTGGTCTCGCGCTTCCGCCCGGACCACGAACAGGAGGGGCGGGTCGCAAGGATCCAGGACAGAGGACTGATCGTCGATCTGGGCGAGAGCGTGGAGGGGTATGTGCCGGGCTCCCACTCCGGGGTGCCGGCCGACCGGGTGGAGGAGTATTATGCCGCCGGCGACGCGGTCCCTGTGCGGGTCATCGCGTCGGACGCGTCGGAACGGCGAATCGTGCTCGAAGTGCTCGAAGTGCCGGAGAGAAAGCGCGGGTCCGGAGCTGACGCGGCCGGGAAAGAGGGCACCGCTTCCGCGGACGAAGAAACCACGGCTTCCGCGGACGAAAAGGGCACCGCTTCCGCCGAGGAGAGCCCCACGACGTCCGATTGACAGGGAGAGCGGCCCGGCTTTTCGGGAAGACCATGAAGACAGGATCGTCACAGCGCACGGCCGACTGCACATTGCTCGCTGGTGTCGTGTTTGCCTGTGCCGTCTCGGTGGCGGGCCGCGCGCACGCCCCCCCCGATGCTTCGGCGCCTGGACCGGCGGACGACCCCGTGATCGGTGCCGTCCTCCCCGTGTCGGGATCCCCGTCCAGCCGGGAGTACGCGCGGCTCTTCCTGGAAGGCGTCGAAGTCGCGGTCGATCTCGCGCGCCGGGCGGGCGTCAATGTGGAGTTCGTGGTCGAGGACAACGGAGGTACGGCGTCGGGGACCGTGCGTGGCGTCGCCGCGCTCGCATCCCGCGGCGCCGTCGCTGTTCTCGGCCCGCTGTCTTCCGGCAACGTGCGCGCCGCGGCCGACGCGGCCCCGAGGGACATGGCGTTTTTCTCGCCAACCGCCCGGGACCTTCCCGACGGGCACCGGGGCGTCTACAGCATGGGCTCCGGCGACCCCGCGACCGGTCTGGTTCTTGCCGAGGCAGTGTCGGACCTCGGTTACTTCGATGCGGTCGTCATGCATCCGCAGAGCCCGGGCGAGACACTTGAAGCGACAGCCTTCGCAGACGGATTCAGGGCCAGGGGTGGTAACGTACGAAGAAGGATCCAGTACCTGCCCGGGACCACGACCTTCGAGGAGCCGCTTCTCGAGGCGAAGTCGCTCTCTCCGGCGTTGCTGGTCGTTGCGGCGCCTCCATCCGACATCGAGCTGCTTGGCCCGCAGATCGCGTTTTTCGGCCTTGACACCATCGGTGTGCAGGTAGCAGGTACCGCGAGCTGGACGGATGCCGCGGTCATCGAGGGTGTTGCCCGCCGCCACACGGACGGGGTGATCTCGGTAAGCCCCCTGGCTCCGGACGCGGTCGACGACCTGTCCCCGGATTTCGTCGCAGCCTACGAACGCCGTTTCCGCCGGTCCCTGCACAGCATCGTGCCGGCGACCGGTTTCGACCTGTTCCGGATGGCCCTGGCGGCCTACGGCGCGGGTCGGCGCACCTCGGGCGACCTCGTTGCCGCGCTGGAACGGCTCCACCGCTTCACGGGCGTCACCGGGAACTACTCCTTCGCCGACGGCCGGCTGACCCGGGAGTATTTTCCGGTCAGGATCCACGCTGGCGCGCTGCACCCCGTCGATACGGAGTTTCCGGGCGTGGCACGGCCGGGTCGGGACCGACCCGAAACGCTTGCCCGTACCGGTTAGCAGAGGCTGTCCGCCGGCTGTCATGACCATGCGCAAATCACTGGAGCGACTGGAGGCTCTCGGGCGCGAGTCCGAACTCGGCGGGGGGGAGGCCCGGATCCGTGCCCAGCACGAGCGCGGGAAGCTGTCGGCGAGGGAGAGGCTCGACCTCCTCCTGGACGAGGACTCCTTTGTCGAGCTGGACCGCTTCGTGACACACCGTTCGACCGAGTTCGGGCTGGAGTCGCGCAAATACCTCGGCGACGGCGTGGTTACGGGGTACGGGATGATCCACGGCCGGCTGGTCTATGTGTTCTCGCAGGATTTCACGGTGTTCGGCGGTTCCCTGAGCGAGGCCCATGCCGAGAAGATCGTCAAGATTCAGGAGATGGCGCTGCGGAATGGGGCTCCGGTGATCGGCCTCAACGATTCCGGAGGTGCCCGTATCCAGGAGGGCGTCGTCTCGCTGGGCGGGTACGCCGACATCTTCCTCCGCAACACGCTCGCTTCGGGCGTGATCCCTCAGATCAGCGTGGTGCTGGGCCCCTGTGCGGGCGGAGCGGTCTACTCGCCAGCCATCACGGACCTCGTGTACATGGTGCGGGGAACGAGCTTCATGTTCGTGACCGGACCCGGGGTGGTCAGGACGGTGACCCATGAGGAGATCGACATGGAGGGGCTGGGGGGCGCGGATGTCCACGCGGAGGTGTCGGGCGTAGCTCACTTCGCGCACGACAGCGAGGCCGAGAGCCTGTCCGCGGTCCGCCGTCTGTTCCACTACATACCGCGCAACAACGCGGAACGTCCGCCCCTTGGCGAGGATCGCGATCCCCACGCGCGCCGCAGTGAGAAAATACTGGAGATCATCCCAGATAACCCGAATCGCCCCTATGACATAACCGACATCATCCGTGAGATAGCCGATGGGGGAGACTTCTACGAGGTCCACGCCGGGTTCGCGCGCAACCTCGTCACCGGGTTCGCTCACCTCGGGGGGCACTCGGTCGGGATCGTGGCCAACCAGCCCGCCGTGCTCGCCGGTGTTCTGGATATCGACGCGTCCGACAAGGGGGCCCGCTTCGTCCGTTTCTGCGATGCGTTCAACATCCCCCTGGTCGTGCTGGAAGACGTTCCGGGATTCCTGCCCGGGGTCGGCCAGGAGCACGGCGGCATCATCCGGCACGGGGCCAAGCTCCTCTATGCGTTCTGCGAAGCCACGGTGCCCAAGGTCACCGTCATCACCCGCAAGGCCTATGGCGGTGCGTACGACGTGATGAACTCCAAGCACGTCCGCGGCGACGTCAACCTTGCCTGGCCGACGGCCGAGATCGCGGTGATGGGCCCGAAGGGGGCGGTGGAGATCCTCTTCCGCAAGGAGATCGCCGCGGCCGACGACCCGGAGGCGGCGACCGAGCAGAGGATGGCCCAGTACCGGGAAAAGTTCGCGAATCCGTACGTCGCGGCGGCGCGCGGGTTCGTGGACGACGTGATCGATCCGCGCGACACCCGGCCGAGGCTGATCAACGCCCTTGACATGCTGCGGGAAAAGCGGGACTCGAACCCGGCAAAGAAGCACGGCAACATCCCCCTGTGACGCGTGTCGGGGTGCTCTGCCGGCGTATCCGGATGCGTGTCGTGCGGGAGCAACCCGGACGGGCGCGGTGCGCATCCGATAGGCTGGACAGCCCTTCGGGTGCGCCGGGGGCCGGTGACAGGAAACGGGGAGACAGGACGATGCGCAAGGCAGGAATCTTCAGAAAGCTGATGATGGTAGGGGGATTGACCGTCGCGGGGGTGGCCGGACTGGCCGGATGGGCCGGTGCGGGCGTGGCACAGGACACCGACGAATGCAACTGCGAACCGGACGTGAGGGCCTACGTCTGGGGAGACGATGGCGAACAGTTCCGCTTCCTGGGGCTGGACAGGGGTCCCATGCTGGGGGTTTCCCTGAACATGGGTACCGACCTCGACGATGTCGGCGTCCGGGTGACCGGTGTCCGCGAGGACGGACCGGCCGACATGGCCGGGATTCGCGAGGGCGACATCATCGTGGCGGCGGCCGGCCTGGACCTGACGCAGCCGCTGGAAGGAGAAGGCGAAATGCGCCTGGACCGCGACCGATCACTCCCGGGGCAGCGCCTGGTTGCCGTGATGGAGGACGTCGAGGAGGGAGAGGAGATCGAGATCGAGGTGAACCGGGACGGTGAGGCGCTCGTCTTCGCGGTAGTTCCCGAGGTGCTCGAGGGGTGGGGACTGCCGGGGAGGATCAGCATCCGGATGCGTGACATGGCCGACCGCCTGCGCGATCAGTACCGGGACATCGAATGGGATTCCCGGTGGGAGGCCCCGAACGTCGACCTCGACGAGATGGAGAACATGTTCCGGGGGTACGGGGAGTTGTCGCGGGATTGGCTGCCGGGCCGGGCTCACGGCCTGGAGCTGGTCGAACTCAACCCCGGGCTCGGTGCCTATTTCGGCACGGAGGAGGGAGTGCTCGTCGCCGACGCGGCGGACGATTCCACGCTCGGGTTGCGCCCGGGCGACGTCGTGATCGATGTCGACGGCCGGCGCGTCAGCAGCGCCGCGCAGTTCAGGCGGATTCTGCGCTCGTACGAGGAGGACGAGGACATCGAGCTGCGGATCTGGCGGGATGGCGCGGAGACCACGGTCGTGGGTACCATCGGGTAGGCTTCGGCACGAACCCACCGCACCCGGCCCCGGAGAGGCCAGACAATGATCGAATCGGTACTTGTCGCCAACCGGGGCGAGATCGCGTTGCGCGTGATCCGGGGAGCGCGGGAGCTGGGTATCCGCACCATCGCCGTCTTTTCGGAGGCGGATCGCGACTCCCCGCACGTGCTGCACGCCGATGAGGCGATCGGGATAGGCCCGGCGGCGTCGTCGGAGAGCTATCTTGACATCGGCAGGCTCCTCGGGGCGGCGCGGGACGCGGGCGCCGCCGCGATTCATCCCGGGTACGGCTTCCTGGCGGAGCGTGCGGACTTCGCCGAAGCCGTGGCCGGCGCGGGACTCGTATTCGTGGGGCCGTCGCCGGCCACGATCGGGGCCATGGGTGACAAGACCGAGGCCCGGCGGCGCATGGCGGCCGCGGGCGTACCCGTCGTGCCGGGTACGACCTCTCCGCTCGCTTCCGGCGCGGAAGCGCGCACGGTGGCGGAGGAGGTTGGCCTACCCGTCGTGCTCAAGGCGGCGGCCGGGGGCGGCGGCAAGGGAATGCGCGTGGTCCGCGGGCTCGACGATGTGGAGGGCGCCTTCGACGCGGCGGCGCGCGAGGCACGGGCCGCGTTCGGCGACGGGAGTGTGTACGTGGAACGCTTTCTGGAGCGGCCCCGGCACATCGAGGTGCAGCTCTTCGGCGACAGCCACGGCAACGTGGTGCACCTTCATGAACGCGAATGCTCGATCCAGCGACGGCACCAGAAGCTGATCGAGGAGGCGCCGTCACCGCTGCTCGGCCCCGAGGAGCGGGAACGGATGTGCGAAGCCGCCGTGCGCGCGGCCCGCGCCGTGGATTACACCGGGGCGGGAACAGTCGAGTTTCTCTACGAGGACGGCGAATTCTTCTTCCTGGAGATGAACACCCGCCTTCAGGTCGAGCACCCGGTCACCGAGTTCGTCACCGGCGTCGATCTGGTCGAGTGGCAGTTCCGGGTGGCCGCGGGCGAGACCTTGCCGATGCGCCAGGCGGAAATCCCGCTGCGCGGGCACGCGATCGAGTGCCGCGTGACCAGCGAGTCACCGTTCGACGGCTTCCTCCCCGCGACCGGAGTGGTGCGCCACCTCGACCTTCCCGGGGGGCCGGACATCCGCTGGGACGGCGGCATCGCAGCCGGCAACGAGATCGGTCTTCACTACGATCCGCTGCTCGGCAAGCTCATCGTCAGGGGTCGCGACCGCGCGTCGGCGATCCGGCGCATGAAACGAGCGCTCGCCGAACTGAGGATCGTCGGGGTCGACACGGGCATCCCGCTCCTGCGCCGCATCCTTGACGAGCCCGACTTTCTCGCGGGACAGCTCTCGACAGCGTATCTGACGGAGCATCCCGGCCTTTTCGACAAGGACGCCGGGGCCGCGGCGCGGACGGCCGCGGTGGCGGCGGCGGCCCTCCTCGAGCACGCGCGGAGAGATGCCTTGGCGGCACCGAGGATTCGCGGGGCCGGCGTACGGTTTTCGGATTGGCGCGCCGGAACCGCGCCGTGGCTCGCGCCGGCCCCGGACGGACACCCGTGACCGCGCAACCGGGGACGGACCGGCCGGCCTCGCGCTATGTCGTATCGGTGGCGGGCGAGACGCACGATGTGGTGGTCGGTCCGGATGCCGAAGTCGTGATCGATGGCCGCCGGCACAGGGCCTCGCTCTCCGGTCGCGGTCCCACCGGGATGCGCAAGCTGTTCCTGGACGGCAAGCCGGGCGCCGTGCACGCGACAGCCCTGGGGCGCGGTTTGTGGGAACTCGACCTGGACGGCGAGAGCGTAACCGTCGAGGTCCTGGACGCCCGCGCGGCGCGCGTGAAGGCGCTGTCGGGCAGCGCGGGAAGCGACCGTGCGGCCGCCGCGCTCAAGGCGCCCATGCCGGGCTTGATCGTGCAGGTCGCCGTGGAGAGCGGCGAGGTCGTGGAACCGGGCGCCACGGTGGTGATCGTGGAGGCGATGAAGATGGAGAACGAGCTGCGCGCCGCGGCCGAGGCCAGGGTGGAGCGGGTCCTGGTCGCCCCGGGCGAGGCGGTGGAAAAGGGTCAGATCCTCGTCGAGTTCGGCGAAGCGGAGCCACGGTGAGCGCCGGCGACGAGTCTTCCGTCTTCGACCGCCTGCCCCCCGGCTTTCGCGTTGGCGAGGATCTCGGCGAACCCGGAGCGTACCCGTACACGCGCGGCATCCACCGCAACATGTACCGCGGGCGGCGCTGGACGATGCGGCAGTACGCCGGCTTCGGCACCGCCGGCGAGACCAACGCACGCTATCACTTTCTGCTCGGCAAGGGCACGACGGGTCTCTCGGTCGCCTTCGATCTCCCCACGCAGATGGGCTACGACTCGGACGCGCCCATGGCGGCCGGGGAAGTGGGCCGCGTCGGCGTCGCGATCGATTCCGTGGCGGACATGCGCGCGCTCTTTCACGGAATCGATCTGGGGGCCGTCTCGTGCTCGATGACGATCAACGCGACCGCCGCGGTGCTGCTCGCGCTGTACACGGCCGTTGCGGACGAGACGGGCGTGCCCCGGGAGCAGCTGCGCGGCACCGTGCAGAACGACGTGCTCAAGGAGTATATCGCGCGCGGCACGTACATCTATCCCGTGGAGCCCTCGCTCCGGCTGGTCAGCGACCTGATGTCGTTCTGCTCCCGGGAACTGCCCCGCTGGAACACGATCTCGGTCTCGGGCTACCACATCCGGGAAGCCGGCTCGACCGCGGCCCAGGAGGTCGCATTCACGCTTGCCAACGGCGTGGAATACGTGCGGCGCGCTCTGGCCCGGGGCGTCGCCCTGGAGGACTTCGCGCCCCGCATCTCCTTCTTCTTCGCGGCCCACAACGACCTGTTCGAGGAGGTGGCCAAGTTCCGCGCGGCCCGGCGGATCTGGGCGCGCATCATGAGGGAGCGCTTCGGCGCTTCCGACCGGTCGTGCAGGCTCCGCTTCCACACCCAGACCGGCGGGTCCACGCTCACGGCCCAGCAGCCGATGAACAACGTGGTCCGGGTCACGGTACAGGCGATGGCCGCCGTGCTGGGCGGCACCCAGTCGCTGCACACCAACGGCTACGACGAGGCGCTGGCTCTGCCGAGCGCGAACGCCGCCGCGCTGGCGCTCAGAACCCAGCAGATCCTGGCCGAGGAATCGGGGGCGGCGGACCGGGTCGACCCCCTGGGCGGCAGCTTCCTCGTTGAACACCTCACCGACCGCCTCGAGGCAGAGGCGCTGGCCCACATGGCGCGGATCGAGGAACTCGGCGGCGCCTCCCGGGCCATCGAGCTGATGCGCGACGAGATTCACCGGGCAGCGTACAGGCACCAGCTGGACGTCGAATCGGGGAAACGCGTGGTCGTCGGCGTGAATCGGTACGAGACCGACGATGCCCCGGAACCGCCGCCGGGGCCCGACTTCCGGGAGCTGGAGTCCCGTCAGATCGCGTCGCTCTGCAGCCTCAAGGGCGGTCGGGACCCTCGCGCTGTGGACGACCACTTGCGCCGCGTCAGGAAGGTGGCTCGCGGAGATGCCAACCTGTTGCCGGCGATGATCGATGCCGTGAAGGCCGGGGTCACGCTCGGCGAGATCAGCGACGCGCTCAGGAGCGTGTGGGGGACCTACGGCGCGGGCGCGTGATCTGCCGGATCGTGTCCACAGGTCGTGTCCACAGGTCGTGTTATCATTGAACCGCGATAACGGTTCCCGATAAAGTTTCCCGGAACAGGGTCCAACAGGCACGAGTCATGCCCACGTACGAATACCGGTGCCGCGACTGCGGCCGCGATTTCGACCTGTTCCAGCGGATGAGCGATAAACCCGGCGCCATATGCCCCGATTGCGGCGGCCGGGCGGAGCGTCTCATCTCAGGGGGTGCGGGTCTGCTGTTCAAGGGCGAGGGGTTCTACATCACCGATTACCGCTCCGAGGCGTACCGGGAGAGCGCGAAACAGGAATCGGGAGCTGAATCGGAAGCGGTCGCGAGTGCGGACTCCGGGTCGTCCGGCGGGGCGGCGAAGACGGCGAAGGCGGTGAAGGCGGCGAAAGCGGCGAAGACGGAAGGATCGTCAGGAGGCGAGTGAGTCCATGTTCGCCGAGCGAATCTCGGACGCATTGCGCGAGGCCGCCGGCGAGTTCGGTGCCGCCGACGTGCGCTTCCGGCTGGACCGGCCGAAGGACGCGAGCCACGGCGACCTCGCCTCCAACGTGGCCCTGGCGCTCTCGTCCCGGCTCCGACGCTCACCCCGCGAAATCGCGCTGGAGCTGAAGACGCGGCTGGAGGGCTTTGCCGGGGTCGGCCGGATCGAAGTGGCGGGCCCGGGGTTCCTCAACTTCTTCCTCGACGAGTCGGCGGTCGGCAGGGTTCTTGACGAGATCCGGAAGGCGGACGAGGAATACGGCCGCAACGCGACGGGTGGCGGGCGGGAGATCATGGTGGAGTTCGTTTCTGCCAATCCCACGGGCCCGCTCCACCTGGGCCATGGCCGGCAGGCGGCGCTGGGCGACGCGATCGCCAGCCTGCTCGAATGGTCCGGGTGGAAGGTGCACCGCGAATTCTATTTCAACGACGCCGGCACGCAGATCGGGAAGCTTGCGGCCAGCGTGCGCGCCCGCTACCAGCAGTTGCTGGGCCACGACGCCCCGATCCCCGAGGGCGGATACCAGGGCATCTACGTCCGGGACATCGCACGCTCGCTCCTCGACGAGGTTGGCGACCGCTACGAAAACGATGACGGCGAGCGCGCGCTCGAGGCCATGCGGCGGACGGCCGTGCGCGTCCTGCGGGCCGAACAGGAGGACGATCTCGCCGCGTTCGGCGTCCGCTTCGACGAGTACTACCCCGAGACGCGGCTTTACTCCGACGGACGCGTCGCCGACACGATCCAGGGGCTGGACGACACCGGCCTTACGTATGTGAAGGACGGCGCGGCGTGGCTGCGCACGACGGCGTTCGGCGATCAGAAGGACCGCGTCATGATCAAGAGCGACGGGTCCCCCACCTATTTCCTTCCGGACGTGGCGTACCACATGTCCAAATGGGACAGAGGTTTCCACGAGGTGATCAACGTGCAGGGGTCCGATCATCACAGCACGGTTGATCGGGTACGGGCGGGGCTCCAGGCCCTGGGCCGGCCGCAGGGCTACCCGGAATACGTGCTGCATCAGATGGTGACCGTGGAGCGGGGCGGGGAGGAAGTCCGGTTCTCCAAGCGGGCGGGCTCGTACACGACACTCGCCGACCTGGTCGCCGAGGTGGGCGCGGACGTGGCCCGGTACTTCTTCCTCATGCGACGCCCCGAGGCCCACCTGACCTTCGATCTGGATCTGGCGCTCGATCAGTCCGACAAGAACCCGGTGTACAAGGTCAAGTATGCGCACGCGCGCCTCTGCCGGCTCTTCGGGCTTGCGCAGGCCAGGGGATCGTCAAGGCCCCGCGACGCCGACACCTCGCTCCTCGCGTCCCCTGCCGAACGGGAGTTGATCAACCGGCTGCGCGAGTTTCCGGACTTTATGCGCCGCGCGGCCACGGCTCGTGCGCCGCATGTCGTCTGCGACTTTCTCGAGAAGACTGCGGGTCAGGTCAACTCCTGGTACCAGGCCGGCCACCCCACCCGGAATCCCGAGCAGGCCGCGCTGGTGGAGGACGAAGGACTGCGGGCCGCCCGTCTGACGCTCGCGGATGCCGCGCGCATCGTGCTGCGCAACGGGCTCTCGGTTCTGGGAATCGACGCGCCGACCGCGATGTGAAGCCGGTGGCAATCCTGGCTGTGGGCTCGGTCGCCCTCGACGCGGTGGAAACCGAAGCGGGCCGTGTCGACGGGGTGATCGGGGGCTCGGCGGTCTTCTTTGCGGCCGCCGCATCGCTGCTCACCGGGGTGCGCGTGGTCGCCGTGGTGGGCGACGACTATCCCCTCGGTCAGCTCGGCTTCATGCGTGAGCGCGGCGTGGATTTCGACGGCCTCTCCCAGGCGACCGGCGAGAGCTTCTTCTGGGGCGGGCGGTACAGCGGCGACTTCCGGACGCGCGTCACGACCGAGACCCGGCTGGGCGTCTTCGCCGACTTCGATCCCGAGGTTCCTGCGGCGTACAGCGACTCGCGGGTGGTGTTCCTCGGCAATATCGATCCCGTGCTCCAGCTCAGGGTGCTGGACCAGGTGCGTGCACCCCGGCTGGTGGCCGCGGACACGATGAACTTCTGGATCGAGCGAACGCCGCGCGCACTGGACCGGGTTCTGACGCGTCTGGACGTCCTGTTCGTCAACGACGAGGAAGCGATGCAGCTGGCAGGCGACGGCGACCTGACCCGCGCGGTGGACCGGATCCGCGGCCGGGGGCCCGAGGTCGTGGTGGTCAAGATGGGCGACGACGGGTGTGTCGTCTTCGGTCGCGACTGGAACTTCCGGTGTCCGGCCTACCCGGTCCCCCAGGTGATCGACCCGACCGGCGCGGGTGACGCCTTCGCCGGCGGGTTCCTGGGGTATCTGGATCGCGCGGGATCCTTCCGTCGCGACGACCTGTGCCGCGCGGCCGAGTACGGCGCCGCGATGGGCTCATACGCGGTGGAAGCGTTCTCGGTGGATCGCTTCCGGACCCTTGAGGCGGACCGCATGGAGCATCGGGTCCGCAGTCTGCGACAGCCTGGGAGAGTGGCATGCACGAATCACTGACCTACCGCGACACCGGCGTCGATCTGGAAGCGGCCGACCGGGCCAAGCAATCGCTTGGTCCCCTGCTCGATGCATCGGGGGACGAGAACACGCTCTCGGGGCTGGGCGCGTTCGGCGGACTGTATGCGGTGCCGAGCGGGTTGGCGCGACCCGTCCTCGTGTCGAGCGCGGACGGGGTCGGGACTAAGCTGAAGGTGGCCTTTGCCGCCCGGCGACACGACACGGTGGGGCAGGACCTGGTCAACCACTGTGTCAACGACATCCTGGTGCAGGGGGCTCGTCCGCTGTTTTTTCTCGACTATCTGGCGACGGGGGACCTGCACGGCAACGTCGTTCCCGAGATCGTGGGAGGGATCGCACGCGCGTGCAGGGAGAACTCCTGCGCACTGCTCGGCGGAGAGACCGCGCAGATGCCGGACTTCTACGCTTCCGGCGAATACGACCTCGCCGGCTTCATCGTGGGCGCGGTCGAGCGGGACGCGATCCTCGACGGTTCCTCCGTTTGCGCAGGCGACCGGATCCTGGCGCTCGCCGCTTCGGGCCTGCACACGAACGGCTACACGCTCGCGCGCACGATCGTCTTCGAGCGCATGGGGCTGGGCGTCGAAGATTCCTTCCCCGGGGAGGAGTCCACGGTCGCGGATGTGCTGTTGAGAGTGCACCGGTCCTATCTGGGCATTCTGTCGCCGCTCCTGGAGAAGGATCGGATCAGGGCTCTGGCCCATGTCACTGGGGGCGGGATCGAAGGCAACCTTCCGCGGGTATTGCCGGAGGGACTGGGGGCGCGCATCGACTGCGGATCGTGGACGGCACCCAATGTGTTCCGGCAGCTGGAACGGGCGGGCCGGGTTTCCCGGACGGAGATGTTTCGCGTATTCAACATGGGCATTGGCATGCTCGTGGTGGTGGCGCCCGATCAGGAAGCGCAGGTGCTGGAGATGCTGGGGGACGACGCATGGACAGTCGGGGAAGTCCTGGAGGGCGACGGAGTCGAGCTTTGGGGTGTGTGATGGCGCGGACCCTGGTCCGCAGGGCACGGGCTCCGTTCCTGCTCTCCCTCTTTTTGCCCGGGGCGATCGCGTGCGGCCTTCGCGCCCCCGGTGTCCTCGCCCAGGAGCTGCCCGGGTTCAGGGCGGCGTCGGTGGAGGGGATTGTGGAGCTGGCCGAGGCCTGCGCCGGCAACAGTGCCGGCCTCGTGTCACGCTGTCGCGAACTCGCGCTGACGGTCCTGGCGGTACAGCAGGGTGTAGGACTGGCCACCGCGCTCGGCAGCGACAACCCCGGGACGGCCAGCACATTGGGCAAGCGCCTGGGCGCCGCCCCCCGCGTCGGTTTCGCGGTTTCGGCGATCGGGCTTCCCATGGAAATGCCCAGGGTTGCCGTGTCGTCGGTCCAGGGACTGTCGGAGGCGGAGAGCTTCGCCGTGCTGGGATTGCGCGGCACCGTCGTGGCGGGCGTGGTCGACGGGTTTCAACCGGCGCCGGCCCTCGGGGGCGTCTTCTCGGTGGACCTGGTGGGATCCTATTCCGCACTGCGGCTCCCCGGGGGCTCCGGCTTCTCTGGTGCGTCGACGGGCGCCGGCCTGGGGACCCGGATCGGGCTGGTGCGCGAGTCGTTCACGTTGCCCGGCATCTCCGTCTCTGCCGTCCGCCGCTGGCACAATGATGTTCAGGCCGGCGACATCGCCGAGGGGAATCCCGGGGAGGTGCGCATGGACCTGACGGTGTCGTCCCTGCGGGCCACGGTGGGTAAGAACTGGTTTGTCCTGGGGCTGATGGCCGGGGCGGGGTGGGACCGTTACGAGGGAGATGCCGATGTGACGGTGCTGCGGGCGGGCGGGAACACGGATTCCGCGGCAGGCCAGGTCACGAGCGAACGTTCGCTCTACTTCGTGGGCGGCTGGTTCAACTTCCTCATTTCCCAGGTTTCGCTGGAGGTCGGGGTGGCGGAGGGGCTGAGCGATCCGTTTACCGGCCGTGGCGGCGGATACGATCCGGCGGCCCGGGACTGGTTTGCTTCGGCCGCGTTGCGGATCACGCTTTGATCCCGCTGCCGCGCATCGAAGACGGAGACGGACGCCTGAGCGAGGTGGACCGGCACCTCCTCGTGCGCGCGATCGAATTGGGACGGGGCGGCTGGGGAATGGTGCATCCCAACCCGATGGTGGGGGCGGTGCTCGCGCGTCGAGACAGGGTCCTGACGGAGGGACTGCACGCGCGCTACGGAGGACCGCACGCGGAGGTTGCCGCCCTCGCCGCGCTGGAGGATGCGCGGGAAGCACGGGGCGCGACCATGTATTGCAGCCTGGAGCCGTGCAGCCACTTCGGCAAGACGCCTCCCTGCACCGAGGCGATCCTGGCAGCGGGAGTCGCGCGCGTCGTGTTCTGGGCGGCCGAGCCCGGAGCGGTGGCGGGCGGTGGCGCGCACCGGCTGCGCGACCGGGGCGTTGTGGTGGACGGCCCGTTCGGGGAACGGTCCGAGTGGGCGGCCGAGAACCCGTTCTTCTTTCGCCATGCGGCGGGTCAAGGCCCGTACGTCGCGCTGAAGCTGGCCATGAGCCTCGACGGCCGCATCGCCCCGCGGCGGGGACGGCGCGTCTGGCTAACGGGCAGGGCGTCACGGCGCGAAGTGCATCGGCTGCGCGCGGGATTCGACGCGCTCATGGTAGGCACGCGCACCTGGCAGGCCGACGACCCGATGCTGAGCGTCAGGGGCGATGTCGTGCCGCGCAGGCCCCCCGTGGCCGTGCTCCTGGATCGGCGGGGCCTGGCGCCGTCGGGGCTGCGCGCGCTCGGCGACGGGTCCGGCGCACGGGCGATCGTTGCCACCGTCCCGGACAAGGTGGAGGATCTGGCCCGCCGTCTCGATGGACGCGCGGACGTGCTTGCCGTGCCGGCGCGCGACGCGGGACTCGACCTCGCGGTCCTTCTGCAGGCTCTGCAGGAGCGTGGGGTGCGCAGCGTGCTGTGCGAGGGCGGTGGAGTGCTCACGGCATCCCTGCTGCGTGAGGGACTGGTCGACAGGCTGTACCTTTTTGTCGCGCCGGTGGTCATCGGAGAGTCCGGTGTCCCCGCCTTTCCCGTCGACCGCGCAGGGGATCACGCCCCCACGGCGGATCACGCGCCCGTGGCGGATCACGTGCCCGAGGCGGATCACGCGCCCGATGCGCTCGCCTTCAAGGGGTGGAAGTCGCCGGTCCGACCTTCCACATTCGGAAACGACACCCTCATTGTTCTGGACCGGGGAGACTGACCCCCCTTGTTTACGGGAATCATCGAAACCGTCGGCGAGATCGTCGAGACGGCACGGCAACCGCACGGCCGCTCGGTGGTGATTGCCGCGTCCATCGCCCCCCGGCTGGCCGACGGGCAGTCCGTTGCGGTCGACGGCGCTTGCCTGACCGTGTGCGCCACCGGCCCCGGCACCTTTTCGGTCGAGGTGGGGGCTTCCACGCTCGATCGGACCATTGCCGGCGACTACCGGCCAGGGTCGCGCGTGAACCTGGAACGCGCCGTGCGGGTCGGCGACCGGCTCGACGGACACCTGGTCCAGGGGCATGTGGACGGCCGCGCCTCATTTCTCGACAACCGCCGTATCGGCGACACCCGGTTCCTGACCTTCTCCCTGCCCGGGGACGTGTTCGCCACGACCATCCCGCACGGCTCGATCGCGCTGAACGGTGTCAGCCTCACGGTCAACGACCTCCGGGACGGGCGCGTTTGCGAAGTCGCCCTGATTCCCTATTCCTGGAGTCACACCAACTTCTCCTCCCTCGAACCGGGGGACGCCGTGAACGTGGAAGCGGATCTCGTCGGCAGATACGTCCGGCGAATCCTGGAAGCCCGCGCGCGAACCCCTGCCGGAAAGCCGGGTATCCATGCCATTTGACACCGTCTCCGTCGCGCTCGAGCAGATTGCCGCGGGCGGGCTGGTGATCGTCGCCGACGACGAGGACCGCGAAAACGAGGGCGACCTGGTGTGCGCGGCCGAAAAGGTCACCCCGGACCTGATCAACTTCATGACCAAGTTCGGGCGGGGACTGATCTGCGTCTCACTCACCGCCGAGCGCGCGGACGCGCTGGAACTGCCGCTCATGACGGATCGCAACACCGACCCGCAGGAGACCGCGTTCACGGTCTCGGTGGACGCCCACCGCCGATTCGGGGTGACGACGGGCATTTCGGCACAGGACCGGGCCACCACCGTGGAGGTGCTGGTGGACCCACGGTCGACGCCGCGTGATCTGCGGCGCCCCGGCCACGTCTTTCCGCTGCGCGCGCGCCGGGGTGGCGTGCTGCGCCGGGTCGGCCAGACCGAAGCCGCCGTCGATCTCGCGCGTCTCGCGGGTCTTGCTCCGGCGGGCGTGATCTGCGAGATCCTGAACGAGGACGGGACGATGGCGCGCCGGCACCAGCTCGAGGTCATGGCCCGGGAACACGGGCTGAAGCTGATCACGGTCGAACAGGTCGTCGCCTACCGGCTGGCGCGCGAACGTCTCGTGAGGCGTGTCGTGGAAGCTCCGCTGCGGACACCGTGGGGCGACTTCCTGTGTGTCGGCTACCGCAGCGATATCGACGAGCGGGTTCATCTGGCCTTGGTGCGGGGCGACGTGGCCGGCAAGGAGGAGGTGCTGGTGCGGATGCACGCCGAGAATCCGCTCAGGGATACCTTCGCGTCGCTCGACGAACCGGGGGGCAACCTTCTGGCAGGCGCCATGCGGCGGATCCAGGAGGAAGACGAAGGGGTGCTGGTGTACCTCCACCGCGACCGCGCCGGCGACAGGCTGATCAACCGTCTGCTCGGCGCGTCCGCCGAGCCATCCCCGCCCCAGGGGTCAAAGGGATCCGGGCAGGTGCTCCGGGACTATGGCATCGGGGCCCAGATACTTCTCGACCTGGGACTGACGTCGATCCGGCTGCTTACCAACAGCCGGCGGCACATCGTGGGTCTGGACGGGTACGCACTGCAGGTGACGGGCCGGGAGGGCTTCAAGGGGGTCGCGACCGATGGCGACACGGAGCGCGTGTTCTCCGCGACCGCGGGTCTCGGCATCGAGTCCGGCGGATGACGAGGTCGGGGGACGTGCGGATCGGTCTGCTCGTAGCCAGGTTCAACAACCTGGTGACGGAGCAGCTCCTGGCGGGGGCACAGGAGCGCCTGCTGGCCGGGGGGATCGGGGAAGACAGTGTCAGCGTGAACCATGTACCGGGTGCGTGGGACCTCCCCCAGGCCGCGCGACGGATGGCCGACTCCGGCAGATACGATGCCATCATCGCGATCGGTTGCGTGATCCGTGGCGAGACCGCCCACTTCGACTACGTCGCGGGCAACGCGAGCGACGGTTTGGGACAGGTGGCGCTGTCCACCGGAATCCCGGTCGTATTCGGGGTGTTGACGACAGACAACGCACAGCAGGCGATGGCCCGTGCGGATACGGCTGGTGCCAACAGGGGCGGTGAATTCGCCGAAGCGGCGCTGATGCTGCTCGATCTGTACAATGCCCATCCAGACACCGCCGGTGGCGCGTGAGCAGGACCCTCGATTCCCGGGCCCGCCACGACCGCACGCGCTCCCGGGCCTGGTTCCTGCAGGTGCACTACCGCTGGGAGACCGAAGGCGGCGGGTTCACACCGCGCCATGCACTGGAAGCAACCGTCCGGGCCCGGCGGATCGCCCCGGCGCGAATCCCGTATCTGCAACGCCTGGTCGGCGCATTCGAGGACAACCAGAGTACGATCGAGTCGACCATTTCGGCGTGCCTCGACAACTGGCGTCTGGAGCGGCTGTCGGTCATGGACCGGGGGATTCTGCGCCTGGGAGCGACCGAGATCCTGTGCCTTCCGGACCTGCCCGGAAAGGTGTCGATCCAGGAGTCGGTCAGGCTGGCCGAGCGCTATGGGGGATCAGAGTCCCCCCGCTTCGTCAACGGCGTCCTGGATGCGGTTTTCCGGGCTGCCGCCCCACCCGGTGAATCCTGACGAGGCACGGCCTCCTCGCAGGCCGCGGTGACCATGCGCCCCATGCGAATCCTGGTGGTCAACTGGCAGGACCGCCGCAACCCGAATGCCGGGGGCGCCGAGGAACACCTGCACCAGGTATTCGGCCGCCTGGTGGCGCGGGGTCACCGGGTCACCCTGCTGTGTTCCGGCTGGAAGGGTGCCGAGGACTCCCTGGCACTCGACGGCATGCGCGTGCTGCGCGCCGGCGGCCGGTACACCTTCAACATCGCGGCGCCGCTCCGCTACGGTGCCCACCTGGCCGGCGAACCCTTCGACGTCGTCGTCGAGGACCTCAACAAGGTGCCGATCCTCGCGCCCCGCTGGGTCGAGGCCCGGACCCGCCTCCTCCTGGTGCATCACCTCTTCGGCCCCACCGCGTTCCAGGAGGCCAACCCCGTGCTTGCGAGCGCCACATGGCTGTTCGAGCGCATCATCCCGGCCGTGTACCGTGGACTCGACTGTGTTGCCGTCTCCGAGAGCACGCGCGACGATCTCGTGCGCCGGGGACTTGACCCGGACCGCATCGAGGTCATCCGCAACGGGGTGGACCTCGAGGGGCTGGGGCCGGCCCGGGAGCGCTTTGATGAGCCCACCGTGGTGTTCCTGGGGCGGTTGAAGCGATACAAGCGCGTCGACCTCGTGCTGCAGGCGGTCGCGCGGCTCCGTGACCGGGGTCTCGACGTGAGAATGGTGGTTGCGGGCCGGGGTGACGCGCGCGGCGCGCTGGAGCGGACGGCCCGGCGCCTCCGGATCGCGGACCGCGTGCGCTTTGCCGGGTTCGTGCCGGACGAAGAGAAGCGCGAGCTGTTGTCCAGGTCGTGGGTGCATGCATTGACATCGCCTCGCGAAGGATGGGGCATTGCAAGCATCGAGGCCTCGGCGTGCGGCACGCCCACCGTGGCTTCCGACTCGCCGGGTTTGCGCGAAACCGTGCGTGACGGCGAGACGGGCGTCCTCGTGCCGCACGGTGACGTGGAAGCGCTGGCAACGGCCCTGGCGAGGGTCATGGAGCCTGGCACCCGGGACCGCATGGGTGGCGCGGCGCGAACGATGTCCAGGCAGTACACCTGGGAGGGCGTGGCGACCGCCTTCGAGGACCTGCTGCACCGTCTGGTCGCGACATCGCGCACGCGCGGGTGAGGCGCGCACGCGGTGCCCGGGACGCGTGGCGGGATGTGGCACCGAGAGTAGGGATTCGTCCCGCGGTTTGCTAACTTGGGACACCACCGAGGCGGCGACGCCGGACTGGGACGGACCCAACCGGCTGCCTCCATTGTTCCCCCTTGCTCCGGAGACGAATTCAACATGGCGACACGGATCACTGCACAGCGATGCGAGATCGGCCCGGCCCTGAGAGACCGCGCGGAGGTGCTGGCGGAGCGCTGGCCCCGTTTCGATCCCGCCGTCATGGACGTGAGTTTCATCTTTCGCAGTGAAGGCCGGACCCACACGGTCGAAGCCATTGTCTCCAGGCGGCGGCGCAATGCGGTCGTGGCCCATGGGGAAGGGCCCGATTTTCGCGTGGCCATGGATGAGCTGGATACGCATGTCAAGAGGATTCTCAAGCGTGACCGCTCGAGGCGTAAGGACTTTCGCCACACGCCCTCGGGCGTGCACGGCTGAGATCGCGCGGTGAGGCCCGCCGCACCGCTCACGGGCTGGAGGCGGGTACGGAGGCAGTGACGCCGTCGATCACCGTCCGCGACTTCTTCGCGGCCAGGGAAGTATCGCTGGAGCTCGAACTGCTCACCACCGACGTGTCCCTCGACGGTCCCATCGTCAACCCCGACGTCTCGAGTCCGGGTCTCGCGCTGGCCGGATACACGGATCGCTTCCCGGACGGCCGCGCGCTGGTCTTCGGCCAGACCGAGATGGGGTATCTGGCCACCCTCGATCCGCATGAGGCGAGAGCACGCCTCGCAGCCGTGTTCGCGCGCGACGTGCCTGCGGTATTCGTCACGCGGCGACTGGACGTTCCGCCGGGATTCGTCGCCGCGGCGGCGCGCGCGTCGGTGCCGGTCCTGCGTACACGTCTGGCCACCGGCGACTTCTACAGGGTGCTCAAGCCGTACCTCGAAGATGTCCTGGCCCCGACCACGACCCTGCACGGTTCCCTGGCCGACGTATACGGGATCGGCCTGCTGTTCACCGGGCCCAGCGGAATCGGCAAGTCCGAATGCGTGCTCGGGCTGGTGGCGCGCGGACATCGCCTGGTCGCGGACGATCTCGTGCTCGTTTCCAGGCGCGGCAACGACGTTCTGATGGGGAAGGGGCACGAACGCCAGGGATTCCACATGGAGATACGGGGTGTCGGGATCATCGACATCGCCTCCATGTTCGGGACGCGGGCAACGCGGCAGAGGAAGCGCGTCGAGATCATCGTCGATGGAGTGGACGCCCCCTCCCGGCGGCATCGCGATGTGCCATGATGGTACTGAAGCGATTGCGACCTTGAGAGGTCTGACCATCAGAGGGAGGAGACATCCACATGGAAGAGGTTACCATCATCGGGATCGATCTGGCAAAGCGCAGCTTTCAGGTGCACGGGGCCAGGGCGGACGGGTCGGTGGCCTTCCGCCGGAAGCTGAGCCGCGGGAGGCTGCTGAGCTTTCTCGCCTCGCAACCGGGGTGTACGGTGGCGATGGAGGCGTGCGCCAGCGCCCACTACTGGGGCCGTGAGATCGCGGCGCTCGGCCACGAAGTGAGGCTGGTTCCCCCGATCTACGTGAAGCCCTTCGTCAAGAGGAGCAAGAACGACGCTGCGGACGCGGAGGCGATCACGGAGGCGGCGCAGCGTCCGACCATGCACTTCGTGGAGGTCAAGACCGAGGCGCAGCAGGCGCAGGCGATGCTCTTTCACACGCGTGACCTGCTGGTGCGCCAGCGCACGCAGACGATCAACGCGCTTCGGGGCCACCTCGCCGAGTACGGCGTTGTCGCTCCCCAGGGCAGAGCCCGGATCAGGCAGTTGGCCGTGGTGCTCGAAGACGGGGACTGTGGCCTGCCGGAGGCGGTCGCCGAACTGGGCTGCCTGCTGCTCGGGCGGATCGATGAACTCAATGAGCAGATCGACGGGCTCGACCGCGAACTCCGGACGAGCGCCCGGGAGTGCGAAGAGACAGCGCGGCTGATGACGATCCCCGGAGTGGGACCGGTCACCGCGATGGCCATCCAGGCCTTCGCGCCGCCGATGGAGAGCTTCCGGCGCGGCCGCGACTTCTCGGCTTGGCTCGGCCTCGTGCCTCGGCAGCACACCACCGGAGGCAAGCCGAGGCTGGGCGGGATCTCGAAAATGGGCCAGCGCGATCTCAGGCGGCTCTTGATCACGGGAGCTATGGCGGTCGTTCAGCAGGCGAGCCGGCGCAGCGAGATCACGGATCCGTGGCTGGCCGGGATGTTGGCACGCAAGCCGAGGATGCTGGTCGCGGTGGCGCTCGCCAACAGGACGGCGCGGAAGGTCTGGGCACTGACGACGAAGCAGGAGACCTACCGGGTTCGCACTGCCGCCTGACCGGGTGGCGAAAGGAGAGAAGCGAAAAGCGAAAAAGCTGTCGGGAGGTGTTGGTTAGCAGGACGCAGGAACGGGTAAGACATCATGGATTGACCTGCCCTGCCTCGGGCATCGTGGGTTACGCTCGAGGCGGGCAAACCTCATCAGACGCAGAGCCACATCGAGGAGGGCAGGTCAATGGCCGAGTACAGGGCATACGTGGGGCTGGATGTTCACAAGTCCACGATCGCAGCCGCGGTCGCATGGCCGGGCCGGGAGGAGCCGGAATATCGCGGTATCGTCCCGAATCGCAGCCGTTCGCTTCAGAAACTCATTCATGGACTGCAGGGCCCGCACGGCGAGGCACTGAGCTTCGCCTATGAAGCGGGTCCCTGCGGCTACGGCGTGTACCGGGAGATCACCGGGACCGGCCACGACTGCCAAGTCGTAGCGCCGGGGCTGATCCCGCGCAAGCCCGCCAGTCGGGTCAAGACGGATCGCCGGGACGCGATGACGCTGGCGCGTCTGCACCGGGCCGGGGAACTCACCCCGGTTTGGGTGCCGGGACCGGACCAGGAAGCGGTGCGCGATCTGACCCGTGCACGCGAGGACATGAAGGCGCTCGAACTCAAGGCCCGACAGCGACTGGGGGCCTTCCTGTTGCGTCATGGCCGGGTCTACGGCGGCAAGACCCGGTGGACGCAGGCACATTTTCGCTGGCTGGAGCAGCAGCGCTTCGATCTAGCGCTCCAGCAGATCGTCTTCCAGGAGTACGTCGACGCCGTCGTCGCGGCCGTGAAGCGGACCGCCGGGCTCAAGGCACAGATGCATGAGGCTCTCGATGCCTGGTCGCAACGCCCCACGGCCGAGGCTCTGATGAGTCTGCGGGGCATCTCGACGATCACGGCGATGACCATCCTGGCTGAGCTGGGCGATCTGACACGCTTCGACTCACCGCGCCAGCTCGTGGGCTTTCTCGGCTTGGCCCCCAGTGAGTACTCCTCGGGTCTTCGACGACGCCAAGGAGCGATCACCAAGACGGGCAACGGGCATGTTCGCCGGGTGCTGACCGAGGCGGCGTGGGCCTATCGCTTCCCGGCCAGGAAGACAGCGCACCTGCGCCGCAAGGCAGCCAACGTCCCGGACCGGGTGCAGGCGATCGCCTGGGCGGCACAAAGACGGCTGTGCGGCCGATATGTGAAGCTCTACCAACGCGGGAAGGCGAAGAACAAGGTGGTCACGGCAATCGCGCGCGAGCTCGTGGGTTTCATCTGGGCCATCGCCTGCGAGGTGCAGGGCAAGCCTCACGGCACCCGGTCGACCGCCTGAACGATACATGACACCGGAGACATCAACACCTTCGCTATTCAGGAGGATGTAACAAGACATCGGGGTGTGGGCGGCCGGTGAGGAGAACCCTCGGTTTGCCCTTGTGAGGTCTGCCCACGTGGGCAGACCCACCCACGACGTAAGAGAGAGGCAGCTCCGCGACGAAGTGAAGTCAGGTGGTAGCCAACCCACGGATATCAGAGTGATCCACCGTCGCTATAAGCCGCTCACACCCCGGGACTGTTATGGCGGAGAGGAGTACCACATGCCGACATGAAGACACCCGTATGCGGACGGGTTGACAGGTCAATCCATATCAGGGCAAACGGTCGACAAGACGGGATCGAAAAAACCAGACTCAGATCGAGGGCCTTTGAGCCCGCATCGTCGAATTGGATCCGATCTCACGAACACCATACGGGCCCGCAGCCAAACAGCGCTGCATCAAGAGGCCGGACATACGACAGTACTTGGCCAACTGCCACCAACTCGGTTCTGAATCCGCGCTTGCCCACTGCGGGGCGTCCACATACGATCTGCAGGCCTGGGACGACTCGCGCGAGTACGACCGCACGGGGCTTGAACGGGAGACGACGAGCATCCTCGGTGTCGAGATTCCACGGGTGACCATACCGCTCAATCCGGGCAAGAGCCTGGCGGCCATCAGCGAGGTGATTGCGATGAACCAGCTGCTTGCCTATTCGGGCGTCGATGTCCCCACGCGGTTCGATGACGGACTGCGCAGGGCGCTGAACCCCCGTGATTCGCTGATCGAGGACTACGAGTGACGTTGGCCGGGAGTGACGTTGGCCAGGAGTGACCTTGGAGCTGCCGCGGGGCTCAAGGGGCCGTGACCCGCTCCCTTGACGTCGAGGTGCCGAACCGGCTGGGCATGCATGCGAGGCCGTGCGCCGAGTTCGTGAAGCTCGCGGGCGGCTTTTGCTCGTCGATCCGGGTGACGAAGAACGAAATGCGCGTCAACGGCAAGAGCATCATGGGCGTGCTCATGCTCGCCGCGGAGAAGGGCAGTTCGCTCACAATCACCGCGGAGGGCGACGATGCCGCGGAGGCGGTGGAGGCGCTGGCAAACCTGGTGCGTGGCGGGTTCGATGAGTGACACGGCCGCTCGCGCCCGCGCCCCCACCGTGCTGCGGGGCTTTCCGGCCGCCGAGGGGATCGCCAAGGGGAGGGTGCGGCGGCTGGAGTGGAGTATTCCACAGGTGCCGCATGCGGTGGTCGGTGCGGACGCCGCGGGCCGCGAGCTCGAACGTCTGCGCTCCGCGCTGGCCGATGCACGCGGTCAGCTCGAGAGGCTCAAGAGTGACACCCGGGCGCGCCTCGGGCCCGTCGAGGCGAGGATCTTCGATCCGCAGATTCTCATGCTTGACGATCCCGACGTCGTGGATGGCACCGCACGCTACATCGTCGAGAACCGCCTCACCGCGGCGCGCGCCTTCGCCTGGCGGATGCTGGAACTCAAGGAGCGCTGGTCACAGACCTGGCATCCCATGGTGCTGGACCGGCTGAACGACCTCGCCGATCTCAAACTGCGGGTTCTCAACCACCTGTTGGGTTTGCCCGACCCGTGGGACCCGGGTTCGGCCTCCGGAATCGTAGCCGTTGCTCGCGATCTCGTTCCGAGCTTTGTCGCCCGGCTGGAGCCCGGCAAGGTGGTGGCGCTGGCAACCGACGAAGGCACCCGGACCTCCCACTGGGCGATCCTCGCGCGTTCGCTGCAGATCCCTGCCGTGGCCGGATTGAACGGAGTTTCCACGAAGGCGCGGGATGGCCAGGCGATGCTCGTGGACGGGCGCTCCGGCCGGGTCGTGATCGATCCCGACGCGCGCGAGGCCGAGCGCTTCGAGCTGCGGCGGTCGGCGATCCTCGACTGGACGCGCGAGAGCGTAGCCATCGCCCGGGAGGAGGCGGTCACGCTCGACGGCACCCGAGTGGCGCTCCGGGCGAATCTCGACCAGCCCGGAGAAGCGGCCCGGGCCCTGGATCATGGCGCCGACGGCGTCGGGCTCTTCCGCGCCGAGTTTCTCGTCGTGGGACGCAACGCGGCCCCGGAGGAAGAAGAGCAATACCAGGCCTATCGGGATGTCGCCGAGACCTTTGCCGGCCACCCGGTGCTGATCCGCACCTTCGATCTGGGCGGAGACAAGTTTCCGGTCTTCCTCCGCGCTCCGGCCGAGGAGAATCCCCTCCTGGGCAGGCGCGGCGTGCGCGTCCTTCCGGACGAATCCGGGCTGTTTCTCACGCAGCTGCGCGCCTTGCTGCGCGCAACGGTGCACGGCGACGTGCGCATCATGGTGCCGCTCGTCAACACGCTGGAAGATATCGCGTCCGTACGGGGTCTCCTGCGGCGAGCGGGCGATCAGCTTCGCCGGGAAGGCGTGCCGATCTGGAAGGAAACCAGCCTCGGTGCAATGATCGAGACCCCGGCGGCGGCGTTGCAGGCCCACCAACTGGCCGCCCACGTCGACTTCCTCTCAATCGGCACCAATGACCTGGTCCAGTACACCCTTGCGGTCGACCGGACCAGTACGCGACTGGCCCATCTCTTCGACGAATTGCACCCGGGGGTGTTGCGGCAGATCGCGATGGTGGCCGAAGCCGGCCGGCGAGCGGGCGTGGAGGTGAGTGCCTGCGGCGAGATGGCGGCTCGCCCGCTCGGAGCCCTGCTGCTTCTCGGCCTGGGCGTCGAGGCGATCTCGGTGGCATGGCCGTCCCTCCTCGAGATCAAGCGACTTGTCCGTCGATGCCGCATGAAGGCGGTGCGCGCCGCGGCTGCGGCCGCGCTCGAAGCGCCCACGAGCGACGACGTCAAGCGCACGCTGAAAGGGTCACTGGAAGGTGTGTTCGGTCCTTGAGGGCGCGGCCGGGGCTTGACGAGTCGGCCGGATTCTTCTTCCGTCACAGTTCCGGCACCGCAGTGCCCCGTGTTGTCGCGTCCAGGCTGGCTGCGCCGCGGCGGCGGGTTTGCCCGGCACCCATCAACGTTCCCCGAGAGACACCGACGCCTTGAGTTCGAACCTTTTTACATCCGAGTCCGTTACCGAGGGCCACCCCGACAAGATTGCCGACCAGATATCGGACGCGGTCGTCGACACCATTCTGGCGGCGAACCCGGAGGGCCGCGTGGCCTGTGAGACGCTGGTTGCGGCCGACAGGGTGGTCGTAGCGGGCGAGATCGCGACCGAAGGACAGCTTCCGGACATCCCGCACCTCGTGCGCCGGGTGATGCGCGAAGCGGGCTACGAGCGGCCCGTCTACGGGCTGGACGGCACCCGTTGCGATGTGGCCCTGACGACCCAGTCGCCCGAGATCGCGGCCGGTGTGGATCAGGGCGGTGCGGGCGATCAGGGAATGATGTTCGGGTTTGCCTGCGCCGACACCGAGGAACTCATGCCCGCCCCCATCTCCGCGGCCCACGCGCTGGTGAGGCGGCTCGCGGAGGTGCGCAGGTCGGGAGAGATTCCCTGGCTCGGGCCGGATGGCAAGTCGCAGGTCACGTACGAGTACGACGGGGTCGATCCAGTCCGCATCGGCACTGTCGTCGTGAGCACGCAGCACGCCGCCAGGCACGACGGAGCCGCGCTGTCCCAGGACGAGGTCCGCGAAGCCGTGATTCGCGAGGTCATTGTTCCGGTGCTTCCCCAGCGGCACTTCTCGCTCGACAGCGCGAAGATCCATGTCAATCCCAGCGGCAGCTTCGTGTCGGGGGGACCGGAGGCCGATGCGGGGCTCACCGGTCGCAAGATTATTGTGGATACCTACGGGGGGATGGGGCGGCACGGCGGTGGCGCGTTTTCCGGCAAGGACGCCACCAAGGTCGACCGCTCGGGGGCGTACGCCGCCCGATGGGCCGCCAAGAACCTGGTTGCCGCCGGCGCGGCTTCCCGGTGCGAGGTGCGCCTGGCATACGCGATCGGCAGGCCGGAGCCCGTTCAGGTGTGGGTGGAGTCCTTCGGAACCGGTTGTGTGCCCGATCGCGACCTGTCGGCCGCCGTGCACGACGTGTTCGATTTCCGGCCTGCCAGCATCATGCAGGATCTGGGCTTGAGGGCGCCGATTTTTGGTCCGACCGCGGCATACGGGCATTTCGGCCGTGTGCCGGCCGCAACGAAGGCGTGGGGGCGTGACGTCAGCCTGTTTGCCTGGGAGCGCACGGATCGTGTGAGCGACCTGCGGACCGCGCTGGCGCTGTAGGACGGACCGCGCTGCCGAAGGAGGGGCCGTGCTGGTGCCGGTGCACGATCGCCGGACAGGCCACGCTGGCGCCGTGGAGCGGACCGCGACAAGTTGTTATCCCGCCCCGCAGCACCCCGAGCGAGGAGGTCAAGTGATCGAAGTCAATGTGCAGAGCCTCGCGTTCGATCGCACTTCGAACGCGCCGGTGGTGATCCTCCGGGAAGTCGGGACCGATCGCGTGTTGCCGATCTGGATCGGGCCTGGCGAAGCGAGCGCAATCGCCATGCAACTCGGAGGAGTTTCGTTTCAGAGGCCCCTTACCCACGACCTTCTCGTATCGGTTCTGGGCGGACTCGGGGGCACCCTGCAACGGGTGCTGATCACGCGCGTCGAAGACAGCACCTACTTCGCCGAATTGATCATAGACCGCGACGGCGACCTGATCTCGGTGGACGCGCGGCCCTCGGATTCGATCGCCATCGCCCTGCGCGCGGAGGCACGCATATTCGCGGACGATGCGCTCCTTGCGTCCGTGTCCGAATCCATCGGCGACGCGGAGGGGGACGAACCCGAGGAGAGCGAAGGATCGTGCATGAGCGGCGAAGCCCTCGAGGAACATCTGCGCAAGTTGCGCCCCGAGGATTTCGGACGGTTCGACCACTGAGCGCCACCCGCTCGACAGCGCCGCCCCCGGCCACAGCCCGCCCTCCGACCTCGGCCCCCGGGCCGGTGGCGCGCCGGGTTCTTGGGCTGTTGGCCCTGGCGCCCTTCGCGCTGGCCATGGCACCCCGGCAGTTGCCGGAGCGCGTGGTGCTGTCCGGTCAGGTGCTCGTCGGCGACGTTCCGGCCGACACCGGTACCGTGGTGCTGCACCGCGTTTCGGCCACCTTCACGGGCGAGGTCGACAGCACCCGCGTGGGACCGGACGGCGTCTTCGAGGTGCCCGTCCCGGATCTCGCCGTTGAGCCGGCCGGCGACGTCTTCTTCGCGTCGATCCGGTACAGGAACGTGCTCTACGTCGGGGGTGCGATCACCAGCACGGGCGATCTGGCGGATAACTATGTGATACGGGCGCACCCGACGGTCGGTGCCGGGCCCGGGATCTCTCTGCCGATCCGGGTGCGAAACTTCTTTGCCGTGCGGGACGGTGCGGGGTCCGGCTGGTCCGTCACCGACCTCTTCGAGCTGCGCAACGACTATGGTGCGACCGTGGTTAGCAGCGAGGCCGGCGCCTCCTGGTCCTATGCGTTGCCGCCCGGAGCCGTCGACTTCGAGGTCGGCGAGAGCGATCTGCCTCCGGGCGCGGCGAGTTTCGGGGGCGGACGAATCCACGTCTCCGCCCCGATTCCACCCGGCGAAAGCGTCTACCTGTTGCGCTACCGGATCCCTGCCGGCGAGTTCACCATTCCGCTCGAGGGCGTGACGGAATCCATGGAGTTGCTGATCCGCGAGCCGGCGGGCGATCTCTCGGTGGCGGGACTCATGGCTACCGAGCCGATCACCCTCGACGACGTCACCTACCGCCGCTTCGCCGGACGCGAGGTGGCGCCCTCGGTCGTCCGCGTCGGGACCGGCTCGCCACTGCTGCCCGGAGGGAACCTCGCTCTGTTGGCCGTGGTGCTGACCCTCGCGCTGGCGTTGGTGGGGGCGGTCCTTGCGTTCCGCACGCGTGCGCGCCCGCCGATCGCCGCCGCCGATCGCCGCCGCAGGGTACTCGTGGAGGTGGCGCGGCTCGACGAACGGTGGAACGCGCAGGCAATCGGCGTGGAGGAGTATGATCGCCGCCGCCGTGAACTCCTCAGCGAGCTGGACGGGTGATCGCCGGGGCTGCCGGATGCCGGCGCCTCGCCACCTGCGGTGCGACGGGGGAATCGTCCACGGACGGCTGAGCGATGTCCGTCGTAACGACCGACGCGATTCTGCTTCGCGCCTACCCGTTCTCCGAGACCAGCAGGGTGCTCCGGCTCTACGCGCGTGACCTGGGGCTGGTCGGCGTCATGGCCCGCGGTATCCGGCGCGGCGCGTCCCGCGGGCGTGGTGGCGTCGACACGTTCGGAGAGGGGACGGCCGTGATCTTCGTGCGGGACGGCCGGGAGTTGCAGTCGCTCCGGGAGTTCAGCCCGGCCAAGGTGCGCTTCGGGCTCGCCGGGGACTTCCGGCGCCTCGCCGGAGCGTCGATCGCCGCCGAAATCGTCCTCAGGCACGCAGCCGAGGAACCCAACGCCGCGCTGTACGACGCGCTCTCGGCCGGCTTCGACAGACTTGAGACGGCCCAGGCCGAGGACGTCGTCGGGCAGGTGCTCGCGCTGGGTTGGCGAATCATCCACACCCTGGGCTTCGCCCCGGAACTCTCCACGTGCACCGCGTGCGGCCGGACCCTCGAGCCGGACGGGATGGCGCGCTTCGATCTCTCTGCCGGAGGCGTACGCGGACCGGAGTGCCCCTCCTCCGACTCGGCCCGGCGCATTGGACCGCTGGCGCGGCAGCAGCTGCTCACATTGCTCACGGGGGAAGTCCCCGAGGCACTGAGGCGGCCCGGCGCACACCTGACCCTGCTCGACGATTTCATCACCTTTCACATGCTTGGCGGCCGCCGCCTCGCCTCGTTCAACTTCCTCGACCCCTCCCTTCCGCATAAGTGACATGAATCCGGCCAAGGGCGGAGAGCCTCCCGGCCCCGATCCCTCCGAGGGTCTCGAAGAAACGGGACTCATCCTGGGCACCGCGGGCCATATCGATCACGGCAAGACGGCGCTCGTGCAGGCGCTGACCGGCGTCGACACGGACCGCCTGGTCGAGGAGAAGAGGCGCGGAATCACGATCGAGCTGGGATTCGCGCGCTACGCGCCGGAGGGGAGCCGCCAATTCGGCATCGTGGATGTGCCCGGGCACGAAGGGTTCGTGCGGACGATGGTGGCCGGCGCTTCCGGCATGGACTTGGTGCTCATGGTCGTCGCGGCCGACGAGGGTGTCATGCCCCAGACGCGCGAGCACCTCGCCATCGTGAGGATGCTCGGCGTCGAGGGGATGGTCGTCGCGATCACCAAGACCGACCTCGTGGACGACGAATGGCTCGAGCTCGTCGACGACGAAATCCGCGAACTGCTTGCCGACACGCCGTACGAAGCCGCCGAGATCGTCGCCACGTCCGTGCGGTCCGGCACGGGGCTGACAGCGCTGTCCCGGGCACTCGTGCGCTGTGCCGAGCGCACGCGGACCAGGACAGCGGACGACCTCGCGCGCCTGCCGGTGGACCGCGTCTTCGCGCTGGAGGGCGCCGGCACGGTGGTTACGGGAACGCTCTGGTCGGGAAGGCTGTCGCGCGGGTCCGTGGTGCGGATACTGCCCCGGGGCGACGAAGCCAGGATTCGGGCGCTGCAGGTGCACGGCACGCAGGTCGGGCACGCCGTCGCGGGACAGCGCACCGCCGTGGCACTGACGGGAGCGGTAGTCAGGCGGGGACACATTGCGCGTGGCGACGTGGTGGTTTCGAGCCGCAGCTGGTCGTCCTCCCTCATGCTCACGGTGGAGCTGTGTGCGCTGGATCCCCCCGGAACCGGGCCGGGCGGGAGCAGCACGAACGCGGGACGAATATGGCAGATCGAAACCGGGCAGCGGGTACGGGTGCATCTCGGCACCGTCGAGGTGATGGCCAGGGTGGTGCTGTTCGGTGTCGGCGAAGCCGTGCCGGACGAGCCGGTTCTCGCGCAGCTGCGGCTCGAGGCACCGGTCGTGGCACGGTGTGGCGACAGGTTCGTGGTACGTGCCTATTCGCCCGTCACAACCATTGCCGGGGGCACCGTGCTGGAGCCCGTGCCCCCGAAACGCAAGCGCCTCGGTCGCACCGCCCGGGACTCGCTGGAAGCGTTGTCGAAAGGCGGGCGCCACGCCGTGCGGGGAGCGGTCGCCCTGGCTGGCTGGACAGGGCTGGACGTGGAAGCCATCGGTGTGGTGGCCGGATGGCGTGGACGTGCCACCGACGACCTCGGTGAAGTGGTCTGGCGTCTCGACGGACTGCTCTTCGACTACCGCATCGTCGCCACCGGCGAAGAGAAGCTGCTGGAACACGTCCGCCGGCATCACCGCGAACATTCGCTCCAACCCGGTGTTCCCCTGAGCGCGCTGAGGACGGCGCTGCCGAGGATGGCGAATCCGAGGCTGGCGGACGGTCTCGCCGCGCGCCTCGCCGGACGGAGCCTGCTTGTAGTCGAGAAGAAGATCGCGAGGCTGCCCGGATTCGAGCCCGTCCTGTCGCCGGAGGAGGAGCGGCTTGCCGAACGCATCCTGGCGACCCTGGAAGATGCGGGTCTTCAGGGCCCCGACACGAGCGAACTGCTGCAGCAGGCCTCCGGCCACACCGCGACCGAGGCTGTTCTCCGGTTCCTCGCGGCACGGGATCGCGTGCGCAGGCTGGACGCCTACTGGGTGACGGCGGGGGCGCTGGACCTGGCGGCCGCGCGGGTCATGGAGGAGCTGGGGGGGCGCGAGGGACTCGGGCCGGCCGACTTCCGGGAAGTCCTGCCGGTCACGCGCAAGTACCTGATACCCATTCTCGCGTACTTCGACGCCCAGGGCGTCACGCAACGTCTGGACGATGGAAGGCGCGTCTCGCGCGCTTGACTTCGCACGGCCCGCCCGCGTAATATTGGCTCACGACTGACAAGTCCACGGTGCCGAGCAGGCCCATGCCCTGGGGGGCGATCGCACGAACGCTACTGAACTGAAAGCAGGACATGATTTGAGACGCATCGCTTGCGTCGTGGTATTTCTCTGTTTCGGCGGATTCTGCCGTGTCGGTGCCCAGGAGCGCCCTCCGCTCCCCGGCGAACAGGATCCGGGATTCACGCTGGAACAGAATTACCCGAACCCGTTCAATTCCGAGACCCGGATACCGTTCGAGCTGTATGAATCCCTCTTCGTCGAGGAGGGCTCGGTCACGGTATCGATCCGCATCTTCAATATCCTGACACAGTTTGTCGCGTCGCCGGTGGCGGTGGGATTCGCGGGCGGCGAGGGATTGCCGATGCTTCAACTCGAATACACGTCGGCCGGCCAGTACGAGGCCTACTGGGACGGACGCGACCGCACAGGCAATCAGGTGGCGTCGGGCGTCTACTTCGCACAGTTGCTCGTCAACGGGCGCGAACCCGTGGTGCGGAGGATGTTCGTCAAGAAGTAGCCCGGCCGGCGTCACGCCACGCAGCCGACTCGCGGGCGGCGTTCCGAGCCCCTTTTTCAGGCGCTCCTCGATTCCAGCAGATCCAGGAACTCGTTGGCGGAGCGCAGGTTGGCCAGCCTGGCGGGCACGTCCCGGTTCTTCGCGAACTGCGCGAGCTTCCCCAGCACCGGGAGGTACTGCCCGGACACCTCGACCGGTGGTGCCACGATCAGGAAGAAGTGATGGACGGGCCGGCCGTCGATGGCGCCGAAGTCGATCCCGGCCCGGTGCCGGCCGTAGGCGAGGCGCAGGCGACGCACCACGAGCGAGCGGCAGTGCGGTATGGCGATGCCGCGCCCGATGCCCGTTGAGCCGAGGCTCTCCCGCCGGCGCAAGGTGCGCGACAGCTTCGTTCCGGACCGCTCATCGAGCCTGAGGAGGGCGACGAGCGAATCGAGCACCTCCTCCCGCGTGTCGCCGGCGAGGTCGAGGCTGACCCGTTCCCGGGTGAAAAAGTCGCTCAGCATCGTGGGAAGGTATTCGCCGCGGCCGGCGAAAACCAGCCAGCGTGCGGCCCGCCTCGACGGGTGTCCGTGACCCGGCGCGCGGGTCGAGTCCCGTGCGCCTCGGGGTCGCGCCGCGGCCTGTTAGGTTTGGTTCATGAACAGGCTGCCATTCGAGGTCCCCGGCAATGCGGCGACACCCCTCTTCCTGGCCCCGCAGGCCGGGGTGTCGGAAGCTCCGTTCCGGCGTCTCTGCCGCAGCTTCGGGGCCGATGTCGTGCTTACCGAGTTCGTCAGCGCCGAGGGGATTGTCCGCGCCAGCGAACGGACCGCCTCCTACCTGCGTTTCGACGACGACGAGCGTCCGATCGGAATCCAGATCTTCGGCGCCGATCCCGCCACGATGGGAGAGGCCGCGGCGCTGGTGACGGAGACGTACGCACCGGATTTCGTCGACATCAACTTCGGTTGCCCGGTGAAGAAGGTCGTCAAGCGCAATGGAGGTTCGGGGTGTCTGCGCGATCCGGCACTTGTATACGGGATCGTGCGCGCCGTCGAGGCGGCGACGCCGCTGCCGGTCACGGCGAAGATCCGCTCGGGCTTCGACGAGAGCACCCGTGACCCGGTGCGGTTCGGACGGATCTGCCAGGACGCGGGAGCGCGCATGGTGACGCTGCATCCGCGCACCCGGGCCGACATGTACGGGGGCAGGGCGCGCTGGGACGAGATCGGCCAACTGGTTCAGGCGCTCGATGTACCCGTGATCGGCAATGGCGATGTCCGCTGCGGCGAGGACGCGGTGCGCATGAGGGACCGGACCGGATGTCACGGCATCATGATCGCGCGCGGGTCGCACGGTGCTCCGTGGCTGTTCAGGCAGTCGCGGGCGGCCCTCGACGGGCGGCCGGTTCCCGGCGGGCCCGGCGTGCGGACACGGTTCGACATCTGCGTGCAGCACGCCCGCAACGCGATCGCATTCGAAGGCGACCCCGACAAGGCGGTGCGGGAGTTCCGCAAGCACCTCGGGTGGTACACGAAGGGCCTGCGGGACGGCAGGGTACTGAGGCAACGACTGTTCCAGGTACGCGATCTCACCGAGGTGCGGACCGTTCTCGATGACTACCTGACGCGCGTCGGTTCGCCGAACGGGGGTTCACGTCCGACCGCGCGGGACTTATCGTTACCTGACGAGCGTGGCCGCGGGGCCGGTGTTGACCGGACGGCCACCGGTTGATTGAAAGCAATGGGGGCGACACGGCTTCGACGGGTCTGGAGACTTCGGAGTTGCGTGCCGAGGCCCGGGAGCCTCGAAAAAAATCCCGGAAACCACACAAATGCCAACAACGATCTGGCACTGGCGGCTTAGACAATAAGCCGTCCGTTCCCCGGCCCGCCCGCCCGAGGCAGGCCGCGGGAGCGTCGACGAGTCGGGCTGGTCCCGAGGTCCACGCCACAGGGCCGACGGACGAGATCACCATGTGGCTAGCCCGGGCAGGGTTGTTCGCCGACCCGTCCGGAAGTGAACCGAACGGCGATCTACGCACGTAGAGGCTTGGAAGAATCCATTCGCGGACGCGGGTTCGACTCCCGCCGCCTCCACTTTTCCCCGCGCTTTCCCCTCCGATGGTACGACGGCTCCCGCTGGAAACGAACTGACATTGAAACGCAAGCTGACGATCCTGGGGATCAGTCTGCCGGTCATCCTCATCGCCGACATCCTGACCAAGCGATGGGCGGTGTCGGCGCTGACCGACGGCGGTCGCCCGGACTTCCTGGGCGGCTACGTGCCCCTCACGCTGGCGTACAACCGCGGGGCGGCATTCGGACTTTCCATCGGCGACGACCCGCGCTGGTTCTTCGTGCTGATCGCCCTGATTGCGCTGGGCCTGGTGATCGCGGTGTTCATTCACACGAGGCCGAATGACAACCTGCGCGTCGTCTCTCTGGCGCTGGTGACCTCCGGCGCCCTCGGCAACCTGATCGACCGCGTCCGGTGGGAGGGAGGCGTGGTGGATTTCATCGGCCCGATCCCGCTCGGGTTCACGAATTGGCCCTGGATCTTCAACGTCGCCGACATGGCCATCAGCTGCGGAGCGGTGCTCCTCGCGGTTTCGTTCTGGCTCGAGGAGCGAGACCTGAAGCGGTCGCGAGCCCAGGCCGAGGACGGACCCACAGAGGTCGTTCCGCCGGATCCCGAACCCACCGAGAGCTGACCCGGGGGCGGTCGCGCGGCCGCTAACCCTCCGGGTCGAAGACGACGTATTCGATCCGTCGTCGCCGCACCTTCGCGACCCTGAGCCGGCCGCCCTCGACCGGAATGGAGTCTCCGACCTTCGCGATGCCCTCGAGCGCGCCGAAGACGAATCCTCCCACGGTGTCGAAGTCCTCGCCCAGGTCGATGGCCAGCCGACCTTCCACGTCCCTCACGGGCGTTCCGCCCCGAATGACCGTGCGGCCGTCGCCAAGATCCCGGAAGTCGATCGGCTCGTTGGTCTCGTGCTCGTCCTGGATCTCGCCGACGATCTCCTCGATCAGGTCCTCCAGGGTCACCAGGCCCGCAGTGCCCCCGTATTCGTCCAGGACGATGATCATCTTGGTCCGCTTCGCCCGCATCTCCTGGATCAGTTCCTCGACCGGCTTCGATGCCGGCGCGAAACGCACCGGCCGCGCGACCGCCCGGACCTCTTCTTCGCGCCCGTCACGGGCGGCCCTCCACAGGTCCCGGGCGAGCAGGATTCCCACGATCTGGTCGAGGTCCCCCTCGTACACGGGCAGGCGCAGCTTCCCGTGGTCCAGCATGACGTCCATGGCCTGGCTCACCGACGCGTCCACCGGCACGGCGACGATGTCGATCCGTGGCGTCATGACTTCGCTTACGGCGATCTCGTCGAGCTGCATGACGTTCGCCATGACCTGGAACTCGTCCTCGTCGAGCGCGCCTTCGCGGTGCCCCAGTTCCGCGAGCGCCTCGATCTCGGCCCGGCTGATTCTGGCGCCCTGATGCCCCCTCGGCGTGATCCACCGGCTGAGGAGGTCGAGCGGCGCCAGGACCGGCTTCATCACGAGCACCATCAGGCGCAGGAGGTGCGCGGTGGGGCGCGCGAGCTGGTTGCAGAACGTGGCCCCGAGCGTCTTCGGGATGATCTCCGAGTAGACCAGCACGGCGAAGGTGAGCACCGCGGTGAACGCCCCGATCCACACCTCACCGAAGACCTGTGTGGCGATGGCGCCCCCCCAGGCCGCACCCACGGTGTGCGCGATCGTGTTCAGCGTCAGGATCGCGGCGATGGGTTCGTCGATCCGGTCCTTCATCCCGCTCAGGATCCTGCCGGCCGCTTCGCCGCGTCGTTGCATCAGCGCGACATAGCTGCGGTTGAGCGACAGGAGCACGGCCTCGAGTACCGAGCAGACGAATGAAATCGAAAGCGATACGCCGACCACGGTGAGCAGCTGTATCATGACCGCACCCCGCATGGCGAACCGCGTGGCCTTGCCCTCGCGGCCCGCCCGTCTCTACCGTTCGGCATCGATGCCTGCCACTGTTTTCCCCTCGATGGAGATGCGCGTTGAGTAAAGGGTCGAACGCGGTGTTCGCTCTGCTGATCCCCTGCCTGCTGCTGCCCTGCCTGTCGCTGCCGCGCGCCGCCGCCGCCGCCCAGGAGCCGCCGACGGCCGAGTATTACGTGTATGTCGGCGCCGAGTCCGCCGATCTCCTGCACAGGATCCGCTTCGGACCGGACGGAGCAGCGCTGGACCGGACCATCGCCGTCGGCGAGATGGCCACCGAGACCGAGGGTCCGCACGGCCTCAATCTCTCCGCGGACGGACGCTTCCTCTACATGACCACCGGCCACGGGGTTCCGGACGGCAAGCTGTGGAAGTTCCACGCGGGTCCGGACACGCTGGTCGGCGCCCCGATTCTCCTCGGCTATTTCCCCGCCACGCTGGACCTTACGGCCGACGGGCTCTACGCCTTCGTCGCCAACTTCAACCTGCACGGCGAACCGGTACCCTCGACCATCTCGGTGGTGTACGCTCCGGACATGATCGAGGTGGACCAGATCGAGACCTGCACCATGCCCCACGGGGCCCGCCTGGACGCGGCCGGGGAGTTTCTCTATTCGGCGTGCATGATGGACAACCAGATCGTCGAGGTGGACACGCGCACCTTCGAGGTCAGCCGGCGGTTCCACGCCGAGGCGCCCTGTTCGCCGACCTGGGTCGTCCCCACACGTAGGGGGGAGTCGCTGCTGGCGGCCTGCAACCGGGGCGACCGCATCCTGCAGATCGACCGCGAGTCGTGGTCGCTGACGCGCACCTTCGAGACCGGCGCCGGTCCCTACAACCTTGCCCTCACCCCGGACGACCGGATCCTCGTGGCCACGCTCAAGCAGGGGGCCGGCGTCCAGTTCTTCGATCTCGCCGAAGGCCGGGCGCTGGCCAGCGTGCCCTCGTCGACGACCGTCACGCACGGCGTGGTGGTCAGCCCCGACGGGCGGTACGCCTTCGTTTCGGTGGAGGGCGTGGGAGCGGAGCCGGGGAAGGTCGACATCTTCGATCTTGCCCGGTTCGTGCGGGTGGCCGATGTGGAGGTGGGACAGCAAGCTGGCGGAATCGCGTTCTGGAAGATGGAGGAGGCCGGGTCGCCTCCGTCGTTCAGGTAACAGGGATCGAGAGGTTGTCCTCGTCCCACGTGAAGTAGTAGGTACGCTCCCTGCCGCTTCTGGTCGTCAGGTTCACAAGGTTGCGCTGGTCCTCGAACATGTTGAACAGCAGCCGGTTGCGGATATGCAGCCGCTCGGTGGCCGTCGGAAGCGCGTATCGGAGCCGGTACCACCACATGACCTCGTCCAGCCGCGCCGCTTCCTCCACTCCCCGCTCGACCACCGTGCCGATCAGCGGCGCGCCGCCTGCGCGGAACACCAGCGTCTCGTTGATGTAGTCCTCTACGATGCCATCGACCTCCGGGGTCTCCGACAGCTCGAAGTCCATGTCCGACCTGCTTTCCATGACGGCGAACTGAAGATCGTCCCAGAAAAAGCGGACCCGGACCTCGAGCGCGGCGTCCGCAACCCGCATGTCGGCGACGGAAAGGCGAAACGGATGGGAGGGCCCGGGCGACGTCGGTGCGGCGGTTGCTGTGGCCACAAGTCCGGCCATGCAGAGCCGGGGGGCGGCGGACAAGACGGCGGCCGGGCGATTGCGGTACATTTCCTTGGAGTCCGTGGCGGGTCCCGGCGCACCTGCCGGGGGCGGAGAGCACAACCGGGGAGGGATCCTCTGACCAATCTACGACAAACGATTCCGATCGTGGAGTCGCCCCCAGGGTCGCATGCGCGCCGCACGTCGTGTGCGCGACGCACGCCACGCGCGCGCAACACGCGAACGCTGGGCGCCACGCTGGCGTTCGCGGTCCTGGCGGCCTCCACCGTTTCCACCGCGTCGCCCGCGGCCGCCCAGCTGCGGTTGAAGGCCGGCGCGTACGGCCTGTACCAGAGCAAGATCTTCGACGGCACCTTCGGCGTTGGCGCCCGGGCCGAATTCGAACTGGCCTTCCTGCGCGACGGGCTCACGCTCGTCGGATTCTACGACCACCTGCTGCCGGACTGCACCGAGTGCTCGTTCCGCGATATCGGCGGCCAGGTCCTGCTGGCGCCACTGGGGTCGCTCTACATCGGTGCGGGCGCCTCCCGCCAGACGTTCGAGGGCTCGGGGGGCGGATCGGGCATGGGTTCGATGGCCCAGGACCCGCCCGCTGACGACTGGGTGTTCAGCGCCATTGTCGGTGTGCGCCTGCCTGTGCTCCCGGTGCTGGTTCCCTACGTCGAGTTCCGCCAGGAGGTGGGGTCTCCGGATATCAACCAGCAGACCGTTGCGGCGGGCATCCTGATCACCCCATCCCGTGCGCGTCCCGCACCCCGGTTCCCGGGATCCGGATGAGGCAGACCGCCTTCTACGAACGGCCCGTGCGGGCGGTGGGGAAGTGGTGGGAAGACTGGGCGGAACACGCGGGTCAGCTCGGTCTCCTCGTCTGGTCGACGTTTTCCGCTGCGGTCCGGATGCGGATCTCGTCTCGGGAGTTCGTGCGTCAGCTGTATGTGATGGGTGTCCAGAGCATCCCCATCGTCGCGGTGACGTCGATGCTCTCGGGCATCGTTACGTCGCAGCAGGGAGGATACCAGTTCACGGCGACGATCCCGCTCTACGTGCTCGGGAGCGTCACCGTGACCAGCATCGTGCTCGAGCTCGGTCCGGTGCTCACGGCCGTCGTGCTGGTGGGGCGCGTGGGTGCGCGCATCACCGCCGAGCTGGGGACCATGGTGGTGTCCGAGCAGATCGACGCCTACCGCTCGCTGGGCCGCGACCCCGTGATCATGCTCGCGGCTCCCCGCATCCTGGCCGGTCTGATCGTCATGCCCCTGCTTGTCGGGTTGTCCAACATCATCGGGATCTTCGCGGGGATGGTCGCCGCGCAGCTGTCGCTGGGACTCAGTTACGAGACCTTCCTCTATGGCGCCCGCCTGTTCTGGCACTCCTGGGATCTCTTCTACTCGTTCATGAAGGCCGTGACCTTCGGCCTTGCGATTCCGGTGATCGCGATCCACATGGGATTCCGTACCTCCGGCGGCGCGGAGGGGGTTGGTCGCACGACCACGGCCTCGGTCATGTTCCAGACGCTGACCGTCCTGATCCTGGACGCGTTGTTCCCGCCCCTGTTCCTGCAGTGACCTGCCGCTCTCTCCGATGACCGCCGCCCCCTCCGTCATTCGGTACCGCAACACCCACAAGGCCTTCAACCATCCCGTGCTGTCGGGGGTCGATCTCGACATTCGCGAGGGGGAGATGTTCGCGCTGTTCGGCCCGTCCGGAACGGGCAAGAGCGTCCTGCTGAAGACCACGATCGGGCTCGTCGTGCCAGACCGCGGCGATGTCGAGGTGAACGGCCGCTCCGTCTACTTCGGGGGCAACGGGGCCCTGGACGCCGTGCGCAAACAGGTGGGATACGTGTTCCAGCACGCGGCGCTCTTCGACTCGCTCAACGTGTATGGAAACGTCGAGATGGGGCTGCCGGCCGACCGGCTGCGGCGCATGAGCCCTGCGGACGCCGCAAGAGCGATCCGGCGGGCGCTGGAGCTGGTCAACCTCGATCCGGACGCGGTTCTGAGCATCCTGCCGGCCGAGCTTTCGGGAGGCATGAAGAAACGCGTGGGGATCGCGCGGGCCATCGTGGGGCGCCCGGCCATCCTGCTGTGGGATGAACCGACCACCGGGCTCGATCCCGTCAATACCGCCGCCGTGGAGAGGTTGATCAAGCGGCTGTCGGAGGAGTTGCGGGTGACTTCGGTGCTCGTGACGCACGATGTGGAGGGCGCGCTGTGGATGTGCGACCGCGTCGCGATGCTGGAGGGGGGGAGAATCAGGTTCTGCGGTACGCCGGACGAGTTCCGGATCAGTTCCGATCCCGTAGTCAAGGCTTTTGTCGACCGGGCGGCCGCCGAGGCCGCCCTTGATGTCGTGGAGATGTCATGAGCAATACGGAAACCAACCGAGACCGGCGTCTCTCCGACGCCGAGGTGCTGCGGGCCGTCCCGCCGACCGCGGGCATTCGCCAGTTCCGCGTCGGAATCTTCGTCATACTGGGCATCATTGCGTTTTTCACGGTCCTGTTCCTGATGACCAGCCCCGGGACCTTCCGCGGACGGTACATGGTGACCACGCAGGTGGAGGACGCGCAGGGGATCCGCCGGGGCGATCCGGTGAGAATGCGCGGCATCAACATCGGGCGGGTGCACGCGTTCGAACTGGCGCCCGCCGGTGGCGTGGTCATCACGCTCGAGGTAGAGGGCGAATGGCCCATTCCCGCGGGATCGACCACCGAACTGACCTCGCTGGGGTTTCTCGGCGGGATGGTCGTCTCGGTCCTTCCCGGGCCGGGCGAGGATTTCGTCGGACCCTGGGAGATGCTGCCCGGGGCGAGTGGCGGCGGGGTGCTCGATGTGGCCGAAAACCTGGCCGTCGAGGCAGACGATGTTCTGGCCCGCGTCCAGGCCATGCTGTCGGACTCGACAATCGCATTGACGGGGGAAGCGGTCACGCACCTGCGCGATCTTCTGGGTGAGTTCCTGGAGATCGTCGACGGGCAGGCCACGGAGGTCCAGGCCCTCACGGAGAGCCTGCGCCGGTCCGCAGAGAACATGGAACAGATCTCGGGCGCGGAAGAGTGGCGCGCCGCGCTGGCGTCGGCCGAGGCCACGCTCGCCACCGTCGAGCGCACCTCCGGCGCGGTTCAGGAGAGTGTCGCGTCGCTGAACGTGATCCTTGGACGCATCGAGCGCGGCGAGGGCACGCTCGGCCGGTTGTCCATGGACGAATCGCTCTACGACACGGCCGTGGAGACGACGGCCAGTCTCCGGGCGCTGCTGGACGACATCAGGGAAAACCCCGGCCGCTACGTCACAATCGAGATCTTCTGACGCGCCTGTCCGGAACCGGCCGGAAGCCCCCGCTCGCGCTTACCCTCGCGCTACCAGCCCGGAGCGACCACGAAGCCCATGTGCCAGCCCTTCTCGGGGCGCTGCCAGGGATACGCGTAGTAGCCCTCCAGGATCAGGTACCCGAGAATGTTCATGCGGGCCGAAACGCCACTGGCCACCAGCGGGATCCGTTCCGTCGAGTGCCGCGACCAGGTCAGCGTTCCCGGCCGCTCCGAGTCCCACGCGAACCCGACATCGGTGAACACGGTGAACTCCAGCGGAATGTACGGGAAGTTGATGAGGCCGAACTCCTCGATTCCCGTGAAGGGAAGCCGCAGTTCCACGTTGAAAACGCCCAGGCGGTGCCCGAACAGGCGATCAAGCTCGGGGCAACTGGAGCCGGTGAGGCTGACCGTGCACTCCCGGTTCTGGTCGAAGGACTCGTAGGAGTACCCTCGGATCATGTGTTCGTAGCCCAGGAAGTAGGTGCCCAACTGCTGCTGGTCGAGCGCGCGCAGATCCCCGTACCGCCCCAGGTGCATCCCGCGCAGCGCCAGCGTGACTGGGCCGCCGTTGTTGAAGTAGCGCCTGTAGTCCAGGGTGAGGTTCTGGAAATCCACCGTTCCGGACAGCGCCTGGACCCCGACCCGGAAACGCCCGCCGCGAACCGGGCTGGTGAACCCCGAGTACGAGTTGTCGCCCACGAACGCCAGCGACACCGAGGCCAGGTTGAGCGCATCCCGTGAGGGAAGCCCTTCCCGCTCCCAGCCGATGACCTGCTGGAACGCATTGGTGTGGAACGTCTCCCTCTCCAGGTCGAAACTGTACCGCGTAAACCCGAGTCCCCCCTCGAGGCGCCTCGTAGCGGACAGGGGATACTGCACCAGGCCCTCCGCCGAATCGATGAAGATGCGCTGGCTGATGATCTGGAAGTTGTTGCGGCCGAACGAGAAGTACCGGCGCAGGTAGGGCTGGTGCTGGATCCCCCCGCCCCAGTTCCAGCGCCGCTTTTCGTTCAGGTAGAAGACGTTGGCGCCGATGTCCTTGATGGTGCCGTTGGCGAGCAGGCTCGTGAAGACCGTCTGGTCGCCCAGCATGTCGCTGAAGTAGGCCGAGGTCGCGCCACCGATGTAGGAGCCGTAGGTGTCGGCACCGACCCCGACGTTCGGCTGTCCGATGTAGTCGAGTTGCAGGGAAGGCCGGTAGGGCTCGGACTGATCGGCCGTGTAGACCTGGTCCGAGACCAGACCCGTGTAGGGGTCGGCCAGGTACCGTGCGATCCGGCTGCCGACGGCGGGCATGCCCGGCGGCAGCAGCCGCCCCGGATGGGGACTGCCTGCGTCGGCCACGACATCGACATACGTGGCCATCTCGTCCGCACGCCCGGTGTTGACGATGTAGCCGCGCTCATGGAACACCGAGAAGGCGAGCAGGTCGGTGTCCGGCGAGTAGGTGAACGCCGGCGACAGCATCGTGATTCCGGTCACGCCGGTGACCGCGTGCGTGATGCGGCGCATGTCGCCGTCGGCGAGACTCAGGTGATAGATGTCCGGAAAACCATCGGGGTCGGAGACGAAGTAGATTCCCTCGCCGGTCCGGTCGTACAGCGGATTGATGTGCTTGGCGCCGGGGAAGGGGATGCGCGTGCTCACCGCAAGCGACTCGACGTCCAGGAAGGACAGGACGTAGTTCCCGAAGGTCAGTTCGTCGAAATCGGTTTCGGGACTGCGGTCGGAGGTGAAGACGATCGTACGGCCGTCGGGCGACCACGCGGCGTGCAGGTCGGCGTGCTTGTCGTTGGTGAGCTGTTGTACGCTGCCCGTCTCCAGGTCGTAGACATAGAGGTCGGTGATCCCGCCCTTCAGCCCCGAGAAGGCGATTCTGCGGCCGTCGGGGGACCAGGCCGGGTTTTGTATCGCACCCAGGCCCTCGATCTCGATCCGCTCCTCGATGTCGCCGCTGCGAACGTCCAGGATGGCAAGCTGGTTGTTGCCGTTGGCCAGGATCACGAAGGCCAGGCTGCCTCCGTCGGGCGACCACGATCCGCTGGTGTCGATGTACCGGATCCCGTCGATGTACGGCGCCTCGTTGCGCTGCAGCGGGCGGAGGATCTCGCCTGTGTGGACGTCGGCCAGGAAGAGGTCCATCGAAAAGAGGTCCCGCTCCGACTGGAAGACGATGTACCGGCCATCGGGGCTCAGCGACGGTGCGACGTTGATCCGCCCGGCCCCGCACTCGACGCACAGCAGGACGTCGCCGGTCTCGTACGGGTCCGTCTTGCCCGCCATCAGCGGCCTGTACTCGGCCTCGACCGCGTCCCACCACTGCATCGCGAGCGTGTCGCTGGACATCGCGAACACCTGCTCGATCGCCGGCTCCCACCCGGCCCTGAGCGCGGTCCGGAACAGATCCTGGATGGCGTCGTCGCCGTAGGTTCCCCCCAGGTACGAGATCAGGCCCTGGCCGAAGCGGTACGCGAAGTACTTCGGATTGCGCGTGATCTCCCTCAGGGTCGGCTTGTCGTCCCGCAGAATGTGGTCGCGCAGCCACATGGCCGTGTGCGGATGCTCGCGTCCCATCGACATGTATTCGGCCATGCCCTCCACGACCCACAGCGGCATCTGGGCCAGCCGCATGATGCCGCCCCCGGTGCGGCTCTGGGCGATGTTGTACTGGAAGGCGTGCACCAGCTCGTGGCCCAGGATGCGGTCGGTGTCCCGGTACGCAGCCGTCAGCGGCATGATCACGCGGTTCTTGAGTGACTCGGTGACACCGCCGGTCCCCTGGCCGATCGCGCCGCCCAGCGTGTTGGTCTGCTGGAAATCCGGGTGATCCGCGTAGATGATCAGCGGCTTGCGCGTGTCGAATTCGTGCTGGAACACGCGCGAGAAGCGTTCGTACCAGCGCTCCGCCATGCGGGCGATGTCCTCGATCGGGTCCGCCGCCGCGGGGTAGTAGTAGATGTCCCAGTTCTGCGTCGTCAGCTTGCGGAAGTCACGCTGTTCGTACTGCACCTTGTTGCGGCCGAAATACTGTGCCGACACGGGCACGGGCACCATGAGAAGGGCGAGTGCCGCCCACAGGTAGCGGTGACTTCGGTTCATCGTCGGTGTCATGCCCGGCCTCTTCCCTGTTGACGCTTCGAAAAGCGATTGTTGTTCGGTCCGAGGACCGTTGAGGGAGGCGAAGTGTTGGCCCAGGCCCTCCCGTCCGGCCCATTACACCTACTACCCTACGTTAGTGCTGGAGATCCTTTACTTGGACAATACACCGCCGGCAACGCAATGACCACAGTCAGCAGACAGGAGATGGTCCCCGTTCTTGCGGCCCTGGCCGCGCTCGCGTCCTGCGCGCCCGGTGAGTCCGTGCCCGTCGCCGACGTCGGCACACCTGCGGCGGCCGGCAGCGGGCAGCCCTTTCTGGCCGCCGGTGCGGACGGCGTCTGGATGAGCTGGACGGAGCCGGCGCCGTCCGGGCACCGGGTGGCGGTTTCGCATTTCGACGCGGGTGCCGACAGCTGGAGCCCGCCGCAGACCGTTGTCGAGGGGGACGGCTTTTTCGTCAACTGGGCCGACTTTCCGTCGATCCGGATCGTGCGGGATCACCTGGTCGTCCATTGGCTCTGGCGCGGGGGACAGGGGACTTACGACTACGGCGTCCGTCTCGCCTGGTCCGGCGACGGCGGGTCGACCTGGTCCGACCCCTGGACACCGCACAACGACGGCACACCCACCGAGCACGGCTTCGTTTCGGTTTTCGAGACGGAGCAGGGCGCGTGGGCGGCCTGGCTTGACGGACGCGCGATGATCGAGCCCGGGGGTCCGATGTCGGTCAGGGCGCGCATGCTGCCGCTGCCGGGTTCGACGGGCCCGGGTGGGACGGCCGGTGTGCCCACCGCAGAGACCGTGGTGGACGCGCGCGCCTGCGAATGTTGCCAGACGGACGCGGTGGTGGCCGGTGGGGTGCCGGTCGTGGTGTTCCGGGACCGGGCAGAGGGCGAGGTGCGGGACATCCACGTCAGCCGCTGGATCGCGGCCGCTGACGGCGAGCCCGCGTGGACGCCGAGCGTGCCGGTACACGACGACGGGTGGGTGATCGGCGGCTGTCCCGTGAACGGCCCCGCGATGGACGCCCGGGGCGACGAGGTCGCCGTCGCATGGTTCACCGCGCCTGAGGGCGAGGCGCGCGTGCACGTGGCGTTTTCCGGTGACGCAGCCGCTTCCTTCGCGGCGCCCGCCCGGGTCGACATGGGACAGCCCCTCGGCCGCGTGGACGTCCTCATGCTGGACGACGGTTCGGCTCTGGTGACCTGGCTTGAGCGGACCGGCGGCGGGACCACGATCCTCAGCCGGCTGGTGGCGAAGAACGGAGCGGCGGGAGACGTCCGGGCGCTGGCGGACAGCGATGCCGCCCGCGCGTCGGGCTTCCCGCGGATCGCGCGCCTGGGAGCCGACCGGCTGATGCTGGCGTGGACCGATCCGTCCGGCGAAGGCCGCGTGCGCGCCTCGGTCCTTGACCTCGACGGCTGGGTAGCGGTGGGCCAGGGGACTCCCTGAGATGGAACTCTCACAGGTGGAGACGCCCGTCGGCGTCGTGGACCTGGGCCGCGCCAGGAGCAACATCGAGAGGGCCGTCGCCTATTGCCGAGCCCACGGCATCGCCTGGCGTCCGCACGTCAAGACGCACAAGTCGGTGGAGATGGCGCGGCTGCAGATCGAGCGCGGCGCGGTCGGCCTCGCGGTGGCCACCGCGCACGAGGCGGAGGTCATGTCCTCCGTGACCGGGGATCTCCTGCTCGCCCACCCGCCGGCGTCCCTGGCCAAGGTGGACCGGCTGTGCGCCCTGCCGCGCGGCGTTGACCTCAAGGTGGGACTCGATTCGATCGAGGTGCTGCGACCCCTGGCCCGCGCAGCCGCCGCCGCGGGGCGCACCTTCGGCATCCTGGTCGAGTTCGACGCGGGACTGGGGCGCACCGGCGTCGTGGATCCCGCCGATGCCGTCCGGGTCGCAGAGGCGGCCGCGGCGCTGCCCGGTGCACGGTTCGACGGTCTGATGTTCTACCCGGGGCACATCCGCATCCCGAGGAGCGAGCAGACGGGGCGCCTCGCGCGGCTCTCGGAGCGAATCTCGGGCTTCGTGGCGGCGTTGTCGGACGCCGGGCTCCCGCCGGGCGTGGTGTCCGGCGGATCCACGCCCACGGTGTGGGATTCGCACAGGCTCCACGGCGTGACCGAGGTGCGCGCGGGCACGTGCATCTACAACGACCGCGACATCGTGGGCATGGGCGTTGCCGCCCCGGAACACGTCGCCTACACGGTGCTCGGCACGGTGGTGAGCGTTGCGGTGCCGGGCGGTGCGGTGGTGGATGCAGGCTCCAAGGCGCTGTCCCGGGAAGTGCTCGGGTCCGGCGCTCCGGGATACGGAGTTCTGTTCGACCGGCCGGATGTGACCGTCAAGGCGATCAACGAAGAGCATGGCGTCCTTGATCTGAGCGGCACGCGGTGGCGCCCGGCTATCGGCGACCAGCTGCGAATCGTGCCCAACCACGTCTGCGTCTCGGTCAACCTGCAGGACTACCTGTGGGGCATCGAGGGCGAAGGGTCGGCGGCCAGGCCCGTGACGCTGGAGGCGCGCGGGCGGTTGCGTGCCCCTTGCGTCGGGACGAGACCCTCCACCAAATGGTGACTGCTTGCGACCCCGGCCGCAGCCTGGACTCATTCTCTCACTTCACCGAACGGGACTGTGCGTAACATGCCCCAGCTCACCACGATTCATACCGATGACGCTCCCGGCGCCCTCGGCCCCTACTCCCAGGCCATCGTCACCGATGGCTGGATTTTCGCCTCCGGGCAGATCGCGATGGACCCGGCGACCGGCCAGCTCGTCGAGGGCGGCGTGGACGTGCAGGCGGATCAGGTACTCAGGAATCTGGCCGCGGTGCTCGCGGCCGCCGGAGGCAGCCTGCAGACGGTCGTGAAGACCACCGTGTTCCTTTCCGACATGGCGCTGTTCGCCGACATGAACGCCGTCTACGCACGCCATTTCGGGGACCACCGTCCCGCGCGCGCGACTGTGGGCGTCGGTGGCTTGCCCGCGGGCGTGGACGTGGAAATCGAGGTCGTCGCGAGGGTCGCCTGAGCGCCGGTGCCGCCGGCGAGTGCCCGCGCCGCCCGCCATTTGTTCCGAACCGTGCTTGACACTCGAAGCCCAACGGCTATTATGGTGGCTGTTCGCGCGGGCAGGTGTCGCTTGCCCGGGGATTTCGTGCGTTTCCCCGGCAGCGTACCCGTCCGGGGCGGGGATTGCGGAGCGAGTTGGATGACCCGAACATTTGGGCCAAGGCCCTGGCCGGGAACGTCCCGGTACCACATAGATGCAGGGTGTGTCGCATGTCCATGGACTCGAAAGGGAGGACAACTCATGACACGTAACTCGTTTGCACAGAGCCTCAGGAATGGGGCGGGAGGGCTTTGCCTGGCCGTACTGGCCAGCCTTGCCTTCACATCCGCGGCGGCCGCCCAGACCGGCACCGTCACGGGACAGGTCACCGACGCGGGGTCGGGCCGGCCTCTGGAGTCGGCCCAGGTCTACATCGAGGGCACGGCCCTCGGTACGCTGACCAACAGCGCTGGCCGGTACCTGTTCGTGAACGCGCCGGCCGGGTCGCACACGGTCATCGCCGAACTGGTCGGTTACCGGTCGGGTTCGGAGACCGTGACGGTCACCGCCGGCCAGACCTCGACCGTGGACTTCGGCCTCTCGGTGACCGCGATCCAGCTTGACCAGATCGTGGTTACGGGAACGGGCGTCGCCACCGAGAAGAAGAAGCTCGGCAACTCCATCGCCACGGTGGACGTTTCCAACCTGCAGGACGCGCCGATCACCAGCTTCAGCGACGTGCTGCAGGGGCGCGAAGCAGGTGTCGTCAGTCTTCCCGGCGGCGGGGACACCGGCGGCAGCGGGCGCATTCGCATTCGCGGGTCGGCGTCGCTGTCGCAGTCGAACGAGCCCATCATCTACCTTGATGGCGTGCGTATCGACCGCGGCGGCGCAGGCGGCTGGGGTGCGGCGCAGGCGGCAACGCGCCGGATCGACGACATCGACCCCACCTCGATCGAACGCATCGAGATCCTCAAGGGTGCCGCGGCGGCGACGCTGTACGGCACCGAGGCGTCCAACGGGGTCATCCAGATCTTCACCAAGCGCGGTCAGCAGGGCGCGCCGCGGTGGACGATCCAGACGGACCAGACTGCGGTCCGGGCGCCCTTCGACCGCTTCATCCCCCACGCCGACTTCCCGCGCGACGCGGAGCAGGTGGCCAGGATGCAGCACCGCTGGGGCGTCAGCCTCCAGCCGTACGAGGTGTACGAAGTCGACTACATGAGCGAGCTGTACAACACCGGCTACGGCCAGACCTATTCGGGGTCGGTCTCCGGCGGCAGCGACCTCATCCAGTACTTCGCCTCGGGGCGCTACTACAACGAGAACGGCCCGTTCAGCAAGCTCGACGGCGTCTTCGCCGACGGGGGCAGCCTCAAGAACGAGGACACGATCGTGCGCCGGCAGGGGACGCTGAATCTCAGCATCTTCCCGTTCGACAACGTTCGCATCCGGGTGAGCGGCCTCTACTCCGAGAGCAACCAGAGCAGTCTGGCCGGCGGCAACAACATCTTCGGGGTCTTCTCGCTGGGCTTGATGGGCCAGCTCCGGCTCGCCGACGACAACAACCGCTACGGCAGCCTGGCGTTCGCCACGCTGCGCGAGACGGCCGGGCGCGACATCCTCGAGGACGTCGAGCACTTCGCCGGCAGCGTCAACGCCAACTGGACGATCAGGGAAGGCATGGTCTTCGACGGCACCTTCGGCGTGGACGTCAGCAACGGGACCAAGGTCTCCTTCTTCCCCTTCGGGTGGAACGTGGACAACTTCACCACCTACAACACGGAAGGCACCCGCTCGTTCGGCGACCGCAACAACCGCGAGGTCACCGGCGACTTCAAGCTGTCCTGGGACAACAACTTCACCGACGACATCAGCAGCACGCTGCTCGTCGGCACCCAGGGTTTCCTGAGCCAGAACGTGTACCATGGCGGTGGCGGTACGAGCTTCCCGGGCCCCGGCCTTGAGGTCGCGAGCGCCGGCGCCAACCAGTTCACGTCCGAGGGCTGGACCCGTGTGGTCAACGCAGGCATGTACTTCCAGGAGCAGCTCGGCTGGCAGGACTGGGCCTTCGTCACGCTGGGTGCGCGCTTCGACGCCAACAGCGCCTTCGGTTCGGACTTCGAGACGGCGACCTACCCCAAGGCCGCGTTCTCGATCATCCCGACCGATCTCTTCGACTGGGACAACGAGACGCTGTCCACCTTCCGCATCCGCGCGGCGTGGGGCCGCTCGGGCCTGCAGCCCGGCGCCTTCGACAAGTTCACGACCTTCTCGCCCCGGCCCGCCGAAGTGGGTCCCGGCCTGGCGCCGTCCAACCTCGGCAACCAGGCGCTCCGTCCCGAGATCTCCGACGAGATCGAGTTCGGTGCGGAGTTCGGTTTCCTCAACGACCGGATCGGTCTCGACGTCACGTACTGGGACCGGGCCACCACCGACGCGCTGATCAACCGTCAGTTCCCGGTGACCGGCGGTTTCGTATCGACGCAGCTGGACAACATCGGCCAGATCGACGCCAAGGGCATCGAAGCCACGATCAACGGTTCGGTCTACAACAGCGAGAACCTCTCCGTCAACGTGTTCGCCAACACGGCGTACATCGACGAGATCATCACCGACATGGGTGGTGCTCCGCCGCTCAAGACCGGCGGATCGTACCCGCGGTACCGCAACTTCCTGAAGGAAGGCCACGCGCCCGGATCGTTCTTCGGTGCCGTGCTGGACCCGAACATGGCGATTCCGCTGGACCTTAACCGGAATTGCTCGGAGCCGACCCGGGCCGAGGCGCTCGAGTTCTTCAGCGAGGCACGCAATCCATCGTCGTTCGAGGTGATTCCGGTTGGGTGCGCGGGCGGTGCCGCAGAGTATCTGGACACCTACATCGGGAAGCCGACCCCCGACTTCGCCGGTTCGATGGGCGCCAACATCAACTTCCTCGGGAGCTTCGATCTGGCGACCAACTTCGAATACCGGGCGGGCAACTACCACACCCAGGACCTGACCGGAGCCTTCCGGCAGGCCAACGCGGTGATCGGGCGCAACGTCCCGGGCACGGCCCGGGTGGCGTCGATCATGCAGAATCCGGCGTCCACCGCGGAGCAGCGGCTCGAAGCCGCGCTCGAGTGGGCCAGGGAGTACCGCGCGCTGGCGCCGATGTCCGGAATGAACCAGATCTGGACCTCGGACTTCATTCGGTTGCGCGAGATCTCGCTGTCCTACCGGCTGCCCTCCGACATGATCGAAGGGCTGGGCCTCGACAACGCGACGGTCACCTTCGGCGGCCGCAACGTGAAGCTCTGGATGTTCGGGGACTACCGGGGGATCGACCCGGAAATCAACCCGTCCGCCAACTGCACGGGCGGTGGCGTGAACTGCAACTTCCTCACGGGAACGGAAGCCTTCGGCGTGCCGATTCCAAAGCGGTTCACCTTCTCGCTGCGCGCGGGCTTCTAGGGAGGGAGACAGAAAATGATGAACAAGAATCACAGGTCTTTCCTGGCAGCGCTGGGCGCGACCGCCTTCCTGGGCGGCTGTGACATTCTCGAGGTCGACAACCCCAACGCGCTGGTGCAGGCGGACATTGAAAAGGTCGAGGCCGCTGCTGCGGCCGTGAACGGTGCGCAGGCCCTGGCGGCCAGCGGCATCGGCGGCATCTACGCGGCGTTTTCGACCGTGGGCGACGAGATCACCTGGATCGGCTCACGCGATGCGTGGAACGAGTTGGACCAGGGGACGCCCAACAACTCCGGAAACGAGTTTGCCGACGGATCGTTCCCCGGCATTGCGCAGGCCCGCTGGATGACCAACTTCGCGGTTGGGCTTCTCGAGGGTCACGTCGCCGAGGACGCGGGCAACGCCTCGCTGCAATCGGATCTGGCTCGCGCCAATCTGTATGCGGGCGTGGTCTACTCGTCGATCGCGCAGATGTTTGACGACTTCGCGTTCAGCGACAGGACCGAGCCCGGGCCGCTCATCGGTGAAGCCAACATGCACACCGTGTTCGACCAGGCGATCGCGTACTACTCGGCCGCCATGCAGGGCGGCGGCGAGACGGCAATGCGGGCGCAGGCCGGCCGGGCGCAGGCGTATCACCAGAAGGCGATCTGGGGCCTGCTCAACCCTCCGGGGTCGACGCCCTCCAATCCGCTGATCAACGATTCGAACGCCAACAGCGACGCTATGGCTGTGCTGTCGTCCGTGGCGGGCACCGACTGGGCGTACCGTTTTGCCTACAGCGGTTCGACCTCTTCGAACAACCTCTCGTGGCAGGTGAACGAGAGGGGTGAACTGCAGATCGGGCCGGAGTACGCGACGAAGGATCCCAAGGACCCTCCGACGCTGACCGGTCACAACCTCATGGATCCGATCGAGGGGGCCGTGGACACGCGCTACATGACGCGCGTGGAAGAGTTCACCGGCGGCGGCGGATACGCTCCGCTCACAGTCGTCGGCGAGCGCGGCATGCGCCTGATCGTGGCCGAGTCCGCTCTGGCGACCGGCGACATGGCCGCCTTTACGAATCACATCAACATGATTCGCGAGGGCCTGGACGGGCTCACGGCGTACTCGGGACAGATTCCTGCGTCAGAGATGCTCCAGCACGAGCGTCGCGTGAACCTGTTCATGCAGTACAAGCGGCTTCAGGACCACTACCGCTTCGGCGTGAAGAGCATGAACTGGCTGCCGGGTTCGCCCGCTGCCACCACGCCGGGCCTGATGCTGCCGATCACGCGGATCGAGATCCTGGCGAACTGCCACCACCCGGACAACGCGAATCATCCGTGTGACGGGTAGGTAGAAAAACAGCCGGGTTGCCAGATCCGGCCAGGTCGGCCACCGCGTGTGGCCGGGGCGGGGTCCGGGAGTTGCCTCCCGGGCCCCGCTGTGCGATGCTCGTTATCTTGAACGGCGGCGGACGTGGGGACCCGCTTGCGCCGCCGTGCAGACCGATGTCCCGCAGCACAAGGGAGCCCCCGTAGATGAGCAGAATCCGGCGTGTGCTGGCCGCATGCGTTCTTCTGGTGCTGGTGGCCGGAGCGTGCGACTGGTTCGAGGATCCGACGCCCGATGTGATCCGCATTACGCTCGAAGGCAGCAGTGGCACCCGGTTCCTGGTCATCACCTCGACCGAGTTCTTTGCGACCAGCGACGAGCAGGGCGCACTCACGGCGGAGGTGTTCGCGGCAGACACCCTGGAGGTGACGCTGCCGTTCGACCGCAACTGGAACATCAAGGAAGAGCAGCGCTTCTACATGGTGGGGATTCCGGTCGACTCGGCGGGGGCCACCGTACGGGTGCAGGTCTTCCTGGACGAGGACCAGGAAATCGACAATACTCTGGAGGCCGGACCCGACAATCCGGTTCGCTACATGTATCTGTTCAACCAGCACGTCCTCGTGGACTACGAACTGCTGTAGCGCATGGGACGGCCAGATCATTCCAGAGCGCCGCGCCGGCGGCGGGTCCCGCTTGTCGTCGCGATGCTGGCGGCGCTTTCGGGTGCCGGCTGCTACACCTTCCAGCCGACATCGGGTACCCCGCCCATCGGGACCGATGTCCGGGCCGTCGTGACCGACGAGCAGGCGCTGCGGCTGAGCGAACAGACCGGCCAGCTTTCGCGCACCGTGGATGGCCGCCTGGTCGGCGCCAGCGATGACTCCGTGTTCGTATCGGTGGTGACGCTGCGCATGCCGACCGAGATCTCGGGTACCCGCGAACTGCGGCAATCCGTGGGGATTCCGCGGGAAGGGCTGGCGGAACTGGCGACGCGCGAGCTGTCCATGCTTCGAAGTGGCGTGTTGGGCGCATTGGCGGGTGCCGGAGTATACCTGGTCGTCCGGCAGGTCACGGCCGGCGGCAACGTTGACGAAACCCCCGACGATGGCAATCCGATCGGCACGCTGGTGCCGATCATCAGAATCCCCATCGGCAGGTAAGGGGGTGGGGGACAGAGGCGACGGCCGGTTCCAACTGTCCGCGACGCCTCGGGCCGCGGGACTGTGGTTGGCGGCGACGGTTTCGTTCACCGGTTGCGCGGACGCGGTACGCGACGCCGACGGCAACGATGCGGTAAGGCCGGACGTCGCCATCGCGTTGGAGGACTTCGTGGGCTCGAATGCGTGCCGGGGATGCCACACGGCCCAGTTCGCGGCCTGGGTTTCGTCCACGCACGGCCGGGCAGGGGGAGATCCCGGGCCGGAGAATGTGATCGCCCCCTTTGACGGGACGCCCATCTCGTTCCGCGACGCGACGGTTGTGCCGCTCGTCGACTCCGCCGGCCGCTATCTGTTTCTGGTCCGCGAGGCCGGGAGTGCGGACCGCTCCTTCGCCGTGGACGGGGTGATCGGCGGCGGTCACATGCTGGGCGGGGGCACGCAGGGATTCGTCACCCGCGTGGCCGACGGCACGGTTCGTTTCCTTCCCTTCGACTACTCCCGCCAGCTCGACGCCTGGTTTTGCAACACCGGCACGCGTGCTGATCGCGGGTGGGCGCCCGTAACGGCCGAAATGTCCCTCGCGGACTGCGGGGACTGGCCCCCGGCTCGCATTCTCGGTACGCATTCGCGCTTCGCGAACTGCCAGTCCTGCCACGGCAGCCAGATTGCCGCCGACCTGGACCCCGGGCAGGGTGTGTCCACCCGCTGGACCTCGCTGGACGTCAACTGCGAGTCATGCCACGGTCCGGCCCGCCGGCACGCCGAGCTGATGGCCACCGCGCCGCCGGACCTCGGCGCGGACATCCTGCTGGACAGCCGGGTCACGGATGGCGTGGAGGAGTCTCTGGAGGTGTGCTTTGCATGCCATGCGCTCAAGGACGTCGTGCAGGAAGGCTACCTGTCCGGGGCCTCGCTGGCCGACCACTACGCGTGGAAGCTGCCCGTGCTGGGTGACGATCCCTATCTGCCTGACGGGCGCGTCAGGACCTTCGGTTACCAGGCGACGCACCTCTCGTCATCCTGCTACGTGGATGGCAGCATGACCTGTGTGAGTTGTCACGAACCCCATGGACTGGGGTACTGGGATATCAACCGGATGCCCCTGGACAGCGAGACCGACGACCGCCAATGCACCTCCTGCCATGCGGCCAAGACGGCCGACCCGCAAGCCCACAGCTTTCACCCGGCGGGGTCCCCGGGAAGCCGCTGCGTCTCCTGTCACATGCCCTACCTGCAACATCTGGAAGTCGGCAACGACGTGCCCTTCGCCCGCTCCGACCACACGATCCCCATTCCGCGACCGGCCCTGGACGCGCGTCTGGGACTGGTCAGCGCCTGCAGGAGCTGTCACGCCGACAGGAGCGAGATCAGCCTTCAGGCCAGTGTCGATGCCTGGTGGGGAGCGACCAGGCCGCACGACCCGGCCAGCGCGGGCCTCCTCGCGGTGACCGATGGCATGGGCGAGGATCTGGCGGCACGGCTGCTTCTGCACCCGGACGCGCCGGGTGACATGGATCGCTTCCGGGCGCTGGCGCGGTTCGCCCAGGGCTGGCTGAGTCCCGGGGAGTCTTTGCGAGCGGAGGCCTCGGCGCGGATCGTCGGGATGGCGTCGGCGGCTGACCCGGATGTGAGGGCGCTTGCACTGGCGGTCCTCCACGCTGCCGATCAGGCCACCTCGTTGGACCTGGACGCGACGATTGCCGGCGAATCACCGGCCGTGCGCCGGAGATGGGTCATGATTCTGGGCTTCCTTTCGGAGGAGGCCGCGGCCCGGGGCGAGACCGGCGTTGCCATGGATCTCCTGGTCAAGGCCCTGGCCGTCATTCCGGGAGACGCCGCGATTCTCAGGTCCCTCGGGTTGCTCCATGGCGCGGACGGGAACCAAGCGGCTGCGATCCAGCGATTCACCGAGAGCCTCGAGGCGGATGCCGGCCAGCCGCTTGTCCATGTGAACCGTGGCATCGCGCATGCGGCCGGTGGGGATCCCGGTGCCGCGGTCACTGACTACCAGGCAGCAATCGCGCTGAACCCGTACGAACCCCTGGCCCATTTCAACCTCGGCAACGCATACCTGCGCGCCGACAACCTCGCGGAAGCGATCTCCGCCTACGAACGCGCGGTCGCCGCCGGTCCGGATCTCGCACGAGCGCACGTGAACCTTGCGATCGCGCTGGCCCGCGCCGGACGCATCGACGAGGCTCTGGCCCGGGCTCGCACCGGCGCGGCGTTCGCGCCCGGAGACGCCGTCGCGCAGCAGGTGCTGTCGCAACTGGAGGCCGCGGCTGGTGGCAATCCGGGGGATTGACCAGGCTGCCTGGGCCGCCGCGTGCTTGATCGTGGCCGGGTATCGTCCTATCCTCCGGCATGCCATTGGGTACCGGTCCCCGGTCCCCGCATCTCCGACGCGTACCGTCGGGTCGTGATTTCCTCGTCAAGTCTCCCAAGGAGCAGGCTTCCTCATGCATGTTCAGCGTCGTTTCGCATTCGCTGCCGGCCTCGTCGCCGCGGCGGTCGCCGCGTCCGTCTCGCCTTTCCCGCCCATCCACGCCCAGCAGAGCTATGACGAAGCCCTTTGGGGGTCTCTCGAATGGCGAAATGTCGGCCCCCCGCGGGGTGGCCGCTCCATCGCCGCGGCGGGCTCGGACGCCCGCCCGTTCGAGTACTTCATGGGCACGACGGGCGGCGGGCTCTGGAAGACGACCGACGCCGGGCTCAACTGGGATCCGGTCACCGACGGCCAGATCAACAGCGCGTCGATCGGCGCGGTTCAGGTCTGCGAGAGCAACCCCGACATCGTCTACATGGGGACCGGCGAGACCCAGATCCGCGGCAACATCCAGCAGGGGGACGGGGCCTACAAGTCCACCGACGCCGGCGAGACCTGGGAGCACATCGGGCTGACCGAAACCCAGAACATTGCGCGGATCCGCGTCCACCCCGACAACTGCGACGTTGCCTGGGTCGCCGCCTTCGGGAAGCACTCCGCCGACAACCCCGAGCGCGGCGTGTTCAAGACGACCGACGGCGGCGAGACCTGGCGGAAGGTGCTCTACAAGAGCGACCAGGCCGGTGCGGTGGACATCAGCGTGGACGTGACGAATCCGGACGTCATCTATGCCGCGATCTGGGAGGCATGGCGGCGTTCCTGGGGCATGTCCTCGGGGGGTGAGGACAGCGGTCTCTACAAGTCGACCGACGGCGGGGAGAGCTGGACCGAGATCACGGCCAATATCGGACTCGCGGAAGGACCGATCGGGAAGATCGGGGTGGCGGTCTCGCCCGCGAACCCGGACCGCGTGTGGGCGCTGATCGAGCACGAGCCCGACGGCGGCGTGTGGCGCTCAGAGGACGCCGGCGCGAGCTGGGAGCGCGTGAATGAGGAGCGCAAGCTCAGGCAGCGCGCCTTCTACTACACGCGCATCTACGCGGATCCCAACGACGAAGACGTGATGTACGCCCTCAACACCGGGCTGTACCGTTCGCGCGACGGCGGCGAGACCTTCCCGCGCGGCATTCAGGTGCCGCACGGCGACAACCACGACCTGTGGATCGCGCCCGGCGACTCGGACCGGATGATCAACGCCAACGACGGCGGCGCCAACGTGACGTTCAACGGGGGCGAGAGCTGGACCGACCAGGACTATTCGACAGCCCAGTTCTACCGGGTGATCACCACCGAGCACACGCCGTACCACATCTGCGGCGGCCAGCAGGACAACTCGACCGCGTGTATTCCCGTGCGCGGATGGAACCAGATGGCGGCGCGCGGGCCCGGCAGCCGGGCGTGGTACTACGCGGTCGGCGGCTGCGAGAGCGGATATGTGGCGCCCAACCCGATCGATCTCGACGTGTTCTACGCGGGCTGCTACGGCGGTGCGCTGTCGCGCTTCGACATGGCGACCGGCGCGACCCGCGCGGTGAACGTCTGGCCCGAGAACCCCATGGGACAGTCGTCGGAGGACCTGATCGAACGGGTGCAGTGGACCTTCCCCATCGTCTTCTCCCACCACGACCCCGATGTCCTCTACACGGGCACGCAGAAGGTCTGGAAGACGACGACCGAGGGCCAGAACTGGGAGCAGCTCAGCCCGGACCTGACCCGTGCGGACGCCATGACGATGGGCCCCTCGGGCGGCCCGATCACGAAGGACCAGACGGGTGTGGAGACCTATGCCACCGTGTTCGCGATCGCGCCGTCCTACCATGACGCGGAGGTGATCTGGGCGGGCTCGGACGACGGCCTCGTGCACGTGACGCGCGACGGCGGCCTCAACTGGACCAACGTGACGCCGCCGGACGCGCCGGACTTCGTGCGCATCAACACGGTCGAGGCGTCGCCGACAACGCCGGGCAAGGCGTACGTGTCGGGCATCCGCTACCTCGTCGACGACGACCGCGCTCCCTACATCTGGAAGACCGCGGACTACGGCCAGACGTGGACGAAGATCGTCGGCGGACTGCCCGGGGACGACTTCATCCGCGCGACCCGCGAGGACCCCACGCGTCCCGGGCTGCTGTACGCCGCGTCGGAGCGCACCGTGTATGTGTCGTTCGACGATGGCGGCATGTGGCAGCCGCTTTCCCTGAATCTGCCCGTGGTCCAGGTGTCGGACCTGGTCGTGGAGGAGAACGACCTCGTGATCGCGACGCACGGGCGCTCCTTCTGGGTGCTCGAGAACATCGGGCCGCTGCGCCAGCTGAACGACGAGGTCGCGGCCGCCGATGCATGGCTCTTCGAGCCGGTCGACCCCATTCGCGGGCTCGACTTCGGCGCGGAGTTCCAGTATTACCTGGCCGAGGACGCCGAGAGCGTGACCGTCGAGGTGCTCGACGCCGCCGGGGAGGTCATCCGGACCTACGAGGCGGTGGCGGGCGAGGAGGAAGAGGAAGAGGCCCCGAACCCGTTCGCCGCATTCTTCGGCGGTGGCGGCGGTGGACAGCCGTCGGTGGAGCAGGGGTCGCACTCGTTCCGCTGGGACATGCGCTATCCGGCGTGGACCGACTTCGAGGGACGGATCATGTGGGCCGCGCGGCCGATGGGCCCCACCGCGGTGCCCGGGAACTACACGGTTCGCATGACGGTGAACGGCGGCGCCCCGCTGACGCGCGACTTCGAGATCCTGATCAACCCGAACCTGGAGGGCGTGACCGTGGCGGATCTGAGGGCCCGGTTCGAGCTCGCGATCGAGATCCGGGACAGGGTGACGGAGGCCAACGAGGCGGTGATCAAGGTGCGCGACATCAAGGGTCAGATCGACGAGCGGCTCGAGCAGACCGACGACGAGGAGGTCGAGACCCAGGCGGAGGTCGTGGACGACAACCTGAGCGTGGTCGAGGCGGAGATCTACCAGGTGCGGAACCAGAGCAACCAGGATCCGCTCAACTTCCCGATCAAGCTCAACAACAAGCTGGCCGCGTTGCTGGGGGTGGTCGAGAGTGCGGAAGACCGGCCCACCGACCAGTCGCATGAGGTGTTCCAGCACCTCTCGGCGCTGCTGGACGAACAGATGTCGGAGATGGAAATCGTCATTCAGCGGGACCTGGGGCGCCTCAACGAGCTCCTGATCCGTGAGGGACTGGAACCGATAGAGGACAGGCGACTTGTGAGCTGACGTCGGCGGAGGCCCCGCGCATCGCGCGAGGGTGCCAAGGGGCGCCGGGCCGGCGAGGCGCGACGAGAAAGGCAAGGAGGTTTCGGATGACTCGGCGAGTGAGATGGCTGGCCCCGGCGGTGACGGCCGTGGCCCTTGCCCTGGCGGGATGCGCCGGTGCGGCCGAGCGGTCAAATCCCTTCGATCGCGGTTCCGCGGCGGCCCGCAGCATCCGGATCAACGTCGTCAACAACAATTTCAACGAGGCGACCTTGCGCGCGGTGTCGCGGACGGAACGGCGTCTCGGGGTGGTGTCGGGCAACGGACGGGAGAGCTTTACGGTTGCGTGGCCCACCGTCGACGACCTCCGTATCCGGATCGACGTTCTGGCGGGCGACGAGATCCTCACCAACCGGGTCTCTGTCGGGCCAGGCGATACGGTGTACCTGACGATCGCGAATCCGCTGTACCGGTCTTTGCTGCGGCGCTAGCTACACCCCGTACGGCACCCAGATGTTCTTGACCCGGGTGCCCTTGCGCAGGAGCATCCCGGTGTGGCGCTTCGACAGCGTCAGCCAGTCGATCGTACCCTCGCGGTCGACCCAGACCCGCTTGAGGTTGCCCGCGGCGAGCCGCTCCGAGTCCCCCGAAAGGTCGTCGGCCACGAAGTCCCACAGCTGATCGACGTCGTCGTGCGCAGCCAGGGTCGGGACGACTTCCCCGTGGATACCCGACAGCACGTTCACGGTGCCCGGCGGCACGTCCGAGGTCTCCATGACCTGCACGAGGTCCAGCGCGGGCAGGGGGAAGCGCTCGGGAACCACCGCGACGACCACGTTGCCCTGTGACAGCGCCGCGCCGACGGGGCCCATCACGCCGGCAAGCGGCGTCCGTTCCCCGCACCGGATGCCGACGGTCCCGACCGGTTCGTTCATCGCGAACGTGACGTTGCGAAACGGCGTCGAGTGCACGCTGCCGTCGTACTTGTCGGCCCACGCGCCGAAGGTGAACAGGGCCTGCACGGCGGCGTCCACCTCGGCCAGCGCGGCCGCCTGGTCTGCACCCGTGGCGCGGCGAAGCTCGTCGGCGAACTCCTCGCGCCGCGCGGTGAGGTTTTCCGCCACGTAGTACAGGATCTGGGCCCGCGCGTGCCCGCTGCGCTCAGCCCACGCTTTCCGCGCCTTCGCCGCCGCCTCCACCGCGTTGCGGACGTCCTTGCGGTTGCCGCGCGGCGCCTCCGCCCAGGCGGTGCCCGAGGCGTCGACCACGGCAAGCGAGTAGCCGCCGTCCGGGCGCGCCTGTTTCCCCCCGATCCAGAGCTTGCGGGTGCGGTCGATGACGGCGGGGGAGGGTCCGGCGTCGGATGGCGCGGCCTCCTTGCCCCCCGCGGCGACGGCCCCTGCAGCCGCCGTACCTCCGCGGGCGCCCGGCTTGCTCCCGGCTGTCGCCACCGGCTTCAGGTACTCCCACATCCCCTCGCGGCCTCCCTCGCGCCCGAACCCCGATTCGCGGTAGCCACCGAACCCGGAAGCGGCGTCGAACATGTTCGTGCAGTTGACCCACACCGTGCCGGCCTTGATGCCCGGAGCCACGTCAAGCGCCAGGCTGATGTCCTCCGTCCATACGCTGGCCGCGAGCCCGTAGCGCGTGTCGTTCGCCAGCGTCACCGCTTCGGCGGGCGTGCGGAAGGACTGGCTCACCAGCACCGGGCCGAAGATCTCCTCGGTCACGATGGTGCTCGAGGGAGGCGCGCCGGTGCAGAGGGTCGGCGGCAGGAACAGGCCGTCCTCCGGCAACGGCCGGCTCGGCTGCCAGATCTCTGCACCGTCGGCCTTGCCGGCCTCCAGGTAGCCCTGCACGCGATCCATCTGCACCCGGTCCACGATCGCGCCCATGTCGATCGACTTGTCCAGCGGATGCCCGACGCGGATGGTCTCCATGCGGGCGCGAAGACGGTCCAGCATCTCCTCCTCGACGCTCTCCTGCACCAGCAGCCGCGACCCGGCGCAGCAGACCTGCCCCTGGTTGAACCAGACCCCGTCCACCACCCCTTCGACGGCCGCGTCCAGGTCGGCGCTCTCGAAGACGACGAAGGGCGACTTGCCGCCCAGTTCGAGCGAAAGGTGCTTGCCCGTGCCGGCGGTCACCCGCCTGATCTCGCGCCCCACCTCCGTGGATCCCGTGAACGCGATCTTGCGCACACCCAGGTGACGCACCAGTTCGGCACCCGTCTCCCCGCCCCCCGCAACCACGTTGAGGACGCCCGGGGGCAGTCCTGCCTCGTGCGCGACCTCGGCGAATAGCAGCGCCGACAGGGGGGTGTACTCGGCGGGCTTGAGGACCACCGTGCAGCCCGCCGCCATCGCCGGCGCCACCTTCCAGGCCAGCATGAGCAGCGGGAAGTTCCATGGGATGATCTGACCCGTGACGCCCACGGCCTCGTACCCGGCAAACTCGGACGGCGCAAGCTGCGCCCAGCCGGCATGGTGGTAGAAGTGCCGGATCACGAGCGGGATGTCGAGGTCGCGCGATTCACGAACGGGCTTGCCGTTGTCCAGCGATTCGACCACGGCGAACAGTCGGGATCGCTTCTGGATCTGCCGGGCCAGCCTGTACAGGTGCCGGGCGCGGGCGTGGCCGCCGATCTCCTGCCAGGACTCGAGCGCGTTCCCGGCCGCGCCGACGGCCCGGTCCACGTCTTCCGCGGTGCCATGGCGGAACCTGGCCAGAAGCCGGCCGTCCGCCGGACAGTGCGTCGGGTGAATGTCGCCTGCGCCCTCGGTCCAGCCTCCGCCAATGTAGTGCCCGAAGACGCGCTCGCCGGCTTCCAGCCACTCGGTGGCGACGCGGTCGCTCTCGGGCGCCGGCCCGTAGCCTGGGTGTCGAAAGGCGTCGTGAACTCCCGTGCGGCTGCGCGTCGTGGCGCCCTGGCGTGTCATGTCGTCTACCCGAGAGGATGGCGGTGGAAGGCCGAGTAGCGGCCGGTGACGTGGTGCTCCAGCTGCCGTTCGATGTCGGCCAGGAGCGAGCTGGCGCCGATGCGGAAGAGCCGCGGGTCCATCCAGGCGTCGCCCAGTTCCTCCTTGACCAGCGTGAGCCATGCCAGCGCGTCCCTGGCGGTCTTGAGCCCCCCGGCCGCCTTGAGCCCGACACGGATACCCGTCGCGCGGTGGAATTCGCGGATTGCGCGCGCCAGCACGATGCCCACCGGCAGGGTCGCGTTGACCGGTTCCTTGCCGGTCGACGTCTTGACGAAGTCCGCGCCGGCCATCATGGCGACGGTCGCGGCCCGCTTTACGTTGGCCAGCGTGCCGAGCTCACCGGTCGCCAGAATGACCTTGACGTGCGCGTCCCCGCACGCCTCACGGAAGCCCGCGACCTCGTCGTAGAGCCGCTCCCAGCCACCCCCCAGGACGGACCCGCGGGTGATCACGACATCCACTTCCTCGGCACCCGCATCCACGGACTCGCGGATCTCGGCGACGCGGGTCGCGAAGGGTGACAGGCCGGCGGGGAAGCCGGTCGACACCGCGGCGACGGGGATGCCGCTTCCCCGGAGCGCCTCGCGCGCGGTGGGGACGAGCGCGTGATAGACGCAGACGGCGGCGGCCCTGATCTCGGCCGCGGGAACGCCCAGCCGGGCCAGGATGTCGCGGCGGATCGGGCGCCTGGCCTTGCCGCACAGGCGACGGACGCGGCCGATCGTGTCGTCGCCCGCGAGCGTGGTCAGGTCGATCATCGTCACCGCGCGGAGCAGCCAGCCGGCCTGCCGGTCGCGCTTCACGGAGCGCCGCGTGGTCAGGGTCGCGGCGCGGTGGTCGGCCGCAAAGCGGTTCACGCGCACCCCGTGTACAGCATCGAGATCGAGGGGTATGCCGAGGTTGCGTTGGGTCGAAGTCATCCGTTCCGTCGCAGTGGCGAGCCGTGACCGTGTCAGCCAAGATAACCTGTCCGCGTCGTGGATTCGAAACCCGGGGAGCATGAGCATTGGAAGGATCGCCGAGCCGGATTGCCGCCTGGATCACCCGATTGGTGGGGACCGCGGCCGGACTCTTCTACCGCGTCGACGCCCACGGGCCACCATTGCCGTCCGGACCGGTGCTGGTCGCGGTCAATCACCCGAACAGCCTGCTCGATCCGGTGCTGATCCTGCGCTGTGCCCGGCGCTATACGCGGCCGCTGGGGCGGGCGCCGCTCTTCGAGCACCGGTTCCTCGGCCCGGTGCTTCGGATCATGGGCGCCATTCCGGTCTATCGGCGCCAGGACGATCCGGAGGCCATGCACCGCAACGAGGACATGTTCCGGGCCGCAGTCCAGGCGCTCCACGAGGGAGGCGCGATCCAGATCTTCCCCGAGGGCCGGAGCCACTCCGAGTCGCAGATCGCGGAACTCCGCACCGGGGCCGCGCGCATCGCGCTGCAGGCCGAGGCGAGCGCGGACTGGGAGCTGGGTCTCTCGATCGTGCCGGCGGGAATCACCTATTCGCGCAAGGAGCACGCGCGCACACCGGTAGCGGTTCGCTGCGGGCGGAGCTTCGGCTGCGCCGACCTGAAGGACGAATACCGCCGCGACCCGGTGAAGGCGGCGCGGATCCTCACCCGCCGGATCGAGAGGGGGATCCGCAGACAGACCCTGAACTTCCCGCATCACGGCGACCGGCAGCTTGTGGAGGTGGCGGAACAGCTGTATGTGCGTGAATCGCGCTGGGTGCCGTGGCGTGCGCGGGAGCCGTTGGGCGAGCGCTTCCCCCGCCTGCAGCGTTTTGCCGCGGGCCTGGAGTGGATTCGCCGGGAGTCTCCGGAGGAGCACGACGCGCTCAGGAGGAAGGTGGAGCGGTATGCCGCGCTGGTTGCGCGTATCGGGGCGGGGGAGGGTGACGTGCCGCCCCGCTTCGGCCTGGGCCCGGTCGCACGCTACATTGCCGTTCGCGGTACTCTCCTGCTCCTGGGATTACCGTTCGCGGTGGCAGGGGCGGTCCTTTGGGCTCCCGTGACGCGGCTTCCGGCCGTCGTGCTCAGGCTTACGCGGCCCGACTACGAGGTCGCCGCCACCCAGAAGGTGCTGGCGCTGATCGGCGGGGTAGTCGTAGCCTGGGCCGCATGGGTGACGCTCGCCTTCTTCGCCGGCGGGGCCATCCTGGCGGCAGCCGTCCTGATTGCAGCGCCGCCTTGCGGCTACGTGGCGCTTCAGTGGATCGAACTGGCAAGGGAGTTTCGTGAGGACGGCGTGCTGTTCATGCGGCTCCAGGGCCGCCCCGACGTGCGCGAGCGCTTCGCGCGCATGCGCGCCGAACTGACGGCGACGTTCCGGCGGCTGGAGGAGCGGTGGGTGCGCGAGCGGTTGCCCCCGCGGCCCGATGCTGACAACGTGTCGGCCCCGGGGAGCGCCGCATCTCCGGACCGGTGAACAGGGGGGCGGATCGGGACTGGTGTTCCGTCTGGTCTTCAAAACCAGTGTGCCCGGCTAGAACCCGGGTGGGTGGGTTCGATTCCCACACGCCCCCGCCACCGGGGCGGTTGGCTTATCTTCCACCATGTCCACCGCCCCCCTCCGCGTCATCGTCAACCCGGCCGCATCGAGCGGGCGTGGCGGAAAGGCCGCGCAAGCGTTGCTCAGGGAGCTGGATGGCCTCGGGCTGCGGTACGACGCCAGGTACACCGATGCGCCCGGCCACGCCTCGCGCCTCGCCGCAGAGGCCGTGCGCGATGGCGTCGACCGGCTGGTCGTCGTCGGTGGCGACGGCACGATCCACGAGGTTGCGGGCGGGCTGCTGGAGAGCGGAGCCGAGCGCCTTCCGACCGTCGCGGTATGCCCCGTCGGCACCGGCAACGACTTCTACCGCATGGTGTCGCCCCGTAGCGGTGTGCGCGAACTGACGAGGCTGCTGGGCGAGGGCGTGGTGAAGCGCTTCGACGTCGGAAGGGTTCGGTGGGACGGCGGAGAGCGTGTCTTCGTCAACCTGCTCGGGGTCGGCGTGGACGTGGCGGTGCTCCGGTGCCGGGCGCGCTACTCGCGTTTGCCCGGGCTTGCGCAGTACCTGGCGTCCCTGCTGCACGCGCTGGCGAGGTTCAAGCCGCGGGATGTCCACGTCGAGGTGGGAGAAGCCGGGGGGCAAGAAGGCGCAAAGCAACGCATTGCAGGCAGGACGATTCTGTCGGTCATCACGGTGGGACCGTCGATCGGCGGCGGGTTCATGATCAACCCGGAGGCCGACGGGTCGGATGGCCAGCTGGACCTCTGTCATATTGGCGCTCCCGGCCTGTTGGGAATCCTGAGACTCGTCCCGAGGGTAATAAAGGGTGTGCACGGTGGATCGCCCCTGGTCACGATGCGCCGGCTGGAACGCGCCGTATTCCGTGATCCCGAAGGGTTGCCGATGTGGTTCGAACTCGACGGGGAGCTGGCCCCGGAGCCTGCATCCGAGCTGCGGGTGGAGGTGATCCCGCAGGCCTTTCCCGTCCTGGTGGCCAACTGATGATATACTGGTATCTGCTGTTGAGTTTTCTTTTCGTGACGGTCGGTTCCGGCCGCCTGGCCGCCCAGGAGACGGGCGCCGGGGCGGAAGCGGACACCGCACAGGTGGCCGATTCGCCGGCCGTGGAAGACTCGGTGGGCGGGGGCCTGACTCCTTCGGGCGCGTTTCTGCGCGGCTCGCTCATACCCGGGTGGGGACACGCGGCCTCCGGGTCGCTCACCCGCGGCGCCTTCTACTTCGGCGCCGAGTCGCTTGCGGGCTGGATGCTGTACAAGACCATGCGCCGGCTCGGAGTCGCGCGCGACCAGGCGCGTCTCTGGGAAGAGCGCGTGACGGCGCAGCTGATGCTTGACGGCGTGACCGATCCGATGGAAATCGAGACGCTGCTGGCCGAGGACGAACAGGTTGTCCGCTTTCGGGGACTGGTCAACGCACGCGAGGAGCAGCGCGAGGACTGGTTCGCCGTGGCGCTCTTCACGCTGCTGCTCTCGGGGGTCGATGCCTTCGTGTCGACCCACCTTCAGGACTTTCCGGAGCCCCTCACCATCGAGGGTGACCCTGTCACGGGGGCGGTCGAGGTCGCGGTTCGGATCCCGATCGGGTGAGCGCGGCTGCCCCGCGGTTAGCGCGGCTACCCCACGGTGAGGACGGCTACCCGCGTTGAGCGCGGCTAACCCTCCCATTCGCGCAGCTCGGGCACCCCGGAGGCCCCGATGGTCACGTACGAGCGGTGGGCGACCCAGTCGCCCGTGTTGACGTAGAAGCGCCCCGGCGCAACCTCCCGCACCACGGGCTGGTGCGCGTGGCCGAGGGCGACCACGTCGATGCCGGGATCGCTTTCGATCTGTCCCGCGGCCCATTCCGCCAGCGATCCTGCCCGCCCGTCATCGGGTGGCGGCGCCGGCGACCGCAACTGGCCGCGCGTGCCGGACACGCGGTCCGCGAGTGGCACTCCCAGGTCCGGGTGCAGCCAGCGAAAGAGCCATCGGGTCAGGCGCCCGCGAAGAACCAGGCGCAGCACCCGGTATCCGAAATCCCCCGACCCCAGGCCGTCGCCGTGGGCGACGAGAAGCGACAGCCCGCCGATCTCGATGCGGGCCGGCTCCCGCCGGAAGTCGATGCCGATGCGGTCCCTTAGAAAGTCGCCGCCCCACCAGTCGTGGTTGCCACCCATCGCCAGTACCGGCACTCCGGAGTCGACGAGATCCGCCAGGAGCGCGAGAACCCGCACGTGCTCGGCGAGGATGACCCGGCGGTATTCAAACCAGAAATCGAACAGGTCACCGTTGATGATCAGGAAGCTCCCCGCTTCCTTTACATGCAGGAGCCAGCGCCGGAATGCTTCCTCGGTCCCTCGGGGAACGGCGCCGAGGTGGACATCGGATACCAGGAACACGGGTTTGGAGGGCATGACCGCCGAAGGTACGACGACGCGGAGAGGAGCGGTAGTGAATGGACCCCCGCCCGGAGCGGGCGCTCTGCCCGGCTGCCCGGCGCGTTCGCTGCGCCGGCGGTTCGCTCTCTTGTGGGCGGCGGCCGCGTCCGGCATTGGCGCGTCCCTGGCCTGCGCGCCGCTGCAGCGAGCGGGACCGGGAGTCCAGCCCGAAGCGCCGACGGCAGCCGCTTCCGCCGCAGCTCTCGCGGTCGAGGAGGCCACCCGGATCATCACCGCGAGCCGCCTTGTCTTTGCCTGGAGGGCGCAGGAACCCGATTTCCGGGGCTCCGGCACCGGCGTGGCCCGCGTCGAGCCGCCCGACAAGGCCCGGCTGGACCTTTTCCTCGACAACGGAGAGCTTGCCGCCACCGCGGCGCTCGTCGGCGACGACTTGCGGATCCCGGCCGAACTGCCCGGCGAACTCGTCCCGCCGCCCGCCCTGTTCTGGGCCGCGCTGGGGGTCTTCCGGCCGGGATCGGGCGCGACGCTGATCGAGGCGCGCGAAGGCAACGGTACCATGCAGCTGGGGTATCGTCTTCCCATGGGGGGGCGGGTTCGCTTCCGTCTTCGCGGCCACGCGGTCGCGGATGCGATGGTCCTCAGCGACGGCGCGGTCGTGGAGCGGATTGAGGCCTCGGAACCGCGGCCGGGGTCGGGGTACCCCGCCGAGGCGACCTACCGTAACCTTCAGGATTACCGTGAACTCAGGCTGCGACTGGAGACCTTCGAGCATGTGGACTCGTTCCCCCCCGATATCTGGTATCCGGGTGTACGCCATCCGGGCGTGCGCCGGTAGCGCGCTGGCGGCCCTGCTCCTTGCGGGCGGAGGATGCAACTACTCCTTCATCGCGGGCGCGGGCTTTCCGGAGCACGTGCGCACCATCGCGGTCCTGCCGTTCGAGAACGAGACGCCGCGTTTCGAGCTGACGCAGGAGGTCCACGAAGCGCTCCTTCGCCAGCTCCCGCGCGCGCTGGGCCTCAACCCCGCCGGGGAAGGCGCCGCGGACGCGGTCGTGAGCGGAACCATCCTGGGCTACGAACTCACCGCTCCCCTCTATCGGCGTGGCGAGCAGGCGGAAACCGTGCAGGTGCTGCAGCGGGAGGTCGTCCTGACCGTGCAGGTGGAGGTGCTCGACCGCGAGGCCTATACGATCCTGTGGGACAATACCCGGCTCCGGGTGGTGGGGCAGTACTTGGATGCAAGCGAGACCGAGGAAAACGGAAGGACGGAGGCAATCGAACTCCTGGTCCAGGAGATAGTGGACGGAGCGCAGTCCAACTGGTAGATTCGCCCGCGGTAAATGTGCCGGCGCCCCCCGAAAACCGGGGAAGCCCCCGACAACCGGGAGATCGATGACTTGAACCGCGCGCTGTGGCTCTGGGCAGTCCTGTTCGCACTCTGGCTCGTGCTGTCGTGGCATTTCACCCCGCTCTTCCTGTTCTTCGGGGTGGCGACCTGTTCGATCGCCGTTGTGGTGGTCTGGCGCCTGGGCGTGGTGGACAGCGAGTCGATGCCCGCGCACCTGGTGTTGCGCGCGTTTCTCTATTTGCCCTGGCTGGTGTGGGAGATCTTCAAGTCCAACGTGCGGGTCGCGAGGATCATCCTGGCGCCACGGCTGCGTGTCGATCCGTCGATCGTGCACTTCCGGGCGTCGCAGCGCACGGATCTCGGACGCTTCATCTACGCCAATTCGATCACCCTGACTCCCGGCACGGTGACGACCGGGATCGTGGGGGACGACTTCGAGGTGCACGCGATCGTGCAGGAGGAGATCGACGGTTCCGAAGAGAACGTCATGAACCGGCGCGTGGCGTTGCTCGAGGGCGGGGACGCGTAGCGTGTTTGCCGTCTCCACCGCCGCGGTGCTCGTGTGCATGGTGCTCGCGATGTTGCGCGCTGCCCTGGGACCGACGGCCTACGACCGCGTGCTCGCACTCAACAACATCGGCACCAAGACCGTGGTGCTCATCGCGGTGCTCGGATTCGTCAACGGGCGTCCCGAATTCCTCGACCTCGCCCTGGCGTACGCGCTGATCAACTTCATCGGGACCATCGCGGTGCTCAAGTACATCGAGTACGGTGACCTGGGGGCGGGCTCCCGCCAGGATGTGCGCGCCGAATGATGGGAGATCTCGTGTCGGTCGTGGTCTGGGTGCTGCTCGTTGCGGGTGCGTTCTTCCTGGTGACCGGGTCGCTGGGAATGGTGCGGCTCCCGGACGTCTTCACGCGCATGCACGCGGCGGGGATGGTGGACACCATGGGCGCCGGGCTGACCCTGGCGGGGCTGTGCGTCTACAGCCTGCACGACGGCGCCTACCTCGTGGCAGTTCGCCTGGTGCTGGTTCTGGGGTTCCTGTGGTTTACCAGTCCGATTGCGACGCACGCGGTGGCGAAGGCCGCGCTGTCGGGAGGCACCACGCCGTACACGGTGAGGGAGGGGCAGGGGGGAACTGCGGCCGGCGCGCCCCGTGACGGCGGGGGCCGGGAAGGGGGCGGGCCGTGAGCACGGTCGTCGACATCGTACTGCTCACCCTGCTGGCGGCCACGGGCATCGCGCTGCTCAGGATCCGCAACCTCTTCGCCGTGGTGATGCTCGCCGGGATCTACTCGCTCCTGTCGGCGGGGCTGTTCACCGTGATGGACGCGGTGGACGTGGCCTTTACCGAAGCGGCCGTGGGCGCCGGGATCTCGACCGTGCTGTTCCTGGGCGCGCTCGCGCTGGCGGGACACCACGAGAATCGGCCCGGCCACACGCCCCTGTTGCCGCTGATCGTGGTGACTGTCACAGGACTGGCGCTCGTCTACGGCACCGTGGACATGCCCGGTTTCGGCGGCGCGGACAACCCCGTGCACCACCACGTGGCCGATCATTACCTGGAGGAGAGTCCCCACGAGATCGGCATCCCGAACGTCGTAACCGCGGTGCTCGCCTCCTACCGCGGCTACGACACCATGGGCGAGACCACGGTGGTGTTCGCGGCGGCCGTGGGCGTGCTGCTGCTGCTCGCGGGGCGACGGCGCTCGGGGCGCACGGCGGCGGACGACGACGGCGCGGGTGACGACGGCGCGGGTGACGACGGCGCCGAGGCGGACGACGGCGAGGCGGGTGAGGAGGCCGACCGATGAGGGAAGAGGTCATCGTCCGCGTCGGGGCCAAGATCCTGAGTCCCTTCATCATCATGTTCGCCCTCTACGTGCACTTCCATGGCGACTACAGCCCCGGTGGAGGGTTCCAGGCCGGCGTGATCCTCGCTGCCGCCTTTGCGTTGCTGGCGCTCGTGTACGGGCTCACAGCGGTCCAGCGGGTGCTGCCCCCGTGGTTCACGCGACTGTGCGCGGCGCTGGGCGTCGTGATCTTCGCGGGAGTCGGGGTCGTGACGATGCTGCTGGGCCACAACTACCTGGGCTACAACGCCCTCGCGCACGACCCCGAGCACGGCCAGCACTACGGCATTCTCGCCGTGGAGTTGGGGGTTCTCGTCACGGTGTTCGGCGTCATGGTGTCGGTGTTCTATCTCTTCGCAGGGCGGGGAAGGAGGGAGCCGTGAGCCTCGACTTCTTCGTTTCGCACTACAACTACTGGGTGGTCATCTTCCTGATGATGGTGGGGTTCTACATCCTCATTTCGCGTGGCAACCTCATCAAGAAAATCGTTGGTCTGAATGTATTTCAGACGTCTGTATTCATGTTATACATCAGCATGGGGAAGATCACCGGCGGGACGCCGCCCATCCTGGTCGGCGATCCGCACGGCGACGGTAGCGAGGCAGCGGGCACGGCGGAACACGTGGCCGGCGCCGCTGAGCACGTCGTCTACTCGAACCCGTTGCCGCACGTCCTGATCCTCACGGCGATCGTCGTGGGGATCGCGACCACTTCGGTGGGACTCGCCCTGGCCGTTCGCATCAAGGAGGCCTACGGGACGCTGGAGGAGGACGAGATCAACCGTATCGAGGCGCGGGCAGAGTGAGCGCCCATCTTCCGATCCTCCAGGTCGTCGTGCCCCTGCTGGCGGCGCCGGTATGCGCCGTGCTGACCCGCGGCCGGGCGGCGGCGTGGCTCGCCGTGGCGGTGAGCTGGTCGGTGCTCGGCATCGCGCTGGCCCTGCTGGGACAGGTGATGTCGACCGGCGTGATCTCGTACCACATCGGCGACTGGGCGCCCCCCATCGGGATCGAGTACAGGGTCGACATCGTCAACGCCTGGGTCCTGGTGATCGTCGCCTCGATCGCGGCGGTCGTGGCTCCCTACGCGGTCACGAGTGTCGAGCACGAGGTTGCCGCCCGGCGAATCCCCCTCTTCTACGCCGCCTATCTGCTCTTCCTCTCCGGCCTGCTCGGCATTGCGATCACCGGCGATGTCTTCAACGTCTTCGTGTTCCTCGAGATCTCGTCGCTGTCCGCCTACGCCCTGATCTCGCTGGGCCGGGCGCGCCGGGCGCTGACCGCGGCGTTCCGCTACCTCATCATGGGGTCGGTCGGGGCCACGTTCATCGTCATCGGCATCGGGTTGCTGTACGTGATGACCGGGTCCCTCAACATGGCGGATCTGGCGGAGCTGTTGCCGGCGGTCCGGGATTCCCGAACCGTGAAGGTGGCGTACGGGTTCCTGGGCGTGGGCATCTGCCTGAAGCTGGCTCTCTTCCCCCTTCACCTCTGGCTGCCCAACGCCTACGCCTTTGCGCCCTCGCCGGTCACCGCCTTCATGGCGTCCACCGCCACCAAGGTCGCGGTGTACATGCTGCTGCGCTTCTTCCTGTCCATCTTCGGCGCGGCCTTCTCGTTCGACGTCATGGCGCTGGACCTGGTGCTGCTGCCGCTGGCGCTGGTCGCAATCGTAACCATGTCGCTGGTGGCGATCTTCCAGGTCGACGTCAAGCGGCTGCTCGCGTATTCGTCGGTGGCCCAGATCGGCTACATGATTCTGGGTCTGTCGTTCGCGTCGGTCACGGGACTCACCGCGACGCTGCTGCACCTCTTCAACCACGCGCTGATGAAGGGGGCGCTCTTCATGGCGCTCGGCTGCGTCGTCTACCGGATCGGCTCGGCGCACATCGACGCGATGGCGGGCCTCGGCAAACGGATGCCCTGGACCATGGCCGCCTTCGTCCTCGGAGGGCTGAGTCTGGTGGGCGTGCCGCTGACCGTGGGCTTCGTGAGCAAGTGGTACCTGATCCTGGGCGCGCTGGAGAAGGGGGGGCTCTGGATCGCCGTGGCCGTGCTCGTGCTGCTGACGTCGGTGATGGCGCTGGTGTACGTGTGGCGCGTGGTCGAATCCGCGTACATGCGGGAGTTTGCGGGTGACGAGGGCACGGGCGAGGCGCCGCCGAGCCTGCTGCTGCCGACCTGGGCGCTGGTGGCCGCCAACCTGTACTTCGGGATCGACGGCGTGCGCACGGCAGCGGTGGCGAGACAGGCCGCCGAAGCGCTGATGGCGGGAATCGGATCATGAGCGGAGACCTGTTCATGAGCGGAGACCGCCGATGAGCATCGAGATGCTGCTGGTGCTGTCTCTGGCCGTTCCCGCGGTGGGCACGGGCCTGATCCTGCTCCTGCGCCGCAACCCCAACGCCCGCGAAGCGGCCAGTCTGGTCACCGCGGGGTTCCTCTTCTCGATCGTGCTGCGCATCTACGGCGCGGTCAGCGACGGAGAGCGTCCCGCGCTGGTCCTGGCCGAACCGATCCGGGGCATCCCGATCGCGCTCGAAGCGGAGCCGCTCGGCGTGCTCTTCGCGCTGATCGCCTCGTTCCTGTGGATCATCACCACGATGTACTCGATCGGCTACATGCGGGGGCACCACGAGAAGAACCAGACGCGCTTCTACGTGTTCTTCGCGTTCGCGATCGCCTCGGTGATGGGCGTGGCCTTCGCGGGCAACCTGTTCACCCTGTTCGTCTTCTACGAAGTCCTGTCGCTCACGACCTTCCCGCTCGTCACCCACGCGGGCACCGACGCCGCCAAACGGGCCGGACGCGTGTACCTGGGCATCCTATTCAGCACGTCGATCGCGTTTCAGCTCCTTGCCATCGTGTGGACGTACGCGATCGCCGGCACCCTCGACTTCCAGCCCGGGGGAATCCTGGACGGGCGCCTCGCCGGGATGGCCGTTCCCGTGCTCCTGGGTCTCTTCGTCTTCGGGATCGGGAAGGCCGCGGTCATGCCCTTCCACCGCTGGCTGCCGGTCGCCATGGTGGCGCCCACCCCGGTCAGCGCCCTCCTGCACGCGGTTGCGGTTGTCAAGGCGGGGGTGTTCTCGGTGTTGAAGATCTCGGTCTACGTCTTCGGCATCGACTTCCTCGCGGCGACCGGGGCATCGGTCTGGCTGATGTGGGTGGCCGCGGCGACGATCATCCTCGGGTCCCTGGTCGCGTTCACCAAGGACAACCTGAAGGCGCGCCTCGCGTACTCCACCGTGAGCCAGCTGTCGTACGTCGTGCTGGGCGCCATGCTCGCCAACAGCTGGGGCGTCATCGGCAGCGGCATGCACATCCTGATGCACGCCTTCGGCAAGATCACCCTGTTCTTCTGCGCGGGAGCGATCATGGTGGCGGCCCACAAGTCCGAGGTCAGTCAGCTGAAGGGCCTGGGCCGCACGATGCCCGTGACGTTTTCCGCCTTCTTCATCGGGACCCTCTCGATTGTCGGATTGCCGCCCGCCGGCGGGTCCTGGAGCAAGTGGTTCCTCGGCCTGGGATCGCTGGAGGCCGGACAGATCGGTCTGGTGGCGGTGCTCATGGTCAGTTCGCTGCTCTCGCTGGCGTACCTCATGGAAATCCCCCTCAAGGGCTTCTTCCACAAGCCGGACGAGGCTCCGCACCACGAGGGGATTCACGAGGGACCCCGGTGGTCGCTGGTCGCGATCGTCACGACCGCGGTGGCCTGCCTGGCGCTCTTCCTGTACTCCGAGCCGTTCTTCCGGCTCATGACGGCGGTGGCGGGACCATGAGCGACCACAAGCCGAACAGCGTTCCGTCGCCCTGGGCGGGGATCATCCTCATCGCGTTCGCCGTGGTGTGCGCCGTTCTCGTCGTGCTCGACTTCGTCGTCGACCGGTACGTGGAGCACCCGCTGGAGCGATGGTCGGTCTTCTACCCCCTGTTCGGGTTCGTCGGGATTTCCTGTCTGATTCTTCTGTCGAAGGGGCTGCGCCGCCTCGTGATGCGGCGGGAGGACTACTACGATGCCGAGTAGCGTCCCCCCGTTCCTGATCTTCTTCGCCGCGGCGCTGGTGGTCCCGCTGCTGCGCGGCATGCCCCGCGTGCGCATGGCCTGGCTCGTCCTGATACCCATCGCCGGCGCGCTCAACGCGATGGGGATCCAGGAAGGGTACCAGCTGCAATACGAGTTCCTCGGCTACACCCTGACGCTGGTGCGCGCCGACAGGCTCTCCATGATGTTCGGCCACCTGTTCCACCTGGGTGCGTTCATCGCGATCCTGTACTCGCTGCACCTGAAGAAGGGCGAACACGCCACGGTGCAGCACACGTCGGCGGTCATCTACGCCGGAAGCGCGCTCGGGGCGGTGTTTGCAGGCGACTTCATCACGCTGTTCGTCTTCTGGGAACTCCTCGCAATCACGTCCGTCTTCCTGATCTGGGCGCGCCGGTCGCCGCGCTCCGCGTCGACGGGGATGCGCTACCTGCTCCTGCATGTCGTGTCCGGCGTAACCCTGCTCGCCGGAGCGATGGTGCACGCCCACGACACGGGAAGCCTCGAATTCGGGCCCATGGGGCTGGAGGGACTGGCGGGCTGGCTGGTCCTGCTCGGCTTCGGGGTCAAGGCCGCCTTCCCGCTCCTGCACAGCTGGCTGATCGACGCGTATCCGGAGGCGACCCCCACCGGCACGGTCTTCCTCAGCGCGTTTACCACCAAGGTGGCGGTGTACGCGCTGGCGCGCGGCTACGCGGGGACGGAAGCGCTCATCTACATCGGCGCCGTCATGGCCTGCTTCCCCATCTTCTACGCGGTCATCGAAAACGATCTGAGGCGCACGCTCGGCTATTCGATGATCAACCAGATCGGGTTCATGGTCTGCGGGATCGGTGTCGGCACGCAGCTGGCGATCAACGGCGCGGTGTCCCACGCGTTCAACGACGTGCTGTTCAAGGGGCTGCTCTTCATGTCGATCGGGGCGGTCATGCACATGACCGGGAAGACCAAGGCGTCGGACCTGGGCGGCCTCTACAAGACCATGCCGTGGACCGCCACGCTGTGCATTGTCGGTGCGCTTTCCATTTCCGCGGTGCCGCTGTTCAACGCCTTCGTGTCCAAGAGCATGATCATGTCGGCGCTGCTCGAGGAGCACTACAGCTGGATCTGGCCGGTGATGCTCTTCGCGTCGGCAGGTGTGGTCGAACACGCCGGCATCAAGATTCCCTTCTTCGCCTTCTTCGCCCACGACTCGGGCATCCGCACCCGCGAGCCGCCCTGGAACATGCTGGCCGCGATGACCGTCGGGGCCGTCGCGTGTCTGGCGATCGGGATCTGGCCGGAACTGCTGTACGGCATCCTGCCCCACGCCGTCGACTACGAACCGTATACCGCGTCGCACATCCTCACCCAGCTGCAGCTGCTGGCGTTTGCGATCGGTGCGGTGGCCGCCTTCCACCTCTGGAAGATCTATCCCGCGGAGATCCCGTCGGTGAACCTCGACGCGGACTGGCTGTACCGCAGGGCCGCCGCCCGCGTGGTACGGGTAACGGGCGGTGCCGTGGGCGCGGCCGACGCGGCGTTCCGGAGCGTAGTGACGGGGAGCGTGCGCCGGGCGATCGGCGCCGCCTTCCGGGCGCATGGGCCGCGGGGCATCCTGGCGCGGACGTGGCCGGCGGGCAGCATGGTGCTGTGGGTGTCGATTCTCCTGGCCGCCTTCCTGCTGCTGGAGCTGTTCTGACCGGCCTGACGCCGTGAAGCTTCTGCTGGCCACCAGGAGCACGCACAAGGCCGCCGAGGTGGTCCGTATCCTCCAGGCGGCAGGCAGCGGGCACCGCCTCGTCACCCTGGAAGAGGCGTCCATTCCGTGGTCGGCGGCGGAAGAATCCCTGGAGCCCTTCGATACGTTCGAGGAGAACGCGGCCTCCAAGGCCCGGTACTTCGCCGACCTGACGGGGCTCCCGACGGTGGCCGACGACTCGGGCCTCCAAGTCCTGGCGCTGGGCGGCCGGCCCGGGGTCAGGACCAAACGCTTCGCACCGCTGGAACGCTATCCCGGCCTTGAGCGCGACGAGGCGAACAACCGCCACCTGCTGCGGTCCCTTCGCGGCGTCGCCCCCGCCGAGCGAGGTGCCCGGTACGTCTGCGTGGCCTGCTACTGCGATCGTGCGACCGGCGCCACGGTCCACTTCCGCGGCGAGTCACCGGGGCGCATTGTCACCAGCCGCCGAGGCACCGGCGGGTTCGGCTACGACCCCATCTTTCTGGACCTGGCCAGCAACCGCACCTACGCCCAACTCACTGCCGACGAAAAGAACCGGCTCAGCCACCGGGGCCGGGCGTTTCGCGCTCTGGCTGCGTTTCTCGGTCAGGCGTAGCGAGCCTCTCGCGGGCCGCCGCCGGGGCCGTACACGAGCGCGTCTTCCATCCGGTACACCCTTAGCATGACCCAGCAAACCGCCAGGTGTATGGGCAGCGTGAAAACGACCATCTCGCGGTTCCCCGACGCGAGGCCCGGGATCAGGTTCAGCACCAGCGCGACACCGGCGAGACCCAGGGCCGCCACGGCGAATCTGCGCCCCCAGGTGCTGGTGTGTCCCCTGGAGGCCACCCGGATCAGGCTGAAGGCAACACCCGCGCCGAGTGGACTGAAGAGCAGGATGTTGTGGTTCCAGTACATGAATTGGTGGTCGGTCCAATGGATGCCGATCAGGAGTGCCCCGGCGACGAAACAGAGGACTCCCCACAGCCCGCCGACCAAGGCGAGACCGGCCCGGCCGTACCTGCTCCCCCGGGAAGCCGCCCTGCTGACAACCAGCAGAAGAACCCCGGCCAGCATCCCGCACAGCAGGAAAAGGAGGACCACCGAGGGCGGCGTCGCGGCTTCAAGAGGCCTGTCGGACGCCACCCATAGTTCCTCGCCGCGGACCAGCCTCACCCGGCTCCCGTCGCTCCTGGTCACCCGCAGGGCACCGACGGTGTCCCGCAGCTTCATGGGGATCCACATCTCCTGCCAGCGGTTTGTCGGCTCATCTCCCATGGGGCCCAGCACGAGGTCGATGCCGAGGTAGCCCAGCGGATCCGCAGCCGTCAGACGGCGTGTCTGTTCCCGCCAGTTCGTGCCGGTCGGAGACCCGTCGGTGGCCTGGCGCAGCTGGCCGTCCAGTACGGTGTCGAGCACGTCCCGGAGCTTCGTCGAGCAGTTGTTGAGGTAGTACTCGTACCGGTAGCGCATGTTTTCCGGGAGAACCGCCGTTTGCAGCAAGCCCAGCAGTTCGGCCTTCTGACCGGGTTCCAGATCGAGTTCCTGGGCCCACACACGTCGATTCTGCGCGCGGTACGCCGCAATGAACGGGTCCCGGGGAAAGGCCCCGACCCGGTACATCATCCGGCCCTTCAGGAATGCGAGATAGAATCCGCTTGAATACAGATCGAAGAGCCCGTAGTTGAACGCCTGGGAATACCCGGTGGAGGTGTCACTGACCAGCAGCGCGTTGTGTCCGAACAGCTCCCAGACTGCGTCGCCGGGCTCCACGGTGAGCAGATGCACCGTCAGCGAGGCACCGGGGATCGAAGTCTCGGCAGGCGTCGCTTCCGGAGGATCCTGGGTGACTTCGAACGGGTTCTGGGCGGTCTCGGCCGTGTCTTGCAGGCCTGCCGCCGACAGATTGGCGGTGCCCACCGCAAGGAATCCCGCGACTGCGGCCGCAATCGCATAACGACGCACCGCTCCGCGTACTACAGCCTGCACTTCTTTCACCCGGGCCGTCTTCCTCCGCATCTGGTGGGGCGTGGTGCCGGTATCAGGGGGAAAATCATAAAGGCGTTAAAGGGGGTCAAGCGACGGCAAGCTGACTTCTGCGGTGGATGGGCGGTTACAGGCGTGGGCGTCGCCTACCCACCGCGAGCCGGATGCACCATCTTCCTTGAGCCGTTGGCTTGGCTGAGGCAAACGGGGCGTGGCGCAGCTCGGTAGCGCGCCTGCTTTGGGAGCAGGAGGTCGCCGGTTCGAATCCGGCCGCCCCGATTGGACTTACGTGATTTGGGGGGTTCGATGTTTGCCAATTATGTATGTCAATTGGACGCGGAGCCAACCCCCCGGTACTCCTCGATGGCCTTTCTGAGCCGATCCTCGTCGGGGCGCTGATAGCACTGGAGGACCGTCTCGGCGGTCTTCCAGCCGCCGAGGTCGCAGAGCACCTTCAGCGGCAGCTCCATGAGGTCGCTGGCGAATTTCCGTCTGAGCGAGTGCCAGCCGCGGCCGCGCATGGGCTCGAGTTCCGCGAGTTTCTCGGCCTTCTTCCACCACGCGCTCGCCAGCCAGCGGGTCATGCACGCCGAAGGGTCCTTCGGCGCGGGCATCACCGGCGCTTCTCCGATCCCGGGGTTGTGCCTCCGCGCTTCCGCCAGAACGGCCAAGGCCATGGAAGTGATCGGCGTCCGGTGCTCGTACCCGGTCTTCTCGTGCTCGCCGCGCCACCGGATGGTGCTCGCGTCGAGGTCGATGTCGAACCAGCGAAGCTGGCAGATCGCCCCGATGCGGTGTCCGGTTTCGTGCGCGAGGACCAGAGCCACGCGGAATCGCCAGTCCACATTGTCAGCCACTCGTAGCAACGCCTCGTATTCGGCCTGGGTGAGCACCACCCGTCTCGGGTTCTTCTCCTTGGGCAGCTTGAGGCCTCTCAGCGGGTTGGACTCGAGGAGGAGCCGTCCCTCCTCGTCCCTCGACTTCGCAGCCCAGTTGAGGACCGCGAGCAGGAGCCGCAGATCGTATTCGACCGTCCGTTCGGACACGGGTCTGCCGCTCCCACCGGCCTTGCCCACGCGCCGCGCCCGGATGAATCGGTCCCAGTCGCGTTGCGAAAGGGTCTCGGCCTTTCGGTGCCTCCCGAAGAACCGAAGGAACCTCGTCATCATAGCCCGGTCGTGGCTACGCGACCGCTTGCTCTTGGTGGGAGTGACCTCCTCACCGTAGATGTCAAAAAGCGTCCCCAGGGTGACCGGCTCGGGCTCGGCTTCCGCCGTGCCCGTAGTGCCCGGCTTCGCGAGTCCGGCGGCGATCCTGTCCGCCTGCCTTTTCGCGCGTGCCCAGTCGCGGTGCTTCAGAGAACGGGTGAGCCTGCGCCCGTGCTCGCGCCACTGCACCTGGATCATGCCGGTCCTCGGATCAGGAAACACCCGGACCCGGTTCCGGCCCCACTCACCGGCGCTGTAGGAGCGCCGGCCCTTCTTCGTGCGTGCCATCATTCGATTCCTTTCTCGATGATGGACCGCACGATCCCTCTGCCAGAAACCTGACGCCGACCTCGCTCCGGCGCCAGCCGAGGAGCGAACGGCGATTCCGGGTCCTGGCGTTTCCGGGGAAGGTCCCTGCCGGCGATTCTGGGCGCGCCTGGCCGTCCGGCGTTGGGGATCTTGCCGTCGCGGACGAGGCGCCCCAGGTGTTCGCGGGAGTACCCGCTTTCGCGGGCGGCCTCGGTGAGCGAGTAGGTGGTGTCGTCGCGTTCCTGCAGCGTGCCTTCGAGTTCGTCGGCGCAACGTTCGAGCGCGGTGGCGAGTGCCTGGCCGCCGTACCTGCGGAGCGTCTTGGCCTGTCGTCGCCAAGCGGCGGGCAGACTCCTGATGGAGGGTTGGCTCGTCCGGGTCATGAGCGGACTGGCTCGTTGGAGGTGGGATGGTGCGCGGCGTTCCGGACCGGGTGTACTGCGGGTGAGGTATGGGTGGGGACGGATCCGGCATGAATGGGTGAAGGCGGCGCGAAAGGGTCGCCCATACAACCGATGGCGACCGATACGACCCCTTTGTGGGTTTCCCTTGCGTACGCGCGCGCGCACGACACAACCCAACCGATCGGTTTTTTCGGTCGCATCGGTTGCATTCAGGCCTCCCTGCATCCGCGCCAGATCCTCGCTTTGGCGCTCGACGCGCGTTTGCAGCCACGTCTCCGCAGTTCCGCGGCGACCGCACGGGCGAAGGGCACGGTTCCCAATCCGTTGTTCTCGAAGTAGTCGGCCAGCATCTCCTGTATCCTCTTCGCCGGTACCGAGGCATAGGGGTCGCCGAAGGTGAACAGCGTGTTGAGGGCTTCGCCCAAGGGGTCCATGCTGTCGAAGAGGTCGGCGGTCGCGGCCTCGATGCCCTGGGGCAGCGTAGTTGCGATCCAGGGCTTGCCCAGCTGGTGCTGGTGCCATCCGGCGTTGGCTTCGGCGATCATGCGGGCCAGGATGCGCGGCGCCTCGTTCCAGAGCGTCTCGGGCAGTCGTTCGTCGGGTCGCCTGGCCGTCGTGCAGGGAATGACGACGAGCCGTCGCTTGAGTCCGGAGTCCCACCCGGGCAGCCGGGGCTCCGCGTTGCCGTAGAGCATGAGCTTGGCGGTGGGGCGGAAGGAGTAGCCGTCGGCGCGCATCCGGTTGGCGCGGATCGTGTCGGCGCCGGTGAGCGCCTTGAACAGCCCGGCCTTCAGGCGGCCTGAGCTGGGGATCTCGGCGGCGGATGCGAACCGCGATCCGTCGAGCGCGGTCATCCATTCCGGGTGGCGGTCGGAGGTTCCCCGCGTGGAAACCAGCCCGTCGGGGGGAATCCGGGCGGCGTAGTCGCCCAGGATGCGGGTGAGCAGTTCGACGAGGGTGGACTTGCCGGCGGCGCCGCTTCCGTAGAGGAACACGGCCCGGTGGACGACGGTCTGGCCGGTCAGCAGGTAGCCGAACCAGCGCCAGAGCCAGCGTACGACATCCGCATCGCCGGCGCACATCTCGTGCAGGAACGCGTCGAACCGTTCCGTCTTCCCGCCCGAGGGCGTGCATCCGAGGGAGCGCGTTACACCGTCCTCCCTCTTGGCGGGCCGATCCTCGATCCGCTCGAGATCCAGGACGGCTCTGCCGGGCAGGCCGCACAGCATGGGATCGGCGTCCGGGTGCAGCTCTCGTGCGTGGGCGTAGAGCACGTCGAGAGCGGCCCGCGCGACTTTCGTCCGGGCGCGCTTGCCGCCGACGTTCCAGACCCGTGCGACCGCTTTGCCCGGGCTGGCTTGGCCGGAGCCGCACACCCACACCGATCCCGTCCAGTAGAAGCGCGAGCGTCCGGGTCCCACCGCCAAGTCACCGAGCACGCTCTTGCGCACGCAAGCACGCACCAGCCGAACCTCGCCGCTCAGCTCCTTCGGAGTCGCGCCCACGGCGTCCGCGGCCAGGATCCTGTGAAGCTCGGCCGCCCGCGCGGCCTTCTCGGCATTGACTCTCGATTCCGCCAGGATGCGGTCGCGGTCCGGATCCTTCCGGCCAACGGGTCCGTTGGCGATGTCCTCGGCCAGGGCCAGCTCCCGCCGCGCCCGCTCGGCTCGTGCCTCGTACCAATCGGAGGAAGGCTTGTCGAGCCGGTATCCGAGCGCCTCGCACATGGCCTTGAAGTGCTGCGGATCGCCGGGGTGCTTGCGGCAGTGGAAGTGTCCCGAAGGCGCGACCCGGAACCGGTCGTCGCCGCCGCAGGCGGGACACGGTCCGCGCCATTCCCTGCCGCGGGTGTTGAGGCGTTGGCCGGTCGCGTGCAGGTAGTCCCGGGCCACTTGGGCCTGCGTCCGTTCGGAGCGTTTCATGGCTCGCCGCTGGCACCCGGCCGGCCTTTGCGCTTACCCTCGTCGCACCGCCAGCACCGCCGCTCGTTGCTGGCGCGGACGAGATCGGCAACGCGGCCACACGGGCAACGTCCCAGATCGCCGCACACCGGGCAGGCGGGCGCCCTCGGCGGGACCTTGGCGCCGCAATGCCCGCACTTGGTCGCGGCGCTCATTCCCACACTCCCTCTTCGTCCTGCCGGAGTGCATCTTCGAGCCCGGCGTCCCCCTCGCCGCGGCGCACGGATCGTTCGGCGAGATCGACGCGGCTTCCCAGGTCGGCGAGCCCGGTGGTGCGGGCGACGACGTAGATCGCGGCCGCGACGGCGATGAGAACGAGCACGGCGTGAAGCGCGAGCCGGAGGCCATGCTCGGCCAGTATGACCGGCCAGTGGGGCGCGAGGTATTCGAGTCGGGCGCCGCCGATCAGGAACGCCGATCCGGCGAGGGCGGCGGTGAGTCCCGCGCTGATCTTCCATGGCTGCATGGTGGTCCTCCCCGTGTGTCAGAGTTCGACGGAGGCGGGATCCCGGTCGGCGGGTCCCCTGAGCCATGAGCCTCCTTCGTCGCCCAGGCCGAGCCTGCGGAGGAGTCCCGCCGCGGCCGGGCCGGTGGCGTGGAGCGCGAACCCCGCGGCGGCCTTGGCCCGGACGGCTGGTTCGCGGTAGTTGCCGGAGACCGCCTCGATGTTGACGCGTCCGGTCCGTCCGCCGGCGTCCTCGTACTCGATCTGGGCGTCGGGGTGGAGGATGCGCTCATCGTCGTCGATAGGAAGCCCGAGTTCGCGGGCGATCCGGTGTCGCTCCGCGTCCGCGGCTCGCTTGCCGTTCTTCCGCCGCGCGGCCTCGCTCGCTCGCGCGACGGCGCTCTTGAGTTCGGAGTCGAGCCGGACACGCCGGACGGTGGCTCCCCGGGCTTCAAGCCGTTGCCGCTCCCTTCGGCAGGCGCGGTAAATGGCGGTGTCGTGCGCGGCTTCCTCAGTCCGGATCCGGGCTGGCCGGATCGACTGCCGGGGGTCCATTCCGCGCTTGGCGGCCAGTTTGCGCACCTCGGCCACGCCCTCGCGGGTCAGGGTCAGGAGCTTGAAGGAGTTGCCCTTCGGTCCGGTGACCGTGTGTTCCTCGACGGTGCCGTCGCGGATCCAGGCATTGACGGCGCGCCGGGTGGTGTGGGGATGGCCGCCGAAGCGGGCCTCGGAGAGGTCGCGGTAGGATACCGCGCCGAAGACGCCGATGTCGGTGAGCGCCCCGGCGCACCGCTCGGAGAAGGGGATGGACCCGCGCGCCCGGTCCGCGGCGTATTCTCGGCGGTGGCCTTTCCGCATGCGTTCGCGGCTGCGGCTGGGTGGCGCGGCGGGGCGCGGGTCCGGTTCGGCGGTGCGGCCGAACATCTCTCTCCCTCTCACGTCTTCAGCGGCTCGGCCCGAAGCTGCGTTCGGGGACCGGGAGCTTCGGAACCGGCACCTGGATCCGCTGGAATCCGTGGGTGGGGGCGGGCGTGCGGACCGCGGCCACGGCGACGGGATCGCGTGTGGCCAGACGCTCGCGATGCCGCACGAGCACGAAGTCGGAGATCTTCTGCGCGTCCGCAGCGGCGCGCCGGATCTCGCGCGGGTCCTCTTCGAGCGCCTGGATCCAGCCCTCGACGTAGGCCGCGCCCCTGCTCGGGTCGTGGCCGACACCGACGCGCTCGCCGGTCATCATCGCACTGATTTCGGCCCGGAGTTCCTCCCTCGCGTACTGGGGCGACCCGAACCCGCCGTCGATCCCCTCGATGAGCGTCTCGCGGTTCATGCGATCCTTGTGGCCGGTGCTGTGGCCCAGCTCGTGGAGCGCGGTCTGGTAGTAGTGGTTGGCCGACGGGAACTGGCCGCGCTCGGGCAGCACGATCTCGTCGCGCTTCATGTGGTAGTAGGCGCGGTCGCCCTGGACGTGGCGGACCGGCACCCCGTGGTCCTCCATGACCCGCTCGGCCTCCTGGTGGGCCTTCCAGAGCGGCTCGGGAGTGGGGTTGGCCCGCTCGGGCAGCCCGTCGGCCTGCTCGGCGTTGAACACCGTGTACTGGCGGACGAACGGCGCCTTGAGCTTCTCGTAGCGGTAGACGCGGTTGCCCTCGGCATCCCGCCTGGGGCGTCCGCTCTCGTCGGTGACGGCGATCCGCTTCTTGTCCTGGAAGGAGAGGATGCGGGTGCCGCGCTCGCCCTTCCTGACCTGTCCGCCCCGGGCCTGGATCTGCCGGTAGGTGCCCCAGCGCACGTCGCCGTAGCCCTGCTCCTGCTGGACGGCGGCGAGGTGGAGGCTGTTGCCGCCCCGGTAGGAGCGGTCGGTGTCCACGTTCATGGGCATGACGCGCTCGCCGGGCGCCCAGGGCTTCTGCCAGGGCGCGGTGCCCTGCCTGATCTGTTCGATGATCGCGTCAGCGAACTTCCGGTGGTATTCGTCGTGGTTCATCCGTCCACCTCCTCGCCGTGCGGGTCGTCCCAGGCGTCGGCGATCTCGCCCTCGGTCCCGACATCCTCGGGGAAGAGGCCGTACTCCTCGGCCAGTTGGGCGCGAACCTCGAGAGTCTCGCCGCCGTCGCGTGCGAGCTCGCGGTCGAAGTCGTCGAGCGTGCGGACCCGGATGGTCCGGTTGTCGCATGTCATGCGTTCACCTCCTTCGGTGTGTGCGTGTGGGTGCTTCTCTCCGGTTGCGGGGGCCGCTCTCCAGGCGGCGCAGTGATCCAGTGGCCGGTGGCCGCGTCGTAGCCGCATACCTCCAACGCGTCCTCGACGAACCGCTGGCCTCCGCGGCGGGCCACGTGCAGGACGAGCGCGATCCCGTCGACGACGCCCCGGCAGGTGACCTCCCAGGGAAGCGCGTCGCCGGCCTGCATGGCGCAGCTCGCGAGCCGCGAGAGCGCGGAGCGCGCGTTGTTGGCGTGGATGGTCGTGAGCGAGCCGCCGTGTCCGGTGTTGAGCGCCTGCAGAAGGTCGGCGGCCTCGCCGCCCCGGATCTCGCCGACGACGATGTGGTCGGGCCGGTGGCGGAGCGCGTGCCGCACCAAGTCGCGGATCTCGACGGGCGTCTCGGAGAGGGTGGCTCCGGCCTCGAAGCGAAGGCAGTTGGGCCGGTCGATCCTGAGTTCGAGCGTGTCCTCGATGGCGACGATGCGCTCGTCCTCCGGCAGGAGTTCGATCAGCGCGTTGAGGAGCGTGGTCTTGCCCGAGCCCGTGCCGCCGGCGACCAGGATGTTCTGGCGGGCGGCGAGCGTGCTCCGGGCCGCTTCGAGGATGTCTTCGGGCAGCGAGCCCATGCGGACCAGGTCCTCGGCCGAGAACGCCCGGCCGCCGAACCGGCGGATGGTGATCGCGACCTCGGGAGATGCGGGCGGGGTGCAGATGGCGACCCGCGACCCGTCTTCGAGTCGGGCGTCCAGTATCGGTTTCGCGGCGGGATCGAGCCCGAGCGGCCGGGCGATGTGGATCGCGGCGCGGTGGAGCCACGCGGCGGTCAGGGCCGGGGCCTCGTGAGGTTCCAGTCTCCCGGCCCGCTCGACCCAGACGTTGCCGGGACCGTTGATCATGATCTCGGAGACCTCCGGGTCCCCGAGCAGACTCTTCAGGCCCGGAAGGAATGGGGCAAGGTGGCCGACGCCGCTGGCTCGCTTCATATCCGGCCCTCCTCGCGCTGCCGCCAGTAGCCCTGGGTGCGGGGCAGGTAGTGGGGCTTCACGTAGACGCGCCGGGCGGAAAGCGACTTGACGCCGTCGTAGGGCAGACAGATCGCCTGGTAGTTGGCGAGAAGCGAGAACTCGCGCGGCGTGAACACCGGCTCCCGCGCCCGCCGGAACGACTTGCTCGCGCCGATGGTGCCGCGCCCGCCTCCGGCCCGGCCGGACAGGAGCGAGAACTCGGGCCTGCCGGTCGTCTCGGTGAAGGTGTACGACGGCTGCGTCTTCATGACGGAGCCGCACATCTCGGACGCGATCTTCGCGGAGCCCTCGTCGGAGAGCGACAGGAAGATCCGGGTGCGGAGCGTCTGGACGAGCGTGCGCCATGCCTCGCCGGAGGGCAGCACGGAGCGGAGCGAGGAGATCGACTGCGTGGCGACGATCGGGATGCAGCGGCACTGGCGCGTCAGCGCGAACGCCTTCTCGTCGCCGGAGGGATCGTCCTGGCCGACCGTCGCGAACGCTTGATATTCGTCGCAGATGAACACGGCGGGCCGCATGTAGCGGTCCGGGCGCCGCGCGGCCTCTGCGGGCCGGCGGAGCAGCGCCTGCATCCATGCGTTCTTGAGCAGCACGCCGATGGCGCGGGCAAGCGCCGGGTTCGCTCCGGCGGGCATGTTGAGCGCCAGCACCCTGCCCTCGTCGATCAGTTGAGAGAGGGGCGGCAGCCGCCGCCGGAGCCCCGGCAGAGGTTGGACGTCCGGGGCGTCCTCGCCGGGTTCGGCACCGGCGTCGTCTGCGGGCGGCGGCGGACAGAACACGCTGGCCACCTCCGGCTGGTCGAACAGCGAGAGGAACACGCTGATGCCCTCGACGATCGAGGTGCGGAGCTTGGCGTCGAGTTGAGTCCAGTCCTTGGCGTACCACCGCTCGATGGCCTCGACGCTCTCGGCGAACTCCCTCCCGGCTCCGCCGCCGATGAATTCCGTCTCATAGCTGATGTCGAGTTCACCGAGCTGCGCCATCAGCGCGGCATCGAGCCGGCATCCCACCTTCGCGCTCCCCGGCACCGGCTCCCAGGCTGCGTCCCTGAGGGCCTGCTTGTGTTTGGTCAGATCCTTGGCGGCGATGATCGCCCGGACGGCACAGCGCTCTTCGGCGTGCGTGCGCGCCTCCGCGATCCTGTCCCTGAGCAGTTCGGCGTCGACCGTGCAGCGGTAGATGTCGCGCAGCGTGACCCAGCTCTCCGGCAGAAGCCGGTGAAGCTCGATGGTCCAGCGCACCAGGTTCGTGTACGCCTGTTGCCAAAACGGTTCACGCGACTTGCCGAAGAGTTGGTTGATGAGCGACGAGACGCCGTAGGCGAGCGAGTAGGAGTCGAGCAGGGGATCGTCGAGCGGGTTCCACTGGAGCGACCCGCCGAGCCCGATCTCGAGGTAGTCGTCCGCGCGCCCGGCGTCTTCGAGGATGCCGCGGACCTGATGGCAGAAGTCGCCCTTGACTTCGAGCACGAGCGCGCCCGCGCGGCGGTCGGGATCGTCGGCCCGCCAGGTGAGGAGTTGGCGGGCGAACGGATACATGCACCCGCTGGTCTTGCCTGTGCCGACCGCTCCCACGATGAGCGTGCCGGTGTAGAGTCCCTTCTCGGGGATCACGAGCCACGACGGCTCTTCGCTCTCTCTTGAGACGGTTGGGTGGTGCAGTTCGCCGATCACGAGCGAGGGCGTCTCGTCGGTGGGCGAGGCGGGCCAATCGGGGAGCTTGCCGCGCCGCCGGAGCCTGAAGAGCGGCTGCAACCAGACCCGCCAGACGGAGAGACAGAGGCTCCCGGAGAGCACGACGGCGATGGCGGGCCATGCGTAGTGCCACAGGCGAAGCGCGGCCCAGAGGCGTGGATCGTGCGAAGCGATCAGATCGAGCGCGGGGTTGGCGCCGACGCCGGGGAAAGGCGCCTTGAGCGCGTGGCCGCTCACGGCCCCGACGGCGGCCCCGATGATGGCGAGGGTACCGGAGTTCATCGGCCGAACCCCCTTCCTGGAAGGACTGCTGGCTGGGAGCGACCCGAAGGGGGCGGGTCCGGGGTGTGCAAAGCCACCCGGCCCCGAACCCGTGGCAGGCCCTCGGACTGCCGGGTCGCTCCCAGCCCCGCCCAAACGGGCGCTGCGGCCCCGGCCGGCGCGGACGGGAGGGCGCAAGACATTGGTGTGGAGCGGCTTGCAGGGTTGGGCGGGTGTGCACGTTCCGGGCGCTGAAGTGTGCATTGCCCCCCCACGTCGTTTGCACATGCAGCTACGGCCATGAGCGCGGGCATTCGAGGTGTCCGGATCATTGGTAGACGACTCCCGCGAGCCGCGTGGTCCGCCAACTGCGAGCGCGGTGCAACACGGCCTGTCCGGGGGTCTTCCCGGCGGCCCCGTTCTCGAGCGCAACGGCGCGCTTCAGCGCGGCCTGCAGGCCGCCGTACTCGTCGAGTACCTCGACCGCGCCCTCGAGGATCGCGCGCTCGATGCGGTCCAGTTCCTCGCGGACTTCCGCAGGCGCCTCGCCGGCGCCGGATGGCTCGGTCCAGCGGCGCATGACGCGCTCGGCGCGCTGCGTGTCGGTGCGGTTGCGTCCGAGGGCGACGGCTTCGACGGATCTGCCCTGCCGCGCCAGGGCGCTCCAGAGCCCGCGGTGCGCCTGGCCCCAGGAGCGGAGCGCGGTCGTGGTGTCGTGGCCGGGTTCGGCGTAGACGAACAACGCGCGGTCCGGCCCCAGCGCGACCGGCAGTTTGACCGGGAAGTAGCGGCGGGTGTCGCTCGCGGCGCCCCGGTAGAGGCGCGACGGGAGGAGCTTGCGCTCGATCCCGAGCGCCTCGAAGGCGGCGATCTTCTCCCGCTCCGTCGGGAGCCAGGGCAGATCCGCGTGCTCGATCACATAGTCGAGCGAGAGCAGGCGGCGCATGAGCACCCGGGGTGATGCCGCGCGGCGGTGCCGGATGTGCTCGGCCCCGAACGAGCGGTAGAGTCTGCGCGAGTAGATGCGGCAGACGCGGCCGATGCCGTGGACGCCGGGCACCGTCTCCTCGGCGGCCAATCCCCGCGAGATCAGCGTGTGCACCAGTCGGCGCACCTGTTCGTGATGCACATCCAGATGCCGCCCTGCCTGCCTGCGGGTGAACACCCCGCTGTGCAGGCAGACCAGTGCGATCCACTCCGCCTTCCGACCGGCCCAGCCGAAGTCGCCAAGCGCCTTCTCGCGGCCCTTCAGATGCGCGATCACGGCGACTCCCCGGTCACGAGCGCGAGGTCGGCCCGCATGTAGGTGACGAGGAGCCCCATCGGGTTGTGGACGACCAGCTCGGGCGGGACCGAGTCGAGGAACTCGAACCGGAGCGTGAGCGACCAGCGTTCGCGCCGGATCTCCTGTTCGCCCCTGAGATGCACGAGGTCGAAGTCCGCCGTCGCGCCGTGCGGCGGCTCGGGCGCGGGATGGATACGGAGCACGACCTGCTCGACTGCGAGTTCGGTCTCGGCGGTTCCGGCCGCCGTGGCCGCAACCTCGGCCCCGTCCCTCTGGAACGCGGCGTTCGCGAGGTCCGTTGAGAGGAACCGGAGGCTCCGGGTCCAGTGCTCTTGCGCGGTCGCCCGGCGCCGCGAATGGAAGTCGTGGACGAACCGGTTCAGGAAGTACTTCGTCGTCGGATCGAGCGGATCGGCCTGCGCCGTTGCGGCCTCGTAGGCCAGCGCCTCGGCGCGGCCCACGTCGTCGACCCGGATCACGATGGGCTTGGGCGGCTCGGCGCCCGCGATCCGCAGCAGGACGAAGACGCCGAGCACGCAGCTTGCCGAGAGGAAGATCAGGATCGTCCTGAGCTTCCGGTTCGCCTGCACGGCCTCGCCCCATATCTCCGCGTACTCGCGGCCCGCGTTGCGGTCTCGTTTCATCATAGGCTTCTCCTTGGCACTCAGACGGGGGGCTTGGCGGGAGCGGCGGCCTTGCTGGCTCCCTGCATGACGAGCGCGACGAACCCGGACCCGGCGGAGCCGGAGCCGGACACGAGCATCGAGGCGAGTTCGCCGACCTTGAGCCCGGCCATGAGGCCGGAGACGACGAGCGGAAGCAGAACGACGGCCCAGAGCCAGAGTTCGGCGGGATCGGCGGTGCCGGTGCCCATCAGCGCGTCGGCGTAGGTCGTGACGTAGCCCAGGCCGACGCCCATGAAGACCCGGAGGATGGCCCCGGCCACGACGCCGTAGAGCGTGTAGACCATCAGTGTCCGGAACCATCCCCAGAACAGGAACGAGAGCGGCTCGAAGAGCAGGAACGCGATGAACACCGGACCGAGCAGGATCGCGATGGCGATGGCGACCTGCGCCCAGATCACCTGCGCGTAGGTGATGCAGAAGAGCAGCAGCAGGCAGAACACGAGCGACGCGCCCATGAACAACGTGACCAGCGAGGAGAAGATCACGGTCACCCCGGCGGTCACGATGGACAGCAGGTTGCCCGTGGACCACGCGGCGCTCAGGTGCGCGCTGTACGCCTGCACGAGCGCAGCCATCTCGGTGTAGCCCGCCGACACCACGTCGGAGAGGAACAGGTTCTGGAGCCAGATCCCGCCTCCGGCGATCATCGCGGGGAACGTGAGCCCGACGCCCGGGATCGGGACGACGTAGTAGTGGAGCAGCGTGCGGGGGACCGCGATCCCGATCACGAGCTTGATGATCTCCCAGGGCTGGAACGTGCCGGTGAACGCGATCCTGAGTCCGGTCCAGGCGACCATCACGGCGGCGAGCCCGCCCCAGAGTTGGAGCCCGAGCGTGTGCACGCCGGGCGCGGCCCCGCCGACCACTGTGTCGAGCACCACGTCCAGGAAGCTCTTGAAGTCCTGGAGCTGGTCTCCCGGGATCTGCGTCGGGACGTTCGGGTCGATGGACTGCGGAGGCAGTTGCATGGCCGGCGCGCGCCTACCGGTAGAACGAAGGGACGCGGAAGAGGAGCCCGTCGCGGAGCGCGGCCCGGTTCCGGGATGCGGCGTCGCGGAGCGTCAAGGCCATCGCGTTCGCGCGCGCCCTGTCGTCGTGCCAACGGCCGAGCCATTCGAGCCGGGCGAGTTCGGCCTGCCGTGCCCGGCTCGCCTCCAGGGCGGCCTGGTGGGCGAGCACTTGGCCCGCGGCCGCGTTGATGCGCCCCTGGCTCAGCGCCGCCGCGACTCCGGCCTGCTGGAGAGCCGTGTTCGACAGATTGCCATTCGCGGTCAGGTCGCCGAACGAGCCCTGGGCGCTCTCGATGGTCTCGGCGAGCGCGGCAGCCGCGTCGAGCGCCGCGTAGTCGAGCACCCGCTGCCGGTCGGCGGCCTCGCGGGCGCGGCGGTAGTCCTCGGCGGCTTGCGTCGCCGCCTGGGGCGAAAGGCTCTGGTAGAGGCCGAGGATGTCGGCTTCGGACACCCGGTCGGCAGTCCCGTGGGCCGTGCGCCACAGTCCGGTGAACGAGCGCCCGCTTCCCATCCCGCGGACGGCGTCGACAGTGGCTCGGGCCTGACCGGTGAAGTCGGAGCGCCAACCGAGTCCGTCGCGGACGAGCCCGACGGGATCGGCGGCGAGCCGGGAGAACGGTGCCAGCAGCGCGTCGATCTCGCCCTTGGCGGCGCGCTCCATGTGGTCGAGTTGGTCTTCGAGTTCCGTAAGCTGGCGGGCCAGCGACCGGATCTGAGTGACCTGGTGCGAGATCTGCGTGATCTGGTTCGCGATGATCGTGGCCCGCTGGAACCAGCTGCCGAAATCGATCTGCGCGCTCGCGGGAGCGGGGGCCGCGAGCGTCAGCAGCGGGACGAGAAGGGCGGCGATCAGGATGCGGTGATGCATGGGGGTGTCCTTTCGTATCAGCGGTGCGTGGTGCGGGTAGGGGTTGGGATCAGGACATCGGAGGTGAGCCAGACGCGGAGCCGGTGGCCCGCGCGGATCGTGATCTCCGGCATCCGGTTCAGATACCGGTCCAGCATCGAGGTGGCGCTGCCGCCGAGCCCCTGGCCGACGCCCGCGCGGAGTCCGTAGGGCGAGGCTCCGGCAAGGGTGAGGCCGCTCAGCGCGCCAACGGCTCCGGCGGCGGCGAACGTCGAGAGGTAATGGCGGTTCACCTGGTCGCGCAGCGCGCTCTCGCCCACCTGGTTCAGGCCGGTGAACTCAAGGTCCACCCAGCTTCCGTCGGGCAGCAGCAGCCGGTGGAACGCAACGGCGAGACGGGTCTGGTCCCGGTCCTGGACGGCCCGAGCCGTGCCGACGACGCGCGCGCCTCGCGGGATCAGGACGCGCTGGCGGTCGGCCGAATACAGCGGTGCCGAAACCATGGCGAGCACCGGGCCGGGGAACTCGCCCGACAACTGGGTGACGAGCACCGCCTCCAGGAACCTGCCCTCGTGGATGCGTTCCCAGCCCGGCGGATCATGGGGCCGGACCAAACGGCCGGGCTCGGATGTGCGGGACGCGGGAAGACCTGTCTGCGCCGCCGGACCGCCCGCGCCGGGCGCGAACTCTCCGGCGGCCAGCCCGGCCGCCATCTCGGCCTCAAGTGCGGCGAGGGATTGTCCGAGGGACGCGAGCGCGCCGTCGAGTGCCGCGTCGGTAGACTCGAGCTCCGGGGGAGTCGCCGCCGCATCCGAAGCCCGGTTCGGATCCCGGTGCGACTGCGCGACGGGGAACGACCGGAGCGAGCGTGTCTGGCGCTCGACCTCCTCCAGCAGGAGCGCCTCGCGCAACTCGAACTCGGCGCGGCCCATGCCGGGGGCCCGGCCGCCTCCACGGGCATCGGTATCTGCGGACCCGGCGCCAGCCGACCCCGCTCTGGAGGCGGTTCCGGCTTCCCGGTCCGGTGGGGCGGCGCGATCCTCGGCGGCCGCCCGTTGCGTCTCGCGTTGCGTCTCGTCGCGGATGCCCTCGTCGAACGACCGGCCCTCGCGGTCGTTCACCGCCCGCGGCTGTGCCGGCGCTCCGGCGGCGGCCTCGTCTTCACCGGGACCGGCCAGCGACGACGAGAACAGCAGCCCGGCGATCAGCACGGCGATCAGGACGATCCCGGCCTTCGTGACGAGGCCGCCCGGCAGCGCGCCCTTCGGCTCCTTCACCCACTGCTTCCAGCGGCTCATCGGGAGCCCTCCCGGGGCTCGAACCGCCAGCGCACCCGCTTGTCGCCGATCTGGAGCCACCCGTCGCCCAGGACGCGGCGGGCAATGTAGAGGCCGTCGTCGGTGAGGTCGTAGGCGACCAGGCTCGGCTCGCCGTCCTTCATCTCGTAGAGCGCCGGCGACTCCTGCGCGCGCGAGCGGATGTAGGTGAACTCGCCGTCGTGCCACATCGCCTCGACCAGGAACGGCCGCTCGGACGCTCCCCGGTCCAGCCGGTGCTCGAAAGCAAGCCATGCGGGGTAGGCGGCGCGGAACGCCTCGATCTCCGCCTCCGCTCGCCGCCGGGCTTCGAGGATCCCGGCCTCGGCCTGTTCCTGTGCCCGGCGGGCGGCCTCGGCCGCCTCGGCCGCCATCTCGCGGTACGCCGCGACTTCGCTCCGGGCAACGAACGCCGGTCCGCCCGCGCCACCGGAAATGCCCGCCGCCTCCGCGCCCGACTCGACGCGATAGACGAGGTGGGTCGGGTCCTCGGCGTGCTCGGAGACGAGGAACGAGTAGATGTGCCCCGACTCGCAGACGAGCGCGACGTTGGTCGCGGCGTCCTCGGCCAGGGGCTTCAGGTACGCGACGTTCGCCGCGCCGGTCAGGTGCCAGTACTCGGAGTCGCCGACCACGAAGTCGAGGATCCGCTCTCCGGGCGGAAGCACGATCAGCGTCGTGTGACGCACACGCGCACGAAGACGATGGATGCGGTCGCCCGACTCGCCCGGCACGGTCAGAAGGGGTTCGTCTCCCTTCGCTTGCTGTACGGCTGCATCGCAGGGGAGCGCTGTCAGCAGCACCGTCAGCAGGACGACGACTACGCCCAACAGGATCGCGGCGGTTGGAGTTGCTCTCATGGTGTTCACGTCCTCTCGGTTGGTGGGGTGGGATGGGTCGGGTGAGCGAGCGCTTCGAGCGCCCGGACCAGGCCGTGCCTCGCCACGGCTTCGGCGCGCCTCTCGGCGTCAAGCGGCGAGGAGGTGTAGAGCCAGTAGCTCTCCGGATCGACTTCGAGGCGGAGTACCGCCGCCTCGTCCGGGCGGCGGAGATACAGTTCGCGCTTGGGCGTGAGCGCCCGGATCCGGTCGACCTCCGAGTCGTTCAGCCGGAACAGCGCCCCGGCCTCTTCCGGCAACTCGGCGTTGGCGAGGAACAGCTTGGTCGGGATCGATTCAAGAAGGGCCGATGCGCCCGGCGTCCCCGTCACGTCCACGGCGGACTGCGTGGCGAGCACGAGCGCGGCGTTCTTCTTCCGCCACGTCTTGGCCGCCTCGGCCAGGTAGTTCAGCACGGCGGCGTCCTGCATGTACCGCCACGCCTCGTCCACGACCATCAGCTTGAGCCGTGCGGTCTCGGCCGGGTCCTCGATCTCCAGGCGCATCCGCTCCAGCAGGTACGAGAGCGCCGCCTCGCAGAGGTCCGCGTGCTCGGCCGCACCCGCGAGGTCGATCACCTGCCAATCCCGGAACTCGATGTCCGTCGCGCCCGCCGGGGGGTTGTCGAAGAACGCGCCCCACGCGCCGCCCTCCGTCCAGCGGCTCAGCGCGGGCCACATCGCGGACGGGAGCGAACCGGCCAGCACGCTGAGCGTCCGGCGCTCCGTCCCGAGCGCGTAGAGGTCCTCGATCCGCGCACGGATCTCGCTCGTGTCCGCGCCGCTCGCCTCGAAGCCGCCCAGCTTCAGCAGCCGGAGCACCCATCCAGTCAGGAACTGGAACGTGCGCGTGGTGGCGGGCAGCGCGAAGGGTGTAAGCCGGAGCGTCGGCTCCGCCTCGCCGGGCGCGAGCTCCAGGTACCGGCCCCCGAGGAACCGGGTCAGCCAGCGGTAGGAGCCGCCCAGGTCCAGGATCAGGATGCGCGGATCGTACTTGAGGGCCTCGACGAGGAGGAAGTTCAGGGTGAAGCTCTTGCCCGAACCCGTCGCCCCGAGGATCAGCGTGTGCCCCACGTCACCCGCGAACAGGTCGTAGCGGTACGCCGTGCGCCACCGCGTCTCGAACACCGCCAGCGGCTCGCGGTCCAGGTGTTTGCTCCGGGCGGGTCCCCTCGGCGGCCCGAACACGGGCGCGAGGCACGCCGCGAGCCCGGCCGATACGAACACCTTGCGCACCTGTCGGCTTCGCGGCTGGGCCGGGAGCCGGGCGAACCATGCGGGCATCTGCCCGTAACCCTCCCGGATCACCTTCGCGTCGTGCGCGGCGAACAGGCGGCGCACGTCGCCGTCCAGCCGCTCGATCTCGTCCAGGCCGCCGTGGAGCGCGACGGTCAACGATGCCTCGCCGTAGGCCACGCCATCGGCTTCCAGCTCGACGAGCGCCGCTCCCAGCCGGTCGGACTCGGCGGCCGCCGCCGAATCGACCATCGCCGCCGCCGTGCCCTGGGCGTCCTGCGCGTGCGCCATCATCGAGTAGCGCCGCGAGAAGTAGTGGCGTTGCGCGCTTCGGATCCGGCGCCGCGCCGCTTCCACGGTCCACGGCCGCCATTCGAGCGAGATTGTCGTCACCGCGTCCAGGCAGTACAGCTCGCGAAGCAGGTTCGCATGCGCCTGGCCCGGCGGCGACAGGAGCGAGTAGAGGATCACCGGCTCGCCGTCGAGTCTCAGGTGCGACCGCTCGGCTTCAAGCTCCGACAGCGCGAGCCGCCAGTTCATGCCGCTGCCCGTCGCGCCGTCCCAGAACGTGCCGGGCTTGTTCGTCAGATCGGAGAGAAGCACGGATGCTTCGCGCGCTCCGAGCAACTCGACGGGCGTGTGCTCGGCGACGAGCGAGCGGCCCGCGTCGATCATGGCGCGGAACCGGTCCGCCGCCGCCTCGATCTCAGAGGCCAGGTAGGTCGGCGCGCCCTTCCTCCGGCGCTTCCTCCACCCGGCGAGCCGGGAGAGCAGCCCCGCCCCGGAGCCCCGGGCGGCCGTGCGCAGGCCGGAGGCGAAGGACCAGACGACGTAGGCGTCAAGCCTCTGGACGCGCCCGGCCAGGAACGCCTGGCGCTTCCGGGCCGAAAGGGACGCGACATTTGACCCGCTCCCCACGGGCGTCTCGGGGCTGCGCGGCGGACGCCGGAGCATGTGGAAGTACAGGCGCGCATCGGGACCAAGGCCGGACAGCAATCGCTGCCACAGGCCCAGCACGCGGTCGATCTGCTCGGGCGTGCGGCCGTCCACCACGGCGGGGCGGATCCGGCCCGCCGCGATCAGCTCGCCCGAACGGGTCAGGCAGGTGCGGCCGTCATCGAGCCAGCCCCAGTAGGGCAGCTCCTCGGCCAGCGAGCCCGCCGCCTCGTAGGCCCGAAGCTCCTCGGCGACCCTCACTCGCCGCGCCGCCGGATCTTCAGGTGCCACGGCTCGTCGGCCCACTTGCCCGGATCGTACCGGGCCGGGTAGCGCGCCGCCGCGCGCAGCACCGCGAGCAGGGCCGGGTCCCGCCGGCCCGCGAGCCAGCCCCCGCCGTAACAGCCGGCGAAGACCGCGCCGCCTGCCACGAGCGAAGCCGTCGCGTTCCACACCGCGACCGCGAGCGTCGCGCCCAGCAGGAACAGGCGCCGCTCGACGCCCAGCACCGTCAGCGGACGGTTCAGCGCCGCGTAGCCGGCCCAGCGCCTCAGGCCCCGCATCAGAACAGCCAGGCCAGGAAGTTCACCGCGCCCACGGCCATCCCGATCCCGAAGATGATCCCGGCCAGCGTGCGCTTGCTCCCGCCCTCGCCGAACGCGAACATCAGCCCGCCCACCACGATCGCGATCAGCGACAGCCCGCGCGCGATCGGTCCCGTGAACTGCGTCTGAAGCTCGTTCACCGCGTCCACCCACGGACTCGTGCCCTGCGCCCAGAGCCGGGCGGGCATCAGCAGCCACAGCGCAGCCCACGCGACTGCTCTCATCTTCGTTGGCATCGTTCTCATCGCATGTCTTCCTTTCCCTGAAGGGTCATTGGGACGACGGACTCCCCACCGCCCCGGGTCTCGGCAATTCGATTGTGGATCCACGCGTCGAACTCCGACCTGATCCACCCGACCACGCGCGGACCCAGGTGGATCGGAGGGGGAAAGCGACCTGCCTCCACCCAGCCGTAGATCGTCGGCCGCGCCACGCCCAGCCGGGCTGCGATCTCGGATGCCCGGATGAAGCGGATCGGCTCGTCCGTTCTCTTCTCGCTCGGCCTATCGACCATCGCTCCACTCCTCCTCGTTCGTCCTGCGGCTGCTTTCGGCCAGCGGCGCCGGAGGCGGTGTGGTGGAGCGCGCGCGCCGTCCGAGTCCACGTCGTAGCCGTCGGTGAACGCCAGAACCCGGTCCGCCAGCTGCAGCGATAGCGAGCGCCCGGCGGCGATCTCGCGCAGAAGATTCGGGTCGCCCACGGCCCTCATGCCGGACGTCGTCGGCGACATGCCCGTGCGGTCGAGAAACGCGGCGACGCGCGCGTTGAAGTACCGCTCCAACGTCTCCATGGCCGTACTGCTCTCGCGTCTTCATGGCGAAAACGGTGAAGACCTGTCCGCAAGGGAGTCAACAGCTAGGAGATCCCCTAAGTGTCGATAACGTCGAGGATGTCCATTACCGTAAAATCGGCGCTGGACTCCGCCGCCAGCGGGGCGGTGAAGCACCCCCGCGCACGCTTGTGGGCAGTCTCCCGAAACGATCTGAAGGTGGACCGGGCGGCAGGCGGGGAAACTGCGGACTCGGCGTCGCCGGCCAGCGCGTGACAGGCCACAGTATCCGGACGTGGAGGGCGGTGCGGGCCGTCGGCCGGTGGTTCCCTCTCCGCCTTGCGAAGCCGGCCGGAATCGGGACTATTCAATCCATGAAGAACAAAAGGAAGAAGGCCTCGAAGCGGCTCGACCCGGTGCGCCGCCGGCTACTCCAGCTGCTGACTACGAGGGGCTCGACCCTGCGGACCGCATCGATCGCCATGGGCCGCAACGACGCCTACCTGCAACAGTTCGTTCACAGGGGCACGCCGAAGATCCTTGCCGAGGACGACCGCGAGATCCTGGCCGAGCATCTGGGCTGCCGGCCCGAGCTCCTCAAGCACGGCCGCAGCTACCGGCTCTCGACGCACGCCAGACAGCCGCCGCCTGCCGACGCTTACGCCGCTCCGCAGGGCTACAGCGTCGTTCCTGAGGCCGATGTCAGAGTGGAAGCGGGCGTGGAAGCTTGGAACGGTGAGCTGCGCGAGACCGGAGAAGGGTGGCTGTTCGCCGATTCGTTCATCCGCCACCGGCTCCGGGCCGAGCCCGGCGACCTGTGGATGATCGAAGCGGACGGGGACTCGATGGAGCCGATGCTCTCAACCGGCGACCACTTCATGATCGACGTGAGCCGGACGGTGCCCGCGCCGCCGGGGATCTTCGTCATCTGGGACGGCATCGCGCTGGTGGCGAAGCGGATCGAGCACGTGCCGCACTCCGACCCCTCCCGCGTGATCCTCAAGTCGCTAAACCCCGAATACGTCGGCCACGAGTCCACCGCCGAGGAGGTCAGAGTCGTCGGACGGGTCGTCTGGGTCTCCAGAAAGCTGTAGGAGGGGGCAACCCGCTATTACCACAGCTCGTGGAACCACACCGGATGAGGCGATGCTCCGTGCCGCCGGTTATCTTTCGGTGTTGGATGCTCCCCGCGAGGGGGCGGTTACCCCGGTTGACGGAGTTCTGACCGAGAGAAGTGGAGCCATGAAGAGCCTGCCCGAGCGGATCCTTGGATACGCCGAAGCCAAGCCGGAGGCCACGCCGCTACAGTCGGAGAGTCTCCTGCACTTCGGCGACCGGGCAGCCGTGCGCCGGGCGCCCTCCCGCCAGGTTGAGAAGAGCCTCGACGCCGTGCTCCCCGAGCTCTCGGCGGAAGATCTGAGCGAACTTCTCGTTGCGAGGACGGTCATGCCGTCCTGGATGGCCGAACCAATCGGGAGGCTTCTGATCCATGGCTGATGTTCAGCACCCTCACCCCTCGCTACGGAAGGACATATGATCGATCTCGGGAGGGCACAGAAGCCGATATGACGACCTTCGACACTACCAAAGCCTCGTTGACCGATCTCCTCCGGGAGATCACCGAAGGAAAGATCCAGTTGCCAGACTTCCAGCGTGGCTGGGTCTGGGACGACGACGACATCCGCGATCTACTCGTGAGCATTGGTCGATCGTTCCCGATCGGGGCGATCATGCTGCTCAAAGCGGGTGGCGAGGTTCGCTTCCAGACCCGTCCCGTGGAAGGCTTGGAAGATAGTGTTCCGAGGAACCGGGAACCGGAGAGACTGATTCTGGACGGGCAGCAGCGTCTCACGACCTTGACGCAAGCCATCTCACTTGTCGAGCCGGTACGCACCAAGACCGCCAAGGGCAGGAGGATCAAGCGTCACTACTACTTCGATATCAGGCGAGCGGTTGACGCTCCCCACGCGCTTGAAGAGGCGGTGGTCGCGGTCGATGAGAACAGGGAAGTCCGCACCAACTTCGGTCGCGACGTGATGCTGGATGTGTCCACGACTGAGCTGGAGTGCCAGCAACTCCATTTTCCATGCAGTCAGATAATGGATTCGGACGATTGGGAGACGACGTTGCACGAGATCGCGCCGGACCAATTCAGACTCTACATGGATTTTCGGAAACGGGTGCTGAAGCCCTTTCGGGACTATCAGATCCCGGTAATCCAGCTGGAGAAGGAGACGACCAAGGAAGCCGTCTGCTTGGTTTTCGAGAAGGTGAATACCGGCGGTGAACCGCTGACCGTGTTCGAACTGGTGACGGCGAGCTATGCAGCGGAAGGCTACAATCTGCGAGACGATTGGTTCGGGTCACGGTTTCGCAAGACTGAGTCACGCAAGGAACGATTGGAGGAAGACGCGCTCCTCAAGGGCACCGAAGCCACCGAGTTCCTCCAAGGAATCAGTTTGCTGCATACCCACGAGTTGAGAAAGGCCGACTTGCGGGCCGGTAAGACCGGGAAGCAGGTGCGTCCGGTGAGCGGCAAGCGGGCCGATGTCCTCCGGCTACCGCTCAACGCGTGGACGCGATGGGCCGACAAGCTGGAGACGGGGTTTCTCAATGCAGCCCGGTTCCTGCGAAAGGAGTGCTTTTACCATCGGCGTGAACTTCCTTATCGCACCCAGGTCGTGCCCTTGGCCGCAGTGCTCACGCGCTTAGGCGACCGCTGGCTTGAGCCTCGGATTTACGACAAGCTGGCACGCTGGTTCTGGTCCGGAGTGCTTGGAGAACTCTACGGGGGTGCGGTGGAGACCCGCATGGCCAACGACTACGATGAACTGCTCCGCTGGTTCAAGAACGACGACAGGCTTCCGCGAACGGTGCGCGACGCCAATTTCCAACCGGAGCGATTCGACACTCTGCGGACCCGTCTGAGCGCGGCTTACAAGGGTATCAACGTGCTTGTTCTGCGGGAAGCCTCCAAGGATTGGTTCTGGAAGGCTACCATCAAGGAGCTGGACGCGATCGAAATCGGATTGGACATCCACCACATCTTCCCCCGGAAATGGTGCACGGACCAGAAGACCATTGAACCAGGTCGATACGAGAGCATCCTCAACAAGACACAGATATCGTACAAGGCCAATCGCAAGATTGGCGGCGACGCACCCTCGAAATACCTGCCGAGGCTCCAGTCGGAGAAACAGGTGGCGCTGGACGACGCTGCGATGAATGATCTGCTTGCCAGCCATGCGCTCTCGCCCGAGCTCCTACGGGCGGATGCGTTCGATCGCTTTCTCGAAGACCGACGAAAGCGGCTGAGCCGACTGGTGGAGAAGGCGATGGGGAAACCAGTCGTCGAGATCGCCGCGGTGGCCGACTAACTCGACGCGGAGAGATTAGCCATGAAGATTCCGTCCGTGGGTCATCGCCAGACGATTGCGCCGCCGCGTGCGGAGCATGAACCGGGAGCGGTGGAATGAACCAACCAAAGACCGTGATGCCGGGCGACGTGCTCGGACCGCTAAACGAGTTCGAGGTGAAGGCCGCGCCGCGCCAGCTATTCCTGCAGGGCGATGCGGCGCTGCTGGAGCGTGGGCCTCGCATCGCCGTCGTGGGTTCTCGACGGGCCTCGGCCGAGGGTCTGGAACTGGCCCGACGGATTACCGAGATGCTGGTTTCACACGGTGTCACGGTGGTGAGCGGGCTGGCGTTGGGGATCGACACTGTGGCCCACGAGACGGCGATGAACAACGGCGGCAGGACGATAGGCGTCCTGGGCACATCATTGGACCGGTACGCAGTGATGCGAAACCGAAGTCTTCAGGACGCGATCGGGGAGATGCATCTTTTGGTGTCTCAGTTCCCGTGCGGTCAGCTCCCGCACCGGTCGAACTTCCCGCTGCGCAACAAGACCATGGCGCTACTGTCGGATGCCACGCTGATCGTGGAGGCGGCCACCAACAGCGGAACCAGGCACCAGGGATGGGAGGCGATCAGGCTGGGGCGGCCGGTGCTCTTCCCCAAACGGTCGCTCGAACGGCAGTCGCCCGACTGGGCCGACGAGATGATTCGCTACGGAGCCTTCAGCTTCGATGCACGGACGCTTCCGCTGGTACTCGACGATCTTCCCTCCCGTTGCGTCGGGTCGGCGTCGCGAGCGGATGACCTGCCCTTCTGAGGGTGTCCCGTTCGGATCGGTGGCCGCGTACCGTCCTGGTCGGCCGCGCTCCGGCGACGCGGCCATGACCCGCCAGGGCTGGGAACTCGTCATGGATCTCAAGTACTCCGATCCGGAGAGAATCAAAAGCGTCGCGTCTTGGATGGCGTCCGATCACGGACGGGATTTGTTCCCCACCTACTTCGGCTCCGAAGTCGTTCTCGTCCCGGCACCCGGCCACGCCCCCCGGGTGAGGGAAGGCAAGCCGCGGTCAACGACCGTCGAGCTCGTGCGGTCCATGGAAGCGGAGGGGCTTGGAACGCGAAGGGAGTGGCTTCTCCGAGTTCGGAAGGTGCCGAAGTCCGCGTGGTCCCGAGGAGACCGGCCGACGGAGGAACGGCACCACGCAACGATTGCCCTCGCCGCACCGCCTGATCTTGGGTTCGATCCCGTTGGGAGAATCACGGTCGTGGATGACGTGATCACCAGTGGGGCAACGCTCCACGCGTGCGTCCGCCGACTGGCGAACGCCTTTCCGGCGGTGCAGGTCGCGGCCTTCGCCGTCGTCCGCACCATCACCGGGGTGGCGCAACTCTCGAAGGCCTTCGATCCCGTGCCGGAAGGCAAGGGGTGCATCGTCCTTGGCGCCGATGGCAGCACGCAGCGTACGCCATGAGCAAACTGACCCCGGCCAACGCGTCCAAGGCACCGGAGAGGTAGGCGCCATGGACGTCTTCGCGTTCCGCGAAGAGCTCGTAGCCGAGTACGAGCGCTTCTCCCGCAGTTTCACGCGTATCCGCGCGGAGGATGTGTCGCGGGAGGTCGATGCGGCCTACGCTGCCGGCCACTTCTGGCCGGCGCCACTCATCCAGCTGAACCCGAACTTTGAGCCCGGCGGCTCGATAGACGAACTCGTCTCCGACGGCACCCTTCACGACGAGTGCGCGACCATCTTCCGGCTGAAGAGCCGGGAGGACGCGGACGGCAAGCCTCTTCGCCTGTACCGGCACCAGGCCGACGCCATCGGGATCGCGAAACGAGGCGAGAGCTTCGTGCTCACGACCGGCACGGGGTCCGGGAAGTCGCTGGCCTACTTCATCCCCATCGTGGACGACGTGCTCAGGCGGCGGGCACGCGATGGACGCAAGGGGATCAGCGCGATCGTGGTCTATCCGATGAACGCGCTCTGCAACAGCCAGCGCGAGGAACTCGAGCGGTATCTCCGGCTCGGTTACGGGGAGGGACGCGAACCGGTCACCTTCGCCCGCTACACCGGCCAGGAGTCGCAGGAGGAGCGCGAGCGGATCGCGAAGAACCCGCCGGACATCCTTCTGACGAACTACGTCATGCTCGAACTCATCATGACGCGGTTCCAGGAGACCGACAGCGCCGTGCGCCGCCATGCGGCGGGGCTGAGGTTCCTGGTCCTCGACGAGCTGCACACCTACCGGGGGCGGCAGGGGGCCGATGTCGCCATGCTCGTCCGCCGCGTTCGCGAGCGGTTCAACGACCGTCTGCTTTGCATAGGAACGTCCGCGACCATGGCCTCGGAAGGGTCCGCCGAGTCGCGCAACGCGGCCGTGGCCCGCGTCGCGACCCGGCTGTTCGGCGCCGGGGTCGATCCGGCGAACGTGGTGATGGAGACGCTCAGGCCCGTCACCGACCGGGACGCGGTGGCGACCGGTGCGCGGCTCAGGCGTGCGGTGGAAGAGGGTGTACCGGAGAATCTTGCCCATGGCGAGTTGGCCGCCCATCCGCTCGCAGCATGGATCGAACACCGGCTCGGTCTGGAGGAGCAGGACGGAAAGCTCGTCCGCATCACTCGGCCGCTCGACGTGGTTCAGGCGTCGGAGCGCCTTGCGGAAGACACGGGCATCGGCGCGGAGCGTTGCCGGAGGCGCCTCGCCGATTTCCTGCTTGCGGCCCACCGGAGCCGGGACGAGAGCGGCCGCAGCCTGTTCGCGTTCCGGCTCCACCAGTTCATCAGCGGCGCGTGGAACGTGTACTCGACCCTCGACGCGCCCGGTGAACGGTATCTCACCCTTCAGGGCCAGCGCTACAAGCCGGGAGACCGCAACCGGCCGCTGTATTCGCTCTGCTTCTGCCGCGGGTGCGGTCAGGAATACATCCCCGTCTGGGCACACATGGCGGCGAACACGCCGCGCGAGTTCCATCCGCGCGACTTGGCCGAGCGGTCCAACGAGGAGGATGATGTCCTGTACGGATACCTCATGCCCGATCCGGACGGGGTGTTCGACCCGGCGGACATCGGGAGTCGGTATCCGGAGGACTGGCTGGTGTTCGGCGGGAACGAGGCCCGGCTGAAGCCCCATTTCCGGAAGATCCGGCCCCGCCGAGTCAGCGTCGATGCGGACGGCCGCGTCGGCGCGGGCGGCCTGCCGTTCCACTTCATCCCCGGTGCGTTCCGCTTCTGCCTCGCCCCGGGCTGCGAAGCCCGCTACGACGGGACGGTCCGGAGCGAGTTCACTAAGCTCTCGGGCCTGTCGAGCGAGGGCCGCAGTTCCGCGACCACCGTCTTGGCGGTGGCGGCGCTCAAGCACCTGATGGGAACCGGCCTCGACGAGCGGGCGAAGAAGCTGCTGGCGTTCACCGACAATCGTCAGGACGCGAGCCTACAGGCCGGCCACTTCAACGACTTCATCCAGATTCTGTTGCTGCGCGGCGCGCTCCTGGCCGCGCTGCGAGGTGCGCGGGGCGAGCCGCTGAGGGACGACGTGCTGACGCAGAGGGTGCTCGCCCACCTGCATCTGGACCCTGCGGACTACGCGGCCAACCCGCACGCCAAGGGCATCAGGGCGGAGAACACGCGCAAGGCGCTCCGGGACGTGCTCGGCTACCGGCTCTACTTCGACCTGCAACGCGGATGGCGCATCACCAACCCGAACATCGAGCAACTCGGGCTGCTGGGGATCGAGTACCGGGAACTGCAAGCCTGCTGCGCGGACGAGGAGGAATGGCTCGGGGGGCACCCGCTGCTCGGGTCGATCACGCCCGAACAACGGATCCGGCTCGTCCGTGACCTGCTGGAGCGCATGCGCAAGGCGCTCTGCATCAAGACGATCTACCTCGATCCCGAGTTCCAGGAGCGGATGCGCAACCGGAGCTACAACGAACTGAGGGAGCCGTGGGGTCTCTCGGAGGACGAGAACCTGTTCGCGCACGCGTTCATGGTGCCGCGCCCGAGCACGCGGGGCCGCCGCCCGGTGTACCGGCTCCACCACGTTTCCCACCGCTCCGCCTTCGGCCGGAAACTGAAGTCCACGGCGTACTGGGGGCGCGGCAACCCGCATTACCCCGAAAAGTTCGACGAGGACACCTACAACGCAGTGATCGACGACGTTCTCCGGGTGCTGACCACCTATGGCTACGTCGAGCGCTCCGACCTCGGCGGCGGGAGGGAGGGATACCGCATCGATGGCTCGGTGCTCGAATGGCGCGCCACGGACGGAGTGGAAGACGCGGGCGGCGGCGATGCCGCGAACCCGTTCTACCGCGAGCTGTACCGGAACGTGGCGGGGCTCCTGACCGACGAGGACCGCCTGTTCCACCGGCTCGAGGCGCGCGAGCACACGGCGCAAGTCGACGCCGATGACCGGGAAGAACGCGAGGTCCGCTTCCGCAAGGGCATGGACCGCTCCGCCCCGCCCGTGGGTCTTCCCATCCTCTTCTGTTCGCCGACGATGGAACTCGGCGTGGACATCTCGACGCTCAACACCGTCTACATGCGCAATGTGCCGCCGACGCCGGCCAACTATGCCCAGCGGAGCGGACGCGCGGGCCGGAGCGGGCAGCCCGCGCTGGTGGTGACCTACTGCGCGGCCCGGTCGCCGCACGACCAGTACTTCTTCTCCGGTCCGAACCGGATGGTGGCGGGCGCAGTCAGGCCGCCCAGCGGATTGTAGGCAGCCGGAATCACGGCAGAAGATCGTCTAACTGTATACGGGACTGCACGATCTGCGCTTTCTGCCGTTGTACTGGATCCTGCTGGACCGTGCCATGAAACCGGGAATCCCGGACCTGATTGGCGGGATTTCCCCCGGTCGTTTGGGCTGGCACGCCGGTGTCCTTTCGCGGCGTTTCCGATCAATCAGAACGTGAAGTCGAGCGCGAGTCTAAGTCCGAGGTCGGGTTGTTGACCGGGCAGTTGGCTGCGCGAGCCCTCGAAGCCGAGTCTGAGTGTCTGGCCGACCCGGTATCCCGCCCCGAGCGACCATGCCCGGTTCCCGCCGTGGGCGGAAAGCCGGGTATAGCTGTCGAGCGCGCCTCCGCCCTCGGGGTTCTTGAGCGCGTATCCGGCCTCGGCGTCGAGACGCCATTGTCCTTGCTCGTCGGTCGGTATGTGCCGGAACGCGTGGCCGTCCATGAGACCGTGGACTCCGCTCCGGTCGTGACCCTGGCTGGGGCTGATCGCGAGGCGGAACCCTTCGCCCCGGGTGCCGGGATCGAACGCGATCCTTAGCGCGGCGCCCCATTCGCGGTGTCGGCCGGAGCCGAGCGCGAGCCTTCCCCGGAGGTCGAGGTCGAGCCCGCGGCCCGCGTAGCCGACCGAGGCGCCGGTCTCGGCTCCGCCGCCGGTGTCGGCGTCGCCGCCGTCGTATCGAGCTCCGGCCTCGGTGGCGAGCTTGAGTCCTCCGATCATCCATGACGCTTCGAGCAGGGCGCGTGCGCGCGAGGCCATGCCTTCGCGCCGCCCGTCGTCGGCGCGCATGCCAACCGTGAATGCGTCGCCCTTGAGGGCGAGCCCGAACGCGCCCTGTTGCGCGAGCGGCGCGTTGAGGCCGCCGGAGAGCATCCGGAGCGACGCGTCGCCGGTGTCCCCTCGATGGTCGTCGCCGCCCACCTCTCCGCCGCCGTATCCGGCCATGGCCCAGAGTCCGATGCCGGCGGAAGGCTGAACAAACAGGTAGGGATGCACGCTGTTAATAGCGTGTCCGAGCGAACCGGCGACGGACCGGTGACCGTAGTCGAGGTCGCCGTCGCTGCGCATGAGCGAGACCCCGAACAGCGCGGACGAGCCGATGCGGGCGTCGGCGCCGACGGTGAGCGCGCGCAGGCCGCCGTCGTACTCGACGCCCGGCTCGCCGCGGAACGATTGGGCGGAGCCTTCGGCCCAGAGCCCGAACCGTGGCATGCCCGGCGCGGACTGCGGCCCAAGGCCGGTGGCGAACGAGACGCTCGGCAGCAGACGGACTGCGGCCTCCCGCGCGCCGGGCAGTTCGGGCGCCCCGGAGCGTCGTCCGATCTCGGCGGCAGAGAACGGGTTGAGCGAGACGCCCGCGAGCGAGGCGAGCGTTCCCGCGGCGCGGCCCGCCCAACCGGATGGGGAACCGGTCGCGGCGGAGCCGCCCGGCGAGGGCCGCATGACGGCGTCGATGCGCGCGCCGACGGCCTGTCGCGCACCCTCGGCCACCGCGCGTCCGAAGACGGCGAGGCCGACATCGAACGCCTCGTCCCGGAGCGCGCCGTCGTCGCGCGCCGCGATCCGAACCGTGGCGGAGGCGGCCGTGCCCGCGTTCACGGCTTCGGGCAGCGCTCCGAACCCGAGCGCCATGAGGCCGGACGGGGCTTCGGCCGGGATGTCGAGCGTGAACGCCGCGAGCGAGTCGCCGGGCTCGAAGACGACCGGCTCCGGGACGATGGGAATGGACACCCCCCGGTCCATGACGGCCGTGAGAGGCACCGCCACCCGCCGGTCGGCTGCGGGACTGATCCGCAGCGTGACTTCGGTCCCTCGCGCCCCGGCCGTCGCCGTGTACGCCGCCGCCGCGAACTCGACTTCGAGTTCGGCGGGCTTACCGTTGTCGACCACCGCGGCGGCGGCCCTGTCGCTCGCAACCGCCGCGACGACGACTCGCGTGGTCGCCGGCACTCCCACGGCCACGCCGTCGGGCAGATCGCCGAACCGGACCTCGACGGTGTCGGACGCCGAGAGTCCCGCCGTGCCGACCGTGACGTTTGCCGAGCCCGCTCCGGGCTGGAACGTGGCTGTGTGCTTCGAGTCGCCCGCAACGACCTCGACGGAGAGCGCCGCCGAGCCCGCGGGAGACAGCAGCACCGAGACATCGACCGATGCGCCCTGGGCGACGGTGTAGGTGTCCGCGCCGAACGAGACCACCGGCGTGTTGGCTCCGACGACCGCCACCGCCGCGCTCTCCGCCCGCTTGCCGGGTCCGTGGCCGTCGGTGTAGGCGAACACGGCGCGCAGGTGTTTGCCCGCGTCGGCTTCGGCCGGCGTGTAGAACCGGGTCCGCGCGCCCGCGATGTTCGTCCACGCCGCGCCGCCGTCGCCCGAGCGCTGCCAGCGCCGCGTCTTGCCCGCCTCTTTCGATCCGTCCTGGTCCATGAGCGTCGCGGCCAGCCGCTCGCCCACCCGCGCCACGTCCGCGCTCAGCGCGATCTTGCCCGGATCGTCCGCGTTCGTGACTTGGATCCTGACCGACGCGGTGTCGGCAAGCTCGCCGTCGCTCGCCTCGACCTTGACGTTGTACAGCGTGTTCCCGCTCTCGTAGTCGAGCACCGCGCCCTCGGCCACGGTGATCTGGCCCGTCGAGGCCTCGATCCCGAACAGCGCCTCGTCCCCGCCGGGCACGAAGGCGTAGGACAGCGACGCGCCGTCGTCCGGATCGGTCGCGGCCACCGGAGCGCCGACCGCCGTCCCGCCCGGCGAGTTCTCCGGCACCTCACGGTCCAGCGCCGTGGGGAACGTCGGCGCCGTGTTCGCGGGCAGCACCTCGACCGCCTCGCTCGACGCCCGCTTGCCCTTCCCGTGGCCGTCGTCGTAGGTGAACACCGCGCGCAGCCACCGGCCCTCGTCGTTCGTGCCGGGCGTGTACTTGCGGCCCGATGCGATGTCGTTCCACGAGCTGCCGCTCCTGGACCGCTGCCACTTCCGCGTCCTGCCCGCGCTCCGCGCGCCGTCCTCGTCGGTCAGCATGGCGGTCAACTCGACGCCCACCCGCGCCACCGCGGGGCTCAGCGTCACCACGCCCGGATCGTCGGCGTCGGTCACGCGGATCGTCACCGATGCGGTGTCGGCCAGTTCGCCGTCGCTCGCCTCGACCCCGACCACATGCAGCGTGTCGCCGCTCTCGTAGTTCAGAACCGCGCCGTCGGCCACCCTGATCTGGCCCGTCGCCGCGTCGATCCCGAACAGCGTATCCTCATTCCCGGAGGCCAGACTGTAGAACGGCGATGTGCCGTCCGGATCGGTCGCGGCCACCGGCGCGCCGATGGCCGTGCCGCCCGGCGAGTTCTCCGGCACCTCGCGCTCGTACACGGCGGGGAACTTGGGCGCCGCGTTCGCGGGCAGCACCTTGACCGGATCGCTCACCGCCCGCTTGTTCGGCCCGTGACCGTCGGCGTAGGTGAACACCATGCGCAGCCACCGGCCCGCGTCGGCCGTCACGGGGTTGTACATCCGGCCCGTGCCGATGTCGTTCCACGAGTTGCCGTCGCGCGACCGCTGCCATGTGCGCGTCCTGCCCGCGCTCTTCACGCCGTCCTCGTCGGCCAGCATCGCGGTCAACTCGACGCCCACGCGCGCCACCGCGGGGCTCAGCGTGACCTCGCCCGGATCGTCCGCGTTCGTCACTCGGATCGTGACCGACGTGGTGTCCGCGAGCTCGCCGTCGCTCGCCGCGACATGGACCATGTAGAGCGTGTCCGCGCTCTCGTAGTTCAGCGCCGTGCCCGCGGCCACCGTGATCCGGGCCGTCGCCGCGTCGATCTCGAACAGGGACGCGGCTCCGCCCGTTGTGAAGCCGTAGGCCAGATCGTCCACGTCCGCGTCGGTGGCCGTCACGGGCTCGCCCACCGCCGTGCCCGCCGCCGAGTTCTCCGGCACCTCGCGCTCGTAGGCGTCCGCGCCGAACGCCGGTGCGCGGTTGGCCGCAGCGGTTGTCCCCTCGCCGGACTCCGACCACTCGCCCGCGCCCTCCGAACTCTCCGCGCGCACCTGCACGAAGTACGCCGTGCCCGCATCGAGCCCCGTGATCTTGTGAGTCGATATGGTTCCCAGCCCGGACAGCACCGTCCAGTCGTTGTCCTGGTTCGCACGGTAGCGAAGGTCGTAGCCCGTGATCGCGGGCCCCTCGTTGGACGGCGCGCTCCACGACACCGACACCTCGCCCTCGCCGCCCGTCACAGTCGGCGCGTCCGGCTTGCCCGGCGCGGGAACGTCCGTCACCCGGATCTTCACCTCGGTCGCATCCACAAGCTCCCCGTCGCTCGCCTGGACATGGACCGTGTACACGTTCTTCACGCCCTCGTGGTCGAGCGCCGCACCGGTCGCCACCGTGATCTGGCCGCTCTCTTCGTCGATCTCGAAGGAGGTCTCGTCTCCGCTGGCGATGAAGGAGTAGGCCAAGTCGTCCCCGTCTTCGTCGGTGGCCGTCACGGGCTCGCCCACCGCAGTGCCGGGCGCCGAGTTCTCCGCGACCTCGCGCTCGTGAATGTGCGAGCCGAATACCGGCGCGTGGTTGGGTGCGTCCTCCGTCGCTCCCTCGCCGGACTTCGACCACTTGCCCGCGCCCTCCGAACTTTCCGCGCGCACCTGCACCTCGTACAGCGTACCCGCGTCAAGCCCGGCAATCGTGTGGGCCGACACGGCCCCCAGCGCCGCGAGCTTCGTCCACTTGTTGTCCTCGTTCGCACGGTACCGCAGGTCGTAGCTCGTGATCGCCGGCCCATCGTTGGGCGGCGCGCTCCACGTCACCGACACCTCCTTCTCGCCGCCCGTCACCACCGGCGCGTCCGGCCTTCCCGGCGCGGGAACATCCGTCAGCCGGATCGTCACCGACACCCTGGCTGCGAGCGTCCCGTCGCTCGCCTCGACATGGACCGTGTAGACGTTCTTCTCGCTTTCGTAGTCGAGCGCCGCGCCCTCGGCCACCGTGAGCTGGCCGCTCGATGCGTCGATCTCGAAGGAGGCTTCGTCTCCGCCCGCGACGAAGGCGTACTTCACGTCGTCCCCGTCCTTGTCGGTGGCCGTCACGGGCTCGCCCACCGCCGTCCCGGCCGCCGAGTTCTCCGCGACCTCGCGCTCATAGGCGTCCGCGCCGAAGGCCGGCGCGTGGTTGGACGCCTCCGTCGTTCCCTCGCCGGACTCCGACCACTCGCCCGCGCCCTCCGAACTCTCCGCGCGCACCTGCACCGAGTACGTCGTGCCCGCATCCAGCCCGGTGATCGTGTGGGCCGACACGGCCCCCAGCGCCTTGAGCTCCGTCCACTCGTTGTCCGAGCTTGCCCGGTAGCGCAGGTCGTAGTCCGTGATCGCCGGTCCCTCGTTCGTCGGCGCGCTCCACGACACCGACACCTGTTCCGTTCCGCCCGCCACCACCGGCGCGACCGGCCTGCCCGGCGCGGGCACGTCCGTCAACCGGATCTTCACCTCGACCGTGGCCGTCAGCTTCCCGTCGCTCGCCTCGACATGGACCGTGTAGACCTTCTTCTCGCTCTCGTAGTCGAACGCCGCGCCGGCGGCCACCGTGATCTGGCCGCTCGTCTCGTCGATCTCGAACAGCGCCTCGTCCCCGCCCGCCACGAACGCGTGCGTCACCGCGTCGCCGTCCGCGTCCGATGCCGCCACCGGATCGCCCACCGCCGTGCCGGCCGCCGAGTTCTCCGCCACCTCGCGCTCGAATCCGTCCGCCCCGAACGACGGCGCGCCGTTCGTCACCGTCAACCCGAAATACTGCTTCGCGCTTCCGCCGTGCCCGTCGCTCGCCAGCACATCGACACGGGTGCTTCCCTTCTTCACGCCCGTCACCGTCAACTCCGCGCCCTCGACCGAAAAGCTCGCGAACCCCTTGGAAACTGCGGTCGCCGTGTATGTAAGCTTGTCCAGGTCGAAGTCCCGGAAATACTCCGCCAGCCCCACCTCGAAGCTCTCGCCCCGCGCGACCGTCCGATCCTTGATCGAGCCGAGCCTGATGGGCTCCCGGTTCGGAACCTCGACCTCGAACTCCTGCTCGTCCGTCCCGCCGTATCCGTCGTCCGCCGTCACGGTCACCTTCGCCGAGCCTCGCGACACCGTGCGAATCTCGACCACGTTCCGGGCCATCTCGACCGTCACGACGCCCTCGTCCGACGAAGACGCCCGGTAGGTGAGCTTGTCCCCGTCCGGGTCCCGGAACGCACCCGACACCCCGACCGTCACCCACCCATGCATGTACGTCGTCACTGGTCCGATCGACCCCACCGCCACCGGCGCCCGGTTCGGAACCGTCACCGCGAAGTCCTGCGGCACCGACCCGCCGCGACCGTCCAGGGCCGTGACCGTCACCCGCGCATCGCCGCGCGACACGCCCGTCACCGTCACCTCGCTCCCGCTCGCCGACACCTTCGCGACCGCTTCGTCCGACGAGGACGCCTCGTAGCTCAGCTCGTCCCCGTCCGGATCCCGGAAGTGGGGCGCCGCGTCCACCACCTCCATCGAGTCCGCCTCGACCGTGATCGCCGCCATCGCGCGCACGATCACGGGCGCGGCGTTCTCGGGCTTGACCGTCACGCCGAACACTTGGTCCGCCGTCCCGCCGTGCCCGTCGTCGGCCGTCACCGTGACCCGCGACGTGCCGACCTTTAGCGCCTCGTAGCTCACATGCTCCCCGGTCACCGTCACCGACAGCACGCCGACGTTCGACGAGGACGCCTTGTACGTCAGCGCGTCGGACTCCGCGTCCGAGAAGTGCGCCGACACCCGCACGCTCCCCGTGTCGCCCTTCGACAGGATCAGCGCTGGTATCGTACCCACGAGCTCTGGAGCCTCGTTGGGCACCGTCACCAGGAAGCTCTGGGAGGCCTGCGCGCCTTTGGGATCCCGCGCGGTCACCGTCACCCGCGACTCGCCGCGGAGCACGCCCGTCACCTTCAACTCACTCCCTTCCACCCCCACCGTCGCAGCCGCCTCGTTCGACGAGGACGCCTCGTACTCCAGCGCGTCGCCGTCCGGGTCGCGGAAGTGCGCCGACACGTCCACCGTCTTCGATTCGCCCGCCGCAACCGTCATCGCCGGGATCTCGGTCGCCGCCACCGGCGCGGCGTTCGCCGGCTTCACCGTCACGCTGAACCGCTGCGAGGCCTCCTCGGCGTGCGGATCCCGGGCCGTCACCTTCACCTCCACGCTCCCCTTCGCCACGCCCTGGACAACCACCGTGGCGCCGTTCACGGAAACCGTCGCCACGGTCTCGTTCAACGACTCGGCCAGATACGTCAAGATATCGTTGTCCGGGTCGCTGAAGTGAGACGACACCACCACCGAAACCGACTCTCCGGCCACCACCTCCCGGGCCGGGATCGCGCTCTCGATCTTGGGAGCGCCGTTCGTCGGTGGCGGGTCCGTAACCGTCACCGTGAACTTCTGACTGACCTCCAGGCGGCCCGGATCGCGCGCCGTCACCGTGACCTCCGCGCTGCCCTTCGCCACGCCCCGGACCACCACCGTGGCGCCGTTCACCGAGACCGTCGCCACGTTCCGGTTCGACGACGACGCCAGGTACGTCAGGTCGTCACCGTCCGGATCGCTGAAATGCGAAGACACCACGACCGACTTCGACTTGCCCGTCACCACGTCCTGGGCCGGGATCGTGCTCTCGATCACCGGCGCCTCGTTCACGTCCGTCACCGTGACGCCCACGTCGCCCTCGGCGCTCACCGTCCCCGAGCTCACCGTCAGCTTCAGCGCGTACGAGGCCGTCGTCTCGTGGTCCAGCTTCCCGGCCACCTTGAGCTTCGCTGCGTCGTCGCCCGAACCGGCAGCCGCCACCGTGAAGTTCTCCGACCCGGTGCCCGAAAGCGCGTAGCTCAGCGTGCCGCAAGCGCCCGTCGCGGTCACTCCCACCTTGCCGTCCACCCTGTCGCCCGTGCCCGCGTCCTCCGGCACCGAAAGAGCCCCCTTCGACACCGATATCCGGCACTCGGTCGTCGTCTGTGGCACGACCGTCACCGAAAACGTCTGCGTTGCCGTCAAACCCCCGCGGTCCCGCGCCGTTACCGTGACCGTCGCGCTCCCCGCCGCAACGCCCGTCAACGTCACCGGGCTCCCGCTCGCGTTCACCGTCAGCCTGCCCGTCGCCGACGACTTCGACTCGAACGTCAGCCGGTCCCCGGCGTCCTCGTCCGTGAAGTAGCCCGTCAGGTTGACCGAGATCGGATCCCCGACTTGGACCCTCTGCTTGCCGATCGCCCCGCTCGCCCTCGGCGGATCGTTCTCGTCCGTCACCTTGATGCGCACGCGCCCGGATTTGCTCGCGGAACCGCCGCGCTCGCTTACCGTCAGCGTCAGGTCGTACGAACTCCTGACCTCGAAGTTGAAGTTCCCCGTGATCGCTGCGTTGTCGCTGCTGGCGTTCACCGCGGCGGCGGAAACGTCGTCTGCGCCCGCGCCCCCCAACGCGTAATCGAGGGTGCCGCAATCGCTCGCATCCACGCCCACCGTTCCCACGGTGGTGGAGTGCTCTCCCAACGTGAAGTTGCCGTTCGCAACCGATGTGATCGAACAGTCCGGCACCGGCTCCGGCTCCACCGTGACCGTCACGTCGTCGGTGTCGGTGGCTCTGTCGTCGTCCGTCACCTTCAGCCTGAACTCCAGATCCGTCGTCGACGTCACGCCCGGAGCCCGGAAATGGGGCTCCGCCTTGTCCGCGTTGTAGAGCGTCACCTCCGGTCCGCTTAGCTGCGTCCACGCGTACTCCTCGATCGTCCCGTCCCTGTCGTAGCTGTCGCTACCGTCCAGATCCACGCGGTCGCCCTCCTCCACCGTCTGGTCCCTTCCGGCGTCTGCTACCGGAGGCTTGTTCACCTCCTCCACCTCCACGGGGCCGCTGGCCGTGTCACTTGCTTTGTTGAGGTCGGTCGCTACGGCACTGACCGTGGCACGACCGCCCGCCACACCCTTGATCGTCAGGACGCTCCCCTTCAAGCTCACCGTCGCGATCCCTTCATCGGTCGATTTCTCCCCGCCGTAGCTCAGCTGATCATCAGGATCCTGATCGCTGCACAGCTCGGCGAGATCGACCGACTCGCTTTGCCCCGCCTTCATCTTCTGCAACGGAATCGGTCGGCACTCCGGCTCACGATTCGTCACCTTGACATTGAATATTTGCTTGGCTGTTCCGTCGCCTTTGCCGTCGTCGGCCGTCACCGTTATTCCTGCGGTCCCAACAGATTCCCCGGTGTACGTCACCTTGCTGCCAGTTACTCCGACGCTCACGATGGTCGAATCTGTGGAAGCCGCCTTGTAGGTGAGCTCATCGCCATCGAGATCCCGGAAGTACGAGGTCACGTCCACCGAGCCGGTCTCACCCCAGTTGACGCTCTTGTTCGGAATCGTGCCCACCGGTTCCGGGGGCCGGTTCGGTTGAATCACCGTCACCGGAATGCTGGGGCTGGCGCTTCCGCCATTGCCGTCGCTCACCATCGTCCCCACGTCCGTGTTGCCCGCTCCCACGCCCGTGATCTTCAGCTTGCTGCCGTTCAGGCTTACCGTCGCCACGTCCTCGTCGTCCGAGTATTCGTCTTCGTAGCTCAGAAGATCACCGTCTTTGTCACTGCAATAGTCGGCCAGGTTGACCGTCACGCTCTTCCCCGCGTCAACTGGCTGACGGGGAATCTGATCGCACTCGGGAGGGGTGTTCGTCACCGTCACCAAAACCGTTGCCTTGGCGCTCTCACCAAGGGGGTCGGTCGCCGTTGCGCTGATTGTCGCGTTTCCCCGGGCCACGCCGGTAATCGTCAACTCGCTACCGCTCAGGGCCACCGTCGCTACCCCGGTGTCGCTCGATTTCGCGCCGCTGTAGCGCAGGCGATCACCGTCTTTGTCGCTGCAATAGTCGGCCAGGTCGATCTTTACCTTCTCCTCGCGATCAATGTCTTGAGAAGGAATCGGCTTACAGCCCGGGGGGCTGTTCATCACGGTCACCGTAAAGCTCTGACTCGCCGAGAGGTCACCCACATCCGTCGCGGTCACGGTCACCTCCGCGCTCCCCACCTTCAGCCCCTCATAGGTCACCGTGCTCCCGCTCACGCTGACTCCAACGACGCTTGGCTCCGACGAGGAAGCGGTGTACTTCAGCGTGCCTCTTTCCGGATCACTGAAGTACGAAGACGCGTCCACTTTCCCGCTCTCGCCCTTCTTGATCGTTGCGTTCGGAATCGTGCCCACCGTTTCCGGCGTTCCATTCACGATGACGATCACATCGACGCTCGCACTGTCCCCGCAGTCGTCGAGCACGCTGACGGTCAAGGGATAGCTGCCACCGGACAGGGTGGCCGTCGTCGAAATCTCGCCGGTCAATACGTTGATCGTGAACTTGTTCCGTCCCCCGCCCAGCGAGTAGACCGCGAGGCTGTGCGTGTCGGCGGCCACGGTGCCGATCACCGTCCCGGAAGCCACCGGCTCGTTGAACCGGAACACGGTCTGGATGCCGGGCGGAAACGCCACGTTGCACCCGATGAACGCGGACTGCGGCTTCGGGTCGACCTTGACGGCATCCCCGGTCCCGCTCCGCGCCGCGTCGGCGGGTGGGTCCAGCGACACATAGAAGACCTCGACGGCCTCCGCGTTGTCGTCCTCCAGCGTCTGCACGCTGATCGGTTTCGAGGTCTCGCCCGGCTGGAACAGGACGACCTCGTCCGCAGCCGTGTAGTCCCGGCCCGCCACGGCTGTCCCGTCCTTGGTCCGCCAGCGCACCGAGATCCGGCCCGCCACCGGCGTCGACATGGTCACCGCCGATCTCCACGCGGAACCCTCGCTGATGGTGTCCGGCACCGCCGTGAGCGAGACCGCCACCGTTCCGTTGTCCGCAATGGTCGCCGTGGCGGCCGTCCCGTCCACGATCACCGTGCCGGGACCGGTCGCGCCGGTGAGCGCGAGCACCACGGTCTCGCCCTTGTCCAGGATGCCGTCCTCGAGCGCTTCGAGCGCGATCCGGGCAGTGCTTTCGCCCTTCGCCACCGTCGCCTCGCCCGCGAGCGCCGTGTAGTCCTCGCCGGACACGGCCGTGCCCGAGACCGAGTAACGGACCGTGACGGCTCCGGCGGCGGTGCTCCCCGCTACCGCCACCTCGAAGTGGCCGGTCGCACCCTCGGCCACCGTTCCGCCAGCGGGTGCGGAGAGTGTCACCCTCAGCGTGTCGGACGCCATCGCGGGAGCATCGGTGAGTCCATGCGCCCCGGTCGGCGAGACGGCAGCCAGCAACAGGCCGCAGACCGCCGCTGCGGAGAGTCTTCGCGCCGTCCTGCGGAGCGGGGGCGAACTCGTCAAGGGACATGGCGGCCGGGTGTCGGACCGGGCCGGATGTAGCAAACTCAGGGTGGTCATTGCGCAAAGGGGTCCTTGAACAGGGGGTGGGGAGGTGGGAGTGTGGCCCGGTACGGCCGGAAATGGCAGCCCGAAGGGTATCAGGAAACCCTGAACAAGCAAGGGGCGCGGAGAGACCCGGGTGCTGCCAGCGCAGGACCAACGGCTGCCCTGCGCGTCGAAATTGGGACTACGCGCTCAGGGCCGGATGACCCTCACCACCTTCCCGTTCTTGTCCACCACCACCACGGGACCCTCGATCACGTCGTCGGCGAACGACTCCGCAATCGCTGCCTCGACACGGGCAGCCGCGCCTTGAGCATCTCCCTGCACCTGCCCGGGCAGCGTGTACGGATCAGCCTTGCTCACGTCCACCACGTGGCCCAGATCCGCCAGAGCCTGAAGCGTGATCGCCGTCAGCAGGGATTCCCCGTAGGGTGACATGACATCGCCGGGGATCACGCTTTGCCGCCAATGGATGTGCAGGGTCGGCACCCTGTCCTCGAGGGGCACCTTCCCGCCCGGATAGCCTTCGCCCCCCGCGGCGTTGAACGCCGCCACCGCGAGCGGACCCGCGAAGTGCGGGTCCGTGTGTTCGTCCCGGAACATCTTACCCCACGAGGGCAACGCTCCACCGTGGGTCCAGTCGCCAATCCCCAACACATGCCCGATCTCGTGCAGCGCCAGGTTGTACAGTTCGGCCTGGTCGCGATCGCGAACGTATCCAAGGCTGTACGACGCCCCTCCAAGGAAAACGTGCCCCGACTCTTCGCGCCTGCCGTAGACGCCGGCATATGCCGCCCCGCCGATGGCTTTTAAGCTCATGCGGATCAACAGGTCGTCAATGACGCCCACGGAGCGCGGGAGCCTTTGTTGCCCAAACAGTTCCTGGAGCTCATCAAGCGGCATGTCCGGCAGGTCGCCCGTCACCGCCTCCATCCACCGGTCCGCCGCCCGGCGTATCGTCCGTTCCTCCTCAGCCGTGAACCCCGGTTCGAAGTACAGTTCGATGTTGAAAGCGTCGGGGTCCGGTGCCGGAACGACCCACGCCTGGAACCGCAGTGTGGCCCGCAACCCGCCCGGATCGTTGGCCGTCACCTCGACCTCGGTCGTGTCCACCGATAGCGGATCCAGCCACAGGACCCCTTCCTCGATCCATGCGGCCACCACGCCCGACCGGGTCGTCGCTACGCTATAGGTCAGAGGGTCTCCGTCGGGGTCGCTGAAGTAGTCTGAGAGTGCCACGTCCGCCGAAGGACCTTCGTCTTGCAGCCGGTGCGCAGGAATCCGCGACCGCGCCACGGGGCTCCTGTTGTCGGTTTCCGCGAACAGCACCAGCTCCTCGCCGGGGATCAGTTCCAAGCCGGTATAGCCCTCCGCCGTCACCCGGGGCGGTGGCCCGAACCCGGCATGCGCTGCGCCCGCGCCGGTCGCGGAGACCGTGATCGGGGCGCTCACGGAATCGCCCGGCAGAAACGAAACGAAGTCGCGAGAGGCCCTTCCTCGCTGCACCGACACCGGCATGTCGAACGCGAACGGCGCTCCCAGGGGTACCCGCGCAATCAATCGCGCAGGCCCGGCAGCCAACGGGTTGGCGACGTCCACCCGGACGAACTCGGGCCGCACGCCGAAGTCGGCGCCCGGATTGCTTCGAAGCGTTACCCACTCCAATTCCGACAGGCCGGCGAACACGCCGTGCGGTAGCTCATCGAGCTCGTTCCAACCAAGGCTAAGCTGGGCAAGCTTCGGCGTCCCCTGGAAGATGCCCGATGGCAGCTCGGCAAGGTCGTTGAAGCTCAAGTCCAGCCTCGTCAAGCTGTCCAGTCCGGCGAAGATGTCCGGCGGCAGCAGCGTCAGGTCGTTGCCGTTCAGGAACAGGCGTCGAAGCGCCGGCGTCTCCGAGAACAACTCCGGCGGCAACTCCGTCAAGTCGTTGTTCCTGAGTTGGATGCGGAAGAGCATCGGCTTGTCCGCGAACAGCCGCGGCGGCAACTCCGTCAGCCGGTTCACCCCAAGCCATATTTCCTCCAGGCGTGAGAGACCATCGAAGATGTCCTCGGGCAGCGAGGTCAACTGGTTCCTGTTCAGCGCGAGGATCTTCAACTGTGTCAGCCCGCTGAACACATCGCTCGGGAGTTCCTGCAACTCGTTGTAGTCGATGACCAGACGCTCCAGCCGGTCCAGGTCCGCAAAATCCCCCGTCGCGACAGCAGTCAGGCGATTGCGTCGCAGGGAAAGTTCTCTCAAGCCCGACAGGCCGCGAAAGAGGCCGGGCGGCAGTTCTGAGATTTGGTTGAAGCTGAGGTTCAGGCGACGCAGCCGCGACAGACCGTTGAAGATGCCGGGCGGAAGCTCCGACAACTGGTTGTCTATGAGTTCCAGCGCATCCAATCCGGCGAGGCCGGCGAAATCGCCGCTGCGAAGCCGGCTGAGGCCCTGCCGGCTGACGAAGACTTGGGTGATGCCTCCGAGCATCTCCTCCGTCACATCCGCGCAATTCGCAGCGCGCGCTCTTCTGGTGATCTCTGCGCTCACCTCTGGCGTCCGGTTGCACACCCCCTGGTCCGACACCGCCTTCGCGCCGAACACGACCTTGAGGTCCGCGGCACTCACCACGAGTCGCTGCGCGCCAACCTCCGGCCCCAGCGTCCACACCGCCGACGCCAACCCCAAGCTATCGGTGATCGTGGCGGCCGGATCCGCGCGACCGCTCCCCGCTTCCGGATCGAACCGCACCGTCGCGCCCCAGATCGGCTGACCCGCATCATCCACCAATCCGACCGAGACCGGATCCGGGAGCTGGCGCCCCGCCAAAGCCCACTGTTCTTCGCCGGAAAGCACTTCGACTGACGCCACCGCCTCGTTCGGATCTCGCGCCGTCGCCATGACTTGGACCCTGGCGTTGCCTCCGGCCGAGACCGTCAGCGTCTGGGATCCGGGAGCCGTCCCAAGCGTCCAAGCGGTCGAGGCCACACCCGCGCTGTCGCTCACCGCCGTCCCGGGATCCGCGCGGCCGCCCGCGTCGGGCTGGAACCGTACCGTCGCACCGCGCAGGGGCCGACCGCCCTCGTCCCGCGCCTGCACGACGACGGGCTCCGGCAGGGCGCGTCCGCTCCATGCCCATTGGTCCCCTCCAGAAGGCACCTCGAATGAGGCCACCGCCTCATCGAGTTCCAACGCCGTGGCCGCGATCTGGACGCTGGCCACGCCCTCCGCCGAGACCACCAGCGTCTGCGGTCCCGGCTCCGGCCCGAGCGTCCACTCGACTCCCGCCAGACCCGTGCTATCGCTGAGCACCTCCGCGAACTCGACACGCCCTCCGCCGAGATCCACCTCGAACCGCACCGCCATTCCGGATACCGGGGCACCCCCGGCGTCCAGCACGCGCACGCCGACCGGTTCGATCAGCGAGAGTCCCGCCGCCGCGCGCTGTCCCTCTCCGAACGTTTCGAGCACGTCCGCCAACTGCTGCACGCGGACCAGCGCATGGTCGGACGACTCGGGAGTCCATGCCCGAACTTGCGCCGTGCCGTTGCCGCGGGCCGTGACCGTGCCGTCGGCGTCCACCGTGAACACCGCCAGGTCCAGGCTATTCCAGCGCACCGCCTCTCCGCCCCGAACCGTGAACGCGAACTGGTCTCCGATGTGCGTCAGGGTCACGGAGTCCGGCACGATTTCGAGCGCCGGCTCCGGCTCGACCACCGGATCCGAGTCGCAGGATCCGAGCACAGCCAGGAACACCGCGGCGGCTGCCACCGGCAGCCACCCCGGTGGCCTCGCGCTTCCGTCCGTCAAGTCTGCGGGCATGCCCGGATCGAGCGGCTCTCCACTCGTCACGGCGGGGATTCGGGTGCGCATCTTCTTGGTTGACTCAGTACTCTTGGATTTCCCGGACCAAGAGGGTGTCGTCGCGCTCCGGGGACTGGCGGCGAACCCCATGTGCCCTAAAAATGCCCGCACCGAGGCTCATCGAGCAAACGGACGATCTGCTCGGGAGGCGAGACGCCGAGTACTGCGGGGCGGCCCACCGAGACGCTGCCGAAGCATTCCTCCACCCCGTTGGCGACGACATCCGATGGCCCGGATACGTTCCGAGACAGGCCGAGACACCATTGGACATCACAGCGTTTCCGAAGGATTGACCGCCTCGCGGGAGGCTCTCCAGCGTCTTGGACATGGAGACGCCGAAGCAGCAGTTCAGCACACGGGGCAGCGTTCCCCTCGGGACCGCCGCGCCGTCCACGATGGCCGGACTGAAACCTATTGCGGATGGAGTCCGTAGGATGCGGCCCTCCGGGTCACCGAAGCCCGGAGGGCCGCATGATCGAACGAGGCGAAGGACTGGAGGACACGCAAGTAGCCAGGTTGATCCACCCCGCGGCGGAACCGGTGCCCGTGTCCATCTACAGGGGCGCCGGCGGGATCAGATGCCGCTCCGGCTTCGGAGGCACATGGACGGCCCGGCATCGCCGGGCGTCGTTCCACCGGTGGCCCCGCTTCGCGAGGCCCGTCTGAACGGGTTCCCCGAGGCGCTCGCGCAGGTGCGCCGCCACCGCATCGGTGGCGGTCGCCGGCGGGTACCGGACGCGGCGCCCACGGGCTCGCTGGACGCCCGTTTCGTGGATCAGTATCCATCTCACAAGCGGACGCCCGTTTTTCGCGAAGCAACCTGCCTCGCAGCGCCCCTTTGCGACGCTTCCGCTTCGGCGCCCGTTCTTGCCCGGTTCGATCATCCGTGAACGCTCCCCGCCGGGCTGGGCGTCGGGAAGGCCGGGCAGGAGTACTCGCGCGGCGGCTGCGCCGTCCAAGTGCGGTCCTGCTGCACCAGAGCGTTGGCGAGGACGAGGAGCTTCCGCATCACGGCCGTCAGGGCGACCTTCGGCGGCTTCCCGTTGGCGAGGAGCGCCTCGTACTTCCGCTTGAGGTCGGGATTGTGCTGGATCGCGACCACCGCGGGCATGTAGAGCATTCTGCGGACCCGGTGCCTGCCGCCCTGGATGAAGCTCCGTCCCTTCCAGTTTCCGGACTCCCGGGTGACCGGGGCGAGTCCGGCGAGGCTGGCGGCGCGCGACCGAGTGAGCATACCCAGTTCCGGCAAGTGGACGATCAGTCCCGCGGCGGTGATGTCCGAGATGCCCGGGATCGAGGTCAGGATCTCGGCCCGGCGCTCCATCTCCTTCTCCTCCTCGATCCGCTGCCGGATCTCGGCATCAATGAGCTTGAGCTGGCGGTCGATCTGCCTCAGCCTCTGCCTGGTGACCCGCTTGCCCACGGGAGTGCGCAAGTTCCTGCCCCGGTTGGTGGTTGCGGTCCGGTCCCTGACCAGCGCGTCGCGGATCTGCTGGAGCTCGGCAAGGTCGCGCTGCCCCTCCGACCGCGCCTGGGTCGGACGCAGGTCTTCGACAGCGGCCGCCATGGTGGCCAGCATCCGGGCGTCCACCGCGTCGGTCTTGGCGCGCCGCCCGATGGAGCGGGCGAAGGATCGGGCTTGGAAGGGGTTGATCGCGTAGAGGGGGAGCCCGGCCTTCAGGAGGGTGTCCTCGAAGTCGCGGTGGAAGGCTCCGGTGGGTTCGTACGCGATCCGGTCGATCCCGGAGCCGATCCAGACGATCAGCTTCCGGAAGCCGGCGCTGTCGTTCGAGAACCGGGACGCTCTCCCCTCGGGGGCGGCGAAGGCGTCGAGCCAATCCTTGGAGATGTCGATCCCGACGGTGCGGAGGATGCTGCTCATGTGTTCTTCCCTTCTCCTGTGCTTGTCATGCGAGCCTCGATGCTCGTGTATCCATTCAGGACATTGGGAAGGACGGTGGCGACCACACTGAACCACGGCCCCTTACAGCCTGCCAGCCTATCGATCCGACCACCGTCCCTGTTGAGCGCCCGCTCCGGCTCGCTCCGCTCGCCTCTGCGGGCGCTCAACAGCCCGGGCCTTCCCCGTGACCCGGTCGTGCAAATCACGCGGGAATCTGCATGATTATGGGAGACAAGCCAGCGTACTCCTTGTGGCCACACTCCGTGAGTCCCCTGCGGAGGCTGGCGGGGGGCTGTGCCCCCTCTGACCCCCGACACGGCAACGGCGCGCCATGAGCCGTGGACGCGCCGTTTGGGTGAAGGTTCGCGCCAGCGAGGCGGAGCGTGCCGAGTGGCACGCCAAGGCGCGCTCGGCGGGCTTGACGCTGTCGGATCTGGTGCGCCGGGCGGTCGGCCGGACGCACACTTGGACCGTGGCCCACGCCGAGGTCGAGCGCGAGCGCACCCGGCAGGTGGCGCGCGTCGGCAACAACCTCAACCAGATCGCTCGCTGGGCGAATGCCCACAAGGAGGGGGTCGAGGCCGTCGAGGTGATCGGCCACCTGATCGCCATCAGGCGGGCGCTCAGCGCCTTGGAGCCCGCCGAAAGCCCGGACCCGGATGCACATTAAGTTTCTGGCGCACGGAACCGGATCGGCCCGCAAGGCGGCCAAATACCTGCTCGGCGAGCTTGACGCGGCCGGGAAGCCGCGCGAAGGCGTCGAGGTGCTCAGGGGAGATCCCCACCAGGTGGCCGCCGTGGCCGATGCGCTTCCCTTCGAGCACAGGTACACGTCCGGCGTGATCGCGTGGGCGCCGGACGACGAACCGACCGACAAGCAGATCGAGGCGGTCGTGGACGCCTTCGAGAAGACGGCCTGGGCGGGGCTGGATTTCGACCGATACGCATGGACGGCCGTGCTGCACCGCGAGCGCGGCGGCGGCGCTCATGTCCACGTCCTCGCCGCGCGGTGCGACCTTGAGACCGGGCGGAGCTTGAACATCGCCCCTCCGGGCTGGGAGAAAACCTTCGGCCCGCTCCGGGACGCCTTCAACCACGAGCACGGCTGGGCTCGACCGGACGATCCGGCGCGGGCCAGGGTGCAGCAACCGGGCCACCGCGCCTACATCGAGGCGACCCGGCTGCGGGCGGGTCTCAGGCTCGAAGCCTCCCCCCGCGACCTGATCCGCGACTACCTGCTCCAGCGCGTCGAGCACGGGACCGTGCGGAATCGCCACGAGGTCGTAGACGCGCTCCGCGAGGCCGGTCTCGAAGTGCCGCGCCAAGGGATGGACTACGTCACCGCGCTGGACCCGGAAACGGGCGACCGGTGGCGGCTGAAAGGAGAACTGTACGGCATTGGATTTCAGCGCGAACGATTTGACCGCCCGGCTGGGGAGACGGCTGGAGACCGAACGCAGGGAGATCGAGGAGTTGACCGCGAACGAGCTGGAGCGGCTCGGCGAGAACTCGCGGCGCGTCGCGAGGCGCGCGCTGCGTTCCATCGAGCGCGATACGGAGGTGGCGGTCGGGAACATGCGCGAGTTGCTGGTCAAGGCGTGGCTCCGGCCGCTGATCGTCGGCGTGGCTCTCTGGCTCGGCATCTTCGTCGGGAGCTGGGCGACGATGCAGTGGTTGTCGAGGAGCATTCAGGACCGGATCGAGGACATCGAACTGGCGAACATCGAGATCGAGGGCGGGCGCGAGATGATCGCCGAGATCGAGGAGACGACGTGGGGCGTGGGGCTGCGGGAAGTCAACGGGGTGCGGTACGTGACGCTGCCGCGTGGCACGCCGGTCCTGACGGCCTTCACCGTGGACGGGCGGCCTTACGTAGAGCTGTCGAGAAGGTGAGGAGGCTGCATGACCGAATTGGAGAGGCAGTTGACGGAGGCCTTGAAGACGTTGTCCGCGCAGTCCGGGACGGAACGGCGGCGGCAGTCCGAGCAGGTCGAAGCCTTGCGGCGGCGCGTCGAGCGGCTGAGCGCGGAGAACGAAGCCTTGCGGCGGCAAATCGAGCGGCTCGACGGGCAAGTGACACGCTTGGCCGAGTATTTCGGGACATCCGCCGCCGCGAGACCGAGAGGCCTTCGTATCTGATTCCCCGCCCGGGACCGGATCGCGATCAGGGTCCGAGCCGCTGATGAACCGGGAATCTGGCGCGGACGGCCTCCCGCGGCGAACTTTGGTTCGCGCAGATCGTGCGGTCCATCACGAGAGGAATCGAATGATGGCACGCACGAAGCGGGACCGGCGCAGCTACAGCGCCGGCGAGTGGGGCCGGAACCGGGTGCGGGTGTTCGCCGATCCGAAGACCGGCATCTACCAGATTGAGTGGCGGGAGAACGGGCGCAGGCTCACCAGATCGCTGAAGCAGCGGGTTTGATCGGATACGCATCTCATGACGTGCGTTGTACTTACGATCATTACTGAGCGGATTCCCGCCGAATGATTCCCGCCGAATGGATCAGACGCGGTCTCTCGGGCGGCCCGCAAGCGCCTTCCTGAGTTGCACCTCGTCGGGCTGCTGGTAGCAGCGGAGCACGGTGGTGGCCTCCTTCCAGCCACCCAGGTCGCAGAGCACCTTGAGTGGCAGGTCCATCAGATCGGAAGCAAACTTCCGCCTGAGCGAGTGCCAGCCTCGCCCGCGCTTCGGCTCAAGCCCGCCGAGCTTCTCGGCCTTGCGCCATCTGTCGTCGAGCATCCAGCGCCTGACGCAAATCGTGGGATCCTGCGTCGAGGGCAGCACCGGAGCGTTTCCTGTCGCTGGCTTCCTCTCTCGCGCCTCCTCCAACGCGGCGATCGCCTCGTCGGTCAGCGGTGTGGTATGCTCGTAGCCAGTCTTCTCGTGCTCCGCTCGCCACCGGATGGCCTTTCCCTCGATGTCGATATCCGCCCAGCGCAGCTTGCGGATCGCGCCGATCCGGTGTCCCGTTTCGTGCGCGAGCACGAGCGCGACATGGAACCGCCAGCCTGTGCGCCGGGACACCTTCAAGAGCGTCCGGTACTCCTCCTCGGAAAGCACGACGCGGACGGGGTTCTTCTGCTTGGGCTTCTTGAGACCTTTCAGCGGGTTCGAGTCGAGAAGCAGGCGACCGTGCTCGTCTCTGGACTTGGCGGCCCAGTTGAGGATCGCCATCAGGAAGGTCAGGTCGCATTCGACCATTCGGTTTGACACGGGCCTACCGCTCGGGCCGACGCTGCCCGCTCTGCGCGCCCGGATGAAGCGGTCCCAGTCCCGTTGGGAAAGAGTCTCTGGCTTACGGTCCCTGCCGAAGAACCCGAGGAACATCCGCATCGCGACCCTGTCGCGGGCTTGCGTCCGCTTGGTCTTCGTCGGCGTCACCTCTTCACCGTAGATTTCAAAAAGCTTCTCCAGGGTGAGCGGCTCGGGCTCGGCTTCCGCCTTGCCGGCGGGCTCGTGGACCGCCAAGCCGGCGGCAACCTCGTCCGCCTGCCGCTTGGCCCTGGCCCAATCGCGGTGTTTGAGAGACCGCGTGAGCCTGCGCCCGTTCTCCCGCCACTCGATCTGGTAGATGCCAGTTTTCGGGTCGGCGAACACCCTGACCCGGTTCCGGCCCCACTCGCCGGCGCTGTAGCTGCGCCGGTCACGTTTCGTGCGTGCCATCATTCGATTCCTCGCGTGATGGACCGCACGATCTGCGCGAACGAAAGCTCGCCGTGGGAGGCCGTCCGCGCCAGACTTGGTCTTCTCGTTCATCAGCGGCTCCACCCATGATCGCGGTCGCGGCCCGGCAAGCGCCGCTGCAACGCCGCGATCATCATCACAAGGTTGCGGCGAGCGTGCCGTACGACTCGGCCAAGCGTGTAACTTGCCCGTCCAGCCACTCGATTCGCGTCCTCAAGGCTTCGTTCTCCCCGCTCTGCCGCTCGGCGTGCTGCCTCAAGGCTTCGACGTACTCTCGCAAGACTTCGACGTACCCTCGCAAGGCTTCGACCTGCTCGGAGTGCCGCCGCTGTTCCTTCTCGTACTGCTCGGACAACCTCTTCAAGGCCTCCGTCAACTGCCTCTCCAGTTCGGTCATTCCGCTTCCTCCTCACTCTCTCGACAGCTTCAAGTAGGGCCGCCCTTCCATGGTGAAGGCCGTCTGGACCGGCGTGCCGGCGGGCAGCGACACCCACCGCTCCCCGCTGTCCTCCATCAACTCGACGCCCCAGGTCGTCTCCTCGATCTCGACCAGCATCGCGCGCGCCCACTCGGTCCGCGTGTCCAGCTCCCCCAAGGTCTCGATCTGGTCCTGGATACTCGTCGCCAACCAGCGCATCGTCGCCCAGCTTCCGCCGAAGAAACCGAGCCAGAGGCTCAGGCCCACGATCAGGGGCCGTTGCCACGCCTTTGCCAGCAACTCGCGCATCTTCCTGGTTGCCTCCTCCGTATCGCGCTCGATTGTACCGAGCGCGTTCCTCGCGACGCGCCTGGAGTTCTCGGCGAGCTTCCTCAGCTCGCTCGCGGTCAACTTCTCGATCTCCCGCCGCTCGCTCTCCAGTCGTCTCCGCAGCCGGTCGGTCAAGTCGTTCGCGGTCGAAGTTCTCTCCATACAGTCCTCCTTTCAGTCGCCACCGGTCCCCGGTCTCAGGGTCCAGCGCAGTCAGGTAGTCCTTGCCCTGGCGCGGCACTTCGAGACCCGCCTCCCGCAGTGCGGAGACGACATCGGCACGATTCCGCACCACACCGTGCTCGACGCGCTGGAGCAGGTAGTCCCGGATCAGGTCGCGGGGTGATGCTTCGAGCCGGAGCCCGGCCCGCAGCCGTGCCGCCTCGATGTAGGCGCGGTGGCCGGGTTGCTCCACCCTGGCCCGCGCCGGATCGTCCGGGCGAGCCCAGCCGTGTTCGTGGTTGAATGCGTCCCGGAGGGGGCCGAAGGTCTTCTCCCAGCCCGGCGGCGCGATGTTGAGGCTACGTCCGGTCTCCAAGTCGCACCGCGCGGCGAGGACATGGACGTGAGCGCCACCGCCGCGCTCGCGGTGCAGCACGGCCGCCCATGCGTAGCGGTCCGGTTCGAGCCCGGCCCAGGCCGTCTCCTCGAAGCCATCCAGAACCGCGCCGATCTGCTCGTCGGTCGGTTGGTCCTCCGGCGCCCACGCGATCACCCCGGAGGTGTACCTGTGCTCGAACTCCAGCGTGTCCGCCACGGCGGCCACTTCGTTCGGATCCCCGCGCAGGACCTCGACGCCTTCGCGCGGCTTCCCGGCCGCGTCCCGCTCCCCGAGGAGGTACTTCGCCGCGGCCCGCGCCGATCCGGTCCCGTGCGCCAGAAACTTAAGGTGCATCGCGCTCCGGTCTCTCGAAGCGGGCGAGCGCTGCGAGCGCCCGCTTGACGGCGATAAGGTGGCCGATCACCTCGACGGCCTCGACCGCCCCCTTGTGGGTATTCGCCCACTTGGCGATCTGGTTGAGGTTGTTCCCGATGCGGGAGACCTGCCGGGTGCGCTCGCGCTCGACCTCGGCCGCCGGGGCCGTCCAGGTCCGCGTGTGCGCCATCGCCCGGCGGATCAGCGCCGAGAGCGGCACGCCGGCGGACTTCGCCTTGGCCCGCCAGTCGGCGGACTCCTCCGGCGTGAGGCGGACGGCGACGATGACCGGGCGGCGTCTAGCCATCGCGAAGCGCCGTCACGGGGGGAAGGGGGGCGACGCCCCCGCCCGCGCAATCCACCGGAGCGCAGGTCTGTTGGGGATCGAAGGGGCAACGTCCCTCGCCAGCCCCGCGGTTATACCGGGGGTATGCTGGCTCGCTCGACCACCTTAGTGGCGTCCGACAAGCCCTGCGGCGACCTGTCCCAATGTCGTCGCTGGCCACCGCCCACGCGGCGGCGGAGCAGCCTGGCGAACACTCCTGGGAACCCGTTCAGACGGGCCTCGCAAAGCGCGGCCACCGGCGGGATGGTGCCCGGCGATGCCGGGCCGTCCATGCACACCGGAAGCCGGAGTGGCTTCCGGTCCCGCCGACGTCCCCGCCGATGGACGCGGGCATCGGTTCCGCGGTGGGTTGGATCAACCTGACTACGTGCGACTCCTCCGGTGTTTCGCCTCGGTTGCTCGTGCTCGCCTGTACGCTTCGGTGACCCGAAGGACGAAACCCTACGGACTTCGTCCGCAATGGGTTTCAACCCGGCCCTCGGGGATGGCTCGCCATGCCCGAGGGGAAAGCTGACCCGCGTGCTGAAGTGCTGCTTCGGCGTATCCATGCAAGGAACGCTGAAGGGTCGCCCGCAAGACCGTCAACCCGCCCGGAATCGACTATTGTTCGATAACGTCCAATATGTTCGATAACGTCCAGAAGTGGGCGGCGGTCGTCGCCAACGGGGCGGAAAAACACCCCCGCAACCTCTTGGCAGGGTGTCGCTTTCGTCAGTGCGTCGCTTCGTAGGCCAGCCGGAACGCGGTGTTCGTCAGCCACCGCTTGAAGTCCGGGTTGTCGGCGAACAGCTTGAAGAGTTGGGTGTCGTCGTTCATGATGCGAAGCACCGCCCGCTCCGTCGCCTTGTCGGACTCGACGCGGGCGTTCTCCCTGTCCGAGTTCCGCCGTGCGTTCTCGAACTTGGTGTCCTTCGCCACCATGGCCGGAAGGTCCTCGGTGGCCGTCCGGATGACGCGGTCGGGGTCCCTCCATTCGATTCCGCCGAACAGGTCGTTGAACTCCGCGATGATCGTCGACAGCCGGTCGGTCTCGACCTCGCTCCTGCCTCCGCCCTCGCCCGTCGTGACCGGATCGATCTCCGCGTCCGCGTCCTCGAGCATGATCTTCCGCATCTCGTGCTTCTCGACGCGGTAGCTGTCCATGTCGATCCTCTCAAGGATGCCCTTCGACAGATCGGGTTCCTCGGGCGCCGGCAGCTTCGGGATCAGGAAGTCCAGGAAGATCGAGCGCTCCTCCCAGTCCAGGTTGTTGTAGGGGAGGATTGAGGACAGGAACGCGTAGCTGCGTGTGAACGCCTTGGCCGTGCCCTTGAACCGGACCTGCCCGTCCTCGTCCAGGTCACTCAGGTACGCCGCCACGCACCGGTCGAGTAAAGGATCGAGCCGTCCGCGGTCCGCGCCGTCCAGATACAGCCTCACGAACTCCTTGACCTGATCGGGGGAGTACACCTGCGCCCCGTCCAGGTCTGCCAGCAGGTCGTGGAGCCGGTCGGGGTCGGTCTCATCGGACAGGACAGTGGTCCGGTAGTAGTCCGAGAAGGCCTTTGTGATGGTGTCCGTGTCGTTCAGGAAGTCGAGCACGAAAACGTCCCGCTTCTCCGGGTGCGACCGGTTGAGCCGCGACAGCGTCTGGACCGCCTTGACGCCCGAGAGCGTCTTGTCGACGTACATCGTGTGCAGCAGCGGCTCGTCGTAGCCGGTCTGGAACTTGTCCGCGCACACGAGGAACCGATACGGGTCCTCCCGGAAGGTCTCGGCGATCTTCGACGAAGGGAGGCCGTTCAGGCTGGCCTCGGTCACGTTGGTTCCCCGGTAGTCGTGCTCGCCCGAGAACGCGACGAGGGCCTCGTGGGGACTCCTGCGCTCGCTGAGGTAGTCGCGGATGGCGTGGAAGTACTGGATCGCCCGCTCAATCCCGTTGGTGACCACCATCGCCCGAGCCTTGCCGCCGATCCTGCGCTGCGCGATCACCTGCTCGTGGAAGTGGTCCACCATGATCTCGGCCTTCAGCCGGATCGCGTGTTCGTGGCCCTCGACGTAGCGCCGAAGCTTCTTCCCGGCCTTGCGGACATCGTATTCCGGGTCCTCCTCGACCGTCTTGGCCAGCCTGTAGTAGCTCTCGACGGGCGTGTAGTGTTCGAGCACATCAAGGATGAACCCCTCTTGGATCGCCTGCTTCATGCTGTAGGTGTGGAACGGAAGCCGCCCGACCGTGCCGTCGCTCCGAGGGTCCGCTTCGCCGAAGAGTTCGAGCGTCTTGTTCTTGGGCGTCGCGGTGAAGGCGAAGTAGCTGGCGTTGTCGAGCATCTTGCGGCGCTCGATCTCGCGGTTGATCCGGTCCTCGTAGGTCTCGTACCCATCCCCGCCGCCCGCCTCGCCGAGCGCGGCCGCCATCGCTCCGGCGGCCTTGCCGCCCTGGCTCGAATGCGCCTCGTCGATGATGATCGCGAAGCTGCGGCGGCGGTGCGCGCTCCCGATCTCTTCGAGGATGAACGGGAACTTCTGGATCGTCGAGATGATGACCTGCTTGCCTTGCTCGATGAGCGTCTTCAGGTCGGCGGCCTTGTCGGCGTGCCCGACCGTCGATCGCACCTGCTCGTACTGCCGGATCGTATCGTGAATCTGGCGGTCTAGGATCCGGCGGTCGGTGACCACGATGATCGAATCGAAGACGGTGCCGCCGTCCTTCTTCAGGGGGATCAACCGGTGCGCCAGCCACGCGATGGAAAAACTCTTGCCGCTGCCCGCCGAGTGCTGGATCAGATATCGCTTCCCGGCCCCGTGACGCCCCGCGTCAGCCAGCAGCCGGCGTACTACATCGAGTTGTTGGTACCGGGGCCAGATCTGCTTCCGCTTCTTCTTGCCGGTCTTTGTGTCCTTCTCTTCCAGAAGCTGCGCGTAGTTCTCAAGGATGTCCGTCAGGCTCCCGCGGGCCAGCACCTCGCGCCACAGGTACTCGGTCTTGAGACCCTCCGCGTTGGGCGGGTTGCCCGCCCCCTGGTTCCAGCCCCGGTTGAAGGGCAGGAACCACGAAGCCTTGCCCTTCAGGTGGGTGCAGAAGCGGACCTCGCTCTCGTCGACCGCGAAGTGCGCCACGCAGCGCCCGAGCCGGAAGAGCGGCTCCCGCGGGTTCCGGTCCGTCCTGTACTGCCCGATGGCGTCGTGGACCGTTTGCTTCGTGAGGTTGTTTTTGAGCTCGAAGGTGAAGACCGGAAGGCCGTTGATGAACAGTGCGATGTCGAGCGAACGCTGGGTCTCGTCCCGGCTGTAGCGTAGCTGACGGGTGACCGTGAAGCGGTTCAGCTCGAACAGCCGCCGGGCCGTCTCGTTCCCGGGCGACGGGGTGCCATGGAAGAACTCCAAATGGTGGGGGCCGTGCCTGACGCCGGCCCTGAGCACGTCGATGGTGCCGCGCCTGTTGATCTGGCCTTGAAGCCGGGCCAGGAACTTGCGCCGCGTCGGGCAGTCCTCCGCGAGCCGGAGGGCGGCGGCGGACTCGGGTTGCGTGGCCTCCAGAAACGTCCGCAGTTGGACCAGGTCCACGCAGTACTCGCGGTCGTAGTCGCGACCGTTGCCGGGAGACCAACCGACCCCGCCGTATCCGGGGGTGGGCTCGCCAACCGTTCCGCTCGACGGCGGATCGCAGGGGTCGCCGGTCAGCGCCTTGCAGATCAGGCGTTCAAGGCCCCGTTCGGACGTGTCCGTGGTCATCTCATCTGCGATGTGGGATCGGCACTTCGATGGCGTGGCCCGGTCGCACCGCCTCGATGGCCTCGGCGATCTCTTCGGTGCGGAGGCGAATCTGAGACCAATCCGTGGACAGCAGTACGACGAGCCCGACCCGCCACCGGGTTAGGTTCTGTTGGTGGGGCAAGCTCTGGTCGGTCGTCACCAGCACCGCGTATCCCTCTCGCTCCGCCAGATCGAGCAACTCGCCGTTGCTCTTCTCGGACCATCCCTTCTCCGCCAAGGTGTCCACGGAGTGGCCGGGAAGGTGTCTCCGCAACGGTGCGGGCGTGCCCTGGTCGAACAGCAGCTTCAATGGGCCAGCGCCGTTCTCAGCGTCTGCGCCTCGTGTTCGAGCACCGCCCGGACCTGCCGCTCCTCGACCCCGGGAAACCACTCGACGAACTCCTCGACCGTGGCGCCCGCGGCAAGGTTCTCGTAGAGCGCGAACAGCGGAATCCGCGTGCCCGAGAACACCCAGGCTCCGCTCACCCTGCCCGGCGTCCGCTCGACGGCCGGGCAGTCGTTCCAGTTCGTCATGATACGGCCTCCTTCACCATGTCGTGTGCGGTTGAATGTAGGTTCGATTCGATGGGGATGGTCTCGGCCCGGTCGCGGTTCCCTGCGAGCGGGTCGGTCTCTGGAAGATCCGCCGCCGCCTCGCGCACGTCGAGCTTGCCCGTCACGACATCGGCGATCAGGCGGGTGCGGTACTCCGTGAGGAGGATGGTCTGGCGGCGAGTTGCCGAGATTTGACGCTGGATGCGCCGGTCGGCGGCGTCCAAGAAACGGACGATGGCCCGTTGTTCGGGGCGAGGGGGAAGCGCCATGCGCAAGGATCGCCAACGTTCCGTAGGAAGACGCCGAGTTCCGTGGCCAGCCACCTCGACTAGCGCAATTAGAGCCTCCTGCCCCGAGCGAAGAGCGTGAGCGAGGAATTCTCCGTCAACATGGGACACCGGGGACAGCGCCTTCATGTCTTGATTGATCGTCACCGAACCCGTGGTCCATGCCACCGGAACACGCTTCGCTAGGATCATTCCACGCACGACCATCAGGACTGCCCCCGAGTCCACAAGGCGCAATGACGTACTGTTCAGGGCCGCTCGTGTAACCTTCACCTGGGAATCCCCGATAACATCTCGCTTCATGTCTTTCGGCGTGACCCATGGTATCTGTCCACCCCAGTAGCTTGGAGTTTGCATGCTTGGGGTCATGCCGCCGACAACGCGAACGCACCGATGAAGCCTCTCCACTTCCCAATGCTCCGGCACCTTCCCGAGCCGTTCGACGCCGGAGTCCTTGTAGGCCGGATAGGGCTGGCCAGTGCGGACATTGATCCGGCCCGTGACCGCCTCGTGGATCAGCGCCCGCTTCCGCTCGTCCAACAGCTCGATCAGCCGCTCCTTCGCACGGATGTAGCGCCGGATGCGGCGGTCGGCGTCGTCGAGGAAGCGGGCGATGGAGCGTTGTTCGGGGAGGGGCGGAATGCAGATTCGCAAAGCTGACGTGAGCCGCCCCTCGGCGATGGCTGGGTATGTAACTCCTACCGACTCGGCTGTGACACGGTCCGTGAATGGTTCGCTTCGGCAGGTATAGCTGACGAACTTCGGGAGAACCCAAGGCCTCGGAGTCAACACGGCGAAGCCCGTGGAGGCTACGAGATCGCGAACATCGCCACCCGCATGCCAGACGGCCTTTAGGTACGTTCGCACGGTCGATACGAGCGTGTCGCCGCGCCGGACCACGCGCCTAGCGCGGGAGGGGGCGGCTTCGAATCGCAGTTCTCGGGGAGAGGATATCAGGCGACCTGTTCCGACGGACCCAATATCGATGTAATGGAATCTGTAGTCCGGTTCCGTGTCTTCGGGCAGGACCACCTCGTTTACTCCCAACGAGTCCTTGAGCCGCCGCACCTCCCAATGCTCCGGCACCTTTCCCAGCAACTTGATCCCCGAGTCCCGCATCTGGGGATATGGCTGAAGATTGCCCGTCACGACAGCGCCTCGAACCAAGCCCTGATTCTCAGAGCCATCAGCTTTCTGCGCGCCGCCAGGAAGTCGTCGTAATCGGGAATCTCTCCGTCGAGCAGTCTCAGCGGCACACAGTTCTTGGCGAGGTTCTCCTCCAATTCGGCGCGGTCAACGATTCCGCCATACCTCCTCGCCCCGCCGTTCACTTGCTCAGCCAGCCTCGCGAAATAGGTCTCGGGTGGAGTATCGCCGATGGCGATGTTGATTTCGCTCTGGGCGATGACGTAGTTGGCAATCTGGTTGTAGCGGCCACGCGTCAGCCCCTTGTCCTTCAGGTTCTTGCGCGGGAAGACATGATGGCGATCCCCCCGATTGAGCAGTAGATCGCGCACACTGATCGTAGTGGAGAGGAATCCCTTGTCGCCCAAATAGGCTTGGGCAGCCTGATAGGCGATGAAGTACGGGCTCGTCGAGAACGAAGTGTCCATGAGTTGGGGCAACATGCCCGTCCAATAGCTTCCGGGCAGTTCGTTCTCGATGACGGATTCGGCGTATCGCCGCAATCCTTGCGCGGCGACCTGTCGGATATCGCGGTCAAACGCGGTTTCGGGACTTCCCGAATAGCGCCGCGTCAGGATCGACATGACGTACCAACGTCGCACGAGGCGTTCGAGTTCGTGGGCGTCGAGCCCCTCGTCGCGCCCGCGTAGGTACAGGATGAACGCGAAGTTGACCGCGTTCTGGCTGCGGATCATGCGAGAGGTGAGAAACCCGGAGGACCGCAGGATCATGGTCAGCCGGTCGAAGTGCGTCTTGTTCATGAAGGCGTGGACACCCTCCTGCAACCGGGCGAAGGCGTCCTCGGCGATAGCCTCCTCGTATTCGCGTGTCTCGAAGTTCCGCCCGGAGAGAAGCGCGACCAGGTCCTGCAACCTGCCGCGCTCGAATTTCGAGGTGAACGCCACGCGCAGCATGTCCGTGTACGTGGGATCGTAGAGGTCGTCGTTGACCCTCTTGAGCCACGTCATTCTCGGCCAGAACGGAGAGGCCGTGAAGTCCGGGTCTCCCCTCTCGATCTTCGAAAAGAACTCTGGAGCCACCGCCAAGTGACAAAAATAGTCGATGGCCTTGCGCAGGAGGTTGCCACCGTAGGACTCGTTGACCGCGATCTTCGACATCGCGAAATCGGCTTGTGACAGTGGCGTGCCTTCGGAGTTGACGCGGATGAAGATCTCGGTGACGGTCTCGATGTCGAGGTCCTCGGCCAACTCGATCACGCCGACATGGTTGTTGACGATCTTGCCGACTCTCTGAAGCGCTTGGCCGACTACCCTGCGGTCCGCGCCCGGATTGCGTGCCGCGTAATCGTCCATGAACTCGAAGAGATCGGCATCCGGGTGGAAGATCTTGGCGATGTCGTCGATCCAGGCTCCGTCCCTGGCGATCGCCGGGTTACGTACCTCGAAGCGTTCCTGCTGCGGATGAAAGGCGATTCGGATCCGTACCGTGCGGTAGTCCTTGGTGAGCACCTCGTGCCCCAGCAACGCAGCCATCAGCGCCGTGACTCTTTGCTGGCCGTCGATGAGGATTCGCTTCCCCGACGACAGGCTGCCGTCCTTGAGCTTGATGGTCGGGTTGCGCCACGAGATCAGATACCCGACCGGGTAGCCGTTGTAGAGGGAATCAAGCAGGTTGCGCACCTTCACTGCGGGCCAGACGAAGGGGCGCTGTATCTCGGGGATCGCGATTGCGCCCGACTTCACCCAAGTGAGCAGGGATTCGATCGGGTGTGGCGTTACCGAATAGCGCTGGGTGGCCATCAGCTTTGGGTCCCGTCTCCAATCCCTGCCCCGGACGAACTGGCGTCACGCGCCCCGGCGCGCACCGTGGATGGTCGTGCCGGCTTCCGGGCGTTCGGGATACGAGCGAAGAGTGGATCCTCCCGCACCCGCCGGTCGAGCCACCGCGAAAGCTCGGCATATGACATGTCGGCGATCTCGGCGCTGATCCGATTCCTGATCTCGCGCATCGACTTCACACAGTCGAACTGCTTCGATCCGGTCTCACTCGTCATCTTCAAGCTCCTTCGGGCTGCGAATCTCCACCGGCGGATACCCCAACCGCCGGTTGACCTCGTTGTATTGCCGTATCCGCCGCAGGTTCACCATGTGCCGGAAGTTCCAGCTTGCCAGCACGTCCACGTCTGCCACGGTCGCGGCGGCGATATGTAGAGCGTCGGCGCGCATCCCCTCGCCAAGCGCTCCGCTCTCAATATACCCGTTCGCCAGCATCTCCACTTCCCGAGTGACCTCCACCCTCTCCAAGTGTTCCGGGCCGATGGACGGGAGTACCCGGCGCACGGGCGGGGGAGCCTGCCGGAGTTCTCCCGCCGTCACGGCCGAAACGACGAGCGTAACCTCTCCGTCCTCGCATCGCTCGATCAGCCGACGTGACGGTTCACGGAACTCCTCGTCCTCGCAGCCTCCGATTACCGAGGTGTCGATGTAGACGCGGAGCTTCGCCCGGACGAGAGTCTTCGTGCGTCCCAGCAATTGCCCCAGCAACCCCTCCGTATCCCTCTCGGTCGCCAGAATGTCGTCCCCGATCTCATCGAGCGTCCGCATCGGCTCGGGCTTGTGGAAGTACCGGTTGAAGCTGATCTCATATCCGGTCTTCACACTCTTGGCGACGTACCACGCATCCCCGGCATAGGGGAGCACTTCGCGGTGCAGGAACCCCTCGATCCCGCCCTCTTCTTGGAGCGGGATCTGCTCGGTGTCCCTGAGCGCCGTGTCAGGTTCGTACTCGACCACGCGAAGCCCGGCGGAGCCTTCCCCGACCTCGTACAGTCCCCGGAGCGGGTCGGGCGCCGTGCCTCGCCGGTGGACCTTCTTGACCACCGGCTCCGCCGCATCGTCCCGCTCGGCCAGCGCGGTCTGAAGCAGCTTCTTGCGCTTGGCCGTGAGCTTCGCACGACTCCCCGACATATCAGCCTTGAGCACGCCCAAGAAGCCGTTGAAGTCGAAGTGAGGGCCTGGACCGAGCGTCTCGGACACCCGCTCCACGGCGTTCGCGAGCGGCACCTCCCCGGCCTTGCCGCAAGCCTCGGTGAAGGCGGTGCAACGCTCGGCCGACAGATCCACCTTCAGGCGGAGCGGCCGTTCCACCGTCACCTTCCAATACCCGAACGCCTCGTTGTCAAAGATCCGGCTCTCCTCCGTCTCTTCGAAGTCGAGGAATGTCCGGCAGATCCGCTCGATGTCCTCCGGCCCGAGTTCGCAGTTCTTTTTCCCCAAGTTCTTCCTGAGCGGACGGAACCACTTCGTGGCGTCGATCAACTGGACCTTTCCCCAGCGGTGCTCGGGCTTGCGGTTCGTGAGCACCCAGACGTAGGTGGCGATGCCGGTGTTGTAGAACATGTTGAGCGGAAGCGCGACGATGGCCTCCAGCCAGTCGTTCTCGATGATCCACCGCCGGATGTTGCTCTCGCCCTGCCCCGCCGATCCGGTGAACAGCGAGCTTCCGTTGTGGACCTCGGCGATCCGGCTGCCGAGCGGGGTGTCCCGCTTCATCTTCGACAGCTTGTTGGCGAGGAACAGCATCTGGCCGTCGCTCGAACGGGTGACCAGTGAGTATTCGGGGTCGCCCGCGTGCTCGATCAGGAAGCGGTGATCCTGCATCCCCTCCTTCCCGCCCATGCGCTGAAGGTCGGACTTCCAACTCTTCCCGTATGGCGGGTTCGAGAGCATGAAGTCGAACTCCCGCGTCGGAAACGCGTCGTTCGAGAGCGTCGAGTGCTCCGGCCCCCCCACGATGTTGTCGGCGGCCTCGCCCTCGCCCTTCAGAAGCAGGTCGGCCTTGCAGATCGCGTAGGTCTCGGCGTTGATCTCCTGGCCGTATAGGTGCGTGGACACCTCCTTGCCCCGTCCCTCCGCGAGCCGGTGCAGCACGTCCTCGGCCACGGTAAGCATCCCGCCCGTCCCGCAGGCCCCGTCATAAAGCAGGTAGGTTCCCGACTCGATCCGGTCGGCGACGGGCAGGAATACGAGCTTCGCCATGAGCGTGACGGCGTCGCGCGGGGTGAAGTGCTCGCCCGCCTCCTCGTTGTTCTCCTCGTTGAAGCGCCGGATCAGTTCCTCGAAGACCGTGCCCATCCCGTGGTTGTCGAGGCCGCTGGGACTGAGATTGATCTCCGGGGAGGTGAGCTTCTCGATTAGCGCCCCGAGCGCGTCGGCCCTGTCGAGGCGCGGAATCTGGTTGCGGAACTCGAAGTTGTTGAGGATGTCCTGCACGTTGCGCGAGAACCCGTCCAGATAGTCCTCGAAGTCGGCTTTAAGTTGCTGGCGGCTGGCGCGGGCGCGGAGGTCCGTGAGCGTGAAATCCGAGGTGTTGTGGAAGGCCTGCCCCGCCGCTTGCCGGAGCGCGGCGGCTTGGTTGACGACCCCGGCGGCGTCCAGCGTCGCCTTCATGTCGAGGACGGCCCGCTTGGTGGGCTCCAGCACCGCGTCGAGCCGTCTGAGCACGGTCATCGGCAGGATCACGTCGCGGTATTTTCCGCGCACGTAGACATCGCGGAGCACGTCGTCGGCGATGCCCCAGATGTAGTTGGCAATCCAGTTCAGGTTGGGCGCGGTCATGTCGTGGAGTCGTGGGTTGCTGTCGTAATGGGGTGCCGCCCGCATCGCGCGGGAATCCCATTACGATAACGTACCGGCCATGTACCGGCCTTGGTAGCGCGCAGCCGCACCGACCCAGAAACGGAGGACCGTTCGAGAAATGGGGCTCGGCGCTTGGGATCCGCTCCTTGGCCGGACGCATTGGTGCCCTTGCTATAGTGTTTTCCAACCCGGACATGATCATGAACGAGCCGGGGGGAGGGGCCGAGGTGGGGGGGGGTGCGATGGTGAGGGGTGGTGGAGGTTGGGATGGTGGGGTGGAGGAGGGGGCGGCGCAAGGGCCGCCAGCCCCGAGGCGAGCGGAGCGAGCCGAGGGGCGGGCGGGGCCGGTCATGCTGCGGGGTTCAGCGCCTTGGCGATGAGCTGGAAGAGCACCTTGCGGGCCCGCTGGACCTTTTGGCCGGCCTCCACGGTGTTCACGGCGTGTGCTGCGGCGTCGAGCTTCTCGAAGGTGACGCCCGGCTTCAGAAAGCCTTCGGCCCCGGGCAGCGACCGGAGCTTCTCGTACGGGGTCCTGACCAGCTCCTGGGGGTACTTCCTGCGGCGGCGCCCGTTCGCATCCTCGACCTCGACCGCGAAGAGGCAGGTGCGGTGATGGTTGAGAAAGGGCGAGAGATGGTCGCGCAGGAACGCGTCGGCATCCGGTGCCAGAGACTCCGGGATGTGGCTGCGCCCCAGCCACCGGCGAACGACGTTGCCGTTCTTGGACTCGACCAGCGCGTTGTCGTTCGAGCGCCGGGGCCGCGACTTCGTGAAATCCTCGACGTGCAGCTTGTTCAGCATCTCCGCGACCCGGTGGTTGATGAACTCCGACCCGTTGTCGCAGTGAAAGGCCAGGACGCGGAAGGGGAACGCGCCGATGAGCGCCTCGAGCACGGGGACCATGAACTGCTCGGTGATCCGGCGAACCGACGCAAGTTGTTGGTACTGCGTCACTTCGTCGACCATGTTGATCACGTAGGCCCCCTTCTCGCCATCGCGGTCACCGCTGTGCACGGTGTCGACGCGCACGAAGCCCGGACGGCCCTCCGGCCGGGGCCTGCGCCGCTGGCCGATCGGCGAAGGCGCACCCCGCGTCGTCCGCAACGTGGTCCGGGCACGCCGGTACACCCGGCGGTTCCGCAGGTTGTAGATGTGGCCGTTCGAGATCCCGGCCAGGCGTTCGAAGCGCTCGTCGCGGAAGACATGGTACATGCGCCACAGGATCCGCTTCGTCGCCGGTCCCGAGAGCTGGCCGACGGCCTCGTCCACCTCGGCCAGCAGCAGCGCGTCGGCGGTCGTGTAGACCGTGGCGAAGGGCCGCGCCGGAGGGCGCAACCGGTGGTCGCGGATGCGGCCCGTGCGGCGCTGCTGCGTGATCAGCCGGGTCAGCTGGGCGTCCGAGTAGCCGGTGACCCTGGCGAGATACTTCCTGACCAGACCCTTCCCGGCCCTCGACAGGCCGAAATGGTAGCGGAACCGGACCAGCGTCCGCTCAACGAACGCGTACGCCGCCTCGCGGTCGTGGGGGGTGATCTCCGCCGCCTCGCTCCCGCCGAGGAAGGCGCGGATGTCGTCGAGGGTGCAAATCCGTTCGGTGCAGAGTGTCACGATCATGCTCCCATGATCTGCTCGCACCCCCGCTCGTGCTCACTTCCCGTTGGAAACCCGCTTCCCGCTCATGATCATTTCTCATTGGACAACGCTGCTATGTGCCGGATCGCGATCCCAGATTATCCTATGCGGGCGCGCGCTCGGGGTGCGACGTGAGAGGCGCTTTCTTCCTGCCAAACGGAGTGATTTTCCCGTTGCTTTGGCGCTTTGGAATCAAGTGTGATCTAAGGACAGAAAGCGCAGATCGTGCAGTCCTAGTTGACTTTAGACGATTTTCTGCCTTGATTCGTGCGCTTGGCGCTCCGCTGAAGCATCGTGATTGGTCGCGGGCCAAGCGGCAGGCCGACGAGGCCGCCGCGGGGCTTGCGGTTCACGAGCCCAACGGCAAGGCTGAAGCCGAGCCCGAGCCGCTCACCCTGGGAGGGCTTTTTGAAATCTACGGTGAGGAGGTGACGCCGACGAAGGCGTATACGTCCCGCATGCACGACCGGGCGGCGACGGCGATGTTCCTCGACTTCCTTGGTCCGAACCGAGGACCCGGGACGCTGTCGCAGAGGGACTGGGATCGGTTCATCCGGGCGCGGCGAGCGGGCAGAATCGGTCCGAGCGGCCAGCCCGTGTCCGACCAGACCATCAACGGGGACCTCACCTTCCTGATGGCGGTGCTCAACTGGGCCGCGAGGTCGCGGGACGAGCACGGCCGCCTGCTCCTCGACAGGAATCCGCTCAAGGGTCTCAGGAAGCCCGTCGAGAAGAACCCGGTTCGCGTCGTCGTTACAAACGAGGAATACCGGGCGCTTCTGAAGGTGTCCCGGCGGGTCGGGTGGCGGTTTCACGTCGCGCTCGTCCTAGCGCACGAAACCGGGCACCGAATCGGAGCCATCCGGCACCTCAGGTGGCGCGATATCGACCTCGACCGCGAGACCATCAGGTGGCGCAGCGAGCACGAGAAGACGGGATACGAGCACCGGACGCCGTTGTCCGCAAAGGCGCTCGCCGTGCTCAGGCAGGCGTGGAGGAGGAGCCCCGGGATCGCGGACGCGCCGGTGCTGCCGTCGGCGAAGCATCCCTTGAAGTCCGTGAGCCCGTCGCAGCCGCGCGTCTGGTGGTGCCGGGCCGAGCGACTCGCGGGGATCGAGCGGAAGCACCGGAGGGGTTGGCACTCGCTGAGGCGCAAGTTTGCGAGCGATCTCATGGACCAGCCGCTCAAGGTGCTCTGCGAGCTTGGCGGCTGGCGGAACGCCAAGACGGTGCTCAACTGCTACCAGAGGCCCGACGAGGTACAGCTTCGGACGGCTCTGGAAGCCCGCCGCGGGGCGAGCGGCTAGAATTTCACTTGGCGGGAATCAAACGGCGGGAAATCGACCACGACATCCCGTAAGGACAAGTGATACCGACAGATACCAGATTTGGTGTCAATGTCCGCCCAAAGGAGCTTGCGGATGGCCCCGATGCGGTGCCCGGTTTCGTGCGCCAACACGAGCGCGACGCGGAACCGCCAGCCTATCCGGCGCGACACCTTCAGGAGCGCCCGGTACTCGTCCTCCGTGAGCACCACTCGGGTCGGGTTCTTCTCCGTGGGCTTTCTGAGGCCCTTGAGCGGGTTCCTGTCGAGGAGCAGGCGGCCTTGGTCGTCCCTCGACCTCGCGGCCCAATTGAGCACCGCGATCAGGAACTTGAGGTCGTGTTCGACCATCCGGTCGCTCACGGGCCTACCGCTCGGTCCGATTCGGCCCGCGCGCCGTTCGCGGATGAACCGGTCCCAGTCTCTTTGGGACAGGGTGGCCGGGTCGCGGTTCCGTCCGAAGAAGCGAAGGAACATCTTCGTCGCGGCCCGGTCGTGCGCCCGCGAACACCTTCCCTTGGTCGGCGTCACCTCCTCACCGTAGGTTTCAAAAAGCGTCTCCAAGGTGAGCGGCTCGGCCTCCGCCTTGCCGTTCAGGTCCGGGCTTGCGAACCCGGCGGCGAACTCGTCCGCCTGCTTCTTGGCTCGGGTCCAATCCCGGTGCCCGAGCGACCGGGTCAGCCTTCGCCCGTTCTCGCGCCACTCGACTTGAAACAGGCCGGTCTTCGGGTCCGGGAACACCCTGACCCGGTTGCGGCCCCATTCGCCGGCACCGTAGGAGCGCCGACTTCGTTTCGTGCGTGCCATCATTCGATTCCTCTCTTGATGGACTGCACGATCTGCGCGAACGAAATGTCGCTGAAGAGGGGGTGTTTGACCAGCGGCGGGTGGCGGTTGGACGGCACGTCCCGTCCCGAGGTCAGCGGTTCAAGCGCATGATCAGGAGTCGCTGGGAGCGCGGCGCACACGAGGGCTTCGGGAAGCCGTTATCGGCCCCGATCAGGCGCGTCCGGGGCCGTGCCGGGACCGCACATGTGAAACGGACGTGCATGTGCGCGAAATCGAGGTTCGAATGTGCATCTCCGCAGCTGCGCATCCCGTTGTCCCGCTTTCGGTTGCATCACGGCCTCCGTGGCGGCTGCGCCGCACGGAACCGGAGGCCGTGACCGGAGCGACCCCTCTTTTTCGATGCCTGGCGTGGCATCGGGGAGGGTTGGGATGTGCACTCCATCCCACCTCCCTCGGGGGTCGCTCCGAGACAGCAGGTCCCTTGCGGGAAGGCCAATGGGCGAACCGATCGGCTCGTCCCGGTCTCCGGCGGCGATGCCGAATAGCCCAACGTCAGCCGGCCGGTCGGCCAACCGATGCTCCTCCGCTTCGAAGCGGTGCTCAACCCCTTCCGGGACGGATCGATGGCCCGTAGCGACCCTGGGCTCGGGGGAGGGGCCAACCCGTCCTCGAACCCGTGGCAGGCCCTCAGACTGCCGAGGTCGCTGCGGACACGGCAAGAGCGACCCGTCCGGCAACGGGCGGGCGGGTCGCGAGGCCGCAAGACGCCACCGCACAAGCGGATGGACGGAGGGTCCGGTGTGAATCGCCGAAGGGCCGGATTGTGAATCGTGTTACCCGGCATGTAAAGTTTCCCTGAAATCGGCATGTAAAATGTTGTTACCGGGCATGCAAAATTGCAGGATCGTGGGCATTGAAAATGTCAGGGTTGAGCCCGGTGGCGGGGGCTTGGCCGCACGGGTTGTTGGGGGGAAACCGGGCAGGGAACGAGAACGGGTTGGCTACCATCGCGTCTCCATCGAAGGAAGGAGACGTGATGATCGGAAGAGAGAAGCGGGTGCTGCTGCGGCACTATCTGGAACAGGGACTGAGCAAGGCTGCGGTGGCCCGGCATTGCGGAGTCAGCGAGCGGACGGTGTACCGCTGGATCGCGGCGGGGCAGCTGGACCGGGAAGTGGACGACGGGCCGGTCCGGTACGGACCGAGGCGGCGGTCGCCGTCGAAGCTCGATCCCTACAAGGGGATCATCGAGACCCGTCTGGCCGGGTATCCGGACCTCAGCGCGGTGCGGCTGTTCGAGGAGATCCGGGAGGCGGGCTACGAGGGTGGCTACGACCAGGTGAAGCGGCACGTCCGCGAGGTCCGGCCGAGGCCGCCGCCGGAGCCGGTGCGGCGCTTCGAGACCCCGCCGGGGCACCAGGGTCAGGTGGACTTCGCGGAGTTCAAGACCCCGTGGGGCAAGCGGCACGCGCTGGTGGTGGTGCTGGGCTACTCGCGGCTGATGTGGGTCCGCTACTACGAGCGCCAGACGATGGCGGTGGTGATGGAGGGGCTGGAGTCGGCGTTCCGGTACTTCGGGGGCGTCCCCTCGGAGTTGCTGTTCGACCAGATGAAGGCCGTCATCGTCGAGGACAACCGCGAGGTCGGCGGGCGGCTGATGGAGAACCCGGAGTTCCTGCGCTTCGCCTTCCACTGGGGGTTCCGGATCCGGGCGTGCCGGCCGTACCGGGCTCGGACGAAGGGCAAGGTGGAGCGGCCGGTCAGCTACCTCCGGCGGAGCTTCTTCTACGGGCGGGACTTCGTGTCGGACGACGATCTGAACGCCCGGGTGCAGGGATGGCTCGACAAGGTGGCCAACGTCCGCGTCCACGGCACGCTCAAGGAGCGGCCGGTGGACCGGTTCGAGGTCGAGCGCCGTCCCTTGGCCGCCCAGATCGAACTCCGCAACGGACGCCGCCTCGAAGCCGCCATGCGCTCCAGCCGCCTGCCGTACGTGAAGACGCTGGCGACCTTCGACTTCGCCTTCCAGCCCTCGATCAAGCGCGAGCAGATCGACGCGCTCCACGAACTCGGCTTCGTCGAGCGCAAGGAGAACGTCGTGTTCCTCGGCCCGCCCGGCGTCGGCAAGACGCATCTCGCGATCAGCTTGGCGATCACGGCGGCAGAGAGCGGCCGCAAGATCTACTTCGGCACCCTCACCGACCTCGTCAACTCCCTGGAGGAGGCCAAGGCCGCGGGCAGGCTCGACCGCCGCCTGAAGATCCTCACCCATCCGGCGCTGCTCGTCGTCGACGAGATCGGCTACCTGCCGGTGACCCAGAGCGGGGCGGTCCTGTTCTTCCAACTCGTCAACCGGCGCACGGCAACGGCTCGACCGTGCTCAAGTCCAACAAGGGCTTCGAGGAGTGGGGCCGGATCCTCGGCGACGAGGTCATGGCCGCCGCCCTCCTCGATCGACTGCTCCACCACTGCCATATCGTGAACATCAGGGGCAACAGCTACCGGATGCGTCGGCACGCCGAAATCTCGAAGGCGATCCATCCGCTCGCGAGCCGAATAGATGCCGAATCACCGGCATCGGGAGAGGGTCCATCATGACCACCGCACTCCCGGCCCGCTGCCCCGCTCCGGTCGCTCCGCTCCCTGCGCGGGGCAGCCGTCAAACCGGGACATTGTCAATGCCGATAACCGGGACATTTTCCGTGCCGGTTGACAAACCCCCTCGTCGTTTTCACGCTCCGGAACGGCCACGAGCGGCAGCGCCCGGGCCTCGGCAAACGCGATCCGGGCCGCCAGCCCGCCGAACGGAGGACCCGGCCCTTAGGATAAGGCGGCCTTCCACCCCTACGCCGTCCTCGCGGATCGGGTTTCGGCCGTCCCGGACCCCGCCTCTGCCCCGAAAACGGGGCGGAGCACCGGGGCAGGATCACCTGACAGATTGCACACACGGGCCCGTTTCCGTGCCTTGATCATCCACCGGGAGGGTGTCGAGTTCCTCGGCCGGAAGCCCGAAACCGGGGATACCTCCTACCCCTCCGGGGGTCGAGTTCGTGCGTTACAGGCGATCCTGCGGGCTTGAATCTCGCCAAACCGCCCCCAAGCCGCCCAGAATGGACGTGAGAGCGGTTTTGCGGACTCGCCGGGGGTGGGGTGCACGGCCAAGGATGGCCTGCCACCCAGTTGGCCAGAGGCCCGCCCACGGGCGGATCCTCAAGCCCTCGCCGGTCACGACCAAGGTCCCGGGTGGCCGGTCCGTCGAGGATCATGTCCGGCCGGGCCTCGGCCACGACCGGGCAGCGCTCGTCCGCGGCCACGGCGACGGGGCTCAGGTGGTGGAGCGCCCCGCAGCCCGCCCGCCCCTGCGGCGGGCCGGAAACTCGGGGGTCAGAGGGGGCACGGCCCCCCGCCAGCCTCCGCAGGGGACGCACGGAGTGTGGCCCCAAGGAGTAAGCTGGCTTGTCTCCCATAATCATGCAGATTCCCGCGTGATTTGCATGACCGGGTCGCGGGGAAGGCCCGGGCTGTTGAGCGCCCGTGGAGGCGAGCGCAGCGAGCCGGAGCGGGCGCTCAACAGGGACGGTGGTCGGATCGATATGCTGGCAGGCCGTAAAGGGGCCGTGGTAAGTGTGATCGCCACCGTCCTTCCCAATGTCCTGAATGGATACACGAGCATCGAGGCTCGCATGACAAGCACAGGAGAAGGGAAGAACTCATGAGGAGCATCCTCCGCACCGTTGGGATCGACATCTCCAAGGACTGGCTCGACGCCTTCGCCGCGCCCGAGGGGAGAGTATCCCGGTTCCCCAACGACAGCGCCGGCTTCCGGAAGCTGATCGTCTGGATCGGCTCCGGGATCGACCGGATCGCGTACGAACCCACCGGAGCCTTCCACCGCGACTTCGAGGACACCCTCCTGAAGGCCGGGCTCCCCCTGTACGCGATCAACCCCTTCCAGGTCCGGTCCTTCGCCCGCTCCATCGGGCGGCGCGCCAAGACCGACGCGGTGGACGCCCGGATGCTGTCCATCATGGCTTCGGCCATCGAGGACCTGCGCCCGACCGAGGCGCGGTCGGAGGGGCAGCGCGAGCTTGCCGAGCTCCAGCAGATCCGCGACGCGCTGGTCAGGGATCGGACCGCAATCACCAACCGGGCCAGGAACTTGCGCACTTCCGTGGGCAATATAGTGCCCCCGATTTCTCTGGACAGTACTTTAGCCAACCTTCCGGGGTCCAGAGGAGAGGAGGCACGAGATGTCTCGGAGTACGGAAGAGCAGGATTCGACGAAGAGCCGCGGTCGGCCGGTCGGCCTGCCGAAGCGGGACTAATCGTCCACTTGCCGGAACTGGGTATGCTCACTCGGTCGGGAGCCGCCAGCCTCGCCGGACTCGCCCCGGTCACCCGGGAGTCCGGAAACTGGAAGGGACGGAGCTTCATCCAGGGCGGCAGGCACCGGGTCCGCCGGCTGCTCTTCATGCCCGCTCTGGTTGCGGCCCATCACAATCCCGACCTCAAGCGGAAGTACGAGGCGCTCCTCGCCAAGGGGAAGCCGCGCAAGGTCGCCCTGACGGCCGTGATGCGGAAGCTCCTCGTCCTCGCCAACGCCCTGGTGCAGCAGGACCGCACTTGGACGGCGCAGCCGCCGCGCGAGTACTCCTGCCCGGCCTTCCCGACGCCCAGCCCGGCGGGGAGCGTTCACGGATGATCGAGCCGGGCAAGAACGGGCGCCGAAGCGGAAGCGTCGCAAAGGGGCGCTGCGAGGCAAGTTGCTTCGTGACAAACGGGCGTCCGCTTGTGAGATGGATACTTGTCCGATGGAGTGGACACCGTAGAGTGGCTCAAGCCAGCCCAAGCGGACATCTGCGAAACGTCTCTTCCGGGCACTGCCCACAACCCATCAGGGAGGCGGCGCGCCAATCAATAGTTGTACCTGGGACTCAGCACCCAGACGGCGAATCTCTCCATGGCCCGAGCCTTGGCAGGATCATCTACCTCAATGAATCGGAGGTCCATGTGTTCGATCCTCGGTCCAAGCGCCCAGAACAGCTCGCAGAACTCCTCGTTGTCATACAGGCCCTTTCTCGACGAGAGTCCAGCACCCTCCATGGCAATCCGCTCGGCAAGGGTGGCGGCCGTGGCTTTCCGAGGACGAGCAGGTGGCCGGGGAATGTGTTGACCGATCCGCGCACGGAGGTGGTTGGTCCGCGTTGTGGCTACACCGACGTACAGGTGCCCCTCCCCGAGTTCGCTGAACAGGTAGACCCCGGATACAGCCGGGATCTTCCGCCGCTCGGACGGATAGACGGGAGGGCGTGCCAGAAGCTCACGAACGCGACCAGCAAGGAGGTCGGCATGGTATTCGATTTCATCGTTCATGGCCAGTGACGCTAGCTCCTCGGTCTCGTTAGTCGCCAAGCTCACGGGCGACGAGGGCGACCGGCGCCCCCTTCACTCCTCGACGACGGCTGCGCTCTGTGCCACGCATCCCCGGTGCGACCCCGCTGTCGGTCGAGCGAACTCATCTGCTCACCGTGTAGCGAACGATGTAGCTTTCGGTCAACGTTCCCTGCTCGACCGCGAAATACACTCCCGCATCTCCGAATGTTCTCGGAAAGGCCGGCACCTGGACATCTCTGACGCCGCCGTCGCGCAGATCGACAATAGCCACGCGAGCCGACGAGGCCGCATCGGAGCTCCACTGGCGTACCCAAGCGGCACCCGATGGATCGACAACCAGATCCTCCCACCGAATGCGTGCGGTCGGTGCGGCACCGGATCCGGGCAGCGCCTGAAAGCGTCCGCCGGAGTCGTTCTCGCCTGCTTCTGGGAGAGGCCAATCGGGTAGCCTGTGGCTTACGACGACCCCGGTGTCGATGTTGAAGACCCAGAGGTCGTCACCGGCGCCGTCCGACGCTACGACACACCGCCCCCAAACAGTCCAGAGCGGTCGGGCTTGCAGTCTCGGAACAACGACGCCGTGCTGTGTGGTTGGTGGATGGGTCAACGGCAGTTCCCACAGCCTTCTAGGACGGCTTGTCGCTGTCGGCTCGTTGCCGATGTCGAAGGCCCATGTTTGCAGATGCCTCTCGGGAGCCCCTCCGTCGCCGGGTTTGTCCACGGCAAAGAGAATCCGGCCTTCCGGCTCGCTCAACCCCACATAGCGAAAACCGAACACGCGGCTAGACGGCACCCCTTCCAAGTACCTGCGCTCGAATACACCCGCCAAGTCAAACAGTTCAATGCCCGTTCCGTCATAGACTGCAACGCCGGACGACCCGGCGCTGAGAAATCGGAAATCGACATAGCGGCCCAAGGGGAAGGGGCGGGCGATGCCCCAGAACTCCCCCGGGCCTTCGCCACGACGCCCGAAACGGTGGACCGGGGTGAGCGAGTCCGACGACAACACCACCACTTCCGGCTTGGACTGGTCGAACAGATAGACCGCACCGTCCCGGTAGCCTAGGCCGCCGAAGCTCCCGATCGCTTGGTCGTCGGTCGCACCGTATACTGCTTGCCGCACCGGTGCCGGGTCCCTCGGAAGCCACTGGTCTCTGATGGTGTCCAATGGCGAAGAGTGGCAAGCTATATCCCTCGCCAACGGGCGGGACCCAACTTCCCGAGAAGAAGCACCCACGGCACCTGCCAGCAGCGCCACGAATGCGACGCCAAAGAAGATCACGCGATCCGCCAAGGCAGAGCACGCACCCCCGCAGGACTCAGTCGGGGCGGGAAAGAAGACACCGCCGGGCTTCGTCAGGTTCGGGGGCGGTAGGGGCTCTACTCCTCGCAATTCACCTCGCCGGTTTGACCGTCCAGGCATATCCAATACCAGCCGCCTCCCGCACAATCGCAGTCGAAGCAGAGTGTTCCGGGCGTTCCCGCAGGATCAAGCACCCCGCACTCGTCCCAGTCTTGGGAGCCGTCGGAGCAACTGAACGCAACGGCCACGGCATCGGCCACGACCTCGGCGGCTAGGACATCCCCACCCGGGACGGCGGCGGAGGCTGGCGGAGCGCCCGCCGCGTACAACACCGCAAGAACGGCGACGGCAACGGCGATGGCGATGACGGGGGCGAAGCGAGGAAGGCGCGGCATGGGTTATCTTCCCTTTTCGGTGTGATGGACGTGGGATTCTTGACGGTCGAACCTCGCCAAGAAACGATCAGCGCGCTCAAGGCTACCGGTGCAGCCCGCGTTCGTCAAGGCTCCGCTCTCGGTCCGGTCACCGTCCCTGCCGCACGGGCTCAGTGCTCAGCCAGTCGCACTGCTCGTCAGACACCAAGTACATCAAAACCCAGGTCTGGAGCTTCTCCGAATCGTCGATGCGACGGTCCAGGACGAACAGCGTATCCCCGCGAAAGGTCTCCATCGGCCGGATCTCGAAATCTCGCGGCACCGGCGCGTCCACGCACGCCGTCTTGAGGTCCGACGAGAGGATTCCAACCCACACCTTGGCGGTGAGCACCGGCATCGGTTCCATCTTCAGCGCCGTCTGGTCATGGTGGGTGAACAGGAACCCGCCGCCTGCGCGCGGGAACAGTTGGCGTAGTTGCGAACTGCCCTCCAGCACCTCGCGAAACGGAATGACTTCGATGTCGATGCGTTCCCGCAGGTCGGCCGGGACTCCCTTCCGGCGCACCACGGGGACATCGGCCGTGTCAACGACTTCACCCCGCATGTTCAGGACGAACATCTCGTCCATCCCCGACCAACCTTGGACGAACTGTCCGCGCGAGTGCGCAAGAGAACTGAGCCGGAAGGTCGCCGCGTAGGACCAGTTGTCGCTCTCAGCCGACGCCAAGTACTCGGCAGGGAGGATTCCGAAGCTCTCGAATTCGTCTGTGGCTCGTCGCCAGCGAGTCAGCGATGTCCTACGCCTGAGCTCGAAATCGGTCATCCAGACATCCCCGCCGATCACGACGGCGGGCGTGATTCCAGCTAGCGCCGGGAAGGCCAGAACCCGTCGCGTCTCGCCGGTGTTCCGGTTGAAGAAATTTGCCCGACGGGACTGCGTGGACTGTACGGCGACCGTCGAGTCATCCAGAATGACCGGAACCCCCAGCCCCCCGCGGAACTCTCCGGGTCCTTCGCCCGGTCGTCCGTAAACCATCACCAAGCGGCCGTCCCTGCCGAACCTGAGTACCCGTCCAGAAAAGTGGTCGGGTATGTAGAAGGAGCCGTCGAACGGGTCGATCACCGGCGTGTACGGATTGCCGATGTACAGTGTGTCCGCTTCCGGCAGCAGGACGCTGTCGAGCGGAAGCAGAGCCGGCCCCGCCGCATTTGCGGTCACGCGTTCTCCGGGCTCGGGGCTGCAACCCGAGATCAGGACCATCCCCGCGACCAACGCGACGCTGACGCGGCAGGACCGGCTCATCCGCCTGACCCGTTATCCGTTCAACCCTCGACGATGATCGGAGGAAGGATCGCGCAGCAGACGGGGGCGTTGATCGAGCACTCGTCGGGGCAGACGAAGTTGTTGAAGTTGAGAAGCCCCACGGGGCGGTCCTGCGCCCCGGCAGCGAAGGGCAGAATGCCCCAGGTGGTGGCCACCAGCGCCGCGACAGCGAACGCGCCGGTGATCAAAGTGCGTCTCTTCATGGTAACTCCTTGTGGTGTGAAGGTTTTGGCCCTGCGGGCCGTGCTACTTCCAATGCGCCAAAGACGTTCGGATGATTCCCCAGCAAAGTCAAGTGCCAGGATCGGACAGCGCATCCACGGCCTCTCTCAACGATCGCGCGTCCTGTAGGGCGTCGAGGAGACGACTCGAAGGCCCATAGACCCGCTCGGCACGAAAGATGACTCCCCCGGTGTCCAGCACCAACTCGATCGGCGTGCGCTGCGCTTCGATCCGCACGCCGGTGAGGTATCCGTCCGTCCTCATGCCCGTCGCCCGCAGAATGCGCTCTTCGTCGTCTGCCGGTTCGCGGGCGAGGAGCAACTCCACGCTCACTCCCGACCTCCGCTCCCACTCCAGCCACTCGGCCAACACGGAAAAGCAGCGGAGACACTGGCTTGGATCGACCACCACCGCGACGATGGGATCGGTCCGTGCCAATTCCCCAATGGGAGTGCCGTCGGAGAGCGTCCAATCCGTCGCATCGGAGCTATGATCGAGAGCGCAACCGGCCCCCGCGAGCAATGCGGCAAAGAGAATCGTGGCCGCCACGGCGTGTCTGGGTTCGGTGATGTTCTCGATTGGATTAGCCTCCGTCGGTGAGCCATTGTCCGTTCACCCAGGCCCACCGTCAGAAGTTCGTTGTGGACTACCATCCGGCTTTCACGGACCAAGGGTTGTCTCAGCGGACCCCAAGCTGCGATTTAGGTCGCCATCCTGCAAGGTTGGCCGTTTCGACCATGTGTTCCGGTTACCGGCGCGCAACACGCGGAGTGTGGTGACGGATCACCGATAGAGTGTGTCGAAGACGGAGGGGATCAAGCGATGGTGCCCACCGCCCGCCTTGCCTCCATCGTTCGGCACGACAGGGCCGGGGTTCAATGGGGGCGCAGCGCCCCCCTTGGGGCAGAACGCGATGTTTGACGGAGCGTGCTGCCTTAGGACCAGGAAATGCCCCCCGGATCGCCCTGAAAACGGCATCAGAGCCCTTCGGAGTAGCGGCGGCCTATCGCGGCGAGACGTAGTCGCTCCGCACTTGCTCGGGCGGCGCTTCGCCTAGGGGCGGACGGCTGAACAGCCGGACGAAAACGGGTTTCCCCGGGACGCAGGCGGGAGGTCGGGTTTGGAGACCTTCGGTAAGGGGGGCTGCGCGGACGCTAGAGTCCCGCAATTCAACTCCGTTTTTCCCGCTTTTGGGGCACGGTCCAGCAAGGTCCAGTACAACGGCAGGAAACGCAGATCGTGCAGTCCCGTAAGTAGTTAGACGACTTCCTGCCGGGATTCTGGCCTCAGGTGATCCGCTCGGTGGGCGGACACGAAATCGCCTCCAATCCGGACACACCGCCGGTTCCGTATGTCCATGGCTGTCTTTCGGTTTACGTCACGATCATCGTGGCAGCCGGGGCGAGCGGGAGCTTGCGTTCGTGACGACCGGAAACCGTCAGCGGCTCGGACCCTGATCGCGATCCGGTCCCGGACGGCGCATCAGATACGGAGGCCGCGCGGTCTCGCGGCGGTGGATGTCCCGGAATACTCGGCCAAGCGTGTCGCCAGCACGTCGAGCCGCTCGATTCGCCGCTGCAAGACTTCGTTCTCCTCGCTCAGCCGCTCGACGTGCTGCCGCAAGGCTTCGTTCTCCCCGCTTTGCCGCTCGACGCGCCGCCGCAAGGCTTCGACCTGCCCGGATTGCCGCCGCTGTGCCGTCTCGAACTGCGCGGACAACCTCCGCAAGGCCCTCGTCAACTGCTCCTCTAACGCGGTCATAGACCTCCTTCACTCGTTCGACAGCTTCAACGCCGGCCGGTCGTCCACCTTCCAAGGCGGATCGTCCAACGCCCCGTCCGGCACCACCACGAACCGGTCGCCCTCGATCTCGTGGAACACGAGCCCCCAGGTGTCCACCTCCAGTTGGGCCAGTGTCCTCCGGGCGTCCTCGATGTCCCGGCCCAGTTCGGCGCGGGTCTCGATGCGGGCTTGGATGTTCCCCGCCAACCAGCGCATCGTCGCCCAGCTTCCGCCGAAGAAACCGAGCCAAAGGCTCAGGCCGACGATCAGGGGTCGTTGCCACGTCTTGACCAGCAATTCGCGCATCCGCCCTGTCGCTTCCGCCGTATCGCGCTCGATTGTACTGAGCGCGTTCCTCGCAACGCGCCGCGAGTTCTCGGCGAGCCTCCTCAGCTCGCTCGCGGTCAACTCCTCGATCTCCCTGCGTTCGGTCTCCAGCCGCTTCCGCAGCCGGTCGGTCAAATCGTTCCCGCTCGAAGTCAAGTGCGTACAGTTCTCCTTTCAGCCGCCACCGGTCCCCGCTGTCGGGGTCCAGCGCCGTGATGTAGTCCTTGCCTTGGCGCGGCACTTCGAGGCCCGCCTCCCGCAGTGCGGCGACGACTTCGTGGCGATTCCGCACCGTTCCGTGCTCGACACGCTGGAGCAGGTAGTCCCGGATCAGGTCGCGGGGGGAGGATTCGAGCCGGAGCCCGGCCCGCAGCCGCGCCGACTCGATGTACGCGCGGTGGTCGGGCTGCTCCACCCTGGCCCGCGCCGGATCGTCGGGTCGGCTCCAGCCTTGCTCGTGGTTGAAGGCGTCCCGGAGCGGATCGAACGTCTTCCGCCATCCCGGAGGCGCGATGTTGAGGCTCCGCCCGGTCTCCAGATCGCATCGCGCCGCGAGGACGTGGACATGGGCGCCGCCGTCCTCCTCCCGGTGGAGCACCGCCGTCCATGCGTAGCGGTCTGGTTCGAGCCCCGCCCAAGCCGTCTTCTCGAACTCGTCCACCACCGCCTCGATGTGCTCGTCGGTGGGTTGGTCGTCCGGTGCCCAGGCGATCACGCCGGAGGTGTACCTGTGCTCGAAGTCGAGCGAGTCGGCCACCGCGGCCACCATGTCCGGGTTCCCCCGCAGCACCTCGACGCCCTCGCGCGGCTTCCCGGTCGCGTCCCGCTCCCCGAGGAGGTAGTCGGCCGCGTCGCGCGCCGAGCCGGTCCCGCGGGCCAGGAACTTAATGTGCATCGCGGTCCGGGCTCTCGAAGCGAGCCAGCGCCGTGAGCGCCCGCTCGATGGCGACGAGGCGGGCAATGACCTCGACGGCCTCGGCGGCCCCCTTGTGGGTATTGGCCCACCGGGCGATCTGGTTGAGGTTGTTCCCGATGCGCGCCGCCTCCCGGGTTCGCTCGCGCTCCACTTCGGCGTGCGGCACGGTCCAGGTGCGCGCCCGGCCCAGCGACCGGCGCACCAGATCCGACAGCGTCAAGCCTGCGGAGCGCGCCTTGGCGTGCCACTCGGCACGCTCCGCGTCGCTGGCGCGGACCTTCACCCAAACGGGGCGTCCGGCGCTCACGACGCGCCGTTCCGGTGTTGGGGGTCAGAGGGGGCACAGCCCCCCGCCAGCCCCTCCGGCAGACACACGGAGTGTGGCCACGGAGGGTAGGCGGAACTCCAAGGCCGCGAATCACGGCAGGAAATCACGTAAGTCTAACCAGGACTGCACGATCTGCGTTTCCTGCCATTGGACCGCGACGGGTTCCGCCGTGCGTAAACGGCGGGGAAATCGCCATCGATTGGCGGGAATTTGCGGGCATCGCCGACCGACTTTCCGGCATGCCATGGCCCACCGCGACCGGCGGGCGAGTCTTCCCGTCGGGACTCGCTCATGACGGGGACGGATCGGTGTCGTCGACCACGTACCGGGCGATCCCGGTGATCCAGCCGGTGCCGCTGACGATCACCAATCCGATCTACCAGAAGTTGGTGGGAAAGGGTGTTGCGCTCAGGCGGCCCCGGAAGCCGAGTCCTCCAGGATCGTCCGCAACCGCCTGAACTGCTCTTTGATCCAGAGCGCAACACTTGGCCACGCGTCTTCGTCTTCACGCTCCCAACTGCGTTCGACGGTGATGCTCCAGCCATTGCCAGCGTTCTTGTCGAGGTCGCCGCCCAGTTGCTGGTCGCTCATCTCCTGGCGGAGCAACAGCGAGTATCGCCGCATCCGTTCGGCCCTCGCAGGCGATTCCTCACTCTCCCCCGCACGGATGCGGAGCCACACCCGGTCCGCGTTGCCGATGTGGACTCCGACCCGGTCGCCCAGATGATTCAGCGGAGTCGTCCACTGCCCCGGACCCTGCCAAGTATCCTTCTGACCGGGAAGGCCGCCCTGGTTGGCCTTGAAGCGCCTCCAGAACCTGGGGTTCGGATTGTCGGGAGTCTCGATGTCCACGGTGACGCCACACCGCTTCCCCATCTCGCGACAGCGCTTTGCGATTGTCGAGTAGTTGCCATATGGATAGAGCGTATACTCAGGGTGCCCAGGCACTTGGCGCACCTTTAACGCCCCGACGAAGGTGTCGGCCGCATGGTCGGCGGCCATGAGCAAATCGGCGCTAACGGATGTTCCCAGCAGGCTCTTGGCATTGGCGACATCTCGATCCAAGAGAGCCGACACCACGTTCAGGATCATCTGACTGGCCGCGTGGTCGGGGCGCCAATCGCCACCGTCGATTCTCCATCGGAGCCCAGTGTCCCCTTCCCCCTGCATCGTAGGCCGCTCCCATGGCCAGCGCGCCAACGCTCGCTCCGCCAGATCGTCGGCCCTTTGCTCCAAGGCCGGCTCGTCCCATCTCTCAAGCGCGCCGAGTCGCTTCGTAAGGCCGATGGAGCTCTTGCGATAGATCTTCTGCTTCTCGGGGAACGGCTCGTTCCCCAGCTCCGGGTTGTAGCCGGTCAGCGTCAGATTCGCCAAGCGGTGGAGATACCTGTCGTGGATCGCCTCCGCTCCATCGCCCAAGTGCTGCATCCAAGCGTCAGAGAGCCTGCGCGGCATCACATGCTCGACGGTGAGTTCATCAGGCATGATCGTCTCTTTGCCATGCTCGTGTCTCATCAGCTCGCACAGCACCGCGCGGGTGGATCGCGTGGCGCTGCCGCCGTAGGCCTTGCGGGTGCGGATCCCCTCCCTTACGGCCTCGTCTCCGGGGACGCCGACGCGCGTGTTCCACCGGCGGTTGATCCTGTCGACCCAGTGATCCACATAGCCCTCGTGGGAATCTGGTCCGCGTTCGTGGGCAAGCTCCGCGAAAGCCTTGTTGAGTCCGCCCAGCTGGCGATCCGCGAGCCACATGCGGGTCAGCCACGAGGAGACAGCCGCGAGCGTCGCGGCCAGAGCCGCCGAGTCAGCACTGTTGCAATTGTCCTGCGTCGCGTCGTTCAACAGTCGCAGGGAGAACGGGCGATGGACATGGAATCCCAACGCACGCAGATGGCGCAGCTCGCGCTCCGTGTCCGCGTCGTCGTGGGTGTCCGCAGTGCCCGTGAGGATCCCGTAGAGCTTCGCGAGTCGGCTGAGCTCGCGGCATAGCGCCCGCCTGTCGTCCTTGCCGTTTCGCACGGCCCAGCGCCGTAGTCCTTCGTAGACTTGGCTAATGCCCGGTGTGACGCCTGTCCACCACCGCAGAACGTCTCGAAGGAAGATGTCGATCAGTTCGCTTGAATGCCGGGCACCGAGCGTGCTCTCTATCTCGAGCCAATGCTTGTTGTGGAGCTCCTGCTGATCGGCGTCCGGCAGCCCCATGAGCAGCCAGTTCTTGACCTTCTCGCTCTCGGTGAGAGGTCGGCCGGTCGCGTTGAGGCTCTGGAAGATCTGCTGCGGATCGTCGGTGTGATCGAGACCGATGCTGACCACCCGCAACCGCCCCAGGCCGTCGAGCAGGGTGGCCGTGTCGTGCTTCGCAACCAGCCGACGCGCAATCCTCCATGCCTGGGATACCGCTCCAGCCCCTCCGGACTTCCCTTTGAGGCCGTCGCCGTACTCGCGCTCGTCCCCGTCCTGGAGCCTGAGTTTACGTCGCTGGCCCGGCACCGCACCCGGGTTCGTGATCCGATGGTCGAAAATGCTCCGTCCGGTCCAAGCCCCGCACACGCCATCGGGTCCCAGCTTGGCGGCGATGCTGGCCAGCAAGATGCTCACCGTGGTTAGTCTCTGCTGGCCGTCCACGACGCGGAACACCTGAACCGGCATTCCGGCCGGGCCGGGTTCCGGGAAGGTGAGCAGCGTGCCGCCGTAGTGGGTCGCGCCCTCGCCCGCGGCCGCAACAGCCAAGAGATCCTCCACCAACCGTTCGATGTCTTCGTGGCCCCAGCAGTATCGGCGCTGCCAACGCGGTACGACGTATTGGACCTGCCCGTTCAGCAGATTCAGGAAGTCCACCGGATTGGAGTTCATTTGGCGATCCTATCTTGGGAACAAATGGAGTCGGTAGAGTCGTCTCAACCAACCTAACCCACACCCATCCCCCCACCATCGCCCACACCGCATGGACGGCTTGCCCTCGCCGCGTTTCGCATGCCTACCCGCGGACCGCGAACCACTCACTCCGACCGGTGCCGGGCGACCTGCTACATTGCAGGCATGAACCACAAGCATGTGACGCCCTACGGCGTCGCCGAGGTGGGCGGACCACGCACCCTAGCCGCGAATAGATGGCGCGGAGTGATGGCCACACGAAGTGGGTTGGACCTGGAAAACCCCGAACTCGTCGCGGTCCCCACGAGCCTGCTGGACTGGCTGATCGGAGGCTGAGATGGTGAGAGACCCGCTGTACCGCAGCATTGAAGAGGGCCTGGACGAGCGGCTCGACCCGGATCTCTTCGAACGATGCGCCGTGGAGTTGTTGCGTGACGCCTATCCGGGGATCGCGCCCATCAGCGGAGGGAACGACGGTGGCAGGGACGGTTCGATTTCGATCGGGATGGGACCGCCCCTCCCGCTGATCGCCACAACCAGCGAGGACGTTTCGGGCAATCTCAAACGAAACCTGGATTCATATCGGCGGACCGGGGGATCGGCGTGCGAGGCGGTCCTAGCCACATCTCAATCACTCAGCCCACCCCAGCGCCGCAATCTTGAGGAGCGCGCCCTCAAACTCGGCTTCACGCTCCGGAACATCCATGCGCGCGACGACTTCGTGGGTCGGTTGTATCGGGACTCGATGTGGCGAAAGAAACTTCTCGACCTGACCGGCGACCTGCCCGCTCTCTCGGCGCTTCCGGACAAGGCCGGATCCCGGCTGACGCTCGACCTCGTGGGCCGAGAGCGGGAAATGGACTGGCTCCGCCGAAGCAGCGGAGATGTCGTCGTCGTCGGACAACCAGGCATGGGCAAGACGGCGCTCCTCGAGGCGCTCGCCAGGGAGGGCGGCGGTCTGTTTCCGGTCGTGAGCTGGATCGGGGACGCGACGCTGACCTCTGACGACATGCGGCGGATCGCCGACGCGTATCGAGGGCAAAGCCCGCCCCGAGTCTTCATCGACGATGCCCACCTGAGGGACTCGCTCATCCCGGGCGTGACCCGGCTGCGCACCGAGATCGGCGCGCAGTTCGCGATCATCGCCACGACCTGGCCAAGCCTCGAAGCGGAAGTGAGGTGGCAACTCCAATGCCCATCAGAACGAGTCTTGTATGTGGGAGGACTCGACCGAAAGACGGCAAGCGAAATCGTACGGCAAGTTCACGCCGGATTCTCTGACGATCTGGTTGGTGAGATTCTCAACCAGAGCGTCGACAATCTGCCTGTCGACGATCCACGAACACCGGAGTATCACGCGGGCGGTCATGTGCGGCCGGGATTGGCGGTCACTTTGGCTCGGTACGCCAGCCTAGGCGAGCTCGTCGGTCTGGTGACAGGGAGTCTCCTGCTCTCCGAACTGGGGAAGGACGCCCGCCTGACCGGATCACAGCTCGATCATCTGGCCGCGTTTGCCATCGGGGGGTCGGCCGGCATGAGACTCGCCATGGCAGCGCAAGCGTTGCACACGGCTCCAACGAACGTGCGGCAATCTCTGTTGCAGGCATCCGGTACCGGTATTCTGCACGAAATTCGAGGGGGCGCCGCTGCGATCCATCCCAGGCATCTGAGGCATGCCCTCGTGAAGCGCACTTTCTTCTCGGGCGCATCCAGCTTGACACTTGAGCCGGCGATTGCCCGCGTGGAGGATACCGCGGCGTGTACCGAGACGCTTATCGACGTACTCGCGATGGAGGGATCATCGCTGGGCACCGAAACTGGGACTCAGACGCAGCTACATGACCTCATAAGAACGCAGCTGGAAAAGCAGGAGAGTCCCTATGTCGGGAGCACCCTGTGGTCATCATACGCACGCACAAGCGCGGAAGCAGCAAGCTGGATTCTGGACGAACATCCGGACCGGACGGTTCTGATTTCGGGTGCGGCGCTCAGGCATGCGCCCGACCGGTTTCTGGGAGGGCTCGTTGCCAGAACTCTTGACCATCCGCCAGAGGCCGATGCTCTGACCAAATCGATCCGCGCCTGGGTACGGGCCGGCCAACCAGGCGGTGACGCCGTGGAGCGCCGCGAGTCTCTCGTGCGTGCACTGGCCGAACGGACCTGCGGCGTAGACTTGAACCAGGCAGGTCGAAAGGTGATAACGGAACTCCTCGCTGCTGCCTTCTCTTTGGACTTCGAGATGTGGCGGGATGATCCGATAAAGATCGTCGAGGGTTCAATCAGCTTCGGCTCGCTTTGGGCGTCCGACGTTCGGAAGACTGGAGATCTCTGGGCCTTGGCGCTCCCTGTTTTTCGCGGTCTGGGCCGATCCGGCGTGTCTTGTGCGCGGAACGTGGTCGACGACTGGCTAATCGGACCCCACGCAGGCAAGGAGTTGGACGAGACCAAGCTCGCGGCGCGCGACCTGGTCCGACGGGTGTTGTCCACAGTTCTCGAATTGGCCGGAAACGAACCCGGCATCCTGCTCTGGGCGCACAGGCTTGTGACCGAGCGCCGACTGGAGGTGAGGCTGCCTGAGATCGGTGATTCAACTCTGCGCCAGCTATTTCCCAACCCGGCGGAACTCGACTTCCGGGATTCGTCCGGGGGTCCGCTCGATGCGACAGCAGCACACTTCGCTGGAGAGTGGCTACCCGAAGGGCCGGACACGGTAGCCGAACGCATGATCTACTACGAACGCCAGCGGGAACTGATGGGCTACGAGTGGCCGAACGCGCTGGAGGATGTGCCGCTCCATCTCGCTCAGCATGTAGAAGACCCTGGGGTGTGGGTCGAAGAACTGGTGGATCGCGACGCGCTGCCCAGTTGGGTCGTTCCGTTCCTGGAAGCCGCGGCCGCGATCCCGTCGGTGAACGAACGAGCCTGGGAGGCCGTCGCAAGGCAGGATCGATACACGGGGCCATGTGTGCGTGTCGGCTTGCGCGTTGCGGAGCTACCCGGGGCGATCGTCGAGTGCATCATGCAACAGGTGAAGGACTGGAACGAGCATATGCTGTCTCGCTCGATCAAGTGGAACACCGTCGCCCGCGAATGGAAGCACCGCCTCCTCCGGCATCCAGAACCAACCGTCCGTGGGGCTGTCGCGGGCGGCATCTGGATGGCCAACGGAAAGCGCGGACCGGGTGGACGGCTTGGCGCTGCCTGGGCGGAAGCCGTTTTGACTTGGCGCGACGGCCGGTTGATGCCAGAAGTGTTGCGCGCGGATGCGGGCATTGCGCGTGCTTGGATCCTGTCGGAGGCCCGGGCGAGTTCTGTCCGCAGCAGAAGGCGGCATTCGGCTTCCGACTCCGACTCGTCCAACCTGACCTTTGCGCAATGGGAGGCTCGCCTGGAGCAGAACCTCAAGGAACCTCGTCTGGATGAAGGACTGCTCGCCATCGCGAGGGACAATCTCGACCTGGAAGATCACCGAGATTTGATCAGCGCGATCCCGGAGGACGCCAACCCGGTGTTCTTTCGGTATCTCGTCGGTGGCGATCCTGATCTATACCCCGTGCTCCTGCGCCGCAGTGCACCGAAGGACGCGCATCTGGCTCCTCTCCGATCGGCACCCTCCGAAAAGCGGGAAGCCCTAGTTCAAGTGGCCATCAAGCACGGCTACTCCCGGCGCGACACTGACGACTGATAGCCGCTAGTAGAATTCGCCGACCCTCCACGGAGGACCATCGGCGGGCGTGGAGCCCTGCTCCCGGGCCACCCGGTCGCGGAGGAGTGACGAGGGTTGGAAGACCGGCGCGGCGCGCGCTGGAACCTCGACCGGTTCCCCCGTCCTGGGGTTGCGGGCGGTGCGGCGCTTGCGGCGTCGCACCTTGAAGGTCCCGAATCCCCGGATCTCGATGCCCTCTCCCCGCTCAAGCGCGTCCTTGACGGCATCCAAGAACGCGTCGACCACGAGCCCGCAGTCCTTCTTGGTGACCCTTGGGCCGACCGCATCGGCGGCCCGCGCAACGAGATCGGCTTTGGTCATGTTACTCTCTCCACGCTCGAAGTGTGGCCATGTCTTGTCGTTGTCCACCAATAACTTGCGGTTGCGCACGCACCATTCGTCAAGTTCGCCCCGACTTTGGCCCGCTGCCACGCGTCGTCGGTTGTCGTCCGGCGGGCGACAGCCTAGACTTCGATGATGATCGCATCGTTCCGCCACCGCGGCCTGAAGGCGTTCTACGAGGGCCGGACGGCGCGGCGGGTCGCGCCGGAGCACGTGGCGAAGCTGCGGGACATCCTCGCGGCGCTCGACTTGAGCCGGGGGCCGGAGGGCATGGACCTTCCGGGCTTCCGGCTGCACGCGCTCAAGGGGCGGCTGAAAGGACATTACGCGGTGTCGGTGTCCGGCAACTGGCGGGTTACCTTCCGGTTCGAGGACGGCGCGGCGGCGGACGTGGACTACGTGGACTACCACTGAAGGAGAAGCGAAGATCATGGCCATGCACGACCCGCCGCATCCGGGCGGCATCGTAAGGCGGCAGTGTCTCGAACCGCTGGGTCTGACCGTGACGCGGGCGGCGGAGGGCCTGGGCGTCACCCGTCAGGCGCTGTCGGAATTGTTGAACGGGCACACCGGGGTTTCGGTCGAAATGGCGATTCGGCTGTCGAAGGCGTTCGGTTCGACGCCGGAGGTCTGGCTCGGGATGCAGACGGCGTACGATCTGTGGCAGGCCCGAGACCGCGCCGGGGAGATCGCCGTCGAGCGCTTCGCGGTGGCGTGAAGCAACGCGCTCCGCACTCGAACTGGAACATGCGACCGTGCCCCTGACGCCCGAACAGCAAGCCCGCGAGAAGATCGATGGGCAACTCGACGCCAGCGGGTGGCAGGTTCAGGACTTCAAGTCCATGGACATTCACGCAGTACGCGGCGTGGCCGTTCGGGAGTATCCGCTGAAGTGGAAGCAGGGCGCGGAGATCAAGTCCGGCTTCGCGGACTACCTGCTCTACGCCGACGGACGGGCTATCGGCGTGATCGAAGCCAAGCCCGCCGGGCACACCCTTCAAGGGGTGTTGACCCAGTCCGAGAAGTACACGGAGGGACTGGACCAGTGGGTTCCGGCCTGGAGCCGCCCGCTCCCGTTCGCCTACGAATCGACCGGCGAGGTCACGCAGTTCACGAACGGACTCGATCCGGAACCGCGCAGCCGGGAGACCTTCGCGTTCCACCGGCCGGAGGAACTGCTGCGACTGCAAGGCCTCGGTCCGGCACAGTTGCGCGGTTTGCTCCGGGAGATGCCGGAGCTTCCCAAGGGGCGCCTCTGGGACGTGCAGTACAAGGCGATCCAGGAGCTTGAACGGTCGCTGGCGCACGGCCGCCCCCGCGCCCTGATCCAGATGGCGACGGGCAGCGGGAAGACGTTCACGGCGGTCACGGCCTGCCACCGCCTCATCAAGCACGCCAAGGCCGAGCGCATCCTCTTCCTCGTGGACCGCAACAACCTCGGCAAGCAGACGCTGAACGAGTTCCAGCAGTTCCGGCATCCCGGGTCGGCCTACACGTTCTCCGAGGAGTTCGTGGTCCAACGGCTGCGCGGCAATGCGGTCGACCCCGCCGCGAAGGTCGTCATCACGACGATCCAGCGCCTCTACTCGATGCTGAAGGGCGATCCCGAATACGATCCCGCCAACGAAGACGAGTCGATGTTCGAATCCGGCGGCCCGCTCGGCGGCGAGCCCGTTCCGGTCGAATACACGCCGGGTCTCCCCATCGAGCACTTCGACTTCATCGTCATCGACGAGTGCCACCGCTCGATCTACAACGTCTGGCGTCAGGTCATCGAGTACTTCGACGCCTTCCTCATCGGCCTGACCGCGACCCCGAGTCCGCAGACCATCGGGTTCTTCCGCAACAACGTCGTGCAGGACTACTCGCACACCAAGGCGGTGGCGGACGGGATCAACGTCGGCTACGACATCTACCGCATCAAGACGCGAATCTCCGAGGAGGGCGGAGCCGTCCTGGCCGAAGCCGGCGCGTACGTGCCCAAACGCGACCGGCGGACCCGCAAAACGACGCACGCGGAGCTTGAGGCCGACCTCACCTATACGGCGAACCAACTCGACCGCGACGTTGTCGCACCGGACCAGATCCGGCTCGTCGCGCGCACCTTCCGCGACCATCTGTTCACGAAGATCTTCCCCGGCCGCAAGGAAGTTCCCAAGACGCTCGTGTTCGCGAAGAACGACAGCCACGCCGACGACATCGTGAAGATCCTCAAGGAGGAGTTCGGCAAGGGCAACGACTTCTGCCGGAAGATCACCTCGAAGACGACGGGCGCTTCGGCGGAGGACCTGCTGAGCAGCTTCCGCAACTCCTACCATCCGCGCATCGCGGTCACGGTGGACATGATCGCGACCGGCACCGACGTGAAGCCGCTCGAATGCCTGCTCTTCATGCGCAACGTGAATTCGGCCGGCTACTTCGAGCAGATGAAGGGCCGGGGCGTGCGCGTCATCAAGCCCGGCGATCTACGAAAGGTCACCCCGGACGCGGAACACAAGACCCATTTCGTGATCGTCGATGCGGTCGGCGTCTGCGAGCGCGACAAGACGGTATCGCCGCCGCTGGAGCGAAAGCCATCGGCCAGCTTGAAGAAGCTGCTTCAGAGCGCTGCGATGGGGATGGCGCACGCGGACCTGGTGTCGAGTCTCGCATCGCGTCTGGCGCGGCTGGGCAAGCGGGTGGACGAGGCGCAGGCGGCGCGGATCGCGAAGGAGGCGGACGGACTGAGCTTGGCGGCGCTGACGGGGTCTCTGCTCGACAGCATCGACCCGCATCTCACCCACGACGCGGCTGTCGAGAAGTACGGGCTCCGCGAGAACGACGATCCGACCCTCGAACAACTAGACACTGTGGAGCGCGAACGCATGGCCGAGGCGCTCAAGCCGTTCACCAAGCCGCGGCTCAGGAAGGCGATCATCGAGATCCACCAGAGCCTCTACCAGATCATCGACGAGGCGGCCATCGACGTGCTGCTGGACTTCGGGCACAGCGAGGCGGCGGTCGAGAGCGCCCGCTCGAAGCTGGACGACTTCAAGGGGTTCATCGAAGACAACAAGGACGAGATCGATGCGCTCCGGATCCTGTACAGCCAGCCGTACCGGGCCGGGCTCCGCTACCGCCACGTCAAGGAGCTTCGCGACGCGCTGCGGAACCCGCCGGTCAGCCTTCACGACCCGGCCAACCGTCTCTGGCGGCTTTACGAGGCGCTGGAGCCGGAGAAGGTGACCGCCAGGGGCGGGAACGCACTCGTCGATCTGGTCGCCATCGTGAGGCACGCGATCGAGCCCGAGGAGGCGCTCGTTCCCGTGGCCGAGCAGGTGGAGGCGCGGTACCGGGCATGGCTGGAGGAGAAGGCACGCGGAGGGCAGGAGTTCACCGCCGAGCAGCGGCGGTGGCTGGACGCGATCAAGAACCACATCGCGTCCAGCCTTGCGATCGAGCGTCAGGACTTCGAGGACGTGCCGTTCAACCGGTGGGGCGGACTCGGCGGCGCGTGGCGGGCGTTCGGTGAGGATCTGGACGGCGTGCTGGCCGAGTTGAACGAGAGGCTGGCGGCATGATGGGCATGCCGGAGGGGTGGGCTTCGACAACCCTCGGGGAGATTTGTACCAAGCCGCAGTACGGTTGGACGACGAAGGCAAGCCCGCGGGAGGGATCCATCAAGCTTGTTCGCACCACCGACATTACGAAAGGTCGGATCGACTGGAAGACAGTTCCGTTCTGCACCGAGGGTCCAGAGGACGAAGAGAAGTATCGGCTGAGGTCGGGGGACATCGTCATTTCGCGCGCGGGATCGGTGGGAGCAAGCATGTTGCTCCAAGATCCGATTCCACGCGCCGTTTTCGCTTCCTACCTGATCCGTTTCAGGTCACGGCTTGGCGTGGACCCGCGATTTGTCGGGTTCTTCCTCAAGTCGGCCCGCTATTGGGCAGCCGTCCACGGCTCCGCGTCGGGAATTGCCCTGCCAAACGTGAACGCCAAGAAGCTGGCTGCGCTGGATCTTCCCCTTCCTCCCCTACCCGAGCAGCACCGCATCGTCGCCAGGATCGAGTCGCTGTTCACGGAACTGGACGAGGGCGTCGCCGCGCTCAAGCGGGCGGAGGCCAATCTGGAGCGCTACCGGGCTTCCGTCCTCAAGGCAGCGGTCGAGGGTAGGCTGACCGAACAATGGAGGAGGGAGAATCCGCCCGAGGAAACCGGACCCGAGTTGCTGGGACGGGTCCTGACCGAACGGCGGAAGTGCTGGGAGGCGGAGCAACTCGCGAAGTTCGCGGCGAAGGGAAGGAAGCCGCCCCGGAACTGGAAGGCGAAGTACAAGGAGCCCGCGGCACCGGACACCGATACGCTCCCGGAGCTGCCCGAAGGATGGTGCTGGGCGACCGTGGATCAGGTCGGGCAGGTTGGAAGCGGCATTACCAAAGGTGGTAAGAAGCGCGACGCGATCCGCAGGCCCGTCCCTTATCTTCGCGTCGCGAACGTGCAGAGGGGTCACCTCGACCTGAGCGTGATCAAGACGATCTTGGCTTCGGACGCTGAGATTCATCGGTATTCTCTGAAGTCCGGCGACGTGCTCTTCAATGAAGGTGGAGATCGGGACAAGCTCGGTCGGGGCTGGGTGTGGTCTGGAGATCTTGCGGAGTGTCTACATCAGAATCATGTCTTCCGCGTGAGGCCGTTTCTTCGGGACTACTCCTCGGACTTCCTCTCGCACTACGGCAATTCGGCAGGGCAGGAGTGGTTCTTTCGACGGGCAACACAGTCCGTGAACCTCGCCTCGATCAACCAGACGGTTCTGCGATCCCTTCCAGTTCCACTTCCACCGCTTCGGGAACAGCAGCACATTGTTCGTAGGTTGGCCAATGCGTTGGAGAATGCGGAAACCGCTGGATCACAGTTCACCCGCCAACTGAACCGGGCAACGATCCTCCGCCAATCCATCCTGAAACGCGCCTTCGATGGCCGTCTGGTCCCTCAGGATCCCGCCGACGAGCCCACTTCCGTCCTCTTGGAGCGCATTCGCGCCGAGCGGCAGGCCAAGCGGAAGCGGAACAACCGCCGCCGCGCGAAGCCGAAACGCAAGCGCAGGAGCCAAGTCCCCTGATGCCGAACGACACCCGGCAGATCGTCAACAAGGCGTGGAGCTTCGCACACCTGTTGCGCGACGACGGCCTTTCCTACATGGCCTACACGGAGCAGATCACCTTCCTGCTGTTTCTCAAGATGGCCCACCAGCGGACCCGGCCGCCGTGGAGCCACCCTCCCATCGTGCCGCAGGGACTCGACTGGCCGAGCCTTCTCGCCCGCGACGGCGAGGAGCTTGAGACACACTACCGGCGCATCCTGACCGAGCTTCCCAAGCGGGGCGGGATGCTGGGAGAGATCTTCAAGAAGGCCCGTCAGGAGATCCAGAACCCGGCTACGCTCAAGCGGCTGATCGTGGACCTGATCGAGCCCGAGGACTGGATGTCCATGCACGCGGACGTGAAGGGCGACATCTACGAGGGCCTGCTGGCCAAGTCGGCCCAGGAGTCGCCGAAGGGCGCGGGCCAGTACTTCACGCCCCGTGAACTCATCAAAGCCATCGTGGACTGTGTGCGGCCAGGACCGGACGACACCGTGTGCGATCCCGCCTGCGGAACGGGCGGGTTCCTGCTGGCCGCCCACGAGTATGTGGTCCGCGAGTACGGGAGCGCGCTCGACCCCGACCAGAAGGCCCACCTGCGAACGAGCTTCGCACAGGGTTGGGAGATCGTGCCTGCGACCGCCCGGCTCTGCATCATGAACCTGTACCTGCACGGGATCGCCCCGGACGAGTCCCCGATCCGGTCTGGGGTGGACAGCTTGGCCAACGACCCCGGCGAGCGCTTCTCGATGGTGATCACCAACCCGCCGTTCGGGAAGAAGAGCAGCATCCGGATCGTGAATGAGGAGGGCGAACTCGAAACGGAGTCCGACACCTACGAACGTCAGGACTTCTGGACGAGCACCAGGAACAAGCAGCTGAACTTCCTCCAGCACGTGAGCACGCTGCTCCAGGAACACGGCTCGTGCGCCATCGTCGTGCCGGACAACGTCCTTTTCGAGGGCGGAGCGGGCGAGGTGGTGCGGCGCAACCTGCTCCAGGCGTTCGACGTGCATACGCTTCTTCGGCTCCCGACCGGGATCTTCTACGCCCAGGGGGTGAAGGCGAACGTCCTGTTCTTCGACGCCAAGCCGGGGCGGGAGAAGCCGTGGACGGAGCGGCTGTGGGTCTACGACCTGCGCACGAACAAGCACTTCACCCTGAAGATGAAGCCGCTCCGGCGGGCGGATCTCGATGACTTCGTAGCCTGCTACCGGCCGGGCGAGCGTCACGCGAGGGAGCCGACGTGGAGCCCGAAGAACGGGAGCGGCCGTTGGCGGGCGTTCGAGTACGATGAACTGGCCAAGCGCGACAAGTTGAACCTGGATCTTCTTTGGCTCAGGGACAGCGCGCTTGAGGACGGCGAGAACCTGCCCGAGCCGGAGGTGCTGGCCGCCGAGATCGTCGAGGATCTGCACACCGCGTTGGAAGCCTTCCAAGCCATCGCCCGCGAGCTTGAATCGTAACCGGCATGCACCGGTGCTGGGCAACGAGCGGCCTTGGTTGGGGGAAGCGGTTGGGGGCGGTGTCCGGCTGGACGGAAATCGTATTGGACGCCTCTGAACATTATCGGCGCAAGGGACACTGCCCGCTGGTTGACGTGCCTGCGGATGGTTCTTCAAGGTTTCGGGCATGGAAACACCGACGCAGCGATTCGACCCAGCGGCAAGCGGGGCGGTCCCCGGCCTCGCGGAACGCGCAAGGGCGCTGAAGCCCTTGGGTTGGACGGGGCGCCGCGCCGAATGGATCGCGCTCGCCTGTTTCCACGGAGGCGTGTTCACTCGTGCGCAATGGACGAGCTTCCTCGGTTGCCACCACGAGAAGGTCCGCCGGGCCGTCGGCAAGCTCGCCGCGCAGGGCGTGGCCGTCGAGGAGAAGCCGCCCGGCATCGACGGCATCGGTCGAATCTGCCGGATCCACGGTCGCAAGGTCTACCAAGCGCTCGGCATGGGGAGCCGCCGACGACGACGGATCACGTCGCCGGAAGTGCTGATGCGGCGCCTGCTCGCGCTCGACTACGGGCTCGAACATTCCCGCCTGCCTTGGCTCCCGACGGAGTCCGAGAAGGTCGCCGCCTTCGAGGCGCTCGGAATCGAGCGCGGGATCCTGCCCCAGCGGGTCTACCGGGGCGCGCTCGGGGGCCTCCGGCGCTTCTTTCCGCTCGGGCTGCCCATCGCGCTGGACACGGAGCGCGCCGTCTTCGTCTACGCCGAGCCCGGCCATGAGACCACGACGGCGTTCCGTTCCTGGGGCGCGGCGCACGGCGACCTCTGGAGGGCGCTCTGGGATCGCGGCCACAAGATCGACGTGGTGGCGGTCGTCCGGACGGTCAAGGAATCGCGCCGGACGGGGACGGTGCTCGCCAACTGGGCGCGGTATCCCCGCCCGTCCGAAATCGACGAGGAAACCCGGCGCGAGCTTGCCCGGATCGAGCAGGCCATCCTCACGGGCGATGTCCGTGTCCTCGACGAGTACGGCGGCTTGCAGGCCGCCATGAAGCGCAGCGTCGCCCTTGAGAAGCGCGCGCGAAGGCGTGCGGGCCGGGGGCTGACGGAACGCGTCGCCACATGGCGGACGTTTCGGCTCGCCGGGGCTCGATTCATTTGGGAAACGTGAGGCTCCCGTGCCGTACCGGAGGTGTGCATGAGACAATGGGGGTCGATGCACATTTTGGCGCTCGGGTGATGCACACCGGTCGCCCCGCTCATCCGCTGGCGCGGCAACGTCTTGCGGCCTCGCCGCGCGGTCGGCCGTGGCGCAGGAGCCGCTTTGGCCGTGGAGGGGAGCGACCCCAGGGGCACAGAGGCCCGGTTCGGGCGCGGGGCCGTGCGCGTTTTCACACGCTCGTCCCCGCCCCCTGCTGGGGTCGCTCCCCTCGAATTATCCCTGCGGGAAGGCTCTCAGCGCCGATGCGACGCGGCGGGTAAACGGACGGCTCGTCCAGAGTTGTTTGGCCTCACGAGTCTGCTGACTCAACCGCTCATCGGGCGGCCGTTTCGCGCATGTATGAGTCATTGCACATCATGACTTAGCTCGTTACCATTCTCCATGACTCTCTTCGAGCGGCCCCATGTGGACACCCTCGTCCACGTCTTGACTGACGACACCGCCCCGCCCAGGATTGTCGCACTGACCGGCCCGCGGCAGTCCGGCAAGACGACGATCGTCCGGCAGGCGCTCGGCCGTCTTCGCGCATCTGGGCACCCAAGTGGGCTGATCGCCGTAGACGACCCGGCGGGGGCAACGGATCCGGTCGTCTGGCCACCCTCTGTGCCATCCGCAACAACCGTTGCCCCTGATCCGAGCCTTCGCAACGTGAGCTGGCTCACGAGCGTGTGGAACCAAGCCCGGCACCGCGCTTGGCAACTTGAACGCGGCTTCGTGCTGGCGCTCGATGAAATCCAGGATATTCCGGGATGGTCCCGCGCGGTAAAGGGGCTCTGGGACCGGGACCGGGAGACGGGGTGTCCCTTGAAAGTCGTCATCCTTGGATCCGCGCCCTGGGCCTTGCTCACGGGGAGAGGCGAGAGCCTAGCTGGCAGGTTCATTCCGTTGGACGTACACCATTGGTCGCTTCCGGAGATGGTGCAGGCCTTCGATTTCGACCTGGACGAATACGTCTTCTTCGGGGGCTATCCCGGCGCCGCGCCGCTGGTTCGCGCCCTGGTGGATTGGCGTCGCTACGTCGCGTACTCGATCATCGCACCCGTGTTCGGGCGTGACATCGTGGCCCTGACGCGAGTGGATAAGCCCGCGTTGATGCGCCAGCTCGTGGATCTTGTGCCGGCCTACTCCGGGCAGATCGTCACCTACAATCACTTGGTTGGCAGGCTTCGAGACGCGGGAAACGCCGCCACCATCGGCCATTACCTCGACCTGCTCTCCGACGCAGGCATCGTCGCACAGCTTGGCAACTACTCGGGAAGCGCCATGCGCAGCACTGCGTCGAGCCCCAAGCTCAACGTGCTGAACACCGGACTGATGACGGCCCTGTCAGGTTACTCCTTCGACGAAGCTAGGGCGGATCGAACGTTCTGGGGCCGCGTCGTCGAGAGCGCGGTGGGAGCGCACCTCCGCAACACGCTTGAGCCAGGCATGCGCCTGTCGTATTGGCGCGACGATCCCCATGAGGTCGATTTCGTCATCTCCCGAGGGCGCCACGTGATCGGGATCGAAGTGAAGAGCGGGTGGAGGGCGCGTTCCACGCGGGGGCTCACGGTGTTCAAGCAGCGGTTTCAGTCTGCCCGGACGCTGCGTGTAGGGGGTAGGGGTGGCATCCCCGTGAGTGAATTTCTAGGGCATCCAGCGCCTGATTGGTTGGAGGAAGTATGGAGAGTTTGATCGTCCCGCGAACTGTCACGGTCGACGGCGAGCGCAACCGCTCGTATCGCTTGGCGCAATTTCGGGTCGCCAAGGGTTATGTGCTGCTTGGCGATCCGGGAGCCGGGAAATCCAAGGCGTTCGAGACCGAGGTCAGCGTCGACCCGGACAATAGCGCTTTTGTCACTGCCCGCAGCTTCGTCGGTCTGAGCCTTGAGCACCATCCCGAGTGGAAGTCGAAGACCCTGTTCATCGACGGCTTGGACGAGGTTCGAGCAGCGCGGACCGATGCCCGACGACCGCTGGATCTCATCCTCGAACGACTGGAACGCCTCGGGAGTCCCGATTTCAGAATCTCTTGTCGAGCAGCGGACTGGCTGGGTCGCAGCGATGTGAAGGGAATCGCTGCGGCCGCTGGCTATGAGAATGTCCAAGTACTGCGCCTGGATCCGCTGTCGGAAGCGTCAAGCCGCAGTATTCTCGCCGACCTTGGCGTGCCCAAGCCGACCGCGTTTGTGGCCGAGGCTCGTGCCCGCGGTCTAGAGGCGATGCTCGACAACCCGCTGCTGCTAGGTCTACTTGTCAAGGCAATCTTGGATGATGACTGGCCCGACAATCGACTCGACACGCTGGAGCTAGCCTGCCGTAAACTAGCCCGTGAATGGAACGGAGAGCATCGCGACGCACAGAAATCCGCACCTAGGGTGCCGGTGGACCGACGCCTGGAAGCTGCGGGGCATCTGTCAGCCCTCCTCCTATTGTCTGACAGGGAGCATGTTTCGCTGGTCGAATCCGACGACTTGGACTCTCTCTGCCCGGAAGACACTTCCGATGGCGACGAGCCCGCGATCCTGCGCGCGTTGAAGTCGAACCTGTTTGCGGCGCGCGTGGACGGGAGCCTGGTTCCCGTGCATCGGCAGCTAGAGGAGTTCCTGGCGGCCCGCTTTCTCCACGGACGGATCACGGCCGAACCCGGCGTCCCCGCAAGCCGCATCTTCGCGCTCATGACGGGCGAAGACGGAGTCGTGGTGACGCAGCTTCGGGGTTTGTCCGCTTGGCTTGCTGCGTTCGACAGGGAATCCCGGCGGTCTCTAATCGAAACCGACCCGATCGGGACGGCCCTTTATGGCGACGTGAGTGCGTTCCAGCGCGATGAGTTGGAGAGCTTGTTCCACGCACTGGCAGAGCGGGCCGACGAGATTCAGCCTTGGTTCTGGTCAGCCGTCGCCCTGAAGTCCCTGATTCGTCCTGATTCGATCGGTCTGCTTGGCCAGTACCTATCGGAAGCGGATCGATCCGAGGGCAGGCAGGCTGTGGTCGGCCTGCTGCTTCACGCACTCTCCTTTGCCGAGGGCGCCCGTCCTTGCCTGGACGGTTTGGATGGCGCGGTAAGGGACGCCACCTGGAAGCCTTGGGTGCGACAATCTGCGCTTCGCGCGCTGATCTGCCACTCTCGGGACCGGGACGCTCAACCGTTGATCGCGTTGCTTGACGCTGTCCGGGAGGGAGAGGTCGAAGACGAGAATCGGGAGCTTCATGGAAAACTGCTGGATTGCCTCTACCCGATTCACGTAGGGCCTCAGGAGATTTGGGATCATTGGGAGCCCCCGGGGCTCCACTCCAGTGGTGGAGCATACGGCATGTTCTGGTACTCTCGCTTGCTCAAGAAGACGAGCGCGGAATCTGCGGTCTCGCTGCTTCATTCCTTGGCGGATCGAGGAACGGCATTCCGGAAGCGATTCCTGGAAGACCGACTGAATACCGTCGTCCAGAACCTTGTGCTTCGAGTGCTGTCCGCCGTTGGGGAGCAGACCGCGACGGCGACCGTCTATGACTTGCTCGAAGTCAGCCACTTCCAAGAATCCCACTCTGCCCACGCTCGCCGCGAGGCGCATCAGAGGGTGAGCAGTTGGATCGCGGATCGCCCCGCGCTTCAGAAGCGTCTTGCGCTGGAGGGCTTGAACCGACTTTGGAGCGACGACAGTCCGCAAGCAGACGAAGATCCGCGAGCTTCGGATGATCGCCGCTATCGGGCTCGGCAGATCCGATGGTCGATCTTCGGAGCAGGTGAGCCAGTCGATTTCGCCGAATGGTGTTTGCAGCAGGCTGTAGACGCGGCCGCAACCCGTCCCGGGGTAGGTGTCGAGTTGTTGGATTGGAGTCGACCGTGGCACGAGGGCCACGCCGGAATCGGCCTTTCGGTTGATGATGTTCGAGCCGCGACGAAAGAGATTCCCGCGCTCCGCCGGGAGGTCCCGCTCCGCTTGCGCGGCCAGAAGAAGTCACAAGCGCATCGGCAGGCCCGTGAGGAAGAAAACGAGCACCAGAGCAGACAGAGACAGGAGAAGGCCGATTTCATCGCATATGTCAGGAAAAACGCCGCCGAGCTGAGGGCAGGGACATGCGGGGCACAGCTGCTTCATCACATTGCCATATCCTACCACGATTTTTTCTTCGACGACCGGGAGTCACAACCCCGAGTACGCGTGGAAAAGCTCCTAGATGGGAATGTGGACTTGACCGACGCCGCTATCGCAGGATTCCGCCATGTCACCAAACGGGACGATCTACCGACTCTCCGGGAAGTCATCCGCTTGAACGAGCAGGGCAAGATCTCGCTCTTTGCGCTTCCGATACTCGCGGGCGTCGACGACAGTCCCGAGTTGCTGGAATCCCTTAGTCCGTCGGAGGTCAAGAGGGCGGTGGGGCTCTACCTCCTCACTAACCTCAACGTGGAGGGACATCCGGCGTGGTATCGTCGGGTGCTTGAATCCCATCCCGAATCGGTCGCTGAGGCACTAATCAAGGTCACACGCTCTCGGATCCGCAGACGCAAGGACTGCCTGTACCTGTGGCGTCTCCCCCGCGAGGAGGCATACCGAGCCGTTGCCCGGCTCGCGGCGTTGCCGCTCCTTGGCTCATTCCCCACACGATGCACCGAACCCCAAGTTTCGGCCCTTAACGCAATCCTCCTGGCGGGGATCAGATGGGACGTTGATGGTTTGGAAGAAGCGGTCGATCAGAGGGTGACAAAAGCCGATTTGGACGTTGCGCAGCGGGCGCTCCTGCTGGCTGCGGGGCTGTTTCTGTCGCCGGAGCGGTACGTGCCGCGCTTGGTGAAATTCGTTGAAGACGGCGAGGAAGCCCGGTCGCGCCATGTGATCCGCTTCCTGGCACCAAACGACATGGAGCGGCTACCGATGCCGTGGGCGAGCCAGGAACTAAGGACGCTGACCACAGTACTGGGGAGTCGCTACACGCCTTGGCGGCCCGAGTCCTTCGGGATGGCCAGCTATGTCGAGGAGGACCGGACAAAGGTAGAAGCGCTGATCGCGGGCTGGGCGACGACCCTCGCGTCCCGCACCGACCGGGACTCCTGTGACGCTCTTCAGGCGCTGGTTGACGACCGCAGGCTGGAGCCGTGGCACATCCTCCTCAAGGATAGGCGTGACGAACAGATTCTGGCCCGTCGGAGCGCCACTTTTGCCATACCGGACCTCGAAGCGGTGCAAAGGACTCTGGCGAACGAGGAGCCTGCTACCGCGTCTGATCTGGCGGCGCTTGTGGCGGACAAGCTGGAGCGGCTCTCCATTGAGATCAGTCGCGGCAGCACCGATGAGTGGCGACACTTCTGGAACGAAAAAGAGTACGGTCGGCGGAGGAGCCCCAAGGGCGAGGTGTCCTGCTGTAAAGCGCTCCTTACAGCTCTGAAGCGGCTCCTTCCAAGCGGTTTGGACGCCCAGCGGGAAGCTGTCTACGCCCGCGACAAGCGGGCGGACATCAGGGTGTCTTGTGACGGCCGCGCGATCCCCATTGAAATCAAGAGGGACTCAAACCGGCACCTATGGAGCGCCGTCGCCGACCAGCTCGCGGAGAAGTACAGCAGTGCTCCCGAGTCATCCGGCTACGGCATCTACCTCGTGCTCTGGTTTGGCGGAGCCGACATGCCGGTTCCACCCAGCGGTCGTCGCCCGAGGACGCCCGGCGAGCTGCAAGAGCGGTTAGAGAGTGAACTCGGCCGCCCGTTGCGTCACCGAATTCGAGTGATCGTGGTGGACGTGAGTGGGGACTACGAAGGGCAGCCGTAGCGCGTGCGATTTGGGTGGGCGAGCAGACGGCAGTCCCGCCCTCGCGGGGGCGGGTCGACTCACCCAGGTCATTGGAAGCAGTGGCCCGGCAGAAGCGGGCCAGCAGTGCCTTCCCGCAAGGGACTGATGGACCGGGAGCGACCCAGGGCGGGGGGTGGGATGGCCGCGCACATCCCAACCGTCGCCGTGCCGTACCAGGCACCCCGAAGGGATGGGTCGCTCCCGTCCACGGCCCGGAGACCCGGATCGGCACCGGCGATCCGCGGGCCGTGGCACAACTCCAAACCGTCCAGCGACTTGCGGCCCTCCACGTTCCGCACGCCAAGGCGGCATTCCCCTGCACAACGACCCCGAAGTGAGACGGACACCTCTGGATCGGCAACGGCACCCGCCCAGGGGCGGTCAAATCCTGCCCTCGGGGAAGCGGCTCGAACCCCATACCGAATAGCCGTGAATGATGCCTCCGGGGAGCCCCGACCGGAGCAGAGCCCTCATCTCCACGAGGCGGTGAAGGCAGCCGTTGAGACCGCCCAGTTCCTCGACCGCCGCCTCGTCCCTTCCCCGGATGGCATTCTCGACGCGCGCAATCTCGCGCCGGACGGCTGCGATGGTCTCGGGTTGGTCGCTGGGCACCGGGGAGGCAGCGGCACCGACCCAGTTTCCCAGGATCGTCCGTGCGCGGCGGAGTTCCCTCGGGCCGCCTGCGACCCCGACGACTTCGACCGACCAGCCCACTTCCCTCAGAGCCTCCCAGAGCCTCAGGTGCCGATCCCGCCACGAACGGAGCGCGGTCGAGGTGTCGTAGCCGGGATCGGCGTGGACGAACACGGCGCGGCTTGAGTCCAACGCCACGGGCATCCCGCGCGGGAAGTACCGCCGGGCACCCCCGGCGGCGCCCCGGTAGACCCGGACAGGCAAGAGCGAGCGACCGATGCCGAGCGCCTCGAACGCGGCGACCTTCTCCGGCTCGGTGGGCAGCCAGGGCAGACCGGTGTGCTCGATCACGTAGTCAAACGAGAGTAGGCGACGACGGGCCACCTCGGGCGAGGCGATCCTCCGGTGGCGAACGCCTTCGGCACCGAGTGCGCGGTAGATGCCGCCCGCGCAGATCCGGCAGATTTTCAGGTCTCCGACCGTCTCCTCGGCGGCCAGTCTTCGGTTCGCCAGGGCCTGCACGAACCGGAGCGTCGTGAAGCGGCTTACCCCGAGCCACGCCGAAAGCTGCGTGCGGGTGAACACGCCGCCGTGCAGACTCACCAAGGCGATCCACTCGGCGCGGCGGCCCGTAAGGCCGAACGGCTCCAGCGCCTTCTCACGCCCTTTCAGATGGTCGATCATCGCGGCTGCCGTTGGTCGGAGACCGTGCTGCGCATTGAGGGCTCCCAGTTCCCACGGGCGCTCCCTGGTTCCATGGTCGGGACCGAGGGCCGTGGAGGTTATCACTGCCGACAGAATCGGAAGAGCCCTTTCGGCGGCGTCAAGTCGCGTTCGCGGGCCATCAGTCCCGAGCCGTCCGGTGCGGTCCCGGATGCGGACCGGCTTCCGGCATCCGCTCCTCCATCGCATTCCAGAAGCGAGCGGCCCGAATGCCGCACTGGCCAAGCAGCCATCGTCGGGCGAGATTCCGTTGCGCAGATCGTGCAGTCCATCAATCGAGAGGAATCGAACGATGGCACGCACGAAACGAAGTCGGCGCTCCTACGGCGCCGGCGAATGGGGCCGGAACCGGGTGAGGGTGTTTCCCGACCCGAAGACCGGCAACTTCCAGATTGAGTGGCGAGAGAACGGGCGAAGGCTCACCCGGTCCCTCAAGCACCGCGACTGGGCGCGCGCGAAGCGGCAGGCGGACGAGTTCGCCGCGGGCTTCGCGGGGCCGGGCCTGAACGGCGAGGCCGAAGCCGAGCCCGAGCCGCTCACGCTGGGAGCGCTTTTTGACATCTACGGCGAAGAGGTGACGCCCACGAAGGGGAGACGGACGCGCCAGCGCGACCGGGTCGCGACCAGGATGTTCCTCCGCTTCTTCGGACGGGACCGAAGACCCGAGACGCTCTCACAGCGCGACTGGGACCGGTTCATCCGGGAACGGCGCGCGGGCAGGGCCGGACGCTCGGGCAAGCCCGTGGGCAACCGGACGATCGAATGGGACCTCACGTTCCTGATGACGGTGCTCAACTGGGCCGCAAGGTCGCGGGACGAACACGGACGGCTGCTCCTCGACTCCAACCCGCTCAAGGGGCTCAGGAAGCCCAAGGAGAAGAATCCCAACCGGGTCGTCCTCACCGAGGATGAGTACCGGGCGCTGCTCGGGGTTTCCCGGCAGCTCGGCTGGCAGTTCCATGTCGCGCTCGTGCTCGCGCATGAGACCGGGCACCGGATCGGTGCCATCCGGGAGCTTCTTTGGGAGGACATCGACATCGAGGGTCGCGAGGTCCGGTGGCGCGCGGAGCACGAGAAGACCGGCTACGAACACGTCACGCCCCTGACCGCCGAAGCGGTCGCCGCGTTGGAAAAGGCACGAAGCACGGGCGAAGGAACGGAGCATGGTCCGGTGCTGCCGTCGCCGAGGGACGCCACGCAGTGCGTGAGCCGCGTTGCCGCCCACAAGTGGTGGAAGAAGGCCGAGACCCTCGCGAGACTGGAGCCGAGGCGGGGGCGGGGCTGGCACTCGCTCCGTCGCAAGTTCGCTTCGGATCTCATGGACCTGCCGCTCAAGGTGCTTTGCGAGCTTGGCGGCTGGAAGAAGGCTCAGACGGTACTGCGCTGCTATCAGCAGCCCGACGCGGTACAACTCAGGAAGGCTCTGGACAACCGCCGCCGCAACGGCCGGGCCTGATCCGAATCGGCGGGAACCAAACGGCGGGAATCGGAACCGTCGAGCCTGTAACTCCAAATGCTACAGTCAGATGCAGACTTCATAGCATTTGTAGGGTAGGCTGGCTCCCCAGCCTTAGCGGTGTCCGACAAGCCCGGTGACGACGTGCTCCAGAGCCGTCGCCACTCACCGCCAACGCGGTGCCGGAGCATCCTTGCGAGTGCTTCGGAGACGCCGTTCAACGGGCCTCGCGAAGCGCGGCCGACGGCTGCATGGAGGCCCGCGATGCCAGGCCGTCCATGTACCCCCGAAGCCGGAGCGGCAACCAATCCTCGCCAGCGCCCCAGTCGGGGGGCACGGGCATCAGTTCCGCCGTGGAGTGGATCCAACCTGACTACGCGTGTCTCCTCCGGTGTTCCGGCCTGCTTAGTTGTGCCGTCCTTCACCCTTCGGCGATCCGAAGGGCGACATCCTACGGTTTTGATCCGCATTCGGTTTCAATCAAGCCGGGGGACAAAGGCTGCCGATGCCCATATGCGCCCATCAAGGACTCTCTTTGGGGGTCGAGACCGTCCCCAGGGCCGTTGAGCTCCTGCTTCTGCGCTTCCATGCCCAGAACGGTGAAGACCGATCTGGAAGTGAGTCAACTGGTAGGAAACGTCCCACCGTCCCAAGCTGTTTCAGGAAGTCTCGGAAGGTGTCCGAGCCAACGGACACCGCCGCCAGCCGAGCGCCGGGGCGGACCATTTCGTGGCTCGGCGGAGCCTCCCGGAGGAACGCTTGGTTCACTGTCGGGCCGGACGGATCGATGCTTCGAAGGAGGACGGCGTTTATCTTGATGGGGCCGATTCCTGAAAGAGAGGAAGCCGTGGAGAGCCTGTACGACAGCCTCATGGAGTACGCCAACGCGAGACCGAGGGCCTGCCCACCCTGCCGTGCCTCGGCCGCGGCAGCCGATCCTCGCTCATGCAACTCCCGTAGGGATCTGCCGGGAGCCCATGTCCTCTGCGCCACCGGCGCGTCGAATCGAACCGTACTGCCAGTGTTCGCATGACCCGAGACGCTCAGGAACCAGGTACAATCCGCCCCCTTCGTCACGCGGCCGGGGCGACGGCAGGGCCTGCCGGGTCCCCGGAGCTTCGGCTCCCGCAATGGAGAAACACGAGGACGGGGCGCGGGTCCGTCGCCACCGATCGCGTTCGTCCCACGCCGGACATGGAGCGCTTGGGCTTCCGCTTCGGCCCGCGTGGCACCCAGAGTTCGCGCTCCATCATGCTCCGCGAGCTCTCGGAGTTGCTCGACGCACTCCCTGCGAGCGCGTCCCGGACCGACTACAGGACAGCCATCGTCGAGGAAAACGTCCTTGCAAAGGCGACTCGGAGCGCCCGGCTGACCACGGGCCAGTGCCTGACACAGCTCTATGGACTCGATCCCGAAGTGCCGCTCTTCCGCGTGCTGCGCCGCCTCTGGGAGTTCGAGCGGAGTAGCCCCCACGGCCGCCTCCTTCTGGGCCTGCTCACGGCGCTCGCACGCGATCCCCTTCTACGGGTCACGGCCGGTCCGGTCCTGAGACTCGGTCCTGGCGAGGAGCTTGTACGGACAGAGTTTGCCGCCTCGATCCGGCAGGAGACGGGGCCGCGCTTCAACGATGCGGTACTGAACAAGGTGGCGGTCAATGCCGCGACTTCGTGGACGCAGTCGGGCCACCTTGAGGGCCGGATGCGCAAGATCCGCCGCCTGGTCTTGCCGACCCCAGGGGCGGTCGCGCTGGCGCTCTGGCTGGGCGAGTCGGAGGGGCTGGCGGGTCTCCGCCTGATCGACTCTTGCTGGGCGGCAGTGCTCGACGTGCCCGGAGGTGTGATGCTTGAGTATGCGACCCGCGCCAGCCGTTTGGGCTTGATTCGCCTTCGTGCCGCGGGCAACGTGGTCGAAGTGTCTACGCGAGCCTTGGATCCGGAATCCCCTCCTTGAACCAGATCACCGGACTGTCACAGATCTACCGGCACCACATCGGCGCTCCCTGGCAGCCCACGCTTGCGGGGGCGCAACGCGTGATGATGGTGGTCTACGCGAAGGAGCGCGAGCGCGCCCTGCGCGCACGGCTCGGCGAGTTCGAGCAAGCGACACGTGACGAGGATCATGGGTGGGTCGAGGCCGACGCCACTGAGTGGTTCGCCCGGTGGATGGGAAGCCACGAGTACCGGGATCCCTACTTCGAGGACCCCGAGTTGTTGGCTGGGGCGCTCCAGAGTGAGTTCCGCGACTACGCCGTGGAACGACTCACGCGTGTGCTCGACGAGGCGGACGATGACACCGTGGTAGCTTTGGTCGGCACGGCCTCTCTCTACGGCTTGCTCCGCGTCTCGGACCTCATCCACTCGGTCGAGTCCCGGATCCGGGGCCGATTGGCCGTTTTCTTTCCCGGCACGAAGAACGACAACAACTACCGTCTCCTGGATGCGCGCGACGGCTGGAGCTATCTGGCGCAACCGATCACCCTTCATGGGGAATGGATCCCGTGACCACCAACAAAATCCACGAGCTTCTCGACCGCGACCCGTTGCGCGTCAGCCTCGCGAACAACGGCCAGGCCCGAATCACTCAGGGCCGCGACGAGCGGGTCATTCGGGAGCTGCGCGCCGAGCTGGAGACCTTCGTGTGCAAAGGCCAGTTCGCCGACGCACTTGAACGGATCCTGGAACGCTACCTCGGCAACTTCGACGGCTCGCGCCAGGATGCCGTCTGGGTAAGCGGCTTCTTCGGGAGCGGTAAGTCGCACCTCCTCAAGATGCTCGCGCACCTGTGGGTAAACACGGAGTTCGACGACGGGCAGACGGCGCGCGGCCTTGTGGGCGACCGTCTCCCGTCACCGGTCCGGCATGCGCTGCGGGAGCTCGACACCCGGGCCCGGCGTCTCGGTCCCGAGTCCGTGGCTGCCGCTGGATCGCTGCTCGGAGGCAACGTCGGACACGTGCGCCTATCGGTGCTCTCGATTGTGCTTCGGGCATGCGACTTTCCCGAACAATACCCTCAGGCGCGCTTCTGCTTCTGGCTGCGGGGCGAAGGACTGTTGGAGAGGGTGCGCGCCAGCGTCGAAGCCGCAGGGAAGGCGTGGAACCGCGAACTGAACAACCTCTACGTCAGCCCGGTCCTTGCGGAGGCGGTGGTGGCTGCGGTGCCGGATTCGCGGCGGACGCGAGAGCCGCGCGACAGCTGTTCATTCAGCAGTTTCCGCAGCCGAGGGCCGACATCAGCACCGAGCAGTTCGTCGATGCGGCCAAGGAGGTGCTGGCCCCCGGCGGTGGGCCGATACCGCCCACCATCGTGGTGCTTGACGAGGTTCAGCAATACATCAACGAGGCCAGCGATCGCGCTCAGATCGTGACGGATCTTGCCGAGGCATTGATGACACAGTTTGACAGCCGCGTGCTTCTTGTTGCGTCCGGGCAGTCAGCGCTGGCGGGGGGCAATGCCGCCCTCGGGTGGCTCAAGGACCGCTTCCGGGTCACGGTGCAGCTGGCCGATGCGGAGGTCGAAGCCGTGACGCGCGAGGTGCTGCTAAGGAAAAAGCCGGCCGCCGAGCCCGCCGTCCGCGAGATTCTGGAGCGGCACGCGGGGGAGGTGTCGCGTCATCTGCAGGGCACGCGGCTCGCCGTACGGACGGAGGACAAGGCGCTTGAGGTGGGCGACTATCCCCTGCTGCGCTCCCGCCGCCGCTTCTGGGAGGCGTGCTTCCAGACCACCGACCCATCCGGCACCAAGAGCCAGCTCCGGTCGCAGCTGAGGATTCTCCACGACTCGCTACGGGCGATCGCCGAACGGCCGCTCGGCGCGGTGATCCCCGCCAGCGACCTCTTCCGCGCGCTCGCTCAGGATCTGGTCGGCTCCAGCGTTCTGCTGAACGAGATTAACACCCGGATCCGCAAACTTGACGACGGCACCGAGGACGGCAGGCTCAAGGCCGACCTCTGCGGCGTGGTGTTCCTGATCGGCAAGCTCCCTCGCGAGGAGGGGGCGGACACGGGAGTGCGCGCCGATGCGACCACTCTGGCCGATCTTCTCCTGGATGATATCCGCTCGAACTCGGGGACGTTCCGGACCCGCGTGAACCGGACCCTTGAAGCGCTCGCCAACGAGGGCGTCCTCATGACGGTGGGCGACGAGTACCGTATTCAGACCCGGGAAGGCGCCGAGTGGGAACGCGCGTTTCGGGAGGAGCGGACGCGGTTGGCGAGCACCGAGGTAGAGATCGCCTCTCGCCGCGATCAACTGCTGGCCACCGCAGTCCAGCAGGAACTCAAGGGAGTGCGCCCCGTGCACGGAGCAGCGAAAATGCGGCGCCGGGTCACACCACACTTCGGCATGGACCGGCCGACCGAGAGCAGTGCGGGCGATGTCGTCTGGGTCTGGGTAAGGGACGGGTGGTCGTGCTCCGAAGCCACGGTCATTGGCGACGCGCGCGGGAGCGGAATGGAGGACGCCGTCTTGCACGTCCATCTTCCCAAGCGAAGTGCCGAAGAACTGCGAGGCCACATCACGAGCGCCGAAGCCGCCCGGAAGGTGCTGGCCGCGCGTGGCATACCGGCTTCGCCCGAAGGTGCGGAAGCGCGCGAGAGCATGAACAGTCGACTCGCCGCCGCCGAGGCCGCGCGGGACCGGATCGTCGAGGAGACCGCACGCGCAGCCCGGGTGTTCCGGGGAGGCGGTCGCGAGGTTTACGGCGAGGGTCTGCGTGCGAGGATCGATGAAGGGATGGAGGCTTCTCTGGCGCGGCTCTTCCCGCGCTTCGGCGATGGTGATCACCGGGGCTGGGGAATCGCGGTCAAGCGCATCCGCGAGGGCACGGGCACGCCCTTCGGCGCAGTGGGGTGGGAAGGGGCCGTGGCAGATCACCCGGTCGCGAAGGAGGTGCTGTCGAAGATCGGCGCAGGGAGTGCCGGGGGGAAGGTGCAGGCGGCGCTGATGGCCGCGCCCTACGGATGGCCCAGGGATGCGATCGACGCGGCGCTGCTCGGGTTGTGTGCGGACGGTCATCTGAAGGCCGAGCGCAATGGCTTGCCGGTGCGGGCCAGGGAACTGACTCAGCAGACGATCCGCACGGCGCGCTTTCTGCCTGAAAAGGTGCGCCTGACTACCGGAGAGCGCCTCCAGGTCCTTGGGCTCTTCAGGAATCTGGTCGGTCTGCCGGTCAAGCGCGGCGAGGAAGCCGCGAAGGCGCCCGAGTTTCTGGACCGATGCAAGGAGCTGGCGCGCGCGGCGGGTGGCGACCCGCCGTGGCCGCGGGTGCCGGACGTGCGGTTCCTTGATGAACTGTCCGGGCGAACTGGGAACGAGCAACTGGCCGCGATTCTCCGGGAACGCGAGCGGATCGAGCAGTCGGTGGAGGAGTGGCGGAAACTTGGCAAGCGGGCCCGCGACCGCACCCGCGCCTGGGATCTGGTCACCGCGCTATACCGGCATGCGGAGGGAGAACTTGGCGAGGTTGCCGCCGAGGTCGGTCAACAACTCGGTGCAATCCGCGATCAGCGCTCCCTTCTCGACGAGACCGACCACGTGGGTCAACGCGTGACCCAGCTGGCGGACGCGCTACGCACGGCGCTGGGCGAGTCACACGAGCGACTCGGGGCGGAGGTGAAGGCCGCGACCAGGCGGCTGGCCGCCGATCCGATCTGGGAGAAGCTGGATGCGGCCGAGCGCGAAGCCATTCTGCGCGAAGTGGGACTCACGCCGCCCGGCGAACTCAGGGTGGGGACGAACGAGCAGCTCTCCGAAGAACTCGGCACCCGCACCTTGGCGGCTTGGCGGTCCGAGATCGACGCGGTTCCGACCCGTGCGAGCAGGGCGTTGGCGGAAGCGGTGACGCGGTTACCGGGCGAGCCTCCCGAATTCAGCTATGTGCGCGTCCGGCGAGGGACGTTGGGCAATGTGGAGGATGTCGACGCGTGGCTCGCGGAACACAGGGAAAGGCTCGTCATGGCGGTGCGTGAAGGCCCGGTAATCGTCGAATGACCCTCCCACTCTCTCCAGACCTCCGCACTGTGATTCAGGAGGCCCGGCGCGTGGCCGAGTCCGGTGCCACCGAGGCGCTCGCCGCGCTGGCCGCTGGCGACGCTAGACACTTTGCCGCCATGGAGATCGCCGAACAGGGTCTCCGCAACGCGCTGCGCAGGCGGGGTCGGCAGGCGGGCGACAAGCGCAACCGCCACACGGGCACCCAGTCGATCACCCACCTCGCTCATGAAGCCGCGTACGAGCACTGGCACCGGATGCTGTTCGCCCGCTTCCTGGCCGAGAACGAGTTGCTCATCGCGCCGGAGTATGGGGTGGCCGTCTCACTGGAGGATTGCCAGGAGCTTGCCCGGGAGGAGGGACGCGATCCGTGGGAGCTGGCCGGTCAATGGGCGCAGGCGATGCTGCCCGAGATCTTCGCTGCCGACGACCCGGTCCTGGAACTCGCGCTCCCGCCCGAAACCGGCCAGAAGCTTGAGGAACTTCTCGAATCTCTCCCCCCTCAAGTCTTCACGGCACAGGACTCGCTCGGCTGGACCTACCAGTACTGGCGTTCCGACGAGAAGGACCGCGTCAACACGAGCGGCGTGAAGATCGGAGCGGACGAACTCCCCGCCGTTACCCAGCTCTTCACCGAGCGCTACATGGTGCGCTTCCTGCTGCAAAACACCGTGGGCGCGTGGCGCGCGGGTAAGGTATTGGCGGACGAGCCCGAACTCGCGGCTTCAGCTCCCAACGAAGAGGCGCTGCGCCGGCGGATGCGGCTCGAAACCGGCGGTGGCTACGACTTCGACTACCTGCGCTTCGTGCGGGCGAGGGCGGAGACGGACGAAGGCGACGAGCGAACCGGCCCATGGCGTCCGGCCGCGGGATCGTTTCCGGATTGGCCCCGGATGGCGCGCGACCTACGGATCCTCGATCCTTGCTGCGGGAGCGGACATTTCCTGGTCGAGGCCTTCGAGCTCGTGGTGCGACTTCGCATGGAGGAAGAGGAGCTTGCCGTATCCGATGCCGTTCGAGCCGTGCTCCACGACAACCTCTTCGGCCTTGAGATCGACCCGCGCTGCACCCAAATCGCAGCCTTCAATCTGGCGCTGGCCGCATGGCGGATGGCTGGCGAATGGATCGAGCTTCCGCGCCTGAGTGTCGCTTGCTGTGGGATCGCGCCCGCGGGGAGCGAGAGCGGTTGGGTGCGTCTCGCGGAGAAACTGGAAGAGCTGACCGGTTTGGCCGACGATCCTGATCTCTTCGGCACCGATGCCTCGCTCGCGCGCGGACCGCTCCAGGAGGGGATGGCCCGGTTGCACCGCCTCTTCGGCCAAGCGCGCGAGCTGGGATCTTTGATCGATCCGGAGGCCGCTGGGGGCGATCTCTTTCGCGCCGGCTACGATGACCTAAAGAAGCTGCTCAGCGTAGCGGTCGGGCGCGAACGAAAGGCCATGGACCGCGACGAACGCGCCGTGGCGGCGGCGGGGATGGCGCGAGCCGCCGAGATTCTGACGGGGCGCTACACGCTGGTGGTCACCAACGTGCCGTTCCTGGCGCGGGGGAAGCAGGGCGCGCGGCTGCGCGAGTTCGCGGAGACGCACCACGGCGACGCGAAGGGCGACATCGCCACGGTATTCGCGTCGCGGATCTTCCGGTGGCTGGGCGATCACGGCACGCAGGCGCTGGTGACGCCGCAGAACTGGCTTTTCCTGACGACCTACCGGCATCTGCGGGAACGGTTGTTGACAGAGAAGACGTGGAATGTGGTGGCGCGGTTGGGGCCAGGCGCGTTCGAGACGATCAGCGGCGAGGTAGTCAATGTCGCGCTGGTCGTGCTGTCGGCGGGGAAGCCGGGTCCGGATTGGGAGACGGCGGGGGTGGACGTGTCGTCGCTGCGGGGACAGCGGCCGATCAAGACAGCTCAGAAGGCGGGACTGTTGCGGGGTGGGGCGGAGGTGGTCGAGTCGGTCCAGGCCGACCAGTTGAAGAATCCGGATTCCGTTGTTCTGATGCGCCCGGTGGGGGATCGCGTGTTGCTGGCGACGGTGGCTGGGGGACACTCCGGTCTCATTTCTGGCGACAGCCTCCGCTACGAGAGGGTCCACTGGGAGTTGAGGCACATCGCACGTGGCTGGGTCCTCCATCAGAGCACTGTCAAGAAGACCATCAACTTTGGCGGACGCACGAACGCTCTCTACTGGGAGGACGGACGCGGTACGCTGTTCCGGATGGCTTGGCTGCGTCATAACGGCCAAGTAGGCCTTTGGATTCGAGGACGCGGTGTATGGGGACGGGACGGGATTGCGGTTTCCCAGATGGGATCCCTTCCCGTCACACGGTATACGGGCGACATGTTTGACGGAAACACCGCCGCCCTCGGCCCGCTACCGCCCGAGCACCTCCCCGCCGTCTGGGCCTTCTGCTCGTCCCCCGAGTACGCCGCCGCCGTGCGCGAATTCGACCAGAGCTTGAAGGTCACCAACGCCACCCTCGTCAAAGTCCCCTTCGACCTCGACCATTGGACCAAGATCGCCGCCGAGCGCTATCCCAACGGCCTCCCCGAACCCTATTCCGACGACCCGACCCAATGGATCTTCCACGGCGACCCGTGCCGGAGCGTCATCTGGGACGAAGGCGCCAAGCGCACCGCGCGCGGTCCCGTCCGCTTCGACCACACCGTCCTCCAAGTCGCCGTCTGCCGCCTCCTCGGCTACCGATGGCCCGCCGAACTCGACCCAGAGATGCGCTTGGCCTCCGAACAGCGCGCCCTCGCCGACCGCTGCACCGACTACAACGACCTCGCCGACGCCGACGGCATCGTCTGCCTTTCCCCTGCCCGGGGCGAAGTCAGCGCGGCCGACCGCCTGCGCGAGCTTCTCATCCGCGCCTACGGCGGCAAGTGGTCCGCGGCGACCGAGCGCCGCCTGCTCGCGGCCACCAACCCGAACGGTCGTGCGCCCAGGTCGCTCGAAGACTGGCTCCGCGACAAGTTCTTCGCCGAGCACTGCAAGCTCTTCCACAACCGGCCCTTCATCTGGCACATCTGGGACGGCCGCCACGATGGCTTCCACGCACTGGTCAACTATCACCGGCTCGCGGGCCCCGGCGGCGAGGGCAGGCGCACCCTCGAATCGCTCGCCTACGCCTACCTGAACGACTGGATCCAGCAACAGCGGGTCGGCCAGAGCGACGGCGTTGCCGGATCCGACGCCCGTCTCGCCCACGCGCTCGATCTTCAGCAGCAGCTTGAACGCATCCTCGAAGGCGAACCTCCGTGCGATCTCTTCGTACGCTGGAAACCCCTCCATGCCCAAGCCATCGGCTGGGAGCCCGATCTTGACGATGGCGTGCGGCTGAACATCCGTCCCTTCATGCGGGCCGAGTTGCGGAAGGGCGGACGCGCCGGAGCCGGGATTCTGCGCATGAAGCCGACCGTCAGGTGGGGTAAGGACCGGGGCAAGGAACCCGAGGAGCCGCGGCCGCGAGAGGAGTTTCCGTGGTTCTACGGCTGTCCGGGGGGCGGAAGCGCGGAGGTGCGGACGGACTTCGTGGCGAAGGAGGACACCCGGTTCGACGGCAATCGCTGGAACGACCTGCACTACACGAACTCGGCGAAGCGAGAGGCATGGCAACGACGTGCGCGGAGCGGCGCGGGCACAGGGCAGGGTCCATGACCACTACAAGAACCGAGATCGAGGCGCTCCTTGACCGCCTTGAGGAATGCGTCGCCGAGGATCTGGAAGCTCAGCACATCGATTTCAAGGAATGGGGACGCGGCAATTCCCGTGAGCAACTCCAACGGGTGGTTAGAGCTGCCGTGTGCATGGCGAACGGCGGGGGCGGCACAGTGGTGTTCGGCGTCGCCGATGGAGTGACGGGACGCGGCAAGGCGTTGGTAGGCGTCCCCCACCACGTGAGCACGAATCCGCTGAGGCGGCAAGTGTACAATGGCACCGACCCCAAGCTAACACCGGTGTTCGAGGAGATCGAAGTCCCGGAGGGCACCGGGCGGTTGATCGCGATGCATGTCCACCCGGGTATTCCGCCTTACACGGACACTGCGGGGCGAGGTACGGTCAGAATGGGGCGAGATTGCCTGCCACTCACGGGATCGCTGCGACGACAACTCGACGAGGAGTCGGCAGGCAGCGACTACACGGCTCAGACGGTCGATGCACCACTCCCGGGCGTAGTCTCGGCCGCCGCCATCGAAGAGCTCAGAGCAGCAGCCAAGCGAGAGCGCGCATCTGACGCCCTCCTGAAACGCGACGACCAGGATCTGCTGGGAGCAGTCGGAGCAATGGAGGCAGACAAGCCAACGCGGGCCGCCATACTCCTGGCCGGTTCACCCGCTGCGATTCGCCGCCATGTGCCGCAATGCGTTTGGACCTATGTTCGCATGGCTTCGAACACCGATTACTCGGAGCGTGCCGACGGCAACGACGCGATTCCCGTGGCGGTGGACCGGATGATCGCACGAGTCATGGCCCACAATCCCATCGAAACGGTACGCGAAGGCGTTTATCACTTCGAGCACCGCACCTATCCGGAAGTGGCCCTTCGCGAGGCCGTGCTCAATGCGTTCTGTCACAGCGATTACCGGATCGGTTCGCCCCGGTTGGTGAAGCAGTATGCCGACCGCATCGAGATCACGAGCCCCGGCGGCTTCCTGGGCGGCATCACGGCGGAGAATATCCTGCACCACCGGCCGGTCACGCGAAACCCTCGCCTCGTGGACGCGCTGGTTCGGCTCCGGATGGTCAATCGAACCAACCTGGGAACCGAGCGCATGTACCACGCCTTTCTGGTTGAGGGGAAGCGGCCGCCGGTGATCGAAGATATCGGGGGCGCTGTACGCGTGACGTTCCACGCCTCCCGGTTCTCCGTGCCATTTCACAGCTTCACCGTGGCTGAAGAACGGCGTGGAAGAAGTCTCACCGTGGACCATCTTCTGATCCTGAACCGTTTGTCACAGGACCGGGAAATCGGACTGGAGGCTGCGGCCCGGTTGTGCCAACGGTCCGAAGAGCAGGCACTCGAAATTCTGGGGGCGATGGAGGCCGGCTTCGGATACATTGAACGCGTTGGGCCCGACGAAAGCTGGACCCTGACCCGCGAGCTTCGTCAGCGCATCCTGGTCGAGGAGGAAGAGGCGGAGGATTGGGCCGCGTTGAAAGGCCGCGTACTCCGGGTCATGCGCCGTTGCAGCGAAATCGGAGATCCACCGTTGGCGAATTTGGACGTACGACGGATCACCGGGCTTGACCGTCATCAGGTCAGGCGTCTCATTGGTGAGCTCAGAACCCAGGGGCTCGTCACCTTGAGCGGACGCGGACGTGGCGCTCGATACGTTTACGTCGGTCCGCATGGATCGTCGCAATGAGCGGGGTAATGCGACGAGAAATGCGAGCTGGAACCATCGCAGCGGCCTTCCGGCGGCGAAGAACGCAACGCCGAACGCAAATGCGCGTTTCCGTGCGCATTGGTTGGCCCATAAAGCGAACACAAATGCAATCGGCCCATTGTTCGCGCATTTCTGACGGAACCGACCACGAAAATGCGATCGAAATGCGAAAATCGCATTCTCGCGCGCGTTTATGGCCGAGTAATGCGGGCCGTGAATGCGCACGCCGCGCCAGCGATTGCCCGGGTCGGATCCCGGTATCAGACCATGACCGCGCTTGATCTCCTCGCCGCCGCCATACGTGCCAAGGCGGGCGTGTCCGGCAGCATGGCGCCTCCCGCTGCCATCCTGTGGCCGGACGCCAGCCGGGACTGGAGCCGACTCCTGCCCGCCGCACGTTCGCGCATCCCGGAACTGCTTGTGCTTGGAGACTACCGCCCGGACGTGCGCACCGGCCCCGCGATCTGGCTGCGCTGTGTGATCGACAGAACGATCGACCTCCCGGACGTTTCCGCGGACCGCCCTCCGGTCGTCTACCTTCCCGGGATAGAACGGGGACAGCTTCGCGCGGGCGAAGACTGTCCCGAACATGTCCAGCCTCTCGTCGAACTGCTGTACCGGGGCGTGGCCTGGCACCACCCCAACGGACGCGACTGGAGCGTGCGTGCGTTCCTTGAGCTGCGCGCCGACGGAGTTCCCGCAGGCCCCGGCCTCGACATCGCAGGCGACTCGGAGACACGGGAGGCACTGCTGCGAGCGGTCGCGGAGGTCGCGCAGACGCCCCTGGACGAGCTGCGGGGACGCCGTCTCGACGCAAACGCGTTCAACCGAATCGCCGGGGTGGAGATCGAGCGCGACATCCTCCGCTGGTTGGGCGATCCGGGAACGAGCCGCGAAGCGATGGGGGATGCGCGCTGGGACGCCTTCTGCGACGAAGCGCGCCGCGTGCTTCGATTCGACCCGGAGGCTGCATCAGATGTTGAAGCCGGCGCCAAGCTCGCCCAGGGCAAGGGAAGGTGGAGGAACGTGTGGTCGCGCTTCAGCGAGACTCCAGGGTCCTTCCAGGGCGTTGCGGACGTACTCCGCAGAAGCCGGCCTGCCGGCGAACTCGTTCTCGAAGGTCGCGACCGATGGCCTGATCTAAATGATGAGGACGAGATGACCGTGCGTGAGGCGCTCGACGATCTACCGCGTCTCTCGCAATCCGCCGCCTGTGCAGAGATCAAGCGGCTTGAAACGGAGCACGGCCAGCGGCGCGAATGGGTATGGGCCAAGACGGGCGACTCGCCCCTCGCGGAAGCGCTTGATCCGCTGGCCCGCTTGGCCAAGGCCGCCGACAAGTCGGTTGGCGGCGCGGCCCCGAAAGACGTCGCGCGGGTCTACGCCGAGCGGGGCTGGCAGGCCGACCGGGCCGCCCGCGAAGCTCTTGCGCTCGCCCGGCCCGAGCACGAGCGGTTGATCTCCGACGCGGTTCGGCACTTGGCGAAGCCGTGGCTGGATGAATCGGCGCGGGCCTTCCAGGCGGCGGTGAGGGATCACCCGCTTCCGTCCGTTCGTACCGGAGCGGCCGGGGAAGGTCATCCCACAGCGGACCCGGGGGGGCTCCACCCCATGGCCGCCGCCCCCGCGTCGCCCGTTGCCGCCCCCGAACAGGGGTGCCTGTTGTTCGTCGATGGTCTGCGGTACGAACTCGGCCACTGCCTTGAAGAGCGCCTCCTTGAGATCGGCCTGACCGTTGATGTCCGCCCCCGCTGGGCCGCCATACCGACCGTCACCGCCACCGCCAAACCCGCCGTCACCCCGGTCGCGGAACAGATCGCCGGCGATCGCCTCGGCGCCGACTTCCAGCCGGTCGTGCGCGGATCGGGACGCCCAGCACGAGCCGCCACCCTACGCGAAGCCATCAAGGGGCGCGGCTACGAGATCGTCGGCGACGGCGCCCTGGATCTCGGCCCACGGACCGGGGCGCGCGGCTGGCGGGAGACTGGCAAGATCGACCACCACGGCCACCATCACGAAGCGGTCGCGTTCGCACGACTGGTCGAGGACGAGCTCGACCGGCTCGCGCGCCGCGTCCTCGAACTGATCGAAGCGGGATGGGCATCCGTCCGCATCGTCACCGACCACGGTTGGCTGCTCCTGCCCGGCGGCCTCCCGATGGTCAAGCTTCCCGGGCACCTGACCGAGTCCAAGTGGGCTAGGGCGGCAGTGCTCGCGGGCGACGCCAGGCCCGACACACCGCTGCACCCGTGGCACTGGAACCCGGACGAGTGCTTCGCGTCGCCCCCCGGAATCGCATGCTTCAGCAAGCGGCCGGAATACGCGCACGGAGGCTTGAGCGTCCAGGAATGCCTGATTCCGGACATCGTCGTGCGCGCCGAGACCACGGACGGGAGAATGACGCGCGTCGTCGCCCGCCGTCCGGTCATCGGATCGGTCTCGTGGCTGCGGATGCGGTGCAATGTGCGGGTGGAAAACGCTGGAGAGGGCGCCACCGCCGACCTTCGGCTGGGGAGTCCCTCTGGCGAGTCTGTCGCATCCACCCCGAAGGTCGTCGACGCGGACGGATGTGCCAGCCTGATCCTGCGCGACGATGCCCACGAAGACGCCGCGCTCGTTCTCGTCGTGACGGGCTCCGACGGACGCGTCCTCGCGCACCAGAACACTCGCACGGGAGACCCTCCCACATGACCGAGACCACAGAAACGGCGTCCGGCTCGGACTTTCAGCTGGACGAACTTGACAACACGGCCAACGAGGCCTTCCCGGGCTACCTGGTTCGGAAGGATCTCGTGAGGCAGTACGCGCGGCAGTACCCGGTGCCGACCTACGTCGTCGAGTTCCTGCTAGGGCGCTACTGCGCGAGCGTCGAGCCGGAGGAGATCGCCGAGGGGCTCGACATCGTGAAGGGTCAGCTTGAGGGCCGCACCGTCCGCCCCGCCGAGCGCGAGGTCTTCAAATCGCGCGCCCGAGAACGAGGTTCCGTGCGGCTGATCGACATCGTGCGTGCCCGCCTCGACGCCAAGAACGACTGTTACCTTGCCGAACTGCCGAGCCTCGGACTGCGCGATGTTCGCATAAGCACGGAGTTCGTGGTCGAGAACGAGCGCATACTCGCCGACGGCTTCTACGCCGAGGTCACGCTGGAATACGATCCGGTGATCGCACAGGAGAAGCAGGGCCGTCCGTTCAGCGTTGCCGCCATCCGCCCCATCCAGATGTCCAGCCCGTCGGTGCTCGACGTGCTGGCGAAGGGGCGGCGGAGCTTCGGCACTGAGGACTGGATGCGCCTCCTCCTCCGCTCGACCGGTCTCGAACCCGACGCCCTTGGGGAACGAGCGAGGCAGGTCGCCATCCTGCGCCTCATTCCCTTTGTAGAACGCAACTACAACCTGGTCGAACTCGGACCGCGCGGCACCGGAAAGAGTCACGTCTACCAGCAGTTGTCGCCGTTCTCGCACCTGCTCTCGGGCGGCAAGGCGACGGTGGCGAAGATGTTCGTGAACATGGCGAACGGGCAGCGCGGCTTGGTCTGCCAGTACGATGTCGTGTGCTTCGACGAGGTGGCCGGTGTCTCGTTCGACCAGAAGGACGGCGTCAACATCATGAAGGGCTACATGGCGTCGGGCGAGTTCAGCCGCGGCAAGGAGAGCATTCGCGCGGAGGGATCGCTCGTGCTGGTGGGCAACTTCGACGTGTCGGTCGAGCAGCAGCAGCGGATTGGTCACCTGCTGAGCCCGCTGCCCACCCAGATGCGCAACGACACTGCCTTCCACGACCGAATCCATGCCTACGCACCCGGCTGGGACTTCCCCAAGCTCAATCCGGCCGAGCATCTCACCGATCACTTCGGGCTCGTCAACGACTTCTTGAGCGCCTGCTGGACGAAGCTGCGCGACACAACCCGCCTCCCGATCCTGCAGAATCGCGTGTTCTGGGGCGGTGCGCTCTCCGGCCGGGACATCGAGGCGGTCCACAAGACGGTGTCCGGTCTCCTCAAGCTCCTCTTCCCCGATCCAGACATGGAGGTGGCGGACGACGACTTGGAATGGATGGTGCGGGTGGCCCTGGAATCGCGCCGCCGCGTGAAGGAGCAACAGAAGCGTTGCCTCAAGGCCGAGTTCCGCAGCACGCACTTCTCCTTCACGCTCGGGGTGGAGGGTACGGAGCGCTTCGTGGCGACCCCGGAGCTGCGCAGTGACGAGGCGATCGAGAGCGACCCGCTACCGCCCGGACAAGTATGGGCCATCGGGCCGGGTGCTGAAGGGAGCGGGACGGGGCTTTACCGCATCGAGGCGGTGGTGGGGAAGGGGGCCGGAGGCGCGAAGATCTTGAACCATCCGGTCCCACCGGCATTTCGGGAGAGCGTCAAGGTGGCCGAGCAGAACCTCTACGCCGCGGGAAGCGCGCTGGTGGGGGATCGCGATCCGCGCGGCCACCAGTACACGATCCAGATGCAGCCTCGGGACAACGAACGATCCGGCACTGGACTGGGGCTTCCGGTCCTGGCTGCGCTTGTGGGCGGGCTGCTGGAACGCAGAACGCGCGGCGCCACGATCATCGCCGGTTCGCTCAACCTGGGCGGCTCGCTCGAACGGCTCCCGGATCCGGTCGCCATCGCCGAGTTGGCCGTGGACAAGCAGGCGAATGTGCTGCTCATGCCGGTGGGTGCCCGGCGCGAACTGATGAACCTCCCGGACGACCTCTGGACGAAAGTCAACATCGAGTTCTACCGCGACGCCGAGGACGGGGTGTTCAAGGTGCTGGAATGAGTGGCGGCGGGGGCTTTGGAAGCTCAACGCCGAGGATCCGGTCGCTAGCGGGGCGGCGGTGGCGTACACGGTGCGGCTGAGGACAGTCAGGATCTGGAGCGCCGACGGCGCTCTCATGCGCGTCAGCGGATCGGATAGTACCGATACTCTCGGCCACCGCTCGGGGAGGCTCCTTGGATCCGACCGATCAACCCTGCTTTCCAGAGTGCGGTCAGCCGGGCAGAGGCCGTAGACCCTGCCAGCCCATACGGTGGGACGGTCAGCTGAGTAGATGTGAACTGATGATGCTCCTGGATTGCGTATAGCGTGTCCTCATGTTCCGTCGCTAATCGGCGGCCGAGAATGCGGGGTCGGCCCTCCTGGACCCGAACAAGCAGAATCTCGCCGCGAGCCTCCAGCGCGGCAGCCAAGTTCGCGAGCACGTCTTTGTTTCCCACGTTAGAGGCGATGAAAAGGAGCCGGGGCCGATGTCTTCTCACCGTCTCCACCACAGCCTCCCGTTGAAAGCTGACATCCGCGCGCACGATACCGGAGTAGTCAAGCACGACGACGGTGCGGTCCGGAAGTCGGGCCAGCTCGGCATGGAGTCTCAAGAAGACGTCGATACCGGCCGACGTTCCCCAAGCGTCTGGGCTGTCTCCCGGCTGCAGCAGGACGGCGTAATCGCGGGGCGTCTTGATCTCATCCATTGAATGAGATTAGTATTAAGGCGTACCGTAATCAAGAAGCGATAACCCCGGTGACCTGTCATGAGCACATACCTGAAGAGAGTATCCACCTCGTCGGGCTTCCTGGAGGCCTGTCCCGTGGAGTTCGGACGTAGCCTCACCTGCGTCATCGGTGCCCGAGGCACCTGCAAATCGACGCTCATCGAGAGCATCCGCTTTGCGTTCGAAACGGACCCGGCCCGGGTAGCCACGCTCGTCAGAGACGAGAACGTCGGCGACCAAAGCCTGCCGACATTCGGGATCATCAAAGCGACGCTGCGCGCGGGCAGTGTGCGCTGTGAGCTGGAGAGGGCCGACAACGGTTCGGAGCACGAGGTCACGCTGGAACGCGAAGTAGGTGGCCAGCCACGCATTTTCCTGGATGGAGTTCGCGAACACACGAGCCATGACCTCTTGGGGGAAATCGAGGTGTTCTCTCAGGGAGACCTTCAGCGGATCGCCGAGGACGACAACGACGAGTTGCGTCTTGCCCTGATCGACCGCCCGAACAGAAGCCAAGTAGCAAGGCTGAATACGGAGCGACGGGAAACAGCCGAGGAACTAAGTCGCCTTGGGCCGGAGCTGAGAGCGGTCCGGGGGCGGCTCTCGACCTTGGATCACGAAGTCACCCAACTGGATCCAGCCCGGAGCCAACTCGACCGCCTGACAAAGGCTGCCCCCGTCGCGAGTCCAGAGTTGGAAGCGGAGCGCCAGGGCCACGAGCGTCGACAGCGCGTGCTGGAAGCCCTGAAGAGCGCAGAAGCCGAGCGGAGAGGCCTCGCGAATCGTCTGGCAGGAGTAAGAGCGTCTGCCCACCAACTGGCTGAGTCCGTAGCAACGATCACGGAAGATACGCGGGACACATTGGCGGACGAGATGTCCCCTCTAGAGGAGCTACTTGGGGCGGTTGGCGAACTGACGACGGTAACCGAGAAGATCGATTCGATAAGCTTGACGCGGCTCATTGAGGATCTTGAGCGGCGCTTCGAGGACGCGAGCGAGCGGTACTATCAGTTGCGGCAGCAGGAGCAAGCCGTGAATGAGTCACTCAAGCGGCAGCACGTCCTGAAGCGACAGGTAGAACACCTCGAACAGCTGAGGAGTCAGGCAGAGGGCGAACGGAAGAGAGAGTCGGATCTGCTCAATGAGCGGAGAAAGCTGCGCGGGAAACTGCGGCAAATCGATGACCAACTCTACGATTTGCGAATCGCGGAGATCGATTCGATCAATGACGAACACGGCGATACGGTCCAACTCACGTTGAGTTCATCATCGAACACCCGCGCGTACGCGGATCACCTGCGTGAGCTTCTCGTTGGTTCGCGGATCCACGCGCAAGAAGAGGTAGCGCGCTCTATCGTGGACCGCCTCGAACCGAGCACGCTGATCGATCTGGCCGAGGCCGGTGACGCCCACCAACTCGCGGATCTGCTGGGACGCGATCTGGGGCAGATGACGCGGATCGTCGCCCAACTCGGGGATCACGACCACCTGTATGACCTGGAAACAGAGCTGCCAGCGAATCGCTTGGAGGTCACCTTTTTTGATGATGGGGAGCCCAAGTCGGTTGAGACGCTCTCCAAGGGTCAGCGGGCAACCGCTCTGCTACCGATCATCCTGCGGCCGCTACCCTATCCGTTGCTGTTCGACCAGCCGGAAGACGATCTCGACAATAGCTTCGTCTTCAAGTCGTTGGTCGCCACCGTGCGTCAGCTCAAGTCCAAGCGGCAACTGATCTTCGTCACTCACAACGCGAACATCCCGGTGCTGGGTGAAGCGGAGAGGATCGTAGTGATGAGCATGAAGGGCCCAAAGAGCGCAGCGCCGGCGCTGACCGGCAGCGTGGATAGTCGAAAACAGGAGATCCTCAACCTCCTAGAGGGTGGCGCAGAAGCATTCGCTAAACGTGAACGCTACTACGGCGAGCTCCTAGCTTGAGTCGAATGACTAGACGGTGTTGGCCGTGACCGCGGCGGCGCGATGACGCGCGAGGAGTTCATCAGGCGTGTGGCGGCCGATGCCGATCGGACTGCTCAGGACGCGTTGAAGCCTGGACGTTGGCAGCAAGTAGGAGCAGACGCTGCCCCGCAGCTCGTACGTGACATCGCAGATGCTCTCAGCCGGAATCCCCGTCTGTCCAGGCGCACCCAGGCACACCGTCTAGAAACGCTACTGCGGGGTCTTGCGCTTCGTGGGAACCGAGCTTTTCGGGTTGCTCGGGCAGCGCGTGGATTCCCCGCTCACTTGCGCATGGCCGTGGCCACCGTAGTCCCGGCCGGCGCACGGCTGGAGTTGTACGGGTCGCGACGGCGATCAACGGCACCTAGGGCGGAAGTAACAACGGACGCGCCGGCTCCTGCGGCTCCACGGGACCACGAGGCCTCCGCGTCGCCCGAAACGGCTCAAGGGCGGCTGGGCCATTCGACAATTCTCCTGCTGTCACATCCTGATCGGCAGGTCGCTAACCGGCGACTGCTTGAGGGCGCTGAGTTGGACCCGATGGTGGTAGAAACTCCTGGTGACCTAGAGCGGGTGCTGGCCACGAGCACCGGAGTATGTGGGTGCGCGATCGACCAGTCAGCACTCACGGTCCTCGATACCGAAGCCCAGGAAGCCGTGTTCACGACTCTGGCGGAATACTCCAGCTTCATGGCGGTTCGGGTACACGAGGGTGCGGGGCTAAGGGTAACCCCTGAACGAGTGTCTCAGATCCTCAAGACGGCACGACAGCTCGGGACCCATGTCCCACACGACGCCCTGTGGTTTCGGCCGGACGGGACGATTCAGGGAACAGAGCTGTCCTTCTACCAGAACGCGGCGAAGCTGCTGCAATCTCATGAGTCGGCGTCGTTCACTCTGGGCGAATTGACGCCAGCCGAAGTTCAACTGCTCGTTGCGGCAGCCCGAGCCCGAGTGCGGGCCGGGAGCTTCGGCCCCGAGTTGGATGCCGAGGAGTTGACCGTTCGCTTTCTGACAGGGGGCCGTTCGGAAGCCAAGCTGGCAACGGTCGTGTGCGGCAACACTCCAACGTTTGTGGCCAAGATCACGCCTAAAGACCGCGCGCTGGACGAGATGCTGCGATTCAGGACATTTGTCCAGCCGCTGAACGATGAACTGAGCCCTGAGTGTCACCTTCACGGAAGAACCGCGGTAATCCTCTTCCGCCTGGTCCGTAGTGACAGCGACCCTTCGACACCGGCTGAGTCCCTTGAAGACCGTTTGAGCAACGTCTGGAATGAACAGTGGCTCCAGAGCAATTCGGAAGAGGCGGAGCAGGACGCCGTGTTCTTGGGGAGGGCCCTGATGCGCGTCGCGCGAACCCTTGCAGAACTGAACAGCAACGCCCCACCGCCCACCTGGAATCGCCAGTCCTTCGTCAATCCCCCGGCGACGCACCTCGACGCGTTAGAGCGCGAGGGATTCGTATGGGGGCTGAGTGATTGTGCTAGGAGAGCGCGGAGGACGGCTGCGGAGCGTGTCCGGCGCATGGCAGAATCGGCCATCGTGCACGGCGACCTCCATTTGCGAAACGTCCTGATCCGGGGCGAGAGCGAGGTGCGCTTGATCGACTATGAGGCGGCAGGCCCCGGCCACCCCGCACTGGATCTGGTGAGGTTCGAACTCGCACTCTACCTGGGCCCGGTTCGTCAGTTCGAAGACGAGGCATCGAGCGTGGCGTTCCAAAGGGCAGTTTCGATTGATCGGGCCCCGATGGAAGTCCTGCGTAGCGATTTCCCGGACTTCTTTCAGTGCCACGTCAACTCTGCGTGTGCGGCCGGTATGACGGGGGCGCGCGACGCGGCGATCGAGGTACTTGAGAAGCACGGGGGAGACGTCCGCGACTACTTGGCCATGAAGTTCCTCGTGGCGTGGCAGAATCTCGCGTACATCGGCTCTCAAACGGGACTCGCGAGAGCCGTCATCTTGGCCACGGCTGACGAGATAGCCGCATGGTGAGGCCGGCGCCTCGAAGCCAGGCCCGTTTTGGTGGGGCGGGGTATCGGGAATCTGACGGTCGCTAGTTCGCGAGGAAGGGACGGTCGCAGCGCTAATCGAAGCCATCAGCAGTTGCTTGCCTCCGTCCCGGATGAGCGCCTGCGCACAACGCCCAAGGGTCTCTCTGTGTGCCGGCGCGCCGAGGGCGGATGTCGTGCTCAGGATCACCTGTCAGGAGTCGCTGTCCCGCGCTCCTCTTGCCGCGCCGGCGTCGATCAGGACCATCCTTGCTTCTTGGCTTGGTCGACCCGATGTGGCCGTAACGTCAAGCGGCGTCCTCCCGTCTTGGGTTCGGGCGTTCACGTCAGCGCCCGCCTCGACCAGGGTGGTTACGGCCCAAGCTGCCATGGCGGGCGTCCAAGTGTTCGGATACCTGGGTACCCACCTCGTATGAGCGACCGCGTAGTGTAGCGGCGTTCTCCCGTCGCTGGCCCGCGCGTTCACGTCGGCGCCCGCCCAAACAAGGACGTTCACCGTCTCTCGGCTGAAATCGTACGCGGCCGCTGCGAAATGCAGAGGCGTTCTCGCGTCCGCCGTCCGCGCACTCACGTCAGCACCGGCTTCGATCAATGTGGCTACGATCTGCGGACTCGGCTTGGATGCCCCGGCTGCGCAGTGCAGCGGCCTACTGCCGTCCCTAGCGCGCGCGTTCACGTCCGCCCCGGCATCGATCAGTGAGGTCAGCACATCGGTCGAGTGCTCCGGCGCATTCGGACGCCGCGACGCCGCTGCGCTATGGAGGGGTGTCCGGCCACCATCGTCCCGGGCATCCACGACGGCGCCTGCCTTTATCAGCGCCGCCACAACCGCCCTTTTCTTCGTCCCGAATGCGGCGGCACAGTGCAGGGGCGTCCGCTTGTCGTTGGTGCGCGCATTCACATCCGCACCCGCCGCGAGCAAGATCGTTGCGGTGGCCCGAGTATCCGCGTAGTGCAGGGGTGTAAGGCCCCACGTATCCATTGCTTTTACGTTGCCCCCGGTCTCGATCAAGATCTGCACCATCGGGGCGGACATCACAGGGCGTCGGGTCTGCGAAGCAAACCCGGCGGCGCAGTGGAGGGGCGTCCGACCCGCATCATCCACCGCGTTGACTTCCGCCCCCGACTGCGCCAGCACGACCACGTCCGCCCAATCCCCCTTGTACGCCGCCAGATGGAGGGGCGTCCAATCCGGTCTCACGCTGAAACAACCTTGGCTCGGGGGACAGAAGCCGCGCCCGGCTTTTGTCCGCCTGCGGGACACGTCCGAATCGCGACAGAGGCTGTGGCCCAAGCCCGTGGGCGTGGGAATACGAGGCAAGCCGACAAAACGCGTGGGGGTCTGGTAACCATCTGGCAGCCTGAGGAAGGGGGAGGAATGGGCGTGACGATACCGAAGATGAAGACAAATCGTTCGAACGGGAAGACCGGGTTTCCGGGGGCATGACGACCATCTAGGCTCGGACGGGGCACCCATCGTGACCAGTCCATTCGCGCGCTCTCCCAGCTCGGCTGATCCGTGACGGCCGATGAGGAAACCGGTGCCAAATGCCGTCCATTTGACCCGATTTTCCGGCTTTTTCAGTCCGGCAGACCCAGATACGCCCCAACGGCAAGAAGCGCAGATCGTGCAGTCCCAGTTAGACTTACGTGATTTCTTGCCGTGATTTCGCGTCCCGTGTGGAGGCTTTGGGAGCAGGAGGTCGCCGGTTCGAATCCGGCCGCCCCGATTGGAGTTGCGTGATTCCCTGCGACCGTGCCTTCGACACGGGATGCGAAGCCATGCGGATCAGGACGCTCCAATCTCGAACCGCCCGAGCGACGGCGAGAACCTGATTTCCTCGGTGTCGAAGGCTCGGCCGACGTCGCCGCTCCGGCTCAGCACGTCCGGTGTGCCGACCGCAAAGCCGCCCGCGCCGTCGAGCAACCAGACGCTGTCGGAAAGCTGCAGCGACAGGTCGAGGTCGTGACTCGAGAGCAGAACGATCTGGCTCTTCTCTCTGGCCTGCGAACGCAGGAGGGCCATGATTTCGACGCGGCTCGGAAGATCGAGGAAGGCCGTGATCTCGTCGAGGACCATGAGGTGTGGCGTCTGTGCGAGCGCACGCGCGATCATCACGCGCTGCCGCTCGCCGTCGCTGAGATCGCTGAAGAAACGGCGCAGGAACGGCTCGACGCCGGTGATCGCGACCGCATCGGCGATTGCGGCCTTGTCCGTGTCGGCCAGGCCACCCTGCCAGCCCGTGAAGGGCTGCCGGGCGAGCGCGATGACGTCCTCGACGCGGAGGCCCGGATTGAACTGCCGCTCCGTCAGCACCACCGCAATCCGGCGAGCACGCGTGGCCGGGCGCATGTACGCGATCTCTTCGCCGTCGAGCAACGCCGTTCCGTCGAGTGACGCTTGCAGCCCCGCGATCGTGCGCATGAGTGTCGATTTCCCGGACCCGTTGCGGCCGAGGATGCAGATAAAGTCGCCGGGAGCGGCGGACAGGTCGATACCGGACAGCACCACGCCCCGTGTGTTGCGATAGCCCACGGCGAGGGACTTCAGATCCAGCATCAGCGCCACTGCCTTACGGCCGGCGAGAAGATCAGGATGAGAATGACGACCGGTGCGCCGACGATGGCGAGGATCGCGTTCAGGTGCAGGAAGTGCTGCTCCCACGGGGCATGGATGATGGCGTCGCCGGTCAGGGCGAGCAGTGCGCCGCCGAGTGCGGCGAGCGGCAGGAGCGGCAGGATCCGCGCCGTCCCGGCCAGCGCCCGCGCGAAGTGGGGCGCGATCAGGCCGACGAAGCTCACGGGGCCGCAGAAGGCCACGACCGGCGCCACCAGAAGAACGGTTGCCGCAAGCACGGCATGCCTCAACGACGTGACCCTGACCCCGAGGCTGCGGGCGTAGGTCTCGCCGAGAAGCAGTGAGCTGAGCGGCTTGGCCGTCGCGACGGCGGCGCAGGTACCGATGAGGATCGGCAGCGCGAGCCACGGCAGAGCCTCGGGAGCGACGCCGGCAAAGCTCGCATCCGTCCATCCGCCGTAGATCCGGCCACCGGCCCGTGCGGCGAAGTGAAGAAGAACGCTCGTGAGGCCCTGGGAGGTGAATCCGAGCATGAGGCCGATGACGAGCAGCGTGATGGCTCCGACGCGGCGGCCGAGCGCAAGCATGACGAGTGCCGCGACTGCGACACCCACGGCGGCCGCCAGCGTGATGCTGGGGCCTTCGAAGACGGTGAGGAAGGAAACGGCCGCGGGACCTGCAAAGGCCGCCGCGGTCACGGTGAGCGCGACCCCGAACTGCCCACCTGCGAGAAGGCCGAGGGACCATGCGTCGGCGACCGGGTTGCGGAAGAGGGCCTGCATCAGCACCCCGGCCATGCCGAGCGCACCGCCGGCGATGATCGCGGCGGCGACCCGCGGAAGGCGGATATCAAGAACGATCTGGCGGGCGAGGTCGGTCGACTGCGTCCCGGTCAGCGCGCCGAGCGTGTCGGACAGCGGCAGCGCAATCTGCCCGTAGGTGAGCGTCAGCAGGCAGAGCGCGCCGAGCGCGGCAACAAGGACGGCGACGCTAGTGCTGACCCGTGCCAACATGGCCTTCTCCCCACGTTTCCGGTGCGAGGTAACGCCACTTGCCGTCGCGCAGCTCCGGGTGCAGCATCTTCACGATGTCGGCCAGGCGCCAGTCGGGCCGGATTTCCCCCATCTCCCACACCTCCCACGTATCGGCGGTGGGATGGCGCCTGCCGGGCTCCCAGAATACGCAGCCCTCCTGGTACGCCTTGAAGCGCGCGAGCACGCCCCGATCGTCGAACATCGGCGACAGCGGGTCGCGGATCATCCAGCAGTCGGCGTCCGTTGCGTCCCGCAAAAGCCGTTCCGTTGAAAGGTCGGAGAAGGTGTCGAGCCTGGGATCGTCCTCGGCACCGAGCACAAGCTCCGCATTGGCGTCACGAATGAGGGCCGCATCGGCGTTGCGCTGCGTGACGGCCCAGCGATTGCCCCCGCCCCGGAACCAGGCCCACAGCATCGACCGGCGCGGCCGGGCCCGGGCAAGGGACTTCAGTCGGTCGACCTCCTGCGCGACCATCTCGACGAATGCACCGGCTTCCGCCTCTTTCCCGGTCAGCAGGCCCATCAGGAGGACCCAGGCGACCCGGCCCATGTAGTGCGGCTCCGCATCGATGAAGGTCGGCACGACCGGAATGCCCAGTGACTCAACACGCTCGATGTGCTGGGTGTGCGTCAGGTCGGCCATGCGCCCGATCAGCACGTCGGGCCGCGCCGCCACCAGCGCGTCGAGCGTCGGCGGCATGTGCCAGCCATAGCCGATCTGCTGGATGTCGCCCGCCCGAGCCATGCGGCGCAGGTCGTCGTCGTAGCTGTTGTGCCCGCCAACCGCGACGATCCGGTCCTCGACCCCGATTGCGCGCAGCATTGCCTCATGGGGATGATCGTTGACGGCGATCCGCTGGACGGGCGTTCGGATCAGCGAGGCACCCGTCAGATCCCCCGTCAGGGGCGGCGGATCCTGGCCCTTAGGGACCAGCACGAGGCGGGCTCGTTGCGGCGGCCCGCCCGCCGTTCCGCCCCAGGTGACGACGGACGCCTCGATGTCGACAACGCGATAGCCGTCCCGCTCGACGACGCTGAAGGTCTCGGTGAAGGGCGTCTCAACCACCTCCCCTTCGACGGTTCCCGGGTCCTCCGATACGCCGGATCCGCACGCGGCGAGTCCCACGGACAGAACGAATGCCGTCAGACGAGCGGGCACGCGGCAGCGGCGCATTGCCAGGACCGGTCGTTCCGTGCTGTGGAGGTTATCCAGGGCTGCAGGAGTTAACGATCCGGATGCTCCTCGTCGCAAACCGAGCACTCGCCGGCCTGGCAGACGCGGGCACTCTGAAAAAGTGCGCCTGCGAGGATCAGGCTCCCGGCGGCCGACGTCACGTTCTCGGGCAGCGGCACGAGCCAACCTGCGAGGGAGGCTGCCCAGATCACGGCTCCCACCGCAAAGGTGAGAATCAGGGCCGGTTTCCTGCGGGCCGGGCCGATGATCAGCATCAACGCGCCGAGAACGACGGTTCCAACCCACAAGGCTCGCTCGACGCCTTCGGAGAGAGCCAGCGCAGGTGCCGCCACGACCAGGAACGGCGTGACCGCACAGTGCAGGCCACACCAGGTTGCGGCGCCAGCCGCCAGCCGCGATCCGGAAGCCAGATAGCTGCTCGGCGGGTTGAACGCGAGAGTGCCTTTCATGCTTTGTCGGACTCCTGTCTCCGAGACCGCTGTGGGACCCCGGGGTGCCGGACGGATCCGGAATGCGTTGGGCCCCCTCAACATACGTCAAAAGGTAGTGCCGGTGACCGACACCCTACAAGACTGATACGTCCCTCATATCTTACATTTCGTCCTCGCCGCGGTACCATTCCACGGACCTGCCGGGCGACTGACCGGCCACGCCATGCAAGAACTTCTGAAACGCTTCGCGGGACGATTCGCCCTCACGCTGGGACTGGTCGTGCTGGAAGCGGCCGGATGGATTCTTTTCCCGCTGGTCATCGGCCGGGCCATCGACAGCGTCCTCGCGGACTCGACCCGCGGCCTGTACGAATTCGCAGTACTCGGCATCGTCACGATGGGCATCGCCGTCGTGCGGCGCCTGGTGGACAGCCGGGCGTATGCGCGCATTTACGTCACGCTGGGCGAGGAAATGGCGGAATCGGCCGCAGGTAGCAGCACGTCCACCCGCACGGCGCGGCTCGGGATGCTCCGGGAGATCGTCGAATTCTTCGAGAACTCCCTTCCCGAGCTCATCAATGCGGGGCTGGGCCTGGTCGGCACGGTGCTGATCCTGGCCGCGCTCAATGTGCCGGTGTTCCTCGGTTGTCTTGTGATCGCCATCGCCACGGTGGTGCTCTACGCGCTTACCGGCAGGCTCACGATGCGCTACAACCGGGGACTCAACGACGAGCACGAACGACAGGTCGACGCGGTCGACAGCGGTGATCCGGGCAGGTTGGCCACGCACCTGCGCGCCATGATGCGCTGGAATATCCGCCTGTCGGACCTCGAAGCGGCCAACTTCGGCATCAACTGGGTCTTCATGATCGCCCTGCTGGTCTTCGCGGTCAGCGTGGCCACGACGGAAACCGCGGAGTACGGCGCGGTCTTCGCCATCGTCATGTACGTATTCCAGTTCGTGGAATCGATGATGATGCTGCCGTTCTTCTACCAGCAGTGGCTGCGCCTGCGGGAGATCTCGGGCAGGTTGGCTGCGGAAACCCCGTGACCGCTACGGCGCCAGACTGATCCCGAACACCAGGAACGCGCGGTCCTGGTCGGGATTGAACACGTAGGAGACGCTGGTCGGAATCGCGAACGAGTCGGTGATCGTCAGATCCTTGGCCGCAGTAATGCCGAGGTTGACCACCGCCGCACCGCTGGTGCCGTAGAAGTCGCTCTCGGCCGTGACCATCCCCGCGTGCAGACCGAGTTCCACATCGTCGCCCGCGGGCAGGGGCAGACCCGCCTCCAGGTACAAGGGCCTGTCATCGTCCATCACGAGGCCGGCGAAGATCGATAGCGGGAACGTCTCGGGACCGGAAAAGGCCAGTGACAGCTCCCGGGTGTGTGCGCTCTCGTAGCTGAATCCGTCGGCGCCGGGACCCGGGAAGTAGTAGTCGGTGGCGCCAATCGCGATCGATGCCCCCGACTCGGTGGTGACGGTATAGGTGAACCAGAGGTCGTTCTCGTTGGCGTCCGCACCGTCGGCAGAGATCGAATAGGATCCCCAGGCGCCGATCTCGAAGCCGCCCGCACCGAGGGTAAGGGCGGGTTGCACCGACATCGATTCTCCGAAATCGAGACCACGCCAGACATAGCGGCTGACGATGTCAGCGCCGATGGAAACGGATTGAGCGGCGGCGCGTGCCGGGACGATCACCGACGCGGCGAACGTGCCGAGCGCGGCGATGGCGAGTGTGCCCGCCGCCGAGGCGGCGAGAGTGCGGCGGTGTGTTTTTCCTGAAAGCATGCGACGTTTTCCTTTCCAGAGCGTGGCTTTCCCACGTGCATGGTTGATGATCGGGTGGGCTGCTTCAGGCATTCTCCCCCCCGATCTCCTGATGACGCGTTACGACGACCTGTGTCTTCAGTGTCGAATCGGCGACGCCCCGGTAGACACCGCGGGTCGGCGGTACATCGGCGTAGTCCCTTCCGACCGCCACACGCACATGGCGGTGGTCGCCGTGGCTGTTGTTGGCCGGATCCATGCCCGTCCAGCCAAGTTCGGGATACCAGCACTCCACCCAGGCATGACTCTGGCCCGGTGTTGCGAGATTGGCATCGGGACCCAGGTAGCCCGACACGTATCTGCAGGGCACACCCCAGTTCCGCATGATGGACGCCATGACATGGGCGTAGTCCTGACACACGCCACGCCCGGTCTTCAGGATGCTCTCGATCGGCGAATCGACCGCAGTGCTGCCGGGCGTGTACTCGAAAATGTCATGGAGTCCGGAGCACAGTTCGATCGCGCTCTGCAAGGGGTCGTCACCGCGCTCGATCTGTTGCTCGGCAAGGAAACGATCCAGCTCCGGAGAGGGCCGGACGAAGCGACTGGGCTGCAGCATGAGCCACAGCTCCGGAGACCGGATCTCTCTGGCAAGCTGCTTCCAGGCATCTGGTCCCAGACGGTCGGGGACCCGGGCCACCGGGCCTACCTCGACCGTCGAGCGGCTCCGGATCGCGAGCCGCTCATGCTGGCTCGGACGGTCAAGAAAGTGCCCCTTGTTGCCGAACGGACCGACAAAACCGAACAGTGGACCCGATGGCTCGGTCTCGATGCCGAAGTCCAGCACAACCTGGCGCCGATCCTGGATCGGCCGCAGGTACAGGGTCATGACGGAAGAATGCACGCGGGCGCTGTAGGTGTAGTCCACCTCGTGCTCGATCGTGTGCCGCACGATCACGACGGAAGCCCTTCGGACACGGGGTAGTCGACATACTCCGCCATGACGAGCTCGTGGAGCGTGCGGCCATCTCGTGCGAGCGGCCCGAAGAGATCGTCCACGCGCGAGTCCCCCGGCAGGTCCCCCCCGTCCTCGTTCGTCGGCAGCCCCGTCGCCGCATCGACGCCGGCGGCCAGGCGGAGCGCCAGACGCCTCGGCGGCGCAAGGGGGTGCCTGCTTCCCAGCGGATCGATGCCCGCGAGCATCTGCTCGATCCGATGCACGGCGAAGCGGAGGGACCGCGGGACCTCGGGGTCACGGATCAGGAAGGCGAGCACAATGTCGCGCTCCGCGGTCATCCCATGCCGGCGGCAGTAGAGCTCGAAGGCCACGCAGACACGAAGGAGATCGGCCCAGGAAAGGGATGGATCCACGCCTGTCGGGGCTCCGAGTTCGTCCCACGTACAAAGCAGGTTCGTCTGATGCTGGAAGCGCTCCACGTACCGGCCCAACTGGAGAAAACGCCACGCGTCGTCCCTTGACATCGTCGCCTCCACCACGCCGGCAAGCAGTCGAAGCCGGTCGATCCCCTCCGACACGAGAGCTGCCGGCCGCTTTTTCCAGGCTGTCGGGAAGTCACAGTCCCGGATCCACAGAAACCCCCGGTTCAGGGTGGTCCAGACTTCCAGCGGAAGCTGCGGCCGTAATTGGGTCGCGTTCTCCCGCGCCATGCCCCAGCACGTGACCATCGAGTCCGGGTTCGTGTGGTCCTCTACGAGACTGCCGGCGAGCGTGTACGCATCCGCCATCATGAAGGCCTCGGCCTCGTCCATATCGGCCGGGCCCATCGGAGGCGGTTGTCCCAGCACCCGGTAGATGACCTGCCACCCGAGCGCGAGTTCGTCGGCCGGCGAATCGACGAGGCCGGTCAACTGGTACTTCAGGAGGCGCGCGGTGTGCTCGGTCCGCTCGACATAGCGGCCCATCCAGTAGAAGTCTCCGGCTACGCGCGCCAGCATCAGCCGCCCCTCGTTCTCGCGCTCGTTGTCAGGACCGCAGAACCCAGAGGTCCTTGCAGCCACCACCCTGGCTCGAATTCACGACAAGACTCCCCTCGCGCAACGCCACGCGGCACAGGCCTCCGGGGACCACGTTCTGTCCGTCCCTGCCGTGCAGCGTGAAGGGACGGAGATCCACATGGCGAGGTTGCAGCTTGCCGTCGACGAAACAGCCCGCCCTTGAAAGCGGCAGGACCGGCTGCGATATGTAGTTCGCCGGATCGGCCCTCAGCGCCACCGCGAAGTCGTCCCGCTCGCGCGCGCTGGAATGGGGTCCCACCAGCATACCGTAACCGCCCGACCCTCCGACCTCCTTGACGACCAGGTCGCGCAGGTTGTCGAGCGTAAACTCCAGACCTTCCGGTTCGCGGCACAGGTGGGTCTCCACATTCGCCAGAATCGGCTCTTCGTTCAGGAAGTAGCGGATGATCCGCGGAAGGTATGCGTAAACGGCCTTGTCGTCGGCGACCCCGGTTCCGGGAGCGTTTGCCAGCACGACGTTCCCTGCGCGGTATGCGTGAAAAAGACCGGGCGCGCCGAGGAGCGAGTCTTCCCTGAATGTGACGGGATCGACGAAGTCGTCGTCGATGCGGCGGTACAGCACGTCGATCCGCTTGAGTCCCGATGCCGTACGGGCGTACACGGTGGAGTTGTGGACCACCAGGTCGTGTCCTTCGACCAGATCGATGCCCATTTCGCCAGCCAGGAAGGCGTGCTCATAGTACGCGGAGTTGTACCGCCCGGGCGTGAGAATGGCCACGCGGGGCCGTGCCGTCGATGAACTCAGCGACGTGAGGGTCGAGGAGAGGAGCCGGGGGTAGCCCGCAACCTCCCGAACCGCATGTTCGCGGTACAGCCCGGGCACCGAACGCTTGGTGGCGGCCCGGCAGGCGAGCATGTACGACACGCCCGACGGTACGCGCACATTGTCCTCCAGTACGGCGAAGCCCTCGTCGGTTCGCACCACGTCGGTACCGCCGATCGCGACGTAGACGTCGTGCGGCACCCGCAAGCCCCGCATCTCCACGCGGTACTGCGGACATCCGAGCACCAGGTCGGGGGGGACCACTCCGTCGCGCAGCGACCGTCCCTCGTGGTAGATGTCGCGCAGGAACAGATTGATGGCCGTCAGCCGCTGCTTCAGCCCGGATTCGATGTGCGCCCACTCCGCGGCCGTAATGAGCCGGGGCACGCAATCGATCGGGATGATCTGCTCCGAAACCTCTTCCGCCCCCAGCACCGTGAACGTGATTCCCTCGTGAAGGAAGCGGCGGTAGACGCCTTCCTGCAGCTTGAGCAGCTCTTCCGGCGCGAACCGTTCCAGTGCGCCGCCTATCCGCTTGCACGCATCACGGGGCCTGCCGTCATCGTCGAAGAACTCGTCGTGGAAGCGCGGGTCGAGCGCGTAGTCGGCAAACGCCCCCGACCCGGCGAGGACGGTGTCGTTCGGACCGGCGTCGCCGGATCGAGGGCCGGGACTCCCCATTGTCGGATCAGTCGGGGTCCCTGTAGTCGCCACCGTCATCGGGGTCCACCATCAGCACGAACTCGGGGTATGCATCGATCCCGAGTTCGGCCGCGTCCTGCCCAATCTCCTCCACGCTGCGCGAGACGCGTACGCCGATGGTTTTCTCGAGCAGCGTCCACAGCACAAACGAGACCGTGAACACGAACGCTCCCACTGCGGCGACGCCGGCGAGCTGGACCATGATGTCGCCGCCGGCCGCGATCGCCGTGGCCAGGGTGCCCCAGATGCCGGCGAACAGGTGTGCCGGGACCGCCCCGACCACGTCGTCGATTCTCTTCTGTTCCAGCAGCTTCAGGCCGGCGGTGCACAGCAGCGCTCCGACCGCGCCGATGACGATCGCCCAGCGGGGATCGTCGAGGTTGGGACCGGCGGTGATGGCCACCAGTCCCGCGATCGCGCCGTTGAGCGCGGCGAACAGGTCGGTGCGCCCCAGGATCGGCCTCGACACGAAAATCGCGGTGACGACGCCCGCCGCCGCGGCGAGGTTGGTGTTGACGAGCACGTTGCTCATGGCCACCGCATCGGCGGCGCTGCCAAGCGCCAGCTGGGAGCCGCCGTTGAAGCCGAACCAACCGAGCCACAGGATGAAGACACCGAGCGTGACCGCGGGGATGTTCGACGGAGCGGTGACCTTGACCGAGCCGTCCTTGCGGAACTTGCCCCAGCGCGGACCGACCACGATGGCGCCGGCCAGAGCGGCCCAGCCTCCCGTCGAGTGCACGATGGTCGAACCGGCGAAATCCGTGAAGCCCATGGAGTAGAGCCAGCCGCCGCCCCATGTCCACGCCCCGACGATCGGGTAGATGAAGGCGGTCAGCACCGCGGTGAACGCAAAGAACGCCCACAGGTTGACCCGCTCGGCCAGCGCTCCCGAGACGATGGAGGCGGTCGTCGCCACGAAGACCATCTGGAAGAACCAGTCCGACGTCACGGCGTAGCCGTTTTCGACCACCGCTGCCGCAGCGCCCGCGTCGCCTCCGAGGAGCGAGATTTCATCGGCGGACGGTCCGTAGAACCAGTCCAGCGAACCGATGATGCTGCCCACGTCGGTGTACATCAGACCGTAGCCGATGATGTAGTAGGTGAGTCCGGCGATCGAATAGAGGCCGATGTTCTTGAGGCAGATCACCGATGCGTTCTTGGACCGTACGGATCCGGACTCCAGCATGGTGAAGCCGGCGCACATCCACATCACCAGCGCCCCCCAGATGAGGAACGAGAAGGTGTTGAAGACGAACGAGGTGTCCTGAACAGCCGCTTCCTGCGCGGAAGCGGCTTCCGGCAGGACAAGACCCGCGAGCGCGAAGGCCCCGATGATCACGGCGGTGCCGCGGGCCCTGGGTGAGTGGCCGAGCATGGTCGGCAGGAACGTGCGGAGGATCATGGCATGTCCATTCGTTGGGAGGAACCGGCGTGTCCTCGATGACTCGGACCCATCACGGGATCGGGGTCAAGGTACTGCCGGATTTCGGCGGCGCAAGGGGCGGCGCGGGATCATCTTGCCGGACCTCCGTGTCCGATTCTGTCGCAGATTGATCGCGATTCTGTCACGCTGGCTGGCCCGGGAATCACGGTAGCCGCGGGGCCGCAACGTTCCAGAGAAGGAACGGCCCCGAATGTACGGCGGGAACCGCTAGCCGGAAAAGCTCGCGCGCGCTTCGTCGGCGGTCGCAAAGACCTTGGTCAGCCGTACGAAACCGCTGACCTCAAGGACCTCCCTGATATGATCCGGCACGGCGCACAGGGCCAGACCACCGCCCGCTTCGTTGGTCTTCCTGATCGCGATCAGCAGGACCCTGAGTCCGGCACTGCTGATGTAGTTGAGCCCGCCGCAATCCACCACGAGGCTGCTCACGCCGCGGTCGATGATCGCGCTCAACTCTTCGTCGAAGTCCTTGGCATTCGCGGAATCGACTCGTCCGTCCACCACGGCGACGGCGGTGCTTCCGGAATAGCTGGTCTCCACTTTCATGTTTGCTCCTCCCGGTGCGCCTACAGTGGCTGCACGAGGTTCAGGCGGTTCCATCCGTCCACTCGCTCATAGGTGAGCCCGTGGACGAACGCCTTGGTGAGGTGGATGCCGAGTCCGCCCACGCGGCGATCTTCGGCGGGAAGGTCCAGGTCTGGGTCCGGTGCGTCATGCAACGGGTTGAATGGGCGTCCATTGTCCTGCAGGACCGCTTCCAGCTGCGCGTCCGTGAGGCGAAGTCCCACGGTGATCACGGGATTGGACTCGCCCTCGTCGAACGCGTAGGAGACCACATTCGTCAAGAGCTCGTCAAGAGCGAGCTGGAATTTGAAGACGAGTCCCATGGGCAACTCGTGCGCGTTGGCGAAGCGCTCGAAACGCTCCACCGCGCGCCTGGGCTCGTCCTGTCCGAGACCCACTTCAAGCTCCAGCTTGACGTCCACTCAGCAGTCTCCCGGGAAGAGATGCGTCATCCGATCTTCAGTCCAACACGACTCTGAAAGATACCGAAAACCCGTTCGCGCGCACTACCGTATCCCTTTTCCAGGGCCTCGGGGCTCTCGAACCTGAGAGCAACCGCCAACTTATCGCGCAGCACTGCCGGGGCTTCATACACTGTGACACCTCCCTCGGAAGTCAGGCTCAGCATGGCTCCGATGGCGCGCAACATGCGAGTGGCGCCCGCAAGCACGCGCAACTCGTCGGACCCCAACACGCCGGCAGCGGCCAAGGCCTCGAAGCAGGCAACCGTGTCTCCAGAGATCGTTTCGGGTAACTGGTGAGCATACCGAACCACAAGGTACTGGGCAAGCAAACGCAGGTCCAGCAGTCCGCCCCGGCCTTGCACCAGGCCGAAGGGATCGCCCGGAGACAGTTCCGGCTCCATGTCGCGCGCCTCAAGCACGTGCGCAGCGAGGCGGCCCGGATCTGCGCCGCGGGCGATCGCGCCAACGATCGCCCGAGACACGGCGTCTCCGACCTGGTCATCTCCGCAGACGACGCGGGCGCGGACGAGCTCCAGCATGTCCCGCGCAGGCCTCGTCACTGCGAGGCTTGCCAGAAGCGCGGGAAGCGTGACCATCGCCGAGGCCCCGACGAGGTCGTCACTGGTGCGCCCCCGGACCCGGTAGAGGGCATCCCTCCCGGATTGGCGCTCGAGCGTGGAGTAGAGGCGTCGCGCGACCCGCGAATAGAACCGGGCCCCCTGCGCCCCGCCGTTCGGGTCCGAAGCGCCGCCGCCGGAGGGGTAGTCGGCAACGAGGACGATGTCGAGTTCCCAGCCCGGGGACAGTTCGGAGGCGCCAAGATCTCCCAGGGCGAGCACCGCACAACGCCCTCCCTCGATTCTGCCCAGCCGGTCCTCCGTTTCCGTGACTGCCATCCGCAGGACCTCGGCGACCGCGATGTCCGCCAGGTCCACGTGGCACCGCTGGGCGTCTTCGGCCGTAGCGAGGTTCTCGAGTATCTGAACGCCCGCCTGAAACCGGTGTTCGCGGGTCCAGGTCTCGACGATTGCCACCCGCTCCCGAGGCTCCGCCACCCCGTCCAGCCTCTCCGCAAGCGCCGCGGTCAGCTCTTCGCGGCCGGGCAGGGGCAGGAAGAACGCGGGATCGAGGACCGCTTCGAGGATGCGCGGGTGCCGCCGCAGCGTCTTTCCGAGTGCGGGGGCGCTGGCCATGACTACGGCGATCAGGTTAAGCAGCCAGGTGTTGGCCTTCACCATCGCGAAGAATGACACATCGGCCGGCAGGGCCCGAAAGAACCGGTCGATCCCGATCAGCGCCCGGTCCGGCGCCGGGGTGCGCCCGAGGGCGGCGATCATGTCCGGCAGGACCGACCATACCGCTGCGCGGGCGCGTGCCGACGAGATGGCCGCGTATCTGCCCTCGGCCCAGCTCCGGAAGATCTCGGCGGCATCGCGTGGTCTGGCGAACCCCGCTTCTCCCAACACTGATTCCGGTTCGCCGTCACCAACCGGCCCGTCGAGTACCAGCGCGGCCAGGTCCCGCTCCTTCTCGGGTGCCGCAAAGCGGGCCTCGAACAGCTGGCGGGCGCGCTGCATCGCCTCGTCGGCCGCGCGTGTCAATTCGTCCGCAGAGCCGAGGCCGGCAAGGCACGCCACGTTGTCGAGCCCGCTTCGGGACGCGGGCATCGCGCGGGTGGGCTCGTCGTTCACCATCTGAATACGGTGTTCGATCCGTCGCAGCGTCAGGTACGCGTCCTGAAGGTCCGTCGCTTCGCGGGGCAGGATCAGGTGCTCGCTGCGAATCGTGTCGAGCATGGGGAGGACACCGGACCCCCTGAGCGAGCGGCTTCGGCCTCCGTAGGCCAGCTGGTGCATGAGAACGAAGAATTCGATCTCACGAATCCCGCCAGGGCTCAGTTCCAGATCGAGTCCGGTGGCGCGGGGAGCACCACGGCGACGGAACCGGCGAATCTGTCGGCTCATCGAGCGAATGTCCTCGACCGAAGCGAAATCGAGCCCCTCCTCCCAGATGAAGGAACGGAGTTCACTCAGGAAGCCGTTGGCGGCGGTGACGTCACCCGCCACCGGTCGCGCGTTGATCAACGCGCCCCGTTCCCAGGTGCGCCCCGAGCGCCGGTAGTATTCCAGCGCGAAACTCCGCTCGACCGCGAGAGGCGAGGCGGGCGCGTCCGGGCGCAGGCGAAGATCGGTGCGAAAGACGTATCCGTCCCGGGTACGCGCCTGCAGGATTCGGACGAGGTCGCGGGTCACGCGCACGAAGCAGTCCTCGGGCGATCTTGTGCCCGTGTATCGCACGGCCTCCGGGTCATACAGGGCGATCAGCGACAGGTCCGCCGCGTAGCCGAGTTCCCGCGCGCCGTGTCTTCCCGCCGCCAGCAGGAAATAGCCCCACCTCCGCGCATCCGGCGTCCCGTCCGGTTGCCCGAGTTCCCCACGCCGGACGCGATCGAGCAGCAGGTGTTCCGCCGCCAGGCGCACGGCCCGGTCCGCCGTGTCGGACAGCATGGCCGCACACTCCATGACATCCCGGATCCCGTAGCAGTCGCTGGCGGCGACCAGGATCGCGATACGCCCTTTCTGCCGTCGCAACAGCCGCATGAGCAGGTCCCGGTGCATGGCCGGATCCGCCGCAGAGAGTTCGTCCAGGATACCGCTGGCGAGGGCGTGTACACTCTGCTCCGTCAGCGCCTCGGCAAACCCGGTGTCCCGGAGCAGCAACCGGGTCAGATAGGGGCTGTTGCCGAACATGAGGGAGAAGAACGCGCGCCCCGTCTCGTCCTCCAGGGTCTCCAGCAACCTGTCCCGACCCTCCCGGCGAGCGAGGTCGCGCAACGCGGCAAGACCCGACGCTGCGGCCTCGGGACGGTGCTCCCGCATCTTTCCGAATTGGCCGCGGCCGGTCGCTCTGGCGAGAATGCCGAGTTCTTGGGAGTCCAGGATACGAGCCCTCCGAGAGTGGGCCGAGAGCTTGACGAAGCCCGGCAGACCGGGGAACAATACTCTGCAGGAGATGCCCGGCACCGACGGCCAGCCTAATCTATCCGCCCGGCCGCACAGGGTCCATCCATAGTCTTGTCCAACGGCAAATGAGCCTGAACGCGGGGCCGGTTTCCAGCGGGGAGTGAGCCTGAAGGCCGGGGCGAAGAGATCATTGGAGGATGATCGTGACACTTCGCACCGAACGGATCCGGACGCTCGACGAGATGCGCGCCTTCCTTGAGGGCAACGAACCGGCCGACTTCCAGATCACCGACCGCACTTCCGCCTACGTCTTCGTCCGCCGCACGCTGGTCCGCTTCGAGTACCACGGCCTCGGGAAGCCCGACAAGGGCCTGGTGAAGCGGTTCGTCGAGAAGGTGACGGGCCTTTCGCGCGCCCAGGTCACCCGCCTCATCCGACAGCACCGCCGGACGGGCCACATCCGCGACCACCGCAGGAGGCCCCCCGCCAACGCCTTCCAGCGCCGCTACACGCCCTACGACGCCGCTCTGCTGGCGGAGGTCGACGAAGCCTTCGGCCAGCCCTCCGGACCTGCCACCAAGGTGGTCCTGCAACGCATGCACGAGGTCTACGGCGACGAACGCTTCGCGCGTCTCGCCTCGATCTCCAACGGCCACATCTACAACCTCCGCAAGACCCGCGCGTACCGGACCGGCCGCCTCACCTTCCGCAAGACCCGGCCCACCCCAGTCCCCATCGGGGTCCGCCGCAAGCCGCGGCCGGACGGCAAGCCCGGCCATCTCCGCGTCGACACCGTCCACCTCGGCGACCGCGAGAGGCGGAAGGGCATCTACCTCATCAACGTCGTCGACGAAGTCACGCAGTTCCAACACCTTGGAGCCGTGCCGCGCATCACCCACCACTTCCTCGTCCCGCGCCTCGAAGCCCTGCTGTCCGCCTTCCCCTTCGCCATCCGCGCCTTCCACTCCGACAACGGCAGCGAATACGTCAACGGCCGCGTGGCCGAGCTGCTCAACCAGCTCCACATCGGCGTCTTCACCAAGTCCCGGCCCCGCCACCCCAACGATAACGCGCTGGCCGAGACCAAGAACGGCAGCGTCGTCCGCAAGTGGCTCGGCCACGTCCACGTCCCCCACGCCCTCGTCCCCCAGGTCAACGCCTTCCTCCACGACCACCTCTGCCCCTTCCTCAACTTCCACCGGCCCTGCCTCTTCCCCACCGAAGTCACCAGCCCCACCGGCCGAGTCAAGCGGCGCTACCGGCAACGGGACGTCACCACGCCCTACGAGCGCTTCAAAGCCCTGCCCGGCTCCGACGCCTTCCTCCGGCACGGCGTCACCCTCGGCGCTCTCGACCAACTCGCCGCCGCAACCACCGACCTCGACGCCGCCCGAGCCGTCCGCCGCGCCCGCGACGAACTCTTCCGCGCCATCGGCCAAGCCGGCAACTCCGCCGCGTGATCCGACTCGCGCCAACCGCTGGCTCGCCGGAGACCCTCATGCCTCCCGGCCATCCTCCGGCTCGCCGGTTGCCTCTCTCCCACGTCCAAGGAGATAATCAAACTCCATCAACTGCCACCTGCTCCGGGCTCCGGCCTCACTTCTCGCACCTTCCCCGGTTCAGGCTCATCTCCGTATTGGAAAAGACTTCCATCCGTACCGGGCCCATGCACCGGGAATCATACAGCGGTAGGCAGGCCGGATCACAGGGGTTACACTAATGGCGCAAAGGCTACGGCGACCGTGCGGGACGGCTCGCTCTCATGTTGACCGGCTGCTCCCGCCAGCCGACCCCGGGACCTGACCAGATGGCCAAGATTCTCGTCGTCGACGACGAGCCCGATCTCGAGTTGCTGCTCCGGCAGAAATTCCGGCGTAAAGTCCGCAAGGGCGAGCTCAGTCTGGTTTTTGCCCAGAACGGGGTCGAGGCCCTGAAGCGACTCGAGGAGCATCGCGATGTCGACATGGTCCTATCCGACATCAACATGCCCCAGATGGACGGACTCACCCTGCTGCATCAACTGAACCAGCTCAACTACGATCTCCGCGCGGTGATCGTGACCGCGTACGGAGACATGAAGAACATCCGTACCGCGATGAACCGGGGGGCATTCGACTTCGTGACCAAGCCCCTCGACTTCAAGGACCTCGAGACGACCATCTCGAAGACGCTCGCCCACCTCAAGGTGATGAGGGACGCGTTGCGGTCCAGGGATGAACTGGTCGCCCTCCGGCAGGAACTGGGCGTTGCGGCCCGGATGCAGGAATCGATCCTGCCGACCAGCTTTCCCGAAGATCCCCGCTACGAAATCCACGCCTGGATGACGCCGGCCAAGGAGGTCGGGGGCGACTTCTACGACTTCTTCATGCTGGAAGACGGGCGGATCGGGATCGTGATGGCGGACGTGTCGGGCAAGGGAGTGCCCGCAGCCCTCTTCATGATGGTCAGCCGGACGCTGATGAAGGGTACCGCGATCGGCGAACAGGATCCCGCCAAGTGCCTCGGCGAGGTGAACCAGCTACTGGTGGAGTCGAACGAAGAGGCCATGTTCGTGACGGTATTCTACGCCAGCTTCGATCCGGCGACCGGACGACTCGATTTCGCGAACGCCGGCCACAATCTGCCGTACATCGTGAAGCCCAGTGGAGAGGTCCGCCCAATCGACTGCGACTCGGGGCTGGTGTTGGCGGTAATGCCGGGATTCGAATTTCCCGGCGGATCGTTGCAACTGGAGCCGGGCGATTCGGTTTTCTTCTATACCGACGGAATCACCGAGGCCATGGACGAGGACGGGGTCGAGTTCGGAGACGATGAACTGGCGGGGGTTCTCTCCGGAGTTGCGGGATCGACCGCCCTCAGCATCAATCGGAGGACCGTGCAGGCGGTTCAGCAGCATGCGGGAGACGCCGCCCAATCCGACGACATCACATGTCTTACACTTCGGTACCTGAAGGACTAGCGATAGCGCCCAGAGCATACCGCCCCGCGTTCGGTCGTGCGCTGGCGTTGGCGTGCCTGGCCTCGTGCGGGCCGGTCGCGGTCGCGTCGGCTCAGCAGGCCGGGGCGGGTGGCGACGGAGTCTTCGCTGATTCGATCGTGTTCGGTCAGTCGGCCGCGTTGCGCGGTCTGGCGGGTGAACTGGGAAGGAACATGAACCTGGGGGTTCGCCTTGCTTTCGAGGAGGCGAACCAGGAAGGCGGCGTCCACGGCCGGCTTTTGAAGTTGTTGCTTCGGGACGACGGCTATGAGCCGGAAGCGGCGATCGCCAACACCCGGGAACTCATCGCGCACGGAGTCTTTGGGCTGATCGGCGCGGTCGGCACCCCGACCTCGAGCCGCGCGGCACCCATCGCGGAAGAGGCCAGGGTGCCCTACATCGGGGCCTTCACGGGAGCCGAACTGCTAAGGGGCCCCGAGCAGCGGTACGTGGTGAACGTCCGCGCCTCGTACTACCAGGAGACGGATCAGATGGTGGAGCGTCTGACCCGGGATCTCGGCTTCGATCGCGTGGCCATTCTCTATCAGGACGACAGCTACGGCCTGGCCGGCTACACCGGGGTCCGGCAGGCCCTGAACAGGCGTGACATGGCGCTGGTGGGCGAGGGCACCTATGTCCGCAATACGGTGGCCGTCAAGCGGGCGCTCCTCGACATTCGCGAGTACAACCCGCAGGCAGTGATCATCATCGGGGCCTATCGCCCCGTGGCACAGTTCATCATGTGGGGCCGCAAGATCGGCATGCGCGCGGTCTTCGTTAACATCTCGTTCGTCGGCAGCAACGCGCTGCTCAACGAACTGGGCCGGTCCGGCGACGGCGTCGTGGTGACACAGGTTGTGCCGTTCCCGCGCGACACCTCGATCCCGGTGGTGGCGCAGTACCAGGCCGCGCTGCGTGCGTTCGATCCGGCGGCCGAGCCCGGGTTCGTGTCGCTGGAGGGCTACCTGGCGGGACGACTGGTTGTGCAGGTGCTGCGCGAAATCGGGCAGCCCGGCGGGGATCCCCCGACCCGCGAGGCCTTCCTGCAGAGGCTCGAGCAGGCCGGCCCGATCGATCTGGACGGCTTCACCGTCGAGTACGGCCAGGGGGACAACCAGGGTTCGGACGCGGTGTTCCTGACGGTGATCCGCGACGGCAGGTTCGTCTCCGTAAACCGGCTTTCGCGATGAGTTCCGAGATGAAGACGCTCGACCACCGCGTGCATTCCGCGTTCGAGTGGATTCTGGAGCGACTTCCCAGCCGCCTCGGCGACCGTGTGCGCGAGGCCAGCGGGGGCCGCTTCGGGATCGGAAGCCAGGTGGTGGTGGGTCTGGGGGGTGGGGTCGTGATGACGATCGGCGCGATCGTCCTCGCGCTGATTCTGATGAGCGTCGTGAACTCGCAGCAGAGCCAGGTCACGGAGACGCACATGCCCGCGCTGGTGGCGGCGTTCGAAGTCGCGCAGCAGAGCACCGAGCTGGTACGCGCGGCGCCGCGCCTCCTGGCGGCCAGCAGTCCGGAGGTGCTTGACGCGGTGATGATGGAGGTCCGCCGGCAGGAAGAGCAGCTGCACAGCAGAGTCACGCTGATCATGGAGGCCGAGGGCGGAGAGCAGGGCGAGCTCGGAACGGTCGTCACACCGCTGGTCGACAGCCTGCTGGAGAGCATCGAACAGATTCACGAGTCGGTCCTTCGCCGGTTGACCGCCCAGGGGCGCCTGGAGGCACTCGAGACCCAGCTGGCCGGCGTCGGCCAGGCGCTCCAACTCCTCCTGGAGGAAGAGATCGACGACCAGGAGTTCTTCATGTACACCGGTCTGCGGGAGCTGACCGACGCCCCCGCTCCGATGGCGCAGCGCAGGACGGACTCCGAAATCGATCATTTCAGGGGTCTTCTCAACTTCAAGGCCTATCAGAACGAAGCCGGCACGCTCATCGCCCAGGCCATGACCGAAGACGACCCCGAGGTGCTGCTGGCAAACCGTGAGCGCGTGATGACCGCCCTTGGCGATGTCGAGGGTGCGCTCCCGAGGATCAGGCCGCGGGTGCGCGCGCAACTGCAGCTCCAGGTGGACGAGTTGCAGGACCTCTATCAGTCGTCCGAAGGCGTCTTCGAGACCCGGGCCGTGGAGCTCGCCGAGGACCGCAGGGCGGCAGGTCTTGTGACGCGCAACCAGCAGACCACGGCCGAACTGGTCACGCATGTCCAGGGGCTTGTGGGCGGTGCCGAGGTGTCGGCGCGGGATGCCGCGACGCGCTCCGGCAGGCTGGTTCAGCTGGGCCTGTGGTTCCTGCTGACCGTCACCTTTCTTACGATCGCCGCGGCCTACGTCGCGTGGAAGTTCTTCGGCGAGCGGCTGCTGGTACGCATGGGTGCCCTGTCGAGCGCCACGCGACGCATGTCGAAGGGGGATCTCGAAGTGCAGGTTGAGATCGAGGGCAACGATGAACTGACCGACATGGCGGGTGCGCTGGAGGTATTCCGCCAGCACGCGGTCGAGGTGCAGAGGCTGAATCTGGTCGAGAAGCTGGCCAACGAGGTGCAGGCGAAGAACACCGAGCTGGAGGACACACTCGACAACCTGCGGCGTACCCAGCAACAGGTGGTGAAGCAGGAAAAGCTGGCCTCGCTGGGAGCGCTGACCGCCGGGATCGCCCACGAGATCAGGAACCCGCTGAACTTCGTCAACAATTTCGCGGAGCTGTCCTCCGAGCTTATCGAGGAACTGCGCGAGGAGCTGAACCCGGAAGACAACGGCGACGGAGAGCTGGACCGGGAGTTCATCGGCGAGATCCTCGACGATCTGGATACGAACGTCGTCAAGGTGAACGAGCACGGCTCGCGGGCAAACCGCATCGTCGAGGGCATGCTGGCGCATTCCAGGGACGAGGCCGGCGAGGTGGAATCGGTTGAGGTCAACGTGCTGGTGCAGGAGTATGCCAAGCTCGCCTACCACGGCATACGTGGCACCGATTCCTCCTTCAACGTGGACATGGTGTACGAGTTCGATTCGAATGCCGGCGAGGTGCAGGCGATCGCACGCGATCTCAGCCGGGTGTTCCTCAACATCGTCACGAACGCGTGCCATGCGACGCACGCGCGCAGGGTCGAGGGCGGGGATCCCGCGTACCTGCCTGCGGTCACGGTCAGGACGGAGGGACGCGAGAAAGACGTGTGCATCAGTGTGCACGACAACGGGACCGGCATTCCGCAGGATGTTCTCGACAGAATCTTCGACCCGTTCTTCACGACGAAGTCGGGAACGCAGGGGACCGGCCTGGGACTTTCCATCTCGCATGAAATCGTCCAGGAGCACGGGGGGAAGATCGAGGTCGACACCGTGCCCGGAGAATTCACGGAATTCAAGATAACGCTCCCGCGGAAGACCTACGCTTCCGTGCCGGGCGCCTGACGGTCCGCAGTTGACCGCGGCCGTAGCGCGGGCCCGCCTGGCCGCCTTTCGTCCCCGCCGGCCCGAGCTTCGCGACCTTGTCATGCTCGCGACACCCGTGGCGGTCGTGCAAATGGGCCTCGTTTCGCAGGGCCTCGTGGACACGGCAATGGTGGGAAGGGTCACCGCTACGGAGTTGGGCGCGGTCACGCTGGGCAACGTCTATTTCTTCAGCGTCGTGGTCTTCGGCATGGGGCTTCTCTTCGCCCTGGACCCTCTGGTCTCACAGGCGTTCGGCGCCGAGGACCACGACGAGATCGAGGTGTCCATACAGCGGGGACTGCTATTGAGCGTGGGGCTCGCCGCGGTGACCTCGGCGCTGCTTGCCGTGGCAGAGCCGGTTTTCGTCCTGCTCAGGCAGCCGCCGGAGGTGATTCCCGTGGCGGCAGGGTACGCACGTGCGCTGATCGGAGGAATGCTGCCGTTCTACGGATTCATCGTCTTCCGCCAGGTGCTTCAGGCGGTGGGCCGGGTGGCACCCGTGGTGTGGACGATCGTTCTGGCGAACCTTTTGAATGCGGGCGCCAACTGGGTTCTGATCTACGGCAACCTCGGCGCGCCCGCCATGGGGGCGCTGGGTTCGGGCTGGGCGACCACGATCTCCCGGTGGTTCATGTTCGCGTGTGCGCTCTGGCTGGGAAGGCGCGTGCTCACTCCGTATCTGCGCCGCATGCGGCGGGAGGTTCTGCTGGCCGCGCCGCTCAGGAGAATCATGCGGCTCGGTTCGCCGATCGGCCTCCAGCTGTTCCTCGAATTCGGAGCCTTCGGGGCGATCGGGGTGAGCATGGGCTGGCTGGGGACCAATGCGATCGCGGGACACCAGATCGCGCTCAACCTCGCGGCCTTCGCCTTCATGGTTCCCCTCGGGATATCCCAGGCGGCCGCCGTGCTCGTCGGAAGGGCGGTGGGGAACGAGAATCCGGACCGGGCACGGCGGTCCGGTGGCGCGGCTGTTCTACTGTGCTGTCTCGTCATGTTGGTGACCGCCGCGATCTTTCTGGGTATCCCGGGGCCGCTGGCCGACCAATTCACCACCGACGCGGGCGTGGCGGCCATCGCGGCGGCGCTCATCCCCGTTGCGGGAATGTTCCAGCTGTTCGACGGCCTGCAGGTCGTGTGTACAGGCGCTCTGCGCGGGGTCGCCGACACGCTCAGGCCCATGGTCTACAATGTGCTCGGCTTCTGGGTGTTCGGCATTCCGATAAGCCTGTGGCTCGGCTTCGGCCGCGGGATGGGGCCGGTCGGGCTCTGGTGGGGTCTGGCAGGCGGTCTGGGCGCTGTGGCGGTACTGCTCCTCTGGCGGCTGTGGATCCGCTTCCATGGACCGCTGGTCCGTTTCCAGGTCGCGCCCGGAGCCTCTGTCTGACGGTTGCCGCGAGGCTCCGCCAGGCTGGCAGCCCGTGGACGGAATCCCCCCCGGCATTCGGGCGGCTTTATCCGCGGACTGCTAGAATTCGCCGACGAATCCGATCTCGGTTTCGAGTTCGTAACCTGTCTCGCGAAGGACCGTCGAGCGGGCGAGTTCGATCAGCGTCAGGACTTCGGCCGCAGTTGCGCCCCCGAGGTTCACGATGATGTTGGCGTGCTTGTGGAAGATCTCCGCCGCGCCGAGGACATGACCCTTGAGCCCGCATTCGTCGATGAGGCGGCCTGCGCCAATGCCGTCGATCTTCTTGAAAATCGACCCCACGCAGGGATACAGCCACAGATCCGGGTGCCGCTCGTCGCGCCACGCCAGGTTCTCGCGCATCACCCGCCTCAGTTCCGCGACTGGAGTGGGCTCCAGCCTGAGCGACACGTCGAGGACCAGATCGCCCGTGTCGTGAATGATGCTGTAGTCGTATCCAAACCGGAAGTAATCGGTTGAGACGGTGCGTATTTCATCGTCGGGCGTGAGAATGGTGGCGCCTTCCATGACTTCATCCCAGAAGACCGTGCGCTCACGCTCGGGGGCTGGCGAGAGGAAGTGCAGATTCTGCCACACCGCGCCACCGACGGTGCTGGGAATGCCAACGAAGTGATGGATGCCTCCCAGACCCCGGGCGACGGTAGCGTTGATCAGGTCCGGAAAGGTGTCGAGCCCCGCACCGGCCGTGACCCTGCCGCCGGGCGCGAACGTCATGGTCGAGATGTCGCACCTCACGACCACGCCACGGAACCCGCGATCGCCGACCAGGATGTTGGCCCCGCGGCCCAGAACGAAACACGGGATCCCCAACTCGCGGGCGGTGGACACGGCGCGGCGAAGCTCGTCGGGTGTGCGCGCCCGATAGAACAGGTCGGCCGGGCCCCCGATCCCGAAGGTCGTCAGGGGCCCCAGCGGCACATTGCGGCGAACCCGGTCCGGGTCGACGGCGAGTCTGAACCGATCGAGAACCGGGGAGTCCGAAAGCTGCGCCAAGTGCATCACCGGTGTAAGGGGAGATCGTGGGGACGACGAAGAAGTTTCGCCCCTGGGTTGCTGCCGGGCAACGGCTGCAGCCTGTTCGTTTCCGCACGCTCCCGTCCCGTATCCGGTCGCCGGGGCGCAAGCCTCTTGGGATCTCCGAGCATGGCAAGTGTTTTGTTGACAATGACATGCGAATCGCTGCGGCGGGTTGGCACGTTTCTTCCAATTAACGGGTACGGAACGCAGCGGGGTGTGGCTCCGGCCGGGTGTCCGGGTGGTGAGGCTGGGTTGTTGGGGATGCGACCCCGGTCGGGGCCAGACCCGGTCGCGTGAGCCCCCCAGCGCTTCCGTGCCTGCGGCCTGCAGGCCCGGGTCGGGTGGCGGGGAAACAGGCCACCCCCCTGGTGCGTATGATGTCGCATGATCCACGAGCGCCGCGACGGACAGGCAGAGATGACGCCCCTGATCAAGCTGGTGTCGCTCAGCAAGGTCTTCCACACCGACGAGGTCGAGACTCACGCGCTTTCCGGCGTCACGCTGGAAGTCGAGCAGGGGGAGTTCGTATCAATCGCGGGGCCGTCAGGCTGCGGAAAGACCACGGTGCTGTCGATACTGGGTCTCCTCGATTCTCCAACAGGCGGGACTTATCTGCTCAACGGCGAGCCGGTGGAACGGCTGTCGGCCGCACAAAGGGCGAGAATCCGCAACCAGTCGATCGGGTTCATCTTCCAGGCGTTCAACCTGATCGGTGATCTGACCGTCTTCGAGAACGTCGAGCTTCCCCTGGGGTATCGCGGAATGGCGGCCGGGGAACGGAGACGCAGGGTGCGAATGTCGTTGGAGAGGGTCGGCATGGCGCACAGGACCAACCACTATCCGTCGCAGCTGTCGGGCGGTCAGCAACAGAGGGTTGCGGTCGCCCGCGCCATCGTGGGGAAGCCTCTGATCCTGCTCGCGGACGAGCCGACCGGGAACCTGGACTCCAGGAACGGACAGGCGGTGATGACTCTCCTTCACGAGCTGCACGACGAGGGAGCGACCATTTGCATGGTCACCCACGACCCGCGCTATGCTCATTCGGCCGATCGGACCATCCATCTGTTCGACGGCCGGGTCGTGGACGAGGGAGACAGCCGCGGCGCGCATCTGCTGGAGCAGAGCGGCTTCGATCTCTGAAGCGGAGGGCAACCGCGTCGGGCCGCGCCCCGGGACCGCCCTGCGGCGGGCCGACACCCACGCGGGCCTGTCCACGGACTGTTAACTTGTCGTTGCGGCCGAGCCGACCGTCCCAGACCAACCGTCCCACAGGACCGTGAAACGCAATGTCCGTTGCAGACAGAAGAATCCGGGTGCTGGTGGCCAAGCCAGGCCTCGATGGACACGACCGTGGAGCCAAGGTGATCGCGGCCGCGTTCCGCGATGCGGGCTTCGAGGTCATCTATACAGGCCTGCACCAGACGCCCGAGATGGTCGTCGTCGCCGCGGTGCAGGAGGACGTCGACGTGGTGGCGATGTCGGTGCTGTCGGGAGCGCACATGACGCTTTTTCCGCGTGTCCGCGAGCTGCTGAACGAGGCGGGTCTGGACCACGTTCTCCTGACCGGTGGAGGGATCATCCCCCGGGAAGACGCGGCATCGCTCGCGGAGATTGGCGTAGGGCGCGTGTTCGGCCCCGGGACAGCCACGGTCGAGGCCATCGACTATATCCGCGCGTGGTTCGCCGAACACGTGGACCCGTATCAGCGGTCGGCGGACGAGCCCGCGTGAGCGCTGGCGCGCAGCAGGACGACCCCGGCCCGGCCGACCATCCCGGCCGCCTGGGGCGCCTCGGTGCGGAGCTGGTTGAACTTCGCCGCCGCCTGCGGCTCGGCGGCGGCACCGAGAAGATCCGGCGGCAGCGCGAACGGGGGAAGCTGACCGCCCGCGACCGCCTGCACCTCCTGCTCGACCGCGAGGCACCCTGGTTCGAAGTCGGCCTGCTCATCGCGCACGACCGCTATGACGGGAATGCGCCCGCCGCGGGTGTGGTAACGGGGCTGGGCCTGGTCGAAGGCAGGGAGGTCGTCGTGGTTGCCAACGACCCGACCGTAAAGGCCGGTGCATGGTGGCCGGAGACCATCGGGAAGATCCTCCGGGCCCAGGAAATCGCAATGCGCTGCCGGATCCCGATCATCTACCTGGTCGATTCCGCCGGCGTCAATCTGCCGTATCAGGGAGGCGTGTTTCCCGGTCAATATGGCGCTGCGAGGATCTTCTACTACAACTCGATCATGCGCCGGTACCTGAAGATCCCGCAGTTCGCCGCGGTGATGGGCCCCTGCATCGCGGGCGGAGCATATCTGCCGGCCCTGTCCGATGTGATCCTGATGGTCGAGGGCACCAGCTTCATGGGACTGGGGGGCCCCAACCTGGTCAAGGGTGCGACCGGCCAGTCCGTCGGGCGGGAAGAACTGGGAGGCGCCGCCGTCCACACCGGCGTCAGCGGGGTGGCCCACTACCTGGTCGAAGACGACGGCGCGTGCATCGCGCGACTCCGGGGACTCGTGGCGGGACTGCCTGACAACGGGCGGAATCGGCGCCACGGTGCCGTCGAGGAGGATGCGGGACGCCCCGCGGCCGATCTGTACCGGCTGCTGCCCGACGATCACAGGCAGCCGTACGACATGGGCGCCTTCCTTGAGGTGCTCCTCGACGCGGGCGTGCTGTCGGAGTTCCAGCCGGAATACGCTGCGGAGTTGATCTGCGGGACCGGTACCGTTTCGGGATCCAGCGTCGGCGTCATTGCCAACCGGCGCGCCGTAGTGCGGGACGGACGCAAGGGTCCGGCCCGCTTCGGCGGCATCGTCTATTCGGAGTCGGCCGAGAAAGCCGCCTATTTCATCGACACCATGAACCGTCACGGCACGCCCATCGTCTTCGTGCAGGACGTATCCGGGTTCATGGTCGGTACGGATGCCGAACACAGCGGGATCATTCGTGCCGGTGCCCGATTCGTGGAGGCCATGGCCACCGCGGTGGTACCCAAGATCGTTCTGACCCTCAACCACGCGTCGGGAGCCGGATACTACGCGATGGCCGGGCAGGGGTTCGACCCGGACTTCATCCTCACGCTGCCGACCGGACGCATGGGTGTCATGGAGGGGGAAAGCGCGGTTGTTGCGCTGTTCGGAGCCGAACTGGAGCGGCTCGGGGCGGAGCGCAAGGCCCCCGACGAGGAACTGATCGGCCGCATGGACGCCGTCCGCGCCGAGTACGACCTCCAGCTGCACGCTACCTACGCGGCCGCAAGGGGATTCGTGGACGCGGTCGTGCTTCCCGAGGAGCTCCGGGACACTGTCGCGCTGCTGCTGCGGGCGGCCGGCAACAACCCCGGACCGCACCTGGGACCGTTCGTGCTCCCGCCGGGACTGGACGGAAGGGGCGTATGAGCAGCGCACCGCCGGGACGCCCGGCCCGTCCCCGGACGTCGGTCCCGCCCGGCAGACCGGTGCGGATCGCGAGCGGCCAGGGCTTCTGGGGAGACGACCTCGAGGCGCCCGTGCGTCAGATCCGGGGTGGCCGGATCGACTACCTCATGCTGGACTACCTGGCCGAGGTCACGATGTCGATCATGCGCAAACAGCTGTCGCGAGATCCGCAAGCCGGGTATGCGCGCGACTTCGTGCCGCTGATGGAGAGGGTTTTCGAGGACTGTGTGGAGCGCGGCATCCGTGTGGTGACCAACGCCGGCGGCGTGAATCCGGAACGTTGTGCCGAAGCGGTGGCCGAAGCGGGGCGGCGCGCAGGCGTGGGGGGGCGGGCCCGCATCGGCGTCGTGACGGGCGATGACCTCATGGACCGCCTCGACGACCTCAGCGCCGCCGGGCATGCCCTGAGACACATGGAGACGGGCGAACCCCTGGCATCGGTTCGCGACCGTGTCCGCAGCGCCAACGTGTATCTGGGAGCCCGGCCGATCGTGGACGCGCTTCGCAGGGGCGCCGACGTGGTCGTGACCGGCCGCTCCACCGACACCGCGCTGACCTACGGCCCGATGGCCCGGGAGTTCGGCTGGTCCTGGGACGCCCACGATCTTCTGGCCAGCGGTGTCGTCGCGGGGCACATCAACGAATGCGGTGCCCAGGCCAGCGGGGGCAACTGCTCCGCCGAGTGGTGGAAGATCCCCGATCTTGCGGCCGTCGGCTTTCCCATCATCGAAGCGAGCGCCGACGGCAGCTTCGTGGTCACCAAGCACCTCGAATCGGGGGGTGTGGTGAACCTGCGCACGGTCAAGGAACAGCTCCTGTACGAGATGGGTGACCCCGCGAGCTACATCACGCCCGATGTCACCGCCGATTTCACCACGATTCGGCTTACCCCGGAGGGTGCCGACCGGATCCGGGTGGACGGGGTCCGCGGTGGTCCTCCGACCCCGTTCCTGAAGGTGTCGGTGGCCTACGCCGCAGGGTACAAGGCGGTGGGCACGCTGGTCTACGCGTGGCCCGACGCTGCCGCCAAGGCACGGGCCGCCGCCGCGATCCTGCGCGAGCGGCTGGACCGGCTGGGGCTCGCCTTCGACCACGTGCTGGTCGAACTGGTCGGCTGGGACGCCACTCACGGACACCTGGCGGGCGAGCCGCCACGGGATCTGCCGGAGGTCCAGCTGCGGGTCGGCGTCAGAGGGATGGACCGCGCCGCGGTCGAGCGGTTTACACGCGAGATTGCCCCGCTCGTTCTTACCGGTCCGCCCGCGGTCACGGGGTTTGCCGGCGGACGGCCCCGGGTCCAGGAGATCGTGGCGTACTGGCCCGCGCTCATTGATCGGACCGTTGTGGAACCGCGTCTTGCCGTAGACCTTGTAGAGGTCTGAAGAGGAGGATCGACCTTGCCCGCAGTACGGCTGCTCGAGTTGGCCCACGCCCGATCGGGCGACAAGGGGGACACGGCAAACGTCGGCCTGATCGCTTACGATCCCGTCGACTATCCCCTGATCGTGGAGTGGGTTACGGCAGAACGCGTAAAGCGGCACTTCGGGACCCTGGTCAAGGGGGATGTCGAGCGTTTCGAACTCGACAACCTTTGCGCGCTCAACTTCCTCCTGCATGGGGCCCTTGATGGTGGCGGGACCGTGTCCCTCATGACCGACGCACAGGGGAAGGTCTTCAGCACGGCCCTGCTCAGGATGGAGATCGACGTCCCGGAGGAGGTGGCGACGAGGATCCGGGGACGGGGACGCCATCCGGGGCGGGGAGGCGATCCCGCGTCGGAAGGAGGCGGTTCCCCGTGACCCGGACCGAGGGCGCCGGTACAGTGCTGCGTGATTCCGCGGCGGGCGTGGCGATGCTCACGCTTGATCGCGCGCCCAGGCGCAACGCCCTGACATCTGCACTGGTCGGCAAGTTGCGCGTTGCCGTCGCCGAGGCGGACGGGGACGACTCGGTACGCGTGATCGCGATCCGCGGGGCAGGGACGGACTTTTGCGCCGGCGCCGACCTTGAGGAGATCGCGGCGTCCCAGGAGCAGGGACCCGAGGTGGGATTGGCGGACGCACAACACCTCGGCGGGCTTTTTCAGCGCATCCGCCATGCATCCAAACCGGTTGTGGCAGTCGTGCATGGGCGAGCCCTGGGAGGTGGATGCGGTCTGGCGACCGCGTGCGACGTGGTGCTGGCCTCCGAGGCCGCGACCTTCGGATACCCCGAGGTCCATCTCGGTTTCGTCCCGGCGCTTGTTCTGGCGATGCTGAGGAGGAGAGTGGGCGAGGCGGCGGCGTTCGAACTGGTTGTGCGGGGACACCGTATCGACGCCCGGGAGGCGGTGTCGATCGGTCTGGCCACCCGCGTCATCCCCGACGCGGCCTTCGGGCCGACAGTGGAGAACTACCTCCGCGATCTCGCCTCTCGTCCTCCCGGAGCGGTCGCCCTCACGAAGCGCCACTTCCATGCAATCGAGGGCGACACCTTCGACGATGCCATCGCGCGGGGCGCCGAGGTCAACGCCGCAGCACGGCTGACCGACGAGTGCCGCGACGGTGTGCGCCGGTTTCTTCGGAAGTCGACCAGCTAGAGGACTGCGGAGGAATCCAGGTGTTTCGACCGTCGAGATCCAGCACTGCAGATACGGGTCCCCTGCTGGCGTGGAAGGTCCGCAGCTTCGCGATCGGGGCCGCCCTGGCCCTGGCCGGGATGGGATTGGACGTGGGCTGGCTCGTGTGGTCGGGGGTCGGAGTGCTTGCCATCGGTCTGCTGCTCCGGTTCCTGCCGTCCAGGGGAGACTCCTGACCCGAGCTGCGCCACTGGTCCCAGGCAGCTATTCCAGCGCCCGCCCGCCGGCGCTTCGTTTCCGGGCATGGAAGCGGAAGACCGGAGTGACCTCGTGCAAGCGGCCCGTGCGACGCTGCAGAAGAGGTTCGGATTCGATGCGTTCAGACCCGGCCAGGAACGCCTGATCGTCAGCGTCCTGTCGGGCAGGGACACGCTCGGAGTGTTGCCCACCGGGGGCGGGAAGACGCTCTGCTACCAACTCCCCGCCTTCATGATGAGCGGCCTCGTGCTTGTGGTCAGCCCGCTCATATCCCTGATACAGGACCAGGTGGACCGCGCGCGCCGTCTGGGACTGCGGGCTGCATCGCTCACTTCCCAGGACACCGGGGAGGCGCAGCAGAGATGCCAGCGTCTGCTCCGCCAAGGCGAGCTCGACCTGCTCTTCTGCTCGCCCGAACGCCTCGAGGCCGCGCGGCTGCGGAAGATCCTGCGCGCCTCGCCCGTCTCCCTGATCACCATCGACGAGGCCCACTGCATCTCCGAGTGGGGTCACGAGTTTCGCCCCGCCTTCCGCCGCATGCTGCCGCTCCGCGAGATCGTCCAGGCGCCCGTGCTGGCGGTCACGGCCACCGCGACGCCCGCGGTCAGGGACGACATCGCGAGTGTCCTTGGCATGAACGACCCGCTCAGGGTGGTCACGTCATTCGACCGCCCCAACATCCGCTGGGCGGTGGCAAGGCGGCGATCGGGTGTCGAACGCATCGGCGCGATCGTGCGAAGGGTCCGGCACGCCCCGCCGGAGTGCGCCCGGCGCGCGCTGATCGTCTACGCTCCCACCCGGCGCCAGGTCGTAAGCGTCCGCAGGGCCCTCGCCAGCCAGGGCGTGGTCGGAGATGCCTATCATGCGGCGCTCCCGGGCGAGGAGCGGCAGCGCGTGCAGGCGCGTTTCATGTCGGGAGAGTCGAACGTTGTGGTCGCGACCTGCGCCTTCGGCATGGGAATCGACCGCGGTGACGTGTGGGCCGTGTTTCACTACGCCTTTCCGGGATCGCTGGAGAGCTACTACCAGGAGGCGGGGAGAGCAGGGCGGGATGGTGAGGACTCTGTGGCCCTGGGGTTCGTGCATCGGGACGACTGGAAGGTCCCGGAGGCCTTCCTGAGCCGCGCGTACCCGCATCCGCGCGATGTTTTGGCGCTCTTGCGGAAGCTGGGCGCATCCGGTCGCGGCCGGCCGGGCCGTGCGCGGCCGCCGGTCCCGGGCCTGCACGCCGGCAATGTGCCGCATTTCAAGTGGCTGATGCGTTCCGGCGCACTTCGGCTCGACCCCGTGCTGGCCGACTGGGTGGCCAACTGGCCGGACGGCGAGTCCGACGGTCCTCCTCGGGTTCGCGGACGTCCCCTGCGCCTGACCGGCAGCGCCCCCGACCTCGGACCGCTCGTCGCCGCGCGGCGCCAGGCAGTCGACCGGCTGCGTGCCATGAAACGCTACTGCGGTCGCCGGGTATGCCGGCGGATGGCGCTGTTGCGTTACCTTGGAGAGGTGCCCGCGTGGCGGTCATGCGGTTCGTGCGACAGGTGCGAGCGCCGCCGGGGTCTTCGCTTCTGACGACCGCGCCGCCCACAGCCAACCCTTCAGACCTGCCTGATGTTTCCCTACCTGGATCGCAACCACCTCGATCTCCAGGCCTCCGTGCGCCGGTTCGCGTCCGGGGCCATCGCGCCGGTGGCGCGCGAATTCGACGAGACCGGCCGCTTTCCGTGGGACAACGTCAAGGCGATGGGCGAACGCGGCTGGTTCGGCGTTCCCGTCCCGCGAGAGCTTTCCGGCATGGGGCTCGACTACCTCAGCTACATCCTCGTCGTCGAGGAACTCGCGAGGTACGACGCGAGTCATGCGATCACCGTGTCCGCGCACACGACACTGGCCATGTCGCCCATCCTGACCTTCGGCTCGGATGCCCAGAAAGAGCGCTTCATACCCCTGCTCGCCTCTGGACAGGTCCTGGGCGGGTTCGGCCTCACGGAGCCGGGCGCCGGCTCGGACGCCTCCGGCACGCGCACCCGGGCCGTCGCGGGGAACGGAGGCTACAGCATCACGGGCAGCAAGATCTTCATCACGCACGCCGGCGTGGGAGAGATCTTCGTCGCAACCGCGGTCACGACGCCGGCGAGGGCCATCGCGGCATCACCAGTTTCATCGTCTGCAAGCCCACCACCGATTCAAACGAGGCGGCGCGAGTCGGCGTGGGACATCGTCCCGAGCTGCCCTATTCGACCGGAGTGACCCCGGGAGCCCGGGAGGACAAGCTCGGGTGGCGGGCTTCGGACACGCGCGAACTGCACTTTGAGGACACCTGGGTCAGCGAGGATCAGCGTCTGGGAGCCGAAGGCGCAGGGTTCACAAACTTCATGCACACGCTCGACGCCGGCCGCATCGGCATTGCGGCGCTGTCGCTTGGAATCGCCCAGGGGGCCCTGGACGAGGCGATCCGCTACACGACCCGGAGGCGTCAGTTCAAGAGGCCCGTGTGGGACTTCCAGGACATCCGGTTCTCCCTTGCCGATCTGGCTTCGCAGGTCCAGGGAGCCCGGCACCTGACCTATCACGCCGCCTGGCTCAAGGACCAGGGCCTACCCTTCGCGAAGGAAGCGGCCATGGCCAAGCTCACGGCATCCGAGCTGGCGGCAACCGCGGCCAGAATTGCGGTTCAGTCCCTCGGCGGCGCGGGCTACACCACCGACCATCCGGTCGAACGGATGATGCGCGATGCCAAGGCCTGCGAGATCGGCGAGGGCACGAGCGAGATCCAGAAAACAGTAATCGCCCGGCACCTTGCGCGGGAGTACGTCCAGTGATTCGTCCGATCGGTTCGAAGCGGAGGACGTTCCCGGCGGTGCGGGGACCATTTCATGATCCGGGGTTCGGAGGCGTTGCTGCCGAGTCCGGTCGCCGGTTCGCGTATCACGCCCAGGCGAGGCGGATACGTGGCCGGGACGGGCCGCACAAGGGCTTTCCGGGCGCGGATTCACCGTTGGAGATACCAATTGAAGAGAGAAATCCTGATCAGCACCTCGGACGAAGAGTCCAGGGTTGCGATCACCGAAGACGGCACACTTGCCGAACTCATGTTCGACCGGCCCGATCAGGGGCGACTGGTCGGTGACATCTTTCTCGGCCGGGTCGAGTCGGTACTGCCCGGCATCCAGGCCGCGTTCGTGGACATCGGTGAGGAGCGAGCGGCGTTTCTGCACGCAGCCGACCTCGCAAGATCCTCCGAGAACGGCGAAACGCGGGACCGGGGCGCCCGGAGAGCGCGGAAGCGGGACCGCAACGGACGGCCCATACAGGAGGTCCTGACACGGGGTCAGAAGATCCTGGTGAAGGTGACCAAGGAGGCGATTTCGACGAAGGGCCCCCGGGTCACGACCGAGATGTCGCTGCCCGGACGCTTTCTGGTCTACATGCCCGAGACCGACCATGTGGGCGTGAGCCGCAAGATCGAACACCGGCGGGAGCGCGGCCGGCTCCGCGGCATGGCCAAAGCGGTGGTGGAGGAGGGTTCCGGGGGTGTCATTGTCCGGACCGCCGGCGAAGAACTCAACCAGGAGCGCCTGGAGAAGGAGTATCGTCACCTTCGCAGGCAGTGGAAGTCGATCCGGAGGAAGGCCGACAGGTCCGATGCTCCAGCCCTGCTCCACGCCGAGGCCAAGTTGATTTCCGGGGTGATCCGGGACCTCTTCACGAGCCGGTTCGACGGCGTCACGGTGGACGACCGCGACGTCTACAGGCAGATCGTGCAGTACGTGCGGACCTTCGACCCCGATCTCCTCGATCGGGTCCACCACTACGAAGCGCACAAGCCCCTGTTCGATCACGCGGGGCTGGAGGCGGAGATTCAGCGCGCCTTTCACCGCAAGGTCGATCTCCCGTCCGGCGGGCACGTGATCATCGAGCACACCGAGGCGCTGGTGTCGGTGGACGTCAACACCGGACGGTTCACCGGGAAGCGCAGGGACCCGGAGCAGACCATCCTCAAGACGAATCTGGACGCCGCCCGGGAGATCGCGGCCCAGCTGCGCCTGCGCGACATCGGTGGCATTATCGTCATCGACTTCATCGACATGGAATCGCAGGAGAACCGCGACAGGGTCCTCCACGAACTCCGGAGCCACCTGGGCCGGGACCGCGCGCGAACCCGCACATGGGAGGTGTCGGACCTCGGGCTGATCGAGATGACCCGGCAGCGCGTCCGCCCCTCGTTGCTCCAGTCCCTCACCGAACCCTGCGCAGCGTGCAACGGCACGGGCTACGTATGGGCGCCCGCCACCGTCGTCCGCGAGATCGAGCGCTGCGTGCGGCGGGCCGCGGCGGCTGGCGAGCGACAGGAGATCCTGGTCCGGGTCCATCCGGAGGTCGCGCTGCAGATCATGGAGTCCGAGCCCCGCTTCGTGCGGGAACTGAGCCGGAGGACCAGGCTGCGGCTGGATCTGCGGGATGACCCGCTCATGCGTCGCGACGAATTCCGGCTGCTGGCGGGACGTGCCCGGTCGGACGTGACGGACAAGTACCGGGCGGCGTAAGTGCGAACAGGTCCGCGGAGACGCGGCCACAGTTTCGTCCGCGCCCGTCGTGCGCCTGGCGTAGTCCGAGGTTGACCTTGAGGTCCGTGTAGGTAGCTTTATTGGCTGCCCGGTACTCGCCAGGCAGTGCGGAGTCAGCAAATCACAAGTGCCGGACGAGAAATTCAATGTTCGCTGTATTCAGAACGGGCGGCAAACAGTTTCGCGCCGAGCCGGGCGCGACCCTGCTGATCCCCACGCTCGACGCCGAACCGGGGACGACGGTGACCTTCGACGAGGTGTTGCTGGCGTCGGACGGGGGCGAGGGGGGAGAAGTCTCGGTGGGGGCTCCCATGGTGGAGGGCGCGCAGGTCACCGCCAGAGTGGTGGCTCACGACCGCACGAAGAAGCTCACCGTGTTCAAGCGCAAGCGGCGCAAGGGGTACCGGCGGAAGCAGGGGCACCGCCAGGGCTTTACCGTGGTGCGGGTTGCCGACATCACCGTCCAGGAGGGTTGACATGGCTCACAAGAAAGGCGTCGGGTCGTCGCGGAACGGACGTGACAGCAACCCAAAACGTTTGGGTGTAAAGCGTTACGCAGGTGAGAAGGTGTTGGCCGGCAACATTCTGGTCCGGCAGCGCGGAACGCGTTTCCACCCCGGAAACAATGTGGGGCGGGGCAGGGACGACACCCTGTTCGCCAAGGCCGACGGGGTCGTGAAGTTCGAGAATCTCCGTCGACGCCGCGTGGTTTCGGTCTACGGCGAAGCCCGCTAGCGAGGTCGCTGGCGCGCTTGTCGAGGGGGTGTCCGATCCCCTCGCCGACGACTGGGCTTGCGCTTTCCCGGTTCATGTATTAACATGGTTGCCCCGAGGTAGAGGAGGCGGACCGAAAGGGACGGTTCCGAAGCAGCGGGGAGGGCCTTGAAAAGGCCGTTGAAGGGGGGAAACCCCTGGGAGACGGAACCGGGCGAGGCCCGAAACGCGCCGAGAGCGCCGGAAACGGGGTTTGAGGCGGGCGCGATCTCGGGTTCGGCGGAGATCGCGACGGCTGCGGGGTCGCTGGAAGCAGCCGGAGTCCCTGGGAACGGGGGACGGTCCGGACGGCGGAGACGCCGGAAGGGTGAAGAGACGGAGAACCGGCCGTCGCACATGACGGCGCCGAAACGGAGCTCTCTGGACTCGCCAGCGAACGAAGCCCCCGAGCGGGTAGTGTGCTGCCCGCCGGGGGCTTCTTTTATTCTGGCGGCTCGTCCGATTCGAGTTGCGTGGCCCGAGCGGACGCGATGACCTTCCAGATCAGGTCGCGGACCAGTTCCTCGTCCAGTCCGCAGTCCCTTGCCAGGACGGCGGCCCTCCGGACCACCGCAGCCTCCCTCTGAGGATCCGTCACGGGCAACCCCATCCGTTTCTTGACGGTGCCGATCCGGACCACGAGGTCGCGGCGCCGCGCCAGCACCCGCATCAAATGGCGATCGCACTCGAGGATCGCATCCCTCAGACGTGTGATCTCGTCGCTCGCGTCCCCGGCAGCGCCGTCGCCGGCCGTACCGGGCCCGGACCCGCCGTGCTCACTGGACATTCACGTATCGGTCGACGTGATCCGGATCCTGTGCCTTGCCCAGCAGGCTCACGATCACAAGCACGGGAACGTGCAGGAACAGCCCCAGGATCCCTTCGTGCATCCCGAACGGTTTGAGCTCCGGGTACCGGAAGAAGAAGACGGACACGGCCGACCCGGACACCAGTCCCCATACGACGCCGGCCGTGGTGGCGCGGCGCCAGTACATGGCCGACAGGAGTGAAGGCATGAACTGGGCGATGATACCGTACGAGGCAAGCAGGAGGTCCACAAGGGAAAACCTCTCCACCAGCGCGAACAGGTACGCCACCGCCCCCACAGCCACCACCAGCACCCTCATCAGGGACCGCTGTCCTCGATCGGTGAGCTTCCTGAACGGTTGCACGCCGTCCTGGACGGCTACCGACGCCGCGCCGTGAAGGAGGGCGTCGCCGGTGGACATGGACGCGGACAGCGCTCCGGCGCAGAACAGGCCCACCACCAGCGCGGGCAGGTCGGAACGCAGGATCAGGAAGGGAAGGATGAAATCGGATTGCTCGGGGGATTCCGGGAACATGACGCCCGCGAACCCGATCAGGAACACGGGGATCAGGAACAGCTGAAACGTCGGGAAGAGGATCACCGTTCGGCGTATGGTCGCGTCGCTGCGGGCCGTGTACGCCTTCATGAACAGGTGCGGCCACATGGTCAGTCCGATCGCGCTTGCGAGGATCGCGGTGGAGTACGCTCCCCAGCTCCATGGCTCACCGCTGCCGTCCAGTCCGGGCAGGGACAGCAGTTCGGGGCGGTTGGCCAGGATCTGTTCGAACATGGGACCGACACCGCCGTACAGCCGGTGTGGGAGATAGATCCCCAGCGCCCACGCGATCCCGACCATGAAGACGCCCTGAAATGTGTTCGTCCAGCCCACCGCGGAAACGCCGCTGGTCAGCACATACAGGAGCACGATGCCGTATGCCACGGCAGCGCCGACCGCAAGCGGGACGGCGCCGTCCGTCACCGCTTCGATCACGATTCCGGCACCGCGCATCTGGATAGTGACGTAGGGAACGAATGCCGCGAGGGTAAGCAGCGCCATCACGGCCGACAGGGGACGTGACGGAAACCGGCCGACCAGGAGCTGCGCCTGGGTAACGAAGCCGAAGCGTCGCCCCAGCGCGGCCGCCTTGGGGCCCATCGCGTACCACGGAGCCATGCCCAGCACGCCGTAGGTCAGGATATAGAAGGCGGCTGCGCCGCGGGAATACGCCCAGCCCGGGCCTCCCAGAAAGGCGAATGCGGAGAACACCGTGGCGCCGGTGATGAAATACATGACCAGGAGGCCGAAGTCCCGGTCTCCCGCGACAAAGCCCTGTACGCTCCGTGACGCCCTGCGGCCGGCGACGACTCCAACCCCGAGTGTCACCGCGAGGTATGCGAAGATGATGACCGTGATCAGCGTGGACCTGTCCATCACGCGTCACTCGCCCGCGCGCGCGCCGCGTCAAGGCGCCACAGCACCACGAGGCTTCCGATTACCCAGCAGGCGGCCCAGGCCATTTGACGAGGCAGGCCGAGCACGAACGGATCGGGTGTGTTGACGAGAGTCTGCAGGGGCCAGGTGACGGCGCCCGCGAAGGCGATGTGGTAGACCCAGGCGATGCGTTGCCAATGGCGCAGTGTCATGGGTGACCCGTGTCTCAGGGAGGTGTCGTTCGGGTTCGTGGCGTCGGCTTCGATTCTATGGCGCCGTTACCGTCGAGGCGAGGGGTGGCGGTGCCCCCGTCTATCCGGAAAACCGGGCTCGGCGCTTCTCTACGAACGCCTGGACACCCTCCCGGCCGTCGGCGGACGCGAAGGCCTCGAGAAACAGCTCCTTTTCCGCCGCCAGCCCGTCCGACAGATGGCGCTCGCCCGCTTCGCGCACGGCCTTCTTGATCAGTTGAAGCGTGACGGGGCTCCACCGCGCCATCCGGCCGGCGATCCGGCGGGCCTCGGCGACGTGCTGCCCCTCCGCGACGAGAAACTCCACCAGCCCGATCCGGTGCGCCTCGGCGGCATCCACGAAATCACCGCACAGCCCGATCCTCATGGCCTGACCCGGTCCGACCAGCCGCGCCAGCCGCTGCGTCCCGCCGGCACCGGGGATCAGCCCCAGGCGAACCTCGAACTGGCCGAAGCGCGCGGTGCTGTCGGCCACCCTCACGTCGCAGGCCAGCGCCAGCTCGTTGCCGCCCCCCAGGCAGAAGCCGTGGATGGCGCAGATCAACGGCTTCGGGAATTCGGCCAGCGCGTCGTAGACTCGCCGCCCCGCGTAGACCTCGCGCTGCTCCTCCGGCGTGCGGGCGGCGAACTCGCTCACGTCGGCACCGGCGACGAACGCCTTGTCGCCGGCCCCGCACAGTATCGCGACCTTGACATCGCTGCGATCCGCGAGGACGTCGAAGACATCGGTGAGTTCGGTGCGCACGGCCTCGTTCAGAGCGTTCAGCTTCTCGCTCCGGTTGATCGTGACCTCGGCGATCCCGGCATCGACCGAGAGGAGGATGTGTCTGTAGTTCATGGTGCGGCCACGTGGTTCATGAACTTGCGTTCCAATCGTAGAATCCCTTTCCCGTCTTTTTCCCCAGCCGGCCCTCGGCCACCATGCGCTCCAGAATGGCCGGCGGCCGGAACGCCTCGGAGCCCAGGGTCTCGTGGAGGTAGCGGGCGATGCCGAGGCGCACGTCAAGCCCGACGAGGTCCGTCAGCCGCAGCGGGCCCATCGGGTGCCGGTACCCGAGTACCATGGCCTTGTCGATATCGGCCGCCGACGCGACGCCGGCCTCCACCATGCGCATGGCTTCCAGTCCAAGAACAATCCCCAGCCGCGACGACGCAAAGCCCGGCGAGTCCGCCACGACGATCGGCTCCTTGCCCAGCCCCTGCACGAAGGCGAGGCATCGATCCACGACACCGGCGTCGGTATCGGCGCCCCTCACCACTTCGACGAGCGCCATGATGTGCACCGGATTGAAGAAATGAAGTCCCAGGAAGCGTCCCGGCGAGGGCAGCCCGGCGCCGATTCCCGTCACGGACAGGGACGACGTGTTGCTGGCCAGAATCACCTCGCCCGACACGGCTCCGGCCACTTCGCGGAACAGCCGCCGCTTGAGCGCCATCACCTCCGGCACGGCCTCGATGACCAGGTCCGCTCCGGCCACCGCCTCTGTCATGTCCGCGGATCCGGACAGGCGCTTCCACGCCGCGTCCCGGTCGGCTGCGGGCACCTTGCCGAGGCGCACCCCCTTGTCCAGCGTGTCGCGGATCCGGGCCAGGGCGCGGTCGAGCTGTTCGGCGTCGACGTCGCAGAGAACCGTGTGATGGCCCGCCAGCGCGGCGACCTGCGCGATCCCGTGACCCATCGTGCCGGCCCCGACGACCGCGACCTTGCCGATTCCGTGATCAGACATCGGCCCGCCGGTCAGGCGCGCTCCACAGCCATCGCGATGCCCTGACCCACGCCGATGCACATCGTGGCCAGCCCCAGTTCCACGTCGCGCCGCGCCATCTCGTGGACCAGCGTGGTGAGGATGCGGGCCCCCGAACACCCGACCGGGTGCCCCAGCGCAATGGCGCCGCCGTTCACGTTGACCGTATCCGGGTCGAGCCCCAGTTCCCGCATGCACGGGATCGCCTGGGCCGCGAAGGCCTCGTTCAGCTCCACGAGGTCCAGGTCATGCGCCCGGGCGCCGGCGTTGGAGAGGCAGCGGCGCGTCGCGGGGATCGGGCCGATCCCCATGTGGTGGGGCTCCACTCCCGCCACGCCTGCCCCGCGAACGATCGCCATCGGCTCGAGGCCGCGCGCGCGCGCCACCTCGCCATCGACGACCAGCAGCGCGGCGGCCCCGTCGTTGATCCCGGACGAGTTTCCTGCGGTGACGGTGCCGTCCCGCTCGAATACGGGGCGCAGCCGTGCCAGGTCCTCGACGGTTGTCCCGGGTCTGGGGTGTTCGTCGCGCGTCACGACCACGGGGTCCCCGCGTCGCCGCGGCACGCTGACCGGGACGATTTCGTCATCGAAGCGTCCGGCTTCGTTGGCCGCTGCGGCCTTCGCCTGGCTGTTCGCGGCGAACGCGTCCTGCTCGGCGCGGCCCACTTCGTGCGCGCGCGCCACGACCTCGGCCGTCTGTCCCAGGCCGATCGTCCATTCACCGGGAAGGCGCGGGTTGGTGAAGCGCCACCCGAGGACGGTGTCGGCCACCGTGGGCGTGCCGCGCGCGTAGCCCCGCTCCGGCTTCAGCATGACGAAGGGCGCGCGGCTCATGGACTCCACCCCGCCCGCGATGAACGCAGTGCCTTCGCCCGCGCGGATCGCGTGGAAGGCGCTGACCACCGCCTGCAGGCCCGACCCGCAGAGCCGGTTCACGGTCTGGCCCGGCACCTCCACGGGAAGCCCGGCGCGGAGCAGCGCCATGCGCGCGACGTTGCGGTTGTCCTCGCCCGCCTGGTTGGTGCAGCCGAAGACCACGTCGGAGAGCTCCCGCGCGGGGAACCCCGTGCGGTCCAGCAGCGCCCGGATGACCGTCGCCGCCAGGTCGTCGGACCGCACGGACGCCAGTGCGCCGCCGTGCCGCCCGATGGGGCTCCGCACTGCATCGATGATCCAGGCTTCGCGCATTGGTCGCCGTTACACGCCCCTAGCCGTCCAGCGCCACCCACACGCTCTTGAGGTGAGTGTACTTCTCGAGCGCGGACTGGAAGCCGAGGTCGCGTCCGAAGCCGCTGTGCTTGTATCCGCCAAACGGGGAGGCGGGCGAGTACTGGTTGTAGGTGTTGACCCAGACCGTGCCCGCATCGATCGAGGCGGCCAGCCGATGGGCCTTGCCGATGTCGCGGGTCCAGACGCCCGCCGCGAGGCCGTACAGCGAGTCGTTGGCCTTGGCCACCGCGTCGTCCACATCGTCGAACGGGATGACCGCGGCCACCGGGCCGAAGATCTCCTCGCGGGCGATCGACATGGCGGGGTCCACGTCGCGGAACACAGTGGCGCGGACGAAATAGCCGCGACCGTCCACGCTGACGCGGTCGCCCCCGGCTACCAGGTTGGCGCCGTCGCGTCTTCCCGCCTCGATGTACCCCGTGACGCGGTCCAGCTGCGCCTCGCTCACGATCGCCCCCAGACGCGTCGACGGGTCCATGGGGTCGCCCACGACGGCCCGTGCGGCGCTCGCCTGCAGCCCGGCGACGAATTCGTCGTGTACGCTTGACTCGACGAGGATGCGGCTGCCCGCCGCGCACACCTCGCCCTTGCCGTAGAAGATCCCCGACGACGCCCCCTTGAGCGCGCCGCGGAGGTCGGCGTCCGCGAATACGATGTTGGGAGACTTGCCGCCCAGCTCGAGCGAGACCTTCTTCAGCGTGGCCGCGGCCTCGCGCATGATGGTCTTGCCGACCTCGGTCGATCCGGTGAATGAAATCGCGTCCACGCCCGGGTGCCGCACCAGCGCCGCGCCGGCGGTCTCCCCGAATCCGGGCACGACGTTGAGCACGCCTGCAGGGAACCCGGCTTCGGCCGCCAGTTCCCCCAGGCGCAGCGCGGTCAGGGGGGTCTCCTCGGCGGGCTTGAGCACCACCGTGTTGCCGCAGGCCAGCGCCGGGGCGACCTTCCACGCCGCCATCGACAGCGGGAAATTCCAGGGGATGATCGCCCCCACCACGCCGACCGGCTCGCGCAACGTGTAGTTGAGAAACGGTCCAGGCACGGGCACCGTGTCACCCTGAACCTTGTCGGCGAGGCCCGCATAGTAGCGCAGGGTCTGCGACACGCTCGGGATATCGATCCGCCGCGCCTCGAAGTAGGGCTTGCCGTTGTCCCGCGTTTCAGTCAGGCCCAGCTCGTCGGCGTTGGCGTCCACGAGATCGGCGAGTTTCCACAGCAGGCGCGACCGCTTGTGCGGGTTCATGCGCCGCCAGCGGCTGTCGGCGAAGGCGGCGCGGGCCGCGCGCACCGCGCGGTCGATGTCCTCCTTGCCCGCCTCGGCTACATCGGCAATGACCTCCTCGGTGGCCGGGTTGGTCGTCGCGAACGTGCGGCCGCTACGTGCGTCGGCCCATTCGTTCGCGATCCAGAGCCGTGTTCGGATTCCCTCGGTCATTCGACTTGCGGACATTGCGGGGTCAACTGCCCGAGAAGTCCGGCTTCCGCTTCTCGACGTATGCGGCCAGCCCCTCGCGGGCGTCGTCGCTGGCAAAGAGCTGTTGCTGCAGCTCGCGCTCGAGCGCCAGGGCGGTCTCGAAGGGGATCTCGGCCCCGGTCTGCACCGACCGCTTGATCAGGCCGACCGCTTTCGAGGCGCGGTTGGGGGGACAGAACGTGCCTGCGTATTCGACCACCCTGGTCATGAACTCGTCGAGGGTGTCGGTCTCCCACACCTGGTTGACGATCCCCAGTTCCGCAGCGCGGTCGAACCCGAAGGTGCTGCCGGTTGTCATCAGTTCGATCGCCGCAGCCTTGCCGACGAGGCGCGCGAGCCGCTGGGTGCCGCCGGTACCGGGCAGCACGCCCAGATTGACCTCCGGCAGGCCGCACATGCTGCGGCCGGCCCGCGCGATCCGGATGTCGGCCGCCATTGCGATTTCCAGCCCGCCGCCGACGGTGTGCCCGTTGAGGGCGGCGATCGTCAGTTTTGGCGTGTGCTCGAGGCGGTTGAGCGTTTCGTTGGCGTGAAGGCAGAAGCAGTATTTGAAGCCGGTCGTCACCGTCGACAGCATGCCGATGTTGGCGCCCGCCGAAAAGAACTTCTCGCCCTTGCCGGTAAGGACGATCACGTGAACGTCGTCGTCGAAACGGGCCCGCAGGATGGCGTCGTCCAGCTGGCGCATCATTTCGTGGGTGTATGTATTCGCGGGCGGGTCGTCCAGGGTGATGAGGGCGACGCCGTCCGCGGCCATCGCATAGCGAACAAGGGTCTTGTCGGACATCGGGATCAATCCTGTGAAGTGTGCGGTAGGAAGTGAAGCAAAGATAACACGGGTTCCATACGGTCCCCGTTCACCGGTTACGACCGTCCAGCGGTTACATTATGCGCATGACCAGGCCAAATCGCATATTGCGCGGCGGGCGCGGCCTTGCGCCGCACTCGTGCCCCGGCGGGCGGTCGCGCGTCCGCACGGGCCTGCTCGGCCCGTGGATTGCGGTTGTGGTCGGCCTGTCGAGCGCGTGCCACGAAAGCCTCACCCAGGTCGATTCGCGCGTGGTGGCGCCGAGCACGCGGCCCGCGCTGGACATTGCCGGCAGCCTGCCGCGCCTCACCGATCTGGTCGCTGGCGGAACGCGGGCCCGGTCGTCCGACACGGGGGACCCGACGGCCGACACACGGGACCTGACGTTCGACACGGGGGACCTGACGTTCGACACGACGTCGATCCGGGCGGCGATCGAATCGGTCGGTGCCACGATCACGGAAATCGAAGGCGTTGCGCTTCCGCTTCCACCCGACCTTTCCGAGCCGCTTTCGGAAGCGCGGAGTCTGCTCGCCGAGGCGGAGAGCGCGCAACGTGCGGGCGATGTGACGGAGTCGGCGCTGTGGTTGCTGCGGTCCGCGGACGCACTGCGCCGGACGACGCCGAGAGTGGTCGCACTCGGCCTTGTGGAGAGGGCCGAGGGTGCGCTTGCCGCCCGCGGGGCATCGTCCGAGCCGGCCACCCCCAGTCACGCGCGGGCCCAGCGGCTGACGGAGTGGGCACGTTCGGCTGTTGAAACGGGAGACTACGAAAGGGCCATACAACGTGCGTATTATGCGTGTCGGCTCCTGGGCGTCGACCTTCCGTGAGCGACGGTTCGTGGCGAAGGCACGCACCACCGCCGGCGCGCGCCCCGCGGCGAGGCCGTAGATTGTTCCTGGTCCGCCACACGTAGTCCATATATGACCAAAACCATGGACACATTCTGTTCCGGCCGAACGGCTCGCGTCGGCATCTCGGCCTTCATCCTGTTCTGTCTTCCTGCCGTGGCCGGGACGGCCGCGGGTCAGCAACACGTCATCCGCGTGCCGGTGTCCGGTACGGTGGAGATGGGGCTGGCCCCATTCATCGAGCGCACGATCGAGGAGGCCGAGGCGAACGGGGCCGCCGCCGTCGTTCTGGAGATCGAGACCCCCGGCGGGCGGGTGGATGCGGCCGAACGGATCACAAGCGCCATCAGCCGCGCCGAAGTGCCCGTGTATGCGTACGTGAATCTGCACGCATACTCGGCGGGCGCCATGATCGCGATCGCGACCGAACGCGTGTTCATGCGGGACGGAGCCGTGATGGGAGCGGCGACCCCGGTGGACGGGAGCGGCACCAGGGGCTCGGAGAAGATCGTGTCCGCGATGCGGGCCCGTATGCGGGCACTCGCGGAGTCGCGCGGCCTCGACCCGGCCATAGCAGAGGCGATGGTGGACGAGGGGATCGGGATCGAGGACGTGGTGGACGAGGGCAAGCTGCTTACGCTCACCACCAGCGAAGCGGTCAGGCTCGGCTACGCGACGGCGGTGGATGACTGGGCCGACGTGATGGCGGAGCTCGGGCTGCAGCAGCTTCCGGTGGAGCAGGCGACCGTCAACTGGGCCGAACGCCTGGTCCGCTTCCTGACCAATCCGGTGATCGCTCCCTTCCTTCTGTCTCTGGGATTCCTGGGCCTCATCGTCGAAATCAAGTCCCCGGGCTTCGGTCTGGCGGGTATTGCCGGACTCCTGTCCCTGGCGATGTTCTTCGGGGCTCACCTGCTCCTGGGGCTGGCCGGCGCCGAAGACCTCATTCTGGTTCTGGCCGGCATCGTCCTCATTCTGGTCGAGGTGTTCGTGATTCCGGGCTTCGGGATATTCGGGATCCTCGGGGGACTGGCTCTCGTCGGAGGTCTTGTCCTGGCCCAGGTGGGCGCGTACCCGACCGGAGCCGACTTCGCCCAGGCGGGCACGGTGCTCACCGTGTCGACAATCCTGGTCGGCGTCGCCGCCTGGCTGATCCTGCGCTCGATACCCGGCAGCTGGCGGCTGAAGCGCAGCGGAGTCCTGCTTCCGGAGTCCACCGACCGCGATGAGGGCTACACATCCGCGGACGTACGTCTGGATCTGGAAGGTGCGGAAGGGGTGGCGCTCACCGCCCTGCGACCGGCCGGCGTTGGGCTGTTCAGGGACGAACGGATGGACGTCGTGTCGGAGAGCGAGTGGATCGAAGAGGGCACGAAGATCAGGATCATCAGCGCGGAGGGATACCGGCACATCGTTCGTGCCGTCAAATCAACGTAGGGAACGGAATCGCAAATGAACCCATTAGTCATGCCGGCGCTTGTCATCTTCCTCGTCTTCATCGGTATCCTCGTCCTTACCTGGGCGGTGCCGGTCCGCCTGTGGATCGAGGCGATCTTCTCGGGCGTGCGTCTCGGGCTCGGCAGCCTGGTCGGCATGCGCCTGCGGAAGGTCAGCCCCCCGGCGGTGGTGCGACCCCTGATCGCGTCGACGAAGGCCGGCCTTCCGCTCGACGTCTCGCACCTCGAGGCGCATTACCTGGCCGGAGGCAGCGTGGACCGCGTCGTGCGGGCTCTGATCAGCGCGGACAAGGCGACGATCGACCTCCCGTTCCAGCAGGCGGCGGCGATCGACCTGGCCGGCCGGGATGTTTTCGAGGCGGTGCAGGTATCGGTGAACCCGAAGGTGGTGCAGACGCCGCGCGTGGCCGCGATGGCCAAGGACGGGATCCAGCTCATCGCCGTGGCCCGCGTAACGGTCCGGGCGAACATCAACCGCCTTGTCGGCGGCGCGGGCGAGGAGACGATCCTGGCGCGCGTTGGCGAGGGCATCGTCTCGACGATCGGATCCGCCGACACGCACAAGAGCGTGCTGGAGAACCCGGACGTGATTTCCAAGACCGTCCTGCAGAAGGGCCTGGACTCGGGCACGGCCTTCGAGATCCTGTCCATCGACATCGCGGATGTCGACGTGGGCAAGAACATCGGCGCGGAGCTGCAGACGGATCAGGCAGAGGCCGACAAGCGCGTCGCCCAGGCCCGTGCCGAGGAGCGCCGGGCGATGGCCATGGCCCATGAACAGGAGATGAAGGCGCGCGTGGAGGAGATGCGCGCCGAGGTGATCGCCGCCGAGGCGAAGATTCCGCTGGCGATGGCCGATGCCTTCCGTACGGGCAACATGGGCATCATGGACTATGCGAGGTACCGCAACATCGAGTCGGACACGCACATGAGGCGGGCCATCGCGGAGGGCGAACCGGACCAGCAGGCCCCCACGAGCTGAGGGCCCGGACGTGGACATCAGGTTCCTCCTGATCCTCGCGGTCGTTGCCGCGATCATGGAGATTCTGGGCAGGCTGGCGCGCAAGGGCGCCGGCACCGGGGCGCCGCGGGTGCCCGGCCCTGACGGTGCCGACCCCCTGATGCAACAGCTCGAGGAGCTGGAATGGGTGCCCGGTACCCACGACGAAGAGGACGACAAGCCGGCGCCGCTTCGTGAGCGCCCGGCGGCTGCGATCGCGCCGGCCCGCGCGCGCGAACCGGAACCGTTGCCCCGGGAACTGCCGCCGGTCCCGATGCCCCGGCAATCACGGCCGGCCCCCGTGCCGCGGCAACAGCGGCCGCCCCCTCCTCCGGAGCCGGTGGTGGTGCTTCGCGACCGGGCTCCGCGGCCGGTCCCGGTCAGGTCGCGCGAGCCGCGTCGGGTGGAGGTACGCCCGGTGGAGCAACGCCCCGTGGAGCCGCCCCTGGTGAAGCCGCGCCCGGTTGAGCGCGAGCCGGCAGCGCGCGCGGGTGGGGCCGGTGGGTCAGGCGGGCGGTTGGGACTGGGCACGGTGGACGGGTTGCGCAGACTTGTCGTCGCGCGCGAGGTACTGGGACCACCGATCGCGCTGCGGGACGGAGAACGGGGGACGTAGGGTCACACGGCAGGGGCCGTGGGCGTGCCGCGAGGTCCCGCGCGGTTGGGCAGTGCCGGCAGGCCCTGCGCGGGTGGCGTCCGTGTCCTGCGGTGCTACATCGCTCCCGTTGCCAGCTTCCGCAATACGGTGTGGAGGATGCCGCCGTTGCGGTAGTACTCCAGTTCGACGTCCGAGTCGAGGCGCACGACGGTATCGAAGGCGACGCGGCGGCCCTCTTTCGTCGTCGCGCGCACCCGGACCGTGCCGCCGGGCGCCAGACCGTCGGCGATACCCCTCAGGTCGAACGCTTCAAACCCCGTCAGCCCCAGGCTCCCGGCTCCGTCCCCCTCCTGGAACTGCAGGGGGAGCACGCCCATGCCGACCAGGTTCGAGCGGTGGATGCGCTCGTAGCTCTCCGCGATCACGGCCTTGACCCCGAGCAGCTGGGTGCCCTTGGCGGCCCAGTCGCGCGAACTCCCGGTACCGTATTCGCGGCCGGCGATCACGATCAGGGGCGTGCCGTCGGCGCGGTAGCGTTCGGAGGCCTCGAAGATGGTGGTCATCTCGCCGGTGGGCACGTGAACGGTGTAGCCTCCCTCCCGGTCGTCGAGCATCAGGTTCCGGAGGCGGACGTTGCCGAAGGTCCCCCGCATCATCACCTCGTGGTTTCCGCGCCGGGATCCGAAGGTGTTGAAGCGGATCGGCGCCACGCCGTGCTCCTGCAGGTAGCGGCCCGCGGGCTCGTCGCGGGGGATCGCGCCGGCGGGCGAGATGTGATCGGTGGTGACGGTCTGCCCGAGCAGGGCGAGCACACGGGCCCCGTGCACGTCCTGAAGCGGTGGCGGCTCGTCGCTCATCCCCTGGAAGAACGGAGGATTGCGGATGTAGGTGGACTGCGGGTCCCAGTCGTAGAGGTTGCCCTCCTCGGGCAGGGGCAGCGCCCGCCAGTGTTCGTCGCCGTCGAAGACCCCGGCGTAGCGTTCCCGATACATCCGGGGCTTCAGCGAGGAGGCGATGGTGTCACGCACTTCCTCCGGCGAGGGCCAGATGTCCGCCAGGAACACGGGACGGCCATCCCGTGCGCGCCCCAACGGCTCGTTGTACACGTCGATGTCGATCCTCCCGGCCAGGGCGAACGCCACGACGAGCATCGGAGAAGCGAGATAGTTGGCCCGGACGAGGGTGTGGATACGAGCCTCGTAGTTCCGGTTGCCCGAGAGGATCGAGGCGACCACGAGCCCGTGCCGTTCCACCGCGTCGGACACCGGTTCGGGAAGGGGCCCGCTGTTGCCGATACAGGTGGTGCACCCGTATCCCACCAGGTTGAAGCGCAGTTCCTCCAGGTACTCCATGAGGCCGGCGGCTTCCAGGTAGTCCGTGACGACCTGGGATCCGGGCGCCATGCTCGTCTTTACCCAGGGCTGGACCTCCATGCCGAGCGCGCGCGCCTTCTTTGCCATCAGCCCGGCACCCACCATGACGGACGGGTTGGAGGTGTTGGTACAGCTTGTAATCGCGGCGACCACGATCGTCCCGTCACCGATCTCGACGGTGCGGCCGTCGATCTCGATCTCGACCGCTCTCTGCGTGCGCGCCGCCACCGCCGTGCCGCCCCCGGCGTCCGCAGCACCGCCGTTCAGCGAGAAGCCGCTCGGCACGAGCCCCGGCAGGTCGCGCGCGAAAGCCGGACGCACGTCGGTCAGGTCGATCCGGTCCTGCGGGCGCTTCGGCCCGGCCACGCTGGGTTCGATGGAGGAGAGGTCCAGTTCCAGCGTGGCGGTGTACTCGGGATCGGGCGTTTCGTCGGTGCGGAAGAGTCCCTGTTCGCGCGCGATCCGCCCGACCCGTTCCACCAGCTCCGGACTCCTGCCGGTGCCGTGCAGGTATCGCAGCGTCTCCTCGTCGACCGGGAAGAACCCGACCGTCGCGCCGTATTCGGGGGACATGTTGGCCAGTGTCGCCTTGTCCGGAAGGCTCAGCCCGGACAGTCCGGCTCCGTAGTATTCGACGAACCTGCCCACGACCCCGTGGGCGCGCAGAAGCTCGGTCACGCGCAACACGAGGTCGGTCGCCGTGGCCCCGTCGGGCAGTGCCCCCGCGAGCTTCACACCGACCACCTCGGGCAGCAGCATGTAGTACGGCTGCCCGAGCAGCACGGCTTCGGCCTCGATACCGCCGACGCCCCAGCCGACGACCCCAAGACCGTTGATCATGGTGGTGTGCGAGTCGGTACCGACCACCGTGTCCGGATAGGCCAGATGTGTCCCGCCGTGTTCGCGCCGGTGAATCACCGATGCCAGGTACTCCAGGTTGACCTGGTGCACGATTCCAGTGCCCGGGGGTACGACGCTGTAGTTCTTGAACGCCTCCTGGGCCCAGCGAAGCAGGGCGTAGCGCTCGCGGTTGCGTTCGTACTCGCGCTCGACGTTCTTCTCGAACGCATGACCGGTGCCGAAGAAGTCGACCTGCACGGAGTGGTCGATGACCAGGTCGGCCGGGACGAGCGGGTTGATCCGCGCTGGATCGCCACCCATGGCCCGGATCCCGTCCCGCATGGAGGCCAGGTCGACGATCGCGGGGACTCCGGTGAAGTCCTGCAGCACCACCCGGGTGGGCATGAAGGGGAAGTCCGTACCCGCGTTGGTCGGGCTCCAGGCCGCGACGGCCGCGACGTGGTCCTCCGACACATGGCCGTCACCGGCGTTGCGCAGGACGTTCTCGAGAAGCACGCGGATGGAGAAGGGAAGGCGGCCGAGTTGCACGAGGCCCTCTTCCTCCAGGCGTGCGAGGCGATAGAAGGATGTCGCGCCTTCGGACAGGTCGATGGTGGCGAGAGCGCCGAATGGGTCGGTCGGACGGGGCATGCGCGTTACGTGTCTTGTGGAGGGTTCAACAAGCGGGTTGGCTGGAGTAAGATAGTTGCGGTGCGATCTCGCGTGCGAGCATCACACGCGGGCCGAGGTGGCGGAACCGGTAGACGCGAAGGTCTCAAAAACCTTTGCCCTTGCGGGCGTGAGGGTTCGAGTCCCTCCCTCGGCATGACGGGAGCCGCGGCGTGGGGGGGATGTCCGGCGTGCGGGGGTGGCGTCCGTCGCGCGCGGCTCGGTGGCGGGTCATGGGCATGTCCGGACGGGACCAAAGCGCGGGCGGGCGCGTGGGGTGCGTGTTGTGCAAGCCGGATGCGGGCTATCTTTCAATGAAGCGAATGACCGGCGACGTGCGGTTGCCGGAGTACACCGGTTGCCGTGACTCCAGCGCCAGGGACAGGAGGAAACCGCAGATATGAACATGAAGAAGCTGTTGGCGGGGATACTCCTCCTCGGAGGGGTGGCACTGGTCGTGTCCTTCCGGCCGGCCGGGTCCGACGAGGGCGCCGACATGCACGTGTACAAGACGGCGACGTGCGGCTGCTGCGCCAAATGGGTGGATCACATGAGGGCCGCGGGCTTCACCGTGAGCGTCGAGAATGTGACGGACATCACCGCAGTCAAGCGCCAAACGGGCGTTCCGCTGGATCTGGCGTCCTGCCACACCGCCGTGATCGGTGACTATGTGGTCGAGGGACACGTGCCCGCACACGTTGTGCGCGCGTTCCTCGCCGAGGAGCCGGAGGTGCTGGGGATCGCCGTGCCGGGAATGCCCATCGGATCCCCGGGGATGGAAGGACCGAATCCACGCCCGTACGACGTCCTCGCCTTCGACAGGGCCGGCAATCGGGGGGTTTTCGAACGCGTCCAGCCATAGGGTCCATGACGATTTCGCGGATTTGTGTTCCGTGGTAGAATAGGAGTCTGCGCATTCGATCCCGATCCCCCAGCCCGGAACCGGTCCGAACCGGAGACCCGATGTCCCAGCCCAACGCGAAGAACACTCTTTCCATTACCGACAATCGCACCGGACGGCAGTACGAGGTGGACGTCCGCGACGGCGACGTGATCCGCGCGATGGACTTGCGTCAGATCAGGGTCAACGACGGCGATTTCGGAATGATGGCCTACGATCCCGGCTTCACGAACACGGCGTTCACCACCAGCCGCATCACCGAGGTCAAGGGGGGCAAGGGTATCCTGGAGTACCGCGGCTACCCGATCGAACAGCTGGCCGAAAAGTCGAGTTACCTGGAGGTCGCCTACCTGATCCTGAACGGCGAACTCCCGAATCAGGCCGAACTCGACGCATTCGTTCACGAGGTCACCTACCACACGTACGTGCACGAAAACGTCCTGACGATTCTGCAGGGGTTCAGGTACGACGCGCACGCCATGGGCATGATGATTTCGACCGTGGCCGCGCTCTCCACCTTCTATCCGGAGTCCAAGGACATCGAGGACGCGGCCAACCGCAGGGCACAGATTGTCCGGCTCCTCGCCAAGATGCCGACGCTGGCCGCGTACACCTACCGGCACCACAAGGGTCTGCCGTACATCTACCCGGAGAACGGGCTCTCATATACGGCAAACTTCCTGAACATGCTCTTCCGGATCGGCGGGCGTGAGTATCAGCCGCACCCCGCGCTGGCGCGCGCGCTGGACATCCTGTTCATCCTCCACGCCGATCACGAGCAGAACTGTTCGACGACGGCCATGCGGGTGATCGGCAGTTCGCGGGGCGACCCCTACTGCGCCATGGCGGGAGCGATGGCGGCGCTGTACGGACCGCTGCACGGCGGCGCCAACGAAGCGGTGCTGCGGATGCTGACGGAGATCGGCACCACCGACAACATCCCGGCCTTCATGGACAGCGTGCGCAGGGGAGAGCGGCGGCTGATGGGGTTCGGTCACCGCGTCTACAAGGCGTATGACCCTCGTGCGACGATCATCAAGCGCGCGGCCGACGAGGTGTTCGAGGTGACGGGCCGCAACCCGTTGCTGGACATCGCACTGGAGCTGGAGCGGATCGCGCTGCAGGAGGAGTACTTCGTCAAGCGCAACCTCTACCCGAACGTCGACTTCTATTCGGGACTGATCTACCAGGCCATGGGTTTCCCGGTGGAGCTCTTCCCTGTGCTCTTCGCGATACCGCGCACCGTCGGCTGGCTCGCACAGTGGGAGGAGATGGTCGTGGATCGCGAGCAGAGGATCGCGCGCCCCCGGCAGGTCTTCCGTGGGCATGCGCGCCGAGACTATGTCCCGATGGAGTCGCGCTGACCCCGAGAACCCGCTGGTTGTGCCTGGCGGCGCGCAACCCTGACGTAACGGCGGAAGCGCTCAGGATTCTATCTTGTGCGGTCACTTGATGTTATGGGATTTCTGGGTCTAATTCCCGCTGTCTGACTCCCGCCGAGTGGAGAACCTCAACCGCGAGGTCTCCGGCGGGCTTCCAGTGCCTTCCGAAGCTGTCCCTCGTCGGCTCTCTGGTAGCACTGGAGCACCGTCTTGGCGGTCTTCCAGCCGCCCAACTCGCAGAGCACCTTGAGCGGCTGATCCATCAGGTCGGACGCAAACTTGCGTCTCAACGAATGCCAGCCTCTCCCACGCTTCGGTTCGAGCCCCGCCAGCGTCTGGGCTCGGTACCACCAAGCTCGCACCAACGACCGGCCCGCGCACTTGGAGGCATCCCTCGGCGCGGGCAGCACCGGAGCGTCCTCATGCCCCGAACTCCTCTCCCTCGCCTCCTCAAGGACGGCCAACGCTTCCGCCGTCACCGGGGTCCGGTGCTCGTAGCCGGTCTTCTCGTGCTCCGCGCGCCACCGCACGACCCCGGCCTCGAAGTCGATGTCCGAGAACCGGAGTTGACGGATGGCCCCGATTCGGTGTCCCGTCTCGTGAGCAAGCACGAGCGCGACATGGAACCGCCAGTCCGCCTGCCGGGACACCCCGAGAAGCGCTTGGTACTCCTCCTCGGACAACACCACCCGCGTAGGGTTCTTCTCCGTGGGCGCCCTAAGCCCTCTCAGCGGATTCGACGCGAGCAGGAGCTTGCCCCGCTCGTCCCTGGACTTGGATGCCCAGTTGAGCACGGCGATCAGGAACTTCAGGTCGTGCTCGATGGTTCGGTCGGACACTGGCCTTCCGCTCGGGCTTATCCTGCCCGACCGACGTGCCCGGATGAACCGGTCCCAATCGCGCTGGGAGAGCGTCTCGGGACGGCGGCCCCCCTCCGAAGAACCGGAGGAACATCCTCGTCGCGGCCCGGTCGGACCGCTGGGATGTCTCCGCCTTGGTGGGCGTCACCTCCTCACCGTAGATTTCAAACAGCTTGTCCAGCGTGAGTGGTTCGGGCTTGGCATCGGCCTTTTCGTTGGGCGCGTCGATGAACCCGGCGGCGAACTGATCCGCCTGCCTCTTCGCGCGTCGCCAGTCGCGGTGCTTCAGCGATCTCGTGAGCCTGCGCCCGTTCTCGCGCCACTCGATCTGGTAGATGCCGGTTTTCGGGTCAGGGAACACCCTCACCCTGTTCCGGCCCCACTCGCCGGCGCCGTAGCTCCGGCGGCTTCGTTTCGTGCGTGCCATCATTCGATTCCTCGCGTGATGGACCGCACGATCTGCGCGAACGAAAGCTCGCCTGGGCGGCGGTTTTCCGCTAGTCTTCGGTTGACCGTCTTTGGCACGGTCGGCCGTCGGGGGGAGGGCGCGGGATCAGGCTCGCGGGGCAGCCGCCACGGCGGCGCTGGTTTCTGCGGTTTGTGGAGGAGCCAGATGGGTTAACGCTTCACGTTAACCTCTGGCCGGGGGATGCCCCCGGACCCCGAAACGACATTTCCGCGCGCCATGTCAACCGGCGCGGAGATGTCCCGATTGCGCGCACGGGCCACCCGGCCACCGCCAGCCGTTAGGCCACGGAGAGCCCGCCTACAACCGTTTCCTTGGCTCGATCATCCACCGCGAGGGTGTCGAGTTCCTTTACCGGAAGTCCGAAACCGGGGGTACTCCTACCCCTCCGGGGGTCGAGTTCGTGCGTTACATACGATGGAGTGGACGCCCCCTCCCGGCGGCATCGCGATGTGCCATGATGGTACTGAAGGGATTTGCGACCTTGAGAGGTCTGACCATCACAGGGAGGAGACATCCACATGGAAGAGGTTAGCATCATCGGGATCGATCTGGCAAAGCGCAGCCTTCAGGTGCACGGGGCGAGAGCGGACGGGTCGGTGGCCTTCCGCCGGAAGCTGAGCCGCGGGAGGCTGCAGAGGTTTCTCGCCTCGCAACCGGGGTGTACGGTGGCGATGGAGGCGTGCGCCAGCGCCCACTACTGGGGCCGTGAGATCGCGGCGCTCGGCCACGAAGTGAGGCTGGTTCCGCCGATCTACGTGAAGCCCTTCGTCAAGAGGAGCAAGAACGACACGGCGGACGCCGAGGCGATCACGGAAGCGGCGCAGCGGCCGACCATGCACTTCGTGGCGGTCAAGACCGAGGCGCAGCAGGCGCAGGCGATGCTCTTTCACACGCGCGACCTGCTGGTGCGCCAGCGCACGCAGACGATCAACGCGCTTCGGGGCCACCTCGCCGAGTACGGCGTTGTCGCTCCCCAGGGCAGGGCGCGAATCGGGCAGCTGGCCGCAGTGCTCGAAAACGGGGACTGTGGTCTGCCGGAGGCGGTCGCCGAACTGGGCTGGCTGCTGCTCGGGCGGATCGACGAGCTCGATGAGAAGATCGACGGGCTCGACCGCGAACTCCGGACGAGCGCACGGGAGTGCGAAGAGACAGCGCGGCTGATGACGATCCCCGGAGTGGGACCGGTCACCGCGATCGCCATCCAGGCTTTCGCGCCGCCGATGGAGAGCTTCCGGCGCGGCCGCGACTTCTCGGCCTGGCTCGGCCTCGTGCCGCGACAGCACACCACCGGCGGCAAGCCGAGGCTGGGCAGGATATCGAAGATGGGCCAGAGAGACCTGAGACGGCTCCTGATCACGGGAGCCATGTCGGTCGTTCAGCAGGCGAGCCGGCGCGGCGAAGTCACGGATCCGTGGCTCGCCGGAATGTTGGCACGCAAGCCGAGGATGCTGGTCGCGGTGGCGCTCGCCAACAGGACGGCGCGGAAGGTCTGGGCACTGACGACGAAGCAGGAGACCTACCGGGTTCGCACTGCCGCCTGACCGGGCGGTGAAAGGAGAGAAGCGAAAAGCGAAGCAGCTGGCGGGAGGTGTTGGTTAGCAGGACGCAGGAACGCGTAAGACATCATGGATTGACCTGCCCTGCCTCGGGCATCGTGGGTTACGCTCGAGGCGGGCAAACCTCATCAGACGCAGAGCCACATCGAGGAGGGCAGGTCAATGGCCGAGTACAGGGCATACGTGGGGCTGGATGTTCACAAGTCCACGATCGCAGCCGCGGTCGCATGGCCGGGCCGGGAGGAGCCGGAATATCGCGGTATCGTCCCGAATCGCAGCCGTTCGCTTCAGAAACTCATTCATGGACTGCAGGGCCCGCACGGCGAGGCACTGAGCTTCGCCTATGAAGCGGGTCCCTGCGGCTACGGCGTGTACCGGGAGATCACCGGGACCGGCCACGACTGCCAAGTCGTAGCGCCGGGGCTGATCCCGCGCAAGCCCGCCAGTCGGGTCAAGACGGATCGCCGGGACGCGATGACGCTGGCGCGTCTGCACCGGGCCGGGGAACTCACCCCGGTTTGGGTGCCGGGACCGGACCAGGAAGCGGTGCGCGATCTGACCCGTGCACGCGAGGACATGAAGGCGCTCGAACTCAAGGCCCGACAGCGACTGGGGGCCTTCCTGTTGCGTCATGGCCGGGTCTACGGCGGCAAGACCCGGTGGACGCAGGCACATTTTCGCTGGCTGGAGCAGCAGCGCTTCGATCTAGCGCTCCAGCAGATCGTCTTCCAGGAGTACGTCGACGCCGTCGTCGCGGCCGTGAAGCGGACCGCCGGGCTCAAGGCACAGATGCATGAGGCTCTCGATGCCTGGTCGCAACGCCCCACGGCCGAGGCTCTGATGAGTCTGCGGGGCATCTCGACGATCACGGCGATGACCATCCTGGCTGAGCTGGGCGATCTGACACGCTTCGACTCACCGCGCCAGCTCGTGGGCTTTCTCGGCTTGGCCCCCAGTGAGTACTCCTCGGGTCTTCGACGACGCCAAGGAGCGATCACCAAGACGGGCAACGGGCATGTTCGCCGGGTGCTGACCGAGGCGGCGTGGGCCTATCGCTTCCCGGCCAGGAAGACAGCGCACCTGCGCCGCAAGGCAGCCAACGTCCCGGACCGGGTGCAGGCGATCGCCTGGGCGGCACAAAGACGGCTGTGCGGCCGATATGTGAAGCTCTACCAACGCGGGAAGGCGAAGAACAAGGTGGTCACGGCAATCGCGCGCGAGCTCGTGGGTTTCATCTGGGCCATCGCCTGCGAGGTGCAGGGCAAGCCTCACGGCACCCGGTCGACCGCCTGAACGATACATGACACCGGAGACATCAACACCTTCGCTATTCAGGAGGATGTAACAAGACATCGGGGTGTGGGCGGCCGGTGAGGAGAACCCTCGGTTTGCCCTTGTGAGGTCTGCCCACGTGGGCAGACCCACCCACGACGTAAGAGAGAGGCAGCTCCGCGACGAAGTGAAGTCAGGTGGTAGCCAACCCACGGATATCAGAGTGATCCACCGTCGCTATAAGCCGCTCACACCCCGGGACTGTTATGGCGGAGAGGAGTACCACATGCCGACATGAAGACACCCGTATGCGGACGGGTTGACAGGTCAATCCATATCAGGGCAAACGGTCGACAAGACGGGGTCGGAAGAACCAGCGTAGGATCGAGGGCTTTTGAGCCCGCTCAGGCGAATTGGATCCGATCTCACGAACACCATACGGGCCCGCAGCCAAACAGCGCTGCACCATGAGGCCGGACATACGACAGTACTTGGCCAACTGCCACCAACCCGGTTCTGAATCCGCGCTTGCCCACTTAGGGGCGTCCACATACGATCCTGCGGCCTTGGATTCCGCCAGACCGCCCCCCAAACGCCCAGAATTGCAGTGAGAGCGGGTTTCCGGGCTCGATACGGCATCCGGGCTCCGGGGCCACCCGGTCGGCCAGGGACTCGCCCACGGGCGGATCCCTGACGGCCTCGCCGGTCGTGACCGAGTTCCCGGCTGGCGGATCCGGCGAGGATCGCGTCGGTCGGATCGTCGGCCACGAAGGGGAAGCGCTCGGCCGCAGCTCCGGCGACGGGCCGGAAAACCGCGGGGTCAGAGGGGGCGCGGCCCCCCGCCAGCCTCCGCAGGGGACGCACGAAGTGTGGCCACACGGAGTACGCTGGCTTAGCTCATGTACGGCGGAGGCAAAGCTGCGGGCGCACCGTCCTCGAAACGGTGTTTCGAGAAAACACCGGAAACGCCGAAAACCCGGCGTTAGCCCACGGGCAGCCATTCGCACCCGGAGGTATCGATCTCGTAGACCCGTATCCACGATTTCATCGTGTCGCCGACTGCCGTCAGCGTCCGGTCGAGCAGGAAGAGCGTGTCGCGGGCCGCAACGATCTGCGTCCGAAGCTCGTTGGCGAACGAGACCGGCCCGTCCACGCATGCGGTCCGCCGGTCGGGTGACAGCACCGTCACATACACATCCGCAAGGAACTCCACCATGGGTGGATCCCCGTCGATCAGGCCGTCGTGGTGGACCGCCACGGTGGAGCCGCCGGGCATCCTGTAGAGGCCCTCAAGGGTCGAGAGCATTTCCATCCGCTCCCTGAACGAGACTTGGAGGCTCGGATCGTCGATCCGCTCCTGTGCATCTCGGGGGACGCCCCGGCGACGCGCTCTCGGGAGGTGCAGCGTGTCGAGCATTCTGTCGTCCCAAGTCGCCATGTACAGTTCGTTCTCCGCCACCGTACCGACGAGGATCGTATCGGTCCATGCCGCGACGGATGAGCCCGCGAGGACTCCGAAGTAAACGTCCATGCCCCGAAGCGACCGCCGGTAGGGGTCGGGAAGATCAATTGCGGAGCCCACCATCGAATCCCGCCGCCAATCCCACAGCCTTACCATCTTGTGGTCCTGAAGATCGATGGCCGGGACGAATGCCAGATCACCCGCCACCGCCGTCCAGCCATCCTTGAACCCGTCGTACCGGGTGGAACCCAAGTACGTCCCATCACGCGAGAACCTCGTCAGCAGATTCCGGTGGTTGTCCCTGCCGACAACGACCGAGTCGTTCAGGATGAACCCCCGGCCCAGCCCCGCGAACTCTCCCGGTCCTTCGCCCGGGCGACCGTACGAACGCACGAAACCACCGTCCCGCCGGAAGCGCAGCATGCGGCCCGAGTAGCCATCGGCGATGAGGAACGAACCGTCCATCGTGTCCGCCGAGAGGCTGTACGGGCGGCCCACGTAGAACTCCGTCTCCTCCAGCAGAACGCTGTCGACCTGCACGACCGCAGGCCCTGCGGCATCCCGATAAACGATGTCGGCGACATCACTCGCGGGATCGGGCGCGTCGCCACCGGAACACGCCGCCACGGCTAGCGCCGCGAAGAGTTGAGCCCGAATCCGACGCGGCATGAGGCGTTGGAAGTTCGGCGGCTACCCCTCGACGATGATCGCCGGTAGCTGGAAGCACCAGCATCCCGCGACCGGGTTGTATGAAGGGCACTCCCGGTCACAGCTGGAAATCTTGTCGATCCGATACAACTGGTCGCTCAGCCCGCAAGCCGAGCCGATGGGGCCGTCGGCAATCGCGGGAACCGCCAAGGTCGCAAACAGGGGAACCAAGACGACCGACGCCATCATCCCGATCTTCCGCAGGGTTCTCATCGTTCTGCCTCCGGTTCAGAGGTGGAGCCTTTCCGAGCCGCGACCAGCGGATCGAGTTGGCGAGGAATGTCTCACGGGTAGGGTATCGTCACGCCCGTGTCAACCACCGGCAACATGGGCGCCGCTCCGATCATGGCGTCTCGGATCACGCACTCTCTCCCTTGCAGCCCGGTCCAAGCGGAAGGTAGACTGTCTTCCATCGATCAACTTCGGTGAAAGGAAGATGCATGAGACGCATTGCGCTCACCGTTCACTCGCTCGGGTTCTTGGCCTTGGCGGCGTGGACAGCACAGGAGGAGTACACCAACCCTGTGAGTTGTCGCTACGCCGGTGGCAGATGGATCAATGTCCAGGAAACGCGGGAGTACGTGTGTATACAGCCCCTGTCCAACAGCTTCCGAACACAACTTCTCCAGACCATCTCAGACATGACCTTGGACGCCAGCGCGCCGGAGTATTGCCAAGGCATCATGGATCATCTCGCGGGCGATCTTGCAGCACAGGTCCGGGGAGGCGACGTGTGGGGATTCTACTCAAGAGGTATTACGGGAGGGTTCCACAACCCGCGTTACGACCGCAACCAGAGCAGTCTGCACTACAGCTTCAATCGCCGTGATTGGCACACGTTCGGACCGATCACCATGTTCCACGAAGCCGCGCACCACGAAGGATACGAGCACAACGGGAACCCCGGAACATACACCGTCACCGAGGAATGCCTGAACCTCTAGGAGGGGGATACGTCATGAGAAAAGCGCTGATGCCCTTGCTGCTCATGGTCGCCTGCAACGACATCGAGGCACCTGAGAGCGTCCAGCCGGATCCGGAAGCTGTCCCGCAACTCGCACTTGAGGTGGCCTTTGGGACCATCGTGGAAAAGCCCGATGAGCTGACGGGCGTGTTCCTCAAGACTGCAGCCCCGGGAGAATTCCTCACCATCGGAGAGGTTGTAGTTCCCTACCTGACCAAAGAACAGGAGTCAGCATCGATGCGTTCTGCTGGCGTCGCGGAGGCGGCAGTGGACGACAGGCTAATCACGATGAAGGTCTACCAGAGAGATGTGTTCCGTAGCCAGAAGTTCGGGGTGGACATAATCGGCGTTGAGGAGAGCGATGTCGTCTTGGAGAGAAAGGGCATGGATTGGGTCGTGAAATCCGTAGAGCCCGGGCATCACTGGCACCATTACCGGAAGATCCCAGGCGTATCGATGCGCTTGCCGGGGGCTTCCGGCAACTGAGCAACGACGTAGGCGAGAGTCCCGCCATTCAAGTCCGATTTTCCCGCTCCTGCGCCACGGTCCAGCCAGATCTCGTAGAACGGCAGAAAACGCAGATCGTGCAGTCCTATTTGACTTTAGAAGATTCCCTGCCGTGATTCGGATCTCCTTGATTTCGCCGTAACGTCAGGGTCGGCTACGACACCGGTCTGCGTTCCGTTGAGTACTTGTCGAACCACCCCTTGACCGTCGTGATCTTCGCCATTCCATGCGAAGGGTGTCCCCAGATGCCGTGCGCTTCGCCGGGCACCCGGACCAGCACGGCATCGACCCCCAGCATCTTGAGCGCCTTGTAGTACTGTTCCGATTCGGACATCGGAGTGCGCCAGTCCTCCTCGCCGGTCATGATCAGCGTCGGAGTCGTCACGTTGTCCACCACCGAGAGCAGCGACCGCTCCTCATAGTGGTCGACGTTGTCCCAGGGCATTCCGGGGAACCAGTACTTGACGGCCACCGGAGCCATGTCGGCGGTCAGCGCGAAGCTGTACCAGTTGATCACGGGATAGAACGACACGGCGGCCTTGAACCGGTCCGTGTTTCCGATCATCCATGCGGTCAGCACGCCGCCACCGCTGCCTCCCGTGACGAAGAGGTTGTCCTCGTCGATGTAGCCCTGCGCGATGACCGCGTCCACGCCGGAGTCGAGGTCATGGAAGTCGTCGCCGGGATAGGCGTGGTGGATGAGGTTGCCGAACTCCTCGCCGTAGCTGGTGCTGCCGCGCGGGTTCGCGTAGAAGACCACGAAGCCGTGGGACGCCAGCAGCTGCTTCTCGACGTCGAAGCGATCGCCGTAGTTGGCGAAGGGGCCCCCGTGGATCTCGAGGATGAGGGGGTATTCGTTGTCGGGGTCGAAGTCCGGCGGCTTCATGATCCACCCCTGGACCGGCCGTCCGTCCCGCGACGACTCCCACCAGATCTCCTCGACCGCGCCCAGCGTCTTGCCCGCGAAGAGGTCGGCGTTGACCGACGTGATGATCCGGTTGGTGCCGTCGCCGTCTCCCACCATCACGTCTCCGGGCCGGTCCGGCCGACTGGTCGTAAAGGCGAAGGTGCCGTCCCCGGCCACCGTGTACGAGACGCCGAAGCCACCGTATGCCATGAACCCGCTCCCGCCGTCGGCGGCGAGGACCTCGTGACTTCCGTCCAGTTGGAAGAGCGCGAGCCTGGTGTTCCCTTCGTCGTCGTAGAGCCCGTAGATGCCCTCGCCTCCGGGCGCCCACCGGATCTGGTAGACGGACCGGTCCAGGCCGTCGCTCACGACGCGCGCGTTCGAGCCGTCCCGGTCCATGACGTGGAGCCGGGTGACCTGGTATCCCTGGTAGCGGTCGTTGTAGCCGAGGTAGGCCACCAGCCGGCCGTCCGGGGACACGGTGGGCGAGGAGTCCGGTCCCCGCCGGTCGGTGAGGGCGCGGACGGACGCATCGGCGACCGAGACCTCGTAGACCTCGGAGTCACTCCACTCCATCTCCCAGTCCTCGCGCAGATTCGCCGCGAGCACGATCGCATCGGACGACGGTGCCCACTCGGGCGCCCCCCCGGGACCGGCGAAGAAGCCGGCGGTAAAGTGGCTGTCGCCGGAGGTCAGCTGGCGCGGCGTGCCGCCCTCGGCGGGAATGACGAAGAGGTGCCAGTAACCGGCAGGCAGGTCGCCCATCCCGTCGAAGCGGAAGACCAGCTTGTCGGTGTACTTGGCGGGCTCGGCCCACTGCGCGCCGGCGGGGGGAGGGGGAAGCTCGCCGATGGTCAATGGCGCCTCGGGAACCAGTTTGTAGAATGCCAGGAGTGATCCGTCGGGCGACCAGGAGAGGCCCGTCGCCGGGTCGGTCAGGTTGGTGATGGCCGCGGTCTGCCCCGTCTCCAGCCAGTGCATGTAGATCTGCGGCATGCCGTCCCGGTTGGACATGTAGGCGATCCTCGATCCGTCCGGGGACCAGCGCGGACTGTGGTCGGTGTACTTGCCGGTCGTCAGCGGGCGATGGTTGCCGCCGTCGGCCCCGATCAGCCACAGGTTCGAGTAGTTCATGTCCGTCATGACGTCGGCGAACTGGCGCACATAGACCACCTGGGTCCTGTCGGACGAGATCCGGGGGTCGCTGGCGTATTCGAGGTCAAAGACGTCTATTTCGGTCAGGCGGTCCGCCTGGCCCGCGAGTGGAGATGCAACCAACAGGCCTATAGCGGGGTAAACGAACAGGGACCTCACGGTTTCCTCCTGGTGGAAATGTCCGAACGAGTGGTTTGGGGTGATCGGGGACCACAATACGCGTAGTCTCCGCGCCAGGCGAGGGATCAGGTCCTTCTCACATTCGGATCCATTGAACGCAAGGAGCGGGTCATGTCGAGTCCGCAGTCAGCCCTGGCCGGGCATCGTTTCCATTCTCACGTCGTTGCCGCGTTCACGGCCGCGTTTGCGCTTGCGTCCCTGGGCGCGTGCGCGACCACATCGGAAGCCACCGCGACGAACCCCATGCGGCAGGACGCGCGCGAGTCCGAAGAGATCGAAATCCTGGTGACGAACCACAACTTCAGCCAGGCAACGGTGTACACCGCACGGGGCGGCTCCTCCCAACGTCTGGGCATCGTGCCCGGCAAGGGTGAAGCGACCTTCCGGACCCGGTGGCCGCTGCCGGACATTCAGCTGCGGGTGAAGTTCCTGGCCGGTCCGGACTTCCTCACCGAGACGCTGCCCGTGGGGCCGGGAGAACTCCTGGAACTCATCCTCCCGGCGAGGTAGCGGGGAGCGGCAAGAGCGCGCGGATGCCCCCGGGGCGCCGGCTGCCCTATTATCAGAGGGCTGACACCATGCCCACGCCCAATGGGGAGCACCGCCATGCGCATTCGCCCGCACGCACCGTCCGTTCTCGTCCTCCCCGGCTTCCTGGCCTCGTCCCCGGCATCGGGGCAGGAGGCCGGCGCCCCGCTCACCGTCGACGACGCCATCGACATGGTGCGCGTGTCGGGACCGAAGCTGGCGCCGGATGGCTCCCGGGTCCTCTATGTGAAGAACGAACTAGACTGGGACGAGAACGAACGGAAGAGCCGGATATGGGTGGTGGGGGCGGATGGCGAGGGCGCTCGCCCGTTCACCGGATCCTCCGACGACCGCAATCCCGAGTGGTCCCCTGACGGACGCTGGGTTTCCTTCACGCGCCCCGTAGGAGAAAGCGACCGGGTGCGGCAGCTGTTCGTGCTGCCGGTCGACGGGGGCGAGGCCATTCAGCTGACGAAGCACACGACGGCCGTCGGCAGCTACCGCTGGTCGGACGACGGGTCGTCGATCTTCTTCCTGGCCAGCGATTCGCTTCCCGACGACCTGGAGAAGGAGCGAAAGAACGGCGACGACGCCGTCTTCATCGACGAGGGACCGAACGGGCAGACGCGGGGCGAGTGGAACGGCGTCTGGAGCGTGATGGTGAAACTCGCCGACGCTCCCGTGGACGCGACCCGCGTGACCCCGGAGCGCCGCCGCATCGGGGACTATGCACCTTCGCCCGACGGGAACTTCCTCGCGTACGTCTACCGGGAGGAGAACCGCCGCAACGCGGGCCATCTCTCGGAGGTGGTGCTGCACACGATCTCCACCGGCGAGGAGGTGCAGATTACCGACAACGACGCACCAGAATCGCAGCTGGCCTGGTCGCCCGATGGACGCGCGATCACCTTCGGGGCACCCGATCTGGAGACCTGGGAGCTGGACCAGGGCAATCTCTACCACTACGACATCCCAACCGGCAACGTCCGTCAGCTCGCGCCGGACACCGACGTCGACATTCGCGGCTATCGCTGGAACCCCGGTGGACGGTCCATTGAGATGGTGGCTCTCGACCGGACCGACGCCAATATCTTCCGCATCGATGTCCGGTCGGGCGAGGTGGAACAGATTACGCACGGTCGGGGCATCGTGTCGGGCGCCTCGTTCGACGCGCTCCACCGCATGGCCGCCATCCAGTACGCGAGCCCGCGCGACCCGGGCGACATCTGGCTCGTCGACCTGTCCGACGAGTCCAGGACACGGCTGACGAACGCCAATCCGGAGCTTGCCGACAGGAATCTGGTCGAGCCGGAAGTGGTGCGCTGGACGAGTTTCGACGGCCTCGAGATCGAGGGGCTGCTGTATCTTCCCGATGGAAGGACGTCGCCGGGCGCGGCGGTGCTGGAGATCCACGGAGGCCCGGCGGGCGTCTTCACGAGGGGCTTCGACGCGGACGCACAGATCCTGGCCGCTCAAGGGTACGCGGTGCTGCAGCCCAACGTCCGCGGTTCATCCGGCTACGGAGACGCCCTGTTGCGCGGCAACATGAACGACATCGGGGGCGGGGACTACCACGACCTCATGACCGGTGTCGACGCGATCATCGAGCGGGGTGTGGCACACCCGGACTCGCTGGCGGTCAAGGGCTGGAGCTACGGCGGCATTCTGGGCGGGTGGACGATCACCCGAACCGACCGCTTCAAGGCGGCGAGCCTGGGGGCGATGGTCGCGGACTGGCGGAGCGAGTTCGGCGCGGGGTTCAACTTCGACGTGGTGCGCTGGTACCTCGGCGGCGATCCGTGGTCGAACCGGGACTACTGGACCGAGCGGTCGGCCTTCAGCCATCTGGACAAGGTGAGCACGCCGACCATCCTGTTCCACGGTACCGAGGACCGCACCGATACGATGGAGCAGTCCATGAACTTCTTCGCCGGGCTGCGCCACCTGGGAGTGGAGGCGCGCTTCATCCTCTTCCCGCGCGAAGGGCATGGAATCAGCGAACCGAGGCACCGCCGCACCCTCATGGTGGAAGAGATGCGGTGGCTGCAGCGCTACGTGAGGGGAATGGAGGACTGGGAACCGCCGGCGCGTCCCGACTCGACGACCGAGAAGGCGGTCGCGGCGATTTCGTGATGCGCCGGGGAGGCGCGTGATTACGCAACAGTTGATCGCTCGCAAGCGTGACGGGCAGGCCCTGTCGCGGCCGGAACTCGAGGGTCTGATGAGGGGCTACCTTCGCGGCGAGGTGGGCGAGGACCAGATGGCCGCGTTCCTGATGGCCGTCTACTTCAACGGCCTCGACGACGGGGAACTGGAGACGCTGGTCGAGGTCATGCTGCGCTCGGGCGAGGTCCTGGACCGGGGCGCCGCGGCAGGCCCGCGCGTGGACAAGCACTCGACCGGCGGTGTCGGGGACAAGGTGTCGATCGTGCTCGCCCCCCTGGCTGCCGAGCTGGGAATGGTCGTGCCGATGATGTCGGGACGGAGCCTGGGGCACACGGGAGGGACGCTGGACAAGCTGGAGTCGATCCCCGGATTCCGGACCTGCATTTCGCTGGACCGCTTCAACCGAATCCTCGAGTCGGTCGGATGCGCGATGATCGGTCAGACCGACGAAATCGCCCCGCTGGACCGACGTCTGTACGCGTTGCGCGACGTAACGGCCACGGTGCCGTCGTTGCCGCTCATCACCGCTTCGATCATGTCCAAGAAGCTGGCGGAGAGTCTCGACGGGCTGGTTCTCGACGTGAAGGTGGGCCGGGGAGCATTCCTCTCGCGGATCGACGACGCCAGGAGGCTGGCCCGGACCATGGTCGGCGTGGGGCGCGCCCGGGGGCTGGCCGTGACGGCGGTGCTGTCCGCGATGGATCGTCCGCTCGGACTGACGGTGGGCAACGCGCTGGAGGTCCGTGAGGCGTTGGCCTGTCTCGCGGGCGGGGGACCGCCCGACCTCCGCTGCCTGGTCACGGAACTGGCCAGCGAGATGGCGCTTGCCGCAGGTCTGGTCCTCACGCTGGACGAGGGTCGGGGGCGCGCGGCCGAGGTGCTTGACACGGGAGGCGCGCTGGAGCGGTTCCGGCGGCTGGTCAGGGCCCAGGGGGGCGCGCTCAGTTTCTCACGCGAGGACTACGGGCTGCCGACCGCGCCCATGACCAGGGTCGTCACGGCAAACCGGGACGGAGTCGTGGGGGGGATCGATCCCCATGCCCTCGGGTACGGGGTGATCCCGATGGGTGGTGGCCGGACCCGCCAGGACCAGGATGTCGACCCGCGGGTGGGCTTCGAACTGCGGGCACACGTCGGCGACCCGGTGTCGCGCGGTGATCCGCTGGCCGTTGTCCATGGCGCGTCGCGCGATGACCTCATGGTCGGGGCACGGGTGCTGGAAGAAGCGGTGACGGTGGCTGACGAGATGGTGGCCGACCCGCTGCCGACGATTCTCGAGCGCGTCGTCCGTGGCCGATGACCGGTCAGCCCTGCAGGACCCGGTAGAGGATCCGTTCCTGGTCGAGCGCTTCCGTCAGCTCGTCCACGTGAGGTTCGGGAGTGCGCAGCGCGATTCCGCACTTCGCACCGCCCTCCGGTGGCGCCGGGACCACATCCACCGGTATGGCCTGTTCGCGGGCAACGTCCTCGGCCCACATCGCGTGATGCGTGGTCTCGAAGATGAAGAAGCGGGCGGGAGAACTGTCGGGCATGGCGCGGCGTGGTTGCGGGTTCAGGCGCGGCGTGGTTGCGGGTTCAGGGATCGCGGCGCGGGATGATGGACTGGTCGGGACGGTCACATGGCTGCGTGGGTTCCGTGCCGGGAAGGTAAAGCTCGTCGTAGGCGTCGTCCGGTGGGCACCAGCGCGAGGCCAGCAACCCGGTCCGGCTGTCGACGCGGCGGGTGACCAGCGCTTCGGGTATGGACCACGGTCCCGGGACGGGAAGGAGCGGCGCCTCCCAACCGGGGGGCGTGTCTCCGTCGTCCAGCGGCAGATCCGCGTAGTACACCCGTCTCATGAACTCGCCCCAGACCGGTGACGCGAGCCCTCCACCGGTCGCGCGGTCGACGATCGGGATCGGCTGGTCCATCCCGAACCAGACCGCTGCCGCCAACGTCGGCGTGAAGCCGAGGAACCAGACGTTGCGTCCCTCGTTGGTCGTACCCGTCTTGCCGGCCGCCGGCACCTCTGTCGGCAGTCCGGCCACCAGCCGGATTCCGAGGTTTCCGGTCCCGCTCTCCACGACTTCCTGAAGCATGGACACGGAAAGCCGGGCCACCAGCGGATCCAGCACCCGCGTGCGTTCGGGCCGTGGTTCCCAGAGCACCTCGCCATCCGCGCTCTCGACCTTCAGGATCGGAAACGGCCGCACCCTCTCCCCCAGCGTCGCGAACACCGAATAGGCTTCCAGCATCTGGATGGGTATCACCTCGGCGGCCCCGATCGCGCTCGACGGATACCGTTCCACTTCGGTTCGGATGCCCAGGCGGCGGGCCATCTGCCCTACGCTTTCGAGCCCCACCTGCCTCCCGACCTTGATCGCGACCATGTTGATGGACTTGCTCATGGCCTCGCGCATCGTGATGGACCCGAGGAATTCCGGTTCGTAATTGCTGGGAGCCCACGTGGTGCCGTCGACCTGGTCGATCATGACCGGGCCGTCCACGAACACTTCGGACGCGGGGATGCCGCTCTCGAGCGCCGCGGCATAGACAAAGGGCTTGAAGGACGAACCCGCCTGCCGGCGCGCCTGGATTGCGCGGTTGAACTTGGAATGCACGAAGTCGCGCCCCCCGATCATCGCGCGCACATGGCCTGTCGCCGGGTCGGAGGCAACGAACATCCCCTGCACGTACGGGATTTCCGGAACATCCGCTCCGGACGTCCGGTCGGCGAATTCCCGATAGGTCTCATGGCTGAATCCGGGCCGCTCCTCAATCCTCTTCCACCCGTTCTCCATCGCTGCCCGGGCGGCGGTCTGCATGTCCAGGTCGAGCGTCGTGTGGATGTTCAGGCCTCCGGTGTACAGCTTCCTCCCGAAGCGGTCGTCCAGGATGCTTCTCACCCACTCGACGAAGTAGGGGGCCTGGACCTGCACGTTGCGGGCCCGCTCCACAGGAACCGGCTCCGCCTTCCACCGCTCCGCCTCCTCGGTGCTCAGGTAGCCTTCGCGCGTCATGAGGTCCAGCACGAGGTTGCGGCGGCTGAGGCCGGCGTCGCGGTTGTTGAGGGGACTATAGACCTCGGGAAGGTTGGCGATCGCGGCCAACAGTGCCGCCTCGGCGGGGTTCATGTCGATGGCGTTCTTGCCAAAGTAGTTTCGTGAAGCCGTCTGAAGTCCATACCACCCATGGGCATACCCGATTTGATTCATGTATGCCTCGATGATCTGGTCTTTCGAATACGCCTCCTCGAGGGCCAGCGCCACCTGCCATTCCTTGAGCTTCCGCAGTATCCTCTTTTCGAACCCGATACGATCGGTAAACATGTTGCGGGCCAGCTGCTGCGTGATCGTGCTGCCGCCGGCGCCCGACAGGGACCGGGTCCGCAGCACTTCCAGCCCGGCCCGGGCGATCCCCCTCCAGTCGAGACCGCCGTGGGAGTAGAACCTCCGGTCCTCGATCGCGATGAACGCCTGGGGCACGTGGGGCGGCAGACTGGCCAGCGATACCGGAGTGCGGCGCTCCAGCCCGATTTCGCTCACCAGCGTGGAGTCGCGTGCGAAGATCTTCGAGGTCTGTTGCGGCTCGTAGGTATAGATCTGAGCGATCGAGGGGCAGTCGGCGCACAGGTTCCGCCACGAACCCGCGACGAGGCCCAGCCCGGCGGTCAGGAGAAACAGGCCGGCGAACCAGACGCTCCGAGGGATGTTCCGTATTCTGTTCAGGACACCGCGCAGCACGTCCTTGCCTCCTCCCACCGTGCGAATCTCCGGTCCGCTTCAATCTATCACCATTTGCATCATGCGGACCGATCGGGGGACCATGGGGACTGACCGGCGGGCCACGGGGACCGATCGGGGGGCGGCTTGACCGGGCGCCGACCGACCATGATGCTTCATTGGTTTGGGCCATCCGTGGTTTTCAGGGAACGGGAGCGGTCACTGGCAAAGCACAGCGAAGTGTCCGTCCGGTCCTCCGCCGGCGACTACCGTGTGTGCGTGGGTGGCGGGGTGCGCCGGCATCTGGTCGCGGAAGTCGCCGGCGCGGCGCCGTCCGGCCGATGCGCCCTGGTCACGGACAGCAATGTGGGGGCACTGTGGGGCGAGGAGATGCAGTCGCGGCTGACCACGGCGGGGATCGATGTCGTGGCGGTTTCGTTTCCTGCAGGCGAAGCACACAAGACGCGTGACACCTGGGCCGACATCACAGACTCCCTGCTCGACGCGCGCCTGGGCCGGGACAGCTGCGTCGTTGCCCTCGGAGGAGGGGTCGTCGGCGATGTCGCGGGGTTCGTCGCGGCCACCTACATGCGCGGCGTCCCGCTCATACAGGTCCCGACCACCACGCTGGCCATGATCGACGCCTCCGTCGGAGGCAAGACCGGTGTGGATCATGCGCTGGGCAAGAATCTCGTCGGCGCGTTCCACCCGCCCGAGGTTGTGCTGGCCGACCCGGACTTTCTTCGCACCCTGGGGCGTCCCGTGAGGGCGGAGGGGTTTGCGGAGGCCGTCAAGCACGGTGTCATCGTGGATGCGGACTACGGCCGGTGGCTTGGCGACCACGCGGCCTCGCTGCTGGACGGTGCAGGTGACGATGTGGAGCGGGCTGTGGTGCGCTCGGTCGAAATCAAGGCCGACGTGGTGTCCGCGGACGAGTTCGAAGCCGGCCGGCGGCAGGTCCTGAACCTGGGCCATACGGTGGGTCATGCGCTCGAGGCGGATTCGGGCTACGCGCTCACGCACGGCCAGGCTGTTGCCGTGGGAATGGTCGCGGAAGCGCGGATCGGAGAGGAACTGTCGGTCACTGCGCACGGCACGGCCGACCACATCCGGCGTCTGGTCGGTGCCTTCGGACTGCCCGACACGGCCGATGGCCTGAAGCGGCCGGAGCGCCTTGCCGACCTCATGACAAGGGACAAGAAGACCCGGTCCGGCGTCGTTCACCTGGTCCGTCTGGACGAGCTCGGACGGACGGCAGGTGGTTCCGGCGTTACCATCCCTGTTGCGATCGACGAACTCGTCCGGATCATGAGCCAATGGAATTGAGTTGGAGGACACATGGCGCTGATTGACGGCTTGCCGGACCTTTCCGTTTCTTCCGTCCTGGCCGAGCGTGCGGCCGCCAGTCCGCGGTCGCCCTTCCTGCACGCCGGCGACGTGACCTGGACGTACGGGGAAGTCGAGGATCAGGCCGCGTCGCTCGCCGCTTCATTGGCGAATCTGGGCATCGGCGATGGCGACCGCGTGGCGCTCCTGCTCCCGCCGTGGCCCGAATTCGCGGTCGCCGTGTTTGCCGCCGCGAAGCTCGGGGCCAGGGTCGTTCCCCTGGATCCGCGTCTCACGCCGCCGGATCTGCGCTACATGTTGCGCCACTCGGGCGCGGTGTGTGCCGTGTCCGCGGAGGATGCCTACGGGATCGACTACCTGCAGCTCTTCGAGGACCTGCTGACGGATCTGCCGGACCTGCGCCATGTCGTCACCGTGGGCAAGGAGGACCTCTGGTACGACGACCGGATCTTCCAGTGGGAGGACCTGGTGTCGCCGGGGCGGGGACGCGGTTTCCCGGCCCGGGACATCGACCCCGCGACACCCTTCGCGATCGTGTACACCTCGGGCACGACGGGAAAGCCGAAGGGAGTCGAACTGTCCCACCGCAATCTGCTGTACGCGGCGGCCGGCACGGCTGCGGCCACGGGTCTGTGCGCCGACGACGTGGTGGCGGGGATCGGTGCACTGCATCACGCTTTCGGTCTGGGCCCCGGACTCCTGGGCACCGTGCTCGAAGGGGCAAGCCTGGTGCTGCACGCCGATGTCGATCCGATCGACGTGCTTGCGCTGGCCGAGCGCCACGGCGCGACCGTGCTCTGCGGGGTTCCCACGCTCTTCGCGACGGCGCTTCGCGAGTTCGATGGATCGCCCGGAGACGGGCCGCTCAGGCTGTGTCTCGCTTCGGGCGCACCCATGCGCGAGCCGCTTGCCCGCCGGGTGGAAGGGGTCTTCGGCGTTCCTCTGGTCATTGCGTACTCGCTGACCGAAGCGGCTTCCACGCTGGCCATCGGGCCCCGGCAGGCACCCGCCGGCACCAGGTGGTTCACGGTGGGGCGCCCGCTGGACGGCACGACCGTGCGCGTGACCGAGGACGACGGTGTGCCGCTCCCGAGCGAGAGCATCGGCGAGATCCGCGTGCGTGGACCGGGTGTGATGTGCGGGTACCACCGCCAGCCGCGCGAAACGGACGCGTCGTTCGACGCGGAGGGATTCCTGCGCACGGGAGACCTGGGCATGGTGGACGACGAGGGGTGCCTCCACATCATCGGGCGCCGGGAAGACGTGATGATCCGGGGTGGATTCAACGTGTACCCGCGGGAGCTGGAAGATCGGCTGATGGCCCATCCAGCCATTGCGCGGGCCGTGGTCATCGGGGTATCGGATGAGATCCTTGGGGAGGCGATATGTGCGTGCGTGATCCGTGTCGAGGGCGGCGTGATCTCGGAGGATGAAGTCAGGGAATGGACCGCGGCGACGCTCGCCGCATACAAGGTGCCCGATCTTGTTAGGTTCATGGACGACTTCCCACGTTCCGCCTCCGGAAGCGTATGGCGGCAGGAACTGGCACGGCACGTGTCATCGGCGCGGACCGGCCAGCCGGATGGGATCGCCCAATCACGCTTGACAGCAGACTGAGGATGCGGAATCCGTACATGAAAGTCCCTCATACCGACCCGGGTCGGCAGGTTCCCCGCGAAGCCCCCAACGCAGCGTTGCTCATCGACTTCGACAACGTCACGATGGGCATGCGCAGCGATCTCGCGAAGGAACTGAAGCACCTGCTTGATTCCGACATCATCAAGGGGAAGGTGACGGTCCAGCGTGCCTACGCGGACTGGCGCCGGTATCCCCAGTACATTGTTCCCCTCTCGGAAGCATCGATCGACCTCATTTTCGCGCCCGCCTACGGAAGCTCGAAGAAGAACGCCACCGACATACGGATGGCCATCGACGGGATCGAACTCGTCTTCATCCGCCCCGAAATCGGCACGTTCATCCTCCTGACGGGGGATTCCGACTTCTCCAGTCTGGTCCTTAAGCTCAAGGAGTACGGGAAGTACGTAATCGGCATCGGGATCCAGGAATCCAGTTCCGACATCCTCGTCCAGAACTGCGACGAGTACTACTCCTATACGGCACTCACGGGCCTGAGCCGGACGTCCGAGCACACCTCCGGTGCGCCCGATGCGTGGCAGTGCGTGGAAGAGGCGGTCGCCCAGATGGCGTCCCGTGGCGATGTCATGCGCTCCGACCGGCTCAAGCAGGTCATCATGGAGATGTCACCCTCGTTCGACGAACGCAATCTGGGGTTCAAGAAGTTCTCCAAGTTTCTCGTGGCGGCCGCGAACAAGGGGTTGGTGAACATCGAGCGAGGTGAGAACGGGCAGTATCATATCGCTCCGCCCGGCGACGGCGCCCCGTCCAGGGGTGCTCAGGTCCAGCCCGCACAGGCCGGCGGAAACGGCAAGGAAAGCCGCCGGCGGGCGAAGCGGTCACCGCCGCCCCGCCGCACGTCCGCGCGAGGGGCCCGCGGCGCGGACCCTGCGGGTGATGGTCCCCTGGCGCAGGCCGTACGGGAGCCGTCCCCGACACCGCGTGGCCGCCCGGTGACCGACCCCGGTCCCTCGCTCGACCTTCTGAGGCGCGCCGTACGCGAACTCGGCGGCAAGGAAAAGGGGCGGGTGCGCGACTCCGACGCGAAGCGCCGCATGCTGGCCATAGACCGCAGTTTCACCGAAGCGGCGCATGGCTTCGGCAAATTCAGCAAATTCCTGCGCTATGCCGAGAAGCAGGGGGCCGTCAGGCTGGATCGTGCCGGTGATGGCAGCTACGGGATCACGCTGATCGCGGCGCGCAAGGAGTCGTCCCCGCCGCGCTTCGACCCCAGGGCTTTGGGCCTCCCGGTAACCGAAGGGTCGATCAAGAGCTACTTCGCCAACCGGTACAAGGGCGTGGGAGTCAAGACGGCGGAGCGTTTGGTGGATGCGTTCGGCACCGATGTCTTCAAGGTCCTGCACCGCCAGCCGGAGCGCGCCAAAAAGGTGGTCGGTGCCCGCGCCAACAGCGTGATGGCGGCGTGGGAGGTCGACTACAAGCGCAGGGCCGCCGCCCTGGAGCGCTCGGCCGGCGTCGACGCGTCCCGCAAACCGGCAAACGCCGGCGGAAAGCCGGCGCGGCGTGGAGACGGGGCGCCGAGCCATACGGGGCGCCAGGCCCCGCGACAGGACTCGTCGGCCCGGCAGCCCGCTGCGTCGGCAACCGCAGCGTCGGCCCCCGCTTCGTCGGCCCCCGCTTCGTCGGCCACCGCGGCAAGCACCGAAAAGCCGGCGCGGTCCGGCCTGATGGGCCTGTTCCGGCGGGGCCGCCGTTCCCGCGAGGGTGCGGGCAGTAAGCGCTGAGGCCCAGGGGACTCGCGCCCGCCGGTCGGTCTGGCGGTATCTCGCGGGCGACACGGCCGCCGCCGCCCGACGACTGCTCGGGTGCACGCTGGTGTCGACGCTCGATGGCGTCGAAACGGGTGGCCTGATCGTGGAGACGGAGGCGTATCTCGGACTGGAGGATCCGGCTTCGCACGCACACGCGTCCCGGGGCCGCACGCCGCGCAACGATGCCATGTTCGCAGATCTTGGCACCCTGTACGTCTACATCTCCTACGGGATCCATCACTGCGCCAACATCGTCACCGGCGATGCCGGCGATCCGTCGGCGGTGCTGGTCCGCGCGCTGGAACCGTCCACGGGCCTGGATGCGATGGCCCGGCGGCGAGGGCGCGATGGTGATCTGTGCAACGGACCCGGACGCCTCGCCCAGGCGCTCGGGATCACCATGCGGCACAACTACCACGATCTGGCCCGACCACCCATCCAGCTCGTCAAGGGCAACCCGGTGGCGGACCCGGATGTGGGCTGCTCGGGCCGCATCGGGGTGTCCCGGGCAGCGGACTGGCCGCTGAGGTTCTTCGTCCGCGGGCATCCGGCGGTCAAGGCGCCAAGATGGTAGTTTAGGGACATGAGCGAACCGACCTGGATTTCCGTGTTGCCGCCGCTCCTGGCGATCGGTCTGGCGATCGCTACGCGTCAGGTCTATCTGTCGCTTGCCGGCGGGCTCTGGCTGGCGTGGTCGATCCTTGCCGGCTGGAACTTCGGCGCCGGGCTCATGGATGCCGTCGAGTCCACGGTCGGCGTGCTGGGAGACCCCGGCAACGCCCAGGTGATCATGTTCACCCTCGTGATGGGCGCCCTGATTGCGACCGTGGGGTCTTCGGGCGGGGTCGCCGGGTTCGTGGGATGGCTCGAACGCAACCGCTGGGTCAACAGCGGGCGGCGGGCGCAGCTCCTCGCGTGGGTGATCGGCGTGATCATCTTCATCGAGTCCAACATCACGGTGCTGGTGGCAGGGTCGGTGTCGCGGCCACTCTTCGACCGCTACCGCAATTCGCGCGAGAAGCTGGCCTATCTGATCGATTCCACCAGCGCGCCGATCTGCATCCTGATCCCCCTGAACGCATGGGGCGCCACCAATCTGCGCCTGCTTGCCGAGTCCGGCGTGCCCCAGGAGGAGGCGCTGTCGGTCTTCCTCCGTTCCATCATCTTCAACTTCTACTCGTTCGCGGCCGTGGTGCTGGCCCTGGCCGTGGTCCTCTTCCGGATGGACTGGGGTCCGATGAAGCGCGCCGAGGCCCGCGCGGCGGAGGGCAAGGTGCTGTGGCCCGGAGCGACCCCGATGATGGACGAGGAGGTACTCGGGCAGAACGTTGAGCCGCCGATCGCGCCGCGGGCCCGCAACATGATTGTCCCCGTGCTCGTGCTCGTCGCCACGATGCCGTTCGGACTGTGGGTGACGGGAGGTGGGGATTTTTCCGCCGGCGACGGCTCGACGTCCGTGCTGTGGGCCTCCCTCGCCGGTCTGGCGACCGCCTGGATCCTGCTGCTGGTGCAGAGGGCCTATTCGCTGGACGAACTCACCCGCATCGCACTGCGGGGAGCGGGCGGGCTGATCCCGCTCGCCATCATCCTCCTCCTGGCGCTGGCGCTAGGCAGCGTGACGAGGGAACTGGGCACGGGCGACTACGTCGCGGCCGTGGCGCAGGGGACTCTGTCGCCCGGGGTATTCCTTCCCCTCGTCTTCGTGGTCGCATCGGCGATCGCGTTCTCGATCGGATCGAGCTGGGGGACCTTCGCGATCATGATTCCCATCGTCGTACCAGCCGCGGCCGGCCTCGGACTGGATCTGGCTCCGTTCCTGGCGGCTGCGCTCTCCGGGGGGATCTTCGGCGACCACTGTTCGCCCATCAGCGACACCACCATCATCTCGTCGATGGCCGCTGCGACGGACCACGTCGACCATGTACGTACCCAGCTTCCCTACGCGCTTACCGGCGGCGCCGTGGCCACGGTGTGTTTCGCGCTCGCGGGAGCCTTTCTCTAGCGGGGAAGCGTGAACATCACCGTGTGCGTCAAGCGGGTCCCCGACACGGAAACCCGCATCCGGATCGCCGACGACGGGAAGGATATTTCCCGCGACGGGGTGAAGTACGTGCTGAGTCCCTACGACGAGTTCGCGGTCGAGGCCGCACTTCAGCTGGTCGAGGCGGCCGGCGCAGGCGAGGTGACCCTTCTCAGCCATGGCGGCGAAGCGACGAAGGAATCGCTGCGCGCCGGGCTCGCGCTGGGTGCCCACCGCGCCGTGCTCCTGACGGGCACCCCTTCGATGGACGGCTGGGCGACCGCCCGCGTGCTGGCCTCCGAGCTGAAGGAGAGCGATGCGGAGCTGGTGCTCTTCGGGATCAAGGCGGTGGATGACGATCAGCAGCAGGTGGGTCCGATGGTGGCCGAACTGCTTGGCAGACCCTGCGCGACCTCGGTCACTGCGATCGATATCGCCGAGGGCGTGGCGACGTGCCGGAGGGCGGTGGAGGGGGGGCAGGAAGTGGTTGAGATGGACCTTCCCGCGGTGGCCACGGTCACCAAGGGCCGGTATGAACCCCGCTACGCGTCACTGCGGGGGATCATGATGGCGAAACGGAAGCCGATGGTGGAAAAGGAGGCCCCGCTGGTGGAGCCGGGTCTCTCGATCGAGTTGCTCAGCTATCCTCCCGAACGTGCGGAAGGCCGCATTGTGGGGGAGGGGCCCGATGCGGTTTCCGAGCTCGTAAGGCTTCTGCGCGAGGAGGCCAGGGTACTCTGATGGCGGACGTGCTTGCGGTAGCCGAGACGAAACACGATGCGCTTTCAGGGGTTTCGCGCGAGGTGGTCGCGGTCGCCCGCGGGATCGCGGACGGGCTTGGGTGCGATGTGGAAGCGGTCGTCGCGGGTGCTTCCGCCGGCCAGCTCGCGACGTACGGCGCCGATCGAATCGTGCAGTTGGAGGGTGACGACCTCCGGCCCGGCCAGGTCGATGTGCGGGCAGCCGCGCTCGCGAACCGGATCCGCTCCGGCAACTACGCCGCAGTGGTCTTCGCGGCCACGGCGACGGGCAAGGATCTTGCTCCCCGCGTGGCCGCCAAGCTGCAAAAGCCGCTGCTCACCGAGGTCACCGGGATCGCGGTCGAGGCGGGCGGGATCGTGGTCACCCGCCCGGTCTTCGCCGGCAAGGCGCTGGCGCGGGTGAGAGCGCTTGCCGAGCCGGCGCTCCTGTCCATCCGTCCCAACGTCTTTCCCGCCACGGAATCACCGCGCGAAGCGAGCCATGACACGGTCGTGGCGGACACCTCGGGCATGAACGCCGGCTACCGCGTCACCGGATTCGAGCCGTCCCGAGGCGTATCGATCGATGTCAGCGAGGCCGCCATCGTCGTGTCGGGCGGGCGGGGTCTCAAGGGCCCCGAGAACTGGCACCTGGTAGAGGATCTCAGGGACGCGCTGGGAGAGACCGCTGCCCTCGGCGCATCGCGGGCCGTGGTGGACGCGGGCTGGCGGCCGCATGCCGAGCAGGTGGGCCAGACCGGCAAGACCGTGACGCCGAAGCTCTACTTCGCCGTCGCGATCTCGGGCGCGATTCAGCACCTTGCGGGCATGCGTACCGCGGGAGTGATCGTGGCCGTAAACCGCGATGCCGACGCGCCGATCTTCGGAGTCGCCGACTATGGAATCGTGGGCGACGCGTTCGAGGTCGTGCCGAAGCTGGCCGAGGCGGTCCGCGGGCTCCGCGCGGGGTAGGTCACTGGCCGGGACGCCCGATCATCGTGACCGGGTCCACCTCGCGCCCCCACCGCCAGACCTCCAGGTGCAGATGCGGGCCAGCCGCGCCTCCGGTTTGGCCCGTACGGCCGATCACCGTTGCTTTCGAGACCTCCTGTCCCGCTTCGACCGCGATCTCGGAAAGGTGGGCGTAGACCGTGAGCACCTCATCGGGATGGTCGATCCATATCACGCGTCCGTAGCCGCGCATCGTGCCCGCGAAGCGAACCCTGCCGCCGAGCACGGGCCGAACCGGGGTTCCGACCGGGGCCGCGATGTCCACGCCGCGATGAAGATCGCCCCCCAGACTGCGCATCCGCATCCCGTAGGGAGAGCTCAGCCGGCCCTCGACCGGCCACTGCGGCGTCTGGCACGAAATCGACGCGAGGGCCAGGAACGCCAACAGGCAGCGCTTCATCGGCGCCCCGGCAGCAGCATCACGGAAACGGGCTCGTCCGCCCGAATGCGCTCCACTCCATCGGGCACGACGGCGAGGCCCTCGGCGTCCCGCAGCGACCGGACGAGTCCGCTCCCCTGGGGTCCGGTCAGTCGGCAGCGGGCCCACGGAGACGCGTCGCCACGTCCCGGTCCATCCAGGCTCACACGGTAGAACTGGGTCAGACTGCGCGGAGAGGACAGGGGCGTCTCCGTTCGCGCGACGATGGTCGTGCCCCGGGGACGCGGCGAACCCAGGCAGGCGCGCAGGTAGGGCGCCACAAAGACGTGGAAGGTCACAAACGCGGAGGCCGGGTTCCCCGGCAATCCCAGGATCGGAAGGTCGCGGCCTCCCCGCCGCAGGTGACCGAACGAGAGGGGGCTGCCCGGCCGCACCCGGGCTCGCCAGAAGCCGAGCCGGAAGGGCATGTCCAGCAGGATGCGCTTCAGAAGGTCCCTCTCGCCCATGGACGCGCCTCCCGTGGTCACCAGCACATCGATGTCCGGAAAGGAACTGAAGCGCTCGCGGAGCGCCTCTCGGTCGTCGCTGGCCACACCCAGATCGACCGGGACACCCCCCACGTCGGATACGGCCGCCCCGATCATCGCGCGGTTCGTGTCGGGCACGCCACGCCCTGCCGCCACAAGGTCGAACCGGTCGGTGTCCACCAGCTCGTCCCCGCTGGAAAGCACGCCGACCCGGGGTCTCTTGAACACGGTCACCGGGTTGCACCCGCTGGCAAGAATCACCGGCACGGAACCCGAATGCAACACCGTGCCCGCGGGCACCGTCTCTTCCCCGGCCCTCATGTCCTTGCCCGGCGACCGCACATGCTTGCGCATGTCCTCGGTACGGTGAATGCGGACGCGTCCCGGTGTTGACTCGCCGTCGGTATGCTCGACCCGGATCACGGTATCGAAGCCTGCCGGTACGGCCCCTCCGGTCATGACCCGCACGGCGGCCCCGCGCGGGGCGTCTTCAATAGGCAGGGATCCGGGGTAGGACGCGCCCTCGACGGGCATCACCAGGGGTGCCGGGCCGGCGCGGGAGAGGTCTTCGCTCCGCACCGCGAAGCCGTCCATGGCGCTGTTGGGCCAGGCGGGAAGGTCGGCGCGGGCGCGGATCGGCTCCGCCAGCGATCGTCCGAGGGCGCTCGACACCTCCGTCCGCACAGGCGGCATCGGAGTTGCCGCGGCCAGGACGTGCGCAAGGGCCTCTTCACAGGACAGCCAGTCGGCCGCGAGGCTCTCGAAGTCACCCATCAAACAGACCTTTCAGAACCGGAGCGCGAGGCTCACCGAGATGCCGTATCCGCTTGCCCACTCGCTCTGTTCGACCGATTCCAGCTGCTTCGTGCCGTCGTCGAAACCGGACGGAGTGTTCAGTTGCCAGAGCTTGAGGCTGCCGTCCGCCCTCAGCATGAGCCTGGAGGAGAGCGCGATTCGGAGCCCGGTTCCCGCGTTGGCCGTAAACGCGGTGCCGAAGTCGAAGACGTCCTCCGGGAGCAGCACCTCCTCCGCCGGGCTGAGGCTCGCGGCATCGTAGGCGAGGCCACCGCCCACGAACAGGTAGGGACTGATCCTGTTCCAGGTGCGGCGGCCGGTCAGGCTGAACCCGAGGCGCGCGTCCAGCATGAACAGGTGGACATCCGTCTCGCCGATCGAACGGTCTCCCTCGGCCCTCCGCGGATCGATCACGTCCCGCGTCGTCGGCAGGTAGGTCAGGAGCCCCTCGACGAAAAGCGGACCGCTGGCCTCGATCACGTACCTGCCACCCAGGAACGACGACGATTTCGGCCCAAGGTCGAGCGAACCCGGCGTGAGGTACAAGGTGCCCCACAGGGCCGACGCCTCCTGGCCGTGCTCGATGAAGCGATAGGAGGAAGGGATCGACTGGCCCTGGGCCGGCCGGTCGGCAAAAAGCGCGAGCAGGACGAAAACCGCCCCCGCGCGGGAGATCCTGGATAGCGTCATCGATTCGGGTCTCGATCGTGGTTTACGCGGAACTGCAGTGAATGTAATCTCATTCATGGGCGCGTACCGACCGACCACGGCCGGTGAATCCCGTCGGTTGAGGTTTCGTATTGAAGAGGTGTTCCGAGGGCGTCGAATGGTTGCCGGCGCCCGCCTTGCGAAGGGATCATGCATCTGATGCTGTGTTCGACCTGCGGCGAGACCCTGCAAGCTGGCCAAGGGCGTTGCCCGACGTGCGGTGCCGCGGTCGCTTCGCGGGTCCCGATGTCGCAGCGCGGTGTCCGCCAGTGTCCCCGGTGTGCATACCGCGGCGACGGCATCTCATACTTCCGCAAGGCCAGCCATCTGGGGCTCCTGGTGGGACTCAGCGTGTTCACCTACGGTGTGGGCGGCGTGGTCTACTACGCGCTTCGCCGCCGTCGGCGCGTCTGTCCCAATTGCGGCCTGGGGTGGGAGCACAGCCGCGAGCCGGGAGAGGGGTTCCCGGCGGAGGCGGTCGCGCCGGTCGCGAATCGGTCCAGGTCGGCCGCGCCAGCCCGTGACGCGCCGCTGCCGCCCAGCGGGATCGGCAGACGCGTGTTCGGCGGCGCGCTGGCGGTCCTGGCGACCATCATGATCACGGCCGGCATCTCCACCAGCGTCTTCGAGCCCGTCGTCATCGGCTCGGCGATCGGCATGGCGGGCTCCGGGCTCTTCCTGTGGGGATGGAAGGCGCTGCAGCAACGGCGCCAGTCCGTGCTGCAGGCGCTCAACCGCAAGGTGCTGATGCTGGCGACCCGGCGCGACGGTGTGCTCACGGTCACGGATGTGGCGGCCGAACTCGACCTCACCATCCCTGCGGCGGAGAAGATCATGATCGGGATGGACGACGGATTCCGGGTGCGCTCGGATATCACCGACGAAGGGGTGCTCTACTACGAGTTTCCCGAAGTGCGCCACAGGAAGAAGCTGAGGTCGGGCGACACAGGGTAGTCCGCCAGCTATATTGAGTACATGAGACAGTTCGTTGACGATAGGGGTGACGCCTGGGTGGCCTCCGTGGCGCGCGCTGGCGGTGGGGACTACAAGGGGGCGTTCCACCTGGTCATGGAGCGCTCCGGCGACGCCGGCGGGCAGGGCGACGGCGGCGGGCAGGTTGCCCTGACGGATGTCCGCTGGAATTCGACCCGAACGGCGGAGCGCACGCTGGCGACGATGTCGGGAGTGGAATTGCGGCGGCGCTTGCGCTCGGCTGTGGGCCGGGCGGGCGTGGCCGCCGCCTCGGGTCAGGCGCAGTCGGAGCAGTAGCCCGTCAGCTCCAGGCGGTACCCCGTGACGTGAAAATCGGCACAACCTGCCGGGCTGGCCACCAGTTCGGTCGGCAGGCTCCCCGGGACGTCCCGAACGGTGCCACATTCGGTGCAGCGCGCATGATGGTGCGGATCCGTCCGTCCGTCGTACCTGGAAGAGCCATCCGAGTAGGTGAGCTTCAGCGCCATCCCGCAACCGACCAGTGTCTCGAGATTGTTGTACACGGTCGCAAGCGAGATCGCCGGGACGAGCTCCCGAACACCGCGAAACACCTCTTCGGCGGTGGGATGACTGTCGGTCCCGGAGAGAAACCGGTACACCGCGCCTCTCTGTTCAGTGAAGCGATGCCCGTGCGCCTCGAGAGTCTCCCGGAGGCGGTCCGGGGAACCGGCCAAGCTGACTGGGGACACCCTGCCTCCTCGGTGGAACCGGTCCGAACGGCGTCTTTGGAGCCGACGCTGACGTTGTGACTAGCATGGTTGCCCGGCGGCGCAGTGTCAACGGTTGCCCGCTCGCTGGCCGGTCTCCATACTCGGACGCCGGGCGGTCAACAAACCCGTTCAGGAGACCCGTGAATGAAACAGGATGACGCCACTCTCGACGCGCTTCTTACCGAGCGGCGACGCTTCCCGCCGCCCGGCGACTTCGCCGCGACCGCAGTCGTCTCCGACGCCTCCGTGTACGACGAGGCGGAGGCGTTCGAGGACTTCTGGGCGCGCTGGGCGGAGGAGCTCGACTGGTTCCGCAAATGGGACCGGGTTCTGGAGTGGAACCCGCCGCACGCTCGGTGGTTCGACGGAGGGAAGCTGAACGTCTGCCACAACTGTGTGGACCGTCACCTCGAGGGTCCCAGGCGGACGAAGCGTGCGCTGGTGTGGGAGGGCGAGCCGGGGGACAGGCGGACCTACACGTACATCGAACTCGCCGCCGAGGTGGGGCGTTTCGCCAACGTGCTCAAGAGCCTGGGGGTACAGAAGGGCGACCGCGTCGCGATCTACCTCCCCATGATACCCGAGGCGGCGTTTGCCATGCTCGCCTGCGCGCGGATCGGCGCTCCCCACTCCGTGGTCTTCGGCGGCTTCAGCCCGGACTCGCTCGCGGACCGGATCAACGACGCCGAGGCGAAGGTGCTCGTCACCGCCGACGGAGGGTATCGCCGCGGCACCGTCGTGCCGCTCAAGGAGAACGCGGACCGGGCCGTGGCCCGCTGTCCCGGTATCGAGCACGTGGTGGTCGTCGCGCGTGGCGGGCTCGATGCGCGCGTGGACGCTGTGATGACGCCGGGGCGCGACCACTGGTACCACGACCTTGCCGAGGGTGTCGACGAGGTATGCGAACCCGAAGTGATGGACGCCGAGGACCTCCTCTACATCCTCTACACCTCGGGCACGACCGGGAAGCCGAAGGGCGTGGTGCACACCACCGGCGGATACCTCACCCAGGTGCACGCCACCACCAGGGTGGTCTTCGACCTGAGGGAGGACGACATCTACTGGTGTACCGCCGATGTCGGCTGGGTGACGGGGCACAGCTACATCGTGTACGGACCCCTGGCCGCCGGTGCGACCGTGGTCATGTACGAGGGCGCCCCCGACTGGCCGGACAAGGGCCGCTTCTGGCGGATGTGCGAGCAATACGGCGTCACCATCTTCTACACCGCGCCCACGGCCATCCGTGCCTTCATGCAGTGGGGTGAGGCGTGGCCGGATGCCAGTAACCTGGGGAGTCTGCGGCTCCTTGGGACGGTGGGTGAGCCGATCAACCCGGAGGCCTGGATGTGGTACCACCGCGTGATCGGCGGCGAACGGTGTCCCATCGTCGACACCTGGTGGCAGACCGAGACAGGCGGGATGATGATCACGCCGCTGCCCGGCGTCACGCACACGCGTCCCGGCAGCGCGTGCCGCGCCTTCCCGGGCATTCAGGCCGTCCTGCTGAACGACGCGGGAGAACGGGTCGACGCCGGATACCTCGCCGTGACGCGGCCATGGCCGGCGATGCTCAGGACGATCTGGGGCGACGACGAGCGCTACCGCGAGACCTACTGGTCCAAGTGGGACGGCGTGTATTTCCCGGGCGACGGCGCCAAGGTGGACGAGGACGGCTACCTGTGGATTCTTGGCCGCGTGGACGACGTCCTCAACGTGGCAGGACATCGCATCGGCACCATGGAGGTCGAAAGCGCCCTGGTCGAACACCCGGCGGTCGCGGAGGCTGCGGTGGTGGGCAAGGAACACGCGGTCAAGGGACAGGCGATCGCCGCGTTCGTGACCCTCATGCTGGGGTTCGAGGCCGGCGACGACCTCGCCGCCGAACTCAGGAGCCATGTGGCGGGCGCCATCGGACCGATCGCCCGGCCTGAGGACATACTCTTTACAGCCGACCTGCCGAAGACGCGGTCGGGCAAGATCATGCGGAGGCTCCTCGGGGATATCGCGGCCGGCAGGGCGCTGGGGGACACGACGACGCTGGCCGATCCCGCGGTGGTGCAGGGCCTGAAGGAGCGTTACGAGGCACAGGACGCGTAGGGGCGGCCTCGCAGTCGCACCGCAGGGCCTATCGTTCGGCCAGCGGGTCCGGCGTGGGCGGGCGCCGTTTTCGCACCGGCTTCCGCGTGACGGGTTTGGCGGGTATCCCGACGTGGACGGTGTCGGGCTCGGTGTCCCTCGTGACAAGCGCCCCCGCGCCGACCATCGAATTGGGAGCCAGGTTCGTGCCGGCGAGCACGGTGGCGTGATATGCAATGCGCACGCCGTCGCCGATCACGGTGCGGGGCGTTCGCACGTCACGGGGTTCACAGATGTGGTGGCTGTGCGAATAGACGTTGGCGTAATCGGAGATCGACACCCGGTCTCCGATCCGGATCCCGCCCCGGTCGTCGAGGAGGACGTGGCGATGCACGACGACATCGTCCCCCACCTCCAGACCGTAGCCGAACGAAACCTTGACGAAGTGGAACGCCTTGAAGTTCCTCCCGCACCGCGCGAAGATCCGCCTGGCCAGCATGCGCCGGAACTTCACCCCGAGGTGCACGTTCTCGCCCGCCAGGCTCTTGTCGAACATCTCCCAGAGCCAGATCAGCGGCTTGACGCGGTTGTACCGGTCGAGGTCGGTATCGAGGTAGTACTCCGGTTCCAGCGTGACGTTGCGCGGGTCCAGCTGGTCCCTGAGGATCTGGCTGGCATGCCCGGCGCCGCCGGGAAAATAGATCTCCTCGAGGACCCGGCGGCAGAAGTCGTATCGGTCGGTGGCGGGATCGGAAAGCTCTTCCTCCAGCGATCCGAGCCACCGGTCATACCGATCTTCGCACCCCTCTCCGAGCGGTACGCGGCGAAGCGGAAGGAAGCGGTAGTCGGTCGTGTTGGACATGATTGCCGGAAGATAACCCCGCCTTGCGTTAACGTTCCGTCAGCGGCTTTCTTACTGGCATGCACGATGTCCTGAGAGCCCGTGTCATGCGGAAGATCGAGAGCCTTCCCGAGGCGCAGGTCTACCAGGTGCTGGATTACATCGAGTTCCTGGAGTCCAGGTACGCCTCGGACGAAGCGGAGACGGAAGCCAGCGGGCTGCAGCGGCTGGCGGAGGGTATCGAGGACCGTCTGCGCAACTCGTCGTTCAACCCGTCCAACCTGCGGGAGGCGTTCCAGGTCGTCGCTGCCGCCGACCGTGCCCTCGGCGGCGTCGCCAGGGCCGGGCGCCAGCTCATGGAGGAACTGGCCGGCGGGACGTCGGATCCGGATGACCCGGAGCGCGGCACCGGTGCGCCTGTCGGCGACGACCCGGAGCGCGGTGGCGGACCGGATGCCGGCGATGATCCCGAGCCCGCTCCGGACACGTCCGGCAACCGTTGACTAGCCGTTTGCCAAAACCCTAGCTTTGCTGATGGACAGCGGCAGCGAGCGCGCACCTCCCCTGCGCGGCACGGTGATCAAGGAAGCCCTCACCTTTGATGATGTCCTCCTGGTGCCGGGTCATTCCCGGGTCCACCCGAAGGATACCGACATCTCGACGCGCCTCACCAACCGCATCTCGCTGCAGGTGCCGCTTGTTTCGGCTGCGATGGATACCGTCACCGAGGCGCGCATGGCGATCGCGGTCGCGCGCGAGGGCGGTGTCGGGGTCATCCACAAGAACATGCCCATCGAGCGGCAGGCCCGCGAGGTCGACCGCGTGAAGCGCTCCGAGAGCGGGATGATCCTCAACCCCATCACGCTCGGACCGGACGCATCGCTGCGGAAGGCCCACGAACTCATGGCCCGCTTCTCGATCAGCGGCGTGCCGATCGTGAAACCGGACGGGTGCCTGGTGGGAATCATCACCAACCGGGACCTGCAGTTCGAGACCGACCTGGACCGGCCCGTCGCAGCGCTGATGACCTCGGAAGGGCTGGTCACAGCGCCCGTGGGCACGAACCTGGACGCGGCGCAGGAGATCCTGCACCGGCACCGCATCGAGAAGCTGCCCGTGGTCAACCAGGAGGGAAAGCTGGAGGGCCTGATCACCGTCAAGGACATCTTCAAGCGCCGACAGTTCCCGAACGCCTGCAAGGACGGACATGGCCGCCTGCGGGTCGGGGCGGCGATCGGCGCGGATGTGGCGGATATGGACCGAGCCCGGGCGCTCGTCGACTCGGGGGTGGATTTCCTGGTGATCGATACTGCGCACGGCCACTCGGAGGGTGTCCTGAGTGCGGTCGCCCGTGTGCGCCAGGCGTTTCCGGACCGGGATCTGGTGGCGGGCAACGTGGGGACCGCAGAAGGTGCCGCGGCGCTCGTCGAACGGGGCGTCGATGCCGTCAAGGTGGGTGTCGGGCCGGGCTCCATATGTACGACCCGCGTCGTGACGGGGGTCGGGCTTCCGCAGCTGACGGCCGTGATGGACGCCGTCGACGGTGCGGGGGGACGCGTGCCCGTGATTGCCGACGGTGGCGTGCGCTACTCGGGTGACGTCGTCAAGGCTCTCGCCGCGGGTGCCCGCAGCGTCATGATGGGATCGATGCTCGCGGGTACCGAGGAATCCCCGGGCGAAGCATTCCTGCTCGAAGGGCGCCGCTTCAAGACCGTCCGCGGCATGGGATCGCTGTCGGCGATGGAAGAGGGGTCCGGCGACCGGTACTTCCAGGACACCCGCGACCCCAGAAAGCTGGTGCCCGAGGGCATCGAGGCCCGCGTGGCCTACAAGGGGCCGGTGTCGGACACGGTCTTTCAGCTTGCCGGCGGTCTCAGGAGCGGAATGGGCTACTGTGGTGCCGCGTCGCTCGCGGAGCTGCGGGCCGGCGCGCGCTTCGTGCGCATCACGGCCGGGGGGCTTCGCGAGTCCCATCCCCACGACGTCACAATTACGCGTGAGGCGCCGAACTACACCCACTGACCGCGCCGGGGGCGGCCGCGCAGGCACGGCCGCGGGACTTCGGGTTGCGGTCCTGGTGCTGGCGTCGTCAACGGCCTGTGCGGGAACGCCTCCGCCTCCGCTACCGTCTCCCGTTCGGCAACCTCCGCCAACCGTGGTGGACCGGCCGCCAACCGTGGTGGACCGGCCGCCAACCGACCCTCCCGCGCCCCACCCCCTGCGCACGCTGCCCCCCCGCGAGGCGGGGTTGGAGGTGATCGAGGCCGATCCGATCCTGACGTCGCGCTGGGCCCATGAGGACGGGACCGTGGAACGCGTCAACTGGTGGCTGAACTATTGGGAGACCCGAGCCGGCGACCGCTTTGTGCGAGCGCTCGTGCGCATGGGCCGGTACGACGGCTACATCGACGCCGAAGTGGCCGTCCGGGGATTGCCCCCGTCGCTCCGGTACCTGCCCATCATCGAAGCGGGCTACCAGCCCCGGATCGAATCACCGGCCGGCGCGGGTGGACTCTGGCAGTTCATGCCCGCCACGGCCCGCTGGCTCGGCCTCGAGGTCGGCCCGCTGGTGGATCAGCGCTTCGATCCGTATGCCGCCACGCCGCGGGCGCTGGACTACCTGGCGAGCCTGTACGAGCAGTTCGGGTCGTGGTTTCTTGCCCTCGCCGCGTACAACGGGGGACCCGGGCGCCTGGAGCGCGTCCTGGCGGAACACGGACAGGCACGCCCGTGGAACGATGAAGTCTTCCACAGAATCCGGCACCGACTACCGGCCGAGACACGGGATTTCGTCCCCAAGTTCCTGGCGGCGGCACGTGTGGCCGAGGACCCGGCCAGGTTCGGCCTGCCGGGTTACACTAGCGATCGGCCCCGGTCCTTCGACACCGTCCGGGTGCCCGGCCCGGCTTCCATCGACGTCATCGCGGGAGCCGCGGGAGCCGCGGACGAGGAGTTGAGGGCCCTCAATCCCCAGCTTGTCCTGGGGCTTGTTCCGGCGGACCGGACGACGATGGTGCGCGTGCCGCGGGGCTCGGGGCCGGGATTCGACGTGCGGTTTGCCGCGATCCCGGAAGAGGACCGGGTCACATTGACGCACCACCGGGTGGTGGCGGGAGAGACGCTGTCCGAAATCGCCCGCCACTATCGAGTGGCGTTGCGGGCCCTCCGCGCCGCCAATCCGGAGGTGCAGCCGAGGCTGCTGCAGATCGGTACCCTGCTGGTGGTTCCGCGCGCCCCGGGCTGAGGGATCGCCAGGGGACGTTCAGTCCCCGGGGCGCCCCCACGACCCGGAACGTCCACCGGACTTCTCCACTAGGCCGATCGACTCGATGGCCATGCCGCGGTCGACCGACTTGAGCATGTCGTATGCGGTCAGCAGCGCGATCGAGACGGCAGTGAGCGCTTCCATCTCGACCCCGGTCTGTCCCGTGACCGTGGCGGTTGCGGTGACGCTCAGACCGGGCAGGGAGGGGTCCGGCTCGACACTCACGGCGATGTTGGTCGCGGGGAGCATGTGGCAGAGCGGGATGAGTTCGCCTGTGCGCTTCCCGCCCATGATTCCCGCAAGACGCGCGACGTGTTCCACATCTCCCTTGGGGTTGCCACCCTCGGTGAGGAGCCGGTAGGCACGCTGCGAGCACTGGAGCCGGCCGCGCGCGACGGCCCTGCGGGCCGTAGCCGGCTTGCTCGTCACGTCGACCATCGTCGCCTCCCCTTCCGGGCCCAGGTGGGTGAAAGCCGTTGAATCGGTTGCGGCATCGGGGTCGTCCGTCGCGCGCCCGGGCGGCGGTGCGGGGATGGTGCGGTCGTCAAGGTCGGAATCCGACATTACTAAACCACTTTGTTTAGTGTTTTTTCCAGCTCAAGAAGAAGTGTACCCATGAACAGTTGCGGATTCACATTCCCGAGGGCGCGCATCCGGGCCTTCTCCACCTGATCGACCGCCCGCGCGACCCGGTCGGGCGTCAGCTTCAGTCGGTTCGCGGTCTCCCGCAGGAATGGCAATTCGTCCGCGTTGATCACCCGCTCGTCCTGGCCAAGGCCCGCTGCCCCGAGGTCGCGGATCCACTGTTGCAGCGCCCCCATCAGATCCAGCTGGCCCCGGGCTCCGGCAGGTGCGAATCCCAGTGCCGCGCGGAAGGCCTCGGCGCGCTTTCCGGCGGTTGCGATGCGGAGCAGCTTCAGCGCCTCACTACGTTGGGTGGCCTGGGTTCCCTCGCGATCCAGATAGCCCAGCGCCGCCCCGATGGACCCCTGGGCAAGGACGGCCGCGCGGGTGGCCGCCTCCGGGCCGGCCCCGCATTCCTCTTCGAGAAAGCTCGCGACCACTCCCGCCGACAGTGGGGGCAGGTAGATCGGCAGGGCCCGTGACCGCACGGTATCGAGCAGGCTGCCCGGCTTCCCGGACGTCAGGATGAACCGTGTGTCGTCGGGGGGCTCTTCCAGGAGTTTGAGGATCGCGTTGGCGGCTTCCGGGCTGGCCTCCTGGGGCACAAGGTGCTCGGCGTCGCCGACGATGAAGAACTGCTCCCTGCTCATCGCCGGCCGGCGGTGGGCCTGCTTGCGGAGGGTGAACACGGCGGCCAGATAGATGCCCTTGACCTCGTCGCCTCCCTCGGCGCGCAACGGCTGACTGCGGACGGCCGCCAGCCGTTCGTGGCGCGCTGCTTCGAGTGCCTCCGCCAGCCTTTCCGGCCCGTGGGCGCGCTTCGGGCGGGGAAGCGGGAAGTACCAGTGGATGTCCGGGTGCTCGTGGCGCAGCGCCAGCCGGCAGCTGCCGCAGCGGTCACAGGGCCGGGGCGCGGCCTCGGTGCAGAGCCGTGCCCGTGCAAGCCAAAGAGCCAGCGACTGCTTTCCGCAGCCCGGCATGCCATGGATCAGCACGGTGGCGGGCAGTGCGTCGCGGTCCAGCGCGCGGCTCAGCGACGCGCGCAGGGCCTCGTGGCCCCGGAACGGCGGGGGCATCGGCGGCTGCGGGTCTGTGGGTGGCGGCATTGCAACCGAAGTATCGATTGCGTCCCTGCCGTTCACAAGGCGCACGGGCGACCGGGCATGGGGCGCGCACGGCGCCGGTACGCTGGGCGACCGCTGGCGTCAGCCGTCGGGCCGGAAGCCCAGCAGCGCGTGCAACGGGTCGTCAGGGTCCTCGATGCGCCGTCGCAGCCGGCCCAGGGCGTGGCGAATGTGAGAGCGCACGGTGGCGGGCCGCACGCGCATCAGGCGCGCCACCTCGGCCGGACTCCTCTCGTCGATCAACCTCAGGGTCAGCGCCTCCCTCTCGCGTGCGGGAAGCTCGTCGATCGCCTCGCGGATGGCGTGCTGAAGGAATTCGTTCTCGGTCCGTGCCAGTGGGTCGGGGACCCGCACGCCGGATTCGAATGCGGCCGTCTCGCCGGCATAGCGGTCGAGGCCCTTCGCTGCGGCCCGCCGCGCGCGATAGTCGCTGACGCAGACGCTGCGAGCCAGGCGCGCGAGCCACCCGCGAAACGACCCCGTTCCGCGAAACGATCCGGCCGCCGCGAACACCTTCAGCCACGTCTCCTGGTACAGGTCGTCAAGATGGTCGGAATCGCTCGCATAGCCCCTGCACACCGCCCATACCAGATGCCCGTGATCGTGCACCACCCGGCGGGCGTAACCGCCGTCGGCGATGAACCTCGCGGCATCGAACGACGGGCGGTGGCTCGCGTCTCCGCTGCGCGGACGGGTCATGGAGGTGAGGGCTGTCGCCGGGTCCGGACGGAGCTGTCTCAGGCGTGCGCGGCCCGCACTGCCAGCGTGCGTTCCCTCCTGCCGGCCAGCAACTGGACGGTGGCGGCCCCGATCCCTCCGGCGGCGGCGAAGAACGTCAGTTCGAGGACCGTTGCTCCCGGCTGGAGGTGCCCGCCTGTTGCCACGATCGCGGCGGCGGTCATCATTGTCCCCAGCAGGACGGTGAGCCAGACGTCCGCGGGACGAACGGTCGCTCGCCCGACCCGCTGCTTCGCCATTTGCCGCAGCACCAGTTCGTCGAGTTCGTCGAGGCGTCGGGGCCGCTCCGGTCCCGGCTCGAACGCCTCCCTGACCGCCTGTTCGAGGAGCATGTCAGGACAGCTGTCTGGACGGGTCATGGGCCGGAGTTCTCTTGCAGGGGAAGCCGAAGGCGGCTGTCGAAGGCGCCGAGCACGAGAGGGCTCTCGCGGTGGCGGATGATCGTTGCAAGCACGAGTGCCTCCACGAGCGGTACGGCAAGTGGAAGCCAGGCGGCAGCGACCCCGGAGACCGCGACCCAGTCGCGGCCCGGATGGCCCGCGAGGAAGGCAGCGCCGAAGAACGCCAGCCCACCGGCGAGACCGGTCGCGAGGCGCACATTGCGCCGACTCGGTGCCCGCAGGGTGTTGGTCAGCCGGGAAACGAAGTGCCCGAGCATGCAGTTGAGGACGGCAAAAGCCACGAACGCGATCGGCACGTGAAACAGGAGCAGAACGCGGTTGGGAGGGGTCCGGGCCGGATCTCCGACCCTGTATGCCTGCGGAGGATTCGCTTCCAGAAAGCTCAGCTGGCGCAGCGTCCCCGCCGGTGTTCTCGGACCGAAGGGCCGGATTTCGGCCACGTCGGCTTCGTCGGCGAGCGCGGCGTAGTCCGCGAGCGGGCTGACCACTTCGGCCGATGCGTAGCTGGCCAGTCCGACAACGAGTCCGGCCAGCGCGGCAGTCACGGTGCCGCGCCGGTCGACACCTCCGCGCCGGATCGCCGCGCCGCCGGCGAACGCGGCAAAGGGCAGGATGAATCCGACCAGTCCGGTCACCTGGGCAAGCCACATCTGGCCCGACCAGGGCTGAGGCTGCGATACGGCGACCGTCAGGAACGCGATGATCGCCCCGACAAGCCCGATGGTCCAGGCGGCCGCGGCCGTCAGCGCGCGGGCGAAGTCACCCGTTCCGCTTCTGCCGAGGTATCGTTTGCTACGCGCGATCATTGGTCGGGGAGACATTCCCGGTCACGGTCGCAGTTCTTCACGAGCCAGCAGCATTCGCGGCAGCAATAGGCCTTCGCGCCCTCGCCCCAGCAGCAGTCCGTGCGCGTGAAGCGCGTGATGAGCGTCTGGGCGGGAGTCGCAAACAGCGCCACCGCCAACAGGACATTGAGAACGATCAGACCGGCGATGACAACTCTGCGCATGGACCTGGTCTCCGTGGAAGGTGATGTGATGCGGGTACGCTCATGCCGGCCACTCGGCGAGCCACTGCGCACCGTCGGGGAATTGAAGCGCGCCGAGCACGCCGCGCGCCGTGGCGGTCAGTGGCTCGAACAGGGGAGGAAACTCGATCGCTTCGACCGCGCCGGTCCTGGAGATCCGCAGCCAGCGGCGGCCATGGCCGAGCGGATTGGTACGGTTGTCGAAGAGCCGGAGCCAGGCGGTGCCTCCCGCACGGCACAGCACGGAGGTCACGAAGGGAAGGTGGTCCGCGAACTGTGACCGGGCACTTCGCGCCATGACGTCGAAGTCGATCCCGGCTTCGGTGTAGTTGGGGCCGAGTTCGAGGCGGATCATCCGTTCGAGATACGCGGCGATGTCCGTCAGCTGGGTCCGTGCGGGGCGTCCGGGGATGGTGACGCTGGCCGTCACGGCTCCGTCCTCGATCCAGGCCACGTCGTGCGAAGCGGGACGCCAGACCACGAGATCGCTTCCGCACGCGTCCCACAGCGGCACGGCGGCGAACTCTCCGGGGTCTTCGCGCGCAGGTTCCATGTGATCAGCGAAGACGACCGACTGCCGCCGGGTCCCGAGGGCGCGGTCGGCATGAACCAGCGACGCCGTGCGGAAATCCGCGGTCACATCGAGCCCGATGGGTGCGTCGACGACGATCGCGCCGCCCGCACCCAGGCGGACGCGATAGGGATCCGCGTACGAGACATCGTCGAAGTCGCTCCGCCGGGCCCACGCCGCGCCCCGCAGGCGCTCGGACCCGACCAGCGAGATCGCCGCATCGAAGACCTTGTGCTCCCTGCTGCCGAAGTCCCAGACGTGTGCGCTGCGGCCCTCCGCGTCGACCTGCAGCGCGACGGGGAACACGAAATCGGCAGGCCCCTCGCCGCGGTCGCCGGCGCGAACAACGGGACCGCCGGGCCGTGCGATCCGCGTCAGGAATGGCGGAGAGCCGTCCAGCACCCAGATGGCGTCGGGAGTTGCAACGACGTCGCGGACGGCCGTGAACTCCACTCCGGGATACGGGATCGCGAGCGCCTCGACCGGAACCTGCCGAAACTCGAACGACGCGTCGGAGCCGCCGCAGGCGCCCCCGATTGCACAGGCCACGAGATGCGGCAGGAATCGTGCCCTCATGGTTCCTGCACCTGCGCGAGCCGTGCCCGTGCGCCGCTCGAGGTGGCGGGGCGCGGGGGCAGGGCGGCAGCCACCTCGGCCAGGTCGTCGCCGTGCCCGTGCGCGACAACGCGGCCGTCGTGAAGCGCGAAGACCCACGGCGTCCGGCTTACCAGGGCGTGTTCCCGGCTGCCCGGGCGGGGCCGCCCCATCGTCGCCAGGGGGACCCGCCATCCGTGCGTCCTCACGTACCGCGCCGCAACGTCGAACGGCCCCGGGGCCACCGCGAGGATTTGCGCGGGCATGGCGGTTTCGTGCAGAAGTCGGGTCCACCTGGAGGCAAGAGCCCGCGAATGCGCGCACGCGGGGTCGAAGACGAGCAGCAGCAGGGTCCCGTCCAGCGGCAGACGTCCGGCCGCGTCGTCGCCGACCTGCAGTGTCGAGAGGTCGTCGCCGATCGAGATGTAGCCCGCGTGGTCGATCGCGAGGCGATCGGCGAGCGCCAGGGACTGGACGGCCGCCAGGATCAACAGTGCCGCCAGGGCGGTCGCCGAGACCTTGCCCTTCGCTGAATTCAATGCAGGTGCCTCCTCTTCTCGCCCGGACCTCTCTGTTATGGACGATCCACGCGGCGAAACCGTGCAAGGATCGGCCCGTCCGGCGCGGCCGACCGCCGCTTTCGTCAGCCGATGCGTCTCCGCCCGCGGGCAAGCTTCACCGCTAGCCGGATGGCCTCGGCCATGGACGAAGGGTCCGCCACGCCCTTGCCGGCGATGTCGAAGGCCGTGCCGTGGTCCGGGGACGTGCGGACGAAGGGCAGGCCGATTGTCACGTTCACCCCCTGACCGAACGCGGCCGTCTTGAACGCGGCCATCCCGACGTCGTGGTAGGGGGCGACCACCGCGTCGAATTCACCGCGGAACGCGCGGCCGAAGACCGTGTCCGCCGGAACGGGCCCCGTGACCGACCAGTGGCCGTCCGCCAGCGCCGCCAGCGCCGGTCCGTACACGTCCCGCTCCTCCGTGCCGAACAGTCCGTCGTCGGACGCGTGCGGGTTGAGCGCGCAGAGGGCGATTCGCGGGGCCGGGATTCGCCAGTCGGAGCGAAGCGCGTCTGCGAGCAGGCGCGTCTGGGAGACGAGCAGGCCCGCCGTAACCGAGTCGGGGACGCTGGCCAGGGGGATGTGGGTCGTGGCGAGCAGCACCCGCTTCGCGGGCCGGGCGCCCTCGCCGCCGGGCCCCTCGTCGCACATCAGCATGCCCACGCGTGGCGCGCCCGCCAGCGCCATCAGCATCTCGGTGTGGCCCGGCAGGTATCCGGCGCGCTCGAGTGCCGGCTTGTGCACGGGCGCCGTCACCACGCCGTCCACTTCCCCCGCCAGCGCCCAGTCCACCGCCCGCTCGATCGCGAGCCCCGCCGCGCGCCCCGGCGCAAGTCCCGCGGCGCCTCCTTCCAGCGCGTCGTAGCGGCAGAGATCCCGAAAGGCTGCCGCGCACTCGATCGGTCCGGTCACACGGACCGTGGCGCCGTCCGGATCCCCGGTCGCCAGTGCCCTGGCGGTCACCTCCGGCCCGATGCCCCGGGGGTCCCCCAGGGTGACGGCCAGCCTTATCGTCAATTGACGTACTCGACGTAGGTCTTTGCGCGCAGGCGCTCCATGAGTGCCTGGATGCGCTTCTGACGCATCAGGGTGGCCCGGATCTGGGGCTCGAGGTCCTCGTAGGTGAATTCCCCGGCCTCTCGCTGCTCGACGATCTTCAGGACGGCAAAACGCTGCTGATCCAGGTAGCCGAACTGGATGGGACCCACGACCTGACCCGGCTCCCGCCCGGTCAGCGCCGCCACGTAGGCGAGCGGCAGGATCTGCGCGATCTGCCTCAGCGGCACGGTGGCCGAATCAGGCAGGGAGGTGTCGTGGTACTCGTCGATCAACGCTTCGAAGTCCTCGGTGGCGGCGCGCGCCACGACCTCCTCGGCCAGCGCGCGCGTGCGGGAATTGTCCGACGGACCCGTCTCCGGCCGGATGAGGATGTGCCGGGCCTTTCGTTCGGCGACGCGCAAGCGCTCCACCAGGATGATGTGGAAGCCGAAGACGGTCTCGACCACGTCGCTGATTGCTCCTTCGATGAGCGAAAAGGCGGCCTCTTCGAATTCGTCCGCCATGTCTCCCCTCCGAAACCAGCCGAGGTCTCCACCGGCCGTGGCCGAGCCGGGATCCTGGGAGTATGCCGCCGCAAGTTCGGCGAAGTCCTCACCGGCGCGGGCCCGCTCCAGCAGGCTCTCCAGCAGGCCGCGGGCGGCCGCGCGGGCGGAGTCGGAGGGGGCGACGGTGAGCAACACCTGCCGGAAGGTCACCGTGGCGGGGCGTTCCTCCAGCGTCTGCCTGCCCTCTTCGAAGAACGTCCGCATCTCGTCTTCGGTGACCTCGACCGCGCCCTGATCACCGTTGCGGGCCATGTAGAGTTCGACGAGCTGTTCCTGGGCGATCTGGGTCCGCTGCATCTCCCGGTAGTTCTGGATCGTGAGACCCTCCAGTTCCAGCTGTCGCTCCATCGCTTCCCTGCTGCCGAAGTTGTTTTCGACAAGGGCCATGCGTTCCTGAAGCGCGTCCTCGACGCGGTCGTCCTCCACCTCGAGCAGGGTGTCCTGCGCCGCCGCCTGCAGCACCAGCAGCTGGTCCACGATCTCGTCCAGCCTGGCCCGGAGGAATTCGTCGTGTTCCCGCGTGCCCGCCTCCGGGACGGGCCTCCCCTGTGCCCGCCACTGGTTCTCCTGCTGGATGACCTGCGACAGCAGTACCGCCGAGTCGCCCACGATCGCGACGACTTCGTCGACGAGCCTCTCGGGCTCCGTCTGCGCCGCCACAGCCGTCACGGCGGCGAGATGCACCACCATGGCCAGGGCGGGGACCGTCCAGGCCGTCCAGGCGGCCAGGGGAATCGTCCGTTTCATGATTGTCCCGCGTGTTGGAATCGTCTCGCGTGTTGAAGCGCCACCAACGTGGCTTACACCTATCTGAGGTCCTCGATCCGCTGCAGCGTTGCCCGGATTGCGGCGGCGTTGATTCGCCACGGCGCCTGATCCCTCAGTAGCAATGTAACGCCGCCCAGCGGAACGATCTCGCTCTCTCCCGACACCACACGGATCAGCGCCGCCTCCACCCGGCTGGCGACGTCCATCGACCGGGCGGGATCCTGGACAGCGGCCGAGTCGAACACCGCGGCCGCGGGCATCAGACCGATCACCGCGGCCCGTTCGCGAATTGCGGCACGCGCTGCGGCGGCCACGGAATCGGCCTGCGCACCGGTCGGGACAAGCCCCCGTGACCGGACATCCTGCAACAGCAGCTCCTCCTGGCCAAGCCGCCGCAACACGGCCTCCAGCTCCACGCCGGAAGCGGACACGATGCCCGCTCGGAAGACGTCTCCGGAGTTGCGCGCCAGCATGAGAAAGTCGCCCGCGACGTAGGATCCCCCCTCCCAGACAACGAGGGGCCGCTCCGCGGCACGTTGCGAAAGACGCGGCGGGGCGGTCTCGGCGAGCGCCCGGGCCAGTTCCAGTGCGCCTTCCGCGAGACGCAGCTGCAGCGTGGAATCCAGCCGCATGACGTACTCGTTCTCGGCGCGGGCCAGGCGCTCAAGCTGGATCTGCCGGCGGAATTCGGCCCCCACATCGGACAGCTGCGGGATTTCCACGGCGTCAAGACGCAGGATGTGATAGCCGATGGCGGTCTCGACGGGCTCGCTCGTCTCACCCGGGCCGAGACCGAAGACGGCGGAGTCCACGGGGGCGAGCATTTCGCCGCGGCCGAAGGTCCCCATGCTGCCGCCCCTCGAAGCGCCGGCCGGATCGTCGGAATAGTTTGCAGCCATCGCCGCGAAGTCCGCGCCGCCGGCGAGCCGGGTACTCAGGTCGGCCGCCACGGCGGCGACGCTGTCGCGCTGCAGGGTGGTCGCCGCACGCGGGAAGAGGAGCAGGATCTGGGAGGCCGTGGCGCGGGCGCCGGGCATGTCCGCGGCGAAGCGTTCCGTGAGTTCCTCGTCGGTAACCACGGTGTCGACGTCCACGACCTCTTCCCTGAGCCTCGAGATCATCAGCTCGTTCAGGGGGGCTTCGGTGACCAGACCGACATCCAGCGCCCGCAGCGTCGAGTCCTCCGCAAGCCGCGAGGCCAGCAGGGTGTAGTCGACCCAGAGTTCCGCGACCACGCGCACGACCTGGGAATCGACCGCGACACGGCTGTTGTCGGCGATCAGGAGGGCGGCATCGTCGACGGAGAGTCGGCTTCGATCGGCCTCGGCCAGTGTTCCGGGGCCGCAACCGACGAGCAGGAGAATGGACAGGAAACAGCTTGCCAACGATCTGTGAGACGGATCATACGTGTTCATTCCGGCCTCCGCGTCCGTTCCGGCCTGCGCGTCCGTTCTGACCCCCATGTCGGTTCTGGCCTCCGCCAAGTGCTTCCAGCGCCCGGACCACCACGCGGGCGAGCGCGCGTTCGTCCTCGCACGCGAAGGTTATGGAGAGCGGGGCGATTCTGCGAACCTCCAACGCCACGGCCATCCCCTGCAGCGTCTCCTCGAGTGCGGAAATCCGGGGAACGACATCGGGCCGGAAGTTCACCCGCGCCTTCCTCCCCCGTACCAGTATGCGATCGACCCCGGCGCTCTGGCCGGCGAGCCCGAGCAGCGACTGGTCGAGCAGGCGCCTCACCTCGGACGGCGGCTTCCCGAACCGATCGGTGATCTCTTCGGAGAGGGCCTCGACCTCGCGTTGCCCCGACACCCCGGCGAGACGGCGGTACAGGTGCAGTTTCTGGTGCTGGTCCTGAATATAGTCGTCCGGAAGGTACGCGCTGGCCGACATCGTGACCTCGGGCCGTGGATGCTGCGCCTGGCGGTCCCCTTCGCGCATGCGTTTCACGGCGTCTTCCATGAGCCGCATGTAGGTGTCCAGACCCACCGCGTGAGCGAACCCGGATTGATGCTCGCCGAGGAGGTTGCCCGCTCCGCGCACCTTGAGGTCCCTGAGCGCGATCTGGTAGCCGCTTCCGAGCTCGGTGAAGTGTTCGAGCACCCGCAGCCGCTTCTCGGCCTCCTCGGTGACGCTGTCGGGTACGACCAGGTAGCAGTAGGCGCGCCGGTCCCAGCGTCCGACGCGTCCCCGGATCTGGTACAGCTGGGAGAGGCCGAAGCGATCCGCCCGGTCCACGATCAGCGTGTTGGCGTTGGCCACGTCCAGTCCGTTTTCGATGATCGAGGAGCAGACGAGGACCTGGGTGCGCCCCCCCACGAAGCGGGTCATGGCGCGGTCCAGTGCCGCGACACCCATCTGGCCGTGCGCCACGTCCACGGTCGCTTCGCCCACCAGCCGGCGCACGCGTTCGGCAGCGGTATCGATGGTCTCGACCCGGTTGTGCAGAAAGAACACCTGGCCGCCCCGGTCCAGTTCGCGTTGGCAGGCCTCCGCGACCAGGTGGTCGCTCCACGCGATGAGGTGGGTGACGATGGCCATGCGGTCACGGGGCGGGGTACGGATCAGGGACAGATCGCGGATGCCCGCCAGCGACAGGTAGAGCGTTCGGGGGATCGGCGTCGCCGTCAGTGTAAGCACGTCCACCGTCGTGCGAAGCCGCTTCAGCCGTTCCTTCTGGCGGACCCCGAGGCGCTGCTCCTCGTCGATGACCACAAGGCCCAGATCCTTGAACGCGATGTCTCCGGAGAGGAGGCGGTGCGTGCCGATGACGATGTCGACCGTTCCATCCTGGAGCCCGGCTACGACTTCACGCTGACGGGCCGGAGAGTCGAATCGTGACAGCGACCTGACGATCACGGGATAGTCCGCCAGCCGGTCGCCGAACGTCCTGGTATGCTGGGCGACGAGGACGGTGGTCGGAGCCAGCACCGCGACCTGCTTGCCGTCCTGGACGGCCTTGAATGCCGCCCGGATGGCGACTTCGGTCTTGCCGTAGCCGGCGTCGCCGCACACGAGACGATCCATCACGCCGGACGATTCCATATCGCGCTTGACGTCCTCGACGGCGGCGTGCTGGTCGGGCGTGTCTTCGTAGAGGAACGCCGCCTCCATCTCCCGTTGCCAGCGGGTGTCCGGGGAGAAGGCGTACCCCGGGCGCGCCCGCCTGGACGCGTAGAGTTCCAGCAGTTCAGCGGCCATCTGCCGGATCGCGGCTTCCGTCCGGCTCTTCAGCCGCTTCCAGCGCTTGCCGCCTATGCGGTGCAGGCTCGCGGGGCGGTCGCCGGGATGAGTCCCCACCCAGCGCTCGACCTCGTCGAGCCGGTAGACCGGCACGCGCAGGATCTCGCCGCCGGCGTAGCCGACGACCAATGCCTCGATCGATTCGCCGCCGATCTCCACCCGTTCCAGACCCCGGAAGCGACCGATGCCGTGATCCATGTGGACGACGTGGTCACCGGGCGAGAGCTGGGCGAGACTCTCCAGCGACGCAGAGCCGCGGTAGCGCCGGCTTCGCCGTAGTTTCCGGCCCCGCCGGAAGATCTCGTGGTCCGTCAGGATATTGACGGGGGGCACGGAATCTTCCAGGCGAAACCCCTGCGCGAGCGCGCCGACCACCATGTGGCAACCCGCCGCGGGACCTCCGCGCCTGTCGGCGAGCAGATCGTCGAGTCGGCTGGCCTGTCCGCTGTTGTCACAGAGAATGAAGGTCTCCGCCCCCGTGGCGGCCGCCTGCGAGACGAACGACCGCAGCCGGCGGATGTTCCTCTCGAACGCCGGTGGCCGGCGCGCGTGGAAGACAACGTCGCCCACGTGTTCCTCGACGAATACGAGCCGGGCGTGGCGGGTGACGCGCTCCTCCATCGCGCGGGGGGAAAGGAGGATGGTCGCGGGGTCGGTGGCGGGATTGCCGTAGCGCAGGGCATCGCGGTAGCGGGTCTCCGCATGCTTCCACGCCGCCTCGGCCCCCTCCGTCACCGGGTCGTCGCCGACCCGCACCAGCACCGTGCCGTGCGGCAGGCGGTCGAGGAGCGAACACTCCGTCCGTCGTTCGGTGTCGACGGTGCCGGCGAACCGCACGGGCAGAACGTCGACCCGCTCCACGACCCCGGTCGACCGTTGGTCCAGGACGCTGAAGTAGCGGATGGACTCGACCTCGTCCCCCAGGAACTCGATTCGGGCCGGACCCGGGGCCCCGTAGGAGAAGACATCGATCAGACCTCCGCGCACGGCGTAGCGCCCCGCCTCCTCGACCATGGGCGTGCGTTCGAATCCCCGTGCTTCCAGGGCCTCGATCAGCGCGTCCCGACGCAGATGTGCGCCGGTCGCCACCACGAAGCGCAGGTCGGCCAGATCGTCCGGGATCGGGGCAAGTTCCTCCAGCGCCCGGTGCGTGGCGACCATCACCCGCGCCCTCCCCGCGAGCAGTGCCTCGACGGCTTCGACCCTCTGCCCCTCGGCCTCGTCGTCGCGGTGACCGTCCCCCGGCACGAGGTCCTCGCGTTGCGGATACGGCGCCACCGCTCCGCGGCCCATCAGCGTCTCCAGGTCGCCGAGGTACTCGACGGCCTCGCCGGGAGAGGACGCGGCGAGGAGCCAGAGACGGGTGGGGAGATGGTGGGCGAGTGCCGCAATCGCCGTCACGGGCAGGGACCCGGCGGCGCCTCCCGCGACGAGGCGGTCCCCGGGCGCTGGAAGGCTTGCGGCCAGGTTGCGGAATGCGGCCGTGCCGGCGAGCGCGGCCGTGGCGGGGTGTGTGGCCGCGGTGGAGCTGCGGCTATGCACCGCCGGAGCGCCGTGTGCGGAGCGCACGCGACGCGGCGACCGCGGTCTCGAGGACGAGCAGCACGAGGATGATGGCGGCAAGAGGACGCCAGGGCTCAGGTCCGCGGCCGGCGCGGAAGATGTGCTGCGACCACGCGGCGGCGTCGTCGACGATATCGTGGGTCCCGGGGACGGACCGCCTTACCTCTCCGCGCGACGCGGGTGTGAGGTCGGTCTCTGCCGCCGGCGGGTTGACCGGGATCGACTCGAGGATGCTGTCACCCGCCAGCACGTGGTAGATGCCCGCCGCGGCGGTCGCCAGGAAGGGCTGATCTCCGTCGACCTGGTGCACGATGCCGTCGGGACCGCGAACGGCACTGGCTGTCGGCGCCGGTCGGAAGTCCATGCCCGCAGTGACCGCCGCGTTCTCCGTCCCGTCGCCGAACCAGCGCTCGATCATCCATTCGAGCAGCGGGATCATGGCCGCCGAGACCGGCAGGCTGGTCGACTGCTCGTCCATTGGGGTAGCCAGCAGGATGTAGGGACCCGTCGGGGCGGATCCGGCCAGCAGCCAGGGATCGCCGGTCGAGAGCAGGGCACCGGTCCCGTTCGCGCCCCCGGCCGACGCGACGGGCGCCACCCGGAAGAATCGGCGGATCTCGAGACTCTCCAGGTCCACCGGAAGGTCGTTGCGCACGATTCGCGCTCCCTCGTCCGGACCCGACTCGTAGCGGAACGGCACGCCCGCCTCGGCCAGCCGGCGGTTCAGGGCCGGCAGGCGCGCGGGGTCCGCCAGCGGAACCACGACGACGCTCTGCGACGCGCTGCGCCGCTCCAGTCCTTCGCCGCCCAGACTGATCACGGTCGCGGCGCGGGCAGCGCCGCCGAGCGAGATTCGGTCGCTCTCCTGCAGCACCGCGAGCGCTTCTGTGAGAAAGAACGGCGCAGGGCCCAGGACCGCCACGGGCGTGGGGTCGCGCACCGTGAAGGAGAAGAAGCGCCGGTCGTCCCCCGTGAGCGGATCCGGATCGATCTCGGCGTAGCCGTCGACGCGCCCGGAGGGGAAGGGGCCGACGGGAAGGCGAACGGTTGCGCCTGCGGGGGCCGCCGCTGCGGCGCGCACCTGGCCGCCGATGTAGAGCCGGACACCGACCGTGTCTCCGGCCGCGCCGCCCGCAAGCGAGACCGCCGCGTCGGTACGCCGGCCCTGCAATGGGGGAAGGCCACCGCCGATCGAGACTCCTTCGATGCCTCGGTTCTCCGGCTCGTCGACCGGCGCCGCGAAGACGATGACCGGAATATCGTCGTCTCCTGCCGCGGGCCCGGAGAAGGCCGTCGCCTGCAGATCGGTGAACACGTGCACTTCCCGGCCCGGCAGGCTGCTCTGCCCGACGAGCGCACGCGCACGCCCGATCGCGCTGCTCAGATCGCCGTGCGCGTGGCTGGGGCCGGTCTCCTCGATGGCGACGGCCGCCTGCTCGATGCCCCCCGGCACGGCGACCTCCCAGGGGCTGCCGGCGCGGACCACCCAGATCACGTCGTCGTAACCCGCCGCTTCGACGCTCTGCCGCGCGACGGCCTTCAGGGTGTCGAGCCGGCGCCGTCCCTCCTCGATGATCGTCGTGCTCAGGGAATTGTCGAGAACCAGCGCCAGGGCGGTCGGGTCGTGGCTGCCCCCGGGACCGGGGAAGTGGACCCGGGCCCCGAGCACGACCAGCAGCACGATGATCGCCACGCGCACGAGGAGCAGTAAAAGCTGCTGTGTCCGGATCTGGCGAGCGTGGTCCTTCTCGGTTCTGAGGAGGTACCGGATGGCGGGGAAGGTGAAGGTCTTGCTTTCCTGCCGGTAGAACAGATGCAGGATCAAGGGTACGAGCGCCGCCACGCCCGCCAGAAGGAACAGAGGGTTGAGGAAGCCCACGTCAGGGAAGACGCTGGCGCTTCCAGAGGTAGAACCTGAGCGCGCGCGAAAGGGGTTCGTCGGTACCGATTGTCGAATACGCGATTCGGCGGCTGGTCAGGGTTGTGGACCACTCGGCTACGGCCTCTTCCACCGCGTCCCGGTACTGGCGCCGCATGTCGGCAACCGACACCTGAAGGGATTCGCCCGTCTCCGGATCCACGAACCGGGTCTCGCCCGTCGTCGGCAGGTCGCGTTCCCCCGGATCGACCAGGTGGAAAACCAGCACCTCGTGACCCGTGTGCTGCAGGTAGATCAGTGCCTTCGCGGTCCCCTCGGGATCCACGAGGAGATCGGAGATCAGGATTACCAGTCCCTTCCGCTTGAGCCGCATGGCCACGTTCTTGACGGCCGACTCGGAGTCCGTCCGGCCGCCGCCCTCCAGCGAGTGCAGGTGCTGGAGCAGCAGGCGCCAGTGCACCTTGCCCCCCCGCGCGCGGGTCTGGCGCACGATCCGCTCGTGGAATGCGATCAGGCCGACGATGTCGCCCTGGCGGATGAGGATGAGCGAGATTGCTGCGGCCAGGTGCTTGGCGTACCAGAGCTTGGTGGGGAGGCGCGCCCGCGAGGACCACTCCATGGATTCACTGATGTCGAGCAGCATGTAGGCCCGCAGGTTCGTCTCTTCCTCGTACTGCTTGACGTAGAAACGGTCGGAACGCGCGAACATGCGCCAGTCGAGGGTGCGCAGATCGTCCCCTGGCTGGTATTGGCGAAGCTCGGCGAACTCGGCCGAGAACCCCCTGTTCGGCGATCTGTGCAGCCCCAGCAGAAAGCCCTGCACGACCTGCCGCGCGATGATGTCGATCCCGCCCAGCTGCGCCAGCGTCTCCGGGTCGAGGAGATCCGTGCGGCGATCCCGATGCGGGGTGGTCGTCTCGTTGGTGGCCATGGTCCATTGAATGTGGACTGCTGCCACGGTGTGCGGAAGTGGCGGGCGGCTCGGGCCCGCTGCGGGTCAGTTCCCCATTCGGTACGTGATCGACAGCTTCACCCGCCGCCCCTTGGGGCTGTGCGTGAACCCGTCATACGACTGCTCCCAGTTGACCAATGGTGGAGCGGTGTCGAGGAGATTGATCGCGGAAAGCGCCAGGTCGGTTCTGCGGGAAGCCCGCCGCAGCACGCTCAGGTCCCAGGTGACGAACCGGTCGATCTCGGCGAACTCGGTGTCCGGGAAGACCTCGTTCGCATACCCCGAGACCGCGTTGATGTAGTTGACAACACTGTAGTCGCCGAAGTGGTAGCCCGCGGAGAACCGGCTCTTCCATTGGGGCAGCGGCGGAGCAATGGGGTTGTTCCAGTTGAGCTTCCCGGCGGCGTCCTGGGCCGGAAAGACCTCCACGTCATTCAGATCGAGCGCCCGCACGAAGAACCTCCGGGTGAAGGTGCCGTCCATCCCGAGGGAGACGATGCTCTCGGCCATCGGCAACCGCGTACTGAGGTGCCAGTCGATGCCCGACAGCTCGATGCCCGGCCAGTTGGTGGTACGTACGGCGATCCGCTCCAGAGCGGACGTGGGGCATGTGCCGGTCCCCCGGCCGTCGGGACAGGTCACGAACTGCTGAACGGCCTGGCGCGAGGTGCCGCCCAGATCATACAGGCGCGTGACGCCGGTGGCGGGAATGATGTCGATGACATCGCGGAAGTCGTAGTCCCAGTAGTCCAGCGATGCGCGCAGGCGCGGGAGCTGGAGGGTCAGTCCCACGTTGTACGTGAACGCGCGCTCCGGTTGCAGATCGGGGTTGCCGGAGGCGTCCAGGGCCTTGTAGATGCCCGCTTCGGCGACGTACTCCAGCGAGGTGGCGCGGTCCTCGTTGAGGTCGTCGACGGAAGGCGTCCGGAATGTGGTCTGCAACGACGCGCGGAGTGCCAGCGGCTCGGCGAGGTCCACCCGCAGTGCCAGCTTCGGATCGAAGCTGCTCACGGACCCGTGAAACTCGTAGTTGGCGGCCGCCTGGGCGTGGACCCTGGGCCCCAGCGTCAGGTAGGACTCGAGGAAAAGACGGTGCACGTTCTGGGACGCGTGATACGGGTAGTGCCCGGTCGTGAAGGTGAAGGCGCCGGCCTTCTCCAGGCAGGTCCGGTCGCCGGGCACGGAACAGGGGTTGAGCTCAAGGTTGCCTGCCGCGTTCGGTTCCGACCCCACATCGAACCAGCGGAATTGATAACCGACCGCATAGTCGGCTACCTCCTCCACAAGCGTCCCCTTGAGAATGGCGTCCGCCACCAGCAGGTTGGCGCCGTTGTCCAGATCGACCTCGTCGTTGATCCAGTCGATCAGCTCGGGACTGTTTTCGAGTCCGGCCATGTAGTCCGGGTTCGCCTGATCCAGATAGCTCGCTCCTGGTTGGGCGGTGTATTGGTGGGCGTTGCTGAAGGGGTTGTAGTACATGCAAGCCCCCTGGCCGGCTACGGCGCCGTTCAGCGCGCCCAGGGCCATGCCCGAAGGGCTGGACGGGTCGAGCACCACGTCGACTCCGCAGCCGGGGCCTCCGAAGCCCCGGAACGCCAGGAACTTCCGGTAGGCGTACTCGGCCGGGAGGTTGACGTTCCCGGTGGTGCGCGAGAACGAAGCGGAAAGCTCCAGCGTGCCCTCGTTGCCGCCGAGAGACTCTATCTCCCGTTCCAGTGAACCGGCGATCCGTGTGGTTCGCGATTGCCGTTCCAGGGTGCGGCCGGGACCGCTGTTGCCCACCAGGCGCCCGTAGAAGTACCAGTCGTCCCCGAGGCAGTCTTCGGAGCTCGAGAATCCCGCCGCCTGCCCGTAGCTCCGGCAGAACGCCTGCCTGCCCGGGTTTCCCGGAGTGATGACCTGCGCTCCGTTGTACGGCGAGATCGGAGGGTAGGACGGCGTGGTCACCCAGGCCGGGGTGGCCGCCTCGGCCCACAGTGCCTCGACGTGGTACCGCGACCGGTCGCCCAGGTCGCCGTTGAGTTCGCCGAAGACGCGGACATGCCGGGATGCCTGGATCAGGTTGTCCCAGGGCTGGTAGCGGAAACGGCAGGTCTCACCCTCGAGGTGGCCGCCGAACGCGGTGCACTGCGGGTCGATGAAGACGCCGCCCCAGCCGCCGAACTGTGCGTCCGCCAGCGCCGCAACGAACTCTTCCTTCGTCTCGCCGCCGGTCAGCCTGGGAAAGAGGAACGCGCCGGGATTGCCCGTATACGACCAGGCGCCGCCCCCGGACGTAAAGGGTCGCAGTGCCCAATCCCGATCCCGGGGGTCCAGCGCCTGCGAAACCGCCACCTCCGCCGATACGACCGCGTGCGCGCTCTCGGCAAGCCGTGACCCCCAGATGGCCCCCACGTTGGTGTCGCCCGCGCCCGCCAGGTACTCGTGGGACCCCGACACTTCGAAGCCCTCGAAGTCCCCGCGTGTAAGGAAGTTCGCCACGCCCGCGACGGCGTCGGAACCATAGATCGCGGACGCGCCTTCCTTCACAACCTCGATACGGTCCAGAGCGATCGACGGAAACGCGTTGACGTCTACAAAACGGCCTCCCTGCAGCCGCATCGGCACGTACACGTGACGGCTGCCGTTCAGCAGGACCAGCGTGCGCGAGGGTCCGATGCCCCGGAGATTGACGCTGGCCACCGTTTCGGGCACCGCGGCGGCCGGCCTGGTGGTGTACCAGCCCTGCCGGTCTCCGAGCACGCCCGCGCTGGAGCTCAGGTTCCGGAAGAAGTCGACCGCCTGCGGGGACCCCTGTTCCGCGAGCGATCGCCGCCCGGAAACCGTGACGGAATAGGGCAGGTCGACCGGCGACTCCTCGAAGGCGGTACCGGTCACCACCACCTCCTGCAGTTGGAGAGCGGTGGGATGCAGCCGGAATTCGACGAACACGGCGCCGTCTGCCGGGACAACCGCGCTCTCGGAAGCGGCCAGGTGACCGATGATCTCGGCGCGCACTTCGTACGTCCCGGCGGGCACGCCCACGAGAACGAAGCGCCCCTCGTCTTGCGACAGCACGCCGGTGCCCAGCTCGGGGATGGAAATCTGCGCCGCCTCGATCGGTTGACCGCTCACGGCGTCGACGACGACCCCGGTAACGGAGCCCGTCTCCTGTGCGGCCGCATTGTTGGTGGCCACCGCCTGCGTCACGGCGCAGAGTGCGACAAAAAGAGCCTGGGAGGAAAACCGCAACAGCCTTCGAGAGTGGACCATGACGCCGCCTGGGTTGGGTTGCACGCCGGGGATGCCCCATTAATAAAAAGGCACCGCGCCTTTGGACGCAACACGGGCGCTATAGCAGATTTGTCGTTGAAATGTTCCGTTTCTGTCGCATTCTGGAAAACCGGCGTGCTTCCGGACCGCACGGCGCGGCACATGTGCCGGCTGCTGTTTCCCGCCCGGTGGGGACGAATCCCACGATTGACCTGCCAAAATCGGCCCGGTTACCTTCCGGGTCGACGCCCGCAGCCCGTCGGTCGGCTGAGCGAAGACTCCCGGGCGGCACCGCACTCCAGCATCCGGGCTCCGTGATCCGTGCGCACCGATCTCATTCGCAATTTCTGCATCATCGCCCACATCGATCACGGCAAGTCCACCCTGGCGGACCGGCTCCTGGAAGCTACGGCCACCCTCGACAGCCGTCAGATGAGGGAGCAGGTGCTGGATTCCAACGAGCTCGAGCGGGAGCGTGGCATCACCATCAAGCTCCATGCGGTGCGCATGTCCTACCGGGCGAGGGACGGCCGCGACTTCGAGTTCAACCTCATCGACACGCCCGGCCACGTGGACTTCACCTACGAGGTGTCGCGGTCGCTGGCGGCGTGCGAGGGAGCGATCCTGGTCGTGGACGCGACCCAGGGGGTGCAGGCGCAGACGCTGTCCAACCTGTTTCTGGCCCTGGACGCCGACCTCGAGATCGTGCCGGTCCTCAACAAGATCGATCTGCCGGGCGCGGAACCCGAACGCCGGCGAGGGGAAGTCGCCGAGTTGATGGGAATCGACCCGGACCTGGTGCTCGCCGTCTCGGCCAAGGAGGGATCGGGGATCGAGCACGTACTGGAGGCCGTCGTCGAGCGGGTCCCTCCTCCCGGCGGCAACCCCGACGCTCCGCTTCGGGCGCTGATCTTCGACTCGTACTATGACCAGTATCTCGGCGCCGTGCCCACCATCCGGGTCTTTGACGGCACCCTGCGCCCCGGAATGTCCATCACGTTCGGAGCGGTCGACTCGTGCTACGAGGTGACCGAGGTGGGCCACCTGCGTCTCGGCCGAATCCCGTCGAAGTCGGTCGGGCCGGGCGAGGTCGGGTATCTGGTGGCCGCGATCAAGGCGGTGGCGGACACGCGCGTGGGCGACACCGTGCTCGACGCCGCAAACCCAGCCGCCGAGCTGCTTCCCGGTTACCAGGACGCCAAGCCGATGGTTTTCGCGGGACTCTATCCCTCCGATGCCGACGACTACGAGGAGCTCAGGGAGGCGCTGCGACGCCTTCGGCTCAACGACGCGTCGCTGCAGTTCGAGCCCGAGACCTCCAGGGCGCTGGGCTTCGGCTTCCGGTGCGGCTTTCTCGGGCTCCTTCACCTGGAGATCGTTCAGGAACGGCTCGACCGCGAATTCGGCGTGAAGCTGGTCACCACGGTGCCGAACGTGAAATACCGGGTGTCGATGGCGGACGGATCGGTCCTGTCGATCGAGAACCCGACGGATCTCCCGGACCGCGCCCTTGTGGATGCGGTCGCGGAGCCGGTGGTGCGAGCCCATATCGTCACCCCTTCGGCCTTTATCGGCAACGTGCAGAAGCTGTGTCACGAGCGCCGGGGCCTGTTCAAGGGGATGAGCTACCTGGACCCCCGCCGCGTGGAAATGGACTTCGAGCTTCCGCTGGCCGAGATCGTCCTCGACTTCTATGGCCGTCTGAAGGGTGGCACGAAGGGGTATGCGGCTCTGGACTACGAGTTCCAGGAGTACCGGCCGGGTGATCTGGTCAAGCTCGACATCCTGGTCAACCGCGAACCGGTCGACGCCTTTTCGGTGATTCTCCACCGCGACAACGCGTACCGCCACGGCAATCTGCTGGTCCGGAAACTCAAGGAACTGATCCCCAGGCAGCAGTTCGAGGTGGCCCTGCAGGCCGCGATCGGGGGTCAGGTCATCGCCCGGCAGACCGTCAAGGCGGTCCGCAAGAACGTGACGGCCAAGTGCTACGGAGGCGATATCACGCGCAAGCGCAAGCTCCTGGAGCGCCAGCGCGAGGGCAAGAGGCGGATGAAGCAGGTCGGGTCGGTGGAGATACCGCAGGAAGCGTTCATGGCCGTGCTGCAGCTTGACGACGACCGCTCGTGAAGGGCGACCGGCGTCGATGAGCAAACGAGAGGAGTCCGGGAGGCACCGCGGTGTCCCAAGGCGACTTGGAGTGCTGGGCACCCTCGTGCGCGACACGATCATGCACCCCGGGACGCGCGACCCCGTGCGGGCATGGGGTGGAATCGGGTACGCGCTGGCGGCCTTCGAGGTGGCGTTGCCCGCGGGCTGGATCGTTGTGCCCATCGTGAAGATCGGACGCGATCTGCACGTGGCAGGCACCCGGTACATTCTCTCTCACGCCTGCGTGGGCGACACGCGTTTCCTGCGGGCGGTCCCGGAGCCCAACAACCGCGTCGAGCTGCGGTACCTGGACAGCGCCGACCGCGTCGAGTTCCTGCGTGGCGGTGTCCCCGGATGGAGTTCCGGCGAAGCAGGAAGATTCCTGCCCGGCCTCGACGCGCTCTACGTGAACCTCATCTCCGGGATGGAGTTGACGCTTGCCGGGGCGAGGCGCATACGGGACGAGTTCGACGGGCCCACGCACGCCGATCTTCACTCGCTCTTCCTGGGCGTGGAGAGCGACGGACGCCGCAGCCCCCGTTATCTTCGGTCCTGCGGGGAGTGGGCTGGTTGCTTCGATACCGTGCAGATGAATGAAGACGAATTCGCGCTATTCTCCCGGGGCTCACCCGACCCCTTGTCGGCGGCTGCCAGGGCCTTATGCGGACGCGCCCGCATGATCGCGGTGACCCGTGGGAGCCGGGGCGTGCGGGTTTTGGCGGCCGGGGAGGACGGCGAGCCCGCCGTGTGCGAGTTCCCGACCTCGCCAGGTGCGCCGTCCGGCGATCCCACGGGATGTGGCGACATCTGGGGCGCCTCATTCTTCTCCGGAGTCCTCGCCGGGGCCGGCCGGAGCACGGCGATCTTGTACGCACAAACCCTGGCACGGTGCAAGCTGGGCTGCAGCGGCGCCTCCCGTACGCGTGATCTGCTGACCGGCAAGGGCCCCCGTCCGCCCTGGGGTTCGCACTGACATGCGGGTTGTCGAGATTCCGTCCTCGCTCGACTACCGGAACGTCGACGCGGTGTTCGCGGAGGTCGCCGCCTGCGGCCCGGGGCCGATACTCTTCGACGCGCGCCGCCTCCGGTGGATCGATCCCAACGGGATGCTGGCGCTTCTCTGCGCCGGACAGGTCGCCTCGGCGAACGGTGCCGTGCCGCGCCTGTCGCTGCCCACCACCGGCGATGTGGTCGGCTACCTGGACCGCATGGAGTTTCCGCGCGCCGCCGCCGGCGTGTTCCAGCCCCCGCACCAGCGGATCCGGCGCACCCCCGCGCGATCGTCGGACGTGCTTCTGGAGATTACCGCGATCACCACCAACTCCGACGTGCACGAGGTCGTCGACCGGGTGCAGTCGCGGGCCGGCGCGATCCTGTCCCGGACCCTTCACTATCCGGCGCCCGCGGTGGTCCAGTTCTCGGTGATCCTGTCCGAAGTGTGCCAGAACATCGTCGAGCACGCCGAAGGGCCGGGCTGGGTCGCGGCGCAACGCTACAACTGGACCCGCCGGCAGGTGCTGGTGATCGCCGTTTCCGACGTGGGGCGGGGCTTTCGCGCTTCGCTGGCGGAGGAACACGCGGCGCGGTTCGGGGATCGCTGGGGAGACGTAACCGCCCTGGAGGCCGCGTTTCTGATGGGGCTGACGCGTTTTCCGGACACCGGCAGGGGGCAGGGAATCCAGCAGATCCGGAAACAGGTCTCCCGCTGGCAGGGGCTCGTCTCGATCCGCAGCGGCGCGGCGCGCATCGCGGACAGCCCGTCGTGGCACCCCAGCCCCCCGGTCATCGACGGTCTTCCCGGGTTCCCCGGCGCCCAGATCAACATCGTTCTCCCGGAGAGGGTCGATGACTGAGCGCCGGGATCACGCGCGCCCGGCCCAGGGACGCAACGGACCCGTCACCATCGACGTGGCCGCGATCGTTGCCGATACGATCGCGTCGCGCGGCCCCAACCTGGTGACGCGGCCGACCGGACGGGCGGTCAGGCAGGTGATCAAGCAGCGGCTCGCCGGGATGTCCCCGGCCCCCATCGTGCTGCTGGTCGACTTCACGCGCGTCCGCATCCTCGACTTCAGCTGCGCGGACGAGGTGGTGGCGAAGCTGCTGCTTCGGTATCAGGGACCCGACCGTCCCCGCAACGTCTTCTTCCTGTTTCGGGCCGTCGGCGACATGCACCGTCATGCTGTCGAGGAGGTACTGGGGAGGCATGGACTGGCAGCCGTCTGCGACGTCGGCGGCGGATTCCAGCTCCTCGGACCCGCGACGGCCGAAGAGCGCAGCGCCTGGGACACGCTGGAGCGCCGCGAACGGATCGGCGCCCGCGACCTGACGGGGGTGCTGGGCGACCGGGGCGAGCCCCTGGTGCGGGGGCTCGCGAGACGGCGGCTGGCGTACCGCAGCGGCGGCGGAGGCGCGGCTGCCCTGAGCGCGCTGGCGCGGACACTGTAGGACGGATTTCACTCAAACGCAGGGAGACGGCGCAATGAGGAACGATGGAACGGGGGAGGGGCCACTCGCTCCGGCCACGCAGGCGGTGCACGCCGGTCAGCCCGAGCCCCGGCCGGGCGCCCCGGTCGTGGCCCCGATCGTACGCAGTTCGACATTCCACTGGGCGGGCCCCGAAGACGGGATCGACCTCCTGTACAGCCGCTACGGCAACAACCCCAACCAGCAATCCGTCGCAGCCAGGGTCGCTGCACTGGAGGGGACGGACGCGGCACTGGCGCTGGCCAGCGGGATGGCAGCCATCTCCATGACCCTGCTCGCGGCAGCGGGGCAGGGGGACCATGTCGTGGCAAGCCGCCACCTGTACGGCGCGACGTGGGCGCTTCTCTCCCACGAGCTCCCGCGGCGAGGCATCACGACCACGTTCGTCGACCCCGCCGACCCGGGTGCGTGGGCCCGCGCCGTCACGCCGGCCACCCGCGTGGTCCTGATCGAGTTGCCGACGAATCCCGCGCTTCGCGTGTTCGACATCGCGCCGGCGCGCGAGGCCGCGCGCAGTGCGGAGGCGATTCTTGCCGCCGACATGACCTTCGCGACCCCGATGAACATTCGCGCGGCCGAACACGGCGTTGACGCGGTCATCCACTCCGCCACCAAGTACCTCGGCGGACACTCGGACCTCATCGCCGGCGTCGTCGCGGGCAGCGAGGGGCTGATCCGGAAGATCACCAGGATGATGAAGCTGTACGGTGGCTCGATCGACCCGCAGACGGCGTGGCTCCTGGAGCGCGGCATGCGTACGCTCCCCGCGAGGATGGAGCGGCACAACCGCACGGCGCTCCAGCTCGCCGAGTGGTTCACCGGGCTGAGCGGAGTGCGCAACGTGATCCATCCCGGTCTGCCCGATCACCCGGATCACGCGCTCGCCACCCGCCTGCTGAACGGCTACGGCGGCATGGTGTCCATCGTTCTCGACGGAGGCGGCGCTGCCGCGGACCGGTTCTTCGCGGCTCTTCGCCTGGCGGCCCCGGCTCCCTCGCTGGGGGGCGTCGAGACCCTGGTCTCCCAGCCGCGCCACACCTCCCACGTCGACCTGAGTCCCTCGGAGCGCGACGAACTGGGCATCCCGGACGGATTCGTGCGCATTTCGGTGGGCCTTGAGGACATCGACGACCTGAAGGCGGACTTCAGCCGCGCGGTCGCCGCCGCGACGCCCCGCCCCGCGGCCATGACGGTCTGACAGGCAAGCGCGCTATTCCTCTTCCATGAACGGATAGCCGACGCTCGTCGGCGGGACCATCGTCTCCTTGATCGTTCGCGGAGTGAGCCAGCGCATGATGTTGAACGCCGAGCCGGCCTTGTCGTTCGTCCCCGACGCCCTGCCGCCCCCGAAGGGCTGCTGCCCCACGACCGCCCCGGTGGGCTTGTCGTTGATATAGAAGTTGCCGGCGGCGTTGCGCAGCACGTGCAGCGCCTCCCTCACGCCGCTCCGGTCCTGGGAGAAGACCGCCCCGGTCAGCGCGTACGGCGATGTGCGGTCGACGATTTCGAGCGTCTCGGACCAGGCGTTGTCCGGATAGACGTAAATCGACATCACGGGGCCGAAGATCTCGTCGCACATCGACTCGTGGTCCGGCCGCCTGGCCTCGATGAGCGTCGGGCGGATGAAGTACCCGTCCGCGTCCGAGTACTCGCCGCCGGCGATCACATCGGCGTCGGCGCTCGCCGCGGCCCTGTCGATGTAGCCCGTGATCGATCGGAAGGCGCCCTTGTCGATCACCGCATTGACGAAGTTCCGGAAGTCGGTCGGCGCCCCCATCGTCAGCCCGTTGGTCTCGTCGATCAGGTCGTCCCGTATTTCCTTCCAGACCGACTGCGGCACATACGCCCTGGAGGCGGCGGAACACTTCTGGCCCTGGTATTCGAAGGAGCCGCGCACGATCGCGGTCCTGAGCGCGGCGCGGTCGGCCGACGGGTGGGCAACAATGAAGTCCTTGCCACCGGTCTCGCCGACAAGCCGCGGATACGACCGGTACCTCGCGATGTTCCTGCCGACGGTGTTCCAGAGCGACTGAAAGACCCCCGTGGAACCCGTGAAATGCAGCCCCGCAAAGTCCGGGTGGTTCATCGCGGCCTCGGTGATCCCGACCGGGTCGCCCGGTACGAAGTTGATCACCCCGGGAGGGAGTCCCGCCTCTTCCAGCAGTTTGTACGTGTGGTAGCCCGACAGCACCGCGTGCTTGGACGGCTTCCAGAGCACGCCGCACCCCACCATTGCGGGAGTCCCGGCCAGGTTGGCGCCGATCGCGGTGAAGTTGAAGGGGCTGATCGCGTAGACGAAGCCTTCCAGGGGGCGGTACTCCATCCGGTTCCAGACGCCCCTCTCCGAGATGGGCTGCTGTTCGAAGATACGGTCCGCGAAGTGGGCGCCGAACCGGTAGAAGTCCACGATCTCGCAGGCGGCGTCGATCTCCGACTGGAAGGGATTCTTGCTTTGCCCGAGCATCGTCGCCGCGTTGAGGGTCGACCTCCAGGTCTCCGCGAGCAGTTCGGCAGCCTTCAGGAATACCGCGGCACGGTCCTCCCAGGGCCAGGATGCCCACTCGCGCCGCGCCGCTATGGTGTTGGCAATCGCCGCGCGCGCTTCCTCCGGACCTGCTTCGTGCCACGTGCCCAGCAGAAGTCCATGGTCGTGCGGCGCCCGGATTTCGTGGACGTTCCCCGTGCGGATGCGCTTGCCTCCGATGACGACGGGGATCTCGACCTCCTCCGTGGCGATACGGCGAAGAGCGGCCTTGAGTTCCGCCCGCTCGGGCGTGCCGGGGGCATAGGAGTGGATGGGTTCGTTGACGGGGGCGGGCACACGAAACGTTCCGGACATGAGACCTGGCGGGATTGGTGGTTGGCGGGAGCGCTCCGGCTGTCCGTGACTGCCGGAATCGCACGCAATTTCACGCGGGCGGCCCGCACGCGCAACCGGCCGTACCCGGAAGCACCGTCTCCGCATTGACGCCCCGGAAACGCGCGCGGTACCTTCCGTGGGCGTCGCGGCCGCCATCACCCGCAAACCGGTCTGGCTCCGCGCCTGTGACCTGGACGGAGAATGAGTACCATAGAGCGGATCGAAGAGATTCTCGAGACCATTCGTCCCGCCATCCGCATGGACGACGGTGACGTGGAGCTTGTGAACTGGGACGCGGACCAGGGCAGGGTCGAGGTCCGTCTGATGGGAGCCTGCGAGGCCTGTCCGATTTCCATGCTCACCCTCAAGGAAGGGATCGAACGGCGACTCAGGGCGTCCGTGCCCGAGGTGCTGACGGTAGATGCCATCTGAGCCCGGAATGAGCCAGAACGGACTTGTCGCCGCAGTGACGAGGGCGTTGACCGGCGTTGTAAACCCGGCGACCGGCCAGGACGTGGTCGACGGTGGTCAGGTCACCGCTGTGACGGTCGATGCGCAGGGGAACGCCCGCTTCGCGTTTGCCCTGCGCCGGGGCGATCCCGGGGTGCTGGTGCGGCGCGCGCGGGCCGCTGCGGAGGCCGTGGAGGGCGTCACCAATGTGAAGGTGGACGTTCGCCTGCCCCAGACGCCGCCGGAGGGCCAGCGCCAGGCGAGCCGCGAGCCGCCAGCTGCGGGCCGCCGGCCGGGAGGCGCAGGCCCCCGGCCGGGACTCCAGCCCGGCTCCGTTCCGCCTCCCTCGCCAAAGCCGGGCATTCTGTCCGGGGTCAGACGGATCATTGCGATCAGTTCCGGAAAAGGCGGGGTCGGCAAGTCCATGGTCGCCACCAACCTGGCGGCCTGTGCCGCCGCCCGGGGCCTGGCCACGGGCCTGCTGGACGCCGATATCTACGGACCGAACATCCCGGTCATGTTCGGGGAGAAGCGGCGTCCCGCCGTGTCCGGGGCCAAGGGATCGGAGATGATCGAGCCGCTGGAGTCCCACGGTGTCCGCCTCATGAGCCTCGGCTTCCTTCTCGAGCGCGCCCAGCCCGCGATCATGCGCGGGCCGCTGATCGCCGGCATCCTCAAGCAGTTCATGGAACAGGTGGCCTGGGGCAAACTGGACCTCATGATCGTCGACATGCCGCCCGGCACGGGGGATGCGCAGCTGTCCCTGGTGCAGACGGTCGATCTCGACGGCGCCGTCATGGTCACGACGCCCCAGAAGGTGGCGACCGGCGACGTGCGGCGCGGCGTCAAGATGTTCGAGCGGGTCAACACGCGCGTGCTCGGCGTCGTGGAGAACATGTGCGGCTTCCGCATTCCCGGATCGGACGAGGTCGTCGATCTGTTCGGGCGCGGCGGCGGCGAGGAACTGGCCCGGGAGCTGTCGATCCCGTTCCTGGGGAGGGTGCCGCTGGACATCGCGGTCAGACTGGCGGGTGACGAGGGACGGCCGACCGTGCTTTCAGCGCCCGAGTCGCGCGCGGCCAGATCGCTCACGGCGATCGGCGAAGGCCTCCTGCGGACGATCGAGACGCTGCCGCCCCGTCGCTGACGGTGACCGGGAGGGCCCTACTCGCCCTCCAGCCATTGACGGTCGGCCGACGACAGGGCTCCCGGCCCGCGCCGGACGCGGGCGAGAACCTTGAGTACGAACCAGCCGACGAACATGACCGGCACGACCTTCCAGAGGAGAAAACCGGCGATCCCCGCCGTGAGTCCCAGGAGAGCTCCGATCACCGAGAGGACGATCCAGACCACCACAATGCTGACAATGCCCATGGCCAGGAATGTCAACAGCGTACCGATCATGCCTCCCCCTGCGAAACCGATTCCCGGGGGCCTCCGGATTGCCGGCCACCCCCACGGGACGGAGATGTTTGCTCGCTTACAATAATAACTGATTCGCGGCCCGGAGTGTTGTCACCACTCCGGTGTGCGCCTCAATCGATCCACACGATGTCGATGCTCCCGAGTGCGGCCGAAATGTCGATTTCCACGCGACGATCGGCGGCTTCCCAGTTCAGCGACTGGTAGATGTTCCCCGTCCGGACGAGGCGCTCCGCATCGAACGACGACAGAAAGCGGCTCTCGCGTCGAATGCGAATTCCCAGTGATTCCGGCACCCGGATTTCCAGCGCGCCCAGCCCCATCTCGACCGACATCCCGGCGCTCTGCGCCCAGGCGCCGTCCAGCTCCAGCACCACCGATCCCAGACCCGCGTTGACCTCCACGTCGGCGGTGTTGAAGTTGCCCAGACCGCTCACGCGAAGATCGGCAGCCCCCACGGCGATGACGGCTTCCTCCATCGGCTCCGGGTTCAATTCCCGGAGTCTCAGAACCGTTTCCGAGGCGCCGGTGTTCAGTTCGAGTCTCGATACGGGGATGCCGGTCAGATCCAGGTCCGCCCGACCCGCGCCGAAGTCCAGTTCGATGTCCGCGGGAACGTTCGGACCGAGCTGCAGATCGAGGGTCGGCGCATCCGACCGGTTGCGGAAGTTCCGGCGGTACTCGTGGTAGGACATCTCGACCTCGAGACGTCCGTTCCTGTACTCGGTGACCGGCATTCCCGATTCTTCGTCGAAGCGGAACAGCGCCCTGTACAGGGATCCCTCGTCGCCCCGGCGGAGCTCGAGGACTCCGGCCCCGTAGCTGACCGATACGTCGAGGCGGTCTTCAGTGGTCACGAGTCTGGAGGACGTGACGGTCTTCCAGCTCTGGGCCGCCAGCGGCAGCGGTGCCAGGAGCGCGACGCCCGCGGTCAGGGCAACGATGGGCCGGCTCACCGGTCGTCGCCTTCCGGGGGCTCTGCGTCGCTGCCCCCGGTACTCTCGTCGCCGTCCGGGGCAGCGTCGACATCGTCGGCCTCATGCCAATCGACCGGGTCATACGGACCGTCATCGAACTCGTAGTCGACCGGACGGCGGCCGCCGCGCGTGACGATCACCGCGCCCAGGCCGGTGAGCATCGCAGCGACGCACGCAATCGAGCCCACGGCGTTGACGAGCGAGCCGGTCCAGCCCACGAGGGGCAGGAGCTGAAGAGCATTGCCCACCACAAAGGGCGCCAGTAGCGTGCCGAGACCGAGAAGCCGGAGGTGGGTGGGCCGGTTGCCGTCGACCCAGTCGAGCCAGGGGAGGTCTTGTTCGAGCACCCATCTTCCCACCTGCTGGCTCACGCCCACGTATCCCGCGAACCCCGCGACCAAGACCGCCAGCGGGAAGAGAGGCAACCACGCCAGGAGGACCGGCAGCCCGACCACCGAGATGGCCAGAACCACGATCCCGAGCACGTACACCGGGAGGATCAGGAAACCGCCGGCAAATCCGACCACGGCGCTGCGTGCCGGCTGATGCCCGACCGCCCTCGTGACCACGTCTACGCGATCGGCCGACAGGCGGGTCAGCAAGAGAGTCAGCAACCCGAGAATCACGAACGTGATCCCGGTCCCGAGGATGTCTTCCACGGCGCGACCGACCCTCGCGAAGCCACTCGTCCTGCTGGTCCGGCGAGCGCGACCCATCTCCTGGGCAACCTCGGCCGTGATCTCCTGGCGGATCCGGTTCTCCTCCCGTCTCAACTGGCGCATCACATCGAGGACTTCACCATCGATCTCGCCGCCGCGGCGTACCAGATCCGACTGGATCAGATGAACGTCGCCATCCACCATGCCCTCGTTTCGCAGCGTCATGGTGCCGTCGAGCACGATCACGTCGCCGTCCACGCGTCCGCGGACGTCCAGGTGACCGCCCACGACCAGCAGCGACCCCTGATGCGACGTCCCTTCGCCAACCGTGTAATCCCGGTCCAGCCAGATCAGTAGCGACTCGAGGTCGACCTCCTCCAGGGCCGTGCCCAGAGCCTCGACGTTGTCGCTCTGCGCCACGACCTCCAGGAGTTCGCCCATCCTCTCGCCGGCGAGCGACCGCACCGCGGCACCACCGACCCCGGCAACCGCTCGCTCGAGGGTGCCGTCGATCGCGTGCAGGAGGTCGGTCTCGTTTCCGAGATCCGGATCCGGCTCCCAACGCTGAAGCGCATCCGCCAGGGGGCCGTTGGACAGGGCCAGCACGTCCGAGAGCAACGCGCGCCACTCTGCCTCGGCAGCGCCGCCCGCCTCGTAGCTGCCCAGCACCTCGCCGTCCGCGGTGACGCGGCCGTTGTCGAAGGACATCGAGAACGTGGCGCCGTCGGAGAACTCGAGTTCGAGCGAGGCCTCCGAACGCGACACCGCCACCTGATTGGAGACGACCTGCCGCTCCTGCGCGGCGCTCTCCGTGGCGGCGATGACGCCGCTGCCGCCGGCCAGGACGGGAAGCAGCCAGTTCATGTGGTCAAATCGGTACATAGCGACGCTCCGAAGCCGGAACCTTGATGATGTTCCTGTACAGTATCCACGCCGAAGCCAGCGTGAGGCATGCGAAGAGGACAGCAGTGACGGCGATGGCCGCACCCTGGGGCGCCAACCCGTCCAGATAGCCGAACATCGTGCCCGCCGCGCTCCCCAGCCCGCCTTCGATCAGGCCCGACAGCGCATCGGCGGATTTTGTCCACAGGAAGCTGACAACGTTGGACGCCGTGACCAGCGGGTTGTTGGAGAACAGCATGTACGCGGTCGCCAGGACCGCGGTAGTCGGCCCGAAGGCGATGCCGGAGGCCGCCGCGAGGCGGTCCGCCGGACGCGGCCAGAGCCGTCTGACGCGGTGGAGGAGACCGGCGCCGCTTGCGGATGGCGCGGGCGCCGCAGCGGGTATGCGGGCCATGACCCGGTCCTGAAACCCCGCCGCTGGCCGGTAGACGGGCAGGCTGTCCAGGCGGTCGTGCAGCCGCTTCCATTCGGCGAGCGCGCCGGCAGCCTCGGGGTCGCGCGCCACGAACGCCGACAACGCCTTCGCCTGGCGCGTGGACAGGCTTTCGTCCAGGAGGGCCGCCAGGGCATTGGGCACGATGGCGAAGGAACCGCCGCCAAGCCACGCGCGCAAGCGGGCACGCCAGGACCTCCCGGCATGCAGCGCCGCGAGTACGCGCACCCTGAAGTCCGGCGAAGGCGCGAACACGGCCAGCTGGTCGAGGGCCGCCAGAACCCCGCGGAACGACCGGACTTCGACCGCCAGCACGGCGTCGGCCGCGATGTTCCGCTCGAACTCGACGGCTTCGTCCGCACGGAGTTCGCCGTCCAGGTAGCGGAAAATCCGCCTCGTTTGCGGGTCCAGGGCTCGGACCATGCGATCGGTGTCGGTCACTTTGGCATTATCCTCCGGGAATCGGCGTCACTACGGTTCACAAGTTCGTCCGGTTTCATGGCGGACGCCACCCACAGCGTTGTCCAATGAGAAATGATCATGAGCGGGAAGCGGGTTTCCAACGGGAAGTGAGCACGAGCGGGGGTGCGAGCAGATCATGGGAGCATGATCGTGACACTCTGCACCGAACGGATTTGCACCCTCGACGACATCCGCGCCTTCCTCGGCGGGAGCGAGGCGGCGGAGATCACCCCCCACGACCGCGAGGCGGCGTACGCGTTCGTTGAGCGGACGCTGGTCCGGTTCCGCTACCATTTCGGCCTGTCGAGGGCCGGGAAGGGTCTGGTCAGGAAGTATCTCGCCAGGGTCACCGGCTACTCGGACGCCCAGCTGACCCGGCTGATCACGCAGCAGCGCCGCACGGGCCGCATCCGCGACCACCGGTTGCGCCCTCCGGCGCGGCCCTTCGCCACGGTCTACACGACCGCCGACGCGCTGCTGCTGGCCGAGGTGGACGAGGCCGTCGGCCAGCTCTCGGGACCGGCGACGAAGCGGATCCTGTGGCGCATGTACCATGTCTTCCGCGACGAGCGCTTCGAACGCCTGGCCGGGATCTCGAACGGCCACATCTACAACCTGCGGAACCGCCGGGTGTACCGGCGTGCCCGGACCACGTTGCGGACGACGCGGGGTGCGCCTTCGCCGATCGGCCAGCGGCGCAGGCCCCGGCCGGAGGGCCGTCCGGGCTTCGTGCGCGTCGACACCGTGCACAGCGGTGACCGCGATGGCGAGAAGGGGGCCTACGTGATCAACATGGTCGACGAAGTGACGCAGTACCAACAACTTGCGTCGGTTCGCCGGATCACCGAGCAGTTCATGGTCCCCGTGCTCGAGGCGCTCATCGGCGCGTTCCCCTTCCGCGTCCTGGCCTTTCACTGCGACAACGGGTCGGAGTTCATCAACCACCGGGTCGCGGAGATGCTGAACAAGCTGCACGTCGAGGATTTCACGAAGTCGCGGCCCCGGCGCTCGAACGACAACGCGCTGGTCGAGTCCAAGAACGGCAACGTCGTTCGCCGGTGGCTGGGGCGCAGCCACATCCCGGAGTCTCTGGCACCGGATGCCGACGCGTTCCTGCGCGACCATCTCTCGCCCTTTCTCAACCATCACCGCACCTGCCTCTTCGCGGTCGAGGTCGAGGATGCGAACGGGCGCCGCCGCAGGAAGTACCCCCAGGAGCTGGTCAGGACCCCGTACGAGAAGCTCCGGTCGCTGCCCGGGGCCGAAGGCTTTCTGAAGCCGGGCGTCACCTTCGAGAAGCTCGACGCCGCAGCACACGCCGTGAACACCGTGGAGGCCGGCCAAAAGGTCCAGCGGGCCCGCAAGGTGCTCTTCCAGCTCATCGCCAAGGCGCTGAACCCCGCAGCATGACCGGCCCCGCCCGCCCCTCGGCTCGCTCCGCTCGCCTCGGGGCTGGCGGCCCTTGCGCCGCCCCCTCCTCCACCCCACCATCCCAACCTCCACCACCCCTCACCATCGCACCCCCCCCCACCTCGGCCCCTCCCCCCGGCTCGTTCATGATCATGTCCGGGTTGGAAAACACTCCCACAAGGGGGGCTGGCCCGCCACCCGCAACGGGGTCCTGGCGCCCGCTGGCAGGCGGCCTCGGCTATCCGGGCTCCACCACGTGCGCCAGCGACTCCTTGAGCTCGAGACGCGCCCTGTGGATATAGGTCTTCACGGTGCCGAGCGGCAGTCCCATGATCTGCGCGATCTCCTTGTAGGAATAGCCTTCCACATGCCGCAACAGCGTCACGGAGCGGTACTCCGGCCGCAGCTTGCCGATCGCCGCCTCGATCTGGCTTCCGAGCTCCATGTTCTCCACATAGGCGTCGGGGCGTTCGTCGGGCGACTCCACGATCGGCGTGGTCTGCGCCTGGGCCTCCTCCGTGAGGGCGTGGGGAGACCCCTGCAATGAAATGGTGTCCAGGCGCTTCTTGCGCAGGTGATCGATCGTGAGGTTGTTGGCGATCTTGAAGATCCAGCTGGAGAACTTGTACCTGGGGTTGTAGCTGCCGATCGCGTTGAAGGCCCGGATGAAGGCTTCCTGGGCCAGGTCCTCGGCGAGGCTCCGGTCGCGGACCATGCGATAGACGAGCGAGAAGACCGGACGCTCGTACCGCCGGAGCAGCTCACGGAACGCGCGCTGGCGTCCCTCCGCAGCCTGGGCCGCCAGGGTCCTGTCGTCGGGTGCGGGATGCTGCAAGGGTCGTGGGTCGGGCCGTGGCCGTATCCTTGGAGGGGCCTTGGGTCATGGGGACCGCGGCGACGGTTCCCCGTGGACTTGAGAACGGACTACGTTTGGGGAATGGATTCCCGTCATTCGATGCGCGAACAGGCGGACCCGGCGACCGGAGGGGCTCGCGCCGCACAGGTTCGCACGCTGTTCAGCGAGATCGCGCCCCGCTACGACCTGCTGAATCACGTATTGAGCCTGAACATCGACAAGGCGTGGCGCCGTCGGGCCGTACAGGCGCTCGGCTGGGAGCGTGCCCCGGATGGAGCCTATCTCGACGCGTGCGCGGGGACTCTGGATCTGGCACTTGAACTGGTCCGGCAGCGGGGGTTCGCCGGACGCGTGGTGGGAGCCGATTTCGCACTGCCCATGCTGGCCGAAGGATTGCAGAAGATTGGGGACTCTGCCGTGGCGCCTGTTTGCGGCGACACCCAGAAGCTTCCGTTCGCGACCGCCAGCTTCGCCGGAGCGACCGTCGGATTCGGAGTGCGCAACCTTTCCGATCTGGCGGCGGGACTGCATGAGTTGCACCGGGTGCTGAAGCCCGGCGGGCGGCTCGTGGTGCTCGAATTCACCGTGCCTCCGGGGAAGATCCTGCGCGCGGCGTACCTGCTCTACTTCAACCGCATCCTTCCCCTGCTCGGACGATTCGTCTCGGGCCATCCCTGGGCGTACAGCTACCTGCCCAGATCCGTACGGGGCTTTCCCGGGCCCGACGCGCTTGCGGAACTCCTGCGGAGCAGCGGATTCCGGTCGGTCGAGTGGCGGCTGCTCAGCGGAGGGATCGCGGCGGTGCACGTGGCGTCGAAGGCGGGTCGGCCGCGCCGGTCGGCTCCTCCGGGAGCACGGTAACCGTCCCCAGTTCCGACGGCGAACCGTCGAAGCGGGTGGTGTCGCCGACCAGCAGGATGGTCATGCGGGACGGGTCGACCTCCGCCCGGAACACCTCCAGAACATCGTCGGCGCTCACCTCACGGATTCCGTCGAGGTAGCGTTCAAGCCAATCCTCGGGAAGCCCCAGGCTCTTGTAGGTCATGCCCCGGGCCACAACCTGCAGCGGCGTGCGGAAGTTGAAGACGAAGCCGTTGACGATCTCGCCGACCGCGTGCGCAACTTCGTCACCGGACGGCGCCGTGACGCGTACGGAATCAAGCGCCTCCAGCAGCAGCCGCGCCGCGGCCAGCGTGCGCTCGGGCCTTGTCCGGGTCAGCGCGCCCACCAGGCCGTCGTCCCTCGTCGACGCTGTCCAGATCGACGAGGCGCCGTAGGCCAGCCCCTGCCGCGTTCGCACCTCCGTGGCAAGGCGGCTGGACAGCCCCGACGCCCCCAGAATGGAGTTGGCGATGCGCGACGCGAAGTACTCGCCGGTGTTCCCCTGGCGCAGGGAGGACGAGTGGGCAAGCACGACGACGCTCTGCTCGATCTCCTTGGGGATCACGAAGACGCCGGGTTCGGTGCGGATCTCGGGCCGGGGATCCTCCAGGAGGTTGCCCGAGCACGGTGGCCAGTCGGCAAGAATCCCCTCGACGAGATCCGACGCATGGCTCCAGGTCACATCGCCGGCGATCCCCAGCACCATGTTGCCGGGACAGACGACAGCCTCGTGGACGAAGCGCAGCCTCTCCTCGGAGAGGTCCCCGGGCTCCAGGTCCGACGGGCCCATCTCCCAGCCGACCGGGTGGTCGCCGTACATGATCCGGTTGAAACGGCTGAAGGCCAGGGAAGCGGGTTCGTCGCGGCGCCGGCGCACGCGCTCGAGTTCGGCGGCGCGCCACACCTCGACCTGAGTCGAGTCGAAGCGGGGCCAGCGCAGCATGTCGGCCCAGAGCGACACGGCTTCGTCGAGCTGGCCGGTGAGCGTGTTGATCCACGAGGAGGAGCCACCGCCGCCCTGACCGAAGCTCGTCGCGAGCGCCAGCAACTCGATCCGGGCGTCCACTGAGTCGGGGGGGAGGTCCCTGGTGCCACCCGTGCGCATGAGGCTCGGTACCGCGCTGGCGGCCGCGAAGTATTCGCGGGAGAATCGTCGTACCCCACCGCGGAAGGTCGCGTACACCGTGACCAGCGGGAGTTCGCTGTCCTCGGCGAAATACACGGGGACGCCCCGTACCGTCTCCTGGCGCGGCTCGACGGGCGTGAATCGCAGTTCGGGGAATTCGAGTGCGGCGATCCGCTCGCGGACGGACTCCTGGGTCGAAGCCGGACGCGCCCCGCCGGCCAACGTCACGGCTGCGGCCAGCGCCGCCGCGCGGATGGCAGTCCTTCGGGCACGCGTGTTCACGGCGACCCCCTGCGCACCATCGTAGCGACCGTGCGGGTGCCGGGGACGAGGTATCGGATCGCCACCCGCTGCACGTCCTCCGGGGTCACGTCGCCGATTCGGCGGGACAGGCGGAAGGTCTCGCGCCAGTCGCCGAAGGAGGCCTGCGACTCGGCGATCTGCATGGCGAGTTCGAGATTGGACGAGAGGCGGCGAAAATCCCCCGCGCGGATCTGGTTGTGGATTCGCTGCAGCGCTGCCGGGTTCGGTGGCGCCTGCCGGATCGCCTCGATCTCCTCGTAGATGGCCGCTTCGATGTCGGCGGGCGTGTGCGGCGACCTCGGCACCGCGTTGACGATGAAGAGCCCGGGGTGTGCGAACCCCGGTCCCTGATGGGCCGACACGTGTACGGCCGACTGGTCCCGTGCTATCAGGCGCTGGTAGAGTCGCGTGGTCCTGCCCGCCGTCAGCACCGACGCGAGCATGGACAGGGCGGGAGCGTCGTCGTGGAATCCGGATACTCCGCGCCACGCGATCATGATACGGGGTTCGGCGTCGAATTCGACGGTGATCCGGCGCTCGCCCGTCTGCTCCGGCTCCCGCGCCAGCACGGGCGCCGCCGGGATGCCCGAGGGCACGCTGCCGAAATACTCTTCGGCCCACGCGACCGCCTGGCCCGCGTCCACGTCGCCGACAATGGCGGCGACGGCGTTGCGGGCGCCGTAGTATGCCTGGAAGTACTCCAGCGCGTGCCGGCGCGTGAGGAACTCGAGGTCGGCCTTGTGGCCGATCACCGGGACCCCGTACGGATGCACCTGAAAGGCCGTCGCGAGCAGCGCCGTCTCCAGGATCCCGCCCGGGCTGGTCTCGAGGCGCGTGCGACGTTCCTCGTGAACGACATCGAGTTCCGTGTAGAAACCGCGCATGACGGGGTTCGTCATCCGGTCGGACTCCAGAGCGAACCACAGCTCCAGGCGGTTGGCCGGGAGTTCGACGAAGTATCGGGTCGCTTCGGCGGCGGTGGTCGCGTTGAGCCCCCTCGCGCCATGGGACGTAAGGATGCGGTCGAACTCGTTCGGGATCTCGAACGCCTGCGCCTGCCCCTCCAGCGCGGTGACGAGCCCGCGCAGCCGCCTGACCTCGGCGGAGTCGTGCGCGGGTCCGGCCAGCTCCGCGATCATGGAGTCGCGGGCCGCATCCGCCGCATGCATGAGCGGCAGTTCGGCCGCACGGTTCCGCGTGCCGATCTCCTCGCTGCCCTTGAAGAGCATGTGCTCGAGAACGTGCGCGATCCCCGTATTGCCCAGATGCTCGTTGACGGATCCCACCGGGTAGTGAACCACGAGTGAGACGGTTGGAGCCTGGCGGCGCGGCAGGATGAGGAACGTCATGCCGTTGGCGAGAACATGCCGGGTGACGGGCAGCGCTTCGCCGGGCGCCGCTCCCGCTATGGTGCCGGGCGGCTCCTGGGCGCCCGCGCCCGGGGGCGGCAGGAACGCGGACGCCGACAGAAGGGTCAGCAGCACGGCGGTCAGCGACAGGGCGGTCGGGGCGCGCATCATCGGGAAGGCGGTGGCTGGCAGCGTGGGCACAGGAAGGCCGAGCGGCCGCCGAACACGACGCGCGCGATCGGCGTGCGGCAGCGCGTACAGGGCTCGTCTTCGCGGCCGTATGCGTGCAGTGCGCGGCTGAAGCCGCCGACATCGCCCGCCACGGTGCGATAGTTGCGCAGTGTGGTGCCTCCGGCACGGATCGCGCGTCGCAGTACCCGTCGCAGCGAGCGGTGGAGCCGCGCCGACGCCTGCTCCCGGATGGCGTTCGCCGGGGTGGCGGGGTGGATGCGCGCGAACCAGAGGGCCTCCACCGCATAGATGTTGCCGACACCGGCGATCTTTTTCTGGTCGAGAAGAAGCGAGCGAATCGGGGAACGCGATCGGGCGAGAGTGCGGCCGAGCACCCGGGCGGTGAAGGAGCGGCTGAGCGGTTCGGGGCCCAGGCGCCGCGACCAGTCCCGCCATCGGTCGCGCGAAACGAGGTGAAGGAGACCGAAACGGCGCACGTCGTCATACGTCATGCAGCCCCCCTTGTCGAGACGGAAATGCACCGCCGGATGGGTGGCGCGGCGGACCGGACCCGCGTTCGCCGCAGCAAGGATCCGGCCGGTCATTCCCAGGTTGATCACCAGGCGGTCTCCGTCGTCGAAGGTAAAGACCACATTCTTTCCCCGCCGCCCCACGTCGCGGAACCGGCGCCGCGCCAGCGCGTCCGCGAACGTGCGGGAGGGACCCTTCACCACTTCGTCCCGAAGGACGGTCACGTCGGCGATGACCCGGCCCGGCAGCACGGCGGCCAGCCCCCGAGCTATGGTCTCGGCCTCGGGAAGCTCGGGCAAGGCACTACTCTTCCGTTGTCCGGCGGCCGGCTTCCCGCCACCCGATGTCGCGGCGGAACTGGCTCCCCTCGAACCGGATCGCCTCGGCGGCCGCGCGGCTGCGGCTGCGCGCCCGGGCAAAGTCCTTGTCCGTCGCTGTGACCGCCAGAACGCGCCCGCCGGAGGTGACCAGCTGGTCGCCGTCCATCCGCGTGCCGGCGTGGAACACCTCCACGCCCGCCGGCATGGGAGGAAGCGAGATCGCCGCGCCCTTCGGATAGGCGCCGGGATACCCCGCGGCCGCCAGTACTGTCGTAACCCCGGCGCCGTCACGAAAGGCGGGCACGTGTCCGGCGAGACCGGCACCCTCGGCGACCGCAAGCACAGGTTCCAGGAGAGACGAGTCCAGAAGCGGGATCACCGCCTGCGTCTCGGGGTCGCCGAAGCGGCAGTTGAATTCCACCACCCTTGGCCCTTCTTCGGTGATCATCAGCCCGGCGTAGAGGAGTCCGCTGAACGGGCAGCCCGTCTCGGCCATCGCGCGCAGCACCGGCCCCACGATGCGCTCGCCCACCTCCGTCATGAGGGCGTCCGTGACGAAGCCCACGGGTGCGTACGCGCCCATGCCGCCGGTGTTCGGGCCGGTGTCGCCCTCGCCGATGCGCTTGTGGTCCTGTGAGGACAACAGGGGCACGAAGTCCTCGCCATCGGCCAGGCAGAACACGGACAGTTCCTCACCTTCCATGTACTCCTCTACGACGACCTTGCTGCCCGCTTTCCCGAAGGCTCCGGCCAGCATGCTCCGGGCCGTGCGCACCGCCTCGGGCACCGTCTCGCAGACCACGGCGCCCTTTCCCGCAGCGAGTCCCGATGCCTTGACCACCACCGGGGCGCCCCAGTCTTCGATATGCGCCGCGGCCGCCTCCGGGTCGGTGTGAACCTCGTAGGCCGCCGTGGGCACGTCCGCCGCCGCCATCAGATCCTTCGCATACGCCTTGCTGGACTCGATCCGGGCGGCGCCCGCCGACGGTCCGAAGACGGGGACTCCGGAGGCGCGCATTCGGTCGGACAGTCCCGCCGCGAGCGGCCCTTCCGGGCCGATGACGGCCAGATCGATGCGGCGCGCCGCCGCCCAGCCCGCCAGCGCCACGACATCGGTGGGAGCGATGTCCACGGCCGTGCATTCGCCCGCCATCCCCCCGTTGGGGCGGGTGGCGTAGAACGACGCGGCCGGGGCGTCGTGCCGGAGCTTCCAGAGCAGCGCGTGTTCGCGGCCGCCGTTGCCGACGATGAGAATGCGCATGTTCGCTAGCGGGTCATTTTCTGAAGGAATCCATGAAGCTGTCTCCCACGCGTCTGGCGGCGCCCGCCACCTGGTCCAGAAGATCCCTGGCGCCCGTCTTGTACGCGTCGGCCGCTTCCGCGAGGTCTTCGCGGTAGGTGGGATCGGGTTCGCCGCGGCGCTGGTATTCGCCCCTGATGACTCTGTCGTACTCGCCCTCCTCGATCCAGCGGCGCAGCTCCGAAAGACGAAGCACCCAGAAGGGATGCGTCTGGCCGAGAAGATTCAGTACCTTGAAGACCTGATCGGCCAGATCGCCGGACTCCCGGTACTCCTCGGCCTGCTGAATGAACTCGGGCAGTGACGTCTCGTCGTCGGATCCGCCCCCGGCCATCTTGAGCATCCCGGCCATGACCACGTCCGGATCCTGGATCGCGAGCAGTCCCGCTCGGTCGGCCGACAGTTCGCTCTTGCGCGACCACTCCAGAAGCCCGACGAGGATCGCGCGCGCGGCCAGCCCGACGATCGGGAATCCGAGCCCCGCCAGCTGGATGAGAAGCTCGGTCATCGTGCGGTAGAGAACATGGTCGCTCATCACGTGGCCGAGTTCGTGGCCCAGCACGTACGAAACCTGGTCGTCCGTGAGCAGCTCCAACGTTCCCGAATTGAGGATGATGAAGGGCTCCTTCATCCCGTATGCGCCGGCGTTCACGACCGGGTTCTGCGAGACGAATAGCGGGTAGCGCTTCGGCGCGTCGAGGGTCTCGCACATGTCGCAGTAAAGGTCCCAGATCCGTGGAAACTGGTTGGGACCGACGCGCACCGCGTTCGCCTGGAAGGCAAGCCGTATCGGCTTTTCGCCGAAGATGCCGAACAGGGTCCGCAGGACCTGGTCGAACATGGGAAGCTTGCGCAGCGCGGCCAGCGCGGCGCGGTCCGCGCTGTGCTCCCAGGCGCGCGAGGAAATATCTGTCAGGATGCGTTTCGCGCGGGCATCGCCGCCCGGGTCACCGCCATGCGTGTGCTCGTGGTTGTTGGTCATATCCGGTCCTTGTCTGATAGCGCCCGCTCGATGTCCTCTACGAGGTCCGCCGCGTCTTCGATTCCCGCCGAGAGCCGGACCACTCCGTCGGTGATGCCCATGCGCAGCCGCATGTCCTCCGGAACGGACGCGTGCGTCATGAGGGAGGGGATGCAGATCATCGATTCGACGCCGCCGAGGCTCTCCGCGAGACGGAAGATCCTGGTGCCCTCGGCCATCCGCCGGGCGTCGGCCTCGGCGAGTTCCGCCGCAACCATGCCCGAAAAGCCCGTCATCTGACGTTTGGCCAGTGCGTGCTGGGGGTGTGACGGCAGCCCGGGATACCATGCGCGGCGCACGAGGGGATGGGACTCAAGGTACTCGGCGATCCGCATCCCGTTTTCGTTGTGACGCTCCATGCGCAGGTGCAGCGTCCTGGCGCCCCGCAGCGTCAGCCACGAGTCCAGCGGGCCGGGGACGGGTCCGGTTGACTTGCGCACGAAAAGCAGTTCGTCCGCGAGCGCGTCGTCGTCGAGGACGATGATGCCGCCGAGCACGTCGGAGTGGCCGTTCAGGTACTTCGTGGTCGAGTGGACGACGACATCGGCGCCGAGCGCCAGCGGGTTCTGGTTGAAGGGCGAGGCGAAGGTGTTGTCCACGCAGAGGAGCGCGCCCGCACTCCGCGCCACATCGGCGAGCGCCTCGATGTCGGCGATCCGCATGAGCGGGTTGGACGGGGTTTCCAGGTGAACCAGCCCCGTGTCGGGCCGCACCGCCGCGCGCACCGCGTCCACGTCGCGCGTGTCGACCAGGGTCACCTCGATCCCCAGCCGGTCCAGTACCTGGGTGAACATGCGGGTCGTGCCGCCGTAGGTGTTCTCCTCGCTCACGACGTGCCCGCCCGCGGCGACGGCCTTGACCAGGCACTCGATCGCCGCGAGTCCGCTGGAAAAGGAGATTCCGTGCTCCGCGCCTTCCAGCGCGGCGATGTTGGCCTCGGCGGCCTCCCGGGTCGGGTTCTGGAGGCGCGCGTACTCGTAGCCCCGGTGGCGGCCGATCCCGTCCTGCACATAGGTCGACGTCTGGAAGACGGGGGTGGTGATCGCGCCGGTCGCGGGATCCGGAGATTGCCCTGCGTGAACGCAGCGGGTGCCGAAGCGGTTACCCGGGCGGGCAGGCGGAACGGACAAAGGGCACTCCTCAGGAGACGGGGATGCATGCCGGTACGTGGGCAGAATCTCATCACAATCTAGCATCACCCCGGCATCACCGGACCCGGTAGGGATTCCTTCCGCGGACTGCTAGCTTTGCATCAGGCGTCGCCCGCTTTGCCTGGCTGACCGTCGCCGGACCAACCCGGCCGCCGCGCTCCGACTCGTCAACGTCCAACGCCGATTCATGCCGATCCAGCTTCCTTCCGACCTGATGGTCAGCGTCTCCGGGTTCCGCGGGGTCGTGGGTGCGCCGCTGGGACCGTCCCTGGTGACCGGCCTGGCGGCTGCCTACGGGTCTTTTCTGCGAGAGGAGGGCGACCGGGGGAGGGTGGTCGTGGGCCGCGACTCGAGGACATCGGGGCCGATGCTTGAACGCGCCGCCATTGCGGGGCTGCTGTCGGCGGGTTGCGATGTGGTCGAACTCGGGATCGTGCCCACGCCTACGCTGATGCTCGCGGTGCGGGACGCGGACGCCGCGGGGGGGATCGCGGTCACCGCGAGCCACAACCCCGCCCAGTGGAATGCGCTGAAATTCGCCGTGCGCGGCGGCACGTTCCTGCCTCCGGCGCGGATGACGCGCTTCCTGGCGGCTGTGGAGGCGTACGACGCCGTGTCCGAGCCGTGGGACCGGCTGGGCGCGGTGGCGCGGGACGATGGGGCGGTGGAGCGCCACGTCGCGCGTATCCTGGAGCTGCCGTTCGTCGATGTCGAGGCCGTGCGCCGTGCCGGGATCCGCGTTGCGCTGGACTGCGTCAACGGCGCGGGAGGCGTGATCATGCCCGCGCTGCTCGATCTGCTGGGGTGTCGCGTGGACGCGATCGGCACCGAGCCCGATGGTCGCTTTCGGCGGGATCCGGAGCCGACGGCGGCCAGTCTGGGCGATCTGGCCGAACTCGTGCGCGCGAGCGGGGCCGCCGTCGGCTTCGCGGTGGACCCCGATGCGGACAGGCTGTCGCTGGTGGACGAGACCGGCGCGGCGCTGGGCGAGGATCTGACCCTGGCGCTGGCCGCGGACGTCGTGCTGCGCCGCGCCGCCGGCCGTGTGGTGACCAACCTGTCGACCAGCCGCATCGTGGACGACTTGGCGCGCGCGCACGGGGCCCGGGTCGTGCGGGCGCCCGTGGGCGAGATCAACGTCGTGGAGCGCATGATCGACGAGGGGGCTGTGGTGGGCGGGGAGGGGAACGGCGGCGTGATCGTGCCGGCGCTGCACCACACGCGCGACGCGGCCGCCGGAGCGGCCCTGCTGCTCCAGTACCTGGCCGACGCGCCGGACGCGACGCTGTCGAGCCGGGTCGGCCGGCTGCCCTCGTACCACATCGTCAAGGAGAAGATGACGTTTCCGCGGGATCTTCTCGGTGAAGCCTACCTGGCGCTGGAGCGTGAGCTGCCGGTGGGGGATCGGGATGACGCCGATGGCCTGCGCCTGGAGTGGCGAGACGATGCGAGCTGGCTGCACGTCAGGCCGTCCGGCACGGAGCCGGTGGTGCGGCTGATCGCCGAAGCTCCGGCGTCGTCGTCGGCCCGGGGCCTGGTGAGCAGCGCCAGGCGGACGCTGGCCACCGTGGCGAACGACCCGGTGCGCGGGTGACATGTGCGGGATCATCGGATACGTGGGACCCAGGCAAGCGGGTCCGATCCTCATGGAGGGCCTCAAGCGCCTCGAATACCGCGGATACGACTCGGCGGGGATCGCCGTGCTCGACGCGGACGGCGCGCTGGCGGTGGAGAAGCGCCCCGGAAAGATCGCCGAGCTCGAGGACGCCCTGGGCGGCGGCCCCCCGCTCGGCACGTGCGGAATCGCGCACACGCGCTGGGCGACCCACGGTCCGCCCAACCGGGCCAACGCACACCCCCAGCTGTCGCCGTCGCGGGACATTGCGCTCGTCCACAACGGGATCATCGAAAGCGCGGGCCGCCTGCGTCCGAGGTTGCGCGATCTGGGATACGAGTTCCGCAGCCGGACCGACACGGAGGTCCTGGTACACCTGATCGACCTGGCCTTTCGCGACACGGACCGGCTGGAGGACGCCGTCGCCAATGCTGTAGCACTGGTCGAGGGCACCTACGGGATCGCGGTGGTCAGCGCACGCGACCCCGGCAAGATCGTCGTTGCCCGCAACGGGAGTCCTGTCCTTCTCGGGGTCGGAAGCACGGGCGAGTACTTTGCGACCTCCGACGCCACCGCGATCGTCGCACACACGCAGACGGTCGTCCGCCTGCGCGACGGCGACTCGGCGGTGCTCACGCGCGACGGCTACCGCACCTTCGATCCGACGCGCCGGGCGGTGGAGCGGGGCGCCCAGCTCGTCGGCTGGCGCGCGGACGCGATCAGCAAGGGCGGGTACGATCACTACATGTACAAGGAGATCCGGGAGCAGCCGTCCTCGCTGCGGGACGTGTTGCGGGGCCGGTTGCTGGAGAGGGAAGGCACATCGAAGCTGGGCGGCATCGCGACGGCGGCCCGCGACCTGCGCAGCGTGAACCGAATCGTGATCACGGCCTGCGGCACGAGCTGGCACGCGGGGCTCATCGGCGGCTACATGCTGGAAGAGCTGGCCCGGATCCCCGTCACGGTCGAGTACGCGTCGGAGTTCCGCTACCGAAATACCGTGCTGGACGAGGGCACGCTGGTCATGGGCGTCAGTCAGTCGGGGGAGACGGCCGACACCCTCGCTGCGCTCCGGGAGGCAAGGCGGAGGGGATGCCGCACCATGGGGGTCGTGAACGTCGTCGGGTCGAGCATCGCGGCGGAGACCGACTTCGGGATCTATCTGCACGCGGGACCCGAGATCGGGGTGGCTTCCACGAAGTCGTTTTCGAGCCAGGTCGTGGCGCTCGCTCTCTTCTCGCTGTACCTGGCGCGGCGGCGCGGCATGTCGGTCGTGGAGGGACGCGAGATCGTCCGCGCGCTTGGCGATCTGCCGACCCGCGTCGAGGAAGTGCTGAAGGTGGGCGACCGGATCGAGGAACTGGCGCACGCATACCACACCGCGCCCAACTTCCTGTATCTGGGCCGGGGCTACCAGTTCCCGGTGGCCCTCGAGGGAGCGTTGAAGCTGAAAGAGGTAAGCTACATTCACGCAGAGGGTTATCCGGCTGCTGAAATGAAGCATGGACCGATCGCGCTCATTGACGAAAACATGCCGGTGGTGGTCCTTGCGCCCCGCGACTCCGTGTACTCCAAGACCGTGGCCAACATGCAGGAGGTGCGGGCGCGCCACGGACGCATCATTGCAGTTGTCAACGACGAGGACGATGAAGTGACCGGCCTCGCGCACGAACGGATCGTGATCCCGTCGACCATCCCGTTGCTGATGCCGGTGCTCGCCACCGTGCCGCTGCAACTGCTCGCCTACCATATTGCGGTCATGCGCGGATGCGATGTCGACCAGCCACGTAACCTGGCCAAGTCGGTGACGGTGGAATGAGGGTCGTTGTGCAGCGCGTGGCCGAGGCCTCGGTGACCGTCGACGGGGAGGTCGTGGGCGCGATCGGACCCGGGCTCGCGGTGCTCGTCGGCTTCACCGGAGGCGACGGGGGTGACACGGTGGCGTGGATGGCGGACAAGGTCGCGAACCTGCGCGTTTTCGCTGACGCGGAGGGACGGATGAACCGCTCGGTGCTCGATATCGGGGGCGAGGTGCTGGTCGTCAGCCAGTTCACGCTGTACGGGGACACGCGGAAGGGCAGGCGCCCCTCGTTTGTCAAGGCGGCACGCCCCGAGGTCGCAGTGCCGCTGTATGAGGCGTTCGTGGAGGCGCTCAACCACCTCTTGCCGCGACCGGTGGCAACCGGCCGGTTCGGTGCCGAAATGAAGGTGTCGCTGGTCAACGACGGGCCGGTGACGCTGGTGATGGAACGATGAAACGCTGATGATGGGCGATGATGGACGGTGATGTCACAATGAAGACGCCATGATGGCGCCTGACCGGGCGCCCGGCGTGGTGCTGGCTTCCGCATCGCCGAGGCGCGCCGACGTGCTCCGCATGCTGGGGCTCTGCTTTTCGGTGGTGCCGGCGGATGTGGAGGAGCGGCGCAATGGGGACGAACGGCCGGGCTGCTACGTGGAACGCCTCTCCCGGACCAAGGTGGCGGCCATCGAGGGGGCCCCCGCCGGTGCGCTCGTGATCGGGGGCGACACGATCGTCGTGATCGACGGCCGCGTGCTGGAGAAGCCGCGGGACGCGGCCGAGGCGGCGAAGATGCTCTCGTCGCTGTCGGGCAGGACCCACACCGTGTACAGCGGGCTGGCCGTGGGGGCTGGCGCCCGGGTCGTGTCGAACGTCGTTGCCGCGCGGGTGACCTTCCGCGAGCTCACCCGCGAAGTGATCGATGCCTATGTGGCGACGGGGGAGCCGCTCGACAAGGCGGGGTCGTACGGGATCCAGGGACGCGGCGCGGCGCTGGTGGAGCGCATCGAAGGCGACTACTACGCGGTGATGGGACTGTCGGCGGCGGCGCTGGCGAGTCTTGTCCGGGAGGTCGGTTACGAGTATCTGCCGGGAACGCCGGCGACGCTCGTGCCCGTGACGGGAGGGATGTCGTGAGCGGCGCCGGCGTGCTCGCGCTGGACCAGGGCACCACCGGGTCCGCGGCCCTGGTCATCACGGCGGACGGGAGGGTCGCCGGCAGGGCATACTCCGAGTTCACACAGCATTTTCCGCGCCCCGGATGGGTGGAGCACGATGCGGAAGAGATCTGGCGGGTGACGGCCCGCGTGGCCAGGGAGGCGGTTGCCGCGGCGCGGACGGAGGTGGTTGCGGTAGGCGTGACGAACCAGCGCGAGACCATCGTCGTGTGGGACCGGCAGACCCTGAAGCCGCTCCACCGGGCGATTGTCTGGCAGGACCGCCGCACGGCCCCCCTGTGCCGCGAACTCAAGGAGGCGGGACACGAGGCGATGATCCGGCGACGCACCGGGCTGTTGCTGGACCCCTATTTCTCGGGCACCAAGCTGCGCTGGGTATTCGACCGGAACCCCGAACTGGCCGAGCGCGCCCGCGCGGGCGACCTGGCCGCGGGCACGATCGATTCCTGGCTGGTGGCGCGGATGACGGACGGTGCCGTGCACGCCACCGATCCGACGAATGCCTCGCGCACGCTGCTGTTCGACATCGACGAGGGCGACTGGAACGAGGAACTCCTCGGCCTCATGGGGGTGCCCGGGCGCGTTCTCCCGGAGATTCGCCCGAGTTCGGGAGACTTCGGGGTCGCCAGCGGAGCCGCATTGGGAGTGGAGGCGCCGATCGGCGGCGTGGCGGGCGACCAGCAGGCTGCGCTTTACGGTCAGGGATGCTGGGAGGCAGGGCTCGGCAAGTGCACCTACGGCACCGGGGCATTCCTTCTGCTGAACACCGGAGCGCGGCGGGTGTCTTCCGGCCACGGACTCCTGACTACGGTCGCGTGCGACGCCGGCGGAGGACCGGCCTACGCGCTGGAGGGGTCGATCTTCGTCGCGGGCGCCGCGATCCAGTGGTTGCGGGACGGCCTGGGACTGCTGGACGACGCGGCCGCCAGCGAGGCGATGGCCCGGTCGCTCGCCGACAACGACGGCGTGTACCTCGTCCCCGCGTTTGTCGGCCTGGGGGCACCGCACTGGCGTCCCGACGCCCGCGGCTCGATCACGGGGCTGACCCGCGGCACCACCCGCGCGCACCTCGTTCGGGCGGCGCTCGAAGCGATGGCGTACGGCACGCGCGATATCGTGGTCGCGATGGAGCGCGACGCCGGCATCCGGGCACGGGCGCTCCGGGTGGACGGGGGGGCCGCCAGGAACGACTGGCTGATGGGGTTCGTCGCCGATGTCCTCGGCGTTCCCGTCCGCCGGCCCGACATGGTGGAGACGACCGCGCTCGGCGCCGCCGGATTGGCGGGGCTGGCGGTGGGGCTGTGGACGGATGCGGAGGACTTTGCAGCGGCATTCAGCGCAGGAGCCTCCTTCGCCCCGCGGCTCGGCGGGAGCGGGCGCGAGGCACTGATCGCCGGGTGGGAACGGGCGGTTCGCGGCAATCTGGCGACGCTGGATGGGGACCGCTGACAGGGGCTGGCACCTGGTCTGCGCGCACATGCTCCGGGCACACGGGGGTCGCGGACGGAGGCGTGGGGATTTCGGGCAGGGCATTGCTGTGCGTAGATTGAAGGCACCGGTCGCGGACGGACTGCAGTCCGCCGCGCGGAGGTCACCCCTGTTTGGGGATGGAGCGGAATCGATATGAAGAACGGACGGTTTCTCGTCGGGCTGGTCGGCGTGGCGGCAATGGTGGCGTGGCTGATGTGGACGGGGATCAGCGACAGCATGGTCTACTACCTCACGCCCGGCGAACTCCTGGAGCGCGTCGAAAGCGAACCCACCTTCCACGAAATCGGCGTGAAGGTGGGCGGACGGGTTGTCGAGGGATCCTGGGCCCGCAGGAAAAGCGGTGCCGGCACGCACGAGTTTCTGGTCTCGGACCTGGAGGATCCGGAGGTGACCTTCGCGGTCAGGTACGGCGATATCCTCCCGGACACCTTCAACGACGAGGCCGAAGTGGTGGTCGAGGGCATCTACGGCGCCGACGGCATCTTCCGGGCGCACACGGTCCTGACCAAGTGTGGGAGCCGGTTCGAAGCCGCCGAGGAGGAGCTGGCGGCGTGACGATCCTGGGCGAGGTCGCCCTCTGGATCGCTCTTCCCATCGCCCTGTGGGGCACCGTGGTTTCGTTCGTCGGCGGGAGGTTCCGCCGCAGCGACCTGGTTCTGAGCGGAGAGCGCACGGTGTACATGCTCACGCTCCTGCTCGTCGTGGTTTCGGCGGGCATCATCGCCGCCTTTCTCGGCAATCAGTACGAGTATCGATACGTGGCGAACTACTCGAACCGCGAGCTGGACACCTACTTCAAGGTGGCCGGGCTGTGGGCGGGGCAACGGGGCTCGCTGGTCTTCTGGACGCTGCTCCTGTCGGTCTTCTCTTCGATCGCCGTCTTTACCAACCGTCGCCGCAATCGGGAGTTCATGCCCTATGTGAGCGGCACCCTGCTCGCCCTGCTCTCGTTTCTTCTGATTGTGCTGCTGTTCGCCGACGTGAACCCGTTCGAGCGCATGGGGTTCACGCCCGTCAACGGCCGCGGGCTGAATCCGCAGCTCCAGAACGCCTGGATGACCATTCATCCGCCCACGCTGTACCTGGGGTTCACCGCCTTCGCGGTCCCCTTCGCCTTCGCGGTTTCGGCGCTGCTCACGAACCGGCTCGATTCACGGTGGATCGCCATCACACGCCGCTGGATCCTGCTCAGCTGGTTCTTCCTGACCAACGGAATCATCTTCGGGATGCGCTGGGCGTACGTAGAGCTGGGATGGGGCGGGTACTGGTTCTGGGACCCGGTGGAGAACGCGTCCCTGCTCCCCTGGCTTACTGCCACGGCGTTTCTTCACTCGATCCAGATCCAGGAAAACCGGGGCATGCTGAAGGTCTGGAACATGGCACTGGTGGTGATCACGTTCCTCCTGACGATCTTCGCGACCTTCCTCACCCGCTCCGGGCTCATCGAATCGGTGCACAGCTTCGCCGAGAACCTGCGCATTGCGTACATCTTCCTCGGTTTCATGGGTGGACTGGCCGCGTTTTCCGCCGTGCTCATCGTGTACCGGCTTCCCTCGCTCAGGTCGGAGAACCAGATCCAGTCGTTCCTGTCCCGCGAATCCGCTTTTCTGTTCAACAACCTCCTGCTGGTGGGCGTCACATTCGCCGTCGCGTGGGGGACGCTGTTCCCGCTGATCACCGAGGGGTTCTTCGGCGAGACGCGCAACGTCGGGCCTCCCTACTTCAACAGCGTGAACATCCCGATCGGATTGATGCTGCTGGCATTGATGGGGATCGGGCCGGTGATCGCGTGGCGACGCGCCTCGAGCCGCAACCTGCGCAAGAACTTCACCATGCCGGTGCTTGTGGCGGCGGGGACCTGTGGAGCGCTCTCCCTTGTGGTCGGGGTGCGGCATCCCATGGCGCTGGCGACCTTCACGATCGCGGCGTTCGTGTTGACGATCGTGGTCACCGAGTTCTGGAAGGGCACGCGGGCGCGGGCACGGATCGCCGGCGAGGGATTGCTGCACGCGCTGCGGAGCCTGGTGCGGCGAAACCGGAAGAGGTGGGGCGGCTACATCGTGCATGCCGGCGTCGTCATTGTCTTCACGGGGTTGGCCGGGGCCGCGTTCGATATCCGGATCGAGCAGGAGCTTGCGCCGGGCGAGGCGATGAGCGTGCGTTCGGCTCTGGGCACCGAGTACAGCCTGGTCTACGAAAGCCTGTCGCACTCGCGGCCACGGGTGGCCGAGGGCGAGCGGGAGAACGATTGGCGCTGGACGGCACTGCTGACGGTCTACCGGGACGGAGAGCGGGTCGGCATCCTGCGCCCGGAACGGCGCTTCTATCCGGTCATGGACCAGCAGTCCACGGAGGTGGGGATCGCGAGCACGGCGTTCGAGGACCTGTACGTGATCCCCAAGGAGGTGGACCTGGAGAGCGGCAGCGAGCGCGTCACCTTCGAGGCCAAGGCCCTGCCGCTGGTGCCCTGGATCTGGTACGGGGGGCTGATCGTGACGATCGGCGCGCTTATCGGAATGTGGCCGGCCGCACGGGTCGCCGCCCCCGTCTCGGTACGCCGCCGCTCGCGCCCGGGACCCCTCCCGGCGCCCGCCGCCGGCTGAGTTCCAACGTGGCGAACGCGCCGTGATGGCCCTGATCGGCGGAGTGCTTCTCGCCGCCGGTGTGGCACTCTTCATCCTCGAACCCGTCTTCTCCGGCAGGAGCGCAGCGGTGTTCCACGGGGACGACGACTTCGACGAGGCCGCCGCCCGCCGCCTGGTGGCGCTGACGGCGCTGCGGGATCTGGAGTACGACCGCGCCACGGGCAAGCTCGACGGGGACGACTACGAGGCCCTGAAGCTGGAACTGTCGCGGGAGGCGCTGGTGCACCTCGGACGGGGCGAGGCTTCGGACGCACGCCGGGAGACCGAGGCAATGAGGGCGTCGCGACAGCTGGAGGACGAGATCGCCGGAATCCGCGAGGCGATCCGCCGCGGGATGCAGTGTGCGTCGTGCGGGCACCTGAACCCCATCGGCGCGAGGTACTGCGGGCGCTGCGGCGAGCTGCTGGCCGCCGGGTTCGGCAAGGAGGCGGGCCCTTCCGCCGGAGACGGTTCTTGACCCTCGAGGGGCGCGGCATCGTCTGCAACTACGGGCCCGTGCGTGCGCTTGCCGGCGTGGACCTGCACGCTGCCGGCCGGGAGATCCTGGCCATCGTGGGGCCGAACGGGGCGGGGAAGACGACGTTGCTCAAGGTGCTGAGCGGTGAACGGACGCCGGACCGCGGCGAGGTGCGGGCCAACGGGTCGGTGGTGTCCGGCCGTGATCCCGCCTGGCGGGCCAGGGTGGGGCTGGTATCACACCGCACCGGTCTCTACGAGAAGCTGACCGTCATGGAGAACCTCAGGTTCTTCGCCGGCCTGCACGGCGTCGGCAGGAACGGGCGCGGCCACCTCGCTGCGGCTCTCGAAGCGGTGGGCGCCGACGGGTTGGCCGAGTGGCGTGTCGAGACGCTCTCGCGCGGGCAGCGCCAGAGGGTTGCGCTGGCGAGGTCGCTTCTCCACGACCCCGAAGTCCTCTTCCTCGACGAGCCCTTTGCGGGACTGGATCCGGCGGGCGCGACCGGTCTGGAGCATATTCTGCTCGCACGCCGTGCGGCGGGAGCGGTCGTCGTCCTCGTCACACACGATCTTCCGCGGGGCCTCCGGCTGGCAGACCGTGTCCTGGTGCTCCGCCGTGGCCGGGTGGCGTTCGACGGCGAGGCCGTCGAGGACGGGGCCGCCGAACTCCTGGAGCACTTCACCACCGCGCCGCGAGATCCGTCATGAGCGCGCCGCGGTGGACCTGGCTGATCGCGCGCAAGGACCTGAGCGTCGAGTTCCGGTCCGGTGGCAGGCTGCTGGCGATGGTCGGATTCGTGGTACTCGCCGGTTTTCTCTTCGGATTCGTGCTGGACAGGAGTCAGGTGGCCGCCCGCGCGGTCGTTGCAAGCCTCACGTGGCTCACGATCCTGTTCGCGTCGACGGCAGGGACCGGACGGATCTTCGACGCCGAGGAAGCGGATGGCGCCTTCCGCCACCTGCTCCTGACCCCGGTCGCCAGGCCGGCCGTCTTTCTCGGCAAGACCGTGGCGAACCTCGCCCTGACCTGGCTGATCACTGCGCTGTCGTTCGTCGTGCTCACCAGCTTCCTCGGTGTGCGCGTCTCCGGTTCGCTGGTGGCACACACCGCGATCTTCCTGCCCGGAACAATCGGTCTGGCGGCGACCGGGACGTTCTTCGGACGAATATCGCGGCACAGCTCGCTTGGGGATTCGCTGTTGCCACTGCTGACCTTCCCGCTGCTCGTTCCCGTGGTGTTCTTCGGCGCCACGGCCTCGTCACGGGTTTTCATGGGGCTGCCCTGGGACCAGGTTTCGGGCCTGGTGCGCCTGCTGTGGGCGTTCGCGATCGGATCGGTCGTGGTCGGCGCCGCCCTTTTCCAACACGTTACCGACGAATAGGATCTTTTGAATATGGAGTCGACAAGGGTGCGGACTGTGGGCCTGGTGCTCGTGTGGGCGGGGGTGGCCGCCATTCTGTTGATGCATTGGATGGTCGCGTTCTGGGTCCCGACGGAGGCGGCCCAGGGGGTGATCCAGCGGATCTTCTACGTGCATGTGCCGGCCGCGTGGACGACGTTTCTGGCCTTCGGAATCGTGGCTCTCGCGAGCGCCGCATATCTCTGGCTGCACGACGAGCGGGCCGACGCCGCCGCAGTGGCTGCAGGCGAGGGCGGACTGATCTTCGGCGCCATCATGCTCACCTCGGGCCCCCTCTGGGGCCGCGTCGCCTGGGGCACCTACTGGACGTGGGAGCCGCGGCTGACGCTCACGCTGCTGCTGTGGTTCACGTACCTGGGGTATTTCCTGATCCGGGGCTCCGTGGCCGACCCGCGCAGAGGGAAGCGCTTCGCGGCGGTCGTAGCGATCGTGGGCTCGCTGAACATCCCGTTGATCCACGTGAGCGTGTCGTGGTTCAGGTCGCTGCACCCCGGCCCGGTCGTGATCAAGCCCGAGGGGCCCACGCTGCATCCCGACATGCTCGCGACCCTGCTCGTCTCCCTGGCCGGCTTCACGATGCTGTTCCTCGGCCTTTTTGCGCTCAGGTACTCGGTTGAACTCATGAGCAGGCGCACGCTGGCGGCTGGAGACGCTGCGCCTGCTGGAGGTGTAGCATGATGCGTCCCTATGTCCACATCTTTCTGGCCTACGGGATCGCGTGGATCCTGATCGCGTTCTGGGTCTGGATGATCTCCCGGGGAATGAAGCGGATGGCAGCGCGCGAGCCGGGGGACGCCGCGGAACGTGTCGACGGATAGGGTCCGGTCCGGATCCTTCCGTGACGCCCGTCGCACCGGCATCGCGGCCATCGTCGTGCTGTCCGTGCTCGTGCGGCCTGCGGCCGCGCAGCCGAGGGACGTGTCGGCGACGCTTCGCTACGGGTCCGGGCTGGTCGATATCCCGGTCGCGACGGTACTGCCGCACCTGACAGTCACGGCAAACTACTCCGGCTTCCGGCTCCCCTGGCTACCGACCAACGGGTCCGCGCGATCCGGCGGCGACCGGCACGGCCGGGGCGGCGGCGGACGGTGGCTGTCCGACGGTTCGGTGGCCATCGGGCTCTTCGATCGGCTGGAGGCGGGGGCGACGCTCCAGCACCTTGGGGACGCGCGCGAGGAGGGAAGGATCGTCGGGGGGTTCGGTCGCCTGTCTCTGTTGCCGGGCTCGTTCGATCGCCTCCACCTCGCGGTTGGGGCGCGCTATGTCACGTCGCCGTCCTTCGACGACGACGGCCGCGGCGGACCCCAGCCCAACCGGCTCGGCTACCCGGACGCACGGGTGGTCCGCAACACCCCGGGGGCGCGGGAGTTCCGCGGCAACCTGAGTCCGTACGTCGTTGCCACCGCGATGCTCCCCGGCCTGGAAGGCGTGCCGTTCGCGTACGACATGACCCTGAGCGCGGGCTGGGGAGGCGGCCTCTTCTCGGCGGGAGGGGACCTCGACTTCTACCACGACGGGACCAGCGGCGGACTGTTCGCCGGATCAGCGATTCGCGTGAGTCTCGGGGCCGCGGCCGTCATGAGCATGATGGCGGAGTTCAACGGCTTCGACGCCAACGCCGGCGTACGGTTCGACTTCGGCGGAGCCCACGTGGGCGCGTTCGCGCTCGGGATGAACCACGACGGATCATCCGCTTTCCGGTCGAGGAAGTTCGGGGTCGCGGGTTCGATCGCCGTCTGCGCCGATGCGCTTGGCCTGTGCCGGCGGCGGTCGCATGCCCCGGCCGATACGATCACCCTGCCGGCACCGCCCCCCGACACGGTCATCGTCGAGCGCGCGATCGAGCCGTCGCGTCCCGCGGGTATGCCGGCAACGCTGTGCCTCGCGACGGGCGAGGGCGTGCAGGTCTTTCTCACCGAGGCCGGGGACACCCTGGTCGGGCCGGATCGCGTATCGCTGCGGGAGCTGGGGCCGGCGGTGGCGCTCGCGGGCAGCTACGCGGAGGGACACGACTGGTTCGACCGAGGCGAGGCCATCAACTTCTCCGGACTCAGTTATCGGCAGCGCGCCGCGCCGGGGCCGGCGGACTGCGGGGACATTGTGCGCGTCGGTTGGCAGGACGGCGTTCCGCTCTTTGCGGAGCGCTCCGCCGAGCTCCCGTACGACCTCCTGTACATCCCCGTAAGACCAGGTTGGTGGGTGCGTTACGAGAATGGCTCAAGGTGATGCTGGAGGTCCTGCCAAGGGTGCCGCCGAGTCCAGCCAGCGCAGCACGTCGGGTGTGAGGTCGTCGCCGGTGTCGATGTCGCTCTCCAACTCCAGCCATGTGATCCGCAGGCCGAGCCGTTCAGCCTGGGCTCGCGTTTCCGCCAGTACTGAATCGGTGCCCCAGCGAATCCCCTGAAACAGCTCCGGACACGGTCTTCGCAATCCGATCAGGTAGTAACCGCCGTCCCGCGCGGGGCCGATGACCGCGTCGGCGGTATCGAGCGCGTCGATGGCGTGTGTGACCCTGTCGGCATCTGTCGCGGGCGCATCGGTCCCGATGGCGACGACGCGGTCCGCGTCAGCGAAGGCGTAGTCGAACATGCGTGACATCCTGGCACCCAGGTCACCTGCTCCCTGGGGCACGTACCGGCGGGAGGACGGACCGAGCCAGTGCCTGATCTCCGGTTCGGCGTCCGGCGGATCGTAGCAGACGACCGTCCGTGCCGGCGCGTCCTCCACGCCGGCGACGATCCGATGTCCCATGCGGCGGTACAGTCCGGCTGCGGCCTCGTCACCGATGGTGCGGGCCAGCCGCGTCTTGACGGTGCCGGGCCGCGGCGCCCTGGCGAAGACGAGAAGCGCGGCCTGCCCGGCGCGTTTGCGGCGATCGACCGTGGGCGCGCTGTCGCAGGGAGCTCTTCGGGCCCGGTATCCGCCGGCCAGAGCGGCAGGGTCGGTCCCCGACAGGAAGCGGATGATCGTGCGCACATTGCGCATCCACGCCCTGACGCGCCCCTCCTCCTCGTAGCGGCGGGAGCTGGTCGTCACGATGCCGGGGAGGCGCGTGAGCTGCTTCGCGTCCCGCAGCCGCCGGCACAGGATCACATCCTCCATGATCGGCTGGTCCGGGTAGCCGCCGACGGTGTCGAATACGTCGCGGCGGACGAGCAGTCCCTGATCGCCGTACACGAGCCCGGACAGTCGTTCCCGGACTCTCTGTCCCATCTCGATCATCCGGTAGTACGGGTCTTCGTTTGCGATCGCCAGGCGGAAGTAGCCGGCCTGCGGCGCGTCCCGGCGGACGTGGTGCGCGACCGAGTCCAGCGCACGGTCGTCGAGCCGGGAGTCGGCGTGGAGGAACAGGAGCCAGCGCTTGGTCAGAAAGGCCGCGCCCGCATTCATCTGCCTCGCCCGGCCCGCGCGACTCCGCATCACCTCGGCTCCGGCGGCCCTCGCGGCGGCGACCGTCCCGTCGCCCGAGCCACCGTCCACGACCAGGACTTGATGGCCGACGCGCATGCGGGCAAGATCCTCGAGAAGGTGGGGCAGGGTGTCAGCCTCGTCCAGCGCCGGAATGACGACACCCAGGCCTGCGGCTTCGCCCAGGTCGGCGGCTTCCCGACCACCGCCGTCAGCGTGGACTCTGTCCATCAGTTCGCGACGATCCACGCTGGGAGCCGTCAGCGCGACGTGTCGTTCAGGGTCCAGTCGTAGTCGAAGAAGACCAGCCGGGCGTCCGGGTCGGTGAGCACAGTCCTGTCAGCTCCGTCGAGATACCCGGCGAGAAACGCGAGAACGCCCTCCGGCCCCCCGAAGTCCTCGTTGAACCACTCCAGTACCCGGTTCACCCGCACGGAGGGCGTCCCATCCATGGCCGAGACTTCGAAGTGTGCGGGATCGTCGATGAACGCGCGCACGCGGTCGTCCAGTTGCCCGTCCAGCGTGCCCGCCTGGTAGGCCCGGGAGATGAGGGGCGGACAGCTGAGCGCGGCGCAGTTGATCGCGAAGTGGATGCGCGGGTCGCCCATGGGACGGATGATCTCGTGTTCGATCTCGTCCTGGGAGCGCTCGGCGCCGGCCACGGGACAGTGCGCCCCGGTAAAGACGTCGCCGATCTGCCAAACGGAGTTCTCCGGCCGGCCGGCGGCCGCGTTCCTCAGGCGGAGCAGGCCACCCGCCTTCCGGATCGGGTAATGTTCGATCACGCGCCTGAGCATGCAGGCGTTGTAGGCGTTGATCCAGAAGGCGAGGCGCTCGTCGGTGCTGGCTGCCGCAAACGCCGAAGGATCGGTGGATGCGAGGGCGGCAATGTAGCGGTTCAGTCCGGCAGGGTCGGCCGCAAGACGCGCGTAGTTCACCAGTGGCCCATCGACGACCGCCGCGAGCACCGGTGTGAACGCCGAGTGGTCGGGCAGTCCCGCGGCAGCCGTCTGCTGCATGCCGGACGACGGCCGTGCCGAGAGCGACAGCCCCATGAAGAGAACGAGCGCGGCGGACATGCCCGGCAGCCTGACGCCCAGACGCTTCAGGATCGCCGGCAGAAGGCTCAGGAGCAGCAGAAGGCCGCCCGCGATGAGAACCCGGACCAGCGCGTCCCGCGAAGCTTCCTGCGAGCCCTGGAGCAGGGAGTCGGCGAAGAACGTGTAGACCGCGGTGCCGGGGAGAATGCCGATCAGCGTGGCGAGCGCGTAGGTGCGCCATTTGAGAGACATGAGGCCCGATCCGAAGTTGAGCGCGTTGAAGGGGACGAGGGGGATCAGGCGGAGCGTCAGCAGTCCCTGGAATCCGTGCTTCCCCACGATGTCGTCCAGCTTCTGCAGCGCGGCCGAATCGTCGCCCATCAGGCGGCGCACACCGTCTCCTCCCAGGGTGCGGGCAAGGACGAACGCCACGTTGGCCCCGATGTTGGCAGCCACGAAGTTGAAGAGCGTGCCCCAGTAGAAGCCGAACAGTGCCCCGCCGGCGAGCGTGAGGATCGTTCCGGGAACGGCCAGCGCCGTGGCCGCAGCGTAGGTCGCCATGAAGATCAGGGGTGCCCAGGGATTGCCGCGCAACAGCGCGATCGCCTCGCCGATACCCTCACGGGTGAGGTAGTTCCCGAGCGGTGTCCTCGTCGCGGCGAGGTATCCGCCGGCCAGCAGCAGGGCAAGGACTGCGAGTTTCAGGAACGCGCCGGCGCGTCCGGAGGGGCGCGATTCGCCGGACCTGGATCGGTCGTCTATTTCAGCCATTGGATGATTCTCTTGAGCAGTCTGCCCGATGTCGTGTCGAGTCGGGAGCGCATGTACTCGCCGGCTGCCCGCTTTACGCCCTCGACCATCGTGGGGTAGGGAAAGATGGTGTTCGCGATCCGGCCAAGGGTCAGGCCGTGCTGCCTGGCCATGACCAGCGGCAGGATCAGTTCGCCGGCGCCGTGAGCGACGATCGTGGCCCCGAGCACTCTTCCCTTGCGGTCGGCGGAGACCTTGACGAACCCCACCCCCGAGGCGTCCACGATGGCCCTGTCCAGGTCGTCCAGCTCGTAGCGATAGGTCGTCCCCCCTTCTGCCTCCGCTTCGGCCTCGGACAGCCCCACGTGAGCAATCTCCGGGTCGGTGTATGTGACCCACGGAACGCTGTCGTAGCGGATCTTCGTGGTGCCCGGAATGATCGCGTTGCGCAGCGCGACCTTGGCCATCTGTTCGGCCACGTGCGTGAACTGCAGCGCCCCGGTCACGTCACCCACCGCCCACGCCGAACCCGACGATGTCCGGAGCCGGGAATCCACGACCACCGCCCCCCTTTCCGTCCGGATGCCGGCGGCTTCGAGGTTCAGCCCGTCCGTCATCGGGCGCCGTCCGGTGGCCACGAAGAGGCGGTCGGCCGTGACCGAGCCTCCGTCGCTCGTCTCTACCACGGACCCGGCTGCCTCGGTGCGAACGGCCGTCGCCGCCGCGTCGACACGGACATCGATCCCCTCGGCTTCGAGCAGGCGGTGCATGAAGGCGGCCGCGTCGGGGTCCTCCCTGATCAGGATCGACGGAGCCATCTCGAGAACCGTGACGCGAGAACCGAGACGTGCGAACACCTGGGCGAACTCGAGCCCGATCGGGCCTCCGCCCAGGATCACGATCGACCCGGGCAGTTCATCCTGATCGAACACGGTCTCGTAGGTCCAGTAGTCCGCGTCCTCGATACCCGGGATGGGAGGGATGGCGGCAACCGCGCCCGTCGCGATCACGAAGCGTTTCGACCGGATCCTGCCCACACCCTCCACCTCCAGGGTCGAGGCGTCCAGGAAGCGGGCGGATCCGAAATGCACGGACACCCCCATGTTGCGGAAACGCTCGGGATCGTCGTGATGCGCGACCGTCGCACGCGCGGCTCTCATTCGTTCCATGACCGTGCGGAATTCGGTGGTTGCGCCCCCGGATCCGAGCCCCAGCCTGGCGGCGTGGTCGATGTTCCACGCCAGGCGTGCCGACGCGATAAGCGCCTTGGAGGGCACGCACCCGGTCCACAGGCAGTCGCCTCCGAGAGCGGACTTCTCGACGAGCGCCGGTCTCAGTCCCAGATACGCCGCTCCCGCTGCGGTCACCAGACCGCCCGTACCGCCGCCGATGGCGACCAGATCACAGTCTCGTGAAAAGTCGGCCGGTTCAGACATGGAATCGCCCATTTTTCCGTGTACCTTCACCTTCAGGCCTTGATGAAAGGCTATTTCGTATTATCTTCGGTATTGACATCTGTCGGTTGTGAGCCCGTCGGCCGCAGTCCCTGCGGAAGCGGCCAGCCGGGTGCAGCCGGCCCCACGACCCCTGGGGGCAAGCGAAAGGTCGCAAATGTCCAGGAACCCGACATCCGGAAGACCGGCATCTCCAAAGAACGGTAAGGAACAGCAGCGCCGTGAGAAAGCACTCAACACCGCCCTGACGCAGATCGAACGGTCCTACGGACGGGGGGCGATCATGCGCATGGGTTCGGACGGCGCCACCTTCCAGATCGACAGCATCTCGACCGGTGCGATCAATCTGGACGGCGTAATCGGCATCGGCGGAATCCCGCGCGGACGGATCAGCGAAATCTACGGCCCCGAGTCGTCCGGCAAGACGACCCTGTGCCTGCATGTGATCGCCAACGCGCAGCGCGACGGGGGGATCGCCGCGTTCATCGACGCGGAGCATGCACTCGACATCCAGTACGCGCGCAGGCTCGGGATCGACGTCGACAATCTGCTCGTGTCCCAGCCCGACACCGGCGAGCAGGCACTGGAGATCGCCGAGGTTCTCATCCGCAGCAACGCCGTGGACGTCATCGTGGTGGACTCGGTCGCCGCGCTGGTGCCCAGAGCGGAGATCGAGGGGGAGATGGGCGATTCGCACGTAGGGCTCCAGGCCCGCCTCATGAGCCAGGCCCTGCGAAAGCTGACGGGTGCCGTGAGCCGGTCCAACGCCGCCGTGGTCTTCACCAACCAGATCCGCGAAAAGATCGGCGTCATGTTCGGCAGTCCCGAAACGACGTCCGGGGGGCGTGCACTCAAGTTCTACGCCTCTCTGCGCATGGACATCCGGCGCATCGGAGCCCTGAAGGACGGACCGCAGATCATCGGAAACCGGACCCGGGTCAAGGTGGTCAAGAACAAGTGCGCGCCGCCGTTCAAACAGGCCGAGTTCGACATTCTATACGGGAAGGGAATCAGCCACACGGGTCTCCTCATCGACATCGGTGTCGAGCACGGAGTCGTCGACAAGTCCGGATCATGGTTCTCCTACGGGGACCTGAGGTTGGGGCAGGGCAAGGAGAATGTTCGGACGTTCCTCGAAGAGAATGCCGACGTCGCGCGGGAGATCGAGGCGCGCCTGCTGGTGGCGCTGGGGATCAGAGCGGAGGATGAGACGCCGGCAGATGGCGGACAGGAGGGTCCCGCCGTCAAGGTGGTCTGAGTCGCCGGTTGGGCTAACTTGTACGGTCGGCGACGCCGTGCCGATGTCGGCGCGGTGTCCTGAAACGACCGGCCGGCGACGACCCCGCCACTTGCCCATCCGATGAAATCCGCCGAAATCCGCAGCAGGTTCCTCGCATTCTTCCGCGATCACGGCCACCAGGTCCGTCCAAGTTCGTCCCTGGTGCCCGCCAACGACCCGACGCTGCTGTTCACGAACGCGGGAATGGTCCAGTTCAAGGGTGTGTTCCTGGGGACCGAGGAGGTGGCGTACGCGCGTGCCGTCACGTCCCAGAAGTGCGTGCGCGCGGGCGGCAAGCACAACGACCTGGAGGAGGTGGGCCGCACTGCACGGCACCACACCTTCTTCGAAATGCTCGGCAACTTCTCCTTCGGGGATTACTTCAAGCGTGAGGCCATCGGGTACGCCTGGGACTTCCTGACGGACGAGATGGGACTTGAAGTCGACCGTCTCTTCGTGACCGTCCACCACACCGACGACGAGGCGGCGGCGCTCTGGACCGAGGTTGCCGGGGTCCCGCCGGAGCGGATCTACCGGCTCGGAGACAAGGACAACTTCTGGCAAATGGCCGACACGGGCCCCTGCGGCCCCTGCTCGGAGGTCCACTACGACATGCGGCCCTCCGGAGAGCGGGGCACCGTGCTGCCGACGCAGGAATTCGAGGTGCGCGGCGAGGCCGGCGAGTTTCTGGAGCTGTGGAACCTCGTCTTCATGCAGTTCGACCGCGATGAATCGGGCGCCCGGCACCCCCTCCCGGCGCCCAGCATCGACACCGGCCTGGGCCTGGAGCGACTTGCCGCCGTCATGCAGGGGGCGGGGAGCAACTACCACACCGATCTGTTCCTGCCCCTGCTCGACGAAGTCGCCAAGGTGGTCGGGCGGCCCTACACGCCCGATGCGGAAGAAGGGGTTTCTTACCGCGTGCTGGCCGACCACGCGAGGGCAGTCGCGTTTCTGCTCGCCGACGGCGTCTTCCCGTCGAACGAGGGCCGGGGGTACGTCCTGCGGCGGATTCTCAGGCGCGGCGTGCGCCACGCGTGGCTCCTGGGCCGGCGAGAGCCCACGCTGGTGTCGGTGGCCGGCGCCGTGATCGACGAGATGGCGGGGGCCTATCCGGAACTTGCCGCCCGCCGCGAGAGCATTCTCGCCACGGCGCGGGGCGAGGAAGAGCGGTTTCTGGGCACGATCGAGGGCGGCATGGACCGGCTCGGCGAGGTCGCTCCACGCGTGGCCGCGGGCGCATCGCCCCGCCCGGTGATTCCCGGCGCCGAGGTGTTCCGGCTGTACGACACGTTCGGTTTCCCCGCCGACCTGACGCGCATCGTGGCGGACGAACGCGGCTACGACCTGGACATCGACGGGTTCGAGGAGGCGCTGGAGGAGCAGCGGAACAGGTCGCGGGGAGCGCGGGGGGTTCTCGCCGGACCCACCGGCCAGGCTGAGTTGACGCACGCACAGCCCGGTGCGTGCCCGCCACCCCCCTGGCACATGGCAGCCAGCGCCCCCTCCCCGCGATTCGTCGGCTACGACCGCCTGGTGACCGACACCACGGTGCTCGACTATTGCGCGGGCGACGGCCGGCTGAGCCTCATCCTGCAGGACCGTCCCTTCTACCTCGAGGCCGGCGGGCAGGTCTCGGACCTCGGCCATGTGCAGGCGGACCGATGGACCATGGAGGTCGAGGAAGTCGTCCGCGAAGGCGATCATGTCCTCGTCCGCGGGCGGTCCGAGGGCGACCTGCCCCCTGACGCCGTCCTCGGCGCCTCCGTCACCGCCCGGGTCGATCCCGCGCCCAGGCGCGACACCGAACGCAATCACACCGGAACCCACCTTCTTCACGCGGCGCTGCGCTCGACCCTCGGCGACCATGTCGTGCAACGTGGCTCCCTTGTCGCTCCCGACCGGCTCCGGTTCGACTTCTCGCATACGGCCCCCATGACACGAGCCCAGATCGAAGCGATCGAGGCGACCGTGAACGAGGGCATCTGGCGCAATCACGCCGTGCTCACCGACATCCGTCCCCACGACGAAGCAGTCAGGGCGGGTGCGATGGCGCTCTTCGGCGAGAAGTACGCCGACGAGGTCCGCGTCGTCGAGGTCCCCGGGGTGAGCATGGAACTCTGCGGCGGCACGCATGTTGCGCGCACGGGCGAGATCGGGCTCTTCAAGGTCGTCTCGGAGACCGGCGTTGGCGGAGGCGTGCGGCGGATCGAAGCGGTGACCGGACGCGGGGCCTTCGAATACCTGGACAGCTATCGGCAGCGCGTGGAAGCGCTGGCCGCAACCGTGAAGGCGGTGCCGGACGGTGTCGAGCGCCGGGTCGGCGAGCTGCTGGAGGACAAGCGCGCGCTGGAGGAGCTGGTCGACGACCTTCGCAGCCACGGCGCAGGTGGAGCCGACGTGCTGGCCGAGGCCGAGTTCGACGCGGGCGGCAGCCGCATGACCTACCGCGGCGTGCGGCTCAGGGTGCGCGCCGCGGACGATGTGCGGAGCTGGGGCGACGCGTTCAGGTCTTCGGACGGCGCCGGGGTCGCGGTCGTAGCCGCGGAAATGCCGGGAGGCAAGCTCTCGCTCTTCGCGTTCGCCAGTGACCGCGCGATCGCCGCCGGGCTGAGGGCGGACCGGGTGGTGCGCGAGGTCGCCGCTGCGGTGGGGGGCAGGGGCGGCGGAAGACCGCACATGGCCCAGGCCGGCGTGGCGGACGCGGACGGGATCACGGAGGCGGTCCGCCACGGGGCAACAGTCGTTGGCGAGATGTCCGCGCAGGTTGCACCATGACCATCGCGACGTGGATCGGACAGCGCGACAGGAACGTTCCGGACGCGCTTCGCGTCCGTCTTCGGGCGAACGCCCCGGTCTCGCTCGCAGCGCTTCTCGGCGCAGGCGAGGAGGAGCTGACGGCGTCGGTTCTTGAGCGTGGCCGTCCGGCCGCGTTCTCTCTGCTGGCTGCCGACGCGTACGTTACCTACGCTTGTCTCTGGGCGGTGCTGGAGGGAGAGGATCACAGAAGTCTGCGCCGGGTAACGGAGCATCTGGTGCGTAGCTGGAACGCCGCCGATCCCGGCGCACAGCCGGATTCGTTCGACAGCAAGGGACACCAAGGACTTTGAACGCACTTGAACCGGAACTGAAGGGGAAGACGGCGCTGGTCACCGGCGGCTCACGGGGCGTGGGCGCCGCGACCGTGCGGCTGCTCGCGGGTGCGGGCGCCGATGTCGGCATCTCGTACTACAACCGCAGCGCCGAAGCCGCACGCGTCGTCGCGGAAGCCAGAGCCATGGGTGTCAGAAGCTGGGCCGAGGCCGGCGATCTGGCGGACCGGGTCGCCGTCGATCGTCTTTTCAGCCGCGTGGACCGCGAATTCGGCAGCCTTGATATCTTTGTCGGCAACGCGGGGATCTGGCCCGTCCCCGACGTTCCGGTATCGGAGATGGAGGACGCCCGCTGGCACCGCACAATCGCAGTCAACCTGGACTCGATCTTCTTTACGACGCGCGAGGCGCTGCGCCGCATGAACGACGATGGGCGCGTCATCCTGGTGAGTTCGACCGCCGGGCAGCGGGGCGAGGCGTATCACTCCGACTACGCTGCCACGAAAGGCGCCATGATCTCGATGGTGAAGGGCCTGTGCGTGGAGGTCGGAGCGAGGGGCATCACGGTCAACTCGGTTGCGCCGGGCTGGATCGACACGGAGATGTCACAGGACGCGCTGGGCAGCGAGGACCGTGCGAGGATCGAAGCCGATATCCCGATCGGCCGGGTGGCGACCGCGGAGGATGTCGCGGGACCGATCGTCCTCCTGTGCTCGCCGCTTGCACGCCACATCACGGGCGAGATTCTGAATGTCAATGGAGGAGCGGTCCTCGTCGGGTGAGTCGGCGGACTCCGTTCGGGCCGGGCGGAAACGACCCGGCGTCGAGCACCCCGCGCGGCCTGCCGGACGCGTGAGCATGCGAATCGAGGTCCCTCCCGCCGTTCGCAAAATGGTCCGCCGCCTGGAGGCGGAGGGCTTCGAGACGTGGGCGGTGGGAGGCGGCGTCAGGGACGCGGTGCGCGGGAGCCCGGGCGAGGGCGTCGACTGGGATCTGGCCACCCGGGCGCACCCCCAGCAGGTGCAGAGCCTGTTTCGGCGGACCGTGCCGCTGGGCATCGAGTACGGAACGGTCGGTGTATTCGGCAGCGACGGGGTCCTCTATGAGGTCACCACCTTCCGGCACGACGTGATCACCTACGGACGCAAGGCCGTCGTCGCCTTTGCGGAGACCCTGCGGGAGGACCTTGCGCGTCGCGATTTCACGGTCAACGCGATGGCGTGGCATCCGGACGATGAGGTGCTGTACGACCCCTACGGCGGTCGGAGAGATCTCGGACAGGGGGTTCTGCGCGCGGTCGGCGCCCCCGCCGAACGCTTTCGCGAGGACTATCTGCGCATCCTGCGGGGTTTGCGGTTCGGGGGGACGCTGGGCTTCGAGATCGAGCCCGATACGTGGGAAGCGATGGTGGAGGCGGTCCCCGGCCTCACCCGGCTCTCGGTGGAACGCGTACGCGAGGAGTTGATGAAGGTGCTGGCCGCGCCGCGTCCGTCCCGGGCCCTGCGGCTGTACCGGCGGTGCGGAGCCCTGCGCTGCATCCTCCCGGAGATCGATGAGGATCTGACCGACGACGCCCTCGGCGCGGTGGACGCAGTGCCGCAGCACGAGCCCGATACCCGCATGGCCATGCTGCTGCTCCAGGCCCTCGGCGCGGCCGCGGCCTCGACGGGACCACGTGTCCTCGCGCGTCTGCGCTTTTCCAACAGCGAGGTACAGCGGATCGGGGCGGTGTGCCGCGGCGGAGTGGTGCCTCCGGAGGGACTGGCGCACGACGCGCCGGCCCGGAGGCGGTGGGCGGCGCGCATGGGAAGACGGACGCTCGACGATATCTTCCGGATCTGGCGCGCGGCGGTCGAGAGCCGCGCGGACCGGGACGCGGAAGTCGACGCAACGGACACCGGGATCGACGCGACGGGCAGGGAAGTCGAACGCGTGATCGCGGCCATCGAGGGCGACCTCGGCGCGGGAATCCCGCTGTCCACGCGGGAACTGGCGGTGGCCGGACGGGACCTCGTCGCCCTCGGATGGCAACCGGGTCCGGACATCGGGAAGGCGCTCAAGCAGTTGCTCAAGGCGGTCTGGGAGAACCCGGCGTCAAACGAACGTTCCGCGCTGCTCGAAATGGCGGCGGGGATGGATCCGGCCGGCAAGCCCGATGGGTGACACGTTCGATCTGTTTCCGGGCGATTCCTCCCACGCTCGCGGGGGCAACCGGCAGGCGGGTACGGCAGGCGACATCCGGTCCGCACCGCTTGCCGCGCGCATGCGGCCGCGGACGCTCGCCGAGTTCCGCGGCCAGGAAGACGTCGTCGGCCCCGGAGGTTCGATCCGCACGATGATCGACAGCGGCGAGATCTCCAGCTTCATCCTGTGGGGTCCTCCGGGGTCGGGAAAGACCACGCTCGCCAGGCTGGCCGCCGCGTCCGCCGAAGCCGCGTTCGTGGCCTTCAGCGCGGTGACCGAGGGAGTCGCGCGGGTACGCGAGATCATTGCCGAGGCCCGCACCCGGCGTGCCGCAAGCGGCCGCGGGACCATACTCTTCTGCGACGAGATCCACCGCTTCAACAAGGCCCAGCAGGACGCGTTCCTCCCGGTTGTGGAGACCGGCGAGGTCATCCTGATCGGCGCCACGACGGAGAACCCCAGCTTCGAGGTGGTGCGCCCCCTCCTGTCCCGCGCACCGGTGGTCGTCCTCGCCCCCCTCTCGCGGGACGACCTCACGCAGGTTCTGCACGACGCCCTCGCCGACGGCGACCGGGGCCTCGGCGCTGCCGGGCTCGTCGCGCCCCAGGAAGTCGTCGAACGCATCGCCGAAGCCGCGGACGGCGACGCCAGACGCGCGCTGGGCATCCTGGAGCGCGCGGCGGCGGTGTGCGGCGCAGGCGGCACGCTGTCCACCGAATCCGTCGAGGTCGCAATCCAGCACCGTTTCGCCGTCTATGACAAGTCCGGGGACCAGCACTACGATCACATCTCGGCCCTGCACAAGTCCGTGCGCGGCGGAGATCCCGACGCCGCCCTCTACTGGCTGGGCCGTATGCTGGACGCCGGCGAGGATCCCATGTACATCGCCCGCCGTCTGGTGCGCATGGCTACGGAGGACATCGGACTCGCCAACCCGTCGGCGCTGGCCGTCGCGGTGGCCTGTCGGGACGCGTACCGGTTCCTGGGCACACCCGAGGGGGAGTTGGCCCTCGCCCAGGCCACCGTGTACCTGGCCGGGAGCCCCAAATCCAACCGCCTCTACAAGGGATGGGGCAGGGCGCTGGCCCGCGCGCGGGAGACTCCGGGCGAGGCGGTGCCGCTCCACCTTCGCAACGCGCCGACGCGCCTCATGAAGGATCTTGGCCACGGAGAGGGGTATCTTTACGATCCGGATCAGCCGGGAGGCGTGTCCCGGCAGCAATACCTGCCGGATGGCCTGGCCGGAGAACGGTACTACAGCCCCGGCGGCAAGGGGTGGGAGGCCGACCTGGCGAGGCGGCTCTCCGAATGGCGGAGAAAGAGGAGGTAGCGACCGATTCCGACGCAACTGCTGGACATGCGCACCCAGGTCGACCGCGCGGTTCTGGTCGGCACGCCGCGAGACTCCGCGCGGGCGGACGGCGCGAGGGAACATCTCGAGGAACTGGAGAGGCTGACCGATACGGCGGGCGGCGTGGTCGTCGGCCGGCTCGTGCAGCGCCGCCGGGCTCCCGAAGCCCGCTACTACCTGGGGCGCGGCAAGGCGTCCGAACTGTCGGCGCTGGTCAAGGAGCTGAACGCGGATCTGATCGTATTCGACGATGAGCTGACGCCGGCGCAGGGCAAGAACCTTGAGGAGCTTTGCGGTGTCCGCGTCATGGACCGGGCGGAGCTCATCCTCGACATCTTCGCCACGCGCGCCAGGACGCACGAAGCGCGCATGCAGGTGGAGCTGGCCCAGCTGCAGTATCTGCTGCCCCGGCTCCGCCGCATGTGGATCCACCTGTCGCGCATCCGCGGCGGGATCGGACTGCGCGGTCCGGGGGAGACGCAGCTCGAAACCGACCGCAGGCTGATCGGCACCCGGATCGCCGAGCTGCGACGCAAGCTGCGCGGAGTCGCCCAGGCGCAGGCCGTGCAGCGCCAGCGGCGGGAAGGCAGCTTTCGGGTCGCGCTGGTCGGATACACCAACGCCGGGAAGTCCTCCCTGCTCGAGGCGCTTTCCGGCTCGAAGCAGCTTGTGGAGGACAGGCTCTTCGCTACGCTGGATGCGTCCACGCGGCTGGTCGAGGTCGGGAGTGGTCACGAGGTCCTCGTCACCGACACCGTCGGGTTCATCCGCAAGCTCCCACACCATCTGATCGCGTCCTTCCGGTCGACGCTCGAAGAGGCCCGTGAAGCGGACGTGCTGTTCCACGTCATCGACGCTGCGCAACCCGATTCGAACGGCCGGCGGCGGGTCGTGCGCGGAGTGCTGGACGAACTCGGACTGCGGGGCGTCCGCGGATCGTCGTCTTCAACAAGATCGATCTGCTTGCGGCCGACGATCTGCTGGCCCTGCGCCGGCGGGTCACCGCCGAAGCCGAACGTGCCGCGCTGTTCACCTCTGCGATCAAGCCGGCGACCCTGGAACCGCTGCGGCAAGAGCTCCTGAAGAGGGTCAGGGCGCGAATGCAGCGGGTGCACGTGGAGCTGCCGGCCGGGGAGGGAAGAACCCTCGCCGCGCTGTACAGCGAAGGTGAAGTGCTGTCACGCAGTCAGGACGGATGCGTGGTGCGGGTCGTCGCAAACGCTCCGCCGGCACTCATCGGACGGCTCCGCACCCAGCACCAGGTACGGGTCACGGCACACCAATCTCATGGAGGATCCCCGGAATGAGACTCTATATCAACATCGACCACGTGGCGACGGTCCGTCAGGCCCGCCGGACCGACGAGCCCGACCCCGTGCGCGCGGCCGTGCTGGCCGAGCTCGGAGGTGCCGACGGCATCACCATCCATCTGCGCGAGGACCGCCGCCATATCAACGACCGCGACGTGCGGCTTCTGGCCGAGACGGTGCGGACCGGCATCAACTTCGAACTTGCGGCCGATGACGCGGTGGTCGACATCGCCGTCGCACTGGCACCGATGCAGGCCACTCTGGTGCCCGAGAAGCGCGAAGAGGTGACCACCGAGGGCGGGCTGAATCTGGCATCCGCCTCCGTCCGCGACAGCGTTGGCGCGGCGCTTCGCCGCCTCGAAGCCGCCGGAACCCGCACATCGCTCTTCATCGACCCGCATGTCGAGGCGCTGGAGCATTCGGCGGACCTGGGGGCGCACGCTGTCGAGCTGCACACCGGAGAGTACGCCGAGGCCCGGGGCGATGCCGGGAAGGCGGCCGAACTCGCGCGTCTCGCCTCGGCGGCCGAGCACGGCCACGGCCTCGGGCTGGCGATCCACGCGGGGCATGGCCTCACCTACGAGAACGTGGTGCCGGTCGCCGCCCTGCCGCACATCGAGGAGCTGAACATCGGACACAGCGTGGTGTCGCGCGCCGTGTTCACGGGACTGGAGCGCGCGGTCCGCGAGATGAAGGAGATCGTGCTCGCCGCCCCGGGGCGCGTCCCGAACCCCGGTGCCTGGATTCCTCCGAAGGGGTTCTAGCAACCCGCGAAAGAAGCACCCCACAGGTCAATGCGCCCGAACTGGAAGACGCTGCTCGCACTGGCGGTCGTGGGCGCGCTGTTGTGGTGGGTGTTCCGCGACGTCGACTTCGGGGACGTCTGGACGACGATCCGGGGGGCCAGCCTTCTTCTCCTCTTGACAACGTGCGTGGTGGCGATGGGTGGTTTCGCGGCTCGGGCGGTTCGCTGGCGCTATCTGCTTGCGCCCGCGCAGCCCCGGAGCCCCTATCGGTCGCGGTTCGCCGCGGTGTGCGTGGGCTTCATGGCGAACAACCTCCTGCCCTCGGGACGGGTGGGCGAACTCGGGCGTGCATACGCCTACAGCCGACTGGAGCCGGTATCGATGCCAGCCGCGTTCGCCACCCTGATCGTGGAACGCCTGATCGACGGCGTGGCGATTTTTGCGCTTCTGGTGCTCGCCGTCGCGAGCGCGAGCTTCCCGGCCGAAACGCTGCCCGAGGTGCTGGTCGCCGGGATCCGGGGCGTAACGGGGCTGCTGGCGGCCGTCCTGGTGTTCACGGTGATGCTGGTTGCGTTTCCGGACAGGGCCGGGAGACTGTTGGGCGGGCTGGCCGCCCGTCTGCTCCCGCAGCGCCTGGCGACCGGTTTCAACACGGTCTTCCAGGAGGTCCTGGCCGGGCTGGCCTCGATGCGAGGCTGGCGTAGCATGCTGCCGGCGCTGCTGTTGAGCTTCGGGGTCTGGATCATCCAGTCGCTGTCGTTCTGGATCGGGTTCGAGGCCTTCGGCATCGATCTGCCTTTCGCCGCCGCTCTGTTCGTCAACGCGGCCATCGCCGTCGCCGTGGCGATGCCCGCCCCGCCCGGGTATGTGGGGACCTTTCAAGTCGGCGCGTCCGTCGCGCTGGTCGAGGTCTACGGCGTGGCCGAAGAGGCCGCACTGGCCTTCGCCCTGGGATGGCACTTCGTGAACTTCTTCCCCGTCACCCTGGCGGGCCTGTGGTACGCCCGGCGCATCGGAATCTCCTTCAGGGATTTCCGACGGCAGGGGACATCCCGGTGAGCACCCGGGCAACGCCGGACGGCGGCCCCCGGGGCGGCGTCACCGTCGCGTGCCCGGCCAAGGTCAACCTTTTCCTTCGCATTCTGGCCAGGGAGAACACCGGGTACCACCAGATCGAGACCCTGCTGCAAGCCGTCGGACTCCACGACCGCGTGGAGGCGCATCCGGCCGACAGCGGAATCGGGCTGAAGGTGGTCGAGGGACCGACAGCACCGGGGTTGGGCGACCTCGTGGCCGAGGTGGGCGAAGACGCGAACAACACGGTCACCAGGGCGGCCCGGGCGTTCTACGAGGCCACGGGGATCGCACCCGCCGTCTCCCTCGTGCTGACGAAGTCGATCCCGGCCGGCACGGGACTCGGCGGCGCGTCGTCCGACGCCGCCGGGACGCTCGCCGCCCTGAACGCGCTGCACGGACGGCCGCTGGAGCCCGACCGCCTCATCGAAATCGGCGGCACGATCGGAGCGGACGTGCCATTCTTCTGCACCGGACACGCAACCGCGCTCGCGTGGGGCAGGGGAGACCGGTTGCTTGGCTGTCCCCCGCCTCCGGCCGCCACAATGGTCATCGCGGTCCCGGAGGTCAGGATCGCTACAGCCGACGCCTATCGCGACATCGCCTCCGCACTGGACCTCCCAGCTCGGCCGAAGCGCCTGCCGGACCTGGTGGAAGGTGGCTGGCCGGCCATTTCCACCCTGCAGATCAACGATTTCGAAGCCGGCGCATTCGCCCGCGCCCCCATGCTCGCCCCGGCACGCGCGGCGCTCGAGAGCGAAGGGGCCATCGTGGCGCGCATGACCGGCAGCGGATCGGCGATCTTCGGCGTGTTCACCAGCCCCGGACCTGCGCGCGCCGCCGCCCGCCGGGCCGCGGACCTGACCGGGATCAGGTCGGCCTTCACCGCCCCGACGCTGACGGCCATGCCCCGCGCGATCCGGGAATCGGCACGCCAGGTGTGAACTGCGGTTTACATCATGTCAATCACGGTTTACATGATGTAACTTGCAGTGTCGCCGCAGAGCACCGCGGCGAAGAAGTGGCCCGTGGTCTAATGGCAGGACACCGGTCTTTGGAACCGGGGGTGGTGGTTCGACTCCACCCGGGCCAATGCGCGTCGCCGGAACCCTCGCGCAGCGGTCGAACAACAACTAGCGGTCGCGGCGTCGCGGCGGAAACTCCCTTCGGGCGAAGTCTTCCAATTCGGCGATCAACTCGTCCGCATCCGGGCCACTGTCCAGCATGTGGTCGACCAGCGTGTCTTCCTGCGTCTCGATATCGATCCCCTTCATGTGGTGCAGCCGGAGCCAGTCCTCGAAGCGTTGGCTGAAGCGCACCACGCCATAGAACAGCCTGGGGCGGCGCCAGCGGCCGGAGGCCAGGTCGATGATGATCGCCACGATCGAACAGTTGATCACCACCACGTCCCGGAGACCATCAACCACCAGCTTCAGCTGGAAGACCAGGAAGTCCCGCAGGGTGACGCCGCGGTTGGCGAGCACCGGCAGCGTCTCTGGCGAGTCGGACATTCTCGGACTCCTGTGTTCGAGTGTGTTCCGCTGGCGACTGCCGCATCGGCATCGGCACTGTGGCGGGTGTGCCGGCGTGCGGTGGTGCGCCAGCCAGGTTGCCCAACGGCGCGTCCAGGCTCAAGCTAGTCTCTCCCACGCATCCCCGCCGAAGGACATGTCGATTCGCGCACCGTTGACCATCGCGTTTCTGGTTGCCGTCCCGAGTCCCACTGCCGCCCAGACCCCGCCCGCGGTCGACTCGGCCGACGCCCATTCCAGTGCGCGCGCCCTGCAGAACCGCTTCGAGCGGCGGCGCGTGCGCGATCTGCCCCGCACACTCAGCGGAGGAAGCCACCCTTGCGATGCGATCATCGGCCGCCTGTGCATCTGGGACGATGACGACGACGATTGGAAGCCGCGCGAGGAGCCCGAACCGATCCGCGCCGCACGCCTTGAGCTGCTCGGCGGCCTGGAATCGCTGGCGCGCTCGGTGCCGGGGGACCACTGGATCTTCGGGCAGCGGATCCGCTACGGCGTGGAGGCCGGGCTCCTCGCCGAGGCGGAGTCGCTGGCCCGGCGGTGCGGGCTGCCCGGGCGTTGGCGCTGCGACGCGTATCTGGGGTACGTCCGCCACCACCGGGAGGACTTCGCGGCCGCGGAGTCCTCGTTCGCGAGGGCGCTGGCCGCGATGCCGGCCGACACCAGGGACAGCTGGACCGATCCGGACCCGCTGCTGAACGGGGAGCTGCGCGACTGGCTGGAAGACCAGGCCGATTCCGCGGCCGCCGCCGCCCGCCTCTGGACGCTGGCGGACCCGCTGTTTCTGGCCGACGGCAATGAGCGCAGGAGCGCGCATCTGAGCCGGTGGGTGTACGCGATGAGTTCCGAGGGAGCCAGGAGTCCGCACCAACTGCGCTGGGCCGATGACATGACGGAGGCCGTGGTGCGCTACGGGTGGCCGATCGCGTGGGAGCGCTCCTGGCCACGGGCGGGGCAGAGCGCCAGCAGCGTTCAGGTCACCGGCCGCGATCCCCCCGCCTCGGTGCGCTCCGTTCCGCCACGTGATGTCCTCGACGGGGGTCCCGACCGCGAGGACGAGGTGGTGTGGGTCGTTCCCGACGGGCATGCGCGAAGCGTCTACCTCCCAACCTATCTCGACTCGCTCGGCGCACTCGACGGACAAACGGGGCGGTTCTGGCGCAGCGACGGGGTCATGGTGGTCGGGGTGGCCACCGTGCCCGATCCCCACCCCGGCTTGCCCGAGGAGCACAACGCGGAGACGGGTCTCTTCGTGGAAGCGGGTGGAGAGGTGCGGACGCTGGCGAGCGCCACGGCGGAGACCGGGGACGTCGTGCGCCTGGCGGGACTGGCGCCCTGGGCGGACCGCGGCGTGGCGAGCCTGGAGACATGGTCGCCCACACTCCGGCGGGCCTATCGTTTCCGCACGGGATTCGGGGTGCGGCGGTTGCCACCCGATCTCCTTGCCATCTCCGATCTCATGCTTCTCGAAGCCGGGGCCGAACCGGCCGACCTCCGGCAGATGATCGATGTGACACGAGCATCCACCGACGTTGCCCCCGACGAGGACCTGACCGTGGCGTTCGAAGTCTATGGACTGGGCTTTCGCGCCGAGGGCGTCGGCTTCAACGCCTGGGTGGAGAAGCGCGACGAGGGTCTGCTTTCGCGGTTCGGCCGCTGGCTGCGGGTGCGAGGACCCAGCGAGGAGGTGTCCATCCGCTGGGAGGAGAGCGGTCCGGACAGGCCCGGGCCCGTCTTTCGAACCCTGCGGCTCAGGCTTCCGGGACTCGATCCCGGCCAATACCAGGTGGTCCTTGAGATCTCGGTGCCGGGCAGGGGGCCGCTCACCGGACGGCGCGCATTCTCGGTCCGGTAGCCCGGGAGGCCACTAGGTTGCCGGGCGCGCGGTGCACAAGCGCGAACGCTCCGGGACACCGCCGACCCCGGCACTCACGTCGGGCCCGGTGATTTGCTATACTATACGGCTGTCGCCGAATCGTTACTCCCCTCCAGACCCTCCTCCCGGGCCCATGGACGAAACCAGCGAACGCGGACCCCTGCTCCTGCTCGCAGGACGGGCGAACCGGCCCCTTGCGCGAGAAATCGCGGACAAGCTGGGCACGTCGGCGGAAGGCGTAACCATCTACAACTTCGCGGACGGCGAGATCTTCGTCCGGATCGACCGCAACGCGCGCGGGCGCGACGTCTTCATCGTGCAGCCGACCGTTGCCGGCGCCGACAACATCCTGGAACTGCTGCTGCTGGTGGACGCGGCGAAGCGCGCCTCGGCGGCCCGCGTGACCGCGGTGGTGCCCTATTTCGGCTACGGCCGCCAGGATCGCAAGGATCAGCCCCGGGTCTCGATCGGGGCCAAGCTGATTGCAAACCTCATGGTGGCCGCCGGCGCGGACAGAGTCGTCAGCATCGACTTCCATCAGCACCAGATCCAGGGCTTTTTCGACATCCCCGTCGATCACCTCTACGCGGCGCCGGTCTTCACCGCCTACTTCCGCACGAAGGAGCTGCACGACCTCGTCGTCGTGGCTCCCGACGTGGGCTCGGCCAAGATGGCGCGCGGCTTCGCAAAGCGTCTCGGTGCCTCGTTCGCCATCATCGACAAGCGGCGGCCGGCGGCCAACGTCTCCGAGGTGCTCAACGTGGTCGGAGAGGTGGACGGCCGCACCTGTCTGATCACCGACGACATGATCGACACCGGCGGCACCATCGCGCAGGCCGTGCAGGCGCTGAAGGACCGGGGGGCGCGAAGCGTGTACGTGGCCGCCACCCACGCGCTGCTCTCGGGCGAGGCCGTTGCCAGGCTCTCTGCCGCCCCGCTCGAGGAACTGGTCGTCACGAACACGATCCACATCCCCGAGTCCAAGAGGTTCGACCGGCTGAAAGTGCTTTCGGTGGCGGACCTCCTGGCTCGCGCAATCACCTACATTCATTCGAACGCGTCGGTCAGCCAGCTGTTCGAACTGAGGGACAAGAGGAATCCGCCGAAGGTCGCTCTGGCCTGAGTGACGCTTCGGACGACGTACGGAACAGGGTATGGAAGCGAAACTGAATCTCCGAAGGCGCGGCGAATCCGGTAAGGGTGTCGCGCGCAAACTTCGTCGCGCCGGGCGCGTCCCGGGCGTCATCTACGGGGGCGGCGACGACACCGTCATGGTCTCCATGGAAGCCCGCGAGACGTTGCGACTCTTCCAGTCCATCCCGGTGGACAATACGATCCTCCATCTGTCGCTCGACGACGACGCGACCCCGGAACGGGCGCTCGTCAGGGAAGTGCAGGTGCATCCCTACCGCACCGAACTTCTTCACGTCGACTTCATGCGCATTCGGCGGGGCGTGCCCATCGAAGTGCAGGTGCCGATCCACCTCGAGGGGCTGCCTGACGGCGTGCGCAACGAGGGCGGCATCCTCGACCAGGTCGCGCACGACATTGCCGTCAGGTGCATCCCATCGCTGATCCCGGAGGCGATCGAAATCGATGTCACCGGGCTGGGCGTGGGCGACGTACTCCGCGCCGGCGACATCGAGATGCCCGAAGGCGTCGAGAACCTCCTCGATCCCGAGCGCATGATCTGTGGGGTGGGCGCAGCGAGAGTGGTGCTGCCGGAGGACGAAGAGGAGGAAGCCGAGGTCGAGCCAGGGATCGAGCTCCCGACAGAAGAAGCCGACGGGGACGAGGATTGACCCACGCAGACGGGCCGGAACCGGATGTTCCCCCCGCTTCGCTCCGAGGCGCCGAGCGCTTCGCCGGACAGCTCTGCCAACGACTTCAAGCTGGTCCTCGGGTTGGGCAATCCGGGGCCGGAGTACGACGCGACGCGCCACAACGTGGGTTGGTGGGTACTGGACCGATTTGCCAGCGACCACGGGTTCGCGGCGTTCGAGCGGCGGGGGAAGCGGCTGGAGACCGAGAGCCGGGTGGGCGGGCGCGACATACGGCTCGTCAAACCGCGAACCTACGTGAACCGGAGCGGTCTCGCGCTGACGACGCTGTGGCGGACCGAGGGCTTTGAGGTGGCGCGGGACCTGCTCGTGGTGACCGACGACACCAATCTGGACGTGGGCCGCGTCAGATTCCGCCCGCGCGGAGGCACCGGAGGGCACAACGGTCTCAGGTCGGTCACCGCCGTGCTGGGATCCGGCTCGTACGCCAGGCTGCGGATCGGCGTGGGTGTGCCGCCTGCCGGCGCCGACCTTTCGGACTGGGTCCTTTCGCCCCTGCCCGAAGATGACGAAGACGTGGTCGTGGGCCTTCTGCCTGAGCTGAGCCGGGCGGTGGCGGTCTGGGCAGACGAGGGTGTTGAGGTGGCGATGAACCGCTTCAACCGATGAACACATCTCCAACAGAGGAAACATGAAGCCGTGATCGATCTACTCGACTTGACGAACTGGTCGTGGGTGGCGGGAGGCATCGGCCTGGTGGCCGCTCTTGTCGTGTATCGCTATGTCGTCGGACAGTCTGCCGGAACCGGCGTGATGACCGAACTCGCGGACCAGATCCACGACGGCGCGATGGCGTTCCTGCGGCGCGAATACACCGTGCTGGCCGTGTTCGTGGTGGTGGTCGCGCTGCTCCTCTACCTGGCGATCGGCCAGGCCTCGGCGCTCGCGTACGTCGCAGGGGCGGCGTGCAGCGTGCTGGCCGGGTTCTTCGGGATGAAGGCGGCGACGCGCGCCAACGTGCGTACCTCCGCCGCGGCCAACGACGAGGGCCAGGGCAAGGCGCTCCGCATCGCGTTCTTCGGTGGCGCGGTCATGGGACTCTCGGTCGCGGCCCTGGGGCTGCTGGGAATCGGAGTCCTGTACAGCCTGCTGGCCGCGGACGCGATTCCGGGCACCCCCGAACTGCCGCGCTTCGCGGAGATCATCTCGGGATTCGCGATGGGCGCCTCGTCGATCGCCCTGTTCGCGCGCGTCGGCGGCGGCATCTTCACCAAGGCGGCGGACGTCGGTGCCGACCTCGTGGGCAAGGTGGAAGCCGGCATTCCGGAGGACGATCCGCGCAACCCCGCCACCATCGCCGACAACGTCGGGGACAACGTCGGCGATGTCGCGGGGATGGGCGCCGACATCTTCGAGTCGTACGTGGGCTCGATGGTCGCGACCATCGCGATCGGGGCCACCTCGGCCGCGCTCGCCGCGAGCACCGCGGAGGCGGTCGCGCTTCCGATCATCACCGTACTCGTCGGACTGGGGTGCTCGGTCATCGCGATCGGCACCATGAAGATGCTGGAACGCACCGAGCCGGGGGCGGCGCTCCGCAACGTCACGTTCATCGCGGCGGGGCTCTTCCTCGTCATCATGTACTTCGTGGTGCAGGCACTGAACATGACGATCATCGATCCGGTCACGGGGTCGGCCAGATCGCCCATGGGACCGTTCTGGGCGCTGCTTGCCGGGACGCTGGTCGGGATACTCATCGGCGTGGTGACGGAGTACTACACCGGCGCCCGTCCCGTGAAGAAGATCGCCGGCGCCTCGGAGACCGGATCCGCGACCAACATCATCACCGGCCTGGCCGTGGGGATGGAGTCGACCGCGATACCGCTGCTGCTCATCTGCGCCGCGATCCTCGTGTCCTTCCTGACAAGCGGTCTCTACGGCATCGGAATCGCCGCGGTGGGCATGCTGGCCACGGTGGGCGCGACCATGTCTGTGGACGCCTACGGGCCGGTCGCGGACAACGCCGGCGGAATCAGCGAGATGGCCGGCCTGGGGCCCGAGACCCGGAAGGTCACCGACTCGCTCGATGCCATCGGGAACACGACCGCTGCCATCGGCAAGGGCTTCGCCATCGGTTCGGCGGCGCTGACGGCCCTGGCCCTCTTCTCGGCCTACGCGACGAGCGTGGGGCTGCGCGAGACGGGGATCGACATCGCCGACCCGCTGGTGGTGATCGGACTCTTCATCGGCGGAATGCTGCCGTTCCTGGTCGCGTCGTTCACCATGACCGCGGTGGGGCGCGCGGCTGCCGGCATGGTCGAGGAGGTCCGGCGCCAGTTCCGCGAGATTCCGGGTCTGATGGCCGGTACGGCGAAGCCGGATTCGGCCCGCTGCGTGGACATCTCCACGCGCGCCGCTCTCCGGGAGATGATGCTCCCCGGTATCACCGCCATCCTCGCCCCGGTCATCGTGGGGCGTTTCCTCGGGGTCGAGGCGCTTGGCGGACTGCTCGCGGGCGCGACGGTCACGGGCGTGCTCATGGCGCTGTTCATGGCCAACGCGGGCGGCGCCTGGGATAACGCCAAGAAGTACATCGAGGGCGGCGCCCACGGCGGCAAGGGTTCCGACCCGCACAAGGCCGCCGTGGTGGGCGACACGGTGGGCGATCCATTCAAGGACACGTCGGGCCCGTCGCTCAACATCCTGATCAAGCTCATGAGCGTGGTGTCGCTGGTGCTCGCACCGTGGTTCATAGGATGAGCGTGATGACCGGTTCCAGGGCCGCGTCCTTCGACGGCGCGATCGCTTTTGCGCAGGACCTGATCCGCATCCCTTCGCTCCCGGGCGAGGAGGGCGAACTCACCGCGCGCGTGGTCGCCGAGATGGAGGCGCTCGGCTACGACGAGGTCGACACCGACGAACTTGGCAACGCGATCGGGGTCATACGGGGAGGCGGAGGCGCCAGGGTCATGCTGAGTGCCCACCTCGACATGGTCTCGGCCGGCGATCACGACGAGTGGGAATACCCGCCGTTCGGCGGCGTCATCGCCGACGGATGCCTGCACGGACGCGGCGCCATGGACATCAAGGGACCTCTCGCACTGCAGGTTCACGTGGCTGCCGCGCTGCGCGGGCGCGTCTCCGGAGACATCATCGTTGCCCACCCCGTCTACGAGGAGCGCGGAGGCTGGGGGATGGACCACCTGACCCGCGTCGACGGCGGCCTGCGTCCCGACGCGGTGATCATCGGCGAGTCCACGGAAGGCGACATCGCGATCGGCCACCGGGGAAGGTGCGAAGTCGAAATCGTCGGGTACGGTCTGGCGGGCCACGCGTCCGCTCCCGACCGCGCCCGCAACGCTCTCGACTTGGTGCCTGCGATCCTGGCGGGCGTGGACGACCTGGCCGCTGCCCAGGAAGCCGATGAGGTCCTCGGCCGGTCGTCGGTGGTGGCGACGGGCATCGACGCCGTCCCGGCGAGCCTGAACGTGATCCCCGACCGGGTCACGATCACCCTGGATTGGCGTATTCTGCCCCGGGACACCGAGGAAAGCCTGCTCGCGCGCGTGCGCCAAGCGCTGCAGCCGCACCTGGAACGACTGAAGGCCGGCGGGTGGCACGACGTCGGCGAGTCGGTGGAGGTCCGGGTCGCCACCGAGCGCCAGCGAGCGTATACCGGCGTCGAGGAGGAGCGCAGTATCCTGAGCCCCGGATTCCTCATGGACCCCGGCGATCCCGTGGTGGTGGCAGCCGCGCGGGCGGTCGGGGCGCGCGGTTCCGGCGGCCCGGCAACCGTCCGGCCGTGGACGTTTGCAACGGACGGCGGATGGACCTGCGGCGTGCGCGGCATTCCCACGATCGGCTTCGCTCCCGGAGAGGAGCGCCACGCCCACACCAATACCGAGCGCCTCGATCTGGCGGAAGCGCGCTGGGGGTACGCGAAGTATCTGGACCTGGTGCCCGCCGTGCAGACGGCTGCCCGGGAGCGCGGGTAGGGTCAGTCCATGGGCACGGTGCGCAGCACCTTGCCCTCCACGCGCTCGAAGATCTCGTCGAGGCTCGTCCCGGTCACCGTGAGGCCGTGGTTCTTCAGCCCCACCACGCACCGGTTCGGATCGTCGGCCTCGCGCACGATGTCGGCCACCGCCTGACCGAGTTCCCGCGTACCGCAGGGGTAGTTGAACTCGGTCGAAGGAATTCCCTCCATCCAGCCGTGGAAGTGCAGGATTGCGCCGACATCCGGGTGCTCGCGGTAGATCATCCAGTGCTCGATGGCGTCGACGGAGACCCGGCGGGGCTCCACGCCCGGCGGGTGGCTCACCACCATCGCATTCCTCTCCGGGTCGTAGTCCTTGACCATGAGGATGTCCCGACCGATTTCGCGCAGGTTGGATTTGTCAACCCCGCTGGCGCTCATCCAGAACCACTCGTCGTCGAAGCGCGCGGACACGTTGCCGTAGGACAGTCCCCCGATCCCGAAGAGCCGCTTCACGTGCCGGAAGTCGCGAGGCTGCAGCACCTCGTCCATGGGAAAGGGCGCCGGCAGCAGGTCCAGTTCATCCAGTTTGCGGCCCGCCCGGCAGATCGACCCCGTGATCTCGTCCCCTTCCCACAACTCCTCCGGAAGATCCGCCTGGTACAGGTTGTCGATCACCAGCGTCGAGGAAGCCATCGGCTCGATCCGGGCGTAGACGCGCTTGAAGTAGCTCCCGGTCTCGGCATCGCCCGGAACGATGTAGTGTCCCTGTTCCATCGTGATGAAATGCGCGTCGGGGTCTGCGCCGGGCGACGGAATCAGTCCCACGGCGAGGTTGGCCAGCGCGCGGAGCAGGGTGGGATAGCCCTGCACGATGTGGTCGGTGAAGGGAACCGGGAACTCCGTGACGGCGCACACGAAGACTGCCTGCGCCTGTCGGCGGAACGGCCGCGGCCGGCCCCGGGGGAAGAAGTTGAAGACGAGCTTCGCTTCGTCGGACTGCGCGGAGTAGCGGTGGCCCTCGGCCTCCATGACCTTCCTCAGTCCCCGCGAGAACCAGCGGAAGGTGTCGCTGTCAGGCGATCCGACGAAAGCGAATGTCATGGAATGGGTGCCCTCCGTGCGTTGGTGCCTGCGAACCGTACAAAAGGTTCACACTAGGCGCCAGAACGCAACCCCCCACGAGGCGCCGGCTCCGGACACTTCACATCGGGAGGCGCCTGTGGCTAGATTTCCCTGAACATGTCCCGCTCCGCCCGGGAAGCGGAGCCCGTCATCACCTGCGGTCCGAGGGAGTTCCCATCGCATGAGAGCGTACGAAATCGTTTATATCCTTGACTCCGCCCTGGAGCGGGAGGCCGTCGACGCGAAGCTCGAGGCCTTCCATGCCGTGCTCGGAGGCAGAGTCACCGCCTTGGATCACTGGGGCGTTCGCCAGTTGGCCTATCCGATCCGGAAAGCGAAAACCGGCTACTACGTGATTGTCCACGTGGACGCCGACCCCACCGCGCTGCCCGAGTTCGAACGAGTGGTGAAGCTGGACGAGGAGACCGCCCGCTACCTCATCGTCCTGAACGAGGGTCAGCCCACTGGCGGTGCCTCCGTGCTCGCGGACCGCCACTCCGCCGTGGAGGCACCGGGCGAACCGCAGCAGTCCGGGGACGGAGCCGGGGCCGCGGCATCGTCCGGCGAGGAGTCGCCCGCCGAAGTGTCGGAGCCGGAGGCGGCGTCCGGCGAGGAGAAGGAGGCCGACGGGGAATCGGCCGAAGCGGCATCCGCTGCGGAGGAGGAGGCCGAAGGGGCGGTGGTGGAGCCGCAGTCGTCGGGTCCGCCGGAGTTCACGGGCGCGCGTGGGCGCCGTCGCCGTCACGAGGGGCCGCCGATCGTCCTGCTCAACTACAAGGACGTAACGACGCTGGCCCGCTTCCTGACGGAGCAGGGGAAGATCCTGCCGAAGCGGACCACCAAGGTCTCCGCGCGCTTCCAGAGACGGCTGGGCACGGCCGTCAAGCGCGCCAGACACATCGCCCTCATCCCGTACATCAGGGATCACGAGGCCTGAGATCATGAAGCTGATTCTGCGTGAAACCGTCGACAGCCTCGGGCAGGCCGGCGATGTAGTCAACGTGAAGCCCGGATACGCCCGCAACTACCTCCTCCCGCGGGGACTCGCCTACACGGCTTCGGCCGCCAATATCCGGCGGATCGAGGAGGAGGCTGTTCGCCGCGCGGAACGGCAGCGCCGGGACTACCTGGAAGCCAACCGACAGGCGTCGCGGCTGGAGGGACTCACCGTGTCCATATCGGCCAAGGCCGGATCCGAAGGGCAGTTGTTCGGGTCGGTCAACGTGCGGGACATCTGCGAACTCGTGGAGCAGTCGGAGATCGATTTCGATCTCGACAGACGGGCCGTACTCCTCGCCGAGCCGATCAAGTCCATCGGGGAGCACCTGGTGCCCATTCGGCTCCAATCCGGAGTCGAGGTGGAGATTCGGGTGGTCGTGGAGGCCGAGGAAGCTTGACGGGGTCCCGGACGGGCTCGGAGATGCACCCGCATGTCCGCCAGGCCGTCCGCTACGCCCTGGAAAGAAAAGCCACCGAGGTCACGGTTCTCGACCTGCGCGACATCTCGTCGGCGACCGACTTCTTCGTGATCGCGACGGGGCGCTCCGACGTGCAGGTGCGCGCGATCGCCGAGCACATTGTCGACAGCGCCAAACGCGACGGAGCCCGTCCCGAGCACGTGGAGGGGGTCGACGAGGGACGCTGGGTGCTTCTCGACTACATCGACTACGTCGTGCACGTCTTCCACCCGGCGGTGCGCGAGTTCTATCGGCTGGAATCCCTGTGGGGCGATGCGGTGGCGACGGTGTTCGAACAGGACTCGAGCCCATGAAGCTCAAGTCGTTGGAGCTGAGGGGTTTCAAGTCGTTTCCAGACCCGACCAAGGTGGACTTCCACGACGGCATCACGGCCATCGTGGGACCCAACGGGTGCGGGAAGTCCAACATCGGCGACGCCATTCGCTGGGTGCTGGGTGAGCAGCGTCCCACGGCGATCCGCGGTGCCAGGATGGAGGAGGCGATCTTCCAGGGTACGGTGGCGCGGCGGGCCCTCAACCGCGGCGCGGTGTCCATGGTCGTCACCAACGAGGACGGTGCGCTCGCGACTCCGTTTCAGGAGGTCGAGATCGGGAGGACCGTCTATCGGGACGGGGGCAGCGACTACCGCCTGAACCGTTCTCCCTGCCGGCTGCGGGACATCGTGGATCTCTGCCGGGATACGGGCCTGGGCGCGAATGCCTATTCGATCATCGAGATCCGCATGATTGACGCCATCCTCTCGGAGCGCACGGACGAGCGGAGATCGCTCTTCGAGGAGGCCGCCGGAGTCGGCAAGTACAAGGACCGCCGACGCGCGGCCCTCAGGCGCCTGGAGACGTCGGAAGCGGACCTTCAGCGCCTGGAGGACGTGATCGGGGAGGTGCGCACGAAGGTCCGCTCGCTGGCCCGCCAGAAGGGCAAGGCCCAGCGCCACCGGGAGCTGCGCCGCCGGCGTCTCGCCGTGGAGATCGCGGTCGTGAGCTCGGATCTGGAAGAGGTGAAGACGCGGCTTGCCCGTGTGGAGCGGGAACTTGAGCGGGATCGCGGCGAGGCGGCCGGAATGGCGGCGGGTCTGGCGACTGCGGAGTCGGATCTCGAGCGCGCGCGGCTGGAGCACACCGAGGCCGAGAAGGTGCGCGTGGACGCGGCCGGCCGGCTGGACGCGGTACGGGAGGAGCTCGCCGGGGTGGAGCGGTCGGTTGCAGTCGCCGGCGAGCGAATCGACAACGGCGGCCGCCGCCTGGAACAGATCGCCAGGGAAGAGGAATCGCTGGCGGCGCTGAACGCGAAGTCCGCCGACGAGATCCTGACCCTGCGGGGCGAGCGCGATGATTGTCAATCGTCGTTGACATCATGTAAAGCGGAGTTGACATCTCGCCGGGAGGCAGCGGCCGAAGCAAGGGTTCGCATGGAGAAGGCCCGCGACGAATTGGCGGTTGTCGAGCGGCGCGGCGGCGAGGTCGCGCGGGCAGTCGCCCGGATCGAGGGGGATCTGGACAGTGCGCGCCTGCAGGCGGCGGAACTGGAACGCCGGCTGGAACGGCTCACGGCGGACACCCGCGCCGGCGCCGGGGCGCTGCGGGAACTGCGCTCGCAGGGCGATCTCTTCGTCGACCGCAGCAAGGACGCGTCGCGGCAGGCGGAACAGGCGCGTCGCGACCTCGACCGTGCGCGGCGTCGGGTCGACATGTTGCGCGAACGGCTGCGCGGTGCACGGGCGGCGGAGCTGGAAGCCGGGACGCGCGTCACGGCACTGGAGACGGAAATGACGGCCGTGCGGCGGCTCACGCTGGCGGGCGAGGGTGCCGAAGCGATTGCGGCGGAGGCGAACGCGGCCTTCCCCGACCGCGTCGTTGGCATGCTGTCGGACTACGTGCGGGTCGAAGGGGCATCGGCCCGCACCGTCGACGATGTCCTTGCGCAGCTCGGCGTGGCGCTGGTGGTCGATGGCGCCGACGCCGCCCAGCGGATCGAGCAGTGGTATCGGTCCGGGGCGGGCCGGGTCGCCCCGCTCGTCCTTCTGCCACTGGACGGCGTTCCGGAGCCTGCAGGCGCGTTGCCTCCGGGAGTGGTCGCGGCGGGGGAGGGGGCGTCCTGGGTGCGCGTGGTCCTGGGCGGCGTGGCGTTCCGCGAGAGCGGGGCGGCAGAGCCGCAATCGGGGCCCGCCAGGGACGGTGCGCCCGGCTGGACCGACGTGCGGGGAGCGGTGCACCTCGTCCCGGACAGGGGTGCCGAGGGGCGGCTGGAGCGCAGGCAGCGTCTGGCCGGCCTGGAGGCGCGGACCCGCGAGGCGCGCGGTGAGCTGGAGGAAGCACGCCGCATCCGCATCCACGTCGAGCGGGAGAGCCGGACCTGCGAGGAGGAGGCCGGCACCCGGACCGAAGCCGTGCTCGCCAGCCGCGACGCGGCGCGGGCCGCAGAGGCCGAAGCCGAGGCCCAGAGCGGCCGCAGGGAGAGGCTCGCCCAGCATCAGGACGAGCTCGCCAGGCAGCTGGAGGGCACGCGCGCGGCCCGGGACCGTGCGGCGGAACGCGCCGAGCGCGCCGATGCGGAGCGGACCCATCTGCTGGCAGAGGAAGAGACCCTGACCGCGCGGCTTGACGAACTGCGATCCGTACACGCGGCGGTCGACGCCGAGTGGGAACAGGCCCGCAACATGGAGTCGGATGCGGCCATCCGCCTCACCCGCCTGGAGGGCGATCTCGAGCGCCTCACCGAACGGATCGCCGATGCCGACAGGACGATGACCCGGACGCGGGGCCAGATGGCCGCGCTCGGAAAGGAGGCCGGATTGCTTCGGGAAGAGATCGTCCGGGTTCGCGACGAGCGCGAGCGGGCGCGGGCGGGGCTGCAGGAGATGTTCGGCCGGCGCGACGAATTGCAGCGGGTGCTCTCGGAGCAGGACCGGCAGCTGCGCGCGGCGGCGGCCGCGGTAGCCGAGACCGAGCGCCGCGTTCGCGAGATCCGTAACCGTGAGCGTACGGCCGTCGACCGCCGGCATCAGCTGGAGCTGGAGCAACAGGACGTGCTGAACCGGGCGGCACGCATCGGGGAGCGCCTGGAGACCGAATGGGGACGCCCCCTGGAGGTGCTGCTCGACGAAGCGGAGCCGGCCGAAGGAGACCTGGAGGAACTCCGCACCGAGCTGGACGACATTACCGTCCGCATCGCCCGGATGGGACCCGTGAACATGCTCGCTGTCGAGGAACACGCCGAGGAGAGCGCCCGCCTCGATTTCCTGGTCCGCCAACAGGAGGATCTGACCTCCGCGCGCGACGATCTGCGCGCGGCGATCCGGCGAATCAACGCCACGGCCACCGAACTTTTCATGACGAGTTTCGAGGCGATCCGCGAGAACTTCCGGCAGACCTTCGAGCACCTCTTCAGCGGCGGAGAGGCCAATCTGTGGCTGGCGGACCCCGACAATCCACTGGAGTCGCGCGTGGAGATTCACGCCGCGCCCAGGGGCAAGCGGACCCAGAGAATCGACCTCCTGTCCGGCGGAGAGAGAGCGCTGACCGCACTGTCGCTGCTCTTCGGCATCTACCTGGTCAAACCGAGCCCGTTCTGCGTGCTGGACGAAGTGGATGCGCCGCTGGACGAATCCAATATCGGCCGCTTCGTCCGCCTCCTGCAGGGCTTCAAGGCCCAGACGCAGTTCGTCGTCATCACCCACAATCCGTGGACGATCGAGGCGGCCGACTGGATCTACGGCGTGACGATGGAGGAACCGGGAGTATCCTCGATCGTAGGTGTGCGGCTCGAGGGACGCACGGAGACGGCCGGGGCCGCACCTTGAAGCCCGTGGTGACCGTCGTCGGGTCCGGAACGCTCGTTCCGTCCGGCGAGCGGTCGTCGCCGGCCCACCTCGTCGAATGCGGCGACGTGCGGCTCCTTCTCGACGTGGGCCCGGGAGCGGTACACGGGCTCGCGCGCCAGGGCGCGGCGTGGTGGAAGATCAGCCACGTCGTCTTCACCCATTACCACACGGACCACTTCGGCGATCTGCCGCACCTCCTCTTCGCGCTCAAGTGGGCTTCTCCCGCGCCCCGCACCCGCCCGCTGCACGTGCTGGGGCCACCGGGTCTGCTCGACCGCATCGAGGCGCTCCGGCGTGCGCACGGCGACTTCATGGTGCGCCCCGGCTTCGAGTTGGTCTACGAGGAAGTCGACCGGGAGGGAAGCTGGGGTGGAGCGGAGGCGTCGCCGAGGCTGCGATTCCATCCCGTGCCGCACACGGAGAGTTCCGTCGCGGTGCGCCTCGAGGTGGCGGGGCGGGCGCTGGGCTATACCGGGGATACGGGTCCGGAAGGCGGACTCGGCGCGTTCCTGCGCGGCGTCGACCTCCTGATCAGCGAGTGTGCATATCCCGACCCCGCTCCGCAGGGCCTGCATCTGTCGCCGGCGTCCGTTGCCGCGATGGCTGTCGCCGCACGGCCCGGAGTCCTGGTGCTCACCCACATGTACGCCCCTCTCGACCCCCAATCGGTCCCGGCCCTCGTTGCGGCGGCGGGGTATCCGGGACGTGTCGTCAGCGCGGAGGATGGAGCCAGATTTGTTCTGCGGTAGTCAGCCCACCTGGTACCTTGGGACCGGCCAAGGTGGAACTTCCGACCGGTGTTGCTTAGGATTCGCGTCCTTGTCATCCGCCGCGCACGAAATCCCGCCGCCCCATTCCCGGAAGAGAGACGCCTTGTCGTGTTGATCGTCATGGATCATCGGGCTACGCCGAAGCAGATCGAGCGGGTCGTGGACGTTATCGGGCAGATGGGATACCGAGCCAAGCCGATGCTTGGACGACAGCGCATCGCCATCGGGCTCGTCGGCAACGACGGGCGCGTGCAGACGGCCAGGTTCGAGGGCCTCGACGGGGTGCGCGAAGTGATCAGGGTGAGCAAGCCCTACAAGCAGGTCTCCAGGGAGTGGTCCGAAGAGGACTCGATCGTCTCGCTGGGGACCGGTGTGGTCATCGGCGGGAAGGACGTCGTGCTGATGGCCGGTCCCTGCGCAGTCGAGGGGCGCGGCCAGATTCTGGACATCGCCGCCAGGGTGCGCGATCTGGGCGCCGGCGTACTCCGGGGAGGAGCGTTCAAGCCGCGGACCTCTCCCTATTCGTTCCAGGGTCTGGGCGTGCGCGGCCTGGAGTTGCTCGCGGAGGCCCGGGAGCGGACAGGGCTGGCCATTGTGACGGAGGCCGTCGACCCGGACGGTGTGGCGGTCGTGGCGGAGTACGCCGACCTGATCCAGATCGGCGCGCGCAACATGCAGAACTACCCGCTGCTCAAGCGCGCGGGACGCATCGGGAAACCGGTGCTGCTCAAGCGCGGGATGTCGGCGACAATCAATGAGTTGCTGCTCGCGGCGGAGTACCTGCTCAGCGAGGGCAACCCCGATGTCATCCTCTGCGAGCGCGGTGTGCGCAGCTTCGATCCGCAGACACGCAACGTGCTTGACCTGACCGCGATCCCACTCGTCAAGTCGTTGACGCACCTGCCGATCGTTGCGGACCCCAGTCACGGCACCGGCGTGCGCACCAAGGTCACGCCGATGGCACGGGCAGCGGTCGCCGCGGGCGCCGACGGCCTGATCGTGGAGGTGCATCCCAATCCTCCCGAAGCGCTGTCCGACGGTGCCCAGAGCCTCTACCCCGAGCAGTTCGCCGAGCTGGTCAGCCAGTGCGGCCCGATCGCCCACGCCATCGGCCGGGCCATGGCGGATCCCATCCAGCCCGCGGGGGCCTGACGGGAAGTCCCGTACAGCCATGTAACGGCCCGATCTGCGGCCACAGGTTGTCTCTCGATGGAGAACGACCGGTGGGAACTCGGAAGACGCGGTGAGGACATCGCGGCAGACTATCTGCGGAAACGGGGGTGGGTTCTGCTCGCGCGCAACTTCCGGGCGGGTCCCAGGGAACTCGATCTCGTCGTCGCCCGCCGGGGTGTCGTCGCCTTCGTGGAGGTGAAGACGCGGTCCACCACGACCGGGGGCACGCCGCTCGAGCCCATTCGTGCGGCCAAGCGAAGGGCCGTGGAGAGCGCCGCCCGCCGCTGGATCCTCGAGCACGGCCGACCCGGCATGGCATACCGGTTCGACGCCATCGCGGTCAGGGTGCAGGGCGGCAGCGCGCACGTGGAACACATCCCGGACGCGTGGCGCCCCGGGGGGTAGCCGTCGCCGGCGGGCAGACGCCCCGCCGCCCCGCCGCGTTCACGTTGACGCCCCGTCGGGGAGACGGGTAGCTTTGGCGGTGCCCCAGGTCCGCGGGACCGGAACCCATGAACCCCGTCAGGACCGCGCAGGTAGCAGCGGTAAGTGCGGTGAACGTCGCCGCGGAGTGCCTGGGGCACTTTCGGCCCCCCATCCCGCCAACCGCGAGTACTCGACGGCACCTTGTCCTACCTTGCCCTGGCCCGGAAGTACCGGCCCCGCCGCTTCGGAGAGGTGTCGACCCAGGAGCACGTTTCTCAGACCCTTCGGCACGCCGTGGCCGGGAACCGCGTGGGGCACGCGTACCTCTTCTGTGGTCCGCGGGGCGTCGGCAAGACCACCCTCGCGCGCGTGCTCGCGATGTCGCTCAACTGTCCCGACCGCACGCCGGCGGGGGAGCCCTGCGGGGACTGCCCCGACTGTTCCCGCATCTGGGGGGGACATACCTCGCTGGACGTCGTGGAGATCGACGCAGCCTCGAACCGGGGCGTCGACGACGCGCGCGAGCTTCGTGAACGCGCCATGTACGCACCCTCCGACGAAGGCCGGTACAAGGTCTATATCCTCGACGAAGCGCACATGCTCACGCGCGAAGCGTGGAACGCGCTGCTCAAGATCCTCGAGGAGCCGCCGCCCTGGGTGATTTTCGTCTTCGCCACCACCGAACCACGGAAGATCCGCCAGAGCGCGTCTCCGATCCTCTCGCGCTGCCAGCGATTCGATTTCCGCCGCATCGGCGCCAGCGACATCATGAAGCGCCTGGCCGAGGTGCTGGAGGCCGAGGGTATCGGGGCCGACCCGGAGGCGCTGCGGGCCATCGCGCGGAAGGCCAACGGGGGCATGCGCGACGGACTCTCGCTGCTGGATCAGGTGCTCGCGCTGTCCGACGAGAAGGTGAGCATGAACTCGGTCGTGCGTGTGCTCGGAGTGGTGGACGAGCAGCGGTATCTCGATCTCTTCGACCTCGTCATCGAACGCCGGCACGGGGCGGTGTTCCAGTTCGTCGAGGAACTGATCGATGAAGGGTACGACCTCGTCGAGTTCTACTACGGGCTGGGCGAGAAGCTGCGTGTGCTGCTGCGCATGTCGCTGGACTCCACCTCGTCGACGGCCGGAGACCTCAACGACGACCTGCGCGACGAGTTCGCCAAGCGGGCGGCGGCGTTCGCGCCGGGGGATCTCGTCCGCATGCTGGCCATGTCCTCCGCCCTGGAGGCCGACGGAAGCCTCAGGCGGACGGGCAGACCGCGGGTGCTCATCGAGATGCTGCTGCTGCGCATGAGCTACCTGGACCGCACCGTGGAACTGGAGGAGATCATCCAGGCGCTCGGCGGAGCGCCGGCTGTCGCGCAGGCCGATCCGGTGCCGACCCCGTCGCGTGCGGCCAGCCCCGTCGCACCGGCCGCGTCCCCCGATCCGCGGGCGGAACGCCCCGTTCCTCCCAACCCCGCCGACTCTCCGCCGCCTGACCGAAGCAGCGACGCGGTGTGGAACGCCGTACTCTCGGACCGTAAGCGGATCGAGCGCGGCCTTTCGTTTCTTCTGCGCGGATCCGCAACACTGACCGAATCCGACCGCGGCTTCTCCGTGGTGGTTGCGGCCGGGCCCGCGTCGGAGGAGCTGCGGGACCCGTCACGGCAGCGGGCGTTGCGCGACGCGCTGGCCCTTCATTCGGGCCGCAATTCTGCCGACATTTCTATCGAGATCGATGAGGGCGACCGTTCGGGAAGACGGGGTGCCGTGGACGGGACGGCCGATCGCGCGGGCGCTCCCGCCGGGAGGGTGACCCGGGATTCCGTGCAGGAGTCACGCTTGAACGAACTGGTCAAGCGAGCGCCGCAACTCGAGAAGGCCGTCATCGAACTCGACCTCGAGCTGGTCGACTGACCGGCAAAGGCAAACCTGTGGAACCGGCGGCACTGCCATGACGAGTATCCAGCAGTTGATGAAGATGGGCCAGCAGATCCAGGCCAGCATGAAGGAGTTGCAGGACAGCCTGCACACGGAGGAGTTGACGGCCTCGTCCGGGGGCGGCATGGTGACCGCGCGCGTGAACGGCAAGGGCGACCTGAGGGGCATTTCGATCGACCGGGAGGTGATCGACCCGGAGGACTCCGAGATGCTCGAGGATCTGGTCGTGGCGGCAGTCGTGGAGGCCCAGAAGCGCGCACGCGACTTTTCCGAAGAACGCATGCGCGGCGCGGCAGGAGGCCTGCCGGTGCAGCTGCCCGGACTGTTCTGACCCGCAGCTCTTGGACAGCCGTCGCGCGGTCGAATCGCCGATCGAGGAGCTCTGCAGGGAGCTGCGCAGACTCCCCGGGATCGGTACCAAGACCGCTTTGCGCCTGGCCTACCACCTGCTGAAGGGGGCCCGGGGCGATGTCCGCCGGCTTGCCGAAGCGCTCCTGGAGGTTGCCGAGCGCATACATCCCTGTCCACAGTGCGGGAACTACTGCGACGGGGCGCTTTGCCCGGTGTGCCGGGATCCGTCCCGCGACCATGGCGTCATCTGTGTGGTGGAGGAAGCGTACGAAGTCGGGGCCATCGAGAGGGCCGGCCGGTACCGGGGTCTGTTCCACGTGCTCGGAGGGCGTCTCTCCCCGCTCGATGGCGTCGGTCCGGAGCACCTGAACATCGACGGTCTTGTCGACCGTATCACCGACTCGGCGGAGCCGCCCTCGGAAGTCATCATTGCGACCAACGCAAGCGTCGAGGGCGAGGCAACCGCCGTGTACCTGCTGGGACTGCTGCGGCCCCATGTGGCGCGCGTTACCCGGCTGGCCAGGGGCATCCCGGTCGGGAGCGACCTGGAGTATGTTGACGGTACGACGATCGGCGAGGCTCTGGCCGGCCGACGGGAAATGTAGAGGGAGGGAATCGTGAATCGAAGGGCGCGCCGGATCGGTCTGTTCCTGCTCGGGGCGGGAGCGGTGGGCGCACTGACCGCACTCCTGCTGAGGCACCAGGTCGTACGCCATCGGCGTGAACTCTTCAGTCCCAATCCGTTTCGGCGAATGGCCGCGCTCCGCCATATGAACGGCGAGCCCGCCACCATCGACGCGATCACGCTCCTCCGTGATTTCACGGCCGGGGAGCCCCAGCGCCTCGTGCGCAGCCAGGCAACAGCGGTGCTGGCGCGCATGCAGGAGGAGCTGCGAAGCAGGGCGGGGGACGGCGGGTGAATCTTCCCAACGCCATTACGGTGGCGCGGATCGCGGTCAGTCCCCTGATCGCCTACCTGGCACTGTCGCCCTCCGTGACGAGCCGGTACGCCGCCTTCGGACTGTTCGTTCTCGCCGCCCTCTCGGATGTCTGGGATGGCTACCTGGCTCGCAGGCACGGGTGGATCACGGATACGGGCAAGCTGCTCGATCCGATCGCGGACAAGCTCCTGCTGGCATGCACCTTCGTCCCGATCTTCCTGATCTCCGGGCGGGCGGACGGCTTCGGCGGCCTGCCCTGGTGGGGTACGCTGCCGGTGTGGGTGATCGTCGTGATCTTCGGACGAGAGCTGTTCGTCACCCTGTTTCGGGCATACGCCGCCCGTCGCGGGATCGTGATCGCCGCAGGAACGCTGGGCAAGCGGAAGGCGCTTCTCCAGAACTTCTTCATCGGCGCGTCGCTGCTGTGGTTTCCGTTGCTGGTCTCGGCGGCCGCGCGCGGGTGGTCGGGATCCTCCTGGGCCGCCTGGCAGACATTCCACTCCGCGTGGATCGGCGTTACCCTGGGCCTCGCCGTGCTGCTTACGGTGCTGTCGATGGGCGATTACCTGTGGCGGTATCGTGGGCTGGTCGGGAGAGCGGAGTGACGTCCGGGCCCGAAGCGACGAAGTACCACTCCGCTCCGGAACTGGTGCGACGCCTTGGCCGGCTGGCCAGGACGCGCGGATTGAAGGTCGCGACGGCGGAGAGTTGCACGGGCGGCATGGTCGGCACGACGATCACCGATCACCCGGGGGCCTCGGCGTACTACCGAGGCGGCGTCGTCGCGTACGCGGACGACATCAAGGTGCGCGGCCTCGACGTCGATCCGAAGGACATCGATGCTCATGGCGCCGTGTCGAAGCTGGTCGCCCTGCAGATGGCGTTCGGTGCCCGCCGGCGCTTCTCGGCGGACGTGGCGCTGGCCGTCACGGGGATCGCCGGACCGCGCGGGGGAACCGCCGGGAAGCCGGTCGGCACCGTGTGGATTGCGGTGGCCCTCGGCGATGGAACAGGCATTGCCAGGCGTATGCAGTTCACGGGCGCGCGGGCGTCGGTCAGGGAGAAGAGCGTTGTGGCCGTACTCCGGCTGGCCGCGGAAGCGATTACCCTGCGCGACCTGTAGGTCGGGCCCGGGAGAGGCCATAATGGATAGGCGCAAGACGCGCGCAAGCGGGTGGAAAGCAACCGGCGGCGGTGCCGGTCCCGCGTGGCCCACAAACGGATTGAAGGTGGAATGACCGAGAAACGACCGAACGGAAAAACGAATCCGGCGGACCCGGACGAGCGTCGGGAGGAGATGGGGGAGGCCGGGACTACGGACGAGACCGGGACTGCGATGGAGGCCGAGCCCACGGACGAGGCCGGGACGACGGCGGAGGCCGGGCCCGCGGACGGGCCGGACGCCACCGAACGGCTTCGGGCCGAGCGGGACAGGTCCAGGGACCAGCATCTGAGACTCGCCGCCGACTTCGACAACTATCGAAAGCGAACCGAGGACCGATTGCGACAGCGCTGGAACAGTGCCCGCGCCGACCTGGTGTCGCATCTCCTCGACCCCCTGGACGACCTTCTGCGGGTCACCGCCCTGGAGCCCGAGACCGCGTCGGTCGAGGCGATTGTGGAAGGCGTCGACCTCGTGGAGAGGAAGTTCTTCCGCGTGCTGGAGGACGCCGGTGTGGAGATTGTCGACCCGGGTGGCGAGGTCTTCGACCCGAACACGATGGAGGCGATGATGCGGGTGCCGGCCGACTCGGAGGACGACGACGAGGTGGTCGCCCAGGTGTTTCAGCGGGGGTATACCCTGAAAGGCCTGCTGGTGCGCCCGGCGCGCGTCAGCGTGTACAAGGCTTAGGCGGCCATGGACTGCCGGGGAGCCTGCGGACCATGACACAGCCCACCAAGGACTACTACGCGGTACTCGGCGTCGACGAGAAGGCCGACCAGGAGGCGATCAAGAAGGCCTACCGGCGGCTGGCGAAGCGCCATCACCCGGACGCGAATCCGGGCAATCCGCGCGCGGCGGAGCGGTTCAAGGAGGTGGGCGAGGCCAACGGCGTGCTCTCCGACCCGAAGAAGCGCAAGAAGTACGACCAGATGCGCAAGCTGGGAGCCTTCGGCTTCGGCGGGACGCGTGGTCCGGGGACGCGCCCGAGCCCACAGGGCTCCTCGGGCTTTTCCTTCGAGGATCTGGGAGGGCTCGGCGGATTCTCCGACATCTTTACGTCCATCTTCGACCGCGGCAAGAAGCAGAGCCCCAGGCCCGGCGGCCCCAGCAAGGGCAAGGACATCGAGTACGGCGTGGAGGTGTCCTTCAAGACCGCCGCGCAGGGTGGCAAAGTTGCGATTACGGTTCCGATCAACGAGGAGTGCGCGACTTGCCGGGGGTCCGGCGGTGCACCCGGGGCCACCTGGAGCAAGTGCGCCGAGTGCAAGGGGACGGGCAGCGTATCGTTCGGCCAGGGGGGGTTCGCAGTCAACCGTCCGTGTCCCGCGTGCCTGGGCCGGGGCGAACAGCCGGACAAGGAGTGCGCGGCGTGCGATGGCACAGGGAAGGTCCACCAGGACCGCAAGATCCAGGTGTCGGTGCCCGCGGGTGTGCAGACCGGCAGCAAGGTGCGGCTCACCGGCCAGGGCGAGCGGGGGCAGAAGGGCGGGGCGCCGGGAGATGTCGTCATCACCTTCAAGGTGAAGGAGCACGCGTTCTTTCGGCGCGAGGACAACGACATTCATGTCACAGTCCCCGTCAACCTCGCACAGGCCGCGCTGGGGTCGCGCATCAGGGTCGCCACGATCTCGGGGCGCAGGGTCGTGCTGCGCATCCCGCCGGGCACCCAGCCAGGCACCCGCTTCCGCATCCGCGGCCAGGGGATCCGGCGCAAGGGCCGAACCGGCGATCAGTACGTCGAAGTCAAGGTCGCCGTGCCCGAAGCTCTGACCGAGGAGCAGGCCGAGCAGTTCCGCGAGTTCGCGGAGGCTTCGGGCATGAAGTGGTGAGCCGGGTCAGTCGGCCGGCCGGGCCGGTCCGCGAGCGCTCCGGATCCTGCCGCCGCCCAGCACTTCCTCGCCGCTGAAGAAGACGCAGGACTGGCCGGGAGTCACAGCCGCCGCCGGCCGTCGCAGCGTGAGGGTGACCTCGTCCGCGTCACGGGAGTGGACACGGCACGGCACGACCGGCGACCGATACCGGATCTGGATATCCAGCGCCGCGCCCGGCTGCGGAGGCGGACCAAGCCAGTTGAGTTCGCCGACACAGACGCGCCCGGTGGCCAGCAGGTGTCCGGGTCCCACCACCACCTCACGGGTACCGGGCCGGATCTCGAGCACGTAATACGGCTCGGGCAGGCCGCCTCCGATCCCTTTCCGCTGCCCCACGGTAAAGCCGGAATAACCGTTGTGCATGCCCAGGACCCTGCCGCGATGGTCTACAATCGCGCCCGGCGAGAGCGCCGGATGGGTCGGGAGCAGCTTGCGGGCCAGGAAGTCCCGGTAGTTGCCGGTCGGAACGAAGCAGATCTCCTGGGATTCGGGCTTGTCGGCGGTGACGAGTCCGATTTCCCGCGCCTTCTCCCTGACCTCGGGTTTCGTCAGGGCTCCGAGCGGGAAGTGGAGCCGCTCGAGCAGTGGGGCCGGGAGACCCCACAGGAAGTAGGACTGGTCCTTGGACGAATCCCTGCCCCGGAGCATGCGTGCGCGGCCGCCGGCATGCTCGAGACGCACGTAGTGGCCCGAAGCCACCCCGTCGCACCCGAGGATCCTTCCGCGCCGGAACAGGTCGCGGAACTTCGTGTTGGAGTTGCACCGGACACAGGGGTTGGGCGTGCGTCCGTGCGCATACTCCGTCACGAAATCGTCGATCACGTCACGGGTGAATTCCTCCTCGACATCGAAGACGTAGTGGGGAATGCCCAGAGCATCGGCGACGCTCCGCGCGTCACGGATTCCGTCCAGTCCGCAACAGGTCTTCCCAGCTCCGTGAAGACCTGTCTCGCTGTAGCAGAAGGTCTTCATGGTGGCGCCCACGACATCGTGTCCCGCGTCCACGAGCATCGCCGCCGCGACCGAGGAATCGACTCCGCCCGACATGGCGACCAGTATCCTTTGCGGCCCGGGCGTCGTGTTCATGACCGGGCCAGCTCCCGCGTGCGCTCGATGGCCGAGGCCACCGCCTCCACGATCCGGCCCACCTGCGCTTCCTGGTTGAGGCGGCCGAAACTCAGCCTGAGCGACGCGCCTTCGGCTTCCGGATAGAGGGCCGCGAACGTGCGGCTGGGCGCCGAGGAGCCGCTTGCGCACGCGGCACCGCCGGAAGCCGCGATTCCCCCGGTGTCGAGCAACGCAAGCAGCGTGTCCGAGTCGGCGCCGGGCAGGCCCAGCGACAGGATGTGGGGTGCCCGCGCCTGCCCCCGGCCGTTGATCCGCAGGTCGGGAACACGGGCCTGCAGTGCGCCCTGCACCGCATCGCGCATGGTCCGCAGCCTGGCGGACTCGACCGCAACCTCAGCCACGGCGAGCCGCACGGCTTCGGCGAGACCGGCGGCTCCGGCGACATCCTCGGTGCCGGGTCGAATGCCGCGCTCCTGTCCCCCGCCAAAGTGCAGCGGCTCGACGAGACCGGGGTCGGATGCGATCAGTGCTCCGGTTCCCTTCGGTCCGCCGATCTTGTGACCGGTGATGGTGACCAGGTCGACGGGCACCTCCCGAAGGGACAGCGGGATCTTCCCCACCGCCTGCACCGCGTCGCTGTGGAGCGCCACACTCCGCCCGCGGCAGATCTCCGATATCTCCGCCATCGGCAGTTCGATCCCGACCTCGTTGTTCACCCACATGCACGACACGACAGCCGGTTGCTCGCGCACGACCGCCCGCAGGGCGTCCAGGTCGAAGGCGCCGTCGCAAAACCCGACGATCACGTGGCGGGCCCCTTCTCCGGCGGCTCTCTCCGCAGCCTCGAACACGGCCGGGTGCTCGATCGATGACGTAACCACGACGGGTGCGGAGGCGCCCCGGGCAAGTTCCCGCCGCGCCCGGCCGAGCACGGCCAGGTTGTCCGACTCGGTCCCCCCGCGGGTAAAGAACACGCGCGCCGCGGGAACATCCAGCGCGGCCGCCAGGGACGCTCTCGCGGACTCCAGCCGGCGCCTGGCGCTGCGCCCCCACGAATGTCCGCTCGACGGGTTGCCGAAGTCCTCGGCGAGGCACGCGGACATGGCGGCGATCACCTCGGGCCGCGCAGGCGTGGTGGCGGCGTGGTCGAGGTAGATGGATGATGTGGTTCCCTGCAACGGACTGCTCCTGCTGACGACCAGCCCTAATATGGCGACATGGCGACACTTGCGTGAATGCTTGATGCCGACGTGTTTCCCAGTAACTTCCCATTCGGACGGCCCCACACCCAACACTCCCCGAGGACGATGAACCTTCACGAATACCAGGCCAAGGAGTTGTTCCGGGCGGCAGGCATGGCCGTGAATCCCGGACAGGTCGCCGCCGACGCCGAGCGCGCCCGCAAACTGGCCGAACGATACGGCGGCAGCGCCGTCGTCAAGGCGCAGGTCCACTCCGGCGGCAGAGGGAAGGCGGGGGGCGTCAGGCTCGCCCGCACCCCCGACGAAGCCGCCGCGCACGCCACCGCCATCCTGGGGATGGAAATCAACGGGCTGGTGGTGGAGCAGGTCCTGGTGTGCCCCCTGGAGGACATCGCCAGCGAAGCGTACGTCGGCGTGCTGGTGGACCGCGAGGGCCAGTGTCCGGTGTTCATGGTCTCGGCGGAGGGTGGCGTCGACATCGAGGAGGTCGCAGCCACCAACCCGGAGGCCATCCACCGCATGCGTGTCGACCCGCGCTACGGGCTTCTTCCGCACCAGGCGTACGGGCTTGCCGCCAAACTGTACGAGGATCCGGGCCTGGTCCGGCAGGCGGCGCGCATCATCGCCGGGCTCTACGACGTCTTCATGGCCAACGGCGCCTCCATGGCCGAGATCAACCCCCTCATCTCGACCGCCGAGGGCCGGGTTGTCGCCATCGACGCCAAGATGAGCATCGACGACAACGAGCTCTTCCGCCGCCGGGAGGTCGCGGCCATGCGCGATACCGCCTCCGAGGCCTCCGCCGACACGCGGGCCAGGGAAGCCGGCCTCTCCTTCGTGAAGCTCGACGGCAACGTGGGCTGCTGCGTCAACGGCGCCGGCCTGGCGATGGCCACGATGGATCTGGTCAAGTACTACGGGGGCGACCCCGCCAATTTCCTCGATATCGGGGGTTCATCGAACCCGGACAAGGTCGTGGCGGCGCTCGAAATCATCACCTCCGACCCCGGCGTCAAGGTCATCCTCTTCAATATCTTCGGCGGCATTACGCGGTGCGACGACGTGGCCCTGGGGATCGTGGAGGCGGTGAGGCGGATCGGGATCGAGGTCCCGCTCGTGATCCGGCTCACCGGAACGAACGAGGAGCTGGCCCGGGAGATTCTGGCCGAGGCGGGTCTGGCCGCGGTGGCCTCGATGGATGAGGTCGTGGAGCGCGCGGTCCGGCTGGCCGGTTGATGCACGAACACGATGCCGGCGTCCGGAAGAGCCGTGCAATAGACTGCAGGGAGACCCATGTCGATCTTTGTTGACGAGACCAATCGCGTCGTCGTGCAGGGGATTACCGGCCGGGACGGCTCGTTTCACACCCGCCAGATGATGGCGTACGGCACGCAGGTGGTCGCCGGGGTGACGCCGGGAAAGGGAGGGCGCGACTTCGACGGGCCGAACGGTACGACCGTCCCGGTGTACGACACGGTCGCGGAAGCGGTCGCCGAGACCGGGGCCGACGCGTCCGTGGTCTACGTGCCTCCCGCCTTCGCGGCGAGCGCGATCATGGAGGCCGCCGACGCCGGCGTCGGGTTCATCGTATGCGTGACGGAAGGCATTCCCGTCCTCGACATGACCCGCGCCCACGCGCTGGCCAGAGACCGCGGCAGCCGCGTGCTGGGCCCCAACTGCCCCGGGATCATCTGCCCCGGAAAGACCACGCTGGGCATCATTCCTGGGCGCATGGTGACACCGGGACCCGTGGGGCTCATCTCGCGATCGGGGACGCTCACCTACGAGGCCGTATACCACCTCACGCGTGGCGGGCTCGGGCAGACGACCTGCGTGGGGATCGGCGGCGATCCCCTGATCGGGACGAGCTTCGTCGACTGCCTCGAGGCCTTCGCCGGTGATCCGGACACCGAAGCCGTCGTGATGATCGGCGAGATCGGCGGGACAGCCGAGCAGGAAGCCGCGGCGTGGGTTGCCGCCAACCTCGATGTTCCCGTCGTCGGCTTCATCGCGGGCCGTACCGCGCCTCCCGGCAAGCGCATGGGCCACGCCGGAGCGATCATCAGCGGGTCCGCAGGGACCGCGGCCGAGAAGACCAGGGCGTTCGAGGAGAACGGAATACGGGTCGCGCAGCGCCCGGTGGAAATCGCGGGGCTCGTGGCGGAGTCACTCCGCTAGACTGGCCGATGAGATTCGGCGACCTCCTGCGCGAACCACGGGTGCTGACCGGCCCGGACGGCGATGTGTGGGACTCTTTGCGGAGCAGCGTGGACGCGTTGCCCGGCGATCACCCGCTGCACGGCATCCTGCTGCGTGCGGACAGTGCCCGGGGACGGCCCCGTCCGATGCCGCTGGGCCGCAACCTGGAGGTTCTGAACCTCGGACGGGGCGGTGAGGAGCCGGGTGTTGCCCTGTGGCTGTCCGAGCCGACCGCCCACCGGCCCTTCTCCCGCGGGACGTGGCTGCTGTGGGGGCTGTCGAGGCCGTCGGTGAACATCTGCGTGCTCCCGGTTCTCGCCGGCCTGACGGACGCTGTCGGCAAGGCCGGCACGGTCGACGACATCCGCGAGGTATTGACATCCGGTTCCTGGCTCAACAAGCGCATGGACCTCGAGGTACGCGTAGAGAAGGTTGTCACCCCGCTCACCTATCGGATCTACCCGGACACCCCGTTGCCAGAGATCCAGCACCTTCTCATGCGCCGCAAGCTGGCGGCCGTGCCGGTTGTGGGAGCGAACCACGAGATTCTCGGCGTGATCACCGTAGGCGACATTCTGCCGCATATGCTGCCGGGTCCGGACCACGCGGGCACGCCGGTCCGGCGGCCGGTTGCCGCCCGGGACGTGATGACCCGGGCGGTGCTGTGCGTCTCCGAGGACGAACCGCTGGTCGAGGCCGGCCGTTCCATGATCGCGAGGGGGGTGCGGATACTCCCCGTCGTGCGCGACGGTGAGCTCATCGGCTTTCTGGAGCAGGAGACGGTCATGCGTGCCTTTGCGGACACGATCCTTCCGCTGCAGCGCTCTCGCACGGGTTGACGCCGGACGCGGTTCCTGATTCGGTTACTGCCGTCCTCAGCGATCGCGACCCCTTCCGCCTGTGAATACCCCATGAATCAGACCCTGGCAATCATCAAGCCCGACGCGACTGCGAACGGGAATGTCGGCAGGATCATCGCCCATCTCGAGTCCGCGGGATTCGTGGTCAGGGCCCTGCGTATGGTGACCCTGACCGAGGCCCAGGCCCGCGTCTTCTACGACGTGCACCGCGAACGCCCGTTCTATGATTCGCTGGTCGCGTTCATGACCTCGGGTCCCTGTGTCCCCATGGTGCTGGAAGCCGAGTCCGCGGTCACCCGGTACCGCGAGGTGATCGGCGCGACGGACCCGGCGGAAGCGGCGCCCGGGACGGTCCGCCGGCTCTACGCCGAGTCGAAGGAGAGAAACGCGGTGCACGGGTCGGACTCCCCCGAGAACGCCAGGCGTGAGATCGCCTTCTTCTTCGCGGAGTCGGAGCGGATCGGCCAGTGATTCCACCGGTTCGGCCAGGTTCGAACCACCATTGACGATGGTCTTTTGGTTGTCGTATTTTTGAGATCTATGCTACAGATCGACCTGTCACGCCTCCGGCGGCGGCGCAAGGCCACCGTGCAGGCAGCCATCGCACCCGATGCGGAGATATGGAGCGGCTCCGAACTGAGGTTCTCGGGCGCGGTCGAGGTCGCCGGCGCCGCAGCCGTGACGGCCGAGGGCGGGGTGGTCGTACAGGGGTCCTGGAAGGCTCCGGTCGAATATGACTGCGGCCGGTGTCTGGAAACCCTGGAGATCACCTATGAGCGGCCATTGACCCTGGTGTACGTGCCTGGTGGTGGCTGGGAGGCCTCGGACCCTGACGTGCGGACGATCGGTTACAATGACATGACGCTGGACCTGAAGGAGGCGATCCGGGAGGAAGTGGTGTTGGAGATCCCCAGGTACTTCATTCCGGCCCGGGACGATGGCCGGTGCGAACGCTGTGGCGACCCGGCGGATCGATTCACCGGGGATCCGGAACGACATGAGGCCCGGCCGGACCCGAGGTGGTCCGCTCTCAGAGCCCTGCAAACCGACTAGGAAGATTGTTCAATGGCCGTTCCCAAGAAACGAGTGTCCAAACAGCGGAAACGGAAGCGCCGCACCCACTACAAGGCCGAGGAGTCGACGCTTGCGACCTGCTCCAGGACCGGTGATCCGCGTTTGCGGCACCGTGTCTGTCCCACGTCGGGGATGTACAGAGACAGGCTCATCTACGAGGTCGAATCCGAGTAGGCCCGCTCCTGCCCGTTAGCCTGAGTCGCCTCCGATGAGGATCGTCCTCGACGCGATGGGGACCGACGACGCTCCATCAACCGAGGTGTGCGGGGCGCTGCTGGCAGTGGACGGGGATCCCGCGCTGCAGGTGATCCTGGCGGGTGACAGAGAACTGCTGGATCCGCACGTGGAGGAGTCCGCAGCTGGCGACCGGATCCGGGTGGTCCACGCTCCCCAGCGCGTGGACGGCGCCGAGCCTCCGGTCTCGGCCTTGCGCCGCAGCCCCCGTTCGTCCATTCGCGTCGGCCTCGACATGCAGCGCGCCGGGGAGGCCGACGCGTTCGTGTCCGCCGGATCCACCGGCGCGGTCATGGCGGCTTCGCTGTTTGCACTCGGTCGCCTGGGTGGCGTGGACCGTCCGGCGCTCGGCACGATATTCCCGACCAGCAGGGGGCCTACGCTGGTGGCCGACGCGGGTGCCAACCTCGACTGCAAGCCTCAGCACCTGGTGCAGTTCGCGCGTCTCGGGGTCATTTACATGCAGGACACCCAGGGTGTGCGGGATCCCAGGGTCGGACTCCTCAACGTCGGGTCGGAGGCCGCAAAGGGGACCGAGGTGTTGCAGGAGACCCATCGGTCGCTCGCCGCGAGCGACCTCAACTTCGTCGGCAACGTCGAGGGCCGCGACATCCTTAACCACGCCTGCGATGTGCTGGTTTGCGACGGTTTCATCGGCAACATCATGTTGAAGTTCTACGAGTCGCTTGCTCTGTTCCTGGCAGGCGAACTCGGCAGCCGCCTCGGTCAGGTGGGGCTTGACCGGGAGCTCGAAGACGCGTTTCGTGTCTTCGATTACGCCGAATACGGAGGTGCTCCGCTTCTCGGAGTCAACGGAGTCAGCGTGATCTGCCACGGTGGATCTTCGGCCAAGGCGATCAGCGCCGCCATCGGCGTGGCCGCCCGCAGCGTGCGCAGCGGCCTGGTCACCCATATCGCGCGCGATCTCGCTTACGGAAAGGACGGCGTCTCATGAACGGCCCGGCACCGGTGGCGCGGATATCGGCGACGGCGCGGTATCTGCCCGAGCGCGTCATGACCAACGCCGACCTGGAAGCGCTGGTGAACACCAGCGATACCTGGATCCGGGAACGCACGGGCATCCGGGAGCGCAGAATCGCCGGTGACGACATCAGCGCGGCGGACATGGGAGCGCGTGCCGCGTGTGGCGCGCTGAAGAAGGCCGGGATTTCGGCATCCGACGTTGACATGCTCGTCGTCACGACGGCCACTCCCGATCACCTGCTGCCGTCGACCGCCTGCGAAATCCAGGCGCGCATCGGCGCCTCGCGGCAATGCGTGGCCTTCGACCTGCAGGCCGCGTGTACGGGGTTCCTCTACGCCGTGTCGGTCGCCGAGGGTTGTGTGGCGGCCGGCCGCGGCGAGAACGTTCTGGTGGTGTCGACGGAGAAGATGTCGACGATCGTGGACTGGGAGGACCGGGCGACCTGCATCCTGTTCGGGGACGGCGCCGGCGCGGCCGTGGTGCAGCCCTCTGTGAACGGCGAGGGTATCCTGTCGAGTTTTCACCGCTCCGACGGAGACCTGGTACCGCTTCTCCGACGACCCGCCGGCGGCGCGCTGAAGCCGCTGGACGAGGGTTCGCTGCGCAGAAAGGAGCACATGCTCCAGATGTCGGGCCGCGAGGTTTTCAAGTCGGCGGTCAGATCGATGGCGCACGCAGGTGCACAGGTGATCGAGGAGGCCGGCCTGACAGCGTCGGACATTGATTTGATGGTGCCCCACCAGGCCAACTACAGGATCATCGAATCGACGGCCCGGCACGCCGGCATCCCGATGGACAGGGTGTTCGTAAACCTCGACCGGTACGGCAACATCTCCTCGGCAACCATCCCGGTCGGGCTCGACGAAGCCGCCGAGGAGGGCCTGATCGAGCCAGGGTCGAACATCCTCATGACGGCCTTCGGCGCAGGCCTGACCTGGGGCGCCATGCTGGTGCGCTGGTAGGCATCGGGCCAATCCGGCGGCGGCAGCGCGATACGGTGATGCGTCGGTGAGCGCGGGTCTGCTGTTCCCCGGACAGGGGTCGCAGCATGTCGGGATGGGACGGTCCCTGGCGCGGTGCTTCCCCGAGGCGCGAGCGGCCTTCGAGGAAGCGGACGACGTTCTGGGCTTCTCGCTGTCACGGCTGGCGTGGGAAGGGCCCATCGAGACGCTGACGGCCACCGAGAACGCGCAACCGGCGCTGTACGTGCACGGCCTGGCGGTGTACCGCGTGATCCGCGACCGGATCGGCCAGGTCGCCGTGGCGGCAGGGCACTCGCTGGGCGAACTCACCGCGCACGCAGCTGCGGGAACGTACTCGTTTGCGGACGGTCTCCGCGCGGTCAGGCGGCGCGGGGAACTGATGGCGAGGGCGGGAGAGATGGCGCCGGGGACGATGGCCGCCGTACTCGGACTGTCGGCGGACAGCGTGACCCAGCTTTGCCGCGAGGCCCACGACGAGGGCATGACCGTCGTTCCCGCAAACCTCAACGCGAAGAGCCAGGTCGTCGTAAGCGGAGACGCGGCCGGAGTCGAATGGCTGTGCGCCGCGGCCGGCGGGAAGGGTGCCAGGAGGGTGATTCCCCTCAACGTGTCGGCAGCCTTTCACTCGCCTCTCATGGCCCCGGCCGCCGAGGAGTTCCGGGGGTACCTCGATGACATGCGTCTCGAGGCGCCGGCCTTTCCGGTGATCTCGAATGTGACCGCCGAAGTGGAGAGTGGCCCGGAGCGGATCCGCCGGCTGCTGGTGCGGCAACTCACCTCTCCCGTGCGGTGGATCGAATGCGTTGCCCGGGCGCGCGCTGTGGGCGTGACCCGGTTTCTCGAGCTGGGTCCCGGAAGGGTCCTGGCCGGACTGAACCGGAGGAATGCCAGGGGAATCCCGACCAGCTCGCTGGGGAGCCCCGAGTGCATCGATTCCATGGAGGAACGGGAATGACGGAGACCAGGGAGCTCGCCGGTGCCGTGGCGATCGTGACCGGAGGGTCGAGGGGCATCGGCCTCGGGATTTCGCAGTCGCTCGCCCGTGCGGGGGCCGTCGTAGCGGTCGTCGCGAGGGATGCAGAGCGGGCCGGCGACGCGGTCGGGACGCTGGCAGGGCAGGGTCACGCGGCCTACGCGTGCGACGTCGCGGACGGGCGCGCGTGCAGGAAGACGGTCGCCCGGGTGGAGTCGGCGCAGGGCCCCGTGGCAATCCTGGTCAACAACGCGGGAGTGACCCGCGACAACATCCTGCTTCGCATGCGCGACGAAGACTGGTCCAGTGTCATCGATATCAACCTGCGGGGCGCGTTCAACATGATCCGGGCGGTGACGCGCGGCATGATGAAGCGGCGCGCGGGGTCCATCGTCAACATCACGTCGGTCGTCGGGCTGACGGGCAACCCCGGGCAAGCCAACTACGCGGCGTCCAAGGCCGGGTTGCACGGGCTGACCCGCTCGGTGGCAAAGGAGCTGAGTGCGCGGAGTATCCGCTGCAACGCCGTCGCCCCGGGGTTCATTCGCACGGACATGACCGCCGGCCTGTCGGAGAAGCAGGTCGCGGCGCTGAAAGACCGCATTCCCGCCGGAAGGCTTGGCGATCCCGAGGATGTCGCCGGCGTGGTCCGGTTCCTTGCGGGACCGGAGGCGGGTTACATTACGGGTCAAATCATCGCCGTGGACGGCGGGATGGCGATGTAGGCGCCACCGCCGACGGGCCGCACCAACCACGCCACCCGGAAACAACTACACGGAGAACAAGCATGTCCGACCCGACGGAAGCCAAGGTGAGGGAGATCATCGTCGACGAGCTCGGAGTCGAGACCGACAAGGTCACGCTGGAGGCGTCGTTCGTAGATGACCTTGGCGCGGACTCCCTCGATACCGTCGAGCTGGTGATGGCGTTCGAGGAGGAATTCGGCATGGATATCCCCGACGAAGACGCGGAACAGATGCGAACGGTCGGTGATGCGGTGTCCTACATTCGGGACAACGCCGACTGACGACCCTGAACGCTCGGTTCAATGTCTGATCGGCACAGCGAACGCCGGGTCGCTGTCACGGGGATGGGCATGGTGAGCGCGGTTGGACACGATGTGCCGTCCAACTGGGACGCCCTGCTCGCCGGAACGCCCGGCGGCAGCACGATCACCGCATTCGACGCGACCGGCTACGCCACCCGGATTGCGTGCGAGGTCAGGGGTTTCGATTCGGGGCGCTACCTGACGCGCAAGGAGACGCGGCGTTACGACCGCTTTTGCCATTTCGCCATCGCCTCGGCCGTGCAGGCCATGGAATCCGCTGGCCTCGACGGTCCTCCCGCGGGTTGCGACTCCACCGAGTTCGGCGTGATCATGGCCAGCGGCGTCGGCGGCATCGCGACCCTGGAGGCCAACTGCCGCATCCTGAATGACCGGGGGCCGCGCCGCGTTAGTCCCTTCTTCATCCCGATGTTCATCCCGGACATCGCGGCGGGCCTGATGTCGATCCGGTACGGATTGCAGGGCCCCAACTACGCGACCGTGTCGGCGTGCGCCTCCGGTTCCCACGCGATCGGTGACGCGGTCCGCTACATACAGCGCGGCGAGGCGAAGCTGATGCTTGCCGGAGGAGCGGAGGCCGCGGTGACGCCGATCACGATCGCCGGCTTCGCGTCGATGAAGGCGATGTCGCGGCGCAACGACGACCCCAGCGGAGCGAGCCGCCCCTTCGATGCGGGCAGGGACGGCTTCGTGATCGGCGAAGGGGCAGGGTGTGTCGTGCTCGAAGAGATGGAGCACGCCAGGGCCCGCGGCGCCGAGATCCTCGGTGAAGTGGTCGGGTACGGCGCCACCGGAGACGCCCATCACATCACCGCCCCTCCACCCGACGCCCGGGGCGCCCAGGCGGCGATGCGGTTGGCTCTGCGGGACGGCGGTCTCGAACCCGGGGACGTCGACTACATCAATGCGCACGGCACCTCCACGCCGCAGAACGACACGGCGGAGACCGCCGCCGTCAAGGCCGTATTCGGCGAACACGCCTACAACCTGGTCGTGGGGTCGACCAAGTCGATGACCGGCCACCTTCTCGGCGCCGCCGGGGCGGTCGAGACCGTAATCTGCGTCAGGGCCTGCCAGACCGGCAGGATTCCACCCACCATCAACCTCTCGGATCGTGACGAGACCTGCGATCTCGACTATGCTCAGGACGGCATGGTGGAACGCCCGGTGACGGTCGCGCTGAACAACTCATTCGGGTTCGGCGGACACAACGTCTGCCTGGCCATCAGGAGATACGAGGAGTAACAGCCCGTGGCATCGCTGCGCGTCGGGATCGGATACGATTCACACCGGTTCGACGCGACCCGGCCGCTGATCCTGGGCGGCGTGCACTTTCCGGGCCACCCGGGCCTTGCGGGATTCTCCGACGCCGATGCGGTCGCGCACGCGGTCATCGACGCGGTGCTGGGCGCAGTCGCCCTCGGCGACATCGGCACGCACTTTCCGCCGGGCGAGGAGGCCTGGCGCGACGCCGACTCCATGGAGCTTCTGGCGCGTGCGGTCGCAATCGTGAGCGACGCTTCCTGGAGGGTGCAGAACGTGGATGTGACGATCGTCTGCGAGAGCCCGCGGATCGGGCCCCGGGCGGCTGAAGTGCGGGCGAGCCTCGCGTCGCGCCTGGGCATACCGGTTGACCGGGTGTCGGTCAAGGCGAAGTCGAACGAAGGCATGGGCTGGATCGGCAGGCGCGAGGGTCTCGCGGTGCAGGCTGTAGCCGCCGTGACACCGGCGTCCGAACTGCCGGGCTAGCCGCCAGGGTGGAGCGCGCTCTCTCGCTGCTGACGGACCTGCCGCCCTTGCTGGCGTATGGTCTGCTGGCGGCCGGCGCGGCTGTCGAGAACATCCTGCCGGTGATTCCTGCCGACACCTTCATTGTCGCCGGAGGTTTCCTGTCCGGATTGGGCACGGTGCATCCGGTCGGCGTCTTCTCGGTGGTATGGGGCGCCAACGTGGGCGGCGCGATCGGCGTCTATGCCGCCGGCCGCCGTTACGGGCCCTCGTTCTTCCGGACAGGACCCGGGCGTCGGCTCGCGGGAGAGCATCGGATGGAAAAGCTGCAGGCGTTCTACCGGCGATGGGGAGTGGCCGCGATCTTTCTTGCACGCTTCCTGCCGGGGTTCCGGGCCGTGGTCCCGGTCTTTGCCGGAGTTGCGCGACTCGGACCAGGCCGGGCGGTTCCGCCGATCGTCGTGGCTTCCGCGATCTGGTACGGCGCCCTGCTGCGTCTCGGCTACCTTGGCGGAGACAACGTGGAGGTGGTCGCAGCCTTGCTCGAACGCGCCAATCGGGGTCTCCTGATCGCCTCGGGGGCGCTGGCGGCGGGGTTCGCCGTGATGTGGTGGCGCGCGCGGCGCGGGGCCCGCCGTGCCCGGCGCGGCGCACAGAGAGGCGGGGATGGCGATGCCGTCTGAGGCGGCCGCAGCGGCCCTCGAGCGGCGCTATCGGGTGGAACCGTTCCTGGACTACCTGGCGCTCGAGCGGGGACTGAGGCCGACAACGGTGACGGCCTACCGCACGGACATCCGCCGCTTCGCGCACTTCCTCGCGGGGCAGGGCACCCCGGAGCCCGCGAACATCGATCACCGGATCCTGGAGCAGTACGTGTCCCGCATGAGGACCGAGGGGCTGGCGCCCACAACGATCCGGAGAGCCCAGTCAGCCTTGCGCGCCTATTTCGGCTTCCTGGCGGCCGAGGGGCTCGTGGCGGGCGACCCCACCGACCGCATGGAACGTCCGGCCGCGGCCAGGAAGCTTCCCGAGTTTCTGACCCAGGACGAAGCGGCGCGGCTCGTCGAGGCCGTCGATCCGGACTCGGCGGTGTATTGGCGGGACCGTGCGGTGCTGGAGCTCCTCTACGCGACGGGCATGCGCGTCAGCGAACTTGTCGGGCTGTCGCTCGGCGACCTCGACCTGGAGTACGGAAGCTGCCTCGTCTTCGGAAAGGGCGGGAAGGAGCGCCTGGTCCCGGTCGGGGCGGTGGCGCTTGAGGTGGTTCGACGCTACCTCGGCACCATCCGTCCCGGACTCGACCGCGGCCGTGCGCGGGGAGCCTTCTTCCTGAATGGACGGGGCACCCGCCTGAGCCGCATGTCGATCTGGACGATCGTCACGCGTGCCGGCGCGCGAGCCGGCATCGACCGCCGCATTTCGCCACACACGCTGCGCCATTCGTGTGCAACGCATCTTCTCGAGGGGGGCGCCGACCTGGCGGCAGTCCAGGAATTGCTGGGTCACGCCGACATCTCCACGACGCAGGTCTACACGCACCTGGACAGGCGGTACCTGCGCGAAACCCACCGGCGCTTTCATCCGCGGAGCGGCCGCTGACACCCGCCAGCGGCGGCAACGCTACGAGCCGGGCGGGATCTCCCCGAGCTCGGTGACGCGCGCGAACAGTTCTGCCGGAGAGTCCACCGAGCGGGCGAGTTCAAGTGCCTCGGCCAGGACCTGGTCCCGCCGGGCAAGCACGCCGAGCATCGGTCCGTAGGCGTCCGCCCGGTACAGGTACCGCATCTGGGTTCTCCAGTCCAGGTACTGCCGCGCCACGGGATCGTCGACGATCTCGGAGGACATGCCCTCGTCCACCAGCTGGCGCGCCAGTCCGTCGAAGGACGACGAAGGCAGAGGCTGGGCGACGCCCGCCTCGAGAGCGTCCTTGGCGAGCTCGAAGGCGTACTCCTCGATTCGGACGGCAAGGGGCACCTGGAGCTGGTTGGCGTGGTTGAGGAGCGCCTCCTCCTGCGGCTTGAAGGAGTCGACGGCGACTTCGAGGTCCGGGAAGACGCCTCCGTCGCTCCTCAGCTCGCGTCCCGCAAGCGTCGCGACCGTCTCGCGCTCCGCCTCGACCTCTGGAACAGGGGTCCCGTCGCGACGCCGCACGCGGTGCAGCGAACGTCCCAGCGGAGTGTGCCACGAACCCGTGGTGATGCTGATCCGGCGTCCGGCGGGCAGGGGATACACGGTCTGCACGACACCCTTGCCGAAGGTCCTCTGTCCCAGCACGACCGCCCGGTCGTGATCCTGCAGCGCACCCGAAATGATCTCGGCGGCCGACGCCGTGAACTCATCCACGAGGATGATGATGGGCGTGTCGGCCAGGCGCGCGGCGCTGCGGGCCGGCCAGGACTGCGTCTCCACATTGCCGGAGGGACTACGGGTCTCGGCGCTCGCCAGCCGCTGGCCCGGCGCCAGGAACAGGTCGACAATGCGCAGCGACTCGTCGAGATACCCGCCGGGGTTGCGGCGGAGGTCCATGATCAATGCCCGCAGATCGCCGAATTCCCTTAGGGCCTCGTCGAGCTCGTCAGCCGCCCCGCGGGCGATGCGGTCGATGGCGAAGAAAGCGACGCCGTCGTCGAGACGCGTGGCCTGAACGGCCTCCACGTGCACGTTGTCCCGCACGATCGTCATGGGAAGGGGCTCCACGTAGCCGTCGCGCGCCACGCGAATCCGGACGGCGGTTCCGGGAGTCCCGCGGATGGAGTCCCTGGCCTGGTCGAGCGACCAGTCGCGCGCGTCATGTCCCTCCACCCAGACGATCCGGTCTCCCACGATCATCCCCGCGCCTTCGGCAGGCGTATCCCGGAATACGGCGGTCACGGTCACGCGTCCCGCGAGGAGGCTGATCTGCACCCCGATCCCGGCGTAGTTGCCGGTGTTGGTCTCCGTGAACCTGCCATACTCGGCGGGCGTGAAGACCCGGGCATACGGGTCGTCGAGCTGCTCGATGAGGCCATTGATGGCGCGTTCCCAGAGGGCGGAATCACCCAGCGCCTCGGAGTGGAACCGGGAGATCGTCTGGAAGACCTCGAGGAAGAGCTGGCCCTCCTCGGTGTCGAACGGGGCCTGCACGGATCCCGTGTCGCCGATCTCCGCAGGGGGAGTGCGGTTGGCCTGCCCCTGGATCGCGGCCGGGAGGAGCGCCAGCGCGACGGCGGCGGATGTAACGGGGAATCTTCTTGGCATGGTGCCTTTCTTTCCATGTAGCGAAACCTTCTAGATTATGAAACAATCTCCGTCGCCGGGGCTACCCCCGGCTTCGAATCCCAAGCCGCAACGGCCGAGAAAACCGACATGATCCATGGGGGCCGACTTCGCGTCGGGCTCTGCCAGGTCAAGCCGCGCAAAGGCGACGTCGATGCCAACGTGGCCCTTGTGCGGAGCATGTTGCGACCGGGCGCCGACATCCTCGCGTTTCCGGAGACGGCGCTTACCGGCTACTTCGTCGAGGGGGCGGCAAGCGAACTGGCACTCACGCCGCGCGCCCTGGTGCGCCGCCTTGGACCCCCGCCGGAAGATTGCGGATCCGACGTGGTCCTGGGCTTTTACGAGAAGGACATCCGGGGCGTGTACAACAGCCTGGCGTACCTCACCCCCGGACCCGGCCGCTACGAAGTCGTACACATCCATCGCAAGGTGTTCCTCCCGACCTACGGGCTCTTCGAGGAAAGCCGTTTCGTGGAACCCGGACGAGCGGTGGAGGCCTTTGATACCCGTTTCGGCCGGATCGGCCTGCTGATCTGCGAGGATCTGACCCACTCGCTGACGGCGTCGATCCTGGCGCTCGGCGGTGCCAACCTGATTCTGTGCGGCTGCGCGTCGCCGGCCCGGGGCTTCCGCGCCGCGCTGCCCCGTCCGGCGAATCTGGTCACGTGGGACCGGATCGCCGCGCGCGCTGCTGCCGAGCACGGGATCTTCGTGCTCCTTTCGCAGCTGGCCGGATCCGAGGGCGGGAGGCTCTTCGCCGGCGCCTCGTCGGCCTGGGATCCGGATGGGAGCCTGATCGTGCGCGGCCCGCTCTTCGACCAGTGCGTGACCACCGTCGAACTGGATCCGGACCGAATCACGCGGGTGCGGGCAGAATCTCCGTTCCTCTCGGACCTGACGACCGCGCTGCCGCACCTCGTGCGGTCACTGGATCGCGCGACGGATCCGCCGGCGACCGGCACGGGCTCGATACCGGAGGAAGGCGCGGCGGCTCCGGAGGACAATGCGGAGGCCCTGGAGGACGATCTGGCAGCCCCCGTGCCTTCCGCGCGGCCCGGTCCGCGCGTCCGACCGGACGAGGAGGATCTGGAAGCGCTTGCGATCGATCCGGACCTGGTGGAGGCGGCGCTCGTGGAGTTCATCCGCGAGGAAGTGGTGCGGCGGCGGGGTTTCTCGCGGGTCGTGATCGGAGTGTCCGGCGGCGTGGATTCGGCGGTGTCCCTCCTCCTGGCCTGCAGGGCGCTCGGACCGGAGAACGTGTTCGGCTTCCGGCTTCCCTACGCGACGTCCAGTCCCGAAAGCCTCGAACACGCGCACCTCGTGATTTCGTCCGCCGGCGCCCGGGAACGGACACTGTCGATCACCGACGCGGTCGATGCCTACGTCCAGGCGCACGAGCCCGAAGTCACGCCGCTCCGCCGCGGGAACCTGGCCGCGCGCCAGCGTTCCCTCATTCTGTTCGACCAGTCGGCCAAGCTGGGCGCGCTTCCGCTGGGCACCGGCAACAAGAGCGAACGCCTGCTGGGCTACTACACGTGGCACGCCGACGACTCACCTCCGATCAACCCGCTCGGCGACCTCTTCAAGACGCAGGTGTGGACCCTCGCGCGGCATCTGGGCGTGCCGCCGGAGATCGTCGAGAAGCCCGCCAGCGCGGACCTGATTCAGGGCGTTCATGACGAGGACGAGCTCGGTATCTCGTACCATCGGGCCGATCCCGTCCTGCACTGGCTGGTGCTGGGGCACGATGTGGAGTCCCTGGCCAGGATGGGATTCAGGAGGGAAGAGGTGGAGACGGTGTGGAGGCGCCTCTCCTCCACGCACTGGAAGCGGCAGCTTCCCACGGTCGCACTGCTCTCGGACAGCGCGATCGGGCACTGGTATCTGCGTCCGGTCGACTACTAGACTGGCGCCAACACTGGCACCGGCCCAACGCCCGGTTGACTCCCGGCCGGAGCGCATCCGCCATGCGGCGGCATGACCGCGCGGGCGTGCCCGCTACCGGCGGGCCGTGATCCGGCGGCGCAGCGAATCGAGAACAGGCATCGGCGTCAGCGAGCCGTCCATGATCTCGGCCAGTTCCTCCTCCCTGCGCCAGTGGGCCTCCAGCTCCGCCACCTTCATGGAAAGCAGCTTGCGCTCGCGTTCCTCGTGGACGGCGATCTCGAGGGCGACACGACCGAGCTTGCCCACCCTGCCCAGGGCCTTCCTCCCTCCGAGGATCCGGCCGGCCAGCGCCTGTGGTCCACCCACGACCTCGATCAGCCTGGCCGCGCCCTCCACGCGCCGCTCCGATGCGCCCGCGAAGTGGTGGTATGCGAGGACCTTGCGAAGCGTGCGGCCGGCCTCCTGACCGCGAAGGAGCACGCCCGTCTCGTCGTCCGCGCCGCCCGAGCAGTGATAGCACGTCAGAACGAGTCCCGGCGCCTCTTCCCCGGCGGTGACGATCAGGCCGCCCCTGTCCCGGTAGCGGAAGCTGCGGATCGCCCGGCCGCAGCGCCTGCACCGTCCATTGCCGCGCCACGCGGTGTTTCCGAAACGAAGCCAGCGCGCCCCCCCGGTGACCGCGCCCGGGATATTGTCCCAGAGGAGCCAGGCCGCGAAGAAGCTGATTCCGCCGGCGGCCCACGAACCCGCGATCGCCGCCGCGGCCCCGACCGTGCCGGCCGTCGAGAGCTTCCGGTAGCGCTCCCTGCGGGCGCGCAGCTCCCGGCCGTAGCGCCACCACGCCTCCTCGCGCAACTCGGCCCGCCCTACGCGCACGATCTCCAGCGGACCGGCGCGCAGCAGCGCGACGTTGTCGGTGCTGGACAGAAGGCGGCCCTCGTCCGTGACCAGCTTCTCCAGTTCGTCGAGCGCTTCCCATCTCGACTCGATCGGAACCAGAGACCAGCGCGAACAGGAGCGGCAGATCTGCCACAGCCGTCCCCGTGCGGGGTCGTAGGCCACCCGCCTGCCTCTGTCGAGGTGTTCGAGCGCGTCGTTGCGCCGGAAGTCCTGGCCGCAGACCAGGCAGTTCTGGTACATGCTCATGATACTCGTGTAAGATACAGGCCATGCTGGCCGTTATCGACAACTACGATTCGTTTACGTGGAATCTCGTCCAGATCCTCGGTGAACTCGGCGAGGACCCGCGGGTCTTCCGCAACGACCAGATCACGCCCCGTGAACTGGTTCGCCGAGGGACAACGCGCCTCGTCGTGTCCCCGGGTCCCTGTACACCGGCCGAGGCCGGCGTCAGCATCGAGGCTATCCGCACGCTGGGGCCTACCACCCCGGTCCTGGGCGTATGCCTTGGCCACCAGGCGGTCGGCGAAGCCTACGGGGGACGTACGATCCGGGCCGCGCGCACGGTGCACGGCAAGATCGGGAGCATCCGGCACAACGGCGATCCGCTGTTCGCGGGCATCCCCGAGCGCTGCCGGGTCACGCGCTACCACTCGCTGGTCACCTCACCGAACCTTCCACGCGGTCTTGTCCCCATCGCCTGGAGCACCGAGCCGTCCGACGACGGGGAAATCCAGGCGGTGCGCCACCGCGAGCATCCGGTCTGGGGGATTCAGTTCCACCCGGAGTCCTGGTTCACGGAGGGCGGAAAGCGCATGCTGCAGAACTTCCTCCGGCTTTGAGTGCGCGGGGCCCGATCGCGCGAATCGACGTGCGACCGGACGCTTGCCGTGCCGCGCGTTTTCGGGTAGCTTCAAGTCCGTGAATCACACGGCTTTCCGGGGTTTGCGCGCCTCATTCAGGGTGTCGCCTTGACCCGCGTTCTGGGCGTTATTCCGGCGCGGATCGGATCCTCTCGCCTCCCCCGAAAACCCCTTCAGCCGCTTCTCGGCAAGCCTCTCGTGGTATGGGTATGGGAACGGGCGAGAGACATGGGCTTCCTGGACCGGGTTGTGGTGGCAACCGACTCGGACGAGGTGGCCGATGTGTGCCGGCGGGCCGGTGCCGGCGTCGTGCTGACCTCTGACCGTCACCGCTGCGGCACCGACAGGGTATCCGAGGCCGCGGCGCGGTTCAATGGCGACTTCGAGGTCGTCCTCAATATCCAGGGCGACGAGCCGCTGGTGACCGACGATGCCCTCCGGGCCGCGATCTCGATGGTGGAACGCGGGTTCGACATCGGTACCTGCGCGACTCCGATCCGTTCGCGGCGGGAATTGGCGGATCCGGCGGTCGTGAAGGTCGTGCGAACCACGGCGGGAAGTGCGTTATACTTCTCAAGGGCACCGATACCGCACCGGCACCGGGCATCCGCGGAAAGCGCGGGATCGCTCCGCGGCGAACACCTCAGGCATGTGGGTGTCTACGCCTGCGTGCCGAGCGCGCTCCGGCGCTGGGTGGGATTCAGCCGCTCGCCTTTGGAGAAGCAGGAGGGTCTGGAGCAGTTGCGCGCACTCGAGAACGGCATGCGGATCGGAGTCGCCGTCGTGGCCGAGGCCGCGCACGGGGTGGATACCCCGGAGGACCTCGCTCGAATGGAGCGACGGCTGCGGAGGGGGAACGTGACTTGAACAGGACGGACGGAGCGACGGCAGCGGAATGAGCCCGACCGAATCGGACCAGACAAGGTACATCTTCGTAACCGGAGGCGTGGTTTCCTCGCTGGGGAAGGGAATCGCCGCCGCATCGCTCGGCATCCTGCTGAAGGAGCGCGGACTTCGGGTCACGCTGCAGAAGCTCGATCCGTACATCAACGTGGATCCCGGCACGCTCTCGCCACTCCAGCACGGCGAGGTGTTCGTCACCGAGGACGGTGCCGAGACGGATCTCGATCTGGGCCACTACGAGCGGTTCATCGACGCCAACCTGTCCCAGGAGAACAACACCACGACCGGCCGGATCTACCGCACGGTGATCGACGCCGAGCGTCACGGCGACTACCTGGGACGCACGGTTCAGGTCATCCCGCACATCACCGACGAGATCAAGCGTTCGGTGCGGGTGCTGGGTGCGGGCCACGACGTCGTGATTTCGGAAGTCGGCGGAACCGTCGGCGACATCGAGAGCCTGCCGTTCCTGGAGGGGATCCGGCAGTTCCGGCAGGAGGTCGGATCGCGCGCGCTGCACGTCCATCTGACCCTGGTGCCGTACATCAGGGCCGCGGGCGAACTCAAGACCAAGCCCACGCAACACTCGGTGCGCGAGCTCATGCAGACGGGCATCCAGCCCGCCGTGCTCATCTGCCGAACGGAACACCCCCTCGACGAGCATATCAAGGCGAAGATCGCCGGATTCACCAACGTGGACCCGGCCGGGGTCGTCGAAGCGCTGGACGTGGAGACGATCTACGAGGTGCCGCTGGAATTCCGCCGCCAGCGTCTGGACGACTTTGTCCTGTCCCGCTTCGGGATGACGGCGCCCGCGCCCGACCTGACCGCCTGGACACAGATCGTCGAGCGCATCAAGTCCCCCAACCGGGGAAGGGTGCGGATCGCCGTCGTGGGCAAGTACACGGAGCTGGTCGACGCCTACAAATCGGTGGAACAGGCGTTGATTCACGGCGGCATCGAGCATGACGTCGAGGTCGAGATCGACTGGATCGCCAGTGAGAGGCTGGAAGATGGACTGGACCCAGATTTCCTGGCGGCGTATCACGGGCTGCTGGTCCCGGGTGGCTTCGGGGATCGGGGAATAGAAGGAATGGTGACGGCGATTCGCTGGGCGCGCGAAAACGGCCTGCCCTTCCTCGGCATCTGCCTGGGCCTTCAGTGTGCCGTGATCGAGTTCGCGCGCAACGTGGCGGGGCTGCAGGCCGCACACTCCTTCGAGTTCGACCAGGCCTCGCCCCACCCGGTGATCTGCCTCATGGACGAGCAGCGCAACGTAATCACCAAGGGAGGTACGATGCGCCTGGGGTCCTATGTGGCGAAACTCGCGCCGGAATCGCGGGCGGCCAAGGTCTACGGCAGCACCCGGATCAGCGAGCGGCACCGGCACCGGTACGAGGTCAACAACGACTACCGGAGCCGCCTCGGGGAGAAGGGGCTCGCGTTTTCGGCAACCTCGCTGGACGGCAAGCTCGTCGAGATGATTGAGCTTCCCGGGCACCCCTGGTACGTGGGCAGCCAGTTCCATCCCGAACTCAAGAGCCGCCCGACGCGCGCGCACCCGCTGTTCGCCTCGTTCATCGAAGCCGGGGCGGTCCGCGCGCAGGTTGCCGGCACGCCGAGGGCGGCGGCCCTGGGAGCGTGAGCCGGTGCGCGGTGTTGCAGGGCGCCACGGACCCCGGCGGCGAGGTGGCGAGATGCCCGGATCGTTCACGCTGTTCGCGGGCCCGTGTGTCCTCGAAGACGACGAACTGAACATCACGGTGGCGAAGGGCGTGTGCGCAGCGGCGCGCGAGACCGGCTTGCCGGCCGTGTTCAAGGCGTCCTTCGACAAGGCCAACAGGTCCCTTCCGGACTCGCCGCGCGGTCCCGGCCTGGCAGAGGGACTGGCACGCCTGCGGACTGTGCGGACCGAGACCGGACTGCCGATCCTGACCGACATCCACGAGCCGGGCCAGGCGGCCCCGGCGGCCGAGGTGGCCGACGTGCTCCAGATTCCGGCCTTTCTCTGCCGGCAGACGGACCTGCTCGTTGCCGCCGGCAGGACGGGAAGGGCCGTCAACGTGAAGAAGGGGCAGTGGATGTCGTCCGCGGCGATGGCCGGAGCCGTTGCAAAGGTGCGCGCGAGCGGAGCACGGCATGTGATGGTCACCGAGCGCGGTACGTCGTTCGGGTACGGCGACCTCGTCGTGGACATGCGGAACTTCGCGCGCCTCCGGGAGGCCGCCCGAGTCCCCGTGATCTTCGACGCGACGCATTCGGTGCAGCGCCCCGGAGCCGGAGGAGGCGGATCGACCGGCGGCGCGCCCCGGCATATCGCGCCTCTGGTGAGGGCGGCGGTCGCGGCGGGTTGCGATGGGCTTTTCCTGGAAGTTCATCCCAGGCCGGCGTCCGCGCCCTCGGACGGCAGCAACATGCTCCCGCTCGAGCAGCTCCCGGGGCTTCTGCACGATGTCGTGGCCATTCGCTCGGCAATGTCATGAGCAGGCGGCAACACGTCTCGATGGAGATTCCGCAAGCAACGGCCCGGGGCATTCGCCTGGTCGTACTCGATGTGGATGGAGTGATGACCGACGGCGGCGTGTACATGGGTGCGGGCCCGGGCGGAGAGGCAACCGAGTTCAAGCGCTTTGACGTACAGGACGGAATCGGCATCAAGATGCTGGGAAAGGCCGGAATACACGTGGCAATCGTCTCGGGCAGAACCTCCGAAGCGACGAGTCTCCGCGCCGCCGAGCTCGGCATCGCCGACGTCCATCAGGACGACCGGGCCCGGAAGGTCCCGATCCTGAGGGAACTGCTCGCCGCGAGGGAACTGCAGTGGTCGGAGGTTGCGCTGCTGGGCGACGATCTGGCCGACCTGCCCGCGCTGCGGAAGGTGGGCCTGCCCGCCACGGTGGCCAACGGAACGGCCGAGGTGCGCGAGGTGGCCGTATGGAGAAGCGCAATGCGCGGGGGACGGGGCGCGGTGCGCGAGTTCGCCGAAACGCTCCTGCGGGCACGCGGACAATGGGACGCCCTGGTCGAGGAGTATTGTCGTGAGCGTGGCGGCTGACGTCCGGGCCGGGCTCCCGCAGCGGAGCAAGGTGCTCGCCGAGGCAAGGCGGGTCCTGCGAACCGAGGCGGTCGCCGTGGGATCCCTGGCCGACAAGCTTGGCGAAGGCTTCCTCGACGCGGTGGATCTCGTCTTCTCCGCCAAGGGGAGGATCGTGGTCTCCGGCATCGGCAAGTCGGGGCTGGTAGCCCGCAAGATCGCGTCCACGCTCACCTCGACGGGGACTCCGGCCGTCTTCCTCCATCCGGTCGAGGGTCTCCACGGCGACCTGGGCATCGTGGGGCCGGAGGATGTCATGATCCTCCTGTCCAAGAGCGGGGCGACCGGGGAACTCGAGGGCCTGACCGCGTTTGCCGGGAGTCACGGGATACCGGTGATCGCGCTGGTCGGGGATTACGCTTCCCCGCTCGCGAAGCGGGCCACGGCGGTCGTCGACTGCGCGGTGCCCTCGGAGGCCTGCCCGATGGATCTCGCGCCGACCTCGTCCACCACGGCCAGCCTGGCCATGGGTGACGCGCTCGCGGTGGCAGTGCTGAAGCGGCGGGGGTTCCGGCACACGGACTTCGCGCGTATCCATCCAGGGGGAACTCTCGGGCTGCGGCTGACGCTCAGGGTGGAGGACGTGATGGTCGGCGAGGACTACCCGGCCGTTTCGCCGGATTGTCCCGCCCGCGACATCATCGTCCCCCTCGCACGCATGAGAGGCACGGTGCCGGTCGTCGCAGCGGACCGGTCCGTGAGTGGCGTGGTCACCGCGGGCGATCTCACCCGCCTGATGGAAGGAACGGACGGGTTCCTGGACGTCGCCGTCTCGGAGTTCATGAATCGATCGCCCAGGCTCGCTGCCCCGGACGAACTTGGGTCGGCGGCGCTTCGGCGCATGGAGGAGCATGGGATCATGGCGATGCCGGTAGTGAACGACGGCGTGCTCGTCGGGATCGTACATCTGCACGACCTGCTGCGCGCCGGGGCGGTGTGATGGTCACCCGGCCGGGCACGACCCCGAACCCCCGTTGCGGCGCGCGCGGCCCGGGCGGCATCTTCTGGCTGCCGCTGTGTCTGCTCCTGGCCGCGGCGTGTCTCAATACGACGGAAGAGGAGCCGCCCGCGGGCCTGGAGACCATCGACGCGGACGAGATCGTCTACGGCGTTTCCCTCAACATGTCCCGTGAGGGGATCCGCGAGGCGACGCTGACCGCCGACAGCATGTTCAGCTGGAGGGACTCCACGCACGCGCGGGTGATGGGCCTGTCGCTGGTCGTCTACAACGAGCGCGGCGGGCGCAGGGCCACCATCACCGCCGACGAGGGACGGCTGAACCGGATGGGCAACGAATTGACCGCGACGGGCAGTGCGGTTCTGGCCATCCCGGGTCAGGGACGTGAAATCCGCACGGAAGAGCTCCACTTCGCTCCTGACGTCAATCGTGTCTGGACGGATGTGCCGATCGTCATGCTCGAGGGCGGGTGCGAGTTCGAGGGGGACCGGCTCCAGTCCGACATGGATTTCGACGATGTCCGGATCTGGGGAACGCGGGAGCGAGGGTGCTCCTGAAGATGCGGCTGGCAGGCCGGGCCGTTGTCACGGCCGTTGCCTTGCTCGCCTGTCCGGGTGTGCTGGCCGCACAGCAACGGCAGTGCAGGCTCGAGGCCGTGGGGGGCTACACCCATAGCACCCGGTTCGACTCGCTGAACTACATCCACCGGGCATCGGGTGGTATCGACTACCGCTGCTCGGACGGCACACGGATCCTGGCCGACTCGGCCGTCGTCTACGAGTTGAACGAACTGGTGCAGCTGTTCGGCCGGGTTCGCTTCGAAGATCCCGACACCCGGCTCGACGCCGACACGGCCCGCTACTTCGGCAACGTCAGCCAGCTGGAAGCGTGGTCGCGGGTCGTGGTCACGGACCTGCAAAGCGAAGCGGTCATCGAGGGCGACAGCCTGAGGTACTTCCAGGCATCGGCGTACCGCGCCCTGGACCGCGTTCTCGTCTACGGGGGCGATCCGCACGCGACCTTCCATCCGCCGCCGGTGCCGGTGCCGCCCCCGCCTCCGCCCCCGGCCGGCGACTCGGCGGTTGCCGACAGCGTCGAGACGGATCCGACGGCGGATGCAGAGGCCGACGAGGATGCGGCAGCTGAGGAGGATACGTTAGCCGAGGAGGATGCGGCAGCTGAGGGCACAGAGCCGCTCGACAGCATGCAGACAGGGGAAGCCGAGCCCGCGGAGGCCGCGCCGGCCGACACTGTGCAGGCAACAGAAGTAGTGCCGACCGACACCATGGCAGCTGCGGAGGCCAGCCCCCCGGACAGCACGGAAGCGGATTTCCCGGACGAAGCCGATCCTCCAGCGGACGCCGCCCCCGTCGATTCGATCCAGCCTCCGCCATACGACATCACCGCGCGCCGATTCATGATCGATGGACGGCGCTTTTTCCGGGCCGCCGGCGAAGTGGTCGTCGAGCGGGACTCGCTGACGGCGGTCGGCGATTCACTCGACTTCGACCAGGACGTGGGCACGATGTTCATCGTCGGCGGTGCCCGCGTCGAGCAGCAGGGATTCGAACTGACCGCCGACGCGGTGGAGGTGAAGCCGACAACGGGACTCAACGAGGAGATCCTCGCCCGCCGGAACGCGGAACTGGTAGGAAGCGAAATGGTGATGAAGGCACCCGGCATCCGCATGTTCCTGGATGACGGCGATGTCAACCGCCTGGTCGCCATCGCGGCGCTCCCCCCTCTCGAGCAGGCGCCACTGGACACGACCGGGCTGTCGGCCGGCGATGCCGAGCGCGCCCGTACCCTGGCGGCAGCGGCGGCCGCCGACTCGGCAGCGGCGCAACCGGAGGATTCCGTTCCTCAGCCATCGGCCTTTGCCGACGAGTTCCACCTCACGGCGGACTCGATCGATGTGCTGTCTCCCGCCAGGGCTCTGGAGCTGGTCACCGCAGTGGGCTCGGCACGGGCCGAAGCCGCGGAATATGATGCGCCCGGCGCCACGGAGTTGCCTGAGATCGCCAGTCGTGACTGGATGGAGGGCGACACCATCCTGGCGCATTTCGCCATGGCGGATTCGGGAACAGCGGGTCCGCCGCCGGGGGGAAGCCGTTCCCGGCTGGAGACCCTGACAGCGGTGGGAGAGGCGCGGAGCCTGTATCGGATGACCGCGTCGGACACGACGGACACGGAAGCCGACAGGCGTCTGGCGTTACACTTAGTCGAAGGGAAACAGATCAGGGTTCACATGCGAGGGCGCGAAGTCGTGAAGATGGAGGTCGAGGGACAGACCGTGGGATACCACCTGGAACCGTCGCCACCGGACTCGGCAGACGTGGCCGCCGACTCTGCGGCCACGGACACGGACTCGGTCACCACGGTGCCCGACACCAGCGTGGCGGTCCCGGACAGCGCCGTCGTCGTGCCGGACTCGGCCAGGGTGCGCCCCGACACCGTGCATTCACGGTCCCGGTTCGTCCGTCCGCGCCGGAGAATCGGGCCATGACCGGCGCCACGGCGGTTGCGACGGCCTCGGTACTCCGGGGCACCGGCCTGACCAAGATCTACAAGAAGCGCCGTGTCGTATCCGAGGTCGATATCCAGGTCAGGCAGAGGGAGATCGTAGCGCTCCTCGGACCGAACGGGGCGGGGAAGACCACCACCTTCTACATGCTGGTCGGCCTGATCGCAGCCGATGGCGGGCGCGTCCACCTGGACGATACGCCGCTGACCGGTGTACCCATGTACAAGCGGGCGCGGATGGGGGTCGGCTACCTGGCCCAGGAGCCGTCGGTGTTCCGGCGACTCACGGTGGAACAGAACGTCATGGCGATCCTGGAGACGCTCGATCTCGACCGGCGCGAACGCGCCGAACGACTCGAGGAGCTCCTGGGCGAACTGTCGATCGGTCATCTGCGCAACGCCAAGGCGTTTTCGCTGTCGGGGGGCGAGCGCCGCAGGCTGGAAATCACCAGAGCACTCGTGCAGCGTCCGAAGTTCATGCTCCTGGACGAGCCGTTCGCCGGAATCGACCCCATCGCGCTGCACGACATCCAGGAAATCGTCTCCGACCTCAAGCACCGGGACATCGGCGTGATCATCTCCGACCACAACGTCGAGCAGACCCTGGAGATCGTGGACCGCGCGTACATCATGCACGAGGGCAGGATCCGCGTGGCCGGCACCGTGCCCGAACTCGTGTGGAACGACGAGGTTGCGGACCTGTATCTGGGACCGACCCTGACGACGCGCATGAGATCGAGGTTCCCGCACCCGGAAGCCTGAGCATGCCATGAGTGCGATGAAGACGGGTCTGCACCAGAGCGCTCGGCTGCGGCAGGAACTGAAGACCAATCCCCGCCTGTACCAGGCGATGGATCTGCTGTACATGCCGCTTCTGGATCTGCAGGCCCGGCTCGAACAGGAGTTGCTCGAGAACCCGTTTCTCGAACTTTCCGAACCGGACAGCGACGAGGAGGTGGTGCAGGCGGAAGAGGAGGTACAGGACGGAGCGGACGAGGAGGTCGACTGGGGCCAGGTGCTGCTGGACGGCTTCGAAGCGGGCGGGCCCCGGGCGCGTTACGAACCCCGGGAGGCCTATGAGCCGCCCGTGGTGGAGACGCGCCATCTTCACGACTACCTGCGCGAGCAGATCGGCCTGCTGCACCTCGATGACCGCCAGTTCGCCATCGCCGAGGAGATCATCGGCAACATCGACGACGACGGTCTGCTGACGTGCCCGCTGGAGGATGTGGCGCGCGGCCTGGACACGGCTAGCGAAGAGATCCGCGACCGCACGTTCGCGAACGCCGAGAGAATCCGGGACGACGAAGCGCGCGAACTGGAACTGGCGGAACTCGAGGCATTGTTCGCGCCGCACAACGTGTCCGAAATCGAGTCCGTTCTTCTGGTCGTCCAGTCGCTCGACCCTCCGGGGGTCGGAGCGCGCGGCCTTCAGGAATCGCTGATGATTCAACTCGGACGCGAGGGGGGCGACGGCACGCTGGCGTACCGGATCGTCGCCGAACACTTCGACGGCCTGCTGGGCCACCGATGGACCGACATTTCGCGTGCCCTGGAGATCACTCCGGAGGAAGTTCAGGATGCCGCCGACGAAATCGCAAAGCTGGATCCCAAGCCGGGACGGCGATTCGCGGCAGATCCGGATCACTACGTCATACCGGACCTCATCGTCGACAGGATCGGCGGGGAGTACATGGTCTTCGTCAACGACACGGGGCTTCCACGCCTGCGCCTGTCCCAGTCGTACCGCGACGTGGCGGCGGACAAATCGAAATTCGTCGGGCGCAACAAGGAGTTCATCTCCAGCAAGCTGAACGCCGCGCACTGGCTCATCCAGGTGATCGAGCAGCGTCGCCAGACCATGCTCAAGGTGATGAGGTTCATCGTGGAGCGGCAGGTCGAGTTCTTCGAGAAGGGGGTTCAGCACCTCAAGCCGCTCACGCTGCGGGAGGTGGCAGAGTACATCGAAATGGCCGAGTCGACGGTATCCCGTGTGACCAACGACAAGTACGTTCAGTCGCCCAGTGGCGTGCATCCGCTCAAATTCTTCTTCTCCGGAGGACTGCCGACGGTGACTGGCGAGGATGTGTCCACACGAGGAGTGCAGGAGAAGATCCGGAAACTGATCGGCGATGAGGATTCGCGGCGCCCCTTGACGGACCAGGCACTCGTCAATCTGCTGAAGAGCGAAGGAATCAAGATCGCCCGACGCACCGTGGCGAAGTACAGGGACCAGTTGGGAATCCTGCCGGCCAGGATGAGAAAGCGGATATAGCAGGCCGTGGAAGATTCCCCGACGATGCGCGACGCTACCGCCGCCAGGGGAGCAGGAAACCCGTCGGCCGCTGGCGTCTACCACGATTTCGCGCTGGTCGTGCCCGCCTACAACGAGGCGCCGAACGTCCCGAGGCTGGTGCGCTCGCTTCGGAACACCTTCGAGGAGTTCGGGCTGACCGGAGAAGTCCTGCTCGTGGACGACGGCTCTACGGACGGGACGGGCGACCTGGCGCTGGCGGAGGGCGACGGATGGCCGGCGCTGCGCGTTCTCGCGCACAGGGTCAACCTCGGAAAGACGGAGGCCCTGCTTACCGCGGCGGCGGCGACCGACAGGAAGTACCTGGTCCTCTTCGACGCGGACCTTCAACACCGTCCCGACGAGATCCCGCGCTTCCTGGACAAGCTGGCGGAAGGCTGGGACATCGTGACCGGCCGGAAGGTCGGCAACTACGACAAGAAGCTGGTCTCGTCGGTATACAACGCGCTCAGCCGCCGGATCTTCGACGTGCCGGTAAGCGACCTCAACTCCATGAAGGCGTTCCGCGCGGACATCCTCGATGCCGTGAGGCTGCGTCACGACTGGCACCGCTTCTTCGTGGTAATGGCGTACCGCAAGGGGTATACGGCCACCGAGATCGACATCGCGCTATACCCGAGGGAAGCGGGCGAATCGAAGTACTCGGGAAAGGGGCGTGTCATTGGCGCGGTGCTGGACCTGGTCGCCGTCTGGTTCCAGCTGCGCCTTTCCCGCCGTCCGATGCTCGCGTTCGGCATTCCGGGTATCCTGCTGATCGCGTCCGGCGTGGTGACCGGAATCGTCGCGCTCTACGCGCGCTACGTCGTGGGTGTGGGATTCCGACCCCTTCTGTACCTGGTGATGCTTCTTGTGACCGTGGGCGTGCTGTTCTTCTTCGCGGGGTTCCTGGCGGAGATGATCGCGTCGGTCCACGACGAACTCGACGCCTTCCGGAGACGCCGCACGGATCGGGAATCCGGGTGACGATGCCCAGGCCCCGAATCCTCTCGGTCATCGGAACGCGGCCCGAGGCCATCAAGATGGCTCCCGTGATCCGCGCCCTGGGTGCCCGCGGCGGCATCGAGCACCGGGTGGCGCTCACCGGCCAGCACACGGACATGGTGGACCAGGTGCTGGGGGCGTTCGAGATCGAGGCGGACTACGATCTGGACCTCATGACGCCGGGGCAGAGCCTCTATGACATCGGCCACGCGTGTCTGGACGGATTGCGGGACGTCGCCGGGGACTTCTCACCGGATGTGACGATCGTCCAGGGCGACACGGCGACGGTGTTCTTCGCGGGAGTCGTGACCTTCTTTCAACGGGGCAGGCTGGCGCACGTCGAAGCGGGGTTGAGGAGCCACGAGAAGTGGTCTCCCTTCCCGGAAGAGATGCTCCGCCGCATGACCGACACCGTCTCCGATTTCTGTTTCGCCCCCACTGCGGCGGCGGCTGCGAACCTGGCCGCGGAGGGCATTGCGCCCGAGCGCGTGTGGGTCACCGGCAACACGGTCGTCGACGCGCTCGAACGGATGCGGGCCCGTCCCCTTGCGGTGCGCGACACCCGGGTGGCCGGCCTGGTGGCTGCCGGACGGCGCCTCGTCCTCCTGACCGCTCACCGGCGGGAGTCGTTCGGCCGACCGCTGGAACGCGTGTTCGCTGCGGTGAAGTCGCTCGTCGACCGCATCGCCGACGTGGATGTCCTGTACCCGGTGCACCCCAACCCGCGCGTCCGGGAGCCGGCGGAGCGGATGCTCGGGGGCCACCCCGGAATCCATCTGGTGGACCCGCTGGACTACGGGGACCTCGTCGCGACGCTCGGCAAGGCAAGTCTGGTGCTGACCGATTCGGGCGGGATCCAGGAGGAGGCGCCCACATTCGGCGTCCACACCCTGGTGCTCAGAGAGGTGACCGAACGTCCCGAGGCCACCCAGGTCGGCGCCGCCACGCTGGTCGGCACCGACACGGCGAGGATTCTCGCCGTGGCAACCGAACACCTGGCGGGGAACCAAACCGGTCCCGCAGCGCCGAATCCGTACGGTGACGGGCGGGCGGGGGAGAGGATCGCGGACATTCTGCTCGCGGAACTGCGCGGGGTGCCGCGCCGGTTGACGGATTGGAACGGACCGTGAAGATCGTCGTCCACTGCGTGTACTTCCCGCCCGAGGTGGGAGGGCTGGAGAGCCACGTACACTACCTGTGCAAGGGCCTGGTCGCGCGGGGTCACGACGTGGCGGTGGTGACGTCGCTCTCCCAGCCGGGTCTTGCGCGGTATGAGGTCATGGACGGTATCCGGGTGCACCGCACGCCCTTGCGCTCGCGCACGCCGCTGGGCTGGTCGCTTCATGCCGTCGGCTCCACCCCGCAGACCCGGGCGCTCGTAGCCGGGGCCGATGTCGTGCACGCGCAGGCGTTTCCGTCTCTTCTGCCCTGCGCCCTTGCGCTTGCGGGCGCCAGCACGCCGCTGCTGTGCACCCTCCACACCTCGCATTTCCTTCGGCTTGCCGGAAAGCCGGTCGTGAGCAATGCGCTTGGCAAGCTGGTTGAACTGAGTGATCATAACTTTGCGGCCAGCAAAGAGATCGCGGACGTAGGCGAGAGCTTGAGCGGATCGGTGTCCGTGGAAGTGCTGGTCAACGGAGTCGAGACCGATGTCTTCCGCCCGGTCCCACCGGCCATACCGCCGAAGGACGGGCGGTATCGCCTCGTGGTTCCCCGGCGCCTGTTTCCCAAGAACGGCGTCGAGTACTTCGTGCGGGCGCTGCCGGCGATTGTCGCGGAAGCCGACGCGGAGGCGATTGTGATCGGCGACGGACCCGAGCGTGCGCGACTGGTGGCGATCGCGGACGAGTTGGGCGTGGCCGACCGGATCGAGTTCCTGGGTGTGAGGCCTCACGCCGAGATGCCCGCGCTGCTGTGTTCCGGCGACCTGGCGGTCTTCCCGTCGCTGGTCGAGGCGACTTCGGTCGCGGCGCTCGAATGCATGGCCTGCGAGCTGCCGGTCGCGGCATCGGCGGTGGGTGGACTGCCCGAGATCGTGGACGACTCGGTCGGCGGGCTGTTCCCCGCAGGGGATCCGGAGGCGCTGGCGACGAAGGTGCTGGAACTGCTCGGGGGTGGCGGGCTGAAGGGGCGGGGCGTCACCGGCCGGAGGACGGTCGTCGCCCATTGGAGCAACGCACGGCTGGTGGAGCGGCACCTGGAGGTCTACCGTGGGTTGCTGGAGGGACGCAGATGACAAACAGGCGAGACAGGTCCGTCGACGTGCCGTGGTGGCTGACCGCCGGCATCTACGTGCTTGTCATCGTGGTGCTCTTCGGAGCGTTCATCTTCTCGGACCAGATGCTCTACGGAGGCGATACGCTCGCGCTGGGATACATGGCGCGCGCCTTTTTCGCGGAACAGCTCGCGGCGGGCGGCCTTCCGCTGTGGAACCCGCGCCTGCTGGGCGGAATCCCCTTCATCGAGGCCCTCGCCGCGGGTGACTCGATCTACCCCACGAGTCTGCTGTACTACGTCATGGAACCGCACCGGGCCGTGGGCTGGAAGCTCGTCCTCCACGTGCTGGCGGGCGGGTTCTTCATGTACGGCTGGACGCGCGGCCTGGGGCTGGGGCGCGCGGCCGCCACGCTCGGGGGACTCGCCTGGCTCCTGGCACCGGTCATCGTGACGCTTGTCCTTCCCGGCAACGACGGCAAGATCATGGTCGCGTCGCTGGCGCCACTGGTGTTCTGGGCCGCCGACTCGTTCTTTCGCACTCCGTCGGGAAGGACGGGCGCCGGCCTCGCGGGCGCGGTCGCGCTGACCAGCCTGACGACCCAGTTCCAGACGGCGTACTTCCTCTTCGCTTCGGTCGGCGCCTACGCCGCGTTTCGCACGGTGTGCCTCTGGAGGGGAAGGGGACCGGCCGCGGATGGCGCTCGCCATGGAAGGGCGGCGCTTGCCCGGTTCGGGCTCTTCCTGGCGTGCGCGGTCCTGGGCGCGGGGATTGCGGCGGTGCAGCTGCTTCCGGCAGCCGAATACGTCACGGAATCGTCGAGGCGCATCGCGACCACGGTCGAGGCGACGCCCGAGGCGGCGATTGCCTACTCGAGCTCCTGGTCCCTGCACCCGGAGGAGGTCGCGGCCCTGGTCGTCCCCGAGTTCATCGGGAACAGCGAGGCCGACGCCGACTGGGCGCGCGGAACGTATTGGGGGCGCAACTTCTTCAAGTCCAACCATGAGTACCTTGGGATTCCGGTGCTCCTCCTGGCGGTATTCGCGCTGTTCGGGCGGCAGCGGCGCGCCCTCAAGTGGTGCATGGCGGCGATGAGCCTGCTCTGGCTGCTCTTTGCGCTTGGGACGCACACCCCCCTCTGGCGGCTCTTTTACGAAGTCGTGCCGGGCATTTCGCTGTTCCGGGCGCCGTCGCTGGGTGCTTTTCTGGTCAGCTTCGGCGTCACCACACTCTTCGCGCTCGGCGTAGACGACCTGGTGCGCGGGGCCCCCGCGCGGGCTCCTGCAGGGGGTCCTGCACGGGCTCCCACACGAGGCGGCTTCTTCCGCACCACGCGCGGCAGAGCGCTGCTGGGATGCCTCGGCCTGCTGCTCGTCGGCCTGCTTCTCCAGTCGTCGGGAGCGCTCGGACGGATGTGGACCACGCTGGTGTACCCGGATGCGGACCAGCGCGCCCTCGCGCTGCTGGCCACGGCGTCCCCCTTCATCACCCGCGGATTCTTCGTCGCGACCCTGTTTGCCGCCCTGACGATCGCCGCCGTGTGGGCCGCAGCGGAGGGCAGGATCCCCCTCACGGCGGCGCTGGCGGGCCTGGGACTCCTCGTCGCACTCGACCTGGGCCGCATCGACCGCCCCTTCATCCGCACCTTCGACTTTCACGCCTGGGCGGCTGCGGACGCGAATACGCGCTTCCTGCAGGATCGCCGGGAACTTGGCGCGCCATTCCGGGTCGCGGATCTGCGGGGCGACGAGCAGAACGTCGACCTCGCCATGTTCGGGCTGGACCTGTTCGCGGGCCACCACCCCAACGACCTTGCACGCTATCGCCAACTCCTCGGGCTGGAGGCGAGCCGCAGACAGGGCGCGAACACGCTGCACCAGAACGTCCTGCGCCTGATGAACGTCAAGTACCTGGTCTGGCCCGAGGAGACCGCTGGAGGACCTCCCTGGGAGGGCGCGCCGCGCATGAGTTCGGCGCGAACCGGGCGGGGGGTCGAAGCGGTCTATGCTTACCCCGGTCTGGACCGGGCGTGGCTCGCGGGAGCGGGCGATGTCCTTGACGACGACCGTGCCCTGGAGAGAATTCTGTCACCCGACTTCGATCCTGCCCTCCAGGCCGTGCTGTCCGCGCCACTTCCGTCGGCGCCCGCGGCCGATGTCTCCGGCTCGGTCGAATGGGAGACGGACACGCCGGGATACCGCGGGCTTCGCGTGCGAAGCAGCGGGCCGGCCCTGCTGGTCGTCTCCGAGAACTGGTTTCCGGGCTGGGAGGCGGAAGTCGACGGCCAGCCTGCGCCGGTCCACCGGGTGAACCTCACGCTGCAGGCCGTGGAGATCCCTGGCGCCGGCGAGCACAGTGTGACCCTGCGCTTCACGGCGCCATCCGTCCGCAGCGCGCTGAGGATTACCATCGCGTGCGCCCTTGTGACGGCGCTGCTGCTGGCTGCCTCCTTCGTGCCCGGGCGACTGTGGCGACGGACGCGGGATTGACGCTCTCGGGGCAGGCGCGCACGGGGCCGGACCCGATGCGTCCGAAGCATGCGCGGCGTTGGGCGGTCGCACTTGCCAGGGCGGTCCTGACGATCGCCCTGACCTGGCTGATCCTGCGCGCCGCGGGTTTCCGGCTCGCGGAATCCGGGGCGATGATCGACTGGACGCTTCTCCGGATCGACCCCGGGAGCCTGCTCGCTTCGGTGGCCGCCCTCGCCGGGGCCTTCGCGCTGCAGGCGTGGCTGTGGGCACGGCTCCTCGTCCAGTTCGGCGGCCCGCCGGTGCCGCTCCCCGTGGCCACGTCAATGATCCTCCTCGCGAACATGGGCAGGTACATACCGGGCAAGGTCTTCCAGCTCGCGGGCCTGGCGCTGCTCGCGAAGCGCGAGGGCCTGTCCGCAGTGCAGGCCGGCGTGGCCGCCGTCGCGGGACAGCTCCTGAATCTCCTGGCGGCGGCCCTGGTGGGCGGCTGGGCGGCCTACGCGTCGTCCGCGACGCCGGAGGGGATCGGACTCGGCGCCGGGCTGGTCGTGGCGCTGGGCATTGCCGTGCTGATCGGCTTTGGCGGGGCAGGGCGAATGCTGCGGTGGGCGCTGCGGCGCAGCGGGCATGAGGACAGGGTGGCCGTGCCCGAACGGAAGGTCCTTGTACTCTGTCTTGGCGGGTACATCGCGGGCTGGGCCGCGTACGGCCTTGCCTTTTTCTGGCTGGCCCGGGGGACCGGCCTGGACATCCCGCTCGCCACCGCCGTCACCGCGTTCTCGGGCGCCTACCTCGTCGGCTACCTGGCGTTCTTCGCGCCTGGCGGGATCGGCGTCCGCGAAGGAGGCCTCTACGTGCTGCTGATGCCGGTTCTGGGACCTCAGGGCAGCGTCATGCTGGCCGGCCTGCAACGGGTGTGGATCACGGCCGGTGAGCTGGCGGGCGCACTGGGCGGTGCCGTGGTGCTGAGGAAACGGCGGGGCGAGCGCGGCCGGCGCGATCCCCCCGAGGAGGCGCAATGACCGACTCCCTGCGCGTACTGGTCGTGATGCCGACCTACAACGAGGCCGACAATCTGCCGCGCATCGTGCCCCGTGTGCTCGAACAGGGCAGGGCGTTCCATGTCCTCGTGGTCGACGACAACTCGCCGGACGGGACCGGTGACGTCGCCGACGAGCTCGCCTCCGGCAGCGACCGCGTGGCCGTGCTCCACCGGCCGGGCAAGCAGGGTCTCGGCGCCGCCTACGTGGCGGGATTCACCTGGGGCCTGAAGCGGGACTTCGACCTCTTCGTCGAAATGGACGCCGACCTCTCCCACCCGCCCGAGATGCTGCCGGCGATGCTCGCCGAGACGCGCCGGGGCGTGGATGTGGTGGTGGGTTCGCGGTACGTCGGCGGCCGGATCACGGTGGTGAACTGGCCGATGCGCCGTTTGCTGATCAGCCTCTTCGGATCGTGGTATGCGCGGATCATCACGCGCCTGCCCGTCCGCGACGCCACGGGCGGCTTCAACGCGCTCAGGCGGAGCGTCCTCGAGTCCGTGCGCCTCGACCGGATTCAGTCGAACGGGTACAGCTTCCAGATCGAGTTGAAGCTGAGGGCCTGGAGGACGGGATTCGACCTGCGCGAGGTGCCAATCGTCTTTACCGAACGAGACAGCGGCGAGTCCAAGATGTCGAAGGGCATCATCTGGGAGGCGGTCTGGCGGGTCTGGAAGTTGCGCATTCTGGACTTGTTGGGCCGCCTGTAGGAAGCGAGTATACGGGTCATGCGTTCGGCACTCCTGTGGGTCTCGGAAAACAAGTGGTGCAGCAAGACGCTGCCGCGGTACGGATTCGTGCGGCGGGCGGTGCGCAGGTTCATGCCCGGCGAAACGCTGGGGGAGGCGCTCGACGCGGCTGCGGGGCTGGAAAAGGGCAGGGGAATCCCGACGCTCATCACCTTCCTCGGCGAAAACGTCGCAGACCGGGCCGAGGCGCGGACGGTTGCTGACCACTACGTCGACGCCGCCGTTGAAGTCGCCTCCCGTGGCCTCGACGCCGAGTTGTCCGTCAAGCCCACGCACCTGGGCCTGGACCTGGGCATCGACGTGGCGGAAGACAACCTGCGGCGCATTACGCGTGCGGCGGAGGATCAGGGGAACTGGGTCTGGATGGACATGGAGTACAGCCGCTACGTGGACCCGACGCTGGACCTCTACCGCTCCATACGCGCCGACCACGCCAGGTTCGGCATCTGCTTGCAATCCTACCTGTACCGCACCGCGGCAGACCTGGAATCGCTCATCCCCATGGGCCCGGCCATCCGGCTCGTGAAGGGCGCGTACGCCGAACCCGCCGAACTCGCCTTTCCGGACAAGAAGGATGTCGATCAGGCTTTCTTCGATCTGACGGTTCGCATGCTCGCCCCTGACGCGCGCGAAGCCGGACTGCGGGCCGGACTCGCGACCCACGATACGTCTCTGATCAAGCGAATCGAGGCGTGGGCAGGATCGAACGGGATTGCCCCCGAGGGCTACGAGGTCCAGATGCTCTACGGGATCGCCGAGCAGGAACAGAGGCGTCTGGCGGGGGCCGGGAAAGGGGTTCGCGTACTCATCAGTTACGGGGAACACTGGTTCCCATGGTATGTCCGCCGTCTGGCCGAACGCCCGGCGAATGTCGGATTCGTGTTGCGCAGCCTGCTTCCAAGGTGAGTTGAGATGAGGGAATTGCCGTTGTTTTGGATGTCGTTCGATGGTCTTCGCCGCATCCTCTGCATCGCCGTGCTGTCGGCGGTGGCGGGTGCAAGCGCGTGCGGAGAAGGGGGCCGGACCGGTGGGGCCCAAGGCGCCCCGGATGGAGCCCCAGGCGCCCCGGAAGGTGCGGCCGGGGCCGGCGTCGTCGCGGCCGGGTACGATGCGGCCGCGGACTCTGCACGCTTGTTGATCGATTCGCTGATGGCGGCGGAGCCGATTCCAGGGCTTTCAGTCGCCGTGGGACAAAGATCAGAAGTGATTTGGTCAGAAGGATTTGGATATTCTGACTTGACACACGATGTCAGGGTCACACCAGAGACCAAGTTCCGTGTCGGAAGCGTTTCGAAGCCGATGACGGCGGCAGCGCTCGGAGTACTGCTGGAGCGGGGTGCGCTGGACCTGGATGCCCCGGTGCAGGAATACGTGCCGTCGTTTCCGACCAAGCGTTTCCCGGTGACGACCCGGCAACTCGCAGGGCACCTGGGCGGAATCCGGCACTACGCCGGCATGGAGAACTTCTCGGCCGTCAACTATCCCGACGTGCTGTCGGGGCTGGTGATCTTCGAGGACGATCCGCTCATCAACGAGCCCGGGACCGAATTCTCGTATTCATCGTACGCCTGGAACCTCATCAGCGCGGTGGTCGAAGGCGCCAGCGGGGAAGCCTTCCTCGACTTCATGAACCGCGAGGTCTTCGGCGCGCTTGGGATGAGCGAAACGATGGCCGACAGGAACCGGCCGATCATCTCGCACCGGACGCGTTTCTATATCTGGGACGACGAGGGGCGGGTCGTCAACGCTCCTTACGTCGACAACAGCTACAAATGGGCGGGCGGCGGCTTCATTTCGACCCCGGAGGACCTGCTGATCTTCGCGAACGGGCATCTCGAGCCCGGGTATCTCCAGGCTGAGACCCTGGAGGTACTGTTTACCTCTCAGAAGACCCGGGACGGTACCGAGACCGGATACGGCGTGGGCTGGAGGTCCAGCACCAACGCGCATGGCGAGCGAATCGTCTCGCACGGAGGCGGATCGGTCGGCGGGACCACGATGCTCACCATGAACCGGGACACCGGCGTCATCGTGGCGATCGTTGCGAACCTGTCCGGCGCGCCCATGGGCGCGGAGCTGGCGCGGCGGATCGAGGAGTTGTTTCGGTAGGGAAGGCCGAATGGCGGTTGGCGACGCATGATTCCATGTCATGACGGCCTAATCCGTGACTTTACATAATATATATTATGCGACCTTTCGGGCAATCGACGGCACGGCTTCCTCTCCGGCCCGCCAAGCGCCCTGCCGGCCTACCGCAGCGCCGCCACCACCTCCGCCCGCCGCATCTCCACGACGCCCCGTTCCGGATCAGCCTCGTCCATTTCGTCGAGGAGACGGTCATACAGCTCCAGCGCGCCCTCGTGATCCCCTCGGCCGGCCCGAAGCCGTGCCGCGTCGGCGAGCGCGTTGCTCACCTGAAAGCTCAATCTCGCGCGGTCCGACAGGCGATCGTACAGCCCCTCGGCCGCCTGCAGATTGCCGGCATCCTCCGAGATCGCGGCGAGCAGCGCAGCCGCCTGTGCACCCAGCGGATTGTCGACGTCGCGCGCGATCGGCTCCAGCACCTCCACCGCGGCGTCGAGGTCACCAAGATCGGCGGTGACCTGGCCCAGGGTGATTCGCGCCTCGCCTGCGGACGATGTACTCCCAAAGCGGTCCAGGTAGAGTTCCAGGTCGGCCTGCACGCCAGCCTGGTCGCCCTGCTCGAGGCGCACCTGCAATTCCTCCAGTTGTGCGGCCGCGGTGTTGCTGAGGTCGTCCCGGTACCGCGCATAGTAGACGAGCGCGACCACTCCAAGACCCAGCAGCACGATGCCCGCCGTCAGGACCGGCCTGTTGCGCTGGGCCCAGTGGCTGACTTCGAGGGTCTTCGCGACGAAGGCGTCCTCCTGGTCGACGGGATTGACGGGCTTGGCGGGACGAGACCCCGGCTTGCGGTACTTTGTCATCGGATCGGTTCGACTCTCATCACTTTTGTGGTATCGTTGTTGACGTGACCGAACAAACACTAATCCAACGGCCGAATCCGGGTCAACGGAAGGGCGTGACGGGCGACTCGAAGCGCGTCGCGTGCGGCGCGCTCCCCACACGCGCCCGCGTTCTCGGCGGAGTGCTCGCCTGCGCGGTCGTTGCGGCCTGCGGCGACCCGCCTCTACCCTCCCGGATCGAGGTCACGCCTCCCTTCACCACGGCCGACGTGGTCGGCACGACCGTCCAGTACACGGCACGGGTGATCGACGAAGAGGAACGCGAAATCGTCGGCGCGGAGGTGGCCTGGTCTTCGCTCGATCCGGCGGTGGCAACGATCTCTGCCACGGGACTGGCCACGGTCACCGGACAGGGCAACGCCACGCTGCGCGCGACGCACCAGTCCATAGCAGGTTCGGCGAGCCTTGTCGTCGAACTCAGACCGGTACGGCTGGCCAAGATCAACGGCGACGGGCAGACTGCGCCCGCGTTTTCGGTTCTTCCCGACAACCCCACGGTACGCGTGGAGGACGGCGGCGGCGCGCCCATTCCCGACGTGCGGGTGGCCTTCGAAGTCGCCTCCGGCGGTGGCCAGATCGTGCCGCTCAGCGGTGTCACCGGGGCCGACGGAGAGGCCTCTACGCGCTGGACGCTGGGCGAGATGCAGGGCCGCCAGTCGCTGCGGGCGACCGCAGGAACGCTCGAGGCCGAGTTCGTGGTGACCGCCACGGCTCCGCTGCTCGGGATTCGCACGACCGGACTGGACCACGCGAGGGAGTCGCTGGATTACTCCGCGACCCTGGAGGTCATCGGTGGCACCCCTCCGGTGGCCTGGTGGCTCGGCGCGGGCGACCTGCCCGCCGGACTGCAGCTCGACAGCACCGGAGTCATCTCCGGAACCCCGGCCGCGGCAGGCTTCGGCACGTTCACGGTTCATGCCCGGGACTCCGATGGCAATCAGGCCTCGCGCGAACTCGGGTTGCGGGTGTGCGAGCCTCCCATGTCGCTGTCGCCGGGCGGTGTCGTCTTTCTCGATCCGGCGGGGCCGTCGTCGTGTACCCCGTTCCTTCCCGCGGGCGTCGACGGTGACACGTACAGGGTCGCGGTGGTTCGCACGAACGTGCACCGCAGCGAAGACCTTGCGCCGACGATTGTATCGGTGACCGAGAGCGGCGCTACGGTAGACCCCTCCCCGCGCGACGCGCGTACGGTTGCAGCCCGCGCAGTCCCCGAATTGCCGCCCGGGCTGGCCGCGGGCATCGAACTGGAGGCCGCGTCCGCGCGTTGGCACGCCGAGCTGCACGCCCGGGCCGAGCGACTCCTGCAACGGCTGGGCCCCGACGCGGTGCTCCCGGATCTGCGCCGCTCAGCCGCCGGTGCGATCGCGCACGCACGCGCCGAAGCGCCGCCGGAACGGTTGCTGCTGCGCCCATATGACCGGGAGCACCCGAGCGGAATCTGCCAGCTGCCCGCACCGACCCTCACCCCTGCCCTGCTCGTCGACTACAACGATCATCTTGCCATCTATCAGGACTCGGTCCAGCGGGACACCGATCCCATCCAGGTGGCGGACGCCCGCCAGGTCCTGGACTACTACCAGGCCTACGGGGTCGACACGATCGAGGAGTACTTCGGTGGTGTGTCCGACATCAATGGCGACGGCAGGGTCAATGTCTTCGTGTCCCCCGTGGTGGAAGACGGGTTTGCAGCGTTCGTGTGGCCTGGCGACTTCACGGATGCCGCCCAGTGTCCGTGGTCCAACCAGATGGAACTGATCTACTTCAACGAGAGAATGTTCCATTCGGTCGGCGGTGCCCCGGACGACGGGCACTACCAGGCGCTGCCCACCATGGTTCATGAAGTGAAGCACGTGAGTTCGCTCTACCTGCGATCCCGTGTGCGAAGGTATCACCCGAGCTGGATCGAGGAAGGGACCGCGGAAATTGCCGCCGAGATCTCGTCACGCCGGGCCATGGAAGCGGTGGGGGGCGTGGCGCGGGGTGACTTGCTCACGCGGCAGGCATATCCCCCCAGGGACGGATCGATCATCACGCCCGAGAACTACGGGATGCTCCTGCGGCTTGCCCGGACCTCGCGGTCGTATACCGCGCCGGTGAATTCCCTCATCATCAACCCGGTCGATGAACACACCTACTACGGCACCTCCTGGCACTTTCACCGGTATCTGGGGGACGCCTACGGAGATGCCGCCGCCCGGGAAGACGCCATGTTCTTTCGGGCGCTGAACGACACGACCGCGCCGCCCGGCGTAGATGGCATTCGCGTCGTGACGGGCAAGAGCGTCCAGCAGCACCTGGAGGACTACGCCGCGGCCATGATGCTGAACGGCACCGGGGCCCCGCCGCCCGAGCATTCCTTCACGACCTATGACTTCCCGTCGGCGACCTTCGAGCTGTTCCGCCCCGACTTCCAGCCCGAGGGGCTCTATCCCTGGCCGCACACGGGCCCGCAACCGGCCGGCTTCGAAACAGCGACGTATTCCGGGGTTCTGGCGCCCGCCGGCATCCGCTTCCACGAGTTCGTGTCCGATGGAGACGGCGACGGCATCGACGTGGAAGTCTCGGTCAGCGGCAGGAGCGCGAGGGTCGTCATCGTCCGGTTGCGCTGAGCGCCGTGATCAGTCGGCCACGTGGTCGCTCGCCCCGTGTCCGCGCCGGATCCCATCAGCCTCGAGTCACCAGCCCCTTGAGCACCGCCCGGTCCACGTTGCCCCCCGAGACGATCACCGCGGCCGGACCCCGCGGCCGGTAGCGTCCGGACCACAGCGCAGCGAGCCCGACCGCACCGCCGCCCTCCACGACCAGGTGGTGCTCCCGGAAGGCCCGCCGGACGGCCGACCTGATGTCGCTCTCCTCCACGATCACGTGCTCCGCAATGACTTCCCTGCAGATCTCGAGTGTGAACCGGTTGTCGAGCCCGATCCCGCCGGACAGCGCCGAGGCAACCGTCTCTTCGTCGGGTGCCCGGATCGGCCGACCTGCTTCCAGGCTGCGGAACATGACGGAGGCGCGGCGGGCGGAAACGGCGACCACTCGAATGCCCCGGGCACGGAGCACCAGACCGATCCCTGCCACCAGGCCCCCGCCGGACAACGGTATGACAGCCTCTTCGATGTCCGGCATCTGCCGGAGGAGTTCCAGGCCGAGCGTTCCCTGCCCCTCGATCACGTCCGAGTCGTCGAATGCGGGTATGAGCGAGGCCCCCGAGGCATCGGCGATGGCAGCGGCGCGGTCCTCGGCCGCGTCGTAGGAGGCCCCGGCGAGCACGACCCTGGCGTCCGCGGCGCGGATCGCGCGCAGCTTGGACGGATCGACCCAATCGGGCACGCAGATCGTGGCGGGCACGCCCATCCGTGCCGCCACCACCGCGACCGCCCGGCCGTGGTTTCCGGACGAAGCCGCGATCACCCCCGCCTTCTTCCTCCTTCCGCCCAGCTTCGACAGCCGGTTGGCGGCGCCCCGCACCTTGAACGAGCCCGTGTTCTGCAGCGACTCCAGTTTCAGGACGACGGGCGGCGCGCCGGGCGATGGCCCCTCAGGCGACGGCCCGTCCGGCAGCAGCGCGACCGGCGGGTCCATGGGAATGACCGGCGTGCGCCATGCATGCGGCCGCACCCGGGCGAGCGCAGCCGCGGAGTCGATGTCCCGGGACACGTCGTTATCGGCCGCTCAGCACCGCAGCCGCTACGAGATGATGCGTTGCCCCTCGACGAGCTTGACCACCCACAGCCCCGAGTTCAGGTCCGACGTGAAGATGTGGCCCTTGTGGATCTGGGCGCCCCAGGTCATGCCCCAGTTGGGGACGGTGGTCTCGGCGTCGGTCGTCTTGAGCACGGCGATTTCGCGGCCCTGGCGATAGAGGTCGCCGCGCAGCTCGCCCGAGATGTCCACGACCCGCAGGCCCGCCTGGTAGTACCCGACGTAGAGCCGGTCGCCCTCGACCCAGATATTGTGCGCGCCCGCCTCCGGGACCTCGTACCAGGCGACTTCGACCGGGTTTTCCGGATCCTCCATGTCGAGGACGTGGATGTATCCCCGCGCCTCGATCGGTGCATCCTCGTCCCAGTCGTCCGGGAAGATCTCGTCGCCCACGAACAGGTACCGCCCGGCCCTCCACGCCGTGTGGGTGTTGCCGATCGGGTACTTGAAGCGGGACACGAAGGCGGGCTCGGTGGGCGTGCCGCCATGGGTTCCGGCGCCCACGTCGAGCATGACGGCGCCGTCGTCCCAGTACGACAGGTAGGCATATCCGTCCTGGACAATCACGTCGTGGAGCGACTTCGTGTCAGACGGCGGCAGCCCCCAGCGGCCGACCTCGTCCGGAACGGCCGGATCGGAGATGTCGATGATGTGGATGTCGCGGGTTCCGTTGTGAACGGCGTAGACGAGGTCGCCCTCGATCCAGACGTTGTGCACGCCGCCCGGTACCGTGCGCTTGTATTCGGAGATGATGGTCGGGTGCGCGGGGTCCGCGAGATCGAGGATCACGATGCCGTTGCGGCGGTCGGACGCGCCCTCCCGCGTGATGATGCCGATATGGTTGTCGCGGTGGATCTTGACGTCGTTGATGCGCCGCGCGTCCAGCTGGACAGAGTCGGTGAGGACCGGTGACGACGGATCGGTGACGTCCCATGCCTTCATCCAGTCGTACATGAACGTGCCCACGTAGGCGTAGTCCCGTCCGTTGATGCCTTCGAACACCCAGGTGTCGCCGGAGTGGTGGTCCGCGGCGGCGCCCCTGCCGATCTTGACCAGTTCGGCTTCCTCGATTCGGGTGGTGACCTCGGCCGTCGCGACGGCAGCGCGTCCCTCGCCGTACATGGCCGTGATCCGGTAGGTGCCCGGACGCTCGGCCACGAAGACGCCCTCCGCCCCTTCGGTCTCGATCTGCGCGCCCGGTCCGCTCACGCTCCACTCCGGGTAGAGAGGCACGGAGCCCTCGGCGCGGAAGCGAACGACGTCGCCCGTGCGCGCCTCGACCGCGGCGGGCGTGACGGCGACCGGGCCGGGGTCTCCGTCCCGGACGGCGACCGTGACGGTGGCGCGCGCCTGGCCCGCGGATACGGTGATGCCCGCGCTGCCCGCACCGCGCGCATGCACGCGCCCCAGCACGTCCACGGTGGCCACGGCCTCGTCGCTGGAGAAGTAGTCGAGGGCCGGGGCGCGCACGGTCTCTCCGTCCGGTCCCCGTGCGACCACATGGACCGGCGCACTGCTCCCGGTCACCATTTCGGCGACCGGCAGCGCGGCTTCCAGAGTCGCCACGGGCAGCGCCCTTACCACCACGGTCGCAAACGCCATCACGTTCCCCGACCGCGCGGCGATACGTGCCTCGCCCGGCGAGACCGCGGTCACCTGCCCCGCCTGGTCCACCGCCGCGACCTCGGGCGTCATCGCGATCCAGCGCACCGGCGCGTCCGCGAGCGCCGCTCCATCCGCATCGCGCACCGTCGCCGTCACCGTGACGGCTTCGCCGGCATCCAGGATCAGGGCGGATGGATCGAGGTCGATCCGGTCGGGTCCCGGCTGAATGCCCGCCAGCAGAAGCAGTACCGTGCTCGTCGTCATCTGTGAACCTCCTCCTCCGTGGCCAACGTGTTCGCGCGCCGCCAAAGATACGTCGCGGCGCACCCGCCGTCACCAGCCGCGGCGCTCGTCACTGCCGTCTCACGGCGGGTCGGCGGCAGTCGCCCCCGGGTCGATCACGGACAGCCGTCCGTCCCCGTCGGGGGACACCAGGACGACCTCCCCCCGACCGGCCGACACCCGGGTGTCGAGGGTCATGCCCTCCACCTCCGCCACGCCGCGCTCCATGCCCGGCGGCAGCTCCGGGAGAAAGGCCACGTCCAGGGCGTAGGTGCCGGTGGGTACCGTGAAGCTTCTGTAGATCGTCATCGTTCGGGCTCGCCGGCCGGACCCCGTGACGGGTTCGGAGTGCAGCGTGTCTCCGTTCAGTCGAATGGTGAGCCGGAAGGGGATCGCCGTATCGGTGCACACCTCCGTCGGACGCATGTGCGGAAGGACACCACGCAGCTCGGCTTCCGTGGGTGGGCGGCACTGCCGGTACGAGGGGGTGGGGATCCGCCAGGAGAGCCTGAGTTCCGCCAGGTCTGGATCTGCGCTTTGCCAGGCGGCGCGGGACAGGAGGACAAGGGCCGCGAGAGCGGCGATCGCGAGAGCCGCCGCCACCGCTTTTCGCGCGTGAGCCACCAACGTCATTCGGCTGTCGCCCCGGCAAGTTCGCACTCCGTATCGACCTCGATGCCGGCCTCGCCGGCTGGTGCGTCGAGGCGTGCGAGAGCGCGCGTGAAATCGCCGATGGCCTCTTCCAGCGCATGCCGGTCGTGGAGGGACGCGTACGCAACCCGCACCCGCCGCCGGTCGACACGCGTCTTGAGTTCGGCCTCGCGTCCATTGAACAGTCTCTCCACGAGCCAGGTGGGACCTTCCCTGCCCCAGCAGTCGCGCGGCGGACAGGCCACGACCAGAACGCCGCGTGCTCCGGCCCGTACCAGGTACTCCACGACCGAGCTGTGCAGGTTCCCGGCGCACGACACCGGGAACATCGGCGCCGCGTTGCGGGTGTCGCCGGGTCCGGCCGCGGATCGGCCGCACGCAACGAGAACGACGTCCGCGTCCCCGAAGGAGTGCTGCGCGACGAACTCGTTGACCCGGGCGAGCTGATCACGGCCCGTGCGCCCGGGCGGCCCCACGCCCATCGGTGCGCATGAGCCCGCACAGATCCCGCAGCTGACGCAAGACGCCGGGTCCACCCTGGCGACCAGACCGGCACGCCCGTCGGTGCGCTCGACCATCCGGATGGCGTCGTAGGGACAGTCCACGTAGCACTGCTCGCACGACGTGCAGAGCCGGGCCGACACCGTGGAGGGGGCCGGTCGCCGGGCCTCGCGGGGACGGGTCAGAATGGGCACGAATGCCAGCGCGACCGCAACCGCGCCGCCCGCGATCCAGACGACCACAGGGGCCATCGGACGGGCGGCGGGAACCCAGAATGAATAGAAAATGTCCAGCGCCACCTCCCCGGGGATGCGCAGGAGATCGGCAGCTGGCCCGAGCGGGACGGGCAAAAGAATGGCTGCAGCGGTCAGGAGCGCGACACTCGTCCAGAGCAGCGGTCGCGGAGGAAGAAGAACCGGTCGGGCGACGCGGGATACGTGCAGCCAGAGGAAGATCGCCAACCCGATGGGAATCGCGATGTGAAGGAAGAGGTTCATGAAGAAGAACGCCGACGGCACAGCGCTGTCCCCCGCGAAGGCCCGGGACACCGGCTCGGAGAAGAGAGGCAGGGCATCGAGGAGGCGGGCACCTTCGGTCGCAAGGAGCTGGCCGTGCACGTCCCACACCATCACGTAACCGGTCCAGCCACAGACGTACAGCAGGAAGACCAGGAAGATGCCCGAGATCCAGGCCAGCGCACGCGGCCCCCACGTCCGTCCCTGGCAGAACATCCTGAGCGCGTGGACCACCGCCGCGACCACCGCGGCATCGGCGGAGTACCTGTGCAGCGACCGGATCCAGCGTCCTCCCCAGGCCTGGGCGTCGATGCGGACCATCGACTCGTAGGGGGCGCCGATCCGGTAGAAGAAGATCAGGTAGAGTCCCGTGACGAGCAGGACTGCGAGGCAGGCGACGACAAGCGCCCCCGACTGGTAGAGGGGGTTCCACTTCCAGCCGTAGAGGCGGTCAGCCCAGCTGTCCAGCCGGGTCAGGATCCGTCCGAAGAATCGCTTGAGCATTGGCGGGGGGCGCCTGGGGGTCGATGGATGGCCGGTAGCGTCCAGGTGCCGGAACCGGGTTCCGCGCCTTGCGCCACCCAATAGATCATATCATCATGAAGTTGTCTGCAATAGGGGACTGCCGCATGTGCCGGATGAACCGAAGGTCACGATGATCTCCAAGACGGCCCGCAACGCACTCCGCGCCGTGCTGTGCATCGCCGAGCACGAAGCGGGCGGCCCGGTGTCCGCGAAAGCCCTTTCGCGGGAGCTCGGTCTCCCCCACAACTACCTCTCCAAGACGCTTTACCGGCTGGTGCGAAGCGGCCTGCTCCAGGCGACCCGCGGCCGCGGGGGCGGCTACCTCCTCAACGTGCCGGCAGCCGACATGACCCTGGGCCGCATTGTCGATGCCATCGATCCGGAGGGATCCGACCGGCGCTGCCTGCTGGGGCGCACCGAGTGCTCCGCATCCGACCCTTGCGCGATGCACGGACGCTGGTGCGCGGTGCGCGAGGTCATAGACCGTTTTTTTGCCGAAACGACCGTGGGCGACCTGCTCCGTCGGCCGGCTTCCGTTCTTCGGGGGCCCTTTTCAACTCCCACAGGGAAGGAGCCTGATTTCATGTCCGATACCGTATCCCGTCCCTCCCAATCGCCGGCTTCCGCAGAGGACGCTCCGGTTCCGCTCATGCAGCGGCTGTACGACAGTCCGTTTCTGCTGCTCGCAGCGTGCATCGTGGTGATGTTCGTGTTCTTCACGGCCTGGGGAATGATCGAAATCATGTCCCTCGAGCCCGCACCCCTGCCGTAAGGGAGGCCGAAGCCAATGTACAGAACCGGAATCGAGCCGCCGGAGCGCGTCTGGTGGAAAAAGGTGGAACGGCACGAGAAGGTGTGGGTGTGGATCGCCTTCGCCTGGTGCATGGTCCTTTTCGCGATGATGCCGATCTGGCACCTCAGGGGCGGCCAGAACCCGTCGGGGATCCGGCATCGCGTGAATCCGGCCGACTTCCAGGCCCGGGTCCTGGAGTTCGTCCAGGAGTACCAGATCGGAACGGACAACGGTCTGCCGGTGGTGGAGCCCCCGCCCGGGAGCGACGTGTACCTGCAGGCGTCGCAATTCGCCTGGATCCCCGTGGTGCGGCTCCGGCAGGGCGCGGAGTACACGCTTCACCTGTCGTCGCTTGATGTGAATCACGGATTCGGCCTCTACCCGCTCAACATCAACTTCCAGGTGGTGCCCGGGTACGACTACGGTCTGCGCATCGTTCCCAACGAGCCCGGCGAATTCCACGTCATGTGCAACGAGTTCTGCGGGATCGGCCACCACCTCATGGTGGGCAAGATCATCGTGGTGGCGGCCGACGACGCGGCAGGCGAGGGAGGTGACCGATGAGTCCCTTCCGCACATGCCCGACGACCGGACTCCGGGTGCACCGCGCGGCCGACCAGCTGATCAAGGCCAACGCGGTCGTCGCGACCGTGGCGCTCCTCGTCGGCGGATTCGCGGCCCTGCTCGTGCTGCTGACGCGCTGGGAGGCGGTCCTCCTCCTCGAGGCCGACATGTTCTACCGGATGCTGACCATCCACGGCATGAACATGCTCATCTTCTTCATCATCTTCTTCGAGATGGCGGTGCTCTACTTCGCGTCCGCCGTGCTCCTGAACTGCCGGGTCCCCGCCCCGAAGACCGGTTGGATCGCGTTCGCGCTGATGGTCGTCGGGACCCTGATGGTCGAGTGGACGATGTGGACCGGCCGCGCTGACGTTCTGTTCACGTCGTACGTGCCGCTGCGCGCGCATCCGCTCTTCTACCTGGGCGTGATCCTCTTCGCGGTCGGCGCCCTGACCGTGGTCGGGCACTTCTTCGCCATCATCACGGTGGCCAGGAAGGAGAAGGCGTACGAGGGCTCGCTCCCGCTGGTCACCTACGGGGCGCTCACGGCGGCGGCGATCGCCGCGGTCACCCTGCTGCACGGGGCGATCATCTACATCCCCACCTTCCTCTGGTCCCTCGACCTGATGCACGTCGATGCGCAGATGTACCGGCTGATCTGGTGGGGACTGGGGCACTCGTCACAACAGATCAACGTGGCCGCCATGGTGGCGATCTGGTACCTGCTCGGCGCGCTGACGGTCGGGGCCGTCGTGCTCAACGAAAAAGTCAGCCGCACGGCGTTCGTCCTCTACGTCCTGTTCATTTCGATGGCGTCGGCGCACCACCTGCTGGTGGACCCCGGCATGGGCCCGTCGTGGAAGGTCTGGAACACCAGCTACTTCATGTACATGGCGGTGCTGGCGTCGATGATCCACGGCTTTACGGTGCCGGCCGGGACGGAACTGGGAATGCGGTTGCGGGGGGCGACGCAAGGGCTCTTCGGGTGGCTGAAGCGGGCACCCTGGGGCGATCCCGGGTTCAGTTCGCTGGCGTTTTCGATCGTTGTGTTCGGGTTCGTGGGCGGGATCACGGGGGTGACCTTCGGCACGGAGCAGATCAACATCATCGCGCACAACACGCTGCGCATTCCCGGACACTTCCACGCCACCGTCGTGTCGGGCACGGCGATGGCATTCATGGGGATCACCTACTACGTGATTCCGCTCATCTTCCGGCGCGAGATCGCCTTCTACCGGCTCGCGAAGATCCAGCCGTACCTCTTCGCCATCGGCATGCTGATCTTCTCGATGGCCATGACGTTTGCGGGGACGTTCGGCGTGCCGCGCAGGCACTGGGACATCGGCTTCAACCAGGCGCTCTTCCAGCCCGAGTTCTCGCCGGCGGTCAACCTGATCATCGGCGTGATGGCGGTGGGCGGGCTGATCGCCATCGTGGGCGGTGCGATCTACATCGTGGTCACGGTGGTCTCGGTGTTTTTCGGCAGGAAGATGGCCGCGGATGACTCCGGGCTGGGTGCGACCGGACGCGGGCTGCCGCCGGGTATCACGAATCCGCCGCGCCCGCTCAAGCCCGAGGACAAGGAGGCGCTCGGTCCGTCCGGTCGTCTGGGTCCGGTGCCGGGGACGATGGTGCTCGTGGCGATCTTCCTGGTGGCGTTCATCACCTACTACTTCGTGAACTGGAAGCTGCTTTCGTTCCTGTGGGAGGTGGGATGAACGCGCGCATTGACGGGCGGACTCCTTCGGCAGCCGCCATGCGGGGCGCGGTGGCGGGGCTGGCGGCGCTCCTCGCGATCACCCTGGCGTGGTGGGCCCTGGCCCTGTGGCCGGTCGAGGGTGTTCCCCCGGCGTGGCTGGAGCGGGCTCGCGCGGTGTGCTTCAACGCCGGTCCCTCGGGGCTCCCCGATGCGTCGGGGTGGCTGCTGCTGGTGGGACAGCCGATCGGCATGCTGGCGGTGCTGATGGTGATTGCCGGTGACTCGGTGCGCGAAGGGCTCAGACGCGCGCTCCGGTCACCCGTGGGCCAGGTCGGGATCACGCTCGCGCTTGGCGTGCTCGGGACGGGGGTGGTGCTGGCGGCCGTGCGCGTCGCCGGCGCGCCCCGCGACGCCGAATGGCTGGCGGCGGCGAGCGAAAGGGTGCCCGCCACCTATCCGCGCCTGGACCGCCCGCTTCCGGAGGTCACGGGCCTGGTCGACCAGCGGGGCGACGTGTTCGACTGGGAGCGCGTCGCGGGACGGCCCACGCTCCTCACCTTCGGTTTCGGACACTGCGCGACCATCTGCCCCATGACGGTCATGAACGCGCGCCAGGTCCAGGACCGGTTTCGCGCCGAGGGGCGCGAGATGGCTCTCGTCGTGATTACGCTCGATCCGTGGCGGGACACGCCCGCGCGGCTCCCGGCGCTGGCGCGCCAGTTCCATCTGGGTGCGCGACCGGGCGAGGGCGAAGACGGGGCGCGTTTCGCGTCGTACCTGCTTTCCGGCTCCATCGAAGCGGTCAACGCCGCGCTGGATGCCCTCCAGGTGGCAAGGCAGCGAGTCGAGGACACGGGCGACATCGTTCACCCCGCGCTCGTCTACGTGCTGACGCCGGAAGGAGCGATCGCCTACGCCGCGAGCGGCCACGCCGACCTGATCGAGGAACTGGCGCGCAGAGACGCCCGCCGGGCCAGGGATTGAGAATACGCCGGCCGGCACTATCTTGGAGGCCTTGCAAGACTGGTCCCCGTAGCTCAGGTGGATAGAGCGACTGCCTCCTAATCGACCAAAACGGGACGCGAATCCCGGCAAGAAATCTCATAAGTCTAACTGGGACTGCACGATCTGCGCTTCTTGCCTTTTGGGCGTGCCGGGGTCTGCCGGACTGAAAAAGCCGGAAAATCGGGTCAAATGGCAGGCATTTGGCAGGGGTCTCACTCATCCAATTCGCGGGTGTGCGGATGCGGGTCCGCCACGTACAACCCTGTCCACCGGGGGACGACGCGAGTCCATGGTTGGGTGTTCCGGTAGAGTTCTGAGCGCCACCGGGTCGGTCGAGGCGGTCTACGATCGTTGGTGCTTGGCGCGGTAGTCCCGTCGGTCGAGACACTCGTCGTATAGCTTCCGGTCGATCTTGATCCAGTCGGTCTTGTTGATCCCCCGTGGGTTCCGGCTGGCCGGGCTGTGGGGAAAGGCACTCGCGATCTTGATCCACCGTTGCTGTTCCCGGGCGATGGTCCGGATCTCGTCGGCGACCTCCGAAAGATCCTGGTCCTGGCTGAAGACGAGCGCCACGTCATAGTCGCGGCGGTGAGCGAGTCCAATCACGTCGAGCGCGATCCGCACGTCGATCCCCTTCTCTTCGCCGGTCAGAAAGGTGTGTTGCGTGCCATCGGGCAGATCCACGCGGCGGTTTCGGTATCGAAGAGACCTGCTGTACACGACCACGCCATGCCGTCCCATGGCCGCGAGCTTGTGGGTCCAGAAGGAGTGCCACCTGGGGTTGTCGCCGACATCGGGGATTCCGGTGTAGAAGCGGACCTGCGCCAGTTTCCATCCCTGCCGCGCGCAAATCCGATTGCTGAGAGCGGCAACGTCATAGTTGGGGTAGGTGTAGCCGAACGCCTCGCGGGCGGCATGGAACAGGTTCTGGCCGTCCACGAAGGCGACCGCACGCTTGATGGGAGGCTCGCCGTTCACTGACCGATCCGTAAAAATAACCCCGCCCGAGGCCTCTCGGCGTGTCGGGCGGGGAGCAAGTATACGGAATGATACTACACCGTCCCGGGCACCCGTCAAGCCCGGTCATGCCGTGTCGTGGACGCGGACCCGAACTCCCGACCGAGCAGGCCAGTCGGAAATGGTCCACGAGCATAGGGCCACACCGCGTTGCGTCCCCAACGCCGGTTCGGCTATGATTGCGTTCAGTGTCCTTCATCCTTCCAGTCTCGCGAATCCCCGCGTGTGCTTCGCGGACATTCCGTCCAAGAGGGTTTGCGGGCGGGGATCCTAACGATGAGGAGCGCAGTTAGGGAATGGGTTGGATCATCGGCATCGTCGCTGCGGTCTGTTTCATAGCATGGCTCAGTTCGCGGATGCGACCCAACGATATGGAGTCCGTGATTCGCAGACTGCCCGAGGACGAACGTCGAAAGCTCTATCGTGATTTCGAGAAGATCGAGCGCGACGAGCCCGTGGAGGGCGACCCGGAGCACGGCCAGACCGGCACGCCATGGGGGATGTTCGATGGCAAGGGTAAGGACGGTCGATTGCGGGCGCACTGGATCCACAGCTCGGAGGCCAATGCCCGGCGACAGGTCAAGATCGGCGGCGAGTACCTTTGCAGGGTCGGCGACGACCAGAATTGGCGTCAGGTCTGGTTCAGGGTTCTGGAAATCGAGGGGTGCACGGGAGACGATCTCGGATGGTGGAAACTCCGAGCCATCGTTGAGAAGATGGACAGAACGTGGGGAACCAGGTCGAGCCACCGCCGGTGAGCCGCCGCCTTCACCGGACGACGTGCAGCGGAAGGCGGGTGTCAGGCGGACTACTAAAGCAGCGCGATCAGCGTTGGTCACCGGCGACCTGCAGGAGGGATCCCTCCCGCACGACCACGGCGTCCGCTACGAGCTGATCCAGCACTTGCCGGAAACGCTCCACGATCTTTCGCCCCGCCTGCTTGTACCCGAACAAGCGGACGGCTTCCCGGACTGCGTCGGCGGGCTCGATGCCGTAGCTCGCCCGCACGGAATGGATCAGCGCGGCGCTGATCTCTCCTGGTGCGATCCGCCACGGGTTACGCAGTGAGGGTGGTATTGGGCCGTCCCGCCGCCTTACCTCGCACGTCTCATGACCGGGCCGCCAGAGGAAGTCGTCAGCGTCGATGCGGCACAGGTCGCGCTGCACGGCCGCTCGTGCCCCCAGCCGCATCTGTGCGCGGATCCGGGAACCAGATCGCCCAACGCCCGCTGCGCTGCGGATCCGGACGGTCACCTCGTCAAGGTTGACCGGGCTCTCTACCGCAACGACACGGCCGATCCAAGCGGCCAACCGCGAAGGTGACACTTCGTGCAATGGCTCCCCTAGCGGGCCAATATCGAGGTCGGCCAATTCGTAGGGGCCCGTAGGCGGGGCGACTTCGGGTTCCGGTTCGGGCGCCCTATCCAAGGGTTTTAGAGGCTCGCGCACTGGGGCCGCCTGCGCCACCGCCGCGGCCGCCCGGACTGCCTCCTCGACCCTGCCGAGTTCCTGGTCTGGATCGCGGAACCAGTCGGTGCTCCATATGCGGTGAATCACCCAGCCCAGGCCCTCAAGCACCTGTTGCCGCAAACGGTCGCGGTCGCGGGCCGAGCGAGCACTGTGATAGCTGGCTCCGTCGCATTCGATTCCCAACACGTACCGTCCCGACCGTGACGGATCCCGCACAGCCAGATCGATGAAGAACCCTGCCGACCCGACCTGATGTTCGACGTCGAGGCCGAGCGTTCGTAACTTGGCCGCGACCGCCTCCTCGAACGGCGAGTCGGCTGCGCGTCCGGTGGCCTTGGGAATGTCTATGCTGCCGGTCTGCGCGTATCCAAGAAATGTCTTGAGCGCCTCCACACCCCTGGCCCGGGACCGCCTTAGGTCCAGATCCGCACCGACGAAGTTGCAGTACACCACGCAGCGCCGCCGTGCCCGTGTGATCAGTACGTTCAAGCGCCGCTCGCCGCCCTCCCGGTTGAGCGGCCCGAAGTTCATGGGCAGGTAAGAGCCATCGATCTTGCCGTAGCCGATGCTGATCAGGATCACGTCCCGCTCGTCACCCTGGACGTTCTCCAGGTTCTTCACGAAGAAGGGCTCTTCGGGGTGCCCGGCGAAGAACTCCTCGCACGAGGGGTCGTAGCGGCGCAGGATGTCCACCTCGTCCTCAATGCGGCGCGCCTGCACGTTACTGAAGGCCGCGACGCCGAGGGTCAGTTGAGGGGTATCGCGGACGTGTTCCATCACGGCCTGCGCCACAGTCTTCGCCTCTGCGGTGTTGATCCCTCGTCGCTGATAGTGGGCGTCGGGGTCATGGCGGAAGATGAGTCCGGTATCCGCCTTGTCGGCATCCGGGCTTGGGAAGACCACCAAGCGGTCATCATAGAACTCGTGGTTCGACACGGTGATCAGCGACTCGTGGCGGCTGCGATAGTGCCACTTGAGCATCCTCTCGGGGGCTCCTTGGGCGCTGAACATTCCCAGAATGCTCTCAAGGTCGGCCGTCTGGCTCCCTTCCTCCTCTCCATCGTCGGCCATCCGGTCGAAGAAGCTGGTCGGTGGCAGCTGCTTACTATCCCCCACAACGACCGCCTGCCTGCCCCGTATTAGGGCGCCCAGGGCCTCGACCGGACGGACCTGGCTCGCCTCGTCAAAGACGACCAAGTCGAAACCGACCGAGCCCGGGGGGATGTATTTTGCGATCGACAGCGGGCTCATCATGAATACCGGCTTGATGCTCTGGATGGCGCGGCCCGCCTCCTTCATCAGCCGACGGACCGGCATGTGCCGGGTCTTCTTCTGGAACTCTCGTTTGAGGACACCCAACTGACCGCCCCCGTGGTGACGCGGGAGCTGCTGCCAATGCCTCTCGGCAATTACAGTCCGGTTTTGGTGGAACTGTGCCATATCCAGATCGCGGAACCGCGCCACAATGCCTGCGTGCGTTGCACCGTTGAATTCGGCAAGCGTGGACCGCTCCCGAAAGGCAAAGTCCAGCCATCCGCTGTAGCACGCGTGCTCGAAGAGGCCCACGAGCTGCCGGGCAGCGTCCTGCCGTGACGCCGCGGCCTCCGCCGCCTCGCCGATTCCGGCCTCGAGAGCCTTCTTTTCGAGTTGGTTGAAGCGCACTACCTCGTGGGCCGACGCGACTTGCTCTTGGGCGTCGTGGAGCCAGGTGCTCAGATCGCCGTAGACGAGTTCTGCCAGCGCCTTTCCGGGCTCGAAACGATCTGTCCGCAGTTCCATGACGGCAGTCAGCGCATCCAAGGCCTCGCCAAGGGCTGCCATCCCACGCTCGCAGGTGTCCGCGCACGCTTTCGCAACCGCACGATCCGGAATTTGGTCGAGCAGGTCGTGGATGTCCGCGTCGACGAGGCCGCTGGCCTCGTCCCGGTGAAGGCGCACGAGCCAAGTCGCGGCTTCTCCAAAGCCTTGATGGGTCTCCGCGCGATCGCCCAGCGCTAGCGTCGGGAAGAGGCGAGCCACGAGATCGGCAGATTCAGCGATGGTTCGCCGCAGGCGCCTTGCCTCCAAGATCGCATCGACGAGTTCGATCTGTTGTCGGACAGTCTCCGGCGCCGCCTCGCGGCACAGTCCCCGAACCCTCCGCCGCGCAGCGCGAAACGACCCCGAGAGGAATCGCCACCACTTGTCGAGGTAGGCACCCAACGCCTGACGCTCCGCCAACACGTCCTGGTCCCACACATCCGGCAGCAGTACGGCGTTGTACCTCGACCGGATGTCGGCGTAGCCCCGAGCAGCGTTGGCGACCTCGTCAATCCGGTCGGCCTCGGTTGCCCAATCCGGCAATCGGTGCTCCGCTCCCAGCAGCACTGGAGCTCCTGCCGCCCTGAGGGCGGTACGGATTGCTCGCTGCAGATCCGCGCCCTTCGAATCCGCAAACACACCGTCCCGGCGAAGCGCCTTGTCGAGCGCATCCGAGTCCCGCTCCAGACGGCGGAGCGCCGCAGACGCTCCCGCGACGACCTCGCGGATCGCATGCACATCCGTGGGGACGAAGTGAAGCCGTCCGCAGGTCCACCACAGATGGCGGCGCGGGATCCCGGTTGCCCGCACCAGTTCCTGCATCTCACCGACCAGGGCGCGGCGGCGCGTGAAATCTTCGGCACTCCACGATACCGAATCCCGGATCGGCAATCCTCCGCCTTCGACGGCCAGTCCGTCTGCTTCCAGCTTCGCGAGTCGCCCGACCAATTGGTGCGGCGTCAGTCCGCTCTCTGCAACCGGTGTGTTGACCGCCCGCGAATACTCGTTCAGGCGCTTCCGGCTCTCTTCCAGAAGCACGCGGTCTTCGGTCCCACCATCGGTTGTGGGTCGTCCCAGTGAGAGCGTGCGTTGTAGTTCGTCAAGGACCGCACGCTTGTTGGTCTTGTGGCTGTGCAGTTCAAGGCAGGCATCGCCCAGGTGGACGGTGTCCAGGCGGCGCTTCACGACCTCCAGCGCCGCCATCTTCTCGGCGACGAATAGGACCGTCTTGTTTCGAGCGAGCGCCTCGCCGATCAGGTTGGTGATGGTCTGAGACTTGCCGGTTCCGGGAGGTCCCTGAATGACCAGATTGCGCCCGTTCATGGCGTCCAGCACCGCAAGCGTCTGCGAGCTGTCGGCGTCCACCACCGGGTGAAGCCCCGCCTCGCCCAAGTCGCCACCGATGTGCCCGTCCGCGCCGAGTTCGGACGGCTCTCGCGCAAAGCCGTCGCGGCCGAAGAGCTGCTGAACCAACGGATGGAGCGCTGGCTGACTCTCCTCGGGCCAGCTCACCGGATCCAGGTCCTTGTAGATCAGGAGCTTGCTGAACGAAAAGAAGTTCAAGTGGATCTCGTTTCGCTCCACCGACCAGCGGGGCTGCTTCGCTACCGCCCGTTCGACGTTGGAGAGATAGTCGTTGACGTCGAGATCGTCCTCGGAGGGCATCTCTGGAAGGCGAACGCTGAAGTCCTGTTTCAGCTTCGCCGCGAGTGAGAGATTCGGTTCGATCTCATCCTTCGTCCAAGAGAGCTTGAAGCTCTCGCGAACGTTGGACCGCGTGAGCCGGACCGGGACCAGTACCAACGGTGCCCGCCGCTCCGTGGTGCTTCTGTCGGATTCGTACCACCTGAGCATCCCCAGGGCCAAGTAGAGGATGTTGACCCCCTGTTCCTCAATCGACAACCGGGCCTGCCGGAATGTCTCACGGAGGCGCAGGTTCAGGGCGGCCAACGTGAGCGCCGTCTGGAGCCTGTTGTCCGTGTGGCGTGCGGCCATTCCGTTTGGATCTTCCGCGGGTTCGGCTAGGATAGCCAAGAGTTCGGGCGGGATGTCGTCCAGTGTTTCCGCAGCCAGCTCGGCTTCCGGCAGCGCCTGTTCGTCCGGCGCGGCCAGGAAGTACATGACCCGTTCGCCAAGCACGAGGATTCGGAACAGCTCGGTCGACAGTTCGTCCACGACCTCGACACCTCGACGCTTGGTGGGACGGAAGTTGAGGAGTTGATTGCGCAGCGAGAGGTCCAGGACATCACGGCGGGACTTCTCAAGTTCGAGGAGGATGGGGGAGGTAGCTGGGCGGCTATCCAGACCGCTGACTGCACTTGGAGTGATGATGGGTTCGCTCATGTGTGGTGGGTTGTCGTCAAGTCGATCTCGTCCGGTCACCAACAGCCGGACCGTCTCGCTGTGCGCTTCGCGCGGGGCCGGAGACTGCCGAACTGGCCGACGGCGAAACAGATCGGCGTTTCCCCGGATCCCCCGGTTCGCGAGAAGATAGTCGTGGCGAAGTCCGTCGACCAGCGCGATCGGACGCTGGCGTGCAGCCTCGGGCGTGGCACTGTTCGACCGACAGGCGCGGGGCTGACTGCACAGCCTCATAGGGGGCGGGATTGGGGGCGTCGCCAGCCACCCGCCCTCCTGACAGCCGGGTAAGAGCTGTGGGAGGCATCCGCCGGCTCTATTCGGTGCCCTCGCTCCCATTGGAATGGCTCGCCGGTTTCGCTGCCCACGTGTGCGGGCTATGGCTTGTGGGTATCGCGGGCTGGCACGGTAACCGCCTTCCCTGTAGAATGGCGCGGTGATCGGATGGTTTCGCCGCTGGCGGGCCAAGGCGCGCTCCGAAGCGGGACAACGATCGCAGCGGGCTGCCTCCGTGAACTCTCTCCCATCCCTTGCGCCCACAACGCGGATGTCGGCAATGAACAGATCGCTCGCGAAGCGTCCGAAGCCGGTCGTCGTTGATGTCGAGACGACCGGTCTCGGTGCGCATGACCGGCTCGTCGAAGTCGCGGTCATCACGCTTGACCCCGAGACCTGGAAGACCCGAGACGAGTACGACACACTGATCAACCCTCAACGGGATGTTGGACCGACCGGAGTTCACGGAGTGACGGCCGGAATGGTAGAACTCGCCCCTGTTTTCGCCGAGGTTCTCGCACCCGTCACACGGCGTCTCCAAGGCGCCATGCTGATCGCTCACAACCTGTCTTTTGACACTCGGATGATGGGCTATGAATTCCAGCGCCAGGGCGTGCCCATCGACTTCGGAACGGGGTTGTGTACGCTTGGTGCGACGCGAGCGAAGCTGGACCAGGCCTGTAAGGACGAGGGAATCCGGCTCACCAGCGCTCACCGCGCTTTGGCCGACGCTCGGGCGACCGCGGAACTCGCCAGGAAGCTCGGGTTTCGGGACCGGAACGATCCCGTGGAGCCGGTCCAGGTCGAGCCAGTCCCTTCGCGCGGGAATGTCCGCACCCACCGACGGGGTCTCGCGGATGCAGGGACCAGTCCCATGCACCGGGTCGTTTGCAGGTCGCGCTATCCGCACGGCGACGAAGCCATCACTCGATACCTCGATGCGCTTGATTGGGTCCTGGACGACGGAGTGATCGACCGGACTGAGTGGGCCGAGCTAGACGATCTCGCGAGGGGGTGGGGCATCTCGTCGGGAGGGCAACACGAGGCGCACTGCCAGTACGTGGACTGTATGGTCGAGGCTGCCGAGCGCGATGGATTCGTGAGCACGGCCGAGCACGACATCCTGACTCGAATCGCGACCCAACTCCAGGTCGACACCGTAACGATCCCCCAGCCGAATACCAGAAGTGCCGCCGCAGAACCGTTTCCGGAAATGCGAATCTGCTTCACAGGTCAAGCCGTGGTCGGTGGCCGGGTATGGAGGCGCCCCGACCTGGAAAGGCTCGCCAAGGAGAATGGATGGATCCCGGTCGGGAGCGTAACGAAAAAGAACTGTGACGCGCTGGTTGCAGCAGATACCTCCAGCATGTCGGGGAAGGCGAAGAAAGCCCGAGCTTATGGCAAGCCAATCGTGTCAGTAGCCGAGTTCCTTGACTGGGGACAGTCCGGGGCGAACCGGTGACACCGGAGCCCGAACAGCCGAGGACCGGCACCCCGTCCGGCCCCCAGATCATCGTCGAGAGCACCTATGCTCTTCTCGCGATTGGATCGGTCGTACTGTTCGGGCTCCGGGAGATGGCTACTCTTTCGGCGGAAGTTGCCCATCTGGCCGAGTTGGCGGACTTGGTGGTGTGTTTCCTATTCTGGTGTAAAGCGGCCTGGGATCTCTACCGGGCACCCTCGCGGATCGAGTGGCTACGCTGGGGTTGGGCGGACTTGGTGGCGTCGATTCCCACAGTTGGTTTTCTCAGGCCTCTCAGAGCATTGCGACTGGTGATGATGATAAGGGTGATCCGGTCGACGACTCGCGGTGTTCACGGACTAATGACCTACTTCAATGTGGACCGCACTCGATCGGTAGTCGCCACCGTCTTCGCCCTAATAGTCATCTCGGTCCTGACCAGCAGTTTCGTGGTCTTGGGAGTCGAAACAGGGGCGCCAGAAGCCAACATCCTCACGGCTGAAGACGCCTTATCTTGGGCGGTAGCGACCCTCTTCGGAGCAGAGCCCACCGGATTCGGCGACCACCATACCGTAACCACGGCAGGTCGGATCGTGTCCCTCTGGCTGGTAGTCCTTTCGCTCGGCCTCATTGGCTCGCTTGCCGGCATTATCTCGGCCTGGATCGAACAGGAACCGGAAAACGGAGGAGAATAGCCCTGGCTCAAAACGGCCTCGGGTGAGATCGCCGATCCGGCGACCACGAGAATCGCCGACTCGTTGGCGCTAGGGGGGCGTCGGTGGCCTCGGCGATCGATACCCAGTCGGCACGCGCTGTCTCTGCCATCGAACATCCCCCATGGCGTGCGGGGCTGGCCTTGCTTCTCGGTGCTTGCCGTTCAATACTGGAATCCACGTTAACGATCTGTCCAAAGAACTGCGCCCATATCGATGCTTCCGTCCCTCACGGCATTCTACGAAGCTCACGGCATCCTGCCGACCGCTTTCCGGTGTCCCTCAAGGTCTCTCTGCTCCGCTGGGTCTCCTGATTTCGTCGAGGCCAAGATGAGCTATGTGGGACCCCGCTACGGAAAAGACCGGATGCCCCGTCTAGCCTTCGTCTCGCTGGACCCGGGCAGAGGGCGTCCAGATCCACTAGACCGCATGGCCGAGGCCGTCCGCCAGCGTACGGTCGCCGACGACCTGGCTTCATTGCCCAAGACCCGCCACTGGTACCGGACCCATGAGATGGCACACTTGCTACTCCGTCCGTTCAGGTCGAGTCTCGTCCTAGATTCCGCGCGGTTCTACTTCGCGCACGTCAACACGGGCAAATGCCGCCACACGCAGGCACACAGCCGCCAAGCGCGTAAGACACTGTTCAGGGAATGCGGTCGCTTCGTGCCCGGTGAGCTACGCCTCCTGCGCCCTGATATCGTCGTAACGCAGGGCAAGGACGCCAAAGAGGCCGTCCTGAAGTGCCCAGGCGGGGTAAAGCAACACGAGAAGCGTTTGGAAGCGGCCACGGGTAACCGCTATGGCCCGGGCGACTATGAGAGCGGGATCATCGAATCCGGCCCGTGGAGGGCACTCTGGCTCCACACCCATCATCCACGCAACGCCCGGGGATTCTACCCCCAATACGAATCGTGCTGGCCGCGATACGCCGAAGAGGCGCATCGTTTCTGTACGGACGAACGAGTCGCCCGCTAGGCTAGGGTCGGTCCGAACACCTCTCTTCGCGTCGGTACCCGGCAGCCTTCGTCTCCCCGGGCCGGACTGAAACCAATTACGGACCACATCCGTAGTATGCCGCCCTTCGGGTCACCGAAGCGTGAAGGGCAGCACGACTCAGACGAGGCGAAACGCCGGAGGAGAAGCGTAGGCAGGTTGATCGACCCCAAGGTGCCCGTGTCCATCGGCATCGGCGCTGGCGTAGTCGTTGGCCGCTCCGGCTTCCGGAGTGCATGGACGGCCCGGTATCGCCAGCCTCTGTCCCAACGCCAGCCGCGCTTCGCGAGGTCCGTCTGAACGGGTTCCCCGGAGCACTCGCGGAGGTGCGCCGCCACCGCGTCGACGGCGGCGGCCGCCGGGTCCCGAACGCGGCCCCCACGGGCTTCTCTGACGCCCGTTTCGTTGTTCAGTATCCATCTCACAAGCGGACGCCCGTTTTTCGCGAAGCAACCTGCCTCGCAGCGCCCCTTTGCGACGCTTCCGCTTCGGCGCCCGTTCTTGCCCGGTTCGATCATCCGTGAACGCTCCCCGCCGGGCTGGGCGTCGGGAAGGCCGGGCAGGAGTACTCGCGCGGCGGCTGCGCCGTCCAAGTGCGGTCCTGCTGCACCAGAGCGTTGGCGAGGACGAGGAGCTTCCGCATCACGGCCGTCAGGGCGACCTTCGGCGGCTTCCCGTTGGCGAGGAGCGCCTCGTACTTCCGCTTGAGGTCGGGATTGTGCTGGATCGCGACCACCGCGGGCATGTAGAGCATTCTGCGGACCCGGTGCCTGCCGCCCTGGATGAAGCTCCGTCCCTTCCAGTTTCCGGACTCCCGGGTGACCGGGGCGAGTCCGGCGAGGCTGGCGGCGCGCGACCGAGTGAGCATACCCAGTTCCGGCAAGTGGACGATCAGTCCCGCGGCGGTGATGTCCGAGATGCCCGGGATCGAGGTCAGGATCTCGGCCCGGCGCTCCATCTCCTTCTCCTCCTCGATCCGCTGCCGGATCTCGGCATCAATGAGCTTGAGCTGGCGGTCGATCTGCCTCAGCCTCTGCCTGGTGACCCGCTTGCCCACGGGAGTGCGCAAGTTCCTGCCCCGGTTGGTGGTTGCGGTCCGGTCCCTGACCAGCGCGTCGCGGATCTGCTGGAGCTCGGCAAGGTCGCGCTGCCCCTCCGACCGCGCCTGGGTCGGACGCAGGTCTTCGACAGCGGCCGCCATGGTGGCCAGCATCCGGGCGTCCACCGCGTCGGTCTTGGCGCGCCGCCCGATGGAGCGGGCGAAGGATCGGGCTTGGAAGGGGTTGATCGCGTAGAGGGGGAGCCCGGCCTTCAGGAGGGTGTCCTCGAAGTCGCGGTGGAAGGCTCCGGTGGGTTCGTACGCGATCCGGTCGATCCCGGAGCCGATCCAGACGATCAGCTTCCGGAAGCCGGCGCTGTCGTTCGAGAACCGGGACGCTCTCCCCTCGGGGGCGGCGAAGGCGTCGAGCCAATCCTTGGAGATGTCGATCCCGACGGTGCGGAGGATGCTGCTCATGTGTTCTTCCCTTCTCCTGTGCTTGTCATGCGAGCCTCGATGCTCGTGTATCCATTCAGGACATTGGGAAGGACGGTGGCGACCACACTGAACCACGGCCCCTTACAGCCTGCCAGCCTATCGATCCGACCACCGTCCCTGTTGAGCGCCCGCTCCGGCTCGCTCCGCTCGCCTCTGCGGGCGCTCAACAGCCCGGGCCTTCCCCGTGACCCGGTCGTGCAAATCACGCGGGAATCTGCATGATTATGGGAGACAAGCCAGCGTACTCCTTGTGGCCACACTCCGTGAGTCCCCTGCGGAGGCTGGCGGGGGGCTGCGCCCCCTCTGACCCCCGAACCGGAAGCGGCGCGCCATGAGCCGTGGACGCGCCGTTTGGGTGAAGGTTCGCGCCAGCGACGCGGAGCGTGCCGGGTGGCACGCCAAGGCGCGCTCCGCGGGCCTGACGCTGTCGGATCTGGTGCGCCGGGCGGTCGACCGGACGCACACGTGGACCGCGGCGCACGTCGAGGTCGAGCGCGAGCGCACCCAGCAGGTGGCGCGCGTCGGCAACAACCTCAACCAGATCGCTCGGTGGGCGAACACCCACAAGGAGGCGGTCGAGGCCGTCGAGGTCATCGGCCACCTCATCGCCATCAGACGGGAGATCGTGGCGCTTACCCCTCCTGAGAACACGGAGGACGATGCTCGTTAAGTTCCTCGCGCGCGGAACCGGATCGGCCCGCAAGGCGGCCAAGTACCTCCTCGGGGAGGTTGACGCGGCCGGGAAGCCGCGCGAAGGGGTCGAGGTGCTCCGGGGAGATCCCCACCAGGTGGCCGCCGTGGCCGATGCGCTTCCCTTCGAACACAGGTACACCTCCGGCGTGATCGCGTGGGCGCCGGAGGACCAGCCGACCGACAAGCAGATCGAGGCGGTTGTGGATGCCTTCGAGAAGACCGCCTGGGCGGGGCTGGATTTCGACCGCTACGCATGGACGGCCGTGCTGCACCGCGAGCGCGGCGGTGGCGCTCACGTCCATGTCTTGGCGGCGCGGTGCGACTTGGAGACCGGGCGCAGCCTGAACATCGCGCCTCCGGGCTGGGAGAAGACGTTCGGCCCGCTCCGGGACGCCTTCAATCACGAGCACGGCTGGGCTCGTCCGGACGATCCGGCGCGGGCCAGAGTGCAGCAACCGGGCCACCGCGCCTACATCGAGGCGACCCGGCTGCGGGCGGGCCTCCGGCTCGAAGCCTCACCCCGTGACCTGATCCGCGACTACCTGCTCCAGCGCGTCGAGCACGGAACCGTGCGGAATCGTCACGAGGTCGTCGACGCGCTCCGCGAGGCAGGCCTTGAAGTGCCGCGCCAAGGTATGGACTACATTACCGCGCTGGACCCGGCGACGGGGGACCTGTGGCGGCTGAAAGGAGAACTGTACGGAATTGGATTCCAGAGCGAACGACTTGACCGCCCGGCTTGGGAGGCGGCTGGAGACCGAACGCAAGAAGATCGAGGAGTTGACCGCGAACGAGCTGGAGCGGCTCGGCGAGAACTCGCGGCGCGTCGCGAGGAACGCGCTGCGTTCCATCGAGCGCGATACGGAGGAGGCGGTCGGGCGGATGCGCGAGTTGCTGGGCAAGGCGTGGCTCCGGCCGCTGATCGTCGGCATGGCTCTCTGGCTCGGCATCTTCGTCGGAAGCTGGGCGACGATGCAGTGGTTGTCGAGGAGCATTCAGGACCGGATCGAGACGCGGTCGATGGTGGACCTGGAGATCGCGGGTGGACGCGAGATGCTGGCCGAGATCGAGGAGACGACCTGGGGCGTGGGGCTGCGGGAAGTCAACGGGGTGCGGTACGTGACGCTGCCGCGCGGCACGCCGGTCCTGACGGACTTCGCCGTGGACGGGCGGCCCTACATAAAGCTGTGGAGAGAGTGAGGGAGCTGTATGACCGAGCTGGAGAGGCAGTTGACGGAGGCCTTGAAGAGATTGTCCGCGCAGTCCGGGATGGAACGGCGGCGGCAATCCGAGCAGGTCGAAGCCTTGCGGCGGCAGGTCGAGGCCTTGCTGGAGCACGTCGAGCGGCTGAGCGCGGAGAACGAAGCCTTGCAGAAGCGAATCGAGCGGCTGGACGTGCTGACGACACACTTGGCCGAATATTTGGGGACATCCACCGTCGCGAGACCGCGCGGGCTGCGAATCTGATGCGCCGCCCGGGACCGGATCGCGATCAGGGTCCGAGCCGCTGACGATGGCGTCCAGTCGCTTGCCGCCCGAACGCCGCACCGCCGCCGACCGCCCGTCTGGCGGAGAGGCCATCCCGGCGCGAAGTTTCAACCGCGCAGATCGTGCAGTCCATCACGAGAGGAATCGAATGATGGCACGCACGAAACGTGACCGGCGCGCATACAGCGCCGGCGAATGGGGCCGGAACCGGGTGAGGGTCTTCCCCGACCCACGGACCGGCATCATACAGGTACAGTGGCGCGAGGACGGGCGCAGGATCAGCCGGTCGCTGAAGCACCGGGACTGGGACCGCGCCAAGAAGCAGGCCGACGAGATCGCCGCCGGACTCACCGAGACGGTGGCTGCGAAAACCTCGGACGCCGAGCCCGAGCCGCTCACCCTGGGGACGCTGTTTGACATTTACGGTGACGAGGTTACCCCCACCAAGAGCAGGCGGTCTCGGAACCACGACCGGGCCATGATGAAGATGTTCCTCCGGTTCTTCGGCAAGCACCGAAAGGCCAAGACCCTCTCCCAACGCGATTGGGACCGCTTCATCCGGGCGCGGCGTGCAGGAAAAGTCGGTCCCAGTGGCCGGAAGGTCTCCGACCGCACCGTCGAACGCGACCTCAAGCTTCTGCTCGCGATCCTCAACTGGGCCGGGAAATCGCGAGACGAGGAGGGGAGGCTGCTCTTGGAGTCCAACCCGCTCCGGGGCCTCAAGCTGCCCAAGGAGAAGAACCCGGCCCGCGTCCTGCTCACCGATGCCGAGTACGAAGCACTGCTCAAGGTTGCCGGGGACATCGATTGGCGGTTCCGGGTGGCGTTGGTGCTGGCACATGAAACCGGACACCGCATCGGGGCCATCCGCCAGCTTCGCTGGTCCGATATTGACATGGAGGCCCGAACCATCCGGTGGCGCGGCGAGCATGAGAAGAACGGGTACGGGCACCGGACGCCGATGACAGTCATGGCACGGTGCATCCTCGAAGAAGCTCGAAGGCATCACCCCGGAATCGGGAATGCACCCGTGATGCCGGCGCCGAGGGATCCCGTCAGGTGCCTGGGTCAATCGCGGGCGCGAATCTGGTGGAAGCGGGCGGAGAAGCTCGCGGGACTGGAGCCGAGGCTCCGACGCGGCTGGCACTCGCTCAGACGGAAGTTCGCCTCCGACCTCATGGACCTGCCCCTCAAGGTGCTCTGTGAACTCGGTGGCTGGAAGACGGCCGAAACCGTCCTCCAGTGCTACCAGAGGCCCGACGAGGACCGGCTCAGGAAGGCCATCGAGGAGTACCGGGGGGGCCGTTCCGCTGCCAATTGACATACATGAATGACATACATCGAGCAGCGGAATCGCGTAAGTTGTTGCAGTCCCCGTAGCTCAGGTGGATAGAGCGACTGCCTCCTAAGCAGTAGGCCCCAGGTTCGAGTCCTGGCGGGGACATTGGGGAGGATGGCTCCGGCCTACCCTGCCCGCCCGTCCGTGGTCCGGATGAATCGATCCCGGTCGCGCAGAGAGAGCGCGCGCGTCGCCAATCGCGAAGCCATCCGCTTGCCGCCGGGGCACACCACAAACACGGGCTTGCCCTGCTCGACAGATACCATTTGAATCGGCGTGACGAGGTCGGTATCGTTCGAGATAACAACGGCAGCGTCGAACGACTTCTTCCACGCATCGTTGAGGAGATGTACGGCGAGATTCACGTCAGACCCCTTCTCTTCCATCGTATGGACTTGAGAGACGACGGCATTCGGCAGCAGCGGAGTCCGTTTTCGCTTCTTCTTCGTCCCCATGGCGGGCGAGCGATACGTGCCGACAGGCAGCGTCTGGGTCGTAGGCCCCGAAACGGGATGAGTGCCTGCGGGCAGGGTGACCGGGTTCGGAGTGCCGATCCGACGCCCCGCGACCGGAAGGTTGGTCAAGGGCCGCCAAATTGAACGGCGTGCCCTTGAGGGCTCCGTAGTACAGGTTGAATCCATCTACTGTAGACCCGAGTCCTCATGGGCAACTCCAAAAAAGGAAGGGCCACCCCAGAGGAGCGGCCCTTGAGCCGACAGCACGCTGCCGGCGGGTAACTACCCAAATGTACCACTCATGGCTCACACACTCAACAACTCCCCCCAGTTGGGGAGGGTCACCACGCGGCCGACAGCCGCATATGGCCGCCGTCGAACGGCAGCCGCGCGAAGTTGTCCAGGTCCCAGGCGACCCCGGCCGTCACCTCGAAGCCCGACCGGAACCGGTGGCCCGCTTCCGTGGTCAGTCGCTGATTCTGCGCGGTGAGCCAGGGCGCCAGGAAGCCCGCATCGCGGTCCAGAAAGGCGTAGGCCAGGCGGCCCGTCCATCCCGCCTCCGGGTACCGGACCAGGGCCGTCCGGGCGAAAACCTCACGATCACGATGCTCGCGGGAGGCGCCCCCTTCCGGCGAGCGCCATTCGGGCCGCCCTACCCGCGCGAGGTCCGTCTCGACCGCCCATAGCGGGTTCAGGCGGGTCCGCGCGCGGGCGCCCACGGTCACCGTCTGCTCGCGCAGAGTGAAGCCGAGCCCGCTCGCGGGCGCCCGCCGCTCGGTGTCCGCCCTCGCCCAGGTGCCATGCAGCGCCAACGTCACGCGCTCGAGCGGGGTGACCTGGAGGAGCGCTCCCAGGAACGCGACCTTTTCGAGCTGGGTGAACGGAGCCAGACCGGTTGCCGGAAAGGTCACCTGTACCTCGCTTCTTCGGCTCGATCCCGCGTGCAGCTCCGCTCGCCAGCGTGACGCCGCGACCCTCAGGGTCGTGCGGGCGGCCAGCGGTGCCCCCGCGTAGTCGTAGTGGGCGTCCACCTCGTCCGCCCTCACTCCCAGGCCCTGGAAGATCGCCTCGTTGAATGCGTCGAGCGCCGCGAGGCGCACCTCCAGCGTCCAGCTCCGGTCTTCCCTGTCTCTCCAGGAGCGTGCCAGCGCGACCTCCACGTCTGCGGACGGCTTGAAGAAGTGGACGCCGATCCCCACCTGCACGGTCCACGGCGTCCCGAGCATGTCGCGCCAGCGCACGGCGACCCGCGGGTAGTCGCGCCGTGCCGTGAGCGATCGCTCCCGGCGGTAGTGTGCCATCAGGTCCACGGGGCCGGAGACGTGGATCTCCTGGCGCCAGTCCAGGACGTTGAGGATGTGCGGATGGCTGATCGAGGCCCCGGCAACCCGAAAGCCGTTGGGCAGCTCGGCCCAGCGTGCGTCTTCGCCGGGATGGAAGAGGCTGCGGATTTCCAGCTCGTATTCGTCGTGGATTTCAGGGTTGAACCGCTGGAAGATGCCCTCCTCTGCCAGACGGCCGTAGTAGGCTCCGTCGCGGTCGAGCAAGGACAGCCAGACCTGATCCGCCCACGCCGCGAGAGTCGCGAAGGCCGCCGAGTCGGTCTTGCCCGCAAGAGAAGTCGCGGACTCCTCTGCGCCCGACTGGGCGCGGAGCGACGGCACGCCGAGGAGGGAAACTCCGGCCAGTGCGGCGGCCAGACCCACTGCAGTGCCCTCTGAGGGGAGCCGTCCTCCTGGCTTCCTCATCCTTGCTCCTCCCTCGCCAGGCTGAGCGCAACGGCAGCTGCCGCGCCGCGGCCAGGCCCAGGCCGCCCTTCCGGCTGGCTGCCGCCAGGATAACACCTTGGCCTTGCACGACCGAATCGGTCAAGCTCCGGCGATCACGCGCAAACTCACTCGTACCGCAGCGACTCCACCGGATCGAGGCGTGCCGCCTTGCGCGCGGGAAGTATCCCCGCCACGAGCCCGATCGCCATGAGCAGGCCGACACAGATCGACGCGATCGGGAGCGAGAGTTTCGGGTTCAGGATGTACTCCATGGCCGGGTTGTCGCTGGGAAGGCTGTCGATGCCGATCACCAGGAGCGAGGCCATGGCGAGCCCGAGCAGTCCCCCGCCGACCGCGATGAGGATCGCTTCGAACAGGAACTGGCCCACGATGTGCCGCCGGCGCGCGCCCACGGCGAGCTTGATGCCGATTTCCTGTGTCCGCTCGCGCACGACGACATACATGATGTTCGCGACGCCGACCCCGGCGACCAGGAGCGTAAAGGCGCCGACGAGCCCCAGGAAGACCTGGATGCCCAGACCGATCTGACCCACGATCTTCTCGTCTTCGATGAAGTCCCAGATGCCGAGCGCCCGCTCGTCCGCCGGATCGAACCTGTACCGGCCGCCGAGGACCCGGTACAGTTCCCGCTTGGCCACCGGCGCGTCTGCGACGTTGCGCGGCCGCACGAGGAGGTGATTCACGAAATCGTTGCCGTAGATGCTCCGGAACGTGGAGGCCGGGATCACGGCGCGGTTCTCGTCAGGGCCGTTGTTGCTCGAGTCCTGGAACTTCGATTCCATCACGCCGATCACCGTAAACGAGAGCCCGTCGAGCAGGACGGTCTGTCCCACGGGTGGCACCTCGCCGAACAGGCGCCCCGCGATCTCGTCACCGAGGAAGAGCACGCGACGCCTCTGATCCACGTCGCGCTGATTGATGAACCGTCCGCCAGGAGCGGGGAACATGCGCCGCAGTTCGGAGAAGATCGGGTCCACGCCCTCCATGTAGGTCGTGGTCCGGTTCTCGCCCGCCTCGAGATGCGTCCTGCCGCGTCCGTAGGACGGGCTGCCGAACTCGAACTCGGGGACCGCGCGCAGGAGCAGGTCGAGATCGTCTTCCCGCAGCCGTATCCGGCGTCCCTTCGCAAGACCCTCGTGTTCGAGGCTCGTCTGGCCGCCGTAGACCATGAAAATCCGTTCTCCGGCATTGAGCAGGCCCACCGAAACCTGATTGCGGAGCCCCTGGCCGAAGGCAAGCAGCAGGACGACCGAGACCGTGCCCCACACCATGGCGAAGAGCGTGAGGAAAGTGCGGGTGCGGTGAGCCCGCAGGTCACCGAGAAGCTCCGAGAGGAGGATCTTCCACATCGGTCAGGCCGGCGCCGGGGCCGCTGCTAGTGACGGAGACATTCGACCGGATCCAGCGCCGCAGCGCGACGGGCGGGCAACAGGCCGGCGAGCATCGCGACGAACGCGAGCAGCGCCATCGTCACGGCTGCGACCTGGAGCGAGATCACAGGCGTGCCCACGATATCGTTCATCGGGAACAGCGACACCACCTTCACGATTCCCGCCGACACAAGGACGCCGAGCGCGGCCCCGAACGCCACGATCAGGACGCTTTCCGCGAGGAACTGCCAGAGGATGGATCGCCGGGTCGCGCCGACCGAACGCTTGATCCCGATCTCGGTCGTGCGTTCGAGCACGACGATGTACATGATGTTCGCGACGCCGATCCCCCCGACGCTGAGCGTGAACGAGCCCACGATCGCGAAGAACAGCTTGAACCCGAGGAACAGGAAGCCGAACATGCGCTCCCATTCGGCCGTGTCCCAGACCTGGAGTGCGTCCTCGTCCTGTGGATTGAAGCGGTACTTCCTGCCCAGCACCTCGTAGACCCGCGCCTCCACCGCCTCCGTGCGCGAGGCGTCGGCGGTCCGGTAGACCAGGTTCGAGACGAATCGGGAGCCGAAGAGGGCCGCGTGCGTGCTCGCCGGGATGAACACCCGGTCCTGGTCGCGCGAGTTGTAGGAGCTGTTCTGGATCTTTGGCTGGAGCACGCCGATCACGGTGAAGGGGGAGTCCCCGATCCGGACCTGCTCGCCGACAGGATCCACGTCACCAAACAGGACGCGGGCGACCTCGTCGCCGAGGAACACGACCCGACGGCGCTCCTCCTGGTCCCGCCTGTTGATGAACCGGCCGCCCGGAAGCGGGAAGATGTTCCGCATCTCACCATACACGGGATGAATGCCCGTGATATTGGGGCTGACTGCATTCACGCCGTGGCGGACGGGCGCTTCGCGCGTCGAGTACTCGGGGCTGATCATCGTGATGTCGGGGATCTGGCGGGCAAGAATCTCGGCGTCCGTTTCGCGCAGCCTGATGCCTCGCCCCTCCCTGAAACCCGCGTAGGGCAGCACGGTCCGTCCGCCGAAGAGCACGACGATCCGGTCACCCAGCCCATGAAACCGCTTGATCGTCTGCCGTTCGAGCCCCACCGAAAACGCGAGCAGGACGACGACCGCCACCGTGCCCCAGGTGATCCCGAGTACGGTCAGGATCGTGCGCAGACGCTGGGCGGACAGGTCCGACCACAGTTGCCGGACCGCGTCGACCAGCCTCACGGCGTCTCCATCGCGCGGGCTGTCAGGTGATCTCGCGCCGCGGGGGCTCCATGACGCGCTCGCCCTCCGTCAGGCCGTCGAGTACCTCGACGCTGATCCCGTCGCTCAGACCGGTCTCGATCTCGCGCTCCTCGGTCTCTTCGGGCCCCAGGCGAACCGTCACGAACGCGCCCCCTTCCTCGAACCTGACCACGCGCTCGGGGATGATCAGGATGTCCGAGCGGCGCTCGATGATCACCTGGGCGTTGGCCGAATACCCCGCTCTCAGCAAGGTTCCCTCGGCGGGTACGACCGCGATCTCGACCGGAAAGATGGTTGCGTTCTCCTCGTCGCGTCCCGTGAGCGAGATCTTCGTCAGCCGGCCCTCGACGAGCGCGTCGGGAAGAGCCCCGATCGTGACCTCGACCGGCATTCCCTCGGTCAGCCGGCCCACATCGATCTCATCCACCGTTCCCCGGAAGAGCAGTTCGTCCATCTCGGCCATCGTCATGAGGACGGTCCCTTCCTGGAAGGTCGTGAGCGGGACGACCGGATCTCCGATTTCCACCATCTTCTCGAGGATGAAGCCCTGAATGGGGCTCTGGATAACCGCCTCCACGGCCTCGTCCCCGATGGTCACGCGCCCTTCCGAGAGCAGCGCCAGGCGCTCCCGGGCGATCTGGAGCTGGAGCGAGACTTCGTTGAACGAGTAGTCGGCATCCTCGTACTCCTCTTCCGACGCGAGCTCCTGGTCGCGCAGCGCGGCCAGCCGATCGCGACGCCTCTCGAGCTGCTGCAACTCGATTTCGCGCAACTCGATGGCGCGGCGCGCCTCGACGAGCTCGATCGGTGTGGGGTTGGGCTGGACTTCGAGCAGAGGCTCACCCCGCTGGACGTATTGCCCGGGCTCCTTGAACATCTGCCGCACGACACCCGCGAGTTGCGACTTCACACTGACTTCGACGAGCGGTTCGATGCGCCCGACCGCGAGGGCGCGATCCACGATCTCGCCGCGCTCCACGGCGACGCTGCCCATATCGGTCTCGCCGCTGTCCCCGGCCGTGAGCACTGCGAACGCCGACGCTCCCAGACCTCCGACCACGATCGTGCCGACAACCACCTTCGTGCCTGTTCCCATGCGAACGGTGACCCCCGCCTGATTCGCTAGTGACCGAACCCGCCCGCCCCCTGCCGGAAGGCCCGTGGACTATGGACACATACGGAGGATTCGGTGGGGTTGGTTTCGGCGTGGCCCCGGGCGGCCAGGCCTGCCTACCGCCGCAGCCGGGTCGCGTCCAGAATCCCCGTGGTCGACTCGACCCGCAGGCCCACGACATCTCCCAGGACGTCCGGCAGCGGGCCCGCCCAGTCGTGCAGGATGGCGCGGATTCGACCGGTGCCGGGGTCGGTGACGACGGTCATCGTGCGCGGATCGCTGTTGTCCACGGTCACTTCGCCCTCGGGCCCGGTCAGCGTGATCCGGTCGAGCGCGTTCTCCCAGTCACCTTCCATGGGAATCGTGAACATGAAGTACCTGTTGCCGTACACGTCCTCGCCGGGCTCGAACGAGAGGGAGAACTCGACTCCCCCGGTCCGCGAGAACCCCTCGATCCGATAGGGCCCGGGGCGTTCCGGCAACGTCGGGGTCGTGACCATCGAGTGGACCGGCTGGATCCGGAGTTCACCATTCTGCACGCCCCCCCACAGCACCAGCATGTCCCCCTTCGGTTCCCCGGCCAGCAGACGGGCCTGAGCCTGCGCCTCCCCGCCCTCCTTCTCCGCCCGCACGCGGATGACCTTCTCGAAGTAGTAGTCGCTCAGCCAGCCCTTGTTGTAGCAGTAGCCCATGATGTCGCGGCGGCTGTCCGGCGACACCACGGTGCTGTCCCGGAAGTCGAACCCCCACACACCGATGCTCCCGTTCGGATAGGGAAAGTCCGGCTCGGTGCCGAGCGCGCCGCCGCACGGAGCGTGCAGCAGATCCAGACTGTGTCCGACCTCGTGGGCAAGCTCGGTGTCCCACGGCTTGCCGAAGCTCACCCATCCGTTCAGCCGGGCGATCCCGCGGACGTAACCCTCGTCGCTGTCCGCCACGGCGTACCAGTAGCCCGTGGCCTCCTCGGCCTTGTACACCGCCTCCAACTCGAGGACCAGGGGCCATGTGTTGTCCTCGTCCGTCAGATCAAGTGAGGTGACGTAGCGATCACGCGTGGTTGCGCTGAATTCCGACAACGGGAACGAATGCTTGAAGAGACCCACTTGGGGACTGTCGTCGGCTATGCTGTCCGTCCACGCAAAGATCGACGAGTCGGGCCTCCCGGCGGAAAGCACAGGGACCACAGTCAACTCGAACGGCGGCACGTCGATCACGTTGAGGGGCATGGCACCGACCTCCGGGAAGCGCGTCCGGCTGTCGGCTGCGCGCGGCACCGTCTCCGCGGGGTCGGCCACCACCACCAGCTCGGTACCCGGGACAACGTGTTCGGCCGGGATCACCGCATTGTACGAGGTGCGGAGCACGCCCTCTTCCGCAACGGTCGTCAATCGGTCGTCGGCAGTCCGCATGACCACGCGGTGGACCTCCTCGCCGCCGCGCGTGAGGGTCGCGACGACCTCGGGCTCGAAGAAGGCATGCGTCTGGTCGCTCACCAGAAAAGCCCGCAAGAGCGCCTCCCGACCCGCAATGAGCGGAACATCGCCCGCCGGCCGCTGGATGGCCTGTGTCAGGTACACGATCGGCAGGGACAACCGGATCGCGTCGGGGTTGTCGCAGGTGTCTCCCTCGGCGACATCCAGGCCGTCGATCCAGGTCTGGAAGGTGGCGGACGGGGATGCGCACATGCCTGTGTTCGCGTACTGCAACGCGTTCAGGCCCGTCATTTCGGTCATGCGGAAGGGAAGTGGGCCTTCCATGTCCACGTTGCCGCTGACCCGGAGCCCGTTCAGCGCGTCCATGGAGGCGACCGAGACGGGGATCCCTCCGACAAGTCCATTGTTGGAGAGGTCCAGGGTCTCCAGCTTCCGCAGGTTGGCGATTGAGGCCGCCATTCGGCCATTCAGCCCGTTGCCGGGCAGCGCGAGCCTACGCACAAGCGTGTCCCCGCGATTCACGGTGACACCGTACCAGCTGCTCACCCGGGCGTCGCTGTCCCATCCGCTGTTGTTCGACCAGGAGTCCCCGCCCGCCGCCGCATGGAACTCCTCCAGCGCGTACCGTTCGGTCAGTGTGGGCGGACACCGGAGGCCTCGCGCGTCCCCGATCGTGCCGAGCCATTCCTGGAACTCGTCGTCGAGGTGCGGGCACACGTAGGTAGAGGAGATGTCGAGAAAGCCCAGAGGCAGATTGAGCATGCTCCTGGGCATCAGGCCCTCGAGATCCATGTTGTTGTGGACGTCCAGGCTTTCCAGGCTGATGAGGTTGCCGAGCTCGGGGGGGAGCGCACCGGACAGCTTGTTCCCGCGGAACGACAGGCGGATGAGCGAGGTGAGACGGCCGAGTTCCGGAGGGATGGGGCCGGTGAGGTTGTTGTTCCGGGCACCCAGATACTCAAGCGTCGACAGCCGGCCGAGTTCCGGAGGGATCGATCCGGTCAGCTGATTGTCGCTCAGCGTCAGATCCTCGAGGGCGGAGAGGTTGCCGAGTTCGGCCGGGATGGTTCCCGAGAGTTCGTTTCGGAAGAGCCACAGCGCTTCCAGGTTCGAGAGGTTGCCGAGTTCCGGAGGGATGGGGCCGGTGAGCCTGGCTCGCGGAATCAGCATGTCCTCCAGCGCGGACAGTTTGCCGAGTTCGGGTGGTATGGACCCGGTGAGTCCGTTGGTGCCGATGGACATGTCCTTCAGGCTGGAGAGATCGCCGAGTTCCGTGGGTATCGGCCCGGTCAACTCGTTATCGAAAAGCCAAAGCGTTTCCAGGTTGGACAGCTTGCCCAACTCGGGCGGAATGCTGCCTGACAGGCCGTTCCTCATCAGGAACATCCCCTCCAGCGAAACCAGGTTCCCGAGTTCGGGCGGCATCGACCCGGTCAGTCCATTGTCGCCAAGCCCGAGGTCCTTCAAGGCCTGAAGCTTGCCCAGCTCGGGCGGGATCGAGCCCGTGATCCTGTTCCTGGAGAGACTGAGGTCCTCAAGCGAAGTCATGTCGCCCAGCTCCGGCGGAAGCGGGCCCTCGAACCTGTTGTCGACAGCCCACAGGTTCTTCAGCTTCTTCAGCTTCCCCATCTCCGCCGGCAGCGGCCCGCTCAGTTCGTTCTCGAAGATTGCCAGATGCTCCAGCGCCGCGAGGTTGCCGAACTCGGGCGGGATGGGTCCCGACAGGTTGTTCCCGGCCAGGTACATGGTGTCGACGTTGATCAGGTTGCCGATTTCGGGCGGGATCGGGCCTTCGAGCTCGTTGCTGGAGATCGATAGTCGGCGCAGCGCTGTCAGTCTGCCGATTTCCGGAGGTATCGGGCCCGAGAGGTCATTCCCGTAGAGAGCCAGCACCTCGAGGCTGCGGAGGTCGCCCAGCTCGGGCGGTATGCTGCCCGTGAGGTTGTTCCAGGGCATGAAGATCTCGGTGATGTAGCCCTCTTCGTCGGTCTCGATGCCGTCCCACGTGTTCAGACTCCTGTCCGTCGTCCAATTCGCGTTCTCGCCCCAATCCGGCCCGCCGGTCTCGTCGTAGAGGGTGACCAGCACATTGCGGTCCGCCGTCTCCGGTATGCACGGCAACGGGTCGCGGTTGCCGAGGGCCTCGTACCAGGCCGACAGGGAGCGCGGCACGCAAAGGCCCGTTCGCGAGTGATAGAACCGTTCGACGGTGAGATTGGCGAAGGTCGCGGGCAAAGGGCCGGACAGGTTGGTGTTGCTGAGGCTCAGGTACTCGAGCCCCGTCATGCTGCCCATCTCGGGCGGCAGCGGGCCGTCGATTCCCTCGTTGTCTCGAAGATTGAGGTCACGCACGCGAGCCAACCGGCCGACCGAGGGCGGAATTGGGCCCGTGAGCGCGTTGTTGGCCAGATCGACGATGAAGAGATCATCCAGCAGTCCGATGGCGGCGGGAATGTGGCCGGTCAGGTTGTTGTCGCGTAATCGGAGGTCATCGACCCGACCGTCGCGTATGCCCAATCCGTACCATTCCTCGAGCGGCTCGTCGCTCAGCCAGTTGGTGTTGTCGGTCCAGTCGTCGCCGCCGGTCGCGTGGTACAGGGCTTCGAGGGCAGCCCGGTCGTTGTCGGACAGCTTGACCGCGACGTCCACGCCACCCACTGCGGCAGCTTCGTACATGGCGGTTACCGTCGTGATTCCGCTGGCACGGGCCGTGACCAGCCCCGTCCCGTCGACCCTCGCGACCGCCCGATCGCCGCTCTTCCAGGTGACCGTCGGGGTCTCCACGGTGCGCCCTTCGGCATCGACGACCGTCACCGACAGTTGAGCCGTCTCGCCGGCCGTGCCGAAGGTGAGCGTCGAGGGTTCGATCACGACATTGGCGGCGCATTCGGACGGACTGTCGGTCTGCCGGATCGCGTTGAGCCATGTGGCAAGCGATGGGGGTAGGCACAGTTCGGTACCTCCCACCAGGAAACCGTCCAGTTGGAGGTCGGCAAAGGACGGCGGTACGAGACCGGAAAGGCTCGTCGCCGCCACGTTGAGCGTGCGGAGGCTCTCCAGCATCCCCAGTTCCGCTGGCAGGTTGCCAACGATCCCGTTGACGCTCAGGACGAGGTCGCGCAGCCGGCTCAGGCTCCCCACCTCACGCGGAATCGAGCCGGTGAGCCAATTCCGGCTCAGGTCGAGGGTGACCAGCTGGTCCAGTTGGCCGATGGACGGGTGTAGCGTCCCACGGAGGTTGTTGCCCGACAGCTCCAGCCCGACCACCCGGCCGCTTTCGTCGGTCTCGACCCCCGCCCATTCGGCGAGTGGTTGGTCGGTCAGCCAGTTGGTCCCGTCCGTCCAGACGTTGCCACGGGTTCTGTCGTGGAGGACCTCCAGGACGTCCCGGTCGCTGTTCGGCAGCGCCACCTCCACGGAGATCGACGCGGTCACGGAATTGTCGGTGGCCGTCACCTCGGTGGCCCCTTCGCCGACCGCTGTGACCCGTCCCCGGATGTCCACCGAGACAACACGGGTATCCGCGCTCGACCAGGTGACCGACGCCTCGCGCGTGCTGTCTCCTTCCGCACTCACATGGGTGGCCGACAGCGTGCCCGTCTCGCCGAGGGCGTAGAAGGTCGGCGAGGGCAGGTCGATGACCTCGATCGAGAGGGAGGCGACGCAGCGGTCGGCATCGTCGGTCTGCCCGATGCCGGCGAACCATTCGCCCAGCGAAGGCGGCACGCACACCCCGGAGCCGGCCGTGTAGAGCGTGTCCAGCGCCAGTGCACGGAAGGATCGCGGAACCACGCCGCTCAATTCGTTGGTGCCAACGTGGAGGTACCGGAGTTCGGCAAGGGAGCCCAGGCTCTCGGGCAGCCGGCCTGCGAGCGCATTGTCGTCGAGCACGAGTCTGTGCAGTTGTGGCAGTGCTCCCAACGGCGACGGAATCTCGCCCGTGAGGGCATTCCCACTCAGGTCGAGCGTGATCAGGTCGCCCAGCTCCGCCAGGAGGCCCGGCATCGAGCCTGCAAGGCCGTTGTCGCCTAGCGACAGGCCGACCACCTTCCCGGCTTCGTTGGTTTCGACCCCGTGCCACGCGGCGAGCGGCTCGTCGCTCAGCCAATTGGTGGTGTCCGTCCACTGCTCGCCGCCGGTCAGCCGATAGATGCTGTCGAGGACCTGCCGGTCGGTGAGCGTGAGGACAACCTCCACCTCGGCCGTGGCCGTGAGCGAATCGGAGGTTGCCGTGACCTGCGTGGTGCCGTAGTCGACCGCGGTCACCAGTCCCTCGGAGTCGACCGTGGCAATGGTCGTATCGGCGCTCGACCAGGTGATCGCCGCGCTGTGCACCGTGTCCCCCTCGGCGGTGATCACCGCGGCGGTCAGTCTGGCCGTGTCGCCGAGAGGAGGCGCCTCGAAGTACAGTGACGGGGGGTCGACGGTCATCGCGGCAGAGCAGATCGCGTAGTCTTCTTCCTTTTCCGGAACCGTCTTCAGCCACGCTTCGAGGTCGGCGGGGATGCACACGCCGTCCCTGTCGAAGTAGAACCGCGTCAGTTCAAGTTTCGCGAAGGTGCGCGGAACAGGCCCCGTGAGGCTGGTGCGGCTGACGCCAAGGTACTGGAGTCCCCCGGTGTATCCCAGCTCCGGGGGCAGCCGGCCGCTGATCTCGGCGTTCCCGTGCAGGAACAGGTCGCGGAGGTTCTCGAATTTCGAAAGCTCCGCGGGGATCGGACCCGACAGCCTGTTGCCTTGCATCGAGAGGCTGAACAGCTCGTCCAGCCCTCCGAGTTCGGGTGGAATCGTGCCGACCGGGTTGTTTTCCCAGAGCCTCAAGCCGATCACCTTGCCCCGGGACACCCCCACCCCGTACCACGCCGACAGGTCCTCGTCGCTCAACCAGTTCGTGTTGTCGGTCCAGCCGTCGCCCCCCGTGGCCTCGTAGAGGATCTCGAGGATCTCCCGGTCGGTGAGTGGCAGGGCGACCTCCGCGGTGGCCTCGGCGGTCGCGGCCTGGTACGTCGCGCTGACTTTCGTGGAGCCGAAGGCGGCCGACGTGACGAGCCCGGTGGCGTCGACCGTCGCGATCGCGGCATCGGCGCTCGCCCAGCTCACCTGCGCACCCTGCACCAGGTCACCCGCGGCATCGATCACCGTCGCCGACAGCCTCCCGGTCGCCCCGACCCTGTCGAGCGTCAGCCAGTGGGGCTCGATCAGGATCTGCGTGCCGTCCTGGCCCACTCCCGCGGCCGCCGCGGTGGGCAAGTCAGCGGGAGCGGTGAGGGCGTCGTCCGTGCAGGCGCTCAGGAAAGACAGTGTGAGAACGGCCCCACAGACGCCGATCCCACGAGAGCGTGTCGGGGACACTCCACTTGGCCCATCGGCCTCTTCCGAATACAGAAAGCGACCATGTAAGGTCGTAATGATCATATACGCGATGATTATACGATATCAGGACCATGATAACATGATATTGTCGTGATCTGCCGGAATCGGAGCTGGCAGGCCACCCGCGGAACTGCCGACCTGCGCCGGCCCGGGCGGCAGGTGCTCCAGCAGACGGTCGAAGGTCTTCCCTAACTCCCCGAGATGCGCCGGCCCGAGGCTTCGAGCAACAGCACGGCGAGGACGCCTGCCGCGAACGTCACGGCAACGCTCAGTACATTGGAGTTGGCCATCGCCGGCAGGACGAGGATCTCCCGCCCGTCGCTCGCGTGGTCGACAAACGGCCACAACTCCCGCACCGACCCGACCATCAGTCCCACCAGAACCGCCAGGGTGCCGTCACGCCACTTCGCGAACAGCGCCTTCAGCATCCGCGCGAAAGTGAACAGGCCGATCGCCATGCCGGTGACCATCGTGAGCACGACGGCGACCGCCCCGGGATCCCAGTGATGGATTGCCAGCCGCAGCGAGTAGAGGGCGAAGTAGTAGAGTCCCAGGAGCAGAAGTACGAATGCCCCGGACAGCCCCGGGAGGCTCATCGCGGAGATGGCGAGCGCTCCCCCCAGGAAAACGAACAGCAGTCCGGGGTCGCTCCCTCCACGCATCGCGGCCGGCTGGGACACCTCAGACACCTCCACCGGACCCGCCGCAATCCGGATCGACCCGGGGGCAAGATTCGCGGCTGCACCCGCCATGCGCGCGGCAACCTCCAGCTCCACGGAGGTGCTTCCGGCGGGCACCGCAACCGACCGGGCCGGTCCATACAAGACACGGGGGCGCGCGTCGTTGCCCGGTGCCTCGAGGGTCAGGTTCCCGAGGGTCAGGCGCACTTCGGACGGCACCGGGGCGAACGTCAGCGTCACGGTGCCGGTGGCCACCCGGTCCGCCGACGTCGGCAGCCCGGTGAACCAGACGGTGAACAGCGCGGCACCCACGGCCAGTCCCCATCTGCCGGGGCGCCAGCGCTCGATCCGGCGCGCGGGAATCATGACGGACGCGGCCACCAGTCCCAGAAACAGGCCCCTCATCTGCTCCGGATACGCGCTGAGCAGGCCGGGAAGCACCTCGGAACCCACCAGGATCGCCGGCACGATCCCCACCCCGACGGATGCGAGAAGCAGGACTCGGCGGGCATCCACACTGTCCGGGTCCTCGCCGCCCTCGCGGCCCGCGCCGGAGCCGGCCGGATCCCGCAGCACCGCTCGCAGGGCCGCCCGGAAAGCCCGCGTCGGGGTCCGTACGAGCATGCCGGCGCCCACGCTGCCGACCGCATCGACCAGCCGAGGATAGATCCCCAGGACCAGTGCGACCGTTCCGCCGGACACGCCGGGAACCACGTCCGCCAGGCCCATGCAAAACCCCCGTATGGCGTTGCCGAGCCAGTGCCTCATGTCACCTCGAGATTCCACCCCCGGACGTCGTCCAGACGCGAATAGCTGGTCAGGTCCAGGTGAAGGGGGGTCACCGATACGTATCCGTCCCGCACCGCACGGAAGTCGGCCTCTGCCCCACCCTTCCAGTACGGGTCGCCACCGCCGATCCAGTAGTACTCCCGGCCTGAAGGGTCAGGGGCCCGGGTAATCGCGTCCCGGTAGCGGCGGCGCCCCAGGTTGGTGACCCGTACCCCGCGCAGCTCCGCAGGAGGTATGGACGGGAGGTTGACGTTCAGGAGTTCGTGCTTCGGGATGCCGTTTTCCACGATCTGCTCCAGAAGCCGTCCGACCACCGGCAGCCATCCCTCGACCTCCTCGATCCCCTGCCCCACGTACGAGAAGGCCACGGCCGGAATCCCCAGGATCGTCGCTTCCATCGCCGCGGCGACCGTGCCCGAGTAGAGGACATCTTCGCCGAGGTTCGGACCGTGGTTGATCCCGGAAACGCAAAGGTCCGGAAGCTCATCCAGGAACTCGCTGACGGCCAGGATCACGCAATCCGTGGGCGTGCCGTCGACAATGGTGGTGCCGCTGGGCGTTCTGCGCTTGCGCAGCGGCCGATGGAGCGTGAGCGCACTGCTGGACGCGCTCTGCTCGCGGTCGGGGGCGACGATGTCGACCGTGCCAATGCCCCGGGCGGCCCGCGCCAGCACGCGAATCCCCGGGGACAGGTATCCGTCGTCGTTCGTGCAGAGAATGCGCACCGGCAGGCCTCCGGATCAGTCTCCCGGGAGGGTCAGCACGTCGCGCAGTTCCGTGAGACCCTCCTTGATGGAGGCCAGCACCGCGGGCTCCGCCTGAAGCTCGCGCGCTTCGTCCACCTTGCCCGAGCGGCGCATCTCCAGCAGCTCCCGCTTGGCGCCCTCGATGGTGAACCGCTTCTCGTAGAGCAGGTGCTTGACGAGCAGAATGGTCTCGATCTCGCGCATGCGGTAAACCCGGCTGCCGCCGCGATTCTTTGTCGGCGACAGGATATCGAATTGAGTCTCCCAATACCTGAGGACGTGCGCCTTAAGTCCTGTCAGATTACTGACTTCACCGATCGAGTAGTAGGTCTTCCGGGCGATCGGTTCCACGGTCTAGCTCCCTTCCACGAAGTCGATGAAGTCCGTGTTTTCGGACTTTGGTTCCCTGGTCATGAGGCGGTCAAGAGCCTCCATCGGATCGGCACCCTCGGCGACGATGCGATACACTTCGGCCGAGACGGGCATCTCCACGCCGAGGTCCCGAGCGAGCCGGTGAACCGCCCGCACGGTTGCAACACCCTCCGCCACCGTCCGGGCCTCGCCCATAATCTCCTGCATGGATCGTCCCCGGCCAAGTTGCACGCCGACCGTCCGGTTGCGGCTCAGGCCTCCGGTACATGTCAGTACAAGGTCACCCATTCCGGCGAGACCCGCGAACGTGGCTGGCCGCGCCCCCAGGGCCACGCCCAGTCTGGTCATCTCGGCAATCCCCCGGGTCATCAGCGCCGCCACGGCGTTGTGCCCCAGTTCCAGGCCCGCCGCGACGCCGGCGGCAACCGCGATCACGTTCTTGAGCGCGCCGCCCAGCTCCACGCCAACGACATCCGGGTTGGTGTAGACGCGGAAGCGATCGGTCTGGAACAGGGCCTGGGCGCGCAGGCGGGACGCCTCGTCGCGGCTGGCGATGACCACCGCCGTAGGTGCGCCTGCCACAACCTCGCGTGCAAAGCTTGGCCCGGACAGGACGCACAGGCGTCGTGCCTGCTCCGGTGGCAGCGCCAGGGCGAACACTTCGTCCATGCGTCGCAGCGTCGCCACTTCGATCCCCTTCGACGCGGTCACCACCATGGCGTCCGGCGGGATCAGCGGCGCCGCGTCCGCGAGGACGTCCGCGGTGTACTGCGCTGGACATACCCAGACCACGGTGTCGGCCCGGCTGAGCGCGCGGGCCATCGAGTTGGTCACTTCCAGCCGCGTGTCGAGGTCGGCACCCTCGAGGTAGAGCGCGTTCTGTCCGATTTCGGCAACCGAGGCCACGACCTCGGCCTCGCGCGCCCAGAGCCGGACCTGCGCGCGCCCCGATCCCGCCAGCAGGTTGGCCAGCGCGGTACCCCATGCGCCGGCGCCGATGACCGCGACCCGGGGATCCCGCGGAGGATGCGGCTTCACGTGCGGTCGCCGGCGTCGTGGTCATGGCTCTCTCCGCGGCCGATGCGGGGCTCCGTTCCCCGCAGCAGGCGCCGGATATTGGAGCGGTGCGCCCAGACCACGAACACGGCGATGAACCCGAGAAAGAGCCGAACGGAAAGGTCCACGGACGGCACCAGCAGTCCCGCGATCCCGACGGCAACCGCGGCCGCCATCGAGGCGACCGATACCGTGCGAGCCAGCACCATGGTGACAATCCAGGTGCCGAGCCCCAGGGCCGCGACGCCCGGGGCCATGGCGATCAGCACGCCGCCGCTGGTGGCGACCCCCTTCCCGCCCTTGAACCCCACCCAGAAGGAGAAGACATGGCCGACGATCGACGATGCCCCGTAGATCACCGGCCACCATGCGGCACTCTGCCCATCGATCCCCGGAAACCACCAGACCGGGGCGAACCCCTTGAAGACATCCACGACCATCACCACGACAGCAGGCTGCCAGCCCAGTACGCGAAAGACGTTGGTGGCACCCAGGTTGCAGCTGCCAAGGGTCCTCAGGTCCTTGCCGTAAAGGAAGCGGCCCACCCAGAAGGATGATGGCACGGCACCCGCGGCGTAGGCCGCAAGCGTCAGCAGCAATGGGGTTGTCACGGCATCTCGGTCCCATGGATGGGTGAGCCGGACCGGACCGTTGACGACCGGCCGCCTCTTTTCGTGACGTTACCACAACGAGGCGTCCGAATCCAGACTGTGCGGCGGCCGCTCACCGCCCGCTCTTGCGAAGCCGCAGCCGGATCGGAACGCCCAGGAAGTCCCACCTGGCTCGCAGCGAATTGACCACGTAACGCCTGTAGTGCTCCGGAATCTCGTCGGGCAGGTTCGAGAACACGATGAAGGTCGGCGGAGCCGTGCGTGCCTGCGTGGCGTACTTCAGCCTGACCGGCCGGCCGCGCGCGTGCGGAGGCGGCTGACGGCGGGCCGCCGATTCAACCGCCTCGTTGACCTCGGCTGTGCCGATGTGCTGCTGCCGCCGCTCGGCCACCTCCAGCACAAGGTCGAGGGTCTTGCGGATCCGGAGCCCGGTCAGCGCCGAGGCGAAGAGAAACGGGACATCGCCAAGGAAGCGAGCCCTGCGCACGGCTTCGCGCTGAAACTCGATCGCCGTGCGCGTGTCCTTCTCCACCAGGTCCCACTTGTTGCAGACCATCACCACGCCGCATCCGGCCTCCCAGGCCGTCTCCGCCACCTTGATGTCCTGTACGTGGAGTCCCTCGGCGCTGTCGACCACCACCAGGCAGACGTCCGCTTCACGCACCACCCGCGCGGTGCGCAGGCTGCAGTAGTACTCGATCGAATCCTTCATGCGCGCGTGGCGGCGCAGGCCGGCGGTATCGACGAAGGTCAGATTCAGGCCCTGGTACTTCAGCGGCAGATCGACCGGATCGCGCGTCGTGCCCGGCACGTCGCTCACCATCACCCGATCCTCGCCGAAGAGCCGATTCACCAGCGACGACTTCCCCGCGTTGGGCTTGCCGATCACGGCGACCCGAAGGTCGTCGCTGGCGGGCAGCCCGTCCTCGTCCGGGAGCAGGGGGATCAGCGCGTCGAAAAGGTCGCCCAGCCCGCGGCCCGCCACGGCGCTCACGGGATGGGGTTCTCCCATTCCCAGCGCCCAGAAGTCCAGGTGCGACTGGTCGTTGGGATGGTTGTCCGCCTTGTTGGCGGCCAGCAGAACGGGCTTGTCGGCGCTGCGCAGCACTTCGGCGAGTCTCTGGTCCAGCGGATGGACCCCCGCCTTTGCATCCACCAGGAAAAGGACGACATCGGCTTCCGTCACTGCAGCCATCGCCTGTTCCCGGATCAACCGGTCGATCGTGCGGTCCGAGCCTTCGACAACGCCTCCCGTGTCGACAAGGAAAAAGTCCTTCCCGGTCCAGTCGGCCTGGCCGAAATTGCGGTCCCTCGTTACGCCCGGCGTGTCGTCGACGATCGCGACCCGGCGTCCGATCGCCCGGTTGAAGAAGGTGGACTTCCCCACGTTGGGCCGGCCGACGACCGCGACGACGGGCAGGCTCATGGGGACGTCAGCGTCTGAACGACCTCATGGCCGGCCCGCACGGTTGCCGGGGACAGTTCCGCGGCCACGTCGGACAGCGGCAGGCCGTCGATGAACACGCCGTCATCGTTGAGCGCAGCCGCCGGCAACACGACGAGGTCGCCCGGGCCGGAGTCGGATGCCGCTTGCACGACGTCCGCGCCGGGCAGGAGTCCCGCAATGGTCACGCTGGTACCGAAATACCCGTTCTCGACCGCAAGCACCTCCACATCGCACCTCATCCGCGACGCGATCACGGGCGACATCCGCTCGAAGAACGGGCTCATGGAGGTTCCGGTTAAGATTCGCACTCGCCTTACGCCGTCGACCGGCATCAGATGGCGCTGCGCCTCGGCGAAGCCGTCCAGCAACGACCGGAGGGCTCCGACCCCGTTTTCCAGCAGCGGCCAGTCGTCGTAGTACGCGGCCGGCGGAACGTCCCGTCCGGCGATCAGGAAGAGTTCGTCCGCGGCGTAGCACCAGTGATGTCCGCGCTGGCCGCTGGCCGTGCGCCGGATCGCGCCCGTCTGCCGAATCGCGGCGTCCGCCTCCCCTGCATTCAGCAGCCGGACCGGGCGGTTCAGGTTGTAACGGGTCAGGCCGACCGGCACCACCGACAGCGACAGCACGCCGTCTCCCAATGCGTAGAGTTCCCGGATCGTGCGGTCGAGTTCCGCGCCGTCGTTCCATCCCGGGCACAGGACCACCTGTGTGTGGACTGTCAGGCCGCCCGCGAGGAGTTCGCGAAGCTGGTCCATGATGAGCCCCGAACGCGTGTTCCGGAGGAGACGGATGCGCACCTCCGGATTGGTGGCGTGGACGCTGACATAGAGGGGCGAAATGCGCTGGTCCACGAGCCGCCGGAGGCCGCGCGGGCCGAGGTTGGTCAGCGTGACGTAGCTGCCGTAGGTGAACGACAGACGGAAGTCGTCGTCGCGCAGCCATAGGGGCTCGCGCGCGTCCGGAGGATTGCCGTCGATGAAGCAGAAGACGCACTCGTTGGCGCACTCGCGGACCTTGTCCCGGGCGGGCACGATCCCCAGGCGTTCCGAAGGGTCCCGGGCGATCTCGTAGACGACGGAACTTCCATCCGGACCGACGGTTTCGAGTTCGATCTCGCTCTCGGCCGTTCGGAACAGAAAGTCGAGTCCGTCGCGGACCCGTTCGCCGTTGACGGTCAGAATCCGTGTCCCGATCCGGAGTTCGAGCGCCTCCGCGATCGTTCCCGGACCGATTTCTCCGATTCGAACCACGTACCTGACCGTCTGCGGATCAACCCGCGTGAGTACCGAGAGCGGCGAGGCGCCGCGTTGGCGGGTCCGCGGTTTCCGCGCGGTCCGTCAGCGGTGCCTGGCGAGCATCTCCTGGAAGACAATGTTACTGCGTACCGGCTCCCAGGTGTACCTGGTGGAGAGGCTGTTCACGGTGACCAGCGTCGAACTCGCGATCAGGGGCTCGAGCAGCTCGACCGCCTCCTCAACCTCGCCGAGTTCCGCATACGTCTGGGCCCAGCGCCGCTGCACCGCGGGACGCTCGTCGTCGCTGAGCGGCATCGACATCGCCTTTTCCAGCGCCGCGCGCGCGTCGGAGGTCCGGCCCGCCCTGGCCAGGTTGCGTGCGTATTGGCCCTGCCAGTTCGCTTGCGCGTCGGGGTTCGAGAACTCGAGGGGATTGCGGTCCCACGCGGCCACGAGTTCACCCCAGAGAACCCGCGAATCGTGCAGCCGGCCTGCCACACGGTGCACCCACGCCTTCTCCGCGAGGCAGGCGCAACGGTAATCCGGATCCGGGTGGTCCGGCGAGAACCGGAGGATCATCTCGTCGAACTCGCCACCCAGAAGAAGCGACGGGAAATTGTTGGTCACAGACGCAATCTGCTGCGGCGACATCCGGATCCGCTGACGGGCCTCACGAAAAGCCCGCTGCATGCCGTTCGACCCCTTTCCCGCGGCCAGAGCCTGGAAGATCATCTCGGTTACCCACGCGTTGTCCGCCTGCTGGAGCGCGTCGGTGGCTTTCACCATCAATTCCTCGGCGATTGCGAAATCCCCGAGCAGGCGCGCCGCCGACGCCCCGCGAAGCACCACGCTCACGTCCGCGCCGGCTTCATTGGCCATTTCGATTCGCCGCGCGAGTTCTTCCGCGGACGCCTGAGCGACGACCGGCGTTGCGGTCAGGATGGACAACAGGCCGGCTAATAGTATTCCACGGCGCATCGTTCACCTCCGGGTGAAAGAGACGTTTGACTGGTGACTGCAGACCCGCCTGATCCCGTGCAAGGTAAGCGCTGACAGGGATCGTGCGCCACCGGGGAGTTGCCGGGCCCGCCCACAGGCTCCGACAACCGAAAAGCGGGAGACGGGAATCGAACCCGCGACCCTCAGCTTGGGAAGCTGATGCTCTACCGACTGAGCTACTCCCGCAACGCGCCCCTCCCGGGCCGGGTGGCCTCAGCGCGGACTGACGATTTCGTAGTAATACCCCAGGACGCTCTCGTCGCTGGTGAAGTCGGCGCGGAACAGCTCGGCGCCTCCCTGCGCGGGCGCCGTCACCCGGATGTCGGTCGTGCCGATGTTGGCACCGTCGTCTCCGTTGAAGTGCACGCGAATCGTCACCACCGTGCCGGATTCCAGCGTGTTGTTGACCAGCTGCCCGGACACCGAGCCGCCGCCGGCCGCACGGGGTTGCAGTTCGCTCTGCTCAAGGCGGAAGGCAAGCCCCTCACGCCTCTGCAGGACCTCGACCGCCTCCTGGCTCTGATCGGTTTCGACCAGGCCCTGAGCCAGAATTGTGTAGCTGTCGGGGTTGTAGCCGTCCAGTTCCAGCAGTTCGCGGGCGACCGGGATCAGTTCGTCCCAGTTGCCGGCTTCATAATGCGACTGCGCCAGGTTGAAGAGGGCGTCACGATTCTCGGGTGCCACCTCGGCCACTTGCCGGAAAGCCTCGGCGGCGCGGCCGAACAGTTCCTGGCCGGCGTCGGGGTCCGTGGCCTCGGTCGCAGCGCCATACAGACCCACGCCGATGTTGAACAGCTCCCGCATGCCCAGGTCCTCGCCCGACAACAGGTTGTCGTAGATCGCCTGGGCGGAATCCGGCATTCCCGCCTCCGACAGTACGGAGGCCAGGCTGGACAGCGCCGCAACGTCTCCGGGATTCCCCTCGAGGAAGCTCTCGTATTCGCCGATCGCCTCGTCGTAGCGTTCCTGCTGGCCCAACAGCATGGCCCGGTTGAAGGACACGTTCGTCTCGCTGCCGGCCCAGCTTACCGCCGTTGCGCTGTCCACCTCTGCCATCCGCGGTCCGCGGATGACGCTCAGCGCGGTGCCGAAGGCGTCGATGGCATCGTCGACCCGCCCGACCTTGTTGTAGGTGACGGCAAGGTTGATCAGGGCCTCCGGGCGCTGCACGGGGAACATGACCTCCGCCGCTTCGAGGATGCGTATGCCTTCCTCGTTGTCATTCGCGTCAAGCGGCCCGATCGCGGCATTGAAGAGAGCGATCCAGGCCGATTCCCGTTCGATGCGGATGTCCTGCTCGTACCCGGGGTAGAGCTCCGTTGCCATCTCGAAGAGCGTGTCCGCTGCGACGTAGTCGCCAAGACCGACCTGCGCCCTGCCCGCCTGGAAGTAGCCGAGCGAGTTCGTCGAATCGTCGAGGATCGCTGCCATGGCCGCGGTCAGCGCCTCCTGAAATCGGGACGGGTCGCCTAGTGTTTCGGCCTGTGTCAGAAACAGCTCCGCACTCCGCGTGTCGTCGTTTTCGCGGGGCGGATTCCCCTCTTCGCCGCCCCCCCCACCACCGCCGGAGGCGCAGCCGGAAAGTGTCAGCGCGGCACCAACTGCCAACGAGAGTCCGATGCTGGACTTGTTCACGAGAACCTCCTGAAGTCTTCCAAAACCATGCGCCCGCTCGTGCGGCGAGACCGGAAAGCGGACAGTTCCAGGCACGAAGTATACGGGCGGGCGGGACGCGGGTCAAAGGGGTTCGGGGCCGCGGGTGCGGGACCGCAGGTGCGGGACCGGTTACCGGCGCGGGCCCTTGAGGTAGGTCAGCACGCGCGCGCCCATGGCCTCGCTGAATCCGGGAATACGGCCGATCTGGGCGGGCGTGGCCTCTTTGACCCCCCGCAGCGATCCGAAGCGTGACAGGAGCGCGCGTTGCCGGGCCGGGCCGATCCCCGGAATGTCCCCCAGCGCCGACCGCACGGTTCGGCGCGTGCGAAGCTTGCGGTTGTACCGCACGGCGAACCGGTGCGCCTCGTCGCGAACCCGCTGCAGCAGATGCAGAGAGCGCGCGGTCCGCGGCAGCCGAAGCCCGTCACGGCCGCCGGACGCGTCAGGCCCGCCGGACCCGTCACCCTCGCGGGACGCCTCACGCTCGGCCGGCAGAAAAACGATCTCCTCCTTCTTGGCGAGCGCCGCCAGCGCCACATCCCTGAGCCCCAGTGCGGCAAGCGCCTCGTGCGCGGCGGCAAGCTGTCCGCGGCCACCGTCAACCACCGCGAGATCCGGGAGCGGGCCCTCGCCTTCGGCCAGACGGGCGAAGTACCGCCTCACGGTTTCCGCCATCGATCCGTAGTCGTCGTTTCCCTTTTCTCCCCGGATTCGCATGTGCCGGTACCCCGACTTCTTCGGCTCGCCGTTCTCGAACAGGACCGCGCTGCCGACGGTCTCCGTGCCCTGGGTGTGCGATATGTCGAAGCACACGATCAGGCGCGGCACGACCTTGAGCCCCAGCCGGTCCTGAAGGTCGTACAGCACGTCGTCGGTGCGTGTCGCGACGACCCCGCCCGTCCTGATCCCGTCGTCGAGCGCGTGACGCGCGTTGGCCGTCGCCAGTTCGACCAGCAGGGCCTTCGCGCCCCTCTGCGGAATGCGGACCGCGACCTTCCGGGACGCCTGATCACCCAGGATGTGCTCGAGAAGTCCGCGGTCCGGAAAGTCGGCGGGCAGCAGCACCTCACGCGGAAGCTGTTCGAGCGCCCTCGAACCGCTGGACAGATACGCGTGAGAGACCGAGCGCGCGACGAGATCCGCGTCGCTCTCGCCTTCGGTGCCCGTCATCAGTTGCGTGTCCCGCCCGATCAGCATGCCGTCGCGAATGTGCATCGTCACGGCTGCCGCAAGTCCACCGTCGCGGGCGATTCCCAGCACGTCCTGGTCCCCTCCGCCGACCTTCTGGACGCGTTGCCGGCGCGCGATGCCGTCCAGCCCGGCGAGCACGTCACGCAACAGGGCCGCACGCTCGAAGTCCATGGCATCGGACGCTTTGCGCATCTGCGCCTCAACTTCCGCCTGAATGCTGGCAACATCGCCCGACAGGATGCGGACCACCCGGTCGATCATGTCCCGGTAGTCGTGCGCGGTCTGAAGTCCCACGCACGGAGCGGCGCACCGGCCGATGTGGTGGTCGAGGCACGGCCGTGCCGGCGCGTCGGCGGGAAGGTTGTAGCGGCAGGACCGCACGCCGTGAACGCGCTTCACCAGTTCCAGTGCACGGCGCACCCGGCCCACCGAGACGAAGGGGCCGAAATAGCGTGAGCCGTCCTGCCGGACCCGTCGCGTGACATAGGCGCGCGGAAAGGGCTCGTGGACCGTGACCTTGATGTACGGGTACTTCTTGTCGTCCCGAAGCTGGATGTTGAACCGGGGCTGGTGTTCCTTGATCAGGTTGGCTTCCAGAATCAGGGCCTCCGCCTCCGAGCCCACGACCAGCGTGTCCACGGCCGCGGTCTGCCGCACCAGTTCGCGCGTCTTGATTTCCGCCCCGCCCGCGTGTCCCAGGTACGAGCGCACACGCGCGCGCAACGACTTGGCCTTCCCGATATAGAGGATCTCTCCCCGGGCGCTGCGCAGCATGTACACGCCGGGACCGGTCGGCAGCCCCGCCAGGTGACGGGATTCGAAGGAGACGCCGCGCTCCACCCGTGCTACCTCCGCTTCAGGGGTCCGAGTCCGACCGGAGAGACGCCGAGCCTGTGGGTCACCAGCAGATAGACGATCGCCACCGGGCCGATTGCCAACGCCGCTTCGACGATTGGGCCCATGGGCGGCAGCGCCGCCCGCATCGCCAGACCCACGGCAACCGCGGCCCCCGTCACGAACAGGTACAGGCGCACATGTCTGCCGCCCAGCGACATTCCCGGCAGGCGCCCTCCGAGCGCCCTGCGGAGGAGCAGGAATTCCAGCCACGCACCCGCCGTCGCTCCCGTGGCCAGACCCGTCGCTCCCATTCCCAACCCCCCCACGACAAGGCGGTCCAGAGGGAACATCAGCGCAGCACCCACGGACGCCGAAACCAGGATGCGCAGATAGGAGATCCGGGCGGCGGTCCGCGTATCGCCGAACGCATAGAGCGCCGAAGCGAGCACGCGCGACGTCCCCGACGCGGGCAGCCCCGGGGCATACGCAGCCAGCACCAGACCGGCCGCCATCGCGTCCTCGGGACCGAAGGCACCGGACCGGAATACCACCATGCACTCCTCGCGAAAGACGATGTATCCCGCGGCCACGGGCACAAGCCAGAAAAGCACCCGGCCGACCGCCTGTTCGGTGCGGTCGCGAACCGCCTTCGCACCCACCGCCCTGTCACGGGAGAGTTCCGGCAGCTCCGACGCGGCGATCGACATCCCGAACAGCGATATCGGCAGGATGTAGAGCGGCTGCGCGTACCCCATCAGTCCCACGGCACCGACGGCCAGCAGTGTCGCGAGGTTCTGGTCGATGAGAGCGCCGATGTTGACCGCCCCCCGCGCCGCCACGGCCGGCAGGAAGTTGCGGATGACGTCGCGCACCGCCCCGGCGCGCGTGTCGAGCGAGGGCACGACGTGTGCGCGATACCGCATCAGGAACGGCACCTGGAAGAGCAGCTGGGCTGCCCCGCCCGCCAGGGCTCCCCACGCCAGCGCGGTCAGGAGGTCGACTCCGGCCATGCCCCGGCTCGCCGCCGCGACCATGGCGGCGATCATGCACAGATTCCAGAGCGAGGGCGCGACGTAGGAGACGAAGAAGCGGCGATGGCTGTTCAGGACGCCCAGTGCCCACGCCGACATGACCAGCAGGCCCGCCATCGGGAAAAGCAGGCGGAGGAGCGACGTCAGGACCTCGGCTCTGCCGTCGCCCACAAACCCTACAGTCAGTACGGATACCAGGAAGGGCGCGGCCCAGCTCCCCAGCGCCGCCAGCGCTCCGGCCGCCACCGCAAGCAGGCCGAGCACGGCGCCCGCAGCGCGCCCGGCTTCCCGTTCCCTGCCTTCCTCCAACAGCCGGACGTACGCGGGGATGAACGAAGCGCTGAGGCTCCCCTCGCCCAGCAGGTTCTGGATGACATTCGGGATGCGCAGCGCCGCTGTCCACACATCCGCCAGGTCGCCGGTACCGAAGTAGTGGGCAAAGACCCGGCCGCGCACCAGGCCGAGGACCCGGCTGATGAGGATACCCGATGCGACGCTGGAGGCAGCCAAGACTCCGGTCGCGGCTACCTGCGCTCGGAACGGTCCGAGAGGAGCTTCTGAAAGAACTGATTCTCTTCGTCGAGGCGTCCCACCTCGCCCGTGAGACGCTCCAGTTCGCTCTCGAGGTAGACCAGCCGATCATGCACCGCGCCATCCCCTTCCTTCAGGCTCTTGCGATCGAGGCGGCGCGCGATCGCCTTGCCCACGTCGGAATCGAGCACGATTGCGAGGATGGGGATCAACAGTACAAGCACGGCGACCAGGACTAGCATGCCGTAAAGCTATGGCGTTACATCCGAAGGTGGCAAAGCCGCCCGTGGTTGCGGGCCGATCCGCCGGCCCCTGCAGACCGGCCTCAGCGGCCGAGTATACGTATGCCGGCCTGCACCATCGATACGAAATCCGGCCCGTAGCGCATGGTGTACTGCAGCGGGCTCAGCACCCGATCCTGAGGTTTTCCGACCGGCCAGAGATTGATCCCGGCCTTGTCGATCTGGCTCGTGAGGGTTTCGCTGCGGCGCTTGACGGCCCGCACCACCTTTTTCTCCAGCGCGCCGAGCGCCGCAAGGCCCGAGTTTCGCGCCTTGGTCACCGCCCCCTGAAGCACCGGATCGATCGCGGCCGAGGCTTTGGACAGTTCGAGCGAGCGAGCCATCAGCCCCCGCCGCCACCCTTCCAGAGCATCGGCGACGTCGCGCGGCATGGCGTCCCGGGCGAATCTGGCCAGGAGCACGTCGCGGTCGCGAACGTCTTCGACCGTCACGCCCAGCTTCTCCAGGACACGGGTGACCTTCTTCTCCACGACGAGCACGGACGCCCGTGGCGTCACCACCGGCATTCCGACGCCGTGCCGGAGGAACAGGTCGGCCAGCTGACCGAAGTACGCGATTTCACCGGGTCCGGCCACATACGCCAGGGTTGGGAACACGAACCCCTCCACCACCGGACGGAGCAGGACATTGGGCGACACCAGTTCGACCGATTCGTCGACCTTCCGCCGAATGCGGCGGCCGGAGAACTCCCGTCCCGAGCGTCGCAACCTGAAGCCACCGGAGGTCCGCAACAGTCTGTCACGCCCCTCGCGCGTTTCGAGGAACAGGTTGGTGGCCCCGGGGACGATCGGCACCTGAAGCGCGTAACCCGCGGCCGTCAACCGGCCGGCGGTCTCTGCCAGGGCCTTCTCGCTCCCCAGCGGATCCTCGGCCTCGGCCTGCAGCACCGGCCGCGCCAATTCCTTCAGCCGCGGATCGGCACCGTCCACCAGACCGATCGGCGTGTGCCGCAGCAGCTCGGCCATCAGGTCACCGAACGCCGACGCCAGCGTGGATCCGGAGTGGTAGGCCTCGCGCAGAAGGTCGAGGTAGTCGTCTCGATAGTCATTGGGCGGAAAGCAGGCTGACAGCTCGGCGACCGCCTCGGTGCCCCGGTCGCCCAGTACGATCCGGCCCACCGCCCGGGGCAGCGAGTCCGGGTTGGGGCCGACAGTGATCCGCCGCAGTCGATTGGCGGCGTCGATGACGTGCGCGTGGTTCGCCTCGGCCCAGTCGTGGTCATCCGCAGCAATCCAGAACAGCGGTACCACGGGCCTGCCCACGACCGGTTGCAGTTCGCGGGCCAGGCAGACGGCGGTCAGGGCCTTGTAGAGGCTGTACAGGGGGCCGCCGAAAAGCCCGGGCTGCTGTCCGGTGGTTACGAAGAATCCGTCGTGCGCGACCAGGTCGGCCAACGCGGCCTCTCCGGCGGGTCCGGCGGGCCGCACCACCTCGACGGCAGATGCAAGACGCGCCGGATCGACGGCGCGGGCCAATTCCCGGGCCTTGGTCCGATAGGTCTCGGCGCGCTCGGGAGGACCCCGGTGGAACGGAGTTGCGCCTTCCGACGCGTCAACGTAATCCCGGACCAGGCGCGACCCCCCCAGGGACCGGGAAAGCAGGTCCAGGTCCATTAGCGCCGGCCGGGCGTTGTCATCCTCTCGCCTTCGCGACCAGGATGTAGCGTGGAGCGAAGCGCGAGAACGGCGTCCGGTCGTATCCGCCGAAGGTGGGACCCGGAAACATCCCCGCGGACACCAGCATGGATGTCAGTTCGCTCGGACGGTAGAGCCGGACGCGTTCGACAAACTTCCTGCGGGACGACGCATCGGCCGCGCCGAGCGTGATGCGCTTTTCGACAATGCGACCTCCACCCACCAACCTTCGCTCCTGGACCACATCGATCCCGGACACGTTGCGCCGGTCTTCGGTCCTGAGGTTGGCAACCACGTGATCCGCGTTGAGGAAGTCGAGCAGGAACCGGCCGCCGTCCCTGAGAATCCTGCGCACTTCCCGCAGGACGCCCATGTCCTCCTCCTCGTCGTCGAAGTAGCCGAACGAGGTGAAATAGGATGTAACCACGTCGAACGACCCCGTGCGGAAAGGCGGCCGCCTCATGTCACCAAGCACCAGGTCCGCCTCCGGCAGGGACTCGCGGGCCGCTTCGAGCATCGGGGGCGAAAGATCGAGGCCCGTTGCCCGATAGCCGATCCGGCGCATCTCCTCCAGGTGCCGGCCCGCACCGCAGCCGAGATCCAGGGCCTTCGTGCCCGGCCCCAGTCCCGTGATGTCGCGCAGGAGCGTTACGGCCTGACGCGCTTCGGCCCGGTCCCGGTGCGGATAGAGAGCCAGATACTCTCTACCGAACCAGTCTCGGAACCACGGCGTGCTTTTCACTTCGGCCCCTTGTGATAGGGTTCGTTCCTGAGAATGGTGCCGGCGCGGTACAGCTGCTCCGCAAGCACCAGCCGCGCAAAATCGTGCGGCAACGTGAATGACGAAAGGGACAGCGTGGCGTCGCACTCGCTTCGCAGGTCGTCGGCAAGGCCGAATGCCCCGCCGATCAGGAAGTGTACCCCCCTCTTCGATCCCTGCGAAAAGCGCTCCAGCCACCGCGCCATCTCCAGCGAAGACCACGCCCGGCCACCACGTGTCACCGCCACCCAAAGATAATCCGGCCGCAGCCTCGCCCTGATCGCCTTCGCCTCCCTGCCCAGAACCTCCGAAGCGGCCCTGCCACGAGCCTGGGGCACCTCAACCACCTCCAGCCGCCAGTAACGCGCCGCACGGGTCTCGTAGTCCCCGAGCACGGGCGCGAGCCCCCTGGCCTTGCCGACCACGACGACCGAGATCCGCATCAGTTCGGTGCCAGAGCGGTCAGTGCTCGGCCCAGCGGCCCGCCCGGCTCGCCGGCCACGCGCAGATCCACCGCGACGCAGTGTGGTGCAAGGCCGGGAAAGGCCGCCAGCTTCGGTGCGTCCTTCGAGGTGCACACCACGGTACGCCCGGCGCGCCGCCGCGACAACGCCGCGATGTCCCGGCGCGTGAAACGGTGATGATCGGCGAACGAGGCCAAACGCACATCGGACTCCGGGAGCAACTCGCGAAGGCCGGCAACGAACGCCTGGGGGCGCGCGATCGAGCACACAGCCAGCACATCTCCCTCCGGCGGGTCCGCCGGGCCGCCTGCAGGATCGCTCCATTCGCCCATGCTCAGCTCGAGCCGGGAGATGCCCACCGCAGGCACGATTCGCGAGAGCCGCGCGATCCATGCATCGGTTGTGGCCGTGTCGGCGGTTCTTCGTGTGACCAGAATGCAGGATGCCCGCGCGGCCGAAGCCAGGGGCTCGCGGTACGGTCCTCGCGGGAGCAGGCGCACCTTCCAGGGGTCTTCCGCCGCCACCAGCAGGATGTCCACCGTACGCGCGGCCCGCCGGTGCTGGAAGCCATCGTCGAGGAGCGCGAGATCGTGGCCGCTGTCGCGGGCGGCGCGGATTCCGGCGACCCGGTCGACACCGACGAACACCGCGCCGGCCCCGAACCACCGCCGGTAGAGCGCGACCTCATCCTCGCCGTAGCCCCGCACGACCACCGCCGCCCGCTTTCCCCGCCCGGCAAACCAGTCGTGCAGCCAGCGGATCACGGGCGTCTTGCCGGTGCCGCCGACCGTCAGATTGCCGACGGATACGACCGGGATGGGTCCCTCGTCCGGAGGTCTGCCGTCGTGCCAGCGGTTCCTTGCCGCCACCGCCACGCGAAAGGAGGGCTCGGCGGCCGCCAGCAATGCACCGACCAGCCGCTGGCCGCGGGTCGGTTCGCTACTCGCCGCCCAGAAGTCCCTCAGCCCCGCACGTGCCCGGGCCGCGATCACGATCGCACGACTCCGGCACCTCTTTCGTGCAGCACCTCCTCCACCAGGTCCACCACCCTTGCGCTCGCCCCCTCAGGTCCCAAGGCGGCACGCACACCGCCCAGGGCCGCGACCATGCCCTGACGGACCGGGGACTCGACGTCGAGCAGGGGCTCGATCGCGTCCGCCAGCGCGCCGGGCGTGGCCTCGCGCTGAATGAACTCGGGCACGACCCGCTTGTCCGCCACCAGGTTCGCAAGCGACACATGTGGCACCTGCACGAGGCGCCGCGCCAGGAAATGGGTCAGAGGGTGGGCGATGTAGGCCACCGCGAACGGCATACCTGCCAGGGCAGCCTCGAGCGTGCTCGTCCCCGACTTCACCAGGCCCGCGGTCGCGAGAGCCCTCAGGGACGCGCCGTCCTCGGTCAGCGGAAACGGGAATCGCCCGTATGCGCTTCGCGGCAGAAACGGGACCTTGCTGACGACCGTCTGCAGGCCCGGCACGCGCCGCCCAAGTTCCAGGGCCGTCGCGGCGAAGGGACGCGCATGACGATCCAGCTCCTGTTGCCGGGATCCGGGAAAAACCGCGAGTACAGGCCGGGTCGTGTCGAGCCCGAGCTCGGACGCCAGCCTCTCCGGCTCGGCCACCGCCTCCTCCTCGAGGAGCGGGTGCCCCACGAACTCGGCCCTGCCTCCGCAGGCAAGGTATTGCGCGGGTTCGAAGGGCAGGATCAGCGCGATCCGGTCGGCTATGCGTGACAGCCGCTCGGCCCGCCCGGGCCTCCAGGCCCACACCTGTGGCCCGATATAGTAAACGACGGGGATACCCCGCTTCGCGGCGTGCCTGGCGATTCGGAGGTTCAGCCCCGGGTAATCGATCGGCAGGACGACATCGAATCCACCGCCGTCGAGCATTTCCTTCAGGCGCCGCTCCAGCCCCCGGAAAAACCACAGTCGTTTCAGTACCTCCGCGAAGCCCATGACCGCGAGCTGCTCCAGCCCGGCCAGGACGCGAACACCGGCGGCGCGCATCCGTGGGCCGCCCAGACCGGTCATTTTCACGGCAGGCCATCGGTCACGAATCTCGCGGGCGACCCGAGCACCGTGGGCATCGCCCGAGGCCTCTCCCGCCAGAATCATCACCGTGGCGGGAACAGCCGGGGCCCGCCGAGTCAGAAGAGTCGTCCGAGGTACCAGATGATCCCGATCACGATCGCGAGCAGAACCACGAGCGTGGTGGGCGATTTGCCTTTTCGGACGTCGATCCACTCCCGTTTACGACGTTGCCGTACGCGTATTAGCGACATGGTCCTCAATCCGTTGTTCGATCGCCAGGGCCAGTTCGAGCGCTCTCCGTCCATCCTCGCCCGTAACCGGGGGAGGCGCCAGCCCCCGCACGGCGTCGCGGAACGATGAAAGTTCGGCGACGAGAGGCTCCGTATCGTCTCCGACCACCGGAATTCGTTCCACCACCGATGAGAGGCCGGCCAGGGCGGGGCCGCCGCCCGGGATCGGTCCCGCGGGCAGCGACACTCCCTCCCTGACCCGAAAGAACTCGCCGCGGCCGGCGGCGAGGTCGAGCGACAGGTATCCGGAGCGCTGCCACACCCGCAGCTTTCGGACCCGGGAGACGGATACGCGGCTGGCGGTCAGGTTGGCCACCGCGCCGCCCTGGAACTCCAGGCGGGCGTTGGCGATGTCGACGTGGGGCGTAAGGACGGGCACGCCGGTGGCGGCCATGCCCACCACTGGTCGGCCGACCAGGCTGCACAGCAGGTCCACATCGTGGATCATCAGGTCGAGCACCACGGCGACGTCCAGCGAGCGCGGCGTGAACGGAGCCAGCCGGTGCGATTCCACGAACAGCGGGCGGTCCAGATGGGGCCGGGCCGCCACCAGCGCGCGGTTGAAGCGCTCGACATGCCCGACCTGGAGCACGACGCCGCTGCCGCGTGCGGCGTCGATCATCCGGTCCGCCGACGCGACATCGGCAGCCATGGGCTTCTCGACGAACACGTGGACTCCGGCCCGGGTCGCATCCAGGGCAACGGCCTCGTGTGCGCTCGTCGGGACGGCCACGACAAGCGCGTCGGCCCCCTCCAGGAGCTCGTCGAGCGACGATCTCTCCTCGACGCCCAACTCCGCCGCAACGGTTCGGCAGCGCCCGCGATCCACGTCGAAGACACCCGCGTGGGCCACGCCCTCCAGGTCGCGGACCACCCGGGCGTGGTGCGCGCCAAGCGCACCGACCCCGACGACGCCAATGGCCGGCAGGCGTGCCCGGCGCCGGGAATCAGGTGATGATGCCCCGCTTGCTGTTGCGGATGAAGTCAAGGAAGTAATCCACCTCCGGACACTTCAGTTCCTGCCTGCGCTCCACCTGCCGGATCGCCCGGGACAGAGCCAGATCGGACTGAAACAGGATGCGGTACGCGTTCTTGAGGCGGCTCCGGACCTCGATCGACAGACTGCGGCGTTCCAGTCCGACGGTGTTGAGACCGTAGAGCTTTGGAGACGGATTGCCGACCACGCGACAGAACGGTGGCACATCCTGCGGTATCCTGGATGCGCCCCCCACAAACGCGTGGGCGCCGATGCGGACGAACTGGTGGATCGCCACCAGTCCGCTGATGACAGCCCAATCCTCTATGGACACGTGGCCGGCCATGTTCGTCGCGTTGGAGACGATGACGTGGTTGCCGAGCTCACAGTCGTGAGCGATGTGGGAGTAGGCCATGAGAAGGCAATCCGAACCCACGACCGTTCTGCCGGAGGCTGCAGTGCCGCGGTTCAGGGTCGCGAACTCGCGGATGACCGTCCGGTCGCCGACCTCCAGGAGGGTCCGCTCGCCCTCGTACTTGAGGTCCTGGGGATCGGTGCCGAGAACCGCACCGTTGTCGATTCTGCAGTCGCGGCCGACCACGGTGTCCCTCTCGATAAGCACACGCGGCCCGATCCTGGTGTTCGCCCCGATCCTGACCGACGGGCCGACGATGGCGTAGGGGCCGATCTCGACGCCTTCGCCAACTTCGGCGGTGGCGTCGACGATGGCCGTGGGATGCGCGCCGGCGCCGACGCCGCTTCCCGGGCCCGGCGCCCTCACCGGTCGACGATCCTGGCCATCATCTCTGCTTCGGCAACCACCTTGCCGTCGACCATTCCCTTCCCCTTCATCCTGCACACGCTGCGGCGCAGGTTCGTCATCTTCACCTCGAACAGGATCTGGTCTCCCGGGGTCACCGGCCGCCGCCACTTCACCTTGTCCAGCGACATGAAGTACACGACCTTGTCGTCCGGCTGCTCGACCGCGTCCATGAGCAGAAGCCCTCCGACCTGGCCCATCGCTTCCACGATGAGGACCCCCGGCATGATGGGGTGATCCGGAAAGTGGCCGGAGAAGAACGGCTCGTTGATCGTCACATTCTTCAGGCCGACGATGCGCTCCCCCGGTTCGAATTCGGTCACCCGGTCCACGAGCAGCATCGGGTAGCGATGCGGCAGGTGCTTCATGATCTGGCGTACGTCGATGCTGCGTGCCCTCCGCGCGCTGTCGTGCCGGTCGCGGATGGCGCGCGCCAGCTGCACGTTGCCCGCATGGCTCGGGCGCGTAGCGATGACGTGCCCGCTGAACCGGGCACCCATGAGCGCCAGGTCGCCCACGATGTCCCCGACCTTGTGGCGGAGGAACTCGTCCGGGAAGCGCAGGCCGGGATTCACCACCCCGTCCTCGCCGAGTACCACGGTGTTGTCCAGCGAAGCCCCCCGCGCCAGTCCCCTCGACCGCAGCGCGCCGGCGTCCGCCCGAAACCCGAACGTGCGGGCGGGGGCCAGGTTCGTTGCGAAGCCCTGCTCGTCGATCCGGAAGGCGCCGTGCTGCCGTCCGATCGCCGCGTGATCGAACTCGATCGTGGCCGAGATGAGAAAACCGTCGTGCGGCACGACGACGTACGAAGCGTCGGGCGCGGCACCGACGGTGATCGTATCCGGGATGTGGATGACCTCCGCGGGCGACGCCTGTGCGGTGCGTCCCACACGTTGCAGCGCTTCGAAGCACGGCGCGAAGCTGCCGTCAAGGATCGGGACCTCGGGGCCGTCCAGCTCGAGACGCGCGTTGTCCACCCCGGCCGCCGCCAGCGCCGCGAGGACATGCTCCACGGTCAGCACTTCGATGCCGTCCGCGCCGAGACCGACCCCGAGTTCGGTTCGGGTCACGTGCTCGACGCGAGCGGGGATCGTGGGCACGCCCTCGATGTCGGTGCGCGCGAACAGGATCCCGGAGTCCTCCGGTGCGGGCCGGATGGTCAGCGACGCGGCCTCCCCACAATGCACGCCCGTGCCCTCGAGCGTGATCTGGCCGGCGACGGTGTGCTGTCTCTCGTCTGCCATCAGCGGACACCCCTTTCGGTCAGGCTGCGTTCCAGGCGCTCCAGGCGGCGCAGCACCTCCGGAAAGCGCATGAGCCGGGCCATCGCCTTGAGGTAGGTCCTGTGGTCCCTGGCCGGGTACCCCGACACGGTCTCGCCGGGTCCCACGTCGCCGATCACACCGGCCTGCGCACCGATGCGGGCCCCGGCGCCGATCGTGAGGTGTCCGACCAGACCCGCCTGCCCTCCCATCATGACATTCTCGCCGGTACGGGTCGAACCCGCGACACCCACTTGGGCGACCAGAATCGAGCGGGGGCCGATCCGCACGTTGTGGCCGATGTGCACCAGGTTGTCCAGCTTGGAGCCCGCACCGATCACGGTCCGGCCGATGGACCCCCGGTCGATGGTGCAGTTGGCCCCGATCTCGACGTCGTCCTCGATCACGCAACCCCCGATCTGGGGCAGTTTGCCGTGGGCCCCGGCCTCGGTCACGTAACCGAAGCCATCCACGCCGATCCGGGCGCCGGCGTACACGATCACGCGCTCGCCCAGGACCGCGCCCGCATGCACGGTGACATTCGGAAACAGCACGGTGTCCGCCCCGATCGATACACCCTGTTCGACGACGCAGTTGGCGCCGATGCGCACGGTCCCGCCCATGGTCACATCCGCCCCGATGACCGCGTTCGGGCCGACGGAGGCGCACGCCGGCACCGACACCGACTCATGCACGATCGCGGCCCGGTGCACGCCCGCCTCGCGCTTCCGCTCAGGGTACAGCATCGGGATCAGAACCAGCAGCGCGGCATGCGGATCGGCCACCACGACCCTGTCCGCGGGCCCGCCTTCCGTTTCGCACAGAGCTTCCGACACCAGCAGGGCGCCCCCGCGGCATCGTGGCAGATCGCCCGCATAGCGCTGATCCGCGAGCAGCGCCAGAGCGTCCGGGCCCGCGTCGTGCACCGGCGCAAACCGCCGAAAGACGACATGCCCGTCCCCCAGCACGCGGCCGCCTGCGGCGTGGGCGGCCTGATCCAGGGTCAGCGAGCCCGAAGCCCTCACTCCTCGCGCGGGCCGTGATCGCAACCGCAGTCCTCCACGCTCCGAATCAGCCTCCAGGTGACGGATCCGCCTGCAGCCTGGTCAGGACTTCCTGGGTCAGGTCGAGCGCCGGATCCCCGGCGAGAATCGCCTGCGACGCCGAATCGAGGATGAGCGCGTAGCTGCCCTCCACGCGGATCTCCTCGATCACGGCGGTGACCCTCTCCATGACCGGCTGGAGCAGCTCTTCCTGGCGTTCCTGGAACTGGATGTCCAGTTCCTGGGTTCTGTTCTGGAGGGCCTGCTGCTGGTTCTGAAGCTCCAGTTCCCGCGCCTGACGGGCTTCCGGGGTCATCGTCATCGCCTGCTGCTGGTACTCCCCCACGGCGGCCTGCAATCCGCGGTCGAGGAGCTGAAGTTCGGATTGTGCCTCCAGGCGGGCGCTCTCCAGTGCCTGGCGCGCCTCCTGCGCCGGGGTGTACTCGGCGAGTACCTGATTGGTATTGACGTACGCGACCCGGGCCGCCTGGGCCGCGGCGGAACTTGTGGACAGCAGCATCAGGGCCGCGACCATTCCCAACCGGGAAATGCTCATGAGTCTTGACTCCTCCGATGGAATTCGGATTCACGCCGCTCTCCGTACACGGGAACGGCAGATTGTCGGTGTGGTGTTGCTTCTGGCTTATGGTTGGTTGCTAGAAATTCGGTCCCATCTTGAAATGTAGCTGCCACCCCGGCTCGGCCTTGTCGAAGCCGTAGGCGTAGTCCAGGCCGATGGGACCGAACGGCGTCACCAGCTGAACCCCGAAGCCGGCCCCGCGGTAGAGCCCCGACGTGTCGATGTCGCCCGGACCGTCCCACAGGTTGCCTGCGTCGAAGAACGCCGACAGCCCGATATTGGAATTGATCACGGCCTTGTATTCGGCCGTGGCGGAGAAGTAGGCGTTGCCCAGGCGGTCGATCTGGGCGATGCCGCCACCGCGCTCCGCGTAGTAGCCCCGTGGCGTGATCGACGTCTCGTCATAGCCGCGCAGCGGCTGTCCGAACTGTACGCCGCCCATCCAGAAGGATTCGAACGGAAACCGGGAAGCGTCGCCGAAGAGCGCACCGCCGCGCAGGCTGAGCCCCAGGGCGAACTGGACCCCGCCCGGGCTCACCCCGTCTCCGCCGAGCCCTCCGACCGGGATCATCCACTGGGCCTGGCCCGTGTGCTTGACGAAGTCCCCCGCTCCGCCCAGCGGCCCGCCGTTGAGCTCGACATTCCAGGTCTGCATCGAACCGGCGGTCGGGAACAGCGGGTGGTTCAGGGTCTGGCGGGTAATCCCCAGCGAGAAGGAACTCAGGGTTCCGGGCGGCAGGCCGAACAGCGACTGGTCGTCGGAGCTGCGGAAGGACTCGTAGCTGGTGCGGGACAGCGAATACCCGAAGAACACCCTCGTGCGCAGCGAGCCGGGGAACGGCACGCCGAACCGGGTGGAGAAGCCCATCCGCTGTCTCCGTCCGGTCGCGAACTGGTAGAAGCGGTCGGTGGAGTTGAAGAGCGAGATCGAGCCGCTCACCGTGGACTGCATGAGGGCCGGATCGGTGACGCTCAGCGTGAAGCTGTTGATGTAGCGACCGAAGTCCCAGCGGATGCTGCCCGCCTTGGCCTGCCCGAAGAGGTTGGGCTGGTCGTACCCGAGGAACCCGGAAAGCCCCACGCCGCCTCCGACCGCCGTTCCGAACTGCACCGAGCCGGTCTGCTTCTCGGCCACGTTGAAGACGATGTCGACGTCACCGGTCTCCGGGTCCGGCCGCACGCTTGGCGCGGGCAACGGGGCCTCGAAGAACCCGAGTGACTGGATGTTCTGATAGGACTGGAGCAGGCGGGCCTGGCTGTAGACGTCGCCCGGCAGCAGAAAGATCTTCTCGCGGATGATGCGATCGTGCGTGAAGTCGTTTCCGGCGATGATGACCCGGTTCACATACGCCTGCGACTGCTCCTGGATGCGCCAGCCGGCACGCACGGTGGGATAGCCGTCGACTTCCTCTCCCGTGCGCTCCCAGTAGGGATCCAGCTGCGCGTAGAGGTAGCCCTCATTGGTGTAGAGTTCCCTCACCCGGTCTGCGGCGCCTTCGAAGGCGGCGAGGTCGAAGATACGCCCCGCATCATCGTCCTCGTCGTCGCCGAATCCCAGGACGGAGAGGATCCCGCCCGACTCGTCGGCGAAGTATCCCTCGAGCTGGTCGGTCTCGAAAGCGCTGTTGCCCTCGATCCGGAAACCGGCCACACGGTACTGGGGCCCCTCTTCGACCTGCAGTTCGATGCGAGCCTTGCCGGTCGTGGGGTCGACGATAAGCGTATCTCCCAGGACCGCAAAATCCAGGTAGCCCGCCGCGTGGTAGTACCGCGGCAACGACTCCAGCAGGTCGGCCTCGTACTCGATATCGTCGTAGTCTCCGGTCCGGAACCAGAAAAACCCCTCCGGCTTGGTGCCCATCGCGCCGCGCAGGTCCTCGTCGGAAAAGGCCCCGTTGCCGACGAACTCCACCTGGGCGATCGTCACGCGCTGACCTTCTTCCACCTCCAGTACGATGTCCACCCGCCCCTCGTCGCCCGGCACCGGCTCCACGCGCTGCTCGATACGCGCAAAGGGCACGCCCCTGCGCCTCAGTTCCTCCTGAATGAAGCCGCGGGCCCTGGCGATCGCGTTGCGCGACAGCGGCACGTTTTCCTGCAGTCCGGACTCGTCGATCACGTCGCCTTCCGACACCGACTCGAGCCCGGTGATACGCAGCAGCCGCGTCATCGCCCGCTCGGCGACCTCGAAGATGAGCACGTTCCTGCCCGTGGACGAATCCATCGAGACCTCGATGTCCTCGTATTGCCCGGTCGCCCACAGGTTCTTGATCCCGCGCTGAATATCGATCCAGCTGTTGAGCGTCCCCGGCCGGATCCCGGAGACTCCCACGACATCCGCCTCCGCGAGCCGGACCATCCCGCGGGCAGCCAGCGAATCGATCCGCACGGTCGCCTCCTGGCCGCTCGGAGCCTGAGCCAACGCCGGCATCGGCGCCAGTGCCGCCGCAACCGTCCACGCGGCCAGCAGTCCGCCGACAAACCCGCGTGCCCATGGGGCCGAGGCCATACGTCGCGGGAACACCCTCCGGGTCCGGCGGGCCATCATGTCTTCGTCGGGGAGGCGACCCCGATGGCGAGCGCTTCCCCGTCCTCTTCCACGTCCACTTCGATCTCGTCTCCGTTCCCGAATTCCGCCATGAGGATCCTCTCGGAGAGCGGGTCCTCCAGGTAGCGGCGGATCGCGCGCTTAAGCGGCCGCGCACCGTATTTTTCGTCGTGGCCGTGCGTCACGAGGAAGTCGATCGCACCCTCCGTGAGCCGCAGGGACATCCCTCCCTGAGCCAGTCTGGACTCGAGGTCCCCCAGCATGATATGCACGATCTTCCCGAGCTCGGAACGGCTCAGGGGGTGGAAGACGATCGTGTCGTCGACCCGGTTCAGGAATTCCGGATTGAAGGCACGGTGGATCTCCTCGTTGACCTTGTCGCGCATCGATTCGTAGGCGGATTTGCGGTCGGCCTGCTGAAACCCCAGGCCGCTCTTGGCGATGTTCCGCGCCCCGAGGTTCGACGTCATGATGAGAACCGTGTTCTTGAAGTCGATCACGCGGCCGTAGTTGTCGGTGAGGTGACCTTCGTCGAGTACCTGCAGCAGGATGTTGAACACATCCGGGTGCGCCTTTTCGATCTCGTCCAGGAGAATCACCGAATACGGGCGTCTGCGCACAGCCTTCGTGAGCGCTCCCGAATCGTCGTACCCCACATACCCCGGCGGTGCTCCAATGAGCCGCGAGACCGAAAACCGCTCCATGTACTCGCTCATGTCCACGCGGATGAGCGCGTCGCGGTCCGCGAACAGGAATTCGGCCAGGGTGCGCGCGAGTTCCGTCTTGCCAACCCCGGTCGGTCCGGAGAAGATGAAGGAACCGATCGGACGGCCGGGGTCCTTCAGCCCCGCCCGGCTCCGGCGAATTGCACGCGAGATTGCCGTGATCGCGTCGTGCTGCCCCACCACGCGCTTGTGGAGTTCGTCCTCCATGTTCACGAGGCGCGCGGTCTCCGCTTCGCGGATGCGGGTCACCGGGACCCCGGTCCATCGGCTCACGATGAACGAAACGTCCTCGACGGTGATCTCCGGGCGGAAGCGCCGCCGCTCCTCCTTCCACGCAGCTTCCTCGTCGAGGATTCGCTGCTGCAGCGCCCTCTCCTCGTCCCGCAGCTGGGCCGCGCGCTCGAAGTCCTGGTCGCGGATCGCGCTCTCCTTGCGGTCGGCAACCTCCGCGAGCTGCGTCTTCAGATCGTCGACCTCCGGGGGCGGCACCTGGCTGGCAATGCGCGCGCGGGCGCCCGCCTCGTCGATCACGTCGATGGCCTTGTCGGGAAGGAACCGATCCGTGATGTAGCGGTCGGACAGCCGCGACGCGTGCGCCAGCGCGTCGTCGGGTATCGTGATCTTGTGATGATCCTCGTAGTGCCCCCTCAGGCCCGCCAGAATCGCAATCGTCTCCTCGACCGTGGGCGGATCGACGATCACGGGCTGGAAGCGCCGCTCGAGCGCACCGTCCTTCTCCACGTATCTGCGGTATTCGTTCAGCGTCGAGGCGCCGATGCACTGCAGCTCACCCCGCGCCAGCGCCGGCTTGAGCATGTTCGACGCGTCGATCGCGCCCTCGGCCGCACCGGCTCCCACCAGCGTGTGCAGCTCGTCGATGAACAGGACGACGTTGCGGTTGCCGGAGATCTCGTTCATGACCGCCTTGAGGCGCTCCTCGAACTGGCCGCGGTACTTGGTGCCGGCGATCACCGCGGCCATGTCCAGTGCAAGGACGCGGTGTTCCCGAAGACTCTCGGTCACCTCGCCGCGGGAGATCAGCTGTGCCAGGCCCTCGACGATCGCCGTCTTGCCGACTCCGGGCTCACCGATCAGGACCGGGTTGTTCTTCTTGCGCCGGCAGAGGATCTCGGTGACGCGCTCGATCTCGGTCTCGCGTCCGATGGTCGGGTCCAGCTCTCCCTTGCGCGCAAGGGCCGTGAGGTCCCGGCAGAAGTGATCCAGCGCCGGTGTTTTGGACTTCTTTTCGCTGCGGGCCGCCGCCGGCGCGGGGGTCGAAGCCGCCGCCGCGCCCCCCGTGGCACCCGACCCGCTCGCCGACCCCACGTCCGAGCCGAGGACCTTCAGCGTCTCGGCGCGCGCATCCTCGACGGTCATGCCAAGGGAATTGAGGACCTGGGCGGCGATCCCCTTGCTCTCGCGCAGCAGTCCCAGCAGCAGGTGCTCGGTGCCGACGTAGGAGTGGTTGAGCTCGCTCGCCTCGGCCATCGCGAACTCCAGCACCTTCTTCGCGGGCGACGTGTACGGCAGCTCGCCCAGCGCGATCGTCGCCTTGCCCTTGCGCACCGATTCCTCGACGCGCTCATGGATCCGGTCGAGATCCACGTTGAGGTTGCCCAGAACGTGAGCGGCCACGCCTTCGCCCTCGCGAATCAGCCCCAGGAGGATGTGTTCCGTTCCCACATAGTCGACCTGGAGACGGATCGCCTCCTGGCGAGCCATTGACAGGACCTTCCGGACTCTTTCCGTGAAGTTGTAATTCATGGTCGCCCGCTCTTCGTGGCCTTCCTGGCGCCGCGCGCGCCGTCGCCGCAGCCGTAGTTCAAAATCGCCTTCATCCCCCCGCACCGGAAGTGGGCGGCGCGCTCCCGGCCACCAGGACCCTGCGGACATAGGATGCCCGATGGGCCTGCCGTTCGGGTCCGGAGAGTTCGCGGCCGGCCGCCCGATGCAGGTGACCCGCCTGCGAAAACATCAGGATCCCGTTGAGGGTAACGACTTCCAGGCCGGGGATGAGCTTGAGTGAAACACCCAGCCGCACGCCTGAAAGCAACTGCATGAGATCCTTGTACGTGAGCAGCCGCGCGTGGCGCAGCAGCCCGTAGGCCCGCCAGATCTTGTCCTCGGTCACGGATCCTGCGTCGCGCATGAGCACCTGACGCGCCTGCGTCTCCGTCTGTATCACGGTCGTGACAATGCGCCCCAGGTGATCGACCAGGTCTTCTTCGCTCTTCCCCAGCGTTGTCTGGTTGGAGATCTGGAAGAAGTTACCGACCACGTCCGAACCTTCCCCATAAATCCCCCGCACCGTCAGTCCGACCTTCGCGATTCCCTTCAGGACCTTCTCGATCTCCTTGGTGAGGACCAGTCCCGGAAGGTGCACCAGCACCGAGGCCCGCAGCCCGGTTCCGGTGTTGGTGGGACATGAGGTCAGGTATCCGAAATCGTGGTGGTAGGCCAGGTTGAGGTCCTTCCCCACCGCGTCGTCGATCCGGTCGGCAAGACTCCATGCTTCCATCACCCGCAGTCCCGAGACCAGACTTTGCAGGCGGACGTGGTCTTCCTCGTTGACCATGATGCTCACCGGCTGGTCCGGAGCGGCAATCACGGCCGCCCCGCTGTCCGGGCCTTGTCCACCCGTCCCGGCGAGATCGGTGGAAATCAGCCTGCGCTCCAGAAAGATCCGGCGGGTAGGCTCGTCCATTCCCGCCATGGGCATGACGACCGTGCCGGCGGGCATTTCCGCGCTCCGGGCTGCCCGCGACACGGCGTCCAGGATCGCCTCGCGATCATCGGCGCGGGCGCGCGCGACGTACGGATACCCCTGCAGGTTCCTCGCAAGGCGCACGCGGGTCGAAAGCACGATGTCCGCGTGCGGTCCGCTGGCGTCGAGCCAGCCGAGGCCGAAGTCGGGGGCGGCGCCGAGATGGTCCATCACTGTCCGGCCGGCTCGAGTTCGCGTATCTGGTCCCGGAGCACCGCAGCCCGCTCGAAGTCCTCCACTTCGACCGCGTGCTGCAGCCGCCGGCGCAGGCCATCCAGCCGCCTGCCCACCTCGGCGTCGCCGGCGTCCGGCGGCAGGTACACCTTGCCGACGTGCCGGGTGGCGCCGTGAATCCGCTTCAACAGCCGCCGCAGACTGGACTCGAACGACGTGTAGCAGTCGGGACATCCCAGACGGCCGTGCTCCCGGAACTGATCGAAGGTGAGGTTGCAGGAACCGCAGGGCTCGCCCGGCTCGGCGGGGCCCGGCGACGATCCCGGCCCGCTGAGCTTTGCCAGGAAGTCCGAGACCCCCCAGTCGGGCTTCTGGCCGATTCCCTTGGCCTCGGCGCAGGACTCGCACAGGAACTGGATCGAGATCTTGTTGTCCACCACCTGCGTCAGGTGAACGGACGCCGGGCTTTCGCACCCCGACTCGTCACAGGCCTTGACGGGATCAGCCATTTTCCAGCACCCCTTCCTTCAGCCTGAGGATCCTGTCGGCTCTGGCCGCCAATGCACGGTTGTGCGTTACGACCACGAGCGCAACTCCGTGGCGCTCCTTCATATCGAACAGCAGGTCCTGCACCTCCTCGCTGGTGAACGTGTCCAGGTCGCCGGTAGGCTCGTCGGCAAGGATGATCAGCGGCCCGTTCACCAGCGCGCGCGCCACCGCCACTCTCTGCTGCTCTCCGCCGGAGAGCTTGCGCGGCTCGTGACCCAGCCGGTCGCCGAGTCCCACCTGTTCCAGGAGCTCCGCGGCCCTCTCCTTTGCGACGCGCGGGCCGTCGCCGCGGATCAGCGCCGGCATCATGACGTTCTCGAGCGCGCTGAAGTCCCGCAGCAGGTGATGGAACTGGAACACGAAACCGATCCTGCTGTTGCGCAGCTCGGCCGCCTCCTCGTCACCCAGCGAGGACACCTCGGTGCCGCCGACCAGAACCGAGCCGCGCGTGGGCCGGTCGAGCGCTCCCAGCAGGTGCAGAAGCGTTGACTTGCCCGAACCGCTGGCGCCGACGATCGCGACGGCTTCACCCCGGTCCAGCGCGAAATCCACGCCTCGAAGAATATGGAGGTCGGGCCCCGCGACACCGGCGTAGGTCCGCTCCAGCGCCCTGGCTTCGAGTGGAAGCGGTCCCGGCCCGTTGTCACTCATGCCTGATCGCCTCGACCGGAACGAGCCCCGACGCCTGCCTCGCCGGATAGATCGTCGCCAGCAGGGACACCAGCAGGCTGCCTCCCGCGATCCACACGATGTCCCAGGGCGACAGGGAGACCGGGAGATTGTCCACGAAATAGATGTCGGGCGGGATCGGGATCAGTCCGTAGCGCTCGATCAGGACCGACAGCAGCAACCCCAGGGAGAGCCCCGCGAGCGTGCCGCAGATTCCGATCCAGAGCCCCTGGAACACGAAGGTGCGCAGCGTGTCGAGCCGGGTCAGCCCCATTGCCTTGAGGATGCCGATCTCCTTGGTCCGGTTGACCACGACCATGACCAGGGTACCCACGATGTTGAAGGCGGCAACCAGCACGATCAGGGAAACGATCACCGCCATCGCCAGCTTCTCCAGCTTCAGGGCCGAGAACAGCTGCCGGTGGGTCTCGGTCCACGGGTCCACGACATAGGGCCAGCCCCCGAGGGCTTCGTGTACGGATTCGGCGATGGAGGGGGCGTTCCAGAGGTCGTCCGTGCGGCCGGCCACGTACGAAACCGTTCCCGGGGCGAGTTCGAGGAGGTCCTGGACATCCGTGAGCGCGGCATAGCCGTTGCGCATGTCGAAGTCGTAGTGGCCGGTGGCGAAGATCCCGGACACCACCCAGTCGTCCATCGTGGGCACATGTTCGCCGTTCGGGCTGACCTTCACGTTCTCCAGCGAGATGATCCGGACCGTGTCCCCCTTGAAGAGACTCATGCGGTGGGCGATTCCCATGCCCAGCACGACGGGCGTCAGCCCGCCCGGGGCGCGCTCGAGCGAGATGTCGCCCGACCGGAGGCTGTCGGCCATGGCGTTCACCGACACCCCCGGGTCGTCCAGCTCCACCCCGTAGAGATCCATCACTTCCACATAGTCCGACCGGAGGACGCCCACCCGCGTGTACCCCATCGGCGACGCCGACACCACGCCGTCGACCGCCTCGATCTTCTCCACCACCCGCTCCCAGTCCTCCAGGCGCAGCGAGGGCCCGGACTGGAGGACCATGAAGTGGGGATAGGACCCCAGGATCTTGTCCCTGAGTTCGTTCTGCATGCCGGTCATCACCCCGATCACGACCACCAGCGCCGTCACGCCCACCGTCACCCCGCCCAGCGATATCCAGGTGATGAACGACAGGAGCCGGCCTCCCCTCCGGGACGCGAGGTAGCGGCGTGCCAGGAACCAGGCCAGCCGCGGTCGCGACATCGTCGCGGGACCTGTGCTCATCCTTCCTCACGCAGCGTCGGAAAGAGGATCACGTCCCGGATCGACGCCTGGTCGGTGAGCAGCATGACCAGCCTGTCGATGCCGATCCCCACCCCTCCCGTGGGGGGCAGACCGTACTCCAGCGCCCGGATGTAGTCTTCGTCCACCATCTGTGCTTCCTCGTCGCCGGCGTCCCTGAGCGCCGCCTGGTCCTCGAAGCGAGCCCGTTGCGCCATGGGATCGTTCAGCTCGCTGAAAGCGTTGGCCACCTCTTCCCCCGCGACGAACAGCTCAAATCGCTCCGCGAGGTGGGGGGCCCCGCGTTTCGGCTTGGCCAGCGGACTCAATTCCCTTGGATAGTCCAGCACGAAGGTGGGTTGCAGCAGCTCCGGCTGCACCAGTTCGCCGAACAGCTTGTCGAACAGTTTGCCGCGTCCGGCCCCGTCGAGGTCCGTGGCGCCGAGGCCTTCGGCGCGCGCGTGCAAATCCTCCAGCGGCAGCTCCAGGGGGTCGCAACCGAGTGCCGTGCCAAGCGCGCCGACGAACGAGATGCGGGCGAAGGGTGGCGCGAACCCGATTTCGGTCCCCTGGAAGGTGCATCGCGTCTCCCCGTTGACGGTCCGGGCCAGCCTGGACACCAGGCGTTCGACCAGATTCATCATGTCCTCGTAGTCCGCGAAGGCCTGGTAGAACTCCAGCATCGTGAACTCGGGGTTGTGGAAGCGGTCGATCCCCTCGTTGCGGAAGTCCTTCGAGATCTCGTAGACACGGTCCATGCCGCCCACGATGAGCCGTTTCAGGTACAGTTCGTCGGCAATGCGGAGGTAGAGAACGCGGTCCAGGGCCAGATGGCGCGTGACGAAGGGCCGTGCCGACGCGCCGCCGTAGAGCGGTTGCAGGACCGGGGTTTCGACCTCCAGAAAGCCCAGGTCGTCGAGAAAACGCCGCGCCGCCGTGATGATCCGGGCGCGCGCGCGGAAAACCTCCCGCACGGTGGGGTTCACCGCCAGATCCGCGTAGCGTTGCCGGTAGCGCGATTCACGGTCGGTAAAGCCGGACCAAGTGGTCGATGCGCCGGTGGTCTCGTCCCTCTCCAACTTCCCCAGCGGGAGCGGGCGCAGGGACTTGCACAGCAGGCGAAAGGAGGTGGCGTGTACCGTGACCTGCCCCATGCGCGTGCGAAACAGGCTGCCTTCCACCGCGACCCAGTCGCCGAGGTCCAGAAGATCCAGGACATCGTAGGCATCGGCCCCGAGCACGTTCCGCTTGAAATAGACCTGTACCCTGCCGGTGTGATCCTCGAGGTCCGCGAACGCGCTTCTGCCATGCGAACGGAAGCCGACCAGACGCCCCGCCCAGCGCCCTTCCTCCGCGTGACCGTCTTCCAGCGTCCCCTCCTGCTCGCGCTCCTCGAACGATGCGACCGACGGCGCCGCGTGGCGCGTCACGTCGCAGGAGTACGCAAACGGCTCCACATCCAGGGCCTTCAGCGCCGCGAGCTTTTCCCGGCGCGCCCGCATGACGCGCGACAGCTCTCGCGACCGCTCGTCTCTTCCCGTGCTCATCGTCCCGTGCTCATCCAGGGCTCCGCTCCACCAGCTGCTATGCCACCAGGGTGGCGCCGAACTTCTTCAAGAACGCTTCGATGAAGGGATCCAGCGCGCCATCCATGACCGCGCCCACGTCGCCCTGCTTCACCTCCGTACGGTGGTCGTTCACCATCGTGTAGGGGGCGAAGACATAGGAACGGATCTGGTTGCCCCACGCGATCTCGGTCTTCGACGACTCCAGGGCCTGCTTCTCCCGCTCCTGCTCTTCGCGTGCGCGCTGATAGAGCGCCGCCCTGAGCATTTTCATGGCGGTGGAGCGATTCTTGTGCTGCGATCGTTCCTGCTGGCAGGAAACGACGATCCCGGTGGGCTCATGGGTGATCCGTATCGCCGAATCCGTCTTGTTGACGTGCTGTCCCCCCGCTCCCGACGCGCGGAAGGTGTCGATCCTCAGGTCGGATTCGTCGATCTCGATCTCGATCTCGTCGTCGAGCACCGGATAGACGAAGACCGATGCAAACGACGTGTGCCGCCGCGACTGGGAGTCGAACGGAGAAATGCGGACGAGACGGTGCACACCCTTCTCCGCCCTCAGGTAGCCGTAGGCGTGATCGCCGCTGACTTCAATCGTCACACTCTTGATGCCGGCTTCCTCGGCGGGCTGCAGGTCCAGCACCTTGATGTCGAAACCGCGCCGCTCGGCCCAGCGCATGTACATCCGCGACAACATCTCGGCCCAGTCCTGGGACTCGAGCCCGCCGGCGCCCGGATGAATCGTGAGCATCGCCTCGCGGTGATCGTCCTCGCCCTGCAACATCGTCCTCAGCTCCAGGCCCGCGACCCCGTCTTCCAGGGCGCGGATCTCCTCCTGCCACTCGGCCTCGAGTTCGGGGTCGGCTTCTTCCTCGAGCAGCGCGCTCAGCTCTCCGAGCTCCCCGGCCCGGTCGCACAGCGAATCCCACGGCTCCACCCATCCCTTGAGCCGATTCGACTCGTCGATCACGCGTCTGGCGGCTTCCCGGTCGTCCCAGAATCCCTGGCTGGCCATCTCGTCTTCGAGCACCGTAATGCGTTCACGCCGGCCGACGACGTCAAAGATACCCCCGGAGTTCTTCGATGCGCCGCAAGGAAGCGCGCAGTCGCGAGGGTCTGTCGTTTGTCGTCGCCATGGAAGTGACCGATCGTGGCTGTGGGTTCGAAGGATCCCGGGTCAGGCCGGTTTCAACTCACAAACATACGAAAGGCCCGCCACGGCGTGGAGGGGCCGGCCCGCCTGGTCAGAACTCCACGCCAAAGGTGACGTGGATCGGCTGGCTCTCGCCGGTGATCATCGACCGGGTCAGCGACTTGGCCAGGTTCAGGTCGAAGCGATCGAAGCGAAACCCGACCCCGACGGACGCGCCGTCGGTCTGGTCCAGCTGGCCCGCCACGTATCCGGTGCGCACGAAGAAGATATTCGCAGCCTCGAAGTTCAACCCCATGTACAGCGACGGAGAGCCCAGTTCCCGCGCACGGTCCTCCGTCTCCGCGGTCACCCAGAGGTCCATCAGGCCGTCGTCGACGAGGCGGTGCAGGATCTCGTACGCCACGGCCAGGCGGATCCGGGTCGGAAGCGGATCGGACTGCTCCTGGTTGGCGATCTGGAAGTCGGTCCCCGCGTGCGCCAGCATCCAGCCGAGGCGCAACGGGATGTCGGCGAAGGGCTGCGCCTGCAGGCCCACATCCAGCGCATAGGCCGAACTCGTTGTTTCGAGGTCGGGACACTGGCCCCGGCACCCCACCCGGAACTGCACCAGCTTCATGTTGACACCGGCGTCAATCCGTCCCGGCAGCGAGGTCGCGAAGCTCGCGATCCCCAGGTGGTTTCGTACCGAAATGGCCCCCAGGACATCACCGAATTCGTCCCGCAGGTCCTGGCTGCCGCTGTCGAGCAGCAGGTAGGACAGGCCGAACGTACCCACGCCCTCCCACGGCAGCAGCACATTGGCCGCCGTCGCCTCTCCCGAGATCTGATCACCCCGGTACACCATGGCGCGTCGTTCTGACTGCTCGGCCAGCGACGCCGGATTCCAGAACGCTCCCTCCTCGCTCTGCAGCGCGGTCATGGCGCGGCCGAGTCCCACACCTTGCGCGCCCACAGGGAGCAGCAGGAACAGCGCGCCTTCCCGTGTACCCGGTTCCTCCCCGATTTCCTGCCCCTCGGCGCGCACCGCGCCCGCGGCCGCCAACATTACGGCCAT
>OZ244837.1:4120000-5033392 GCA_965220675.1 Longimicrobiales bacterium
TGGGCTGGCCGCTTCCACCGCAAGCTAACCGCCGCCCGCCCCGCGCTCCAGTGCGGCGTGGCGCTGGTGGCCGGCAGCGAAGGACGACAGATTGTCAGGATGAAGAAACCCAGATCCCAATGGGAGGACACGGCGTTCTTTACCGGCACGCTTCTGCTCACCGCGGGCGGAGGACTGGTCATCCAGGCCGGTCTGGAGCTCCCCCAGGTCTACGCCAGACTGGTGTGGGGCGGCGTAGGGCTGGTTTGGGGGGCCGTGCTGATCCGCGTCTGGATCTTCCGCGAGGGGGGAAAGTAGGGGCGGGCCCGGCGTCCGTGGACTGCTAGGCGCCCCCTGCCGCCACCTTCGCTTCGCGCTCCGGTTCCGCGCCGGTGCCGAGGCTGGCCTTCAGCGCTTCCATCAGGTCGATGATCCGGGTCTCGGGCTCTTCCTGTGGCGCCTGGGTGATCTGTTCACCCTCGATCTTGCGGTCGATGAGCGCCTGCACCCGCTCCTTGACCTCGTCGCGGTAGCGGCCGGGGTCGAACGCCTCGCTCGCGGCCTGTTCGATGAACTGCCTGGCCAGAGCCAGCTCGGCGTCGCTCACTTCGCCCTCCTCGACCGGCACCTCGTCGAACGACCGCACCTCTTCCGGATAGAAGAGCTGCTCCAGGATCAGTCCGTCGTCCAGGGGGCGGATCATCACGAGCCGCTGCTTGCCCCGCGCCGAATAGCGTGCGATCGCGACCCGCTCCATCTCCCGCAGCGCGGCGGACAACAGCCGGTAGGCCCGCGCTCCGCCCCGGGCGGGGCCGAGATAGTAGGCGCGCTCCAGGTAGACCCGGTCGATGTCGCGCGCCGGGACGAATTCCGTGATCTCGATCGCCTCGGTGGACTGCGCCTCGATCGCCTTGAGCTCGTCGGGCTCGAAGGTGACATATTGGTTCTTGGCGAACTCGTAGCCCTTGACCAGCCGCTCGCGCTCCACCGGTTCCCCGCTCTGTCCGTCCACGTACTGGTACTTGACGCGGGAGCCGGTATCGCGATTGATCCAGTTGAACCGCACCTTGGCCGAGGACTGGCCGGTGGAATACAGCTTGACTGGCAGCGAGACGAGACCGAACGAAACGGTCGACCTGGAGATCGGGCGGGCACTCATGCCGATAACGTACAAACATATGGTTCCAGGGTCCAACGATGCCTGACGGCGGGGGCAGGACTGCCGCGGACCGGCTGGAGGCGTGATGGCCGGCGACCGGCTGGAGACCTATCGGGCCAAGCGGTCGGCGTCGGGGACGAGCGAGCCGTTCGGCGGTGCCCCCGTGGCGGGCGGCAGCCTCTTCGTGGTGCAGAAGCACCGGGCGACGTCGCTCCACTGGGATCTTCGTCTGGAGCTGGACGGTGTGCTGGTTTCGTGGGCGGTGCCCAGGGGGCCGTCGCCCAATCAGGCCGACAAGCGGCTGGCCGTCCATGTCGAGGATCATCCGCTGGAATACGCGGATTTCGAGGGAGTGATCCCGGAGGGGAACTACGGCGCGGGGCCGTCGATCGTGTGGGACCGGGGCGTCTGGACGCCGGTGGAGGACCCGCACGAGGGAATGAAGAAGGGCAAGCTGCTCTTCGACCTCAAGGGCTACAAGCTGCGCGGCCGCTGGACCCTGGTGAAGACAAAGGGGGGAGCGGACAACCACTGGCTCCTGATCAAGGAGCGCGACGCGTACGAGGACCCCGAGGGGAGCACCGCCGGGTACGCCGACGACTCCATCCTGTCCGGGCTGACGGTCGACCAGCTCGGGGCCGGGGGTGACTTCGGGGCGCGTATTCGGGACCTCTGTGAGGCGGCGGAGGCGGCGCGTGCCGACGTGACCCCTGCCTCCGTGCGCGTCATGCACGCCGAGGCATGCGACGAACCGTTCTCGGGCGCGGGATGGGTGTTCGAGATCAAGTACGACGGATACAGACTGCTCGGCCATAGCGGAGCGGGAAAGGCGACGCTGATCTCGCGGAACGGCAACGACCTCACCGCCGTCTTCCCGGAGGTCGCGCAGGCGCTGGCAAAGCTGCCCTACGCGAGCGTGCTGCTGGACGGCGAGGTCGTGGTCAACGGACCCGACGGCATGCCGAGCTTCCAGCAGATCCAGAAGCGGGGCCGGCTGCAGCGCCCGGGTGATATCGCGGCGGCGGCGGTCGCACTGCCGGCGACCTGGTACGCCTTCGATCTGCTGGCCTTCGAGGGCTACGATCTTCGCGGGGTGCCGCTGGCGCGGCGCAAGGAGATCCTGCGCGAAGTGCTGCCGTCCACGGGCCCGCTGCGCTATTCGGACCACATACCCGAGCAGGGCGAAGCAATGTTCAACCACGTCGTGGGCCTGGGGCTCGAGGGCGTGGTGGCGAAGAAGGCCGACTCGATCTACGTCGGCGGACGCAGCCGTTCCTGGCTGAAGGTCCGGGTCACACACACCGCCGATTTCGTCATCCACGGCTTCACGGACCCTGATGCCGGGAGGACCGGCTTCGGAGCGCTTCACCTTGCCTGGCGTGAAGGGGACGGGTTCGTCTACGCCGGCCGCGTGGGAACGGGGTTTTCCGCCCGGCTGCTCGGTGAGCTCGGCGGGGCGTTGCGGGAGCTCCCCGAGGCGCCGCCTCCGCGGGGCGCCGAGCTGGCGGGAAGCGGCGGCCACCACTGGGTCGCACCGCAACTGGTCGCGGAGGTGCGGTACAAGGAGATTACGCAGGCGGGGGTCCTGCGGCACCCTGCCTTCCTGCGGCTGCGCGACGACAAGCCGCCCGAGGACTGCGTGGCGTCCGATGGCGGCCGCCGCCTGGAGGACCCGGTGCCACCGCCCGCGGCGCCGCGGCAACGGACCGTCCACTTCACCAACCTCGACAAGCCCTTCTGGCCCGAGGACGGGTACGCCAAGGGTGACCTGATCGAGTACTACCGCAGGGTCTCGCCGTGGATCCTTCCCTACCTGGCGGATCGCCCGGTGGTGCTTACCCGGTACCCCGACGGAATACACGGCAAGTCATTCTTCCAGAAGAACGCCCCCGACTTCGCCCCGGACTGGATCCGCCGGATCCGCCTGTACAGCGAGGGCTCGGAGCGCGAACTGGACTACTTCGTTGCGGACGACCTGGAGACGCTTCTCTACATCGCCAACAGCGCGAGCATCCCGCTGCACATCTGGCAGAGCCGGGTGGCCGACATCTCGCACCCCGACTTCTGCGTACTCGATCTGGACCCCAAGGAGGCGCCCTTCACCGACGTGGTGACGATCGCTCTCTTCCTCCGGGAATTGTGCGCCGCGATCGACCTGCCGTCATTCGCCAAGACCAGTGGATCGACCGGGCTGCATGTCCTGGTTCCGCTGGGGCGACAAGTGACCTACGAGCAGTCACGGACCATGGGACAGCTGCTGGCGCTGATGGCCGTGCGCGAACTGGAGGCAATCGCCACCGTGGCGCGGCTTCCGTCGCAACGCGAGGGCAAGGTGTACGTCGACTTCCTCCAGAACGGGCACGGGCGGCTGATCGTGGCGCCGTACTGCGTGAGGCCCAACCCCGGGGCGCCGGTCTCGGCCCCGCTCGACTGGGCCGAGGTGCACGCGGGCCTGGCGATCGCGGATCACACGATTGCGAGCGTGCCCGCACGCATGCGCGGCCGCGACGACCCGATGCAGGAGGTGCTCAGGCTGAAGCCCGATCTGAAGCACAGCCTGGGACGGCTGCAGGCGATGTTCGCGGGCCGGCGCGGCTAACCCTGACGTTACGTGAGGGTTCCCAGATTGCGGCGAATCAGCGCGCCCGGATCCGGGTCGCGCCCCATGAAGTCGTGGAACAGTTCCTCCGGGTCCCGGCGGTCGCCCTGCGAAAGAACGCACTCCACGAACGCGCGCCCGGTGCGCTCGTTGAACACGCCCTCGGCCTCGAACCTGGAAAACGCGTCCGCCTCCAGGGTTTCGGACCAGAGGTAGGAATAGTACGCCGATGCATAGCCTCCGCCGAAGAGGTGGGCGAACGAGGGCAGTATGTGGCGCTCCACGAAGCGGTCCGAGGGGACGAAGCGGCGCAGCTGCCGGGCGGCGTAGTCCATGACCGGCTCGGTTTCCGCGTAGTCGCGGTGCAGACCGAGGTCGAGGTCGGCGAACGACAGCTGGCGCATCTGGAGCCAGCCGCCCATGAACCTCCTGGCCGCGAGCAGGCGGTCCAGCATCCTGGCGGGCAGCGCCTCGCCGGTCTCGAAGTGGCGGGCGAAGAGGTCGAGCGCCGGGCGCTGCCAGCACCAGTTTTCCATGATCTGCGAAGGGACCTCGACCCAGTCCCACGCGACGTTGACCCCACCGCGCCCGGGGATCTCCACGCGGGAGCAGGTGTGGTGGAGGAGGTGGCCGAACTCGTGGAAGAGGGTGCAGACCTCGCGGTGCGTCAGCAGTGCCGGGCGTGACGCCGTGGGCGGGGTGAAGTTGCCGCCGATGAAGGCCAGGTGGGGGTCGAATCCGCCGTCCCGGGTGGGGCCGCCCGTCACAAGGCTGTCCATCCAGGCGCCCTGCCGCTTGGTGTCGCGCGGGAACCAGTCCGTGTAGAAGGACCCGAGGTGGAGGCCGCGTTCGTCACGAACCTCGAAGAAGCCGACATCGCCATGCCAGACGGCAGGGTTGTCGACCCGCTCGACCGTGAGCCCGAAGAGACGCTCGGCGATCTCGAAGAGTCCGGATTGGACTTCGTCGAGGGGGAACCACGGACGCAGTCGCTCGTCGTCGATGTCGAAGCGCTCCCGGCGCATCTTTTCCATGAGCCAGGAGACGTCCCAGGGCTCCAGTGCGCCCAGCCCGCAGCCGCGAGCGTGTTTCTCGAGCTCTTGGGTGTCGCGCTGGTGGAACGGACGTGTCCCGTCGATGAGCTCGTCCAGGAAGCCGCGCACCCGGTCCCCGGAGCGCGCCATGAGCGTCTCGAGTCGGTAGCCGGGGAAGTCGTCGTAGCCGAGGAGCTCCGCGAGGCGGCGGCGCAGTTGAAGGATCTGCACGACGAGCGCGCGGTTGTCGCGGGATCCCGCGGTGCACCGATCCAGGAAGGCCGCGTGGACCTCGCGGCGCAGCGCCCGGTCGTCGGCGTGCTGGAGAACGGCCTGGACGGCGGGCATGTCGAGCGTGAGCAGCCAGCCTTCGTCGCCGCGGTCGGCCGCGAGCTGCGCCGCACGTTCCAGCGCGGTCTCCGGCATCCCGGCCAGCAACTCCTCCCGGGTGACAAGCTTGCCGTACGCCGCGGTCTCCTCGAGCAGGTTCTCCTCGAAGCGGCGCCCGAGTTCCGAAAGCTCGATCCGCAACGCCTCCAGCGACTGCTTGTCTTCGGGGGCGAGTTCCGCGCCGGCGCGCCGGAAGTCCCGCAGCGTCCTGTCCAGGTGACGGCGCCGCAGCCCGCCGAGCGCGCGGCCCCGGGGTGATGCCTCGAAGTCGCGCAGGCGCCGGAAGAGCCCCTCGTGATGGTGAAGGCGGCTCGAGAAGCGCGTGATCTCGGTCAGCGAGGCGGCGTAGGCTTCGCGTAGCGCCGGCGTGGCGTCGACGTTGTTGAGGTGCGAGACGGGTGCCCAGGTGCGGCTCACGTCTTCGGAAAGGGCGTCGAGTTCCCCCATGACATCGTCCCAGCTCCCGCCGCTGCCCGCGCCCAGCGCCTCGATCCGTTCCTCGGCGCGCTGCAGGACCTCGCCGACTGCAGGGGCGACGTGCCCGGGTTCGATGCGGTCGAACGGGACCGGGAAGCCTCTGTCGAGGAGCGGGTTGTCGCGTGCGCTCACCGGATCGCCGCGTCTGCCCCGGCGATCCTCGCGGCCCACTGCGCCGTGACGCCCGCGACCTCGGCGAGAACGTCGGCGGGGGTGCGGCCCGAACGCTTCAACGGAGTCAGCGAGTGGTCGCCGCCGTCGACGACGTGCAGCGTGGCGCGCGGGCCGACGCGGTCGAGGAGCGGCCCGAGCAGGCCGAGGTCCGCGAGACGGTCCCGCGTGCCCTGGTGAAAGAGCATGGGACAGGGCACGTGCATGAGGTGCTCGCCCCGTTCGGTGCCGCGCCGGCCCGGGGCGTGGAGCGGAAAGCCGAAGAAGACGAGCCCGGCGACCCCGGCCGCCATCCCGGATCCGCGCTGCGCGTGATCGGCCACCAGGGTCGAGGTCATCCTTCCGCCCATGGACTTGCCGCCGGCAAGCAGGGGGAGTCCGCCCGCGTGCTCACGCCCCGCGCGCAGCGCCGATCGCACGACGGCCAACAGCCTGCGCACATGGTCCGGGCGTCTTCGTCCGGCCTCCGCGTAGGCGAAGTTGTAGCGCAGCGTGGAGATGCCGCGCGCCGCCAGCGCCGAGGCCAGGGCCTCCATGAACGGGTGGGTCATGGGCGCGCCGGCGCCGTGGCCGAGCACGAGGAGGGCCGCCGCGGCATCGGCCTCCACCATGATCCCCGAGACGGGCGGATGCCCCTCGCCGTCGATCGTGATGCGGCCGCCGCGCCTGCCGGCGCCGCCCTCCCCTCCCCCCACCCCCTCCGTCACCAGGCAATCCCGTAGTCTTCCCCGTGGTTGCTGGCGCCACCCCACATCGTGCCCGTGGCGGCGTCGAAGAAGATCGCGTTGATCGGGCCGGAGGTGCGCGGGGCGTAGGTCGGGTCGTAGCCCATTTCGCGCAGTTCGGCGCGGACCCACTGCGGCACGCCGTCGTTGAGGAGGATGCGCCCGGGTTGCGACTCGTGCGCGCCGAAGGAACTCCGCATCTGGTAGCTGTTGAAGTTGGCCGCCTCGGCCGCCTGCTGCACGTTCATGTCGAACTCGACGACGTTCAGGAAGAACTGGAGCAGGTTCTGGTCCTGGCCGTCACCGCCCTGCACCGCGAACGAGAGGAAGGGGTCGCCGTCCCTGAGCGCCAGCGACGGCGTGAGCGTGGCGCGCGGTCGCTTGCCCGGCTCGACGACGTTGTAGGGGCCGGCGCGCTCGTCCAGCACGAAGCTCTGCATGCGCTGGCTCATGCCGATGCCGGTGCGGCCGGCGATGACCGCCGGGATCCAGCCGCCCGAGGGGGTGACCGACACGACCCAGCCGTCGGCGTCCGCCGCCTGAATGGAGGTGGTGCCGGCGTAGAAGGCTTCGTCGCGGTCCATGCCGGGGTCGTCGGGGGTGGCGATCGGTTCGGTGTTCCAGCCCTCGATGAGATGCAGGAAGGGATTCGTGCCGTTCTGGTAGGGGTACGGGTCGCCGGGCATGACCTCCGGGTCGTTCCTGTCCCAGTCGATGGACGCCGCCCGGGCTGCGGCGTAGTCCTTGGAGAGCAGACCGTCGATCGGCTCGTCAGGCGGGAAGTAGGGGTCGCCGTAGTAGAAGTCGCGGTCGGCGAAGGCGAGGTTCATCGCCTGGTAGAGGGCGTGGATGTAGCGGGTCGAGTTGTACCCCATGGAGCCGACGTCCAGCCCCTCCAGGATGTTGAGCGCCTGGAGCAGGACCGGGCCCTGGACCCAGGTGGTCAGCTTGTAGACGTCGATGCCCTTGTAGGAGGTGCTGACGGGCTCCTCGAGGTAGACCTGCCAGTCGGCGAGATCGGCGAGGGTGTGCAGACCTCCCTGTTCCTGCGAGCCGCGCACGAACTCCTCGGCGATGTCGCCGCGGTAGAAGCGGTCGTAGGCCGCCATGATCGCATCCTTGCGGGTGGCGCCGGCGGCCAGCGCTTCGGCCTCGGCCTCGACGAGCTGTTCAAGGGTGCGGGCGAGGTCCTCCTGAACGAAGATCTCGCCGGCAGCGGGGGCGGCGCGGTCCTTGCCGTAGTGCGGGAGGAAGACCGCCTTCGAGTACGGCCACTCCGCCAGGCGGTCCTTCTGACCCTCGATGGAGTTGGCTGCCTGCGCCTCGATCGGGTAGCCGCGCGCCATGTCGATGGAGGGCGCGAGGACGTCGGCCAGGCTGAGGCGACCGTACTCGGCCATCATCACGATGAGCCCGCCGGGGGTGCCGGGCGTGACCGCGGCAAGCGGGCCGTACGCGGGGGGAATGTCCATCCCACGCTCGCGGAAGAACTCCGGCGTGGCCCCTGTGGGCGCGGCGCCGAGGGCGTTGATGCCGATGACCTTGCCCGTGTCCGGGTTGTAGATGAGCGCCTGGGTCTCGCCGCCCCAGCCGAGCACGTCCCACATGGTGGCCGTGGCGCCCAGCATCGCGGCCGCGGCGTCCACCGCATTGCCGCCTTTCATGAACATCATGGCGCCGGCCGTGGCTCCGAGCGGCTTGCCGGTGATGGCGACCCATTCCTTGCCGTGCAGCACGGGTTTCTGGGTCCGTTGGGCGTGGGTGCCCGTGGCAACCAGGACGCCGGCAAGGGCGGCGACAACGCTTCGGGAATACAGCCGAATGGACATCGATCAGCTCCGGGGAAGGGGTCTCGGACGGCATGGCAATGCTACCAGCGGGGGCACGTCCACGCCAGTCACGGTTGACGGGGAACGGCGGTGGGGAGAGGCTAGAGGCGGGTGGTGCGCCGGGACGGGCCCGGGCGACCGTGCAGTGCGCAGAGAGGGGTGGCATGGACTTCATCAGAACCGTGATCGCGAGGGACCTGAAGACCGGCAAGTACGGGGGCCGGGTCGTCACGCGCTTCCCGCCCGAGCCCAACGGTTTCCTGCACATCGGACACGCCAAGGCCATCTGCCTGAACTTCGGCATTGCGGCGGAACACCCGGGCGGCCGCTGCCATCTCCGCCTGGACGACACCAACCCGGATACCGAGCGGGCCGAGTACGTCGAGGCCATGAAGAGGGACATCCGCTGGCTCGGATTCGACTGGGGAGAGCACCTGTACCACGCGTCGGACTACTTCGAGAGACTCTACCGCTACGCACTGGTGCTGATCGACCGGGGGCTCGCCTACGTCGACTCGTCGTCCGAGGAGGAAATCCGTGACCGGCGGGGCTCGGTGACGCGCCCGGGTGTCGACAGCCCCTGGCGTGACCGCGACCGGAAGGAGAACCGCGAGCTCTTCGAGCGCATGCGCGCCGGCGAGTTTCCGGACGGCAGCCACGTGCTGCGAGCAAAGATCGACATGGCTCATCCGAACATGGTGATGCGCGATCCGCTCCTCTACCGCATCCGCCACGCCCGACACTACCGCCAGGGAGACCGCTGGCCGATCTACCCGATGTACGACTTCGCCCACTGCCTGTCCGATTCGGTGGAACGGGTCACGCACTCCCTCTGTACGCTCGAGTTCGAGAACAACCGCGAGATCTACGACTGGCTCCTGGAGCACGTCGACGCACCCCGGCCCCGTCCCGAACAGACCGAGTTCGCCCCGCTGGTGCTGGAATACTTGATCACCAGCAAGCGGCTCCTCCGGAAGCTGGTGGAGGCGGGCAAGGTGCGGGGGTGGGACGATCCGCGCATGCCGACGCTGGCGGGCCTGAGGCGGCGCGGCGTGACCCCCGCAGCGATCCGCACGCTGTGCGACATGGTGGGGGTTGCCCGGGCGCACTCCCGCGTCGGGATGGACAAGCTGGAATTCGCCGTGCGGGACGACCTGAACCACAAGGCGCCGCGGGCGTTTTGTGTCCTGGACCCGCTGAATGTCGTCCTGACCAACTACGCGGAAGGTCAGGAGGAGGTCTTCCGCGCCCCCTCCCTTCCCGGCGACGCAGGCGTGCCCGGAACCCGAGACCTCCCGTTCGGACGCGTGCTCCATATCGACCGCGCGGATTTCCGGGAGGACCCGCCGCCCGGCTTCCACCGCCTGACTCCAGGCGGCACGGTTCGCCTCAAGTACGCCTGCGTGATCCGGTGCGACCGCGTGATCAAGGACGGTGCGGGCACCGTGGCCGAACTCCGCTGCAGTGTAGTGGACCAGGACGTCACGGGTGCCGGAGCGGCGGTGCGCGGCCGCGTCCGCGGCACGATCCACTGGGTCAAGGCGGACCGGGCGGTACCTGTGGAGGTCCGCCTGCTGGACCGGATGTTCGCGGCGGCGGAACCGCCGACCGACGACATTGTCACGGCGATGAACCCGAACTCCGAGCGCGTCGTCACCGGGGCGCTCGCGGAGCCGGGTGTTGCCGGAACTCCGCCGGGGACACACTACCAGTTCGAACGGCTCGGGTACTTCTACGCGGACCCGCTGGATTCGCGCGATGGGCGGCTCGTGTTCAACCGAACCGTCACGCTGCGGGACAGCTGGACGGAGAGGAGTCGCCCGGCGGCGTCGGCCGCGCGGGGCCGCGCGACAGGCTTCTCGCGGCAGGTCGGCAGGGACGACGATGCCGCCGCCCGCCAGGCCTCGCCGGTCGACTCGATGCGGTCGCCCACACAGAGGCTCAACTTCCGCGAGCTCCTGTCGCTGGGCGTGTCCGAAGCCGCGGCGGCGAGCCTGGTGCGGTCCCCCGACCTGCTGGGGGTGTTTCACGCCGCGCGCGACCGCTATCCGAGCGGTGCGGCCTCGATCGCGGACTGGCTGGTCAACGACGTGGCACGGCTCGCTGGCGCGGCCGACGGGGCGCATCTGGCGCGGCTGGAGCCTGCCGAGGTGTCCCGATTGGCCGAAGCGGTGGACGACGGGGAACTCTCACACCGTCAGGGCCGCGCGATTGTCGAGGCCCTGCTGACACGGGGCGTCTCGTTCGAGGAGGCCCGGGCCAGCCTGGACCTTACCGAGATCGACGACGAGACGATGCTCTCGGCGATGCTGCGGCAGGTGGCGGACGAGTACCCCGACAAGGTCGCGGCGTACCGGGACGGCCAGCACGGCCTCCTGGACTTCTTCGTCGGCCAGGTGATGCGGCACAGCCGGGGGAAGGCCGACCCCCGCAAGGCGAACGAGCTCGCAAGGGCGATGTTCGGACAGGCATGACCCGCCACCCGGGCTGCCGCACGTGAGCGCTCTCGTGCCCGCGGACAACGTCCTGGCGATCACCGGGATCCTGTTCATCGTTGTCTGGGGCTCGCTATACCTGGAAGGCAGGTTCGCGTGGGCGCGCACCGTGTCGGCCGCGTTGCTCGCGCTGCTGGGCGGCCTGGTGCTTTCCAATTCCCGGATCCTGCCCTTTGCGTCGCCGGCGTACGACTTCGTCAACGATCACTTCATCCTGGTGGCCATCCCCCTGCTGCTCTTCAAGGCCGACCTGAGGGTCATTCTCAGGCAGGGAGGCAGAGTACTGGCTGGGTTCATGGTTTCCGCCGTGGGGGTGATCGCGGGGGCCGGCATCGCGTTCGCTCTCATCGAGGTGCCCGAGTCCGCCAGGTACGCGGGCATGCTCGTCGGCGGGTACACCGGCGGAGGCCTCAACTTCGTGGCCGTGTCCCAGGCGGTCGGCATGGACCCCGCGCTGGGGACGGCCGCGCTCGCTGCCGAGAGTCTCGCGGGGATTTCGTACCTGTTCGTCCTTGCGGTGCTGCCCACCGTCGCCGCGGTCCGGCGCTGGCTGCCCTTGCGCGGCCCCGAGACCGCATCGGCCGCCGGGGGCGGCGGCGCGGACCCTTCCGCCGGGGGCGGCGGTGCGGAAGCGGCCGACGAGCAGGGCCCGGGGCCCGACTGGATTGCACACGTCGCGGTCGCACTGGGAATGAGTCTGGTCGTATGCGCAGCCGGCGTCTGGCTGGCCGGTGCAATGGGTCACCCCCGCTACGCTGTGCTGGCCATTACCGCGCTGGCGGTGATCCTCGCCAACCTGGCGCCGGCGCGGTTGGCGCGCCTCAAGGGCGACCAGCAACTGGGGATGTTGCTGCTGTACGTCTTCTTCGTGGTCTATGCGGCCGGTGCCGATGTCCGTTCCCTGTTCGGGGCGGCGGCGCTCATGCTGTCGTACGCGTTCCTCGTGATCCTGGTCCAGGCACTGGTTTCGGCGGTTGGGGCCAAGGTATTCCGCTTCAGCTACGCCGAGATGCTCATCGCGTCCAACGCGTGTGTGCTGGGACCGCCCACGGCCGCCGCCCTCGCGGCCGGGCGCGGGTGGCACGGCCTCGTGACGCCCGGCATCCTGACCGGCGTATTCGGCTACGTCGTGGGGAATTTCCTGGGGGTCAGCGTCTTCGTCTGGCTTCAGTAACCCGCTGCCGTGCCATCCGCGTCGCGCGGATCCGGAACGCCGACGAGCTTGCCAGAGTCCGCATCCACGAACACGCAGTGCGCGATCCCCTGTCCGCTCCGCCACGAGATCTCGTGCCCCAGCGCGGCGAGCTCGGCCGCGTCGGATTCGGTCATGTAGCCTTCCTCCAGGCGGATCACGTTGGGCAGCCACTGATGGTGAAGCCGTCTGGAGGCCACGGCTTCCTCGGGCGACTGGCCGAAGTCGACCAGGTTGACCACGATCTGGAGCACCGTGTTGATGATCGTGCGTCCCCCGGGGCTGCCGATCACGGCCACAAGTTCGCCGTCACGCGCCAGAATCGTGGGCGTCATCGAAGACAGCATGCGCTGCTCCGGGCGCGCCAGATTGGCCTCGGTGCCGATCAGACCCCGCTCGTCGGTCAGGCCGGGCCGCCCGTTGAAATCGCCCATCTCGTTGTTCAGCAGGAAACCGGCTCCGGGCACGGTGATGTACGACCCGTATCCGCCCTCCAGCGTGTACGTGACCGAAACAGCCATTCCATCGCCGTCAACAACGGAGTAGTGCGTGGTCTCGGGGCTTTCCCAGCCGGGATCCCCGGCCACATCGCCGGGCGCCGACGCGCTCGCGGCGCCCGCGCGGATCGTGGCCCGAAGCTCGTCTGCGTAGGCCTTGCTCGTGAGCCGCTCGACCGGCACGTCCGCGAAGTCGGGGTCGGCCAGATACATCGCGCGATCGCGATACGCCCGCCTCATGGCCTCGGCCAGGTGATGCGCGTACGCGGGGCTGCCCGCCCCCATCCCCGCCACATCGAACCCCTCCAGCATGTTGAGCATCGCCACCAGAGCCGTGCCGCCCGACGAAGGGGGCGCCATGCTGATGATGTCGTAGCCGCGGTAGGTGCCCCTCACCGGTTCCCGTTCGCGCGCTTCGTAGCGGGCGAGGTCCTCTTCCGTGATCCAGCCGCCCCCGCGCGCCATCTCTTCTGCCAGGAGCCGGGCGGTGACCCCGGCGTAGAAACCGTCCCTGCCCTGATCCCGAATCCGCCCGAGGGTGGTGGCCAGATCGCTCTGCACGAGAATCTCGCCGGCGCTGTACGGTTCGCCGTCCTTCGAGAACTGGGCGTGTGTGGCCGGATAGTCCTGAAAGGCCTCCAGGCGCCCTGCCAGCGATCGGGCCAGACGTTCGCTCACCTCGAAACCGTCGCCGGCCAGCGCCACGGCGGGATCGACCAGGTCGCCCCAGGACGCGTGCCCGTACCGCTCGTGGGCCAGCGCGAAGCCGGCTACGGTGCCAGGCACCCCGACCGCGAGATGGCTCCGGTGGTGAATCTGGAACGAGTACTCCCCGTCCTCGCCGACGAACATCTCCGGATGAGCCTTCAGGGGCGCCTTTTCGCGAAAGTCGATGGCCGTCGAGCGCCCATCGGGAAACCGGATCACCATGAAGCCGCCGCCGCCGATATTCCCCGCGCTCGGGTTCGTCACGGCCAGCGCGAATCCGGTGGCAATCGCGGCGTCGACCGCGTTTCCGCCGGCGCGCAGAACCTCGGCGCCCGCCCTGCTGGCGTCCGGATAGGTCGACACCACCATCCCGGTGCCGGATTCGAGCGCGCCCAGCGCGACCGCCACCTCCGGAGGATCCGCAGCGACCTGGCCGCACGCATGCGCCGCCAGGGCGATGGCGGCGGCGAAGACCGCCGCGGACAACGATCCGGACCGTCTGTTGATCGACACCAGCTTGTTCATCGACACTAGCTCCTTACCGCGGCTGCGACTCCCGGCTTGCTCTCGTGGGGGGGAATGAGCGGTGGCGCAAGAATGGGCGTTCCAGCGCCCCCGCGCGAGTCCTCGTCCTCCGTCTCGACGGACTCCCGCCGCCGGAAAAGGCGCGCCAGGTCGTCCACCACGCTGTACAGCACGGGCACCAGGATCAGGGTAAGGAACGTGGCGAATATGATCCCCACGATCACGGCAACGGCCATCGGACCCCACCACGCCGCCTGTTCTCCACCCCAAAAAAGTTCGGGTGAAAGACTGGCGAAGAGTCCGAAGAAATCGAAGTTGAGGCCGACCGCGAGAGGGATCAGGCCCAGGGCGGTCGTCAGCGCGGTCAGAAGAACCGGCCGCAGCCGCGTCTTGCCCCCCTGCACCAGTGCCTCCCTGCGGTCCATCCCGTCACGCTGCCTCAGGACGTCGATGTAGTCGATCAGCACGATCGCGTTGTTAACGACGATGCCCGCCAGGGATATCACCCCCACGCCCGTCATGATGATCACGAAGGGCATCTGGAAGACCAGCAGTCCGATCAGCACGCCGATCGTTGACATGATCACCGACGACAGGATGATCAGGGGCTTGACCACCGAGTTGAACTGTGAGACAAGGATCAGGGCGATGAGCATGAGCGCCGCCATGAAGGCCGTGGCCAGGAACTGCATGGCCTCCTGCTGGTCCTCCTGCTCACCCGTGAAGGCGAGGGCGTAGCCCGGCGGCAGGGCCGCGGTGAAGTCCTGCAGAACCGCGCCCACCTCGATGCGGACATCGTTGCTGTTGTACCCCGATGCCACCTCGGCACTGATCGTGGCCACCCTGTCCAGGTCCTTGCGGCGAATGGAGCTGTAGCCTTCGCCGACGCTCCAGTCCGCGACCGAGAGCAGCGGAATCTGCCGGCCGTCGGCAAACGCGGTGAGGTCCTCCAGCGCGGTCAGCTCCCGGCGGTCCTCTTCGCGCAGCCGCACAATGATGTCGTACTCTTCGCTTCCGGTCCGGTACTTGGCAGCCTCGAGGCCGTTGATCGCCCCGCGTACTGCGAAGCCCACCTCGTTGGTCGAAAGGCCGTAGAGGCTCGCTTTCTCGCGGTCGACCTCGACCCTCAATTCGGGCCGGCCTTCCTCCATGTCGCTTTCCAGTCCCACCAGGCGGCGATACACCTGGGCGCCCTCGATCGTGGCGACGGCCTCGGCAGCCAGCTCCCTGAGCAGCACCGGGTCTTCCCCACTGATTTCGATGTTGATGGGCGGACCCGAAGGAGGACCCTCGGTGATCTTGTCGACCTTGACCTCGGCGCCGGCCAGATCCCTCCCGATCTGCGCTTGCAGGGCCGCCAGGGTGGCGAACACGTCATTCCGACGGTCCTCGTAGTCGGACATGCTGAGGGTGATTCGGCCCGCCTCCGGGCCCGAGGGACCACTGCCGCCCATGGGTCCACCGCCGCCGCCGCCACCGCCGCCGCCCACCGTCGTGACCACGGTCTCCACGTCTTCCAGCCCGCCCACCCCGGCAAGCTCATCCTTCAGCCGTCTGGCAAACCGGTCCGTGACATCGGCGGACGTCCCCACCGGTGCCTCCAGTGCCACGAAGAGCGTGGACGGCGGAATGTCCTCGGGAAAGTACTCCACCGGTGCCGCGAACTGCCGGTATACCATGATCGTCGCCACCAGGGCCCCGACCGACAGCGACAGCACCAGAACGCGGTGGTCAAGCGACCAACGGAGCCGCCGCTCGTACCACTGCACCAGGCGGGGCATGCCACCCGTCATGAAAGCCCTGCCCCAGCGCTCCAGCAGCTTTGCGTGGAGCAGCCAGAGACCGATCGCGGTAACCACGAAGAGGATCGCCGTGAGCGGATTGGCCATGGCTACGACCAGCAGGGTGCCCGCCGCGAGTCCGAGCAGGGCAAGTCTGGCGTTCCTGTTCATCTGTCTGGGTGGAGCACTCTCCGGACGCAGGAAGAGTGAACAGAGCGTCGGTACGATCACCAGGGCCACGAACAGCGAACTGGAGAGGGTGACGATCAGCGTGATGGGCAGATACCGCATGAACTGACCCGCCATCCCCGGCCAGAACAGCAGAGGCGTGAACGCGGCCAGCGTTGTTGCGGTTGCGGCGATTACGGGTACCGCGACCTCGCCCGTCGCCTTCTTCGCGGCGGCGCGCCGATCCCACCCCTCCTCGATGAAACGATAGATGTTCTCGACGATCACGATCGCGTTGTCGACCAGCATCCCGAGCGCGAGGATGAGCGAGAAGAGCACCACCATGTTCATGGAGACGCCCAGAAGCCAAAGCACCACGAAGGAGAGGAACATCGACGTGGGGATCGAGAGCGCCACGAACACCGACGTGCGCAGCCCGAGCACGAAGAGCAGAACTCCGACGATGAGCACCAGCCCGGAGATGATGTTGTTCTGCAGACTGCTCACCATGTCGCCGATGTCGGCGGACATGTCGGACGTGATGGAAACCAGGGTCGACGGCGGGAAGATCTCGCGCATGGCGTCGATCTCCGCGCGGACCGCTTCGGCCGTGGCGATGATGTTCTCGCCCGAGCGCTTCACCACATCGAGCGTGACGACGGGCTCCTCGCCGAGGCGCGCATAGCTGTCGCGCTCCGCGAATCCGAACTCGACCGTGGCCACGTCGCGGACATAGACCGGGCGACCGGCTATGGTGGTGACAACGAGGTCTCCGACGACCGAGGGGTCATCGAACTCCCCGTCCACGCGAACCAGGTAATCGACGCCGTTCACGTCGATCGTCCCGCCTGGCACGTTCACGTTCTCCAGGCGAATCGCACTGATCACGTCGTCGATGGAAACGTTGTAATACTGAAGCTTGGCCAGATCGATATCAACCTTTACTTCACGATCCAGACCTCCGCGCAGGTCCACTCTCAACACGGCCGGAATGGACTCGATGCGTTCCTGCAGTTCCTCGCCCAGTTCCTTGAGGCGAACCAGTCCGTACCCGCCGGCGATGTTGACCTGCATGACCGGCGCGTCGCTCATTGAGAGTTCCATGATGAGCGGATCCTCGGCGTCCGATGGCAGTTCCGGCCTGGCCAGATCCACCTTCCCCCGCACCTTCAACAACGCCTCGCTCATGTTCATCGAGGTCTCGAACTCGGCGGACACCGAGGAGTACCCGGCTACCGAGGTCGAGGTCAGCTCCTTGATGTCCGGTATCGTCTTGAGCTCGTCCTCGAGCTTTCTCGTGACGAGGCTCTCGACATCGGCGGGAGAGACCCCGGGGTACAGCGTGTTGACCACGACGTAGGGAATCTCCGTCTCCGGGAACGACTCCTTGGGTATCGCGCGATACGAGACCAGCCCTGCCACCGTGACGAACGCGAAGAGCACCACGACCGAGGTCGAGCTGTCGACCGCCAGCGACGTCAGCGCGAATTCCTTGAACGAGCGACGGTCGCGGTCCGGTCCGATCCGGTCCCCTCCCTGCTCCGTCATCGCGCCACCCCCTCACCCCCCGGCCCGGTCACGATCCGCACCCTGTCGCCATCGGTGAGTCCCTGCTGGCCCACCACGATCAGGAGGTCTCCCGCCGCGAGTCCGGACTCCAGCACCGCGTCGTTGCCCTGGCTCATGGAAATCCGCACACGCCTCCCGACCGCAAACGCCTCCCCGCCCGATTGCTCCGCGACGAAGAGCAGGTGGCCCTCCTCCATGGCCACGAGCGCCTGCCGCGGGACGACGATGGCGTCGGCCAACTGTTCCTGCACGACCGAAATCGACGCCACCATGCCCGGCTTGATCGACCCTCCGGGGTTCGGCAACGTCAGCTCGATCGGGAAGGTGCGGTTGTCGGGATCGACCGTGACCCCGGCGTACACGATCGCGCCGTCGAAGACCTCGCCCGGCAACACGTCGAACGAAACCGACGCGGAGGCGCCCGCCGAGAGATCCAGGGCGTAGCGCTCGGGAACTCCCGCCATGATCCTGACCGAATCCGCCTGGACGATACGGGCCACCGGCGTGCCCGGCGCCACCATCGCACCGAGTTCCACGAGGCGGGCGTCCAGCACCCCGCCGATCGGGGCCCTGACCACGGTGCGCGCCAGCCGCTCCTCGAGCGCCTGGAGGTTCCCCCGGCTCTGCTGCGCAGCGTACTGCGCTTCATGGTACGCCAACTCCGAGCCGACGCCGTCCTCCTCATACAGCTTCTTCCTGCGCGCCCACACCTCGTCGGCATAGGCGGCCTGAGCCGCGGCGGTCTGCACCTGCGCCCTCAGGATCGCATCATCCAGGCGGAGGATCGCCTGGCCGGCACGGATCATGGTCCCTTTGTCGCGGACAATGCGCCGGACCACCCCGCTCTCTTCCGCCGAGACGACGACATCGCGCATCGCGGTCGCCACACCGGTCAGGCGAACGAGGCGGGTAAACGGGCGCGGCACCACCGGCGCGACCTCCACGTTCACGACCCGGGTGAAGCCGGCGGCATCTTCCTCTCCCTGTGCAGCACCCTCCCGCTGGGCTCCGCCACAACCCGCCACGGCACCGCACACGAACATTCCCATCAGGAACCGGCGGGCGTACACGCGCCGCTTCATACCTTGTTTCGCTCCTTCTCTATTCATCACCCGCTGTCCCCTCCCCGGCCACGCGCCGGATCGACATCGACCAGGGGCACGCGCCCCGCCGCCTCGTCGAGCCGGGCCCTCGTAGCAAGATAGTCATACACCGCCTGTGCGTAGTTGAATTCGCTCTGGCGCAGCGCCACCTCGGCGTCCGTCAGCTCCAGCTGACCGCTGAACCCTTCCCGGTACTGTGCGGTAGCAATCTCGTAGCCCCGCCGCGCCTGGGCGACGGCCAGCTTCTGTCCCGCGGTGCGCGCCCGTGCTTCCAGCACCTCGTCCAGGAGGTTGCGAAGCTGGGCCTCCGCCTGATCCGCGGCGAAACGTCTCTGGGTCTCCGCCTGTCGCAGCGCCGCCTGCCTCTGATCTACGCGGGCGTCCCGGCTGAATCCCGAGAAGATCGGGAAGGTCACGCGCAACCCGACCTGCTTGGACGAGCCCCGCTGGGCATTGGTTCCAAAGAAGTCGGGCGGGCCATTCTGCTGTGCCGCCAGCCCATAGGTGCCGAAGGCGAACACCTTGGGCAGGTATTCGACCTGCTCGATCCGCAGTTCCGTGCGCCTCAGCCCCTCCGTGATCTCGAGCTGGCGGATGTCCGAACGGTTTCCGGTGCCCTCGGGGAGCAGCTCGCTCATGGTCGCACGGTCCTGGACCGGCACTCCCATGAACGCCAGAATGTCGCGATTGGCCTCGGTGTTTGCGTCGAACTGCTCAAGGTCGATCCCCACCAGTTCGCCCGCGACATCCAGTTCGGTGTCCGGATCGAGAGCCATTTCGACCGCGAGCGTTCGCCGCGCGGCGTCCTGGCGGTTCCGTGCCCGCCTCAGGTCCGGTTCGAGGTTTGCGACTTCCACTTCCAGCCGCAGTACGTCGTAGTACGAACTCAGGCCGGCCTCCTCCATCGCCCGTGTCTCCCGCAGTGACTCCCGCACCCGGCGCAGCGAGTTCTCGGTCAGCCGGACCTCTTCCTGGCCGAGGAGCACATCGTAGAAGGCCAATCGGACGCGGGTGACCGTCTGTTGCGTTCGGCCACGCAGCGCCTCGCGCTGCAATCCCTCGAAGCGCGCCGCCGCTCCCACGCCCACGAAGATGCGGGGATCGAAAAGGGTCTGCTCGGCGTTCACCGCGAGGTTCCAGATGTTGTCGGCCCCGAACTGGACGGGAATGAAGTCTCCCTCCGCCGCCGTCGGGTCGAAGATCTGGGCCGGAAGGAAGCTCACCTGTGGGGCCACATTGCGCGTGAACGACGTGGACAGGTTCACGTTCGGATACACCTCGCTCCACGCCTCCGAGACCTGCTCCTCCGCGACTGCAAGCTGGTATTCGGCGTCCAGGACATCGCGATTGCGGTCGAGTGCAGCCTGCACGACGTGGCTCAGGAGAGCCGGCGCGCTCTCGGGGATCGGCGGCGGTGTCCGCTCCTGTCCCCGCGCGCCCCCCCCGGCGAACACGCCGACGGCAAGGAGAAAGGCCGTGTTTACTACGAGCCGCCGGCCCGCACCTTTGCGATTCGGCTGGTCTGCGGGCCAATGGCCCTGCTCGAATACGTCCATATCACAAGTCGATCTCTCTGTATTGTTTTCGTTTTGGCCGTCCGCTGCCAGCCGAACAGACACGCCTTCCGGCTCCTTCGTTGGGAGACGCGAACGTCCTTGACTGGCTTTGCGGGAACGGATAGGGTCATCAGCGTGTCATCGGCAGCGCGGAACGAACCCACAGGGATCCGCGCGGCCGGACGGTCTCGCATGGTGCGGGGCCGGCGGAAGCTACAGCCCACCATCAAGGAGCACAGGATGCGGACCACGGGAACCGTGAAGTGGTTCAACGACGCGAAGGGATTCGGTTTCATCAGCCCGGAGGCCGGCGAGAGGGACTGCTTTGTCCACTATTCGGCGATCGAGGGCGACGGCTTCAAGAGCCTCGCCGAGGGCGACCAGGTCGAGTTCGATCTGGTGAACGGTCCCAAGGGGCCGGCCGCGGAAAACGTCAGCCGCGTCGGGGAGATGTCCTGACAGATCGTTCATTCTCAACCAATCCGGGATCCGGCAAGAGAGCGAGGCCGGCGGGAGGAAAACCCGTCGGCCTCGCTCTTTGCTACCGGAAGAACGCCGCATGCCAGCGGTCCCGGGCGGGGCCCTCCCACCCGCCCGCGCGCATTTCGCCCAGCGCGGTGATGGAGTTGTCGAAGACCACCGAATCGGGCACCACCTCTCCCTGCGTTGCCAGCGCGCGGAACCGCCGCCGGGACGCCCGGCGGATATCACCACCCGAATCGCGGTACCACACTGCTTCGTTGCCGAGCAAGCCTACGTCCAGCGTGCGCTCCAGGTTCCTCAGGACCGTGACGAGCGCATCGACGGAACACCCGGACGGAGGCGCGGAAGCGATGTCGACGGCGACGACGAGAAACCGCTCATGGCACCAGGCCCGGGCCGCGCGCAACGGTACGCCGTGGGCCGCCCACCCTCCCAGGAAGGCATCCACGGCATCGAACAGCACCCGGGCCTCGGGGCCGGTCAGTTCGCGTTCGGCGCCGAATACCCACACACGCGCGGTGTCGGGGAAATCGTCCAGGGCCGCGATGTTCACGCGGGTGCCTCGCCGCCGCCAAGGCGTCCCGGGGCGTCTTTGTCCAGCAGCACCGCGACCCACTTCAGGTCCTTCGTGTTCTCGAGCATGATCTTCACGATCATGGTCAGCGGGACCGACAGCAACGCCCCCAGGGGGCCCCACAACCAGCCCCAGAACACAAGCGACAGGATGACGACAAGGGTGGAGAGCCCCAGCCTGCGGCCCATCAGGGTCGGTTCAAGCCAGTTGCCGAAGACGATGTTCACCGTGAGGTAGCCAGCTCCGACGATCAGGGTCGACTGCACGTTCACCCCTACGAAGGCGGCGGTCGCGGGGTCCACTTCGATCAGCGCCAGGAGGACCGCGGGCACCGAGGCGATGACCGAACCGATGGTCGGGACGTAGTTGAGGGCGAACGCGATCAGCCCCAGAAGGATCGGTAGCTCGAGCCCCATGATCCAGGTCCACAGGCCGAGCAGAACACCGGTGGCAAGGCTGACGAGCGTCTTGATCACGAGGTACCCCTGGACCTCGTCCACGACCTTCTGCATGCGCTCGTCGGACCCGATGCCGTCGCCCGCAATCGCGCGCAGCTTGTGGGGAAGCACGGCGGCCTCGCCGAGCGCGAACACCAGTATGAGGAAGACCAGGAACACGCTCGACAGGAACGAGAGCGCCCATGTGGTGGCGCCGGTGGCGAACGCCGCCAGTCTGCCGAGATCCAGAAGGCCCTGGACCGCTCCCATGAGCTCGTCGTATTCGACAAAGGGCCACCACGCCGAGAAGCTCCGCAGCATGCCCTCGATGGGTACCGTCAGCGCGTCGATCTGAATCTCCACACGCGCCACCAGGTCCGGAAGCTGAAGGCTCGCGACCAGGATCAGCAGACCGAGCATCGAGGCCACCGCAAGCACCGTCGCGAGAATCGCCAGCAGCTGGGGGACGCGTCTGTTCTTCAGCCAGAAGACGGCCGGGAGGCAAATCACCGCCAGGAACAGCGCCACCGCAGTCGGCAGCAGAACCGGCTGGGCGAAGCGCAGACCCTGGATCACGATGACCGCGACCGCGAGCGTGAAAAGAAAGCGCAGCCCGGGGTTTTGATCCAGTTGGTCGAAGACCATCACGTTAGCTTTGGACGAGGCTCCTCAAGGTTGGTTCAAGTCTAATGGGCAAGCCGACATCCGCAAAAGGCCCGGAGGCGCTGCTGCGCTTCTGCCGCGTGGACACCTTTCGCGCGGGCGGCAAGGGCGGACAGCATCAGAACAAGGTGGAGACGGGCGTGCGTCTGACCCACGAGCCCACCGGCATTACGGCGGTTTCGCGGCGACACCGTTCCCGGCATCGCAACCTGGAAGAAGCGCTCCGGACGCTGGAGGGCAAGCTTGCCGAGCACTTTCGGGAGGCACCGCGCCGCGTGCCCACGACGGTGCCGCGGAAGGAAAAGCGCCGGCGCCGCGAAGAAAAGAGGAGGAAGTCGCAGCTGAAGCGCCTGCGCCGGAAGCCGGGCACGGACGAAACCTGACCCGCACAGACCGCCGGCGAGGCCTGTCGCGCGGCGGATTCCCTCGAGGCCCGATCGGCGGCGGCCGCGGCCGGTCTCCCAGCTCAGCAGACGATCGGAATCAGCGGTTGGGGGCGGGTGGCGGTTCCCTCCACAAACGTCACGGTGTAGACGCGGATCTGGCCGCAACCACGGATCACCTCGACCCTGTACACCTCGCTGGTCGGAAGCGTGGCGAGCTCCTGCACGCCGCCGAATGCGGGAGCGTCGTCCACGAAGATCCTCGGACGCTGTGGCGTGGTGCCCCTTGCGCGAATGCAGTCGAGCCGCTGGGTGAATGGACTGGTCGTAGACAGGTCTTCGAAGCAGGGAACGAACTCGAATCCCGGCTGGCTGTGGAGGAACTGGGCGACATTGAAATCGGGCGCGAACCGCAGGGCGGCCTCCTCGTAGGTATTGGTCAGGTAGGGGAGTTCCCGCAGCCGCGTCGTGAGCCTGTCCACGTATACCTCGATCCCCTCGAGTACGACCGGCTTCGGGATCACGGCAATGTCAACGAACTGGCCCTCCCGAATATCGAGCACCTGGACCAGGTCGGCGTACCCGATCCGTGACACGAGCACCGCGCTCGGCCCCGGGGGCACATCGGGGATGTTGAAATGTCCCGTCTCGCCGGTGATTCCCAGGATGATCGACCCGTCGGCCCGCCGGGCTCCCTCGATGCGGACGATCGCGCCCTCCACCGGCTCGCCACGGTAGGTGTCCACGACCTGACCCGAAAAGGTGACGGGCGTGAAGCCACCGGCCTGGGCGCCGGCAGGTCCCGCGCCGGCAAGGGCGGTGGTCAGGACCGCCGCCGGCAGCGCCAGAAGCAACCGGGCGAGGCGGCGTGCCGGCAGCGGGCTCGGACCGACGGGGGGCATGGCGGTCAGCTCACCTCGCGCACGGCCTCGACGATCTCGTCGAAGGGCGGCAGCACACCGGGGTCGTCGCTCACCCATGAGAAGCTGATGGACCCCGACCCGTCCACAACGAACACCGAGCGCTTCGCCACACCCTGAAGCCCGAAGAAATCCTGCTCCAGCACGCCGTAGGCCGAGGCGGCCGTCTTGTTGAAGTCGGAGAGGATCGGGAAGGGCACCTCCATATCGGCCTGCCACTTCTGGTTCACAAACGGCGAGTCGATGCTGATACCGTAGATTCGGGCACCCAGGCCACCCCACACGCTCCAGTGCTCGCCCACGTGGCAGAGCTCCTGGGTGCAGGTGCCACTGAAGGCGAGCGGCACGAACATCAGCACCACCGGCTGCCCCCGGTGCGCGCTCAGGGTGACAGGGTCCTTGCCGAAGACCTCATGCAGAGTGAAATCCGGCGCCTGCTGTCCAACGGCTGCTGTACTCACGCTTCACTTGCTCCTTGTCCGGGGGCTCGGCACGGCGCCGATGCCCGGGGTTTCGGGTGGGGTCGCTCCTGGCGAGCGACCTGAAGGAAACCGAAGGTAACAGCAGATCATTCCTGGTCCGACACCGACCCGGACCTGCTGCTCTGTCTCGTCCAGATCAGCACCACGCCGCACCCTTCACCCCGGTACTCGATCGGCGCACGGTTCCCCCAGTAGACTTCCGCCAGCTCCACCCAGTTCGGCGGAATCTGATCGATGTTCACGGATCCCTCGATATCCACTCCGAACGGGACCCCGTCCACGTAGATCGACAGCGGGCAGTTGCTCGGTGCCATCAGCACGGATCGATAGGTCGATTCGCGCGAGATCTTCAGGCCCGGAACCCGCGAGAAGGCGTCGGAAATCCGGGCGGACCCCCGGTCCTCGATGACACGCCTGGTGAGCAGGTGCATCACCCTTCCCTGGTCCATCCGCCGGTACACGCCGTTCGCCTCAAGGAACCGGGACCGGACCTCGACCCTGAGCGGCCGCAGGGGCACCGCCTCGATCGTCATCTCCACATCGACGGCGGTCGTTCTGTCCGGGTGCAGTGCGACAGGCTCCGTCCGCACGGCATAGCCGATCATCTCCACCCTCACCTGGGCCAGGCGCGATTCCAGGTCCCTGAAATCGGCGCGTCCGTCGGAATTCGTCACCCCGACCGGACCACCCACCAGCGTGACCGTCGCGCCCTCGATTGGACGCTCCGAACGCGATTCCACTACCCTCACCAGCAGCCGCGAGGGGGCATTCATGTCGCCATCGGTCGACTGGCTCATCCGGAGCAGGAACTCGCCGGCTCTGAAGACGGTGAAATCTCCGCGCAGGGTGGAGTACCCGCCCTTGCGAACCGTCAGCGTATAGTCCCCGAGCGCGGCGTCGAAGGAGACACGCCCGCCCTCCCCGGTCACGTACCGGTTCGCGACTCCGGAGAGTTCCAGCACGGCACCCAGGAGGTTGGTTCGCGTGTCGACATCCTGGACGCGCGCCGTGATGCGCACCAGATCATCCTCTGGAACACTCTGCGCATCCGCCTCCGCGAACGTCGCCGCCCACTGCAGCGACAGCGACAGCAGCGCGGCCGAGCAACGGTGCGCCCACAAGACCCCTGCTTGTGCCGCCGCCGGTCGGGTTCGGTTCGGTGCCTTGCCGTACATCGGGTACACTCTCATTCGGGTGTGCCTTGCATGATATAGTACCAACCGTCTCGCCGGTGACAACCCGGAGGCGCAGGCGCTCGCCACGCACGGGCCGTTTTCCGCCCCCTCGGTCACCGTCGCGCGGCCTGTTTGCGGACTGGCGAAAGGGTCGCTTCCCTCTGTATACTTATGGCTATGAGCAAATACGCCATCGCTTTGCTGGCGGCGGGCGCCCTGAGCCTCAGTCTGGCCGGGTCCGCCGGGACGGTGTGGTACGTTCACGAGGGGGCCGCACCGGGCTCGGCACGCGCGGCACCGGAAGCGGGAGCGGCCGCGGAGAACGAGGTCGCCAACGAGGTCGTCCAGAATTTCTGCGTCCGATGTCACAGCGAGCGCCGGAGGGTGGGCGGTCTGGTGCTCGAGGGCTTCGACATCGCCGAGGCCGCCGAGCGTGGCCCGACGATCGAGAAGATGATCCGCAAGCTTCGCGCGGGGATGATGCCCCCGCAGGGGCAGCGGCGTCCCGAGCCCGAAGTGATCGCCGCCATGGCCAGCGAACTCGAGACCGCGATGGACGAGCTCGCCGCACTCGAGCCGAACCCTGGACGGCGCACCTTCCAGCGGCTCAATCGTGCGGAGTATGCAGCGGCCGTCAAGGATCTCCTGGGCGTGGACATCGACGTAAGTGCGTTCCTGCCGCTCGACACCAAGAGCGCCAACTTCGACAATATCGCCGACGTTCAAATGCCGTCCGCCACCGTTATGGAGGGCTACCTGCGCGCCGCGGGACAGATCAGCAGGCTCGCGCTCGGGGACCCCGAAGCGGAGGTTTCGTCGGCCATTTACCGGATCCCCCGGGTGGCCTCGCAGAAGGACCGCGCGGAGGGCGCCCCCATCGGAACCCGGGGCGGGCTTTCGGTCATGCACAACTTCCCCGCCGACGGGAAGTACGTGTTCCACATCATGCCCTACGCCGCCGTGGAGGGAGAGATCTTCGGGCGGACGTTCGGAACCGAGCAACTCGAGGTTTCCATCGACGGTGCCAGGGTCTCGCTGCTGACCATCGACCGCTGGATGTCGGAATCGGAGCCCACCGGCCTCAACATCCGGACGGATTCCATCTACGTCACAGCGGGTCAGAAGCGGGTTTCGGTTGCGTTCATCCGCCAGTTCGAGGGCGTGGTGGACGACCTGATCCGACCCATCGACCATACGCTCGCCGACGGCCAGATCGGCATCGGTCTGGGCGTGACGACGCAACAGCACCTGCAGCGCGTCACGGTCCTCGGCCCCTTCGGGGTCACGGGCGTCTCCGACACGCCGGCCCGGCGCGCGGTCTTCACCTGCCGGCCGACATCGCCCGAAGAGGAAGGGCCCTGCGCACGGCAGATCGTCGAGCGCCTCGCGACAAGCGCGTACCGGCGCCCCGCGCTCGAACGCGACGTCGACGGCCTCATGGGCTTCTATGAACAGGGCGCTGGCGATGGCGGCTTCGAGAAGGGTGTCCGCACGGCGCTGCAGGCGATCCTGGCAAGCCCCCACTTCGTCTTCCGCATGGAGCGGCGGCCTTCCGAGGTCGGCCCCGGCGGAGTTTACGCGATCGACGATCTGGATCTCGCGTCGCGGCTCTCGTTCTTCCTCTGGGGCGCGCCCCCCGATGAAGAGCTTCTGGAGGCCGCCCGCGCCGGTGCGCTTTCCGACCCCGCAGGGCTGGATGGGCACGCGCGGCGCATGCTCGCCGATCCCCGCTCCGAGGCGCTGGCGACACGCTTTGCCGCGCAGTGGCTGAGGCTGCAGGACATCGAGGACATCCACCCGGATGCGCTCACCTTCCCCTATTTCGACCAGACGCTGGCCGACGCGATGGTCCGGGAGACCGAGCACTTCTTCTCCCACCTTGTCGAAGAGGACCGCCCCGTGCTGGAGCTGCTGACGGCGGACTACACCTTCGTGAACGAGCGGCTGGCCCGGCACTACGGGATCACGGGCGTCGTGGGCCCCGACTTCGGAAAGGTGTCGTACCCGACCGACCATCGGCGCGGCCTCCTGGGCCACGGCAGCGTCCTGACGTTGACGTCCCACCCGGACCGTACGTCTCCGGTGCTGCGCGGCAAGTGGGTGCTCGAGGTCCTGCTGGGCGCCCCTCCTCCCCCCCCTCCCCCGGACATCCCCGCCTTCGAGGAAACAGCCGCCGCCGAGGCGGGGCGTTTGCTCACCGTCAGGGAGCGCATGGAGGAGCACCGGGCGAATCCGGCCTGCAGCTCCTGCCACAACGTCATCGATCCTCTCGGGCTCGCGCTCGAGAACTTCGACGTGACCGGGGCCTGGCGGATCCGGGACGAGGGCAATACGGTCGACCCCGTCGGCACCATGTACGATGGCACCGAGCTGGCGGGACCCGCCGATCTGCGAAACGCGCTCCTGGGTATCTCCGACGTCGTGGTCAGCACCTTCGCCGAGAACCTCATGGCGTACGCTCTGGGCCGGCGGGTCGAGTACTACGACATGCCCACCATCCGGACGATCATCCGGACGGCGGCGGAAGACGACTATCGGGTGTCGAGCTTCATCCTGGGCGTGGTGAACAGCCCCGCCTTCCGGATGGCGAGTATCGGCACGGTCGCCGAAGAGGAAGCCGAATTCTGACGCACACCTGCAGCACACCCCTGGCAAGGGAGGTCTGAGACAAATGCAATACCTGACCGGCAAGCACATTTCGCGACGGGCGATGCTCAGGGGCGCCGGGGCGGCCCTCGGCCTGCCCCTCCTGGATGCCATGGTCCCGGCCGGGCGTCTGTGGGCGGCGACGGAGGCCGGAAAGGCGGCCGACCGAACCCGCGTGGTCTGCATCGAGCAGGTGCACGGCGCCGCCGGCTGCAACGACTGGGGCAGGTCACAGAATCTGTGGTCGCCCGCCGAGACGGGACGGGACTTCGACCTGACGCCCAGCAGCCTGAAGCCACTGGAGCCGTTCAGAAAGTACCTGACCATCGTCAGCGACACCGACGCGAGGATGGCGGACGCGTATGCTCCCGCGGAGATCGGCGGCGACCATTTCCGGACGAGCGCCGTCTTCCTCACGCAGGCTCACCCCAAGCAGACCGAAGGCTCCGACGTGCGCGTGGGGACCTCGTTCGACCAGCTGTACGTGCAGCGCTTCGGCCAGGACACGCCGATTCCTTCCCTGCAACTGTCCATCGAGAACGTCGACCAGGCCGGGGGATGCGCGTATGGCTACGCGTGCGTTTACACGGACACGATCAGCTGGGCTTCTCCGACGCAGCCACTCCCGATGATCCGCGATCCGCGAGCGGTCTTCGAACAGCTCTTCGGGGCCGGCGGAACGCCCGAACAGCGTGCGGAGCGCCTGAACACCGACCGGAGCATCCTCGACTGGGTCATGGGCGAGATGTCGATGATGCGCCGCAAGCTCGACCCGGCCGATGTGCACAGACTGGATCAGTACGCGAACAACATCCGGGAGCTTGAACAGCGGATCCAGCGGATCGAGGCTCAGAACATGAGTGGTGAGGAGCGGGCGATTCCGGAGGCCCCGGTAGGCGTCCCGGATTCGTTCGAGGAGCACGTGAAACTGATGTTCGACCTTCAGGTGCTCGCCTTCCAGTCGGACACGACGCGCGTGTTTTCGTTCAAGCTGGGCCGTGACGCCTCGCCCCGGGTCTATCCGGAGTCCGGCGTGGACGCGCCCTTCCACGCATCGTCCCACCACGGCGGCCGCGAGGACCGGGTTCGCCAGTTCGGCAGGATCAACGAGTACCACGTGTCGATGGTCCCCTACTTCATGGAGAGGCTGCAGGCCGTCACGGAAGGCGACGCGACACTCCTCGACAAGACGCTCCTCGTGTACGGCTCGGCGATGGCCGACAGCAACCTCCACAACCACACGCGGTGCCCGCTCTTCCTGGCGGGGGGCGCCAACGGGATGCTGGAGGGTGAACAGCACATTCGGGCGCAGCCCGGGACGCCGATGGCGAACGTGATGCTGAGCCTCCTGCACAAGCTGGGGGCCGACGACATCAGGAAGTTCGGAAACAGCACGGGCCACTTCGCGATCTAGGAGGTGGAATGATGACGGCAAGCGGGCTGGACCGGTCCCCGGTCGGGAGGTTGTGTTCGCAACGCAAGGTTGTCCGATTCCTCGCACTCGCTTCGGTCATCGTTGCGGTGGGGGCGGGCGCACCCGTTGAGTCCCCTGTCGCCGATGCGGCCGAACGCGGCGATCTGGAAGCGGTGCGCGCGCTGCTCAGGCAGGGTGCGGACGTAAACACGGCCCAGAGCGACGGGATGACCGCGCTTCATTGGGCCGCGAGCAACAACGATGTGGCAGTCGCAAGGACGCTCCTGTATGCGGGGGCGACCGTGCGTGCGAGGACGCGCCTCGGTGCGTACACGCCGCTGCACCTCGCGAGCCGGGGCGGCCACGCCGAGGTTGTGCGACTGATCCTGGAGGCCGGCGCGGATCCCGACGCCTACACCACGACAGGTGTTACCGCGATGCATTTCGCGGCCGACGCCGACGCGGGTGACGTCGTCGACGCGCTGGCCGCACACGGTGGCGATGTAGACGCGCGGGACAGCTTCGCCGAGCGGACTCCCCTGATGTTTGCTACGGTGCGCGGGGCAGACGCCGCGGTGCGTGCCCTGCTGGGAGCGGGGGCCGAAGTCTCGCTTGCTACCCGTGTGAAGGACTACGAGGCCATCAACGAGAGCCTGCGAGCCGAGCAGCGGCAACGAGCCCGGGTGAGGGCCGCGGCCGAGGAGCCGGAAGAGGAAGAAGAGGTCTCTGAAGCGTCGGCATCGCCTGTGGCCGCCGCCCGGACGCAGCAGGCCGCGGCCCAGGGCGCTCAGGCTCGCCAGCCTGGCAACCCGGCCGCGGCTGCGGCAACACCGGGCCGGCCCGAGCCCGAAGAGTCGGCCACGCCGCCGGAAGAACCGGAGGAACCACCGGTAAAGGCTCTGACCTCCGCCCAGCAAATCGGTAAACAGGGTGGTTTCAGCGCGCTGCACTATGCGGCTCGAGAGGGCCATCGCTCCACGGCTGCGCTGCTGCTCGACGGAGGCGCGGACGTCAACCGGCCCACGGAAGGCGACCAGTCCTCCCCGCTTCTGGTGGCCGTCGTCAACGGCAATTACGACCTCGGGCGGGACCTGCTTGAACGGGGCGCGGACCCCAACCTCGTCAGCGATGACGGCGCGGGACCGCTTTTTGCCACACTCAACATCGAGTGGTCGTTGCGCACCTGGTATCCCCAGCCCCAGGCCTTCCGCCAGCAGGAGACCGGCTACCTCGAGTTCATGCGCCTCCTGCTCAACGCGGGCGCGAATCCAAACCAGCGGACGACCACACACATCTGGTACGCCGCCTACAACGCCGGCCGCATGGGTGTCGACTTCACCGGCGCGACACCCTTCTGGCGGGCGGCATACGCCACGGACGTGGAGGCCATGCGCCTTCTCGTCGAGTACGGAGCGGACCCCGACATCTGGACGACCAGGCTCCCGGATCGCCGCCGTTTCTTCGATCCGAACTTCCCCGACACGCGTCCCGAGGACACGCCCGAGGATCCGTCCGGGCTCCCCCCCGTTCCCGTGGGCGGGCCTGCCGTACACCCCCTGCACGCAGCCTCGGGCGTGGGTTTCGGAACCTCCAGGGTAGCGCAGCAGCACCGGAGCGTTCCGAACGGATGGCTCCCCGCGGTGCGCTACCTGATCGATGAACTCGGCGTCGACCCGAACCTGCGCGACAAGGACGGCTACAACGCCATCCACCACGCCGCGGCCCGGGGCGACAACGAGACCATCCTCTTCCTGGTCAGCCGGGGCGTGGACATCAACGCCATCAGCCGGCGCGGCCAGACCACGGCAGATCTGGCCAACAGCCCGGAACAGCGCGCGCAGCCCCACCCGGCTACCGTCGCACTGCTCGAGAAGCTCGGTTCGCACAACAATCACCAGTGTCGCTCCTGCGGGGGGAACGGCTGATGGGCAGGAGAGCGCCCGACGGGCCGATGTCGGCGCGGCGCGGCGCGGCCTCGCTGGCCACCGTCGCGGCCGCGATGCTGTGTCTGCCCGCCCCTGGTTCCGCCCAGGACACCGAGTGGAACCGGTACACGCTGGAGGATCTTGTCGGCGTTCATGTACGCGCCGAGACCAACCAGGGGTGTGAAGGCGCGGGACTCTCCGCGCAGTCCATCCGCATGGACGCGGTGGCCGCGCTGGAAGCCGCCGAGGTGCCTCTTCTGACCGAGCGCGAAATGCTGGAGAGTCCCGGGATTCCCGAACTCAGGGTCACGCTGGAGTGCGGGGGCGGCGTGGCCGGCGTCGTGGGTTACTCGGTGTCGGTTCGGATTCAGCAGGCGACCCAGATGATCCGCGACAACCAGATCACCCTGTCGGAAGCCGTCACATGGTGGACAACGGGTGTCGGAGTCGCAGAAGCGGGGACAGTGGCCGACGCCCTCGGTACCGAACTGCGGGCCAGGCTGGGGGTTTTCGCGGACGCGTTTGCAACCGCCAACGCCGAGGAAGAGGGTTCGGGCTAGCCTGAGCTCCGTGCCGTGATCACCGCCAGGAAGTCGTCGGCGTAGCGACGCAGCTTCGTCTCACCCACCCCGGTGAGTCCGGAGAAGTCCTCCCGGGTGCGTGGGCGCCGCGCAACCATCTCCCTGAGCGTCGCGTCGTGGAAGATCACGTAGGGGGGCACGCTCTGGGCCTGCGCGAGTTCGGTGCGGCGCTTGCGCAGGGCTTCCCACAGCCCTTCGTCCCATGTGGCCGGGTCGGGGGGCGGCGGGGCCTCGCGCGGCTTGCGCTTCCGCTTCGCCCTGGCCGGACGAACATCCTTCCGCATGTGCACCTCGGCCTCGCCGCGCAGGACCGGCCAGCTCGCACCGGTCAGCCGGATGGACCCGTACCTCTCGATCTCCACGCTCAGCAGGCCACGGGCGACGAGCTGGCGGAAGACCGAGCGCCACTGCCAGGCGTCGAGATCCGCGCCGACGCCGAACGTCGGCAGCCGGTCGTGTCCGAAGCGCCGGACGCGCTCGGTGTCGCGCCCGCGCAGAACGTCCGTCAGGTATGCGGCACCGAAGCGCTGCCCCGTCCGGTGGACACACGACATCGCCTTCTGTGACGCCTCCGTCGCGTCCCAGACCGCTACCGGGCTCAGACAATTGTCGCAGTTGCCGCAGTCGTCCGTGCGGCCCTCGCCGAAGTACGCCAGCAGCGTGCGGCGCCGACAGGTCGCGAGCTCGCAGTACCCGAGCATGGCATCGAGCTTGCGCACTTCGAGCCGCTTGCGCGCCTCGCCCGCTTCGGAGTTCTCGACCATGCTCCGCAGGGTGACGACTTCCTGCAGCCCGTAGACCATCCACGCGTCGGCGGGCTCGCCGTCCCGTCCCGCGCGGCCCGTCTCCTGGTAGTAGGCCTCGATGCTCTTCGGGAGGTCCAGATGGGCCACGAAGCGCACGTCGGGCTTGTCGATGCCCATGCCGAACGCGATCGTGGCCACGATCACGACGCCGTCCGTGCGCACGAAGCGGTCCTGATGCCGCTGCCGGGTCGTCCCGTCGAGGCCGGCATGATAGGGCAGCGCGCCCACGCCCTCCTCCCGGAGCCATGCGGCGATCTCGTCCACCTTGCGCCGCGACAGGCAGTAGACGATGCCGGCGTGGCCGTGATGACCCTTCAGAAAGCGGCGCAGCTGCGCCCGGGCGTTGTTCTTCGGGACGACACGGTAGCGGATGTTCGGGCGATCGAAGCCGCTGACAAAGAGCCGAGCATCCCGCAGGCTCAGCCGATCGACGATCTCCCGGCTTGTGGGCTCGTCCGCCGTCGCGGTGAGCGCGATCCTTGGAACATCCGGAAACAACTCCGACAGCGCCGAGAGCCCCAGGTATTCGGGGCGGAAATCGTGGCCCCACTGGGATACGCAGTGGGCTTCGTCGATTGCGAAGAGGGCCAGCCTGGTGCGCGACAGGAGTTCCAGCGTGCGCTGGCCGAGCAGGCGCTCGGGGGCGATGTAGAGCAGATCGAGCCGGCCCGCTTCGACCGCGGCTTCCGTCTCGCGCACCTCGCGCCAGGTGAGGGTCGAGTTGAGGCATGCGGCGCGCACGCCGGTCTGGCGGAGACCCTCGACCTGGTCGCGCATCAGGGCGATGAGGGGCGAGACCACCACGCCCACGCCGTCGCGCAGGATCGCCGGAATCTGGTAGCACAGAGACTTGCCGCCCCCGGTCGGCATGAGAACCAGGCTGTCGCCGCCGGCCACCGTGTGCTCGATCACGGCCTCCTGCTGGCCGAGGAAGCCGGAGTAGCCGAAGACGCGCTGAAGGACCTGGTGGACGTCGCTGGTCATGTACGGGTGCCGGGGCCTCGCAGTCGTCAGCGGCGCAGCAGGAGCCGGTCCGGCGTACCTCGGCTGGCCAGGTAGAAGTCGGGGCGTCCGTCGCCGTCGAAGTCCGCGTACTCCAGGTCGAGGCCGGTGCCCCGGGTACCCGCTCCGAACACCTCGTCGGAAGCGTCGGTGAAGACGCCGCTGCCGTCGTTCAGGTAGGCGCGGTACCGGCTGTCGGCGATCTGGCCGACGCTGAGGTCGACATCGGCGTTTGCCGTGACGATGTCCAGGTCGCCGTCGCCGTCGATGTCCACGAGGTCTCCGTCGAAGGATGACACGCTCGCGGCGGGAAGCCGCGACGAGCTCTCGTCCGCAAAAGTGCCCTCCCCGTCGTTGATCAGAAGGCGGTTGCGCGGGTCCGCGCCGGCCACGAACGCGGCGACATTGGCAAAGAGGAGGTCGAGGTCGCCGTCGCCGTCCACGTCGCCGAAATCAGCTTCGCGGGTCTCCTCGCCGCCCTGGCGCTGCGGAATCCTGGCCGCGCTCTCGTCGGTGAAGCGCCCCGTTCCATCGTTGATGTAGAGCGCGTTGGCGCCCTCGTTGGCGACGATCATGTCCAGGTCGCCGTCTCCGTCCACGTCGCCGAGTTCCAGGTCCTGGGTCACATCTGCCGAGCGCGGGAGACGATCCGCGGTCTCGTCGGCGAAGTTGCCTGCGCCGTCGTTGATGATGAGGGCGTCCTGGCCGTTGTTGGCAAACAGGATGTCGGGGAAGCCGTCCCCGTTCACGTCGGCCACCACGACCCCGTTGGTCGTGCCTTCCACTGGAAGCCGCGCCCCCTCGTCGCTGAAGCGGCCGGCTCCGTCGTTGAAGTACAGCTCGTTGGTCCGGTCGTCCTCGCTGACGACCACGATGTCGAGGTCGCCGTCACCGTCGAAGTCGGCGATGCCCACGTCCTCGGAGTCGCGGTTGGCGGCGGGAAGCCGGGAGCTGCCGTCGGTGAAGCGGCCCGCACCGTCGTTGAGGAGCAGGATGTTGGGGCGGAATTCGTTGGCGATCACGATGTCGAGATCGCCGTCAGCATCCAGGTCGGCGACCCCGGCATCCATGCTGAGGCCGTTCAGCAGGCCGGCGGGCAAATGCGTGGCGGTGACGTCGCTGTACAGCGCTTGGGACGGTGGGGCGGCGGTGGTGTCGGGGCCCGTGGGCTCGCCACCTCCGCTGCTCCCGCACTCCGCAGGCGCCGACGCGAGACAGACGACGGTGCACAGCGCGACGGACGGAGCGGCGCGGGTCGGCCCGTCCTCTCTCATCAGGAGATCACTCCCATCCCCAGCGCCTGAATGCGGCGGTTGAAGTCGGCGAGATCGTCTTCCAGCACGTCTTCCACCGCTTCCCGGATCCTCAGCAGGCGTTCCTTGAGGATAGCGTGCACCTCGCCCTGCTGGTCCGTGGGACGGAAGTCGCCGACCGACACGGTGGAGAGGAGATAGCCGAGCCGTTCGATGAGGCGCGTGGGATACCGAATGGCGTCCTGGCCCGTCCCCGTCGCGCGCATCTGGAAGAGCCCGTCCTCGGCTGCGATCAGACGCTGGTCGAGGGAATCGGCTGCCGCCACCAGCTCCTCGGCGTCTCCCCGGTCCTGCAGGACGGCGCGGGTGTCCAGAACCTGCCGGCGCACCCATTCGACCCGGTTGATCAGCTCGCCCGTGGCCTCGAGGTCCGCGCGGATGTCGGCCAGCGCGGCCATCTGCAGCTCGATGTCGGCCATGGTGCCCTCGGAGTGGGGGTCCTTGCGGACCTCCAGCTGCTGTGCATGGGTCTCGCCGCCGACCCTGAGCGTCACGGTGTAGGTGCCCGGCGGCTGCAGAATCGTACCGGACCCGGGACCGCCCAGCGGACCGCCGGGAAGCGGCCGCCAGCGTTCCTCGCCCAGGGAGATGTCGTCGCCGTGCAGCGGCTTCGTGCGCAGACGCACCTGTTCGACGGGTTCGTTCATCAGGTCCCACCAGACCCGGTTGACGCCGGCGTCCGTGGTGCCCTGGAGGGTGCGCACCACGTCGCCGTCGGCGTTCGCGACCTCGATCACGACATCCTCGCCCGTCGCCCCGGCGAGCCAGTAGTTGATCGACGCGCCGTAGGGCGGGTTTTCGCCGTCGGACTGGTCGTCGAACATCGTGAAGGGCGCCGATATGGGCCGGAAGCGATAGGCGGGACGCGGGGCGAAGAGGTGGGTGGCGCTCGCGGCAACTTCAGCGGTGAGCTGCTGCAGCGGCGTCACGTCGTCGAGGATCCAGTAGCCGCGGCCATAGGTTCCTACGACCAGGTCGTTGAAGTGCTCCTGCACGACCAGCCCGTACATCGGTGCGGGCGGCAGGTTGGTGTGCAGCCGCTGCCACCGGCCGCCGTCGTCGAAGGAGACGTACACCGACGCCTCGGTGCCCAGGTACAGGAGGCCCGGGCGCACGGGGTCCTCGTGGATCGCGCGGGTGTAGCTGAGCACGCCGTCGTCGATGCCCTGCGTTATGGACGTCCAGCTCTCGCCGTAGTCGTCGGTCCGGTAGGCGCGGGCCTCGAAGTCGCCCACCTGGTGGTGTTCGATCACCATGTACGCCTTGCCAGGCGTGTGGCGTGAGGCGTCGATCCCCCGGACCACGCCGTCGGGCGGCAGGTCCGGGATGTTGTCCGTCACGTTCGTCCAGCTGGCTCCGCCGTCGCGGCTGACGTGCATCAGTCCGTCGTTGGTTCCGGCCCAGAGCAACCCCGGCTCCAGCGGAGATTCGTCGAAGGCGTAGATCACGCAACAGTACTCCACACCGATGTTGTCCGGCGTCAGACCCCCGCTGATCCCCATGCGGCTGCGGTTGTCGGTGCTCAGATCGGGACTGATCACCTGCCAGCTCTGTCCGCGATTGGTGGTGCGGTGAACGTGCTGGCTCGTCACGTAGATGGTGTTGTTGTCGTGCGGAGAGATGAGGAGCGGGAACGTCCACTGGAAGCGGTACCTGAGCGAGTCGGCCGGGTGGCCCGTGGTCGACTCCGGCCAGACTTCGACTTCGCGGTACTGGCCGGTGCGCGCGTCCCAGCGCGATACGATGCCGCCTCCCGCGCCCACGCCGGACGCGCTCGACCACACGATGTTGTGATCGGTCGGGTCCGGCGTCGCGAAGCCGGACTCGCCGCCGCCCACGGAGTGCCAGAGGCCCCGGGGAATCCCCACGCCGAAGATGCCGCCCCCCATGCGGCTGTTGCTCGGGCCGCGCGTCGACGGGCCATCCTGCCGGTTGCCCATGACGTTGTAGGGAATCGCGTTATCGACGGTGACGTGGTACATCTGCGCGATCGGCAGCTGCGCGCGGAACCAGGTCCTGCCGCGGTTGCCGGAGATCGCGAGGCCGCCGTCGCCGGCCACGATCTGGCGGTCGCCGTCGTGCGGGTCGATCCACATGTCGTGGTGGTCCCAGACCGGGCCTTCCATGAACGCCGCCGCGCTCGAGGTGACGCCGCCATCCAGCGTGGTGCTGTACGCGGCCGCGAGGAAATACGCTTCGTCCGCGTCGTCCGGATTGGCCTCGCAGCGCGTGTAGTACGCCGTGCGGCCCGCCAGGTCGCGGTCGTAGCTGACCAGCGACCAGTTGTGGCCGCCGTCGTCGGAGCGCCAGAGTTCGCCGCCGTCGGTATCGCCCCCCTCCCATGGCACGCCGTCGCCGGTCTCGATGAGCGCATAGACGCGGCGGGAGTCGGCGCGGCTCATGCACAGCGCGATCTTCCCGATCTCGCGGGTGGGAAGGCCGTTGCCCGCCAGCCGGGTCCAGGTCGTGCCGCCGTCCCGGGAGACGTGGATGGCGCTGCCGGGTCCGCCGGATGTGCGCGTCCAGGTGCGGATCGCGATCTGCCAGGTCCCCGCGAAGAGGATGCGCGGGTTGTTCGGATCCATGACGAGGTCGCTCGCCCCGGTCTCTTCGTCGACGAACAGGACGTGTTCCCAGGTCGCGCCACCGTCCACCGTACGGTAGATGCCCCGCTCCGGCTGGGGGGCGTAGCCGTGCCCGATGGCAGCGGCGTAGACAATGTCCGGGTTGGTGGGGTGCACGATGATGCGGCTGATGCGCCCCGTGCCCTCCAGGCCCATGTGCGTCCAGCTATCGCCGGCGTCGGTGGACTTCCACACGCCGTTTCCGATCGAGACGTTCGACCGGATGAAGGGCTCGCCGGTCCCCGCCCACACGATGTTGGCGTCGGACGGGGCCACCTCGACCTCGCCCACCGAGTGCACCGGCTGGTCGTCGAAGACCGCCCGCCAGTTCACGCCGCCGTCCTCGGTCTTCCACAGGCCGCCGGAAGCCGCCCCCGCGTAGTAGGTGAAGCGGTCCCCCGGCACGCCCGCGACCGAGGTAATCCGGTTCCCGAGCGGACCGATGTGGCGGTACTTCATCGAGCCGAAGGAGGATGTGGGGACTTGCTGGGCGCTCCCCGGCGACGGGCGCATGGACGCCGCGGCGACCGAGGTCAGGGTCAGAGCAAGCGCGACAGAAGAACGCAGGGCGACGGATGACATCTTGAACATCTCCCGAAAGGGTTCGGAAAGGCGTGGGACCCGATCAACTGCAGGTTGTCAAGCAGAACCGGCCGTCCACAGTGACGCCAACAGTGACGTCACTGCGAACGGCCGGTTGCCGGTCTGGTTTCTTCGGTTAGCCGTGATCGTGCTCAACGTGCACTTCCACGGGTGTCGTCACGAAGTCGGCGTGTCCCGACCCGACGGCACCGTGCATGAGCTTGAACGACGCCCCGGTTTCGCCCTCCTCGATGCCGTGCAGGTGGCCCCCGAATTCCCCGGGTGTGTCCTGTTCCCACTCGGCGATCGACGTGTCACCGATGTCGACCTCCAGGTATGTGTCGTCCTCCAACGGAATCGGATCGCCGTCGTGATCCACGAAACGGACCGTGATGTGCGGCGTTTCCTCGCCTTCTTCGATGTCGAGGTGAGCGTTCCCCCAGCTCTGCGTCTCGCCGTCGTACGACGCGATGACCTGGCCACCCATTACGAGCTCCACGCCCTCGGGTTCGTAGTGCTCCTCTTCCGGCTCGGTCGTAGACTCGCAGGCCGCGAGGACCAGGGCGAGCGCGGCAAGGACCGCGACCGGCAGGTTTCTGTAGCTCCGTGTCTTCATTTCATGTCTCCTTACGTTGAGTAGGTCTGCGTCGTGCGCGGGTCATCCGCTAGAACACGACGCGGTAGGTCAGGCTCAGACCCCTCCCGGCCTCGGGCATGATTTCCTTGATCCGGGAGAGGTGGTTGCGGTATTCCGTGTCCGTGGCGTTGTCGAGGCTCAGTGTCGCGACGTTCAGGCGCCCGCCCACTGTGAGACGTACGCCCGCAGCGAGATTCAGTATAGCGTATCCGTCAGTCGCTGTTTCAAACTCGCCGATCCGGTCCTGCCGCGCCGCCGCTTCGGTCTCCCCGCGGATGAACCAAAGCGGCCGCTCGTACTTGAGAGCCGCATGTCCCTTGAGTGGAGGGACGAGAGGAAGGGGTTGTCCGGTGTCCTTGAGACTCCCCCTCACCGAAGACGCAACCGCCTCAAGGGCCAGGCCACGGCCCATGTCCACGTCCACGCTGGCCTCGAATCCTCTGAACACGGCGTCGTTGCCCTGGAACTGGTAGATGGGCAGGAGTACGCGGCTGAGCCGGTCCGTGTCCTCCCCGTAGATGTAGCCCTCAATATCGTTGTAGAAGCCGGTCAACTCGCCCCTCAGCCTTTCGGACTCGAAGCGGAGGAAGACATCGAGCCCCCTGCCGATCTCGCCCTCGAGTGAGGGGTTTCCGACCTCGAAGACGTACGCCGCAAGGTGCGGCCCCTCCGAATAGAGTTCGTCGATGTCGGGCGACCTGAACGCCCGGGCAGCGCTCGCTCCGACCGTCAGCCCCGAGACCGGACTGAACAGCACACCCAGTGAGCCCGACACCGCGTGAAAGTGCCGGCTGCGGATCTCGCCGATGTCGGAGTTCGGATCCGCGTTCGCGGGATCGGTTCCGGTCCAGTCGTAGCGCAGTCCCCACTCGATCTGCGCTGACCCCAGGTCGACCTCTTCCAGCAGGTATAGTGCCGCCCTGAGGCGACGCGTGTCCGGTGTGTACAGACTTCCACCGTACCCGAAGTCTTCCCAGGACACGCGGGCACCCAGTGCACCCGCGGTAAACGGCCCCAGTCCCGCATGCCTGCCAAGGACGTCCCCGCTCACGCTCTGCCGGCTGTACAGGGTGCCCAGGATGTCCGGCGGTTCGATCTCGCGATGCTCATACCAGCCGTGGGTCAGATCGACTCGGAGGCTGCGAAACACTCCTGCGGGATCGTCGACCACGGTCCGGAACTTGGACGCGACGCGATCCATCTCGATGCGCACCCCTTCCTCGTGCCCTCCCGTGAAGCCCCCGGGTATGCCGTAGTCGTTCCGGTAGGCGCGCATTGACGCTCCGACGTGTCCCCGGTCGCCTACGTAGGATGAACCCGCTCCGCCGCTCCACATTTGACCATCGGTGTTGCGCAGAACCCCAAGAGGCGTCTTCAGGTCGCCTCCGGTCCGTGCCGCCACCTCGACGCGCACCGGAACGTGCTCCGATGCGGCAAAAACGGTGGTGGCGCTGCCTCCCAGCGAACCGGTCGCAGTCTGGGACTGGAAGGTCGCGGAGCCCGTCGCGTAGCGTGGCGTCGCCGAGGGGATTTCGTCGCGGATGACGTTGATGACACCGCCCAGCGCATTGCCGCCGTAGAGCAGCGCGCCCGGACCGCGCACAACCTCGATCCGCCGGGCGGACGACGGATCGAGCGCACTGGTATGATCTGCGCCCGAGTCCGTTGCATCGGTGACGTTCGTCCCGTCTTCCAGCATGAGCACACGGTCTCCGCTCAGCCCCCGGATCACCGGTTGCGAAACGGTCGGTCCCATGCTCACGGCGGCCAGTCCCGGCATCGAAGCCAGGGTGGCCGCGACGGTCCCCTTCATTTGCCGTTGCAGCTCGTCGCCCGCCATGACCCTGATCGGGCGCAGCGCCTCGGCGGCGTCCCGCTCGCTGATCGTCGCCGTCACCACCATACCCTGCAACGCGATCGGAGATGCGACGAGCTCGATGACCACGACGGCCGATTCGTCGACGACCTCGACGTCCACCGTGGTGCCGCGGTACCCGAGACGCTCTGCGCGGAGCACGTACCTGCCCGCGGCGATTCCGGTCAGGTGGAAACTTCCGTCACCGTGGGTAACAGCGCTCGTTCCCGTCCCGACCACCGAGACGAACGAACCCGCGAGCGGCTCCGCAGTCTCGGCGTCACGCACGACGCCCTCGATTTCGCCCTCGTGCTCGGGCCCCTGCGCAAGCGCGGAAGCCGACGGCACGCCGATTACGATGGACACCGTCGCGGGGACGGTGCGAAGTAATCCGAACAGCGGTGGCTTCAAGGGTTGGAACTCGTTCTCTACATCCACGGGTTGACTTGACGGTCAGCCGAACAGGGTTGAACGCCTCGGGCTTGCTACTGGCGAGGGGGTTCGCGGAAGGGCCGGGCGAGCGCGGCTCGCGGAAGGATCAGCCGAAGGGCGGAGCCCGCGGGATGAGAGAAGCGGACCAGATCGACGCACTGATCGGACCGCACGATGCGGGGCCCGGATGTGCCACGTGGATGGTCGGGGCGTCCTCGGCCACGGGTGTGACGCGTTGCGCGGCACCGGGCACAGCAGGCGACCGGATGATCTGACAGAAGATGTACCCCTGATGAACCGGACAGTCCGTCGTGTCGGGCGACTCGACGTGTTCCGGCAACCCGAACTGATCGATGTCCAGCAGGGCGTGCGCGGGAACAAGTGCCGCCGCCACGGCCATCTGCACCGCAGCAGTACTCGAAAGGGCAACCCGCCGTCGGTTCCCTCTGCCTGTTCGCCGTAAGAACAAGTGTTGCCGCCTTGCTGGTACCGGGACCACTGTGTCGACACGCATGGGCCCAGAGGGACTTGAACCCCCGACCGTCGGATTATGAGTCCGCTGCTCTAACCGCCTGAGCTATGGGCCCGTCTGAAGGCTAATGAATCGGTCAATCCCCGGCCACCGTGCTCAAACCGTCCCGAACAGCCGGTCCCCGGCGTCGCCAAGGCCGGGAACGATGTACCCCACCGCGTTGAGTTGCCGGTCGAGCGCCGCCGTGAACACCGGCACGTCCGGATGGCGTTCGCTCATGCGGGCCGCGCCCTCGGGAGCAGCGACCAGACACAACACCCGGATGTCGGTCGCCCCGTGCGCCTTCAGTTCGGCGACCGCCGCGGCTGCCGTGCCGCCGGTTCCGAGCATCGGGTCGACCACCAGCCAGGTGAAGGACCCGCTTTCCGGCGGCAGCTTCCCGTAGTACCTCACCGGCTGGAGCGTCTCCTCGTTCCTGTAGAACCCCAGATGCCCGACTCTGACCCCCGGGATGAGCTTCCTGACGCCCTCCACCATGCCCAGGCCGGCTCGCAGGACCGGCACGACGACCAGTCGATCCTCACGGATGCGGCGGGCCCGCGTGGTCTCGAGCGGCGTCTCGACGGTCACCTCCTCACCCCCGAGTCCTCGGGTGGCGTACCCGGTCAACAGCAGCGTCACCCGTTCCAGGCGTTCAGTGAACTCCCTGGTCCCCGTGCGGCTGTCGCGCAGGAACGACAGCTGGTGCTCGATCAGCGGATGACGGACCACTTCCAGCGTCGACTCAGACACGCGCGACTCCCTTTCGGCCCGACCCGCCCCGCCGGCGCTGAAGCGCCCGACGGTCGATCAGGTCCCTGGCGGCAGCCAATTCGGAGGGACGCGCCGGTCGCCACGCTCCGGACTTCAGTCCTCCCAGACGAAACGGCCCGAAGCGGGTCCGGGCCAGGGACCGCGGGGGGTGGCCCACCGCGCCGAGAAGCCGGCGCACCTCGCGCTTCCTGCCCTCGGTAAGGACGATCAGGACGCCCGGCTCATCCTCTCCGCGGCCGATCCTGCGCACGCGCGCCGGGCGGGCAAAGCCGTCTTCCAGTTCCACGCCGCCCTTGAGGCGCTTGAGCGCCCGCGCGTCGAGCCGATTCGCGATGCGCGCCCTGTATTCCCGCTCGACCCTGCCGCTCGGATGCGCCATGGCCGCCGCCAGACCACCATCGTTCGTCATGAGCAGCAACCCCGAAGTGTCCCGGTCCAGCCGGCCCACGTACCGCAGTCCCGCCGCCCATGAGGGCAGAAGATCGTACACCGTTTCCCCGCCGCCGGGGTCGCGCGCGGTACAGAGAACTCCGACCGGCTTGTTGAGCACGATCCACCGGCGCGGCGCAGGCTCCACGACACGTCCATCGAGCGAGACAACGTCCGTCCCGGGGACGACGCGCGCACCCATCCGGGTCACGCGCTCGCCGTTGATCGTCACGCGGCCCTCCCTGATCATTGCCTCGGCCTGTCTCCGCGAAGCGGCCCCGGCCCGTGACATGTACTTTTGCACGCGCATGCCCGCGCCCATTTCCCGGTTCACTGCTCCGGCTCCGGCGCGCCGTCGGCGTGGGCCAGCACGGCGGCCACCGCGTCCTCAACGCCCGTCGACGGGGCAGCGACCTCCTCGTCCGGCTCTTCCTCCTGTTCCGGGAACAGCTCATCCAGAGACGTTCGCTCCCGCAGGACCACGGGGAGTTCCTCGGGCCTGGGCAGGTGCTCCATCGAGGGAAAGCCGAAGTGCTCCAGAAACCGGGACGTGGTCCCGTAGAGCAGCGGCCGCCCCACCCCTTCCCCGCGCCCCACGGCATCGATCAGCTCACGGTCCAGCAGGGTGCGTATCACGCCCGTCGAATTGACGCCGCGGACGTATTCGACCTCCAGGCGGCTGACCGGCTGCCGGTACGCCACGATCGCCAGGGCCTCGAGGGCTGGACCCGAAAGCCGGGACGACCTGGGCACCGTGTCGAAGCGCTCCAGGTAGGGCGCGTACTCGGGCCGCGTCATCAGCTGCACGCCGCCGGCGACCTCACGCAACTCGAACGCGCGCCCCGTGTTGTCGTACTCGGCGCGCAGCACGGCGAGGGCCTCTTCGACCCGGTCCTCGTCCAGCGACTCGTCAGCGCGCGCGATCTCGCCCGGAGACAGCGGCGCGTCGCTCGCGAAGAGGATGGCTTCGACAATGCTGGCGTCGTTCATGCAGTATTTCCCCCGGCGGACTCCGTTTGCGGCTGCGGCCGCGGATCGGGTTGCGGTCCGGCGCCGGCCACGACCTCGTCGAGCTCCATGTCGAGGTTGCGGCCCCTGTAGAACCAGAGCGGCGAGAACGCCTCGCGCTGCCTCAGCGACACGACCCGGCGCCGACCGAGCTCCAGTCCGGCCAGCAGCGTCATGACAGCGTGCATTCGCTCCTTCCACGGTGCAACCAGGCTGGCGAATTCGATTCGTCTGGCCCTTTTTACGGCCTCCACGATCAATCCCACCTTCTGCCGCATGGCCACCGGACGCGCCGCGACCCGGTGTTCCGCGTCGCGCTCGACCGGAGACTCCACGCCCAGCGCAGCCGCGTACAACTCCTCCCACGTTACGTTCAGCGGCGCTTCGGCCAGCGCCGGGCGCCTGCGCGGCTCCACGTACCCCTTTGCAAAGCGCCGGCCACGGTCGTCCTCGGCCGCGCGCATGCGCCTTGCGATGTCCCTCACCATCTCGTACTCGAGGAGCCGTCTCACCAGCTCGGCGCGCGGATCCTCGTCCTCCTCGCCGGCGGGGCTGGGCAGGAGCATGCGCGCCTTGATGCGGATCAGCGCGGCGGCCATCTCCAGGAACTCGCCGGCCTCGTCCACGCCGGCGTCCCCGAGGTCCTCGATGGCCTGCAGGAACTGATGCGTGATCCGGGCGATCGGGATGTCGAAGATGTCGATGTCCTGGGTGCGGATCAGGTGCAGAAGCAGGTCGAGCGGTCCACTGAAGCGGTCCGTCTCCACCAGCAGGAACCCGTCGGTCATGGTGCCGCCACCGCCCCCACAATCCACTCGAACGCGACCAGCACCGGCGAAAGCAACACCCCGAAGGCGCCGGGGAAAACAAGAATCGTCAGGAAGAGCAGGGTCACTCCATAGCGGCCGAGCGCGCGGTAGCGGGCCCCGGCGGCGGGAGGCAGCAGGTGATACAACACGTGGGAGCCGTCGAGCGGCGGAAACGGAATCAGGTTGAAATATGCTAGAATAAGGTTTATGAAAATTCCATAAGTAAGCATTTGGAATATACTTGAACCAATCGCCCCGCCAAGCAACGGCAACCCTTCGAGAATGACTATCACGGCCAGTCCAAGGGTGCACAGGACCACGAGGCACAGGTTCGCAACGATACCCGCCAGCGATACCCGTATGTCGCCCGCCCGGTAGTTGCGGTAGTTGCGCGGGTTCACAGGCACCGGTTTGGCCCACCCGAAAAGGAAATTGCCCGGGAGCAGGTACAGGACCAGGGGCACCAGCACCGAACCCACCGGGTCGAGGTGGGGAATCGGGTTGAGGGTGAGCCGGCCGAGGTCGCGGGCCGTGGTGTCCCCTTCCCTGAACGCCTGCCACGCATGCGCGACTTCGTGGACCACGACGGAAAACAGCAGAACGGGAATGATCAGCAGGATTTCCATGGTCGGAATTGTAGACGGCTCCTTTGGTGGCGGCCAGAGCGCTCCCGCGGCTCCGGGCGGTCCGGCAAGCGGCGGCGAGCCCGCGGTCGGGGGCCGGTCCCGCCACGGTTGATCGCAGGGGCTCCCGGTTCTACCTTTCGATCCGGCCTTGATTTGCGAGGTCTGCAGCCAGTCCGAAGGACACAGTCTCCGGAAGCCACACCAAGATGCCCAATATCAAGAGTGCGAAAAAGCGAATGCAGTTGAGCCGGGAGGCTCGGACGCGCAACCGCGTTACACGTTCACGCATCCGGACCGCAATTCGCAGGGTCAGCGAAGCCGACACGCACGAGAACGCCGAAGCACGGCGCCGCAGCGCGGTCGCGCTGATCGACAGGGCCGCGAACCGCCGGGTACTTCACCCGAACAAGGCCGGCCGAATCAAGTCCCGGCTGGATCGGCTGGTTCGCGCGCACCAGTAGCGCCGCCGAGACTCCAGACGGTCTCGCCACCTGCCAGGGTCCTCACCACCCGGCCCACCAGACGTGCACCCTCGAAGGGTGTGTTACGGCCCCTGGAGCGGAAGGATCCGGCCGCGACCGTCCACTCCAGCCCGGGGTCGATCAGCACGATGTCGGCCGGCTGGCCGGGCGCCAGACTGCCTCCGGGCAGCCCGAGAGCCCGGGCCGGACCCGTCGACATGCGGTCCAGCAGAGTCTTGAGGGACAGTCGGTTCTCGCGCACCAGGCGGGTGTGGAGGATCGAAAAGGCGGTCTCCAGGCCTACGACGCCGTACGGCGCATCGCCGAAAGCCTGCTCCTTCTCGTCGTAGTGGCGCGGCGCGTGGTCGGTCGCAATGCAATCGATGGTCCCGTCGGCCAGTGCCGCGACCAACAGTTCGACGTCGCGCGCCGTGCGCAGCGGCGGATCGACCTTGTATTCCGTCCCGTAGTCCGCGAGCAGCTCATGGGACAGCAGCAGATGGTGCGGCGTGGCCTCCGCGGTGACCTGAACGTCCGCAGCCTTCGCGGCACGGATCAGTTCGGCGGCGGCCCCGGTTGAGACCCGTTGCACGTGAAGCCGCCCCCCGGTCGCGCGTGCAAGGGCGAGGTCGCGGGCGACACCGATCTCTTCCGCGACGGCCGGCTTGCCGCGCAACCCCAGACGCGTCGACATCACGCCCTCGTGCATCACGCCCTTGCGCGCAAGGTCCCGGTCTTCACAATGGGAAAGCACGGGCACGTCGAACGAGCGCGCGTACTGGAGCGCGAGCCGCATCAGGCCGGACGATGCGATCGAGGAGCCCGCGTCACATACCGCCACCGCGCCAGCGTCCACGACTTCGCCGAACTCGGTGAGGCGCTCGCCCTTGCAGCCCGCCGACACGGCCGCCACCGGGTAGACCCTGGCACCGCGCGCGCGCCGCCCCGCGGCGACGATGAAGCCGACCGAAGCGGGATCATCCACGACCGGGTCCGTATCGGGCATGGCGCAAACGGCGGTGTACCCTCCGGCCGCCGCCGCCAGCGCGCCCGTGCGAATCGTCTCACGGTGCTCCCATCCCGGCTCGCAGAGGTGCGCGTGCAGGTCCACGAACCCGGGAGCGACGATCAGGTCCGCCGCGTCCAGCACATCGGCGCCGTCGGCCTCGAGGTCCGTCCCCACGGCACGGACTGTGCCGTCCGCAACCAGCACATCCGCCTGCCGCGCGTCCCCGTCCGCCGCCGGATCGAGGACCTGCCCGCCCCGGACGAGCACGGCCTTCACGAGCCCGTCCAGTCCCTCGCAGCCTCGGCGAGGTGAGGCGCGCCGCCCGCGAGCAGGTACAGGACCGCCATGCGCACGGCGACGCCGTTGGTGACCTGCTGCAGGATCACGGAGTGCGGCCCGTCGGCCACATCCGAATCGATTTCGACGCCACGGTTCATCGGTCCCGGGTGCATGATCAGCAGCTCCCCGGGCGCGCGCCGCAGACGCGCGGACGTGATCCCGAACACGCGGTTGTACTCCCTCAGCGACGGCACGAATCCATCCTGCATGCGCTCCAGCTGCAATCGCAGCACGTTCAGCGCGTCGGCCCACTGCACCGCGTCGTCCACGCGGGGGAAGACCCTCACGCCGAGCCGCTCGATACGCGCCGGCAGGAGGGTATGCGGCCCGCACACGCCGACGCTGGCGCCCAGCTTGACGAGGCCGTGGATGTTGGAGCGGGCGACCCGCGAGTGCAGCACGTCCCCGACGATGCACACCTTGAGCCCATCGAGACTGCCGAAGTGGTCGCGCAGGGTTAGAATGTCCAGAAGCCCCTGTGTGGGATGCTCGTGCGCCCCGTCGCCGGCGTTGATCACGTTCGACGGGATGCGCGACGCGAGAAAGGACGCCGCACCCGCCGACCAGTGACGGATCACCACCATGTCGATGCTCATCGCCTCGAGGTTGCGCGCAGTGTCCACCAGCGTCTCCCCCTTCGAAACCGACGATCCGACCGCGCCGATGTTCACCGTGTCCGCGGAAAGCCGCTTCTCGGCGAACTCGAACGAGATCCGCGTGCGGGTGGACGGCTCGAAGAACAGGTTGACGATGGTCTTGCCGCGCAGCACGGGCAGCTTCTTGATACGGCGCCCGGTGATCTCCTTGAAGGGTTCGGCGGTGTCGAGGATCATCCGGATCTGATCCGGGGACAGGGGCTCGAGCCCGATCAGATCCTTGCCCAGGGCCGCCTTCGACCTGATCATCCGCGGTCCACGGAACCCAGGACCACCGCCAGTTCACCGTCGAGAGCCGGGACGAGCACATCCACGCGCTGATTGGCCAGCACGGAAAACTCGCGGCCGACAATGTCCGGTTGAATCGGCAGTTCGCGGTCGCCGCGGTCCACGAGCACGCAAAGGAGGATCCGCGCAGGGCGCCCCCAGTCCATCAGCTCGTTGAGGGCTGCGCGCGCGGTCCGGCCGGTGTAGAGAACGTCGTCCACCAGAACGACCGCCATGTCGTCCACGCCGCCCGGCGGAAGCTTGGTCTCGCCGACGAGGGGACGCGGCCCGATGGCCATCAGGTCGTCGCGGTAGAAGGTGATGTCGAGGGTGCCCGTGGCGACTTCGGTCCCCTCGGCGGCCGAGATGGCCTTCGAGATCATGCCCGCGAGATCGACCCCCCGCCGCTGGATCCCGATCAACACCAGATGACGGGTGCCTCCCAGCTTCTCCAGAACCTCGTGAGCCATGCGGTCGACGGCACGCCTGACATCCGCGCCGTCCATGAGCACCGTGGGGTCTGTGGGAGTCACCTTTCGGGTTCGCACTCCTGTCTGGGACCGCGATCATCGCGGCGGTCAGCCATCCCGGCGGCCCAAAGGTAATTGCACGGTAAGCGCTCGGCCAACATCATGGTGGGGTTCCCGGCCCGGCGATGCCCCGGCCCGGCGCGTTCCCAACAGCCCCCGCGGAGCCGTCATGTCCCGTGCAACATTCCGTCCCGGTCCCCCGCCATCTGCCGACCGCGGTCGGCGGCGCCCTCTCGCAGGACTCGCTCGCGCGCTGGTCGTCGCTCCCGCGTGTGGCCTCCTCCTGCTGGGGACTCCTGCCGGCGCAAGGGGCCAGGTGGCCGTCGAGGCACCCAGGGTCATTCTCGGCTCGGTTCCCTTCACCATCGCCGTGGACGGAGCGGAGGAGCTGTCATCGCTGGTCGAGGTGCGCAACGCCCAGGGGACACTCATCGCGTCGGGGACCGTCGGGGCACGCGAAGTTCGCGAGTTCCGGAACGTCGTTGTGCGGTCGCGGGCCGAACTGCCTCTGGACGTGCGCGTGGGCGACACGACTCACGCCGTCGACAGCCCCTTCGCGCCTGGATGGTTCTCGATTCTGCCCCCCCTGCTCGCGATCGCGCTGGCGCTGATCTTCAAGGAAGTGATCACCGCGCTCCTTGCCGGGGTCTGGCTGGGCGCACTGGCCGTGGCCGGCTACAATCCGGTTCAGGCAACGTGGCGGCTCGTCGACCAGTACGTCGTGCCGGCGCTCGGCGACACGGACGGCGGCCACACCCAGATCGTCGTCTTCAGTCTCATGCTGGGCGGGATGGTCGGCATTGTCAGCCGTAACGGCGGGACGCGGGGGGTGGTGCGCGCGGTCGCGCCGCTGGCGCGCAACCGGCGCCGGGGCAAGGTGGCCACGGCCCTCGCCGGGCTGGCGATCTTCTTCGACGACTACGCCAACACGCTCGTCGTCGGCAACACCATGCGCCCGATCACCGACCGGCTCAGGGTGTCGCGCGAGAAGCTCGCCTACCTCGTCGATTCGACGGCAGCACCGATTGCCGCGCTGGTTCCCGTTTCCACCTGGGTCGGCTACGAGGTCTCGCTGATCGGAGGTGGCCTGACGTCCGCGGCCGCCACCACGACGGGGGCCGACGCGGCCTTTCTCGCAAGTCTCAGTCCCTACACGGTCTTCATTCAGACGATTCCCTACCTCTTCTACCCCATCCTCGCGTTTGTCTTCGTGCTCCTGACCTCGTTCATGAACCGCGATTTCGGCTCGATGGCCAGGGCGGAAGCAAGGGCTGCGGCTGGCCGGGGACTCTACCGCGAGGGGGCGATGCTGGCCACCGACACCTCGAAGAGCTTCGTGGACGCGAAGGAGGGGTCACCCAGGCGCTGGTGGAACGCGGGGATCCCCGTACTCACCGTCGTCGCCGTGGTTCTGGGCGGCCTGTACGTCTCCGGACGGGCGGCGGCGGGAGAGGGTGCGTCCCTGATGGACACCTTCGGGGCGGCCGACCCGTTCAACACGCTCCTCTGGGGTTCGCTCGCGGGATGTCTGGTCGCGGCCGCGATGACGCTGGGACAGCGGATTCTGTCGGTGCACGAGTGCATCGATGCGTGGGCGGGTGGTGTGAAGGCGATGATCACCGCGATGGTGATCCTGACGCTGGCCTGGTCGCTCGGCGCGGTCACCCAGGATATCGGCACGGCGGGCTACCTGTCCGGGCTGCTGGGCGGCAACCTGCCGCTGTACCTGCTCCCCGCCCTGGTGTTTGTCACCTCGGGGGCCATGGCTTTCGCAACCGGGACATCGTGGACCACCATGGCGATCCTGATTCCCCTCGTGATCCCGCTCACGGTATCGCTCGCCGGGGGCACCGGCTTCGCGGACGGCTCCGTCTACGGCATCCTGCTCGGCACCACGAGTTCTGTGCTGGCGGGCGCGATCTGGGGCGACCACTGCTCGCCCATCTCCGACACCACGGTGCTGTCGTCGACCGCCGCGGCTTGCGATCACGTGGACCACGTGCGCACCCAGCTGCCGTACGCCCTGCTGGTGGGCGGGGTCGGGTTGGCGCTGGGCAGCGTGGGGACCGCTCTGGGGCTCGCGACCTGGATTGCGCTGCCGGCCGGTGTGGTCATTCTGGCGATCTTCCTGCGCGTGTTCGGCACGCCCATTCCGGAGATCGACGGTCAGCCCTGACGCCGCGCGCGGAAGAAACCGCGCAGCAGCTCGCCGGATTCCTCGGCGAGAACGCCCCCGAGCAGGTCGACCCGGTGGTTGAGGCGGGGATCCTGCACGATGTTCGCCAGGCTCCCGGCCATGCCGGCCTTCGGGTCGGCGGCGCCGAACACGAGCCGCGGGATGCGGGCCAGGACGACGGCGCCCGCGCAGTGGGCACACGGCTCCAGGGTTGTGTACAGGGTGCAGTCGGTCAGGCGCCAATCACCGAGGCGCCGCGCCGCGGCGCGGATCGTCACGGCTTCGGCGTGCGCGGTGGGGTCGCAGTCCCTGACGGTCCTGTTGTGGGACTCCGCGAGGACCGCGCCGCGCCGGACGATCACGGCACCGACCGGCACCTCTCCACGAAGACCGCCGGCCCGCGCCAACTCCAAAGCCCGCGCCATCCAGGCACGATCGCGCCGCGAGCCGGACGTGGGGTCGGGTGCGCCGCTCAGTGCGCGGTGGCGGGCTCTGCGAGCGGTTCGCGACCGACCCGCCGGTACAGCCCCGCCACGCGTCCGACCAGGACCAGGGAAGCGGGTTCGCTCATGCGGGCGGGCACGCCCTCTCCCGGCAGCGGCTGAAGCAGTACCTCCGACCCGTCCCGCCTGACCCGGAAGTAGTCGGCAGTCCCGCCCACACGCGCCACGATCACCTCACCGTCCGTCAATTCGTCCGCCGTCACCGGAGAGATTACCAGAAAATCACCCTCGGCGATCGCGCTGTCGCGAACGAGTCGCGTGGGGGCCCGCACGATGAATCCTCCGCTTCCTCCCGCCAACTGGCGGTCGAGCGTGATGTGCGTCGCCGGCCGCCGGGAGCGCCTGCCGGGCATCGCAGCCTGCAGGTCATCGAACAACGGCAGCGAAACGGTCTCGGCGTGGAGGTCCACACCGAAGATCCGCACACCGCGTGAGCGCAAAGGATCCCGCTCGATGTAGCCCTTGTCGGCGAGCGCCTGAAGGTGCTCGGACACCGTCTTGGTGCTTTTGATGCCGAAGTGCCGTCCGATTTCGCGGATCGACGGCTGGTAGGTGTTGCTTCTGAGAAAAAGAACGATGAAATCGAGGATGCCCCGCTCGATCTCACTCAGCGCGGGTCTGGCCCCCGCGCCGGAAACCTGACCTGACGATATGACGGATTTGTGGCCGGCTTGCATGTGCTTCCGGGTGCGGGGGATGGCGAATCAGGGAAGCCGCAATCTTAGGAGCACACGGCCCGGTTTGCAACCCGTAGCGTTGTCCAATGAGAAATGATCATGAGCGGGAAGCGGGTTTCCAACGGGAAGTGAGCACGAGCGGGGGTGCGAGCAGATCATGGGAGCATGATCGTGACACTCTGCACCGAACGGATTTGCACCCTCGACGACATCCGCGCCTTCCTCGGCGGGAGCGAGGCGGCGGAGATCACCCCCCACGACCGCGAGGCGGCGTACGCGTTCGTTGAGCGGACGCTGGTCCGGTTCCGCTACCATTTCGGCCTGTCGAGGGCCGGGAAGGGTCTGGTCAGGAAGTATCTCGCCAGGGTCACCGGCTACTCGGACGCCCAGCTGACCCGGCTGATCACGCAGCAGCGCCGCACGGGCCGCATCCGCGACCACCGGTTGCGCCCTCCGGCGCGGCCCTTCGCCACGGTCTACACGACCGCCGACGCGCTGCTGCTGGCCGAGGTGGACGAGGCCGTCGGCCAGCTCTCGGGACCGGCGACGAAGCGGATCCTGTGGCGCATGTACCATGTCTTCCGCGACGAGCGCTTCGAACGCCTGGCCGGGATCTCGAACGGCCACATCTACAACCTGCGGAACCGCCGGGTGTACCGGCGTGCCCGGACCACGTTGCGGACGACGCGGGGTGCGCCTTCGCCGATCGGCCAGCGGCGCAGGCCCCGGCCGGAGGGCCGTCCGGGCTTCGTGCGCGTCGACACCGTGCACAGCGGTGACCGCGATGGCGAGAAGGGGGCCTACGTGATCAACATGGTCGACGAAGTGACGCAGTACCAACAACTTGCGTCGGTTCGCCGGATCACCGAGCAGTTCATGGTCCCCGTGCTCGAGGCGCTCATCGGCGCGTTCCCCTTCCGCGTCCTGGCCTTTCACTGCGACAACGGGTCGGAGTTCATCAACCACCGGGTCGCGGAGATGCTGAACAAGCTGCACGTCGAGGATTTCACGAAGTCGCGGCCCCGGCGCTCGAACGACAACGCGCTGGTCGAGTCCAAGAACGGCAACGTCGTTCGCCGGTGGCTGGGGCGCAGCCACATCCCGGAGTCTCTGGCACCGGATGCCGACGCGTTCCTGCGCGACCATCTCTCGCCCTTTCTCAACCATCACCGCACCTGCCTCTTCGCGGTCGAGGTCGAGGATGCGAACGGGCGCCGCCGCAGGAAGTACCCCCAGGAGCTGGTCAGGACCCCGTACGAGAAGCTCCGGTCGCTGCCCGGGGCCGAAGGCTTTCTGAAGCCGGGCGTCACCTTCGAGAAGCTCGACGCCGCAGCACACGCCGTGAACACCGTGGAGGCCGGCCAAAAGGTCCAGCGGGCCCGCAAGGTGCTCTTCCAGCTCATCGCCAAGGCGCTGAACCCCGCAGCATGACCGGCCCCGCCCGCCCCTCGGCTCGCTCCGCTCGCCTCGGGGCTGGCGGCCCTTGCGCCGCCCCCTCCTCCACCCCACCATCCCAACCTCCACCACCCCTCACCATCGCACCCCCCCCCACCTCGGCCCCTCCCCCCGGCTCGTTCATGATCATGTCCGGGTTGGAAAACACTCCCGTGGGCCGTCCTGACAGGAACGGGTTCAGGAGTCCGCGGAGTGTGAGGCAATCGTGTCGATCGCCCGCTCGATCCGCCCGAGGGACCGCTCCCGGCCGAGAATCAGGAGCACGTCGAAAATCCCGGGCGAGGCCGCAAGTCCCGTCAGCGCAAGGCGCAGGGGTTGAAAGAGCTTTCCCGCCCCCACGCCGAGCTCGCTAGCGAGCCCGCGAAGCGACGCCTCGAGCGGTTCTGCCTCCCACGGAACCTCGGCGAGCCGCGACCGCACGCCCGACAGAACCTCCGTCGCCCCCCCGGGATCACGGTACCAGCCCTTGCGCGCGGCCTTGGGATCGTAGGTCGTCACCGGCCCGAGGTAGGGCGCGGCCAGGGCCGCCATTTCGGAGAGGGACCGGCTCCTGGGCGCGAGCGCCTCCGTCATCCGCTCGAAGGCACCGTCGGTGAGAATGCGATGATCGTCTCCGGACGGGTGCGCCGCAGCGAGTGTGCGCCGCAGCCGCGCGGCAAGCTCCGCGGTGCCCAGGGCCGCCATGTGCCTGCCGTTCATCCACTGGAGCTTGGCCGGATCGAATATCGAGCCCTTTCTGAGGACTCTGTCCATGCTGAACCGCGCGACCAACTCCTCCAGCGACATCAGCTCCTCGTCGGTGCCGGGCGACCATCCCAGCAGGGCCAGGAAGTTGACCATCGCCTCGGGAAGCACACCGTCCGCCCGGTAGCTGTCCACCGACTCGGCGCCGTGCCGCTTCGACAGGCGCTTGCCGTCCGGGCCCAGGATCATGGGAAGGTGCCCGAACGCGGGGACGCTCTGCCCGAGCGCCTCGTAGAGCAGGATCTGCTTCGGAGTATTGGAGATGTGATCGTCGCCGCGGATCACGTGGCTGATTCCCATGTGAGCGTCGTCCGACACGACGGCATGATTGTACGTGGGCGTGGCGTCGCTCCTGAGGATGACGAAGTCGTCGATCTCGCCGTTGTCGAAACGCATGTCCCCGTGCACCATGTCCCGCCAGGAGGTGTTCCCGTCCGGAACGCGGAAACGCACCGCGAAGGGTTCCCCGGCAGCCGCGCGGCGCTCCGCCTCGGCCGCCGATACGCGCCCCGCCAGTTCCCGCGACAGCCGCGTCACGGCGCCGCTGCCCGCAGCCATCGCCGCGTCACGCGCGCGCTCGAACTCTTCCCTGGGGGTGAAGTCCCGATAGGCGCGCCCCAGCTCCAGCAGGCGCAGCGCGTCGGCCCGGTGCCGCGCGAGTCCGTCGGCCTGGAAGACGGGCTCTTCGTCCCAGTTGATGCCGAGCCAGCGGAGACCGTTCAGGATGGCGTCCACGTGCTCCGGAGCGCTCCGGTTGCGGTCCGTGTCCTCGATGCGCAACAGGAAGGCGCCTCCGCTGCGCCGCGCGAGCAGCCAGTTGAAGAGCGCCGTGCGGGCTCCTCCGACGTGAAGGTGCCCCGTGGGCGACGGGGCGAAACGAAGTCTCATTGGAACGTCAGCCGGCCCCGGCTCCGGTTGCCGCCACCGACGCTTCGGCCGCGGCCCAGTCGGCACGCCGCTCCTTGCCGCGCTCGAAGAGCAGGTAGAGCGCCGGGGTGGCGGTGAGGACCAGGAAGGTCGACGACGCCAGCCCGCCGATGAGGGCGTAGGTCAGCGCGTTCCAGATATTCGAATTCGCCGTCTCGCTGAAGATGACGAGGGGGGTCAGCCCCAGGATGGTCGTCGTCGTCGTCATGAGGATCGGCCTCACGCGCTCCAGGGTCCCCTTGAGAATGGCCGGCTTCAGGGCAAGCGCGGTTTCCCGCCGCACGCGGTTGATGTGGTCGACCAGCAGAATCGCGTTGTTGACCACGATTCCTCCCATCATGATGACGCCGATGTACGCTTCGCGCGTGAAGTGTGCGTCCAGGTAGAAGAACAGCAGAAAGACCCCGATCAGCGCCATGGGCACCGTGAGAAGCACGCACAGGGGCAGCAGCAGGGACTCGAAGAGTGCGGCGGTGACCATGTAGATCAGGAAGATGGAGACCAGGAGCACCAGCGCCATCTGCGACTGTTCCTCCGTCGACCAGCGCCAGCGGTCGGCCTTCTTGACCGTGTACCCCGGCGGCACCGACGTCATGTCGATCACGGTGTTGTGATACAGGTCGCCGAGCTTGTAGGGCCCCCGGAACTCGTACGCGACGGTGCGCTCGTACTGCTGGTCTTCCCGCCGGATCGTGGCCAGCACCTCGCGCGGGCGGATGGTCACGAGCTCCCCGAGACGAACCGGGTTGCCCGCCGGCGTCAGAACCATGGTCTGTCTCAGTTCGACGAGGTCGACCTCGCGGTTCCCCTCCAGCTTGACGTCGTAACGGACCTCGTCGCCTCCGATCTTGAGCAGATCCTGGCTCACCTGGCCGCGCACGGCATCCGAGATCTGGCCGACCAGGACGTCGACGGTGATATCGTGGCGGGCGACCACGTCACGGCGGATGTCGACGGCGAATTCGGACGCCCGGTCGCGCGTAAAGTAGCCGAACGACGCATTCGTGTTCACGTCGCGAATGCGCGGATAGCGCTGCAGCCTGCCCCCGAGGTCCTCGGCGATGTCACGCACCTTCTCGTAGTTGTATCCGAGCACCTGGATCGAGTAGTTGGGGGGCGAGCCGCCACCGCCGTAGAAGGAGGGGCCGTACCCGTACACGCGCACCTCGGCCCGCGAGAACCCGAGCGAAAACGCGAAGAGCTGTTCCTTGATGCGCACCGGCACGTCGGTGAGTTCCAGCTCCTCCGGGAAGGTCACCCTGGTGCGGCTCGACTCGGGAAACACCTGTGTCACGAAGCGCTCCACCTCGGGCATCTCACGCAGCCGTTCCTCGAAATACCGCGTCAGCTGATCGGTGCGCTCGATGTCGGACCCCCGCGGGAGCCGGATGGAGATGTCGATATACGTCTGCTGGCCCCATCCGCCGCCCCAGACCCTGCCCTTGTTCACGTACTGGTCGAACAGATACCCCGAACCGCCGAGCAACGCCACACATATGCCCACGACGACCCACGGCCAGCGGAGCGTGTACCCGACGAGACCCCGGTAGAAGCGCAGGTAGAGCGGGTCGCGGGCCGCGGAAGCGCCCGCGGCGGATGTGCCGGCGCCGTCCCTGGCCGGCAGGATCCTGCCCACGAGCCCGGGTATGAAGCTGAACGCCACCAGGAGCGACGCCAGCAGGCTCAGCACCACCACGATGGCCAGCGGCAGGTAGTAGATCCGCAACTCGTCCTGCAGGTAGACGAAGGGCGCAAAGACGATCAGGGTGGTCGCGGTCGCGGCCATGATCGGCAGCACCACATGCGACGCCCCCTCGAGGATGGCGCTGTCCCGCGGGCGCCCGGATTGCCATCGCCGGTAGATGTTCTCAAGCACCACGATCGAGTTGTCCACGATGAGGCCGAAGGCCATCGCGAGCCCCATGAGGGTCAGGACGTTGAGGGAGAATCCCGCGAAGTAGATCAGGTTAAGCGAGATGAGGATCGACGATGCGATGGTGGCGAAGACCACGATCGCGGACCTGAGCGACCCGAGGAAGAGGAAGAGCACGCCGAAGATCACGATGACCGAAATGAGCGCACGGCTGCGCAGGTCGGACATCTGCCGGCGGATCTGCCGGCTCTCGTCCCAGTTCAGGATGAAGCGCGTGTTGGGCGGATTGCGGAGTTCGACCGCTGCCAGACGTTCCTTCACCCTGTCGGCAACCCGCACCGAATTGGCGCCGATTTCCTTGGTGACCCGCATGTCCACCGCCGGACGCGAGTTGACGCGGTTGTGGCTGCGGATGTCCTCGTAGGTATCGCGCACGACGGCGATGTCCGAGACCCGGACGACGCGCCCGCCGTCGGACTTCACGATGGCGCTGCGGATGTCCTGGGCGGACACGGGCCGGTTTCGGATCGTCACCGTCCACTGCCGGTCGCCGTCGCGGACCGCGCCGGCTTCGCGCACCAGGTCCAGGTCGGCCAGCTTCAAGTCCACTTCCCAAGACGCGACACCCATCGCGGCCATCAGCTCCCGGTCCAGCTCGACCTCGAGCAGGCGCTCGCGGCCCCCGCGCGCCGTGACCAGCGCGACACCCTCCACCCGGCTCAGTTCGGGAATCACGACGTCGTCGAGGTGCTGGCGCAGGGATTCGAGCGTCCGCGCGCCGGTGAAGGTGTAGCGCAGCAGGCCCTGTCCCTGGGTCTCCCGGAACTCGTCGGGGATATACGGCTGGACGACGACACGGTCCACGCCCGGCGGAAGCTCGTTCTCTTCCAGAGTCGCGAGCCGTTCCGAGAGGTCGAGGCGCGCGAAGTCCATGTCCACGTCGCGCGAGAAGTCGATCCAGATGGTCGCGCGGCTCTCGGACGATTCGGACACGACCTTTTCGACGCCTTCGACCAGCTGGATGGCCGCCTCCAGCGGCGAGGTGAGAAACGCTTCGACCGTCTCGGGCGAGGCGCCCCGCCACGTGGCCTCGACCGTCAGCCGGGGCAGCTGGGTGTCGGGCATCAGTTCGATCGGGATATCCTGCCACGCGCGCACACCGAGAAGCGCGACCGCGACGTACCCCATCGCGACCGCCACCGGCCGCCGCATGCTCAGCCTGATCATGGCGTCCCTGCCTTCTGTACAACGAGACCATCGTCGGGCAGCGCTACGCCGCGGCGGCCTCGCCAACTGCGGCGCACGTCCTCGATCACCGAGTAGACCACGGGGACCACGATGAGCGTCAGCGCGGTCGCGACCAGCAGTCCACCGATCACGGAAATCGCCATGGGTGCCCTGAGGTCGGCGCCGCGGCCGATCCCCAGCGCCATGGGGAGGAGGCCGAGCACGGTGGTGACCGTCGTCATGACGATGGGCCGCAGCCGCACTTCGCCGGCCTCGAGGATCGCGTCGCGCAGGCTCAGGCCCCGCGCTATGCCCTGATTGATGAAGTCCACCTTGACGATCGCGTCGTTCACCACAATTCCAACGAGAATCACAATCCCGATGAGGCTCATCGTGTTGAGGCCCTCACCCGTGAGCACCAGTGCAAGGATAGCGCCCACCAGCGCGAGAGGCACGGCCATCAGGATCGTGAAGGGGTGCACGAAGGACTCGAACTGTGCCGCCAGGATCATGTACACCAGAAGGAGCGCCAGGCCGAAGGCGAATGCGAGGTCGCGGAAGGACCGGCGCATCTCTTCATTCTCGCCGCCAACGTCGACGCGAATGTCGCGCGGCGGCTGCATGCCGGCGAGCGTGCCCTCGATGGCGACGATGGCATCGGCCAGCCCGCCCGACGCGACGTCGGCGTACACGGTGACCACCCTGCCCTGCTCCTCCCGGCGGATCTCGGCCGGCCCCACCGTCTCGCGTACCGTGACCAGTTCGCGCAGCGGCACGCCCTCGACCCGGAGCGCGTCCAGCGTGGACGCGTCGTGACGGAGGAAATCGGGCAGCCGCACCATGACGGCGATCTTGCGGTCGAAGTCCACGAACTCCGTTGCGCGGTCGCCGCGCATCGCCGATTCGATCGTCTCGGCTACCACGCGCGGGTCGATGTTGTAGTTCGCGGCCGCTTCTGCGTCGATCGACACCTGGAACTGGGGCTGTCCCCGCTCGGACCCGATGCGCACGTTGCGAACCTGCGTCAGCCCCGAAAGTCCCTGCCGTATGTCCTGGGCGAAGCGGTAGGCGTCGTCCAGGTTCTCCCCGCGGACGCGCACGGCGATGTCCGCCTCTCCGCCACCCAGAATCTGGCCCAGCGCGGTGGCCTGGCCGGTCTCGAAGGACAGGGCCCCCGCGGGGAACCCTGCCGCGGCGCCCCCTGCTCTTGCGACCACTTCCTCCGTCAGCGCGTCGTCCTCCAGTCTCACCTGCATGGTCGCGGTGTGGAGTCCGGACGCCTGTCCCTCATCGCCCTTGGCCTGGACGTCCCGCCCGATGTGGCTGAACACGGCAGCCACCTGCGGGTCGTCGATCAGACGCTGCTCCAGCGGTTCCGCGGATTCCGCCGTGGCCCGCAGTTGCGTGCCCTCGGCCAACTCGATCCTCACGTCGAACGCGCCCTGATCCACGTTGGGAAGCAGGTCCCGGTCCAGCCCCACCGCGAGCAGCAGGCACCCGCCCAGGGCACCCGCGGCAACGGTCAGCACCGTCCCGCGACGGTCCAGCGAAAGGGCCAGCACCCCGTGATACCACGCGGCGAAGACCCTGAACAGGCGATCGAAGACCCGGAAGAAGGGTCCGAAGACGGTGGACAGGACGCTCGCCCCGAGATCCAGCCAGAATCGCACCAGTTGCCGGGCCAGGGATCCCACGCCGACCAGGCCTCTGACCGGGAGGCGCAACAGCGAGACCAGCAGCCAGCCGACCCTTCCGAGCACCGTCGCAGGGCGTGCGCGGGCAGGCGCCGGGGCCTCGGCGGTCTCCGGGACCGGATCCCGCGCGCCCTTGAAGTGGGCGGCCATCGAGGGGAGAAGCGTCAGGGCGACCGCGAGGCTCGCGAGCAGCGAGAAGGCAACCGCGAGCGACAGGGCTCCGAACAGCTCCCCCGCCACGCCCTGCACGTAGATGATGGGACCGAAGACCGAGATCGTGGTCAGCGTGGAGGCCGTGATCGCTCCCTGTACCTCCTCGGCCCCGCGCGCCGCGGCCTCAAGGGGCCCGGCCCCCAGTTGGCGGTGCCGGAAGATGTTCTCCAGAACGATGATCGAGTTGTCGACGAGCATTCCGACGCCGAGCGCCAGGCCTCCCAGGCTCATGATGTTCAGCGAGACGCCGAACGCGTCCATCAGCGCGAACGTGCCGATCACCGAAATCGGGATGGCCAGCGCGATGGCCACGGGATAGCGCGGGTCGCGGAGGAAGAAGAAGAGCACGACGAACGCGAGCAGTCCCCCCAGGATCAGCGCCTGCACCACGTTGCTGATCGACTCGTCGATGAAGGTCGCCTGGTTGTACGCGATTTCGGCCGTGAAGTCGGGATATTGCTCCTTCAGAAGGTCCAGCGTCTCCTGGACGTCTTCCGCAACCGCCACCGTGTTCGCGCCCGACTCCTTGAAGACCAGGAGACCCACCGATTCGGCGCCGTTGTAGCGCGCGATCTCCTCCCGTTCCGCAAAGCCGTCCACCACGTTGGCGATGTCGCCGAGCCGGACGAGGCGGAAGGCGGTGTCCCCGTCGCCCTCCTCGCCCGGTTGAGGCTGCCCGCCCAGCTGCTGCCTCCCCACAACGACGTCCGCGATCTCCTCGACGGTCTGGAATTCGCCAAGCGTGCGCAGCGGGTAGCGGTACCGCCCCCGCAGGATGGTCCCGCCCCGTGCCGAGTAATTCGCCTGGTCGAGAGCCCGCGAAACCTCGGCGAGGGTGATGCCGTTGGCCTCGAGCCGCGCGGGGTCCACGTCGACCTGGATCTCGCGGTCCAGCCCGCCCGTCACCGAGGCCTGGGCAACGCCCTCCAGCTGCTCGAGCCGGCGCCGGAAGACGTCCTGGGCGACCTCCTTGTTCTCGAGCAGGTCGCCGCCGCCGGTGAGAGAAATCGTGAGGATCGGCTCGGCCTGGGGATCGACCCGCAGGATGGTCGGACGGTCGGCGGTCTCCGGGAACTGATCGCGGATGTTGTCCAGGCGCTCGCGCACATTGAGCGCCGCGAAGTCCATGTCGGTGCCCCACGCAAAGCGCAGGGTCACGAGGCTCACGCCCTCCTGCGAGAGGGATGTGACCTTCTCGACCCCGGCCACCGCGGCCGCCTGCTGTTCGACCCTTTCGGTCACCAGGCGCTCGACCTCGGCCGGCGCCACGTTGGGGTATCCGGTATAGACGACGAGCCGCGGGAAGCTCACGTCGGGGAGCAGGTCGATCGGAAGCCGCGAAAACGATATGCCGCCCAGGAGCACGACGGCCATGATCAGCATCGCGACGGCAACCGGCCGCCGGGTGGCGGTTCTGGGTACCGACATCGGTCAGTTCGTCTCCGGCAATGTGCCTATGCCGGCTTCCTGGCCGACGACGCCGGCGGCTTCGTAGAGCCCCACCAGCGCGCCGGCGAACTCGAAGCGCTGGTCCAGTGCGTTGCGCAGCGCCGAAGCCTCCTCCCAGATGGCCGCTCTCAGGTCCTCAATGCTTTTGGTGGCCAGGCGATACTCCTCCTGCACGATCCCGCGCCGTTCGGTCGCGATCTCCAGCCGCCGCGTGCGCTCGCGGAGGCTGGCCCACGCGGCTTCGAGGTCCACGTACCTGGCCCGGATCTGTTCTTCCAGTTCGAGTTCGGTCTGGCGGACCGTTTCGTGGGCGTTGCGCAGTTCGACATCGGCCTGGGCGATGGCGCGCGACGTGCTGAAGCGATTGAAGATGGGGACGGACACGCTGAGGCTCAGACCCCCGTTGAAGTCCTCCGGATCGAAGGCGAACAACTCCGTCCCGTCGGGTCCGAACGATCCGCGACTCATGCTCGTGCTCAACGACAACGTCGGCCAGCGGTCGGCCTTCTGGCTGCTCAGCGCGGCTCGGCTGACATCGAGCGCGGCCGCAGCCTCCCCAATCCTGGGGCTCTCCCGAAGAGCGAGGGCGACCAGGCCATCCACGTCCAGCTCCGCAGGATCGAATGGTTCGGGTTGCCGCTGCTCGACATCCAGCGCCGTGAGCGCCGGGTCGCCGATGGCCTTTCTCAGCGCGAGCAACCCCTTCTGGAAGTCGGCCCGGGCGGTATTGACGGAGAGGCGCTGTGCTTCCAGATCCAGCTCGGTTGCCAGCAGGTCGGACCGCCCGATCGAAGCGAGTTCGAAGAGGCTGGTCGTCAACTCGACGTCGCGCTCGCGGGCGGCCAGGAGTTCCAGCTCAACCTCCAGCGCGGCCTTCTGCCTCTGGGCGATCAGAAACTGGCGCTGGACCTCCGCGAGAATCGTGTTCAGCTCCCGGTTTGCCGAGAGCCGGTCGACGCGCGCCTGTGCCCGGGCCTGTCCCAACTGGTGGAAGCGGCTTCCCCCGCGAAAAAGCTGGATCCCCACCGACGCGCTCTGGTTCGTGGAGGATGAGCTGATGGTCCTTACCTCGGGGTTTTCGAGCGGCTGGCCAAAGAAATCGAGCGCTGTGCTCTCTCTCCGGAAGTTCTGCCCCGTGCGGTACGATACAGTCAGATCCGGCAGAAACGCCCCCAGCGCCTCGCGCTGCTGCGGCCCCGCCAGGTCCATGCGGTTGACCGCCTGCCGGTACTGCGGGTTGTAGTCGGCCGCGCGTCGGAGCGCATCCTCCAGCGTGAGGACCGTAACCTCATCGCCCCCGCGCATCTCCTGCGCCTTGAGCGGTTCGACCCCCGCGAGCACCGCCCCCGCGAGCACCGCCGCCGCGACCGCCGCAACAAGAATCGCCGATCCGGGTCCGTAGGATGCCGGGTACGACCCCGGGCCCCTCATCGGGTCGGCCTCCCGCCTGCCGCCTCCGGGTCATCCACAAGTTCGACCGCGGCATCGTGAGGCAGGTAGTAGTGCCCGTCCACCAGCACGATCTCGCCTGGCGCCACCCAGTCCTCGTCCCCTTCGAGGAGTTCGACGAGCTGCTCGTTCTCCAGCCCGGGCGTCACGTAGCGCCACTTGGCCCTGCCGTCCTCCAGCACGAACAGGTGGGTGCGTCGGTCGGCGGTCTCGAGGATCGCGGTGCGCGGCACCAGGATGCGGTCCGGGAACTGCTGCGCCTCCAGGTCCGCCTCGGCGTACATGCCCGGCTTGATCCTGCCGTCCGCGTTGGCGATGTGGACAGTGACGCGCGCGGTATTCGTCTCCGGATCGATCACAGGGTTGATCGTTTCGATCCGCCCGTAGAAAGCCCGGTCCGGGAAGGCCGTGAAATCCAGGGTTGCCGCGCGTCCTTCGTCCAGGTAGACGACCTCGGTGCCCAGCACCTGGACGGCTACCTTGATCGGGTCGATGTCGACCACCGTGAGCAGCTCCTCCCCTTCGGGAACGAACTGGCCCGGAACGACCTTCAGGTCGGCAATACGGCCGCCGAAAGGCGCGCGGACGGAGGTCTTCTCCAGGTCGAGCACCGCCTTGCGATGGGCGACCTCCGCCTCGTCCAGCCCGGTGATCGCCCGTGCGAGACGGTCGCGCCGGGCCCTCACCTCGTCGTCGGCCAGCGCGTCGTCGCCGATCACCCGCGTCTGATAGTCCGCCCGGGCCTTCTGCAGCGCCGCGAACCGGGCCGCCACCTCGAGCGCGTACTCGGTGGTGTCGATCCGGACCATCAGCTGGCCCGACCTCACGGCCTGGTTCTCGCGTACCGGAACGGACACAACGATCCCCGAGGTGCGGGCCGTGATCTTCGTCTCGCGGATCGCCTCCGCCCTGCCCTTGGCCGTCACCGAGATCCAGAGGGTGTCCTGCACGGCCGCCACCCCGGTGACCGGCTGGGGCAGTTCGGTGCTGAACTGCTGCTGCACGGACTCGACGACCTCGCCGGCCTCCTCCGACAGCTCGGCCGAATCGCTCTCCTCTTCCGGCTCGGGGCGGAGGCGCCACCAGACACCTCCCGCCAGCCCGCCCAGGATGATCAGGACCGTGAGAACGCCGAGGGTGGATCGTGATTGTGCCATCACTCACATCTCTCGTTGAAGACGTGGGGTCAAAGAGGTCGGCGCAGTTCGCGCCCTGCCACTCTGACACCCGGTTACTTTGCGGAGGTTGCCACGCGCTCCCGCCACCCACCGCACCCACCGTGCGACGATAACACCCCTGTGTTAGACACCGCGCGGGGTTCTGCCGTTCCTGACGCTGAAATGCCGGCAACCGTGCAATTCAGGATCCCGTGCTCTCCTCCACCGGCGTCGGCTGTCCGGGCGCCGTTCCATACCGGCGGGCCACGTACCCCCCGAGGATGTCCTTGAACTCCTCCACGATCCGGTCTCCCTTGAGCGTGCGGTAGTGGGCTCCGTCGACATAGACCGGCGCCTTGGGGGCCTCGAAGTTGCCCGGCAGGGAAATCCCCAGATCGGCGTGCCTGGACTCGCCCGGACCGTTCACCACGCAACCCATCACCGCGACCTTGAGGTCCTCGACGCCGGGGTAGATCCGGCGCCACTCGGACATGCGCTCCCGAATATGGCCCTGAATGTCCTCGGTCATCTCCTGGAAGAAGGTGCTCGTCGTACGGCCGCACCCCGGGCACGCGGTCACCTGCGGCTCGAAGCTGCGGATCTCGAGCGACTGCAGGATCTGTTGCGCCACCCGCACCTCCTCGGTGCGGTCGCCCCCCGGCCGCGGCGTGAGCGAGACGCGGATCGTGTCGCCGATCCCGTCGATCAGGAGCGGAGAGAGCGCGGCGGCGGTGGCCACGATGCCCTTGGACCCCATCCCCGCCTCGGTGAGCCCCAGATGCAGCGGATATCGGGTGAGCGGCGCCAGCTGGCGGTACACCAGGATCAGGTCGCGCACGCCCGACACCTTGGCGCTCAGCACGATGCGGTCGGCGCCCAGCCCCGTCTCCTCCGCCAGCTCCGCGGACCGGGTCGCGCTCTCCACGATGCAGTCGCGCAACACATCGCCCGCATCCTTCGGATCCTCGCGGCTGGCGTTCTCGTCCATCATCAGCGTGAGCAGCCGCTGGTCCAGCGAGCCCCAGTTGACCCCGATCCGGATCGCCTTCCCATGCTCCATCGCGATGCGGACGATGGCCTGGAAGTTCTCGTCCCGACGGCTCGTGCCCACGTTGCCCGGGTTGATCCTGTACTTGGACAGGAGCGCGGCCGCCCGGGGGAAATCCCGCAGCAGGATGTGTCCGTTGTAGTGAAAGTCCCCCACGATGGGCGCGGTGCAGCCAAGGTCGGCAAGACGCTCGAACAGCTCCGGCACGGCGGCCGCGGCGTGCTTGTTGTTGACGGTTACGCGGACGATCTCGCTGCCGGCGTCGGCCAGCGCCTTGACCTGGGCCGCGGTCGCGGCCGGGTCTGCCGTGTCCGTATTGGTCATCGATTGGACGACGACAGGGTTCCCGCCACCCACCTTCACCCCGCCGATGTCGACCTGGACGGTCTTTCTAGCCAAGGTCTCCTCGCTTACGTTCGGATCGCGATGTATTAGCCGCCTCCCGCAGCGGTCGCATGACGCGCTCCGTAAAGCTACCGGAAACCAACGTCAGGACGAAGATCCATGAAGAACCCGCAAGCATCCCCACACACCGCCGCCACACTGCTCCTGGCCGCTCTTCTCGCGGCCGTCTGGGCCCCGAACGCGCGGGCACAGGACAAGCCCACGCTCACCAGCGACGACTACGGCCAGTGGGAGTCGCTCGGCCAGACGGTGCTGTCCCGCGATGGCCGCTGGCTCGCGGTCGGCGTGGCGCGCGTCAACGACGAGGGCGAACTGCGGGTCCACGCCACCGACTCGGACTCGGTCGTCGTCGTCCCCTACGCCACCCGTCCCGCGTTCACCCGGGACAGCCGCTGGCTGGCCTACTCGATCGGGGTGTCGCCCGCCGAACGCAAGAAGCTCGAGGCGGCGAACACACCCGTGCGCAACGCGCTCGGGCTGCTGAACCTGGGCACGGGAGAACAGGAGCGGATCGACGAGGTCGAGTCATTCTCGCTGTCCGACGACGGACGCTACGTCGCGCTGCGCCGGTACCGGCCGGAGGGACGCGAAAGCGCGGGCGTCGACGCGGTGGTGCGGGATCTGTCCTCGGGCGCCACGCTCAGCTTCGGCAACGTGTCCGGGCTCGCGTGGAGCGACGAGGGCCACATGCTGGCGATGACCGTGGACACGGACGACCGCGTCGGCAACGGGGTGAAGGTCTACAATCCCGAGTCCGGGCGCCTCCGCTCCCTGGACACCGACGAGGCCACCTACCGGAATCTCTCCTGGCGCGACGAAGCCATGGACCTGGCGGTGCTCAAGACCTACACGGACGACGCCCACGAGGACACCGCCCACGTGGCCCTCGCGTGGCGCGGCCTGGACGGCGACGCAAGCGCATCGTTCGTGCTGGACCCCCGCGACGGGCCCGTGCTGCCCGAGGGGACGCGCGTGGTGGAACACCGGACGCCGTCGTGGTCGGAGGACGGCGGCGCGCTGTTCCTCGGCATTCAGGACCGCCGCCCCCTCGACGAGCCGGAGGCGGAGGATACCGGTGAAGAAGACGCGCAGGACGAAGGAGAGGAGGGCGAAGAAGGCGGCGACGGCGAGGAAGACGGCACGGAGGGCCCGGCTGAAGACGCGGACGAAGAGGAGGACCCCCCGGGCGTCGAGATCTGGCATACCCGCGACGTGGATCCGGTGCCGCAACAGCGCGTGCGGGAGCAGCAGCTCAGGCGGGTGAACCACATCGGCGCGTGGCAGCTGGACGGCGACCGTTTCCTCCAGCTCGGCGGCGACCACGCGGACCAGGCGCAGATTGCCGAGGGCGGGCGGCACGTCGTCGCGCGCGACGAGACCCCGTACGACGTGGACGCCATGTTCCGCCAGCAGTTCCATGACATCTACGCCGTCGATGCCGCGACGGCGCAGCGGCGACTCGTGCGCGAGCGCGTCACGGTCAGTCTCGGCGCAAGCCCGGGTGGCCGCTACATCCTCTGGTTCGAGGACGAGGACTACTGGAGCCACGACCTGGAAAGCGGCGAGACCCGCAACCTCACCGGCGGGCTCGACGGAGTGTTCGTCAACCTCGACCTCACCCCCTCGCGCGAACAGATGCCCCCGTTCGGCGTGGCGGGCTGGACGGAGGACGACGAGGCCGTTCTCATCAACGACCGCTGGGACGTCTGGGAAGTGCGCGCGGACGGCTCGGGCGGGCGCCCGCTGACGCAGGGCGCCGAGGACGAGGTCCGGCACCGCCTGCTGCGCCTCGACCGGGAGGAGGACGCCTTCGACCCGGACGAGCCCTTCTACTATTCGACCTATGGCGAATGGACGAAAAGAGCGGGCTTCTCCCGCGCGCGCCCCGGCGAGACCCCCGAGCGGCTTGTCTGGACCGACGACTCCTACGGCGGCTTCTTCGGCGGCCTGCTGAAGGCTGCGGACGCCGACGTCTACGCGTTCCGCCGGGAGCGCTTCGACGATTCGCCGGACTTTTTCGTGGCCGGCGAAGGCCTCGACGACGCGCGCCAGGTCACGCGCACCAATCCCTTCCACGACAACTACGCCTGGGGCCGGTCGGAACTGGTCGACTACGAGAACGAGTGGGGCCGGCCGCTGCAGGGCGCGCTGATCTACCCGGCCGACTACGAGCCCGGCACGCGGTATCCGATGATCGTCTACCACTACGAAATGCTCTCCCAGGGCCTGCACCGCTTCGTGGTCCCGGACGCCACCAACTACTACAACGTCCAGGCGTGGAGCCAGGAGGGCTACTTCGTGCTCATGCCGGATATCGTCTACCGGGACCGCCGGCCGGGGCAGTCGAACGTGGAAACGCTGCGTCCCGCGGTGGCGGCCGCGGTCGCGACCGGGATGATCGATCCCGACCGGATCGGGCTGATCGGACACTCGTGGGGGGGCTATCAAACCACGTTCTACGTCACCCAGGACGATCTCTTCGCCAGCGCGGTGGCGGGGGCTCCCCTGACCAACCTCATGAGCATGTACCTGTCCTTCTACTGGAACAGCGGCGGGACCGACGCGCGCATCTTCGAGATCAGCCAGGGCCGCATGCAGGTGCCCTGGTGGGAAGACTGGGACTCGTACCACGCCAACTCACCGATCCACCACATCCAGAACATGAACACGCCGCTGCTGATGATGTTCGGCACCGAGGACGGGGCGGTCGAGTTCAACCAGGGCGTCGAGTTCTACAACGCGGCGCGGCGCACCGGGAAGGACATGGTGCTTCTGGTGTATGAGGGGGAGAACCACGGACTGCGTCAGGAGGCCAACCAGAGGGACTACCGCGACCGCATCCTCCAGTGGTTCGCGCACTATCTCAAGGGCGAACCGGCGCCGGACTGGATCACCAGGGGGCTTCCCTATATCGAGCAGCAGGACGGCTTGAAAAAAAGGAAGCGGCCGATAAGCTGAACCGGTCCGGCGGTGATCGTCCGATGATGCCACCCTGATATACTGGGAGAATGCACGAGCGCAATCGGAGCTATGAGCGGCAGGTCAGGCCGGACGCGACGCTCGACGACCTGGACCTCGAGCTGGCCGCAGCGTTTCTGGCAGCGACACCGGCAGGCGAACGCGGGTCCACGACCGGGATGCTGCACAGCTACGGACTCATTGAACCCGAGGGCGAGGGCTGGAGGATCACCAACGCCGCCCTCCTCCTCTTCGCGCGGGAGCCGGCTGACCGCTGGCACCCCGGGGCCGGCATCGGCGCCTTTCGCGTCACGGGGACCCGACGGGTGCCCGGGCGGGCAGGCAACGTCAACCGGGCGGGGCGCGCCGGTCCGCCGCTGGCCCGCGCGATCGAAGAGATCCGCCCAATCATGCGCGGGCACATCCGCCGCTCCGACCCGCTGCGGGACATCTTCTTTCGCGACCTCCCGGAATACCCCGACGCGGCCTGGCAGGAGGCGCTCGTCAACGCGGTTGCGCACCGGGACTACGGGATTCGGGACCGCGAGACCGAGGTCTGGTTCTTCGACGACCGGCTGGAGGTCGCGAGCCCGGGCGAACTCGTCGAGCCCCTGGAACTCGATGTGCTGCAAAAGGGAGACCCCGCGCAGGCGGCCCGCAACCCGCTGATTGCGCGCGTGCTTGCCGACGCCGGATACATGCGGGGCGACGGGAGCGGACTCGCCCGGATGCGGGCCAGCATGAAGGCGAGCTTTCTGAAGGAGCCTGAACTCGCGGAGAAGGGCATTGTCTTTTCGGTCACGTTGCGCAAGGAACCGACCTACGAGACCGCGGGGCCCGGATGGCCCTACCTGGTGCGGCAGCTGCGCGTTTCGGCCGATCAGAGGCGGATCCTGCTCGCCCGTCCCGACGGATTCAGCCACGTCGACTACCAGTTGCTGAACACCGTGCACGAGAACGAGGCGAAGATGCGCGTGCAGGAGCTCGTGGAAGAGGGCATCCTCTTCCGCGACTTCGACACGGGCGACGAGGTGACCATGTGCTACCTCACGGCCGAACTCGATGCCGCGCGCTGGTTCCTGGAAGCCAGGGTACCCAAGCTGCGGGAGCACTTTCGCAAGGACCCGTGGCTGCGCAGCAGCGACTACCGAACGCTGTTCGAGGTCAGCCCGCGAGACGCCGCAAGAGAGGTCGCGCAACTGGTGAATCTGGGCTTCCTGCGCGCCGAGGGACGCGGACGTGCGGCCCGCTACATGCCCACGGCCGGTCTGCGGGGGTAACCGGCCAGCGCCTGCGCCGGAGCCGGCGCCAAACTAGCCGCGGCTGCCCCGCACCACCCGCGCCTCGCCGGCCGGAGTGCGGTCCAGACGAAGCACGTGGTGCGGTCGGGCGCGGTCGGTCAGCGCGCGCGAATGCGTGGACGCCACCACCTGGGCGCCGGGAACCGAGGACAGCGCGCCGTGGACGGCAGCGAGCGCCGACGGGTGCTGGCTGCGCTCGGGCTCGACGACCCAGTACACGCACTCCGCCCCGGGCAACGCCGGAAGCAGGGTGAGAGCCATGAGCTTCAGCCGGCCGCCGGACTCCAGCCAGGCCGGCAATTCGCGGCCGTCCTCGTACACCATGACGAGGTACTCCGCGCGATCAGATTGCCGTTCGGACACCCGGATGTCCACCAGTCCCGGCACCACAGCCCGGACTCGCTCCAGCCAGTCGTCGAATTGCTCGCGGCTTCGCTGCCGCACCCCCCGCACCAGCGCCGGCAGGTTCGAACCGTCGGACGCAAGTGCGGTGTCGGAGACCGTCCCGGCACAGGGAGCGCCGAGCCGCGCTCCCTCAAGGGCCAGCCGCCGCACCCCACCCTCGAGAAAGTCCTTGAACGCCATCGTCACCGGCATCGTTTCCGCAGACTCCGGCAGGCTGCCCAGCGCAGAGCGGCGCGGACCGAAGTTGATGCCGATCTTCGTCCAGCTCCTCCCGCCCGGCGCCTCCGAATAGAACCAGTCGTTGCCCCCGGTCTTGCTGAGCACCGTGCTGGCTCCGGGCCGTGCGCTCGACAGGATCGTGGACGGGGGTTCCAACGGGTACGGGAAGAGGGTCTCCTGCGCGGAAGCGGGCCTGGGAGCAGGCATCAGCAAGCCCCGCTCCGCCTCGATCCGGGCCCCGTCGCCGTCACTGCCCACGGCGATCTCGTACCGGTAGACGCGGAAGTTCTTCTCGGCGGGCAACAGCGCCGCACAGCGCTCCGGGATCACGAACTCCACGGCGAGCTCGAAACGCGCATCGACCGCGGGTCGGCCATGGACCAGGTCCCGAACATCCGGGGTCCGCGCGCCCGCCGCCGCCTCGGGACCCTCGCGGACCAGGTCCGCCAGGAACTCCAGGATGTCGAGGAGGGTACGCTTGCCGCCCCCGTTCGGGCCGATCAGCAGCTGGAACCGGTCCAACTCGATGTCAAGGTGGCGAAAGCACCGGTAATTGAGGGCCTGAATGCGTCGAATCATACGGAGGGGGTGGGATTCGAACCCACGTGTCCTGTCGGACGCCGGTTTTCAAGACCGGTGCATTGAACCGCTCTGCCACCCCTCCGGGCCCGCGTAAGATGGTTCCGGGCGGCGCGGTGTTCAAGCGGCCGTCACAGCCGCCGCGGCCATCGCCGCCGCCGCCGCCGCGCCTGTCGCGCCTTAGTGCCGGAAGAGCCTCCGCCCGGTGAACACCATCGCGATGCCGTGCTCGTCGGCCGCCGCGATCACTTCGTTGTCGCGGATCGAACCCCCGGGCTGCACGATCGCCTTCGCGCCGGCCTCGGCGGCGGCATCGACGCCGTCGCGGAACGGGAAGAACGCGTCAGATGCGAGAACGCAGCCGTCGAGGTCATCGCCCAGGCCCGCCTCCCGCGCCTTGCGCACGGCCAGCTTCGACGAATCGACGCGGCTCGTCTGCCCCGCACCGATCCCCACCGTCGCTCGGTCCTTCGCCAGCAGGATCGCATTCGATTTGACGCTTGCGACCGCTGACCAGGCGAACGAGAGGTCATCCCGCTCGGCGGCGGTCGGCCGGCGTGCCGTCACGACCCTCCAGTCCGGGTCCCCGCGCCCGTAGAAAGGCGGATCGGGAAGCGACTGGAAGAGAGCGCCGCCGTAGACGGAACGGAATGAATGCGCCCCCTCGTGGCCCGCCGCCCTTGCGAGAAAGCAGGAGTCCTCGCGCCCGTCGCCCGCCGCGCCGTCCCCGGGGAAAGCCAGCAGACGAATGCCGCTCTTGGCCGTAAGGACCTCCAGCGCTTCAGGCGTGAACCCGGGCGCCACCACGCACTCGACGAACATGGAGCCGATCCCGGCGGCCGTGTCCCGATCGACCCTGCGGTTGACCGCGATCACCGATCCGAATGCCGACACGGGGTCCGTGCGCCGCGCGCGCTCGAACGCGCCGGCCGGCGTGGGGCCCACCGCCAGTCCGCAGGGCGTGGTATGCTTGACGATACAGACCGCAGGATCGGGAGAAAACGCGAATGGGGCCAGGCTCAGGAGCGCGCCGTCCAGGTCAAGAATATTGTTGTAGGACAGTGACTTGCCATGCAATTGCTCAAGTCCTGCAATACCATGATCGCGGGTCGCCGCCGCGTAGAATGCGGCGCGCTGCCCGGGATTCTCGCCGTACCTGAGGAGCTCGCGCCTCTCCAGTTCCAGCGTGACATGGCCCGCCATCGGGTCGTCTGCTCCCGGATCGGGGGCGCCGCTCTCCTTCAACCCCTCCAGATACCCCGCAACCGCATCGTCATAGGCCGAGACATGGCGGAAGACCTTGGCCGCGAGCCTGCGGCGCAGCGCCGACATCTCCGCCCCCGGCTGCGCTCCCACCGCCTCGAGCACGGCGTCGTAGTCCGCAGGATCCACCACGACCCAGACGAAGCGATGGTTCTTGGCGGCGGCGCGGATCAGCGTCGGGCCCCCGATGTCGACGTTCTCCATCGCGTCGGCGAGGCTCACGCCCGGCGCCGCGATCGTCTCGCGGAACGGATACAGGTTCACCGCGACCAGGTCGATCGCCCCGTACCCCTGTTCCTCCAGCTCGGCCATGTCACCCGCAAGGTCCCGCCGCGCCAGCAGCCCCGCGTGAATCGCCGGGTGCAGCGTCTTGATGCGTCCGTCCATCATCTCGGGGTGTCCGGTCACCGCCGAGACATCGGTCACCGGCACGCCCGCGCCCCGGAGGACCCGCGCCGTGCCCCCGGTCGAAAGCACCTCCCAGCCCCGGTCCGCCAGCGCACTCCCGAGTGCGGCGATCCCGGTCTTGTCCGACACGCTCAGCAGGGCTCTACGCCTGGCCACCGGCACCTCCGAAGGCTTGCTCGATCGACGCTCTCAGCTCGGGAGCGCCCGCACCGCACCCCTCGTCCGGCCCCCTACCCGGCCATGCGAACCGGGGTGCCCGGCCCTGGGCCAGCCCTCTGGCGAGCGCGTCCGCCGCAGCCGGAAACAGCACGTGTTCGACGTCCAGCACCCGCGCCCCCAGACTCGCCGCCGTGTCGCCGGGCAGCACCGGCACCGGCCATTGCGCCAGGATCCGGCCCTCGTCGTAGCGCTCGTTGACGAAGTGTATGGTCGGCCCGGACAGGCTCGCGCCCGAGCGCAGCACGGCCTCGTGAACCCGCTGCCCGTACATTCCCCTGCCGCCGAACGACGGCAGCAGCGCCGGGTGGATGTTCAGGATCCGCCCCTCGAACGCCCGGCAGACGCTCGCGGGAAGCAGCCTCAGAAAGCCGGCCAGGAGGATCGCCTGCACGCGGTGTTTTTGGAGTAGGCCGACGATCCGTGCTCCGGGCACCTCCCCGGCCCCGCCTGCGGGGTCGCCGGTACCGGTGCGCCTGCGGGAACCACCCGGGCCGCCCCGCGGAGTCGCCCGTCCGAAATCCACGCGGTACACCGCCCTGCCGTGCTTCCGTGCGCGCTCCTCCGCCGCGCACGGGCGGTCCACGATGAGCAGCTCGATCCGGTAGGCGCCGCCCCGCTCCTCGTGATCCAGAAGCGCCTGCATGTTGGTCCCGGACCCCGAGGCCAGGACCGCGAAGGGGACGCTCACGGGGCTCTGCGGACGTGCTTGCCCCGGTACGTGCGCGTCACACCAGCTCCCCGCCGTAGACGGGAACGAGGAAGGGATTGGTCCTGCGCTCGTCACCGACCGTGGTGTCCGGCCCGTGGCCGGTGTAGAGGCGGGTCTCGTCGGGCAGCGTGAGCACCTGCGTGTGGATCGAGTCCATGAGCGTGTTGAAGTCGGCCATCGGCAGGTCGGTCCGGCCGATCGAGCCCGCGAAGATCACGTCGCCGACGATCGCGACGGGCTCCGAGGTCGAGACGAACATCACATGTCCCGGGGCGTGTCCGGGCGTGAAGACGATCCGGAACTCCGAGCCTCCGAAGCTGAGCGTCGTGTCCGGGACCAGTTCCACATCGGGGGGAGGCTGCTCCTCGCACTCGGCTCCGAACGCCGTCGCGAGGGGGATGACGTTGTCGTAGATCACGCGGTCGAGGGGGTGGAGATGGATCGGCGCTCCCGTCTCCTCCCTGGCGAGCCCGACGCCCTCGATATGGTCGAAATGCGCATGCGTGAGCAGGATGGCCGCAATGTGGAGCCGCCTGGCCCGCGCCTCGGCAAGCGCGTCCGGGGTCATCGCGCCCGGATCGACCAGGAGCCCTGTACGGCCGTCCGCGCAGACCACCAGCAGGGTGTTCTGCATGAACGGTCCACCCCCGAAGGTCAGGACTTCCACGGAATGGTCAAACCGTGAACGAACTGCCGCATCCGCATCCACCGGTGGCCTGCGGGTTCCTGAACGAGAATCCCGAGCCCATCAGCGAAGTGATGTAGTCGATCTCGATCCCTTCGAGGTATTGCGCACTGAACGGGTCGACGAAGATCCGGATCCCGTCCCGGATGAGGATTTCGTCGTCTCCCTCGGGGGCCTTGTCGATGTCGACACCGTACTGAAACCCCGAGCAGCCGCCCGGAAGCACCGCGACGCGTAGTCCGGCCTCGTCGGTGTCGCCGTGCTCGCGCAGGAACCCCTGCACCATCTTCACCGCATTGGGCGTAAGGGAAAGGTCCATCGCTGTTACCAACTCCATGGCATGCTTGTCATCACCGGGTCGGGGCGAAGACGCCCGGTTTCGGGGCAAGGCCGCCGCGCAGGGACACCGGTCACAGGAAGCTACCCGCGGCGCCGAAAAGGGTCAACGACTCCGGGGGCGACCCGTGCGCCCGGCACAGGCGCATCACGGGCCGCCGCCCGTTTCCGCGTCCAGCTCCGACAGCGCGGCCGACAGCACCATCGCCCCGCCTTCCCCCAAAGTGCGGAGATCGAACAGGATCCGGCCCTGCCGGCTGCGCGCGACAATCGGGGGGTGATGCGCGCGGAGCGCCGCCATCCACCGTTCGGCCGCGTCCCCCGCCTCGAGCCGCATTACCGCTGTCGGGAGGCGCACATCCGGGAAGGTGCCCCCGCCCACGAGCGACTGTCCGCGCACCACCTGCATCCGTAGCGGCTCCGCCCCCATTTCCGCGCGCATCCCGGCGGTCGCCGCGCAAAGCCGGTGCGCGGTCCGCTCCAGGTCCTCGAGGCGCGCGGCGATCATGCGGAGCACGGGCACCCGCTCCATCGCGCGGGCCGGATCCCGGTACAGCGTCAGCGTGGCCTCGAGCCCCGCCAGCGTCACCTTGTCGCAGCGGAGCGCGCGGCACAGCGGGTGCGATCTGGCCCGGGCCACGACCGCCCCCTTCCCCGCCAGGATCCCGGCCTGGGGTCCCCCCAGCAGTTTGTCCCCCGAAAAGGCCACCAGATCGACTCCCGCCGCCACGCTCCCGGCAGGCGTGGGCTCCGGCGGCAGCCCCAGATCCGCGCTGTCGACGAGCAGCCCAGACCCCAGGTCGTGGATCACCGGCACGCCGTGCGCGGCTCCGAGCCGGATCAGCTCCGGCAGTGAGGTGTCTTCCGTGAAGCCCGACATCGAGAAGTTGGAGCGGTGGACCTTCAGGATCGCCGCCACGCCGCCGGACGCCACGGCGCGCGCATAGTCCTCCAGCCGCGTGCGGTTCGTCGTGCCCACGGTCACGAGGCGCGCGCCGGCCGCTTCCACCACCTCGGGAATGCGGAACCCGCCGCCGATCTCCACGAGCTCCCCGTGCGACACCGCAACACCGCTGCCCGCCGCGCAGGCCGTCAGCGCGACCGCGACCGCCGCGGCGCCGTTGTTGACGACCAGCGCGTCCTCGGCTCCGGTCAGCTCGGTCACCAGGCCGGCGCAGTGATCGTACCGCGACCCCCGCTCGCCGGTACCCAGGTCGAACTCGACGTTGCCGTAGCCGCCTGCATCCTGCATGGCTTCGCGCGCCTCGGGGGCGAGCGGGGCGCGCCCCAGGTTGGTGTGCAGGATCACCCCGGTGCCGTTGATGACGCTGCGCAGCGACGGGGTCTCGGCCCGTGCAACCTCGATCTGCAACAGTTCCTCGTAGTCGTCCAGGGAGCCCGGCGCGGGGACGGCGCCCGAACGCACGTCGTCCAGCAGGGCGCGCACGCGCGCGGTGATCCACACCCGGCCGCGCGATCCGATCAGCAGGCGGCACCACGGCTGTGCCAGGATCCGGTCGACACCCGGGATCGCCCGGCGCGGGTCGTGCGCGTTGGCCATGGGCAGCTCAGCGGCGGCGCGGGCGGAGCAACGGGCGGCGCGCGGGCAGCCCGGCCGTGTCCGCCCTGACCGTGTCGGCGGAGCGAGCCGTGTCCGGCACCGGGATCGTGTCCGGTACGGCAAGGGTGTCCGGCACGACCAGGGTATCCGCCACGACCAATGTGTCCGGCACTTGCAGCGTGTCCGGCACCGTCACGGTATCCGGCACGACCAGGCTGTCCGGAACCTGCAGCGAGTCCGCGACCTGGCCAGTGTCGGGCACGGCCGCCGCGCTGTCGCCGACCGCGCCGGGATCCTCCGGCAGCACCGTGTCCTCATCCGGCGGCGGCTCCTCCTCCGGAACCTCCAGAACCACTACGGTGGTCCCCTGCCCCCGCCCCGTTCCGGCGATGTTGACGACCCGCGAAACCGAAGCCTCGTACGGCACTCCGGGCCACAGGGGCTCGAAGAGAACGCCCACCAGCGTCTGGTCCGGCAGCGGCAGTCCGGACAGCGTGACGCGCCCCGCGCCCTCTTCCGCTGTGTCCGCCGGCAGCTCATCCCCTACGGAAGGGGCACCTTCCGCCGCTCCCGCCGCCTCAGCCTCGGCCGCTTCGGCCACCGAATCCGCGGCCGCGCGGGCCACCGAGTCGGCTCGAGCTGCCAGCAACACCTGGTACTCGCGCTCGGTCAGGATGCGGACGCGGAGGGTATCGCCCGGCTCGGGCGGCGGTCTCGGTGGGACCGTGTCGACTGGCTGGGCCAGGGCCGTCGTGTCGCCCGGATCCGTCGCTTCGAGGGAGTCCACCTGCGGATCCGCGGCCGGCTCGGGCTCGGCCTCCGCCGCGGCCTCGGTGCTGTCCACCGTGATTTGGGCCTCCGCAGCCGCGCTGTCCACCTCTACCTCGGCCTCGGCCGCGGCGCTGTCCACCTCGATCTCGGCCACGACCAGCTGCGCGGCGACCAGGGCCCCGGGCAACTCCGGATCCAGGTAGTCGTCGAACTCGAACCTGAGCGTCAACGAATCCTCCACCGTGACGCTCGCGAGCCGCGCGGGCGTGGTGTCCGGCTCGATCAGGGACAGCACGGTGAAGCTCGTGTCGGGAGTCGCGTCCAGCGCCCCACCCACGAACGCGGTCTGCGGCTCGGACTCACCGATCTCGCGGTCCCGGTTGCGGTCCATCCACGCACGCACCTCGAAGGCGCCGTCAGGGACGTAGCGGAGCGAGAAGACCCCGTCCTGGTCCGTGAAGTTCCAGTGAGTGATCGTGTCGCCGCTGCCGGGGAAGCGCGCCTCGACACGGATGTCCCCGACCGCTTCGCCCGTCACGCGGTCCTCCACCATCCCTGCCAGCACGTTGGGCACGAATTCGTTCCCGGTCGAGACGACCAGGTCGAACGGATCCCGCAGGCGGTTCTGGAACATGTCGTTGATCACGGGCAGCACCGTCACGCGGTACACGCGCCCGGGCTCGAACCCCTCCTGCATCTCCACGGTGATCCCGTCCCGGCGATGTCTCACCCGCACGAGGCCCGTCGACGGCGACACGACCACGGCATCGTTCAGATTGCCGTTCGCCGGGCGTTCGCTGATGCGTTCGCTGAAGCGGAAGTGGACCTCGCTGACGCCCGCCTCGACGACCGCGAAGGTGTCCGGAGTCGTCTCGATCACGTACGGTGGAAACAGGTCCTCCGGCCCTCCCGGAGGCGCCTCCGGCCGCGCACACGCGGCGAAGAGGAGCACGAGCGGTCCGTGGATAAGCCCGCGTGAGCACCGGGAGCGGCGAGGCGCCGCGGTGACAATGCCCCGGTTCACGGTCGCTCGCCACCCAAAGATGTCAACTTCGCTTTCCATTTCGTCAACTGCAGTTGACATGATTTAAGCTTTTCGCGCTCGCGTTCGACGACTGCCTCCGGCGCGCGCGTGACGAAATTCGGGTTGGCGAGCTTGCCCTCGATCCCTCTCAGATGCTTCGCGAGCCGGTCGACCTCCGCGCGCGCCCGTGCGCGCTCCCGCTCCAGGTCGACCACGCCTTCCAGGGGCAGGTGCACCTCCGTCCCGTCCCTGAGCACGGCACCGGCGCACACGGCGCCGGGGGGCGGAGCCGAATGCCGCACGTCGCCGATTCGGGCCAGACGCCGCAGCAGTTCGGAGCGCCCGTCGAGCAGATGCGCGTACTCGCCGCCCACCACGTGTACCACAACCTCCCGCCCCTCGCCGACGCGATACTCCTTCCGCATGGCGCGCACCCGCACGATGAAGTCGCGCAGCCAGCCGAAGTCCCTCTCCGCGCCGGCGTCGACGAACTCCGGCAGGACCTCGGGCCAGCGCGCCACGATGAGCGGGCCGCCGCGGTCGGCAGACGCCGGCAGCAAGCCCCAGAGCTCTTCGGTGACGAACGGAACCAGGGGATGGAGCAGCCTGCAGATGCCGTCCAGCGTGCCGGCGAGCACCGCGCGGGCGGCTTCGCGCCCGGGACCATCCGGCTGCAGGCGGTGCTTCACGGCCTCCACGTACCAGTCGGTGAACTCGCCGCGGAAGAAGTCGCGCATCACCTCGGCGGCGCCCTGCATGCGGAAGGCTTCCAGCTCCTCGTCCATGCGACGCACGGCCTCCTGCCCGCGCGACAGGATCCAGCGATCCTCCAGGGCCAGGTCGCCGCGCACGTCGGCCAGCGACGGGACCGGGTCGTCGCCCAGGCTCATGAGCGCGAAGCGGCCCGCGTTCCACAGCTTGTTCACGAAGTTGCGGCCGGGGGCGAACGCGGACTCCAGGTCCTCGTGGTCCAGCCGGATATCGGCCCCGATCCCCGCGCTCGCGAGCACGGTGAAGCGCAGCGCGTCGGCCCCGTACAGCTGCACGACCTCGAGCGGATCGACCCCGTTGCCCAGCGACTTGGACATCTTGCGGCCCTGGATGTCGCGCACCGTGCCGTGCAGGTAGACGCGCCGGAACGGGGCGTCGCCCATGGCGTGATACCCCGACATGATCATGCGCGCGACCCAGAAGAAGAGGATCTCGGGCGCAGTGGACAGCGTATGCCCGGGATAGAATGCCCGCAGGTCGCGGGTATCCTCCGGCCATCCGAAAACGGAGAAGGGCCACAGCCAGGACGAGAACCAGGTGTCCAGCACATCGGGGTCCTGCTCCAGCGCGCCGCCGCCGCACTCGTCGCACGCCGCCGGATCCTCGCGCGCGCAGATCACCGCGCTGCAGTCGCTGCAGTACCACACGGGAATACGGTGGCCCCACCACAGCTGGCGCGAAATGCACCAGTCGCGGATGTTCTCCATCCACTGCTCGTAGACCCGTGTCCAGCGCCCCGGCGCGAAGGTGACGGTACCGTCGCGGGACGCCTCCAGCGCCGGTTCGGCGAGCGGCTTCATGCGCACGAACCATTGCTCGCTGAGGCGGGGCTCGACCAGGGTGTCGCAGCGGTAGCAGCGGGGAACCGCGTGGTCGTGGTCGTCCTGCCCAGCCAGCAGCCCCTGCCTATCCAGCGCCGCCACCACCGCCTTGCGGGCGTCGAAGCGGTCGAGGCCGCGGAATGCCGGCGGCGCGTTCTCGTTCATCACCGCGCGCTCGGTCATGACGTTGAGCAGTTCCAGGCCGGTCCGCCGGGCGATTTCGAAGTCGTTGGCGTCGTGGGCGGGCGTAACCTTGACCATTCCGGTTCCGAAGTCGGCGTCCACGTGCGCGTCGGCAACAATCGGGATGGTGCGGCCGGTGAGGGGGAGTTCCACCGCAGCGTCCACCAGGGAAGCGTAGCGGGCGTCGCCGGGGTTCACCGCCACGCCGGTATCGCCCAGCATCGTCTCGGGCCGGGTGGTCGAGACGGTCAGGTGCCAGCGCCCGTCCGCGAGCCGCCCAAGCGCGTCGGCGCCGCTGGCCCGCGCCTCGGCGGCGGCCTCCTCGTGGCCGGGGGCCAGCGGGTAGCGCAGGTGCCAGAGGGATCCCCGGGCCTCGGCGCCCTCGGCTTCCTCGTTCGACAGCGCCGTCCGGCAGCGCGGGCACCAGTTGATGATGTACTCGCCGCGATAGACAAGGTCGTCCTCGTAGAGCCTGACGAAGATCTCCCTGACCGCCCGCGACAGGCCCGCGTCGAGGGTGAAACGGGCCCGCGCCCAGTCGCAGCTGCATCCGATCGCCTTGAGCTGCCCGAGAATGCGGTCGCCGGTCACCTCGACGTGCTCCCATACGCGCCGCACGAACGCTTCGCGGCCCAGATCGTGCCGCGTCTTTCCCTCGGCGGCGAGGCGCCGCTCTACCACGTTCTGAGTGGCGATGCCGGCGTGGTCGGTTCCCGGGACCCACAGCGTGGTCCGTCCCTGCATCCTTCTCCAGCGGATGAGCACGTCCTGGATCGTGTTGTTGAGGCCGTGCCCCATGTGCAGGACCGCGGTGACGTTCGGCGGAGGGATCACGATCACGTAGGGATCGCCGCCCTCCTCGACCGCGCGCGGCGACGCCCCGAAATGGCCGCCGTCCTCCCACATGCGCAGGATTCGTGCTTCGACCGGCCGGGGGTCGAAGGTCTTGGGAAGCACCGTGGCCTTCAACCTATCGCCGCCTCGGCGCCCCGGATGTCGTGTCGGGCCTGACCGTCGCCGCCTTTCTCTCCTCCTCCTGCTCGGCCCTGCGGGCTTCCCGGCGGAGGCGCATGACCTCCATCCGTTCCCTCCAGCTCTGGCGGGCCGCCAGGGTCCCCGCGGCACGCTCGATGTCGGCCATGCGAAACGCCCAGTCCGCCTGATCGCCGTTGTAGTCGGGGGGCGGTCCGAAGCCGAAGGGCATGGGAATCTCGACATCGCCCAGGTGTATCCGCCCGGGAGACACGCCCCACCGCTTCCCATCGTCGTCGGTGTAGGTCCAGTCCATGTCCTGCGCTAGCCGCTCGGCCACCGCCGCCGCCGAGTCGTTCGACGCCTCCACCGCGGCAAGGATGCGCAGCGCGAGCAGCTGGTCGGGAGTCGGCTCGACCAGCTCACGGTCCAGCGGCGCCCACAGCCGGGGATCTCCCTCGCCGACGCGCAGCCGTTCCGCCGCCGAGCGGTACCGTTCCGGCAGGTCGATGCGCCAGTCCTCGAAGGTGTTCGCCTCCGGCGCCACGTCGGGCTCCACGGGATCCTCGATCTCGGTGGGGTCGTCCGGGTCGCCCACCTCCGGCTGGGTCTGCTCGACGATCTGCAGAACACGCATGCCGGGGGCCTCGGGCGCCGGGGGAAGCAGCGGAATCACGCCCACTTCGGGCCGGACCGCGGAAAAGAAGGGATAGAGGACGATCACGACAACGTGGGCGAGGAGCGAGACCAGGAGGCCGGCCAGGAGCGGGCGCCGGCCCGCCTGGCGTCGCAGCGCGTGGCGCGACGGAGGGACACGCTGGTCTCCGGCCTTTGTCGTCATTTGCCTGCTAGTCCGGTCCTTCGTGGGCGATATCCGGCGCCAGGGACGCACCCGCAACGACGGGATTGCGCACCTCGGAGCCGCACGAAAGCGCAACCTCGACCACGTCGCCGGGGACAAGCGGCCCCACCCCTTCCGGTGTGCCGGTCGCGATCAGATCCCCCGGCTCCAGAGTCATGACGTGCGAGATATAGCTTACCAGCCGTGGGATGGAAAACACCATGTCGGCGGTTGTCCCGTGCTGTCGGGGTTCACCGTTTACCCGCGTGGTGACCGCGATGTTCCCGCGGTCGACGGAGTCGGCCCCGACCACGTTGCCCATCGGACAGAATGTGTCCAGCCCCTTGGCGCGGGTCCACTGGCTGTCGCTCTTCTGGAGCGTTCTGGCCGTCACGTCGTTGACCGCGACCACGCCACTCACGTAGTCCCACGCGGAACTCTCCGCCACGCGCCGGCACCGGCGCCCCACGACCAGCCCGATTTCGCCCTCGTAGTCGACCCGCCCCGCGTCGGGGGGCATGCGCACCGGCTCGCCGCTGGCGATGAGCGCCGATGGCGGCTTCAGGAAGATCAGGGGCTCGCTGGGCACGGCGCTCCCGAGTTCGGCGGCATGATCCGCATAGTTGCGCCCCACGCAGACAATCTTGCCGGGCTTCATGTCCTTGACCTCGGGCGGCGGCCGCTAGTCGGCCCGGCGGGAGTGGATGACCGTCCCGACGAGCGCCCCCAGGGCCGCGATCGTCAGGAAGCTGGCGATCACCGTCCACCAGAAGCCGACGTCGGAGTCACCTCCTCCCCAACCGATCGACGCCGTGCGGGCTGCACCCGCCGCGAGGCTGAGCAGGAAGAGTCCGGCGAGGAATCCAAGCACCTTCTTCATATGCAGACAACCAGGGTTGGAGGATCCTGTGACTCCGGACGCGCGAATCCCGCGCTCGCTCGCCCGGTCCAACTGAATCTACCCGTGAGCGTAGAAGTCCGCTACGCGCCCCTGGACCTCGTCCCAGGGTCCCCTGACCAGCGGCATCGGCGGCAGTGCGTCCCGCAGCGCGCGCCCGTACCGCCGTGTCAGCAGGCGGTCGTCGAGCACGAGCACCGTGCCCCGGTCCGTGCGCGTCCGGATCAGGCGGCCGACACCCTGCTTCAGCCGCATCGCCGCGCTGGGGACCATGAGGCTCCAGAAGGCGTTCTCTCCGCGTTCCTCCAATGCCTCGATCCGCGCCTCGGTCATGGGCTCGGTGGGCACCCGGAACGGCAGCTTGTGAATCACCAGGGCGCGCAGCGGCCGTCCCGGCACGTCGACGCCCTCCCAGAAGGACGTGGTTCCGAGGAGGATCGCCTCGCCCGAGCGGGCGAACCTCCGCAGCAGCGTGGTGCGGTCGTGTTCGCCCTGCACGAGAAGCGGCCACCGTCCCTGGGCGTTGCGGGCACGCAGATGTTCCGCCACCGCGCGCAGTGCCGCGTAGGAGGTGAACAGCCCGAAGACGCCGCCGTCCGTGATCGTCGCCACATCGTGGACAACGTGCGAGGTGGCCTCGTGATGCGCCGCGATGCCCTGGGCGCCGCGCAGGCCGGGGAGATCCGTCGGGACCGCGAGCATGCTCTGCGCGGCGTGGTCGAAGGGCGAGTCGAGGACCCTCTCGGCCACGGAGGCGTCGTCGGGGCGCGCGTCCGCGAGTGTGGACGGGCCGGCGGATGTGGGCGGGTCCGCCACCGTCAGCCCCAGTCGCCGCCTGAGGTATCCGAAGTCGCCGGCCGCCGCCAGGGTGGCCGACGTCAGCACCGCCGTTTCCACCCTGTCGAAGAGGTGCGCCGCAAGGAGCGGCCCCAGTTCGACCGGAGCCGCCGAAAAGCAGATGTTGCGGATGCGCCGAATCCCGGAACGACGCATCTCGACCCAGCGCACCATGTTGCCGTCGTCCGCGCCGGGCAGGAGACACAGCCGGAGCGCACGGTCGATGTTCGCCAGCCGCGTCCGGGAGCCGCCAAGGTCGAGAAGGCGGCCCTCCAGCACGTCCTGGAGCTCTTCGTGCGCGTTCAGGTGGTCGAGCAGCGCGCCGAGTTCGCGGTCGAGGTCGCCCAGCGTGATGAGGGCCCGGTCGAGCGCTTCGCCGATCGCGGTCTCGGCCACGGGCTCGGGTCCCGCCGCCTCGCCGGATCCCGCCACCTCGCCCGGCCGCGCGGGCCCGCCCAGCCGGTAGCTCCCCCTGGCTGCCCGTGCCTCGATCCAGGGCTCGATCGCGCGGAAGAACTCGGTGAAGGCGGCGCGCGCCGTGTCCACACGCGGACGCGTCCGTTCGCTGATGCGCGTGGTCAGGTCGCGTGCCGGGATCGAGGACGCCGCCGCCAGGGCCGTGCGGATAGAAGCCAGGACCCCCTTGCCCCGCCGGTCCAGCCGCGACAGCGCGCGGTACATGCCGGTGCGCGTGACCTCGACGCCGAGCCGGGCGGTGGCCGCGTCCTCCAGCTGGTGCGCCTCGTCGAAGATCACGCGCCGGTAGGAGGGGAGCACCGCCGAGTCGCGGAAGTTGTCGGTGGCGATGCGCACCGCCAGGTCCGAGAAGAAGAGCGCGTGGTTGACGACGATGAGGTCCGCGCTCGCCGCCGACCGGCGGGCCCGCTGATAGTGGCACTGCTGGAAGTGGGGGCACTTGGCCCGCAGGCAGGCGTCCGTTTCGCTCCTGACCTCGTCCCAGAGGTCGGAACTGGGGACGAAGGGAAGGTCGCTGCGGGATCCGTCATCGGTCTGGTCGACCCAGTCCAGCAGCGCCTGGAGTTCCTCCGTGCGGTCGTCGGGGAAGAGACTGGGGGCCGATTCGGCGGCGAGGCGGGCCCGCCGGATCGAGATGTAGTTTCCCCTGCCCTTGACCAGCGCCCACCTGACCCTCTCGCCGATCACTTCGCCGACGATGCCCAGGTCCTTGCCGACCAGCTGCTCCTGCAGGTTGATCGTGTTGGTGGACACGATGGTCCGCTCGCCGTTGGCCAACGCCCAGCGGGCGGCCGGGACCAGGTAGGCAAGCGATTTGCCGGTGCCCGTCCCGGCCTCCACCAGCCCTGTCCCGCCGTCGTTGAAGTGCCCGGTCACGAAGCGCAGCATCTCGCGCTGTTCGCGCCGGTCCTCGTAGCCCGGAAGCGACGCCAGCGCGCCCCCGGGCGCGAGCAGCGCGGCGAGTTCGGCGGCCTCCAGACGCACGGTCCGACGCGGCTCGGGCGGCTCCACGACCACGTAGATGCGGTCGGCCTCGTTCGTGACGATCGCGGTGCCGAGCCCATCCTCGTGGATGCGCGCGGCCACCTGCAGGTCGGCGTCGGAAGGTTCCAGCACGCCGGAGGGATGATTGTGGATCATCACGCCGCCATCGGGCGCGTCGCGGGCTACGGCGAGCACTGCGGAACGGTTGCCGCGGGCGACCGCGCGCGGGCTGGAAATCACCCTGTCGCGTGTTACCTCGGCAAGGAAGGAGACCTCCCGTCCTCCGGCCCGCGCCACCTCCTGGCGGATCGTGCGGGCAGCCTCCGGCGACAGCCGAAGGGGGAGGGACGTCACGTCTTGAGTTTCTTCTTCTTGGCCGCGGGAAAGAGAACGTTGTTGAGGATCAGGCGGTACCCCGGCGAATTGGGGTGCAGCGCCAGGTCCGTGGGTGGATCGCCGATCTGGTGCTCGGGGTCCTCAGGGTCGTGGCCCCCGTAGTATGTCCAGGTCCCCTCGCCGAAATCCCCGTGGATGTACTTGGCCCAGGCCCCCTCGACGGCGAGTTTGACGACCCCGGGCTTGAGGCGATCGTTGGCGAACGAGGTGGTCAGGCCGTAGAAGTCCCGCAGCACCGACTCGTGGCTCTGCGTGAGCATGGCCGGCACGGGATCGAACTTGGCCGAGAAATCGAACAGCGTGAACGCGCCCAGTTCCTTCTTCCAGGGCGTGTTGACCTGGTGGCCGTCGATGTCCGAGAAGGCATTGACCTGAGGCGCTACCTGGATCGTCGCGTCGCTGAACGCCATCGCCTGCCCCCAGTCGACATTCGCACTTGCGTCGGGGTCGGGCGGCGTGCCGTCCGAATAGGACGCCGCGATGTCGACGGAACTCGCGGCGAGCGCCAGTTCCAGCGTTTCGGGAGCCGAGCACATGGCGAAGAGGAAGCCACCGCCGTAGACATAGTCCCGAATCGCGCGGCTGACCGCCTTCTTCAGCGCGGGGACGTCGGGGAACCCGAGCATGCGCGCGGCCTCCTCGTTGCGCGTGACCTCGTCTTCGAGCCACGGCGCGCCCGCGTACGTGATGTAGAACTTCGAGTACTGGCCCGTGAAGTCCTCGTGATGGAGGTGAAGCCACTCGTAGTCGTCCAGGCCGTCCTGGATCACCTCCGTGTCCCAGACCTTGTCGTACGGGATCTCGGCGTAGTCGAGCGCCATGGTCACCGCGTCGTCCCAGGGCGCGCTGTTGGGCGGCGTGTAGATGGCGATGCGGGTGGCCTTCTCGAGAACGACCGACTCCATGTTGGACGCGGCCACGATCCCGCGGATACGGGCCTCTTCGGCCACGCCGACGGGCTGGATGGTCACGCCCATGAGCGCCGCGCGCCGGCGGACGGCGTCGGTGTCGGGCAGCAGGAAGGCGCCTCCCTGGAAGTTGAGCAGCCACTCGGCCCGGCCATCGCGCTCGAGCACCGAGTAGGCGAGGCCGTAGGCCTTGAGGTGGTCCGCCTGGCCCCGGTCCATCGGAACCAGGAGCATCTGCGCGGAAAGCGCGCCCGCGGCCGCGGCCGCGGCTAGCGTTGCAATCCCGGCGCATATCATCGTTCGCGTCTTGATGGTCATGGGGGATCTCCACTCTGAATTCGCCGCAGCTCCCGCCGGGCACCGGGCACGATGGGGCTGTCGGGACGGCTGACGATCAGGGCCTCCAGGATGCGGACGGCCTCGTCGCGGCCACCGGGCTCCTCGGCGATGGCGCGTGCCAGCCGCACCGCCGCGTCCGGGAACTCCCGCGCGTCGGAGTGCTCGGCCACGATGCGCCGGCGAAAGCCCGCCGCAGTGTCCGTCTGTCCGGACCGGTCGGCCGCGCGCGCCGCCATGGCCAGAATCGCGGGGCGGTCCGACGGCGGGACCGCGTCGACGCCCGCGCCGACGGCTGCAAGCCCGTCCGCGGGGACGCCCCGGTGGCCGGAGATGGCGATCCGTGCGGCCAGCGCGGCTCCGACCGGGGTGAGTTCGCCCAGCGCCAGCGACAGCTCCAGGACTTCGGTCGCGTGAGCGGGCTCCAGATCGGGAAGCGACGTCTGCAGCGCCACGATGCCCTCGGGGACCGCGCCGCCTTCGAGCAGCAGGAAGGCGCGCTCGAGGGCGGCCCCGGGTCCGTCGATGCCCTCCAGCACCGCCAGGGCCTCGGCGCGCATGCCGCTGCCCAGCAGCCTGGACGCCAGGGTCGCTGACAGCTCATCGAGCTCGTCCGCGTCGGGGAACTCCTCCCGGAACGCCTCGAGACCCTCCATGGCGGCCTCGGTCCGGTTCGCGGCGATCTCGACCCCCAGCTGCACCGTCCAGGCGGCGCGGCGCGCCGAAGAGCCCGCCGCGAGGGATTCCGTGATCCTGCGCCGCGCCTCGATGGCGGCCGCCGTGTCCGCAGCGGCCAGCGCCGCGTCCGCCAGGCGTTCGTCGGTCGCGCGGGCTTCCGCACCGTCTTCCGCCATGTCGCGCAGCAGGCGATAGGCCCACAGCGCGCTGCCGGGCCGGCCCAGGTCCTCCGCCTTGCGCGCGAAGCCGTTGAGGAAACCGCGGGCCTCACGTCCATCGAGCTGCTCGCGAACCCCGGCCGCAAACTCACGCGCCGCGTCCTCGTGTTGCTCACGCAGCGCCAGTTCGGCCCCGGCCTCGAGCCGCTGCACGGTGGCGGGCCCCGCTCTGATTCCGTCCACGATCACCCTGGCCGCCTGTTCGCGCTCGTCCTCCAGGTCGGCGACGCGACGGAAGACCTCGCTGTTCCGCGCGCGGTCGCGGCCCAGCGCGCGCGCCCAGGCCCGGGCCGCTTCGTCGGTGCGCCCGTCGGCAAGGTGGATATCGCCCAGTTCGAGCAGCAGGACCGCCATGTCGCCGAGCAGGTCCAGTCCCTCCTCGATCAGTCTTGCCGCCCTGTCGGCCCCATGGATCTCCAGGTATGCGCGCGCGCCTTCCTGGTAGGGGTCGGGCGACCCCGGAACGGCCCGGATCCACTCCTGCACGGCCTCTTCCACAGCGCTTACGCCCCCGGTCTCGGCAAGGATGCTCACCTTCAGGGCCCGCACGGCGGCCGTGCCGGACTCCACCGCCAGATAGGCGTCCACGACCGGCAGCACTTCCGCGAGCCGGTCCCCATTCCTCAGGACGCGCTCCAGCGCAAAAACGCCCGCGGACGACCCGGGGTGCAGACGGAGCAATTCCCGCAGCGTGGCCTCGGCGGCGGTCAGTTCTCCGCGCGCCTCCTGGGTGGTCGCGCGCCTCAGCATGCGATTCTCGACGCGCGGATCGTAGCGCGACTGGGCGGCAAGCGGCTCCGCGGCGGCCACCCCGGAGAGGGCCGCAAGGCAGAGGAAAACGAGCAGCCGCTTCATCGGCGGTTGAGCCTCTCGAAGTAGCGGATCACCAGCGCGCGCTGCGCCGGTGGAAGCGCCCGCAGCACCGCGCCACCCGGCAGTTCGAAGCGCAGAGCGTCCATGTCGTCCGCACTCAGCGCGCTCACGCCCGCGCGCTCGAACACGCCCGGTTCCTCGGATTCCCGCTCCTCGGATTCCTCGTCCCGTTCCAGCGTTCGGCCGGCGTCCAGCAACCGGTGGAACAGCCGTTCCTGGCGGCGCAGCACCTCGGGGTCCAGGCGGCCCTCGGCCAGCGCCTCGGCAAGCCGCCTGGCCTCTTCGGCAAAGGCGGACAGGTCGCCGAGCGGGTCACGCTCCTGGGCCCCCTCCTCCTCGGACATTTCCTCCAGCTCTTCGGCCACGTCCTCCTGCCGTCCCGCCATCTCTTCCATTTGCCGGGACATCGTCTCCTCGCCCAGACGCATGGGTGTCAGCGCGGACGCATCCTGCATGATCTCGCCCTGCTGCTGCGCCAGTTGCTGCATCTGCTGCATCTGCTGTTCCGAACCCGACGCGGACGCCTGGGCCTGCCCCTGCTGCTGCCCCGACGTCATCGCCAGCCGGGCGACCTCGTTAAGGTTGCGCACCACCGCTTCGGCCTCAGCCGCGGGCGAAGGACCCCGTGCGCGCGGGTTTTCCATCGCCGCGATCGTCCCGTCGAGGTGCTCCATCGCCTGACCAACCGCCGCGAGCAGGTCGCGCGCGCCGGGCGCGGCCATCTCGGTACCCTCGGCGTAGTTCTCCGCGAGGTTGCGGATCCCCTGCGCGAGCGCCGCCTCGTCACCCCGGAGCGCCGCCAGCTCGGCCGCGCTCGCACCCTGCATCCGGCCACGCAGTTCAGACTGGGTCCGCGCCAGCGCCAGCGCGTCGGCTGCCGTCTGCCCCAACGCGGCGCGGATGGCGTTCATGAGCTCCTGCTGCATCTGCATCTGGGCCTGGCTCAACTGCTGCGAGACCTCGGACAGATCACCAGCCGCCTGTCCGGCCTGCTGGCCGGCCTGCTGCTGCTGTCCCTGACTGGCCATCTCGGCCGCCTGCCGCATCTGTTCGCGGGCCTGGCTCAACTGGTGCCGCGCCTCCTGCACACCAGCCCCCGCGCCCTGCTCACCCGCCTCCTGGAGCCGTTGCTGCAGCTCCTCGAGGCTGAGCTGAAGCTCCTCGGCCTCGGCTTCCAGCGCGGCCTGCTGCGCGGCCCGCAGCGCCTCCTCGCCGCCCTCCATCATCGCGTCCGCAAGGATCTTCTGCTCCTCGGCCAGCTCCTGGGCCTCGCGCGAGGTGGCGTGGAAGTCCTGCTCGATGGCGGCTTCCCTGAACTGCCGCAGCGATTCCTCCAGCTGCTCCCGCAGGCGCTCATGATCCTGCGCCATCCTCTCCAGCGCGGCTGCCAGCTCGTCGGGGTCCATGCCGGCCAGCTGCTCGCTCAGCTCGGACAGCTCGTCCCGGCCCTCCTCTGGGGTCGCGTCCCCGAGCATTTCCTCGAGTTCCTCGAGCCGGTCGTCCAACTCCGGGTCGGCCAGTCCCGCGTCCTTCAGGGCGTCGCGCAACTCGGCGAGCTCCCGTTGCAGCGAGTCGACCGCCTGCATCATCTCGTCCTGGCGTTCAAGGGCCTGGGCGACCTCCTCGCGCTCGGCGAAGTCCGACTGGCCGTTCCTTCGTCCTTCCGACGCGTCGGCCTCGCGCTCGTTGCGCTGCTGTAGCTCCCGGGCCTCCTCTTCGGCCCGTCGCACCTCCTCGGCCAGCTCCTCCACACCCTCGGCCGTCCGTTCCAGTTCCTCCTGCGCGGCGCGCTCCAGCTCCGCGATTCCTCCCATCCAGAGGCGGTACTCGGGGCTCTCGCTCACGTGGCGCGACGGGTGGTTATCGACCACCCTGGCCAGGTAGCGGATCGTGTCGCCGGGCGAGAGCGTCCAGCTCGAAAGGTCCAGCACCGGACGCACGATGGCCCCCGCCGAACCGGCCAGTTCCACCGCGTTAACCACGGGCTCGCCCTCGTCGCCGAACGAACTGACGCGCCGCACCACGATCTCCAGCCGCTCGACGCCGTAGTCGTCCTGGGTGTGGATGACCAGGGGCTGGCGCAGATCGACGGGCATGATCGTGTCGACACCGGGGAAGACGATGGCGATTTCCGGGGGCCGGTCCGGGATCACCTCGAGCGCCAGCGGCTCGGGCGCGGCGGCCGCCTCCTCGCCCGCCGCATCGGTGAAGTGCCAGGTGTAGGTGTCCGTCCGCGTGGGAATCCAGCCCGCCTCGAAGCGGTTTCCGCCGACATCCAGGGACAGCACCGGGCGGCCCTCGCCGTCCCGAAGCGTCCCCGTGCCAATGGCCCGGCTGCCCTCGCCGCGCATCCGCAGGTGCGTTCCGGCAGGAAGGGAGAGTGAGGGCATCTCGTTGCTGTACTCGCCGGGAGGGAGGCGCGTGTGCGGCGGATAGGTGACTTCCAGCGAAAAGGTCGTGACGAAGAGCGGGTCGACCGGCGTGAGGATATGGACGTCGCTCTCGGCGCCGTCAGGCGCCTCGATCCAGTACCTGACCTCGGCGTTGACGGGCGGCAGCGTGGTCGCCCCGGTGCCTCCCGCGAGCGCAACCGTGCGCGAACGCGTGATCTGCCCGGTGACGTCCCAGCGCAGGACGACACTGTCGCGCAGCGGGGCGTGGGCGGCGACCTCGACAGCGGCGCCACGAGCGACGTCCACCGTGCCGGGCTCGAGCGTCACCGGGGGCAGGACGGGCTCGGCGAGCACCGCGAGCGGGTTGAGAAGTCCGTCCCAGGCGCTGAAGGTGCGGGCGGGCGCCGCGGCGGTGACGAGCAGCGCGGCCGGCAGTGTGACCGCAAACGCCACCGTGCCCCGCCGGAGGCGTCCCTGAACACGCTGGCCAAGCCTGCCCGAGAGTGTCTTCGCGTCTCCGCCGAGTCTGCGGCCCACCCTTCGCAGAGCCAGCGCGCGCAGCCCGGGCGAGGTGCCCGGCGGCGCCTTGCGGGCCAGCTCGAGGCCTCCCAGAACCGCGCCTTCCTCCAGCCCGGCAACCGGGTCCATCGAGCGGGTTACGCGGTGCTCGGCGCACCAGTGCCGTCCCAGGCGGCGCCAATGCCAGACGCCGGCGGGCACGACGCCGAGGATCAGCACCGCCAGCAGCAGCGGCACGGGACTGCCCGCGCTCCATCCGCCGTCTCCGGCCAGCGCGGCGGCCACGATCAGCACCGCCAGCACCATGGCGCCGCACCACCCCGCCACCATCAGTCCCAGCGAACGGGACAGATAGGCGCGCACGCCCTCCACCGCCGACCCGATCGCGGCGCCCGCCGCGCCCAGTGCGCCCCGCTGCCGTGCCGTCACGAAGCCCCCACGCCCTGTGCCATGGCATAGACGAAGATGTTCACTCCCATGCGCAGCGCATCCTCTCTGATGTCGGGCGGATCCTCGTGGACATCCGGGTCCTCCCACCCGTCTCCCAGATCGGTCTCGTAGGTATACATGACGATCAGCCTGCCCTGATGAAAAATCCCGAAGGCCTGGGGTGGAGCGCCATCGTGCTCATGAATCTTGGGCAATCCATCCGGGAATTCGTAGGGGGAGTGGAAGACGGGATGTTCCGGCGGGAGCTCGATCAGCTCCTTGTCCGGGAAGATCCGGCCCATTTCGCGGCGGAAGGATTCGTCCAGGCCGTAGTTGTCGTCCGCGTGCAGGAAGCCGCCCGCCAGCAGGTAGCGCCGCAGCGCCAGGCGTTCGTCGTCCGAAAAGCGAACGTTGCCGTGGCCGGTCATGTAGAGAAAGGGGAAGTCGCGCAGCGAAGGATCGGTCGGACGCACGGCGACCTCCCGTTCGGCGGTGGCGATCCCGGTCCTCTCGCGCAGCTCCGCCAGGAGGTTCGGCAGCGAGGAGGGATTCGCGTACCAGTCTCCCCCGCCTTCGTACTGGAGCCGCCCGATCGTCACCGGGCCCACGCCCTGCGCGCAGGCGCCGGCTGCGTGGACAGCCAGCGACAGCGCCGCCGCGGCCCCAGCCAGACCCCACGGCAGGAAGACAACCCTCGCACGGTCGATCACCCGCCGCCCCGCCCCCCCTTCCTGGCCCGCATCACGGCTTCGTAGGCCGCACCCCGCGGCACCCCGCCGGCGGCGGCCACCAGGCGCGCGGCGGCGGTCGGCGACAGCCCTTCGGCCAGAGCCGCGCCAGCCAGGGAATCGACCGTTGCCGCGCCCGGGACGCTCCTGTCCGGCCGACCCTCCACCACCACCGTCACCTCGCCACGCGGCGGGTGCTCGCGGTAATGGCGGGCAGCCGCGGCGGGCGTGCCCCGGAACACCTCCTCGTGCACCTTGGTCATCTCCCGGCACACCGCGATCCGGCGGCGCGTGCCGTCCGCGAGCCCGGCCAGCTCCTCGAGCAGAGGAACGAGCCGTCCCGGGGACTCGAACAGCACGGTCGTCTCTTCGGCGCCAATGATCCGCTCCAGGGCACGAGCCCGCTTCCCCGCCTTCCGCGGCAGAAACCCCACAAAGGTGAACGGGACACAAGGTAGTCCCGAAACGACCAGTCCCGCGAGGACCGCCGAGGGTCCCGGCACCGCGACCACGTCGTATCCGCGCGTGACGACCGCCGAAAGCAGCCGCGCGCCGGGGTCCGAGAGCAACGGTGTTCCCGCGTCCGACACCAGGGCGACGCGGTCGCCGCGGGCCAGCCAGCGGTCCACCCGCGCGATGCGTCCGGCTTCGTTGTGGGCGTGGAGCGACACCGGACGCGTGGCCACACCGATGTGCCCAAGCAGGATCCGCGCCCTACGCGTGTCCTCTGCCAGGATGTGGTCGGCCGCGGCGAGGGTCTCGCGGGCCCGCCCGGTCAGGTCGCCGAGGTTGCCGATCGGGGTCGCCACGACCGAGAACCGGCCCGTAGGCGCCGCCTCCCGACCGGTGGCCGCCCGGCCTGCGCGCGCCCCCGCGCCGTCCGACACCCGCGTCCACCTTTACAGGTGCTGCGTGATCTTCTGCTCCAGCTGCGCTTTCGGCACCGCTCCGACGATCGTGTCGACGTGTTCGCCGTCGCGGAAGAAGAGGATGCTCGGGATCGATCGCACGCCGAACCGCATCGAGGTGGACATGTTCGTGTCCACGTCCAGCTTGCCGACGCGGACCCGGCCCGCGTACTCGTCGGCCAGTTCCCCGACGAACGGCGCGATGATTCTGCAGGGTCCGCACCACTCGGCCCAGAAATCGACCATGGCGAGTCCCTCGTGTCCTTCGATCTGATCCGCAAAGTTGTCGTCGGTAACGGTGACCAGGTTGGAGTTGTCTGTCATTCTCGGGAGTCCCCCATAAGACTGTGATCGCTATCGGTGCCTTCGTCCGGCTCGCCTTAACTGTAACCACGGGCCACCCGAAAGCCCACGATCAGACTGCGGCTGAGGAAGGGGTTGCGCAGGCGGTAGGCCGCGCGCAGATCTCCCACCCCGTGATACCATGACCCCCCGCGCAGCACCCGCGCGGAGCAGTCGCCGGTTTCCCGGGGCCTGGCGTCGCCGGGCGCACCCGCGTACCCCTCGTTCCAACAGTCCCGGGTCCACTCCCAGACATTGCCCAGGACGTCGTGGAGCCCGAACGCGTTGGGCCTGTAGGAACCGATCGGAGCCGTGTTTTCGTAACCGTCCCGGCAGGGGAGCGCGGAGTAGTCGCCGTTGGCGTGGAGGCACGCGTCCGTGATGGTCGCTCCCCAGTAGCGGGGCGCGGACGTCCCCGCCCGGGCGGCGTACTCCCACTCCGCCTCGCTGAGCAGCCGGTAGGGCTGGCCGGTCTTCGCGGCAATCCACTCCACATACGCCTGGGCATCGGTCCAGTTCACGTTGATCACCGGGCGGTCCCCGCGCCCCCATCCCTCGTCGTCCGGAAGGTGCTCCAGGCAGCCGCCCTCCGCCACGCACGCTTCCCACTCGGCAAAGGTGACCTCGTATACACTTGCCGCGAACGCCCCCACCAGCACGACCCGCTGCGGGCCCTCGTCCAGGTAGCGCCCGGGCTCCGACTCGGGCGATCCCATCACAAACGCACCGCCCGGCACCTCCACCATGAGCGGGCACGCGTCACAATCCCGAAAGACGCCGCCGTCGTTGGAAGACGCCGCGCGCGCGGCACCGGTGTCCTGTCCGACGACGCGCGCGGGGACCGCGAGACCAGCGGTGGCCACGGCCGCCAGGAAGAGGGCGCGGAGGAACATGCCGTCAAATATGTCCAGACGCCGCCGGGAAGCCCAAATGGCGGCCGCTACGGCTTGCCGCCGGCGAAGCCGTCCGGCATGATGTCGCGATGACCAACCGCACGACAGGCCTCCCGCTGGACCATGTGGCGATTGCCGTCCGCTCGTTCCCGGGAATCGTTGATTTCCTGGAACGATTGACGGGCGCCACCGCCACGCCGCCGGAGCGCGTGGAAGCACAGGGAGTCGAGGTCTGCTTCGTGGGCCGTGTGGAGCTGATCCGGCCCCTCGAAGACGACAACGGGGTCGCGCGCTTCATCGAGCGCAGGGGACCGGGGTTGCATCACGTCGCGTACGGGGTGGAGGACGTGGACGCCGCAATGGCCGCCCTGAAGGCCGATGGTTGTGAATTCACGTCCGCGCGGCCGATGGAGGGGGCCGGCGGGCACCGGATCGCGTTCATACACCCCCGGTCGACCGGCGGCGTGCTGACCGAGCTGGTGGAGCGCGCGTAGCCCGCGAGTCGCTATCCGACGACCCGGTCGAGCCCGACCTGCTCCACCAGCCAGGCACCGCCCCCGGTCTGGACCACGACGAACGGGACCTCCACCGCACCGCGCGCTCCCCGTTCGAGTTCCACGTCCACGCGCATCGCCGCGCGCGCCCGGCCCGCGACGGCCCCGCCGAGCCGCACACGGTAGGACTCGTGGCGCAGAATCCCCGCGATGACGTCCATGCGCAGTTCGACCTCGCCCCGTTCGAGACACCGCGCGCCCAGCCGGATCCAGGACCCGGCCTTGCGCAACGCGCAGCCGAGCGTGCCGCCGCGGTCGCCGATCGGCCCGTCGCCGGTCCCGAAAAGGCGGGCCATCGCGGCGTGATCCCTGCGGCCGGCAGCCTCTAGGAACAGTTCGACCGCGTCGGCAGGCTCGGCGGGCGGTGTTGGTCCGGCCTCCGTGGCCGCGCCCGCGCACCCCGCCACCGCCACCGGCAGCAGACGCGCCAGGACGAGGAACCGCGCGATCCGTCCGGCCGGTGACCACGGGCCATCAACCGCACCGCGCATCCTCGCGCTCCTGGCCATCACCCGTCTGCCCCGACGAACACCAGCCCGTCACCGCCCACCGCCCTCTCGAGCCGCACCGCACTTCCGGGCACGATGTCGCCCTCCAGGATCGCCATGGCCAGCGGATCCTGCACGAGCCGCTGAATCGCCCTCTTGAGCGGCCGCGCCCCGAACGCGGGATCGTACCCCGCGCCCGCGATGATCTCCTTCGCTCCGTCCCCGACCGCCAGCGTCACATCCTGTTCGGCGGCCAACGCGGCCATGCGCTTCAGCTGAATCTCCACGATTGCTCCCAAATCACTTCTTGACAGTGGCTTGAAGACAACAACATCATCTATCCGATTAAGAAACTCCGGACGGAAATAGTCGCTCAGACGCCCCTTCACCATCTCCTCCACATCACGCCACTCCCCGCTCCCGGCGCGTGCCAGTATCTCGGAACCCGCGATGTTGGACGTCATGATGATGACCGTGTTGCGGAAGTCGACGGTGCGCCCCTGGCCGTCGGTGAGGCGGCCGTCGTCGAGGATCTGCAGAAGCGCGTTGAAAACCTTGACGTGCGCCTTCTCCACCTCGTCGAAGAGCACCACCGCGTGCGGTCTGCGCCGCACGGCCTCGGTCAGCTGCCCGCCCTCGTCGTAGCCGACGTAGCCGGGGGGCGCGCCCACCAGCCGCGACACGGAGTGCTGCTCCATGTACTCGGACATGTCGAGGCGCACCATCGCGCGCTCGTCGTCGAAGAGAAACTCGGCCAGCGCCCGCGCGGTCTCCGTCTTGCCCACGCCGGTCGGGCCGAGAAAGAGGAACGACCCGATGGGCCGGTCGGGGTCCTGCACACCCGCCCGGGCCCGCCGCACCGCCCGTGAAACCGCGCCCAGCGCCCGGTCCTGCCCCACGACCCGCCTGCCCAGGAGTTCCTCCAGGCGCGCCAGCCGCCTGCGCTCCGACGCCATCAGCCGTGTCACGGGGATCCCCGTCCATTCCGCCACGACCTCGGCGATGTCGTCCGGAGTAACCTCCTCCTTCAGGAACTTGCCCTGTGCCTGGAGGCCCGCAAGCCTCTCCTCGGCCTGACGCATGTCGGCCTGGGCCCGCGGAATCTCGGCGTACTGGATCTCGGCGGCGCGTTCCAATTGCCCGCGGCGGGTGGCCTGCCCGGCCTCGGTGCGGAGCCCGTCCACCCCCTCCTTCAGCTTCTGGATCCGCGCGATCTGGATCTTCTCGGCCTGCCACGCGGCCTTCATGGTCTGAGCGGACTCGCCGAGCTCCGCCAGTTCGGCCTCGATGCGCCTCACCCGCTCGCGCGCCCCGGCGTCGTTCTCCTGCGCCATGGCCTTCTTCTCGATCTCCAGCTGTATGATGCGCCGCTCCACTTCGTCGATCTCCTGCGGGAGGGAATCGATCTCGATCCGCAGCCGGCTCCCCGCCTCGTCCATCAGGTCGATGGCCTTGTCGGGAAGAAAGCGCCCCCCCACGTACCGGTCGGACAATCTGGCGGCGGTGATCAGCGCGTCATCAGTGATGCGCACGCCGTGGTGGACCTCGTAGCGCTCCTTGAGGCCGCGCAGAATGGCGATCGTGTCCTCGACCGAGGGCGGAGCCACGTAGACCGGCTGGAATCGGCGCTCCAGCGCGGCGTCCTTCTCCACGTGCTTGCGGTACTCCCCGAGGGTCGTCGCGCCCACCACGCGCAGGTCTCCGCGGGCAAGCGCCGGCTTGAGCATGTTCCCCGCGTCAAGGGCGCCCTCCGCCGCGCCCGCGCCGACGATCGTGTGCATCTCGTCGATGAACAGCACGTAGCGGCCGTCCGCCTCGGTCACCTCCTTGAGCACCGCCTTCATGCGCTCCTCGAAGTCGCCGCGGTACCTGGCTCCCGCCAGCATCGCCGGGATATCCAGCGACATCAGGTGCTTTCCGTTCAGGGTGGCGGGAACGTCGCCCGCCACGATCCGCTGGGCCAGACCTTCCGCGATGGCGGTCTTCCCCACGCCCGGTTCTCCGATGAGCACCGGATTGTTCTTGGTACGGCGGGCGAGCACCTTCATCACGCGCCGGATCTCGTCGTTCCGCCCGATCACCGGATCGAGCCTGCCGCGCCGCGCGCGCTCGGTCAGGTCGTGGGAGTAGCGCCTGAGCGCCTGGAACTTGTCCTCCGGGTTCTGATCGGTGACGCGGTGGGAGCCGCGGATCGCTTCGAGCGCGGCATCCAGTCGTTCAGAGGTGACGCCGTTGCCCTTCAGGATCCTGCCCGCGTCGCTCTTCCCGGCCGCGAGACCGATGAGCAGGTGCTCGGTGGACACGTACGCGTCGCCGAGTTTGCGGCCCGCTTCCTCCGCGGCGTCCAGGGCGGCGCGGAGGTAGCGCGACGGCCCCGGAAGCGACCCGCCGCTCACGCGCGCCCGCCTGTTCAACTCGGCTTCGACCTGGTGCGCGACCTTCTCGGGCGAGACCTCCATCTTGCGAAGCACCGGCACCACGACGCCGTCTTCCTGCTCGAGCAGCGCCTTGAGCACGTGGACACCCTCGACCTGCGGATGCTCCCTGCGCCGTGCTTCCGAGGCCGCGGCCGCCATGGCTTCCCCAGCCTTCAGTGTCATTCGTTCCGGGCTCAGCATTGTTCAACGTCTCCTGTTGCAAAACACTCCGTAAACCTGCCATTTTGGCAGACTACCGGTGGACTGAATCACGGCAGGGAATCACGTAAGTTCAATCAGGGCTGCGCGATCTGCGTTTCCTGCCCTCAGGCCACATCTGACCTCGCTGCCCACGAACAGCGGGGAAATCGTGACCAAATGGCGGGACTTCGGAGGGGATCCGAACGGATGCGGGCGTACTCCAATATACGCTGGCCGATGGGGTTCTTCATCCTATCCTACTCGTCCAGCAGCAAGCCCGACTTGAGCGCCAAGTCCACCCAGTCCGACCGGTCGCGCAACCCAAGTTTCTCCTTGAGGCGGGCACGGTAGTTTTCGATTGTCTTCCGCGCCAGGGACATCTTGCCGGCAATCTGGCTTGCCGTATAGCCTCTGGCGGTCAGCCTCAGGATTTCGCGTTCCTGATCGTTCAGGGCGGCCAGCGGGGATTCCGGCTGGGCGTCGAATTCCCGCCGTCTCCGCATGTAGAGCTGCGACGCCACGCGTGGCATCGTTGTCCGTCCGGCGGCGATCAGGTCCACAGCCCGGACCAGGTCGTCCGGCCCCCGGCTCTTCCTGATGAAACCCATCGCGCCCGCCGACATGATGGGTTCAAGGTACTCCTCGTGGTCGTGTCTGGTGAGGATCAGGACCCCTCCGCCAAGCTCCATCGCGCTCATTCGCCGGGTTGCCTCGATGCCGTCCAGCCGAGGCATGTCGATGTCCATCAGGATCACGTCGGGTTCGAGTCTCTGTGCCAGCCGAATCGCCTCCTCGCCGTCGGCAGCCTCGCCAACTACCTTCATTCGGCCGGTACTCTCGATGATCGCCCGTAGACCCGCCCGCACCATCTCATGGTCGTCAACGATGAGCACCTTCGTGTCCCAGCTCACAGCTCGTCCTCCGCCGTAGCATGCTCATCCACCGGAACGCGAACCCGGATTCCGGTGCCACTGCCGAGGCTGCTTCGCACCTCGAAGAGCCCACCGACCATGGCGGCTCGTTCACTCATCCCGAGGAGCCCGATGCCGCTCCCCGACGAAGCGACGGCGGCGGTATCGAAACCGACGCCAGCGTCCCTCACTTCAACTTCGATCCACTCGGAATCGCGGGTCAGGGTGACGACGGCTTCGTCGGCTCCCGAATGCTCGCGCGCGTTGGAAAGGGACTCTTGGACGATGCGAAACAGGGAAAGTGCTTTCGCCGGGTCCAGTTCGCGCCCCACATCCATGAGATCGCTTTGAACCGCGAACCCTGCTTCGGAATGTTCGCGAAACAGGATCCGCAACGCGAAGCTCAGTCCGAAGTGCTTGAGTTCCAGCGGCGTCAGACCACGGCAGATCCGCTCGATTGACGCGATGGTGTCATCAATGGCTGAGCTCAGCTCAAGCAGACGGTCGTCGTCGCCGGACAGGCCCTGCGTGTCCCGCAGGGTAGTGAAGCGGTGCTTGATGAAGACCATCCGCTGGACGATGTCGTCGTGCAACTCGGCGGCCATTCGGGTCCGCTCCGCCTCCGCAGCTTCTTCCCTCGCCATGGACATGCTGCGCCATCGGTCGAATCGGGACAGGTCTCGAACCGTGCAGACAACCATGGGTTCGTCCCCGGCGGGTTGCCAGGGCGTGAGCGCGATTTCGACCGGGAACTGACTGCCGTCTCGGCGTTCCCCGTGCAGGAGCAAGCCGTGTCCCATTGGCCGGGCACGGGGTTGGAGCGCGTATTCCGCCCGGAGTTCCGCGTGGCGCGCGCGATGCTGGAAGGGCACCAGCAGATCGACACTCAGCCCGACCAACTCACCACGATCCCATCCGAACATGGTCGCAGCGGGCTCGTTGGCATCCCGGATAACGCCTCCGTCATCCACCACCAAGATGGCGTCCGGCGACGCATCGAAAACATCTCTGAGCAGGGTGTCCGTGAGCATGACGCATTGTAGCAACGCAATCGGCAGCGTGCCACACCGAAGGACCTGAAGCGAGAGGACGGCCGGAGGACGCCGCAGGGACCGGCGCTGATCGCGGGACCTCCTCAGAATCGATCTCATGAGGCCCATGGGATCACATCCCGCCCGCAGCCCGCACTTCGCCGGTCCGGCCTTCGTATGCAGCTCCCTCCGACACCCAACTCAGGATTGCGTTCGAGCCGGTCTTCCTCACCAATACCCGCTCGGATTCCGCCTTCGGGCGTCCTCCCGGGCCGGTGCCCAGAGAGCGTTGGACGACAAGCAGCTGCGGGGTGGATGCCGGGCCAGCCAAGTTGCCGAAGACGTACTTGTCGGCTCCGCTGTTGGCCCAACCCATGCCTGCCGCAATCTCATCGAACAAGCCTGCCTTGCGTAGATGCGCCCAGCCGCGTGAGGCGTCCACGTCCAGAGCGATTCCCAGAGTGGAAAAGCGCATCCCGGCGTTCCGCGCATGCGCCGCGATGAGGATCTTCGCGTCCCTCACCGCGCGCGATACTTCGGGTAGATTCGACCAACCACACGACGACGAACCCAGATAGACGAGCACGATCTCGTCTTCGGCTCCGGTCGCGGCTACGCTGCCGGGCCGGTACTCCCGCGCCTCGCGCGCCGGCACGGCAAGCTCGATGTCCACCGTGGGGATCAGACCCACAGTGGCAAGGGCCATGCCCGCAACCGATCCCACCGTGAACACCGTACCGGCGATCCATGTCCTTGTCTTGCGAGTCATTGCCCGGCCACTCCCTTCGGCGCGGAGGCCATCCTGGTCAACTGGGAATCATCGAATGCCCGCACCTCGATCCGGGGGTAAGGATCCTCGTACAGGGCGACATATCCCCCCTCGAAGGGAATGGCTCTCGGCACCTCATCGCCGAGAAAGGCTCCGGCACCGGACTCGGAGTCCAGCAGGTAGCTCTCGATGGAAACCGTCCGTCGAACCATGCTTCCGTGGCCCACCTGAACCAGCAGGTGGCCTTCCGCAACGGGGTGGACCGAGCCCAGAACATCCCATTGAGCGGGGCGACCCTTGCGAATGTAGTTTCGTCCCCTCTGGTTCACCCCTTGATAGACGGGCATTCCAGAAAACGTTTCGAGCTTCGAGGCCCAAACGAGCGAGCCGTCGAGCGAGTCGAAGGCCCGAATCAGCGGGATGGCGCGATGGCCGAGCACCACCAGACCGCGTCTGGCATTCGCGCATGCCAGCGCACCCTCGGCGAGCGCCATCTGTACGAGCCAGTTTTCGTCCTGATAGCCTCCTCCGAAGGCAGGGGCAACCGAGTCGGTCCCGAAGATCGGCAGTTGATGGACGAGCGTGTTCGCGTCCTGGCGATAGCCGTTGACAAAGACCCGCCCGTCGCGCATCGAGCAGATCGCGCGGGGGCCGACCGGGGCCTCGATTGTCTGGGTCGCGCTCCATCCTTGCTCGGTGGGCGCGAACACCTTGACGCGTAGATCACGCGACGCGGCCAGAATCCGTCCGTCACCGAGCAGTTCGATGCCGATCGCGTGCCGAAGTTCGGACGGTCCGTCTCCGAACCCGCCGAATCTGTGGAGGAAGCGGCCGGCGAAATCGAACGCGCGCACCTCTTGAGCTTGCTCGTCGAGAACGTAGACAAGACCGGCGGTGTCGACCGCTACATCGGCCAGACTTCCGAAGACCGTGGGATCCGAACGTTCCGAATGATCCATCCCCGCGCTGCCGATTGCCACGACAAGGCGGGCGTTTCGGATCGCGTCGCGCGCGGCGGTCCACTTCGCCAGCCGTGCGGGTGCCATGTCCCCCGGAACGCTATCGCGCGTGATCGACGTAGCCCCCTCGCTCCCGGGAATCCGACCGGGCAGCGGATGCACGCTTTCGTTGTTCCTTGGGCCGTCACAGGCGCCCGCCGCGAACCCAAGCGCAGCGACGCTCAGGAGTACTGGGAAGAGTCGGGGTGGTGGTAGGAATCGAGTTTTCATTTTGGCCTCACAATCACTTGGACTGGGTTTGAACGGGATGCGGCTCCGAAGTAGCCGAAGATGCCTTCATCGCCGCTGAGCCCGAAGCTGGGCCAAGGGCGGATCACAAGACGGTCGTAGCGGAGCCGGGCGAAGCGGGCGAAGTTCTCGTCGAAGCCGACGAGGTGGAGGTCGAGGCGGAATTCGGGAGGCCGCCAAGCGTTCTGGGGCGAACTGGAACCATAGCCCCAGACCGTGATGCGAGCGCGATCAGCCTCCGGGTTCAGCTCCCTGGGCGCGAGGCGCTTTATCCATCTGGGCTCCTCGCTCAAGTCGCCTGTGCTGTCCACGACGACCTGCAAGATATTGGCGGCTTCCGCTACGATGAACTCCACCCCGGCAGGAGTCTCGTGTCGTACATCGACGCCGAACGTGTCACCGGTTGGCGTGGCAACGAACTGCACCGATGGCTCGACGAGCACCGGAGCGGAAGGGACGGTGGTGGCTCCCGAGAAGGCGCCGAGTTCCGTGGTGCCCGACAGGGTGTAGCGGCCGCCCACCTCGATTGGCTCTGGAAGCTGGGCGCGCAAGCATGATACAGGCCCCTTCCAGGCCACCGACCCGGATATCAGATTGCACGCCCAAAGACCCTCTGGCGTATGCGAGTCCAGACCCTGCGAGAAGGTGGCCGTCCATCCCGGACCGGACAGTTGGGCACCGACCACCGGCGGACCGGCCAGGGTGTCGCGGTGCGGGTAGGTCGCAAGCAAGGTGGCGGTGTCGAATCCCGCACTGATCACGGCGGCGACCGCTATGACGTCTTCGTCGGGGACGAAGACTTCCGTCGGATGCGTGTAGTCGCACGCGCCCGCAGCCACGGCGGCGCCAAGTGCCGTCAAATATGCGGCGATGAGGTGCGCAGGGCCGTGCCCACGGCGCTTGGCCCCGCGGCCCGTAGCCCTGTCTATCGAATTGTCATGCATGACGAGATCCTCTCTCAATCGGTTGGTAGGTCCCTAGAATCGGAATTCGAGACCCAGGAACGGGAGCATTGGAAGCTGTGGCGCGTACACGCGCTCGGTCACGCCGTCCCTGCGCTGCTCCGGCGCGACGCCAACGACGTTGGGTAGGCTGAAGAGATTGGCGATGGAGGCGAAAGGCGTCAGCGTTCCGCCGCCGAACCAGTCCACGTCCTTCGAGCCGCGCCAGCCCACGTCGATTCGCAGGTAGGGCGGCAGCGTCGCCGAGTTGTAGTCTCCTGCGAAGTTCAGGACATCGTCGTAGAGACCACCCGCGCGCGCATCGGGGGACTGGTAGGCGACGAAAGGCAAGAAGGCCACGATGGGCGTCGTCGGCTGTCCGCTGCGTGCAGAAAAGCGCACCGACCAGGTCGAGCCGCCACGTTGCAGGCTCGCACTCAACTCCCCTTCGTGATCCCTGTGGAATCGGGGTGTATAGGTGCGGCCGCCGACGGTTCGGGTCACTTTGGCCCAGCGGTAGCTGCCGATGACGGTTGCCCCACCGCCAGCCGGAGCCCAACTCCAAGTGGACTCCAGCCCCTTGGCCGTGCCGCTTCCCAGCTCGCGCCTGGACGGCTCGACGAGCATGAGCGATTCGATGGGATTGTTGTTCAAGGCGGGAAGACGAAGATTGTCCATCCGCCGGGCGAAGGCTTCCACCCGAACGCGCACGCCTTGGGTGCCGCCCTCCCAGCCGCCGGACACTTCGGAGTTCCTAAGAAGCGGACCCTCTTGGACCGGAGCCAAGAGGTCGTAGGCCAGATAGCTCGACGAGACCGGTTCTTCGCTGCGGATCGACGACAGCGCTTGATGTGACCGGCTGGCGGAAAGCCAAGCTCTCCAACGAGGCCGTTGGTACGACAGCTCCGCGAAGGGCGACAGCGCCCCCTCGACGCCCAAGAAGTGGTCGGCGCGAAGGCCCCCTCCAACCGCGAACCCGCCGCCCATGGTTGCCTTCACGCTGCCGAACGCAGCGATCCTCGTCGCCGCGGGCGCAAGATCGAAAGCCTCGAAGAGGTCGTGCGGGTCGCTACCGTCCCACTCACTGCCGACGGCGCTGTGTGACGCCTCGAAACGAGTCGCCTGCACTCCCCCGTCTAGCGTCAGGTCGCCGGACTGCCGCCGGAGCCGCATTTCGGCCCGGTACTCGCCCATCATGCCGCGCACGACCGAGGAGGTGTCGGCGTCAATCGCCTTGCCCTGAAACACCGTGTAGTCGCCCGAGAACCGGCTGTGCCCGACGCTCAGATCGACCAGGGTGGCCGAGCCAAGCCGGTCCCGGTAGTGTGCGGCCAGTGCCATGTTTCCCCAAATCGCCCTTGAGGCCCGGCCAAGCGCTGCGTCTCCCTCGGGGACTTCTTCGGGCCTCGAATCGAGGCCCTCGTCGTTCCAGTAGCCCGTCAGCGAGAGTCGGCGAACCCCACCGAGATCCTTCGTGAACTTTCCATGAACGTCGCCGAAGGAGTACGGCACCGTGGAGTTGTCCAGAATCGTTCCCAGTCCGGCCGTAAGCAGGTCGATGTATGAGCGTCTGGCGTCCACGAGGAACGACGCCGACTGACCCACCGGTCCCTCGGCGGACATGCGGAGCGAGGCAATCCCCAATGAGCCGCTTGAGCGGAAGCTGTCCCGCGCCCCATCCCGGGTGGCCACGTCGATGGCACCCGAGAGCGACCCCACCGCCAGCGCTTCGCTCGACGATCCCGTGAGCAGAGTCACCCGATTGACGGCCTCGGCGTTGAGCGCCGCCACGAATCCCCCGACGTGGAACGGGTTGAAGATCCGCACTCCGTCCAGGAAGACCGGCGTGCCTTCGCTCGCCCCGCCCCGAATGAACGGTGCCGCCACCCAGTCGGACGCCGGCGACGCGGCGGGGGAAAGGGCCGTGGCGCGGAGTACATCCGTTTCCAGCACCACGGGCTGTGCGCGCACCAATTCCCGGTCCACCACGAAGGCTCCCGGAGACGACGACAACGGGTCGGCCGCCCGTCGTGCATTGACGCGTATCTCCTCAAGCGCGATCGGCTGCGCTCGAAGCAGGATCGTGAGTTCACCGTCCAAAGCCTGCGTCAATTCCATGCGCCAAGGCGCGTATCCGAAGGCATCCACGGTGAGGATGCCGATGGCATCGCCAGCATCGAGTCCCGCCATCGTAAAGGCGCCGAATCTGTCAGTGACCGTTTCCCTTGGTGGAACCTCGGGGATCTCGACCGTCACTCGCGCGAATGCGACCGGCTCCAGGTCCGTACTGTCCCGGACCACTCCGGTCACCACCGCCTGCTGCAAGGCAACCGCCACCACTGTTGCTGCTACGCTGATCATTTGTTCTTTCCTTTCATTCTTCCCTGTCTCCTACCTTGGTTCGGTCGAACCAGGGGGCGGCAGGCCAGCCCGCGCCCACCACCCCCCGTTTCGGGGCGGATCCTACTCGTCGTCGTCTCCTGAGCCGTTGCCGCCGCCCGGCAGCTTCTGACCGCACGCGTACGTCGCGCACTCGTCGTCGCCGACCCAGTCGCAACCGGTGAGGTATCCCGGGTTCATGACGCACTCGTCACTGGCCCAGAACTTCCACCAAGGAGCCGGATCGCACTCGTCCTGCTCGCAGGTCTCCTCGGTCTGCGCGTAGACGGGCGCAGGCCCAACGGTCCCGCCCACGGCCACACCCGTAGCGAAGAGCGTGGCCAGTGCAAGGAAGGAAAGCACCCTCGTCATCGGAATCCTCCTGTTCTGAGGGTTGGTTGTGATGGCCGCGAAGGACTGCGGCCAATGGACGCAACAACGTTCGGGCTTTTTCGCGGAGTCGAATAGAGTGCTGGACACCCCGCTCAATGCGGAATCTTCCCCCCCTGGTAGGGGGTTAATCGGAAAGCGGTCGCCGTCAGCACGGCTTCACGTTTCGGTCGCCCGATGGTTCTCAGGGAACCGGGACAGCGTCGCCCGCAACGCAATCCCACAGCGACCTGCCCGCCATCGCGACTGCGGGGTTGTTTGCCACATCGCTGGCGGAGCCCCCTTGCGAGCGGCGAACGCTGTCGAACATCTCTGAAGGCCAACGGACTTCAAGGCATTCTCTGTGGGTTGACTTCCCTCCACGCGGCCCTTCACCGTTTCGGGCATGGAGACGACGAAGCAACGGTTCGACCTGACGGAGGGCAGAACGGTCCCCGGTCTCAGGGAGCGCGCAGAAGGGTTGAAGCCCTTCGGCTGGAAAGGACGCCGCGCCGAGTGGATCGCGCTCGCCTGCTGCCACGGCGGCGTGTTCACCCGCGTGCAGTGGACGGGCTTCCTCGGGTGCCACCACGAAAAGGTCGGCCGCGCCGTCCGCAAGCTCATCGCCCAGGGCGTGGCCGTCGAGGAGAAGCCGCCCGGCATCAAGGGCATCGGACGGATCTGCCGGATCCACGGTCGCCCGATCTACAAGGCGCTCGGTTTGGGGGACCGCCGCCGCCGGAGGATCACGTCGCCGGAAGTGACGATGCGGCGCCTGCTCGGGCTCGACTACGTGCTCGAACATCCCCGCCTGCCGTGGCTGCCGACCGAAGCCGACCGGGTGGCCGCCTTCGAGGCGCTCGGGATCGAGCGCGGGCTTCTTCCCCAACGGGTCTACCGCGGCGCGCTCGGGGGTCTCCGGCGCTTCTTCCCGCTCGGGCTGCCCATCGCGCTGGACACGGAGCGCGCCGTCTTCGTCTACGCCGAGCCGGGTTACGAGACCGCGACGGCGATCCGCTCGTGGGGCGCGAAGCACGGCGATCTCTGGAAGCGGCTCTGGGACCTCGGCCTCAAGATCGAGGTGGTGGCGGTCGTCCGGAGATCGAAGGAGTACGGGAGGACGAGCAGGGTGCTGGCCAACTGGTCGCGGTATCCGCGCCCGTCCGAAATCGACGAGGAGACCCGGCGCGACACCGCCCGCATCGAGCAGGCCATCCTCGGGGGAGATGTTCGCACCCTCGACGAATACGGTGGTTTGAACGCCGCCCTGAAGCGCGCCGTGGCCCTTGAGAACCGCGCGCGAAGGCGTGCGGGCCGGGGGTTGACGGAAAGCGTCAAGACATGGAGTTCGAACCGGCTGGCGGGGGCTCGAATCTGGTGGGAGTCCTGATGTGCTGGGCCGTACCGGAGGTGTGCAAGAGACAATGGGGGTCGATGCACATTTTGGCGCTCCGGTGATGCGCACCGGCTGTCCCGCATATCCGCTGGCGCGGGAACGTCTTGCGGCTTCGCCGCGCGGTCGGCCGGGGCGCGGGAGCCGCTTGGGGAGTGGTGGGGAGCGACCCCAGGGGCACAGGTGCCCGGTTCGGGCGCGGGGCCGTGCGCGTTTTCGCACGCTCGTCCCCGCCCCCTGCAGGGGTCGCTCCCCCTCGAATCATCCTTGCAGGAAGGCCGTTCCGCGCCGCTCCGAGGCGGCGGATCACCCGTTCGCCGACCGGCTGGCCGTGGGGCGGTCAGGCATGGTCGAGCAAGCGCTCGGGACGGCCCCGTTCCGCCTCGCCTGTAGCCTTCCCGCATGGGACCGCTGGTCCGTAGCGACCCCGCGGGGGGTGGGATGCAGTATGCACATCCCAACCCTCCCCCGTGGCACGCCAAGCGTCCAGGGAGGGGGGTCGCTACGGTCACGGCCTCCGTTTCCGGCGCGGCACAGCCGCCCCGCAGGCCGTGGCACAACCGCAATCCGGACAAAGACTTGCGTAGACGAAGCCTTGCACGTCCGAACGGCGATTCCGCGCACATCGGGTCTGTTGCACATGTGCGGCTTCATCCGGGCACCGACCCGTCCATTTCGGGTCTTGGATCAACCTCCCGCGTCGATTTCAAGCGTCACCTTGAAAACAGCGCTTGAACCGTAGCCCACGACTCGAAGATTTGGAAGGCCGACTGCAATTTGAACCTCCCGGACAACGCCCCTTCGACCGTCTCGAACGGCTTGAGAGTCCGAGTGCCCGGCAACCTTGGTCCCAGGAATGCACTGGCGGAGAAACCCGCTCTCCGCGATACTTCGTTCGCGCAGATCGTGCAGTCCATCGAATCGAGAGGAATCGGACGATGGCACGCACGAAACGAAGTCGGCGCTCGTACGGCGCCGGCGAGTGGGGCCGGAACCGGGTCAGGATTTTCCCGGACCCGAAGACCGGCAACTTCCAGATTGAGTGGCGCGAGAACAGGCGAAGGCTCACCCGGTCGCTTGGACACCGCGATTGGGCGAGGGCGAAACGGCAGGCGGACGAGTTCGCGGCCGGGTTCGCCGGACCCGAGATCGTGGGCAAGGCGGAAGCCGAGCCGGAGCCGCTCACTCTGGAGAGGCGGACTGTCTCGGGCGTGAATCACGGCAGGGAATCGTCTAACTACTTACAGGGCCGTACGATCTGCGCTTTCTGCCCTTCAACGGCGTCGTCTCCCGTCACCTGGAAAAAGCGGCGAAGCCGCCCCAAATCGCGGGAGTTTTCCTGCCCTTCCAGCAGACGGTCAGATCAGATTGCCGCTATAACGAGGTCGCGTCCCGGGCTGGTCAGACGATGGAGATCCCCCGAGCGCATCGCTACGGGTCCGAATCCGGGCGAGAATCGCCTAAAGTCATACAGGACTGCACGATCTGCGCTTTCTGCTATTGGACCCGAGCTTGCTGGACCAAGCCGCGAACGCGGGGAAACCGGAGTAGATTGGCGGGAGTCCCGCGCCTCGTCTTTCGCCAACCACCGAGGCGCTTGGGCGTCTGCGGCGCTTCTCCCATTGCCAGCTGCCCCCTGACTCCGCGTCTCTCTCAACGCGCTAAGCCAAGAGAGGAATCAGATTCACGAGCCGAAGCACCCTCAACGAAGGAGATCCCAGTCTTTCACTTCAATGAACGCCATCAGGCCATCGGGGCCGAAAGCGTCCGGGATCCGGAACAAATCGGCTCGCAGCGTCCCTAAGTAGTTACCCGATGCGGTGTAGACGTCGGTCGGACCGCTGGACACGCCATCGATGCCGGATCACGTGACCCATACCCGGTTCTCGGCGTCAACGGCCATCTCCTTGATCACTGGAACGCTCGGAGGCGAGTTCCATCGCCGGGACCGTTGCCTCCATTGGGGACGACCCTGCCAGCCACGGAACCTGCGAGGATAATCCCCCCACAGCCCAAAGGGTTTTTCCCCCCACGACTCCAAGGGTTTTTCCTCTCCCGCAGACACAGCGCGTTGCTTTAAAGTTTCTGCATGCAGGGTCTCGGACACACTAGGGAAAGGAGGTCCGCCAGTGGACAGTCCAAGCTAAGAGGACCCGGCGTTGGTCCGCAGGATGCCGGGAACTCACGAGGAGTTGGACCCGAACCCGAGACACTACGTCATAAAGGAAAGGATCAACCGATGAGGAAGCATAGTAAGCACCTCCTTCTGATCGCGGGCCTCCTGCTCGCTACAAGCTGCGTCGACGACCCGACGTTGGTGTCCGTTGACGAGCCTCTGGTCGAAAGCGCCGATGACCTGACGGCCATGGCGCAACAACAGCAGGTTGGCGAAACGAGTGGGCGGCACCGGGCACGCCTGGACCTCGAATTGAAGGTGCGGGGCAGCTTGAAGCCGAACACTCCAATCGTCATCGAGTTCCAAGGTGTCGCGGTGGAAACGATCACTGGAGGCAAGGTAGAGGTGGCCCTGCCGACATTCGCCGCGATGACACGCGCGAAAGGTGATGGGCGGCCACGGTACATTCCCAACGGTAAGGCGCCCGTGGTGACTACATGGACGTTGCCAGCGATGGAGCAGGGCGACGTGTGGAACGAGGTACTGAAACTCGATAGCGTCAGCGAGCAGGGGTCCTATCAGATCACAGCGATCGCGCGAACGCGCGGGACGTTCGAGTCGCCGTTCGTTTTCGACGACCTCTTCCATGAGGGATGGATGTTCATCATCGATGACGGCGGGTTCCTAACGTCCGTGTTCGACGATTCCAGTTTCCCCAGCGACATCGTCCCGCAGCCGGGACCGTTCGAGACAAAGGGTTCCGGGACAACCAGCAGCGCGAGCAGCATGAGCACCGCCAGCGCCATGGCCCAAGGATTGTCGTCCAAGATCCACATCTATTTCTTTACCGAAAATGTGCACGGTGCCAACATCGGAATGCGAGGCGCCACGGTCAGGGCCGAATACGTCGAGCGCGGCCAGCACGTCACCACGGTCGTCCGCACTGTGCCGGATGACGGCATGGTGTCGTTCAACTGCCCGGGATACGCGGAGCAGCACATTTCAGGCAGGGTGACGAACACGACCACGAGCGACATCAACGGCGGACACCGTCTGGCCTACTGGCAGGGCCGCTACAGCCAGTGCGGCGACACGATCCACGTGCGAGGCGCACGGCAATACTACCTGCCGTGGCGCTATCTCGACTACGCCATACCGAGAATCGAGAACCATTTCCGCCACCATCGGAACCGGGTGACGTTCGTGTACGAAGACAAGAACAAGTCCACCGTCTACTCGCCGGGCGACGACCAGATCAAGTATCGCCGCAGGTATTACGACCGCCACTGGACATCCGCTCACGAATTCACCCATGCCCTGCAACACAAGGGACTCGGCGGGGTCTACAACGCCGGCTGCCCCAGTCCCCACTACGTCCATAGGGTGTCGAACTACAAATGCGCCCTGCAGGAAGGACTCGCGGACTACGGCGGGGACATCGGTTCTCCCTCACCCGGCTATGGAGGATGGGAAACCTACCGCAGGCATCCGCCGGCCGGACGGGGCTATGGTGAGATCGAGGGCAACGTGGCCGCCCTGTTCCACGACCTGATCGACGCAAACAACGAAGGCAACGACGAAACCACGTATTCCGCCTCCTACGTCATGTCGGTCTACAGGACATGCCGCACCCCGAGCAAAATGCGCGACTCCACGGCGGACTTCGTATGGTGTTTGGAAAGGGCCGTGAATGGCAGCGTGCACCGGCGCCACTTTCCCGGCCTGAGCGCCCCGTCGAGCGTGAGGGAAGGTGCTCATGAGCCATCGGACTGGAATCGTGACGACATCCGGTCCACTTGGATCCAGAACGTGGGTAGAGGCTCATAATGAACAGGATTCTTCCCGCAGCCACCGTGTTCCTAGCGGTCGCATGCCACGCCTCTCAGGCTACCCAGCTCGAGATTTCGGCAGGCGCGAACTATGCCGATGCCGTATTCGAGATGGAGTGGCCACCCGATTCGGGCGAAACTGTCACGGTGAACCAGTCGCTCCGAGATCCCGTGGGGCTTGCCGGCATCGAAATCAACATCAGGATTCCCAGCGAGCCGCCCGTCAAACTGACCGCTAGCGACTTTCGGGGGCGACTCAACAACACCTTTGGCGGTATCCAAGTGCCAGGAGAGGGCATGGCAAGCGTCGTCGTGAAACTGTACCAAGGCGCCGAGTTAGTCGCCGAGGGGCACACCTCATGGCTGCTTGAGACTGGCATCGAACAGTGGAGTCTCGCGATCGAGAGAATGCCGGTGGCATTCGGCGTCAGGTTGCGTGAGGGCGACTCGGCACCGCGCTGCCACTTCCCATGGTGCTATCAGATCGAGCGCATCGAGATCGACGAGATCGCCCGCAATTACCCGGACGAGGCACTCTGGCTCGTGTTGGACAGGCACAGCAGCAGCGGCGGGAAAGGGATGACCGCACCATGAAGACACTTCGTGTCACAGTGCTCACGCCCGGTTTGAACTGAAAACCCCGCTGGGGGGACCGCAACCGCCGTGGCCTTGGCGTCAACACGGGGGATGGTCCCCCCCTCGGGCTACCGGCACTTGCCGGTTGGTTCCGGACCCAAGCGGATTCACGGCTTCGACTTGACTTGGCGGGATTCCATGACAGCTTCGGACGACGCGCTTCTCGGAAAAGAGCACTGGCCGACTCAGGATGAGTCCCGTGCCGACGGGATCCCGGTCGACTCGAACCACCGAACGGAGACGGAACTGCTCAAGCAAAGCGACTACACGGCGGTGTTCGAGGCATCGCCGGACGCGATGCTGGTCGTGGACCGGGAGGGGGTGATTCGAGACCTCAACCGGCAGGCCGTCGCGATGTTCGGGTGGAGCCGCGAGGAGATCGAGGGCTCTCCTGTGGAACGACTGGTCCCCGCCGCCAGCCGTAACCTGCACCGGGGTCACCGGCGGCGCTACTCGGAGGCCCCGCGCGCCCGCCCGATGGGCCGGGGGCTGGAACTCGAAGCCCTCCGCAAGGACGGCACGACGATTCCAGTCGAGATCAGTCTTGCCCCCTCGAATCTGGCCGCTGGCCGGGAACATGTGATCTGCGCCGTCCGCGACATCTCCGCTTGGCGGCGGATGCGGAGGCTGTCGAGCATGATGGTCGCGGCCGCCGAGAACGAGCGGAAGCACCTGTCGCACGAACTGCACGACGAGTTCCTCCAAACACTGGTCGCGCTGAAGATCCGGGTGAAGCTGCTCGCCGACGAGCGGGACGACGGCGCGCGGGAGTTAGCGCGTGAGCGGATCGCCGCGGAGATCGCCGACGCCATCACCGGAGTGAAGCGGATGATCCGCGGCCTCCTTCCCCCGGTCTTGGAACCATCGGGTCTGGCTTCTGCGCTGCGCTCGATGTTCCGGGATGTCGAGGACGTGTACGGATTCAGGATCGACGGCGAACTGGAGCGAATGGAAGACGAATTGGACAGGGTGGCAACGTTGACGCTCTACAGGATCGTACAGGAGGCTGTGACCAACGCGGTGAAGCACTCGGGAGCGGGTGAGGCCGTGGTGACGCTCCGAACCGCGAACGGACGGGTGAGCGCCACCATCCGCGACGAGGGACGCGGATTCGAGTGGACGGAAGGCGAGGCGGTGGACAGCGACCACATTGGCCTGACTGGAATGCACGAGCGAGCTGCGCTCGTCGGTGGAACCCTCACGGTGCGAAGCGTCCCTGGCAAGGGGACGACCATCCGGGCCTCCGTGCCAACGAGCGAGCCGGACACCGGTGGCGCGCGGGAGATTCAGAGTTGACCAGGGTGCTGCTGGTCGATGACCACACGGTCGTGCGCGCCGGACTCCGGGCGCTGCTCGAAGCAAGCGGGCGGATCGAGGTCGTGGGCGAAGCTTCGTCGGGCGAGGAGGGGGTTAGGAAGACTCGGTCCCTTGAACCGGACATAGTGGTCATGGATTTGGCGATGCCCGGAATGGACGGCGTCCAGGCAACCCGGCGCATCGCCGCGCTCGACCTTGGCACGAGGGTGCTGGTGCTCACGATCCACGACGAGGATGAGTTCCTCGTGCCCGCCATTGAGGCCGGAGCGGCGGGCTTTCTGAACAAGTCGGCAGCCGACACCGACCTCTTGGGAGCGCTGGAGGCCGTCGCACGGGGACACTCCTACCTGCCACGCCGAGCCGCCGCCCTGATCGCCCGCCGCAACGCCATCGAGGCGTCGCGCAACACGAAAGGGATCGAGGCGCTTTCGGAGCGGGAGCGCACGGCGGTTGAGTTGTACGCCAAAGGCTTCTCGGCCCGGGAAGCGGCAACCGAGATGCTCGTCAGTCGCAAGACGGTCGAGGGCTACATTGCACGCGCCAAGTCCAAACTGAGTCTCGACAACCGGCGCGATATCGTGCGCTTTGCGCTTGAAAACGGGTTGTTGCGAGCGGAGGAATGACGATTTGCACACTAGGGGATCTGGACGCCCCAGTGGCGTTCTCCGCGCCGACGAGTTGAACCGCACCCGTCTCGCCGCTGAGGTGTGGGTTAGGGGTCGTTGAAGGTCCAGTAGGTCCTCGCCGGAGCTGGCCGGATCGCGAAGCGAGGGGGGCCATCGCAACGGATTGGCGACCCGCAACCTCCGGCGCTCCCAAGCTTCTCTTGGACAGTCCCCGGCAGCTCCAGCGGAGGCGTTCAAACCCGCCGCTGGCAGCGGCGTCCTTCGGCTCCTTTGCGTTATTGAACGTCCTCGAACGCTATTGGACAAGAGACGTTTCCCGACGAGTTGACTCACTGGCGGGCGACTCTTCAGCGTTCGAGGTATGGAGACGCCGAAGCAGTTGTTCGATACACGGGTGAACGTGTCCTTCAGGGATACGGCCTCACCGTCTTCCACGGCCTTCGCGATGACGCCTCCGATCCGGCCCCCGAAGACGGTCCCGCCCGAAAAGCCTCCTGATATCGGCGCGGACGAGTGGCAGCTTTCGTCCTCGATGGCCGGATTGAAACCATTTGCCGATGGGATCCGTAATGCGCCGCCCTTCGGGTTACCGAAGTGCGAAGGGCAGCACGAACGAACGAGACGAAGCACCGGAGGAGTCGCAAGTAGTCAGGTCGATCCACCCCCAAGGCGGAACCGGTGCCCGTGTCCATCGACATCGGCGCTTGCGGGATCGTTCGCCGCATCGGTCTACGTCCCACCGTCAGCCGCGCTTCGCGAGGTCCGTCTGAACGGGTTCCCCGGAGCGCTCGCCTCTGCGGGCGCTCAACAGCCCGGGCCTTCCCCGTGACCCGGTCGTGCAAATCACGCGGGAATCTGCATGATTATGGGAGACAAGCCAGCCTACCCGGTGTCATACACCGGGGCTGGCGAGGGGTGGCCTCCGCCCCCCCTTCGATCCCCCCGCTCTTCGCGCTCCCGTGGAGGTCGCGGACGGGGGCTCCGCCCCCCTTCCCCCGTGCCGGTGCGGCGTGATGCCTGAGCGCCGCACCGCCGTTGTCACCGCCCGCGTAACGGCGACCGAGTCGGCCGACTGGCGGGCCAAGGCGAAGGCCGCCGGCGTGCCCCTGTCGGCACTGATCCGCCGGGCGATGGCCCGCACGCGGACGTGGACCGCCCGCGCGGCCGAGGTCGAGCGCGAGCGCACCCGGCAGGTCTCCCGGATCGGGAACAACCTCAACCAGATCGCGCGGTGGGCCAATCGCCACAAGGGGGCGGCCGAGGCCGTCGAGGTCCTCGCCCGCCTCGTCGCCATCGAGCGGGCGCTTACGGCGCTGGCCCGCTTCGAGAACCCGGATCGCGATGCACATTAAATTTCTCGCGCACGGGACCGGGTCGGCACGAGCCGCGGCCAAATACCTCCTCGGGGAGCAGGACGCGGCCGGGAAGCCGCGCGAGGGCGTCGAAGTCCTGCGCGGGAACCCGGACATGGTGGCCGCAGTCGCCGACTCGCTGGAGTTCGAGCACAGGTACACGTCCGGCGTGATCGCATGGGCGCGGGACGACCGCCCCACCGACAAACAGATCGAGCGCGTCCTCGACGACTTCGAGAAGACGGCATGGGCGGGGCTCGAAGCCGACCGCTACGCATGGGCGGCGGTGCTGCACCGTGAGGAGGGCGGCGGCGCCCATGTCCACGTCCTCGCGGCCCGGTGCGACCTGGAGACCGGCCGGAGTCTCAACATTGCCCCACCGGGCTGGCAGCGGACGTTCGATCCGCTCCGGGACGCCTTCAACCACGAGCACGGCTGGGGCCGCCCCGACGACCCGGCCAGGGCCAGAGTGCAGCAGCCCGGACACCGCGCCTACATCGAAGCGGCGCAGTTGCGGACGGGGCTCCGGCTCGAAGCGTCCCCCCGCGACCTGATCCGCGACTACCTGATCCAGCGCGTCGAACACGGCATGGTGAGCAACCGGGGCGATGTCGTCGCCGCGTTGCGGGAGGCGGGCCTCGAAGTACCACGCCAAGGAATGAACTATCTGACCGCGATGGACCCCGAGACCGGGGACCGGTGGCGGCTGAAAGGAGGACTGTACGGAGTTGACTTCGACCGCGAACGATTTGAGCGACCGGCTGCGGAGGCGGCTGGAGAACGAACGCAGGGAGATCGAGGAGTTGACCGCGAGCGAGCTGAAGCGGCTCGCCGAGAACTCGCGGCGCGTCGCGAGGAACGCGCTCGGTACAATCGAACGCGATACGGAGGAGGCGGCCGGGCGGGTGCGCGAGTTGCTCGTCAGGGCGTGGCAACGGCCCCTGATCGTAGGCCTGAGCCTTTGGCTCGGTTTCTTCGGCGGAAGCTGGGCGACGATGCGCTGGTTGGGGTGGAGCATCCACGACCGGATCGAGACGCTGGCGGCGGCGAACGCGCGAATCGAGGAGGCGCACGAGACGCTGGCGGAACTGGAGGCGGACACCTGGGGGATCGCGCTCCGGGAGATCAAGGGGGAACGATACGAGGTGCTGCCATTCGGGACAGTGGCGGACCTGGGCTGGGAGGTGAGGGACCGGCCGGCCGTGAAGTTGTCGAACAGGTAGAGGAGCTTTATGAGCGAGTTGGAACGGCAGTTGACGGAGGCCTTGAAGACGTTGTCCGTGCAGTACGAGCGGGCACAGCGGCGGCACTCCGGGCAGATCGAAGCTTTGGAAGAATACGTCGAAGTCTTGCGAGAATACGTCGAAGCCTTGAGGCAGCACGCCGAGCGGCAGAGCGGGGAGAGCGAAGCCTTGCGGACGCGGATCGAGTGGCTGGACGGGCAAGTGGAACGCTTGGCCGAATCGTACGGCACGCTCGCCGCGACCTTGTGAGGATGGTGACGGTGCTGAGCCGGCGCGGGCGCGGGCGCGACCGCGATCTCGGTCCGAGCCGCTGATGGCTTCCGGCAGGGCCGGATCTGGCGCGGGCCATGCCGCTCCGCGAGCTTTCGTTCGCGCAGATCGTGCGGCCCATCACGAGAGGAATCGAATGATGGGAAGCACGAAGCGGGACCGGCGCAGCTATAGCGCCGGCGAGTGGGGCCGGAACCGGGTGAGGGTGTTCGCCGATCCCAAGACCGGCATCTTCCAGATCGAGTGGCGGGAGAACGGACGCAGGCTCACCCGGTCTCTGAAACACCGGGATTGGGCGCGAGCCAAGCGGCAGGCCGACGAGATCGCCGCCGGCCTCGCCGGGCCGGACCTGAACGGCAAGGCGGAAGCCGAGCCCGAGCCGCCCACACTGGGAGCGCTTTTTGAAATCTACGGTGAGGAGGTGACGCCCTCGAAGACGCCTCAGTCCCGGCGTCGGGACCGAGCCACGATGGCGATGTTCCTCAAGTGCTTCGGCAGGGACCGAAGGCCGGAGACCCTTTCGCAACGCGACTGGGATCGCTTCATCCGGGAGCGCCGGGCGGGAAGGATCGGTCCCAGAGGCAAGCCGGTGGGCAACCGGATGATCGAATGCGATCTGACGCTCCTGATGGCGGTGCTGAACTGGGCGGCGAGGTCGAGGGACGACCAGGGCCGCCTGCTTCTCGACAGAAACCCGCTGAAGGGTCTCCGCAAGCCCATCGAGAAGAACCCCACCCGGGTTGTTCTGACCGAGGACGAGTACCGGGCCATGCTGGCAGTTTCGCGGCAGGTCGATTGGCGATTTCATGTCGCGCTCGTGCTCGCGCACGAAACCGGGCACAGGATCGGCGCGATTCGCAACCTCCGGTGGGAGGACATCGACTTCGAGGGCTGCGAGGTGCGCTGGCGGGCGGAACACGAGAAGACCGGCTACGAGCACGTCACGCCGCTGACCGGCGATGCGGTGGCCGCGCTTGAAGAGGCGCGGCGGGTGAACCCCGGAAGCGGGAACGATCCGGTGCTGCCCGCACCGAAACAGCCCTCGCATTGCCTCGGTCGCTACATGGCGCTGAGGTGGTGGTACAAGGCCGCGAAACTCGCGGGTCTCGAACCGAAGCGCGGCCGGGGCTGGCACTCGCTCAGGCGCAAGTTCGCTTCGGACCTGATGGACCAGCCGCTCAAGGTGCTGTGCGAACTCGGAGGCTGGAAGGAGCCCACGACCGTGCTGCGTTGCTACCAGCAGCTTTCCGCAGGTGCAGATCTGATTGTGGGCGTTGAACTTACGGATTCAGCGGCCTGAAATCCCGCCGATTGACTCCCGCCGATCGGGCTCTCAGGCGCGAACCTTCCGGCGGCTCTCCAGCGCCTTCCTGAGCTGTCCCTCGTCGGCTCTCTGGTAGCACCTGAGCACCGTGTGCGCGTTCTTCCAGCCCCCGAGCTGGCAAAGGACCTTGAGGGGAAGGTCCATGAGGTCCGTCGCGAACTTGCGCCTGAGCGAGTGCCAGCCCCGCCCGTACCTGGGCTCCAACCCCGCCCGCGCTTCCGCCCTGCACCAGAACCGGTAAGCCCAGCCGGTGCTCATGCATCTGGCGGGCTCCGTCCCCGCCGGCATGACCGGCGCATCGCCGGTTCCATCGCTCATCCGTCGCGCCTCCTCCAAGGCCGCCAACGCCTCATCCGTCACGGGCGTGGTGTGCTCGTAGCCGGTCTTCTCGTGCTCGGCGCGCCAGCGGATGGTGCCGCCTTCGAGGTCGATATCCGTCCAGCGAAGCTTGCAGATCGCTCCGATCCTGTGACCGGTCTCGTGCGCGAGCACGAGGGCGACGCGGAAGCGCCAATTGACCTGCCGCGACACTCGAAGGAGCGCCCGGTACTCGTCGTCGTCGAGGATGACCCGGTTCGGGTTCTTCGCGATGGGCTTCCTGAGACCCTTCAGCGGGTTCCTGTCAAGGAACAGGCGTCCGTGCTCGTCCCTCGACCTCGCCCCCCAGTTGAGCACCGCCATCAGGAACGTCAGGTCGCCCTCGATCGTCCGGTTGGCAACGGGCCGGCCCGAAATGCCGATCCTGCCCGCGCGCCGCGCCTGAATAAAGCGGTCCCAGTCGCGCTGGGAGAGGGTTTCGGGCCTGCGGTCCCTGCCGAAGAAACGGAGGAACATCGCGGTCACGGCCCTGTCGCGCTGACGTGTGCGCTTCGCCTTGGTGGGCGTCACCTCCTCACCGTAGATTTCAAAAAGCGTTCCCAGCGTGAGCGGCTCGGGCTCGGCGTCCATCTTGCCGTTCAGCTCCGGCTTTTCGAACCCTGCGGCGAACTCGTCGGCCTGCTTCTTGGCCCGGGTCCAATCGCGGTGCTTGAGGGATCGGGTGAGCCTGCGCCCGTTCTCCCGCCACTCGATCTGGTACATGCCGGTTTTCGGGTCGGGGAACACCCGTACCCTGTTCCGGCCCCATTCGCCGGCGCTGTATCCGCGCCGGCTTCGTTTCGTGCGTGCCATCATTCCATTCCCTTTCGGATGATGGACTGCACGATCTGCGTATTCGAACGCTCGCGCGGGCGTGGGGCTTCCGCAAGTGGCGCTTCGGCGGGAGCCTTCCGGGGCAGGTGCCTGCGGGCGATCCTGGGCGCGTTGGGCCGTCCGGCGTTGGGGATCTTGCCGTCGCGGACCAGACGACCGAGATGGTCGCGCGAGTAACCGCTCTCTCTGGCCGCCTCGACGAGCGACAGGGTCGTTTCGTCGCGCTCGGCGAGGGTGGCTTCGAGGTCGTCGGCGCAGCGTTCGATCGCTACGGCCGGTGTTTCGCCGCCGTAGCGGCGGAGCGATTTGGCCTGCTTGCGCCAGTCGGCGGGCAGTCCTTCGACGGATGCGGGCTTGGTCTTCCGCGCGGCCTTCCGGTTCATTCCCAGTCTCCTTCGGCGTCCTGTCGGAGCGCGTCGGCGAGGTCCCGGTCCCCCTCGCCGCGCCGGACGGACCGTTCGGCGAGATCGACGCGGCGGCCCAGATCGGCGAGTCCGGTGGCGCGCGAGACGCCGTAGATGGCCGCCGCGACGGCGATGACGGCGAGCGCCGCATGCAGTCCCACCGCGACCCCGTGGCGTGCGAGAATGGCGGGCCAGTGGGGCGCGAGGTAATCGAGGCGGGAGCCGCCGATCAGGAACGCCGATCCGGCGATGGCGGCGGTCAGGCCCGCGCTGATCTTCCATGGCTGCATGCTGGGTTCTCCTTTCGGGTCAGAGTTCGACGGACGCGGGATCGCGGTCGGCGGGTCCCCTGAGCCAGGAGCCGCCGTCGCCCCCGCCCAGGCCGAGCTTGCGGAGCGTGCCCGCAGCGGCCGGTCCGCTGGCGTGCATCGCGAACCCGGCGGCGGCCTTGGCGCGTAGCGCCGGTTCGCGGTAGTCGCCGGACGCGACCTCGACGTTGACGCGGCCGGTTCGCCCGTCGGCGTCCTCGTATTCGATCTGCGCGTCCGGGTAGAGCACGCGGTCCCGCTCGTCGATGGGCAGCCCGAGTTCGCTTGCCGTTCGGTGCCGCTCGGCGTCGGCGGCCCGTTTGCCGTTTTCCCGCCGCTCCGACTCGGACGCTCGGGCGACGGCGCTCTTGAGTTCGGAGTCGAGGCGGACGCGGCGCACCCTGGCGCGCCGGCGCCGGAGGCGCTCGCGCTCGATGGCGCATGCGCGGTAGACGGCGGTGTCGTGGCTGGCCTGCGCGGATCGGATGGGGGGGATTTCGATTCGCTGCCGCGGGTCCATCCGCCGCTCGGCGGCGAGTCTCCGGGTCTCGGCCACGCCCGCGGGCGTGAGGGTGAGGATCTTGAACGGGTTGCCGTTCGGGCCGGTGGCCGTGGTCTCGCGGACGAGCCCGTCCCGGATCCACGTGTCGACGGCCCGCCGCGTGGTGTAGGGATGCCCGCCGAAGCGGGCCTCGGCGAGGTCGCGGTAGGAAACCGCGCCGAAGACGCCGATGTCGGTCAGCGCTCCGGCGCAGCGTTCGGGAAAGGGAATGGACCCGCGCGCCCGTCTCGCGGCGTATTCTCGGCGGTGGCCTTTCCGCATGCGTTGGCGATTGCGGCTGGGTGGCGCGGCGGGGCGCGGGTCCGGTTCGACCGTTCGGTCGAACATTCCTCTCCCTCTCATCGGTTTTTCAGCGGCTCGGCCCGGCGCCGCGCTCCGGCGTCGGGAGCTGCGGCACGGGAACGACGATCCGCTGCGGTCCCTGCGGCCCAGGCATCCGCGTGGCGGCCACGGCGACGGGGTCGCGCGCGGCCACGCGCTCCCGGTGCCGCACCAGCACGAAGTCGGAGATCTTCTGCGCGTCCGCGGCGGCGCGCCGGATCTCGCGGGGGTCCTCCTCGAGCGCCTGGATCCAGCCCTCGACGTAGGCCGCGCCCCGCGCCGGGTCGTGCCCAACGCCGACGCGCTCGCCGGTCATCATGGCGCTGATCTCCGCCCGCAGTTCCTCGCGCGCGTACTCGGGCGAGCCGAACCCGTTGTTGATCCCCTCGATGAGGGTGTCGCGCTTCATCCGGTCCTCGTGGCCGGTGCTGTGGCCCAGCTCGTGGAGGGCGGTCTGGTAGTAGTGGTTGGCGGAGGGGAACTGCCCGCGCTTGGGCAGCACGATCTCGTCGCGCTTCATGTGGTAGTAGGCGCGGTCGCCCTGGACGTGGCGGACGGGGACTCCGCTGTCCTCCATGACCCGCTCGGCCTCCTGGTGGACCTTCCAGAGCGGGTCGGGCGTCGGGTTGGCGCGCTCGGGCAGCCCGTCGGCCTGCTCGGCGTTGAACACGGTGTACTGGCGCACGAACGGCGCCTTGAGCTTCTCGTAGCGGTAGACGCGCTTGCCCTCAGCGTCCCTCCTGGGCCGCCCGCGCTCGTCGGTGACGGCGATCCGCTTCTTGTCCTGGAAGGAGAGGATGCGCGTGCCGCGCTCGCCCTTCCGGACCTGTCCGCCCCGGGCCTGGATCTGGCGGTAGGTGCCCCAGCGCACGTCGCCGTAGCCCTGCTCCTGCTGCACGGAGGCGAGGTGCAGGCTGTTCCCGCCCCGGTAGGAGCGGTCGGTGTCCACGTTCATGGGCAGCACCCGCTCGCCCGGCGCCCACGGCTTCTGCCACGGCGCGGTGCCCCTCCTGATCTGTTCGATGATCGCGTCGGCGAACTTCCTGTGATATTCGTCGTGGTTCATCGGTCGTCGTCCTCCCCGGCTTCGCCGTGCGGGTCATCCCAGGCGGCCGCGATCTCCTCCTCCGTCCCGACCTCCTCGGGGAAGAGGCCGTACTCCTCTGCCAGCTCGGCCTCGACTTCGAGCGTCTCGCCGCCGTCGCGGGCGAGTTCGCGGTCGAAGTCCTCGAACGTGTCGATGGGGATGGTTTCGCCGTTCCAGGTCATGGGTTCACCTCCTTCGGTGGGTGGGTCTGTGCTTCTTCGGTGAGCTTCGCCGCCCCGCCCCAGACGGGCGCGGTGATCCAGCGGCCGGCGGCCGCGTCGTAGCCTTTGACTTCGAGCGCCTCCTCGATGAACCGCTGGCCATGCCGGCGCGTGATGTGCAGCACGAGTGCGATCCCATCCACGACGCCCCGGCAGGTGACCTCCCAAGGCAGCGCATCCCCGGCCTGCATGGCGCAACTGGCGAGCCGCGAGAGCGCGGAGCGCGCGTTGTTGGCGTGGATGGTGGTGAGCGAGCCGCCGTGTCCGGTGTTGAGTGCCTGGAGCAGGTCGGCGGCCTCGCCGCCCCTCACTTCGCCGACGACGATGTGGTCGGGGCGGTGCCGGAGCGCGTGGCGCACTAGGTCGCGGATCTCGACCGGCGTCTCCGACTGCGTGGCCCCGGCCTCGAAGCGGAGGCAGTTGGCGCGGTCGATCCTGAGTTCGAGCGTGTCCTCGATGGCGACGATCCGCTCGTCTTCCGGCAGCAGTTCGATGAGCGCGTTCAGCAGCGTTGTCTTGCCCGATCCCGTGCCGCCGGAGACCAGGACGTTACTGCGGGATTTGAGACTTGTCCGGGCGGCCTGAAGGACCTCTTCGGGCAGCGAGCCCATGCGGACGAGATCCCCGGCCGAGAACGCGCGGCCTCCGAACCGGCGTATCGTGATCGCTACTTCGGGCGCGGCGGGCGGGGTGCAGATCGCGACCCGCGAGCCGTCCTCGAGGCGCGCGTCCAGGATCGGCCTCGCGACCGGATCGAGCCCGAGCGGCCGGGCGATGTGGATGGCGGCGCGGTGGAGCCACGCGGCGGAGAGTGCGGGCGCCTCGTGGGGCTCCAGCCTGCCCGCCCGCTCGACCCAAACGTTCGCGGGTCCGTTGATCATGATCTCGGAGACCTCGTGGTCTTCGAGCAGCTTCTCCAGACCCGGAAGGAACGGGGTGAGGTGGCCGACGCCGCTGGCGCGCTTCATATCCGGCCCTCCTCGCGCTGCCGCCAGTAGCCTTGCGTTCTGGGCAGGTAGTGGGGCTTCAGATAGACGCGCCGCGCCGGCAGCGACTTCACCCCGTCGTAGGGGAGGCAGATCGCCTGGTAGTTGGCGAGCAGCCCGAACTGGCGCGGGGTGAACACCGGCTCCCTCTGTTGCCGGAACGACTTGCTCGCCCCGATCTGGCCGTCGCCGCCCCCGGCGCGTCCGGACAGGAGCGAGTACTCGGGCTTGTTCACGGTTTCGGTGAACGTGTAGGACGCCTGCGTCTTCTTGACGTCGCCGCACATGTCGGACGCGATCTTGGCCGAGGCGTCGTCGGACAGCGACAGGAAGATCCGGGTGCGGAGCGTCTGGACGAGCGTGCGCCACGCCTCGCCCGAGGGCAGCACGGAGCGGAGCGAGGAGATCGACTGCGTGGCCACGATCGGGATGCAGCGGCACTGCCGCGTGAGCGCGAACGCCTTCTCGTCTCCCGACGGGTCGTCCTGCCCGACCGTGGCAAAGGCTTGGTATTCGTCGCAGATGAACACGGCGGGCCGCATGTAGCGGTCCGCGTGGCGTGCGGCCTCGGCGGGTCGGCGGAGCAGCGCCTGCATCCACGCGTTCTTGAGCAACACGCCGATGGCGCGGGCGAGCGCCGGGTTCGCCCCGGCGGGCATGTTGAGCGCCAGCACCCTGCCGCCCTCGATCAGGTCGGCGAGCGGCGGCAGCCTCCGGCGAAGTCCGGGCACGGGCTGCGCGGCATCGTTTTCCTCGTCTCCATCGGAAGCCGCGCCGGTGCGGGACTCGCCATGCGTTCCTGGCGGCGGCGGACAGAACACGCCGGCCACGTCCGGCTGGTCGAAGAGCGACAGGAACACGCTGATCCCCTCGACGATCGAGGTGCGGAGCTTCGCGTCGAGTGCCATCCAGTCCTTGCGGTACCACCGCTCGACGGCCTCGACCTGTTCGGCGTACTCGCGTCCCGCACCGCTCCCCACCGGCTCCGTCGCGTACTCGATCTTCAGCTTCTCGAGCTGCGCTCCGCGTTCCAGATCGAGCCGGCAGGCCACGGTTTCGGAGCCCGGCGCCATGTCCCAGCCCCAGTCTCCGAGCGCCTTCTTGTGTTCGTTGAGATCCTTGGCGGCGATGACGGCCCGCATCGGACACCGCCGCAGTGCCTCCGCCTTCACCTCCCCGAGCTTGTTCGCGAAGAGCTTCGGATCGACCGTGCAGCGGTACACGTCGCGGAGCGTGACCCATCCCCCCGGCAGGAGCCGGTGGAGCTCGATGATCCACCGCACCAGGTTCGTGTACGCTTGTTGCCAGAAGGGTTCGCGCGACTTGCCGAAGAGCTGGTTGATGAGCGACGCCACGCCGTAGGCCATCGAGTAGGAGTCGAGCAGCGGGTCGTCGAGCGGGTTCCACTGGAGCGACCCGCCGAGCCCGATCTCGAGGTAGTCGTCCCCGCGCCCGGCGTCTCCGAGGATCCTCCTGACCTGGTGGCAGAAATCTCCCTTGACCTCGAGCACGAGCGCGCCCGCGCGGCGGTCGGCGTCGTCGGCCTGCCAGGAGAGCAGTTGCCGGGCGAACGGGTACATGCAGGCGGTCGTCTTGCCGGTGCCGACGGCACCCACGACGAGCAGGCCCGTGTAGAGTCCCTTCTCGGGGACGACCAGCCACGAGGGCCGGTCGCTCTCGGTCGGAACGGTCGGGTGGTGCAGCTCTCCGACCACGAGCGCGGGCGCGTCGTCGCTCGGCGAGGTGGGCCACTTGGGCAGCCTGCCCCGTCGCACGATGCCGCCGAGCGGCTGGAGCCAGACCCTCCAGACCGCGAGGCAGAGGTTGCCGGCGAGCACGATGGCGACGGCGGGCGCGGCGTGATACCAGACGCGGATCGCCGCATGGATGCCCGGATCTTGGCGGGCGATCAGGTCGAGATACGGGTTCTCTCCCAAGCCGGGGAGCGGCGCGCCGATGGCGCGTCCCGCAGCGGCACCGACGGCCGCGCCGATGATGACGAGCGTGGTGAGCTTCATCGGTGGTTCACCCTTCCCGGAGGGATCTCTGGTGCTGGAGCGACCCCTGGAGGCGGGGGGGCGAGTTGCGAAAACACACTCGGCTCTGCGCCGCACCGAGCCTTCGGCGAGGGGGGTCGCTCCAGCCACGGCCACAGCGGACCGTTCGGCATCGGGCGGGCGGGCCGCTTGGCCGCAAGACGTTGCGGACGCGACGGATGCCCGACCGCCGCCGTGTGAATCGCCGGAGGGCCGATTCGTGAAACGACCCCCCTCGTCGTTTTCACGCCGCCGTGCGGCACAGCGAGCCCGCCGCTCATCGGAAACGGACCCGTGCGAGGCGCTCGGTGCGCCAGGCGGCCCCGCGGTCGATCGATCCACGCCCGCCCCGCCGGCGCGCCTGCTTCTCCAGCGCGACGCTGCGCTTCAGGGCGGCTTGGAGGCCGCCGAACTCCTCGAGGATGTGGACCGCACCCTGCAGGATCGCCCGCTCGATCCGCGCGAGTTCCTCGGCCGTCCCGGCGTCCGGCTCCGCGCGGCCGCCGGTCTCGGCCCATCCGCGCGTCACGCGCCGCGCACGTTCGAGCTCGCGCGCGGTGCGGGCCACGGCCACCACCTCGACCGACCGGCCAAGTCCCCGGAGCGCGCGCCAGAGTCCGCGGTGCGCGCTACCCCACGAGCGGAGCGCCGTCGAGGTGTGGTGGCCGGGATCGGCGTAGACGAACAGGGCGCGGGCCGAGTCGAGCGCGACCGGCAGCTTTGCGGGGAAGTGGCGGCGCGTGGTTCCGGCGGCGCCCCGGTAGACCCGGACGGGCAGCAGCGAGCGCTCGATCCCAAGCGCCTCGAACGCGGACACCTTCTCCTGTTCGGTCGGGAGCCAGGGCAGGTCGGAGTGCTCGATTACGTAGTCGAGCGAGAGCAGGCGGCGCAGAAGCACCTCGGTCGAGGCGCCGCGGCGGTGGCGGATGTGCTCCGCTCCGAGCGCCCGGTACACCGGGCGGGCGAAGATCCGGCAGACCCGGCCCATGCCGGCGACGCCGGGCTCCGTCTCTTCGCTCGCGAGGCGCTCGGCGATCAGCGCGTGGACGCCGCGCCGGACCTGCTCCGGGTGCGCGTCCATGAACCGCGCCCATTGCGCGCGCGTGAACACGCCGCTGTGCAGGCACACCAGCGCGATCCACTCGGCCTTCCTGCCCTGCCACCCGAACGCTTCGAGCGCCTTCTCGCGGCCCTTCAGATGCGCGATCATCGGTCGCCTCCCGTCACCAGCGCCCGGTCGGCGCGCATGTAGGTGACGAGGAGCCCCATCGGGTTGTGGACGACCAACTCGTTCGGAATCGAGTCGAGAAACTCGAACCGGAGCGTCAGCGACCAGCGCTCGCGGCGCAGTTCCTGTTCGCCTCTCAGATGCACGAGGTCGAAGTCGGCCGTCGCACCGTGCGGGGCCTCGGGCGCGGGGTGGATGCGGAGCACGACATTCTCGACCTCGCGCTCTGTCTCCGCGGTCCCGGCCGCCGTGGCGGCGACCTCCGCCCCGTCCCGCTGGAAGGCGGCGTTGGCAAGGTCGGTCGAGAGGAACCGGAGACTCCGCGTCCAGTGCTCCTCGACGGTCGCCCGGCGGCGCGAGTGGAAGTCGTGGACGAACCGGTTCAGGAAGTACTTGGTGGTCGTATCCAGCGGATCGGCCTGCGCGGTGGCGGCCTCGTAGGCCAGTGCCTCGGCTCGGCCCACCTCGTCGACCCGCACCACGATCGGCTTGGGCGGCTCGGCACCCGCGAGCCGGAGCAGCACGAAGACGCCGAGCACGATGCTGGCGGACAGGAAGATCAGGATCGTCCGCAGCTTCCGGTTGGCCTGCACCGTCTCGCCCCAGATCTCGGCGTACTCGCGGCCCGCGTCACGGTCTCGTTTCATCATTGGGGTCTCCTTGCGGTTCAGACGGGGGGCTTGGCGGCGGATGCGGGCGCGACCGCGCCCCCCGCGCCGCGCATGACGAGCGCCATGAACCCGGACCCGGACGAGCCGGAGCCAGACACCAGCATCGAGGCGAGTTCGCCGACCTTGAGCCCGGCCATGAGGCCGCAGACGACGAGTGGCATGAGCACGACGGCCCAGAGCCACAGTTCGAGCGGATCGGCGGTGCCGGTGCCCATGAGCGCGTCGGCGTAGGTCGTGATGTAGCCCATGCCGACGCCCATGAAGACCCGGAGAATGGCACCGGCCACGACGCCGTAGAGCGTGTAGACCATCATGGTCCGGAACCATCCCCAGAACAGGAACGCGAGCGGCTCGAAGAGCAGGAACGGGATCAGCACCGGGCCGAGCAAGATCGCGATGGCGAGCGCGACCTGCGCCCATATGACCTGCGCGTAGGTGACGCAGAAGAGCGCCAGCAGGCAGCCGACGAGCGACGCGCCCATGACGAGCGACACGAGCGAGGAGAAGAGCACGGTGACGCCCGCCGTCACGACCGACAGCAGGTTGCCGCTCGACCACGCCGCGCTCAGGTGCGCGCCGTAGGCCTGGACGAGCGACGTCATCTCGCCGTATCCGGCCGAGACCACGTCGGAGAGGAACAGGTTCTGGAGCCAGATCCCGCCCCCGGCGATCATGGCCGGGAACGTGAACCCGACGCCGGGGATCGGGACGGCGTAGTAGTGGAGGATCGTCCGTGGGATCGCGATCCCGATCACGAGCCTGATGATCTCCCAGGGGTGGAACGTGCCGCTGAACGCGATCTTGAGCCCCGTCCAGGCGACCATGACGGCGGCGAGCCCGCCCCAGAGCTGGAGCCCGACGGCCTGTATGTCGGGCGCGGCCCCGCCGACGACGGAGTCGAGCACGATGTCCAGGAAGCTCTTGAAGTCCTGGAGCTGATCCGGCGGGATCTGCGTGGGGACGTTCGGGTCGATGGACTGCGGAGGCAGCTGCATGGCCGGGCGCGCCCCTTACCGGTAGAACGACGGGATCTGGAACAGGAGCCCGTCGCGGAGCGCGGTCCGGTTCAGCGAGGCCGCGTCCCGCATCGTCGTCGCCAGCGTGTTCGCGCGTGTGCGGCCATCGGCCCAACGGCCAAGCCATTCGAGCCGGGCGAGTTCGGTCTGCTGTGCCCGGCTGGCCTCCAGGGCGGCTTGGTGCGCGAGGACTTGGCCCGCGGCCGCGTTGATGCGGCCTTGGCTCAAAGCCGCCGCAACGCCCGCCTGTTGGAGCGCGGTGTTCGAGATGTTCGAGTTCGCGGTGAGGTCACCGAACGAGCCCTGCGCGCTCTCAATGGTCTCGGCGAGCGCAGCCGCCGCGTCCAGCGCGGCGTAGTCGAGCACGCGCTGCCGGTCGGCGGCCTCGCGGGCACGGCGGTAGTCCTGGGCAGCCCGAGTCGCCGCCCGCGGCGGAAGATTCCGGTACAGAGTGAGGATGTCGGCCTCGCTCACCCGGTCGGCGGTCCCGTGGGCGCTGCGCCAGAGGTCGGTGAACGACCCGCCCGTCCCGAAGCGCCGGACGGCATCGACCGTACCCCGCGCCGGGCCGGTGAAGTCGGACCGCCAACCGAGTCCGTCCCGGACCAGACCGACGGGATCGGCGGCAAGGTCCGAGAACGGCCGGAGCAGCGCGTCGATCTCGCCCTTGGCGGCGCGCTCCATGTGGTCGAGCTGGTCTTCGAGTTCCGTAAGCTGGCGGGCCATCGACCGGATCTGGCTGACCTGGTGTGAGATCTGCGTGATCTGGTTCGCGATGATCGTGGCCCGCTGGAACCAGCTGCCGAAGTCGAACTGCGCGCTCGCGGGGCGAGCGCCCGCGAACAGCATCAGCGGGACGAGAAGAGCGGGGACGAGGATGCGGTGGCGCATGAAGGGATCCTTTCGTGTCATCGGTGCGTGGTGCGGCTCGGGGTGGGGACCAGCACATCGGCGGTGAACCAGATGCGGAGCCGGTGGCCCGCGCGGATCGTGATCTCGGGCAGACGGTTCAGATACCGGTCCAGCATCGAGGTGGCGCTGCCCCCGAGTCCTTGGCCGACGCCCACTTGAAGCCCATAGGGGGAGGCGCCGGCGAGCGTGAGGCCGCTCAGCGCCCCGACGGCCCCGGCGGCGGCGAAGGTCGAGAGGTAGTGGCGGTTCACCTGGTCGCGGAGTCCGCTCTCGCCCACTTGGTTCAGCCCGGCAAACTCGAGGTCGATCCAGCTTCCGTCGGGCAGCAACAGCCGGTGGAACGCGACGGCGAGGCGGTTCTGGTCGCGGTTCTGGACGGCGCGGGCGGTGCCGACGACGCGGGAGCCGCGCGGAATGAGCACGCGTTGCCGGTCAGCCGAATAGAGCGGCGACGAGACCATAGCGAGCACCGGGCCGGGGAACTCGCCGGACAACTGGGTGACCAGCACCGCTTCCAGGAACGTGCCCTCGTGGATCCGCTCCCAACCCGGCGGATCGTCGGGCCGAACCAACCGGCCCGGCTCAGCAGTGGAGGGCCTGCCAGCGGCGGCTGCCGGTGTGCCGGACGGAAGCGCTTCGGCGGCCAGTCCGGCCGTCATCTCGGCCTCCAGGGCAGCCAGCGATTGCCCGAGGGACGCGAGCGCCCCGTCGAGCGCCGCATCGGGAGACTCGGACGCCAAGAGGGTCGCCGATGCGGCATCCGAGGGTCCGTTCGGATCCCTGTGCGACTGCGCGACCGGGAAGGAGCGGAGAGAGCGCGTCCGGCGCTCGATCTCCTCAAGCCGAAGCGCCTCGCGCAACTCGAACTCGGCTTGGCCCATGCCGGCGACTCGACCGCCCTCGCCGCCATCGACAACGGTGGACCCTCCGTTGTCCGGGCCTTCGGCCTCCCGGTCCGCCGGGTCGTTTCCGGTTTCGGCTCCGGCCTGTTGCGTTTGGCGTTCCGTCTCGTCGCGGAGGCCCTCGTCGAACGACCGGCCCTCGCGGTCGTTCACCGCCCGCGGAGGTGCCGATGCTCCCGCGGCGACCTCGTCTTCACCGGGGCCCGACAGCGACGACGAGAACAGCAGTCCGGCGACGAGCACGGCGATCAGGGCGATGCCCACCTTTGTGACGATGCCGCCCGGCAGCGCGCCGGCAGGCTGCTTCACCCACTGCTTCCAGCGGCTCATCTCGAGCCCTCCCGGGGCTCGAACCGCCAACCGGCCCGCTCCTCGCCGATCCGGATCCAGCCATCGCCCATCACATGATGCACGATGTGGAGACCGTCTCCGGCGAGCTGCACCAGCACCGCGGCAGGCTCGCCATCCTTGAGCTCGTATACCGCGAACGACTCCCGGCCACGCGAGCGGATGTAGGTGAACGTGCCGTCGTGCCACATCGCCTCGACCAGGAACGGCCGCCGCGTGGCGGCCCGGTCCAGGCGGTATTCGAACGCGAGCCGCGCGGGATAGGCGGCGCGGAGCGCCTCGATCTCCGCTTCAGCCCGCCGCCGGGCCTCAAGGATCCCCGCCTCGGCTTGTTCCTGTGCGCGTCGGGCCGCTTCGGCCGCCTCGGCCGCCATCTCCCGGTAGGCGGAGACCTCGCTCCGGGCGACGAAGCCGGGAGCACCGGACATGCCCGCCGCCTCCGCGCCCGCCTCGACGCGGAAGACCAGGTGGGTGGGTTCCTCGGCGTGCTCGGAGACGAGGAACGAGTAGATGCGCCCCGACTCGCAGACGAGCGCGACGTTGGTCGTGGCCTTCTCGGCCAGGGGCTTCAGGTACGCGACGTTCGCCGCGCCGGTCAGGTGCCAGTACTCAGAGTCGCCGACCACGAAGTCGAGGATCCGCTCCCCGGCCGGAAGCACGATCAGAGTTGTATGGCGCACGCGCGCGCGAAGGCGATGGATCCGGTCCCCGGCCTCGCTCGGCACCGGAAGAAGGGCTTCGTCGCCGCTCCTTTGCTGCGCGGCGGCATCGCAGGGGACGACCGCCAGGAGCAGTGTCAGCAGGACGACGACGACCCCCAGCAGGATCGCCGATGTCGGGGTTGCTTTCATGGTATTCATGTCCTCTCGGTTGGTGGGGTGGGGCGGGTCGGGTGAGCGAGCACTTCGAGTCCGCGGGCGAGGCCGTGCTTCGCCACGGCTTCGGCGCGCTTCTCTGCGTCCGTCGCCGACGACGTGTAGAGCCAGTAGCTCTCCGGATCGACTTCGAGACGTAGCACCGCCGCCTCGTCCGGGCGGCGAAGGTAGAGTTCGCGCTTCGGCGTCAGCTCCCGGACCTGCGCAACCTCCGAGTCGTTCAGCCGGAAGAGCGTCCCGGCCTCCTCCGGCAACTCGGGGTTGGCGAGGAACAGCTTGGTGGGGATGGATTCGAGGAGCGCCGACGCCCCGGGCGTCCCGGTCACGTCAACGGCGGACTGCGTGGCGAGCACGAGCGCGGCGTTCTTCTTCCGCCACGTCTTGGCCGCCTCGGCCAGGTAGTTCAGCACGGCGGGGTCCTGCATGTACCGCCACGCCTCGTCCACGACCATCAGCTTGAGCCGGGCCGTATCCGCCGGGTCCTCGATCTCGAGGCGCATGCGTTCGAGCAGGTACCCAAGCGCCGCCTCGCAGAGGTCCGCGTGCTCGGCCGCGCCCGCCAGGTCGATCACCTGCCAGTCCCGGAACTCGATGTCGGCTGTGCCCGACGGAGGATTATCGAAGAACGCGCCCCACGCGCCGCCCTCCGTCCAGCGGCTCAGCGCGGGCCACATCGCGACGGGGAGCGAACCGGCCAGCACGCTCAGCGTCCGGCGCTCCGTCCCGAGCGCATACAGATCCTCGATCCGCGCGCGGACCTCGCTCGTGTCCGCTCCACCGGCCTCGAACCCGCCCAGCTTCAGGAGCCGGAGCACCCAGCCCGTCAGGAACTGGAACGTGCGCGTCGTCGGGGGCAGCGCGAAGGGCTGGAGCCTGAGCGTGGGCTCCGTCTCGCCGGGTGCGAGCTCCAGATACCGGCCCCCGAGGAACCGGGTCAGCCAGCGGTACGAGCCGCCCAGATCCAGGATCAGGACGCGCGGGTCGTACTTGAGCGCCTCGACCAGCAGGAAGTTCAGGGAAAAACTCTTGCCCGAGCCCGTCGCGCCCAGGATCAGCGTGTGGCCGACATCGCCCGCGAACAGGTCGTAGCGGTACGCCGTGCGCCACGGCGTCTCGAACACCGCCAGCGGCTCGCGGCCGAGATGGCGGCTCTTCTTCTCTCCTCTCGGCGGCCCGAACACGGGCGCGAGGCAGGCGGCGACGCCGGCCGAGACGAACACCTTCCGCACCTGCCGGAGCTTCGGCTGCCCCGGGAGCCGCGCGAACCAGACGGGAAGCTGGCCGTAGCCCTCCCGGATCACCTTGGCATCGTGCGCGGCGAACAGGCGGCGCACGTCGCCGTCCAGCCGTTCGATGCCTTCGAGTTCGCCGTGCAGCGCGATGGTCAGCGACGCCTCGCCGTAGGCCACGCCGTCGGCTTCGAGTTCGACGAGCGCCGCCCCCAGACGGTCGGACTCGGCGGCAGCGGCCGAATCGACCATCGCCGCCGCCGTGCCCTGGGCGTCCTGCGCGTGCGCCATCATCGAGTAGCGGCGCGAGAAGTAGTGGCGCTGCGCGCTTCGGATCCGACGCCGCGCCGCTTCCACCGTCCACGGTCGCCATTCGAGCGAGACGGTCAGCGACGCGTCCAGGCAGTACAGATCCTTGAGGAGGTTCGCGCGCGCCTGGCCCGGTGGCGAAAGCAGCGAATAAAGGATGACGGGCTCGCCGTCGAGCCGAAGGTGCGAGCGCTCGGCTTCGAGCTCGGAGAGCGCGAGCCGCCAGTTCATACCGCTCCCGGTCGCGCCGTCCCAGAATGTGCCGGGCCTATTTGTCAGCTCAGAGATCAGCTGAGACGCTTCAACCGCTCCGAGCATTTCAACGGGCGTGTGCTCGCCCACGAGCGCCCGGCCCGCCTCGATCATCGCCCGGAACCGGTCCGCCGCCGCTTCGATCTCTGCGGCAAGGTACGTCGGCGCGCTCCGGCGGCGCTTCCTCCAGCTGGTGAGCTGCGAAAGCAATCCCCGCCGCGAACCCTCGGCCACCGGACGGAAGCCCGGGTCCTGCGACCATACCGCAAAGGCTTCGAGCCGCTGCACGCGCCCGGCCAGGAACGCGCTTCGCTTGGCGGCCGACACGGATGCGATGTCCGCGCCATCATCCCGTGGACTTCCGGCGCGGTTGGGACGCCGGAGCAGGTGGAATTGCAGGCGCGTACCGGGACCGAGCCCCGACAGCAGCCTTTGCCAGAGTCCCAGCACCCGGTCGACCTGCTCGGGCGTCCTGCCGTCGGTCACGGCGGGCCGGATCCGGCCCGCCGTGACCAACTCGCCCGAACGGGTCAGGCAGGTGCGGTCACCGTCGAGCCAGCCCCAGTAGGGCAGCTCCTCCGCCAGCGAGCCCGCCGCCTCGTAGGCCCGGAGTTCCTCGGCGACCCTCATTCGTCACCCAGCCGGATGCGGACATGCCACGGCTCGTCCGCCCACTTGCCCGGATCGAAACGCGCGGGGTAGCGCGCGGCCGCCCGGAGCACCGCGAGCATGGCCGGGTCCCTTCGGCCCGCGAGCCAGCCCGCGCCGTAGCAGCCGGCGAAAACCACGCCGCCCGCCACGAGCGAAGCCGTCGCGTTCCACACGGCGACCGCCAGCGTCGCGCCCAGCAGGAACAGCCGCCGCTCCACGCCCAGCACCGTCAGCGGACGGTTGAGCGCCGCGTAGCCCGGCCAGCGCACGAGGCCTCGCATCAGAAGAGCCAGCCCAGGAAGTTCACCGCGCCCACGGCCATGCCGATCCCGAAGATGATCCCGGCCAGCGTGCGCTTGCTGCCGCCCTCGCCGAACGCGAACATCAGACCGCCCACCACGATCGCGATCAGCGACAGCCCGCGCGCGATCGGTCCCGTGAACTGCGTCTGCAGCTCGTTCACCGCGTCCACCCACGGACTCGTGCCCTGCGCGTGGAGCGCGCCGGGCGTAAGCACCAGCAGCGCGGTCCACGCCACCGACAGCGCCCTTCTCGACAACTTCTTCATTCTGCTTCTCCTCCTCTTGGGGTTCATGGGGCGTCGGCCCGTCCGCCGTCCCGCTCCTCGGTTTGCTCGTGGAGCCACTCCTCGATAACCGACTCGAACCAGCCCAGCGTGCGCCCGCCCATTACAACCGCCGGGGGAAAGCGTCCCGCGACCCGCCACCTGTAGATCGTGCTGCGCGACAGTCCCGTGAGGGCCTCCACCTCCGGCGACCGCAGAATGCGCGCTGGCCTGTTCGTCTTCCGTTCCATCGGTCTTTCCGTCTTGCCTCTGGTTCTCCTCGTCCTCGCCGCCCCGGGCGACGGCCTCGGGCGGGAACGGCGGGGGGATGGAGCCCGTGCGTCGCCCGAGTCCGCGTCGTAGTTGTCGATGAACGCCAGCACCCGGTCGGCTATCCTGAGCGACGGCGAGCGCCCAGCCGCGATCTCCCGCAGCAGATTCGGGTCGCCCACCGCCTTCATGCCGAGTGTCGTGGCTCCCATGCCGGTCCGGCTCAGGAACTCGCTCACCCGCGAGTTGAAGTACTGCTCCAACGTCGGCATGGCCGTACTGCTCCCGCGTCTTCATGGCCAAAACGGTGAAGGGTTTTCTGTGGGCGGGGCAACCGTTAGGGAATTCCCTAAGTGGTTAGAACGTTTCAGGTTGTGTCAGAACGTGTCACGCTCGTTGGACCGCTCCGCCAGTCGCTCGGAAAACACCCCCGTGACGGGAAACCGAGAGCGCCGCGTGCGGGGGCCGCCAGTCTCGGGCCACGGGGCCGCGCCTCTTGGCGGCTCGGGTCGTGGCGGAAGGGCCGGAGGCTGCTTGCCGGGGGGAGGGACTCCCGCGAAAGCCGGTCCACGGCAGGGGAAAAGACACGGGCGGCAATACGCATTCCATCGTCCGCCATGGTCGCCCTCGCCGAGCCGCCACTTATATTGATTGGGACCGATTCGACTTGCGACGGAGAACGCGAACGCGATGAACAGCCTGCCCGGGCGGATCATGGAGTACGCCGAGGCCACGCCGGAGGCCACGCCGATACGGGCGGACGACCTGCTGCACCTCGGGGACCGCCCCGCGGTGGTCCGGGCTTTGTCCCGCCTCGTGCGCTCGGAGCGGCTCCTGCGAATCTGCCGGGGCGTCTACATGCGTCCGATCCAGACCAGATTCGGCCTCAGGGCACCGCGTCTGGAGAAGGCGCTCGCTTCCCTTGCGGCGTTCTGGGGCGAGGTCATCGTGCCGAACGGTGGCGGCGCGGCCAACTGGCTGGGGCTGACGACGCAGAACACCGTCCGCTCGGTCTACCTCACCTCCGGTCCCGACCGCCTCCTGCATTTCGGCGCTCACGCGGTGGAGTTGCGTCACGCGCCGGCGTGGCAATTGACGGCGCCGCATCGGACTGCCGGCGTCGTCATCCGAGCGCTGGCGTGGCTCGGCCCCAACGAGGTCGAGAAGAGCCTCGATGCGGTGATGCCGCAGCTGACCGGGGAGGACTTGAACGAACTTGCCGCTGCCCAGGCTGTCGTGCCTGCCTGGATGGCCGAGCCGTTGAACAGGCGGCTCGCACATGGCTGAAACTCGGTTTCAGCACCTCTCGACGATCGAGAGGCGAGACGCCTTGGATGTCGTGGCGCGGCGGCTCGGACGAGCAACCTTTCTCTTGGAGAAGGACATTTGGATTGTGACAACGCTCGCCGTGCTGTTCGAGGCGCCGTTCGGGCCGCACCTCGTGTTCAAGGGCGGCACGTCGCTTTCCAAGGTGTGGCGTGCGATCCACCGTTTTTCTGAGGACATCGACATCACCTACGACATTCGCGGCTTTGCCCCCGATCTGATCGTGGGCGGCGACGAGGAGGCGCTACCGCCCACGCGCAGCCAGGAAAGGCGCTGGACCCGGGCGATCCGACCGCGCCTCGCCGAATGGGTGAGCGACACCGCCGGCCCGCTCGTCCAGGAGGAGTTGGCCAAGGCCGGGTTCCCGGCGCGGGTACGGGCGGAGGCCGAGCGGCTCTACATCGGCTACGAACCGCTCTTCGAGCCTCGCGGCATCGTGAAACCGGAGGTCCAGGTCGACTTTGGCGCGCGCTCGACGGGAGAACCTCACGTCGTTCACGCGGTCGCCTGCGACGCATCCCTGCATCTTCCCGGACTCACATTTCCGAGAGCAGAGCCAGCCGTAATGCTGCCGGAGCGCACGTTCTGGGAGAAGGCGACCTCGATGCACGTCTACTGCCTTCAGGGTCGCGTCCGAGGCGAGCGGTGGTCGAGGCACTGGCACGATCTCGTCCGACTCGACGACGCCGGAATCGCGGCCCGGGCTCTGGCGGACGGCGAACTCGCGGCGGCGGTCGCTCGCCACAAGGCGATGTTCTTCCGCGAGAACGATGCCAACCGCGAGCGGATTGACTACCACGCCGCCGTTTCGGGCCGACTCAGGCTTGTGCCCTCGGGCACTGCCCAAGAGTCGCTTGCCGACGACTACGCCAGCATGCTTGCCACAGGGATGCTAATGGACGAGGACGAGCCGTTCGGGACGCTCATGCAACGGTGCGCCCTGATCGAGGAGAGAGCCAACACTCATGGCTAGAATAGGACCGATCAAGTTCCCGCATCGTGCGACGGGGCCGTCATCGACACCGCGCCCGAAGCGTCGGCGACTTCAACTCAGCACTTCGGACTCGATCGGCGAGTCCAAGCCGCCAGCGATTCGAGCGCGAGAGGGGAAGGGATCGCTATCTTGAGTGCCATGAGTACGCGAGCGGACGATTGGGGCGTCGCCAGCGCTATGGCCGGCAAGGCCCCGCGGCATCTAGAAGTGGATTCGACCGCCAGTCTTCCAAGTCCAGTTTATCTGGATTGCAATGCTTCCGCCCCGCTTCGACCCGCGCCTCGCCGAGGTCATGGTTTCTACCGTGACGAGTTGGCAACGCTGCGTCGGTTCACACCGCCGGTCGCCGACAAGCCCTCTCGGTCGAAGGTGCCCAGGAGCATCTCGCAGGACTCGGCGAAAGCTCCGCATCCAACGTTAGCACATTGGTCAGCAAGTCCGCCTTGCGCAGGACCTCATAGTCGCCAAGCGCCACCATGCCATCCCCCGCATTGGGACGCACTGTCTGGACCGTCAGTCGCCGCGCGACCCGGAGCGTGCCCGTCGCCGTCCACAGATCCTCGCCCGGGAAGACCGCCTCGGCACTTGGCCGAGAAGCGCCAAGGTCCCGGTGGCAGCTCGATGGCGCGATCCAGACCTGTCCTGGTCACCGGCGGAAACGGCTACGTCGCATCGTGGATCGTAAAGGAACTGCTCGGTCGCGGTATCGATGTCCATGCAACGGTTCGCGATGCGAAAGACCCTCGGAAGACGCGGCACCTGCTGTCCATGGCGAGCGAATCGCCTGGCTCTTTGCAGCTTTTTTCCGCAGACCTGCTCGATCCCGACGGCTTCGACCTCGCAATGGCAGGGTGCGATGTCGTTTTTCACACCGCTTCGCCCCTCCTCGTCCGTGGCGTGACCGACCCCGTCAGTGAATTGATCGAGCCAGCGACTGCGGGTACGCGGCACGTCCTCGGGGCGGCCAACCGGACGCCTTCCGTGAAACGCATCGTCCTGACCTCCAGCGTCGCGGCCATATACGGAGACGCCGCCGACCTCGCCGCCACCGAGGATGGCCGTTTCACCGAAGAGTACTGGAACGAGACCAGCAGCGAGCGCCACCAGCCCTACGCGTATTCCAAGACTCGCGCGGAGCGCCTGGCCTGGGAACTGGCGAAGGAACAGGATCGCTGGGATCTCGTTGCGGTCAATCCGGGACTTGTCTTCGGGCCTGCTTTGAGCCCGCACACGAACTCCGAGAGCGTTCGGATGATGCGGGACTTCGGGACCGGCTTCTACAAGCTTGGCGCGCCGGGATTCGAATTCGGAATCGCCGACGTGCGGGATGTGGCCTACGCGCATTTCCAGGCGGCAATGCAGCCGAATGCGCATGGCCGGTACATCGTCGTCAGCGAGACCATCAACCTCAGGGAGATCGCTGACATGCTTCGCGCCGGCCACGGCGGCGGCTACCCGTTCCCGCGCTGGACGCTTCCAAAGGCGATGGTCTCCCTGCTGGCCCCTCTTCGCGGACTGCCTCGCCGGGTCGTCAAGCTCAACGTCGGCCACCCTCTGAAGTTCGACAACCGACGCGCCAGGTCCCATCTCGGGATTCGTTTTCGACCCGCCGCCGAGACCATCGTGGATCACTTCGCGCAGCTCCTGAGAGACGGCTTGGTCCCGACGCCGTCGCCTGCGGGGACGTTCGACCGGTGAGGAATCCCACGCTCCTGACCGGGTTTTCGGGGGGGGGGGTAAATGTAGAGACACCCGTCGTCTGTCGCCGGACCAACACGCCGCTCTTGCAGAGGCGTGCACTCCCGGCCAGGCGATCCTGGGCTGCAGCGAGGGCATGCTGCCCATCCCGGCTGTCAACCGGCCAGGCAAGAATAGATGAGGCGCGCCGCGTCGGGCGCGATGCCCACGGTATCGGCCGAGGGGCTTCCATCGCCGCTGTCCCCGGAGCGGGTGAGGATGGCGAGAGAGGCGCACGGCGAGGTGCTGATCAACCGGTACATGAAGCACCTGGACATCGGCGATCCCCTGGCCGATGCCGTGGTCGCGCATTTTGAAGACGCTGCGCCGGGACAGGCAATCCGCGTCTTCAACCAGGTGCTGAATCAGGGGCTGGAATCCGTCAGCAAGCCACCCCCGGAGCTGTCGGCGCTCATGGAGCAACTCCATCACGTGCCGGACTGGGTGGACTGGCGGGAAATGCGCCACGCCAGTCGGCGGGTACTGCAGACCGGCTTTCTGACCGGGCTCGCTTTTGCCGCCTTCGCGCTGCCTCACTGCTATCTCGCCACGGCCAACCTGCCCCTTGCATTCACGGGCCGTCTCTATCGCGAAACCGCTCGTCGCTACGTCAGAACCACGCGCTTCGTCATCGAGTCGTTCATGCCGGACGGGCTGCGGCGAGATGCGGACGGCTTCAAGCTGGCCGTCATGGTTCGCGCGTTCCACTCACGGACTCGCCTGGCAATCCTTGATTCGGGGCGGTGGGACTCGGACCGCTACGGAGTTCCTCTGAACCAGTCGCACATGGCGGTCAACGCGGTCTTCTTCTCCCTCTACGTGTTCGAAGGCTTGAGGCGGATGGGCATAAGGGTGACCCGGCGGGAGTTCGACAGCGTAATTCTGACATGGCGCTATGTGTCCTACCTGCTCGGTGTGGATGACGAAATCGCCTTCCGGTCAAGGCGGGAAGCGCGTGACCTTGTCGATGTGGCCTTTAGTCTCGAGTTCGAACCCGACGAGACCTCCAAAGAACTCTACAGGTCCATGATCGACGCCGGTCCCGCATACATGGAAATCCGCGGCGAACGCTTGGCGCGGATGTTCACCGGCGTGTCCCGATCCATGTCGCGATACCTGCTGGGAGACCATCTGGCCCGAAGGCTGGGCTCTTCCGGTCCAAGGCTCCGCCTTCTGTGCCGGGGCATCAAAGCCATCATCGGATTGACCGAGATCATGCCCTGGCTGCTCCCCAGGCGCATGAGAGACTACATGGGCGTGGAGTTTTGGCTTCGTCCGAATCTCTACGACCTCAAACCTGGCGCAGATCACGCCACCGTTCTCGACTAAATGGTCCCTACATTCATCGTCAGCACTGGAAGGTGCGGGTCCACCATGCTTTCCAACATGGTCAGGCGGCACCCCGATCTTCTCAGCGTATCGGAGTTCTTCACGTCGCTTACCGGTCAGGCATTTCGAGGCAGTCGCCTGACGGGAGAGGGCCTGTTTCGTCGCCTGAACACCCTCTCGCCATCGGGGCGCGCCCTTCTCTCCAACGGCCTGTTCGTCGAGGAATTCCTGTACGAGCTCGGCCCCGGCGCCAGGTATCGGCCTGAAGAGGTTCCGCCGGTGATGTGCGCGACGCTGCCCCATCTCAGCGACGATCCCGAAGCGCTCTGGGACGAGTTGTCGCAATCCCTGATATCCCGGCCCAGGGACTCGCTGGCGGCGCAGTACGGCTTCGTCTTCCAGTGGCTCACCGATCATTTCGGCAAGAAGGGGTGGATCGAGCGCTCCGGCGCATCCCTGCTGTTCGTGCCCGTGCTGGACCGGATGTTCCCAGGCGCGCGCTTCGTGCATGTGTTCCGTGACGGCCGCGACACGGCGATCTCCATGCATCGGCATCACTTCTTCAGGCTGCGCATCCAGGCCGCCGAGCTTCTGCGAAGGACCGGGCTCGACCCCTTCCATCCGTTTCACTCGCTTGGAACAAGCCCGTGGATGCCCTTCTTCGAGCGATGGAAGTTTCGGTTCTTTTCGGCGGAGAGGTACAAGCGCGCGAAAATCCCGCTCACCTCCGCCGGATGGTTCTGGAGCAATATGATCGAGCGCGGGTCGCGGTATTTAGGCGAGTTGCCCGACGAACGGGTTCTGACCATGCGTTTCGAAGACGTAGTCAAGTCTCCGCGCGCCGAAATGAGCCGCTTCATTGACTTCGTCGGAACGGAGTTTGCCAACCGTCAGTGGCTAGACGACGTTTGCGACCTGCCCCGGAAGCGACCGCCAAGCTGGCATCGTCTCGCTCCCGACGACCAACAGAGCTTGGCGGCGGCGTGCGCCACAGGGCAGGAGATCCTCGGTTACGGAAACGGAGCCAAAGTTGAAACCTGAAAACCGGCCGAGCGCTCCCGCCCCCCTCTGCCCCCGGGCCGGCCCGGGGGGACGTCGTCTTCGAAACGTGCTCTCCGCACCGGGAAACTCGCCAGCGACAGCCGTGAGAGCAGACCGCCCCCCAACCCCTCGCGCGGCGGGCGCTTCGCGGCCATGACGCACCCCCGCGGGCGCGTCGCGATCGTGGGTGCCGGACCGGCGGGATTCTACGCGGCCGAGGCGCTCCTCAAAGCCGGAGCCCCCGTGACGATCGACCTCGTCAACCGGCTGCCGGCCCCCTACGGCTTGGTGCGCGACGGCGTGGCGCCCGACCACCAGGCCATCAAGTCCGTGGTTCGGGTGTACGCGAGGATCCTTGCCCGGAAAGAGGTGCGCTACTTCGGCAACGTCACCCTTGGCGAGGACGTCACCGTCGACGATCTCCGCGCCCGCTACGACCAGATCGTCTACGCGGTCGGCGCTCAGAGCGCCTGCCGCATGGACATCCCCGGCGAGGACCTGGAGGGCAGCCACGCCGCCTTCGACTTCGTGGCGTGGTACAACGCCCACCCCGGCTTCCGCGACGCGCGTTTCAACCTGGGCGGCGAGCACGTAGTGGTGGTCGGAAACGGGAATGTGGCCATCGATGTGGCGCGCATCTTGGTCCATTCCCACGACCGGCTCGCAACCACGGACATCGCCGATCACGCGCTGGGGCCGCTGCGCCGCAGCCGCGTGAGACGGGTCACCATCCTGGGCCGCAGGGGACCGGCGCAAGCGTCGTTCACCAACCCGGAGCTGCGTGAATTCGGGCGGCTGCAGGGGGTGTGCGCGGAGGTGGACGGAAGAGAACTTCGGCTGGATGCGGCCAGCGAGGCGTCGCTTGAGGGCAATGCCGTGAAGAAGCGCATCATGGCGACCCTGCGCGAGTACGCCGCCTCGTCGTGCGGGGACGGGGAACGCGTAGTGCGGTTCAGGTTCATGGCCTCGCCGGTCGAGGTGGTCGGGAAGGACGGACGCGTCGCTGGCGTGCGCATCGAGAGGAACCGCCTAGTGGCGGCGGAAGACGGCTACATGCGCGCCGAAGGCACCGGCGAGACCGAGGTCGTGCCGTGCGGCATGGTGATCCGTTCGGTGGGATACCGGGGCAAGCGGCTGCCGGGCGTGCCCTTTGACGAACGGCGCGGGATCGTGCCGAACGAGGGGGGACGGGTGGTCGCGCCGTGCGGCGGCGGGGTGGTGGAGCGAGCCATCGTGCCGGGAGAGTATGTGGTCGGATGGGCGAAGCGGGGACCGTCGGGGGTGATAGGCACCAACAAGGCGGACTCGGCCGCGACGGTGGCGCTGATGCGCGAGGACACGAGGGAGGGGGTGTGGGCGGGGGGAGGCCGGTCGCGCGGGGTGGACGACCTGGCGGACCTGCTGCGGAGGCGGCGGGTGCGGTGGGTGGACGAGGAGGGGTGGGGACGGCTCGACGCCTGCGAGACCGCGCGAGGGCAGGCCGAAGGGAGGCCGCGGGTCAAGTTCTGCACCGTCGAGGAGATGCTGGCCGCGGCGGGGGAGGGCGCAACCCACGACCCCGAGACCGGGGCATGAGCCGCGCGCCCATCGCCCCGGGCCCGAAGCTCGCCGCCCGCGAACGGCGCGGCGTCATCGCCTACATGGTGCGCAACCGCGTGGCGGCCACCCTTCTCCTGCTCGCCATCGTCGTCCCCGGCGCGTTCTCTACCCGCAATCTGGTGCTGGAGGTGTTTCCCGGAGTGTCGCTCGGCATGGTGAGCGTCACGGTGGCCTATCCGGGCGCAACCCCGGGTGAGGTGGAAGAGGCGATCGTCGTCAAGATCGAGGAACAGATCGAAGGCGTCGACGGGGTGCGGGAGATCAGTTCGACGGCGGCGGAGGGCCTGGCGACGGTTTCGGCGCAGTTGAGCAGGGATACCGACGTCAACAGGGTTCTCGACGACATCAAGGCCCAGGTGGACCGAATCCAGACGTTTCCGCAGGGGGCCGAGCGCCCGGAGGTGTTCGAAGTCACCAACCAGCAGAACATCGTTCAGCTGGTGATCTACGGCGACGTGCCGGAGCGAGCGTTGAAGGAGGTGGCGCTCCTGACGGAGCGTTCGCTCTCCGCCCGGCCCGAGATTTCCCATGTGGAAGTATCGGGGGTGCGCGACTACGAAATCTCGGTACTTGTGTCGCAGGCCCGGCTGAAGGCGCTGGGGCTGACCCTCGCCGATGTGGCCGCGGCGATCCGGGCCGGTTCCCTTGAACTCTCGGCTGGGAGCATTGACACCGAACTCGAACGTGTGCGGATCCGCTCCACCGGGAAGAACTACACGCAAGAGGACTTCGAACGGATCATCGTCGTCAGCCGGTCCGACGGTACGATCCTGCGCCTCGGACAGATCGCCGATGTGCGCGACGGATTCGAGGAGGGAGACCGGTTCTCGCTTTACCAGGGCAAGCCGGCGGCGTACGTCGATGTCTTCCGCACCTCGGACGAGAACGCCATCGAAATCCTGGAGGTCGTCCGGCAGCACCTGGACGAGGAAATCGCCCCCGGGCTCCCCGCGGGCGTGGAGGTCGACATCGGGTTCGACCTGGTCACGCAGCTCGAATCCAGGCTCGGGCTCATGCTCAAAAACGGCCTCTTTGGGCTGATTCTTGTCATGGGTGCCCTGTGGCTCTTCCTCGACTCCAGGCTGGCGTTCTGGGTGGCGGCAGGGATCGCCATTTCTTTCGTCGGCGCTCTCGTGGCGCTGGTGCTGCTAGACGTCTCGCTAAACGTGGTTTCGATCACCGGATTCATAATGGCGATCGGGATCGTGGTGGACGACGCCATCGTGGTGAGCGAGAACATCCATGTGGCGCGCGAAAAGGGGCTCTCGCGCACCGACGCATCCATTCGGGGCGCGCGACGCGTCGTCCGGCCGGTAGTCCTCGCCGTGCTCACGACGATGGTGGCCTTCGTTCCGCTAACGATGGTCCCCGGACCGACCGGTGCCATCATGGCGGACATCCCGGTGGTTGTCATCGCGGTTGTCGCGGTTTCGCTGGTCGAGTCGCTGCTGATTCTTCCCCACCACCTCGCCGCCTCCAGGGCGCGGCGCCCTCCTGCTCGCTTCAAGCGGCGAGTTAACAAGGGGCTGCAGCGATTCATCGACGGTCCGCTGGATCGCACCCTCCGTTATTGCACCTCGAACCCCGGGCTGGTGATCGCCGGGGCCACGGGACTGCTCGTCATCTCGCTGGCCGCCGTGCCCGCGGGGCTGATCCAGGTCGTGCTGGCGCCTGCGGTGGAAAGCGACGTGGTTTCGGCGAGTCTGGAAATGCCCGAAGGCACGCCGGCGGAGCGTACCTACGAGATTGCGCGCCGGATCGAGGCGGACGGCCACAAGGCGCTGGCGCGCGCGCTCGAGGCGACGGGAGAGCACGCGCAGTCCGTGCTGGAAGGCGTGACCCTGACGATCGGCGAGCCTCCCCGTTTCGTGGACGGACTGGGGAACCAGAACACCGTTCCGCTCCCCAACGTGGGATCAATCCAGTTCAGCCTTACCAGCCCCGACGAGCGGAACCTCTCGGCGTTCGCGCTGCAGGACCTCTGGGTCGAAGAGGTGGGGAGCGTTCCTGAGGCGCGCTCCCTGACCATCACCTCGGAGTTCTTGTCGCTGGGCGCTCCCGTGCATGTCGAGCTCTCGCACGACGACCCCACGCGCCTAGCCGCCTTAGGCGATTCCGTGATCGCGAGCCTGCGCACCCTGGCCGGGGTCTACAACGTCCGGGCCGACCACGAGCTGGGCAACCGCGAGATCCGGCTGAACCTGCTTCCGGTCGGACGCACACTCGGCATCACCCTCGACGAACTGGCCAGCCAGGTGCGCGCGGCCTTCTTCGGCGTGGAGGCGGTGCGCGTGCAACGCGGAAGCGAGGAGGTGCGCGTCCTCGTGCGGCTGCCCGACGAGGAGCGCAACTCGATCGGCGACGTTGAAGACTACCTTGTGCGTGCGCCGGGCGGCGGCGAGGTCGCCCTTCGCAGCGTGGCCTCGGTGGAGTTCGACCGATCTCCCTCGATAATCAGGAGGAAGGACGGGCGGAGGGCGCTGACGGTCACGGCGGCAGTCGATGTCGGCGCCAGCAGCAGCCGGGAGGCCACCGACGCGCTCGAAGCCTCGATCCTGCCGCGGCTTACGGCGGCCGACCCCGACTTCGACTACGCCATCGGCGGAGAACAGAGGGAGCTCGGGGAATCGCTGGGCGCACTCGGGGTGGCTGCCCTCCTGGCCATATTCGCGATGTACGCGCTTCTGGCGATTCCCTTCCCCTCCTACACCAAGCCGCTCATCATCATGGCGGCGATCCCATTCGGCTTGATCGGCGCCCTGCTCGGTCACCTCCTGCTCGGCGTTCCGCTCGCCGTGATCTCGTTGTTCGCCGTCATCGGACTCGCCGGGCTCATCGTGAACGACTCGCTGGTGCTGGTGGACTTCATCCATGAGCGGCAGCTTGCGGGGATGCCGGCCCGCCAGGCGATCATCGAGGGGGCGAAGTCTCGCTTTCGACCGATCTTCCTCACGTCGCTGACCACCTTTCTGGGCATATTGCCCCTTATTCTCGAGCGGAGCGTGCAGGCTCAGTTCCTCGTCCCGATGGCCGCGGCACTCGGCTTCGGCGTGCTGTTCGCAACGCCCGTACTGATGGTGCTCGTGCCGGCGCTGGCCTCAATACCCGGCCACATCGCCTCTAGGACAACTCGGGGGTCGCCGGCACCCGCACACGGACACACCGGAGGTTGAAAATGGCAGAGACGAGAATGACCGAAGGCAGGCGGAGCGCACCCGATCCGGACCTAGCTAGGACGGCTATGCGGCTCATCCTCATGATGCTGTTCTTCGTCCCGTTGATCCAAACGGCCGTCGTCACGGCCCTTCCCGAAATGACCGCCGATCTGGGAGGGTTCGACCGCTACGTCTGGGTGCTCAGCGGGTTTCTGGTGGCCTTGTCCCTGGCGCTGCCGATCGCGGGTGGGCTCAGCGACGTCCTCGGACGCAAGGGGTTCCTCGTCGGCGGCATGTGGAGCATGGCCGTCACGACGATCCTCGTCGGTCTGAGCCAGACGATGGATCAGGCGATCGCCCTGCGCGTCGCGCAGGGTCTCGCGGCGGGGATCGTCGCCGCCAGCGCCGTGGCCGCAGTGGCCGACCTCTTTCCCGCGGAGGATCGAGGAAAAAAGATGGGCACGGCCATTGCCGTCCTAGCACTTGCGTCTCTGGTGGGCCCCATGCTGGGCGGCGCAATCACCGATCTGTTGACTTGGCGGGCCGTTTTCCTCTTGCCCGCGCCGTTCATGCTGCCGGTCGCATGGCAGCTCCACCGCAGGTTTCCCGCCACCCCGGTCGTCGAGAACGCCAAGGTGGACTATCTCGGCATCGCCGTCCTGACGATCAGCGGGGTAGCCCTGATGATGGGAATGTCGCTGGGAGGCGTGGCGCACCCCTGGCTCTCGGCCACCTCGCTGCTCCTGTTCGGCGGCGGACTGGCGATGGCGGTGGTCTTCGTCGTGGTGGAGCGCCGGGCCAGCCACCCCATCATGCCCCTCTCCATCTATAAGGCCCCGGGGATGCCGACGGGCTTGGTTCTCGCCTTCCTGACCGGCGTGGGCCTCTACTCGCTCATGGTGTTTCTGCCGCTGCTGTTCCGCGCGGACTACGGGGCCGACGCAACCATGAGCGGCATGATGCTCCTGCCGGTCCTCGTCGGGGTGGTCGGGGGCAGTTCCGCGGCGGGAAAGCTGTTTCCGCGATCCAACGCCGACTGCCGCCGCCACATCGTCGCGTGCGCGGTGGTTCTGGGCGCGGCGATGTATCTGGTGTGGCGCGCGGACGCGTCCACGGGCACGGCGTGGCTGAGCGCCTGCCTGTTGGCGCTTGGCGTCTCCCTTGGCGGCATGCTGACCTTCATCGCCGTTGCGCTGCAACTGATCGTGCCGCACCGCTCCGTGGGGGCGGCGAGTTCCGCGAATCTCTTCTTCCGCCACTTCGGCGGCATGGCGGGGCTAGCGATCGCCGGCACGGTCTTCTCGGCCGGGTTCGCGACCAGGATTGACGACATCGCGCTGGCCCACGGGGCCAACGCGCCGGAATCGGTGTTCGAGACCGTCAAGCAGAACCCCGAGGCGATATTGGAGACCGGCGCGGGCGGATCCATGATGCTGGCCGATGGAGAAGAGCGTTCCATGGACGAAGAGCTGCTCGAATCCATCAGGCTGGCTCTGGTCGAGGCGCTGGACCAAGCCCTGCTCTTGCTGCTCGTGGCGGTCCTTCTGGCGGTCTTCCTCTCGCCGTTCTTCCGCCCGGTGCGGCACGCTGACGCTGACGCGTCCGTGATCCCCTGAGGGGCTGCGCACGCAAAGCCGGACGCGGATCGAGACCCGTAAGCCGCCAGCCCTCGCTCCGGCCAACGAGTCATGTCGCCAAGCTGGGAGTCTCCCTGGCACGCGCCCGCATCTCCACAGCTTCCTTGAACTTGGTGATGACGAGGTCGAGGACTGGAGGCTCCTCCGAGGACAAGAGGTCGAACCTCCACCGCTGGGCCATGATCGCCAGGGCGAGGACCATCTGAATTCGCGAGAAGCGGAAACCGCTGCACAGACGGGGCCCGCTGCCGAAGGGGGCGTAGGCGTAACGCGGGCGCCCCTTCTGCGCCTTCGGGTCCAGCCATCTTTCGGGCAGAAACCGCTCGGGCTCGGGAAAATACTTCGCGGAATGCATCGGCGTCATGGTGTGGAAGAGCGCTCCGTCGCCCTTCTTCACGCGTGTGCCGCCGATGGTGATGTCCTTGATGGGAACTCGGTCGATGTAGGCAACGGATGGGGTCATGCGCATCGTCTCGTCGACGACCGCGCCGACGTAGGGGAGCTTGGGAACCTCGTCGAATCCGGGCGGGCGGGCGCCCAGCACCTCGTCAACCTCCAGCTCGAGGCGCTCGCGGGCCTCGGGGTTGCGGCTCAAGTGATAAAAGCTGAAAGCCATGGCGGCTGCGGTGCTTTCGTGCCCCGCGATGAGCACCGCGAAGACTTCGTCCTTGAGTTCGGCTTCGGTGAAAGTGCCGCGCGGGTGGCCTTCCTCCCACGAATGCACCAAGTGCGAGACGAGCTCCCCGCCCTCTTTTTGGGCGGCGCGTATTCGGCGGATGGCGGCGTAGATGCTGTCGTCCAAGCGCCGGATGGCCTTCTTCGCCGCGATGGACCTCGGAAGAGGAAGGGCCCTGAAGAAGTGCCGCATCGGCAGAAACGAGAGCATGATGAGCCACCGATAGCCGGCAAGCGCCTCCTTGATGACGGTGGGAGTCACGTCTTCGAGGTCCTCGCCGAAGAACGTGCGCGCGGCGATCGAGAGGGAGATCTAGTGAGTGAGTTCGTTCATGTCCACGATATCGCCGTCGGCGATCCGGTCGCGCCGCATGACGATGTCTTCGGTCATGACGCCGGCATAGCTCCGGAGAGCCTTGGGAGTGAACGACGGCTGGATCAGCTTGCGCCGCCACCGGTGGTCTTCTCCGTCGGCGGTGACCAGGCAGGGGTTCTCCAGCGCTTCCTTCTGTTCGCGGCCCTTGTGGAGGCACTCGTGATTCCGGATGAGGGCCTCTTCCATCTCCACGGGATTGAAGAACACCGTGTACCGTTTACCCAGCATCGGGAAGGAGGCGGCATCTCCGTGCTGGCGGTGCAGTTCGGCGAAGAGGCCCGTCGTGTCCCTGGCGCGACGCCGGGTGTTCCGGAACCGATCGAGCCATCTTTCGCGATCTTGCGTGGCCATGATGATCTCCCCACGTATAGTGCTTACGGCTGTGTAACCCGGTACTCGCAACTGCCAACTGTAACCTAACGATAACAATAGCAATGCCCAGGGGCGAACGCGGCGGTGCGCATCATGCGACGCGACGACGGGACGGAGCAGTTATCCTCGTAAGGTCTTACCCGCGGCCAGCACCCAACGTCCTCATCACCAGGTCGACGCATTCCTCCGGCGACAGCTTCTCGGTGTCCAGTCTGAGATCCGGTCGTTCGGGGCGCTCGTATGCGCCGTCCACCCCGTGAAGTTCCTGATCTCGCCCCGCATCGCCTTCGCGTAGAGGCCCTTCGGGTCGCGGCGGGCGCAGACCTCGATCGGTGCGTCAACGAAGATCTCCATGAAGTCGCCCGGCTCGAACAGGCTTCGGGCGAACTCTCGTTCCGATTGGAACGGGCTGATGAAGGACACGATCACAACCAGTCCCGCGTCGACCATGAGGCGGGCCACCTCCGACACCCGGCGGATGTTCTCGACGCGATCCGTCTCGGTGAAGCCGAGGTCCCGATTGAGGCCGTGGCGCACATTGTCGCCGTCGAGCAGGTAGGTGTGGCGGCCTTCGCTCGCGAGTCGCCGTTCCAGCAGGTCCGCCACGGTGGACTTTCCAGAAGCGGACAGACCGGTCAACCACAGGCAGCGCGCGCGCTGCCGCTTCATCTCGGCCCGCTTGTCTCTGGTGACGCTGAAGTCTCGCCATTTCAGGTTCGCCGCGCGCATGAGCGAAAACATGATCGTGCCCGCTCCGACGGTCGCGTTGGTCAGACGGTCGATCAGGATGAAGCCCCCGAGCGCGCGCGACTGGGCGAAGGGAGCGAACGGGACTGGCCGCCGGGTCGCGAGATTGACCACGCCTAGGTCGTTGAGTTCGAGCCGCTCGGCGGCCAGTTCGCTACCGTCGGAAACGTCCACCCTGTGCCGGATTCGCGTCACCCAGGCGTCCACTTCATGCGTATGCAGCCTCATCCGGTACGAGCGTCCCGCCGCCATCGGTTCGTCGCCCATCCAAAGCACGCGCGCACGCAACTGGTCCGCCGCTTCGACGGGATCCCCGGCGGCCGCGATGACGTCGCCGCGGATAACGTCGACCTCCGGCCTGAGGGTGAGGGTGACCGAATCACCGCGGGCCGCGCCGTCCCGAGCCGCCCTCCGCGCAAGGATCGACTCGACCTCGGCGACCGTGCCCGCCGGCTCTATGCGCACCCGGTCTCCGGTAACCACCTCGCCGGTCGCGATTCGCCCGCAGTACCCGCGAAAGTCGGGATCGGGACGGTTGACGTACTGGACCGGCATGCGGAAGGGCCTCCGGACGGCGGGCCGCCCGACCTCGACCGTCTCCAGGTGCTCGAGCAGCGTCGGGCCGGCGTACCAGGGCGTGTGCGGGCTGCGCCTCCTCAGGTTGTCCCCCGTGAGAGCGGAAACGGGAGCGGAAACGACCCGCGAAACCCCGATCTCCTTCGCCATTGTCCGGTACGCGGCGTCGATCGACTCGAAGGCGTCGCGATCCCACTGCACCAAGTCCATCTTGTTTACCGCGAGAACGAAGTGGTGCACCCCGAACATGGCCGCGATCCGAGTGTGACGGCCGGTCTGGGGCAGGATGCCCTTGCGCGCGTCGGCCACCACGACCGCAAGATCGGCGGTGGAGGCGCCGGTCGCCATGTTGCGCGTGTACTGCTCGTGGCCTGGCGCGTCGGCGACGATGAAGCGCCGCCGGGCCGTCTCGAAGCTGCGGTAGGCGACGTCGATGCTGATGCCCTGCCGGCGCTCGTCCCGCAGGCCGTCCAGGAGGAGTGCCAGATCGGGCGCGTCGCCCTGTGTGCCGTATCTGCGCGAGTCCTCCTCCACCGCCCGCACCTGATCCGCGAACACCTGTCGGCATTCGTACAGAATGCGCCCGATGAGAGTGCTCTTCCCGTCGTCCACGCCGCCGCAGAGGACGAACCGCAGGGTCGAGGGGAACTTGGCGCCGTCCTTGCTGGCAACGTCCTTGCGGGATCCGGCACCGCGGCTCACGGCAGCTCTCGAACTTCCGGGCGCATCAGAAATAGCCGTCCCTCTTCTTCAGCTCCATCGAAGCCTCGCCGTCGTGATCGATGAGCCGGCCTTCGCGTTCGGAGTGGTCGGCCGCCAGCGTTTCCGCGATCACCGCTTCGAGGCTGTCGGCGTCGCTCTCGACCGCCGCAGTGAGCGGGTAGCATCCCAGCGTGCGGAAACGAACGTGCCGCTGTGCGGGGGTCTCGCCCAGCTCCAGCGGCATGCGCTCGTCGTCCACCATGATCAGTTGGCCGCGGCGCTCGACGACGGGGCGCGCCGCAGCGTAGTAGAGCGGCACGATGGGGATTTCCTCTTGGGCGATGTAGCGCCAAATGTCGGTTTCCGACCAGTTGGAGAGCGGAGAGACGCGGAGGGACTCGCCCGGATTGAGTCGCGTATTGTAAAGGTCCCACAGCTCCGGCCGCTGGGCTCTCGGATCCCACTGGTGGGCGGCGTCGCGAAGCGAGAATACGCGCTCCTTGGCGCGGGACTTCTCCTCGTCCCGGCGCGCTCCGACGAAGATCATGTCGTAGCGTCCGGCGTCGAGCGCCTGACGCAGGGCCACGGTCTTCATCACCTCGGTGTAGTGGGCGGATCCATGCGTGAACGGCGTGACGCCGTCGTCGACTCCCTGCCGATTCGTGTGGACGACCATTTCGATGTCGGCCTCCGCCGCGACGCGGTCGCGAAAGGCGATCATTTCGCGGAACTTCCACGTGGTGTCCACATGCAGCAGCGGCATCGGCAAGGGCGCGGGCCAGAACGCCTCGCGCGCCAGATGCAACAGGACAGAAGAGTCCTTGCCGATGGAATAGAGCATCACGGGCCGGGCGGCGACCGCGACGCCCTCGCGGATGATGCTCATCGCTTCGGACTTCAGCGTAGCGCTCCAATGGTGGTTCAACCTCCTCGTACCCATAGGCTGCGTAATTCTCCTCCACGAAGGGCTCGCACCCGGCCATCGTGTGCATCATGCCGCTACGGGACATGCTCCGCATGACGAAATCGAAAGTAGACCGACACCGCTGTGTGGCCGCACGGACCGCACGGATGCCCTCTGCAAGATAAGATACCATCCACCGGGCGGCTTGGTAGCTGGCGCGGTTGCCATCGCCGGACTTGGTGCCGTTCGCGGAAGTCGTAACCGTTACACATACCATCGAAATGCTTGGCAGAGGACAGCACGGCTCGCCGTGTCATCATGGTGAATGAGGAAGTGTGGCGCGTGATCCAGAGGCTGCCGCGCGGCAGCCGAAGCCAGGCCGCCAACGCCGCAATCCTAGAGCGGGCCGGAATATCCAAGAGCGGGATGTCTCCGCAAGGATGGACGCACGGCGCGCTCGGCTGTCCGCCATCGAGACCGACCGAATCGTCCGGTCGATACGGGAGGAGCGGGAGCGGCGACTCCCGCGATTCGCCACGCCGGACGCATCGGTTTTTCTGAAATGGGTTCCTTCCCGGCGACGGACCGAGCAGGAACCGGTACGGCGCTCGCACTGCTTATCGAGACGGCGGCCAGGAACCCGGACCTGGTTGTCCCCCAACTCTCGATCTGCGAAACAGGGCAACACCCTGGCGAGGGTTCTCCGAGGACGCCGACGAGTTGCTCGCATCGCCTTTTTCGGACTCGATCTGGCTGAGGCGAAGCTGGACGCAAGGTGGAGAGCCCGCGCCGTGTCCCAGTCGGTGAGGTACCATGTCGCGCTCTACGATGCGGCGTACCATGCCGTGGCGCTCGGCCTCTGGAGCGTGTCGTCACGGCGGACGACGGTATGTGCGCCACGCCTCGGAGGCCGGAGGCATTTCCTCCCCCTGCGGCTCTGGACGAAACCCTGAACCGACGGTGCGAAATAGGAATGCGATTCCCGCAGTTTGACCCGACTTCCTCGCCATTCCAGCGTGGCGGGCACGGAAGCAGCGTTACGGTAGGAAGCGCAGATCGTGCAGTCCCAGTTAGACTTATACGATTTCCCGCCGCGATTCGCTTCACCTGCGGATTGCGCTACCAGCAGGCCAACCCGGGACAACTCAGGAAGGCTCTGGATGGCCGCCGGAGGGTTCGCACCTGAGATCCCCGAAAGGGCGGGAATCATTCGGCGAGAGTCGAACTACAGAAGCCCGCAACTACCACGTTCACAACAGGATGCGCGTCTAGCAACACTTGCTGGAGAGGCTCTTTGACATCTACGGTGAGGAGGTGACGCCCACCAAGGGCGTGTGCTCCCGGCAATACGACCGGGGTGCGTTGGCGATGTTCCTCCGGTTCTTCGGGAAGGAACGGAAGCCCGCAACCCTTTCGCAACGCGACTGGGACCGGTTCATTCGGGCGAGGCGGGCGGGCAGGGTCGGACCGAGCCGGAGACCCGTTTCCGACAGGACGGTCGAACGAGACCTGCGGTTCCTGCTCGCGGTCCTCAACTGGGCCGCGCGGTCGCGGAACGAGGCGGGACGACTTCTCCTCGACTCCAACCCCCTGAAGGGCTTGAGGGTGCCCAGGGAGAAGAACCCAACCCGGGTGATTCTCTCTCAGGCGGAGTACGAGGCGCTGCTCCGGGTGTCTGCCCAGATCGATTGGCGCTTTCGCGTGGCGCTCGTGCTCGCGCACGAGACGGGCCACCGAATCGGCGCCATCCGCCACCTGAGGTGGTGCGACATCGACACGGGATCCGGGGTCATTTGGTGGCGTGCGGAGCACGATAAGACAGGCTTCGAGCATCGGACACCCGTGACCGACGAGGCGCTAAGGGTGCTGGAAGAGGCGCGGAAGGCGAACCCCGGGAACGGCGACGCTCCCGTGTTGCCCGCCCGCAGGGACTCCGCGAGGAGCGTGGGCCACGGCACGGCGCGCGACTGGTGGAACAGGGCCGAAGCGCTCGCCGGACTGGAGCGCAAGCGTGGCAGGGGCTGGCATTCGCTGAGGCGGAAGTTTGCTTCCGACCTGATGGACCAGCCACTCAAGGTGCTCTGCGAACTCGGAGGCTGGAGGACGGCACAGACGGTGCTCCAGTGTTATCAGAGACCCGACGAGGATCGGCTCAAGAAGGCGCTCGCGGAGCGGCGGGTCAACCCTTCCCCCAGTTAGCGGGAGTCAATTGGCGGGACCCGAGGCGCCAAATCGTGTAACTTCAATCGGGGTAAGGGGAAATCAACTCCGATACGTTCTGCCATTTTGGCAGGGTTTGGGCGGGCGAACCGGTCCGGATCGGCCAAATCGGCAGACCGACCTGTCAGTTTGGCAGTGGCCGCGGGCATCGGTACGCGCCTCCCCCCTATCCAACAGGAAGAACCGGGCCAGCGCTCAGCCGCCCGGCCAACCAGCAACCGAGGACGCGTCATGGCATCGGTCGATCCTCCCTCGCGCAAGGGCCTGCCGCCCCAGGCGTACGAAGTCGTCCCCGGCGAAGAATACCGCCCCTATGTGGCCCCGGAGCAGTCCCTCGCGGAGCTCACGGTCAAGGCGGTGCTCATCGGGATCGTCCTGGCCGTCGTGTTCGGCGCCGCCAACGCCTACCTCGGGCTCCGGGTGGGGCTGACGGTCAGCGCGTCGATCCCGGCGGCGGTGATGGCGGTGGCCATCTTCCGCGTGCTCCGGCGCGGCTCGATCCTCGAGACCAACATGGTCCAGACGATCGGCTCGGCCGGAGAGTCGGTGGCGGCCGGGGTGATCTTCACGCTGCCGGCGCTCTTCATCTGGCAGCGCACGGATCCGACGATCGGGGTGGACCTGCTCCAGGTGTCGGTGATCGCAGCGATCGGTGGCCTGCTCGGCGTCCTCTTCATGATTCCGCTCCGGCGCTTTCTCATCTCGCGCGAGCACGGCAAGCTGCCCTACCCCGAGGGCACGGCGTGCGCCGAGGTGCAGGTCGCCGGTGCGGCGGGCGGCGGCAAGGCCCGGCTGCTGTTTTCGGGCCTGGGGGTCGGCGCCCTCTACCAGGCGCTCGCCAACCGCAACGGTCTCGCGCTCTGGAACGAGTCCCCGAGCCAGCCGCTTCCGGCAAAGGCCGAGATCGGCGGCGACTTCACGCCGGAACTGCTGGGGGTGGGGTTCATCATCGGTCCGCGCATCGCGGCCATCATGTTCGCGGGCAGCGCGCTGGCGTGGCTGCTCCTGATCCCGGCGATCAACCTCTGGGGGGGCGACAGCGTGGTCTACCCGGCGGGCCAGCCGATGTCCGCGCTGGGGTCGGGAGACATCTGGAACAACTACATCCGCTACGTCGGCGCCGGGGCCGTGGGCTTCGCCGGAATCGTGACCCTGCTCAAGTCGCTGCCAACGATCGTCGAGTCCTTCAAGCTGGGCCTGGGACAGGTCGGCGCCGGCGGGGGCGGCGACCTTCCGCGCACCCAGCAGGACCTTCCCCTGAAGATGGTGCTGGGCGTCGCAGCGCTGCTGGCGGTGACGCTGTGGCTGTGGCCGGGTGTGCCGGTCGGACTGACGGGGGCGGTGCTGATCGTGATCTTCAGCTTCTTCTTCGTGACCGTGTCCAGCCGGATCGTGGGCCTGATCGGCTCGTCGTCGAATCCGGTGTCCGGGATGACGATTGCCGCGCTGATCCTCACCTCGCTGATCTTCGTCGCGCTCGGCCTGAACGACGGCACCGGCGCGTCCAAGGTGGCGGTCCTGGCCGTGGGCGCGGTCGTCTGCATCTCCGCGGCGGTCGCGGGCGACACCTCCCAGGACCTCAAGACGGGCTTCCTGGTCGGCGCCACGCCCAGGCGCATGCAGGCAGGGGAAATGCTGGGCGTGCTGGCCAGCGCGGCGGTGATGGGCGGAGTGCTGGTGGTGCTCAACGAGTCCTACGGAATCGGCACGGTGGACGGGTTGCCGGCCCCCCAGGCCACGCTCATGAGCCTCGTGATCGACGGCGTGCTGAACGCGTCCCTGCCCTGGGGCTTCGTGCTGATCGGCATCCTGATCGCGGCGGTCGCCGAGTTCGTCTTCAAGCTGCCCTCGCTGGCGCTTGCCGTGGGCGTGTATCTGCCGGTGTCCCTGATGACGCCGATCTTCGTCGGTGGTCTGATGCGCTGGGCGCTCAACCGCAAGTACCGGGACGCGGGCGCGGCCCATGAAGGCGCGGCCGAAGCGGGCACCGAAGACGAGGGCGCCGCCAGCGGCCACGACGGCGGGAGCGATTTGGCCGAGCACCGCGAGCGGGGCGTTCTCTTCGCTTCGGGGCTGATCGCCGGCGCGGCGCTCGTGGGCGTGCTGATCGGCGCCGTGATCTTCGCCGTCGCCAACCGCACGGGGCACCCGGATCCGGCGTCGATCTGGCACGTGGGACACGGGTGGTCGGACTGGTTCACCGGCAGCTCCGCGCTGGTCGGCACGTTGGTGTTCGCCGGGCTGTGCCTGATGCTGTGGCGGGTCGCGACCCGGGGGGATCAGGCGTGACCGGGATGCGCGGGGACCGCCTGGGCCGGGTGACACCGCGGCGGCGGGGGCGCGGCCGCCGGCGGCCCGGGCGCGGCCGGCGGCGGCCCGGCCGCGTGTGCCTGTTCCTGGCCGCCGCGGCCCTCCCGGCCGCTTGCGGCACGGCGCCGGAGGAGGTGATGACCTGGCAGGACTTCGTGGACGTGTACGTCGACCTGCGCGCGGCGGAGCTCCGCGCTCCGGAGGCGGTCATCACGGAGGCGAAGCGGGATTCGGTGCTGTCCGCTCACGGCGTGACCGATGAGGACCTGCTCGCCTTCGCCGAGCGCTACGGCGACAACGTGACCTTCATGGAAGGGGTCTGGGGCGCGGTCGAGAACCGGATGGTGCAGCTGAGCAGCCGCCCCGACTCGGTGCGGTAGCCGCGCCGGGGCGGCGGGCCCGCTGCACTACTCCCACTCGATCGTCGCCGGAGGCTTCGAGCTGATGTCGTAGGTCACGCGGTTGACGCCGGCGACCTCGTTGATGATCCGGGTCGACACGCGGCCCAGGAATCCCGGCTCGAACGGGTACCAGTCCGCCGTCATGCCGTCCCTCGACGTCACCGCGCGCAACGCCACGACGTTCTCGTAGGTGCGGCTGTCCCCCATGACCCCGACCGAGCGGACGGGGAGCAGCACCGCAAAGGCCTGCCAGATTTCGTCATAGATGCCGGCGGCCTCGATCTCGTCGAGGTAGATCGCGTCGGCGCGGCGCAGGACCTCGACGCGCTCCTCCGTCACCGCCCCGATCACCCGGATCCCGAGCCCGGGACCCGGGAAGGGATGGCGGCGGATGAAGGCCTGATCGAGCCCGAGGGTGCGCCCGACCCCGCGCACCTCGTCCTTGAAGAGCTCGCGCAGCGGCTCGATGAGCTCGAACGGCATGTCGTCGGGGAGGCCGCCGACGTTGTGGTGGGTCTTGATCGTGTCGGAAGGGCCGCGCACGGCCAGCGACTCGATCACGTCCGGGTACAGTGTCCCCTGCACGAGGAAGCGCGCATTGGAGCCCAGTTCGCGCGTGGTGCGCTCGAAGACGCGGATAAAGGTCTCGCCGATGATCCTGCGCTTGCGCTCGGGTTCGATCACGCCCTTCAGGGGCCGGAGAAACTCCTGCGCGGCTTCGACCACCACCAGCCGGATGCCCATGTGCTCGCGGAAGGTGCGCTGGACGTTCTCGCGCTCGTTGAGGCGCATCATCCCGGTGTCGACGAAGATGCAGGTCAGCTGATCCCCCACGGCGCGGTGCACGAGGGCGGCCGCCACCGACGAATCGACGCCGCCGGACAGGCCGCATACCACCTGTTCGCCGCCCGCGATGGCGCGGATCCGATCGACCGATTCGGTCACGAACGCGCCAGCGGTCCAGTCGCCCGCGCAGCCGCAGATCCGGAAGAGGAAGTTGTCGACGATCTCCTGGCCGCGCGGCGTGTGCGCGACCTCGGGGTGGAACTGCACGCCGTAGATCGGGCGCCGGCGTGCGCGGAACGCCGCGACGGGCAGATCGGCGGTGGCCGCCAGGGTCACGAAGCCGGGAGGGGGCTCGTCGACGTGGTCGCCGTGCGAACACCACACCGTGATGTCGTCGTCCGTGTCGAACCCGTGGAAGAGGCCGCCGCCAAGATGGTCCGGCGGCGCCGCGCCGCGCGCCGCGCCGCCGGGGGTCTCCCCGCCTGGCGTGCCGGGGGTCTCCCCGCCTGGCGACAGCTGCAGCGTCGCGCGCCCGTACTCCCGCTTTCCGGGAACCACCGTGCCTCCCTCGTGCGCCGCGATGAGCTGCATGCCGTAGCAGATGCCCAGGACGGGAACCCCCAGGTCGAACAGGTCAGGATCGAGGCCGGGCCCGCCATCGCCGTACACCGACGAGGGGCCGCCCGAGAGGACCACGCCCCGGGGCGACCACGCCCTGACCCAGTCGATGTCCCGCGTGGGGGGGTGGATCTCGCAGTAGACGCCGGCTTCGCGGATGCGGCGCGCGATGAGCTGGGTGAACTGCGAGCCGTAGTCGACGAGGAGGATGCGGTCGTGGTGGGGGGCGCCGCCGCCGGGCGCGCGCGGATGGGGGCTCGATGGATCAGCCATGGTGCTCGCCGCGGATGAGGTCACGGTATTGCTCGCGGCGGCGCGCCAGCGTGGCGCGGCCGTCCCGGACGAGGACCTCGGCGGGCCGGGGCCGCGAGTTGTAGTTGGACGCCATGGTGAAGCCGTAGGCGCCTGCCTGGCGCACGCAGATGAGCGCGCCGGGGGGCGGCACGGGCAGGCGGCGGTCCCGGGCCAGGAAGTCGCCCTGCTCGCACACGGGGCCGACGACGTCCACCCGCTCCACCGCGCCCCTGTCCCCGTCCCGCACCAGGGAGATGGCGTGGACGCCGCCGTAGTGGCTCGGACGAAGCAGTTCGGTCATTCCCGCGTCCGTGATCACGAAGGTCTTGCCCCCGCTTCGCTTCAGGTACAGCACCCTCGTGAGCAGCGCTCCCGCGTCACCGACCAGAAAGCGTCCCGGCTCCAGAACCAGGGTGACCGGGCGGCCCTCGAAGCGCAGCGCCACTCCACGCGCCAGCGCCTGCAGGTCGAGTGCGCCGGCCTCGCCGTCGGCGATCCCGAACCCGCCACCCAGGTCCACGTAGCGCAGGCGCACGCCGAGACCCCGCCGAACCCGGTCGGCAACATCGAGCACAACGTCGAGGGCGGCCAGAAAGGGGGCCGGGTCGCGGATCTGCGAACCGATGTGCACGTCCACGCCCACCGGTTCCAACCCCGGGTGTCCGAGGACCTGGGCGTAGAGCTCCACCGCCTCGTCCGGCGACACCCCAAACTTGGCGGACGCGTGACCGGTGCGCGTGAACTCGTGCGTGGGGCTGTCCACATCCGGATTGACGCGCACGGCAACCGGTGCCGTGACGCCGCACTCCACGGCCACCTCGCCCAGTGCGACGAGTTCCTGGGCGCTCTCGATGTGGAAGGCCATGATGCCCTGTTTCAGCGCGTAGCGCATCTCGTCGCGCGTCTTGCCGACCCCGGCGAAGACGACATGGTTCGGGTCGATCCCGGCAAGCAGCGTGCGGTACAGCTCTCCGCCGCTCACGATATCGGCGCCGGCGCCCTCGCGGGCGAGCAGCCGCAGCACCTCCAGGTTCGGATTCGCCTTGACCGAGTAGGCGATCAGAAGGTCAAGCGGGGCGAAGGCGTCCCGCACCGCGCGGAAGCGCCTGCGGACGTGATCGCCGTTGTACACATATAATGGCGTATCGTATTGCTGTGCAAGCGCCTCCAGTGTCAGGCCACCGCAATGCAGCACGCCGTCCCGGCGCGGGAACGCGGCGCGGGTCCTGACGTCGTTCGTTGATCGACCCGGTTGCCGCACGGCACTCAGTAGGCCCGCGCCCAGACGACCTCCATCCGCGCCTCACCCCCTCCGACACACCGCAGCGGTGTGCTGTCGGAGCGAAACTCGCGCGAGGGTATGACGCGGATCGTCGCTTTCGTGGCTTCCTTGACCGACTCCTCGACCTCCGGGTCGCCGCCCCAGCCCGAGTACACGAATCCCGCGCCCCCGTCGAGCAGCGCTCCGAGTTCGTCCACCGACGAAACCTCGCCGCGGTGGGTCGCGTCGTCGCGCCGCTTGCGTGCCGCGTCGAGGAGTCCCTGCTGCAGGGACTCGAGTCGGTCCTCGGTCCCGCCGACCGCGGCAGCCTCGGGCAGGGCTTCCTTGCGTTCTTCACCCGGAGCGTGCACGCGGCGGGCGACCACGACCTCCCCACGCTCCACGTCGCGCGGCCCGATCTCGATGCGCAGCGGCACTCCCTTTCGCTCCCACTCGAAGAACTTGGCTCCGGGAGAGAGATGCCGACGCTGGTCGGCGACCGCGCGCACCCCCAGGTCGTTCAGCGCCGCCGCGATCCGGCGGGCCTTCCCGGCCACCACCGCCCACTGCTCGTCGCTCCTGCCGATCGGCAGCACCACGACCTGCGTGGGAGCCAGCTTCGGGGGAAGCACCACGCCGACATCGTCGCCGTGGGTCATCACCAGACCTCCGACCAGCCGGGTGGAAACGCCCCACGACGTGTTCCACGCGAACTCCTCCCTCCCCTCCTCGCTCTGGAAGGTGAGACCGAACTGGCGGGCGAAATTCTGGCCCAGCATATGCGATGTCCCCGCCTGCAGCGCCTTGCCGTCCTGCATGAGCGCCTCGCACGCATAGCTGCGGACCGCGCCGGCGAACTTCTCGGCCTCGGACTTGAGCCCGGTGATCGCCGGCATGGCCATCCAGTCTTCCATGAAGGTCCGGTAGACCCCGAGGATGGTCCGCGCCTCCTCCTCCGCTTCGCCCTCGGTCGCGTGGGCGGTGTGGCCCTCCTGCCACAGGAACTCGGCGGTCCGCAGGAACAGCCGCGTCCTCAGTTCCCATCGCATCACATTGGCCCACTGGTTGAGCAGGACCGGCAGGTCGCGGTAGCTCTGCACCCACTTCGCGTACATCGAGTAGATGATCGTTTCGGATGTCGGACGAATGGCGTACGGCTCTTCCAGCGGCTTTCCGCCCGCGTGGGTGACGACCGCCAGCTCGGGCTTGAAGCCCGCGACGTGCTCCTTCTCGCGCTCGATGAAGCTCATGGGAATGAGGAGCGGGAAGTACGCGTTCTGGTGTCCCGTCGCCTTGAACATGTCGTCCAGCGCCCGCTGCATGTTCTCCCAGATGCCGTAGCCCCAGGGCCGGATGACCATGCTGCCGCGCACCGGGGTGTAGTCCGCCAGCTCGGCCTGCTGCACGACTTCGTTGTACCACGCGCTGAAGTCCTCGGCGCGGGGCGTCAGTCCCTTCCTTCGCTGTTGCTTCTTCATCTGCCTCCGCCCCTCCCGGGCGAGTCCTCTCCGGTTTTCCCCTGTCCGTTCGCCTTCGATCCTTCGCCGCGGTCCATGGTCCACGCCAGAACCCCGGGGATTGCAAAAAGCAGCACCGCCGCGGCCAGCCACGTGGTGCGAAACGGCCAACCGAAGGCGCCCCGGCCCAGGTACGCGGCGAGCCAGCCCCCGGCAACGGCTGCGACCGCCGCGGCCGCGAGCAGGATCGCCTCCAGCAGGTTGAGGCGGCGGATGGCCCGGCTCATGACCTGCCGCACCACGCGCATGTCCTCCTGGGACGGCTGTCGGCGTCGGTTTCGCGGCGAACGCGGACTGCGGCGTGTCACGGCTCTCCCCCGCCTCGCTGCGGACCATGCTCGATCAACGACGCGACTGACCGCGTCTCCTGCTGGCCCGTCTTCAGGTTTCGCACCGTCGCCGAGGCCGATGCCGCCTCGTCCGGCCCGATGATGACGGCCCGGGCGGCACCGGCCCGATCGGCCGCCTTGAGCTGCTTACCGAGCCCCTGGGGGCGGAGCGAATACATGACCCGGTTGCCGGACTCTCTCAGACGGTGGCCGACGGACATTGCCAGCGGGCGCTGCCGCTCCCCGATCCACATGACATAGCAGTCGCACGACGTCCCCGCGTCCGGCACCAGGTCCCGGTCACGGAGCAGTTCACCGAGTACCACGTCGCCCATCCCGAAGCCCACGGCCGGCAACGGCTCGCCACCGACAAGTTCGAGGAGCCTGTCGTAGCGTCCGCCCCCGCAGATCGCGCGCAGTTCGCCGGCGCGGTCGAAGAGTTCGAACACGATGCCCGTGTAGTACGCCAGACCCCGCACGACCGTGAAGTCGAACTGCAGGAACCCGCCCAGCCCCATCGCGTCGAGGATCGTCCGGTGCTCGGCCAGCGGCTTCATGGCCTCGAGAACCTCCGGCACGTCCGCAAACCGCTGCTTCACGTGCTCCCACGTTCCGTCGGCCACCAGACTGGCCAGGACCTCCACGGCGGCGGCGTCCAGCCCGAGCGACCGCAGGCTGGCCTGTGTCGCGTCCGGTCCGGCCCGGCCCGCCTTGTCGATGACCGCGAGGCAACCCGCGTGTCTGTCGGTCGCGACTCCGGCAGCGGCCAGTACGCTCGCAACAAGGCGCCGGTCGTTCACCCGGGCCACGAAATCGGTCTCTCCCAGTCCCAGGCCACGCACCGCGTCCACGGCGACGGCAAGAACCTCGGCGTCGGCGGCCACCCCGCTCTCGCCCACGATGTCCACATTGAGCTGGAAGTGTTCCCGCAGGCGGCCCCGCTGGCTCCTCTCGTAGCGAAACAGCTGGGGCAGAGAGAACCAGCGAATCGGCTTGGGCATTCCGCGGCTGCGCTCGGCCAGGATCCTGGCCAGCGTCGGCGTCATCTCCGGCCGGAGCGCCACGCGGCGTCCACCCTTGTCGTCGAAGTGGTACAGTTGCTCCACGATCTCCGCGCCGCTCTTCTCGACGTAGAGGTCCAGAGGCTCGAGGGGCGGACCACCGTACTCGCGAAAGCCGTACCTGGTGGAAACGCGTCGCCAGGTCTCGAAGATATGGTTGCGAAGCGCGAGTTCGCCGGGCGTGAAGTCGCGGAACCCGGGAAGCCGGGAGAATGACCGGGGGGACATGGGTTGCGAATCTAACCGGGAAGGTCGGGAATTCAACCGGCGAAGGGATCGATCCCGAGTACGCCCAGCACGTCGCCCACGGTATGGCACGAGCCCGTGACCACCACGGTGCCGCCCGGCGAAAGTGCGTTTGCGCGCCGGACCGCCGCGGTCAGGTCCTCTTCGATTTCGATGGGCACGCTTCCGGCCACCTGGCCTGCCGCCTCCCGAGGATTCCAGAGCCGGTCGGAGGGCGCCGAGCCGGGGACGGTGAAGACGACCCTGTCCGCCAGGTCCACCAGCGGCGGCAGCATGCGGGACCAGTCCTTGTCGCCGAGGATGCCTGCAAGGACGACCAGGGGACGCGGCGGCGCGAGGTCGGCCAGGATGCGGACGAGCGCACCCACGGCTGCCAGGTTGTGCGCAACGTCGAAGACGAAGAGACGCTCGCCCATGCGCTGGATCTGGCCACGCCCGGGCCACCGCACCGCGGCAACGCCGTCGCGCACCGTGTCGGGCGCGGGCGGCCGGGCGAGGAGTTCAAGCGCCCGGATCGCCAGAGCCGCGTTGGTGGCCTGGTGCGCGCCGGGCAGCGGCGTCTCGAGCTCCAGGTCGCCCCAGCGGCCCGACCGCAGCGTGAACCGGGTGCCGCGGCGGCCCAGGCGCAGGCCGGACACGTGTCTCCACGTCTCGACCGGGTGGAACGGCGCACCGACAGCGCGCGCGCGCCCGGAGAGCACATCCAGGACGGCCGGCCGCGCCTCGGCGGTCACAACAGGCACGCCGGGCTTGATGATTCCCGCCTTCTCGCGCGCGATGTCCGCGAGTGAACCCCCGAGGTATTCCTGGTGGTCCATCGCGACGTTGGTGATCGCCGCGACCTCCGGAACGACGACGTTGGTCGCGTCCAGACGCCCGCCGAGCCCCACTTCGACGCTCGCGTATTCCACCTGTTCCTCCGCGAACATGACAAGCGCAAGCAGCGTACACGCCTCGAACAGCGACATGCCCAGATCGCGCGTCAGGGGCCTCAGGCGGCGTGCGCCCTCCTGGAGACGGGCCGCGCCGAGCGGGACGCCATCGACCATGATCCGCTCCCGGAACGAACACAGGTGCGGCGACGTATAGAGGCCGACCCGTTGCCCGTTCCTCGTCAGCACGGAAGCCCACGTCGACGCGACGGAACCCTTGCCGTTCGTGCCGCCGACGTGAAGGGTCCGGTAGCGGCGATGCGGATTGCCCAGTTCCGCCAGCGCTGCCTCCATGCGGGCGAGTCCCCATTCCACCTCGCTCGACGCGCCGGGGAAGAGGGCGTCCAGGGTCACTTCACGCCCGTCCGGGGTCACGTCGCGCTCGCCTGGCGGTGGGCCGCGACCGTGCGGCGGTGCATCGCGTCGGGGGCTCAGCCCCAGGGCCGCCATCCTTCGCGCATGTGCCGGAGCAGCTGGGCGATTGCGCCCTTGAGTTCGCGCCGGTCGATCACACGGTCCACCATCCCGTGCTCCTCCAGGAATTCGGCGCTCTGAAAGCCGGGTGGCAGCGCCTGCTTGATGGTCTCGCCGATCACGCGGGGCCCGGCGAAGCCGATCAGGGCGCCGGGTTCAGCCAGGTTGACGTCGCCGAGCATGGCATAGGATGCGGTGACGCCCCCGGTCGTCGGGTCCGTGAGGACCGATATGTATGGCAGGCCGCGCTCGTGGAGCCGCGCAAGCACGGCGGACGTCTTGGCCATCTGCATGAGCGAGAAGATCCCTTCCATCATGCGCGCTCCCCCGGAGGCACTCACGACGATCAGAGGCAAATCGCCTTCCAGTGCGTCCCTGCCCGCGCGGGCAATCTTCTCGCCGACCACGGACCCCATCGATCCGCCGATGAAGGAGAAGTCCATGACCGCCAGCACGGCCGGGATTCCCTCGATGCGTCCCCTGCCGGTGATCACGGCCTCGGCCCGCCCCGTCTTATTGCGGGCTGCCTCCAATCGCCCGGGATAGGGCTTGAGATCGGAGAAGCCGAGAGGGTCGCCGCTCGTCATGTCCTCGTCCGCCTCCTCGAAGGAGCCGGGGTCGGTAAGCAATTCGACATAGCGGCCGGCCGAGATACGGAAGTGGTTCCCGCACTCGGGACACACACCGAGGTTACGCGCGAGGCGCTCGCCGTAAAGGATCTCCCCGCAGCCGTCGCACTTCTCGAAGACATCCGACGGAAGATCGCGACGGTCCTCGGCAGTCAGGCGCTTCTTCTTCTTCTGGAACCAGGCCAAAGCTGTGAGCCTCGCGTGCGCGGGCGTCCGCCCGGGTCAGGGATCCTCGCTGGCCAGCGCCACGGCTATCGCCGCCGCCGTCCACGACGTCAGAAGGAACGATCCTCCGTAGCTGATGAAGGGAAGCGGAATCCCGGTGATGGGGACCACACCGACCGTCATCCCCACGTTGACAAACACATGTGTAAGCCAGACGCCCAACATACCGAAGATGAACAGGCCGGCAAAGGGGGTGCTCGCGGTCTCGGCCATGCGGATCATGCGCAGGAACAGGTGGCAGAAGAGCAGAAGCGTGAGCGAAGTGCCCACGAAGCCCAGCTCCTCGCCGACCACGCTGAAGATGAAGTCGGTGTGCTGCTCCGGGAGAAAGGCGAGCCGCTTCTGCGTACCGGCCGTGAACCCCTTCCCCATCAGCCCGCCGCTCCCTACCGCCACCTTCGACTGAATGAGCTGCCAGCCCGCGTTGCGCGGGTCGAGGCCCGGATCCAGGAAGACGAGCAGGCGGTTGCGCTGGTACTGGGCCAGGGAGTTCCAGAGCGGTTGTGCGACCGCGCCGGCCGCGACGTTGCCCAGAATCACCGTGACGGACTCCACCAGATAGAGCCGGAAGCGGTAGAGATAGAGCGCGACCGCCAGCAGGATGATGTACACGGACCAGACGCGGGCGCTGAACGAGAGCAGAAGGGCGAGCCCGGGGGAGGCGGCGAAGAGGATGAGGGGCCAGGGGGTTCCCGCCCAGTAGATGATCGCGAAGAACATTCCCACGAAGGCCAGCGCGGTCCCCAGATCCGGCTGGAGAAGAACGAGTCCGAGTGGCAACACCACCAGGACCGCCGGCGTCAGGAGATCACGCAGATACCGCGGCGCCTCTTCCCGGCGGGCGAGCAGCAGCGCAAGCGCCAGCGCGGTCGTTACCTTGGCGGCCTCCGAGGGCTGAAATCGGAATCCCGCGATCGACAGAAAGCTGTTCACGCCCTCCGCTGTGCCCGCTCCGGTGCCGGCAACCAGAGTGATCGCGAGCACTGCGACACTGACGATGTACACGGGCATGGCGAACCACTCGAACCAACGTAGCGGCACCCGCGACAGGAGCAGCAGCCCAACGACCGATGCGACGAGGATGGCCGCCTGGCGGAGCCACAGTCCCTGAGTGACCGGGCTCGGGACCTCCAGCACGCCGGCCGAGTAGATCATGGCGACGCCGAACAGCGACAGTACGAGCACCGTGGCGGTGAACGGCAGCTGCCGCAGCCAGGCGTGTCTCGCCACGATCACGGCGGTGCCGGCCGATTTGCCCAATCCGCACGCCGCCCGGCCATGAGGTGCTCGCGAAGTGTCTGGATCGTGTCCCGGGCAATGCCGTGCCGGCCACGGAGATAGAAGTCGGCAGCCTTCGCCACCAGCGGTGCCGCGACGCCCGATCCACTGTCTCCGAATTCGACCACCGCGGCGATCACGATCTCCGGGGCGCCACCAAACGGCCCCGCGATGCCGGTGAACCATGCGTGGTCCGGTCCCTCCCCGCCGTGCTGGACCGTACCGGTCTTCCCCAGCAGATCGAAGTGCTCGAGCGAGGAAAGATGCGCCGTGCCTCCCGGTTGCATGACCCGGCGCATGCCTTCGCGGATCGCCTCCAGATGCTCGGGACGGATGTCAAGGCGCCAACCCTCCACTTCGGGCGCATCCCTGTAGAGGGAGGGGGCTGGCGCCGAGCCGTCCCGGGCGATCGCCAGCAGAAACTGCGCCATCTTCAGGGGGGTCTGGTCGTTCGGCCCCTGACCGATCGCCAGGCTCAGCACCTCGCCTTCGCGCGCTTCATAGCCGAAGCGCCGCTCCCAGAATTCGACGCTCTCGGGAAAGATCCCGGAGGCCTCCTGAGGCAGGTCGATCCCGCACTGGTTGCCGAACCCCATCCGGTTGCCCACGCCGAGCATTCGCGCGAGGCCGATTCGGAGGCCGAGTTGATAGAAATAGACATTGCAGGAGTGCTGTATGGCGCCGGCCAGGTCCAGCGATCCGTGCCCTTCCGGCTTCCAGCAATCGGCTGCGCGGTTGCCGTAGACGTACGATCCCCGGCACGCGACGGGCATGTGTTCGTCCGGCGTCACCAGGCCGAGGTCGAGCGCGATCGCAGCCGTGACGAGCTTCCATGGAGACCCGGGAGGATACGTGCCCACCACGGCCCGGTGATAGAGCGGACTCTGGGGGTTTGCGATCAGGCGGCTCCATTCCGCGGGATCCACGACCCCGGCGAAGACATTGGGGTCGAAGGCCGGCGCCGAGTAGAGCGCAAGGACACCACCGGTTTCGACGTCGAGCGCCACCACGGCGCCGTTCAGTCCCTCCGGAAACACCCGGTGAATCCACTGCATCAGTTCCAGGTCGAGGTTCAGATCGATGTCATGGCCCGGCTCGGCGGCCACCTCCTGGACGCCGCCGAACGAACCGACGATCCGTCCCGCGGCGTCGACCTCCACGTACCTGGTTCCCGCCTTGCCTCGAAGCATGGTCTCGTAGTGCGATTCCACCCCCGACCGCCCCACGATCCACCCCGGCTCGGCATTCTCGAACCCGGGCTGGTCCATCTCGGTCTCGTTGATCTCGCCCACATAGCCGATCACGTGGGCGCCCAGCTGTCCGGCGGGATAGCGCCTCTTGGGACGCGGCTCGATCAGGAGGCGCGGAAACGCGGAGCGCCGTTCCTCCAGCGCGGCGACGGCATCGAATCGTGCGTCCACCGTGACAAGAAGGGGCCGGACGCTTCCCCCGCGGGCCTGTCGGGCCAGCGCCTCGAACCGGTCGGCAGACAGGTCCAGGTGCTCTCGCAGCCGGTTCAACGTCGACACCATCGAGTCCGGCTGATCCGGGACGATGGAAACGGAATACCCCGGTATGTTGTCCGCCAGCACCCTCCCGTCCCGGTCGCGGATGATCCCCCGCGGAGCCGGCACCGTCAGCGGCCGCAACCGATTCCGTTCCGATTGCAGGAGCCAGTCGGTCGCACGCAGCACCTGCGCCCTGAAGAGAACGCCGGCCAGGATCCCCAGGAGCACGACAACCCCGATACGCGCCTGGTTGGCCAGACCCTTGTGGCGGTGGCGGCGCCGACTCACGATCTCGCCCCGCCGCGCAGGAACAGCGTCCGCAGGGCGAATCCGACCGATGCCGCATACAGGGCAAGGAGGCCCGACTGAAGCAGAAAGCGCTCGTCAAAGGCCTGTCGCATGCCCGGCTCGGTTACCGCCCACACCAGCACGATGCGCAGCCAGGATCCCAGGAAGAAGAAGCTGACCAGAAAGCTCTTCGAATCCCCCACGAAGAGGTCGCGGAACTTCGCCCCCGCCATTCCCAGCACGGTGAGCGCGAGGACGTTCGATCCGAACGAAGTCACCGAGTACGCGTCCTCAAGCAACCCCAGGAACAGACCGAGCGCGGCTGCGGACCGGACGTTCATCGAGCGGCTCCCGAGGAGGATCGCGACCACGAAGAGGTCCGGCGCACCCGCTCCGAAACCCAGTGCCACGTGGAGCACCAGATGCATCAGGATCAGTCCGGCCGTCAGCACCATGACCCGTATCGTCAACGAAGGCCGTCCCTTGATGCCGCCGCGAGGGTGTCGGTCCCGGCCACGATCATGTTCCTCTCCATGCCCATGTCCACGACCGCGTGCGTGGCCTCGCCCGGGTATACCGACGGAACGACGTAATAACTCTTGCTCCAGCCCGCCGATGTCTCGGCCACCCCGGTTACGTGACCGATCCGAATGCCCCGCGGAAACGCTCCGCCGCGCCCCGACGTGACCACCTCGGCGCCGTCCATCAGATCGGACAGAAAGGACGCACCCCGGAGCACGAGCCTGTCCTGGGCCCTGAATTCGCCACGCGCCACCTCGATGATGCCATGCTCCTGGCCATCGACCGTCATGGCGGAGACCCGGAAGTCGGGATGAGACCAGTCGTAGGCCAGGGCGTAGTCGGGAAAGACCTCCTGAACCTGTCCGAGCAGCCCCCCCTCGGTCACGACGGCGTTGAAGGCGCGGATCCCGTCGGCCGTGCCGGCATCGATGTGAAAGATGCTCTCGGAGCCGAACGTCCCCGAACGGACCGCCGTGACCGGCACGAACCGACTGGGTGCCCGCTGCCGCAGCGACAGCACCGCCCGCAGCTGCCGGTTCTCCTCCGCCAGCGTGCGTTGCCGGGCAATCAGGGCCATCGAGGAATCCATCTGGGCCCTCAGTACGTCGAAATCGCGCGCGCGTGTCTGCGCCCGGTTGATCATCCCGTTGACCCCGATGAACGGACGCAGAAACGTCTGCCGCACGGCATCTGCCAGCGATCGCTGCGCGGTGGCCGGCAGATTCAGCAGGATGAGGGCGGTAAGGATCAGCCCGGCAATCACCGGGAAATCCCGCTTGCTCCCTGCTCGGTTACGCCTGGGCTGGCCGGCCAACTCTTGCTCTTTCCTCCGTTGGTGGATCGCCCGCGGATCTCCCGCGCGGTTCTCCACGGTCTGTCAGTATCGTGTCCCCGAATCAGGTAGTCAGCACGGACCGGTACTTCGAAAACTCGTCCAGGATGCGGCCGGACCCCCGCACCACACAGGTCATCGGCTCCTCGTCGACGTGAATCGGGAGGTTGGTCTCCAATGCGATCAACCGGTCGAGCCCGCGGATCAGCGCCCCGCCTCCGGTCATCACGATCCCGTAGTCGACGATGTCGGATGCCAGCTCCGGCGGCGTGATTTCGAGAGCGGACCGTACCGCTTCCACGATCGAGCGCAGTGGCTCCTGGATACACTCCCGGATCTCCTGGGAGTGGATGATCACCATCTTCGGTATCCCCGAAACCAGGTCCCTTCCCTTGACCTCCATCTCGCGCTCGCTGTCCGTCTCGATCGCGGAACCGATCTGCATCTTGATCGCTTCAGCGGTGGGCTCACCGATCAGCAGGTTGTAGTTCTTGCGCAGGAACGCGACGATCGACTGATCCAGCTCGTCTCCGCCGATCCGGATCGACGTATCGGCGACGATGCCGGAGAGCGCGATGACCGCGATCTCGGTCGTTCCTCCACCGATGTCGATGACCATGTTCCCCCTGGGCGTCTCGATCGGGAGCCCGACCCCGATGGCGGCGGCCATGGGTTCGGCGACCATGTACACCTCGTTCGCGCCGGCGGCCTGCGCCGATGAGCGGACCGCTCTGCGTTCGAGTTCGGTAATCCCCGACGGCACGCCCACCACGACCCTGGGCTTGATGCGGAAAATCCGCTTCGACATCACCTGTTTCAGGAAATGCCGAAGCATGAGCTCCGTCACGTCCACGTCCGCGATGACACCATCCTTCAAGGGCCGGACGGCCTCGATTCCTTCGGGCGTGCGACCGAGCATCCGCTTGGCTTCCAGGCCCACGCTCATGATCCGTTTCGTGCCGCGTTCCACCGCCACGACCGACGGCTCGCTGAGAACAACACCCTCGCCCCGGACGCACACGAGCGTATTGGCGGTCCCCAGGTCCACACCGATATCGCTCGTCGGGACCAACCGCTTCGAACTGAACCAACTGGAGACTGGTGGCAACGGTCAAAGCCGGCCGGCTTGGCTCCGGTCTTGAGGGGCTTGTCTGTGGCGGAGGGCGGATCTTGACCTAAAGCTATCGCATTCCCGCACTCATTTCACGCCCGTACTGCCGAAACCACCGGAGCCGCGCCCTGTTCGGGTCACGCCCGGCACCTCTTCCAGGCGAGGCGCCAGACAGCGGCTGAAAACGAGCTGAGCCACCCGGTCACCGCGACCGATCGAAACGGTCTCGTCGCCGAGGTTCTGCATCAGTATCCTGAGTTCCCCCCGGTAGTCCGAATCGATCGTCCCCGGACTGTTCGGCAGCGTGATCCCGTGTCGGGCCGCCAGGCCTGAGCGGGGCCGGACCTGGCATTCCATTCCCGCGGGCATCTCCATGATCAACCCCGTCGCCGTGGCGTGGATCTCGCCGGGGGCGAGCCGGAAGGACTCGCAACTGCGCACGTCGAACCCCGCGGCCTCCGCCGACGCGCGCGCCGGGAGCGGCAGGTCCGGGTTGGTGGCCAGGCGCTTGAACCGCACGGTCGGCGCAGTCTTCCGGTCCACCGCCAGCCGCCCGGGAAGCGACTCGGTCCTCATGCCGAACGCTTCCGCGACGCCGCGGTGCACGACCGTGCCGGCCGCGATGTTGATGCCCCGTGCAAGGTCGGGGTCCTCCGCGCACGCGCGCCTCCATCCGGATCGGGCGAGGTGCAGCGCGTACGGGAGCGTCGCGTTGGTGAGCGCCAGCGTCGATGTGCGCGGGACCGCGCCGGGGATGTTGGACACGCCATAGTGGATCACGCCGTCGACTTCGTAGACCGGATCCTCGTGGGTCGTGGGCCGGATTGTCTCGACGCACCCGCCCTGGTCCACCGCGACATCGACGATCACCGATCCGGGACGCATCGTCGCGAGGTCCCGCCGCTCGACCAGGCACGGAGCCTTGCCGCCCGGCACCAGCACCGCCCCGATGACCAGGTCGGAGTCCCGCAGCTGCTTCCGTACGGCGTAGCGGGTGCTGTAGAGAAGGTTGACGTTGGCCGGCATGATGTCCGCGAGGTGCCGCAGCCGCGGCAGGGAGACATCCATGACCGCGACCCTGGCCCCCAGCCCCGCCGCCATGCGGGCCGCCTGCGTGCCCACAACGCCCCCGCCGAGCACGAGCACCTTCGCGGGCAGAACGCCGGGGACGCCACCCAGCAGGACACCCGATCCGCCCGAGGGGCTGCCCAGGTACCGGGCGCCTTCCTGCACCGACATGCGTCCGGCCACTTCGCTCATGGGCGTGAGAAGCGGCAGGTCACCCTCCGCCGATCCCACCGTCTCGTAGGCAATCGCGATGGCGCCGCTGTCGATCAGCGCCCTCGTCAGGTCCTCGGCCGCGGCGAAGTGGAAATAGGCGAAGACGATCTGTCCCTCGCGGATCAGCGGCCACTCGGGGGCGGTCGGCTCCTTTACCTTCATGATCATCTCGGCACGCTGCCAGACCTCTTCCGCCGCACCGACCACCTCGGCACCCGCGTTCGCGTAGAAATCATCGGTGAATCCGCTGTGCCGCCCGGCTCCGGCCTGTACGAGTACGATCTGGCCGGCCTTCGTCATGGCTTCGGCGCCTGCCGGCGTCAGCGCGACCCGGTACTCGTTCTTCCTGGTTTCCGTTGGGATGCCAACGATCATTTCTCGTGATCCGCTCCCGTCAATGAGGACCGAGGCACAGCGCGTACTGGCGCTCGGGGTCAAAGGCCTCGGCGGCCACCCTCCCGACGTCGCAACCGGACACGGAGTCGATCCGGCCGGCCAGCTCGTCAAGGGTTACAAAGGGCTCGCGGTACAATGCGAACCCGGCGAGACGGTGCAGGCGGGCGCCCGGGGATTCCTGCGAAAGCAGGATCTGACCCTTCACCTGCTCCTTGATCATGTCGAGCTCGTCACCGGGGAGCCCCTCGGACGCAACATCGCGATAGACCTCGCGAATGGCGTCCAGGGCCGCGTGCTCACCGCCGGGACGCGTCCCCGCGTACACGCCGGAGATACCGCCCCGAATGTAGAACGACTGGTAGGAGAACACGGCGTACGCCAGAGCCAACTCTTCCCTGACCCGCTGAAACAGCCTGGAGCTCATGCCCCCGCCCAGCGCGGCCGAAAGCAGCGCCAGTGCGTATCGATCCTGGTGCGAATGCCCCGGCGTGGTCCGGCCCAGCACGATATGGACCTGCGAGGTATCGCGCGCCACCCTGTCCAGACCTTCCCTGGGAGCTTCGGGGCCTGGCACATCCGGCGCTTCCCCGCCAGCCTCGACTTCCCCGAACCACTCGCCGGCCATGCCCGTGAATTCGTCGTGCTCGACGGCCCCCGCCGCCGCGACGACCAGATTGGCACCGACGTAACGGCGGCGGTGCAGTGCAGCCAGGTCGTCGCGCGAGAGGGCGGCTACCGAGTCACGCGTGCCCAGGATCGACCTGCCGTACGGATGGCCGCGCCACAGGCGCTCGCCGTGCACCTCGAACACCAGCTCATCGGGCGTGTCTTCGACCGCCGCGATCTCCTCGGTGACCACCAGCTTCTCGTGGTCGAGATCCCGCTCGGCGAGCCGCGGGTTGCGTATCAGGTCCGAGATCACGTCTACGGCCCGCCGCAGGTGTCCTGCCGGCACCCGGGCCTCGTAGCCGGTGTGTTCCCTCGAAGTGTACGCGTTCAGCGACCCGCCCACGCTTTCCAGCGACAGCGCGATCTCTCGCCGCGAGCGGGTCCGCGTGCCGCGAAAGACCAGGTGCTCCAGCAAGTGGCTGGCCCCCGCCTGCCCCGGACCGTCCAGAGCCGCGCCCTGTCGCACCCACGCGCCGACGGCCACCGAGCGCACACCCGGCATGCTCTCCGTCAGGACGCGCACGCCGTTGCCCAGGCGGTCGCCGCGAATGCGCTCCCCGGCGGGGCCGAACCCCATCCGGTTTCCCCCGGCCCGGTGAGTAGCCCGGCTAGCCGCGGGCCCCGGCCCCGGCCTTCTCGGTCACCGGCGCGCTCTCCTCGGCAGCGGCGGCCTTCTTGGAGAGGCGCATGCGACCCTTCTCGTCGATGGAGAGAAGCTTGACGCGAATGACGTCTCCCCGGTTCACGACATCCTCCGTCTTCCCGACGCGGTAGTCCGCCAGTTCCGAGATGTGGCACAGCCCCTCGACGCCGGGCATGATCTCGATGAACGCGCCGAATGACGTCGTGTTCTTGACCGGACCTTCGTAGATCTTGCCCACCTCCGGCTCCTGGACGATCGCTTCGATCATCTCGCGGGCCCTGGCACTGGCTTCCGAAGACACCGCTGCGATCTTGACGACGCCGTCATCGTCCACTTCGATCGTGGCTCCGGATTCGTCCTGTATCGCACGAATGGTCTTGCCTTTGGGACCGATGATCTCACCTATCTTCTCAGGGTTGATCCTGATCGACTCGATCCGCGGCGCGTGGTCCGAAAGGTCTTCGCGAGGCTCGGCGATCACGGCATCCATGCGGTCGAGAATGTGCAGGCGGCCCCGCCGGGCACGCTCCAGCGCCTCGCTCAGCAGCTCGAAGGTCAGTCCCTCGATCTTGATGTCCATCTGGATGGACGTGACGCCCTTGCGCGTGCCGGCCACCTTGAAGTCCATGTCGCCCAGCGCGTCCTCGAGGCCCAGGATGTCGGTGAGCACCGCAACCCGGTCACCCTCGGCGACCAGACCCATCGCCACGCCGGCGCAGGCGGCCTGTACGGGCACGCCCGCGTCCATCAGCGAGAGCGAGGCGGAACACACCGACGCCATCGAGGACGACCCGTTCGACTCCAGGATGTCCGATACGATCCGGATCGTGTAGGGGAAGTCGTCGTACTCGGGGAGCAACGGCTGAATGGCGCGTTCCGCGAGCGCCCCATGTCCCTTTTCGCGGCGCGACGTCGAGCGGATCGGCCTCGCTTCGCCGACCGAGAAGGGTGGGAAGTTGTAGTGGAGCATGAACGACTTGGTGATCTGCTCGGCGCTGTCGATCGAGTCGATGCGCTGCTCGTCTCTCGACGTTCCCAGCGTGACCACCCCAAGGGACTGTGTCTCCCCGCGCGTGAAAAGGGCGGATCCGTGCGTTCTGGGCAGCACCCCCACCTCGCAGTCGATCCCGCGCACATCGTCCGCTCCGCGACCGTCGGCCCGCATCCCCTCGTCGAGGATGCGCGCGCGCACGCTCTTCTTCTCCAGCGACCGTACAACGTCCTGCACGGCGCTGTCGGGCGCGGGGGTTTCGGGATTCTCTTCCGCCAGGCGGGCCGAAATCTCCCTGCCGACCGCGGCGAGCGCAGCCGAGCGCTCCTTCTTGCCCGTGATCCTGACCGCTTCGGCCACGCGCTGCGCGGCTTCCTTCTCCACGCGGCTCCGGAGCTCGGGATCCACCTGCCTGGGTTCCCACTCCATCTCGGGAACCCGCCGGGGCGCGATCAGCTCCTCCTGGATCTCGATCAGCTCCCTGATCGCCTCGTGGGCGACCCTCAGGCCCTCCAGGATCTCTGTTTCAGGAACCTGAATGGCCCCGCCCTCGACCATCACGATCGCGTTTGCCGAACCCGCCACGACGATGTCGACATCGGCGTACTCGAGCTGCAGGAAGGTGGGATTGACGACCCAGTTGCCCTGAATCCGTCCGATGCGCACCGATGCGACGGGCGTCCGGAACGGAATGACCGATGTGTTCAGCGCCACCGAGGCGCCGATCAGTGTGAGCACGTCGGCGTCGTTTTCCTGGTCGGCGCTCAGAACCTGGGCGTGGACCTGGGTCTCATTGTAGAAGCCGTCGGGGAACAACGGGCGAAGGGTGCGATCCGTCAGCCGGGCGGACAGCACTTCCTTTTCCTGCGGCGCCCCCTCGCGCTTGAAGAAGCCACCGGGGATCTTCCCGGCAGCGTACGCCTTTTCGCGGTATTCAACGGTCAGTGGGAAAAAGGGAAGGTGGGTCTGTTTGTCCTGTACGGTGGCCGTAACCAGCACTACCGTTTCGCCGAACTGCACAAGGCAGGATCCATGTGCGAGCCTGGCCATCCGGCCAACCTCGAGGACCAGCCGCCGGCCGGCGAACTGTCGTTCGATTCTGTCTGTCATTTTCTCTTCCGGGATTGCCGCAGAGAGCCTGCGGCGAAGGAGGGCTGTGGCACTACCGACGCGCCGCTGCCCGCCTTGGCGCCGAATCGCGCCGGGGGCGGCAGGACGCCTCCATGCCCGCGCCGGTCAATGGCGCAGCCCGAGGTCTTTGATCAATGCGCGGTATCCGTCCAGATCGGTCCGCTTGAGGTATTCGAGGAGCCGACGCCGGCGTCCCACCATCTTCAGGAGGCCGCGGCGACTGTGATGGTCGTGCCTGTGGGCGTCGAAATGGCTACGCAGGTGGTTGATCCTGGCAGTGAGAAGGGCGACCTGCACCTGCGTGCTGCCGGCACCGTTCTCATGAGGCTGGTACTTGCTTACGATTTCCTGCTTGTCGATTCCCATGTCGTTCCCATGTATTCGTCAGGCGAACAGCCCTTAAGCATAGTTGATCCCCGGTGGGCACACAACAAGCCGCTCCAGGAGGTCTCGGGTGCGGGCCACATCGTCCCGCATCTGCCGGACCAGCGCCGCGATCGAACCGAAGGCGCCCACCGGACGCAGGTATTCGATCAGGTCCAGCCGGACCACACGGCCGTACAGATCCGCGCTGAAATCGAGCAGATGGACTTCGACGGAAGCCTCTGCGCCGGGGAAGGCCGGTCGGTCCCCGATGTGCAGGGCGCCCTTGAACCTGCCCTCCGGGATCGTGGCAAAGCACGCGTAGACGCCATCGGCCGGGATGAGCTTGTCCCCTCCGGCGACGCGCAGATTGGCGGTGGGGAACCCGAGACCCTGCCCTCGCCCGTCTCCCCTGATGACCGTGCCCGTCAGGGAGTACGGTCGCCCCAGCCCGCGGTTGGCATCGCCAAGCCGCCCGTCGAGCAGCGCCTGCCGGATCTTGGACGATGAAACCGCGGCCGGGCCGGAACGGACCGCGTCCACGACATCGAGCCCGAAACCGCTGCCGGCGGCGATCGAGCGGAGGGTGTTGACGTCCCCTGAGCGCCCCCGCCCGAAGCCATGGTCGTATCCGATCACGAGTTCGCTCATTCCGAACCGGCGAAGCAGGACTTCCTCCACGAATCGGCGCGGCGAGTATTCGCGGAGCTCCGGGGTGAACGGCAGGAAGACCACGTAGTCCAGACGGCTGCAGGCAAGTACCGCCTTTTTCTCGTCCGGTGTGGTCAGGAGCAGCGGGGCGGCCTCGGGGCGGACAACGCGCAGCGGGTGAGGATCGAAGGTGACCAGCACGCTGCGGCCACCAGCCTCGGCCGCGCGCTTCCCGATTTCCTCGACGACCTGCCAGTGTCCTCGGTGCACTCCATCGAACGTGCCCACGGTGACGACAACCGGGCGACCGTCGCGCGGCAGTCCCGGGACCCCCGCCGGAGACATCGTCACGATCCGGCGCCCTGTTGCTCGTGAAAGACCTTGCGGGGTCGGAGCATGCCGCCGCGGACGTCCCCGACCGCGACCAGTCGTTCTCCGGGCAGGACGAACATGGCCGGGCTTCCATCATCGGCCCTGCCAGTGGGCATCCTTCGCCCCGCCGCCAGCTTCGCCGCCTCTTTGGCGTCCACGACGACGCGCGGCAGGTGGGAAAGCGCCGCCACGGCCCCGACCCACGCCTCCGGCGGCGGACTACCCGCCCGGACGGCCGCGAGCGGAGCCGCCCGGTCCACATGGAAGGTGCCGACGCGTGTGCGGCGCAGTGCCGCGAGGTGACAGGCCGTTCCCAGCCGTTTGCCGAACTCGACGGCCAGCGCCCGCACGTAGGTGCCGCTGGAGCACGCCACCCGCAGTCGCACGCTTGGCGGCTCATGGGCCAGCACCTCGAACGACCGCACGGCAACCTCACGGGGTCCGAGCTCCACGTGCTCACCTCTCCGCACACGCCGGTGGGCGGGCACGCCTCCCACCTTCACCGCCGAGTACACGGGCGGCGTTTGCCGCAGGGTGCCGGTCATGCCGGCGGCAACCTCCTCCAACTGTCGCGGCCCGAGCGTGGTCCAGTTGTCGTCCTCGGCCGTCCGGAGCCCGTCGGGGTCCTGCGAATCGGTCGCAACCCCGAGCCGCGCGGTTGCCTCGTAGGTCTTGTCACACCCCACGAGGTACTCCAGCAAACGGGTCGCCTTCCCCGTCGCCAGCACGAGAAGCCCGGTGGCAAAGGGATCGAGCGTGCCCGCGTGGCCCGCCTTTCGCACCCCGAGCCCGCGGCGCGCCACGGCCACCACATCGTGCGACGTGACGCCGGCCGGCTTGTCCACCAGCAGAAACCCCATGCCCGGGAACCCCTTGCCGCCACACGATTCGGTCACGGGCCGTTCGACACGTCTCCGGGAGGCAGCACATCGCGCAGTATCGCGTCGATTCGCCGGCCGTCCTCCACCGAAGTGTCCTGCTGGAAGCGCAGTTCGGGCATGCGCCGGATTCGAAGCTCCCGCCCCAGCACCGATCGCAGGAACGGGGCCGCACGGTCCAGCGCCGCCAATGTGCGGGCCTGCTGGTCCGGCGATCCATGGAGCTCCACGTAGACGCGGGCCAGCCAGAGGTCCTCGGTTACGTCCACCCCGGTGACCGTCAGCGAGCCCACGTCGGGGTCGCGCACCTGATACTGTATCCTCGTCGACAGCTCCCGGCGAAGTTGCTCCCCCAGGCGCGACAGACGCCGTCCCGACATCAGTAGCGTTCGCGGCTGCTGGCGACCACGACGGCACCTCGCGCCCCGGCGACGGCACGGTCGACGGATTCCAGAATCGAATCGGCCTGTGCCGCGTGCGCGGCCAGGAACGCCACGGAGACCCGCGCCCGATTGCGCGCGTCCTGGAGCCCCGACTCGACCACCGACACGTTCATGCGCGCGAGCCGGTCCTTGAGCGAGCGGACCACGGAACGCTTTTCCTTGAGCGACGCAGATCCCGGAATCGACAGATCCCACGTGGACACCGTGACGACCATCCGGGGCCGGGAGACCGCTGCGTAACGCGGATCCGTCAAGCGCGCTCGGCACCCGCCAGCGTGCGGGCGAACTCCTGGACCTGGTAGGTCTCGACGACGTCGCCCACCTTGACATCGTTGAAGTTGGCTATGCCGATCCCGCATTCGAAGCCTTCCTTCACCTCCCGCGCATCGTCCTTGAAGCGCCGCAGGGACCCGATCTCGCCGTCGTAGATCACCACGCCGTCGCGGATGACGCGGGCCTGGGCCCCCCGCCGCACGACGCCATCCATGACGTAGCTTCCCGCAATGGTTCCGACTCCGCGGATCCTGAAGATCACGCGGGCCTCCGCGGCACCCACCACGCTCTCCCGGCGTTCCGGCGCGAGCAGTCCCTCGAGCGCCGCCCTGACGTCGTCCACCGCCTCGTAGATGACGTCGTACACCTGGATGTCGACGGCCTCGCGCGAGGAAGCCTGGCGCGCCAGCGCGTCCGGGCGGACCCGGAAGCCGACGATCACCGCCCCGGCGGCGAGCGCCAGCATCACGTCGGACTCGTTGACCGCCCCGACGCCGCGATGGATGATCTCCACCTGCACCTCGGTGGTCGACAACTGCTCCAGCGAGTCGCAGAGCGCCTGCACGGAACCGTCCACGTCGCCCTTGACGACCAGCCGCAGCGTACCGACATCGCCGGCAGCCAGCAGCTGCGTGAAGTCGCCGAGCTTGATACCCCGCTGCTTGATTCGCAGCTGCTTCTCCCGGTCGAGTCGCTGCCGGTTCGCGGCGATGGATGCCGCCTGGTCGGCTTCCATCACCTGGAACACGTCGCCGGCCTGCGGTACCCCGGCCACACCGAGGATCTGCACGGGAATCCCGGGTCCCACGGCGTCGACTCCGTGGCCTCGCTCATCAAGCAGTGCCCGGATGCGCCCATCGTGCAGCCCGACCACGAAGCTGTCACCCACGCGCAACGTGCCGCTCTGTACCAGGATCGTCGCGAGAGGCCCCTTGCCGACATCCAGTTCGGCTTCGACCACCGCACCCGTCGCGGCCCGGGAGGGGTTCGCCGTGAGCTCGAGGATCTCGGCTTGCAGGAGGATCTTCTCGAGGAGGTCGTCCATGCCCTCGCCGGTCATGGCCGACACTTCCGCGACGAGCGTGTCGCCCCCGAAGTCCTCGACCGTGACTCCGTGCTGGAGCAGGTCCTGCCGAACCTTGTCCGCGTTCGCCGTGGGAAGGTCGATCTTGTTGATGGCGACGATCATGGGCACGCCGGCGGTCTTTGCGTGACTGATGGCCTCGACGGTCTGCGGCATGACCGCGTCGTCGGCCGCGACGACGAGGACCACGAGGTCCGTGACATCGGCACCGCGGGCCCGCATGGCCGTAAAGGCCGCGTGCCCGGGCGTGTCGAGGAACGAGATCGTGCGACCGTCATCGAGTTCCACGTGATACGCGCCGATGTGCTGCGTGATGCCCCCCGCCTCGCCGGCCACGACATTCGTACGCCGTATCCAGTCGAGAAGCCTGGTCTTCCCGTGGTCCACGTGGCCCATGACGGTTACGACGGGCGGACGCGGACGCAGATCCGCCGGATCGTCCGGCTCGGCCTGCTCCTCCGACGGTGGCAGGTAGTCCGACTCGCGGACGGCGGTAAACCCGAACCCCTCGAGGAGCAACTCGATCTGATCGAAGTCGAGCCGCTGGTTGATGGTGACCATCAGGCCCATGTTCTTGAACGCCCATCCAATGATCTCGGTCGGGCCGACATCCACGAGCTCGGCAAGCTCGGCCACGGTGAGGAACTCGTTCACACGTACAGTCCGTTCCTCGGCGGACCTCGCCTCGGCGGCGCGTTCCTCCGCTGCGACCCGCTCCTCCTTGGCCGCGGCCACCGCCCCCTTCCCCTTCTTGCGCTTCTTGCGGCGGCCCTTGATCTCGGCCATGACACGCTGGATGTTCTGCCTCGCCTGGTCACGGTCGGCACCGCGGCGGCGGCCACCCTTTCTGCGGGCCTTCTTGCGCCGACCGTCGGACGTATATCCTTCGGCCTGGATCCGCACGCGCCCGCCGGGACCCGCGCTCGCCGCAGGCTCCGGTTTGCCCGTCGCGGGACGTTGATCGCCGCCGGAGCGGTCCCTTGCGCGCGCAGGCTTGAATCCCGTCCGGGCGGCAAGCGGCGGTTCGGGTCTGGCGAGTGTAGCTGCGTCGTCGGCGCCGACTTCCTCCACCGCAGGCGCAACCGCAGCCTCGGACATCGTCTCGGGCGCAGCCGCAGCCGCCGACCCGGGGTGATCGGCCTCGCTTTCCGCAACGGGGTGCGACGGCACTCCATCGGGTTTATCCGCAGCCGCCGGGACCGCGTCGGTCGGGGCAGCCCCGGGCTCTTCCGGCTCCGCGGCCGCATCGGGCGCCGGCGCGGCCTCGACCTCCCGGCCCCCGGTCTGCGCGGCGGGTCCCGTTTCGGCATCCGCCGGACCGGGCGCGGCTTCGACCGTGGCCACCGGGGCAACCCCGTCCACGGTCGCTTCCACCGCAGCAGCCAAATCATCCGGAGCTTCCGCGGCCACCGGTTCGGTTTCGGGCGTGGCGCGGCGGCGCGAGGGTGCGCGGCGGCGCCGGCGGCTCACCGGCCTGTGGGCCTTGACGGCGGCCTTCATCACATCGGCCGCGGTGCCGCGGCCTGCCCGGCGCTCCCGCTCCACACGCGTGCGGACAAGGGCCACATCCACGTCCCTGATCGGCGCGTCGGGGTGCCCCACGCGCACACCCGACTCCCGCAGGAATCTCAGAAGAACGTCGGGATTGACCTTGAGGTCGGTCGCCAGTTCCTTCACCCGCATCAGGCCGGTCCACCCCCTCCGCCCGCGGCTCCCTCACCGGAGCGAACCGATTCCGAATCGACCACGGTGAGGTCCTCGATCAGGGCAAGCAACTGCGCCGCCGCGTCCTCGCTCACGCCGTCGACGGCCAGGAAATCCGCACGGTCGAGGTCGATGATGTCGAGGAAGCTGTCGTAGCCCGCCGACGCGAGCGCGTCCAGGGTCATCGTGTCCAGCGAGAGCTCGCGCAGCGGAAAGTCCGCGGTTTCGTACGTGTCCGCCTCCTCCTCCACGAACAACGACATGTCCGCGCCGCGCTCCAGCCATTCGCGGGAGCTGTAGAGATCGATCTGCCATCCGATCAGCTGGGAAGCCAGGCGCACGTTCTGGCCGTTCCTGCCGATCGCCAGCGAGAGCTGGTCCTCGTCGACGATCGCGGTGATGACCTGTCGCGCGGGATCCGACACGACCTTGGCCACGCGGGCCGGCGCCAGCGCCCTGCGCGCAAAGATCTCGGGGTCCGGGTGCCAGGGAACGATGTCGATTCGCTCACCTCCCAACTCGGACACGACCGCCTGCACACGGGATCCCTTGAGCCCCACGCACGCCCCCACCGGATCGATGGACTCGTCACGGCTGTGGACGGCGATCTTGCTGCGGCCGCCGACCTCCCGGGTCAGCTCCTTGATCTCCACGATTCCGTGCTGGATCTCGGGCACCTCCAGATTGAAGAGGGCGGCCACGAAAAGCGGATCCGAGCGCGAGAAGATCAGCCTGGGACCCTTGGGCGTCTCGTCGACCTTCTTGAGCACCGCGCGTATGGACTCTCCCTGGCGAAAGCGCTCCCGCGGATTCTGTTCCTTCCACGGGATGATCGCCTCGGCCTCCCTGGTGCGGTTGAGCAGCAGGACGATCTTGCCCCGCTCGATCTGCTGCACCTCGCCCGACAGGAGATCGCCGACCCGGTCGGTGTACTCGTCGCGGATTCGCTGCCGTTCGCCCTCCCGGACCAGCTGTACGATGCGCTGCTTGGCGGCCATGACCGCATTGCGCCCGAACTCGGAGAAGTCCACCGGGATCTCCATCACGTCGCCGACCTCGTAGGTCGGATCGTCCCAGCGGGCCTCCTCCACGGTGATCTCCGACGACTCGTCCTCGACGGTCTCGACCACCCGCTTCAGCACCAGCATGTCGATATCGCCCGTGGTGTGGTCCACGTCGATTTCCGTGTCGACGTTGGCGCCGAATATGCGCGCGAGCCCGGCATGGATGGCTTCCTTGACCAGCATGTCCACCTCGTCGCGATCGAGGCTCTTGGCCTTGGCGATCGCGCCGACAGCCTGACTGATCAGTGAGGAATCCGTCATGATGCATTCCATTCATGGATCAGGCGCGCGTTCGCGACCCGCGCACGGGGCACCTCGACCTCGTTGCCCTCGCCCAGCTGCAACAGGATCGACGCGCTGCCCTCCGTGTCGTCGGCAAGCCCCAGCAGCGTTCCCTCGATGCGTGAGGCGCCACCCGAGAGGGGTTCCGTTCCCTGCACCACGATCCTCCGCCCGCGGAACCTGTGGAAGTCCCGTTTGCGCGTGAGCGGGCGCTCCAGTCCGGGCGAGGAGACTTCCAGCACATACCGATCGGGAATCCGCGGATCCGCATCGAGCCACGTTTCCATCTCGCGGCTCACCACCGTGCAATCGCCCAGCGAGACGGGCCGGTCCAGGGCGGCGCGCTCCACCCGAAGCCTGATGACCGGACGATGAGCGCTGCCCGCCCATTCGACCTGCACCAGATCGTACCCCAGGCGGGAGAGTCGCGCATCGAGTTCCCGCTGAAGCTCGGCCCGGCTTGCGTTCACGACGTTCAACCCTTTCTTCAGCGGATAAAAAAAGCGGGGGACGCCATCTCCCCCACTTGGAAAGGGCCGCCGCGGCAGCCCAGCCACCAAGGTATTATAGCTGTGACGCGGTTCGCCGGTCAATCACGGCGCTCGATGCGCGCGCCCAGCGCCCTCAGACGATCGTCGATCCGCTCGTAGCCCCGTTCGATCTGTCCGACGTTGCGGATCCGGCTCTCGCCGGTGGCGCCCAGCGCGGCGATCAGCATCGCCATTCCGGCACGGATGTCGGGGCTCTCCACGCGCGCGCCGTGCAGCCGCGAAGGGCCCACCACGACGACGCGGTGCGGGTCGCACAGAATGATGCGCGCACCCATGGAAACCAGCTTGTCCGTGAAGAACATCCGCGATTCGAACATCTTCTCGTGGACCAGCACGGTTCCGCGGGCCTGGGTGGCCGCGACCACGGCGATCGAGGTGAGGTCCGCCGGAAAGGCGGGCCAGGGACCGTCGTCCACCTTGGGCAGGTGTCCGAAGGCGTCCATCCGGATGACCGGCTCCGGGCGTCCGTCCACGATCAGATCGCGGCCGTCCAGTCTGCAGTCGATCCCGAGGCGCCCGAACCCGATGAGGATCGAATCGAGATGCTCCACCGGGGCATCCTCGATCACGATTTTGCTCCGCGTCGCCGCCGCGAGGCCGATGAACGACCCTGTCTCCACGTGGTCGGCACCGATCGTGTAGCGGGCGCCGCCCAGCGAGGCCGCGCCGCCGATGACCAGATTGGATGTCCCGATCCCCGAAATCCGGGCCCCCATGGCGTTCAGCAGGTGGCAGAGGTCCTGCACATGGGGCTCTGCCGCGGCGTTGCGGATGATCGTCTCGCCCTCTGCCAGCGAGGCCGCCATGATGGCGTTCTCGGTGGCCGTGACGGAGGGCTCGTCGAGAAACATGCTCGTACCGGCGAGCGAGGGCGCCCGGATATCGAGGCCGGACGAGGTCTCCACCTCCGCACCCAGCGCGCGGAAGGCGAGCAGGTGAGTGTCAAGCCGGCGTCGGCCGATCACGTCGCCGCCGGGCGGCGGAAGCGACAGCGAACCGAAGCGTGCCAGCAGGGGTCCGGCCAGCAGGATCGACGCGCGGATCCGTTCCGCGAGGGCCGGATCGAATTCACCCGCCACGACGTTGGCCGCGTCCACCGTGACCTCGTTGGCGCCGGTCCACGAGATGTCCGCACCCAGCGAGTCCATGATCTCGAGCAGCGTGGCAACGTCGCGGATGCGCGGAACGTTTTTCACGGTGACGGGTTCGGCGGACATCAGGGTCGCCGCGAGCACCGGCAGGGCCGCATTCTTGTTCCCGGCGGGCCGGATTCTCCCGCTGAGCTCCCGCCCGCCGGTCACGATGAACGATGGCATGGGTGGAAGATACCGCTGGATCGGTTCCGGCTGAAGGCCCATATTCCTGCGGTTACCGTCGACGACCTTCAGCCGCCGGGCGCGCATGCCACCGTATCTGCATCTGCCGCTTCAGGACACGACCATCGTCACGCTTGCCCGGGACGGGGTCGGCATGGTCTCGGCATGGATGACGGTGGGACTCGGCGTCGCGTTCGTGGCCATCCTGATCGTCCTGCTGCTGGTTCTGGCCGAACTGCGACGTCTTTCGCGCACATGGACCGACTTCCTGGCCACGACCGGCGAGCGCTCCATTCCCCTGGTCGAGCACGCCAACAACGCCGCGCGGAACCTGGACCGGATCACACGGGTGGTGCGTTCCGAGGTGGACCGGTTCGACGGGGCGCTCGTCGAGGTCGCCGAGGATATCGGCAAGGCCTCGGCGGACGTGAAGCGGCGGGTCGCCGATCTGTCCGCGCTGCTGGACCTCGCCCAGTCCGAGGCGGAGGACGCCGTGCTGGATGCCGCCGCCACCGTGCGCACGCTCCGAAAGGGAGCGGCGCTGGTACGTGGGGCGGGCGCTGCGGCGGCGACGGCGACCGGTGCCGGACCGACGACGAGCGAATCACCGGAGACCGGTGCCGGGGCGACGGCGAGCGAGGCGCCCGAGACCGACGACGAAGAGCCTTCGGCTCCGCCGGACTAGAAGTAGTCGCGCTCCAGAGCCGCGAACCGCACCAGCAGCTTCTTCCTTCCGGCGGCGTCGAAGTCGACGATCACGCGGAGATCCCGTCCGAATCCCGACAGCTCGGCGATCGTCCCCGACCCGAAGGTCTGGTGCACGACCCGCTCGCCCTTCACGTAGCGGGGGCGGTCCTGGTTGAACCCCGGTTCCGCGCTGCCGACATCCCCATCGCGTGATTCCGTTCGCGCGGCCTGTGCGGGAGCCGAGCGGTCGGCCCAGTCCCAGCGCACCCGTTTGGTGACCTTCGTGTCGAGCCTGTCCGCCAGCACGTCCAGAAACGACGAAAGCGTCCCGTAGACCATGTCGCCCGCGCGGCGGCGGCGGCGCGCGTGGGTCAGGTACAGCCTGTCGCGCGCCCGCGTGACACCGACGTAGAGCAGCCGCCGCTCCTCCTCGAGCAGCTTCGCCTCGTCGTACGCCCGCGACAGCGGGAACAGCCCCTCCTCCATGCCGCTGATGACCACCACGGGAAACTCCAGCCCCTTGGCGCTGTGAATGGTCATCAGCGTTACCGCGTCCGCGGCGGAGTCGTGACGGTCGATGTCCGTGACCAGGGCGACATGCTGCAGGAACAGGCCCAGGTCGGTGAAGGCGTCGAACTCCTCGTCCCCGATACCCGGAACCGTTTCGGCCTCGAAGTCGTGTGCCGCGGCGATGAGTTCGCGCACGTTCTCGGCCCGGTCGTCGCCATCCGGTCCCTCGGCACGCAGAAGCACGAGGATGTCCAGCTCCGCGACCAGTTCCTCCAGCAGTTCACCGGCGGGCAGGTGCGCCGCCAGCGCCGAGTACCTCCGGACCAATCCGGCAAAGGCGAGAAGGCCGCGGCGGGCCCCGGCACGCAGGCCGGGCACCTCGTCGGCCTGATCGGCGGCCTCGAGCATGCTCACTCCCGATTCCCGCGAGAACGCCGACAGATGCGCCAGACTCGTCGCCCCGACGCCCCTGCGCGGCTGGTTCACTACGCGGTCGAAGGCATCCATGTCGCGCGGGTTGACGATCAGGCGAAGGTAGGCCAGTACGTCCTGGATCTCGCGGCGCTCATAGAAGCGCACGCCACCGACGATCTGGTACGGCAGCCCGCGAAGCCTGAAGCGGTCCTCCAGGGCGCGGGCCTGCGCATTGGTGCGGTACAGCACGGCGAAATCGCCGTGGGCGCGGTCGGGATCGGCGAGCATGAGGCGTTCGATCTCCTCGACGATCCAGCGCGCCTCGTCCCGCTCATCCCGCGCTTCGACGCAGGTGACGGGAGCCCCGCCCCGCCGCTCGGTGCGCAGCGTCTTCTCCTTGCGCTCCGAGTTCTCGCGGATCACCGCGTTGGCGGCGTCCAGGATCACGGACGTCGAACGGTAGTTCTGCTCCAGCCGCACGACACGGGCGTTCGGAAAGCTGTGTTCGAAGTCGAGGATATTGCGGATGTCCGCGCCCCTCCAGCCGTAGATGCTCTGATCGTCGTCACCTACGACCATGAGGTTTCCGTGCCCGGACGCCAGAAGCTCCAGAAGGCGGAACTGTGCCCGGTTCGTGTCCTGGTATTCGTCCACGAGGATGAAAGCGAAGCGCCTCCGGTAACGCTCCAGCAGCCGCTGACTGCCCTCCAGGAGTCGCACGGGGAGCACCAGCAGGTCGTCGAAATCCATGGCGTCCTGGGTCCGCAGCGCCTCCTGGTACGCGGGATACACGAGCGCGACCCGCTTCATGAACAGGTCGGCACCGTCTCCATGGGCCTCGGCAAAGCGCTCAGCTCCGACAAGCTGGTTCTTGGCTTCCGATATCCGTTCCCGAATCGCCTTCGGAGACCAGCGCAGCGGGCTCACGTCGACACTTTTCTGTGCCTTCTTCACCTCGCGAAGCGACTGTTCGGCGTCCCTTATGGTGAACCCGCGCGTCCAGCCGACCTCGGGTGCGTGACGACGGAGAAGGCGGACCCCGATGGCGTGAAAGGTCCCCATCCAGATGCCCCGCGGCTCCGTCCCCAACATCGAGATCACGCGATCCCGCATCTCTCCGGCGGCCTTGTTCGTGAAGGTGACCGCCATGATCCGGTCCGGGGGAATCCCGTGTTCGTGGATCAGGTGACACACGCGCGTGGTGAGCACGCGGGTCTTGCCCGATCCCGCGCCGGCCAGCACCAGGCTCGGGCCCTCGAAGTGCTCGACGGCCTCCTGCTGCTCGGGATTGAGCGCCAGGGCCGCGCTACGCATGGGCGGCCCCTTGTTCCCGGGTCACGGGAGCGCGCGGCAGCCGGGCCTGGAAAGTCACTCCGCGCTCGCCACGGTCCAGCAACTCGAGCTTGCCGCGGTGGACCCCCTCGATGATCCGTCGGGTAAGCGTCAGGCCGACGCCCCATCCACCGGACTTGGTCGTCACGCCAGGGTCGAACAACCGGTCGCGGATCTCGAACGGGACACCCGGGCCCGTGTCCCGGATCTCGAGGACGACCCACTTCTCCGTGGACCGGGCAGACAGCGTGATCGAACCACCGGTACCAGCCATCGCGTCCAGAGCGTTCTTTACGACGTTCTCCAGCGCCCACGCGAGCAGCACCTCGTGTCCCATGATGTCCGGCAGGTCATCGGGAACATGGACGTGCAGCGCGACGCCCGGCCCCAGGCGCGGCAGCCGCGCCTCCATGTAGGTGCGCAACTCGCCGATCACCGCCCTCAGAGAAACCCGTTTCAACTCGGGGTCCCGGCCGATGAGTTCGAAGCGCCGGCTGACCCGCTCCAGGCGCACCAGGTCCTCGCCGATGGCCGTGGCGATCTCGAGCTGCCGCATGTCACCGGGGCGCTCGTCCGGCGACAGCCCCAGCACCTCCACCCATCCCTGAAGCGAGCTGATGGGCGTACCCAGCTGGTGCGCCAGTTCGCGCGCCATCGCGGTCCAGGCCTGTTCGGCCGCGGCCCGACGCTGGTAGCGGAAGCCGGCAACCGCCAGCAGCACAGTGAGCAGCAGGCCAGAGGCCCAGAGGAACGGCATCCACTGGAGACGCCTGGCCTCCGGCGTCACACCGTAGTGGACCAGCTGGCTTGCCGGGTCGCCGACGGGCGGATTGCGCGCGTCGAGTTCGTCGGCATAGCGGAGTATGCGTTCCACCTCGTCGGCCGTGGGCGGGTCCGAAATCTCGAAGGGCAGATTGGCCGACGTGTTGTAGTAGCGGCCCGGTTCGGATGTGACCACGAAGGGAACCCCGAGCGCCACCAGTTCACGCTGAAGATTGGTCAGCGCCGCCAGCTCCGCGCCGACCTCCTGGCTTGTCAAGCCCCGCTGTACCTGGGCGTAGATGCGGGTAAAGGCCTCCGCGTCGGCCTGGCGCGACCGCACGATCTCCGCCGTATACACGAGGTACCAGACCAGCAGCGTTATGAAGAGGACGGCCAGCGCGATCGGCCACGTCCGGGTCGTGACGGCGACGCTGCGCCTGGCGGATCCTTTTCGCCTGCTCATTCGATCGTTCGCCATGCGCCCGGCAGCGCCCGGCGGCGCCTTACCCTCCGGTTCCGATCCGCGTGAATCCGACGACCGGAGCAAGCACCTCGGGAAGGCGCACCGAGCCGTCGGGCTGCTGATACGTCTCCAGCAGTGCGACCATCAGTCTCGGCAGCGCAAGCGCCGAACCATTGAGCGTGTGCGCGAACTCCGCCCGCGCGCTCTGTGTTCTCCGGAACCTGATGTTCGCACGCCGGGCCTGAAAGTCGCTGAACGTGGAGCAGCTCGAGACCTCCAGCCACTGGCCGACTCCGGGAGCCCAGACCTCCAGGTCGTAGGTCAGGGAAGCCGAGAATCCCAGGTCGCCGGCCGCGAGCAGGACGACCCTGTAGGGGAGTCCCAGCATTTCGAGTACGCTGGCCGCTTCGCAGGTAAGCTCCTCGAGTGCCGCCGGTCCCGCTTCGGGAGTTTCGAAACGAACCAGCTCGACCTTGTCGAACTGGTGAACCCTCAGCATTCCGCGGGTGTCCTTCCCCGCAGCGCCCGCCTCCCTGCGGAAGCAGGGCGAATAGGCAACATACTTCCGGGGAAGCGAATCTCCGCGCATGATCTCGCCGCGATGCAGATTGGTGACCGGCACCTCCGCGGTCGGGATCAGCCACAAGCCGTCCCTGCGCGTCACATAGGACTCCTCCGCAAACTTCGGCAGCTGGCCCGTTCCCGTCATCGCTTCCTGCCTGACCAGGTACGGGACGCGCAGCTCGCGGTAGCCGTGCCGCGCTGTGTGCAACTCGATCATCCAGTCGATCAGCCGGCGCTGCAAGGCCGCTCCCCGCCCGCGCAGGACGTAGAAGCCGGAGCCCGAAACCCTGCCACCCCCGGCAAGATCCAGAATGCCCAGCGAGACACCCAGTTCCCAATGCGGCCGCCCCTCGAAGGGGAGCTCTGCCGGCTCGCCCCAGGTCCGCACGATACGGTTGCACTCCACGCCGCCTTCGGGCACACGCGCGTCCGGGACATTCGGTACGGTGGCCAGCGCGTCGGATATCCAGGCGTCGGCCTCGGCCACCGCCGCGTCCAGTTCGCCAATGCGCGCGCCCACCTCGCGCATGCGCGCAATCTCGTCGGACGCATCGCCGCCATCGCGCCTCAACTCGCCTATGCGCCTGGAGACCCGGTTTCGCAGGGACTTGAGGTCATTGCCCTCCCGCAACGCCTCCCGCCGCGCCCGATCACGCTCCAGCAGAGCAGCAACCGAGTCGGTTGCGTTGTCCATCCCCCGGCGCGCGAGTGCGTTGCTCACGCCCTCGGGATCGCGGCGCAGTTGCTTGATGTCCAGCATCGCAGTCGCTAGTGGTCGCTGTCGGGCGCGTGGTGAGGGCGGCCCGGGGGGTCCGTGGCCCTAGTCGGGAGGGATCAGGTCGCGGCTGTTGCAGATACGGCTCATGTCGAACTGAAACCGTACCGTTCCCGCGGCAACGTCGGTACTCAGCGGTTCGATCTTGCCATAGTAGTTGCAAATGGTTCCGAACGTGCCACGGTGTCTCCTCGTACGGATCGCGTAGATGCGTCCCGGTACGATGGGCAAGGGCACGTCCGACACATAGCTGGCGGTGTCCTCGGGAGCCTCGATCGCCGACGTGAAGGTCTCGCCCTCCATGACCGCGAGCGCGGCCTCTGATGGAATGCCCAGTGCGGCCGGCGGAAGCCAGACGAGCGCGCCGTCGGAGATGTCCACGGCGATATCCCAGCCGTCACCGGTGGTTGGCGCCTCGATCCGCACCGCGCGCCGCAGGTGGAAATCGAATCCGGAAACCAGGTTGGGTTCCGGAAGCGACAGCGCGTACAGCCGCACCGTGTCCGGGTTCTCCTCCCAGCGGATCAGAAACGGATTGTCGTCACACGCGACGAGAACGGCGGCGGCGCCGAGCACCGCAAGGCCCAGAGTGCGAGTCTTCATGTGTGAATACTACCCGGCGGGGTTCCGGAGTCAACTCCGTTCGACGCGGCGAGTTCGAGTCTTTTCCAATACGGAGATGAGCCTGAACCGGGGAAGGTGCGAGAAGTGAGGCCGGAGCCCGGAGCAGGTGGCAGTTGATGGAGTTTGATTATCTCCTTGGACGTGGGAGAGAGGCAACCGGCGAGCCGGAGGATGGCCGGGAGGCATGAGGGTCTCCGGCGAGCCAGCGGTTGGCGCGAGTCGGATCACGCGGCGGAGTTGCCGGCTTGGCCGATGGCGCGGAAGAGTTCGTCGCGGGCGCGGCGGACGGCTCGGGCGGCGTCGAGGTCGGTGGTTGCGGCGGCGAGTTGGTCGAGAGCGCCGAGGGTGACGCCGTGCCGGAGGAAGGCGTCGGAGCCGGGCAGGGCTTTGAAGCGCTCGTAGGGCGTGGTGACGTCCCGTTGCCGGTAGCGCCGCTTGACTCGGCCGGTGGGGCTGGTGACTTCGGTGGGGAAGAGGCAGGGCCGGTGGAAGTTGAGGAAGGGGCAGAGGTGGTCGTGGAGGAAGGCGTTGACCTGGGGGACGAGGGCGTGGGGGACGTGGACGTGGCCGAGCCACTTGCGGACGACGCTGCCGTTCTTGGTCTCGGCCAGCGCGTTATCGTTGGGGTGGCGGGGCCGGGACTTGGTGAAGACGCCGATGTGGAGCTGGTTGAGCAGCTCGGCCACGCGGCCGTTGACGTATTCGCTGCCGTTGTCGGAGTGGAAGGCGCGGATGGCGAAGGGGAAGGCGGACAGCAGGGCTTCGAGGCGCGGGACGAGGAAGTGGTGGGTGATGCGCGGCACGGCTCCAAGGTGTTGGAACTGCGTGACTTCGTCGACGACGTTGATGAGGTAGATGCCCTTCCGCCTCTCGCGGTCGCCGAGGTGGACGGTGTCGACGCGGAGATGGCCGGGCTTGCCGTCCGGCCGCGGCTTGCGGCGGACCCCGATGGGGACTGGGGTGGGCCGGGTCTTGCGGAAGGTGAGGCGGCCGGTCCGGTACGCGCGGGTCTTGCGGAGGTTGTAGATGTGGCCGTTGGAGATCGAGGCGAGACGCGCGAAGCGTTCGTCGCCGTAGACCTCGTGCATGCGTTGCAGGACCACCTTGGTGGCAGGTCCGGAGGGCTGGCCGAAGGCTTCGTCGACCTCCGCCAGCAGAGCGGCGTCGTAGGGCGTGTAGCGGCGCTGGAAGGCGTTGGCGGGGGGCCTCCTGCGGTGGTCGCGGATGTGGCCCGTCCGGCGGTGCTGTCGGATGAGGCGGGTGACCTGGGCGCGCGAAAGGCCCGTCACCTTCTCGACGAACCGCTTCACCAGGCCCTTGTCGGGCTTCCCGAGGCCGTGGTACTCGAAGCGGACCAGCGTGCGGCGGACGAAGACGTAGGCGGAAGTGCGGTCGGTGATCTGGAAGTCGGCCGGTTCGTTGCCCTCAAGGAAGGCGCGCATCTCGTCGAGCGTCCGGATCCGTTCGGTGCGAAGTGTCACGATCATCCTCCAATGATCTCTTCGCCCCGGCCTTCAGGCTCACTCCCCGCTGGAAACCGGCCCCGCGTTCAGGCTCATTTGCCGTTGGACAAGACTGTTCGTTGACTTCCTGCAGTCCCGCAACTAGGTTCCGCCGCCTTCGGTGGATCCCCGGCGCGTCCCGGTTGCGCGGGTCCGCCTTACCCTTTGGCCAAACGATCACGTGACCTCCAACCCCACCGTCTGGGCAGCCGTCCTGGCCGGCGGCGCCGGCACGCGGTTCTGGCCCCTCAGCACACCCGACCGGCCAAAGCAGCTCCTGAATCTCGCGGGGCCGCGACCGCTGGTTGCGGACACGATCGAACGCCTGCGCGGGTTCGTTCCTCCGGCGAAGATCCGCGTGCTGACCGGCGAGCATCTGCTGGCGCCGATCCGCGAGGCCACCGGACTCGGCGACGAGTCCTTCCTCGTCGAGACGCGCGCAAGAGGCACGGGACCGGCGCTGGCAAGGGCCGCGTCGGAAGTCGCGAGCGCCGATCCCGACGCAATCATGATCTCGCTTCATTCGGATCATCTGATCACACCCGCCTCCCGCTTCCGCGAAGTGCTCGCGGCGGCAACGGAGATCGCGCTCCGACAGGAGCTCCTGGTCACCATCGCCATTCCGCCGAACCGCCCCGAGACCGCCTACGGATACATTCGGCCCGGTGACGATCTGGACGCGCCCGCCGGCCACAGGGCCTATCGGGTCGACGCCTTTGTCGAGAAGCCCGCAGCGGACGAAGCCGCCCGCTACCTCGAAGCCGGCTATCGGTGGAATTCGGGCATCTTCGTGTGGAAGGCGGAGGTCTTCCTCGCGGAACTCCGCATCCATGCGCCCGAGGTCGCCCGGGCGCTGCCCGCACTCGACCTGGGCGACGTTGCGGCGTTCTTCGACGATGTGGCGCCGATCAGCGTGGACGAGGCGGTCCTGGAGCGGAGCGCGCGCGTCGCATCCATCGACGCCACCTTCGACTGGGACGACATCGGCGGATGGGAAGCCGTGGCTCGCCACCATCCTGCGGACGCCGGCGGCAATGTCCGCGTGGGCGACGCGCACGTTGCCGGAGGCCGGGACAATATCGCGTTCGCAGACTCGGGGCGCGTGGTGCTGCTCGGCGCACGCGACATGCTCGTGGTTCGTACGGACCGGGTCACCCTGGTGATGCCCCGCTCCGACCTGCCACGCCTGAAGCAGTACTTGAACGACCTGCCAGGACCCGGGGGCTCCGGCACCGATGACGGGAGTGCCGCCCCCGATTCACGGTGATGTCCGCGCGCTTCCTTCTCTACGACGACGACACCGCCCGCTCGTGGTACCCCTTTGCCGCAACCCGGCCGGCCGGGGAGCTGCTGCATGGAACCGAGACCCTGCGCGCACGCGCCGAGAGGCAACTGGGCCTGGTGTGCGAAGGCCACCTTGCCGACGAGTCGCTCGGCTGTTTCGAGGAGCCGGAGGCACCGCCGTGCACGACGGCCGAAGCCGAAGACCCCGGCGGCGACCGGGTGTACCTGTCGAGCAGGTTCGTACCGGACGAGTCGATCCCGCTGGGCTTCGCGGGCCCGACGGTCCTGGCCGGCACATCGGGGCCGGTTGGAGCCTGGCTGCCCGATGGCGTGTCCTTTCCGCCGTCGGCGTTGTCGGGCAGATGGCCGCGCTGGCCCCGGCGACGGCTCGAAGGGACGGTGCTCGGCTCGGTCTGGGAGTTGATGGCCGCAGGTCCGGACAGGATCGCGGCCGACGCCCGGCGCTTCCCGGAACACGGTATTCCTCCAGGCACCCATCGGCTCGGCACCGGGCGCGTCGCGATCTCACCCGAAGCGGACGTCGACCCCGGAGCGATCCTGGACGCCACCGCGGGGCCCGTGATCGTGGACGCGGGTGCCCGCGTGCAGGCACCGTGCCGGATCGTCGGGCCTGCGTACCTGGGGCCCGGCTCGGTCCTGCTGGGCGGCGTCGTGGCGCGCTCGACCATCGGACCGGGGTGCAGGGTCCGTGGCGAGGTCCAGACCACGGTCATGCTGGGTTTCGCCAACAAGGCGCATGAGGGATACCTGGGCCACTCCGTCGTGGGGAGGTGGGCGAATCTGGGCGCCATGACCACCAACTCGGACCTCAAGAACACCTATGGACCCGTACGGGTGAAGGCGGGGGACCGTACGATCGACACCGGCTTGACCAAGGCCGGGTGTCTGGTGGGCGACCATGTCCGGACCGGCATCGGCACGCTCATCAACACAGGGGCCCTGATCGGCGCGGGCACCACCGTGTCGGGTGGCGGACTGGTGTCCGGGTGCATACCTCCGTTCTCGTGGGGCGTCGCCGGCGACTGGACGGCCAGCGACATCGACCGCTTCGTCGTGACGGCCGGGCGGGTCATGGCCAGGAGGGGGTTCGAACTCACGCCGACCCTGCGCCGCCACTACCGCAGGGTTTTTGCGGCAACCGCCCCGTCGAGGTTCGGGTTCGGCCGCTGACCGGCATGCACTTCTCGGTTCTGGGAAGCGGCAGCCGGGGCAACGCGGTCGTCGTGGGCGCGGGCACGACCCGTGTCCTGGTGGACGCGGGCCTCAGCGGCCGTGAACTCGCGCGCCGGCTCGCGCTGGTCGGCGTTGAACCCGGCGCCATCTCCGCCGTCGTGCTGACACACGAGCACGGCGACCACACGCGGGGCGCCGGCGTGTTCGCCCGAGCGCACGGCACGCCGCTGATGATGACCGAGGGGACGCGTCTCGGATGTCGGAAGCTGTTTCGCGGCAATGAAGTGATTCAAACGTACCGGGCCGGGTTCCCGCTTGAAGTCGGACAGCTGAGGCTCGACCCTCTGATCACGACCCATGACGCGGCCGACCCGGTGGCGGTCGCCGTGACCGCACCCGAGACCGGGCTGCGTCTCGGCATCGCTACCGACCTGGGCAGACCCACCGTGCAGATCAAGCACGCGTTGCGAGGCTGTGACGGGCTCATCCTGGAAAGCAACCACGACGAGGCAATGCTATGGTCCGCGGCGTATCCGCCGGCGGTCAAGGCGAGGATCGCATCCAGTCACGGTCACCTTTCCAATCGGGCTGCCGCCGATCTGCTGACGGAGATCTTCGATCCGCGCCTGTCCGTGGTCGTCCTCGCCCACCTGTCCGAGGAGTCCAATACTCCCCGTCTCGCCAGGGCGGCCATGACGCGCGCACTGAGCCGGAAGGGATTCAGGGGTCGGGTGGAGGTGGCGTTGCCGGACCGGCCGACCCCCGTATTCGATCTCGCGGAGCTGCGGGAACGCACGGGACCCCGTCAGCTGTCACTGTTCTGAATCGAGTCCGGCGAGGCGCCGGACGGGCAAGGCGCGACGCGGGAGAAGGGCAGCGTCCTGCTACAGTCCGAGGAACCGCAGCAGGTCGTTTCCCAGCGCCCACACCATGATCCCGGCGATGATCACGAAGCCGACCTGGCTCCAGCGCACCCGCTGCTTGACGGAGAGCTTCTCTCCGCGTACCAGCTCGAGGCCGAGGAAGACCATGTGGCCGCCGTCGAGGATCGGAATGGGCAGCATGTTGAGGACGGCGAGGTTGATGCTGAACAGGGCCATGAAGCTGAGGAAGGTGCCGAGCCCCTGTGCGGCGGCCGCCCCGGACGCCTCGGCAATCGTGCCGATCGAGCCCACCGACCGTGGAGACACTTCCAGCGTCACGAGGCCGCGCAGGAAGCGCAGGATCGCGGCGGTGATTTCCGTGGTCCGCCCGAAACCGATGGCGATGGCCTCTCCGAATCCAACCTCCACGGTCCGCAGCGGCGGCAACACGACCTCGACGCCAAGCATGCCACGCCGCTCCCCGGTGCCGAGGCCACCGACATCGTCGAGTTCCACGATCCGGGACAGATTCACGTCATCGCGCAACAGGCCGATTTCCACGCGCTCGCCCGGCCGCGCAGAAATCTCCCGCACCATGTCCGCCCAGCTCACAACCGGAATGCCGGCCACATGGGTGACCCTGTCTCCCTGTTCGATCGCGGCGCCGGCGGCGGGTGAGCCCGGCTGGATGTTGCCGACCACAGGATCGATCCAGTACTGAAGCGCCGCCGCAAGCTCGCCGCGCTCTCGCTCGCTCGCGGGAACAACGATGTCGAACGCGCCCCGGGGCGACTCGGTGACGACGGTGAGTGGACCGGGGGGACTCTCCACGAACGCCCGCTGGATTTCCTGCCATGAATCGGGCCTGTGCTCTCCGACCGCGACAATCCCCGCCCCGGGGACGATCCCGGCCAAGGCCTCGGTACCCGCCGGCAGGGCGCCTTCGTCCACGTCCATGACCCGGGTCACTGCGAATTCCTGAATGCCCCACGCGCCCGCCACCACCGAGTACAGCAGGAAGGCGAAGAGCATGTTCATGATGACGCCGGCCGAAATCACAAAGGCACGCGCCCAGAGCGGTTGCGCATCGAAATCGCCGGAACGCGGTCTCCGCGGAGTGCCCGACCGCCCGCCTTCCAGCTCCTCCATGACCTCGTCGTCCATTCCCTGCATCTTCACGTAGCCACCCAGGGGAATGGCCGACAGAACGTACTCCGTTTCGTCTTTCGTGTATCCCCAAACGCGGGGACCAAGTCCGATCGAAAAGCGCTCGACCCCGACCCCGACGGCCTTCGCAGCCCAGAAATGACCCAGCTCGTGCACGAAGATCAGCACGCCGAGCAGGACCAGCGTGGCCAGCAATGTCATACGCCCACCATCCTTTCCACCTCGGCTTCCGCCCGGCTCCGCGCCAGCCGGTCGATCCTGAGCACCTCTGCGACCGTGGTCGCCGTCCTGCCTTCAAGCGCCTCCAGCGCGGCCTCGACAACATTCGCCATACGGGTGAAGGTAACCTTCCCCTTCAGGAAGGACGCGACGGCCACCTCGTTCGCCGCGTTGAACACGGCGGGGGCCGCACCGCCGGCCCGGCCCGCGGCCACCCCGAGCCGAAACAGCGGGAAGCGCGCCTCGTCCACGGGCTCGAAGACCAGGGGCGACGTCACGCACGGATCGAAGTCCTGAAGTACCGGGTCGCTGAGCCGTCGCGGCCACGTCAGGGCGTGCAGCACCGGGAGCTCCATGGTGGGCGTCCCCATCTGTGAGAGCACGGACCCGTCGACGAACTCGACGAACGAATGGACGATCGAGGTCGGATGCACCACCACGTCGATGCGGTCGTACGGCAGACCGTAGAGAAAATGGGCCTCGATCACTTCGAGCGCCTTGTTGGCGAGCGTGGCCGAATCGATGCTGATCTTGGCGCCCATGTCCCAGGTCGGGTGCCGCAGCGCCAACGCCGCGTCCGCGCGCTCCATGTCCTCGGCGGACATGCGGCGAAACGGTCCTCCGCTGGCAGTCAGGATGAGGCGCTGGATCTCCTCGCGGCGGGCCGGGCCGATACACTGCAGGATCGCGGAGTGCTCGCTGTCGACCGGCACAAGCTCACCCCCGCCCCGCCGCGCGGCGCGCAGGACCGGCTCTCCCGCGGCGACGAGGGACTCCTTGTTGGCAAGGGCACAGCGCTTGCCGGCCCCCAGTGCGGCGACGGTCGGTTTCAGGCCGGCCGCGCCGACCACTGCGTTGACAACGATGTCCACGTCATCGAGCCCGGCAAGCTCGACGATTGCATCGGGCCCGCTCCGCCACCCGGCCGCCGCGAGATCCGGACGCTCACCGAGGACTGCGGGGTCGGCCAGGGCCACGTGCCGTGCCCCGAACTCGGCGGCCAGCCTCTCCAACTCGACAACCGACCGCCGGGCGGACAGCGCTGTAACCCTGAACCGCTCCCTGTGGCGTCGAACCACGGCAAGCGCGGACCGGCCCACCGAACCCGTGGCACCCAGGATGGCGATGCGCTTCACGGGCCCCGTCATCCGGCGGCCCCCGCCATGACAAGGAGCCAGTACGCCAGCGGCAGGCTCGGGAACAGCGCGTCAAACCGGTCGAGGACGCCGCCATGCCCCGGCAGGAGCGTGCCCGAATCCTTGACCCCGGCTTCCCGCTTGAGCAGGGATTCCGCGAGGTCTCCCAGCTGGCCTGCGACACCCACGAGCAGACCGATCAGGGCGCCCGCGACCGGCGAGAACGGAAAGCTCGCGACATCCTGCATGACGAACCCGGCCGCGGCCCCCACCACGACGGCGGCCGCGACGCCCCCCGCCCCGCCCTCGACGGTCTTGCCGGGACTGACGCGCGGGGCCAGCCGGGTGCGGCCGAAGCGCTTCCCGGTGAAGTACGCCGCGGTATCCGAGGCCCAGATGACCGCAAGCGGAAACAGCACCAGCAATCGACCCTCCCATGGGTCCCGGGAATCTCCGCCGCCCGAGTCCGGGAGATGCCGAAGAAGGACGGCAAACGCGAGAGTCCCGCCCGTATACAGCGCTCCCGAAACCGTCGCGGCCGCGGAGAAAAGGGGTGTGTCCCTGGCGCTGCGCAGGAACACGCCCGCAACCAGCGTCGACACCGCAAGCGCCAGCAACAGCGCGAGTGCATGGTCCGCCCAAGCGCCGAAGCCGGGCCCGAGGAGGGCCAGAAGCACCAGCATCGATGACGCCGGAACGCCGAGCCAGACGACCGGACGCGCCCCGGTGGCCGACGCGAGCGCGTAGAACTCGAAGGCGGCGACCCCCGCGACGAGCGCCACGAGACCCGCGAGAACCCACCCGCCCGCGTGGATCGCGAGAAGCCCCACGGGGATGCCGGCGAGCGCGACCAGGAATCTGGCCCGGAGTTCGGCGGACATCACGACGCGCGGGGCACGGCGGATCACCCGGTGTTGACCACCCCGAACCGACGCTCCCGGCGCTGGTAGTCGAGGATGGCGGCGAAGAGGTCTTCCCGCGTAAAGTCCGGCCAGAGCACGGAGGAGACGTAGAACTCGGTGTAGGCAAGCTGCCAGAGCAGGAAGTTGCTGATCCGGTGTTCTCCCGACGTTCGAATCAGGAGATCCGGATCCGGGAGACCGCGGGTGAAGAGCATCCCTTCCAACGTGTCCGCGTCGATCGCATCGGGATCCAGGCGTCCGGCACGCGCCTGTTCCGCCAGACGGCGCGCCGCGCGCACGATCTCCTCCCGCCCTCCATACGAGACCATCAGGTTAAGCCGCAGCGTAGGGCCACCCCGGGTCGCATCCTCGATCAGCGTTACGGCCTTGCGCGCGGCTGCATCCAGCCGCGGGACCTCGCCGAGCACACGCACCTCGACGCCCTGCCCCGCGAGTTCTTCGTGCTCGGACTCGGCGTAGTCGCACAGCAGCCGCATGAGAGCGTCGATCTCCGACCGCGGCCGCTTCCAGTTTTCCGTGGAGAAGGCGAACAGCGTCAGAATCCCGACTCCGGCGGCACAGGCACCCTCCACCGACTCGCGAACCGCCTTCATCCCCTCCCAGTGTCCCGCATGGCGGGGAAGCCCTCGCCGACCGGCCCAGCGGCCGTTGCCATCCATGATGACCGCCACGTGGCGCGGCACGCACGCGTTCGCCCTGATCAGCGACAGCAGGTCGGTTGCCATGGTTGAACCCCGAGCGGGAGCGCGCGCGTGAAGTGCCTCAGATCGCCATCACCTCCTTCTCCTTGGCCGTCAGGAGATGATCGATCTTGCCGATGTATTCGTCGGTTAGCTTCTGGACGTCGGCCATGGTCCTGTGGGCTTCGTCCTGCCCCACCTCGTTCGCCCGCAGGCGTGCCCTGACGCGTTCGTTCGCGGCCTGTCTCGCCCGCCGCACCGAGACGCGGCCCTCCTCCGCCATCTTGTTCAGGAGCCGCACGTACTGCTTGCGGCGCTCTTCGCTGAGCGGCGGGATCGGCACGCGCACGATCGTCCCGTCGTTGGAGGGATTCAACCCCAGGTCCGCCGTGAGCACCGACTTTTCGATAGGGCCGATCAGAGACGGATCAAACGGCTGAATCACGAGCATGGTGGGATCCGGCGCGCTCACCGTCGACACCTGATTCAACGGCATCCGACTCCCGTACGCATCCACACGGACCGAGTCGAGGATCGACGGGACGGCCTTGCCCGTGCGGACCGTCCCGAATTCACGGCGGATTGCTCCCACCGCGTCGTCCATTCTGTTTCTCGCTTCGTCCACCAGTTCCACGCCGTACTCCTTCCTTCCGCGCAGTCCGACAATTCCGTGAACTCAAGATACCAGCGTTCCGACCCGCTTTCCCTGTATCGCCCTGCGCACCGTCCCCTGGTCGTCGAGATTCAGCACGATGATCGGAAGGTCGTTCTCGCGGCAGAGAGACACCGCCGCGGCGTCCATCACCCGCAGGTCGCGCCTGACCACTTCGTGGTACGAAATGTCCGGGATGAACTCGGCCGCCGGGTCCCGGACAGGATCGGCGCTGTATACGCCCGCCACCTTGGTGGCCTTGATGACCACGTCCGCGTCCATCTCGATTGCGCGCAGGACAGCGGCCGTGTCCGTGGAGAAGTAGGGATTCCCGGTACCCCCGGCGAAGATGACGATCCTTCCCTTCTCCATGTGCCGAAGCGCCCGGCGGCGAATGTAGGGCTCGGCGAGCTGCGGCATGCGGATGGCCGTCATCACGCGGGTGTCGATCCCCTTCTTCTCCAGCATGTCCTGGACGGCAAGCGCGTTCATGATCGTGGCCAGCATCCCCATGTAGTCGGCGGACACGCGGTCCATGCCGTCCCGGCTGGCGATCGCGCCGCGCACGATGTTGCCGCCCCCGATGACGAGCCCCAGCGATACCCCCAGATCGTGGATGGCGCTGATCTCGTCGGTAATGCCGCCTACGGTCTTCGGATCGATGCCGAATCCGCGCGAGCCCGCGAGGGCCTCTCCGGACAGCTTAAGGAGTACGCGGCCGTAGCCCGAACTCCTCCGATCGCTCACGCCGTGTTTTCCCCGATCCTGAAACGTGCAAAGCGCGCTACTCTGACCTTCTCGCCCGTCCTGGCGGAGGTCTCGGTGATCAGTTCGCCGACGCTCCGGTCCGGATCCTTCACGAAGGGCTGCTCAAGCAGGACATTCTGCTTGTAGAACTTGGCCATCTTGCCGTCCACGATTCGATCGCGAATGTGCTCCGGCTTTCCTTCGCGGGCGACCTGATCGGCAAAGACCCGGCGCTCGCGCTCCACGACGGCCACGTCCACATCCTCGATGGCGACCGCCAGCGGATCGGATGCGGCGACATGCATCGCGATGTCCCTGGCGACCGTCCGAAAGCCGTCGGTGTTGGCCACGAAGTCGGTCTCGCAATTGAGCTCGACCAGAACGCCGATGCGGCCGCCGTGGTGGATATAGCTGGCAACCACGCCTTCGTTGACCGAGCGATCCGCCCTCTTCGCAGCCTTGGCCGCGCCCTTGCTCCGCAGCAGGTCGATCGCAGCCTCGATGTCGGCACCGGTCTCCTGCAGCGCCCGCTTGCAATCCATCATGCCCGCGCCCGTCCGGTCGCGGAGCTCCTTTACCAGTTTCGCGCCAATCGTCATTCCGGCTGTCCCTTATCTGCACCGCCGACCGTGTGGCGCGGTGGGATCGAGTGCGAAAAACCTCAGCCGTCCGCCTTTTCGGCGGCACCGGGCTTGCCGCCCCGGTCGCCGTCGCCGGTCTTTCGCACCTGGGCGATGGCTTCGGGACGGGGACGGCGCTTGCGTGGACGGCGCCTCATTTCCCGGACGTCGGCGGACTTCTCGCCGGTCTCGGTCGAGTACGTCGTGGCTTCCAGTTCGGCCTGCCGCCGCAACTGTTCGTCGGGAACCTCCCGCCGCGCGGTCGCGATCGCGTCGGCGATCTGACCCGCGATGAGACTGACCGACCGGATCGCGTCGTCGTTGCCGGGGATGGGGTAGTCGATGAGTTCCGGGTCCACGTTCGTGTCCGCGATGGAGATCACGGGAATCCCGAGCCGATGAGCCTCCCGCACGCCGATGATCTCGCGCTTGGCGTCCACCACGAAAACCGCTCCCGGCAGCCGCACCATGTCCCGTACGCCGATGAAGTACTTCTCGAGCTTGGACCGTTCCCGTTCGAGCAGCAGCCGCTCCTTCTTGGTGTAGAACTCGAACGCGTTCTCTTCCTGGCCCCGCTCCAGCTCCTTCATTCGTCGAATCTGGCGGCGGATGGTCTGGAAGTTGGTGAGCATGCCACCGAGCCAGCGCTCGGTCACGTAGAGCGCGCCGCAACGCGTGGCTTCCTCTTCCACGATCTGCCTGAGCTGGCGCTTGGTGGACAGAAAGAGGACCTTTTCTCCCTTGAGCACCACGCGGCGCACTGCGTCCCGGGCCTCGTTGAGGCGATCGAGCGTCTTGCGGAGGTCGATGATGTGGATCCCGTTGCGCTCTCCGAAGATGAACGGGCGCATCTTGGGGTTCCAGCGCCTTGTCTGGTGTCCGAAATGGACGCCGGCGTCGAGAAGTTCGGTCAGACCGACGGGGTTCGCATCAAAATTCATTCGGTTGCGTGGCCTATCGCTTGCTGAACTGGAATCGCTTTCGGGCCTTCGGGCGGCCCGGCTTCTTGCGCTCGACCTTCCGCGCGTCGCGGGTGAGGAGTCCGTTCTCGCGCATGCTGGACCGAATGTCCTCGTCCTGCGCCACCAGAGCGCGGGCGATCCCCATGCGAATGGCGTCCGCCTGGCCGGTCAGACCACCGCCGCGCACGCGCACCTCGACATCGAGGCTGCCTTCCGACCCCGCGACGCGAAACGGATCCTCGACGCGCACCCGGTGGGCGGGTCTCGGGAAGTAGTCCTCAAGTCCGCGTCCGTTGATGGACCAGAGTCCTCGTCCGGGGCGAAGGATCACGCGGGCGACGCTTGTCTTGCGGCGTCCGACCGCTTGTACGGGCTGGTTGGTGGCCAATTGTGACTCCGTGGCGGGTTCAGATCTCCAGAGCCGCGGGGCTCTGACCCTGGTGTGGATGCTCCGCGCCCGGGTAGACCCGGAGCTTCCTGCGCATCGCCCGGCCCAGTTTCGTCTTCGGCAACATGCCGCGGACCGCGAGTTCGATCACCCGCTCCGGGAATCTCTCGAGCATCGTAGCAAAGGGGATGTGCTTGTCGCCGCCCATGTACCCCGAGTGGCGGAAGTAGGTCTTCTGCTCGGCCTTGCGGCCGGTCAGCAGCACCCGCGACGCGTTCACGACGATGACGTGATCGCCGGTGTCGAGATGGGGCGTGTACATGGGTTTGTGCTTGCCGCGCAGCACCCGCGCCACCTCGCTGGCAAGGCGGCCCAGGGGCTTGCCCTCGGCGTCAACGACCCACCACGCCCGGCGGATGTCTTCTTTCCTCGGAGTGATCGTACTCGTCACGATTCCCGTCCTGCGATACGAAGCCGCCCCCGACGCAGAGCGGGCGCGGCCCTGGAAAAAACCACAGCACGGAAAGGTATCCGGGCGTGTTGGACGTGTCAATGACCTGACCTGTCTTGCGCCCGGCGGCCGCCTCAGTCCGTCAGAGTTTCCAGAACGCGTCTTCGCGAGACGTGGCGGAGGTCCTTGAGCGCACTCTCCTTGATCTGGCGCACCCGTTCGCGGGTCACGCCAAGCACCTTCCCGATCTCCTCCAGAGACCTCGGCTCCTCGCCGCCGAGGCCGAAGTAAAGTCGCAGAACCTTCGCTTCGCGCCCGGACAGCGTAGCGAGTATCTTCGCGAGCGCTTCCGTGAGCAACTTTTCGTGGGCCTCCTCCTCGGGCCCGGGCGACGTCCGATCGGGAATGTGGTCGATCAGGCGGCCATCCTCGCCGGGCACGATCGGCGCGTCCAGGGACAGAGGCGAGCGGGCAATCGCCAGGGCCTGCTCCACCTCGGCCCGGGTCAATTCCAGCCCCCGCGCGATCTCCTCCGGCCTGGGCTCCCGACCCAGCTTCTGGAGTAGCTCTCCCCTGTACTTCGCAATGCGATGCAGCAGCCCCGCCCGGTTCAGGGGCACCCGGACGATGCGGCTCTGCTCGGCAAGGGCCTGCAGAATCGCCTGCCGGATCCACCAGACGGCATAGCTGATGAACTTGATCCCCCGGGTCTCGTCGAATTTGTGCGCCGCCCGGATCAGACCGACGTTGCCCTCGCTGATCAGGTCCGGCAGCGGGACGCCCCGGTTCTGATACTTCTTCGAAACCGATACCACGAAGCGCAGGTTCGCGCGCACGAGCTTCAGGAGGGCCTCCTCCTCGCCACGCCTGATCCTCCGGGCGAGGCGGGCTTCTTCCTCCTGGTCGATGAGCGGATACCGGGAGATCTCCTGCAGATACCGGTCCAGGGAGGTCTCAACGGGTGCGGATCGGCCAAGCGGCCTCATTGAATTCGGTCCTCCTGCTCAGGGGGTGTATTCCACGGGGTCTCAGGCTCGCTGCAGACCGTGACGCTCAATCTTCTTGTAGAGGTTCGACCGCGGCATCCCCATCCTGCGGGCGGCCTCCGAGACATTCCAGTCATGCTCCCTCAGCTTGCCCGCAATAAAAGCCTTTTCGGCCGCGTCCTTGAACTCGCTGAGCGTCTCCAGGGCCATCATGTCACCCGGGACGCCCGGTTCCGAGTCGTCCGCCCGTACCAGTGCGTCCACATCGCGACGTTCGACCGCATCGCCTCCGCTCAGGATCATCAGGCGCGCCACCGCGTTCTTCAACTGCCGCACGTTGCCCGGCCATTCCGGATCGGCCAGTGCCTCCAGGGCGCCTTCGCTGAAGCGCTTGTAGGGTACTCCATAGCTTCCTGGCGTGAGGTCGGCGAAATGTGCGACCAGCATGGGAATGTCCTCACGGCGCTCCCTCAGGGGAGGCACGCGAATCGTCACCATGTTCAGGCGGTGCAGGAGATCCTCCCTGAAGTCCCCCTTGTCGATCTGGTCGTAGAGGTCCTTGTTGGTCGCGGCGATCACGCGAACATCGACGGACACCGGCCGCGCTCCACCCACCGGGGTGATATCGCCTCCCTGCAGGGCACGGAGCACCTTGGCCTGGGCCGCCAGCGACATGTCCCCTACTTCGTCCAGGAAGAGGGTGCCGCGGTGGGCCTGCTCGAACTTGCCGGTCCGGTCCGCGACCGCGCCGGTAAACGATCCCTTGACGTGGCCGAAGAGTTCCGACTCGATCAGCTCCGAGGGAATCGCCGCGCAGTTCACCTCGACAAAACGCTGCTTGGCCCGCGCGGAACGGCGATGCAGCGCTTTCGCGGTCAGTTCCTTGCCGGTGCCGTTTTCGCCGGTGATGAGGACCGGAGCGTCCGTGGCGCCGACCTTCTCTATGTCGCGCAGGACCTGCCGAATCGGCGGCGACGCACCCACCATGCCGTGGTGGATCTCGATCTCGCTCGTCAGGCGTTCCACGCTGTCGGACAGCCCCCTGACGATGAGCGCGTTGCGCAGTGTGACCAGCAGGCGGTTGGTGTCCAGGGGCTTTTCGAGGAAGTCGAAGGCTCCCTTGCGCGTCGCCTCGACCGCGGTGCCGATGGTGCCGTGGCCCGACACCATGATCACGACGGCCCCGGAATCCGCATCGCGAATCCGCTCCAGGACCTCCAGCCCGTCCATCTTGGGCATCTTCACGTCGAGGAAGATCACGTCGGGACGGAAGTCCGGGTAGTCGATCAGTCCGCTGGGGCCGTCCGGGGAGAGATGCACGCGATGCCCCTCGTACTCGAACAACTGCTTGAGCGCGACGCCGACCGACTCTTCGTCGTCGATGATGAGGATCCGTGCCACGAGTCCCGGGCTCCGCTCTACGCTCGGACCAGGACGAGCGTCCCGTCGCGGATGAACGCCGTCCCCAACCCCGCGACTTCCGGCACCAGAATCGCCGAGGCGGGCAGGCCGGAGACCTCCGCGCGACCCAGGGCCTCACGCGGGAAGAGCCCGTCACCCCACTTCCATCCGCCGTACGCCACCACGATCACCGCCACGGTCACGCATATCCTGGCGGCCAGTCTCCTAAGCGCCTTCCCCATCGGTCTTCCTGATCTTCCTCCCCATGAGAGCCACTCTGTGAACATTCGCATACCGAGGCCCGTCAGGGAACAGTCGGCTACGGACAATATGGACCGCGTCGACCCTGAACCAGTCCGTGGAAACGTTCACGCGACGCTTTCCGGCTGTGGTCCTCCGGCTCGGCGGCACAGCGGACCTCCGTTCGGTCCTTCCCACCGTGAGATGGGGCGTGAATCTCCTTCCCTCCACTTCGATTCCCTCCCGGACGAGCGCGCGGTCCAGCAGTTTCCGCATCCGCAGGAGCGGATCCGCCTGGCATCCCACCCAGTACACGCGCGGTGCCCCGCGCCGGGGGAATGTGCCGCCGCCGTGCACACGGACCCGAAACGGAGGCTCCCCTGCCAACACGGCCGCGGCGCGCACCAGCCGGGGCAGCATCTGCTCGCGCACGCCCCCCAGGAAGCGAAGCGTGATGTGGTAGCGGTCGCGCGGAACCCACCGAACCCCGGGTGTCGCGTCCCGCAGCCCCGACAGCGAGCTCCAGAGCCGGTCCCGGACCTCCTCCGGAGGCCAGACCGCGAAGAAGAGCCTGAGGGTATTCAAGGAACCGGCACGGCCACCGGCCTGACGATCGTGTCCACTGCGGTCACGGCGGCCTCCACGTCCTCCCCCCTCGACGCCCACCCCAGCGAGAACCGGACGGCGCCCTGTGCGGAGGTGCCCAGAATCCTGTGGACCTCGGGAGCGCAGTGCAGACCGGCTCTGGTCTGTATCCCGTGTTCCCTGTCCAGGCGTCCGGCCAGCGTCGCGGCGTCCATGGACTCCGCCTTGACGGTCACCACCGGAACCCCGTCCGGTCCGGGCGGCGACAGCACCGTCACGCCCCGCACCGCGGACAGGCCCTCGTGCAACCTGGCTTTCAGGGCCATTTCGCGAGTGTGGATCGTCCGGAGACCCTGCTCGGCCAGAAAGCGGCAGCCCGCCAGCAGTCCCGCGATACCCGGCGAATTCCCGGTACCGGCCTCCAGACGATCCGGCATGGCCCTGGGCATCTGCCGGCGGCGCGAGTCGCCACCCGTGCCTCCGCAGAGCAGCGACCGGCACTCGATACCCTCGCCTACCCAGAGGCCACCGGTTCCCTGCGGGCCCAGGAGACCCTTGTGACCGGTAAACGCGATCACGTCCCCGACCGGTCCGGACTCCGGCGGCAGGTGACCGGCGGACTGCGCCGCATCGGCCACGACGATCGTGCCGGCATCGCGGGCAGCGGCTCCGAGGACGTCGACCGGCATTCGTGTGCCCAGTACGTTCGACGCGACGTTGACGACCAGCACTCGTGCGCCGTCCAGGAGTCTGGCCGCCTCGTCGACGTCGACGCCCCCGTCGGGAGCGCCGGACAGCATCCGAACCTCCACGCCCAGCGTTGCCTCGAGGAAGTGGGCGGGCCGAAACACCGCGTTGTGGTCGTACTGGGAGATGACGAGGACGTCGCCTTCGCCGAGCAGGCCCCAAAGTGCGGTGTTCAGGGCATGCGTCGCGTTGTGCATGAAGGCGATGCGCCCCGGATCGCCTGGCAGCCCCAGCGCGCGGGCAAGCTCGCGGCGGCAGCGAAACGCGATCCGCGCCGCTTCCATGGCCCCCGAGTGTCCGCCTCTCCCCGGCGTGCACCCGTTGCACTGCAGGAAGTCGGCGACTGCCGCCGCCACCTCGGGGGGACGCACCGCCGACGTGGCGGCATAGTCCATGTAGTGATTCATGCAGTCCGTTCCGTGCCGAATCCGCCCTGGCAGGCAGGCTAATGCCTCGACGTGCGACGAAACAAGATGCGAACGGCGAGGACAGCGCCCCCTGTCCCGGGCCTCGCGCCGGGCCTGCTCGACGCGCGGGCATCATGAGGCGTGTGCCGAAGGCCGGCCGAGAAGCCCCGTCCGCAGCCGCAGCGCCTCTGCGACCTCGGGCACGTCGATGAGATCCCTTGCACCGAGATCCGCAATCGTGCGCGCGACGCGCAGCGTGCGGTGGACGGAGCGCGCGGACAGCTGGTAGGCACGCACGCCGTCCTCCAGGAGTGCGGCCGCTTCCTCTGACAGTGCGCAGAACTTCATCACGTCGCGCGGGCGCATCATGGCGTTGAAGGCCAAACGGTCGCCCTGACGAGCGCGCTGGCGTCTCCGTGCCTCGCGGACCTGCGTGCGGGCTGCGGCGGTACCCGACGCCCCGGTTCCGTTGTCGGCAGTGAGTTCGCTCCAGGTCACGGGGCGCACCTGGACCTGCAGATCGATTCGATCGAGCAGCGGGCCGGACAGCCGCGAATGGTAGCGCGCGATGTCCCGGTCGGCACAGATGCAGCCCTCGCCGTCCAGGCCGCACGGGCACGGGTTCATGGCCGCGACCACCTGGAATCGCGAAGGAAAGGTCACGGTATGGCGCACCCTGGCCAGGCGGACGTAGCCGGACTCGATCGGCTGCCGCAGCGTTTCCAGGACGCGCCGGGTGAATTCCGGCAGCTCGTCCATGAACAGCACCCCCAGGTGCGCCAGACTGATCTCGCCCGGGCGCGGGGGATTGCCTCCGCCGATGAGCCCCCCTGCCGAGATCGTGTGATGCGGAGCCCGAAAGGGGCGGCTGGTCTTCACGGGATGATCGTGGTCGAGGAGTCCCGCGACGGAGTGGATCCGGGTGACCTCGAGTGATTCGGCTTCCCGCAGCGGAGGGAGCAGTCCCGGGAGTCGCCGCGCGAGCATCGTCTTGCCCGCTCCCGGGGGACCGGACATGAGGACGCTGTGCCCTCCGGCGGCCGCGATGACGAGCGCCCGCTTCGCCAGGTGCTGGCCCCGGACGTCCCCGAGATCAGGGAACCTCGGAGCGGGCATGGCAGCGACCGCCGGAATGGGGCGCGGCTCGCGCTCTCCCCGGAGAAGCCCCACGACCTCACCGAGAGACCACGCCGGCACCACCTCGACGCCGGGCACCGCAGCTGCCTCGCGGGCATTGCCTCCGGGCACGAAGAGGCGGCGCGTCCCCTCCGCCCGGCAGCACATTGCGAGGGCAATCGCCCCCCGTACCGGCCGCAGGGATCCGTCCAGACCCAGCTCGCCGACGAAGGCGCTGTCCGCCGTCCCCTCCACGGGCGCCTGCCCCGTTGCGACAAGCAGCGCCACCGCGATCGGAAGGTCGAAGCCCGAGCCGGACTTCGGCAGGTCCGCCGGCGCGAGGTTGACGGTCACCCGCAGGGGGTCAGACGCAAGTCCGGTCTGCGCAAACGCGGCAAAGACCCGCTCCTTCCCTTCGCGCACCGCGCCCGCGGGCAAGCCGACGACCGTGAAGATCGGCAGTCCCTTCTGGACCCTCACCTCCACCCTGACCGGCAACCCCTCGATGCCGTGGACCCAACAGGAACGAACAACCGCCAGCATGCCTTCCTCCGCGCGAGAGAACCGGTCAGCCCGGCCTCAACCGTCGCCGGGACGCACGATCGTAGCCGGAAAAAGGGGGCGTTGGGATGTCTGAATCGGCCAGATTTACAGGCCATTCGCCTTCGGCTCGCCCGCCCCGCTTACGGATGTGGCCGCGGGGGGCTGGCGAAACGCCCTCCGACAGTGCAAGTTGGTCGGGTTTTTGACCGGGAGAATACTCTGATGACAATCGCAATCATGGCTGAGAGCCAGCCAGGCGAACGGCGGGTCGCACTGGTGCCCGACGCCACGCGCCAGTACGGCAAGCGAGGCTGGCCGCTCCGTATCCAGGCCGGAGCCGGAATCGGCGCCTCCTTCCCGGACGTGGACTACGCGGAGGCGGGCGCGACCGTGGTGCCGGACCGCAGCGCCCTCCTGGACGGTGCGCGCGTCGTACTCAAGGTGCAGCCTCCTTCCCTCGAGGAAGTGGGGGCGCTGCCCTCGGGCGCGGTGCTGGCGTGCCACCTGAATCCCCTGGGTCCGACCGACGTCATCGCGGCGCTGGCGGATCGGGGCGTCACCGCCTTCGCGGTCGAACTCATCCCGAGGATCACGCGGGCGCAGAAAATGGACGTGCTCTCCTCTCAGGCCACCGTCGCGGGCTACAAGGCGGTGCTGATGGGCGCGGGCGCCATGACCCGGTTCCTGCCCATGCTGACGACCGCGGCGGGAACGGTCCGCCCGGCGAAGGCGCTGATCCTCGGTGCCGGCGTGGCCGGGCTTCAGGCGATCGCGACGGCCCGCCGCCTGGGCGCGGTGGTCTCGGCCTTCGACATCCGGCCCGCGGTCAAGGAGCAGGTCGAGAGCCTGGGGGCGAAGTTCCTCGAGGCCACGCTGGACGAGAGTTCCGAAGACGAGGGCGGCTACGCGAAGGCTCTCTCGGAAGAGCAGCACCAGCGCGAACTCGAACTGATCGCCGGGAACATCAGGGACCAGGACCTGGTCATCACCACCGCACAGATTCCCGGCAGGCCCGCCCCCGTTCTCATCACGGAGGAGATGGTGGCGAGCATGCGGCCCGGCAGCGCCATCGTCGATCTCGCTTCGGAGTCGGGGGGCAACTGCGAAGTGACCGTGGCCGGAGAATCGGTCGACCACGGGGGCGTTACCGTGATGGGGCCGACCAACCTGCCCGCCGAACTGCCCTTCCACGCAAGCCAGATGTATAGCCGCAACCTGGCCAGTTTCATCGACGACCTCTTCGACGATGAGGGGGAAATCGACTTCGACGACGAGATCACGGCCGCCACCTGCGTCACCCACGGCGGCGAGATCACCAACGAACGCGTCAGGGCGACGCTGGCGTCCGCAACGGAGTGACCGACCATGGGTGAACTGCTGATCCTGCTGTACATCTTCGTCCTCGCCACGCTTGCAGGCAGGGAGGTGATCTCCAAGGTCCCGCCCACCCTGCACACGCCGCTGATGTCCGGCGCAAACGCGATTTCGGGGATCGCCATCATCGGCGCGCTGATGGTGACCGGTTCCGCCGATGAGCTGTGGGTCAAGGTCCTGGGGACCGCGGGAATCGTGATGGCCACGATCAACGTCGTCGGCGGCTTCATGGTGACCGACCGCATGTTGCAGATGTTCCGGAAACGCTGAGGCCAACGTGGAAAACACCATCGCTCAACTCGCATACCTCATCTCGGCGATTCTCTTCGTATCCGGGATCAAGCTCCTTTCCTCGCCCGCCACCGCCCGCTCGGGGAACGCACGGGCTTCCCTGGCCATGCTCCTGGCCATCGTCGTCACGCTCCTGGATCAGGAGATTCTGGATTGGGCGACGGTGTTGGCCGCAATGGTCGCCGGCGCCGCGATCGGGGGGGTGCTGGCCCGGTACATACAGATGACCGCCATGCCGCAGCTGGTCGCGGTCTTCAATGGCTTCGGGGGCGGCGCGTCCGCGGCGGTCGCGGCTGCCGAGTTCGTCCGGGCGGGCGGAAGCGGCCCCGCGCTGGGAACCGACGCAGGTGTCACGATCGTGCTGAGCACGCTGATCGGCGCGGTGACCTTCTCGGGCAGCCTGATCGCCTTCGGCAAGCTGCAGGGCGTCGTCACCGGGAAGCCCGTGACGTTCCCCCTCCAGAAGACCTTCAACGCCCTCCTCTTCCTCCTCACCCTGCTTGTCGGCGCCAGCCTGGCCCATGTGGGCGTGGCGAACGAGGTCGCACCGCTCGTCGGAATGAGCGGCCTGGAGATCAGCGGTCCGTTCTTCCTCGCGCTCGTCGTCGCGGCGCTGATCCTCGGCGTCCTCCTGGTCGTCCCCATCGGCGGCGCGGACATGCCGGTGGTGGTGTCGCTGCTCAACTCCTATTCGGGGATCGCGGCGGCGACCACCGGCTTCGTGCTCAACAACTACATCCTGATCATCGCCGGATCGCTGGTGGGCGCGGCGGGGCTGATCCTGACGCAGCTCATGTGCAAGGCCATGAACCGCTCGCTGGGCAACGTGGCGTTCGGTGCATTCGGCACCGAGGGAACTGTGGCCAGGGCGAAGACAGGAGAGCGGCCCGTGCGGGACGTCGACGCGGAGCAGGCGGCGATGGTGCTGGCGTACGCGGGTTCGGTCGCGGTGGTGCCGGGATACGGGCTCGCGGTCGCCCAGGCGCAGCACGAACTCAAGAAGGTGTGCGACCTGCTCGAGGACCGCGGTGTGACGGTGCGGTTCGGCGTGCATCCGGTCGCGGGCCGGATGCCGGGGCACATGAACGTGCTGCTCGCCGAGGCGGACGTGTCCTACGACAAGCTGCTCGACCTGGACGAGATCAACGCCGAGTTCGACTCGACGGACGTGGTGCTGATCGTCGGCGCCAACGACGTGGTGAACCCCGCCGCGCGCGACCCCGATTCGGTCATCGCGGGCATGCCCATCCTCGATGTGGACCGCGCGCGCACCGTGATCGTCATGAAGCGGTCGCTGAGTCCGGGATTCGCCGGCATCGACAACGATCTCTTCTACATGGAGAACACGCTGATGTTCTTCGGTGACGCGAAGGACCAGATGTCGGAGCTGGTACGGGAGGTGCGCGAGGCCTAGACCGCCAGGGAGGCGGCCGCCTCCCTCAGGGCCGCCCACGTGGCGTCGACGTGCCGGGCCCGCGTGTGGATGTTGCCGATGGCGAAACGGAGCCACACCTCCCCGTCGATCTCGGTCTGTGCCAGAAAGGCGGACCCGCTCTCGTTGATGTGGTCCATGAGCGCGAGATTCAAGGCGTCGCGCTGCCCGCCGCGGAGCCCCTCCGGCGCGTAGCGCAGGACCACCAGCGAAAACGGCGTCGGGCGCCAGCGCTCCCAGTCCCCGGCCGCGTCGACCTTCCCGCTCAGCCGTCCGGCCAGCGCCACATGCCGGGCAAGGTGGGCGCGCAGACCCTCCTGGCCGAAGTAGCGCATCACGAACCACAGCTTGAGCGCGCGAAAGCGCCGACCGAGTGCCAGGCCGTGATCCATCAGGTGGCTGACTCCCTCCTCCCCCGTCTCCAGGTAGGCGGGCGTCAGCGAGAACGCAGCACGGAGCGCGGCCGGGTCCCGCACATACAGGACGGAGCAGTCCACCGGGGTGAACAGCCACTTGTGCGGGTTGATCACGATCGAATCGGCCCGTTCCCATCCGGCGAAGTGCGCGTCCATGCCCGGGAGTGCGGCCGCGACCCCCGCGTAGGCGGCGTCCACGTGCAGCCAGAGGTCCCGGCTCGCGGCGACGCGCGCGATGGCCGCGACCGGGTCGACCGCCGTGATCGAGGTGGTGCCGATCGTGGCCACCACGGCCACCGGCCTGAACCCTGACGTAACGTCATGGTTGATCGCCTCCGCGAGGGCCAGAGGGTCCATGCCGCGCAACGGACCCGTCGGGACCACGCGCACGCCATCCCGGCCGAGCCCCAGCGCGTGCACCGCCTTGCACACCGACGAGTGGGCCTCGGCCGTCGTGTACACGCGTCCCGGCGGAGCCCCGGCCAGACCCGTCTCGCGGGCCTCGGGAAGGGCCTTCTCGCGCGCCGCAGCCAGCGCCGAAAAGGTGGACATCGACGCGGTATCGTTGATCGTTCCGGCGAAATCCGGCGGCAGTCGCAGGAATGCGCGCAGCCAATCGAGCGCGACCTCCTCCAGCTCCGTTGCGGCGGGGGAACTCTTCCACACCATCGCGTTGACGTTCAGCGCGGCGGCAAGCAGTTCCCCCAGAATCCCCGGTCCCGACCCGGAGATCGCGAAATACGCGAAGAATGCCGGGTGATTCCAGTGCGTGATCCCCGGCACCACCACCGACTCAAAGTCCCGGAGAAGGGCCTCCATGGGTTCCCCGGCCGCCGGGGCCTCGCGCGGCAGCGCGTCCCGCACCTCGCCCGGCCGCACCTGCGCGACAACCGGGAATTCGTCGATCCCGGCAAGGAATTCGGCCGCCCAGTCGATGAATCGGTGTCCCCACTCCCGGAACTCGCCGGGTGGCATCCCGCCCGGTGCGGGATTCATCACACGCGACGCGCCACGTACCCCATGATCCGGTGGCCTTCCGCCTGGAGCGTCCGAATCTGCTCGCGGACCTCCTTCAGGTCGTCGGCACCCAGCGGCGCGGGGACACCCGAATCATGGATCAGGCTGAAGAAGAGGAGGTCCGTGTGGCCGACGCTTGCCCGGGTCACGCCGATGTCGAGCGCCCGGTTCAGTTGCAGGACCTCCCTTAACGGCAGTACTCGTCCCTTCCGCCCGGGGGGACGCTCGAACATCATCATCAGGATGACTTCCCGCAAAAGCTGGAACTCGTCGATGACTTCGCCCGCGGACAGTCCCCGGCGGGCAGCCACCGAGCCGAAGAGTTCAGCACCTTCCGACCACAGCGGAAGGATCTGCTCGCGGCAGGGACCGAGCATCCCGGGCAGGAACGAAACAAGGCCGCGGCACAGCGGCCTGGCGACCGACCGGTTGCCGGTCGCCCACGCTTCGCCGTTGGCCAGCAGACCCGAGGCCCACCGCTCGGCTATGCCCGGCGAGCGCTCCTCTATCCACCCGGCAATGTCAACGGCAACGGCCAGATGCGCTGCTGGGCGCGACTGCGGGTTGCCGGATTGGCCTGGGGTCATGTGGAGCACAGGTGCATTCTACTCTCCGACGACGGCACCGCCAAGGTCTTCCGCTGCCTTGTCCGGGGGCGGCTCGGCCACCCGCAGACCGATCCTCACGATCGTACCGCTCCCGACCTCGCTGTGGACATCCACCGTGCCGCCCCATGAATCCACCAGCCGCTTGGCAATCGCCAACCCCAGGCCGGTCCCGGTGGACCGGGTCGAGAACTGGGGCTCGAAGATCCGCGGGAGCAGTTCCCTGGGGATTCCCGCCCCTTCATCCTCCACTTCCACCAACACCCTGCCCGGCCCTGCCGGGGACTCGGGTTCCGTGGCGCCGATTCGAACCACGCCGCCACCCGGCATCGCCGCCCGCGCGTTCTCCAGCAGGTTGAGCAGCACCTCCTTCAGCTCGTCCGGACGCGCGAGCACCCTCGGGAGTGTGGCCGGCAACGCGCTCTCCAGCCGAATCGTGGTCTCGCCACCGCCCTGATACAGATTGAGAAGCTCCCTGATCACATCGCCCGGGTCCACCGCCACCAGCGGACCCGCCTCGGCCGCACCCGGAGAAGCCAGCCGCGAGAAGCTGCGCGAAATCGACGCGAGGCGATCGATTTCCCCCAGGATTGCACCCACGTTCCTGTCGAGAATCCTTCCGAAATCGCCTCTCCTGTCCTCCCAGGCGCGGCGCAGGTGCTGCACCGACAGCTTGATCGGCGTCAGCGGATTCTTCACCTCGTGGGCCACCTGCTTGGCCATTTCGCCCCACGCGAGGATCCTCTCGCTGCGGAGTTCGTCCGTGACGTCCTCGAGATTGACGACCACCCCACCCCTGTGTCCTTCCTGAACGATGCGCCGCGCCCGCACCTGTATCCTCCTGCCTCCCCATCTGAAGTCCTCGTGCGCCTCGAGCGAGCCGCTGCGCGCGTACCCGTCGAGCCACTCCGCCAGAGCGGCCGCGTATTCCCCCTTCCTGGGCACGGCCTCGCCGATCGCCAGCGATGTCGCGAGCAACGACTCGGCACGCGGATTGGCGACCGTGACGCGCCCCGTCGGGTCCACCGCAATCACGCCGGTGGCGGCCTCATCCACGATCGCCTCCGTACGGCGCGTCGTCCGCAACAGCTCGCGGCGCGCATCGTCCAGTCGCAGCACCATGCGGTTGAAGGCCGCGAAGACGGACCCGAACTCGTCGACGCGGTCCTCCGGCAGGTGCACCGCGAGATTGCCGCTGCCGACCCGCTCCGAGGCCACCTGCAGCGTCTGGATCGGCCGGGTCAGGGCACGGCCCACGAACAGGGCGAGGCCCAGCGACAGAATCGGTCCCAGCACGATGGCGAATCCCAGCAGGTCCGCGACATCGCGCTGGCGAAGTGCCGCGGCCCCCGCCCGCAGTGGAATCGGCGAGGCGACGATGTCGCCGTCCGGAAGGCGCCTGTGCGCGACCACGTAGCGCCAGTCGCCAAGCGTCTCAACCTGGGACGCCCTGAGTCGCTGCCGTGTCTCCAGTTCGTCGTAGATCCGGGGGTCCACCCAGCCTTCATAGAGTCCGAGCTGGATCAGCTCGTCGACCGAGCCGCCTACGAGTTCCCCCTCGCGGTACTCAAGCAGGTCCGCGCCGACCCGTCGCGCGAGCAACTCCATCGACCCGCCCTCCTCGCGGTAGGCCTCGGCGATCTGGCTGACCACCCGTTCGGCCAGCGCCGTGGCGGTGCGCTCCGAAGCTCCGGCGAGCGTACGGTAGGCGAGCGTCCCGAAGAGCACGTTGGAGAGGATGAAGAACCCGAACAGGGTCAGCGTCACGCGCGCACGGAACGACGTGAGCAGGCCCCGCCAGTCGAAATGCGTCGGCAGCCGGAAACCCAGGATGGTCACGCTGATCAGCCACACCGCGGAGAACACGACCAGGCCGAGCGCCATCAGCAGCGTCGCACGCGCCATCATGACCGAGAGGTTGGGAATGCTGATCGTATAGAAGACCAGGTACGGACCGTCGGGATACCGGGCCACGCCCTCGGCCCGCCAGCCCTCCTGGTTCCTGCTCCAGTCGACCGTTCCCGCCCGCAGGGCGTCCGCATCCGCCGATGTTCGGACCAGCGTGAGGAATTCCTGGTCGCCCTCTTCCTCGACCGACGCGAACAGGGGTCCCAGGGACGATGGCGCCTCGATGGTTCGCCGCGGAGGCACGGTGCCGGTAACAAGCCGACCGTCGGCCAGCGGCACCGCAACGAGGTGGTGTACGTCGATGCTCTCCGGATCGTGATACTCGCGCGTGCCCGCCAGCCGGAGTTCGGGAAGGAGGTCGTTCACAATGGCCGGGCGGTCACCCTTCACCCCCAGCCGGAGCTCCTGCAGGGGAACGTCGTCCGCGGACCAGAGCGTCAGAAACATGGATGTTCCCCGGCCGGCGAGCTCGCTGCCGACCCATGCCTGGTACATCATTTCCACCTCTCCCGCGCCCGCCTGATCCAGCGAGTCGACCTGCTCCGCAAAGCGGTCCAGAAGGACATCGAGGTCCGGTTCCGACGTGACGCCCAGACGACCCATCTGCTCCTCGGCGATGGTCATCCGGGCTTCCGTGCGCATCGACCAGGTGAACGGCAGCACCGCGGTCGCCGACAGGCAGAACGAACAGAACCAGTGCAGATAGGAGACGGGACGAACCGGGCCGAGCCCACGGGCCACCGCCGCTACGGGTCCGGCCCAAAGCGCAGCCAGCAACGGAGTGACGGCAGGGCCGGTGCGCACACCGATCGCGATCAGGAACCCCAGCGTGCCCGCGATTGCAAGACCGAGCGCCACGAGGCCCGGACTGCCCCGCACGCCGGCACGTGGGCGCCAGGTCAGCGCGGTCGCCGCCACGACCGCGAGGATGACGGCAACCATGGTCTGGAATACGATCCAGCGGGCGTCGGTGGTTCCCAGCAGTTCCGGCGAAGCGCTCCGGCCCATCCACACCAGCACAAACGGAAACGACAGCGCGACAACGAGCGGCGCGGCCCAGCGCCGGGTTTGCGGACGCAGGCGCGACAGCGTCAGCACGGCCGCGGGCATGATCGCGGCACACAGCAATACGACGCGGCCGAGCGTGAGGGGCACCGGACCGGCGAGCCCGAACACGGCCGGATCGACGAGTTCGGGTCGTTGGAACAGCCCATCCAGGGGCAGCAGAGCCGCGCCGGCCCCGAGCAGGGCGACCGAGTATGCCAGGTTCGCTCGCGAGACGCCGAAGGACAGGGCAAGCCACGCCATCGCGGCCAGGATGGCTACGATCCTCGCCCACCGGCCCCGCTCCTCGTCGCGCCTCGCGTGCTGCGCGGGCTCCTCGATCGTGATGCTCAGCAGGGCCTCGTCCGGCCAGCCGAAGTCGAATACGCCCGGTCCCGACGCCCGGTCCGAGCGGGAGACGCTGATGCGTTCCCCCGTTCGTTCGCGGAAGCGCGACGCGAAGTCGCCCAGGCCCGAGGCGAAGAAATCGGGCAGGTCGGAGCTGATGAGCGCTGCCGCCACCACGAGTCCGCCCTCGCCCGGCAGGGCCCTGGTGAAGTACAGGTAGGAGAACAGCGGCGTGCCGGCGTACTCGTAGCCTCCCATCTCCGCGAGACCTTCCTTCGGGAGCCGGCCCTGATGGCTGCCCTCCCATGCAACCAGCCTGCCGTCGGTGCCGATGACCGCCGCCGCGGTCAATCCCGTGTCGTCCAGCACCACTCGTAGCGAATCCTGCAGGACCGGGCGGCCACCGCTTGCCGAGGGCGCCGACATCGCGCGGCCGTCGTCCACCGTCGACGCGCGGGCCAGCCGTTCGACCGCCGCGTCGCCCTCGGCGACCAGCGCGTCGAAGTCGGCGCCAAGCTGTTCGGCAACCGCCTCGCGCCGCTCTTCCCAGTACTGGCCCCATCCCTCCGACAAGCGACGGTCGATCACGTCTCCGCGGAATCCGGCGACCACACCGGCCGACAGAAGGACGACCGAAATGCCGTGACGCCAACCCCTTTGCTTCCCGAGAGCCGCCCAGGTCACGAGCAGCGCGGCGCCGACCAGGAACCATGTGCTGTCGAAACGCGTCCACGCGATCAGGCAGAGGAGCCCGATCCAGAGAAACCGGCCGGCGGGCTCCAGCCGGTTCACGGCGGTGTCGCGGTCCTTCACGGGCTGCGGGGCTCCCGCGAGTCCCATATGGACCGCGAGTCCCATCCAGACCGCGAGTCCCATTTGGACATAGCCTCGCCCCTTCCGATTGCCGTTATTATGAATCTAATGGATCGACACCTTCCATCGCGCCGGCCGTTCCGGCCTGGGGGCGGCCTTCTCGCCGCCGTCACCCTGATCGTGCTCGCGTCTTCCCTGCCCGCATCTCCGCTCCGGGGCCAGCAACTGGACCGGGGGCGGTTTCGTCTGTTCCAGGACGGTCTGGAGATCGGCACGGAGGACTTCACGATCCAGCGAATCGGCTCCGGCGAGGCACAGGAGACGCTGGCACGCGGTGCCGTGAGGATGAATGACGGACGCGTAATCGCCACGATCCTGCGGACCGTGGGGCCGGCGATGGCATTCTCGGAGTACGCGGCCAACGTGCGTGGGGCAGACACCCTCGAGGTCCGGGTGGTTCATGCCGGCGGTCGGCTGCGGCGGGTGACGGTCGCGCCATGGGGCGAGGAGGAGCAGGAGTTCAGGGCCAGCCCGCGGACGATGATCTTCGACGCAGGCATCGCCCACCATTACTTCGTCGTCGGCGGTTTCCTGGCGGGCGGGACGACCGCAGCCACGCTCCACGCATTCGAGCCCAGATCCGGCAGAGAGGACTGGGACGCGGATCTGGACATCGGCTCGGAGACGCTGTTGCTGGAGGGCGAGCAGGTGGAGGCGACCCGCGTGCGCATCCTGTCGGGCGGCGAGACCCGCACCGTCTGGTTCGACGGCAGCGGGCGGCTCGTGCGGGTGGAGGTGCCGAAGGATGGCTTCGTGGCGCAAAGGGATTACGGCGATTGAACCAATCCGGCGCCACAGCCGTAAACCGAAACTGGAACCGTGCCGGCCGCGTAATGGGCTCGGTGCGTGCAGGACTCCGGCCCGGTTTTCCGGGGAATAGAGGAAGGAGATCGTGGTGGTCAAGCGGATAGCAGACCAGGCCGGCCGACCGGCCTGGGTTTTCCTTGTTGTCGCAGTCAGCGTCGCGGCCGGCTCGCCGGCATGGGCGCAGGAGCAGCTTCCCGCCGCGCTGACCCTGGAGGACGCACTCCAGGCGGCGCTGCGCAACAACCCGGGCGTGCAGGCGGCCCGGAACGACCTGCAGGTCGCGGACTGGAATCTGAACTCGGCCTACGGGTCCTGGCTCCCATCGGCCTCGTTGAGTTCCTCCGTCTCCTGGCAGGGGGCGGGCGAGCAGCGGTTCGGGAGCATTACGGCAGATCAGCTCGGATTCCAGGACCAGCCGTCGTTCCTGTTCAGTTCGTATAACGCGGGCGTGAACTTCTCGATGGACGGCCGCACGCTCATGGCACCCGGCCAGGCCCGCCGGACGCGCGACGCGACGCGCGCCCAGATCCACACGGCCGAAGCGGTGCTTCGCCTCAACGTGACAAAGGCCTACCTCGAGGTGCTGCGCCAGGGACAGGGTCTGACGCTCGCGGAACAGGAACTCGAGCGGGCTCAGATCAACCTGCGGCTTGCCCAGGGCCGGCAGGACGTCGGGTCCGGCAACGCCATCGACGTCCGGCAGGCGGAAGTCAACGTCGGGCGTGCCCAGGTCACCCTGATACAGGCCCGCACCGGGGTTCAGACGTCACGGATACGCCTGCTTCAGCAGATTGGTCTGGACCTCGACGCGCAGCCGACGCTGGAAACGAGTTTCTCGGTGACCGAGCCCGCGTGGACAGCCGAGGGTCTGTATCAGGTGGCAATCGAGGGCAATCCGGATCTTCAGGCGTTGCGCGCACAGGAGGAAGCGTCGCGCTATGGAGTGAGCATCGCGCGGTCATCCTACTTTCCGAGCGTCTCGCTGTCGGCGGGCTGGAGCGGCTTTACCCGGCAGGCGAGCAGCACCGCCGGCCAGGAGGCACAGGCGGTCGCCGCCGGCGTGGCACGCGTACAGCAGTGCCAGTTCCTGAACGACCTCGTTCTGCGCCTTCCCGACCCGCCGCCGGTTCAGGACTGCAATCTGTTGTCGACGCCCGAGTCCGCGCTCGAAGCGATCCGGGCCGGGAACCGGGCCTTCCCGTTCGACTTCACCACGCAGCCTCCCTCCGTCGGGCTGACGGTGTCGATTCCGATCTTTCAGGGGCTCGGCCGCCAGAGAGAAGTCGAGAGCGCCCGCGCCCAGCTCAACGACAACAGGTTCCGTATCCGCGAACAGGAATTGGCGTTGCGCGCCGATATCCAATCGAGCACCGCGGTGGTCCGGACGGCGTACGAAAGCGCGCTCATCGAGGAGCGCAATCAGGCCCTGGCCGACGAGCAGCTGCGTCTGGCCCAGGAACGATACCGGCTCGGGTTCTCCAACTTCATCGACCTGGTGGAAGCGGAGACGGTCAAGGCCCGGGCCGACCGCGAGCGAATCGTGGCAGTATTCACATACCATGACGCGGTCGCCGACCTTGAAGCGGTCGTCGGCATGCCTCTCAGGAATCCATAGGACGACATGCGAACCAGAACCAGGGTGATCATAGGGATCGGAATTGCCGTTCTGCTTGTCTCGGCCGCAGGGCTGAGCATGAACGGCGGGCGCCAGCGCGGCATCGAGGTCCGCGTCGAGACCGTTGGCAAACGCGACCTGGTCGCGACCGTCACGGCCAGCGGCAACGTCCGCGCGCGCCGAAAGGTGGATATCAGCTCGGACATCTCGGCAAGGGTGGCGGAACTCCTGGTGGACGAGGGCGAGGACGTGGAGGAGGAGCAGATTCTGCTGCGTCTGGACCCCACGCGCTACCAGGCGGCCGTCAACCGAAGCCGAGCCAACCTCAACCAGTCGCAGGCTCAGGTGGCACAGGCTCGCGCCAACTTCCTGCGTGCGCAGAGAGAAGCGGAACGGCTGGATTCGCTGCACGCCAGGGAACCGCTTCTGGTGAGCAGCCAGGAAGTGGACAACGCCCGCACGGACCTGGAGGTCCAGCGGTCTCTGCTCGAGTCCTCCGAATTCGGAGTCGGCCAGGCCCGCGCCGCTCTGGAGGAGGCGAACGACCAGCTCGCCAAAACGATCATCAGGGCGCCCATGGCGGGACGCGTCACGCGCCTCAACGTGGAGCAGGGAGAGACGGTCATCGTGGGCACCATGAACAACCCCGGAAGTCTGGTGCTCACCGTCTCCGACCTCTCGGTGATGGAGGTGGTGCTCGAAGTGGACGAGACCGACGTGCCCGAAATCGCGCTGGGGGACAGCGCGGCGGTGGACCTCGACGCTTTCCCCGACATGGACTTCCCCGGCGTGGTCACCGAGATCGGCAACAGCGCGATTCGTCCGCCTTCCCAGGCCGCAGGCACCGGTCAGACCCCCACCATCGACTTCGAAGTCGTGGTGACGCTCGACAGCCCCGGAGTGGAGCTGCGTCCGGATCTGTCGGCCACCGCCGAACTCATCACGGAAACGCGTGTCGATCAACTGAGCATTCCGATCATAGCCCTTACGCTGCGCGAGCCCGAATCCGACGATACCGGCGAGAACGCGGCGGCGGACAACCGTTCGTCCGACGAGACGCCGGATCCGGTGGAGGGAGTCTTTGTGGTAAGGAACGGCGAGGTGACGTTCACGGAAGTCACGGTGGGAATCGCCGGTCAGGAGTACTTCGAGGTCCTCTCCGGATTGTCCGTGGGCGATACGGTCGTGAGCGGTCCGTACCAGGTCGTGCGAACCCTCGAAGACGGGGACGCGGTTCAGGCGGACGACGACGCCGGCGCGGATGAAGACCAGGAAGGGTAGGCTCGCCGTGCGGCCTCCCCTGGACCGAATCGCCTAGGCGGCCGGCCGGATGCAGTTCTTCGAGGGCGTGCGCCTTGCGTGGGAGCAGATCCGTACACAGAAGCTCAAGAGCTTCTTTACGCTGCTGGGCGTGATCGTCGGCGTGATGTTTCTGGTCATCGTGGTCAGCATCGTCGAGGGGATGGACCAGTACATCCGCGGTACGCTCACCGAGAGGGTCATGGGGGTCAACACGGTCCGGGTGGGCAGGACCCCCAGGGAATCCGTCGATCCCTCCCCCGAACAGCGGCGGGCATGGGCGCGTGCACCGCGACTGACGTTTGACGACCTGGAGTATCTTCGCGACAGGGTGACGCTGTCTGCGGTCATTGGTGCCCAATCCGACACCAGCGGAGAAATCGAGTCGGATCGCGGCCTGAAGGTCGAAAACGTCAACATCGTCGGCGCGTCGGCCGAGATATTCGAGATCCGCAACTGGAATATCGAGCGGGGACGCGCGTTCACCCGGCAGGAGGCCGAAGAGGGAACGCCCGTCATTGTGCTGGGCACGTCCACCGCCGATGTGCTCTTCGAGGGGCTCAATCCCATCGGGAGGACGGTCCGGCTCCGAGGATTCCCGTTCCGTGTGATCGGAGTGCTGGAGGAGCAGGGTTCCTTTCTGATAATCTCCCTGGACAATCTGGCCATCGCTCCGGCGCGCTCGCCGGTCCAGCGATTCGTCAATCCGCGTGGAATCGTGGATGAGATCATCATCAAGGCAAGCGCACCCGAACTGGTCCTGCCCATCCACCAGGAGACCGTCGAGGCCATGCGCCTGAGGCGTCGGCTCAGACCGGCGGATCTCGACAACTTCGCCGCCGAGACAACGGAATCCACGCTGGCCTTCTGGGACAACATCAGCCAGGTCCTGTTCCTCGCGTTGCCCGGGCTGGTTGGGATTTCCCTCGTCGTGGGCGGCATTGTGATCATGAACATCATGCTGGTGTCCGTGATGGAGAGAACCCGTGAGATCGGCATTCGCAAGGCCATCGGGGCCCGACGGGGCGACATTCTGGTCCAGGTCCTCATCGAAAGCGCCACGCTGTCGGCCGTCGGCGCCGCGATCGGGGTTGGCGTGGGCGTCGCGCTCACCGTGCTGGTCGGCGCTGTGTCTCCGATGCCCGCGGTCGTGGCCCCCAAGTGGATGGCGCTGGGCGTGACGCTCGGCGTCGGTGTCGGGGTGGTCTCGGGAGTCTACCCGGCTTCACGCGCGGCCAGACTCGATCCTGTCGATGCGCTGAGGTACGAATGATGAGTGAACGGGGAACCGGCACCGGACCATCCGCGTCGAAGCAGCCGGCAGCACCAGGTTACGTTTTTGGCGAGAGCGTCCGCGTGGCCTTCGACGCACTGCGCGCAAACTGGATGCGCACGACGCTGGCCGTGCTGGGGGTGGGAATCGGAGTCGGAGTCGTCGTCACGGTGGCAGCGATGGTGACCGGCATCCGGACCGAGGTCATGACCGCGTTCGAGGCATCGGACCCCGGCAGTTTCACGCTCATGCCGTTCGACTTCAGCAATGTTCGAATCGCCACCGACGGCTCGGGCCGGCCCCCCTGGTGGGATCGGCCCGAAATCAGCAACCGCGAGATACGCAGGGTGCAGTCGCTTCCTGGCGTAGCCGAAGCGGTTGCGCGATATGAATTCCCCGCGTCGATGCGGTACGAATCGGATTGGGTCAGGAATATCCAGTGGGTCGGCAACTCCAGTGGATGGGCCACCTTCACCGGAGGCGACTTCCTTGCGGGCCGGGACTTCACTCCGGCCGAGGTCACCCAGGCCAGAGGTGTCGTCGTGGTGTCGGAACAGCTGGCAGAGACCGTCTTCGGAGAGCTGGACCCGATCGGCAAGCGTGTTCGCGTGAACGCGGGCCGCAGGGCCGCGAACGAGCAGTTCACCGTCGTCGGCGTGTTCAGGCCCATCGACAACCTCTTTGGAGAGGTTGCAGGTCACTTTGCCGTGGTGCCGTTCACGGCCGCAGACAAACGGCTGAAGGCCCGAACGCGCTGGAACTTCATGATGGTCCAGATCGCCCCCAGAGAAGGCATCGAGTCGAGTGAGGCGGAAGACCAGGTCGTCGCGGCGCTGCGGTCGATGCGCGGTCTGGGACCCGCCGAGGAAAACAACTTCGCCATCATCCGCAGCGAGCAGCTGGTCGACCTCTTCAACCAGTTCACGGCCGTGTTCTTCCTCGTCATGGTGGGGCTGTCTTCGATCGGGATGCTCGTCGGTGGGATCGGCGTGGTCGGCATCATGCTGATTTCGGTAACCGAACGCACGCGGGAGATCGGTATCCGCAAGGCCATCGGCGCCACCCGCCGCGAGATCAAGTGGCAGTTCCTGATCGAAGCGTCGCTCTTGACCGCTTCCGGCGGTGCCGCCGGTCTGTTGGTGGGTTGGGGTGCTTCCGAACTGCTCGCCGCCCTGAGCCCCCTGCCCGCGAGGATCCCGATCTGGTCGGTCTTCGCGGCGCTTTCCGTGGCCGCCGTCACCGGGATCCTTTTCGGGCTGCTCCCGGCGCTGCGCGCTTCCAAGCTGGATCCGGTCGACGCCCTCAGGTACGAATGAGCGACCCGCTCGATGTCCTGGCGATCATGGCGCATCCGGATGACGCGGAAATCTTCTGTGGCGGATCGCTGATCAAGTCCGCCGAAGCCGGACAGCGCACGGGGGTCGTCGACCTCACCGCCGGCGAGATGGGGTCCAGCGGTACGCGGGAATCGCGGGCGCGAGAGGCGGCGGCAGCAGCCGAGGTCATGGGTCTCGCCGTGCGCCGCTGCGCCGAGCTCCCGGACGCGGCTCTGTGCAACGACGTGCACTGCCGCCATGTGGTCGCGGGCATCATCCGGGCCCTGCGGCCCCGAGTCATCGTGACGCACTGGACCCGGGGACGCCATCCCGATCATCGTGCCGCAGCCGAGCTCGTCCGCGACGCGTCCTTTCTGGCGGGACTCCGAAAGCTCCCGACCGAAGGCAAGCCGCACCGCCCGGAAAAGGTCGTCTACGCTCTCGCGTTCCGTGAGGACCCGGTCAAGCCGAGTTTCGTCGTGGACATCACGGACCAGATGGAGCGGAAGATCGAAGCGTTGTCGGCCTACGGAACACAGTTTCACGGCAAGACCGGGATCGGCGAGGTGTTTCCGGCAGGCAACCGTCCGCTTTTCGCCCAGATCCGAAGCGTGCACGCCACCTACGGTGCACTCATCCGGTGCGGCTACGCCGAACCCTTCTGGACCGAGGAAACCGTCGAGGCCGAGACGCTCGACGCCCTCACGGTCCCCACTTTCTGAGCAAGTCCGGGGACGGTGGCCTGACAGGGCCGGCAGCCTGCAGGAGACGGCCGACTACCCGGACGCGGCCCTTGGAGAAACCGGCGGGCCCCTCGGGAGAGGGACCCGCCGGAGAGCCCGTTTGTCACACGGGCCGTAGTCTGCTCGCAACCCCGCAGACTAAACGAGCGGGCCCGAGACGTCGAACGGGCCGCAGCAACTGTTGCTCATTTCCGGGCACGGCACGGGAATGCAGAGGATGAAGGGCCCCACCTCCACCTGCCAATGATCGTCCGCGGCAGCAGCCGTGGCGGCCGTCGCATGTGCTCCTGTACCCGGCGCGACGAGCGCCAGCGCCAGCGCGATGCCGGCGATGCGGGTCCCGCCGGCGACAGCGGTCCGCAGCCTCTTCATGGTGTTACCTCGTATCATTTTGCAACTCCTTTGCGGTAGTGATCCCGCTTCAGCGCGTGAGCGTCAAAACCCGACAGACCCACAACAGCGGTCGGCATCGGCCACGCATGGGTGGTCGGTGCAAACCCTGAAAATCCACCAACGCACGACCAGCTTGTCGGACCCCGACAGGGCCCTTGCCTCGGCATTCACCGGGATGCCGGTTTCATGAAGCACCGGGCCGGCGGCCGAAAGCGCCACGGCCAGCGTCAACACCTTCACAGCCCCGCGCACGCTCAATGTGCGGCCAGGGACCTTCCCGATTGTCATTCGCATATTTCCATTTCCTTTCTGGCTTGCCCGGATCGGGACACAGCCTACATGTACGGATTATCGAAGCAACACACGCCGTATCCCGGACACCGTGTCCAACAGATATGGAGGTGCCAGAATCTGACCACGCGTTCGCGGTTGTCCTGGGCACTGGCCACCACCGTGGCGGCCGCAGGTGTCGGCAATGTTCCCGCCGCCGGCGCGCCGGCAGTGAATGCAAGCGCCATTCCCATGACGGCGGTCCGCATCGACCACCGGTGGCGCCCGTTCCGTTGTACTCTTGCTCTCATCGTGCTTCCTCCTTGGCATTACAATTGTGATTTGGTTTGCAGTTCAGCCCGCCGTCGTCAACTCGCTCCGGTCCGGTTCTCTCCAGAACGCGGACAAACCCGGCCAGATCGAGTGAGTCTCCGGGTGAACGCCAGTCCGCTGCATCGTCCGCCGCCAACACCGCCTTGATCACGCCGGACCCGTCGACGACGTAGAACAGGCCCGTGTCCGCGCGTCCGAACGCCCGGACATACTCGGCTCGGCTGCGCACCTCGATTCGTGCCGAAACCCTCTGTGACCTCAGGAACCCCGCGACCAGTTCGTGGTCTGTTTCCCCGTTCTCCCCAACCGCCACCGCGACCAGTTCGACGTGCTCTCCCAGTTGGCGCTGTGCAGCGCGCACCGTTCTCGCCGGGTCCGTGAGCTTGCACCCGAGACACTCCCTGGCGTCAAAAACCCACACCAGCGCGGGATGACGGCCGGCAAGCCCGAGTTGCGGAAGGGAGTCGCCAACACCTCGGCCACCACCGGCACCGTCCTGAAGAAAGCACCCGACAAACACCAGCGCAGCGATTGCCAAGGCCACAGGTCGCCGCGTCGCGACGGCAACCGGGTTCGCTGTCCGGGCCAGTCCCGCACCCGGGCTCACGGCTGCGACCCACCTCTCCAGCGCGCGACCAGCCATCGATTGGGGAGGACCGAGGCGGGGTCGTCGAAGTAGAACAGGTCCCGCTCAACCGCGAGCAGCTGGGGCATGTTGCCCGCGCTCAGGATTAGTCGGCCCTCGCGATCGAGGATAAGGATGTCCCAAACCGCATCGTTGGCGCGTGGCTGCATCGACTGGATCAGCAGGTTGCCGTCTTCGAGGATGTAGACCCCGTACAACTGGGTGAGCTGGTCGAATCCTCCAGGGTCGGCTCCCGGGTCCGCACCTCCTTCCCCGACACTGGACAGGGTGCCCATGGGCCTCGACATCGGCAGAGGAATCCGGCCGAGAAGATCCCCGTCGGGGTTGAACTTGTACAGCGTGTCCGAGAGGGCCCAGACGGCCCAGATCGTGTCCGCTTCGAGCGTCGCGGAGGCTCCCTGGAAGCTCATTGCGTGGCCGAGCGACTCCTCGGGTACGCCCATCGGGAGGAAACTGCGTTCAACCTCTCCCGTGCCGCGGTTCCAGACGTGCAGCAGACGCGGCCTTCCCTCGAGCGCGTGGGTCCCTGTCAGCAGGTAGCGCCCATCTCCGAGATCCTGTGCTCCCTGCACCGTCATGATCGGAGACGGCACAACCTCGGGGTCTCCCCCGGAGCCGGGGAAGAACGTCAGCCGGGCCAGCATGAGGTCCGCGACGACGATGTCGCCATCCGGGGTCGGATGGGCGGAAAGCGGAAACCGAAACTCTCCAGGCCCCTCGCCTCTGCCACCCACGACGCGCCTCAGCCGTCCATCGGCGCCGTAGAGATTCACCTGCCCCTCCAGCGGCTCCGCAAGCAGGAACGTGCCATCACCACCGAGCCTGACCATCGGCTGGACGGTCATGGCCTCATCGGTCTCCTCCAGTTCGAGCGTTTGAATCACCTCGAACGCCTCGTTGAAGGCCGCCGTGTCCACCAGTCCCGGTCCGGGAGCGGCGAGGTCGGATGCGGAAGGCGAGATATCGGACTGCGAAGACGCAGCGGAGTCGGACGTGTCGCACGCGCCCGCGGCCAATGCCGCAACGAGGCCGAGCACCTGGCCAGACAATCTGTAGGGCTCACCCCGCATGAGGGTGGCATGACCGGATCTGGTTTCCTGGCGGTTGCGTCGGCTCCCCGTCGTCGCCATGGGGCTGCTCCTTCCGTGTGCGGATGCGATTCAGCGTGCCCGAATATGGGCCCTCGTGAGGGCCATTGGCATAGCTGGATGGGACGACTTTCCGTGCACCACCGTGACGAAAGCTCGGGAGGCCCACAAAGGCCTTCCGTCCTTCAGATCCGCACGCCCTCCCGGCGCAGCCAATCCGCCATGATCGCCTGGATCTCCGCCAGGCGTCCCGGGCTCTTCGCCTCGAACCGCGCCGCGATCACCGGCTGGGTATTCGAGGCCCGGATCAGACCCCATCCGTCACCGAACTCCACCCGCACACCGTCGACCGCGACCACATCGTAGCGGGCGCTGAAGTAACGGACGGCCCGCGCCACCAGCGGGAACTTGTCCTCTTCTGCGACCTCGATCCGCAGCTCCGGCGTGGCGGCGCGGGCGGGAAGCGCCCCGACGATCTCCGACAGCGGACGCCCGCCCCCGGCAATCAGGGCCGCGAGCCGGCACGCGGCATAGATGGCGTCGTCGAAGCCGTAGTAGTCGTCGGCGAAACAGATGTGCCCGGACAGCTCTCCCGCGACCGCCGCCCCGACCTCCCTCATCTTCTCCTTGATGAGCGAGTGACCGGTCTTCCACATCAGCGGCTCGCCGCCGGCGCGCGCGAATTCCTCGGGAAGGACCTGCGAGCACTTCACGTCGAAGACCAGGCGCTGACCGGTACCGTGCCGGCGCAGGACATCCAGTCCGAAGAGAAGCAGGAGGATGTCGCCACGCACGATGCGTCCCTGGTCATCCACCACGCCGATCCGGTCCGCGTCGCCGTCGAATCCGATGCCGGCGTCGGCGCCATGCCTTCGCACCTCGGCGATCATGTCCTGGACGTATTCGTCCACGGTCGGATCCGGATGGTGGTTGGGGAACGTACCGTCCGATTCGCAGTACAGGGGAATCACGTCCAGGCCGATCGCTTCGAGAAGCGACGGCGCGACCACCGAGCCCGTGCCGTTCCCGCAGTCGACGACAACCCTGAGAGGGCGCGAGAGCCGAAACCGCGCGGTTACGTCGGCCACGTAGGCAGGCAGCGGGTCGCGGATCTCGAGGGGACCTTCACCTTCGACCAGGTCGCCTTCCATGATGCGGGTCCGCAAGCGCCGGATCGTGTCCCCATGGACCGACCTTCTGTCCATGGTCATCTTGATGCCGTTGTACTCGGGAGGATTGTGGGAACCCGTGATCTGTATGGCGCCGTCGGCCGCGAACTCGTACTCGGCGAAGTACGTGACCGGGGTCGGAACCGTGCCCAGCTGGACGACTCCGCAACCGGCCGACCGCAGCCCCCGCACCAGACCGGCCCGCAGATCGGGAGACGAAGGACGGTTGTCCTCCCCGACCGCAACACATCGCGCGCCACCCGGATGCCGCGCGCACAACTCGGAGCCGTAGGCCCTGCCAACGGCCTCCGCGACCTCAGGCGTCAGATCCTGCCCGACAATGCCGCGGATGTCGTATTGCCGGAAGATGTGCTCCTTCATACGCATCGGAGCCCGCCTTCAGCGAAGAATGCTCAGTGACCCGCCCCCGCGGCCGCACCACCCATGACCTGCCTGAGACCATCGACCGAGTCGGCCGCCAGGTCGAGTGCGGCGCCCGGGAACAGGCCGCCAAGGATGATCAGCGCGACGCCGACGACCAGCACGATGTGCGTGGCCAGGGGCGTTCCGCCCGCGGCGCCCGGACCCTCACCCGCTGTCCCCTCCTTCATCCACATGAACCAGGCCACGCGCAGATAGTACCAGTAGGAGACGACCGTCGTCAGGACCAGGATCACCGCCAGCACCCAGAGCCCGGCCTCGGCGGCGCCCAGCAGGAGGTGGTACTTGGCGATGAAGCCGGCGGTGCCGGGGAATCCGGCCAGCGACAGAAGGAACACGGTCATGAGAACCCCGACGACAGGCCGTCGCCATCCGAACCCGGCGTAGTCCTCGATCCTGGAGTTGCTCTCGCTCTGGTTGCCCACGGTCACCACGACCGCAAAGGCACCCACGGTCATGATGGTGTAGACCAGCAGATAGAACAGGAGCCCCGCCGCCGCCCCGTCGTTCGCGGCGACCAGCGCGACCAGCAGGTATCCTCCGTGCGCGATCGACGAATAGGCAAGCATTCGCTTGACGCTGGATTGCACGACGGCAACCGTGTTGCCCACCACCATCGTGACCGCCGCGATCCACCAGAGTATGCCCCACCACTGAGGGTAGAGCCCGTCGAGGCCGACCAGGAAAACGCGGAGAAAGGCCATGAACGCGGCGGCCTTGACCGAGGCCGCCATGAAGGCGGTGACCGGAGTCGGCGCCCCCTCGTAGACGTCCGGGGTCCACATGTGGAAGGGCACCGCCGACACCTTGAAGGCGAACCCTATCGCGAGCAGTGCCACGCCCGGGTTCATCAGCGCAGCCACGGCGGCACCGCTCTGAACCGCGTCCGCAACCACCCGTACGTTGGTACTCCCCGTCGCGCCGTACACAAGTGCAATGCCGAACAGCAGGAAACCGCTTGCGAACGCGCCGAGGAGGAAATACTTGAGTCCGGCTTCGGCAGACCGCCGGTCGCGGCGATTGAAGCCCGCCAGCGCGTAGACCGCGATGGACATGAGTTCCAGCCCCAGGAAGACGACCATCAGGTCGCGCGCCGAAGCCATGAACATCATGCCCACCGTTGCAAACAGGATCAGCGAGTAGTATTCGCCGGCCTGGAGCCTCTGCCGCGCGACGTACGGCAGGGAGATGACGATCGACAGCCCGGCGCCGATCAGGAACACCCAGTTCCCGAAGAGCCGGAAGCGGTCGACGGCGATCATCGCCGTGACCGCGTTCTCGGTCACTCCGAAGTACAGCCACCCGTTCGCCAGCGCGGCAAAGGCAAGACCCGCGATCGTAAGCCAGCCCAGTTCCTGGCCCGATCCGCCCCGATGTCTCCGGGAGACCCCGGCCAGCAGCACGCCCATCCCCCAGACACAGAGCACCACCTCGGGCAGGAGCGCGAGCACGTAGTGGGCGCTGGACGTGTAATCGAGCAGCATGCGTCAGTCCTCCCACCCGGCCGGATCGACCGCGTCCACCCGCTCGTCCTCGGCGGATCCGGCGTTCGGCGCATCCGCAGAGGCCGCCACGTCCGCAGAGGCCGCGCCATCTGCAGAGGCCGCGCCGAGCACCGGGCTCGCCCCCTCGACACGCTCGATCACGCGCTGCACGCTCGGCTCCATGCGTTCCAGGATGGGCGTGGGGTGGACGCCGATCCAGATCATGGCCGCGACCATCGGCGCCAGGATCACCCCTTCCCTGATGGAGAGATCGGGGAACTTCCGGTTCTCGGGCCTGTCCAGCTTGTTGAAGAGGACCCGCTGCACCATGGGCAGCATGTAGTACGCCGCGAAGACGACCCCGGTGGCGGCCACGATCGCCGTGAGCGCATGGGTCTCGAAGGTCCCCAGCAGGGCCAGGAACTCGCCGATGAAGCCGCTCGTCCCGGGCAGCCCGATGGAGGCCAGCGCGGTGATCACGAAGGCCGTCGCGAACAGCGGGGCGGGGCGGCCGATGCCACCGAAGTCCTCGATGAGCCGGGTGTGGCGCCGCTCGTACATCATGCCCAGCAGCAGGAACAGCGCGCCGGTGGAGATGCCGTGGCTGATCATGACGACCATGCCGCCCTGCAGGCCGTTCAGCGTCAGGGCGAAGATTCCGATGACCACGAACCCCATGTGTGCCACCGACGTGTAGGCGACCAGCTTCTTGGCGTCGGGCTGGACCGCCGCGACCCACGCCGCATAGATGATTCCCGCCACGCCAAGCACCAGCATGACCGCCACAACCGTCGGGTGTTGCGCGGCCCCGGGAAAGAAGGGCAGGAGGAACCGCATGAAGCCGTAGGTACCCATTTTCAGCAACACGGCCGCCAGTATGACCGAACCCGGCGTCGGCGCTTCGACGTGGGCGTCGGGCAGCCACGTGTGCAGGGGGAACACGGGCACCTTGATACCGAAGGCAAGCGCGAAGGCTGCGAACAGCCAGAGTTGCTCGCGCAGGCCGAGGTCGGCGTTCAGGAACGCCTCGTACGAGAAGGACTCGGCACCGCCGCCGAAGTACATGTAGAGGATCGCGACCAGCATGAGGAGCGACCCGACCGCCGTGTAGAGGAAGAACTTCACGGCGGCGTAGATGCGCCGCTCGCCGCCCCAGATCCCCACGATGAAGTACATCGGCACCAGCGTGAGCTCGAAGAAGACGTAGAAGAGGAAGATGTCGGTGGCGAGGAACACCCCGAGCACACCCGTCTCCAGGAGCAGCATGAGTGCGTAGAAGGCCTTGCGGCGGGTCTTCACGTACTCGAACGACCCGAGTATCGCGATTGCGCTGGTAAACGTCGTCAGCATCACCATGAAGACCGAGATGCCGTCGATTCCGAGCGCGTAGCTCACTCCCCACGACTCGATCCACGGCGTGGACGACCGCAACGCCAACCCGCCCCCGCCGGGGTCGTAGGTCCACCACAACCCCAGGCTGAGCACGAAAACGAGCGCCGACCAGGCGAACGCCACGTCCTTTGCCCGCGCCGAAGACGAGATGAGGACGTGGGCCATTCCGGCAAGCGGCAGCCAGATCAGCGCGTGGAGGATCCAGTCCTCGTACCGGAGCGATGCGAACAGGTCCGTCATGGGGCGATGCCGAGGAGGACCGAAGCGCCCAGGACAAGGAGGACGCCCAGGGTCAGCACGAATGCATACATGTTCACCTGGCCGGTCTGGAACAGGCTCATGGCCCAGCCGGCGAGGCGCGCGAGTTGTGCGGTGGAGTTCACGAAGCCATCGATGATCACGTCGTCGATGAACCTCCAGCACCACCGGGAAAGCCGGACCAGCGGCCGTACGATCACTGCCCCGTAGGCCTCGTCGAAGTACCACTTGTCGTGAACGACGCGTCGCAGGCCCGCGGCGGGACCCGGGTCGGCGGACGCTGCGAGGTACTTGCGCGAACCCAGGATGCGCGCGCTCACCGCGACCGTCAGCAGCGCGGCAACCGTCGAGGCGAGCGCCCACGCCACCTCGCCACCGCCGGGCGGCGCGCTGTGGGCGGCCTCACCGAAGCCCGCGACCTGGATCTCCGCGGCCGCGTGCGTCACCGGCTCAAGCCAGTGATGCAGCCATTCGCTCATCGGCAGAATGCCGAACAGCCCCGCGAACGACGCCTGCAGGGCATCGGGGACGTTGATCCAGCCGCCGAATACCGACAGCGCGGCCAGCGCGATCAGCGGAACCGTCATCACCGGGGGAGCCTCGTGCAAATGCGCCGCACCCGCGGCACCGGTGCGGTTGGCGCCGTGGAAGGTCATGACCATCAGGCGCGTCATGTAGAACGCGGTCAGCAGCGCGGTCACCAGGGCCACGCCCCAGTACACGGCATACAGTGCCCCGAAGGGATTCGCGTCGGCGCCCGCCCACGCCGCCGTGTACCAGATGATTTCGTCCTTCGAGAAGAAGCCGGCGAACGGCCAGATTCCCGCGATCGCGAGGGTGGCGATCCACATGACTGCGCACGTGACGGGCATGTAGCGCCGGAGGCCGCCCATGTTGCGCATGTCCTGCTCGTCGAGGTGTTCGTCCGCCCGATGCGCCGCGTGGTGCATGGAGTGGATCACCGCGCCGGCGCCGAGGAAGAGCAGCGCCTTGAAGAAGGCATGCGTGACGAGGTGGAAGATGGCGGCCGTGAAGGCGCCGATGCCGGCGGCCAGGAACATGAACCCGAGCTGGGAGACGGTCGAGTAGGCCAGCACCTTCTTGATGTCGTACTGCTGCATGGCGATGGTCGCCGCGATCAGCGCGGTGAGCACCCCCACACCAGCCACCACGGCCTGGCTCACCGGGGCCAGCGCGTACAGGACCGAGGACCGCGCAACCATGTAGACACCCGCCGTGACCATGGTGGCCGCGTGGATCAGCGCGGAGACAGGCGTGGGACCGGCCATCGCGTCGGGCAGCCACACGTGCAACGGCACCTGCGCACTCTTGCCGGCCGCCCCCAGCATCAGCAGCAGCGTGATCGCGGTGACGGCGACGCCGCCGGCGGCCACCTGTGCCTCGGCGCCCGCAAAGACCGCACCGAAATCCAGCGTCCCGAAGCTCTTGTAGATCAGGAACATGGCAAGCAGGAAGCCGACGTCCCCGATCCGGTTCACGATGAACGCCTTCTTGCCCGCGTCGGATTTCTCGCGGTCGCTGAACCAGTAGCCGATCAGCAGGTAGCTGCAGAGCCCGACGCCTTCCCATCCCACGAACATGGTGGCGTACCCGGAGCCCATGACCAGCACCAGCATGAAGAAGACAAAGAGGTTGAGGTACGCGAAGTAGCGCGGATACCCCACGTCGTCCTTCATGTAGCCGACGCTGAAGACGTGGATCAGGAAGCCGACTCCGGTGACCACGAGCATCATGACGGCCGAGAGCTGGTCGAGCTGCAGGGCAGCCTCGATGCGCAGATCACCGGTCGCGATCCAGGTCCAGTAGGAGCGGATCACGGGCTCGTGCAGGTCGTCGGGCATGCCGGCGAAGTTGAGCAGCGCCAGGCCAAAGGCGAGGAGCATCACCCCCGGTCCCACGATCGTGGGAAGCGAGTGCGTGGCCGGAAGCGCCTTGCCGGCAAAGGGATCCCACTCTTCCCCGCTGCGAACCGCGGCGGACGACCAGCGTGCAGCGCGCAGCGCGAGGAATCCGTTGATCACGAATCCCAGCAGCGGGAGCAGGACGATCAGACCGGGCAGCACGGGTTCCCAGGTCACGCCGGTCACCACTTCAGCACGTTGAACTTGTCCACGTTGACCGTCTCATAGTGCCGGAAGATCGCGATGATGATGGCCAGCCCGACGGCCGCCTCGGCCGCCGCCACCGTCATGACGAAGAAGACGTATAGCTGACCCTCGATCCCCGTGTACCGCGACAGCGCCACGAACGCCAGGTTGACCGCATTGAGCTGCAACTCGACGCACAGGAAGATGATGATCGCGTTCCTGCGCACGATCACTCCGAGCGTGCCGATCACGAAGAGCGTGGCGCTCAGGAGCAGGGCAGGCGTCAGCACCTCAGTCCTCCCCTCGCGCGCGCGGCTTGGCGAGCACGACCGCGGCCACGATGGCCACGAGCAGCAGCAGGCCCATCAGTTCGAATGCGACCACATAATCGGTGAACAGCGGATCCCCGATGATGCCCACGGCTCCCTTCTCCAGCACCGCGGCATCGATCGCGGCTGCCGCGGCAGCGCCGTCCGGCAGCAGCTCCGCGTCCGCGCCTGTGACCCACCCCTGCATCAGGACGCCGGCCGTGAGGCCCACGACCACCAGGGAGAGCAGCGACCAGGAGCCGTACCGGAGGTCGGCGCGGTAGTCGTGCCCGAGGTTCAGGAGCATGATCACGAACAGGAACAGCACCATGATGGCGCCCGCGTAGACCAGCACCTGGATCGCCGCCAGAAAGTGCGCCTCGAAGAGGACATAGATCCCCGCGACGCTCGCCAGCGTGGCCACCATGAACAGCAGACTGGCAACCGGACTGCGCCCGATCACCACCCCGATGGCCCCGCCAACGGCCACGACCGCGAACAGAACGAAGAGGATTTCGGTCATTCGGAGCGCGGATCCGCCGGATCCCACAGGAGGGTTGTCGGGTGATCCTGCTCCATCAGGCGGTCCAGGTCGTACACGAACCGGTCCCTTGTGTACTCCGCGTTCTCGAAGTGCTGCCCCACGTGGATCGCCTCGACCGGACACACCTCCTGGCACATGCCGCAGAAGATGCAGCGGAACTCGTCGATCTCGTACACGATGGGGTAGCGGTTGCCCTGGTCGTCCTCGCCGCCCACCAGGCGGATGCAGTTCGCGGGGCAGACCGTCGGGCACAGGCCGCACGCCACGCACTTGGGACGCCCGTCGGCGTGCACTTCCATTCGGTGCGTACCCCTCCAGCGCGGACTCAGCTCCGGCTGCTCCTCCGGATACTCCAGGGTCACCTTGGCCGGTCGGACCATGTGCCTGAAGGTCAGGCTCATGCCCTTGAGCGTCGCGCGCATGTACGACGTGCGGCCCGCCTCGGGGCGCCTCATCACCTTGACCGATATCGCCATTGGAATCTGCTCCCTTGTCAGTCTGCGGTGTTGCGGCCCGCCGCACCCGGAACGGCCCCCGCCCGCCGCGAGCGCATGGGCTGCTTCCTGTGGGCACCGGATATGACGCGGTCGCGGTCGACGAAGAAGAGGAACGCAAGGGTGGTGACGCCGCTGACGGCGGTCAGGACCAGTCCGTAGAGCATGCCATAGGCCACGCCCAGCTGGTCGAGCACGAGCATGGTCCCCGCGATCAGCATGATGTACCCGAGGGCGGCGGGAAGAAGGACCTTCCACCCGAGGTGCATCACCTGGTCGTAGCGGAACCGCGGCAGCGTCCACCGTATCCAGATGTAGAGGAGGAGGAAGAAACCGGTCTTCGCGCAGAACGCGCCCAGCGTAAGAAGCGTAATGAGCACGCTCGGTGTGGTGGGAATCGGCGCGCCGCTCTCGTCGAAGCCGCGAATCCACCCGCCCTCGTGACGGAGCATGTCGTCACCGTGCCAGAACGGGATGTCCCACCCGCCGAAGAACAGCGTGGCCATCAGCGCCGACGCGGTGACCACATGGGCATACTCGGCGATGAAGAACATCGAGAACTTCATCGCCGAATACTCGGTGTGGTATCCCGTGATCAGCTCCGACTCGGCCTCGGGCATGTCGAAGGGGAGTCGGTTGGTCTCGGCCAGCGCGGAGATCAGGAAGAAGATGAACGCCAGCGAAAGCGGGAAGACGAACCACAGCCCCAGCTGCTGCTGCCTCCACACCATCTCCGTCAGCGTGACGTTGCCGGCCAGCAGGAGCACGGCGATGACGCTCAGCCCCAGCGCCACCTCGTAGGAGATCATCTGGGCCGAGGCCCGGAGTCCCCCGAGAAACGCGTACTTGTTGTTGGACGCCCAGCCGGACAGCACGATCCCGTACACGGCCAGGGACGACAGCGCGAGGACGTAGAGGATGCCGATGGGCACATCCGCGACGACCATGTCCACCGTTCCCACCGGCGTGGGCAGGGGCGCCGCGAATGGGATCACCGCGAAGGTGACCACGGCCGGCATGATCGCCAGCGCCGGACCCAGCACGAAGTAGAACTTCGCGGCCGTCCCCGGCATCGTCTCTTCCTTGATGATGTTCTTGACGCCATCGGCGATGGGCTGCAGCAGGCCGAACGGCCCGACCCGGTTGGGACCGAGCCGGTCCTGGATGAAGGCCGAAACGCGGCGCTCCGCGAGCGTCATGTACGCGACCACCACCATCACCGCCGTGAATACGGCGATGACCTTGACGGCCCCGATCGTGACGAACCAGAAGGTGGAGAGCTCGCGCATCTCACCCATGGGCGGCCTCCCTGGCGAGGACCACGCCCGCAGCCCCCACCGCTTCCCAGGTCAGGCCGTCGAAAGCGGGGTGGGCGGCCACCAGGCGCTCGAACGCATCCGGCGCGTCGGCCGGAGTCCGGCCGCCCCGCAGCGCCGCCACGAGGGCCCCCAGTACCAGCCAGGCCGGACGCGCCGCTTCCGGGGGCCGCAGACCCTGATGGTAGCGCTGGACCCGCCCCTGCGCGTTGACGAACGATCCTTCCTCTTCCGCGAAGGTCGTGATCGGCAGCACGAAGTCGGCGTTGGCGGCCGCCGCCGAGTCGAGGGTGCCGAGATAGACGAAGAGCGAGGCGTCGCCTCCGAAGTCCGCGGGCTGGTCGGCGAGATCGTCGCCGAGCACGATCACCACCCCCTGGTGTCCCGCAACGTCCTCGAGGCCGTCCCGGCCGTCGTCGTCGCCGACGCGCTCGAAGCCGAGCAGTCCCGCACCCTCTGCGTTGGGGACGAGGTCGCGCCGGCGCACCAGCAGCGGGAAGCCGGGCAGCGGAACTTCGTCGGGTGCCCGGGGCGAACGGTAGATCCGATGCAGAACCCCACCGCCCACGCCTTCGCCCAGCGCCGCCAGGCCCGCGAGCGCTTCGTTCGACCCCTGCGCGGACCCCACCAGCGCAACGTCGCCGTCGGTGCCGGCAAGACGTGTGAGAAGGAGCTGCAACGCCTTCTTCCAGTCGGCCGCGCGTCTCTCCGGTCCGCGTCCCACCGCCGGGGCCTCCAGCCGGCCGGCGCTGTTCATCCACTCGTAGTTCGCGCGACCGTAGTCGCACATCCAGTGGCCGTTGACCTCCTGGTTTTCGCGCGGCTTCAGCCGCTGGACCAGGTTGTCGCGGGTATGGAGTTCGATATTGCACCCCTGGCTGCAGCTGGTGCAGATCGAGGGCGTGTGGTCGAGGTCCCACGCACGCGCCTTGTGCAGGAACTCCTTGGAGACGAGCGCCCCGACGGGACAGATGTCCACCACGTTGCCCGCGAATGACGCCCCCTCCAGTCCGCGGTCGAAGAAGGTGTCGATCACGGCGCGGCTGCCCCGCTCCACCACCGTCAGCCGGGAGTCGCGCGCGACCTCGTCCATGAAACGCACACAGCGCGTGCACATCACGCAGCGGTCGCCGTAGTAGAGCACGTCGCCGCCGAAGTCGTCGCGCCCGAAGACGCGCTTGGGCTCGCGCCCGCGGCCGTGCTCCCGGCCCTCGTCGAAGACATAGTCCTGCAGCTTGCACTCGCCCGACATGTCGCAGATCGGACAGTCCAGCGGATGGTTCACCAGATAGAACTCCAGCACACCCTTGCGCATGCGCTTGGCTGCGGGGCTGTCGGTGTGGACCACCTGGCCGTCCTGGGCCATGGTCACGCACGACGGCTGCAGCTTGGGCGCCCCCTCCACCTCGACCAGGCAGATCCTGCACTGGGCGGGCGCCGACAGCCCCGGATGGTAGCAGTAGTGCGGCACCTCGGTGCCCATCGACTCGGCGGCGTGCAACAGCGACGTGCCCTTCGGGACCGTGACTTCCCGTCCGTCGATGGTCAGGGTGACCGTGTCGGCTTTGCGACCGTTATCCGGCATGGGGCTTCCTCGGGTGCGTCATGCGGCTCCGACCCGCTCGCCGCGGCGGATGAGGGCCAGGTAGTCTTCGCGGAACTTCTCGATCGAGGAGATCACCGGCATGGCCAGCGAATCCGACAGCACGCAGATGGTGGTTCCGGTCATCTGCTCGGAGATCTCGATCAGGGTGTCCAGGTCGTCCTCGGTGCCGCGCCCGTCCTCGATCCGCTGGAGAATGCGCGTGGCCCAGGTCGTGCCCTCGCGGCAGGGCGTGCACTGGCCGCATGACTCGTGCGCGTAGAAGTGGGCCATCCGCCGCACCTGCTTGACGATGTCGGCGGTCTCGTCCATTACGATCACCGAGGCGCATCCGAGCATCGACCCGGCGGCCTCGACCCCTTCGTAGCACAGCGTGCAGGCGCGGCAGTCGTCGGCATCCATGATCGGCACCGAACTGCCGCCCGGGATGACCGCCTTGAGGGCGTTGCCGTCGCGGATGCCCCCGCACACGTCCTCGATCAGCTCCATCAGCGGGAAGCCGAGGGGGAACTCGTAGTTGCCCGGCTTGTTCACATGGCCGGAAACGCAGAAGAGTTTCGTTCCCGGGCTCTTCTCCGTGCCCCACTGGCGGTACCACTCGCCGCCGTGCCGCGCGATGTGGGCCGCGGCAGCGAGGGTTTCCACGTTGTTGATGGTGGACGGCATCCCGAACGCGCCGACCGCTGCCGGGAAGGGCGGCTTGATCCGCGGCTCTCCCCGGCGCCCCTCGAGCGAGTTCATCAGGCCCGTTTCCTCGCCGCAGATGTAGGCGCCGGCTCCGACGTGCAGGGTGACGTCGATGTCCACGCCCGAACCCAGGATGTCCTTGCCGGCGAGTCCTTCCTCGTAGGCTTCCTCCAGCGCCCGCGCAAGGACGTTCGTGGACTCGAAGAACTCGCCGCGCAGGTAGATGTAGCAGTGGGACGCGCCGATGGCATAGGAGCCGACCAGACATCCCTCGATGAGCTGATGGGGCGTCCAGCGGATGATCTCCCGGTCCTTGAAGGTTCCGGGCTCGGATTCGTCGGCGTTGCAGAGCATGTAGTGGGGACGACCGGTGTCCTTCGGCATGAAGGACCACTTGAGCCCCGTCGGGAAACCCGCGCCGCCGCGGCCGCGAAGCCCCGACGCCTTGACGTCCTCGATAGTCGCCTCGCGCCCGATCTCCAGCGCCCTCGCAATGCCCTGGTAGCCGCCGGCGGCCTTCCAGCCGGCCACCGTGCGCGCCGCGGGATCCCCGAAGCACTCGCTGAGCACCCGGGTCTCCTTGTCGTGTCGGTACGGATAAGCCAAAGCCGTCTTCCTCGGGGGCGGGCCTCTAGAAGCCCTTGTTCACTTCGCGCTTCAGCCGATCGAGCACGGCGGGAACATCGTCCGCCGACACGTCCTCGAAGTAGCGCGAGTTGATCTGTACGCAGGTCGGGAATCCGCATGCCGCCAGGCATTCGGCCTCCACGACCGTGAAGTTCCCGTCACTCGAGGTCTGCCCCAACTCCGTGCCCGTATGCTCCAGGAAGGCCGCCAGAACCTCGTCGGCGCCGCACAGGTTGCAGGAGATGTTGGTGCACACCTGTATGAGAAAGCGTCCCACCGGACGCTTGTTGTACATCGTGTAGAAGGTGGCGACGCCGCGGACGTAGGCGTCGCTCAGGCCAAGCAGTCCGGCGACCTCGTCCATGGTTTCGGGCGAGATGTGGCCCCGCAGCTCCTGGGCGAGGTTGAGCGCCGGCAGGAGCGCCGCGCGCGCCGTCGGATACCGGCTCCGGATCTTGTCGAAACGCTCCCGGTAGGGTCCCTCGAAGAGCGGCGCGGCGGGGTCCTTCTCCACGAACATGTAGGGGAGGCTCGGCGCAACCGAGGGATGACCCCCGTCAAGAGGCCGTTCGCCGCAGAATTCGCTCCCCCGCACGTCGGCCTCGGTCAGGTCGAACTCGCCGGTGTTCCCCGCCCAGCCGGGATTGCGAAAGCGGACCTCGCTCATCGGTCGATCTCCCCGAGCACGATGTCCAGGCTCGCGTTGATCACGATCAGGTCGGCCATGAGGTGCCCTTCGGACAGCTTCGGAATCGCCGACAGGTTCACGAACGAGGGAGGCCGGATGCGCCACCGCACGGGCTTCGGTCCTCCGTCGCCCACGACGTACATCCCCAGCTCGCCCTTCGAACCCTCCACGGAGAACCAGCAGTCCTCGGCCGGAGCCGGGATTCCTTCGGTGATCAGCTTGAAGTGGTGGATCATCGACTCCATGTCCGACATGCAGTCGGTCTTGGACGGAAGCGAGATGCGGGGATCCTCCACATCCATCGGCCCGTCCGGAAGCCGGTCCAGCGCCTGGTGCAGGATCCGGACGCTCTGGCGCATCTCCTCCATGCGCACCAGGTAGCGGTCATAGCAGTCGCCGTGACACCCGATCGGGACCTCGAAGTCGTAGCTCTCGTAGTCGTAGTACGGCTTATCCTTGCGCACATCGTACGGCACCCCGCTGGCACGCAGGTTGGCGCCCGTGAGCCCGTAGTTCACCGCGTCTTCGGCCGAAATGGCGCCGATTCCCTGGGTGCGGCCCACGTGGATCGCGTTGCAGGTTAGCAGGGCGTCGACCTCGTCGAGCGTGGCGGGGAGGTTGTTGGCGAATTCGCGGACCCCGTCGGCCCATCCCTCGGGCAGGTCGGCCATCATGCCGCCGATCCGGGTGGCCGACGTCGTAATGCGCGCGCCCGTCAGCGCCTCATGCAGCGTGTACACCTTTTCGCGCTGCTGGAACGCGTACAGGAAGGGGGTGAAGGCCCCGACGTCGATCGACCACGTGCCCAGCCAGAGCAGGTGCGAGAAGATCCGGTCCATCTCCATGCAGATCACGCGCGCAACCCGGCACCGATCCGTGACCTCGATCCCCATCAGCTTCTCGACCGCCATCACGTACGCGCAGTTGTAGATCAGCGGCGCGAGGTAGTCCATGCGGTCGGTGAGCGGCACGATCTGGTTCCACGTCCGGTATTCACCGAGCTTCTCGAAGGACGAATGCAGGTAGCCCAGCCGCGGCACGACGCTGACCACCGTTTCGCCATCGAGCTCCACGACCAGCCGCAGGACCCCGTGTGTGGCCGGATGCTGCGGCCCGACGTTGACCAGCATGGTGCTCGATCCGAGGTCCGGCTCCGGCGCGTCGAAGGGCTCGACGGGACTGGGAACGGGAGTGCCGCGGGGACCCATCTCCGGATTGCGTCGCGCCAGGTATTCGACCGTGCTAGACATCGTCCGTCCCCGCCGGCTCCGCGTCCTCGCCGCTGCCGGCCGGCACCACCTGAGGCACGCGGTCGGCGATCTCGCCGGGCACGTAGTAGTCCTCCGGGTCCTGGGTCAACGCCCGCCGGGTCTGCTCGGCGCGAGAGAACCTGCCACGCAGAGGGAAATCCTTCCGCAGCGGATGGCCCTCGGCGTAGTTGTCGGGCATCAGGATGCGGCGCAGGTCGGGATGCCCGTCGAAGTGCACGCCGAAGAGGTCGTACACCTCCCGCTCCAGCCAGTTGGCCCCGGCCCAGATACCCGTCACGCTGTCGATCGCCAGACCGTCGAGAGGCAGTTCACACTTGACCCGGAGCGCGGCGCGGTGCGGGATCGACCACAGCTGGTAGACGACTTCGAGCGGTCTTCCGCCCCCGTAGTCGACCGCGGTGACATCGGCGAGGTGGTCGTAGTGCTGGTCCGGCTCGTCGTGGAGCCAGCCGAGGACTTCGGTGATCCGCTCCGGATCGACGTACACGACATCCTCGTCGCCGGCGCACACGAGGTTGCGGTACACCGAATCGGCGAAGTGCTCGCGCAGCGCGCTCACGGTCGGGTTGCGGGGCGCGTGACTCTCCCCTGCCGTCCCGGCCGCGCCCGCCCCGCCCGTCTGACCGGGGCCGTCCGCAACGAGATCGAAGCCCGAAAAGGACATTTCCGGCGCGGGTTGGCGCGTCATCGCGCACCCTCCCGGCGGAGGCATCCCGGGACCGCTGCCAGCGTACTCAGGGGAGTCGGTCCTCGGCACGGCCGATGGCGTCGGTCTCGACGAGGCCGCTCACGCGGTTCTGGTGGGTCGAATTGCCGAAGGGTCCGGTCAGATCGGAGACTTCCTCGTCACCGGCCCGCGGACGTCCGGCGGCCAGGGGATCCTCGGCCCTGAGTGCCGCATGGTCGGCCAGGCTCTCGCCGCGGATCTTCTCCTGCACCATCATCAGGCCATAGATCAGGCCCTCGGGCCGGGGCGGACAACCGGGGATGTAGACGTCGACCGGCACGATCGTGTCGATCCCCTGCACCATCGAGTAGACGTCGAAGACACCGCCCGACGAAGCGCAGGCCCCCATCGAAATGCACCACTTGGGCTGCATCATCTGATCCCAGATCCGCCGCAGCACCGGAGCGAGCTTGTACGGAACCCGGCCAGCGCAGATCAGCACGTCTGCCTGGCGCGGGCTGAAGGACATCCGCTCCATCCCGAAACGGGCCAGATCGTAGTTGCTCGCCGCCGAGGCCATCATTTCGATCGCGCAGCACGCGGTCCCGAAGGGCATGGGCCACAACGAGTTGCGGCGCGCCCAATTAACCACGAAGTCAAGTCGCGTCGTAAGGAAGGCCGGCGTCCCCGATCCGAGGAGGCCCTGTTTTTCTAGTCCCATTCCAAACCGCCTTTCTTCCATTCGTAGACCAGTCCGACGGCAAGGACGACAACGAACAGGAACACCGCGACGAACGGGCCCCAGCCCAGCTCGCGCACGCGCACGGCCCAGGGCACGAGGAAGATCGTCTCCAGGTCGAAGACGATGAAGCTGATGGCCACCATGTAGAACTTGATCGAGAAGCGGGCCCGGGTATCGCCGAGCGGGATCATCCCCGACTCGTAGGGCATCGCCTTCTGGGGGGTCGGGCGGCGGGGGTTGAGAATATGGGAAGCGGCGGCCATCCCCACGGCGTTGAGAACCGTAACGCCCAGGATGATCAGGAGCGGTATGTAGGACTTCGCCATGATGACTGAAGGTCCCCCCGGGTCGTGGTTGCCCGCCCCCGCGGTAGTCGGCCCCGCGAGGCCGGTCGCCGCGGGTATCGCCGCATGCCGGAAGTTTGTGAAACTTTTCACGAACTCTCGGATCAAGGCTGAAAGATACGGGGGAAGCCCCGGGGATTCAAGCTTCCCGTACCGGCATCCGGCACGCCTGCCCTGCGGCGTCGCAATCTGCCCCCGTCCGCTTGCGCCCCGCCCCCGGCATTCTATCTTCCCGTCACCCACAGTCTCGCGTCATCCCGCGGCCGGGCTTCGCCCCCGTCCGGGCCCCACAACACCACCTGCCACAAGACCACCCCATGCCCGTAAAGAGCGACCGCTGGATTCGCAGGATGTGCCTCGAACACCGCATGATCGAACCCTTCGAGCCGGAACAGGTCAGGAACGGTAGCATCTCCTACGGACTTTCGTCCTTCGGCTACGACATCCGCGTGGCGCCCGAGTTCAAGGTCTTCACCAACGTCCACAACCTGGTGGTCGACCCCAAGTCGTTCGACTCCAGGTCCTTCGTGGACGTCAACGGCCCCGAGTGCATCATTCCGCCCAACTCCTTCGCGCTCGCTCGGACGGTCGAGCATTTTCGCATTCCGCGGGACGTGCTCGTTCTGTGCGTGGGCAAGAGCACCTACGCGCGTTGCGGGATCATCGTCAACGTCACCCCGCTCGAGCCCACGTGGGAGGGGTTCCTGACGCTCGAGATCTCCAACACCACCCCGCTTCCGGCACGGATCTACGGGGGTGAAGGGATCGCCCAGCTCGTGTTCTTCCAGGGTGACGAGCCGCCCGAGGTCGCCTATGCGGACCGGAGCGGCAAGTACCAGGGCCAGGTCGGGGTGACGCTGCCGAAGCTGTAGGGTCAGGGTTCCACTGCGAGCAGTTCGAAGACGTAGACCATGACCGCGTTGCCCGGCACGCGTCCGTCCACGGATCCGGCGGCTCCAAACGCCAGACGCGGGGGGACGACGAGTTGGCGCCTCCCCCCGATGCGCATTCCGTCGAGTCCGAGATCCCACGCGGCAATCGTCTGGCCGCTGCCGATCAGGTAGTACACCTCTCCGTCGAAGGGGCTGACGAAGGCACCGGGAGAGAACTGGTCGACCGGGTAGGTGCCCCGGTCCACCGGCGTTCCGTCGTGCAGCCACCCCTCGTAGTTGAAGCGCACCCCCACCTGCTGGCCCGCCCGCACGCCTTCGCCGACAACCAGGTCGCGGACGTAGAGTCCGGAGCCGAGCAGCGTCATCTGCGCCAGGTCGACGCCGAGTTCGGGTGCGAACACCAGCGATTCGATGTCCGGCGGCTCGGGTGCCACGGGCTCCGCCCCGCCGCAGGCGAGGGCGCCCGCGCTCGCGGCCAGCGCCGCGGCCCGCGCCAGTCCCGACCAGGCGGCCCCCGCCAGTCCCGTCCGACAGGCGGCCCGCGCCGGTCCCGTCCGGGATGCCCGCGCCGGTCCCGGCCGCCAGGCGCGCGGAAGCGAGTGATTGCGTATCATGTTCATCGAAGATGGAGCGACCCGGGCACCCAGGAAAGGACGCGGAGCAACGATGAACAAACGGCAACTGACCCTCGGACTGGCGGCTGCCGCCCTGGTTTCGGCCGCGTGGGCGGCACCGGCGTGGACACCGGACGCCGACCCCGCCGACGGAGGCGTCCCGGCGGCGCGCGATGAGACCGCCGAAGCCCTCGTTGACGCGTGGATCGAGGCGCTGGGAGGCATGGAGACGTACGGCAGGCTACGCAGCGCCTCGTACACGCTGACCACCGAGATCTGGGACCCCGTGAGCGGACGTCTGCGCCGAACCCGTCCGCGCTACGTAGCGATCGCGCGGCTAGAGACCGGAGAGGCCGCCCGGATCGAGCGTTGGGAGGGCAACGACTTCATCCAGCACGGCTTCGACGGCGTGCGGGAGTGGGCGGTGATGAACGGGGAGACCCTCGGGCCGGGTGACAAGGACTTCGACGAGGCCCGCTACGTCTCCGGCGACGTGCACTACTGGATCGGCCTGCCCTTCAAGCTGCTGGACCCCGGCGTCTTCCTGCACTACGACGGCACGGACGAAGACGGGAGGCACCTGGTGCGCGTCACCTTCGGCGACGGCGTGGGCGACCACAGCGACACCTGGTTCTACACCTTCGAGGACGGCCGCGCGATGCCGGTGTCGATCGGGTATCGGGAAGAAGGACGCCAGAACGTCAGCCGCACCTACTGGGAGGATGTCCGCGAGGTCGACGGCTACGTCTTCACCGGGCGCCGCGTGCACCTCAACGCCGACGGCAGGATCTGGAAGGTACTGGTCACGTCCGACTTCGTTCTCAACCCGGAGCTGGATCCGGCGATCTTCAGCGGGCCCTGACGCCGGCCGGCGACCGCCGGGCCACGCGTCGCCGCGCCAGCCGCGCTACAGGTGCGCCATGGTCCCCCGCACGTGGTCGGCGCTCTTCGCCAGCGCAGCCGCCTCGCTCTCCGTCAGGGGCACCTCGATCACCTCCTGAAGGCCGCCCTCGCCCAGCTTGCAGGGCACGCCCAGGTAGATCCCCTCGTGCCCGTACTCACCCTGCAGATACGCCGCCGCGGGCAGGATCCGGCGCTTGTCCCTGACAATGGACTCCGCCATCTGCACCGCTGCCGCCGAAGGAGCGTAGTAGGCGCTGCCGGTTTTCAGGTATCCCACGATCTCGGCCCCACCGTTGCGGGTCCGTTCGATCAGCGCGTCCAGGCGATCCTGCGGGATCAGGTGCGACACGGGGATTCCGCTCACCGACGTGTAGGACACCAGCGGCACCATGGTGTCGCCGTGGCCACCCAGGACCATGGCCTGCACGTCCTCGACGCTCACGTCAAGCTCGAGCGCGATGAACGACCGGAACCGGGCGGTGTCGAGCACACCCGCCATGCCGATCACGCGCTCGCGCGGGAACCCGGTCGCCTCCTTCGCAACGAAGGCCATGACGTCGAGCGGGTTCGACACTACGATAACAACCGCCTCCGGCGCGACCCTGGCGATCTGCTCGCTGACCGAACGCACGATGCCCGCGTTCGTGCGCAACAGATCGTCGCGGCTCATGCCGGGTTTGCGCGCGATGCCCGCGGTGACGATGAACAGGTCGGACCCCTCCGCGGGACCGTAGTCGTTGGTGCCGATGACCCGCGTGTCAAACCCCTCGACCGGCGCGCTCTCCCACTGGTCGAGCCCCTTGCCCTGCGGGATCCCCTCCACGATGTCGATCAGAACGACTTCGCGGCACAACTCCTTTTCGGCCAGGCGCTGGGCGCACACTTCGCCCACGTGCCCCGCCCCTACGACTGTGATCTTTCCGGCCATGCCAAGGCTTCTCCAAGGTTGTTGAGTGGGTTGGGAACCGGCCCTCGCCGGCCGGGTCCGCTCATCGGTCCGTCCGCTTCATCCGCCCGTCTGCGACAGCGCGATCAGCCCTCCCGATCCGGCTGACGATCCCTGCACCAACAGGTGCTTTTCGGGCTTGATCCGGAGCGTCTCGTTGATCAGGGGCTCCAGGGCGTCACCCCGTCTCAGCGCGTCCCGCAACGGGGTCTGGATGGTGCCGAACAGGCAGGGGCGCAACTGGCCGTCGGCGGTCAGGCGCATCCGGTTGCAGCGGCTGCAGAAATTGTGGCTCATGGGCGTGATGACGCCGATGGTCCCCTGCGCGCCGGGGAAGCTGAAGTACGTGGCGGGCCCGTTGCCGGGAGGACCGGGGACGGGCTCCAGGGTGTCCACCTTCCGGACGAGAGCCAGCGCTTCCTCGCAGGACAGGAAGTTGGAGGCGCTCAGCTCGAGGTTGGACTCGGTCGGCATCACCTCAATGAAGCGCACGTGCAACGGGCGGGCGCGCGACAGCTCGGCGAAGTCGGCCACCTCGTCGTCGTTCTCGCCGCGCATGAGCACGACGTTGATCTTCACCGGGTCGAACCCGACCGCGTGCGCCGCCGCGAGCCCTTCCAGCACCCTGGCGAGCGTCCCGGGGCGGCGCGCGATGGCGTCGGCGCGCTCGGGCCGCAGGGAGTCCAGCGAGATGTTGACGCGGCTCACCCCCGCGTCCCTGAGGCGCCTGGCGACGGGCGCGAGGAGGACCGCATTCGTCGACAGCGCGATGTCCTCGATCCCGGGAACCGCCGCAAGCAAGTCCACGAGGCGCGGCAGATCCTTCCGGACCAGCGGTTCTCCACCGGTCAGACGGAGTCTGCGAAGACCCATCGCGGCCATCACCCGCACGACCTTCGCAATCTCCTCGTAGCTGAGAATCTCGGCGCGGCGCAGCCACGGGAGACCCTCCTCGGGCATGCAGTAGACGCATCGGAGATTGCACTTGTCGGTGACGGAAATACGCAGGTATTCGATACGGCGCCCGAAGCCGTCCACCATGGACCGTGTCGCCTCGGGCGAAGCAGGTCTGTACGACGTTGCGCTGTGGTTCACCGGCCGTCCGTGCTCCCTGTCACCGGAAGATGTCCCTCCAGCCACTCCTCCTCACCATCTAGATAGCGCTCCCGCTTCCAAATGGGAAGACGCTTCTTGATTTCCTCGATCACGTACCGTGCCGCGCCGAAGGCCTCGGCCCGGTGAGGCGAGGAGACCGCGATGGCCACGCTGACCTCCCCGATCGCCAGTTCCCCGAGGCGGTGCACCACGGCCACGCGGTCACTCCCCGCCTGCCTTGCGGCCTCGGCCGCGATCGCCGCCAGCTGATCCCGGGCCATCTCGCGGTAGCCCTCGTACTGCATGCCACCGACCGGTCGGCCGTCGTTCGAGTTGCGGACCATGCCGACGAACAGCGCCGCGGCGCCATCCGCGGCCGTCCCCACCCGTTGCAGGACCTCCGCGGGGTCGATGGGATCGTACGTCACGTCGCTCCAGATCACGGCTGAACCCTCCGGCGAGCCTGCTCCACCGCGTGTCGGCTAACCGCCTGCAACGGGGGGAATCAGGGCGACTTCGTCCCCGTCCGCCAGTATCGTTTCGCCCGCGGCGTACTTGCGGTTCACCGCGACCGCGGCCCGGGCGGGCAGGCGGGCCCAATCCCCTCCGCGCGACCGCAACTCCGACAACAGTTTCTCCACGGTGGCCCCGTCAGGCAGCGCGGCTACCGTATCCGCCTGTCCGACCAGCTCCCTGTGAGCTGCGAACAGGAGAACCGTCACTTTCATGGTCCGGCAGTCCGTCGAAGAAGCCCCCGCTGCATTTTCGTCAAGGCGATGCATCCGGGCCGGGCGTCGCCCGGTGGCTACCCGGATCCGTCCTCCGCGTCCAGCCGGGCGACCTGGGCACGGAAATGCTTCGAGGGCTTGAATACCGGTGAAGTCCGGGCCGGCACGCTGACCGCCTCGCCCGTCCTGGGATTGCGGGCCATGCGTGCCTTGCGCTTGCGCACCTTGAAGGTGCCGAACCCGCGGATCTCGATTCCGTTGCCCTGTGCGAGCGCCTGCTTCACCGCGTTCAGAAACCCGTCGACCACCAGGGCGCAATCCTTCCTGGTAATCCCCGGACCTATCGCGTCCGCCACCTGCTCAACGAGGTCGGCTTTGGTCATTCGATTCTCCCCTGGGGCCGCTCGCGCGTGGCCTTGCCGTCGCCACCGGCAACGGTTGGTAAGTAACCGACCGAAAGGCGCATCGTCAAGGGCTGTATCCTGTTTTCGGCCGACCTGCAACCCGGGCGCGGCACACGCTCATCATCGATACGAACTCGTCGAAGAGATAGCTGCTGTCGTGCGGTCCGGGGGCGGCCTCCGGATGGTATTGGACGGCGATCACGGGGAGGCTCGAATGGGCGATCCCCGCGACCGTGTCGTCGTAGAGGTTCCAGTGCGTGACCCTCAGCGCGGGCGCACCGGGAACCGTGTCCCCCTCCCCGCCCCGGACGGCGAAGCCGTGGTTCTGCGACGTGATTTCGACCGTTCCCCGATCGCGGTTCATGACCGGATGATTGGCGCCATGGTGTCCGAAGGGAAGCTTGAACGTTTCTCCTCCGAAGGCGCGGGCGATGAGCTGGTGGCCGAGACAGATTCCGAACACGGGGATGTCCCGCTCGGCCACTTCGAGGATGGTTTCGGCCGCGCGCTGTACGGCCGCCGGGTCCCCCGGGCCGTTGGAGACGAACAGACCGTCGGGCTCGAGTGCCAGGACCTCCCGGATCCCCGATCCGGCGGGCAGCACCGTAACCCGGCATCCACGCTCGGCAAGGAGGCGCGGCGAACTCGCCTTGACCCCGAAGTCGAACGCGGCCACGTGAAAGGTCTCGCGTCCCGCAGCGGGAACCACGTACGACGTGTCCGTCGATACACCGCAGGCAAGATCGAGTCCCTCCATCCGGGGATGGGCAAGAATGCGCGGGAGGAACTCCGCAGCCGAAGTTTCCCCCGGGGCGATGCCCCCGCGCATGGCGCCCTTGCTGCGGATGTGCCGCGTCAGCGCGCGCGTGTCGATGTCCCGGATGCCCGTGACCCCGTGGTCGCGCAGGTAGTCCGCGAGCGTCGCGCGGCTCCGCCAGGAACTGGGGGCCCGTGACGCCTCCCGGACGACGAAGCCGGCGACTTGGGGACGGGACGACTCCACGTCCTCGCGGTTGGTCCCGTAGTTCCCGATCAGGGGGTAGGTCATGGTGACCAGCTGGCCCGAGTAGGACGGGTCGGTCAGCACCTCCTGGTAACCCGTCATCGAGGTGTTGAACACGACCTCGCCGATGGCGCTGCCCCCTGCGCCGAGCGAGAACCCGTCGAAGCGGCGTCCGTCCTCGAGCAGGAGGTACGCCGGCCGCATGGAATCAGGACGGTCCGCGGACGTTGATGACGGAGGCATTGCGTGAATCTAGGCCGTCGCCTTCCGGCGTCAACGCCGTCACGTATCTTCAATGACATGTCACGAGTCTTCATCCATGCCGACGAGTCGTGCCTCGGCAACCAGTTCGCCGACCGCAAGCGTCCCGGTGGCGCCGCGGCGCTGCTGGAGTATTGGACAGGCAGCGATTGGAGGCGCCGCGACCTGTGGACTTCGGAGGCGTCCACGACCAACAACCGGATGGCTCTCGTCAGCGCCATCCTGGCACTCGGGGCGCTCAGGGAGCGATGTGTCGTCAGCTTCGTGTCCGACTCGCAGTACCTGGTCCGGGGCGCGTCCGCGTGGATGCCCGCGTGGAAGAAGCGGGGCTGGAAGCGCAAGGGGGGCCCGATCGAGAACCTGGATCTGTGGCGTCGCCTGGATACGCTGATCGCCAGACACGACGTGCGGTGGGAGTGGGTCAGGGGACACGCTGGAGATCCCAGGAACGAATACGTCGACGATCTGGCCCGGCGTGCGGCCAGCGAGCTGTCCGCGGCCCCGAAACCGGTGCCCTCGGGGTTCGAGGAGTGGCTGCAGCGAGAACGCGAGGAAAAGGAACGCTACCTCGACTACTTCGAGTTCGCTCCCCCGGAAGCGGAGCCCTCGGGGTAGGGTCGGGCGCGGGAGCCCGGCGGGGACGGGTCGTCGACGCCCCCGTACCCGAACTCCAAAGCCATCGCGGCCACGACGGCGGGCGCGGCGTCTTCGGCGCGGACCTCGCGGCCCAGCAGCCGGCTGACGCTGGTTACTTCCCGGCCGTGAAGCCCGCACGGAACGATGGCGTCGAAGTACGAGAGGTCGGGATCGGCGTTGAGGGCGAAGCCGTGCGAGGTGATCCACCCCGAGGAAACCCGGATCCCGATCGCGGCAACCTTGGCGCCGCCCACCCAGACTCCGGTCCCGGCCGGATCGCGGCGTCCATCGAGGCCGAGGGTGCGCAGCGCGCCGACGAGCACGCGCTCCAGGCTTCGCAGGTACGCATGCAGGTCCCGCCGGTCCGGCTTCAGGTCGAGGATCGGGTATCCCACCAGCTGACCCGGCCCGTGATAGGTCACGTCGCCGCCCCGGCCCGCCGTGTGCACGTCGATCCGTCTGGCCGCCAGTTCGCCGGGGGGCATGAGCACATGCTCCGCGCGGCTGCCCGAGCCAAGGGTGATCACGTGCGGATGCTGCAGCAGGAGCAGCGTATCGGCGATGTCGCCGCGTCTGCGCTGCTCGACGAGCTCGGCCTGCAGATCGAGTGCTTCGGAGTATCCGATCAGACCGGGGTGCCGCACCGAGAGGGTGCGTTCGGGCCACCCGGCACTGCTCGGCGGCGTGCCGGTATGGTTGCCGTCTGCCATCGTCGGCCCCGCGTCGGCGTGATCGTGTGGCACGCCGCTCAGGCGTCCCCGGGGAAGTCCTCCAGCAGCGCCTTGAGGCGGGAGAGGAAGCGCGCGGAGTCTGCCCCGTCAACGAGCCTGTGATCGTAGCCGAGGGAGAAGAACGACCGCTTGCGGATCGCCATGGAGTCGTCCCCCGTCTCCGGGTCCGTCAGCACCACGACGCGCTTGTCGATCGAGCCCGTGCCCAGAATCGCCGACGTGCCCTTGGCAATGATCGGCATCCCGACCATCGTCCCCAGCACCCCCGGGTTGGTGATCGTGAAGGTGGCGCCCTGGATCTCGCCCGGGGACAGTTGCCGTGCCTTCGCGCGCGTTGCCAGGTCGATGATCTTCCTGGCCGTACCGACCAGGCTGAGGTCGTCGGCGTTGTGGATCACCGGCACGATCAATCCCGGGTTCAGGTCCACCGCCATGCCGAGATTCACCGCCCCCCGGTAGATGATGTTGTTGCCGGAAAGGACGCCGTTGACCGACGGGAAGTCCCGGAGTATGCGGGAACACGCCCACGCCACGAATGCCGTGTAGGAAACACGGGCGCCGCGTTCGGCCCAGCGGGCCTTGTTCAGCCGTCGCATCCGGTCCACCGCGGTGAAGTCGATTTCGATCACCGAATGGACGTGGGTATGGATCCGCTTCGCGAGAACCATATGCTCCGCGGTCAGGCGGCGGACCTTGTCCATCGTTTCGACGCGGTCCCCTTCGCGCACCGGGAAGACGGGATGTTCGACCTCGCGGGCATACCGTTGCCAGAGGTCGGACGGTGCGGACGGATCGGGCGCGACCGCAGGCCGGGGCCGGGGCTCGGGTGGCGCCACCGGCTCGGGTGGCGTCTCGGCGACCGGTGACGGAGCCGCGGCCGCTGGCGCCGCGTCCGCATCTGCGGCGGGCGGGCCCGCCGTCTGCCGGTTTTCGATGAACGCCAGGATGTCCTGTTTGGTGACACGTCCCTGATGGCCCGTTCCCGGGACCTGGGCGATGTTCACGCCGGCTTCGGCCGCAATACGGCGAACGACCGGGGTCGACCGGGTGCGCAGACGCTCCGCACTGGTGGCGGTGCAGGCCACGTCTTCCTGTTCGGTCACGGGCGGTTGCGGGGTGTCCGGTGCCGAGGCGGGCGGGCTCGGCGGTTGCGGGGTCTCCGGGGCCGCGACGGGCGTGGCAGCCGGTTGCGGGGCGGGAGCGGCTCCCGCGGCTGGCGTGACCGTTTCCGCGGCCGCGGGTGCAGCCTTTCCGGTCGCGGCGCTACCGTCCGGATCGATGTAGGCCACGATGGTGCCCACCTCTACGGTCTCGCCTTCACCGACCACGATCTCGACCAGCGCACCCGCAGACGGCGACGGAATCTCCGCGTCGACCTTGTCGGTCGAGATCTCCAGGATCGGCTCGTCGCGCTCCACGGAGTCGCCGACGGCTTTCAGCCACCTGGAAACGGTACCCTCGGCGATGGATTCACCCATCTGGGGCATGGGAACTTCGATTCGGGACACGGGCGTTACTCCATGAACTGTCAGTATTTCACAAGATAACGTGCCGCGGTCACGATATCCTCCACAGACGGAAGGAAGTAGTCCTCCAGCACCCCGCTGAACGGAACGGGCGAGTCGATCGCCGTCACGCGGAGGATCGGCCCGTCCAGCCATTCGAACGCGCATTCATTCATGCGAATTGCTATCTCTCCGGCGATCCCGCCGGTGCGCGTGTCCTCGTGTACGATCAGCAGCTTCCCCGTCTTTCGCACGCTCGCTGCGATCGCGTCTTCGTCCAGCGGAAGCAGCGTTCTCAGATCGACCACCTCCGGACGGATGCCGTCGCGCGCGAGCTCGGCCGCGGCCTCGAGGCTTCGATGTACCATGAGTCCGTACGTGACAATGGTCACGTCATCGCCTTCCAGCGCCGTCCGGGCCACACCGAGCGGCACGACGTAGTCCTCCCGGGGAAGCACCTCACGGCACCCGGGCGCACGGTAGAGCCCCTTGTGCTCCTCGAAGATGACGGGGTTGTCATCGCGGATCGCGGCTTTCAGCAGCCCCTTGGCGTCGTGCGGATTGGATGGATAGACGATCTTCAGCCCGGGGGTGTGAAAGAATGCCATTTCGACATTTTGCGAATGGAACGGTCCGCCCCGGTTGCCGCCTCCCACGGGCCCCCGGACCACCAGAGGCATGGGACCCGCTCCCCGGTACAGCGACGTGGCAACGTAGTTGGTCAGGACATCGTAGGCCGGGGAGATGAAATCCATGAACTGCATCTCGACGACCGGGCGCAGGCCCATGTGCGCCGCCCCCGCCGCCGCCCCGGTAAAGCCCCCCTCGGATATCGGCGTGTCGATTACCCTGCCCGCCCCGAAATGGTCGAGAAAGCCTCGCGTCACCTTGAACGCGCCGCCGTAGGCGCCGATGTCCTCACCCATGAGAATGACTCGCTCATCCCGCTCCATCTCCTCCCAGAGTGCTTCGCTGATCGCCTCGAGGAGCGTGACGGGCTCGGCCGCACGGCTTCGGGAGACGTGTGCCGGAACCTCAGTGGACATGGTCCGTCCCGGGTCGAGGGATCTCCGGCGGTCCGGGTATCGGGGGGTCGCGACGCGTCCACGGTGATTGCGGTTCGGCGTCGGTGAGCACCCTCGCAAGCGCGTCGGGCGGATCCGGCAAAGGCTCGTGACCCAGACGCGCAACCGCGTGGTCCACACCCGCCCGGGCCGCTCTCTCGATCCGCTCGACCTCGGGCCCGGCAAGTCCCCATTGATCGGCCACGGACTCGAGGAAGCCGTCATGGAGCGCCCACGGGTCCGAATCGGATCGCGGGCCGAGCAGCAGAAGCGTCGGGCCCGTGCCCTCGACTGCGCGCCGCCTCGCGGCCGCAACCGTGCGAATCAGATCTTCAAACGGATCCTGGCCGATCGTGTCGAAGGCGAAGCCGTATCCCCCGGCCACCGCGCGCGTGCTGGAGGCCGGCGAGGCAAGGTCGGATCCTTCGGCGTCGACGACGACGACAAGGGGCGCCCGCAGCGCACCCGCGAGGTTCATTCCCTCATGCCACCCGCCACAGTCCAGCGCGTCACTCCCCTCGAACGCCAGAGCTGCACGGTTTTCCTCGCGTCTCCTGAAGGCCAGCGCCGCGCCGGCGAGAACCTGGGTCATCCGCCCGCTCCGCCCCCCCCAGCCGATCAGGCCCCGACGCGTGTCCGTCCAGCTCAGTCCGCCTGCCCTCGCTCCGCCGGGACTCGTGCTCCTGCTTGCCACGTGACGCAGAAACTCCAGGGGTGTTGCGCCGAACGCGAGCGAGGGTCCCGGTGCGTGCTCGCCCGGATAGCAGAGGTCGCCCGAGCCGTCGGCAGTGGAGCGCATCGCCCGGGACATGACCATCGAACGCACGTCGACCGTGAACGACGACCAGCCCGGATCGACGTCTCCGACAGTCGCGAGTCTGCGAACCCGCTCCTCCAGAAAGCGTGCCTGGAAGCCGTGAAAGACGAGGTCCTCGGCCAACTCCCTGCCAAGACCCGCGAGGCCCGGGGAACGGGGTGCCGGGGCCGGCTCGCGCGTCACTGGGGGGGCACCACCTCTTCGGGCGAGGCTTCATCGGGGGGGACCAGCACGGGCGTTGTCGAGGCTTCTGGCAACAGCGGCTGCGGGGCCGCCGCGGGAGGCGTCGCGATCCCCTGGAGGACCGAGGTCGGAGCGGCGGTGCGGGAAGAGATGATGGCCAGCACGAGCGCCAGGGTCATGAAGGCCGAACCGGCGATCCAGGTGGTGCGTGTCAGAAACGTCGTGGCTTGGCGTCCCCCGAGGACATCCGTCGCGGCGGCGCCGCCGCCCATCGCTGCAAGGCCCCCGCCCTTGCCCGACTGAATCAGGATGACCACCCCCAGGATTACACCATCGAGTACCAGAAGAGTCAACAGGAATGTGTACATGTCACGTCCGTCCAGGTTCTGTCCAGCGCTCGGCGCTTCTGTCCCGCGCCGCGCGCACCGGAAGCTGCCGCGGGCAGCGGTGAGTGTCAACCCGCCACCGGGTCCCCGCACCCACATCACGGGCCCTGGCATTCACGCGCTGCGATCCCCATCGGCGGACGCGGCCGCGGCACCCGCTTCGGCAATCAGCGCGAAGACCTGGGGATCAAGGCTTGCGCCGCCGACCAGCACACCGTCCACATCCGGCGCGGACATCAGCGAGCGGGCGTTGCCGGGCTTGACGCTGCCTCCGTACAGGATCGGCGCCGCCGCCAGGTCGCCCAGCGCCGCCCTCACGATCGCATGCGCCTCCGACGCATCGTCAGGCGTCGCGGTCTCTCCGGTCCCGATCGCCCACACGGGCTCGTACGCCACAAGCAGCCGCGGGGCCGCCCGGGCCGCGTCGACGAACGCGGCGACCTGACGCCGCAGAACCTGCCCGAGACGGCCCGCGCGTCTGTCCTCGAGCAGTTCGCCCACGCATACGACCGGCACGAGTCCCGCCCGAACGGCGGCGCTCACCTTGGCGCCAACGTCCGCGTCGCTCTCGCCGAACAGGTGCCGGCGCTCCGAGTGCCCGACAAGAACAAACCCGGCTCCGGCGTCCCGTGCCATCTCGGCCGATGTCTCTCCGGTGAACGCACCCGCCTCGTCGGGGTGGATGTTCTGGACCCCGAAGCCGGCCGGAACGCGCGCGCTGCCCATCGAGGCAGCCAGGGAGAGATCGGGTGGAAAAAAAAGCAGTTCCACCGCGGTCGGGCGAACCCTTGGGCGGAACCTCGAAAAGAACGACTCGGCCGCGGCCGGGCCGTGGTGCATCTTCCAGTTGCCCGCAACCACCTTGGTCATGATGCCTCCGTGTCCAGTTCCTTCGACTGCGCCCGGCAGTCCGGGTCGTTAAGCTGCGGGGGACAGGGCCTCGACGCCGGCCAGCGGCCTGCCGGCCAGCAGATCGAGGGTTGCGCCGCCACCGGTGGAGACGTGACTCACGCGGCCAGCCACGCCAGCGGCCCGGGCCGCCGCCGCCGAATCCCCTCCCCCTACGATTACGGTCGCGCCCGACTGCGCCGCATCCGCGGCGGCGCGCGCTGCACCGAATGTCCCGCCCTCGAACCCCGCAACCTCGAACACCCCCATGGGACCGTTCCACACCACCGTGGCCGCCTTGGCCACGCAGTCCTCGAACAGCCGCACGGTCGTGGGGCCGATATCAACAACGATGTCGCCGGGCAGGATTTCGCTACGGTCGACCACGCGGGTGGCGGCACCTTCCTCCACGGCGCGCGCGGCCACACCGTCGACCGGAAGCACGATGCGAGGACCGGCCTCCACTAGCAGCCGTGCCGCGGTGTTGACCGCGTCGGCATCGACCCTCGAGGCACCCGTTTCCAATCCCATTGCACGAAAGAAGGTGTTGGCCATGGCTCCGCCCACGAGAAGGGAATCCACCCTCCGCAGCATTCCTTCGATAACCTCGATCTTGCCCGAGACCTTCGCTCCTCCGAGGATCGCGACAAACGGGCGGGCGGGATTGTCGAGCGCTTGCCCGAGTACCGCGAGTTCGCGTTGCACCAGTTTCCCGGCCACCGCCTCGCCACCCTTCGCCCGTACGGCGCGAGCCAGCCCGACCGTCGACGCGTGGGCCCTGTGCGCCGTTCCGAACGCATCCAGGACGAAGTGATCGGCCCACCTCGCCCATTCGGCGGCCAGTCCGGGATCATTGTCCATCTCTCCGGGATGGAAACGCGTGTTCTCCAGCAGCAGCACCGAGCCTGCCGGCATGGCCGCGACCGCATCCGCAACCACATCTCCGGCCGTATGCGCGAGAAACCGGACCGGGGTCTCAAGGCCACCGGCCAGGCGGCGAGCAACGGGTCTCAGGGTGAGCTCGGGCACGATCCGGCCGCCGGGGCGCCCCAGGTGGGAAAGGAGCACGATCCTGGCACCCGCGGCAACGAGCAGTTCGATACTCGGGACAGTCCGGGAGATGCGACCGCCGTCGGCCACCTCGGCGGCCTCGACCGGAACGTTGAAGTCGGCCCTGAGCGCCACGGCGGCCCCGGCCAAATCGGCACCTCCCAGCAGGTCGTCGAGCGACTTCCTCATCGAGTCGACGCTCCCACCACGACCGGAGCGGAAATCAGTTGCTCTGCGGCACGCGGGACCCCTGCGGCGGAGCATCGGGCGGCGACTCGTCACCCTCGGGCCGGAAGATGATCGAAAACTCGACCCAGCTTCCGACGGGCCGGCCTCCGCGTGTAGCCGACGCGAAGCGGAGTCCCCGCGTCGCGCGGAGCGCCGCCATGTCCAACTGGCCAACTCCGGATGACGTGAGCACCTGAGGGAACTCCGACGAACCATCGGGTCTCACCCAGACGAGCACGTCCACCGTTCCACCAATCCCGGCTCGCTGCAGAAGGAGCGGGTATTCGTCGGCAACGCTGCGCTGCGCCTGATCGGGATCCAGAAGATAGGGGAGGGTCGCCGGCAACGGCTGCGCAACGTCCGGTGACTCGCCGGGCCCATGTCGCGGTCGCGGCGTCGTCAGACTCGCCGTTCCCTCCACGTCGCCGGGCCCTTGCACCCCCGACTCGGGCCGTGCCAGCTCTTCGGGCGTGCCTGCCGGCGCCTCCGGGACTCCGGCGGCGGGAAAGCCGAGCAGCCGGGCAAACGACGCACGGACGGGCGGGACACCGAGCGACACCGTCAACAGCGCAACCACCGCGGCCGCCGCGAGCAGCCAGCGCCCGCGCGGGAAGGCAGGGCGAAGGCCCGGCCCCGCCGCTGCAAGGCGCTCCTGTTCTTCGCGGAGTCGAGCACGAAGCTCCTCGGCGAACGAACTCCGCTCCCTGACCACGATCCCCCGCAGTTCACGGTCGAGTCGCGCCAGGTCCTCCGGCCACCGGCCGGCTCCGGATCGGTGTTCGTCATTCATCCTGGCCATCCGCTTTCGACCGTTCGGCAACGGCGGCCCTGAGTCGCTCCAGCGCCCGGTGGATCCGGACGGCTACGGCGTTTGCGGTGATTCCGAGGGAGTCGGCTATCTCGCGGTTACCCAGGTCCGCGCCGTAGCGGAGCGACAGAATCTCCTGGTCCGCTGGCCGCAACGTGGCCATTGAAGTCATCAGGAGCCGCTTCCTTTCCATCTCCAGGACCTGTTCCTCCTGCGACGGATCCGTGGACGCCAGATCCGGGACGAAGTCCAGGGAGACGTTGCGCGAGCCCTGTCTGCGAAGCGCGCGCAGGTGATCGGTCACCGCGTTGCGGGCGATGCGAAAGAGCCATGTGCGCGGCGCCGAGCGCCGGCTGTCGTACCTGTGGAGCGAACGCAGTGCCTTGAGGAAGACGTCCGATGTGATGTCCTCGGCGGCCTCCCGCGTGGCGACCCGAAACCGCACGAAACGGTACACGGCTTCGCGGTGTTCCAGGAACCACGCCTCGAAATCGGGCGGGAGATTCGTGTCGACGCTCCGCGCCCTCGGCCCGCGAAACGGCGTAGCGGTTGCCAGTGGCCGCGCCATGGCGGGAACGTCCACGGTTTCTGCGCACATCATATCTCCAAATACGCCCGCGGTCCCGGGTTGTGACAGCTGCGGCCGCCGGGCGGCGCATTCCATGGTCTCATCCTGCGCGGACGGGAAGACGCCGTCCCACGAACTCGACAAGGTCGACCACCCGCGACGAATAGCCCCATTCGTTGTCGTACCAGACCAGCACCTTGACCATGCGGCCGCCCATGACGGCCGTACTGGGGGCGTCCACAACGGAGCTGGCCGGCTCTCCGACGAAGTCCACGGACACCAGCGGCTCGTCCTCCACCCGCAGGATGCCCGCCAACTCGTCCTCGGCTGCCGCGCGCAGTGCGTCGTTGACAGCATCGGGGGACACGTCTTCGCTCACCTCGGCAACAAGATCGACCAGCGACACATCCGGCGTGGGCACGCGAATCGCCATCCCGTCGAGCTTCCCCTCCAGCTCCGGAAGGACCAGAGAGATCGCGCGGGCCGCCCCGGTCGTGGTCGGAATCATGCTCACTGCCGCCGCACGAGCCCGTCGGAGGTCCTTGTGAGGCCCGTCCAGAACCGCCTGGCCACTGGTGTATGCGTGAATCGTGGTCATGAGCCCGCGGACGAAGCCGAAGCGCTCCGAAAGCACCTTCGCGACTGGCGCCAGGCAGTTGGTCGTACAGCTGGCGTTCGAGATGATGTGATGGCTCTCGGGGTCGTAGCGATCGTGGTTGACGCCAAGAACAATGGTGACGTCCTCGTCGCTGGCCGGCGCCGAAATGACGACCTTGCCGGCACCCGCCGCGAGGTGCTTCGACGCGAGTTCACGGCTCCGGAAGATCCCCGTGGACTCCACCACCACGTCGACGCCGAGTTCGCGCCACGGCAGCTCTGCGGGGTCGCGCTCGGAGAGGACCCGGATCCGGTCGCCGTCAACGACGATGTTCCCGTCCGACACCTCCACCGAGCCCGGATAGGTTCCGTGCACCGAATCGTGCCTGAAGAGGTGTGCGAGCGTCTCGCTCCCCGTCAGGTCGTTCACCGCCACAAAGTCGAGATCGGTTCTTCCCGACTGTTTCGCGGCCCTGAGGACATTCCTGCCGATACGGCCGAAGCCGTTGATGGCGACTCGGATGGGCATGGGTTGATCGGCTCCCGCGACGGTCTCGTGCGCCGGTTCAGGTTGGTTGCTGGGAGATGGGAACGGTTCTGGCAAACGCGTAGGCGACGATCGATGCGGGATTGCCGTGGGCGAGCACTCGTACCGCAGCCAGGATCGTGGCTCCCGTAGTGATGACATCGTCCACCAGGAGGAGCCTTCTCCCTTGCAATGTCCCCGCGAACCCCTCCACCATCACGAACGCGTCACTGACGTTAGCCCGGCGCTGCACCGGATTCAAGGTGGTCTGGGTGCCTGCCTGCCGCCGCCGCATCAGGCACTCCAGCAAGGGAATGTCCATCGCCACGGACACGGCCGAGGCGATTACGGCGGCCTGGTTGTACCCCCTGCGCCGGATGTTGCGGGCGGAGGTCGGTACCGGCACGACGAAGTCCACCGCTTTTGCCGCCAGCCCCGCGCTTCTTGCCATCTCGGCGCCCATGAACCGCCCCACCGAGCGCCAGCCCTGGTACTTCAGGGCGTGGACCAGTTCCCGCGCCGGCGACTCCAGCATGCACACTGCGGCGGCGCTCTCCAACGCCTCGGGCCAATCCATGCATTCCAGGCAGGAAGGCGCCTCGCCGGTGCCCAGGGGTGCGCCGCACCGGGGGCAGGCCGGCGCTGGAACGCGCGGGAGCCCCAGACGGCAGTTCGCGCACACGGGGCCCTTCCCGGCGCGGACCTCCTCCCCAGCCGACCCCCCGCACCCCGCACACGCGGGAGGCAGCAGGAAGTCGGCGACCCCCGCCAGAATCGTACCGCGCCGCATCACTCCGTCCCCCGGCACGCCATCTCCAGCGCCCGCGCCATGACGCCTGGTGGCGGCGCCTCGTCGAACCAGCGCGCGTAGGACGCCTCGGCCTGCAGGACCAGCATCCCGCGGCCATCCGTCGCGGCAATCCCAAGCCTGGCTGCCTGGCGGCACAGCGGGGTTGGGTTCCTCCCGTACACCAGGTCGATCACCACGCGCGGACGCGTTGCCATCGCTCCCAGATCGATCGGGCGTCGGCGTCCGCGGATCCCCACCGATGTCGTGTTGACAACCACAGCGGGGGCCGTGCCGCGCCAGTCATCCGCCAGGCGTACGCGGTCGTCGCCCACTTCGTCCGCCAGCCTGCGTGCGCGGCTGGTCGTGCGATTCCACAGCAGAATGTGCAGGGGTCCGGTTGCGGACCAACGCACCAGACCGTGGAGAACCGCGCGCGCGGCTCCCCCGGCCCCAACGACGAGCACCGGCGACGCGGATCCGAGCGCGCGCACTTCACGCCGCCAGACTCCCCTGAAGCCTTCCACATCCGTGTTGTCGCCCCATACCTCGCCGTCCCGCGCCCAGAAGGTGTTGCACGCACCCGTCGCGGCAACGGCCCGGCTGCACCGGTCCAGGAAGGGGACCACGCGCTCCTTGTGCGGTACAGTCACGTTGCCTCCACCACCATCCAGGGCCAGCGTGCGCATGACCTCGCCGCACTCGGCAGACGACACGCGGCGGGCCACGTAGCGCGCTCGCCGGCCGGCCGCAAGGAACGCCGCATTGTGGATTGCCGGTGACAGACTGTGCGCCACCGGGTCGCCCAGGACCGCGTACACGGCGTCACGCGCGGGGGGCTCGCTCCTCACCCGACATCCTCCACGCTCTCCGCCAGGCGCGCCAGTGCCGCCTCCACGAGCTGTTCCAGTTCGCCGAAGGTCGCCCTGTACACGTCATCGGGTCCGCCGAACGGATCGGCGACGGCGCCCTCCCGCCCCGCCATGGCCGTGAGAAGGCGACATTCGTCTCCGCCCCCCAGTTCCTGTGCGCGCAGGAGATGGCCGGCATCCATGCACAACAGCAGATCCGACCGCGCCACAACCTCCGGCGTCAGGGGGGCGCTCTCGTGGCGATCCAGGTTCAGATCCGCCTCCTTCGCCACCGTGCGGGCTCCCTCGCTTGCCGGTGCGCCCGGCCAGGCGGCCGTCCCGGCGGAGCCCAGGGTCACCCACGACAACCCCGTGTCGGCGACAAACCGGCGGCCGATCGCCTCGGCCATTGGCGACCGGCAGGTGTTGCCCGTGCACACGAAGGTCACATGCACCGGACGGCCCCGGACACCTTGCTCCCCAGGTCGGGCGCGCGCCATGGCCTCGCTCAGCCGTGCCGGGTCCAGCGCGCCGCGACGAATCACCGCAGGACCCATCGCACCCAGACGCACGAGGGTGGAAGGCGCGCCACCGGGCAACCGCCCCGCATCCAGCGCGAAGAGGTCGGTGCCCATCGCGCGGCCCGCATCCTGCGCTTCGGCCGCCGTGAGCGCGGGGGAGCATCCGGGGGCGTTCGCGGACGTTGACGTGATCGGCCGTCCGGACGCCCGGAGCAGTTCGAGTACAACCGGGTGACCGGGAACCCGCACGGCCACGGAACCGTCAGCCGCTTTCGCACCGGGATGGAAGCGATCTTCCGGGTCATCGAGCACCAGTGTGAGGGGACCGGGCCAGAACGCGCGGGCGAGTGCAAGACCTGCCCGGTCCAGCAGACCCCGGACTGCGTCCGCAGAGGGAATCAACACCACGAATCCCTCATCCGTGCGGTCCTTGAGACGGCGCAGGCGTCCCAGCGGAGTGTCGTCCAGGAAACCGCCCATGCCATAGACCGCTTCGGTCGGATGAATCACGAGTTCGCCGCGTTCCAGGCGACGCAGCGCATGTTCAAGTGTCTTCACATGTGATATGTGACAAGCCCTTTCGCAATATAGGCTTCCGCTACAACAACATCTTCCCGTGCGGTGATCTTGAGATTCATCGTCGACGACGCCACCATCCGCACATCCGCGTCCGAAGACTCCACCATGGAAGCGTCGTCGGTAGGAGAAAGACCGGATTCGCGACAGCGCGCCACCGCTTGTTCGAGCACCTCCCGGGGAAAGACCTGGGGCGTCTGCGCGTACCAGAGTTCGTCCCGCCGGGGAGTGCCGGCGATCCGTCCTCCATCGGCAATCCTCTTGACGGTGTCCACGGCGGGAATCCCCGCCACCGCCCCACAGCCCGTTGCCGCCAACCGGATGCAGTCGTCGATCACCGCCGGCGACGGGAAGGGCCGCGCCCCGTCGTGAACCGCCACAACGCCCGCATCCGACTGCAGACAAGCCAGCGCGTTGGCCACGGACTCGAAGCGGCTCGCACCCCCGCGGACGAAGCGAACCCTCTCATCGATCATGGGAGACCTCTCGCCAGACCCGCCGGCACCCAGCGCGACCACCACTTCCACCACATCCGGTCGCACCAGAAACGGGGCCAGTGCCCAGTCGAGCACCGTACGCCCCTCAAGCTCGATGAACGGCTTGCGAACTCCACCCATGCGTGCCCCGGCCCCCGCCGCGGGCACGATCACCGCTACTTTGCTCACGCCAGAGCTTCGGGCGGCTCCGGGGCGCGGGACAGCGAATCGAAGCGCGTGTACGACTTGTGGAAGAAGAGCTCGACCGTGCCCGTGGGTCCGTTGCGCTGCTTCGATACGATCAACTCCGCCTTGCCCTCCACCGAGTTGCCGTCCTTGTCCTCGGGTCCGGTGTAGTACTCCTGCCGGTACAGGAACATGACCAGATCGGCATCCTGCTCGAGCGACCCGCTGTCCCTGAGATCCGACAGCTGCGGGCGTCGGTCGGGACGCTGCTCGGGTGCGCGGCTCAGCTGGCTCAGCGCAATCACCGGCACCTCCAGCTCACGGGCCATCGCCTTCAGCCCCCTGGAGATCTCGGACACCTCCTGGACGCGGCTGTCCGTCCTGGCGGACGAGGAAATCAGCTGTATGTAGTCGACGACGATCAGACCCAGGTCCGCTTCCGCCATCAGCCGCCTCGACTTGGCCTTCATCTCGAGAACGTTGGAGGTGGCGGAGTCGTCGATCCAGATCGGAGCCGCGTTGAGATGGCCCGCCGCCTGCCCCAGCCGCCCGTATTCGTCGGCGGAGAGCCTTCCGCGGCGCAGGTTCTGTGCGTCGACCCGGCCCTCCGCGCACATGAGCCGCTGGACCAGTTGCTCCTTCGACATCTCCAGGCTGAAGACCGCGACCGGCACCTCGTGCTCGATCGCGGCGGTCTGCGCCACATTGAGCGCCCAGGAGGTCTTTCCCATCGACGGACGGCCCGCGACGATCACGAGGTCACCGGGCTGCAGTCCCGTCGTCATGCGGTCCAGATCGGCAAAGCCCGTGGCGAGTCCGGACACGTCTCCCGGGCTCTCCTGCAGTTTTTCGATCTGCTCGAAAGCCGAATAGAGGACTTCCTTGATCCAGACGAAGCCGTCGCGGTCACGGGCTTCCGATACGCGGAACACCTTCTGTTCGGCATGGTCGAGGATCTCGTCGACCATCCTGTCGCCCGGCTCGTACACCTCGCGCACGATCGCCTGCGCCGCATCGATCAAACGCCTCAGCAGGGCCTTGTCGTGTACGATACGGCCATGGTATTCGATGTTGGCGGCCGTGGGCACCGCGTCCGTCAGTGAGGCCAGGTACTCCATGCCGCCGGCGTTTTCCAGTTCCCCCGTGCGGTTCAGTTCTTCGGCCACGGTGATGACGTCCACCACGCTGCCCCGTTCGAACAGGCGGGTCATGGCCCGGAAGAGACGGCGGTGCGCCTCGCGGTAGAACATGGAGTCGTCCACGAACTCCACCACCCGCGGGACGGCATCGCGATCGATCAGCATGCCACCGAGCACCGATGTTTCGGCCTCCGGGGAGAACGGCGGCTGACGATCGTACCCGGATGTCTGCTCCGCCACGGCCTGGATGGGGATGGGCTCACTCACTGCACTCTTCCTTGCCCGAAGCCCTGAGGTGCCGGTCGCCGGCGCGACAAGCGGGTCGACTCATGGGGTCTACCTCCCGTCCATAACCTGGCGCAGAAGCTGCAGATCGTCCCACGCCAGCCTGCTCCAGCCCGGATTGCGCAGAAGCGCGGCGGGATGATAGGTGACGACGAGAGGCACACCCTGGTAACTGTACACCCTGCCCCGGAGCTTGCCCAGAGCCTTCTTCGCTGCCGTAAGCCACTGAGCCGCGAAAGAACCCACAGCCAGGAGCACCTCCGGTTCCACCAGTTCGATCTGCCGCTTCAAGAGCGGCGCGCAGGACTCGATCTCGTCCGGCTGCGGGTTCCGGTTTCCGGGCGGACGGCACTTGAGAACGTTGCATATGTAGACCGAGTCCCTCCGAGAGAGCGCGACCGAGGCGAGCATCAGGTCCAGCAGCCGTCCGGCCTGGCCCACGAACGGGAAGCCCGTTGCGTCCTCGCGCGCACCCGGCGCTTCGCCCACGACCATGAGACGAGCCGCAGGGTTACCGTCGGAAAAAACCACGGTCTTGCGACCCTCGGCCAACCGGCAACGGGTGCAGGCCATGGCCGCAGTGCGGAGCGCCTCATAGTCGGCACTCGCCACGTCCACGGGAGGCGCGCCCTCCGCCACCGCCGGGACCGTGTCGCCAGTCTCCCCGGCGGCACGCCCCCGGACCGCCTGCAACAACTCGCCTGCCGTCAGCCCCGCCGGCACGATGCCGGGCTCGCCGATCCGGCGACGCTGGTCCAGGTAGGCCGCCAGGCGTGTCGAGACGTCCGTCACCGCGCCCCCCCGCCCAACCGCTCCTCGACCGCATCGAGAATCTGCCAGGCCACGGCAAACTTGGACATCAGGGGCAGGGCCCGCCGTCCCCCGTCACGGTCGAGGATCGTCACACGGTTGGTGTCCGCATCGAAGCCGGCGTCCGGCTCGCCCGCCGGGTTTGCCACGATGATGTCGAATCCCTTGGCAACGAGCTTCCGCGCGGCGCGATCTAGGAGGTCCGTGGTCTCCAGGGCAAAGCCCAGCGAGATCGCTCCACGTTTCATCCGCGCGGCTGACTCGGCGGCAATATCCGGGTTCGCCACCATGCGCACCACCAGCTCGCCGCCGGTCGACTCCCGCTTGATCTTCCCGGCGCTCTGCGAGGCGGGACGAAAGTCGGCGACCGCCGCCGCGTGGATGGCAACATCCACATCCAGCACGGCCTCCAGCACGGCCTCCCGCATCTCCAGCGCGGTTTCCACCCTCACCACGTCCACGCCGTACGGAGCCGGGGCGGTGCCCGGACCCGTGATCAGCGTCACCTGGCCTCCGCGCAGCCAGGCGGCACGCGCCAGCGCGGAACCCATCTTGCCCGACGAACGGTTGCCGAGGAAGCGGACGGCGTCCACCGGCTCCCGGGTCGACGCGGCAGTGACGAGCACACGGGCTCCCGCGAGAACGCCGCCGGCCTGCAGCGCGCGGCCCACGGCATCCACGATGGCCGGCGGGTCAGCCATGCGTCCCGGGCCGCTCCCCTCCCCCGCCGCCAGCCGCCCCGTGTCCGGACCCACCCGGTGATACCCGGGTGTGGCCTCGAGGCGCGCCAGATTCGCGCGGGTGCGCTCGTGCGCGAACATGCGGTCGTTCATCGCCGGCGCGAACACGACCGGAGCCTCGCACGCGACCATGACCGTGCCAAGGAGGTCGCTGGCGCGTCCCGACGCGGCGCGCGCCAGGAAGTCGGCTGTCGCGGGGGCCACGCACACGCAGTCCGCATCGCGCCCGACGGAGACGTGCAGAGCCGCACCTCCAACCGCGAAGAGGTCGATCAGCGGGCCACGCCCCGTCACCCCCTCGAACGCAAGGGGAGCGACGAAGCGGCGGGACGCGTCGGTAAGGACCACGTCCACCGTGGCGCCGTGAAGGGTCAGGTCACGGGCGATCTGAACGGATTTGTACGCCGCGATTCCGCCACATACGCCGAGTACCACGCGCTTCCCCCGCCAGGGAAGGCCAGGCTCCCGCACACCCGTGGGGCCCAGCCCGGCAACGCGCGGCTCCCGCGCACCCGTGTCACCGGCCCCGGCAGCACGCGGCTCCCGGGCCTCCTGCGCGGGGCCGCCGGGAGGCATGGCCCGCTATTCCGCTTCGAGACGCCGGCGCCTGACCAGCCGGTATTCGACCTGCCCGGAGGTGACAGCTTCGAGAGCGCGCGTCGACAGCTTCTTCTCGTCTCCCAGGGGGAGGTTGTCGCGCGGCAGCATGTTCAGCTCGCGGGCGTACTTGGCGGCCACAAACACACCCAGATACTTGCTCTGGTTGTTCTCGGCGATTTCGCTGGGGGTGAAGACTCTCATTTTCTCTCCTTGCGGATCGGAGCGGCCCCGCCGGGCTCCCCGATGCGTCCGATCTCGAGCGTGGCCGCGGCCTCCAGCTCTCGGCAAAGGGCCTCCACGCGCACATCCGGCCCGCTTCCGCCTGCTCCGCCACCGGCAATGTCCAGCACCTGCCCGACGGCCTCGTCCAGATCCCGATTCACTACGAACTCGTCAAACTCGATCGCCGCGCGAAGCTCATCGCGCGCCGTACAGAGGCGACGCGCGATTTCCTCGGGCGACTCCGTTCCCCGGCCGGCCAGCCGCGCCATCCACCGTGCCGGACCAGGCGGGAGGATGAAGATAACCAAGGCGTCGATGCCGCGCCTCATCACCTGACGGGCACCCTGCACATCGATATCCAGGATCGGAACCGGTCCGGCCTCGCCGATACCCGTCAGGTTGTCGACCGGCGTGCCGTAATACTCGCCGTGCACCACGGCCCACTCGGCCAGCTCCCCGGACGCGATCATCTTCTCGAACTCCTCCCGTGAGACGAAGAGATAGTCACGTCCCGAGCGTTCGCGGGCACGCGGAGTCCGACTGGTCGCCGAGATGGAAAAGCGGAACTTCCCGGGGTGCCGGCGCACCAGGTGCCCTGCAATCGTCGTCTTGCCCGCACCCGACGGTCCGACCAGGATCAGCGCCCGTGGCCGGCTCACTCCACGTTCTCCAACTGCTCGCGAATCCGCTCAAGCTCCTCCTTGATGGCCACCGCCGACTCCGAGATTCCGGCGTCATTGGCCTTGGATCCGAGCGTGTTGGCCTCGCGGTTCATCTCCTGCACGACAAAACCGAGACGCTTGCCGGCAGCTCCCTTCGCCTTCGGCGCACCATCGCCTCCAAGGTGCTCGGCAAAGAACGCGATGTGCGACCTCAGCCGAACGATCTCCTCGGAAATGTCCCACTTGTCCGCCAGGTGTGCGATCTCGCGCGCAAGGCGCTCCTCATCCACGTCCACCCCGTCGGCCAGCACTGCGATCCGCTCCCGCAGCCGGTCGCGTTCGCGGATCAGGCGAGCCGGCGCACGTTCCTCCACGGACTCCAGTTCGGCAACGATCCGGGCAAGCGCCGAGCGAAGCTCCTCTTCGAGCCGCCGCCCCTCGGCCTCCCGCATGGCGACCAGGTCGCCCAGCGCGGCCATCAGACACCCGAGCAGCGCATCCTCGTCGGGCGGGTTGTCGTCCGCGCTGCCGCGCTGCCAGACTCCCGGCAGGCCGGCCACCGTCGCCAGGTCCAGCTGTCCCTCCACCCCGAGCTCCTCCCCCGCCTGTCGAAGGGCTGCGACCAGCCGCCGGACGCGTTCGCGGTCCAGTTCGGGCGCGCCGGAGTCATCCCTGGCGCCGCTCTCGCAGACGACCGACAGCGACACACGTCCGCGCGCGAGCAATTCGCGCAGCTTCGTCATCGCCGCGGGCTCCAGATGCTCCCAGCCCCCCGGGAGTCGCGCGCTGACGCTCAGGTGACGGTGGTTGACCGTGCGCACCTCGACCCGCAGGACGCGGCCGTCGGGCAGCCGCACCTCGGCCGTCCCGTACCCCGTCATGCTGCGGATCATCGGCGGCCAATGCCTCGTGTCAGTTCCAGAATGTCCACCTCACCCCGTAGAAGCTGCGCGTGCCCGGCAGCAGGATCCCGGGCACGTCCTGGTTGTTCTCTCTGACCGTAAGGTTGTCGATTGTCGCGAAGATGTGGAGCGTCAGAAAGCGCATTTGCAGCCGGAAGAACCAGGATTGGTAGAAGGGGACCAGCGCTGGCACGAGCGTGCCCGGTTCGACGTCCGGGTTTTCCTCCGTCGGCTCCAGCTCGGTCCCCAGAGGCACGTTCATGCTGGAGCGCCCCTGCGCGCCCAGGTCGACCCAGAGTTCGAAGTTCCCGGTCGCGCGGAATGTCCGGTGGAAGGACAGGCTCCCCCGGTAGAGGTGGTCCGGAAAGTAGAGCGACATGGAATCCTGGGGCTCCCACAACTGGACCTCACCCACAAAGAAGAGACCGTTCGGGCGGAGTGGAATGCGACCGGTCAGCTCCCAGCCCTGGCGCCGGGGCTGGGGCAACACGAATCCGTCCCGGTCGAACAGCAATTGCGTGGGCCAGACCGAGTCCGCCTCCGCCACCAGGCGGGCCCCCGTCAGCTCGACCGAGCGCCATCGCAGGCGTGCGCCCAGGCGCGAGCCGGTGCGGTGGGTGAAGCGGCTCGACGGAGCGGGATCGGCCTCCAGCGAATCCGGGTCGGGCATGGGGCTTGGGACACTGTCCACCGGCTCATCCGGAGCGGGCGGGTTCAGGAAGGGTACCGACCGGCTGCCGCCACCCCGCTCCACAAAGAACGACGCGTAGGGAACGGGTGTCACCCAGGCTGTCATATCGTACCCGGTACCCGTCCGTTCGTCCCACGACTCGCGCCAGGCTCGCAGGCTCGTCCCGCCCCACCGCGCCGAGGTGGCCGACACGTCCAGCGACAGCTCGCGGTCCGCGACGCCCGCGCCACCATTGAACCGGGCCGTGCTCCGCGCCCACAGCGGGCCCCCCTGGAGCGACAGCTGCGCCCCGTACTGACTCCGCGGCTCGGGTTCGAAGGCGAACGCCTGGGTGCTGTCCACCACAGCGATGGAGGCCCCGGTGGCCCAGGCCGACACCACCGCGGTCCCGCCAGGCGACCAGTTTCCCTGCAGGGTCCAGTCCGACCGCTCCACGCCGGTCGGAGATTGCGTGAACACCGTGCGCTCGACCGCCATTCTGCGCAGTTCGAAGCGCAAGCCGCCAGCGTCGCCCTTGTGAAGGCTGTAGCGAAGCCAGCCCCCCGTGACGGCGCCAGGTGCTTCCTGCCCCTGCGTATCGAGTCGCTCGATTCCGAGCGCAGCCTTGCCGCCGAACGCGCGCGGAAGCGAAAACGTGGCGCGCATCAGGTTGGTGTCCAGGTCGCCCGTTCCGGCCTCGACGAGCGACATGGGCCGCGCGTCGCCATGTACGAGCCGGAAGAGACGCACTTCGACGCCGGTGGCGCGCCGTACGACGCGCACGCGCTCGAGTCCGGCCAGGGACACCCGGGCGAGATCCGCAACCGCGCCCTCCAGGGGCAGGTGCTCGACACCGTCGTGGTAGAGGCGGAGTGCGCCCCCGGCGTAGCCCACCGGAAGCACCGTCGTCGCTGATCCGAAATCCCCGCTGCGCACGCCAAGGAGCCCCGGCACCTCCGTCAGGAGCTGCCACAGCGTCTGTCCGCGCGCCGCGAGAAGCTGTTCACGATCCCACTCCCAGATGCCGGTGGCAAGGCCGGCCGGAACAGGGTCGGGCAACGCCGGCATGACGGGAGGCGGCGGGATGCTGTCGACTTCAAGACTGTCGGCGGCGAGCGAGTCCGCCACCAGCGAGTCCGCCGCCAGGGTGTCGGCCCCCAGCGAGTCCAGGGCGAGGGAATCGGCGGCCAGACTGTCGGCGGCGAGACTATCGGCCACCATGACCGAGTCGACTTGGAGCGAATCCGGGGGAACCTGGAGCGTGTCCGGCGGCTCCTGGGCGCCTGTCCCGGATGCCGCGAGCAACGCGAACACGACGGAGGCGACCGGCGTGACGGCTGCCGCCCGCACCGCGCCGGCCGAAGATCGCCCCGACACGCCGCGCCTCAGGCTCCGGCCCGCGCCCGCACCCACTCCAGGAGGAGCCGGCACGGCCTCCCGGCTGGTCCGTTCCTCAGGTAGGGCTTCTTCGTTTTGCCGTATGCGGTGCCGGCAATGTCCAGGTGGGCCCAAGGCGCGTTTCCAACGAACTCCGAGAGGAAGCAGGCGGCCGTGATCGTACCCGCGGGGCGGCCGCCGACATTCCTGAGATCGGCCACATCGCTCCGGAGTTGCCTGTGGTATTCCTCGTCCAGGGGGAGCGGCCAGCACGGTTCGGCGGCGCACTCGCCTGCGTCGCGCAATTCCCCGAGGAGCCGTTCATCGTTGCCGAGGAGTGCCGCGCGGTGGTGTCCGAGCGCGATCACGCACGCCCCCGTCAGCGTGGCGCAGTCGACGATGGCCGCAGGCTCCCACTCGAGCGCGTAGTCGAGGGCGTCGGCGAGGATCAGCCGCCCCTCGGCGTCGGTATTGATGACCTCGATCGTCTTGCCCCGCCGGCTGCGCACCACGTCGCCCGGCTTCGTCGCCGACCCGTTCAGGAGGTTCTCGGAGCTGGGCACGACCGCCTTCACGTTCACGGGAAGGTCCAGCTCGCCGATCGCCTTCATCGCGCCCAGGACGGCCGCGCCGCCGGACATGTCGTACTTCATCTTCTCCATCCCCCTCGCGGGCTTGATGGAGATCCCCCCGGCATCAAAGGTCAGGCCCTTGCCCACCAGCACCAGCGGGGCCGCGCCGGCGTCGCCGCCTCGGTGCTCGAGCACGATCAGCCGCGGTTCCTGGTCGGATCCCCGCGACACCGAGAGCAGCGCGCCCATTCCCTGACGCTCCATCTCGGACGGACCGAGGACATCGCACTCCAGGCCCGTCTCCTCCGCGATCCGTACGGCTTCCTCGGCGAGCCGTGAAGGGGTGGCCAGGTTGCCGGGAGTGGCCTGGAGGGTGCGGGCCAGATTCTCACCACCCGCAAATGCCAGTCCAATCCGGACGGCTCCGTCCCACTCGCCCCGGGGAGCGCCCGCGAGCACGGCCGAGCGCACCCGGCGGGTCCGTTCGTCGCCGTCGTCCGCCCCTGCCGATCCCGCGCCGGACTTCAGTTCGTCGAAGCGCCACGCGGCCAGAACCAGTCCTTCCGCCGCGGCCTGGACGTGTCGCGCCCGGATCGCCGGGCCCGGGTGGACAAGGCTCAGCGCCAGGGACGCAAGCCGGTACCGCTCGGCAAACCGTACGGCCTTGCCGGCGGCGCGGCGAACCGTCTCCGGGGTCAGAGACTCCGAAGGGCCGACACCAAGATAGAGGACCCGCTCCGGACCGCCCCCGCCCGGACCGGCACGACGTGCGGCCACGCGGTCGCCCTCGCGTCCGCGGAAGTCCCCAAGCGCCACCGCGCTGCCGAGCGGGTCGCCGAAGAGGCGATCGAATCCGGCGAGCTGCTCGAAGGACCGGTCCGAAGCGGCCAGGACCGCCATCAGCGGCGTCGTGACCGCTTCCGGGGCCGTCGATGACAGTGTCAGATCCATCTCGGAGGACTCGCGGCGGGAAGCGGCTACATGTGGGCGACGATGGTCTCGGCGAAGCGCGATGTGGAGACGGTGGTGGCACCCGCCATCTGGCGCTCCAGATCGTAGGTGACGAGGCGTGCGCCCACCGCTCCCTCCAGCCCGCGGTCGATCGCCTTCGCCGCCTCGTCCCACCCCAGATGTTCGAGCATCATCGCCGCCGACAGGATGAGCGAACCCGGATTGACCCTGTTCAGTCCCGCGTACTTCGGCGCCGTGCCGTGTGTCGCCTCGAAGAGGGCAACCGAGTCGCCGACGTTGGCCCCGGGCGCCATCCCCAGACCCCCCACCTGCGCGGCGCAGGCATCCGACAGGTAGTCCCCGTTGAGGTTGGGCGTCGCCACGACCGAGTACTCGGCCGGACGCAGCAGGACCTGCTGGAACATGGAATCCGCGATGCGGTCCTTGATCACCACCCGTCCGTCCGCTTCCTCACCCTCCCAGAGCCGCGCTTCGGCAACGGTCTCGTCCGGGAACAGTTCCTGCGCAACCTCGTAGCCCCAGTCGCGGAACGCTCCCTCGGTGTACTTCATGATGTTGCCCTTGTGCATGAGCGTGACCGAGTCCCTGCCGCGGGCCAGCGCGTAGCGGATGGCAGCGGCGACATGGCGCTTCGTGCCGAACGGACTGACCGGCTTGATGCCGATGCCGCTCGCCTCTCGAATCGACGAGCCCATCTGCTCCTGGAGAAAGTCGCGCACCCTGTTTGCCTCGGCGGTGCCCGATGCCCACTCGATCCCGGCGTAGACGTCCTCGGTGTTCTCGCGGAAGATCACCATGTCGACCTTGTGCGGTTCGCTCACCGGCGACGGCACTCCCGGGATCCACCGGACGGGCCGGATGCACGAATAGAGATCCAGGACCTGCCGCAGCGTAACGTTGAGCGAGCGAATGCCGCCGCCCACCGGCGTCGTGAGGGGTCCCTTGATCGCAACCCTGAACTCGGTCAGCGCGTCAAGCGTCTCGGCAGGAAGCCATTCGCCCGCGCGGTCGTTCGCCTTCTCTCCGGCGAACACCTCCATCCAGGCAATCTCCTGCCGCCCGCCGTACGCGTTCGCGACCGCCGAGTCGACGACATGACGGGTCGCCGCCCAGATGTCGGGCCCGATTCCGTCACCCTCGATGAAAGGAATAATGGGCTGGTCGGGAACGACGGGCCGGCCGGTGTCGCCGGTGATTCTCTCGCCGCGGGCAGGGACGGAAGCGTACTGGTATCGTGACACGCGCGGACTCCGGGTTACGGGGAACTCTGTGGACCACTGGACAGGTGTGACGGCTGCCGGCCTTAATCTGACGGCTGACGGCTGCCATTAGAAGGGGCGTTACCGCCGGGGCCCCGGCGGGTGACAGTTCGTTGGACAGATTCTACATTGAATCTGTCACAGGACACGCCGAGAGCTCTCCAGGAGAGGTGGTCGAAGAAGGCATGAACGCTCGTCAGTCCCGGACCAGATACCGGCGTCACTGGGGGATCTCTCCGCGCACCCGCTATCAGCTGGGGCAATGCGCCGAGCTGGCCGCCGCGATCCGGGCCGCGCCGCTGCCGCCCGAGACCGGCCGCCGCCTCGTCGACGCCGCGTTGGCGCGCGGTGCTCTTGCCACCACGCGGATGGAAGGCAACCCGCCGGACGAACACGATGTCGCCCGCGCGATGGCCGGCCGGAGCATGCCGGACGGACGGGAAGCGTGCGCGCGGGAGGTGGTCAATGTCACCCATGCGACCGTCGCGCTGCTGGGCGAGGTCGCGGCCGGCGAGATCCGGACAGTCGATGCCAATCTGCTGCGCCGCGTGCACGCGATGATCGGCGACGGGCTGCGCGACCGTCTGGCAGCCACGCCCGGACGGTTCCGCACCGGTAGCGCGGGCGGCCCGTATACCGCTCCGCGGGCGGACGAGGTCGCCGGACTGGTCGATGGCGTGTTCGCGTGGCTGCAGCGGGAATTCTCCGACGAAACCCGGGACTTCGGGCGCGCCGTGGTGCGGGCCGTGGTCACCCACGTCTACGTGCTGTGGATCCGGCCCTTCGGCGACGGAAACGGCCGTACCGCGCGCCTGCTGGAAACCTGTGTCCTGGCGGCCGCCGGCAACCCCGTGGTCGCCTCGCACCTGCTGACCGAGTTCTACGCCGAGACGCGGGACGAATACCAGCGCCAACTGGAACTGGCCTCGCGCGACCGTTCCCTGACCTCCTTCATCGCCTACGCGGTCGAGGGCCTCCGCGACCGTTTGCGGACGACCTTCGACACCGTGAACGCTGCCCAGTTCGACGCGGCGTGGCGCAGTCATGTACTGGACCGGTTTTCGGCGCGGGACTACCGCAAGAAAAGCGTCTTCCGGCGCCGACGCGACCTGATCCTCGCCATACCCGTCGACGGAATGTTCACGACCACCGACCTCGTCCAACTCGACCCTGACCTGTCGGATCGCTACGCGGGTCTGTCCGCGCGGACACTGCGACGCGATCTGGCGGTGCTGGTCGACGAAGGGTTGCTCGTCGAGTCCGGGAGCGCCTATCGCCCGAACACCGATGCTCTGCGCACCACGGCGCTGCCTGCGGCCGGGCGCTGAGGCCCTAGCCGCCGTCAGGCCCGGGCCGCGGAAAGAACTGGTCGATCAGGATGGGGTTTCCGTCCGGGTCCACGACGACGATGCTCGCCGGGCCCGTACCCTCCGGATCCGTGTCGGTCGTGATCTCGATGCCGTGCGAGACCAGCGACGCGCGTATGTCCCGCACGTCGGTGAAGTCCGCGACCCTGGACGTGTCCTGGGCCAAGCCGGGATTGAAGGTCAGGATGTTCTTCTCGAACAGCCCGTGAAAGAGACCAAGGATCGTCGTCCCGTTGATCATCATCAGGTACCGCTCACCGTCTCCGCCGGTGACGGTGAATCCGAATTTTTCATAGAACGACCGGGATTCGTCCAGGTCCTTCACGGTGAGGCTTATCGAAAACGCGCCGAGTTGCATGGATGTCCGTCCAGGTTCGTGGAATGTTCGCGGAAGCATGTCGACGAGGCCCGTGCAGGCAGGAGCGGTCGTCCTGCCGCTCCGGGGGACCCCAGATGAAGATAGACCCGGCCGAGGGCAGCCCGTTGCGGGCCATGGGCGTCGACTACGGTACCCGGCGTATCGGTCTGGCGCTGAGCGACCCCACCGGTACGCTCGCCACGCCCCTGACCACGCTGGTCCGGCGCGCCGGAAAGCGGGCGCCCATTGCACGGATCCTGGAACTCGCCCGGCAACACCAGGTGGACCGGTTCGTTCTGGGCCTTCCCCTGCATCCGCAGGAGGGCGAGAATAGATGGACTGCCGAGGCCCGCGACTTCGGCAGGCGGCTGCGGGACCGGAGCGGCCTGCCTGTTCATTTGGTGGATGAATCCTATTCATCGGCGGAGGCCGAGGCGAAGATCCGTGTCATCGGGCTGAAGCGAGCGAAGCGGGAGGACAAGGCGAGGATCGATGCCGGAGCGGCCGCAATCATCCTCCAGGACTGGCTCGACGCCCGTGCCCTGGACCCATCAGCGGATTCCGGGGGAGGCGCAGCGCCGTAACGTTCTTGCCGCCGCCCTTCTGGTGTCGGCCATGGTCGCGGTCACGGTGGCGGCAACGGAGGGCGCGAGCGGTTCGGCGGAGGGCGAGGCGATCGTCGACATCCCCTACGGCACGAGCTTCCAGGACGTGGTCGGCATCCTGGAAAGCCGGCATGTCATCGGCCGCCCGCGTCTTTTCGGCATCTACGCGCGCTTGCGCTCGCTGGATCGCTCCGTCAAGGCCGGAGTCTACCGGCTCCCGCGCGGGGCAAGGTTCGGGGAGGTATACACGGCCCTGGCACACGGCCACGTGCTTACCCGTCCGGTCACGTTTCCGGAGGGTCTGACAATCAAGAGCATGGCCGGGCGGATCGCCGCTGCGGCGGGCTCCGATTCCGCGAGTGTGGCCGACGCCCTGGACGGGCAGGAGTTGCACGCCGCCTGGAACGTGCCCGGACCGGGACTGGAGGGGTACCTGTTCCCTGACACCTACAGGTTCGCAGAGGGTGTGGGACTCGAGCGCGTGGTGTCGGCCATGATCGACAGGTACAAGCGCTACTGGACGCCCGAGCGGCGGGAACGCCTGGCCGGCAGCGGCCTCTCCGAAAGGGAGGCGGTCACTCTTGCCTCCATCATCCAGGCGGAGGCCACCCTGACATCCGAGATGCGCACGATTTCGAGCGTCTACCACAACCGGCTCCGTATCGGCATGCTCCTCCAATCGGACCCCACCGTGCTGTACGCTCTCGGAGGGCACCGGCGCCGCCTCCTGCACGCCGCGATCGACTCGGTGGCCGACAATCCGTACAGTACGTACGCGCACCCGGGCCTGCCTCCGGGTCCGATCTGCGCACCCGGGGCGGACGCCCTGGACGCCGCGCTCGATCCGGCCGAAACGAATTACCTGTACTTCGTCGCCGCGCCGGACAACACCCATGTCTTCACGCGCTCGCTCCGGGAGCACAACGCGGCCCGCCAGCGGATCAGGCGGCCTTCGAACGGCGGCTGACACGCCCCGGCCACTCATGCGCCGTCCGGTGAACCCGATCCCGCCACGCCCGGAGGCACTGGAACGACAACTGCGGCTGATCGTGATCACCGACCGCGTTCTGGCCGCCCCGAGATCGGTCGAGGACATCGTCGCGGAAGCACTGCAGGCCGGTGCGCCGGCTGTGCAACTGCGCGAGAAGCGGCAACCGCCCCGCACCGTCCTGCCCCTCGCGCGTCGACTCCGCGCCGACACCCGGCAAGCGGGCGCGCTGTTCTTCGTCAACGATCGCATCGACCTCGCCCTGGCGGTGGGCGCGGACGGTGTCCACCTCGGCCCGGACGACCTGCCGGTCCGCGCAGCGCGCAGCGTCGTGCCGCCCGGCTTCCTGATCGGGTATTCGGCCGACGACGCCGAAACCGCCCGGGCGGCGGTCAGCGACGGCGCGGACTACATCGGCTGCGGCGCGGTGTACCCGACCGCCACCAAACCCGACGCCGGCGAGGTCACGGGCATCGAGGGACTGCGCAGGGTCGTGCGCGCGGTCGACGTGCCCGTTGTGGGGATCGGCGGCGTCACGCCCGACCGCGCACCCGCAGTGATGGGTGCGGGCGCCGCCGGATGCGCGACCGTCGGCGCCGTCATGGCCGCCCGGAGCCCGGCCGTCGCGATCCGAGACTTCCTGCGCGCCGCCGAGCGGGCCGCGAGCTCCAAAAGGAAATGCCCCGCCCGGCATTGATATCCGGACGGGGCACCTCCACCGATCGGCTGGCAGCGACGTACTCTCCCACCGGGTTGCCCCAGCAGTACCATCCGCGCGGCAGGGCTTAACTTCCGAGTTCGGGATGGGATCGGGTGTGTCCCCTGCGCTGTGGCCACCAACCTGAAGGAAACAGGGTAAAGAAAGGAAAGCGCCCGGTCCGTGCGGAAAAAGCGCGGAAGAGGATGTGCTGGTCAAGCCTCTCGGGCCATTAGTACGGCTCGGCTACACGTGTTGCCACGCTTCCACCTGCCGCCTATCAACGTGCTAGTCTCGCACGGCCCTTCCGAGACCCGAAGGTCTGGGAGTACTCATCTTGGGGGGGGCTTCCCACTTAGATGCTTTCAGCGGTTATCCCTTCCCGACGTCGCTACCCGGCAATGCCCCTGGCGGAACAACCGGTACACGAGTGGTCAGTCCACTCCGGTCCTCTCGTACTAGGAGCAGCTCCCCTCAATACTCCAACGCCCACGACGGATACAGACCGAACTGTCTCACGACGTTCTAAACCCAGCTCATGTACCGCTTTAACGGGCGAACAGCCCGACCCTTGGGACCTTCTTCAGCCCCAGGATGCGATAAGCCGACATCGAGGTGCCAAACCGCCCCGTCGATGTGAACTCTCGGGGGCGATAAGCCTGTTATCCCCGGCGTACCTTTTATCCGTTGAGCGACGGCCCTTCCATTCGGAACCGCCGGATCACTAAGGCCAACTTTCGTTCCTGCTCGACCCGTCGGTCTCGCAGTCAAGCTCCCTTATGCCTTTGCACTCTTCGCGCGATTGCCGACCGCGCTGAGGGAACCTTTGCGCGCCTCCGTTACCTTTTGGGAGGCGACCGCCCCAGTCAAACTACCCACCTGCCACTGTTCCCGAGGAGGCTTCACTCCCCTGGGTTAGAGCCTCAACATTGTAAGGGTGGTATTTCACCAACGACTCCCTACCCCCTGGCGAGGGCAGTTCACGGTCTCCCACCTATCCTACACATGCAAAGCCAAGACCCAATGACAGGTTGCAGTAAAGGTGCACGGGGTCTTTTTGTCCTGTCGCGGGTAATCGGTATCCTCACCGATACTCCAATTTCGCCGAGCTCGCGGAGGAGACAGCGCCCAAGTCGTTACGCCATTCGTGCAGGTCGGAACTTACCCGACAAGGAATTTCGCTACCTTAGGACCGTTATAGTTACGGCCGCCGTTTACCGGGGCTTCAGTTCAGAGCTTCGGGTTACCCCTAACCCCTTCCTTTTACCTTCCGGCACCGGGCAGGCGTCAGTGCCTATACGTCGTCTTAACCGACTTTGCAGACACCTGTGTTTTTAATAAACAGTCGCTTGGGCCGATTCTCTGCGGCCTGTTTCGGCTCCCCACGCATCATGGTTCACCTACCGCAGGCTCCCCTTCTCCCGAAGTTACGGGGACATTTTGCCGAGTTCCTTCTCCGCGGATCACTCGAGCACCTTAGGCTACTCGCCTCGCCTACGTGTGTCCGTTTGCGGTACGGTCGTCCAGGCACCTCCCATGCGAGGCTTTTCTTGGCGGCATGATTACGGACCCTTTGCGGGGAATGATTTCCCCTTCGGCATCGGCGCTCGGCTAACGAGGTCTTTTATCCCCTCTCATCGCCTACCACCTTACATCGGATTTTCCACCACCCGACGGTCCTTTCACTCCCGCGTCCCCCCTCATGGTCGAACGCTACCTGAACGGTACAGGAATATTAACCTGTTTCCCATCGCCTACGCCCTTCGGCCTCGGCTTAGGGACCGACTAACCCGGAGCGGATAAGCCTGGCTCCGGAACCCTTAGGCTTTCGGTGACAGGGATTCTCACCCTGTTTATCGCGTACTCATTCCGGCATGCTCTCTTCCCTGCTCTCCACGGATGCTCTTCCGAGTCCGCTTCACTGACCAGGGAATGCTCCCCTACCATGACTTGCGTCATCCGTAGCTTCGGCGCCGTGCTTGAGTCCCGACCATTATCGGCGCGGATCCACTTGACTAGTGAGCTATTACGCACTCTTTAAAGGCATGGCTGCTTCTAAGCCAACCTCCTAGTTGTCTCTGCACATCCACATCCTTTCTCACTTAGCACGGACTTGGGGGCCTTAGCTGACGGTCTGGGCTCTTTCCCTCTCGCGGACGGACATTATCGCCCGCCCACTGACTCCCAGGATACGTCTCTGAGGCATTCGGAGTTTGGTTGGGTTCGGTAACCTGGTAAGGCCCCTAGCCCATCCAGTGCTCTACCTCCTCGAGATAATCCCCTGAGGCTATACCTAAATATATTTCGGGGAGAACCAGCTATCTCCGAGCTTGATTGGCCTTTCACCCCTATCCACAGCTCATCCGAGCAGTTTTCAACCCACAACGGTTCGGGCCTCCACCAGGTGTTACCCCGGCTTCACCCTGGCCATGGATAGATCGCGTCGGTTTCGGGTCTACCCCCATGCACTCGTCGCCCTGTTCAGACTCGCTTTCGCTTCGGCTTCGGACCTGAGGCCCTTAACCTCGCACATGAGGAGTAACTCGCCGGATCATAATGCAAAAGGCACGCCGTCACCCACCCCCGGGTATCCGAAGATCCGGGTCGGGCTCCGACCGCTTGTATGCACACGGTTTCAGGGTCTATTTCACTCGCCGTCAGGCGTTCTTTTCACCTTTCCCTCACGGTACTCTTCACTATCGGTCACAGACTCGTATTTAGCCTTGGAAGATGGTCCTCCCGGATTCAGCCAGGGTTTCACGTGTCCCGGCCTACTCGGGGTCCGTGCCAGCTCGTCTACTCGCATTTCGCATACGGGACTCTCACCCTCTGCGGTCGTACGTTCCAGTACCGTTCCGCTATGCTTCGACTCGCCTTCCGCGCGGCCCCACAACCCCCGGTTGAGTCTCCCCACCCGGGTTTGGGCTCTTCCCGTTTCGCTCGCCGCTACTCTGGGAATCTCGATTGATTTCTTTTCCTCCAGGTACTTAGATGTTTCAGTTCCCTGGGTTGACTCCCCTTTTCAAGGGTGACGGGATCGCTCCCGCCGGGTTCCCCCATTCGGACACCCCCGGATCCATGCTTGCTTGCAGCTCCCCGAGGCTTTTCGCAGCTTGCCACGTCCTTCGTCGCCGGTCTGTGCCAAGGCATCCGCCGTGTGCACTTTCTCGCTTGACCAGCCCTCTTCTCGGGCCGAACGCGGGCGGCAGTCATTCCGCCGCTCTCGCCCGGCATCCAATTCGTTCGGGCCAGCCCACCACCGTATCGCCTTTCCTTCACGTACGCTCCCTGTCGTCCGCGTAACCGGATCCCATCGGGGACCCGCCGCGTGCAACCGGAGCGACCTAAGGCACTTTCCTTCCTTCTACCCTGGTTTTCAAGAAGCTTGTTGTCCGCACGCGGGCCATCGGCAAAAACCGCCCATCGGCGGTGCGCAATGCTCGTGAAACGGACAGCTTTGAAAGATAGGCGAAGCGACAGGGGAAGTCAATCCGAAGTCTTGTCCAACGGCAAATGAGCCTGAACGCGGGGCCGGTTTCCAGCGGGGAGTGAGCCTGAAGGCCGGGGCGAAGAGATCATTGGAGGATGATCGTGACACTTCGCACCGAACGGATCCGGACGCTCGACGAGATGCGCGCCTTCCTTGAGGGCAACGAACCGGCCGACTTCCAGATCACCGACCGCACTTCCGCCTACGTCTTCGTCCGCCGCACGCTGGTCCGCTTCGAGTACCACGGCCTCGGGAAGCCCGACAAGGGCCTGGTGAAGCGGTTCGTCGAGAAGGTGACGGGCCTTTCGCGCGCCCAGGTCACCCGCCTCATCCGACAGCACCGCCGGACGGGCCACATCCGCGACCACCGCAGGAGGCCCCCCGCCAACGCCTTCCAGCGCCGCTACACGCCCTACGACGCCGCTCTGCTGGCGGAGGTCGACGAAGCCTTCGGCCAGCCCTCCGGACCTGCCACCAAGGTGGTCCTGCAACGCATGCACGAGGTCTACGGCGACGAACGCTTCGCGCGTCTCGCCTCGATCTCCAACGGCCACATCTACAACCTCCGCAAGACCCGCGCGTACCGGACCGGCCGCCTCACCTTCCGCAAGACCCGGCCCACCCCAGTCCCCATCGGGGTCCGCCGCAAGCCGCGGCCGGACGGCAAGCCCGGCCATCTCCGCGTCGACACCGTCCACCTCGGCGACCGCGAGAGGCGGAAGGGCATCTACCTCATCAACGTCGTCGACGAAGTCACGCAGTTCCAACACCTTGGAGCCGTGCCGCGCATCACCCACCACTTCCTCGTCCCGCGCCTCGAAGCCCTGCTGTCCGCCTTCCCCTTCGCCATCCGCGCCTTCCACTCCGACAACGGCAGCGAATACGTCAACGGCCGCGTGGCCGAGCTGCTCAACCAGCTCCACATCGGCGTCTTCACCAAGTCCCGGCCCCGCCACCCCAACGATAACGCGCTGGCCGAGACCAAGAACGGCAGCGTCGTCCGCAAGTGGCTCGGCCACGTCCACGTCCCCCACGCCCTCGTCCCCCAGGTCAACGCCTTCCTCCACGACCACCTCTGCCCCTTCCTCAACTTCCACCGGCCCTGCCTCTTCCCCACCGAAGTCACCAGCCCCACCGGCCGAGTCAAGCGGCGCTACCGGCAACGGGACGTCACCACGCCCTACGAGCGCTTCAAAGCCCTGCCCGGCTCCGACGCCTTCCTCCGGCACGGCGTCACCCTCGGCGCTCTCGACCAACTCGCCGCCGCAACCACCGACCTCGACGCCGCCCGAGCCGTCCGCCGCGCCCGCGACGAACTCTTCCGCGCCATCGGCCAAGCCGGCAACTCCGCCGCGTGATCCGACTCGCGCCAACCGCTGGCTCGCCGGAGACCCTCATGCCTCCCGGCCATCCTCCGGCTCGCCGGTTGCCTCTCTCCCACGTCCAAGGAGATAATCAAACTCCATCAACTGCCACCTGCTCCGGGCTCCGGCCTCACTTCTCGCACCTTCCCCGGTTCAGGCTCATCTCCGTATTGGAAAAGACTTCCGAGTCCTGGCCGACGACACAAGAACCCGAACGGGGCGCGCGCCGCCGGCACCGACTACATCCCTCCGGCCGACAGAAACGCCGATACCTCGTCTCCGGTCACGTAGAAATCACCCAGTTCCGCACCGCCTTCGGGACCGTGCCAGTCCGAACCTCCCGTGACCACGAGGCCCTCGCGCCGGGACGCGTCTTCCAACTCCGCCACGCCGATGGACCTCCGCGTGGCGCGGTACGCTTCCAGGCCCTGCAGACCGGCCCGTACGAGACGCGAGAGCAGCTGGTGGAAAAGGTCGGACGGAGGGTGGGCCCACACCGGGAGCCCGCCTGCGTCCAGCACCACCCGAATCGCCTCCTCGGGGGTGGCCACCCTGGTCGGGACGTAGGCGGGACAATCGTTGCCGATCAGTCTGGCAAACGCGTGGGCGACGCTGCCGGCGTGTCCCGCCCGCACCAGCGCGCGCGCCAGGTGCGGCCGCGAGAATGCGACCTCGTCGGATCCCCTCTGCTCATCGAGTTGCTCGCGCGTGATGCTGATGCCCTGGCGGGCGAGGCGCGCGACCATCTCCCGCATGCGGGCGTCTCTCCGCTGATGGTTCCACCGGGTGTGCCGCACGAAGGCGTCCGATCCGGTGTCGACGAAATAGCCGAGGATGTGGATATCGGTACCGTCGAAGGTACTGCTCATCTCCACGGCCGGGATGATGTGGATCCGCTTCCCCGATGCCGCCCGGCGCGCCCTCTCGACGCCGGCAACCGTGTCGTGATCCGCAAGCGCCAGTACGTCCAGTCCCCCCGCGATCGCACGATCAACGACCTCTTCCGGCGAAACAGTGCCGTCGGAGGCGGTCGAATGGACGTGAAGGTCGAGCTTCATCCAGCCCGCGGCGCCTGGAGCCCGCTACTCCGTCGAAACCTGGTCCGCCAGCACGGTCACGACGTTGGCCTCCACCTTCATCACACCACCGCCGACCTCAAACATGCGCGTGTCCCCCGACGCGGGTTCGACCTTCAACGGGCCACTTCCAAGTAGGGTGAGGAACGGAGCGTGACCCGGCAACACGCCGACCCGGCCGTCCCACGCGGGCGCGACCAGGGACCGCGCGGCCCCCTCGAAGACGATCTGCTCGGGCGTCACCACCCGTAGCTGCATCGGCTGTGCCACGGCTCAGGCCTCCACGCCCATCTCGGCGGCAGCCTCGATCACCTGCTCGATCCCGCCCTTCATGTAGAACGCCTGCTCGGGCAGGTGGTCGAACTCGCCCGCGGCGACCCGCTCGAAGGACTCGATGGTCTCCTCGAGGCGCACGTAACAGCCCGGGATGTTGGTGAAGGCCGTGGCGACGAAGAAGGGCTGGGACAGGAACCGCTCGATGCGCCGCGCACGGCTCACGATGATCTTGTCCTCCTCGCTGAGTTCGTCCATGCCCAGGATCGCGATGATGTCCTGCAGGTCCTTGTAGCGCTGCAGGATCTCCTTGACGCGCCCCGCCACCTCGTAGTGACGCTCGCCGAGGAACTGCGGGTCGAGAATGCGCGACGACGAGTCGAGCGGATCGACGGCCGGGTAGATCCCCTTCTCCGCGATCGAGCGCGACAGGACGGTGGTGGCGTCGAGGTGCGCGAAGGCCGCTGCCGGCGCGGGGTCCGTCAGGTCGTCGGCGGGAACGTAGATGGCCTGGACGGAGGTGATGGATCCCTCACGCGTCGACGTGATGCGCTCCTGCAGCTCGCCCATCTCGGTGCCGAGGGTGGGCTGGTAGCCGACCGCCGAGGGCATGCGGCCCAGCAGCGCCGACACTTCGGAGCCCGCCTGGGTGAAGCGGAAGATGTTGTCGATGAAGAGGAGGACGTCCTGCTTCTCGACGTCGCGGAAGTACTCGGCGACGGTCAGGGCGGAAAGGCCCACGCGCAGCCGGGAGCCGGGAGGCTCGTTCATCTGCCCGTAGACCAGCGCGGTCGAATCGAGCACGCCGGATTCCTTCATCTCGAGCCAGAGGTCGTTCCCTTCGCGGGTGCGTTCGCCGACGCCCGCGAAGACCGAACGGCCGCCGTGCTCCATGGCGATGTTGTTGATCAGCTCCATGATGATGACGGTCTTGCCTACGCCGGCGCCCCCGAAAAGGCCGGTCTTGCCGCCCTTTACGTAGGGAGCCAGCAGATCCACGACCTTGATACCCGTCTCGAAGATCTCGGTCTTGGGTTCCAGGTCGTCGAAGCGGGGCGCGTGGCGGTGAATCGGCCAGCGCTCGATTTCCGTGCCGTCGTGGCTCGCGACCGGTCCCTGCTCGTCCACGGGCTCGCCCAGAACGTTCAGGATCCGGCCCAGCGCGGGCTCGCCGACCGGCACCGCGATGGACTGGCCGGTGTCGACCACCTCCATGCCGCGCTGCACGCCGTCCGTCGAACTCATCGACACGGCGCGCACCTGGGAGCGGCCGATGTGCTGCTGCACCTCGGCCACCAGGTCGATCTCGCGGCCCGATTCGGTCTCGGCGGCAAGGTGGAGCGCGTTGTAGATCTCGGGCAGATGCCGCGAATCGAATTCCACGTCCAGGACGGGTCCGATCACCTGGACCACTCGACCAGTGTTGTTGTCAGCCATGGTATGCGTTTTCTCCGACCGCCCGGCAGCGGTCACAAAAGCTTGCTATGAGTCAGTTTCATTCGAGCGCGGCGGCCCCTCCCACGATCTCGGCGATCTCCTGCGTGATCTGCCCCTGCCGCGCCCGGTTGTAGGTGCGGGTGAGCGTCTCGAGGATCTCGCCCGCGTTGTCGGTCGCGCTCTTCATCGCCGCGCGGCGCGATCCCTGCTCCCCGGCGGCGTTCTCGACCAGGGCCCGGTAGACCGCCATGCGCAGGTAGCTGGGCAGGATGTGTCCGATCAGCTCCGGCGCGGGTGGCGACACGATGAACGCGTCCACCGAGCGCGCCCCGGCAGCGGGTGTCAGCGGGAGGATGCGCGCGGTCCGCGGCGGCGTGGACATCGCCGACCGGAATTCGGAGCTGACGAGGTACACCGCATCGAGTTCCCCCGTTTCGAACTTGCCTCTGAGCTCCGAGACGAGTCCCTCCGCATCGTCCGCCGTGGGCGCATCGCCGATCGCGGTCGTGGCCGATGCGACGCTTGCGCCCCGGAAGCGGAAGAACGCCAGCCCCTTCTTGCCCGATACGTGCAGTTCGGTCTCGACTCCCTTCGCTTCCAGGTCGTCCAGCCGCGCGCGCGCCTCGCGGATCAGGTTCGCGTTGAAGGCCCCGCAGAAACCGCGGTTCGCCGTGAGGAGGAGCACCGCCGCACGGCGCGTCTCGGCGGGCTGGCGCAGCAGCGGGTGCTCCTGCTCCAGGCCGGGCGCGTGCAGACCCCGAAGCAGCTCCTCCAGAGCGTCGCTGTAGGGCCGCGCCGCCGCCATGCGGTCCATGGCCTTCTTCAGCTTCGAAGTGGCCACCAACTCCATGGTCCGCGTGATCTTGCGGGTATTGCGGACGGACTTGATCCGCCGCATGACCTCGCGGGCGCCGGCTCCGGCCATGCTATGCGGCCCCCGCCACGGCGTCGGCCGCCTCGGCGGCGAAGACCTCGTTGTACTCGCCGATGCACTCGCGCAACCGTCCCTCGATGTCGTCGGTGAGCGTCCCTTCCTGCCGGATCCCGATCAGGACATCGTCGAAGCGGCTTTCGACGAACTCCAGGAAGCCGCGCTCCCACTTCCGCACATCCTGGACCTCGACGTCGTCCAGGTATCCGTTGGTGACGGCGTAGATCGCGACGATCTGTCTCTCCACCGGCACCGGCTGGTACTGCGGCTGCTTGAGCACCTCGACCGTGCGCTGTCCGCGGGCCAGCTGCTGCTGGGTCGCCGCGTCGAGGTCCGACGCGAACTGCGCGAAGGTCTCCATGGCGCGGAACTGCGCGAGATCCAGCCGCAGCCTTCCCGCCACCGCTTTCATCGCCTTGACCTGGGCCGCGCCCCCCACGCGGGACACCGAGATGCCCACGTTCACCGCCGGCCGCACGCCGGAGTTGAAGAGGTCCGGCTCGAGGTAGATCTGCCCGTCGGTAATCGAGATCACGTTCGTGGGGATATACGCCGACACGTCGCCGGCCTGTGTCTCGATGATGGGCAGCGCGGTGAGCGACCCGCCGCCCAGCTCGTCCGAGAGCTTGGCCGCCCGTTCCAGAAGCCGCGAATGCAGGTAGAAGACGTCGCCCGGATAGGCCTCGCGCCCGGGCGGACGCCTGAGGACCAGCGACAGCTGCCGGTACGCCTGGGCCTGCTTGGACAGGTCGTCGTAGATGACCAGGGTGTGCTTGCCCTGCCACATGAAGTGCTCCGCGATCGCCGTGGCAGCGTAGGGAGCGATGTACTGGAGCGGCGCCGGATCCGAGGCGTTGGCCACCACCACGACGGTGTAGTCCATCGCGCCGTGGTGCCTGAGCGTCTCCACCACGCCCGCGACCATCCCGGCACGCTGGCCGATCGCGCAGTAGATGCAGATGACGTCCGTGTCCTTCTGGTTGAGGATGGCGTCGACCGCGATGGCGGTCTTGCCGGTCTGGCGATCCCCGATGATCAGCTCGCGCTGGCCCCGGCCGATCGGAATCATGGCGTCGATCGCCTTGATCCCGGTCTGCAGAGGCTCCTTCACCGGCTGCCGCTTCACGATCCCCGGCGCGACCACGTCGATCTGGCGACGCGCGGTCGTCTCGATCGCAGGGCCTCCGTCGACGGGCTCGCCCAGCGGGTTCACGACCCGGCCCTGGTAGTCGTCGCCGACGGGGACGTCCAGGACGCGGCCCGTGCGACGCACCTGGTCGCCCTCGTGGAGCCCTTCCCAGTCCCCCATGATCACGGCGCCGATGTTGTCTTCTTCGAGGTTCAGGGCGAGCGCGGTCACGGTCTCGCCGCTTTCGCCCGAGGTGATCTCGAGCATCTCGCTCGCCATCGCCCTGGTGAGGCCGTAGATGCGCGCGACCCCGTCCTTGACCTCGAGGACCTCGCCGACCTCCTCGGCGTGGAGCGCCTCCTCGAAGCTCTCGATCTCGGCCAGGAGAACGTTCCTGATCTCGCTGGCGCGCAGTTGGGTATCAGACATGTATTGGTTCCCGTATTCCTAGTGCTGCAGATCGGCGCGCATGAGCTTCCGCCGCATCGCGTCGAGTTGCCGTTTCACCGATCCGTCGTAGACGGTGTCGCCCTCGCGGATCACGATGCCGCCGATGATCCCCGGGTTGACCCTGATCGCCGGTATGACCGTTGCTCCTGTTGCCGACGAGAGCTGCGCGGCGAGCGCGTCCGCCTCTTCCCGCGACACCGGCCTTGCCAGCGTGACCTCCATGTGACGCTGGCCGAGATGCCGCTCGAGCAGCACTTCGTAGGCTTCGGCGATCGCGGGAATCAACCGCTGCCGCCGCTTGTCGATGACGACGTGCAGGAAGCGGAGCAGCATGGACGGTACGGAGTCGCCAAGGGCGCGCCTCAGCGCCGCCTTCTTGTCGTCGGCAGTCACGCGGGGCGTGGCGAGGAACTCGCGGACCCTGCCGTCCGCCATGAGTTCCGATACCGCCGCAACCCCGGTTCCGAAGGCCTCGACACCCTCGTGCCTTCCCGCCAGGTCGAACAGCGTCTCTGCATAGTTGCGGACGACGGTGTCTTCCCTCACGTCCAGGCCCCATCCGGGTCGCCCAGTTCGTCGATATAGCCGGTCACAAGCTGCCGGTCCCGCTCCGCGTCCAGCCTCTCGCCAAGCAGCCTGGAGGCCGCAGCCAGCGCGACCTCGACCGACTCCCGGCGGACGGCTTCCACGGCCGCGTCGCGCTCGCGCTCGATCTCGCGCCGCGCGCTCGCCAGGATCTCCCGGCTCTCCTCGCGGGCCCGCAGCTCCAGGTCCCGGCGCAACTGTTCCGCCGCTTCCCGGCTCTCCGCGATCAGGGCCTGCGCCTGCCGCCGTCCTTCGGCCAGCTGCTCCCGGTAGCGGGTGATCAGCTCTTCGGCCTCGTCACGCTGGCGCCTGGCGTCGTCGATGTTGTCCTGGATGCCCTTCTCGCGCCTGTCCAACGCGCCCAGCAGCGGTCCCCAGGCGTACCTGCCGAGGATGAACAGCAGCGTGAGGAAGGTGAGAAGCGTCCAGATCGCCAGCCCGGCGTCGGGCGCGAAGAGCAGATCCCACGCAACTTCCCCGTGCTCGGCTTCCTGGGCAGCCGCAATCGTTGGCAGAGAGCCGGTGACCGGGTAGCCCGGTGCCAGGCCCGTACCGATGGTCCCGGTGATCACGCGAGGAAGAGGAAGAGCATCAGCGTCAGGATGATCCCGGCGAGCGCCGCACCCTCGACGAGGATGGCGAGCACCATGGCCAGCCCACGGATTTCGCCGGAAGCCTCGGGCTGGCGAGCGAGGCCCTGCGTGGCCCCGTCGCCGATGCGGCCGATGCCGAGTCCGGCGCCGATCACGGCCAGGCCAACACCGATGCCGGCGCCCAGCAACGCCATGTTGTTCTTCGCGGCCTCCGGAGTGAGTGCCGCCTGCTGGAGTGCGTCGACGGTTGATTCGATCATTGTCGTTTCCCTTCTGTTGGGTGCGAATCCCGGTTGGTTCGAGTGGTTCCTAGTGTGGATGCCGGATCAGGCCGATGAACGCGGCCGTGAGCATGGCGAAGACATAGGCCTGGATGAAGGCGATCAGCACCTCGAGGGGGAGAATGGCCGACACGAGGCCGTAGGACCCGGCGGCGATCATCCACCGGATGTACGAGAGGTTTCCGAAGAGGAAGATGAAGCCGAGGACGGAGAAGATCAGGACATGGCCCGCCGTCATGTTCGCGAACAGCCGAATGGCGAGCGCGAATGGCTTGAGGAACTTCCCCATGAATTCGACCGGCGTCATCACCGCGAGCACGACGTATTTCATCGCCCCCGACACGCCGGGAGGGACAAAGAAGATGGTCTTCAGGTATCCTCTGGGACCGAGCGACACGAATCCCGAGACCTCGACGACAACAAAGGTGACCAGGGCCAGCGTGGCCGTGACGACAATATTCCCGGTGGCCGACCCGCCCCAGGGCACCAGGCCGAGGAGGTTCATGGTGAGGATGAAGAAGAAAAGCGTGAGCACCAGCGGAACGAATCGCTGGTATCCGTGGCCGATGTAGCCCTTGCAGAGGTCGTCGCGGAAATAGACGACTACCGCCTCGATCGCGTTTGCCAGCCCGCTGGGCGCGCGTCCAGCCTCGTTGCGGGCCACCCGCTGACCGGCCAGGATGGCGAAGCCCGCCGTGATCAGAGCCGCAAGCAGGAGCAGGATGACATGCTTGGTGGGAGACACGTCGATGGTGAGTCCCCCCACAGCCAGTTCCGGCCAATGGGGAAGATGGACGGGGCCGATGAACGGGAGTTCGTATTCGCTCGAGTTCAGAATGTGATGACCCAGCATCTCCCCGAGATCGAATCCCCCCTCGTGGCCCGGCTCGTGCGCCTGCTGCACGGGCCCGGGCTCCTGTATGGACGAATTCATTTGGCTCATGACCCGGCGTGGACCGCACCGGCGCGGAGCCGCCGATGTTCAATAGCGGATTCCGCCACCAGCAGCGCAATCAGGAAGCCGCCCAGCGAAAGCAGGAAGGGTACGGGCTCGGCCCGGAGCGGCAGGACAAGGACCAGCACGGCAACAACGACCGCTGCGACCCGCATTGCGAACCCGGCAAGGATCGCAGCCAGGAAGCGGTCGTTGCGAGCCCGCCATCCCTTTAGCAGGAAATGGCTGGCCAGTTGGGTGCCCAGCGCCAGGATCGCCCCGCCAAGAACTGCACGGTGGGCGCCACCGGCCAGGAACGGCCAGGTCGCAAGCGACCCCGCGGCGGCGATTGCCACGGCGGTGACCGGAAACGTCCCGAACTGCCTCAACTGTGCTCTTCTCCGTTCTGCGACTCGTCCGATTCCCGCTGTGCTTGCCAGGCCATGGCTCTCAGGTAGACCGTGATCATCCCCGCCGCGATGCCCCCGAGCGTGCCGAGCAAGACCATCGCCGGGCTTGTGCCAAGCCACTCGTCAAGCTTGATGCCCGCCCAGGCGAGAAGGGCGACTGTCAGCGCCCACCCGAGCCCATACCCCGACATCTGCGCCACGTCGCCCATGGAATGGCTCTTGCCCGCGCTCGAACGGCGACCCTCCTTCACGTGATTGCCTTCACCATTTCCGAGGCAAACCTAACGCTTGTGAAAATTTTCGCAAGCGGTCCGGAGACATCCGCCGACGGGTCCCCGAACCGGTGGAAGACGGCCCCGCCGCGGTGCGTCATTTGAAGTCACGGGGTATTTCGCCCATTATCGTTGGAACCAGATCACACCCCATTCCTGATCCCGCACGGTTGATGGCCCCTGCCAACCCGTCACGCGCCCCCCGGGAGCGTCCATGAACCCCACCACCTCTCCCCCGGCTCCGGCCACCCTCGATACGGAAACCGACCGGGACGTCCGCCTCCTGCAACGCGCCGGTGAAATCGCCGACGACCTGCGCAACCAGGTCGAACGGCGCATCGTCGGCCAGCAGCACATCGTCGACGGGATCGTCACCGCCATGATGGCCAACGGCCACGTCCTGCTCGTGGGCGTGCCCGGCCTGGCCAAGACGCTGATCATCTCGACGCTGGCGGATGCCCTGCACCTCAAGTTCAACCGGATCCAGTTCACCCCCGACCTGATGCCCACGGACATCACGGGGACCGAGGTGATCCAGGAGGACAAGGTCACGGGCGAGCGGGTGTTCCGGTTCGTTCGCGGTCCGATCTTCGCCAACATCATCCTGGCCGACGAGATCAACCGGACCCCGCCGAAGACCCAGGCGGCGCTGCTCGAGGCCATGCAGGAGCGGGACGTCACCGCGGCCGGCACCACCTACCCCCTCGCACCGCCGTTCTTCGTGCTGGCCACCCAGAACCCGATCGAGCAGGAGGGCACCTACCCGCTCCCCGAGGCGCAGCTGGACCGCTTCATGTTCGACCTGCGGATCGGGTATCCCGACCGGGTCGAGGAGGAGAAGATCGCGACCCTTACGCAGGAGGTGCAGGACATCGACGTCGAGCCGGTGGTGCACGGTGACGAGATCATCGAGTTGCAGCGGCTCGTCCGCCGGATCCCGGTGCCTCCGTCGATCGTGGGCTTCGCGGTGCGTCTCGCGCGTTCGACGCGGCCGGGCGGGGACGAACAGGCAACCGTGGCCAAGCGGTACATCAGCTGGGGTGCGGGGCCGCGGGCGTCACAATACCTTGTCCTGGGCGCCAAGGCCCGTGCGGCGTTCCGCGGGGCACCGACGCCGACGATGGACGACGTTCTGGACATCGCGCCGTCGATTCTGGCGCACAGGATCGTGGTGAACTTCGACGGAGAAGCCGAGGGCCTGAGTACCCGCGACGTGATTCGCGAGCTGCTCGCCGAAAGCAAGAAATGGATCTAGAGGCCGCGTCACCCGACGACCAACCTCCGAGTCGCAACGAACTGCCGACGGCTGGCCGGCCATGCCCGGGTCCCGGCCGGGCACCTCGAGCGGGCGTGTGTCGATGACCGCCGCCCTCGCCACCGTTTCAGTCCTGCTCCTGGCCGTAGCCGCCGGCCTGACGGCGGCGCTGGCGGCCGTGTCCAGAATCGACGACTCCAAGGCGCGCATTCTCGCCGGCGAGGGGTTCGCGGGCGCCGATGCTCTCGCGTCGCTGAAGTCCGACGATGCCACGTCGTCGATCGCGGCACTGCGCGCCATGTGCCATCTCGGGGCCACCGCGTCCGCCGTCGTCGCGGCGACCGAGGTGTGGGGCGCGCCGGGCATCTGGCTGGGCGGGCCCGTCGTAATTCTGCTGGTGCTCCTGGCGGGAGAGCTGGCGCCGCGCGCGATTGCCGGCCGGAGCCCCGTGCGCGTCGCGCTGGCGGCCGCGCCCCTGCTTCTGGCCGGATCACGGGTCCTGGGGCGGTTGTTCTATCCCCTGCTCGCGCTGGTGCGGCTGATGTCGAGAAAGCCGAGTCCGGACGACGCCTCTCCCGATGAACTGCAGGTGCGCGAGGCGCTTGAGATCGGGGCCGGCGAGGGGGTCGTGGAGGCCGACGAACACCGCCTGGTGGAACGGGCGTTCAAGCTCGACGAACTGAGCGCCTGGGATGCGATGACACCCCGCGTCGACATCGTGGCGCTCCAGGATTCCCGCCCCCTGGGCGAGGCGATCGCCGAACTCGAGGACCTGCCGCACTCGCGCGTGCCGGTGTACGGGAGCAGCGTCGACGACGTGACCGGCATCCTCCATGTGCGCGACGCCTATCGTGCGTTCGTGGCGGGGCGCCGCAAGGTGCCTCTGTCGCAGCTGGCCCGGGAACCGATGTTCGTGCCCGGATCGCTGTCGCTGGCCAAGCTCCTCGCGGACTTTCGCGCCCGGCGCACCCACATGGGGATCGTGGCGGACGAATTCGGCGGCACCGACGGACTCATCACGCTCGAGGACGTGCTCGAGGAGCTGGTGGGAGACATCGTGGACGAGACGGACGTGGACGAGGATCCGGTCACTCCGGTGTCACAGGACGAGATCATCGCCTCGGGCGGCGCCGAGCTCAGGGAGATCAACGAGCGCTTCGACTTCGATCTGCCCGCAGGCGAGAACCGCTCGCTCAACGGCTTCATCCTCGAGGAACTCGGAAGGGTCCCGGAGGCCGGCGCGTCGCTCGAGGCCGGCGGCGTGCGGATCGAGGTCGTGGCGGCGTCGGACACGCAGGTTCTGCGGGCTCGACTGAGCCGGATCGAGTAGGGGCCGGTGGCGCGCATCGTCTCGTTCGGAGGGCGGCGTCCGCGCATCGCCGGATCGGCCTTCGTCGCGCCGACCGCGGTGGTGATCGGCGACGTCGAGGTTGGCGAGGGGGCGAGCCTCTGGTTCGGCGCCGTGCTGCGGGGAGATCATCCCGAGCACGGAATCCGGGTAGGGGTGCGCGTGAACGTGCAGGACAACGCCGTGATCCATACGAGCGACCAGGGACCCACCGTCCTTGACGACGAGGTCACCGTGGGACACGGCGCCATCATGGAGAGCTGCCGGATCGGAAGGCGCACGGTCGTCGGGATGGGGGCGTCGGTGCTGCAGCGCGCCGATGTCGGCGAAGGCTGCGTGATCGCCGCCGGCGCGGTCGTGAAGGAAGGCGCCGTGATACCGCCGCGAAGCCTGGTGGCGGGGGTGCCGGGCCGCGTGCGGCCGCTCGGTGCCGGAGCCGCCGGCTGGACGGAGCGCAGCTCCGGTCACTACGTGGAGCTGAGCCGCCGCTACCTCGCGGAAGCCGCCTGCGAACTGTGCGGCGGTCCCACGCTGGAGCGGCACTGCAAGATCCTGTGCCTCAACTGCGGGTTTCAGCGCGACTGCAGCGACCCCTGAACCGGATCGGCCGGCGAGCGAACCGCCTACCCGAACTCGATCCCCTGCGCCAGCGGCAAATCCGTGCTCCAGTTCACGGTGTTGGTCTGGCGGCGCATGTACGACTTCCACGCGTCCGACCCGGACTCGCGCCCGCCCCCGGTCTCCTTCTCGCCGCCGAACGCCCCTCCGATCTCGGCGCCGGACGTACCGATGTTCACGTTGGCGATCCCGCAGTCGCTGCCCCGGTGCGACAGGAAGTGCTCGGCTTCGCGGAAGTGGTCGGTGAAGATCGCCGACGACAGCCCCTGCGGCACGTCGTTGTGCAGGGCGATGGCTTCGTCCAGCTCGGCCACGGCTGCGTCCGGCGTCACCGAGGCGGTGCCGTACCCGATGACGTAGAGAATGGGGGCGAAGGTCTCGTGCTGCACGATCGCGAAATGGTTTTCGGCCGCCGCGATGCACGGCGTCACGTACAGGCCGCCCGGATACCCGTCGCCGTGGAGCCGTTCGCCGCCTTGGAGGATCTCGCCCCCTTCCTCCACGACGCGCCGGCGCGCGTCCATGAGGTCGTCCACGGCCTGGCGGTTCACGACGGGCCCCATCAGGGTGCCGGCCCGCAGGGGGTCGCCGATGGGCACGTCGCGGTAGGCGCGCACCAGGCGGGAGACGAGTTCGTCCCGCACCGAGCGGTGCACGATGACGCGCCGGGTGCTGGTGCAGCGCTGGCCTGCCGTGCCGACCGCGCCGAAGAGGATCGACGGAACGGCCAGGTCGAGGTTGGCGTGCGCGGTGACGACGATGGCGTTGTTGCCGCCCAGCTCCAGGATGGTGCGCCCGAGCCGCCTGCCCACCACCTCGGCAACGCGCCTGCCCACCGCGCATGACCCGGTCGCCGACACCAGCGGGATGCGCCGGTCGTGGAGGAGGCGGTCGCCCACGGTGGAACCCCGGCCGACCACCAGGCTGAACACCGCGGGGTCGACTCCGTTGTCGCGGCAGACCCGCGAGGCGATGCGCGTCACGGCAATCGCGGTGAGCGGCGTTCCCGACGCCGGCTTCCACAGGGTCGCGTCGCCGCACACCGCCGCAATAGCCGCGTTCCACGACCACACCGCAACCGGGAAGTTGAAGGCGCTGATCACCCCGACCACGCCGAGCGGGTGCCACTGTTCACGCATGTGGTGGTCGGGGCGCTCGCTCGCCATCGTGAGGCCGTAGAGCTGTCGCGAGAGGCCCACGGCAAAGTCGCAGATGTCGATCATCTCCTGCACTTCGCCCTCGCCCTCGGCCCTGATCTTGCCCATCTCGAGCGTCACCAGCGCCCCGAGCGCCGCCTTGTTCGCGCGCAGACGCTCTCCGAGCTGCCGCACGACTTCGCCGCGGCGGGGCGCGGGCAGCGTCCGCCACTCGACAAAGGCGCGCCGGGCCCGTTCCACGACCTGGTCGTATTCGTCCTCGGTGACCTGAGCCACGGTGGCCAGCCTGGAGCCGTCGATGGGGGACAGGACCTCCAGGGGCGGTCCCGACCCGATCCACTCGCCGCCGAACCCGCCCGGATTGACGTCCTCGATTCCCAGCGCGTCCAGGATTCTGCGCGCCTCGCGACCCGTCCCGGCCGCCTTGATGTCCTCAGTCGCCACCGCCATGCGGATTCGTCCCTCCTGTCGGGGGTTCGGTTCACTCCCTGGGCCCGGTCCCGAGTACGGGACTCAGTCCACTCCCAGGATGCCCAGGTACCACGCGATCAGCGGGTCGCCCCAGCCGTAGGCGACCGCCGCCCCGATCGCGAGGAAGATGCCGAAGGGCACCAGCCTGGCCGTCCTGTACGCGATCGGCCCAAAGATAACCGAACCGAGCAGGGCCCCGGTGAACAGTGTCAGCAGCATCCCCGCCGGACCGAGAAACGCCCCCGTCATGGCCATCATCTTGATGTCGCCGCCGCCCATCGCATCCTTGCCGAAGGCCAGCCGGCCGAGTCTGGCCACGACCCACAGGAGGCCGAACCCGAGCCCCGCGCCCACTGCCGCGGCCCCGAACGTCGGCCCCCCGGGAAGCCCGGCAAGACCCAGTCCGATGGCACACCCGCCGACCGAGAACTGGTCCGGAATGATGTACCGGCGGGCGTCGGTCAGCGCGATGCCGAGGAGGATGGTGAGGAAGAGGCTCCCCCGCACGGCTTCCGGGTGGACGCCCCACCGGCTCGCCATCCCGGCCCAGATGAGCGCCACCGCCGCCTCGACGGCCGGGTACGCGACGCCGAGCCGCGCACCGCAGCGCCGGCACCCGCCTCGCACCAGCAGGTACCCCAGCACCGGCGCGTTCTCCCACCACCGCACCGGGGACGAGCAATCCGGACAGCGGGACCCGGGCGACATCACCGACCCGCCGTCCGGCCACCTGGCGACGCACACGTTCAGGAACGACCCCACGCATGCGCCCACCACCGCGGCCAGGGCCGTCGGCAGCCACCCGCTCATCCCGTGTCCTCCGGGTCGCCGCGTACCGGCGCGTCCGGCGGCGCGTCCGGGATGACGGTCGCGTCCGGTGTCCCGGCGGGCGCCCCTCCACCCGTCAGCAGGTACATCAGGATGGATCCGGCCACGCCCACGTTGAGGGAATCCACCCCTTCGGCCAGCGGCACGGATACCTTGCACGCGCGTTCCCCAGGCGGTGGCGCGACACCGGTAGTCTCGTTGCCCGCGACCAGCACCCAGTCCGGCCGCTTCGCCGCCGCCACCTCGTGCACCGGCCGGCCCGCGGCGTCCGCGTACAGGAAGTTGAGCAGCTCGCCGGCCGCCGCGTCCCCCGCACCGCGCGGGTCAGCGAGCAGCGGCACGTGGAACACACCACCCGCCGAGGCGCGCACGACCTTGGGGTTCCACGGCTCGACCGTCTCCGCGCCGATCGCCACGCCGTCGAGACCGAACCCCCACGCCGAGCGGATGAGCGTCCCCAGGTTCCCCGGAATGCGCACCCCCCGCGCCAGCAGGTACCGGCCCCGCTGCAGCGATCCTTCGCCGAGCGGCGGCGGCCGCACGCAGGCGAGCACGGGCTGGGGGGACTCGGTGGCGCAGAGTTCACGCACGGCATCGTCGTCGGCGACAAGTGTCTCGCAGCCCCGGCTTCCGGCCGCTTCCGCGACCGCGTGGCCCGCGTCTGTGGCCGCGAACTCGCCGCCGCACGCCACCCAGCGCACCTCCACGGGCGACGCCAGGGCCTCCATGACCACGCGCGGACCCTCGGCGAGCGCCAGTCTCTCGCGCTCCCGCCCGCGCCGCGACCTCAGCCGGAGAGCCATTCGCCGCTTAGATTTGCTGAACCGGTTCATTCACACCTCGTCGCCCGGGACGCTCTCATGGACAGCCACACTCCTCCATCCGTTGCGTTGACCATCGCGGGCAGCGACAGCGGCGGGGGCGCCGGCATCCAGGCCGACCTGAAGACGTTCCACCAGTGGGGTGTCTTCGGCACCTCCGTGCTGACCGCCGTGACCGCGCAGAACACCCTCGGCGTCCAGATGGTCCACCCGGTTCCGCCCGCCGTCGTCGAAGCCCAGATCCGGAGCGTTCTGGCGGACCTCCCGCCGCTCGCGTTCAAGTCCGGGATGCTGGCCAACACGGCGATCGTGCGGGCCGTCGCCGCGTCCATCCGCCGCCACCGCCTGAGCGGATACGTGCTCGATCCGGTGATGGTGGCCACAAGCGGCGATGTGCTTCTCGAACCCGACGCCGTGACGGCCGTGCGCGACGAACTCGTCCCGCTCGCGGCGCTGGTGACGCCCAACTGGCCCGAGGCAGTGCTGCTCACGGGAGTAAGTGAACCGGGTCTGCGGGGCATGGACATGGCGGCACGGGACATCATCGCGGGGGGAGCCGGGGCGGTGCTGGTGAAGGGCGGACACCTCGGGGGCGACGAGGTGGTGGACCTGTACCGGGACGGAGAGTCGCGCCACGTGTTTCGCGGTCCCCGCATCCACACCAGCCACACGCACGGCACCGGGTGCACGCTGAGCGCGGCCATCGCCGCCGGACTCGCGCGGGGGGACACTCTGGTGGACGCGGTCGCCGCAGCGGTGGAGTGGGTCCGTCACGCGATCGCCGAAGCCCCGGGCCTGGGCGCGGGCAACGGTCCGCTGAATCACTTCTCGGCGGTTCCCTCCAGCACCGGAACCAGGGCTTCGAGCAACGTTCCCAGGGTGCCCCCCGCCTCTGCGCCGTAGGTCATCACTTCATCGTGGTCGAGAGTGCCGCCGCCCAGACCGGCAGCGCGGTTTGTGATGAGCGAGAAAGCCAGCACGCGCTGCCCGCCGGCCCGTGCCACGGTGACTTCGGGCACGGTGGACATCCCCACCGCGTCCGCTCCGGCAGTCCGCAGCGCCCGAACTTCGGCTGGCGTCTCGAAGTTCGGGCCGGCAACCGCGCCGTAGGTGCCCCGCGGCAGCCGGATCCCCGCCGCGAGCGCCGCAGATTCCGCCCGCGCCATCAGCTCCGGATCGTACGGACGGCTCATGTCGGGAAACCGCGTCTCGCCGTCGGCGACGGGTCCGGCCAGGGGGGCCCGGAACATGAGGTTGACGTGGTCGTCGACGAGCAGCAGCGAGCCCGGCACCAGGTCCCGCCGGATGCCGCCCGCCGCATTCGTGAGGACCAGGATTCGGGCGCCGAGGGCGCGGCACACCCGCACCGGCGCCGCCACGACATCGTCGCCCACGCCCTCGTAGTAGTGGAAGCGGCCCGCCTGCACGACCACCGGCAGGCCCGCGATCCGGCCCAGCACGAAGCTGCCGGCATGGCCCTCCACCGATGTCCGCGGGAAACCGGGCAGCTCGTGGAACGGGACGTGGACAGCGTCTGCCACGCGCGCCACCAGCCCGCCAAGACCGGATCCCAGCACGAGGTGCAGGCGGGGACGGAGACGCGTGCGCTCCATCAGCACGCGCGCGCCGTCCCGGATCTTCAAATCAGTACGCCCGCGATCGCCGCGGTCATGAACGCCGCGATCGAGCCCCCGATCATGGCCCTCAGCGCCAGGCGGGACAGATCCTGCCGCCGCCTCGGCGCGATCCCGCCGATCCCACCGATCTGGATCGCGATCGACGAGAAGTTGGCAAAGCCCGACAGGGCGTAGGTGGCGATCGTGGCCGAACGCGCGGACACGGCGCCCTCGGCCATCGAGTCGGCAAGCCCCAGGTAGGCCACGAACTCGGTGGCCACGGTCTTGAGTCCCATCAGCGAGCCGACCGCGGCCGCGTCCTCCCACGCGACCCCCATCAGCCACGCCACCGGACTCAGCACCCAGCCGAGAATCCCTTCGAGCGACAGGCCGTGCACGCCCACCAATCCCCCCGCCCACCCCAGCACCGCGTTGACAAGCGCGATCAGCGCGAGGAAGGCGAGCAGCATCGCACCCACGTTCAGCGCCAGCTGCAGCCCCTCCCCCGCACCGCGGGCCGCCGCCTCGATCACGTTCACGTCCGTGCGCTCGAGGCTCGTCTTCAGCGTTCCAGCGGTCTCCGACGTTTCCTCCTCGGGCACCATCAGCTTCGCAACCACCAGCGCGGCCGGCGCGGACATCACCGAGGCCGCCATGAGGTGCCCCGCGATATCCGGAAAGAAGCCGACCAGCATCCCCGCGTAGGCGGCCATCACGCCACCCGCCACCGTCGCGAATCCCCCGGTCATGACCGCCATCAGCTCGGAGCGCGTCATTTTGTCCACGAAGGGCTTGACCAGCAACGGCGCTTCCGTCTGGCCGACGAAGATGTTGCCGGCCGCCGAGAGCGTCTCCGCACCACTCGTCTTCATCGTGCGCTGCATGACCCACGCGATGCCGCCCACCACCTTCTGCATGATCCCGATGTGGTAGAACACGGTCATCAGCGAGGCGAAGAAGATGATCGTCGGCAGCACGTTGAAGGCGAAGAACGCACCGGTCCGCGCCACGTACCGCCCCTCGTCGACGAAGGCGCCGTTTCCGGGCTCGCCGACGCCGACCGGCACGTTGTTCCCGACGAGGTCGCCGAATACGAAGCGGGCGCCTTCGACCGTGAAGCCCACCGTCGCCAGGATCACGTCGTTGGCCGCGTCGAAGATCCCGGCACCGACCGCAGTCCTCAGGATCAGCAGCGCGAACAGGAACTGGAGTCCCAGTCCCCAGAGGACGATTCGCCAGGGGATCCGCCGGCGGTTCACGCTCAGGCCCCAGGCGGCGAGCGCAAGCAGGACGACGCCGGCGAGGCCTCTCAGGCGGACGAGGGAGCCCGCGGCGTCTTCCGCGGCCTGGACGGGGAGCTGGACCGCGCCCTGCCCGAGGTCAGCCGGACCGGCACCGACTCCGGGGACGTACGCTTGGAGTTCACCGGCCGCGAGCAACGGAAGCACCGCGGCTGCGAGCAGCGAGAGCATCGTGGCGGGAAGCAGGGGAAAGCGTCGCCGGAGAGTCATTGGTGAATGATACCCGGGAGCCCTGCCGGGCGCCAATGACCTGCCAAAATGGCAGACTCCACCGCCCACGCACCCCAAAAACCTGCCAAAATGGCAGACCCGGGAGCCGATTGCGGCGAATCCGGGCACGAAGTCCCGGCACGCACCTTGCCCATAGGAGGCCGGTTACCTTTGACATCAGCCGACTTGAACGCATGGCCCGGCCGGCGCCGGGCACGGAAAGGGAAGAGAAGCAAAATGGGCAAGATCATCGGGATCGACCTTGGAACGACCAATTCGGTGGTCGCGGTCATGGAAGCCGGAGAGCCTGTGGTCATACCGAACTCCGAGGGCGGGCGCACGACGCCGTCGGTCGTGGCGTTCGCAAAGGACGGGGAGCGGCTCGTCGGGCAGGTGGCCCGGCGCCAGGCGATCACCAATCCGGAGAACACCGTGTTCTCGATCAAGCGCTTCATGGGCATGCGGCATTCGGAGGTCGAGGCGGAGCGCAAGCGCGTCCCCTACGCCGTGTCGAGGGACCCCCAGGACCGCGTAGTCGTGAACCTCGCCAACGGAGGCAAGAGCTTCACGCCGCCGGAGCTGTCGGCGGTCGTGCTGCAGAAGATGCGGCAGACGGCGGAGGACTACCTCGGCACATCGGTGACCGAGGCCGTGATCACGGTTCCCGCGTATTTCAACGACGCGCAGCGGCAGGCCACCAAGGACGCGGGCAAGATCGCCGGCCTCGACGTCAAGCGGATCATCAACGAGCCCACGGCGGCCGCGCTGGCCTACGGCCTGGACAAGAAGAAGGACGAGAAGATCGCGGTCTTCGACCTCGGCGGCGGCACCTACGACATCTCGATCCTCGAGATCGGCGACGGGGTCTTCGAGGTGAAGGCCACGAACGGCGACACGCACCTGGGCGGCGACGACTTCGACCAGGTCCTCATCGACTGGCTCGTGGCCGAGTTCCGGAAGGACCAGGGGATCGACCTGTCGAAGGACTCGATGGCGCTGCAGCGGCTCAAGGAGGCTGCCGAGAAGGCCAAGATGGAGCTGTCGTCGACCACCTCGACGGACATCAACCTGCCCTTCATCACGGCGACCCAGGAAGGGCCGAAGCACCTGAACTATCAGCTCTCGCGGGCGCGGTTCGAGCACCTGGTCGACGAGCTCATCCAGCGCACGATCCCGCCGATGCGCAAGGCGCTGGCCGACGCGGGCATGACCGCCGACGACATCGACGAGGTGGTTCTGGTCGGCGGCTCGACGCGGATCCCGAAGATCCAGCAGGTCGTCGAGGAGTTCTTCGAGCAGGAGCCCCACCGCGGGGTGAACCCGGACGAGGTGGTGGCCGTCGGAGCCGCGATCCAGGGCGGCGTGCTGGCGGGCGACGTGAAGGACGTGCTGCTGCTCGACGTTACGCCGCTGACGCTCGGCATCGAGACGCTGGGCGGCGTGAGGACCGCCCTCATCGAGCGCAACACGACGATCCCGACCAAGAAGATGGAGGTCTTCTCCACGGCCGAGAACAACCAGACGACGGTGGAGATCCACGTGCTCCAGGGCGAGCGCGAGATGGCGATCGACAACCGCACGATCGGGAAGTTCCAGCTCACGGGGATCCCGCCCGCGCCGAGGGGAGTCCCGCAGGTCGAGGTCGCGTTCGACCTCGACGCCAACGGCATCCTGCACGTGACCGCCAGGGACCGCGCGACCGGCAAGGAGCAGAAGGTCCGGATCGAGGCGTCCAGCGGGCTCAGCGACACCGAGATCGACAAGATGGTGAAGGACGCCGAGGCGCACGCGGCCGAGGACGAGTCGCGCAGGGAGGCCGCCGAGGCCAGGAACCAGCTCGACTCGCTCGTGTACCAGGTCGAGAAGGACGCCGGGGAGTGGGGCGACAAGGTCTCCGCCGACACGCGCGGCCGCCTGGACGCGGCCGTGGAGCGGGGCAAGACCGCGCTCAAGGGCGACGACACCGCCGAGATCAACGAGGCGCGCGATGAGCTGATGCAGGCCTTCAGTGCGGCGGGCCAGGAGATGTACCAGGCCCAGGCGGCGGAGGCCGCGACCGACGAGGACGCGGTCGGCGACGAGGGTGGAGAAGCCGGTGCGGACGACGAGGGCAGCGAGGGTGAGGAGGACGTGGTCGAGGCCGATTACGAGATCGTCGAGGAGGAGCGCGGATAGGGGGTGGCGCGAGGGTTGCACCTGGGGGCAACGTTGACGTCGCGTCCGGGCATCTCACAGGCGCAGGGGCACAGGTGCCCCGGGGAATCATCGAAAACACCGGAGCAGTGATATGTATGATCCACTCAAGGCCAAGGCCAGGACCGCGCTTTCCGTCGCGGGCTGCTTCCTCTTCGGGCTGGCTCTCACGTCCCAGTTCGGCTTCGTCGAAGCGCCCGCACCATCCATCGTCATCCAGACCGACCCGATGGTTCCGGACGAGGCGGTTCAGCCCGCCCTCGATCTGAGCCAGGCATTCGTCAACGTCGCCGACGCGGTCACCCCCGCGGTGGTGATGATCGCGGCGCAACGCGCGCAGACGCGCAACCAGAACGGATTCGACCGCTTCTTCCGGCAGCAGCCGCAGCGCGGCATGCCGGACATCGTCCAGGCCGGGGGCAGCGGCTTCATCGTCTCCGAAGACGGCTACGTGATGACCAACAACCACGTCATCGAGGACGCGGAACGAATCACGGTTTCGCTGCAGGACGGCCGCACGTTCCGCGCCCAGGTCGTGGGGACGGATCCCACCACCGATATCGCAGTCATCAAGATCGACGGCACCGGCCTGCCCACGGCCTCGCTGGGGTCGTCCGCCGACGTGCGGGTCGGCGAGTGGGTCCTCGCGATCGGGAACCCCGGGTTCGCGCGGGGCGGCTCCCCCGACCTCGACTACACCGTCACCGCGGGGATCGTGTCGGCGCTGGGCAGGTCACTGCGGCTGATCAACCGCAGCCTGTTCGCCGACCCGGAGTTCACCGGGAACCCGGCTTTCGCCATTGAGGACTTCATCCAGACCGACGCGGTCATCAACTCGGGCAACTCCGGCGGGCCGATGGTCAACCTTCGAGGGCAGGTCATCGGGATCAATGCGGCCATCGTCAGCAACACGGGCGTCTACCAGGGATACGGCTTCGCCATTCCGATCGACCTGGCGCACCGCGTCATGGAGGACCTGATCGCCTACGGGCACGTCAGGAGGGCCTACCTGGGCGTGAGCATCCGCGAGATCAATGCCGAAGACGCGGAGGTTCTCGGACTGCCCGCCATCTCCGGCGCGTTCGTGGAATCGGTTACGGCGGGAGAGCCCGCCGCGAGGGCCGGCATACGGCAATTCGACGTGATCACCGATGTCGAGGGCGAGACCGTGGTATCGAGCAACGACCTGCAACACAAGATCGCGCTCCGGGCACCCGGCGAAAGTGTGACGCTCACGCTGTACCGGGACGGAGCCCCCCGTGACGTGACGGTCAGGCTCGAGGAGGCGCCGTTCTCCGATGACGTGCAGGTCGTCTCGGCCCCGGAGCCCCGGACCGCGGACAAGATCGGGATTGACGTCGTGGACATCACCCCGCAGATCGCCGACGAACTCCGGCTGGAGAGCACCGAGGGCGTTGTGGTTCGCGACGTTCAGGCCGGCGGTCCGGCCGCGCGCCGGAACATCGGGCCCCGCTGCGTGATCCGCCAGATCGACCAGCGGGCGATTCGGGACACGGACGATGTCCGCGCCGCGTTCCGCGATGTGGCCCCCGGTGACGTGGTCTCCCTGATCGCGGCCTGCCCCCGCTCCGACCAGGGCATGGTGGAATCGATGTACAACATCCGCGTTCCGCGCTGAGGCCGGCCCTGCCCCCTTGGTGACGCCTTGTCCGGCATTACCTTTTCTATTCCGAGGTGGAGTCCGGACAAGGAGCGAAAGTGGCGGAACTGGTAGACGCGCAAGATTTAGGATCTTGTGGCCCCTGGCCGTGGGGGTTCGAGTCCCCCCTTTCGCACTTCGCATCGAGCTGAGCAATGAGCAAGCTGGACGTATCCAGGCTGGAAGTCTCGGTTGCCAGCGGCGAAGGCTGCCGCCGCGACCTGGACGTGGCGGTCCCCATCGACTACGTCGATCATGAAAAGCGCCTGCTGACGCGCAGGCACGCGTCACGCGTGAAACTGAAGGGTTTCCGCAAGGGCCGCGTCCCGGAGCACGTGATCGACAGGCGCTACGGCCTGGCAATCGAGGAACAGGCGGTGGACCGGGTGGTGCGGCGGGCCTGCGACGCCGTCCTCGAGGCGCGCGATCTTCGGCCGGTAACCGACGTCGACATCGACGAGGTCCGTCTGCCTCCCGGCGGCCCGCTCTCGTTCACAGCCTCCTTCGAGGTGCGGCCCACGGTATCACTGGGGCGTATCGGCGGCTTCCAGGTCGAGCACCCGGGCGCCCATGTGCCCGACGAGGCCGTGGACCGGATTGTCGAGCGGCTGCGGGGCGAGCACGCCGTCTGGCAGACCACCGAAAACGGCTCGCCCGAGCCTGGCGATTCGGTGACCGTGGCGCTGACGCGGCTCGACATCGGTCCGGACGAGAGCGACGAGGACGGCCCCGGCCGCCGGCAGTACGATTTCGTCCTCGGCCAGGGACAGGCGCTTCCGGACATCGAGGACGCGGTGAGGTCGCTGGTCGCCGGCAGCGGCGACGAGTTCGAGATCGCCTTTCCGGACGACTTTCCGGACGAGAGCCGCAGGGGTCAGAGCCGGCGTCTGCGGATCGACCTGCTCGCCCGGCGCGTGCCCGAGTTCCCCGAACCGGACGACGCGTTCGCCCGATCGGTCGGGGACTTTGAGGACATGGACGTCCTGCGCGCCCGGATCGGCGAGGATCTGCAGCGCGAAGCACGGTCCAGGGCCGAGACCGAGGTCAACAACCGGCTCATGCAGCTCGTCGTGGAAGCCAATCCGTTCGAGGTCCCGGCGTCCATGGTGGCCAACTGCACCGAGGCGCTGATCCGGGAAGTGCAGGGATTGGAAGGCGAGGAACTGCGGGAGGCGGCCGAATCGCTCAGGGAGGAGATGAAGCCGACCTCCGAATTCACCGTCCGGCGCGAGTTGCTGGCCGCGCGGATCGCCGACGAGCACGACCTGCACGCTTCCGAAGACGAGGTTGCGGCCAGGGTGGAGCTGCTGGCACGCAACATGGGCGAGCCCCCCGCCAGGGTGCGTGCCCGGCTGCGGAAGTCCGGCGGGCTGAGCAGTATCGAGCGGGGGTTGACCGAAGCCAGGCTCTTCGCCTTTCTCCGGGAGCAGTCGGAGATCACGGGAGCGCCCGACGAGGGCCAGTCATGAGTATCGAAGTCATCCCGGAGCGATAGCACGTGGCCATATTCCCGCCCTACGTAATCGAGCGCACGAGCCGCGGCGAGCGCAGCTACGACATCTTCAGCCGCCTCCTGATGGACCGGATCGTCTTTCTGGGAAGCTCCATCAACGACCAGGTGGCCAACATCATCGTGGCCCAGCTGCTGTTCCTGGACGCAGACGACCCGGAGCGTGAGATCTACCTGTACATCAACTCGCCGGGCGGGGGCGTGTACGCGGGACTCGCGATCTTCGACACCATGAACCACCTGCGGGCACCGGTGGCCACCTACTGCGTGGGGATGGCGGCGTCGATGGGCGCCTTGCTGCTGGCCGCCGGCGAGAAGGGCAGGAGGAGCGCGCTGCCGAACTCGCGCATCATGCTGCACCAGCCGTCTTCGGGCTATCAGGGTACGGCCGCCGACATCGAGATCGCCGCGAAGGAGGTGCTGGGGACCCGCGAGCGTCTCAACCGGATCCTCGCCAGCGAGACCGGACAGTCGCTGAAGAAGATCAACGCCGATGTGGACCGGGACCGGTGGATGAGCGCCGAAGAGGCGGTCGCCTACGGTCTGGTCGACCAGGTCCTGTCGAAGGAGAACGGCCGCGAGGCCGGGTCCGATTCGAAATAGGAGGACGCGATGTCGAGCGACAAGCATCTGCGCTGCAGCTTCTGCGGCAAGTCGAAGGAGTCGGTCAAGAAGTTCATCTCGGGGCCTTCGGTCTACATCTGCAACGAGTGCATCTCGCTGTGCAACGAAATCCTCGCCGAGGAGGAGGAGCGCGAGAATCAGGACACGACCATCTCCACGCTCACGCCGGTCGAGATCAAGGACTTCCTCGACGACTACGTGATCGGACAGGAGTCGGCCAAGCGTTCGCTGGCGGTCGCCGTCTACAACCACTACAAGCGCGTGCACAAGCGCGGGAAGCTCGACGAGGTCGAGATCGACAAGGCGAACGTGCTGCTCGTGGGGTCCACCGGGGTCGGCAAGACGCTGCTGGCACAGACGCTCGCGCGCGTCCTGCAGGTTCCGTTCACCATTGCGGACGCCACCACCCTGACCGAGGCGGGATACGTCGGGGAGGACGTCGAGAACATCCTGGTGCGGCTTCTGCAGGCCAGCGACTTCAACCTGAGCGAATGCGAGCGCGGGATCGTCTACATCGACGAACTCGACAAGATCGCCCGCAAGTCCGAGAACCCGTCGATCACACGCGACGTGTCGGGCGAGGGGGTGCAGCAGGCGCTGCTGAAGATCCTCGAGGGAACGGTGGCGAGCGTGCCTCCGCAGGGCGGCCGCAAGCACCCGCAGCAGGAGTACATCCAGATCGACACGCGCAGCATCCTGTTCATCTGCGGCGGGGCCTTCGAGGGGCTGGAAAAGATCATCGAACACCGCCTGGGCAAGCGGCAGATCGGCTTCGGTGACGAGGACGGCGGCACCGGGGACGACGCGGACGACCGGTACGGGGAGGAGGCCGACCCGATGGCCTGCCTCGAGCCCGAGGACCTGCAGCGATTCGGGCTGATTCCCGAGCTGGTCGGACGGCTCCCGGTGACGGTGGCGCTGGACGACCTGGACGAGGAGGCGCTGGTGCGCATCCTGCAGGAGCCCAAGAACGCGCTGGTCAAGCAATACCAGAAGATGTTCGACCTGGAGGGCATCGGGCTCACCTTCGATCCCGGGGCGCTGCGCGAGATCGCGCGCCAGACCTTCCGGCGCGGAACCGGCGCGCGCGGTCTGCGGGCCGTGCTGGAGCGGATCATGCGGGACCTGATGTTCGAGCTGCCGTCGCGGACCGACGTGCGCGAAGTGGTCGTGACGCCCGAAAGCGCGTCCGGCCGGGTGCCCCCTCTGCTTGTCCTGCGGCCAGAGGCGCAGCGGAAGGAGGCATAGGGGTCCGGAATGGCCACGCTGAACCGGCTCGACGGGAGTTGCACGATCCCCGACGAGTTGCCGGTCGTGGCGCTCCGGGACCTTGTCTACTTTCCGTACATGGTGGTCCCCCTGCTGATCGGCAGGGCGCCCTCGGTCGCCGCGCTGGAAGAGGCCGAGGGGGAGGGCGGACTGCTGCTTCTCGTGGCGCAGAAGGACCCCGCCGTGGAGGCGCCGGGACGCGACGACCTCTACCGCGCGGGGACGGTGATCCGCGTCGTCCAGGTCGCCCACCTCGCCGACGGCACGGCCAGGGTGGTGATGGAGGGGCTCGGGCGGGCCCGTGTCGTCCGGTTCCTGCCGTCCGGAACGAGTTTCCGTGCGTCGGTGGAACTGCTCACCGAGTGGGAATTCGAGCCGAATCCCGCTGCCGACCCGGCGCTGGATGCGTGCGTGCGGACGGTAACGGAGATGTTCCGCGAGTACGTGAAGCTGTCGGAGAAAATCCCGGACGAGGTGATCGGCAGCATCGGCGAGGTCGCGGACCGCGTGCGTCTTGCCCACCTGGTCGCGGGACACCTGCTCATAGGATCGGCGGAGCGGCAGGAATTGCTCGAGGTGACGGAGTTGCCGGCGCGCTTCGAGATCCTGCGCGAAATCCTCGTGCGCGAGATCGAGATCCTGCGCATTCAGCAGAAGCTGGACGAGCAGATCCGCTTCCAGGTGGACGCCGGCGGACAGCGCTTCCCGCTCGAGGAGACCTTCGCCGCGGCCCGGTCCGAATCCGGCGACACCGATCCCGAATGGGCCGAGCTGGACGAGACCATCGCGCGCACGCCGCTGCCGGACGACGCGCGCGACCGCGTGAACAGGGAATTCGCCCGTCTGCGCAAGCTCAATCCGGTGGCGCCCGAGGCGTCGGTGATCCGCACCTACCTGGACTGGATCCTGGCACTTCCGTGGACGCGCGAGACCCCGGACAGTCTCGACGTGGCCCGGGCCGCCGAGGTCCTCGACGCCGAACACTACGGGCTGGAGGAGGTGAAGGAGAGGATCCTGGATCACATCGCCGTGCTCTCGCTGGTGGGGAAGCTGCAGGGTCCGATCCTCTGTCTCGTGGGACCTCCCGGGGTGGGCAAGACCTCGCTGGGCAAAAGCATCGCCCGCTGCCTGGAGCGCGAATTCGTTCGTGTCAGCCTGGGCGGCGTCCGTGACGAAGCCGAGATCCGCGGCCACCGCCGCACCTACGTGGGGGCGCTCCCGGGACGGGTGATCCAGGGGATCCGCAGGAGCGGATCGCGGAATCCCGTATTCCTGCTGGACGAGGTGGACAAGCTGGCGCGCGACTTCCACGGGGATCCGGCCGCGGCGCTGCTCGAGGTACTCGACGCGGAACAGAACCGGGCGTTCACCGATCACTACCTCGAACTCGATTTCGACCTGTCGCACGTTCTCTTCATCGCGACGGCCAACATCCTCGGCGAGATACCGGAACCCCTGCGGGACCGCATGGAGGTGATCCGGCTGCCGGGGTACCTGGACACCGAGAAGAAGGCGATCGCGAGGCAGTTCCTTTGGCCGAAACAGGTGGAGCGGCACGGGATCGAGCCGTTCGCTCCAGGGATCTCGGAGGGCGCGATACAGACGATCGTCACCGAATACACGCGCGAGGCCGGCGTGCGGGAGCTGGAGCGCAGGCTGTCCCGCGTGGCCCGCAAGCTGGCCCGGCGGATCACGGGCGAGGGCGCGCTGCGCCTCGGAACCGTCGGAGCCGACGATCTGCAGGAGCTGCTGGGGCCTCCGGTCCACCTCCCGTCCAGCCGGGAGCAGGGTTCGAAGCGGTCGGGTATCGCGTGCGGGCTCGCGTGGACCGCGGCCGGAGGCGAGATCATCGAGGTGGAGGTGGCCGTAGTGGCGGGAACCGGGAAGATCCAGCTGACGGGAACGCTGGGCGACGTGATGAAGGAATCGGCGTTCGCCGCGGTGACGTATGCGCGGTCGCGGGCGCGCTGGCTGGGGTTGTCAGAGCAGTTCCACCGGGAGGTCGATATCCACATCCACATCCCCGAGGGGGCGACGCCGAAGGACGGCCCGTCGGCAGGAATCACCATCGCGGTCGCGCTGATCTCCGCGCTCACCGACTCGCCGACCCGGGCCGAACTCGCGATGACGGGCGAAATCACCCTGCGGGGGCGGGTATTGCGTGTCGGCGGGATCAAGGAGAAGGCGGTGGCGGCGCTCAGGGGCGGGATCAGGAGGGTCCTGCTGCCCGCGACCAACACCATGGACATCGAACGTCTTCCGGACGAGGTTCGCGCGGGCGTCAAGATGATCCCGGTCGACACCATGGACCAGGTGTTGAGGGAGGCGCTCACCACGGGACCGCCGAAGCCGGAGGTCCGGGACGAGGCGGCTGCGGGCGGGCACGGGCTGGGTGCGCAGGTGTCGTGAGGGCGGTGCCATGGTCGTACGCACCGTCGAGTTCGCGGGGTCGGTGGTCGCGCCCGGGCAGCCGCTTCCGGGGACGCTGCCCCAGATCGCGTTCGCGGGCCGCTCCAACGTCGGGAAGTCGTCGCTGATCAACCGGGTGCTGGGACGGCCCCGGCGCAAGGTGGCGCGCGTGTCGGCCTCGCCGGGGAAGACACAGGCGCTCAACTTCTACGCGGTCAACGGGACCTTCTTCCTGGTGGACCTGCCGGGGTCGGGGTACGCCAGGGCGCCAAGGGCCGTGCGGGACTCGTGGCGGACGCTGGTTCGGAGTTACCTTGGCGGAAGCGAGCAAATCCGCGGCGTCGTGTACCTGGTGGACGCGCGCCACCCACCCACCGCGGGAGATCACGAATTCGTCGAGTACCTGGCGGAGGTGGGGTTGCCCACGCTGGTCGCGCTCACAAAGGTCGACAAGCTCAAGGCCAGCCAGCGCGACGGGAGTGTCGTCCGGCGGGTCACGGACCAGTTGGGAGTTGCCGCGGACCAGATCCTGCCGACATCCGCGCGAACCGGCGAGGGTGCGAGCGAGCTGCTCGGCGCCATCGAGGCTCTCCTGAAGCCGGAGGACGTGTCATGAGGAAGAATCGGGCGAGGCTGCTGCTGACGGCCGCGTTGTCCGCGATCCCGGGTTTCGCGTGTGCGCCGGCACCCCCGCCGGCGGGCGTGAGCGGGCCGGCCGCGGCCGCACCCCGCCGGACCGCCACCGAGGCTGCGGTGCCCTCCGGATCGTTGCGGCAGGCCCAGATCTCGGTGCGCATGGTCGCAGGCGCGCTGCGGATTGAGGTCACACCCCTGGAGCCCTGGGTGCTCGAAGCCGCGGCGCCCGACACGCGAGCCAGGCTCACGCGGATCGGGGAGGCCCACCGGGAGGCGCTGGCCCGACAGGGCGGCGAGCGGGGCCTCACCCTCTTCCTCGTGTCGTTCTCAAGCACAGAGCCCGGAACCGGGTTCCAGCCGGATGATCTGGAACTGGTGTCGCGCGGACTTCGGGAGCGCCCGGTGGCGATTCGGGCGATCACGCCCTCCTGGGGCAGCCAGCGGCTGGACCAGCAGTCCACGGCTTCGGCGGTCTATGCGTTCGGTGGCGGCGTCGACCTGTCCCGCGATCTGACCGTGGTGTACCGGGAGGTGGAGGACTCGTCCTGGGGAAGCAAGGTGCCGGTGATCGAAGCCGAGAGGGGGCGGATACCCCGGCGGAACCGGTAGGGCGCAGCGGCGGGCGGCGCCGGCGCGCGGGACTCAGGAGGGCTCTTCCCCGCCCTCCCGCAGATCGTACTTCCTCACTTTACGGTAGAGCGTCCGCTCGCCGATGCCGAGCGTCTCGGCGGCCCTGCGCCGGTTCCACGCGACCGATTCGAGCACTGTGCGGATGACCTCGCGCTCCATGTCGTCGAGCGTCATGCCGGGTACGTAGGCGACCGCGGCGGCATCGCTGTCCGTGTCGGTGTAGATGTCCGTGTCGGCGTCGGTGTCCGTCCCGGCATCGGTGTCCGCGTCGGTGTAGATGTCCGTGTCGGCGTCGGTGTCCGTCCCGGCATCGGTGTCCGCGTCGGTGTCAGCGTCCGTCGCGGTGTCGGCGTCTGGCGCGGCGGCGGTGTCCGCGGCTCTGCCAACGGGCAGAACGTCTCCCGGCAGGCGCTCGTAAACGATCTCGGCCGAGGATCCCGGTTGGTGCTCTTCGGCCTGGAACGCCTCGAATTCCCGCCGCAGGTCCTCGATGTCGACCTTCATCTCCATCATCGTGCGGAATACGAACTCGAGCTGGGGACGGAGCGAGTCGGGAGTCCCGTCGCCCCTTCGGGCGCCTGGAGAGGCGGGCACCAGAGCCAGCGTCCCTTCACCGGAACGCACGTCACGCGGGATGTCCTCGGCCCTGATCCGGCGGCCCGGCGCGAGCACCACCATGCTTTCGACGAGGTTGCGCAGTTCCCGCACGTTCCCGGGCCACCGGTGGCGGATCAGGATGTCCATCGCGTCGGACGAGATTCCCCGGAACGGGCCGCGATCGTGACGCTCGCCAGCCTCGCGGATGAAGGCGTTCACGAGCAGAGGAATGTCCTCGCGCCGATGTCGCAGCGGCGGAAGCGCGATCGTCAGGACGTTGAGGCGATAGTAGAGGTCCTTGCGGAAATCTCCTGACATGACAAGGTGTTGCAGGTGCTGGTTGGTGGCTGCAAGGATGCGCACGTTCACACGAATCAGCTTCTGCCCTCCCACCCGGTGGAATTCCTGCTGCTCCAGGACGCGTAGGAGCTTCGTCTGTGTCTGGGGCGGCATTTCTCCGATCTCGTCGAGAAAGATCGTGCCACCGTTGGCCAGCTCGAACAGCCCCTTGCGCGAGTCGATCGCCCCGGTGAACGCACCCTTCTCGTGGCCGAAGAGCTCACTTTCGAGGAGTGTTTCGGAGAGGGCCGCAACATTGACGGGAATGAAGGACTTGTGGCGCCGGCGCGACAGCGCGTGTATCCCCCGTGCGACCAGTTCCTTGCCGGTGCCCGACTCGCCCGTGACGAGCACGGTAGCGTCGACCGGCGCGATCTGGACCACGCGTTCGAGCACTTCGAGCATCGCGTCGGTCTCGCCCACGATGCCGGTCGCCTTGCGGAGCCGCCTCCGTTCGATCGTCCTCGTTCCGACGAGAACGACCTCCTCCGCGTCGGCCGGGCGCGAAAACAGGGCGGTGGCGGCGGCCGGCGGGCTCTTGGCCCGGGCTGGGCCGACGACCGCGAAGACCGGGATGCCCAGCCGCGAGGCCTGTCCGCTCTGGCGCGCGCCCGCGTTGGTGTCCAGACCCCCGGTGAACACCAGGAGGGCGGGCTCGTCCGTGGCGGTGACATCCTCGCCGGCGGTAAACAGCTCGACCCGGTAGCCCGCGTGCCGGAAACCGGCCCGCAACTTGCCCGCCAGGGGCAGATCGTGCGTCGTGACGAGGACCGTCTCGGCCATGGGTCGCGCCTCCCGCTCCGCCCTACCTCTTGATGGATCCCGCGGTGTAGAACGGCGGCCGCCCGGTTTGCCCCGCGATGACCCGGTTGCGAATCCTGACGCCGACCTCGGTGCCGGGGCGGGCGGCGGCGACGGGAAGGTAGCCCAGCGCGACCCCGTATCCGAGCGAGGGACTCGCGACACCGGATGTCACCGTGCCCACGTCCTCACCACCCAGGACGAGGGGGTAGCCCGGGCGTGGGAAGCCCCTCTGCGTCAGGCGGATGCCGGCAAGCCGGCGGGCCACTCCGCGTTCCTTCTGCGCGGCCAGGGCGCCGCGGCCGATGAAGTCGCCCGCGTCGAGCTTCACGATCCACGCAAGTCCGGATTCGAGCGCGGTGTGCTCCTCGTCCAGGTCGTTGCCGTAGAGCGCGTACCCCATCTCGAGACGAAGCGAATCGCGCGCGCCCAGACCGGCCGGGACGAGTCCGTGTGGTTGCCCTGCCTCGCTCAACGCGCTCCATACGCCGGCGGCGGCCCCGGCGGGCAGGTAGAGTTCGAATCCGTCTTCTCCGGTGTAGCCGGTTCTGCTGACGACCGCTTCCGCCCCGGCCACCTCGCCCTGGGCAAAGCGGTAGTATCCGATTGCGGCGAGGTCGACCCCGGTCAGGGGCGCCAGGATCGCCTCGCTCGCCGGACCCTGCAGCGCGATCAGGGCGATGTCGTCGGAATCGTCGGCAAGGTCGACATCGAAGCGGGCTGCGTGTTCGGTCAGCCACAGCCAGTCCTTCTCGCGGTTGCTCGCGTTGACGACCAGCACGATGCGGTCCTCGAAACGATAGATCAGCAAATCGTCGAGGATGGTGCCACGCTCGTTGCAGAGCGCCGAGTACTGCGCCTGACCGACCGCGACGCGCGTCACGTCGTTGACGGTCATGTACTGGACGAAGTCCCCGGCCTGGGGTCCGCGCACGGTGAATTCGCCCATGTGGGAGACGTCGAAGAGGCCCGCGGCGGTGCGGACCGCGGCGTGCTCGGCGCGGATGCCGGTGGGATACTGCACCGGCATGGCGTACCCGGCGAAGGGCACCATTTTGCCGCCCAGTGCGGTGTGGACATCGTAGAGGGGGGTTCTGGTCAGTGGTGCATTCATCGCTTCGTCTACGGCTCTCTCGTTTTTCGTTCGTCCGGTTTTCGTCCCGCTCACCCGATCAGGTCGAGCAGAATGGCCTTGATGACGTGGAGACGGTTCTCGGCCTCGCGGAGTACGCGCGAACGCGGGCCGTCGATCACTTCCGCGGTGACTTCCTCGCCCCGGTGTGCCGGAAGACAGTGGAGAAAGATGGCACCGGGGTCGGCCAGGCTCATGAGCGGCTGGTCCACCTGAAAGCCCGCGAAGGCGACCTCCCGGGCGCTCTGTTCGTCCTCCTGCCCCATGGACGCCCACACATCCGTGGTGACGACATTGGCGCCGGCAACGGCTTCCGCCGGAGACCGGAGCACCGCCACATCGACCTCGGCACGGGCCCTGGCCAGGATCCCGGGGTCGGGGCCGTACCCTTCGGGACAGGCGAGGCGCACGGCGAATCCGAAGCGGAGCGCGGCGTTGAGCCAGGAGTTGGCCATGTTGTTGCCGTCCCCGACCCACGCCACCCGCAGCCCCGAAAGGTCGTCGCCGAACTCCTCGGCCGCGGTCTGGAGGTCGGCCATCACCTGGCACGGATGCAGCAGATCCGTGAGGCCGTTGATCACGGGCACGGACGCGCCGCGCGCGAGTTCGGTGACCTCGTCGTGTCCGAAGGTCCGGATGAGGATGGCGTCGACGTAGCGGCTCAGCACAGCCGCGGTGTCGGCCACGCTTTCGCCGCGTCCGATCTGGGAGTCCCGGTCCGAGATCATGATCGCGTGACCCCCGAGCTGCGCCATACCGGCTTCCGTGCTCACGCGCGTCCGCGTGGAGCTCTTGCGGAAGATCATCGCCAGCGTGCGCCCTTCGAGGGGGCGGCCGGACACTTCGCCGCGCTTGAGCCGTCCTGCCAGCTCCAGGAGGTGGCGCAGATAGCCCGGGTCGTGTCCGGCGATGTCGATGAAGTCGCGCTTCACGGAGGCCATGTTCGGGACCTCGTCAGAGGATGTACCGGCTGAGGTCGTCATCGGACGCAATGCGATCAAGCCGGTCCCTGACGAAGTCCGCCGTCACCACCACCGTCTCTCCGCGCCGTTCGTCGGGCAGGTCGAAGAGCAGCCCTTCCAGCAGCGTGGTAAGCACGGTGCGCAACCGGCGGGCGCCGATGTTCTCCATGCGGTCGTTGAGGTCGGCCGCGATGCGGGAGATCTCCTCGATCCCGTCGTCGGTGAATTCGACCGCGGCACCCTCGGTCTCCACCAGCGCGCCGTACTGCCGCACCAGCGCGTTGCGGGGCTCGCGCAGGATCCGCGCGAACTCGGGGGCACCCAGGCTCTGCAGCTCCACCCGGATCGGGAAACGGCCCTGCAGCTCGGGGATGAGATCGGAAGGCTTTGCCACGTGGAAGGCGCCGGCCGCGATGAAGAGCATGTGGTCGGTGCGGACGAAGCCGTACTTGGTCTGCACGTTGCAGCCCTCCACGATCGGAAGCAGGTCGCGCTGCACACCTTCCCGGCTGACGTCGGGACCCGCTCCGCTGCGTTTTCCGGCCACCTTGTCGATCTCGTCCAGAAAGATGATGCCGATCTCCTCCGCGCGGTCCAGCGCCTCGTTGACCACCTCGTCCATGTCGACCAGACGATCGAGTTCCTCCTGCAGCAGGATGCGCCTGGCCTCGGCGATGCTCACCGAGCGCCGCTTGGACCGCTTCGGCAACATGTCCTGCAGCATCTCCGTGAACTGGAGGTCCATTCCCTCGAGCCCGCCGACCGGGAACATCATGCCCCCCATGGGCGCGTTCTGCTGGATGTCCAGTTCGACCGTGCGGTCTTCCAGGTGTCCCTCGCGGAGCAGTTTGCGCAGCTTCGCCCTGGTTCGCGCACGCCGCTCGGCAATCGACGGATCGCCGTTGGGGTCGCCGTCCGGCGCGCGTGACGTGCCGCCCGGGCCGGCCACGAACACGTTGCCGGCCGATCCGGGCCGGGTGATGGAGCGCGCGGCGTCGGCGTCGCCAGCCTCGCTTTGAGAGGGCCGCGGCTGTGCCGGTTTGGGCAGAAGGAGATCGAGCAGCCGCTCTTCGACGAGACGCTCGGCCTCGGCCTCCACCTCGTCTTCGCGGCTTGCCCGCACCATCGCCACGGCCGTGTCGACCAGGTCGCGAACCATGGACTCGACATCCCTTCCCACATAGCCGACCTCGGTGAACTTGGAGGCTTCGACCTTCACGAACGGCGAGCCGGCCAGACGGGCCAGCCGTCTTGCTATCTCGGTCTTCCCCACCCCCGTTGGGCCGATCATGATGAGGTTGTTGGGAAGGATCTCCTCGCGCAGCTCGTCCTCCACCTGCTGGCGCCGCCAGCGGTTGCGGAGCGCGATGGCAACCGCCTTCTTCGCCTCGGACTGGCCGATGATGTACTTGTCGAGTTCGGCAACGACCTCGCGGGGCGTCAGCTGATCGAGCCAGCGGGGGGTGTCCTCCGCCGGTGCCTGCTCGGCGGGCGCGGGCGTGTCGGCGGAAACGGTGACTGTGGTCATGCCGGGTCCAGCTCCAGTACGGTGATCTCGCGATTCGTGTACACGCAGATGTCGGCGGCGATCTCCAGCGAGCGGCGCGCGATCTCGGTGGCATCCATGTCGGAACAATCCAGGAGGGCACGCGCGGCGGCGAGTGCGTAGGCGCCGCCCGAGCCGATGGCGAGCACGGGCTTGTCGGGTTCGATCACGTTGCCGTCTCCGCCCACCAGGAAGAGATGATCCCGGTCGGCGACCGCGAGCAGCGCCTCCAGGCGGCGGAGGTAGCGGTCGGTGCGCCACTCCTTCGCCAGCTCGACGCACGCACGCGGCAGGTTCGACGGCCACCGTTCCAGCTTGCCTTCCAGCTTGGCAAACAGGGTGAAGGCGTCGGCCACCGCCCCCGCGAAGCCCGCCAGCACGCGTCCTCCCTTGAGCAGCCTTACCTTGCGCGCCTCTCCCTTGACCACGGTGTCACCCATTGTGACCTGTCCGTCGCCCGCCATGGCGACGCGGCCGTCGCGCGCAACCGTGATCACGGTCGTGGCGCGGACGCGAGCGTCGGGGAGAAGGGGTGATGCGGCATGCATGGGCTGCGTCTCGGGTACGGGTTCGAAGGCCGGGATTCCGGAGGTCCGGGTGCGCCGGCTCATGGTGTGTAAGCTACTAACTGTGCGTATGCCCGCATACACTCGGCGCCTTGCGGACGGGCTGGCGGAGTTCGTGGACCGGCCTATGCCCTGGGGTGCGCGGCGCCATAGACCCGCCGGAGGCGCTCCTTCGAGGTGTGGGCGTAGATCTGCGTGGTTCCCAGCGACGCGTGGCCCAGCAACTCCTTGACCGCCATGAGATCGGCGCCCGCATCCAGAAGGTGGGTCGCGAAGCTGTGGCGCAGCGAATGCACCGACAGGCCGGTGGCATCGGCAAAGTCCGCGAGAACCCGTTGGACGGAGCGCTGCACGTGACGGTTGGACAGTCGTCCCCCGTGTCGCCCAACCAGCAGCGCCCGGCAGTCGCTCCTCGCGACTTCGGCCCGGCGCGGCAGGTAGTTGGCCACCGCCCGCGCGGCCGACGTGGTGACGGGCACGATGCGCTCTTTCCTGCCCTTCCCGAGCACACGCATCTGGCCGCGGGCCAGGTCGAGCGACTGCACGTTGAGCGCACCGAGCTCGGCAAGGCGGATTCCGCTGCCGTAGAGGAGTTCGAGGATGACGAGGAGACGGGTCTCGACCAGGCGGTTCTCCGTTGCGGCGCGCGCCTCCGCCCAGCGAAAGAGCGCGGAGACCTCCTCGGGCCGCATGTGCCCGGGCAGCGTGCGGTCGAGCTTCGGGCCGCGCACCAGACGGGCCGGATTCGAGGGGATCTCGCCTTCGCGATGCAGGTAGCGAAACAGCGCCCGCACCGCGGACAGCTTGCGGGCCACCGTGCGCGCCGCGAGGCCGCGGCGCCCGGCGTCGCCCAGGAAGGCGCGGATGACGCCCCGGTCGACGTCAACCCACGCGAAGTCGTCACAGCCCAGGTAGCCACCCGCAAAGGTCTCCAGGTCGGCGAGATCCCGGCGATACGCCGCGACGGTGTGAGGGGACAGATTGCGGGCCACGTCCAGGTGTTCGAGGAACCGGGCGATCTCGCTTCTCATGCCACCGCCTCCGTCCCGGACATTGCACCGGTCTCGGCGACCCAGCGCCGGAAACACCGGTCCGCGCGCTGGGCCAGCGCCTCCCTGCGCGCTGCCTTTTTCCGCGGGGCGCCGGGAAGGGGGTCCACCAGTCCCCAATTCGAATTCATGGGCTGGAAGTCCCCCGGATCCGCCTCGCGCAGATAGCGGTAGAGGCCTCCGAGCATGCTCGTGGGCGGCGGCACGACCGGGTCCGCGCCGCTGAGGACACGGTCCAGGTTGACGGCGGCGAGGATACCGGAAGCAGCGGACTCGGTATACCCCTCGACGCCCGTCAGCTGTCCCGCGAAGAAAAGGTCGGGGCGGCTTTGTGCGGAGCCGCAGGCGGTAAGGCACGCCGGGAAGTTCAGGTAGGTATTGCGGTGAATGGACCCCCAACGGAGGAACTCGGCGTTCTCGAGACCCGGAATCATGGTGAGGACGCGGCGCTGCTCTCCGATCCGCAACCGGGTCTGGAATCCCACGAGGTTCCACATCTGCCCGGCGCGGTCTTCGCGCCGCAGCTGCACGACCGCGTGGGGACGCCGGCCGCTGCGAGGATCCGTCAGGCCCACCGGCTTCATGGGACCGAAGCGGAGCGTGTCGTGGCCACGCGCGGCCATCACTTCGATGGGCAGACACCCCTCGAAGTAGGGAACCCTGTCCCATTCATGGGCTTCGTGCACGTCGGCCTCGCGCAGGGCGCTCATGAAGGCGTCGTATTCGCGCTCGTCCAGGGGACAATTCAGATAGTCGGCATCCTGCTGGTACCGGCCGCCGGCAAACACGACGCCGCGATCCACCGACTCCGCGTGGACGATCGGGGCGATGGCATCGTAGAACGCGAGCCCTCCATCGCCCAGCTCCGCGGCAATGCTGTCCGCCAGGGCCGTCGAGGTGAGAGGCCCCGTCGCCACGATCACGGGACCCTCGGGAATCGTGCGCGACTCCTCCCGCGCGACCGAAATGCCTGCGTGGCCTTCGACGCGGCGTGTAAGCGCCCGGGCAAAGAGTGTTCTGTCCACGGCGAGGGCAGCGCCGGCCGGCACCCTGCTCTCGTCCGCAGCCGCGAGGAGCGCCGATCCGAGGCACCTCATCTCGCGCTTGAGCTGACCGTGGGCGGTGGCGGGCCGCTCGCTCTTGAAGGAGTTGGTACAGACCAGTTCACCGAGATCTCCGGTCTGGTGGGCCGGAGTCGCCCGTACGGGCCGCATTTCCAGCAGCCGGACCCGGCGGCCCCGACCGGCCAGCGCCAACGCGGCCTCGCACCCGGCCAGACCGCCGCCAACTACGGTTACGGAGCTCATGGGACCCTGCTCAGCCTCTCCTTGTTCGCGCGGTCCGGCGTCGGCGCGGAGGTCGGTTCTTCCGGCGCGCCGCAGCCTCAGCGAGGAGTTCCACGGCCTCGTCCAGGGTGGTGGCGCCCGCCTCGCGATCTCGCGGAATCCCGGCATTGACGGTACCATCGCTTACGTACGGACCGTAGCGACCCTTGAGGAGCTGCACTTCGGCACCCGTATCCGGGTGGACACCCAGGGTCTTGAGCACCCTGGACCCCCTCCTCGCCGCCTTTTTTTCGGCCAGCCGCGCCAGCGCCTCGTCGAGGGTAACGGAAAAGAGCTGGTCCGCGGTCTCGAGGCTTCGAAACTCGCGTCCCCGCGCGACATACGGACCGTACCTCCCCAATCCGGCTCTGACCTCCTCACCGCTATCCGGGTCGGTCCCGAGCATCCGCGGAAGGGACAGCAGCCGCAGCGCCGATTCGAGCGTGACCTCGGACGGGTCCATCTCCTTGGGCACCCCGACCAGGCGCGGCTTCGCGCCACCCCGAGTGGCCCGGCCGAGCTGGACGTAAGGACCATACGGCCCCACCCGCAGGAACACCGGGGACTTCGATTCGGGGTCGGTTCCGAGCAGCTCCCCGCCGCCGGAGCCGGTGGCCAGAAGTTCCGCGGCCTTCCCTGCGGTGAGTTCGTCGATCAGGAGTTCCGCGGGGATGGTGGCGCGGGTCGCATCGTCTCCCTGCCCCCGCACGGCGAAGACCGAGTTCTTGCCGATTCCGACCCGGATCGCCTCTCCCGTATCGGGGTCGACGCCCACGGGCACCCTCGGGAAGTCGATGCGCGGCAACGCATCGTCGATTTCGCGCGCCAGTCCCGGGCGATCTCCCTCGCCGTTGTAGAAGGCCTCCAGGAAGCCCCGGGACCCGACTTCGCCCGCCGCGATGTTATCCAGGGAATCTTCCATGCGCGCGGTAAAGCCGAGGTCGATGTACTTCCCGAAGTGGTCGCGCAACAACTGGATGACGGCCATTCCGACATAGGTGGGAACCAGCGCGCCGCGGCGCTTTCGCACATAGTCGCGGTCCTGGATGGTCGAGATCGTGGGTGTGTACGTGGAGGGCCGGCCGATTCCCTCCTCCTCCAGCTTGCGGACCAGCGAAGCTTCCGTGTAGCGCGGCGGAGGCCTGGTCTCGCGCCGGTCCGGCACCACCGAGCGCAGGACGACGGGAGCATCGGGGCCGTCCGTTGCCTTCGCCGGTGCCTCTGCGTGTGCGCCGGTCTCCTGGAGGACGCGCTCGCCTTCCGACATGGCGGGAAGGAGCTGGTCCTTGCGCTTGTCTCCGTAGACCCGGAGATGGCCCGCGAAGCGCAGCACGGACCCCACCGCCCGAAAGGTGTGGTCGACTCCGTCGATGCGGGCCACGAACTCCACCGACGTTCGCTCCACCTGCGCGTCGGCCATCTGGGAGGCAACCGTGCGGCTCCAGATCAGACGGTACAGAGCCAGTTCGTCCGGCCCGAGGAATCTTTGGAGCTTCTCGGGCGTACGGCCGACTTCCGTCGGGCGAATCCCTTCGTGGGCTTCCTGGGCGATCTTGGATTTGGTCCTGTAGCGTCTCGGCCCCCGGTAGTACTCGGCCCCGAAGGCACCTCTGATATAGCGCCCGGCATCGCTCAGGGCCTTGTCGGCCAGAGTGACCGAGTCGGTTCGCATGTAGGTGATCAGCCCCTCGCGGTCGCCGCCGCCGAGATCGATTCCCTCGTAGAGCCTCTGCGCGACGCGCATGGTGTTGCGGGGCGACATGCGCAGCCGGCTGGCGGCCGCCTGTTGCAGCGTCGAGGTGGTGAACGGGGGCGAAGGCCTCTGCCTTGTGGATTTTCTCTCGACCCTGGTGATCTCCCAGGGGAGCGCGCCGGGTGCATCGGATACGATCGATTCGGCCGCTTCCCGGTCCAGGGCCACGACGCTGCGCGACGAAGACAGCTCCCCGGTCGAGGGATCGAAGTCCTTGCCCGTCGCCACGCGCTTGTCGCCAATCCCCGTCAGCAGCGCCGAGAACTCCCGGCCGTCCCGGTACAGCACGGCCCTTGCGCGCCAGTACTCCGAGGTCGCGAAGCGGCGACGCTCTTCTTCGCGATCGACAATGAGCCGCAGGGCAACGCTCTGAACCCTGCCCGCGCTCAGCTTGGTGCGGACCTTCTTCCACAGTACCGGCGACAGGCTGTAGCCGTAGAGACGGTCCAGGATGCGCCGTGCCTCCTGCGCACGCACGAGGCGACGGTTCACCGGGCGCGGGTTCGCCAACGCCGCCTCGATGGCCGGGCGCGTAATCTCGTGGAAGGCGATGCGCCGCACGGGCACGGACGGTCTCAGCACCTCGACCAGATGCCAGCTGATGGACTCGCCCTCGCGGTCCTCATCGGTGGCGAGCAGCACTTCGTCGGCGCCATGCAGGAGTCTCTTCAGCTCGCGGACATGTTTGCGGCTTTCCTCCGGAACGACGTAGACGGGCTCGAATCCGTCCTCCACGTTGACCGCCATGCGGCCCCACTTCTTGTCGCGGACGGACCTGGGAAGTTCGCGGGCGGAACGCGGCAGGTCGCGGATGTGCCCGTACGACGCGTGAACCCGGTAGTCCCGGCCCAGGAACCTCTCTATCGTCTTCGCCTTTGCCGGCGACTCCACAATGACAAGCTTCACTCGGACTCCTCCTTGTCCTCCCCCCACAGAATCGGCTGGCGCAGAATCTCCCGGACGACCTGCTCGGGCGACCGGCGCTCCGTGTCGATTGTAATACCGCAGCGACCGTAGTGGGCAGCCCGGGCCCGCAGCAGGCCCCTCGCCGCCTCGATCGGTTCCGCCACGTCCAGAAGTGGTCTTGAATGCAGCGTGGTACGAAGTCTCGCCACTGCGGTTTCAGGGCTGACCTTGAGCCACACCGCCAGCGAACGTCCGTCCAGCATGTCCATGTGCCCCGGTTCGGCGGCCCATCCCCCGCCCACCGCCACCACCACGCTGCTGCGCCGCAGAACGCGCCGCCCCGCTTCCGCTTCCAGCTCCCTGAACCGCTCCAGACCCTGCGCCCCGATCACTTCCGCGACGGTCGACCCCGCCGCCTCCTCAACCATCTCGTCGAGGTCCACGAAGTCCCAGCCGAGCGTCCCGGCGAGAAGGCAGCCCACGGTTGACTTGCCTGCTCCCATGAAGCCGACCAATAAGACGCGTTCCACCGATCCGATCAGGTCCGGTGGCGGCGAAGCGGTGCCGGCCTCCGGCATCACGCGGGCTCCGGCCCCCGCTCCCGAAACCCGCGCGACTTCAGGCGATCCAGGTACGAATCGAGATTCCGCCTGAGCTCGCCGAGGGAGTCTCCACCGAATTTCTCCAGAATGGCGTCGGCCGCCACGAGCGCCACCATGGCCTCGGCGACCACCGCGGCTGCCGGCACCGCACACACGTCGCTGCGCTCCACGGTCGCGTGTCTGGTCGTGCCGTCGCGGAGGTCCACGCTGGGAAGCCGGTTGCGGAGCAGTGTCGAAATGGGCTTCATCGCTCCCCGTACGACCAGGGGTGAGCCCGTCGTCACGCCGCCCTCGAGCCCCCCGGAGCGGTTGCGCGATCGCCGAAAGCCGCCCGAGCGGATCCGGGTGTCGTCGCGGAGGATCGGATCGTGCACCCGGGACCCCGGCCGACTCGCGTTGAGGAACGCGGGGCCGATCTCCACGCCCTTGATCGCGTGCACCGACATCACCGCCTGTGCGAGACGTCCGTCGAGCTTCCGGTCCCACGAGACATAGCTGCCGAGGCCGACGGGCAGGCCCCGCACCACGACCTCGAAGCACCCGCCCAAGGTATCGCCCCGTTTCCTGGCCGCGTCGATCGCGGCGATCATTTCGGTCTCCGCCGCGGGATCCAGCGTTCGCAGGGGAGACGGATCCGACGCGTCGTTGAGATCGGCCGGCAGGTGGTCGGCAACCCGGGCTTCCACGTCGCCGATGCGTGTCACGTGGCTGCCCACGGTCGCGCCGATCTCCCTGAGGAGGGTGCGCGCCACGGCGCCGCATGCCACCCTCGCGGCGGTCTCGCGCGCGGATGCCCGTTCAAGCACGTCCCGTGCGTCCCGCCGGTCGTACTTCAGGACCCCGGCCAGATCGGCGTGCCCCGGCCGGGGAAGGTACACGGGCCGCAGAGCCTTTGGATTCCCTTCCACGTCCGGCGGACCGTGCGCCATCGCGGTGGTCCAGTTCTTCCAGTCACGGTTCCAGATCACCATGGACAGCGGTGAGCCCAGGGTCGTCCCCAGACGCAACCCCGACATGATTTCGGCCCTGTCGGACTCGATCTGCATGCGGCGCCCCCGCCCGTAACCCCCTTGCCGGCGTTTCAGGTCCGGGTCGATGTCCCGGGCGGGATCGAGCGGGAGTCCGGCGGGCAAGCCCTCCATCACCGCGACGAGTCCTCGGCCATGGGACTCTCCGGCGGTATGGAAGGAAAGGTGGTCCAGGGGCATGGGCGGGCGGAGGAATGGTTGATCGGGCGCGGGCGCCCCGGGGCCGGCCGCGCGTCGTGACGCCGACCGCGACGCGCCGGGGATGTCCATAGATAGCGAAGGCCCCCGTTACGGGGAAGCCGCACGGACGATCGTCGGGGTCACGAGGATCAGGAGATCGCGCTGGACCGAGGACTCGCGGTGGGTGCGGAAGAGCCTCCCGATCAGGGGAAGGTCCTGGAGCAGCGGGATGCCCGAGCGGACCTCTCCTGCTTCATCGACCGTCAGGCCCCCGATCACAACCGTCTCGCCGTCCCTCACCAGCACCCGTGACTCGGCCTTCTGCCGCCGAAAGATGAGGCCGACGTCCGAAGGAGCGAGATCCGCCGACGATCGTTCGGCTGCAAGGTCGAGCAGGATCTCCCCCGCGTCGGTGATCCTGGGGGTGACTTCGAGGATGACGCCGGTCTCCTTGTAGTCCACCGTGGCAACCGGAACGGTGCTCCTGCTCCCGTCAGACCCGTTGGCCTGAAGTTGTGCTCCGGCGTCGATCACACGCACCGGCGTCTCTTCACCGACGACGATTCTCGCGGTTCGGTTGTCCATCACGCGGACCGACGGCTGAGCCTCCACGTCCGTCAGTTGCGCCGACTCCAGAGCATTGATGAACCCCACGAGGGTGCTCCGGCCGATCACGAGCGAAGTGAGCAGTGAGAGCGTCGGGTTGGCGACTCTGTTGGTCGCGTTCCCCAGGGCCGCAAGCGAGTTTCCGCCCAGCGCGACCACATCGGTACCTGCCTCGGTCTGCCTCTCGCCCGCGGAAATGATCCCGTCTCCATTTTCGTCCACCGCACCCGGGGCAAGGAGGTTGAGCTGGTTGCCCGTCACGTCCTTCAGGTCGTACGTGATGCCGAAGCCGGCGAGCCCCGAGCGGTTGACGAAGATGATCTTCGCGGAGATGTCCACCTGCCTGGCCCGCACGTCGAGTTCACCCACCAGCCGCCGGGCCGACTCCACCACTCTGGAGATGTCGCTCACGACGAGCGTGTTGGTCGCCGGGCTCACCGAAACGCGGCCCCGGTCGCTCAGGAGCGCGGCGATCAGATCCTGCAGCTCCAGCGCGTCGCCGTACCGTACCGTCATGGCCTCGGTGACGATGGGAAGCACGGCTTCGCGCTCGTAGGCTCGGCGCATATCAAGCACCAGGATGATCCCGCTCTCCTGTTCTCGCGCAACGAGCCCGTGCGCGGCGAGCAGCGCGTCCAGCGCGACGTTCCACGGCTGCTCGCGAATCTCGCCGGAAACGAGGCGGTCGATATCGGTTCCGGCAACGATCGAGCGGTCCGAGAACTCCGCAAAGGTGAACAGGACCTCGCGAATGGGCGTTTCGTCGAAGAACACCGAGATCGGCCGACCGAGTTCCCCAGCAGACTCCCCGGCCGAGGGAACCGCCTGCCCCCTGGCCTCGACCACGGCACCTGTACCCGGCAGTGCAAGCGCCACAACACACAGCGATGCCACCAGGCACGGCAATCTCATTGCGGCTCCCGCGCCCATGGCCATCGCGTAAACCCGGTGGTAGACAACCGCACTCATGTTCCTCTCCTCCCGACCGGCCGGGCAACCTCGATGACGTGCCTGGAGCGCCCCCTTTCGTCCGCGATTTCCACCATGACGCGTTGGCGCAGCACCTGTACGATTCGCAGCGGTCCCAGTTGGTCGCCCGGCCGCAGCCGGTGTGTGGTCACCTGGTCCGCTCCGAAAAACTCCGCATCCGGGGTGACGCCAACGGCTCCCCGCGCTTGTACCAGAACGAGGCTGTACCGGGGGATCTCGTGGTGGATGATCCCCAGAATCCGGAGGCCCGCAACCGCGGTTTCGTCGGCCGGGGACTGCGCAGGAGGCTGAAACGGGTCTCGCCTTCCCGACACCGCATAGGTGAACCTCTCCCGTTCCAGTACGAGTTGCCCTGACGGGCTCGTCTCATTCACGACTTCTGCTGTGTCGCGAGGCTCCTCCACGGAAGGCACGCGTGCCTGTGCCCCCGGTGTGACCACATGGGTCCGGATGCGAAAGCGGGCCGTGACGTTTCCATCGTGCGGGCCCGGATCGGCCCCGGCCGGCGCGGCGCGCACGATGGTCACCGCGTCAGGAACGAGGATTCGCTCCATCGATGCAACGCGGGTCAGGAAGCTCCCGACAGCGTGATAGCTGCCGCGCACCTCGATCTCATAGCTCCAATGATCGTAGAGCCGACCGCGCTGAATCGGCTCCGGACGCACCCCTTCGACCTTCACACCCGCAGCACCCTCGCTGGCCGAGATTGCTTCGAGAAGCGACGCCACCTCCCGGTCGGACGGCACGAATCCCTCGAGGCGTTCGAGCTGTATCCGGTATTGCGCCACGCGCGCTGCGAGCCCCTGTGCATCCGCCGCCAGTGCGTCGGCCGCCGCGTTTCCGGTTTCGACAAGGCGGAGTCTGTTCTCGCGGGTCTCGGCGCGCTCGCCACGCGGTCCGTGGACGTGGGTGTGAACGAAATAGGCGCCGGAAACCGCCAGGAACGCCATGAAGACGGCTGTCCTCCGAACCGGATCACTCGGCAGCAGGTTCACGGTGTTGCCGGGCCAGCCAACGGGACCAGTTCGACCAACTCGGGATCGGGGGTTTCGGGCTCGGCCTCCAGAACAAAGTGGTGGGTTTCCCCAACGGTCCGTGACAATGGCGTCGGAGTCCGTTCCGAGCTTACGAGGTGGACGCCGCGGATGAACGGGGAGGCTTCCAGCCGGTTCCAGAAACGGGTCAGCGCCATGCTCCCCACCACCCCGCCTTCCATCCGGATGCGGGGTCCGCCTTCTGCCTGTGGCACATGCGCCAGACGCGTCAGCCACGCCTCGCGGGGGAGCGCCTTCGCCACCTCATCCATCAGGTGCGCCCAGACATAGCGCTGCCCGTCCAGCTCCAGTATGGCGTCCATCCGGGCGGCCATGGAATCGCGACGCGACTCCAGGACGCCGGCATCCACTACAACCGCCGCGATCCGAACGGAATCCCGGATTGCCGCCTCCAGGCGGCGGGCGACCGCGGCAGCGTCGTCCCCGGCGGTGAACGGGTGAACTGCGGCGAACGTCGCCGCCAGGGCGGCAACTGCGGATCCGATCATCCACCCATCGCGGGGCAGGACCCTGGTCCATTGCAGCCGCGCAGCGTCTTCGGCGCCCGGGCGACGGCTCCGCCGTTGTTCGAGCAGGTCGATTTCGATCATGGTGCCCGTACCCGGCCCGAATCAGGCCGCCCGCAGGGCCAGACCGACGGAGAGACACAACATCGGTGCCGCCTTGTCGAGAACCCAGTGATCCGCCACACTCGGTCGCACAATCACCCGCTGACACGGATTGGCGAGCCGGGTTTCGATCTTGAGCATCCGCGCCACGTGGTCCGCCAAGTCCGGAATGCAGGCACCTCCTCCACTCAGGTACACCCGGCCGATGCTCCTGCCGGGCCGACGGGCCCTGCGAAACGCCGACGCACTCTCGATACCGGTCACGACGCGGGCCGCGGCCTCATCCAGGGCACCTGCCAGATCTGCGGAGTGCAACCGGCCCCGAAGAACCCCTTCCGCCTGCGCAGGGGCAAGCCCCGCCTCCCGCCGCAGCCACTGGACCAGCCAGCCGGAGCCGACAGGCAGGTCCTTGAGCAGTACCGGAATGCCGTCGTCCACGATGTTGATGCTGGTGACATCGTGACCCACGTTGACCAGTGCCACCATTCCTTCTTTCACCTCCGGGTGGTTGTGCACAAGCGCGTTATGCAGTGCCAGGGCGTCGACGTCCATCAGAGCCACACCGATGTCCGCGGCTCCGAGCAGGTCGACCCGCGCCTCCACGCGCTCCCGCTTCGCGGCGACCAGAAGCACTTCCACCGGCTCATTCCCGTCGGTCGCGCGCAGCACATGCGAATCCAGCAGGATCTCCCGGAGATCGAAGGGCACATGGCGCGCGGCCTCCCTGCGCGCCATCTCGCGGGGAGTCACCCCCGGCGGGCACGCCAGGGTCAGGGTCTTCATGAAGACATCGTGTCCTCCGAGCGCAGTGACCACCTCCGCCGACCGGCCGGGCCGTGTTTCCATCATCTCCTGCACCACCTCCGCCACGCGTTCCGGACGGGTGACCTCGCCATCCGCGAGAGCGCCCGCGGGAAGTGGTTCCACTGCGACACGATGGAGTTCGGGCGTGTCTCCTCCATGATGGACTTCCACGAGCTTGACGTACGCGCTCCCGATGTCGAGCCCCAGGGTCTTCCTTCTGCGTCGGAACAAACCCATGCGCCCTACCCGGCAGACGGCGGCACGGGACCCGCCCAGGATCGGCGCGGAAACGGGATCGGCCGCGCGAGGGAGGCAGCGGCGCCGAGCGCGTGGTAGGCGGCACAGAAGGATCCGTCGATCGTGGAGCCATCGGCGAGCGCCACCGAGCCTCCCGCGCGAACGAGGCCCACAACGGCGGAGTTGGGCTCAAGGGCCATGTCTCGGGCGACAATGACCAACCCCGTCCAGCGGGCCCCCGGGGCGAGGCGGAGACTGCCGTCGACAGCCAGTACGCCCGATTGTCGGCCGGTCAACAGCAGGTCGCCGCGGCTGTGAACGAGTCCCAGCCAGCAGCCGTCGCATGCCGCTCTGCCGAAAACGCCGCCCGCCAGAGCATGGTCGGCGAGCCCCGCCAGCATCTGATTCGAGAACCACCCGAGCCTCAGGTCGGCGAAAGGCGGGCCATCGACCCCGCCATCCCATTCGGGGGGGGCCGGCAACGCAGCATGGGCCAGCGGTTCGCCCGCGAGACCGGAAAAGGCGGCTGGTTCCTCACATCCCGACATGCCGGCTCGGTCGGCCAGGATCGAGTCCGTACGTATTTCGGCCCCGGTCCCCATCTCCAGGGAAACCGATTCCACCACGGCGCCGTGCGATTGGAGCCGTGCCGCAGGATCCATCCACCAGGCGACCCGGGCTTCGCGCATAATGGCGCCATCTGCAATGCGTCCCTCTCCGATGAACAGGTGGAACTCGCGCGCAAGGCGAAGCCGGCGAACCCGCCACGTGCCCTCGTGGGCGAAGGTGCCGGAGTCGAGGACCACGGCACCGCCGTCCACCTGCGACTGCGCCGCACCGAGTCTGCTCCGGAGAACGCTCTCCAGCCCCGCACGCGCCCCGGTCCGCGCCGACAGAACCTTCCCTGCCATGGTCGCGGCACGCACCTGTCCCACCGACGCGGCCAGGGCCGCCGATGCTATCCCGGCGAGTACCAGGAGGGCCATCAGGACCAGCACAAGCGCGAACCCCGCCTCCGCATGCCCTCTCGTCCGCGCCGGCGCCACCGCGTGCTTCATCGGCGCCCCCAGCTGTTCCAATGGAAGGAGGGCCGGATCGGGCTCGACCCTTCCCAGGTCATCCGGGTAGTCACACCTCCATCGGCGGCGACGGAGATGGCGGCCGAGTCGATGGCGATTCCGGTCCCGGTCAATGGCTGCCAGGCCACCCCGCGCCGATACCGGAAGGCCCCATCGGAGAAGCGGTAGGCGCCTCGCTCGAAGTACATGCCCAGGAGAGCTCGGTCGGCCGGCGGATCCAACTGCCACACCTCCGTCGCGAACCCCGCGACATCGTAGCACTCCGGCGTGTTCCGCCGCGAAGACCCGGCCAGCGCCGCGACGCTCCAATGTCCATCCTCCGACAGGACGAGCACCGAGTCCTTGTCCGCATCGGGTGAACGGTAGCCGGCAACGGCCACTGCCCACCCGTCCGATGTCTGCGCGGCACAGCCGACCGCCACCCCGCGAAAGGCGCGCAGGTGCAGTTCATTGTCGCGGACGTTCCAGTCGACGCCGGGCTGGCCGTATGCGATCTCGGCACCCAGCACATGCTGGATGAGCCTCGTCTCGTCGAGGATCTGCGCACCCGTGACCACCCGCGCGGCAACGACGCCCTGCACGGCCGCGACCCACCAGCCCACCTGAACCAGCAGGAGCAGCAGCGTGCCCGCGACGACCGCTTCGGTCAGCGCAAAACCGTGCCTCGTGCGGGGCCGCCGCATCGCTCGCGGAGTCATGGTTCTGCCCGGCCCGGCACGGATCGCATGACGAACTCGATCCGGATATCCGCCGGCAGGGCCACGTGCTCGAAGCTGGCCCAACCCTGCGATTCCGGAGGCGCGAGAGTACTCCAGCGCAACACGCCGGCGCCGTTGGCTCGTTCGCCCGAGCCAACGGCCAGGGCCTCGAGCCGCATAATCGAATCGACAAAGCTCTGGAGCTCCACCCGGGCTTCGTCCAGCGCGGCTGCGTGCACCAGCGAGCGCGCCGCCGTGGCGGTGAGCGACGCGACTCCGGCCACGCCCACACCGACGATTGCCACCGCAACCACCAGCTCCATCATCGAGCCGCCCGCACGGTTCATCGGCGCGACACCCGGCCGAGCGACGAGATCACCAACCGGCGCTCCTCTCCCGCCAGTCCGAAGCGCAGAGTCTGGCTGGAGACCATTCCAAGGCCCATGGGCCCGAAACGAACCCGCGCCGACGCGCGCCCGCGGGAGAGCCCGACCGACACGCCGCCCTCGTCCAGTCTCGCGGAGGCCACGGTGTCTCCGGCCGCGGTGACGACGACGCCGTGTGCAGGCTCTGTCGCCAACTCGACGGTGGCGCCCCCGTGTGCCACGGCGGTCCAACGCGCCTCTGCGAAGAGCCTCGCCGCCTCTTCCACGGATCTCTGCAGGTAGAATGAAGTGCGAAGCTCCCGCGCCGAGCCGTACAGCGGCGGTGCCAGGGCGGCCACAACAACCAGCAATACGGTGATCTCGATGATCGAGTACCCGGAGCGGGAAGCCGCCCATCGGGGCCCGCACACTCGCCGCTGGGGCAGCATCATGGCGTGCAGACAACCTGTCCCTCCGCCACAGGACTGAGGGAGCCGATCGTCGGCGCGGTGGCCGATCCGTAGTAGATCGCGCAGCCCCGGGCGTCTCCCAGCGCAGTGTGAGTCGCCGTCGCGGACCAGCCCGATGTCGTCGCGGCAGGCGTCACGCTGACCGATTCCGACGACACGAAATTCAAATCGGCCAGGGAACTCGTGTATCGGTAATTGGTCGCGTAGTACAGCTCCTGCTGGGCCGCAAGATTCCGAATGTCGGACTTTATTGCAGCAAAGTACGCCTTCTCCCTGGTGGCCGAGAACTGCGGGATCGCGATCGCCGCAAGGATGCCGATGATGACCAGAACGATCAACAGCTCGATCAGTGTAAATCCCTTTGTTGTCATGATTTGATAACCCCTTGTTGATGATATGCCTGACATTCTGGCACGGGTAATCCCGGAGGAACGCCCGGGGGGACCGCGGCTCAGGTGGACGCGCGAATCCCGGAACGCGAATGCTCGCCGGCCTGAAGTATGGGCCCGGTCGGCGGGCGCTGGCATAGCTGAATCGGCCAATCGTCCGAAACGCGGCGATTCCCTCCCGTCCCGGCCGCCCCCGGGACGCCTATTCCCCCCCGTCCTCCTCCATCCAGGAGGGCGCTGGGGCTTCCCAAGGCCGTGCCTTCGGTCCCAGCAGGTTGCACCGCAGGATGAACCAGATCGCCGCGACGCCGTCCTTCCAGCCAATCTTCTTCCCCTCGGCGTAGGTCCGGCCATCGTAGCTCACCGGCATCTCGTAGACGCGGGCCCCGGCCTGTGCCAGCCGCGCGGTGATCTCGGGCTCGATGCCGAAGCGGTCGACGGTCAGGGGAAGAGACTGCAACAACTCCCTGCGCACGATCTTCTGACAGGTCTCCATGTCGGTGAGGTTGAAGTCGGTGAAGAGGTTGCTGAGCAGTGTGAGAAACCGGTTGCCGAGCATGTGCCGGAAGTACAGGACACGGTGCGGGGCGCCGAGAAAGCGCGATCCGTACACCGCATCGGCCCTCCCGTCGGCGATGGGACCGATGAGCCGGGGAATCTCGGCGGGATCGTATTCCAGATCCGCATCCTGGACCGCCACGACATCGCCCGTGGCGTGTCGGAACCCGGTCCGCAGGGCGGCCCCCTTGCCGCGGTTGCGATCGTGGAGGAGGAGGAGGTCGATCAGACCACGCTCGCGCAGGCGCTGCAGGAGCGGCCTCGTGCCGTCGGTCGACCCGTCGTCCACCACGATCACCTCACTGGCGACCGGTACCGCAGCCACGCGATGCAACAACTCCTCGATCGTTGCGTGCTCGTTGTACGCAGGGACTACGACCGAGACCGTCATTCGCTCCAGTACCCGACTTCGGTCCGCGGGGCCTCTACCTGGAGCCGACGGGTACCTCCAGGGTCTGCCCGGCGTAGATCCGCGTGCCCCGGAGCCTGTTCGCCGACTGCAACCGGTCCACCGTCGTGCCGTGGGCCTGCGCAATGGTCCAGAGCGAGTCGCCCGACCGCACCTCGTACCGTACGACCGACGGCATGGGCCCCTGATCGGCGACGGCTGCCCCGGAACCGCGCGCCAGCCGGCTCTCCTCCTCGATCCTGGCCACGTAACGCGCGTACGCGTGGGTATACACGGCGATGTGGTAGTGTGGAGGGTACCGTTCGTAGGTCGCTTCTACCGTGCCCTGCCCTTCGAGGTGGAGCAGCACGTCATCAAGCCAGGCCCGGCAGGGCCGATGGGTGCTCCTGCGAAGATCGACGGCCATGCCGGTCGGATGCACCGACAGGGGCGATGCGTTGGGCGGCTGGCGGGACTTGGGGCGTGTGAGACTCGTCACGACGAGCAGTTCGCCACACGCACTGCGATACTGCTGCGAAAGCCGCTCCACGAACGTCCGAACCTCCTTGCGGGCGTACCCGTAGGAAACCTCGTCGTCGAGCACGTAGTTCTCGTTGCCAGGCAGTGGAACCAGGAGCCCGAGATCTACCAGGTGCCGGACATCGGCCGGATAGTTGGTAAACGTGAAGTCGTACGCGATGGCCTGCTGATGCTGCTCCTGCATCGATGCGCGACCGCCACGCAGGCTCTGTCCGGACAACGGTTCCGAAGAACCTGCCGCAATAACGGACAGGATCACCAGGCACCACGTCCACACCCCGGCACCACTCCGTCGGCACCTCGCCTTAGCCTTCAAGTCCGCCTCCTCCTCTCAGGGGCCGGGGCTGAACTTCCATAGCCGATCGTCCGCTTCCCCAAACATATGTATTCGCGCCACCTTCGTCCACCCTGATTTCGGGCCGGAGGCCCCGGCGCGCGACGACGACGTCACACGGCCGCGTAGTTTTCCCCGACCACCGTCCAGTTGACCACGTTCCAGAACGCGGCCACGTAATCGGGGCGGCGATTCTGGTAGTTCAGGTAGTACGCGTGCTCCCATACGTCGACCCCGAGAATCGGAGTCTTGCCCGTCATGACCGGCGTGTCCTGGTTCGGCGTCGACAACACCTCCAGCGATCCGTCTCCATCGGCCGCCAGCCACGCCCAGCCGGACCCGAAGCGCCCAACCGCGGCGGCCGCGAAACGTTGCTTGAACGCATCAACGCTCCCGAACGCCGCGTCGATCGCCGCAGCCAGCTCCCCACCCGGCGCGTCGGCGCCGCCCGGCGTCATGAGCTGCCAGAACATGGCGTGGTTCACGTATCCCCCGCCGTTGTTGCGAACCGCGGCGCGAATCCCCTCCGGAAGCGCGGCAAGGTCGCTGACGAGTTCGTTGGCGGACTTGCCGTGAAGCCCGGGGTGGTCGGCGAGGGCGGCGTTCAGGTTGGCGGTGTAGGCGGCGTGGTGCTTCCCGTGATGGATCTCCATCGTGCGGGCGTCGATATGCGGCTCAAGCGCATCGTGAGCGTACTGCAGGTCCGGAAGCTGGAAGGGATAGGCCATCGTCGGCGTCTCCTGTGCTGGATTGTTATTCTTCGATTGTACGCGTCCGTGGTCCCCGGTGATGCCAGGCCGGCGCACCGGGTTCCGGCGGCACACGCAGCGCGGAAAGGTAGAACGTGTCCAAAAGCCGGATGCCGCCGCAAGGTCCCAGGAGGATTCTCCTCGTGGACTGCGACATGTTCTTCGTTCAGGTGGCGCGGCTGGAGGACCCCGACGGCGCGGGCCGCGAGCCGCTCCTGCTGGTGGGCGGACGCAGCAACCGGGGCGTGATCACCTCCGCCTCCTACGCCGTCCGTGAGTATGGCGTGCGCTCGGGAATGCCCACGATGCAGGCGTTGCAGCTCTGTCCCCGGGCCGTCGTGGTACCCGTGCCCCGCGGAGCCTGCGTAGAGCGCAGCCGCGCGGTCCGAGCCGTGCTGAAGAAGCTGTCGCCCGTGGTTCAGGCGGCGTCCATCGACGAGTTCTACCTGGACCTCACGGGCACGGAGAGGATGCTCGGGGGCGAGGATCTCACCGCCACCGCGGACCGCATCCGCCGTAAAGTGCGACAGCGCACGGGGATCGCTGTGTCGCTGGGAGGGGGCACGCAGCGTGTCGTGGCAAAGGTCGCCACCCGCATGGCCAAGCCCGACGGGGTGCACATCGTGCCGCCGGGCGAGGAGGCCGCCTTCATGGCGCGGTTTCGCCTGTCCGACCTGCCCGGAATCGGGCCTGCATTCCTCCGGCAGCTGGCGGACAAGGGATTGCGCACTGTGGCAGACGCCGCTGCGGTCGAGCGGGAGTGGCTCGTCCGGTGGTTCGGCCCTGGACGGGGAGCGTGGCTGTGGGAGCGGGTGCGCGGGATCGACGCCAGCGAAGTAGACGCGCGCGACCGCCGCAAGTCGATCAGTTCGGAACGGACTTTCTTCACCGACATCAACGACGACGAGGAACTGGAGCGCCGCCTGTTGAAGCTGTGCTGCTCGCTGGGAAGCCAGCTGCGCGGCAAGGAACTGCGGGCCAGAACCGTCACCGTGAAGATCCGCGACTACGACTTCAAGACCCGCCAGGCAGGAAACACGCTGCCCGAAGGAGTGGAGACCGACCGGGCAATCTTCGTCGTCGCCACCTCGCTGCTGCACCTGCTCCGTCACCGGAGGAGGAAGGGCGTCCGCCTGTTGGGAGTCGGTTTGACCAATCTGGTGCGCCAGGCGCCCTCCACGCAGTTCGACCTCTTCGGAGAACGGGCGGAGCTGGAGACCGAGCGCGACCGGACTATCGCCCGCGCGGTCGATCGGATCCACGACCGCTACGGATACCAGGCTCTCCGGCCGGCCCGGGTCCTCGACCGGCCGGAGAGCTGACCCCCGCTGCAGAGCTGCCCCCCTACTTCGTCTCCCAGGGCTTGCGCTCGAAGTAGTCGCGCGTCATCTCGACCACCTTGGGCGCGAGCAATCCCAGCGCAATCAGGTTGGGCCAGATCACGATCGCGAGGAATACGTCGCCGATGGCCCAGATCACGCTGAGCGGCAGAACCGCGCCGACGAAGTGCATGATCACGAAGACGACCTTGTACGGGATCAACGCGCGCGCACCGAAGAGGTAGTTGGCGCAGCGGTCGCCGTAGTAGCTCCACGCGATCGCCGTCGAGATGCCGAAGAGCAGCACCGAGATGACCACGATGTAGTGTCCCCAGTCGCCGAGCGGCGCCAGCCCGCGGCGGAAGGCGGCCATGGTGAGCGGCGCCCCGCTCTCCACCGCCATCCCGTGGAGCGAGGTGTACGTCTGCCCGTCGTCGCCCGTGGCGTTGCCCGAGGCGGGATCGATCACGCCGCTGAACGGCTGGGTCTGCTCCTCGTCCACGTAGAGCATCGGCACGGGGACCTCGTGCCACGATACCTGCGGGTCGTCGGGCCCGGTGGCCGCGTGTTCACCGCCGTCGATCCGGATGGGAGCGTCCGGCGTCATGTCGACGTAGCCACCGTCCACCTGCACCGCCCGGTAGGAGAGGTCGCCGCCGCTCAGCGTGACCTCGGTCTCGAAGCGATCGTGCCAGACCCCGGTCATGATGATCAGCAGCCCCGTCATGGTGCAGATGATGATGGTATCGATGAAGGGCTCCAGCAGCGCCACGACCCCCTCCGACACCGGCTCCTCGGTCTTGGCCGCCGAATGCGCGATCGGTGCCGAACCCTGCCCGGCCTCGTTGGAGAAGAGCCCCCGCCGGACCCCGTACATCAACGTCACCAGGAACGCGCCTACCCCCGTCCCCGCCACGCCGGCGGTCGGGTTGAACGCTTCGCGGAAGATCAGCCCGAAGGTCGGCGCGACTTCGCCAATGTTCATGAAGATCACGGTCAGCGCACCCAGCACGTAGACGACCGCCATCACCGGCGCCAGCACTGAAGTCACCCGGCCGATCCGCGAGATCCCGCCCAGGATGACGGCTGCGACGATCCCCGATGTCACCAGTCCGCTGACCCAGGTCGGGATGCTGAACTGGGTCTCCAGGTTGTCGGCGACCGTGTTCGCCTGAACGCCGTTGCCCGTCAGGAACGCCGTGATGCCGAGGAGGACCGCGAAGAAGACCGCCATCCACCTCCAGTTCGGCCCCAGTCCCCGTTCGATATAGTACATGGGCCCGCCGGAAACGGTGCCCGCCCACTCCCCCTCGTCCTCGTGGACCCGGTACTTCTGCGCCAGGGTGACTTCGGAGTACTTGGTCGCCATCCCCAGCGCCGCCGTGACCCACATCCAGAAGAGGGCCCCGGGTCCTCCCCAGTGGATCGCGAGCGCCACGCCGGCGATGTTTCCGATTCCGACTGTCGCCGACAGCGCCGTCGTGAGCGCCTGGAAATGCGTGACGTCGCCCTCGTCGTCCGGGTTATCGTATTTCCCGGAAGCCACCGCGATCCCGTGGCCCAGGCGGCGGACCTGCAGCACCCCCAGGCGAAGCGTCAGGTACGTGCCGATCCCGAGCAGGATGATCACCATGAGGGGGATGTTCTCGCCGCCGACCGGGATGCCGACCTCGACGACATACCTGGTCAGGAAATCGGTGACTTGCTGGATGAAGTCCATGGCGGGCGGGGCTCCTTTCGTTGGCGTCGCGACCACACCCCGTACGGGGGCCGGTCATTGCGCCGGGCAAACTAGGGCCGTTGCCTCCCGTGAAACAACCGTGCGCCGGCAGTTTGCGGAGAGATCCCGCGTTGCAACGAGAAGATCCGGGCCGCTACCCCACTGCCCCGATCATATCGAAGATGGGCAGGTACATGGCCACGATCATGCCCCCGACGACCACGCCCAGGACCAGGATCATCGCGGGTTCGATCATGGCGATCAGGGTTTCCAGCGCGCTGTCCACCTCGCGGTCGTAGAAGTCGGCGATCCTCGCGAGCATCTCGTCCAGCCCCCCGGTCTGTTCGCCCACCTCGACCATGCGGACAACCATGGGCATGAACACGCCCGAGGCCTCGAGCGGACCCGCGATGGTGTCACCCCCCGCGATCGAGGTCCTGGATCTCATGACCGCGTTCTCGATCACCCTGTTTCCGGCGGCCCGTGCCGTGACCTCCAGCCCGGTCAGAATCGAGACACCGGACGCGACGAGGGTGCCGAGCGTCCGGGTGAAGCGCGCCACCGCGGCCTTGCGCAAGAGCATTCCCACGAACGGGATGGACAGGACCAGGCTGTCCATCGCCAACCGGCCCCGCTCGGTGCCGTACGCGCGTCCCGCCGCCCACACGCCCGCTGTCAGGGCACCGAGCAGCACCCACCAGTAGCTCCTGGCAATCTCCGACGCCGCGATCACCATGCGGGTGGGCAGCGGGAGAGGCATGCCGGCAGAGGCGAACATGGTCTGAAAGGTGGGCACCACGAACACGAGCAGGATGCCCATCGCGGGTATCGCGACCGCGAAGATGACAGCCGGATAGGCCACAGCCGCGCGAATCCTGCGGGCCAGGGCGTGGTTCTGCTCAAGAGAGTCGGAGAGCCGCTGGAGAACGGTATCCAGCGCACCCGCGGCTTCTCCGGCCTCGACCATGCTCACGGACAGCTCCGGGAACACGGTCCGGTGCCGGCGCATGGCTCCGGCCAGCGTATCGCCCGACTCGACCGCAGACACCATGGACCTGATCACGCCCCGGAAATACCGGTGCCTCGTCTGGCGGGCGAGCAGATTCAGGGACTGAAGAAGCGGAAGCCCGGCGCTAATCATGGTGGCGAACAGGCGGGTGAACACGACAACCTCGCGGGTCGAAACACGCTTCAGGCCCCTCACCCGAACGTCCCCGGTTCGTCAACTCCGCCCGGTGCAGGCTCTCCCACGAACCTTAGGAGCGCGGCCGGATCCGAACTGCTCCGCAGGGCGTCTTCCAGACCGATCTCCCCATTGAGGTACAGCCGGGCAAGGGCATCGTTCATGGTCTGCATGCCGTGCTTTCTTCCCGCCTCCATCAGCGACCGGATCTGGTGCACCTTTTCGTCGCGAATCACCGCCCGGATTGCATCCGTGCAAACCAGGACCTCCACCGCCACCACCCTTCCGCCTCCCAGGGCACGCGGCAGCAGGATCTGTGTCGCGACACCCTCCAGCACCGAAGACAGCTGCGCCCGCACCTGGTGCTGGCTGTGCGACGGAAACGCATCGACGATGCGGTTGACCGAATCCGCGGCGGAGTTCGTGTGGAGGGTCGCAAGCACGAGGTGACCCGTCTCCGCGATCGTCAGCGCAGCGCCGATGGTCTCCGCATCGCGCATTTCTCCGATCAGGATCACGTCCGGATCCTGCCGCAGCGCGTACTTCAGGCCAGCCGCGAAGGAACGCGTGTCGACCCCCACCTCCCGCTGGCTGACGATGCAGCGCCGATGGGCGTGGACGAACTCGACGGGATCCTCGACCGTGATGATATGGCCACGTCGCCGGCGGTTGATGAGATCCACCATGGCGGCGAGCGTGGTAGACTTCCCACACCCGGTCGGCCCGGTGACCAGCACAAGGCCTCGTGGGCGCGCGGCGAGACGCTTCATGATCGGAGGGAGCCCCAGCTCCTCCAGCGACCCGACCCGATGTGGTATGCGCCGGATGGCCAGGCCGATCCTGCCACGCTGCCGGAAGCAATTGCCGCGGAACCGGGCCAGTTCCGCCACATCGAACGAGAAATCCAGGTCGAGGTCATCCTCGAAGATCCTTCGCTGACCCGGGGACAGCAGGTCGTGGGCCATGCGCTTCGTGTCCGCGGAGGAGAGAACCGCCATCTCCTCGACCTCCCGCAGGATTCCATCGATCCGCAGCGCCGGCCGCCGCCCCGCGGCAAGGTGCAGATCGGACGCACCGCGGCGCACCATCTCTCTCAGCAAGCCCTCCAGTCCGGGGATCGCGGATGGGGTTGCCGTCGTCATCGAACCGTCACCAGCGGAGTGAGCCGCTCCAGGGTCCTCGGGCCCACCCCCGGCACTTCAATCAGGTCCGCTACCCGCGCGAAACGCCCGTTCTCCTTACGGAAAGCCACGATTCGCTCGGCGGTCACCGGCCCGATTCCCGGCAGCGCCCGGAGTTCGCCTGCCGTCGCCCGATTCAGGTCGACCGGCTCGGTACCGGGTGCGGGATCGGGCGCCCCGGACCTGTCCGTCACGCCAGGACGGCCCGCCCCGCCCGCATCGGCGCCCCCGGCGCGAAGACCGGATCCGGAAGTGACCACCCGCAGATGGGGCCTGAGCCGGTCCAGCGACCTGGCACCGATACCGGAAACGCGGGTGAGATCCTCGATACTCGCAAAGGGACCATTCTGCTCGCGCTCCTGTACGATGCGCAGCGCCCTGGACGCGCCCACCCCGGGCAACCGGTCGAGCTCCTCTTCCGACGCCACGTTGGGATCGATGGTCTCCCCCGCCGCAAACGGCCGGCTCCGGCGGGCGTTCGCTTCCACGACGGAGTCGCCGGCGGCCAGCAGGCTGTCCGTGATCGACGGGCGATCGGCAAGCGGCACGTCCGCCGGCCCGGGCGCGAGGAACAGGAACCGCACGAGAGCCGCCCCAGCCAGAATCAGCGCCGCCCGCAACATGCTCTTCTTCTCTCCGTCCGTCACCGCTCCGTCTCCATCCGAATGGAGGAATCCCGCGTGCCGGATCATGGTCGCCCCCTTTTTCGGGCGGTTCCATAGCTGGATGGGACGTTCGTCAGATGGAGGCGACACAATCGTCCCGGGACGCAGCCGCTGGATCGACCTCGCGCCGCACCGGAGACACCGGAGACGGCCGTGCGCTCTTCAGGAGGGGAGGCGGAGAAGATCCGACGTGAGCAGGAAGCGGCCGAAGACGTTGAGCTGAAACTGGGTGGATCCCGCGCGCTGACCCACGAACGAGCGTCGGTCCAGGTATCGTATCCTGACCCCGAGCTGGAAGTCGCGGACCGTTGAGTCGAGCGACAGTGCCACGTCCCTCTCAAGCTGGTCGATGAACGCGACGCACGGGCTGTCCGGATCCGGCAGCCGGCACTCCAACTCGTTCCCGTACCTGACGCTCACGGTCACGCGCATCGGCGCCCCGCGCTCGCGGAACGCCCCCACGGGAGACCGCAGCAGAGCCGCCATCAGCAGTGAATGCGCGTCGGCCCGCCGCCGGGTGTCACCGGTGGGGTCACGGCTCTCTCCACGGCCCACGCGGCCTTCGTAGCTCAGGGTCACGCCGCGCGTCAGAGCGAGGGTCAGCGACATGGGAACTTCACGGTCCTCGCGGTACCGGTCCTGCTGCGTCCCCTCTCCGAAGGCGAGACTGCGCGTCACCTTGCGGTACCCGGAGCTCAGCGACAGACGGTCCACGATCCGTGTCAGGAATCCCGGTATCGCCACCTCTCCCACCGTAGCGCGCACATCGGGCCACACCTTTCTCAGGTCTTCCCGGTCCGAACGGGTGTCGAGGGCTTCGTTGCGTGCACGGTCGAAGGACAACCGGACCGAAGACGACCCCGGCAACCGCACACCGCCCCGAACGGTCACGCGGTCACGTTCGCTGAGCGTGGAGGCCGTGTCGGCGCCAATGGTCAGGAAATCATCGCGCCTTCCCCATCCTAATTCATATATTGCACCTGGTCTTACGGCTTCTCGGTTGAAGCGCGACGTGAGACCATTGGAGTAGGTGAACGAAAGCGGGTCGAAGGCCTGAGCCAGGCGCCGCGCACCCGTGTCTCCGCCCGGCGCGTCCGACGCGATCCGACCGGGATCGACAGAGAGGTTGGCGACGAGGTTCCGCTGCCCGTCCACGTTCCGCAGCACCATCAGCGCCGAGTCGGCGTGCGTGCCCCGCGTCTCGATCAGGTCGGCGTTGCGCTCGGAGAGGTAGATGGTGGTCACCTGGACACTCGTCCTGATCCCGTCCGAGAGCCTCGGCTGATACACCAGCCGGGTTCGCAGGTGACGGTCCACCTCCCATCCCAGATCGACACCCGCCAGCCTCCGGCGTTCGGCCGCAAGCAGTTCCCTGCGGTCGGTGTCGTCCGTCAGATCCTCCAGGGCCAGGAGATCCCGTCCACTCAACAGGTCGGCCGAGGCACTGAGCGACTCCACCGGGCGAAACGCGACCCGCGCGGACGCGGTCAACAGTTCGCGGGGGGCTTCGGTGGCCACCACGAGCGAATCCTCGGCGCCGCGTATGATCCGGTCGAAGCGGCGCGTGCCGAGTTCGCGGTTGAGCAGTTCGCCGGTCAGGCCCAGGCTCTCGGGCGTCCAGCGCAGCCGTGCGCCGGCGACTCTCTCCTCGAGGAAGGAGGGCAGGATCGCGCGCAACAGTGCGCCCGCAACGCCGGGGAAAAGCGGAAACTCCCGACGGGGTGGAGCCGCGGCGTAGCCGACGAACGCGTCGACGCCGGTGCCGTTGCTCTCCGTGGTGATGGTGCGCAGCGAGGTCCGCATCATGCCCGCCCGCACGTCGAGGCCATCCAGCACCGCGTCCCAGACCCCTCCCCCCTCCACGCTCCTGCGGCGCAGCGAGATGTCCATCCGCGAGCGGCTGAACCCCGGCTGCCGCAGTCCCTCCAGCCGGTCGGCGCGCACATCGCTGCGCCCCAGGAAGATCGGCGCCTGCTCCTCCTGCTCGTGTGTAAACGACAACGGCACCTCGAGGCCCCACGACTCCGGGGCGAAGCGCGCGAGTTGCATGGTCGCCTGGACATCCAGTGTCTGATCGTTCTGGAAGGTCGGAGCCGCACGAAGCTGGCGGAAATACCCTCCCCTGCGCCGGAACGAGGCGCGAGACTCGAGGAATTCACCGCCCCGCACCTCGGCGTCCAGCGCCGACACCAGACCGCCGTCCCGAATTCCGCTCGCCAGACGGAGTTCGTCCACCCAGACCTCGCCGGAGATCGGCGCGCCCGTGTGGTTGATCACGCCAAGGCTGATCTCCCGTACCGAAGCCAGGTTGGGAGCGCGGCCCCTGTCCTGCAGCACGACTGCGTAGGTGGAGTCCGCCGACCACAGCTCCAGGGGCGGATCCCCCGACATCCTGGGCTCCAGGATAAGCCTCTCCTCGGCCGACCTGCGGAGCGCGAGCCATTCGTCGAAGCGGATGACGACCTCGGGCAGCCAGTCCTCTTCGGCAACCGTGCCCGGCCGGGCCGACGGATCCAGCCGGGTGCGGTACATGTAGAAGTTGCCGTCGTCCGTCCCGACCTTGACAAAGAAGTAGACCGGCAGCTGCAGTCCGAAGTCGCCCCTGGCAGCGACCGCCCACAGGCGCGCCTCCTGGTAGGACAGGAAGTCCCGCGGCCGCTGCGGGAACCGGTTGTAGACTTCCACCCGGTCACCGGCGAGAACGTCCGAGAAGCCGATGGAGAGAGAACGCTCGTTGAACTCGACGCCCTGCCCCCCAAAGGCGATGGTGGGATCGTCAAGCTGCTCGATGACGCCGGGCGGAGAGCTGTACGCGGCTCCCGCGGTCAGCTTCGAAACCGGTCCCACCTCGACGCGTCCGTGGACCGACGCCGTGTCGCCCCCCGTCCCCGTGAGCACGCCCGTCAGCGAACGCTTGATCCAGGTCGATCCGACGATTCCCATGCGCGCCAGAACGAAGGAATCCCGGCGCTTGCCGGCCACCGTAAGCCGCAGGTGACGCACCGCGCGCAGCTCCGCGTCGCTGATCACGCCGCCGATGTCGATCCCGGCAGGGTGACGCAGAGGCACCCTGTAGAGTCGAAAGCCGGTGCCGGTCTCGTCCCGGTCCCGGACCAGGTAGGGGGAAGACCCGTCCAGCGAGACCACGAAGCGGCGATAGCGCTCCAGGGTGTCGAGGTTGCCGTCCTCGTCGAGGTCCTCCGTGTCGGGGCGGCCGTTGCCCCGGGTGCAGTTCGCGTTCGGGTCGCCCAGACGGTAGACCCGTCCCCTTTCGGCGAAGCAGTTCTCGTTCCACACGCCCCGTCCGTCGGCGAGCTGGCCCCAGACTTCGCCGCGCCGCGGATCGGCCTCCTGGTCCAGGATCCCCTGTCCCCACGGCACGTGCGCGATCGGCTTGATCCCGTTCACCGCCCCGAGCGTGTCCACGAAAAACGCGTCCTCGCTGACGATGCCGAGATCGAGAACGAGGTCGAGGAAATCTCCGTCCCGCACATAGAACTCGATGAAGTCGCTCTTGGTCAGATCGGTCCCCGTGGGACTCAGCACCGTCGTCACCGACGCCCACCCGCCGGGGCCCTCCTCGTCGCCGCTCTCCGGCTGGAAGCGGACGAACAAGCCCGGTTCGCGCACCGCGCTCCCGGTGATCCTGATCTGCCGGTCGATGTCGGCGCTGGGGTTGAATCCCTGGAAGACGCCCAGGCTGTCGCCCCCGGCGCCCTCGTCGATCCAGGTATGCTGCCACGTAAGCAGGGCCAGATTCCCGGCGGACAGAACCGGAGGCAGCGCATCCTCCGCACCATCGCGCAGCACCGGGCGGCTGCCGCGGCGCCACTCCTGGCTCTGTACGGACAGCGGCCGCGCGTTCACGCCGTCGTAGTCGTCGACGTAGACCGCGCCCTGCGTATTGGGGTTCGGCAGCGACACCGCGGTCTCGCCCGAGAGGTGCACGGACGACTCGGAGCCCGCGTTCAGCCCCGGGATCGCGTTGAGCACCCGCGTCAGCACCGGCGCATCGAGGTTTACGTTCGCGTTCACCCCCCCGAGCCCGACCGCCGCCGCCTCGACCCCGAGCTGGGGGCGCCTCACCAGTTCGCCTTCGTTCTGGTACAGGCCCACCAGGTTGACGGCCCCGTACCCTCCGAGATCGTAGCGCGCATTGACGCCGAACACGGAGGTGGGCGCCACCTGGAAGAAGCTGCGCTGTTCCCAGGACACCTCCAGCACGCGACCCGGATTCGCCGCCAGCAGCGCGTCGGGGTCGGTCAGCGTGAGCTGCCCGATGTCGTAGTCGATCGCGTAGTCCACGTCACGCAGCAGCGCGCGTTCGCCGAGCGTCACCCGCTCCGTCCCCTCGCGAATGCCGACAGCCCCCAGCGCGAACGACGACAGGAGTCCCTCTCCGGTTACCTCGTAAGACAGGTTGAGACGGAAGACGCCCCCGTTGTCCCGCTCGAACGGATCCGGATCCCGGTAGATGCGTGCGTTGCGGTTGGCGCCCAGGATCCTCGCGACCTCCACGGAATCGATCGCCAGGCTGCGCAGCGGGGGCGGTCTGGCGAACGGCTCGAGTGTCGGGAACACGATGAAGGTCCCGGACACGGGCGGCTGGTCCTCGAACGAGTCGAGCGCCGGCCGGTAGATCTGCGACTGGTCGAGGCGGTCCGTGGGCGATTCCTCGTCCAGGCCGAACAGGCGCAGATACGTCAGGTCGTCACCGTTGGGGCGGCGCGCGAAGGTCCGTCCCGCGCTCTCCTCGCCCAGCGACACACTCAACTCCACCGATCCCGGATCCACGTCGCCGGAAGAGGACACCCGATAGATCTGGTGCATCTCGGTGCGCCATGTCGGCCTGCCGGGCTGGTGCTGCGCGGACGATGCCTTCAGAAGCTGCAGCCGGGGTCTCCCCCCGCTTCGATAGATGCGCTCGGGGTTGTAGGTGCCGACCGTGTCTCCGGCGGCCGTAATGTACGTCACCGCGAGGATCTCGCCCGGACTGAGCGGAGAACGCAGAGCCAGCCACAGCCCGCTGGGATGGACGACGTAGTCCTGACCCGGCTGCAGGTACCGGAACCACGCCGACTCCGTGACCGAGTCCGCCCCGAGCCCGGCGCTGGCGTCGGCCTGTATGTAGCCCTCGACCTGCTGGCGCGCGTACAGATCGATTTCCGAGCGGTACAGCTGGATCGGCTCGCCCCCCGGCGCCACCTCCCCCGGGGCGTCCGCGGGAGTCAGGGCGAGGGCGTCGACGTGCGGGTATTCGGAGAAGTACTCGGGATCGAAGAGGAAGAAGAACTGCCCGTCGACGTAGTCGGCGTCGTCGACCACCAGCGTGTCGGTGCGCGAAAAGCTGCGGCCGGAGCCCTCCAGGCGAAAGCGTCTGGAGGTCACTTCGCCGTTCTGCTGCGCCCACACGGACTTGATATCGACCGGACCCGCGCTCAAGGCGGCCTGAAAGCCGAAATTGCCCGCGGGCACGCCCTCGCGCAGGAAGCGCGAAGGCGGCAGGTCGAGGCGCACATCGCCCACCTCGAAGCGCTGGAGCACCTCGCCCGGGAGGCCCTGGTAGTGGATGTTCACCCGGTTCGCGCCCTGGAATTCGCGTGTCTGGTCGTAGTCGACATCGACGAGGATGCGATCGGTGATCGTGCCGTCGGCGCTGGCCGCGAACTGGATGTCCGGGTTGAGTTGCGGGAGCCGCGGAAGCTCGCAGGTCACCTGCACGGTTTCGTCGCAGGGCCGAAACTGCGTCCAGTCGCCGCCGAACTGGCCGCTCCCCCGCAACGAGAAGCCCAGATCGGCGAACTCGTTCCGGAACCTGACCGGATCCGCCGCGCGGCCGCCGGCCAGCGAGCGCGGGCCCGGTGCCGGCACATCGCCGTAGCCGATCGTGCGCCCGAGGGTGCCGAGGCGGAACAGCGGCTCCAGGTCCCAGTCGGGCCGTGGTGGGAGGCGGAGCGAGGCGGGCCCTCCCAGCGCGGTGGCGGGGAGCGGGGTCGGGGCGGCGAGGGCGACGGAGAAGCGGGCGACGGGGATCCGCGCCAGACCGAGCCTGACCACAGGCACCTCGGGCGGGGGCAGCGACAGCAGCGCCCGAACCGGTGGCCGCAACTCCGGTATGGTCCACAGGAGCGTGTCCACCCGCGGCGGCTGCCGTTCCTGCTGGGCGGCAGCTCCATACGCCGGCGCCAGCGCCAATGCGGCGGCGGTCACGCACACCCATCGGCGGCCGCGGCCAGCGGCGGCAGCGGCGAAGCGCGCGCGCGCGAATGCACCGCGTTCGAGGCGCCGGACCGCCCGCCGGGATCGGTTACATTTCATGATTCAGGCCGGCGGTTCCCTACACACCGCCGGACAGCGAAACAACCGACCGGAGGGTACCGGGAGTCCAAGGGGCGCCCCGCGATGGAAGCGGCTTCACAGCTCGAGCCCAGCCGACCATGACGATACTGACCCGCTACCTGATTCGCTCACACGTCGTTCCCCTCCTGTTCACCTTCAGCCTGGTCACGGGTCTGCTCTACCTGAACACGGTGACCAGGCTGCTGGAGGATCTGGTCGGAAGGGGGCTGCCGACCGACATCATCCTGGAAGCCCTAATCCTATCGTTTCCGCACACCCTGGCGCTGAGTCTTCCCATCGCGGTCCTCCCGGCGGTGCTCTATACCTTCAGCGAACTTGCGGCCGCGAGCGAGATCGTCGCGATGTCGGCAAGCGGGGTGCGGCCGCGCAAGCTTTTCATTCCCGTGCTCCTCCTGGGTACGCTCCTCGCCGGAGTCACGTACACCTTCAACGACTTCGTGCTGCCCGAGGCGAACCACCGGCTGAAGAACCTCCGCAACTCGATCCGCCAGAAGAGTCCCACCTTCCAGTTGCGCGAGCGCGTGGTCAACCTGATCGAAGGAGAGAACGGGCTCGGCCCCTATTTCCTGAGGGTGGACGAAATCGACCCCGTCTCGGACCAGCTCACCGAGGTCGTCATCTATGATATGAGCCAGCAGGGGATCCGGCGCACGACCTACGCCACGCGCGGCGAGATGAACCTCAACGACACGTACACCGACCTCCACCTCCGGCTCCACGATGGCCATGTGCTGGAAGTGGGCAGCCGCGAGGTCGGCACCCTGCAGCGCACGGGCTTCGACGAGCAGCTGTATGTGCTGCGCGGCGTCGGAGACGTGTTCGAGGACATGGGCGGCGACCAGCGCGGCGACCGCGAGATGTCGATCGCGCTGCTGCGCGACTCGGCCCAGGCGAAGCGGCTCGCCCTGGAGTCGATCCGGGAGGACTCACACCGCCATGCGGTCAGGGCCATACAGCGAGCCCTGGGAACGGGACCGGCGGCCGACTCCGCACGGACCGGCAGGTCCGTCTTCGCCAAGACGCTGCCCGGGGACCCCGACAGCGCCCTGCCGTCCGACGATCTCTCCCGAACCGTCGCGCTGACCGCGCGCACGCACACGGCCCGCTCGACCGCGCTGCGCAAACGGGCCAGCCAGTATGGCGTCGAAATCCACAAGAAGCTCGTCATCGCCAGCGCGTGCATCATCTTCGTGCTGATCGGCATGCCCGTCGGCATCCGGTTCCCTCGCGGCGGGATCAGCATGGTCATCGTCGTCTCGGCCACCGTCATCGGGATCTACCAGTACGGCCTGACCACGGGCGAGGACTGGGCGGACCGCGACCTGGCGGCGCCGTTCTGGACCATGTGGGCTCCCAACCTCGTCTTCCTGGTGATCGGCGCGCTCATGGTCTCCCGCATGGGGAGGTGGATCGCATCGTCCCGTGAAAGCGGCTGGCTCGACCTGTGGGTGACCGCAAGGCGTGCACTCCGTGTCGTGTTCCGGCGTCCGCGAAGGCCGGCCTGATGCGGATACTGGACCGCATGGTGGCTCTCACGTTCGCGTGGCTGTTCACCGTTTTCGCTCTGAGCGTCCCCATCCTGTTCGTTCTGGGGGACCTCTCCGACCGCCAGGGACGATTCCTGGACCGGGGCCTCACGGTCGTCGATATCGCGCACGGGTACCTGTACATGTACCCCCACTTCATGCTCTGGTCGGCGCCGGTCGCCGCGCTCATCGCCGCCGTCTTCACGGTGCATGCCATGACGGTTCATCGCGAGATCCAGGCGGCGAAGGCCGGCGGCATCTCGTTCCACCGCCTCATCGCGCCGATCTGGCCGGTGGGCGCGGTCCTGACGGGCGCGGCCTTCCTGCTCGGCGCCATCGTTCCCGGCTCCAACCGCCGGGCCGCCGAGATCTTCGGCGAACGCGAACTGCGCCGCGAGTGGCGCCACGATTTCGTCTACCAGACCGAAACGGACGCAACCCTGAGTGTCCAGCAGCTGTTCACCACGACGAATTCCATGGACGGCGTCCTGGTCGAGAGCATCGACGACGACGGCTCGCTGCGCCACGTGTGGGCGGATCAGGCGTTCTACGCGGAGGACACGTGGACCCTGCATCAGGGGTACCTGCGCCTGATTCACCCCGAGGGCCGGGAGACCTCCTACGCCTTCGACCGGTACCGGCCCATGCGGCTCACCGTGTCGCCCGAGGAACTGCTCGACGACCCGCCGGACGAAGAGGAGATGAGCTACCGCGAACTCGGGCGGCGGGCCGCCGCGGTTCACCGGTCCGGCGGAGACCCCGGCGAACTGCTCGTCCAGAAGGAGCAGAAGCTGGCCATCCCGGCGGCGCTTCTCGTCATCATCATCTTCGGCGCTCCGCTGGCAACCACCGTCGAAAAGGGGGGACCCGCGTTCGGCGTCGGGGTCTCGCTCGGCTCCACCCTGCTCTACATCCTCCTGATGCGGCTCTTCGGCGCCATCGGGGCGACCGGCGGGCTATCGCCGTTCTGGGCGGCGTGGTCGCCCAATCTGCTCTTCCTGGCCGTCGGCATCATCCTCCTGTTCCGGGTGCGCACGTAGCCGCCCCGCGCGTCCCTTCCCCGCCCCTTCCCCGTCCCCTCACCCGGCGAGAAACCCCGCCGTCAGCTCGCCGGTGCACACCTCCTCGACGGGGCCGCGCAAGCGCACCGACCAGTCCGCGCCGATCTCCACCTCCATGCTGCCCCCCTCCATCAGAACCTTCGACCGTCCCGGCGCCATGAACCCGGATCTGACCGCTGCGGCCACCGCCGCGCACGCCGAAGTCCCCGACGCCGATGTCATGCCCACGCCGCGCTCCCAGATCCGGATGGCGATCCTGTGGCCCGCGGGCGCTTCCGCAAACTGCACGTTCGTTCCCGCGGGAAACGCCGGATGGGCAGTGATCAGCGGGCCGTAGTGCTCCACCTCCCGCCGGCTCCAGGACTCGCGGAACGCGACCGCGTGGGGATTGCCGATGGACACGGGCATCACCTCCACGCGTCGGGCTCCTCCGCCGGGTGATTCCAGGCGCAGCGCCGCGACGCCTCCGCCGCTCACCCTCCCGGGAGCGACGAACGGAGGACCTGCGGGGAATTCCACCCTTCCCATGTCCGCACGCACATCCCACGCACCAGCGGCATCCGGACCCGCCACGTCCAGTCCCACCTCCGCCCCGGCGACCTCCACCCGGAACGGACCGTCGCCGACGCGCCCCTGGCGTCTCAGGTACACGCCCGCGATCCGCAGCCCGTTGCCGCTGCGCTCGAACGCCCCTCCATCGGGGTTGAACATGCGCAGCCTCGCCGGCGCACCTTCCGCCCCGCTCTCCACCACGACCAGGCCATCCGCTCCGGCGCCGCGATGGCGGTGGCACATGCGCCGGATCAGAGGCGGCGTGAGCAGCGGCCCGTCCCCTTCTTCCAGCACCAGGTAGTCGTTCCCGTGGCCGTGCGCCTTGAAGAAGCGCGGCAGGACCCGGATGGCTTCATGCAACTTTTCCGAATCTCCTCTCGTCAAGCACGGTGACCGCCGCCCGGAAGCCCGGATCAGACCACCGAGCGCGGCGGCAACCGATACGAAAATCAACCAGGGTTGGCCCGGGAGGGGTCGGCACGGGGAGGGGGAATAAAATGGGACTGTGCGGCGCGGTGGAGAAGGGGACGCGGGGATGCTTGTGTGCGGCGGTGGTTGCGGCGACGGCGTCGGTGGCGGCACCGGCAGCCCTCCCGGGCCAGAGTATCGAGAGCGCGGGTGTCGCGGCGGAAGCGCGCGGCCGGGCGGTGCCTCCGGCGCTGGAAGCTCACCGCATCGCCGGCCCGGTGCCCGTGATCGACGGGGTGCTCGACGAGGCGGACTGGAACGTGGCAATGGTGGCGGCGAACTTCGTGGTCTTCGAGCCCAACGAGGGCATGCCACCCTCTCAGAAGACCGAGGCCCGGGTGCTCTACGGCAACGAGGCCGTCTATGTCGGCATCCGCGCCTACGACGCCGCGCCGGATTCGATCGTCCAGCGCCTGGCGCGGCGCGACGAGCGGCCCCACTCCGACTGGGTGGACGTCGTGATCGACAGCTACCACGACAAGCGCACCGCGTTCCGGTTCGGCGTGAACCCCGCCGGCGTGAAGAACGACGCCTACATGTTCGACGACACCAACGAGGACGAGTCCTGGGATGCGGTGTGGGACGTCGCGACCCGGACCGACGACCGGGGATGGACGGCCGAATTCCGGATCCCCTACTCGCAGCTGCGGTTCGACGGCGCCGCGCAGCAGACCTGGGGGATCAACTTCGCGCGGTTCATCGCCCGGCACCTGGAACGCAGCCTGTGGGCGCCGATCTCCCAGGGGGACGGGGCTCTGGTGTCGCGCTTCGGCGATCTGGTCGGGCTGCGCGATCTTTCGCCCCCGACCCGGCTGGAGGTCCTGCCCTACTCGCTCGTGCGCATGCAGAGCGCGCCCGGCACCGCCGCGGACCCGTTCCATGATCCTTCCGACTTCTCTTCGAGCGGGGGTGCCGACATCAAGTACGGCCTCACCACCGACCTCACGCTGGACGTCACCATCAACCCCGACTTCGGCCAGGTGGAGGCGGATCCGGGGCAGGTGAATCTCACCGCCTTCGAGACCTTCTTTCCGGAGCGCCGTCCCTTCTTCGTGGAGGGTTCCGGCATCTTCTCCTTCCGATTCTCCGAGGGAGACGGGGACATGGCCAACGAGGGCCTGTTCTACTCCCGGCGCATCGGCCGGCCACCCCAGGGACGCGTGCAATCGTCGGGCTACTTCGACGCGCCCGACCGCACGCGCATCCTCGGCGCGATGAAACTGTCGGGCAAGACCCGCTCCGGCTGGTCGATCGGCGTCCTGCACGCGCTTACCGGGCAGGAGGAGGCCCTGTTGGCGACCAGCACCGGTCCCGAGGGCGATCAGGTGGTAGAGCCGCGCGCACAGTACGGCATGGCCCGGTTCAGCAAGGACTTCCGCGAGGGCAAGAGCGCCGTGGGGATGATCTCCACCTGGACCCGGCGCGATCCCCTGGCGGCCGACGCGCTCGCGCTCCACAACGGCGCATACACCGGAGGGATCGACGCTCGCCACCGCTTCGGCGATGATCGCTTCATCGTCTCCGCCTACCTGCTGGGCTCCACCGTGCGGGGCTCGGCGGACGCGATCGCGCGGACGCAGCGCTCCCCAGCGCGGTACTACCAGCGCCCGGACGCGGAGCACGTCGCATACGACCCCGCGCGCACCTCGCTGAACGGCTGGGCCGGGTCGGCCACCTTCGCCAAGATCTCCGGCGGCTACTGGCGCTTCGCGACCGGGGCGATGGCCCGTTCGCCCGGCTTCGATTCGAACGATCTCGGCTACATGCGCGAGGCGGACTTCGTGGCGCCGTTCGTCTGGGTCGGCTACCAGCATTTCCGTCCTACCGAACACCTGCAGCGCTGGAACCTCGGCTTCAACGCCTGGACGCCGTACAGCTTCGGCGGGGAACCCTATTCCAAGGGTGCCAACGTCAACGGCAGCTTCACCTTCAACAACTTCTGGGGCGGCTACATCGGCGTCATGAGGCAGTCGGAGGGCCTGTCGAACGCAACGCTCCGGGGTGGCCCCATGCTCCTGCGCGATCCGTCCTGGAACGGCTGGTTCGGATTGTGGTCGGATTCGCGCAAACAGCTGCAGGTCAATGTCGGCAACAACTGGCAGCGGCGGCCGCAGAGCGGATCCTGGAGCTACGGCGCCGACGCGAGCCTGCGCTGGCGGCCATCCCCTCGCGCGACCGTGTCGGCCGGGCCCTCCGTCAACTGGAGGCAGGAAGACCTGCAGTGGGTCGGGCGATTCGGCGGAGAGGACCCCGACTACATCTTCGCCGGGCTGGGCCAGACCACCGCCGGAATTACCGCGCGGGCGGACTGGACCTTTTCGCCCAACCTGTCGCTGCAGGTCTACGCGCAACCGTTCGTGTCGGCAGCCGACTACGACGCCTTCAAGCGCATCACGGATCCGCGGGCGGCAGCCTACACGGACCGCCACGCGCCCGTCGGAACCAGGGCGGGCGACGACGGCCGACTCCTCGCCGACATCGACGGCGACGGCACCGACGAATCTCTTCGCAACCCCGATTTCAACTTCAAGCAGTTCCGGTCCAACGTGGTCCTCAGGTGGGAGTATCAGCCCGGGTCCGCGCTCTTCCTGGTCTGGTCGCAGGGGCGTGACCACTATGCGGGCACAGGCGGCTTCTCGTTCGGCGACGACCTCGACACGCTCTTCCGCCAACCCGGCGAAGACGTTCTCATGGTCAAGCTGAGCTACTGGATCGGGTAGTCAGGACAGCAAGCCCGCCGCGCCGCCCCGGCGGCCGGCGGAGAGGAGGCCGGTGCGGGTGCGTGTGGGCGCCCCGCCGGCCTCCGCTTTTTCCGTTGCCGCAACCGCTGCCGTTGCCGACCCGCCGACGGCAAAGCATCTTGCCCGGCGTCATGCCCGGCTCCACCACCTACGTCGCCTTCGTGAAGGACGAGTGCGAGACCTGCCATCTGGCGGCACCCGTCCTGGCCGAGATCCGCGCCGCCGGCCATCCGCTGACCGTCTACTGGCAGGACGACGGCGCGTTCCTGGGTCCCCCCCTCGCTGCCGACGCCGTCGATGACCGCGACCTCGAGCACTCCTTCCAGCACGCCGTCGAGACCGTTCCGACGCTGATCCGCCGGGAGCACGGCGCGGAAGCCGGCCGCTCGGTCGGCTGGAGCCGGGCCGAATGGTGCGCGCTGACAGGCATCCCCACCCTCGGCGAAGGGCTGCCAGCCTCCCGGCCCGGCTGCGGCTCACGCTCGACGGAACCGGGCGTCGCGGAGATCCTGCGCGCACGCTTCGGCGACACCGGAATCCGGGCCCGCACCATCGATGTCGCGCCCGCAACCGATCCGGTCGAGGTGTGCTACGACCGCGGCTGGACCGACGGCCTCCCCGTCGTCCCGCCCACGCCCGAGCGCATCCTGCGCATGCTGGCCGGGACCCGCCGCGATCCGCGCGAGGTCATCGGCAGGATTCCCCCCGAACTGGCGCCCTGCACCGTGGAAAAGGTCGCCATCAACGCCGTCATGGCCGGCTGCCGGCCCGAGTACATGCCGGTCGTGCTCACCGCCCTCGAGGCCGCGCTGGACCCCGGCTTCACCCTGCACGGCGTCACCTGCAGCACCTGCTTTTCGAGCCCGGTGATCATCGTCAACGGCCCCATCGCCACGCGCCTCGGCATGAACTCCGGGCTCAACGCCCTCGGACAGGGGAACCGGGCCAACGCCACGATCGGCCGCGCGGTCAACCTCGTCGTCCGCAACGTGGGAGGCGGGCGGCCCGGCGAAATCGACCGCGCGACGTTGGGTTCGCCGGGCAAGTACACCTTCTGTTTTGCAGAGGATGAGAGCGACGAGGGCTGGCAGGCGCTGGCCGTCTCGCGCGGAATGGCCCCCGGACGGAGCGCGGTGACGGTGTTTGCCGGCGATGGTGTGCAGGGCGTCACCGACCAGAAGGCGCGCACCCCACGCGAACTCACGCGGTCGCTGGCGATGGCCCTGGGTGCGGTCGGCCACCCCAAGCTGTGCGAGTGGGCGCCCGCCGTACTGGTCCTGTCGCCCGAGCACTACGCCATCTACCGCGAGGCGGGCTGGGGCCGGGCCCGGATTACAGACGCCCTGCACGGCGCTCTGCTGCGCCGGAGTGCGGACGTTGTCGCCGGCGCCGGCGGCGTCGCCGAGGGAATGCCCCGCGCGCGCAGCGGCGGCAGCATCCCGAAATTCCATCGGGGGGCCCTGCTGCTGGTCCGCGCGGGCGGTCCGGCCGGGCTGTTTTCCGCCATCCTGTCCGGCTGGCCCGGCGGACGCCTGTTCGAGGAATCACATCCTGTCACCAGAGAGATCGCAGAATGAACGCAACCACCGCCACGAGCGCCACGACCGCCCTGCACGCCACGACCGTCACCCTGCACGACCCCACTTCCGAGGCAGCGCCCGCCACCAGACCGCGCCGCGCCCCTCCGGCGTCTCTGGACGGCCGGACCGTCGCGCTGTTCGACATCGGCAAGACACGCGCCGACGAGTTCCTCGACTACCTGGATGCGCGGCTCGCCGCCAGAGGCATCGCCACCGCCCGCTTCGCGAAGCCCACCAACGCCAAGCCTGCCACCGCCGGGATCCTGGACAGCATCGCCGCGGACGCGCATGTCGTCGTGGGGGCGCTGGCCGATTGAGGCTCATGCGTATCATGCGGTCTGCATGACATCAAGGCGCTGGACGATCGCGGTATTCCCGGCCTGCTGGTCGCCACAACCGCGTTCCGCGACGCGGCCTCCTTCCAGGTCCCCTCGCTCGGCTTCGAGCCCGAGATCGTGTGGGTCCCCCACCCGGTCCAGAACCGCCGCCCGGAGGAACTCGAGCAAATGGCCGACGATGCGCTGGAGGCCGTGCTGCGCGGGCTGGCGCCGTAGCGAGCGCCCTATCCGGCCACGGTCGCCGCGATCAGGGCCACCAGCACCACCAGGGTGAGCGGCGTGCCCAGGCGCGCATAGTCGCCGAAGCGGTACCCCCCGGGACCGTACACCATGAGATTCGTCTGATACGCGATCGGGGTCATGAACGACGCGGAGGCCGAGAGCGCGACCGCCACCGCCGCCGCGCGGGCGTCGATGCCGAAGTCGGCCGCGGTGGAGATCGCGATCGGCAGCACCAGCGCGGCGGCTGCGTTGTTGGTGATGATCGAGCTGAGCGCGATCGTGCTGATGATGATCCCGGCCATGGCCCCCTGCGGCCCGAATCCGCCCAGCGCGTCGGCGACCAGCCCGGCCGCCGCGTGGCCGAGGCCCGAGCCCTCGACCGCCGCCGCAAGCCCGAAGGCGGCGCCGATCACCACGATCACGTCGAAATCGATCGAGTCCTTGGCCTGGTTGGGCGTCAGGATCCCGAACCCCACCAGCGCCAGCGCGCCCAGGAGCGACAGGTGCAGGATGGGCAGGACATTCAGTCCCGCGCCGACGACGATGACCGCGCCGATCCCCAATACGATCCCGGCCTTGGCCGTGGGTTCCGGCGACGGCGCACCGAACCGCGAGACCAGCAGGAAATCGTTGCGGTCGCGCCAGCGGTCCCCGAACCCGCGGTCCGAGATCACCAGGAGCGTATCGCCACGCTTCAGCGGCTCCTGGGCCAGACCACCGCGCACCGGCTCGCCAGCGCGGTGGATCGCCACGACGGTGGCCTGGTAGCGGGCGAGGAAGCGGACATCCGCGAGGGAGCGGCCCACCAGCCGCGACTCGGACGCGATGACGGCCTCGAAGTAGGCGTGGCGCGCGCTCCGGAACTCGTACGGCAGGTGCGGCTGCTGCGACGACGCGAGCCCGGAGACCTCATGGAGATCGAGGACCGCGTCGGTATCGCCGATCAGGGTCAGGAAGTCCCCTCCCAGGAGCACCTTGTCCGGCGCGATCTGGCCCGCGCCTTCGCCCCCGCGCTCGAAGTAGACGATCCTCGTCGTCTCGGGCAGCACCGCCTGGACATCGCGCACTGCCATGCCGTCGAGCGGACCGCCCGGCTCCACGATCATCCGGACGGAAAAGCTCCGTCCGCCGACGCGCGCCTCCTGACGGGGCGGAAGCCGGACCGGCAGCAGATTGGGCGCGAGCAGGACGTTGAGGACCAGCGCGACCAGCGCGATCGGCAGCGCGATCCGCGTAAGCTCGAACATGGTGAAGGGGTCCTGCCCTTCCGCCTGCAGGAGCCCCGAGACCACGAGGTTGGTCGATGTGCCGATCAGGGTCGTCATGCCGCCCAGAATCGCCGCAAACGAGAGCGGCATCAGGTAGCGGGAGGCCGAATCGCCGCGCTGGTCCGCCCACTCCTCCACCTGGGGCGCCAGCATCGCGATGATCGGTGTGTTGTTGAGGAAGGCCGACGCGGCCGCCACGGGGACGGTCAGGCGAGCCAGCGCCATGCGTACGTTCCGGCCCGCGCCCAGGGTCACCGTGACGATCGGCTGCAGCGCCCCGCTCCGCTCCACCGCCCGGGCGAGCACGTAGAGCGCGGCCACCGTGATCGGCGCGGGGTTCGCGAAGCCCTGGAACGCCTCCGCGGGATTGAGCACGTCGGCGACCAGCAGGATGACCACTGCCCCCATGAAGGTCACCGCCGGCGAGATCAGGTCACGGGTGAGCACCAGCACCGCCACCGTGATGATCGCGAGCGTGAACCAGGCTTCCCAGCTCATCCGGTCACGCCCTCCGCCGCTGGACCGCAGGCGGAATCAGCACGGCAAGGGGGCATCCGTGGGCGGCCACGACACGCGGCCCGCGCCGTCAGCTGCGGTTGTAGGCCAGAACGAGAGGCTCACCCGGACCGCTGGCCATGATGATGCGGGTCATGATCAGGCGGTCACCGACGACTTCCAGCCTCTCGCGGACCCGGCCTCCGCTCACGACATGGTGTTCGAGAACCATGATCGGGCCCTCCCACGACAACTTCGTCCGAATCCGGTGCTCGCCTTCGCGCATCTCGACCTCGGTGCCGTCCATCGGCAGGGCGATCGTCGTGCCCGGGATCGGCGTATAACCGAACTCGACCGCACTGGCCCGGAGAATCAGCGTCTCGGGACGTCTGCGCAGCACTTCGATCGTCGCGCGCATGTCCGAGACCGACATGCGCCGTGATTCCACCATCCGGCGGTACCGGCGCATGGCGCGGCTCTCGTTGCGGGCGATGTCCGCCACCGGTGCCTCGTCGGCCACGCCCTCCAGCTGGTTGGGGATCTGGGCCGTGCTGCTGGATTCATCCAGCTCCCAGCGTCCGCTGTAGGTGGCGAACAGTTCTTCCGCCTGCGCCCCTGTGACGGGCGGTCCGCCGCCACCCGAGGCGCACCCCCACGCTGCCGCACAGAGCGCAGCAATCGCCAGACAACTGCGGGTTCCGGGATTCATCAACGGGTCGAGGTTCATCAAACGGGTCCTCGTGCCTGTTTGCGTCGTTGCGCGGTCCCGTTTGCGCGCTGCGCCCGGGCACCGCCGTCCGTGCCGCCAAGTATAGCACCGGCCATCCCCGATGCAAGACGGTCCTCATGCCCGACGCCGCAAGCCCCCACGGCGCGAGGTCGGGGCCCCGACGCGCCGGCGCTAACCCAGGAAGAGCCCGAGCACGAGGTTCGCCAGGGCAAGCGTCACGGACCCGATCAGCGCCGAGCGGAAGTTCCTGACCTCCATCCCCCGGATCACGGAACCGGTAACCATGAGCGCCACCGCGTTGACCACGAGCATGGCGGGAATCATGAGGATCCCGAGCGGCAGGATGAGGCCGCGGACGACCCAAATCAGTACAAAGTTCACGAGCCCGAGCACCAGCGTCCCGAACAGCGCGGCCCGGGCGTCGCGCACCCTGATCCCGTCGACCATCCTGCCGACCAGGAACAGTGCGGCGGCGCTTGCCAGTATCTGGATCACGAATCCCAGCATTTCTTCCTCCGGTGTTGGAATGCCCGTTCCTGCCGTAGTCTTACGCGGTCCGGCGCGAGAAGGTTCAACGGTCGTCGCGGCCACCGGGGCTGCCGCCGCCCGGCTCCGCCGGCAGGGGCCGCTGCAGAAGCGTCCGCGCCTCGTGCACGCGTCCGCCCTGAATCACCATCCGCAGGTCGCGCAGCGCGCGGATGTCGCGCGTGGGATCGCCGCCGATCACGATCAGGTCGGCGAATGCGCCGGGGGCGACAACTCCGAGCCGGCCGACGTAACCCAGGTCCTCGCCCGAAACCGAGGTCGTCGCCCGGAGAACGTCGACGGGGCGCATTTCGCCGTAACGCACCATGGCCTCCATCTCGGCGAGAAGGCTGATCCCGGCCGGATTGATGGGGGCGTCGGTGCCGACCACCACGCGGCCGCCCGCGGCGAGGACCCGGCGCGGCAGCGCGGCCATGTCCCGGACCGGCCGTCGCGCGGCTTCGAGGTCATCCGGCCGCTGGACCCGCTGGGGGGCCCAGGGGAAGAAGGCCTCGACGCGCTCGTCGTCGAGAAGGGACGGGTCTTCGGCGACCAGGAGGCCATAGGCGCCGTAGATGCCGATCGTGGGTGTAAGCGTCATGCCGGAGGCCGCAAGGAGCCCCACCACATCGCCGTAGCTGCGCATCAGCTCGGAGACCTTCGTGGAGTAGCCGCGGCGGCTCGTGCCGCGCACGTGTTCCACACCGTCCGCGCCGAAGGCCACGGCCGGGTACAGCTCGTGGGAGGTAACCGGAAGTCCCAGAGCGTGGGCTTCCTCGATCGCACGCTTCTGGGCGGCGTCGGACAGGCGTACGTAGGTCTTGACGAGATCGTATCCCAGCGCGTCCGCCCGGACCATTTCGAGTTCCAGCTGTGCCGGGGCGGTCAGCGCGGGTGCGCCGGGATAGTAGATCCGGCTGCCATCGATGGTGCCTCCCGTGCCGAACCACCTCGGGGCAATCCGCCTGCCCGACTCGCCAGCTTCCCTCGCCTCGGCGACCTCCCAGGGATCGCATGCCGGGCATCGCACCGAGGTGACTCCGTAGGCCAGCCAGAGCCGTCCCAGCTGCTCGCCGGACGCGAGGCCGCCATGTGCGTGCATTTCGATCAGCCCCGGCATCACCACGTGTTCGCCTGCGTCGATCACCCGGTCGGCGCCGCGCGACGGGTCGCGATCCGCGACCTCCGCGATGCGACCTCCCTCGACGAGGATGTCCACGTCCCGCCTGAGCGCCTCCGATCGTCCGTCCCAGACCGCACCCGCGCGGATCAGCACGGATGCGGGCGGCGGCGGCCGCGACCAGGTGAGCTGCAGCGGGATGTCCTCGACGCGTCCGTCCAGGACGTCGACGCGGCGCAAACGGTCGCTGCCCAGGTACACGATGGACCGGGAATCGCCGGTCCAGGTCGGATCGTCGGTGGCCTCGTTGGTGAGCCGCCGCGGGGTGGCGGCGGCGGGGTCTCCATCTTCCTCCGTCGGGACCGCCCACAGGACGCCTCCGTCCACGTACGCGAGCCACTTGCCGTCGGGGGACCGGATCGGACCGTCGGTTCCGCGCGTACCGACCGAGGCATGAGCAGGGAGATCCAGGAAGTTGTCGCGTTCCTGCGGGGGCCACAGCTCGCCGGTCGGCACGTCGCCGGACCATGCCGGACCGTGGGTGTGGCCGGACCACGGCGGCCCGTGCGTGTGGTCGGACCAGGGCGGACCGTGCGTGTAGGCGGGCCACGGCGGTCCCTGCGCGTTGCCGGACCTGGGCGGACCGAGTGCCGTCGAGACGGGCGCCCAGGACCCGGCGTCGGCGGTTTGCATCGGCTCGACGGGAATCACCAGCGCCCGATTGACGCCTTCGCGGAATCGATCCGAGTAGGGCTGGTGAACCGACGTCACGATGGACCGTCCATCCGGCGACCACGACGGGCGGCCGGCGCCATTGAAGCCCGACCTGAGCACACGGACCGACCCGGTTGCCAGATCGACCACGCTGACCGCGACCTGGTATCCCGCTCCCACGAACGCGAGGCTGGTTCCGTCGGGTGCCCATGCCGCCCTGGTCGCGCCCGCGCCCTCGGTGAGGCGTGCGAAGCTCCCGTCGGCCGCGTGCCAGATGTACAGATCGGTACCGCCGTCACGATCCGACGAAAAGACCAGACGCGAGCCGTCCGGCGACCAGGCCGGGTCCATCTCCATCCAGGGGTCGTCGGTCAGCCGCTCCGTGCCGCCGCCGATGACGTGCACCCACAGGTCGCCGAGCGCGGAGAACGCGATGCGGCGGCCGTCGGGAGACACCGCGGGAGAAACGATGCCCCGAACCGGGTGGGGGCCGGGGGCCTCGAGGTCGCGGGCGCGCCTCTGGTACGGGGCGCGGTCCAGCGAAACCGTGCCCGAGAAGGGAATGTCGGCGAGGCCGTCGCCGTCCTGGCCGCGCCGGCGAACGTGGCCGTCGGCGGTATAGATGAAGCCGTCCGTGGTGGCCGCCACGCGGAAGGGAAACACATCCTCGTCCTGGGCGGTGAGCACCCGTGGTTCGGTGCCCTCGTCCCCATCCGCCGCCGCGACCGCGCGCAGAACGGATCTTCCTCCGCCGATCGCGTTGTAGATGAGTGTCTCGCCGCCAGCGCTCCATCCCGGTGCATTCAGCTGCGCACCGCCGGCTCCGGCGACCCGCCGCACCGGCCGGCCGCCACCCGGGCCGTCCAGCACCCAGATTCCCGCCGCGTCCCCGCTTCCCGCCGCGGCAAACGCCAGCTGGTCGCCGTCCGCCGAAAAGGCGGGGCCGTACTCGCTCCCCGGCGCGTCCGTCAACCTTGTCACGGCGCCGTCGTCCACCGCGAGCGTCCAGATGTCGTAGCTGCCCGCGCGGTCCGAACTGAACGCGATCCTGTCCCCGTCCGGCGACCAGTGCGGCTCGCGGTGGTCGTAGGGGCCGCGCGTGTGCTGTCGCAATCCGGAGCCATCGGGCGCCACGCTCCACACGTGGTAGTTGCCGTCCCAGTACGCCTGGAACGTGATGCGATCCCCGTCCGGCGACCACGAGGGCTGGCGCGCGTCCCCCACGGGATCGGTAATCGGCTCGGCACGGCCCCCGGCAGCGGGCATCACCCAGATCCGCCCCACGAGGTCGAACGCGATCGTCGTGCCGTCGGGCGACAGCGCGGCCGCAATGTTGGTGCCCTCGGTGAGCGTGACCTCGACGGGCTCCTGCGCCGTCACCTGCGCCGTCACCTGCGCCGCCGCCAGCGCCATCGCCAGCGCCACGGCCAGCGCCACGGCCAGAGCCGCCGCCCGCGATACGAACGCGCCGCCCCGATGTCCTTCACCGAATCGCAACATGCCTACCTCCCGTCGATCCACGCCATCAGCGCGTCCTGCGCCACGATCAGCACATGGCCCTGGTTCGAAAGCACCTCGTGTTCGACCTCGGCACCCGCCGCCTCCAGCTGCTCGGCCGTCGCCTGTGACCGGTCGACCCAGTTGGCGTCGTGCTCGCCCACCATCATCCAGACGGGAAGGCCGGCCAGCGGCGCCAGCGATGCGCCGCCTGTGTAGCGCCCCGGCATCGCGATGATCCCGCCCACCCGCTCAGGCGCCGCGAGCGCCGCGTGAAAGACGCCGACGCCACCGGCCGAAGCGCCCGTCATGACGATGTTGTCCGCACCCTCGGCGACGTTGGCGTCGATCCAGTCCAGCACCGCAGCCATAGCCGGTCCGGCCCTGTCCTCCAACCCGGGGCCGTACGCTTCCACCCCCACCACCGCGTACCCGTCGGCCGGGGCCGCGACGTCCCAGTACGCATCGATCAGGCCGAGCACGAGACTCGCGTCTCCGGCACCCCACGGAAACGCGAGCACCACGCCGCGGACCGGTCCCCCGGGACGCAGGACAGCGATGTTCAGCGCGGATCCGTCTTCCAGGCCGAGTGCCACCCACTCCAGGGTCGCGGGCTCATCGGGACCCGTACCCACGTCCGCGCCGCACGCGAGCACCGCCGCGGCGAGGATCGCGGCACCACCGGCAGAGCGCCGGGAGCCCGGGCGGGCCTTCACCGCGCCACCCGCCCGTCCGCGGTCCGCCCGCGCCGCGCCTCACGATCACGTCCCGTCATCACGGCGCTACGGAATCAGGTTCCGCCTGCCGGTGTTCCTCACGATGAAGAGGCCGTCGCCCGTGCTGGTCATCACGACGACGCCGCTCTCGAAGTAGGGGTAGTTGCTCCACGACGCGCCGCCGTACGGCGAGTTGTCGAAATAGGCGATCTCGACGGGCTCCGTCCGGTCGGTGATGTCCAGGATCCTAAGCCCCGCACCGTAGTTCGACTGGTACATCAGGTTGTCGCGGATGTAGAGGTTGTGGTCGGTGTCGGGCGTTGTCGCAATGTACTCGGCGGCGAGGATCGGCTCGTCGAGGTCCTCGACATCCCAGATCAGCGTGCGCGTACCTTCGACCAGCCCCTGGGGCTCGTCCCCCTCGTCGTTCATGTAGAAGAAGCGGTGGTCCTCGGTCAGCCACCCCTGGTGCGCGTAGGCGACCGCCGGATAGCTCGCCATCGAGATCGAGACCGGGTTGTCCTTGTCGCTCACGTCGCTGATGCTGAGCGCGGTCTCGTTGGAGCCCAGGCAGATCTCACGGCCCTGATAGTCCTCGTCGGGACCCTCGTAGATCACGCACTGCGCGTCGTGGGAGTAGCCGGTGCCGCGCCGCCCCGTCTCGCCGTCGAAGAAACATCCCGCGAAGGTGGGCACCGAAGGCTCGCTCAGGTCGAGCATGTGCAGTCCGCCCCCACACGTCTCCCCGCCTCCGCTGCTCCCCACCACGTACGCGAAGCCGGTGCCCTCGTTGATCACGATATTATGGGCGCTGGCGATGCCGTCGTAGAGGAAGTCGGGCTCGAAGGTCACCGGCTCGCCGCGCACCTCGCGCAGCCGCCTCAGGTCGAACACCTGCACGCCGTGCTGTCCGGCGCCATCGGCCACGATATAGGTGTGATCGTCGTGGACCTTCATGTCGCGCCATACGCTGCTCCGTGAACCGGGCGTCTTGGGCAGATCGCCCAGCATAACGGGGTTGTAGGGGTCGGTCAGATCGACGAAGGCGGTCCCGTCCGTGCGTCCGACGATGGCGATCTCGCGCCCCGTCTCGGGGTCGGTCCAGCCCCAGATGTCGTTGAGGCGCGCGCCCCGCCCGCCGGACAGTTCCTTGATCGGCAGAAACGAGATGATGTTCACGTTGTCGCATTCGTACCCCGCGGCATCGCCTTCGACGCACGGGATCTCGTCGTCCAGCCCCAGGATGGCGGGGAGACCCCGATGGTCGCCGATCACCAGATCGCCTCCGGCCCAATCGCCGGCCGCTCCGCGCTGCATGATGACCGCGCCCCCGGCCCGGCTATCGATGCCGCCCGCGCCGACGACCGCGACGTCTCCGGCGACCGTCAGCGAGCTGCCGAACGAGGCGTTGGCCGCGAGATCGTCCCGTGCGGCACGGGTCGCCCCACGCCACCCCGAACCACCGTCATGGGTGAAGCGGTACACGGCGCCCTGTCTTTCGTTCGCACCCGGCGCGCCAACCCACAGCTCCTCGCCGTCGAACACGATCGACGAACCGAACTGCTCCCGTCCTGTCGAGTAGAACGGTCGAAGCGCGCCGGCCGCCACCCAGTCGCCGGTTTCGGCGTCCTGTTCGAAGGTCACGACGGCTCCCGCGCCCTGTCCGGCGCCGGGCGCGCCAACGAGCGCCAGCGAGCCGCGCAATCCAAGAGCGGCTCCAAACCCGTTGCGCTCACCGAGATCCATGGCGGCCTCGAGCTTGCCGCGCGGGACTGGTTGGTCCGACATCGGGTCCAGGCGAAACGCGAACACCTCGATGGGGCCGTCCCGGCTCGGAGCCGTGGTCGCCAGCACGGTGGATCCCTGAAGCGTCACCGATGTTCCGAATCCGGGCATGGCGTCGTCGGGACGGGCGCTCGCGCGCTCGATCCACTGTGCACCTGCCCGGGTGAAGACGTATATGGCCCCTGCCCCTTCGTCCTGCCCGGGGGCGGAAATCACTGCCGCGCTGCCGGAGATGGCCACCGCCGCACCGAACCGGGCGTCCGCCCCGAGCCCGTCGGCGGACAGGCGTGCCACTTCGCTCCAAGTCCCCGTGTCGTCCTGGCGGTAGACCATCGCCGCGCCGCGCCCGCCGTCCCATCCGGGCGCGCCGATGATGGCCACGGAGCCGTCCGCGTCCAGGGAACGACCGAACCCGTCGGGCGGCGCATCGATGGGAGAGACGGCGAGCCTTCCCGCCTCGCTCCAGCCGCCTCCGGCCCGCGAGTATACGTACACGATACCGGGCAGCGTCTGGTTGCCGGGCTCGCCGACGAGCACCTGTTCGTTCGCAACGGCCGCGACGCCTCCGAACTGCTGTGCGGTGAGCGGGGGTGCCGCAACAAAGGCGGCCACGAGGAACACGGCAGCCGTACGCGCGGCCGACGCCGCTGAGACTCGGGCAGACATTGACTTCATCACTGCAGGATCCTTTCTGTTGCATGCTTGGCTAGCGCACTCCGGCCCACGTCCGCAGCAGAACGCGAGCCGGGCCTGACTGATAGTATTGCGCGGCGGGCGACACGCGAACAGGGCACCCACGCACGGCGCAGGCGATCCGGGACATGTCGGCCGCGCGGCCGGGCGCTTCCGCTGCTACCCGAGGACGCGCGCGAGGTCGTCGCAGAGGTCCGCCGGATCCTCCAGCCCCACCGACATGCGGAAGATCCCCTCGCCGGCGTAGGCCCGGTAGCTCTCCAGCTGCGCGCCGCGCAGGCGGAACGAGGTCTCCATCAGCGACGGCGTGTCCATCCAGAATACGAGGCTGCGGTGGTGGCCCAGCGAGACTGCGTAGTGGATGACCCGGAGTTCTCTGGCCATCCGCTCTGCGAGCTCCGGTCCGCCGTCGGCCTGGAACGTCAGCATGCCCGAGAAGTTGTCCATCTGGCGGCGCGCCAGTCCGTGCTGGGGGTGCGAGGTCAGGCCCGGGTAGATGACCTGGTTGACGCGCGGATGACGTTCGAGGAACCCCGCCACCGCCAGCGCATTCCTCTCGTGCGCCTCCATGCGTATGGGCAGCGTCGCCGCTCCGCGCAGGATGAGCCAGGCATTGAAGGGCGACAGCACCCCTCCGTAGTGGATCGCGGCCTCCAGGCGCAGCGCCGCAATGTCTTCGCGGGCCCCAAGCACGGCGCCGCCCACCGCGTCTCCGTGACCGCCGATGTACTTGGTGAGCGAGTGCATCACGTAGTCGGCGCCCAGCTCGAGCGGACGGGTCGCCACCGGTGTGGCGAAGGTGGAATCGACGGCCACGCGCACGCGGGGGTGCCCAGCGGCGATGCGCGCCACCGCGGCCAGATCGGTGAGCCTGCAGATCGGGTTGGCCGGCGTCTCGAGCCAGATCAGCCTTGTTTCGGGCCGGAGCGCCTCCTCGACATTGCCAGGGTCCGAGCCGTCGACGAACGAGGCCCGGATCCCCAGCCGTGGCAGCGTGTCGCGGCCCAGTTCCGCCACGCCGGCGTAGTTGGTGTCGGACATGATGACGTGGTCGCCGGCGCTCAGGAGCGAGAGCAGGACCCCTGCCGCGGCCGCCATGCCGGACCCGAAACAGAGGCAGGCTTCGGCCCCCTCCAGCGCGCAGAGCTTGGCTTCGAGCTGGGCCACGGTCGGGTTGGACCAGCGCGTGTACAGGAACCCGGATTCGTCGTCCAGATCGTGCGCGGAGAAGCCCGTGGCGTCGCGCGTGACGAAGGTGGACGACATGACCAGGTTCGGGGCCGAGGCGCCGGTCGCGGGGTCGGGGGACTCCCCCGCGTGGACCGCGGCGGTGGCGAGGCGGGCGGGCGTCGGGCCGGTGCCGTGGTTGCCGGTGTGCGTCATGTGGGCGAAGCTGGTCTGCACGGCGTGCCGGGTCAAGGCGGTCCGCCGGCACCCCGCCCCATCCCCCCCCCACTCACACGGTCGACCATGCGCACCAGACTCCCCGCCCTGTACGTCCTCGTTTTCGGACTCCCCGCCGCAGGCGCCGCCGCCCAGCAGCCCCCCGCCACCGTCACGGCGGAGGACTACGCGCGCGCGGAGGCGCTCCTGTCCACCACCACGGCGCCGCTCGTCCTCGGCGCGTCCGTTCAGCCCAACTGGCTGCCCGGCGACCGCTTCTGGTACAGCAACACCACATCCGGCGGCACGGAGTTCATCCTGGTCGATCCCGCGGCCGGCACCCGCGCCCGCGCCTTCGACCACGACCGTCTGGCCTCGGCGCTGGGCGCGGCCACCGACACCACCTACGCGCCGCTGGAACTCCCCTTCCGCACCTTCGAGCTGAGCCCCTCCGGCGACGCCCTCACCACGCGTGTAGGCGACGTGCGCGTCCGCTGCGACCTCCGCGCCTACAGCTGCTCCCCCACCGCACCCGGCTCCGACCCCGCCGCGACCCCCGACCCCGCCGCCATCCCCTCCCCCGACGGCGCGACAGCCGCCTTCATCCGCGACCACAACCTCTGGCTGCGCGATCTGGCGACGGGCGCCGAGACCCCGCTCACCACCGACGGAATCGAGGACTTCGGCTATGCGACCAACAACGCGGGGTGGGTCAGGCGCGACTCGCCCGTGCTGCTCTGGTCACCGGACTCGGAGATGATCGCCACCTTCCAGCATGACGCGCGCGGCGTCGGCATGATGCACATGGCCACCACAAACGTCGGCCACCCCGAACTGGAGTCGTGGAAGTACCCGCTTCCGGGCGACAGCCTCATCTTCCGGATCAGCCGGGTGGTGATCCATGTGGGTGATCCCGGAGCCGGCCGGCCCCACCGGGCGGTGCGCCTGCAGATGCCCCCCGACCCGCACCGCTCCTCGACCACCGACCACGTGGCGGGCCGGGGCGGCGTCTTCCTCGACGTGGAGTGGAGCGCCGACGGGTCGCAGCTCGCCTTCCTCTCGAATTCGCGCGACCACAAGCACGCCGAGCTGCGCGTCGCCGACCCGCACACGGGCGAGGTCCGCGACGTGCTCGAAGAGACCGAGGAGAACTTCTTCGAGTCGGGCTCGGGCGGGGCGAACTGGCGCGCGCTGAAGGAGTCGAACGAGGTCATCTGGTTCTCGAAGCGGCACAACTGGGGCCACCTGTACCGGTACGACCTCGCGACCGGCGAGCTGCTCGGCCGGATCACGACCGGCGACTGGAACGTGCGCCAGCTGCTGCGCGTGGACGAGGAGGCGCGGACACTCTACTTCACCGGGACCGGACGCGAGCCCGGCGACCCCTACTTCCAGTACCTCTACCGCGTCGGGATGGACGGCACGGGGCTGACGCTCCTGACCCCCGACAGCGCAAACCACGCCGTGACGCTGTCGCCGTCGGGCGCGTACTTCGTCGACAGCCAATCGACGCCGGTCATCCCTCCGGTGACGGTCCTCCGGGACATGGACGGGAACGTCGTGGCCGAGCTGGAACGCGCGGACATCTCCGCCCTCCTCTCCTCAGGCTGGCAACCGCCCGAACCGTTCACCGTCAAGGCGCGGGACGGGGAGACGGACCTGCACGGCCTGATGTACAGGCCCACGCACTTCGATCCGGCGCGCTCGTATCCGGTCGTCAACTACCTGTATCCGGGGCCGCAGTCCGGCAGCGTGGGGTCGCGCTCGTTCCGGGCGTCGCGGGGCGACAAGCAGGCGCTGGCCGAACTCGGGTTCATCGTGGTCGAGGTCGACGCCATGGGCACGCCCGGGCGCTCGAAGGCGTTTCACGACGCGTACTACGGGAACATGGGCGACAACGGGCTGCCCGATCAGGTCGGCATGGTGCGGCAGCTCGGGGAGCGGTACCCGTGGATGGACCTGGACCGGGTCGGGATCTGGGGACACTCCGGCGGCGGTTTCGCGAGCACTGCGGGGATCCTGCGCTATCCGGACTTCTACAAGGTGGCGGTCTCGCAGGCGGGCAACCACGACAACCGCAACTACGAGGACGACTGGGGCGAGAAGTGGCAGGGGCTGCTGGAGACCTACCCCGACGGCACCACCAATTACGACAACCAGGCCAACCAGCTGTTGGCGGAGAACCTCGAAGGCAAGCTGTTGCTGGCCCATGGAACCATGGACACGAACGTGCCGCTGTACAATACGCTGCTTGTGGTGGACGCGCTGATCGCGGCCGACAAGGACTTCGACCTGATCATGCTCCCCAACCGGGGGCACGGCTTCAGCGGCGAGCCCTACATGATGCGGCGGAGGTGGGACTACTTCGTGCGGCACCTGCTGGGCACCGAGCCGCCCGAGTACACGATCGGTGCGGGGCGGCGGCCGGTGAGCTGAGGGCGGCAGGCAGACGCGTGCCGCGCGCGCGTCTCGTCGCGGCCCGGGCGCGCGCCCCTCAGCAGGTCAGGCAGCGATGGCTGTTCGACGAGCCGAGCTTCTCCAGCAGCGCCACGGTGGCCGGGCGCGGTGAGACGCGCTGCACCGGCCCGTTGGCCAGATCCGCCACCGTCTGGCCCCGGCGGCTGACTGCGCGTATATCGGCCCCCTGCTCCACCAGGTAGATGATAAGCGCGTGGTCGCCGCGCGCACCCGCGTGATGGAGCGCGTTGTATCCGTTGTGGTCGCGTGCGTTGATGTCGACGCCGAGTTCCTCCACGAGGAAGCGCACGGCCGGGAGCCAGCCGTCGGGCGCGTGTCGGTGCGCGTTGCCGGCGAAGCCCTCGCCGTAGCCGACCCCCGAAGCCGCGTGGATGGGCCACACGCCGGGGCCCCCCGCGGGGACCGGCGGCAGTCCGGAGGCATCGGGCTCCAGCGCGCGCAGCGAGTCGGCGACCTCGGAGGCGCGGATCAGGTCCTGCCGGACCACATCGTCGAGGCCGGCGAGAAGGTCGTCGGGGAAGTCGCCCTGCTGCTCTTCGCGCAGGTCGTTGCGGACCGACGTCAGCAGCACGACGCGGGCCGAGTCGTCCAGCTCGCCATAGGTGGAGTCCGACGCCAGCTGCGTGCGGTTCTGCTGCCGCAGGAACTCGTCGGTCGACAGGCGGCGGCGCCTGGGCGGCGCCACGGTCGGGATCCCCGGGTCGGCGCCGTGCGCGACGAGCAGGTGCATGGCGGCAACGTCAGTGGCGTAGGCGGCGCGCCAGAACGCGGTGGCGCCCTGGGTGTCGACCAGGCCGCAGTTGCGGTTGCCGCACCCGCTGTACTCCATGTACCAGGGGTGAAGCGTGAGGCGTGCGTCCGGATCGGCGCCAGCCTCGAGAAGCGCTTCCATGACGTCCATGTAGGTCGCCGTCTGCAGCCCCATCTCCTGGGGCTGGGGGTAGCGCGTGCGGGGCTGCCAGCGCGCGTTGACCGCCGCCCAGAGCGGGGTGGCGCCGTTCAGCGCCGACGCGATGTCGGGGTCGGCGCCCCGCTCGATCAGGGTGAGCGCCAGGTCGAACTGGCCGTTGATCGTGGCCATCAGGAGAGGGCTGGTGCCGTCGCTTGCCGAGACGCGGTCGATGTCCGCGCCGCCGTCGAGGAGCGCAACAGCGGACTCGGCGTACCCCTGCCGCACCGCGTGCAGGAGCGGGGTCAGGCCGCCCTTGGCCTCGATGCGCCGGGGCCGGAAGTCGTCCTCCTCCTCTTCCTCATCGTCTTCGGGGAGCCCTTCCTCGTACACGGTGCGCGACGCCCGGACCGCCGTCTGGAACTCGGTGGGGGTCGGGGCCCGCGACCTGCCCGCCGTGAGCGCCTCGACGGCCTCGGTGCGGCGCCGGCCCGCGATCCGGTCGAGCTCGGAGAGCACCCGAAGGTCCTCCACCTTGCTGGCGATGTCGGGGTCGGCGCCGGCATCGAGCAGCGCGCGGATCGCGTCGGCGCGGTTCATGGAGGCCGCGAACATGAGCGGTGTCTGGCCCCACACGTCCTCGCGCGCGTCCGGGTCGGCGCCGCGGTCGAGCAGCCCGGCGACCAGCGCCGCAGAGCCCGCCGTCGCGGCGAGGTGGAGTGGCGTGGTGCCCGTGCCGGGCGCAGCCGCGGCCGCGTCCGCGCCGGCGTCGAGGAGCATCAGCGCGACGGCGTCGCTGCCCGTGCGCGCCGCGATGTGAAGCGGCGTGTAGCCGCCGATCCGCGTGACGGGCTCGACCACCGCCCCCGCGTAGAGGAGCATCTCTGCGAGTTGGCCGTTGCCGTGCTCGGCGGCCCAGTGCAGCGCGGTCATGCCGTCGCCCTGCGCCGCGTTGACGTCGGCGCCGCCGGCGAGCAGGGCGCGCACCGCCGCGATGTCGCCCTCCATCGCCGCGTCGGCGACGGGGGAGTCCGCGACGCGGGAAGTAGCCGCGGCGAGGGCGCCGATCAGCGCCGCGACGGCGACGAGGCGACCGGTCAGGAGGCGTTGCCGTGTTGCCATGGCGGTCATCCCTGCGTCGCCGCCGAGGAACCGGAGACGAGGGAGAATTCCCCCGTGCTGTCGCCGAAGCTCTCCATCTCCATCCCCAGACCATTGAGAGCCCACAGCATGGCGTTGGCCATGGGCGTGGCGTCGGGCGCCGCGAGGTGCAGGTTCCCCTCCAGCAGGCCGTTGGCGCCGCCCAGCATGATGAGCGGGCAGCGGCGGTGGTTGTGCAGGTTGGCGTCGGCCATCGGCGAGCCCCACATGACCATGGTCTTGTCCAGGAGGCTGGCGTCGCCCTCCATGCTGTTCTGCAGCTTCTCGAGGAAGTACGGCAGCTGGCCCACGCGGTACTGGCAGATCTTGTTGAACTCCAGGACCGCCTCTTCGCGCGCGCCGTGGTGCGACGCGGGGTGGAAGGGGCGGTCGGAGCCGCTCTCGGGGAAGACGCGGTTGTCGGCGTCGCGGCCGGTCTTGAAGGAGATGATCCGCGTCATGTTGGTCTCGAAGGCCAGCACCTGCAGGTCGAACATGAGGCGCATGTGCTCGGTGAACGAGTCCGGCACGCCCGCGGGCGCCTCGGGAAGTTCGCGTTCCTCGCCGCTGGTGTTGCGCGCCTCGACGGCCGCGATCCGGCGTTCGATCTCGCGCACGTTGTCCAGGTAGCGGTCCATGCGCAGGCGATCGGAGGCTCCCAGCTCGCGCTTCAGCGCGGCGATCTCGCCGGCCATCCAGTCGAGGATGCTCTTGCGCGACGCCCGCCGCGCGGCCCGCTCCTCGGGCGTTCCCCCGGCTCCGAAGAGCATGTCGAAGGCGACGCGCGGGTCGCGGATCATCGGCAGCGGCTCGTTCGGCGACGCCCAGCTGATCGTGTCGGTGTAGGCGCAGGAGTAGTTGTACGTGCACCCCCCCGCCTGGTCGAGGTTCTCGATGCAGAACTGCATGGACGGCAGCGGCGTGTTCTGGCCGAAGCGCTGCGCGTACATCTGGTCGAGCGACGTCCCCACCCAGATGTCGGAGCCCTGGGTCTGCTTGGGGTGCGCCTGCGTGAGGAAGACCGCGCTGGAGCGGAAGTGGTCGCCGCCGATCTCGGGCGTGGTGAAGGCCTCGGCCTGGCGGCAGTCGGTGTTGCTGACGATGGTGAGCCGGTCCTGGAAGGGCCGAAGTGGACTGAGCGCGCTTTCCGGCAGGATTTCGAAGTCCTTGCCCGTCGTGGCCGGCGCGTAGAGGTGCTGGGTCGCGCCCCACTCGTTGCAGCCGGCCAGGCCGTGCACCTCCTCGATGCACACGAGGCGGGTCGGCCCATCGTCGGGGCGGGTGTGGGCGCTGAGGCGCCCGGCGGGGATCATGGCGTCGAGCAGCGGCAGCGCGGCCGTGGCCCCGAGGCCCCGCAGGAAGGTGCGGCGCGGGATGTGCATACCGGTGATGAAATGCATCGTCGTCAGTTCTCCTTGGCCGTGTCGCGGGACGGGTCCGTCCCGTTTGCGGGCTGCTCCCCGGCTGTTGCCAGGGGGGCCCGCTTCATTCTGAATGCATCGCTCTTCACCACGCCGAGCACGAGGGAAGAGATGCTGTAGTCATCGTCTGCGGCCCGCCGCACGATCTCCCGGATCGCGGGCTGGTCGTAGTATTCAACGCGCCGCCCCAGCGCGTACGCCATCAGGTTTTCGCTGAAGGTGCGCACCAGCGGAAGCGGGCGTCTGAGCAGGGCGGCAGAGAGTTCGGCGGGGGTCTGCACCGGCGTCCCGTCGTAGAAGTCGCCGCGCGTGTCGAGCGGCATCCCGTGTTCGAGCGACCGCCACTTGCCGGTCACGTCGAAGTTGTCGAGCGCGAGGCCGATCGGGTCCATGAAGCGGTGGCACGACGCGCACTGCGGGTTCTCGCGGTGGATCTCCATGCGCTCGCGCGTGGTCAGCAAGCGGCCGTCGCGCGAGGCCTCGGTTTCCTCCAGGTCCGGGATGCCGGGCGGAGGCGGAGGCGGGGGCGTCCCCAGCAGCACCTCCATCACCCACTTCCCGCGCAGGACGGGAGAAGTGCGGTTGGCCAGCGAGGTGAGGACGAGTACGCTGCCGTGGCCCAGCAGACCGACGCGCCGGTCGTCGGGGTAGGCGACCTTGCGGAGATGGGCGCCGGGGACTGGGGGGAAGCCGTAGTGCGTGGCCAGCCGTTCGTTGACGAACGTGTAGTCGGCGCGGAACAGGTCGAGGATGCTCAGATCCTCTTCGACCAGGTGGTTGAAGAAGGTCTCGGTCTCCAGCCGCATCGCGTCGGCCAGCATTTCGTCGAAGTTGGGGAAGAAGTTGGGGTCCGGGTGGACCTTGTAGAGGTCCTGAAGCCGCAGCCACTGGCTGGCGAAGCGGGCGCCCAGCGCACGGGCGCGCGGGTGGTCCAGCATGCGCAGCGCCTGGCGTTCGATTTCGTCGGCGTCGTGCAGACCTTCGTCGGCCGCGGCGGCAAGCAGCGTCTCGTCCGGCGGGGCGCCCCAGAGGAAGAAGGAGAGCCGCGAGGCCAGGTCCACGCTCGAGATGGGGTAGATCTCGCCGGGCTCCACACCCTGGGGCTCGCGCTCGGTGCGGAAGACGAAGCGCGGGCTCGCCAGCACCGCCTCGAGCGCCATGCGGACCCCGGTCTCGAAGCCGTCGAGTTCGGTGCCGTTCTCGTAGAAGGCCATGAGCCCGTCGACGTCCGTGTCGGTCGCCGGACGGCGGTAGGCGCGGCTCGCCAGCGACTCGACGATCCTGCGTGCGCACGGCAGCTCCTCCGCAGCCGAGGTGGGGCGGCAGACGAAGATGCGCTGGCGGGTCGGATTGTCGGACACGCCCGTGACGTCGTACGGGCCGCCGACGATCAGCTCGCGCACGTGAGGGAGGGTGGTGATCCCTCCTCCGCCCGATCCGCCGCCCGCCATCGACCAGTCGTGGGGCCGAATCAGGTCCTCGTAGGGGCCGTCGAACCCTCGAATGAAGGCCGCCGAGACGCTCCGCTGGCCGGCTCGGACGAAGATCCGCCCGGTGCTGATCGGCGCTGCGCCACGTCCGTCGGCACCGGCGCCGGTACGCGCGTGGTGCAGCAGGGCCACGCTCTCGCCGTCGATCGAGATGTCGATGTCCTCGGAACGCGAGTTGGCGCCCGAGGAGAAGCCGAGCTCGAAGACGTACTCGCCGTCGGCCGGGAAGACGTGCTCCACGACGACGCCGCCCCGGGTCCCGTAGGGCGTCCCCTCCACGCGATCCCAGGGGTGCTGGGACGTGTACTCGGAGACCTTGTAGGAGCGGTCGACCGCCGGAGCCTTCCGGTCGCCGACCGCCCAGCGGCTGATCTCGGCGGCGGCGTTCAGGTACGACTCGACGAGGGTCGGCGACATCGCCTGCACGTCGGCGATGTTGTCGAAGTTGGCGCTCATCTGGTCGAGCGGGAGCCAGTCGCCCGCGTCGACGGCGAGGCCGAGCAGGTCGTGGACCGCGCGCTCGTACTCGGCGCGGTTGAGCCGCTGGAAGGTGCGTTCTCCGGGGTCGGGACGGGAGGCCGCCGCGCCGTCGAGGACCTCTTCGAGCCGCTCCACCAGCGCGGTCAGCGTGTCGCCTGCGGGTCTCCGCACCCCCGGCGGCGGCATCATCCCCGCGCGCAGCTTCCGCACCATGCGTTCGCCGATGTCGGCGTGGCGGTCCGCCTCGTCCACCACGAACCCCTCGAGCGACAGGTTGCCGGTCAGGCGGCGCTCGTTGTGGCAGCGGGCGCAGACGCGCTGGACCACCTCGGTGTAATCCGGCGCGGCAGTGGTTTCGTTCCGCGGCTCCGCGAGAGCCGGCTCCGGTGCGCGCGGGACCTGCGCAGGCGAACCGGCTTGCCAGACGCCGATGCCGGGACCCTCACTCGCGCCGGCACGCTCGCTCACGACGGTACCGTCCGGCCCGACCGCGACAAGGAGTGCGCCCAGTACCAGGAACGGAACTCCGAGTGATCTCATCATTGGGCTCCACAGCTCATCCAGGCGCTCCCGAGCGCAGGTACGCAGCGCGCGGGGCGCACCTTCCCTACGGGCACGCCACCTTCACACTAGCGCACGCGTGCGGACCTCGGCAAGGCATGGACGCCGACGCGAACGCCAGGTCGAACGCCAAGTCGTGTACCCTCCTGTGTACAGAGGATTCGCGGTGCCGCGGGAGCGTTGACGATGGTGGCGGCCCGGGCTAGTCTGGCAGGCCGTAGAGAACCTCGCGTCGCAACGAGGACGGCGAGGCGCCGGGCTGTTGCGGCGCACAACGGTCTGGACGCGCAGGTGGACTTGAACGAACGGACACGCAGGGCGGCCGCAATCGCCCTGGAGCACTTCGGAATCGAAGGAGAAGCGCGCGCGCTTGCCGGCGAATTCGACCTGAACTTCCGCGTGTCGGGCGCCCCTCGGGGGGCCGCGCCCGCGACCCGTCACGACTTCGTCCTCAAGGTGAGCCCCGCGTCCCGGCAACCGGTCTTCGACCTGGTGACGAAGTCCCTGGAGCATCTCGACGGCGCGCCGCTGCCGGCTGCGATTCCCCGGCTCGTGCGGCCCGTGGCTCGCAGGGACCGGGGCCCGGTCGTCCCGGTCTCCGACTTCGAGGGGACCTCCCTGATCGCCTGTGGGCTCACCTGGGTCGAGGGCGTGCCGCTCGCGGACGTGCGCCCCCGCTCGCTCGCGGTCCTCGAGGAACTCGGCGCGTTGCTGGCCGAGCTGGACCTCGCGCTGTCCTCGTTCGACCACCCCGAGCTGGGCCGCAGTTTCCCCTGGCGCATGGAAACGGCCCGCGAGACCATTGAATCGCACCTTGGACTGCTGGAAGACGGGCGCGACCTGGTGGAGCGAACGCTGGCGCGCGCCACGGGCCTTCTCGACCCCGTGCTGGACCGGCTTCCCCGCGCCGTGATCCACAACGACGCCAACGACTACAACGTCATGGTGTCGCCGTCGCTCGACGGGACGCGGCTGTCGGGATTGATCGACTTCGGTGACGTGACGCGCGGGTGGCGCGCGGCCGAGGTGGCCGTCGCCGCGGCATATGCCATGATGGATCTGGAAGATCCGGTGGCCGCGGCGTGCGCGGTGGCGCGCGGGTACTCCGCCGTTGCGACGCTGGACGATGCGGAGTGCCGCGCAATCATCCCCATGGTGGCGCTCCGGCTGTGCCTGTCGGTAAGCGTCCAGGCCCGGCAGATGCGCGCACAACCCGACAACCGCTACCTGGCGGTCAGCCAGAAGCCCGCCTGGCGGCTCCTTGGCCAGCTCGCCGTCGCCGATTGGCGCGTGGCCGAGTTCCGGATCCGGGAAGCGTGTGGGCTGGATCCCAACCCGGCGTTGCAGCCGGTGCTGTCGTGGATGGACGGTGTCCGGCCCCGAGGGCCGGTCATGGACCCCGAGCTGCTCGCGCGGCCGCACGTCATCGACCTTTCCGTGGAGAGCCTGGAGCTGCCCCACCTGGACACGCTGGCGACCGAGGGCGTCCTCGACGCCTGGGTGGAGGGCCAGATCGACGCGGCCGGTGCGACCGTGGGCGTGGGACGGTACGGCGAGGCGCGAATCCTCTACGACGACCCGGCCTTCGCAGTCCGAGGCGATCAGGGCCCCGAGTCCCGCACCATCCACCTCGGCCTCGACCTCTTCGCCGCGCCCGGCACTCCCGTGCGCGCGCCCTTCGCCGGAACCGTCCTGTCCGTCGCCGACAACGACCAGCCCCGCGACTACGGCCCAACCGTGATCCTCCACCACCAGGCCGGCGAAGGGCCCGGCTTCCACACGCTGTACGGCCACCTGGACAAGGCCACGCTGGAACACCTCACGCCCGGCCGCGCGGTCGCCGCGGGCGACGTGCTCGGCTGGCTCGGCGACGCGTCCGTCAACGGCGGCTGGCCTCCCCACCTGCACTTCCAGGTCATCGCCCTCGACCCGCTCCACGACCCCGGGGCGGCGACCTCCTCGCCGGGCAACTTCCCCGGCGTCGCCCTGCAGCGCCTCCGCGCGGTCTGGGAGTCCATCCTCCCCGACCCCACGCCGTTCGCGGGCCTGCCGTCGGCCACCTCTCCCGTTCCCGATCCCGTCTTGCGATTTGACGATCTAACGCAAAAGCGCAAGACGTTTCTCGGTTCGTCCCTCAGTCTGTCGTACGCACGGCCCGTCCACATCGTCCGCGGGCACGGCGCCTGGCTCTACGACGATGTCGGCCGGCGCTACCTCGACACGGTCAACAACGTGCCCCACGTCGGCCACGGAAACCGCCGCGTCGCCGAGGCGATCGCCCGCCATTCGCGGGTGCTCAACACCAACACCCGCTATCTGCACACCCAGATCGTGGCCCTCGGCGAAGAGCTGCTGGAGTACTTCCCCGCGCCACTCGAAGTCGTGTTCTTCGTGTGCTCGGGGAGCGAAGCCAACGAACTCGCGCTGCGGATGGCGCGGCGCCATACCGGCAACGACGGCGTGGTCTGCCTCGAAGGCGGCTACCACGGCAACACGGGCGCCCTGGTCGAGATCAGCCACTACAAGTTCGCCGGGCCGGGCGGCGCGGGCCCGAGCGACCGGGTGGCGGTCGCCGCGATGCCGGACACCTACCGCGGGCGCTACCGCGACGGATCTGCCTCGGCTGCGGGCGCGACACCCGGCGCCCTCTACGCGGCCGACGTGGCCCGCGCGGCCGCACGGCTGGGCCGCAGTTCCCGCAGCGCTGGCGGCCCCGGCGACCGTGGCAGCTCCGGCAGCCCGCGCAACGCCGGCGCCCCCGGCGTCGCAGCCTTCGTCGCCGAGCCGATCCTGAGCTGCGGCGGCCAGATCGAGCCTCCGCCCGGGTATCTGGCGGCGGCCTTCGGCCACATCCGGGACGCGGGCGGCCTGTGCGTCGCCGACGAGGTGCAGGTCGGCTTCGGCCGAGTGGGAGACGCCTTCTGGGCCTTCGAGTTGCAGGGAGTGGTGCCGGACATCGTCACCCTGGGCAAGCCCATGGGGAACGGCCACCCGGTGGCCGCGGTGGTCACCACGCGCGAGATCGCCGATTCGTTCGCCAACGGGATGGAGTTCTTCAGCACCTTCGGCGGCAACCCGGTGTCGTGCGCGGCGGCGCGGGCCGTCCTTGCCGAGATCCGCTCGGAGGGACTTCAGGAGCGCGCGCGCCACGTCGGGACAGTCCTGCGCCGCGACCTGGGGGAGCTGGCCCGGCGGCACCCCGTGATCGGCGACGTGCGCGGCCGGGGCCTCTTCCTCGGCGTGGAACTCGTCCGCGACGCTCGGGCGCGCGTTCCGTTCCCGGAAGCGTGCACCTGCGTCGCCAATCGCGCGCGCGACCTGGGGGTGTTCCTGAGCGTCGACGGTCCGGACCACAACGTGCTCAAGGTCAAGCCGCCGCTCGTCTTCGGTGAGACGGAAGCCGAACTGTTGGTCAGTACCCTGGACAGGGTGCTGGGTGAGACGGCGGTGGCGCGCGGCGCCCGGGCGTAGCTGCGGCGGCGCACCGCGCGAACCCGGCGTCCTGCGCGGCTCTCAGGGGTAGAGCCGACGACGCTCCCACGCGCCCGCGCCGTCCCGCCGGTACACGATGCGGTCGTGCAGCCGGGCGCGACCCTCCTGCCAGAACTCGATCTCGTCGGCGACGATCCGGAAGCCGGACCAGTGCGGCGGCCTGGGGACGTCCCGGTCCGCGTAGCGGTCTTCCAGCGCCGCCACCCGGTCTTCCAGCGCCGCGCGGCTCTCCAGCTCACGGCTCTGGTCCGAGGCCCACGCCCCGATGCGGCTCCCGCGCGGGCGGCTGCCGAAGTATGCGTCCGCCTCCGCCGCCAACACCGGCTCGACTGGGCCGCGGACCCGGACCTGGCGCCCCAGGGGCTGCCAGTAGAAGGTCATCCCCGCCCGGGGGTGCGCGTCCAGCGACCGTCCCTTGTCGGACTCCAGGTTGGTGTAGAACACGAACCCGCGCGCGTCGAATCCCTTGAGCAGCACCATGCGCCCCTCGGGGGTGCCGTCCGGTCCCAGCGTGGAGAGGCAGACAGCCTCGGCGAAGACGATCCGCCGATCGGCCTCCGCGTCGGCGAACCAGCGCGCGAACTGCTCGACGGGATCGGCTGCAAGGTCGCCGCGCGCGAGCCCGCCACCACCCGAATCCGGAAGGGTCGCCATGGGTTACCGGTACCTGGGCGCGGCCCTGCCGAGCTGAAAGGCCAGCGACTCGTCGAGCCCCTCGAAGTCGAAGCGGAACCCGCTCCGGGCGGCGGCCTGAGGAATGACGCGGGCTCCCTCCAGCAACAGGGCCTTGCCCATCTCGCCGAACATGCCTCGCACCGCGAGCGACGGCACCGGAAGCAGCGTGGGGCGCCGGAGCACCCGGCCGAGGATGGTGGTGAAGGTGGCGTTGGGGACGGGATGGGGGGCGGTGGCGTTCACCGGTCCCTTGAGCGACGGGGTGGTGATGGCGTGGAAGACGAGCCCGACAAGGTCGTCGTGGTCGATCCAGCTGACGTATTGGCGGCCGTTCCCCAGACGGCCGCCGATCCCGACCTTGAATGGCAGGAGCATGGTGCCGAGCGCACCCCCGGCGGGGCTCAGCGCCAGCCCGGTCCGCAACAGCACCACGCGAGCCCCGCAACGTGCCGCGAGACGCGCCTCCTTCTCCCACTCCCTGCACAGGTCGGCGAGGAACCCCTTCCCCGGCCTGCTTGACTCGACCAGCCGCTCGCTGCCCCGGTCCCCGTAGATCCCGACCGCGGACGCGGAAACCAGAACGCGCGGCGGGTTGCGAAGGCGGTTGAGCGCGCCCGCCAGCACGCGCGTCCCCACCACCCGGCTTTGCCAGATCGCCTTCTTCCTGGCCGGATTCCAACGTCCCTTCGACAGGTTCTCTCCTGCCAGGTGCACCACGGCGTCCACGCCTTCGAGACGGCTGCCCTCGATCCGGCCCTCCATCGGATCCCAGTAGACTTCGCCCCGGTCGTGGCGCGGTTTCCGCCGTACGATGGCGAGGACCTCGTGGCCGCCGGTGGAGAGGAAATCGCACAGCGCCCGGCCCACGAAGCCGCTCGCTCCGGTGACGGCGATCCGAAGGGACGGGCCGTCGTACGCGGCGTGCCGCCTGAGATCCTGCAGCAGACGCTGGTTGCGAAACCGGAAGAGGCGCTTCATCTCGCCTTCGATCGTGGAGCCCGCCAGCGCCGCCGTCGCAGCCCCGAGCGGAGGTTCCCAGTTGATCCGGTCGCGCAGCACCGTCGCGTCGTCACCCCGCGGCTCGAACTCGTGCCGATGGACCCAGGAGCCCATCGGGCCCGATTCCTGTTCATCCTGGAAGAAGCTGCCCTCTTCGTAGGCGGTGTGGCGCGCCCTGAAGTCGACCTTGACCGGCCCGCGCCGCACCCTCACATGCACGAGGCCGCCGTCGTGAATGCCGCCCTCGCGGCCCACGACCCGGGCGTCCTCCCACGGGGGCATCAGGCGCTCGAGTGCGCCGGGGCGCATGTGCCACGCCCAGACACGCTCGACCGGGAACGGCAACTCCATCTCCTGCACCAGTTTCGGCATGTCCGGCTCCTCAGGGACCGTCGGGCCGCCAGCTGACATCGCCGACCGCGGCCCGGATTGCTTCCACTCCCGCTCCGGGGCCGCCCGGGTGCCGGAAGACGGCCGAGCCCGCCACGAGCACCGTCGCTCCCGCCCGCACCAGGTCGGGCGCCGTCGCCGGGCTCACGCCGCCGTCCACCTCGATCTCGACCTCGCCCGGGCGCCGCGCCTCGATCATGCTGCGCGCCCGCGCCACCTTGCCCAGCGACTGCGGGATGAACGCCTGGCCCCCGAAGCCCGGGTTGACCGTCATGATGAGCAACAGGTCGATGTCGTCCAGCACTTCCTCGACCGCGGCCAGCGGCGTAGACGGATTCAGCGCCACCCCCGCCTTCTTCCCCAGCTCCCGGATCAAGCCCAGCGTACGGTGAAGGTGTACCGCGGCCTCGGCGTGCACGGTAATCACGTCCGCGCCCGCCTCCGCGAACTCGGCGACGTACCGGTCCGGATCCTCGATCATCAGGTGAACGTCCACGGTGCGCGAGGTCACGCCTCTGACGGCATCGGCGATGAGAGGACCGATCGTGATGTTCGGGACGAAATGACCGTCCATCACGTCCACGTGAATCCACTCCGCGCCGGCCTCGTCGACCGCGCGCACCTCGCTGCCCAGTTCGGCGAAACGGCAGGCCAGGATGGACGGCGCAAGCCGGATCACCGCGCGTCCTCCGCAGTCATGCGATACACGCCCGTCTTCCCCGCCACCACGACCTCGCCGGCCATCTGCAGGAACAGCCCCGAGTCGACCACTCCCGCACGCCGGGCCAGACACTCGTCCAGGCTGCGCGGATCGGGGATGCCGCCCGCGAACCAGCAGTCGATCACCAGGTTGCCGTTGTCGGTGAGGTACTTGTGCCCGTCCTCCGTCCGGCGGACGACCGGCTCGGCGCCCAGCTCCGCCAGCCACTGCAGGTGGCTCGCAAACTCGAACGGGATGACCTCCACGGGCACGGGCGCGCGTTCGCCGAGGCGGTCGACCAGCTTCGTGTCGTCCACGATCGCCAGCATCCGCCGCGACGCCTGCGCCACCATCTTTTCCCTGAGGAGCGCCCCCCCCAGCCCCTTGATCAGGTTCAGCCCCGGATCCACCTCGTCGGCCCCATCAACCGTGAGGTCGAGCACGCGGAGTTCGCCGAGCGTTCCCAGCGGGATCCCCAGTTCGCGCGACTTCTGCTCGGTGCGAACGGAGGTGGGCACGCCGACAATATCGGACAATTCGCCGCGTGCGATCCGGTCACCCAGATGCGACAGAAAGTGCGCGACGGTCGATCCGGTTCCGAGCCCCAGCCGCATGCCGGACTCGACGCTGCCTGCCGCGTCGCGCCCCGCCTTGCGCTTGAGCTCCGCGTTGGTCGGCGCGTCGACGGTTGATGGAGTCAATGCCTCGCCGGGTTGCCGGGTTTCGGGGGTTGGTGAGACCCCAATCTACGTCATGGCGCCGGGGCGTTCCAGTTGGAGGCGGGCGGTGTCGCTATACTTCATCGCTAACTTCATTTGTTCCCACACAGCTGTTCCCACACCGCTGTTCCCACACAGCCGCCTCCAGGATCCCATGCCGTGATTATCGTCGCCCGGAAGAACATTACCGCGGACCAGATCGACTACATACGCGAACGGGTCGAAGCCGCAGGACTCCGCACACATATCTCGATCGGCGAGACGCGCACGATCATCGGCTGCATCGGTGACGAGGCCCGCCTGGCGGGCGTCCCGCTGCTGTCGATCCCCGGCGTGTACTCGGTGCACCCGGTCATGCGTCCGTACAAGCTCGCGGCAAGGGACTTCTCGGCCGACCCGACCACCGTGGTGCGGGTGGGCGACTACGGCTTCGGAGGGACGAAGTGCCTGGTCGCGGCCGGCCCCTGCTCGGTCGAGGGAGCCGAGATGATGTCGGAGACGGGCCGCGCCGTTGCGGAATCGGGTGCGTCGCTGCTTCGGGGCGGCGCGTTCAAGCCCCGGACCTCGCCCTATTCCTTCGACGGGCTCAAGGAGCAGGGTCTGAAAATCCTCGCGCGGATCAGGAGCGAGACCGGGCTTCCCATCGTCACCGAGGTCCTGGATCCCCGTGACGCGGAACTGGTGGCCAGCTACGCGGACATGCTGCAGATCGGGGCGAGGAACATGCAGAACTTCGCGCTGCTCCGCGAAGTCGGACAGCTGCAGCGCCCGGTCCTGCTCAAGCGCGGGATGTCGGCCACGCTGAAGGACCTGCTGCTCGCGGCGGAGTATGTCATGAGCCGGGGCAACATGCAGGTCGTGCTGTGTGAGCGCGGGATCCGGACCTTCGGGGCGGAGACGCGCAACACCTTCGACCTTGCCGCGGTTCCGTGGCTCAAGAAGGAGACGCATCTGCCGGTCATCGCGGACCCGTCGCACGCGGGCGGGCGCCGCGACCTCGTAGCCCCGCTCAGCTACGCGGCGCTCGCCGCCGGCGCCGATGGACTCATTGTGGAGGTGCATCCGGATCCCGAAACCGCCTTGTCGGACGGGGACCAGTCGCTCACCTTCACCGGATTCGACGACCTGATGCGCGGCCTGGCCGTGTTTGCGGAGGCGGCGGGACGGTCCCTGTAGCGGGCCCCGGGGCCGGCGCGTGCGTGTGAACCGGCCCCGTGCGGATCTGCCGCACGCGCGGCTCAGCCTGCCGCGGCCCCCTCGACGGCCTCCTCGAGCGCCTCCAGCTGGGCCTGCAGCGCCGCCCCCGACGTGCCCCCGCGCACGGCGCGCGACTCCACCGAGGCGGCCGGATCGAGGACACGGTACACATCCTCGCCGAACGCGGGATGGACGGCCGTCATCTCCTCGAGCGTCAAGCCGCCCAGCTCGCGGTCCGAGTCCTCGGCGATCCGTACCAGCTCTCCGGCCCGGTGATGCGCATCGCGGAAGGGAACGCCGCGGCGCACCAGGTAGTCGGCAAGGTCGGTGGCGCACAGCTCGGCACGCAGCGCCCGACCGATCCGCCCGGGGTTCAGCGTCATGGTGGCCACCGCTCCCGTGATGGCCGGCAACACGACGGCAAGCGTATCGACCGAGTCGAAGACGGCGTGCTTGTCCTCCTGCAGGTCCCGGTTGTAGCCGGTCGGCAGACCCTTCAGCACGGTGAGCATCCCCATCAGGTTGCCCACCAGGCGTCCGGATTTGCCGCGGGTCAGCTCGGCGACATCCGGGTTTCGCTTCTGCGGCATCAGCGAGGACCCGGTCGTGAAGGCGTCCCCGAGCCGCAGGAACCCGAATTCGCTGGTCGAAAACAGGACGAGGTCCTCGGCGATCTGGGACAGGTGCACGCCCGTCATCGCCGCTCCGAAGAGCAGACGGGCGGCCCAGTCGCGATCCGAGACGCCATCCATCGAGTTCTCGGAGACACGGCTGAAACCGAGGTCGACAGCCAGCGCCGCGCGGTCGACGTCGAAGGGACAGCCGGCGATCGCTCCTGAACCCAGAGGAAGAACATCGCAGTCCCGGTGCACGGCGCGCAGGTGTTCCAGGTCGCGCACCAGCGGCCACGCCCTCGACAGCAGCCAGTGCCCCGCCGGCACCGGCTGCGCCTGCTGCAAGTGGGTATAGCCGGGCATCACGAGGTCCGCAGCCTCGCGGGCCTTGTCCGCCAGCGTCTCAATCAGCGGCACCAGACTGCCGCGCAGAAGATCGACGGCCTCCCTGCCCCACAGCCTGAAGTCCGTGGAGACCTGGTCGTTGCGCGAACGGCCGGTGTGCAGCTTGCCGCCCACCGGACCGATCGCCTCGGTCAACAGCCGTTCGACGACCGTGTGGATGTCTTCGTCTCCGAGGCTGGACGGCCCGTCGAACTCTTCCAGCTCCCGTTCGACCTCCAGGAGGCCGCGATCGATGTCGGCCGCTTCCAAGGAAGACAGCAGTCCGGCCCGCTCAAGACCGCGCGCCCACGCCCGGCTGCCTCGGATGTCGTGACGCCAGAGACGCCAGTCCACGTCAAGCGACCGGTTGAGTACTTCCATCTCGGGCGCCAGCCCGTCCTCGAAACGCCCTCCCCAGAGAGCGTGGCCCGACCCGCCCACCGTGTTCGGCCGGTCAGTCGCCGGCGGCGTGAACCAGCCCGGGGGCGCGCGGCTGTCCACCGTTTGGCGAGGCCGGCCCGGAAGCCGCCGCGTCCACAGCCGGCTTGGCCGGCTTTGCGGCCGCGGCAAGCCGCTGAGCCGCGACCGCCCGCTGCGGCAGACTGAAAAGCTTGAGGAAGCCCGAGGAATCGGAGTGGGCGTAGCCTTCGCTGGCGCCGAACGAAGCCAGGTCGAGGTCGTAGAGCGACGCGGGCGCCTTTCGGGACAGGACGGTCGCCTGCCCCTTGAACAGCCTCAGCCGGACCGAGCCGGTGACGTTGGCCATCAGGGAATCGACCAGGGCGTCGAGCGCCTCGCGCTCGGGGGTCCACCACCGTCCCTCATAGACCAGATCGGCGTAACGAGGTGCCAGATCGTCCTTTAGCGCCAGGCATCTCCGCGACAGCACGAGCTGCTCGAGTTCCTGAATCGCCGTCAGCAGGATCGTGCCTCCCGGCGTCTCGTAGACGCCGCGCGACTTGATTCCGACCACCCGGTCCTCGATCACATCGGCGCGTCCCACGCCGTGCTCCGACCCCAGCGTGTTCAGCGTCTCGAGCAGCGCGAGGGGCGAAAGCGCCTCCCCGTCGACGGTGACCGGGATCCCTTTTTCGAACCCCACTTCGATGTCCAGTGCGCGGTCGGGCGCGGCGGCGGGGTCGCATGTCCACAGGAACACATCATCGCCGGGAGCGTTGGCGGGGTCCTCCAGCGGTCCGCCTTCGTGGCTGATGTGCCACAGGTTCTCATCGCGCGAGTACAGCTTCTCTTCGTCGATGCCCTCGAGCGAGATCCCCCTCGCGTCGGCGTACGCAAACGCGTCTTCTCGAGACGAAATGTCCCACTCCCTCCAGGGAGCGATCACCCGCAGGTCCGGCGCGAGCGCGGCGAAGGACAGCTCGAAGCGAAGCTGGTCGTTGCCCTTGCCGGTGCAACCATGCGCGAGGGCCTGGGCACCTGTCCGGCGCGCGATCTCGACCATGCGGCGCGAGATGAGCGGACGCGCGATCGCCGTCCCGAGCAGGTACTTGCGGCTGTAGACCGCACCTGCCCGCAGGACCGGGAAGACGTATCCGGAAACGAACTCCTCGCGCAGGTCCTCCCCGAAAAAGGCCGAGGCTCCGGTTGTGAACGCCTTGCCGGCCAGCTTGGCGACGCCACCCCTCTGGCCGACGTCCGCAGCCATGCAGATCACGTCGGCCCCGTGGTTCTCCCTCAGCCACGGCACGATGACCGATGTGTCGAGGCCACCCGAGTATCCCAGAACGATTTTCATGATTGGTCTTTCCGCCGGCGCCGGGTGCCGGAGCAACAGGGATCGTACGTCTCCCGCCAAGGCCGTACGAGAATGCTGCGCCCTGCGCTCCGGACCCACACGCGGCAGCCGGTGCCAGCCGGCGAACTGCCGGCCATTTGCCCCGGAACCGCCGTTACGCCGCTCGTGCAAAAGGAAAAAAATACCGGAATAATGAAATAATATGCACCCCGGTCCCGCGAGTCAATGCCGGGTCGAGGGCAGGTCGTTCAATGCAGATCCGGACCGGGCCGCTAGCGACTCGCCGCCAGCCTCCTCAGGACCTCGACCGTCTCCCGGGCCAACCCGGGGTCGCGCAGGATGATCAGCACGGTGTCGTCACCGGCGATCGTGCCCGCGATCCCCTCGTATTCCTCCCAGTCGATCCCGGACGCGACCGTCTGCGCACCGCCGGTCAGGGTCCGCACCACGATCAGGTTCCCTACCGCTTCGGCGGACACGAACAGCGCCGGCAGGATCGAGTCCAGCGGCGGCGCGTGTTCCCACTCCTCGGGCAGCGTATAGTGGGGCTTGCCGTCCGCCGCCTTGATCTTGACGAGACGCAGGTCCCGGATGTCGCGCGAGAGCGTCGCCTGCGCTACCGGAAACCCCCGCGCCGCCAACAGTTCACGCAGCGCTTCCTGATGCGGCACACGGTGTCGCCGGATGATCCGGAGCACCGTGGCCTGACGCTCGCGCTTTCCTCCGGGGCTCATGGCGAGCGACCCACGCTCAGCCGTCCGCGTCCGCGGGCCGGCGCGTCCTCAGAAGTCGTACCTTACCCGCGCCAACAGCATTCTCCCGATCTCCGGCGCACCCACGAATTCCCGGTGCAGGTTGTTCAGGATGTTGTTCGCTGTCAGCGAGACATGCGTGCTCGGCTGGAACGGGAGCCGGTATCCGATCGAGGCGTCCACCACGCTGTAGCCGTCCACGTCGCCGACGTAGACGCCGGAGTTCATCGGAAACGCCGTGGTCATCCGCATCCGCCCACCGAAGGAGAACCCGGCCGTCCGGTCGTCGAAGACGAACCCCACCGACCCCTTGTGATTGGGAGCGTTGAGCGCGATGTCGTCCGAACTGGTGCAGTTGCCGTCGTCGTTGAAGTCGAAGCACTCGTCGCTCTGGAAGGAGTAGCTCGCGTTGATCCGCACCCGGTCCGACGCGAGGATCTGTGCGGAAAGGTCCGCTCCCCAGAAGTCGACCTCGCCGAAGTTGCGGTAGGTGACGAGGAGGTCGGGGCTGTCGACCTGGTCGGGCACGACGGTGCCGAGGGGGAGCTGGGCCACTCCTTCGACGATCGGCCGGATCTGGTCCAGGGTCACCAGGCCGGCCTGGATGAGCGGCGTCAGGCGGTGGACGACGAAAGCCGTGACGCTCTCGGGGTCGAAGAAGACGTTGGGGGTCACGACGCGGAGGGGACCGACAAAGTTCTCGACCCGGCTGAAGTACACGTCGGCGGCCAGCAGCACGCGGTCGTTGATCAGGCCCTTGTATCCGACCTCGTAGGTGTTGTTGATGGTCGAGGTGAGATCGGCGATGGTCTCCACGGGCGAGCCGTCGAGCGGGAACGCGTCCGCCGGATCGATGGCCGCCTGGTTCAGCCGGCGGAGCACGGTGCCGATCGCGGGATCACCCGGCAACGCGCCGGGATTCTGCAGAAGACTCTTCAGGATATCGGCGAAAGGCTGGAAACCGGGGCTGAGAAGCGCGGGCAGCATCTCGAGGAGTCCCGGCCACAGCGCCGCGGCGTTTGCCGGAAGGGCCTGGCCCGGCGCGAATGGCGAGCGCATGCAGTAGGACATGAGCCCGCCGGGGCACTGGGCGCTGAAGGTGAAGCCGCCCGAGGGCACCCCGAGCGCGCGGATGTTGTAGGCGAGGGGCAGCGGAGAGAGCGGAATCTGCGCCGCGATGATGTCCAGGAAGAGGTTGGTGGTGGTCGGGGTCGCGAACGCCCGGTTGTAGGTGAAGCGGAAGTTCTGGTTGTCGGCCGGCCGGACCACGAGCGCCGCGCGCGGAGAGATGTTCACGTCGGCAAGCCGGTTGTGATCGTCCAGCCGGATGGCCGTGACGAGGTCGATCCGGTCGCCCAGCGACGTCTCCGAGTGCAGATACGTGCCCACTTCGGAGATCATGTCGTCGTCTTCGTTCCGCCCGAAGATCGTCCCCTCGGTGCGCGGGTCGGTCCGCTGCCAGTCGACCCCGTAGGTGAAGCTCTGCCAGGAGCCGATGTCGAAACCGTACTGGAACTGGGCCGCCATGGTGCGTGACTGATCCACAACCGCATCGCCGGTGCGGAGCCCGTAGGTGCCGTCCTGGGCCGGTGCGGCGGGATCGCCCCCGGAATCGGTCATGTTGAGGAAGGCCTGCGCGAAGAGCCGGCCTTTCGACAGGCGCGCCTGCGCAAAGTTGTACCCCCAGTTCTTGATCTGGAAGGCCCCGATCCCGGTCATGTCCACGCCCTTCGCCAGGGTGCTGGTACCGCCGTTCAGGATGAAAGACCCGTCGCCGGCGAACCGGAAGTCGAGGCGGGCATTGGCGGAGTAGCGCTCCGATTCGTAATCCCGGGTGCAGATGCTGCATCCGGCCAGCCGGGCCTGTGCCTCGCCGGGGTCGTCGTATTCCCAGTCGTTCCCGCGCTGGTACTGGCCGGAGATCTTCAAACCGAAGCTCTCGGAGGGGGAGTGGGAGGAGCGGAACTGGCCGTGGAAGAGCGAGCGCTCGCCGCCGGCCAACGAGATCGTCGTTCCCTGCTGGTCGATCGGCGAGGTCGTGATGATGTGCATCACGCCGTTCGAGGCGTTGGGCCCGTAGAGCGCCGCACCGGGGCCCAGCGAGACCTCGATCCGGTCAATGTCCAGGTCGGTCGTCGGAAACATCTGGTATGCGTTGAACCGGAGCGACGGAACGCGCGCGTAGCGGTTGTCGATGATCGTCAGCAGGGTTCCGGAGAAGACGTTGTTGAAGCCGCGCGCCACCACGGTCCCCTGGGCGATGCCGGTCTGGACCACGTCCAGCCCGGGCAGCGTCTTGACGTGCTCGGCCACGGTGACCGCCGCGACCCTCGCCACATCCGCCTCCGAGACCGTCGCAACCGACGCGGGCGCGTCCAGCGCCTTCTCCTGGCGACGCGACGCCGTGACAACGACCGGGTTGAGCAGCAGCGCCTGCGAGCGCAGGGCCACGACCACGTCAGTGGAGCCCCCCGCGTCCACCTGGATGCCGTCGACCCGCGTGGTCTCGTATCCGATCAGCGTGATCACGACGGTATGCGATCCCGGAGCCACCGTCAGGGTGAAGCGTCCATTCTGATTCGTCCCCACGGGCCCCGCCGCCCCGAGCGCCTCCACCGCCGCGTCGGACAGGGCCGCACCCGTTTCGGCGTCCGTGACCTGGCCCGTGATCGTTCCCTGCTGGGCATGGGCGCCCGTCGGAACGACGCCTGCAAAAACGAAGAACAGAGCGGATGCGACAAAAACGGAACCTTCAAGCCGTGTTCGGATTCTCATGGGGCGTCATCCTCGTGTTCTGGGTCGCATGCAGCGTGATTCGCCGTCGGTACCATGTGGAGTTGGCCCGGACCTTGCGAGTTGGCCGAAACCGTTGCCTTGGCCCAAACTACGAAGTCGCGAAGTCAAAGACAAACACCGCTGGCGGGCAGACCCGCGGAAGAGGGAGGATGAAGGGCTGGCTCACCGCGAAAGACTTCGAGAATGCCAGACGGCGGCTGGCTTCCTCGCTCCATCGCACGCCGATTCTGTCGTTTCGCACGCTGGGCGACGCCATCGGCTCCCCCGTCTGGCTGAAGTGCGAGAACCTCCAGAAGACGGGTTCGTTCAAGGTGCGGGGAGCGGTGAACTCGATCGCATGCCTCACCGAGGGCGAACGCGCTCGCGGAGTCGTGACGATTTCGGCCGGGAACCACGCGCAGGCCGTGGCGTGGGCCGCACGGCGCGCTTCAACCCGTGCGGTGGTGGTGATGCCGGAGGGGGCGTCGCGGACCAAGGTGGCGGCCACCGCGGGATACGGCGCCGAAGTGGTGTTGCACGGGACAGCCGCCGACGCCTTCCGGGAGGCCGGGCGCCGCGCCTCGGACGACGGACTGACGTTCCTGCATCCGTTCGACTCGGAGGCGGTGGTCGCCGGACACGGATCCACCGGGCTCGAGGTGGACGAAGACCTTCCCGGTGACAAGACCATCGTGGTGCCGGTGGGAGGCGGGGGACAGATCGCGGGAATCGCGGGGGCGCTGGCCGCTTCCGGGCGGCTCGGCGGCCGACGCGGTACGGCGCGTATCTACGGGGTGGAGCCCGTGGGAGCGCCGTGCATGCGGCGCAGCCTCGACCAGGGACACGCCGCGCACCTGGACGGCACGGACACGATCGCCGACGGGCTGGCCGCCCCCATGGCGGGAGAGCTGAACTACCGCTACGTGGCGGGGTTCGTCGAGGATGTCATGCTGGTCTCGGACGCCGAGATCCTCTCTGCCATGCGGCTGTTGCTCACTCGGGCCAAGCTCGTGGTCGAGCCTTCCGGCGCGGCGGCGGTGGCGGCGTTGATGTACGGGCGCGTGCCGGCAGAGCCGGACCGCGAGATCATCGCGCTGCTCACGGGCGGCAACGTGGACGACGACCTGCTGATGCGCGCCCTGCGCGAGGGTGCGGCGTGGCCCTGATCCGCATCGGCGATGCCGTCAAGCGGTACGGCGAAACGCTCGCCCTGGACAATGTGACGCTCAGCGTCGAAAAGGGCGCGTGCCTGGCGCTGGTCGGCGAGAGCGGGTCCGGCAAGACCACGCTTCTCAGGACGATCAACCGGCTGACGGAGCTGGACAGCGGCCGCATCACGGTGCGCGGCGAGCCGGTCGACGCGATCGATCCGGTGCGCCTCCGGCGATCCATCGGGTACGTACAGCAGGAGGGCGGGCTGATTCCGCACTGGACGTGCCTGGACAACGCCGCCCTGGTGCCCAGGCTGCTGGGCCACGGCGACGCTCGGCGCCGCGCACGCGAAGCCCTGCGGGCAACCGCGCTCGACCCTGAGGTCTACGGGGACCGGTATCCGCGCGAGCTCTCGGGCGGGCAGCGCCAGCGGGTCGCGATTGCGCGCGCGGTCGCCGCGGGTCCCGACATCCTGCTCCTGGACGAACCGTTCGGCGCGCTGGACGCGATCACGCGCAACGAAGCGCAGGATGCCTTCACCGCGCTGCGCCAGTCCGCCGGCGTGACTGCGGTACTCGTCACCCACGATCTGCGCGAGGCGGTGCGCGTGGCCACGAGGGTCGCGGTGATGCGGGGCGGACGGGTCGTCATGGAGTCGGCCGCCGACGCACTGGTGCGAGACGCAACGGGCTACACGGCGGAGCTGGTCGAGAAGTCCGGGGTGACCCCTTGAACGGGCGCCGCACCGTGGTGACCGCGGCCCTGACCGTTTGCGCGGTGTGCGCGCCGGCAGCTGCGACGGCCCTGCAGCGGATGTCCCGGGCTCCCGTTCAGACGGATCCGATCGTCGTTGCGTCCAAGCCGTTCGCGGAGAGCTACCTGTTGGCCGAGGCCTTCGCCCAGCTGCTCGAGTCGCACGGGTACACGGTGGACCGGCGGCCGGGCTTTGCATCGACCGAGCTGGTGTTCCAGGCGCTGCTGCGTGGCGACGTGGATGTCTACCCGGAATACACGGGTACCGGCCTGGCGGCAGTCCTCGGCGAGGCGGCCGACGGCGGCGCGGCAGCAGTCTTCCGCCGGGTCAGCGACGAGTTCCTGGCGCGCTGGGGCGTGCGCTGGCTGCCGCCGCTGGGCTTCGAAAACACCTATGCGATCGCCATGCGCCGCGCGGCCGCCGACTCTCTCGGACTGAGCACGCTGAGCGCGCTGGCCGACGCCGCGCCGGGCTTGGCCGGCGGATTCTCGCCCGACTTCATGGGCCGGCCCGACGGGCTCGACGGGCTGTCGGACGCGTACGGCATCGAATTCCGGGAGACACGCAGCCTCCTGCAGGCGGTGAAGTACCAGGCGCTTGCCGAGGGGGCGGTGGACGTGATCGACGGCTACTCGACCGATGGAGCCATCTCGCGCTACGACCTGGCCGTGCTGGCCGACGACCGTGGCTTTTTCCCGCCGTACGACGCGGCGACGCTCGTGAGCCGCGCCTTCTACGATGATCGTCCGGACGCGGTTCTCGCCCTGTCGCGCATGGCCGGACGGATCGATGTCGACGCCGTGCGGCGGGCCAACGAGCGCATCGAGGTCCAGGGCGCGGCGATCGCGGAGGCGGCTGCGGCGCTGCTGGTGGAGGCCGGGTTGTCGGAGGCCGGTGCAGGCCAGGTCGGGACCGGGGGCGACCGGTCACCGCAGGCCGGCGCCCGGCCACCCGATGCAGGCACGGAAAGCGTGCTGCTGGCCCTTCCCGAGCACATGTGGACCGAGCGCACGGCGCTCGCGAGACAGACCGCCCGCCACCTCCTGCTGGTCATTCTGTCGCTGGGCGCGGCGATCCTGGCGGCGCTCCCCGCCGGAGTCGCGCTGGAAAGGCGGCGTTCGATCTCGGAAACAGTCATTCGCGGGGCCGGACTGCTCCAGACCATTCCCGGCATCGCGCTGCTCGCCTTCATGATCCCGATCTTCGGGATCGGCGCGGCCCCGGCCGTCGTGGCGCTCTTCCTCTATTCGCTGCTTCCGATCCTCCGCAACACCTACACGGGGATCGTCGAGGCCGCGCCCGACGCGGTCTCGGCGGGACGCGCCCTGGGCATGACCGAAGCGCAGCTCCTCACCCGGATCCGCCTGCCCCTCGCCGCGCCGGTGATCATGGCCGGGATCCGCACGGCAGCCGTCATCAACGTGGGCACCGCGACGCTGGCCGCCTTCGTCGGAGCGGGCGGGCTCGGCGACCCGATCGTCGCCGGGCTCGCGCTCTCGGATCCGGTGATGATCCTGTCGGGCGCCGTGCCGGCGGCAATCCTCGCGCTCCTCGTCGATTGGGGACTGGCAAGGGCGGAGTCGTCGGTAGCGCCGCCCGGGGTGGGATCCTAGCTTCACCGCCGGCTCCATCCGCCCGACCACCGGCCCCATTCAACGGAGATGACACAAGGTGAACGTCCTGCGCCGCTACCTGCTCCCCGGTTTCGTCTTCCAGTCCGTGGTAATCGCCGGGGGATACGGGACCGGCCGGGAGCTGGTCGAGTTCTTCCTGTCGCACGGTCCGCTGGGCGGTCTTCTCGCCATGGCTCTGGCCACCGCTGTCTGGAGCGCCGTGTGCGTCGTCAGCTACGAGTTCGCGCGCGTGTTCCGGGCTTTCGACTACCGCAGCTTCTTCCAGCGGCTCCTGGGCCCGGGATGGATCGCCTTCGAGGTCCTGTACCTGGCGCTCATGATGATCGTGCTGGCGGTGATCGCCGCGGCCGCCGGATCGATCATGGAGGAGACCTTCGGACTGCCGTACCTGGCCGGCGCGGTGGGAATCCTTGCGCTCGTCGGCTTCCTGGTGTTCGGCGGCAACCGCGTCATCGAACGCGCTTTCGCCGGGTGGTCGGGAGTGCTCTACCTCGTCTACGTCATCTTCTTCATCCTGTGCATACGCAACTTCGGCCCAGCGATCCACGCCTCCTTCGCGACCGGCGTGGCGGAGGCAAGCTGGATCCGGGGCGGCCTGGAGTACGCGGGATACAACCTGGCGGTGCTCCCGGCGGTTCTGATCACGATCCGCCACCACAGGAACCGCAGGGATACCCTGATCGCGGGGCTGCTCACCGGTCCGATCGCGATGATCCCCGCGCTGCTGTTCTTCGTGGCGATCGCGGGCGAATACCCGGAGATCCTCCCGGCGACCGTTCCGGTGAACTACATGCTGGAAATGATCGGCTCGCGCGGCTTCCAGATCGCGTTCCAGGTGATGCTCTTCGGCACACTCGTCGAGACCGGCGCCGGCATGATCCACGCCGTCAACGAACGGATCGCCCAGACGTACGAGGAGCGGGACCGGCAACTCTCGCCGCGAACACGTGTCGTCGCTGCGCTGGGAATGCTGGGTCTGGGCGCACTGATCGCACAGTTCGGTCTCACCTCGCTGATCGCCCAGGGGTACGGATGGATCACCTACGGCTATCTGGCGGTTTTCGTCGTGCCGGTGCTGACCTGGGGCGTGGTCCTGCTCCGCCGCCGCCGCGCAGCCGACGGAAACGCCTGATCGCGCCAATCCCCGCGGCCGGCCCGAAGGCAAGCAGGGCGAACGCCCAGGTCCACCCCGCCACGTCCACCACCACCGGGACGGCCTGGATGGTGACGGTGGCCAGGAGGAAGCCCAGGCAGGTCTGCAGTGTCAGCGCCGTGCCGGCCGCGCCGCGAGGGGCCACTTCCGTTACCAGCGCACTGAACTGGGCCGAGTCCGCCACGACGAAGAAGCCCCACACCAGGGTGGCGGCAGCCACCAGGACAAACGGCTCCCCGAACAGGAACCCGATTGCCAGACAGCACAGCCCGCTCGCCGCCATGCACACGATCACCAGCCGTTCACGGCCCATCCGGTCCGCCGCCCAGCCGCCGAGCACGCACCCCAGACCACCGGCGGCCAGCGCGCCGAAGCTGGCGAGTTCCACCCACTCCCGACCGTCCCCCGCGGCCTGGCTCGACGCCGCCAGGAACACCGGAACCCAGGCCCACATCGCGTACAGCTCCCACATGTGTCCGAGGTAGCCGCCGGTCGCGAGCCGCGTCTCGCGGTGGCGCAGCACCGTGCCGACCAGGCCCCAGGAAAACGGGCGCCGGGAGAAGGCGAAGGGGCCGTCGCGATAGAACAGCGCCACGAGGGCCGCCCCGATCAGGCCGCCGATCGAAGCACCGACCACGACCTGCGCAGGACCGGCCGCCGGCAACGCCTTGAGCAGGTACGGCACCGCCTTCCCCACGGTCAGCGCGCCCACGATGGTACCGATCGCCAGGCCGCGCGCCGAGCGAAACCAGGTGGCGGCCATCTTCATCGCCGGCGGATAGACTCCCGCAAGGAGGAAGCCGGTGGCAAAGCGCAGGCTCACCGCCTCGCCGAACCCGGGGGCGAGCACGACCGCCGCGTTGGCCAGCGCGGCCAGCACCGCGGCGCCGGCAAAGTAGACGCGCGACCGGACAATGTCGGCCAGATTGAGGATGGCGGCTACCGCCGTGCCCGCCACGAAGCCCAGGTTGACGCTCGTTGCCAGCCAACCGACCTGCGACGATGAGAGGTCCCACCGTGCGCCCAATCCCTCCGAGACCGCCGTGGCGGTGAACCAGAGCGACATTCCGAGCAGTTCGGCCACGCCTACCAGGGCCAGCATGCGCCAGCGACGCGGATCCGCGTCCACGGGACCGGCCGGCGGCGGCAGACTCACGAATTCGTGTCCGCCAGCTCCCGTTCGTCCGGCAACATCGAAAGGCCGTCCGGATGCAGCTCGATACAGGCCGTGTCCCCCGGTGCCAGACCACACTCGAGCAGCGCCTCGCGGAGTCGCCCCATCTCCGGCCCGTTGGGATCATAGGATCGCCAGATCACCGAAGCCGCGTCCACGCCGGCGGGGTGCAGGAACGGGATCTTCACCGACTCGTCCAGTCCAACGCCCAGGTGCTGGGCCACCGCTCCCGAGATCTTCTGGCTGTTTCCCCTGAGGTGGTGCGCGCCGATCGTGAAGCGCAGCACCGGTTTTCCCTCCCGGGACCATACGACATCCCGTGCGCCGTGCAGGCTTTGCACGGGCGCCTCCGGCCGATCGACAACGCGAACCATGTCTCCGGCGATCTCGAACTTCCGTGTGCCGATGTAGTTCCTGACCGTGGCCGGCAGGACATCGAACCGCTCGGGAATCTCGCTGACCAGCGACGCCACGCTGGCCTCGCCACCCCCGTCGCGGATCCGCTTCACGATCGCCTCGACGACCCCCTCGTAAGGCTCGTCCGTCCACTCGGCGAGCCCCCATCGGTCCTTGGTGAATCGCACGAAGAGCGGGTCCGAGGACAACAGGCTGGAAAGGGAGGAGCTGTCGGCCAGCCTCGCGGTCCTGGCGATCGCTTCCCTGCGACGGGGTCGGTCCATCTTCTGCAGCGCCACGAAGACTCGTGCCCTGCGGGTGTCGCGGATCACGAGACATCCGTCGATGCGAACCAGCCGGGCATTGCGCACAAGCGCGTCCCACTCGGGGATCCGGTCTCCGCCGACCTCACTCCGCAGACGCTCCTCGTCGATCACCCCCGCCTCGTTCGCGAAGCCGGGGGCGAGTCCGCGCACACGGGCGATCCGGTCCTGGAAGCGATCATCGGCGACCACTCCGTCCAGATTCTTGTAGCCCGCCGCAGACATCACCGCAACCTCCGCGGCTGTTCTCCACTCGGAGGGCGCATCACCTACAAGCAAATCGACGATTCTGGCAAACTTGGCCGGCCCCGCGGCCGAACCCGCCGCGCGCCGCAGCCAGCCCGCTGCCATTTCGACGGACTCCGCAACCTGCGAGTCCACGGTGTACCGCAACCGCACTTCCAGCTGGCGGGCCCGCTCGCGGCTGACGCCGAACGCGTCCCCCAGCGCCGCGAGTTTCTCCGGGTTGCGCGCGTAGGTCCGCTTGCGCGCAATGAGGCGACGCCTCTCGTCCAGACTGTCCAGGACGCTTGCAAACTCTTGCCCGATCTGTATTTCGGATCGTAGCGCCGAAGCGGATTCGGTGACATCGATCCCATCTGCGACGGACCCGAGTCCACTCTGATCCAGAAGTGAACTCCAATCGACGTCCGCCAGGTCGGCCAGGCTATCGGCACCGTGGAAGAGGACGGCACACGCCAACAGCCGATCCAGCGCGTCACGGTAGTCGGGCCGCGTCGGCCGTGTCATGCTGCGTTTCTCGAATAGATAATGCAGTCGCTCAATGGCAAGGGGCTCATAGAATACCCCTAAACGGTACGTCGCGTCAACTGGCGTCGGTGTCACATTACCGATATCGTGCCCTCCATCATGAACCGGCGCACAGCTGTTCGCACCCACTCCTTCACCGAGTCCGTCATCCGCGACATGACACGGGTCGCGCGACGGTACGACGCGATCAATCTGGCGCAGGGTTTCCCCGATTTCGCCGCTCCTCAACTGCTGAAGGACGCCGCCTGCGAGGCAATCCAGGCGGACGTCAACCAGTACGCCATCACCTGGGGCACGCCCGCGCTCCGCACCGCCATCGCGCGCAAGTACCTGCAGTGGTACGGGATGGCGGTGGACCGGGAGCGCGAGGTGACAGTCACTTGCGGGGCAACCGAGGCAATGGCGGCCGTGATGCTGGCGACCGTCGACCCGGGCGACGAAGTCGTCGTCCTGGAACCGTTCTACGAGAACTACGGACCCGACGCGGTGCTGTGCCAGGCCGCGCCCGTCTTCGTGCCGCTGGAACCCCCGGCCTTTCGGCTCGACCCGGAGCGCCTCGCGCCGGCGATCAGCCGCCGTACGCGGGCCATCGTGATCAACACCCCCAACAATCCGTCGGGACGCGTCTTCGACGAAGACGAAATGCGGACGGTCGCCCAACTCTGTATCGAGAATGACATTCTCGCGATCACGGACGAGATCTACGAACACATCGTGTACGAGGGAGAGCACATTCCGCTGGCCGCCCTGCCGGGCATGCGCGATCGGACCATCACGATCTCCGGGCTATCCAAGACCTTCAGCGTGACCGGGTGGCGGATCGGAACAATCGTGGCGCCGGCCGACCTGACCGACGCGATCCGCAAGGTCCATGACTTCCTCACGGTAGGGGCTCCCGCCCCGCTGCAGGAGGCGTGCGCGGCGGGCATGGAAGGCCTGGGGAGCGACTACTACGACGCCATCGCACGGGACTACCGGGAACGCAGAGACATCCTGTACGCGGGGCTGCGCGATGCGGGCTTCGCGTGCCGGGCCCCCGAGGGCGCGTACTACATCATGGCCGATTTCTCGGGACTCAGCGCCCTCGACGACACGGCATTCAGCCACTGGCTTGCCAGGGAGTGCGGCGTCGCGCCGGTGCCCGGGTCGTCTTTCTACAACCGGCCCGAGGATGGGCGCACGCTGGTGCGCTTCGCCTTCTGCAAGAAAGCCGGAACGCTCGAACGCGCAGTCGCCCGCCTCCGTCGATTCTTCGTCTGAACCGCCCCGTCGGCCGCCCCTGTCCGGCACTCCTGAAACATCGCCGACCTCGCAACGTATCTGACTCTCGCGGGGGACATGGCGCCGGCAGTCGGCCGACACCCGAGTCCTCCACCCGGGCGCGCCAGGCGTCGATCGCAAGCCGCCCGCACCAGCAACCGTTTCATGAGAAAAACGGAGAATCGATATGCAGAGCAACACCGGATGGACCCGTGCCGCGATGGCGGCGTTCCTCGTGGCGGCAAGCGCCACCACGCTTTCCGCTCAAGTCACCACCAGCGTGCCGGCGGCCGAGATCGAGGCCCTCGAGACCCGGGCACAGGAGAACCTTCAGGAGCTGAGCGACTGGGGTCACGCGGCCTCGCTGCTCCGGCGGGCGGCCGCCCTTCGGCCTTCGGGCGACCCGGTCGCCGTAGAGGACCTCCTGCAGGCCGCGCGCCTTTCCTTCTACCGCGGCGACGAGGGTCATGCTGTCCGTGACTTCGAGGCGGCAGGCCGGCGCGCGCTCGCGATCGGCGACGTCATCGTGGCCGCGAACGCGTTCGCGGACGCGGCGTGGGTTGCGGAGTCGGACGGCCGCAACGCGCGGGCGCTGGACCTCGTCAGCAGGGCTCGCCTGCTCGCCAATTCACCCCTTATTCCCGACGACGCGCGGGACCGGTTGCGGAACCGCTGGGAAGAGACGGGACCGCAGCAGTAGAACCGAGGGCCGCCACCGAAGACGGTGGCACGCTGCATGCCCGGCGGGGCGCCTCCGCGGAGGCGCCCCGCTTTGTCTAGTCGCCAGCGGCGCGCAGAACCTGCAGCGGCGTGCCTCCGCCGCCCGCCCGCCCACTCACCAGACCCGTCAGCACGGTCAGGCCGACGACTGCCAGCCACGTGAGGGCCGCAAAGCCCAGGGCGGGCCGGTAGTCCATCCCGAAGAGCCGGGCAGTGAGCAGCCAGCCGGCACCCAGGGACAGAACCGTTCCGGCCAGCCCCGCGAGTGTGCCGAGCGCGACGTACTCGCTGAGCAGGATCCGCCGGATCTGTGCGAACCGCGCCCCCAGCGTCCGCAACAGCGCGCCTTCGCGGCGGCGCTGTGCGCGCGTGGAGGCGATCGACCCGGTCATGACGATCAACCCCGCGGCCGTGCAGATCGCGGCCAGCATGCGAATGGCGGCCACCACGCGCGACAGGATCGCCTCGATGGTCGCCCGTATGGTCACCAGGTCCAGAACCGTCACGTTCGGATGCGCGCGAACCAGCGCCTCCTGGAAACGGGCCCTGTCGTCGTCTCCCGGCACGCTGGCGAGAACGATGCTGGTACGCGGCATTTGCTCGAGCACGCCCGGCTCGAAGACCACGAAGAAGTTGGTGTCGAAGCCGGCCCAGTCCACGCTGCGCAGATTGCTCACCACGGTGGGAACCTCCGTCCCGGCCACCAGCCACGTGACCTCGTCGCCCACACCCACCCGGAGATCACCGGCCAGTTCCTCCTCCATCGACACGCGGGGCAATCCGCCCGTCCGCGCCCCTTCCCCGCCCGGCCGCGCCCCTCCCCCGCCCCACCACTCCCCGTCGACCAGGGCTTCGCTCTCCTTCATCTCCGCGCGATAGGTGTTGCGGTATTCGCGCCGCAGCGTCCACCGCTCGGGCCGGTCGTCGTCGAGGCTGTCGGCCAGGATCGCGGTCACGCGACGACCGTTCACCGCGTCCAGGCGGGCCGTCACCATCGGTGCGACCTCGGGCGTGCCGACCGCGTACTCTCCGAGCAGGGCCACGACCGCGGCCTCCTGATCCGGCTGGATATCGAACAGGAGCATGTTGGCCGCACTGTCCCCGCGCTCCAGCGACAGCTCTCTCACGAGGTTGCGCTGCAACTGGCCGATCACGCCCACCACCAGCACGCCGAAACCGAGCGCGAGCGTCACGGCGACGGTCTGGTTGCCGGGACGGAAGAGGTTGGCAACGCCTTGCCGGACGGTGTACCCGACCCGTCGCGGAAAGAACCTGATCGTGCCGCGCGTGAGACCCAGGGCGACGAGCCACAGCAGGCCGGTCATCGCCGCCAGGGCGCCCGCGAAGGCGACGCCGGCCCGGGGTGACGGCGCCTCGAAGAGGGTAAGCGCCAGCATGGTGGCCCCCAGCGCCGCAACGGCCCAGACCCTGGCCCGGTCCCCGCGCCGCGGACCCTCGGCGACGACGCGCAGAGTCTGCAGCGGAGAGACGCGCCGCACGTCCAGCAGGGGCAGAAGCGCGAAAATGAACGCCACCCAGGTCCCCAGGACCAGGCCGAAGACGACGGAGCCGGGCGAGATGGAGGACGCGACCTCGACGGGGAGGACGTCGCGGACCAGAAGCGGCAGGAAGCGCTGCACCACCAGCCCGGCCACCACGCCGAGGACCGACCCCAGCAGTCCCATCCAGACCGACTGGAGCAGGTAGGTGGCGAAGACCTGGCGGCGCGTCGCACCCACACAGCGGAGCACCGCGATCGACGTGAAGTTGGCGCGCACGTACACGTTGACCGCGCTGCCCACGCCAATGCCTCCGAGCAGCAGTGCGGCCAACCCGATCAGGCCCAGGTAGTCCGCAAGGAAGTCGGTGGACCGGGTCAGGGAGCGGGCATGCTCCTCCGGAGTACGGAACGATACCCGTGCCGCGCGCAGCACCTCCTCGTGCGCCTCCTCGATCTCGCCCGGGTCCACCCCTACCGGCAGCCTGACGTAGATATTGTGCCGCGAGAGGCTGCCCGTCCCCAGAAGGCCGGTCTCGGCAAGCCGCTCCTGCGCGACGAACACACGCGGCCCCGTGGCCGCCTGCAGCCCGACGTCCGTAGGCAGCCCGGCCACGGTGCCCGCCACCTCGAAACCGGCGCTGCCCAGGCGCAGTGTATCACCCGTGCCGATGTCCAGCTGCGCCATCAGCGCGGGGTCGACGAGTGCGAAGCCCTGCGCCAGAGCGCCCCACAGGCCGGGTGGGTCGGTGGTCACACGCCCGTAGTAGGGGAAGCCGGGCTCCACGCCACGCAACTGAACCAGTCTTGTGCGGCCGGTTGCGTCGGCCAGCGCCATGGACACGAGGCTGGTCACGCGCGCCGCGTCCGACCCGCTCGCCGCCAGCGAGTCGACGATGGCGGTGACCGAGTCGGGGAGCGCGCGGTTCGCCCCGATCCGGACATCCGCGCCCAGCAGGGTCCGGTTTTCCGTCTGAATCGAACGGACGACATCGTCGCGAAACGAGTGAAGTGCAACCAGCGCGCCCACGCCAACCGAAATCGAGGTCATGTAGACCCCGAGGTGCCGCAGCGTGGCCAGCCACTGCCGCCGCGCCATGCGCACGGGAAAGGAGTCCATCCTACGGGTCCGTCACGATCCCGAGCCGTCCGCGGGGCGGCGCCCGTCCCGCACGATCCGGCCCTGTTCCAGGCGCAGGATCCTGTCCGCGCGACCGGCGAGTTCGGCGTCGTGCGTGACAAGGACCAGCGTCGTGTCCGCGTCGCGGTTCAGCTGCTCGATCAGCTGCGCGACCCTGGCACCGGTCTCGCGGTCCAGATTCCCGGTCGGTTCGTCGGCGAAGAGGATCCGCGGACGATTGGCGAACGCGCGCGCGAGGGCAACCCGCTGGCGCTCCCCGCCCGAGAGCTGGACGGGGTAGTGGTGCGCGCGGTCGCCGAGTCCCACCCGGTCCAGCAGCACGGAGGCCCGTGCCCTGGCCTCGCGCGGGGAGTGGGCCGGACCGCCCGCCCCCTTCCCGGCAAGCTCCAGCGGCACCAGGACGTTCTCGAGCGCGGTCAGGGTGGGAAGCAGGTGAAAGGTCTGGAACACGAAACCGATGCGGTTGACCCGAAATCGCGCACGCTCATCTTCAGTAAGTGCGTCAAGGTCCTGGCCGTCCACGATCACCCTTCCGGCCGTGGGTCGGTCGAGCCCCGCAAGGAGACCAAGCAGCGTGGTTTTTCCGCTCCCCGAAGGCCCCGCCACCGCGACGAACTCGCCGGACGCGATCTCCAGCTCGACGCCCTTGAGTACCTCCAGCGGACGGCCGCCGCTCCTGAACGTCCGGGTCAGCCCGCGAGCCTCGATCATCTTCCGCACCGTCCTTGTCCTGTCCCTGGTCTCGCCGGGAGCAATGCTTGCGGCATGCCGCGAGGAGGCGAACAGCCCGGGCACCTCCCAGGCGCCCGTCGCGGCACCTCCTGAAGCTGGCGCACCGGAATCGGCGGGTACAGCCCGGGCAGACCCACCGCGGACGAGCTCACCCCCGGCGGACGCACCCCGGATCGTCTTCATCGGTACGAGCCTGACCGCCGGTTACGGGCTGGACGACCCCGCACTGGCCTATCCGGCGCTGCTCGGCCGACGCATCGCCGACGCGGGGTACGGTTATGCGGTGGTCAATGCGGGCGTCAGCGGCGACACTTCGGCCGGGGGACGCGCTCGCCTGGCGCACCTGCTCGAGCGGCACGGTTCCCGTCTGGGAGTGCTGTTCGTGGAACTCGGCGCCAACGACGGGCTGCGCGGGCAGAGTCCGCAGGCCCTTTACGCCAATCTGGACTGGATCGTCCGCGAGACCCGCCTTCGCCATCCGCGCGCCGGGATCGTCATTGCGGGTATGAAGGCCCCGGCGAACCTCGGCGCCCCGTATACCGAGGCTTTCCGGGCGGTCTTTGGCCGGATCGCCGAGGAGCAGGACGCGCTGCTGATCCCGTTCCTCCTCGAAGGCGTGGGCGCGGTTCCTGCTCTCAACCAGCCGGACGGCATTCACCCCAACACGGAAGGCCACGACGCGGTGGCCAGCCATGTCTGGTCCCTGCTGGCGGAATACCTGGCCGCACGCTGCGGCCTGGACGGAGCCTGCTGAAATGTTGCGCACGGTCGCCCGCCCCGGGGTCATCGTCGCGGGAATCCTCGCTCTGCTGGCCGCCGCGTTCCTGATCACGGGCATCCTGCTGCCCGGTACCGTCGAGGTCACGCGCACGGTCGAGATCGACGCCCCGCCCGAGACGGTCTTTCCGCTGGTCAGCAATCTCGAGGCGTGGACGGAATGGACCCCGTGGGGAGAGGTGGATTCGCGCCTTGAAGGACCCGCGGAGGGACCGGGTGCAAGGCGCGTGTGGGACGACCCCGCGCTGGGTTCGGGCTCACTGACCATCCTCGATGCGCGGCCCCCCGCAAGCCCTGGTGCGCAGCGCCCCGCAAGCCCGGACGCGCCCGCACCGGCGAGCGTGGACTATCTCGTCCAGGTCGAGGACGCGGCGCTCCGCTTCGAAGGCACGATCTCCATCGAGGCCAGCGGCCCGGGTTCCGTCGTGTCCTGGACGGAGCGGGCCGATCTGGGCTGGAATCCCATCCTGGGCTGGACGGCGCTTACGCTGGACGAGTCCCAGGGCCGCCAGCTGGACGAGAGCCTCGAGCAGCTCCGGCAGTTGGCCGAACGCTGGGGTCCTGGCTAGCAGCCTCCGGAGCGCCGGCTAGAGTCTCTCCAGCGCCAGGGTAATCAGCTCGTCGTTGGACCGGGTCTGGCGCATTACGCGCAGAAGTTCGTCCATTGCGTCGGCCGGGTGCGAGGACGACAACTGGCGCCTCATCGCCCGCGAGAGCCTGAGTGCCTCCGCCGACAGAAGCAGCTCCTCCTTCCGCGTCGCGGAAGCCCGCAGGTCGATCGCCGGGAAGATGCGGCGGTCCGCCAGTTCCCGGCTGAGCACCAGTTCACTGTTCCCCGTACCCTTGAACTCCTCGAAGATGACCTGGTCCATGCGCGAGCCGGTATCGACCAGCGCGGTCGCGATGATCGTAAGCGATCCGCCCCCCTGATCCTCCTTGATCAGCCTGGCACTCCCCAGGAATCGCTTGGGCTTCTCCAGCGAGTTGGCGTCCAGTCCGCCGGAAAGCGTTCGCCCGCTCCCCTCCTCTACGGTGTTGTGGGCACGGGCAAGGCGGGTGATCGAATCGAGGATGATGACGACGTCGCTGCCCGCTTCGACGCGCCGCCGCGCTCGCGCCAGCGTCATCTCCGCAACCTGGCAGTGGCGCTCGGCGGTCAGATCGAAGGTCGATGCGATGACCTCGCCGAAGCCGCACATCTCCATCTCGGTGACTTCCTCGGGCCTCTCGTCGACGAGCAGGATCATGAGTTCGCACTCGGGGTGGTTCTTCACGACGCCCTCGGCGACGGCCTGCAGGATCGTGGTCTTCCCGGCCTTGGCCGGCGCCACGATCATCGCGCGCTGCCCCTTGCCCAGGGGACAGAAGAGATCGATCACCCGGTTGGTCATGTCCGGCTCGCCCGCGTGCATGCGGCCACACTCCAGCTTGAGCTGGTTGCGGGGGTGCATCGCGCTCAGGCGGTTGAAGTCCGGTCTGCGGGCGGCGCTGTCCGGCGCCTGTCCGTTGACCAGATCCAGATAGCGAAGCGGCGGACTCTTGCCGTTGCGTGGGCGGCGCCCGACGATCCCGGCCAGTTCGTCGCCGGTCCGGAGACCGAAACGGTGGATCAGGCGGGACCCCACATAGATGTCGTTCCTGCCGGGGATGTACCCCTCGGCGGGCCTGCGAATGAAGCCGGAGCCACTCGGGAGCACTTCAAGCACTCCCAGGACCTCGCCCGGCTCCCGGTTTTCGTCGTTAACCTGCACTTCGTCTTCCTCCTGCGGGCGCCGGCCTCTCCTGCGGCGTCCGCGTCCCCTTCCCCTTCGTCCTCTCCGGGGTTGTCTGTCCTCTCGAGATTCGGTGGAGGGTTGTTCGGTCACGGTCATCACACCTTGCAGAAGGTACGGCTCCAGTTGAGCGGGTTGCGGACCCGGTGGAACCATGCCCGTCCCCTTGCCCAGGGGGCAGTTCCGGGAATCACCACGGGCTCTGGCCGGGACAAGGAACTGCGGGTCCGAAAAACACACCGCGCCAAGGCAACTGCGTCGCTTCGATTTCGAGCGCGGTGTCGGTGCAACCAAGATTGACTCCGGTGGCGCGCTTGGCAAGAGCAGCCCGCAACGGAGGTCCTCTTGCGGAGCCGGGCCGAAGCGCCATGTTTGAACGGAGCCTGCCTGGAGCGAGCGCCGCTGCACGCCGCCGCAAGTACCTGCGTACGCGGTCGCAAGCACACGCGTACGGAGTGCCCGCAGCACGGAGGAGATGCCTTTTGAGCCGTTCTTCCAACCGTTCGGGAGCCTCGGGCGCGGAGACTGTCGCGAAGCTGCTCCTGACCGCCGCACCGCTGCTGGCCCTTCTGATCCTGCTCCTGGTGCATCGGTGGGTGTCGGCATGACGCGTGTCCCGAGCGTGTGTCGGAACTGTCCCCGTGCCTGGACAGGAACGTCCGGCCGGTCATGCGTCCATCCTGCCAACAGCTTTCGGGACAATGGGTTGGCGCCTTGATTCGCTTTGGCATGATCGATGCATCAGGTAACCGCGAGTCCAACTCCGCGGAGGTCGTGACATGAAGAACGCAAGAACGATGGTGATGGCGGCGGCGCTGGTTGTCGCGCCGGCCACGGCAGGCGCCCAGGTGACGAACCACGTGTCCTGGCAAATGGGATTCGCCGCCGGCGGCTACCCCGCCTGGCACTCCCCCGGAATCGGTCTCGCCTATCAGCCGCTGGCTCTGGGCACCGGGTTCGGCTTCGGGTTTGGCGTGGGCATCTCGCTGGGCTTCGGTTTCAACACCCATGACGACTACTGGGCCGGATACCACGACGGCTTCCTCGGACGATCCCATTGCTGGGACGTCTACTGGTACGATCCGTTCTTCGACGATTGCTGGGGGTACGGTTCGTTCGGCTTCGGCCCATTCGCCTACAGTCCGTTCGGGTACAGCCCGTTCGGCTGGCAGAGCTGGCACAACCCGTGGTGGCGGCCCCACGGGTTCCTCGGATGGCCGTCCCGCCGGTACATTGCCCGGCACTACTACGCCTGGGCGCCGGTCTGGGACGCCTACCGCCCCTACGGCTTCTACGGCGGACGGTACTGGGGATACGACCACTGGGACCGGGGATGGGGCCCCTACCCCAGGCGCCAGTACGCGCGCCGCGGCTACGGCGGCCGGTCGCCGCTCTTTGGCCCGCAGTTCAAGGAACCACCCGTATACGTGACCGACAACGGCCCGGAGAGACCCGTCGCCAAGCTCCGGCCACGGACTGCGCAGGGTGGGTTGGACGATGTCGATAGCAGGCGCGGCAGGGATGGCCTCGACAGAGGTGCTCAACTGAGAGACGGCAGGCGCACGGCCCGACCACGCATCCAGCCGGGGGTCACGACGGCCAACCCGAGGCCCTCCACGCGCGACGTGCCCGGCCGCACCACGCGGCCCACGCCGCAGACGCGGTCCACGCCGACGCGGCGGCCGCAACCCGCCGTGCGGCCTCCGACGCCCCGGCGCACGCCGACCGCGACGCGCATGTCGCCCCCGAAGCGCGAACCGGCCACCAGGGCCACACCTCCCAGGCGCGCGCCGACCGGGGTCAGGACCGCGCCCAGGCCGCCCTCGGTCAGGACAACCGCGCCGAGGCGCTCGCCACCCAAGGCACAATCCGCGCCGAGACGCGCACCGCCCAAGGTCCGCCCCGCGCCGCGCCGCGCGCCGCCCAAGGCTCGCCCTGCACCGAAGCGGGCACCGCCCAAGGCTCGCCCTGCACCGAAGCGGGCACCGCCCAAGGCTCGTTCGGCACCGAGGCGCGCGCCGCCCAAGGCCCGTCCGGCACCGAAGCGCGCGCCACCCCGTCGGCGGGGAGGATAAAGCGCACTGTCAACCAGAGTTTACACGCTGTAAACTTTATTTGACATCGGCGGCGTGCCTCGTGACGGGTACGCCATCCTTCACCAGCGATCTCAGGGGGCTGGTGGCGCCCACCCAGTAGCAGAGTTCCGCGATGTCGCGGACACTCCAGAGGGCGAAGTCGGCCCGCATGCCGGGACGGAGCGTCCCCCGATCGTGGTCCAGCGCCAGCACCTTCGCAGCCGCCGCGGTCATTCCCAGCAGAGATTCTTCCGGGGTGAGCCCGAAGAGGATGCACGCGAGGTTCATCACCGCTCCCACATGCGTGATCGGTGAGGAACCGGGGTTGGCGTCGGTGGCGAGCGCCATCGTTACGCCGGCGCGCCGCAGGGCGCCGACGGGCGGCCTGCGGTCCGCCCCCAGGGTGTACGCCGCGCCCGGCAGGAGGACCGCGCACACGTCCGCTTCGGCCATGGCGTCGACACCCTGCGGCGACAGATACTCGAGGTGGTCCGCCGAACGGGCGCTCAGCGCGGCAGCCAGCGCACCGCCTCCGCAGTCCGCGAGCTGGTCGGCATGGAGACGCCCGTGCAGCCCCGCCTGGGTCCCGGCCCCGAGAATGCGGCGGCACTCGGCGGGGGTGAACGCGATGTCCTCGCAGAAGACGTCGATGGCCGTGGCGTGGCCCTGTTCCAGCGCGGCGGGGAGGATCCGCTCCACGACCAGACGGACGTATTCCTCGCGGCGTCCGGCGTATTCGGGAGGCAGCGCGTGTGCGGCGAGCAGCGTCGGCGAGATGTCGGCCGGGAGGTGGCTGGCGAGCCCGGCGGCGACATCCAGCATGCGCAGCTCGGTCGCCGGATCCAGTCCATAGCCGGATTTGACCTCGATGGTTGTGACCCCCCACGCACAGAGTTCCCTGCCTCTGACGGCCGCACCCGCGGTCAATTCCTCGTTCGAGGCGGCGCGGGTGGCGCGCACCGTTGACATGATGCCCCCGCCGGCCCTGGCAATGTCTGCGTAGGACTCCCCGCGAAGCCGGCGGCGGAAGTCGGCGGTGCGGTCGCCCCCGAAGACGATGTGCGTATGGCAGTCGATCAGACCGGGCGTCAGCCACGCACCGTCGCACGCGATCACCTCCCGGGCCATTCGCTCGTGATCGCCGGGGAGATCGGCCTCGGGCCCCACCCACGCGATCCTCCCGGCCGCGGCCGCGATCGCGCCGTTCTCGATGATCCCCAGCGACGCATCGGTCATGGTCGCGAGATTGGCACCGGTCCAGAGTCTGTCCCAGGGCTGCATGGACATGTCCGGGTTCTCCTGCGCCGGATGGGCCGGCGCCGTTTGGGCCAGTGCGGGTTTGGGGCCAGATTGTTGCATCGCTCCGTGCCGTTTCGCAATGCGGGGTGCGCAATCCGTCCGAATGACAAGCCGAGGAGCCCGTGGCCGGAATCCCGAGGCAGGCACACCGCGGAATGGGTGGCAGCCGCGAATCACGCGCAGGCCGCGAGAGTCGCGTCTATCGCTTCGACCGGCTGCTCGTCGGCGGCGAGTGGCGGCGCGACATCGAGGTCGCGGTGGACGGCAGCGGGCGGATCGCCGGGGTGAGTACGGGCGTGGGCAAATCCCGAGGCGAGAGAATAGGCGGATGGGCGGTCCCCGGCGTCCCGAACGTCCACAGCCACTCCTTTCAGCGCGCGCTGGCGGGGCTGGCGGAGGGCTCGGGCCCCGGTTCGTTCTGGAGTTGGCGCGACGTCATGTACCGGTTCGCCGACCTCCTGACGCCGGACGACGTGGAGGCCGTCACGGCGCAGCTCTACATCGAACTCCTGAAGGCCGGCTTCACGTGCGTCGGCGAGTTCCACTACCTCCACCACGCACCCGGCGGGCGGCGGTACGACGATTCCGCGGAGATGAGCCGGCGCATCCTGGCAGCGGCCAGGACGGCGGGAACCGGCCTGGTGCTGATCCCGGCGGTGTACGAGTCGGGCGGCTTGGGCGGCCGGCCGCTCGCGGGCGCCCAGAGGCGCTTCCGCCTGGATCTCGACGACGCGGTGCGGCTGCTCGATGCGCTCGGCGGCGAGGCCCGCGACGCTTCCGTGGGGTTGGGGTGGGGTGTGCACAGCCTGAGGGCGGTCTCGCGGCAGTCCTTTCGCGAGCTGGCGGCCCTCCTGTCCGGCGGCCCCGGCGAGAACACCGACACCGTGCACATTCACGTGGCCGAGCAGCGGCGCGAGGTCGGCGAGTGCATCGACGAACGCGGGGCGCGCCCGGTCGAGTGGCTGCTGGATCACGCCCCCGTCGATGAACGGTGGTGCCTGGTGCACGCGACGCACGCGACCGAGGCGGAGCTGACGGCGATCGCGCGGCAGGGCGCCGTTGTCGGGCTGTGTCCCACCACCGAGGCCAATCTGGGCGACGGGCTGTTTCCGCTGTCCGGGTTCGCGGCCCGGGGCGGACGGTTCGGCATCGGCACGGACAGCCACGTCTCGCGCAGCCCGGTGGAGGAGTTGCGGCTGCTGGAATACGGGCAGCGCCTGGCGTCGGAGAGGCGCGTGGTGCTCGGGGACGCGGGTGGGGCGGGCGCGGGCGGCGCCGGCGGGGCCGACAGCACGCTGGCGGGCGGGCGCGGTGCGCTGGCGGGCGGGCGCGGCGCGCTGGCGGGTGCCGGCGGCGCGCTCCTGCGGCACGCCTGGCGCGGCGGATGCCAGGCGCTGGCGTGGCAGGCCGGCAGCATCGCGGTGGGCAGGCGCGCCGATCTGGTGGTCCTCGACGCGGAGCACCCGGCGCTGGTCGGGCGCGAGGGCCCCGCCGTGCTCGATTCGTGGGTGTTCTCCGGGACGGTCAACCCGGTGCGCGACGTGATGGTGGGTGGTGAGTGGGTGGTGAAGCAGGGGTGTCACCCGCGTGAGGAGGCGGTGCGCAGCGCGTACGCGGAAGCCGTGAAGCGGCTGGGGGCGCAGGCGGGGGGCTGAGGGGGGCGGCGGGCGGGACGGCGGGCGGGACGGCGCAGGGCACGGCGGCATCGCCAGCGCCTCACCGCATCGGGAGCCTCACCCCCTTCTCGCGCGCGGTCGCGATCGCCTCTTCGTAACCCGCGTCCGCGTGCCTCGCCACGCCCAGCCCGGGGTCGTTGGTCAGCACGCGCTCGATCCGGGTCCGCATCTCCGGCGTGCCGTCGGCCACGAGCACCTGTCCCGCGTGCAGGGAGTCGCCGATTCCCACTCCGCCACCGTGGTGAAACGACACCCAGCTCGCGCCGGACGCCGTGTTCAGGAGCGCATTGAGCACCGGCCAGTCCGCCACGGCGTCGGTCCCGTCCCTCATCCCCTCCGTCTCGCGGTACGGTGACGCGACCGAGCCCGTGTCCAGGTGGTCGCGCCCGATCACGATCGGGGCGCTGATCTCGCCGCTGGCGACGAGGTCGTTCATCGCCACGCCGAAGCGCGCCCGCTCCCCCTGCCCCAGCCAGCAGATACGCGCGGGCAGCCCCTGGAACGCCACCTGCTCACGCGCCATGCGGATCCAGCGGCACAGGTGATCGTCGTCGGGAAACATCTCCAGCACCAGGTCGTCGGTGCGGTGGATGTCGGCGGGGTCCCCCGAGAGCGCCACCCAGCGAAACGGCCCCTTGCCGAGGCAGAACAGAGGCCGCACGTAGGCGGGGACGAAGCCCGGGTAGGCGAAAGCGTCCTCGAAGCCCGCCTCCAGCGCGTAGCCGCGGAGGTTGTTGCCGTAGTCGACCGCAATGGCGCCGCGCCCCGCCATCTTCACGATCGCCTCGCAGTGCCGGCGGATCGACGCCATGGACAGCAAGCGGTACTCGGCTCGATCACGCGTTCGCAAGGCGGCTGCCTCATCGATCGAAAGACCGCCAGGCACGTATCCGTCCACGGGGTCGTGCGCCGACGTCTGGTCCGTGACGATGTCCGGCGTGATCCCGCGGCGGACCAGCTCGGGGAGCACGTCGGCGCAATTCCCTGTCAGCCCCACTGACAACGCTTCGCCCCGTCCCACCGCTTCCCGCACCCACCCGAGCGCCTCGTTCAGGTCGTCGGTCATGCGGTCGCAGTAGCGGGTCTCGATCCGGCGGCGGATCCGCTCGGGGTCCACCTCGACGACGAGCACGGCGGCTCCGTTCATCGTGCCGGCCAGCGGCTGGGCCCCACCCATGCCCCCCATACCGCCGGTGAGGATCCAGCGCCCGGCCAGCGACCCCCCGAAATGGTTGCGCGCCATCGCGCCGAAGGTCTCGTACGTGCCCTGCAGGATCCCCTGGGTGCCGATGTAGATCCACGAGCCGGCGGTCATCTGGCCGTACATCATGAGCCCTCGGCGCTCCAGCTCGTGGAAGTGCTCCCAGGTCGCCCAGCGTCCGACCAGGTTCGAGTTGGCGATCAGCACGCGCGGCGCGTGCGCGTGGGTGCGGAAGACGCCGACCGGCCTGCCGGACTGGACCAGCAGCGTCTCGTCGTCCTCCAACGTGCGGAGCGCGGCCACGATGGCGTCGAAGGCGGCCCAGTTGCGCGCGGCCCGGCCCGTGCCCCCGTAGACCACCAGGTCGTCCGGCTTCTCGGCCACCTCCGGGTCCAGATTGTTCATGAGCATCCGCAGCGCCGCCTCCTGGGTCCATCCCCTGCAGCTGAGCGTCGTGCCCCGTGGGGCGCGGACCCTGCGCGCCCGGTCAGTGGTCGTCATTTCCATCTCCGTCCGTCTCCTCGGCGTCCGTCGCTTCGCGCCCCGTCAGCCCGCCCCCGCGTACCAGGTCCGCCAGCGCCTCCAGATCCGGTCCCAGGCGCCTGTCCTCGTCCACGCGCGGCACACGGTCGCGCACCACGGCCAGCGCGCGCTCCACCCCGTCGCCCGCACGCAGCGGACGGTGGAACTCCAGCGCCTGCGCGGCACAAAGGAACTCGGCCGCCAGCACGATCTCGAGCAGCTCGACACTCCTGCGCACCTTTCTGGCGGCGGCCATCCCCATGGAGACGTGGTCTTCCTGCGAGGCGCTGGTCGACACCGAATCGATGCTCGCCGGCGTCGCCAGGACGCGCATCTCCGACAGCGCGTCGGCCGCGGTCACCTGGGCGATCATCAGCCCCGAACGGGTGCCGGGCCGCGTGGTTAGAAAGGCTGGAAGCGCGGACAGGTCCGGGTTGAGCAGCCGGTCGATGCGCCGCTCGCAGATGGACGCCATGTCGGCGGCCGCGATGGCCACCAGGTCGAGGCACTGGGCCACGATCTGCGCGTGGAAGTTGCCGCCGCTGAGGACGATGCCGGCACGGGCACCGCGCCCGCCCGTCTCTGCCTCCGGCGCATTGGAGCCATGTGCGCCACCGAGCACCAGGGGGTTGTCGGTGGTCGAATTGGCTTCCGTGGTCAGGATGCGGCGTGCGTAGCCGAGCGCCTCACGGGCGGCCCCGTGCACCTGCGGCATGCACCTGAGCGAATACGCGTCCTGTACCCTCGGGTCTCCCGTGCGATGGGACTCGCGAATCCCGGATCCTGCGAGCAGCGTCCACAGACGCCGGGCAGCCACGATCTGGCCCGCGTGCGGACGCGCGGCGTGGATTTCGGGCCGGAAGGGGTCGGGAGTCCCCCTCAGCCCCTCCAGCGACATGGCGCCCGCGACATCGGCGGTGTCGAGCGCGCGTCCGAAGCGGCGGACGGCCAGCGCCCCGATGCCGGTCGTCGCCTGGGTGCCGTTGATCAGCGCCACCGCCTCCTTTTCGGAGAGGTCGAGGGGCTCGATGCCCGCGCTGCGCAGCATTTCGGCGGACTCGCCCCACCGTCCGTCCGCCTCGGCGCGGCCCTCTCCCGTCAGCGCGAGCGCGACGTGGGCAAGGGGCGCGAGGTCGCCGCTGGCGCCGACCGAACCGATCTCCGGCACCTCCGGATGGATCCCGTGATTCAGCAGATCGAGCAGGCGCTCCACGACGACGAGCCGGCAGCCAGACTGTCCGCGCGCCAGCGTGTTGGCGCGGAGCAGCACGATCGCGCGGACCTCTGCAGCGGGAAGCCGGCGGCCCACGCCTGCCGCGTGACTGCGTACCATGTTGTGCTGCAGGGCGCGCTGCTCGTCGGGGCGGATCCGCACGTCGGCGAGCCTCCCGAACCCGGTGTTCACGCCGTAGATCGGCTGGTCCCGGTGAAGAAGCGCTTCCAGGCGGGCGCGCGAGCGCTGTACCCGTTTCGCCGCGCGAGAGTGGAGGCGGACCTGGGCGCGGTCATGCGCCACCGCCTCGACCGCCGCCAGGGTCAGCCCGTGTCCGTCGATAGTGATCATGGGATCTCGGCGCGGGCGTCGAACTCTTCCCGGGTCAGGGTGAGGCGCTTCCCGGCCCACGCCTCCTCAAGCTCGACCCCCAGTCCGTCCGCCAGGCGGTTCACATAGTTGTAGTAGGATGCGACCTGGCAGATGTCGAGGATGGCACGGTCGTCGAAGTCCGCCTCTCTCAGAGACTCCGTGTCGTCCGCGGTCATGCCGCCGGGGTCCCGTGTCAGCTTGACCGCGTAGTCGAGCATTGCGGCGTCGGCCGGGGTCAGCGTGGCCGGACGCCCGCCCCGTGCCAGCGCATCTCCGAGCTCGGAGGTGCCGGTCAGCCTACGGAGTCCCGCTCCGTGATGGTTGATTCAGTAGAAACAGTCGTTCTCGGCGGAGACCACGACCGCGATCATCTCCCTCTGCACGCGCGACAGGGGGGACGGCCCCGTCATCAGGTACCGGTAGAGGTCGTAGTGATGCTCCATGGTCGGGGGGTTCAGCGAGTGGATGCGCAGGATGTTGTCGAGTCTGCCGCGGGCATCCGCGTAGCGGTCGTGGAGCGACGCGAGCCGCTCCCCCGCATCCGCGCGCGCGACGTACCTGATATGGGCCATGGGTTGAGGTCCCCTGCAGTTTGCCAGTCGCGGAATCTACGTTCAGCTTGGTGGATCAGCCTACACCCCGGAGAATGCGATGTTCAAGATGAAGCGTGACCGCCGCCGGAACCTCCAGCCCGCCGAGGTGGCCGCCTGGCGGGTCGCGCCCGCGCTGCTCGCCGTCCCGGCGTTGCTTGCGGTCCCCGTGTTGCTTGCCCTCCCCGTGGGCGCCGTGGCCCAGGACGACTTCGGAGCCATGGTCGCGGTGTCGGGGGAGACGGTGATCGTCGGGAAGCCGGGCCAGGCGCGGGGACCGGCAGCGCTTTACCGCTTCGAACAGGCCGCCGACGGCACGTGGGTGCTGGTGGGGACGCTGTCATCGCCCGAGACGGCGGCCAATGGGCAGCGGCTGTCGCCGTCGCTGGGGTGGCGGGACGGGCGGGTGGTGGTGGGGTCGGGGGATCCTGACCTGCGGTTCGGGGCCCATCTGTTCCGTGACGCGGATCGCGGAGACTGGGACCATGAGGCCGACCTGGAGCTGTTGAGCGTGCCGGGCCTGGAAGACCCCGAGAACGCGGAAGCGCCAGCAGGTCCCGGAGCGGCGGTCGACTTCGCGGGGATCATGCGGATCCTGCAACCCGCGCCGCGGACCGTGGCCGTGGACGGGGACCGGGTGGCCGTCGCGGTGGGGGGCGACGGCACTTCGTCCCCGGCCCTGCACATCTTCACACGGCACGCGGAGCGGGGATGGGAGCCCCCGACGATGATCCGGTTCCCGTCAGGCGTGGCGACCGGACTCGGCACGGCCCTGGTCCTTGACGGAGACGAGCTGCTCGTGTCCTCGGACGGCGCGGACGGCAGAGGACACGTGTTCCTTCTCGCCCGCGTCGACGGCACGTGGACCCCGCGCACGCCCCTGCGTCCCGATTCCGCGGACGCCGATGCGCGCTTCGGCGCGGCGATCGCGCGGGCCGGGGACCGGCTCGCTGTCGGCGCGCCCGGATCGCGGCGGGGTGCGGGTGCGGTGTACACGTTCCGGCGGGGGGCCGAGGGGACGTGGGAGAGGGACGGGCTCCTGGTCGCCCCGGGTGCGGCGGACGCGGAGTCGGCGGAGGCCGCCGCAACACCGCCCGAACCCGGCGCCGATGCGCCAGACGCCGATGTCGCGCCCCTGCTCTTCGGCTCGACCGTCGCAATCCTGGATGACGAACTCTGGGTCGGTGCACCCGGCTCTGCGTCGGGCGCCGGGCGGGTTCACCGCTACGTCCTGCGCGCGGATCGCTGGGAGGAAGCCGCACCGATGGACGCGATGGATGGCCCGGGCGGCTCCGGGGCAGCCTTCGGCGCCGCAATCGCCCTGAGCCCCACCGTCGCGGTCGTGGGTGCGCCAGGGGCCGACGGCGGCGCGGGCGCGGCCCAGGTCTTCGCACGAGAAACGGCCGGGGAGTGGGCACCGTCCGGCGAGCCGCTTCGGCCCGGCACCGGCCTCGAAGCGGTCACCGAGGGCGAGGTGCGCTGCGCCGAAGGCGCGGCCGCGGGCTTCGCCTGCGACGGCGTGGACCTCCTCGCGTACCTGCCCACCTCCGTCCTCGGCGGCGCACCCGGCGAACGTGTCAGCGACGTCTGGGGCTGGACCGACCCGGCCACGGGCCGCGAATACGCGCTGGTGGGCCGCACGGGCGGCGCTGCCATCGTGGACATCACCAACCCCGCCGGGCCCCGGTACGTCGGCGTGGTCTCCGCCAACCCCAGCGGCGCCCGCGACCTGAAGGTCTACGCCGATCACCTCTTCTTCACCGGCGACGGCGCGGGCGACCACGGACTCGTCGTCTTCGACCTCACGCGGCTGCGGGACGCGGGTCCGGACCCCGTCGAGTTCTCCCCGGACGCCGTCTACCGGGGCATCGCCAGCGCGCACAACCTCGTCCTCGACCCCGAGAGCGGCTTCGCCTTCCCCGTGGGAGCGAGCGGCGGCGGCGAAACATGCGGCGGCGGCCTCCACATGGTCGACGTGCGGAATCCGAAGTCCCCCGTCTTCGCGGGCTGCTTCACCGATACCGAGGGGCTGATCTACCAGGGCCGCACCCATGACGCGCAGTGCGTCGTCTATCGCGGGCCCGACGACCGTTTCCAGGGCCGGCAACTCTGCTTCGCGTCCAACGAAACGGCGCTGCGGATCATCGACGTGACCGACAAGGAGGCGCCGGTCCCCGTCGGCACGGCCACCTATCCCGGCCTGGCCTACGTGCACCAGGGCTGGCTCACGGACGACCAGCGCTACTACTACCTCGACGACGAACTCGACGAGCTGGTCGGCACGGCCCCGGCCACGCGCACGTTCATCTTCGACGTCGCCGAGATCGACGATCCCATCCTGGTGGGCAGCGTCGACGGCCCTTCCGGCGCCACGGATCACAACCTGTACGTCAAGGGCGACCGGATGTACCAGGCCAACTACCAGGCCGGCTTCCGCCTCTTCGACATCAGCGACCCCGAGGCGCCCGTCGAGATCGGCTGGTTCGACACCACGCCGTACGAGGGAGAGCCGCCCGGGTTCGTGGGCGCCTGGACCGCCTACCCCTTCTTCGAGAGCGGCACGGTGGTGGTCACCAGCATGTACGAAGGGGTCTTCCTGCTGAGGCCCGGGCCGCGGCCCTTGATTCCGTAGAGGCGCCGGGCGGACGGAGACGCCAAGCGAACGAGAGGCGTCGGGCGAACAAGAGGCGCCGGGCGGATTCGAACCGCCGAATGGAGGTTTTGCAGACCTCTGCCTTACCACTTGGCTACGGCGCCAACAGCAAGGGGGCGTCCGGCAGTGGCCGTCGCCCCCGCGGCGATCCGGCCGGGAATGCGGCACCGTTTCCCTCGGCGAAGCATCCCTGCGGCGGACTGCCGGCATCAGAGCGGGAAACCGGACTCGAACCGGCGACCCCCACCTTGGCAAGGTGGTGCTCTACCAACTGAGCTATTCCCGCAAGCCGCCCCGCGGAGCGGGGACTAAAACCCTAGGCGCGCCACGTTGCGGTGTCAAGACATTATCTTGTCTCCGCGACCCCCTTTCGCGGAGTCGGCGCCCGGTCCCCGGGCCCACGACAACCCGGACGAACCGTGCATCGACCCTCAGCCCTCATCGCCTGCCTTCTCGCCGCCCTCCTCGCCCCCGCGGCGTTCGCGGGAGACGCGACCGCCCAGGAGCCCTTTTCGCCCCTGGTCCCCAAGGGCAACGTGCGTCTCGGCCTGCGCGGGGACTACGTCTCGTTTTCCTCGCGCTACGGGATGTGGGGGAGCGGATCCTCGGGGCTCGAGCAGTTGGGCGACGCGTTTTCCGGACCCGCCGGCGCCAGCGTCTTCTCACACATCGGACCCCTGGAAACGGCGCTGCGAAACGCCGCGGGCGAACCGTTCGACATGCGCCTCGGCACGATGGACGCGGTGATGGAAAAGGCGTCGAGGCACGTGCCGCTCTCCCTGGACGTGGGCGTTTTCGACTGGCTGACCGTGGGTGGCACGATTCCCTTCGTACGCAGCGACACCGAGTTCACGGTCACGTTCCTGGCGGACTCGGCCAGCGCCACCGCGGGCTTCAGCCCAGCAATGGCCGATCCCGGGCTGGTGACCGACTTCCTCGGCCGGCTGCAGAATTCGATCACGCGGTACGACGGCTTTCGTGCGACCACCTGCGAGGCCGACCCTTCATCGCCCGCATGCCGGGACGCCACGGCGCTCGTCGCGGATGCCCGGATCTTCAGGAACGCGCTGGCGACGATGTACGGCGGCCTGTTCGCGCCGCTGGGAGGCTCCTCCGCAGGGATGGCGCTGCAGGAGCGGCTCGCCGCCCTGCTCGCGGCCTTCGACGCCGCGGGCGTGACCGGGACCCCTGGCGCGGTTCCCCTCGCCGCGGGCCCGCTCAGTACCGAGGAGTTCCTGGCCCTCGTCACCGACCCCGCCTACGGCATCGCGGCCAGCCACCCTCTGGAAAACTGGAGGTCGCTGTGGGGCATCGGCGACATTGAAGCGCGGGTCGACGCGCGCCTGCTGGAGTCGGGAGACGCGGAGGGGCCAAGCCACCTGATCGCGGGCGCCGGCGCGCTCGTCCGCCTGCCCACGGGACTACAGGATGATCCGGCCAACTTTATCGACATCGGCACCGGCGATGCGCAAATGGACGTGGAGGCCCGCGCATGGATGAACGGCCGCTGGCGGCGGGCGGGCCTATGGGCGGACCTGCGTTACGGGGTTCAGATGAAGGGGACGACGGAGCGGCGCGCCTTCGACCCCAACGTCACCTTCGCTCCGGCGGAGTCACAGGTTCTGCTTGACTGGAACCCCGGCGACTACCAGTTCCTGGAGCTGTCGCCGTGGTACGAAGTGGCGGCGACCCTGAGGCTGATGGCGGGATATCGCTACTTCCGCAAGGGAACGGACGCATTCGCAATTCGAATGGCGGCGCCGGTCGACACGACAATGACCGCGGGCGGCGTGGCGGCCGCAGCCGCGAAGGCGATGGCCGGCTCCGCAAGCCCACCGGACCCCGAGTTGCTCGTGCCGGAGAGCGGCGCCTCCTCAAGCCGTTTGATGCTGGGAATCGTCTACAACCGGGGAGTCACGCCGCGTGAGGGGGTCACGGGGCAGCCCCTGGAGATCCGCATCGTGTACCGCCGCGTCGTCGGAGGCAGCGGCGGCGACGTCCCGAACGCGCGCTCGTTCGAAGCCGGATTCAGGTTCTTCGTCGGGTTGTGGGGGGGTTGAGGGCCGCGTCAGCCGCTTGCTTCGCGCTCGAGGGGCCCTTCGGTTCGGGTCGGGGACACACCGAAGTACACATCGTCAATGGCCTTCCGGACCCAGTGTTCCAGTGGAATGACAGGCAGCTGACTCGCCTTCATGCCGACCAGCCGAGTCACAAACCGGCTCCAGCCCGCTATGTCGCTGAACCCGATCCGATGACACACGTCGTCCATCCTGGCCCCGTTTTCGAGCAACGCCATGCCGTGGAGGAAACGGATCCAGCGTAGCGCTGTGGAGATCGAGTACCTGAAGCGGTCCGTAGTTCTAGAAAGATGTCGGGGGCTGCAACCGACTCGCTCTTCTACGTCGCGCACCGACGACATGTAAGGTTCGTTGCGCCGAGGCGATTGGGCCGTGCTCAGTTCTTCGGCGGACAGGCCCGGGATACCGTCCACGACCTGAAACGCTGCGACATGCAATGCGGCCTTTGCCGGGGGCGGGCCGGGGCACGCGTTCAGGAAGACGCCAATTACATCGGTGAAGCTCACTGATTCCTCCACACGGTTGCGCTGTTACCGGCTCCGGTCTCCTTGACCGGAGGGGTTCCATCCGGCGTACAAATCGCTTCGGCAAACCTCTCGGCTTCCCTCGGCTGGTCGCCGGATCCTGCTCTTCCGTATTGCGAGACATCCAGTGCGCCCTCTCTCCTTACGCCCAACGCACGTTACGCAATGCTGCACCACATAAGTTACAGTCCAGAGAATCGGGGGGCACCTTTGCAGGCGTCAAGGTCCCTGACCAGCCAATGACGGCGTTGGCCCGCGCCTCATGGTTTCATCGAGCGATGAGCTCGGTCTCGGCAATCGCCAGGGCGGCTGGCCCGTCCTCCAGCCCTTCCACGACCAGGCGTTTGCCGTCAAATAAGGCGATGGCGGTCCGCCGCAACCACCGCCACCCCGGGCCGTCCGGCAGCCTCATCGGCGTGGCGCGCAGGGAATCGGGGTCCAGGATGAGGCCGATGGTGTCCAGATAGGTGATGCGCAGGAAGAGTCGGCGGTCCCCGAACGCTTGAAGCACGGTCCCCAATTCCGACCCCAGGACCACCGTCGGCCCGCCCATGGCCTCGGTCGTTTTGGCGTCCTGCTCCAGTAGCGCCGTGCGCATTTCTTCCGGCAGATAGGCCCACCTCAGCAGACGTCCAGCACCGTCGTAGCTGACCAACGCCAAGCGGCTCCCGTCAAACACATGTATCCTGCCGTCTGGAGTTACCGCCACCAGATCGTTGGGCAGCTGGAAGAAGGAAGGCTCCGCGCGGAGCTCCGCAGGTTTCGCAGCGAGCGGCGTCTTTTCCGATTCGATCACGCGACTCAGGTAGTGGCCGGAAAACTCCGTCCCTGCGACCAGGAGGCCGAGTTCGGGATGAATTGCCATATCCCTGATGAATCCACCCAGTTGTTGCATGCGGACGAACTGGCCGCTTGCAGTCAAATGGGTCACGCGTGCGTGGCCTTCGTCCAGCACCAGGATCTCGTCTCCGTCGCGTGTTAGCACCCACGGCAGCTGGTACTCGCCCGGCCCCTCCCCTTGCCGGCCCACGGTGCGTACGGGGTTCAGGTCCCGGTCCATGAAGACCAGCCGCTGATTCAGGGCATCGATGGCGACGTACCCTCCATCCGCGTTCTCCACCACGGACGCGACCGAACCGAACATCGCCCGCTCGTCATCGATGTCCAACTGCGCGATCAGGCCGCGAATGGCATAGGCAGAGTCGCTCTCCGCGAAAAACGCAGTGTCGGCGACGGGAGTGGAGGACCGGGGATTGCACGCCACAAGTACCAGGAGCGGAAGTCCGGTGGCGAGGAGCATTCCGGCAGCCCCGCCAAACCAATAACGGCGTCTCGACACGCCCAGCGCCATAAGGCTACGCCGTCACCGGGCGCGCAGCTCGGTCTCGACAATCGCCAGGGCGGCTGGCCCGTCGTCCAGCCCTTCCAGGACCAGCCGCTTGCCGTCGAAGAAGCCGACGATACTCCGCCGAATCCAGTCCCACCGCCTGTCTTCCGGGATCAGAATCGGCGTTGCCTGCAGTGAGTTCGGGTCCAGGACGAAGGCCATCGCATCCTGGTAGGTGATCCGCAAAAAGAGCCGACCATCCTCCAGGGCATGTAGCTCTTGCGCAAACTGGGACCCCAAAACCCTTGACGTGCCCCCTAACGCCTCAACCGTTTCGGCGTCGCGCTCCAGAAGCAACGTGCGTGTTGGCTCGGGCAGGTAGGCCACTCCCACCAGATTCCCGACACCATCGTAGCTGGCCAGAGCCAGATGCTTGTTGTCAAACACATGGATCTTGCCGTCCGGTGTTGCCTCCACCAGATCGCTGGGCAGTTGAAAGACGGCCGATTCGTCGCGGAACCCCACGGGCATGTCGGCCACGGGCGTCTGTCCCGACTCGGTCACGCGACCCAGGTAGTGGTCGGAGAACTCCATGCTGGCGACGAGGAGACCGAGTTCGGGATGAATCGCCATATCGTTGATGAAGCCTCCCAACTGCCGCATGCGGACAAAGTCGCCACGGGCACTCAAATAGGTTACCCGTCCGTAGCTTTGGTCCAGCACCGCAATCTCATCCCCGTTTCGGATCAGCACCCACGGCAGCTGGTATTCGCCCGGGCCCTCGCCTTGCCGTCCCACCGTGCGAACGGGATTCAGCTCACGGTCCATGAAGACCAGCCGTTGGTTCAAGGCATCGATGGCGACGTACCCTCCATCGGCGTTCTCCACTACGGATGCGACAGAACCGAACAGCGCCCGCTCATCGTCCATGTCCAGCTGTGCGATCAGGCCGCGAATGTCGTAGGCGGAGTCACTCTCCGTGAAGACGGCAGTGGCACTGATCGGTGCGGATGACGGTGTATCGCACGCCACTAGTACCAGAAACAGAGGTCCGGCGGCGAGCAGCCTACCAGCATTCACGCCAAGCAAACCCAGGCGTCTCAACACGCTCAACGCCATAAGGCTACGCCGTCACCTGGCGCGCAGTTCGGTCTCGGCAATCGCCAGGGCAGCTGGCCCGTCATTGAGTCCCTCCATGACCAAGCGGTCACCGTCGAAGAAACTGGCTCCGGTCCGCCGGACCCATTCCCACTGGTTGCCGGCGGGTTTCGTCACTGGTATTGCGCGCAAGGTGTCGAGGTCCAGGACGAAACCCATGGTGTCAAGATAGGTGATCCGCACGAAGAGCCGGCCGTCTTCCAACACCTGTAACGAGCGCGCCAGTTGGGACCCAGAACTCTTGACCTGCCTCCCAACGCCTCGATCTGTTTGGCGTCGCGCTCCAGAAGCGACGTGCGCATTGGCTCCGGCAGAAAGGCCAATCCCACCAGATTCCCGACACGGTCGTAGCTGGCCAAAGCCAGGTGCTTGCCGTCCAGGACGTGTATTCGGCCATCCGACGTGGTTGCCACCAAGTGGATAGGTAGCTGGAATACGGCAGGTTCGACACGGAAGCGCATGGGGATTTCGGCGAAGGCTGTCTGTCCCGACTCGGTCACCCGACCGAGGTAATGGTCGGAGAACTCCATCCCCGCGACGAGGAGGTCAAGCTCGGGATGCACCGCCGCATCGCTCAGGAAGCCCCCCAACTGGTGCATGCGGACGAACTCACCACGGGAAGTCAAACGGGTCACGCGTCCGTAGCTTTGGTCGACTACGGCAATCTGGTCCTCATTTCGGACCAGAACTCCTGGCAGTTGGTATTCCCCGGGACCCTCGCCTTGCCGGCCAACCGTGCGCACGGGGTTCAGGTCCCGGTCCATGAAAACCAGCCTATGGTTCAAGCCGTCCGCAGCGACGTATCCTCCGTCGGCGTTCTCAACCACTGAAGTGACAGAACCGAACATCGCCCGCTCGTCATCGATGTCCAGCTGTGCGATCAGGCCGCGAATGGCGTATGCCGAGTCGCTCTCGGCGAAGACCGCTATGTCGCTGATCGGCGCGGACGACGGCGCATTGCACGCCACTAGTACCAGGAACAGAGGTCCGGCGGCGAGCAGCCTACCGGCGTTCACGCCAAGCAAACCCAGGCGTCTCAACACGCTCAACGCCATAAGGCTACGCCGTCACCTGGCGCGCAGCTCAGTCTCGACAATCGCCAAAGCGGCTGGCCCGTCCTCCAGCCCTTCCACGACCAGGCGTTTGCCGTCAAATAAGGCGATGGCGGTCCGCCGCAACCACCGCCACTCCGGTCCGTCTGGCAGCCTCACCGGCGTGGCGCGCAGGGAATCGGGGTCCAGGATGAGGCCGATGGTGTCCAGATAGGTGATGCGCAGGAAGAGTCGGCGGTCCCCGAACGCTTGAAGCACGGTCCCCAATTCCGACCCCAGGACCACCGTCGGCCCGCCCATGGCCTCGGTCGTTTTGGCGTCCTGCTCCAGTAGCGCCGTCCGCATTTCTTCCGGCAGATACGCCCACCTCAGCAGACGTCCAGCACCGTCATAGCTGACCAACGCCAAGCCGCTCCCGTCAAACACATGTATCCTGCCGTCCGGCGTTACCGCCACCAGGTCGTTGGGCAGTTGGAACAAGGAAGGCTCGGCACGGAGCTCCGCAGGTTTCGCAGCGAGCGGCGTCTGTTCCGATTCGATCACGCGACTCAGGTAGTGGCCGGAGAACTCCATCCCTGCGACCAGGAGGCCGAGTTCGGGATGAATTGCCATATCCCGGATGAATCCACCCAGTTGTTGCATGCGGACAAACTGGCCGCTTGCAGTCAAATGGGTCACGCGTGCGTGGCCTTCGTCCAGCACCACGACCTCGTCTCCATCGTGAACCAGAACCCCCGGCAGTTGATACTCACCTGGGCCCTCACCCCGCCTGCCCGCCGTCCGCACCGGGTTCAGGTTCCGGTCCGTGAAGACCAGCCTATGGTTCAAGCCGTCGGCAACGACGTACCCTCCGTCGGCGTTCTCCGCCACGGCCATGACAGAACCGAACATCGCCCGCTCGTCATCAATGTCCAACTGTGCGATCAGGCCGCGAATGGCGTATGCGGAGTCGCTCTCCGTGAAGAACGCAGCGTCGCCGACGGGGGCGGACGATGGAGTATCACACGATACGAGTGTCAGAAGCGGCAGCCCGGCAGCCTTCCGGGAGGCATGCGAAACCAACTCCGGCATTTCGACACGCTCAACACGACAAAGCTAGAACCCAAACCACTCCTCATAGGTGTCACACCGAACCCGCTTGAAGCTGCCGTCTGCCATTTGGTATCGGCCGACGAAGAAGCTGATGCTCACGCTCCCGCCCAACACGGCGCTGACCCCAAGGGTGACCGTTACCCTGCGCGACCCCCACAGCGTCCCAGACGCCGGATTGTTGGCCGCGCCAGAAATGTAGTCGGCACAGGGCTCCTGCGCCGAACCCGGCCGCGGCGCCACAATCGTGAACATCGCAACCACGGCAACGAGCGCCGCACCGGCACGGACCCACGGCCTGATTCCCTGCACCGCACCCAACCGCTTCACGTACGTCATCTTGCTCTTCTCCCTCGTGGGATGAGTGTCAACCAGCGGCCTTTCCGCCGGTCGAGCCCCAAGATGAGACCCTCGCAGCCTTCCTTCCATGTCGTTTGGTGCCAACAGGTTGTCTTTTTGACCCATTCATTCTCCGGTGACCCGACTGACCGTCCCGGACCTGATCGTCCACCCCGCGCTACACCACCCGTCCCAGCAGCTCCCGCGCGTGCTCCAGCGACGCCCCCGACCCCGCGTCACCCCCCAGCATGCGCGCGACCTCGTGAACCCGCGCGTCGCCCTCGAGCCGCCGCACGGCGCTCACGGCAGCCCCACCGGCTGCGTCCTTCTCCACCACGAGATGGTTGGACGCGCGCGCCGCGACGCGCGCCAAATGCGTGACCACGAGCACCTGACGCCCGCGGGACACCTCTTCCAGGCGGTCGGCCACGTTGGCCGCCACCATGCCCCCGATCCCGGCGTCGACCTCGTCGAAGACAAGGGTGGGCAGATCGTCGATGTCCGAAAGCACGGACTTCAGCGCGAGCATGACCCGCGACAGTTCGCCGCCCGATGCGACCTGCGAGAGTGGGCCCGGCGGGAAGCCCGGATTCATGCTGGCCGTGAAGCGGACGCGTTCGAGGCCCCTCGCCGATGGAGCCGACTGCTTCTCGAAGTGGACGCGAAAGCGCCCGCCTTCCAGTCCGAGGCCGGGGAAGATCTCCTCGGCCGCGCCTGACAGGCGTCCCGCGGCCTCCTCGCGCCGGCGCGACAGCGCCTCCGCATCGGTTCGCCAGGCCGCTTCCGCCCGCTCCAGCTCGCTCCGCAGGGCGCCGGCGTCCATGTCGCCCGACTCGAGTTCGTCCAGTTCGGTCCGCAGGCCCTCTCCGCGCCGGATCACGTCGGCCAGCGTCGGGCCGTACTTGCGCTGCAGGCGTTGAATCAGGGCCTGCCGCTCGCGAATGCTCTCCAGCCGCGCCGGATCGTGTTCGATCCCGGCCGCATAGTCGCCCAGCTCGGCGGCCGCGTCCGACACCTGGTGGTACGCGTCTTCGAGCGTGGCCGCGTGGGGCGCGAGCGACGGATCCGTGTCGCTCAGGCGCCGCAGCCGGGCCGCCGCGTCCGCCAGGCGGTCGGTGACCGCGTTTTCCGCCGCATGGAGCAACTCGTGCAACGCGTGGCTCTCCCGCGCCAGCTCGTCGGCATGCGCGAGCCGGGTCGCCTCGATGCGCAACTCCTCGTCCTCATCCGCGTGGAGCCTGGCGCCGTGGATCTCGCCCAGCTGGAACCGGATGAAGTCGGCGCGGCTCTCCAGCTCCCGGCGCCGTTCCTCCAGGGCGGCCAGCCGGTCCCTCAGGCCGGCGGTTCGCCGGAAGCCCTCCGACACCCGGTCTGCAAGGTCGGTGCACCCCCCGAACGCATCCAGCACCTGCTGCTGAAAGTCGCCGGAGAGGAGCCGCTGGTGTTCGTGCTGCCCGTGGATGTCCACCAGCAGCGACCCGATCCGGCGCAGCACCCCGGCGGTCGCGGGCGACCCGTTCACCCAGCCCCGGCTTCGCCCTTCGGCGCGGATCTCCCGGCGCAGCACCAGCTGGTCCTCGTCGGCCTCCATTCCCAGTTCGGCCAGCAGCGCGGCGACGGGCCGCAGCCCACGCACGTCGACGACGCCCTCGACCAGGGCGCGCGTCTCGCCCGAGCGCACGACGCCGGACGAGGCCCGGCCACCCAGCAGGATCGCCAGCGCGTCCACCACGATGGACTTGCCGGCCCCCGTCTCCCCCGACAGGACATTCAGTCCTGCTTTAAGAGGAACTCGCAAATCCTTGAGGACAGCGACGTTGCGTATTCTCAGATCAATGAACATTGACCTTCAACAATGGGGCGGCCGGGTGGGCGGCGCCATGTTCGAACGGGACTACCCGTCCGGAGAGGATCGCACGACCCCGCTTCACCCGCCGTCGATCGGCCGGACGGCCCAGCTCAGCTTCTGCCGCAGCGTGGTAAAGAAGGAATGGTCCGGCAGCCGCACGAGCGGGACGCGGGACGCCCCCATGCGCACCACCACCCGGTCGCTGTGCCCTACGGGTCCCCCTTCCTGTCCATCCACGGTCAGAAAGAGGGGCTCGCGGCGGTCGAGCGCGGTCACGGTGATCTCCTCGCCGCCGGGCACCACCAGGGGCCGGACCGCGAGCGTGTGCGGCAGGATCGGAGTCACCAGAAAGCAGTTGAGTTCGGGCACGACGATGGGACCGCCCGCCGACAGGGAATACGCAGTGGATCCGGTGGGCGTCGCCAGAATGACGCCGTCGCCCGAGAAGCTGCCGATCTCCTCCAGGTCGTCCTCGGGTCCCACCCACAGGTCGAGACGGATCACCTGGGCGGCTCCGGCCTTGTGGACCACCACGTCGTTGAGGACCGTGAAGGACGCCCGGACGCTGCCTTCCCCGGAACGCACCTCGGCCTCGAGGGTTCTGCGCTCCTCGATCGAATACTCGCCCGCCAGGACGCGGCGCAGACCGTCCTCGACGGCATGGCCGGAAAAGGACGTCAGGAACCCCATGCTCCCCATGTTGACACCCAGGACGGGGATCCTCCTTCCGAAGACCGACCGCGCCGCGCGCAACAGGGTCCCGTCGCCGCCCAGCGAAATGACCAGATCGACCGGATGGGCGTTCAGGTCCGGCTCCACGGCCACCGAGGCCCCGAAATCGGCCGCGACCTGCGCGACGCGCACGCAGGCATCGCGGATGCCCGCGTCAGCATCGTCCCTGCCCAGAATCGCGATATGCCGGAATGCCAAGGTCGTCACCGTTTGCGTTGGATTACGAAGCGCGCGAGCTGTCTGAGGCGGGGTGCGGCCAAACCGGCGGTGTCGAGCGCCGCCAGTCCGCGCGCGATCAGTTCCCGCGCCCTCCGCCCTGCCCCGCGCACGCCCAGCAGCCCAACATAGGTGGATTTGTCCAGTTGCGCGTCGGAAGGCCGCTTCCCGAGCACGTCCGCTGAACCCGTGGCGTCCAGCACGTCGTCCATCACCTGAAACGCCAGCCCCAGTTCGCGGCCGAAGGTACCGATCCCTCGCACCAGCGCCTCGGTGGCCCCCGCGGCCATCGCACCCATCTCCAGGGAAGCGGTCAGGAGGGCGCCCGTCTTGAGGCCGTGCAGGGTCGCCAGCTCCTCTTCCTCCAGCGAGCGGCCTTCCGAGAGCAGGTCCAGCGCCTGACCTCCGATCATCCCGCCAGCCCCGGCGGCCTCGAGGAGATGGGCCGAGATGCGCCGGGCCCGCGTGGCCGTGCAGCCCAGCCCGCGGACGCCACGGTACGCCCAGTGGGCCGCCCAGGGGATAAGGACGGCCCCCGCGAAGGTGGCCGTGCGGACGCCGTGGACGGTGTGGACCGTCGGCCGTCCCCGGCGCAGGGGCGCGTCGTCCATGCACGGAAGGTCGTCGTGAATCAGCGAGTAGGCGTGGATCAGTTCAACCGACACCGAAAGGTCGTACAGCGCGTCGTCCGGCCGGCCCCCGGTCTCCTCGTAGGCCGTAGCCAGCAGGAGCGGCCGCAGACGCTTCCCGCCGCTCATGACCCCGCTCTCGACCGCGCCAAGCAGACCCGGCGGCACCACCGACGCCATCTCGGCCATGCAGCGGCGCATGGCGGCCTCGACATGCCGCCTGCGGTCGTCCAGCCAGGCCTCGAAGGAGAGGTCAGTCGCCGTCCCCGTCATCACGGTCTCCCTGGTCAGGGGCCTCGAACTCCCGAGCTTCCTCCCCTTCCCGACCGATCAGCTCTTCGACCTTGAGTTCCGCTTTGCTGAGAAGACGCTCTGCGCTCCTGAGATGGCCCACCCCTTCCTCGAAGAGGGCCAGGGCCTCGTCCAGATCGAGCGAATCGGAGTCCATCGCGGCGACGATCTCCTCGATGCGCCGGAGCCGGCCGTCGAGTCCGCCCTCATTCGGCATGGTCGGCGTCCCCTGGCCGGTGCAGGGCTGGCGCGGGATCGGACGGCGACCCCGTCACCGTGCACGGCACGCTGCCGTCCACGACCCGCAGGTTGAAGTCGCGCGCCGGCGAAAAGTCCCCGGCCCGGCGCAGCAGCCTGCCCTGCCCGTCGAGCGGGACCGCGTACCCCCTCGCCAGCGTCGACATCGGTGACAGCGCCGTCATCGCGGCTGCGGCCCTTGCCATCCGGGCCCGCTTCCTCCCGATTCCGGCCCCCACCGAGCCCGCCAGCGCCGACCCTGCTCTGCGCAGCCGGTCGCGTCCGGCCTCCACCTTCCGCCGCCCCCTGCCCTGGAGCAGGCCCCGCGCCCGGTCCAGCCGCCAGCGACGGGAGCGGGCTTGCCCGGCAAGTCCCCTTCCCAGCTTCTGCCCGCAGTCGGCCAGGAGCCCCGCGATCGCTGCCCGGTCCGGCACGGCGGTTTCCGCTGCGGCGGAGGGCGTCGCCGCCCTCACGTCCGCGACGAGATCACATATGGTCACGTCCGTTTCGTGCCCCACGCCCGAGACGACCGGAACCGGGCACGAGGCCACCGCGCGCGCGACCGGTTCCTCGTTGAACCCCCACAGGTCCTCGATGCTCCCTCCTCCGCGGGCCACGATGATCACGTCCACGGCCCGCGACGCCAGGGTCGCAATCGCGGCGGCGATCTCCTCGCCCGCACCCTGCCCCTGCACCCGCGTGCCCCGCACCAGAAGCCGCACCCACGGCGCCCGCCGCGCGACCACGGCGATGACGTCCCGCAGCGCCGCCCCCGTCGGCGAGGTCACGATCCCGAGCGTTCCGGGGAACGGCGGCAGACTCCGTTTGCGGGCCGGGTCGGTGAGGCCCTCGGCGTCCAGCCGCCGCTTCAGGCGGTCGAACGCGAGCTTCCACATGCCTCCCTCGCCAGCCGCCTCGAGCTTCGCCGCCACCAGCTGGTAGACGCCCCTGGCCTCGTAGAGCGTGAACCCGCCGAAGACGCGCACGGTCATTCCCTCGCGGGGGTCCGTGGGCAGCCTGGCGGCCTCCCGGCGGAACATGACGCACCGGAGCTGGGCGGCCTCGTCCTTCAGCGTGAAGTAGCAGTGCCCGGAGCGCTGACGACGGAAGTTCGTGACCTCGCCGCCAACCCAGAGCCGTGGCAGACCCTGCTCCAGCTGCAGCCGCACCGCCCGGTTGACCTGCCGGACGGTCCACACGCGCGGCGCGGGAGGCGGCACCCCGCCCGAATCCGGGCGCGACACCTCCCCACCCGAACGCGCCGGGGGCGCGTCGAACAGATTCAGCGTCCCGTCGCTCACCGTCTCTTCCTCGCGGTGCTAGGCGCCGTGCTGGCGGATCGCCGCCTCGACCGTGTTGGCAAGCAGCATGGCGATCGTCATCGGGCCCACCCCACCCGGCACGGGCGTGATCGCCGACGCCACCTCGCGCACGCCCTCGAAGTCCACATCCCCCACCACCCGGTAGCCGCGCTCCCGGTCGGGGTCGTCCACGCGGTTCGTGCCCACGTCGATCACGGTCACGCCGGGCTTGACCATGTCCCGCGTGATGGTGTCGGGCCACCCGACCGCGGCGATCAGGATGTCCGCGGTACGCGTCACCGCGCCAAGGTCGGCCGTGCGGCTGTGAGCGACCGTCACCGTGGCGTTGCCCCCGGCTGCCTTGCGAAGCAGCAGGAGCGCCATCGGCTTGCCGACGATGTTCGAGCGCCCGACCACGACGGCGTGCTTGCCCGAAGGGTCGACACCGCTCCGCACCAGCATCTCGATCACGCCCCGGGGCGTACACGGCGCCAGGACGTTCGGATCGCCCGTCGCCAGGCGGCCCACGTTGACGGGATGAAAGCCGTCCACGTCCTTGTCGGGGTCAATCGCCAGGAGGACCTTCGACTCGTCGATCTGGGACGGCAGCGGAAGCTGCACCAGGATCCCGTGGATCCGGGGATCGGCGTTGAGCTCCGCAATGAGGTCCAGAAGCTCGGCCTCGCTCACCGAGCCGGGCAGGTTGACCTGGCGCGAGTGGATCCCCGCCTCGGCGGCGGCCCTGTTCTTCATGCCCACGTACAGCCCGCTGGCCGGGTCGTCACCTGCCAGCACGGTCGCCAGCCCGGGCACCAGTCCGTTCGCGGCCAGCGCCGCCACCTGCTCGTTCAGTTCGTCGCGGATCTCCCGCGCGATGGCCTTCCCTGAAATGATCTTTGCAGACATGCTCTCCGGTTCCGCAGTTGCGTTGTGTTGGAAAAGACCCGGTCAGACCCCGGGCCCCGAACATTGAAAACTGTTCCCGCTAGCGCGCGAAGTCGATGGCACGGGTCTCGCGAATCACGACGACCTTGATCTGTCCCGGATACTGCAGCTCGTCCTCGATGCTCCGGGCCACCGCCTCCGAGATGCGCGTCATGCCATCGTCGGACACCTGTTCCGGCTCCACCATGACCCTCAGCTCGCGCCCCGCCTGAATCGCGAAGCACCGTTCCACGCCGGGGTGTCCCGTGGCGATCTCCTCCAGCTTCTCAAGCCGCTTGACGTAGCCCTCGAACATCTCCCGGCGCGCTCCGGGCCGCGCCCCGCTGATCGCGTCGGCGGCGGTCACCAGCCAGGCCTCCGCGTACCGGTGCGGTTCCTCGTCGTGATGCGCCTTGATGGCGTTCAGAACGATGTCCGGTTCCTTGTGCCGCTTGCAGAGCCGGTAACCCAGCTCCACGTGGGTGAGCTCCTGCTCGTGCGTCAGTCCCTTGCCGACATCGTGAAGCAGCCCGGCCCGCCGGGTAAGCTGGACGTCGAGCCCCATCTCGGCGGCCAGGTTGCCCGCCAGCAGCGCGACTTCCCTTGCGTGAGCCAGCTGGTTCTGACCGTACGAGGTACGGAACTTCAGGCGGCCCAGCACCTTGACGATCTCGGGGTGCACGCTGTGGATGCCGAGTCCGTACAGCACCTCCTCGGCCGCCTCGCGCATCTCGGCCTCGACCTCCTTCTCGCTCTTCGCGACCGTCTCCTCGATCCGCGCGGGATGGATGCGGCCGTCCTCGATCAGCTTCGCGAGAGCGACGCGCGCCACCTCGCGCCGCACGGGGTTGTACCCCGACAGCACGACCGCCTCCGGCGTGTCGTCGATGATGACGTCGATGCCGGTGGCCTGCTCGAACGAGCGGATGTTCCGTCCTTCCCGGCCGATGATCCTCCCCTTCATCTCGTCGGACGGGAGCTGCACGACCGAAACGGTGAGCTGCGCGGTTTCGTCGGCCGCCATGCGCTGCACGGCCATCGCGACGAGCTTCTTCGCCTCGCGGTCCGCCGTCCGCTGCGCTTCGTCGCGAATCTCACGGACACGGTTGGCGGCCTCGGCGCGCGCCTCGTCCTTGATCTCCTCGACGAGTTCGCCCTTCGCTTCGTCGGCGGTGATCCCCGCCAGCGATTCCAGCCGGCTCCGCGCCTCCACCAGTGTGCGCTGGGCGGCCGCCTTCCTGTCGGCGACCTCGGACTCCCGGGCCTTCAGGCCTTCTTCCCGCTCCTCCAGCGCGTCGGCGCGAAGGTCGAGCTGATCGGACTTGCGGTCGACGGCCTCGGCGCGGTTGAGCAGCCGGCGTTCGCCGCGCTCGACATCCTCCCGGCGCCGCCCCTCTTCGGACTCCCAGGTCTCCCGGAGCCGGTACGTTTCCTCCCTGGCCTGCAACTCGGCGGTACGGCGCAGGTTATCGGCATCTTGCTCTGCCCGCTTGCGGATCAGCGACGCCTCGTCCCGTGCTGCTTCCTTCTCTTCCAGCTGCCGCGCGCGCTCCCGGTGCCTCCCGACGAGGTACCCGAGGATTGCGGCGACAACCGCGCCGACCGCCAGGGACATACCCAGCGGATCCATGTATTCTCTCCAGGACCGAACCTTCGCCCGGCCACATGATTCGACAAGGTAAACGCGGCAGGGGATCCCGCCGCGGACTTCCTTGGTTAGCGCCTAGAGTATTCCCGCGCCGACCGGGGCGCAAGAATCGCCGCCCGGGACCAGTGTCGCCACCCGAGATCAGTGTCGCCGACCGGGACCAGCGTCGTCGCCCCGGGTCAGCGGATCTCCGGACCTCCCGTCCGGTTGTCGGGCACGAAGCGGTCACGGTAGGGCATCTCGACCGCCAGGAGCGAAGCGGCATCCATGACCCCGTCCGCCGGCACCAGTCCGCTCAGATGCAGGACGTAGCCGACGATGGCATAGACCTCGTCGTCGCTCAGCGTGCCGGGCGTGGTCTGCGGCATTGCCTTGCGCGTGTAGTCGAACAGCGTCGTGGCGTAGGGCCAGTAGCCGCTCACCGTCCGGCCGGCGGGCCACTGATCCCAGGGGCCCGTGCTCACGAGCCGGTCGTTTGGCCCCTCGGTGCCGGTGGGACCGTGGCACTGGAGACAATGGAGCTCGTAGAGCACCTGCCCCTCGGCGACCGAACCGCTGCCGGGCGGCAGCCCCTCGCCATCGGGCTTGACGTCGATGTCCCACAGGGCTACGCGGTCTTCCGTGGCCGGAGTCCCGAATCCGAAGCGTCCGGGAGCGTCCGCGGGCAGAGTGGCGTGCCATTCGCCGGCGTCCGCCTCCGGCCGGGGCGAACGGTCCTCCGGGGCACATGCAGCCACCGGGACAGCCAGGAAAAGCGCCGCCGCCAGGTACGCGCGCGTCACAGCAAGTCCCCCAGACCGAAGGTGACCGCGCCGTCCGAGGCGACCTTCCAGGCGCGCTGGTGGTTGTGGTGGTATGCCGTCCCCACACCCCTCGCGTCCCAGAGCTGTTGAACCGTGGGCTGAACGTAGCCGGTTTCGTCCGTCGCCCGGCTGAGGATCACGGTCTCGCGCCCGTCCCAGTTCCAGAGGTGCCGGAAGCGTACGGTCGACTTGGACAGCACCGGCGGCTGAAGGGTGGCATCGGACCATGACCGGCCGCCGTCGGTGCTGACCTCGACCCGGATGATCCGGCCGCGTCCCGTCCACGCCAGCCCCTCGATCTCCCACCACCCGCGGTCGGGCAGGACGTAGGGGTACGACGGGAAGGTGATGATGGACTTGGCGTCCATGACGAAGCTGAATATCCGTGACGTCCCGTCCTTGAGCGGATCGGTATACCGCGAGGTCTCGTCCCGGGTCATGGTGGGGCGGTCCGAGACCTCGATCCGTCTCAGCCACTTCACCTGGGCGTTGCCCTCCCAGCCCGGCAGCAGCAGCCGCATCGGATACCCCTGCTCGGGACGAATCGCCTCGCCGTTCTGTCCGTACGCGAGCATGGCGTCGTCCATCGCCTTTCCCAACGGGACGCTGCGCGACATGACCGCCGCGTCGGCCCCTTCCGCGAGAATCCAGCTGGCGCCCTGACGCACTCCCACTTCGCGCAGGATGGTCGAAAGCATGACGCCCGTCCACTCGCTGGTGCTGAGCAGCCCGTCGAGCTGCTGCGGAGAGATGGCAGTGGGCATGCGATCGCGATTGTAGGCTCCGCCGCCGTTGCCGGAACACTCGACGAAGCAGATCCGGGATGTCTGTGGATACCTCCTGAGATCGGCCATGCGGAAGACCATCGGCCGGTCGACCATGCCGTGCACCAGCAGCTCGTGATCCTCAGCGGCGATGTCGGGGACGCCCGCATGGTGGCGTTCGAAGTGGAGGTCGGACGGCGTGATCGTGCCCTGCAGGTCCTGCAGCGGCGTGCGCGACGAACTCGACAGCGCAAGCGTGCGCAACAGGCGGCGGGGCTGCTCGCCCGGGGCGCGGGACCCCACCTCCGAGACGAAGCGTCCCGGAACCTTGGTGGGATCGGGAGCCGAAGGCGCGACTTGCTGTAGCGACGAAGCCGCCTTCGCCACGGCGGACGGCTCCGCCTTGAGCGCGTCCCAGCGGGTCAGGACGAGTGTGGAAGCCGTCACTCCGGAAGCGGCGAGCCAGGCGCGCCGGGAAAGACGGTTGTGCTCAGTGTCGGGCATCTTGTCCATTCTCTCCCCTCGTTTCTAATCCGTCAGGGCGTTTTCAATTCTCCCGGCCAGCGTCGCCGCGTGTGCGCGGGTGCGGGCCTCCTGTCGAAAAAGCTCGTCCGAGATCGCAAGCGCGGCCAGAATCGCCGTCTGCTTGGCGTCCAGACCCGTCTCCCGGCCGATCTCGCGCATCCGCTCGTCCACCAGCGCGGCGCAGCGGCGCGTGTATTCTTCATCGGCGTCGGTCCGCAACGTGTAGGTCTCTCCTGCGATCCGGACGCGGATCGCGTTGCGGGATCGCCCGCTCCGCGCACTCATCGCCGGTCTTCCAGGAAGCGGATACTCGCCAGCATTCTGTCGACGCCCGCGCGTCCCTGCTCGATCCGGGAACGCAGTCGCTCGTTTTCGGCCTCGAGTTCCGCGACGCGGCTGGCAAGTGCGCCGGGATCCTCGCGCCCGTCCACGAACTGGCGCAGCAACTGCTCGCTCCGCTCTGCACGTGTCTCCGCCTCCACCACGCGCTGACGGCCCGCGCGGACCTCCTCGATCGCGCGCGCAACCGCCGCCTCCAGCGGCTCCATGGCCGGAACCCGGGACGCGGCCGACAGCTCACCTCCTCGGTTCGACACCGGTCTTCTCCTTTACTGTTCTGAGCACACGACCGCAGGCCCTGTCCACTTCCCTGTCCGTCAGGGTCCGTCCCCGGGCGCGGAAACGCAAGCGCAGCGCCACGGAACGCGTCCCCGCGGGCAAGTCGTCTCCCTCGTAAACATCGAACACGTCGCCGGACTCCAGCAGTCCGCCCGCAGCCTTCCTCGCGGCATCGAGCACGTCGCCGGCGGCCGTTCCCCCGGGCACCAAAAACGCCAGATCCCGTTGAACCGCGGGCTGGTCCGGCAGATCGCGGGCGGTCACGTCGGGTCTGGGTGAAGGAACCGCGGGAAGCACGACCTCCGCCCCCACCACCGCACCCGCCCACGGCGGCAGGTCCACCAGTTCCGGGCGCACTTCCCCGCCCCACCCCACGACCCGGCCGCCGTCGGCCACCAGCTCGTACGATCTTCCCGGCACGAAAAGACGCATGGGCTCGGCCGCGGGCACCACGCTGGCCCCCGGTACCACGCCGGCCCCCGCAAAGGCCTCGCCCGCGATCACGTCCAGCACGCCCGCGATGTCGTGGACGTCGAAGGCTTCGCCGCCGGAAGACCAGTGGGGCGGCGTGCGCCCGCCCGTGAGCACGACCGCAACCCGGGCGGACTCGTGCGGCGGGCCGTCATGCGAGGGCGCAAACGCGGTCCCGATCTCGAAGAGGCGGACGTGACGCACGCCCCGCGACATGTTCCTCTCCACGTGCGTGAGCAGCCCCGGAAGGCGATCCCGCCTCAGGTAGCCCTCGTCCCGCGACATCGGGTTGAGCAGGGCGACGTCACCGTGCCGCTCCGGTCCGAGGGCGGGTGTCTGCGCCTCGCTGATCCCGTTGGCGGCGAGCCGAGCGCGCAGCCGGTCCTCCAGCTGGAAGAGCGGGTCGTCCGGCACCGTGCCGGGCCGCGCGGCGGACATCTCTGCCGGGAAGGCATCGTAGCCGTGGGTGCGCGCCACTTCCTCGATCAGGTCCACTTCGCGGAGGGTGTCGTAGCTGCGATGCCCGGGGACCGTCACGGCGAGCGGGTCGTCGCCGGCATCGTCGACAGCGTAGCCCAGCGGAACCAGCAGGCGCGAGATCTCGTCGCCTGTGAAGTCCACGCCGAGGACGTGACTCACCCGGGAGGGCCGCACCCGAACGACGGGAGGCGTCCAGGGCGCCGGATGGGCGTCGATGATCTCGCCGTCCAGCGTTCCTCCAGCGGTAGCGAGGATCAGCGACACGGCCCTGAGCACCGCGGTCTCCATCGCGACCGGATCCACACCGCGTTCGAAGCGGTAGCTCGCGTCCGTGGACATGCCCAGCGCCCTGCGCGTCGCGCGCACCTGTTTCGGCTCGAAGAGGGCGCACTCCAGCAGGATGTCCGATGTCTGCCCCGACACCTCGGAGTCCCGGCCGCCCATCACACCGGCGATCGCGACGGGGCTGCGGGCGTCGCGAATCATGAGCATGTCCGGCGTGATCGCCCGCGGCTCGTCGTCGAGCGTCACCAGGGACTCGCCGGGGCGCGCACACCCGACCACGACGGTCGCGTCGGCGAGCCTGTCGAGGTCGAACGCGTGCAGGGGCTGGCCCAGTTCCAGCATGACGTAATTCGTCGCGTCCACCACGTTGTTGATGGGACGCGCACCCGCCGCGCGCAGACGGTCGGCAAGCCAGCGCGGTGACGCACCGACGGTGACCCCGCGAATGACCGCCCCGAGATAGCGCGAACACAGGTCCGGGTCCTCGATGTGGATGCGGCAGCCGGCCGACGAAGCCTCCCCGTTGCCGCGCACGAAGGAGGCCGCAAGCGCCTCCCCGCCCTCCGGGAACGGCGGCAGCGCGATCCCCCCCTGCCCCTCCGGATGCAGTTCGCGCGCGATGCCGACGTGCGAGAGCAGGTCGCCCCGGTTGGGCGTCACCTCCACGTCCATGCGCACGTCGTCCAGCCCCACCGAGGCCGCGAAGGGGGCTCCCGTCTCGTGCTCCCCCTCCAGCAGCATGATGCCCTCGTGATCCGTGCCCAGTCCCAGCTCACGCTCGGAGCAGAGCATCCCCTGGCTGTACTGCCCGCGGATCTTGCGCTTCCCGATCCTGAATCCACCGGGAAGGACCGCGCCCACCGGAGCGAAGGGATAGTACGCGCCCACGCGCACGACCGGGGCACCGCACACCACCGGAACCTCGCCGTCCGCGCCTGCCACCCGGCACAGCGTCAGCCGGTCCGCGTTGGGATGCCGGGCGGCTTCCAGCACGCGGCCGATGACGATGTCCTTCAGGCCCTCGGCCAGGTCGACCACTTCTTCCACGGGCGCCCCGCGCAGCGCGAGCCGCTCCATCGCCTCGGCCGGGCCGAGTCCGATGCCCGGAGCCACATCGCGGACCCAGCGGTAGGAAACCTTCATCGGAACTGTCCCAGAAAGCGCATGTCGTTCTCGTAGAAGAGCCTGAGGTCGCGCACCCCGTGCCGCAGCAGCGCGACCCGGGCCGGACCCATCCCGAAGGCCCATCCCGTGTAGCGCTCCGAATCGTATCCCACGTTGTCGAGCACGGCGGGGTCGACCATGCCGGCGCCCATGATCTCGATCCAGTCGGTTTCCTCCTCGGTCCCGTCCTCGCGCACGATGACGCGCTTGACGTCCACCTCGGCGGAGGGCTCGGTGAACGGGAAGAACGACGGGCGGAACCGCACACGGGTCCCGGGTCCCCAGAAACGGCGCGCGAACTCGGCCAGGGTGGCCTTGAAGTCCACGAACGTGACCCCTTCGTCCACCACCAGCCCCTCGATCTGGGCGAAGGCGGGCGTGTGGGTCGCGTCGTAGGTGTCGCGGCGGTACACCATGCCCGGCGCGATGATGCGGATCGGCGGCGGGTACTGCTCCATGGTGCGAATCTGCACCGGCGAGGTATGGCTGCGGAGCAGCTGCCCCGGCGCGAGGTACAGCGTGTCCTGCTCGTCCGCGGCGGGGTGGTCGAGCGGCGTGTTCAGGGCCACGAAGTTGTACCATTCCGTGTCCACTTCGGGACCCCGGGCGCGCGTGAAACCCAGGCTGCGAAAGATGGACCAGATGTCGTCGATGACCTGGCTGACGGGATGGATCGTGCCCTGCCAGCGGATCCGCGGCGGCAGCGTCAGGTCCGGGCCGATCTCGCCCGACCAACCGCCGCGCGACAGCTCCTGACGGCGATCCTCCAGCGCGCGGGCGATGGCGGTCTTGACCCGATTGGCCTTCGCGCCGGCCGCAGGCCTTTCCTCGGGATCCAGTCCTCCAAGCCGCCTGAGGAGAAGGGACACAAGTCCTTCCCTGCGTCCCAGATAGCGGATCCGGACATCCTCCAGCTCACCCTCATCACCGGCCGCGAGAACGGCCGCAAGGGCGTCCTCCTCCAGCCTCCTCAGGTCCTCGATCACGACGCGCTACGCTGCCGGACGCACCCGTCTCGGTGCCGTCTCCAGCGGGGGTTCCGTGGCCGCCTAGCTCTGGTGATTGAGGGCCGACTTCGCCCGATCCGCGAGCGATGCAAAGGCGTCGGGGCTGCGAATTGCCAGGTCGGCGAGCGCCTTGCGATCCAGCTCGACGCCCGCGCGCCGCAACCCGTTCATGAAGCGGGAATAGGACAGATCGTTCTGGCGGGCGGCGGCGTTGATCCGGGTGATCCACAGGCGGCGGAAGTTGCGCTTCTTCTTCTTGCGGTCCCGGTAGGCGTGCTCCCACCCCTTCTCCACGGCATTCCTGGCCGTGCGGTACAGGTTCTTGCGCCCGCCGAAATACCCCTTGGCGGAGCCGAGAATCTTCTTCTTGCGCTTATTCCGTGCGACGGCGCGAGTTGAACGCGGCATCGTTCATTCTCCTGGTGGTGACGACTACGTTCCCGGAAGCATCCGGCGAATCCGTCGGGCATCGGCCTTGGAGGCCGTGGTTTTGCTGCGGAGCCTCCGCTTCCGCTTCCGGTTCTTCTTGGTGAGGATGTGGGACTTGTAGGCCCGCATCCTGGCGAGCTTTCCCGATCCCGTTTTCCGGATCCGCTTCGCGGCGCCCCGGTTCGACTTCATCTTGGGCATGGGTCCTCTCCTGGAGCCTTGTCGTTTCTGGTGCGATGATGGCGACCCTGTGTCGCCGACATCCCTACTTGACGGGGGTCAGGATCATCGACATCTGCCGCCCCTCGAAGTTCGGATACTGCTCGATCTTGCCGAGCTCTCCGAGATCCTCGGTCAGGCGGAGCAACACCTGACGCCCCAGTTCGGGATGCGTAATCTGTCTGCCTCGGAACATCATGGTCAGCTTGACCTTGTTCCCCTCCTCAAGAAAGCGCCGCGCGTGGCGGAGCTTGAATTCATAGTCATGGTGCTCGATCCCGGGCCGGAACTTCACTTCCTTGATCTGGGTCGTGTGCTGCTTGCGTCTGGCCTCCCGGGCTGCGCGCGCCGCCTTGTACTTGTACTTCCCGTAGTCCATCATGCGAACCACGGGCGGCCTCGAGTCGGGGGCCACTTCGACCAGATCAAGTCCCTGCTCGGCGGCCCGGGCGCGCGCCTCGTCCAGCGAGACTATTCCGATCTGTCCTCCACTTTCGGCGATCAGTCGAATCGGGCTGATTCGGATCTGCTCGTTCACCCGGACACGTCTTTCGGCGATCTTGGAACTCTCCTTGTCGTTGGGGCGGCCTGCGGCCGCCGTTCCTGCGCCTCGTCCCCTACGAGAAAGGCCCGGACAACCGGGCCTCGTGACCTGGCGGCGAGGGCACGAGCGCCTTGCCGCCGACCTGGGACCCGGAAGCCTGACGGCTACGAGGGTGAGAGGCTGTCAGTCCTCTGCTTCCTGATTGTCGGTACCGCCGGCCACGCGGCCGGTCCCCGCCAGCGGGCGGAGGAGGGTACAGATCCTAATAATGGGCAGCGGGCGCGGGGCGTGTCAAGCGCCATTGACTGTGAGGAAAGCCCTCTGCTCTCCGGCTTGCGCCTCGCCCGCATCCCTCGGATAATGAGAGCCCAGAGACCTGACCTACGCGGTGCGATGGCCTCCGGGACCGGAACCGCGGCCCAAGCGCCCAACCGGACCTTCCATGCAGCTGTCCGTGAAGAGAGCTGGCCGCACGCACGCGCCGCGGAGACTGCCCACGCTGCTGTCCCCGGCGCTCAAGCGCCTGTTGGCCGTTGCGATCGCGTTGTCGGGCTTCATGGTCGCGGATACGCTGTATCTCCTCCTGGTCCGCCTCGCGGATCGCGTCGGACTCGAACCATTCGCCCTCGGTGCGGCAAGTCTCCCGCACTTCTACCAGGCGCTTCTCCTCGCCCACACGGGCGCCGGGTTGCTGCTGGCCGGGCTGATGGCCGCGTTCCTGATCGCTCACCTGCCCAGGGTCTGGCGGCGGTACCATGCGGAGGCCGCGTGGACCGGCACCTCCCAGGCCGCCGCAGGGGTGGCCCTTACGGTGAGCGGGCTCTTCATCCTTACCGCCGCGGCGAGCGCGGAGAACCGCTGGGCATGGTGGCTGCACATCGGGGCGGCGATGCTGGTGGTCGCCGGGTACGCGGCACACCGGGCGGTCAGCCACACGGCTCCGTCCGCTGCCCGCCTGGGCCGCTTCATCGGAACGGCCGCCGCGGCGAGCCTGGCCCTCTTCGTCGTGCACGGGGCGGTCGCAATGGGCGAGGTTGCAGATGGTCGGATAGCCGGCGGCCGGGGGGCGTTGGGGCCCGGCGGCCCTGACCGCGACGTGCGCGCGACGTTGCGCGGAGAGTTCGACTCCTCAGGCTGGGTGCCGGCGGCGGCGGTGCCACCCGAGAGCCCGTTCTTCCCCTCGCCCGCGACAACTGCCACCGGAGGATTCCTGGCCGCTCACATCCTCACCCTGGAGGCGCCCGGTGAGCGCGCGGACGCCATTCGGACCGAGGCTGAAGCCCGCGGATTCGTGACGGAGGCGCGCATCGGAGCCGGGAGCTGCGAGCGCTGCCACGCCGATATCGTCGACCAGTGGGCCGCGTCGGCTCACCGTTTCGCGTCGTTCAACAATCCGTTCTACGAAGCGACGATCCTTGCCATGCGCTCGGAGGCGGTGCAGTCCAATCGCTGGATCGACCGCCACCTGGCGTCTCCGGGAAACGCCTCCGACGGCGTGGGACGCGCCAAGAGCAAATGGTGTGCCGGATGCCACGATCCCGTGCTCCTGCTCTCGGGATCGATGGGCCGCGAAGTCGACCGGGGAACGGCCGAAGCGCAGGCCGGACTCACGTGCATGGCGTGCCACGCGATCGACCGCATCCATGATCGGAGCGGTAACGGCAACTACGACATTGCCGACGATGTGGCGGACCCCTACATCTTCGCAGCCTCGGCCCCGGGTTCGCCCGGCGGTCTCCTGCACGACGCGGCGCTCAGGGCACGTCCAACCGCGCACGCCGGGCGCATGCTCAAGCCCTTCTTTCGCGAAAGCACGTATTGCTCCACATGCCACAAGGTCAGCCTGACCGAGCCGGTCAACGGCTACCGCTGGCTGCGCGGGCAGAACGAGTTCGACAGCTGGGACGACAGCGGAGTGTCGCACAACGCGGCGCGCACGTTCTATCTCCCGGCGGCGCGGCAGACCTGCCAGGACTGCCACATGCCACCCGAACCGGCGGTCAGGGGGGACCTCGCGGCCGAAGACGGGATGGTGCGCTCGCATCGGTTTCCGGCGGCAAACACCGCGCTTCCCTTCGTGCGCGGAGACAGCGCGGCACTGCGGCGGACCGAGGACTTCCTGCAGGAGGAGAAGCTGCGCATCGACATCTTCGCTGTCCGGGTCCCCGACGCGGACTCGCCGCAGCTTGTCGCTCCCCGAGGTGCGTCGCTGCCGTCCAGCCAGCCGGTCGTCTTCGACGTCGTGGTCAGGAACCTGGGCGTGGGGCACACCTTCCCCGGAGGAACGAACGACTCGAACGAGGGGTGGATCGAGTTCACCGTCACTGACGGCGCGGGACGCCGGATCTCGGCGAGCGGCCTGCTTGGAGCCGACGGATACCTGGACCCGTACGCACATACGTTCAAATCCGTACTGGTCGACCGGGACGGCGACGCAATCGATCGGCGCAACGCCCAGGACATTCACACGACGGTCTACGCGAACGTCATCGGGCCCGGAAGCGCGGATCTGGCGCATTACGAACTCACGTTCCCGCCCTCGCTGGCCGGCTCGACGGTGACCGTGACGGCACGCCTGCTGTGGCGGAAGTTCGACCGCGCGTACAGCGTCTTTGCGTTCGAGTCGAACCCTGCCGGCTTTCCCGCTTTCGACGCGCCGCCCGATCTGCCGGTGACCCGGATCGCCGCCGACTCGGTGCAGGTTCTGGTCGCCCCGCCGGGGACACGCGCGGCAGACGGGGGGGACACGGGCCCGCGCGACTGGACGCGCCACAACGACTACGGGATCGCCCTGCTGCTGGAGGGTGACTTGCGACGTGCCGCCGAAGCGTTCGCGCGGGTGGAAGCGATGGCCACCGACCGCGTCGACGGCGCGCTCAACCTCGCGCGCACCGCCTTCGCCGAAGGGAATCTCGCGCTGGCGTACGGGGCGCTCGAACGTTCCGAGGCCATCGACCCCGGCAATGCGCGCGCCGCCTGGGTCTGGGGAGAGGTCCTCCGCGAAGACGGCCGTTACGAAGACGCGGCGCTCGCATACCGCCGCGTGCTCGAAGTATTCCCCGGAGACCGGACGGCCTGGCGGGCGCTCGGCCGAACCCGTTTCCTGGGGGGACGCTACGCGGACGCGCTCGAAGCGCTGGACCGGGTGCTCGATATCGACCCGGAAGACCGCGTGGCCCATTACCATCGCATGCTGGCGCTGCGGGCGCTGGGCCGCGCAGAGGAGGCTGAACGCGCCGAGGCCGCCTACCTCTACTACGGAGTCGACGAAGCGGCCCAGGAGGTCACCCGGGCCTACCGTGCCCGCAACCCCGGCGCCAACCTCATGGCGCAACGGATTCCGGTCCACCGGCTCGAGGTCGCCCGATGAGACGGGATGGGGCACGGAGCGGACACCTGGTCCGTATCGGTCGCTCGGCCTGCACCGGTCGCGTGCTTTCGCTTGCGGCCACGTTCGTGCTCGCAGGCGTGGCGTACGGGTGCGGCGATCCCCAGCCGGAGCCTGGTCGGCCATACGCGGCCCCTCGCCATACGACAACCGACGGCGAGGCGGTCGCAACCAGGCTGCGTTTTACCGAAATCGCCGCCGAGGCCGGAATCGACTTCGAGCACTCGAACGGCGCATTCGGGGAGAAGTGGATGCCGGAGACGCTCGGTAGCGGCGCGGCCTTCTTCGACTACGACGGCGACCGACTGCCCGACCTTCTCCTGGTCAACTCGGACTGGTGGCCGGGCCACGAACGCCCCGGTGACCGGCCCACCCAGCGCCTGTACCGCAACCTCGGAGGCGGGCGGTTCGAGGACGGGACGGTGGCCGCGGGACTCGACCTGTCGCTTTACGGCATGGGCGTGGCGGTGGCGGACTACGATGGCGACGGCGACGGCGACATCTACCTCACCGCGGTGGGCCCGAACCGGCTGCTGCGCAACGACGGCGGCATGTTCACCGACGTCACGGGGTCGACGGGAGTGGACGGGGACCCGCCCGAAGGGCCACCGGGGTGGTCGACCGCAGCGGCGTGGGTGGATGTCGATCTCGATGGGTGGGTCGACCTCTTTGTCTGCAATTACGTGCGCTGGACCCCGGAAACCGATCTCTTCACCACCATCGACGGAACGACCAAGTCGTACGCCACACCCCAGCAGTACGAGGGCGAGTCCTGCCGGCTATACCGGAATCCGGGCGGAGGCGGGCGGTTCGCCGACATTACCGACGCCGCGGGCGTCAACAACCCGGACGGGAAGGCGCTGGGCGTGGCCGTGACCGACTTCAACGACGACGGCTGGCCGGATCTGGCGGTGGCCAACGACACGCAGCGCAATTTCCTCTACCGGAACGAGGGCGACGGCACCTTCACCGACATCGCGGTGCGCGCCGGCGTGGCCTTCGACGAGGCCGGACGGGCGCGCGCCGGGATGGGCATCGATGTCGCCGACCTGACGGGCGACGGCGGGTGGTCGATCGTGATCGGCAACTTCGCGCACGAACCGCTGGCCCTGTTCACCAGGATCGGCAGCGATCTCTTTCAGGACCGGGCGGGGGCGGCGCGCCTCGCTCGGCCCACGCTGGTACCCCTCACGTTCGGCGTGGCCTTCGCGGACTTCGATCTCGACGGCACTGCGGATGTGGTGGCCGCGAACGGACACATCGAACCCGGTATCGATGCGGTGAGGCGGGAACAGGCATATGCACAGCGGCCCCTGCTCTTCATGGGAGACGGCGCGGGGGCGTTCATCGACGCCAGCGACCTGGTGGGGGCCGACTTTCGCGAGCCCGTCGTCGGGCGCGGCGTCGCGACCGCCGACGTCGACGGCGACCTGGATCTCGACCTCCTGATCACGGTCAACGGGGGCGCGCCGCGGCTCTATCGCAATGACCAGCCCGTGCCCGCGGGGATCGGCATACACCTTACTGGCGCTCCGCCCAACCACGCGGCGCTGGGTGCGCTTGTGACCGTGTATTCCGCCGGCCGCACGCAGCGGCGTTTCGTCTCGACGGGTTCGTCCTATCTTTCCCAATCGTCGCTCCAGCCGCTTATCTTCGGTCTCGGGGAGGCGGGAGCGGCGGACAGCATCGTGACCGTTTGGCCGGGCGGCAGGAGCACGACCCGGATCGGCCCTGTGCCGGCCGGCGAGTTGGTGGCCGTCCAGGAGAGGCCGGGACAAAGGTGAGAGCATTTCGCACGAAGCCCGCCGGGCGCACCGCCGCACTGGCGCTCGCTGGTGTGCTGGCGGGCGCGCTGATGACGGCGGCAACAGCGTGCCGGGACGCCTCCTCCGACGTTGCGGAACTCCTGACTATCCAGACGGTTGGACTCGCGCACCTTGAGGAGAACCGGCTCGAGGATGCGGTCACCGAGTTCGAGCGGCTGGTGCGGATGGCTCCGCGCGAGCCGGCGGGATTCGCCAACCTGGGCATCGCGTACCTCAGGATGGGACGTCTGGCCGACGCCGGGGCGGCAGTGCGCCGCGCGCTCGACCTCGACCCGGACGATCCCGACGTGCGGCTGATCCTCGCCGACGTGCTGCTCGCGTCCGAGCAGGCGGGCGCGGCCCGCGCGGAGCTGGAGCGGGGGCTGGAATCGGACGCAACGCACGGCAGGACGCTGTACGCACTCGCGTCGCTCGACGCCGATTCGACCAGCGTGGAAGCGGGTTCCCGCCGTGCCGCGACGCTGGGGGTTCTGGCGGAACTTCATCCCGGCAACGTTGCCGCGCGCGTCGAGCACGTGCAGTCGTTGCTGGTGGTCGGGCTGGCGGACTCCGCCGCCGCCGGCCTGGAAGCCCTCCGCCAGATCGTGCCCGTGTTCCCGGTCGAGGGACAGGACCTCTTCGATGCGGCCCTGGCCGCTGCCAGGGACGGCGGTGCCACGGCCGCACTGGCCGACTTCATGCCGTTTCACAACGTGATGCGCACGACACCGGGCTATCAGCGCGGGCTGCGTGACCTGCGCGGCACGGGCGGCGTGCTCGCGGGGCTGCCGATCGTCACCTTCAGCGAGATGATCGGAGACGGCGAACGCGATGCCGAGACCGTGCTCGCCGCGCTTCGCTTCACCGATGTGACGGAGAGCGCAGGCATTCCGCGCGGCGGCGGCGCGGGGATGCTCCTGGTCGTGGACAATGACGGCGACGGGGATCTCGACATCTTCGCCGCGGGGCGGCTCCTGCGCGGTCGTCCCGCCGGCTTCGTGGACGAGACGGCGGGTGCGGGACTCGCCGGTCCGGTCCCCACGGACGCGGCGTTCGGCGACATCGACAACGACGGCCACCTCGACCTGTACCTCGTCCGCGGCGGGACCGGCGCGATCTTGCGCAACCTGGGCGACGGCTCGTTTCGCGAAACGACCGGATCGCTCGGACCCCCGCTTCCAGCCAGCGCCCCGCTCTTCCTTGACCATGACCACGACGGGGACCTGGATCTGGCGTTCGCCACCGGCGCGGCCCATGCGATGCTGCGCAACAACCTCGACGGGACCCTTACCGATGTGACCGCGCTCGCTGGCCTGCGGCAGCCGGCGGCCCCGGGTGGCTCGGCCGCGCTAGGCGACTTCGATGACGACGACGACCTCGACCTGGTCGTCGCGGATCCGGGCGGGCCGCTGAGACTCTACGACAACGAGCGCGGCGGGCAATTCGCCGAGCGGGGCGGCGAGCGGGGCGTGACGGCGGACGGGCATGGCATTGTCTCGGTGGGGGACTACAACAACGATGGCTGGCTCGATCTGCTGACCGCGCCACGCGGCAGCTCCGGAGTCGCCCTCTGGCTCAATCAGGGCGGCGGAAGGTTCGAAAGCGACGGACGACCCGCAGCCCTTCTGGCAGCCGCTTCGCGGTTCGTGGTCCACGACGGCATCCTTCTGGACTTCGACAACGACGGCTGGCTCGACATCGCGCTCGCCGGCGAGTCGCCCGGCGGCGAGGGTGTCGTCGCGCTCTACCGCAACGCCGCCGCCGGGCGCTTCGACGACCTCTCGCACCTCATCCCTCCACTTCCCCCGCTGCGGCGCATCGTCGCGGCCGATTTCGGCGCGGACGGTGACCTCGACCTGTTCGTATCGACCGCCGACGGCTCGGTGAGGCTGCTGCGCAACGACGGCGGCAACGCGAACCGCTACCTGAAGATCCGGCTCGTCGGGCTCGCCACCGGCAGCGGCAAGAACAACCACTTCGGCCTCGGCGCGAAGGTCGAGATCCGGGCAGGCGCCCTGTACCGGACCGTGGTCGTCGACGAGCCCGAAGTCCACGTCGGACTCGGCCAGCGTCCGGGCGCCGACGTGATCAGGGTGCGATGGCCCAACGGTGTGCCGCAGAACATCCTCTACAGCGACGCCAACCAGTCGATCGTCGAAGAGCAGATCCTCAAGGGTTCGTGCCCCACGCTGTTCGCCTGGAACGGAGAACGCTTCGAATTCGTCACCGATATCCTGTGGAAGAGCGCCCTGGGGATGCCGACCGGGCTCATGGCGCGCGGAGACGCGCTCTACGCCCCGCCGCACGCATCCAGGGAGTACCTTCGCATTCCGGGCGACGCTCTCCGCGAGCGGGACGGCTACTACGAGCTGCGCGTCACCGATGAACTGTGGGAGATCTTCTATATCGACGAAATCGATCTGATCGCGGTCGATCATCCGGATTCCGTCGACGTCTTCGTAGACGAGCGTTTCGTGCCCCCGGGACCGGACGTCCGCCTCGACCTCCACCAGGTTGCCCAGCGGCGCAGGCCGCGTTCGGCGACGGACAACCTCGGACGCGACGCTGGCCCGGCGCTCGCGGCCTCGGACGATGTGTACGTGGGTGACTTCGAGCCCCTGCGCTACCAGGGCGTCAGCGAACTGCACGACCTTGTGCTCGACCTCGGCGACTTCGCGCCCGGCCAGCCGGTTCGCCTGTATCTGCGCGGATGGATCTTCCCCACCGACGCCAGCATCAACGTCGCGCTGTCCCAGTCACGCGCGATCGGAACCGTGATGCCCCACCTGCAGGTGATCGGCACCGACGGGACGTGGGAGACCGCGGTTCCGGCACTCAGCTTCCCGTCGGGGAAGAACAAGACCATCGTCCAGGATCTCACCGGCCTCTTCCCGACCTCGGACCACCGCGTTCGCATCCGAACGAACATGAACATCTACTGGGACGAGGCGTTCTTCACCGTGGGCGCGGCCGAGGCGCCGACGCGGCTGACGGTGCTCGAGCCCGCGGCCGCCGAACTGCACTACCGCGGTTTCTCCAGGGAATACCGCAAGGGCGGGCGGGCGGGACCTCCGTGGTTCGACTACCAGTCCGTATCGCGCGATCCCCGCTGGCGCCCGCTCGTCGGACGCTTCACCCGGTTCGGCGACGTGCTGGCGCTGATGCACGAAGCGGACGACCGCTATGCGATCATGGGCCCGGGCGACGAACTCGCGCTCCGCTTCGACGCCACGGACGTGCCTGCGCTCCCCGAGGGTTGGACGCGCGACTTCCTGATCTACAGCGAGGGTTGGCTGAAGGACTCGGATCTCAATACCGCTGCGGGATGGAAGGTGGATCCGCTGCCGTTCCACGGGATGACAGCCTATCCCTATGCCGCGGATGAATCGTACCCCCACGCCGAAGTTGTCGAGACGTGGCACACCCGGGAGAGCGCTCCCGCGACGAGGCTCGATACGGGATCTGGCCCAATGAAGTAAGAAGGAGTTTGACATGCGAAGCAGCCGTGCATTCCCGGCGGCCCTGGCCGGTGCCTTGACGCTTGTCGCCGGGCATGGTCCGGCCACGGCGCAGGAGGTGGCCCAGGCAACCAATCACCCGCCGGCCCCGGCCCCGCTCGCCGTCGACGGGGCCCTCCTCTCCGGCCTCTCCTGGCGGGAAATCGGCCCGGCCATGTTCGCGGGCAGGGTCGCGGATGTCGCGGGAGTCCCCGGCAACCGGAACATTCTGTACGTAGCCACAGCGTCGTCGGGATTGTTCAGGTCCACCAATGGCGGCATTACGTTCGACCCCGTCTTCGAGGACGGCGGCACCCTGTCCATCGGCGCCATCGCCGTGCACCCGGACGACCCGAACGTGGTCTCAGTCGGCACCGGAGAGGGAGCGGTGCGCAACAGCATCTCGTTCGGCGACGGCATCTACAGGACCGACGACGGCGGCGTGACCTGGACACACCTGGGACTGACCGACACGGAACGCTTCTCGCGCATCGTCATCGATCCGGAGGACCCCGAGACCGTCTTCGCCGCAGCGATGGGCCACGCATGGGGACCGAACGAGGAACGGGGCCTGTTCCGCAGCCGCGACGGAGGCGACACGTGGGAGCGGGTGCTTTACACGAACGAGACCTCGGGCGCCAGCGATGTCGCACTCGACCCGCTGGACCCGGCGATCGTCTACGCCGGCATGTACGACTACCTGCGCCGGCCCTGGCACTTCCGGAGCGGAGGCCCCGGCAGCGGCCTCTTCCGCTCGACCGACGGCGGCGACACCTGGGTCCGCCTGACGGACCCGGCGCTGCGCAGCGGCCTTCCGGGCGCCGGCCTCATCGGCCGCGTGGGCATGAGCGTGCACGCCGCGGACCCCAACCGCGTCTACGCGCTGATCGAGTCCCAGGAGGAAGGCGAGCTCTGGCGTTCGGACGACCGCGGGCTCACCTGGCGCATGGTCAACGCCGAAAGGCGCCTGAACAACCGGCCCTTCTACTACACGCAGGTGCGCGCCGACCCGGTCGATCCCGACCGCGTCTACACGCTCGCGGGCCAGTTCAGCATCTCGACCGACGGTGGACTCACCTTCCGCGGCCACGGCGGGAGCATGTTCGGAGATCACCACGCGCTGTGGATTGATCCCACCGATCCGGCGCGGCTCCTTTCGGGCACGGACGGAGGGTTCTGGATCTCGAACGACTTCGGCGGGAACTGGGACTTCCTGAACAACATGTCCATGGCGCAGGCGTACCACCTCGGCCTTGACATGGCCGAGCCCTACAACGTGCTCGGGGGCTTTCAGGACCACGAGATCTGGCGCGGACCGAACGAGAACTGGAACCGGGTGGGCGTGCGCGAGGGCGACTGGGTGCGGCTGCGCTACATGGCCGACGGCATGTACACGATCGCCGATCCGCGCGACCCCGAAATCATCTACTACAACGGCCACTTCGGCGACATCACGCGGATCGACATGCGCACGCGCGAGGAGCGCTACATCCAGCCGCACCCTCCCGGTCCCGCGGGCGGGGGTGCCGAACTGGAGGAGTACCGCTTCAACTGGAACGCGCCGATTCACATGTCGCCCACCGACCCCGACGTGATCTACTTCGGCGGCAACGTGCTGTTCCGGACACATGACGGTGGGGAGACATGGGACGTCATCAGCCCGGACCTCACGACCGACGATCCCGAACAGCAGCGCCTCTCCGGCGGCTCCATCACGCCCGACAACACGAGAGCCGAGTACCACAACACGATTCTGTCCGTCTCGGAAAGCGCGCTCGATCCGGATGTGATCTGGGTGGGCACCGACGACGGCAACGTGCAGGTCACCCGGGACGGGGGCGCCAGCTGGACGAACGTGGCGCCCAACATCGACGGCGCGCCGACGCACGCGTGGGTGGCCGGCATCCAGGCGTCGCGCGCGGAGCCCGGGAGGGCGTACGTCGCGGTCGACCAGCACCGCATGGACGACTTCGACGCGTACGTCTTCGTCACCGAGGACTTTGGCCGCACATGGCGCCGCATCAGTGACGGACTGCGCGGCTACGTGCACGTCGTCGACGAGGACCTTCGCTCTCCCGACCTGCTCTACGCGGGCACCGAACTCGGGATCTTCGCCTCTTTCGACCGGGGCACGAGCTGGACCGACCTGCGGCTGGGGCTGCCGCCGGTGGCGGTACGCGACCTGGAGGTGCACCCGCGCGACAACGACCTGGTCATCGCCACCCACTCCCGGGGCTTCTACGTCCTGGACGACGTGACCGCGCTCCAGCGGCTGGCGCGGGCCAGGCCGGGCGGCGGCCGTCCCGGTCCCGGCAACGGCGCGGTCGGTCGCTTCGAACTCTTCGATCCCATGCCGGCCGTCCGCTACACCCGCGCATCCGACGTGAGCACGCTGGGGGACAGGGTCTGGGTGGCGCCAAATCAGCCGTACGGCGCATTGCTGACCTACTGGGTCGATCCCGAGTGGAGTCCGGGCGGGCGGGTGCGCGTGGACATCGAGGACGCGGCGGGCCGGCTCGTCCGTTCGCTGACGGGTCCGGCCGAGCCCGGGATCAACCGCGTGGCGTGGAACCTGGGTGAGCGGTCGGCGTGCGTGCCGGAAGGGGCGGACGCCGTGTCCGCGGCCACCGCAGCGGGAGGCGGAGGCGCGCGGAGGGGCGGCGGTGGCACCTGGGTCCGCGCCATCCCCGGCACGTACACGGTGCGCCTGGCGCTGGCGGGCGAGACAAGCGAACGGCCGCTGGTGGTCCGCATGGACCCGCGGGTCGATGTTTCCCGCGCCGCCATGGAGGAGTGGCTCCGTGCCGCGAGCACCATCGAGCGGGCGGAGTGCACGGTGCGAAGCGCGCTGGCCCGGCTCCGGCCCCTGAGTGTCCGGTTGCAGGAAGTCGAGGAGTCGTCGGCCGATCCGTCGCTGCGCGCCGAGGCTGCCTCGGTGCGCGCGGCCCTGCGGCCAGTGCTGCTCGGGTTCGAGGGGGACGTGCGGGACCCCGGGCATGTCAACCTCGCGGGGCGCCTCAACTGGTTCACCATCCAGGTCGGCAACTACAGCGGCCCGCCGACGGCAGCGCAGTGGGAGTGGATCGAGCGCTATTCCCGGCAGGTCGAGGAGTACTCGGCCATGCTGGAGCCCATCCTCGCAGGACCGGTAGCTGAACTGGAGCGGAAGCTCGGGAACGGAGGATCGTAATGGGGCGGAAAGCGTCGGCGGAAAGCCGCAAAGGGCCGGGTCGCGCGGCTCAGGAGCAACGGCGGGAGTCCATCGACCGGCGGCTTTTCCTGAAAGCGGCGGGCGCCGCCAGCCTGCTTCCCTTCCCCACCGCGCTCGAGCGTGTGGCGGACGCGGGTGGCCCCGGCGGCCCCCTGTTCGCAGGGCTCGACGCTTCGCCGCTCTCCCCGGTCGCCGACGACTATCCCCTCCGCGCGGTGCGCTCCAGCCGGGTGGAGATCACGGACGCGTTCTGGCGGCCCCGGATGGACGCCAACCGCGCGGTCTCCCTCCCCTACTGCTTCGAGAGATTCGGGGACGGCGGCTTCAGTCTCTCCAAGCTCATCGAGGCTGCGGCGTACATGCTCGAGGAGCGTGCGGACACCGAACTGGAGGCGTACGCCGACGTGCGCATCGACGGGATGCTCACGGAGCTGGAGCGAAGCATCGGCACACCCGGGCAGTCCGTCCGGGTCTCCGGACACGTTCTCGAGGCGGCGACCGCGTACGCGGCGGCAACCGGTAAGCGCAGACTCCTGGACGCGGTGGTGCGGCTCGCCGACCAGATGGATTCCGTCTATGGCCCCGGAAGGGAGACGTACATCTCCGGCCATCAGGGACTGAAGATCGGGCTGGTCGCGCTCTACCGGGCCACGGGCGACGAACGCTACTGGAGGCTGGCGAAGTTCTTCGCAGACGAGCGCGGCAGGGACGACTACCCCCGGACGGGCGAATACGCGCTGGACCGCACCTACGCGCAGGACCACGAGCCGGTGGTGGAGCAGTCCGAAGCGGTGGGGCACGTCGTGCGGGCCACCTTCCTGTACATCGCCATGACCGACATCGCGGCGCTCTCGGGGGATCCGGCCTACGTCGACGCGGTTCACCGCATCTGGGAGGACCAGACCCACCTCAAGACGTACCTGACCGGCGGCATCGGCTCCACGCGGTTCCACGAGAAGTACGGCGACCCCTACGAGCTGCCCAACCTGAGCGCCTGGAACGAGACCTGTGCTGCGTACGGCAGCGCGGTCTGGTGCCATCGGCTGGCCCTGCTCGACCGGGACGCGCGCTACGTGGATGTGATGGAGCGTGTGCTCTACAACGCGCTGCTCGTCGGCGTGTCGCTCCGCGGGGACCGCTTCTTCTACCAGAATCCGCTCATGTCCTTCGGCGACTACGCGCGCTTCGACTGGATCAACGTCCCCTGCTGCCCGCCGAACGTGATCCGGATGCTTGCGTCGATCGGCAGCTACGTGTACGCGACCGACCCGTCGGGACTGTTGTATGTGAATCTTTTCACAAACTGCGACGCCCGCATCGAACTCGCCGGCGTTCCGGTGCCCGTGCGGCAGGAGACGCGCTATCCGTGGGACGGTAGCGTCCGCATCGTGGTCGAACCCGACCGAGAGGTGGACTTCCCGATGTACGTGCGGATCCCGGGCTGGGCGCGGGGCGAGGTGATGCCCGGCGGACTCTATCGCTTCGCGGGCGACCCGCCGGAACCGCCGGCGCTGCGGGTGGCCGGGCGGACGCTGCCCGTCGAGCTGGAGCGCGGGTACGCGCGCATCGACCGCACCTGGCGGCGGGGAGACACGGTCGAGCTTGACCTGCCCATGCCGGTGCGGCGCGTGCTGGCCCACGAGTCCGTCGAAGACGACCACAGGCGCGTCGCCCTGCAGCGGGGGCCGCTGATCTACTGCGCCGAGTGGCCGGACAACGGCGGGCGGGCGCTCGACATCGTCGTGCCGGATGACGTCGCCTTCGATTCGGAGTTCCGGCCGGACCTGCTGGACGGCGTTCAGGTGATCCAGGGCGACGTGGAGGCGATCCGGGAGGACAGCCGCGGCGAGGACGCCCCCACTGCCCCGCACCGACTCACCGCCATCCCGTACTACGCCTGGGCGAACCGGGGCATGGGCGAGATGGCCGTGTGGATGGCACGCGAGCCCGCGGCGGCCTGGCTCCCGCCCTCTCTCCCGGCCCCGGTTGCCGCCGTACGCACCTCGGGCGGCGTCGAGAAGGGCTGGACCGGGTACAACGACCAGAACGACGACCTCGCCGCGATCCACGACGGGCGCGAGCCGATCAACTCGGCCGACCAGTCGCACCGCTTCTTCCGCATGCGGCCGCCGGTGGGCGAGCGGGCATGGCTGGAGTACGAGTTCGGGGCGCCGGTGCGCGTGTCTTCGTCGCGCGTCTATTTCTTCGACGACAAGCGCTTCTGCAACCTTCCCGAATCGTGGCGGCTGCTGTATCGGGACGGCGGGGTGTGGACGCCCGTACCCGCCGGCGAGGGCGCCTTCACGGTACAGGAGGACGCGTGGAGCACGATCGAATTCGAGCCGGTCGTGGCGCATGCGCTGCGGCTCGAGGTCGAGCCCCGCACGGTGTCGTACGAGGCAGGCCAGATCGGTCCGCCGGCAGCGATGTTCATCGACGAGGACGTGGAGTGGCGGGAGTTCGGAGTCATCGAATGGCAGGTTGAATAAGGGTGTGGACATGAGCAGGAACATCCCGCGAAGACGCTTCCTTCGGACCGCCCCGGCGGCGGGTGCATTGGCGTACGCGACGACGGGGCGGACGCCTGAGCCGACGACGTCCGACGCGTCCGGCGACGGCCTGCCCGACATCGAACTCTGGAAGTCCGGGCGCTCGCCTGCCGCGGACTACCCGATACGTCCCAGCCGCGCTTCCGAGGTAACCCTGACCGACGCGTTCTGGCGACCCCGGGTTCAAAGGAACGCAGAGGTCACTATCCCGCTTGAAGTCAGGAAGCTGCAGGCTGCGCCGAGGCAGACGCGGGGCGGTGTCCTCGAGGCCGCGATGTTGTCGCTCATGACCCGCCCCGATCCGTGGCTGCAGGCATGGGTGGAGCGCAGGGTCGGCGAGATGGCGAACGACGGAGTGCCAGCCAGCAATCGCGACTTCGGAGTCGCTGCTACATGGTACCGGACAACGGGCGGACGCGAACTGCTGGACAGGGCGATTCGGTCGGCGGCGCTGCTACAGGACGACTTCCGGACCAACGATCCTCCGTTTTCGGGCGGCGAGCGGGATTCGCTGAACTGCTCCCGGCTCTACCGGATCACCGGAGACCCCAGACACCTCGATCTGGCCAGGCACTACCTGGACATCAGGGGCCGGGAAGACTCCGTGGGCCGGAGCCGTCACAACCAGTCCCACGAGCACGTCCTTGAACAGACCGAAGCCGTGGGGCACGCGGTGAACTGCATGACGCTGGCGGTCTCGATGGCGGACGTCGGCATCCTCTCGGGACGGGAGGGGTACCTGCGGGTCGCCGAGCGCATGTGGCACGACGCCGTGAGCCGCAAGATGTACATCACGGGGGGCGTCGGGACGACCGGCAACGAGGGCTTCGGGGAGCCCTACTCCCTGCCGAACATCGACGCGTACTCGGAGACGTGCGCAGTCTTCATGCTGATCACCCTGAGCCACAACCTGTTTCTCGCGACCGGCGATGGCCGCTACATCGATGTCATGGAGCGCGGCATGTATAACAATGCCGTGTGCGGCGTGTCGCTCTCCGGGGACCACTACTTCTACGTGAACCGGCTCGCGAGCGCCGGTGACGGGCGCGATCTGCGCTGGCAGCAAGCCTCGCTGGAGTGCTGCCCGCCCACCCTGGTGCGCTTCATGGCCCGCATGCCGGGCTACGTATACGCGCAGGATCCGGACGGAGTGATCTTCGTGAACCTCTACGTCTCCAGTGAGGCGGGATTCGAGGTGGACGGCCGCGCGCTCCGGCTATCGCTGGAAAGCGAGATACCGTGGGGTGGAAGTTCGACGATCACGGTTTCGGCGGAGGAGGCGGTGGAGGGCACGATACGGTTGCGCATGCCGGGGTGGGCCCGGGATGTCCCGACCCCGGAGGGACTCTACACGTATGTGGACCCGCTCGAGGGCCGTGCGCGTGTTGCCGTGAATGGACGGCCGGTCGATGCGGCACCCGACGGCACGGGCTACGTGTCGCTCACGCGCGAATGGCGGGACGGTGACACGATCGAGGTCGGGCTTCCGGTGGAGGTCCGCAGGGTCGTCGCGGACGAGCGCGTTCGCGAGAACCGGGGCCGCTTCGCGGTCGAGCGCGGTCCCGTCGTGTACTGCAGCGAGTGGCCCGATGCGGACGGCGGCCAGGTCCTGGACCTGCTCTTCGACGATGCCGAAGCAATGCGGCCCCGCTTCGATTCCGACCTCCTCGGCGGCCAACCGGTCATAGACACCCGGGCCCGCCGCGCGACGGACCCCGCCTCGCCCGCGAGGCCCGTGACGCTGATCCCCTACCACCTGTGGGCCAACCGCGGCGCCGGTGAAATGTCGGTCTGGCTTTCGCACCAGGAACTGCAGCCGGGGGATACGGGGCCAGCGGGAGGCTTCATTTTTTACGTGAATCCAAACTACGTAAGTGATGGATGGCGGTATCTTGAAGCCGCTCCGTTCGACCAGAGCGGCGGGGCGAAGTGGGGATGTTTCCGGCGAGAGGTCCCCGGCGCGCGCGGCACCGGCGTGGGAGAGGGCAGGCAGAATACGGCCGACATCCTCGCGGCGTGCGACGATCCGTGCTCGGCGGCAGGTCTGTGCGCCAGTCTCGTGCTCAACGGGATCGGAGGCTGGTTCCTGCCGTCGACCGACGAGCTTGTCCTCATGTACCGGAACCTCCGCGCGCAGGGGATCGGCAACTTCAGGGACGTTGGTCTGGCGGACAACTTCACGTACTGGGCCTCGTCCCAGGTCAGCGCCGACATGGCCGCGCACGTCGACTTCCCCGACCTGGGCCGGGTGCACGGTGACGACAAGGACTTCCCCCGCAGGGTGAGAGCGATCAGGGCCTTCTGAGGAGCGGATGATGGCTGATTCGATGGACCGCCGGGAGTTCGTGCGCAGGGCTTCGGCCGGCTCGGCAGCCCTCGCGGGTTCCTCGGCCCTCGCGGGCTCTTCGGTGCTCGGTAGCCTGGTCGGCTGCGCGGAGTCTCCGGTCCCGGCCGCTCCCCGGCCCAACGTCGTTCTGATCTACGCGGACGACCTGGGCTACTCCGACCTCGGCTGCTACGGCGGAGAGCTCCGCACGCCAGGCATCGACGCCCTCGGGCTGGCCGGACTGCGCTTCACGAACTTCATCAACGCGGCCCGCTGCTGTCCGTCCCGAGCATCCATTCTCACAGGTCTCTACCCCCATCAGGCAGGGGTGGGCGGCATGATGAACGACCGGGGCGTGCCGGGCTATCGGGGCGACCTGGGCCGCGACTGCGTCACGCTCGCGGAGGTGTTGAAAGGCGCGGGCTACGGCACCTACGCCACCGGCAAATGGCACGTCACGCGCTTCATCGAGGCGGACGGGCCAAAGCACAACTGGCCCCTTCAGCGCGGCTTCGACCGCTACTTCGGCACGATCACGGGCGCGGGCAGCTACTTCGAACCCCAGACCCTGACCCTCGACAACGATCCCGTCGAGGAGCTCGGCGAGGGGTTCTACTACACCGACGCCATCGGCGACCGCTCCGTGCAGTTCATCGAGGACCACCTGGACCGCGCGCCCACAGCCCCGTTCTTCCTCTACCAGTCCTTCACGGCGCCCCACTGGCCGCTCCACGCAACCGAGGAGGACATCGCCAGCGCACAAGGTCGTTTCGACGACGGCTGGGACCGGCTCCGCCTGGAGCGTCACGAGCGCATGCTGGCGTCCGGAATCGTCGACCCGCGCTGGGCGCTGCCCGAGCGGGAAGCCGGCGCCCCGCCCTGGGAGGAGGCGGACAACCGGGACTGGCATCTGCGCCGCATGGAGGTCTACGCGGCGCAGGTCGAGTCGATGGACCGGGCGGTCGGGCGCCTGGTCGACACGCTGCGGCGGCGCGGCGTCTTCGATGACACGCTGATCCTGTTCCTGTCGGACAACGGCGGGTGCGCCGAGGAGATCAACACCCAGGGGTGGTACGACTACATCCTCCGCGGGGGCGAGCGCGTGAGCCGGGAGTTCACACTGGACGGCAGGCCGATCCAGGTGGGCAACGATCCGTCCGTCCTGCCCGGCCCCGACGACACCTACCAGAGCTACGGCCTGCCGTGGGCCAACGTCTCGAACACGCCCTTCCGGCTCTACAAGGCCCTGACCCACACCGGCGGCGTGGCGACCCCGCTCATTGCGCACTGGCCGGCGGGCATCACCTCAGCGGGCGAACTCAGGGACCAGCCGGGCCACCTCATCGACATCATGCCGACGCTGGTGGAGCTCGCCGGAGCCGCCTACCCCACCGAGTACGGCGGCGAAGCGATCCAGCCGATGGAAGGCGTCAGCCTCGTGCCGGTGTTCGCAGACGACCGGCCGCTGGACCGGGCCGCGATCCACGTCGAGCACGAGGGGAGCCGGGCCGTGATGGACGGGGACTTGAAGGCGGTAGCACGTGGGGCCGCTGGCCCGTGGGAGCTCTACGACACGCGGCTCGACCGGACCGAGACCGTGGATCTGGCCGCGCGCCGGCCCGGTGAACTGGCTCGGCTCACCGCGATGTGGGATGAGTGGGCGAATCGGGTGCGGGTGTTTCCGCGGCCGGGCGCCGGATAGGCCGCAGGCTACCTGAGGATATCCAGCCTGACCACATAGTCTGTACCCAAGACGTCTCCCGTGCCGCGACCCTAATGGTGTCGGGAATGTCCGTTGCGCTGTATCGACGGCGAATCGTGAGAGTTGCGCGGCCCGTGTCAAGCGCGATTCGGCGAATGTCATAGTACCCATCTTCACCGCTGCTGTCGCCAAGCCAGAGATCGAGGTCCGAGCCGAGAACCATCCAGGGAAGGGCCGCACACGGAGGCGGCACCTGACAGTCGCTCAAGCCAGCCCCGCGGCCGCCCGCGAAATCAACCTCGCGCTCCACCCCAAACAGCGCTGGCCGGGCCGTCTCGGGCAAGCGGCCTCGGCCTCGGCCTCGGCGTCGAGGGCCTCACGGACGGCGAGGGCAAACAGGCCAACCGTCACTCCTTGGCGTCGGCGGCACTCTCCCGCGCGGCCCGTTTTCCGGCCTACTCGTATCCCTCGGGACCGGCGATCGGCGCCCTTAGGCGATCCCACGGCCCGTAACTTACCCGAAATGCCTCTTGATGCCCGCCAACGGTCTCTGAGACGTCGCGGAGGGCGGTCAGGTTCCGGGGACCGCCTCTGCGCACTTTCATGGATGCTCAGTCGCGACTGAGAACGGCTTGGACGCAACTCCACTCCATCCATCCGTGGACAGGACCTCATGAGCGTTTCGGATGAAAACACGGAATCGGTAGGTGCCGTCGATCGGAATGGCCCAGCGTGGTTGCTGTGTCTGCCGCAATGGATGCGCGCTGATGAACTGAGATGCCTCGAATACCTCGTCGGGACCGACCGATACTTCTTCCACCAAGCTGCAGACGGAACTCCAGACTGCCTGCCATTGCCCCCCCGATCCACGTCGCTCAAGAAAACTCCCGCAACCGTGGTACCAAAGCAACTCTCGAGTCTGATTCTCGATCGAGATCGCAACCTGCCCGTGGATGTAGTCCTCGCCGACCCGAAACTCGTAGTCTGTCACGGTCACGACAACCGGCTCAGGCGATACAGCGAACGGACCCCAACTACACCCTGCTCCGTCCATCAACGATGCGCAGATCGCCAGACCCGCCAAAGCCCGCCGGCGCACTTCAACTCCCCCAACCGAAGGTCATGCCCAAGTGTGCTTCTATTTGATCGACCGGCGCATAGAGAAGTGTACACGTTCTTCCCCCGCTCGGCTTTTCGCAGTAACTGGTGTTGTCACCGTAGTCGGTCTTGTTCATGGGCCCACCCGCGACGACGATGCCGAACGGGATTGCGTACCGACCCAACTTCCCGAACACGGGGCCACCACTGTCGCCACCGCCGACGCTTGCACCTTCCAGTCGGTTGAGACAGAGGTTCATTCTTCCCTGGACGACGTGCGTCTCGCAGGTCCCTTCGATCGGGCCACCGGTGTACCCGGTAGTTCGACCGACCTTCCGGGCGGCTGTCGCCATAATCTGCCCGATGACCTCTCCGGTAGAGTTGTGAACGGTCAGCCAGCGGCTGATGTCCACGCCTCCCCTAGTGTTGTTACCATACTGATAGTCGTTCGTTATGGCTACCCGCTTTGCCACATCCGATGCGGACTCGACCGGAATCCACATGGCATCGGCCTCGGTGCATTCGGAGTACGAGTTTCCGTCATCATCGGTGCAATTCGGGACATCCCACTCGGGGTTCGTCCCGACGTATCCGAGCAGGTCGTTTGCCGTTACGACGCGCTGGTAGAACGGCTCCCCGGTTGAACCGTCTCCGGTGGTGTACCGCGAGCAGTGGGCGGCCGTGATGAAGCCCCACGTCGCGCCTGACGTGAGAGTCCAACCGTAGGAACACCTCGCGCCGAGGGCGTTCTGAATCTCCAGGCCGCTACCGGCGGCACGAATGCGGTCGCGGAGTGTTGACGATGGGAGACGTGGGGTTGACGCGCGGGCCACCAATGGTTGCATCGGCGTAGAGATGTGAACACTTATCGCTCCGTGCGGGACGCCAGCGCCCGTAGCCAACCCTTCGACGTTGGCACGTGCGGCCGCCGAGGCGACGCCAATCCTTACTCGATTGGACCGCTCGTCTGCATCGATCGACAACCATCCATCTACATCGGAGAGGATGTCCAGCAGGACACCGTGCCATGCGACGAGATGAGAGAAGGGGTAGTCGGCGTGCCGAATCGAGATACTCGGCGCACGAAGCACCTGGTCTGAACCCGTGAGAAGGGCACGGTTGCCGATCAGGTTGCTGACTGCCGCTCGCGCTCGTGCCGAGTCACCCGTGCGCGTGGTGAGGACTACCAGGCTCTGGGACGGTGGGTCGAAGAAGACACCCCCAATCCCGGGGGAGTTCGCTTCGAGGCGGAGGATCTCGCTCTCCCATCCGCGGATGTTGTTGCCTTGCAGAGCGGCCTGAAGCTCTGCCGTCGCCAGACTCCACACGCCTAACTGTTTGACCTCGGGAGCTGTCGATGGAGAACTGGTGGAGTAGGGCTCTGTGGGCACGTCAGCGCATCCCGCCACCAGGACGCCGGCGAAGGCGAGACCCCAAGTTCTGCGCGATCTGGGCCGCTTGTCGAACGTCTTCATCTGGATTCTCCTTCCTGTGGTTTGACCGGACCAGCGCGATCTGCGCCGGCACTTTCAATTTCGGCAACGCATGTCAGCCCTCGCGACAGGGAAAACCCGCAACTTAGGTAGGGGAAAACCCTGAACTCAGTGGGGGGAAATTCCCTCCACGCCGTGCACGGGTTGAGGCTGATGACGAGGATTGGCTCTGCTGGGAAGCTGGGCCGGGGGGCGAGAACGGGTCGGCCATCATCGCGTCTCAATCGAACGGCGGTGGCGTGAAGGAGGAACGCGTATGACCCTCGGGAGGCGGATCGACAAAGACAACCGGATGCGACGCGGGGATTCCCGCCATGCGAGTGCGTTTTTCCCGCTTTCGCGGCACGGTCCAGCAGGGTCCCGTACAACGGCGGGAAACGCACCCCGTGCAGTCCTGTATGACTTTAGACGATTTCCTGCCGTGATTCGGCGCTCAAGGCGCTGCGGCGGCGACTACAGGCCGCGTTGTGCAAACAGGCCACCTTCAGAACACTACCTCGACCCGCGACCCCGCATACCGGACCGTCCTCGTCTCCCCGCCCGGAAGCAGCTCCACCACGAAGGTGCGGTCCTCCGGCAGGAGATTGACGGCCCCCGGCGGCGCCCCCGGCTCGATCGTCAGGCGCGCAGCGGCGTCATCCCAGGTGAAGCGGGTCCAGGTGCCGCGGCCCTGCAGGTAGTCGAGGCTGATTCCGTCGTCCTCATACAGGGTGAACTCGCCGTCGGCGCCCCGGAACACCTTGATCGTGGTGGGCCCGTCGACCTCTTCGTCCATGTGCTGCCGCACGGGATCGAGAGGGATGATCGCCCCGGCACGCGCGTAGATCGGCATGATCGACAGGTCCACCTCGCGGGTGACGGCGCGCCCGCCTTGCACCCGCTCGCCCGTCCACCAGTCGTACCAGTCTCCGGCCGGCAGGTACACCTCTCGCGCTTCCGCGCCCTGCGTGAAGACCGGCGCCACCAGCAGATCGCGGCCCCAGAGGTACTCGCTGCCAATTCCGTACGCCCGTTCGTCCTCCGGGTAGTGCAGCCAGAGAGCGCGCATCAGCGGCATCCCCGTGTCGCGCGCCTCACGCGCGAGCGTATAGGTATACGGAATCAGCTGGTACCGAAGCTCGGCGTACCTGCGCGTGATCGTCTCGATCTGGGGGTTGTTCATCTCCGACGCGGGCGGCAGCACCGTCTGGCCCTCCGGGAACCCCATGTCGGGAAGTCCCCAACCCCACGGCAGCCGCAGCCGCCAGATGCGGCCGTGCGACCGGAACGAGGGCGTGAACGCCGAGAACTGGAACCAGCGCGCGTAGAGTTCGCCGGTGAGCTCGGAGGTCGTGTAGAAGCCCCCGGTGTCGGAGCCCCAGAAGGGGCTGAGGCTGAGCGAATGGTTGATGCCCACGGAGACCTGGGCTTCGAGCGTCTTCCAGGTGGCTTGGGGATCCCCGGACCAGACCCAGCCACCCCATTGGGCGATGCCGAGGTGCCCGTTCCGGTGCAGGCTCCAGGGCCGGACGTCGGGCGTCGACCAGAGCGGGCCCTCGTAGTAGAGCTGGTGACGCTTGATGCGCTCGTACAGATCGAACCAGTCGCCTTCGTCAGGCCACCAGGCGTTCACCCCCGCGTGCACGAGCGGGAGGTGCTCCTGCCAGTAGGAGAAGACGTGCGAGCCGTCGAGCGCCTCGCCCATCGCGGGCGGTATGGTGCCGTGCAGGGTGCGAAGCCGGTCGCGGCGCCACGGCACGATGTGGGTGATCACCCGGACGTCGCGCGCGTGCAGGTCCGCCAGAACCTCGCGCGGCTCGCGGCGGAAGACGCGGGGGTTGAAGTCGAAGGAGGGCTGCGGCGTGTTCCACCCGGTCGGGGTGAATCCCGTGCCCAGGTAGATGACCGCGTCGAGCGGCATCCGCTTCTCGCGGAAGGTGTCGACCACCCAGGTGAGGATCTCCTCCGCGTCGCGCTCGTCGTCGCGCAGCTCCCTGTGCGACTGCATGTAGCCGAGCGCCCACTTCGGGGGCATGGCCGCCGCCCCCGAGATGTACGAGACATCCCGCATGAAGGCCGCGGGGTCGCGCGCGTCGAAGACGAAGGCGTCGAAGACGTCGGTGGGCTGGGAGGCGGGGGGACGGCCCTGCACCTGCCGCTCGTACGTGCGGTCCTCGTCCGGGACGCCCGGGGCGAGCGGCGGCGGACGCTCCCAGGGGATGAAGGCTCCGCGGTCCGCTTCCCGCAGGTCGACGTGGACCCACGGCGTGGCGACGTAGAGCCCCCATCCCTCGGTGCCAACCAGTAGTGCGACCGGACTCCGCGATCCGTAGGCGTTGGACTGCCAGCGCGGACGCATCTCGTGGAAGCGGCCGCGCCGATCGAACTCGACCGTGTGATCCGTGCGCCAGCCCTCGCCCGGCTCGGGGCCGCCCTCGCCCATGCCGAGCACCGGGTGGCGCCCGACGCGGAATGAGACCGTCCCGTCGTCCGCGAACGCGAGCATCTGGATGGGCGCACCGTCGGCGCCGTGAACCTCGACGGAGAGGGGCGCCGGGCGGACCGTCACGTCCAGGTTGCCGACCCTCCGTGTTATGGGCGCTGCGAGCCGGTCCACGGAGATGACCGGCGCCGGGTAGGTTCGTCCGGCGGCGAGTGTCGGCGAGAAGGGCGATTCGTCCGGGAAGCTCAGAGGCCTGAGAGTGACGCGGACGCTGTGCTCTCCGGCAGCACGGACCTCGATCCGGCCGGGCTGGCCGCCACGCGCGCTGACCTGCTGGGCGGCGGCTGGATGGGCCGCAGCGGCGTGAAGGCACAGGACGACCGGCAGATATGTAAACCAAACTTTACATTGTGTAATGTACGATTTACATATTGCTCGCCTGCGGGCCCATGGTGCGCGCCCGACTGCGGATCCCATCATGCGTGACCCCCTTGCTCACCACGCGTGACCCTTGCCCGGTCTGGAGAAGATCCGTTCATACGGCAGCGAATCCCGGTCCACGATGCGCCCGTCGCGGATGATCGTGCCGATTGCGCGAATATTGCCGATGTCCTCGACGGGGTTTGCGTCCAGGACGAGAATGTCCGCGAACTTGCCGACCTCCAGCGTGCCCAGTTCGTCGAGCATCTTGCACGCGATCGCCCCGTTCCTGGTCACGGCGACGATGGCCTCCATCGGGGTCATCCCCAGTTCGACCAGCCCCTCGGTCGCGATGACGCTGCCCATCCCGAACGCCTGGTTCTCGGCCTTCGGCGTGCGCCGGAATTCGGGCGCGGTCCCCAGATAATTGTCGGTTCCGATCGTCGAGATGCACCCCGCCTCGATCAGCCTCTCGGTGTTGCGGCGCCGGATCTCGATGCCCTCGCCCCGCGCGCGCCGCTCGGCCCGCAGCTCCGCCGACGTCTTCTTCCTCTCCTCGAGCTGCCGGCCCTCCGCGTCGGCCGCGGCCTCTTCCTCGGCCTCGCTCTCCATCCGCTCGGCCTGCGCGTCGAGGTGATCCTGCCAGGCCTTGCCCGTGACGGTGTTGCTGAGGAAGGCGCACACGGTCTCGCGTTCGACGATCATGTCGATCAGCTCGTCCGACATGTCGGAGGTCAGGACGCCGGGATGCTGGATCAGGTCGACGCCGGCCTCGACGGAGATGCGCAGCCCCTCCGGGCTCGTCGAGTGCGTCTCGGCGGACAGGCCCCGCTTGTGCGTCTCCTCGACCATCACGCGCTGGGCCCTGGGCGAGAACCCGATCATCACCGGATTCGAGAAGTGGCCCGTGCCCCCGAACTTGATGAAGTCCGGCCCCAGGTCGAGGTAGTCGTTGATCGCGACCCGGAGTTCCTCGGGCCTCATCTCCATGAGCTCTTCGCCCGAGCCCTGGGTGATGAAGTCGTTGAACTGCTCCTGAAAGAGTGTGAGACCCCGCTCCCGCAGCAGCGAAAAGCTGATCGAATACGGGCCGCCCCACCCCACGATGTTGCCAGCGACGAGCATCCGGGGCCCGACCGTGTCGCCGCGTGCGATCGCGTCGCGGATCTGAATGAGCGGAAGCAGCGAGCCGTAGCTGTCGCGCACGGTCGTGAAGCCGTGCTTGAGCTGCATCTGCGCCGCCTCGAGCGTCAAGGCCGCATTGCGGTCGAAGTAGCGCACGATCGTCTCGCCCGCGCCGTAGAGCGACAGGTGCACGTTGCTGTCGATGAAGCCCGGAGTGACGAACATGCCCGCGCCATCGATCACGCGGGCGCCGGCAGGCACGTCCACTGCGCTTCGGGGGCCGACGGCCGTGATCCTGTCGCCGGACCAGACGATGGTGCCGTCTTCGAGGGGTGGGCCCCCGTTGCCGTCGATGAGCGTGGCGCCGACGATCGCGGTCGTCTCCTGGGCGGCCGCCGGCGCGGCCGATCCGAGCAGCAGCAGGAGCAACAGGATCCCGGGGAACGAGCGCCGGAAGTCGGGAGCAGAGGTCATGGTACCCTCACTTGAACGCGCCGTACTCCGACGGCATGGACTGATGCGGACCACACGCCGCTACCCCCGATATAGGGCCGGAGGCACTGCCGAACAAGGGTATCCCCGGCATCGGTCGCCGGTTCTCGCCGGACCTCCGGCCATCGCTCCTTGCCGCTGTCCGCACCCGTGATCCATGTTGCGGGCGCTGTGGCAATCAGACGTTGTGCCGACCTCGTTCCGACCGTCCGGCCCGGTGCCGGCCTCGTGGCCTGTGTGCTGGGGTCACTCGTTGCGTGCGGTCCCGGGGGTGACGGCGACCGCGCCCCGCCCGAACCTTCGTTCGTGGGCAGCGGCGCCTGCGTCTCCTGCCACGCGGCCGAGGCCGAACGCTGGGCCGGATCGCACCACGACCTGGCGATGCAGGAGGCCACCGCAGAGACGGTCCTGGGCGACTTCGGCGGCGCGCGATTCGAGGGTTCGTCTTCCGCCTGGACGTTCTCGCGCGACACCCTGGGATTCCTCGCCCGCGTCCGGGGTGGCTCGGGCCCGGGGGCCGAGTACCGTGTCGCGTACACATTCGGGGCGGTCCCCCTGCAGCAGTACCTTGTCGAGTTCCCGGGGGGACGCCAACAGGTGCTCCCGATCGCGTGGGACGCGCGCCCGGTCGACCAGGGTGGACAACGCTGGTTCGAGGTGCCGCCGGAAGAAGGCGCCGCCCCGCATGTACCCGAACGCACGTCCGGCGCTGCCGACCAGCCGCCCTGGACCGGACCCGATTGGAACTGGAACTCGATGTGCGCCGAGTGCCATTCGACCGGCTTGCGCAAGAACTACTCCCCGGAGTCGGACAGCTTCTCGACCGAATGGGCCGAACCGGATGTCGGCTGCGAGGCCTGCCATGGACCCGGGTCGGACCATCTGGCGTGGGCCGCGGCCCGCGATCCCGGGTCTTCAGGCCCCGGACCGTCGCTGGACGATGCGGACCGCGGACTCGCCGTTCGCTTCGAGCCTCACGACCCCGGCATCTGGACACCTGACCCGCAGACGGGTACCGCCCGCCCGCTCGCGGGGCGCGACCCGGGGCCGCAGATGGACACCTGCGGCCGCTGCCACGCCCGACGCTCCGCGATCACCACCCGCTACCGGCACGGCGAAACGTTGCTCGACTCGCACCAGCCGGCCCTGCTGGAAGAGGGACTCTACTTCGCGGACGGGCAGATCCGGGGCGAGGTCTACGTCTGGGGCTCGTTCGCGCAGAGCGCCATGTACCGCGCCGGCGTGACCTGCAACGACTGCCACGACGCGCATTCGCTCCGCGTCCGGGGCGACGGCAACGCGGTCTGCGCCTCGTGTCACGCACCGTCCCGGTTCGACACCGCCAGTCACCACTTCCACGAGCCCGGGGCGGAGGGAGCGCTGTGCGTCTCGTGTCACATGGCGGCGCGCACCTACATGGGCGTGGACCCGCGGCGCGACCATTCGTTCCGCGTACCGGACCCGGCGGTGTCGGAGGCCGTGGGTGCACCCGATCCGTGCACCACCTGCCACTCGGCAATGACGGGCACCGCAGCCGCCGCCGAGATCGCCGCCCGCCTGGAGCGCCCACCCATCCGGCGCACCAGGTACCACGCTCTCGCCCTGGAGGCCGCTCGCAGGGGAGATCCGGAGAGTCGGCCCGGGCTGTACGCGTTGCTGCGCGATCCCCAGGCACCGCCCATCACGCGGGCGACGGCGCTGACGCTGCTCGGGACCGACCCCGGGCAGCAGCGCGTGGAGGCGGTACGGCGCGGCGTGGAGGACCCCGACCCGATCGTGCGACTTGGAGCTGCGCGTGGCGTCGGACTGTCACCCACGCCGGAACTGGTGCGGCTGTCGGCGCCGCTTCTGGAGGATCCGGTGCGCGCCGTCCGGGTGGCTGCCGCGGAGGCGCTCGCGCGGGGGCAGGGCCTCGCCGAGTACCGGGAGGCGCAGCTGGCCCGCGCGGAAAGAGCGGAGGCTCAGCTGAATCTGGCGTGGCTGGCGCGGCTCGAGGACGATCACGACGAGGCCGAACGGGCACTCCGGCGCGCCATCGCCCTGGACCCCGCCTTCGTGCCCGCCTACATCAACCTCGCGGACCTCTACCACCGTACCGGACGCGACTCCGCGGGCGAGCCTCTCCTGCGTGCCGCGCTGGAGCAATCCCCCCATTCGGCGGATGCGCACCACGCGCTGGGGCTCCTGCTCGTCCGTCTCGGTCGCGCCGGCGAAGCGATGCCCTCGCTGCGACAGGCCGCCGAACTCGAAGTCCGCGGCACCCGCTACGTCTACACGTACGTCGTGGCACTTCAATCGGCGGGAGACACCGCGACCGCCCGGGCCGTGCTGGAACGCGCGCTGACCCGGCAGGCGCGGCGCTGATCGCGGAGCTGCGCCACCGACCTACCGTCGGAGAGCGTCCCGCGCCGCCTCGGCCGCCAGGACCCCTTCCAGCCACCGAGCCAGCGCCGCCACCGTGTCCACATGCACGGGGTCGGCGGCGAGGTTGACCCGTTCCTCCGGGTCGCTCTCGTGATCGTACAGTTCGCCGCTCCCGTCCCGATACCGGATGTACCGCCACCGGTCCGTGCGCACCGTGTGCTCGCCGCTGGCGGCCGTCGAAATTGCCGGGCGATCCCTGGCCAGCGCCGGATCCCGGAGCCACGGCAGCAGGCTGCCCCCTTCGAACGCGTGGGCCGGGGCGGGCACGCCGGCGAGCTCCACGAGCGTCGGATACAGGTCGAGCAGGTCGACCGCGCGCGCCGAGCGCGTGCCCGGCGCCACCTGCCCCGGCGCCACCACCATGAATGGCACGCGGGTGGATTCCTCCCACAGCGTGAACTTCTCCCAGGTTTCGCGCTCTCCGAGATGGAAGCCGTGGTCGGACCAGAGCACCACGATCGTCTTGTCCGCCCGGCCGCTTGCCTCCAGGGCATCGAGAAGCCGGCCAACCTGGGCGTCGGCGAAGCTGAGGGACGCGAGGTAGCCCTGCACCGCCCCGGGCCACTCGCCGTTGGCCTCAATCCACTGGTGCCACACCCGGCGCTCCGCACCCATCCTCTGCCCGGCCGCAGGCAGGCCTTGGCTCCAGTCGCCGGGCTCGGGCAGTCGGATGTCGTCAAGCGGGTAAAGGTCGAAGAACCGTTGAGGCACGAACCAGGGGATGTGCGGCCGGAAGATGCCGACGGCGAGAAACAGCGGCTGCTCGCGCTCCCGGCTCAACTGGTCCACCGCCCAGTCGGTGACCCTCTCGTCCGGGAACGGTTCTCCTTCCGGAAAGGGCGCCCAATCCATGAAATACGGCACCCCGATGTCCGGGCGCTCCCCGACCCCCGCCGCCACGCGCTCCCATTCGTAAAGCCAGAAGCCCTGCTCATCGACCGAGCGCACCGTGCCCTCGGGGAACCGCGCATCGGGCATCTGCTGCCGCAGCGACGGATGGAACTCGTCCCACGCGTTCACGTCGTTCTGGTCCACCCCGTAGTCGCCGTTCAACCACGACAGGGCGTGGAAGATCTTGCCCGTCCCCAGCGTGAGGTAGCCGTTGGCGCGGAAGTGCGCCGGCAGCGTCGCGACATCGCGCAGCGCCGGCACCTCGTGCCAGAGCGTCCGCAGGTCGTAGACGCCCGAGGTCGACGGACGCAATCCGGTCAGCACCGCAATGCGGGAAGGGTTGCAGGAGACCGCGGGCACGTGCGCGTTCGTGAAGCTCATGCCCTGGCTGGCAAGGCGCTCCAGGCTCGGCGTATGAACCGTGCCGGGATACCCGCCCAGCGGGCTGATCCAGTCGTTCATGTCGTCGATGACGATGAAGAGGACATCGGGCCGGTCCGGCTCCCCAAGCGGCCGCTGGTCCGGGCTCGTGCAGCCCAGCGTCGCCACCCACACTGCCGCGGCGGTGGAGCCGAGGCGGAATCGAATGCCGAACGTCGCCCAGCGCCCCATTGGCACCCCCCTCACCGGTCGACCACCGAGAACGCCGGCGGCCACACGGGCGCGAAGTCGCGAATCCGCTCGGACAAGTCGTCACGGATGCCGCGGTAGTCGCCGTCCTCAAAGCGATTGATGAGTTCGAACGGGTCATCCTCGAGGTCGTACAGATCGCCTTCGCCATCGTGGGGATAGAGTCCCATCTTCCACCGGTCCGTGACGATCGACGTGCTGCCACGGACTTCGATGAAGACTTCATCCTGCACCGACGCCTCCGGGTCCCCGAGCAGCGGCGTCAGGTCGCGACCCTCCATGGCTTCCGGCAGGGGCGCACCCGCCAGCGAGAGGATCGTCGGCATGAGATCGACGTGGGCGGTGAAACCGTCGCGCACACCGGCCTCCACTCTGGCCGGACTGCGCACCACGAGCGGCACCCGGGCCGACGCGTCATAGTGCGTGCCCTTGTGGATCAGGTCGTGATCACCCAGGTGCGAGCCGTGGTCGCTGGTCCAGAAGACCACGGCATCGTCCAGCTCGGCGCGCCGCTCCAGCGCGTCGATGACGCGTCCCATCTGCTCGTCGATGAAGCTGAGGTTCCCGTAGTGCCCTGCGCGGATGGCGTGGATGATCTGGTCCCGGCGGCGGTAGTCGGCGTCGATCAGGCGCGCGATCTCGCCGGTGTAGTTGAAGCGCAGCCGCGTGTGGTCGGTGGGCTTGGTGTCGAGTTCACCTGGAAAGGTGTGCCCCAGCGGCAGATCCATCTCCTTGTAGGGAGCGGAGCTGCGGGCCGGCGGATCCCAGGGATTGTGCGGACCGTTGAAAGAGACCCACAGAAACCAGGGTTCCCGCAGCTCGCTTCGCTCGACGATCTCGAGTGCGCGCGCCCCGACGTAGTGGTCGATGTGCCACGACTCGTCCCAGGGCCAGTCGTAGACGTGGGGCATGGGCGCCTCCACACCCATCCTGAGATAGTCGTCCCGCACGAGCCCCCGCTCGGCCAGAAACGCGGCGTAGTCGTCCTGCTGCCCGGCGGCGCCGTAGTTGCCCTTCCGGTCGGCCGAAACCCAGCGCTCGAAGCCGCCGAGCGGTTCGTCGTCGGGGAAGCCGAGGTGGAGTTTGCCGACCGCCGTTGTCTGATAGCCCCGGGCCGCCAGTTCCCGCATGAGAACGGGGCTCGCTTCCGGAACCCAGCCCCCGACGTTCTCCCACTTCCCGTGTGTGTGCGGATACTGTCCGGTGATCCAGGTGTTGCGCGCGGGGACGCAGATGGGGGCCGTCGAATAGTGGCGTCGAAACACCGCACCCTCGCGACAGAGGCGGTCAAGCGTCGGCATTTCCAGGAAGCGATGACCGATCGAGGGCACGTCCAGCGCGCTCTGATAGTCGGTCGTGATCAGGAGGATGTTCGGCCGCTCGCCGGGGCCCCGCGGTGCCTCAGGTGTGTCCGACTTCGTGCCTTCGGGGACCTCGGGCGTGCAACGCGACAGCGAGAGCGCCAACGCGCCCAGTCCGGCCCTCTGAATGAACGCCCGTCGCGAACTCCTCATGCAGGGATTATGGGCTGTCGGAGCGCGGCCGGCCAGCGTAACGTGTACCCTGTGTGAACCGAACCTGCAGGATGGAGGCCCCGATGAATCTCTCTCGTCGCACCGCACTCAAGCTGGGCCTCGGAGCCGGCACACTGCCACTGCTCAACTGCTCGCCCTTCGGCGCCGGATGGGGTGCCCGCGCGTCGGCCCTCGCCGCCGCGGCAGGACTCATCAAGGCCCGGGCCCTTCCCCTGAGCGCCGTCCGCATGACCGGCGGCCCGCTCAAGCACGCGCAGGACCTGAACGCCCGCTATATGCTCGAACTCGAGCCTGACCGGATGCTGGCGTACTACCGCGACCGGGCCGGGCTGACGCCGAGAGGCGAGCCCTACGGCGGCTGGGACGGGGACGGCCGCAACCTCACCGGCCACATCGCCGGGCACTACCTGACCGCGGTGAGCCTCATGTGGGCCGCGACCGGTGACGAGCGCTTCAAGGAGCGTGCCGACTACCTGGTCGCCGAGCTGAAGGAGGTGCAGGACGCCCACGGCGACGGCTACCTCAGCGCACTGGCGGGTCTGCGGCGGGCCTTCGGCGAGCTTGCGCGCGGTGACATTCGCTCGGCGTCGTTCGACCTGAACGGCGAGTGGGCGCCCTGGTATACCCTCCACAAGACCTTCGGCGGCCTCCGCGACGCCTACCGCCTGACCGGCAACGAGACGGCGCTGGAGATGGAGATCGCGTTTGCGGAGTGGGCCGAGGGGATCCTCTCGGGACTCTCCGACGCGCAACTCCAGCACATGATGAACACCGAGTTCGGCGGCATGAACGAAATCATGGTCGACCTGTACACCGACACCGGCGACGAGCGCTGGCTGGACATGTCGTACAAGTTCGAGCACCGCGCCTTCATCGAGCCCCTCCAGCGGCATCAGGACATCCTCGCCGGCAAGCACGGGAACACCGCAGTGCCCAAGCTCATCGGCTCGGCGGACCGCTTCGCGCTGACCGGCAATCCCGCCGACCTGGTCGGCGCGACGTTCTTCTGGGACCGCGTGGTCCAGTACCACACGTTCAGCAGCGGCGGCCACGGCAAGGACGAGTACTTCGGCCCGCCCGGCCAGCTCAGCGAGCGCATCGACGGGCGCACGGCCGAGACGTGCAACATCTACAACATGCTCAAACTCACCCGGCAGCTGTTTTCGCTGCGGCCGGACCCGCACTACGCCGATTTCCACGAGCGCGCGCTCTTCAACCACATCCTGTCATCCATCGATCCCGAGGACGGACGCACCTGCTACATGGTGCCGGTGGGCCGCGGCGTGCAGCGCGAGTACCAGGACATGCAGCACAGCTTCACCTGCTGCGTGGGTTCGGGGCTGGAGAGCCACGCGCTCCACGGCGACGGGATCTACTACGAGGACGGGGACAGGCTGTGGGTGAACCTGTATGCGCCGTCCACCGCCGAGTGGGCCGACGCCGGCGTGCGCCTGGCGGTGGAGACCGGGTTCCCCGAGGGGGAGACGGCCACGCTGCGGGTGAACGCGCGAGAGCCGCGGGAGTTCACGCTGATGTTGCGGCAGCCCTTCTGGGCGGGCGAGGGATTCGCGGTGCGGGTCAACGGCGAGACGATCGCGCCGGACGCGCAGCCCGACGGACTCGAGTTCACCGGCCGAAGCCAGTACGGACGGCTTCAGTACGACGCCAGCACGTTCCGCGAACTGACGCGGACCTGGCGGACCGGCGACGAGGTGGAGGTCGATCTGCCCAAACCGCTTCGGCTCGAGGCCCTGCGCGACAATCCGCGCCGGGCGTCGATCATGTGGGGGCCGATCGTTCTGGCCGGCGATCTGGGGCCCGAGCGCGGGGACGGGAGCGACGGGTCGGAGCGGGCGGAGCCGCCGAAGGTTCCCGTGCTTGTGGCGGCCGAGGAGCCGGTGGCGTCGTGGGTGCGGCCGGTGGACGGACAGGCCGGACACTTCCGCACGGACGGCGTCGGCCGCGAGCCGGATGCCGCCGGACGCGCCACGGATGTGGCCCTGCAGCCCTTCTTCCGCCTCCACCGGCGCACCTATTCGACGTACTGGGATCTCTTCACGCCGGCCGAATGGGAGCAGCAGAAGACCGACTACGCGGCCGAGGCGGAGCGGCTGCGCAGGCTGGAAGGGGCCACGGTCGCCTACCTGGAGCCCGGTGAGCGCGTTTTCGAGGACGCGTTCAACTACCAGGGCAGCGAGGACGCGGTCACGCAGCGCATGCTGGGCCGACCCGGGCGCAGGGGCGGAGGCTGGTTCTCCTTCGACATCCCGGTCGCGCCGGACCATCCCATGACGCTCATCGCCACCTACTACAGCGATGACCGCCGCGGGACGCCGGCGTCGTTCGAGATCCTCGTGGACGGGACCCGGGTGGCCGACATCGAGGTCGACCGCAGCGAGCCGCCGCGCTTCTACGACGTCGAGTATCCGATTCCGGCCGGGCTGGTCGCGGACAAGGAGCAGGTGACGGTGCGCATGGAGGCGCACACGGACAGCCAGATCGCAACCGTCTTCGGGCTGCGGATGGTGCGGGCGGACCAACTGCGGTGAGCGGCGGCGGGTCCGCGGACGCGTGATCGACTACACGCCTCTCGAGGCCTGGTTCGTCACCGGCAGCCAGCATCTCTACGGGCCGGACGCGCTGGATCGGGTGCGCGCCAACGCCGAGGCGGTCGTGGCGGGCCTCAACGGCTCGGGCGCGCTGCCGGTCCGGGTCGTGTTCAAGGCGGTGGTGACGACGCCGGAGGAGATCTCGGCGGCATTGCGGGAGGCGGACGCCGCCCCGAACTGCGTCGGCGTCATCGCGTGGATGCACACCTTCAGCCCGGGCAGGATGTGGATCGGGGGACTGAGCCGGCTGCGGCGGCCGCTGTGCCACCTGCACACGCAGATGCGAAGGGACATCCCCTGGTCGACGATCGACATGGACTTCATGAACCTGAACCAGTCGGCCCATGGCGGGCGCGAGTTCGGGCACATCTGTTCCCGCCTGGGGATCGAGCGCAAGGTCGTCGTCGGGCACTGGCGGGACGCGGCCGTGCACGAGCGGGTCGCGGTCTGGCTGCGCGCCGCGGCGGCGTGGCACGACAGCCAGCGGATGAGGATCGCGCGCATCGGCGACAACATGCGCGAGGTCGCGGTGACCGAGGGCGACAAGGTCGAGGCGCAGCGGCGCTTCGGGTATGCGGTGAACGGGTACGGGCTGGGGGACGTGGTGGCGCATGTCGGGGCCGTGGGAGAGGCCGCGGTCGACGCGTTGTGCGAGGAGTATGCGGAATCGTACGCGATGATGGCGTCGCTGCTGCCGGGCGGCGCGAGGCATTCGTCGCTGCGGGAGGCCGCGCGGATCGAGCTTGGGCTGCGTTCGTTCCTGACCGGCGGCGGGTTCCACGCCTTCACCGACACCTTCGAAAACCTGCACGGCCTGCGCCAGCTCCCCGGCATCGCGGCCCAGCGCCTCATGGCGGACGGCTACGGGTTCGGCGCCGAGGGGGACTGGAAGCACGCCGCGCTCGTGCGGTCGATGAAGGTGATGGCCCATGGCCTCCCCGGCGGCACCAGCTTCATGGAGGACTACACGTACCACCTCGATCCCGAGGGCCAGGCGGTCCTGGGCGCGCACATGCTCGAGATCTGCCCGACGATCGCCGCGGGCACGCCGTCGTGCGAGGTGCACCCGCTCGGGATCGGGGGCCGGGAGGATCCCGTGCGGCTCGTGTTCGACGCGGCCGCCGGGCCGGCGGTGAACGTGACCGTGGTGGACCTGGGCGACCGCTTCAGGATGGTGGTGAGCGAGGTCGACGTGGTCGAGCCGCCGGAGCCGCTGCCGAGGCTCCCCGTGGCGCGCGCGCTATGGAAGCCGCGCCCGGATCTGGAGACCGCGGCCGCCGCATGGATTCACGCGGGCGGGGCGCATCACACCGGGTTCTCCCTGGCGCTCACCGCGGAGCATCTGGAGGACTTCGCGGCGATGGCGGGGGTCGAGTGCCTGTTCATCGACGGAGAAACCGATTTGAGACAGTTGCGGCGGGAGCTGCGGTGAGAGGACTCGAAGGGAGCGACCGAGCATGATCCGAGCAAGTTGTCGGCCGGCACCGAGGCCATTGGCCTTCCTGATCATTTTGCCCCTCCTGCCCGCCTGCGCCGGATCGGACCCACCCATGACCCGAAGCATCGCCAGCGTCCCGTTCGGCACGACCGGCGCGGGAGAGGTCGTCGAACTCTTTACGATGACCAACGCGAACGGGCTCGAGGTGCGCGCCATCACCTACGGCGGAATCATCCTCTCGATCAGGACGCCCGACCGGGACGGCCGCTGGGACGACATCGTGCTGGGCTTCGACAGCCTGGAGCCCTACCTGGCAGGCTCTCCCTATTTCGGCTCGATCATCGGCCGCTACGGCAACCGGATCGCGCGGGGACGCTTCACGCTCGACGGCGAGACCTTCGCGCTCGCGACCAACAACGCGCCGAACCACCTGCACGGCGGCGACATCGGCTTCGACAAGGTGGTGTGGACCGGCGAGTCCTTCGAGCGCGACGACGCGGTCGGCGTGATCTTCCGCTACAACAGCCCCGATGGCGAAGAGGGCTACCCCGGGACGTTCGACGTTCGCGTCACATACACCCTCACCGACGCGGACGAACTGATCTTCGACTACCACGCGACGACCGACCGCGCGACGCCCGTGAACCTGACGCAGCACAGCTATTTCAACCTCGCCGGGTCGGCCGCGGGCGACATTCTGGGGCATGAACTCACGATCGACGCGAGCCGGTACACCCCGGTGGACCCCACGCTGATTCCCACGGGTGAGCTCGCGCCCGTCGATGGCACGCCCTTCGACTTCCGCACCCCGACGGCCATCGGAGCCCGCATCGACGAGGCCGACACGCAGCTCGCCGCCGGCCTCGGCTATGACCACAACTACGTGCTGGACGCAAACCCTGACGTAACGTCAGGGTTGTCGTCTGGCGCCCGCGAGGGCCTGCACCGGGCCGCGTTCGTGGTCGAGCCCCTGACCGGCCGCACCCTGGAGATCCACACCGCGGAGCCGGGGATCCAGTTCTATTCGGGGAACTTCCTCGACGGCACCATCACGGGGAAGAACGGGCGCGTCTACGGGCACCGGAGCGGCTTCTGCCTGGAGACCCAGCACTATCCGGATTCTCCCAACCAGCCGACCTTCCCCTCCACGATCCTCCGTCCCGGAGAGCAGTACAGCACACGCACCGTGCTGACCTTCGGCACAACGGGGTAGCGCACCCGAAGGAGTCCGCATGGCCACGCTCGACTGGCTGATCATCCTCGCGTACCTCGGCCTGGTGGGGGGACTCGCCGGGTGGGTGTTCCGCAGGCGCAAGGACACGCCCGACGACTACTTCCTGGCCAACCGCAACCTCGGGTGGTTCATCGTCGGCGCCTCGATCTTCGCGTCGAACATCGGCTCGGAGCACCTCGTGGGGCTGGCTGGATCGGGGGCAACGGACGGGGTGGCGCTGGCGCACTACGAGCTGCACGCGTGGTGCCTGCTCATCCTGGCGTGGGTGTTCGTCCCGTTCTTCATGCGCTCGCGCGTGTACACGATGCCCGAATTCCTGGAGCGGCGCTTCTCGCCGGCCGCGCGCTGGGTGCTCTCACTCATCTCGCTGGTGAGCTACGTGCTGACCAAGATCGCGGTGGGGATCTTCGCGGGCGGGGTCGTCTTCGCGACGCTCCTGCCGGACGTGCAACTGCAACTCGGGCCGTGGGCGCTGAACAGCTTCTGGGTGGGGTCGCTGGTGGTGATCGTGCTGACCGGGATCTACACGGTCGCCGGGGGGATGCGCGCGGTCGCGTACACCGAGGCGCTGCAGACGCTGGTGCTGGTGGTGGGATCGGGGCTGCTGACCTGGTTCGGGCTGAGCGCGCTGGGGGGGTGGGGGGGACTCCGGGAGGCGCTCGATCCGGACCTCTTCAACCTGTGGAAGCCGATCATTCCCGAAGGGATGGACGGGACATGGGCGCCGGTGCTCGAGCCGAACCGGATCGCGTGGTACTTCAACGGCAACTTCCCGTGGCCGGGAATGCTCCTGTGCGCGCCGATCATCGGTCTCTGGTACTGGTGCACCGACCAGTACATCGTGCAGCGGGCACTGGGAGCCCGGAACGAGACCGAGGCGCGGCGCGGGAGCATCTTCGCCGGGATGCTGAAGCTGCTGCCCGTCTTCATCTTCATCATCCCCGGGATGATCGCGCTGGCGCTCGCCCGCACCGGAGAATACGGCGCGCTCAACCAGATGGTCGACGCGGACGGGAATGTGATCCCCGGCGCCGCGCAGGCTGCCTTCCCGCTGCTGGTGACCAGCATCCTCCCGGTCGGCGTGCGGGGACTGGTGGTGGCGGGGCTGCTCGCCGCGCTGATGAGTTCGCTGGCGGGGGTGTTCAACGCGTCGTCCACCCTCTTCACGATGGACCTGTATCAGAAGTGGCGGCCCGCAGCGTCCAAGCAGCGGCTGGTGTGGGTGGGACGGGTGGCCACCGCGACGATGGTGCTGATCGGGCTATTGTGGATCCCCGTCATCCAGGGGTCGCGGGGTCTCTACCAGTACCTGCAGGGCGTGCAGGGATACCTGGCGCCTCCGATCTTCGTCGTCTTCTTCCTCGGCGTCTTCATGAAGCGGCTGAACGCGAAGGGATGCCTGGCCGCGCTGGTGGTCGGCTTCGTGCTGGGGGCGTTCCGCCTGGCGGTCGACACCCCGGTCTCCATGGGGATGGCGGGCTTCGAAGCCGGCTACGATCCCGGGTCGTTCCTCTGGATCGTCAACAACATCTACTTCCAGTACTACAGTCTCTTCATCTTCACCATCTCGGTGGTGGTGATGGTCGTGGTGAGCTACCTGACCGAGCCGCCGTCGTACGGCCGGATCTCGGGGCTGACGTACGCGACGGTGACGGACGAGCACCGCGCGGCGTCACGCGGCAGCTGGGACCGCCGGGACGTGATCGGATCCGCCGTGGTCCTGATCATGATCCTGCTGGCCTACCTCTACTTCCGCGGCTGAGCGGCGCGCGATGGGCTCCTACACGCTCGGTCTCGACTACGGCACCAACTCGGTGCGGGCGGTCGTGGTCTCCTGTGAGGACGGCCGCACCGCGGGCACCCACGTATTCGACTACCCGTCGGGCGAGCGCGGGGTGATCGTGGACGCAGCGGATCCCCACCTGGCGCGCCAGAACCCTGCCGACTACGTGGAGGGCCTGCGGGCCGCCACGCTGGGCGCGCTGGCCGAGGCGGAGGGGGCTCCCGGCCCCGCGGCGGGTGGCGGCAGTTCGGCGGCGGACGCCGGCTTCTCCCGCGAGCGGGTGATCGGCATCGGTGTCGACACCACGGGATCCACGCCGATCCCCGTGGATGCCGAATGCCGCCCGCTCGCCCTCGACCCGAAATGGCGCGGAAATCCGGCGGCCCACGCCTGGCTGTGGAAGGACCACACCGCGGCCGAGGAGGCGGCGGCCATCACCAGGGCGGCGGAGGAACATGCCCCGGAGTATCTGGCCCCCATCGGCGGGACGTATTCCTCCGAATGGTTCTGGTCGAAGGTCTGGCACTGCCTGAATGTGGCACCCGATGTCTTCGAGGAGGCGGCGTCCTGGGTGGAGCTCGCCGACTTCGTACCCGCCGTGCTCGCGGGCGTCACCGACACGCGCAACGTTTTTCGTTGCGTGTGCGCCGCGGGGCACAAGGCGATGTATTCGCGGGCGTGGGGCGGCCTGCCGTCGGCCGCATTCCTCGCGCGCCTCGATCCGCGGCTCGCGGGGTTGCGTGACCGGCTGTACGACGAAGCGCATCCCCCCCACCTGCCGGCTGGCGGCCTGTCGCCCGGCTGGGCGGAGACGCTCGGTCTGCGCGCCGGGATCCCGATCGCCATGGGCGGATTCGACGCGCACTACGGTGCGGTGGGAGCGGGGGTGGCGCCGGGAACACTGGTGAAGATCATCGGCACCTCGACGTGCGACATCACCGTCGCGCCGGCGAGTGAGCCGGTCGGCGACGTGCCGGGCATCTGCGGGATCGTGAACGGCTCCGTCATGACCGGCTACTACGGGATCGAAGCCGGTCAGTCCGCAGTCGGCGATCTGCTCAACTGGTGGACCGATTCCGTCTGCGAAGGCGACGACACGCTGCACGCCAGACTCTCCGACGAGGCCGCCGGGCTCCGTCCGGGCGAATCCGGCCTGCTTGCGCTCGACTGGAACAACGGCAACCGCACGGTGCTGGTCGACCCGCGCCTGACAGGTCTGATCCTGGGACAGACGCTTGGGACGGGACGGGCCGAGGTGTACCGCGCGCTCATCGAGTCGACCGCCTTCGGCGCGCGCGCGATCGTGGAGCGGCTTGGCGAGTGCGGCGTACCGATCGACCGGATCGTCTGCTGTGGGGGGATCGCGGAGAAGAACGACCTCTTCATGCAGATCTACGCTGATGTGCTGGGACGGCCGATGCTGCTGGCCGGCTCACCCCAGACCCCGGCCCTCGGCGCGGCGATCTCCGCAGCCGTGGCGGCGGGTGCGGAGGCTGGCGGATACGCGAGCTTCGAAGAGGCGCAAACGCGTATGACCTCCCTGCGCGACGAGCGATTCGAACCGGAGTCCGGCGCGCGCGCCGTCTACGACGAGCTGTACTCCATGTACCGCGAACTGCACGACTGCTTCGGGGGCGTGCCGGGCGCCGAGGGCAACTTCCCCACGATGATGAAGCGGCTGCTCACCCTCCGGGAGCGCGTCGCGGCAGACCGCGTCGGGGAATCCGCGATGAGCGCCGGAGAGACGGCGACATGAGCCCGCGCGCCGCCGCCCTGAAGGAATCCGTCTGCGCCGCCAACCTCGAACTGGCCGCGAGCGGCCTCGTCACCGGCACATTCGGCAACGTGTCCGGGGTGGACCGGGACGCGGGCCTCTTCGCGATCAAGCCCAGCGGGGTGCCCTACGCCGAGTTGACCCCGTACCATGTCGTGCTGGTCTCGCTCGAAACCGGCGAGGTGGTCGACGGCGATCTGCGCCCGTCCTCCGACACGCCCACGCACCTCGAGATCTACCGGGCGTTCCCGTGCGGCGGCGTGGCCCACACGCATTCGGAGTTCGCAACCGCGCTCGCCCAGGCGAGACTTCCCGTTCGCTGCATGGGCACGACCCACGCCGACTACTTCCGTGGGGATGTCCCGGTGACGAGGGAGCTGTCCCGCGACGAGGTCGAGGGCGAGTACGAACGCAACACCGGGCTCGTGATCGTCGAGACCTTCATCGAAAACGGCATCTCGCCGGAGGACGTGACGGCCGTTCTGGTCGCCAACCACGGACCGTTCACGTGGGGCGGCGACGGCCACGAGGCCGTGGCGCGCTCCGAGATGCTGGAGATGCTCGCGCGCATGGAGTGCACGATTCGTGCGATCGCACCCGACGCCCCCCGCCCCGCCCAGCATCTCGTCGACAGGCACTTCCTCCGCAAGCACGGTGGGGAGGCGTACTATGGGCAGGGCTGAGAGCCGGTGGAGAGCCACGCGCACCCGGGCAACCGGTCTGCGTCTTCTCCAGGTCCCGTTCCTCCTGTTCCTCGCGCTGTCCGCCGCGGCGCTGCATGCCGCATGCGCACCCGGAACCGACGGCACCGGAGACCCCGATCGAGCAGCGGACGCGGTCCCCACGCTCGGACTCGACCAGGGAGTGCAGGACCTGGAAGCGGGACCGCTCCGCCTCAAGCTCGTTCATGCCTCACAGACCGTGGCTGCCCTCCAGCCTGTGTCCACTGTCGGTTCCGACGACGCAAGCGGCTTCGACTTCACGCCGTCCGACTGGCTGGACCGGCGCGCCGCCAACGAGTACTTTCACCTGGGCGACCTGACGCTGCGCCTGCGCTGGGACGGGTCCGGCGGCTGGCAACACTACTCTACCGCCGCAGTCCGCCGCCCCGTCGACGCGCTCCCTGCAGAGGCGCCCATTCTCGCCGCCGCCGACCTGACCCCCACCCTTCCCCCCGACCTGCCCCTGCGAATCAGCCGCTACTGGGAGTCCGAAGGCGGCCGCCTGGCGCTTCGCTTCGAAGTCCACAACCCCGGCACCACGCCCCTGGAGATCGGTGCGCTCGGCATTCCCATGGTGTTCAACAACATCCTCTCGGAGCGCTCACTCGACGAGGCGCACGCGGTTGCTTCGTTCCACGACCCCTATATCGGCCGGGACGCCGGATACCTGCAGGTCACGCGCCTGAACGGCCACGGGCCCGCGCTGCTCGTCGTGCCCCTCGGCGACACTCCGTTCGAGGCTTACAACCCGCTGCTGAGCGACCCGACTCCCCGCGGCGTCACCTTCGAGGGCTTCTACGAGTGGATGGCGCACAGCCTCGCGTACACGGAGGACGAATGGAGCGACGCCGATCCGTGGAACCCGCCCACATCGGCCACGCTGGGCCCGGGTGAGACCCGCTCCTACGGGGTGCAGTTCCTTCTGGCGGACGAGATCCGCGCGATCGAGCCCACGCTGCTCGCCAGCGACCGGCCGGTCGCCGTCGGTGTCCCCGGATACGTGGTGCCGATGGACATCGAGGCCCGGCTCTTCCTGAAGCACGCGGCCGCGGTGCGAACGCTCGACGTGGAGCCGCCGGGAGCGCTCGCGATCACCCCCTCCGGGGAGCCGCCAGGAGCCCCGGGCACCGCCGCCGCCGATCCGGCCGCCTCGGGCTGGAACGCCTACGACGTGCGCGGGCGGTCGTGGGGACGCGCACGCCTCACGGTGACGTACGAGGACGAGCTGGAGCAGACCATCCACTACAAGGTGATCAAGCCGGCCGCCGAGGCGGTCGCCGACCTGGGCCGCTTCCTGACCACCGAGCAGTGGTTCGAGAAGCCGGACGATCCGTTCGGCCGCAGCCCGTCGGTCATCAGCTACGACTACGACGAGCGCAGGCACGTCACCGAGGACAACCGGGCGTGGATCGCGGGAATCGGGGACGAGGGCGGGTCGGGATCGTGGCTGGCCGCGATCATGAAGCAGCTTGTGCAGCCGGACCCGGAAGAACTCGCGAAGATGCAGCGGTTCGTGGACGAGGTTGTTTGGGGCGGGCTCCAGTACGCCGAGGGCGAACTGGCCTACGGAGTCCGCAAGAGCATGTTCTACTACCAGCCCGACGAGATGCCCGAGGGCACCTACAGCGACGACGTCCGCTACGGCGGCTGGTCGAGCTGGGACCGCGAGCACGCAATGACGGTCGTGCGGTCCTACAACTACCCACACGTCGCCGCGCTGCACTGGGTCCTGTACCGCCTGGCCCGCAACCGGGAGGGGCTCGTCACCAATCACCCCTGGGACTGGTACCTGGACCGCGCCTGGCGCACCGGGCAGGCTATGGTCGAGCACGCCGGGCACTACGCGCAATTCGGCCAGATGGGCGGGACGGTCTTCCTGCTCATCCTGCTCGACCTGCAGCGCGAGGGCTGGACGGAGCAGGCGGCGGCGCTCGAGACGACGATGCGCGCGCGGGCCGAGGTGTGGCGCGAACTCGGCTACCCCTATGGCAGCGAGATGCCCTGGGACTCGACCGGACAGGAGGAGGTCTACGCCTGGTGCAGGTACTTCGGCTTCGACGAGAAGGCGCTTGTCACGCTGAACGCCATTCTCGCGTACACGCCGGCGGTGCCGCACTGGGGGTACAACGGGAGCGCGCGCAGGTACTGGGACTTCGTGTACGCGGGCAAGCTCCGTCGGATCGAGCGCCAGCTTCATCACTACGGCTCGGCGCTGAACACGATCCCCGTGCTCTCGGAGTACCGCGCCCACCCCGGCGACCTCCACCTGCTGCGCGTCGGGTACGCGGGTCTGATGGGCGGCATTGCGAACATCACGCAGGACGGGTTCGGCCCCAGCGCCTTCCACGCCTACCCCTCCACGCTGCGGATCGACGGGTATTCGGGCGACTACGGGCCGGGGTTCCTGGGACACGCGATCAACACGGCCACGTACGTAGTGAACGACCCCGGGTTCGGCTGGCTGGCGTTCGGAGGGAATCTCCGTGAGGGCGGGAGCGGCACGAGCGGGGGTGATCCGGGCGAGGGCACGGGCGGCGCGTCCGAAGGCGACGAGGCCCGCCGCGCCGTTCGCGTCACCCCGCTCGACGCGGCGCGTTCCCGTGTATACCTGGCCCCGCTTGGCCTGTGGCTGACGCTGGACGCGGGCACGTTCGAAGTGGTGGAGCTGTCCGCCGACGGGGTCAAGATGACGCTCTCGGCCGGGACGGCAACGCTGCGGAACGCGCGGCTGCGCGTCGAGCAGCCCGCAGCAGTGGAGGGCGTGGAGCGATTCGTGCCGACGGGCTCATACGAGATGGAGAGGGGCGCCTACGTGGTGCCGCTGGGCGACGAGCCGGCAATCGTCGCGCTGCGAGGCGGGAGCTGAGGGATGAACATCGTCGCGGCCATCTCGCTTGCGCTCGCCACGCAGGACCCCGGGTGCGTTCAGCCGGTCAGGACATTGGCGCAACTGGATTCCGCGGCGGTCGAGACCGCCCGCCTGCTGGAGGAGCGGCCCGGGTCGCGGGATGTCCGCTGCCGAGCCGCCGCGCTGCGGATGCAGGCCGGCGACTACGAGGAGGCCGATTCAGTCCTGGCGCACCTGCTCGCCGAGGAGCCCGACCACCTGGACGCCGTGCTCACCCAGGCGACGCTTCGACGACGCCAGTACCGTTTCGCCGACGCGGCACGCACCCTTGCGCGCGCCGCCGACCTGGCCCCTGGAAGTCTCCGCGTCGCTCTGCTCGAGGGCCGGCTGGCACTCGACCGGATGGACCTGGCCGCCGCGGACACGATCTTCGGCGAACTCCTGCGGATCGATTCGAACTCGGTGCAGGCCGGGCTGGGCCTGGCCGAGGTCGCGTTCTGGACCGATCGGCATGATGACGCGCGGGAACTCCTGGAACTGGCACTCACGCGCGATCCGTCCGTCGCGCCCGGCCACCTGCTGGCCGCGCGCATTCACCGTGAGGCGCAGGCGACTGCCGAGTGGAGAGCGTCGGTGCATCGGGCCGTCGAGGTCGACTCGCTCTCGTCCGCCGCACACGCCGCACTCGCCTCGGTGCTGAGGAACGACGGCGCGCTCGAACAGGCGTACCGGCACGCCCAACTCGCCATCGACCTGGACCCGTTCGCGCAAAGCGCCCACTCCTACCTGGGCAACGGGGGTTCGTTGGTCGGCTACGACTCCGTGCCTGCGGATGCCGGCGGGTTCGACGGGCGCATCGGCGAACTCCTTACCGTCGGCGACGAACACCTCCTGGCCCGGCGCTATCTCGAAGCGGCGGAGCTTTTCCGCGAGGTCCTCACCACGGATCCCGGCAACACGGTCGCCCTCATGGGCATCGGCACGGCGCACTACCACCTGGGCGACTACGAAACGGCACTGGGCTGGTTCGAGCGAATCCTGGCCGACCACCCCGGCTACGGTCTCGCCCACTACGGGGTCAGCTACGCGCTCCGCCGCATGCGGGACCGCGTGATCGTGGGGCTGGACGAGATGCGCACGGTCTTCGAGCGGCGCGACGCTCCCGAGCCTCCGGGCCTCCGGCAAGTGTTCCCGGACTACGAGCGGCTCGACGAGGAACTCCAGAAGATCGTGCGCCTGTCGGTGGAGCCCTTCAGCAACTATCTCCCCGCCCTCGCGGTCGCCGGCGCCACCTTCCACCTGCTTCCCTTCCACAAGCTGCTGTGGCAGTCCCCTCACAAGGAACACACGAAGGGCACGCGCACCTTCGACTTGCGCCTGTGGGACGACGTCAAGGGGCAAGGCGGCTTTCACGCCGTCGGCGGGGAGGAATGGGTGAGGGACGTCCGCTACCAGCGCTGGAACGTCGTCACGCACGAATTCACGCACCAGGTGCACGGCATGTTCCCCGCGGGGCTGCGCGAAGAGGTCTCGCGGCTTTTCCAGACCGCGAAGGTGGAGCGGCGCACGCTCGACTATTACGCCGACTTCAACGAGATGGAGTATTTCGCGCAGGCGGCCGAAGCCTTCATCTCGGAAGTCAAGTTCACGGATCAGCGGGGGACCTCGAAGCACACGCGGGACCATTTGCGGGTCAGGGATCCCGTGCTTTTCGAGTTCCTCGACCGGGTCAACGAGCGGGACAACTACCGGGGTGTCGAGATTCGCGCGTACCGGCAGAAGGGAAACACGCTGATCCGGGCGGGCGACCTGACCGGAGCCGCCCGGGCAGCGCGGCAGGGCCTGGGACGCTACGGTGACCACCCCGATCTGCTGGACCTGCTCGCGCGCGCGCACATGCTGCAGGGCAATTACGCCGAGGCAAGGAGTCTGCATGGCCTGTCCATCGACGCGTTCCCGGATGCCATCATGGGCTACACGGGGCTGGCGGAGGACGTGGTCCTTGCGCAGCGTGACCACGGGCGCGCCGTTTCGCTTCTCCGCGCTGCCATGGAGCATCACCCGGCTTCGGCAGAGCTTCAGTTGAGACTTGCAGACGTCTACTACCAGGCGGGCGAACTCGACAGCATGGAGGTGGCCCTGGACTCGGCGCTGAGAATCGAAGAGTCGCCCAATCCCTATGGCGGGATCACCGACCCCTGGATCCTGAGGGCGCGCGGCAGAATGCTCATGGAGGACCATGAGGGAGCCGGGCAGGCGCTCAGGCACAGCCTCGAGAACATCAACCGCCGCAGTCCGTCGGCCTGGGCGGAGCTGGCGCTGGCGCAGCTGCGCATGGACAACACCGTGCCCGGGCGCGAAGACCTTGCCACGGCCCGGCTGCTGGATCCGGACGCCCCCCGGGTGTTGGAGGTGGAATCGGACTTTGCCGCGCACGACGGCGACAGCGCCACCGCACGCAGCCTGCTCGAGCGGGTTCTCGAAGAAGACGGGTCTCGGCTGCGGGCGATCGTGAAGCTCAGCGAACTGCTTGCGGTCTCGGATCCAGAGCGTTCCCGGGCGCTCGCTGAACAGGGCCTGGAGCAGATCACGGAGCCGCATCCCGTCGAGTTCGCCTGGCACGACGGCAGCCATGTTCCGCGCGGCGCGTTCGACGAACCGACCGCGTCCCGGGTGCATACCCGCGCCGGCATGCTTGCGGAGGACGACGGAGACCTGGCCGGGGCGCTCGGCCACCACCAGAGCGCCGTGGCTCGCTTCCGGTTCAACTTCGCGTCGGGCGTGGCGCTGGTGCGGTTGCATGCACAGGCCGGTCGGCTGGCGGACGCGCGGCGCGAGGTCCGCCGGCTGGAGGCGGTGGGAGCGCCGGAGCGCTACGTGGACGAAGCCCGTGCATTGCTGGAGTCCGGTTCAGCCGGGAGGCGCCCATGCGGGTGACCGAGATGATCCAGGCGGTCGACCTGCACGCCGACGGCGAGCCGGGGAGGGTCATCGTCGGCGGGGTGCTCGACGTGCCGGGAACAAGCATGTTCGAGAAGATGCAATACCTGAAGGCCCACAGGGACCACATTCGCAAGCGCATGCTTCGCGAGCCGCGCGGATACCCGGCCGCGAACTGCAACCTGATCCTGCCGCCAACCCGGCCCGAGGCGGATGCGGGTTTCGTCATCATGGAGCAGACCGAGTACCCGCCCATGTCGGGCACGAACACGATCTGCGTCGTCACCGCGCTGATCGAGACCGGGATGGTGAAAGCGGAGGAGCCGCGGACCTCGCTTGTGCTGGAGGCGCCCGCCGGCCTGATCCGGGTCAAGGCAGACGTGGCCGCGGGCAAGGTCACGCGGGTCACCTTCGAGAACGTACCCGCCTTCGCGGTTCACACCGACGTGGCGATCGAGGTCCCGACCCTGGGCCGCGTGTCCGTCGACGTCGCATGGGGAGGCATGTTCTACGTGATCGCGGACGCGGAACCGCTGGGGCTGGAGCTCGTGCCAGAGCGCGCGGGCGAGATCACTCGCGTCGGCGAGATGATCAAGGCCGCGGCTCGCGAGCAGCTACCCGTGGTTCATCCAGAGAACCCGGACGTCGCCGGAATCACCATCGGTGTCATCTCGGGGCCGCCCACCCGGCCGGACGCGACGCTGAAGAACGCGGCGGTCGTGTCAACGGGAACGCTGGACTGGAACCGGCCGGATTCCTGGACCGGCGCACTGGACCGCTCGCCGTGCGGCACGGGGACGTGCGCGAAGATGGCCGCGCTGCATGCGAAGGGCGAACTCGCGCTCAACGAGGACTTTCGCCACGAGGGAATCCTGGGAACGGTCTTCACCGGCCGCCTGGTGCGCGAAACCCGCGTGGGGCCATACACCGCCGTCGTACCAACCATCAGCGGTCACGCCTGGATCACCGGGTTCGCGCAGTACGTGGTCGATCCCGACGACCCCTTCCCCGAAGGCTTCACCGTCGGCGACATCTGGGGCGCCGGAGAGACGACCGCATGAGTGGCAGGGACAGCACCGATCCAACACGGCGCCAATTCCTCAGGAGTACGGGCCTGGCCACGCTGGGAACGACGCTGGGGGCTCGCGGGGCCGCCGGCACGCGCCCGCAGCGCGGCGATAACTCCATCTCCGGCCAGGCATCCCGGTTTGCAGTGACCTTCGAGGACGGAGCGATCTCCAGCCTGCGCTGCGCGGACGACACCGTCGACACCGAGTACGTGACTCCCGGCGCCCGTCTTGGGGACGTGATCCTGCGCTACCGGCAGGGGAACGAAGCATGGCAAAGTCTGGAGACCGGCGACAACGCGGTGCACCGCGCCGTACAGGTCGGAGCGGATGGCGCGCATCAGCTCACAAGGGTTACCGCTGCAGGGTCAGCCGCGCCGGCAGTCGAACTCGGCTTCGACTTGCGGGAGTATTCGCTCCAATGGAGCATCACCGTCCGTAACCCGACCGATGCCACCATGGAGATCGGCGACCTCGCCATTCCCTTCCCCATCCACCGCAACCGCCCGACAAGAGGTGAGGAGAGTTTGTCGCCGCCCGTGCTCAAGCACGGCCTTGTCGCGGGGCACGGCTCGTATCTCCTGTGGAACCGCGGCAACAGCGTCGGTCCGTACCTCATGTTCACGCCCAACGGCCAAACCAAACTCGAGTACTGGGAAGCGCAGGACGGCTACCGGGCCTTCATTCACTCAGCCGCCGCGGGGGCCGTGGCTGCGGAGCGCGGGTGCAGCTGGCGCCAGCCCAACACTTCACTGGTGCTCGACCCCGGCGACGAACAGTCCTATTCGTTCACGGCTCACTGGGCGGACGACTACGACCACGCCCGCGATATTCTCGTCGAGCAGGGTCTGGTGGACGTGCAGGTGGTGCCGGGAATGACGGTGCCCAGGGATCTCCGGGCCCGCTTTGCGCTGCGTTCAAGAGAGCCTGTTCACGGGGTGGACGCGGAGTACCCGGAGGCTACCGGAATCAGCCGCGTGAGCGGCGAGGCCGACACCGAGATCTATGAAGTCAGCTTCTCCAGACTCGGCGAGAACCGCCTCACCGTCCGGTTCGGCGACGAGCGCCACATGCACCTCGAGTTCTTCGCGACGGAACCGCTCGAGACGCTCATCGCCAAGCGGGGCGCCTTCATCGCTTCCCACCAGCACCGCGATCCCGCACTCTGGTACGACGGCCTCCTGGCCGAGTGGGCCATGGACACGCACGTCATGCTGGGGCCCGACAACTACGATCGCATCGTCGGCTGGCGCATCTACGAAGTCACCTGCGACGATCCCGGCCTGAGCAAACCGGCCTTTCTCGCGTCCAAGAACGCCGAGTTTCCCGTCCAGGAGGAGGTCGAGGCCCTCGACTACTACATCGAGAACTTCGTCTGGGGCGGATTGCAGCGGACCACCGACGAGACCTTCTCCTACGGCATCTACGGGATCCCCGACTGGAAGACCAACCGCGAGAGCGACGACCCCGGGCGGGCGGGCAGGCAGCACCTGTGGCGGATCTACGACTATCCCCATATCACGCTGATGTACCTGAGCATGTACCGGGTCGCCAGGAATCACCCCTACATCCGCACGGCAATGACCGCGCAACACTATTTGTTGCGCGCATACGGAACTGCGCTGGCGCTGTTCACGATTCCCTGGGAGATCGAGCGCTGGTCGGCGTACGAAACCGGGCTGATGAACGGTCTGGTCGTCGAGGACGTCGTCGGCGCGCTCTTCGCAGAGGGGATGCGCGAAGAGGCCGAACGCCTGCTCCCGCACTGGGAACGCAAGGTGCGGACCTTCGTGAACGACCGGCCCGACCTGTTCCGCTCGGAATACGCCTTCGACACCACCGGCTTCGAGGAAACGCATGCGCTGGCGAAGTACGCTCTTCGTACCGCCGATCCGGAGGATCCGGAGAAGGAGCGCGAGGTCCGCGTGGGCTGGGTGGATTATCCCGCCTCGACGAGTGTTCCGCTTGTGGCCGCGCAGGAGTTCATGGAAGCTCAGATGGCCGCGAACGTATTCTGCCGCGGCTGGCTGGAAAACGCGTACTACCTCCTGGGCAGCGATATCCGCAGGACCGAGGGAAACTCCTACACGCTTTCCTACATGTCCCAGATGGGCGGCTGGAGCGTGCTCGACTACGCGCTGCACCACGCGGACGATCCGTGGCCGTACCTCCGTCTCGGCTACGCCTCCTTCCTGAGCGCGTGGGCGCTGATGAACACCGGCACGCCGGAGTCCGACTACGGCTACTGGTATCCGGGACCCGAGAACGACGGCGGCGCGGGCGGCGGGTTCGAGCCGGCACCGTACGGGGAGACGTGGCTTGACCAGCCGCATTCGCGCGGGTCGTGGTACTACTCGTGCGAGATCGACCTGGGCTTCTGCGGGGGCCTTCGCTGCGCGCGCACGGTCGTCGCCGACGACCCGCTGTTCGGCCGGTTCTGCTTCGGCGGCAGTTGGCGGGAGGGGGACGGGCGCCTCGCGGTGGAGCCGCGGGACGGCGTGCGCCGCCGCTTCCACGCGATGCTTGCCAAAGGCCGCCTCCACGTCGAGACGGATGTCGACCGCTTCGCCGCGGGCGCACCCATCACGCTGACCGAGGACCTCTCGGAGCTCCTCTTCCAGCTCGAGAGCCGAAACCCCGAGGCGCACTCGAACACCGTGCGCATCGCAGGGCTTCCCGCCGGCACCTACCGGGTGCTGAGTGAGGGAACGGTCATCTCTTCGTTCACTGCAAGTGACGCAGCTGCAGTCAGCTTTGAGGTTCCCGTAAACGGGACCGCGGGATCCGGTGTGGTGACGATTGTTCGGTCGAGCGGCGGCGCCAGCCAGCTCCCCCTGCTGCTCGATCCGTCCAACCCCGAATGGACACGTCCCTCACCTCCGGTCTGGCAGGCACGCTTCGAAACGAGCCAGGGTGACTTCGTCATCGAGGCCACCCGCGCGCACGCACCCATCGGCGTCGACCGCTTCTACAACCTCATCCGCCTGGGGTACTACGACGACACCCGCTTCCACCGCGTGAGCGAGGGCTACATTGCACAGTTCGGACTGCACGGAGACCCACGCGTCAACGCCGCGTGGCTGCATCGGCAGATCCCCGACGACCCCGCCCACGGCAGCAACGTTCGCGGCACCCTCGCGTTTGCCATGTCACCCGAGCCCGACACCCGCAACACGCAGATCTACATCAACCTGGGGGACAACACCCGCAACGACGTGGAGCCCTTCGCGGTGTTCGGGAAGGTGGTCGAGGGTATGGACGTGCTCGACCGTCTCTACCCGGGCTATGGAGAGGAATCCGGGAGCGGCGTGCGGCAGGGCCGGCAGGGCCCCATCGTCGAGGGCGGCAACGAGTATCTGGACCGCAACTTCCCCCTCCTCGACCGGATCATCCGCGCACGCCTGCTCGAGTCCGGACCGTAGCGCTCAGCCGGCCGGACACCGGGGCCGCCAGCCCCCGTCACCCATGAATCGCTCGATAACCGCGGCCAGCGGCGGGTCGTAGTTCTTCAGCTCGGCACGGGTGTCCACATGGTTGTGGATCCCCTCCTGAGGGTCCTGGTTCGCGTCATACCACGACTGGACGCCCTCGGCCCAATACTCCTCGCGGCTCGTCGCGGCGTAGGTGTCGGTCCACAACCCCTCGGCAAGCGCGGTGTCGTATAGCGCCTGCAACTCCTCGTGGATCGTCGGCTCGATCATGTCGAGGCCGATCTGGTGGACGGAGTGCGCGAACTCGTGCACCAGTATGCTCTCGCCCCGGTAGCGGTCGAAGACCAGGCAGAGGAGGTTTTCCTCGCCGGCCGTGGTGATCGGATTGGACAGCGTGCCGCCCAGCCCGCGGGCGCGCTGGTCCCAGTCGGTGTTCGGGTCGTTGGCAAGATGGGCGTGTTCGGGAATGTCGGTGGTCACCTCGTCCCGGGACATGATCCCGACATAGGCCCCTCGCATCCGCATGGCCTCCAGCAGATCCCCGCGGTGGCCCAGCATCTCCTCCACAATCTCCTTCGCGACAAGCAGCGCCCGGTCTTCGACCTTTTCCGAACTGATCACCGGGATGCTGCTGGCGTCGACGTACTTGTGGTAGAACGGATGGGCACCGAGGGCGTCGAGGGCGGCGCTGTCGCACAGCGGTGTGTTGCAGAGCGGCTGCGGCTCCTCCGGGACCGCCTCCGTGGGCTGGTCGCCGCACGCAGCCAGACCGCAGACCGCCACCGGCAGCAGGAGTCCGCAGACAGCGCGTCGGATGCCGGGCACCTCAGCGCCCGCGCGCGGAAACCGCTCCGCCCGCCCGCCAGCTAACCCGGACACTCGACCGGCCGGATCCGTTTGCCGTGGAAGACGTCCATGGGAATGCGATGGGTATCGAAGACACGCCCGATCAGCTCGAAGAGCACGGGATCGTAGGCCTCGAACTCCTCCGGCGACTCCACCAGCACGTTGCCGGCGAAGCACTCTCCGTAGTTGGAGAAGAACCACCACTGGATGCCTTCGGCCCAATACTCGTTCGCGTTGGTCGTCGCGTAGTGCCTGCGGCCGTCCTCGTACTGGTAGAGTTGTGCCGCCATGGCCGCGTCATAGGCGTCGGAGATTTCCTGTGCCATCCCGGGGTCGACATCCCGAATCGCGCTGTGGATCGCGTGGGCGAACTCGTGGACGAAGATGTGCTCGCCGAAGTACCGCGTATCGGGGTAGCCGAGGATGTTCTCTTCGGCCCCGGTGGTCGGATTGCCCCCCAGTCCGCGCGACCGGTTTGCATGGTAGTCCCGGTCGGCCTGCATGATCGGCTCGTCTTCGGGCGCGCCCGGACGCTTGTGCATGCGGTATTCCGGGATGTCCATCGTCATCTCGACTTCGGCGATGACTCCGGTGCGCCAGTTCCTCTCGATCATCGACCTGCGCAGGTCCGGCCGCCACGTCAGCATCGTGTTGATGATGTCGCGCACGACCAGCAGCGCGATATCGGGAACCTTGGTCGACGAGAGTACTGGAATGCCGCCCGCGTCCACGTGCTTCTGGTAGAACGGATCGACATCGAGCGACTCCGGCACCGGCCCGACCGTCGCCCCCACGTAGTCACGGATCAACGCGACGGACCGACCGGTTTCGGCCTCGAGTCTCGCCCGCTCCGCCCGGTTGCGCTCAGCGGCAGCCCGGGCTTCCGCCTCAGTGCGCGGCCGGCGCTCCTGGGCCGAAGCGCTGGCCCCCGTGCTGCTGATCAGAACCGCGGCCGCCAAACAGCCAAGTATCCATGTGCGCATGGTCACCCCCTCCTTCCGGGAGAATCGGACGAGCGACTTCACCTGCGGACCGTCTCGATCCTCGGGACAGGCGACTTCGCCGCGCCCTGATCGTGATGTACTATAGGTGGATGGCCACTTCTTGCGCACCCGGATCCAGGCTGCGGCGGTGCAGTCCGGGTCCGATTCTGTTGCTCGCGGCGCTGGCGGCGGGTGCCTGCCGTCCCCAGGAACCGGACCCGGAAGGAGGCGCTGCCGAGCCACTCTTCACCCTGATGCCCGCCTCCGAGACCGGCGTCACCTTCGCAAACCGGCTGCCCGAGACCGCGGCGAGGAACGGGCTGGCCTACCAGTACTACTACAACGGCGCCGGCGTGGCCGTGGGCGACCTGAACGGGGACGACCTGCCCGACCTCTACTTCACGGCCAACATCGGTCCGAACCGGCTGTACCTGAACCGCGGAGGACTTCGCTTCGAGGACGTGACGGACCGCGCCGGAGTCGCGGGCCCCACGGACGGCTGGACGACCGGCGTGACCATGGTCGATATCAACGCCGACGGCAAGCTCGACATGTACGTCAGCCAGTCCGGGCCCTTCGGAGTGGACGATCTGCGGCGCAACGTACTCTTCGTCAACCGGCAGGGGGAGGACGGCATTCCGGTCTTCACGGAAGAGGCCGCCGACTACGGTCTCGACGATCCCGCCTACTCGACGCAGGCGGCGTTCTTCGACAGCGACCGCGACGGCGATCTGGACATGTACCTCATGAACCACGGGATCCCCGCCTACCGCACGCTGCTGGAACTCGGCAGCGGACGCTCGCCGCTCGAGGTGGACAGGCTGTACCGCAACGACGGCGCGCGCTTCGTCGACGTGTCCGACGGCGCGGGACTCGTCGATTCCAACCTCGGCTTCGGCCTGGGTCTGAGCGTGGGCGACCTGAACAGCGACGGACTGCCCGACATCTACGTCGCCAACGACTACTCCGGGCCCGACTACCTCTACCTCGGTCAGGCCGACGGCGGCTTCCGCAACGTCGTCGACAGGGCCATGGGGCATATTCCCCTCTCTTCGATGGGGTCCGATATCGGCGACATCGACGGGGACGGTCAGCTCGACCTGGCGGTCGTCGAGATGGAACTCCCGACGCACCATGGCCGCAAGACCCGTGAGATGGGCACGGAACAGGACCGCTTCGAACTGCTGGCTCAAGAAGGCCTGCACTACCAGTACATGGCGAACGTCCTGCAGTGGAACCGCGGGACACCGGACGGCCATGTACCCGTCTTCTCCGATGTCGCGCACCTCGCGGGCGTGGCCAGGACCGACTGGAGCTGGGCGGCACTCTTCGCGGACCTGGACAACGATGGCAGGCAGGATCTGTTCGTCACGAACGGCATGGCCGGCGTGAGCATCAACCCCGATTTCGATGCGTACATGAGCCGCCGAATGGCCGAGGTCCAGGAAGCGACGGGGGGAACCACCGCTGCGCTAATACTCGAACTCATCGCGAACATGCCCCGCCGCCGGACGGCGAACCATGCGTTCCGGAACGAGGGAGATCTGATCTTCACGGACATGGCGGCCGAATGGGGACTGGACCATCCGGCGTATTCCACCGGCGCGGCGTACGCCGACCTGGACCGGGACGGCGATCTCGACCTGGTGGTGAGCAATGTGCTGGAGCAGGCGTTCGTCTACCGGAACAACGCGCGCGAGAGGGATGGAACGAGCTTTCTCAGGGTTCGGCTCCGGGGCCCCGCGGACAATCCGTTCGGCATCGGCGCGCGTGTGAGGGTGGTCGCCGGTGACTCGCGCCAACTCCAGGAGACCCAGCTCACCCGCGGATACCAGTCCTCCGTGGAGCCCCTGCTGCACTTCGGGCTCGGTGAGCGGCTGGTCGCGGACACGGTGGAAGTGCGCTGGCCGGACGGCACCGTCGAGACGCGCACTGGCGTCGGCGCGGACGCCACGCTCGTTCTCGATCACGCGAATGCAGCCCCGCCGGCGCCACCGAGCCTGCCGGCCCGGATGGCGTCCGACCCGCCACCCGTCTTCACCGACGCGCGCGGGGCGTTGCGTCCGGTGCCGCGCCACTCGGCCAGCCTGTCGCTCCCGGGAACCGACCTTGCGCCCTATCCCACCCGGCGCGAACACGTCGCCCTGGCCACGGGCGATCTCGACGGCGACGGGATGGACGATTTCGTCTTCGGCGGCAGCGATGGTCGGCCATCGCGCGCGTATCTGCAGCAAGAGGACGGCACGTTCCACGCCGCCGCCGAGATCCCTGCCGGTGCCGCCCTGACCGAGACGACAGCTGTCGCGATCTTCGACATCGACGGCGACGGCCTCAACGACATCTGGACGGTCGCCGGTTACCCGGCGGCGCTGAACCGGCCCGAACACCGGCACCGCGTGTTCCTCAACGCCGGGGGCGCGAGCTTCCGTGCGGCGCCGCAGGCGTTGGCCGAACAGGCCGGGTGGGGCACGACGCTCGCACCCGGGGACTACAACGGCGACGGGTACATCGACCTTTTCATCGGCGCCCACACCGTGCCCGGGAGCGGTCCGCCGACCGGCAGCCGTCTGCTCAGGAACGACGGCGGCGTTCTTGTGGACGTGACCGCCGAGGCGGCTCCTGCGCTGGCGGGGCTGGAAACCGTCACCGACGCCCTGTGGGAGGACCTGGACGGAGACGGCGTCGTCGACCTCCTGGTGGCCGGGGAGTGGATGCCCCCCACATTGCTCCGGGGCGACGGACGGCGGCTCCGCGACGCCACGGCCGAGGCCGGGCTCGCCGGTCTGAGCGGCTGGTGGCAGACGCTTGCCACCGCGGACTTCGACGGTGACGGCGACGCGGACGTGGTGGCCGGCAACGTGGGGCCGAACCATCCGTACCACCCTGCCGACGACCGCCCCTTTGAACTGTTCGTGGCGGACTTCGACGGCGACGGGGAGGACGAGAGCGTGCCAGCCTACCACGAAGGCGGCAGCCTGTACCCGTGGTTCGGCCGCGATCGCATGGCGTCCATGCTCCCCTGGGTCGCGCCGCTCTACCCCACCCTCGACGCCTTCGCCACAGTCACGCTCGCAGACATTCTCCGGTCCGAGGGCATGCGGGTGGCGCAGCGCTTCGAGATCCGCACACTGGCCAGCCTGTACCTGGAAAACACGGGCGACGGCCGGCTGCGGCCCCGTCCGCTACCGAGAACCGCCCAGGTGTCGGCCGTGACAGGCGCCGTCCCGGCCGACTTCGACGGCGACGGCGCGGTCGACCTCGTGCTGGCGGGCAACCTTCACGTGTTCGACCACAGCATTCCCCGGCTGGACGGCGGCATTGGCGTCTTCCTGAAGGGCGACGGAGTCGGCAACTTCCGTCCGGTGGCGCCGGGCGCAAGCGGGCTCTGGCTGGAGGGAGCCCTGCGTACGCTCGCGCTGCTCCGCGTGGGAACGGACCTGCACCCGGGTCTCCTCGCAGGCATCGCCGGCGGCGAGGCGCTTCACGTACGTCCTGCCGGGCCCGGCCCGCCCTGACCGAAGTGGACCAGCCGTTTTGATGTGGCCCAGCGAGGCTATCGGGGGATGATCTCGATCACGCCTCTGGGATTCCCCATGCCGAAACGGGCGCTCGCTTCCCCCGTCGGCCAGTAGCGGAGTTCGGCGACATCCTGTACGTAGACGTCCCTGAGGTAGTCCAGGTCACCCACGCGCGAGCCGTACATGTACACGTTGGGACGGGCTTCGGTCGCATCCGTCAGGGAGACGGGCCCGCGGCCCGTCAGCCATTCGGGTCTGACCATCTGCAGGGCCTCGTACGCGTTCTGGCTGTTGGTGGCCGCGAGTTCGTCCCCGCTGATCACATTTCGCGCCGCGCCGGAAGAGGACGACGACATGGCGGCGCACGCCGTGACCGACGCGACCATAACGATGGCGAGCCCGGCGACGGGCAGGGCTTTGTTCTCCATGATGTCACCTTTCGGGGGCTACCCTATTGGGATGCGAAAGAGCCTGAAGCCCGCCGGCGGAGGATTCTCGTCGTCGATCTCAGGCGGGCGGTTCGGGTTTTCCTGAAGGAATATCTGGTCCACGAGAAGTGCGAAGACGGCTCCGGCACCGATCAAGGCGACCGCCGTGCGCTTTGCCGACAGCGCTCTCCTGTGGACTTCGCTGACCTCGTGCCGGGGAAGGACGATCGTCTCGCGCACGTTTTCGAACTGCGTGCCGGGATAGTTCTTGCCGAGCCACACGATCACGGCCACGGAATCCGGGGGCCGCAGGGCAACCTCGGCGTCCAGCTCGCTCCTCAACCGACCGAGGTGCCGCGCTGCACGGATCGCCCCGTCATCGGTGAGCCGAACCCGCACTTCCTCGGCCGCCGGTGCGACGCCCACGTCGATTTCCGTGTACCTCACACACGCCATCGACGAGAGTGAACTGCCGAGCAGCAAGACCAGACCCGCTCTCCACCGCACCATTCGAAAACGCCTCCGCGCTGCGCGGCCATGGGGCCGGACCGACGACGCCGGCGGGTCGCCGCCGCCGTCGGTCCCGGCCTTTTCCAGGCGCTAGTTCCCTCCGGTCAAACTGGCGGGCGGAGACCCGCCCCACCAGACCGAGGGTCCAGCGAACAACATCCCCTGGAGTCCGGGGTCCACGCCGCTGGCCGTGACATTCTCCGAATTGCTGGCCAGTTCGGACTCGGGCGTGCGGATCCGCACCGGGATGGCGGGAAGAAATGCATTCGGCACGGGTTCGATCGCGGGGAAGCCCGTGCGCCGCCAGTCGTTCCACGGCTCGATGGTCAGGTAGTTGGCGATCCACTTCTCCCTGATGATCTCCTCGAGCGGGTTGGCCAGCGACGACAGCATCGGCCGGGCGGCCACATAGGCATCGATGTCGGCCGCGTCCACACCCCACTTCTCCATGATGGCACGGATGCCTTCCCGGTAGGGGGCGTCGGCGGCTCCGGCGCCACTCAGGATGAGCCGCGCTTCCGCCTCCGTGAATTTCGCGTCGGCGAAGCTGGCCACATTCAGGAGTGCGTCCTCGGCCGTGAAGAAGTGCCCGACCTCGGAGATCGTCGAGTCCGCGGCGGGCTCATCCGCGTTGTAGTGGCCGCGATACACCACGTCCCCGTTCTCCATGTCCTTGACGGCCGGCTCCACCATGATCGGGAGTCTCGGATCGTCGCGCTCCTTGAGCATATCGACCGTCATTCCGCTCGCGGTGAAGAGGAGGTTGCGGTCGACGTACCGCCAAAGCGGGTTTCGGGCGCCGGCTCCTCCCGGGTATTCGAACACGACATCGTCGGCGGTGCTGCTCAGCCCTTCGCCGAGCGCGCTCAACGCCGCCTGTGCGCGCTCCTGCGCGTTCTCGCCCGGCGCGTACGCAAGGCGGAGCTGATGCCGGGCCTGAACCGTGCGCGCCAGCTTGACCCAGCGGGACATGTCACCGTTAAAGAGCAGGTCGTTGGAGCTCGGCGTCCTCCGGCTCGGCTGCTTCATGGAAGCCACCGCTTCGTCCATCATCGCGAGCGCCTGCCCGTAGACGGTCGGAAGCTGGTCGTCGTATGCCGGTGTCGGGACTGCCGGGTCGAGCGCCTCCGTGAACGGCACCGGGCCCCACAGGTCCGTCGTGTGGAGCCAGACCCACGCCGAAAGGAACTTGGCGAGGCCGTAGTACGCCGCGTCCGCGTCGGGTTCGACCTCCTCCATCATGAGCTTGAGTTCATTGAGCATCGTGGCGTAGTGGTAGCTCCACGCGCCGTTTGCGGAGTTGTCCTGCACTTCGTAGAGCTGGAGCTCGTCGTAGCCGCGCGAGTCCCTGTTGTACGAGGTCTGCTGCATCCACTCGACGGACCACTGTCCCGGGTCGCCGTAGTAGACGGTGTGGACCATGCCCGTGACGACCGCCGGCAGGCGGACGTCCACGCGGGCGTTTACAGGAGCGTTGGGGTCCGTGTTGACGTCAAGGAAGCTGTCGCAGCCACCCGCAAGAACGGCAAGGAGCGCGACCGCCGCAGTCCGAGCCATCGGGGATCTTCTCATATCAAACATGGCACTTCTCCTTTCTCGTGATCCCAATGGGTCAGAAGCTCGTCCGGACACCAAACGTGAAACCCTTCGTCTGTGGCGCCGGGAAGTGCCGGTAGTACTGCCAGGCGCTGTTGAAGCCACCAGAGATATCCGCTTCCGGATCGCCCATGGAGAAGTCCGACCATACACCCAGGTTTCGACCGGTCGCGTAAACCGTTGCGCGGTCGACACCGATGCTCTCCAGCAGGCTCGGCGGGACATCGTACGAAAGCGTGACCTGCCGCAACTTGATGAAGCCGCCGGGTTCGATCTGGCCCTCGTGCTTGTCGTAGCCGTACATCAGTTCGTAGAACGTCGGGTCCTTCACGACCGATTTCGTGTTGGTCTGGCCGGTCGTCTGGTTGATCCCGTCGAGGGTCACGACCGTGTACCGATCGTTCGTCAGGATGTGGCGTCCGTTCCGGCCGGTCGTGTACTGGATCTCGAAGTTGAGAATCTGACTGCCCTTACGCATGTCCCAGAGGCTCGACAGCCCGAAACCCTTGTAGCGGATGACGCTGCTGATGTTGGCGAGCCAGTCCGGCAACGCGGTGCCCAGCGGCAACTGGCGCTGGGTGCGGATGGGGAGGCCATGGCAGTCACCGGTCCGGTTGTACCGGACGCTGGCACAGTTCTCGTCACCGAGAATGAGCGCGCCGGTCGGCTGGTCGGGGAAGCAGTAGCTGCCCGTCTCGGGCATGCAGTTCCGCTGGTAGCCGTACCCCCAGATCACACCGTAGGGCAGGCCCGCCATGATACGGATGCTCGGCCAGGAGTAGCCCGCGAGATGAAGGTTGTCGATGCCCGGTGCCAGCTCGATGACCGAGTTCCGGTTGCGCGTCCAGTTCGCACTCAGATCCCACGTGAGGTCCTGGAACTGGATCGGCCGGCCGCGGACCGAAATCTCCCAGCCCTTGTTCCGCAGGTCACCGGCGTTCCGCGTAATCCAGTTGTACCCGCTGGCCGCCGAGGCCGGCACCGAGAAGATCTGGTCATAGCTCTTCTTGTCGTAGTACGAGACATCCAGGCTGGCACGGTTGTTCAGTCCTCGCAGCTCGAGGCCGACCTCTATCTCGGAGGTCGACTCCGGCCTGATGTCCGGGTTCCCGAGCTGTGTGCCCTGAACGAATCCGACCTGGCCCCGGAACGGGAAGGTGATCGTTGTCGGGTCGAACTGGTAGCTCCCCTGGTGCACGCCCGGCGCGCTCGCGGTGTAGTACCGCGAGGACAGGCTGTACGGCGGCGCATCCGCCCCGACCCGTGCGTACGAGACACGCACCTTGCCGTAATCCAGCCAGGACGGCCGCCATTCGAGGGCGTCCGTGAAGATCACGCCCACGCTTGCGGAGGGATAGAAGTAGTTGTTCGCGTCCTTCGGCAACGTCGAACTCCAGTCATTCCGCCCGGTCAGCGTGAAGTACGACCACCCCTTGTAGTCCACCGTCGCCTGGGCGTATGCCCCGAGCAGACGTCGCATCTCGGGCAGGGACGCGTAGACGTCCTGACGCTGGAAATTCTCGACGTTGTAGTAGTCGGGGATGACGATGTCGAAGCCCTCACCCGTGATACGGCTGTTGTCCGACATCCAGATGTTGCCGCCCACCAGCCCGCTGACACTGATGTCATCGCCAAACCGCATCTGGTCCAGACTGAGCACCAGATCGTTGTTCATCTGCGTGCGGTTGAGCTTCTCCTGCCGCGTCCCGCCGGAGTTGAGTCCGTCGGCGGTGCGCCAGGGCCGCTCGTTCTGATATGTGCGCCGCTCGTCCAGGTACGTGTCCAGGCCCCAGGTGTTCGACAGCCTGACCCCTGGCACGATCATCGCCGCAAAGCGCTGCGAGACGATCCAGCGGTTCACGTTGCTGTCCCTGTACTCGTTTTCCATCACCCACTGGTAGTGCGGGCTGTTCGAACCCCACATCACCGGCGTGCCGTCGTCGTTCCACGCCGTGCGGATGTCGACGTTGGGCGGGATATGGAGCAGGTTGTGATGGACGCTGACCCAGGAATCGGCCGGCCACGGGTTCTGCGTGTTGACGCGCTGGACGCTCGTAGTGGACATCAGCCTGTCGGACATCTGCAGATTGACGTTCGCGCTCAGGTTGAGCCGCTCCAGCTTCCCCGTCGGGGTGATGTCTCCCTGGTTGAGGTAGGAGACACCGAAGGTGAAGGATCCCATGTCTCCCAAGCTGCCCGTGGCGCGCAGCGAGTTCTCCAGCGTCCGGGCCTGCTGATAGAACTGCGAGCGCGTATCCTCGAACAGGATATCGCCCAGTGCGGCGGTCACCTCCGCCGGAATGCTGTCCTTGTGGGGGCCCCAGCCCGGATAGCTCGAGCTCGTGATGGTGCGCGTTTCGAAACCCGTCGCGGTGGGGTACCCGGGCTGACAGTAGCCGCCCGCCGACTGGAGCCTGCCGTCGCAAAGCAGGCGGTCACGCCCCGCGGCCCAGTCGGTCACGTAGCCCTCGATGATCGGGTCGTCCAGGCGCGCCGAACTCGAGTACTCGAAGCGGACCGGCATGCCCGGCCGCCCCTGTTTCGTCTTGATCACCACCGCGCCCGCCGCGGCCCGTGATCCGTAGAGCGCCGTGGCGGCAGCTCCGCGTAGCACTGAGATCTCCTCGACGTTGGTCATGTCGAAGTCCATGCCCCGGTTGCCGGCCTGGCCCCGCCCGTAGATGCTCCCGCCGACTTCCGAATCCAGATCGATGCTCACGGGAACGCCGTCGATGATGAAGAGCGGCTGGCTCGATCCCGTGAAGGTCGACTGTCCACGGATCTGGATAAACGAGGATGCGCCGGGCCGGCCGCTCGACTGAACGACCTGCACGCCGGCCGACTGGGCCTGCAGCGCCTGAACGAGGTTGACCTCGGGAGTCCGCTCGAGGACTTCCGATTTCACGGTCTGAACCGAGTAGGTGAGGGCGCGTTCCTCCCGCTCGATGCCGAGCGCGGTCACCACGACGCCCTCCACTTCGATCGCCTGCTGGGTGAGTTGAAAGTTCACCGTTGCGGTCCCGCCGGCCGCGACGGTCATCGTCTGCTCTCCGGCCCCATAGCCCAGCATCCGGACCCGTACCGTGTACGTGCCGGCGGGAACGTTCAGGATGATGAAGCGCCCTTCCGCGTTGGTGAGAGAGCCTCGGGTCGTCCCATCGATGCTGACCTGCGCCCCGGAGAGCGGCTGCATGCTCATGGCGTCCGTCACCGCCCCGGTCACCGTGCCGTTCTGCTGGCCCGCCAGGGCCGTCGCGACAATCAGTGGAAGGACTCCCAGGGAAAGGGTTCTGATCATGATTTTTTTCATGCGATTGCTCCTTTCAATGAGACGCCGGATTCATGGAAAACCCGGACTGGTCCTTTGGGTGACCGTGTACGCGCGGCCGGCGTGGGCCCCGTACGCACGGCGACCACGGATTGCTTCGTCGGGAAGACCGAACAGAGGAAAAAAGGGAGACCCCGGGAGGCTGCGGAGGCGTCCCGTTTGAGACAGGGCCGAACGCGGTGCGGAGTATCGCCCAAAAGGGCGGATGGGGGGACCGGTTTCGTCCGCCCCACCGCAGAATAGCCTGCCTCCTGCACGGTGCTCACCAGCTTTCGGTCAGCGGATTACCACGTCGTGCAGAGTAGCGGTCGACCAGCTTGTATGCAAGCGTGCATGCAGCGATGAGGGCATCCACGCCCCTTTTCGCAGCCAACCGTTGTCCCCCCAGGACCCCCCTATCCCAGGGTCCGGCTCTCCACCTCGCCCTTCAGACGCTCCACGAACTCCCCCCTCTCCATCGTCACCTGCTTCTTCTTCGCTCCCCGCTTCCGGACCGAGACGGTCCCGGCGCCCGCCTCGCGCTCACCCACGATGCCCATGTACGGAACCTTCATCGTCTCCGCGCTGCGAATCCGGTACCCCAGCGTGTCCCGCTCGTCCACCTCGACGCGGAGACCCTCTGCCCGCAAGCGCCCGGCCAGCTCGCGCGCGGACTCCGCCCACTGCTCGGACACGGGCAGGATGCGGACCTGCTCCGGAGCCAGCCACAACGGGAACGCCCCGCCGTAGTGCTCGATCAGGCCCCCGATGAAGCGCTCCATCGACCCCAGCAGCGTGCGGTGGATGACCACCGCCTGGTGCCGCCGGTTGTCCGAACCCACGTATTCGAGTCCGAAGCGCTCCGGCATGAGAAAGTCCAGCTGGAAGGTGCCGCCCTGCCACTCGCGCCCCAGCGCGTCGGTGACGAGGATATCCACCTTGGGCCCGTAGAACGCGCCGCCCCCCTCGTCCAGTTCGTAATCCAGTCCCCGGTTCCGCAGCACGTCCGCCAGCTGATCCGCCGCGGCGTCGTAGACCGCCGGGTCCCCGATGGCCTTCTCGGGACGCGTGGACAGGGCCGTGCGGTACTGGTAGCCGAACACCTTCAGCAGGTAGTCCCCCAGGTCGAGCAGGCGCTCGTACTCCTCCTCGATCTGATCCTCGCGTATGAAGATGTGCGCGTCGTCCTGGGTGAACGAACGCACGCGCAACATGCCGTGGAGCGTCCCGGAGCGTTCGTAGCGGTAGCAGGTGCCGAGTTCCGCGTAGCGCAGGGGCAGATCGCGGTACGACCGGATCTGCGAGCGGTAGATCATGAAGTGGTGGGGACAGTTCATGGGCTTCATCCGAAACCGCTCCCCGTCATCGTCCATCGCCGGGAACATGTCGTCGGCGAAGACGTCCAGGTGACCCGATATGCGGTAGAGCTCCTCGCTGGCCACATGGGGTGTGAAGACGATTTCGTAGCCGTGGTCGATCAGGGTCTCTCTGAGAAAGCTCTCGATCGTGTTCCGGAGACGCCCCCCGTTGGGATGCCACAGCACGAAGCCCGGGCCCACCTCTTCCTGGATGGAGAAGAGGTCGAGGCGCTTACCCAGCACCCGGTGGTCCCGTTTGCGGGCCTCTTCGAGGCGGTGCAGGTGACCCCGCAGGTCCCTGGCCGTGAAGAACGCGGTGCCGTAGACGCGTTGCAGCATCTGGCGGCGCTCGTCGCCCCTCCAGTAGGCGCCTGCCGTGCTGAGGAGCTTAAAGTGCTTCAGACGCCCGGTGCTGGGCACATGCGGTCCCCGGCACAGGTCGAGGAACGGGCCGTCCTGGTAGACGGTGATGACCTCGTCCTCGGCGAACTCCTCCAGCCGTTCCAGCTTGAGGTGGTCGTCGGCGAAGAGTTCGCGGGCCTCGTCGCGCGTGACCACGCGACGCTCGAAGGGATAGTCGGCCTCGACCACCCGGTCCATGCGCTCCTGAATTGCTTCGAGCTGCTCGGGCGTGAAGGGCTCGGGCACGTCGAAGTCGTAGTAGAACCCGTCGTCGATCGCGGGGCCGAAGCCGATCCCCGCGCCCGGGATCATCTCCCGCACCGCGGTGGCGAGCACGTGGGCCGCCGAGTGCCGAAGCACGCCCAGCGCCTCCGGGTCGCGCTCGGTGAGCAGGCGCACGGACGCGCCGTCGGGGAGCGGGCGGTCCAGATCGACGATCTCGCCGTCGACGACGGCCGCGAGAGCCGCCCGCGCGAGACCGGGTCCGATCCCGGCCGCGAGCGTGCCCGCGCCGGCCCCGGCGGGCAGCGCGACGGACGTGCCGTCGGGGAGGGTGACGTGGATGGATGGAGGATTCATGGCGCGAAAACTAACACGCTTGACCACCACCGTGGCCGGATGTGGCCGTCACCGGCGCGGCCTCACGCCGCCCCGGGTCCCTCAGCGCCCCGGAGGCCAGGGCGTCCCGGTGACCCGCTGCATCGGCGTCTGGTCTCTGCTGGGGCGAAACGCCTCGCGCGCCGCCATGTCGTACTGGTCCCCCGGCGCCAGAAAGTAGAACAGGCCGCCGCTGTCGAGTGTGGCGTTGGCGTCGTAGATCACCGCGTAGCTCTGGCCGACGACCTCGAAGCGGTCGCCCCGCACCACGATGGCCGTGTTCTCGTCGATCCCGATGCCCAGCAGCTCCGGCTTTGCGCGGATGACCTCGATCAGGTCGAACTGGCGATTCCGCCTGAGCAGGTGCTGGTCGACGCCCACGCCCTTCAGGAAGCCCAGCCCCACCTCGTGGTCGCCCATCATGATCGTGTTGGTGCGGGTGTCGCCCCGGACCAGGTACGACCCCTGGATGGACGCGCCCGCCGAGGAACCTCCGATGACGCCGCCGCGGTCGAGCACCCCCCAGAGCGCCTCGTGCGTCTTCGTGTCGAGGTAGGAGTCGGCCAGCCGCCACTGGCGTCCGCCGGTAAACCACACCCCGCGCGCCTCGAGCAGCGGTTCGACGAAGGCGTCGGTGTCGGCGACTTCCGGGTCGTAGGTGTGAAGGATCGTGATGTCCCGCGCCCCCGCCTCCTCGAATCGCCGCCGCCCGCCGAAGTACTGGTCGTAGCTGTCGCCGCCGCCCGCGGTGGGAATGATGACGATCGGCGCCGAGGGCCCACCCGCAAGTTCGACGAACTGGCGGAACACCGCCGGGTCGGAAAGGGCCCCACCGGCGACGATCAGGGTGCCGTTCTCGGGGCCGACCTGCTGGGCCGACGCCGAACAGGCGAGGACGATCGCTGCGGCGATGGCGGCAGGGATTGAGAGTAGAGGGCGCCGGTCTCTGATGCTGTTCACGGTTGCGATCCTTGGCAGGCGGTTCACGCGGTCAATGGATGGATGGCGAACTTGGCCCCGCGACAGGTATGCCGCCAGTGGCGCCCGCACTGTCACGTCGACCCGTCACGGTTGACAACCCCATCGATTCCTCGAGGTCGCCGTCAAGTAGCCTCGCGGGACGGAGCCAACCCCTCCGAAGCAGGGCACCTGCCAAGTCACCGACGCCCTCGATGGCCGATGATGCGATGGCAAATCACATATCCTATTATTCGATTACCTGTCGATGGAAATGACCTGCCACCATATGGGGTAACCACACTGCGCGACCGAACGATTCAGCTGTCAGGAAAACCCTACCGCAGCCGGTGCCCCCAGGTCGCGTCAGCGAACGGCGTACCTCCCAACGGAAGCGGCAGCTTGAGCGCTTCGCCCCCCCATACGGCAGAGGGCTACTCGCACACGGGCCACTGCATGATGACCTCTGATGCTCAGGGACGCTACCGGCCGACAAGACACATGTCGGGTGACGCATCTGGGACGGGGACCGATGGCCCCATTCAGTACCGGCGGCTCAGGCATCTCTACTACATCGTACACAAGGACAACATCGCCAGCGTCCTGGCCAGTGGTGCGCTCCTGTGCCGCTCTCGCGCTCTGGCAGCGGGGATTCCATACGACATTTCGAATCTGGAAGTCAACCAGAGGCGGCGCGGCAAGATCGACTCGATCCAACGTCGGCCGCTGCACGACTATGTGAATCTCTACTTTCGAGCCCGCAACCCGATGCTCTACGCACGCCGGCAGCTGCAGTCGGACATTGTCGTGCTGTGCGTCGATCGCAGGTTACTGAAGGAACCAGGGGTTGTCTTCACCGATGGAAACGCCGCATCCAGCGCGACTAGGTTCTTCTACAATCTTGCGGACTTGAAGGAACTCGACTGGGACTGCCTGGAGGCCGACTATTGGAATGACTTTGATGACGGAAAGCGGACGCGCTGCGCCGAGATCCTGGTGCCGGGCAGTGTCCTACTTTCGAGGGTCGAGCGGGCAGTGGTCAGCAATGAGCCGTTGAGAGACGAACTCACGAGTCTCCGTTGGCCTACCCGCGTCGACGTACGGCCCGAAGGGTTCTTCTAGCCATGCCGAACGTGAACGTGAAGAAGGGCAATCTCTTCGCCAGTGAGCGACAGACCCTGGTGAATACCGTGAACTGCGTCGGCGTGATGGGGGCGGGTATCGCCCTGGAGTTCAAGCTTCGCTACCCGGCCATGTTTCTGCGGTACGAGCAGTTGTGCCGGCAAGGCCACATGACGGTCGGAAGGCTATGGCTGTATAGGCCAGATAGGGAGAGTGGCGAGCCATGGGTGCTCAATTTCCCAACCAAGAAGCACTGGCGGTTTCCGTCCAAGGAAGAATACCTGGTGTCGGGGCTCGCGAAGTTCATGGACACCTACCGGGAGCAGGGGATTGAATCGATCGCGTTTCCTCTTCTGGGTTCGCAGAACGGAGGGCTGCCTGAAGCTCGAGTAATCGACCTCATGCGCGAGGCGTTGCAGGGATGCGAGATACCGGTCGACATCTACCGGTATGACCCAAAGGCCAAGGACGACCTGATCGGTCCGCTCAAGTCCGGTTTCCTTGAGCCGGACGTGCGAAAACTAGCGGAGTTGACCGGAATTGACGTGAGGCGGGTTGACACCATACAGCGTGCCCTGCGGCATGCCGATGTGCGATCCTTCAGCCAGTTGGCTGCGACGAGAGGCATCGGCGAGAAGACGCTCGCCAAAGTGCTGGCGTGGGCACGCCGACCGGGTCCCACGCAAGCGGAGTTGGCGTTATGAGGCTCTCCGCCGCCACGATCATGGGCTCGCTCGGGCTCCTCGGATGTGCCGGGGAGCCGGATCCTTCTCTCCCCCCAACCACCGGCCCCGAGCTCCTTGACGCGGCCATCGCCTACCACGACCCGGCCGATCGATGGCCGGGTTTTCGGCACACGCTGGTGATCGACCAGTCGAGACCCGACGGAAGCGAGCGCCGGGCCACCATTCACCTCGACGCCTCCTCCAGCGACTACACCTACGAGGAAGCGACCGACGACGGACCCCTTGTGAAGGGAACCGACGGGGATGAGTGCTTCGCCACGGTCGGGGGTGGGCCTCCCACCCAGGAACAGATGGAGTCGCTACGGCTGGACTGTCCCGGCATCCGCCGCATGCGCGACTACTATCTGTACCTCTGGGGACTGCCGATGAAGCTCCGCGACCCCGGCACGAACATCGACGCGGCGATTCAGGACGCCGAATTCGACGGCCGGACCGCCAGGGCCCTCAGGGTCACCTACGATCCCGCGGTGGGCAGCGACACCTGGTACTTCTACTTCAACCCGGGCACCTATCGGATGATCGGTTACCGCTTCTACCACGACGAGGCCGCCGGCGACGGCGAGTATATCCTCCTCGATGGCGAGCGCGACGTGCTCGGCATGAAGATCCCGGTGGAGCGGCGCTGGTTCACGAACGCCGACGACCGCTACCTGGGAACGGATGTGCTGGTGGACGACTTCCCGAGGACGCCCGGCAACTGAAGCGGGGCCCGGAGCTGAAACGGGGCCCGGACGCCGTCGCGCCCGGACCCCGTTCGCTTGTTCTTGCGGCTTGGCGCCCTAGTACATCCCGCCCATGTCGCCGCCGCCGCCACCCGGCATCGCCGGCTTCTCTTCCTCGGGCCGCTCCACCACCACGGCCTCGGTGGTCAGCAGGAGGCTCGCGATGGACGCGGCGTTCTGCAGCGCGCTGCGCACGACCTTGGTCGGATCGATCACGCCCGCACCGACAAGGTTCTCGTACGTGTCGGTCTGGGCGTTGTAGCCGAAGCCACCCTCACCGTCGCGCACCTTGGCCACCACGATGGATCCCTCGGCACCCGAGTTCGCGGCGATCTGCCGGATGGGCGCCTCGAGGGCGCGGCGCAGGATGTTCACGCCGACCTGTTCGTCCTCACGGTCGAGGCTGAGTTCGTCCAGCGCCGTCTGCGCGCGCAACAGGGCAACGCCGCCGCCGGGCACGATGCCCTCTTCGACGGCCGCGCGGGTCGCGTGAAGCGCGTCTTCCACGAGCGCCTTCTTCTCCTTCATCTCCGTCTCGGTCGCGGCGCCGACGTTGATCACGGCCACGCCGCCGGCCAGCTTCGCGAGCCGCTCCTGCAGCTTCTCGCGGTCGTAGTCCGACGTGGACTTGTCGATCGCCACCTTGATTTCCTCGATCCGGCCGTGGATCTTGTCCTCCGCGCCGGCCCCGTCGATGACCGTGGTGTTGTCCTTGTCGATCACGACGCGCTTGGCGGTCCCGAGATCGCTGACCACCGCGTTCTCGAGCTTGAATCCGACCTCTTCCGAGATCACCTGGCCGCCGGTCAGGACCGAGATGTCCTGCAGCATCGCCTTGCGGCGGTCACCGAATCCCGGTGCCTTCACCGCGGCGACCTTGAGCGTTCCGCGCAGCTTGTTGACCACGAGCGTCGCCAGCGCCTCGCCTTCGACGTCCTCGGCGATGATCAGGAGCGGCTTGCCCATCTGGGCGACCTTCTCGAGGATCGGCAGAAGGTCCTTCATCGACGACACCTTCTTGTCGTGGATGAGGATCATGGGCTCTTCCAGAACCGCTTCCATCCGCTCCGGATCGGTGACGAAGTAGGGCGAGAGGTAGCCGCGGTCGAACTGCATGCCCTCGACCGTGTCCAGCTCGGTCTCGAGGCCACGCGCCTCTTCCACGGTGATCACGCCGTCCTTGCCGACCTTCTCCATCGCCTCCGAGATCAGCTCGCCGATCTCCATGTTGTTGTTGGCCGAGATGGCGCCGACCTGAGCGATCTCGCGCTTGCCCTTGGTCTCGGTCGACGCGCCTGCCAGCTCGTGCACCACGACGTCGACGCCCTGGTCGATGCCGCGGCGGATGCCCATCGGGTTGGTCCCGGCGGTCACGTTCTTCAGCCCTTCGCTGTAGATCGCGTCCGCAAGCACGGTCGCCGTCGTGGTGCCGTCCCCGGCCACGTCGGACGTCTTGGTGGCCACTTCCTTGACCATCTGGGCACCCATGTTCTCAACCGGGTCCTCCAGCTCGATCTCCTTGGCCACGGACACGCCGTCCTTGGTCACCGTCGGCGAGCCGAACTTGCGGTCGATGACCACGTTGCGGCCCTTCGGCCCGAGCGTGACCCGAACGGCCTTGCTGAGCTTGTCCACGCCGGCCTTCAATCGGGCGCGTGCCTCAATGTCGAAATCCAGTTCCTTCGCTGCCATTTCGCTTGTCTCCTGGGTTGTGTTTCTCCGAGGGCGCCCAGGCAGGCGCCTCCGGTGGTGTTAGTTGACGATGGCCAGCACGTCCGATTCGCGGAGAATCAGGTACTCGTCTCCGTCGACCGTGACCTCGGTACCGCTGTACTTGCCGTACAGCACCCGGTCGCCGGGGGTGACTTCCATCGGGGTCCGATTGCCACCGTCCGACAGCTTGCCCGGTCCCACGGCGACGATCTCGCCCTCCTGGGGCTTCTCCTTGGCGGTGTCGGGGATGTACAGGCCACCCCGCATCTGCTCGGCTTCCTCGAGTGCCTTCACGACCACCCGATCCGCCAGGGGCTGGATCTTGTTCGCGGCAGACATGCGCGCTCCTCCTTGGAATGGTTTTGGTTGGAATCGCGGGCCGTGTGCCCGCTGTTAGCACTCAACGCGTGTGAGTGCTGACAAGAGCAATCGATTGTCGCAAATCCCGGCTGCAACGTCAAGGGCGATCCAGATGAGCCCCCGCGATCCCCAGCCCCTCCAGCGTCAGGAACGGTTCGATCCGGTCCACGGTGGCGGCGTGGGGTCCGACCACAGAGGCAAAGCCGCCGGTAGCCACGACCAGGAGATCCTCGGCGTCCCAGCTCGCCTTGATGCGGCGCACGATCCCGTCCACCGCGTCCACCACCGAGAAGAAGACCCCGCTCTGGATGCAGGTCTCGGTGCGGCGGCCCACCACCTCGTCGGGCGGAACGAGTTCCACCGTGGGAAGCTTGGCGGTGCTGCGCGCCAGCCAGTCCAGACCCGCGCTGAGCCCCGGCGCGATCACGCCGCCCCGGAAGATCCCGTCGGCGGTGATGCAGTCGAAGGTCGTGGCCGTTCCGAGGTCCACCGCGATCGTGTCGCGGCCGAAGCGGACCTTGGCCGCGAGCGTGTTGACGATCCGGTCCGCCCCCACCGTGAGCGGCTCCTCCACGTCGAGGCGGATCGGCAGATCGGAGCGGGCACTGACGTTGAAGACGGCGCCGTCAACGAGCGACGACATGACCCGCCGCAACGTGCGGTCGCCGGACGGCACCACGGACCCGATCACGCCCCGCCGCACGGCACGGGCCGGCTGCGGCCCCGCGGACAGCAGCGCTCTCAGCAGAACGCCGTACTCCGCCTCGGTCCTCGGCACGCGGGTGCTCACGCGCCAGTGCGCCAGCACTTCGCGGCCTTCGAGGTCGAGGAGGCCGAATACCGTCTCCGTGTTTCCTACGTCGGCAACAAGCTGGCAAGCCATGCTCAACTCCCGGGTTTCATGGTGGACTCCAATGAAATCGACCCCGCGATCAGCGTCAGGCGCCGTCCGCCCTGGTCCTTCAGGCCGAGTGTGCCGTCCGGATACAGACCTGTCGCGGTCGCGACGAGTCCCCTGGCCGTCCGCGGATGTCCCGACGAGCGGCGCACCGCACCGTCAACGGACAACATGCGGCCACGCAGCGCGGAACGCGCCTCGAGCGCCCTGAGTTCCGCAGGCGGGATCGAAGGGCCCGGGCGGGCCCAGACGTCCGCCAGGGTCTTCATGACCGCGTCGAGGAGCCGTCCCCGCTGCGCCGTGCGTCCCGATTCGAGGAGCACGGACGTCGGAGCCGGCGCAAGTCCCAGGGGCAGGTCCCGTCTGTTCTGGTTGACGTTGAGGCCGATCCCGGCGAGGACGATCCCGTCCGAGCGCTCGCACAGGATGCCCCCCAGTTTGCGACCATCGACAAAGAGGTCGTTGGGCCACTTCACGTCGACGCGGAGTCCCCGCGCCACCGCTTCGACGGCGCGCGCCGCCGCCAATCCGACGCGCAGGGAAAGCGCCCCCACCTCCCCACCCTCCCAGGCGCGCGCCACGGTGAACCAGAGGCCCAGGGGCGTGTCCGAGATCCAGCGGCGGCCTCTCCTGCCGCGTCCGGCGCTCTGGCGGTCTGCGAGCACCAGCGCCGGCAGGGGCGATCCCGCGCGCGCCAGCGCCAGGGCGCGGTCGCTGGTCGAGCCGATCCGCGGGTGAACCTCCACCGTCGGCACCGAGAACCGACGGGCCCACTGCACGGCGGAGCGGCCCTCCCACAGGACCGCGGGCGACGGGTCCGCGACGCTCACGTCCAGGCCGTGAACACGAGGAACGCCGCGCCCACCACCCAGAGGTACGGGGCGAACAGGTGAAAGGCGCGGCGCTCGAGCATCATGCGAAAGGTGCGAATCGCCACGACCCCCGTCACGCACGCGACGATCCCCGCGACGGCCAGCGCGCCGGCGAGCGCGCCCCCCTGCCCCCACCCCGCGGCGGGGAGCTTCAGCAGCGCCGCCCCCCCGATCGCCGGCACCGACATCAGGAACGAGAACGCGGCCGCCTCGGACGGGCTCGCTCCCCGCCAGAGCGCGGCCACCACCGTCGCGCCCGACCGCGAGATCCCCGGCACGATGGCGGCGGCCTGGGCCAGTCCCATGATCAGGGCCGTAGCCGCGCCGGGCGATCCGGCCGGTTCCCGCGCCAGGGCGCTGCGGACCGTCCAGATCACGCAGCCGGTCACGAGAAGCGCGGCTCCGGCCACGGCGGGCATGTCGAACAGGGCCTCGAAGAAGCCGCCGAAGCCGACGCCCGCGATCGCCGCCGGGACGGAGGCGAGGACGAGGAGGCCGGCGTAGCGCAGCTGGTCCGGATCGCGCCGCGCCACCCCCAGGGTCAGGGCGGCAACGCGCGACCGGTACACGATCAGCACCGACAGCAGGGTCGCGAAGTGAAGCGCGACCTCGAACGACACGCCCGGCAGCTCGACTCCCAGCAGCGCCTGCCCGATCACCAGGTGCCCCGAACTCGACACCGGGAGAAACTCGGTCGCGCCCTGCACGAAGCCGAGGAACGCACCCTCGTACCACGTGATCACGCGGCCCCTCCGCCCAAGCGCCCCGCGAGCACCGCCTCGTAGTACGCCTCGTAACGCGGCAGCACACGCTCGACTCCATACTGATCCACCGCCACCAGACGCGCTGCCTCACTGAAGCGGTGCCACCGCGCGGGGTCGCCCAGAAGCCCCGCTGCCGCCTCCGTTGCCTCCTGTACCGCGCCGACCGGCACCAGGAACCCCGCTTCGCCGTGCGGCACCACCTCGGGCAGCCCCCCGGCGCGGTACCCGACCACCGGGACGCCGCACGACAGCGCCTCGAGGGCCGCCAGGCCGAACGACTCGCGGTCGCTCGTCATGAGGAAGAGGTCCGCGCACGCGAGAAGCTCCTCGACCGCCGCGTGCTTGCCCAGAAAGACCACGTCGCCGTCCACGCCGAGCGCGCGCGCCCGTTCGGCGGCGCGGGGGCGGTCCGGACCGTCGCCGGCCATGACGAGACGGGCGGGGATCGACGCGCGGAGGCCCGCGAAGACCTCGATCACGTCCACCACGCGTTTGACGGGGCGGAAGTTGGACACGTGCATCACGATCTTCTCGCCGGCGGGCGCGAACACCTCGCGGTGACAGGGATCGCGTCCGCGCTGGAACACCTCGGTGTCGACGAAGTTCGGAATCACGCGGATTCGGTCGGCGGGCACCGCGAAGTCGCGCACGGTGACGTCCTTGAGGAAGCGGGACACCGCCGTGACCCCCTGCGACCGCATGATCGAGAACCGCGTGATGGCGTGAAAGGACGGGTGGAGCCCGACCAGGGTCACGTCGGTGCCGTGGAGCGTGGTGACCAGCGGCGGGCCGCCGTTCTCCTCGAGCATCTGACGCGCGATCCACGCCGATGTGGCGTGCGGAATCGCGTAGTGCACGTGGATCAGGTCCAGCTGCTCGCGCAGCGCCGTGTCGTGGATCGCGGCCGCCAGCGCAAGCGTGTAGTGCGGCCGCTCGAAGAGGGGGTACTGCTCCATCTCGACCTCGTGGAAATATACGCGCTCCCGGAAGCCGGAGAGGCGGAAGGGCTGGGCGTAGGAGATGAAGTGGACCTCGTGACCGCGGGCGGCCAGCCCGATCCCCAGTTCGGTGGCCACTGCGCCCGAGCCGCCGTAGGTCGGATAGCAGGTGATCCCGATCTTCATGAGGCCGCCCGGCGCGCCTCGCGGGCCGCCCCACCCGCCTCGTGGGCCAGCCGCCAGGCCGCCACGACCGCCGCCGCCTGTCCCTCCAGCGGCGCGGTGCCGTCCACCTTGACGGCATCCGGCCCCAGCTGGTGGCGGAACCAGGTGTACTGGCGCCGGGCATACTGCCTGGTCGCGACGCGGATGCGCTCGATCGCGTCGGTAAGACTCATGCCTCCGGCCAGGTGCTCCGCCACCTCGCGGTACCCGACCGCGTTCATCCCGGGGTCGCCGGGCCGGTAGCCCGCCTCGGTCAGCCGCGCCACTTCGTCCACGAGGCCGCCCTCGACCATCTTGCCGACGCGCTGCCGGATCCGCTCGTCCAGCACCTCTCGCGGAACCACCAGCAGGCACGTGGTGCCGGTGACCGGTTCACCTTCGGTGGGATGACGTCCATGCCACCATGACAGGTTTTTGCCCGTCAGAAGGGTGACTGACAGTACCCTGAGCATGCGCTGATATCCCCCTGCAATCGCGGTCGCCGCACGATCGGGGTCCAGCCGGCGCACCCAGCGCTCCAGTTCGGCGCGCGGGAGCCGGCCGAGCACGTCCTCGAGCGCGCGTCTCTCGGCCGCGTCGATGGGCGGCTCCCGGAAGAGCGGCTCTGCCAGCACCTTCAGGAAAAACCCGGTGCCCCCCACCAGAACCGGGACGCGGCCCCGCCCGCGTATGGCGTCGATCCAGCGCCGGGCGTCGCGGCCGAACTCCCCGGCGCTGTAGCGCTGGTCGGGGTTGCGGATGTCGAGGCCGTGATGGGGCACGAGGGCGCGCTCGGCGACCGTGGCCTTGGCCGTGCCGATGTCCATGCCGCGGTAGATCTGCCGCGAATCGAGAGAGATGATTTCGCCGCCGAGTTCCTGCGCGACCACGAGCGACAGCGCCGTCTTCCCCGCCCCGGTGGGTCCGACGATGGCCACCATCACGCGCGGCCAAATTTCCGCCGGAGCTCGGCTAGGTCGAGGCTGACGATCGTCGGGCGGCCGTGGACGTCGTGGTACGGAAGCTCGGTGGCGAAGAGCTGGTCGAAGAGCTCCTGCATCTCCTCGTTGGAGAGTTCGTTTCCCGCCTTGATCGCGGCCTTGCAGGCGTAGCTCATGGCCACGCGCTCGTTCTGGTTGCGCGCGGTGTTCATCAGTTCGGACCCGTGGGCGAGCTCTTCGAGCATCTCGCGCACGCACCGTTCGGCATCGAAGTAGCGGTGGGGACTCGGCACCGCCTGGACCAGGATCGCGTCGGTCCCGAAGGACGAGATCTCGAACCCGAGTGCCGCCAGCGGTTCCCGGACCGACTCGATCACCTCCAGCTCCGGCCGTGTCAGGCGAATCGCAATCGGGAACAGCAGCCGCTGTCCCTCCGCGCCTCCGCGCTCGAAGCTCGCGACGATCCTTTCGTAGAGCACCCTCTCGTGCGCGGCATGCTGGTCGACGATGATCACGCCGTCCCGTGTCTCCGCGAGGATGAAGCTGTTGTGGATCTGGAGCAGTCCGGGGCGCGGGGTGGTTCCGGGGACGCCCTCTTCCGGCCCCGCGGAGTCGTCACCACCCTCCGTCTGACGGCGAAAGAGGTGCATCTGGCCCTCAGGCGGCTCGCCGTTGGCCGGCGCGCCCGCCGGCGCGCCCGCCGCCGCCCCCGAATCCGCCGGGCCTACTTCGCCCGTCCCCTCGCGCACCACCTGAATCGGACGCGGCCTGCCCAGGGTTGCCGCCGACTCGATTCCCTCGAGCGCCTGGCGCACCGAGGCCTCCACGAACTCCTCGATCCGGCGGCGGTCGCGGAAGCGGACTTCGGCCTTCCCGGGGTGCACGTTCACGTCCACCTCGCCGCCCGGAACCGTCAGGAAGAGAAAGGCCCAGGGCCGCTTGTCGGCGGACACGGTGGTGCGGTACCCACGGTCCACCGCACGCATGACCGCGCCGTCCCGAAACGGCCGGCCGTTGACGAAGAGCCCCGTGCGGCGAAATCCGGGCCGCGCCAGGTCGGGACGCTGTACCGCCCCGGTCAGGTCCAGGCCGTCGCGCTGTGTCGAGAGCGCGATAAGTCCCGCCTCGGCGGCGTCCTTCCAGATCGCCCCGATCCGGGCCGGGAGCGAGCGGTCCGCAGGCAGGTCGAAGACCGTTTTTCCGTTCACTTCGAAGACGAAGCGCGTGCCGAGGTCGGCCAGGGCGAGCGCGTGAAGCACCTCGGAGACCGCCCGAGTCTCCACCTGCGCACTGCGCAGAAAGCGGGCGCGCACCGGCGTGTTCAGGAAGAGGTTGCGCACGTCCACCGTCGTGCCGGGCCGGCGCGCGGCGTCCTCGATCCCCTGGATCCGCCCGGCGATCGCCCGCAGCCGGGTGCCCGTCGCCTCACCGTCCACCGCGGTGTCGATGGTCATGCGTGACACCGCGGCGATCGAGGGAAGCGCCTCTCCCCGGAACCCGAGCGTGTGGATCTCCCGCAGGTCCTCGGCGTGGCGGATCTTGCTGGTGGCGTGGCGGTCCAGGCAGAGCAGGACGTCTTCGCGCGTCATCCCGCACCCGTCGTCAGCGACGAGAATCCGTCCCTTTCCTCCGCGCTCGATCGAGATCCGGACCGTTCCCGCCCCGGCGTCCAGAGCGTTCTCGACCAGCTCCTTCACCACCGAGGCCGGACGCTCGACCACCTCGCCCGCCGCGATCTGGTTCGCCACATGGTCGGGCAGGACCTTGATCCGGGGAGGGCTCACGAAGGCTCGTCCTCGTGCGGGAGGCCGAAGAAGTTAGCCGTGTTGGCCCAGGTGTCCTTTGCCACGCGCTCCGGCGTCTCTCCGCGCAGCTGCGCCAGCGCCGCCGCCACGTGGGCCACGAACGTGGGCTCGTTGCGGCGTCCGCGCTTCGGCACGGGGGCGAGGTACGGCGAATCGGTCTCGATCATGTAGCGGTCCGCAGGGGCGAGGCGAGCCAGCGCGGCGTCGAAGCTCTTGAAGGTGGCGATTCCGGTGAACGAAACGAACCACCCCGCCGCGATCGCCTCGGCGAGCAGATCGCGCGACCCGGTGAAGCAATGCAGCACGCCGGTCACGACGCCGGCGCATTCGCGGATCACCGCCGCGGTGTCGGCCTCGGCTTCGCGCGAGTGCACGACGACGGGCAGCTCCAGTTCGTCCGCCAGCTCCACGTGGCGCGCGAAACTCCGCCGCTGTGCGGCGCGCGGCGCGTTGTCGTAGAAATAGTCGAGCCCGGTCTCGCCGATCGCGACGCAGCGCGGATGCGCGGCGACCTCGCGCAGCGGATCCAGGGTCGCTGACCCGCCGGTCGCCGCGGCGCCGGTCGCCGACGCGCTCGAGTCCTTGACCGCGTGGGGATGGATCCCCGCCGTGCACCACACGCCGTTGTTGGCGCGGGCGAGTTCCAGCGCGGCGCGCGAGTCCTCGGCGTCCGATGCAATCGTGACGACGCGCTCAACGCCGGCTTCGCGCGCCCTTGCCAGGACGGCCGTGCGATCCGCCCTGAATGCGCGGTCGGTGAGGTGGCAGTGGGAGTCCGCGAACCTCACCCCGTTACACCGCCGCGGCCCTCCGTGCGGCACGCTGCTTCTTCTTGTCCTCGCCGGTACCGTACCGTTTCTGGATCTCCAGCAGCGCCGGCGCGGCGATGAAGATGGACGAGTACGTGCCGATCAGGACGCCGAGAATCAGGACCATCGTGAAGGGGCGGATCACGCCTCCACCCAGGATGAGCAGGGACATCAGCACCGCCAGGGTCGTCCCGGAGGTGAGGACGGTGCGGGGCAGCGTCTCGTTGATCGACCGGTTGACCAGCCGGTAGGGGTCTTCCCGCCGCCCGCCCTTGCGGTTGAGGTTCTCGCGGATGCGGTCGAACACGACAATCGTGTCGTTCAGCGAATACCCCAGGATCGTGAGGATCGCCGCCACGGTCGGCAGCGAGATCTCCACCCGGAAGAGCGCGAGCAGCCCCAGCGTGATGAGCATGTCGTGCGCGGTCGCGATCACCGAGGCCACGCCGAAGCGAAGCTCGAAACGGATCGCGATGTAGAAGAGCGTCAGCACCAGCGAGAAGATGATGGCGAGTGCCGCCCTCTGTTCCAGCTCGGCACCGATCTTCGGTCCGACCAGCTCCCGTCGCACGACCTCGAAACCGTCGTCGCCATAGGTGGCCGCAATCTGCGCCGCGACGCCCGCCGCGACATCGTCGATGTCCACGTCCGCCAGCGCGGCCCGCACGACGAACTCGTCGTTGTTCTGGCCGAACCGCGTGATCGACGGCGCGTTGACGCCGCCGAGCGCTTCGCGCAGCGCATCGTCCGTCGTGGGCTCCGGGAACCGGATGTGCACCAGGGCGCCGCTGGTGAAGTCCACGCCGTAGTTCTGCCAGGATCCGATCAGGCCGATGTTGAGGCCCATGGCGCCGATTCCGACGGCCAGCAGGATGCCGGAGATGACGTACGCCTTCCGGCGCATGCCGATGAACTGGTATTTCGCTTCGTGAAAAAGCCACATGGCTATGCTGGTCCCTTGCCTGGTGCTGCTAGATGCTGACGGGGTCCGAACCGCGCTTCCCGGACAGATACATCAGGAAGAGGGTGCGCGTCACGTACAGTGCGGAGAAGAACGATGCCACGATCCCGATACAGAGCGTCACCGCGAAGCCGCGCACCGGCCCGGTGCCGAACTGGAAGAGGATCAGACCCGTGATCAGCGTGGTGATGTTGGCGTCGACGATGGCGGACAGGGCGTTGCCGAATCCCTCGTCGACCGCCGTGCGTGGAGCGCGCCGCGCCGCGAGTTCCTCGCGTATTCGCTCGAAGATGAGCACGTTGGCGTCCACGGCCATGCCGATCGAGAGGATCAGCCCCGCGATCCCGGGCAGGGTCAGCGTGGCGTTCAGCGCGGCCAGTCCGCCGAGCACGAGGAGCAGATAGATCCCGAGCGCGACGATCGCGAGCATGCCCACGACCCGGTAGTACAGCATCATGACCACGATCACGGCGACGATCCCGACGATCCCGGCGATCCTCCCCTGGTCCACGGAGTCCTGTCCGAGCGAAGGCCCGACCGAACGTTCCTCCATGATCCTCAGCGGCGCCGGCAGCGCACCCGCCCGCAGGACGAGCGCCAGGTCCGTCGCTTCGGACATGTCGGCGCCGGTGAGTTCGATGGAACCCCGCGAGCCGATCCGGTCCCGCACAAAGGGGGCGCTGACCACTTCGCCGTCGAGCACGATCGCGATCCGGTCGCCGATGTGGGCCCCGGTGAGCTGCTGGAACGCGCGTCCGCCACGGCGGTCGAGCTCGAAGAGCACCTGCGGCTGGTTGAGCTGCTGGTCCCGGTTCGCCGTGGCGTCGTCGAGTTGTTCGCCCGTCAGAAACGGATTCTCTTCGAGGACGTACAGCTCGCGGTAGAAGCGACCGCCGATCGGAATCGAATCCCATCCCCACTGCAGGCTGACATTCCGGGGCATCGCCCGCTGGAACTCGGGCAGCGCGATGAACTCGGCTGCGGTCTCCACGTCCGCCGCGTCCACGGTGTACGTCCCGACCTCGCCGCGGTTGAGGAGCCCGGTGAACGGACGGAAGTCGATCTCGCCTTCGTCTTCCACGGTGTCGGCCGTTTCGTCTCCGGCGGCAGCGGCCTCGTCACCCGCAACTGCTTCATCCCCAGCCGCAACTTCGTCTCCCGCGGCCGCAGCATCCCCTTCCGCCGCGGCGGAGTCACCCGCCTGCGCGGTGTCGGTCGGGTCGCTGAACAGAAGCGCCTCGATCGACGTGGGGGTCTCGGCGACCTCCGTGGCCCTGCCCATCTCGCGGAGTCCCTCCTCCCCGATGGCCGCGACGACCGCCCGGTCAAGACGCTCCAGCGCCTGGTCGACCTCCGTCGTCTCCAGGACCAGCTTCCATTCCAGGTACGCCTGCTGGTTGATGATCTCCTTGGCGCGGCTCTCGTCGTCCAGACCGGCGAGCTCCACGATGATCCGGTCCGAACCGCTCTTCTGAATCAGCGGCTCCTCGACGCCGAATTCGTCGATCCGGGTGCGGATGATCCGCTCGGCCCGGTCGATCGCGTCCGCGCGCCGCTCCGGCGTCAGGGTCTCGTCCGGGTCGTCGATCTCGAGGACAAGGTGAATCCCGCCCTGCAGGTCGAGCCCCAGCTTGAGGCCTCTGGTCCACAGGTAACCCGCTGAAAGACCGATCACCGCCAGAATGATGATGATCCGGCCTCGAAATGACTTTAGCATGTGCGTCCTGATCCCTTCATGTACCTTCGACGACCGCGAACGGGCGAGGGCTCTGCGCGCGCGGCCGGTGTCCAGGGCGTCGCGGGCCGTAGCCGTGACGACGCCAGCATGAGAAGTTCGCCCGGCCCGCCGGGGGTGTCAATCATACCTTTCGTGGTTCGGACGGCCGAGGTGTCAGGGAGCCGGCGGCGAGGCGTCGAGCCTTGCGAGCAGCGCGGTCAGGTCCTGAAGCGGAACGAACTCGCAGTCCCTCCGCGCCCCGCCGTCCGTTCCTCCGTAGACGACCGCCTTGGCGGACACCCGCGGGAGCAGCTTCGCGATATGATTGAGCGCCGTGCAGTGATCCGCACGGATCCTCGCTCCCGCCTTGGTCTCGATCGCGCCCATGCCGTTGCCGTTCTCGTACAGCAGGTCGCACTCCAGTCCGTCCACATCCCGGAAGAACGACAGATTCGAGCGGCGCCCCCTGTTGAAGCGGTGCTTGAGGGCCTCGACCACGACCGCGTTCTCGAAGAGCGGCCCACGCAGCGGGTGTTTGGCCAGCTGGGCGGCATCCTCGATTCCGACGAGGTAGCTCGCCACTCCCACGTCGTAGAAATAGAGCTTGGGCAGCTTCACGAGGCGCTTGCGGATGTTGGTAAGGAAGGGCGGCAGTTGGAAGACGATGTAGCTGGCCTCGAGCACGGTGAGCCAGTGTCGCGCCGTAGCCTGCGGTATGCCGGCATCCGCGCCCAGCGATGCGGGGTCGGCCAGCTGCCCCACCCTTCCCGCGCAGAGGCGCACGAACCGGCGGAACGCGGACAGATTGCCGATCTCGCCGATCCGCCGAACGTCACGCTCGACGTACGTCTCCAGGTAGTCTCCGAGCGCCTGCGTGGGATCCAGCCCGCGATCGTGAATCCGCGGATAGAACCCCGAGTACAGGATGTCGTCCAGCGCATCGCTCGCGCCCGCGCGCCGCCGTTCGGCGAGGGAAAACGGCAGGAGCCGAAGGAGCGCCGTTCGCCCTGCAAGCGATTGGCTGATGGTCTCGGAAAGGCGAAACTGCTCGCTCCCCGTGAGGACGAAGAGGCTGGTTCCCCCGTCCTCGTCAGCCAGAACCTTCAGGTAGGACACGAGGTCCGGAACGCGCTGGATCTCATCCAGGATCGCCCCCTCGGGATACCGGGCCAGGAAGCCGCGCGGGTCCGACTCGGCAAACGCCCGCTGGTCGGGCGCATCAAGATCCACATGGGCGAGCCCGGGGAAAGCAGCGCGGCAGAGCGTGGTCTTCCCCGACTGCCGCGGCCCGGTGACCGTGACAAAGGGATACTGTCGGAACAGGCCGACCAGAAGGGGCGTGATCTCGCGCGCGATCATGGGGTAAATGTACGGAAGGGGGAACGCGGGTGCAGGTGGGTGTGGCTCCCCGCCCACACGCGACGAAGCGCTGCCGCGTCGGCCCACTGGTTCGCCGTACCACACCGCCCTACTCTACCGCGCATGTCCCAACAGAACATTGCAGCGCCCGGCCGGGGGAAACCGCGCACTCCGGCGCGGCGGCGCGTCCGCACGTCGCAGGTGCTCGCCGTCATGGTCGCGGCGGGGGTAGCCATTCTCGGGGCCGGAGCCGTCTGGGCCAACGCGGCTCTTCCGCAGGCCGCCCTCCAGGTCACCTTCCTCGATGTCGGGCAGGGGGACGCCGTGCTGATCCGTGCTCCCGAGGGCCAGACGGCGCTTGTCGACGTCGGCCGCAGCGACATCGTTCCGGTGCTTCGCGAAATCGGCGTGGAGCGGATCGACCTGCTCGTCGCGACGCATCCGGACGCGGATCACATCGGCGGCATGGCCAGAGTGATCGAGTCGATCCCCGTGCGGTTCTACATGGACAACGGCGAGCCCCACACGACGGCCACGTACCGGCGGTTGATCGCGGCGCTCGAGGCCAGACCCGAAATCACGTATCTGGAGGCCACGCCGCGGTCGATCGCGCTGGGCTCGGCGACGATCGAGGTGCTGCCGCTCCTGCCCAGGGGCACGGCGGATCGCAACAACCGCTCGGTTGCGCTGGTGGTGCGGTTCGGGAGCTTCACGGCCCTGCTGAGCGGCGACTCGGAAGTGCAACAGTTGACGCATCTGACCCGCCTGGGCGCCGTGCCCGCGCTCACCCTGCTGAAGGCGCCGCACCACGGCAGCGACGACGGGTTCACGTGGGACTTTCTGCGGGCGACCAGCCCGGAACTGGTGGTCATCTCGGTCGGGCGCAACGGCTACGGGCACCCGCGGCCGGAGGCGCTGCAGGCCTACGCGGCGACAGCGGGTCGGACGCTGCGCACGGACCTGAACGGTCATGTGCAGGTGCTGGGATACGAGAACGGAGCGCACACCGTGGTCAGTGGCGAGCGCGTGGCGTCGGCGCGCGGGGGCGGGCCGGCGGAGACCGTCTTCGTCGGGGAGGAGACCGCCGTGGTCGGGGCGGGACGGGCCGCCGCGCCCACCATCCGGCTGCGCCTCACCGTTACCGCCGACGCGCCGGGCAACGACAACCGGAACCCGAACGGCGAGTACGCCACGCTGACCAGCCTGGAACCGGAGGCCGTCGCCATCGGTGGCTGGCGGCTGTGTGACCTGGCGGATCACTGCTTTCGCTTCCCCGCGGGCGCGGTGCTGGCAGCCGGTGAGACCGTGACCGTGTACTCGGGGACGGGGCGTGCCGACGGGAGCAGCTACTTCATGGGCTACCGGCGCGCCGTGTGGAACAACGACGGAGACGCAGCCACCGTGTACGACGAACGAGGGGCGATCGTGGTCGCCATCAGCTATTGACCCGCCCGGCTGAGGACCCGGCGATCCGCATCTGGGTTTTAGACCGTGTGGAACCGCCGGTCGCGGTGCTGATCGCGGACGACGACGAGCGCCAGGTGGACGTGCCGTTGCGGCAGTTGCCGGACGGCATCAACGTGGGCGCGGTGCTGCGCGTGCCGATGTCGGACACCGGACCGCTCTGGGAGGCCGCGACCGCGGACGAAGAGCTACGGGATGCCCGCCTGCGCGAGGCCGAGGCCGCACTCGCCCGGCTGCGGCGCCGCGACCCGGGCGGGGACATCGTGCTGTAGGGGCACGGCGGCCCCCGCACCCCCCAGAGCGGTTGAACGGAACAATCCCTCCATATACCTTGTATCACAGGGTACCTTGCCAATCAAGGTAACTCGTATACCCAGGTAAAGGAGCGACCAGATGAGCAAGCGGGTCTATAAGGAACTCGTGGCCGCTTCGTCACGACCGATGGTGCTGTCGATATTGGCGGGCGGGGAAAGCTACGGATACGAAATCCTCAAGCAGGTGAAGCTGCTTTCGGGTGGAGAGGTGGAATGGTCGGACGGGATGCTCTACCCCGTCCTGCACCGGCTGGAGCGCGACGGGTTGATCGCCGGCCGCTGGGAGCTGACCGAGGAGGGTCGGCGGCGGAAGTACTACCGGCTCACCCCGGGCGGCAAAAGCCAGTTGGCTCGCGACCGAGAGGATTGGCGCACCGTACACGGCACCCTCGAGCTGTCCTGGGGAGGCGGCAATGTCTGATCTCGATAGCCAGGTACGACATTGGCGGAAGCGCCAGGAGCGCAGATCCTCGCTGTCGTCCCGCGAGCTGGACGAACTGGAGGACCACCTGCGGGCGAGGGCGACCCTTGAGTCGGAGTTGGACGCGGCACTCACGCCGGCCCGGGCATTCGCGATTGCGCGCGCGGCAATGGGTGAGGGGGACGCCGTGTCCCGCGATTTCGCGAAGGCCGGCAGGCCGCGATGGAAGAAGCTGCTTGTGGCGGGGTGGGCGCTCTTCGGTGCGTCCTTCCTTCTGCCGGTATCCTTGGTGCCCGACGCCGGGATCGGCCTTTCGCGGCCATTCGGCCTCTGGCCCTACTACGGTTACGAGGTGTTCTGGAAGCTGCTGGTGGCAGACGGCGAGCTCGGCAACGTGCTGGCGGCGCTGGTCCCCTTCGCGGCCATGGTCCTGACCCTGATTCCACACCGCGACAAACCGGGAAGACGGCGGCACCGGTTGCGGCACGCACTGTCGGTCGTCGCTGCGGGCACAGTGGCTGTGGGGGTTCTCATGCCGCCGCTCATGGTTTCGGTGGCCGGGGAGCCCGCGGTTGCCCAGCATCTCGGAATCGGCTTCTGGGCATGGTCTGCATCGTTTGTGTGTGCCGCCGCAGCGCTCTGGCTCCGTGACCACGACGCGGCATCCGTGAGGGCGCGGCGACCGGCTTCAATCGAGCAAGGAGGTCATGATGTTCCAGTTGGATAGGGCCGTCCATCGCTGGCGGCAGGAGCTGGAGCGAGGGTCCTCGCTGTCTCCGCGCGAGGTGGACGAGCTGGAGGACCACCTGCGGGCCCACGTCGATCTGAACATGGAACTGTCGCCGTCGCTGACTCCGGCACGGGCCTTCGCGCAAGCGACCACGGTAATCGGCGCACCGGAGAAGCTGTCGAGGGAGTTCGCGAAGGCGGGCACGCCGCGTTGGCGAAAGCTGGTGTTCGCCGGGTGGGCCTTGTTCGCGGTGTCGTTCGCCTTGCCCGCGTATACCGACCACCAGATGGACGGACTCTTCACTCTTGGCACCATGCCCGGATGGGACGCTTTCTTCAGCGCGCTGTTCTGGGGCGACCGACTCGGTCAGCTCAGCGCTGTGACCAACCTGGTCATGCTGGGCAGTCTGCTGATCCTACGCACCTCCTGGCGCGGACGCGGCCGCTGGCTCCGGTGGGCTGTGGGGGGCACCGGTGTCCTGAACCTGGCGTATTGGCCGATCTTCACCCTGACCGCTGGTGATCCGGTATCGCGCCTTCTGCCGGGCTACTGGGTGTGGGCGGCCTCGTTCCTGTGCGTGGCCGCGGGCCTTTGGCTGCGCAACCGCAAATGGGCGTCGACCAGGATGGAAAAGGAGACCGCGTGAGTCCGGGGAAGCAGGAATGGCGCCGCCTGGTATAAGCAGCTTGGGCGCTGTTTGCCGTTTCGTTCGTGATGCCCGCCTACACGGAAGGGCGGTTGTTCCCGCCGCCTCCTCCACCCCCCGGAGCAGAAGACGCGCCGCCCGCGGCCGAGACGCCTCCCGCAACCGAGTCGCTTCCCGCAGCCGAAACGGACGCCGAACCCGGTTGGGACGCATTCGTCAGTGCCCTGATCTGGGGGGACATGACTGGCAGGCTGAGCGCGCTGACCAACCTGCTCATGCTCACCAGCCTGGCGACGCTGCGGGCCCAATGGACGAGGCGACGTCTGGTCGGCGGCCGGTGGCTGCCTCTGGCGATTGGTGCCGCCGGCATTCTGAACCTCGTGTACTGGCCGATCTGGACTGCGACGGAGAGCGTGATAGCGAGCCTGCTGGTGGGCTACTGGGTGTGGGCGGTCTCGTTCCTGGGCGCGGCCCTGGGCCTGTGGATGCTTGCGAAGGAGAGGGCGTCGGTCCCGGTTCAGCCCGCGGCATCCAGCGACACGATGTAAACTACAGTTTCCATTCTGTAAACTTTACATCACATCGCGAATTGTCGCGGGGGCCGCGTTACCCCATATTGGCGGCGCAGAAGCCCTACCCGCGCCCTTCGGCCAAGGAGTCGACCCCGATGTTCGCCGCCCTCCCGCGCGCAGCCGCTCGCACCGCCGCAATCGCAGCCGCGACCGCACTGGTCCTCACCACCCTCGCCCCCCTCCCCGCACATCCCCAGCAGCGCCCCTTCACGACCGGGATCGCCCTCGACGTCAACCTGGTGGGCATCGCGGCGGTGACCGACGACGGCTCTCGCGTCGCCGCGACCGTGCGCACTCGCCGCGACCGCACCGACGTCGATCATGAGCGCTTCGGCGATCCCACGTACATCTCCCCCGTGGCCACGCGGCTGATGGTGATCGACACGCGGAGCGGAGAGCGCACGTGGGTGCACGACGAGCCCGCACAGCTGCGCGGCTTCGCGTGGTCGCCCGACGGGGAGCAGTTGGCGTACTTCGCCGTCGAGGCCGGGGAGTACCGGCTCAGGGTCTTCGACGCGTCGAGGGGCAGCGCACGCACGGTCGCGCTTGGCACGGACAGCGAGATCGCGTCGTCGTCGCCGCTGGTGTGGGCTCCAGACGGGGCCGGCGTGCTGGTCGGGTTGCGCCCCGCCGGGTGGGCGGCCGAGGCGCGCGCGGCCTTCGTGGCCCTGACCGAGGCGCCGGTCATCGTGCAGGATTCCCGCAACGACTTCCTCGCCTGGGACCGCGTGAGGAACATCGCCGCGCGGCAGATCACCGCGCTTGTTTCCCTTGAAAACGGATCCGTGCGCGAGATCCTCAGCGGTGTGGCGCCGGCCGGCGCGGAGTTCTCGGAGGACGGCTCGTGGATCACGTATTCGACCGCCACGCGCACGAAGACATCGTACACGCGGCGGGACGGAACCGAGTACGAGCTCTTCCGGCTGGCGCTGGCCGACGGCGCGGAGCCCGAGTCGCTGCGGGACACCGGCGAGGAGCGGATGAACGTGGTGTGGAACGACGCACGCGACGCATTCGCGTATGCGGACGGCGGATCCGTCCATGTGCGGCGGCTGGACGAGGACGAAGCGGTGGACGTGACGGCCAGTCACCGCGGAGAGCCTGGGGATGACCCCGACCCCGACTCCGCCCGCATCCGCTTCTCCGTCGAGCGCTGGAGCCCCTCCGGCGACGCCCTGCTGCTGACCTCGCAGGACGCCTGGCACCTGCTGGACCTCGGCAGCGACGACCTCCGCACGCTGCTGCAGCTGGAAGAGGACGAGGACGCGCGCCCCCGCCGTCAGGTCCAGGGCTGGAGCGACGACGGCCGCCACGTCTACTTCAGCTACTCCGCGCGGGACCGCTGGCAGCGCGGCCTGAAACGCCTCGACACCGCCACGGGTGCCAACGGCACCGCCGAGACCCTGTTGCTGGACGACGCGCTCTACCGCTCGTGGAACATCTCGGCCGACGGCTCAGACGTCGTCTACACCATGTCCGACGGCGACCACCCCGACGAGATCTGGACCACCGCCACCGACCGCGTCGCGCCCCGGCAGCTCACCAGTTCCAACCCGCAGCTCGACAACGTCGCGCTCACGCGCAGCGAGCTCATCGAGTACCTGGACGTCGACGGTAATACGCTTTACGGCATTCTGTACTACCCCGCCAACTACGAGCCCGGGCGCAAGTACCCGCTCGTGGCGGAGATCTACGAGCAGTTCTTCGACAACGGCTTCAAGGAGAACATGAACCTGATCACCGCGCAGGGGTGGTTCGGGTTCCGCCCGTCGGTGCGCTTCGAGGAGGGATTCCCCGGCGAGGCGTGGCTGAAGGCCGTGCCGAACGCGATCAACAAGATCATCGAGCGGGGGCTGGTCGACGAGGACAAGGTGGGCGTCTACGGGCAGAGCTACGGCGGCTACGCCACCAACCTGCTGATCACGCAGACCGACCGCTTCGCCGCGGCGGCCAACGTGTCGGGCAAGGTGAACATCATCTCGTTCCTGGGCGACTCGCCGAAGATCACCACGCGCAACTACGCGGCCGCCGAGGTCGGGCAGGACCGGATCGGCGCGACGCTCTGGGAGCAGCCGCACAAGTACATCGAGCACTCGGCGGTGATGTTCGCGGACCGGATCGAGACGCCGCTGCTCATGCTGTCGGGCGAGGGCGACTGGAACGTGCCGGCGACGAACCAGCGCGAGATGTACTATGCGCTGCGGCGGCTGGAGAAGGAGGTGGTGTGGGTGCACTACACCGCGGGCGGCCACGGGGCCGGGCGCGCGAGCACCGCAGCCGACTTTGTGGACCACTGGCAGCGGATGTTCGACTGGTTCGCCGAGCACTTCGGGGAGGAGGAGGTGCGCCTGCCCACCGACGGAGGGATCGACGATGTCCGGCGTTGACCGTGTCGGCACCGCGCCTGACCGCATCGGCACCTGCCTGTGGTTCGAGGAAGGGGCGGTCGAGGCGGCCGAGTTCTACGTATCGCTCTTCCCCGGGTCGCGGATCGTGGAGGTGTCGACGGTTGCGGCGGGACCGGCCGACGGCAACGCCTTCGTCGTCTTCGAGCTGTCCGGGCGGTCGTTCCAGGGCATCGACGGCGGCCCGATGTTCAAGTTCACGCCTGCGATCTCCTTCGTGGTGAACTGCGCGTCCCAGGAGGAGATCGACCACTACTGGAGCGCGCTGTCCGACGGCGGCCACGAGGGCTACTGCGGGTGGCTCAACGACCGCTTCGGGGTGTCGTGGCAGGTGATTCCCGCGAAGATGGGCGAGCTGATGAGCGCTGACCCGAAGCGGGTCATGGAAGCGTTGCTCACGATGGGGAAGATCGACATCGAGGCGCTGCGGAAGGCGGGCGCCGGGGCTGAGGTGCCGGGGGGCTGAGGTACCGGGGGGTTGAGTCCGACCGGAAAACGTTCCAGCTGAAACGTTCCGGCCTACCGTCTGAACCGATAGCTCACCTTCGCGAACAGCCCGTCGGCCTTGGGCTGCACGTCGCGGAACCGCAGCCGTCCCGTGTCCTCCATCTGACGCGAGTAGCCCACGAAGAACACGGTGCCGGGCGTGGGCTCGTAGCTGAGCAGCGTCTCGACGTGGACGTCGTTGGCGTCGGAGCCACCCCGTAGCGAGCAGTTGCCCGAGCTGCACGCCAGCAGCGGCTGGCCGGTGACCGGATCGACCAGGTCGCGCCTCATCTGGGCCCCGTACTCGACGATCGCGCGCAGGAAGAGCGCCCGGTTGAACTGGTACTGGGTCTTGATGCGCGGGATCACCGCTTCGAGCGCCAGCGTGCCGTCGCTGTCCCGGTAGAGACTCTGGTAGCGGAACCCGAGTTCGGCGGACAGGTGGCGCGTCGGGTACGCGTACACCGCGATGTCGGCGTCCCAGCCGGTGCCGCGTTCGATCGGTACGCCGTAGCGCAGGTCGAACACGGCGTCCTGCCCCCACCCCCAGCGCACCCGGCCCCGAAGCACGTCCCAGCTGTTCACCCAGAAGAAGCCCCCGATCCCGTGCATGAGACCGAACGGGTCCTGGTCGGCGACGAAGGGAACCTCGCCGCCGCGGTCGTCGCCCACGAACAGCCCGTCGTAGTCGGCGGCGCCGAAGTCGTAGCGCTTCGCGGTGGCTGCCAGCAGCACGGTGATGTTGTTGCGGAACGACGTGGTCACCCCGTAGCGGACCTCGGCCTCCTCGAACAGCTGGCGCCGCCAGAAGGACTCGTGATCCCAGAAGGCGCTGGCGTCGAACCCCGGGCGGAACTGCTCGACGAGCGCGCCGGGTTCGCCCCGGAAGTTGTACTCGAGCCGTGACTGCAGCCGCGTGTCGCCGACCCGCGGAATCAGCCCGCTGCCCGCGTCGAAGGCGTGGGCCACGTCCTCGAGGTCGAGGTTGAAGGTGAGCGTCGGACTGGCCCGCTGCAGCTGCAGCGACAGGTAGCTGCCGGTCTCGGGGCCGGAGCCGGGCGTCGCGGAACCCGAGCCGGGCGTGGCGGTGCGGCTCCCCGCGCCGATGAACGTGAGCGTGTAGCGGCCCGCCAGCACGAAGCGGGCGTCGAGGCCGAGCATGCGATTGTACTCGTCGCCACTCGTGGTGCGGTCGGTGTACACCATTCCCAGCGTGGACGCGCTGCCAAGATCCCGCCGGGCCCGCAGCAGATTGACCACGGGCCTCCGGGCAGGCTCACCGGAGCCGCCAACCTCGTCGACCGCGCCCAGGTATCCCAGCTGGAAGCTCCCCGCCTTCCCCCCCAACTTCACACCGGCCACCGGATTGATGATGCTGCGGGTGTACACGAGGTTCTTCGGCATCGTGAAGATCTCGGTCCCCTCCAGGAAGAAGGGCCGCTTCTCCTCGAAGAAGAGCGCGAACCGCTCGTTGACCGCGATCTGTCCGGCGTCGGCCTCGACCTGACTGAAGTCGGGGTTGTAGGTCGCGTCGAGCGTGAGGTTGGAGGTGAGCCCGTACTTTGCGTTGACGCCGAATTCGCCGCTCAACGGCTCCCGCGTGAACGCGTTTGCGCCTGTGTCGAAGGTCCCCTGCCGCGTCCCGGTGAGCACCGGGTTCAGCTCCAGGAAGAGGCCGCGGTCGAGGTCGCGCAGTCCGCTCAGCGAGCCCGCAAGCGTCAGCTGGTTGGCGATGTCCTTGGTCACCGGCGCCCACGATTCGTCGAAGCCGAAGCGCTGGATCTTGCGGATGACCTGGACGCCCCATTCCTGTTCGGCGGCTTCGGGAAAGCGGATGCTCTTGAAGGGGATTCTGACCTCGATCGCGTACCCCCAGTCCTCCACCCGTCCCTCGGAGTCCCACACGAAATCGGGGTTCCAGTCGATCGGGGGACCGAAGTTGCGGCCGAAGCGGCCCACCCTGCCCTCGATCCAGAGTCCGTCCTGCTGCACCCCCAGCGGGTTGACCACGATCGAGTATGCCTGCCGCTGGTCGTCGAAGGTGTCGAGGATGAACTGGATGTAGTCGTCGGTGCGGTAGAACGTGTCGCGTTCCCCGAGCGTCGCCCGGATGCGGCCTGGATCGTCGTCGAACGCGCGCACGCCGAAGTAGATGGCGTCCTCCGAGATGAGGAGCAGCACCTCGGTGTCCTGGGTGGCTGGAATCCCCTCCGAGGGGTCGTACTGCGAGAATCCCGTGAGCAGGGCAGCCTCGGACCACGCGGGGTCATCGAGCCGCCCGTCGATCGCGATCCCCGGCTCGTTGAGGCGGGGGGCGACGATGTCGGTTTGCCCGTCGAACCCGTTGTAGACGGCGGCGACCGGGGGGCCTGTCTCGGGGCCCAGGTTGGGCGGATCCGCCGCGACGGCGGTCTGCGGGGCAAAACCAAGAACGGCCGCGGCAGCCAGTTCGCTCAACAAGGGATCGACTCTCCCGGCACAGGTGCGCACTTCCCTGGCTGGCAATCTACACGATGCGGCATGATCACGCTTGCGGGAGGGGGCTCCAGGCGCGGCTGGCAGCCGGACTCGGCGCGCTTGGCAGCACGGCTCGGCGCCCACTAGTGTGGTACATTGCAATGTGGTGGCGGGCGCACCAATAGCTGCACGGGAACCAGGGCTGGACGGTTGAGGCACGTGATGCACAATCGAGGCGGAAGAGGAGCGGGCGCGAGGCTGCTGAGCCTGCTCGTCCTGTTCGTCCTCTCGCCGACCCTCGCTCCATGGCTGACCGGGCTGGGATGCCCCCACCACGACGGCGCCGCAACCGGCCACGCGTCGCACCACGCCGCACCGCACGCGAGCGGGGGTACGCACGGCCACGGGGCCGGCACGACCGGGCTTCCCTCGTCCGATCACCATCCCGGCCCGCGCGCTGCGCCGCCGCCGTGCGACTGTCTGGGCAAGTGCCCGACCTCCGCCGGGCCCGTCTACCCGTCAGTACACCAGGCTGAACCGTTCGCGCACGCGGCGGTCAGGACGACGTCCCGGCGCGACCCGGCGTCGCGTATCGTACTGAGCCGGGCACCGTACCTGCTGCCGTTCCCGAACGGGCCCCCTATCTCCTGAATCCCGGCCCTGCAAGGGCCCCGCTACGTGGCGTCGTGCCGTCATGGCGGACAGGGTGTCGCCCCGTCCCGACACGGGTCCAGGCTTCCCCGGACCTTCATTCGGACGCGCGTCGCCGATATTGATGCTATGGATTCAATGAAAAAGGATAGGTGTAATGTTTACATATACTTGTGTACGATATGCAATGCTGTCTGCTCTTGCGCTTGTCGCGGTCCTCGCTCTGCCGGCCACTCCGGTTCGGGCTCAATACGAGTGGACCTCGTCCCGGCCGGACGGCCACGCGCCCATCGGGGTGATGGCCGACCACACACACGAGCACGGCGAATTCATGCTCTCCTACCGCTTCATGCGCATGGCCATGGACGGCAACCGCGACGGGACGGACCGGCTCGAGGCGGCCGATGTCCACAGGAACTTCATGGTGGCTCCCCTGGACATGTCCATGACGATGCACATGGCGGGCCTGATGTACGCACCCAGCGACGTGGTCACGCTGCTGGTGATGGCCAACTGGGTGGACCGTTCGATGAATCACGCCACCCAGCACGGCATGAGCTTCGAGGCAGTCTCGTCCGGGCTCGGCGACACCTCGGTGGGCGCCCTGATCGGCGTCAAGCGTGCGGGCTCCACCCGTGTCCACCTCAACGCCGGTCTGTCGCTGCCAACCGGGTCGATCGAGGAGACCGGGGTCAACCCCATGAGCATGGGGAGGGCCGTGCAGATGCCCTACCCGATGCAGTCGGGGTCCGGAACGTGGGACTTCAAACCCGGCATGACCGTGTTCGGGATGAGCGAGCGGGCCTCCTGGGGCCTTCAGACGATGGCGACGCTTCGCCTCGGCGAGAACAGCCGCGGCTACCGGATGGGGCACGGCGGGGACGCCACCGCCTGGTTCGCCGTGCGTCCGGGGGATCGCCTGAGCGTCTCGGCGCGGGTGCTGGCACGGCGCTGGGGCAACTACGCGGGCCACGACGAAGCGTACGGCAACCCCATGATGGTCCCCACCGTGCGGGAGGAGTTGCGGGGCGGCACGCGGATCGACGTGCCTGTGGGACTCAACATCCATTTTCCGGACGGGGTGCTGAGCGGACACCGCGTCGCGGCCGAGTTCCACATTCCCGTATACCAGAGCCTCAACGGTCCCCAGCTGGAGACCGACTGGCTCCTCACGATCGGGTGGCAGAAGTCGTTCGCTCCGTTGGGACATAGCTGAACCGGGCGGGTCGGACACGGCTGGGCCGGGCCGGTGCGGTCCGTGAGTGGACACGCGTCTGTCACGGACGGGGGAGGATCGGGCCAGCCGTGTCGCCGTCCTGGCGCGCGGGACCGCCCCGACCCCTCCGAACGGACCGATTTCCGTTGCGTCCGGATCGGCGTGGAAGGTATTTTAAGGGGTGACTTTACGGGTGGTTTGATCACCTCTCACCACGGGGCAGCAGAATGAATCTTCCCAGGTTCCGGTTCGTCGCATTCGCGTTTCTCGCACTCTTCCTCGTGGCCCCACCCGGGTCGGGTCAGTCCACGAAGATGCCCAGTACCCTCCGGTACGGTTCCGGGATTCTGGACATCCCGGTCGGGTCGGTCCTGCCGCACAAGACATTTGTCGTAACCACATCGGGATTTGGCATTTCCATCGACGAAACCCTGTTGCTGAGACAAAACGGCGAGGTGAGGCGCAGGGGCGGCCCCTATTCGAAATGGCTGTTTGACACGTCGCTCACGCTCGGCCTGCTCGACCGGGTGGAGGTAGGCGCCACCATTCAGCACATCGACGACGAAGAGAATGGCGGCAACATCCTGGGCGGCTTCGGGCGGATCTCCCTCCTGCCGTCCACGGTCGAGAACCTGAACCTGGCGGTGGGTGCGCGCTATCTCTCGTCGCCGTCGTTCGGCGCGCGCTGGGTCGATGACCTGCAGCCGGGGCGTTTCGGACACCCGGACTACCGGACGCGCATGGCGCAGGGGCAAGGCGACGAATTCAACAGCAACCTGAGTCCGTACGTGGTGGGCACGGCGATTCTGCCCACGTCCGACGCCAGCTTCGTCAGCCTCACGCTGGGTTGGGGAGCCGGCCTGTTCTCGGCGGGGGGCGACCTCGACTTCTACGCGCAGCGGAGTTCGGGTGGGATCTTCGCCGGATCGACGGTACACGTCGGCATGGATGGCGGGCGTGGCCTGAACCTGATGGCCGAGTTCAACGGCTTCGACCTCAACGCCGGCCTGCAGATGGATTTCGGCGGGGTTCGCGTCGGGGCGTTTTCGCTTTCCCTTGCGGGTGACGGTCACACGACCTTCCGCACGAGGAAGCTGGGCATACTCGCCTCGCTGGCGGTGTGCCCCGGGCGGATGGGGCTCTGTGGTGACGAGCCGCCGCCGCCACCGCCACCCCCGCCGCCGGCGGAGGATCCCGGCCCGTCGGCCGAGGAGCTGGAGCGCATGCGGCAGGACTCGATCCGCAGGGCGCAGGCGGAAGAGGAGCGCCGCCTCGCCGCCGAGCGCGAGCGGGCCGAACGCGAACGGGAGCGTCGCGCGCTGGAGGCGCGCCGCAGCTTGCAGGAGATGGTGTACTTCGAGTACGACGACGCGGCCGTCAGCGAGGAGGCCCAGTCCAGACTGCGCGTCAAGGCCACGATCCTGCAGGGCAATCCGGGAGTCCGGATCCGGATCGAAGGCCACGCCGATGAACGCGGCGATCCCGTGTACAACATGGAGTTGTCCCGACTGCGCGCCGAAGCGGTGCTGGAGTTCCTGGCCGGACTGGGGATCGATCGCGACCGCTTCACGGTGGAGTATTTCGGGGAGGAACAGCCTCGTGTTGCGGGAACGGGCGAGGACTCCTGGGCACAGAATCGCAGGGTCGAGTTCGTCATCACCGCCGGAGGCGACGGTATCGGGCGCTAGACGGGTATTGGGCGCTAGTGGCCCTGACTCGCCGCAGACGGGTCGTCATGCGTGCCCCAGCGTTCGAACCACGTGCGCAGGTATAGCTGGGTTCGCAGGAAGTTGGACGGCCTGCGCGATGTTCCGTGCCACTCGCCTTGGAAACGGATCATTGCCGTCGGCTTCCTCTGCGCCTTCAGGGCCTGATAGAACTGCTCGGTCTGCGACATGGGCGTCCGGAGGTCGAGTTCACCCGTCATCAGCATCGTCGGCGTGGTGACATTCCCGACGTAGGTGATGGGTGAGCGCCGGATGTGCTCGCTCGGGTCCTCCCACGGGAAGTGCTCGAAGTCGGCGTACCAGCGCAGGTAGTTGCCGTCCACCTCGCCCGGGAACGCAAACCAGTTCGTGACCGGGCAGTTCGATGAGGCGGCCCGGAAACGGTCCGTGTGGCCGACGACCCAGGCCGTCAGGACGCCCCCGCCCGAGCAGCCGTAGACGAACATGTTGTCCTCGTCCACGTAGCCGCGCGAAACCACGTCGTCCACACTCGACATGAGGTCGTCGAAGTCGTGGTTGGGGTAGTCGTACTGGATCGTGTTGCCGAAGTCCGTGCCGTACCCCGAACTGCCCCGCGGATTGGTGTACAGGACGACGTACCCGTTGGCCGCGTGCTCCTGCCACCCGAAGTTGAATCCCCCGTTGTACATGGCGTGGGGGCCCCCGTGGATGACCAGCATCATCGGGTACCGTCGCGACGGGTCGAAGCCCGGGGGCTTGATCACCCATCCGTGGATCGGAAGGCCGTCGTGGGACGATTCGGTCCAGATCTGCTCGACCTCACCCAGCGTGACGCCTGCAAGCACCTCGCCGTTGACGTCCGTAAGCCGGGTGCGATCTCCGGTCCGTTCCAGAGGGAATGCATAAATGTCCCCGGGTTCGTGCGCGTCCCCCCATGTGCCCACGGCGGTACCGTCACGGCTCACGTGGCCGAGTGAGAACATCTGGGGGCCCTCGCTCGCGGCGCGGACCTCGCCGTCGACCGAGGCGTACATGATATTGGCGTAACCATCCGCCTGGACGTTGAAATACACGCCCCCGCCGTCCGGGGCCCAGTGCAGCCCACGCGGCGTGCGGTCCAGTTCCGCGGTCAGCGCCCGCGCATTCGAACCGTCCGCGTTCATCACGTAGAGCGACGACTCGATGTAGTCGAACGTGGTGGTATCGTGCCCCACGTAAGCGATCATGGACCCGTCCGGCGAGGGTACCGGACTGCGGTCGGGACCGCGACGGGTCGTCACCTGTTCGAGGTCGCCCGAGTCGGCACCGACGCGGTAGATCTCGCTTTCCTGCCAGCGGTAGAGCGCGTCGTCGGCGATCAGTCCGCTGAAGAGCAGCGAACGTCCTCCCGGCTCCCACACGGGCGCGCCGTAGTTGTGGTCGCCGTGCGTGATCCGGCGCGGCGTGCCCCCGTCCGCCGCGACGACGAAGATGTGCTGGAAGCTCTCGTCCAGGAAGCCGACCCGGTCCTGCCGGTACACGAGCTGCTCGATGATGCGGGGCGCCGGAGTCCAGTCGGCACCCTCGGGCTGCGGGAGGGCGACCGTCCAGTGCCGTGCCGAAGACTGCTCCGCCGATACGTTCATCGTGAACGCGAGGCGGTCGCCGTCGGGGGACCAGACGAGGTTGGACGGGCTCTCTTCCAGGCGGGTCACCTGCGACACCGCCCCCTCCACGTCCATCCAGCGCACATGGATCTGGGTATTCCCCGCATCGTCCGGCGCGAGGAAGGCGATTCTGCTCCCATCGGGGGACCATCGCGGCGACGATCCATCGACAAGGTGCCGTGGACGGCTTCCATCCGCGTTCACGATCCTGATCGACGATTCCCATCGATCATTCATCTTGTCGACCCACTCGTGCGTGTAGACCACCGTGGCCCCGTCCGGCGAAATCCGGGGATCCGAAACCCGTTCCCAATCCAGCCAGGTCTCAAGCGCCAGAACATTCGCGCCCGACTGCGCGGAAGCCGGCTGCGCGAAGAGCGTGGCGGCCCCAACGGCGAGGAGGAGGAGTGTGGCGGTGCGTGCAAACGGCATGCGGACGGCGGCGATCATGGAACCTCCCGGAAAGCGTGCGAGCAATGACGCAAGCTGCGCCTACGGCAATTGGCGCCGCAACCTCGCCCTGTGCGAATGATCAGGCTGGCCGGGCAAGCCCCGCGTCCCCAGAGGCAGCGACAGAACCGCGACGGCTCCTCTCGGATCCCGGTTTCGCAGGGCGAGGCGTCCGCCGTGCCCCTCCGCGATCTGCTGGCACAGGACCAGCCCGATCCCGGAGCCGCCCGGTTTCGTGGAATAGAACGGAACGAAGAGGTTGCCGGTGTCCTGCACGCCCCTCCCTTCATCCTCCACCACGACCTCGAGGGATGTCCCTGCGCGCACGCGCCACCCCACCCGGACCCCGCCACCGCACTCGAGGGCCGCATCGGCGGCATTGCGCACGAGGTTGATGAGCAACTGATCCAGCTGGTCCGGGTCGGCCATTACGGTGACGTCGGGACCGCCCTGCACCTCCACCGCGAGCCGCGTCTCCAGCTCCGCACTCCGCCGGATCAGGGGTCCGATCGGCGTGGCGACCAGGGTTGGCGCCGGCAGGCGTGCGAGGCGCGCATAGGCCGCCATGAATCGGCCAAGCGACTGCGAACGGCTCACGATCACCCCGAGTCCCCGAGACAGGTCGTCGCGAAGCCCTGCGGGCGGCGAATCACGGCGAACGAGCCCGCGCAAGCTCTCCGCGATCGACTTGATCGGCGCCAGACTGTTGTTGATCTCGTGGCTGAGCACCCGGATGATCCGCTTCCAGGCCAGGCGTTCCTCCTCGCGAAGCGCCCGCGAGAGATCGGACAGCACCAGGAGTTTCAAGGGCGCACCCTCCTGGCGTATGACGGTGCGCTTGAGCTCCCATCTTCCCTGCCCGCCCGCAAGGTTCACCTCCATGGTGCGCGGCACGTCCCCGAACAGAGCCTCCCGCAGTCGCAGGTGACCGGCTGATCTTCCCAGCACGGCATCCGCGGGCTGGCCCAGCAGCCGCTCGCCGGCCCTGTTGAGAATGCGGAGCTTCCCGCTGTCGTCGAAGGCGAACACGGCAACGTCGATCTCCTCCAGAATCCGCCGCAGGAGCACTGTGGCCTCGACCGCGCCCAGCCGTTGCTCCCTCAGGATCGCCTCCAGCCGGTTGGCTTCCTGGAAGGCGAGCGCGAGCGGTCCCTTGAGTGTCACCGGAACGCGCGTCCGGATCGAGAAGTCCCCTTCCCTCAGCGCAAGCAGCACGCTGGACAGCGTGCGGATCGGGCGGACGAGCCACGCCCGCAGCACCGCTGTCAGCCCTCCCCAGAGAAGCAGAATCCCTCCTGTGGCGAGCCACCGGGTCGATGTCGTCACATCGCCCGTCCAGAGGAGGTACATCGCCAGCGCGAACGCCGGCATTCCGGCCAGGTTGGACAGCAGGATGATCTGCAGGTCGAACTCGAGGCGGGCCCATCGGCCGGCAAACGGTGCCCTCCGTACCGGTTCGGAACTCCGTGTGATCGATTCGGCCGAGCCGTCGTCCGCGTTCACCCGTCGTCGCCGCCGATCCGGTACCGGGCCAGGCGCCGATAGAGCGCACTGCGGCTCAGGCCCAGCCTCTCGGCCGCCCGGCTCACGTTGCCGTCGTGCCGGTCCATTGCCCTCTCGATCAGCAGGCGCTCGACCTCGCCGAGCTTGAGTTCCTCCAGGGGAAGCGTGCCGCCCTGAAGCGTACGCAGCGCCAGATCCTCCACCCCGATGTCCGGACCGTCGGACATCAGCACCGCGCGCTCCACGGCGTGCTTCAACTCACGCACGTTGCCGGGCCAGGGATGGTCCAGCAGGGCCCGCGAGGCGCCGGCGGTGAAGGCCATGCCGGCACGCCCGTAGCGCGCCGACTCGCCCGCGAGGAAGTGGGCTGCGAGCAGCGGGATGTCCTCCGGACGGTCCCGAAGCGGCGGGATTGCGATTTCGACGGTATTGATCCGGTAGAGCAGGTCTTCACGGAACCGCCCCTGGGCCACAGCCTCGTCAAGGGAAGCGTTTGTCGCCGCCAGAAGGCGAACGTCGACCCGGACGACGTCGGACGATCCCACCCGCTGCAACTCTCCGGTTTCGAGCACGCGGAGAAGCCTGGCCTGGACCGAAGCGGAAGCGTTGGCAATCTCATCGAGAAACAGGGTTCCGCCGTGCGCCATCTCGAAGCATCCCACCCGGTCGGTCCTGGCATCGGTGAACGCACCCTTCACATGGCCGAACAGTTCGCTCTCGAACACGCCCTCCGAGAATCCTCCCATGTTCACGGTGACGAGCGGCGCGGACCGACGTGCCGACGCGGCGTGCAGCCACCCCGCCACGACCTCCTTCCCTGTCCCATGCTCGCCCGTGACGAGGATGTTTGCTTCCGAGGGAGCGACGCGCCGCATCGTCCTCAGGACGGGCTTCATGGCTTTCGACGAAGCGATCAGGCGGGGATGGGTGGGCGGGCGGGCGGCGCGGGCATCGCCGTTCCGGGGCTTCTGTGACCGGCGGAGCGCACGGCCAAGCCGAATCTGGGTGATGAGGGTCTCGAGCAGACGGTCGTTGTCCCACGGCTTCTCGATATAGTCGCGGGCGCCGCGGCGCATTGCCTCGACTGCGCTTTCCACGCTTCCCCACGCGGTCATGACGACGACCGGGAGCGTCCCGTCGATCTGCTGGAGCGTCCTCAGAAGGTCGAGGCCCTCACGCCCCGAAGTGGTGTCGCGCGTATAGTTGAGGTCGATGAGCGCCGCGTCGAAGACTCGGCTCTCCGCCTTGGCCAGCGCCTCCTCGGGGCCACCTGCCGCCTCCGGTTCAAAACCCGCGGACACCAGCAGCAGTCGCAACGCCTCGAGGACGTCGGGCTCGTCGTCGGCAATCAGAATGCGCGAGACCAGGGGCCGCAATGGTTTCTCCACGGACGTCTAGAAGAACACCGGCTCCCTGTAGGCCCCGAAGACCTCTTCCATGGCCGCTCTGATTTCGTACAGGGTGCAGTGCGCGTGGGCGCATTCAAGGATGCGCGGCACCATGTTCTCCTCTCCGCCAGCGGCCGTCCTCAACCTGGCGAGCGCACGCTCCACACGCTCGGCGTCGCGCTCCGCCCGAAGCCGGGCCATGCGCCGCCGTTGCCGCCGTTCGACATCCGGGTCGATCTGCATGGTCTCGATCTCCACCTTCTCCGACCCGTCGGTGAATTCGTTGACCCCTACCACCGTCCGCAGCCCGGCCTCGATCTCGGCCTGCTGCCTCGCGGCCGAACTCGCGATCTCGCGCTGAAACCATCCGTTCTCGATGGCCGGCACAACCCCGCCCTCCTCTTCGACACGGGCGAAGACCCGCTCGGCTTCCGCCTCCAGCCGATCCGTGACGGCTTCCACGTAGTAGGAGCCCGCGAGCGGGTCGATCGTGTTGGCGACACCCGTCTCGGAGGCGAGCACCTGCTGCGTCCTCAACGCGATTCTCACCGCCTTCTCCGTCGGCAGCGCCAGTGTCTCGTCCATCGAATTCGTGTGCAGCGACTGGGTTCCGCCCAGGACCGCGGCCAGCGCCTGGTAGGCGACCCGCACGATGTTGTTCTCGGGCTGCTGCGCCGTGAGCGTGACCCCCGCGGTCTGCGCGTGCGTACGCAGCCGCCAGGATTGCGGGCTGGACGCACCGAACTCGTCGCGCAGGTGGCGCGCCCAGATCCGCCGGGCCGCCCGGAACTTGGCCACTTCCTCGAAGAAGTCGTTGTGCACGTCGAAGAAAAACGACAGGCGTGGCGCGAAGGCGTCGACATCCAGTCCCCTGGCGACTCCGCGGCGCACGTATTCAAAACCGTTCGCCAGCGTGAAGCCCAGCTCCTGGCCGGCGGTGGCGCCGGCCTCCCGGATATGGTAGCCCGAGATGGAGATGGGGTTGTATTTCGGAGCGTTGGTGCCGCACCACTCGAACATGTCCACGATGAGGCGGAGCGCCGGTTCGGGCGGAAACACCCACGCGTGCTGCGCCTGATATTCCTTGAGGATGTCGTTCTGAACCGTTCCGCGCAGTCGCTCCGGCGCGATGCCCTGGCGCTGGGCCGCCGCCACGTAGAAACAGAAGAGAATGATGGCGGGCCCGTTGATGGTCATGGAAACCGAGACCTCGTCCATCGGGATCCCGTCGAAGAGGGTCTCCATGTCCGCGAGCGACGAGATGGCCACCCCGCAGACTCCTACCTCGCCGAGCGAGCGCGGATGGTCGCTGTCGTAGCCCATCAGCGTCGGGAAGTCGAACGCGACCGAGAGCCCGGTCTGGCCGTTGGCGAGCAGGTACTTGTAGCGTTCGTTGGTTTCCTCGGCAGTCGCGAAGCCCGCGAATTGCCGCATGGTCCACAGACGGGTCCGGTACATCGTGGCGTACGGCCCGCGTGTGAACGGGAACCCGCCGGGCACACCGAGCTTCTCCAGGTAGCTCCCGGACACATGGCTCGGCAGGTAGAGGGGTTCGATCTCGTTGCCCGAGATCGACGTGTAGAACGGCAGTCGCTTCGGCGTCCCCTCGCAGGTCGCCTCCCACGCTGCCAACTCCGCGTTCAGGCGTTCGACTTCGCGGCGACGCTCCTCGAGTTCCGCGAGAATGGCGTCGGGGTCGCGCAATCGACCCTTGGTCGTGGACATGTGACCTCTCCTAGCCCGGTTCCGGCTCCGTCCCTGACTTGAATATGGCGGGAATCAGCTCGTCTGCCACACCGTAGGCCGTGGCGCGCCCCGCTGCGACGTCCGCGATGCGTCGCGGAAGATCCGGATGAGACGCCAGAAACGCCTCCGCCTGTCCCCTCATGCGGTCCGCGATCACGTCTCGTACCCGGCTTCTCGCCCGGTGCTCCCGACGCTCCTCCAGCCGGCCCGTTTCCGTGAGATGGCGATTGTGGGCGAGGAGGGCGTCGAGGAAGTCGTCGATGCCCTCGCCCCTGCCCGCCGACGTCTTGAGCACCGGTACGTCCCAGGCGGCGTCATCGGTACCGCCGGGCGCGTCGCCCACCCCCGAAAGCTCGACCCCGTGGTGCCCGGCCCCTCCGTGCATCGTGCGTCCCGCCCGGAGCATCAGCGCCTGGCGAATCTCCCTCACCATGCGATCGGCGCCGATCCGGTCCGCCTTGTTGACGACGAACAGATCCGCAATCTCCATGAGTCCGGCCTTCATGGCCTGGATCCCGTCGCCCGACTCGGGCACCAGCACCACCGCGACGGTATCGGCCGTCGACGCGATCTCCAGTTCCGTCTGCCCCACGCCCACGGTCTCCACGAGGACATTCGGAAAGCCGAACGCGTCGAGCAGATCGACGACCTCGCGCGTCGTCGCGGCCAGGCCCCCGACGGATCCGCGCGTGGCCATCGAACGGATGAAGATCCCGGGATCGGTGGCGAGATCGTTCATGCGGATCCGGTCGCCCAGGAGCGCACCGCCGGAGAAGGGCGATGTGGGATCGACCGCCACGATGGCAACCTCCTCGCCGCGGGCACGCAGCAGCCCGGCCAGGCCGGCCGCGAGGCTTGACTTCCCGGCCCCCGGGGGTCCGGTAATGCCGAATCGGCGTGCCCGGGGACGTGCCAGAAGCAGCTCCTGCAGCAACTCAGCAACGCCGGGCCTGCGACCTTCCACCATCGAAATGGCCCGCGCCAAAGCCGGTCGCTTGCCCGCCCGGAAGTCGCCGACAAGCCTGCTAGAAAAGGAGTGCGGCCGCAAGATTGAGCACCATGACAAAACCCACGAGGTCGGTGAGTGTGTGAACGAACACCGACGAGGCCACTGCGGGGTCGACTCCGAGTCGGTGCAGCACGGTGGGGATCATCGCACCGGCAAACCCGGCGACGATGATGTTCGCCCACATGGCCAGGAGCACCACAAGTCCCAGACGGGGATCCCCATCCATCCATACGTAGGCGAAGACGGCAAAGAGCACGCCGAGGACGAAGCCGTTGAGAAGTCCCACAAGCACTTCCTTGCCGACCACGCGGAACTGGCCGGCGTTGATCACGCCGCCCACCGCGATGCGCCGGATGGTCACGGCCAGCGCCTGGGTACCCGTATTGCCCCCCAGGGCCGCGATGACCGGCATGAGGAACGCCAGGAAGGCGACTTCCTCGATCGTGCTCTTGAAGGCCAGGATCACCGACGCCGCAATCGCCGCCGTCGCCAGGTTGAGCACCAGCCACGGCAGACGGGACCGGACCGACTCGAACCACCCGCCCTTGAGCTCCTCCTCGTCCGACACGCCGGCCAGCCGGAGGATGTCCTCGGTGGTCTCCGCCTCGATCACGTCGATGACATCGTCGAACGTGATGCGCCCGAGCAGAGAGCCGCCGCGGTTGACCACGGGAATGTTGACCAGATTGTAGCGGCCCATCAGCTGGCCCACGTCCTCCTGGTCGGTATCGGGCAGCACCGTGGCCACCGCCGGCTCGACCAGAGACGCAACGGCGTCCGACGGGTCGGCGAGGATCAGGTCGTCGAGTGGAACCGTGCCGTGCAAACGGTCCCGCTCGTCGACCACGAAGACCGTGTAGAAGTCCTCCACCTCTCGACCCTGCTTTCGTATCTCGGAGATCGCTTCGGAAGCAGTTGCGCCTGCCGGAACCGACACCAGCGACGTCGTCATCAGTCCGCCCGCGGTCTCCTCGCCATACTGGAGCAGTTCGCGGATCTCGCCGGCTTCCTCGGACGGCAGCGCAGCCAGCATCCGGTCGCGGTCCCGCGGCTCCAGTTCGCCCAGGAGGTCGGCTGCATCGTCGTCCGCAAGCTCCTGGAGCAGTTCGGCGCCCTTGCGTTCATCCAGCCCGGTCAGGAGTTCGGCGCGATCCTCGTCTTCCTCCATCTCGGCGAGGGTTTCCGACGCCACATCCGTGGGGAGGGCCTTCAGGATCTCGATGCGGTGCTCCTCGACCGCCACCGATGCAACGAGGTCGGCGATGTCGGAGGGGTGCATCCCCTCGAAGAGGTCGGGCAACTCCGAGAACCGGCCCCCCTCGGCCAGGGCCGTCAATCGGTCCAGCGCCGCCTGGCTCGCGACCGTGGGGGGGATGTCCGTGCTCACGGTGTCGCCTTCGTGACCGCTTCCTGCACCTGGAACATCTCGCTGGCGGTCCGTTCAGGGCCGTCGGGGTGATCGTACCCGAGCACGTGCAGCGCCCCGTGCACGGCCAGCCGCACCAGCTCCTCCTCCGGCTCCGCGCCGGCCTCCGCCGCCTGGCGACGCGCCTGGGCAAGTCCGACGTACACGTCGCCGAGAGGATCCTCGCCATCCTCGTGCAGCGCGAAGGAGAGTACGTCGGTCACGTCGGACCGGCCGAGATACCGTTCGTGCATGCTCGACATCTCGGCATCACCGACGAATGTCACCGAGAATTCCCCGCGCGTGCGCCCCTCGCGCCGGAGCGTCTCACCCAGCGCGCGCCGGATCCGTTCGCGCGGCACACACGCCCCTTCCGGGGCATTGACGTGAATCGTGATCAGCGTCCTTCTCCGCTCGTCGGGTACTTGATCCGGGTGTGGTGGCTCCCGCTCAGGTATGTGGCAAAGTGCTTCTTCAGCTGGGCCAGATCCTGGAAGGTCATGGGGCAGTCGTCCAGCTGGCCTCTGCGAGCCTTGGCGTCGAAGATGTCGTCGATCAGTTCTCTCAGGCGTTCCTCCGTCGGGCTGTCCAGCGCCCTCGCGGCGGATTCCGTCGAATCGGCAAGCATCGCGATCCCGGTCTCGCGAGTCCGCGGCCGGGGGCCCGGGTAGCGGAAGTCCGATGGATCGGGCGGGTCTTTGCCCTCGCGCTCGGCGAGTTCCCGCGCCAGGTGGTGGAAGAACCCGATCGTCTGGTCGCCATGGTGCTCCCGGATGAAGTCGACCAGTACCTCGGGGACCTTTTCGTCCTGCGCCATTCTCGCTCCGTCGACGACATGGTCGCGGATGATCGTTGCCGACTGCAGCGGATCGATGCCCTCGTGGGGGTTGGCACCGTGCTGGTTTTCGACGAAGTACCCGGGACGGCGCATCTTCCCGATGTCGTGGTAATAGACTCCGGCCCGGCACAGCAGCGCGTTGGCTCCGATCGCGCGCGCTCCTGCCTCGGCCAGGCTCGCGGCCTGGAGCGTGTGGGCGAATGTGCCGGGCGCCTCGACGGCCAGCCGCCGCATGAGCGGCCGGTTGGCGTCAGCCCAGCCGATCAGCGTCTGGTCGGTCGTGATGCCCGCGATCCACTCGTAGACCGGAATGAAGCCGATCGCCAGGATCACGCCGCTCACGGTGCTGATGAGGGCCCACAGCAGCGACGAGAGAAGGGCGAAGTCCGCGCCGCGCATCTGCAGTCCCGCCAGCACGAGCGCATACGCCCCCGCCGTCACCGCAATGAACACCCAGGTCTGCGCAAGCCGCCGGAACGTGCGGACCGAGAGCGCGGCCGCGGAGCCTCCGGCGAGGAGGGTCACGAGCACGGGCACCTCTCCGTACGGTTCCTGCAGCGCCGTCATCGCACACACCACAAAGACGGCGAGCAGCGCCAGGCGCCCGTCCCACAGGATCGACAGCGAAACGGCGACGAAGACGATGGGCAGGGCTGCGGGCGGCAACTCCAATCCCGTCATGACGAAGGCGGCCACGAAATAGAGGGAAAAAACCCCGAGAATGGCGAGCATGAACCGGAACGAATGGTAGATCTCGGGCCGGAAGAAGAAGACCAGCACCCCGAACACGGTCAGGAAAAGGATGTTCAGCAGCAGGCCGCCCAGGTTCCCCGCGAGGTTCGAACTGTCTACGCTGATCCCCTCGGCGCGGAGCTGGCCGCGGTAGGCCTCGATCTTGCGCAGCTGCTCCTCGCCTACCTGATCGTTCGCCCTGACGATCGCTTCGCCTTCCAGTACCAGTCCCTCCATGATCGGGATCGTGTCGCGCGCGAACGCCCGTTCTCTCTCGGTCCTGGCCTCCTCCGGCAGCAGGCTCGGCACCAGGTAGCGTGCGAGGACCACCCGCAGGAGATCGGTCTCGGGACCCGGATCCCGGCCTGCCAGAGCACGGTCGTAGAATTCGCGGCCCGAGAGGACCGAACTTCGCGCGACCACCGAGCCTCCCGTGCCCCGGACCACGCGTACGGAGTCCGTGGTGATCCGCGACGCCGCGCCGGGGGCCATCACGCCATCGGGCGTCAACACCCGGATCGCCGATTCCGCCTGATCGCGAAGATCCTCATTGCGACGGGGTTCGGCGAGCAGCTCCACCTGCGCAGCATCCGCCTGGATCCCGGACGCCGCCAGGACGCTGGCGATTCCCGCCACCCCGTCGACCGACGACGCCGAATCCACGCGCGAAAAAAAGGCGGCCAGGCCGGCAAGAGACGAGTCCGCGGCGGTCGCGCGGTAGGTGAAGGTCGGAATCACCGAGGATGCTGCCGCGTCCCTCTGTCGCCTCAGTTCGGCCGAGTCCTTCGGAACCGGGAAGCTGACCTGCGCGATGATGTCCCTCTGGGCGACGGTGCCTGCCCGGTGACGCCCGATACCGACACCCGGATCGGACGGATACAGGATCAGGAGCCCTCCCGACAGCAACACGAGCAGGAGCCAGCGCACACCGTGGTGCACCGCGCCGTCCGGCCATCGGCGCTCCGGGACGCCGGAGAGCAGCGTGTGCTTCCTCCTACCGGCGCTCACTGTCGCGTTCCTCGTCGAGCCGTCCATCAGCCGCCGCGTACGCGCGCACGATCTGTTTCACGAGGCGGTGGCGGGTGACGTCGCTCTCATCCAGGTACACGAACTCGATGCCCTCGACCGCACCAAGGATGTTCTCGACCTGAATCAGGCCCGAGACCTGGGAACGCGGCAGGTCGATCTGGGTCTTGTCACCCGTGATCACGGCGCGCGAGTTCACGCCCAGGCGTGTCAGGAACATCTTCATCTGGGCCGCGGTGGCGTTCTGGGCCTCGTCCAGGATGACGAACGCGTCCGAAAGGGTTCTGCCCCGCATGTACGCAAGCGGCGCGACCTCGATCGAGCGCTCGGCGATTCCGCGGCGGACCCGCGCCGGCGGCATCATGTCCTCGAGCGCGTCGTAGAGCGGGCGAAGGTACGGATCGACCTTTTCCTGCAGGTCGCCGGGAAGGAAGCCCAGGTTCTCGCCCGCTTCCACCGCGGGGCGCGCCAGGATGATGCGCCGCACGCGCTTGCGGAAGAGCTCCGTGACCGCTCGCGCCACCGCGAGATAGGTCTTGCCCGTTCCGGCAGGGCCGATCCCGATCACGATGTCGGAATCCTCCATGGCCTGCAGGTACGCGCGCTGGCCCTCGGAGCGCGGCACGATGGTGCGCCGCGAGCCGGGCACCGAAATCCGGAGCCGTTCGTCGTCACTGCGGATGTCGGGTCCTTCCCTCGCCTCGAGGCTGGCGGCGAAGCGCGCGATGTCCGAGGCCGGGAAGGACTTGCCGAGCCGCGCGAGTTCGATCATGTGCTCGACCACCCGAGCCGCGTCGGCGACCGCTTCGAGGCCGCCGGCGATCCGCACCTGATCGCCGCGTATCACCACCTGCACACGGAGCAGCGTCTCCAGCTCGCGCAGATTCGCGTCTCCGACACCCGCGAGGATGAACTGGTCCGCCCCTTCCGCGTTCAGCCGATGCTCGACCAGGGTACCGCCGGTCACTCGTCTCCTCCGATCGCGATCCCGAGCGCCCGCAACTCGTCGGGCGACACCCGGGACGGCGCCCCCTCGAAGCTCGCGCGCGCAGCAGTCGTCTTGGGAAACGCAACCACGTCGCGCAGACTCTCGCCCCCGGAGAAGCGCGCGGCCATCCGGTCCACGCCCAGGGCGATCCCGCCGTGCGGGGGGGCACCCGCCCTGAGCGCCTCGAGAAGGAACCCGAACTTCAGCGCGATCTCCTCGGACCCGAGCCCGAGCAGCCCGAGGATCCGGGCCTGCAGATCGGCGTCGTGGATACGGATGCTCCCCGAACCCAGTTCGGTTCCGTTGTAGACCAGGTCGTAGGCGAGACCCCGGACCGCCAGCGGGTCGGACTCGAGAAGGTGGGCGTCCTCGGGGTCGGGTTGCACGAACGGGTGGTGGTTCGCGGCCAGCGCGCCGTCCCCCGCGTCTTCAAAGACCGGAAACCCGGTCACCCAGAGCCACGCGTGCTCGGTGACTCGTGGGAGCTCCAACGCGCCGATGGCGGCCCGGCGCGCGGCGTCGAGCGCGGGGGATGTGACGCGGTCCGGCCCCGCGGCGACCATCAGGAGGTCGCCGGCGGCAAGGCCCAACGTCGATCCTGTATCGTCGCGGAAGAACCGGCCGAGGGGACCCGTGGCGCCGCTCTCGGCGATCTTCGCCCACAGCAGGCCCGGCGCGCCGGCCGACTTCGCCGCGTCTTCGATCCCGCCGATCTGTTTCCGCGACAGCCGGGCGCCTCCCTCCAGCGCCAGGCCACGGATCCGCCCGCCCCTGGCGACGGCACCACGCAGGATGCCCGACTCCAGCGCGCCCAGCACGTCCGTGAAGTCATGGAGCTCGAGGTCGTAGCGCGTGTCCGGGCGGTCGCAGCCGTAGCGCTCCATGGCGTCGTGGTACGTCAGCCGCGGAAACGGAGGCGCGGCGTCCAGTCCCGCGACCTCGCCCAGCCTTTCCATCAATCCCTCGCACCACCCGTAGATGTCCTCGGGTTGCACAAATGACGCTTCCACGTCGATCTGGGTGAACTCGGGCTGCCGGTCCGCACGCAGGTCCTCGTCCCTGAAGCAGCGCGCGATCTGCATGTAACGGTCGAAACCCGCGATCATCAGCAACTGCTTGTAGATCTGCGGACTCTGCGGGAGCGCGAAGAACTCACCCCGGTGAACCCGGCTCGGCACCAGGAAATCCCGTGCCCCTTCGGGTGTGGGCTTGGTCAGGATGGGTGTCTCGATTTCCAGGAAGCCCCGGCTGTCGAAGTAGTTGCGCACAGCCAGCACGAGCCGGTGCCGCAGGGCCAGCCTGGCCTGAAGCTCGCGCCGCCGCAGATCCAGGACACGGTGCCGGAGCCGGAGCTTTTCCGACGGCAATTCCTCTTCCGGGGGCAGGTACACCGGAATCGCCGGCGTGCGCGCCTTGTTGAGCACGTCCAGCCGGGAGACCTGAACCTCGACGTCGCCCGTGGCCATATCGGGGTTGCGCGCGGCCTCGGGCCTGGCCGCCACCACGCCCCCGACCATCACGACATCCTCGACGCCCAGTTCCCGAGCGGCCTTCAGCGCTTCCTCCGACGACCAATCGGGACCGATCGAAAGCTGCACGATTCCCGATCGGTCGCGCAGGTCGAGAAACACCAGTCCGCCCAGATCCCGTCTGCGATGAACCCAGCCCGCGACTCGCACCTCGCGGCCCGTCATTTCCGAAGTAACCACGCCCGCGCCCGATGTGCGCATGGTCGTGGCGCTTTCCTGGATTGTAGACACAAACCGTCTCCGGTGAGCCATTGGGGGTTACCGGCCGACGGCAGGAGCGCCGGACGCGTGCTCGCGGTAAACTTAAACCCCGCTTCAAGGCGCTTTCAAGAAAGACGGCCCGTGACCCCCGACGCACCGAATCTCCTGGGGCTGACGCCAGCCCGGCTGCGCGAATCCCTCCAGGACCACTTTCGCCACCGTGGCCAGCCCTCGTACAGGACGAGCCAGGTTGAGGAATGGCTCTTCGCCGGCGACGCGCGCTCGTTCACGAACATGACCAATCTGCCCGCGGTGGAGCGTCGGGCGCTTGCCGAAGCACTTCGCATGGAGGAGCCGCGCGAGGACACCGTCTCGGAGTCGTCGGACGGAACCGTCAAGCACCTGTGGGCCCTGCGCGGCGGCGAGGTCGTCGAGAGCGTCCTGATCCCGTCGCGCGGCCGCCTTACGCTCTGCATCTCCTCACAGGCCGGATGCGCGCTCAAGTGCCGCTTCTGTGCCACGGGGTGGTCCGGATTCGGGCGCCAGCTCACGCCCGCCGAAATCGTCGGCCAGTACCGTGCCTCGTCGCGGTGGGCCGCCGAAAACAGCCGCGGCGCGGTCACCAACGTCGTCTTCATGGGCATGGGCGAACCCCTCGCGAACCGGCGAAACGTCTTCCCCGCCCTCACCATACTCAACGCGGGCTACGGAATCGGCGCAAGGCGGATCACGGTGTCCACGGTGGGCGTGATTCCGGGCATCCACGAGCTGGCGGACCGGCCCGAGCAGTTCCGTCTCGCGCTCTCCCTGCACGCGCCCGTGTCCGAGTTGCGTGCCGAACTGATTCCGCTCGAGCGCCGCTATCCGCTGGAAGAGCTGATGACGGCGCTGGAGGCGTTCAACCGGAAGGGCGGCCGCAGGATCACCTTCGAGTACACGATGATCCGTGGCGTCAACGACGATCCGGCCCTCCTGCCCCCACTTGTGCAGCTGGCCAAACGGGTTCAGGCGTTCGTCAACCTCATCCCCTTCAACCCGATCCCCTATGTGGACTGGAAGCCGAGCCACGGGGGGCGTGTGCGCGCGTTCCAGGACGGGCTGAGCGCAGCCGGAGTGCCCGTGGCGGTCAGAGAGCCGCGGGGCCGGGACATCGACGCAGCCTGTGGCCAGTTGCGGGCCAGCCGTCTGCGGACCGGCGCTGACTGCTAGCGGATCCTGTCTCCGATTCGGCTCCCCCGGATCTCCCTGATCCAGGGAAACGGGCGGTGCGACCCGCGGTTGTAGGAGAAGTAGATGCCCACCGCGCGCCCCTCGAAGCGCCATCCCTCCAGCAACCCCCAGAAACGCGAATCGAGGCTGGAATCGCGATTGTCGCCCAGCATGAAGTAATGGTCGTCCGGGATCAGCAGCGGACCCCAGTTGTCCCGCGTCGGCCGGTAGTCTTCGCCGGCACCGTCAGCCAGGTGATTCAGCTGCCACATCATCATGGGGTCGAACTCGTCGGGCCGGCCGCTCGTCACCACGTACGGCTCATCCTGCGGCTGCCCGTTCACATGCAGCACTCCGTCCCGCATGCCCAGTGTATCCCCCGGCATGCCGACGAGGCGCTTGACGAGCGTCATGTCCTCCTCGTGATGAGGATCGAAGACGAGGACATCCCCACGTGCGGGCTCCGAGTATCCGGGGATGCGGATGTCGGTGAAGGGAACGCGCGACCCGATCGCCGCCCGGTTCACCACGAGAAAATCCCCCACCAGGAGCGTGTTTTCCATCGATCCCGATGTGATCACGAACGTCTGAATGATGAAGGAACGCAGGACAAGGAACAGGACCAGCGCCCAGAAGATCGCCCGGGTCCACTCGCCCGAGCCTCCGCCGGTGGACTTCTCTCCGCTCTCGCCCGCCTTTCCTCCAGCCTTTCCTCCTCCAGCCTCTCCTCGGCCCTTGGCGGACGTCCTGCTCCGCCCCGGCGAGGCCGATGACCGCGGCGCGGCCGACGACCCCGGCGCGCGGCGGCGTTTCCGCTTTCGCTTGGCGGCCATCTGCTACCGCTCGCCTCCTATTTCTCTGAAGAATTCTCGCAGTCGGTCCATGAAACCGGGCGGTTCGGGTTCCACCGGCTCCGGCACTTCCGGGATCGTCCACTCGGCACCGAGTCTTACGGTAACATCAACGAAGAGGTTCAGGTCGGGTTCGCTGATCACGCTGTCGATCGCCAACACGTCTGCCACCCGGACAGCGGGCTCCAGGTTCCCCACACGGTCGATCACGACCGACTTGCTCTGGTCGAAGCTGCCTGCGTTTCCGACCGCGACCACATCGAAGCCCTCGCCACGCAGGTAATCGGTCGCGGAACGCGCCATCCCGTCGACCCCGCCGGCGTTGCGCACGTCCACGGTGACGCGGCCCTCGGCCCTGGGAGACAGAACGGGTGCCGCGGGTATCGTCGCCTCCGGAATCCACTGCATCAGCGACGACCCGAGAAGCAGTGCAACAGCACCACCTGCAAGGCAGAGCAACACCGCTCTTACGAATCGGGCCATCGATCGTCGTTGTACTCTTGAGACATGGTCATTTCGAACGACATGGTAAGGGTAACCGGCCCTCCCCTGCGGGACCAAGACCGGTGATCTGGGATCCGTGCCTGGCACGCGCCGTAGCCGCCGAGCTTGCGGACCGGCTGGTGGGCGGGAGGGCCCGGGCGATCGTCCTGCGCCGCGAGGCCCTGGAGGTCGCCGTCCACTTCCGTCAGGCGACGCTGCTGGCGGACCTGTCCCCGGCGCGGGGCGTCATCGTGCTGTGTCCGCCATCGGGGCCGGATCCGCAGGCCGAGCCGCTGCCCGCGGTCCTGGCCCGGGTGGAGACCGTTCGCGACGAAAGGGTGATTCTGCTGCGTTTCCGGCGCGTGCGCGGACGAAAGCCGCACCCCACACTGATTCTGGAATTGGCGACGAACCGCTGGAACGCGGTCTGGGCCGAAGGTGCCGCGCTGCGCGTGCGAAAACGGCTGAAGGGCGCGAAATCCCAAACCAGGATCGGTCAACCCTGGACACCTCCCGGAGCGAATGCCGATGCCCGGCGAACGGACGAGCTGGACGAGGGTGCCTGGGCGCGGCTTCTGGAGGGCCTGGACGCCGGGGAAGCCCGCAAGACACTGCTGGGCGGAGTCGCCTACACGTCGGGCCTGAACGCCGGGTTCCTGCTGGAGGCTCCGACTCCCGCAGAAGGCTTCCGCCGGTGGCGACGGATGGCCGCGCTCGCCGACCTCTCGCCGCACACGCTGGAGACGAAGTCCGGACACCAGCCGTATCCCTGGCGTCTGCCGGGTGCGAACGCCCGTCCGGTCGCGAGCCTGCTGGAGGGGATGGACCAGGTATTGGGCGCCTCGCCAGGAGCTTCGCCAGGGACGTCGCGTTCCGAGGCTGGCGGGACGCGCGCCGACGTTGCCCGGTTGCTGACCCGCGAGCGCCGCCGGGTGCGACGCAAGCTCAAGCGGCTGCGCCAGCATCTGGAACGAACGGCGCGCGCCGACCGGATGCGGGACGACGCCTCCCTGATTCTCGCGTCACTCCATCTGATCGATCCGGGTGCCACCGAGGTGGAACTCGTCGGCTTCGACGGGGCGCCTCGTACCATCGTGCTGGATCCGGCACGCAAGCCGCAGGAGCACGCGAATGCGCTCTTCCGGCGGGCGAGCAGGCTTGAGCGGGGCGCCGTTACTCTGCGCGACCGGATCCGCGACGCGGAGGCGGAGCTGGCCCGGATCGAGGACTTGCGAAAGCGCGAGCAGGACGGAGACCTGACGCCCGAAGAGATCGCCGCCTTCACGCCCGCACCCCCGGCTCGCTCCGCCCCGCGCGCGACCGCCGGCGCGCGACCCGCTTCTGCCGCGCTCCCGTATCGGTCCTACACGAGCTCGGGAGGTCTCGAGATCCGGGTGGGACGCGGGGCCCGCCGCAACGACGACCTCACCTTCCACCATTCGCGTCCGGCCGACGTGTGGCTGCATGCCCGCCACGGCGCCGGCGCCCATGTGATCCTGCGCTGGACGAACCCGGACCGCCCGCCCGCCGCCGACCTGCAGGAAGCGGCAACTCTGGCGGCCAATCACAGCCGCGCACGCGCGTCAGCCACCGTGGCGGTCGACTGGACACGCCGCAAGTGGGTGCGCAAACCGCGTGGAGCGGCGCCCGGGGCGGTGGTACCCGACCGGGTCCAGACCGTGTTCGTGTCGCCCGACCCGGCACTGACGGAGCGGTTGAAAAAGGCCTGAAGCTCACGCTGGCAATTGGCAGTCGGCGTTGCCTCCGTCCTACGGCCGGACACTAAACAATAATGTTTAGCATCGACTGTCTATAATCGACTGTCCCCGTCCTTCCTCGCGAACCAGTCCAGCGCCCAGTTCAGGTCCGGGGTCTCGCCTTGCCACAGCGTGGTCGCTGTCCAGGGACCGATCCCGTCCTGACCGTGCCAGCGGGCCAGCCCGAAGTCGGGCGGCGGGAGTGGCTGGTGTTTGGCCGCACCCGGCAGACCTTCCACAGACGGCAGGCCGCCGATCTCCGGCACCTCCGGCACCACGGGCATTTGCACGCCCAGCGGGTTGAAGAACCTCGGCACGCCCCGCTCGTCCATTTCCACCCGCCAGCCCCCTTCGTGTACCGTGCGGTGATGGAAGGGACACAGCAGCACCAGGTTGTCCAGGGCCGTCTCGCCGCCTTGAGCCCAGTGCCTGATGTGGTGGGCGTGGGTGTGCAGACGTGAGTCGCAGCCGGGGAACCGGCATCCGCCGTCACGGGCCTCCAGCGCCTTGCGCAACCGCCAGTCCACCGTCCGCCGCCGGCGTCCGACATCGAGCACGGAACCGTCCGCTCCGCGCGTGATCGGCACCACCTCCGCGTCACTGCAGAGGCGCAAAGACGTTTCAGCTGGAACGCCGACGCCCTCTTCCGTGACCACAGAGCCGGGCGTGTCGACAGACCCGGGCGTGTCGACGGAGTGCAACACCAGCTGGACCTTCGGCTGCACGCGCTCTTCCAGCCAGAGCCCGAAGGCGTCGGCCCGCCGCCCGGCCGCGGTGGTCTCGTGCTCGGTGCCCGCGGCCCGCTGTTCCGTGTAGAGCTTGTCTTCCGTCACCTCGAGCGCCTTCAGCAGCAGAGCGCCCACCTCCGGGGCGAGTCGGCCCCGGATCTCGTAGTCGCCGTCGTCGGTGACATACACGGAGAGGCCCCGGCGCGCCGCCCGCTCGGCGGCCGATGAGTCGTCGCCCGCCAGCATCCGCCGCCGCTCCCGCACCAGCCGCTCGACGTGGGCGGTGGTGCCGTGGGTGGCGAAGGTGAGGAGTTGTTCCTCGTTTTCGGCCGTGGCCATGCGGGTCATGGCCCGCACCTTCGAGTAGGAGAGCTTGCCCTTGGCCAGCGCGGCGGAGATGTGCGGCAGCGAGGGGAGGCAGCGGGCCACCCGGATCCTCTCGCGGGCGGGCCCGAGGGAGAGGCCGGTGCGCCAGGAGAGCCAGTGGGCACAAGAGCGGAACCCCTGCTGGTGCCAGCGCCCCTCTTCGTCGTAGCGGAGGATCAGGGTGAGGAGCCGGTAGATGGCTGCGTCGATGTGGGCGGAGAGTTCGGCGATCTCGTCGCCCAGGGGATCGTCGTCGTAGACGGGCGAAGCTGGGGCGACGGGCGGAGCGGCGGCGGGGGCGGCTGGCGAGACGGGCGCGGGAGGAGCCGCGTCGGGCGAAGCCGGAGCGAGCGCGCCGGTGTCGGAGAGGCTGGTGGCGGTGAAGTCGACGTACATTGTTCTGATCCCGGAGTCATGGAGTGATCGGTTGTTGTTTCACCTCCTTATACCCCATAGTTCGGGAAATGTTCGGCCTCACGAGCGCCCACTCGACAACAGGCATCCGCACAATACTTAACAAACATGTTTAGTATCTGCCCGCCAGGCAGCTAGCCGTGCACCTCGTCAAGGGCGCGTCGCAGGTCGCGCGCCAATGCCAGGGCCGCGGGCACGCCCCCTTCGTCGAGCCGGTTGACCAGCGCGCTGCCGACGACGGCGGCATCCGCAGCCGCGCCCACTGCCCGCGCGTGATCGGGGGTCGAGACGCCAAATCCCACGGCCACCGGCAGCGGCGAAACGGAACGCACGGCGCCCGCCTCTCGGGCGAGGGCGCTTCTCAGTTGATCACGGGCGCCGGTGACTCCCGTCCGCGCCACATAGTACAGGAACCCCTGGCTGGAGAGCGCAATCTCCCGAATCCGCCCTGGTGTTGTCGTGGGAGCGACCAGCCGGACAAGGTCCAGCGGGGAATCCAGGAGCTCCGCTTCGAGCGCCGGATCCGCCCCAAGGGGAAGATCGGTGGCGAGGATTCCATCCGCCCCCGCCTCGACCGCCTCGCGGATGAACGTCTCCACGCCTCGCGAATACACTGGATTGAGATACGAGAAGATGACCACGGGCACGTCGCTCGTGCGCCGCAGTTCAGACAGCACGTCGAAGACGTCGTCCACGGTCGTTCCGTTGTCCAAAGCGCCCTGACTGGAGCGCTGGATAGTCGGGCCATCGGCCATCGGGTCGCTGAACGGGATGCCGAGCTCGATCACGTCGGCGCCCAGTTCGGCCAGCCCGGCCACCATCTCACGCGTATGGGCCAGCGACGGGTACCCGGTCGTCACATACGGGATGAAGCCACGGCGGCCCCGCGCGGCCACCTCCTCGAACCGGACGGCGATCCGTCCTCGCGGCGACCGCACGCTCACCCCCCCGCCCCCCGCCCCGCCGGCCCGGCCTCGTCCCCATCCAGACGGGACACGTGCACCACGTCCTTGTCCCCCCGCCCGCTCAGGCAGATCGCCACCGGCGGCTCAATTTCGCCCCGCCGCCCCGCTTCGGCCACCCAGGCGAGCGCGTGGGCCGTCTCCAGCGCCGGGATGATCCCCTCCAGCCCCGGCAGCCCCCGAAACGCCCGCCTCGCGGCGTCGTCCCCCACGCTCACGTACCGCGCGCGGCCCGAGTCCATCAGATGCGAATGCTCGGGACCCACGCCCGGGTAGTCCAGCCCGGCCGCCACCGAGTGCGCCGGCGAGACCTGCCCATCCGCGTCCTGGAGCAGATAGCTCAGCGACCCGTGCAACACGCCGGGACGGCCCTCGCTCAGGGGCGCCGACGAGTGGCCGCTCCCCAGGCCGTGTCCCGCGGCCTCCACTCCGATCAGCTCCACACCCTTGTCCCCGACGAAGGCATGGAACATTCCCATCGCGTTCGAACCGCCGCCGACGCACGCCACCACGGACGCGGGAAGCCGGCCCTCGACCTCGAGGATCTGGCGCCGGGCTTCGCGCCCGATGACCGCCTGGAAGTCGCGCACAATGAGCGGGAAGGGGTGGGGGCCCACCACCGAGCCGATGATATAGTGGGTGTCGCGCACGTTGGTGACCCAGTCGCGAAGCGCCTCGTTGGTGGCGTCCTTGAGCGTCCGCGTCCCCGATTCGACGGGCCGCACCTCCGCCCCCAGCAGCTCCATGCGGTACACGTTGAGGGACTGCCGCTCCACGTCCTCCGTGCCCATGTAGACGACGCACTCCATGTCGAAGAGCGCACACGCGGTCGCCGTCGCGACGCCGTGCTGTCCGGCGCCCGTCTCGGCGATGATCCGGGGCTTCCCCATCCGCTTCGCGAGGAGCGCCTGCCCGACCGTGTTGTTGATCTTGTGCGCGCCCGTGTGGTTGAGGTCCTCGCGCTTCAGGTAGATCGGCCCCACCCCGGCCTCGGTCTCGAAGCGCCGGGCGCGGTACAGGGGCGTGGGCCGGCCGACGTAGTCCGCGCTCAGCGCGTCGAACTCGGCCAGGAAGGACGCGTCGGCGGTCGCCTGCGCGTAGGCGTCGTTCAGTTCGTCGAGCGCCGGAATCAGCGTCTCGGGAACGTAGCGGCCACCGTAGGGGCCGTAGCGGCCACCTTCGGGCCCGCGCTCGCGCTCACCGCCAGGGGACGTCATCAACCCTCTGCTCCTTCCCGCCCCGCCAGCTTCACGGCGCGCACGAAGGCCCTTGTCCGGCCAGCGTCCTTGATGCCCGGGGCGGCCTCGACCCCCGAACTGACATCGAGCACATCGGGGGCCAGTGCCCGCACCGCGGCGGCGGCATTGCGCGGGTTCATGCCTCCGGCGGCGATGAACGTCGCCGCACCGATGGCCCGCCGCACCTGCCGCCCCACTCCTTCCCACCGGAAGGTCTGTCCCGTGCCGCCGGGTCGCCCGGAGTCCCCGGAGTCCACGAGGATGCCGTCGGCCACCGCCGCGTATGGCACCGCCGCCTCGGCCACCGGCAGGGCCCCATCGGCCACCGGCGCCCCCGCATGAACCGTCTTCCAGACCCCCCATCCCCCCGCCGCCCCGATCCGCGCCACCACCTCGGCCGGTTCGCTGCCGCTCAGCTGGATCACGTCCAGGTCCAGGGCCTCCGCGACCCGGATCACCTCGTCCGCGGCAGCGTCCACGAACACGCCCACGCGGTGCGCCGGCGCGGCCTCGTAGATCGCGAGCGCCCGCTCGCCGGCCACGCTGCGGCCGTAGCCCGGCGACAGGATCACACCCATGAAGTCGGCCCCCGCCTCCCCCACCACCGCCGCGTCGCGGGGCGTCATCACGCCGCACACCTTCGCCCGCACCCGAGCCACCTTCGTCCGCACGCGCGCCATCACCCCCGGGCCCCCGTGCGAGGCACGCCGGCCATTTCCGCCACCATCCCGCGGCGGTCGCCGCTCCGCACCAGCGCCTCCCCCACGAGCACGGCGTCCGCCCCCGCGGCCGCCACGCGGGCCACGTCCTCCGCGCTCGCGATCCCGCTCTCCGACACCAGCAGCACGTCCGCCGGCACGTATTTCGCCAGCCGCTCGGTGACGGCCAGATCGGTGCGGAACACCGCCAGGTCCCGGTTGTTGACCCCCACCAGCGACGCCCCGGCCTCCAGCGCGGCCTCCACCTCCCACTCGTCGTGCGCCTCGACCAGCGCGGTCATGCCCATGTCGTGAATCATGGCGCGCAGGTCGCGCATGAGCACCGGGTCGAGGATCCGCACGATCAGAAGCACCAGGTCCGCTCCGCCGGCCCGCGCCTCGGTGACCTGAACCGGGTCGATCACGAAATCCTTGCGCAGCACGGGCACCCCGCACGCACCGCGCACGCTCCGCAGGTCGTCGAGCGATCCGCCGAACCACCGGGAATCCGTGAGCACGCTGATCGCCGACGCTCCCCCTTCCTCATACTCGGCCGCCAGTGCCAGAGGATCGAGCCCCGCGTCGATGTCCCCTGCTGCCGGCGACCGCCGCTTCACCTCGGCAATCAGGCTCACGCTGGCGGCCCGCCCAAGCGGCTCCAGCACCCGCCGCGGCTCCGGCGCGTCGCCAGCCGCGTGAGCGAGGTCCGCGCGCTCCGTCCGCAGCGCCTCGACCTCGGTTCGCTTCGACTCGACGATGCGCTCGAGCACACCGGGCACGGTCGCGCTGCGCACCCCGCCGGTCACGCTGCGGCCTTGTGATTCGGGCAAGATTCGGTTAGCATTATTCGGAGCCTGTTCGGTCAAAAGGGACCCGGCTTCGGTCAAGGGACCCGGCGCTGGCGCCTCCCGGCGCGACCGCCGCGGAAGTTCCGCCTTCCAAGATAAGGAAAGAGCCATGCCGCTGACGAAACGCCAGAAGCAGATCCTGGATTTCCTCAAGGAGTTCATCGACGAACACGGCTACGCGCCCAGCTTCGACGAGATCCGCACGGCGTTCGGCTACACGTCCCTGGCAACCGTCCACGAGCACCTGACCAACCTGGAGCGCAAGGGCTACATCCGCAGGTCCTACCGCGAGAGCCGGTCCGTGGAGTTCCCCCCGGAGTCGGAACCCACCATCCCGTTGCCGCTGCTGGGCACGGTTGCCGCGGGCGTGCCGATCGAGGCGATCGAGGACACCGAGTCGTTCGCGGTCCCGGGAGAGATGATCCGCAAGGGATTCGAGCACTACGTGCTGCGCGTATCCGGCGAATCCATGATCGACGAGCACATCCGCGACGGCGACCACATCATCGTCAACGCGCGCGACACGGCGCTGGACGGCGAAATGGTGGTCGCGCTGGTCGGCGACGAGGCCGCCACGGTGAAGAAGCTCTACCGCGAACCGGGAAACAAGGTCCGGCTGCAGCCCGCCAACAACAACGTCCCGCCGCTGATCGAGCCCGCCGACAACGTGCGGGTGCAAGGGGTCGTCGTGGGGCTGATCCGAACCTACTGAGCGCCGCGTCGGCTGGCCGCGCGGCTCGCGCGCACGAGGCTGTCCAGCACCGCCGCCGCCGCGCCCGAGTCGATCGCGCGCGCGCCCGCCGCCACACCGTCAGCAAGCGAGTCCACCCTTCCCGCCACAAGGTACGCCGCCGCCGCATTGACGAGCACCGCCGAGCGCTCCGGACCCCGCTCCTCTCCGGTGACCACCGCGCGCACGACCGCGGCGTTCTCGGCAGGCTCCCCGCCGGCCAGGTCATCGGGGTCCACCGGCACAACCCCCAGTTTCTCCGGCGTCACCTCGTACGAAGTCACCCGCCCGCCCCGCAGCTCCGCCACCCGCGTCGGGCCGCACGGACTGAGCTCGTCCATGCCGGGAGCACCGTGCACCACGAGCGCGCGCTCGTGTCCCAGCTCGGCCAGTCCCCGCACCACCATGTCCACGAACGCCGGATCGGCCACGCCGACGACCTGTCTGCGCGCCCCCGCCGGATTGGTGAGCGGACCCAGCAGATTCATGATCGTCGTAATCCCCAGCGCCTGGCGCACCGGACCCACATGGCGCATCGCCGGATGCAGCAGCGGCGCGAACATGAAAACGATCCCCGTCTCGGCCAGCACCCGGGCCATGCCCTCCGGCGACAGCTCGACCGCTACCCCCAGCGCTTCGAGCACGTCGGCGCTCCCGCACTTTGAGGTGAACGAACGGTTGCCGTGCTTCGCCACGCGCACGCCACCCCCCGCCGCGACCAGCGCCGCCGCGGTGGAGATGTTGAAGGTGGAGACGCTGCCGCCGCCGGTGCCGCAGGTGTCCACGAGACCGGCCGCATCGGGCGCGGGCACCGGAATCATGGCGGCGCGCAACGCCTCGACGCCGCCCGCAATCTCGGACGGAGCCGGTCCCTTCGCCTGCAGCGCGGCCAGCAACGCCCCGGTCGTGACCGGCGAAGCGTCCCCCGAAACCATGTGGCCAAACGCGTCCCTCGCTTCGGCGGCCGAGAGGTCCTCGCCGCGCACCGCTTTCGCCAGCAGCGGGACCAGGCTGAATGTCGTGTCGGTCAATGTACTTGCCATCCGTGGTGAGCCGACGTACAAGATGAGCGACCCGCCGCGCCGGGCCAACCCGTGCAAGCCCGCGCCGACCCGATCCCCACGCCGCCGGACATGAGCGACCCACAGACCCGCTTCAAGCTGATCCTGCACTACGACGGCTCCGCCTTCCACGGGTGGCAGCTCCAGCCCGGCCAGCCCACGGTCCAGGGCGCGCTCGAGGAGGCGGTCAGGCAACTCGTGGGCGAACGCCGTCCGGTCGTGGGCGCCGGCCGCACCGACACGGGCGTTCACGCCACCGGCCAGGTCGCAGCCGTAACCATGCCCGCGCGCTGGGAGGCCCCATCCCTCGCCAGGTCCCTCAACGCGGTGCTGCCGGATTCTCTTTGGATCGAGTGCGCCGAGCCGGTCGCTGCCGACTTTCACCCGCGTTTCGGGGCGACCTCGCGCAGCTACGAGTACAGGATCGGAATCGCCGCGAGGGCGGCGTCCCCCTTTCATCGGCGCGGGTGCTGGCCCCTCGGCGCTCCCCTCGATCTGGACGCCGCCGCGCGGGCCACGCGCCTGCTCGTCGGCGAGCACGGGTTCCGCGCCTTCGCGAAGTCGGGACAGCCGCAGCGGGGGCACACCTGCCACGTCACCCATGCCCGCTGGCGACCCTGGGACGACCTCGGCGCGGTCTTCGAGATCTCGGCCAACCGCTTTCTGCACCGGATGGTGCGATATTTGACAGGGACACTCGTGGACATCGCGCGCCACCGGCGCGGAGAAGAGGACATGGCGTCGCTGCTCAGCGGAGAGACCGAACTCGTCACATCGCCTCCGGCCCCGTCGCAGGGGCTCTGGCTGATCCGGGTGGACTACGGTGCGGACCGGACTGCTGGAATGGACTCGAGCCCGTGACCCGCCCCGCCTCCGACCGCTACACACACCCCCTCTCCGCCCGGTACGTGTCCAGCGAGATGGAGCGGGTCTTCGCCCCCGCCTTCCGTTTCGGCACCTGGCGGCGGCTGTGGCTCGCGCTCGCCGAGGCCCAGCGGGACGCCGGCCTGGACATTCCCGCCGACGCGATCGCTCAGATGCGGGCCGCGCTGGACGATATCGACCTGGACGCGGCCGCCCGCTACGAGCGCCGTTTCCGGCACGACGTGATGGCGCACATTCATCTCTTCGGCGACGCGGCGCCCGCAGCGCGCGGCGTCCTGCACCTTGGCGCCACCAGCGCGTTCGTCGGCGACAACACGGACCTGATCCAGCACCGCGAAGCCATGCTGATCGTTCGCGACCGCGTCGTCGCCACGATCCGCGCCCTGGCCGGGTTCGCGGCTGCCCACCGGGCCCTTCCCACGCTGGCCTACACCCATTTTCAGCCCGCCCAGCCCACGACCGTCGGCAAGCGCGCCACGCTGTGGATCCAGGACTTCCTCCTCGACCTGGAGGAGATCGAGCACCGGCTGGCCACGCTGAAGCTGCGGGGCGTGCGCGGCACCACCGGCACGCAGGCGTCGTTCCTGCAGCTGATGGACGGCGATCACGCGCGGGTCGACGCGCTGGAGCGGGACGTCTGCCGCCGCCTGGGCTTCGACGCGTGCTATCCCGTCACCGGCCAGACCTACCCCCGCAAGGTCGACCACGCGTTCCTCTCGACGCTGGCCGGCCTGGCCGCCTCGGCTTCGAAGATGGCGCACGACATCCGGCTCCTTTCGCACCTCCGCGAGCTGGAGGAGCCCTTCGAGAAGGAGCAGGTCGGCTCATCGGCCATGCCCTACAAGCGCAACCCCATGCGGTCGGAGCGGATCTGCGCGGTGGCGCGCCACGTGATCACGCTGGCCTCGGATCCCGCGCACACCGCGGCGACGCAATGGCTGGAACGGACGCTGGACGACTCCGCCAACAAGCGGCTCGCGATTCCGGACGCCTACATGGCCACCGACGCGATCCTCGTGCTCGCCGGGAACGTCTCCGGCGGGCTCAGGGTGAACGAGGGGGTGGTCGCCGCCAACCTCGCGGTCCACCTTCCGTTCATGGCCATGGAGTCCGTGCTCATGGAGGCGGCCGCCGAGGGAGGGGACCGGCAGGACGCCCACGAGAGCATCCGCCGCCACACGCTGGCCGCCGCGCGCCGCATGACCGAGGGTGCAGACGGCGAGCTCTTCGCGCGCATCGCCGCCGACGAGACACTGGGGGTCGGCGTCGAAGAGCTGGAGGCGCTGGCCCGGCCCGAACGGCTCGTGGGCAGGGCACCCGAACAGGTGGACGCCTTCCTGTCGGCGCACGTGGCGCCGGTGCTGGAGCGGCACGGCCAGGCCGCCGACGCGCGGACGGCGGGCGAGGTGAGGGTGTGACGGACGGCACCCTCCCCCTCCCCCTTCTCTTTCGCGGCAAGGTCCGGGACGTGTACGCGGTGCCGGAGGGTAACGGCCCCGGCGGCGCCGCCGAACACCTCCTGCTCGTCGCCAGCGACCGGGTCAGCGCGTTCGACGTGGTCATGAACGAGCCCGTGCCCGACAAGGGCCGCGTGCTCACCCAAATCACCGCCTGGTGGCTGCGCACGCACCTGGGCGACGTCCCCAACCACCTGGTGTCCGTGCACACCGACGAGATCCGCACGGCCGTGCCCGCCCTGGCGGGTTGCGAAGCCGAGTGGGCGGGTCGCGCGACGCTGGCTCGCCGCACACGGCCGCTGCCCGTCGAGTGCGTGGTACGAGGGTACCTGTCCGGCTCGGCGTGGAAGGAGTATCGTCAGTCGGGGACCCTGGCCGGCGAGCCCCTCGCACACGGGCTGGTCGAAAGCGACGCCCTGGTCCCGGCCATCTTCTCGCCCGCGACGAAGGCCCGGGAGGGCCACGATGAGAACATCACCTTTCGGCAGGTGACCGACCTTCTCGGCACCGAGCTCGCCGGACGCCTGCGCGAGCGGTCGCTGGACATCTACGAGCGCGGGCGCGCCGCGGCGGCCGAGGCCGGCATCATCCTGGCCGACACCAAGTTCGAGTTCGGGATCTCGCCCGACGGCGAACTCCTTCTGATCGACGAAGTCCTGACCCCGGACTCCTCGCGGTTCTGGCCCGGTGAGCACTACGCGGTGGGCCGGGGACAGCCGTCTCTTGACAAACAGCCCATTCGCGATTATTTGGAGACTCTTTCGAGCTGGAACAAGCAGTACCCGCCCCCTCCGCTGCCCGCAGAGGTGGTCGCGGCCACGTCCCAGCGTTACCGCGACGTGTTCCGCAGACTGACCGGCACAGCGCTCGGCGAGGAGGCCCCTTCGTGAACGCCATCCCCGTGGCGCGCGAGGGGCTCCCCTTCATCGCCGTCTTCCTTGCCGCGACCCTCCTCGCCGCCATGTGGGCGCGGGGCGGCGGCTGGGGCGCGCGCACGACCTTGCCGGCCACCCTGTTCGTGCTCACCCTCTTCGTCGTGTACTTCTTCCGCGACCCCGAGCGCCGCGCTCCGACGGACCCGGACATCGTCGCGTCTCCCGCCGACGGCACGGTCATGAGCGTGGCGGAGGTCGCCGGCGAGGCGTTCATGGGCGGGCCCGCCACCCGCGTGACGATCTTCCTGAGCATCTTCAACGTGCACGTGCAGCGCGCGCCGCTGGCGGGCCGGGTGGACGCGTACGCCTACCGGCCGGGCCGGTACCTGCCCGCCTGGCGCGAGGAAGCCGGCAGCGAGAACGAACAGGCGTCGCTGGGGCTCACGACCGCGGAGGGACCGGTGGTGGTGCGCCAGGTCGCGGGGCTGGTGGCGCGCCGCATCGTGACGTATCCGCGCGAGGGCGACAGCGTCGCCAGGGGTGAGCGCATCGGCCTGATCCGCTTCGGCTCGCGCGTGGACCTGTTCGTGCCGGAGGGCTGGGAGGTGCTTGTCGGCCCCGGCGACAAGGTGCGCGGGGGCGAGACACCGGTGGCCAGGATCGACCACACGCGGGAGGGCACGTGACGCCGCGCGACCGCAAGCCCGGACGCTGGCGCCGGCTGCGCCGGGACCGACCGCGCGCGAACCTCAGGCGCGGGGTCATCATCCTTCCGTCGGCCTTCACGCTGGGCAACCTCTTCTTCGGCCTCTACGCGATGGTCTCGGCCTCCCGAGGCGACTTCACCTGGGCGGCGTGGTGCATCGTCATCGCGTGGATCCTGGACTACCTCGACGGGCGCGTCGCGCGGGTCACCCGCACGGGATCGGCGTTCGGGGCCGAGCTGGATTCGCTCACCGACGCGATCTCCTTCGGGGTGGCGCCGGCGCTGATCCTGATCCTCCTCTACTTCCCGGCGTCCGACTGGGGCTGGGTGATCGGATTTGCGTACGTCTCGGCCGCCGTGATACGGCTGGCGCGCTTCAACGTCGAGCAGGGGGGCGAGGCCCGCAGCCACTTCCACGGCCTTCCCAGCCCCGCCGCCGGCGTGCTGCTCGCGACGCACTACCCGTTCACCACGACCGCGTTCTTCCAGGAGAACCTGGCCACGCTGCCCTGGCCGCAGATCATGGTGATCACGACCGTCCTGGTCTCGATCCTCATGATCAGCCACATCCCCTACGCCAAGATGCCTCCGCTGGACTTCCGCACCCGGCGCGGGATCATCCGGACGACCCTGCTGGTGGGCTGCTTCGTGCTCGCCGTCACGGTTCCCTACTACTGGTTCTTCCCGGCGATCGTCGGCTATGCGCTGTGGGGTCTGACCCGGTCGGTCTTCCTCGGCCTCCACGCCCGGCTGCCCGAGCGCGATCCGCTTCTGGACGAACCGGGCACGCCGGATTCCGATGTCGAACCCCGCGACGTCGACTACCATGAGCTGACGCACGAGTCCGAAGAGCACGAATCCGATATCATTCAATGGAAGGAGCACCGTTCTTGAGCCGATTCACTGTGGAGGTTCTGGTCACCCCCAGGCCCGGCCTCCTGGACCCCCAGGGCAAGGCGATCCATCACGCGCTGTCGTCGCTGGGCTACGACACGGTCGACGACGTCCGCGTCGGCAAGGCCATCTACCTCGAGGTGAACGCCGCGTCGGCGGACGAGGCCACGGAGCGCGTCGAAGAGGCGTGCCGCAAGCTGCTGGCCAATCCGGTGACCGAGGATTTCCGGGTGGCGGCGGGCGCGGCAGGCGCCAGCGCAGCCGGAGGCGCCGGATGAACGTCGCCGTCCTCACCTTTCCGGGGTCCAACTGCGACCAGGACTGCTTCCGGTCCGTCGAACTGGCGGGGGGCTCGCCCCGCTACGTGTGGCACCGCGAGACCTCGCTCGGGGGCGCGGACGCGGTCATCGTGCCCGGCGGCTTCGCGCACGGCGACTACCTGCGGCCGGGCGCCATCGCCCGCTTCAGCCCGATCATGGACGCGGTCATCGGCTTCGGCCGCGAGGGCGGACTGATCGTCGGGATCTGCAACGGCTTCCAGGTCCTGTGCGAGGCGGGACTCCTGCCCGGGGCGCTGCTCCGCAATCGGTCGCTGCGCTTCCAGTCGCACGACTGCCACCTGCGGGTCGAGCGTGGCGGTACGCCGTTCACCAGCGACTACCGCGAGGGACAGGTGCTCGGCATGCCGCTGTCGCACGCCGACGGCAACTACTATGCGGACTCCGAGACGCTGGCGGGTCTCGAGGCGGACGGCCGCGTCCTGTTCCGCTATTGCAACGCCCGCGGGGCCGCAACCCGCGAGGCGAATCCCAACGGCTCGCTCAACAACATCGCGGGCATCGTCAACGCGCGCGGCAACATTCTCGGGATGATGCCGCATCCGGACCGGGCCATCGAGGCGGCGCTGGGTTCGGTGGACGGACTGCCGATGTTCCGGTCGCTGCTGACGGCCGGGGTGGCCGACCGCGTGGCCGACCACGCGGCCGACCATGCGGAGGTGGCATGAGCGCCCCCCTGCCCCGCCCGGGCGATCCCCCGATCACCGCTGAACTGGTCGAGGACCACGGCATCTCGCCCGACGAATACGAGCAGATCCGCCGGATCATGGGGCGTGAACCCACATTTACGGAGCTCGGCGTGTTCTCGGCGATGTGGTCCGAGCACTGCGGATACAAGAACTCGAAGCGCCTGTTGCGCCTGCTGCCGACGCAGGCTCCGTGGGTCATCCAGGGCCCGGGGGAGAACGCCGGTGTGATCGATGTGGGTGCCGGATACGCGCTCGCGTTCAAGATCGAGTCGCACAACCACCCGTCGGCCGTCGAGCCCTACCAGGGGGCGGCCACCGGCATCGGCGGCATCCTGCGCGACGTGTTCACCATGGGCGCGCGGCCCGTGGCCACCCTGAACTCGCTGCACTTCGGCGATCTCGACCGCCCCCGCGTGCGCTACCTGTTCTCGGGCGTGGTCAAGGGGATCGGCGACTACGGCAACTGCGTCGGCATCCCGTCGACCGGCGGCGAGGTCTACTTCGACCGCGGCTACGAGGACAACCCGATCGTCAACGCCATGTGCCTGGGGCTGATGCGCAAGGAGGACCTGATCCGGGGCACGGCGGAAGGCGTCGGCAACACGCTGATGGCGGTTGGCGCGCGCACCGGCCGCGACGGGATCCACGGCGCGACGTTCGCTTCCGAGGAGCTGTCGGAGGGCGACGACGAGGCCAGCCGCCCGCAGGTGCAGGTGGGCGATCCGTTCACCGAGAAGCTGCTGCTGGAGGCGTCGCTGGAACTGATCGCGAGCGGGCATATCGTGGGGATCCAGGACATGGGCGCGGCCGGGCTGACGTCGAGCGGGGCCGAGATGGCGGGGCGGTCGGGGACGGGCGTCGAGATGGACGTGGAGCGCGTGCCGGTGCGCGAGGATGGGATGACCCCGTACGAGATCCTGCTGTCCGAATCACAGGAGCGCATGCTGGTCGTGGCCGCGGCGGGGCGCGAGGACGCCGTGCGCGAGATCCTGGAGAAGTGGGAGCTCGAAGCCGCGACGATCGGCACCGTCACGGCGAGCGGGACCTTCCGGGTGCTGGAGGACGGCGCCCCGGTCGCGGACATCCCGGCGCTGCCCCTCACCGAGGGCTGTCCCACCTACGAGCGGCCCGGCGAAGAGGCGAAAGTCGTACGCGATTTGCGTGAAAAGGATATTTCCCATTATATTTCGCCTCCGCATGGCTTGGAGAGCGCCTTTCTGGCCGTCGTAGGCTCTCCCAACGTGGCCTCCAAGCAGTGGGTGTACGAGCAGTACGACACCACGGTCCGCGCCAACTCGATCGAGCGGCCGGGAGGCGACGCCGGCGTGATCCGCGTGCCGGGAACGAACCGGGGCGTGGCGGCATCAACCGACTGCAACGGCCGCCACACGTACCTGAACCCCCGCTCCGGAGCAATGGGCGCCGTTGCCGAGGCCGCACGCAACGTCGCCTGCACCGGCGCGGTCCCCTTGGCGATCACCAACTGCCTCAACTTCGGCAGTCCGCTCAAGCCCCACATCCGGCACCAGTTCCGCGAGGCGGTTCTGGGGATGCGCGACGCCTGCGGCCATTTCGAGACTCCGGTCACGGGCGGCAACGTCTCCTTCTACAACGAGACCGATGGCCAGGCGGTGTACCCCACTCCGGTCATCGGGATGATCGGCGTGATCGAGGACCTGGACACGATCGTGCGGCACTCGTTCCGTGATGCGGGCGACGCGGTCCTCCTGCTGGGAACCAACAAGGGCGAACTGGGCGGCTCGGAGTACCTGTACGCGGTGCACGATGGCCTTGTCGCGGGCGAGCCCCCCGCCGTTGACCTGTCCGCCGAACGCGCGCTGCAGCGGTGTCTGCTGGCCATGACCGCGCGCAAGGTGCTCAAGTCGGCTCACGACGTGGCAAGCGGCGGGCTTGCCGCTACGCTCGTGGAGAGCTGCCTGGGCCGCCCCCGCAAGGGCGATGGCGTGGGCGCCACCGTGCGCCTCGAAGACGACCTGCCGGACACCGCGCTCCTCTTCGGCGAGGACCACGGCCGGGTGGTGGTGAGCTGTGGGCCTGAGCATGAGGACGAAGTCCGCCGGATCGCGTCGGACTACGGGGTTCCCTGCACACGCATCGGCACGGTGACGGGCGAAGGCACTCCTCTCGAGATCGAGATCCGCTCCTCCACGCTCACACTGGCCCTCGGCGTCCTGAACGACCACTATTTCGGGACCATTCCCGGCATCATGAGCGAGTGATGAGCCGTCCGACCGACATCCACCTGCCGCTGCTGGACGACCGTCCCCGCGAGGAGTGCGGGATCATCGGCGTCAGCAACGCGGAGAACGCCTCCGAGCTCGCGTTCCTGGGGTTGTACGCGCTGCAGCACCGGGGCCAGGAGGCGGCAGGCATCTGCGCCGCCAACGGCACGCGCACCAAGCTCTACAAGGAACTCGGCCTGGTGTCGGACGTCTTCAACGCCGAACGGATCGCGTCGCTGCCAGGCAGCACGTCGCTCGGGCACGTGCGCTACTCGACCGCGGGCGGCGGACAGCGCGTCAACGCGCAGCCGATCGTGGTGCGCTACGCCGAGGGCGACCTGGCGATCGTGCACAACGGCAACCTGACCAACGCGCGCGGGATGAAGCACCAGCTCGTCGAAGAAGGCGCGATCTTTCAGAGTTCGTCGGACTCCGAGATCATCGTGCACCTGATCGCGCGCTCGCGGCACCGCACCGTCGAGGCGCAGCTTCGCGACGCGCTCAGCTTCCTGGAGGGCGCGTACTCGCTGATCCTCACCGTGGGCGAGACCATGTACGCGGTGCGCGACCCGCGCGGATTCCGGCCGCTGGTGCTCGGCGAGCTGGACGGCGGCCACATCGTCGCGAGCGAGACGTGCGCGCTCGACATCATGGGCGCGCACTATGTTCGCGACATCGCGCCGGGCGAACTGGTGCGGCTCGAAGGCGGCCGGGCCACGAGCCTCCCCGGCATGCACGCCGAAACCCCCGCGCCGTGCATCTTCGAACTCGTCTACTTCGCGCGGCCCGATTCGAACCTGTGGGGCATGAGCGTGGACCGGGCGCGCCGGTCGTTCGGACGTCAGCTGGCCCGCGAGCACCCCGTGGAGGGCGACTGCGTGATCGCGGTGCCGGACAGCGCCAACTCGGCGGCGCTCGGCTACAGCGAGCAGAGCGGCATTCCCTACGAGCTGGGGCTGCTGCGCAACCACTACGTGGGCCGCACCTTCATCCGCCCGTCGCAGGCCGACCGGGACTTCGGCGCGCGCATCAAGTACAACCCCGTGCGCGAGGTGCTGGCGGGCCAGCGCGTGGTCGTGGTGGACGACTCGATCGTGCGGGGCACCACGTCGACCAGCCTGGTCAAGTTCATCCGCGGCGCCGGGGCGGCCGAGGTGCACTTCCGCGTGGCCAGCCCGCCGGTGCGGTTCCCGTGCTACTACGGGATCGACATGCCGTCGAAGGAAGAGCTCATGGGAGCCAGGATGTCCGTGGACGAGATCGCCGCCGATCTGGGCGTCGACTCGCTCGGCTACCTGTCACTGGACGGACTCGTGGACGCGGTGGCCGAGGGCGGCCCGTTCTGCGCGGCGTGTTTTTCGGGCGAGTATTCCGCGCCGCTGGTGGACCTGGAGGAAAAGATCGAGCACGCCAGACAGTTCGATCTGGCGTTCCAGAGTCCGGCGGGGGTCTAGGGGACGAGCCTGCGGCCACGGCTGGAGAGAGTTGGAATCGGAGCCAACTCCCGACGAATCCGAAATCTTGGCGCTCTGGCCAGCTGCTACCGGCCTATATCAGGTGGAGGTTCACCGTCGAAGCGAGCCTAGGCGACTTCCACCTCTCGGCACTTGAGACCAGAACGAGCCCCCTACTTGACAGAAGGGGGCCCCTCCCCAAGTCAGCTAGTTCTCACCGTCGCAGAGCCAGTGATTAGAACCCCCCTGGCAGCCTTTTTTGCAGGACCCATAAGCACTTCCCCCGCATTCTTCCTTACACGCCGCATCCCGCACGGCGGAGTTGGGACAGCCCCAGTTGCACACGAAACAGTCCATGGATGGCGCGGTAGCACTGGCGGCCTGCGCTGATGCTGTGACCAGAAGCGCGAGGCCGAGGAAAATGACAGAAAGCGCTTGGAATAGAAGGCGACGGTTCCGCATGACACAAATCCTTTCTCTCGGGGGGGCTGTTAGCGGAGCGGTGTGTAGGTGAGACGCTGCCGAAGCCACCTTGAATGGGATAGCCTCAAGTATCGACGGCCAACTTCCCTGGTCGCGTTGTCCTTTTCATTGCATTGGTTGTCGTTCTCAGCTGTAACACAAACACGGCGCGCTTCGCCGTGCGGGAGTTTTTGCACAGGCCATGGATGGCGGCTCAGGGTGAGCAAGTCCATCTCGTCCTCGTGCACGATGAAGAGTGATGAACGGCCAAGTCCGACGATCGTATGATCCACCGACATACGGATCACAGCCTCAAGTTCCCCATGCCGATTCACCACGTCGTAGCGGTTCTCGAGAGCCTCGGCGGTTGGGCTTCGGTGAATCAGCAGCGAGCCGTCTGGTGCTGCTCGGAGTGCGATGCCGCCCGGAGCGACCCAAGGCACCTGCATCAAGAAAGGTGGAACATGATCGGGCCATCCAGGTGACGCCTCCGGTAGACAACCGCCGTCTTGTGACCGGTGGCGCCGTGCCAAAGCGAAGCACTTCTCCGACCGATTGACCTCCACAGGTGTGAATGGAAGCGCCGGACCGCGTATCCATCGTCCGTCGGATGAGCGCCAATCCACACGATACGGGTCCGGATATGCCACAGCCATCCAACCGTCCTGGAAGAGCCATGCCTGTCCCTCGGCCGCCAGCGGGCTCGTGTGATAGAGCAGTCCGCCTCTTTGTCGGTTCCTTTCTACACCCAGCCGGCCCTGTCCGCCGACTTCGGCGACCGTGTGCAGATCAACCTCCTCATTCGCGAAGATACTCCCGGTGAGCAGAAGCCGCACCGAATCTGCGTATACACGCGACATGGGTATCACACGCGGCGCATAGGCGAACCCCTCGACAACCAGGATTCTCCCAAAGCGATCCGCCCCCCAGTATCCTTCCGGAGCACCTCGAGCAATGGCCGGCGCCAAGCTCGTAGCGGCCAACGTCCGCACGATGCTGTCGCCAACTGCAAGAAACACCCGCTGCGTCGTCTCATCGGTGAGGAGAGTGGAGTCATTACCGAGCGCATACAGATGTCCCGGCGCCTGATACTCGTTCGGCCCGTCACCGGTTCTCCCAATCCTGTTGACCCTCTGCGTGGCGAAGTCCACAACGTAGAGCGACCGCTCCAGAGGGTCGGACACCAAAAGTCGGCCGTCAGCCAACTCCCTGATGCCTCGGATCATGGAGAACTTTCGCTCGTCCAACGTTGCAGACGGTGGTGGTATGTCGATGACCGATGGCTCTTGGGCCGATAGCACGAGAGAATTGGTGGTTAGTGATAGGAGAATCGCGCAGCGCCAGCCGCGACCTGACAGCGTGCCAGCCGACTTTTTACCGCGCATACGGCTCTTCTCCGGCTACTACCTCTCTGACCACGCGGACGTACTCCTCCACATTACGAGGCGGGGCGGAGAGGAGCCACCCATTGACCAATACGGTCGGCGTCATTCGGACACCGATTCTATTGCCCATTTCCAGTCCCAGTTCGACGCGAGAGGGCACACTCTTGCTTGCGTTGCACTCGTTGAACCGTAGCGTGTCCCGTACGCCGGACTCTACCGCGTACGATGCCCAGGTCTTAAGCCCCAAGGAGTCTTGCTTCTCGAGAGCTAGATTGAGGAAGTCCGAGAACCGGTCCTGCACACCCGCGCATTCTGCCGCCCGTGCAGCCGGCACGCCAAAGCGATGGAAATCCAAGGGGTAATGGACTACTATGTGCGCCACCGAATCGGGGAGAGCTTTTTTCGCTTCCGCGAGTGCGAGATGGGACTGCCGACAGAAGGGGCACTCGATATCCAAGAACTCCACCACGGTGATTGGGGGGGAATCCGATGTATCGCCCACGAGAATGCCAAGGCTCAGGATTTCCTCCCACACTGCGTCACCCAGCCGCTCAGGGGGCGTTGTGTCAATCCGCCCGCCCTGTGGGACGGGAGGAAACAGAAACAGACGGACCGCAGCTATCGCGACCGCTCCCGCTGCCACTAGCACCGCTACTGTTGCGATGGATTCCATCTTTGTTCGCATCCGACACCTCCATCGGAAGGCTTAGGACGGGTAAGCGACCCTCGGGGAAGGGGCGGGAGTCTGCGGACGCAGTCCCTCAGTTCTCACCTTCGCAGAGCCAGTAGTGGGTACCGTCCGGGCAGTTCCAGGAACAGCCACCGTAAGCATCTCCCCCACATTCTTCCTGACATGCAGCGTTCCTGAACACTGAGCTGGGACAGCCCCAGTTGCACACGTAACAGCCAGCCATGGATGGCGCAGCGGCACTGGCAGCCTGCGCCGATGCTGTGACCAGTAGCGCGAGGCCGAGAAATGCAACAGATAACGCTTGGAACAAAAGACGACGGTTTCGCATGATACAGAACCCTTCTCCTATGCATGACCGGTTCACCAGCGACGCTGGCCCTTCACATACTCACCAGTTCCCGATCCGGAAGTGTGCAAAGGCGTGCGGCAACGGCGGCGCCTCCGGTGAACAAATCGTCCGTCCCACACACCCACGTGGACGGCAGCTACAGCCCTCCATCCCACGAAACCCATCACTGAACCCGAGGTCGGGCAGCAAGATGATCCTGGACATCCCAGTCCCCACCCCTGCGACCTCGGATGGCTTGCGCCACCTCGGCGAGGCGGACTCCGTGACCTTCCGCCACCACCCACCCGTCGGCGCCGATGGCGAACACCCAAGGCGTCTTCGACGTCAGAGGATGTTCATCCACTCCCTCCTCGGACGACTCAACGGAACCCACCCGAACGTTCCAATCCGCATCGCGTGCGTAGCGCACCGCCACAGCTAGCGGTCCCGCCGACACCGCGATCGTTCGACGGCGTCCAGAGTCCTCGTCCGCGAGCCAGGACGCCCAGGCCTCTGCCACGCGCGCGGTGTGGGCGCAGTCTGGATCGAAGACCAACAGCAGCGCCTCATTCCCCGCGCCCAGTTCGGACGTCTCGCCGCCGGAGAGGCGCACCATCAGTCCCGACACATCGTCGTCGACGGCAACAGGCGAACCCGCTGGAGCGACCCGCACAAGGCGCTGTCCCGCCACGACCGACTGACCAATCGCCAGCACGGCCAGCAGCGCCAGTGCGACGGTCTTCCAGTGGTCTGCTCCGACAGACCCCGTGTTCTGTCTGCTCATCGCGATGCCGCTCCATTCTGATTTTGGACGGTGTAACCCGATGGTCAGGAAGCTGCCATGGTGGGGCACGGCTCCCTCAAGACACACCATTCCTCGGACGAAGACCGTGCAAACCGGATCGTGATGCCGTTGTGATGGGCATCTCCGGCGGAGCAAACTGCACGTTCTTCCCCGGGGAACTGGTCTGTTAACGGAGAGATCCATTCCCCCACACAGCACGGGGCGGCAACCGGCCCGGGCAGGAGAACCCCCACATTGCGAGCAGCAATCGTCGTACTTGTCCTAGTGAACATCGTGCTGGGAATCGTGTTGTTGGTCCCGTCCCCGAGCCGGGCTTCGTCCGCGAACTTGGCGACGGTTATCCACGGTCCATTCCGTTGCTGTCGCGGAGAGGGCCCGGAGGCCTATTGTTGTCGGACGTGTTGCTGGCGGGGCCCGTACTGCGGCCACGACGGCGAATGTGGCGATGCTGAACGAACCCGACACGGAGTGAGGGCAGGGAATGCCGCGTCTTACGACGACAAGCGATCCGGTCCGCAAGCGCATTTGGAGGCCGGTCACGGGAGCGATGCTCCCCTGGTTCCTGCTGCTCGTCGTCGGGACACTGGCCCTTTCGTGGCCACCATTCCTGGGGGAAGCGACCGTCCTGCGCTGGGCATGGCTGGTCGCTGAAGACGCCGCCCTCATTCTCCCGTTCCTGCTCTTCGCCGCCGGCGTGGCACTGGCGCGAATACTCGGGTATTCGAGGCGCGTTCGTCGAGCCGCTGTGGCGGTCGGCTTTTCGGTTGCCGCCGCATCGTACGGGCTGGGCTCGTGGGTAGCGCCCGTACTGGACGATCGGTACCTCGCCGGCCTCGGGTCCGAGACCGAGGACATGCGGCGGTTTGGTGCCCAAACCCCGGTGGGAATCACGCGCAACATCCGCTTCGTCGAGGCCAATCCCCCGGAAACGTACGAGTTGCGGGCGAATGCACCCCACCGATTGCCGCCGAACGTGCTTCGCTGGGAGCTGCATGCGCCACTCGCCCTGGCTGTCTTCGGGATCCTCAACGTCTTCATCGGCGCACTCGCGGCCGAACTGACCATCCATCTCACCCGTGGGAGCCGGCGGAACGCCCGCATGGCGATTGGCGTGGTGGGAGGGATCGCCTTCTTCGCGGGGCACGTGTTGGCGTCGCCAGCCGAGCCGTTCATGCGCGACGGGTCGATGCGATCGGGCGTGATCGGCGCCTGGCTGCCGCTGGGACTGCCGGTTGCCGAACTCCTGATCCTGAGTTATCTGGTCCGCGGCAGGAGGTACTGATGAGTGACTCCGCGGCTTCGGGATCGCTTGACCTTGGCGCAGTGGTCCCCGGTATTCGCGCGACAAAAGCAGGCGCCGCACCCATCGACAGCGAAGCGTTCCGACAGGGCGACCACGAGTGCTTCGAGACGGTACTCGATCGATTCGGACCGCTAATCCGAAGCGTGGTCAACGCGTATGCCGGCGATCGTGACGATCAGGACGACCTGTATCAGGAAGTGTGCGTCCGCCTGCTGACCCGGCGGGAGCACTACCGCGAAATGGGAGCCATGGCAGGATGGGTCACCACGCTGGCGCGGGGCGTTTGCCGAAACTGGCGCAATGCCCGGGAGTCGCGCGAGTCGGCGGTCGAGAGATATGCCGCGCTGGATCCACCGGTCGAGGAATCCGATGACATGCTTGACGACCCTCTACGCCTGCTCGAATGCCACTCGTTTCTGGAAAGCCTGGACCGTTCCGTCGCAGCTCTTCCGCGTCGTCAGGCCACTGCGTGGCGTCTCGTCCACTTCGAGGGACACAGTACAAACCGGGCAGCGCGCATGATGAACACCACCCCGGCAACGGTCCGGTCGCACATTCGACACGCCCGGGACCAGCTCCGGAAGATCATGAAGGATGCGAAGAATGAGCTCATGTCCTGAGCTGTTTGCGCTGGCACGCGTCGGCACGCCGCACGCGGATCCGGACGTGGTCGAGCACCTGAGGCACTGCGAAGCCTGCCGGCTCGATTGGCAGATCCAGCTGGGGACGCGCTATGTGCTCGATCCCGAGATCAACACCAGCGCATCGGCCAGCCTGAACGAGCGGATCATTGCCCGGGCGACCGCGGTAATTCGTCTCTCGGAGCAACTTCCCGGCTGGGGGCACCTCGCCGGGTCGGGACTGCTGGCGGCTCTGGCAACGTTCGCTGTGGCGTTGGCAGGGACGAACACGGGCGTCACGGCGCCCGCCACCCAGGTCGCGCTCTTCGCGCTGCTGGTCGTCGTTGCGACGGCATCGTACCTGAGGCACCTTGACCTGGCGGAGTGCAGCAACTGACATCACCAGCGCGACGAGGAGTCTGATGCCGGTTTCGCGACGGGAGTTTGTACGGCGGGCCGGCGTGGCCGGGGCGGCGCTGAGCTTTGGTGTGACCAAGGCGGCCCGGCAGGACGCCCCCACCCGCCAGGACGACATCTGGATCGACGCGCTCGGCGGGCTCCGGTTCGGGCCGGAGGGGTTCGACGAGATCGAGCGCTCGGGCCTGACCATGATCGAGACGACGCTGGGCGCCCCGGGCGACCCGCCCTTCGGCTACGAGCAGGCGGTGCAGGACATCGCGAGCTGGCACGGGATCTTCAACCAGTACCCGGACCGTGTCATCCACGTGCGGCGGTCGGCGGACATCCTGGAGGCGAAGCGGACGGGCGGAATCGCGGTCATGATCGGGTTCCAGAACGCGACGCACCTCAAGCGCGATCTGGCCAACGTCGAGTTCTTCTACAACCTCGGCATCCGGCAGATGCAGCTGACCTACAACTCCCTGAACGCCCTCGGAGCGGGGTGTACCGAGCGGGTCGACGCGGGGCTCAGCGATTTCGGCGTCGAGGTCGTGCAGAAGATGAACGATCTGGGGATGATCGTGGATGTCTCGCACACCGGCGTGCGGAGCACCATGGAAGCGATCGAGGTCTCCAGCGCGCCCGTGCTTTTCACGCACGCGAACTGCCGCGCGCTGTGTGACAATCCGCGCTGCAAGACCGACGAGCAGATCCGGGCGATGGCAGCCCGCGGCGGAGTCATGGGCATCACCACAGTCAACTTCTTCGTGAGCAAGAAGGCGCGCTCCACGCTGGACGACTTCATCGATCACATCGTTTACGTAGCGGATCTGGTGGGCATCGACCACGTCGGCATCGGCACGGACTCGAGTATCGGCGGCTGGCGCACGTCCTTCCCGACGGAGCAGGCGTTCTGGGACTTTCACGCCCAGTTCGAGTTCAAGCCGGAGGTCGATGTCCGGTGGCCGCCGTTCATCGAGGAACTCGACCGCCCGGAGAAGATGCACATCATTGCAGAGCGGCTGGAGCAGCGGGGGTTTTCGGGCGGCGAGGTCGCGCAGGTGATGGGCAGCAACTTCATGCGGGTGTATGGGGAGATTCTGGGGTAGGGCGTTGACAACCCTGACGTAACGTTAGGGTTGGCGGTAAGGAAGTGCTGCTGGAGCTCACGGGCCTCCGCCTGAGCGGATGGACCCCCGTCTGAGTGGGCGGACCCCCGTTGGCGGGGCCGCAGAATGGCCCGCGGTCCCGTTCGAGCATGCGGGTGTCCCTGGATTTGCCGCGGAAACGTGGCGGGGCGGATGAGTGTGTGACTGCGGTGCCAGTGGAGCGTGCACGGGGGGGCTGGAGCGCGAGCGGCGTCCAGTGGAGCGTCCGCCTCGGTGGCGCCGGGGTTTGGCGCGTCCCGCAGGAGCATGTGGCTGTCCCGCGTGTCCCGTTCGAGCATGCCGCTGTCCCGCTTGTCCCAAAGGATCGAGCGATAGTCCCATCCAGCTATACAGGGGGGTCTGAAAACGCGAGTTCGGCGAGGTCCGGGACCGCTCCCAGGATGGCCGCCAGAGGCCGCCAGGAAGCCCAAGGAGGGCCGATGGGCCGTGTCAGACCCATCAACGTGCCTTGAGCCGAGTTTTCGCGTCCTGGAGGCCCCGCAGAGGGCCGAAAAACTGGCGTTATCTTTATGGGTGAGAAACGCTAACTCTTTGCCGGACTTCTACTTAAGAGGATTGACATGACCATCGCCCAGCTCGGCGAGCGCATCGCGGAACTCGCCGCACGGATCAACATCGCCACCTACGAGATGCTCACCCTCATCGCCGAGTTCGACCGCCGCGAGGGCTGGGCCGACGCGTTCACCTCCTGCGCCGAGTGGCTCGCCTGGCGGACCGGCCGCATGATCGGAACCTGCCGTGAGAACGTGCGCGTCGCCCATGCGCTGGAAGACCTGCCCGAGACCTCGGCCGAGATGAAGGCCGGACAGCTGTCCTACGCCAAGGTGCGGGCGATCACTCGGGTGGGGACGAAGGAAACCGAGGCGAGGCTGCTCAGGTACGCCGACAAGTGCTCCGCCGCCGAACTCGAACGGATCGTGCGGGGATGGAAGCACCTGTCGCGCGACGGCGAGTTGACGGCCGAAGAGGTGCGGCACCAGCGCCGGACGCTGTCGGTCGTGATCGACGCGGACGGGACGTACGTGGTGCGCGGAAGGCTCGAGCCCGAGGCCGGAGCCGTGCTGATGCGGGCGATCGAGGCCGCGACGGACGCGCTGTACCGCAAGGAGGACCCCGACGCGCGGCCGACGAGCCGCCAGCGCAGGGCCGATGCGGCGGGACTGGTGGCCGAGCGGGCGCTGGCGGCGGGGCTGGGGGCGGAGGCGGAGGCCGACGCGGCCGAGGCGACGCAGAGCGGGACGCGGGCCGAACGGTACCAGGTGACGGTGCACGCCGAGATGAGCACGCTGGAGGAGCACGGCGAGGGTGGCCGGTCGGAGCTCGACGGGGTGCGGGTGAGCGCGGAGACGTCGCGGCGCATGGCGTGTGATGCGTCGCTGGTGCAAATGCTGCACCGGGAGGGTCAGGTAGTCAGCGTGGGGCGGAAGACGCGGACCATTCCGCCGCATCTCAGGCGCGCGCTCGAGGAACGCGACCGGGGCTGCCGGTACCCGGGGTGCGGGAGTCGGTTCACGGAAGCTCATCACGTCAAGCACTGGGCCGACGGCGGGGAGACGAGCCTGGCGAATACGGTGCTCCTGTGCCGCCGGCACCACCGCCTGGTGCACGAGGGCCGGGTGCGGATGGCGCTCGACGCGAAGGGTCAGGCGGTGTTCTTCACGCGCGGGGGCAAGATGCTGGGGAGCGTGCCGCCGCCGGTGAACGAGCCGAAGCTGACGCCCGCACTGCCCCCCGCCCCACCGCTTCGGCCCGGGCAGATGTACAACGGCGCGGCACGGCTCGCGGACGGCGCGGTCCCGTGGGCGATCGAGGCGGCGGCGCGCGAGGCGGTCGAGGAGGCGCTGGAGGGTGACGCCGCGACCGCAGCCGACTCACCGCCCGCGTTTCCGCGGCAAAACCAGGGACGCGAGCATGACGGGATGGGACAGGCCAGAGAAATCGGACAGGCCACAGACCTGGGGCAAGCCACAGGCACGGAACAGACTCAACCGAAGGAGGTGAAGAACGGAACGCGGCCGCGAGCTGCCTGACGGGGGGACAAGAGTCGGCACTGGCAGGAGTCGGCAGCCCAACGCACGGGGGGGTCGGCCTACGCGTCCACCTGCGACAGCACCACTCAAGCTCCGCGCGCCGCCCGCGTTTCCACGGCAAAAGTAGGGCCACGGGCATGTCACGATGGGACACTCCCCACCCGCCCCTGCCACATGTCCGCCCGAAGCTTGCGCACCCCGCCCACCAACCGCATGCTGGGATCCCCGAAACAGTCCTCAAGCCACCAGCGGAGAACACCCATGAGCAAACGAAAGCAGGCGAGCGATTTCCCCAAGGAGGTGCTGGCGCTTTTCGACGGCTACGTCCACGGGCACATCCAGCGCCGGGACTTCCTGGAGGGCGCCGGGAAGGTGCTCGGCGGCGGCGCGGCTGCCGTGGCGGTCCTCGACGCACTTCGTCCCAACTACGCGTGGGCGCGGCAGGTGGAGACCGACGATGCCCGGATCCGGCAGGAGTACGTCACCTACCCGTCACCCGACGGGTCCGGGACCATGCGTGGCTACATGGCAGTCCCCGCCGGCGCGACGGATCCAAAGCCCGCGGTTCTGGTCATCCATGAGAATCGCGGCCTGAACCCCTACATCGAAGACGTCGTCCGCCGGTTCGCCGCCGCAGACTTCGTGGCGCTGGGCCCGGACGCGCTCACCCCGCTGGGCGGCTATCCCGGCAACGACGACGAGGGCCGGACGATGCAGCGGCAGCTCGACAGGGACGTGATGATGGAAGACTGGGTGGCCGCGTTCCGGTTCCTGCGGGACCACGAGTCGACCACCGGGCGAGTCGGAGCCGTCGGGTTCTGCTACGGCGGCGGCGTGGTGAATCAGCTCGCGGTCCGGCTTCCCGATCTCGGCGCCGGTGTGCCGTTTTACGGATCAGCGCCGGACCCGGAGGACGTGCCCTCCATCCAGGCGCCGCTGATGATTCAGCTCGCGGGCCTGGACGAGCGGATCAACGCCCGCTACCCGGCGTACCAGGAAGCGCTCGAGGCGAACGGGAAGCAGTTTGTGGTTCACGTCTATGATGGCGCGAACCACGGGTTCCACAACGACACCACCCCACGTTTCGATGAGGAAGCCGCCGGCCTCGCGCAGGAGCGCACCATCGCGTTCTTCAACGAGCACCTGCGGGGCTGAGCCCGGTCGCGGTCAGCCCCGCGACGGCCGCTACTGCCGCGGCAACCTCGGCACCCTGAGCGGGCTCGCCTCCAGCACCTGACCCCAGATCCGCCGGCCCACTGCGTCGGCTTCGCGCAGGATCGCCGCCTCGTCCATGGTGGTGACCTCACGGTCGCGCATGACGAACCGGCCATCCACCATGACCGACTCGATGTCGCCGGGATGCCCGCTGTGCACCAGCGCGGAGATGACCCGCCCCGCCGGCACCAGGTGCGCCCGCAGCATGTCCACAACCAGCAGGTCGGCCTTCTTCCCGACTTCGAGCGTGCCGAGATCGTCGGCCTGCTGCACCGCCAGCGCACCGCCCTGCGTGCAGTCGGCCAGGATGTCCTCCGGCTGAGGCGCCAGGCCGGGCACCTCGTCCCCGTCGCGGTTGCGCCGGATCCGCTCGGTCAGCAGCGCAATGCGCATCACCTCGAAGACGTCGTTGGTGTTGTTGTCGGTGCCGAGCGCGATGGGGCAGCCGGCCGTGCGCAGCGCCGGGATCGGCGGGCTGATTCCGCGGTTCGCCGCCATCCCCGCCTGGTGCGCGATGATCGTGCCGGACCGGCCAAGCAGCGCGACCTCGGCGTCGTTGACGTAGCGGGCGTGCGCCGCGAACAGGCGGGGGCCGAGGAAGTCGTGCCGATCCAGGTATTGCGCTGGCCGCAGGCCGTGGTGCATGACCATGAACTCGTACTCGGCGCGGCTCTGGTTCAGATGAATCGTATACCCGAGGTCGTGTGTCTCGGCAAACTCGCGCACCGCCCGCAGCAGCTCGGGCGACGAGGTCTCGGTCAGCGCCGCCGCCGGAAACACCGTGATGCGTCCGTTCCTCGCGCCGTGCCAGGTGCTGAACAAGTCGCTGATGCGCTGCATGCCCTCGTCGAGGAGGGCTTCGGAGAAGCGAGGCGTCCCGCTGAACGACCGGGCCATCGAACGGGTGGACACCGGACCCGGCACGTTCTCGGTGTCGCGGATCCCCTCGGCGAGGACGCAACGGAGGCCGGAGTCGGCGAGCACCTCCGCCTGCCGCCCAACATTGCCGGTGTACTCGACAATGGTGGTGGTCCCGGTCCGGATAGCCTCCAGCGCCGCGACCTGCACCATCAGGTTGCCCTCCTCGCCTTCGAGCAGGCTGGCCGGTGAAATCGCCAGACCCGCCGTATTCGGGAACCCGAAATCCTCGTTGAAGCCGCGCGCGATGACGGCGCGCATGTGCGCGTGCGTGTTGATCAGCCCCGGAATGAGCGCCTTGTGCCGCCCGTCGTACCGCTCGGCCCTGGGGAATCGCGCGAGCACGTCGTCGGTGGGGCCGATCGCCGCAATCCGGCCACCCTCGACCGCGAGAGCAACCTCGTTTTGAACCAGATCAGGGTTGGCCACGGTTGTGTTTGTAAAGACGACCGTGTCCTCCTGGGCGACCGTCGCCGCGCCGGCCGGTGCGCCCTTGTGAAGGTGCGCCTGCAGAGGGTCGGTCTTCAGCAGCGCGGCCGCCGTGCCCGCCCCGGTGGCCGCGAGCCAGTCGCGGCGGGTCAGACCGGCCGTGTTGCCGGAGGAGTGGTGCGGCGGGTTCCTGCGGGTCGGTGTCGGCATGATCGTGCGCCTCCGGGCTGACGGGGTTCATGTCCGAGTATGGGTCTCGACCGGGTGCCCATCAAGCACGTATCATCACAGTTCCAGTTCACCGCCGCCAAAGAGGTTCACGATGCGTCTCCCTGCCCTTGCCCTCACCGCCTCCGTCGCACTGCTCGCCGCGTCACCAGTCGCCGCGCAGCTCACCTTCATGGACGTGCAGGAACTGAAGCGCGCCGGTTCATGGACGCCGAGTCCGGACGGGTCGCTCATGCTCTACACCGTCACCACGCCCGACTGGGAGGCGGCCGAGTCCCAGACCGACATCCACCTGGTGTCGCTCAGCGAGGGTGTCGCGTCGGATCGCCGGCTCACGTACACCGACGACAAGAACGAGACGAGCCCGACGTGGGCCCCGGACGGCTCGTTCTTCCTCTTCGCGTCGAATCGCGACGGCGATATCCAGCTCTACATGATGCGCCACGACGGCGGCGAGGCCCGCAAGATCACCGACACGGCCGAAGGCGTGTCCGGCTTTGCGTTCAGCCCGGACGGGAGCTGGCTGGCCTACCGATCGGGCAAGAACGGCCGCGAGCAGCTCTACCGGCTCCCGGCGGATGACCTGACAGGCGCCGAGCCCGAGCAGCTTACCGACGGCGACGCCGGGGTCGACCAGTGGGACTTCACCGCGGACGGAAGCCGCGTCTACTTCACGCGGCCCGACTCGTTCGACGAGGACGAGGTGAAGCGGCGCGAGGAGGGGTTCACGGTCGATATCCGCAACGCGGTGACCCCACTGTCGAGCCTGTGGAGCGTCGAGGTGGCGACGGCCGAGGAGCGCCGCGAGACGGACGACCCCGCGTACAGCGTGAACGGTTTCAGCCTCTCCGACGACGGCCGCTGGATCGGCATCACGGGGGGCTCGCCGAAGCGCTACGAGCGCAACATCACGGCGCAGCGGCTGTATGCGGATCTGTACCTCATGGAGGTCGCGACCGGCGACATCGAGCGCCTCACCGACAACTACGAGGTCGGCGAGGGCGGGCTCAGCTTCTCGCCCGACGGCCGCTCGATCGCGTTCTCGGCGCCGGACAACATGGAGCGCTACACGATGACCGACAACCGCGTCTACATCCGCGAGGTCGGCGACCGCGGGGGCGCGTTCCGAAAGCTCGGCACCGACTTCGATCAGAGCTCGAGCGTTGGGTTCTGGTCGGACGACTCCGGGACGATCTACTTCAACGCCGGTGTCACCGTAACCACGCAGTTGCATGCGCTCGACGTGGCCACGGGCGCGGTGCGGCAGCTCACCGAGGAGCGCGCCGCGCTGTCGGTGAACCGCGACGACGACACCGGCACGATCCTGATCGGCTACAGCGACCCGAAGACGCCGCCGACCGTGTTCGCCGTGGCGAGCGTCGACGACGTGCCGAACCGCTCGGCGTGGACGCAGCTGGTGGACGTCAATCCGCACGTGCGGGACATCGCGCTCGGTGACGAGGTCGAGGTCAACTGGCGCTCGTCCGACGGCAAGACGGTCGGTGGGGTGCTGGTCTACCCTGTCGGCTACGAGGAGGGGACGCGCTATCCGCTCATCGTCGCGATCCACGGGGGACCTGCGTCAGCCGACATCCTGCGCTTCAATGGCGGGTATAGTGCTCAGGTCTACGCCGGCGCGGGATACGCCGTCCTCAAACCCAACTACAGAGGCTCGCGGAACTATGGCAACGCCCATCGCACGGACATCGTGGGGGATTACTTCACGATGGGGTACGAGGACATCATCACCGGCGTGGACTACCTGATCGACCAGGGGATCGTGGACGGGGACCGGATGGGCGCGCTCGGCTGGAGTGCGGGCGGCCACTGGTCCAACTGGATTCTGACGCAGACCGACCGGTTCAAGGCGATCAGCTCGGGCGCGGGCACGATGAACTGGATCAGCATGTACGCGCAGAGCGACGTGCAGCGGAACCGGCAGTTCTATGTGGGCGATGGGTTCCTGTACGAGGACTTCGACACGTACTTCGACCAGTCGCCGCTCAAGTACATCAGGAACGCGAAGACGCCGACGATGATTCACGTGGTCGAGGGCGATCCGCGCGTGCCGAGTCCGCAGTCGGTCGAGCTGCACATGGCGCTCAAGAAGCTGGACGTGCCGACGGAGCTGTTCATGTATCCGGGGCGCAGTCACGGGATTCCGGACCCGCGGAACCGGCTGGTGAAGGCGGTGAGCGAGATGGCGTGGATGGACTACTACGTGCGGGGGATCGGCGAGAAGTTCGAGTGGCGGCAGGTGCTGGAGACGCTTGAAGCGGGCGAGGGGCCGGCGGTGGTGTCGGAGGATGGAGGCGGGCGCGGGAGGTAGCGGCGGGCGCGGGGGACAGCGGCAGGCGCGCGGGATAGCCGCGAATACTTAACAATTTTGTTTAGTATTGGCGGAGGGCCTCCTTGCCGAAGCGCTCGGCGGCCTGCAGAGTCTCGCGCACATCGTCCCAGGTTGTGTTGTGGTTGACGATGCAGAGCCGCAGCGAAAACCACCCGCCCGGCATGGCCGAGGAGACGAACGCGGGGTCCTCCCAGAAAAGGCGGGCCAGCACATGGCGGTTGATTTCGTCCAGGTCGTCGTCCGCAATGTCCTGGCCTGCCGGATCGACGCGGAAGCACACGACGCTGAGGGACGCCGGGCTCAGGCACTTGAGCACCGGGCTCTCGTCGATGTACTCCTGTGCACGCGCGGCGCATTCCAGCCCGTTGGCGATGGCCCGCCTGAACGCGGCCATCCCGAACGTCTGCACCGACATCCAGATCTTGAGCGCCCGGGCGGATCGGCTCACCTGCAGGCCGCGGTCCGAGAAGTTGGGATGACCCGAGCCCCATAGCGCATCCTGCAGGAAGTCGGGCCGGATCGTGAACGGCTTTTCGAGCGTCGCGATGTCCCTGACCATGAGACAGCCCACTTCGTAGGGCTGGAAGAACCACTTGTGCGCGTCGAGGCCGATCGAGTCGGCCCGCTCGATACCACGCAGAATCCGCTTGCCCTGTTCGGTCACGACTGCGAATCCGCCATACGCGGCGTCGACATGCAGCCACATGCCCTCCGACGCGCAAAAGTCGGCCAGTTCCTCCAGCGGATCGACGGCCCCGGTGGCCGTAGCGCCGGCATTCGCGCACACGGCGATGGGTTTCAGGCCCGCGGCACGGTCCTCCTTCACCATTGAGGCGAGTCGTGCCATATCGATCCGAAAGGAGTCGTCGCTCGGCACGAGGCGGGAGTTCTCCGGGCGGACACCGACGATCATCACGGCCCTCCGCTGCGCACTGTGGCTCTGATCGCTCATGTAGACGCTGGCGTTCTCCGGGTTTCCGGCGGCTTCCCTCGCGGCCACGAGCGCATCCAGGCTCGCGGCCGAACCTCCGCTCGTCAGCAGTCCCCCCGCGGTGTCCGGGTAGCCGAGCCATTGGCGAAACCAGTCGATGACCACGCATTCGAGCTGGCTGGCGCCGCTCGCGACGAGCCAGGTGCAGGAGTTGAGGTTGTAGCCGGCGGCAAGGAAGTCCGCGACGACTCCGGGCCAGGTCGGGCAGGACGACACGAAGCCGAAGCTGCGCGGATGGTCGAGGCGAAGTGACAGTGGAAGGATGTCGGCCACTGCCTGCTCCAGAACTTCGTCGGGCGCCCGCCCGCTCTCCGGCGGATCGTGCACGAGATTCTCGACGAGCGCGTCGCGGAACTCTCCGTCCCATGCTTCCGTCGCGCCCAGCTCCTCGCTGCGCCGCACGAGCGCCTCGGTTGCCTTGGCGGCCAGGTCGACCATGGCCGCGCGGGACATCCGGAGGCCGTTCGGAGGCGCAGTTCCAGACGTTTCCTGTTGCTCCCTGGGAGCGCGCTCTGTTTGTCTCCGCTCTGCTCGTGCCACGATGTGGTCCCCGGGTTGGTCGGCCTTCGACGGCACAGGAAACTAGCAAGTAGCGTGGCGTGGCGCTTGGTCCTCCCCTTGACTCGCCCGGCCGCACTCCATACTGTTGTATCTGTAGTATATGACTGCAACAGTTGAGGCACCATGAAGATTCGACTCAGCCACGCCGACGGCCGACCGCTGTACGTCCAGATCATGGACGCGGTGCGCAGCGGTCTTGTGCGGGGAAGCCTCCGTCCCGAGGACGCGTTGCCATCGGTACGCGAGCTGTCCTCGAGTCTCCGCGTGAATCCGCGGACGGTATCGCAGGCGTATGCGGCGCTCGAGCGGGACGGCGTGGTGTGGGTCCGGCACGGGAAGGGCACCTTCGTGGCGCCGGGGGTGCGGCCGGAAGAGAAGGAGCGGCCGCGACTGGCGAGGGAGGTGGCGCGGCGGGCCCTGGCCGATGCCTCGCGGCACGGACTCGCGCTGGCTGATCTGATGGTGGCGTTGCGGGAGGTGGACGCTCAGGACGGACGCAAGGAGGACGGACGATGACGGACATGGCAACAGCGACACTACCCATCGACCTCGGCAGTGGCCCGTTCGCGGTCACGACACGGGGTCTGGCCAAGCGGTTCGGCTCCGTGCGGGCTCTGGACGGCCTGGATCTGCAGGTGCCGGAGGGTGCCGTTTACGTGCTGGTGGGTCCCAACGGCGCGGGGAAGAGTACGCTGATTCGGACGCTCATGGGCCTGGTGCGCTACCAGGCCGGATCGGTGAGCGTCCTCGGACGGGACCCGGCCGACCGCGGCGCCGAAGTCCGTGCGAGCGTCGGCTATGTGCCGGAGGACTACCGGTTCGGTTACGCCTGGATGACGGTGGGCCGGCTGCTCGAGCACCACGCGGCCTATCACCCGTCCTGGGACGCGGAGTACGCTCGGGAATTGAGCACGAGGTATGAGATCGATCCCGGACGGAAGTGTCACACACTGTCCAAGGGCCAGAGCCGACGCGTGCAGCTCGTGCTGGCGCTGGCGCACCGGCCGCCGCTGCTTCTGCTGGACGAGCCGACGGACGGTCTGGACCACGTGGTGCGCGACGAGACCCTGAGAGTTTTGAGCGAACACCTCGCCGATTCCCCGACCACCGTTGTGATCTCCACCCACCGAGTCTACGAGGTGGAGCCGCTGGTGGATCATGTGGGCGTGCTCTCGGAGGGACGGCTCCTGGGCCAGCTGCCGCGCGACGACTTGCGCGGGGGCCTGTTGCGCTACTGGGCGGACGTTCCGGAAGGCTGGAGGGCGCCCAGCGAGTTGGGAGGCCGCGTGGTCAGGCGCAGCGGCGCGGCCCGCGGGATCGAATGGACGGTGTGGGGTGACCGTGACGCTGTTACGCGCGACCTGTCGGAGGCCGGCGCGGCGGTGCGTGAAGTGGCGCCCCTGTCGGTGGACGAAGCCGCTGTGGCGTTGCTCTCGGGAAGGGAGGCATCATGACGGACTTGACTGTCGGCCGCGTGCCGGCACTGAAGGCAGTATGGATCGAGCAGCTTCGCGTGGTCGGGCTGGCCATTCGCCGCGAGGCCGCTCTGGCTGCACTGGTGCTGGCGCTCGGCTCGGTGGCCGTGATCGCCTTCAGCAGGATTCCGGTCCTGCAGTCAATCGTGAATGAGGAGGCGGGTGACCTCGTCTTCAATCCCGGCGAGCCCCCGTGGGGCTTCTTCGCCGCGTTCGTCGCCCTGCTCTTTCCGCTGGTGGTGTGGAAGGGCGAGCGGCGGTTCAGCGACACCCCGCTGTGGTCACTGCCTGTCGATCACCGGAGGCACGCGCTCCTCAAGGTCGCGGCCGGGTGGGTCTGGCTCGTGGCGATCCTGGGTGCAGCCCTCGTGTGTGTTACCATCACGGTGCTGGCGAGTGGCGGCACCCTGGGTGTCGACGAAGTTCGACTGCTCGTGCTCGACCCGGTGGGAGCCATTGCGGGCACGCCTGGTGCCACGGAATCGGTCAGCTGGACCACCCCGTGGTGGGAGTGGGTACTTCCGTTCACGTCGGCGACCGCCGCCTACCTGGTGGTCAGCACCCTGATCCTCGCCACGGCGCGTCCGCTGTTGTGGGCCGTCGGGCTGTGGGTCGTGGGCGTGGGCGTGCTGGGTGCCGCCGACATCTGGGATATCGGCTGGATTCAGCGGGCCGCCGATTTCGTTGCCTGGTACGTCGGCGGAGACTCGTTCTCGGGAGGGGTACAGCTCCCGGGCGGAGCGAGAGAGGCGTGGACGTTGCTGCCGACCGCGACAATGTGGATGGTATCGTCGGTGATTTGGATCAGCCTGGGGTTGGCCGGGGTGCTTGCGGCGTCCGGCCGCGCGCGGAATGGCTGACTCTACCGGACCTGGCGCGGCAATCGCCTGACCGTGATGATTGGGACATCGAACTCGTCCGTGTCGACGAAGGTGGCGAGGCCGTCCGGACCGAAGGCGTCCGGCATCTTGAGTCGTCCCGCAGGGAAGGTGCCGACGTAGCGCCCGTCCGGCGTGAGCACGTCGATCGGGCCCGGCTCACTCGCGCCCGGCTCGGTGCTCCGCTCGATCCACAGCCGTCCCTCCCAGGTCACGCGCACAGCCGCGATCACCGGCACTTCGGGGTGGAACTGCATGTTCTCGACCCCGGCCCGTTGAGCCTCCCGGTAGCGGTCGATCATCGCCAGCACTTCCGGGGGCGGATCACCCCCGAGCTGGGTCACCTGCCGGCTGCTTTCCTGTTCGAGGCGGCGTTCGCGCTCCGCGCCCTTTCGTTGCTCCGTCGCGGGGAGCGGCCGTATGGGTCGGCGGAGGATGCGCGAGACCGCGCCGGATGCGTCCACCAGCTTGATGGCATAGTCCGAGGAGTCGGAGAACGCGACCCCACCTGCGGGCATGGCGTCGAACAGAACCTCGGGTTCGAACCCCCACTCCTCACCAACCATGTCCAGCACGTCCTCGAAGTCCACGCCCCCGTCGGGAAAGTCGGTCGGCGCGCGTGGGGCCCACGCCTCCACGAGTACCTGAGTCTCAATCTCTGCCGAAGACAGGTCCATGCGGAGGAGCGAACGCTCGTCCCGGACCACCGCGGCCTGAGATCCCGTCCGTTCCCGTCGAAGACCTGTACGGGTCATCACCATGAACCCGCCGGCTTCCCGTACCGTGCGTTCGAACTCGCCGTCGGGACGGAAGACGTGTTACCCCCTCATCCTATCGCCGACAACGCTGTGCCGGTCCGCCCACACGACGAGTTGCGTCGGCCTCTGGAACTCGCCTGGCCCGTCGCCGGGGCGTCCGAAGTCCCGCACATGGCGTCCGGCAGCGTCCACGACGACGACTCGCCTGCCGCCACCTGTATCCGAACCGTCCAGCAGGTACAGATTCCCCACACCGTCGAAGCCGATGCTCTGGATGGCAAAGAACTCCTCCCACTCGGCCGTCGCCTCCGCCGATCCGATGCGGTACACCTGTTCGAACTCCGCCGAGAGCGGAGCATCCTCCGCAGGCAGATCGACAACCTCCTGAGCGCGGAGGCCGATGGCCCCCGGGGCTGCAAGGAGCCCTCCGGCGATCCACAGTCCCCCGCTGGCCAGCAGTCGCAGATTCCGGAGCATTGCGTTCACACCTCCACCTGGAGCACGCTATTGTCGCAGGAACGATCTACGATAAACGTCATAGATAAATCACGCAACCGGAAGGACTGAAAGTGGTGTCCAAAGACAGGTGGTTGGAGAGGGCGTGGGGTCACCATCAGAACGAGGGCTCATCATGACCGCGCACCCGAAGGACTTGCTGATCCTCGCACCCCTCGTCCTGGTCGCTTCCTGCGGCGACGTCGGGCCGGATGGGGCCCCGGGCGCCGCCGGAACCCTCGACGGCCCGGACGTGATGCTGAACGCCGTCACCGAAGAGGTCTTCACCGTCGGTTCGGTCGTCGGCGACGACTGGGACACCTTCGGCAGCGTGCGCTCCGTGACGTTCGACGGCGAGGGCAATCTGCACATCTTCGACTACCAGGCCGAGCACATCGTCGTGGTCGGGCCCGACGGATCGTTGGTGCGCACGGTGGGAGGGCCCGGTGAGGGGCCAGGCGAGTTTGGCGACGTCACCACGGCGGTCGTCGCCCGCGACGGCTCCTACACGGTGTGGGGTTCCTCGTCCATCGACCTCCTGGACCCAGGCGGCACCTTCGTGCGGCGCGTTCCCGTGCAAGCGATGATCATGGCCGACATGGCGCTCCCCGACGGCCGCCTGGTGGCGTCGGCATACATGGACCTCAGGGACCTGTTTGCGAGCGGCGAGATCCCCGAGGATGAGGGCCGCCCCATTCACCTCGTCCCGCTGGACGGCAGCGAACCCGAAATCCTCTACACCGCCTGGGATCTCCCCGAGGATCCCGCCGCCGGCGACGCCGGTGAGAGTTCGTCTCCCAATACGTTCCGCATGTCGGCCGGGCGCGCCTTCGAGCCCGGGCTCCATTTCGACGTGTTGACCGATGGCCGGCTCGCACTTGCCGACTCGATCGGCTACCGGATCAAGGTGATCGGACTCGACGGGAGCGTGACCGGGGTCATCGAACGGCCCTTCGCGCCGCTTCCCGTCAACGAGTCGATCATGGAGGCGGAGCGGGAGCGGTACCGCGAAACCACGGCACAACTCGCCAATCTCAACCGAAGCCGGTTCCAGATCGAACGCGAGGGGGCGGAAGCGCTCATCTTCGCCGACGAGGTGCCGGTCATCGGGGATCTCAAGGTGGACTGGGAGGACCGGATCTGGGTGGCGCGAACAGGCGCCGACGGTGGCGACGACAATGGGCCGACAGACATCGTTACGACGGACGGCCGCTACATCGGCACGCTGGCCGCGGATGGGCTGCGGACCCCGAGCACGTTCGGCCCGGGCGGCCTGATGGCCTACATCGAGCGGGACGAGCTGGATGTGTCGACGGTGCGCGTGATACGACTGGTGGCGCTGGAGCCGGAGGGCTAGTCACCGATCACCCCCCGCATCGGCGACGACATACTGGTCCCACGACGGCGGTTCGACGTCCAGCAGGTGCCGCACGAAGTAGTCGTTGCGCTTTCTCGCGCCGAAGTCACCCCCCGAGCCGTGGCCCCCGCCCGGAAACAGCATGAAGTCGAAGTCCTTGTCGGCCTCGATGAGCGCGTTCACGACCTGAAGCGTGGAAGAGGGATCCACGTTCCTGTCCAGCTCACCCACGACCAGCAGCAGCTTGCCCTGCAGCCGCCAGGCGTTGTCCACATTCGATGACTCGGAGTAGTGCGGGCCGATGGGCCATCCCATCCACGCCTCGTTCCACCAGATCTTGTCCATCCGGTTGTCGTGGCATCCGACCGACGAGAACGCCACGTCGTAGAAGTCGCCGTGCCAGAGAAGGGCCGCCATCGCGTTCTGACCGCCGGCCGAGCCGCCGTATATCCCGACCCGGGTCACGTCGTAGTAGTCGTACTGGCGGGCCACGGCCTGGTGCCAGAGGATCCGGTCCGGGAATCCGGCGTCCTTGATGTTCTGCCAGGCCACGTCGTGGAAGGCCTTCGAGCGGTTGTTGGTCCCCATGCCGTCGATCTGGGCCACGATGAACCCCAGCTCGGCCACGGTGGTTCTGCTCGTGTGGGTGCCGAACGTCTTCGGGACGTGCGACCCGTGGGGTCCGGCGTAGATGCTTTCGATGACCGGGTAGCTCCGGTTCGGGTCGAAGTTGGTGGGGCGGATGATGATCCCCCAGATGTCCGTCACCCCGTCCCGGCCCTTCGCCACGAAGACCTCGGGGTACTGCCAACCCGTGGCCAGCAGCGCCGCAGCGTCGGCCCGCTCCAACTCCATGACCAGCGACCTGTCAGCCGTCCTGCGGAGTTCGGCGACAGGAGGAAGGTCGACTCTGGACCACTGGTCGATGTAGTACTCATGGTCGGGGGAGAAGGTGACTTCATGCATTCCGTCGGCTTCGGTGTACGCGACCAGCCCGGTGCCGTCGAAGTCGATGCGGTAGTAATGGACGAAGTAGGGATCCTGCTCGGGGTTCATGCCGCTCGCACGGAACCAGATCTGGCGGTTCGCTACGTCCACGCTGTCCACGCCGCGGACCGGCCACTCGCCCTGCGTGATCTGGTGCTTTACCTGCCCCGTCCCGCCGTCGAGCATGTAGAGGTGGTTCCAGCCGTCGCGCTCGGACATCCAGATGATCTCCCGGCCGTCGTCGAGGTCGTGGCGGAACCGCTTGTTGGAGTAGTTGAAGAAGGTCTCGGGCTCCTCGGAGATCACGGCCCGGGTCCGGCCGGTTTCCGCGTCGATTTCAATGATCCGGTAGACCTGGTGCCCGCGCTGGTTGTACTCGAAGACGACGTGCTCGCTGTCCGCCCGCCACTCCAGGCGGGAGAGGGTGTAGGCGTTGGGGAAGAGGGCGTCGTCGATGATCATTTGCCGCCCCGACTGGACGTCCAGGACCACCGGGATCTCCTTGTCGAGCCGGTCACCGGGCTTGGCGTAGAGGTAGGTCGCGTGCTCGGGCTGGAGCTGGTCGTCGGGGGAGGACTCGACGTAGTGCACCACCCGCTCCTGACCGGGCACCACCCTGTAGACCGCGACCTTGCGCGAGTCCGGCGACCAGACGATGGACCGGTCGGTGTAGGTGTTTCCGGGCGTGCCTTCCCAGGTGAGCATGGTGTAGTCCCCAGGGTCCGCGCCAACTTCCCGGTAGGCCACGTTGTAGTTCTGGATGAAGACCTCGCGGGTGCTGTCAGGCGAGAGGATCGGATCGGTGCTCAGGTTCCGCCAGAGCTGGCCGGGCCCTGCCGACCAGGACACGCCGCTCGGGCCCACGCCGCCGCCCTGCCGCCGGGGCGCCGCGCCCTGGCTTTCGCACGCGTAGGTAGTCAGGTCGCACTGCCAGGTGAGATCTGCCGCGACGAATTCGATCGCCTGCTCGTCGTCCGTGAACTCGATCCGGTTGAAGGGGAGGTCGAGGGACGAGATCGCGTCCTCGGCGAAGGCGGGGAGGGCGGAGAGGGATGCTGCGAGGCGGTCATGATCGAAGGCGGGGCCCTGGGCACGCGTCTCGGCATCGACGAGGACGAAGTTGTGCCCTCCTTGGACCGTCTTCCGGTACCAGAAGCGGCCGGTCTCGCCGATCCAGGACGGGCGTTCGGCGATGTCGACGACCAGACCCTGGAGGCGGTCTCCGAGGCCGTCCGCTCGCTGGTAGTCGGCAAGCGTGCCCTGGGCGGCCGCCGGGAGGGGGGTGCTGATCGAGGCGAGGGTCAGGATGAGGGCGAGGCGGCGAGCGGGCATGGGTCCTACTCCTGCTTGGTTGTGGCTTTGATTTGTCGGACCTACGCCGGCCCGGGCGGCAGATGCTCCAGCAGATACCGCACCATGAACATGCGAAGGTGCACCGCCGTGCCCTCGCCTTCCGACAGGCCGTGGTTGCGGTTGGGGTAGGCGAAGTAGTCGAAGGTCTTCCCGAGCTCCACGAGACGGTCCACCAGGCCCTCAACGATCTCCAGGTGTGTGTTGGTCTCCCCGGTTCCGTGAATGATGAGCAGGTCCCCCTCGAGTCCTTCGGCGTAGTTGATGGGCGCGGAGACGCGGTAGCCGTCCGGGTTCGTGTCCAGGGTTTCCATGTAAATCTCCTGGAACCACGCGTTGTAGAGGTGCGGCTGGGGTTTGGGGACCACGGCGATCCCCACATGGTAGACTTCCGGTTTGCGGAAGAGGGAGTTCAGCGTGTTCGATCCGCCGCCGCTCCACCCCCAGATCCCCACTCTGGACACATCGACGTAGGGGAGGACCCGGCCCATCTCCAGGACTCCCGCCGCATGCTCCTCCGTCGACTGCACGCCGATGGTCGGAAAGGGCGCCCGCCGCCATGCCGCTCCCTTGGGCGCCGGCGTACCCCGGTTCTCGATCGACACGACCAGGTAACCGAGGTCCGCGATGGCGCGATGGTAGTTGTTCCGGGTCGACCAGCGGTCGAGGACGGTCTGGGCGTGCGGTTCCCCGTAGACGTAGATGAACACCGGGTATTTCGCGCCGGGGTCGAAGTCCCGCGGCTTGATCATCCACGCGTCCATCACCACGCCGTCGCCGATGTCCAGCTGCAGAAACTCGGTGGGGTGGAAGATCGTGGCCTCGGTCCGGCGCCGGAGCTCGGCGTTGTCCTCCAGGACGCGAACGACCCGGTGGTCCGGGAGGCTGATCAGGGCGGTGACCGGCGGGGTGTCGAAGGTGGAATACGTGTGAAAGGCCCACCGGAGGTCGGGAGAGAAGTCGTAGAAGTGGGTGCCGGGCTGGTCTTCGGGCGTGACGCGCTCGGGCGATTCGGTGCCGTCCAGGCGGACGCGATAGAGGTATCGCTGGGTGGCGTCGTCGGGCGAGGCAAAGAAGTAGAGCCAGCCGTTTTGCTCGTCGACCGGCCCGCGCTCCATGACATCGGCCGGCCCAGGGGTCAGCAGGCGTTCCTCATGTCCGTCCCTCGAGTACACGTAGGAGTGGCGCCACCCGTCCTCTTCTGTCAGGAAGAGGAAGGAGTCGCCCCCCCGGATCCACGCCAGCCCGGCATTCAGGCGATAGCTGGCGACGACCCAGGCCGGGTCGGACTCGTGGTAGATCCGGTTCAGTTCGCCGGTGGCTACGTTGGCGATGAAAAAGTCCCGCTCGTCACGAAACCGGCTGAACTGTTCCACCAGCAGTTCCTCGGAGTTGCCCGCCCAGCTCACCTGTCCGAGATAGAAGCCTTCGGTCGGGGAAGGGATGGAGATCCAGCGGACTTCCCTGCCCTCGGCGTCCACCACTCCCACCCGAAGCCTGGCGATCGTCTCGCCCACCCGCGCGAATCGGACCTGCCGGAGTTCGGGATAGGACGGATCGGTTGGGACGAGCATGGACCGCATCCGCACACCGGAGGCGTCGGACTGGACGAAGGCGACGTGGTTGCCGTCGGGGCTCCAGACGGCGCGGCCGTTGGAGACGGATTGGGCCGTTTCGCGGGTCAGCCGGGTGGTTTGATCAGTCGCAAGGTCGTGGACGTGCAGGTTGCCATCGCGGCTGAACAGGATGCGACCGCCGTCGGGCGAGATCGTGTTTCCGTTGCCCGCGTCGACCTGCTGCAGGGTGGACGTGCCGGGTTTGAACACCCAGAAACCGTCGCTGTCGGTTTGGAGGAGCAGCCAGCTGCCGTCCGGGGCGAACTGGTAGCCGGAGATGGTCAAGGGGTCCGTGGCCCCGCTTGGCGTCAGCTCGGAGAGCGATGCGAGGACTGTCCGGTCCCCGCTGACGGCCCCGTAGCGGATGAGCTCCTGCTGTGAAGCGCCGTCGGGAGCCTCCAGGGTCGTATACCCGGATCCGTCGGGCAGCCACGTCGCCTGGAAGGAACGGGCGTCGAAGTCCCTTGCCTCGAAGATCGACCTGAGGCGGGCTTCGGTCTCCGCAGGGACCTGGGAGGAGGCGGGGGTCGGGGACAGCGCGGTGACGGCGAAAACAGCCACCAGCAGTCCGAGGGGGAGTCGCGCGTCGCACCGAGGACGGCGGGGCGCGGGGCCGGCAGGTCTCGCGGTCATGGCTCGCTCCCTCTTTCCAGGCGGAGGCGTTTCACCGGCTGGTGTTGTCGAGAGGATAGGTGCGATGGCGTTGTGCCGCAACGGCACACACTAAACAAATATGTTTAGTGTTCGGGAGCTTGGGCGTCAAAAGGGGTTGACGACTCGAATCCCGCCGTAGTCCTGCTCCGCGCTCATGTCCTCGGAGTAGACGGCATCGCAGCCGAGTGCCCCGGCAGCTGCGAGAATCGCCGCATCCCAATACGAAAGACCGAAGCGGCGGCGAATCGAAACAGCATCCCTGAACACGCCGAGGGTCACGGCCTGGATCCGCATCTCCAAAATCGGCTCAAGAAATCGGACGGCGTCGTCGTCAGTGAGTCGACCGGGTCGGGTGGGCCGGGTCGCCTGGTGGTAAAACTCCTGAAGGACCTGCACCGAAACGGCGAGATCGGGCTCCGTCAGGAGTTCCCGCGCGCGAAGACGCTTGGCCTCTTCTTCAGGGAGGACGCTCGCCGCGTAGAGCAGCACGTTCGTATCGACGAAGCGCACCCTGGCTGATCAGCCTTCGATGTTGCGCCGACTGACCGGATTCGCTTCGGAACGGAGCGCCGCACGGTCGTGGAGCGCCTCGCGCGACAGGTTGTCGGTCATGCGCAGTCCAACCCCACGCGCATCGAAGTCGGCGAAGATCTCGTCGAACAACCTGCGCCTGCGTTCCAGTGCCGACTCGAGGGGTTGGGACTCCAGCTGCTCTCGTCGCCGGTCGCGGGGTGCGAGACGCCGCAGAAACTCCCTCACCAGTGCCGAAACGGACGTGTCCAGTTCAGCCGCGCGGATACGGGCGTGGCGATGGGTCTCATCGTCGACGGCTACGGTGATGTTTCGCATAATACATTCTCACAGTTCCTGTGTTACACAAGCATAACCTTCGCTGCGCACTGGATCAAGTTCCGACTCTCCGTCGACCCGATGAGGCAATGGTCCGACTCAATTCACCCGAGTCGCCTCGGTCGTCTCGCCGGCCTGATCGATCATGATCCCGGTCACGTTCCCGGCTTCATCGGACCGGAAGGTCAGGTATACCGGCACGGCCGCCACCTTGAAGCGCTTCTCGGATGTCGGGTACAGTTCGAACGTCCTGCCCTCGAGTTCCACCGCGAGTTCGTCTCCGTCCAGGAAGAACCGAAGCACCTCGTCGGGATCGTCGGGCACGACATAGGTTCCCACGTACGACTCGAGGACGCCGACCGGCACATCCACCGTCTCGGGGTAGTCGGAGAGGTCGACGCCATACTCCGTCAGCTTCTCGCGGGCCGGATCGTTCCTCGGGTCAATCCGAAGGGCGTGCCGATAGTGCTCGATGGCCAGGTCACGATGGCCCATGAGCGCGTGCGCTTCCGCCAGCCCGTTGTGAGCCGGGGCCAGGTTGGGGTCCCGTTCGATCAGACGCGAGAAGACCGCTTCCGCGTCCGCGGCGTTCCCGTCTTCGAGCGCCCTGCCGCCGATCGGACCGAGAATGCCCACGGAAGGCGTTCTCTCGTACCCGAATCTGGCCGATGCTCGCGCGAAGTGCCGGTCGATGGCCTCCAGTCCGGCCGCCACGTAGAGGCCGACCGGATCGTGCAGATTCCAGCCGTCGAAGATCTTCTCGAGCCCGTAGTAGGTCGATCTGTGTGGCACGGAACCGTGGCTCTCCTCTTCCATGAGCTTGAAGTCCCAGCGGAAGTCCTCGGGGGCCTTGGCTTCAAGAATGCCGGCGAACTTGAGCGCGCCGCCGAGCATTGTCCCGCCCTCGTTTCCCATGGTCATGTAGAAGTCGCCGACCAGCTCACCGGCGTGGTCGAACGCAGAATCGGCCTGCGCGACCAGACGCTGCTCGTCCCACCAGAGACTCGGACTGATCGAGACGTACGCGTCGAACACGTCCGGCCGATGCACCAGAGCGTGATTCGCGAACAGTCCCCCGAGCGAATGCCCGATGAGAATGGAGTACGGTCTTGTCCTGTAGTTGCCGTCGATGAACGGCTTCAGCTCGGCACTGATGAACTCCAGGAAGTTGTCGGCCCCACCAGTATTGGGGCGCGCGGGGCCGGTGTCGGAGTGGACCGGTGGCGACAGGTCACGGGTCCTGTCCGTATTGGGAATCGCCACGACGATGACATCCGGCATGCGTCCGTTTCTGGCCAGGAACCGGGCCGTTCCAGTCGTGTGATGGAAGTGGGACGGGCCGTCCAGGAGATAGACCACCGGGTACGTCTCGTCGCCACCCTCGTAGCCAGCCGGCAGGCCGACGATGATCTCTCGCCGCTCGTCGAGGACGTTCGAATGGAGTGCACGCCTCTCCCCGAGCGACAGGAACGGTTCTGCGTCCTGCGCGAGGAGCGCTCGTGGCGTGGAGGCGATGAGGAACGGTAAGAGGAACATGGAGACGCAGACACACGTTGCGGCTCGTCGGTGCGCAGCACAGGCCATCGGGTTGATCACTTCCACTACCTCCATCGTCGTTCCTCCATGGTGCCCCCGGTTTCGATGGACAGTAGTTTGGCAACGTGCCGGGGTCCAGTAGAAAGGAAGGGGAATGAACCGAACACGCCTGCCTGCGTGCCTCGCGACGCTTTTGATCGCAGGGCACGGTCATGCCCAGGAGGTGATCGAACTTCCAGGGGAGGATCGACTGCTGGCCGCGGAACTCGTGGAGGTCTACCGCCTCGGGTCGGCGAGCGCGGTGGCCGAGTGGCAGGTTCTGGGCACCGTTCCGGCCGCGGGCTTCGACGAGGCCGGGAACCTGTATTTCCTTGACGAGCCTGCTCGCGTGGTCGCCGTCGACCCCGGTGGCAACCTTCTGCGTCAGATCGGCCGTCCCGGCGAAGGCCCCGGCGAGTTCCGCAGGCCGGCGCAGCTGGATGTCTGGCCGAACGGACGAATCGTCGTCACCGACATGGGCCACTCTGCCTTTCAGATCTTCGGCCCTGGCGGTGTGCTTGAACGAATGGTGAGAATGCACATCGCCGAATCGAATACCGCGGACATTCATGCTTTTATAATGGCGGGGACGTTCGGCGCCCGCCCCGCTGTCGATGGCCCTGCCGTCTTCTCGGACGGCGTACGCAAGATCATGCGCACGGACCTGTCGTCGGACGAGGCGCGAGTCGAGACGTTCGTGGAGGGATGGGCGCCGCCAGGGACGGAAGCGAAATCCGGGAGTTTGGCCGACGTGACAGGCGGCCCGGTGTGGGGACTCGTGCCACCCATTGCTTTTGATGCGCTGCCGGGGGGCGGGATCGCGTTTTCGGACTCCTCCGCCTACGCGATCAAGGTCACCGGGCCGTCCGGCGAGGTACTTCGCGTCCTGCGCCGGCTGATCGATCCCGAACCGGCCACCGATCTGGTCAGACAGGCGGAAAAGGACCGCGAACTGGGGCGACTGGGTCTGATGCCCGACGGATTCGGGCCGAACGGCCTCGTCGTCTTCATCGAGAAGGACGAGTTCGAAGTGCCGGTCATCGTGGTGAAGAGGCTGCCGCCGGGCCTCCGCTGAAGCCGCTGTTGGGCCTGGTGTACCCGTCGCTGCGACGGTACCTCTCGATCAACCCTGCTCGCGGCGCGAGCGAGCGCCTCGACTCGCGTGCGCCTCGTAGTACGCCCGCAGGATGGCGTTGATCCGGGTCTGGTATCCTCTGCCATGGGCCTTCAGCCACGCCAGGACATCTCTGTCCAGGCGCACTGTCACCTGCTTCTTCCCAGGGGGGACCACCACGCGTGCTGTGGCGAAGAATTCGGCGTCGAGCTCGGGGATATCGGAGTAGTCGATATCCTCATCCCTCATCCGGTCGAGCCTGCGCAAGTCGCTCTTCATACGCTTTTCGCTCACGGCTGTTCGCCTTTCTCATCGAGATGATCCGAGTGTTCTCGCCGCGTTGGGTATGGGCAATCACCACCAACCGCCCCTCGAGGTGGCCCAATGTCATGTAGCGTTCCTCGCCGTACTCAGTGCGCTTATCCTCGAACGTCAGACACCGTCCGGCGAACACTTCCGGCACGTCCTCAAAGCTGAGGCCATGCTTCCTGAGATTCCCGTCGTTCTTGTTCCGGTCCCACTCGTACAATGGCTTCGAACCCTATCACGCTCCACAGCCACCCCGTGCGCCGCTCGTAACTACACTTGACACTACACAATGTAGCTTCAAAGAGCGACCACGGCCAGATCCGGTGGCTCTGCCCTCTACGCCCGCATCCTGCTCCCCGACGGGTCGAACAATCCCGCGCCGACCGCCGCCACCGTGACCGGATAACACTCGTTCATGTACATGACCTGCAGCCGCTCGCCGACCTGCGCGAGTTCGGGCGGCAGCCAGGCCATCAGCAGGTATTCTCCCACGGATGGCCCCATCCCGGCCGAGGTAACCCGCGACTCCCTACCCCGCGCGTCCACGATACGGTCGCCTTCCGGCGTGAGGATCGGCTCGTTTCCGCCCGTCGGGAAGCGCGCGACGCCGGACGCGCTGACGTGATCGTCCATGGTGAGCGTGCACATCCGTGCCGCCGGCCCCCGCCCGCAGGCCTTCAGGTACGCGGCCTTGCCGATGAAGTCCGCCCGCTTCGCGTGGCGCCGGGCCAGGCCGGCCTCGACCGGTGAGTACTCGGACGTGAGTTCGGCGCCCATGAGCAGGTAGCCCTTCTCCATGCGCGCCGTGGTGCCGTAGACGCCGACCCCGACGGGCCGCGCGTCGAACTCCCGACCCGCACCCCGAATCGCGTCCCACAGCGCGAGACCGTGCTCGGTGCGCGTGTAGATCTCCCAGCCGCTCTCGCCCACGTAGGAAATGCGCAGCAGGGTGGCAGGAATCCCGTCGATGAGTGCCTCCCGCGCCGTACCGTACGGGAACTCCTTCTGGCTCAGTCCGCAGTCCGCGACCCTCGAGACGAGAGCCTGCGCGTCCGGTCCCCATACCCCGAGCGTGGTGATCGCGGACGACCGGTCCTCGAACTGCACCGAGCCGTCCGGCGGCAGATGTTTGCGGAACCAGAAGGCGTCCCGTGCGCCATCAAGGACGCCGGTGACGATGCGGAACCGGTCGTCGGCGAGGCGCTGGATGGTCAGATCGGCGCGGAACCCGCCGTCGGGCGTCAGGAGCGGCGTGTAGATCGAGCTGCCGACCGGACGGTCGCACGCGTTGACCGTCATCCGCTCCATGTACTGCAGCGCGCCGGGCCCGGAGACGTCGAAGGTCTGGAACGCGCCCAGATCGACCACGCCGACCTTCTCGCGCAGGTGCAGGTGTTCCGCGTTGATGATCGGCGACCACCAGCGCCGGTCCCACTCGTGCGGGCGGTTCGGAACATCGTAGCGCGCCACCAGATCCTCGTTGGAGGCGTACCACTGCGGGCGCTCCCACCCCCGCGCCTCGAAGTACTCGGCCCCCAGCGCCTCGGTCCGCGGGTGGAATGGCGACCGGTTGACGCCGCGCGCGGACTCCCACTGCTCGCGCGGATGCACGATCCCGTACGTCTTGCGGAAGTGCTCACGGCAGCGTGTGCGGACGTGACGGCCGGTGCGCTCATGGGGCTGGAAGCGGGTGACGTCCGACTCGTGCGGATCGAGGAGGCGCGGATACCCGTGGGTCATCCACTCTGCGATAATGCGCGCCGAGCCGGGGCCCTCGCGCACCCAGACGGCCGCCGCCGACCAGAGGTTCGCCACCTCGGCGGTCTCGCCGAGCAGCTGCTGGGTGTCGGGCGTGAGCGAGAGCAGGCCGTTGATGGCGTACAGCATCTCGGTGCCGGCCAGGAGGTCGCCCATGATCTCGTGCGCGCATTCGAGTTGCGGCGCGAAGTCGCCGGGCGTAAACGGCAGTTCGGTCGGAGAACGCTCCGCCGCGGCGATGGAGGGAATCTCCTCGGGCCGCAACAGGATGGCGCGATGCGCGTAGGACCCCACTTCCATGGCTCCGTCGCTCTGCCTTTCATACATGAACGAATCCATGTCGCGCACGATCGGGTAGCCGATCTCGTTGCCAGTTGCCAGCAAGAGCTCGACGGGGCCGAAGTCGGCCATCTGGTGCACGGCCGGGGTGAGCGGGATGGTGGCGCCGGCCATCGCCGCGATGCGCGGACTCCAGACGCCGCAGGCGATGACCCCGTGGTCGACCTCGATGGTGCCCCGGGTTGTGGCCACGGCGCGGATGCGGGGGCGGCCGAACGGCACGGGATCCACCTCGAGGCCGGTGACCTCGGTCTCGTCGAGTACGGTGAGGACGCCTCTGGCCAGGGCACGCTCGCGCATGATCGTGCCCGCCTTCACCGAGTCGACGACCGACACGCTCGGCGTATGGAAGCCGCCGAGTATCACGTCCGGATTGACGAACGGGACCCTGGCGACGACTTCTGCGGGCGTCAGCAGCTCGCTCTCGATGCCCCAGACGCGAGCCGAGGTCATGCGCCGCCGGAGCTCCTCCATGCGTTCCGAGGTGCGGGCGACCTCGATTCCGCCGCAGGTCGTGTTGACGCCGAGCGCCTCGTACTGGCGCTGGCTCTCGAGCGTGATCAGCGCGATTTCGCGTCCGTGATCGGTCGGGAAGATGAAGTTGGATGCGTGTCCGGTGGAGCCGCCGGGGTTGGGGAGCAGGCCCTTGTCGATGAGGACCAGGTCGTCCCAGCCGAGCTTCGCCAGGTGCTCGACCAGGCAGTTGCCGACGATGCCTGCGCCGATGACGGCGACCCTGGCTCTGGACGGCGCGGTGCGTCGTTCACTCATGCCCGAATGGTTCGCGCGCGAAGATCCGGCGCACCATCGGCTCGAAGAACTCCAGCGGGAGCGTATCGTAGTCGGGATCGAACGCGCACTGGTCCCAGCGGTGACAGAAGTCCACGGCGTCCTGGTACCAGGGGTGGTCGCGATACTTGTCGCGCGCGTGGCGGTCGCCGCCCACGTGATGCGCGTAGTAGAAGAACTGGAACAGGCCGTGGTGGCGGACGATCCAGTGCGTCTTTTCGGTCACGTAGGGACGCAGCAGCAGCGCGGCCAGCTCCCCGTGGCTATGCGGGGCCAGGAGGTCGTCGATGTCGTGGAGGAGCGCCGCCACCACCATCTCCTCGTCCGCGCCGTCGCGATAGGCGCGGGTGGCGCTCTGCAGGGAATGCTCCAGCCGGTCTACCTGATAGCCGGCCACCGATTCGGACAGTTCGCGGAGGTGCGCCAGCACCCGGTCGGCGGTGCCGGCCGCAAACTCCTCCTCGAAGCGCTCGAGCAACTCGTAGTCCTCGCGGGTGCCGTCCGCCATGCGGGTGAAGCTCACCGTCGGACCGTTCGACCGGGGCATGTCGTCCATGCCTGTGAGCGTGGGCGCGAGTGGAAGGCTATGTCAAGGTCGAGGCGCTCTTGACACGCGCAGCACGCGCGCACTCTGATACACCATGTACGACTCGATCAGCAGCCTCACCCGGAACGCCGATGCCTTGTGCGCAGTGTGGAGCAGCGGCGAGCAGACCGATCTTCCCTACCTCTGGCTGCGCGACAACTGCGGTTGCAGCGAGTGCCGTGTCGCGCAGACGACGGAGAAGCGGTTCCACCTTTTCAGTGTCCCCAGCGACCTGAGACCGCTGGAGGTTGGCATCGGCCGCGACGGCTCCGGGGACGAGGCGATCTCCATCGCGTGGCCGGACGGACACCGAACGCGCTACCGGTCGAGCGAGATTCGCGGCCTGCTGAGCCTGCCCCGTTTCGAGTTGCGCCATTGGGACGGCGGATTCCAGCCCGGGAGGTTCGACTTTCAGCGGTTCCTGGCGAGCGACCGCGCGGCGGCAGAGCTGATCGAGGAATTCCTGCGGACGGGCGTCTGCGTGCTCGTCGACGCCCCCACCGAGCCGGACTCGTCGGAGCAGCTCACGGCCCGTCTGGGCCCGATCCGCGAGGTGCTGTTCGAGCGCATCCACAACGTCAAGGTCGATCCGAAGGGATACAACATCGCGCACACGGGCCTGGCGGTGGCGCCGCACAACGACTTTACCAGCTACACCTGGCCGCCGAACGTGCAGGCGCTGCACATGCTGGTGAACGAGTGCGAAGGTGGCGAATCCGTCGTCGTGGACGGGTTTGGCCTGCTCAGCGGGCTGCGGGCAGATCACCCCGACAAGTTCGACGTGCTGTGCAGCGTGCCGGTGCCGTTCCGCATCTTCAGTGCGGAGTACGAGTGCTACTCGGTCAAGCCGATGATCGAGCTGGACCACGAGGGCGAGATTGGCATGGTGCGCTTCAACACCGCGCAGATGCAGGCAGTGCCGCTGTCGGAGCCTCGGCTGGCCGACTTCTACGCCGCCTACCATGAGCTGTCCAGACGCGTCAACTCTTCGAGCGCCCAGGTCACGTTCCGCCTGGAGGGCGGGCAGATTCTGCTGTGCGCCGGCCACCGGGTGCTGCACGGCCGCACGGCGCTGCGGTCGACGGCGCCGCGCCACCTGCAGGACGCCTACTTCGAGCACGACAACGTGCGCAACCACCTCAGGTGGCTGCGGCTCGGCGAGCGGGTCTGACGACCGACTTCAGATCGTCGCGTCGAGGCCCCGCGCAAGCGCCACCTCACGGGCGCTGGGGTTCGCGGAGGGGCGGAAGGGGACCTTGCAAACACGCGCACGGTCCGGTCGCCCCGGCTCGCTGGCGTATTCGTCGGGCAGCCACACAGTGAGTTCCGTGCCGACGGCCGACCTGCCCACGGGTACGTACCCGAGCGCGATGTTGCAGCCCAGTTCCGGGGCATGCCACGGCGAGGTAAGATAGCCGATGGGGTCGCCGCCGTCGGCGTCCGAGACAAGCCAGAAGTCGGGGGCGTAGTCGTCGATGGGCTTTCCGCCCACCGTCATCCCCACCATGACCATCGCGAATGGGCTGCGCCCGGCGTCCAGCTCGGTCCGCTGCCTCTCCAGCGCGGCCCGGCCGATGTAGTCCCCCTTCTTCGCGCGCGGCACCTGGTAGGCCAGATTGCACTGGAACGGACTCGTTTCGTGGTCGATATCCTGTCCCCAGGAGAGGATTCCGGCCTGGATCCGGCGCTGGTGCCCTGGAGCGATCACCATCAACCGGTGCGCCTCTCCGGCCGCGAGCACGGCGAGCCACAGCTTCTCGGCGTGGAGGGTGGCGTCCCGAAGGTAGACCTCGTATCCCTTCTCGCCCGAGAACCCGGACTGGGAGACCACCACGGAACAGCCCGCAATCTCCGCCTCCATGATCCCGTAGTACGGGATGTCCCGGATACCTTCGCCCACCAGGTCGACCATGAGATCGAGCGACTTCGGCCCCTGGATCTGCAGGGGACAGACGTCGATTTCGTCGATCTCCACCTCCTTCCGGAGCCCTACGTTGACGCCCTGCAGCCAGAACAGGAGGTCGGAGTCGGCAAGCGAGAACCAGAACTCGTCCTCGGAAAGGCGCAGCAGCACCGGGTCGTTGAGAATGCCGCCTTTCTCGTTACAGACAATCACGTATTTGGCGTGCATTGGCGCGATGCGGGTCGCGTCGCGGGTGATCACGTAGTCGGTGAACCGTTCCGCGTCCGGTCCCTTGACCCGGATCTGGCGCTCCACTGCAACGTTCCACACGGTGACGTCCCGGGTCAGCGCCGCGTGCTCCGCCGCAGCGCCGCCGTCCTCGGGCCGCACGTAGCCGCGAGGGTGGTAGATGCGGTTGTACACGGTGGCCCGCCAGCATCCCGCTGCGTGCGACAGGTGCCAGTACGGGGATTTGCGGACCCTGGTCGAAATGAGCATCTCGACGGGCGTGCGGCCGCTCTGGCGCAGGTTGACCGGCACGATCCTGTCGGACTGGTCCACGCTGATCGGTTGATGAATCATCTCCGGGGTCTCCGGTTGCGCGGTCGAGGTCGGGTGCCCAACCGATTCGCGGATGCGCATCAATGGGCCTATCGTGGTTCTACAACAAAACGCCCCAAGGTGTAGTCCGACAGCCCCAGGGAAGGATTGCCGCCATGAATGGGCACCTCGGCAGGTTCACCACCATCCTTGCCCGCGCTACGCTTCTGTTGCTGCTCGCCGCTGCACCGGTGGCCGCACAGTCCGGGGGAACCATCAGGGGAACCGTCGAGGACGTGCTCGGCAACACCCTGCCCGGCGTCCGGGTGACGGCGTCCGGCTCCGGCGTCGACACGGAGACCGTCACGGATGCGGCGGGGGCCTACGAGTTTGCCGCTCTGGCGCCCGGCGAGTATGTCCTGACCGCCAGCCTGTTCGGCTACATGGCGCGCGAGATGCCGGTCACGGTGCGGGCGGGAGAGGTCGAGGTCGTCCGGATCGTTCTGCAGCCCGCCTTCCTGCTCGATCCGATCAGCGTGGTGGCCGAGGAGCCCGCGGTCTTCGCCCGAAACTTCGTCGCGGAGCCGATGATGAGGCAGCAGTCAACCATCACGGCCGTGACCTCGGTGATCGACAACCTGCCGGGCGTCTCGGTCCAGGAGGGAGACGCGTACGCCTTTGACGACTGGTCGAGCAACGTGGTCATGCGCGGGTTCCAGTCGACCATCAACGACGTGCAGATCGGCACCACCATCGACGGCTTCCCCAACGGCACGTCCGACTACTGGAGCGGCGCGAAGGCGAACCGGTTCGTGGACCCGATGAACCTCGGCGGCGTCGAGGTGTCGCAGGGGACCGCCGACATCGCTTCGCGGTCGGTCGAGGCGCTGGGCGGAACGCTCAACTTCCTGACGGCCGACCCGGCGGAAGAGGCCAGCCGGACGGCCTCCGTCACGATCGGCGAGAACGCGGGCCAGCGGTTGGCCGCAAGGGTCGAGACCGGCTCGCTGTTCGGCGGCACGACGCGGGCCTGGGTCGCCGCGATCCGGCAGGAGGCGACCGACTGGATGGAGGGCTCGGCCAGGAACGAGCGGGAGCACTTCGCCGCCAAGATCGTGTCTTCGCACGACAACCTCGACCTCACCGCCTACCTCTCCTACGACGACATCCACGAGGACGTCTACCAGCGGCTCTACAGCGACGCGGACTTCCGCGCCGACCCGCGCTGGGACCGGCTGATCGGCCACTGGCCGGGCGTGCCCTACCTGAACCAGTTCTACCGGCCCGGCTGGCAGACGCGCCGCAAGAACACGCTCACCTACCTCAAGGCCGACTGGTCCGCCAGCGAGCTGGTCTCCCTCAGCGCGGGCGTGTACCGCCACCGCAACTGGGGGCGGGGCGACTGGCTGCCGCCGTACATCGTGGACATTGTGGACGACGGGGGCGGACCCGAGTCGGAGCTGGCGGGCCGACCGCCGGTGCGGGGCGGTACCCAGCTCGGCGTGATCCGGTTCGTGGACAGCAACGGCGTGGCGGTCGGCCCGACGCCGGGGTGCACGTCGTCCTACATCTTCAACTACTACGGCTCGGGCGGACCTGCAGTCGATCCGGCATGCCACCCTGGGGCGAGCGCGGTGCAGTCATACCGCCACAGCCACTACGGGAAGAACCGCCTCGGCGCCAACATCGACGGGGAGTGGTCCGCGCTGTTCGGCGAGGGACGGGGCAGCGTGCTGCGCGCGGGCATCTGGTACGAGGACTCGCGCCGTGATCTCGGCCGCGACTGGCACCGCATTCTGGACCCGGCAATCAACTTCAAGTGGGACTATCAGGCCTACTGGCATCAGTACGAGTGGGACTTTCCGCAGAGCGTCTTCAAGTGGTACGCCGAGGAGACGCTGTACTTCGGCTCGTTCGAGTTCACCGCCGGGATCAAGCAGTACCTCATCTCCGTGTCGCGCGAAGACCAGTTCGGGATCGACCGGACCCTCGACGTTGATTCCGACTCCAGGCTGCTCCTCTCCGGCGGCGTTACCTGGGAGACACCGGCCGAAGGCCTCGATCTGTTCCTGGGATACGCCCAGAACTTCCGCGCGATCGGCAGCAACCTGCTCGAGGTGCCGGGCCGCAGTCTGGACCTGCTCGATCCCGAGACCGCGTCGAACATCGATGTCGGCGTCCAGTACGCCGGCGAGCGGGTCGCCCTGAGCGCCACTTTGTATTCCATCGATTTCGACAACCGGATCTTCTACCTGGGTCCGCAGACGCCCGCGGGGCCGAACTATCTCATTCCCGGTGGCGGGGCCTACTTCAACGCGGGCGGCATAGAGACCAGCGGTATCGAGTTGGCCACCACCGTGGCGTTATCCGGCAGGACATCCCTCTACACCGCCCTCACGCTCAACGACTCGAAGTACGTCGGGACCGACGACCCACTCGTCAACGCCAGCCAGGGCATCGTGCCCGGCACCGACGTGGCCGGCGTGCCGCCCCGGCTGTGGGTCGTCTCCCTCGACCGCGACGGACCCCTGGGTGGCGGGGTGTCCGCGAAGTACACGGCAGCGCGCCGCGTCAGTCTTACGGCGGACTGGTACACCGACCCCTACTGGACCGTGGACGCCTACGTCAGCTTCCGCGGCGAGGCGCTGAGCGACCTGCTCCGGTCGACGGAGTTCTCGATCGTGGCGAACAACCTGCGCGACACCCCCTATCTGTCCGCGATCACCGAGAACGCAGCCTGGCTCGGCGCGCCCCGGACGATATCCATGACCACGACGATCTCGTTCTGACGTTGCAGGCGCAGCCCCCCCACAGACCATGAAGAGCGGGCGGCACCGGCGAGCCACGGCGGAGTCCGGACCGTGGAAGGGGCTGAATCCCGCCATGGCGCTGGCCGCCAAGGGCGTCGTCCTGGCGTTCGTCCTCGCCACGGTATGGGACGTGGACGCCGCCGGCGCCGCGTTCAGCCGCGTCCGCGACTGGATCGAGGGCACGCTCGGCTGGTTCTACTTCCTGACGGTCGGCGCCAGCGTGCTCGCCTGCCTGTTCCTGGTGTGCAGCCGCTTCGGCAGAATCCGGCTCGGCGACGACACATCGGCACCCGAGTTCAAGACCTCGTCCTGGCTCGCCATGCTGTTCTCGGCGGGCATCGGGATCGGATTGCTGTTCTTCTCGATTTCCGAACCGCTCTTCTACTTCGACAACAGTCAGAGCGCGGGCTATCCCAACAACCCGAGCGCCGACCTGGCGGGCGCGGTGCTGCTGGACGGGCAGCGCGCCGTGCACGCCATGCGCGTCACCTACTTCCACTGGGGCATCCACGGGTGGTCCGTGTACGTCGTGGTTGGGCTCTGCCTGGCCTACTTCGGTTTTCGCAGGAAGCTGCCGCTGACGCTGCGCTCGGCCCTGTACCCGCTCATCGGCGAGCGGATCTACGGCCCGGTCGGTGACCTGGTGGACCTGCTGGCGGTGTTCGGCGGGGTCTTCGGCATTGCGACCTCCCTGGGTCTCGGCGCGAGCCAGATGGCCACCGGACTCGACGTGCTGTTCGGCCTGGATCCGGGCGTGGTCACGCAGATCACGCTTATCGCCGCCATCTCGCTGGCGGGCACCCTGTCGGCGGTGTCCGGCATCAGCCGCGGAATCCGCGTCCTGTCCGAATGGAACATCCGCGTGAGCATCGTCCTGCTGGGGTGCTTCCTGTTGCTGGGTCCCGTCATCTGGCTCGCCGGCTTCGTCGCGTCATCGCTTGGCGATTACCTGTGGCACCTGGTGCCCATGTCATTCCGGATCGCCGATGATCCGGGCGAAGCCGCCTGGCAGAACGCCTGGACGATCTTCTACTGGGGATGGTGGATCTCCTGGGCGCCCTTCGTCGGCACGTTCATCGCCCGCATCTCGCGGGGTCGCACGTTGCGCGAGTTCATCCTGGGCGTGATGTTCGTCCCGACCGCCCTGGTGCTGCTGTGGTTCGGGATCTTCGGCGGCAACGCCATCCATCTCGAACTCAACGCCGCAGGCGGCGCCGGAACCGCCGGGATCATGGAACTGGTGCGCGATGCGAACTACGAAGCCGCACTCTATGCGACCATCGACCGCATGACCGACATCGGCTGGCTCGCGTGGGCCATGTCCGCCACGGCCACCCTGCTGCTGGCGACGTGGTTCGTGACGTCCTCGGACTCGGGCACCCTTGTCATCACCACCTTCCTGAGCATGGGCGACGCTCACCCGCCCCGGCGCTTCCGGATCGTCTGGGGACTCGGCGTGGGTGTGGTTGCCGCCGTGCTCCTGCTGGCCGACGGTCTCCAGGCCCTGCAGACCGCCGCAATCGCCGCCGCCCTGCCCGTGAGCGTCGTGCTGCTGTTCATGATCGCGGGGCTGCTGAGGTCCCTGGCCCGGGAGGGGATGGGATCCGGGCGAGGGTGAACGCCGTCCCGCTCGGCCCCGTGGCCGGCGATCCGCTTGGACACCGGCCACGCCTTCGGTATCTTCTCATCGAGATGAGTACGCAGAGCCTGGTCCGTTCACGAGTCGTCCTGAGTGTGTCGGCCGTACTCGTGCTCACGGCCTGCGGCATTCGCCCTCGCCCGAACCTGCCGGATGCCCAGTCCGGCACTGTGATTTCGGCCGACGAGATCCGTGCGTCCGAGGCGACCACGATGTGGGAAGCGCTGCGGCGAACCGTTCGTTACGCGAATTTCGGCGAATCCTCGACCGGTGACCCCACCCGCATTCATCGAAGGGGTGCCTCCAGCATCGCCCTGGTAGAAGATATGCCGATCTACATCGACCGGGTCCAGGTTCGCGACCTCAGCCTCCTGGACGCATTGCCGGCCGCGAACATCGAGCGAATCCAGGTGCTCACCGGCGTGCACGCGACTACCTACTACGGCACCAATGCGGGAGACGGGGTGATTCTGATCCGCACGCGCACCGGCACCGGCACATGACCGAGGGGCGTCCCGCCACGAGGCGGGACGCCCCTCTTGTCCGCATGCAGCGGACCGATCGCAGGAAACCCGGCCCTGGCTGACTAGGCTTCGCGGTCCAGGCACAGCGACTGTCCTTCCAGTCCGGACAGCGCTTCGTTCTCATGTTCTTCGAAGGGGATCGGGAAGTTCACGTCGCTCCCGTACGCGCCGCCCTTGAAGAAACTGCCGGTCGGGAACACTTCGTCCTGCCGATACCCGTACTGGCGCACGAGTCGGCGCAGATCGCCCAGGCGATGTCCGGTCCCGAAGAGCCACCTGGCGCGTTCATCGAAGAGCATCCTGACCCGTCCGTCGCGGTCGCCTGGATCTGACAGAGCCGGCAGGCCCACGCCCTCGCGCAGTGCATTCAGCGTGGCGAGCCACGGCCCGCCCGTGCTCAGTTCGACCTCGGCCGTGATGAGCTGGGCTTCGAGGCCGCTGCCGAGCACAACGTCGGACTCCTCCGAGGTGTACTTGAGCTGGTGGAACAGCGGGGTCTCCTGGTCGAAGCCCGGGCCACCGCTGTCTTCCCAGGGCACGCGCAAATCGTCGCCAGAACGGAACGCGACACCATTCTCTCCTTCCACGTCGGAGATCGACCAGCGACGCTGGCGCTGGTTGAGTTCGAAGATGGCGTTCCGCTGACCGAAGTCCCCGCCCTGCTTGCTTCGGACGTAGTATTCCCAATCGGCGGGCACGGTCGCGGCCGCGCTCGCGGCGCCGGCATAATCGTCCATGTTGAGGCGGGTTCGTGCGAGTCCAATCGCCGCCAGGTTCTTCTGGTTCTGGTCGCTGCCCGCCGCCTGGTCCGCGGCCCCGAAGGAAGCCAGCGCAGCCTCGTAGATCTCTTGCGTCGTCTGCCGCTCGCCATAGACGATGTCACCCTCGTTGGGCGTGTCGCTGAACGGGACTCCGGAGCAGTAGTTCTCCGCAAAGAAGAGGTTGACGAACGCGTTCATGTTCCACATCTCGGCGATGCGGCTGTCACCCGGCAGAAGCTCGGCCATCCGCTCGGCGGCGTTCTTGGTCCCCACCCGGGCCCGGTGGTAGGTCCGGTACTGGCCCAGAAGTGTCCCGTTGCGGTCGTCCATCTCCCGCCGGTCCACTTCGTTGCGGGTCGGGAAGGTGCCGGAGAGATGGAACTCGTCGGACATCATTCCCGAGTAGACCACCTGCCCGCCGCCTCCACTGGAATAGGCATTTGCGAAAAGGCCGATGGCACCGGCCCAGTACAGCTCGGCGCCCTTCTCTCCCACCACGTCGCCGGGCGTTACGATATCGGGGTCGACCACGTTCAGAAGCTGGTCGGTGTCGCACGCTGCGAAGCCTGTCGCCACCAGAATAGCCAGGAACGGCCGAACCGTGTTGTTCAGATATTTCATTGGTCGGTCTCCTGTCAGAAGGTGAGGTTGAGGCGGGCGGTGTAGTAGCGGACCGGAGGCTGGGTCAGGAACTCGGAGATACCGAAGTTGTCACCCGATCCGTTCCAGTTGATCTCGGGGTCCATCCCCGTGTAGTCCGTCCACACTCCCAGATTGCGTCCCGACACGGTGAGCGTGCCGCGCGACGCCCCGATCCGGCTCGTGATCAACTCCGGCAGAGTGTACCTGACCGAGACCTCGCGGAGTTTCCAGAAATCACCTCTTTCCATGTACCCCCAGACGGTCTGGCTCGGATGCAGCAGTGACGCCACCGCGCGAGCCTGTTCGTCGATCGGTGTCCCCGGATCGATGAGCGCCTGGCACAGCCTGAATCGGCAACGGAACCGCTCCGTGTTGTTGTAGGCGATGTAGTTGCCCCGATAGTCGAGGAGTCCGTAGACGTTGATGTTCTCGAGGATCTGGAAGTTCGAGCTTATCGTCAGCTGGTTTTCCGGCTGGCCCGGGCCGATGTACTCGATCGTGTCACCGATCACGAGTTCGTCCGGCGTGAGAATGCCGTTGCCATCCGTGTCGCTCCAGCTCTGGATCGGACGGTCCCACTGGCCACCGAGCGGGAAGCCGGGCACGAAGCGGGTCTGCGAACCGATCGGCTCGGTCCCCTCGCCCAGCGAGAGAAGTTCGTTCTTGTTGATCGAACCGGAGAGCGTCACGTCCCATCCGAACCCGTCGGTGGTTACGATGTCGGTTGTCAGCGTGGCCTCGAAGCCCTGGTTCTGTACCTCGCCGATGTTGACCCACCGCGACGCGCTGGCTCCCAGCGACGGGGCCAACGGCACGGTAATCAACGCCCCGTCGGTTCGCTTGTCGTAGTAGGTGAATTCGAGCCCCGCGCGTCCGCCGGCAACCTCGGCGTCGAAGCCGAGTTCGATTTCACTGGACCTCTCGGGCTCGAGCAGGCTGTTCCCGATGTTCCCGATCGATACCCCGGAACTCGTCTCGTCGCCTGGTGTCGTGATCGCCGTCGCCGAGAGCGTCCGGATGGCGTCGTCGGACCCCGGCTGCAGGCCGGACTTGCCCCAGGCGCCGCGGAACCGCAACTGGTCCAGGAACGGGATCTCCGGGAAGAACGCCTCCTCCGACGCAATCCAGGAAAGGCCCGCTTTGGGGTAGAAGATGAGGTCGAAGTCCTGGCCGAAGGCGCTGTTATCGTCTGCGCGGATCGCGCCGGTGACGAACAGGCGGTCATTCAGGCCGAACTGCTGGTCGATAAAGAGCCCGGCGGTTTTCTCGAAGGTGTGGAATTCGCTCGAGAAGGTCTCGGCTGCGAGACCGATCGAGGAGCCGCCGTTCACGATGTCGATGCCCCAGGCGGTCGTGCCCTGGAACTGGTTTTCGAAGTACTGCACGCCAACGGTTGATCTTGAGGTGATCGATCCCGGCAGGTCGAAGGATGCCGTGCCGCTCATGTCCAGGGTATACTGCCACTGGTTCAGATAGTCGGTGTCCTTTCGCCCGCGGTCGCTGTCGCCCGGCACGCCAATGTCGCGCGCGAAGAAGGAAATGTCCCCGCGGTTGTAGTAGTCGACCCCGCCGGTACCACGCACCGCCAGCCACTCGAATGGATCCCACGTGACGGTGCTGCCTGCTGTGAGGCGGTTCGTGTCCTGGTAGAACGTCCGACCGAAGAGCTGCGCCGGACGCTGGAATCCCCAGGCCCGATCCGGGTTCGATCCTCCGAAGAAGGCACTCGGCAGGAACCCGAACGAGTTGTTGTCATTCCCCATGTAGGCGAAGTGGCTGTCGAGGTAGGACATCTGGAGCGAAAGGGTTACCCGGTCGGCCACCTGGCTGTTCAGGTTGACGCGCAGATTCCTGCGCTCGAGCTGGTTCGGGCGTTCGACCTCGCTGGTGATCGGGACACCACGCGTCTCCAGATCCTCGCGGTCCGGCTGCGGCAGCGAATAAGGCCCCACTTCCGTCTCGAGTTCGGCGGCGATGTAGTAGTTGATCCGTTCCGACCCGCCAGTCAACGACACACCGAGCTGCCGGCGATTCCCGTCGTCGATCGGGGACAGCGCCGGGTCGTGCAGAACCTGGTAGCGTTCGACCGACGTCTGGTTGCAAAGCCCCTGAGCGACCTCATTCAGGCGGCATGCCCTTGCGTAGCGTCCCCCGGCCGCGTCGAGCCCTGCGTAATTCAACGGGTAGGTGTTCGGCTCCTGGATCACGCCGCCTTCCGTCCAGACGTTCCAGCGTGTATCGCCCGGGAGTCCGCGACGCGTCGTGATCCGGATCACGCCATTTGCGGCTTCGGTGCCGTACAGCGTCGCCGCCGACGGGCCCTTGACGATCTCGATCGACTCGATGTCCTCGGGATTGAAGTCGTCGAGACGGGACGCTTCCTGTCCCCCGGCCCCAAGGCCGCTCATGCGGTTGTCGACCCGGATTCCGTCGACGTAAACCAGCGGTTCGTTGGAGAGGGAGATCGAGCTCGATCCCCGAATGCGGATTCTGGAACCCACACCAGAAGTACCGGCGGAGTTGAAGACCTGAACCCCCGCCGACCGTCCCTGCAAGAGGTCGGAAATGTTGTTGATCGGGGCCACGTCCCGAACCTGGGTCACGTCGATGTCGCCCACCGCGTTTCCGAGTTCCCGCTTGCGTTGCTGGCCGGTGGCGGTCACGACGAGTTCGTCAAGCGCGAGCGCTGTCGCGGCAAGCTCGAAATCCACCTCGGCGGTCTCGCCGCCGGTCACGGTGAACTCCTGCGTGACGGGACCGTATCCGATGTACATCGCGCGTAGCGAGTGCGTTCCGGCAGGGACGTTGAGGATGAGGAAACGGCCTTCGGCGGTCGTCAAGCCACCGAAGTTCGTGCCCTCGATCTGCATCTGGGCCCCGGCGAGAGGCGCCATTGTGGCCGCGTCTCGCACGGTGCCGCTGATTGAGCCGCGTTGCTGGGCGCTCGCAGGCACCGCAAGTGCCAGCAACGCCAGAGCGACTCCAGTCTTACGAAGTAGACTCATGTGTGACCTCCCATGGAGATTGGTAAAGACGGGCGACACATCCGGACGCCCGGACAGGGTTCGAGCGGTTGGTGGAAAAACCGGGCCTCGGGAACTGGTACTCGGAAACTGTTCAATTGTTACAGGCGACCCTCGTTGCCGCCGAACTCCGGTTGAGAAAGGATGGTAGCCCATGAGACCGCCGACGCGCCAAATCGCAGTGCTGACCATTCCCCTCGTCGCCGTGCTGAGTGCGGGGTCTTGCGCGGCGCCCGATGCCGGGGAGCAGACGCCCGGCTCCGACCTTCCCGACAGACCCGTCACCGATATCGATATCCACGGGATACTGGAGAAGCGCGTCGCCATGATCCCCATGAGGGATGGAGCACGCCTTCACACCGAGATCTATGTGCCGAGGGACGTGGACGAGCCGCTTCCGTTCATCATCGAGCGCACGCCGTACGGGCTGGTGCGGGACTCGCAGGGCTACAGCACGCGGCTTTACGACCACCCGGATCTGATCGAGGACCGCTACATCATGGTGTTCCAGGATCTCCGCGGGCGTTTCGACTCGGAGGGGGAGTTCCTGTCGCTGCGACCGCCGAAGGACCCCGACGACGCGGACGGGATCGACGAGACCACCGACGCCTGGGACACGGTCGAGTGGCTCGTTAACAACGTGCCGGAATCGAACGGGCGCGCAGGCATGCTCGGGATCTCGTACGGCGGATTCACCTCGATCCGCGCGTCGCACGATCCGCACCCGGCGCTGAAGGCCGCGTCACCGCAGGCGACGTGCGCGGACATGTTCATCGGCGACGACTGGCATCACAACGGGGCCTTCCGCCTGGAGTACGCCTTCAACTGGATCGCGCGGGTGGAGGGCGCGGGCCGGGTGGTCGACCAGCACGACCTGTACGAGTGGTTCCTGGACCTCGGGGCGCTCTCGAACATCAACGAGCGGTACTTCCACGGCGAGGCGCCGACCTGGAACGCGTTCGCCGAGCATCCGAACATGGACGAGTACTGGGAGACGGAGATGTGCGGGGTGCTGCCGTTCGTCGACGAGCCGCTGATCCCCCTGCTCCACGTGCTCGGGTGGTACGACAGCGAGGACTTCTACGGGCCGCTCGAGGTCTACAGGAAGCTGGAACGAAAGGACGAGAACGGCTGGAACAACCTCGTGATCGGCCCGTGGACCCACGGCGGCTGGACCTTCCACACGGGCGATCGCATGCTGGATTTCGACTTCGGGTCGGAGACGGGGCGCTATTACAAGAAGGAAATCGAGGCAAAGTGGTTCGCTCACTGGCTGAAGGACGGGCCGGGGGTCGATTTGCCGGAGGTCATGGCGTTCCGGACGGGGGGGAACGAGTGGGAGACGTTCGAGTCGTGGCCGCCGCCGAGCGAGTCGCTTGACATCTACCTGCATGCGGGGAGGCGGGTGTCGTTCGACCCGCCGGCTGTGGGAGGGGATGCGCCGGCTGGGTCCGACTACGACGAATACGTCTCGGATCCGTGGAATCCGGTGCCCTACCGGTCGCGGCCGATCCAGTGGGAGGGATGGCCGACGTGGCAGGCCGAGGACCAGCGGTTGGCGCACGGTCGCCCGGACGTGCTGTTCTGGGAATCGGAGCCGCTGGAGGAGGACCTGACGATGAGCGGCGATCCGGTGGCGCACCTGTTCGCCTCGACGTCGGGTACCGCGTCGGACTGGGTGGTGAAGCTGATCGACGTGTACCCCGAAGACTACGAACCCAACCCGAACCTGAGGGGCTACCAGTACATGGTGGCGGGCGAGGTCTTCCGTGGCCGGTATCGCAACTCCTACCGGGAGCCGGAGCCGATTCCGGCGAACGAAGTGGTGGAGTACAGGATCGCTCTGCGCGACCGGAGCCACACGTTCAGGGCTGGACACAGGATCATGGTGCAGGTTCAGAGCACCTGGTTTCCGGTGATCGATCGGAATCCGCAGTCGTGGGTGCCGAACATCTATGTGGCGACGGAGGACGACCTGCAGGCGGCGACGCAGCGGGTTTATCGGTCGGAGCGGTATCCCACGCGGATTACGCTGCCGGTGCGGCGGTAGAGGCCCCGCTCAGCGCATGCCGACGAGCCCCTTCACCGCGTCGGTGAGCTTCTTCGGGTCGTAGCCCAGGCCGTCCTTGAAGACGAGCCGCACGTTGCGGATGTCGGATGCGCTGTGCCCGATATCGCCCTCGATCACGACCAGGTCCGCGAGCTTGCCGGCGGTCACGGTGCCAACCTCGTCGTCGATCCCGATCACCTTGGCCCCGTTTGCGCTGACGATCTGGACGGCTGTAGCCGCCTCGAAGCCCGCCTGCACGAGGAGTTCGAAGTTGCGCTGGTCGCCGTAGCCGGGAAGCGCGCCCCAGGCGGGGTCGACGCCCGCCGCGAGCAGCCCGCCCGCCTCCACGAAGCGGCGTTCGAAGGCGAACATGTTGTGCAGGAGGTCGATCATCCATTCCGTGGTCCCCGACCGAATCACCCGGCGGCGCTCCATTTCGGCCTCAACCACGTGATCGGGGAGCGCTTCGAGATCCCTCGCCGTGAGATCGGGGACGGCCGGAGTCGCCTGCTCCGCGACGGCCAGCGTCGAGGTGATCGCCACCCCTGCCTCGACGATCTCGTCGATCGTGACGTCCACGGCGGGGCTGTTGACGTCGAGCTCGGCCAGCGAAAAAGAGAGGTTGGGACTGCACTTGTCGGGCTCACGCGTCGCATCGAAGTCCGAGTTGGCCCAAAGGCTGTGCTCCAGGTTGTCGATGCCGAGCGCCGTGGCCTCGCGAAAGCTCACCGAGCACAGGTGGCCCATGACCTTCATGCCCTGCCTGTGGGCCTCGTCGACGATCGTGCCCAGCGCCTCCCGCGAGATCTGCGTGTAGACCTTGACCCACTCCGCACCCTCGGCGGCCCAGTAGCGCACGTACCGCCGCGCCGACTCCTCGTCGCGGATCACGTACATGCCCAGGTCCCTGAGCCGCTCGTCGGGCCCGGGACTGATCACATACGGCGCCGTGATCACGATGCGCGGCCCGGGTGTCTCCCCACGCTCGATCGCGCCCTTGAGCGAGATGTCCTGATAGGGAGACATGCTGCCCGTCGTCCGCACGGTCGTGACGCCGGCCCCCAGGTAGATACGCGGACCCGAGTATTGCATCTGCGCCACGCGCGGGGCGCTCTGGTAGTAGTACAGGTGGTCGTGGAGGCCGACCATGCCGGGCATTACCGAGTGGCCCGCGAGGTCCAGCCGCTCCGCGTCGGACGGAATATCGACCGAGCCCGAAGCGCCGACGGCCGCAATGCGGTTCCCGCGGATCAGGATGGTCTGCCCTGTCTGCGCGGGCCCGCCGGTGCCGTCGAACAGCAGCACGTTTTCGAGCGCGACGACGGGCGCCGAGACGCTCAGGTAGGACTGCACCTCGTCGGAAAGCGCGCTCCGATCCTGGGCGCCCGCCTGTCCGGCGTACAGGGCCATCGTCGCCGCCGCGGCGGCCAACATCCGTGCACAGTTACGCATTGTCACTCCTTGCCTGGGGTCTCCGCCTCCATGCAGGGTAGAGGGGCATGTTCAGCCCGTAAAGAGTATTGGAGCAAACCATGATCCGGCCCGTGCGCCCACTGGTCCCCGCCCTGCTCCTGTCGGCGGTCCTTGTCCCACCGTCCGCCGCCCAGGTCACCCCCGAGCAGGAAGCCGCCTACGAACGCTATCTCGACTTCGGCTCCCTCATCGAGGGCGGCCGCGTCACCCCCAACTGGATGCCCGACGGCAACAGCTTCTGGTACGCCGAGGGCGGGCCGCAGCACACCGTCATTCACCGGGTCGATCCGGCCACGGGCGTCATCGACGAGCTGTTCGACACCGCTCGCCTGCGTGCCGCGCTGACCGGGGCGCTGGGTCACGAGCCCGCGGGCCTGGGCGTACCCTTCCGACAGTTTTCTTTTGTAGGAGCTTCTACCGTGCAGTTCGCGGTGGAAGGGCAGACCCTTGTGCTCGACCTCGACACATACGAGTTGGAGAAGAGGCGGGCGCCGTCCTCGCTGGGACTCGTGTCGTACCTGGTGAGCGAAACCGAGCGGGTTACACCCAAGACGTTCGTGCGGGAAGTGTTTCAGGGGCTGGGGCCGCGACCGTACCCGGAGAGCCTGTCCCCGGACGGGAAGTGGTTCATCGGCCTCGACAATCACAACCTGACGCTCCGCGCCACCGTCGATGGCCGGGTCGTCCCGCTCACCGAGGACGGCAACGAATACGAGCAATGGGACGTGGAGACGACGCTGTGGAATCCATGGTCGCCCGACTCGCAGCGTCTGGTGGTCGCCAGGATCGGCTCGCACGGCATGCCGCGGATCCCGACCATCAAATGGCTGAAGCCGCTCGAAGAAGCCGAGTTCATACCAACCATGCTCGCCGGCGGCGAACTCTACGACACTCGACTCCACATACTCGACCTGCACACACGCACACCGATGCCTGTGGAACAGGATACCACCGCGGACTACTACTACCGCGTGCTGACGTGGCTGCCCGACGGGTCGGAAGTCGTGTTCGCGCGGTACAGCCGCGTGATGGACCGTGTCGACATCCAGGCAGCGGACGCCCTGACCGGCGCGGTGCGGACGCTCGCGACGGAGACCTCGGCGACCTTCGTCACCCACCACCACGACACGGTGTGGGGCGCGCGGACGGGGTTCTGGCTGCTGCCCGACGCGTCGGGGTTCATCCTGGTGTCCGAGCGCGACGGGTGGCGGCACCTGTACCTGCACGACATGGACGGGACCATGGTCCGCCGGCTCACCGACGGCGAGTTCCCGGTCGAGGCGGTCGTGAGCGTGGATCAGGAGAACGGGTGGGTGTACTTCACGGCGCAGACCGATCCGGAGCGGCCCTACGACCTTCATCTGAACCGCGTGACCCTCGACGGCACCGACCGCACGCAGCTCACCGAGGGCAACGGACGTCATGCGGTGGCCATGGCTCCGTCGAACGGCTACTTCGTGGACACCTATTCGTCGGTGGACACCCCGCCCCGCTCCGTGCTGCGCCGCGCGGACGGGGAGCTCGTGCTGACGCTGTCGGAAGCGGACATCGGCCGGCTGGAAGAGGTGGGCTGGACGCCGCCGCGAGAGGTCGTGGTGAAGGCGGCGGACGGCGAGACCGACCTCTGGGTCACGATGTACCTGCCCCACGACTTCGATCCCGCGCGGCGGTACCCGGTGGTCGAATACATCTACGGGGGGCCTCAGACGACAACACGGCCGATGGATTTTCGGGGGCGAGCCGTTCCCCGGCCTCGGAAGCGACTTCGCCCGGATAGGGAACTTCAACCGTGCCCTGGCCAACATGGGGTTCGTGGTCGTGATTCTGGACGCCCGTGGCACGCCGGGGCGTTCGAAGGCGTTCCACGACGTGATCGTGGGGAACTGGGGGAAGCCGGTCGCGGACGACCACGCCGCCGCGATCCGCCAGCTGATCGAGCGGTTCGACTTCCTCGATGGCGACCGGGTGGGCATCGTGGGCGCGTCGTGGGGCGGGTACTATTCCACCCGCGCGATCCTCGAGGAGCCGGACCTCTACAAGGTCTGCATCAGCGAAGTGCCCGGGTACGACATGTACGCCTTCCACCTCTACGAGCCGTACCTGGGGATGCCACAGGAGAACCACGCGCACTACGAGGCGGGCAACGTCTTCCGGATGGCACCCGGCCTGCAGGGGAAGCTCCTGCTGATCGGCGGGATCAACGACACCGGCACGCAGGCGGACCTCTTCCAGATGTCGGAGACGCTGGTGCGCTCCGGGATCCAGCACGACATGATGGTCTACGCCAACACCGGCCACGGCGCGTTCGGCCAGACCGGCGAATACAACATGGAGCTCAAGAGGGACTACTTCGTGAAGCATCTGTTGGGTGCGCCCGCAGCCCGGTGATCACGGCTCGGGGAACGTCGAACTCGTCCAGCTGGCGCAGCAACACCACGTCGCCGCGCGCGTCGAGCAGAGTGTCCTCGCCATCCATTCTGGCTGTGAAAAGCAGTTCCTGCCGGTCGATGTCCCACACCCGCCATGTTACGCTGTCCTGATCGGGAAGACGGTAATCCCTGACCCACAGCCGCTCGTCGAAGTCTGCCAGGAGGGCGTCGATTGCCGGGGCCACTTCGTTGATCGGCCAGTCGTTCAGATCCGGCTCGGACGCACCGGACTCATCGAAATCCCTGGATTCGAACGGAATCTGACCAGACGCGGCGAGCCTGTTGAACCCTTCCGCGAATCGCTTCCATTCTGCGAGGAGCACCCGACGCCCCACCGCCGTTGCGTCGGGCACCCTCGCGCCTGCCGGCATGGGGATCTGCCGAATCTCTTGACCGCTCCAGTCCAGCACCGCCACGGCACCTCGGTCGGTAGCCGCGACAATGAGGTGGTCTCCCGTCGCAGCTTCATGGGTCTGATGCCCGAACACCACGCCGCCGCTTCGTCTCGACCCGAAATAGACCTCATCTCCGGTGGCCTCCGCGACGATATCAAGCTCGCCGTCGTCCCGTACGGTGACGTACGTGGCCGGATTCCAGGTTTGCCCGTCGTAGTCGCGGCCCATTTCCGCGATGCCGTCACGGAAAACGATCTGGCCGTCTGGATGAATGCCCACCGGATACGCGCCGAAAAAGTCTCCGAACTCTGCGTCCAGCACGCTCTGCGAGCGCAGAAACTCGCCGTCGTGAGAGATCACCGATACGCGACGGCGGGGCACGTCCGAGACCAGAATACCGCCCGGAACGCGTTTCGCACGCCCGATATACCGGAATTCCCGCGGTCCCTCACCTTCTCGGCCCACCACGCGAGTTGTGCCGGCCGAAGGGTCGATCGAAAGGTCGATCAAGTGGATCTCGCTGCGTTCCACCAGTGCGAGACCACTGTCCGGGAGGAAAAAGCCGGCTACGACAGCGCTGAGTTCGGCGAGATCCGGATGTTCCGACGAATCGAAGGCGGACTGGCTCGTTGGGCGCATCGCGGCGAGGGGTGCCTCCGGTGCGCCGTCGTCCTCTCCGTCTCCGCAGCCGCCCAGCGAAATCAGCGCGGTGAGCGTGATCGGGACAGGAAGGAACGACCCGATTGCGGCCCGTGGAGACCGCGGTCGGAGGCGAGCACCGCAGTCGCGTCGCGCGCTGATATTTAACATTTGTGTTTAGTGTTGGCGGGACCTGATACTGAACATATTTGTTAAGTATCAAGCGACCCGGCTTCCCAAGCGACACACAACTAATGTAATAGTTGTCGTCCTGGGGGCTAAACGTGCACTAGGAGACGACAAAACGTTCCAGCTGAAACGTGCACGCCGACGCCGATCCCAACCGTCCCGGCCACCAGTCGACTCGACCGACAGCAGATCGTGCAGTCTAGGAATCAGCCGTCCGCGCGAGAAACTCCTCCGCAGTGTCGCAGTCTAGTATCGCGTCGGCGACGGATTCGATGCGCTCCGGGTCCGCAAAGTCATCGAGCACCGGAACCATCCTGTCCGGGATGTCAGCGCCGAACCTGCGTGCCACGAGCCGGCGCACCAACTGCGCCCGCCCCTCGTCGAAGCCGTCCTCGTACCAGCGGGCCCCCCATTTCCCCTTTGGCTTGATCACTTCCATCACCTCCCTCATCGTGGTGGCCTACCCGTTCCCGCCCTCGTCCCCCCGCGCGGGCGGAAAGAAGATCGCACTCGAACCCGGAAAACGCGCGCCAAGTTCCCGCAGAATCACCTCAGCCTCCTCGACCGTTACCCGGCTCGCTTCGGAAGCCCAGAACCCATTGACCTCTTCATATCCAAAGCCCGCCTCGCCGATGTCGGCCAAACCCGCCCGGAAACCGTCCGCATCCCAGTCCTCCCTGCCCCCCGGCAGGACCCGCGTCGACGCGATCGCCTCCTCCACCCCGTCCGCCGGGATGTCGCCCTCGACCCCCACGTACATCCTGAACATCGCGGCGTAAGTCACGCCCCGGACGTAGGACACCTTCCACGCCCACTCCCCGGACGCCGGCGTCAGCTCCACATCCGGCGGCTCGGCCATCAGCCAGTCCTCGACGAACCCGGTGATCATCCCGCCCTCGGGCGACGGATCGGGCAGGCTCCACTGGTTTTGCGCCACCATGAGCGTGACCCCGAGCTCGGGCCACGCGAACCCCTGCGTCATCCAGCCGAACATGTGACCGCCCGCGTGATCGAACGACATGCCCCGCGTGCCGTGGTTGCGCAGCCGCCACACCAGGCCGCTGGTCATCCCCGGGCCGATCGGCTCCTCGTACTGCGGCGTCAGCATCTCCTCGACGGTCTCGGCCTCGAGCACCCGGTAGCCGTTGTACTCGCCGCCGTTCATCATGGCCGTCAGCAGCCGCACGTGATCGGCAGGCTTCGCCACCACGCCGCCCGCCGGGGAATGACTGAAGTAAAGCGGCACACTCGGTACCCACGCCGAACCCATCCGCGCGTAGCCCGTGCTCCTGTTCTCCCAGATGTCCGGCCGCACGTAGTCCTCGTGCTGCGCGGGCGGATACTGCGACGACTCCATCCCCAGCGGGTCCATGATGTGCCGCTGCACGTAGTCCGAAAACGACAGCCCGTCCGGGTTGGCCGTCTGCACAATCAGTCCCAGCGTCGCGATGCCGGGGTTGGAGTAGTTGTATTGAGCGCCGACCTTGCCGATCCAGAACGGAGTTGTCCCCCCCACCAGCGGGCTTGTGTCGCTGGCGTAGCTTGCCCTGAGTGCATCTTCGAGCGGCACGGGCCTGTCCCACACTCCCTTGGCGCCGCCGCTGGAAAGCCCGGAGCGATGCGTGAGCAGGTCGTGGACCGTGACGTCGCGGTCGCCGAGTGGGTTGTGCACCTCGAAGGGCAGATGGTCGCTGATCGGGTCGTCCAGCGCGATCACGCCCCGGTCGACCAGCTGCATGATCGCGGTGGCCGTGTAGGTCTTCCCCAGCGAGCCGGAGCGGTACACGGTCTCGGGCGTCATCGGCCTGCCCGCCGCCACGTCGGCCCAGCCGAAGCCGGCCTCCCAGATCAACTCGCCCCGGTAGCCCATGGCGAGGTTGAGCCCGGGTGTGCCGTGCGCGCGCATGGCGTGCACCACGTAGTCGCGCGTGGCGTCGATGAGCCGTTGCTCGAAGGCACGCTCGGTGTAGACGGTTTCGGTGACAGGGATGTCGGATTGCGCCGTGGGAGCCCGTGGCTGCGGCTCGCATCCGGCGGCCACCATGGACCCAAGGAGCACCAGGAGCGCGGCGGGCGAGGACACGAAGCGGCGTCGGCGAGGGGAGCGGGTTCGGGGAGTCATCATCACCTCCGGAAGTGAGTGGTTCATGCGAACTCCCGGTGCAGCACGTCGCGGACCCGCGGCGTCGCGTCTTCCAGGAGTCGCTTTCTGTAGGCGTCGCCGTGCGGGTCGCCCGGGTAGTGCAGGCTGGATCCGGCCGCCAGCAGCATCTCCACCAGTTCCACATAGGCGTCCTGTCGCTCGTCCGCGCCGCCCGAAAAACGGGAGCCGTGGACGGCCCAGTGGAGAGGGGACGATCCGTGCGCATCGTCGAAGACGTCGAGGGACGCCCCGGCATCGATCAACAGGCGCGCATTGCCCGGCTGGCCGAACCAGGCGGCCTGATGCAGGGGCGTCCCGGCGTCGAGACCTCTTGCGTTCAGGTCGGCGCCGGCCTGGATGAGGAACGCCACGGGCTCCCGGTCGTTGCGGCCGGCGACATCCGCCAGCAGGCGGTCTTCCTCGGGGTTGCCGGTTCGGGCCACACCGGGATGGGCGGCCAGGATCGTGCGCGCTTCGTCGAGGCGTCCGTTCACGACCGCGACGGCGAACCGGTCGGTTTCGTTCAGTTCGGTGCTGGCACCCCGTGCTACGAGCAGGGCGGCGACGTCGCCGAACCCGCGCCGGACGGCGTGCGCGTACGCGGTCTTGCCGCCGGTCGTCCTGGCGTCGATGTCGGCGCCGTGCGCAAGCAGGACGTCGACCGCCGTGGCGCGGCGCCGCCGGGTGGCCACATGAAGGGGCGTCTCCGCGCGCGGTCCGTCGCGCAGGTCGGGGTCGGCCCCCTCGGCGAGCATCCGGCGCAACGTTGCGTCGCCATCCGCGCAGTAGTGGAGGTCGAGCAGTTCGTGAAGTGTCATGTTGTGCCTCGGCCAGGGCCGCCCTGCGTGACCCGCCGTCTGTGACCGCACCGGGCGCAGTGCCGGGCGCTTTCCGGCCCAACGCGCGGCACCGTACTTTCCACCAGCCTCGCGCGTCGCCACTCAGTCCCGCAAGGAGCGCCGCCCATGCGCATCGTCCCTGCCCTCGCCGCCGCGTCTCTTGCCGCGATCTCCATCCAGCATGTGCACGGCCAGCAGGACCGGTCCGGCACGATGGCGACGGCTACGCTGGGGGCGCTGGACGAGACCGTCCAGCTAAGGGCTGAGGTGCGGGACCAGAACGGTAAGGTAATGGCGGTGGCCGGCACCGCGTGGTCCAGCAGCGACGCTTCGGTGGCGACGGTGGACGGTGCGGGGCTGGTGACGGCGGCGGGCAACGGCACCACGACCATCACGGCGACGGTCGGCGGAGCTTCAGGAAGTGCTTCGGTGAAGGTCATGCAGTCGGCCCGCTCGGTGACGGTGTCTCCAGCAGCGGATACGACCGCGCCGCCGACTCGCTGCGTCTGACCGCCACCGCCAGGGACGGGAGCGGCCATCTAGTCAACGACGCGGAGTTCACCTGGTCGTCGAGCGATATGACCGTGGCGGCGGTGGACGGTTCGGGGCTGGTGACGGGCATGGCCGAGGGCGTGGCCACGATCACCGCTTCCTCTGGTGGTGCGGAGGGCGCGGCGGAGATCACGGTCGAGAACCCGGACCGCGCGGCGCTGGTGGCGCTCTACAACGTGACCGATGGCCCGAATTGGATCAACAGCGACAACTGGCTGACAGACGCGCCGCTGGGAGAGTGGTACGGGGTGCGCACGGACGCGGGTGGGCGAGTGGTGGGGCTTGATCTCAAGGGGAGTTGGGACGATTGGCCGGAGGTTATACCCCATGGACTCAAGGGCCCGCTCCCGACCGAACTCGGAAACCTCTCCAATCTGAGGCACCTGGACCTCGCGACCAACGAGCTAACCGGCCCGATCCCGCAGGAACTCGGCGCCCTTGCCAACATGACGCGGCTGGATCTTGGCGACAATGCGCTGACGGGCGAGATCCCGTCGGAACTGGGCACGCTCGCCAACCTGGTAACTCTGCGCCTGAGTTACAATCACCTGGCGCGCGAGATCCCGCCGCAACTGGGCGGCCTCGCCAACTTGCTCGAGCTGGATCTGAGGCAGGCTACTCTTGCCAACCAGGTCACCGTACCCTCCCCAAACAACGCCCCACACCCCGCTCTCAGCACACGACTCGGCCACCGTGTGAGAAATGCGGGCTAGCAGGCTCCGGAGCGGTCTCACGGAACGCCCGGAGGTCTGAACCCGAGAAGGATCGAGGTGTGCGGGATCGATCTCTCGTCCCGAACGCGCCGCCTAGCGGGGAGGGGGACAGCCGGACGGCGGGTCCTCGAGATCGACGAGGGAGAGGGTGGAAAGCCAAATGCGGCTCGCGACGCGGATCTCCACGAGGGTCGACGTGGAGGCGATGTGCAGGCCGCTGTGGCCGGGCACGAAGTGGACCTCGGACGACCCGACGGGATCGATCGCGAACTGCAGCTGGGCGTTGAGATACGTGGCCGCGCGGAGGCTGAAGCTACCGCTCCTCAGCCCCTGCACGTAGAGCTTCTCCCCCACGGCGATCCCGTTGACGTAGGGGCGGATGTTGACGTCGAGGAACTGGTCGTTCCGCACCTCCACTCGGATGCAATGTTCGGTGGTTGGAGCGAGCTGGCTCCTCGCGTCGGGGGGGGCCACGAAGAGAGCAAGGAAGACGAGCATGCCCGAGGACCGGCAGACCGGCGCGAGCGCGCCCGGGCGGGGGTGGTTGACTCGCTGGTCCGTCACTGCATTCGCTCCTGCACGAGGGAAGAGAACGCGAGCCCGTCCCTCGGGGCCCCGGGCTCAGATACCCTGGGGGCCCGGCGAGCGGTCCGCCCCGCCGAGCCCCCAGGGCCTCATGCCACTCCAAGCGCCGTGCTTCGTCAGCCTGAGAGGTTCGGGTTGTTGTCGATCTCGCTGTCCGGAATCGGGAAGCACGTCTGGTCGCGGATCGGATCGAAGGGCTGTTTGTGGTACTCGGCACCCGGCACGGGCATGGCCCTGATCGCAGCGGGATGCCGCCTCGAGTCGGCCATGCGAGTGCCCTCGAAGTAGAAGTCGAGGGACTTCTGCCAGAGGAGCTCCCCGAGCACGCTCTGAGCGTCCATGGCCCCGTCATAGGCGGGCTGATCGTTCGCCATGCGCCTAGCCTGAATCATGTCGAGCATCGCCGAGGTGCCCTGCGCCTCCGCCGCGATGTAGTCGGCCAGCAGCTTCGAGGCCAGGCGAATCGGCGCGTCCCACGCCGTGTACTTCGTCTGGGTCCAATAGGGAGTCACGCCGTCCCGGGCGGGGATGCCGTGCTCCTCGGGCGGGATCGCCCTGACCCGCGGATCGTCGAGACGAAACGCCGGGGCGACCGACAGGCTCTTGTCTCCGTCGTAGGTATGGTCGTACAGAGGGTTTCCGACGCGCGGGTCCTCGGTGCTCCGGTCGGCCAGGTCGGAGACGTAGGTTATGTCGAATTGGAAGCCGGCGGGCACCGACGACGCGTCCGCCAGCGCCTCAGAGGTACGGCCCGCCTGGAGGTGTGCCCTCGCCCGGCCGACCAGAGCTGCGTTCGCGAAGGAATCCGCGGCCATCGTCCCGGCGGAGCGCCCCACGCTGATCGCGTTCGTCAGATGCACGACCGCCGAGTCGAGGAGAGCGGGCGGATCGATCGCCGGGCCCTCGGCGACCGTGGCCCGGCAGAAGGTCTCGGCCAGCATCAGGAACGAGTAGCCCGCCACCGTCGATGCGACGGCGGTGTTCTGCTCCTGGCCGGCAACCCCGGCCAGCACCTCGAGCAGCGACTCAGCGGACGTGCGCGAGATGTTCATGCGTCCGAAGATGGTGGTGAGGCCACCCTCCTCGCCCTGGAAGTCCCTTCGGGCCGCCCGGTTGATCGAGGATCCGATGTCGGCGCCCATCATTTCGCCCGTGAAGTACGAGGTGTAGAAAATCTGCCACGGGTACGCCGCGGCAAAGTCCTGCATCGTCGAGCCGGCCAGAAGGTCGGCATCGCGTGCGGGATCGATCTCTCGGGCGTCGATCACGTTGGGGTTCTCGACCTCGAGGAGGTCGTCCTGCAGATTGCACCCGGTCGTGGCCGCCACGAGCACTGTCGTTGCGAGCACCGCCACGCGGGTCGTGAGCCTTTTCGTCATGGTCTTCATCGTCTTCATCCTCCCCTCAGAACGCGAGGCTGATTCGGGTGATCAGGCGCCTTGGCGGCGGGAGCGTGAAGAAGGAGTATGAGCCGAACGAGGCCCTCTCGCTGTTGAGGATGTTGGGTGTCGTCTCCGGATCCACGCCCTCGTAGCCGGTCCACAGCGCGAGATTGCGGCCTCCGACGGTGAAGCGCCCGCTCTGGGCTCCGATCCGAGCCAGGACCTCCTGGGGCAGCGACACGCTCACCGTGAGCTCGCGGAGTCTGAGGAAGTCCCCGTCCTGCAGATAGACGGCATCCGCCTGGCTGATCGGCACCGGAGACCCCGACTCGCTGTAGAACGGACCGTAGCGCCTGCGCCGCTCCTCCGGCGAAAGGACGCTCTCGTCGAGCCGCTCTCGCGCCCGAACGATGCTCGTCTCCCGGAACTCGTCTGTGGAATTCCGGATCTGGAACCCGGTCTTCCAGTCGAGCTGGCCTCGGATGTCGAGCACCTCGAAGAGCGTCAGATTCGACTGGAAGCTCCCCTCGAAGTCCGGAATTCCGTCGCCACCGTACTCGAGCGTGTCGGACACGATCGTGCGGTCCGCCTCCACTCTACGGATCGTGCGCACGAAGGCCGATCCGAGGGGGAGCCCCTCGACGAACCTCCGGCCGCGGTTTCCGAACGCCTCGAGCCCGCCGAGCGACACCAGCTCGTTGTAGAGCGTGTTCATCCCGACATTGACCGACCAGGCCAGGTTCGGCCGGCGGACGATGTCGCTGCGCACCGCCACCTCGACGCCCCGGTTCAGGACTTCCCCGATGTTGACGAGGGGGTTCTGGAGGAATCCGAGCGAGGGGGAGACGGGCTTTTCGAGGATGAGATCGTTGGTGGTCTTGTTGAAGTAGGTGAACTCGACCCCGAGCCGGTTCCGCAGGAGGGCGAGATCGAACCCGGCCTCGAACTCAGTGCCCCGCTCGGCCGTCAGGTCCGGGTTGCCGGGATTGGCGAGCCGGACCCCCGGAGCGATGCTGTTCGGGCCGCTGACGTAAGGAGCCGGGTCGTAGGTCCGGAGCGCGACTCCCTCTTCGGGCGCGCGGCCCGTCGTGCCCAGAGCCCCGCGCAGGCGGAACTGGTCCATCCAGGGGAACGTCTCGCGCCAGAACGGCTCGTCGGAGAGCACCCAGGAGATTCCGACCTTCGGGAGGAAGAAGACCGGCGCGGCCTCACCGAACGAGGAGTTCTGGTCCCACCTCGCGCCCACCTGGAGGAAGAGCCGATCCCGGTAGCCGAGCTGATACTGGGCCAGGTAGCCGAGGGACCGGTTATCCTGGAACCATTGCGCGCCCGCCCTCTCTGTGGCCGCCGATACCGTGCGCGCCGTATTGGTCGTGAGGCCGACGCCGGTGGAGACGACGAACTCCTCGCGCCTCCGGATGAACTGGAGCCCGGCCGAGACGTCGCTCGACCACTGGTCGTCGCCTCCGAACGAGAACTGGGCGTTGGCGAGGTAGTCGACGGTCACGTTCTCGAACGAGTTGCGGTTCTCGTCGACGTATCCCGAGTTGATCTCGCCGAAGTACCAGCCCTGATCGTTCTTCGGGAAGAACTGCCGGCGCTCGGTCCGCGTGAAGTCGCCGCCGAGCGTGAGCCACTGATTGAACCAATGCAACGGCGCGTGCCGCGTGGTGAGCGAAAGCGTGTTCCGCAGCGTGCGGACATAGTGCTCGGCCTCGAGGATCCCCACGCACTTGCCGAAGCCGCATCCGTCGTCGTCGGGCGTCATGAGGCTCAGCGGGTTCCCCAGATACCCGCTCGTCGGAATGCCGAGCGGGCTGTGGTTACTCATCGGCAGGTTGTTGTCGATCTTGCCGAGCGCGTATCCCGCCTCGAAACGGAGGGTCTCATGGGGCTGCCAGTCGAAGTTCAGGCGGCCCTTGAGGCTCTCCAAGTAGTTGTTCGAGATCGTGCCGTCCTCGTCGATCCAGTTCAAAGAGGTGAAGAATCCGTAGCCTTCCCCGCCGCCCCGGCCGCTCCACGAGGTGCTCCATCGATTGCCTTTCCGGAACGCTCCGGCACGCTCGAGCGGGTTGTCGGAGACGAGCGTGCCGACGGCTTGGCCCCGGCACAGATACGCGCCGGCGTCGATCGCCGCCTGGGTGCACGCGGCCCAGTTCTCCTTGAGGTCGAACGACTTGTCGATCGAATTGAACTCGACCTGGATGTTCTGGCGGAAGTCGCCCTCTGCGCCCCGCTTCGTGATGATCTGGATCACCCCAGCCGAGGCATCGGCGCCGTACAGGGTGGCCGCCGCCGGCCCCTTCACGATCTCGACGCTCTCGATGTCGTAGGGGTTGAGGTCGTTCAGCCGCCCCGCCGCCCCGCCGCCCGTCGCGTCGAAGCTCGTCGCCGGGCTCGATTCCTCTCCGTCGGGACGCGCCACTTCGTTGCGGGAGTCGATCCGGACGCCGTCGATGTAGATCAGCGGTTGGTTGGAGAGCGAGATCGAGGAGACCCCCCGAATGTGGATCACCTGCCCCGCTCCCGACTGCCCGTTCCCCTGCTTCATCGACACTCCCGGGAGCCGGGACTGGAGGACGTCGGCGACGTTCGAGATCGGTGCGAACTCCGTCAGGGCGGCGGCGTCCACCTGAGCGATCGTCGCCGGCTGCTCGCGGCGGAGGCGAACGCCCGCCGTTCCGGTCACCACCAGTTCGTCGAGCTGAAGCGCCGTCACCGACAGGCTGAAGTCCGTGATGGTGGTCTGTCCGGCGACGACCGTGACCGGCTGCGTGGAGGCGGCGAACCCGATGAGCTCGGCCTGCAGCTCGTACTCGCCGACCGGAACCTGAGCCAGGAGGTAGCGGCCCTCGGAGTTGGTGAGCGTGCCTCGACCGGTTCCCAGGATGAAGATCTGGGCCGAAGCGATCGGCCCTCCGGTCGCGGCGTCGGTCACCTGACCCGTGAGGACGCCGGCATCCTGGGCGGCAAGGCCCGGCGGCAGGCTGGCCATCAAGAGAGCCAGCAGCAAGACTGACGTCGATCGCTTCATGGGCTGTCCTCCTCGTGTCGAAGCTGTTCGACCTCTGCGCGGCCCGGCGACATCTCCTGCGAGGACCGCATCTATTGCCCTTACGCCCATGCGGCTTTCGGCGTATGGTAGGGTTCCGCCGAAGCAGTGTCAAGCGAGCGTCCAGGCCCAGGCGCCACGCGTCCCGCGCCGAGAGTGGAGGTTCGCCGGCAGCTCGCGCACTCGAAGGAGCCCATCCATGCCGAAGTTCACGCCCGCCCTCTGCCTCGTTCTCCTCGCTTCGCTCACGCCGACCCGAGCGGCGAGCGCCCAGTCCGCCGCCTCGCTCTCCGCCGAGGTCCTCGAGTTCGTGAGCGTCTCCGAGCCCTCGTTCGCGCTCAGCGGAGTGCGCGTCGTCGACGGCACGGGCGCGTCTCCGCTCGACGACCAGACGATCGTGGTGGCCGACGGGCTGATCACGGAGGTGGGTCCGAGGGCCGAGGTCGAGGTGCCGGACGGCGCGCGGGTCGTGGACCTCGCGAATCACACCGTCATCCCGGGCATCATCGGCATGCACAACCACACGGACTACGCGGGGGCCAGGGGTCGGCTCACGCTCGGCTTCAGCGCGCCCCGCATGTACCTGGCGAGCGGCGTCACGGCCACGCGCACCACCGGGAGCATGTCGCCCTACATCGAGCTGAACCTCAAGCACTCGATCGACGCGGGAGAGACGCCGGGTCCGCGCATGTACATCACGGGCCCCCGCCTCTCCGAAGGGCTGGCCAACTATTCGCCCACGGGCGAGGAGCAGGCCCGGCGCATCGTTCGCTACTGGGCCGAGGAGGGCGCGAGCTGGATCAAGGCTCACTCGCGCATCACCCGTGCGAACTTGGCGGCGGCGATCGATGAGGCGCACAGGCAGGGGATCAAGTTCACGGGACACGTCTGTTCGGTCACCTATTCCGAGGCGATCGACATGGGGATCGACAACCTTGAGCACGGCGTCTACGTCTCCTCGGACTTCGTAGCCGACAAGGAGCCCGACGTCTGCCCGCCCGATCAGTGGGGGAGCCTCGTCGACCTCGACGTCGAGGGCCCTGAGGTCCAGGCGCTCATCCAGAAGGCCGTCGACAACGGCGTGGCGATCACGTCCACCCTGGCCGTCGTCGAGCAGCTCACGCCCGACCGTCCCGTCGAGGACCGCGTACTGGAGATGATGTCGCCCGAGGTGCGGGAGGCGTTCCTGGAGCGGCACCGGATGCTGCAGGAGAGCTCGGCGTCCTCGGTGATGGGACTCGTGTGGAACAACGCCCTCGCCTTCGAGAAGGCGTTCGTCGACGCCGGCGGGCTCCTGGTCGCGGGGGTCGATCCCACCGGCAACGGAGGGGCGATTCCGGGCTTCGGCGACCAGAGGAACTTCGAGCTGCTGATCGAAGCGGGCTTCACGCCCCTCCAGGCGGTCGAGATCATGACGGCCAACGGAGCCAAAGTCCTGGGCGAGTTCGAGCGCGTCGGATCGATCACGGCCGGAAAGTGGGCGGACATGGTCGTGATCTCGGGCGATCCCGTGAGCCGGCCGGCCGAGATCCGGAACGTTGAGATCGTCTTCAAGGACGGGGTCGGATACGACGCCGCCAAGCTGCTCGAGTCGGTTCGGGAGTCGGTAGGAGCGCGCTGAGCGGCCGTCCGCGCCCGCGCCATCGCGCCGCGACCGGTCCGGCGTGCGGTCGCTCCTGATGCCGGGCAGAGCGGGCTGCGGCCGGCCAGCCGGGGTGGCGAAACGGTAGACGCAGAGGACTTAAAATCTCCTGGGAGCAATCCCGTGTGGGTTCGAATCCCACCCCCGGCACTGGAGCTTTGGGTCGCGCCCGCCCCCTCGCGGGAGCGATACGGACTCTCGAAGAACCCGCCGGAGCATTCCGGGCTGTCGAAGACGCGCAAGCGGCTGAGCGTCGAGGCGCACGCGGCGGTGTTCGGCCGGGTGGTGGAGTTGCTGCGGTCCTCGGGTCTTCCGAGCGGCAGGACGCTGGGGGTGGACTCGACGACGCTTGAGGCGAACGCGGCGATGCGCTCGATCATGCGGCGCGACGACGGCAAGGGCTACGAGGAGTGGCTGGAGCAGGTGGCCAGGGCGTCGGGGATCGAGACGCCGACGCGGGAGGATCTCGCGAAGCTGGACCGGACGCGTCCGAAGAAGAAGACCTCGAACAAGGACTGGGTGCATCCGCACGATCCGGAGGCGCGGATCGCGAAGATGAAGGACGGCCGGACCCGCATGGCGCACAAGCAGGGTCGCGACCTCGTCGAAGCCCCGGCGAACGGCGTGTGCGTACGCGGTCTTGCCGCCGGCCGTCCTGGCATCGATGTCGGCGCCGGGCGACAGCAGGATGTCGACCGCCGTGGCGCGGCGCCGCCGGGTGGCCACGTGAAGGGGTGTCTCTACGCGCGTTCCGTGGCGCAGGTCGGGATCGCCCCCCTCGGCGAGCATCCGGCGCAGCGTCTCGTCGCCATTCGCGCAGTAGTGGAGGTCGAGCAGTTCGTGGAGTGTCATGGATTACCTCGGCCAGGGCTGCCGTGCGGGACCCGCCGTTTGTGAACGCGCCGGGCGCGGCGCCGAGCGCGCTTTCCGGCCCAACGCGCGGCATCGTACCTTCCACCAGCCTCGCGCGTCGCCACTCAGTCCCGCAAGGAGCGCCGCTCATGCGCATCGTCCCTGCCCTCGCCGCCGCGTCTCTTGCCGCGATCCCTTGCCAGCATGTGCACGCCCAGCAGGACCGGTCCGGCACGATGGCGGGCCGCTCCACCGTCTATGCGCCGAACGGCGTGGTCGCGAGCAGCCAGCCACTCGCCACGGGCGCCGGACTCGCCGTGCTGCAGAGCGGCGGCAACGCGATCGACGCCGCCGTGACGACCGCTGCCATGCTCAACGTGGTCGAGCCCATGATGACGGGCATCGGCGGCGACATGTTCGCGATCGTCTGGCTGGCCGACGAGCAGCGCATGGTTGGGCTCAACGCGAGCGGCCGCGCCGGCGCGCTGATGACCAGCGAGGAACTGGTCGCGCGCGGCCACGAGAGCATGCCGCGCTCCGGCGCCGAGACCATCACCGTGCCCGGAGCGCTGGCCGGGTGGCAGACGCTGCTCGACAACTACGGCACGATCTCGCTCGCCGACGCGCTCGAACCGGCGATCCGGATGGCCGAAGGAGGGTTCCCCGCGAGCCCGGTGATCGTCGACTTCTGGGAGGGCGCGGAGGAGATGCTCGCGCGGGACGAGGGCGCGCGCGCGACGTTCCTCATCGACGGCAAGCGTGCCCCGCGCCCGGGCGAATGGTTCAGCAACCCCGACTTCGCGCGCACGCTTCGCCTCATCGCAAAAGGCGGGCCCGACGTGCTCTACGGCGGGGAGCTGGGCGAAGCGATCGTCGCACGCGTCTCCGAGCTGGGCGGATTCCTCACGCTGGAGGACCTGCGGTCGCACCGCGTGGACTGGGTGGAACCTATCTCCGTCCCGTATCGGGGCTACCGCCTCCATGAACTGCCGCCCAACGGCCAGGGGATCGCCGCCCTTGAAATCCTGAGACTCCTGGAGCCGTTCGATCTGAAGGCCATGGGCCACAACTCGGTCGCGTACCTGCACCACCTTATCGAGGCCAAGAAGCTCGCGTACGCCGACCTGGAACACTTCGTCGGCGACCCCGGGAGCATGAAGGTGTCGCCGGACGATCTGCTGAACGACGCGTTCATCGACGCGCGGCGCGCGCTGCTCGATCCGGAGCGCGCCATCGAGCGGGCCGATCCCGGGACCACGATCACCGTGAGCGAGACCACCTACTTCACCGTCGCGGACCGCCACGGCAACATGGTGTCGTTCATCAACAGCATCGCGAGCGCGTTCGGGTCGGGCGTGGTGGTGCCGGGGACGGGGTTCGCGCTTCAGAATCGCGGCGTCGGGTTTTCGCTCGATCCCGATCGGGCGAACGCGGTGGCCCCGGGGCGGCGCCCGTTCCACACGATCATCCCGGCCTTCGTCACGAAGACGGCCGCGGACGGCCGGGAGGAGCCGTGGCTCAGCTACGGGGTCATGGGCGGCTACATGCAGCCCCAGGGACACGTCCAGGTCCTGATCAACCTCGTTGACTTCGGAATGGATCTGCAGCAGGCCCTCGACGCGGCGCGCTTCAACCACCTGGACGGCAACCGGGTGGCGATCGAGCCGGTCGTGCCGCTCGAGGTGCGGCAGCAGCTGGAGGCGATGGGGCACGTGCTCGCCGATCCCGAGGGTGTGTTCTTCGGCGGCGCCCAGGCGATCATGCGGCTGGCGCGGGGATGGGCTGCCGCCTCGGAGCCGCGGATGGACGGGATGGCAGCAGGACACTGAGGGTCGCGGGCGCGGACTGCGCCCGACCCGGGGCCGCTACCCGCAGGCCCCCTGGACTCGCCGGTTCAAAAAGTCGTACTGGGCCTCGGTCAGCCCCGCGCCTGCGGGCGCCCCGGCGCCAAGCAGAACCTCGACGACCGATTCGTACTTGAGCGCCCTGGCCTGGTCGAGGGCCGTAAATCCCGCCGCGGTTGTCATGGCGAGGTCTGTGCCCGCGTCCACAAGCAGCCGCACCTTGTCGCGCGTCTCGCGCTCGTGCTGTGGCGAGCAGACGTGTGGGTAGACCCACGCGCTGCCCGCCGAACTCATGCCGAGGGCGGCCATGAGCGTCGTGGTGACTTCCGATTGGCGCGCCGCGAAGATGCCCGAGGTCAGGGCACCGTCGGTGCCGGCGAAGTACTCGCTGCGGTGCAGGAAACGGGGGTCCGCACCGTGCTGCAGCAGGCTGCGCAGGATGCCCGCGGTCCCGAAGCGGGCGGCAAGCCACACGGGACGGGCGCCAATCCAGCCGTTGTGGAAGTAGAACGCCTGAATGGACCCGCGCTGGTGGGGCGTGAAGGTCGCCAGCGGGACGCCGACGTCGGCCCCGTACTCCAGGAGCAGGTCCACCGAGCGCTGGTCGTGGCGCAGGATCGCCGCGTGCAGCGCCGTGAACCGGTCGGATCCGCCGTTCGGGTCGGCACCGGCCTCAAGAAGGAACGCCACGAGATCGCCGAACCGGCCGGGACGGAAGCCCTCGCGGCCGCCCATCGTATAGGGACCGCCCGACGAAAAGGCCGGCTCGGCCACCAGGGTGCGGAAGTTGCCGTACGCCGCCATGGCCAACGCACTGACGCCGAACGCCGATCTGTCGTTCACGTCGGCGCCGGCCGCCACCAGGTGCTTCGCCGACTCCACGTCGCCGACCCGCGCCGCGAACATGAGCGCGGTGTTGCCGCCGTGCTCGAACCACCCCTGGTTCTGGATGTGCGTGTGGGGTTCGTGCGCCTTCAGCTCCACGGTCACGTCGGTGCGGGCGTGCACGTCCGCATCGCTTTCCACCAGCACCTTCACCACGTCCGGCGAGAGGTTCAGCACGGCCCACATGAGCGCGGTCTGGTTGCGCGGACCGGTTGCGTTCGGGTCGGCGCCGTGCTCCAGAAGCAGCTCGGCGACCCGCGCGCTGCCCGCCCGGGCGGCCGCCATCAGGGGCGTCTCGCCGTGGCGCAGGCTGAGGTTCGGGTCCGCGCCCGCGTCCAGCAACAGGTCCGCCACAGCCACACTGCCGTTCTCGCTCGCCGCCCACAGCGGCGTGGCGCCCAGGTCGTTGGCCCGGTTCACCTCCGCGCCGGCCTCGATGAGCAGCCTCACGCTCTCCGGCAGATCCCGGTGGCTCGCCCACAGGAGCGCGGTCGATCCATCACCCGCCGCGGCATTCACGTCCGCGCCCTGTTCCACCAGCGCGCGGAGCAGCGCCTCGTCGCCGTTCCTGGCGGCTTCCACCACCGGGGGGTCGGGCGTCGCCGCGGTGAGGACCGCATCCCGCGCCGCCGCGCGGTCCGCGTCCCCCGCCGCGAAGACCGCGAGCAACACCAGCGGCAGCTTCATCCGATCCCCTCTCCCTTCATCAGCAGTTGCATGTGCTCCTGAGCGTCGTACAGACCGCCCTCACCTTCGTGCCATGTCACCCGCCCGTCTCGGTTCGCGTCCACCCCGTTCCGAAGCTGGAAGCCCAGCGTGTTGAGTTCGTCGGACAGCCGGTCCGCGTCTTCCGCCGACCCGGTTGCCAGGATGCGCTCGGTGATCTCCAGCATCCTGCGGGCGCGCTCCAGCGTGTTCCTCACACAGCTCACCACATGTCTCGCGTGGGTCTGGAGATTGTCCGAAGCGTCAGAAGCACGGGCCGCCATCTGCACATGCGCGATGGTCTTCCTCGATGCCTCCAGAAGCCCGAACCCCAGGCCCGGCCCGTTCTCGATGCGCGTGGGATCGAGCGCGTGGAGTACGTTGCCCGCGTGCGTCTTCATGGCCGCCAGGTCGCCGGGACGCTCCTGTCCCCCAGCGGCAAATGAAGCGTATTCTGCCGCGGTGCCCGCCTCGCCCACGGCCTGCCGGAGGAACCCCAGCTCAGCCACCGAAGCGGCCTCGGGATTCACCACCTGCAGGATGTGGGCGTGCGCCGTCTCCGGCGTAGCCTGCTGGGCCTCGGCCGCCGCGGACGCGGAACCCAGGATGGCCACGATGCCCAACACGGATGCAGCGGGTCGGCGCACGTTCAACCGGCTCCCACCTTGCGGTACTTCCTCAGATACCAGATCTCGGACGGATCGTCCCAGAACTGGCCGGTCGGCGGCGCCGGCGTCGCGGCGTAGACATCGCCCTGCCCGTCCACCGCGACCCAATGGATTGCCTTGGTGTCCTCGATGGTCCCCAGGAGTTCGCCGTCGCTGGCCCGCGCGATCCAGATCCTCGCGCTTACGAGGTCCGCCACGTAGAGCTGGTCGCTGTCGTCGATTGCGAGGCCATAGGGCGAGCCCAGGTGGTCCCACACCTCAAGCAAGTTGCCGTCCAGGTCGAAGATCTGGATGCGGGCGTTCTCGCGGTCGCCCACGAACACCCGGTTCCGCGCGTCGACCACGATGGTGTGCGGCAGGTTGAACTGTCCGGGTTCGGTGCCGGCCCCGCCCCACGCCGTGATGAACGCCCCGTCGCGGTCGTACTTTGCCACGCGGTTGTTGCCGTAGCCGTCGGAGACGAACAGCTCCCCATCCGGGCCGAAGGCGATGTCCGTGGGCCGATTGAAGCGGTCGGGGGTTTCGCCGGCCACCCCGTATTCGCCCAGGGTCATGAGCAGCTCGCGGCCATCGTGGCTCCACTTCTTGACCTGGTGCCCCTGCCCGTCGACGGTCCAGATCGACCCGCCGGGCCCGACCCGGATTCCGTGCGCCCACTGGGCGAAGTCGTGATCCCAATGCTCCAGCGGGTTCCCATCGGTGTCGAGCTTCAAGACAGCGTTGGCACCGCGGCGAAAGGCGTAGATGTTGCCGTCGTCGTCGGCGTCAACGGCCGTTACGGTTCCCACGTCCTCGGGCGTGCCGCCCCAACCGGTCACGAGCTCATAGGTCACGGATGGCGCTGTCGCGCCGTCTCCGTCCGCGGCCGGCTGGCAGGCCGGGGTGACGCCCAACACGAGGCCCGCCACAAGGCCCGCCGCTGCCATCCGAATCGACACCCTCCTCATCAGTGTTCGTCCGCCAGATGCGCTTGCAGCTGTTTGTGATCCTCGTGCTGCTTTTCGCGGCGGATCCCGCTGGCGTGCGCCCGCGCACTCTGTCGCGCGCGCTTCCTTGTGTGTTCGGAGTTGACCGCGTGCAGGGAAATCAGCTTCTCCACGTCTTCGCTATCACACGCGGGACATCGGGGCGGGTTGGACGAGCGCAGAACCAGGCGCTCGAACCGCTCACCACAATCCCGGCATCGATACTCGAAGATGGGCATCGGTGGACCTCGGCCTCGCGGCGGCTCAGAGCTCGCCGAGGGTGTCGATGGGAAGCCGGCCCGTGCTGCCGCCGATTTTGTCCATCGGCATGTCCATTTTGTCCATCAGCGTTGCCAGCAGGTTCGCGTGCGTAGGTCCGTCCTCGTACCTGATGTGCTGTCCGCCGTTCAGCTTTCCGTTGCCGCCGCCGAAGACGACCAGCGGAATGTTGTTGCCCGCGTGACGCTGGCTGTTGGAAATCCCCGACCCGTACAGCCCGGTGATCGAGTCAAGCAGCGACCCATCTCCGTCGGGGGTCCGGCTCAGTTTGGTCAGGTGACGCGTGAAGAGTTCGACGTGGTACCGGTTGATCTTCGACACGTACTTCACCAGGTCGGGCCGATTGCCGTGGTGCGACAGCGGATGCCACGCTTCCGGCACGCCGATCTGCGGATACGGCCGCGCGTTCACCTCGCGCCCGATCATCATCGTTGACACCCGCGTGATGTCGGCCTGGTAGGCCAGGATCTGCATGTCCAGCAGCAACTCCAGGTGATCCTCCAGCGTTTCGGGGATGCCCTGCGGCTGCTCCATGTTCGGCAGGTCCACGTCCAGCTGCTGTTCCGCGATCACGATCCGCCGTTCCACGTCCCTCACGGCCTCGGTGTACTGCTCGACGCTGCGCTGGTCCTGCGGGCCCAGCTCGCGCCTGAGCGCGCGCAGCTTGTCGTTGACCGAGTCGAGCAGGCTCTTCTGCTGGTGCAGGCGCCGCTCCCGGGGCTCACGGTCGGTCGTTCCGGTATCGCCGAAGAGCCGTTCGAAGACGGTCCGCGGATGGTTCTCCATCGGCAGCGGCTGGGTGGGGCTCCGCCACGAGACGGTGTGTGTGTAGGCGCAGTTCAGGATGGCGCACGTGCCGGCGTTGGGCGGGCCGTCCAGGGACAGTTCCAGCGAGCCCAGCTGCGTCTCCCTGCCCCACTCGCGCGCCAGCATCTGGTCGATCGACTCCGCCGCGATGATGTCGGTGTTGTCCACCGCTTCGGCATCCCCGAGCGACCTTCCCACCATGCCGGTCAGGAAGCTGGTCGGACCGCCGGCGTGGTTGAAGTTCCACGACGCGTTCACGCCGGTCGGAATGATGATCCGGTTCCTGAACGGCTCCAGCGGACCAAGGATCTCCGAGAGCGCGAAGTCCCGGCCCTCGCCGGTCGGGGTCCAGTACGGCATGGATTGCCCGTTCGGCGTGTAATAGGCGAGGAACCGGTGGGGAGACTTGCGCCTGGGGCGACTCACCGCGGTCAGACGTGCCGGCGTCATCGCCTCCAGGAACGGCAGCATCAGTGCCGCGCCAGCGCCGCGAAGAACCGTGCGCCGCGAGATGTGCCTACCGGTGATCAGGTCCATTGCTTTCCTCTCCGGATTCGCGGTTCGAGGGTCGTGGCGGCTCGGTCGCGGGGGTGGTTGCGGCGCTCATCCGCATGAGGAACTGCGGACTTTCCACAATCCCCAGGATGATGGATGACCAGGTGTAGTTCTCCGCCTCCGCGTCGCGCATGATCCTGCGGATCGTCGGCTGGTCATGGTACTCCACATCGCGCCCCAGCGCATACTGCATGAGCTTCGTCGTCACGGTGCGGACGAATTGTTCCCGGTGCTCCAATACGAGACTGCGGAGACCCGACAGTCCCCGGATCTCCTGGTCCGTCTCCGGCCACAGACCCGTGTCGTCGACCGGGTTGCCGAGTTCGTCGATGAGGCGGAAGCCGCCCGCGGCATCGTACGCCTCCAGTGCGAAGCCCAGCGGATCGATCGTGCGGTGACAGCTGGCGCAGGTCGGGTCCGTGCGGTGCTCGGCCAGGCGCTCCCGGATGGTGGGCTGTCGCACCGATCCGTCGTCTTCGGGGATTTCCAGGCTCGTGTCGAGACCGGGCGGCGGCGGTGGAACGTGGCGGCCCAGGATGTTCTCCAGGATCCACTTGCCCCGCAGCACCGGGGTGGTGCGCTCCGGATACGAAGTCACCGTCAGGATGCTGGCGTGGCCCAGAAGGCCGCCCCGCTTCTTGAGGTCCGGCAGCCTGACCCGGCGGAAGTGACTCCCGGCGACACGCGGCAGGTTGTAGTGGTCGGCCAGCCGTTCGTTCACGAAGGTGTAGTCGGCGTTGAGGAGCTCCAGCACGCTCCTGTCTTCGCGGATGTTGTGCTCGAAGAAGAGCCGGGTCTCCTCTTCCATGGCCTCGCGCAGGTTGTGGTTGTACTCCAGGTAGATGTCGTCCTGGAGGAGCCGGTCGTCCAGCTCGCGGAGCTTCAGCCACTGGCTGGCGAAGTCGTCCACGAGCGTCTCGCGTGCTCTTGAGTCGTCGAGCATGCGCCGGGTCTGCTCGCGCAGGACCGCCGGATCGGTGAGACGGCCCGCCTCGGCTTCGGCCAGGAGCGTCTCGTCCGGAATGCTGCTCCACAGGAAGAAGGAAAGCCGGGACGCGACCTCCAGGTCGCTCAGAGGATAGGGACTGCGCACATTGTCGGCTTCGGGTGACCGGCCCGGCTCGCGGTAGATGCGCAGCAGGAAGTCCGGGTCGACGAGTATCCGCTCCAGCCCCAGCTGGATCCCGTGATCGAAGCTTCCGCCTTCTTCCCTGCCCATATGGTAGAAACGGAGGAGGGTCTCCGTGTCCTCATATGTCACCGGCCGGCGGTAGGCGCGGCGCGCCATGCGCGTCAGGATCTCGGCGGCGCAGGCGTCCGGCGCAGAGGTCGCGTCGTCCGACGCGGACCCGGGCTCGCAGACGAAGATCGCCGCCCGGCTCCGGGTGTTGTCGGCAACGTCGGCCTCGCCGAAAGGACCATCGATCTCGATGCCCAGCACGCCCGACATGCCGAAGTACTCGTTGTTGAAGTAGTCGATCTGCCCACGCGTCTGCACCGGGACCTGCGGGAGGAGGTACTCCTCGCCGTAGCCCAGGTCCCTGGCGTAGGAGAGGCCGACGATACGGCTTCCCGCTTCGACCTGCACGGTCGCCGCGAGAGGCGCCTCGGCGCCGAACTTGGCGTAGTCCTCCCATTCGGGAGATCCGGGCCAGCCCGGACCGCCACCCGCCCCGGCGTAGCTGTTGGCCACGGGACGATGCTGGAGCCCCTCGCCGCCGAACGCGAGCGTGGCCGCCAGCGCGCCGTCGATGCGGATTTCGAGCTCCTGTCTCCACCCCAGCCCGCGCGCGTAGCCCGCATAGTTCTTCTGAAGACGCACCCGGATCCGGTACTCGCCGTCCACCGGGAAGGTGTGGCGGATCGCCATGCCCCCTCGCGAACCAAGCGGCAGGTCGTCGCTCATCCTCACATTCTGGCGCTTGGCGTCGTCCGCCGCGTAGCGGAACGAACCCGGTCCGGCCGGCGGCAGCCCGACCGCCAGCCGGGTGACCGTCCGGGCGACCGACAGGTACCGCTCCATGTGAAGCGGCGAGATGCTCAGTGCGTCCGCGACGTTGTCGAAGCCGCCGCCCATGGTCTCGTCACCGGGCAGGGCATCGATCACATCGACGTCCAGTCCCAGCAGGTCGTTCACGGCATTGTTGTACTCGGTCCGGTTCAGGCGGTGCACCGCGTTGATCCGGCCCACGTCGGGGCTCTCGGCCCAGGCACCGTCCAGCTCCGACTCGAGCCAGCCGGCCACGGCCCCGTAGGTCTCTTCGTCGGGCCGGCGTACCCCGCCCGGGGGCATCGCGCGCGCGCGCAGCTTGCCGGCCACCTTCTCCCAGATCTCCGGGTGGGCCGACGGGTCAGCGGCGTCGTATTGATCCAGCTCCAGCGATGCCGTGCGGCGCACGTCGTTGTGGCAGCGCACGCAGTATTCGTTGACCATGGCCTGGGCATCGGCGCCCGTGGCCATGGACGCGGCGTTCGTCACGGGGGCGTGGGCCAACCGAAGGGCCGCATCGGCCGCCGACTCGCCTTCGCCCGTCACCGAAGCGGACGGGAGCGTCGAGCACGACAGAAGCAGCAGCCCGCCAAGGGTCAGTCCTGGCGCCAAAGCTCTCGCTAAGGTCCATTGGCTGGGTGCCCTACGGAATCGGCGCTTGACCAACGGGCCTCCGTCCCTTGGCATTTTCGGCGCCATTGCACCCCCGTTGAACGTCGCTGAACGCCTTGTATCCGACGCTGGATACCAACATTCTAGCAGTCCGTGGATGAATGCGCACGAGCGCCGGGACCGGTGACGCGCCGGGCTGGCAAGGCGCGACGAGAGGGGAACTTGGGACGAGTCGATGTCAGGGACACCAGGGCGCGAAGGCACGGGACATGGTTCGGCGGCGGAGGTCGACAGCCTTCTGCGCGCCGTTCGCTGCCCCCGGTGTTCGGCTGACCTCGATCCGGGCGCACCGATTCTCCGATGCCACAGCTGCGGCCAGGCATACCCCCGGCTGGGACACATTCCCGTGCTCCTCTGCGAGCCGTTCGCCTACCTCGCGTCGTGCCGGCGCCAGTTGGACCGGCTGGAGCGACAGGTGAAGCGGACTGTCCAGGACATTCGGGAGCAGCTGCAGTCGGCGGACCTTCTGCCGCTCTCCAGGGAGCGCTGCGAGACCACGATCGACGGAATCGCCGGCCAGCTGGCCGACGTTCGCGCCATCCTTGAGCCCAGGCTCCCCGAGGAACCGCGGCCCGAGACCCGGACGCGGCCGGAGGCCCAGTCGCCCCGCGGCGCCCGGGCCCAATCCGAGGCGGCGCCGGCCATGCTGCATCACCTCCCCTACCTGTACCGGGACTGGGGCCGGCCCTCGGACGCAGCGGGCGAGAACGTGCATGCCCTGTTCACGGTGGAGGAGGTGCTGGGAGACACCGGACCCGGGCGCACGCTCGTCATGGGCGCCGGTGCGTGCCGGCTCGCCTACGACATCCATCACCGCTACCCGCACGCGGAGATCATGGTGATGGACCTGGATCCGGTGCTCTTCGTGGCGGCCCACGCCGTCACCCATGGGGAGTCCCTGACCATCCGCGAGGCCAATCTCGAGATGGGCGACCTCAGCCAGGCCACGCGGGAGTGGTCGCTCGTGGCCCCGCACGGCCCCGTGGACGATGCCCGATTCCATTTCCTGATCGCGGATGCCGTCGACCCGCCGCTCGATCCCGGGGTCTTCGACACGGTGCTGACTCCGTGGTTCATCGATCAGGGACCCGAAGATGTCCGCGACCTGATCAGCACCCTACATCGACTGCTCAAACCGGGCGGGCGGTGGGTGAACCTGGGTCCTCTCAAGTACGACCTCGACACTCCCGTATCACGTCGCTATGCCAGGGAGGAGCTGTTCGACCTTGCCGAGCGGGCGGGATTCCGCGTGGGACCGTGGAAGAGCGCGACCGTGCCCTACCTGGTCTCAAGGCTCAGCGGCCGAGGGAAGGTGGAGTGGGTGCTGGCGTTCTCGGCCACCCGACTGGAAGCGCCGGTGAAGGGCTCACGCCCCGACGACGGTCCACCGCCCTGGCTGGTCTTCCGACATCTGCCCATTCCCGCGTTCGAGGGCCAGGCGCTCTTCTGGTCCGAAGCCTCCATGATCCGGATGGTGGTCTCGTCCATCGACGGTCGCCGGACGCTCGACGACATCGCCCGCCGCGTGGCCGAGCGCGCGGACCAGCCGGACATCTCCATGAGCCAGGTTCGAACCGCGGTGCGGCAGTGCCTGCAGGGTGTACATCCGGCGTGCGCACACGATATTAAACAATAATGTTAAGTATTCGTCAGCTTCAACGCGGGCATGGACGGCGTGGGCATGGCCGGCGCGCGCTTACCTCGGCGCTCGTGAGCCTGCTGGCGGTCGCGGGCACCGCGCAGGCCCAGGACGGCTCGGTCGGTTCCGGTCAGACGGGAAGCTACATCGGCGCATTCGCGGGACCGGGCTCGCTGGTCGTTCGCATGACGGATATCGACGGCTTTTCGGGGTCGAACGGCGTCCCCGGCCACACGTTCGAGTACGACGACACCGGATTCCCCGCCGGTTTGGTGGCGGGGCGGTACTTCCGTTTGGGGCGCGTGCAGCTCCTGCTTGAGGCGGACGGAGCGTTCGGCGGCCTTCCGGCGGCTACGCGACAACTGGATCCGATCGGACTGGACGAAACGGCGGTGGCGGAGCTGCATTGGGTTGGGACGGCGCGCATTGGCGTTCGGAGGTCCCTCGGTCGCGTCGGCATGTTCGTGGCCGGGGGCGTGTCGGCTGCAGGAGTCTCCAACTCGTTCACCGATCTGGACGTGGGAACGGACGGTCGCGAGCGGATGGACCCCGACGATTCCTTCGACGAGCGGCCGACGCTGGTCGGGTGGGTCGCCGGGGTCGGCGTCGAAACGCCGGTCACCGCTGCCTGGACCCTCCGATTCGAGAGTCTTCACAAGGATTTCGGCGAGACCGTCCACCAGGCGGAGAATCGGCTTGACGTCAACGCCGGTATATGCGGACCGAGCGGGCGCCCAAGCCCTTGCCGCTACGGCTTCGACCAGCGGTTCGCTGTCGTCCGTCTGGTGCTCGTCCGCCGTCTTGGCCGATGATCGGTGCACCGAGCGCCCGCCCGACCCGCCGCTCTACCGGCGATCACCACTCCCGGTCCGCCGCCTCCCGCACCAGCGCCGCCGCGTCCCGCTCCAGCAGGTAGCCGCCGGCCACCAGCTCCCGGCACACGCGCTCGACCTCGGCCACGTACGCGTCGTGCGTGCGATAGCGCTCCTCGACGGACCTGCGCGGATCCTGCAGCCGCGCCCTCTCCGCCTCGGTGCGCGGGAAGGTCAGGTAGGACCCCATCCACCGGGTGAGCATGCCGCCGGCGCCCCACGAGGCGTCGCGCAGATTCCAGCCCGTGTATGTGGCGAGCGGGACCGCCACGTGCGGGAGGCGGATGCCCGCGACTTCGTTGCCGTCCGCTTCGACTGCGGGGACCAGGGTGTTGAAAGCCGGTCCGATCCTCGGGGGCACATGGTCGGCGACCCCTTCGCTGGCCCAACGCGGGCCCGGATCCAGACGGAACGGCCGATAGTAGTCGGCGGGAGCCAGCGCTCCGGGGATTGCGGGCCAGCCGGCGCGGAACGCCGTCAGATCGACCAGCGTGCCGTCGTCGATGCGGGGGTACCGGCTCGCGGGCGGTTCAACCCCGTCGGCGGCCCACCGATCGAGTGCCACGAGCAATGCCCTCATCGCGGGCCTGGTGCCGGCCCGGTTCACGGGACTCTGATACACGCCGCCGGTCATCGAATTGTGCGCGGTGCCCGCGATCATGTAGATGCGCACCGAGGGATCGAGTGCGGCGTCGACCTTGCCCTCGACATCGGTGTGCAGGAGCGAACCCGCCCGCGACCAGTACTCGGTCGACGTCTGCGTGAAGAAGACCTTCGGCACGTGGCCGCTCGCCCGCGCCCGGTCGAGCATCGACCCGCTGGCACCTGTCACCGGATCCCGTTGCAGGACGGAGTTGAAGGGGAAGAAGTCCGACGGATAGAGCGTTTCCTCGTGGTGGCTTCCGTGATGCGTGGTCTGGCCGAAGCGATGGTTGAAGATGCCCTTCCCCGCGCCCGCGACATGGGGCATGATGGCGTCGAAGACGAATCGTCCCTCCAGGTCCGCGTTGAACCCCTCGTAGACGAAGTGGTGGAGGAAGCGGCCCGACTGCGATCCTCCATAGCCGTACGCGTGCTCGACCGCCCCGGCGAGCGGGTTGGCGCGCGGCCCCTCCGCGTCCGACGCATATCGGAAGAACGAGATCACGTCGCGCGTGGCTGCGAGTCCCAGTCCCGTGACCCTCGGGTCTTTCCCTTCGTACACGAGATCGTACAGCCACCCCGGCTCGAACCCTTCTTCCAGATGCACCCAGTTCGAGTCGGGCACGACCACACCGTTCTCCTCACGCCCGAACCTCCACTCGCCGCGCGGAATCTCCACCCCCTTCGCGTCTCGGTGCGGCCGCTTCGTCAACGTCGCACTAGCGTTGTCCGTCGAGACGGAGGGGTACGGTCGCGAACTCCCCCAATCGAACGGCAGGCTGTAGTACCTGCGCATCGCGGCGTCGCTGCCCGGTTCCAGCACGTTGGCGACATACAGCCCGTAGACGGTCGACTCCATCTCGGCGTAGATGCGTCCGACGATCGCGCTCCCGTCCGGGTTGCGGGCGACCGGCACACCGATCTGGACCCGGTCGTTGCCGGCCTGCACGTCCCCGCTCCACCCGCTCCAAAGGATCGCGTAGCCCTCGTCCATCAGGAACCCGTCGCCGGCATCCTCCAGCGTGGCCGGATCGTTGCCACCCCCTCCGTTGAAGGACCCCAGCGCAACCTTGTTGCCGCGGTTGGCCACGTCGTAGAGCAACCGGCCATTACCCCGCCCGGGATCCACGGGCTTGAGCAGGAAGAAGTCGGTCCAGACCTCGACGCGTCCGCGGTCGTTCGTTGGAGCGAGCGCGAGGTCGCTCACGCGGGCGTTGGCCGGATCGTTCGGATCGACTTCGATATGGAGCCTGCCGACGATCTTCTCGTACGCTCCGGTCTCGCCGAACGCGTGCCCGCCAGCGAAGGGAGCGCGCTCCTCGACCTCCACGCGAACCACCTGGGCTTCGAGCGCGGGCGTGACAGTGGCGAGGGCAGCCCCGACGGCGGTGAGGGCGGCCCCGACAGCGGCGACGGCGGGCGTGGCCACGCGGAGCGCAGCGGTGACGGTAAAGACGGATCTCATCATTCCTCCTCGCGTCCGGTTACATACACATGCATATCGGGAACACGCAGCGGATCCTGCAGCCTGAGCCGCCACATGATCGCACCGCTCACGCCACCGGGCCGGAGCACGCCCTCGGTGCCGAGCGCGCCGTCGTAGACGAACCGCGCCCCGTTGCCGCGAACGCCGTTTTCGGCGTTGAGGACCTCGGGAGCCAGCTCGGACAGCACGTCCCCCATGCCACTCCCGAACTTGCGGATCTCCACCTCGATCGGGCCAATGATCGGAGCGGCCGACTTGTTCCTCAGACGGATCCACAGCGCGAGTTCGCCGGTCACCGCGTCGTAGCGTCCCGGGTCGTTCACCAGCTCGATCCGGTCGGTGACGTCGACCGGCTCCCCGATCGGCGGCGGTTGTGCGGAAGCCTCGCCCCCAATCCGCACCCGCGCGGTGTACACCTGGTAGCTGCCGGAGCGCGCATCGGCCCAGACCGGGTGGAAGTGGCCGTCGGCCGACGCCGTGAGTCCCATGTAGTCCCCGCCGTTGACCCAGCGCGAAGCCGCTGATAGCAGCGCGACACGCAATTCTCCATCCGGTCCGCTGAAAGTTGTCGGACTCGGCAGCAGGTTCGCCGAACCCAGTGGCCTGGAGAGCGCCCCCGACACGCGTTGCGGCTCGTAGAAGGACGCTCCCCCGTTGAACGAAGCGGTAAAGTACTGGTGGAAGGCGAACTCGGACGGGGCGTCCCGCGTGTCGTACCAGGTCACCCCGAGGACCCCGTCCCTGTTGACGGCGACGGCGGCCTGGAACTGCTGGGCGCCCTCGACCCCGGGCGGCGCCACCTGCTTCCGAGGGCTCCATGTGGCGCCGCGGTCGTCAGTCCATGAAATCACCACGCGCGGGGGACCCTCCGCATAGTCGGGCCACACCGCGTACACCCGGTCCCGAAAGCGCTCGCTACGGTCGACGGCATACATCACCCATGAGCCGCCCATGAACCGCGGCGTGCGCTCGCGCGCCTCGCGCAACTGGTCGCCGGTCATCTTCATCGGACCGCGCTTCGGCTCGGAAAACGTCACCCCACCGTCCGTGGAGACGACCGTCCAGATGCGCGATTCGGTCCAGTCAGCCGTCTGTTCCGGCGTGAACGGGAAGTCCACGAACGGGACCATGATCGCGCCGTCGTGGAAGACCACCATGGGGTCCACGTTCAGCCCGCGTTCCCCCGCCCCGTCGATGAACTTCACGGGACCGATCCAGCTCCGTCCGTCGTCCTCCGAGCGGAACACGCCGAGGCTGTATTCGATGCCGCCGTAGAGCACGCTCATGTACACACGGCCGGCGAACGGACCCGTCGTCTGATCGGCCACGAGCATGGGATGGTCGTAGGACGCGCCCAGATTGTACGCGTTCGACCAGGTCCGGCCTTCGTCCTCGGACCTGTAGGAGTGGAGGAAGGCCCGCGTCCGCCCGGTCTCGTCGGGCCCCGTCGCGAGTGTGGCGAAGATCGCGGTTCCGGCCGCGGTGAAGGCGACCTGCGGATCGCCGCCGCCCGTCTCCCTCTGCTCGGGGAAGCTGATGTCGTTCCACACCAGGCCACCGTCGCGACTCACATAGGCCTTGGTGGCGGGACCGCCGTCCGGGTGCGTGAACGTGATGACCCCGGCCAGCAGGTTGCGCGGATTGCGCGGGTTGGCCGCCGCCATGATCTCGACATGGGGACGGTCTCCGTCACGGCTGACCAGGTAGTCCGGGCCGATGACGATGCGGGGGCGTGCGTTCGTCTGCTGGGCGGTCGCGGCCATGTTCGTCGTGGCCGTGGCGGCCGCCAGGAGCGCGGTCACGAGCAGGACCGGCAGCCGATGAGCAGTGGATCGCGGGATCACTTGGCTCAACTCCGTCGATTCACGCGGTGGACATGCACGGTCTCGACACCGAGTTCATCGCGACGGATCCCGACAATGCTCGAATCTGTGATCTGAGTGATCTCAAGACCGTCTGGTACATCGACCGAACCAGCGAATTGCCCGTCCGGCGTCATGACCTGCCACGCACCGCCGCTGCCAACGCCTCCGCGGTATGGTGCTCCCACGGCGAAAGCGTGCGCCGTCGGCTCATACGGTTGAATCCAGATAAACCCCGCCGGGTCGACATGAAAGTCCCAGAACACCGACAGCTGGGTGGAAGCGGGCGCAGCCTGGAGTCTTTGGCGGGTCTCCTCGGCGCGGTCTGGCGCCGCTCGGAATACCGCTTCGTCGATTACCTCGTCGAAGACATCCTCGGCGGACCCGGATTGCGAGGCCGCCCACTCGATCTCGGTATCCATGGTTCCGGGAGAACGAACACGGCGAATCAGTGGTTCCAGCGTGTCTCCGAAATAGAGACGGGTTCCGTCCGACCGGAAGACCGACCGGGGAGACATGGGCTCCGGCCCGCTGTAGTTGCCCCCGGCGTAGCGGATCATCCCGCCGCTCGATGCGAGTTCGCCGAGATGTGTACCGTCGCGGTCGAAGTGGTGGAACATGAACATGTCACGCTGGCCCGGGCGACCACTGGCGACACCACCCACCGCCCAGCCCTCTTCCATGGGTCCGAGGGCGTTGACCATGTCCGGATACTCGCCGCTGGCGATCGCGACGACCTCCACCGCACTGTCCGGCAGGAAGCGCGTGACCCGTCGCAACCTGCCGTCGAACGCCTCGATCGTGTCTCCCCGCGGCCAGGCCCCGGAAAGGTACCTGAACTCGCCAGGGCCATCGCCACCGCCTCCCAACCGCCCCGCAAACGCGCCGTCCTGGCCGAACACCCGGATGTCGCTGCTCCCGCGCAGCGGTACGACGAGCTGTCCGTCGGGCAGCACGAACGGCGTCACGACCCGGTCGAACTCCTGAAGGGTGTCGCCCGTGACGACGCCCACGCTCAGCAGCGGCTCGGTCTCAACCGACAGCGGCTCGCCCGGCACGTCAACCTGGGGTGACCCGGCTTCAGGCGCGGCGTCGCACCCCGCGAGCGTGATCAGCGCGCCGAGTGTCAATGGCAGTCTCTTCATCGTGTGTCGCTCCTGGGCCGTCCGTGTCTCAAAGAGCTATTGGTTGGCAACCTGTACCCTCACCGCCGCCCCCGCCACTTCCAGATTGCCACTGTCGTCCACCGCGCGGGCGATAACCAGGATCTCCCGGGTCTCCGGGTCCGGCTGCAACCGATAGCTCCAGTCCGCACGGCCCTCGGCAGGGTGCCAGGTCACCCCGCCATCCACCGATACTTCGACCGCGGCGACCACGCCGCCGCCCGTGTCCGCAGCCGAGCCGGTAAGGAAAACGTCCACGCTGCCACCGCCCCGCACGATCGACACCGTGTCGATCGAAGATGTGGGCGCCACATCGTCCGTCGACGCGCTGGCCCTCACCAGCCCCGCTTCCAGCGTCGCCGGCTGGACCCCCATGTCCGCAAACAGGTTCACCGTGGCCTGCTGCAGCACCCGGTCGGGCCCGTGCGGGTCGACGCCCACCCGCGTATCCACCGTGTTCTGCCGCTCGGGAGGCACACCGGTCTCGCTGTCGTGGTGCGCGTCCAGCCCCCACGACCATTGCAATGTCCCGGCGCCGAACACCAGCGCGCCGCTCTCGTGCCGGTACATCACCGCGTGATGCGTCGCCGAGCCCGCCTCGCAGCCCCGCCCCGGGTGCACGCAGTACAGCACGTTGTCGAAGGTACTCGCCGCGACCCGGAACAGCCCCGGCGGCCGGAACCCGTTATCGATGTCCGAGTCCCATTCGTGCCCCAGGATCCCCTTGATCGAGATGTAGCGCTCGCCGGGCTGCAGGCTCGCGACCTGGGTGTTGCGCCAGAAGCGCAGCCCTGCAAACCCGGCGTCCACGATGATCGGGTCGTTGCGCCAGGCATTGACCGTGAAGAGCGTCCCGGTCAGCGCGTTTTCGGGCCACGGCCCTTCGGCATTGATCGCGCGGTGGTCCCGGAACTCGCCCGTCCACTCGACCGGGTCGAGCCGCCGATGGTCCTGCGAGTCCTTGTACGTCACCAGCGTACGGTAGGGCTGCCCCGAGCCGTCGATGCTCGTCTCCCAGCGCACCTTCCAGTAGACCTCGTTCGAGCTGAAGAAGGCGAGGTGTACCCCGGCCGCCCGCGCGGCTTCCACGTTTCGCCGCTGCCGTCCCGTCCAGTACTCGTCGTGCCCGACCGAGAGAAATACCTTGTGCTCCAGCAGCTCCTCGCCGCGCCGGTCCGTGTCGATGCCCGACGAGTAGCTGACGTCGTAGCCGTTGCGCTCCAGCCAGCGCACCATCGGGTACTCGGAGTTGAAGGGCATGTTCACGGCCCGGTAGTGCCGCGTCTCGAAGGGCCGGTTGTAGCTGACCTTGGGCGCGCGCGGCTCGCCGCCGTGCAGTCGCAGCCCCTCCGGGTGAAGCCGTCCGTAGACGCTGTGTCCGCCGTAGCGGTTGTACGCCTGCCAGGTCAGGTCCGACGTCTGGAACAGCATGTCGGACGCGCCGTCGTCGTCCCGCACCACAAAGTAGACGTGGCTGGCGCGGGGCTCGCGGAGTGCGTTGCGCATCACCGCCCGGAACCCGTCGGCCTCCCACAACGAGTCGCGCCCCGTCGGCGGCAACCGCTCGGGCTCGAACTGGTCGTTCTTCATCCACCCTTCGACCGGGTCCTCCCGCACAAGGCGCGCGAAATAGATGCCCGAAGTCGCATCCTCCGGCGCGCTCCACGAGGCCGACACGCCCCAGTTGCCGCAGTCCACCAGCGGCGCGGGCCACGTCTCCATCCCGCCCCCCTCCCCCAGCACCGGAATCGGCCCCCGCAGGCACTCGGGCTGCACCTGCGGCAGCGCCGCGGAGGGCTCGATCGACTCCACCCGCCGCGCCCCCATGCCGCCGTAGTAGCCCATGCGGTAGATATCGATCCGGTAGTCGTCCGAGTCCGTGTCGACCTTGAACTCGATCGTCTCCCCCTGCGCGATCGCGATCTCGGTGCCGAACCCCTGGATGCTCGGATCGCCGTACCCGTTGATGTCCCACTCGGTCGGCGGATGTCCCTCGAAGCAGTTCTCCGCAACGATCTCGTTGGCGGGCCTGGCGCACGCGTCTCCAAGGAGCAGGTCCTGAAGGCCGCAACCGGCGCCGAGAGGGACGAGCAAGAGGAGAAGGAAAGCGGGATGAGGGCGGAGTCGCGGGCGCGGGTGGATCAAGGCGATTCTCCGAAGAGGCGTTTGCACAGGGGCAAAGTGACGGTCGGATACCGCATTTCGTCAATAGTAAACATTTATGTTTAGTATCTGACGCATACTGCCGGCTGTGATTGACAGGTGGTTTTCCCCCGGTTTAGGGTCACACCGGGTTGCACAACCTGTCGTCACACTCCAGGGGGGACGCGCACCGTCTAACGCACATGAGAAAACTGCTATCCGGCTTCACCATCCCGACCTTCGGCCTGGTTATCCTCTGCGCCAACATGGCGGTCAACGGCTGTAGCGGAGACGCGGCCGATGCGCCACCTGGAACCCCCGGGACACAATCCACCGACTCCTCACCCACCGCGACCGAGGCTTCGCCGCAGCGCATGGCCGAGGCCGCCGCGACGTTCCTGGCCGCCCTCTCACCCCAACAACGAACGGCCGCCGCATTCCCCTTCGACGCCGATGCGGAGCGCACGCGCTGGAGCAACCTGCCCGCTTCCATGGTCGAGCGCAGCGGGGCACGGCTCGGCGACCTCAGCGACGAGCAGAGACGACGGCTCCACGACCTGCTCAGGGCATCGACGAGCAGCCAGGGGTACCAGAAGATCGCCGGCGTGATCCGCCTGGACGAAGTGCTCCATGAGGAGGCGTCCGCCGCGGTCGCCAGCGGTGAGCGCCGCTTGCCGGATCGCCTGCTCGCGAGCTGGACTTCGGCCAACTACTGGATCTCGTTCTTCGGGCAGCCCGGCGATTCCACCTGGGGCTGGATGATCAATGGCCACCACATGGCGGCCGTCTTCACGGTGGTCGGCGACCGGATCGCGTTCACGCCGCTGTTCCTCGGCGCGGAGCCGCACGAGATCCTCAGCGGGCTCGAGGCGGGCTGGAGGGTGCTCGCCAACGAGGGTGAACGGGGCTGGCGGCTACTTCAGGCGCTCGACGAGGGGCAGCGGTCGGCCGCGGTCCTCGGCGACGACATTCCGGGCGACGTGCTCACCGGGCCCGGGAGGAAGGGGAGTCTGGGCGAGTTCTCGGGGATACCCGCCTCCGCGCTCACCGAGGCGCAGCGCGGGCTGCTGTGGCAGTTGGTGGAGGAGTTCGCCGCCAACGCGGACCATGGTGCCGCGCAGGACCAGCTGGCCAGGATCCGTGAGGACGGGCCGGGTGCGCTGCACTTCGCCTGGATCGGCCCCACCGACGACCGCACGGCACGCTACTACTACCGGGTGCACGGTCCCTCGGTGCTGATCGAGTATATCGTGGAGGAGGGCGTCGGAGGGAACCCGGCGAACCACGTGCACAGCATCATGCGCGACCCCGGCAACGACTACGGCGAGGACTGGCTCGGCAAGCACTACGAGGAGCACCACGAGCGGCGGTAGCCAGATCCCCGCGGTAGTCAGATCCCCGTCGGCCTCCCGACAGGCTGGTGCTGGCAGTCGCCGTCAGCAGCTCACGCAGCGATGGTTGTTCTTCGCCCCCAGCCGCTCCAGCAGCGCCACCGTCTCCACGAACGGCTGGATCCGCTGCACGGGCCCGTTGGCCATGTCGACCGTGGTCTGACCGCGGCGCGACACGGCGGTGACGTGGGCGCCCTTCTCGACCAGGTACAGAATCATCTCGTTGTCGCCGCGGGCGGCCGCGTGGTGCACCGGCGTGTAGCCGTTGAGGTCGCGCGCGTTCACATCCGCCCCGAGTTCCTCGACCAGGAACCGCATGGTGGGCATCCAGCCATCGGGCGCGTGGCGGTGCGAGTTGCCGGCGAACCCCTGGCCGTAGCCGACGCCGGCCGCCGCGTGGATGGGGTAGACCGCCGGGCCGCCGATAGGAACCGGAGGCAGACCGGAGTGGTCGGTGTCATTGCGGGGACCGAAGCTGCGCCGGGGGACCTTGATGGTCGGCAGGTGGGGATCGGCGCCGTACTCGAGGAGCAGCTTCATCGCGGGAACGTCGGTGGCGTGGACGGCGCGCCAGAAGGCGGTGGCTCCTGTGCGGTCCACGCCGAGGAGGTCGCGGTTGTAGGTGGTGAACCAGAGGGTGCGTTCCAGGCGGGCGTCGACTTCGGCGCCGGCTTCGAGCAAGGCGCGCATCAGCTCCAGGTAGTCGGTCTGCTGTTGTTCGTGTTCGAGCGGCTGCGGATGCCGGGCCTTGGGCGCCCAGTGCATGTTGAGAACGGCGTAGAGCGGCGCTGCCCCGGCGTCGCTGGCGAGATTGGGGTCGGCGCCGCGCTCGAGCAGCTCGGCGACGAGATCGAAGTAGCCGTTGATCGCGGCCATCAGCATCGGCGTGGTGTTGTCCGCGGCGCTGGGGAGGTCGATGTCGACGCCCCGGTCGAAAAGCGCCATGACCGTGGAGCCGTGGCCTTCGCGGGCCGCCAGGTGAATGGCCGAGAGGCCGCCGTGCTTGCCGACAAGGTCGGCGTAGTTCAGGGGGATGGGCTCGCCGGTCTGACGCTGCGCCTCCAGTGCCTCCTGGGCAGCCTGTATGGCCTGCTCTTCCCGCGAGGTCACCGGAGCCGTCGAGTCGGGTATGCGGCCGGCCACACCCGACTCGACCGGATAGCTCTGGGCGTCGGTGCCACCGCGCAGCGCCGCGATCTCGGTGCGCCGCCGCCGTTCGGAAAAGCGGTCGAGGATGTCGCGCTCGACGAGGTCCATGACGTGGGCGGTGACGGTCGCGTCGGCGCCGGCGTCCATCAGTGCCAATACGGCTTCCGTGCGTCCCATCGCCGCAGCGAACATGAGCGGCGTCTGTCCCCACTCGGGCTCGGCCGCGTCCACGGGAGCGCCGTGGTCGATCAGCGCGGTGACGGCCACCACGTCCCCCGACGCGGCGGCGAAGTGAAGCGGGGTGGCTCCCGTCCCGGTCACCGCCGCCACGTTCGCTCCCGCGTCGGCCAGCACGGCGACAATCTCGCCGCTGCCCTCCCTGCCCGCGACGTGGAGCGGCGTGTGCGCGCCGATGCGGGTCGCCGCGTCCAGGTCGGCACCGGCGCCGATCAGCAACCGGGCGATCTCCGCGTTGCCGTTCAGCGCCGCCCAGTGCAGTCCCGTCATGCCGTCGCCGCGGGGGGCGTTCACGTCGGCACCGTCCGCCAGCAGCGCGCGCACGGCCGCCACATCGTCCCGCATGGCGGCGTCGGCCACGGGAGAGTCGCCGCGCGGTGCGGCTGCCGGGCTGAGCAGTGCGGTCAGGAGAGCCAGTCCGAACACGTCGACGCGCAGCATTTTCATATCGCGCAGCACCTTCATCCCGAAAGAGAGAACGCCCCCGTGCTGTTGCCGAAGCTCTGCAGGTCGTCCATGCCCAGCTTGTGCATCAGGCTGAGCATGACGTTCGCCATCGGCGTTCCCGGGGCCGCACGCAAATGCAGGTCGCCGTCCATCCGGCCGTTGGCCCCGCCCACCACGAACAGGGGGCAGCGCTTGTGGTTGTGGACGTTGGAATCGCCCATCGGCGAGCCGTAGATGACCATCGTCTTGTCGAGGAGGCTGGCGTCGCCTTCCTGGATGCTCGCGAGCCGGTCCAGGAAGTAGGGGACGAGCCCCACGTGATACCGGTTGATTTCGGCGAATTCGAGCACGTTCTCGGGCCGGCCCCCATGATGCGACGACGGGTGGAAGCCCTTGTCGACGCCGCTCTCCGGGTAGACCCGGCTGGACGCGTCCCGCCCCATCTTGAACGAGAAGATGCCGGTCACATCCGCCTGGAAGGCGAGTGCCTGGAGGTCGAACATCAGTTTGACGTGCTCGTCGAACGAGTCGGGTACGCCCGCCGGCGCGCCCGGGAGTTCCCGCTGCTCGCCGCTCTCGTTGCGTGCCACGACGCGCTGGATCCTCCGCTCGATTTCGCGGACATCGTTCAGGTAGCGGTCCACGCGCCGTCCATCGACCGGATCCAGCTCCCGCTTCAGCGCGCTCACCTCGCCGACGATGAAGTCGAGCACGCTCCCGGTGACCCGGCGACGTGCCGCGCGCGCCTCGGGCGTCCCGCCTGCACCGAACAGCTGGTCGAAGGCGACCCGCGGGTCCCGCACCATGGGCAGGGGCTGATCCGGCGCCGCCCACGAGATCGTGTCGGTATAGACGCAGGCGTAGCCGTAGGCGCAGCCGCCGGCCTGATCCACATTCTCTATGCACAGCTGCATGGACGGGATCGGCGTGTCCTGGCCGAAGCGCTGGGCGTACAGCTGATCGATCGAGGTGCCGACCCAGACGTCCGAACTCTCGGTCTGCCTGGGGTGGGACTGGGTGAGGAAGGTGGCGCTGGAGCGGAAGTGGTCGCCGCCGATCTCCTTGGGCTTCCTGGCCTCGGCCCCCTCCACGTCCGTGTCGCTGATGATCGTCAGCTGGTCCCTGTACGGCTCCAGCGAGCTGAGCACGCTCGGACCGAAGTCGAAGCCGCGCCCCGTCTCGGGGGGCGACCAGAGGTGCTCGCTCGCGCCCCAGGCGTTGCTTCCCGCCGCGCCGTGTACCATTTCGATTGCCACCAGACGGGTGCGGTCGACGGCCGCACGGGCCTGCGTCGTCGCCCACAGCTCGCGCGCGGGAATCATGGCGTCCAGCAGCGGAAGGGCGACGGTCGCGCCGATTCCGCGCAGGAACGTCCGGCGGGGCAGGTGTTTGCCGGTTATCAGCTTCACTGGCTCCTCCCTCCTCCGTGTCCGCCGGCTTGCGGTCCCGGCGCTCCCGGCGGCTCGTCCACCACGGGGGCCGCAGCAGCCCGCTTCTGAAAGGCGTCGCTCCGCGCCACACCCAGCACGAATGCCGACAGCCGGTAGTCCTGTGCTCTGGCGTCGCGGGCGATGCGCCTCACCTCCGGCATGTCATAATACGCCAACCGCCGCCCCAGCGCATATGCCATGAGGTTTTCGGTGAAGGTGCGGACGAGCGGTTCCGGCCGCCTGAGGAGCGCGGCCCGGAGCTCGGAAGGCGTCGAAATCGGTGTGCCGTCGTAGAAGTCGCTGGCCGCGTCGATCGGCACCCCCTGGTCCCTGATCCGCCAGGCCCCCGAGACGTCGAAGTTCTCCAGCGCCAGTCCGATCGGGTCGATCATCCGGTGGCACGAATTGCACGTGGGATTGGCCCGGTGCATCTCCAGCTTTTCGCGCACCGTGAGGAAGCGCCCGTCCCCCACCGCCTCCTCCTCCAGCTCGGGGACATCGGGCGGAGGCGGGGGCGGAGGCGTGCCGAGCAACACCTCCATCACCCACTTGCCCCTGAGAACGGGCGACGTGCGCCCGGCATGAGATGTCAGGGTGAGGATGCTGCCGTGGCCCAGGAGGCCGCGCCTCTCGTCGTTCACGTACTCCACGCGCCGAAAGCGATCCCCGGCTACCCCGGGAATGCCGTAGTGACGCGCAAGGCGCTCGTTGGCAAAGGTGTAGTCGGAGGTGAAGAGCTCCATGACCGAGCGGTCCTCGCGCACCAGATTGGCGAAGAACGTCTCGGTTTCGGTGACCATGGCACGCTTGAGAGGCTCGTCGAAGTCGGGGTTGACGCGCACGTCCGGCTGGATCTTCTCCAGGTCCTGGAGACGAAGCCACTGCGCCGCGAAGCGCGTCGACAGAGCGGTGGCGCGCTCGTCGCGGAGCATCCTGTGCACCTGTCCCTCGTAGGCCGCGGGATCCGACAGCTCGCCGGCCATCGCCGCGTCCAGCAACTCCTCGTCGGGCCCCGATCCCCACAGGAAGAACGACAGCCGCGTCGCGAGGTCCATGTCGGCAAGCCGGTACGCGCCCTCCTCCGACCTGTCCTCGACGGGCCGCTCGAAGCGGAACACGAAATGGGGACTCGCGAGAATCCCCTCCAGAGCCATGCGCACCCCGCCCTCGAAGCCCTCGACCGCGGCACCCGCGTCATAGAGGCCCATCAGGCCCGCCAGATTGTCGTCGGTCAGCGCCCGGCGGTAGGCCCGGGTCCCGAGGCGGGTGATGATCCGGCGGGCACAGTCGCGCGCATCGGCCGCGCTCGCTCCGTCGTCGGGACGGCACGAGAACACGCGGGTCCGGCTCGGTGTCTCCGAAACGCCGGCGGGATCGTAGGGGCCGCCGATCGCCAGGTCGCGCAGATGCGGCAGCACCGTGAAACCGTAGGACCCCGCAATGCTCGTGCTGGCAAGCGACCAGTCGTGCGGCGAGATCAGGTCCTGCAGCGGTCCTTCCACGCGCCGGATGAAGGCTGCCGAGACCTGGCGCGGGCCCGCCTCCACGAACACGCGCCCGGACCGGATGTTCACGCCGTCCGGGTCCGACGTGTGCATCCAGCGGCTGACTTCGAGGAGGGCCGCCCGCTCGCCGTCGATCGAGATCTCGAGCAGCTCCGGCTCGCCGTCCCGGGTGTGCAGGGCGTTGCGGCCGTTCCCCACAAGCGCGCCGGTGGTCTCGTGGTGGAAGGAGACCCGGAAGGCGTAGTAGCCGTCGGCCGGGAAGTTGTGGAGCACGGACACGCCCCCGCGCGTACCGTACGGCGCACCGTCGACCCGTTCGTTCTGGGAGTCCCAGCGCGTAACCCGGTAGGTCGACTCGCTCGGCGTTACATGGGGATCGCCGATCGCCAGGCGGCTGATCTCGGCCGCCGCGCGGAGATACCCGTCGGTCAGTGTGGGGGACAGCAGCTGCGCGTCCGCGATGTTGTCGAAGTTGGCGCTGCGCGTGTCGAGCGGCAGGTAGGCGCCCGCGTCGATCTCCAGATCGAGCAGGTCCCGGATGGACGCCTGGTATTCCGCACGGTTCAGGCGCTGGAAGCTGCGGCGTCCCGGGTTGGGGTTCGCGGCGGCGGCCGCGTCGAGCTGATCCTCCAGGGAAACGGCCAGACCTTGCAGGGTCTCCTCATCGGGCCGGCGCTCGCCTGCCGGAGGCATGAGGCCGGCGCGCAGCTTGCGGATCATCTTCTCGGCCAGCTCGCCGGCGGCCGGCGCGTCGGCAGCGTCGAAGCGCTCCAGCGACATGTTGCCCAGCAGGCGGCGATCGTTGTGGCAGCGAACGCAGTACTGCCGGATGACTTCGTTGTCGTCGGGCGATACGCCGTCAACGAGCGATCCGCCCCCCGGGGCGGCAGGTACCGCACCGAGCGACACCCCGAGGCCGACGAGAATGACGCCGGCCGCCGCTGCGGGGGCCGCGCACTTCAGCATGGCGGCCTCAACAGGACACGCAGTTGTGGTTGTTCACGGCGCCCAGTCCTTCCAGCAGGGCGATGGTCTCCGGGAACGGCTGGATCCGCTGCACGGGCCCGTTGGCCATGTCCACCGTCGTCTGGCCCCGCCGGCTGACCACCGTGACGTCGGCTCCCTGCTCCACCAGGTACAGAATCAGTTCGTTGTCGCCGCGGGCGGCCGCGTGATGCAGCGGACTGTACCCCTCGTGGTCGCGCGCGTTGACATCGGCCCCGAGCTCCTCGACCAGGTAGCGCACGGCCGGCACCCATGCGTCGGGTACGTGGCGGTGCGCGTTGCCCGCGAACCCCTGGCCATACCCGACGCCCGACGCCGCGTGAATCGGGGAGACCGCCGGACCCCCGACGGGCACGGGCGGGAGACCGGATGCGTCGGGCTCGTCGTCGCCGCCGCGGCCGTAGCGCCGCGATGGAACCTTCTCCGTCGGAATCGACGGGTCGGCGCCGTGCGCCACCAGCAGCTTCATGGCTTCCACGTCGAGGGCGTAGGCGGCACGCCAGAACGCGGTTGCGCCCCTCGCATCGATCTGAAGCAGGTCGAAGTTGTAGGACATGAACCAGAGGTGCCGGGCGAGCCGCGCGTTCGGATCGGCGCCCGCCTCCAGCAGCTTCCGCATCACCTCGAGGTAGGTGTGGTCCTGCTGCATGTAGATGTGCTGCTGGGGGTAGCGCGACTTCGGCGCCCAGTGCGTGTTGATCGCGGCGAACAGGGGCGTGGCGCCCGCGTGGCTCGCCAGATTGGGGTCGGCGCCGCGCTCCAGGAAGCGCATGGCCAGGTCGTAGTGCCCGTTGATGGTCGCCATGAGGATGGGGCTGGTGCCGTCGCCCGCGCTCGCCTGACCGATCTCGGCGCCGCCGTCGAGCAGCGCGAAGGCGGTCTCCGCGTGTCCTTCGCGGGCTGCGTGCAGCAGCGCGGTGAGGCCGCCGTGCCCACCCACGAGTTCACCGTACGACAGCGGTTCCGGCTCCTCGATCATGCGCGTCTCGGATTCCACCTGCGAGGCGGCTTCGGCGCGCTCGCGGCGCGATTCCTCCTCCTGCTCGCGCCGCACCGCTTCGGCGACGTCCGGTCCCCATGGCTCTCCCGCCGCGATGCGCCGGTTGCGCTCGGAGCGTTCGATCCGGTCGCTGATCGCCCTCGAGGCGATGTCCATCACGCGCGTGTGCACGGCCGGATCGGCACCGGCGGCCAGCAGCGCGCGCACGGCGCCGGTCCGCCCCCTGGCCGCCGCGAAGATCAGCGGCGTCTGCCCCCAGGACTCCTCCGCGGCGTTCACATCCGCGCCCGCGGCCACCAGCGCATCGACGGCCCGCACACTCCCCGACGCGGCGGCGAAGTGGAGCGGCGTCGGGCTCCCGGCGCCCACGACGCGCGCCGACGGATCGGCCCCCGCGCCGAGCAGCATCTCGACCACGTCTCCGGCCCCCACTTCCCCCGCCATGTGCAGCGCCGTGTAGTGTCCGATACGCGTCCCGGCGTGCACGTTCGCCCCGGCCTCGATCAGGGTGCGGGCGAGCGCGTCGTCGCCGTTGCGCGCCGACCAGTGCAGCGCGGTCATGCCGTCGCCCTGCGCCGCATTCACGTCCGCACCACCTGCCAGCAGCGCGGCCACCGCGCCGGCGTCACCGCGCATGGCCGCGTCGGCGACCGGCGAGTCGAGGGACGGGCTCGCAGCCGGTGCCGCCAGAGCCGCGAGAAGGAGCAGCGGCAACCAGGCGTTCACGCAGACTCTCATGCGCCTATACCGTCAGGGAAAAGTCGCCCGTGCTGTTGCCGAAGCGCTCCATGTCGTCCAGGCCTAGTCCGTGCGCCAGGCTGAGCATCACGTTGGCCATCGGTGTCCCGGGCGCCGCGCGCAGGTGGAGGTTGCCCTCCAGCCCGCCGTTGGCCCCGCCGGCAACAAAGAGCGGGCAGCGCTTGTGGTTGTGGATGTTGGGATCGCCCATGGGCGACCCGTAGATGATCATCGTCCGGTCGAGGAGGTGCGCATCGCCCTCCATGGTGCTCTCGAGCCGCTCCAGGAAGTACGGCAACATGCCGACGTGGTACCGGTTGATCCTGGAGAAGGCGGTGATGTTGTCTTCGTTGCCGCCGTGGTGCGACGCCGGGTGGAATGGCCTCTCGACGCCGCTCTCCGGGAAGACGCGCGCCGACGAATCCCGGCCCATCTTGAAGGAGAAGACCCGCGTCACGTCCGACGCGAAGGCGAGCACCTGCAGGTCGAACATGAGTTCCACATGCTCGCGGAACGAGTCGGGGACCCCGGCCGGCGCCTCGGGCAGCTCACGCCCCTCACCGCTCGCGTTCTGCGCTTCCACGCGCTCGATCCGGCGCTCCAGTTCGCGGACATGTTCCATGTAGCGATCGAGGCGGATCAGATCCGCCGGGCCCAGCGTGCGCTTGATGTGCGACACCCTGCCCGTGATGAAGTCGAGGATGCTCTTGTTCGTCCGGCGGCGCGCCGCGCGTTCCTCGGGGCTGCCCCCGGCGCCGAAGAGCTGGTCGAAGGCGACCCGCGGGTCCCGGACCATGGGGAGCGGATCGGTGGGCGAGGCCCAGCTGATGGTGTCGGTGTAGACGCAGGCGTAGCCGTACGCGCACCCGCCCGACTGGTCCACGTTCTCGATGCAGAGCTGCATGGACGGGATCGGCGTGTCCTGGCCGAAGCGCTTCGCGAACATCTGGTCGAGCGACTCCCCGACGAAGATGTCGGAGCCCTCGGTCTGGTGGGGGTGCGCCTGCGTAAGGAAGGTCGCGCTGGAACGGAAGTGGTCGCCCCCGATTTCCTTCGGCTTGGTGGCCTCGGCGGGCTCGATATCGGTGTCGCTGACGATGGTGAGGTACTTGCGATACGGCTCCAGCGGGCTCAGCGCGCTGGGCGCCAGATCGAATTCCCTTCCCGTCTGAGCGGGCGACCAGTAGTTCTGCGTGCGGCCCCACTCGTTGCTCCCCGCCGCCCCGTGAACCATCTCGATCGCGACGAGCCGCGTCGGTCCGTCCGCGGCGCTGCCCGCCAGGCGCCCGGCAGGGATCATGGCGTCGAGGAACGGCAACGAGATCGTGGCCCCGACCCCCCTCAGGAAGGACCGGCGAGGAATCGCTGCTCCCGTGATGTATTGCATGCTGTTGGTCTCCTCAGTTGCGGCCGTCGCCGTCCATCGGCTCTTCGACGACGGTTGCGGATTTCGCCATGCGGAAGGGGTCGCTCTTCGCCACCTCCGTGATGAACGCGGTCAGGCGGTAGTCCTCCGCGGCCACGGCCCGCGCCACCCGCCGCACGGCAGGCATGTCATAGTACTCGACCCGGCGCCCCAGGGCGTACGCCATCAGGTTTTCGGTAAAGGTCCGGACCAGCGACTCCGGGCGGCGCAACAACGCAGTGCGCAGGTCCTCGGGCCCCTGTATCGGCGTGCCGTCGTAAAGTTCGCCGAGCGTCTCGACGGGCGTGCCGGTGTCGCGCACCCGCCAGGTACCCGTCACATCGAAGTTCTCCAGGGCAAGCCCGATCGGGTCGATGAAGCGGTGGCAGGAGTTGCACGTGGGGTTGGCCCGGTGCTCCTCCAGCCGCTCGCGCACCGTGAGGAAGCGACCTTCGCTCGCTTCGGCGGTCGCGTCGAGTTCGGGGACATCGGGTGGGGGAGGAGGCGGCGGCGTGCCCAGCAGCACCTCCATCACCCACTTCCCGCGGAGCACCGGCGAGGTCCGGTTGGCGTGCGACGTAAGGGTCAGGATGCTGCCGTGGCCGAGAAGGCCGCGCCGCGCGGGGTTGACGTATTCGACGCGGCGGAAGTGGTCGCCGGCAACACCGGGGATGCCGTAGTGCCGCGCCAGGCGTTCGTTCATGTACGAGTAGTCGGCCGTAAGCAGATCGGCGAAGGTCCCGTCCTCCTGAACCACCGCGTTGAAGAACGTCTCGGTTTCGCGGCGCATGTCCTCGGCGAGCTGCTCGTAGAAGTCCGGGAAGCGCAGCGCGTCGGGATGCACCTTGTCCAGGTCCTGGAGGCGCAGCCACTGCGAAGCGAAGCGCGTCCCGAGCGCCTCCGCGCGGGGATCCCGCAGCATCCGCTCCAGCTGTTGATCGAAGACGTCCGGACGGGACAGCTGCCCCGCCGCCGCGGCCGCGATCAGTTCCTCGTCGGGCAGGCGTCCCCAGAGGAAGAAGGAAAGGCGCGACGCCAGCGCCACGTCGCCGAGACGGTACATGCCGTCGGCGCCCACGCTGCCCGGCGCCGGCTCCTCGAAGCGGAAGACGAAATCGGGGCTCGCCAGGATCCCCTGCAGCGCCGTCCGCACGCCGATGTCGAACCCGCCCGCGGCAGCGCCCTCCGCGTAGAGGTCCATCAGCCCTTCGGCTTCGGCCTCGGTCACGGGCCGGCGGAAGGCACGCGTGCCCAGCCGGTCGATGATCTCGCGGGCGCAGACCGGCTCGTCGGCGGGCGCTGAGGGCAGGCAGCTCATGACCTGCCGCCAGGCGGCCGTCCGCGAAACCCCCGTGACGTTGTACGGTCCGCCGATGGTCAGATCGCGAAGGTGGGGCACGCCGGTGATCCCGTAGGAGTAGCCGATCTTCTTGTCCGCGAGGGACCACTCGTGGGGCGACGTCAGGTCCTCCACCGGACCCTCCGTGACCTTGATGAACGCGGCCGAGATACGGTGCGGCCCCGCTGTGACTGCGATCGGGTCGGTGACGACTTCGACGCCTCCCGGATCCTGCCGGTGCATCCAGCGGTCGAGTGGAATCAGCGCGACGCGTGCGCCGTCGATCGAGACCTCGACCTCCTCGTCGAAGGGCGCGGTCTGCCCGAAGAAGTTGCCGGTCGACTCGTGCTGGAACGCCAGCCGGAAGTAGTACTCGCCGTCCGCAACGAAGTTGTGGATGATCGAAATCCCGCCCCGCGTGCCGAAGGGGGCGCCCGGCACGTGGCGGCGCTGCTCGGCGTAGCGCGAGACTTCGTACGTTGCCTCGGCGGGCGTCGCGTTGGCATCGCCCAGCGCGAGACGGCTAACCTCGCTGGCCGCAGTCAGATAGGAGTCGAGCAGCGTGGCGGACAGGTTCTGCACGTCGGCGATGTTGTCGAAGCCGGCGCTCACCGTCTCGCCCGGCAGGTAGGCGGACGCATCGATCTCCAGGCCCAGCAGGTCATGGATCGCGCGCTCGTACTCGGCCCGGTTCAGGCGCTGGAAGGTGCGATGGCCCGGGTTGGGACTGCGCGCGGCCGCCTCGTCGATGGTCTCCTCCATCCCGGCAACAAAGGCCGTGACTTCGTCTTCCGGCGGCCGCCTGTTCCCCGGAGGCGGCATCATTCCCGCCCGCAGCTTGCGGATCATCTTCTCGGCGACGGGACGGTTCGCGGTTGGGTCGGCGGCGTCGAATTCTTCGAGGTTGAGGTTGCCGATCAGCCGGCGTTCGTTGTGGCAGCGAACGCAGTACTGCTGGACGATGTCTTCGGCGGGCCCGCCGGGAACGGCGGCAGCGGCCAATACGGCGGCCGGCCCCGGCCGGAACAGCTGCGGCGCCTGTCGCGCCGGGCCGGTCCCGGAGGGGAGGGCAAGTCCCAGTACGGCCGCCACTACCAGGACGGGGATGAGTCTGGTCAGTGCGGTGAGAATGGCCTCCCGGTTGCAGTATCTGTATTTGGATACTGCCGCACGGAGGCCGGTTCCGCAAGGTCGAAACGGGGGGGATTTCGTGCGCGCGTGCTCGCGCGCATCCCTCAGCCGCCGCCCGCCTCCAGCACCACGGTGAAAGCCACGCGTTCCCCGTCGCGCAGAACCACGATCCGGACCTCGTCGCCGGGATCGAATTCGGCAAGCGCGTACATGTAGCCGTACACGTCTTCGATCGCGTGATCGCCGAATTCCACGATGATGTCGCCAGCCCTGATGCCGGCCTTCGCCGCGGGGCTGCCGTCACGTACGCCGGTGATACCCATGCCGCCCGACTCGCGCGAGTAGTCCGGAATTGTGCCAAGGCGCACCCGGAAGCCGCTGCGGGCGGGACTTCCGTCGGTCGGCCCGGCCACGCCGTGCGGATTCCCCGCCCCCTCCACGGGCGTCAGCGAGGCGAGACCGACAGCGGGAACCACCTCGCGGGCCACCGACACCACCAGATCGGTTACGCGCTCCATTCCGTCGGCGTTGACCAGTTCCCAGTCGTCCTCCACCCGGTGGTACTCGGGGTGCGTGTTGGAGAAGAAGTGGAGCACGGGAATGCCCCGCGCGTAGAAGGAGCTGTGGTCCGAAGCGCCGAACCCGTCGCTGTTGTAGCGGAGATCGAGGGGAGACGCGGTAACGGCGTTGGCCCGGTCGAGGACGTCCGTCCACTCCTCCGCGGTTCCCGTACCGAACACCGTGAGCAGGTCGTTCTCCACCCGGCCCACCATGTCCAGGTTGAGCATGGCGATCGTGCCGTCCAGGGGCACGAGCGGTGACTCCACGTAGTGCGCCGAGCCCCACAACCCGCGTTCCTCGCCGGTGAAGGCGACAAACAGGACGTTCTGGGCCAGCGCCGGTCCCGAGGCGAGTTCCCTCGCGGCTTCGATCAGCACGGCGGTTCCCGACGCGTTGTCGTCGGCGCCGTTGTGCACCTCGCCGACCGCGCCCGGCGACAGCGAACCCGCGCCGCCGAACCCCAGGTGGTCGTAGTGGGCGCCGATGAGGAAGGTCTGGCCACCGTGCGGATCCGAGCCGGGAAGGAGCGCCGCGACGTTGCGCGCCTCGCGCCTCACCGGGTCGATCCGCGTGGTCAGGACGGCCGCCGAACCGGTTGCGGCCGCCGTGCGCACCCGGGCGGCGGCGGCGCCCCGCACGGCGATGACGGGAATGGCGAGGGGAGCGCGCCGCTCGGCCTCCAGTGACGGCAGCGGCTCTGCGCCGTCCAGCAGCACGATCAGCGCCGCCGCGCCCATGGCCGCCGCGCTCGCCCCGACCCGGTGCGCGTCCGGGGCGGCGGCGTGCGGATGCGGTGCCGTGCCCTCGATCACCAGGACCCGGCCGGCCAGTTCGGCGTGCGCAGCGGCGGCGGATTGCTCGTCGATCTCGCCGGGAGCCCCGCTCAGGGGGGCCCGGACCCGGGTGGACGCGGAGAAGCCGTAGGGCGTCCAGTGCTCGCCGAGGATGAACCCGGTGCCTTCGTCTCCGGCCACCGCGAATGCGTTGCCTTCGCCCAGGGCGCTCCCCGTGCGGACCATCCAGGACTGGAACCAGCTGTCACCGTCTCCGGCGGGCCGCAGACCGAGGTCATGAAGCCGCTCCGCGATGTAGTCGCCCGCGCACCGTTCGCCGCGCGTGGCCACCGCCCGGCCCTCCAGCAGGTCGTCCGCAAGATACCGCACGTGCGCCAGGGTGCCCTGGAGGTCGCCGACGAGGGCGTCCGGATCCGGGCAGCGCCACGTGGACTGCTGGGCTTCGGCACGGGATGCGGGCACGGCGACGACAAGGAAGACGGCCGCGAGTATGCGTGCGCGCCCCCGGTCTGATGCGGCCATCGGTCGTGCTATCTCGCCGTCAGTGAATGATCGCGAGCGGCAGGAGCACGACATAGCCGATCACCAGGAGAACCGGTGCGAAACTGATCGAGCCCGCGCTCAGCAGGTAATACCCCGCCGCGATCGTGGTCATGCCGGCGAGCGCGAACCAGAGGTTCACCTTCGAGAATCGAAGGGCCCTCTCATCCACGGTCTTCTTCCTTCTTCGTGCCATGGTCGGACGCTACCGAGATGGCCCGTCCGGGTCAACGGGCCGCTGCGGGGCACCTGCCGGTCCGGTCCGGTCGTCAGGCACCATCCAGAACGGTGGCGCGTCGGGCGGCTCCTCCGCCCGCAACCGGGCCATCTGCTCGCGTCGGTACCTGCGCCGGACCAGGAACATCGCCGTGAGAGCCGTGACGAGCACTGCCCAGAACAGTGCGGAATCCGACAGCACGATCAGCCAGCCGTACCGTCTCTTGACCCACTTCCGCCAGTCGGATTCGAGTTGGGCGACGGTCGCTCCGTAAACGCCCCGGAGCGCGGCTTCGTGGGAGCGCCGGCGCTTCCACTCGGCGATGAAACGCTCAAGTCCACGGGTCCCGCTGGACTCCACGAGGTACTGGATCACCGACGCGGACAGCAGGTAGGCCAGTTCCGCCGGCGCACGCTCGCGGGGCCATCCGAGCGCGATCGAATCCAGGGGCGGACCGTCGCCGAACGCCAGAGCCATTCCCAGTTTCCTCGCGCCGCCGTCCAGCCACCCGCCCGCGGTCCACTCGGCGTACCCTTCGTTGAACCAGCGCGGGATCCGCAGGTCTCCCAGCTCGTGCGCCAGCGCCAGGTGGGCCCACTCGTGGCGCAGGACGCGCACTTCGTCCAGCGGCGACCCGGGCCAGAACCGCCCACCCGGGATGATCATCTCCATCCGGTCGGGCAGCGCCACCGCACCCGCCCATTCGGGCACGCGACCGCCCACGATCGAATCCATCAGCTCCCGCGTCGGCGCCACCGTGAGCGTCGCGCGCATTCCCGTCTCGCGCAGGCCGGGCAGCTGCCCGAGCCCGTCGAGTGTCGCCAGTGCCCTGGACGCCCGCAGCGAATCCGTCCCCTGGTAGCGTGCGACCAGCGATGACCCCTGCAGATAGCGCCACTCGGCGTCCGGCGCCGCGACCGCGGGCCCGGCCGCCCGTTCGGGCTCCTGCGCGGGGGCCGCGGACGCGAGCCAGCATGCCAGCGCGACCCGCAGCGTCAAGACCGCGACCCCGATGCCGTCGAAAGTGCCCAGTCCCGCAGCGCCGCCAGGTCTTCGGGGAGGCGCGCCCGAAAGCTCACCGGCGCGGCGGTAGCCGGATGTTCGAATTCGAGGCGGTCCGCGTGCAGGAATTGCCTGCGCGCCGCCTTCGCCAACTCCCGCGCCCAGCGCGCGTTCCACCCGCTGAACCGGCGTTCGAACCCGACGCCGTAGAGCGGGTCGCCCACCACCGCGTGCCCGATCGACGCCGCGTGCACCCGTATCTGGTGGGTGCGCCCGGTCTCCAGCCCGACCTCGCACATGCTCGCGGCAGGCCAGCTCTCGAGGTGCCGGAACCGGGTACGCGCGGGCCGCCCGTCAGCGACCACCGCCATGCGCACCCTGTCGCGCGGATGGCGTCCGATCGGCTGGTCGACGGTCGTGGGAGAGTTCGGCAGGGTGCCCCAGATCGCGGCAAGATACATGCGCCGCACCCGGCGAGCCTTCAGCGCGGATGAGAGTCCCTGGTGCGCGCGGTCCGTCTTGGCCACCACCATGAGCCCCGACGTGTCCTTGTCCAGGCGGTGCACGATTCCCGGCCTCAGCCTGCCCCCGATCCCGGACAGGTCTCCCACGTGGTGCAGAAGCGCGTTGACCAGCGTGCCGTCCGCGTGCCCCGGGGCCGGGTGCACGACCAGCCCCGGCTGCTTGTTCACGACCACCAGATGCTCGTCCTCGAACACGATGTCCACGGGAATGTTCTGCGGCACCGCCTCGATGGGCGCCGGCGGAGGCACCACGACTTCCATCATCTGCCCGGGGGCCACCGGGTCCGACTTCTTCGGCGGCCTTCCGTCCACTCGGACGAATCCCCCCGCCACGAGTGCGGAAACCCGGCTGCGCGACAACCCCAGCTTCACGGACAGGTAGCTGTCCAGACGCCCGGATGCCCGGGTGCCGGCCCGCCAGCGCCGCTTGCCGCCCGCCGTTTGGCCGTCGGGGGCTTCCCCTTCCGCGCTCATGAGTTCCGCGACAGCCCCAGGACCGCCGCCTCGCCGTCGAGCACCACTTCGGCACGGAACTCCCGCTCACCGTCCAGGCGCTCCCCGGCGCGCACCACCACCGCCAGGGTTTCCCGCGCAATCACCGCCTCATGCGCCCGCACCGCCGCGCATACGGCCTCCGTGCCCTCGACCTCCAGCCGAATCCGGTCGGTGATGTCGAGCCCTGACTCCCGCCTGAGCCGCTGCACGCGGTTCACGAGTTCGCGCGCGAGGCCCTCGCGGCGGAGTTCATCGGTAAGGGCGGGATCGAGCGCCACCGTGTAGCGTCCCTCCGACCGCACCACCCAGTCGCCGCGCGCCTCCTCCAGGACATCCATCTCGTCGCTGCCGACTTCGTGCCACTCACCGCCCACCTTGACGCGAACGGTGCCGCCCCCGCGCACCGCGCTCAGCTCCTCGGCGCCGAGCTCCCGGATCCGCTGCGCGGCCTCCGGCGTCAGCCTCCCGAAGCGACGTCCCAGCGCGCGGAACCCGGGTCGCGCCACCAGGGTCACCAGTCCCTCGGACGACGCGGCGAAACCGATCTCCTTCACGTTGATCTCGTCGACCAGAAGCGCGAGCACCTCGTCGGCGGGCGGCTCCCCGGGCACCACCGCCAGGAGCAGGCCCAACGGCTGCCGCACCCGGATCTTCACCTGTTCACGCGCCGCGCGCGCGAGCGTGCTCAGGCTGCGGACGTCCGCCATGTCCGCCTCCAGCGCCTCGTCGATCATCGCCGGGTCGGCCTCGGGGAACCGCTCGGTGTGACTCGACCTGCCGGTCAGCGCGCGATGCAGCCAGTCGGACACGAACGGCGTGACCGGCGCGATCAGCAGCGCCACCGTGCAGAGCGCCTCGTGGAGCGTCGCGAAAGCCGCTGCCGAGTCCGCGGGATCCGTGTTCCCCCAGAAGCGGGGCCGGGCGCGGCGCACGTACCAGTTGGACAGCTCCGCGTCCACGAACGCGGCGACCGCACGGTAGGCGCGGGTCGGGTTGTAACCGTCGATCTCCTGCCGTGCCCGGGCCACGAGCCCGTTCAGACGCGACAGCAGCCAGCGATCGAGGACGGGACGCGCGGCCGGTTCCGGCGCGGAGCCCGGCGGCGCGGTACCGTCCGGCGCGGTCCCCGGCCCCCAATCCTCGACGTTCGCGTAGAGCGCGAAGAAGCGGTACGTGTTGAGCAGCGTGTCGAAGAAGCGCGCCCCCGACTCCCTGACGCCCTCCGGGTCGAAGCGGGTGGGCAGCCACGGGTTGCTCACGGTAACCATGTACCAGCGCACGCCATCGGCCCCGTGGTCGGCCACCGCGTCCCATGGATCGACCACGTTGCCCCTGGACTTCGACATCTTCCGCCCCTCGGCGTCCAGGATGAGGTCGTTGACGATCACGTTGCGGAAGGCGGGCCCCAGCCCGAGCATCGTCGAGATCGCGTGCAGCGAGTAGAACCACCCGCGCGTCTGGTCGACCGCCTCGCAGATGAAGTCCGCCGGGAAGTGGCGCTCGTAGAGCTCACGGTTCTCGAAGGGATAGTGCCACTGCGCCCACGGCATGGCGCCCGAGTCGAACCACACGTCGACGACTTCGGGCACGCGGCGCATAGTGGCCCCGGTTTCGGGACAACTCCATGTGATCTCGTCGATGAAGGGTCTGTGCGGATCGAAGTCATCCGGCAGCTCGCCGGCCTTCTCCGCGAGCTCCGCGAAGCTGCCGATCCACTCCACCCGCTCGGGGTCGTCTTCCGACACCCAGACGGGCAGCGGCGTGCCCCAGTAGCGGTCCCGCGACAGGGCCCAGTCGACGTTGCCCTTCAGCCATTCGCCGAAACGGCCCTCCCCGACCTCGGGCGGGTGCCACGACACGCGCGCGTTGTTCGCGAGCAGGTCGTCCCGCAGCGATGATGTGCGGGCGAACCAGCTGTGCCGGGCCATGTAGACCAGCGGCGTGTCGCAGCGCCAGCAGTGCGGGTAGGAGTGGACCTCGCGCGTGTACCGGAACACGAGGCCGCGCGCCTCCAGGTCCTCCACGAGGCAGTCGTCGGCGTCCTTGAAGAAGACGCCGCCCACGAGCGGAAGGTCGGCGGCGAAAGTCCCGTCCGGCTGCACGGGCTCCAGGACCGCCAGGCCGAAGTCCTTCCCCGCCTGGTAGTCGTCGGCGCCGTACGCCGGCGCCATGTGCACGATCCCGGATCCCTCCTCGTCGGACACGAAGTCGCCCGGAACGATCTCCCACGCCTTGCCCCGCACGGTGTCGGCGTCGATAAGCTCGAAGGGACGGCGGTACCGCGCGCCGACCAGATCGGCCGCATCCACGCGCCGCCCGGCATGCGCCTCGCCGAAGAGCATCACCGCGCGGCTGCTCGCCAGAATGAGCCGCCTGCCTTCGTGCTCCACCTCGACGTAATCAATCGCCGGGTTGACCGCGAGCGCCACGTTGGACACCAGCGTCCACGGCGTGGTGGTCCACACGAGCAGGTGGCGGCCCGAACCGTCGAGCAGTTCGAGGGTGACCCAGAGCGACGGATCCTCCACGTCGCGGTACCCGAGCGAGAGCTCGTGCGAGGACAGCACGGTCTGGTCGGTGGGACACCATGGCACCACCTTGTGGCCCTGGTACAGAAGCCCCCGGTTCGCCATCTGCTTGAGCAGCCACCACGCGGTCTCCACGTATTCGGCGTGGAAGGTCACGTACGGCCGCGAGTAGTCGAGCCAGTATCCGATCCGCTCCGAGAAGCGCTCCCACTCGTCCTTGTAGGTGAACACCGACTCCCGGCAGCGCTCGTTGAACCACGCGATCCCCCGCTCCTCGATCTCGCGCTTGTCCTCGATGCCGAGCTGCTTCTGCGCCTCGATCTCGACCGGCAGGCCGTGCGTGTCCCACCCGGCGATGCGCGTCACGTGCCTGCCCAGCATGGTCTGGTAGCGGCACATCAGGTCCTTGATCGCACGGCTGATGATGTGGTGCAGCCCGGGGCGGCCGTTCGCGGTGGGCGGCCCCTCGAAGAAGACGAACGGCTCTCCGTCGCGGGTGGCATCCAGCGTGCGCTGGAAGGTGTCCTCTTCGCGCCACAGATCCAGAACGGTCTCTTCCAGGGTGACGCGGGAAGCGGGTACGGGGGGATAGCGCATCGGCGAGTCAGGCGTCGGGCGCGGCAAGCGACCCGAGAACACCCCGCACCAGGGTGGCCAGTTCGGGTTCCGCCGCCTGTGCGGTGGCGATGATCGTCGGCACGTCGGCCTCCTCCAGCGCGTCGGGAAGGCACTGGTCCGTGATGATCGCGACGGCGAGCACCCGCATGCCCATGTGCCGCGCGGCGATCACCTCCGGCACGGTCGACATCCCTACCACGTCGGCACCCATGCCCCGGAGCATGCGGTATTCCGCGCGCGTCTCCAGCTGCGGACCCGTCACGGCCACGTAGACGCCCCGGCGGAGCACGATGCGGGCGTCCATGGCCACGTCCTGGGCCGCCTGCTGCAGCGCGGCATCGAAGGGCGCCGACATGTCGGGGAAGCGCGGTCCCAGCTCGTCCAGGTTGGGCCCGACCAGCGGGCTGGACCCCATGAAGTTGATGACATCGTCGAGCAGGACGAGATCGCCCGGTCCCCACAGCGGATTCATGCCCCCGCACGCCGCCGAGACGATCAGCGTGTCGGCCCCGAGCAGCTTCATGACGCGGATCGGGAACACGATCTGGCGGAGCGAATACCCCTCGTAGCAGTGAAAGCGCCCCTGCATGGCCACGACCGGGACACCTTCGAGCGTGCCGAGCAGCAGCCGGCCCTCGTGGCTCTCGACCGTGGATACCGGGAAGTGCGGCAGGTCCCGGTACGGAACCGACGCCTGGACGTCGATGGCGCCGGCGAGGCCGCCCAGGCCGGTCCCCAGCACGATCCCCACCCGGGGCACCGGTCCGCCGAGGGCGCGGACCTCGTCGACCGCCTCGTGCAGGCGCCCGATCTCTCCCTGACTCATTTCGGTCGCTCTCCCAGCAGCGTCGTGCCGAGGCGCACCATCGTGCTGCCCTCCTCCACCGCGATCTCGTAGTCGTTGGACATCCCCATCGAAAGCTCGCACCCCTCCACGCCCGCGATGTCGGCGGCGGCCTCCATCACCTCGCGCGTCCGGCGGAATGTGGACCTCAGCACGGCTTCGTCGGCCACGAATGGCGCCATCGTCATGAGGCCCACAACCCGCACCCCCCCCAGCGCGGCCACCTTCGCGACCGCGTCCAGCGCCTCCGCGTCCGGGAAGCCCCCCTTGGTGGCCTCCCCGGACGCGTTGACCTGGACGAGCACGGGTACGCGCCGCCCGTCGGCCTCGCCGAGACGCGACAGCTTCCCGGCGAGGCGCTGCGAATCCACGCTGTGAACCAGTCCCGCAAGGCGGGCCGCCGGGCCCGCCTTGCGGCGCTGCACGTGCCCGATCATGTGCCAGTTCACGGCCAGGTCGCCGAGTGCGGCCCGCTTGCGCTGCAGCTCGTCGACGCGGTTCTCGCCGATGTCGCGGAGCCCCGCCGCAGCGACCGCCTCGACCGCACCGGGAGCGTGGCCTTTCGTGACCGCGACGATCCTCACTGCGGATGGATCGCGGCCGCTGCGCCCCGCGGCCCGCGCGATGCGCTCCAGGACGCGCGGCAGCCGTTCCTGGATGCCGCGATAGTAAACATCCTTGTTTACCATTTCCCTCCCGTCTCCGCTCGTGTGAAAATGCGCGCGCCCGGGGGCCGGTACCGGACCCGGGTGCGGGCATACAAGGGAACGCCCCGCCGGCCGCGCGGCCGGCGGGGCGTTCCCGCTTCCCGGTCAGCCGGTCGCGTTACCTGGTCGTGAAGGTAATCGGCAGCTGTACCCAGACCGGCACCGCTTTGTCGCGGTTGAGGGCCGGGGTAAACTTGAACACCGGCGCCACGCGCAATGCCGCGTCGTCCAGCGCGGTGTGCCCCGACGACTCCTGCACCTGCTGGTTTTGCACGACGCCCTGCTCGTCGATGAAGAACCATACCAGCGTGGTCCCTCCGATGCCCGCGTCACGCAGCAGCGGGGGATACTCGCGCTCCAGGGCACGCATCACCTCGGCGCCGTTGGTGTAGTCCGGCCTGACCGTGTACGGCGTAAAGACGGGCGCGGCGGAGATATCCGTCTCCACATCGTCGGGCGGGGGCGGCAGATCCTCGACCGAGACGGACTCGAACGTGGTGGGAGCGATCGTGATGTCGGTCTCGATCTCCGCAGTCGCGATCACCGGTGTGGCGGGCCTGGCAATCGCCTCGGGCGGAGGGGGAATCTCGACCTCGGGCGGGAGGTCGAGGACCTCGATCTCGTCCATGTCCATGCTGACGTCTTCCGGCGTCATCTCCGGCCAGAATGCGAACAGGGCGAAGTGCAGCACCGTCGCCGCGCTCATCGATCCCCAGAACCAGGACGAGAACGACTTCTTGAAGTGATCGTTGGCGCTGTCCTGAACGTTTGTGGTTACTTGCTCGCTCATCGTCTCTCCCTCGTCATGCTCTGTTCAAGCTCGGTCGCGAATACGACCCGGACTATGCCCGCTGCGACCAGCTCCTGCTGCAGCTGGTCGATGAACCGGTACGGCACGGTGCGGTCCGACCGGATTGAAATCACCAGTTCGCGGTTGTCGCGGTACAGCGGCGCCACCATGGTACGGACCTCTTCCATCTCGCGGAAGACGTCGTTGATGTAGATGTCGCCATTGCCCTCGACCCAGATGTTGAGGATGTTCTTCTGCTTCTGGTCCATCTTCTCGGTGGCCTCCGCGGCCGCCCAGTCGATGTCGCGGTTGCGGTCCTTCTGGAAGACCGTCGACACCATGAAGAAGATCAGCAGCAGGAATGCGATGTCCGCCATCGAGGACGACGGGATCTCCTGCGAAGCCTTTTGCTTGCGCTCCAATCCACCGCCTTTGAGACCCATTGCGCTCTACTCCAGGAGTTGCAGGGAAATACGCTCGGCGCCCGCGCTCTGCAGGGCGTCCAGGACATCGATCATGAAGCGGTACGGCGCGTTCGGATCCGTCTTCACCGCGGCGATCAGATTCTCGTTCTCGGCCACATCCTGCCGCCAGATGGCCTCCACGTCCTCGGGACGCACCGTCTGCTCCTGCTGGCTCTCGCCGCGGCGGATGTTCACCGCGCCCGTGGGGGTGATGATGATGTGCAGGATGTTCCTCTGGCTGACCTCTACCTCCGACTCGGTCTCCGGGAGGAGCATGGCGAGTCCCTTGTCCTTCGGGAAGGTGGTGGTGACCAGGAAGAAGATGAGCAGGAGAAACGCGATGTCGGCCATCGACGAGGATGGGATCTCGTCGGAGACCTTCGATTTCTTGCCACCGAGAACAGCCATGGGGTGATCTCCCGTGTCGTTGTCCGGATTCCCTGTTTGTGTTCTACTGCCGACGGGCCGCAGAGTTCCCCCGCGCCCGCGCGGGCTCGCGCTCACGCACCCGCGTACGCCTACGAAAGAACCTGCAGCTTCCCTTCCTTCTCAAGGTCCCAAGCGATGTTCAGGACCTTCTGGGTGCTCTGTTCCATGTCGACGATCAGCGTGTCTATGCGCGCAACGAAGTAATTGTAGCCGATGTTGACAGGGATCGCGATGGTGAGTCCCGCCGCCGTGGTGAGCAGCGCGACCTTGATCCCCCCGGCGACCAGCGCCGGATTGACGTCACCGGCGGAAGCGATCGATTCGAACGCCACGATCATCCCGGCCACCGTGCCGAGGAACCCCATCAGAGGCGCCACGTTGGCGATTGTCGCCAGGATCACCAGGCCGCGCTCAAGGAAGCTGAGCTCGATTGCGCCGGTCGTGGAGATGACCTGCTCGAGTTCGCCCTTGTTGAGGGTCAGGTTGCGGATCCGGCGGAGCCCCGCCAGCAGGATGGCCGCCGCGGGACCGGGCGTGGTCGCCGCAACCTCCGCCGCTTCGTCCAGCCGCCCGGACATGGCGGCCTCTTCGACCTGCTCGATCACCGCCACCGTCTTCCGGTGGGCCACCATCAGGGTCCAGAACTTCGCGATGATGACCCCGAGACCGATCAGTGAGCAGAGCACGAGCGGGTACATCATCATCCCGCCATCCGCAAAAAGTGTGAGTAGACCGTAGCTGTCGCCCAAGGCCGGACTCCTGGTGAGCAGTGTTCGCAGTGGATTGAGGTACCGGCGGGAATGTAGGACGCCGGCCGCATGACGTCAACGAACCCGCGATGCCTGCGGCCGGACCCCGGTCCCACCGCTTCCGCGACCTGTTATCGTTGACGTGTCATGAACGGGTTCCTGTCGCAGTTGCAGTTCCTCCGACCGGGGTGGACCGACCTGGTCGAAATCCTCATCGTCTTCCTCCTCGTATACCGGCTGCTCCTGCTGTTGCGGCACACCCGGGCGATGCAGATGCTGCTGGGCGTCCTGCTGCTGGCGGGACTCTACCTGTTGTCGGTGATCCTGGGGTTCTCGCTGATCCGCCGGCTCATCGAGGCGCTGCTGCAATACGGCGCGATCGCGGCGCTGGTGGTCTTCCAGCCGGAGATGCGCGCCGCGCTGGCCCGGCTCGGACAGAGCCGCCTGGTGAGCGTCCTGGGGTCCACCCGCAAGGAGCGCATCGTGGACCGCCTGGTGGAGAGCGCCGAACAACTTGCGCGTTCCGGCGTGGGCGCGATTCTGGCCGTACAGCGCGAGACAGGGCTGCGCGAGTACGCGCAAACCGGCAAGCCCGTCGGCGCCGTGGTGTCCCCGGAACTCCTCGGGACCATCTTTGCGCCGAGTTCGCCGCTGCACGACGGCGCGGTGATCATCGTCGGCGAGACCATTCAGGCCGCCGCTGCAATCCTCCCGCTCACGCAGAATCCGGTCGCCGACAAGTCGATCGGCACGCGTCACCGGGCCGCGATCGGACTCAGCGAGGAGACCGACGCCATCGTGATCGTCATCAGCGAGGAGACGTCGCGTGTCTCCGTCGCGTTCCGGGGCCGCCTCGATGTGGGGATCGACAGCGACCGGCTCCGCGACATGCTGGAACTCTCGCTGCCCCAGTCGGCCGCGGCCCCGCTCGGGGCGACGACCGTCCTGGATCCGGTTTGACCTGCTAGCCCGGTGAAGGCAGAGGCTCCGGGCCCACCAGCCCGGGCTGCGGCTTCGTCACCGACTTCGTTTCCGCCCCCGGCAACGGGGTCTGGGCCGGCTCGGAGTCGAACTCGGTCAGCGGCGCCAGTTCCTTGCCGTCGACCAGGTGCTGGATCTCGTCGCCGTCCAGGGTCTCTCGTTCCAGCAGCGCCTCGGCAAGGTCGTCCAGGAGACCGCGGTTGGCCTCGATGATCTCGCGCGCCCTTGCGTGCGCTCCGTCCAGGAGCCGCTTCACCTCTTCATCCACCTGCTGCGCCGTGTAGTCCGAAACCTCGCGCCGCTGCACGAGTTCGCGGCCCAGGAACACCTCCTGATCCGAGTCCCCCACGGCCATCAGGCCGATCCGGTCCGACATCCCGAACCGGGTGACCATGCGCCGCGCCATGCTCGTCGCGCGCTCGATATCGTTTCCGGCGCCGGTGGTCACCTGTTCCGGTCCGAACGCCAGTTCCTCGGCCACACGGCCTCCGAAGAGCATCGCCAGTTGACCGTTCATCCAGTCGCGCGTGTGCGAATGCCGGTCCTCCTCGGGAAGCGATGCGGTCAGCCCCAGGGCCCGGCCCCTGGGCACGATGGTGACCTTGTGGACCGGATCGAGCCCCGGGATCTTCACGCCGATCACGACGTGGCCGGCCTCGTGGTAGGCGGTCAGGCGCCTCTCGGCATCGGTCAGCACCATGGACCGCCTCTCCGTGCCGAGCATGACCTTGTCCTTGGCCTGCTCGAAGTCCTCCATGGCCACCCTCTCGACGTCCCTGCGGGCCGCGAACAGCGCGGCCTCGTTGCAGATGTTCGACAGGTCGGCACCGCTCAGGCCCGGAGTCCCCCGCGCCACCAGGGACAGCTCCACGTCCTCCTCCAGGGGCAGCTTCTTGGCGTGGACACGCAGGATTCCCTCGCGTCCCTTCACGTCGGGAAGGTCCACGACGACCTGCCGGTCGAAACGCCCGGGACGCAGCAGCGCCGGGTCGAGCACGTCCGGGCGGTTGGTGGCGGCCAGGAGGATAACGCCCTCGTTGGCCTCGAAACCGTCCATCTCGACCAGCAGGGCATTCAGGGTCTGTTCACGTTCGTCGTGCCCGCCGCCCAGACCGGCCCCCCGGTGCCTGCCAACGGCGTCGATTTCGTCGACAAAGATGATGCACGGCGCGTGGGCCTTCCCCTGCTCGAAGAGATCGCGCACCCGTGACGCGCCGACCCCGACGAACATCTCGACAAAGTCCGAACCCGACATCTGGAAGAAGGGGCGGCCCGCCTCGCCGGCAACCGCGCGCGCCAGGAGCGTCTTCCCGGTGCCGGGGGGACCGACCAGCAGCACGCCCTTGGGAAGGCGGCCGCCGAGGCGCGAGAACTTGGGCGGGTCCTTCAGGAACTCGATGATCTCCTCCAGTTCCTCCTTTGCCTCGTCGGCGCCGGCCACGTCCTCGAAGGTGACCTGGGGCGTGTCGGGGCTGATGAGCCTGGCGCGCGAGCGTCCGAACTGGAACGCCCGGTTGCCACCGCTCTGCATGGCTCTGAGGATCCAGATCCAGAAGACGATGATGAGCATCCACGGCAGGAAGGTGCCGATCAGCGGCAGCCACCCCGGCGACTGGGCACGCGCATTGAGCTCGACTTCCTGTGCCTCCAGCTGCTCGACCATCGTCGCGGCGACGCCGGGTACGATGCGGACGACGAACTCGTCCACATCGGTCTCGTCGAGGGTGATCGTGCTCTTGAACTCGCCGCGGACCTCCGCATCGCCGAAGAACGTGACCTTCAGGATGTTGTCGTTGGCAAGCTGGCGCTGAAACTCGGACTGGCTGATTTCGCCGGCGGTGCGCTCGCCTCCCCGCATGAACTGGAACGCGAGAACCGTCATGAGCGCGAGAAGCACCCAGAAGGACGCAGTCCTGGACACCCGCTTCAGTTTCCTGGGCGGTTCGTTCGGAGAGGGACTCTTGTCGGACATCGTCAGTTCGTGCCTGGGCTCTTCCTGGCCGGCTCGGAGACAGGTCAGATCGAGCCGATATAGGGAAGGTGCCTAAAACTCTCGGCAAAATCCAACCCGTAACCCACCAGGAACTCCTCGGGGGCGTCGAACCCGACCCAGCGGGGTTCCTTCTTCGGGTGTGCCAGGCGTTTGTGAAGGAGCGTGCAGAGTTCGAGGCTGGCGGGCTTGCGGTCCAGCAGCAGCGGCACCAGCCGGTTGATGGTCGTGCCGCTGTCCACGATGTCTTCCACCAGGATCACGTGCCGGCCCTCCATCTCGGCTCGGGGGTTGTAGACCAGTCGTACCTCGCCGCTGCTCACGCGTTCCCCGCCGTAGCTGGACGCCAGGAGGAAGTCCACCTGAATCGGCCGCGGGATCTCGCGCACCAGGTCCGCGACGAACACGAAGGATCCCTTGAGCAGCCCGAGCACCAGGATGTCGTCGTCGGGCCCGTAGGCGGCCCCGATGTCCCGGCCCATTTCGCGGACGCGCCGCCGGATCATCAACTCCGTGAATACGATGCGCTTGAGCTCCTGCTGCCCGAGCTGGGCGCGGGCGGTGGCGTTCAAACCGGACCTCCTCGATCGGAATGTGGGGGGGCTTCCCGGAAAATGTTCACCTCCAGGCACCACTGCGGCGCTTCGCCGCCGGCCTTGCGCGCCGCGGGAGGTGGGTCCGTGATCCCCGGAATCCAGCGCACGGCGCCGCCGGCGTCGGCGATGACCGGAACTCCGGCGCGAAGATCGGCGGGCATGCGGGCCTCCAGAAGCAGCTTCTTCACCTTTTTGCGCCCGTAGGGCATGGTCATGCGGTCTCCCGGAGCCCAGGGGCGCAGTGAGAGAGGGAAGCTAACGCGGTCGCGCGCGAAGTGCGCAACATGCGGGAAGCCCATGCGCGGTTCCGGGCCCCAGGCGGCGTCCACCGCCCAGCCGCCCTGCGCGTAGCTGCCCTGGCCGGGCTCGGATCCAATGAGGATGGCCGCGGGAGGGGGCGCGTCGGGGCGTGGCGACGGTGGCGCCGGGTTGTGCGTGCGCCGGATGCGGATCTCGCCGAGCCGGTGCTCGACCGCCAGGCCACCGGTCGGGTGCAGCCGGCGGCCGCTTGGCGACTCGCGCACGAAACGGAGCAGTTGGGCGGTGGCCGCCCGCGTGGGCTCGCGGCCCAGGTGCGCGACGGCGCGGCGAAGCAGCAGCACGAGTACCGGGTCGGGCAGCGCGAGGAGTGCGTCGCGGTCGAGGGACAGGGTGGGGACCGCGGCGTGCGCGTCCGTCGACAGCGCGGCGATGCGCTCGTCCAGCAGTTCGTCCAGGGCGGCGGAGTGGAGACGGCTGGTGTCGGCCAGTGCGGCCAGGGCCGCGGTGGCCCCCGGAACCGCTTCTTCCAGCAGGGGAAGGACCGTGTGGCGGAGCCGGTTGCGGGTCCAGCGCGTGTCGAGGTTGGACGGATCGTCGCGATAGGGCACGCCGTGCTCCACAGCGTGGGCGAGCAGTTCGCGGCGCCAGAACGGCAGCAGGGGACGGATGATGTGCGGGGGGCGTGCCAGGTGAACCGCTCGCAGACCGCGGGGACCGCTTCCCCGCGCGATCCGGAAGAGCACCGTCTCCGCCTGATCGTCGGCCGTGTGGGCGGTCATGGTCACGGCGCCTTCGCCCAGGCCGTGTCTCACCTCCTCGAAGAACGCGTAGCGCAGGTCCCTGCCCTCGGCCTCGCCGGCCACGGGGCGCGCCGCGGTGTGCAGGTGGACGTCGACGTCCCATTCCGCGCAGATCTTCGCCACCCACGCGGCGTCTTCGTCGCTGCGGGGGCGCATGCGGTGGTCGACGTGGGCCACATGGAGAGACACTGCGCTCCGAAAGCGGCCGAAGCGGAGCAGATGGAGCAGCACCATCGAGTCGATGCCGCCCGAGACGCCCGCCACCACGGCAGTGGCGTGGTCCAGCCAGCCCGAGGCCTCCACGTGGCCGCCGAAGCGGATGTCGAGCGGGCCTTGTCCGTGGCCGCGACCAGGCTCGGTCACGGGTCCCGCTTCCGTGACGCCGCGGGGGCCGGCGGACGCCCGGCGACTTCGGTCAGCACGTCGGCCAGAATGTCCGGCCGGTCGGTCTGGATGCCGTCGACGCCCCAATCCAGCAGCCTCCGCATGTCGTGCGGGTCGTCGACCGTCCACACGTGCACGGGCATGTTGGCGGCGTGGGCGGCCCGGACAAAGGCGGGCGTGAGCACGCGGAGACGCCCGGACCGTTCCGGGACCTGAAACGCGTCCGCGGCGGGGACATGCCAAGCGCCGACGACCGGAAGCCGATGCAGGACCCAGAAGGGCAGGACCTGCCTGCGTGATGCGCCCCACGGCCCCGGGTAGCCCCTCGCCCCGACGCGCGTCGCCTCGAATTCGGCACCGATGAGGATGCGGTGCTCGGCTTTCGCCGCGCGGATGGTCTGCGCGAGGGGGCCGGCAGCCTCCGCCGCCTTCGGCTCCACGATGATGCGGACCCGGGGGAAGGCCTCCAGGACCTCCTCGAAGAGGGGAATGCGAACGCCGCAGCCCCGCTGGGAGCGCTCTCCCGCAAGATCGCGGAAGCGAAACCCGGCATCCAGCTTCCGGAGTTCGCTCCATTCCATCTCGCGCACCGCACCCTTTCCGTCGGTCGTGCGATCAACCGTCTCGTCGTGGACGACCGCAACCCGCCCGTCGGCGGTGAGACGGACATCCATCTCGAATACATCGGCGTCCCAGTCATCCAGCGCGCGCCGGAACGCGGCCATCGTGTTCTCGGGCGCGAGGCGGGCGCCGCCGCGGTGCGCCATCAGCAGGGGAGCACCGCCGAAGAAGGCGTATCCCGGCCGCGGGCGCGTAAGAGCCCCGCCTGTCCGGCGCCTCGCCGTGGTTGTCGGGACGCGGGGGTTCTGCACGGCCGGTCAGTGGCGAATCCTGCGCGCCACGCGGTCGAAGAGGCTGCGCGGCAGCGTTCTGGCCAGGGTCGCCGGCAGCGCCATCTGCCAAGGAAACGCCAGGGACCGCCGACGCGCCCGGATCGCACGGGCGATGCGGTCCACGGCCGGCTCCAGTTCCACCATGAACGGGCGCTCGGAGCCCTCGCCGCCGGTCATCGGCGTGCGGACGAAGCCCGGGCTGACGATGGTCACGGCGATGCCCCGGGGACGCAGATCGAGGCGGAGACTCTCGAAGAAGCCGATCATGGCCGCCTTCGACGCGCAGTACGCCGGCCGCTCGGGCAGTCCGCAGTAGCCGGCCAGACTCGCAACGGCCACCAGGTGTCCCGACCCCCGGGCCAGCATCGCCGGGAGCAGCGCATCGACCACGTAGACCGCGCCCAGGAAGTTCACGCGCATCACCAGCTCGATTTCGTCCGCGTTCAGCTCCCCGGTCGGCATGCGCGATCCCATTCCGGCGTTGGCGACCACGAGCTGCACCGGGCCCAGCTCCGCACGGCAGTCCTCCACGGCCGCCCGCACCTGCTCGGGCCGCGAGACGTCGCATCGGTGAACGGACGCAGCCCCACCCCGTTCCCGGATCTCGGTGGCCACGTCCCGCAGCTGCTCCGCGCGGCGCGCCAGCAGACCCACGGCGTAGCCGTCCCGGGCCAGACGCAGCGCCAGTGCCCGGCCGATCCCGGAAGAGGATCCGGTGACCAGGGCAACCGGCCGCTCGGCAGGCATCGCCGCGCTCAGGGCAGACGGCCCGTGGTGAGTTCCTCGGCGATCCACCCGGCGCCGTACACGTCCCGGAGCGCCTCCAGTATTCCGCGCGCGTCCACCGCGACCGACCGGTTGAGCGCCGGCATGTAGATGTAGTCTCCCGGCAGGCTCTGGATGTTCCCGTCGAAGACCAGGCCCACGATCTCCAGGTTCCGGTTGACCACCGGCGAGCCCGAGTTGCCGCCGATGATGTCCGCGGTGCTCACGAAGTTCAGCGGCGTCGACAGGTCGAAGTCCCCGGACGGGTTCATCCATCGTTCGGGGAGCGCCCACTCGTCGGCCCCCGGGTTGGAGTAATGCCGGTCGTACAGTCCGAAGAAGGTGGTGTGCGCCGGAGCCGTCGTCCCGTTGTAGGGATATCCCGCGACCACCCCGTCCGCCAGGCGGAGTGAGAACGTGGCGTCCGGGGGCACCCGGGTGCCGTCCACCTCGAAGCGGGCGCGTCCGAGACGGGCCGCGATCTCTTCTTCTTCCGGGCCGACCGAGGCCATCAGTCCCTGGAACGGACCGAACCGTGCGAAGAGCCCCTGCAGTAGCGTGAACGAGGGCTCCACCGCGGGGTTGAGCGTCCCTGCCAACACCGCCTCTTCCGCCGCCGCGGAATCGGCCATGACCGAGCCGAGCAGCAGCGCAGCAGCAGCTTCTCCCGGGGTTCGTCCCCCAAGGATCATCCGTGTGCCCGGATCGTCCTCGCCGAACGCTTCGACCACGTCGGTGTAGCGGGCGCGCAGCAACGCCTCGTCGAGTGCGGCGGGCCGGTTCGGAACTTCACGAAGCTGCTCGAGGTAGCCGTCGAGCTCTTCGCTTGTCGCGCCGCTCCGACTGCCCACCAGGTACTGGAAGCCGGCGAGCGCCCGCAGGATCGCCGACGCCTCGTAGTCCGGACTGCCGAAGGCCGCAAAGGCGTTGATTTCGGCTGCCATGGACGCCTTCTGCGCCTGCAGTTCGGCCATCTCCCCGAAGAGGGGCGAATAGGCCTGCGCGAGCGCGGGATCGGCGTCGAGAGCCATGCGGAAGGTCTGCTCGGCGGCGGCTCTGCGCGCCATCACATACGGGTCCTGCAGTCCCTCCAGCATTCCCCGGAACGCCTTCTGTGAATTGAGCAGCCCGAAGACGCTGTTGCGCACCTCGTCGATCCCCGGTTCGTCCCCGCGTCCTTCGAGGTATCCCTCGACCGCCTCGATCCGCGAGTCCAGGAATGCCAGCAGCGCGGGCATCTCCACGTCACGCCGATACTCCAGCTCGGCGACCGTCTGCAGACGCGAGGTGCTTCCCGGATTGCCGATGATGAAGACCAGGTCGCCGGAGGCAGCCCCCGCGGTACTCCAGTGAAAGTGGTCGTCGGTGCTGATCGGCTGGCCGTCGTCGCCGTAGAGGCGGAAGAAGGCGAAGTCGAGCGAATAGCGCGGATAGGTGAAGTTGTCAGGGTCGCCGCCGAAGTAGCCGAGCTGGAGTTCGGGGGCCATCACGAGCCGGGCCGCTTCGTATCGCCTGAACACATAGGCGGAGTAGAGCCCGCCGTTGTAGAGCGACACGACCTCGACCGCAACTCCGGCGTCCTCGCCGCCGCGTTCGTCGGCAATGCGCTGGGCGACCGCGTCGCTGAGACTGTCGCGCACCTCGCTCCGTGCCGCCGCATCCTCGACGGCGTCCACCGCCGCCTGGATCTCGGCCGTGACGTCCACGATGTCGACAAGCTGGTCGGCCTCGAAGTCGTCGACCGGGCGCTCTTCGTCCGGCGAAGCCGCGAAGAAGCCGTCGTCGAGGAGGTTCTCTCCCTCTTCGGACACCTGCGTGACGAAGTCGCGCGCGCAGTGGTGGTTGGTCATGACGAGGCCGTTGGGCGACACCAGCGAGGCCGAGCAGTTGGGGATCCGCAGCGCGCCGAGCCGCGCCCGCGCATACCAGTCGTCGTCGGGCGAAAAACCGTAGGTCTCCTCCAGGTACGCGGTCGGCGGGGCGTCGAACGTCCACATCTTGCCGTTGTCGAAGGCGCCGGCCCGAACCGTGTCGAGGACGGCGGCCGGGGAGGGCGCCGGCACCGGGGCGGGGCCGGGTTGCTCCGCGGCGGGTTGATCGGCGGCCAGGGCGGCGTCGACATCTGCGGGAGGGGCATCCGCGTCGGTGGGTGGCAGGGGTACGGCGGTCGTCGCCGGACCGCCGCCTGCGCAGCCCGCCAGCAGCAGAGGGAGGATGCCGACCCGGGCCAGCAGGCCGCGTCCGCCTCGGGCAGAGAATGCAAGGAAAGTCGAGCCGGTGCGCATGGAAGGTGTCCTGTTGGCATGTGCGGATGACCCGGGCGCCGGCGCCCGGGAAGGTTGAGGCTGTGGACAAGGTCAAGCCGCGCGCCACCCGATTGCAAGGGACCGGGACCTGCGGTTCTTGCACGCGATCACGGCGGCGCTGACGTTGGGGGACCATGTCCCCCTGCGACGAACTCGGTGCACACGTTTCCGCGGCCGGCGGAATCCAGCGCGCGCCTGCGAGGGCCGAGGAGATCGGCGCGGGTGTCTTCCAGGTGTTCACCAAGCAGCCGAGCCGCTGGGCCGAGCCTGTGCTCGAAGAGGAGGCCGTCCGGGCCTACCGCACCGCAGCCGCCCGCACCGGGATCCGGTTCACGGCCTCGCACGACTCGTATCTGATCAACCTCGCGAGCCCCGATCCTGCGCTCTGGCGTCGCTCGGCGGATTGTTTCCGGGGCGAAATCGAACGAGCCGCCCGCCTCGGCCTGGACGCCGTTGTCACGCATCCGGGAAACGCCACCGACGGTGACCGGGACAGCGGCATCGCGCGGAACGCCGCGGCGGTGGCCGAGGCTCTCGAGGCGGTCGCCGGGCCGCGCGTGCTGCTGGAACTCACCGCCGGCACGGGCACATCGGTCGGCGGCACGCTCGAGGAACTGGACCGGATCATGCGGCTCATTCCCCCGGCGGTCGACGACCGCGTCGGAGTCTGTTTCGACACCTGTCACGCCTGGGTCGGCGGGCTCGATCTCGACAAGGACTTCGACGGGGTCTGGAAGCGCGCGGACGACACCTTCGGCGCGCACAGGATCGAGCTATTCCACCTGAACGACGCGAAGGCCCCGTTCGGCTCGCGCCTCGACCGACACGAGAACATCGGCGAGGGGACGATCGGCGTGGAGCCGTTTCGCCGCCTGCTGAACACGCCGCGTTTCCGCAGGGTGCCCAAGATTCTCGAGACGCCCAAGGGAGACGACAGCGTCACCGCCGACCGCCGGAATCTGGCCGTGCTGCGGGGGCTCAGGCGGGATTGACAGCCGGTGGCCAGGGTGCCTGCCGCCCGCCGACTGCTACCGCCGCCGTCGCCGCTCGCGCTGGGCGGCCGCCATCTCCACCAACCGCCGGAGTTCCGCGATCGGCTCCGGGTGATCGTCCACCTGGAGCCGCAGAACCACGTCGTTGTTCAACCACACGCCCATGTCCTCTCCGACCACAAGCATCGCGGCCGACTGCATGCCGCGGGTGTCGCCGCCGGCCGCCTGGCCTGCCTCGAGCGCGGCCTGAAGACGCAGCGACAGATGGCCCTCCGTCGACTCGAAGGCCTCGACCATGTCATCGACCACGGCCGGCCCGGCCAGGATGTTGCCCTGCGCCGAGCAGTAGCGGCCGATCCGGTGTCCGGCCCACTCGCTGGCCCGCGGACCCGTGTGCGTGGCCACCTCGCCCCGGGCGTTCATGAGCGAAAACTGCCGGCCCTCCCTCGTCCAGCGCTCCGGATCCGGATCGGGGTCGCGGGCGAGGATCTCTCCCACCGCCGCGGCTGGCGAGTATCCCTCCCGGAGAAGCTGCAGCCCCTGCGGACCGTAGCTCACGTCTACGATCGCCTGCGTCGCAACGACGCCGACGCCCGCCTCGCCCCAGATCACTCCGTTGCCCACCGAAAAGACCCGTGACTGCACGGCCACGCCGACCTCGCCGGTCTCCGGATCGAAGCCGACGATGGAAAACGTGCCCACGTGCGGATCGGCCGCGGCAACCGGCGCGACCGGGGGCTGGGGCGACTCCGACTGCGCCGACGCGGGCAGGTTGCCGCCCGCCACGCATGCCACCGCGAGCGCGGCGGTCCTGGTGATCATCCTCATGATTCCTGCTCCTTTGCGATTGATCCGGCCGTCAATCTGGCGGCGCGCGAACTCCTTTGGCTAGCTTTCCGTGAATGTCCCAGCTTCCTCTTCGTCCCCTCGGATTCGGCGAAATCGTCGACGGCGCCGTGCAAATCTACCGGCGCGACTTCGGGCTGTACTACCTGATCGCGCTGCTCGGTGCCTTTCCGGGGTATGTGCTCCGGCTGGTCACCGGTGCCGACGCCGCGGCGTTCTCCGACACGGAAGCCGATCCGCTGGCCATGCTGGGCGATATGGTGGCCACGCTGCCGGTGTGGGCTGCCAGCGCCCTGATCGCATGGGTGGGGGTCGTGGCGGTAGCCACGGCGATGGCCACGCGAATCGACGAGCAACCCGTGTCGGTGGGTGGCGCGTACCGGAATTCGCTCCGCCACCTGCCCGGCGCCACAGGCGCAGGTATCCTCGCGATGCTGCTCTTCGGGGCGGTCATGATCGTCGTGGTACTTGTGGGCAGCGTAGTCGCCGCGGCGCTCGTCGGCACGGGCAGCCCGTTCCTTTCCCTGGCCGGGTTTCTGTTCCTGGTTCTGGTCTTTGTCGCCGTCATGATGTTCTGGGCAGGGGCAACCTTCGGGATCCTCCCGGCGGTCATCCGTGAGGGACGCGGGGCGACGGACGCGCTGCAGCGTTCCTTGAAGCTCTGCCAGGGCGGCTGGCTGCGCGTGATCGGGATCATGGTGGTCGCCTTCATCATCCAGACGGCGCCGTCGCTGGGCATCACCGCCCTGTTCGGGATGGGCGACCTGTTCACGTCACCCGAGGCGCTGGCGACCGTCGACTCCCGCGAGCAGTGGCTGCTGAGCACGACCGACCTCGTCATCGGACCACTGACCACTCCGTACCTGGTCGGGAGCATCATGGTTCTGTTCCATGATCGTCGGGTGCGCAGCGAGGCATTCGACCTGGAGGTGCTCGCGGGAGAGATGGAAGCATCGTGATCCGGTCGTCCGCGGGTCAGTTGCCGCCGGGTGAGCCGCAGGTGGATCAGCTGCCGGCGCCGGGCGAGGTGGCGGGGGTTCTGCGGGAGATCCTCGCCGGGCCGGAGTTCGCCACGTTCGAGGATCCGAGCGTGTTGCGCGCCCTGTTCGGATGGATCCTGACGAAACTCGGCGAGTTCATGGCCTGGCTGCAGCAGCTCGTCGGCGGGCAGACCGAAGTCGCGGCAATCCTGCTGGCACTGGTCGTCGTGCTGGTGCTGGTGGCGGGCTGGAAGATCGCGGCCAGGCATGCACCGAGGCTTGTCGGTGCGGCGGCGGGAGGGGCTGAGCATCCCGCGCGCGGCGCGCCCGCAACCGCCGGCGAATGGCTGGCGGTCGCGCAGGCCCGTGCTCGCCGAGGTGATCTGCGTCCCGCCGCTACAGCCCTTTACCAGGGGTTTCTGCTCACGCTGGACCAGAGGGGCATGGTGTCGTTCCACAGCTCGAAGACCCCAGGAGACTACGCGCTCGAGATCGCCCGCGGCGACAGCGGGACGGCGGGCGCTGCAGTCACCGGCGGCAGGTTCCTCGACTCGTTTCAGGACTTCTCGTTCGGCCCGGGCAGGCCCACACCGGACGGATACACCGGCCTGGCGCGGCTCGCGCGCGAAGCCGGGTGCATGCCCGAAGCGGCAGATGTGGGGATGTCATCCACGGAGCGGCCGTCCCCGGAGCAGCCGTCCCGTTGAACGAAGCGGGTGCGGGGACCAGGCGGGGCGCCCGAAGGCCGCTGATCTGGGCGTGTGTCATCCTGGGCGTGGGCCTGGTGGCCGGATACGCGATGCGGCCTCCGGGCGCGCGCGCGACCGGCGTGGTCCGCAGTTCCCTGCGCACCACCCCGGACGGCGTCGCCGCCCTGGCACGCGCAATCGAGCGCCTCGGCCGCAACGTCGAGGCACGGATCACCCCGCTGGCGGACGCTGATCCCGTCCGCGGGACCACCGTGCTGCTGCAGCCCCATGTATTCCCGAGTCCACGCGAGGTCGGCGCGCTCCTGAACGCGGTCCGCGCGGGCGGCACGCTGCTGTACGTCCCACGGTACAGGGTCAGGGACAGCAGCCCAGTCCAGTGGCCTCTGATGGATTCCCTGGGAGTCGTGTTCCGGCGGCGCCCGCTGGGCGAGTCAATGCGGGACGAGCCGACTCTCGCGACACGCTGGACCGACCACGGTCTCACCGCCGACCTTCCGGAGCCCCGGCCGGCCGCACATGCGCTCGAACTGGAGGCCGGAGCGGACAGCACCGCCCCGCCACGCCTTCGCACAGCCGATACGCTACTGACCGTGTTGGACGAAGACGGCAAGGAGTGGATCGGTGCCGCCGTCCTCGCGGTCGGGGCCGGACGGGCCGTGATCCTGTCCGATCCGGAGCCGCTTTCCAATGCACAGGCGGGCGACGACGCGGTGGCCGTGCTCGCCGTGCGCGCCGCGCTGGCGCATACGCTCGCGCCGGACACGGTCTTCTTCGCCGAATACCACCAGGGAATCGGCGGCAGCCTCACCGCGGCCGAGGTCGTCGCGAACTTCTTTTTCGGGAGCCCGGGGGGACTTGCGCTCCTGCACCTGATCGCGGTGTCCCTCCTGTTCCTCGCGGTCTCCGGAATGCGTTTTGGCAGGCCGACGCCGGCCACGGCACCACCCGATCGGGAGCGCCGGTCGCCGCTGGAACACGTCTCGGCGCTCGGAGAGTTGTACCGGAAAGCCGACGCCCGCGGCACGGCCGCCCTGCTGCTGCTGGCCCGGCTCGCGAGAAGCGCGCGGCGTCCGCCCCCTCAAGACGTAAACGAGGCCGACGCCCTTCTTCGGAACCTGGGCCCGCAGGACCACACCGACACCCCGCTGGCGCGGGCGAGGCAGGCATTGCACGCCGATCCCATTGACCTGACCGCCATCGCCGCCGGCATCGACGATCACCCTTCCCGGAGCAAATCCCCATGACGACGCCGGCAGCGGCGCTCAACCTGCTGGAAGACCTCGAGCAGGTCGTGCTCGGACAGCAGGTCGTGCTCAGACAGCTCATGATCACTCTCATCGCCCGAGGTCACGCACTGATCGAAGGCGTCCCGGGAACCGCCAAGACGCTGGCGGTTCGCGCGCTCGGCAGGGGACTCGGCCTGGACTTTGCGCGGGTGCAGTTCACGCCCGACCTGATGCCCACCGATCTGGTCGGGGTCAATATCCTCGGGGACTCCGGGTTCACCTATCGGGCGGGACCGGTTTTCACCGACCTGCTCCTCGCCGACGAGATCAACCGCGCACCTCCGAAGTCGCAGGCGGCGCTGCTGGAGGCCATGGAGGAACGCCAGGTGACCGTCGACGGCGACACGAGGCCGCTCCCGGCCCCATTTACCGTCTTCGCCACCCAGAACCCGGTCGAATACGAGGGCACCTATCCCCTGCCCGAAGCCCAGGTCGACAGGTTCCTCATGAAGATCGTCGTCGACTATCCTCCCGAGGGCGCCGAGAGGGCCATCCTCGATCGTCACGACGGCGGCTTCCGCGCCGACGACGAGGGGACCTACCCGATGCGGGAGCCCATGACCCGCGCCGAACTCCTGGAGATGCGCGCCGCCGTGGACGGTGTCCACATGGACGAGCGGGTGCGGCGCTACGTAACGGATATCGTCCGTGCAACCCGCGAGGACGCGGCCTTCGTGCTGGGAGCGAGTCCCAGGGCCGGTGTGGCCCTGTTTCAGGCCGCCAGGGCCGAAGCCTACCTTCAGGGGCGCGACTTCGTGACGCCCGACGACGTGAAATCGCTGTCGTTTCCGGTTCTTCGCCACCGCGTGGTGTTGACCGCCGAGGCCGAGGTCGAGGGACGCTCGTCCGACGACGAACTCCGGTCCCTGCTCGAAACGCTGGACGCTCCCCGATAGACAGGCCGGCTTCCCCCACGTTCACGCTGGTGCCCAGCGGACGGACGCTCGCGGCACTGGGGCTGGCGTCGCTGCTGTTCCTGGTGAGCACGCCGTGGGCGCTCGCCGCGGATGGCCTCGTCCTCCTGCTGGCGCTGATCGACGGCCGCCGCACCCGTGCGCCCACGGTCACGCGCGCGGTCCCGCGCATCTCGGCGCTGGCCGCGGTCACGGACGTCACCCTTACCGTGACCAACCCGGTGGGCCGGACCGTAGTGGCAAGGGTCACCGACGACCTCGACCCGTGCCTGCGGCGCGTGGCCGGCCCGGACGGCTCCGACGAATGGGAGGGCGGGGCCGCGGTCGAGATACCGGCGCGGACGGCGGTGCGGCGAGCATACCAGGTCATGCCCAGGACGCGCGGGTTCCTCTGGCTCGGGGAGATCCACCTGCGGACGCTGTCCCCCCTGGGACTCGCGTGGCGCCGCTCCACCTGTGAAGCCTCGGACATTTTGCAGGTACAGCCCGGGGTGCGCGACCTGCTGCGCGCCCGGAGCGGCCATTCGCTCCGGCGGCGGCTGCGCACGCCCGGGCCGCGGCGAACCCGCCAGTGGGGTGAGGGACGCGAATTCGAGAGCCTGCGCGATTATGCCCAGGGCGACGACCCCCGCACAATCGACTGGAAGGCGTCCGCAAAGCGGCGCAAGTTCGTCGTGCGCAACTACGAGGCCGAACGCAGCCAGAACATCGTGCTGGCGATCGATGCCGGGCGGCACATGCGCGAGCGGCTGTCGCCCGTGCGTGAACGCATGGACTACGCGCTCGGGGCCTGCATGATGGTGGCCAGCCGCGCGCAGAACTTCGGCGACCGCGTCGGAGCGCTGGTGTTCGACGACCGGATCCGCCACGTGTCGCCGCCGCGGCGGGCGGACCCTCCGGCGATCGCCAGGGTGCTGGCCGGGGTCGAGACCCGGCTGGTCGAACCCAACTACCCCCTGGCCTTCGCCACGCTGGGGCGCACGTTCCGCAAGCGCTCGCTTGTCATCCTGTTCTGCGACGTGATCGACGGGTCCGTGTCGAGGGCACTCGTGAGTTCGCTCGCCCGGATCGGACGGGCGCACCTGCCGCTCGCAATCGCGATCCGCAACCCCGCGCTCGAGGCCGCCACCGCACGTGCAGTAGCGGAGCCGGAGGACGCGTTCCACCGGGCCGCGGCGGAAGAGATGGTGCTGGCCCGCGCGAAGACGCTGCAGACGATGCGCCAATCCGGGATCATGGTCGTGGACACCCCACCGGGCGACACCCTGGTGCGGACGCTCGACAAATACGTGGAGATCAAGGAGCGGGGGTTGCTGTAGCGGCGCCGGTCACCTGGGCCACCGGTTCCGCCCCCCGCAGCGAGCGGCCGCCGAGGGCGAAGTATAGCACCAGCAGAACCGCGGTCGCGCCCCCGAACGCGAACTTGGCCACGGCGGGAAGGCCGGACGGCGAGTAGAAGCCTTCCACCAGGCCGGCCACCACCAGCATGAGCACCGCGCCCGCCAGCAGCGAGAGGAAGGCGCGGCCGCGCTCCATCAGGGCTTCCGCACGGGTCAGCCGGCCGGGCATGAGCAGGGCGGATCCCAGCCCGAAGCCCGCGCCGGCCGCGATGCAAATGGCGGTGAGCTCCAGGAATCCGTGCGGGAATACGAAGGCGAGGATCACCCCCAGCACGCCCTCGTTGCCGTAGGCACCGAGGACGGCACCGATCGAGACCGCATTGATGATCAGCACGTAGAGGGTGCCCAGGCCGGCCAGCAGACCACCCGCAAACGCAATGAACGTCACCCGGACGTTGTTGGTCATGACCGAAGACGAGAACACCGGCATCTCGGTCGCTCCGATGTCACCCAGGTAGTTCTCGTTGATGTCGCCCTTCCCGGTATTCTCCGCGCGCGTCATCATGGTGGGCCCCGCGAGGGTGCGCCCCAGCAACGGGTCGTCGCGGACGGCCGCGTACGTCGCCAGCATGGGACCGTACAGGAGAAGCGTGGCCAGGAGGATCTGCCGGTGGAAGCGGCGCACCGCGCGGGGGAACTCGGCCGCGACCCAGTGGCCCAGGGAGACCGCCACGCGGCCGCGGTGGCGGTAGAGGAGGTTGTGTCCCGCCCCCGCCCAGCGCCCGATGGTCCCGAGCAGTCCGGGAGACGCGCCGTACGTGCGTGCGCGGGCAAAATCGGCGGTCATTCCGCGGTACAGCTGGCCGAACGAGCGCACCTCGCCTTCGGTCAGGCTGGTCAGGCCCCGCTTGCGGCCCTTTTCCACCAGCTCCGCGTAGGCGGCCCATTCCTCACGCTGCTCGTGGGCCATCGCCGCCGCCTGCAGGTTCGCGCCGCCCCGCCTGGCTGCGTGCCGCGGCGCCTCGGCGGCGTGGAGCCGGACCAGGTTCTCCTCCGCTGTGCGGGCCCGGCGATCCGGATCCTCCCTGAACGCGAAGTCCAGCGGCTTGATCAGCGAGGCCGCCACCCGGTCTCGCACGCCGCGCTCCAGTCCCTCACGGCGCGCCACAAACCCTGCCAGGATCTCGAACTGTTCGGCGGACAGCAGGGGACGGCCGACCCGGGCCGGCGGCAGCGCATCGGTGCGCAGCAGCTCGTCCTCGGCGGTATCGCGCACCACGATGGTTCCGGCAACCAGGTCGCCCAGCCGCTGTGCCCGCTTGTTGACCAGGATGCAGACCGCGCCCGCCACCCCGGACGGGAAGGGCTGGAGGTCGACGAACCTGATAAGGTTGCGCAGCACCGAGCCCTGAAAGCTCAACGGCTCGCCGCCCACGTGGATCACCCGCAATCCCAATGCCCGTTTTCCGGGTGTGCGTCCACCGCTCAGCGCCTCGAACAGGAGAAAATACCCCCACTGCGCGAAGAAAAGGGCGAAGATGAGCACCGTCATGCCCATCGACTGGACGACATCGCCGAGCACGTCCGCGTAGCCCATGGCCATGCCCAGAGCGACCAGCAGGCCGGCGATGATGACGAAGTCGACCGCCAGGGCCCCGGCGCGCGATCCGAGATCCGCGAGCACATAGTCCAGCCGGACATGCTCGGGCGTGTCGACGGCGACCCGGCGGTGGAGCTTCGAACCAGCGGGCTGGTTGTTCATCGGCGTACGCCGCAACGGCAACGGCCTGGACGCGACGGTCATGGCCTGGAAAAGCGGCCGGCGCCACCGCCGACCGCCAAATGCCGGAGGAGGGACTTGAACCCCCGACACGCGGATTATGATTCCGCTGCTCTGACCAACTGAGCTACTCCGGCGAACGGCAAGAAAGCTCAGCGCGCCGGGAGGGCTTGTCAAGCGGCCCCGGCGGGCCCCTGTTTAGTCTCCAGCCGTGAGTCGCACGCCGGTCAGGAGACGGTCGCCCCCGCCACGGGAACCGCCCATGGCCGGTTGCGCACCAGCCGCACCTGAACCTGGAGGACCTGTCCCTTGGAACTGGGCTTCGTCGTCATACCGATCGCCACGCTGGGCCTCATCGGCCTCCTCAGTTCACTGCGCATCCTGTGGGAGTACGAACGGGGCGTGGTCTTTCGCCTCGGCAAGCTGACCCGGGCGAAGGGCCCCGGCATCGTGTTCCTCGTGCCCTACGGCGTCGAGCGCATGCGCCGGATGGACCTGCGCATCATCGCGCTGGACATCGCGCCCCAGGACACGATCACCAAGGACAACGTGAGCGTGACGGTCAACGCGGTGGTGTATTTCCGCGTGGTGGACCCCTCGAAGGCCGTGGTCGAGGTCGAGGACTACTACTTCGCCACCAGCCAGATCGCCCAGACCACGCTGCGCAGCGTGGTGGGACAGTCGGAGCTGGACGAACTGCTCGCCCAGCGGGAGCGGATCAACGAAATCGTGCGCCGCATCATCGACCTGGAGACCGACCCCTGGGGAATCGAGGTCACGGCCGTTGAGGTCAAGGACATCGACCTGCCCAAGGAAATGAAGCGGGCGATGGCGAAGCAGGCCGAGGCCGAGCGGGAGCGCCGCGGCAAGATCATCGCGGCGGAGGGTGAGTTCCAGGCTTCGCAGAAGCTGTCCGCCGCGGCCCGGATCATCTCGCGCCACCCCGTGGCGCTTCAGCTCCGCTTCCTGCAGACGGTGGTGGAGGTGGCCGCCGAGAACAACTCCACCACGCTGTTCCCCATTCCGGTGGACCTGTTCGCGCCCTTCCTGGAGAAGGCCACCGGCGTCCCGGGCGGAGGATTCCCGAAGCAGCTCACGACCGAAGACGCCAAGGCGCTGGCTGCAGCCGCGGTGGAAGGCCTGGGCGCGGACCCGTCCGACGTCCTCGACGCGCTGGAGGAGGGAGACGCGCAGCGCTTCCTGGAAGGGGCGAAACGGGCGCTGGGGATGGGGGACGCCGCACTCGCCGAGCAGGCGGAAGAGACCGGAGCGGCGCTCGTCCCGTCCGAACCGGCGGACGACTGAGGCTACGGGGGCCCGGCGCCCTGCTCGGCGTCCTCGCCGGGCTCGTCGTCCCCGCCGGGCTCGCCGGGCTGGATCTCCGTGACGCGGTACAGGAACTCGCCGTCCCGGATGAAGCCGTACCGCTCGCGCGCGAAGCGCTCCAGCGCCTCGTCGTCGTGGCGCAGCGCATCGATGCGGGCGCTCAGCGAATCGATCTGCCGCCCCGCCACGGTCAACTCGGCGCGCCGGGCGGCCAGTTCCTCCTTCGCCCGGCGGGCGTCCAGCACCGAATACTCGCCGCCCCAGAAGGCGAAGTAGCCGGCGAGGGCCAACAGCCCGAGGACGATCAGCCGCCTCATTCCCGCACGCTCCCGGCGGCGTACACGGCACGCGCGCCCAGAGCCTCCTCGATTCGCAGCAACTGGTTGTACTTTGCCACGCGGTCCGAGCGGCTGGGCGCTCCCGTCTTGATCTGTCCGGCGCCCGTCGCGACCGCGAGATCCGCGATGAAGGTGTCCTCCGTCTCTCCCGACCGGTGCGAGATCACGGTTCCGAAGCCGGCCTCCTGAGCCGCCCGCACCGCGTCCATCGCCTCGGTCAGCGTGCCGATCTGGTTGACCTTGATCAGAATGGCGTTGGCCGCCCCTGAGCGCATTCCGCGCTCGAGGCGCGCCAGATTCGTCGCGAAGAGGTCGTCGCCCACGATACGGCACCGGTCCCCCACACGGGCGGTGAGCGTCGTCCAGCCCTCCCAGTCGTCCTCGTCCAGGGGATCCTCCAAGCTGACAAGCGGGAAGCGCGCGACCATGTCCTCCCAGAATCCGATCATGCCCTCGGTGTCGATGGAGACGCCCCCCGACCCGGAAAACGCGTACCGGCCGCGCGCGCAGAATTCGGACGCGGCGGCGTCGACGGCGAGCAGGATATCCTCTCCAGGGCGGTAGCCCGCCGTTTCTGTCGCACGCATGACCGATTCTGTCGCATCCAGGTCAGAGGCTAGGTCGGGCGCGAAGCCACCCTCGTCCCCCACCGCCGTGCTCTTTCCCTCTTCGCTCAACACCTTCTTCAGCGTGTGGAACACCTCGACTCCCATGCGCAGACCCTCGGCGAACGATGAGGCGCCCACCGGCATGATCATGAACTCCTGAATGTCCACGTTGTTCGACGCGTGCGCGCCGCCGTTGAGAATGTTCATCATGGGAACGGGCAGGATGTGCGCGTCCTCTCCGCCCAGATACCGGTACAGTGGAAGCCCCGTCTCGGCGGCCGCCGCGCGCGCCACCGCCATGGAAACGGCCAGCACCGCATTCGCGCCCAGACGACCCTTGTCCGGGGTGCCGTCCAGTTCGATCATCGTGCGGTCGACATCCCGCTGCTCACGCGCCTCGAATCCGCGCACGGCGCCGAGGATCTCCGTGCGGATGTTGTCCACAGCGGTGCGCACGCCCCGCCCCAGGTATCGCCCCGGGTCGCCGTCGCGCAGCTCCACCGCTTCGTGGCGTCCCGTGGACGCTCCGCTGGGCACCGCCGCCCTTCCACGGTGTCCGGTCTCGAGAAGAACCTCGGCCTCCACCGTCGGATTGCCGCGGGAATCCAGGATCTCGCGCCCCCTGATGTCGACGATCGCTGACATGAGACAGGCGCCTAGGTGGCGAGCTCGATGGGACCGGCCGCCTGCGGGCCTTCGGATTGCCCTTCCGCCGCTTCCGACCGGGTGGCGGCGGCCGCTTCCCTCAGCCCGAGGATCGCCTCGCGCGCCCGTGCGCTCAGGTCGTCGCGATCGCGCAGGGTGAGCCCCGCCGTGGGAATCGGTTCGCCCACGCGCACCGTCACGTGCCCGCGCAGGATCTTCCAGTCCCCCTTCTTCATGATGCGGCGCGTCCCTACCAGCGCGACGGGAACCACGGGGGTCTGGGCCTTGATGGCCATCACGAAGGCTCCCTTCTTGAAGCGGGTGAGTTCCCCCGTCGGCGACCGCGTGCCTTCCGGGAACATGATGATGGTGCGGCCCTCGTCGTGGAGTTGACCGTCCATGCTGCCCAGCGCGGCAAGCGCCGACTGGTGGTCGCTTCTGTCGATCGCGACATGACCCACCTTTTCCCACGCGTGTCCCAGGAACGGCACCCGGTTCAGCTCCTTCTTCCCGACGAAGCTGAAGGGAACCGGGAGGGACGCCGCCAGGGCGAAGACGTCGAACCAGCTCTGGTGATTCGACACGAGGATCTGGCCGCGGTGCTCTGCGAGGTGCTCCGGGTTCTCCACGTCCACCCGCACGCCGGCGCCCCACAGGATCGTCCTGGACCAGTTGGCGGTCGCGCGTTCGGCGAACCGTGGGAACCACCGGATGCCCAGCGCGGCGCGCAACGCCACGGTGCCGCCGTAGAAGACCGTCGCGGCGGCTCCCACACCGTAGACCCACGGCTGCCGAATCACCGCGGCCTGCCCCCCGGCGGTTTCGTGAACAACTGTTCCGTGAAGTGGTCGAAGCCGCCGTCTCCGGGGGCCGTGCGCCTTCCCCGCTCGTCTTCCAGAACCACGCCCGCGCCTGTTTCCACCATACCAATCCGTGTCAGAGACATCGACAACTCCCGTCCGAGGGCCAGAATGCCGGGTTCCGCGCCGGGGTTGGCGGTAAACATCAGTTCATAATCTTCGCCTCCCTTGAGGGCGAGGTTCAAGTCCCCACCCGCGCCCGGGTCGACGGGGACCCGGTGCGGGCGTATGCAGATCCGCGCCCCGGAACTCGCCGCGATGCGTCCGGCATCGAGGACGAGGCCGTCCGAAATGTCGATCATGGACGTGGCGATCCCGGCCTTCGCCAGGGCCCGGCCGAGCGGGATCCGGTCCGGTGGCGCGGTGAAACGGCGTCGGGCCGCTACGGTCGGCGGCGTCCCCTCGGACCAGGCCCCGACGGCGGCCGCGGCAGCGCCCAGGAAGCCGGAGACCCACAGGTGCTGACCGGGCTCGGCGCCGCCCCTCGACAGGATGCCGGAGGCCTTCCCGACCACAACCACGTCCAGTAGCGCGGGGCCCGGGGAACGGCTGACATCGCCGCCGATGATGGCGACGCCCACCCGGTCACCGGCACGCCTCACGCCCCGCTGCAGGTCCAGCGCCACGGTCTGGCCTCCGTCGCCCGAGACCGCCAGGGACACCAGCAGCGCCAGCGGGCGGGCGCCCATGGCCGCCAGGTCGCTGAGCGCGGCCGCGCCGGCGCGGAAGCCCGCTTCCTGCGCGGAAATCCAGTCGAACCGGAAATGGACGCCCTCCACGGCAAGGTCGGTCGAGACGGTGAAGCCGCCGCGCAATACCGCCGCGTCGTCGCCCGGCCCCAGCAGTACCGCGCGGCTGCCCTTCCACCCGATGGAGGCGAGCCGCGCGACGAGTTCGTCCTCGTTCATCACAGACTGCTACGACGGCCGCCGCTGATCGAAAGTCACGAACGGGAAGGGCAGATCGGCGCTGTCCGGCCGGCGGCGGGTCGCCGCGCGGCGGCGGCCCGTTCCGGCCGGCTGGCGGTCCGTCCCGGAAAGGGCGGCGGGAATGGCCTCGATCACGTCCGATGGCATGAGTGATGCGCCCAGACCGCCCTGCGCCGCCGCGACGCCGGTCACGTGGAGCGCCAGTCCCGCCGCCGCGGAGGGGTCGGATCCCTGTGCGAGGAACGACCCGATTGCGCCGGTGAGCACGTCGCCCATTCCGGCGACGGCCAGCGCCGAGGGGTGTTCGTGCGTGCTCACCAGCAGACCGCTGCCGGGCTCCGCGACGAGCGACGGAGCGCCCTTCAGCAAGGTCACCAACCCGTGCGAGGCCGCGAAACGCCTTGCCGCGCCCACCCTGTCCTCCTGCACGGTTCGGGTGGAAGCCGCAACGAGGCGGGCCATCTCGCCGGGGTGGGGCGTGACCACGATCCGTCCCGCGGCGTCGGCACCGAGACCGCCGCCCGCGCCGAGGCCGCCGCCCGTCCCTGAACCGCCGCCCGCGCCGCCTGCCAACAGCGTGAGCGCGTCCGCATCGATCACGGCGGGGCGGTCCTCCCGCGCCGCCAGGACCGTCTCCACCTGATGCACCGCCTCGGTCCCCGTGCCGAGACCGGGACCGAGAGCGACCGCACCGCACTGTGCGACCGCCGCGGCGAGTGCGGCGGAGTCGCGCGCGTCCACGAAGATGGCCTCGGGCACCTCCGCGATCACTTCGCGCGCCGGGAGCGACGCGCACACGCGCACCAGTCCCGCACCGCACCGGAACGCCGCCCGCGCGGCGAGCACCGCCGCGCCCGGCATCGCCGAACCGGCCACGATCGCAAGCGCCCCCACCTTGTATTTGTGGGTCACGGCGGGGCGGCGCGGCAGCACCTCACGCGCCCAGCCGGGCGTGATCAGCCGCGCCCAGTCCCGATGGTCACCCGGCGGAAACCCGATTTCGACCGCCACGATCCGGCCGCAGTGCCGACGCCCCGGGTGCAGCAGCGTGCCCAGCTTCGGCCACCCGAATGCGATCGTGATGTCGGCCCGGACCGCGTCGCCCGGAACGCCGCCGCTGGTTCCATCCACGCCCGAGGGCGTATCCAGCGCCACAACGGCGCCGGGAGCCCGGTTGGCCGCGCGGATGGCACCGGCATGCAGTGGCCGCGGCGCGCCGCGGATCCCGGTACCCAGCAGTCCGTCCACCACCACCGCCGCGCTGTCCAGCCGCCCGGCGAGGTTCTCCAGCGCACCCGGCCGCTCTGGATCCAGGGCCGAAGCCGACAGATCCCATCCATGCAACACGTGGTCCGCCGTCGGGCGCTCTCCGACCAGTATGGCCTCGACGCGCCTGCCCCACGCCGCCAGCGCCCGCAGACACACGAGCGCGTCTCCACCGTTGTTCCCGGAGCCGACGAGCGCAACGACCGCGCCGTCAGGATACAGCCTGTCGATGATAAGCGCGGCCTGACGGCCGGCATTCTCCATGAGCGCGGGCTCGGGAACCCCGAGCTCGTCCATGGAGATCCGGTCGTAGCGAGCGGCCTGCGCGGCGGTAGGCGCATGCACGACCGCCTTCCCGAACCGCCCGCGCAGGCCGTCCGGGTCCACGGCTACTTGTAGCTTTGTCCGATCGACCGGCCGAAGGTGATCTCGCCGTTGTCTATGCGGATGTTGAAGCCGCAATCCGGTTCCGAACACACCCAGGCCTTGTAGCGGATCGGTGCGCCGTCACGCCCGTAGTCGGACATGGGCAGCAAGACCCCGTCGCCACACTTTTTGCAGGCGGCAAAGCCGCCATCATCCACCGTCTTCATCAATCCCTCGGGAAAAGTGGGAAGAGGCCAAGCGCTCGCGCCCCTTCTCAGGTGATGCGCGGACTCCGCCGGTCCTGACCGGAACCGGTGCGGATCCGCAAGGTTATCGGCTAATCTATGACGCTACCGTCCAGGGGTAGTTGTGGTCGAAGACTTCTTCGAAGTCAAACAGATCCTCGAAATCCTCCGGGCGGTCTTCCTCCTGCTTGGTGAGAACGCCGATGTCGACGAGGGCGAATACGATCTCGCCGAGATCATCGGTCGAGTGGATGCCCCAGTGTTCCAGAACGGTTCGCGCAAGGGGACCGAATCGCTCCATCGCAAGGTGCCGGGCACCGTCAGCAAGTTCCTGGCCGGATATGTGGCGCCGTTCGCCGATCCCGGCAATCACCATCCGGAGCGCATCAAGAAGGAAATCGTACGCCAGCCGGTGATAGCGCGGGTTGCGTTCCTCAAGCCGGTCCAGAACCAGAACAAAGTCGCAGGCGTTCATGATGACTGCAATTTTACACCGTCATGCGGGTCCCGCCAGATCCCCGTAGAGCGGATACCCGCCGCAGAGGTCCGACACCCGGTTCCCGATCCGCGCGATCAGCGATTCGTTGCGGGGCTGATCGAGGATGTCCGCGATCCAGCCGCCGATCGCCTTCATCTCGGCCGTCCCCATGCCCCGTGTCGTCAGCGCCGGCGTGCCGATGCGCAGGCCGGAAGTGACGAATGGCGAGCGCTTTTCGCCAGGCACGGTGTTCTTGTTCACCGTGATTCCCGCGCGCTCCAGTGCCTGCTCGGCATCCTTGCCGGTAAGCTCGCGGTCCCGCAGATCCACCAGGATGAGGTGGTTGTCCGTGCCGTCGGAAACCAGGCGAACACCGCGCTCCATCACCTGGCCGGCCAGCGCGCGGGCGTTTGCCACGACGCGCCGCCCGTAGTCCCTGAAATCCGGGACGAGCGCCTCTCCGAGGGCCACCGCCTTCGCCGCGATCACATGCATGAGGGGTCCGCCCTGTATGAACGGGAACACCATCCGGTCGATCAGCCCGGCGTGTTCCTCGCGGCAGAGCAGCAGCCCGCCACGGGGACCCCGCAGCGTCTTGTGCGTGGTCGTCGACACGACATCCGCGTGCGGAATCGGACTCGGGTGGTGTCCGCCCGCCACGAGACCAGCCACGTGAGCGAGATCGGCCACGTGATACGCGCCGACTTCCCGCGCGATCGCGCCGAACGTCTCGAAGTCGATGGTCCGCGGGTAGGCCGATGCACCGGTCACGATCAGTCGCGGCCGTACCTCGAGGGCGGCGTCGCGAACCCGATCGTAGTCGATGCGCCCGTCCGAGAGGCGCACGCCGTAGGCCGACACCTCGAACAGGCGCCCGCTGAAATTGACGGGCGATCCGTGCGTGAGGTGTCCGCCGTGACTGAGGTTCATGCCGAGGATGCGGTCGCCCGGCTTCAGGAACGCGAAGTACGCGGCCATGTTGGCCTGGGCACCCGAGTGCGGTTGCACGTTGGCGTGACCCGCCACGAACAGGTCCTTCGCGCGTGAACGCGCAAGATCTTCGACCTGGTCGGCAAACTCGCATCCGCCGTAGTACCGCCTGCCCGGCAGGCCTTCGGCGTACTTGTGGGTGAAGACGGTGCCGAGCGCCTCGCGAACCGCCGGCGAGACGAAGTTCTCGCTCGCAATCATCTCCAGCTGGGCCTTCTGCCGCGCTTCCTCGGCCATCACCGCGCCGTGGACGACGCTGTCCGCACGCTCCAGGTGTCCCATCGGCACCGCTGCTCCCGGCTCCTTCGCCACGCCGCGGCCTAACCGCGGTCCGTGAGCAGGCGTCCGATGACGAAGCGCAGGATCTCGCTCGTGCCCTCGTAGATCTCGGTGCCCTTGGCATCCCTCATAAGCTTCTCCACCGGGAATTCCCGCATGAATCCATAGCCGCCGAAGATGCGCACCGCCTCTTCCGTGACCCATCCCGCGGTCTCGCTGGCGAACAGCTTGGCCATCGCCGACCGCGCCGTCACGGGAGGGCCGCCGTCGGCCAGATCGTCGCGTTCCTCCCATGCCGCGGCACCTTCCATGAACAGCGCCCTGGACGCCGCAACCCTGGTGGCCATCACCGCCAGCTTGCTGCGCACCGCGCCGAAGCTCGCGATCGGGCGGCCGAACTGCCGCCGCTCCCCGGCGTAGCGCGTGGCGTGCTCCAGGGCGGCCTGGGCGATCCCCACGGCTTGGGCCGCGATGCCCAGCCGGCCGAGGTCGAGCGCGCCGAGGGCGTAGCCGAGACCGCCGCCGCGGTCGCCGATCAGGCGGCTGTCCGCGACCCGGACGCCGTCCAGTTCAACCCAGACCGTCTCGGACGCGCGCAGCCCCATGGTGGTCTCGCGCTTCCCGACCCGGTACCCATCCGTGCGGGTGTCCACCAGGAAGGCGCCGATGGGGGTCTTGGGTCCCACCTCGGGACCGGAGCGGGCAAAGGCGATCACCACATCCGCGCGGGAACCGTTCGTCACCCACCGCTTGGTCCCCGTGACGGTCCAGCCGCCGTCGTCCTCGCGGGCGCACGTCGTCATGCCGGAAGGATCGCTCCCCGCCCCGGCCTCCGACAGCGCGAAACCGGCGATCTTCTCGCCCGCCGCCAGCGCCGGCAGCCAGCGGGATTTCTGCGCGTCGCTGCCGTGCGCGAGGAGGATGTGGGGCACGGGCCCGTTCTGAATCGCCACGGTGAGCGCCAGCGCCGCGTCGCCCCGCGCGATTTCCTCGAGCGCAACGAGGTAGGTGGGGACATCGAAGCCCATCCCGCCGTACTCGGGCGGCACCAGCATCCCCAGGAAGCCCAGCTCGGCGAGCTTGTCGAGGACCTCCCTGTCGAACGCCCCGCGGCGGTCCCACTCGGGTGCGCGCGGAATGATCTCGCCCTCGGCGAAGTCACGGGCAAGCTCGCGGATCTCCCGCTGCTCGGAGGTCAGCACTCAGGAACCCCCGTCGTACGGATAGAAGCCCCGTCCGGTCTTTCTGCCGAGCCACCCCGCTGCGACGTACTGGCGCAGCAGCGGGCACGGGCGGTAGCGATCGTCGCCCAGCTCCCGGTGTAGGACCTCCAGCACGCTGAGGCAGGTGTCGAGGCCCACCAGGTCTGCCAGGGCCAGCGGACCCATGGGGTGGTTCATGCCCAACCGCATCACCGTGTCGATCGCCTCGGCCTCGGCGACCCCCTCCATGAGCGCGAACACCGCCTCATTGATCATCGGGGCAAGGATCCGGTTGGAGACGAACCCGGGAAAGTCGTTGACCTCGACCGGTGTCTTGCCGAGCGTGCGGGCCAGATCCATCACCGACCGCGTCGTCGCGTCGTCGGTCCGCAGTCCGCGGATGACCTCGACCAGTTCCATGACCGGTACCGGGTTCATGAAGTGCATCCCGATGACCTGTCCGGGGCGGGCAGTGCGCGCGCCGATCGCGGTGATCGAGATCGACGAGGTGTTCGAGGCCAGGATCGCGCCTTCCGGCGCCAGCCGGTCCAGCTCGGCAAAGATCTCGTACTTGAGCGGGGCGCTTTCGGGCACCGCCTCGATCACCAGGCCGGCCCGGGCCACGTCTTCCAGCTGCCCGGGGGCGACGCGAGCGAGGGCTTCGGCGCCCTGGGCGTCCGTGATGCGGCCCTTCGTCGCCTGCCGCCCGAGATTGCGCGCCATGGTGGCGAGGCCACGGTCGAGCGCCTGGCGGTCGGCGTCGATGAGCGTGACCTGCTTGCCCGCGAGCGCACACACATGGGCGATGCCGTTGCCCATCGTGCCCGCGCCGATCACCGCGACCTGGTTCGTGTTCATGCGTTCTGCCTGTTCATGCGTCCTGCCCCCCGTTTTCGTGGGCGCGCAGGCGCAAAATCGGCGTCCGCGTCACGAACAGAATCGCGGCGAACAGCGCCGCGGTCCCGGCCAGTCCCCCTTCGAGGCCGAACTCGCCGCCGGTGACCAGAGGGTTTCCCGCCCGGGTCACCTCGACCAGCGGCGCATCCACGATCTCCAGGCCGCTCACGGACAGATCGGCGAGGAACCCCGACCCGAGGTTCCAGCCCGCGTGCACGCCGATCGCCCACCAGAGGCTGCCGGTCTTCAGGCAGACCAGCCCCAGCAGAAGGGCGGCCAGCACGATATTGACCAGCCCCAGCGCCCCCACGCCGGGATTGGCGCCGTGCATCGCGGCAAAGACCAGCGAGGTGAGCACCAGCGCTGCGCCGCGGCCCCATCGGTCCACCAGCACGCGCAGGGGGTAGCCGCGTACCAGGATTTCCTCGCCCGCAGCCGCGATGAGCAGGAGCAGCCCGGTCCACACCGCGGTCCCCCCGTACTCGATCCACGTGCCGCTGTCGGGACCGTAGCGCAACCCTCCGACCCCCACGGCGATCAGCGCCGCGGGGATCACGAAAACGATTCCCAGGAGCAGGCCCCGCGTGAGCCCCCCGGCCACACCCGCGCGGGGCAGACCGACGGCCGCGAGCCCCCGCCGTCCGTCGATGCGCAGCACGATCATCGTTGCCGCCAGCGAAACGACGAACACCGCGGTCGCCTGCACCGCCAGACCTGAGCTCCCTCCGAAGAGCGCCGCGACGGCGACCAGCCCTGCGACGAACACGCCCCCGAACCCGGTCAGCCGGATCAGGATGGGCAGGATCTCACTCCCTTCGGGCAGGAGGCGAGGAACGGGCATTCAGCGCAGCAGACCCCGGGTCATCGCCTGCCTGACGACAACGAAGGCGATGCCGATCTTGATGAAGGCGCCGGGGAGGAACGGCTGAACGCCGGTCGCGAAGACGGCGCGTGCATCCATGTCCGTCACGACGGACAGCCATGCCGAGCCCAGGGCGAAGGTGACCGCCGTACCAAGAGCCAGCCCGCACAGCGTGCGCGCGGTCCCGCGGCTGCGTCCGGCGATCCATCCCGTGAGCATCGCGGCCATCGGGAACGCCATCAGGTAGCCCCCGGTTGCACCGAACAGCCAGGGAAGCCCGGCGCCTCCCATGGCGAAGACGGGTACGCCGGCGAGCCCGAGTCCGAGATAGGTGAGCTGCGAAGCGGCGCCGCCGACAGGTCCGAGAAGAGCACCGGAGAGCAGCACGACCAGGGTCTGCAGCGTCATGGGCACGGGGGTCACGCCGAGGGGCACCGCCACGTGCGCGCTGAGCGCCGTGAGCAGCGCAAAGAGAAAGACCGCGACCGATACCGTGACCGGCCGTGGCCAGGAGCGAACAGCCGCGGCGAGGCCCGCTCTGCGCGGGTTCGCCTCCGTCATCACCAGGTCTTTCCCGACATCGGATCGTATCATGCCGCGTCCCTTCCGTTCAGTTTGCTCTTATCGACATCGCCACCGCGTTGCCACCCCCCAGGCAAAGCGTGGCGATCCCCGTTTCGACCTGGCGATCGGCCATGTTCGCCAACAGGGTGACCAGGATGCGCGCGCCCGAGGCGCCGATGGGATGACCCAGGGCCACCGCCCCGCCCCGCACGTTCAGGCGCTCGGGATCGATCGCCAGTTCGCGCATGTCCGCGATGGCCTGCACGGCAAAGGCTTCGTTCATCTCGACCAGACCGTAGTCCCCGATCTCGGTGTGGTCCAGCTTCATGAGCTTGCGCACCGCCGTGACCGGCGCGAAGAAAAGGTCGCGCGGCTCCGTGCCGCCCGCCGCATAGGCGGTAATCACGGCGCGGTAACGCAGACCGTGCGCTTCCGCGTACTCCTGGCTGGCCACAACCAGCGCCGAGGCGCCGTCGTTCAGCCCCGGCGCGTTCCCCGCGGTGACCACCAGATCGTCCAGACCCTCCGGAGCGTCGGACCGGAATGCGGGCCGCAGGCGGCCGAGCGCCTCCAGCGACGTGTCCCTGCGCGGACTCTCGTCGGTCTCTACGACCGTCGTTCGCCCCCGCGCCTCCACCGGGACCGGGACGATCTCCGACCGGAACCCGCCGTCGTCGATCGCGGCCACGGCCTTCCTGTGCGACGATACCGAATACGCATCCGCTTCACTGCGGCTGATCCCGGCCTTCGCGGCCGTGTATTCGGCGTGGCCGCCCATGTGGCACTGCTCGAACGCGCACCACAGGCCGTCATGCACCAGTCCGTCGCGGAGGGTGCCGTCGCCGAACTTCACGCCGCCGCGCAGTCCCCACAGGTAATGGGGCACGTTGGACATCGACTCGAAACCCCCGGCCACGACCAGCCGCGCGTCGCCGGCCCGCACGGCCTGTGCCGCCAGCATGACCGCCTTGAGTCCGGAGCCGCACACCTTGTTCACGGTCACCGCCGGCACGGTCGCGGGTACGCCGCCGTGTACGGCAGCCTGCCTGGCCGGCGCCTGTCCCGAGCCGGCGCTCACCACGTTGCCCAGGATCACCTCGTCGATCTCCGACCGGTCGATCCCGGCCCGGGCGATGGCTTCGCGCACGGCGACGGCACCGAGCCGGGGCCCGGACAGCGGGCTCAGTCCGCCGAGAAACCGTCCGATGGGGGTGCGGACGCCGTCAAGAATGACCGGTGTGCGGGCCGCTTCGGCCAACTGGAAAGCCTTGGTCGTCGTTGTGAACGTGCGGGCCGGCGATCGGCCCCGGAAGGGTTGATTATAGCAGGACATGGGTCCGGGAAGCACCCGCTTGTGCCGGTTTCTCCCCTCGCGGCACTGATCTCCCGTTACGGCACCGGGCGCACGAACAGGTCTCGCTGTGTGCGGGCGCCACGCGGTGGCCGGTAGCGCTTGAGTGACCGGAGGTCGCCGACGCCCAGCTGCTCCGCGCGGTCCAGGAGCCGAAGGAGCACCCGGGCCGTCGCGAGCGCGTCGCCATGGGCGCGGTGGCGCGAGTGGATGGGGATATCGAAGAAGTCCGTCAGCGCGTCCAGGTTGCGGTGGCGCAGCTCCGGCACCAGGCGGCGCGCGAGGCTGATCGTGCAGAGGCGCTCCACTTCCGGCACGTCACCGAGCGCATCGCCCAGCTGCGCGCGCAGCCACCCCCAGTCGAATCCGGCGTTGTGGGCCACGAAAACGCGCCCCGCAACCCGGCGGAACACCTCCTGCGCGATCTCGTCGAACGACGGCGCGCCGGCAAGCATGCGGTCGGTGATGCCGGTCAGCGCGGCCGTGCGCCGGAGCGTGGTGCGTCCCGGATGCACCAGCGTCCGGTACTCGTCGACGACCGCCCCGCCCCTGATCTCGATGATGGCCACCTCGGTGATCCTGTGGCCCGCCTCGTAGCGGCCTCCCGTCGTTTCCACATCCACGACCGCGTAGCAGAGCCGTGACAGCGGCAGCCCCGGCCGACGAGCCCCGCCGCGCAGGCTCCAGACCCCGTCGGCGTCGACCACGAAGCGCTCGTCGGCGCCCAGGAGCGCGAAGACCGCCGCGGACGCCGCGCCGGCGTGGCCGTTCAGGCCCAGAACGCTCTGCGCCAGTTCGGCGGTGGGCATGGGTCCGCGCCGCAACTCGGCCCAGGCACTCCGGAGCAGCGAGCGGTGGCCGGAAGCGCCGATCATTCCGTCCGGCGGGCCAGGGCGTGGGAGAGGCTCTCCAGCTCCACCAGCATGCTCACGTTGCGGAGCGCCACGTCGTCCGGAAGGCGCAACTGGGTCGGTGCGTAGTTGAGAATCGCCTTGATTCCCGCCGCCACCACGCGGTCCACGAGCTGCTGCGCGACGTGCGACGGGACCGCCACGATCACCAGGTCGATCCCGTCTTCACGCAGTGCGCACTCCAGGTCGGCTTCACCCCGAACCCGGATGTCGCCCAGGCACGACCCCACCTTGCGGGGATCGTTGTCGATCACGGTCGTGATGTTGAAGCCCCGGGCGCGGAAGGGCTCGTACTCGAACAGCGCCGTGCCGATCCGTCCCGCACCCAGGAGTGCGACGCGCCAGACCGAGTCGAGACCCAGGACCCCGCGCAGCACGCCGGTCAGCTCCGCTACCGAGTATCCGAGGCCGCGCTTGCCGAAGGATCCCAGGTAGGAGAGGTCCTTGCGCACCTGCGCAGCGGTGGTCCCTCCACGCTCGGCCAGCGCGCCGCTGGGAACGCTCGTGACGCCCGAGCGTCCAAAGTCCTCCAGGAAGCGGAGGTAGAGGGACAGCCGTCGAACCGTCGCGTCCGGGATCTTTGTGAATTCGTTCACAAGCTGAACCTTGCAAGGATGCGCGCGCTGTCAAGCGCACAGAGCCGCGCTCAGCTCCACGAAGTCTTCGGGCGAAAGCTGCTCCGGGCGCAGCCTGGGCGACAGCCCGCGTTTCCCCAGCAGATCCGCCACCGCCGGGCGCGGCATGCGCACGTCGGGGTGGCGCGACAGAATCGTGCCGAGCTGCTTGCGGCGCCACGAGAAGGCCGCCCGCGTCAGCACGCGTACGCGGTCCGCTTCTTCGGCGGTCAGGCGCGGCGGCGAACGGGGCGTCAGCCTCACCACGGCGCTGTCCACACGCGGCACCGGACGGAACGCAGTGCGGGGCACCTTGCAGATCCGGGACGCCTTCGCGTGCACGCCCACACCAACCGAGAGAGCGCCGTAGGTCCGGCTGCCCGGACCCGCCAGCATCCGGGCCGCCACCTCGGCCTGCACCGTCAGCACGATGTCGGCGGGATAGGGCAAACGGAGGAGCCGGAAGACGATCGGGGTGGTGATGTTGTACGGAATGTTGCCCACCACCACCGTGCGCGCCCAGTCCGCGGTCAGCGCCTGCAGGTCCAGCGAGAGGATGTCCCCGTGCACGACCGTCACGCGGGGATCGTCCTCGTAGCGAAGCTCCAGAGCCTCCGCCAGCCCGTCGTCCAGTTCCACCGCGGTCAGCGTGACTCCCCGCGCCGCGAGGTGACCGGTCAGGGCACCCCGCCCCGGTCCGATCTCCAGGACCGGCTCGTCCTCGCCGGCGCCGACCGCGCCGACAACCTTGCGCTGCAGATTGGGGTCGACGAGGAAGTTCTGGCCAAGCGAGCGCTTCGGACGTCCGGAGCGCATGCGTCCGGAGGGCATGGCCGTCCGAGTGCTGCCGGGAGAATTGTTGTCCACGGGCTGCTAACCGGTGCGAAGAATGACAGCGGTGCGGTCGTCGGCCGGCATGCTCGGGATCGCCTGCGCCGACATTTGAAACAGGTGCCTGAGGATCTCCGTGACGGGCCGCGCGGCGTGGTCCGCGACGGTTGCGAGGACCAGGTCCTCGCCGCTCTGTCGCCGCAGCCGCGCCAGCGTATCCGAGAGCCCGTCGGTGAAGAGCAGAAGCAGGTCCTCGCCGCGCGACCAGCGTACCGTTGCCTCGCCGTACGGCGGCCCGCCCGTACCCATCGGCGGGTCCGTGGCGAAGAGGCGGCGGTTTTCGCCACGCGGACTCACCACGAAGGCGTGCGGATGACCCGCGTTGGAGTAGGTGATCGTGGCCTCGTGCGGGGAGAGGACGCAGTAGCACAGCGACAGGTACATCTCGGTCGACGCCAGCTCGTCGCCGATCGCGCGATCCACATGCCCCAGCACCGCCGCAGGCGCCGCTCCCTGTTCGGCGTAGATCGCCGCGGCGCTCATGACCAGGGCCATGATCAGCGCGGCTGGAAAGCCGTGTCCGGACACGTCGCCGATCATGACGCCGACCCGGCCCTCCGACAGCTGCAGGATCTGGTAGAAGTCACCTCCGACCGATTCGGTGGGGAACACGCGTGCGGCGGCCTCGATCCCGGGGATCTGCGGCACGGGGGGGAGCAGCTTCATCTGGAGATCGTGGGCCAGCTCCATCTCGCGCGCGACGCGCTCGCGGGCCATGTTCTCGCGCAGCAGCCGGTTCATTTCCAGCGCCGCACCGATCTGGTTGGCCAGAGCGACCAGAACCCTCAGGTCGCCGGGGGCGGAACGCGCGTGGTCCCGGGTGCCGATCAGGTTGAGAACCCCCACGGTCCTCGGCGGCCCGGAAGCGGGGGCGTACCGGATCGGGATCGAAACCCGGACCCCCCTCCCGCCGACCCCGTCCCCACCGCCTCCAACCCCGTCCTGCGAGCGCGCGGCCGCGGTCACCGGCCGAGCTGAACGGAAGGTCCGCGCGGTCATGGAGGTCTCGTCCTCGACGGGTATCCATGCGCGCGCCTCGCCGTCGCCCACCGAGGCCGCGAGCCGCAACAGGTCGTCGTCTCCGCTGTACACCCAAAGCGAGCCCTTCTCCGCGCCCAGAACCCTCGTCCCCTCTTCGAGGATGTGCTGCGCGGCCTCGTCCAGGTGGAGGATCGAGGCGAGCGTTTCGCTGATCGAATGAAGGAGTCCGATCTCTTCGCGACGCTCCGCCAGCTGCAGGTCGCGCTCCGCCACCTGAAGGTCGCGCTTCGCCAACCGGCCCTCCAGCGCAGCAGCGCGCTCGAGTGCGGAACGAAGGAGCTCGGCGATCGGGCCGGCACGCTCCCCTCCCTCGACCTGCACCTCGAGTGGCAGCCCGCCGGGCGGGTTCACACGAAAGCGGTGTCCGCCGGACGCGGGCGGCAGGCTGGCGCCGGGCGGGAAAACCGGAATCAGGTCGTCGCCGGTCACCCTCCAGGCCCGGAACTCCAGTCCCGAACCCGCGCGGAAGTCCTCCAGCGTCCCCGCGACGCTCTCCGGCAGCGCCGGGCGCGCGGCGGTCCTCCGGGTCATCGCCCGGGGCGCGCCGGTTCCCGAAGTACGAGCGTGACCGAATTGCCCCGTTCGTTGTAGTGCACTTCGTCCATCAGCGCGCGCATCAGAAAGACCCCCCGCCCGTCCACCCGCGAGATGTTCTCCGGCAGACGCGGATCGGGAAGGGCATCCGGATCGAATCCGCTGCCCTCATCGGTCACGCACGCGCGCACTTCGCCCGAACGGATCCTCAGGTCGACACGCACCCGCCTGTGAGGGTCGTCGCCGCTCCCGTACAGGATCGCGTTCGCCAGGGCCTCGGTGAGCCCGACCCGGAAATTGAACATGAGGCGCTTGCGGCACAGCCGGGCCGATGCGCAGCAGCTTACCGCGCGCTCCACGGCGGTTTCGATCGCCGCGATGTCGCTCGGCAACTCGAGCACGGCGGCGCCCGATACATCGGTGCCCGGATGGCTGTGGGATTCCTGCGACATGACGCTAGTCCGCCAGCGCGTCCTCGAGGGTGCCACGAATATCGAACAGGGTGTTGAGCTTGGTCAGCTCGAAGAGGGTCCGCAGGTCGTCGTTCAGCGCCGCCAGCCGCAGCTCGCCCCGTTCCTGCCCGATGCTCCTCGACAGCGACACCAGGATACCCAGCCCCGATGAGTCGATATAGCCGGTCCGCGTGAAATCGATGACAAAACGGCGGGACCCGCGCTCCAGCTCGGCGAGGACGGTCTGCTTCAGCTCCTGCCGATTCCCCACGATGAGCTGGCCGTCGACCGACACCACGGTTGCGCCGTCCACGCTTCGTACGTTGAAACTCATCTTCCTCTCGCGGCCCGGGTTGGCGGGGAGCAAAGGCGATTGCCCCGCTTTGCAGAAAAGATAGTGATCAGTCGCCTCCGCCGGCCATGAGCGCGGTGATGGCGGCCATATGCACGATGTCCTCGGTCGAGGCACCGCGGGACAGATCGTTCAGCGGTGCCCGCAGACCCTGGAGAACCGGGCCGAGAGCGCGTGCGCCGGCGAGCCGCTCGACCAGCTTGTACGCGATGTTGGCCGCGTCCAGGTCCGGAAAGACCAGAACGTTGGCACGGCCGGCAAGGGCGTGACCGGGCGCCTTGACGCGGGCCACGTCCGGAATCAGGGCGGCGTCGGCCTGCAATTCCCCGTCTGCGGCCACCTCGGGACAGGCCGCGCGGAATCGCTTCAGGGAATCGCGCACGCGGTCGACAGATCGGCCGCGGGCGCTCCCGAGCGTGGAGTACGACAGGAAGGCGACGCGCGGCTCGTCTCCCACGACAAGCCTGCGCACGCGGACGGCTTCGCGCGCGATCTCGGCCAGCGCGCGTGCCCCGGGATCGGGCACGACCCCGGCATCGGTGAAGGTGAGGACCTCCGCTCCACGGCCCCGGAAGTCGTTTACCTCCATGAAGAAGCACGAGGACAGAGTCTTCACGCCCGCGCGCAGGCCCACCTGCTTCAACCCCGCCCGGATGACCTGGGCGGATGTGCGCACCGCCCCCGCGACCACGCCGTCCACCGACCCTTCGCCCAGCAGCCCCACCGCGCGGTCGAGCGAATCGGACGACGTAGCGACCACCTCGACCCCCTCCCCGCCCTCACGCTCCTCCAACTGCCGCCTGAACACCTCCCGGCGGCCCACCAGCACCGGCCTGACCGTCGCGCGACGGGCGAGGCGCACGGCGGCCTCCACCACGCGGGGATCATCCGCCTCGGGAAAGGCGACCCTGCGGGCCAGCGCCCCGGCCCTCGTCTCCAGCTCCCGCGTAAAGGCGCTGTCGGCCAGGAGCCGCGCCATCGGCCGGTTGATGCTACCCGGCGGCGCGGCGCGAAAAGCGGTGCCGCATCCGCTCGAGCACAGGCGGGGACACGAATGCGCTCACATCGCCGCCGAGCGACGCGACCTCGCGCACCAGCGACGCCGAGAGGAAGGAGTAGTGGACGTCGGGTGTCAGGAAGAGGGTCTCCACATCGCTCCAGAGCTCGCGGTTCATCTGCGCCATCTGGAACTCGTAGTCGAAGTCCGACACGGCACGCAATCCGCGGATGATGAAGCGCGCCCCGACGCTGCGCGCGAATTCGACCAGCAGCCCCGAGAAGGTGACGCATTCGACCCGGTCGTTGCCGGCAAAGACCTCCTTCATGATCTCAAGCCGTTCGGATACCTCGAAAAGGTGCCGCTTCGACTGGGACGACGACTCGGCGACGCCCACGACCAGCCGGTCGCAGAAGCGGAGCGTACGGCGCGCCACATCCTCGTGACCGAGGGTCACGGGATCGAAGGATCCGGGGTACACCGCCACGATGGGACGGGTGATCGTCATGATCCTCCGCCTCCTCTCATGCTGTTGGAGGAATCCGGGCCGGGCCGGGACGGCTCGGCGGGCGGGACGGCCCGCGTGAGGGTGGTGCCGCCATACGTACGTTGGCGAATGGGAATGTCCAGGGGAACCGCGTCCCTGGCCGAGTGCTCCAGCCAGAGTTCCCGGGCGAACGGGTTGCGCGCGAAGAGGACGAGGAGTTCACGGGTGTAGCCACGGTCGTATGGCGGATCCGCGAGGGCAACGTCGTAGCGGAAGCGCGCGGCCGCGCGCACGTGTGCGACGGCGTCTCCGCGGACCACGGTCGCGGCCTTGCCCGCGCCCAGTGCGTGGATGTTTCGCTCCAGCACCCGAAGCGCGCCACGGCTCCGCTCCACGAACGTGACATGCGCCGCTCCGCGGCTGAGCGCCTCGAGGCCGAGCGCGCCGGAGCCGGCGAACAGGTCCGCCACCACCGCGCCGCCGAGCCGCTCCCCGAGACTCGACATCCAGGCCTCGCGGATGCGGTCGCTGGTGGGCCTCACACCGCGCCCCCGGATCGCGAGCAGTCTTCGGCTCTTCCACTTTCCCGAAATGATTCGCACGCGTTTCGCCTCGCGGGCCCAGGACAGTCCGTTGGCTCACCCGGACGGACGCACGTCCGCGACCCTGGCCTGGATCGTGGTCGTGTTTCTGAAGGTATTCTCGATCAGGCTGAACGCCACATCCACCGGCCCGTCGCCACGCAGGGGCACGGCCAGCCGCTCCGCGAGGCCGAAGCCGATCGCCGGGAGAGCCGCGCCGCCCCCGGTCATGCGGAACCTGACGTGTCCGCCGTTCAGCACCTGTGGGGGGCCGTCCAGGCGGACCGCGCGGGCGACGTAGACCGGCTCCGGATTGCCCCGGCCGAAGGGGCCCATGTACGCGGCGAAGCGGTGGAAATCAAAGTCGACTTCGTGCAGCGCGACCTCCAGATCCACATGCAGGGCGGGCCGCGGCTGCGCGCTGCCGAGACGCTCCCTGGCGACATCGCGGAAGGCGTCGCGGAAGGCCGGCACGCGATCGCGGCGAATGTCCATGCCCGCCGCCTGATGGTGACCGCCGAACCGTTCGAGATGCGCCTCGCAGTTCCGGATGGCGCCGTGCAGATCGAACGAGGGTATCGAACGCGCGCTCCCCCGCCCCATTTCGCCATCCAGCGCGATCACCACCGATGGCCGAAACAGCCGGTCGGCAAGCCGGGAGGCGACGATCCCGATCACGCCGGCGTGCCAGCCGTCTCCGGCCACCACGATCCCGCGGTCGATCGTCAGGTCATGGTCGTCCTCCAGCGCCGCGAACGCCTCTTCCGTGGTGCGGCGCTCGAGATCCTTCCGGTCGTGGTTGTTCCGTTCCAGCACGGCGGCCAGGGAGCGGGCCTCGGCGGCATCCGAGGTGAGCAGCAGTCGCAGCGCGTTTTCCGGGTCGCCCACGCGCCCCGCGGCGTTGACGCGGGGGGCCAGCCGAAAGGCTACGGCCTCGGACGCGACCGCGTTGCCGGGGTTCACCTTCGCGCTGGCCATCAGCGCGCGCAGTCCCGGGCGGGTCGTACGCGCGAGCGCGCGCAGTCCGAATCTGCCCAATACCCGGTTTTCCCCCTTCAGCTCCACCTGGTCGGCGATGGTCGCCAGGGCGACGAGGTCGAGGTGGTGCCAGGCCTCGTCGGTGGAACGGCCGAGACTCTGCGCGACGAGCTGACCCAGCTTGAAGGCAACCGCGGCCCCGCACAGCCGCTTGTCGGGGTACGGGCACCCCGGACGGTTCGGGTTGACGATGGCGAGGGCGTCGGGGAGTTCGGGGCCCGGCATGTGGTGGTCCGTGACAATGACGTCCACGCCCGCCGCGGTGGCCCGCCCCACCGGACCCAGCGCCGCAGTTCCGCAGTCCACCGTGACGATGACGCCTGCGCCCAGCGCGCGTGCCCGCTCTACACCCGTGTCCGACAGATCGTAGCCGTCCCTGGTGCGGTCGGGAACGATCGCTTCGGCCCTGCCGCCCAGCGAGCGGATCCAGGCGGTCAGCAGCGCCGCCGCCGCCATTCCGTCCGCGTCGTAGTCGCCGTGGACGACCACCATTTCCCCGTGTTCAACGGCCGTCGCCAGACGGCGCGCCGCCTTGTCCGCGTCCAGGAGGAGGGCGGGGTCGTGCAGCGACTCCAGGCGGGGACGCAGGAACGACTTCGCGGGACCGGGCGCTGTGCGTCCCCTCGCCGCGAGCAGCCGGCACAACGCAGGCGGCAGGCTGAGTTCCCGCTGCAGCGCGCGGACGACGCTTCGGTCGGGCCGAGGCCGCAGGTGCCACCGGGGTCCCGGATACGGCGCGGCCCCGGTGCCCCGCTGCCCGGTCCTCATCCAAGCTGGCGACGCATGTGTCTGCCGGTTCGCCGGGCTGCTACCCGCTCACACTCCCGGCCTCGGCATCCGCGGCCGGGGCGGTTACGATCACGCCGCAGGCCTCGCAGAGCACGAGTGGCCCGCGGGCGCGGATGTCGTTCTGCACCTGTAGCGGAATCACGGAAAAGCAGGATCCGCAGGCACCGTCGACGGTCAGGGGCGCGACCGCCACGCGCCTGCCACCCCTGATCAGGTTGTCGTACACCCGCCGGTAGCGCGGGTCGAGATCCTCCGCGAAGCTGTCGCGCTGCAACTGCATCGACTGCACCTGGGCCTCCGCCGCCTCCTGTTCCGCCAGGATCTCGTTCCTGCGCGGCTCGACCGCTTCTCGCGCCTCGAGAGCCGCGGCCTGCAACTCGTCCAGACGTTCCTGGAACCTGGCGATCTGGTCCAGGAGGTTGACCACTTCCTGCTCCTCCTGGTCCAGCGCCCGCCGCACGAGGCCGAGTTCGGCCTGCACCGCCGCTTCCTGCTGCACCGTCCTGACCAGGTTCAGCCGGTCCTCCAACCGATGCACGCGCACCCGCTTTTCCTCTGCGGCCAGCCGCAGCCGGCGCTCCTCCAGCTCCAGTTCCCTCACCTTCGCGGCGGTGACCTCCGCATCTTTGGCAAGTCGCTGGGACGGTTCTTCGATTTCCTCCAGCAGGGGACCGAAGGACTCGATGCGGTCACGCGTCCTGCGAATGTTCTGATCGAGCGTCTGCAACTCCATCAAACGACCGGAGACCGGCCCGTTGTTGACGGTCACTGTGTGCCTTCTCTCTTCCTCTGAGTGTTTCCGATGTTCACCTGTGCCCTCGCGGACCCCGCCCAGTCAGTCGTAGGGAGGGCCATCTTTTCCCTGCGCAACTCCTCAAGGTCAACCGTCAACTGGACTTTTTCCTGGTAGTCGACAGCCGCATGCAGTCGGGCGCGCTTGCTCTCCATGCGACGGTTGATGTCCCTGGTCCTGATCCTCGCCAGGACGTCCGCGAAGACCTGTTCGACCTCGCCATCCGTTCCCGGTTCCGCCTTCAGCCGCTCGAAACGACGGACCGCTTCCGGCGGGGCCCCTTCGGGCAGCGCGACCAGACCGGGATCGGAGATCAACTCTTCGAAGATCACACGATCCGAGCCATCCTCCAAGTCGGAGGGCCCCATGCTTTCGGCCACCTTTTCGATCCATTCGGGATGGTGAAGCATGAGACGCAACAGCTCCTGGTCCGGCCCCATTCCCTGCGGGCTCACGGGAATGCGTGCGCGCTGCCGGTAGTCCCGGCGGCTGGCTGCCACCGGCGGCGGCACCCGCTCCCCGAGCTCGGCCACGAGGGTTTCGGGGCGAACGCCGGTACGCTCGGACACCCTGGCAACGTAGATGTCCCGGAGCCGTGGATCCGTGACGGCCCGCAAGGTCGGCAGGAGCCGGTCGAGCGCCCGCCGGGTCTTCTCGATCGAGCCGAAGTAGTCCCGCTCCTCCAGGATGGCGATCTTGCGGTCCAGAACGTCGACCGCCTGGCCGACAAACTCGCGAACCGCTTCCGCGCCTCCGGAACGCGCCACCGAATCGGGGTCTTCCCCGTCGGGGAGCGTGACCACCGAGGGATGAAGGCCCTGCCCGAGCAGGATATCCGCGGCGCGGAAGGTCGCGCGCTGTCCCGCCGGATCGTTGTCGAACAGAAGCCGCACCTGCGTCGTGTAGCGTTTCAGGAGTCCGGCGTGGATGTCGGTCAATGCCGTTCCCAGCGGCGCGACGACATTGCGCATGTCGACGGTCGCGAGGGAGACGACGTCCATGAAGCCCTCCACGACCATGACCGAGCCGCTGCGCCGGATGTGGTTGCGTGCCTTGCCCAGTCCGTACAGGACCTCGCCCTTGTGGAAGACCGGATTCTCGGGCGAATTGAGATACTTGGGCGCGCCCCGGCCGGTGGGCCCCAGCACCCTCCCCCCGAAGGCCAACACACGTCCGGACTCGGACTCGATGGGGAAGATGATTCGGTTTCTGAATGCGTCGTACGGATCGTCGCTCTTTTCGCTCTTCTTCAGCAATCCGACATCCAGCAGGATCTTCTCGTCCAGCCCGTGCACCGCCGCGGCCTCGCGAAAGGTCCTCCAGTCGTCCGGAGCGAAGCCCAGCCCGAAGTCCTCTCCGGCTTCGCGTCCGATCCCGCGGTTCTCCAGGTAGTCGCGTGCCCCCTTGCCGCCTTCCCACTCCCAGAGCCTCTCCTGGAAGAAGGCGCTCGCGTAGGCGACGGCCTCGTAGTAGGGACGCAGCGGATCCTCGCGCCCCTGCCTGCGCCTGACTTCGCGTACTTCGACTCCGCTGCGGGCTCCGACGAACTTCACCGCGTCGACGAAGCTCATTCCCTGGTGCTTCATGAGGAAGGAGAAGACATCCCCCGACTGCCCCGAGGAGAAGTCGTGGAAGAAGGCCTTGGCGGGATTCACGTAGAACGAGGGTGTCTTTTCCTTCTTGAAGGGGCTCAGTCCGCGGAACTCCCTGCCCGCCTTCTTGAGCTGCACGAACTCGCCGATCACGCCCACGATGTCGGCGCGCGCCTTGACCTGGGCGACCACGTCGTCCGGAATCATGTCACCGAATCCTCGCCACGGTTACGCCGTACCCTCCGTCGGCCGGCCGGGCCGACGCGAAGCCCTCGACACGCGCGTCGCGTTTCAGCACGTGCGCGACCCGTTCGCGCAGCGCCCCCGTGCCCTTGCCGTGGATCACGCGCAACTCCCGCAGGTCGGCCACCGCGGCCGCGTCCAGGGCCCGCGACAGCGACATTTCGGCCTCGTCGACACGCTGGCCGCGCAAGTCGAGTTCGCTGACCGGTTCGACATCGGGACCGGCCCACGATCCCGCCCCCGTGGCATCGGGCGCGCGTTCGCCCGGTCGCGTGCCCGCGCCCTCTCCGGTGCCGCCATCGGGCACCAATCGCCCGGGAGCGACTCTCATCCGGACGCCACCCACGTTGACCACCACGCGATCCGACTCGACCGCCACCACCTCGCCCGGCGCGCCGGCGTCACCCACACGAACGCGCGCCCCTTCTTCCAACACCAGCTCGCGGACCTCCCGCGGGGGCTCTTCGCGTGGCTGCTCCTCCAGCGCGCGCACCGCTTCCTCGACGGTGCGGCGGGCCGCCCTCGACGCCACCCGCAATGACTCGCCCGCCCCGGCGCGCTCCCGCAAGGCGGCGATGGCCGTCTCCACCTCGCTACGCGCATCCAGCAGCATGCGGCGCGCATCGGCACGGGCGCGGGCTGCGTGCTCGCGCTCGGACCGCCGGAGATCCCGCTCGCGCTCCTCGAGCCCGGCGCGAAGCGTTGCCGTGCGCTCCTTTTCCCTGCCGAGGTCGGCGAGCACGCCCGCCGCGCGCCGCTCCTTGTCCTCGAGGCTCTCCAGGAGCTCGTCCAGGCGCGCGTCGGCACGGTCCCGATACCGCTCCGCGCGATCCAGCACCTCATTCGGGAACCCCAGCCCGCGCGCGATCGCGAGACCGTAGCTGCGCCCCGGCCGCCCCTTCGAGAAGCGGTAGGTGGGAGCGAGGCGCTCGCCATCGAAGTGGAGCGATGCGTTGACGATGCCGTTGCCCGGAGCGGCAAGGCGCTTCAGGCTGCCCAGATGCGAGGTCACGATCGCAGTGCAGCCGCGCTCGGCCAGGGTCTCGATGATCGCCCGGGCCAACGCCTCGCCCTCCCGGGGGTCCGTGCCCGTTCCGGGCTCGTCGATCAGCACCAGCGAGCGCCGGCCCGCGTCCTCGAGGATCTCCTGGAGGTTGCGGAGGTGGGCCGAGAAGGTGGAAAGGCTGTCGGGAATGGACTGCTCGTCGCCCACGTCCGCGAAGACCGAACGGAAGACGGGCAGACGGGTCCCGGGACCTACCGGTGGAATCACCCCGGACTGGGCAAGGCTTGCAAGCAACCCGACCGATTTCAGGAACACCGTCTTGCCTCCCGTGTTGGGGCCGGTGACCACCACCACGCTCTCGTCTCTCCCGAGGTCCAGCTCGAAGGGAATCGCCTCGGTTCCGGTCGCGATCAGCAGCGGGTGGCGGCCTCCGCGAATGCGAAGCGGCCCGGTGTCCACCTCGGGCACCGACCCCTCCCACCGCCCCGCGGCCCGGGCCAGCGCCACACGCCGGTCCATTTCGGTCAGGGCATCCAGCGACCCCGCCAACTCGCCGGCGAGCGGGCGGCAGCGGTCGGTGAGCCTGCGCAGAATGCGGTGGATCTCCCGCTTCTCGGCCCGCTCGAGTGCGCGTACCCCGTTCATGATCTCGATCGCGGACGACGGTTCGACAAAGACGGTGGCACCGGAGGCCGATTCGTCGTGGACGTAGCCCCCGACCACCCGCTTCCCCTCGCGGCGCACCGGTATCACGTAGCGCCCCTCGCGAATGCCGACCGATGCGCCGGGCACCCGGTAGCGTTCGTCCATCCCGTCCAGAAAGCGCTCCAGGTGCGCGACAACCCTGTTGTGGGCACCGCTGAGCCGATTCCGGATGCGCCCCAGCTCCCTGCTTGCGCTGTCCAGCACCGTGCCCTCGGAATCGACCGTCCGGCCGACGGCGGTCTCGATCTCCGGGGCCACGGACAGTCTGGTGCCCAGTGCCACGAGCGTGGGAAGGTCCTCCGACACCTCGTTCAGCGACCGCAGCAGCACGCGCCCGGCCGCGAGCAGTCCCCCCACGGCACACAGCTCCTGCGGAGACAGCACCGAGCCTTCAATGGCGAGCCTGGCAATCGCCGTTCCGGCGTCCGGAACCTCGGGAAGCATCCAGTCCGCCCGTTCATCGAGGAAGCGCCCGACCTCGTCAACGGTGGACAGCCGCGCCCGGATGGACCCGGCATCGACAGAGGGCGTGAGCGCCCGGACCGCCTCGCGTCCGGCCCGGGTCGAGGCGAAGCCGGCGACGTACTCGAGGACTCTGGCGAATTCGAGTACCTGCAGCGCGCGGGCGGACATGCCGTGCTACCGGGGTGCGACGGTTCCGCGCCGTGTGTCGGTCATCGTCCGGCCAGCTCCTCGCGCACGATCGCCGACGCGGCCTTGCCGTCGAAGCGCCCGCGAATGCGCGGCATCAGGCGGGACATTACGGCGCCCATTTGACCGCCGCCCTCCGCGATGATCTCGGCGACCATGGCGCGCACCTGGGCCGAGGTGAGTTCCGGAGGGAGGTACTCCGCGAGCACCGCGGCCTGCGCCAGTTCCTTCTCTGCGAGCTCCGGTCTTCCGCCCGCGTTCATCTGCTCGGCCGCGTCGCGCCGCTGCTTGATGGCTCTGGCGATGACGGCCTGCACGCCGGCGGCGTCGAGGGCCGTGCGCAACTCGATCTCACGATTGCGCAGATCGGCCAGGATGGTGGAAAGGACCAGGGTGCGCGCCTTGTCCCGGGACCGCCGGGCGACGGCCAGATCCGCTCGCAGCTTGTTCATGAGCATGGTTGGCAAGACTCCTTCCGGATGGTCGCGTGACGGGCCGGGACGTCCACTTAATATGGACAAAGAGCCGGTGCTCCCCACAGCCCGCCGCACGGCTGTCCCATTCAGCTATATCAGGCTCCCGAAGCAAGGGATACTGTTGGTGTGCGTGGCGAAGCTCCGCGCCCGTGCTCTGGAGACACTCCGGACAAGACGCCGCCCGAGACACGAGGCACCGAGAACATGGATCGAACGATGGAGTGCGTGGTCAACATCCTGCGCCGAAGCGGACCCGGAGTGATGCCGGCAAGCCGGTTGCGCCGGGAACTCCGGTGGCGGCGGCCACCGATCGATCTGACCCCGGACGTCCTCCAACAGTTGTCGGAGGAATCGGAGGGAAGGTTGTTGCTGCTGCAGGTTGCCCTCGATGACAGCGAGGACGAGGACAGGCTCCGCATGCTGGACAGCTGGCTCATGCTCATGGATCCCGACGACGCCCCCGACTACTCACTTCTGGCCCGGTCGCTGTGGGAATCGCTGGCCGCGCTCGCCGAGGGAATCGACCCCGGGTCCCGTGTCAGCGTGTGCCGCTGGGCCATCAAGGCGGAACACGCCAGGAGGATGTGCGTGATCGAAAGCCTCAGCTCAACGCTTCCCTGACTTTCGACCAGAAGCCCCGGTTCGCCCCGGGGTCGACCCGCTCGGGTGGCGGACTCTCGGTCGAGCGCAGCTTGCGGATGATACGCTCCTGCTCCGACGAGAGCTGCTGCGGGACCCACACGACGAGACGAACCAGAAGATCCCCGTGGGCGCGGCCGTTGAGTTCGGGCAGACCCTCTCCGCGCACGCGGACGACCTGACCGCTCTGCGCCCCCGCGGGAACCTCGACCGTTGCCTGCTCCTCCACGGTCGGGACGGTCACCCGGCCTCCCAGAGCGGCCAGGCTGAAGTTGATCGGCACTTCCGTGATCAGATCGTTGCCGTCCCGGGTAAAACGGTCGTCCTCGGCCACCTCCATGAGCACCACGATGTCCCCGCGGGGACCGTTGCGCGCGCCCACGTTGCCCTCGCCCCGCAATGTGATGTAGTTCTCCGAAGAGACTCCCGGCGGGACGTCGACTCCGATCTCCCGGTTGACCCTGATGCGGCCCTCGCCGTGGCACTCCGGACACCGGTCGGTGATTACGGTCCCCTCTCCTCGGCACTGGCGGCAGGGCGCCACGCTGACGAACTGCCCGAAGACGGAGCGCTCGACCCGCCGCTCCTCTCCGGATCCCTCGCACGGCGCACAGCGTACCGGCAGCGCACCGTCCTTGACACCGTTGCCCTTGCAGGAGAGACAGTGGTCCAGAACCGCGACGCGTACGCGCTTCCTGACTCCGGTACGCACGTCCCGGAGAGTCAGCGGCAGCTTGAGCCGAAGTGATTTGCCACGAACGGGGCGGTTTCCGGGGCGACGCCCGCCGAAGAGGCTCTCGAATCCGCCGAATCCGCCGAAGTCCCGCATGAAGACTTCCAGCGCGTCGGAGAAATCGAGGCCGCCCCCGAAACCACGCTGTCCGCGGATCCCTTCCTTGCCGAACTGGTCGTACCGGGCACGCTTGGCCGGGTCGCGGAGCACCTCGTAGGCCTCCGTGACCTCCTTGAACCGCTCCTCGGCTTCGGCGGAGCCGGCATTCCGGTCCGGGTGGTACTTCAGCGCGACCTTGCGGTACGCTTTCTTTATGTCTTCCTGGCTCGCGTTGCGGGGAACGCGCAACAGGGAGTAGTAGTCGGCCATTTGATCTGCGGGTCGCTCCTAGGGTTCCAGCATGCGTGTTACCAGCGATGAAGTATAATCGACGATGGCGATCACCTTCTCGTAGGGCATCCTCGTAGGACCGATCACGCCCACGACGCCCCTCAGACCCCCGAGTCTGTACCCGGAGGTGACCAGGGTGAATCCGGCAAGCTCCTGAGCGTGTTCGCCGCCGATCGTGACCTGGGGCCCTCCCGTGGCGACACGGGTCCCCAGAACCCTTGCCAGCAGTTCCTTCTGCTCGGTCAGGGCGATCAGGTCCTTCAGCCGCTCGCTGGTTGCGAACTCCGGCTGCGCGGCGATGGCCGACGTCTGTCCGAGGACGATCTGGTCGTGCGGCCCCGGGCCGGGTGCGAAGAAGTCGTCACTCGACTCGACGAAGATGTTGAGGATGTCCCGCGCGGCGGGATCCTCGACCGCGTCCCGCAGGCGGTCGCCGAACGAAATGCGGATCTCGGTGAAGGTGAGGCCACCAAGGCGCTCGTTCAGCACGCGTTCGAGACCGTCGAGAACATCGGCCGGGATATCGCCGGGAAGGTCCACGTACACGGTCCTCACCATGCCGCTCTGAACAGTGATCACCATGAGGACCTTCACGGAGGACACCCGGATCAGGTCGATCTTCTCCATGCGCGCCGTGTCGAGCTGGGGCACGGATCCGACCCCGAGTTCATTGACCAGGATGCCGAGCGCCCGCACCGCGTTGCGCAGCACCCGCTCCAGCGTGGACTCGCCCGACCACAGCTCGCTCTCGATCACCGTCTTCTCCGACGCGGACAAAGGTTCCGGCCGTACCATCCTGTCCACGAACACGCGATAGGCCATGTCCGTAGGCACCCGACCGGCGGAGGTGTGTGGATGCGTCAGATAGCCTTCTTCCTGAAGATCCGCCATGGTGTTGCGAATCGTGGCGGGCGACACGCCGAAGTCGTAGCGCCGCGCAAGGGTGCGGCTGCCGGCGGGCTCGGCCGTCTCCACGTAGGTGCGCACGACAGCCTCCAGCACGCTGCTCTCGCGCGGGGAGAGCGAACCATCGTCCTTGCGGGGTTGCGATCCCATGATCCGGCCTCCACGGACTGCTCGTTTCGGGTACTTACATAATCCCCCGGAAGTGGGCTCCGTCAACCACTATGGACGGCTGAGGGCGGCGTCGAGTTCCAGAGTCAGGTCGTCGAGTGCGAGCCATCCGGTAGGCGTCAGGCGAAGGCTGCCTTCGATCCGCCGGGCCAGGCCGCGCGCCTTCCAGTCGCGGATCACCGGATCCGCACCGGCGCCGAGGGATGCCGCATCGAGACCGCGCACCGTGCGCAGGCCCAGCCAGATGCTCTCCAGGCGGGACTGTCCCGGGGTGAGCACCTCGGCATCCCTGCGACCGCTGCCACACTGCTCCACCTTTTCCGCATACGCGTGCCAGTCCCGTTCGTTCCACCACCTTCGCCCCGCGTGGAAGCTGTGTGCCCCATTGCCGAGCCCCAGGTAGGGCGCCCCCGTCCAGCAGGCCCGGTTGTGGCGCGATGAATGGCCCGGAAGTGCGAAGTTGGACACCTCGTAGTGACTGTAACCGGCGCTCGTCAGCGCATCGGCCGCGAACAGGTACTCGTCCCTGTAACGGCTGCCAGGGGGCATGCGCTCGACACCCCGGCGGACCCTGCGGTGCAGGTTCGTCCCCTTCTCCACGGTCAGGCCGTAGAGCGAGATGTGCGGCGCCTGCAAGTCGAGCGCTCGTTTCACATCGGCCCGCCAGGAGCGTGGGACGGCCCGCGGCAGCCCGAAAATGAGGTCGATGGATACGTTGACGATCCCGGCGGCCCTCGCCCGGCGTACCGCCAACTCCGCCTGCCGGGCCGAGTGAAGCCGGCCCATCCAGCGCAGCGCCCGTGGCTCGAAGCTCTGCACGCCGAAGGACACCCGGTTGACGCCGCCGGCCGCCCAGTGCCGGGCTACCTCGTCCGTGAACGACTCCGGATTGGCCTCGACCGTCCATTCGAGCTCCGGGCTGCCCATCCGCTCGCGGCCGATCACGTCCTCGAGCGCCGTCACGCAGCGCGGATCAAGCACGGACGGGGTCCCGCCTCCGACGTAGAGCGTGTCCAGCAGCCGGGCCAGGGGCGCCTCGCCCGAGTGGCGTACCGTTTCGAACTCCCTGCGGATCAGCGCCAGCCAGCGCTGCCCGTCGGGGCTCCGGTCGACGTGAACCGCGAAGTCGCAGTAGGAGCAGCGCCGAGCACAGAAGGGCGCGTGGACGTAGACGTTGGTGATCGGGGTCGTCACGGCCCCCGCTCCACCGTCTCGAACGCCGCACCCACGGCGCGACCCGGCGTCCGCATGACCCGCCCGTCGCGCGTCGGCGTCAGGTAGCCCCGGATCTCCAGCACGGTGACCGATGTGACAACCTCTTCCAGCGGCATCTTCGTGGCCGCCGCGATCTCTTCGACGGTAACCGGGGCCTGCGGCACCGCCGCGAGCAGCGTCCGGAGGCCCGGCTCCCGAGGGAGCGTCGCCGCCGGAGCAAGTGCATCCACGAGGCCCGTGTCCAGGATCACGCCGGCACCGTCGGCGATGAGCCGGTTCGTGCCCACGCTGGTCGGCCGGTCGATCGGGCCGGGCACTGCGTGGACCTCGCGCCCGAGGTCGAGCGCGATCTCCGCGGTGATCAGCGCGCCGCTCCGCCGCGAGGCTTCGACGATGACGACATCGCTGGCCAGCGCGGCGATGATCCGGTTGCGCGCCGGAAAGTGGTGGGGCTCGGCACGCACTCCGGGGGCGTATTCCGACACCACCACGCCGCTGTCGAGAATGCGCCGGTAGAGCTTCGCGTTGCGGGGCGGCGAGACGACATCCACCCCCGACCCCAGCACGGCGGCGGTGGGTCCGGGCAATGCGCCGCGATGGGCTTCCGCGTCGATCCCCATTGCCATCCCCGAGACCACGCAACGGCCCTGGCCCGCGAGGTGGGCGCCGAGGCGGCGGGCGACGCGGCGACCGTACGTGGTGGCTCTGCGGGAACCGACCACGCTGACGCAACTGCCGTGCAACAACTCGGGCCGGCCGATCACGAAGAGTACCGAGGGAGGACCCGGCAGCGCTCCCAGTGCGGGCGGGTACCCGGCCGTTCCATAGACCAGGATCCCGATCCCCGCGGCGGCGCACTCCGCAACCAGCTTCCCGGCAAGCGCGCCCGCCATTTCACCGCCGCGCGCAGCAGCGGCCGGCCTCCCCGCCAACTCGGCGAAATCGGCGCCGTTCGCCCCGAGCGCGGCACCCGGGGTGTCGAAGCGATCCACCAGGCGGCGAAAGCGAACGGTGCCGACCCCGGGCAATCCCTGCAGGGTCAGCGCGGCCTTCGCTTCCACGGGAATCGGCGCTTCCGGTGGGCGCCGTGCCCCCCGGCCCGCAAGTGAACCGACCGGGGCTACCACTCGTCACTCCCAGGCTCGTCGGCAATCCGCGCGGCGGCCAACTGCTCCCAGCATCCTTCCAGCAATCCGTCCACCCCGCGCCCTGTCACGGCGCTCATGTGGTAGGTGCCCCATGCTCCCGGAGCGTCCACGGCGGGCCCCTCCGATCCCGGCGACAGGAGGTCCATCTTGGAGAAGACCACCGCATAGGGAAGATCGGCGAGGCGGGCGGAGTACCTTTCCAGCTCGTTGCGCAGCCCGGCCAGCATCTTCCCGGGATCCTCGCAGTCGATCGGGATCAGCAGCGCCAGGCAGCGGGTGCGCTCGATGTGGCGCAGGAAGCGGTGGCCCAGCCCCCTGCCTTCGTGCGCCCCCTCGATGATTCCGGGGATGTCGGCGACGACGAAGGACCGGAAGTCCGACATCTCCACCACGCCCAGGTTGGGGGTCAGCGTGGTGAAGGGGTAGTCGGCAACCTTGGGACGTGCCTGGCTGATCCGGGCAAGCAGCGTCGATTTCCCCGCGTTCGGCTCCCCCACCAGGCCCACGTCGGCCAGGAGCTTGAGCTCGAAGCGTACAATCCGATGGTCGCCCTCGGCACCGGGCTCCCAGCGGCGGGGCGCCTGGTGCGTGGACGACGCGAAGCGCGCGTTCCCCCTGCCGCCCCGCCCGCCGCATGCAATCACGAGCCGCTCTCCGCGCGCCAGCAGCTCGCCCATGATTTCGCCGCTCCCGTCGTCGAACACGATCGTGCCGGGCGGTACCCGCAGTTCCAGGTCCTTTCCGCTCCTCCCGGTCCGGTTGAATCCGCCTCCGTGACGGCCCCGCTCGGCGCGGTGGTGCCTGCGGTACCGGTAGTCGCTCAGCGTCGTCAATCCGGGATCGGCCACGACCAGCACGTCGCCCCCCTTTCCCCCGTCGCCCCCCGACGGACCCCCGCGCGGCACACCCTTTTCGCGCCGGAACGCTTCGGCTCCCGAGCCGCCCCGGCCCCCCTGCGCCTCGATCGTGACCGAATCTATGAACACGGTTCCTCCACTACACTCATGCGGCCGACGGCAGCGCCAAGGGTGTTCCTCAGCACCGGCCTCGCAAAACCGTCCAGAGCCTCCAGGGTCCCCGCGGACAGAAGGCCCGCGCGCTCCAGGACCCCGAGCAGGGCCGGCGCGGCCGCGCGCCAGGCCCCGTCCTCCACCTTGAGCGCGATCCCCGTCCCGCTCTCCGGGTGTCCCGCCATGTAGATCGCCTCGGCCCCGACCTTGGCGAACAGACGCCCCCGTTCCACTTCCATGAGCCGGGTACACAGACGTTCGCGGCCCGCCACCATGAAGGGCGCGCGCATCATCGCGCCGAGCACCCGCCGCGCCGGTCCTCCGCGGCCGAACGCCGCGGCCATGCGTGCCGCCGCTGTGCCAAGGTCGCGGAGCGCCATCGCAAACGTCGGCACCCCGCACCCGTCGACTTCACTCGGCATGCCGCTGCCGTCCGCACCCGTCCAGAACGCGACCTCGCGGCGCATGCGAAGCTGCACAGGGTGATTCGGGCGCAGGTACGACTCCAGCGGCCAGCCGTGAAACGCCGCCAGCGCGAGCATGCCGGCGTGCTTGCCGGAGCAGTTGCTCATGATCGGCGTGGGCCGTGTGCCGTCCACGGCCAGGGCATCGCGGCGCGACGCCAGCAGAGGGGGATGCGGTCCGCACGCCAGCAGTTCCTCCGCAACACCCGCCTTGTGGAGAATGGACCGGGCGGCCGCGATGTGGGCCTCTTCCGAGTTGTGTGACCCGCAGCAAAGGGCAATCTCCTCTTCCGACATGCGGAAATGATCCGCGGCCCCGTCTTCGACCAGGGGCACGGTCTGGAACGGCTTGGCCGCCGAACGAAGCCAGACGGGGAGGTCGGGGTCACCCCAGTGACGGACGATTCCCGTCGGATCCATGACAACCGCGTGCACGCGGTGTTTCGATTCGACAACGGATCCGCGGTGTAACCGCACCTCGAGGGTTGCGGTTCCCGCTTCGGAAGCTGACTTCATTGACGGGCCACTTCCATAGCTGGATGAGCCCACCTTGCGGAGGGTTCCAGATCAGCGGGACGGACCACCCCGGTCCGGCGCCTCGCCCGCCTCGGTACGAGGCATGGTCTCTCCGGCGCCTGCCAGAGGCGTTCCCGCGAATTCGAACAACTGCAGCCGGTTGTCGGCCGCAAGAAGCAGCTCAACGGCCCTTCCGAGCTGCTGGTCCTCCGCCGCGACCCGCTCGAAGCGCCCCTGGTCTTCCCATGCCTGCAGGGCAACCTCGGCACCCAGGTGGTAGGTCACGTAGCGGCGCGCCCGCCGAAGATCGTCCACGTCCACCTCGGCGCCACGCGCGACGAGATCGGCGTGGAAGCTCGCCAGATCGGCGTCGGTGATCCGGAAACCCGGCTGCAGGCCAGGATGCGCCTGCAGATACCGCACGCCCCAGTTCCGCATTGCGACGTAGAATTCCGAGCCCGTCTCGAAGATCTTGCGCACCGCAGCGTATTCGACCGTGGTCAAGGTGTCCTGAAGGACCCAGAGGTCGGGCACGATGCCGCCGCCGCCGTGCAGCAGCCGGCCTCCCGACGACATGAACTCCGGCTTGTCGCCCAGATCGGGCCGCTCGGCCGCGTCGCCCGGCAGGGTCACGACCCCGCTCTCGGCACGCGCGAGCTGATCGGCGTATTCCTTCTGGATCGAGCGTCCGGACGGCGTGTACCAGCGCGCGGTCGTAAGCTTGAGGACGTTGCCCCCGGACAGCTGAAAGAGCGACTGCACCGACCCCTTCCCGAAGGTCGTCGCGCCTACGAGCAGCGCACGGTCATGATCCTGGAGCGCACCGGCCACGATCTCGGCAGCCGACGCACTCCCGTGCCCGATCAGCACGACGATGGGCAGATCCGCGTATTCCTGCCTGTCGCCCGACCGGTAGATCTCGGGCGCCGTATTCCGGCCGCGGATCTCGACGATGTCCGACCCCTCGTCCAGGAACAGGTCGGCAAGCCCGACGCCTTCCGTGAGCAGCCCGCCCCGGTTGTTGCGCAGGTCGAGCACCAGCGACGTCATTCCGACCACCATCAGCGAATCGATGGCGCTTCGTACCTCGGCGGTCGTGGTGCCGTTGAAGATCCGCAGCGGCACGTAGCCGACGCCGCCGTCCAGCATCTTGGCGAAGGGCACCGACGGGAAGTGGATGACTTCGCGCGTGACGTCGAACGACATCGTCCGTTCCATGCCGGGACGCCGGACGCCCATGCGCACCGTGGTTCCGGGTTCACCGCGGAGAAGGTCGACGGCCTGGTCGAGCGGCCAGCCCTCGACGGAGCGCTCGTCCACCTCGACAATGCGGTCGCCGGGGCGCAACCCCGCTCTGGCTCCCGGCGTCCCCGGGATCGGGGCGACAATCGTGATATGCTCGTCACGGTAGTCGACTTCGAGACCGACTCCACCGTATTCCCCCTGCGTCCGTATCCGCACATCCTCCCAGGCCGAGGCCTCCAGGAACTGCGAGTTACGGTCGCCCAGCTGCTCGACCACACCCCTGACCGCCGCCTGGTACAGGTCGTCCACCTGGACCTCGTCCACGTAGTAGCGGTCGATCCGGGAGATCACCTCTTCCAGCAGACGCGTCTGGAAGTAGACGTTGGCGTCCATCCCGACGTCCCGCTGCAACAGCCAGCCGCCGCTGGCCACCGCAAGAACGACGATCATCGCGGGGACGATTGTGGTCCTGGTGGCTTTCATCACGTCTCCTTCGGTCCCCGTTCCGCCTCGGCAGTCGCACACGCGTCCCCGCCGCTTCCCGCAACTCCGAAGTCGTCGGGGAAGTACCGGGTGACCGTGTCCCTGATCCGGGCCTCCACTTCGGCCGGTCCTCCGCTGGCGGATACCAGCTCGGCGTGTGCCACGGACCCTGCCAGTTCAACATACCCTCGCCGGACATTGCGGAGAAAGCCGGGTGTCTCCGATTCGATCCGGTCCAGCGGCCGGTTCTGGCGCTCGAGCCGACCGATCCCCTCCCGCGCGGGCAAATCCAGCACAAGTTGCAGATCCGGCGTCAACCCTGACGTAACGTAATGGTTGACCCGGTCGATCCAGTCCAGGTCGATGCCGCGTCCGTGGCCCTGGTACGCGAATGTGCTCAGGTCGAAGCGGTCGGACACCACCCAGGTTCCGCCGGCCAGCGCCGGCTCCACGCGCTGGCGCACGAACGCGGCCCGGGCGGCCAGGATCAGGAGCAGTTCGGTCTCTCGCGGGATCGGTTCCGCGTCACCCAGGACGAGTTCGCGGATTCCCTCCCCCACCGCCGTACCCCCTGGCTCGCGCGTCAGTTCGGCCCGGATTCCGTGGGAACGCAGGAATGCGAGGAGTCTCTCGGCCTGCGTCGACTTGCCGACGCCTTCCGCGCCTTCCACGACGATGAAGCGCCCCCGGCTCGTCATCCGTCGCCTTCCCCGCCCGTCCTAACCGTAGTATTCCCGGCCCAGGTGGGTGATCTGCTCCTCTCCCGCCAGCCAGCGCAGGGTGTTCTTCAGCTTCCAGTGCTGGATGAAGAGATCGTGCTCGGGGTAGAGACCCTCGGGCGTGTGCGGGCTCTTGAAGTAGAAGGAGAGCCACTCCTGGATGCCGCCGAGTCCGGCCCGGCCGGCAAGGTCCAGAAAGAGCGCGAGGTCCAGGACGATCGGCGCCGCCAGGATGGAGTCCCTGCAAAGAAAGTCCACCTTGATCTGCATCGGGTAACCGAGCCAGCCGAAGATGTCGAGGTTGTCCCATCCCTCCTTGTCGTCACCGCGCGGCGGATAGTAGTTGATCCGGACCTTGTGATAGATGTCCCCGTACAGCCGGGGATACATCTCGGGCTGAAGGATGTAGTCGAGCACCCCCAGCTTGGACTCCTCCTTCGTCTTGAAGGACTCCGGGTCGTCGAGGACCGCGCCGTCCCGGTTCCCGAGGATGTTGGTGCTGAACCAGCCGCTGACGCCCAGCATCCTCGCCTTGAGACCCGGCGCGAGGATCGTCTTCATGAGCGTCTGGCCGGTCTTGAAGTCCTTCCCGGCGATCGGAACGCCGCGCTCGCGGGCAAGGGCTTCCAGCGCCGGCACGTCCGCGGACAGGTTCGGCGCACCGTTGGCGTAGGGCACCCCCTCCATGATCGCCGCGTACGCGTAGATCATGCTGGGAGCAATGGCGGGGTCGTTGTCGCGCATCGCCCGCTCGAACGATTCGACCGTCGCGTGTGCCGGACCCGAGCGCTGGAAGACCTCCGTCGAGCCGCACCAGATCATCACCGCCCGCGAGCACCCGTTCTCCGACCGGAAGCGGCGGATGTCGTCGCGCAGCGCTTCCGCCAGCTCCATCTTGTTGGCCCCGGCCTTGCAGTTGGGGCCATCCAGGCGCTTGACATAGCTGGTATCGAAGACCGCCGGCATCGGCACGACCGACGCCAGGAAGTCCCGAATCGGATCCAGGTGCGTGGTCCGGTCCAGTACTCCGGCGTTCACGGCGCTCTCGTACGCATCGTCCGGGATCGGGTCCCACGCGCCGAATACGAGCTGTTCGAGATCCGCCAGACCGATGAACTCGCGGATCAGGGGGGCACGGTCATCGGTGCGCTTGCCGAGCCGCACGGTATTCATCTGGCTGAGACTGCCAAAGGGCTCGGCGAGCCCCTGCCGTACCGCCTCGACACCGGCGACCACTGTCGTCGCCACGGCGCCGAGGCCCGGCAGCAAAACGCCGACGCGCCCTTGGGGGGAGGTAATGCCGGGAGGTTGCTCCACGAACTCCTATGCCTTTCCGACGGTGTCGCCGCCGTCGTCGAGAGGAACGCCACTGCCGCGCCTGTACACCCAGACGATCCGGTGTATGGCGGTGAAGTTGGTCAGCACGGCCACCACGATGATGATCCCGCTCAGCACGGCGCCACCCCAGGCCAGACCGAAAACCAGCGAGCCCAGGCCGAGCAGCACGATCCGCTCGGCCCGCTGCATCAGGCCCACCGAGCACTCGAAGCCGAGGGCTTCCGCCTTTGCCCGGGTGTAGCTGACCATCAGCGAGCCACCCATCGCGAGGGCGATGACGTAGATCATCCAGATGTCGGCCACGTCGAGTATGTAGCCGTTGTACAGGGTGATGAGTCCGATGTACATCGCGATTTCGGAGATTCGGTCGAGCGTGGAGTCGAAGAAGCTGCCGAACTTGGATGCCAGACCGGAAACCCGCGCCACGCGGCCGTCGAAGATGTCGAGCACACCGCCCAACAGCACCAGGGAACCGGCCGTGCGGACATGGTCGCGCGAATAGAGCAGCGCCGCCGCGAGGGTCACGGCAAACCCCATGATGGTGATTGCGTTGGGGTGGACGCCGCGTCGCACCAGCCACCGGGTGGCGGGATCGAGCATGGCGTAGACCGGATACCGGAACGCCTTGAGCCCCTTCTCTCTCTCCCGATCCTGGCCGGAGGACATCCGAGCGGTCACGTCGTCAGGATGATCCGGGACGCCGCGCCTTCGCGCATCCCCTTCTGAATTGCCGCGTCCACGCGGTGCATGATCTTGTCGAAGTTGGTCTGCGCGGCCACCACGCTCTGGTAGACCGACGAGGCCTGCAGCTGTCCCAGGGCGGCCTCGAAACGCTCCATCGTCGCCCTGTCGGGCTCCTCTCCACTGGCGATGGCCTCCTGCAGCCGCGCCTCGATCTCGCGCACTTCGTTGCGCAGCGCCACGACCTCGCGGTCGTCGTCCGCGCTCTCGATGGCGCGGGCCAGCGTGCGATACTCCGGCGTGCGCCCCAGGGCCCGGCCCAGAGACCCGGCCATATCCTGTATTTCAGACATCCACCCACTCCTTATGGCCGCGACCGCGCGCGCGACCGCCGTGCAAAAACATAGCGCCGACGACCCGCCAGGTCGTCATGCACCTGCACCGCCCGAAGGCCGGGACGGCGCTCCATCATGGCGGCGACCCGGCCAGCCTGTGTGCTCCCGACTTCCAGCCCGACCCATCCACCCGGGCGGAGAACCCCGTCCAGTCCGCCGATCAGACGGCGGATCACCGCGAGTCCCGACTCATCCGCCACCATCGCCACCCTTGGCTCCCACTCACGCACCTCGGGCTCTGTCCGGAGCCAATCGGCCTCCGTGAGGTAGGGCGGGTTCGAAAGCACCAGATCGAAGGTTCCGCCCTCGACCGGTTCGAGCAAATCTCCGGCCCGGAAATCGACCTCCGCGAGACCGGCGGCGTCGGCGTTGCCGCGGGCCACATCCAGCGCGGCGGCCGACACGTCCGTGGCCACCACGGCCCGCGCGATGCCCTCTGCCGCCAGGGTCAGTGCGATGGCCCCCGACCCGGTGCCCACGTCCAGCGCCGCGTCGAACACGCGGCCCCGGCCGGCCACCTGCCGCAGGACATCGATCAGGTACTCCGTTTCCGGACGCGGAATGGCCACCCGGTGATCGACCGCCAGTTCCAGCTCTCTGAACTGGGCCGTCCCGAGCAGGTACTGGAGGGGCTGTCGCGCGGCGCGCTTCCTGAGCAGCGGCCTGAATCTGTCCAGTTCGTCCACGTCGAGGGGGCGATCGAAGTTCAGGTACAATTGCAGACGTTCTACACCCAGGACGTGCGCAAGGAGGTGTTCGGCGTTCAGCCGACCCTTCTCAACACCCTTTTCCGTCAGATACTCTCCGCTCAGCAGGATCACATCCATCATCCTCCATTCCCGGCGGGCGGCAGCCGGGGCCGAACCGCTCATTTGCCCGCCGGCGCGGCCGAGAGACGCTCCCGGTCGCGCGCCAGGCGAAGGGCGGAGACGATTTCGTCCAGATCTCCGTCCATCACCTCGCCCAGGCGGTAGAGGCTCAATCCGATCCGGTGGTCGGTCACGCGGTTTTGCGGGAAGTTGTAGGTACGCACCTTGGCCGAGCGGTCGCCGCTGCCGATCTGCGACCTGCGCTCGGCGGCGCGCTCCGCTTCCCGGGCCGCGATCCTGCGATCCAGCAGGCGCGAGCGCAGCACCTTCATCGCCTTGGCCTTGTTCTTGTGCTGGGACTTCTCGTCCTGGCACGTGACCACCACGTCCGTGGGCAGGTGCGTGATGCGAACCGCCGAGTCGGTCGTGTTCACCGACTGGCCCCCCGGCCCCGACGAGCGGAAGACGTCCACGCGCAGATCCGCCGGGTCGATCTCGATGTCGACGTCCTCCGCCTCGGGAAGGACGGCCACCGAGGCCGCCGACGTATGGATGCGCCCCTGGCTTTCGGTCTCCGGGACCCGTTGCACCCGGTGCACTCCAGACTCGTAACGCAACACGCCGTAGACGCCCTTTCCGCGCACCGTGAAGATCGCCTCCTTCACCGAGCCGGGGATCCCTTCCGAGAGGCTGAGAAGCTCCACGCTCCAGCCGCTGCGTTCGGCAAGCCGCCGGTACATCCTCACCAGGTCGGCCGAGAACAGCCCCGCCTCGTCGCCTCCGGTCCCCGCGCGGATCTCGACCACCGCGGGCCTGTCCTCCATGGGATCCCGGGGCATCAGCGCCTCTCGCAACCGGACCTCGGCCTTCGCCAGACGGCCCTCGAGTTCCGCGGCCTCCTCGCTGGCCAGCTGACGGAGCTCGGGGTCATCCGATTCGGCGAGAAGGTCGCGCGCGCCCGCCAGTTCGGCCTCCAGCCCGGCCACCACATCGCCCGCTTCCACAACGCCGGCCAACCGTGCCCGCTCCCGGCCAAGCTCCCTCAACCGATCGATGTCGCGAACAACCGCCGGGTCGGAAAGCTCGCGCTCCACGGCCCGGAATCGCCGTCGCGTCTCCGCGAAGCGCTCCGCAAGGCTCGGGTCGATGCTGGCCTCCTCTCTTCAGGCAAGACGCCGGCCCTCCGCACGGAAGACCGCGCCCGAGAGCCCCGCCTGGCTTGGTCCACGGACCGCTAGTCCGCGGAAACCTCCTCTACCGTTTCGCCCAGGCCCGGCAGCAGATCGCCCGGGGCGGTCAGCGGCAGGATCTCCTCGTCGTAGAAGTCCTGCTCGACCTGGAACTCGATATCGTGCCACCTGTGGACCCCGGTACCGGCCGGGATGAGGTGGCCGATGATGATGTTCTCCTTGAGCCCCTTCAGGTCGTCCCTGGCGCCTCTCACCGCCGCGTCCGTCAGCACCCGCGTGGTCTCCTGGAAGGAGGCGGCGGAGATGAAGGACTCGGTCGTGAGGCTTGCCTTGGTAATCCCGAGCAGGAGCGGCTCGGCCCGCGCCGGCCTTCTGTCGTCCGCTGCCGCGGCCTGATTCACACCGCGGAACTCCGCCCGGTCGATATGCTCTCCCTCGAGCAGGTGGGTCTCGCCCGGATCGACCACCCTGACCTTCTGCAGCATCTGCCGCACGATCACGCCGATGTGCTTGTCGTTGATCTTCACCCCCTGCAGGCGGTAGACCTCCTGGATCTCGTTCAGCAGATACTCCTGAACCGCCCGGGACCCCTTGATCTGCAGGATGTCGTGCGGGTTGATCGGCCCTTCCGAGATGCGGTCGCCGGCGCGCACCTGGTCTCCCTGGTGGACGCGCATGTGCTTCCCGACCGGCACGTCGTAGCGCTGGCGCTGCCCCTGCTTCGGGGTGACGAACACCTCCCGTTTCCCGCGTTTGATATCGCCGAACGAAACGACGCCGTCGATCTCCGTGACGACCGCCGGATCCTTGGGCTTCCGCGCCTCGAAGAGTTCTGCCACCCTGGGCAGGCCCCCGGTGATGTCGCGGGTCTTGTACACCTCCCGCCCGATCTTCGCAATCGGATCGCCCGGATGGGCCCGGTCGCCGTGGAAACACATCAGCTGCGCACCGACCGGGATGATGAATTCCTTGAGGAGTTCGCTGGTCGGCGATTCGCCGCTGCGGATCTGGATCGTCGGGTGCAGCTTCTTGTCGCGATCCTCGATGATCATGCGCTGCCTTCGCCCGGTGGACTCGTCGAGCTCCTCGCGGACCGTCTGTTCCTCCACGATGTCGACGAAGCGCACGAACCCTTCCGAATCGGAGACGATGGGCTCGGAATAGGGATCCCAGCTGAAGAGCAGGTCACCCGCCTTGATCGTCTCGCCCTCGTCGATGTGGATCGTCGCGCCGTAGGGCACGGAAAGCCGGCTCCGCACCTGGCCCTCCCGCGTCTGGATCACGATCCTGCCCTCGCGCGTGGTGACGATCCGGTTCCCCTGGCGGTCCTCGACCGTGGACACGCGTTCCAGGCCGACGATCCCGGAGATCTTGGACTTGCGCTGGTTCTGCGCCGCGATCCGCGCGGCGGTGCCCCCGATGTGGAAGGTCCGCAGCGTGAGTTGGGTACCGGGCTCGCCGATGGACTGCGCCGCCAGGATGCCCACCGCTTCTCCCAGGTCGACCGGACCCATGGTCGCCAGGTTGCGGCCGTAGCACATGCGGCAGATGCCGCGCTTGGTCTCGCAGGTCAAGACCGAACGGATCCTGACCGACTGGATTCCCGCCGCCTCGATGGCCTCCGCGGACCTCTCGTCGATCATCTTGTTGGCGGTGAGGATCAGTTCGCCGTCGATGGGATCGTAGACGCTCTCGAGCGCCACATTCCCCACGATCCGGTCCGCCAGCGACTCCACGATGTCCTCGCCCTCCTTGAGCGCGCTCATCTCCAGGCCGAGGATGGTGTTGCAGTCGTCCTCGGTGATTGTTACGTCCTGCGCGACATCCACCAGACGGCGCGTCAGGTACCCTGCGTCCGCGGTCTTGAGCGCGGTGTCCGCCAGACCCTTGCGGGCACCGTGCGTCGAGATGAAGTACTCGACCACGGTGAGGCCTTCGCGGAAGTTGGACCGGATGGGGCTCTCGATGATCTCGCCGATTCCCCCCGTGAGCTTCTTCTGGGGCTTGGCCATCAGGCCGCGCATGCCCGCCAGCTGCCGCATCTGATCGCGGTTCCCGCGCGCTCCCGAGGTCATCATCATGTAGACCGGGTTGAAGCCGCCCCGGGATCGCTTCAGGTGGCTGACCATCGCGTCCGCTACGTCGTTGTTCGCGTGCGTCCAGGTGTCGATGATCTTGTTGTAGCGCTCGCCGTTCGAGATGTACCCCGAGTCATAGGCCGACTGGAAGCGCGACACCTGTTGCGTCGCATCGGTCAGCAGTTCGGTCTTCTCGGGCGGGACCTCCAGGTCGTCGACCCCGACGGATACGCCGCCCGTCGTGGCGTAGCGAAAACCGAAGTCCTTCAGGTGATCGAGGAATTGGGTGGTCTCCGCGAGCCCGGCCCTCGTGAAGCACTCGAAGACGAGGTCGCCGAGCTGCTTCTTGCCGAATGTGCGGTTGAGGAAGCCCAGCGACTCGGGGATGATCGAGTTGAAGAGCACGCGTCCCACCGTGGTACGCACCCAGCCCGCCTGCACGACGCCGTCCGGATCGTCGGGGTCGCCGTGCGCGTCCACCCAGTAGCGGCATGGCGTGGAGAACTTCACGTGACCGAGACTCTCGGCCATTTCCACCTCGCCGTAGGTGGAGTAGTGGGGAGCGTCGCTGTACAGCTCCTCCAGCCTGGCGATGGCCTCGGCCCGGACCGGTTCCGGAAGCGATGCGTCGTTCGCCGCCGGCTCCAGATCCGCAATCTCGATCGGCGGCTTCGTCAGGTAGAACGAACCGATGACCATGTCCTGGGTGGGCGCGGCGACCGGCCGTCCGTTGGAAGGCAGGAGCACGTTGTTGCTCGCGAGCATGAGCACGCGGGCCTCCAGCTGAGCCTCGTAGGACAGGGGCAGGTGGACCGCCATCTGGTCGCCGTCGAAGTCGGCGTTGAAGGCCGCGCACACCAGCGGATGGATCCGGATGGCCTTGCCCTCGACCAGCACCGGCTCGAACGCCTGAATCCCGATCCGGTGCAGCGTCGGCGCCCGGTTGAGCAGCACGGGGTGGTCGCGGATGATGTCTTCCAGCACCTCGTAGACCTTCGGGTCGTCCTCTTCGACGATCTTCTTGGCCCTCTTGACCGTTTCCGCCTCGCCCCGCCGCTCCAGCTCGTGGATGATGAAGGGCTTGAAGAGTTCCACCGCCATCGCCTTGGGCAGCCCGCACTGGTGCAGCTTCAGTTCCGGCCCGACGACGATCACCGACCGGCCGGAGTAGTCCACGCGCTTGCCCAGGAGATTCTGCCGAAAACGGCCCTGCTTGCCCTTCAGCATGTCGGACAGCGACTTGAGCGGCCGCTTTCCACGGCCGCGAATCGCCTTCGATCTGCGGCCGTTGTCGAACAGCGCGTCGACCGACTCCTGCAGCATCCGCTTCTCGTTCCTGAGGATGACCTCCGGAGCCCGCATTTCCATCAGCTTCTTGAGCCGGTTGTTGCGGTTGATCACCCGGCGATACAGGTCGTTCAGGTCTGACGTGGCGAAACGCCCCCCGTCCAGCGGGACCAGCGGACGCAGATCGGGCGGGATCACGGGAATCGCGTCCAGCACCATCCACTCGGGCCGGTTCCGCTTGTCCGGAGTGTCGCCGGAGTTGCGCAGCGCGTCGACAACCTTCAGGCGCCGCAGCTTCTTCTTCTTCCTGTGCTGGGAGGTCTCGGAGCGGATCTCGGCGCGCAGCCACTCGGCAAGGCGGTCGAGTCCCCGCCCGTCGCGGTTCTGGTCCCCGACATCGACGTCCGGGGAATCCAGCCGCTTGAGCAGTGTCCTTGCCGCCTCCGCGCCGATCTCCGCCTTGAAGTCCTTGTCGCCCTCCTCGCGCGCCTTGACGCGAAGATCGTAGTACTCGTCCTCGTCCAGGAGATCGAGGAACTCCACGTCCTGGTCCCCCGGATTCGTGACCACGTAGGCTGCGTAGTAGATGACCTTTTCCAGGTCCTTGAGGGTCATCCCAAGCAGGTAGCCCAGCTGGCTCGGCAGCGTCTTGAAGAACCAGATGTGGCACACCGGGACCGCCAGCTCGATGTGACCCATGCGCTCGCGCCGAACCTTCGACAGCGTCACCTCCACGCCGCAACGGTCGCAGATGATGCCGCGGAAGCGAATGCGCTTGTACTTGCCGCACGCGCACTCCCAGTCCTTCACCGGCCCGAAGATCCGCTGGCAGAACAGCCCCATCGGCTCCGGCTTGAAGGACCGGTAGTTGATGGTCTCCGGCTTCGTCACCTCTCCGTGCGACCACTCGCGGATATCCTCGGGCGACGCAATGCGTATGCGAATGAAGTCGAAGTCCGTGGAGCGGGATTCTCTCTGGCGTGGAAAATCGATCATGTTCTGGCCACCGTTTCCTGAACGTCCCGCGCCGACGCGGGACCTGGGTTCGTTGCCGTCATTCTTCTTCGCCGAGCTCGACCGTGAGCCCGAGGGCCTGGAGCTCCTTCACAAGGACATTGAAGGACTCCGGAACGCCCGGCTTGGGAAGGTTCTCGCCCTTGACGACCGACTCGTAGACCTTCGAGCGGCCGGTCACGTCATCGGACTTCACGGTCAGGATCTCCTGAAGCGTGTGGGCCGCCCCGTAGGCTTCCAGCGCCCACACCTCCATCTCTCCGAAGCGCTGTCCGCCGAACTGCGCCTTGCCGGCCAGCGGCTGCTGGGTGACCAGCGAATAGGGGCCGATGCTCCGCGCGTGGATCTTGTCGTCGACCAGGTGCGAGAGCTTCAGCATGTAGATCGCCCCAACGGTCACCGGGAAGTCGAACTTCGTCCCGCTGCGTCCGTCCCTCAGCCAGACCTTGCCGTTTCCGAGGACTTCGGCTTCGGAGAGCAGCTCCTGCACCGCCGCCTCGACGCCAGGCCCGGGCGTATCGCTCTCGGCGATGGCCGCGACCGCGGGGAATGCCTGCTTGAGCACCTGGTGGCGTTTGGCCGACAGCCGCATCCCCACGGAGACGACGAAGTCGCGCAGTGCCTGCAGCGCGTCGGCCGCTCCCGCGCCGGCTGCCAGGTCGGTGTACTCGTCGAGGCTCTTGCCGATGCCGGCGGGACGGGATGATCCCGCGCCGTTGGCACTGCCGTCGGCATCGCCGTTGGTCGCGACCCGGATCCGGCCCGCCTCGGGGTGCGCCTGCACCAGGTTGAGGAGACGGTGGTACTCGTCCGGGCCCAGCGGCCAGGGGACCCGCGCCCTGAGCGACTCGGACGCCCACTTGGCGCCCGCCAGCTTGAGCAGCATGGCGATCTCGTCCTCGGATGCGCCCTGGAAGACCGGCGTCTTCGCCTCGAAGCCCAGGTTGTCCGCCGCCCACCCGAGGTGCGTCTCCAGGATCTGCCCGACGTTCATGCGCGACGGCACGCCCAGGGGATTCAGGACGACGTCGACCGGTGTCCCGTCGGGCAGATAGGGCATGTCCTCCTCCGGCGCGATCCGGGCGATGATGCCCTTGTTGCCGTGACGGCCCGCCATCTTGTCGCCGACCGAGATCTTCCGCTTCTCGGCGATGTACACCTTGACCAGCTGGACCACTCCAGGCGGCAGTTCGTCCGGCTGGAACACCTTGTCGATCTGCTCCTCGGTCCGCTCCCGGACATCCTCGATCCGGTGCTTGGCCTCGTCGATCAGCAGCTTGATCTCGCTGCTCACCTCCTGGTTCTGGACCTTGAGCGTGGTCAGGTCGACCTCGGCCAGCCTCAACTGGTCCAGGTCCCTCTTCTTGAGCTTCCTGCCTTCCTCGTAGTAGGGCTGGACCGTGCCCTTCTTCAGGCACAGCGCGATCGTCTGCAGATGGAGACGGCTGCGGAGCTCGTCGTCCCGGGCGTCGGTGATGCGGCGGATCCTCTCGCGCTCGCGCTGTCTCAGCTCGCCGATGCGCGCGCCGTGCTCCCGCTCCAGCAGCGGATCGTCGATGCGTCGCGAGAAGATCTTGACGTCGATCACCGTCCCGGCCATGCCCGGGGACATGCGCAGAGAGGAATCCTTGACGTCCTTGGCCTTCTCGCCGAAGATCGCGGTCAGCAGCTTCTCCTCCGGCGACAGTTCGGTTTCGCCCTTGGGCGTGATCTTGCCGCACAGGATGTCCCCGCTCTTGACGCGGGCGCCGACGCGCACGATGCCGCGCTCGTCCAGGTCGACCAGGCTCTCGTCGGCGACATTGGGGATTTCGCGCGTGATCTCCTCCATGCCGCGCTTGGTGTCGCGGACATGCAGTTCGAGTTCCTGGATGTGGATCGACGTGAACAGGTCGTCCCGCACCAGACGTTCGGAGATGACGATGGCGTCCTCGAAGTTGTAGCCGTACCACGGCATGAACGCGACCCGCACGTTGCGCCCCAGCGCCAGTTCACCGTGGTTGGTGGAGGGACCGTCGGCAATGACGTGGCCTTCCTGAACCGCCTGTCCCGACTTCACCAGCGGACGCTGGTTGATCGCCGTGTCCTGGTTGGTTCTCCAGAATTTCTTGAGCTGGTAGCGATCGAACTGGGTGAGCTTTGCCAGCGGCCGGTTCGAGGCGTCCGCGCTCTCCTCTCCGGTGTCCACCACGATCTCGTCGGCGGTCACGCGCACGATCCGTCCCTCTCTGCGTGCCGTGATCACCGCGCCGGAGTCCTGGGCCACCTTCGCTTCCAGCCCCGTGCCCACCAGCGGGGCGTCGGTGTACAGGAGCGGCACCGCCTGGCGCTGCATGTTCGAGCCCATCAGCGCCCGGTTCGCGTCGTCGTGCTCCAGGAAGGGAATCATCGCCGCCGCGACCGACACCAGCTGGTCCGGCGCCACGTCGATGAAGTCGATCTCCTCGGGCCTCATCAGCGGGAAGTCGCCCCGCCTGCGGCAGAGCACGAATTCGTTGCGGAAGCTCCCGTCGGACTCGAGCGGCGCATTTGCCTGCGCGATGGTGGCTTCCTGTTCCTCGTTCGCGGACAGCCACTCGATGTCTCCCGTGACCTTTCCGCCCTCGACTCTCCGGTACGGGGTCTCGACGAATCCGAGGTCATTGATGCGGGAATACGTGGTGAGCGAGGTGATCAGCCCGATGTTCGGCCCCTCCGGCGTCTCGATCGGACACATCCGCCCGTAGTGCGAGTAGTGCACGTCGCGCACCTCGAAGCCCGCGCGCTCCCGTGTCAGGCCACCGGGACCGAGCGCCGACAGCCTGCGTTTGTGGGTCAACTCGGCCAGCGGATTCGTCTGGTCCATGAACTGGCTCAGCTGGGACGACCCGAAAAACGCCTGGATCACCGCCGAGACGGTCCTGGCGTTGACCAGGTCGTCGATGTTGATCTTGGCGGGGTCCGTGTTGATCGACATCCGTTCCTTGACGAGGCGCGCCATGCGCGACAGGCCCACCGAGAACTGGTTGGCGATGAGTTCGCCGACCGTGCGCACGCGGCGATTGCCCAGGTGGTCGATGTCGTCGATCCTGCCGCGCCCCTCGCTCAGCTCGATCAGGTACTTGAGAATCGCCACGAAGTCCTCGCGCGTCAGCACGGTCTCGCTGTACCCGATCTCCAGCCGGAGCCGCTGGTTGATCTTGTAGCGGCCGACCCGGCCCAGGTCGTAGCGCTTCGGGTCGAAGAAGACGCGGTCCAGGGCCGCGCGCGCCGTCGCCATGTTGGGAGCCTCACCCGGGCGCAGCAGCGAGTAGATGGCGTTGAGGGCCTCTTCCTCGCCCGCTGTCGGATCCTTCCTGAGCGTATTCTTGACGATGGGACTCTCGCCCGGGCGTCCGCCCCGTCCCTCGCTCGCCGACCGGTAGACCAGGATGTCCTCCCAGCCTCCGCGCTGCAGCATCCGGATCGCGTCCTCCGTGAGCTCCGTGCCCTCGTCCAGCAATACCTCGCCCGTCTCGGAATCGACGATCTCTTCCGCGATGACCGCCCCGGCCAGATCGCGCACCTCCTCGTCGTCCACCGGCACGTCGGCAGGGCGGGACTCGAAGAAGAGCTGATAGATGTCGGCGTCGCTGCCGTAGCCGAAGGCGCGAAGCAGCGCAGTGGCCGGGAACTTCTTCTTCTTGTCGATGTGCACGTAGCAGATATCGTTGATATCGATCGTGAATTCGACCCACGAGCCGCGGAACGGAATGATCCGCGCCTTGTTGAGCCTGGTGCCGTTCGGGTGCACGTCCTCTTCGAAGACGACGCCGGGCGACCGGTGCAGCTGGCTGACCACAACGCGTTCGGCTCCGTTGATGATGAACGTGCCCAGGTCCGTGAGGAGCGGCAGGTCACCCAGGTAGACTTCCTTCTCGACGATCGTGCCGGGTCGGGGCTCCTGCTTGCCCACCTTCTCCCAGACGACGAGCCTGAGCGTCGCCTTGAGCGGGGCGGCGTAGGTCATGTCGCGCTCGATGCACTCCTCGACCGTGTACTTGGGCCGCCCCAGCGACGACTCGACGTACTCGAGAGTCAGCTTCCCGTTGACGTCGGAGACGGGAAAGATGTCGCGGAACACGGAGTCCAGTCCGAAGTCCCACATCTCCTCCCGCGCCACGTCCGTCTCCACGAGCTTCGCGAAGGAGCGGATCTGGACATCCAGGAGGTTGGGCATGGGCATCCCCGATTCGAGCTTGGCGAAGCTGACGACCGGACGGGCACCCTCATGTGAACCATTCATGCTAGGCAACGGACCACTCCCCTGTCTTTGTTGCGGATATCACGGCGAATGTTGCGCACGGAGGCGCGGCGGACGGACGCACTCCGCCCGCAAGTCGTACGTTGGACGACCGTCCCCCCGGCTCCGGCTGGCTTCCAGCAACCGGAGGCGCCCCGGCGGGAGACTCGGCTCGGCGCACCTACTTGACGACTACGGTGGCGCCAGCCGTCTCGAGCTTTTCCTTGATATCCGCGGCTTCGTCCTTGCTGACCGCTTCCCTGACCGTACTGGGCGCCTTGTCGACCAACTCCTTGGCCTCCTTCAGTCCCAGGCTGGTGATCTGGCGGATCACCTTGATGACCTGGATCTTCTTGGCACCGAAGGACTCGAGCACCACCTCGAACTCGTCCTGCTCCTCGGCGGCGCCCGCCTCGGCGACCGCGTCACCCGGCAGCGCCATGACGGGGGCGGCCGCGGCGGTCACGTTGAACCGGTCCTTGAAGGCCTCGACGAACTCCGAGAGTTCGATCACCGTCATGTTGCCGAAGGTGTCGAGGAGTTCCTGTTGATTCACAGCCATTGTCTGCTTTCCTCCTGGTATTCACCCGGTCGGCCGGGTGTTTGGTTGATCAGCTGTCGGTCTCTTTCGCCTCGGCCTGCTCGCGCAGTGCATCGACGAGCCCCGCCATTTCCTGGACCTTGCCGCTCAGCGCTGCCGCGAGAGACGACATCGGCCCTTCCAGCGCGCCGGCCACCTGCGACAGGAGCACTTCCCTGGGCGGGAGCGAGGCAACGCGTTCGATCTGCGCCGGGTCGAGCAGGTCGGAGTCGAGGACGCCGACCTTGAACACCGGCTTGTCCCCGTTCTCCCTGGCGAAGTCCGTCACGGCCCTGGCGGCGTCCACGACGTCGCCGTCCCCGAAGACCACGCCCGTCGGCCCGGTGAGGAACCCCGAAATGTCGGGAATCGCCGTGTCGGCCAGGGCGCGGCGCACGAGCCGGTTCTTGACCACGAGGTATTCGCCGCCCGACTTCTTCAGCCGGCTGCGGAGGCTCGTCATCGCCTTCACGTCGAGTCCGGTGAAGTCCGTGAGGAAGATGGCCTCGGCCCGGCCAAGCCGCTCGCGGAACTCGGCGACGAAGCTCTCCTTCTGCTCTCTGGTCATCGATCACGCGCTCCGCGTAAAGCTGTTGGGATCCACCGGGACTCCGGGACCCATGGTACTCGATACCGTGACGCTCTTGACGTAGGTGCCCTTCGCCGCGGCGGGCCTGGACCGCAGGACCGACGCCATGAACGCTCTCAGATTCTCGGTGAGCAGCTCCAAGTCGAACGAAACCCGCCCGATCGGCGCGTGCAGGTTCCCCGTCTTGTCGACCCTGTACTCGATCTTGCCCGCCTTGATTTCGCGGACCGCGCGGCCCACGTCGGGCGTGACCGTTCCCGCCTTCGGCGTCGGCATCAGCCCTCTCGGGCCCAGGATGCGGCCGAGGGGGCCGACCATGCGCATCATGTCGGGTGTCGCCACGCAGACATCGAAGTCGAGCCAGCCCTCCTTGATCCTGTCGACGTAGTCCACGCCGATGAAGTCGGCACCGGCTTCCCTCGCCTCCTCCTCATTGTCACCCTGGCAGATGGCAAGCACGCGCGGGGCCTTGCCGGTCCCGTGGGGCAGCACGACGGTCCCGCGCACGATCTGGTCGGCCCTTCTGGGATCCACTCCCAGGTGGGTTGCGACGTCGACGCTCTCGTCGAAGCCGGCGTAGGCGATTTCCTTCACCTTGCCCAGGGCGTCGTCGGGAGAGTGGCGATCCCGCCGGTCGTAGGTCTCCCGGGCGCCGGAGTACTTCCTGCCTCGTTTTGGCACGCTTTCCCTCCGTCAGGCGTTCAGTTCGCCGTCCACTTCGATTCCCATCGAGCGGGCGGTTCCCTTGATCATTCTCATGGCCGAGACGACATCGTCCGTGTTCAGGTCCTCCATCTTCGCCTCGGCAATCTCCCGGACCTGCGCCACCGACAGCGTCGCGACCTTGTCCATGTGCGGTTCGGAGGACGCCTTCTCGAGCCCGGCCGCCCGCTTGATCAGGAAGGAGGCCGGAGGCGTCCTGGTCACGAAGGAGAACGACCGGTCGGCGTAGACCGTGATTTCGACGGGAATGAGGGTCCCCGCCTGCTGCTTCGTCCTGGCGTTGAACTGCTTGCAGAAATCCATGATGTTCACGCCGTGCTGCCCCAGCGCGGGGCCCACCGGCGGGGCCGGATTCGCCTGCCCGGCGGTAATCTGCAGCTTGATGTAGCCGAGAACTCGTTTTGCCATTGTCGCAGACTCCCGCGGGCCTCTAGAAACCGCGCAACTGTGTGAAGTCCAACTCGACCGATGTGGGACGGCCGAAGAGAGACACTTCGACTTTGACCTTGCCCTTTTCCGGGTACACCTCCTGGACCGTTCCCGAGAAATCGGTGAAGGGTCCCTGGATCACTTCCACGACCTGGCCCGGCCGGAAGGGGATCTCCTCGCGCCCGGCCACTTCCTCCTCGACCTCGACCCCCATGATCCGGTTGATGTCTTCCTCGCGGAGCGGCTGGGGGCCGCCGCCCTGGCCGACGAATCGGACGCCCTTCATCGCGCTGATCGCGTGTTCGGTCTGCTGGTTCAGGATCATCCGCACCAGGACGTAGCCGGGATAGAGCGGTCTGGTCACGGGCACGCGCTTGCCACGCCGGATTTCGACGACCTCGTGGGTCGGCACCAGGACCTCGCGTATCCCCCGATCGGGACCGGGGTCCTTGTCGATCTCCTGCTGGATCATGCGGCAGACGCGGTTCTCGTGCCGAGCCTGCGTCTGGACCGCGTACCAGCGCTCGTCGCCGTTCAAGACCGGAAGACCCCCATGATGAAGTCGACGATGACCAGCCTGGAGATCGTGTCCATGATCCAGATGATCAACGAAATCAGAATGGTGAAGAGGATGACCACCCAGGTGGCGTTGCGGAGCTGGTCACGGTCTGGCCACGTGACCTTCTCCATCTCGGCAGCGCACTCCTGGACGAAGTGCCTGGCGTTCGTGATGCTCGGCATGGTCTTCTACTCGATGATTTCGGTAACGACGCCGGCACCGACGGTGCGGCCGCCTTCGCGGATCGCGAAGCGAAGCTCTTCGTCCATCGCGATCGGCGTGATCAGTGCCACTTCCATCTGCACGTTGTCCCCGGGCATCACCATCTCCACCCCGTCCGGCAGCATCGCCGACCCCGTCACGTCCGTCGTCCGGAAGTAGAACTGCGGCCGGTACCCGTGGAAGAACGGCGTGTGCCGGCCACCCTCCTCCTTCGTCAGAACGTACACCTCCGCCTTGAACTTCGTGTGCGGCGTGATCGACCCCGGGATCGCCAGAACCTGGCCCCGCGATATCTCCGTCTTCCCCACGCCCCGCAGCAGAAGCCCCGCGTTGTCTCCCGCCTGACCCTGCTCCAGAAGCTTCCGGAACATCTCCACACCCGTCACCACCGTCTTGCGGTCCTCGCCCATCCCCACGATCTCCACCGCGTCTCCCTTGTGGATCACCCCCCGCTCGATCCGGCCCGTCGCCACCGTCCCGCGGCCCGTGATCGAGAACACGTCCTCCACAGGCATCAGGAACGGCTTGTCGATGTCACGCTCCGGCTCCGGGATGTACGTGTCGATCGCCTCCATCAGCTCCTCGATGCACGCCCCCGCATCGCCCTCGCCTCCGGCCTCCAGCGCCTCCAGCGCGCTCCCGTGAACCACCGGCAGATCGTCACCCGGGAACCCCTGCTCGCTCAGCAGCTCCCTCACCTCCAGCTCCACCAGCTCCAGCAGCTCCTCGTCGTCGACCATGTCCACCTTGTTCAGGAACACCACGATGTGCGGCACGTTCACCTGCCGCGCCAGCAGCACGTGCTCCCGCGTCTGCGGCATCGGCCCGTCCGCCGCGCTCACCACCAGGATCGCACCGTCCATCTGCGCCGCGCCCGTGATCATGTTCTTCACGTAGTCCGCGTGTCCCGGACAGTCCACGTGCGCGTAGTGCCGGTTCGCCGTCTCGTACTCCACGTGCGCCGTCGCGATCGTGATCCCACGCTCCCGCTCCTCAGGCGCCTTGTCGATCTCGTCGAACGCAATCGCGTCCCCGCCGAACTTCTTCGCCTGCGCAAGCGTGATCGCCGCCGTCAGCGTCGTCTTCCCGTGATCCACGTGGCCGATCGTCCCCACGTTCACGTGTGGCTTCGTTCGCTCGAAGGTCTCCTTCGCCATTCTACCCCCGTTGGGCTTCAGGTGTGTGCAGCGGCGGCTGCCCCTGGTCGCCCCGTGTGATTGTGCCGTTGTCGTTCACATCTCGCGGGCCCGGGGTCCCGTCCCGGTCCCGCCAAGCTCTGGGCGGGGATTGAACCCGCGACCTCTTCCTTACCAAGGAAGCGCTCTACCACTGAGCTACCAGAGCACCTCTTTGTCGCACCCGCCCGCTCCGGGACCACCCCGGACCGGGCGCAGAGCGGGAGACCGGACTCGAACCGGCGACCCTCAGCTTGGAAGGCTGATGCTCTAGCCAACTGAGCTACTCCCGCAGCTACCGAAGGAACCCGGTGCCCAGTGTCCGGACGCCTCCATGGTGGGGGTAGGATTCGAACCTACGTAGGCGTCTGCCAGCAGATTTACAGTCTGCCCCGTTTGGCCGCTTCGGTACCCCACCAAAAAACACGTTCCCACCCCTGCCCGCCAAGTTGGCTGTCGGCGTCCCCGGGCTCGGATGGAAACGAGCAAAGAAAGGTAACTGTTTGGTCAGTGGGGATCAATAACGCGGCAAGCTGACGCGGGGACTCGAACCCCGGACCTGCTGATTACAAATCAGCTGCTCTACCAACTGAGCTACGTCAGCACCTCGGAAACCTCGCCGGCAACCCCGCCCGGGGGAAGTGGGGCCGCCGTCCTTGAGTCCATCACGGGTCCGGCCGGCTCAACCGCCACTCGCCGCAGCGCCGACGTGTACCCGCTTCCACCTTGTACCCTCCGGACCGTCCTCGAGTTGCACACCCTCGGCCGCCAACTCGTCGCGGAGGCGGTCCGCGGTGGCGAAGTCACGCTCCGCGCGGGCCCGGTCGCGGGCCTCCACCGTGCGCCGGATCCACTCCTCCGTCTCATCGCCCACCTCGCGGCCCCGGGCGGCAAGATCCAGGACTCCCAGCACGGCATCCATCTCCTGGAGCGCGGCGAGCACCGCGTCGCGATCCTCCTCGGCAATCCCGCCCGCCGCCTCGTCCAGACCGACGTTGACGTCCCTGACCAGCGACCACAACGCGGCCATGGCGCGCGGCGCATTCAGGTCCTGATCCATGGCCCGGCCGAAGTCCTCGACGTGCGCGCGCGCGTCGGCAGCCAGCTTCCCGGCCCGGTCCGGGGCCGGCGGCGCTTCCCGCACGCGGCGCCGAAAGTCCAGCAGGCGCTGCAGCGATGCGGTGGCGTCGTCCAGTCCTTCCTTCGTGAAGTTGAGCTCGCTGCGGTAGTGGGCCGACAGGAGCACCCAGCGGATCGCCGCGGGGTCATGGCCCTCCCCGACAAGCTCGCGCACGGTGTGGAAGTTCCCGAGCGACTTGGACATCTTGCGGTCGTCCACCTTGAGGTGCTTGACGTGCAGCCAGAACCGCGCGAGCGGCTGTCCGGTCGCCACCTCCGATTGCGCGATCTCGTTCTCGTGGTGGGGAAAAAGAAGGTCTTCCCCTCCGAGGTGGATATCGACGGTGTCGCCGAGGAGCGAGCAGGCCATGACCGAGCACTCCAGGTGCCAACCCGGCCTGCCCGGCCCCCAGGGAGAGTCCCACACGGCGCCGGCCTCGCGGTCGGCGGGCTGCGTGGCTTTCCAGAGCACAAAGTCCCGTGCGTCGCCTTTTTCATACTCGTCCGCGACAATGCGCGAGCGTGCCGCCTCCGTGTCCGCCCCCTTCCCGGAGAGGCGGCCATAGTCCGCGAAGGACGACACGTCGTAGTACACGGAGCCATCCGCCGCGTGGTAGGCGCTGCCCCGCTGCAGGAGCCTCTCGATGAAGTCCAGCATGGCCGGGACGTAGGCGGTCGCGCAGGGATGTTGCGAAAACGGCAACAATCCCAGAGTCCGCGCGTCTTCGAGAAACGCCTCTATGAACGGCCCGGTATGCTTCTCCAGGCGCTGTCCGGCCGCCGCCGCGCCCGCGATCGTCTTGTCGTCCACATCGGTGAGGTTGACCACGAAGTCCACCTCGTGGCCCCGCCACCTGAGGTGACGGTGGAGAAGATCGTAGACCGCGAAGGTGCGGAAGTTGCCGATGTGCGCGAAGTCGTAGACCGTCGGCCCGCACCCGTAGACGGTGACCCGTCCCGGCTGCAGCGGCACAAAGGCGTGGGTGTCACGGCGCAGCGAGTCGTAGAGTTTCATCCGGCGTCCGGCGTTTGAATCCGGCGTTCAGCGTTTCGTGTGTCGTGAAATATAGGCGCACCCGTGGTGGCGCGGGTCAGCGCCCGTCGGGGGCGTCGCCCGCGTCGCCGGCGTCGGCAACGATGCGCGCGAACGCGGCGGCCGGATCCGCGGCGCCGGTCACGGGACGGCCGACCACGATGTGGGTGGCGCCGCTCCGGAACGCCTGCCCCGCTGTGCGCACGCGCCGCTGGTCGTGGACCGCGTCACCGGCAAGCCGGATTCCCGGCGTCACGATGGCACGGTCGGCGCCCACCGTGGCCCTCACGCGGGCAGCCTCGGCCGCCGAACACACAACGCCCGCCAGTCCCGCGTCGCACACGAGTCCGGCGAGACGATCCGCCTCCCGGCCCGCGTCCTCGACACCGCGCCCGAACACGGCTCCCAGTCCGCGCTCGTCCAGCGACGTCAGCACCGTGACGCCCAGCAGGCCGAGCGACCCGGCTGCCGCCGTCGCGGCGCCGGCCGCGGCGGCCAGCATGTCCCGTCCGCCCATGGCGTGGACCGTGAGGAACGTCACGCCCAATTCGGCCGCTCTGGCCGTCGCGCCCGCCACCTGGTTCGGGATGTCGTGCAGCTTGAGGTCGAGAAACACCTCGTTGCCCCGGTCCCGCAAGGAGCGTACGACCTGCGGTCCGGCCGCCGTGTAGAGTTCCAGCCCGACCTTGTAGAACCGGCAACGCGGACCGATGCGGTCGACCATTCGCAACGCATCCGCCCCGGACGCGGTGTCCAGGGCAACGATGATGCGTTCGTTCACCGGCTCCGCCTCCTGGCCGCGAGTTGGCGCGCCACCCGCGCCGCGCAGCGCGGATCGGCGAACGAGGCCGTCCCGACCTGGACGAGCGTGGCCCCGGCGGCGAGATAGGCCTCGGCATCGTCCCCGGTGAGGACTCCTCCCACGCCGACCACCGGCACGTCCACGGCACCCGCCACGCGCCGCACCGCCGCCAGCCCGGCGGGAAGAAGCGCGGGGCCGCTCGCTCCGCCGCTGCCGGCCCCGAGCCTGGGCCTGCCCGCAGGGTCGGTGAGCAGTCCCGGCAACGTATTGACGGCGGTGATGCCGTCGGCGCCGCACGCCTCCGCCAACGCCGCGGTCGCCCCGATGTCGGGGTCGTTGGGCGCGAGCTTGACGAGCAGCGGCCGCGAGGTGCAGGGCCGCACCCGATCCATGACCTCCCGCGTGGCATCGGCGTCGAAGCAGAAGGGCGTCCCGTTCAGGTGCCCGTCGTTCGGGCAGGAGAGGTTGAGTTCGAACCCGACAAAGCCGTCCTCGTCCTCGAGTCCCTCGACCACCGCTTCGTACTCGGCGACCGTAGCCCCGGCGACCGAGACCACGACGGGAAGCCCCTCCAGGTGGCGCCTCATCCAGGGCAGCTTGCGTTCCCGCACGCCGTGCAGTCCGGGGTTGGCGAGGCCGACCGAGTTGAGCATTCCTCCCGGGTACTCGGCCACCCGGGGCGGCGCGTTCCCCCAGCGTGGCTCGAGCGTCACCGACTTGGTCACGAGCCCGCCGACCTCGCCGGGCGACATGACCTCGACCAGCGGCTCGCCGAAGCCGCAGGTGCCGGCGGCCATCAGGACCGGGCTGGTGAAGCGGACGCCGAAGACGTCGACCGCCGCGGTCACCGGCCGCGGTCCTTCATGGCTCGTTCCGCCTCGCGCTGCATGGTCTTGCGCCTCAGCGTCTCCCTCCGGTCCCGGTGCTTCCTGCCGCGGCACAGCGCCAGCGTCAGCTTCACTCTGCCGTCCCGCAAATAGATGTCCAGCGGGACGATGGCAAGCCCCTTCTCCTCGGACCGGGAGGTGATCCGCCGGATCTGGTCGCGGTGCAGCAACAGCTTGCGCGGACGCGTCTCGTCGTGATTCCAGCGGTTCGCGTGCTCGTACGGCGCCACATGCAGGTTGTGCAGCCACATCTCGCCGGCCCGGGTCCGTGCGTGCGCGTCCCGGAACGCCACCTTGCCCGCGCGGATCGACTTTACCTCCGTCCCCTGCAACACCACCCCGGCTTCCCAGGTGTCGACGACCTCGTAGAGGTGCCGGGCCTTTCTGTTGCGGGCGACGACACGCCGCGAGCCACCGTGCGGTGGCGCCCCCAAGGGATCAGACCCCTGCCCCCGCCGCCACCGCCATGGCCGCCTCCCTGGCCTTCCAGTCGGCGATGAAGCTGGCCATCCCGCTGTCGGTCAGGGGGTGTTTCATGCCCTGCACGAGAACCTTGTAAGGACAGGTGGCGATGTGGGCGCCGGCCAGCGCGGAATCGATCACATGGCGCGGATGCCGGATCGAGGCGGCGAGAATCCGCGTATGAATGTCCGGATCCTGCCGGAAGACGGCGGCGATCTCCCGGATCAGCTCCATGCCGTCGTGGGACATGTCGTCAACGCGCCCGATGAACGGCGAGACGACGAACGCCCCCGCCAGCGCCGCCATCAGCGCCTGGTTCGTATTGAAGACCAGGGTCACGTTGCAGCGAATGCCCTCCTGACCCAGCCGATGCACGGCTTCCAGCCCGTCCGTTGTGCTCGGCACCTTGATGATCACGTTGGGGTGCCAGCCGGCGTATTCCCGGCCCTCCGCGACCATGCCGTCCGCGTCTTCCGAGACGGTCTCGGCGCTGATGGGGCCGTGCACCAGGCCGGCGATGGTCCGGATCGTGTCCTCGAAGTCGGCCCCCGTCTCCTTCGCCATGAGGCTGGGATTGGTGGTTACGCCGCTCAGGATTCCCCAGCGGGCGGCTTCGCGGATCTCGTCCAGGTTGGCCGTGTCGAGGTAGATCTTCACTTGGGTGGATTCCTCCGGATGTCTGGTGTTGACTCAGGCGTCCGCCTCGGATGGCTGCGGGCTCTCTCCGTCGGCGAGCTGGCGGCGCGACTCCTCCCGGGCCGCATCGATCCCCGCGCGGTAGGCCGCCTTGGACCGCTCCAGCTTCTCCTCCAGCTCGCCCCGTGCCTCGTTAGCCAGCTGGCGTCCCTGCGCCACCACACCCTTCGCCGAGTCCATCCGCGTGCCCAGGTCGTCGCGCAGTCCGCGGACGCGCTCCCCGGTGAGTTCCTTCAGCTTCTGCGCGTGTTCGCGGATCCGCTGCTGCGTGGCCGCGCCCGAGCCGGGTGCAAAGAGCAGCGCGATGCCCGCGCCGACGAGCGCGCCGACCACGAACGCACCAATCTCGGTCCCGCGGCCCTTCTCTATGATCACTGTGTGTTGCTCTTCTCCAGTACTCATTCTCTCCTCCTGGACAGCTGCCGGCGACCTCGCGGGGACGACCGAATCGTCCATTGTGTCGCCCGGCGCAGACAAAGCTAATCGTGCCGTCTCAGACACGCCAACGATGGCCGCCCGCGGGCATTTCGGGGGCGCCGAAACCGTCGCGTCCCATCAGCCCGAAGGTCAGTTCCTTCCCCAGTTCAACCCCCGGCTGGTCCAGGGGGTTCACGCCGTAGAACTCACCCGCGTATACGACCGCAATCTGGAACAGCATCAACACGGCCCCCACCGCGTGCGCGTCCACCCGCTCCATCATGACGGTGAGGTTCGGGCGTCCCGCTCGCCTCAGTGCCTCCGCCGTTGCGCGGCGCTCGGCGTCCAGGAGACCGAAGAGCGTGTGACCACCGAGATAGGCGAACTCCGGCCTGTCGGCGAAGCGCGCCGGGGCGGCCACGTCCCGCACGGGCGACTCCGTGGCGAGAAAGACGACGATCTTGTCCCGGGGTCCCTCCATGAGGAGCTGCAAAACCGAATGCTGGTCGCTCGGCCCGAGCGCCGGGAGGGGGGTGGGTCCGCACTCGACGCGCCGGCCGTCGCGGTCCACCGCCTTGCCGAGCGATTCGGCCCACAGCTGCTGTACCCACAACGCCACGGCGCGCAGACGGTCCGCGTACGGCATGAAGACATGCACGCGGGCACCCATCTCCGTGTCCGCCACGTACAGGAGTGTCGCGAGAACGCCCGCCGGGTTCTCCGCGAGCACGGGGTTGGCGCATCGCTCGGCCATCCGGGCGGCTCCGGCCAGGACCGCGGCGGTGTCGATGCCCGTTGCCGCGGCGGGGAAGAGTCCGACGGGCGAGAGCACCGAGAAGCGCCCGCCCACGCCTTCGGGCACGTCCAGGGCGCACAGGCCGCGTTCCTCGGCCAGTTCCCGCAGGGCGCCCCGGGCGGGCGAGGTCGTCACGACGAAGTGGTCCGGCGCACGCTGAGGACCCAGCGCGGACTCGGCCCACTCCCAGGCGACCAGGAACTGCGCCAGGGTCTCGGCCGTGGATCCGGACTTGCTGACCACGTTGAAGCAGGTGCTGGCGGGGTCCAGCCGGTCAAGGAGCGCCGAGACGGAGTCGGGATCCGGGTTGTCCATGAGGTGGAGCCGCGGAAGGCCCCTGCGCGCCTCTGCGTCCAGGCCGTTCCACCCCGGCGTCAGCAGGGCGTCCCGGAGCGCCACGGTGCCGAGAGCCGATCCCCCGATACCGATCACCACCAGCGTCTCGAAGCGCCTGCCCACGTCCGCGGCGGCGTTCCGTGTCCGCGCGGCCAGGTCGTGGGCCGCGGGCAGCGCGAAGAACCCCATCTCGCCGGTGCGCCGACGCGCCGTGACCGATTCGTGCGCCGCCCGGAAACGCGCGGCCAGGTCGCCGTGCAGACGTGCCGGATCGACGCCCGTGCCCGGCACCACGCCCGCCACCGCGTTGGCGAAGTCGATCATGGGAGAGGGCACGCTACCAGCCGGGGTCGGCGCCCAGGTCCACGACGAGACCGTCGTAGGCAGGCGCGATCCCGCGGGGAAGCGCCGCCGCCAGTTCGCGATACCCGACGAAATGGGTCAGGTGGGTCAGGAAGGTGCGGCGCGCCCCGATGTCACGGGCGGCCTCCACCGCTTCCTCGATGTTGAAGTGGGTGGGGTGGGGGCGGCCCCACCAGAGCGCGTTCAGAACGAGGAACTCGACTCCGTCCAGGATGCGCCGGGCCGCGGCGGGGAGTCGTTTCGCGTCGGTCACGTACCCCAGCGGGCCAACGCGGAAGCCAAAGGCGTCGACGGGACCGTGGGGCACCCTGAACGGGGTAATGTTCGCGCCCAGCACGTCCACCGGCGCGTTCTCCACGAACGTCCTGAGATCGAGCCGGGGCTTGGTGGTTCCCCTGGCAACCGTGATGTCGTCGTCGAAGATGTAGGCGAAGCGCGACTCCATTTCCGGCCGCTGCTCCTCGTGGAGGTAGGTCGGCACCGGACCGCGGCCCCGCGAGGAGAACACCCGCACATCGTCGATCCCGTGGACGTGGTCGGCGTGCAGGTGCGTGTACCAGACGGCGTGGACGCGATCGACGCCCGCGGCCAGCAGTTGCAAGCGCAGTTCGGGCGGGGTGTCGACGAGGAGGTTGCCCTGGGCCAGAGTGAGCAATGCGGCGTGCCGGGTGCGTTTGTCGCGCGGGTCCTCCGACGTGCAGTTGACGCAATCGCACCCGATGACCGGCACCCCGAACGAGGTTCCGGTCCCGAGAAAGGTCAGGCGCAAGGCGATGGCGCCCCGGCGGCGGTGGATAATCGCGTCACTACAGCTGCTCGATGCGCATGGTATTGGTCGAGCCGGGAGAATGAAACGGGAGACCCGACGTCACGATGACGGGGTCCCCGGTCCGGCCCATGCCCGAGCCGAGCACGACGCGCTTGCCGAAATCGGTCAGGTTCTGATAGGTGATCTCCCCCTGCTCCGCCAGTACCGGTCGGACGCCCCACACGCCCGACAGCTGGCGCTGCACCTTGGGGTCGGTGCAGACCGAGATGATCGGGGTGGGAGGACGGTACGAAGCGACCAGCCGCGCCGAGAAACCGCTGCGGGTGATCACGATGATCGCGGGCGCGTCCAGGTCGCGCGCGGCCCGCACGGAAGACGCGGCGACCGCGTGTTCGCGGGGTGAGGCGCCGCGGCGCCGGATGGGTCCCATCTGCGCCAGATAATGGGGCCCCTTCTCGAGGACCCCGCTCTGTTCGATTTCCTGCGCGATGCCGACCATGACCTCCACCGTCCTCACCGGGAACTTCCCCACCGCGGTCTCGCCCGACAGCATGACCGCGTCCGTCCCGTCGATGATCGCGTTGGCCACGTCGGACGTCTCGGCCCGGGTCGGGCGCGGATACATGGTCATGGACTCGAGCATCTGGGTCGCCGTGATGACCGGGCAGCCGTGTCCGTTCGCGGCCTGAATGATCCGCTTCTGCGCCAGAGGCACGGACGCGAAGGGCAGCTCCACCCCGAGGTCGCCGCGAGCCACCATGACGGCGTCGCTGAAGGACATGATTCCCTCGAGTTCGTCGAGCGCCTGCGCCTTCTCGATCTTGCTGACCAGCCATGCCCGCCCGTCGATCCTGTCCTTCAGGCCCAGGACGTCATTGACGTTGCGAACAAACGAGAGGCCGATGAACTCGACGTCCATTTCGAGTGCGAAATCCAGGTCGCGGCTGTCCTTCTCGGTCACTGCGGGCGTATTGACGGCGACCCCCGGCAGGTTGATCCCCTTGCGCGAACGCAGGATTCCGCCGCGGACGACCTTGAAGACCGCCCGCCTGCCGTCCGTCCTGATGCATTCCAGCTCCAGCTGTCCGTCGTCCAGAAGCACCTGCGTGCCGCGCGTAACCTCTTCGGCGAGCTGGGTGTAGCCGGTGGGGATCTCCCCTGGTGAACGCTCGCCCTCGGGAACGATCGTCACGACATCGCCATCGCTGAGCGTGACGGGCTTCTCAAGGCTTCCCACGCGGAGCTTGGGGCCTTGCAGATCGGCCAGAATCGCGACCGGACGACCGACCTTGCGCGCGGCCTCCCGGACCAGACGCACACCCCGCCGATGGTGCTCGTGGTTCCCGTGGGACATGTTGATCCGCGCGACATCCATCCCCGCCCGCACGAGATCGGTGACGACCTCGGGTGTCGAGCTGGCGGGCCCCATCGTTGCGACCACCTTCGTTCTCATCATCCGATGAAGCTAGGTTACTTTGTTGCGGCCCACCACTTGCGAGCGCTTCAAACCAGGGACGGACGCGCGACGCCTTGCAGAGAACCACACTCTATGTGGACACGCCCGAGCGGGCGCGGGAAGCGGAGCGTGCCACAAGCGCAGCCGGCAGCGTCGCCGTGGACTGCGAGGCGGCCGGGTACCACCGCTACTCGGACCGGCTGTGTCTCGTACAGCTCTCCACCCCCTCCCGCACATTCGTCCTGGACCCGCTGGCGGTGGACCTCACGCCGCACCTGAGGGTGCTGGAGGATCCGCGGCGCACGGTCCTGATGCACGGAGCGGCCTACGACCTCCGACTCCTGCGCCGCGATCTGGACATCCGGGTGGCCCGCCTGGCCGATACCCAGGTCGCGGCCGAACTCCTCGGCGAACCCGGCGTGGGGTTGCAGGCGCTCCTGGAGAAGTACCTCGGCGTGAAGGTCTCCAAGAGGTTCCAGAAGGCGGACTGGGCTCGCCGCCCCCTGTCCAGGGAGATGGTCGAGTATGCCGCGGGCGACACGCGCTATCTGCACCGCCTGGAGAAACTGCTCGCCGAACGGCTGCGCGAACTCGGCCGCAGCCCATGGGCGGAGGAAGAAAACGCCTGGCTTGTGCGGAGCGCGAAGTCGCCGGAACAGACGGGTCCGCCCGCCGACCCGGTGACCCGCTTCAAGGCGGCGCGCCACCTGGGCCCGAGGGACGTCACCGCGCTCCGGGCGGTCATCGCCTGGCGGGACGCAGTGGCCCGGGAGCGGGACCGCGCACCGTTCCGAGTGGCCTCCGACAGCGCACTCATGGAAGTCGTCGTCAGAAAGCCCGCCTCCGTAAGGCAGCTGGCCCGCGTGCGCGGACTGCCCGCCGCGCTCGTGGGCAGCAGGGGCAATGCGCTCCTTAAGGCGCTGGAGCGGGTCGAGCGCCTGTCCGCCTCCCAACTGTCGCCTTACCCGAGGCCCAAGCGGACGCGCGGCCGGCCGACCCCCGAGGAGGAAGCCGCGTTCGAACGCCTCAAGGCCGCGCGCAACCGGGTGGCGTCCGAACTGGAGCTGGACCGCGGCCGCGTCATGGCCAACGGTGTCCTGCGGGCGATCGCCGCCGCCAAACCCCGGACGCTGGCTGCACTGGCTGCGGTAGGGGATGTGCGGGCGTGGCAGACCGAGGTGCTGGGCGAGAAACTGCTGGCGGCGCTCAAGTGATCCGGACGGATCAGCCTTCGCGCTTCTCCAGCTCGAGCTTGTACTCGATGCAGTAGCGGGCGTGCGGGAGCGCATCCAGACGCTGGAAGCCTATGGGCTTTCCGGTGCCGTGACAGCGCCCGAAGTTGTCCGGGTCCCGGTAAAGCCGACGCAGCGCTTCCTGAAGCCTGTAGAGGTACCGGCCTTCCTTGGTTGCGAACAGGGCGGCCTTTTCCCGCTCCATCGCCTCGGTCCCCTGGTCCGCCATGTGGTCGGTGTAGGCCGCGAGGTCGGAATCGACTGCCCCCCGATCCTCCTTGGATGCGCGGTTGAACACGCCCAGGCCGCGGAGTGCCTTCTCCCGCTCCTCCAGGAGCCTGTTCTCCAGGTGAGCGAGCTGCTCCTCGGTGAACAGGGGCCCCTCGCCGTTTGGCGCGGAATCCGCTTCGGGCGTTCTTGCTGAAGACATCGTGCACCTCCGTTGCCTGCCGTTCCGGTACCACGCAGCAAATCTAATGTTATTTTGGGGCGTGAACACGATCGAATGCCGCCGGCACCCCGGAGAGCAGTGCCCCGCCCTGCCCCGCGCACCCTTCCGGTCGGAACTGGGGGCACGGATTCTGCGCGAGGTCTGTGTGCGCTGCTGGAGCGACTGGCTGCAGCACCAGACCCTGCTCATCAATCACTACGGACTCGATCCGCGCAAGGCGGAGTCCCGTGATTTCCTCTACGGGCAGGTCAGGGCGGTGCTCTTCGGCGAAGGCGAGGTGGCCGAGATCGACACCTCGAAGCGCGGGACGATCGACGCGCCGGACGGCTGACCCGGTTCGCCGGTGCCGCCCGGCGCGACGGCTGCTACCGCAGTACGGCCTCGATCTCCGTCAGCGCGGCTTCCAGGTCGGCGCGCTCCACGGTGAGGGGCGGGGCGAACCTGACGATCTGGTGGTGCGTCTCCTTCGCGAGGATGCCGCGCTCCTGCAGCGCCTCGCAGAACGGCCTCGCGGTCCCCGACGACTCCCTGATCACCACGCCGATCAGCAGCCCCTTGCCGCGCACTTCCTCGACGTGCGGCGAGGCGATCGCGCGCAGCCGGTCCATGAACCACGATCCGAGCTCGTCGGAGCGCCGTGACAGGTCGTCGTCGAGGATGACGCGCAGCGACGCCCGGCCCACCGCCGCACCCAGCGGGTTGCCGCCGAAGGTGGAGCCGTGGTCGCCCGGGCGGAAGACGTCCATGAACTCGGCGTCGGCGATCACCGCCGACACCGGGTAGACCCCGCCGCCCAGCGCCTTGCCCACGACGAGCACGTCCGGGCGGACGCCCTCCCAGTCACAGCAGAAGAGCCGGCCGGTACGGCCCAGCCCCGTCTGGATCTCATCGGCCACGAAGGCCACGCCGCTGTCGCGGCAGATCGCCGCCGTCTCGCGCAGGTAGCCGTCGGGGGGGACGACCACCCCGGCCTCGCCCTGGATCGGCTCGACCATGAAGCCGACGGTGTTGGGCCCGATCGCCCGCCTGAGCGCGTCCACGTCTCCGTACGGCACCAGCTTGAATCCCGGGGTGAACGGTCCGAAGCCCTCGCGGTACTGGTCTTCGGAAGAGAAGCCGACGATGGTGGTCGTGCGTCCGTGGAAGTTGTCTTCGCACACGATGATTTCGGCCTGGCCGTCCGGGACGCCGCGCACCTGGTACCCCCACTTGCGCACCATCTTGATCGCGGTCTCGACGGCCTCGGCGCCCGTGTTCATCGGCAGGGCCGCGTCGAACCCCGAGGCTTCGCAGAGCTCCCGCAGGAACGGGCCCATCTGGTCGTTGTGGAAGGCGCGCGACGTCAGCGTGAGGCGATCCAGCTGGTCGCGCGCGGCCTTGAGGACGAGGGGGTGCCGGTGTCCCTGGTTCAGTGCGGAATACGAGCTGAGCATGTCCAGGTAGCGGTTCCCGTCCACGTCCCATACCCAAGAGCCCTCGCCGCGGTCCAGCACCACCGGGAGGGGATGATAGTTGTGCGCGGAGAAGCGCTCGGCCTCGTCCAGGTACCGGTCGGTCAGGGCGGAGGTAGGGCTGGCTGTGGCTGTAGTCATGTCGAGCATCCTTGGAAATGAAAGATATTTCGTCTATGCCGAATATTTATTCTAGCGGTTCGGTGGCGAAATGCCCACCGCAGTCAACGGTTCCTCGCGGATACGGAAGTCAAAGACGTCCGGCCGCGCGTAGTGGCCCACGACATCGAAGTCGAACTTGCCGCGTGCGATGTCGCCCAGGTCGAGTTCGGCGTGGAGCACGCCCGGCTCCCCATGCAGGGGACCGGCGATGCGTTCGCCCAGCGGGCCGTAGATCGCGGTGCCTCCCCGGGAAAGCGTATCCGGCCAGTCGTCGTACTCGGCGAGGATCTCGATGTCGCGCGGGTAGTGGTCCTTCGTGACGAACTGGTTGCAGCCGATCACGAAGCAGCGGCCCTCCAGCGCGATATGGCGCAGCGTGGCCTGCCAGCGGTCGCGCGAATCCGCGGTGGGCGCCAGGTAGATCTCCACGCCCTTGCCGTACATGGCCATGCGCGCCAGCGGCATGTAGTTCTCCCAGCAGATCAGTCCGCCGACCCGCGCGAAGGGGGTGTCGAGCACGGGCAGCGTGCTCCCGTCTCCTTCTCCCCAGATCAGGCGCTCCGCGGCCGTGGGCTTGAGCTTGCGGTGGAGCCCGGCGATCGTGCCGTCGGGCGCGAAGTAGAGGAGCGTGCAGAAGAGCGTCCCCGGACAGTGGTCGGCGCCCTTCTCGACCACCCCGACGGCGAGATGGACCCCCGCCTCGCGCGCGGCGCGGCCCATTGCTTCCGTCTCGGGGCCGGGCACCGTGATCGCGGCATCGTGGTAGCGCCCGAAGGTCCGACGGCCGGCCGGCTTGCGGCCTCCGACCGATGTGCCGAAGGCGAGGCCCCAGGGGTAGCCGCCGACGAAAGCCTCGGGGAAGAGGACCAGCTCGGCGCCCTGCGCGCCTGCCTCGGCGGTGGCCGCGCAAAGGTGTTCCACTGCGCCCGCCGTGTCGAACGGATAGCCGCGCGGCTGCACGGCGGCGACGCGGACCTGATCTCTGCGTGGCATTCGCTCTCCCGCGGGATACCGGTTCGTCCTGACGAAGGGAGGAAAATCGTGACTTCCGGACGCTGTGTACACCCATGTCCGCCAAGTCGACACCGCCAGGCGGGCGGATCGGCAGCGCGCCGCTTATGTTTGATGCTGGAGGTCTCGTCCGCAGACGCGGTCCTCCCCCCTCCAACACCCACACCGGAGGCGACCAATGGGCACACGTTTCACAACCACCCTGATTGCGACCACGTTGCTGGCCCCGCCGGGTCATGCAGCCGCCCAGACCGGCTACGAATCGGTGATGGCCCATGTGGACGCCCACGCGGCCTCGTACGGCTCCACGGCCCAGCGGATCTGGGATCTGGCCGAGGTCGGGTATCAGGAGGACGAGAGTTCGGCTCTCCTCCAGGCCCACCTCGCCGACGCCGGTTTCGACGTGAAGCCGGGCGTCGCGGGCATGCCCACCGCCTTCGTCGCCAGTTGGGGCGAGGGCTCGCCGGTGATCGGGATTCTGGCCGAGTTCGACGCGTTGCCGGGGATCACCCAGGACCGCAGCCCGATACGCGCGCCCCTTCCGGCGATGGGGGCCGGGCACGCGTGCGGACACCATCTGTTCGGGGCCGGCTCCGTGGCTGCGGCAGTGGCAGTCGCGGACTGGCTGGCTTCGTCCGGAACGCCCGGTACGGTGCGGGTCTACGGCACCCCGGCCGAGGAGGGTGGCGCCGGGAAGGTCTACATGGTTCGCGGGGGGCTCTTCGACGACGTGGACGCGGTTCTCCACTGGCATCCGAGCAGCGCCAACAGCGCCAGCCCGTCGTCGTCGCTGGCGAACAAGTCGGCCAAGTTCCGCTTTCACGGGGTCTCGGCGCACGCGGCAGGCGCCCCGGAACAGGGGCGCTCGGCGCTCGACGGGGTGGAGGCCATGAACAACATGGTCAACATGCTGCGCGAACACGTTCCGCAGGAGACACGGATTCACTACGTGATTACCTCTGGAGGCGCCGCGCCGAACGTGGTTCCCGACTTCGCGGAAGTCTACTACTACGTGCGCAACCCGGACTCCGAGAGGGCCAGGGCGATCTTCGACCGCGTGGTGCTCGCGGCCGAGGGAGCGGCGCTTGGAACCGGGACGACCATGGAGTACGAAGTCATCCACGGGATTTACGCCATGCTCGGCAACGACGTGCTGCAGCGCCGCGCGCAGGCGAACCTGGAGCGGGTGGGCGGCGTCGTCTACGACGAGGCCGAGAAGGAGTTTGCGGCCATGATCCAGGAGACCCTTGCCTACAGCCCGCCGATCGAGGCCGCAGCCGACGTCCTGCCCTACATGCCGCGACGGGGCGGAGGCTCGACCGACGTCGCAGATGTCAGCTGGGTGGTCCCCACGGCGGGAATCACCACCGCGACGTGGGTGCCGGGCACACCGGCCCATTCATGGCAGGCCATCGCGGCCGGGGGCACGTCGATCGGTGAGAAGGGGATGGTGGTGGCCGCCAAGACGCTGGCGATGACCGCCCTGGATCTGTTGACGGACGCCGAACTGCTGGAGGCGGCGAAGGCGGAGTACCGGGAGCGGGTCGGCCCCGATTTCGAGTACGTGTCACTCGTGGGAGACCGGGATCCGCCGCTGGACTACCGCAAGCCGGCGGGAGGCTCCTGACGCCCCCTGGGCCCACGGAGGAAGGCCGCGCAACGCGACCGGCGAAGCGACGCGCCGGCTACCCGCACTCCGCGAAGCCGCAGACGTAGCACCGCTTGCACCCTTCCTCGTAGGCCAGCTGTCCCGCTCCGCACTCCGGACACGCCCCCAGCGTGGTCGCGGTGTGGTCCACGAACCGGCTGTGGCTCTCGAGAGTCGCCGGCCCGCCACCTCCGGGAGCTGTGGTCACGGGCACCTCGATCGGCAGCTCCTCCTGGACCCCCTGCTTCTCGGACATGTACCGTTCCAGCGCCTGGGCGATCGCGTCGGGGGCGGACAGGACCTTCTGCGGCCCCACCCCCACGGCACGGTCACAGGAAATCCCGCGCAACTGGTCACGCACCGCGGTAATCGGTATGCCGGACCGGAGCGACAGCGAGATCAGCCGCCCGATGGCCTCCGAATCCGCCATGGCCGCGCCCCCGGCCTTGCCCAGTGTGCAGAAGACCTCGAAGGGCTTCCCCTTGTGGTCTTCGTTGACGGTGACGTAGAGGTCGCCCAGCGGGGAATCCATCTTCATGGTTCGTCCGCTCAACATCGATGGCCGCTTGCGCTTGTGACGGGAAGCGGCTGCGTCGCGGTCGTGCTCCTCCAGCCGCTTGCGCAACCCGTCCATCTCGCCCTCGAGGTCGTGGTTCCTGGCCCTGGCGTCGGCCAGCTGCGCACGGAGCTCCTCCGATTCGGCGGCGGTGCCCACCCCCTCTTCCTGGCCGGTCTTGCCGGTGGAGAGGACCTGCATGGGGCGGGAACCGTCGCGATAGACGGTCACGCCCTTGCAGCCCATGTCGAAGGCCATCTCGTAGATCTTCCGCACGTCCGCACGGGTCGCCTCGAAGGCGAAATTGGTGGTCTTGGAGATGGCGGAATCGACGTGGGCCTGGAAGGCCGCCTGCATGCGCACATGCCACTCGGGCGTGATGTCGTGCGCGGTGCGGAAGGTCTGCTGGACCTCCTCGGGAACCTCGTCGAAGTGGATGTGCCCGTCCTCGGCGATGCGCTCCATGAGTTCGGGCGTGTACCACCCCTCGGCTTTTGCGCGGGCCACGAAGTCCTCGTTGACGTCGGGCATCATCACGCCGGCCTGGTTGCGCATGAACGCCACCGCGAACAGGGGCTCGATGCCTCCGCTGCAACCGGCGATGATCGATATGGTCCCCGTCGGGGCCACCGTCGTCAGGTTGCAGTTCCGCAGTCGCCGGGCCGCGCGGATCCGTTCGCCGTCGGCGTCGCGCGCGCAGCTTGCGTCCGGACCCCAGATGGAGTCCTCCCACGCCGGGAAAACGCCCCGGAACTCGGCGAGGCGCTCCGACGCGACCCTGGTCTCCTCCTCGATGAACGCCATGACTGTGCGCGCCAGCGCGACGCCCTCGTCGGAGTCATACCTGACGCCCAGGCGGACCAGCAGGTCGGCCCAACCCATGATGCCCAGGCCGACCCGGCGGATCTGTTGCGCCAGATCCGTGATGTCCTGAAGCGGATACCGGTTGGCGTCGATCACGTTGTCGAGGAAATGGGTGGACAGGTGCACGACACGGCGGAAGGCGTCCCAGTCGATGCCGTCCTCCGGGCTCTCGAAGTTCCCGTCGCGGGCAAAGCAGCCGACGTTGATGCTGCCGAGGTTGCAGACGTCGTACGGGAGCAGCGGCTGCTCGCCACAGGGGTTGGTGGCCTCGTACGAGCCCAGCCTCGGCACCGGGTTGTGCTCGTTCGCGCGGTCGATGAAGAAGACGCCCGGCTCGCCGGTCTTCCACGCGCCCTCGACGATCATGTCGAAGATCTCGCGCGCCTTCTCGCGCCCGACGACCTCGCCCGAGCGCGGGCTGATCAGATCGTAGTCTTCGTCGCCCGCGACCGCTTTCATGAATGCGTCGGTGATCGCGACCGAGATGTTGAAGTTGGTGATCTGCGAAGTGTCGTTCTTGCAGCGGATGAACGCGCGGATATCGGGGTGATCCACGCGGAGGATCCCCATGTTCGCGCCGCGGCGCGTGCCGCCCTGCTTGACGACCTCGGTCGAAGCGTCGTACAGGCGCATGAAGGAGACCGGGCCCGACGCCACGCCCATCGTGGAGCGCACGGTGTCGCCCTCGGGGCGCAGCCGCGAGAACGAGAAGCCGGTGCCGCCGCCGGACTGGTGCACCAGGGCCATCGCGCGCAGCGTGTCGTAGATCCCGCTGCGATCGTTCGAAAGCGCGTCCTCGACCGGCAGCACGAAGCACGCGGAGAGCTGCCCCAGGGGACGTCCCGCGTTCATGAGGGTCGGCGAATTCGGCTCGAATTTTCCGGTCGTCATCAGCTCGTAGAAGCTGCGCGCGACCTCCTCGACCGCCGCTTCCGAGACTCCGTACTTCCTGTCCTCCTCCGCGATGACCCGGGCGATGCGCCAGAACATGGTCTCCGGCTCCTCGGTGGGGTCACCGGCTTCGTCCTTCTTCAGATACCGTCGCGCCAGGACGATCCGGGCATTCTCGGAGAGGCTGGCTGCGGGCAGGTCGTGAGGCACCTGATCGTCGAACAGGCGAGTGGCCGGAGACGGCGGAGTCATCGGGCGCCGGTCCTTTCTTATGGGGGGAGGCCTGTGGGGGAGAACTTGTGGGGAGGACACCAGATGTTGTGGGGCCTGTAACTTAAGACCCCAATCCCTTGTGGTCAAGGGTGGATGTCGGGTGGGCGTCTGCTAGAACGGATTGCCCACGCGCACGTAGAACACCGGATCGCTCTCGAATCTGAGGGGCAGACCGAGTCCTGCGCGAATGGTCATCCCGGACAGGTACAGCGCGCCGACGATCGCGGACAGTTCGGCGCCCGCGCTCGCGAGCATCGCCTGGCGCGGGTTGTCGTAGCTCTGCCGCCCGAGCGTCGGACCCCAAGCGTTTCCGGCGTCGACGAAGACCGAACCGTGAATCCGGTCGAAAAAGAGCGGGAACGCCCCGAGGCCCCGGTCGATCACCGCAAGCGGGAAACGGTATTCCGCGCTGGCCGTCCAGGCCATGCGACCGGACCGGTAGTTCGTGCGGTAGCCCCGGACCGGGAAGAGCTGCGGCGATCCGCCGAAGAGCCCCAGGCCGCTCACCGATTCCACGGTCCCCTCGGCTCCGCCGGCGTCGAAGTGGAACTGGTTGGCGCCCGGTCCCCCGGCCACGCCCGCCGAGACGCGGAGGCCCAGAACGTGGTTGGCGAACCCGAGGCGGCCGAGCGCCTTGTACGCGGACAGCTCGCCCGTGAGTTCGCCGTAGCCGCGGTCCTCGCCGATGACCCCGCGCGACCCCGCGTCCACGCCGCGCTGGCGGCGCGCCCTGGCGGTAACGAAGGCGCGTACGCCGTCTTCGCGGGAGAATGACCACGCGCGGCGCTGCGTGTTCGCGCCGGACAGCGTGACGCTCATCTCCGTGTAGCTCGTGTGGGGCGACGGATTGCTGAGCGTGGGTCCCTCGTTCCCTTCGGGGTCCTGGAGCGTGAGTTCTTCGCTGACCAGGCCACCCCTCAGGTACAGCGCCGTCGAGGTGCGATAGCGCCTCCGCACGACGGAGGAGGTGAGAAACGCCCGCCGTTCCCGTTCCACGAGGAAGAACTCGCGCGTGGTTTCGTCGGGGAAGCGTACGGCGAGCGTTCTGGAGGACGCGTCGTGGCTCTGCGACAGCGACAGCCCCAGCCTCGGGTTGCCGAACCCGTTGTAGTTGTACGAGAAACCGCCCGCAAAGCGTTTGGCGTCGAGTCCGAGGCGCCCGCTGATCGAGTAGTCGTGCCGCCCGACGAGGTCCCTGCCCAGCAGCCGCATGCCGACCGCCGGGGCGAATACCTCACGCCGGGCGCCGCCCTGGTCGGTCCCGTTCTCGGCGGGGGCGTACAACGGATACCAGTATCGTGGCAGCAGCGTGGGGGCGGCCTGGTACTGGCGCTCGCCGGCGGGACGGTCGGCGCCTTCGGGCGATTCGGAAGGCGCCGCGGACGCTTCTTCGCCTGCAGCAGGGTCGGGCGCGTCGGCCGCCGGGGCGTCCGGCCCCCCGGCAAAGCGGAGGTCGAGCGGCTGCGGTTCGAACCAGTCCGCCGGGGCGTACGGGATCCGCTCGATGTGCCAGCCGTCGGCATGGTAGGAGGAGAACAGGATCCACTGTGCCGACGGGTCGACCGACGGATGCGACGCGCCTCCCAGCACGTTCGTCACCTGGCGGATGACCGGACGGTCGTCGCGCTGGATGGCAGCGGCGAACAGGTTCGGAACGCCGGTGCGATCCGAGGACCAGAGCACGGTGGAGCCGTCCGGCGTCCAGAATGGGGTCGTATCGACGGCGCGGTCACGGGTGACTTCGACCGTCACGGAGCCGCTTTCGTCCAGAATGACGATGTCCATGAACGCCGGCGGGACCCAGCGCACCGCTGCGATCCGGTCGCCCGCCGGCGACCAGCGCGGGAACGCCCAGTGGCGGTCGGCCTGCGGAGTCGTGAGGGGCGTTACCTGCCCCGTGGCCAGATCCACGATCACCAGGTTGTTGGTGCCTCCACCCTCCTGCACCGCCACGGCCCGCGTGCCGTCGGGGGACACGTCGGCAAACGTCAGGCGCTGGCGCCGCGTGAGTCGCTCCACCGATCTGTTCGGCGCGGCGCGGTAGAGATCGCTGGTCAGGCGGTAGGGGTCGTTGAAGTCCAGCTGCGTGAACAGGAGATCGCCGCCGGGCGTCCAGGACAGGGTGCCCCCGACCCCGTTGACGCGCGTGAGGCGGCGGGCATTCGATCCGTCGGGCGAGGCAATGCGGATCTGGGTCGCGTCCACTCCGTCCGAGCGGACAAAGGCAAGCCGTCCGCCGTCGGGCGAGACCACGGCCTGCTCGGCAAGCCGCCCCGCCCCCTCCACGGTCTCCGCCTCGGTGATCGGAGCCGCCTCCGCAAGTGCCCGTGCCTGCGCGCGGTACGTCCCCTGCACGTGCTCGGTCCACGCCGTCCAGCTGTCCGAGACCGTCGTGCCGAAGGCGTCACGGGCTGCCGAGTTGAACCGGTACGGGATCCACAGGCCGGCCACGGCGCGCGCGAAGTCACCCATGGACTGCTCGCCGTACGCCTCGGCCATGTGCGCGAAGTAGCGTGCTCCATACACGTACGGGCGATGGCCCGAGGGCCAGACCGGCGAGTCCCCCGACACCTGGTCCACGGTCCCCAGCGAACCCTCCAGCGCGGCCGTCCTCATCACCATCTCCTGCCAGGTGCCCTTCACGCGCCCCGCACCCGTGAGCTGCGACTCGAAGTAGGTTGCGAGCCCCTCGGTGATCCAGGTGGGCGTCGCGCCCGACGGGAACACCGGCCAGGTGGCGGGCAGTCGCCCGAACAGCTTGCGCACGACGTTGCCGACGGTGCCCGTCATGTCCAGGTGAAAGGTGTGCACCAACTCGTGCGTGACCACGAGTTGCAGCCAGTCGTCGAAGTACGAGATGCTGCCGCCCTCCATCGGCGGACGGGCGAAGATCGTGATGCGGTTGTATGGGACCGGCGACGCAAAGCCGTTGGCGATGTCGGCGTGATCGGTCAGGAGCAACTGGACCGGGACCGAGGGTGTGTCGACGAAACGTTCCGACAGCAGTGCGTACGCCCGCTCGGCCGCGTCGGCCGCCCGTTCGGCCATCGCGTCGAGGCGCGCCGGGTAGGTCACGACGAAGTGCTCCGTCGGAAACTGGCGCCAGTCTTCGTCGGGCGGGGTGGTCTGGGCCCGCAGGGGCCCCGCGGATGCGAAACACAGGACGGCGAGCGCGAGCGGGACCAACCGCTGGTGACAGGTGTGTCTGGTCTTCGTCATGTCGGGTGTCCCGCGTTTCATCGGTCGAGAATGGGTACGGTCATCGAAGCGATCTCCGCATCAGACGGAGGCACGTGGTCCAGGTCGCCCGGGCACGCCAGCACAGCCGATGGCAGTTCGCCGGGCACACTGGCATCATCGGACGCGGGCGGCGTGATCGCCAGCATCGTGATCGGCCGCTCTCCCGCGTGGCCGAACTGAACCAGGACGCAGAACCGATGCGGACTGGCCCGCAGCACCGGATCGACGTAGAGGCGGCCCGTGTTGTCCCAGTTGCCGTATACGAGGTACTCCACGTTCAGTGAATCGGCCTGGCTGAGCAGGCTCCGCCCATCGGTCGTCAAGGGAAACGTGATCGACGGCAGGCCGCTGAAGGCATGGAAGAGGCGCGGCTTGCGGCTGAAGACGACCGATTCCTCGTCCAGGTTCTTCCCCGCCCACAGCGCCATCGTATGGAACTGGCTGACCGCGCGCAGGGTGCATCCCATCGGGCCGGCGGTCGCCACCACCGGTCGGCATTGGGCTGCCACGCCGGCCCGCCGTTTCCAGGTCAGTCCGGCCGGGATCAGGAAGGTCGAGGCGACGGCGACGACCACCGCGCGCGCGGGCCACGGCGACCGTCCGATCGACCCCTCGGTCTCGCGATTCCGTTCCCGCCAACCCCGGAAGCCCAGTGCCAGCGACTCGCCAGCGTAGAGCAACAGAAGCGGGAAGAGCGGCAACGCGAAGCGATCGCCCGACCAGACCGCAGGCCAGGCCAGAACAAGGACCGCATAGAGCAGGAAGAAGATCTCGCTCACGCCCGGGCCCGCACGGACTCGCCTGATCCACCCCGCCGCCGCCAACACCGCGACCACCAAGCCAAGGACGCCGGCAGGCACCCCTTCCAACCCCGTAAGGCCGGTCGGAACATACTCCGTCACGTAGGTCCACAGGTTTGCCGACACCCGTTCCAGGAGATCCACCGGGCCCACGCGGCCCAGATCCGGGACGTACGGCTGGACCAGCCAGAACTCGGAGACATAGTCGGATCCGGCACGTTGTTGCCAAAGCAGGCCCGGGACCGCAAACACGCCGGCGAAGACACCCAGCAACTTCCACCGCTTCTGCAGCGCGAGCCAGACGGCCACGGCCACCACCAGCGGCAGTCCGGCCGACCGCGCGAAGTAGGCAGCCATCGCGGCCACGGCGCCGAGGAGCAGCCAGTGGATCGGCGCGTTCCGCCCAGGGGTCAGCAACCACAGGCTGGCCAATGTGAGGAACAGGAAGAGCGGGTCCGACAGGATCCACTGGGCGGAGAACAGGACGGCGGGGGCCACCGCGAACAGGGTTGTGACCGCCACGGCGGCCCGCGGACCCCGGGTCTTGCGCACCCACAGGTAGCAGGCGGCCACGGCAAGTCCCGTGAACAGGACGGACGCCGCCTTGAACGTGCCCCATGCCTTGGCGCCCATCAGGATCATCAGCGCCATCAACGCCGGATACAGCGGAGGGTACTTGGAGTGCGGCGGCGCTCCCGGATGCCATTCCTCCACGTACGCCCCGTCCGCCGCGAGCGAGCGGGCCAGCGACATGTAGGCGGCGTTGTCTCCGCCCGTATGGATCGTCGGCGAGGCCGACAGCCATGCGAGCAGGAGGTGTCCGACGACCAGCGCCACGGGGACGAGCCAGGGTGCCGTCTGTCGAAAGCGGTCGTCAGGCATGCGGGTCTTCCGGCGGGAGGAGCGCGCTGACCACGCCCTGCACGCGGTCGAGCGCCTCGGTCGCCTCTTCGCGCCCGACTCCGAGCCGCTGCATTGCCAGCGCCGTCTTGACGTGGCCCCCGGCGCGCTCCAGGAGCGACCGCGCGACCGCGCGGCCGAGGCCCAGCGTCGCCATCAGGATGCGTTCCCCGCGGTCCTGCAGCTTCTCGCACGTCACCTGGAGGTCGACCATCAGGTTGCCGTCCACCTTCCCGAAGCGGATCATCGCGGCCGTGGTGATGGCGTTCAGCACCATCTTGGTGGCGGTCCCGGCCTTCATGCGGGTCGACCCGGTAACGACCTCGGGACCGGTGAGCGGCGCGATCACGACATCGTGGGCGTCGCGCAACGCGCGCGGCGGCGGCGTGCACAGCAGGAACCCCGTGCGCGCGCCCCGCTCCCGCGCGCGCTCCAGGGCACCGTGCACGTAGGGCGTCGTGCCCGACGTGGCGATTCCCACCACGAAGTCGCGGGGGCCGACGGCATGGTCGTCCATGGCCGCCGCACCGTCGGCGGGGTGATCCTCGGCGCCTTCCTGCGCCTGGACCAGCGCCTGGAAGCCGCCGGCGATGACGCCCCGGACCATTTCGGGGTGCGTGCCGTATGTGGGGGGCATCTCCGTCGCATCCAGGACGCCCAGCCGCCCCGACGTCCCCGCCCCCACGTAGATGAGCCGACCGCCACTCCGAAACGCGGCAGCGGCGAGATCCGCGGCGCGGGCGATGGCGGCGGCTTCGCGGCCCACCGCTTCGGCGACGCCCCGATCTTCATCGTTTATGATCCGGACGATTTCGAGGGTCGACCGGCGATCGATGGCCTCGCTGCGAGGGTTCCGTTGCTCGGTGAGCCGGTCGTCCAGCATCTTTGGTCGCCCCTGTGCGTGAATGCCCTGTCAACTTAATGAAAGCCGAACAGAACATGAGCATGCGATTCACGATACCGGTCATCCTCCTCGCCACCCTTGCCGGGTGTCAGCCGCCGGAACCTCGGCGGGCCCCCGCAAGCGCGTTTGTCGAGGCCGGAGGCGCGTTTCCCGCCGACTGGCCGTTCCTTGCCGACGCAGCTCCCGTCACGGCAACCGACGGGATGGTGTCCACGACCGACGAATACGCCTCCAGGGTGGGAACCGAAGTTCTCGCCGCGGGCGGCAACGCCGTCGACGCCGCGGTCGCCACGGGGCTGGCGCTGGCGGTCGTGAACCCCGAAGCGGGTAATCTTGGCGGCGGCGGGTTCCTGATGGTGCGCCTCGCCGACGGGAGCGTCCACGCGCTCGACCACCGCGAGAAGGCACCCATCGCGGCCACGCGGGACATGTACCTGGACGAAGACGGCAACGTGACCGACAGGTCGGTGGTCGGCCACCTGGCCGCAGGCGTCCCCGGCACGGTCGCGGGGCTCTGGGAGGCGCACCAGCGCTTCGGGTCATTGCCATGGGCCGACCTGGTCGAGCCGTCCATTCGCCTCGCGGAGGGATTCGAGGTGACCGCCCGTCTCGTGTCGACCCTCGAGGCGGCGCAGAACGGGATCCGGGCCTTCGCGGAGGGCGCGCGCATCTTCCTGCCCGGCGGCGCCGTGCCCGCGATCGGCGAGGTGTTCTCGCAGCCTGACCTGGCCGCCGTGCTCACCCGGCTGCGCGACCAGGGACCCGACGACTTCTACCGGGGCGAGACCGCGGCGCTCATTGCGGCCGAGATGGAGCGCGGCGGCGGCATCATGACGCTGGAGGACCTCGACCGGTACGAGGCCGTGTGGCGCGATCCGGTCGCGTTCGGGTACCGCGGTCATACCGTGTATTCGATGCCGCCCCCTTCATCGGGCGGAGTGACCATGGCCGCGATCGCCAACCAGATCGAGCGCCGGGATCTTGCCGCGCTGGGGTGGAACAGCGCCGACGCCGTGCACCTGATGGCCGAGGCCTTCCGGCGCGCCTACGCGGACCGCAATGAATACCTGGCCGATCCGGACTTCGTGGAACTGCCCGTGGCCGAACTCATGTCGGAGGAGTACGCCGCGAGCCGCGCCGCGACGATCTCGATGGAGCGGGCAACGCCCTCGGCCGAAGTCCGTCCCGGGCTCGATGCGTTCCTGGACGAGAGTCATACCACGCACTATGCGGTGGTGGACGGCGAAGGCAACGCGGTCGCGGTCACGACAAGCGTCAATTCGTGGTACGGGAGCAAGGTGGTCGTCGAAGGCGCGGGGTTCTTTCTGAACAACACCATGGACGATTTCTCCGCCAAGCCGGGCACACCCAACCAGTTCGGGCTGGTTCAGGGTGAGCGCAACGCGGTCGCTTCGGAAAAGCGCATGCTGTCGGCAATGAGCCCCACGATCGTGGAGGACGCCGAGGGCGAACTGTTCCTGGTCAGCGGCACACCCGGCGGCGCCACGATCATCACCACGGTCCTGCAGACCATCTTCAACGTCGTCGACCACGGGATGAACGTGGTTCAGGCGGTGCATGCCCCGCGTGTGCATCACCAGCACCTCCCGGACCGGATCTTCTTCGAGTTCGGCGGACTGCCCGGCGGCACCGTCCGTGCGCTTGAAAGCCGTGGCCACACCGTGAGCGAGCGGGACCCCGGGCCGCCGGATGCCTACTTCACAGGCGGGATGTCGGGCGATGTACAGCTGATCATGGTGATGCCCGACGGCACCCTGTCGGGCTGGTCGGATCCCCGCAGGGGCGGACTCGCCGTCGGCTATCCCGAATAGCCCGTATGGAGCGTGTCGCCGGGCATCAGCGTGTCGCCCGGCATCAGCGTGTCGCCCGGCATCAGGGAATCCGGGAGTGCCAGGAAGGGAGGCACGAGGACCGGCGCGCGCAGCTCGACGACGATCAGGCTCCCCGCCATGATCTTGGCGGGCACCATCGTCACCGCCGCCCGCCTGTCGGCTGCACGGCGCCGCTCGAAGTCCCCCGCGGGGTCCAGCACCACGAGCGCCTCCACGACGGCGCCCTCCACCGGGCGCTCGTAGCGCATGGACGACAGCGTCTCGAACGCGATCTCGAGCACGGGCGCCTCCCCGGCGCCTCCGGACCCCACCGAGGCCAGCACGCGGCCAAGCATCCGCGTCCCGCTCGGTATCAGGACCGTCCCGTCCGTTGCCGTCACATCTTCCCATACCATCGCGACCACCGGATCATCCACGAAATGGTCGGCGGTCGATATGTCCTCTTCGCCGACAACCTGGATCCGGGTTCCGGCCGGAATCAGGACGTCGGGCAGCGCCACGGGGAGCGAGTCGGGGTTCTCTTCCGCCTCAACGGTGGTCACCTCCACCGCCGGCGCCTCACCCTCCGGGAGCGCGTCGGCAAGCGGGTCCGCTTCAACGGCCGGTGCGCCGGCCTCCGGGACTCCCGTGCCCGCCTCAACCCCTGTCGCAGCAGCCGCATCCTCCTCCTGATCCAACCCTGTCTCCCGGTCCGCCGAAACGGGCACGCCATCCATGCCCCCTTCGCCGATGTCCGTCTCCGCCGCCGCGGGCACCGCTTCTTCACCGGTGCCGCCGCTCTCCGGCGCAGAGTCCGCGTCGCTCCCGCACGCGAGGCACAGCGGGAGCCACGCCGCCAGCAACATTCGCGCGCACCTCGCTACGCCCATCGGCACCCTCTCGTCGGTGATGCCACCGGCCGCCGGGCCGGCTGATCCCCTGTGGCAAATCATTCGTCCGCTAATATTAACCCCGTAACGTCAAGCCGGCCCCGCCGGACCGCGCCCCCGAGGCCAGCGAATGAAACAACTCAGGACCATCCTCCCGTACTTCCGGCCCTACCGCCGGCCCATGTTCTGGGGCATGGTGCTGGTGATACTCGCCAACGGGTTCGCGCTGGCCAACCCCTACCTGCTCAAGCTGCCCGTCGACGCGCTGACCGCCGATGCCGGAGCTGACGCCGACACCACCCGCCGGATCATTGTTCAGTACGCTTTGCTGATCATCGGGGTGGCACTCCTGGGCAATGCCGCAAGATACGGCATGCGCGAGATCCTCAATGGGCTGAGCCGCCGGGTCGAAGTCGACCTGCGCAACGATTTCGTGCGCCACCTCCTCCGGCTGGACGCCGGCTTCTACGGTGGAACCCGCACCGGCGACCTGATGAGTCTCGCCACCAACGACACCCTCGCCGTGCGGCAGGCGGTGGGGCCGGCGGTCATGTACACCGCGAACACGGTCGTCAACTTCGTGTTCGGGCTCGCGCTGATGATCTGGATCAGCCCCATGCTCACCCTCTTCTCCCTGGTGCCCATGGTGGTGCTGCCGCCGGTCGTCGCCTGGTTCGGGAAGACGATCCACAACCGCTTCGAGCGCATCCAGGAGCAATTTGCGGCGCTGTCCACGATGGTCCAGGAGAACCTGTCCGGCGTGCGCATCGTGCGCGCCTACGGGCAGGAAGAGGCGCAGGCACGCGAGTTCGACGGTTTCAATCGCGACTACCTGCGCCGCAACATGCACCTGGCGTACGTGTCCGGTGCGTTCCACCCCATCATGGGACTGCTCACGGGCGCGGCCATGGTCGTGGTGCTCTGGTTCGGCGGCCGGCAGGTGATGGCCGGGACCATTACCACGGGTGACTTCGTCGCCTTCTCGTTCTACCTGGTGCTGCTCTCCTGGCCAATGATCGCGCTGGGATGGGTGGTCAACCTCTACCAGCGCGGCGCGGCTTCGATGGGACGCATCAACCGGATCCTGGCGATCGAGCCCGCCATCTCGGCTCCCGCCACCCCAGCTCCCGCGCCCGCCCGTCCGGCCCCCATCGAGTTCCGGGACGTCTCCTTCCGGTATCCCGGCACCCAGCGGCTCGTCCTGCGCGACATCACCTTCACCGCCGAGCCCGGCCGCACCATCGCGATCGTCGGCCCGACCGCGTCCGGCAAGAGCACGCTCGTTTCGCTGATCACCCGCGTCTACGATCCGACCTCGGGCGATGTTCTTCTGGGCGGCGTCCCGCTGCCGGAGTACGACCCCGCCGACATCCGGGCCCGTGTCGGCTGCGCGCCGCAGGACAGCTTCCTCTTCTCGGCGCGCCTGGGCCTCAACATCGCGCTCGGGATTCCGCCAACGACCGACATGGACGAGATCATGCGGCGCGTCCGGGGGGCGTCGGTCGCGGCCCACCTGCACGAGACCGTGACGGGGTTCCCGAGCGGGTACCGGACCAGGCTGGGAGAACGCGGCATCAACCTGTCGGGCGGGCAGAAGCAGCGGGCTACGCTGGCTCGCGCGCTCGCGATCGATCCGCCCGTGCTCATCCTCGACGACGTGCTGAGCGCGGTGGACACCGAGACCGAGTCGCGCATCCTGCGGGGGCTGCGGGAGGAACTCGAGGGCCGCACCGCGTTCATCATCTCGCACCGCGTGACGGCGGTGAAGGACGCGGACCTGATCCTCGTGCTCGACGACGGGCGCATCGTGGAACGCGGGCGCCACGCGCAACTGCTGGCGCGGGGAGGGACCTACGCGACGCTGCTCAGAAGGCAGTTGCTGGAGCAAGCTGTCGCCGGCGCCGCGTAGCAGTCCCTGCCCATCTCGCAGCCCCCTACCAGCCTGGCTCGTTCCCCGGCTTCCACTTGATGTTGCACCCCACGCTCGGCACCTGATCCGCGGACGGCTGCCTTCCGGCCAGCACGGCGTCCATGGCCGCACACAGATCCCCCCCGGTCACGGGCGTCTCCAGCGAGGGCCGGCTCGCGTCGAACTGTCCGCGGTACACCAGCGTCCGGTCGCCGTCGAACAGGAAGAAGTCCGGGGTGCACGCGGCCCGGTAGGCCTTCGCCACCTCCTGCGAGTCGTCGAACAGGTACGGGAACGCGTACGCGCGCTTCGCCACCTCCTCCTTCATCTTCGCGGGGCTGTCGGCCGGGTAGCCGGCGACATCGTTCGCGTTGATCGCCACGACCGCCACTCCCCGCTGCGCGTAGTCGGCGGCGACGGTCGCGAAACGGTCCGCGATGTGCTTGACGAACGGACAGTGATTGGAGAGAAACGCGACGAGCAGCGCCCGCGCGCCGTCGAAGTCGGACAGGCCGACCGTGCGGCCGGTGGCCGGCTCGGGAAGCGAGAAGCCGGGTGCCGGGGTGCCCAGTTCGCGCATGGTGGACGGGACGAGTGCCATCGTGGTGTCTCCTTGCGAGATTCGGTCTCGGTAACGTCGGTCCGCGTCCCTACAGCAGCTCGACCAGGAACTCGGGTGCGAACCGGTTGAGCCAGGCCGCCAGCAGCGTGAACGAACCCGTCATCAGCAGAATGCCGAGCAGCACCAGGAGCGCACCGGCGGCGACCTGAACCGCGGGCAGGAACCGGCGGAAGCGCGAGAACGTCGTCAGAAAGCGTTCCAGTGCGAGAGCGGACAGGATGAAGGGGATCGCGAGGCCCATCGAGTAGACGAAGAGCAGCATCGTCCCCTGCCCCACCTGGTCGCGTGACGCCGCCATCGTCAGCACGGCGCCGAGTGCCGGGCCGATACACGGGGTCCATCCCGCTCCGAAGGCAAAGCCCACCACCACGGTTCCCAGGTAGCCCGTCGGCTTGTTGGCGAGGTGCACGCGCTTCTCGCGCATCAGCCGCGCCATCTTGAACGCGCCCATGAGGTGGAGGCCCAGGATGATGATGATGATCCCGCCGATGCGCTCGATCCAGTCGCTGTAGTAGTTGAGGAAGCGCCCGATGAACGACGCGGAAGCGCCCAGCAGCACAAAGATGAGGGTGAATCCGGTCACGAACAGCGCCGAGTGCACCAGGACCCGGTGCCGGTCCACCCCCTGTTGCAGGTCCTCCAGCGACATGCCCGTCACGAACGACAGGTAGCTCGGCACCAGGGGAAGCACGCAGGGTGAAAGGAAGGACAGAATGCCCGCCAGGAAGACGATGCCGATTCCGATGGATTCGTTCATGATGAAATGCCTTTGCTCCAGTACCCGATCATCCTGTAGATGAGCTTGGCCACGAGGAAGTCCGGTGCGGTGAACCCTGGAATGGGTGCGTGCTCGACGACATCGGCTCCGACGACGCGGCGTGCGCGGAAGACCCGGCCCAGGAACGAGATCGTGGGGTGCCAGTGTCCACCCCCCGGTTCGGGCGTGCCGGTCGAGGGCACGAGCGACGGATCGAAGAAGTCCACGTCGAAGGTGATGTAGACCGGATCGCCCAGGGCGTCCAGCACCCGGTCCATCCAGGCGTAACCGCTGTCCGGCCCGCCCGCCATCTCCTCGGCCGTGATGACGACCACGTTGTCGCGCTCACCGGCGACGCGCCACTCCTCGGAGCTGATCCCCCGCGCTCCCACGGTCACGAGATCGACCTCGTCAATCACGCGCGCCATCGCGCAGGCATGCGAGAACGTGCTCCCGTCGAGGCTCCGGCGCAGGTCGAGATGCGCGTCGAACTGCAGCACAGACAGCCGCTCCGGCGACCTGCGTGCGTGAGCGCGGATCGCTGGCGCGGAGACCGAATGCTCGCCTCCGATCATGATCACGCGGCGACCCTCCGCCGCGTCGAGCACGCGGCCGCAGGCGTCTTCGAGTTCCGACATCGCCCGCGCCGCGTCGCCGCGCACCAGTTCCAGCGCGGGGAAGGTGTACACGCCGCCGCTCGACGGGTCCAGGTCCAGGTGGTGGTCGTACAGCTCGATGTAGCGCGACGCATCGATGATCGCGCGCGGCGCTGCGCGGGTCCCGGACGTCCAGCTGGTGGTCGCCTCGTAGGGGACCGGCAGAATCCAGGTGCCGGCGCCCTCCGGGGTGGCCGCTTCCCCGTCCAGCCCGAGGAACACGCGCGGCAACTCCCAGGGCAGTCCGGCCAGACCTGCGGGCAACTGGTGTATCGTGTGTGCGCCCGTGCGTGCCGCGGCTTCCGTGTCCCTCCGGTTGGGCATGGCGAAGTCGAATCAGGTCGTTTCGATGGGACAGGTGATGCCACGGTACTCGACGTCGGCGCCCGATTCCTGGCTGGACCGGCTCAGTCCGAAGATCACCAGCTTGTGGTGGGTCGGCCGGAAACCGTGGAGGGCTGCCGTTTCGTCGACGATTCGCCCGAGCTCCTCGCTCCGGAATTCGATGACTTCCCCGCTCTCGGTGCATACGAGGTGGTGGTGGACCGGATCCTTCGACAGCCGGTGCTCGTAGCGCTTGAAGCCCTCGCCGAAGTCGTGCTCTTCCACCAGCTCGCTCCGGATCAGCAGGTCGAGCGTCCTGTAGATCGTCGCCTTGCCGAGTCGCAGATCGTTCGCGCGCAGCACCGTGTCGAGATCCTCCACCGATTGATGCCGCGATGAGGCGAACACGGCCTTGGCGACCGCGATGCGCTGTTGCGTCACCGGCAGCCCCTGTTCCCGCAGGTAGCGCGCGAAGATGCGCAGGTAGGGTGCGATGTCCCTGGGCCCTGTCTTCATCGGCTCATCCCCCAGCCCTCGGTCCGGCCACGGCCTCCTCGAACAGCTCGCCGGCAAAGTCCGCCATCAGCGAGTCGAATGCGCTGCGGCCCCCGGCGACCTCGACCAGCCGCGGGCTCCCCAACGGGCGCGGCCCTCGCTTGACGACACCCGCCATCACGCGCGGCAGACGTTCGGCCGGGGCCACGCCCTCGTCCAGCAACTGCGACTCGAGGTACAGGCCCTTGCCGGTGCGCTGTGCCGAATAGCGCGCCGTGATGAGCCTGCGCGCCTGGCTGCCGTCGAAACAGCTCGCGGCCACCAGTCCCCACTCGCGTCGTCCGCGTACCAGTGGGGGGAAGATCCACAGGCGGTCTATCGCGTCGGGTCCGATCCGCTGGCCGACCTCCCGAAGTGTTCGCGGCAGCGCCTCCGGAACCCCGGGTCCGTCGTCCCCGGCGTCTTCCGGGGCATTGCTGTAGGGCATTCTGGGCATGGTCCCACAAATCTAGCAGTCCGTGGATAAGGCCGCGCGAGCACCGAGAGCGGTGAGCACCCCCTCCACCCGTGCCACCACATCGGCGACCACCTCCCCGAGCGGCCCCTTCACGACGGTCGCCGCGGCCCGCGTGTGCCCGCCGCCACCCATATCCGCCGCGATCGCCCGCACGTCGACCGGCGGCACCGACCGCAGGGACACCTTGATCCTCCCGTCGGCGGTGGTTCGGAAGAGGATCGCCACCTCCACGCCGTCGATGTCGCGCGGCACGTCCACAAAGCCCTCCAGGTCGTCGACCGTCGCCCCCACGCGGTCGTATGCGGCTTTCGGCACCGTCATCCACGCGATCCGGCCATCCGGGTGCACGGTCAGCGTGGCCAGCGCCTCCCGCAACAACTCGAAGCGGCGCGGCCGGTAGCGCCCGTAAGCCGCCCGGAACAGCTCTTCCGGCACGGCGCCGAGCTCCACCAGACGCGACGCGACGCGGAAGCAGTCCGGATCGGTGTTCGAAAAACGGAAGCCCCCCGTGTCCGTCAGCACGGCCACGTACAGCGCCGGCGCCACCGACTGCGGCCAGGGGCCACCCGCGCGCTCGATGAGTTCGAAGACGAGCGCACCGGTCGCGCAGGCAGAAGTATCGCGGACAACGAGGCCGTCGATCGGCTGGTCGGATGGGGGATGGTGGTCGATCACGACCTTGGGAAGACGTCGGGTCAGCGACTTGACCCTGCCGATGCGCGTGGTCTCGGCCGTGTCGAGCACCACCGCCAGATCGGCCTCTGCACAACGCCGCGCCTCCTCGCCGCTCTTCGGCGGCGGGACCCACCCCGGATCCGGGAGCAGGAAGGCGAGGCTCTCCGGGAACGGCGTGGGATTGACGATCCACGCCTCGGTGCCACGCGCGCGCAGGAACGCGGCCAGCGCCACCTCCGACCCGGCTCCGTCCCCGTCCGCATTCGCGTGCGTCGTGATCACGACCGACGACGCGCGGTCCAGGCGCGCAATCACATCGTCGAACCGGTGCGCACCCCCGATCCGCCCACCGCCACCGCCCGTCTCCGTCACCGCTGTCCACTCCGTTTCCGCAACCGGGCCAGCGCCTCGGCGGCCCGGGCGGCCAGCTCGGCGCGCGTCCCCGCGTTGGCCAGCACGATGTCGGCCCGCGACCGCTTCGCCTCGGCTGGCTGCTGCGCGGCCATCACCGCCTCGGCCTCCGCCCCGGTCATCCTCCTCGTCTCGACGACGCGCCGGCGCCGCACCTCGGCCGGCGCATCCACCACGACGACGACATCCACGTCGTTCTCCATGCCTGTCTCGAACAGCAGCGGAATCTCCCACACCACGAGCGGCGCGCCCTCCTGCCGCCTGCGCCCGGTCCAGTCGTCACGCAGACGCCTGACCTCCGGATGAACGATCGCTTCCAGGCGGCGCAGCGCCTCCTCGTCGTGGAAAACAATGCGGCGAACCGCCGCGCGGTCGAGCGTGCCGTCCTCGTTCAGCGCCTCGGCCCCGAAGAGGTCCGCGATCCGGGCCAGCGCGGCGCTTCCCGGTTCCACCGCCGCGCGAGCCAACTGATCGGCGGACACCACGGGCACCCCGGCCTCGCGCCACAGCTCCGCCACGGCCGACTTGCCCGCGGCCACGTTGCCGGTAAGACCGACGATCACCATGGCTACCCGCCTCCCCCGAAGACCCACGACACCCCGAACGCGAGCATGGTGTTGAAGATGACGTTGCCGCACAGCACCGCGGTCATCACCCCGAACAGCGAGTAGCGCATGAAGGCCATCGGAATCACGAGGATCTCGTTCGGAAGCGGCGCGAAGGCAGCGTAGAGGAACAGGAGACCCAGCGGCAGGAAGCGGTGGCGGGCGTGCAGCGCTTCGGCCCGTGCCCGGAAGCCCGCCAGCCGATCACGGGCCAGCTCGCGCGTGGCATCGCCGATCAGGTAACCGAGCAGGTCGCCCACGGTCATGCCCACCGCGATCGTCGCAAGCGTGGGGATGGGCGCGAACCCGGACTCGATCAGGAACGGGTAGAAGAACGCGACCGGCACCGGCGCGACCAGGTTGAACCCGCTGACCACTGACACCCCCAGCAATCCCCAGTACCCCGCGGCGGCCGCAGCCTCCCTTGCCGCAGCCGACTGGCCCGCACGGAGATTCACCCAGGCCACGAAGGCCACCAGCACGCCGATCAGCAGGATCTTGACCCACGTCGGCAGCAGGGCGGGCGGACGCATGCGCCGGCGCATGTCGGCGGACCAGGTGACGAAGCGCTCGATCTCGTCGGGCGGCGGCACCGCGTCCGGCTCCCCATACGCCGTCTCCAGCCGCCAGCCCATGTACGCCTTCGAGGGCAGCGGCAGAAACGGCGGCTTGCGATACCAGCCCCGGGGACGGAAAGCCCACGCGGCGCCGAGCAGCGCGGGCCACAGCCGGGGACGCCGGAGGGCAAGCAGAACGAAGGGGCGGATCATGTCCGTGAAAAGCTCTCACCGACGCAGCCAAGGCACAACCAACTCGCCACCGGACACCGCCGGAACTATCTTCGCTTCCATGACGAACCGCCTCGCACGCGAGACCAGTCCGTACCTGCTCCAGCACGCACACAATCCCGTCGACTGGTACCCGTGGTGCGATGAGGCTCTTGCGCTTGCGCGCGACAACGACCGCCCGATTCTCCTGTCGATCGGCTACTCGGCCTGCCACTGGTGCCACGTCATGGAGCGCGAGTCGTTCGAGGACGCCGGCACCGCGCGCCTGATGAACCGGCACTTCGTCAACATCAAGGTAGACCGCGAGGAGCGCCCGGATGTGGACTCGATCTACATGCGTGCGGTCCAGGCCATGACCGGCCAGGGCGGATGGCCTCTGACGGCCTTTCTGACCCCTGATGGCGTTCCGTTCTACGGCGGCACCTACTTTCCCCCGGCGCCCCGCCACGGCATGCCGTCGTTCCGCCAGGTGCTGACCGCGGTGGCCGAGGCCTACCGCACGCGGCGCGACCAGGTCACCAGCCGGGGAAGCCAGCTCACGGACGTGCTGGCCCGCAGCGCCACGGAGGCCCAGCCGGCGTCCGGCAACTTCGACGCCCCGGACGGCAAGCTCTTCGCGCACGCCGTCGCGGCGGCCGGCAGAACGTTCGATCCCACCAACGGGGGGTTCGGAGCCGCGCCCAAATTCCCGCAGCCGGTGTTCCTCGATTTCCTGCTGCGCACCGGCAGCCTGCAGTCGCACGGGCCCTCCATGGCGGTGCACACGCTTTCGCGCATGGCGGCGGGCGGCATCCGCGATCACGCCGGCGGCGGCTTCCACCGTTACTCGGTCGACGCCCGCTGGCTGGTTCCGCACTTCGAGAAGATGCTCTACGACAACGCGCTGATCGCCCGGGCGCTGACGCGCGCGCATCTACTGGGCGCCGACCACCTGGGACCGGTCGCCGAAGAGACGCTCGACTACGTGCTCGAGGACCTCACGTCGCCGGAGGGCGCGTTCTTTTCCGCGCGAGACGCCGATTCCGAGGGGGAAGAGGGCGCCTTCTACCTGTGGACGCCCGCGCAGATCGCCGAGGTTCTGGACGCGGACGCGGCACGTCTGCTGTCGCGCGTCTACGACATCAGCGAGGCCGGCAACTTCGAGGGACGCAACATCCTGCACCTGCCTCACGACCTGGACGCGATCGCGCGGCAGCAGGGAATCCGGCGCGACGAACTGGACGGACTGCTCCGGGCGTCGCTCGGTGCGCTCAAGGCCCGCCGCGCCACGCGCCCCGAGCCCCTTCGCGACGATAAGCTGATCACGTCCTGGAACGGCCTGGCCATCCGCGCCCTGGCCGAGGCCGGACCCGCGCTGGGACGCCCCGACTACACGCGCGCGGCGGAGCGGGCGGCCGCGTTCCTGCTCGAGACCCTGGGCGCGGGCGGCCGCCTCAAGCGCATCTTCGCGGCGGGCCGGGTCCACATCGACGGCTTCCTGGAGGACTACGGCGCGCTGGGCAACGCCTGCCTGTCGCTCCATGAAGCGACCCTCGATCCGCGCTGGCTGGCGGAAGCGGCGTGGATCACCGACACCATGGTCGACCGCTTCTGGTCCACCGCCGAAGGCCTCTTCTACGACGCGCCGCCGGACCGCGGGGGACTGCTGGTGCAGCCCCGCGACATCATGGACAACGCGACCCCCTCCGGGAACTCGCTGGCCGCCGAACTGCTGGCCCGATCCGCCGCGCTCACCGGCAACGCCGAGCACGCCGGTCTGGCCGAGCGCATCCTCGCGCGCGAGCGCGGCACCATGGAGCGCTACCCCCCGGCGGTCGGACGGCTTCTCACCACGGCCGTCCTGTGCGAAACTCCACGGTTGGAAATCGCGTTGGTGGGACCCATCGACAAAACCGGCGGCATGCTCGACCGGGCACACCGGGAGCCCCATCCGAACCGGATCATTGTCGGCGGCGATCCGGCGGATCCGGCAGTGGCGCAGCTCCCCGCCATGGAGGGGCGCGCCGAAAGGGTCGGCGAGGCCTTCGTCTGCCACGGCAAGACCTGCTTCGAGCCGGCGGCTTCCGCCGACGCACTGGACACCACACTGAAACAGGCGCAGTCTGTCAGCGTATCCGGTTAGCGCTGCTTCACCTCTTGACGGGAATACATGGCCACACTGGAACACGAACTCGGCTCGGACGTCGAATCCGACCTTCCCAACCGGCAGACCCTGCTGCGCTGGTACCGGACCATGGTCACGGCGCGCAACATCGACGACCGCGAAGCCAAGCTCTACAAGCAGGGCAAGGTCTTCTTCCTGATTGCCGGCGCCGGCCATGAGGCGATTCAGGTCGCGCTCGCCGACTCTCTGCGGCCCGGGGCGGACTGGTTCTGCCTGTACTACCGGGATCGCGCCCTGGCCCTGGCGCTGGGCGTGCCCCCGATGGAACAACTGCTCCAGGGGATGGGGGCCGAGGCGGATCCCGCCAGCGGCGGGCGCCAGATGCCGGCCCACTTCTCGGACGAGCGCCTCAACATCGTGTCCGCGTCCTCGCCTACCGGCACGCAGTTCCTGCACGCGGTCGGCTGCGCGGAAGCGGGGATGCGAGCGGGTGTTTCACCGGAACTGCGCAACCACGTGGGACCGTTCGCCGACGACGAGATCGTGCTCTGCACGGCGGGTGACGGGACCACGTCGGAGGGCGAGTTCTGGGAGGCGCTCAACACGGCGTGCAACCTGAAGCTGCCCATCCTGTTCCTGATCGAGGACAACGAGTACGCGATCTCGGTCCCCGTGGAGGTACAGACGGCCGGCGGCAACGTGTCGCGGCTCCTCACCGGGTTCCCCGATCTGAAGATCATCGAGTGCGACGGGACCGACCTGCTCGAGAGCCACCGGGCCTCGCGCGAGGCCGTGGAGTGGTGCCGCCGGCACAGGAAACCGGCGCTGCTGCACGCGCACACCACCCGTCCGTATTCGCATTCCGGATCCGACGACGAAACGGTGTACCGGAGTCCGGCGGAGCGGGAGGCGCAGGAACGCCGCGATCCGTTGCGCAAGGCGCGCCGGCTTATCCTCGATACCGGCGCCGCGACCGCAAACGAACTCGACCGCATGGAAGCGGACGTCGGAGCAGCCGTCGCCGCGGCCGCGGACCAGGCTCTGGAACACCCCCAGCCGCCGGCAGACACGGCCGAGAAGTGGCTCTACTCGGAGACCGTCGATCCGACCGGCCCCGACTTCGATACCGAGGACCGGCCCGTCTTTGCCGAGGACCGCCCGCTGACGATGGTCGACCTTCTCAACCGGTGTCTGCGCTCCGAGATGGAACGCGACCCGAGGATCGTCGTCTTCGGCCAGGATGTCGCCGACGCCTCACGCGAGGAGGCGCTGGGCGAGGTCAAGGGCAAGGGTGGCGTCTTCAAGGTCACCCACGGTCTGCAGGCCCGCTTCGGGAGCAACCGCGTGTACAATGCGCCGCTCGCCGAAGCGAACATCATCGGAAGGGCAGTCGGGATGGCCGCCCGCGGTCTCAAGCCCGTGGCCGAAATCCAGTTCGTCGACTACATCTGGCCCGCATTCATGCAGATCCGCAATGAACTGGCCACCATGCGCTACCGGTCCGCCGGCAAGTGGGCGGCGCCGGTCGTGGTGCGCACCACCTACGGGGGCTACATCAAGGGGGGCATGTACCACTCACAGACCGCACCGTCACTGTTCGCGCACACGCACGGGCTCCGCGTCGTGCTTCCTTCCAACGCGCTCGACGCCAACGGCCTGCTGCGCACCGCTATCCGCTGCGACGATCCGGTCATGTTCCTCGAACACAAGCACCTGTACCGCCAGGTCCACAACAAGGGTTCGGATCCGGGCCCCGACTACATGATCCCGTTCGGAAAGGCCAAAACCGTGCGGCAGGGGCGCGACCTGACCGTCGTCACCTGCGGCGCGCTCGTGAAGCGCACCATGGACGCGGTCCGGGTGGCGGAGGAGCGGCACGGGATCAGTACCGAGGTGATCGACCTGCGTTCGCTGTCTCCGCTGGACATGGAGACGATCGGGGACTCCGTGCGGCGCACCAACAAGGTGCTGGTCGCGTACGAGGACGCGCTGTCGTGGGGGATCGGATCGGAGATCGCCGCGCGCATTGCCGACGAACTGTTCCCGTGGCTGGACGGGCCCGTGCGCAGGGTTGCGGCGCTGGACACGTGGGTCGCGTTCTCGCCGCAGCTGGAACAGGCGATCCTCCCGCAGGCGGACGACGTGCTGGAGGGGATACTGGGTCTGGCGGGCTACTAGCGCCGTCGCTGGCGGGGATGCCGGTGGAGCCAGCCCGCGCCTAGAACCGCACGTTCACCAGCGGGACCTTCCAGGCCAGCCCGCTTCGCCCGTCCATCCTCACCGCGGGATCACGCCACGGGATCGGGAGCGGCGTCGACAGCGACAGCGCACCACCCGTCCAGTTGATCAGCGCACCCGGCGCGGGGCGCGCGGACGAGGCCTCGAAGGGATCCTCCCGGACATCGTCGCCTCGGGTCAGCACGCCACCAGCAATCAATCCGGCGACACTGCCGATGAACGGGAGTGCGATCGCTGTCTTCTCGTTGTCCACGTTGCCGATCAATGCCAGGCCCAGACCGCCGAAGCCTCCGATCAGGCCACCCACGCTGATCAGCCGCGCGCGTCCCCGGCTCAGCGGCAGGCGGCTGCCGGCAAGCGTACCGGCCAGGAGTCCCGCGTTGCCGAACAACATGGCCGTCGTGATGGTCGGATCTTCATCCATGTCCATCAGGACCGCCGTGGCGACCCCGAACCACAGTCCCCAGAGGCTTCCGGCCATCGCCGATGTGGCCGTGCCGGGAGTGATTTCGCGCCGCGAGGCCAGGAGGCCGCTGCCAATGCCGATCGCTCCTCCGACGATCATGGACGCGACCTGCGCCTGCGGGGTCTCCCCGGAGTCCTCCCCTATGTCCAGCGCTTGCGCCCAGCCCGCTCCCTGTATGGCGCCCCAGGTACCGCCCCAGGTGATCGCGCGCGCCTGTCCCGGCGAGACCGGCCGCGACCCCACGAACCTGTGGGCCGCCAGATACCCGACCGGTCCCCCCACAAGAAGCCCGACCCCGTAGGGTTCCGGCCCGTCGGCATCGAACGCGATCGGGACCGCGACGCCCGTCCACAGGCCGTAGGTGGTGGCCCAGACCCTGAGCTCGATCTCACCGCCCGCGCCAAGCTGCCGGTCCAGCCGCGTCAGCGCCGAGTCGGCGGCGGGCGTGTCCGCAAAGCGCTCCGTGATGTGCCGGTACAGCTCTTCCGCCACGCCCCGCTCGCCCTCCGATTCGAACGCGATCGCGGTGGCCAGGAGTACGGCGGCCGAGTCCGCGCGCGTGGGCTGCGCCGAAAGCGGTGTCGCGGCCGCGAAGCAGCCGGTTAGGAGGGAGGCGAAGAGGAGTGGGCGGATTCGCATGCCCCAAGATACACCCGAACCGGTCGCGGGTTGCATAGTCCGCTCAGCGAACCCCGGCCGGACCCGCGAGTCTATCCCAATACCCCCACAATCCCGCCTTCCAGGTTCCGCACGTCCTCGTAGCCTTCGCCGGCCAGCGCTTCGGCCACCTGCAGGCTCCGCACGCCGCTGTGACAGTACACCACCACGGGGCGATCGCGCGGAATCTCCTCCAGCCGATCGCCGACCTCGCCCATCGGCACCAGAACCGCACCGAACTCGGAGAGGTTCATCATCTGCCACTCGGTGGGCTCTCGGACGTCCAGGAGGAACGGTCGCGGGTCCGTGGCCATCACTCCAGCCAACTCGTCCGCTTCCACGCTGCCGACCACGGTCTCGTCCGCCGGCACCGACGGCGCCACCCCGCAGAAGACCTCGTAGTCGATCAGGTCCGTCTGGGTGGGCTGGTCGCCGCACACGGGACAGTCGGGATCGCGGCGGATCTCCAGCTCGCGCCAGCTGTAGGCGAGCGCGTCGAAGATCTGCAGGCGCCCCACGAGCGGCTCGCCGACCCCGAGCAGGAGCTTCACGGCCTCCATGGCCTGCGCTGCCCCGATGACCCCGGGCAGCGCCCCGAAGACCCCGGCCTCCGCGCAGTTGGGGATCAGGCCCGGCGGAGGGGGCTCGCGGAAGAGGCACCGGTAGCACGGTCCCCCCTCGGTCGCAAACACCGACAGCTGGCCTTCCCACCGATACACCGACCCATAGACGTTGGGCTTGCCCGTCAGCACGCAGGCGTCGTTGACCAGGTACCGGGTGGGGAAGTTGTCGCTGCCGTCGACCACCACATCGAAGCGCGCCACGATGTCAAGGGCGTTGGCGGACGACAGCCGCAGCGCCCCCGTCTCGATCCTGACGTTGGGATTGACATCCGTGAGCCGCGCGCGCGCCGAGTCAACCTTCGGTGTGCCCACACCCCGCGTTCCGTGAAGGATCTGCCGCTGCAGATTGGTCACGTCGACCACGTCCGGATCCACGATTCCCAGCGTTCCCACACCGGCCGCCGCCAGGTACAGGGCCGCCGGCGAACCCAGCCCTCCCGCGCCGACAAGGAGAACGCGCGCGCCCTTCAGGCGTTCCTGTCCTTCTCTTCCGACCTCGGGAAGGACGAGGTGGCGGGCGTAGCGGCCCAGCTCCTCGCGAGTCAGGGAGGGACCGGAATCACCACCCGCCACGGCGTCCGCGTCCCCGCCCGCCGACCGCGAACTCAAGCCCCAGGTTCAGGATCGGCCAGTAGTTCACCAGGTCGCCGGCATCGTCCAGCGCGTTCTGCCGCTCGGCGCGCAGATCCTCCCGGAACCGCGGCGATGTCAGCACCGACCGGTCCCCGGTGGCACTCATTTCGAGATCCGACTGGTCGAGGAACGCCACGCCCACGTCGAGGAAGATCCCCACGCCGCGCCTCATGTGTTGACCGAAGCCGAGCAGGACGTACGGGGCCCATGCCTCGGAAACGAGGGTCGTTGTCAGCTGGGTGACTTCGGGCTCGGTGTAGGTGTTGGCCCCGATGTCGATCTCCGCGCCGCTCCCGAGCTTGATTGCGTACGCCGGGTCGGCCTGTTTGTAGAGCATCCCCCCGCCCAGACGGAAGTTCCCGACCGCGATGTCGGCCCCGAACGTATAGACCGACTTCGGCACCCACACCTCGCCCGTGCGGTTGTCCTCGAGCCCCGACACGGAGGTGATGTCGGCGTCGAACCCGAGCAGACCCGCCCCGCCGCGTAGCGAGATCCAGTCGTTCGCGACGATGACCAACTCGGCACCGAGCCCCAGGGTGCCGGCGCGGCCGGCGATCGCGATATCCTGCATCGCGTGTGCGGGGCTAGCGACCAGGGGCAACGCGACGAGCGTGGTCGCCGCGGCGATCGGAATCAGTCGTCGTTTCATCGCGGATCTCCACAGGCTTCAACGGACCGGATTTCGCACACGGAACCCTCGTCGACCAGGAAACATCGGGCCGCCGTGCTATCCTGAAGAGTGCAACCACATACGCGTCTTTCGCCAGACCTGGCGTCACACCCGGCGAGTGAAACGCAGGCGACCTCTCGCACGTCCAACCACAAATGAACGGAAAGCATGTCTCCCGTGGTCCGGCGGCCGGTGCGCGCACCCCCGGATTGCACCGACTCGTCGCCGCCGCCGTCCTCGCCACCGCCGTCGCCCTCGCCGGCGCGTGTGCGGGGGACACGGGTCCGGTCGGCCAGGCCGCGTCAGCGCCCGAAAACCGCCCATGGGCCACAGCCCCTCCCGGCGAAGCTGCTCTCGAAGCGGCCTCCGGTGACGACGTGTTCCTCTCGTACGTGTGGGCACTCGCGACGGATTCGCGCGGCCGCGTCTTCGTGATCGACGGGCAGGAATCCGCGGTCATCGCCCTCAACGCGGACCTGACGTACGCACGCATGATCGGGCGCGAGGGCGAGGGTCCCGGCGAGTTCCAACGGCCCGCCCGCGTCCAGGTGCTCGCGGCGGACAGCGTGCTGGTCTGGGACTCGAACCTGCAGCGCGTGACCGTGTTTCCGCCCGACGGCGACGAACCCGCCCACGCCTATTCGCCGGGCGGCCACACCCGAATGGGCCAGGTCAGGAGGCTGAGCAATTCCCCCGGTTACCTGAGCATCTCGTCGACCGCGTATATGGCCGACGGATCCGACCAGGGAGACACGCGGGCCCAGGTCCTTCGCCATGTCCGGGAGGAAAGTGGCGAGCTGCTGGTCGATGACATTGTCGGCTACCCCGCCGACGATGCCCTGGTGCTTCGGGGGGAGGGGTACGTCAGCATGGCCGGCCATCCGTTCGCCCGGCGTTCGTACGTCGGGGTCCTCGCGGGCGACCGAATCGCACACGTCTCCTCGGATGAGCTGGCGTTGCGTGTGTTCGACCTCGACGGGCAGGTCCTGTCCGCGTTTTCGTACGAGACGACGACGATCGCAGTTACCCGAGCGGAGCTGGATGCGGCCGCGGACCGACTGAGCGCGGAATTCGGCCGGCTGCTTCGCGAGGGCGCGCCGTATGTGTGGCCGACGCTCACCGGCCTCGTCGCGGATGACGAGGACCGGATCTGGCTGGGGATCCGCGGTAACGACCGGTCGCAGGTGGAGTGGGCGGCCTTCCGACCTGATGGCTCGCACGCGTTGTCCGTTCTCCTGCCCGCCGAACTGGAGGTATTCGCGGTGCGCGACGGTCGGATGATCGGTGTCGCGGCGGACGCGATGGAGGTCTCGCGGGTTGAGGCCTATCGATTGCCGTAGCGCCCCAGGCAGGCCTCTGCGTTAGAACCCGCCCCCGGTCGAAAAGCCTCCGCCCCCGCCGAACCCACCCCCGGTCGAAAAACCACCCCCACCGAACCCGCCCCCGCTCGAGAACCCGCCGCCGAAGCTGTCGCCCACCGGCAGGAAGCTGTGGTTGCGCCCGAGCACGCGGTGCACGTGCCCCGAGGAGTGCGTTCCGGCGATGTACCCGAGCAGCAGCGCGTTGATGTCGAGCCCGTCGTCGAAGCGTGAACGGCGGCCGTTCCAGTCGTCGGCCTCGAAGCGGTCGCGGATGTCCTCCAGGCCCGCGAGGCGCCCGTCCAGGCGCGCCCGCTTCTCCTTTTGGGCCGCCAGCTCGGTGCGCAGCCTGCCGAGCCGTACGTCGATCTCGCGCAGGTCCGCAACCAGGACGTCGTCGCGCGGGTCGCCCGTGGCGCGGGCCATCGTCACGAGTTCGTCCAGCGTGCGGCCTTCCAGGTAGGTCTCCAGCCCGTCGATCGCGGCCTCGTAGTAGGCGCCGCGTTCGTCCTGCAGCGCGCCCAGTTCGTCGGTGAGCTCGTGCAGGGTGGTCTCGGCTTCGCGCAGGGCGCGCCGGGCCTGGTCCCGCTCGGCGTAGAGGCGGTCGCCCCGCTCGAGCACCGGGGTCAGGCCGTTGCGATCGATGACGCGCGCCTCCAGCGCCGCCAGTGGAGGAGCCGCTTCCGCGAGAGCCGCGCGGTCTTCCGCAAGCACCGCCGCGGCGTGATCCGGCAGGGCGTTGAGGAAATCGTATTTCGCGCGGGCGTCGTCGTACTGCATCACCCCTGCCACCCATCTGTCGAGCGACCGACTGACCGGGTTTCCGGTCGGCGTGGCCGTGCCAACCCGGCGGTCGGACAGGTAGGAGAAGAGGGGATCCCGGTCGTAGGCCGGAGTCCGTTCGTCCCGCTCGCGGCGAGCCGCATCCACGCGCTTTTCGGACGCGGCCACGCGCGCCTCCAGGCGGCGGACTTCACTGAACAGGCCATGCCAATCGGGTGTGTCTTGAAGCTCTGCGAAGACGATGCGGGCCAGGCGGGCGCGCTCACGGCCGGTCTCGTCGAGGGCTTCCGTGACCCTGGCCAGCGCGGCCTCGGCTTCTGCGACCGCGCCCCGTTGCTCGGGAATGCGGCGTTCCACCACATCCACGCGGTCCTTCTTCCTGTCGAAAACGGCGCGGACGCTCGACTCCATCTCGGCAAGGGTGCCGGCGACAGCCTGCTCGTTCATGCCGGGCAGGTGGAACTCGGCCAGGGCGCGGATGGTCGCGCATCGGCGCTCGCCGGTCGTGGCCAGCTCCTCCTGCAGCAACTCGATTGCGTTCGTCCGGGCTCGCAGCTTGCGCCGCACCTCGCGGATCCGCCCGGTTATCTCCTTGTGGATGTCCTTTCCTGTCTGCATCTCACCACCTCGTGATCTGGCCGACGTCGGGGTAGGCGCGCTCGGCGGTGATGAACCCCCGGCGTTTGAGGCCGAAGCCGGCGTCGTCGATGATGCCGTTGTCCTGCCTGTCCGCAGCGACGCGGTCGTAGACGTCTCTGGGCACGCGCTCGCCCCATGCGGCGACCCGTTCGGTCGCACCCGTCTCCTCGTTGCGGATCGGCAGGGTGAGCGCGCGGCCGGCCGGGTCGAGCGCCTCGACCAGCAGGTAGTTGTTGCGGACGCGCGGGTCGTCGTTGTCCTGGCGCCAGACGCCGCCCGTGATGACGAGCCGGTATTCGGAGGTGACCGCGGCGTAGAGGTCGTCGTAGAGGCCGACGGTCTCGCCGAGGCCGTCGACGTCGCGCGCGGCCACCTGCGCCTCCGCGATGCGCCCCAGTTCGGCGGCGCGCTCCAGCGCCAGATCCTCGATGGCGGCGGAGAGCACCGCGGCGTGGAGGCGTTCGACGTCCGCCTGCAGGGCGCCGAAGCGCTCGGCGCGCTCGATCTGTGCGGCGGCGGCGCGGGCCTCCGCCCTCTGTTCGGCCATCTCCACGCCGGCGAAGCCCGCCCAGACCAGCGCGGCGACGCCTGCGGCCGGCAGCAGAACCCGCCGCGCGATGCGGCCGCGGCGCACGTAGAGCAGCGCGAGCGTCCTGCGCGGTCCACGCGGCGGGCTGCGGAAGGCGTAGCGCTGGGAGAGGTACTCGTCGAGCGCCTTTTCGATCACGTCGCGCTCGACCAGGTCGCCGAGTCCCTCGTACATGACCTGGATGTCGCGGATCGCGGCTTCGCGGTCGAAGCTGTCGTGCTCGCGGAGCGCCGCCTGCCGCTCGTGGATGACCTGGGCCGCGTCCATCACGCGCAGCACTTCGTCCGGTTCGAGCGGGCGGCGGGCAGGCGTCGTCCTGTGTTCCTTCATTGGTGCTTTCGGTCCGTGTGGGTAGTAGGCTCGGGGCCGGCACCGGAACCGGGGTCAGAGCCGGAGCGGCTGCCTCTTCATGTACGACAGCGAGCGCCAGAACCATTCGAGCGGCCCGAAGCGGAAACGGGCGAGCCACCACGGCGACCACAGAAGCTGCGCCACCCAGATGCCGACGACGATCCCGAGCCGGCCCGGCGCCCCGACCCTCTCGAACATACCCAGCCCGTGTCCGTAGAAGATCAGCGAACAGATCACGCTCTGGGCGATGTAGTTCGTGAGCGCCATCCGGCCGGTTGCCGCCAGACGCTGCTGCAGGCCGGGGAACCAGCCTGACTTCACCGCCAGCATGACCAGCGCGACGTACCCGAGGAAGACGCCCACCGAGCCCGCGTAGTTGAACAGCGCGCCCTGGAACATCGCCTTCTCGAACGCGAATTCGTGGTGCAGCTTGTAGGCGACCCCTGCGGCAGCGAGCGGAAGACCCGTGGCCAGGCCGATCACGGCCATGCGGCGGTAGAAGGCGGCCGAACGCGACGCGGCCAGAACGCCGAGACGGTAGAGGGCCATCCCGACAAGCATCAGTCCGCCGGCACGCCACAGGAACAGGCCCAGGAACGCAGTCGTCTGGACGGTCAGCGCGACGGGGGCGCGGACAGGGATCTGTGCAGTCCAGGTGCCGCGGAAGGCGGCGATCTCGGCTGCCCGGGCTTCGGGCGGCGGGCTCCACTCGGCGACCGCAACCGCCACGTCTTCGGCCGGCCAGTATGGAACGGACATGCCGACCATCCCCCACAGCGGTACAAGGAACGCGACCGCGCACCCGCCAATCCACAGAAGCCGGCGCGGCGACAGGTTCCGCAGGGGGTAGAGGATGAAGCCGCAAAGCGCGTAGGCGACCAGGATGTCCCCGTGCCAGATCAGGTAGGCGTGCGCCAGTCCGATGACCAGCAGCCAGAACTGCCTGCGGTAGTGCAGCCCGGTCCCCGCGACGCCCCGGGCGGCCATGCGGTCGCTCATCATGGCCATGCCCGCGCCGAAGAGCATCGAGAAGATCGAGATGAACTTGGTGTCGGCGAAGAGATAGACGAAGGACCACAGCCACACCTCGGCGCCCTCGAATCCACCGGCGGAGGGCGGATTCATGTAGGCCGAAAAGACCCGCGCAAACCCCTGGATGTTCACGATCAGGATGCCGAGTACGGCGAACCCGCGGAGCACGTCGAGCGACGCGATGCGGGTGGCGGTGGGGCCGGTGCCGCCGGCGGAAGGTGAACTCATCGTCGCTCCATGTCGTCGGGTATTATGATGAGAGATCAGTACGCGAGCACGCTCGTAGCAAGTGCCCGCGCAGCCGGAACAGGAGGAAAGGTATGAAGACGTTGCAGATGTTGACCCTGGCGTGGATGGGGATGGTGGCGGCCTGCGAGGCCCAGCCCGTTCCGGAGTTCACCGCGTTTACGAACGTGACCGTACTGCCCATGACCTCGGACGCGGCCGTCCCGGACCAGACCGTGATCGTCGAGGACGGGGTGATCACGGCCGTCGGGCCCGCGGACGAAGTCGACGTGCCCCGCGGCGCCACCGAGATCGACGGCATGGGGCGGTTCCTGATGCCGGGCCTCGCCGAGATGCACGCGCACGTGCCGCGGGGCGACAATCCGCCCCGCGAGGAGGTCGAGGACATCCTGTTCCTGTACGTCGCCAACGGGATCACGACGATCCGGGGCATGCTCGGATCGGCCTACCAGATCCCGCTCGCGGACGAAATCGAGCGGGGCGAGGTGCTGGGCCCGAACTTCTACGTCGGCGCGCCGTCGATCAACGGCGGCTCCGCCCCAACGCCCGCCGATGCGGAGGCTCTGATCCGCGCCCACGTGGAGGCCGGCTACGACCTGCAGAAGATCCATCCGGGCGTCTCGCGCGAGACCTGGGACCACATGGTCGCCGTGGCGCAGCCGGCGGGGTTCACCTACGGCGGCCACGTTCCGGCCGACGTGGGGCTGGTGCACGCGATCGAGACCGGGATGTCGACCGTCGATCACCTCGACGGCTACATCCAGGCGGTCGCTTCCGACGATGTGCAGGCACAGGTGAGCGCGGGCCCGATCAGCCTCGGGGGCCTGGCGCGCGGCTTCGACCAGGCCAAGCTCGACGACATCATCCGCATGACCATCGAGCACGACGTCTACGTGGTCCCCACGCAGTACCTGTGGCGGAATCTCTATGGCGCGACCGACGCCGACGAGATGTTGCAGCAGCCGGAGATGCGCTACGTGTCGCCCGCGACGCGCGAGGGCTGGCGCAGGCGGGCGGGCGGGGGCAGCGGGCCGCCGGAGGAGGTGGCGCTCTACCTGGACCTTCGCGACCGGATCCTGAAGGCGCTGGCCGACGCCGGAGCCGGGATCCTGATGGGGACCGACTCGCCGCAGCTGTTCAACGTGCCCGGGTTCGCGCTCCACCGTGAGCTGCAGGTGATGGCCGAGGCCGGGATGTCGAACTACGAGATTCTGAAGAGCGGAACGGTCACGGTGGGCGAATACGTGGCCGCGCACCTGGGACTCGACGGCGACTTCGGGACCGTCGCGCCGGGGCAGCGCGCCGATCTGGTGCTGCTGGGCTCGAACCCTCTCGACGACCTGGCGAACCTGTTCGACCGCGCCGGGGTGATGGTGCGGGGGCGGTGGGTGTCCGGCGAGGAGATCGACGCCGGGCTGGAGGCGCTGGCCGCGAAGAATGCTGGCTGAGGGGGGGCAGCATCTCGCACTGTAAAGAAAAGTATACAGGAAGTATACTACACTTTACATTTCGTGTCCGGCACCGACATCCTCACAGGTCGGCCAGGCAACCTTCGATCGCCTGTTGGATATTCTTCAAGACCTCGTCGTAGGTTTCGCCCTGAGAGGCACACCCGGGTAGAGCTGGCACTTCGGCCCAGTACCCACCTTCTTCGGCCTCATGTATCACGACTGACCACTTCACGCCCCCCGTCCCGCTACGCTTTCCACCCCGGAAACGGCACCGGCGGCGGATCCAGCGCGAAGGCTCCGGGGAAGTCCTCGGGCACCTCCTTCTGCTTGCCGCTCCATGCCTCGATGTCGATCCGGTACACCGCGGTGCGCTTCAGTTCGTCGTCGGTGGTCGCGCGATAGTCGACGCCCGGCCTGAGGTGCGGCGCGTACTTGTCGAGGAGCATCTGCAGGGCGGTGCGCGCCTCGTCCTGGTCTTCCACCACATGCCCCGTCCCGAAGACCACGACGCCTGCGTATTCCACCGAGAACTCCAGCGCCTCGGGAGCAGGCAGAAGACGGCCCATCGCCACCGTGCTGAATGAGACCTTCTCGGCTCTGTCGAGGTTGTCGCGTGTGCGGCCGGTCCGGTGGGTGTGCAGGTAGATGCGGCGGTCGCCGCCGGTGTCGTCGTATACGAACAGATTCGAGTTGAGGAAGGGCTGTCCCCCCTGCCCCACGGTCGCCAGAAAGCCGTACGCGGCCCGCTTCAGGAAGGCGGCCACCCACGCGTCGTCCTTGCCGCGGTCGCGGCGGCGAAGCGCGCTGCGCGGGTCGTCCCGCCCGGCGTTGGTGGCTCCAACCTTGTTCGGTTTTGTCATCGAGCGGCTCCAGATCCCGTGGACGGCAACCCGCAGTGGGCTCTAATGTATCACAGCGGTGTACGAAAGATTTCGTCGCACCAGATCGTCACTGTACCATGACCCGGAGCCCGCGCATGCACTACGGTCACCCTCGCATCCCCGCGTTGCCACGTTACCTCGCCCTGGCCAGCCTTCTGTCCGTCCCGATGTCCGGCCTCTCTGCCCAGCCCACGGTGGCGGTCCGCGACTCGGTCGTGCTCGAGGAGTCGTCCGACGACTACCTGGTGTATCCCGGATCGGTGGTCCCCGACGGGGCCGGTGGCTATCTCGTCACTGACTACAGGCAGCCCCGCGTCTTCCACTATTCCGCCGAGGGGCCCCTGATCCGAAGCTACGGGGCGCGCGGCCAGGGCCCCGGCGAGTGGGAGGAGGCCCAGATCGCGCTGCCGCACGGCAGCGACCATGTGCTGGTGCTGTCCTGGAAGCCCTTCGCGGTTCAGCGCTTCAATCGGCAGAGTGGCCGATTCGTCGAGCGGTTCCCTTTGCGGGGCTATGTCGAGTCGGCGGCGGTTGAGGGGGATGGGGATGGGGATGAGGATGGGGATGCGCTTTGGCTCAGCGGCCCGCACTACACGCCCCGCAGCGCGGTCCGCCGGTTGAGGCTGGGTGACGACGAGGCCGAGCCGGTCGTGGATCTCCCCGAGCCATACACGGAGGGCAGTCCGGTTGGCGGCATGTTCAACTCGGTGCCCTTCACGAAGTGGGCCGACACGCTGCTCGTCGCGTTCATGCCGCTCAGGGACGTCATCCTGGCCGACGAGAGCGGCCGTGAGCTGGATCGTTTCGAGGTACCCGCGGTCCACCGGCGCGAGGCCCCGGCCGACCCGGCGGCCGCAATCGAGGAAAACCTGCGAAGCGGCGAGTATTTCAGCACATTCAGCATGTTCTCGCTGGCCAGGGGCGTTCACCGCCGGCCGGATGGCTCCTTCCTTTTCGTCCACGGCGACTTCACCGGTGACGATTCCCCGCTCCGCACCGAAACACTGTGGGTCTCGGTCGTCGACCGGGACCGCAGGGGCGCCTGCCCGGACGCCCGGGTATCGCTGGGGTCGGAATCACATCCGGTGATCGGATTCGACGACGACATCTTACTTGTGCTCGAACAGGTCCTGCGTGGAGGAGACGCCGCGACGGTGCTCCGGCGCATGGCTGTTGAAACGGACGACTGCGACTGGGTACCATTGACGAGGTAGGGTGCGCCGGCAGGCGGCGCGCGCCGGTGGCAGGCGCCGCAGGCCGCGGGCAGGCGCTGCAGGCGACTGGATGGCCACCCGAGTCCCCGCCCGCCCTACGAAGGTCATCGTTGACACGGAACCATTCCACCGTTTAAGGTGTTGTCATGAGTATGTACGAAACTCTTCGTGGGCTAAGTTGCTCCTCGGTCGCGGTACTTCTCCTCCTGGCGGCGTGTGCCCCCGCCCCCACCCAGCCCGAGGGCGGCTCCCTCCTCATCGACGGCGGCACGGTCGTCGTCATGGACGCGCCCGGCACGATCCTCGACGGCGGCGGGGTCCTCGTCGAGGGCGACCGCATCGCCGCGCTCCTCGCGCCGGACGACCCCCGCCCCGCCGGCGCCCGGATCATCAACGCCACCGGCCACCTGGTCATCCCGGGACTGGTCAACACGCACGGCCACGCCGGCATGTCGCTGCTGCGCGGCCTCGCCGACGACCTCCCCCTCCTGACCTGGCTGGAGGACTACATCTTCCCCGCAGAGGCCGCGCTCGTCGCGCCCGACTTCGTCTACTGGGGCACGCTCCTGTCCTCGGTCGAGATGCTGAAGGGCGGGACGACCACCTTCGCCGACATGTACTACTTCCGCGACGACATGGCGCGGGCGACGATCGACGCCGGCATCCGCGCGGTGACCGGCCCGCACATCATCGGCTTCCCCGCCCCCGACTACGCCTCGCCCGAGGAATCCCTCGCGGACGCCGCGGAGTTCATGGAACGCTACCGGGGTCACCCCACCGTGGTCCCGTCCGTCGCCGCCCACGCGCTCTACACAACCCCCCTGGACGCGGTGGAGGCGGCCGTCCAGCTGGCGGACGCGTACGACGCCATCTTCCAGATCCACGCCCTCGAGGACGCGAGCGAAGACGCCGCCGCGCGCAAGCAGACCGGAATGGGCGTCATCGAGGCCCTCGAATCGATCGGCGCGCTCAGGCCGGGTACGGTGCTGGCGCACTCGGTCTACCTGTCGGACGACGACATCGGCCGGATCGCGGCTGCGGGAGCCGGTATCTCGCACAACCCTCAGAGCAACATGAAGCTGGGGATTCCGAGGGCGGCTCCGATCGCGGCCGCGCTAGCCGCCGGGATCCCGGTCGGGCTCGGCACGGACGGACCCGTGAGCAACAACGACCTCGACCTGTTCGACGAGATGGACGCCGCCGCCAAGATCCAGAAGTTCATGCTGGGAGATCCGGCCGCGCTCCCGGCGGAAACCGTGTTCCGCATGGCGACGATGGGGGGCGCGCGCGTTTTCAACCTGGACGACGAGATCGGGTCGCTGGAACCCGGCAAGCGTGCCGACATCGTGCTGGTCGATACCCGGCGGGCGGGACTGACGCCGTTGTACGCGGTCTACTCGCACCTTGTGTATGCGGCGCGCGGCAGCGACGTGGCCACCGTGCTGGTCAACGGCCGGGTCGTGGTCAGGGATGGGCAAGTACTTACCGTGGACGAGGAGGAAGTCATGGACATGGCCGAAGGGTTCGGAGACCGCGTGCGCGAAGTAATGGCGGAGGTGGCCGCCGCGCGGGATCGTGCCGCCGACGGCGCCGCTGGCGGAGCCGGGGGCGCGGCCGGGGACACGAGGGAGGACGACCGATGACCCGGCAGCGGCAGGGCGGCGAGCGCAAGGCGTTCACAAACCGGGAACTCGACATCATGAGCGTGCTTTGGCGCGAGGGGTCCGGAACCGTCGCCGAGGTGCGCGACGCCCTCGGTGAGAACGTCGGCTACACGACCGTGCTGAAGATGCTCCAGATCCTCGAGGAAAAGGGCGCCGTGGGGCACGAGCGCGAGGGGCGGGCGTACCGCTACCACCCCCTGGTCGAATCGGCCAGCGCGGGGGGACGCGCGCTCCGGCGCATCGTCAACAAGATCTTCCACGGGTCCGCCGAGATGCTGCTGGCGACGCTTGTGGAGGACCGGGATTTCAGCGACGAGGAGATTCAGCGGATGCGCTCGGTTCTGGACCGAGCGGAACGCAGGAGGGAAGAGGAATGATCACGTGGATGCTGTACGCGGCAGCGGTCGGGGCTGTCCTCGCGGCCGGCGGCTTCGCCATGGAGCGGTTGGCCGCAGCCTACGGATTCCCGCGCCGTGTCGTGTGGCTCGCCGCACTCACGCTGGCGGTGGCGATTCCGGCGGCTGGCGCCTTCCGGGTCACGCAGGTTGCATCGTCCGTGGACTCGGCCATGGCCCGGCCCGCCGAACCGACGGGCACCGTATCGGGTGTCGCCTGGGACATCGTGCCGTCGATGTCATTCCCGAATGGTCCGGGAGCGGCCCGCGCGGCCGTCCTGACGTGGGGCGCCGGGTCGCTGCTGTCCATGGCCGCGATTGCCGCGGTGCTCCTGCTCGTGGCGCGCTCACGCCGCCGCTGGCCGCGCGACCGGATCTCCCAGGCGGATGTCTACGTTTCGCGGCGCTTTGGTCCCGCGCTGGTCGGTGTCACGAACCCCGAGGTCGTGGTCCCGTCGTGGGTCCTGCGCCTGGAACGAAGGGCCGCGGACATGATCATCCGGCACGAAATGGAGCACGCCCGGGCCCGCGACCACCTGACGCTGCTGTATGCCGCGCTGACGGTTGCGGCGCTCCCATGGAGCCCGGCGATCTGGTGGATGGCCCGCCGCCTGCGCGCCGCGGTGGAGATGGACTGCGATCAACGGATCCTGGCGTCGGGAGTCGCCGCTGCGGAATACGGCGAGGTCCTTCTGGACGCCGGATCCAGACACGCTGGTGGCTGGGGACTGGCCCCGGCCATGGGCCAACCGAAAAGTCTGCTCGAACGGAGGTTGAAAACGATGAACGAGAACACGAACAAGCCGGGTATGACACAGGCGCTGTTGCTGGGAATGCTGGCGGTGGGCGCCCTGGTGGCTGCGTGCGATGCGCCGGTCCCCACGCAGGTTCAGGACGCGCTGATCGAGGCGATGACGGAAGAGGGCGCCGAGGGCATGGACGCAGCATCGGACGACCGGAAGGAGATCCGCGTGAGCGGAGCCCTCGCGGACGGCATGCCCCTCATCTACGTCGACGGCGTTCGGGTCAACGGCGTGAACGACCTGGAGGGTCTCAGCGGTCTGGTGCCCAGCCTCAATCCCGATGCGATCGACCGCGTCGAGGTCGTCAAGGGATCCGCCGCCAAGACGCTCTACGGCGAGGAGGGTGCCAACGGGGTCATTCAGATCTTCCTGAAGACGGAGGAGGCAGACGCGGAAGGTGCCGACGCAACACCTTCCACCAGGGTCCCGGGTGAGCCGGTGAAGGTCAGGTATGTTCCGCCGGCAAGGGAGAAAAACTGACGCGCCCCTTCGCGCTGGCCACCCTGCTGGCGGCTGGCCCCGCGTCGGCCCAGGAGGTCGTCGACCTGCCTGCGGATGACCGGCACTTGGACCCGGCCTGGGACGAAATCTATCGGGTTGGCTCCGCCTTCGGCGACGACTGGGAACAGTTCGGCAATGTGCGCCGCGTGGCGTTCGACGCCGCGGGCCAGCTCTACGTCTTCGACAACCGGGCCGATCGAATCACCGTTGTCGGGGTGAACGGCGAGTTTCGACGGGCCTTCGGCCGGCCAGGCGAAGGGCCGGGCGAGTTCCGCAGTCCGGACGGGTTCGCGGTCATGCGGGACGGGCGTGTGGTGATGGGGGACGCCGGGCACCGGGCCTACCACGTTTTCGGTGCCGACGGTGAATTCGAGCGCATGGTACGGATGGCGCCCGAGCCGGGTGTGGTGAGAATCACCGACCTTCTACCCGACCCGGGAGGCGAGGCCGTGTACTCCGCAATCGGAGCGCAAATGCTCCGGAGCACTTCCGGCACCACGGCGAGAACCACGCCGCCCACGTCGCGGCCGGTGGAGCGCCTCATTCTCACCGGCGAAGTGGCGGTCAAGGATACCGTCGCAGAGGGCTGGCTCCCACCGGGTGGAGACCGGATCGGGTTGCCGATCGGCGGTCGGCCCAGTTTCGACCTTCCGCCGCGACAGGTCTTCGGTCCGATGATGCTGGCCGGAGTGCTCCCGGATGGCGGCGTGGCGTTTTCCGACTCGTCGGCGTATGCGTCAAGATTGCGCGTCCCGGGGCCGGGGTCGTGCGAATCCTGCGGCGGCCACTCCAGCCGACGCGGGTCACCGACCGGGTGATCGAAAACGAACGAGAGCGGCGGGCGGCGCTCGCGGCGGCGGGTCAGGGGCCCAGAATGGTGGTTAACGGTGTTGAGTTCTTCCCGCAGGTCGAGCTTCTCGACAGAGTGGGAGTCTTTCCCGAGGTGTCGATCCTGCGGGGACTGAGGACCGGCTGGGACAGTGAGATCTGGGTGCAGAGGCACGGCGAGGATCCCGGTGACGACGCTGGTCCCATCGACATCCTGACCATGGACGGGCGCTACATCGGGACGTACCCGGCAGGTGCGGTCGCGATGCCGGATGCTCTCGGCCCGGACGGCCTGGCCGCGTTCGTCGAACAGGACGAACTGGATGTGGAGACGGTAGTCGTGAAGCGGCTGCGGGGGCCACCTCGGCAGGCGAACGGACGCTAATACGACCGCGGCGCTTCCGTCCCTCCCTGGTACACCTCCAGGAAATCTGCGGCCATGGCGCCGTATCGGCCGGCGGCCTCGCCGTCGCCTTCACCGGTGGCGATCACCGCGAGCTTTGCCGTCATCAGGTAGAACTGAAGCGGAATATTACGGGTCGACATGTCCTGCAGGATCGACCGGGTGCGGATATCGCGGTACGTGTAGATCTCGTCGACGAGCCGCGCGGTTCGGGGATAGTCGAACCAGTCGCCACCCAGTTCCTCGCGCACCTTCCGGTAGGAGTCCGGCTGGGGCCCGTCCAGATCGCGCGCGTGCAGCCTGACCGCGAGGCCTTCGCGCACGCCCCATCCGCTCAGTCCCATCCTCGCCATCTCGCCGGTGGCTCCGGCGAAGTAAACCGGGCGATCGCCGGCCACGGAGCGAATCATCGACAGCGCGACCCGGTGCCCCCGCCGCAGCGTCATTCCGGCCGGGTACTGGACTGCGACTTCCCCCAGTCGCAGGGTGAGCGAATCGGGCAGCCGCCCATCGCCCACGCGCGCGAGCTGGTCGTCGGTCATGGCGAGCGCCGACCGCTCGGGCGGGTCACGATCCGCGAACGGCATGCCCTCCACGGGAACGAACGAACGCTGGCGCTCCGGCGAGGTGAGTTCCCGTATCTGCTTCGGATACCAGTCCGTGAAGAGGTATTGGACAACGATCACCGTGACGTCCTGGCGGATGCCCTCCACCTCCTGCAGATACCACAGCGGGAAGGTGTCGTTGTCGCCGTTGGTGAACAGCAGCGCATACGGTTCCACGCTGTTCAGGAGGTCGTACGCCCAGTCACGCGCAGCATGGTCGCCCGCGCGGCTGGCCCAGTTCAGGTTGAACACGAACGGAATCGCCGCCACCGCCAGCACCGGCGCGGCCTTGACCGCGCTCCCCATGCGGCCCGCCAGCCACATCCAGAGCCGGGCGACACCCAGGCCCGACATCACCCCCCACACCGCAAAACCGATCAGGAAGAAGTAGTCGCGCTCCCTCACCTCGTGCGCGTCGATGTCGCTCACCTCGGGAGCGAGCGAAAAGCCGTATCTGAAATTCAAGTAAAACACGAGACCAAATGAGATAATACCCATGAGGACAACGAGATATGTTCCCGTATATCGATCACCTCGCCAAGTGGTCCAAAGGCCAGCCAGCCCAAGCGCCAGAAAAAGCAGCGTGAAGGGCAACCGGCTCCGGCTGGGCGGCTCATCCGGATCGATTCCCCTCGACCACTGCCAGTCGAAGTACTGGAAGAAGTTGTAGAGCTGGTGCCCGGCCGGAGACATGCGCGTGGTGACCGGTGGCTTGTCGTACTGTTCGCGTTGCAAGGAAGACCCCAGCGCCGGGCAACCCGCCTTTCCGTTGGTATAGACCGCCGCCGCCGCCTCGACGAAGCCGTCGCACAGCGGGTCCCCCTCGTTGATCACGGGGCGCTGGGCGGCCCGGATGGGAAGGAAGAAGTTGAAGGACAGCCCCACCAGCACCGCCAGCGCTCCCCGCGAAAGGAACGTCGGACTCGCCAGCACGCCCGGACGCACGAATACGATGAACAGGCCGACAGCCGCGGCAGGCAACACCGACATGAGGTGATTGGTCGAACCCAGCGCCATCAGATAGACCGCCGCGACGAGCATTCGCCGCCCCCCGCGATCGTCGGCCGGCAGATCGCGCCAGCGCAACACCAGCCAGCTGACTGCGGCCACGATCAGAAGCGACACCGTGTACACCTTCTCGTTGGCGTTGCTCTGGCTCCACACCGTGAACGCGGTCGCTCCGACCAGAACGGCGACGCTGGCGCCGATCACCGCTTCCCTGCCCCGGGCCCCCAACTGCGCCAGCGTCCGATGCGCGATCAGGAAGAAGAAGAAGCTGGCGCCCGCCGATGTGGCCGCGGCCAGGAGGTTGATCCGCACAGCCGGCGAGAGTCCCAGCGGTGCCAACAGCATCGACCACACCCGGGCCAGTGCGACGAAGAGCGGGTTTCCGGGCGGGTGCGGGATCCCCAGCGTGTAGCCGGTGGCGATGTATTCGCTGGTGTCCCACCAGGCCGTTGTCGGCGCGAGCGTCAGGACATACAGGAGGAAGACGCCGGCAGCGGCGCACGCAGCCGGCTTCCAGGGGGGTGTTCGCGCGTTGTCGGTCATGCCTCCACCCTCGCTATGGCCGATTAGATTGGCAAGACGGCTGTCACCACGCCGCACGTCCCTCGCATCCAGCTCACGCGGTCGCCATGCCGGGCCCTACCTTTGATACGCTTCGCTACCTGTGGGGTTGGACGCGCGGGCGGGCGATGCGCGAGACGCTGGCCCCACCGGAGCGCGGGACAGCCGGGTCCCCGCGCATATCGATCGGGGCTCCGATCCCGGGAGTCGTCTCGGAAGAACTCCGGGTTGGCAGCGGATCCGATCCTCTCGATGCCCGTCTCTATGCGCCTTCGTCGGCGCGGCGTCGGCTCCCGGGGTGGGTGCTGCTGCACGGCGTGACGCTCCCGGGACCCGAGCACCCTGCCATCGTCCGCTTCGCGGCGTCCCTCGCGCGGGCGGGCGGTGCCGTTCTCGTCCCCGACGTCCCAGCCTGGCGTAACCTTGAGCTCGACCCGGAGCCGGCTCTGGTCGCCCTGCAGCGCTCAGCAGAGCACCTGGCGGCCGATCCCCGTGTCCGACCTGGTGGGATCGTGCTGGTCGGTCTCTCCTTCGGATGCCCGCAGGCCCTGCGCGTCGCGACGCGGCTCGCGGGGACGGCCACCGTGCGCGGAGTTGTCGGCTTCGGCACGTACTGCAATCTCCAGGACACCATCCGTTTCGGGCTGACGGGCCAGTTCCGGTGGCGCGGGCGCACCGAGTACCTGCGGCCCGACCCCTACGGGCGCTGGGTCGTAGCGTCCAACTACCTGCACCGGATTCCCGGCTATGGGGGGACGAAGGACGTATCGCTTGCCCTAGGACGGCTCGCGTCGCTGGCCGGCGAACGGCGCATCATGTCCTGGGACCCGGGATACGACGACGTCAAGGACGAGCTGGGCGCGTCGGTCGCGAAGGAAAACCGCCATCTGTTCCGGCTCTTCGCCCCGCCAGCCGACCGCGAACCCGATCCTGCGGCCGCCAACGCAATCGCCCCCCTGCTCGCCGAAACGGCACGGACAATCCATCCGCGCCTCGAACTCCCCCGATCCCTGCACGGCACCGGTGCTCACGCCGACGCCCCCCCGCCCCCCGTCCACCTCATCCACGGCCGCGGCGACCACCTCATCCCCTTCACCGAAACACTCGCGCTGGAACGCCGTCTCCGGAAACGGACCGACGTAACCGCCACGGTCACCGGCCTCTTCGCCCACTCCCGGGAGTCGGGACGGAGTACCGCGCGGCTACGCGAGGCCGCCCGCTTCTTCGCGGCGCTCAGAGGGGCGATGGGGCTCCACCATCTCACCTCAGCCCGTAGCGCAGCCCGACGCTGACGATGGGCCAGAACGTGACGAACGTCGCCGCATCGTCCTCGGTCTGAAGCCGCTCGATCTCCAGGTGGCCGCGGAACCCTGGCGAACTCATCACCGCCGGATCACCAGTTGCCGTCATATCGAACCTCGGGGTCAGATGCACGACGGCCCCGAGGTCCAACACGATGCCGAACCCGCGCGCCGAGTTCGATCCGATTCCGACAAGCACATAGGGGACGGTCGATCTGGAGACCAGTGTGGTGGTCACCGTCAGAACGTCGGGATAGCGGTAGCCGCCCCCGCCGATGCTGATCGAGGCGCCGTCCTCGTACCTGATGACGTGGACGGGGTCGTCCGACCGCATCACCATGCCCGCGCCCGCGCGCAGAAGCCCGGATGCGGCCGAGAACTCGACGCCCAGGGAGAGCAGCGCGGTCGGAAGCGACAGCTCCGCGGTGCGGTTGCCGGCCAACCCGAACCTCCCGGTGAGATCGACGTCGAATCCGAGGAATCCGGCGCCGGCCCGGACGGCGACACGTTCGTCCAGCGCCGTGACGACCTCGGCGCCAAAGCCGAGCGTCCCCGCGCGCAAACCCAATGCGACGTTCCGCTGCAGGGCATCGGCGGGTTGGCCCAGGGCGGCCTGAACCAGAGCGAGGGTCACCACCACGGCTATTCGTTTCATCGGCACTCCGTCCCTACCTCCCCACGATCGTGCGCAGCTCCACGATCTCCTCGTCCAGTTCCGTGCGCCGCAGCACCGCGGCCAGGTCACCCGCCACGTCGTAGAGCACCACATCGTCCGGCGAGGAAAGGGCGGCAATCTGGCCCTCGCCCACCTCGAACACGAACCATTCCGGTCCATCCGCGCCGCCATCCTCCCGCGGTAGTCCACCGTAGCGCAGCGCCCACACGAGGCCGTCAGCAACAGTCATCGGCGGGTGATGCGGACTTAACAGCGAAAACCAGCCGTAGGGAGGCAGGTATTCCGGAGGCCCCATCGCCGCCAGACTCCGCTCCACTTCGCCGCGGCCCGAGCCCAGTTCCTGGTCCCATGAATCAAGCAGGACCTGCTGGGAGAAGTCCGCCCGCGATCGTGTCAACGGTGTCAGTTCCCGCACAGTGGCGGGCCGCAGCGTATCACGAGCGACCCCGTCACGCCCGTACACCGGGATATCGTACGAATCGTTTTCCAGAACCACGAACACAGAGTCGACGACCGCCGCGTGTCCGATCCTGCCGAACAGCCGCAACATCTGCCGCCACCTGGTGTCACTCACGGGTTCGTACCACAACTCCGCCCCTGCCATCTCGAGCAGGTAATGCGCGAATTCGCCCTCCTCGTCAAAAAGAAGAAGTGTCTCCGGCGGCCGCCCGACTGCCGGCTCGGTCGGTCTGTCCATGTGTGCCTTGTCGGCCAGCAGCGAGCCGTCCGCGAACACCCCCAGCGCCGAGAGCCCTGCCAGGTACTCCTCGGGAGGAGAAAGCGCGACCGTGCCCAGCAATCGGCCGTCGAGGCTGTATCTCGAAACTTCACGCCCATCCCGGTCATACGCGAAAAGGTGGTCGCCGACCCGTTGCAGCCAATCGAGGTCGCCAAACTCCCCCGGCCCCTCCCCCCTCCCTCCAACCTCCGTGTCGAGCGAGCCCCCGTGGTCGTAAAACCGCAGCGTGCCGGTACTCTCCTGCGCAATCACGACGTGCCGGTCCGTGATCACGATCCCGGCCACCTCGTACAGCAGATCCCCCTCGGCGTCGCCCACCGTCATCAGCGGCACCGGGTCCAACTCCCAGGCCACGGGCAGGTCCGCGCCGCCCGCCGCGCCCCCGCGTTCCCCGGAGTCACCGGCACATCCGTACCCTGCGATCAGCACGCCGATCGCAAGCCCCAGCGCGATCCCTCGGTTGATACGAGCCTCCGCGCAGCCAATGTTCAGGGTGCCCAGATCCCCATTCGCCTCCTCAACACCCAAGATTACCAATGACCCAGCACCAGCGTTCCCCCATCTGGCTCCTCATCGCGTGCCTGACCACCGGCGCCTCCCCCCTCCACGCCCAGGTCACCACCGCCCAGCTCGACGGCCTGCGCCCGCGCAACATCGGCCCCGCCGTGATGAGCGGGCGCATCGTCGACCTGGCCGTGGCAGAGTCGGACGTGATCAAGTTCTACGTCGCCTCCTCGACCGGCGGCGTCTACAAGACCAGCGACAACGGCATCACCCTCAATCCCGTCTTCGAAAACGAGGGCACGCACTCGGTCGGGGCGATCGCGCTCCACCAGCGCGACACCTCCATCGTCTGGGTCGGCACCGGCGAGCGCGCCAACCGGCAGAGCTCGTCGTGGGGCGACGGGGTCTACAAGAGCACCGACGGCGGCGAGACGTGGACCAACATGGGGCTCCGCGACAGCAAGCACATCGGACGCATCGCGCTGCATCCCGACGACACGGACCTCGTCTACGTCGCCGCCATGGGCCACCTGTGGGGCCCGAACGAGCAGCGCGGCCTCTACCGCAGCGCCGACGGCGGCGACACCTGGGAGGCCATCCTGCAGGTCGACGAAAACACGGGCGCCGTGGATGTCGCGCTCGACCCCGACCAGCCAAACATCGTTTACGCGGCAACCTACCAGCGCCAGCGCCGTCCCTGGGGCTTCCACGGCGGCGGCCCGGGCAGCGCGCTCCACCGCAGCATGGACGGCGGCGACACCTGGGAGCGGCTGACCGGCCCCGGCATCACGCGCGGCCTCCCCGAGGACGTGATCGGCCGGATCGGCATCTCCATCTACCGCAGCGACCCCCGCATCGTCTACGCGGCGGTCGAGCAGGGCTACCGCTACAACGCGTCGACCGCCTACACCGAGCGGCGCGCCGGCATCTACCGCTCCGAGGACCGGGGCGACACGTGGGAGCTGATGAGCGACTGGAACCCGCGCCCCATGTACGCCAGCCAGATCACCGTCGATCCCAGCGACGACCAGCGCATCTACATGGTCAACAGCTACTCCTTCTCGGACGACGGGGGGCGCACCTTCACCGTCCCCCCCCAGAGCCTCCACGGCGACGACCGCCTGGTCTGGGTCAACCCCACCGACTCCCGCCACGTCATGAAGGCCGACGACGGCGGCCTCGGCATCTCCTACGACCGCGGGCTCAACTGGCTCTACATCTCCGACCTGCCCGTAAGCCAGTACTACCGGGTCAGCGTAGACATGGCCCGACCCTACAACGTCTACGGCGGCCTCCAGGACAACGGCTCCTGGATGGGGCCGAGCGAGACCTGGCGCCAGAACGGCATCGTCAACAGCGACTGGACCCGCCTGGGCGGCGGCGACGGGTTCATCAACCTGGCCGACACGACCAACAACACCGTCATCTACACCGAATCGCAGTACCTCGGCCTGTCGCGCTTCAACACGCGCACCGGCGAGCGCACCGCCATCCGCCCCGGCGACCCCGTCGGACACATCGCCGGACGCCGCAACTGGGAGACCTGGCGCGAGGTCGGCACCTTCGAGGAACAGCGCCTCGGCAACGCGATGGCGCCCGCCAACTGGGACGGCCCCTTCATCATCTCGCCGCACGACGCCTCCACCCTCTACGCCGGCACCAACATCATGTGGAAGACCACGGATCGCGGCGACTCGTGGGTGCCGCTGGGCGACCTCACCACGCGCACCGACCGGCGCTCCGTCCCGATCATGGGCCAGATGCCCGACGACCATACCCCCTCGCTCGACGACGGCATCCCCTACTGGCCCACCATCTCGGCCGTCTCCGAAAGCCCGCTCCGGCGCGGCCTCATCTACGCCGGCACCGACGACGGCCGCCTCCACGTCTCGCACGATGGCGGCGAGCGCTGGACCGACCTCTCCGCCCGCGACATCTCCGACTCCGACGGCCCCACCACCGCGGACTTTCCCGGCCTCCCCAACGGCGCCTGGGTCAGCGGCATCGAGCCCTCGCGCCACGACGAAGCCCGCGTCTACGCCGTCTGGAACAACTACCGCAACGACGACTACGCCAACTATCTCTACCGCTCCGACGACTACGGCCAGACCTGGGTCTCGATCACCGGCAACCTGCCCGCCGACCGTGTGCTGCGCACCGTCCGCGAAGACCTCCGCAACCCCTCCGTCCTCTTCCTGGGCGCCGAAATCGGCGTCTACTACACCATGAACGGCGGCGCGCACTGGACCGAACTCCGCGGCGGCATGCCCACCCTGCCCTTCAACGACCTCGTCATACATCCGCGCGACAACGACCTCGTGCTGGGAACGCACGGCCGGGGCATCTGGATCCTCGATCAGATCAACGCGCTGCAGGAGTTGTCGGAGGATGTGGTTGCCAAGAGCGCCCATCTCTTCACCATCGAGCCCGCCGTGCAGATCCGCAGGGCGGGTCGCGCGGCGCACACGGGAGATGTCTACTACCGGGGCGAAAACCCCCCTCTGGGCGCAATCATCGACTACTGGCTCGGCGAGACCGCCGAGGACGGCACGGTCGAGGTTGCAATCCAGGACGCTGACGGTGCCCGCGTGGCCACGGTGACCGGCACCACCCGGCAGGGCATGAACCGCGTGGTGTGGGACATGCGCCACCAGCTGGACCTGGACGGCGACGCGCCCGCGGGACCATTCCAGCGCCCCGTCCGGGGCCCGCTCGTCGTTCCCGGCACGTACACGGCGCGGCTGGAGGTCGCGGGACAGGACGGTGCGGCCGCCGATCTGGCGCAGGAGTTCACGGTCCGCGAAGACCCCCGCATCGGCGCGTCCATCGGCGTGCGCGCGGCCTGGACCGGCACGCTGCTCGAACTGGCCGGCACACTGGCGCAGGCAAACGCCGGACTGGCCGGCGTCAACGAGGCGCTGGAAGGCGTCGACGACGACGACACCGGCCCGCGCGCCATGAAGCTCCGCGACCTGGCCCGCGAATTCGGCGAGCTGGCGAGCCGGATCGGCCGCCTGTCAGGCGAGATCGAGGGCGTGGTCGCGCCGCTCACGCAGGACCAGCGGTCGCGCCGGGACTTCTACATGGAGATGCTGGAGGTGCTGACGGCGGAGGCGGCGGAGGTGCCGGAGATGCGGTGACGGATCGCCTGTCGTGCCCGGCATGAAGCTCACGATCATCGTTCCCGCCTTCAACGAGGAAGCGTACCTCGGACCGACCCTGCGCTCGATCCGCTCCGCCGCAGAAGAGTTGCGCGGGCAGCCCGATGTCAGCGTGGACATCATCGTGGTCGACAATGCCAGCGAGGACGGAACCGCGGCTGTCGCCCGCGATCTCGGCGCGACGGTCATACACGAACCGGTGCAGGGCGTCGCACGAGCCCGCAACGCTGGTGCGCGCGATGCCACAGGCGAGGTGCTCGTCTTCTTCGATGCCGACGTGATCGTGCCACGCACGCTCCTCGTCGCGATATGCCAGGCGATGCGCGATCGGTCATGCATCGGCGGCGGCGTGGATGTCGACTACCGTCCGCAACGCCTCTCCATCCGGCTCTACCTTCGCGGCTGGCGGCTCCTCGCCCGCGTCACCGGAATGGTGCAGGGCGCGGCGCAGTTCTGTCGCAGGGACGCGTTCGAAGAGGTCGGGGGCTTCGACGAGAGCGTGTGGATCGGCGAAGACGTCGACTTCTTGTGGAGCCTCCGGAAGCTGGCTCGCCGAACCGGCCGCAGCGTCCGTTTCCTGCGAGAACCACGCGTGAGGCCGTCCTGTCGCCGATTCGACAAGTGGCCCGTGTGGAAGACCCTGGTCTGGACCAATCCCGTCTTCATCGGTCTGTTCCGCCGCTGGAAGCCCGTCTGGAGGGGTTGGCACTCGAACGCGGTGAGGTGAGGAGCGCTCCCCGGCTGACGAGTCTCCGCGAACCGGTCGGCCGCAGAGTCAGCCCCGCGCCTCCAGCAACCCCAGCACATCCGCTTTCGTGGCCATCTCCGCTTCGCCCTCCAGAAACGGCCGCACGTCGTTGGCGACCTCATCCCACGACAGCCCCGCCACCCGTTCCGCCACAACCCCGGGCCAGGTGCACGCATCGAGCGGCACGGCGTCCGCATCGCTCTGTCTGACCGCCGCGTTGAGCAGCTCCAGGTTCGGCGACGGCCAGGTCGGATCGCTCAGATACCAGGCGAGGTCGTAGATGTCCCTGCCCTTGGTCCACGGCCGGCACATGACCGCGTGCAGCTTGCCCGCCAGAAGTGACGCGCGGTCATGATGATGCAGCCTCACCGACACATGCCTTCGGACCAGTCGTGTGGCGGTGACGGCACCCGCCGGCGGATTGGTGTCCACGTCGACCTTGACACCCAGGGTCTCGTCCCGGTGTGGTGACAGCCCGGTGTCGTAGAGCGCCCCGCGAATGCGGATCCAGCCGGTATGGACATTTCCGCGGTCGCGCACCGAACCTTCAGGCTCGTAGCCCTCTCGCCGGAACTGCCGCACGATCGCCCTTGTCCAGCCACGCAGGTCGTAGAGCTCGCGGGGCCCCTCCAGTGCGAAATCGAGATCCTCGGAGTATCGGCGCAAACCGTACAGGAAGCGCAGGGCGGTGCCACCCTGGAACGCAAGCGGCGACATCGCCCCGGCACGCTGCAGGCCCTCGAGAATCCGGGCCTGGATGTATTCCCGCAGCACGTTGCGGCCGACCAGGGGATCCAGACCGCGCACCAGCGAGCGCAGATGGTCCTTCATAGCGGCTGGTATGCCAGGGCCGGATCGTTTGCCCTGCGTTCCAGGTGAGCGGCGGCGCGCTTCAGCTTGGGACTTCCCGTCGCGGCCGCGAGCCGGACCTGAGTCCGGGCGGAAAGGGCCTCCAGGTTCAGCCGCAGCCCGTCGAGCCACGCGGGATCATCGCCGCCGGGCTGAAGGTGGACCAAGTCGAGAAGAGCCTTCTCCGGCGACGCCACAAACGCCCTCTGGCCGCCACCCAGGTCCACCAGCCGATACCCGCCCCGCAACTGCGGTTTGAGATACCGAAAGGAGAACCGCCCGAGCGGCGTCTCTCGAATCCGGGGACGCCCCGGCCCACAGCTGGTCACTTCGGCCACGAACTCCGGAATGGCATTGACGTGCGCCAGCGCCGAGAGCCCGCTTACCCAGGATCCGGGCGCCAGCCGGTTGGCGATGAGGAAGGGATGAGGGACGACCTTGCGGTACGGCGGCGCCAGCGCATACAGGCCGCGACGCAGTCGAAACAGCTTCCTCGCCGCGGACCACCGGCTCAGTTGTGCGGGAAGACCCGGCTCATGGCCACGACCCGCCATCAGCAGACCGGTCTCGAAGACGGGCTCGTCTTCGACCGTTTCCAGGAGTTCAGAGAATTTCATTTATTGAATATGATATAAATAGCAAATAACTACAACAGATTGATTTCGGCCCGCTTGCAGCTCGCGCTGAAAATATGTATGATATATGTGTATGCAGATATGATATACACATAGTATCAGGCATCCATGCCGCGAATCCACCTGATCGTCTCGGAGCCCGACCGCACCCGATACGCCGCCGCTGCCCGCCGTGAAGGCCTGACCTTGAGCGCGTGGATGCGCGCCGCCGCCGCGGACCGCCTGGACCGTCGCTCAGGCGCCGAGTCGTTTCACACGGAAGACGACGTGTGGCGTTTCTTCGCGGACCGCGACGCAGATGCGGCGTGCGGCCGCGAACCCGACTGGGAGCAACACCTCGAGGTCATGCGCACGTCGCGGAGCCGCGGCGCAGCGCGCACCTGACGTTCGGATGGTCTTCGTCGACACCAGTGTCCTGATGTACGCGGTGGGAAGAGATCACCCGCTCCGCGAGCCCGCCCGGAGTTTCTTCGCGGCAGCAACGACAGACCAGCAACCCCTCGCAACGTCCTCCGAAGTCCTTCAGGAGCTGGCCCACGCGTATCTGCCCGTGGAGCGCACGGCGGCCCTCGCAGCCGCGCTGCGACTCGTCGACCGGACCGGGATGGAGGTGTGGCCTCTGGAACGCGACGACGTGATCCTCGGCATCGAACTCGCCGCCCGTCATCCGGGTCTCGGTGCCCGCGACCTGTGCCACCTCGCCAGCTGTCAGCGGCGTGGCGTCACCCGTATCAAGACATTCGACCGCGGGCTGAACGCCGCTGCCGGGACCCTGAGTTAGCCATCACGGCCTGCCTCCACGAAATCTGTCCCAACCAGCAATGGAAGCGCCCACCATCCGGGCCCACCTTCGTGCATCCGATTCCACGACAACGGCCAAAAGCCGGAGACCCAGGCGTGCACGACATCATCTCCAAGGTGCTCTACTCCCTGCCAGAGACAATCGCCGCGCTCGCGCGGGCCGTCGCGCCGCGCCGCGCTGCCGACATGGACCTCTCCAGCCTCGCGCGGCTTTCCGCGGATTACCCGGCCACCGGCCAGAGGCCGCGGTACGGCGACATGCTGTGGGAGTGTCGTCTTCACGACGGAACGCCGGTGCTGATCGTCATCGAGTTCCAGTCCAGGGTCGACAACGCCATGCCCCTGCGTCTCCTCCAGTACACCGGCAGCGCCTGGCTGGAGTGGGCCCGGGTCAACGGGCTGGCGGCGGGGGCCGGAGTCCCGTTGGTTCTGCCCGTGCTGATCTACGGCGGGAGGCGTCGGTGGACACCACCGATCAAGCTGGCCGACCTCATGCCCCTCTCCGGGCCCCGGTGGCTTGCCACGCAACCTCGGTTCGAATACCTGTTGTTGGAAGAACGGTGCGGAGGCACGGCGAACCTGCCCGACGACAATCTGGTCACCGATCTGGTGGCGGTCGCCCGGGCGCGCGGGAGGAATGCGATAGTCGGCGCGGTCTCGCGTCTGCGGGACCGGATGGACGAGGACGAACGCGGCACGCTCGATCAGGCAGTTGCCGAATGGGTCAAGTCCGTGATCGCGGATCTGGACACGGGACTTGGCACCGAACTGGAGACGGCGGGAACGACGAGGGAGGTGATGGAAGTGATCAAGCCGAAAACGAAATGGGCGATACGCTGGTATGAGGACGGCGTGGACGACGGACGGGAGCAGGGCATCGAGCAGGGCATTGTACGGGCTGTCGAGCAGCAGTGGCAGCTGCTGCACAGGCTCGTCGAGCGCAAGTTCGGCGGCGAGGCAGCTCGAAAACTGGCGGAGGCTTCGGCGCAGACGCCGCGTCCGGACTTCGACGATGTCTTTGCCGCTGCGATGGACTGCAACACAGCCGACGAGTTCGTGGCCTGGATGGGCGCGCACGCAGCGCCCTCGACGCCGGTCCCTGCGGACGACTGACCGCCGGCCCTGGCTTTAGCCGATCGGCCTGACCGGCAGCACTACATGCGACGGCCGTTCCGCGTCATGGAACACCGTCTGCTCGGCCACCTGCCACTGGGTCTCCCACGCCGGGTCGCCATCCGTGTTCAGATGCCGGAAGAGCGGAAACGCCGCGCTCGTGATGTGCACCCGGATCCGATGTCCGGGCAGGAACGCCTGGCTGGTCGGGGGCAGATCGAACTCCAGCCTCCAGACGCGGTGCCCCGCTTCCGTGCGCCCCACCGGTTCGATCCCACGCGTCCCGAACGCGTTCGCGTAGGTGTACCAGACCGGGTAGGCGGCGCCGTCGGGGTGCACGTCGACGAGCCGCACGAGGAACTCGGTCTGCGGAGCCGATGAGGCCACGTAGAGCACCGCCGACACCGGCCCCGTGATCTCGACCCCGCGCTCGAGGGGCGCGGTGGTATAGCTCAGCACGTCGTCGCGCGCCTCGATGAACCCGATGTCCACCGGGCCGTCACCCGCCATCTCTGCATTCTCGCCTCCCGTGATGGCCGGGGTCGGGTCGCCGGGATCGTAGCGGTAGCGGTCGGGCGGTTCGCTTCCGGGTGCCTCACGGCTGAGCACGCCGTCACCCCGGTTCGAGTTCGCACCCCCGCCCGAGTGCAGGTAGAACCGCGTGAACTCCGTCCCGGGCAGCGGCCACTGCGACGCCTCGCGCCATTCGTTGCGTCCCATCAGGAAGAGCTTGAGCGGCGGATCGCGATCGACGCCGTTGTCGACACCCTTCAGCCACCGATCGAACCACCGCAGGCGCAGCGCCTGATGGTCCAGCACGGAGGCCGCGCCGAAGTCCAGCGAGCCGATCGTCGGCGATCCCGGGTAGGCGTGCGGCCACGGCCCGATCAGCAGGTGCTGCTGCGCCCGCGCAAGCTCGCTCTCGCTGTGCTCGAGAACCTGTTCGCGATTATGGAACGCGTGGTCGGTCGACCCGTCGAACCAGCCGGTGCGCTGCAGGATCGGCACGTCCACCGCGCGGTACAGCTCGCGATGGTCCGGCCAATCCACGATCGGCTCCGTCCACTGATTCCGCGCAGCCGACTCCAGGTACTCCTCCCAGAGCCCGACTTCGTTGCCGATCAGCTTCTCCCAGATGGGAATGTCACGGCCCATCCGCGACGGCAACTCAGCCAGCGGCAGGTGCTCGAACAGCCCCGTCCAGTCGTAGGCGCTCCCGTTCTGGTTGACGCGCCCGTCGGTCGTGACCAGCCACGACAGCTCGGACGGTGCGCTGTTTCCGCGGGCGTAGACGGCCAGCCGGCGATAGGCCTCCGGCGTGCGGCCAAGCGTAACCGGGGCCACATCCGGGATCAGCGCCTTCAGGTAGGGATTCCCGGCCGGCGCCACCATCCACTGGACAAGGCCGCCGTATGAAGAGCCGACCATCCCGACGCTGCCGCTCGACCAGGCCTGCGTCCCGAGCCAGGTGATGGTGTCGTCGGTATCGTCCCGCTCGCTCCTGCGCCCATACCAGTCGCCCTCGGAGTCGTACTTCCCCCGCGTGTCCTGGGCCGCGAACACATATCCGCGGCTCGCATACCACGCGCCCATCTCCGAGAGCGCCGCGGTCTCGGTCCCGTACGGCGTCCGCACCAGCACGACCGGGAACCGGCCCACCGCGTCGGGCAGGTAGAGGTCGGTCGCGAGGCGCACGCCGTCGCGCATGGTGACGGGCACGTTCATGGCCCATTTGACGTCGTATGAGGGGGTGGAGGGCGATGCGGTCCCCGCGGGCGCGGTCGTCGCCCCCGACTGGGACGAAACCGGTCCCGGAGCGACGAGAAGGCCGCCGAGTATCGCGGCCCGGACGGCTGCGCGGAACGCCCGGTTCGTGCGGCCCCGCCGGCGCATGCAGGCTCGCCGGCGCACCCCCGCCACGCGCCGCAAACAGCCTCGCCGCCTCAACCCGCGCCGTCCCCCCAGACACGGCGCAGCACGCGCACCATGTTGCTCCCCAGAACCTGCGCCCGCTCGTCCGGGCCATACCCGCGCGAGATGAGCCCCTCACGCAGCCGCGGCAGGTCCTCCAAACCTGAAAACCCCTCTGGAAAACGGTAGGGAGGATCGGGGACCGGGTCCGTGGGGAACCGCCTGCGGGGCAGGTCCGTGAAGTCCAGGCCGAGTGCCGCGTGGTCGATCCCGGCGGTGCTCACGATGTGATCCAGATGTTGCAGCACGTCGTCGAGCGTCGGCCTGGAGTTGGCGGAGAGGTATGCCGGAAACGCGCTCACGCCGACCACGCCGCCCAGTTCGGCGCAGGCGCGCAACTGCTCGTCGCCGAGGTTCATCGGGTGATCGTGGACGGCACGGGCGTTCGAGTGGCTGAAGATGACCGGGTGCTCGCTCTCGGCCATGGCGTCGAGGCTGGAGCGGGGGCCCATGCCCGACAGGTCGATCACGATGCGCTCGCGGTTCATCGCCCGGATCGCCAGCCGGCCGGTTGCGGTCAGACCCTGGTCGGAGCGCTCGAAGGCGCCGTCCCCGTACGGCATCTTCCACAGGTGGGTCGGGGCCATGATGCCGGCGCCCGAGGCCCGGTAGGCGGCGAAGAGGGCGAGGTCGGCCTCGATCATCTTGGCGCCCTGGAACCAGGGGATCAGGCCCACGCGGTCGGTCTCCACCGCCGACGCCAGTCCGCCGAGGTCGAACACCGCGACCACGTCTTCTCGCAGGGCGCGAACCGCCTCGTGAAAGCGGCGCAGGTTCTCCGACACCGCGGGCTCGTGCTCGCCCGCCACCACCGGCACCATGAAGGCGTTGACCCCCGCCGCCTTCGCCCCCCGCACCTGCGCCCGGACGTGCGCCAGCTCCTCGTCCCACGACGCGACGCGCGCCGGGATCCCCGCCCGCCGCTCGGCGGCCAGCCGCATGCGTTCGGCCTGGAGTCCGCGGATCGGGGAGGCGAGGGGGACCGGGCCGACGACGACGGCCGAGTCGAGGAGCTGCGGGTCGGCCGGGGCGGCACCCTGCCCTGTCGCCGGCTCGTCGCCTGGCGCACATCCGAGCGTTCCAAGGGCCAGGGGCGCGGTCGCGGCGCCCGCCACGAAGTCCCGCCTGGGGATTCTCCGGCCACTCATTCGCCCCACACCTCCTCCCACACGCGCAGCCAGTTCGCGCCCAAGATCTTCTCGATGTCCTCGGGAGCGTATCCGCGTTCGAGCAGTCCGGCCGTGATCAGCGGGACCCCCGTGAAATCGTGCAGGCCTTCCACGTAGATCCAGTCCTCGTAGCGCTGCGGATACGCCTCGGGGGGGAGCGTCACGGGATTCACGGGTCCCCTGTCGTTGCGGCCGATGATCTGGTCCAGCCCGATTCCGACATGGTCCACGCCGGCCACATTGATCATGTGATCGAGTTGCCGCAGGAATTCCTCCAGCGTCGCCTGCCCTTCTCGCACCACGAAGAAGTTGAAAGCGGCGATCCCGATCGCGCCGCCGGTGTCCGCGATTGCCCTCATCAGCCCGTCGCTCATGCACCGGGGGTTGTCGCGCAGGGCAAGAGGGTTGGTGTGGGAACACACTACCGGCCCCTCGGCCACCTCCAGCACGTCGTAGGAGGTGGCTTCGCTGCAGTGGCCGCCGATGTCTACCACGATCCGCAATTCCTGGAGCGCTTCGACGACCTGCACGCCGTAGTGGCTCAGCGGCCCCGGGTTGGGATCGACACAGCCGGAACCGATGTAGTTGCCGACGTTATAGATGATCCCGGCGCTGCGCAGCCCGATGCGGTGGTACCCGGCCAGCTGCGAAAGATCCTCGTCCACGTCGACCCACTGCCAGCAGTAGCCGACCGCGACCTTCCCGGCCTCGCGCGCGGCGTGGATGCCGGCGACAGTGGTCACGGGCACGAGGTCGTCCGCGTGGTCGAGCATGAACTGGTGGAAGGGCGACGACAGCGAGAGATCGGGCAGCGTGGACATGTTCATGTGCACGCCGCCGGCCTTGAGGGTGCGGACGACTTCCTCGTTCAGCAGCGAGGCGTCGAGGCCGTTGACGACGAGGATGTCGTCCTGGAGTGCTCGCGCTTCGGCGAGGAGGGCGGGGTCTTTGAGTCGGCTCATTGGCAACGCGTGTTGTCTCCCGGGCATCATAGCTACTGTACCTTGGCGGGTGCCTGGACAGCGCACGGTAATGTACGGGTCGCCCGTTCCTTTCGGCAGGAGGAGGATCGACATGAGTGTTGGGTGGTTCGTCCGACGGGCCGGGGCGACAGTCGCGTTCGGGCTCCTCGCGGCGACCTCCGTCCCGACCGCGGCCCAGACTCGCATCGGACTGTCCCAGGACTCGCTAGCGGCGGTGACGCGCGAGGTCCCGGAGGTTCCGTTCGGTCCCGGCGAGGATCTGACGTACGAAGTCAAGTATGGGGTCTTCGGGATCGGCGACGCCCGCATGCATGTTCCCAGGATCGACACGATTCACGGCAGGCCCGTGTACGTCACCGAACTGGAAATCCAGGGAAGCGTCCTGGGGTACGGACTCGAGCAGCGATTCTACAGCTGGATCGACACGGAGACGCTTGTTTCCCGGCGTTTCGGGAAGGATGAGAAGGACCGGCCGCGGGAGTACGAGTTCTTCCCCGAGGAGCGGCGCGTCCACCAGATCCAGAACCGCGACACCACCTGGACGATGCCGACTTCCGAACCGCTGGACGACCTCTCCTTCGTCCACTTCGCGCGCACCCTGCCCCTGGAGGTCGGAGAGACCTACGAGTTCAACAGGTATTTCAAGGAGGACGGCAATCCGGTCATCCTGAGGGTTCTGCGCAAGGACCAGCGGGAAACGAAGGCGGGTGTGTTCAGCACCATCGTGGTGCAGCCCATCATTCCGAACAGCAGCCTCTACTCGGAGGGCGGGAATGCCGAGATCCACTTCTCCGACGACGAGCGGCGGCTGGTGGTCTACATGAAGGTGGACGGGCCGATCCTGCCCTTCAACATCACCATGCACCTGGAAGAGATTCGGAGCGCCGACCTCGACGATTCCCGCGACAGGGTGCCTCTCACCCGCTGAAGTCACCTCACCCGGCGGGCCTCCCTGATCGCTCCAGCACCACGGGCGTCCCCAGCCCCAGCGCCTCGAGCCGTCCCAGCTGGGTGGCCGCGTCGCCCACGACGAGCCAGACCATGTCGCCGCCCAGATAGCGTGCCGCCAGCTCCCGCACGCGCTCCACCGTCATGTCGCGCACGGTCTGTTCCTGCCGGAGCACATAGTCGGGCGGGAAGCCGTAGTCACTCACGGCCCGCACCACGCCGAGCTTCGCACCAAGCGTCTCGAAGGCGCGTGCGTTGGCACGCAGCAGAAAGCCCTGCGTGGCCTCCAGGTCCGCCTCGTCGAAGGTGGGGCCGTACGTCTCCAGCATGTCCCTGACGATCTCCAGCGACTCCAGGGTCACGTTGGAGCGCACCGAGCTGCCGATGCTGAAGGGCCCGGGATAGTGTCCGCCCTGGAAGCTGGATCCGACGCCGTAGGTGTACCCCTTGCCTTCGCGTAGCACCTGCGTGAGGTCGGATGCGAAGCCGCCGCCGCCGAGGCGGAAATTGATGACGGTGGCGGGGTGGTAGTCGTCGTCGGTGCGGGCCAGCGCCAGGTAGCCGATGTTGAGGACCGACTGGGCGGCACCGGGAACGTCGATGAAGTACAGGCCGGCGCGGTCGCGGGACCACCGGGGGGGATCGGGGATCGTGGGCGCCGGGCGGTCCTCCCACCGCGAGGCCAGGGTGGCGAGCGGGGCGGTCGCCTCCGCCGGCGAGACCGCCCCCGCGACGAGGAACGCCGCCGTGCCGGGAACCAGCGCGGAGGCGTGGTAGGCGCGGAGATCGTCCAGCGTGAGGGCGGCCACCCCGCCGGGCGTGCCATAGGAGCTCTCCGCGAGGATGTGGTCGCCGTAGAGGAGACGGTTGAAGGCCTGCGAAGCGACGGCGGAGGGGTTCGCGTCGAGCCGCTGAATCAGGTTCAGTACCCTCTGCCGCGCGAGTTCGAAGCGCGTGCTGTCGAAGCGCGGCTCCATCAGGATCTCCTCGACCAGCGCCACGGTTTCGTCGTAGTTGCGGGCCATCACGCTCCCGGAAATGCTGAACCCGGTATTCCCCGCCGACACGCTCAGCGAAGCCCCCAGGAGGTCGATCGCCTCTTCCAGCTCCTCCGCGGTCCGCCGGGCCGTCCCCTCCAACATGGTCTCGGCGAGGAGGTTGGCGACGCCGGTTCGTCCGGGGGCCTCGACAAGCATCCCACCGCGGAAGTCCAGCTCGAACTGGACCATGGGAGTCTCACGGTCCTCGACGCCCAGTACGCGCAAGCCATTGGCGAGCGTCTCGCGCCACACCTCCGGGGCGCGCAAGGTCGGCGGCGGGCCGAACGGCGGTTCGACCGAGCGGTCAAAGGACCCGCCCGGCGTGCGCTCCTCGCCCCGCGCCACCGTGAATTCGGCCTCGGCGCCCTGGATGATCGGCTCCGTCACCACCTCGGCGCGCTCCGAGCCCTCCAGCGCCAGCTCGGCCCGACCCCGCGGCACGAAACTGCTCGCCACATGCGGCCGATCCTTCAGGTAGGTCTCGTACACGCGCATGACATCGTCCGCCGAAACGGCGAGAATCCGGCGCAGGTCCTCGCCGGCATATCCCGGGTCGCCCGCGAAGATGGCGTAGTCGGCAAGCTGGAAGGCCTTGCCGATCGCGCTGGACAGCCGGCGGTAGAACCGCGTCTCGGTCCCCGCCTTCACGCGTCGCAACTCGGACTCGGGAACCCCCTGGTCCTCGAAACGGCGGAGTCCCGCGTCGACGGCGGCCAGGAGGTCGTCGAGGTCGGTCCCCGCGTATCCGAGAGACCGGAAGTTGAATTGGCCCGCGAGTTCGTCCGCGCGGTGGAAGGTCGACACCTGCGGAGTCAGTTCCTCCTCTTCGACCAGAACCTTGTAGAGGGGGGTCGACTTGCCGTCGGTCAGCAGTTGCGACAGCACATCGAGAGCGTACGCGTCCGGGTGGTAGCGCGGGACGGTCGGCCACGACAGGGTGAGGAGCGGGAGATTCCCGAAGTTGTCCTCGTGGTACAGGCGGCGCGTTTCGGCGAGCCGCACCTCGGGGGGATCCGGGGTGGCAGGAGTCTCTCGCGCCGGGATCTCGCCGAAGTACTTCCCGATCCACGCCATCGTCTGCTCGACATCGATGTCGCCCGCCACGACCAGGGTGGCGTTGTTCGGCCCATACCAGTTCGCGTGAAACTCCTTCGTGTCGGCCAGCGTGGCCGCGTCCAGGTCGGCGAGCGAGCCGATGACCTGCCAGCTGTAGGGATGCCCCTCCGGGTACAGGGCCCGGTCGACAACGTATTCGTTGTGGCCGTACGGGCGGTTGTCCACGCCCTGCCGCTTCTCGTTCTTGACGACCTGCTTCTCCTTGGCCACCACCGACTCGGTAACGGTGTTGATGAAGAAGCCCAGTTTGTCGGCCTCCGCCCAGAGCGCCTTCTCCAGGCCGTCGACGGGAACGACCTCGAAGTAGTTGGTGCGGTCCCGGCTGGTGGAGCCGTTGGTGGAGCTTCCGATCCGGGTCATCAGCCGGTCCAGCCCGCCGGAACCCAGGTTCTCCGAGTCAAGGAAGAAGAGGTGCTCGAAGAGGTGCGCGAAGCCGGTCCGCCCCTCCACCTCGCGGGCAGAGCCGACGTGAAACGTCATCGCGACCGCGGCGAGCGGGTCGGAGTCGTCGACGTGCAGGATCACTTCGAGTCCATTGTCGAGCTCGAACCGCTGGAACGGGATCTCGAAGGTGTCTCCCGGAGCGGGCTGGTCAGGCGTGCACCCGCCAGCGAGCCCGGTCGTCAGAGCCAGGAGGAAAAGGCGTTTCGTCGCGTTCATATGCTGCTCCTTTGCAAACTGGAGGGTCACCGTGGCAGAGTTTCGCTCCCGGGACTGCTACAGCCCCACCACCTGTCCTACCCCTTCGGCCTCGGCCCGGCGCAACACCTCCGCCCCGATCGCCACGTCCTGGACGGCCGTGCCCACCGACTTGAAGAAGGTGAGTTCGCGGCCCGCGCTGCCTTCGGGCGCGTCCCCGTTGACGATCTCGCCCAGGTCGGCGTCGATCACGTCGGCGGTCAGCAGGCCCTGCTCGATCGGGATGATCAGGTCGCCGGCCTCCTCCAGCACGGCTTCGCGCTCCTCGACCACCACGCGTGCCCGCGTCACCACCTCGTCGCCCACCTCGCGCGTGTGCGGCTGGAAGCTGCCGCTGCCGCTGACGTGCGTTCCGGCGGGAAGCCCGGCGCCGTCGAACACGGGCGTCGTCGCCGTCGTCACGGCCACGATGATGTCGGCGCCCTCGACCGCCTCGGCCGGGTCGGACAGCGCCCGCGCCTCGACCCCCTCCAGCGAGGCGGCCAGCCGCCGCGCGGATTCGCCGCCCTTCGAGACCACCCGCACCTCCTCGATCGGCCTCACCGCCCGGATGGCCTCAATTTGCCACGGGGCCTGCGCGCCTGCGCCGAAGATGGCGAGCACCCGGCAGTCCGGCCGACTCAGCAGCCTGGCCGCGAGCCCCGCCGCAGCCGCAGTCCGGATCGCCGTCAGTTCGCCGGCATCCATGATGGCGGCCGGGAGTCCGGTCTCGTCGTCGATCATCATGATCACGCCGTTGATCGTCGCCAGCCCCCTGTCGCGGTTCCCCGGGAAGAGCGACGCAATCTTGGCGCCCCGTTCGCCGGTGCCGCCCAGGCGAGCGGGCATGAAAAGGGAGAATCCGTCACCCGAGGTCAGCACCACGCGCACCGGCATCTCCACCTGCCCCGCCGACAGCTGCCCGAAGCCGCGGGCCATCGCCTCGATGGCGTCGTGCATGGTGATCAGGGAGAGGATCTCGGCACGGGAGATTACGCGGAAGTTCATGGAAGCCTCCTCGGCAACCGGGCGAGAAACACCTGCTGCAGCCCCGTTTCATTCTCGCGCACGCCGATGATCGTGTCACCGCGAACAGAGAACACATCCGCGCGGGCACCCAGGTCGAGCTCGCCGAGGTAGTCGCCCTCGATCGAGAAGACGTCCCAGATCTGCGCCCCGAATCCGGCAGCCTTGAACGTGTAGATCACCCGTCGGTCCATGGCTGCGACCGGCCGGACGCGCTGAACGAGTACCAGGTCGCCGGCCATCTCGATGTCAGCCATGGCCGGCAGCCACTCCGGCAGACGCAGCTGAGCGCGGAAGTCACCCGGCATGTTCGCGACGTCCGTTCCCATCCCCGAAGCAACGATCTCGAGGATCGCTTCTTGCTCACCCGGCGTCAGGCGCACCGGCTCGACATCCCAGGAGACGGTTCGGACCACCTCGCCGCCACTGTACACGGTGAACTCCGGCGTGAACATCCACCCTGCAACGACGATGTCAGGCTTCCCGAACGACCAGACCAGGTGATCGAGCCACAACGGCTGTCGTCCGTCCGCCGCCTCTGGCGTCGGGATTCGCTCGACAACAGCCAGCGTGTCCCTCGGAGCCCCCTCCGGATCGTCAAGCGAGTAGCGGGCCACCACTTCGACGCCGGGCGTCGAAACGCGTACGACCGGCTGCGGGTCGTCCGTTGTCCGCCACTCGGGTATGTACGCCTTCTGTATGTCGAATCGGCTGGACCGCACCAGTCCACCCTCAAGCGAATACACGTTCAGGGTCTGGGTCATGATGTCGGGGACCAGGAATTCCCTCGGCCCGACCGCCACCACCGCGAGCGAGACCTCGCCGCTGAGTTCGCCAGGGCCCTCCCCGCGGCGCCCGATCTTCCGGATGAACGAGCCTTCCGGCGCGAACGTCCGGACCTCGGCAGCCTGTCCGTCCAGTACCGCGATCGTACGGTTGGGCATGAGCTCGAGCCCGGCGACTTCTCCGAACGAGTACTCTGGCGCCCCGCCTTCTTCGCCGATGGCGAGGAGATGTTCCGCGGCGTAGACACCGCGCATGTAGCCCGCGAGGTCGCCGTGTCGGACCAACTCGCGGCCCGAATCCACCAGCCGTTGCGGCCCGGCGGCGGCGTCGCCTCCCCCACCGCAGCCCGCGAGCCAGCTCACCGCCAGCAGTGCTCCCGCCCACGCCGCAACACGGCCCGCGAGCTGCACCGGTCGTACCGGTAGCACCGACCTATGCATCCAGGTACCGTTCTGCCACCACGTTCCGGTGATGCCGCGAGTGCCCGGCGATAATCCACGCTACGCTCCTCACGGTGAACTCGTAGCCGCTTGCCGTGCCCCGCCGGTCCCACACGTCACCCTCGAAGCTCTTCAGGAGCAGCAGCGTCGAGGCGCGCACGGCGGACAACTCGTCGGTCAGGTCGGAAAGCGAGCGACGGTCGGCTCCGGAAGCCGCTGCATAGGCGTTTTCATCGAATGAAGGAAAGTGCGACCGGTCCCCGCGGGCGAACGCCATCGCGCGCATGGTGAACATTCGTTCGGCGTCGATGACATGGCCCACCACCTCGCGAATCGACCACTTGCCTTCCGCATAGCGGTAACCCTCCCGGCCCGAAGGCACGGCGGCCAGCATCGCGCGCCAGGCCTCGGCGTCGTTCTCCAGTCCCGGGAGCAGTTCACCTTCGACCGCGTCGATGTACGGCTGGTAGAATTCGGCGCATTCGTCGCTGGCGGGTCGGCGGTGCGATTCGGGCATGTCCGTCTGCTCCTGGAATCAGGGTGGGGGCGGCGGCGGCTCGATGGTGGAGCGCACGAGTCGGTCGATCATCATTCCGGAAGGTAGCGTTTCGCCAGCTTGTGGAACGAACGGACCTCCTCTGCGGCCCAGCGTTCGCTTCGGCCCTGCTCCGCCGCCATCACGCGGGCCACCTCCGGCGCGGCGGCCATCGCCGCCCTTGCGTTCAGGAAAAGGGCCCGCGTCCGCCGCGCGAGTACGTCCTCGACGCGCACGGCCATCTCATGACGCGCCGCCCACGCGGCCTGGCTCAGCCGATACGGCAGACTGGGGTGCATCAATCCTGCAAGACGCTCGTCTTCCGCCTCCATGGCGCGGACAGCCCGGGCATCGGTGCCGTAGACCCTCCAGGGTGCCAACACGGCACGCCTGCGACTGTAGCCGTGGAGGCGCAGATGAGCGGTAATCGAGTGGGCCGGCGACAGCCCACCCACCTCCGCCGCGACTTCGACGGTGTCCTGGGCAACCTTGCGGCAGGTCGTCCACTTGCCGCCCACGACGGTCACGAGTCCTCCGCGCGAGACGCTGACCGCGTGGTCGCGCGAGAGCGCGGCGGTGTCGCCGGCGCTGCCCCCTACCGCCGCCAGCGAGCGCAGCCCCGCCCACACGGCAAGGATGTCGGAGCGCGCCAGGGGCCGTGTCAGATACCGGCCGGCGTGGTCGATCAGGTAGTCGAGTTCCGTCGACGTAGCGACCGGCTCGCCGGAGGGCGCCGCCACGGGAACATCGGTCGTTCCGATGACGACGTGGCCGTGCCAGGGGATGGCGAAGAGTACCCTGCCGTCATCGGTGGACGGAACGAGCACCGCCGTGCCGCCGGGCAGGAACGCGCTGCTCACCACGATGTGGGCTCCCCGGCTGAGAACGACCCCCGAATCGATGTTGGGCTCGTCCATGGTTTGAAGCGCATCGGCCCATGGCCCGGTGGCGTTGACCACGACCGTACCCAGCGCGGTCCATTCGCTGCCGCCCATCCGGTCGCGCAGCCTTACGCCCCTGACCCTCCCGCGCGACTCGTGGAGCCCGACGGCCTCCGTGTAGTTGACCGCGACCGCGCCGCAGTTGGCCGCCGTTCGCACCAGGGTCCACCCGAGCCGCGAGTCGTCGAACTGGCCGTCGTGGTAGAGAACGCCGCCCCGCAGGCCCTGGCGCCGGAGCGTGGATACCCGCCTGGCGCACTCGCGGCCGCCGACCACGCGTGAGCGCCCCAGGCCGCGCCGACCCGCCAACGCGTCGTAGGCCATCAGCCCGGCTCCGTAGTACGGTCGTTCCCACCACCGGTACGCGGGCACGATCAGCGGCAGGCTGTCGACGAGGTGGGGCGCGTTGCGTCTCAGCCGCTCCCGCTCCCTGAGCGCGCCGTACACCATCTGGACCTGGCCCTGGCGCAGGTAGCGGACACCGCCATGGATCAGCTTCGTGCTGCGGCTGGACGTGCCGCCGGTGAAGTCGCCGCGTTCGACCAGGAGCGTGCGGTATCCGCGCCCGGCGGCATCCAGCGCGGCCGCGATTCCGGTGCATCCTCCACCGACGACGATCACGTCCCAGGGGCGCATGCGCATGGCGCGCTCCAGCATCCTGTCGCGCGACATGAAGCCGCTCTCGGTGCGTACACGGGGCCGTGGTACCAGGCGCCTTTTCGGCCCACCACGCGTGAGCCCGCGTCCAGACCGGCGGTCCGAGGTCGAACCCTGGTCCATCGTCCTCAGTCCGCCGCCACCCGCCCCATGAACGCGCGCACCCGGTCGTGGCCCTTGAACACGAGCACCGTGCCGGGCGCCTCGCGCGCGATGCGCTCCGGGATCGTCCCGAAGAGAATGTGATTCGCGAAGCTCTCTCCCGACGCCCCGACCATGACGGCGTCGTAGTCGCCTGCCGCAGCGACCAGCGACTCGACTACGCCGGTCCCGGAGATCACACGCGTGGCGACCGCGGCGTCCTCCGGCAACTCGCCGCGCTCCGTTGCCAGCCGTTCCTCCTCTTCGGCCCGCCGACCCTCGGGCGCGTTCGCCAGCAAGACCGAGGTGAGCGTCAGCCGCCCGCCGTCTACGTCCGTCATGGCGTGCGCGTACCCCTTCGCCTTGCGCGCGTGGATGCCTCCGGCGCTGGGCAGCAGGATGCGGCGCGGCACCCTGGGGTCGGGGCCGAACCTGACCAGCATGATATCCGACCGCGCGAGCCGGACGACGTCGTCAGTGACCTCGCCGAGGATCTTCCGCGCGGTGGTGGTGAAGCCCTTCCAGCCAAGCACAATCAGGTGCGACCGGTCCTCGCGCGCCGCCTCCAGAATGGCCCGGCCGACGTTGCGTCCCACCCGGACCTGCGTCGTGATCGGAACGCCGATGTCGCTTTCCAGCGCCTGCAGGCCCGCAAGCATCTCCTCCTCGCCCCGGATCGACGCGCGCGCCAGCTCGGCGGGGAGCTGGTCGGGCACCTGGACCACCCTGAGCAGGATGATCTCGCCGCCGCGCGGCCTGGCAAGGGCGGCCGCCAGACGCAGCAAGGTCCCCGCTGTCGCCGGGTTGTGCACGGGCACCAGGATCCGGAAGGTCGCCGAGCGCGGCGAGGCCCTCAGCGCAACGACCTTCGATCCCGGGCCCGCGGGGTCGGGCACGTCGAAGCGGGTGCCGCGCCACGCCGCGTAGGCGAACAGCCCCAGCGCGAGCGCCAGAATCGCCAGCACCACGGGCTGGAGGTGTCCCTGCACCGGGATCTGCAGGATGAGGTAGATGTTGGCCGCAATCCCGAGCGCGGGCAGCAGCGGCACGAGCGGAACCCGGAACGGGCGCTCCATTTCGGGGAAGCGGCGGCGGTGCACGATCAGCGCCGCATTGACGAAACACAGCGCCAGCAACAGGACGAAGTTGGCGAAGTGGGCCAGCGACTCCAGCGGCAACAGCCACGCGAAGATGCCGATGCTGCCGCCCACCGCCACCAGCGCGACGACCGGGGTCTGCGAGCGCGCGCTGATCCGGCCGACCAGGCGCGGGAGGTGGCGCAGATGGCTCATCGAGAGCGCGACTCGCGACCCCGCCAGGATCGAGGCGTTCGAAGCGGAAATCATCGAGAAGAGCGCGCCGCCGACGATCACCATGCCGCCGATCGGTCCCAGGAACGCGCGCGCAGCAACCCCCATCGCCGCTTCCGTGTACTCGGTCAGGTCGGCAACGACCACGACCAGCACGACCAGGGCGTACAGCACCGTCACCACGATCATCGAAATGAAGATGGCGCGCGGAATCGTCTTCGTGGGGTTGATGACCTCGCCCGCCGACGCCGCGATCGCCGAGAACCCGAAGAACGTGATGAAGACGAGCGCGGCGGTGGACGCGATCAGCGGGATGTCGGCGACAAAGCGCTCACGCAGCACCGCGCCGTCGAGCCCGCCGAGCCCCCCCGCGATGAACCACACCAGCAGTACGATCTTGGCCGCCGTGACCACGATCTGGAATGTGCCGCTTTCCTTCGTGCCCTTCATGTTGAGCAGCGTCAGGGCGGCCAGGAAGACGATGCCGGGCAGCGCCGGAATCGCCACGTGCCAGATGAACTCGTTGAAGTAGCTCGACAGGCTGGCGATGTAGAACGCACACGACGACGCGTAGCCCAGCAGGAGGCACCAGCCGACCAGGTACGCGAGCAGCGGCGGGAAGGTCTTGCGCGCGTACAGATAGCCCTCGCCCGAGAAGGGGTAGATCGAGGTGAACTCGCAGTAGGTGAGCGCGGTGAACGCCGCGACCAGCGCCGCGAGGAGGAAGGACACGATCGCCGCGCTGCCAACGTAGCCGACCGCCAGCCCCGAGAGCGTGAAGATCCCGGCGGCGATCATCGTGCCGGTCCCGATGGCGAGGGCCGATACCAGCCCCAGATCGCGGCTCAGGCCCGCGACGACCTTGGGCTCGCGTCCGTCCGCTCCGTGCACTCGCTACCCGGCGGCCCCGGCTGTGAGCAGCTCGCGCACGTCCTCCTGCACGTCTTCCTCCATGGGACGGAAGGGGCCCATCCACCTGCGAACGACGACGCCATCGCGATCCACGAGGAAGGTCCCCGGCAACCCCAACAAGGAGTAGGAGTCCACGATTTCCCAGGACGGGTCGTGGTAGATCGGGAAATCGATGCCCAGCTCGCCGATGAACGCCTCGATGGTGGAGAGCGAGCCCCGGTCATCCACGCTCACCCCGACCACGCGGAATCCCTCGTCGGAGTACGCGTCGTGCAACTCCTGCAGTTCGGGCATCTCCTCGCGGCAGGGGGCGCACCACGTCGCCCAGATGTTCAGCATGAACGGAAAGCCCGTCAGGTCCTCGACGCCGACCTCGGTCCCGTCGAGTGTGGTCGCGGCGAACGCTGGAGCGGGGTCGCCGATCTCCAGCGGCTTGAAGTCGGGGACCGCGCACGCGGCCCATGCCTGTAACGTAAGCAGTGCGGCCGCGGTCTTCTTCAACGGAACCTCCTGATGGACTTTTTCCCGGTAGCGCCTCAAGCTATCCAAGCAGCAGGGGCGCGCCAATGGGGAGCAGGCACGTCGGAACACTGGCACGCACGAACACGTACGGACAAGTGAACGGCGGGACGCTGCCCCGCACACTCGCGGTCCACAGCACGGACCACTACTCCTTTTGACAAGATCTGCGCAGAAATGACCCCAGACCAACATTCTTCGGCTACCCGGCGCAAGCTGACCTTTCTCGCCGGCTTCGCCGCGTACTTCGCCGCCGTCTGGTTTCTCTGGGACACCGCAGTCGTCTATCCGCTCAAGATCTTCGTCGTCATGCTGCACGAGATCAGTCACGGCATCGCAGCGGTGGCCACGGGCGGGACGATCGAGCGCATCGTCCTCGACCCCGCCGAGGGGGGAGCCTGCTACTGCGGCGGCGGCAACGCCTTTCTGACCCTGTCGGCCGGTTACCTCGGCAGCCTCTTCTGGGGCGTCGTCCTGCTGGCGGCCACCGACGCGAAGCGCATATCCAACCGGTTCCTGATCTTCGCGGTCGGAGCCCTCGTGGTGCTGCTGACCGCCCTGTACGTGCGGAACGGGTTCGGTTTCGTCTTCGGCCTCGCCTTCGGCACGGTCCTCATGATCGCCGGCCGCAAGCTCGGAGCGGGCGTCAGCCGCGTCATCCTCACGGCACTCGGTCTGACCAGCTGCCTCTACGCGATCCTCGATATCAAGAGCGACATCCTGGACCGGCCCCATCTGGAGTCCGACGCGGCCATGCTCGCGGAACTGACAGGCATCCCGACGATGACCTGGGGCGTTGTGTGGATCAGTATCGCGATCATCGTGAGTGCGCTTGTGTTCCGCAGGGCGTTCAAGGCAGCGTAAGGATGACCGCGGTACCGGGACGACCGCGGCAGCGGGACGGCCGCGACGGCGGGACGGCCGCCGCCTCTACCTGATCCCGCGCAGCGCAGCGGCGTCCGGCAGGCCCCGGCTGAAGGCCACGTCGGCGTCAGCGGCGAGTCGCAGACGCACCTCCGATCCGTCGAGGGCATCCGCGCCCCTCAGAATCGCCCGGATCCGGCCCGTTTCGCGGTCGGTGATCACGGCGATGGGCCGATCGGTCGCGGCGTCCAGCGCGTGCGAGCCAGCCGGGCCCGAGAGTGTGATGCGTGCGAGCGAGCCCGCCCACGCCGGGTCCACGGGAAGCATGAAGACGAAGCTTCCCTGACCGGTTTCCGCCTCGATGGCGGGCACGAAGCTCAGCGAGAAGTGGCGCTCGCCATCGGGGCCCCGGCCCTCGACACGATAGGGGCCGGGGGAATCCGGCAGCGACGATGGAGCGTCGAGGACCACCACGGGATCCAGGGTTACCGCGTCGGGGCCCGCCCGGCCCCAGAGCAGCAGGACGGGCTGGCGCTGCCCGGACGGCAGTGCGTCGGCCACCGGTTCGCCGTTATCGCCCGTCTCCCGCCGGTACACCACCTCCCCGTTGAAGACCGTCATCTCGCACGTCATGTCGCGCAGCTCCGGCGTCGCCACCGCCAGCGGGTTCCGGTCCCACACGGCCAGATCCGCGTACTTCCCCGGCTCGATCGTCCCAACCTTGCCCTCCAGGAACATCTGGTGCGCGACCCAGGTGGTGAACGAGCGCAGCGCGGTCTCGGCGTCGACGGACTCCTCGGTGCCGTAGGGCTCGGGGCCATAGACGCCCAGCAGCGGCTGGCGGGCGACCGAGGCCCACACGCCGTAGCGCGCCGGGAAAGGGGTGACGAAGTAGTCCGACCCGCTCGCCCAGATCATGCCGCGCTCCCGGTACGACCGGAAGGGGTTCAGGCGCAGGGCGCGCTCGGGCCCGAAGTTGCCCGCGTACGTGTCGCCGATCCACCAGGTGAAGGTCGGCGACGGCTCGGGGTAGGCGGCGTCCCAGTCGCGCTGAAGCCCGGCCATGAGATCGAGCGCGCGGTCGGTGGGGATGTTCGAGTGGATGATGCCATGGCGGAGCCCGCGCGTCGGCGTCGCTTCGAGCGCCTCGACGAAGCTGTCGACCGTCCAGTCGATTGCGCGGTCCCCGATGGAGTGGATGCTGACGTGGAGCCCGGCGTCGTGATACGCCCGGAAGCGACGGCGGAGCTCGTCCGGGTCCATCGTGGGATAGCCGCGATTGCCGGTGTCGGTCCGGGTGTGTTCCCGATTCCAGTCCTCGTACATCCACGCCGTGCGCGCTCCGCCGCTGCCGTCGATGAACAGCTTGACGCCGCCGGAGATCAGATTGTCGTCGCCGGTCGATTCGTAGGGGCGCGTGAACGTCGCAAGACTGTCGGCGAAGGCGCGCACCTCGTCGATGGTGCCGTCGCGTCCCCGCCATAGCACGAAGATCCGGACGCTGAGGTCGCCGTCGGCGAGCACGTCCCGGTAGGCGTTCCAGGCGCCCCGGCCGATCCCCGGTTCCTTCCCGCCGGTCATGCACTCGGCGTTGAAGGCGTCGGCGAGGGAACGGATCCCTTCGCGCTGCTGCTCGGGGCCCAATCCGGGTATCAGGTTCGACACCAGGCCCTGCGCCGACTCCTTGAGGACTCCGGTGGGGATGCCGTCGGCGTCGCGGTCGATCGTGCCGCCGGGCGGATCGGGCGTGTCTGCGGTGATGCCCGCCATCTCCAGGGCAAGCGAGTTGGCAACCCCGTAGTGGCCCATCGTGTGGGAAAGCCAGACCGGGTGACCGGCGGCAACCTGATCGAGGTCCGAGGCGAGGATGTAGCGCAACTCCTCCAGCTTGCCCTCGTCCCACCCACCGCCCCGCACCCACTCACCCTCGCCCACGCGCTCGGCCTGCTCGGCGACCAGCCGCTGCACATCGCCGATGTTCTCGACGTTCGGGTAGGACAGGTCGAGGCGGTAGAGCCGGCTCGCCCCGCCGCTCGCGAAGTGGACGTGCGCGTCCATGAGCCCGGGGGTGACGGCGCGGCCGGCGAGGTCGACGTGCTCCGTGTCCGGGCCCGCCATGGCCTCGATCTCGGCGACCGAACCCACCGCGACCACCCGGTCGCCACGGACGGCGACCGCCTCGGCCACCCTGCCGTCGGCGTCCAACGTGATCACCGGACCGCCCGCCAGGATCAGGTCGGCACTCCCGGCCCGGCCAGCCTCGCCGCACGCCGCCATGAAGGCGGTGGCACCGGCAATCGCAGCGGCGATCGCGGCGGCGATGGCCGTAGCGACAAAGGTATTCGCTCGACCACGAGCGAGTCCGTTCACCTGGATTCCCCCCGGCTTGATTCGCGGATACCGTCGAGTATACATTACGGGTGGCTCAAGAGGCCATTGCCGTGTCGTCGAGAGCGGCGGCCCGGTTTCGAGCAGGATGTGGAATCCCGCCCGATGTCGAACCCTGAAAAAAGGAGGTGATCCCTTGTCTAGTCCAAGTACCCAGCCCAACCCGGCAAGGGCAAGCGATCGCCGCTTCGGCAACTAAGCCGAATCACGATCCAACTGTTCGCGCCGTAGGCGGTGTTCGCGCCGGGTTGCGGCCGGTTAAGAGCCCTCGGGAGATTCCGGACCAGTGCCGGAGTCCCCGGGGGCTTTCGCTTTGTTGAGCGGAGCGTGAATTCATGAAGAGCAACTGCATGTCCATGGCGATGGCTGCGGGCGTTGCAATGGCCTGGACGGCGCTACCCGCCGAGGCGCAGGACCCCGGTGAGCAGGCGCGGGAAGAGGGCGCGCGACTCTTTGCAGACGAGTGTGCGAGCTGCCATACCGCGGCCGGCGACGAGCGGACGCCCGGCACCGACCTCCTCAACCAGCTTTCCCCGCGGGCCATCGTGGCGTCGCTGGAGGACGGCGTGATGCGGGTGGAAGGAGAGGCGCTGTCACCGCAGCAGCGGATCCGGGTGGCCGAATACCTGACCCGCCGCGCCTATGCGGACGAGAACTTCCCCGCGTCTGCGTACTGCGCGGACGCCGGATGGTCCGTAGTGGACGTGGGAACCGTGTCGTGGATGGGGTTCGCGGGCAACCTGGCCGGAACGGGGTTTCAGCCGCCGGACAGGGCGGGGCTCGACGCCGCGGACGTGCCGGGCCTGACACTGCGCTGGGCCTTCGCGTTCCCCGACGCCGGGGAGGTTCGTACGTCTCCCGCCGTGGTCGATGATCATGTCGTCGTGGCGGGGCCCTTCGGCGACGTCCTGGCGCTCGACACCGCGACCGGCTGCGTCCGCTGGAGATTCGAGGCGGACGCCGGGGTGCGTGGCGCGGTTCTCGTTGGAGAGGGACCGGAGGGCCGTCCGACCGCCTGGTTCATGGACTCGCGAACCACCGTGTACGCGCTCGACGTGTCCAGCGGCTCGCTGCTGTGGCGGTTCCGGGCGGGCTGGCATCCGGCTTCCTACGGGACCGGATCCCCCGCCCTGCACAACGGCCGGCTCTTCGTTCCCATTTCGTCACTGGAAGTCGTGCTGGCCGGTGATCCGCGCTATGAATGCTGCACCTCCTCGGGCGCGGTCGCGGCGCTGGACGCCCTGACCGGAGACGTGCTCTGGTACCACCGCATCATTCCGGGCTACCCCGAGTCGGCAGGGGAAAACGCGGTCGGCACGCCGCGGTGGGCGCCGTCCGGCGCGTCCGTCTGGTCCAGTCCCACCGTGGATCCAGGCCGCGGACTCGTGTATGCCGGAACCGGCGAGAACCTGAACCGTCCGGTCACCGCCACCAGCGACGCGATCGTGGCGCTCGACATGGACACGGGAGAACTCGCGTGGTCGTTCCAGGGGACCTCCGAAGACGCCTTCAACATGGCGTGCACGCAGTCCCGCAACCGCGAGAACTGTCCCGATCCGCCCGGGCCCGATTTCGACTTCGGCATGGCGCCGATGCTGGTGACGCGAAGCGACGGCCGCGACATCCTGGTCGCCGGCCAGAAGTCGGGAACCGTGTGGGCGCTGGACCCCGACGACAACGGTTCGGTGCTGTGGTCGGCGCAGGTCGGCAAGGGGAGCGCGCTCGGCGGCATCCACTGGGGAATGGCGAGCGACGGCAGGTTGGCATACGCGCCCAACGCCGACCGGAACGCGGTGATCGTTGACGTGAACCCGGAGCAGGAACTGGCGCCCGGACTGTACGCGCTCGACCTCATGACCGGCGAGGTGACATGGAGTGTCCCGTCCCCGCGGGACGGCTGCGAGGGGAAGGAGCGGTGCTACGCCGCCAACTCGGCTGCGGTCACCGCGATCGAGGGCGTCGTGTTCGCCGGGGGCCTCGACGGCGTCATCCGCGCCCATTCGGTGGAGGACGGACAGGTCGTCTGGGAGTTCGACACCACCGACGCCGAATCCACTAACGGAGTACCGGGAAACGGTGGCGCGATCGACGGGCCCGGGCCGGTTGTCGCGGACGGCATGCTCTTCGTCAGCAGCGGCTACGGGACGTTCGGCCAGATGCCCGGCAACCTGCTGCTCGCATTCGGCGTGCGTGGGGAGCCTCCCGGCTCCCGGGCAGGCCCGTCTGGCCGCGGCGGTCCCGATGCCACAGATTCTCGCCCATGAGATACGAGACCAGTCCATGGTTCGCCGCGGCACGCCGCCCGCCCGCGATTCGGCCGCGTGTGGGCGGTTCCGGAATCCGCGGTTTGCTGGCAGCCGGTTTGTTCGTCGTCGCGCTGACCCCGTTCGCGGGCGCACCTGCGGTTCATGCCCAGGACAGTACTGCGGACGCGAACATCCCCCGCACCGCCTCCGGCCGGCCCGACCTGAACGGGTTGTGGCAGGCGCTGGGCAACGCGCACTGGGACATCGAGCCGCACGCCGCACGACCCGCGCTGGCGATGCAGCCTGGTCCGGTGGTCCCGGTGCCAGCCAACGAAGTGGTCGCCATGGGCGCGGTGGCGTCGGTCCCATCCGGCTATGGCGTTGTCGTGGGCGGTGAAATCCCGTACCTGCCCGAAGCACGCGCCCGCCGCGACGAAAACCGGGAGCTGTGGCTGGAACGCGACCCGGAAATCCGGTGCTACCTGCCGGGTGTGCCCCGGGCGACGTACATGCCGTTCCCGTTCCGGATCTTCCAGAGCGAATCGAAGGTCTTCATCGCGTACGAATACGCGGGCGCCATGCGTGACATCTACCTCGAAGATCCGGGACCGCCGCAGGTCGACTCGTGGATGGGGCAGTCGGTGGGACGCTGGGAGGGCGACACCTTCGTCGTCGAGGTGACCGGTTTCAACGGGCAGACCTGGCTCGACCGGGCGGGCAATCATCATGGCGCGGGGCTGCGCGTCACCGAGCGCTACACCATGATCGGCCCGGACCACATCATGTACGAGGCGGAGATGGACGATCCCGCGACGTTCTCGCGTCCCTGGACGATCCGAATGCCGCTGTACCGTAACGTCGACCCGAACGCGCGCCTCGGTCAGTTCAAGTGCGTCGAGTTCGTCGAGGAGCTGATGTATGGACACCTTCGCAAGAATCCGATCCGCTGACCGGCCGAAGCCGGTCGGACTCGCGCCAAACGGCGGACGCAACCCGAACGTGGCCGTACCGGCGCCGCCCACGGCCGGACTGGTGCTGCTCTTCGCCGGCTTGGCGCTTGCCGGAGGGCCCGCGGCGGCCATGGGACAGGAGGCCGGTGACGAGAAGGCCGATTGGGTCGTCCCGCGCACGCCCGCAGGTCACCCCGACCTGCAGGGCAACTGGTCGAACGCCACGATCACGACCATTCAGCGCCGCGACGAACAGGGTCCGGTCTATACATGGGAGGAAGTCGCCGAGATCGAGGGATGGGTCTACGACTCCCGCGCGGAAGCCTACGCCGACAGCGATCCGAATCGCGAAGCCCCGCCCGTCGGCGGCGTGTTCACCGGGGACCCGCTCTTCGACGCGGCATCGGGCGGCACCGGGGGCTACAACTCCTTCTTCATCGACGCCGGCGAGCGCGTCGCGGTCTTCAACGGCGAGCCCAGGACATCGCTCGTGATCGACCCGGAGAACGGCCGGCTTCCGCCGCTGAGCGAAGAGGGTCGGCGACGGTTGGGCGAGAGACGGCGCGCGCGTGCCCAGTTCGGAGCCTTCGACAACCCCGAGAACCGTCCGCTGGCGGAGCGGTGCATCATGTCGTTCGGATTGAACGCGGGGCCGCCGATGCTGCCCAACTACTTCTACAACAACAACTACACCATTGTGCAGACCCCGGACCATGTAATGATCATGACCGAGATGGTCCACGATGTCCGGGTCATACGCCTCGGCGAGCCCAGGCGCCTGCCGGAGCACGTGCGCCCCTGGATGGGCGACTCCTGGGGACGCTGGGCCGGCGACACGCTTGTGGTGGAGACGACCAACCTGCACCCGAACCAGACGCTCCAGGGGTTTCCCCCGTCGGAGGAGTTCAAGGTGACGGAGCGCTTCACGCGCGCCGATGAGACCACGATCAACTACGAGTTCACGGTCGAGGACCCGCTGATGTTCACGCGGTCGTGGAGCGGCGAGGTGCCGTTCACGCGCCTCGACGGGCTCGTCTACGAGTATGCCTGTCACGAGGCGAACTATGCGCTCGAGAACGTGCTGCGCGGCGCGCGGGCCGAAGAGCGGAGGGATGGGAATTGAGTAAAATGCGTAAAATCTGCATGACGGTGGCCGGAGCCGTTGCCACGCTGGTGATTGTGGCGGTGCCCGTGGTGGCGCACCACGCCTTCGGAGCCGAGTTCGACCGCAATGCGCCGGTGCGTCTGCAGGGGAAGATCGTCAGGCTGGAGTGGGTGAACCCGCACACCTGGATCCACCTGGAGATCGAGAACGAGGACGGGACCACCGAGGTGTGGGCCGTCGAGGGGGGAACGCCCAACGTCCTGCTGAGGCGGGGACTCAGGCGCGACTGCCTTCAGCCCGGCACCGAGATCATCGTCGATGGGTACCAGGCCAAGGACCACTCGCTGAACCGGGCCAACGGACGCGACGTGACGTTCACCGACGGGAGCAAGATCTTCCTGGGCTCGTCGGGGACGGGGGCGCCGTATGACGAAGAGCTGCTGAGGGCGAGGCGGGAGCGGGGGCGGTGCTAGCGGGCTGACTGCTGGCACTGACTGCCGGCACTTTCTGCTGGCACTGACTGCCGGCACTTTCTGCCGGCACTGGGGCCCCCCGGCGCCCGGGGGTCGTCTACGAAAACCCGATCCAGCGCCCGGCGGCCGCGACCGTGAACCACAGGGCCAGCGAAACCGCGCCGACGACCTTGCCGCGGACGCCGGGTTCCCCGTCCTCCTGCCGTGCCACGCGCTCGCGTACCGCAAAGGTGAAGGTCAGCGCAATGGGCAGCGTGGTCATCTTCACCCAGAACGAGGTGTTGTAGTAGGCCTTGATCGCTTCCGAGAGGAAGAGCGGCACTCCGGTGGAAACGAGGATCGCAAGGGCGGTGATCAGCCACGGCCGTGCGTGACGGGCCAGGTGGGCGACGGGCTGGCGGGTGAGTCCGGCGCCGAGCAGCCTCAGGTCGACGACCAGGAGCGCCCCACCCAGCATGCAGAGTCCGAGCAGGTGCACCGCTTCGAGGATCGGGAAGGCCCACACCGAGTCGCGCACCGCCGTGCCGATCGCGGTGGACTCGCACCAGCGGAAGAAGGGCTCCAGCACCTGGGATCTCAGCCTGCGGTGACTACGAACACGACTGCTATTCCGACCCGGCGGTGGCGCAGCCGGCGGCCCAGTTCACCCAGCCGGGCTGTGGCTGCAGGTCGCAGTCGAACCAGTTGTAGGCGATGAGGCGGCCCGTTACGACGACGATCGTCCACGCCGCCAGCGAAACCGTGCCTGCCACGCGCGCGCCCTGGGGCGGCACGGCGTCATCTCCCCACTCCGCGGCATGACGGTGGGCGCCGCGGTGGAAGATGAAGGCGTTGATGCCGGCCAGGATGAGCACCAGGACCTTGACCCGGAAGAAGACGTTGTGGTAGTAGCGGAGCGGTTGCGAATAGAAGAGGAGGAGCCCGGTAACGGTCATGATGACGAACCCGATGTGTGTCCATGGCAGGAGGCGCCCCGTGAATGCGTGCACGGGCACACCACGGAACCCCAGGCCCACGAGGCGGAGGTCCATCATGACGGTGGTGCCGACGAAGAGGCCCAACGCGAGCACGTGCGTCGATTCCACCAGGGGCCAGACGTAGAGCGACTCCAGAAGAGCCACGCTCCAGGGGGTCTCGCCCAGCCAGACGAGAAAGCGTTCGATCATGGCCTGCCCGAATCCGGAAGGGCGTTCGGCCGCAGCGTTTCGGTGGCGTAGACCGCGTGGCACCCGGTGCACACGAAATAGACCTCGGCGCCCATGTCGAAGACCGCCTGCGGATCCTTCGCGGCCGCCGCGTCGACGGCCCGCCTGCCGACCTCGATCATCGACCGCGACATGGCGATCCAGTCCCCCCTGCCCTGCGCGCGCTCCTCCAGCAGCATCAGGTTGCCCGACTCGGCAAGCACCCACGCCGCGTTCTCCACCGCCTCCCATTCCTCGGGGGTGCGCGGTGCGATCTCATGCGTGCCCTCTTCGTCCATGATCACCCCCACCGCGTCCCAGTAGACTTCGGCGGCGGGCTCGATCACCGAAACCATGAGCTGGCGGGAGTCGGCGACGGCCATGAAGCCGGGCGCGTCCCCGGTTTCCGCGCAAGCGGCCACGAGTGGCAGGAGAAAGGCAAACGACAGCGACAGCGGTCGCGCGGGCCGCCCCGGTTCCTGGTCGTGGGTGCTCATGGATGTCAAAGATACCGGAGAGGCACCGCCATCGCACCGCAATCGCCCCGCGACGTGCCGTGACGTGCGCGGCCACCGATTCGCGGATTCCGCCCGGCGCCAGCATCTTGTCCCTCGCGCGGGCCGCCGGGCGCGCAGCGAAACCCCCTCAACCGACCGCGATCTTCATGAAGCCTACCCTCGCCACGCCTACCTCTACGCGCACGCGCGCATTCGGCATCACGCGCCCAGCCATCGTCGCGTGCCCAACCATCATTCGGTCCGTCGGTGCCGCCCTGTCCGTCGCCGTGAGCGCGGTCGTCCTGTCCCTGTCCGCCATTGCCTCGCCCTTGGCGGCGCAACGGTCCGGGACCGACCCGGCGCAGTCGGAGTGGCCCATGCACGGCCGCGACGCCGCCGAGACGCGCTACAGCCCCCTCGACCAGATCGACACCGACAACGTCGACCGCCTCGGCCTCGCGTGGCGCTGGGAGATCCCCAAGACCGGGGCCCGCCTGGAGACCACGCCCCTTGTCGTGGACGGCGTGCTGTACGCAACCGGCGCGCTCAGCTTCGTCTTCGCGCTGGACGCGGCCACCGGCGAGGAGATCTGGCGCTGGGACCCCGGCATCCCCGATGCCGACAACGGCGGGCCCCGCGCCTGCTGCGGCGACGTCAACCGTGGCGTCGCGCTGTACGACGACCTCGTCTACGCCGGGCTCCTGGACGGCCGCCTCGTTGCGCTGGACCGCCACGACGGATCGGTGCGCTGGACCACCCAGACCACCCCGCCCGGCTCCGACTACACGATCACGGGGGCGCCCCGGGTCGCGGGCGACGCGGTGATCATCGGCAACGGCGGCGCCGAATACGGCGTGCGCGGCTACGTCACCGCGTACGACGCCGACACCGGAGAGCAGCTCTGGCGCACCCACACGGTCCCCGGGAATCCCGCCGACGGCTTCGAGAGCGACGCAATGCGCACGGCCGCCGAGACCTGGACCGGCGAATGGTGGATCGCCGGCGGGGGCGGGACGGTCTGGGACGCCATGGTCTACGACGAGTCCGCGGGACTGTTCCATATCGGCACCGGCAACGGAGCTCCCTGGAACCGGGACCACCGCAGTCCGGGGGGCGGAGACAATCTCTACCTCTCGGCCATCGTCGCGCTGGACGCCGAGGACGGCTCGATCGCCTGGCACTACCAGACCACGCCCGGCGACGACTGGGACTACACGGCCACGCAGCCGCTCATGCTACTCGACCTCGAGATCGGCGGCCGCGAGCGGCAGGTCATCGTACAGGCCCCGAAAAACGGGTTCTTCTACGTTGTCGACCGGATCACCGGCGAACTCATCTCGGCGGAGGCCTTCGCCGACGACCTGACCTGGGCGTCGAGCGTCGACCTCGAGAGCGGGCGCCCGGTCGAGACCCCGGATGCACGCTATGGCATGACCGGCAGGAGCGTCTACCTGGCCCCGGGGCCGAGCGGAGCCCACAACTGGCACACCATGTCCTGGAACCCGGGTACCGGCCTCGTATACCTGCCGGCGACGAACAACAACTACTTCTACGAAAAGACCGCCACCTACGAGTACCGGCCGGGACGGTGGAATACCGGGACGGTACGCGAAAACCAGGGCAACCGGCCCGAGCGTCCACCGCTGGAGGGGCCTTCCAACATGCTGCTCGGCTGGGATCCGGTGGAGAACCGCGAGGTGTGGCGCGTCGTGGCCCAGGGAGATCACGGCGGCACGACGACCACCGGCGGCAACCTCGTGTTCTGGGCCACGGGACCCGACCTGGTTGCCCTCGACGCCCGCACGGGGCAGCAACTCTGGTCGGCGGACGTCGGCGGGGGCGCGGGGTCGCCGGTCACCTACTCGATCGACGGCCGCCAGTACGTGTCGGTCGCGGCGGGACTCGTGTCAGCGGTCGGGGCACCCTACATCTGGACGTTCGCGCTCGACGCCGGGACGGACAATGGCGGCCAGGACGGCTGGACCACGGCAGCCCCCGAGGACGCGGGCATGTCGAGCGAGGTGCTCGCCCGGATCGGGCCGACCATGCAGGGCTTCATCGACGCTGATCGGACCGCCGGCATCATGACCATGGTGGCGCGGGACGGCGAGATCGTTCACTGGGACGCGCACGGCTGGCGCGTGCTGGACGAGGACCCGCTGGAACCCGACGACATCTTCCGCATCTACTCGATGACGAAGCCGGTGACGAGCGTGGCCGCCATGATGCTCGTCGAAGACGGGCTGCTCTCGCTCGACGACGAGCTCGCGGGCGTCCTACCGGAATTCGCCGGCGTCGGCGTCCACGAAGGCGGGGCCACGCGCCCCCCCGACCGCCCCATCCTCATCCGCGACCTCCTGACGCATACGTCAGGGCTCACCTACGGCATTTTCGGCGACACCCCCGTCGACTCCATGTACAACCGCGCGCTGTACGGCAATCCCGAAGGGGCACGCCGGAATCTGCAGCAGCGCGTCGAGATCATCGCGTCCCTGCCCCTGGTCGACGATCCCGGCGATCGCTGGATCTACAGCATGTCCACCGACGTCCTCGGGCGCGTCGTGGAAGTCGCGTCGGGACAGCCGCTGGATGACTTCTTCCGCGAGCGCATCTTCGAGCCCCTCGGCATGGACGACACCGGGTTCCACGTGCCCGCCGGAAAACACGACCGCTTCACCCGGATGTACCGGCTCTCGCGGCAGGGGCTTCAGGCAGCGGGCTCGCCCGAAAGTGACCCCTACACCCGGCCCGCCACCTGGTTCTCCGGCGGTGGAGGCCTCACGTCCACGGCGAGCGACTACCTGCGTTTCGCACAGATGCTGCTCGGCGGAGGAGAACTGGACGGCGTGCGGCTCCTGCAGCCGGAGACTGTCAGCGAAATGACGCGCAACCATCTCCCCGGGGATCTGGTCCCGATCCTTCCCGGACTGGGCGACATGGGGTTCGGACTGGGGTTCGCGGTGCCCTCCGGTCAGGAGGACGGGGCGTACTGGTGGTCCGGCGTGGCCAACACCTACTTCTGGATCGATCCGGCCGAGGAGATCATCGCCTTCGCGTGGACCCAGTTGCAGCCGTTCGGCGGAGCACCGGTCGACCGCCTGCTTCGACCGATCGTCTACGAGTCGATCAATCGGCCCCGTCGGCCAGCTGGCTCGGGAGCGTCGTCAGTTCCACGACCCTGAACCGCCTCTCGCCCGCGGGCAGCCGGACCGTGACTTCGTCGCCTTCGCGCGTGCCGGTGAGTCCCTTCCCGATCGGCGATTCCAGGGAGATGTGACCCGCTTCCAGGTCGATGAAGTCGCCGGCTACGATGGTGAAGGTGACTTCCCGGTCCAGCGCGAGGTCGTGCACCCTTAGCCTGGACCCGAACCCGGCGCGATCGAGGGGCATGTCCGCGACGTTGATCTTCGAGATCTCCGCCATGCGGCCCGCGAGGTGGCCGATCCTGGCCTGAACGAACTGCTGCCGCTCCAGCGCCGACTTGTACTCGGCGTTTTCGCGAAGGTCACCCAGTTCGACCGCCTTCTGGATCCTGTCCGGCAGCTCGATGTTCAGTTCACGGGTGAGCGCTTCGACTTCGTCGGTGATTCTCGCCTTGATTTCGTCCAGCATGAACCGGCTCTTTGCGTCAGGGGAAGAGGTAAACTAATGACGCGTACGCGGCATCGGGAGATTCCAGCTCTCGCGGCGAGGTACAACCGTCCCCAGCGCGAGCACGAGAAAGCACGCGAACCCGAGCACATCGCCGATCCGCGTGAACAGGGTCGTGGCAGCTCTCCGGCCGACTCCCGCGACCGCGACACCCTCGGCACCCGGCTCCAGCAGGGACTCCGGCCCGCTTCCGTCGGGCGCCACCGCGAAGGTGTATCCGGTCGCAGCGACCTGGACCAGACCGATGCGGTTCTCGATGGCCCGCAGACGGCCGTGCGTGGCGTGTTGCCAGTACGCCCACGTCACCCGCAGGGGAAGCTCCGGATCCAGCCAGTCGTCATTGGACAGAACCGCCAGCCACCCGGCACCAGCCCTCACGAGGGCCCGCGCCGTCTCGCCGTAGGCGGAGTCGTAGCAGACCATGGCCCCGACAGGGCCGCCCGGCGCCTCCAGCAGCCGAGTCCCCCGCCCAACGGCGTACCCCCGGTTCCGCGACCCGAACGCACCTCCCACCAGGCCAGCCCCCTCCAGCCCCGGTACAAGGCGGCGCTTGCGGTAGGCCCGCGACAGCGTGCCGTCCGGCGACAGCGCGAATGCGGCGTTGTACCACAGCGTGTCCCCGGCGGCGCCGTCCGCCACCTCGACGTCGAGCGCGCCGACCAGCACCGGCGTACCCGACGCGGCCGCGAACCGCACCGCCTCCAGCCCCGCTCCCGACGGCGCCCGGGTTACAGGGTCCCGGAGCGCGGTCGCCAGGTGCCGCTCGGGGAAGACGGCAATGTCGACCCCCTCGGCTTCCCCCAGCTCGCGCAGCGGCTCGATCCACCGCGTCAGCCCACCGTGATCCCCGGCCTGACCGCCATCCCCGGCCTGGGCACCGCCATGCCCGGCCTGGACCATCGCCACCCGCACCAGTGGCTCATCCACGGTGAGCCCGCGCTGTCGGAGGTGACCGAGTGCGAGAGGCACGCCCACCAGCCCCGCCAGCAAGAGCATCCGGCCCGCAGTCCCACGCGGTCCCTTCGTCCGGGCACCCGTCAAGATGGCCGCGGCCAACGCGCCGGATGCCACCGTCCAGACCGTGAGCAGCCGCGCGCCCAGGAGTTCCGCGCCCGCGGCAGCGGTCGGATACCACGCCAGCGACGCACCGGAGTTCAGCCAGGCGTACGAGACCCCCGGCACGTGTGCGGCGGTCCACTCGAAGCCCGTCCAGCACATCGCGAGCGACAGCGCGAGCGGCCAGCGTCTCCGCCGGTGGAGACTGACCGCCGCGGTGGTCGCGGCCCCCGCCACGATGCCGATCATCACCAGGACCAGCACGTACACGGGGACGGCCAGACCCGTTCGCCACGACAGCGCGGGCACCATCCAGTAAAGGCCGATCCCGTGGGCCAACACCGCGGTGACGAATCCCGGTGCGAAGGGCGAAACGTTCCGCCCGGCGAGGGCGGCGGCCAGCGGAGCAAACGCCAGAAAGGGAAGGACCGGACCTCCATGCGGCGAGAAGGTCACCCCCACCGCAACGCCCGACGCAGCCGCCAGGAGGAGTGCGCGCGCGGACACGCCGGCCGGCCACATCAGGGCAGCGTGACTTCCCGGCCCTCCCGCGCCGACTCGTACGCCCCCTCGATCAGGTCCATCAGCACCGCCTGCTCGGCGGGTGGATCGGGTGGAGCCTCCCCCGCCGTCACGCGAACGAAATGGTCCAGCAGACGGCGGTAGCCACTCGTGTACACGTCTTCGCCTCCGCGCGGAATGGGAAGCCGCGGGGTCACGTTGACGGCCCGCCCATCCTCCTCCGTGAAGATCGAGAGCGGAGAGAGCTGCGCCGACCCCTCTGCGCCGAGAACCTGCAGCGAATGGCAGTCCTCGGATCCGTGGAAGCGCCAGCTGGCCGCCAGCGCAATGCTGACCCCGTCCTCGGTGACGGCGTACAGGTGCGCTTCCTCCTCCACGTCGAATCCGTCTCCCGGGGTAAGGGCCGACACGCGCGCGACCTTCGGGTAGCCCAGGACCCAGAGCGCCAGATCGAGTGCCGGGACGCCAAGGTCCATCAGCGCGCCGCCGCCCGACTCCAGCGCGCGCCGCCGCCATCCCGTGCGGGGCCGGCGGACCGCCTGATTGAGCCAGGCAACGCGCGCCGTGCTCACCTCCCCGAGTCCGCCGTCGGCGATCACGGTCCGCAGCGCGCTCACATCGGGCTGGTAGCGGTGGGACATCCCCAGCACGACGCCCCGCCCCGCAGCCTCCGCCTGCCGGAGCAGCCACCGCACGCCACCCGATGACAGTGCCAGCGGCCGCTCCACCAGCACGTGCTTCCCGGCCTTGAGACACGCCGCGACGAGGCCTTCGTGCAGAAAGCTCGGCGCGCAGATCACAATCCCGTCGATCCCGTCGTCGCCGACCAGCGCATCGTCGTCCAGGATGCGCGGCACGCCGAAGCGCTCCGCCACGGCCCGCGCCTTCAGGTCGTCCAGATCCGACACCGCCGCGACGTCGACATCGGCACGTTCGGACAGGATCGGCAGGTGCATGAGCTGGCTGGTTATGCCCGTCCCGACCACACCCACTCTCACACGGCGCCTGGCGCTAGACATCGAGCACCCTCCCGGTCAGGTCGTAATCATCCGCGTCCACGATCTCCACCTGAACAATATCGCCGGGTCTCGCCGGCCCCACCTCCTTCAGCAACGTCCGCCCGTCCACCTCCGGTGCCTGACCCCGCGTGCGCCCGACGGCTTCGGCACCCGCCTCGTCCGGCGTCAGCGAGTCCACGAGCACATTCTCCCGCCGCCCGATCCTCGCGCGGTTCGCCTCGTAGGAAATCTCCCTCTGATGCTCCATGACGAGCTCCAGCCGCTCGGCCTTGACGTCTTCGGGAACCTGGTCCGGCATCGCGGCGGCAGCGGTCCCCTCCTCGACCGAATACCCGAAGGCCCCGACCCGATCGAAACGGATCTCGTCGAGGAAGTCGATCATCTCCCGTACGTCGTCGTCGGTCTCGCCGGGGAACCCGACGATCACGGTCGTACGCAGCGTGAGATCCTCGACGCTGTCCCTCAGCCAGCGGACCCGTTCGCGGATCGTCCGCTGCCGCTCGGGGCGCCGCATGCGGGTCAGCACCCGATCGCTGCCGTGCTGCAGCGGCATGTCCAGGTACGGCAGCAGCCGGGGCTCCCGCGCGAGCAGCGATACAAGTTCGGGCGTGATTCCGGAAGGGTACATGTACAGGAGGCGGTACCAGTCGACGGCCGTGCCCTCCAGCAGCGCTTCGAGCAGGTCCTGAAGAAGCGGCGCCGTCCGGTCGTGCCGCCAGAGGTCGCGCCCGTACCACGTCGTGTCCTGCGAAACCAGGTTCAATTCGCGCACGCCCTGCTCGCCCAGTGCCCGCGCCTCGGCCACCAGGTCCTTCAGGTCGGCGGAGCGGTGCAGCCCCCGCATGTGGGGGATCGCGCAGAAGGCGCAGCGGTGGTCGCAGCCCTCGCTCACCTTCAGGAACGAAACGTGGCGCGTCTCGGTGGCCAGGACGCGCAACGTCCGCTCCATCGTCGGTACGAAATCATCCTCGTCGCGGATGTGCCCGCGCGCGCGCAACTCGGGAACCAGCCGCGACATCTCGGCAATCCCCAGGAAGAGGTCCACCTCCGGGATCTCGCGCGCCAGGTCCTCGCGGTAGCGCTGCACCATGCACCCGACCGCGGCCACCGCCTTGACCCGACCGCGCTCCTTGAGGGCGCAGGCGTTGAGGATCGTGTCGATCGACTGCTCCTTGGCGATGTCGATGAATCCGCAGGTATTGACGACCACCACGTCCGCGCTCTCGACATCGCTGGTCACCCGGGCCCCCGCCGAAACCAGCGCGGCCATCATGTGCTCGGAGTCCACCGTGTTCTTGTCGCAGCCCAGCGTAACCAAGCCCAGGCGCGGACCATCCTCCGGGCCGAGTTCGAAGGAGCGGGGATCGACCGCTTGCACAGCCGGATCCACCCCCGGCCTCACCGGCTCGGAGGCGACCGGGAATACGGGCAGTTCGCGGGTGCGCAGCCTCATCGCGGCGTCGACCCGCCGCGCGGCGGTTCCTGGGGGGCCAGAAGCGGCGGCTCCCGTGGCCCTAGAACCCGCGCTCCCGCCGGCACCTCGAAGGTGAACAGCGCCGGGTCGACCCGGGGGGTGAGGTCCTCGTTGCGCAGGGTGACCGTGCGGATGTTCCCGCTCTCCTCGTGCAACTCGATCTGCCGGACCAGGTAGGACTGCGCGTCGACCCAGAGCCGGGCACGACGATAGGAAGCCCCCGTCTTCGGGGTGAGGCTGACCACACGGCAGTCGCGGCCGGAGATCGACTCCGTGCCGCCGTCGGCGGCCTCGTACTTGGCCGCCGGATCCTCCAGGAACTCGCGGAAGAAATCGTGGCGCCCCGGAGAATCCGCCACCGGATGGCGCATGACCTGCTCTTCGTCAATGCTCGGGTAATACACCCAGAAATGCTGTCCGTCGGAGACGACGAGGTCTCCCGGCGGGTCGCTGAAACGCATCGAGAAAAGGTTGGGACGCTGCTGACAGATGCGGCCAGCGCTCTCGATGCTCCTTCCCAGCAGACGGACCTCGATAACCTGGTCGAAGTCGGCGCACATTGCGCGGACCTCGCGGTAGCGCCTGGCCGCATCCTCCATGGTGCCGAGCGCGTCGCTGGCCTGTCCCGCGACGGGGCCAGCGACGGTAGTCAGTCCAAGCAGCAGGGCCGCGGCCCCGCGGAGTCCACGGGACGACCTCAGCTCGGACATATCTCGTCCAGTCCGGCCTGGCCCACCAGGACCTCGCGCGGCTTCGAGCCGTCCGGAGGTCCCAGCACCCCCGCGTCGTGAAGCTGGTCCACGATCCGGGCCGCCCTTCCGTACCCGATCCGCAAGCGCCTCTGCAGCAGCGAAGTGGATCCGACCCCCTGCTGAATGCACGCACTCGCGGCTTCCCGGAAGAGCGGGTCCCAATCTCCGCGAATGGCACCGTCGCCACCCGTGCCGTCCTCGGCCTCGATCGCCTTGACGGCCTCCAGGATGTCACCCTCTGCGTTCGTTACGCGGGCTTTCAGCGCCTCCAGCGTGTCGGCCTGCTCGCGGTACCATCCCATCAGGGTCTCGGTCTCGTCGGTGGATATGAACGCGCCCTGCATCCGGACCGGCTCGCTCTTGCCGGGAGGCAGGAACAGCATGTCGCCCGAACCCAGCAGGGAGTCGGCGCCGTTCTGGTCCAGGATCGTCCTGGAATCCGTCTTGGATGCGACCCGGAAGGCGATCCGACACGGGAAATTGGCCTTGATCAGCCCGGTGATCACGTTCACGCTCGGGCGCTGGGTGGCGACCAGCAGATGGATGCCGATCGCGCGGGCCTTCTGCGCAAGCTGCGTCAGGGGTTTCTCGACCTCGGCCTGCACGGTCATCATGAGGTCCGCCAGCTCGTCCACGACCACGACGATCCAGGGGAGCGGTCCCTGGTCGTAGAGCCAGCTCTCGTCCGCCTCCTCGGGGCCGTCCGGTACGGCCAGCTTCATCCGGTTGCCACGTTCCACCCGCTCGTTGAATTCCTGCACCGAGCGGACGCCGTTGGCGCTCAGCAGGCCGTAGCGGCGCTCCATTTCGAGCACCGCCCACTTGAGCGCGCCGGCGGCGTCGCGCGGGTCCGTCACGACGGCGTGGCGCAGGTGCGGCAGGTCCGCGTACGCGGAGAGTTCCACCATCTTGGGGTCGATCAGAAGGAAGCGCAGCCGGTCGGGTCCGTGCCTGTACACGAGACTGGTGATGATCGTGTTCAGGCACACCGACTTGCCCGAACCCGTGGCGCCCGCGATGAGCGCGTGCGGCATCGCGGCCAGGTCGGCGACGAAGGGATTGCCCGTAAGGTCCTTGCCGAGCGCGAGCGGCAGCAGCCCACGGGAGCGTGCGAAGACGGGCGCGTCCAGGATCTCGCGCAGGCGCACCATTTCGGGCTGCGGGTTCGGGATCTCGACACCCACGGCGCCCTTTCCGGGGATTGGAGCGACGATCCGAACGCTTCTCGCCTTCATCGCGAGTGCCAGGTCGGCATCGAGATTGGCGATCCGGTTGACCTTGATCCCGGGAGCGGGCTTGACCTCGTACTGGGTCACCGCCGGACCCGTCGTCCGTCCCGTGACCCTGCTCTCGATGTTGAAGGTCTTCAGCGTCCTGGTCAGCACCTCCCCCAGGCGGTCGAGTTCGCGCTCCATCCCGATCCGGCTCTTGTACCTCGGCGCCGTGAGAAGCTCCGTGTCCGGCAACGGATAGTCCGCCGCCGGCAGCTCGTCGTCGCGAAGAAGATCAGGGCCGCCGGACGGCGCGATGGGACTCACCTGCTCGGGAAGCTCCACCTCCGCCTCCACCCCCGCCCCCGGCCCGACCCCCCTCACGGCTTCCACCCCATCCACAGCCGGCGCGCTCCTCGCGGCGGCTGCCTCGGCGGCCTGCTTCGCGGCACGATCCTCGCGCCGTGCCTCGCGCCCTTCCCGGTTGCGCGCCCGCCATCGCCCCCCGGCTGCCGCCAGCGCCCGAGCGCCGCGGTTCGCGCCACGGTACGTATTCGCCACGCCCGCGGCCCCGAGCGCCAGCGGGTTGAACCGGAACGCGGCGACCGATGTCACCACCACGCCCGCCCCCACCAGCACCCACGCCCCCACGGGGCCGATCGCGTCGAAGAGCGGACCCCCCAGCGCGGCCCCGACGTATCCGCTCGCCACACCGTCCGCTCCGGCGAGGAAGGCCGAAACGGGAACCAGAATCAGCCCGGCGACGGTGACGACCCACAGGCTCTTGCGGCGCGGCACCGACCACCAGTCGCCGGTCGAAGCGGCCGCCGCCACCAGGGCGAGGGGTACGGCCCCGGCTCCGAAGCCGAGCGCGGCCAGAAGCTGCTCGTCGATGAAGCTCCCGACCCCGCCCACGGGGTTCCCGGAGCGAAAGATCCCTGCGGCGCGCTCGCCCAGCAGCCTCAGCGGGAAGATCGCCGCGCCGACAAGAAAGGCCAGCACCGCCGTGATCGCGGCCAGGGCGCGGCGCTGGCGCATGCGCCCGGCCGCGGACGCCTTGCGAGAGGCCGGCCGCTTCTTCCCGGCGGACCGCTTTCGCGCCGCCCCGCGCTTCACCGTCCTCCCTGCGCCGCGGGCTCCCGGCACGACACTCAGCGTTGTGGGGCCGTAATCACGCGATCATACATCATGGGTACAATCTGGTGCCTGTCGGCCCTTGCGCACAGTGCCAGGTCGGAGCCGAGCCCCACGTCCACGAGCGCCTGTCCCGCTGCGGTACCCGCGAGCATGTCTTCCGTAACCGGGTGGATGCCGGCCAGGTCCGCCGCCGCGGCCGCCGCGTCGTCAAGGCCGATCTGGCCATTGCAACGCCCGCGCAACCCGCGAACGATGATCCCCGCGCACACCGTGTCGTCCAGCGAGAAGCGCCCCTCCTTGCCCGCACACACCACCACGACGGACCGGTCGCCGACCAGCGTGTCCACGACCGCGCTCTGGTTACGGAACGACGCCGCGAGGACGCGGTCGGCGGCGGCCGCGGCGGCAAACGCGCGCGTGCCGTTGGTCGTGGTCATCACCAGCCGCTTCCCGGAGACCGCCGCCGGTGCGAACTCGGCGGGCGAGTTGCCGAGATCGAAGCCGTCGATCCTGAGTCCCCGGCGCTCGCCGCAAAGCAGGGTGTCGCCGCCCAGCGACGCGCGCAGGGCGAAAGCCTCCTCGACGGACACCACGGGATGGACCGCGCGGGCACCGTTCGCGATCGCCTCCACGATGCAGGATGTCGCGCGCAACACATCGATGACGACCGCCGTCGTCCCCGCCATCTCGCTCCGGTCGACCTCATCGGGCGAAAAGCGGACGCTGACGCGCATGTCCCTGCTCACGAATCCGGGTCTTCGGTCATGAATCGCTCCACGAAACCCGTATCCACCCCCCCGGCCCGGAACGTCTCGTCCCGCGTGATCCGCGACAGGTAGCCGATCGTCGTCGGGATCCCCTCGATGATGAAGGACTCCAGCGCCTCGCGGCCCCGCACGACCGCTTCGTCACGGGTATTGCCCGAGACGATCAGCTTGGCGATCAGCGAGTCGTAGAACGGCGGAACCCGGTAGCCCGAGTAGACATGCGTGTCGATCCGCACGCCCGGCCCACCTGGCTGATGGAAGGTCGTGATGGTGCCGGGAGCGGGCGCAAATCCGCGCTCGGGATCCTCGGCGTTGATCCGGAACTCGATCGCGTGCGCGCGCTGCGGGATCTCCCCGTCGGGGAAGGACAGGGGCTCGCCCGCCGCGACCCGGATCTGCTCCTTGACCAGATCCAGGCCGGTGGTGACTTCGGTAACCGTATGTTCGACCTGGATGCGCGTGTTCATCTCGATGAAGAAGAACTCGCCGGATTGATCCAGCAGGAACTCCACCGTGCCCGACCCCACGTACCCGATCGCGCGCGCCGCGGCCACGGCCGCCTCGCCCATGCGGCTCCGAAGTTCGGGACCCAGGCCGGGAGAGGGCGCCTCCTCGACCAGCTTCTGGTGGCGGCGCTGGATCGAGCAGTCGCGGTCGCCCACATGCACCACCCGGCCCTGCGTGTCCCCGAACACCTGGAACTCGATGTGCCGCGGCCGTACGATGCACCGCTCGAGATAGACGCCATCCTCGCCGAAGGCCGCCGCGGCCTCGGCCTGCGCCGCGTTGAAGTGGCGCCGGAAGACCTCTTCGCTTCCCGCGACGCGCATCCCCTTCCCGCCCCCGCCCGCCGCCGCCTTGATCATCACCGGAAAACCGATGTCGCGCGCCAGCGACACCGCCTCGTCCTCGTCGCGGACCACCCCGCCCGAGCCCGGCACGACCGGCACCCCCGCGGCGCGCATCGTTTCGCGGGCCACCGCCTTGTCGCCCATCGACCGGATCTGGTCCGGCGACGGCCCCACAAAGACCAGGTCCGAGCGCTGGCAGATCTCGGCGAACTCCGCGTTCTCCGCCAGGAAACCGTAGCCGGGGTGCACGGCCTCCGCCCCCGTGATCTCCGCGGCGGCGACAATCCGCGACACCTTCAGGTAGGACTCGCTGGCCTGAGCCGGCCCGATGCACACGGCCTCGTCGGCGAAGCGCACATGCAGCGACTCGCGGTCGGCCTCCGAGTACACCGCCACCGTGGCGATATCCAGTTCGCGGCACGCGCGCACGATGCGCAAGGCGATCTCGCCCCGGTTCGCGATCAGCAGCTTCGAGAACATGCGCCCGCCGGGAGTGCCCTGGTCAGGCGGGGTCCACGCGGAACAGAACCTGTCCGAAGTCGACCGGTTCGGCGTTCTCGACGCAGATTTCCACGATGCGGCCGGCAACCTCGCATTCGAGCTCGTTCATCAGCTTCATCGCCTCGATGACGCACAGCACATCGCCCGCGGCGACGGTGCCTCCAACCTCCACGTAGGGGTCGGCCTCGGGAGACGGCGCCCGGTAGAAGGTCCCGACCATCGGTGATTCGATGTCCAACAGCTTCGTCGACGGCGTCTCGGGAACGGCGGGCGCGGGCTCGGCGGGGGCCGCGGCCGGAGCCGCAGCCGGAGACGCGCTCGCGGCATTGTCCACCGACGGACGGGCTGCCGGGGCCTCGGCGATCACGGCCGCGCCGCCCGGCGACTTCGAAAGCCGGATCCGGGTCCCTCCTCGCCTGAGCTCGAGGTTGTCCAGCGACGACTCGTCGAGCATCCGGATCAGAGACTGCACGAATTCGATGTCGATCATGCGCTCACCCGGGTAAGGTACTTGTCCTCGCGCCGGTCGATCCGGAGGACATCGCCCACGTCTACGAACAGCGGCACCTGCACGACGGCTCCGGTCTCGAGCGTCGCGGGCTTGGTCGCACCCTGCGCCGTATCGCCCTTATGGCCGGGGTCCGTGTCCGTGACCTCCAGTTCGACGAACGCGGGCAGTTCGACCGCGATCACGTTGCCGTCGTGCACCAGCCCTTCGCATTCCATGTTTTCCTTCAGGTACTGCAGCTGGTCTTCGCCCAGCATGTCGCCGCCGATGGGGATCATGTCGTACGTCTCCTGGTCCATGAAGTGGAACAGGTCTCCGTCCGTGTAGGAGTAGTTTACCGGACGTCGCTCCAGCCGGACGCTGTTGACCCGCTCGCCGGCCCGGTACGTCCTGTCGACCACGGCGCCGGACAGAACGTTCTTCAGCCTGGTCCGGACGAAGGCACCGCCCTTGCCGGGCTTCACGTGCTGAAAGTACGTGATCGTCCAGAGCGCGCCGTCGATATCCAGCACCATTCCGTTGCGGAAGTCAGCGGTGCTTGCCATGCCTCTCTTGCAGTCTCCCGGTCTGGGGGGTTCGATTCTCCGTGAGCGGTCTCTGTCCGCCGGGAATCACTCGTGTCGTTGCCGCAGCAGGTGGCCATGAAGGCAACGGAGCCCCGAAAGATAGCTGTCAACTCCGAAACCGGCGACCACGCCCACCGCCGCCGGGGTGATCATGGAGTGCCTCCGGAAGCGCTCGCGGCTGGCCGGATTGCTCAGATGGACCTCGACAAAGGGTCTGGAAATCCCGAGAAGTCCGTCCAGAAGCGCCACCGAGGTATGCCCGAGTCCCGCCGGATTGATCACTACCCCGTCGGCCCGGCCGCGCACGTCGGCCAGGAAGTCGAGGATCCGGCCCTCGCTGTTCGACTGGAACGCCTCGATCGCAACACCCAGGGTGTCCCCCAGCTCGGCGATCTCCCGGTTGATGTCGTCCAGGGTGGCCGTCCCGTACACCTCGGGCTCCCGCGTGCCGAGCAGGTTGAGGTTGGGGCCGTGGACTACGGCGATTCTCACGTTCGGTCCTTTCCGGCATGATCTGCGCCGGAAAAATATGTTTCCCCCGCCGAGAGTGTCAACGAGAGTGGCAACGCGGGGTTTCTGCCGCGGGCCGCACTGCGTTAGCTTCTCCGGGGGAAAGAGACGCCCGGTTGCTCGATTGCGGCCGGGCGTTTCGACCCGCATTTGCAGAGCAAGGAGGTGGCATTCGCCATGATGCAGGAACTGCGCAAGAGTACCAAATGGATCATGATCCTCGTGGCGCTGGCCTTCGGGGGACTCATGTTCTTCGAGTGGGGCATGGACATTACCGGGCAAACCGCCGGGTCCTTCGGCGAGATCGGGCGCGTGAACGGGACGCCGGTCGTGTACGAACAGTACATGGTTTCGTACCGGAACCTCTACGATCAGACGCAGGCCATGCAGGAAGAGCCGATCACCACCGTCCAGAACACCCAGATCGAGGATCAGGCCTGGGACGAGGTCGTCAACTCGATCCTGGTCCAGCAGGAGCTCGAGCGCAGGGGAATCGTCGTATCCGACGAGGAAATCGTGAACGCCGCGCGCTTCAACCCGCCGCCCGACGTGATCGGGAACCCCGCGTTCATGACCGACGGCCAGTTCGATCTGGCCAGGTACCAGCAGTTCATCGCCACCGCCGACCCCGTCATACTTCTGCAGCTGGAAGCCTACTACCGCGACGTGATTCCGCGAGGCAAGCTGCTGCGGCAGGTCGCATCGGGCGTCTACGTGTCCGACGCCGAGCTGTGGAGCGCCTACAGGGACCAGAACGAGAGAGCCAGCGTCAGCTACGTCGCGTTCGACCCCCTCAGCCGCGTGTCCGACGAGCAGATCGAGATCACGTCCAGGGAGATCGGTGACTACTACCGGGACAATCGCGAGGAATTCCTGGTCCCCGCGAGCGCCGGGGTGGTCTCGGTCGCGTTCACGAAGGCGCCGACTGCGGCGGACACCCTGGCGGTCGAGGAGCACGCCCGGGAGCTGCGGCAGCAAATCCTGGACGGTGCGGACTTCGCCGAGCTGGCGCAGACGGAGTCGTCCGACGAGGCGACCGCCGTGGATGGAGGCAGCCTGGGCGTCTTTCCCCGAGGCCGCATGGTCGCAGCCTTCGATTCCGCCGCGTTCGAGGCCCGGCCCAACCGCGTAACCGAGCCCGTGCGGACGAACTTCGGGGTCCATCTCATCGAGGTGACCGAACGGTGGGGACAGGATTCCGTGGCCGCCCGCCACATTCTGCTGCCGTTCGAACGCACCGACGACTCGGAGATCAACCTGCTCGCCATGGCCGACTCCCTGGAGGAGCTCGGGGAATCGATGGCGCTGGCTGACGCCGCCTCGCTTCTGGGACTCGTGGCCGACACGCTCGACCTGATCGAGACGCGCCCCATCGTCCCGGGTGCGGGCGACGTGGCGGAAGGCGGGGAATGGGTCTTCGAACCCGAGACGCTGGTCGGCGACGTCAGTCCGGTCTTCGAGAACAGAACGTCGTTCTACGCGCTGGAGCTCGTTTCGATCGATCCGGAGCGCTACCTCACCGAATCCGAAGCCGAGACCGCGATACGTGGCAACATCGGCACGGGCAAGAAGGTCGACGCCGCCATCGAGGAGGCACAGACGCTGGTCGAAGAGATCCGGCAGGGGCGCTCGATGACCGAGGTCGCGAGAGAGCTGGGACTCGAGGTACGGGACGCGGGGCCGTTCGCGCGCACCGAGTTCGTGCCTGGGCTGGGCCGTTACAACGCGGCCGTCGGCACGGCCTTCGGTCTGGAGATCGGTGAAGTGTCAGATCCGGTGCGGGCGAACCTGAACGCGTACGTGCTGGAGCGAACGGGCTCCGAGCCCGCGGACAGCACGGCCTGGCTGGACCAGCTCGATGCGCAGCGCGCCCAGATGATCAATACGATCAGACAGCAGCGGCTCAATCAGTGGATCGACGCCCTGCGCGAGACCGCCGACATCGTCGACCGGCGGGAACAGGTCCTCAATCCGCCGGAGGATCAGCAGCCGCTGTCGCAGCTGCCAATTGTTTTCTAGGCAACGGGCCGCGGGCCGGCTCGTCCGTGTCAGGTAGTGGTGAGGCGGCGCGGCGCGCCCTCCTCCTGACCTTCGGCGACTTGAGAGGCCGGTTTTTCGTCCTGCGGCGCTTTCAGCTCGCCTTCGACGCGGACCGATGACTCGATCTCCCGCACCGAGGATTTGAACTCCCGGATTCCCTTGCCCAGCGAAGTCCCGATCTCGGGAAGCCGCTTCGCTCCGAACAGCAGCAGCACGATGAGGAAGATGACAATCGCTTCCCCCATGCCGAGTCCGAAAGGCATATCCGCTATCTCCTTGTGTCCGAGACCCAGCGCGGGGGCACTCCCCGGTTTCGGTCCGTCACTCTTTGGAACGACAACCTAACGCTTTTCGGGCAGGCGCCATAGGACCGCCGCAAACACTGCTCCCCGGCCGCAGGGTGCTGCCAGGCTACATCCAGGAGCGGATCACGAGAGCCACGATCCCGATTCCGACCAACGTCAGAACATTCAGGACGAATGAGATCGGTCCGATGGTGATCGCCACGGCCAGGAGGTCTGCGGAAAACGGTCCAATGGACGACTGGACCGACGTTGTGAGGAACGCCCGCGCTGCGCTGTCCGGCAGGAACGTCTCGGCCAGCGTGGTCAGCAATCCCCCCAGAAACAGGCCGAGAGCCAGGGTCCACAGACCCCGCGTGATGTTTCGCTTGTAGTTGGGCTCCATCGCTAAACCGGTTTGGGCTCCATCGCCAAAGCGGGCTCCCGCGCAGTCACCGGGACCTCTCGACGGCGTAGAAGACGGACTCCCTGAGAGCGTCCAGCGCGGGCCCAGGAGGGAGCGGGGCGATTGCGGCTTCGGCAGCGTCGGCGTATTCCCGCGCCTTGCTGCGCGCGTACTCGAGCCCCCCGTTGCGCCGCACCAGGCCGATGGTCGCGCGCACGTCCTCGTCACCCGGCTCGACGATGGTGAACATGTGCCGCACCTGCTCGACTTCTGCCGCCGACATCTCGCGCAGGGCCCCCACCAGCGGCAGGGTCACCTTGCGGCCGCGCAGATCCAGGCCGGTCGGCTTCCCGGTCTCCTCCTCGCTGCCGACATAGTCGAGCATGTCGTCGGCGATCTGGAAGGCCATTCCCAGACAACGGCCGAAGCGCGCGAGAGGGGCCCGAAACGCCGGCACGCCCGCCAGCGCCCCCATTTCACAGGCTGCGGACATGAGGGACGCCGTCTTGGCCGAGATAAGCTTGAAATACTCGGCTTCGGAGTAGCTGATGTCGTCGTAGGACAGCAGCTGGCGCATCTCGCCCACGCTCATCTCGTTCGCCGCCGCGGCCAGAACACGTACGGCTTCCAGGTTGCCGAGCCGCGCCAGCTCGGTCACCGCGCGGCTGTACAGGTAGTCGCCCATGATGATGGCGATCTGGTGCGTCCAGAGTGAGTTCACGGTGGGCATACCGCGGCGAAGCACGGAGTGATCGACAGCGTCGTCGTGCACGAGCGTCGCCATGTGGACCAGTTCCACCACGGCGCCCAGCGTCACCGAGTCGTCGGCAGGCTTCCCCCCGACCTCGCTGGAGAGCAGGACGAGCGTGGGCCGAAACAGCTTGCCGGGAACGCTAAGCAGATACTCGTTGACCTCTTCGACCATGTCGAAGTCAGAGACAGCCACGTTGCGCAACTCGGCGAAAACCATCTCCAGCCGCTCCGCCACAGGGGCCTGAATGGCGGCAAGTCCTGCGGTCGTTGCTGGCAAGGCCGAGGTGGGAGAGGTCATTGGCGGCGGGAGAATGGACGTGATCTGGTCACCCAAAGGTAGCGACAGCGAACGCGAACCGCATGACCGGCCCCGACTTCACAAGTCCGGACCGCGCGGCGACGGTGGCCGGGCCGCGAGAAACGAGCGTACACGGTGGTACAGCATCCGTTCCTTCGACCAGTCCCGGACCCGCATCCGGCGCGCTGCTGCCGGCGGGACCTCGTCCGGAAGCATGCCGATCACCTCGGTTCCCGTGACCCGGCCGCCCAGGTGGCGCACCCGCCGCTCGATGCTCTCGAACACCTCGAGCGGATCGGTCGCGGCGGGGTTTTCCAGGTTCATGGAAACCTGCAGGCGGTCCTGTTCACACAGCAGAAGCGCCAGGGCCCTCAGGCCATCGAACCCGCCGCCCGCCTCCCGAATGCCCGCCGCAATCGAGCGCGCCGCATCGAGGCCGACCCCCTCGATATCCACGTTCCACGCGAGCAGCACATCCCGTGCTCCAACGCATGCGGCACCCGCGGTGGGGTGGGCAAACCGGCGCTGCTTCGTACGTGCGCCCCCGCGCCCCACGCCGCGCCCGGGCAGATCCGCAGCCGCGCCAACATCTCCCGAGCGCGCGACCAGCGCCTCGAAGCCCCCGCGGCGGATGGACGCCAGGCCGGCCCCGGGCGGCCTCGAAGCGGCGCCGTACAGGTAGACGGGAATCCCCAGCCGGGCGATCCGGCCGGCCGCGCGGTGGGCCAGCGCCACCGCACCCGCCATGTCGATCCCGTGCAGCGGTACGAACGGCAGCACATCCAGCGCGCCGATCCGGGGGTGGACGCCGCGGTGTCCGCGCATGTCGATGCGTTCCAGGGCCAGGGCCGCCGCCGCCACCGCGCCTTCTTCCACCGCGCCCGGCGAACCGATCGCCGTAATCACCGAGCGGTGGTGATCAGGGTCCATGGTGGTGTGCAGGACTTCGCAGCCCGCCCGCGTGAAAGCGGCGCTGGCCGCAGCCACAAATCCCGGATCGCGCCCCTCGCTGAAGTTCGGGACCGCCTCCACGACCTCCGTCATGTCGCCCGCACCCGGCCCCGGCCGGGCCCGACGCCCGCTACCAGCCCTGCGTGCCTCCGGCGTGCGAAAGGCTGGGGTTGCCGGCTTGTGTCTGGTACGCCCAGTCGAACACGATCAGGCGGTGGCCGTCCTGGTCCAGACCCGCGTGGCTGGCTCTCACGGACCCGAAGCGCGTGTCGCCATCGTCGCCACGGACGCGGAACATGTAGGTGAACCCGGGATCCAGCCCCATGCGCCGTCCAGAGTAGCCCGTCATCGGGGCCCGTTCCCATGACACGCAGTCCAGGTCGGACCCGACCCCGCACTTCAGCGCCGTCGTCCAGCGCACCTCGGAATGGACGCCCGCCTCCGGTCCCGGCACCAGCCACAGGCCGGCTGGATCGGACTCGAGTCGGAAATGCCGATCCGGGCTGTCCCCCGGTATCACCGCCTGCAGGTCGTCGGCTTCCTGAAAGCGGAAACCCGCGCTGGCGGCGACATCCTGGAAGGAATACATGACCTCGCCCGTGTAGTCGGGTCTCGGTGTGCACGACGCAATCTCGCTCGCTTCGCTCTCGTGGCCCAGATCGTCAACCGAGGTTACGAAGTAGGAAGCGGTTCGTCCATTCTCGGCCAGGAAGTCCAGGAACCCGGGCGAATCGGTCTCGCCGACCAGGTACTCGCTGTCCTCATCCGCCACATACACGCGGTAGAAGGCGAAGTCGTCCTCTGCCGACGCACCATCGTGCCAGCGCACGTACGCGGAGTTGTCGAGCGCGACGGCCTCCACAGGGTCGGGGACCGGAGGCGGCACCGGTCTGGGCACGTACACCTCGACCGAGTAGTTGCTCGCCGTCTCGTCCCCCGTGTCCGGATCCACCGCCGACACGTAGTACTCGTAGGTGACATCGGCACGGACATTGATGTCGTGATAGACGCAGATGTCGTCGATGCAGCTCGTGACTTCGGCGATGAAGAAATAGTCAGGGTCGCTCACCCGCTTGCCGTAGACGCGGAAGGCCTCGCCGTTCCAGCCCGATCCCATGCGCCACGACAGGTCCACGGCACCGGCGTAGTAGTAGCCCTCGAGATCCCGCGGAGCGTCCGGCGGATCGCCCGGGAGCCAGTAGTCGCCTTCGCATCCTGCAAGCACCACAGCAGCCGCGGCTGCACTCCACATCCAGTTTCGCATGCTCCCCCCCTCGTATCGGTCCATGAAGGGCTCGCCCCACGGTCGTGGCCGGAGCCTTCGGAGGGCTATACATGCATTCGCCGTACCAGAACCGCATCGTGTTCCCCTGCAAGGACTTGGGGGTCACGGTCGTGGAGGGTCGTGTCCACTCCCGGTGACGGTGCGTCACCTGAACGATCTGCGCTCCGTGCCCCCGGCACGCTGCTCGTAGTCGAAATGGAGATCCCGGTTGTCGGAGAGGGCCACTTCGAAGACGAAGCTCCAGTTCCCGGTAGCGGTCTGCTGGAAGGAGAAATCGGCTTCCCAGCGGTGCAGATCGCGCTGCAGGCTGATCACATGGTCGTTGAAGATGCCCGCGCTCACGTCGTAGGACGTCCGCCAGTTCACGGACCACTTGTCCGTGGGCTGAAAGCTCAGGTTCGCCTGCAGCATCTGGTTGCTTGCCGTCATCAAGCCGGGCCGGCGGGCCAGGGAATAGGAGAACGACGCGTTCCACTTGCCGACTTCACCAGCCTGGGAGCTTTGCCGTTCCCGATCCCTGTCACGGCCGCCCCGCGGCACGACCGTGGATTCGCCGAGGTCCGCGGTCTCGAAGCCACTGGGATCCGACGGATCCGCCTCGGCCGCCGACGTGTCCGGGGCCGCGGGGGTCTCCTCGACCTCCTCGCCGCCAAGCCTGCGGAGCCAGCGGAAGAACGCGGACTCGTTGCTCAGCGAGAACGACATGTTGACGTTGGAAAGGGACATGTCGAAGCGGCGCTGCCCGCCCTGCGGGGTGACCCCGGAATCGTCGAAGACTCCGTGTTCCATCGAGACCGACAGCCCCCTCAGGAAGTCCGAGCTGATCTGGTGTGAGATCCGCAGGTTGTCCCCGAACCCGCGGGTAAAGTGGCCGAGCTCCGAGGCCTGCTCGAAGTCGTAGGTCACGGCGCTCGTGCGCAGCGCCAGCACCGTCAGCTTGCGCGCCTGCGGCAGGCGGCGCGGACCCCCGTCCGTGGATTCGGGCTCCTCTTCGGCGACCTCGGTGGTATCCGACTCCTCGTCGCCCACCTTGGCCTCGAAGGTCTGGGTCAATCCGATGCGGAGTTCGTTTCTGGGCTGAATCGCCCGTGTCCCGAAGGTCCCCCGCTGGATGTCGGTGGGCGTCGTTTCGGGCGAATACGCGTAGTCGAAGGTCGGAGAGATCTTGTGGCGCAACCGGTCGCCGTTGTAGAAGCCGTAGATGTCGGTCTTGAGCTGGGCGCCGAAGGACAGGCGACTCGGCGCGGAGATGAACCCGCCCGTGCCCACGGAGCTGGTGTCGGACCGGATGGCGTTGCCCGAAAGGGCCAGCTGCGGCGTGATCGACGTGGAGCCGACGAGATTCACCTGGTAGTTGATGCTGGTCGACCACGTACGCTCGTCGGCACTGAAATTGCTGGTTTCGGCGGCCTGGGGAAAAACGATCGACCGCTGCAGATCGCCGACGCTGCCGATGCCGGCTCGCGTGACCGGCGTATTGGCGTTGAAGAAGTCGACGGGCAGGTCACGCCTGATGTTGCGGTTCAGTTCGAGGTTCTGCGCAATGGAAAACGCGCCGGCCGACAGCGTGCCGGAAAAGCCGCCGCGCAACGCCTCGGAGTCCGCCTTGCCCAGGTCGAACGCTGCTTCCGTGAGATCCTGCACGGGCAGGTCGCGGATGGTGCGGGAGAAGCGGCTGGACGCGGACAACGTCATGTTGTTGTAGAAACGCGCGCGGTTGAAGGGAGCCGAGAAGAGCGTGATGGTCGACAAGGAGAAGTTCACCGTGGGCATGGTCGCCTCGACACGGTCGTCCGAGAGGAACTGCCGCCGATTCGCGCTGATCGAGAGGTTCCCGAAGTCGAAGCGCCTGTTCAGGCCGCCGTCCGAATCGATGGACTGGGTGACCTCGCGCGGGTCGAAGGAATTGCGGCGCACGAACGACGAGCTCGAGGCGTACGCGGCGGACATCCGCAGTTGCATGCGTTCGGATATCTCCCAGTTGTGCTGGGTGTCGAACGCCAGCTCGGTTCCGCCCTCGGCGCGCCAGAAGCGGCGGAAGTTGGCGTTGCCCTCCAGGAACTGCTTCAGCCAGCTGTACTGCATCCGCCCCGTGACCGCCATGTAATTGCCGCTCCACCAGTCCATCCCCAGCTCGGCGTCCGAATAGTCGCTCATCGCCCAGTAGAAGCCGAGATTCGAGATGCGGCGGGCATAGCTGCCGGAGGTGCGGACGATGTCGTTCACCGAGAAGCGGACGGGAAGCAGTCCCGAACGGCGCCCCTGCTCCGTGCTCTGCGCGATGAAGGGAAGCCAGAACACTCCCACGTCCGCGAAGTAGAGCAGGACGTTTCTGGCGACCAGCGTCCCGCCCGGGTGGATCTTGATTTCGCGCGCGACGAAGTGATAGTGGGGCTCGTCCTCCTCGCAGCTGGTGAACATGATGTCGTGGCCGTACGACACGTCCGCGTTGACCCACGGGAAGTCACCGCGGACCAGCCAGTCGCCCATTCCGGCGTTCATCTGGGTCCGCGCATCCGTTGCGGTGGCACGGTTCTCGTCGAGGTCGAAGACGATGCCGCTGGTCAGCACCTCGTCGCCCTCCTCGGGCCGGTAGGTGGCCTCCTGGCCCCTCGTCACCAGGCGGCCCGTATTCTCGTCGAACACGAGCGCTGAATCGGCGGCCAGTTCGAGTCCCTCCCGGTTGATGACCGCGTTGGTACCCTCCGAGCCCAGCAGCGTCAGTATCCGTGACTCCGTCTCGAAGGTGGCGGATTCGCTCCGGTATTGAACCAGCTCATAGCCCGGAAGTGACAGCAGTTCCCTGACCGCCGAGTCCTGCACCATGTCCGCGATGCTTGACCTCTCCTCGATCGTGTCCGGGGGCGCGAGGCCGGTGGAATCGCCCAGCCCACGGGTAAGCGCCTCCAGCCGCTCCTGAACGACCTTGCGGAGCGAGTCCGAGAGTTCCTGCGCCGATGCCGTGGTGCCCGGGGCGGAAGCCGCCGCGCACAGAACGGCCAGCGCGAGTACGCGCGTGCTTCGCCGCAACCACGCGCTCGCCAGCAGCCCGGCCGGTGCATGGCGTGTCACGGGCTCGCTACTCCTCACCGTCCGCCGTCGGATCCTCTTCGGCGTCGGCGGGTCCGTCTGGCGCGATCTCGTCATCCTGGCGCGCCGGGTCGCCGTGGTCGTACGGCGTGGGCTCGGCGCCGGCGGGCGGCGTGGGCTCGGCGCCGGCGGGTGGTGCGGGCTCCGCTACGGCATGCCCGGTGGCCTCTTCGTCTTCGTCGCCACTGAGCCTCCGCTCCCTTCGGCGCCAGATCACGTCCGAGATCAGGATGCTCATCTCGAAGAGGAGGTAGATCGGCGCCATCATGATCACCGTGACGACGATCACGTCGCCCGGCGAGAGAATGGCCGCCAGCGTCGCGATGATGACGACGGCGTGCCGCCGCTTGGACCTCAGGAACGCAGGCGTGACCACCCCGATCGCGCTAAGCACCAGCACCACCACCGGGAGCTCGAAGAGGATCCCGAAGGCGAGCAGCAGCTTGACCACGAACCCCATGTACAGGCCGAAGGTCCAGTTGTGCTCCACGAGGTTCGCAAGAAGTCCGGTCAGAAAGAGAAGCGAGATCGGCAGCACGAAATACGCCAGCACCACCCCGGCAATGAAGAGCACCAGACCCATGTAGAGCGCGGGGACGATCGCCCTCCGTTCGTGCTTCTCCAGCGCCGGGGCGAGGAAGGCCCAGACCTGATAAATGATCGTGGGGGACGCCAGGATCAGTCCGATCGTGAGCGACACCTTGAGCAGAATGAAGAAGGTGTCCGTGGGCGCGAGCACCTGAGGGGTCCAGTCCTCGCCGAAAACGGCCCTCCCGGGCTCAAGCAGCAGATCCGTGATGTTCAGGGAGGTCACCACCACCACACCGACGACAAAACCGATGATGATCGCCAACAGGCTGCGCAGAATGCGCCAACGCAGTTCTTCCAGATGATCCAGGAAGGGCATCTCGGCTTTGGGGTTGCGCGCCTTCCGCGCCAGGAGGCCGTCGCGCAGCCTGTCCATCAGGCGTCTCCCGCGGCGTCGCCGCCGGCCGGCAGCGGCAGTTCGCGCTGGAAACGCCGCCGATTGTCGCGCTGATCCTTCACGGTCAGTTCGTCCACGACTTCCTGGAATTCGTCGATGTGCTGAAAGTTCCGATACACGGACGCATAGCGTACGTACGCTACCCGGTCGAGCGGCTTCAACCCCTCCATGACCAGCTCACCGATCGCACGGGACGAGATTTCGATGCGGGCGGACCCCGAAACGTTGTCTTCGACGCGGTCCACGAGAGCCTCGATCTCCGCCGGCGACACCGGACGCTTGGCGCACGCGGTGACAATCCCCGCCTCCAGCTTGTCGCGCTGGAAGTCCTCGGCGCTGCCGTCGCTCTTGACCACCCGCACCGCACGCTCGTCGACGCGCTCATACGTGGTGAACCGTTGCCCGCAATCCAGACACTCGCGGCGGCGGCGAACGGCCCGGCCGCCCTTGGCCGCCCTCGTATCGACGACCTTGCTGGACCCGGAGTCGCACGAGGGACAGATCATTCGCCGCTGTTGGCCCGCCGGGCGGCCGGATCGGTCCCCGGTCGGCCCGTCAGGGAATGCCCTGGAGCCGTTCCCGCGCCTGCTCCACGTAGCGGTGACCCGGGTAGGTGTTGACCAGGCGCTCCAACAGCTGCCGCGCCTGCTCGTAGTCGTCGAGTTCGATACTGAGTACCCCGGCGCGGTACAGGGCGTCCGGGACCTCCTCGGCGGTCGGGAACAGCCGCGGCACCTCGAGATAGGCCTCCACCGCCTCCTCGAGGCGTTCCTCGCCGCTCAGCAGCTCCCCGAGGTGGAGGTGCGCGGACGGGGCAAGTTCGCTGTTCGGGTACATGGAGATGAAGCGCCCGAATCCCCTGAGCGCCGTGCCGAGGTTCCCGCGATCGAGCGCCTGCACAAGGGAAGCGAACGCCTCTTCCGCTGCGTCGCCACCACCCGCGACCTCCTGGTCTCCCGCGCCCTCGCCGACCGCGCCGAGCGTGTCTCCGGGTGCAACCCGCGCTCTCAACCGTTCATCGAGCTGCTGACGCTGTGCGATCAGCTCCTCGCGCATGTTGGCCAGGCTCCGCTGGCTCTGGCCCACAAGTTCCCCGAGGCGCAGCAACTGGTCCTGGATCGCGAAGAGCCGGCTGCTCACGTCGCCCCTGAACTCGAACAGCGACTCGGATAGCACCCCCACCGAGTCGAGCACGGCCCTGTTCGCACGCTCCACTCTGCGCAATTCCTCGGATGCGGTGTCCTGGCGCGCCGCGAGGGCGCGCACCTCGGACTGCAGATCCTGGAAGTCCCGCTTGGTCGCGCAGGCAGGCAGCGACAGCACCAGCGCCATCACGCCGACCCGCCTCGCCACCGAAGTACTCCCCGACACTAGGCTGCGCCTGGTGGCAACGTCCCTACCGGCCCAGGTCGTCGCCGCCGGCGGTGATCACGAATTCGACCCTGCGGTTCTGTGCCCACGCGCTCTCGGTGGATCCCTGCGCCACCGGTCTTTCCTCGCCGTACGAAACGGACGAGAAGCGGCCCATGTCGAGCCCGAATCCGGTCAGGAATCGTATCACCGACTCGGCGCGGTCGTTCCCCAGGGCGGTGTTGTATTCCGAGGTACCGCGCTCGTCGGCGTGACCTTCCATGCGAAGCTGAACGCTGGGGGCGTTCCGCAGGATGGCCAGCTTTGCGCGGAGCTTCTCCTCGGTGTCGGACCGGATGGTGGCTTCGTCGTAGTCGAAGTACACCGTTTCCATAAGGGTCCGCCGCGCGGCGGCTGCCGCCCGTTCCCGCGCGGCGGCTGCGTCCCGTTCCAGTCGCTCCTGTTCCCGCCTTGCGGCCTCCTCGGCAGCCCGGATCGAATCCTGCCGCATGCGCTCAAGCTCCTCGGCCGTGGGGCCGGTCGGCGCAGGGTCCGGGGGCGGTGGGTCGGGCCGGCAGGCAGCGGCGACGAAAACGATGGCCAGGGCGGCGAGGGTAAGCCGTGAGTTAGACATCCCTTCTCCCGTGTGGTGGAGGTACGTGTTCCGGCAGGGAGCCAGTCCCGGATCGGGCAGTATACACGCGATGTATTTACGCTATTTCTTCGGATTTTGCAAGTGCTTGCGCGGCTGTTGCATTGCGTCCTGCGGGGTGTCCCGTAGCGCGCTCCCGGAACCCGTCTCACCGGTCTCCGCGCCACCTCCAAGCCACGAAAGCCGCGGAGACCAGTCCGTATCCTGCGCGCGTACGCCTGCGACCACCAGACGGGTGCGTCCGGTGGCCGTGTCGACCACGAAGACACCGTACCCGAAACTCCGCGCTCCGGCAAACACGAGATGCCGCCCGTCCGGCGCCCAGCTGGGGTCCTCGTTGTTGCCCTCGTGCGTGAGTTGCACGATCCGGTTGTCCGGCCTGTCGAGGTCGCGCACGTAGATGTGATACTGGTTGTACACCCGCCGGTCCACGATCCCGCCGGCGAAGGCCACCTTGTCGTCGGTGGGCGACCAGTCGGGGTCGGCGAAGTAGCCGCCCTGTCCGTACCTGTACGGCGACAACAGTTCGGGGTCGCCCCCCTCGGCCGGCATCATGTAGATCTGCGGCGTTTGCGGGCCCAGGCGGTTGGACAGGAATGCCAGCTTGCTGCCGTCGTGCGAGTAGACCGGCTGGATGTTCTGATGGTGTCCGCCGATCAGGTGGGTCAGACAGCAACCGTCGCGGATGTTGTAGGTGAAGATCCCCTTCGTGCCCCCTTGTTCAAGGGTCAGGAAGGCGATGACGTCGCCGTCGGGATGGTAGGAGGGAGAGAACTGTTGTCCCCCGGGGCTGCTGCGTTCCACCGTCTGTTCGCTGCCATCGGCCAGGTTCAGCTCGTAGATCGTCGGCAGACCGGATTTGTACGAGGTATAGGCGATGCGCGCGCCGTCTGGGGACCAGGCCGGGGACACCGCAAGATCGTCGTCCCAGGTGAGGCGGCGCAGACCCTCTCCGTCGGAATCGACGACGTACAGCTCCTTGCTGCGGGGATTGCCGAACGGTCTCATCGCGAAGACGATTTGACTCGCCGCCATCCCCGGATCGCCGTGCACCCACTCGACCACGGCGTCGGAGACCCGGTGGACCGCAAGCCGGAATCCCTCGTGGCCGGGCGATGGAATGGGGAAGCGGGCGCTGGCGCGCAGGCTGGTGAACACGATGTCGTGGAGTTCGACCTCGAGGACGGCCATCCCCGCCTCGCTGTCGATGTGCCCGGTCAGGAGCCAGTCGATCCCGTACTGGTCCCAGAGGCTGTACTGCACGCCTTCGCTCCCGACCCCCGCCGGAAGCGAGTCCCTGACCAGGAAGCGGTCGCTGTAGTCCAGATCGGTCGCAATGATGGAAACGATATCCGAGACAGGCCCTCCCCCGGTGAAGGGGCGGATGGCGATGGGCGGGATGCGCTCGCCTTCATAGACGAATCCGAGCGAGACGCCGGGGATCACCGCTTCCTCTTCCTGCGCGGCGCCCGCGGTGGCCGTTACCGCCAACGAACCCAGCGTCACCGCCAGCGAGACTGCCGGCACAGCCAGGCGTGCCGGTGCCTGCGCCGCGCGGGTCATCATTCGGGCGCTCCCAACTGCAGTGACGGCAACAACATGAATTGACCCCTCGGACTGATGGTGTAGTTGATCGGCAGCACCGGATAGCGGTATTCGTCGGGCAACGGTCCCAGCCGTCCCTCCTGGCCCGCGCACTCGATCGCTTCCTCTGCGGCCGTGTCGAACGAAAAGCTCCCCGACGAGGTCACGATGGCGATATCGGTGGTGCTTCCGTCCCTCTGGACGAGAAAGCGGACCACCACATCCCTCAGGCCGGTATCCGGAGGCCGGAAGCACCGTATGATCTGGTTGGTGATCCCCTCGTAGTACTCCGGGAAGTCCCGCCGGAATCCCTCGACGCGCGCGGTCACCTCGTCGTCCCCGTCTTCCGGCTCGACCTCCGTGGTCGCGGTGGCTTCGGGCGGCGGGGGCGGCTCCTCCTCGGCCGGCGGCGGCGTTTCCAGCGAATCCGGTTCGGGTTCGGAGTCCGGCTCGGGCTCGATCACCGGCGCCTCCTCTTCGGGCTCCGGATCATCCGGGGTCTCGACGACCAGTTCCTCCACCGGCTCCACCGCCGCGGCCACCATGTTGATCTCGACAACCTCGTAGAGCAGCAACTCCGGCTGCAGCGCCGGCACCACCCAGAAGAGGAAGACGAACGCAGCCGCGTGGAATGCCAGCGACAGCCCCAGGGGTCTCGTTCCCAGCCTCTTGCGGGCACTGTTTGCGCCCTCTCGCACATTCTCCCCACTCCCGCGCGCCGCCTCCTCACCCTGCCCGGCGCGCCCGCCAGAAGAGAACCTGCCGATCACCGGCGGATCTCCTGCAGGATCAGCGAGAGGCCGACGCCCTCCTGCTCGGCCACCGCACTGATCGCCGCCGCAACCCGCCCGTACACGGCCAGCGAGTCGCCCCACAGATAGACCATGTCCGCGCCGTTCTCCCGGATGATCTGCGAGAGGACCTCGGGCAGATCGACGTACGCGACCTGCGCGTCGCCGACGAAAACCGTGTTGTCCTCCCTCACGGTAACCATGACCATGTCATCCGACGCCTCCACGACGTTCACATGCCCCTCCGGCACATTCACCTCGATTCCCCCCTGCAGCACCGGCGCGGTGATGATGAAGATGACCAGCAGGGTGAAGGCCACGTCGACCAGGCTCGTGACATTGATCTCCGAGCGAACCGGCAGCCGGCCGCGGCTTCCTCCCCGCCTCTTCATACGTGGCGTTCCTTGGCCAGGGTCCCGATGAACTCGCTGGCGAAGCCCTCCAGCTCGCCGAGCACCAGGTTCAGGCGCGAGGCGAAGTGGTTGTACGCGATTACGGAGGGAATCGCGACCGACAGCCCCGCCACGGTCGTGATCAGGGCTTCCGCCACCCCGGGAGCCACCGCGCTGATGTTGGTGGACGCCGACGTGGTGATGCCCAGGAACGTGTTCATGATGCCGATCACCGTCCCCATGAGGCCCAGCAGCGGCGACACCGAGCCGATGATCGCGAGCCAGTTCAAGCCATGGCCGAGTTCGTCGATCTCCTCCGCCTCGACCTTGTCCATGACCAGGCGCAGCGCCTCGAGCTGCGTCAGGGACAGCCCGGTCGCGTGGCTCGAACCCCCCAGGGCACCCGGGCTCAGTTCGGCGAAGAAGTTCAGACCCGCCCGAAACAGGCGGGCGTAGGGCGACTCCGGCAGCGTAAGCACGGCCTCGGAGGCCTCCCCGAGGCTGTTGACCCGGTCAAGCCGGGCGAGAAACTCGTCTCCCTCGCGCCGGACCGCACGGAAGCGGCGCACCTTGGAGAGGATGACCCAGAGCGACAGAATCGAGAAGAGCGCGAGGACGGCCAGCACCACATGGGTGGGCGGACTGGCCCCCATGATCATGTCCGCGATGTTCTGCGGGGTCCGAAGATCCTGCACGGGCGCGCTCATCCGACGCGGGCCACCGCCCGGCGCTCGGCGATGTGGTTGAAGGTGTCGGCCAACCCGTCCCGCAAGCCCATGGCGGGTTCCCAGCCCCGCCCGGCCATCTTCGCCACCGAAAGGACGCTGTGCCGCAGCTCGCCCGCACGGGCGTCCCGGGCTACGCGGCCCGCGCGTATCCCGGCGACCTCTTCCAGCGTCCGCGCAAGCTTGTTCACGCTGGTCGCAACCCCCGTAGCCACGTTGAAGGCCCTTGCATCCATGCCACCCCCGGCCGGCAGGTCCATGTCCGCCGCCACCAGGTTGGCACGCGCCACGTCCGCCACATGGACGTAGTCCCTTGTCTGTTTTCCATCACCATGGATGTCCAGAGGTTCCCCTCCGAGAAGGCGGTGGGAGAAGATGGCGACGACGCCGGCCTCGCCGTGTGGATCCTGCCGGGGGCCGTAGACGTTGCCGTAGCGGAGGGCCACGCAGTCCATCCCGTGGACCTCCCTGTAGTAGTCGAGGTAGTGCTCGCCGGCGAGCTTGGAGACCCCGTAGGGGGAGCGCGGCGACTTGGGCGCGTGCTCGGGAGTCGGCAGCACCTCCGGCTCGCCGTAGACCACGCCGCCGCTGGAGACGAAGATCACGCGCCGCGTTCCCGTCCGGCGCGCCGCCTCCAGGATGTTGACCAGCCCGAGGACGTTGATGCGGGCATCGAGGACCGGATCCGCGACGGACCGCCGCACGTCGATCTGCGCAGCGTGATGGTTGACGAGGTCGAACCGGACGTGGCGGATCAGGTCGCCCACCGCGGGGTCGGCGATGTCGAGGCGATGGAACGTGGCCTCCGACGGCACGTTCTCCAGCCGGCCCGAGGAAAGATCGTCGACGATCCAGACGCGGTCACCACGCTCGAGGTGGGCGTCGGCGACATGACTCCCGATGAAACCGGCCCCGCCGGTGATCAAGACCTTTCGGCCGTGCTCGGGCATCGTCTCCATTCGGTTGCAGAACCCTGCGTCGAAAGTTAGCCGCTCGCTGGAAAACGAGAACCCCCGGAGGATCCCGGTCAGCCCTTGCGGCGCAACTTGAGCAGCATGATGCGGGCGTCCTCCGAGGGGTCTTTGTAGTAGGACTCGTGACTGCCGATTTCCCTGAATCCGAAGCGCTCGTAGAGTCGCTTCGCGGCCGCGTTGGAACCCCTGACCGCCAGGAGGACCCTGCGGGCACCCCGCCCCCGCGCCACGTCGACCGCGCCGGAGAGCAGCACCTCGCCGACCCCCGCGCCCCGGTGCGCGGCCCCCACGGCCAGGTTCGCCAACTCCGCCTCCCCTTCCCTGGCAGTGATCACCGCATGCCCCGCCACCTCCGAACCGGCGACCGCGACGAGCACGTCCGTCCCGGGCGCTGCCATCGCCTCGGCGAACGCCTTCGCGCTCCACGGGTTCGCGAACGAGGCGTCCTCAACCTCGCGGATGCCGTCGAGATCGGACGGCACGGCGCGCCGCACCGAAACACGCGCGCTCATCCCGGCTTCCACTCCCGCACGTAGTCCGGCTGCCACCCGGCGACATCCACGGCCTCCCAGCGGCAGCACATCACCACGGCGTCCGCCAGCGGAATCCCGGCAGGGGGCAGCCGCGTCTCGTAGCCCGCCGCGTGAATCAGCGACGCGTGCGCCACCGCGCCGTCGCCCACGAAGCACGTCCCCAGCGGGGGCCGCGCCCTGAGCACGTCCAGAATCGAGCCGCCGTGGGGCGCCTTCACCTCGACCGGTCCGTCCGCGCCCACGTCGTAACAGGCGCCGTAGACCCGGCCGTTGCGCGCGTCGAAGAGGACGTAGCGCACCTGGCGGTCTCCGCGCCGCGTCGGCTCGATCCCATCCCCGTCGCCCGGCTGCGCATCCGGACCGCACCCGACCCCTGCCTCCACCATGGCTTCCACCAGGATCCGCGGCTCTCCTGTGAAGGCCTCCGCGGCAAACGACGCCGCGCGCAGGCTCGACGTGGCGTAGAGGGGCACCGCGAGACCCGCCGCGAGTCCCTTTGCCGCGGCCCCGGCGATGCGCACGCCGGTGAACGAACCGGGCCCGGCCCCGACGACCACCCCCTCGACCTGCTCCAGACCCGTCCCGGCTTCCGCGAGCGCCTCCTGCACGGCCGGCAACAGTCCCGAGGCGTGCCCGGCGCGCTCGGTGAGAAAGCGGCGCGCCGCAACCGATCCGCCGACCGCAACCGCGACCGACCCCAGCCTGCCCGAGGTCTCGACCGCCACGACCGGACCGGCGGGAGGGAGCCTGTTCCCGGCCACCAATGGGCTAGTCCATGGCCCCGATGGTCAGCGGGAGCCGCGGCAGGGGCGAAGGCTCTCCGAAACGCCGTACGCGCACGGCCCGCCGGTCCACGTCATCCACAAAGCCCAAAGTGACCTCCCAGCGGTCAGGCGGCAGCTCATCGCCCGCCCGTCCGCACCACTCCACCAGCACGATCGCGCCCCGGTCCGCCAGCATGTCCTCCCACCCGATGCCCGCCAGCTCTTCCGCCGCGGTGATCCGGAAGAGGTCTGCGTGAACGACGGCCTCCGGCGCGCGCGCCGCCCGGGTCCGCGCCCCCTTCGCCCTCGCCCGCTTCGGCAACGGATACCGGAACACGATGTTGAAGGTCGGCGACGGTAGTGCGCCCTTCACGCCCGCCCCACGAGCCACCGCCCTGGCAAGCACGGACTTGCCCGCGCCCAGCGGCCCGGTGAGCCCGATGAAGATCGGAGCCTGCGCGGCGGCCCCGATCCGGCGGCCCCACGACACCAGTTCGTCTTCGGTCACACCGCCGCCTTCAGGTCGAACAGCTGGTCCCGCAGCGCGGCCGCCCGTTCGAAGTCGAGCGCCTCGGCCGCCTTCGCCATCTCCTCCTCGAGGATCTTCACGAAGGCCTCCGAGTCGACCTCGTCCGCGTAGCCCGGCGCGGACTCCGCCACCCTGGCGACCGGCTTGTCACGCGCGTCGGCCACGCGGGTCGACAGCTCGATCTGCTCGACGCTCTTGCGAATGGTCTTCGGGACGATCCCGTGCCGCTCGTTGTGGGCGATCTGCACCCGCCGGCGGCGCTCGGTCTCGTCGAGACACACCCGCATCGACCCGGTGACCGTATCCGCGTACAGGATCGCCTTGCCGTTCGCGTTCCGCGCCGCGCGGCCCACCGTCTGGATCAGGGAGCGGGCGTTGCGCAGGAAGCCCTCCTTATCCGCATCCAGGATCGCGACCAGCGAGACCTCGGGCAGATCGAGCCCTTCGCGCAGCAGGTTGATCCCCACCAGAACGTCGATCCTGCCCAGGCGCAGCGCGCGCAGGATCTCCATCCGCTCGATCGCGTCGATGTCGGCGTGCATGTACCGCACCTTGACACCCACCGACTGGAAGTACTCGGACAGGTCCTCGGCCATGCGCTTCGTCAGGGTGGTCACGAGCACGCGTTCGTCGCGCGCCGCGCGTTCGCGGATCTCGGCGAGCAGGTCGTCCACCTGGCCGCGCACCGGACGCACGTCGATCGGCGGGTCCACCAGCCCGGTGGGCCGGATGATCTGCTCGGTCACGACCCCGCCGCTCTGATCCAGCTCGTAGTCGCCCGGCGTCGCCGACACGAACAGGACCTGCTTCAGCAGCGACCGCCACTCCTCGAAGCGCAGCGGGCGGTTGTCGATCGCCGACGGCAGTCGGAAGCCGTGCTGCACCAGCGTCTCCTTGCGCGACCGGTCGCCCTTGTACATCCCGTGTAGCTGGGGAATGGTCACATGGGACTCGTCGACGATCAGGAGGAAGTCCTCGGGAAAGAAGTCCAGCAGGCAGGCGGGGCGCTCCCCCGGTTCCCGCCCGCTCGTGTAGCGGCTGTAGTTCTCGATGCCGGGACAGGTCCCCATCTCCAGCATCATCTCGAGGTCGAAGTTGGTGCGCGACTCGATCCGCTGCGCCTCCAGGAGCAGTCCCGCCGCCTTGAACCTCTCCACCTGCGCCGCCATCTCGTCGCGGATCAGCGGGGCCATCTCCTCGATCGTGCGGCGCCGGGTCACGTAGTGCGACGCCGGATAGATCGAGGTCCGCCCCAGCGACGCGATCGTCTCGCCGGTGAGCGGGTCGAAGCGCGTGATCCGCTCGACGTCGTCGCCCCACAGCTCGATCCGGATCGCCTGCTCCTCGTACGCGGGAAACACTTCGACCGTATCGCCGCGCACGCGGAAAGTGCCGCGCTCGAACGCGATGTCGTTGCGCCGGTACAGGATGTCGACAAGTCCGCGGAGGATCTGCTGGCGCGGGGCCTCCTCGCCGACTTCGAGGTGCAGCATCAGCCCGCGGTAGTCGGCCGGGTTGCCCAGTCCGTAGATGCACGACACCGACGCCACGACGACCACGTCCCGGCGCTCGATCAGCGATGACGTGGCGCGCAGGCGAAGCCGCTCGATGTCCTCGTTGATCGACGCGTCCTTCTCGATGTAGGTGTCGGTCGCGGGGACGTAGGCCTCGGGCTGATAGTAGTCGTAGTACGAGACGAAATATTCGACCGCGTTGGCGGGCATCAGCGACTTGAGCTCGCCGTAGAGCTGGGCGGCCAGCGTCTTGTTGTGCGACATGACCAGGGTGGGACGCCTCGACTCGGCGATCACGTGGGCCATGGTGAGCGTCTTGCCCGTCCCCGTCGCGCCCAGCAGCGTCTGGAAGCGCGCTCCGGCCCGCAGTCCCTCGACGAGCTCGACGATGGCCCCGGGCTGGTCGCCCTGCGGCTCGAAGGGGGCCTGGATCTCGAACTCAGGCATCGAAGAGTTCGCTCTCGTGGATGCTCTCGCGCCGCACCACCGACACCACGCCCTTGACCCGCTGCACCGCCTGCATGACGCGCTTCAGGTGGTTGAGGTCCTGCACTTCCACGACGAACGCGGCCGTCATGCCGCCGTCGGTGCCGCGCATGTCCGCGTGCTGGATGTCGGTCGCCGTCTCGCTGATGGTCCTCGCCACATCGCCGAGCAGGCCTCGCCGATCCGTTCCCTCCATGTGCAGGTGCACGAAGAAGCGATCGCCGCGCTCGGCCCGCCACTCGATCTCCACCCTCCGCTCCGGGTCCTTGTCGAGGTTGAGGACGTTGGGGCAGTCGGTCCGGTGTATCGAGATGCCGCGGCCGCGCGTGATGTACCCGATCACCTTGTCCCCGGGGACCGGCTGGCAGCACTGGGAATAGCGGATCATCAGGTTGTCCATGCCCTGGATGGTCACGCCCCGGTTCGACTTGCGGATCTTCTCGGCGATCCGCTCCAGCGCCGAGGGCGACCGCTTGACGACCTGCGACGGGTCCTCGTCGGGGTAGAAGCCGCGGATGACCGCCGACGGCCCGATGTCCCCGCGCGCCAGCGCCGCCAGCGCCTCGTCGAAGCTCCTGTAGCCGAGCTTGCGGGCAACGCGACGGGTCTCCTCGTCGTTCGGCCTGGACAGCTTCGCCTTGCGCAGCGCGCGCTGGAAGAGTTCCTGGCCCAGCCGCAGCGCGCGGTCGAACTCCTCGCGGCGGATCCACTGCCGGATCCGCGTCCGCGCACGGGACGTCTTGACGAAGCCCAGCCAGTCCCGGTTCGGCCACTGGCGCGGGTTGGTGATGATCTCCACCGAGTCGCCGCTGGCCAGCTGGCGCGACAGGGGGGCGATCCGGCCGTTGACCTTGGCGCCCGCGCAGTGGAGCCCGACCTCCGTGTGTACGGAAAAAGCGAAATCGATGGGGGAGGACCCCACCGGCAACTGCTTGACCTCGCCCTTCGGCGTGAAGACGAAGATCTCGCCCTGGAAGAGATCCATGCGGAGAAACTCCATGAACTCCTCCGGCTCGCTCGCGTCCTTCTGCCACTCCAGCACCTGACGGAACCAGGTCAGGGCGTCGTCGACGCCGCTCTCCCTGCCCTGGGCCTTGTACCGCCAGTGCGCCGCGATCCCGAACTCGGCGGTGCGGTGCATCTCCCCGGTGCGGATCTGGACCTCGTACCGCCGTCCGCCGGGACCGTAGACGGTCGTGTGGATGGACTGGTACATGTTCGACTTCGGGGTGGCCACGTAGTCGTGGAAGCGCTCCTGAATCGGCGTCCACCGCCCGTGGATGATGCCGAGGGCGGCGTAGCAATGCTGGACCGAGTCGGTGATCACGCGCAGGGCCATGAGGTCGTAGATCTCGTCGTAGGAGCGGTCCTGCGTGACCATCTTCCGATGGATCGACCACAGGTGCTTCGGCCGTCCGGTCACCTCGGCCGGGACATCCGCCGCATCCAGCGCGTCTTCCAGCGGGCGCTGCATCTCCAGGATGTGGCGCTCACGGGCGCGGCGGCGCTGGCGCACGAGCTTGCGCAGGCCGTCGTAGGACGTCGGATCGAGAAACTTGAAGGACAGGTCCTCCAGCTCCCACTTGATCGCCGCCATGCCGAGCCGGTGGGCGAGCGGCGCGTAAATCTCCCGCGTCTCGCGCGCGATCGGCTGCTGCTTGCTCGGCGGCAGATGCTCGAGCGTGCGCATGTTGTGCAGGCGGTCCGCCAGCTTCACCAGGATGACGCGCGCGTCCTGCGCCATGGACAGCAGCAGCTTGCGATAGTTCTCGACCTGCCGCTCGGTGCTCGACCGGAACCGCACCTTCCCGATCTTGGTGACGCCATCGACGATCGCCCCCACCTCCTCGCCGAAGATCTCGCGGATCCCCTGTATGGAGACGACCGTGTCCTCCGGAACGTCGTGGACGAGCGCCGACATCACCGAAGCGGTGTCCAGCTGCAGCTCGGCGACGATCGTGGCCACTTCCACGGCGTGATTGATGAAGGGCTCGCCCGAGGCCCGCCGCTGTCCGGCGTGGGCCTCGTCGGCCAGCTCGTAGGCCGCGCGAATCGCGTCGATGTCGAGGCGGACGGCGTACTGCTCCATCGCCCGGGCCAGAGGGCGCGGGAATCCCCGGATCGTCGTCGTGCGTGCAGCCGCCGCGGTCGTCGCCATGTGCCCAATCTATCAGGGGAATCAGGGTTGTGATATGATGCCCGATCACTGTCCTGCACCTCTACTTGCGTACCTGTTCCTGTACACGCCATGTGCGTTGGAGATTCGAGCAGGTGCGCCGGACATTGTCCCGTGACGCATCCCACCGCCCGAGACCGCATCGCAGCCCTGGCCCGCCCCGACAAATGGTTCCTGGGCGGGCTGGACGGCGTCGTGTGGGCACCGCCCTTCCCGCGCTGGCTGCACAGGCCCGGCTTCTGGGATCCCGCCCATCTGCTGCAGTACGAACTCGGACCGTGTTTTTCGGTCGCGCTGCTCGACGCCGACGGCCGCGAGGTTGCACTGGAGCCACGGGCGGGTCCGGGCACCACCGACGGCGACAACAGGCGCTGGCGCCCCGGATGCCTCACGACCGACTGGACGTCCCGGCTGCCCGCACGCCATCCCGCCCCGCTCGCCGCCACCGAGGAACGGCGCGTCCGGCCCGGCGGACTCCTCGAGTCCCGCTGGACACTGCCGCCCTCTCTCGCGAACGGATGGCTCGTCGCATTCACCGCGCAGCCCCTGCGTTCCACGACCGGCGTGCGCGTTTCCGGTACCGGTGTGCGCGCTTCCGCAACGGGCGTGACCTGGGTCCGCACCGTCTCCGACCGCGCCGGCGGGCAGCTGCCGGTCACCATGGAACTGTCCGGCGACCCAGGGCATGGCTGGCACCGCGTTGTTCCGTCGGAGGGCCAGGCCATGGCTGATTGGGCACTGTCGCCCTTCGCGGAGGACGCCCTCGGCGACCCGGCTGGCGCCGGCCCGGGCGAACCCCCCGCACCCGACCCGCACCCCGACGACGCCATCGGCTGGCTCTGGATCGCTGTCGCGGTTCCGGCCCGCTCAGACAGCCCCATCAGCCTGCGCCTGCGCCTCTCGCCGAACGTCCACGGGGCCCCCACGGCAGCCCCCGCGCCAACCGCCGCGCCCTCCCCAACCCCCGCATCCCCCCATACCTGGCAATCCTTCTTCTCCGGCTTCCCCTCGTTCTCCTGCGGCGACCCGCACCTCGACCGCTACTTCGACTACCGCATCCACGGCCTCGGGCTCAACCGCATCGACGGCGGCTGGGACAACATCCGGCACCCCGCCATCGCCGAGGGACCCGAGTACTTCCACGTCCCGATCACCTACAGCGCGCAGTGCCACATGATGGAGATGCGGTGGTGCGCGGGCGGCCGCGAGGCGTGGGGCTCGATCCTCAACTTCCTCGACAACCAGAAGGACGACGGGTCCCTCCACGGACGCCTCTACGCCAATCACCTCAGGCGCACCGACTTCTATCACGCGAACTGGGGCGACGCGGTCCTGGCGGTCCACCGCATGCACCCCGACGACGACGCCCTCGCGCGCTGCTACGAGGGGCTGTCGCGCTACGCCGGCTGGCTCAACCGCTCGCGCGACCCCGACAACACGGGGATGTTCACCGTCGTCAACCACTTCGAGACCGGGCAGGAGTACATGTCACGCTACATGGCGGTCGATCCGCACGCCGACACCGCCGGCTGGCAACCGCGCCTGCGTCTGAAGGGCATCGACGTGACCGTGTACGCGTACCTGCTCTTCCGCGCGCTCGACGAGATCGCACGCGAACTGGGCCGCGACGGCGACCGGTCCGAATGGCAGTCGCTGGCATCTCGCACCGGAAACGCGATCCGCGAGCGCATGTGGTCGCCCGAAGCGCGCCTCTTCACGGATCTGGACGGGCGTACCCTTGAGCGTACTGATGTAAAGAGCGCAGTTGGCTTCTATCCGATGCTCACCGATCTGGTGGATGGATCCCGTCTCGGCATGATGATGGACCACCTCGAAGACCCGGCGACGTTCGGGACCCGCTACCCCCTTCCTTCGTCCAGCGTGGACGACCCTCGCTTCTCGGCGGAGGGACTGTGGGAGGGAAAGCGGCGGAACTGTCCCTGGAACGGCCGCGCCTGGCCCATGACCACGAGCCACGTGATCGAAGGCCTGCTGCGGTGCCGGCGGCGTGGCAATGGCCGTGCGGGCACGAGCCGTGCGGGCGCGCTGGCGGCGGACATGCTCACGCGGTTCGTGCGCATGATGTTCACCGGGGGCGACCCGAACCGCCCGAACTGCTACGAGCACTACAACCCCCACACGGGGCGCGCCTGCACCTTCCGCGGGATCGACGACTACCAGCACTCCTGGGTGCTCGACCTCCTCGCGCGCGGAGTCGCCGGGCTGCACATCGACCGTGACGGCGCGAACGTGTGGCCCCTGCCCCATGACTTCCGCCACGTCGCGCTGGGCCCTGTGCGGACCCGCGGGCATACCGTCTCGGTGGAGATCACGGCGGATCGCGTCGCGCTGATGGTGGACGGGCGGCGCCACGACGGCCCGCGCGACCGGCCGCTCAGGGTGGGCTGGCCATGAGCCCCGCACCGCGCGGACATGACCCCCGCGACGCGGCCATGACCCCCGCAGCGCGCGGCGTCACCCTCAACGGGGTGGAGAAGCGGTTCGGCGCGGTGACCGCGGTGGACGCCGTCGACCTGGAGGTCCGTGCCGGCGAACTGATGGTGCTGGTCGGGCCGTCGGGGTGCGGCAAGAGCACGCTGTTGCGCCTCATCGCCGGCCTGGAGGAGCCGGACGCCGGCGATGTGCGGATCGGCGAACGGCGCGTCAACGATGTCGCCCCGGGCGACCGCGACGTGGCGATGGTCTTCCAGAGCTACGCGCTGTATCCGCACATGACCGTCGCGCAGAACCTGGGCTTCGGGCTTCGCGTGCGGGGAACGAACCGGGCCGAGATCGAGGAGCGGGTGAGCCGGACGGCCGGGATCCTCGGGCTCAACGAGCTGCTGTCGCGACGTCCCGGGCAGTTGTCCGGCGGACAGCAGCAGCGCGTCGCGCTGGGCCGCGCGATGGTCCGCGATCCAGGCGTCTTCCTCTTCGACGAGCCGCTCTCCAACCTCGACGCCGGACTGCGGCTGCGGACGCGTGACGAGATCGCGGCGCTGCACCGGCGTCTCGGCACGACGATGATTTTCGTCACCCATGATCAGACCGAGGCGCTCTCCCTGGGCCAGCGCGTCGCTGTGATGGACCTGGGCCGAATCCTGCAGGTGGGCACCCCCGACGAGATCTACCGCCGGCCCGCCAACCTCTTCGTCGCGACCTTCGTGGGATCGCCGCCGATCAACACCCTCCGCCTCTCCAGCGACGGCGAGAGCGATCTGGCCGGCGGGCCCTTCCGCTTCGCGGCCGGGCAAATCAGCTCCGCGCCCAGGCCACCCGGCTCCGCGCCCAGGCCACCCGGCTCGGCCACGCTGGCGGTGCGCCCCGAGGACCTCGCAATCGCGACCGCTCCACCACCCGGCGACGCGACGACCGCCCGCCCCCCCGCGGGCACGGGCTTCGGCGCGACCGTTCTGCGCGTCGAGGCGCTGGGCAGCGAACAGCGCGTTCACCTTGACGGTCCGGGCGACGCAGCCTGGATCGTGCGGGCCTCGCCGTCGCTCAGCGTCGCCCCGCAGGACCGCGTACACGTCTCGGTCGACTGGGCGCGAACCCACCTGTTCGGGCCGGACGACGATCGTGTGGGGCTGGCGCCTCTCATAGATAACTTGCGGTAATCTATGCTATTGTATTATATGTTGCCAAGTCGGTGTCTGGACGAGCCCTCCGCAGGCCGCAATGGCACCACTTCAGCTCGGCTAGGCACCGTCGCAGGCCGCTCCGGCACCGCCGAACGCGACGGCGTGATTCTGCTCCTCACCGCGCTGCTTTTCGTGGCGGCCGGATGCTCCCCCGCCCCCTCCGACAGCACTACCCTGCGCGTCGCGCTCTGGGCCGGGGGCAACGAGCTCGAGATCGAGCAGCAGGTGGCCGACCGCTACGAAATCCTGCGGCCGGGGACCCGGGTGCTCCTCGAATCGGCACCGAACGGGTACGAGGAACGCCTGCTCACCTCGATCGCCGCGGGTCGACCGCCCGACGTGTACCTGCTCGATTCGCCCGACATCCCCACGTTTGTCGACCGCGGGCTGGCGGTGGACTTCGAGCCGTACCAGGCCGCGCTCGGGTTCCGGGCCGACAGCGTCTTCCCCCAGTTACTGGACGCATTCCGGCGCGGCAGTTCGCTGTTCGCGTTGCCGAAGGACTTCACACCGATGGTCCTGTACGCAAACCGTGCCGTTCTGTCCCGCGCGGGCATCGACTCGCCCGGGCTCGCGGAGTGGACGTGGGACGACTTCCGCCGCGCCGCCCACGCCGTCACCACCGACCACGACGGAGACGGCAGGCCCGACGTCCACGGGTTCGATTTCCCGCGCAACCTGTACCAGTGGGTGCCGTTCGTATGGTCGGCCGGCGGCGACATCCTCTCTCCCGGAGGCGATGGCGCCACGGGATTCATGGACGGACCGGCGGCCCTCGATGCATACGCCTTTCTGACCGGACTCGCCGAGGACGGACTGACCCCCGGCGCGCAGTTCGTACAGCAGGGCGACCCGGCACGGGAGGCCCGCTTCGCGTCGGGCAGGCAGGCGTTCCTGCTGTCGGGTCACTGGACGCTTCCGGTCTTCCGAGACCTCGTGCAAACGGGCGAGCTGGATCTCGACATTGTCCGGATACCCCACCACGCGTCGCAGGGCGCGGCGACCAGCGTCCTGTACGCGTCCGGGTGGGCGGTCCCGCCGAACGCGCCCAACCTGCGCGAGGCAATCGACCTCGCAGGCTTTCTCGCGTCGCCGGAGGCGCAACGGATCCGCGCACGTTCCGGGCTGGCCATTCCCTCCCGCGCCGACGTGGCCGCGGAAATCGCTGCCGGGGACCCGACCGGGGTGGAGGATGCGTTCATCGCGCTGGTCGACGGGTCCCGGGTGACGTGGGGCGCTCACGTGCGGGATTTTTCCCGTGTCGAGGCGCTGGCGGTGGAAATCATGGACAGGCGGCTCCTGAACGGTGAGGACCTGGCCTCGAGCGCGTCCGACATCGCGCGCAGGGTCGACGAGGTGCTGAGGCGGTGACGACCGGAACGCGCCGGGCCTGGCTCCCTGCGCTCGCCGCCGCGGCGACCGCGATCGGCATGTTGGTGATCCTCGCGGTTTCGATCGGCGTGGTGGGCGGGGCCCGGGAGGACGCAACGGGCAGCGTTGCGCGCATGGCCGCCGCGTTGTGGGAGCTGCCCGGCGGCGGAGACGAGACGGTCCAGCGCTTCCTGGGCGATCGCGCCGCGATCGAGGCCGTGCAAGGGAGCGAGCCCCCACCGGCCCCCAGCGCCTACGCTTATGAACCCGGCTCGCTCCGCCCCGCTATCCGGATCACGGTCGCGCCGGCGCCGCGCGGTGCCCCCCTCCCCCCCACCCCCACCGCCCTGGCGCTGCTGGGTCTCCTCTTCGTGTCGGCCTGGGCCATCGCGCGGCGCAGGTCCCCCCCACCCCGCCGCTACCCCACCGCTGTCGCGCTCACGGCCACCGCCCTGCTCGGCCTGGTCGCCGTCACCGCGCACCGGTGGACGCGCCACGAGCTGGAAGACCTCAGCAAACACCGCGTCGCCCACGCGGTCCGCGCCGTCGAGACCGCCATCACCACCGGCGCGGATCCCGAGCGCGCGGCCCGCGTCACGGCCCTGCCCTGGGCGACCTCCGCCGCGCTCACCCGTCCCGATGCGCTATGGACAATGCCGCGCGCAGTCGGCACGGCCATCGCCACCACCACCGCCACACCCGACCCTCCCCCCACCACCCCCTACACCATCGACGCGGACGGCGCCATCTACCACGCCGCCCACATCCCCACCCCGACACCCGGCCTCCACCTCGCCCTGCTCGGCTACCAGGAAACGCACTCCCCCGCCGTCCCGCTCGCGGCCACCACCGCCGCCGCTTCCCTGCTAACCGCCCTGATCCTCTTCCTCCTGCCCCTTTCGGCACGCCCACCCGCGCTGCGCCGCACCGTCACGGCGTGGGCGTTTCTCGCACCCGCCGCGCTGCTCCTCGCCGTCTTCACGTTCGGGCCGCTTCTCTTCTCCCTCTGGATCTCGCTGCACGAGTGGCACCTCGTCGAACCCGTCCACCCGTTTACAGGACTTGACAACTACCGCATACTCATATTAGATACTGATTGGTGGGCAGCCCTTCGCAACACTGCGGTCTTCACGCTGCACGTCCCCCTGGCCATGGCCGTCGCCCTGGCACTCGCCCTGCTGACCCGGGGGTCGCGGCGCGCGGTGCGCTGGGCACGCCTCGCGCTCTTCCTGCCCGGCATCACGAGCGTCGTGGCAATCGCGGTCGTGTGGAAGTGGCTGCTGAACGACGGGTACGGTCCCGTCAACCGGCTGCTGGAGTCCGCCGGCCTGAGCCCGGTCGCGTGGCTCACCTCGCCGGAGGTTGCGCTGGTCACCCTCATGGCGATCAGCGTGTGGATGGTCGTCGGCTACCAGATGGTCGTCTTCCAGGCGGGCCTGGCGACGATCCCGCGGGACTGGTACGACGCGGCCCGGGTCGACGGCGCGGGCGCGCTGCAACGCTTTCGCCACATCACGCTGCCCGGTCTCCGCCACACCCTGTTCTTCGTGCTGGTGACCTCGGTGATCGGCTCGTTCCAGGTCTTCGGGCTCGTCTACGTCATGACCGAGGGCGGCCCGCTCGGCGCCACCGACGTGGCCGTGTACCACATCTACCGCGAGGCGTGGGAGTTCCTCCGCTTCGGCAACGCCGCCGCGATGAGCTGGATCCTCTTCGCCGTGGTGTTCGCCGCCACCTGGCTCCACTTCCGGATCCTGGAAGGACGGGCGGCACATGCGTAGCCCGGCGCACCAGCCCGCCGCCCGCCGGGTCCCCGCCCTCCGCACCACCCTGCTCCTGCTGACCTGTCTGGCCATGGCGGCGCCCTTCCTGTGGATGGCCGTCACCTCGCTGATGGGCCAGCTCGAGGTCTTTGCGGGCGGCGGCATCCTCCCCGCCACGCCGCTGTGGTCGAACTACCCCGAGGCGCTCACCGCGCAGCCGTTCGGGCGCTACTTCCTCAACTCGCTCGTCTTTTCCGTGGCCGTCGTGGCCGGGCAGATCGTAACCGCAACCACCGCCGGGTACGCCTTCGCCCGCATCGAGTTTCCGGGCCGGCAGAAGGTCTTCATGCTCTTTCTGGCCACCATGATGGTGCCTGTAGTCATCGTCCTCATCCCCCGCTTTCTTTTAATCGACGCCCTGGGCTGGATCGACAGTTACCAGGGACTGATCTCCACCGAACTCGTCTCCGTTTGGGGCATCTTCCTGATGCGCCAGTACTTTCGGACGCTGCCCCGCGAACTCGAGGACGCCGCGCGGGTGGACGGGGCCGGTCCGCTGCGCGTTTTCCTGAGCGTCGCGCTGCCCCTCGCGAAGCCAGCCGTGGCGACGCTGGCGCTCTTCGCGTTCATCGATGCGTGGAAGAACCTGCTGTGGCCGCTGCTGGCGACGCGGTCCATGGAGATGCGCGTGGTCGAGGTCGGGATCGCCGCGTTTCATTCCACCTACGAGATCAACTGGCCCTACCAGATGGCGGCCGGTGTGGTGGCGGTGTTGCCGATCGCGGTCCTTTTTCTCTTCACGCAGCGGTACTTCGTGCGCGGGATACAGCTTGAGGGAATCCGCTGATACTATGTTCCCACCGTGGCCCGCACACTCGTCGGCAATGGCTTCCACAATGGTTTTGACAAACTAGTCTGACTGGTTAGATTGGATCGAACATGAATGCCGTGTTTTCAACCTATGAAGCAAAAGCGAGGTTTTCCGAAGTGATGCGGCTGGTGCGGGAGGGTGGAACGGTAACCGTTACCTACCGAGGCGATCCGGTAGCCGAAATCCGTCCGTTCGAACGCGGGGCCATGAGCGTCGAGGAGCACTTCGCGGAGCTCGAGAAACGGGGGATTCTGGTGCCAGCGAAGCATCCAAGCCTGCCGATCAGGGTCGGCGCTCCCAGGCCGGGTGCCCTTGCGCGCTTCTTCGCGGAGCGCGGCGAATGAGCGTCGCCTATGTGGATACCTCGGTGATGATCGCGATCGCATTCGGCGAAGACGGCGCGGATGCTCTCGCCAGGCGGCTCAACGGGTTCTCGCGCGTGGTGTCGTCAACCCTCCTCGAGGCCGAACTGCGCGCGGCGTGTTCCCGGGAGGGGCGTCCGGTGCCGACCGATCTGCTGGACCGGATCGGCTGGATCCTGACCAACCGGCCCCTCACCGACGAAATCAAGACCGCGCTCGATACCGGTTACCTGCGCGGCGCCGACCTCTGGCACGTCGCCACGGCGCTGTACGCCGCCCCCGAGCCAGGCGCGATCTCGTTCATCACGCTGAACGACAACCAGGCCCGGGTGGCCGCGGCGCTCAACCTGGGGAGCTAACAGAAGGGCCCGTGATCGAGGGGGCCATCAATCATATCGCCGAACACCCTCTCTCCTGGCGACGATGGTTCCCCGATCCGGGCCCTTGGCTGTTGGCCGCCGACGCCTGATTCCTACTCGCTGACCCTCCTGGGCGGCGGCAGCACCGCGCGGCCGATTGTGTTGGCGTCCGTGCCGAACCACACGGTACCGGTCTTCGGATCGAAATACATGTGGCGGATGGTTCCGCCGCCGCTCGCGACCTCCACCTCGCTGATGTACTCCTCGGAGCGGGTGTCGAAACCCACGAACCTGTTCGGACGCACGCCGGTCTCGACGAACCAGACACGGTCGTGCTCGTCGATGGCGACGCCGTAGGGGCGCGCTTCCTCGCCGCTCGGGTTGGCCCATTCGGTGACTTCGGCCGTCTCGGGGTCGACCCGGCCCAGGTATCCGCGCGCGTAGTCCACGTACCAGACGATGTCGCTGGAGTCGATGACCAGCCGCCTGGGCCGCGCACCCTCGGGCAGCTCGAAGTACGTGGGCTCGAAGGTGTCCGGATCGACCATGACCAGCTGGTTTGTGCCGAACAGCGTCGCCCAGGGCCGGTCGCGGGAGTCCATCTTGAGGCCGTAGGGCCGGGTCGAACCGCCGCGCCCCTCGGGGTTGTCCGGCATCTCGACCAGGCGCACGTCGCCCGTCTCGCGCCAGAACTTGCCGACCATGTTGCCGCCCTGGACCGTGAACCAGAGATCGCCCGCGGCATCGAAGGCGAACGTGTGCGGGTCGCGGGCGCGCTCGTCGGGCATCGGGAAGATCTCGATGTCGCCGGTCGCCGGGTCGATCCGGCCCAGGTTGCCGACCCGGTTGCCGGTGTACCAGACGATCCCGTCCGTGCCCACCACCACCGTGTGGGGACCGGCGCCGTCAGGCAGGTCGTACCTCTCGAACTCGCCGGTCATGGGGTCGAGCACGGCGGCGTAGTGGGAGCGCTGCCCCACGAACCAGACGCGCCCGTCGGGCGCCACGTAGGGATCGCGCGGCCGGCTCTGCTCCCACGGAACCTCCCACTCCTCGAGGGTCGGATCGGTCCCCTGCATCCGCCCGGACTCCTGGGCGAGCGCGGGCGCGGGGATTGCGAGGGCAACCACGGCCACGGCCAATACCGCCAGGTTTCTCATGATTCGGTCCTCCATATGCTCTTCGGAATCAACCCCGACACCACCTGCGTCAGGTCCACTACTTCACTGACACGGAAGTCCACCGCAATGCTCGCCAGGGACAGCGCCTTGGCGGGCGTCATCCCCTTCTCCTCGACGAGAAAGTCCACGACCTCCCAGACGGCGTTGCGCGCGGCACGGTCCAGATCCAGGGCGATCCCCATCAGGATGTAGTGATCCTCCGTCTCGGCCATCGGGCCGCTGATCGACCGCCCCTTTTCCACCGACAGGCGGAAGGTGCCCGTGAGCGACTGTTCGATGGCCGTGCCGCTGACCTCGCCGTCGCCCTGCGCCCCGTGCGGGTCGCCCACGTAGAAGAGTGCGCCCGGTTGGAAGACCGGCAGGTAGAGGGTCGTGCCCGCTGTCAGGTTTTTCACGTCCAGGTTGCCCCCGAACGGTCCCGGCGGCCGCGATCCCTGCACTCCGGGCACCGTCACGCCCGGCTGGCCCACAATCGGGTCGGGCGCGACGGCGATGATGCCCATGAACGGTGCGAGCGGCACGTGGATGTCGTCGGAGAAGAACGCGACCTCTCGGCCGCCGTCGACCTCACCGGTGCGGATGACGTGACGCGTGCCGGGCGGGATGTCCAGAGCGGGATCACCCTCCCTGAACCCGGGATAGGACGTCGAGAAGACCCCGCCGCGGGCGCTCGTGCTGTTGACGCCCCACGGGACCCGCGTCTCGTGGGAGAGGATCTCGATCTTCAGCACGTCGCCGGGCTCGGCGCCTTCGACGTGGATGGGGCCGGTGATCACGTGGCCGCTCCGTCCCTCGCGGGGCCGCCCGTCGCGCGTCGCCCAGAAGTCCAGCACGTCCTGAGGAATCTCGTCGCGCGGGATCCCGAGGCCGGTCAGGTAGGCCACCGGCTCCTCGCTCTGGCCCGCGCCCACGTGTGTCAGCGTGTTGACGCGCACGGTTTCCCCGGACTGCATGCGGAGGATCGGCTCCTTGTCGATCGGGAACCAGCCCCAGTTAAGGTTTTCGGGCGTCGAGGGGACGAAGTGGTCGGCCTCGGCTGGCTGGGCGGACGGCTGTCCGGCACCGTCGGTTCCGCTCATCTCCTGGTCCGCGGGCGGCGCGCAGGCGGCAGCGAAGGCGACAGCCAGACAGGCCGGGAGCAGCCGCTGGCGGACGAGAGGAAGCGAGGTCGGATCGAAGGCGTTGGCCAGGGGATCGTGGTGCGACATGGTCATTCCTGTGGGCGGGGGGGTTCTGCTCCGCTCGAGGCGTCGCGGTGCATAATCGCGAGTTACGCTGGCTTCTCGCCAGCGCTGGCTTCCCTGAGCGCATCCGCCATGATTCCGCATGCGGACCCGATGACGCCGATCCCGGCGAACATCGCGACGGTGGCCAGGATCTTGCCACCGGCCGTCACGGGCTCGATGTCGCCGTATCCGACCGTGGTCAGCGTGATGACCGCCCACCACAGTCCATCGTACACCGTGGCGAAGATGTCGGGTTGCGCCGCGCGTTCGAGGTGGTACATGCCGAATCCCGCAGCGACCACAATGATGCACGTGCCGGCGAACAGCGCACTGGCCTCCTCTCTCGCGCATTGGAATGCCCTTGCGAGCTTGGCCACCGCGCTGGTGTGGGTGGCGAGTTTTGTCGCGGTGACGACAAGCCGGAAGAGGCGAAAGGCCCGCAGCACCCTCAGGTCGAACCCCGTGAACGCCCAGAGCGGCAGGATGGCCAGGAAGTCCACGATCCCGATGAAGCTGAAAGCGTATTTCCTCCAGTCCTCCGCCCGCCTGATGCGCACGCACCATTCGACCGTGTAGAGGAACCAGATGCCCACGCTCACCCAAAAGAAGAACGGTGCCCCGTAGGCCATCGCCTCCGTGGTCTCAGCAGCCTGAAGCAGCAGGTCCGCGCCGATGACGGCGATCACCAGGCGTTCGGTTCGTTCCGAGAAAACGGACGTCAGTCTCATTGGGCGTCTCCCGCGGTTGATGGACCGGCGCCGAGGGCCGGGCCGTGGATCCTGACGCCAATGTACGGCCAGGGCATCACCGCCACCGCCAACCGTCCTCGACTTGTAGAGACGGCCCAGCTATCCCGAGTCCGACTCCGCAACCAGCGGCACCATCGCCGTGGTGCAGCGCCAATAGATGACCGGAATCCCCCAGCAGCGCGTGCTCTCGCGGTATTCGCCGTTCTCATCGTAGTCCGGCGGATAGTACGTAGCGTCCACGGTCACGATGGCCGGATACCGCGCCCCCGTCGTAAGGCCGAAGAACAACGCCACGGCCACGAAGGCCAGTACTACGATGGTCTTTTCCTTCATGGTCCACTCGCGTTTCGTCATGGTCGTCTCCATGGACCGACAGGCTTTTGCGGGACCCTGACACAATAGTGGCCAGACTACTTACTTACCAAGCGGCCTTCGGTCGCTCATGTCCCCTGCCCCTGTGGCGATCCGCCCCGCTCCACCCACGTTGACGTCCGTGTGGACCGAAAGTCCCAATCAAACATTCTGGCGCCCGGTAGCCCCTGGTAACTTCGACGCCCACGCCCCGCAGGGGGCACTTCCGTTTCACGCCAGACCGGGCCAAGCAGTGGAAGACGCGTTCTTCAAGTCGGCGTTCTCACATGTCCGGGTTATCGAGCTCCTCCTTCGTTTTCAAATCCCCGAGTGGGCCGACAAAATCGACTTTTCGTCGCTCCAGAGGCTGTCCGGGGAATTCGTCGATGACGAACTGAGACACCGGTACGCCGACAGGGTCTGGAGGGGCCGTTCGCTCGACGCAGGCACAGTGTACATGCTCGTTCTTGAGTTCCAGGGCCGGCCGGAGCAGCACATGGCACTGCGAACCACTGTCTACTGTGGGCTGGCTGTCCAGGAGCTTCTACGGCACGACAAGGAGCTGGCGCGCGGCAACCGCAACCTCGCCGTCGCGTCCCTCGTGCTCCACCACGGAGACCGGCAGTGGAACGCGCCGATGCGCTTGCGGGATCTGTTTTTGGATTCCGCCCCGGACACCTATCAGGTGGTCTCGCGAAGGCCACCTGATGCTCCACCGCCCACGCCGCTCGACCTGCCCCAGATGCTCCTGGGGCTGCCGGGGCTGTCGAGGGCTCAGGACATGCGGGCCGAGTTACGGGCGCTGCTGCGGGTGGTGCGGGACTGCGAGGACGAGGACCTCGATCAGTTCTTGACCCACACCGTGCAAGCGTTGTTACGTTCGAAGGGAATGTCCAGCGAGGAATTGGAGGAGGCGACGACGATGCAGACGGTGGTGACAGCTTTTGAGCGCAGCCTGGACGAGATCCGGCAGGAGGGGCGCAAGCAGGGGATCCGGCAAGGCCGTGAACAGGGGATCCGGCAGGGGCGCGAGCAGGGCCGGGCAAGCGTTCTTCGCGAACTCGCCGCCCGGAAGTTCGGTTCGGAAGTCGCCGAGGAACTGGTGAGACTGCTCGACCGAACGCCGGACCCGAATCGCGTTGCGAGAGCCACCGAAGCGCTGCTCGACTGCGACCGGGCGGAGGACTTCCTGGCAAGGGTGCAGGAGCGGTAGCGCCGGGGAAGACCGCCCTGCGGCTGGGTTGCCTACCTGTCGGACAACCTGCAGCGAGGCAGGGACCTGTCGCTGGTTACGTTGCTGGAACAGTCGACTTGCGTTGACGGATGTAGCTACATGTAGCTCCCTTGTCTTCATGCGATCCATCGGAATCAGGGCATTGAACAGCCGGCTGAGCGAATACGTGCGCCTGGCGGCTGGTGGAGAGACCGTGCTCGTCACGGATCGGGGGCGCGTCGTGGCCGAAATCGGTCCTCCGCGAGAGACGAGGAGTCCCATCCTGACGGACGCCATGCTGGCCGATGCGGTGCGGAAGGGCTGGTTGACGCCCGCGCTCTCTCCGGGATCCGAGCCTCCCCGTGGCGGGCCTCCGGAGGCCCCGCTATCCGTTTTGCTCAGTGAACTGGAAGGCGACCGAAGCGATCGGTGATCTACGTCGACACCTCGGTCGTCCTGGCCCACCTGTTCGCGGAAGACCGGCGCCCCCCGCCTTCGTTCTGGACCGAGACCCTCGTTTCGAGCCGTCTGCTCGAATACGAGATCTGGACACGCCTGCACGCCCGAGAGGCGACGGCATCTCGCGTCATGCCAGTTCCTTCGGGACCGGAGCCAGCGCGTCGAACTCGCCAGCTACGATCATCGAATGGCGAATGCCGGCAGGGCCCTTGGCATCCCGTTGCGGGATCTGCCCTGACCACTTGCCAGGGCCGGCAGTTCGGCCCATCCACGGCAACCCGCGAAGCTCCCGGCCACGACCGCACGTAGTATTATTCTCTGATCTGCGCCGGATACCTCATTGCCCAGAGGAAACACATGACGCAAGCCCCCACCGCCTCATCTCTGGTCGAGCGATTCAGGCTCAAGGAACGTGGTCGCGAGCGCGGCCAGGATGGTCAGCCCGACACCACCCAGCCCACGCTCGACAACGTGGAGATGGAGGTGGTGGGCCATTGCGACGAGCTGTACGCAAAACAGCGCGGCGAATACCACAATCATCGCGCCGCGCTCGAGGAACGGCTGCAGCCGCTTCCCAGCGACCGCGGAGCCGAGTCGCTCGTCGAAAACACCTGCAAGGAGATGCGGGACGCCGTATCCGAAGAGCGGCCGGATCTGGCGGGGCTGCAGCGGGAAGCGCAACACGCGATCGGCGAGGTCAATCGCTTCAGGCTGGAAGAGGGGCGGACGGCCGACGCGGACTATCCGGAGAGCCGCGGCTGGCTCTGGGGAATCCTGATTGCGCTGGTGCTCCTGGAAACGCTCGTCAACGGCCTCTTTTTCGGCACCAACGTCGAAGGCGGGCTGCTGGCGGGCACGACGTACGCGGTGTTGATCAGCGTGGTGAATGTGGGTGTGCTCGGGTGGGTGATTGCGGCCATGGTGCGACAGATCCACCACCGCGACCCGCGCCGCAAGGTCGGTGGATTCGTTGCGGTGACGACGTTCGCGGCGGTCGCCCTGTTCTGGAATCTGTTCGTGGCCCACTACCGGGAAGCGCTGCCTCCGGACTATCCCGCGCCTCCGGATACGACGCAGGTGGTGCAGTTGGCGCAGTTGGCGGCCGCGCAGATCCCGGTCGCGCAGACGCCCACCGGGGAGCAGCCGGCTACGCAAATCCCGGCCTCGGACTCGCCTGCCGCGGATTCCCCCATCGAACAATCCCCCATCGAACAGCCCCCGGTCGAACAACCCCTGGCCGCCCAACCCGCACAACCCGACTCCGTTCCCGAGATTCCCGAGACCTGCTGGCGGGGGCCCGACGAGACCCATGCCGACCAGGAGGCTCTCTGTCTCTTCCTCGCGAGTCCGTTCGGACTGAACGGCTTCTACTCCTACATGCTGCTGCTGATCGGGCTGGCGATGTGCGCCGCCGCCGCGATGGACTGGTTCAAGACCGACGATCCCTACCCCGGCTACGGGAAACGGGAGCGGCATCGCCGTGACACCGACGAAAAGCTCCTCGCCGACCGGCGCGAGTTGCTGCGGGACCTCAACGAGCTTCACGACGAGGCCTCGCGGAAGCTGCGCACCGACTTCCGCGATCCGGTCGACCAGTGGCAGCTCGTGGTGGGCACCTACAACAAGCTCCTCGCGCGGCACACGGACCTGTGCGACTATGCGCGCGACCTTGAGAAGAGCTGCCGGGGCGCGCTCGACCGGTACCGGAACGAGAACCGGGAAGCACGGTCCACCGACGCGCCGCAGGTCTGGCAGACGCCGTGGTTCGCCGACTGGGACCTGCCGGAGACGCCCGTGAAGTCGGAGCTGCCGAGCGAAGCGGAGGCGCAGGAGCGCAGCCGCGAAATGCACAAGCTGCTGGAGGAACGCGAGCAGAGGCTGAGGGACTGTCACGAGGAGTGCCGTGAGCTTGTGAACGAAATCACAAGGCTCGATCCGCACGACAAGGCCGTGCCGGCATGAGGCGGCATGCGCGGAGGCAGGCGAAACAGCGGAAGAACCTCGCCGGGGTGGTCATCGGAGCGGTCGCCGGGCTGATCCTGGTCGGGCTCTTCGTGCGGGGCCAGCGCCCGCAACGCGCGTTCGACTCGGACAACTGTCCGGAAGACGGACGGTTTGCGGCGCAAATCGCGGTCCTGGTGGACCCTTCGGACACCCTGACGAACGTGCAGGAGGGGTCGGGTGCGCCCCGCATCCTTGAAGTTCTCGAGAACGATGCGCCCGAGACGGCCGAGATCCGCGTCTTCACGGTCGGGCAGGCCGGCAGGGGCGACACGCGTTCGGTATTCCGGGTCTGCAAGCCCGCGCACCCGGACGCCGTGTCTTCGCTGACGGGGAATCCCCAGCTCGCCGAGCGGCGCTACCGGAACGAGTTCCTGGCGCCTCTTCGGCAGACCCTGTCGGTGCTGCTGAGCGTCGAGGGCGACTCGATCTCGCCGATCCTCGAGGGCGTGCAGGTTGCGGCGGTCAGCGCGTTCCAGCCGCGCGAGGCGGAGATCCCGCGGCAGGTGCTGATCGTGTCCGACATGATCCAGAACTCCCGCAACCTCTCGTTCTACCGCGATGCCGTGGACTTCGGGCCGCTGTCCCGCAATCCGGACTACGGGACGCTGCGCGTGGACCTCACCGGGGTCGAGGTGTCGGTGTTCCTGCTGGCGCGCCGGGGCGGCGCCGGGCGGATCCAGGGCGGGACGCTGCGCCGCTTCTGGGAGGACTACTTTCTGGACCAGGGCGCGTCGCCCGTCGCCAGGCCCCGGTGGATCATGGTGGAAGGATGAAGCCCGCTTTTCCGGAGCGCTCGGCCGAACAGTCCGCCGAAGTACGCCGGCTGCACCGCGACGCCTGGCTGATCGTGCTGGGCATCGGCTGCGCGATCATCCTGTTCGGGAATGTGCTCGGCATCGGGCCGTGGTGGCTCGCGTCGGTGCTGGGGCTGTGGATGATCGCCTACGGAATCTTCGTGCAGCGCACGGTGGACGACACCGATGTGCCCGGCGACACCAAGGGCGACTCGATCTACTACCTCGGCCTCCTATTCACCTTTGCGGCCCTGGTCGCCGCGCTGATCACCTTCGACTGGGGTGCCCCCGGCAGCGGCGAGGGCGGCACCATCGGGTCCATCCGCAACTTCGGGATCGCGCTGCTGACGACCATCGTCGGACTCGCGGGGCGCGTCTGGTTCACGATGTCGCAGGATTCGCCCGGCGACCTTGTCGACGCCACCAGGTCCGAGCTCGAAGAGACGGTGGCACGGATGAAGGAGAGCCTCGACCGGGCGCGCGACGACATCGACATCATGGCGCACAAGTTCCGGGACTCGTCCGCAGGCCTCGGCAAGATGGCCGAGACCATCGCGCAGGGCACCAAGAAAACGGCCGAGAGCTACGATGCGCTGGACGAATACGCGGGCTGCATTGCCAGCGCGACCCAGTCGCTGACCCGCGAGATGGACGAGCTGCGGGCGGTGTGCGGTGCGAGCCACGGCGCCCTGACCACGATGCAGGGTCAGGCGCACGCGCTCGGAGAGCGTTTCGATGCCGTGCGGGCCGGGCTCGACGGCCACCTCGGCCGGGCGCAGTCCCAACTGGACATTGCGGAGGCCACCCTGGTCAGGATCGGCGAGGCTGCCGGGCCTGCGGCGGAGCGCATCGACGCCATCGCTCGCGGCGTCGAAGGCACGGACGCCGTGGTGTCCGCGCTCGGCAAGACCCTTTCCGGCGTGAAACGCAGCGCGGGTCGGGCACAGGACGCGCTGGCGGGCATCGCCGACGCCGTGGACGGCCACGAGGTCCTGCCGCTCTGGAAGGAAGCCGTCGACCAGCTGCACGAGGGCACCCGGGGCATTCGCGGAATTGGCAGGCGCGCGGCCGCAATGAACGCCGAGTTCGACGGGCTGATGGTGTCCGTCAAGGCTGCCAGCGACGGCCTTGCCAGGATTCCGGAAACAGCCGGGACACTGCTGTCGGAAGAGGTCCGGAGGGCCGCGGCAGCGCGCGAGTTCGTGGTGCCGCCCGGTGGGCTGCCGCACAGGCGTGCAGACAAACCCACCGACAGGATCGGTCAGGCGAAGGCCGCACTGCGGCGGACGACCGCGGGCGCAAGGCGTGCGACCGCGGGCGCGAGGCGTGCGCTCACACGGCTGGCCGGGTTCCGGCGCAGGCTCTGACGGGGCGCCGCGACCCATGCTGCCGGCCGAGCGCAAGCACTACCGCAAGGGACTGACGCTGGGCCTCACCCTGGCCGAGACCTTCAGCATCGTCGTGTTCATCCTGCTGCTCGTCTGCGCGGTTCTTCTCCGCTTCGAACAGGACCAGCGCGACACGGCCACGGCCCAGCTCGATACCGCCAGGGTCGACCTGCAGATCACCCAGGAGATGCTGAACACCGAGACCAGCTCCTGGGGCAACGCAGACGCCTGGTACGAATACGCCCGGCAGCTCCGCGACACGGTTGAGGCGCTGCAGGCCCAGGCCGAGGTCGTCGAACGGGAGCGCGACCGGGCGACGGTGCGCGCCGCAGAAGCGGACTCGCTGCTCGCAAGCCAGGGAGTGGAGGGCGAGGAATTCGACCGCACGGCCCGTCTCGCGGCCGAGCGCGACTCGCTGCAGCAGGCCGCGGAGAGCAGTGCGCGGCAGTTGGAGGAGGCGACCGCGTCGAGGGATTCACTGGGAAGACGCCTTGCCGAGGCGGAACGGGTGGCCGAGCAGCTGCAGGACGAGCTTGCCGGCCCCAACGGGATCACACCGGAAGAGGCCGAGGCAATAGTCGAGCGGGCCGCGCAGGCGGCCGGGCTGCGCGACTCGCTGGAGGCGGCTCGCAGGACGATCGGGGCGCTGGACCGGGAACTCCGGGCCACGAGAGAGCAGATGGCGGCAAATCCCGATTCCCTGGTCGATTCGCTGCGCACCGGCCTGAACGAGAGCCGCTTTCGGGAGGACACGCTACGAAGCCGGGTCTGGGACGCGGAGCGCGAGCGCGACGATGCGGTCGGCCGGGCCGAGTACCGGGAAGCACAGCTCGAGCAACTGCGCGCGGGCGTCGGAATCGATCCCCCGCCCTGCTGGCTGGACGGAGACGGCAACCCCGAGTACATCTTCCGGATCGAGCTGATGGACGCGGGTCTGCGGATCTTCAAGACCGCCCCCGCGCACCGGACCCGAAGCGACCGCGAGGCGGCAAGGCACGCCGCGGCAATCGAGGACGGGCGGCTGTACGGCCCGGCCGAATTCCTGCGGGTCACGCAGCCCTTCTATGCGACGGGAGCTTCCAGGACCGAAGCGTTCGGGCCGATGGGCTGCCGCTTCTGGATTCGTCCGGTCGACCGCACCGGCGACCGCAAGGAGGTGTTCCAGGAGCGCCAGCAGCAGCTGTGGCGGCGGTTCTGGTTCCGGTGGTAGGGGGGGGGATGAGGGCCTCGGCAAATGACATGGTTGATGGTACTTGATTCAGTACCATCTGCGCAGTACCTTTCGACGCCGTGAGAACCAAGCATCGGAAACTACTGGAGCGCGTCCATGCTACACCCACGCCCTCAGACATTCGTTGGCGAGAACTTGAAGCCATGCTGAGAGCCTGCGGGGTTGAAGTCGCGGAGCGCTCGGGGTCACGGGTTGGACTGCGTATGGGGAACGAGAGAATCGTCGTACATCGCCCCCATCCGAGGCCGAACACTGGGCGAGCGACAGTGCGTGACATAGCGTCGTTTCTGAAAGCAGCCGGAGTCAAACCATGATGGAGTACAAGGGATACGTGGCCGCAGTGGAGTTCGATGACTCCATCGAGGTCCTGCACGGCCGGGTCGTGAACAGCGGACCCTATCCTATAGCGACCTTCGAGGCCACGGACGCAAGAATGTTGCGGACCGAGTTCGAGCGTTCCGTGGACGAATACCTTGAGTGGTGCGCGGAGGACGGAGTGGAACCCCGCCGACCTTTCTCGGGAAAGCTGAATCTGCGTCTTGGCTCAGAGCTCCACGCTCTGGTGTCGGCAGCGGCAATCGCGAATCAAGTGAGTATCAACTCGTGGATCGTGGAGGCCGTACGCCTGGCAATCGGTGGTAGCGTGACCGGCCGTCGCAGTGTCGATCAGCGCTGAAGGGCAAGGCTAATCGCCACATAGACGCAAGTCTAATCGCCACATAGACGCTTCTCTAATCGCCACATGGCCGCTACATTCCGAGCCATGATCGATGCTTCTGCTCTGTATCCCCGGCCTATGGTCCGCATCCTGCGGCAGGCCCTGGCCGACACGCCTGTCGTGTGTCTGACCGGACCGCGCCAAAGCGGCAAGACCACGCTGGTTCGCACGATGATGCCGGAGCGCCCGTTCTTCAGCCTCGACCACGCACCTTACCTGTCGGCCGCCAAAGCGGATCCTGTGGGCTTTGTCGCGGCGCTTCCGCGCGAAGTCACGATTGACGAGATCCAGCGCGCACCCGAACTGCTGCCGGCAATCAAGCTGTCCGTAGACCGGGACCGACGCCCGGGAAGGTTCGTCCTGACGGGGTCGGCCAACCTGCTCCTGGTCCCCACGGTCACCGAGTCCCTGGCGGGTCGCATGGAGATCGCCAGACTCATGCCTCTGTCCGAATCGGAAAAGGAGCGTCGGCCCGGACGCTTCCTGAGCGATTTGCTCACGGGAGCGGTGACGCCCGTCCTGCGGCCCGGCGGAGACATGGTGGACCCCGGGGGCCTTGGCCAGCGGCTGGTCTCCGGCGGATACCCGGAGCCGCTTGCGCGAAGCCCGACCCGCGCACGCCAGTGGTATCGGCAGTACATCCAGAGCATCGTGGACCGGGATGTCCTGGATGTCGGGAGGGTCCGCGACGCCAACGGCGTGGCGCGCCTTCTGCGACTACTGGCGGCGCGAAACGGCGAGTTGCTCAACACGTCCGGCCTGTCACGCGAATTGGGACTCGACCGAACGACGGTGCGTGAGTACATCGCGGTGCTTGAAAGGCTCTTCCTGGTACGACGCCTGCTGCCCTGGCATCGCAACATCGGAAAGCGTCTGGTCAGGACGCCGAAGATGCATGTGGTCGACAGCGGACTCGCCGCCACGCTGGCCGGGTTGGGCGAGGGGGACTGGATCGCAAAGCGGGACCGCATGGGCCATCTCCTGGAGTCGTTCGTGGCGCACCAGCTGGTGACTCTGGCCGGATGGACCGATCCCGACATCCGGTTCTGGCATTTCCGTGACAAGGATGGGCAGGAGGTTGACCTCGTGATGACCCTCGGCGACCGCACGTGGGGCATGGAGGTCAAGGCGACGAGCACCCCCGATCGATCGGCGGGCCGGGGCATGGCGCGCCTCGCTGCACTGTGCGGCGACGACTTCGCCGGGGGGATTCTGTTCTACAATGGCCGCGACATCCTGCCGCTGGCCGGGCAAAACACGCTGGCGGTCCCGGTGAGCGAGTTGTGGACCCGGTAGGACCGTCGAGTGGTGCGCCCGAGGAATGACGTGGAACCCTCGCCGATCAGAACTCTCGCCCGGCGATGATCGGAGCCAGTGAAGGCGTTGCTACCCCGAATGGGACGACGAGATCGACTACACATCCATTCGGAGGCTGTCCGCCGAATCCATCGATGACCCCTTGAAACACCGCTACGCCGACAACGTCTGGCGCGGCCGGTCGTCCGATGCGGCCACCGAGTACATGCTTTTCCTCGAGTACCGTGATCAGCCCGAGCGACATATGGCCCTGCAAACCACCGTCAACAGCGGCCTCGCGGTGCAGGAGCTATTCCGGCACGACAAAGAGCTGGAGCGCGGCGACCGTGATCTGGCCGTCGCGTGTGTTGTGGTGTACGACGGAGACCGCCCGTGGAACACTCCGAAGCATATGCGTGACCTGTTTCGCCACTCCCACCCGAGCTCTTTCCGACTAATCTGGTCGCGGCCGAAGAAAGCGCCACCACCCACGCCGCTCGACTTGCCGCAGATGTTGTTGGGGCTGGTCGGCGTGTCCACGGTGGATGAGATGCGCGACGAGTTGCAGGTACTGGGCCGTGTGGTTCGGGACTGCGAGGACGAGGAGCTCGACCGGGGCCTGACCGGGGACGTGAAAGGCCTCCTGCGTTCGAAGGGAATGTTCAGCGAGGCGTTGGAGGAGGCTACGACCATGCAGGCACTGGCGACGGCGTTTGAGCGGAGCTTGGCCGAGATCAAGTAGTCGGGCGACCAGAGTCGCCTTCCTGCAGATACGTCGCCATCCCTACCTGCATGGACGCATGGAGCTGGAGGAGGATGTCCAGGCGACCATAGACTTGCCGAAGCGCGACCATCGTGTTGTCCACGTCTTCGTCCTCACCGGTCGCAGCGACCACACCGACGGCCGCAATCAACTGGTCCTGGAAGTCCAGATATCGTTCGAGCCCATCGTATTGTCTGGCACGCTCGACCAACCAATCGTAGTCCAGGTACGGCGCTGCCTGACTGACTTGCGCCACGCGCCACGCGGCCGTGGAAACCTCCGGGAAGTTCAACGCGAAATCAGCCTCAACACTTGTGTCGGGATTCCCGCGTTGTGCTTCGATCAGCTCTTCCAATGCGGTCGCGATCTGCTCTCGCGCGTCGATCAGGTTGGCTTCAGCACGCTCAAACTCGGTCAGGTTGTGCTGGAGCTCCGAGTCGACCGCGACACGGGCGCGATCGGCGAGTTCCTGAAGCTGCTGGTCCTCACGCCACTCCTCGACGCCGAGCGCGATGAGCACGGCGAACACGATCATCACGGCCTCGGTTGTGATCTCGGCGAGCTTCCAGCGCAACTTCCCGCTCCCGAGCTTCGCAAGCGCAGAACGCAGCTTTTCGGTAGCCATCACGAACATCTCCCACTGGCAGGACGATGAACCCACGGATTCGGAATACGGCTTCGTCGGGCGCCTCCTTCAGCTGATCCACAAAGGGTATGATGTGGAGCCCTTCGCATGGCGACACCGCGTTCACCGTCCCATGTTCGATCAGTACATGCAGACATCCTCGATCCCCCGTCCCGCGGTTGCCGTCCCTTTCCTGCTGTGTGGTGCCCTGGCCTGCAGCGACCGTGATCCGGGCACCCCCCTCGTCGTCCAGCGCGACAGCGCGGGCGTCCAGATCGTCGAGGCGCTGCGGCCGCTCTGGGGCGATTCCAGCCTGTGGCGAATCGACCCGGATCCCGTCGTCGACCTCACGCTTTCCGGCACCGGTCCGGCCCACGAGTTCTACCAGTCCCGCAGCATGAAGCAGCGCCCGGATGGCTCGCTCATGATTGCCGACGGGAGCTCGCGGGAAGTGCGGGTGTTCTCCGCGACCGGCGAGTTCCTGGCTTCCTTCGGAGGACGGGGAGACGGTCCCGGAGAGTTCCGAAGTCTGCGCGGTGTCGAGAATGCCGGCGACACCGTGGTGGCATTCGGCCGCACACGCGTCACCGTGGCCGCTCCCGACCTGTCTGTGATCCGGACCTTCGGCGTCGACTTCTTCACCGCCGACCTGCACTACCTGAGCGGGGGCGCGATGTTGCGGGAGACATCCAGGCCGGTGATGCCGATGGACGGCCTCACGGGATCGGTTCGGCGTATGGAGCCCCTCGTTCTCGTCGATCTGGAAGGGGCGCTGGTCGACAGTATCGGCGAGATGCGCGGACCCGAGCTCTTCGCGCTCGCCCGCGACGGCTCGTTCGTTGGGGGCGCCGGGCTCTGGTTTGGCAACAGATCTCACCTCGATGTCCTGGGGCAACGCATCCTGCGGGGTGCGTCCGACATGATGCAGTTGCAGGAACTGGACATGTCCGGCGGTCTCGTGCGGATTCTGCGCATTCCCGACTATCCGCTGGACCTGACCGCCGCTGAACGGAGTCACGTTCTCGATCGGTTCCCGCCCGGATCGACCTCGGTCCTCAAGACGGTGCTGGAGGCCGTGCCCGCTTCCGAGACCCGACCGGCCTACGCCGACATCCTCGTGGATCCTTCCGGGGCCATCTGGCTGGAGCTGTACCGCGGAGAAAGCGAGCGGGACCAACCGCAGGAATGGCTGGTGCTGGATGCCGATGGGACCTGGCTCGGAACCGTGGGGATTCCGGACGGCTTCAGCGTGTCGGATATCACCATGGACGCGGTACTCGGCATCTGGAGGGACGAACTGCGTGTCGAGCATCCGCAGGTGCTGCGGCTGACGCGTGGGTGAGAGATGCGGGCGTGGCCGACTCAGATCTCGCACGCATCCCCGTTGCAGCCCGGGTTCCGGCGGCCGACGATGCGGCGGATCGGGGGGACGTAGAGCAGTAGGCCCAGGGGAAGAAACAGCGGCACCTCCATGCAGACCCTCCGCGTGGCGAACACGCCGGTGAACAGCCGCTTCCGGCGGCGGTCCACGACGACGATCTCGCCGACCGGCACTTCGCCGAGCGGGGAAGGCTCCGTGGAGAAAGCCACGCGACCGAACCAGTCCAGGCGGGCCGTCCGGGATGCCTGGCGGACGCAGTCCGGGCAGGAGGCGTTGTAGTGGAGGGTGAGGGTGGACATGTGGACAAGATGGGGATGAAGGTCGGACCGTTCAATCAGTCCCATCCAGCTATTCGTGCGCCCGTCGTCAGAACCCATCGTTCCGGTGCAACCGACCACCGCACCAGACGACGCACGAGAGGTCCAACCTGGCCGAACGACCTAAACACGACGCCTCCTACAAGAGCTTCTTCGCGAAGAGGCGCACCGTGGCGGACACACTGCGCGGGCTCACCGTCGACCTCAGAGCCGCGGCATCCGTATCTTCTCATAGAGTTGCAGACGCTCGATCCGTCAACCCTGCCGTACGGCAGCGTGCTGTCCATGATCGCAAGGTTCGAGCAAGCGCGGTCGCCGGAGCAGTTGGAGCGATTGGTGGCGACGCTGGCGGACTGGGTCGAGCGAGCCGATGCAGAGGAACTGCTGGACAGCTTCAGGGAGTGGATCTCGCGGGTTCTGGTACAGCGACACGGTCCGGCGGGACGCACGCTGGAGCTGAAGATCAGGAGCGAGGAGGAGGCACGAATGACGACGTTGATCGAACGGGCTCGGGAGTGGGGTGAGGAACTCAATCAGCACTGGCTGGAGAAGGGAATTGAGAAGGGAATCGAGCAAGGTGTTGCTCGGGGCCGCCTGGAGGGCGAACGGGCTCTCGTGTATCGGCTGGTTACCCGAAGGTTCGGGCCGGGCGCCACCGAGCAACTTGTTCCGGTGCTCGACGGCATTACCGACCCGGAGCTGATAGCGGGTGTCGCCGATGCAGTCGTCGAGTGCCGGACGGCCGCGGAATTCATCGACCGGGTGCAGGCGGTGGTTGACCGGTAGTGCAGTCTGGCGCCGCTTGCCGGTCTCGCCCGCGATGAGGCTCTCCCGGCTGCACGATGCCTTGCAGCTCGTAATGGGCTGGGACGACTCGCACCTCCACATGTTCGTCAAGGGCCAGCGCCGGTACGCCCTTCCCAACCCCTGGCTGGACGACGTGGGTCCCGACGGACGGCCCCGCTTTCTCGACGGGCGGAAGCACCGGATCGAGGAGCTCCTGATCCGGGAAAAGGACTGGATCGAGTACCAGTACGACTTCGGCGACAAGTGGTACCACCGGGTCACGCTGCAGAAGATCCTGCTCCGCGATCCCTCGGTCCGGTTGCCGGTGTGCCTCTCGGGAAAGCGCCAGTGCCCGCCCGAGGACTCCGGGGGCGTCTGGCGGTTCCGGCACATGCTGACCGTCCTCGCCGACCCGAACCACGAGGAATACGAACACGTCACGGAGTGGATCGACCCGGACTTCGACCCGGAGGCGTTCAGCGTCGAAGCCGTCAACAACGCGCTCCGGGGGATGTTCGGGTGAGGGGGTTGACGGCGACCGGGGGCGGGTCGGAGCGAATGTCAAGTCGAGTTTCCATATTGTGAACTGGAGTTGACATTTCGATGCCCAAAGTGTGCCATGTTCAATGCCCATTGACCGATAGTCCCATCTGAACATTCTGGCGCCCGGTGGCCCCGGGTAACTTCGTGGCCCTCGCCCCGCAGGGGGCACTTCGTTCCACGCCAGACCGGGCCACGCGGTGGAAGACGCGTTCTTCAAGTCGGCATTCTCAGATGTCCGGATGGTCGAGTTTCTCATCCGTTCCCAAGTCCCCGAATGGGCCGACAGGATCGACTATTCGTCGCTCCAGAGACTGTCCGGAGAGTTCGTCGATGACAAGCTGAGGCACCGCTACGCCGACAGGGTCTGGAGGGGCCGGTCGCTCGACGCGGGCACGGTATACATGCTCGTTCTGGAGTTCCAGGGCCGGCCGGAGCAGCAGATGGCACTGCGAACCACTGTCTACTGTGGGCTGGCTGTCCAGGAGCTTCTCCGGCACGACAGGGATCTGGCGAGCGGCAACCGCAACCTCGCCGTCGCGTCCCTCGTACTCCACCACGGAGACCGGAAGTGGAACGCGCCGACTCGCTTGCGGGACCTGTTTCACGACTCCGCACCGGACACCTATCAGGTCGTCTCGCGAAGGCCACCAGACGCTCCGCCGCCCACACCGCTCGACCTGCCCCAGATGTTATTGGGGCTGGCGGCATTGTCGAGGGCTCAGGACATGCGGGCCGAATTGCGGGTGCTGCTGCGGGTGGTGCGGGACTGCGAGGACGAAGACTTCGATCGGTTCTTGACCGGGACCGTGAAGGCGTTGTTACGTTCGAAGGGAATGTCCAGCGAGGAGTTGGAGGAGGCGACGACGATGCAGACGGTGGTGACGGCTTTTGAGCGCAGCTTGGACGAGATCCGGCAGGAGGGCCGCGAACAGGGAATCCGGCAGGGCCGCAAGCGGGGGATCGAGCTGGGCCAAGTACGCGTTCTCCGCCACTTGGCCGCACGGAAGTTCGGGTCGGCGGTCGCGGAGGAGTTGGTTAGACTGCTTGACCAAACCCCGGACCCGGAGCGCGTTGCGCGCGCCACGGAGGCGCTGCTCGACTGCGACGCGGCAGAGGATTTCCTGGCAAGGGTGCGGGAGGCGTAGCGCCGGGGAGGAAGCCAGGGTCCCGACGGACGGGCACGCTTTCTCGACGGGCGGAAGCACCGGATCGAAGAGCTCCTGATCCGGGAAAAGGACTGGATCGAGTACCAGTACGACTTCGGCGACAAGTGGTACCACCGAATCACGCTGCAGAAGATCCTGCTCCGCGATCCCTCGGTCCGGCTGCCCCGGTGTCGGGGATTCGTCGAGTTACACCTATTCGCCATGTCAGAGGTTCTCGGCCCGCCATTGCTTCATCCGCTTTACAACGAGTTCCTTCACTTGCTCCCCTCCTCTGCCCCATTCATCCTGCCGGCGTTCGCCACTCCGCTGACCTCGCGCAGTGCGTCTGCCATAATGCCGCACGCCGCACCGATCACTCCGATGCCGGCGAACATCGCCACAGTCGCCAGAACCCGACCAGCGGCGGTCACCGGATAAACGTCGCCGTATCCTACCGTGGTGAGGGTGATGACCGCCCAGCGGATTGTAGGTAGTCGGAATCACGGCAGAAGATCGTCTAACTGTATACGGGACTGCACGATCTGCGTTTTCTGCCGTTGTGCCGGACCCTGCTGGACCGTGCCATGAAACCGGGAATCCCGGACCTGATTGGCGGGATTTCCCCCGGTCGTTTGGGCTGGCATGTCGGTGTCCTTTCGCATTGCCTCCAATTATTCAGAAGGTGAAGTCGAGCGCCAGTCTGAGTCCGAGGTCGGGTGGTTGACCGGGCAGCTGGCTGCGCGAGCCCTCGACGCCGAGTCTGAGCGTCTGGCCGACGCGGTATCCGGCCCCAAGCGACCATGCCCGGTTCCCGCCGTGGGCGGATAGCCGGGTGTAGCTGTCGAGCGCGCCTCCGCCCTCGGGGTTCTTGAGCGCGTATCCGGCCTCGGCATCGAGACGCCATTGTCCGTGTGCGCCGGCCGGCATGGTCCGGAACGCATGGCCGTCCATGAGCCCGTAGACGCCGCTCCGGTCGTGGCCCTGGCTTGGGCTGATCGCGAGGCGGAACCCTTCGCCCTTCGTACCTGGATCGAACGCGAGCCTCAGCGCGGCGCCCCATTCGCGGTGCCTGCCGGAGCCAAGCGCGAGCCTTCCCCTGAGATCGAGGTCGAGCCCGCGACCGGCATAGCCGACCGAGGCGCCGGTCTCGGCTCCGCCGCCGGTGTCGGCGTCGCCGCCGTCGTATCGGGCTCCGGCCTCCGTGGCGATCTTGAGTCCTCCGGCTGTCCATGACGCTTCGACCAGTGCGCGTGCGCGCGAGGCCGCGCCCTCGCGCCGGTCGTCGTCGGCGCGCATGCCGACGGTGAACGCATCGCCCTTGAGCGCGAGCCCGAACGCGCCCCGTTGCGCGAGCGGCGCGTTGAGGCCGCCTGAGAGCATCCGGAGCGACGCGTCGCCGGTGTCTCGCCGGTGGTTTTCGTCGCCGACCTCTCCGCTGCCGTATCCGGCCATGGCCCAGAGTCCGATCCCGGCGGAAGGCTGGATGAACAGGTAGGGATGCACGCTGTTCATGGCGTGTCCGATCGAGCCGTCCATGGACCGGTTCTTGTAGTCGAGGTCGCCGTCGCTGCGCATGAGCGACACCCCGAGGAGAGCGGACGAACCGATGCGGGCGTCGGCACCGACGGTGAGCGCGCGCAGGCCGCCGTCGTACTTGATGCCCGGCTCGCCGCGGAACGATTGCGCCGAGCCTTCGGCCCAGAGCCCGAACCTTGGCAGCCCTTGGCTGGACTGCGGCCCGAGTCCGGTGGCGAACGATACGCTCGGCAGCAGGCGCCGGGCCGCCTCGCGGCCCGTGGGCAGTTCGGGCGACCCGGAGCGTCGTCCGATCTCGGCGGCCGAGGACGGGTTGAGCGAGACGCCGGCCAGCGAGGCGAGCGTTCCCGCGGCCCTACCCGCCCAACCGGACGGAGAACCGGACGCGGCGGAGCCGGCCGGCGGGGGCCGCATGACGGCGTCGATGCGCGCGCCGACTGCCTGTCGCGCACCCTCGGCCACGGCGCGTGCGAAGACGGCGAGCCCGACATCGAGCGCCTCGTCCCGGAGCGCGCCGTCGTCGCGCGCCGCGATCTCGACCGTGGCGGAGGCGACCGCGCCCGCGCTCACGGCTTCGGGCAGAGACCCGAACCCGAGCGCCAGTAGGCCGGACGGGGCATCGGCCGGGATGTCGAGCGTGAACGCCGCAAGCGAGTCACCGGGCTGGAAGACGACCGGCTCCGGGACGATGGGAATGGACCCCCCCCGGTCCATGACGGCCGTGAGAGGCACGGCCACCCGCCGGTCGGCCGCGGGCCTGATCCGCAGCGTGACTTCGGTCCCTCGCGCCCCGGCCGTAGCCGTGTACGCCGCCGCCGCAAACTCGACTTCGAGTTCGGCGGGCGCGCCGGTGTCGACCACCGCAGCGGCGGCCCTGTCGCCTGCTACCGCCGCGACGACGACTCGCGTGGTGGCCGGAACACCCACGGCCACGCCGTCGGGCAGGTCTCCGAACCGAACATTAAGGGTGTCGGACGCCGAGAGCCCTGCGGTGCCGACTGTGAGGCTTGCCGTGCCCGCTCCGGGCTGGAACGTGACGGTGTGCTTGGCGTCGCCCGCAACGACCTCGATCGAGAGCGCCGCCGAGCCCGCCGGAGACAGCAGCACCGCGACATCGACCGATGCGCCTTGGGCGACGGTGTAGGTGTCCGCGCCGAACGAGACCACCGGCGTGGTGGCTCCGACGACCGCCACCGCCGCGCTCTCGGCCCGCTTGCCGGGTCCGTGGCCGTCGGCGTAGGTGAACACGGCGCGCAGGTGATCGCCCGCGTCGGCCGCCACCGGCGTGTAGAACCGGGTGCGCGCGCCCGCGATGTTCGTCCATGATGCGCCGCCGTCGCCCGAGCGCTGCCAGCGCCGCGTCTTGCCGGCCTCCTTCGATCCGTCCTGGTCCATGAGCGTCGCGGTCAGCCGCTCGCCCACCCGCGCCACGTCCGCGCTCAGCGCGATCTTGCCCGGATCGTCCGCGTTCGTGACCCGGATCCTGACCGACGCGGTGTCGGCAAGCTCGCCGTCGCTCGCCTCGACCTTGACGGTGTACTGCGTGTTCCCGCTCTCGTAGTCGAGCACCGCGCCATCGGCCACGGTGATCTGGCCCGTCGAGCCGTCGATATCGAACAGCGCCTCGTCCCCGCCGGACACGAAGCTGTAGGACAGCGACGCGCTGTCGTCCGGATCGGTGGCGGCCACCGGCGCCCCGACCGCCGTGCCGCCCGGCGAGTTCTCCGGCACCTCGCGGTCCAGCGCCGTGGGGAACGTCGGCGCCGTGTTCGCGGGCATGACCTCGACCGCCTCGCTCGACGCCCGCTTGCCCCGCCCGTGGCCGTCGTCGTAGGTGAACACGGAGCGCAGCCACCGGCCCTCGTCGTTCGTGCCGGGCGTGTACTTGCGGCCCGAGGCAATGTCGTTCCAAGAGTTGCCGCTCCGCGACCGCTGCCACTTCCGCGTCCTGCCCGCGCTCAGCGCGCCGTCCTCGTCGGTCAGCATGGCGGTCAGTTCGACGCCCACGCGCGCCACCGCGGGGCTCAGCGTCACCACGCCCGGATCGTCCGCGTCGGTCACTCGGATCGTCACCGATGCGGTGTCGGCGAGTTCGCCGTCGCTCGCCTCGACCCCGACCACATGCAGCGTGTCGCCGCTCTCGTAGTTCAGCACCGCGCCGTCGGCCACCGTGATCTGGCCCGTCGAGGCGTCGATCCCGAACAGCCCGTCCTCATTCCCGGAGGCCAGGCTGTAGGACGGCGATGTGCCGTCCGGGTCGGTCGCCGCCACCGGCGCGCCGACCGCCGTCCCGCCCGGCGAGTTCTCCGGCACTTCGCGCTCGTACACGGCGGGGAACTTGGGCGCCGCGTTCGCGGGCAGCACCTTGACCGGTGCGCTCACCGCCCGCTTGTCCGGGCCGTGGCCGTCGGCGTAGGTGAACACCATGCGCAGCCACCGGCCCGCGTCGGCCGTCACGGGGTTGTACATCCGGCCCGTGCCGATGTCGTTCCACGAGTTGCCGTCGCGCGACCGCTGCCACTTCCGCGTCCTGCCCGCGCTCTTCACGCCGTCCTCGTCGGCCAGCATCGCGGTCAACTCGACGCCCACGCGCGCCACCGCGGGGCTCAGCGTGACCACGCCCGGATCGTCCGCGTTCGTCACGCGGATCGTGACCGACGTGGTGTCCGCAAGCTCGCCGTCGCTCGCCGCGACGTGGACCATGTAGAGCGTGTCCGCGCTCTCGTAGTTCAGCGCCGTGCCCGCGGCCACCGCGATCCGGGCCGTCGCCGCGTCGATCTCAAACAGGGCAGCGTCTCCGCCCGTGATGAAGCCGTAGACCAGATCGTCCGCGTCCGCGTCGGTGGCCGTCACGGGCTCGCCCACCGCCGTGCCGGCCGCCGAGTTCTCCGGCACTTCGCGCTCGTACGCGTCTGCGCCGAACACCGGTGCGCGGTTGGCAGCCTCCGTCGTCCCCTCGCCGGACTCCGACCACTCGCCCGCGCCCTCCGAACTCTCCGCGCGCACCTGCACCTCGTACAACGTTCCGGCATAGAGCCCGGTGATCATGTGGGCCAGCACCGCTCCGAGCGACGACATGTCCGTCCAATCGTTGTCCTGGTTCGCGCGGTAGCGAAGGTCGTAGCCCGTGATCGCGGGTCCCTCGTTCGCGGGCGCGCTCCACGACACCGACACCTCCTCCTCACCGCCCGTCACCACGGGCGCGTCCGGCTTGCCCGGCGTGGGAACGTCCGTCACCCGGATCCTCACCTCGGTCGCATACACAAGCTTCCCGTCACTCACCTGGAGATGGACCGTGTACACCTTCTTGTCGCCCTCGAAGTCGAGCGCCGCACCGGCGGCCACCGTGATCTGGCCGCTCTCCTCGTCGATCTCGAAGGAAGTCTCGTCTCCGCTGGCGATGAAGGCGTAGGCCAAGTCGTCACCGTCCTCGTCGGTGGCCGTCACGGGCTCGCCCACCGGCGTGCCGGGCGCCGAGTTCTCCGGCACTTCGCGCTCGTGAATGTGCGAGCCGAATACCGGCGCGTGGTTGGGTGCGTCCTCCGTCGCCCCCTCGCCGGACTTCGACCACTTGCCCGCGCCCTCCGAACTCTCCGCCCGCACCTGCACCTCGTACAGCGTAGCCGCGTCAAGCCCGGTGATCGTGTGGGCCGACACGGCCCCCAGCGCCGCGAGCTTCGTCCACTTGTTGTCCTGGGTCGCACGGTAGCGCAGGTCGTAGCCCGTGATCGCCGGACCCTCGTTGGGCGGCGCGCTCCACGACACCGACACCTCTTTCTCGCCGCCCGTCACCACCGGCGCGTCCGGCCTGCCCGGCGCGGGAACATCCGTCAGCCGGATCGTCACCGGCACCCTGTCCGAAAGCGTCCCGTCGCTCGCCTCGACATGGACCGCGTAGACCTTCCACTCGCCCTCGTAGTCGAGCGCCGCGTCGGCGGCCACCGTGATCTGGCCGCTCGATGCGTCGATCTCGAACAGCGCCTCGTCCCCGCCCGCGACGAAGGCGTACTTCAGGTCGTCCCCGTCTTCGTCGGTCGCGGTCACCGGCTCGCCCACCGCCGTGCCGGCCGCCGAGTTCTCCTCGACCTTGCGCTCGAAAGCGTCCGCCCCAAACTCGGGAGCGCGGTTCGACGACGCCGTCGTTCCCTCGCCGGAGGCCGACCACTCGCCCGCGCCCTCCGAACTCTCCGCCCGCACCTGCACCGAGTACGTCGTGCCCGCATCGAGCCCGGTGATCGTGTGGGCCGAAACGGCCCCCAGCGCCGAAAGCTCCGTCCACTCGTTGTCCGGGCTCCCCCGGTAACGGAGGTCGTAGCTCGTGATCTCCGGTCCCTCGTTGGGCGGCGCGCTCCACGACACCGACACCTGTTCCGTTCCGCCCGCCACCGCCGGCGCGTCCGGCCTGCCCGGAGCCGGCACGTCCGTCACCCGGATCTTCACCTCGACCGTGGCCGAAAGCCTCCCGTCGCTCGCCTCGACATGGACCGTGTAGGCCGTGGTCCCGCCCTCGTAGTCGAACGCAGCACCGTCGGCCACCGTGATCTGGCCGCTCGTCTCGTCGATCTCGAACAGTGACTCGTCCCCGCCCGCCGCGAACGCGTGCGTCACCGCGTCGCCGTCCGCGTCCGACGCCGCCACCGGATCGCCCACCGCCGTCCCGGCAGCCGAGTTCTCCGCCACCTCGCGCTCGACGGCGTCCGCCCCGAACGACGGCGCGCCGTTCGTCACGGTCAACCCGAAATACTGCTTCGCGCTTCCGCCGTGCCCGTCGCTCGCCAGAACAACGACACGGGTGCTTCCCTTCTTCACGCCCGTCACCGTCAACTCCGCGCCCTCGACCGAAAAGCTCGCGAACCCCCTGTGGTCCGCGGTCGCCGTGTACGTAAGCTTGTCCAGATCGAAATCGCGAAAGTACTCCGCCAGTCCCACCGTGAAGCTCTCGCCCCGCGCGACCGTCCGATCCTTGATCGAGCCGAGCCTGATGGGCTCCTGGTTCGGAACCTCGACATCGAACTTCTGCTCGGCCGTCCCGCCGTATCCGTCGTCCGCCGTCACGGTAACCATGGCCGAGCCTCGCGACACCGTGCGAATCTCGACCACGTTCCGGGCCATCTCGACCGTCACGACGCCCTCGTCCGACGAAGACGCCCGGTACTTGAGAGCGTCCCCGTCCGGGTCCCGGAACGCGCCCGACACGCCGACCGTCACCCACCCATGCATGTATGTCGTCACCAGTCCGATCGACCCCACCGCCACCGGCGCACGGTTCGGAACCGTCACCGCGAAGTCCTGCGGCGCCGACCCGCCGCGACCGTCCAGGGCCGTGACCGTCACCCGCGCATCGCCACGCGACACGCCCGTCACCGTCACCTCGCTCCCGCTCGCCGCCGCCTTCGCGACCGCTTCGTCCGACGAGGACGCCTCGTAGCTCAGCACGTCCCCGTCCGGATCCCGGAAGTGGGGCGCCGCGTCCACCACCTCCATCGAGTCCGCCTCGACCGTGACCGCCGGAATCGCGCGCACAATCACCGGCGCGGCGTTCTCGGGCTTGACCGTCACCCCGAACTCCTGTTCGGCCGTCCCGCCGTGCCCGTCGTCGGCCGTCACCGTGACCCTGGACGTGCCGACCTTGAGCGCCTCGTAGCTCACATGCTCCCCGGTCACCGTCACCGACAGCACGCCGCCGTTCGACGAGGACGCCCCGTACGTCAGCGGGTCGGACTCCGCATCCTTGAAATGCGCCGACACCCGCACGCTCCCCGTGTCGCCCTTCGACAAGGTCAGCGCCGCGATCGCGCCCACCCGCTCCGGCGCTTGGTTGGGCACCGTCACCAGGAAGCTCTGGGACGCCTTCGCGCCTTTGGGATCCCGTGCCGTCACCGTGACCCGCGACTCGCCGCGGAGCACGCCCGTCACCTTCAACTCGCTCCCCTCGACTCCCACCGTCGCCGCCGCGTCGTTCGACGAGGACGCCTCGTACTCCAGCGCGTCGTCGTCCGGGTCGCGGAAGTGTACCGACACATCCACGGTCTTCGATTCGCCCGCCGCGACCGTCATCGCCGGAATCTCGCTCGCCGCCACCGGCGCGGTGTTCGCCGGCTTCACCGTCACGCTGAACCGCTGCGAGGCCTCCTCGGCGTGCGGATCCCGCGCCGTCACCTTCACCTCCACGCTTCCCTTCGCAACGCCTTGGACAACCACCTTGTCGCCGTTCACGGAAACCGTCGCCACGGTCTCGTTCAACGACTCGGCCAGATACGTCAAGGGGTCGTTGTCCGGGTCGCTGAAGTGCGATGACACCACGACCGAAACCGACTCGCCGGCCACCACCTCCTGCGCCGGGATCGCGCTCTCGATCTTGGGAGCGCCGTTCGTCGGTGGCGGATCCGTCACCGTGACGCTGAACTTTTGACTGATCTCCAGGCGGCCCGGGTCGCGCGCCGTTACCGTGACCTCCGCGCTTCCCTTCGCCACGCCGCGGACAACCACCTTGTCGTCGCTCACGGAAACCGTCGCCACGTTCCGGTTCGACGACGACACCAAGTACGTCAGGTCGTCGCCGTCCGGATCGCTGAAGTGGGACGACACCACCACCGACTTCGATTTGCCCGTCACCACGTCCAGGGCCGGGATCGCGCTATCGATCACCGGCGCCTCGTTCACGTCCGTCACCGTGACGCCCACGTCGCCTTCGGCGCTCACCGTCCCCGAGCTAACCGTCAGCTTCAGCGCATACGACGCCGTCGCCTCGTGGTCCAGCTTACCGGCCACCTTGAGCTTCGCTGCATCGTCGCCCGAACCGGCAGCCGCCACCGTGAAGTTCCCCGACCCGGTGCCCGAAAGCGCGTAGCTCAGCGTCCCGCAAGCTGCCGTCGCCGTCACTCCCACCTTGCCGTCCACACCGTCGCCCTTGCCCGCGTTCTCCGGCACCGAAAGAGCCCCCTTCGACACCGTGATCCCGCACTCGGTCGTCGTCTTCGGCACGACCGTCACTGAAAACGTCTGCGTCGCCGTCAACCCCCCGCGGTCCCGCGCCGTTACCGTGACCGTCGCGCTTCCCGCCGCAACGCCCGTCAACGTCACCGGGCTCCCTTTCGCGTTCACCGTCAGCCGGCCCGTCGCCGACGACTCCGACTCGAAAGTCAGCCGGTCACCGGCGTCCTCGTCCGTGAAGTAGCCCGTCAGGTTGACCGAGATCGGTTCCCCGACTTGGACCCTCTGCTTGCTGATCGTCCTGCTCGCCCTCGGCGCATCGTTCTCGTCCGTCACCGAGATGCGCACGCGCCCGGATTTGCTCGCGGAACCGCCGCGCTCGCTCACCGTCAGCGTCAGGTCGTATGAACTCCTGCCCTCGAAGTTGAAGTTCCCCGTGATCGCCGCGTTGTCGTTGCTGGCGTTCACCGCGGCGGCCGAAACGTCGTCTGCGCCCGCGCCGCCCAACGCGTAATCGAGGGTGCCGCAATCGTTCGCATCCACGCCCACCGTTCCCACGGTGGTCGCGTGCTCTCCCAACGTGAAGTTGCCGTTCGCAACCGATGTGATCGAACACTCATCAGCCGGTTCGTACACCTCAAGGTCGAACTGCTGCTTCGCCTTCAGACCGCCCGGATCCGTCGCCGTGACCGTGACTTTGGCATCACCCACGCGCAGACCTCTGAATACGATCCGGCTGCCGTCCACCGACACCCTGGCCACGGCGGTGGCCGCCGTCGACGCGCTGTACGTCAACTCGTCGTTGTCCGGATCCCGGAAGTAGCGCGAGACATCAACCCGGCCCGTCCTGCCCTTCTCAACCTGCTGATCCGGGATCGCGCCGACGGTGTCCGGCGACTCGTTGGGAGGCACGACCTCAACCGTGAACTCCTGCTCCGCGTAGAGGTCGCCCGGGTCCGTCGCCCTCACGGTCACTTTCGCGCTCCCCGCCTTCAGTCCCTCGTATATCACCTTGCTGCCGACGACGCTCACCTCCACCACGCTGGACCTCGACGAGGTCGCGGTGTAGGTCAACACATCGCCGTTCGGGTCTTTGAAGTACGGCGACGCGCCCACCGAGCCGCTCTCGCCCACTTCGATGGTCGCATCCGGGATCGTGCCGACGGGGTCCGGCGGGTCGTTGGGAGGCACGAC
>CBDCQS010000001.1:0-10945 GCA_965220675.1 Longimicrobiales bacterium
ACTCGGAAGGTCATTCCGCACATTTTCAGCTAAATTTTTGTGACAACTGATGTCGCGGGCAAGTCGCTCCGCTCCTTGCCCTGATTTGGGAAAATACCGAATTTTGAGAAAACTTGAATGTTATCTCTCTTTTCCACTATATCTACTCCATTACTATGGAAATGTGCTCTTTCATGTACAAACCATTTGAAATTCACCAAAATAGCCCTGTAACGGGCTGAGGCGGTTTAAGTAAGAAGTCAAATGTCAACATATCAAAAAGAATGACCCATCCATCAACCCACCCACACACCTACCCACCAAACCATACACCCACTCATAGGTTGAGGAGTCTAGACAGACTTCAAATCTGCAAACAGAATTGATTTATCTCGATTAGTTCAAGATGTATTAAATTTATACTGTTTTAGGGGGGTCCCCCCTTGGCAGGTAGGGGGTGGGTGGGGGTGAGGGTGGGTGGTGTCAGTTCCACACTTGTATACATATGTATGCACATGCACACATGTATGCATCCACAAATACATATGCACACACATACCCATACATGTTAATCATGATAAACATGGCTGCCTCCATGGTAGCAGCCATTTGCAATTTCTTAACATGTAGTTTTTGGTGTTACATGTATGTACATGTGTGCATATGTGCACACATGCATGTGTGCATGTAGGAAAACCCTTCTATGTCCCCAGATACTCCCTCACCCACCTGCCCCGCCCCCCTGGAGCTGAAGAAGCCCAAATTGTAAAAACTCTATAAAACGTGAATGAATCAAGATAATTGAATTCCGTTTGAAGATTTGGGACCCTTGAACCCTACTGCACACATACAGACTGCATTTGATGTGTAGGTGGGGGGGTGTCCTATCCCAAATGGCACTTTTATGTTTTGGACCCAAAAAAGTACATCTTTTTCGCTCCTGTGAGCCTCTGATAAAAAATTTTCCTGTTTTTGCACTGGATCCCATTAGACCATATTTAGATTGAGCCCTGAGAGGATTTTTGACCTCCTAAGCCATTTACGACCCTTTCAAATTCGACTTGAAATGAAGACCAAAGTGCAAAATTGAACGAAAATGTCAATTTGCCATAGAACCGTCAACCACAAAAAAATTTGAAATGTACCCTTAGATGCTCTAATATGTCCTCTACAAATCATCAATTGACATTGAACCCCTATCATCAACCCTTCATGGTCTAAACGCATGCTTTATCCACCACCCGTCCAATGTCAAAAATTACTCGATCGGCCATAAGTCAGAAACCGATTGACCAAAACAAAAAAAAAAAATTCGTGTTCTGGAGAATATATTTTTACACCTTTATACTTGTTTTGGACTTAAAAATCAAAATACAAATGGCCGAAAATCATTGTCTAACTTTTTGGACATCTGTAAAATTGACACTTAATAGCCCACCAAACGGCCCAGTGGTGACATACTCAAAAATCCAAAATAGGTTAAGGAGAGCACCCTAGGATACACCTATGGACAGATTCTTGATGCAATACATCAGTAATAAGTGTGCTTTAATCCTTTGTGAAAGTGTCAAAAAGTGGTACTCAACTTTCGACGGCCCATAGCACCCCCTTAAGTGTTTTGGATTGGGAAACAAATTGGCCCATGATTTAGCCTAGGGACCTCTCCTCCTAAAACTAAACCGATAAGGGGGGTAACGATCGCTCCTTCATTGAGAAAACTTTGATTTTCTGAGACCACCCATTTTCTGAAAAGTACTCAAACGGCCCTGGAATCGTCAAAAATTGACATATTTCAAAAATGACCAGAATAGGTCCTAGGATATGTCTCAAGGTCCTTTGTGTCCAAATTTGAGCCAAAAAGTCCAAAAGGAAGTGTCCCAAATGGCCAATCGTAATTTGTCATGCGCTATGCTATAAGGTGGTTTAAGTGTAAACTTAAACCACCTAAAAATTGCTGTATTACCTTTCGTATTCATCGAAAAAGCTTGGTAGAGGTACCAATCAACTCGGAAGGTCATTCCGCACATTTTCAGCTAAATTTTTGTGACAACTGATGTCGCGGGCAAGTCGCTCCGCTCCTTGCCCTGATTTGGGAAAATACCGAATTTTGAGAAAACTTGAATGTTATCTCTCTTTTCCACTATATCTACTCCATTACTATGGAAATGTGCTCTTTCATGTACAAACCATTTGAAATTCACCAAAATAGCCCTGTAACGGGCTGAGGCGGTTTAAGTAAGAAGTCAAATGTCAACATATCAAAAAGAATGACCCATCCATCAACCCACCCACACACCTACCCACCAAACCATACACCCACTCATAGGTTGAGGAGTCTAGACAGACTTCAAATCTGCAAACAGAATTGATTTATCTCGATTAGTTCAAGATGTATTAAATTTATACTGTTTTAGGGGGGTCCCCCCTTGGCAGGTAGGGGGTGGGTGGGGGTGAGGGTGGGTGGTGTCAGTTCCACACTTGTATACATATGTATGCACATGCACACATGTATGCATCCACAAATACATATGCACACACATACCCATACATGTTAATCATGATAAACATGGCTGCCTCCATGGTAGCAGCCATTTGCAATTTCTTAACATGTAGTTTTTGGTGTTACATGTATGTACATGTGTGCATATGTGCACACATGCATGTGTGCATGTAGGAAAACCCTTCTATGTCCCCAGATACTCCCTCACCCACCTGCCCCGCCCCCCTGGAGCTGAAGAAGCCCAAATTGTAAAAACTCTATAAAACGTGAATGAATCAAGATAATTGAATTCCGTTTGAAGATTTGGGACCCTTGAACCCTACTGCACACATACAGACTGCATTTGATGTGTAGGTGGGGGGGTGTCCTATCCCAAATGGCACTTTTATGTTTTGGACCCAAAAAAGTACATCTTTTTCGCTCCTGTGAGCCTCTGATAAAAAATTTTCCTGTTTTTGCACTGGATCCCATTAGACCATATTTAGATTGAGCCCTGAGAGGATTTTTGACCTCCTAAGCCATTTACGACCCTTTCAAATTCGACTTGAAATGAAGACCAAAGTGCAAAATTGAACGAAAATGTCAATTTGCCATAGAACCGTCAACCACAAAAAAATTTGAAATGTACCCTTAGATGCTCTAATATGTCCTCTACAAATCATCAATTGACATTGAACCCCTATCATCAACCCTTCATGGTCTAAACGCATGCTTTATCCACCACCCGTCCAATGTCAAAAATTACTCGATCGGCCATAAGTCAGAAACCGATTGACCAAAACAAAAAAAAAAAATTCGTGTTCTGGAGAATATATTTTTACACCTTTATACTTGTTTTGGACTTAAAAATCAAAATACAAATGGCCGAAAATCATTGTCTAACTTTTTGGACATCTGTAAAATTGACACTTAATAGCCCACCAAACGGCCCAGTGGTGACATACTCAAAAATCCAAAATAGGTTAAGGAGAGCACCCTAGGATACACCTATGGACAGATTCTTGATGCAATACATCAGTAATAAGTGTGCTTTAATCCTTTGTGAAAGTGTCAAAAAGTGGTACTCAACTTTCGACGGCCCATAGCACCCCCTTAAGTGTTTTGGATTGGGAAACAAATTGGCCCATGATTTAGCCTAGGGACCTCTCCTCCTAAAACTAAACCGATAAGGGGGGTAACGATCGCTCCTTCATTGAGAAAACTTTGATTTTCTGAGACCACCCATTTTCTGAAAAGTACTCAAACGGCCCTGGAATCGTCAAAAATTGACATATTTCAAAAATGACCAGAATAGGTCCTAGGATATGTCTCAAGGTCCTTTGTGTCCAAATTTGAGCCAAAAAGTCCAAAAGGAAGTGTCCCAAATGGCCAATCGTAATTTGTCATGCGCTATGCTATAAGGTGGTTTAAGTGTAAACTTAAACCACCTAAAAATTGCTGTATTACCTTTCGTATTCATCGAAAAAGCTTGGTAGAGGTACCAATCAACTCGGAAGGTCATTCCGCACATTTTCAGCTAAATTTTTGTGACAACTGATGTCGCGGGCAAGTCGCTCCGCTCCTTGCCCTGATTTGGGAAAATACCGAATTTTGAGAAAACTTGAATGTTATCTCTCTTTTCCACTATATCTACTCCATTACTATGGAAATGTGCTCTTTCATGTACAAACCATTTGAAATTCACCAAAATAGCCCTGTAACGGGCTGAGGCGGTTTAAGTAAGAAGTCAAATGTCAACATATCAAAAAGAATGACCCATCCATCAACCCACCCACACACCTACCCACCAAACCATACACCCACTCATAGGTTGAGGAGTCTAGACAGACTTCAAATCTGCAAACAGAATTGATTTATCTCGATTAGTTCAAGATGTATTAAATTTATACTGTTTTAGGGGGGTCCCCCCTTGGCAGGTAGGGGGTGGGTGGGGGTGAGGGTGGGTGGTGTCAGTTCCACACTTGTATACATATGTATGCACATGCACACATGTATGCATCCACAAATACATATGCACACACATACCCATACATGTTAATCATGATAAACATGGCTGCCTCCATGGTAGCAGCCATTTGCAATTTCTTAACATGTAGTTTTTGGTGTTACATGTATGTACATGTGTGCATATGTGCACACATGCATGTGTGCATGTAGGAAAACCCTTCTATGTCCCCAGATACTCCCTCACCCACCTGCCCCGCCCCCCTGGAGCTGAAGAAGCCCAAATTGTAAAAACTCTATAAAACGTGAATGAATCAAGATAATTGAATTCCGTTTGAAGATTTGGGACCCTTGAACCCTACTGCACACATACAGACTGCATTTGATGTGTAGGTGGGGGGGTGTCCTATCCCAAATGGCACTTTTATGTTTTGGACCCAAAAAAGTACATCTTTTTCGCTCCTGTGAGCCTCTGATAAAAAATTTTCCTGTTTTTGCACTGGATCCCATTAGACCATATTTAGATTGAGCCCTGAGAGGATTTTTGACCTCCTAAGCCATTTACGACCCTTTCAAATTCGACTTGAAATGAAGACCAAAGTGCAAAATTGAACGAAAATGTCAATTTGCCATAGAACCGTCAACCACAAAAAAATTTGAAATGTACCCTTAGATGCTCTAATATGTCCTCTACAAATCATCAATTGACATTGAACCCCTATCATCAACCCTTCATGGTCTAAACGCATGCTTTATCCACCACCCGTCCAATGTCAAAAATTACTCGATCGGCCATAAGTCAGAAACCGATTGACCAAAACAAAAAAAAAAAATTCGTGTTCTGGAGAATATATTTTTACACCTTTATACTTGTTTTGGACTTAAAAATCAAAATACAAATGGCCGAAAATCATTGTCTAACTTTTTGGACATCTGTAAAATTGACACTTAATAGCCCACCAAACGGCCCAGTGGTGACATACTCAAAAATCCAAAATAGGTTAAGGAGAGCACCCTAGGATACACCTATGGACAGATTCTTGATGCAATACATCAGTAATAAGTGTGCTTTAATCCTTTGTGAAAGTGTCAAAAAGTGGTACTCAACTTTCGACGGCCCATAGCACCCCCTTAAGTGTTTTGGATTGGGAAACAAATTGGCCCATGATTTAGCCTAGGGACCTCTCCTCCTAAAACTAAACCGATAAGGGGGGTAACGATCGCTCCTTCATTGAGAAAACTTTGATTTTCTGAGACCACCCATTTTCTGAAAAGTACTCAAACGGCCCTGGAATCGTCAAAAATTGACATATTTCAAAAATGACCAGAATAGGTCCTAGGATATGTCTCAAGGTCCTTTGTGTCCAAATTTGAGCCAAAAAGTCCAAAAGGAAGTGTCCCAAATGGCCAATCGTAATTTGTCATGCGCTATGCTATAAGGTGGTTTAAGTGTAAACTTAAACCACCTAAAAATTGCTGTATTACCTTTCGTATTCATCGAAAAAGCTTGGTAGAGGTACCAATCAACTCGGAAGGTCATTCCGCACATTTTCAGCTAAATTTTTGTGACAACTGATGTCGCGGGCAAGTCGCTCCGCTCCTTGCCCTGATTTGGGAAAATACCGAATTTTGAGAAAACTTGAATGTTATCTCTCTTTTCCACTATATCTACTCCATTACTATGGAAATGTGCTCTTTCATGTACAAACCATTTGAAATTCACCAAAATAGCCCTGTAACGGGCTGAGGCGGTTTAAGTAAGAAGTCAAATGTCAACATATCAAAAAGAATGACCCATCCATCAACCCACCCACACACCTACCCACCAAACCATACACCCACTCATAGGTTGAGGAGTCTAGACAGACTTCAAATCTGCAAACAGAATTGATTTATCTCGATTAGTTCAAGATGTATTAAATTTATACTGTTTTAGGGGGGTCCCCCCTTGGCAGGTAGGGGGTGGGTGGGGGTGAGGGTGGGTGGTGTCAGTTCCACACTTGTATACATATGTATGCACATGCACACATGTATGCATCCACAAATACATATGCACACACATACCCATACATGTTAATCATGATAAACATGGCTGCCTCCATGGTAGCAGCCATTTGCAATTTCTTAACATGTAGTTTTTGGTGTTACATGTATGTACATGTGTGCATATGTGCACACATGCATGTGTGCATGTAGGAAAACCCTTCTATGTCCCCAGATACTCCCTCACCCACCTGCCCCGCCCCCCTGGAGCTGAAGAAGCCCAAATTGTAAAAACTCTATAAAACGTGAATGAATCAAGATAATTGAATTCCGTTTGAAGATTTGGGACCCTTGAACCCTACTGCACACATACAGACTGCATTTGATGTGTAGGTGGGGGGGTGTCCTATCCCAAATGGCACTTTTATGTTTTGGACCCAAAAAAGTACATCTTTTTCGCTCCTGTGAGCCTCTGATAAAAAATTTTCCTGTTTTTGCACTGGATCCCATTAGACCATATTTAGATTGAGCCCTGAGAGGATTTTTGACCTCCTAAGCCATTTACGACCCTTTCAAATTCGACTTGAAATGAAGACCAAAGTGCAAAATTGAACGAAAATGTCAATTTGCCATAGAACCGTCAACCACAAAAAAATTTGAAATGTACCCTTAGATGCTCTAATATGTCCTCTACAAATCATCAATTGACATTGAACCCCTATCATCAACCCTTCATGGTCTAAACGCATGCTTTATCCACCACCCGTCCAATGTCAAAAATTACTCGATCGGCCATAAGTCAGAAACCGATTGACCAAAACAAAAAAAAAAAATTCGTGTTCTGGAGAATATATTTTTACACCTTTATACTTGTTTTGGACTTAAAAATCAAAATACAAATGGCCGAAAATCATTGTCTAACTTTTTGGACATCTGTAAAATTGACACTTAATAGCCCACCAAACGGCCCAGTGGTGACATACTCAAAAATCCAAAATAGGTTAAGGAGAGCACCCTAGGATACACCTATGGACAGATTCTTGATGCAATACATCAGTAATAAGTGTGCTTTAATCCTTTGTGAAAGTGTCAAAAAGTGGTACTCAACTTTCGACGGCCCATAGCACCCCCTTAAGTGTTTTGGATTGGGAAACAAATTGGCCCATGATTTAGCCTAGGGACCTCTCCTCCTAAAACTAAACCGATAAGGGGGGTAACGATCGCTCCTTCATTGAGAAAACTTTGATTTTCTGAGACCACCCATTTTCTGAAAAGTACTCAAACGGCCCTGGAATCGTCAAAAATTGACATATTTCAAAAATGACCAGAATAGGTCCTAGGATATGTCTCAAGGTCCTTTGTGTCCAAATTTGAGCCAAAAAGTCCAAAAGGAAGTGTCCCAAATGGCCAATCGTAATTTGTCATGCGCTATGCTATAAGGTGGTTTAAGTGTAAACTTAAACCACCTAAAAATTGCTGTATTACCTTTCGTATTCATCGAAAAAGCTTGGTAGAGGTACCAATCAACTCGGAAGGTCATTCCGCACATTTTCAGCTAAATTTTTGTGACAACTGATGTCGCGGGCAAGTCGCTCCGCTCCTTGCCCTGATTTGGGAAAATACCGAATTTTGAGAAAACTTGAATGTTATCTCTCTTTTCCACTATATCTACTCCATTACTATGGAAATGTGCTCTTTCATGTACAAACCATTTGAAATTCACCAAAATAGCCCTGTAACGGGCTGAGGCGGTTTAAGTAAGAAGTCAAATGTCAACATATCAAAAAGAATGACCCATCCATCAACCCACCCACACACCTACCCACCAAACCATACACCCACTCATAGGTTGAGGAGTCTAGACAGACTTCAAATCTGCAAACAGAATTGATTTATCTCGATTAGTTCAAGATGTATTAAATTTATACTGTTTTAGGGGGGTCCCCCCTTGGCAGGTAGGGGGTGGGTGGGGGTGAGGGTGGGTGGTGTCAGTTCCACACTTGTATACATATGTATGCACATGCACACATGTATGCATCCACAAATACATATGCACACACATACCCATACATGTTAATCATGATAAACATGGCTGCCTCCATGGTAGCAGCCATTTGCAATTTCTTAACATGTAGTTTTTGGTGTTACATGTATGTACATGTGTGCATATGTGCACACATGCATGTGTGCATGTAGGAAAACCCTTCTATGTCCCCAGATACTCCCTCACCCACCTGCCCCGCCCCCCTGGAGCTGAAGAAGCCCAAATTGTAAAAACTCTATAAAACGTGAATGAATCAAGATAATTGAATTCCGTTTGAAGATTTGGGACCCTTGAACCCTACTGCACACATACAGACTGCATTTGATGTGTAGGTGGGGGGGTGTCCTATCCCAAATGGCACTTTTATGTTTTGGACCCAAAAAAGTACATCTTTTTCGCTCCTGTGAGCCTCTGATAAAAAATTTTCCTGTTTTTGCACTGGATCCCATTAGACCATATTTAGATTGAGCCCTGAGAGGATTTTTGACCTCCTAAGCCATTTACGACCCTTTCAAATTCGACTTGAAATGAAGACCAAAGTGCAAAATTGAACGAAAATGTCAATTTGCCATAGAACCGTCAACCACAAAAAAATTTGAAATGTACCCTTAGATGCTCTAATATGTCCTCTACAAATCATCAATTGACATTGAACCCCTATCATCAACCCTTCATGGTCTAAACGCATGCTTTATCCACCACCCGTCCAATGTCAAAAATTACTCGATCGGCCATAAGTCAGAAACCGATTGACCAAAACAAAAAAAAAAAATTCGTGTTCTGGAGAATATATTTTTACACCTTTATACTTGTTTTGGACTTAAAAATCAAAATACAAATGGCCGAAAATCATTGTCTAACTTTTTGGACATCTGTAAAATTGACACTTAATAGCCCACCAAACGGCCCAGTGGTGACATACTCAAAAATCCAAAATAGGTTAAGGAGAGCACCCTAGGATACACCTATGGACAGATTCTTGATGCAATACATCAGTAATAAGTGTGCTTTAATCCTTTGTGAAAGTGTCAAAAAGTGGTACTCAACTTTCGACGGCCCATAGCACCCCCTTAAGTGTTTTGGATTGGGAAACAAATTGGCCCATGATTTAGCCTAGGGACCTCTCCTCCTAAAACTAAACCGATAAGGGGGGTAACGATCGCTCCTTCATTGAGAAAACTTTGATTTTCTGAGACCACCCATTTTCTGAAAAGTACTCAAACGGCCCTGGAATCGTCAAAAATTGACATATTTCAAAAATGACCAGAATAGGTCCTAGGATATGTCTCAAGGTCCTTTGTGTCCAAATTTGAGCCAAAAAGTCCAAAAGGAAGTGTCCCAAATGGCCAATCGTAATTTGTCATGCGCTATGCTATAAGGTGGTTTAAGTGTAAACTTAAACCACCTAAAAATTGCTGTATTACCTTTCGTATTCATCGAAAAAGCTTGGTAGAGGTACCAATCAACTCGGAAGGTCATTCCGCACATTTTCAGCTAAATTTTTGTGACAACTGATGTCGCGGGCAAGTCGCTCCGCTCCTTGCCCTGATTTGGGAAAATACCGAATTTTGAGAAAACTTGAATGTTATCTCTCTTTTCCACTATATCTACTCCATTACTATGGAAATGTGCTCTTTCATGTACAAACCATTTGAAATTCACCAAAATAGCCCTGTAACGGGCTGAGGCGGTTTAAGTAAGAAGTCAAATGTCAACATATCAAAAAGAATGACCCATCCATCAACCCACCCACACACCTACCCACCAAACCATACACCCACTCATAGGTTGAGGAGTCTAGACAGACTTCAAATCTGCAAACAGAATTGATTTATCTCGATTAGTTCAAGATGTATTAAATTTATACTGTTTTAGGGGGGTCCCCCCTTGGCAGGTAGGGGGTGGGTGGGGGTGAGGGTGGGTGGTGTCAGTTCCACACTTGTATACATATGTATGCACATGCACACATGTATGCATCCACAAATACATATGCACACACATACCCATACATGTTAATCATGATAAACATGGCTGCCTCCATGGTAGCAGCCATTTGCAATTTCTTAACATGTAGTTTTTGGTGTTACATGTATGTACATGTGTGCATATGTGCACACATGCATGTGTGCATGTAGGAAAACCCTTCTATGTCCCCAGATACTCCCTCACCCACCTGCCCCGCCCCCCTGGAGCTGAAGAAGCCCAAATTGTAAAAACTCTATAAAACGTGAATGAATCAAGATAATTGAATTCCGTTTGAAGATTTGGGACCCTTGAACCCTACTGCACACATACAGACTGCATTTGATGTGTAGGTGGGGGGGTGTCCTATCCCAAATGGCACTTTTATGTTTTGGACCCAAAAAAGTACATCTTTTTCGCTCCTGTGAGCCTCTGATAAAAAATTTTCCTGTTTTTGCACTGGATCCCATTAGACCATATTTAGATTGAGCCCTGAGAGGATTTTTGACCTCCTAAGCCATTTACGACCCTTT